>NZ_JBDFLX010000001.1:0-4402336 GCF_047237965.1 Noviherbaspirillum phoenicis | reverse complement strand
GGCGGGTGAACTGGGCCAGGTTGGTTTTCAGCCAGTCCTGCTCGGCATTCTTCTGCGTGGTCTCCTTCAGGTTGCGGATCATCTCGTTGATGTTGTCCTTCAGGTCCGACACCTCGCCGCGCGCTTCCACCTGGATCGAGCGCGACAGGTCGCCGCGGGTCACCGCGGTGGCCACCTCGGCAATCGCGCGCACCTGGGTGGTGAGGTTCGCCGCGAGCTGGTTGACGTTCTCGGTCAGGTCCTTCCAGGTGCCGGAAGCGCCCGGCACGCTGGCCTGGCCGCCCAGCTTGCCTTCCACGCCGACCTCGCGGGCCACCGTCGTCACCTGGTCGGCGAACACCGCCAGGGTGTCGGTCATTTCATTGATGGTGTTGGCCAGCGCCGCGATCTCGCCCTGCGCCGCCACCGTCAGTTTCTTCTTCAGGTCGCCGTTGGCCACCGCGGTCACCACGCCGGCGATGCCGCGCACCTGGGCGGTCAGGTTGGCCGCCATGAAGTTCACGTTCTCGGTCAGGTCCTTCCAGGTGCCGCCCACGCCCTTGACCTGCGCCTGGCCGCCCAGCTTGCCCTCGGTGCCCACTTCACGCGCCACGCGGGTCACTTCCGATGCAAAGGAACTGAGCTGGTCCACCATCACGTTGATGGTGTCCTTCAGCTCCAGGATCTCGCCCTTCACGTCCACCGTGATCTTCTTCGACAGGTCGCCGTTGGCCACCGCCGTGGTCACCTCGGCGATGTTCCTCACCTGGCCCGTCAGGTTCGACGCCATGAAGTTCACGTTGTCGGTCAGGTCCTTCCAGGTACCGGAGGCGCCCGGCACATTGGCCTGTCCGCCCAGCCTGCCCTCGGTGCCCACTTCGCGCGCCACCCGGGTCACTTCGGAGGCGAAGGAACGCAGCTGGTCCACCATGGTGTTGATGGTGTCCTTCAACTGCAGGATCTCGCCGCGCACGTCCACCGTGATCTTCTTCGACAGGTCGCCGTTGGCCACCGCCGTGGTCACGTCGGCGATGTTACGCACCTGCGAGGTCAGGTTGCCGGCCATGGAGTTGACCGAGTCGGTCAGGTCCTTCCAGGTGCCGGCCACGCCGGGCACGTTGGCCTGGCCGCCGAGCTTGCCCTCGGTGCCCACCTCGCGCGCCACGCGGGTCACCTCGGAAGCAAACGAGCTCAACTGGTCCACCATCACGTTGATGGTGTCCTTCAGTTCAAGGATCTCGCCCTTCACGTCTGCGGTGATCTTCTTCGACAGGTCGCCGTTTGCAACAGCCGTGGTCACCTCGGCGATGTTCCGCACCTGGCCCGTCAGGTTCGATGCCATGAAGTTCACGTTGTCGGTCAGGTCCTTCCAGGTGCCGCCCACGCCCTTCACCTGGGCCTGTCCGCCCAGCTTGCCTTCGGTGCCCACTTCACGGGCCACACGGGTCACTTCGGATGCGAACGAGCTGAGCTGGTCCACCATCACGTTGATCGTATTCTTCAGCTGCAGGATCTCGCCCTTGGCATCGGCGGTGATCTTCTTGGACAGGTCGCCGTTCGCCACGGCGGTCGTCACGTCAGCGATGTTCCTCACCTGTCCCGTCAGGTTACCGGCCATCGAGTTGACCGAGTCGGTCAGGTCCTTCCACGTTCCCGCCACGCCCGGCACATTCGCCTGGCCGCCGAGCTCGCCTTCGGTGCCCACTTCACGCGCCACGCGGGTCACCTCCGAGGCGAAGGAACGCAGCTGGTCCACCATCACGTTGATGGTGTCCTTCAGCTCCAGGATCTCGCCCTTGGCATCGGCGGTGATCTTCTTGGACAGGTCGCCATTCGCCACCGCAGTCGTCACGTCGGCGATGTTACGCACCTGGCCCGTCAGGTTGCCGGCCATGGAGTTCACGTTGTCGGTCAGGTCCTTCCAGGTGCCTGCCACGCCGGGCACGTTGGCCTGACCGCCGAGCTTGCCTTCGGTGCCGACCTCGCGCGCCACGCGGGTCACTTCCGATGCGAACGAACTCAGCTGGTCCACCATCACGTTGATGGTGTTCTTCAGCTCCAGGATCTCGCCTTTCGCGTCGGCGGTGATCTTCTTGGACAGGTCGCCGTTCGCAACCGCCGTGGTCACGTCGGCGATGTTACGCACCTGGCCCGTCAGGTTGCCGGCCATCGAGTTCACCGAGTCGGTCAGGTCTTTCCAGGTGCCCGCCACGCCCGGCACATTGGCCTGCCCGCCGAGTTCGCCTTCAGTGCCGACCTCGCGCGCCACGCGGGTCACTTCGGAAGCAAACGAGCTGAGCTGATCCACCATCACGTTGATGGTGTCCTTCAGTTCAAGAATCTCGCCCTTCACGTCCACCGTGATCTTCTTCGACAGGTCGCCGTTCGCAACAGCCGTGGTCACCTCGGCGATATTACGCACCTGGCCCGTCAGGTTCGATGCCATGAAGTTCACGTTCTCGGTCAGGTCCTTCCAGGTGCCGCCCACGCCCTTCACCTGTGCCTGTCCGCCGAGCTTGCCCTCGGTACCCACTTCACGCGCCACGCGGGTCACCTCGGAAGCAAAGGAACTGAGCTGGTCCACCATCACGTTGATCGTGTTCTTCAGTTCCAGGATCTCGCCTTTTGCGTCGGCGGTGATCTTCTTCGACAGGTCGCCGTTGGCAACGGCAGTGGTCACGTCGGCGATGTTACGCACCTGGCCCGTCAGGTTGCCCGCCATCGAGTTGACCGAGTCGGTCAGGTCTTTCCAGGTGCCCGCCACGCCGGGCACGTTGGCCTGGCCGCCGAGCTTGCCCTCGGTGCCCACTTCACGGGCCACGCGCGTCACCTCGGATGCAAAGGAGCTGAGCTGGTCCACCATCACGTTGATGGTGTCCTTCAGTTCCAGGATCTCGCCTTTCGCGTCCGCAGTGATCTTCTTGGACAGGTCGCCATTCGCAACCGCGGTGGTCACGTCGGCGATGTTACGCACCTGGCCCGTCAGGTTGCCGGCCATCGAGTTGACCGAGTCGGTCAGGTCCTTCCAGGTGCCGGCCACGCCCTTCACCTGCGCCTGGCCGCCCAGCTTGCCCTCGGTGCCGACCTCACGCGCCACGCGGGTCACTTCCGATGCAAAGGAACTGAGCTGGTCCACCATCACGTTGATGGTTTCCTTCAGCTGCAGGATCTCGCCGCGCGCATCGGCCGCGATCTTCTTCGACAGGTCGCCGTTGGCCACGGCGGTGGTCACCTCGGCGATGTTCCTCACCTGGCCCGTCAGGTTCGACGCCATGAAGTTCACGTTATCGGTCAGGTCCTTCCAGGTGCCGCCCACGCCCGGCACATAGGCCTGTCCGCCCAGCTTGCCCTCGGTGCCCACCTCGCGCGCCACCCGGGTCACCTCGGAAGCGAAGGAGCGCAGCTGGTCCACCATGGTGTTGATGGTGTCCTTCAACTGCAGGATCTCGCCGCGCACGTCCACCGTGATCTTCTTCGACAGGTCGCCGTTGGCCACCGCCGTGGTCACGTCGGCGATGTTACGCACCTGCGAGGTCAGGTTGCCGGCCATGGAGTTGACCGAGTCGGTCAGGTCCTTCCAGGTGCCGGCCACGCCGGGCACGTTGGCCTGGCCGCCCAGCTTGCCCTCGGTGCCTACCTCACGCGCCACGCGGGTCACTTCGGAAGCAAACGAGCTCAACTGGTCAACCATCGTGTTGGCGGTGGCCGCCGCGCGCAGGAACTGGCCTTCCAGCGGCCGGCCGTCCACATCCAGCGACATGGTCTGCGACAGGTCGCCCTTGGCCACCGCGCCGATGACGCGCGCCATTTCCGTGGTCGGCCGCACCAGGTCGTCGATCAGGGTGTTGACCGAATTGACGATCGTGCCCCAGCCGCCCGATACATTGGCCGCAGTTGCGCGCTGCAGCAGCCGTCCCTCACGGCCCACTGTCTGGCTGACGCTGGCGATCTCCTGCGCCATCAGACCGCTGTTCTCGATAATGTCATTCAGCGTATCGGCAATCTTGCCATCCAGGCCCGTCAGGTCGGTCGGCATACGCACCGAGAAATCGCCTTTCTTCAGGGCCGTCAGGGCGGCCAGCAACATCTTGCGGTCGAGGTCGTGCGGGAAATCGGTAATGGCATGCATGTGGGTTTGTCTCCAATGAACTTTGACATTCTCCATTGGCGCTGATAGCCTTGCAAGCTGTTTTGTTGCCTAAAGAAAACTTACTGTTATGACCGTTTGAATACCGGTGGTAATTAACAAGAAGAAACAATATCGGCAGGATTCATTGCATTGGGATAAACCGCGTTCATGCAGTACGGGCAAAATGAACCCCCGACACTCTCAGCCATTCCGGTCTATCAGGGCCGCTCCCTATCCAGGCATTTTCATTTCACCAGGGCAAACCCGTGCAAAAACCCGATAAGCCCAAGATCCTGATCGTCAACGATGACCCGGCCAGCCTGTTCGCCCTGGACAGCCTGCTGGCGCGCTGGTCGGAGGATAACGGCTGCGAGGTGCATACCGCGCGTTCGGGCGAGGAAGCATTGCGCCAGGTGCTGCAGCACGATTTCGCCGTCATCCTGCTCGACGTCAACATGCCTGGCATGGATGGCTTCGAAACCGCGGAGGCCATCCATTCCCGCCCGCGCTCGGCAGCCGTGCCCATTATCTTCATTACCGCTTACCTGGCCGACGAGATGCACCGGCTCAAGGGCTACGAAAAAGGCGCGGTCGACTACCTGTTTACGCCGGTGATCCCGCAAATGCTGCAGGCCAAGGTGGGCGTGTTCGTGGCGATGGCGAAGAAGACGCTGGAACTGCAGAGCCAGACCGCGGAACTGCGCAAGCGCACCCATGAACTGTCCGCCGTGAACAAGCGCCTGGAACTGGAAAAGCGCGAACGCGAGGCTGCGGTCATGCAGAACAAGGCCAAGGACGAGTTCCTGGCGATGCTGGGCCACGAGTTGCGCAATCCGCTGTCGGCCATCAGCAGCGCGGCCACCCTGATCGGCCTGGAAGGCGTGAGCATCGAGGCGGCGCAGCGGGCGCGGCAGATCATCGGCCGCCAGTGCCAGCACCTGAGCCACATCGTCGACGACCTGCTCGACCTCGGCCGGGTGATGTCGGGCAAGATCCTGCTCGAGCGCAAGCAGTTCGAACTGGCCGCAATGCTGCATACCTGCATGGAAACCCTGGCAGCCACCGGCCGCACCCGCGGCTACGAAGTGAACATACAGTCCGATCCGGTCTGGATCGATGCCGACCCGACGCGGGTGGAGCAGATCATCACCAACCTGCTCGACAACGCGCTGAAATACACGGCGCCGGGCGGCAGGATCGATGTCTTGGTCGGCGCACAGCGGCACCAGGCCATGCTGGAAGTGCGCGATACCGGCGTGGGCATCGGCCCTGACCTGCTGCCGCATGTGTTCGACGTATTCGTCCAGGGCGAAAGCTCGCTCGACCGGGCGCAGGGCGGCATGGGCATCGGCCTGGCGCTGGTCAGCCAGCTGGTCAGGCTGCATGACGGCAACATCGAAGCCCATAGCGAGGGCGCTGGCTGCGGCAGCCGTTTCACGCTGCGCCTGCCAAGGGTGGAGGCGCCCTCGGACATGCTGGCGCCAGCCGGCGCAAAACAGGCGGCGCAGGCCGAATGCAGCGCCCTGATCGTGGAAGACAATGCCGATGGCCGTGAAATGATGGCCATGCTGCTCGACTCCTTCGGCACCCGCGTGCTGCAGGCGGCCGACGGCGCCGAAGGCCTGGAACTGGCGCTGGCGCACCGGCCCGACATTGCGCTGGTCGACATCGGCCTGCCCGGCATGGATGGCTATGAAGTCGCGCGCCGCATGCGCGCCAACCCGGCAACCTGCCACATCAGGCTGGTTGCCCTCACCGGCTACGGCCTGCATGAAGACCAGCAGCGCGCGCTGCAGGCGGGCTTCGACCTGCACCTGGTCAAGCCGGTGCCGCCGGAACGGCTGCGCGAGGCGATTGCCTCCTGCATGAACATTGTTGTGAACGGATGAAGCAGGAAGTACTGACAGACGACCTCCGGCGGTTCATCTTTTCGATCCCGTCGATTCCGCACCTGGAAGCGATCCTGCTGATGCGTCGCGAGGCCGGGCGCTGGGACGCCGCCCGGCTGGCGCAGCGGCTGTACCTGCCCACCGAGCGCGCGGCCGCCCTGCTGGCCGACCTGGCGGCGGCGCACATCTGCCCCCAGGCCGACGCCGCCGCGCCGGCCTGGCGCTACCAGCCCGCCACCGATGAACTCGATGCGCTGGTGGGCAGCCTGGAGCGTTACTACAGCCAGAACCTGATTGAAGTCACCAACATGATCCACGCAGGCAGCCGGCGCCATTCCCGGATCCAGGAATTTGCCGATGCCTTCAAGTGGGGAAAGAAAAAGCCATGATCCAGACGATCATCTATGGTTTGTGCGGCCTGACTTCGCTGCTGTCGGCCGTGCTGCTGTGGCGCGGCTACCGCGCCAGCCGCTATCGACTGCTGATGTGGAGCGCGCTGTGCTTTACGGGCCTGACGCTGGCGAATGTCGCGCTGATGATGGACAAGCTGTTCTTTCCCAGTATCGACCTGCTCCCGCTGCGCCTGGGTTCCGGGCTGGTCGCGCTGCTGCCGCTGCTCTACGGACTGATTACGGATGAATGAATACACCAGCACCAGCCTGATGACCATCGGCGCCATCGCGGCGCTGTCGTTCGTGATCGGCTGCTTCTTCCTGCGCTTCTGGCGCGTCACCCGCGACCGCTTCTTCCTGCTGTTCGGCCTGTCGTTCTGGATCGAGGCGGTCAACCGGCTGCTGCAGGGCGCCGTGCCGGCCTGGCGCGAGGACACGCCGGCCTACTATCTGGTGCGCCTGCTGGCCTATGGCCTGATCCTGTACGCGATCATCGACAAGAACCGGCGCCGCGACTGAGACCGGGACCGGCGCCGGCCCAGCGCGTGCGCTGTCCTGTTACAAGTTTTCACAGATGAAACAGTCGCTGCCTAGCAACTGAGTTCGCTCAACGTTAATCTGTGCTCATACCGAACTTCGGTGCAGACCAGGAGCGATGATGCAGACAGTACAGACCACCAACAAGATCCACCCCCTGATGGCCGGCGCCGCTGCGTCGGTCATGCTGGTGAGCCTGGTGGGCGTGGCCGCGATGACCGGCCTGCTGCCCGACTCGCACGGCGAGGCCAAGCAGCTTGCCAGCGCCGCGCCCGTGGTGGAAAAGGCCGTGGCGCCCGAGCCGGAAACCCGGCCTGCGCCGCAGCCGGTGGCGAAAAAGACCGTGGTCAAGCCGGCCGTGCAGCACGCCAGCACCCAGCGCTACGCCCAGGCCGGCAGCTACCAGCAACCGGCGTATCAGCAGCCTACCTACCAGCCGGCCTATCAGCCAGCTCCGCCGCAGCAGCCTTCGTACCAGCAGTCTGCGCCGCAGATCAGCCCGGTCGGCATTGCGGCCGGCGCCGTGCTCGGCGGCGTGCTGGGCAACCAGGTGGGCGGCGGCAACGGCAAGAAACTGGCGACCGTCGCCGGCGTGATCGGCGGCGGCTATGTCGGCAACGAAGTGGCCAAGCGCTACGGCTACTGATCCCTGACGCCGCAAGCCAACAAGCGTTCAGTGCCGCGGCTTGCGGTGTTCCAGCATGTGCACCACGGCCTTGACCACCGCGTACATCAGCGCATGCTGGCGGTCCGGATAGTCGTCCGGATGCACCGACACCGGCCCCGCATGCACGCAATGCGCATGTGAAGCGCCGGCCTCGCGGTCGAAGCGGATATCGATCTCGTATTCGGCGATCAGCGGCGCGCAGGCGGCCCAGTCGCGGGTCCATTTCGGCATGGCGGTGGTGCCGTCCCACAGCGTGCCGGCATCCTCGTAAAACTCTTCCACCTTGTGGCCCAGCAGATGGGCCAGTTGCCGCTCCCTGGCAACGCAGCTGCGGAAGTATTCCTCATCGCTCATCAGCATCGTGGTCTCCTTGATCGGCCTGCGGATCTGTCCATGCGTATTGCTCTCATTGTAGGAGCGGCCGGTCGCATCCACCCCGCGCGCCGCGAACCCAAGCGACCTGCGTCAATGCCGCGGGAGCCCTCCGCCCGGCAATATCGAACCAGGCGGCCGGGTCCGCGACTAATGGCGCTTGTCCTTGACCAGAGAGCGCCCATGCACACCTCCCCTGCCTCATCAGCCATCCGGACTGCCACGCCGAGTCCGCTGGAAGAGATGCCGCCAGACATCTTCCGCCGGATCGTGGTGACCCATATTTCCCTGCGTGAAGGCCGTGCCATCACCAGCCTTGCCTGCGTGAGCCGCGCCTTCGCGCAACGAATGACGCCGCATATGGCGCCGCTAGCGCTCAGGCTCTATCGCACGCTGGGGAACGCCATCCAGGGCTCGCGGGCGGCGGCGCTTCACGACTGCATGGGCACGCTGTACGAACTGCCCCAGGTCAATCCGGCGCATCGGCTGGAACTGTTTCTGCTCGTGAGCGCCACGCTGAATCACCACTTTCCCGGTACGGCGATCACGCCGCATATAGGCACGATGCTGGCCAGCCTGCAGCACCTGGAAAGCAAGAATCAGGCAGAAGCATTGCTCAGTCTTGTTCAGACCCATCACACTAGCCTGTTTTGCGGCACGAAACAGCAGTTCGCGGACATGGCCAGCCGGGTCGGCGCATTGCAGCCATGCCTGGCGCAGTACAAATTAGCCATCATTCTGGAACCCGAGATCTCCGGCCATATCGGCCCGGAGTTTCCGGAACGAGTGCAGGCTTTCCTCTCCATGTGCATGCGGCTGCAGCCTGGCTACAGGACCAAGGCCCTATGCCATACCCTGTGGGGCATCGCCCTCTGCGGAAGAGAAAAGGCTTATCCGGGCAGGTATGGCTTTCCCGACGATGACCAACAGATGAAGCACAACAAGGGCGCGCTTTTATGGGGCCTGCATGGCTGCCTGCAGTCCCTGCCGATGCGGGACATGCCGGTCGAAAAGCAGGTACTGCTATTGGGAAAGGCCTTGATCATGCCCGTTCTTCTCGATGATGTGGCAGAGGGCGACAAGATGGCGATCAGCCTGCTGCGGATGATTCCATCGGAGTACGGCGAGTTTTACTGGAAGCGCAACGCGGAGTACCGGGAGGTTTTCGGTGACCTTGTCGAAAGCATGCTGAAACAGGTATTCGAACGCGACCCCAGGCACAGCATCCACCGCTTCCAGAGCCTCTACCAGGCCATGGCGCATCTGCCATCGACATCGCAGATTTACTGGATGCGCGACATCGTCCTTGACCGCGCCAGGCGGGGCGAGGATGGCGTCACACTCGCCCTGATCGTCGCCACCGCGCAGGCAGCCCTGCAACTGAGCCCGGCCCAACCAGAACTCAAGCCGCTCTACGACCTGTTCGCCTTATGCCTTAACCCGGCGCCGCTTTGCAAGTCCCATTCTTACCCGCCGGTGAAACCCCCGGCGGTCGATCCCTCCGCACAGGCTGCCTACATTCAGCGCTTCGATGCCAGGTGCAGCGAACTGATGGAGCTCCTGCAGAATGTCGCTCCCGATACGGCCGGCAAGCTGCTTGCCGGCATCAACGGCGCCTATCAGGAATACAGCCCCCTGCGCGAGATGCTTCCGTCCCCGGGCGCGCTCAAGGAGGAACTGTACGGATGCTTTCTGAAGCAGGTGCTGGCCTTCCTCCAAGGCCTGCATCCGGCCGACAGCACGGCCTGCCTGCTGCAGCTGAGGTTGCCACGCTTTGCCTTGATTGACGCACGCCATGACGACTGGACATCTTCCCTGATGGCGGCAGTGGCGCATGCCAGCCGCGGCAACGACCGGGTGTCGCTGGAACAGCAAAAAACCACACTTGGCGACCTGGTGAAAAACGGCATCGACGTACCGCACCACAGCCCGGCACGCAACCGGCGAGTGCTCGCCGGCCTGGCTGAATTTCCCGAGGCCGTATGCGCGGACGTGCTGATCCGGCTGCTGGAAGATCAATACATGGCCCATGCGCATTACGACGTGCTGTTTGCCAGCGTAATCGAGGTGGCGCGCTGGCTCCCGGATATCTTGCGCTCCAGCGTGCTGGGGGCCGCTGCACGCGGGCTTAGCCAATTTCCTGAGCCGCAGAAAAGACGCAGCACGCCCTTGACGCTGCAACAGGAAAGAAATGACCGCCTTGAGCACGATTATCCAGGCCTTCAAACGTCCAACCCCGATCTGTATGCCGTCATGCGGCCCGGTTATGTGTCACGCCCGGATGGATGGGCGTTGTTGCTCGATGCCGTGGAGACCCTTTCAGTCCAGCATCAGGCCGACCGGCTCAGGCAATTATGTGGAAACACCCTTTTTTTCAGTTTTTCCAATAATCGTCTCTCCGATCAGGACAAGGCGCAATGCAGCCTGCGCCTGCTTCTCGCCATCATCAGGCTACCGAACGACTTGCGACGTGACGCATTTTCGTCATGGCTCAAGCATGTCGACCGCCAGTCCTATGGTTCGCAAGAGCGTGGAACCCTCCAGGCTGCGCTGCTGCCCATGCTGCTCGCGCTGCCCGCCAGCGACGGCAAGCCGCTGCTCGACGCCTACCTTGCCACGGTCTGGTCCGATGCGGACAAGGCGGCGCTGCGCCAGCGCGCGGCCTTGCACTGGCAGGATGACGTCTGACGACGGCCCGCACCGCTTATCGTGGCGGCGGTTCAGGCGCGCGGCCGGGTGCACGAAGCGGGATGGACCGGCCGCGCCGCAATGAACCGTCAAACCGCATGCGTGACTCAGAGCCCTCAACTTTATCCCGAGAGCAACCATGCACACCTCCCCTGCTTCGTCGGCTGTTCGAACCCAGGAGCCTGGCCTACCCAACGTTTTGCCGCAGGACGTCTGGATCCGGCTCGTGGTGAACCATATCTCACTTCGCGAGGGGCGCGCCATAACCAGCCTTGCCTGCGTGAACCGCCTGTTTTCGCAATGGCTGTCGCCATACAGACAGCCAGTGGCGCGCTACAGTGCATTGGACAACGCCGGCAATGGCACGCCGCAACAAGCTCTGCACCTTTGCATGAGCACGCTCTACGACTTGGCCGACGTCACTCCAGCCCATCGCCTGGAGCTTTTTCTGAAGGTGGGCACCGTGCTTGGCAACCACTTCTCCGCAGAGGCGATCGAGCCCCACATCGACACCCTGCTGGCGGGCATACAGCATTTGCCCCGGGCGGACAAGCCGGACGCATTGCTCGACCTCGTGCAGCGCTACAGCAGCCTTCGGTTTTACACCACGCAGCCGCGCTACATGAAGATGGCCAGCCACATCCGCTCGCTACCGCCATCCGCCACCCAGGCCAGGCTGACGGAGCTGCTCGGCAGCCATATTCCCGATGGTGCCGCTGGGGATGCCAACGAGTATGCGAAGAGAGCGCAGGTTTTCCTGGATATCTGCACGCAATTGCAGCCGACGCATTGTGCGCAGGTGTTAAGCCACCTGCTGCACTTCATCTTCCTTTATCCGGCAGAAATGTCAGTCTTGAACAAGGGAAATCCGCTTGAGCGCGAAGCACGGCAGCAGAACTGGGAAGCGCTGCTCTGGGGCATCCTGCAACAAGGCCTGCAATCCCTGCCACTCTCCGCATTGTCTAGGGATCAGCGTGTGCTGCTGCTGGGAAGGGCGACCGTCATGCCGGCCCTGCTGGCCAGCACCGGCGATGCCGACAGGATGGCGATCAGGCTGCTGGAAATGACGCAAAACGACGTTGACAACGCTGATTGGTCCCACACTGCGCGGGGAGAAAGAAGCCTGCCTGAGTGCATCGAGCACATGCTGGAAAAGCTGTTCTCGCGTGGCTCGCAACAGAGCATGTATCGCTTCGAACGCATTTTTCGGACAATGGCCCATCTGCCTCCATCGATGCAAACTTCCACGATGCAGGCCACCCTGATCAGGTGCGCCAGCCATGCCTATCCTGGCGTGACGCCGGTCTTGATCGCTGCGACCGCGCAGGTAGCTCATCCCTTCCCGCAAGACCAGCGCAAGCGTCTGTACGATTTGCTGGCCCTGTGCCTGACGCCGGGACCGTTCCGCAGCCTTGACTCACACTCGCGGCTGCAGTCCGTAAGGATTGATCCCTCCGAACAGTCCGCTTACCTGCACCGCTTTGAACTCAATTGCGTCGACCTGATCGACCACCTTCGAAGCGCGACGCCTGATGCGGCCTGCAAGCTGCTTGCAGGCATCAATGGCGCATATGAGCGGGACCGCCTGCTGGACAATATTCTTCCCGCCTCCAAGGATTTCCCGGCAGCGCTGTATGGACACTTTCTGAAACAGGCGCAAGCCTTTCTGGAAAGCCTTGCGCCGACAGCGGCGGCGGAGTACCTGCTGCAATGGAAAATTCCACGCCGTTACAGCTCCGGTGCGCGCAGCATCGACGACTAGGCGATTTCACGGATGACCGCGCTACAAAAGGCCTGCAAGGACAGCGGCCTGGCGCCGTGTGGCATGCCAACTCATACCAATCCCAATTCATAAAGTGCCAGATGAAACCGGTGGATTTTTTCGTCTGGCAAGGCGGGTGAGGAGTCAATAGCCCAGCTATTGACGACGACCCCAACGCGGCCAGGCGGAAAAAGACACGGGTTCATGGCGCATTATGGGTTGGGATTGGTATCAGGTACTTCCCGTAATACAGAGAGCGCCTGCATGAGGATCCGGCCACCTCGAGGAACTGGAGTCAGACGCAATTCCGGCACGCCGGGCTCAGGAGCGCGCCAGCCTGACCCCGCTGAACTGCCAGCGCGCCGTCGCCGGGAAGAAGTTGCGGTAGCTCGGCCGCGCATGGCCCGCCGGCGTCGCGCAGGACGAGCCGCGCAGCACATACTGGTTGGACATGAACTTGCCGTTGTATTCGCCCAGCGCACCCGCTTGCGACTGATAACCCGGATAAGGCCCGTAGCTGCTGGATGTCCATTGCCAGCAGGCGCCGAACAGGTCTGACAGCGCGCCGTTGCCCCGCGCGGCCGGATGCAGCGCACGCGCCGCGGCGTCGGTGGCGTCGCGCGCCGCATGCTCCCATTCCGCCTCGGTCGGCAGGCGCGCGCCGGCCCAGCGCGCATAGGCATCGGCCTCGAACCAGGAGAGATGCGTCGCCGGCCGTTGCAGGTCCAGCGGCTGCAGGCCGTGCAGCGTGAATTCATGCCACTGGCCGTCCCGCTCATGCCAGTACAGCGGATGGCGCAGTCCTTCGCGCATGACCCAGTCCCAGCCTTCGGACATCCACAATGCCGGATCGCCATAGCCGCCGTCGCGCAGGAAGGCAAGGTAGTCGCCATTGGTGGCCAGCCGCGACGCCAGTTGGTATGGCTCGACGAACTGGCGGTGGCGCGGCAATTCATTATCGAAGCGGTGGCCGTCGCCGGCATGGCCGACTTCCACCACGCCGCCGTCGAATTCCAGCCAGCGCAGCGCCGGCGCGGCAGCCGCGGGCGGCAAGGCGCTGCCGGCATAGGCTGGCAGCAAGGGGTTCATCGACAGCAGATGCTTGACGTCGGTCAGCAGCAGTTCCTGGTGCTGCTCTTCATGCTGCAGGCCAAGTTCGACCAGCGCCATCACCTCCGGCTTGCCGGCGGCCAGCAGCGCGCCCATGCGGGCGTCGACGGCATGCCGGTATGCCAGCACCTCGTCGAACGAGGGCCGGGTGATCAGGCCGCGCTGCGCCCGCGCATGCCGTTCGCCGACGCCGTTGTAATAGGAGTTGTACAGCATGCGAAAGGCCGGATGATGCGGCGCGAAGCCGGCCTCGTGCGGCTCGAGCAGGAAGGTCTCGAAGAACCAGGTGGTGTGCGCCAGGTGCCACTTGACCGGGCTGGCGTCGGGCATCGACTGCACGCAGCAGTCTTCTTCCGACAGCGGCTCGGACAGGCTCACCGAGCGCCGCCGCACCGCGTTGAAACGCTGGCGCAGCGCAGCTGGCGTAGTGTGCTCGCGCTGCAGTAGCGGGTCGTTCATGCTGTTCTCCTTGTCTGCCTACAGGTCGCCGCGGCGCGCATGGCAGACCATGAACCAGCCGGCTTCGTCGGTCCATGATTGCGCCAGCCGGTAGCCCGCCTCCCGCAGCAGAGCGGCAAAGCTGTCGGGCGTGTACTTGTAGCTGTTCTCGGTATGGATGCGCTCGCCTTCGGCAAAGCGCCGCTCGCCGCCGCGCCAGCGCACCGTCAGCGCATGCCGCGCTTCCAGGTGCATCTCAATGCGCGACAGCGCCGGATTGAAGAAGCCGCGATGGCGCCATTCGCGCAGGTTGAAGTCGGCCTGCAGCAGCCGGTTCAGGTGGTTCAGCAGGTTCAGGTTGAAGCTGGCGGTGACGCCGAGCGCGTCGTCATAGGCCGCGTCCAGCACCGCATGATCCTTCACCAGGTCGATGCCGATCAGCAGTTCGCCATCGGCCGCGCGCAGCCGGCGCAGGAAAGCCAGCGCCTCGTCCGGATGAAAATTGCCGATCGAGGAACCCGGATAGAAGAACAGCCGGCGCGACCGCCCCACCTCTTGCGGCAGCGCCAGCGTGGCGGAAAAGTCCATGCCCAGCGGCAGCATCTCGATCTGCGGGAAACGCTGCCGCAACTGCTGCACGGCGTCATGCAGGAAGTCGGCCGAGATGTCGATCGGCACATACTGCGCCGGCGACAGCAAGGGAAACAGCCGCGCCGCCTTGGCGCAGTTGCCGGCGCCCAGGTCGATCAGGGTGACGCCGCTGCCGACCGATTCGGCGATGTCGGCGCCATGCCGCGCGAGGATCGCGGCCTCGGTGCGGGTCGGATAATACTCGGGCAGTTCGCAGATGGCTTCGAACAGTTTCGAGCCGAGCGCGTCGTACAGGTACTTCGGCGACGCCATCGCCCGTGGCGCGGAGAGCCCGGCCATCAGCTCGTCGCGGATGACATTGGCTTGGGTATCGCTGGTAGGGATAAGGTCTGCCAATGTCGTGTCCTGTTCTATTTCAAGAGTTCGAGTATCGGGGCCTGCTGTTTCGGGTCGTCGTAGTCGGCTTCCCCGATCAGCTGGTAGCGCAGCATGCCGCGGCGGTCGACCAGGAAGCTGGCCGGCAGCATGCGCACCCGCCATGCCTTCATGACTTCCGATTCGGCGTCGCGCAGGATGGTGAAGGACACCGGCGTGCGCTCCAGGAACTGCCGGATGCGCGGCGCGCCTTCGCCGATATTGACCGCCACCACCCGGAAGGGTTTACCGGCCAGCTTCTTTTCCAGGCGCTGCAGCGAAGGCATTTCTTCCCTGCACGGCTCGCACCAGGTGGCCCAGAAGTTCACCAGCACCACCTCGCCCTTGAACGCGGCCAGGTCGACTTCCCGGCCGGACAGGTCCGGCAGCACCATCGGCGCGCTCGCCTGCCCGCCTTCGGTGGAAAACGCCTTCCATTCGCTGGCATGGGCGCCTGCCGCCAGCATCAGCGGCAGGGACACGGACAGCAGCGCGCCGGCGCAACTCTTCAATTGAAGCATCATCGGGAAGTCGCCTTCATGCGGTCAAACAATGATCTCGCGCGCGGTGATGGTGTAGCGGAAATTTTCCGGGTCCAGGCTGTCGATACGCGATACCCGGCCCATCTCCGCCACTTCCGCATTCGGGTACATGAAGAACCCGACCGGGCCGCGCGCCGCGCCCGGCAGCTTCACGTCGTGCGCATAGTTGTAGGCCAGCCAGTTCATTTCCCACGAACCGAACAGGCGCTTGCGGGCCGCTTCCACCTTGGCGTCGTTCAATGGCAGGCCGCCGTTTTCTTCCAGCACCACCTTGCGCACGTCGGCCGGGTCGACCGGCACCCAGCCATGGCCCGCCAGCCAGAATTCGGCGCGGCAGTGCTGCGCCTTGGAAATGTCGCCCGACTTGCCCAGCGACTTGTAGCCCAGCTTGGAGTCGGCCACGCGGATGCCGTACACGTCGCGCGCCGGCACGCCGACGGCGCGCATCAGGCCGACGAACAGCGCATTCAGGTCGCCGCACTTGCCGCCGAGGTTGTTCGATTCCAGCATGGCGCGGATGTCGCCGACGCCGCAGCCGCGCACCTTGGGGTCGCGCTGGGTGTTCTCGACGATCCATTCATACACCGCGTGGGCGCGGTCGAGATCGGTCTTGGCGTTCTTGGTGATGTCCTGCGCGGTGGTCCTGACAATGCCATCGGTTGGCAGCAGTTCGGTCGGCGCCAGGTACTTGGCCCGCTCCGCGTCGGACAGCACGGCGCCGCTGCCGGGGCCGTCGAGATTGACCGCGCGGTCGCGGGTGGCGAAGCGGCTGGTGGTTTCCAGCACCGGCCGCACGCCGCCGCCGAACTGCGCGGCAACAATGCCGGCGCCATACACCGGGTCCTGCACCAGTTGCACCGCGCCGTTCGGGCTGCTGTAGCGGGTGTCGACCAGCTTCTGGTAGTCGGTGTCGACCGACGGCGCCGGAATCCAGATGCGCGACGGGCCGCCTTCCAGCAGCTCGACCCGGGTGGTTACCTCGAAGGTGCGCCAGGGGCTCTCCCCGGTTGCGGCGAAGCCGACGGGCGCGATGCCCGCGGCGGACAGGGCGAGGCCCGTTTTCAGAAAGGAACGTCTGTCCATGCTAACTCCTGGAATGTTTGATCTTGTTGGAAAGGTCTTGCCGGCGGCCATGCTGTCAGCGGCATCGCGCCGCTTCCACTAAACTGGCGGAGTTTATCGCATCCATCCATCCTCTGCTCATGACCACTCGGCAGTTCCCGGGCCTGTCCCGACGCGGCGCGCCATGAAGCGCGACGGCACGCCACCCGCGCTCGAATGCCGCGGCCTGCACAAGCGCTATGGCGAGCGCATCGTCCTCTCCAGCCTCGACTTCACGCTGGCGCCCGGCGAATATGTCGCGGTGATGGGCGAGTCCGGCGTCGGCAAGTCGACCCTGCTCAACCTGATCGCCGGCCTCGACCATGCCGACGGCGGCGAGCTGCTGATCGACGGCGTGGCCATGTCCGGCCTGGATGACGACGCCGCCACGCTGCTGCGCCGGCAAAAGCTCGGCTTCATCTTCCAGGCCTTCCATATCCTGCCGCACCTGACGCTGGAACAGAACGTCGCCCTGCCGCTGCTGCTGAACCGGCTGCCGCTGGCCCGCGCCGCCGAACTGCTGGCAGCGGTGGGCCTGGGCGGGCGCGGCGCCGACTTTCCGCGCCAGCTCTCCGGCGGCGAACTGCAGCGGGTGGCGATGGCGCGCGCGCTGGCGCACCGGCCGCGGCTGCTGCTGGCCGACGAGCCCACCGGCAATCTCGACCCCGACACCGCGCATGACGTGCTGCGGCTGCTGCGCGAGGAGATCAAGGCCAGCGGCGCGTCGGCCATCATGGTCACCCACTCCCATGCGGCCGCGGCCAGCGCCGACCGGGTGCTGCTGCTCACGCGCGACGGCCTGCATCCGGCTGCCGCCGGCGCCGCGGCATGAATGCGCTGCTTGCCCGCTGGCTGCTGGCCGGCGAATGGCGCATGCATCCGGTGCGGGCGCTGGTGGCCATGGGCGCGATTGCGCTCGGCGTGGCGCTGGGCTTTGCGATCCACCTGATCAATGCCGCCGCCTTCAATGAATTCACCGCGGCCGTCAAGAGCGTCTCGGGCGTGTCCGACCTGCAGGTGCGCGGCGCCCGGGCCAGCTTCGACGAAGCGCTGTTTCCCCGCCTGGCGCAGCGGGAAGGCGTGACGCTCGCCAGCCCGGTGCTGGAAGTCGACGCCACCGTGCCAGAGCATCAGGGCACGCTGAAGATCCTGGGCGTGGACGTGTTCCGCGCCGCGTCCATCGCGCCCGACCTGGTCGGCGTGCCGCAGCCGGGCCGCGCCTTCGACACCCTGATGGACGACACCATCTTCCTGTCGCCTGCCGCCATGGCCTGGCTGGAGGTGAAGGCGGGCGACATGCTGACCCTGCGCTCGGGCACCGCCGACATCCGGCTGCGGGTGGCCGGCGGCCTGGTGCGGGCGCGGTCCGGGCAGCGCATCGCGGTGATGGATATCGCCGCGGCGCAATGGCGCTTCGAGCGGCTGGGCAAGCTGTCGCGCATCGAACTGAAGCTGGCGCCCGGCATCGACCGCGAGGCCTTCCGCGCCGGCCTGCAGCGCGAGCTGGGCGCGGCGCTCCTGGTCACCGAGACCGAAGACCAGGAAGCACGCAGCAACAACATGTCGCGCGCCTACCGGGTCAACCTGAACGTGCTGGCGCTGGTGGCCCTCTTTACCGGCGCCTTCCTGGTGTTCTCGACCCAGGCGCTGTCGGTGATCCGGCGCCGCCAGCAGTTCGCGCTGCTGCGCGTCCTGGGCAGCAGCCGGCGCCAGGTGCTGGCCCAGGTGCTGGCCGAAGGCGCGCTGCTCGGCGTGGCCGGCTCGCTGCTGGGCCTGCTGCTGGGCTATGCATTGGCGGCGCTGGCGCTGCGGGCCTTCGGCGGCGACCTTGGCGGCGGCTATTTCCCCGGCGTGCAGCCGAGCGTGCGCTTCCAGCCGCTGGCGGCGCTGGTGTTCTTCCTGGCCGGGTCCGGCATCGCGATCCTGGGCAGCGCCAGCCCGGCCTGGGAAGCGGCGCGGGCGCGGCCGGCGCCGGCGCTGAAGGCCGGCAGCGAGGACGTGGCGCTGGCGCGCCTGGCCCGGCCCTGGCCGGCGCTGGCCTGCCTGCTGCTGGGCGCGGCGCTGACCCGGCTGCCGCCGGTGCATGGCCTGCCGGTGTTTGGCTACCTGGCGGTGGCGCTGCTGCTGATCGGCGGCATTGCGCTGATGCCGCGTTTCGCCGCCTGGGTGTTCAACGCCGCCGCCGGCTTGCGTGCCAGACGCGGCGTGGTCGGCACGCTGGCGCTGGCGCGCCTGGCCAATGCGCCTAACCAGGCCTCGATCGCGCTCGGCGGCGTGCTGTCGAGCTTTGCGCTGATGGTGGCGATGGCCATCATGGTGTCCAGCTTCCGGGTCTCGGTCGACGACTGGCTGCGCCATATCCTGTCGGCAGACCTGTATCTGCGCAGCCCGGCCGCGGCCGATGCCGGCGGCCTAGGCCCCGAGCAGCAGCGCGCCATCGCCGCCCTGCCCGGCGTGCTGCGCGCCGACTTCCAGCGGGTGACGCCGCTGGCGCTGGACCCGGCGCAGCCGAGCGTGGCGCTGATTGCGCGCCCGATCGACGCCGCCGACCCCGGCCGCACCCTGCCGCTGACCGGGCCTTCGGTCGACGCCGGCACCGCGCGGCCGGTATGGGTATCCGAAGCCATGGTCGACCTGTACGGCTACCAGGTCGGCAAAACCATCACGCTGCCGATCTCCGGCAACGCGCAGCCGCTGCTGGTGGCCGGCGTCTGGCGCGACTATGCCCGCCAGAGCGGCGCGATCCAGATGCGGCTGTCCGACTACCAGGCGCTGACCGGCGACATGACGGTGAACGACGCCGCGCTCTGGCTGAAGCCCGACGCGCGGGCAAGCGATGTGGCGGCCGCGGTGCGCGCCCTGCCCTTCGGCGCCGCGCTGGAACTGGCCGAGCCGGGCGAGATCCGCGCGCTCAGCCTGAAGATCTTCGACCGCAGCTTCGCCATCACCTATCTGCTCGAAGCGGTGGCCATCATCATCGGCCTGTTCGGCGTGGCCGCCACCTTCTCGGCGCAGACCATGGCCCGCGCCAGGGAGTTCGGCATGCTGCGCCATATCGGCGTGACGCGCCGCCAAGTGCTGGCCATGCTCGCCACCGAAGGCGCGCTGCTGACCGCGGCCGGCATCGCGGTCGGTTTCCTGCTGGGCTGGTGCATCAGCCTGATTCTGGTATTCATCGTCAATCCGCAATCCTTCCACTGGACCATGCAGCTGCACATGCCATGGCCGACGCTGGCCACGGTGGCGGCGGCGCTCCTGGCCTCGGCCGCGGCCACCGCGCTGCTGGCCGGCCGCCAGGCGGTGTCGGGCGATGCGGTGCGCGCCGTCAGGGAGGACTGGTAATGCCAACAATGCTGAAAGCCCTGTTTTTCTGCCTGCTGCTCCTGCTGCAGGCACAGGCGCCGGCCGCGCCGCCTGTCTTTGCAAGGGTCGAGCCCGGCGTGCCGCTGAACTTCCCGCGCGACCATGGCGCCCATCCGGACTACCGCACCGAATGGTGGTACGCCACCGGCTGGCTCAACACGCCGGACGGCAAGCCGCTGGGCTTCCAGGTCACCTTCTTCCGCGCCGCCACCGAGCACGACCGGGCCAATCCCAGCAAGTTCGCGCCGGACCAGCTGATCATCGCCCATGCCGCGCTGTCCGACCCGGCCGAGGGCCGCCTGCTGCATGACCAGAAAGCAGCCCGCGCCGGCTTTGGCCTGGCCGGGGCAAAGACCGGAGATGCCGATGTCACGCTGGAGCGCTGGAATTTCAAACGCGACGCCAACGGCGTCTACCACACCCGCGTCAACGGGACCGACTTCGCGCTCGACCTGACGCTCACGCCAACCCAGCCAGTGATGCCGCAGGGCGATGCCGGCTTCTCGAAAAAAGGCCCGCGGCCGGAACAGGCCAGCCGCTACTACAGCGAGCCGCAGCTCAAGGTCAGCGGCAGCGTCAGCCGCCACGGCAAGCCGGTGGCGGTGACGGGCAGCGCCTGGCTGGACCGGGAATGGTCCAGCAGCTATCTCGACCCCAACGCCCAGGGCTGGGACTGGACCGGCGTCAATCTCGACGACGGCTCGGCGCTGATGGCCTTCCAGATCCGCGGCAAGGACGGCAGGAAGCTGTGGGCCTATGCCACCGTGCGCGACGCCGCCGGCCGCGTCACCCATTACACGCCCGACCAGGTCAGCTTCAGCCCGCAGCGCAGCTGGCGCTCGCCGCGCACCAATGCAAGCTATCCGGTACAGATCGAGATCCGCACCGGCGACACGCGCTGGCTGCTCAAGCCGCTGCAGGACGACCAGGAACTCGACTCGCGCGCCTCGACCGGTTCGGTCTACTGGGAAGGCGCAGTGACGGTGGAGCGCGACGGCCGGCGCGCCGGGCGCGGCTACCTCGAACTGACCGGCTACGTGGAAGCCCTCAAACTATGAACGCCAACCAATGAGAACAACATGAAGCAGGACGTCACCCAGCGCCGCTCCACCCTTGCCACCCTGGCCGGACTGCTGCCTTTCATGGCGCCGTACCGCAAGCGCTTCCTGCTGGCGGCCATCGCGCTGCTGGTGGCCGCCGGCGCCACCCTGGCGATACCGGTCGCCTTCCGCCAGCTGATCGACCTCGGCTTCGTGTCGGATGTCACCGGCGCCGGCGCGCGCCACATCAACTTCTATTTCCTGGCGCTGTTCGGCGTGGCCTGCGTGCTGGCGGTGGCGACCGCGGCCCGCTTCTACCTGGTGTCCTGGCTGGGCGAGCGGGTCACCGCCGACCTGCGCAGCGCGGTCTATGCCCATGTGGTGACGCAAAGCCCGCAGTTCTTCGAAACCACCCGTTCCGGCGAAGTGCTGTCGCGGCTGACGGCCGACACCACGCTGATCCAGGCGGTGGTCGGCACCAGCATCTCGATGGCGCTGCGCAATGCGCTGCTGTTCGCCGGCGGCATGACCATGCTGTTCATCACCAGCGTCAAGCTCTCCTCCATCATCCTGGTCACGCTCCTGGCGGTGGTGCTGCCCATCGTGCTGTTCGGCCGCCGCGTCAGGAAGCTGTCGCGCCAGTCGCAGGACCGGATCGCCGACGCCTCGGCGCTGGCCGGCGAGATGCTCAACGCGGTCGGCATCGTGCAGGCCTATACCCATGAGGCGCAGGAAGCGCGACGCTTCGGCGCGGCGGTGGAAGACGCCTTCCAGACCGCGCTGCGGCGCATCCGCGCCCGCTCGCTGCTGACCGTGGTGGCCATCCTGCTGGTGTTCGGCGCCATCGTGTTCGTGCTGTGGCTGGGCGCCCATGCGGTGATCGAAGGCACGATGAGCGCCGGCCAGCTCGGCCAGTTCATCCTCTATGCCACCATCGTGGCCGGCGCGATCGCGGCGCTGTCGGAAGTGCTGGGCGAGGCGCAGCGCGCCGCCGGCGCCACCGAGCGGCTGCTGGAACTGCTGGCCGAGCAGTCGCCGATCCGTTCGCCGGACCAGCCGGTCGCGCCGGGCAGCTGCAGCGCCGGCGGCGCGGCGCTGCAGCTGCGCGAGGTCGGCTTTCACTATCCTTCCCGGCCGCAGTCGCCGTCCATCGCCGCGCTGTCGGTCGACATCGCGCCGGGCGAGACGGTGGCCATCGTCGGCCCGTCCGGGGCCGGCAAGACCACGCTGTTCCAG
Organism: Noviherbaspirillum phoenicis; assembly: GCF_047237965.1. Taxonomy (NCBI): domain Bacteria; kingdom Pseudomonadati; phylum Pseudomonadota; class Betaproteobacteria; order Burkholderiales; family Oxalobacteraceae; genus Noviherbaspirillum; species Noviherbaspirillum phoenicis. The sequence goes on along the minus strand of NZ_JBDFLX010000001.1, from coordinate 4,380,086 downwards.
CTGCTGCTGCGCTTCTACGATCCGCAGCAGGGCAGCATCCTGCTCAACGGCGTCGACATCCGCCGGCTCGACCTGCATGCGCTGCGCGGCGCGATCGGCATCGTGCCGCAGGACACGGTGGTGTTCTCGGCCAATGCGATGGACAACATCCGCTATGGCCGCGACGGCGCCAGCGACGCCGACGTGATCGCCGCGGCCAGGATGGCGGCCGCCCATGAATTCATCGAGCGCATGCCCGAGGGCTATCACACCTTTCTCGGCGACCGCGGCGTGCGGCTGTCCGGCGGCCAGCGCCAGCGCATCGCGATCGCCCGCGCCCTGCTGAAGAATCCGCCGCTGCTGCTGCTGGACGAAGCCACCAGCGCGCTGGATGCCGAATCGGAACGGCTGGTGCAGGGCGCGCTGGAAACGGCGATGCAGAACCGCACCACCCTGGTGATCGCCCATCGCCTCGCCACCGTGCAGCGCGCCGACCGCATCCTGGTGATGGAACATGGCCGGCTGGTGGAAACCGGCACCCATGCCGAACTGGTGGCCCGCGGCGGGCTCTACGCCGGACTGGCGGCGCTGCAATTCAATCTGGGCTAGGCGCGTTTGCCGGCGCGGGCCGCGGCAAGATTGCCGGCCGTCGCCGGCTGACGCCCGCCTGGATCGCACATGTTCTGAACCTGCGCTGTTTTCTCGTAACGAATCCGATTATCGGAACGACTTCACCGGGAGAACAGCATGGAAACAGACAAGTCCCTTCAGGCATCGCTGTTCTCGCCGTTCAAGCGGTGGCTTGGCGCAGGCTGGCTGGCCAGCCGGCTGATCGAAAAAATCCACCTCCTTTTTCTCGACGCCGCCATGGTCCATGCCGGACTGGCGATGCTGCGCCTGGCCGGCAGCGCCAGCCAGGCGGCTGACGAGCGCTTCGCCGATCAATTGATCATGCTGGATGAGGATGCGGCCGGCCTGCTGCAGCGTTATGCCGACAACCATGCGCTGCGCCACAAGGTGCGGCGCATGCTGGCCGTGCGCGCCGCCTGGTTCGCCTCCAGGGCGATCCTGCAGCCGCAGGCACTGGTACGCATCGATGACGACCTGGCCGACTTTCTTGCACAGCACAGCAACGCGACGCATGCCTGCTTTTTCGCGAAAACAGCCAGGGATATCTTGCGCAGGTGGCTGTAGCAACAGACCGGACGCCTGCCGTCAGCCGCCATGCATGCGCCGGTGCATGCGGCGCAGCCCGAGCCAGACGCCGGCCGCCACCACCGGCACCAGCAGCCCGGTCAGCAGGTCTGGGTTGACCGGCCAGCCGGCCGCCTTGGCCGCCTTGCCGGCATAGCCCAGCAGGCCGATCACATAGTAGGATATCGCCGCCACCGACAGGCCTTCCACCGCCTGCTGCAGCTTCAGCTGCTGGGCCGCGCGCCGGTTCATCGATTGCAGGATCTGCCGGTTCTGGCGCTCCTGCACGATGCCGACCCGGGTGCGCAGCAGGTCGTTGGTCTGGGCGATCCGGCGCGCCAGCGCTTCCTGCCGGCTGGCGATGGCGGCGCAGGTGCTGACCGCCGGCGTCAACCGCCGGTCCATGAATTCCTCCACCGTGGGAAAGCCCTCCATCCGCTCTTCCCGCAACTCCTCGATGCGTGACTGCACCAGCCGGAAATAGGCCTGCGACGCGGAAAACCGGTAGCTGTCGTCCACCGCCAGCTTTTCCAGCCGCGCCGCCAGCCGGGTGATCCTGCCCAGCAGTTCCTGCTCGTCGTCATGGCTGTCGCCGTCCCGGCGGTCGTCGGTTGCCACCATGGCCGCGGTCAGCTCGGCCAGTTCGCCCTCGATCGCATTGAGCGCCGGCGTGGCCGCATGCGCATGCGGCAGGCCCAGGAGGCACATCATCCGGTAGGTTTCGATTTCCAGCACCCGCTGCACCAGGCGCCCGGCCTGCTGCTCCATCAGCCCGACGTCGCGCACCACCATGCGCGAGAAGCCGTCGGCCTGGATCAGGAAATCGGTCCACAGCTCGGCGTCATGCAGTACCCGGCTGCCCACCAGCAGATTGCCTTCGAACACCCGGCGCAGGCGCCGCGCATATTCCTGCGGCGGCGTCTCTGAGCCGTCCAGCGCCACATGGGTCGCCACCATGATCTTGCCCTGCAGGCTGGCCAGCCACTGCTGCGGCGCATGCTGCAGCGGCATGCGGTCGAACGCTTCCTCGATGGCCGGCGCGGCGTCATGGCGCTGGGCGAAGGTATAGGTGGCGAATTCGGTGTGGCATTCCCACTTCAGGCGGAAGCGGCCGAAGTCGTGGAAGAAGAACTTGGCCTCGGCCGCCGGCGCGGCCACGCCGAAATGAGCGCACAGGCTGGACAGGAAGGCATGCTGGATCGCGCTGTTGGCGGCGCCGGCCGGCTTGCCGTTGCCGGCATAGACCGCCAGGTGGGTAATCGCCTCGGCGCCATGCAGGTGCAGGAAGGGACGGGAATGGACTTCAGCGGCCAGCGGCACGCGCAGGTCATGATTGAGGCTGGAAAAAATCATGGGCGGTGATAGCAATGCATGATGACGGGATGACGGGCATTCTAGCCGTGAACACCGATCCGGCCCTTAAAAACCTCGCCGGCGCATGGCAACGGCAATCGAACCACACGGCTGCGTTACGGTAAAATACGGCCGCCATGAAACCCTACCTCGACCTCGTACGCACCATCCTCGACACCGGCAGCTGGTCTGACAACCGCACCGGCATTCGCACCATCAGCATCCCGGGCGCCATGATGCGCTACGACCTGGCCGAGGGTTTCCCGGCGGTGACCACCAAGAAGCTGGCCTTCAAGTCCGTGGTGGGAGAACTGGTCGGGTTCCTGCGCGCCTCGCGCAGCGCGGCCGACTTCCGCGCGCTGGGCTGCAAGGTCTGGGACCAGAACGCCAATGAAAACGCCGACTGGCTGGCCAACCCCTACCGCGAGGGCCCGGACGACCTCGGCCCGGTGTACGGCGTGCAATGGCGCCAGTGGCCCGCCTACAAGCTGCTCGACGCCGACGCCGCCACCCAGATCGAGGATGCCCAGAAGCGCGGCTTTCGCATCGTCTCCGGCGTGCAGGACGAGGGCCGCGACAAGATCCTGCTGTACAAGGCGGTGGACCAGATCCGCGACTGCCTCGACACCATCATCAGGAATCCCGGCAGCCGCCGCATCCTGTTCCACGGCTGGAACCCGGCCGAACTCGACGCCATCGCCCTGCCCGCCTGCCACCTGCTTTACCAGCTGATACCGAACGCCGCCACCCGCGAGATTTCGCTGTGCCTGTACATCCGCAGCAACGACATCGGCCTGGGCGCGCCCTTCAACCTGGCCGAAGGCGCGGCGCTGCTGCACCTGATCGGCCGCCTGACAGGCTACAAGCCGCGCTGGTTCAGCTACTTCATCGGCGACGCCCACATCTATGAAAACCATGTGGACATGCTAAAGGAACAGTTGCAGCGCGAGCCTTACCCGCTGCCGCGCCTGGTCATTTCGGACCGCATCCCCGACTTCGCCCAAACCGGCCGCTACGAGCCGCAATGGCTGGAACAGGTCGAGCCGTCCGACTTCTCGCTCGAAGGCTATGTCCACCATGCGCCGCTGACGGCGCCGATGGCGGTATAGGCGCTTGTTGGCCGGGGATTCTCCGTCGCCGGCTTCGACCTCGCCTCCCGCCGTCTCAGACCCGGTGCCGGCCGCATGCCATATGCCGATCTCGGCTCGTGTCCTATGGCATGAGCCATAAGCCCGGTTATATCGATACAGTTGCCATTATTGTTTTCGAAAAATCGCTCTGAACTCGGCAATGTCAGCCGACAAGGTGCTCCAGATGGACATACCACCGCCCCAAGCATGGGCGTGGAACCTCGGGACGGTTACCCCTTACTAACTTCCAGATATTGTCGGGCTGCGCCCGACACGTCCCACGGCCGAAGTCAAAAGCCATCTCGATGTTCAATCAAGGAGAAACCGCATGCATGCCCATGATATCGTCCGCGAATTCGGCGCCCTCGCGAAACTCCCTGAATTCTCCCTGGACGACCGCGGCATGGCCCGCATGCAGCTCGACAGCACCATCATCATCGACTTCGAGTACGACGCCACCAATGACGTGCTGCACCTGTACTCCAGCATTGCGCCTGCGCCGGACGACTGTGCGGCGCAGCTCAGGCTGCTGATGGAAGCCAACCTGTTTCTCGACCGCAGCGTGGGAACCACCTTCGCGCTCGACAGCATCACTGGCGAATTCATGTGCTGCCTGCGCCTCGAACCGGAAAAAATGGACGCGGCGGATCTGGTCAAACAAGTGGAAAGAATGGCCGACGCGGTAGAACGCCTGCGCGCCGACCTCGGCGGGCTGGAGGCGCCAGCCGAGCCGGCGCCGCTGTCGGCCATGGACCTGAGCGAACTGCGCATGGGACCGCTGCGCGGCTGATGCGGCAAGGCGCAGGCAGCGGCCTCACCCCGCGCCGTGCAGCGTCAGCCCTATCGTATTGACGCCGCCCGTGCTGCGCGCAAACACCGTGCCGCCATGCATCTTGGCAATGGCTTTCACGATCGCCAGCCCTAGTCCGTGATTGTCCTGGCTGTAGGCGCGTGACGGGTCGGCCCGGTAGAAACGGTCGAACAGCCGGCTCAGGTGCTCGCCCGGAATTTCAACGCCGGGGTTGGACACCGCTACCTCGATGCCGCGCGCCTCTTCCCGCATTTCCACCCGCAGCCGGCTGCCCGGCGGGCTGTACTGGATCGCGTTGTGCAGCAAATTGCTCATCGCACGCCGGAACAGCGCGCGGTCGACCGACGCCACCGCGTCGCCCAGCGTATCCACCGCCAGCGACTTCTCTTCCATCAGCGGCTCCAGGAATTCAATGGTCTTGTGGACCTCAGCCGCCAGCGACGCCTGGGCCAGGCCGTTGGCGGTTTCGCCGCGGTCGGCGCGCGCCAGGAACAGCATGTCGTTGACGATGGCGCGCAGCCGCTCCAGCTCTTCCAGGTTGGACTGCAGGGTTTCCTCCAGCTCGGCCTTGCTGCGCTCGCGCGTCAGCGCCACCTGGGTGGCGCCGATGATGTTGCCGATCGGCGTGCGCAGTTCATGCGCCACGTCGGCATTGAATCCTTCCAGCTGGGCATAGGCAGCTTCCAGCCGGTCCAGCGCGCCGTTGAAGGAAGCGGTCAGCGGCGCCAGCTCGCTGACCGCCGGCGCGTCCAGCCGCTGCGACAGGTTGCGCGCGTTCAACGCCCCCGCGCCGGCGCACAGGCGCGCCAGCGGACGCAGTCCGAAGCCGGATACCCAGTAGCCCAGCATCGCCACGCAGGCAATGCCGCACAGGGAAATCACCGTCAGCGCAATGGCGAAGTCATGCAGCGTCCTGGCCTGCGACTCGGTGCTGATGCCCACCGCCAGATAGATTTCCGGGTAGTCGGGAAAGGGCTTCAGGGTGTCGCCCAGCGTCTTGAGCGGATAGGGACTGTCCTTCACCGTCACCAGCTTGACCGAGGTGCCGAATTCCGGATGGCCGCCTTCGGGCGTGGAAAAGCCATAGTTCAGCGCGGTGTTCTCGCAGGCGATCCAGAACCGGGTGTTGCCGTCGGTGGTGGTGATGGTGGTCAGCGTATTGCGCAGCTGGTCCCAGCGTTCGACGCTGCGCACCTGGCTGATCAGCCGCGTCGCCACTTCCAGCTTGCTGCGCAGGTCGGTTTCCTGCTGGCGTTCCAGCGTGGTGGCCAGCGCCCGGTACAGCGCAAAGCCGGACAGCGCGAACACCACCGCCGCCACCAGAGCGAAGGTCACCGCCAGGCGCACCGCGATCGAGCGCATCATGCCGCCTCCCCGTCGCGCCGCGCTTCCAGCACATAGCCCATGCCGCGTATCGTGTGCAGCAGCTTGCGCTCGAACGGCCCGTCGATCTTGGTGCGCAGCCGCTTGATGGCCACTTCCACCACATTGGTGTTGCTGTCGAAATTCATGTCCCACACCAGTTCCGCGATCTCCGTCTTCGACAGGATCTGCCCCTGGCGCCGGCCCAGGGTGGTCAGCAGCAGGAACTCCTTTGACGTCAGGTCCAGCCGCGTGCCGGCGCGCGACGCCTTGCGGGCGATCAGGTCCACATGCAGGTCGGCGATCTGCAATTGCGCCGCGTCCTGCGGCTTGCCACGCCTTACCAGCGCCTGCAGCCGCGCCAGCAGTTCCAGGAAGGAGAACGGCTTGACCAGGTAATCGTCGGCGCCGGCCTGCAGGCCGCGCACCCGGTCTTCCACCCGGTCGCGCGCTGTCAGCATGATGACCGGCGTCTGGCGACGCTGGCGCAGCGCTTCGAGCACGCCGAAGCCGTCCACGCCCGGCAGCATCACGTCCAGCACGATGGCGTCATAGTCGTTTTCCAGCGCCAGGTGGCGGCCGTCCAGCCCGTTGCGCGCCACGTCGACCACGCAGCTGTGCTCGGTCAGGCCCTTGTGGAGGTAGTCGGCGGTCTTGGTTTCGTCCTCGACGATCAGGATCTTCATCTGGCGGATTATCCCGCGAATGCAGGTATTGCTGGATTACAAAATTGTCAGATTCGTGACAGGATGGCGTCGGCATTGCTTCCCTACACTCTGCCCTCATCCGTGCGCAGTAAAACGGATGCGCATTGTAAGCCGGATGGCAGCGCGCCGCCGATCCGGTTTCCGCCAACTGGCCCACACTCAAGAGAGCACGATCCATGAAATTTGCACCCAGCCTGTCCCTGTCCGCCATCGCCCTGGCTTCCCTGCTGTCCGCCGGCGCAGCCGGCGCCGCCGCTCCGGCCGGCAACTACAAGATCGACCCGGTCCATTCGGTCGCCTACTTTGAAGTTGGCCATGCCGGCGGCATCAGCCGCTTCATGGGCCGCTTCAACGACATGTCCGGCGACCTGGTCGTGGACACCCCGGAAAAGAGCAAGATCCGTGTCGACGTCAAGGTCGACAGCGTCGACACCCGAAGCGAAGGACTGGACAAGCACCTGAAGAGCCCGGACTTCTTCAATGCGGTGCAATTCCCCACGCTGAGCTTCGTGTCCTCGGCAGTCACCCTGAACAGTAGCGGCGAAGGCACGGTCGCCGGCAACCTGACCCTGCATGGCGTCACCAAGCCGGTCACCTTCAATCTCAAGGAAATCGGCGCCGGCCCCGGCCCGCGTGGCGACAGCCGCGTCGGCTACACCGCCAGCACGACCATCAAGCGCAGCGACTTCGGCATCGCCTACGGCATCCCGAAGGCAGCCACCGACGAAGTGGACCTGCGCATCAATATCGAAGCCATCAAGCAGTAATGCATCCAGCCCGCTGCGCCGTTTCCCCGGGAGGCAGCGGGCTGCATTTCTTGCCCGTCCATTCCGTTTCATTCCCATTGCGCCGTCGCCATGCCCGATCCCTCTTTCCTGCTTCCCCTGCTTCTGCAAAGCCTGCTGATTCCCGCCGCCGTCAGCGGCGCGATCCTGCTGCTGTTTTCCGCCAGTCATCGGGTCTGGCCGGCGCCGCTCGCCGTTGCGGCCGGCCTGCTGGCGTCCTACATTGCGACCTTCCATGCGCAATGGTCCTTTCCGCCGCATCAGGCCCTGGACTGGCTGCCGCTGGTACTGGCCCTGGCGCTGGGCGCGATCGCCGCAACCCGCAGCGAGGCGCTGGGTCCGCGCGTGCTGCTTGCGCTGCTGGTGGCGGCCGTCGCCGCCATGCCGGCGCTGGGCAGCAACGGCATGGGCAAGACCGTTCTTGTCATTGTCGCCGTCGCCGTCCTGATCACGGCCGCATGGACCAGCCTGAGCGCCGCCAGGGCGCATGGACAGGCCGCCGCGCTGATCCTGGCCATCGTTGCCGGCGGCGCCGGCCTGGCGCTGATGATCGATGCCAGCCAGCTTCTGGGGCAGCTTTGCGGCGCGCTCGGCGTGGCGCTCTTCGTATGCGCGCTGCTAGGGCGTGGCCGCATGCACTTTGGCCCCGCGGGCATTGGCCTGGCAACCCTCGTACTGGGCGCCCTGCTGGCCTACGCGCACATCTATGCCGGCTTCAGCCTGCTGATGGTGCTGCTGCTGGCCGGCGCGCTGCTGGCTGCCTCCCTGGCAATGCAGCGGGTGTCCGGGCCGCGCGCTCCGGTCGCCGGGGTCGTCATCGCCGCATTGCCGGTAATTGCCGTCATCGGACTGGCCATCAAGGCCATGCAGGACTCCGGCGGCTATTGATCGGGCCGCGCGCTTTCCGGCGCGCGACGCATCCTTCCTTCATCCCCTTAAAGGACAGGCGGTCGATTTCCCCCTAGCCTCCAGTTGCCCCGCGCAGCGCAAGTTTCTTGCATGGTCCATGCATCAACTGGCGCTTTCGGGTTACGGAGATGGGAAAGGATTCGACCATGCCTATTTCCAACCCCGCCGTGCGGCGGCTTTCCTGCCTTGCGCTTCTCGCGCTTCTCGTGCTTGCCGGCTGCGGCAGCGGCACTGATTCCCCGGGCACAGTCCGGCAAGCCGACGCGCCGGCGGCGCTTTGCCCTTATGGCGACGCAGGCACCGCCAGTGCAGTCATCCTGGTTTCTCCGGACGGCAGCGACAGCGACAGTTGCGGCGGCAGCGCCGAAAAGGCCTGCGCCACCATCGCCGCCGCCATTGGACGCTGCAACGTCGCAGGCTGCGCCGTCGCGGTCCGGCATGGCCTGTACCCGACCACGCAAACCATCCTCCTGCGCGACGCCGTGAGCGTGCATGGCAGCTGCCGGTTTGGCGATGAACCCGACTATCACTACCGGACCGTCATCGAAGCGGCGCCACCGGCGGGCATGCCGGCGATCGACGCTAACGGCATCAATTCCCGCACCATCGTCAGCGGATTGCTGGTGCTGGGCAAGGATGAAACAGCGCCCGGGGAAGCCAGCGTGGCAATGCGCGCGCGCGCGAGCAACGGGCTGATCCTGCAGTCGGTAACGCTGTTTGCTGGACGCGGTGGCGACGGCGCACAGGGAAGCACGCTCGCTGGCGGCCCGGGCGGCGACGGCGGCACGCCCGCTGGCTGGTCGCCTTCCGATTACGGCGCCGCAGGCCAGGCATGCCCTTCCCGACCCGATGCAACCCGGGGCAACGGCGGCGCAGGTCGGGAGACAGTGAGATTTACGGCGTCCAATTGCGGCACGGACTGTATTTGCCAGGCAATCCCATCGACACAGCCCGCAGGCAGCCTGCCCGGCCAGAACAGTGGCGCCGCAACAGGCGGCGTCAACGGCCGGGATGGGAACTTTGGCGGAAACTGCGCCGGCCGTGTTCAACCTAACCCGACGCCTGGCAACGGCGAAAGTGGCGCCAACGGTCGAATCGGCGATTGCAGCCAAGATGGTGGCGCAACAGGCCCGGACCTGGCCGATCTGGGCAACATCACCGCCGGCCGATGGGCAGGCACGATCGCTGGAAAAGGCGGCGATGGCGGCAGCGGCAGCGGCGGCGGCGGCGGCGGTGGCGGCGGTTATGGCGTTTTCCTTCCATTCGGGGACACAGGCAAAATGTATTACGGCTTCCCTGCCGGCGGCGGCGGGGGAGGCGGATGCGGCGGCCCCGGCGGCGGCGGCGGCCAGCAGGGAGGCGCATCCATCGCGCTGATCCTTGTTGATTCCACCATCAGTAATCTTTTCAACGGCGCAAATATCATCCCCGGCCCCGGAGGCAACGGCGGCGCGGGCGGTTCCGGAGGCCATGGCGGCCTTGGCGGCATGGGTGGCTTGCGATATGAGGGGCGCCAAGTTTCCACACCATTCGTTTTCTACGACGGCGTCGTGATGCCGGGCTTTGGCAGCATGGGCGGCAAAGGTGGCGCCGGCGGAGCAGGCGCAGGTGGGGCGGGAGGAAGCGCCGGGCCGTCCATCGGGATAGCGCTGGTTGGGAATTCGACCGATCCCGGACAAGGCACAATCCAGGCCGACCAGGCCGGCATGCCTGGAAAAGGCGGCGCCGGCATCAGCAACCCCAGGGAAGATGGGAGTGCGAACAGCCAGTGCCGCAGTGCAGATGGCATGGGTGGCCTATCCAGCGGAGCCTACGCGACAGCCCGTTTCAAGGAGGGAACCTGATGCAATGTAACGCTTTCTGCCATCGCGCAATGGGCTTGACGCGCCGCTTTCTCAAACCCTGCCTTATCGCGCTTCTGGCAGCTTGTTACCTGCTGTTAGACGCGGCAGCAGGAACACGCCTGCTCGCTGCGGCGCCCCAGGCACAGCAACAGTCGCAGCCATCCTGCCCCAACCTTCCTTCCGGCCTTTCCGGCCCTGACTTCAGCAACCAGGACCTTTCCAACCGAAACTTCAGCCGCCGCGACCTGCGTGGCGCCAACTTCAGCGGCGCCACATTGAAGGGCACCGTATTCATCGGCGCCAATCTGGAAGGCGCGAACTTCAGCAATGCCAGGGTGCAGGCAAGCGACCGGGAAGACCTGCGGCCTACCGATTTCACCAAGGCCAATCTCAGCCGCGCCTGCTTCAGCAATATGACATTCAGCGGCCGTACCTATTTCACTTACGCCGACATCAGTTGCGCGGATTTTTCCCGCACCAATCTTGCCGGGGGATTGGCGATCTTCGGGCCAAGCCCGCTCAGAATCGACGACAGCAGCTGCAAGCCCGCCTTCCGCGGCACGGTGATGCACTGCGAGTTCGTGGCCGACTGGCCGCGGCTCGACCTGGGCTCCATCAGCGAGACCATGCGCACCGACCTGAGCGCATGCGCCAGCCAGCTCGGCAAGCTGAGCCTGGACAAGGCAGACCTGAACCGGGCCGTGTTTGGCAACGCTGTGCTGGACGGTGTCAGCATGGCCGGCGCCAATCTTGCCGGTGCCGACCTGCGTGGCGCCAGCCTGGGATGCAGCAACGGCCGATGCGCCAATCTTGCAGGTGCGGTTCTTGACAACGCCAGGCTCAGCAACGCAACGCTGGACGGCATCAATCTGGCTGGCGCCAGCATGGTCGGCACGCAGCTTGACCGGGCCAGCCTGCAATGCGTCGGCAAGCAGTGCGCCAACCTGCAGCAGGCAGTCCTGCATGGCGCCAATCTGGCCAGAGCAAATCTTTCCGGCGCCAACCTGTACGGAGCAGCGCTGAGCAAGGGCAGCGTCGGGGTCGCCGCCAACCTTGCAGGCGCCCATCTGAAAAACGCGAACCTGTCCTTTTCCCTGCTGACTGGCGTCGATTTCAGCGGCGCGAACTTCTATAGCGATTATCCCGGCCTGTGCGCCACAACCGGACCCAACCATGGCGGAACAACCATGCAATGCGCCAGCGCCTACAAGGCGCAAATGACCGACACGAATTTTTCCAATGCCTATCTGTACGGCGCGGACTTCAGCGGCGCACAGATTCGCGGCGCCCTGTTTGACAGTGCGGTCCTGACCGCAGCCACCTTCGCCGGCGCATCGATCGACGCCAACAGCGACGGCGTCCGGACCCGCTTTGCCAATGCCCGCCTCGAAGGCACCGACCTGGCTGGCGCCGCCTTGCTGGAGTATGCGGACCTGAGCAATGCCTATCTGGACTTCAACGCCCAGGGCAATCTGCTCTATCTGAACCTTGCCGCCGCCCTGCACAACAGTTTCACCTGCCCGCCACAGGGCTGCGCGCCGCCCACCGCAAGCGATGTCTGCGTCGTGCTGGCTTATCTTCCGGCGCCGGCGCCTTTATCCCGAACGATCATCTGTCCCGACGGCGCCGCCGCGGGTGCGAACGGCGAGCCGGGTTGCGGCCCGGCGCAGGCCGATGGCAGCAACCCGCGCTGGAAGTCACGCGCCGCACAGAGCGATCCCGCTGCCTGGTATGCCGGAGCAGCCACTTACGCGCTCGCCGCCGCGCCCGCCAACTTTTGCAATGGGCATCCGGACCGCGCCCGCGCGAGCTGGTAATCCGCCCTTTTCCGGCAAAGAGGACATCCGATGACTACAGAAAAATACGCATTCCTTTCCCGGCTCCTCAACAACAGCCGCCTCACCCGCCGCCAGTTCCTGACACGCGCAGGCGTCGCAGGCATGGCGCTCGGCTTGCCGCCTGCCCTGACCGGCTGCGGCGGATCGTCCGACAGCGCCAGGACCATGGAAGAGCGCACCCTCTTCTTCAACCTGTCGCATCTGGGCTCCGCGCCCGACACCCACGTGCTGCATATCGCAGGCAAGCGTTTTCCGCTAACGCCGGTTGCCGATGCGCCGCATGTGCTGGCGCGCGCCAGCCAGACCAATGCCTTCCTGAATGACGCCAATGTGGCCAGGCAGATCACCCACCATGTCGAGTCCATGTCCCTGCCGGCCGACGCGGTGATGCTGGCCTATCTCACCTCGATGGAAGACCCGGATAAAGGTACCTGGCAGATGAACATGATCCATCTCGTGCTGCCGACCCAGGCGCACCAGCGCGCCTATGCGACGATATCGGCTGGCGCTACCGGCGCCTTCCCCCACTCGGCCAAGCGGATGCGTTATGGCTTGCCTGCAGCCAGCAGCGCGCGCGAGCTGATGGAAGAAAGCATGCTGGTCGATGTAAGCGATCACGCCCAGACCCTGATCGGCATGCATGCCGAACTGGCCAGCCTCGATCCGGATACCGCGGCGCATGTACATGGCAGTTATATCGCGCCCAGCCCGGATGCGGTCAGGCTGGCTTACCGGCTAGCCGACCTGGGCCCGGCAACGGTGCAGCAGGCGGCGGGCCAGGCCAACCAGAACGGTTGGGCCACCCTGGTGCCCATGATGAACAACCGCGTGCAGCCGCCAGCGCCTTTCAAGAAAGGCGACGGCAGGCTCAATCTGTATCGCCCCGATTGGAACAGCCAGGTGGATATGGACGTGGCCTATGCGCTGCGCGCCATCAAGCCGCTGGTGGCCAATGATGCGGCGCTGGGCATGGATGTGACTTCCGTGACGAAGGGCCAGCCCTTGCAGCCGGAAAAAATCAAGGGAAAGCTATGGAGCTGGCATGAGGGCGAGGCTTATCGCGAACGTCGTCCGGTCACCGCAAGTGAAGCGGCGCCAGCGCTGACGATCAACAGCATCGCCACAGAAACAGGGCTGGCCGTGGGTCAGCCTACGGTCACCAATGAAGGCGGCACGGTGAAGGTCACGCTGGACAACGTCAACAACTGGTACCTTCGCTGGCTGGGCGTATGGCTCCAGTTCCGGAGCGGAGACGGCAACAAGCTGATCCCGATCGCCGACTTGCCGCCCGACACCCTGCAGGGAAGAACCGGGCCGTCTCCCATGGACAGGCCATATGCCATGTTTGCCGGCATGATGCCTCCGGTGAGTGTGCTGGCGGGCATTCCCATCGACCCGGGAAGTTTCGCGCCCACCATCCGGATTCCCTCCAGCGCGGCCTCCACAGAAGTCCTTTATGGTGGACTTGGCCTGTCCGGCTTGAAGGCTGGCATCGTCAGCGACGCCGACCTTGCGGAGCTGGTCAGGCCCGGGGTGGTGATGACGGTACTGGTCAATTACGTGCTGGTCACACTGTTCATGGGACTCGGCGCCACGCCGACAGGGGCTCTCATTTCGGAGATCGCGGAGCTGGTGGCGGAAGGGCTGGTCATCGTCCTCATCGACCTGATCACAGGCGTGGACCTCAACAACGCCAGCCCCGGCGAGATCATCCAGGCAATCGTGACAGAGCTCGCACTGATGATTTGTACCAAAGGAGTGAACGAGCTCATTGATAAATTGATTGAAAAAGTGGCGCCTGCCGCATCGGCACAGGAAGTTGCTGACTCCATACCCGTTGTCGGCATGATTGCGCGCGCCGTTGCGGATGCGCTGGATTTTCTGGAAATTGTGGAAACCACGGCTGAAATTGCGGTTTCCCCGCCTGTTTATAGCTTCAGCATGGTGCTGACCCGTAATGTCACGGTGACGCTCTTGCCAGATGCAACATCGAAAGCGTTTCCGACGAAGGAAGACAACCAGACCTTCTATTACAAGCTCAGCTATCAATTCGACAGCGGCCCATCGCATGTGCTCACTGCGGTGGACCTGCCGTCCATCGGAAAGGGCGCTACATCGCTGGCCATTCCCCTGGATGGCATCCCGCTCGGCGGCAAGGTGAATGTGGCGATCGCGATCTACGTACGCAATGCGTCAACGCCCGTTGGCCAGAGCGACTGGTGCGCCGCGCAGGCCAGCAGCGGGCTGCAGCCAAACGATGCCAGCCTTGCGCCGGTTCTGACCCTGACCAACAACAAGATTCCGATCAATGCCGGCACAACCTATCTCCATCGAAGGCGCACCGTGCTGGCCGCCGACGGCACGCATCGCTGGCAGAACGACGGCAATGCCCCGCCCTACCTGCCTCCGCCCGGCGACCAGCAGCCTGGCCTGGGCGCCCTGCGCAATATCACGGTGCGGGAAATGACGGTCCGCAACGAAGGCTATGTCGGTTACGCCTGGCAGGCATTCAGCAGCGGCGTGCCGGGCTGCGGCACCGACCAGGGGCAATACGACTACCTTGCCAATCTCAACACGGATAGCGCCAGTGCGCAGCAGGGTTATGCCAGCAGCCCGTGCGGCCTCCAGAGCGGCGCCCAACTGAGCTACAGCCTGCTGTCTGACGACAACCTCAATCTCTACCTGGACCCTGGCCAGCTCTACCTGCGACCGGTCCAACTGGGCTCGTCTCCCTCCTTCGCCGGTACCAGGCTTGCCTTCGGCCAGCTCAATGCGGCGCCGGCGGCGCTGCTGCTGCACCCGGCAGGACACGTCGTCAGCATCAACCAGGAACACCATATTCTGGAAACGCTGCGCCTGCCTTCCGCAGCGGTGGACGAAGCCACGGCAGCCGTCCATCACCGGGCGCGCGTGCATTCCGGGTTGGGATCGCGGCCCGGCCTGATGAACAAGCCCGTGGCGGCCGTGGTCTCCGGCGACGGCATCATCCTGGTGCTGGAAGCCAGCGATACCAACAACCGCATCCAGGCTTTCGATCTTGGCGGCAATCCGGTGCCTTACTTCAAGGGCCAGGCCGAGCCCTGGTTCCTGCGCCTGAAAGCCACCGCGGGTGCAATCTACCTAGATATCGCCGTCGAATTCGGCGGCTACATCTACGTGCTCTCCCGCGACGACGGCGGCCTGCACAGGCTGGACATCTATGCATCACAGCAGCAGGGCACGGACCCGGTCTGCACGACCTTTAATTTCAATGCGGCGGCGATTGCCGTCGACTATGCGCGTACCCTGTATGCGCTCAACTACCAGCCGCTGACCCTGCTGGGCGGCAGCCTGCCGGCACTTACCGAACCCTCCATCAGCCAGTGGAGCCCGCCCCTGCCGTGAAGTGCATTGCCCGGCGCACTGCTTATGCGAAGCGCCGTGCCGCGTCCAGCGCCAGCCCGGTGCCGATACTGCCGAACAGGTCGCCTTCCACCCGCTGCGCCTGCGGCACCTGCGCGGCAATGCGCTCGCGCAGCAATTGCACGCCGCTGGCCCCGCCGGTGAAGAACACCGTGTCCACCGCATCGGGCGCCACGCCGGCGTCACGCAGCAATGCCTGGACGGTGCGCTCCACGGTATCGACCAGATGCAGCACGGCCCGCTCGAAACCCGCGCGGTTCAACGCCAGATCGACCGGCGGCGCCAGGCGGTCCAGCGCCAGTGTGGTTTCCGGCCGGGCCGAGAGCGCGATCTTGCCTTCCTCGACTTTCAATGCCAGCCAGTGGCCGGCGCGCTCCTCGATCAGGTTGCGCAGGCGATCCAGGGCCACGGTATCGCAGGCATCCCGGTACAGGTCCTTCAACTGCAGCACCGCTTTCTGCGTATAGGCGAAATTGATGGTGTGCCAGGTGGCCAGGTTGAAGTAGTAACTGGATGGCACCTCGCTGCCGCCCTTCAGACGGCTGCCCAGGCCGAGCAGCGGCATCACGGCCGCCAGGCTCAGGTATTTGTCGAAGTCGGTGCCGCCGATATGCACGCCGCCGTTGGCCAGGATGTCCGCACGGCGATCCGTCATCTGCGCGCGTTGCGGCGATAGCCGTACCAGCGAAAAATCCGAGGTGCCGCCGCCGATGTCGGCGACCAGGACCAGTTCTTCCCGGGCAATGCGCGCCTCGTAATCGAAAGCGGCGGCAATCGGCTCGTACTGGAACGCCACGTCGCGGAAGCCCACCGCCAGCGCGATCTCGCGCAGAGTATCTTCGGCCAGGCGATCCGCCTGGGGATCGTCATCGATGAAATGCACCGGGCGGCCGAATACCGCGTGCTCGAACTGGCAGCCAGCCGCTGCCTCGCCGCGGCGCCGCAACTCGCCGATGAACTGGGTCAGCAGGCTGCGAAATGGCAGCGCCCGCCCCAGCACCTCGGTCTGGCCATCGATCAGCGGCGTGCCGAGCAGGCTTTTCAGCGAGCGCATCAGGCGCCCCTCGTAACCGGCAAGGTATTCGGCCAGGCCGGCGCGGCCAAAGCTGGCGCGCTCTTCCTCGGCATTGAAAAACACAACGGACGGCAGGGTCGGCTTGCCATCCTCCAGCGCCAGCAGCGCCGGCGCACCCGGCCGCTGCCAGCCCAGCGTGGAATTGGAAGTGCCGAAATCGACGCCGCAAGCAGATGCCATGACCATGTCCGGGAGAATGAGGAAGGCGGGGATTTTAAAGCAGATTCGTCTTCACTGGCTCGCACCGGTCCGGGGCGAACCGTCACTCAAACAAGGTTTGCCAGCATGCGCCAACGGTGCCGCAATAGTGGCGGTCTTGCCTTGCTGGCGCTGCCGCGAGCCTGCCGGTCCGGGCATGCCTTGATGCATACTTGTCGCCGCCGTCCGGTTTGTATCCGGACGTAACAAACAGGCAGCAAGGTTCAAACAGATTTACACTTTTACTATTGCATTTCTGGAGATCGTCGTGAAACCCGCAAGATTCATTCTGACCGCGACGCTGCTGCTTGCCGGGCTGGGCGCTGCCGGCACGACACTGGCGCACGGTGGACATGGGCATCGTGGTGGCCATGCCAGCCTCGGACTGTACTTCGGGGCGCCGCTGGCAGCCCCTTACTACTACCCGCCCGCCTATTATTACCCGCCCCGTTATTATTACCCGGCACCTGTCGTGGTCACGCCCGCAGCGCCAACCTATTACCTGCAGCAGGATACGCCGCCCCCGCCACCCGCCGGCTACTGGTATTACTGCCGCGATCCCCAAGGCTATTATCCGCAGGTGCCGCAATGTCCCACGCCCTGGCAGCAAGTGCCCGCACAACCTTCAACCCGATGAGCGCATGTCCATGTCACTCCTGAAAAGAACCCTTCCCTTCCTCGGCATCGCAACGCTTGCCGCCTGCACCACCATGCCCAGCGGACCAAACGTGATGGTGCTGCCGGGCAGCGGCAAGAACTTCGACCAGTTCCGCGCCGACGACTTCCAGTGCCGTCAATATGCCCAGTCGCAACTGGGCGGCGCCACGCCGGAAACGGCGATGGGCGATAGCGGCGTGCGCAGCGCCGCCCTGGGCACCGTGCTCGGCGCGGCGGCCGGCGCGGCGCTCAACGGCGGCCGCGGCGCGGCGGTAGGCGCAGGCACCGGCCTGGCCTTCGGCGGACTGGCCGGCACCGGCACCGCCCAGGCTTCCGGCTACGGCCAGCAGCGTCGCTACGACTATGCCTATATGCAGTGCATGTATGCCCAGGGACACCGGGTGCCGTCAGCCGGGGGTTATGCCAGCGAGCAGCGCATGACGCCATCGTATGCGCCGCCAAGCAGCTACGCCGCGCCCTCCAGCGCTGGTTCCGCCTACCCGAGCCCGCCTCCGCCGCCTCCCGGCCCCGCGCCGGCGCCGCCGCGCTGATCAGCGCGATAGGCATCTGTCAGCGCCAGCGTCGTCAACGCATTCGGCACGGCGGCGCCGCTGGCGGTGTTATCGAAAATGCACCACACTTCCCGCCCCTGCCGCTGCTGACGCGCCAGCCAAGCCGCGTTGCGGCGCAGGCAGTCTTCGGGGTAATCCGAGTGGTAGATGACCGGGGAGCCGTGCAGCCTCACATAGACCAGCTCCTGGTATAACGCCGGCTTGGGGTCCACCGCCACCTGCGGGTCCGCCAGCACCCTCCCCACCTGAAACCTTGCCAGCAATTCCGTGGCTTCGTCGCCAAACCAGCTTTGATGGCGGGGCTCGCAGGCAATGCCGGCCCCCAGGCGCTCACGCAGACGGCCAAACAGAGCGGTCGCGGTTTCCTGGTCGAAAGCCAGGCTGGGCGGCATCTGTACCAGCAGGCAACCGAACCGGTCGGCAAGCTGGCTGGCAGTATCCAGGAATACGGTCACCGGCTCGGCGATGTCGCGCAGCCGGCGTTCATGGGTAATTTCCCTGGGTAACTTCAGCGAGAACCTGAATCCGGGCGGAACGCTGTCGCGCCAGCGGGCATAAGTGGACGGCTTGTGCGGCCGGTAAAAGGAGGAATTGATTTCCACCGCGGGAAGCACCTGGGCATAGCGCTCAAGGTGACTGCCTGCCCCCGGAAAGCGCGGCTGCACCGCGGAGGAGAGACTCCAGCCGGCACAGCCCACCATGATTCCGGCAAACGGTGTCGGTTTCGCTTGTTCATCGAACAATGTGCCTTGCTGTGCCTGGTCTGCCATGTGCGCCTTCTTCTTGGAAAACATGACGACCATCTTGCCTGCGCCGCCCCTTCGCCTGCTTTGCGGACATGCAATGGTGGCACAGTTTTCCGCTATTCCTACATCGCTTTGGGTCGATGTCCGATTCATCGGCTAACTGTCGACTGATAGGCTGCGCTCAATGAATGCATGCAAACCGATCAATCGTTGATTTAGACATCGGAGGACGTGATGGGCAAATACTTTTTGGCATGGCTGCTTGGCGTACCGGCCATCGTGCTTGTGCTGGTTTATTTCTTCATGCATTAAATGACGGCGTAAGAGCAGCTTGCCAGTTTGGGAAGGGTTGCCCAGCGGCTGCAGCAAGCCAGAACAGGAATGCAATGATGGAGCAGCGCCAACTCGAAGCAGTTAATTATGTTCAAGCAACGTGGCAACAACAGGCAGTGCAGAACACACCGGCGCCGGGCCGGGCCATCGGCGTGGTGAATAACCATGCGTTCCGCATCCTGCTGATTGACGATAACCACGATGCGATTGATGCAATGGGTTCCCTGCTGAGCCTGCTCGATTACGACGTGCGCACCGCGGAAGATGCGGAGTCCGGCCTGGAAATTGCGCAGGATTTCGAGCCTCACCTGATCCTGTCCGACATCGGTCTGCCCGGCATGGACGGCTATGCGCTGGCGCCCGAACTGCGCAAGGCGGCTGGTTCGCGCAAGCTGATCCTGGCCGCCGCCACCAGCTACGGGCTGGCCAGCGACAAGCGCCGGGCACGCGAGGCTGGCTTCGACTATCATCTGGTCAAGCCGCTCGATGCCGATCTGCTGATCAGTTTCGTGGAAAGGCAACAGACGGAGTTTTGAGTATCAGGCCGTAACTGGCCGGCAAATGCACCGCCGGTTAGAAATGTCCTTCTTTACCAGCCTGACTGGTTCTTTTATCGGAGCATTCATGAACAGCACTCTTTTCACCGGCATCGCGATGATCTGCGCCGGCAAACTGCAGCAGGCAGCTGGCTGGCTCATCGGCAGCCGCAATCACCAGATTCTTGGTTTCGACCGGGAACTGCGCGGCAAGACGACCATCGCGCTGAGCCAGGCTGATCGCACGCTGCGGATGTCGCGGCAATTGATCCCTGTGCGGATACAGCAGCAGCGCCGGAACGGCGAACGTCGCTGAAATGCAAAAGCCGGCAGAAAGCCGGCTTTTTATATTCTGGTGGGAAGTGCTGGTTTCGAACCAGCGACCTATCGCGTGTGAGGCGATCGCTCTACCCCTGAGCTAACCTCCCGGGTCGGCGCGAATTATCGCACAGATACGCTGACGAAATCAATTCGCCGTCAAAGTCCGCCAGATACAGCTGCCGCGCACTTCCTTGTCCAGGCTGTTCATGACCAGTTCATGGGCCGCGACTTCCTCTTCCGAAGCGTGCATCACCAGCACTTCGGCCAATGCGCCGGCGATCGGTCCGGCATCGCCCTGCCCCGCGTTTTCCTCGACTTCCAGGTCGATGGTCAGGCTGTTCTGACCGCGCGTCATCGCCAGATACACTTCCGCCAGCAGTTCCGCATCGAGCAGCGCGCCGTGCAGTACCCGATGGGAATTGGAAATGCCATAACGGTCGCACAGCGCATCGAGTGAATTGCGCTTGCCCGGATACATGCTCTTGGCCTGTACCAGGGTGTCGATGACTTCCGCCACATGCTCATTGAAGGGCGCTACGCCGAGCCGAGCGAACTCCGCATCCAGAAAACCGATATCGAACGGCGCATTGTGGATGATGATTTCCGCGCCATTCAGGTAATCGAGCAGTTCTGCGGAGACTTCGACGAACTTCGGCTTGTCGCTCAGAAATTCGGTGGTCAGGCCATGGACGGCGAGCGCGCCTTCTTCCGAATCCCGCTCGGGATTGATATAGAAATGCAGGTTGTTGCCCGTGAGGCGCCGGTTGATCATCTCGACGCAGCCGATTTCGATGATGCGGTCGCCGGAACGCGGATTCAGGCCGGTGGTTTCAGTGTCAAGGACGATCTGGCGCATGGGTTGGTGAATTGATTGCTGGTTGAACGGGAAGCGATTTTACCGGCACGCGGCCGGGATTCACATGACAGAAGCGCAACCCCGGTTGGCCAGCTGGTCGGCGCGTTCATTGCCCACATGGCCCGAGTGGCCGCGGACCCAGCGCCATTCCACCTGGTGCCGCGCCTGCGCCGCATCCAGCGCCTGCCACAGGTCGGCATTCTTGACCGGCTCCTTCGATGCCGTCTTCCAGCCGCGTTTCTTCCAGCCGTGTATCCATTCGCTGATGCCCTTCTGCACATACTGGCTGTCGGTATGCAGCACGACATTGCAGGGACGGGTAAGCGTGCCGAGTGCCTCGATGACCGCCATCAGTTCCATGCGGTTATTCGTGGTGTTGCGCTCGCCGCCGCAGATTTCCTTCTCATGCTCGCCGGTTTTCAGCCAGGCGCCCCAGCCGCCGGGGCCGGGATTGCCCTTGCAGGCGCCGTCGGTAAAAATTTCAACCTTGTCCATACTCATTCTTGTGATTGATATGCTTGTTGGCCACCGGCACCCGCTGGCGGGAGCTGGCTTTCTTCTTGTTCCAGGCAGGGCCGATCAGCCGCATGCCCTTGACCCGCTTGATGGCCTGCACTATATAGACACCGCCCAGAAATGGCCACCAGCGCGCGCCGGCCCGCTCCATGAAATCGAAGCGCTGCAGCCAGCGTTCGGTATTGCAGGGCGGCGCGTAGCAGCCGAAGTGGCCCGGGTAGACTTCCATGTCGAGCAGCTTCAGCCAGTCCTTGATGCGCGGCACCCCGATCAGCTCCCCGCTCTGGGGCAGGAAGGGCCGTTTCGTCAGGCGGGTGGCGGCCTGGCGCGCACCCCACAGGCTGGCGGGATTGAAGCCGGTGACGATCACCTGTCCTTCCGGGATCAGCACACGGTCGACCTCGCGCAGGATCTGGTGCGGTTCGTGCGCAAATTCCAGGACATGCGGCAAAACCACCAGGTCCAGGCTCTGGGTGGCGAAGGGCAACTCGGCGAAATCATGCATCACGACCGCCTGCAGGCCGCAAGAGCGCGGTATGTCGGTGTCGGCAATCCAGCGGTGCGGCATGCGGCTTGCCGCCAGCCCGTCGATTTCGGGCACCCCGATCTGCACGGCATTGAATCCGAAGATATTGGTAGTCAGCGCCGCCAGTTGTGCCTCTTCCCATGTCCGCACATAGAGCCCCGCCGGGCTGGTGAGCCAGGATGCGAGCGCTATAATTGGTTTTTCGCTAACCGAACTGTTCATGCGTATGTCGCTCCCCAGACCTCTCAGTGTATTGGCCGTTCCTGCATTTTCCGACAACTATCTGTGGCTCATCCATGACGGCGTTCATGCCGCCGTGGTCGATCCCGGCGATGCCGCCCCGGTTTTGAAGACCTTGCAGGACCATAGTCTGGCGCTGACCGCCATTTTACTCACCCATCACCATGCCGACCATGTGGGCGGCGTGCCGGAACTGCTGGCGCATTATCCGGTGCCGGTATACGGGCCGCACAATCCGAACATTGCCGGCATCAGCCATCCGGTATCGGAGAACGACCAGGTAGTTCTGCCCGAACTCGGCCTGAAGCTGGATGTCCTGGCAGTGCCGGGGCATACGCTGGACCACATCGCCTATGTTGCGCCAGAGCGGGCATGGCTGTTTTGCGGTGACACCCTGTTTGCAGGCGGTTGTGGCCGGCTGTTTGAAGGAACGCCTGAACAGATGACCAAATCACTTGCCAAACTGACAGCATTGCCAAATGAAACAGCCGTGTATTGCGCCCACGAATACACACTTTCCAATTTGAAATTCGCACGGGAAGTCGACCCGGATAACGGTGACCTTTTGGCAAGAATTGGTGCCGAAGAGAAAAAACGTGAACAAAATCAGCCCACTGTGCCCACTTTCATTGGTCTTGAAAAATCCACCAACCCGTTTTTGCGTTACACTGAGCCCGCAATTCTGGACCGGCTGACAACCAGTGGCCGGCTCGCAGTACGGGAAGCGGTTCCGGCTTTCGCAGCCCTGCGGGAGTGGAAAAACTCCTATCGGTAATACTCTAAGGCGCCGAAACGGATTTGTCGGGAATTCCTCTGCCAGCATGGCGTAGAGGAATTCCCTGCAGTGCATCGCCGCTGCAGCTAGCTTCGGCATTCCCTGTGTGTCCGGCTGTCACAGCCGGTAAACAAGAAAAAGTGATTCCATGCATCGACAATCTATCAAGACTGCGGTCTGCGCCGCATTTCTATCGCTGAGCGCACCCTTTACCGCATACGCGAACGACATTTCCATTTTTTCCTACCTGGCCAGCCAGCCGCTCGATCCCAATGACCCACTGATGCAGGTCATGTCGATGGAAGAGGTCGATGTCTGGGCCCGCATCCGCAAGGGCTTTGCCATTCCGGATCTGGACAATCCGCTGGTCACCACCCAGACCACCTGGTACAGCTCCCGCCCCGACTACATCGACCGCACGACCACCCGCGCCTCGCGCTACCTGTTCCACGTGGTGCAGGAACTGGAAAAGCGCAACATGCCTACCGAACTGGCGCTGCTTCCCTTCATTGAATCGGCTTTCAACCCGCAGGCCCTGTCCACGGCCAAGGCTGCCGGCATGTGGCAATTCATGGCCGCCACCGGGCGCGATTTCAACCTGAAGCAGAACATGTTCCAGGATGAGCGGCGCGACGTGCTGGCCTCCACCGACGCGGCGCTGAACTACCTGGAAAAGCTGTATGGCATGTTCGGCGACTGGCAGCTTGCGCTGGCAGCCTATAACTGGGGCGAAGGCTCGGTGCAGCGTGCGATCGCCAAGGCCACCGCCGCCGGCCAGCCTACCGACTTCAACAGCCTGTCGGCCTACATGCCGGCCGAAACCCGCAATTACGTACCCAAGCTGCAGGCGGTGAAGAACATCATCGCCACGCCGGCCGAGTATGGCATCGTGCTGCCGCGCGTGGACAATCAGCCGTATTTCGTGACCGTGCGCAAGACGCGCGACATCGACGTGCAGGTCGCCGCCAAGCTGGCCGAACTGCCTCTTGAGGAGTTCAAGGCGCTCAATCCGCAGTTCAACCGTCCGGTGATCGTTGGCAGCCCGGATACCCAAATCCTGCTGCCCAAGAGCAACGCCGAAAAATTCAAGGCCAATCTCGGCAAATGGACGCAGGCGCTGTCCTCCTGGACCGCGCACAAGGTCACCAGCGCGCGCGAACGCATCGAGACTATCGCCGCGCGTTTCCGCACCACGCCGGAAGTGATTCGCGAAGTTAACAACATCCCGCCGCGCATGGTGCTCAAGGCCGGCTCCACCATCCTGGTGCCGCGTCCGGAGGAGCAGGACAAGGACATCGCCATGGAAGTGGCCGAGACCGCCACGCTGGCGATGGAGCCCGACCGTCCGGCCACCCGCCGCATCAATGTCAAGGTGGGCAGCAACGACACCCTCTCCTCCATCGCCGCCCGCAACGGCGTCTCCGTGGCCGACATCAAGGAATGGAACAAGCTCTCGCGCGACAGCGTGTCGCGCGGCCAGACCCTGGCGCTGCAGGTTCCCAACCAGGTTCGCGTGATCCGTGCCGCCACGCTGTCCAAGCAGCCGCTGCGGCGGCCAGCGACCCGCATCGCGACAGCCAAGGCGTCCCCCAGCCAGGCGCCGCGCACGGTGCTTGCCGGTGGTCCGCGCAATCTGCGCTAAGCCGCCCAGGCTCCCTCCCGAACGGCAGCGCTGACGCTGCCGTTTTTTTTCGGCCCGTCGCAGGCCGACCGAACCTTTCCCGGAAGTCGCGGTACCCACGCCAAGCATTCTTAAGAGCGCCTAACAAATGTTCCGGGCTTTGTTACCGGCTTGCCCGGCCGGCAGGATTTCATCAGGCGCTCCAGGGACAACCAACATTCTGCGGGCGGGAGGTTACATGGCAAGATTCTTGAGGCACTGGATGGCGCGACTTCGCTGCGACGAGCAGGCAAAAACTTGTATCGCTTGCCTGCTTGCGTTCGTCGCGGGCGGCGTCAATGTGATCAGCTTCCTCTCCACGGAATGGTTTGCATCGCATTTGTCGGGCACCGTCACTGGCGCATCCGCCGCCCTGTTTGACAGCAACAGGGAACTGGCCATCGGATACGCCACCCTGATCTTCAGCTTCATCTGCGGGTCCGCATGTGCTGCCTGGCTGATTGCCTGGAGCCAGGCCCGGCACATGCGCAGCGAGTATGGCGTTGCCCTGCTGGTCGAAGGATGCCTGCTGGTTGGCATTGGCCTGAGTGCTGACCACGTGGCGCACAGGCAGTTCATGTTCGTGCCGGTGCTGATCGTCGTGCTGTCCTTCCTGATGGGCATGCAGAATGCGCTGATCAGCAAGCTGGCCCATGCCAGCGTGCGAACCACCCATGTCACCGGCATGCTGACCGATCTCGGCATCGAACTGGGCAGGCTGGGCAAACGCCTGGTCATGCGGCGTGCCGTCATTCAGGACGACCACGCGGCAAATCTACCGAAACTGGCGCTGCTGACCCTGATGGCAATGCTGTTTTTCGCCGGCGGTCTTGCCGGGTCGCTGGGCTTCCAGCATGCGCGCTACCTGACGCTCGAGCCGCTGGCGGCCATGGTGATTTTCGTGGCATGGGCCTCGGCCGGGAAACAGGTGAACAGCCCGGCCCGGCAGCAGCCGCACTGAGTGGCGCGCGCCATCGCGGCATGGCGCTTCAGCACGGCTGGCCTCCTTCTGCCAGAATTGCGCTTTCTTCCCAGCGATGGAGCCGCCTGATGAGCCAGTTGTTCACCCCTTACGCCCTTGGTCCCCTGACTGTCCGCAACCGCATCGCCATCGCGCCGATGTGCCAGTATTCCGCGGAAAACGGCGATGCCACCGACTGGCACATGATTCACCTGGGTCATCTCGCCCTGTCCGGCGCCGGCGCGCTGTTCATCGAGGCGACTGCGGTCGAGCCGGAAGGCCGCATTACGCCAGCCGATCTCGGCCTGTGGTCGGACCAGAACGAGATTGCGCTGCAGGACGTAGTGCGGGCGATCCGCCGTCATTCCTCGATACCGCTGGTGATCCAGCTCGCGCATGCCGGCCGCAAGGCGTCCAGCGCGGCGCCGTGGGAAGGCGGACAGATGCTCGCGCCCGAACAGGGCGGCTGGCAGACGGTGGCGCCATCGGCCCTGCCGCACGCACCAGAGGAAGCGCCGCCGCTGGCGCTGGACGCTGCCGGCCTGCGTCGCGTCCTCGCCGGCTTCGTCGACAGCGCCAAGCGGGCGCATCGCCTTGGACTGGAAGGCATCGAACTCCATGCGGCCCATGGCTACCTGCTGCATCAGTTCCTCTCGCCACTGGCTAATGCCCGCAGCGACAGCTATGGCGGTACGCTGGAAAACCGGATGCGCTTTCCGCTGGAAGTGTTTGACGCGGTGCGCGCCGCGGTGCCCGGGACGATGGCGGTGGGCGTGCGCATTTCCGCCACCGACTGGGTCGACGGCGGCTGGGACATCGAGCAGAGCGTGGCCTTTGCCCGGGAGCTGAAGAAGCGCGGCGTGGACTTCATCCATGTGTCCAGCGGCGGCGTGTCGCCGCTGCAGAAGATTCCGGTCGGACCAGGCTACCAGGTGGCGTTCGCCGCCCGCATCCGTACTGAAACCGGGCTGCCCACCATCTCGGTGGGCATGATCACCGAGCCCCCCCAGGCGGAATCCATCATCGCCAGCGGCCAGGCCGACATGGTGGCGCTGGCGCGCGGCATGCTGTACAACCCGCGCTGGCCGTGGCATGCGGCCGCCGAACTGGGCGGCACGGTGGAAGCGCCGCAGCAGTACTGGCGTTCGCAGCCGTCACAGTACAAGCAGCTGTTCGGTGCCACCCGTACCGGGCAACGCTAGGAGACTGCGCGCTTCGGCAGTCAGGCGTCGACCGCGGCCGTGCTGTAGGTCGACGCCGCCAGCAACCTCTGGGTGTAGGGCTGCGACGGCGCCGACAGCACATCGTCCACATCGCCCTGCTCGACCACCCTGCCGTCCTTCATCACCAGCACACGGTGGGCCACGGCGCGGATCACGGCAAGGTCATGGCTGATGAACAGATAGGCGATGCCATGCTTGCGCTGCAGTTCGGCCAGCAGCTGCAGCACCTGCATCTGCACCGATACGTCGAGCGAGGAGGTCGGCTCGTCCAGCAGTACCAGCGCCGGCTTCAATACCAGCACCCGGGCGATCGCGATGCGCTGGCGCTGGCCGCCGGAAAACTCATGCGGATAGCGCTGCATCATCGCGGCCGACAAGCCTACCTCCTCCAGCGCCGCGGCGACCGTGTCGCGCAGAGCCTGCGCGCCCAGTTGCGGCTGGTGCAGCGCCAGGCCCTCGCCGACGATCTGCTCGATCGTGCGGCGCGGCGACAAGGACGCAAACGGGTCCTGGAACACCACCTGCATCTGCGAGCGCAGGGGCCGCAGGGCATTGGCCGACATCTCACTGATGGCATGCTCGCGAAAGCGGATGGCGCCCGACACGCGGGCCGCCGACAGCCGCAGCAGCGCCATGCCCAGGGTGGACTTGCCTGAACCCGATTCGCCGACGATGCCCACCGTTTCGCCCGGCCTGAGTTGAAGCGTCACGTCATCGACGGCAACGAAGCTGCGCCGCTTGAACCAGCCTTCCTTGATCTCGAAAGTGCAACGCACCTGCTGCGCTTCCAGCAGCGGCGCGCCGGCGGCGTCGACCTGGTTGACCATGCGCTGCGGGTGGCTGGCCAGCAGCTTCCTGGTGTAAGCCTCGCGCGGGCTGGCGAAGAGCTGGTGCACCGGGGCGGTCTCGATCAGCCTGCCCTTCTCCATCACGCCCACGCGGTCGGCGAAATGGCGCACCAGGTTCAAATCGTGGCTGATCATCAGCACCGCCATGTTTTCCTCGCGCTGCAACTGGTTCAGCAGTTCGAGGATCTGCACCTGTATCGTCACGTCCAGCGCCGTGGTGGGCTCGTCGGCGATCAGCAGGTGCGGCTTGCAGGCCAGCGCCATCGCAATCATCGCGCGCTGGCGCTGGCCGCCGGAGAGCTGGTGCGGATAGGCCAGCGCGCGCCGCGCCGGCTCCGGTATGCCGGTCTTTTCCAGCAGCTGCACGGTGCGCTGCGCAGCCGCCTTCGCCGACAAGCCCTCATGCAGCATCAGCACTTCGGCGATCTGGTTGCCTATCGTGAACAGGGGATTCAATGCCGTCATCGGCTCCTGGAAGATCATCGCCGCATCCTTACCGCGCAGGCGGCGCAGCGCGGGCTCGGACATCTTCAGGATGTCTTCGCCGTTGAACAGGATGCTGCCCTTGTAGCGCGCATCCTGGTTCAGCCGCAGCGCCGAGAGCGCGGTGACGGTCTTGCCGGAACCGGACTCGCCGACCAGCGCGAATTTCTCGCCGGGCGCGACGGCGAAGCTGACATCCTCAACCACGACGGCATCGCCGAAGGCGACGCTCAATCCCTGTACATTCAGCAAGCTCAAGACTTCCTCCGCACGTCCAGCGAATTGCGCAGCGCATCGCCGATATTGGTCAGCAACAGCAGCGTGACCGTCAGCACCATGAAGGTCGACAGCGCGATCCACCAGGCGTCCAGGTTGTTCTTTCCCTGCGCCAGCAGCTCGCCCAGGCTGGGGGTCGAGGGCGGCACGCCCAGGCCGAGGAAGTCCAGGCTGGTCAGCGCAAGGATCGCGCCGCTCATGCGAAACGGCAGGAAGGTCACCACCGGCGTCAAGCTGTTGGGCAGCACGTGGCGCCAGATGATCTGGGCATTCGACAGCCCCAGCGCACGCGCCGCCTGTACATATTCCAGGTTGCGGTTGCGCAGGAAGTCGGCCCGCACGTAGTCCGACAGCCCCATCCAGCCGAACAGGGAAAGCAGCAGCAGCAACAGGCCGATGCTGGGGTCGAAGATGGACGCGAAGATGATCAGCAGGTACAGCTCCGGCATCGAACTCCATATCTCCATGAAGCGCTGGAACAGCAGGTCGGTGCGGCCGGCGAAATAGCCCTGCACCGCGCCGGTGATCATGCCCAGCAGCACGCCTGTCACGGTGAGCGCAATGCCGAACAGGATGGAGACGCGGAAGCCGTACAGCAGCCGCGCCACCACGTCGCGGCCGCGATCATCGGTGCCCAGCCAGTTTTCGCTGGAAGGCGGCGCCGGGTTGGGCGCCTTGGCGAAATAATTCAGCGTGTCGTAGCGGTAATGATTGGGCGGATACACAGCCCAGTTGCCATCCTTCTTGAACTGGTCCTGGATGAAGGGATCGAGGAAGTCGGCCGGCGTGTCGAAGTCGCCGCCGAAGGACTTTTCCGAATAGGTCTGCGCGATCGGGAAAATGATCTTGCCGTTGTAGCGCGCCACAAGCGGCTTGTCGTTCGACAGCAGCTCCGCGCCCAGGCTCAGCACGAACAGCACAAGGAAGATGACCAGGCTCCAGTAGCCGCGCCGGTTCTGCCGGAAGCGCAGCCAGATGCGGCGGCCGGGGGAAATGGATGCGGCGCTCATCGTGCCAGGCTTTCAAACTGGACCCGTGGATCGGCCCATACGTAACAGAGGTCGCCCAGCAGCTTGACGACCAGGCCGATCAGCGTGAACAGGTAGAGCGTGCCCATCACCACCGGATAGTCGCGCCGCACCACCGATTCATACGACAGCAGGCCCAGGCCATCGAGCGAAAACAGGGTTTCGATCAGCAGGCTGCCGGCGAAGAAGGCGCCGATGAAGGCCGCCGGAAAGCCGGTCACCAGCGGGATCAGCGCATTGCGAAACACATGCTTGTACAGCACGGTGCGCTCCGACAGCCCCTTGGCGCGGGCAGTGAGCACGTACTGCTTCCTGATCTCTTCGAGAAAGGTGTTCTTGGTCAGCATGGTCATCACCGCGAAGGCGCCGGCCACCGATGCCGTCACCGGCAGCGTGATGTGCCACAGGTAGTCCAGCACCTTGCCGCCCCAGGACAGGGTCTCCCAGTTGTCGGAGGTCAGGCCGCGCAGCGGGAACCACTGCACGAAGCTGCCGCCGCCAAACAGTACCAAGAGCAGCACGCCGAGCACGAAGCCGGGTATGGAATAGCCGATCAGCACCAGCATGCTGGTCACCATGTCGAAGCGGCTGCCCTCGCGGATCGCCTTGGCCACGCCCAGCGGCACCGAGATGAAGTAGGTCAGGAAGAAGGTCCACAGGCCGATGGATATCGATACCGGCAGCTTGGACTTCACCAGCTCCCATACATCCTTGTGGTGATAGAAGCTCTGCCCCAGGTCGAAGCGGGCGAAGCCCTTCAACATCTGCCAGAAGCGTTCAAGCGGCGGCTTGTCGAAGCCGTACAGCGCCTGGATCTCCTTGACGCGCTCTGAATCCACGCCCTGCCGTCCGCGGTATTGCGAGGCGCCGCCGCCGCTGGCCTCGCCGCCGCCGGTGGCCTGGCCCTTGCGCAATTCCATCAGCGCCTGCTCGACCGGGCCGCCCGGCACGAACTGGATCACGGCGAAGGTGATCGCCACCACGCCCAACAGCGTCGGCACCATCAGCAGCACCCGCTTGGCGATATAGGCCCACAGATTCATGCTTGTCCTTTCATCGTGGCCTGGCCTGCCACCAGGTGGAAATCACGTAGGGGTCGGCCTGGTAGTACAGCGGCGCGGTGGCCGGGATGCCGAAGCGGTTGCGGTAGGCCACCCGGTGGGTGGAGGAATACCAGTGCGGCACCACGATGTACTTATGCATCAGCACCCGGTCCAGCGCCCGCGCCGCCGCCACCAGCTCGCGCCGGGTGTTGGCCGCCACCAGCGCATCGACCAGCTTGTCCACCGCCGGGTCCTTCAGGCCCCAGGCATTGTTGGAGCCCTTCTCGTCGGCGGCCTTGGAGCCGAACATGTCGTACATCTCATTGCCCGGACTGGTCACGTCCGGGAAGCGGTTGGTGGTCATGTCGAAGTCGAACTCTTCCATGCGCTTTTGCAGCAGGGCGAAATCGGCAGTGCGCTGGTGCACCTGCACGCCCAGCTTCTGCAGGTTGCGCACATAGACGCTGATCACCCTCGACAGCGCGCCCTGGTCGTCGATGATCTCGAACGCCAGCGGCTCTCCCTTCGCATTGCGCAGCGCGCCGTCCCGGTATTCCCAGCCGGCCTGGCGCAGCAGCTCGCGCGCCTGCATCAGGTTGGCGCGCAGCGACGATGGCGGCTCGGTCGACGGCGGCAATGGCGCCGGGCCGAAGACCGCCGGATCGAGTTTGCTGCGCAGCGGCTCCAGCAGCTTCAGCTCGTCTTCCGACGGCATGCCGCGCGCGCCCAGTTCGCTGTTGTTGAAGAAGGAATGGATGCGCTTGTACTGGCCATAGAACAGCTGGCGGTTCATCCATTCGAAGTCCAGCGCCAGGCCGAGCGCCTGGCGCACCCGGATGTCCTGGAACTGACCGCGCCGCAGGTTCATCACGAAGCCCTGCATGCCGGCGCCGTTGGAGTGCGTCAGTTCACGCTTGATGATTTCGCCGCTGCGGAACTTGGGACCGTTGTAGGCGCGCGCCCAGTTCTTGGCGCTGTACTCCACCACCACGTCGAACTCGCCGGCCTTGAAGGCTTCCAGCCGGGCGGTGTCGTCCTTGTAAAAGCGGTAGAAGATGCGGCCGAAGTTGAACATGCCGCGGCGCGCAGGCACCGCATCGCCCCAGTAATCCGGGTTGCGCTTGTAGGTGATCGAGCGGCCGACGTCATAGCGTTCGATCAGGTAAGGCCCGCTGGCGATCGGCGCTTCGAGCTGTATCTTGTCGAAGCTGGTATTGGCGCCCCACTTGCGCGAGAACACGGGCATGCCGCCGGCAATCAGCGGCAGCTCGCGGTTGAGCTGGCGGAAGTCGAAGCGCACGGTGCGCTCGTCCACCACCACGCATTGCCTGATATCGGCGAAAACGGATTTGAACTGCGGCGCGCCCTTGGCCATCAGGGTGTCGAAGGAATGCTTCACGTCGGCCGCCAGCACAGGGTCGCCATTATTGAAGCGGGCTTTCGGATTCAGGCGGAAGGTCATCGCCATCCGGTCCGGCGCCAGTTCCATGTCTTCGGCCAGCAGGCCGTACATGGTGGCGGTTTCGTCGGAGGAACTGACCGCCAGCGTTTCGAACATCAGGTTGGAAACGCCGGCCGCGGCAACGCCTTTCAGAGAGAACGGATTGAACTTGTCGAAGCTGGTGCGCCGGTCCGGGTTGGCCAGGTACAGCTCGCCGCCCTTGGGCGCGTCGGGATTGACATAGTCGAAATGGTGGAAGCCGGCCGGATACTTCGGCGTGTCATACAGGGCGAATGCATGCGCCGCCAGCGCGCTGTTGCTGCCGGCAATGCCGGCGGCCAGGAAAAGAGTTGCCAGTAGTTTTGCCATGCCTTGTCGGTCACCCCGTGTTGGATGCTGGTCGCCTTCCCGGGCGATGCCGGGCTATTGTACCGAAAGGCATTGGGCTTGGTCGCCGGCTTCGGCCCCTCTCAATCAGGCCGACGATCAGGCATTTTCAGCATCGGCCACGTTGCGACTGGCACCGGCTGTCATTGCACGCACTCGATAGCCGCCCTACTTGGCTACCAGGAAAACATCGGCAGCGGGCCGGTGGCTGCAGGTCGGGATGATGGCTGGATGGCGTGACCGACGAAGCAGCTAGTCTTTCCTTTGCGCAAAAAGCCGGGATCGCCGAAGTTGCCCTCCCCGCCACTACCCCCTACAATCTTGCCGGTTCAAAACCGCCTGCCTCACCCACCGCAAACTTTCCTGGAGTTCCCATGGCTTTCCTGCAAGGCAAAAAAATCCTGATCACCGGCCTGCTGTCGAACCGGTCCATCGCCTACGGCATTGCCCAGGCCTGCAAGCGGGAAGGCGCGGAACTGGCGTTTACCTATGTTGGCGACCGCTTCAAGGACCGCATCACCGACTTCGCCAAGGAATTTGACAGCGAACTGGTGTTCGACTGCGATGTCGGCAGCGACGAGCAGATCAATGCGCTGTTCGCCGACCTGGCCAAATCCTGGCCCCAGCTCGACGGCCTGGTGCATGCGATCGGCTTTGCGCCGCGCGAGGCGATCGCCGGCGACTTCCTCGACGGCATGACCCGTGAGAACTTCCGCATCGCCCATGACATCTCGGCCTACAGTTTCCCGGCCATGGCCAAGGCGGCCGCGCCAATGCTGTCGCAGCAGTCGGCACTGCTGACCCTGAGCTACCTGGGTTCGATGCGCGCCCTGCCCAACTACAACACCATGGGTCTGGCCAAGGCGTCGCTGGAAGCCAGCGTGCGCTACCTGGCCGAGTCGCTGGGCAAGAAGGGCGTGCGGGTCAACGGCATTTCCGCCGGCCCGATCAAGACCCTGGCCGCCAGCGGCATCAAGGACTTCGGCAAGATCCTCAATTTCGTCAAGGAACATGCACCGCTGCGCCGCAATGTGACGATCGAGGATGTCGGCAATACCGCCGCCTTCCTGCTGTCGGACCTGGCTGGCGGCATCACCGGCGAAATCACCTATGTCGACGGCGGCTTTTCGCATGTCGTCGGCGGCATGGCGGAGTAAATCCGTTTCTTATGCGAATCAGCCGGGTATTCCGGCCGGTTCGCAAACCAGCGGTAATAAAGGGTGGACAGAACACTGTCATGGCAGTTACAATACGGTTTGTGCGATGCAATAAAGTCCGCACTTCCGCAGCACCGCGAACCCTTAGCATTAACGATAAAGCCCTCCCGCCTCCTGGTGTCGAAGTAACCTGACACCGTCCCGGCGCAAAGCTTTTGTGCCGAAATCTCTTTCGAGTTTTCCTCGCTGTTTCGTTGGTTGGCGATGCATCTTCGCGCCCAGCACTGTGATGGCCCCGTTGCCAGCGTGCCGCGCTGATTTACGATTTACGAAAGAAACTGATGACATTCGAAGCACTAGGCCTGCACGCGTCCGTATTGAAAGCATTGACCGAAGCTGGCTACACCAAGCCGACCGGCGTCCAGGAACAGGCTATCCCCGCGGCCCTCGCCGGCCGCGACCTGCTGGTCTCTTCCCAGACCGGCTCCGGCAAGACCGCGGCATTCATGCTGCCGGCGCTGCACAAGTTTGCTTCGGCCGAGCCGAGCGCCGAGGCTGCCCGCACGCCCAACCAGCAATCCCAGTCCGCCCGTGCCCGTGGCGAGCGTCCGCGCTTCCGCGCCGCCCAGCCGAAAATGCTGGTGCTGACCCCGACCCGCGAACTGGCGCTGCAGGTCACCACCGCCACCGACAAGTACGGCGCCTACATGCGCCGCATTCGCGCCGTATCCATCCTGGGCGGCATGCCTTATCCGAAGCAGATGCAATTGCTGGCCAAGAACCCGGAAATCCTGGTCGCGACCCCCGGCCGCCTGATCGACCACATGGAGTCGGGCAAGATCGACTTCTCGCAACTGGAAATCCTGGTGCTGGACGAAGCTGACCGCATGCTGGACATGGGCTTCATCGAGGACATCGAGAAGATCGTGGCCGCCACGCCGGACTCGCGTCAGACCATGCTGTTCTCGGCCACGCTCGACGGCGTCGTCGGCAACATGGCCAAGCGCATCACCACCGAGCCGACCATCATCCAGATCGCCAGCTCGTCCAGCCGCCATGAAAACATCCAGCAGCGCGTGCACTTCGTCGACGACCTGTCGCACAAGAATCGCCTGCTCGACCACCTGCTGCGCGATGAAACCATGGACCAGGCAGTGGTGTTTACCGCTACCAAGCGCGATGCCGACACGATCGCCGACCGCCTGAACATCGCCGGCTTTGCCGCCGCCGCGCTGCATGGCGACATGCACCAGGGCGCGCGCAACCGTACGCTCGACAGCGTGCGTCGTGGCCAGGTGCGGGTGCTGGTGGCAACCGACGTCGCCGCCCGCGGCATCGACGTGCCCACCATCACCCACGTGTTCAACTACGATCTGCCGAAGTTCCCGGAAGACTATGTGCACCGCATCGGCCGCACCGGCCGCGCCGGTCGCAATGGCCTGGCGATCTCGCTGGTCAACCATGCCGAAGGCATGCATGTGAAGCGCATCGAGCGCTTTACCAAGCAACTGATCCCGGTCAACGTGATCGAAGGCTTCGAGCCCAAGCGCACCGCGGCGCCGCGTCCGCACAAGCCCAACGGCTGGAAGCCGGGCGACAGCCGCGGCGGCAAGCCGGGCCAGCGCAGCTTTGCCAAGCCCGGCGCGCCGCGTCGTGAAGGCAGCAGCTATGGTTCCGGCAATGGCAGCAGCTTCGGCAAGGGCCCGCGCGGCGCTGACGCCGGCGCCCGCCGCTCCTACGGCGATCGCTGATTGAAATACCGGCCGCAGTAACGGGCCGGTGAAAAAAAGCCCCTGGCGCTTTGCGGCGCCAGGGGCTTTTCATTTATGAACGTCACAATGCGCAGGTGCGAAAGCCGATCAGGAT
Source organism: Noviherbaspirillum phoenicis (assembly GCF_047237965.1). NCBI lineage: Bacteria > Pseudomonadati > Pseudomonadota > Betaproteobacteria > Burkholderiales > Oxalobacteraceae > Noviherbaspirillum > Noviherbaspirillum phoenicis. The sequence goes on along the minus strand of NZ_JBDFLX010000001.1, from coordinate 4,345,048 downwards.
GTCATTGCGCTCGGGCAGATAGAAATTCCGGTATTTCGGTGAGCGCATCCGGCCCCGGGTAGCAAAGGAAGCGCCACGCACCGCCTGATGGCTATGGAACCAGGGCGCCGAATATTCGCGGTAAGCGTCGGCAATAAAGCCCGGATACGGTTCGAACGGCGAGCAGGTCCATTCCCACAGGTCGCCCCAGTGCCAGGCCGGATGCCCGGCCATGGCCGCATATTCCCACTCCGCCTCGGTGGGCAGCCGGCGATCTGCCCACATGCAGTAGGCCTGCGCCTCGTACAGGCTGACATGGCGCACCGGGTCGTGCGGCGGCAGCGCGGCGGGCTGGCCGAAGCGCACGCAGCGCCAGTGCCGGCCGTCCCGTTCCCAGTCGCGCGGGGCAGAATGCTCCTGGCGCATTAGCCACTCGCGCCCTGCCCGGCTCCAGAACTGCGCCCGGTCGTAGCCGCCGTCGGCGATGAATTCCGCAAACTGCTCATTGGTGACCAGCGTCGAATCCATCACGAAGGACGGCACATAGACCGGATGCGCCTGGCGCTCATTGTCGAACACGAAGCCGCGGCCGGCGCCGCTGCCCATCTGCAGGGTGCCGCCGGGAAAGCGCACCTCGCCTTCCGCCCACGGCCGCGGCAGCCGCGCGTCTATGCCTTGCGGCAGGGGCACGCCCAGGGTCTGCATCGTGTAGAAGAACGCTTCGCCGTGCATGTCCTCGTGCGCCAGCGCCAGCCGGTAGGGATAGAGCGCGTCATCGTCGTCACCCGCCTGGCTGAGCCGGTCGAGCACCCGGTCCAGCACTTCATGGCAATAGGTCTTGATCTGGCCGGCCGAAGGCAAGCCCAGCTTCCAGCGGGCGTCATGCGGCACGGTGTTGGAATCGAACCAGTCGTCGCCCTTGGTCAGCAGGGAATGGCCCTCGGCGGCGTCGGGTGCGCTCGATGTCGCGCGCCGCAGGATGTACCACTCGGCGAACCAGGCGAGGTGACCCAGCTCCCACAGCGGCGGATTGACCACGGCCAGCGGCGGCACCCGGACGGGATCGGCCAGGCCGGCGTCGTCGAAACGGTCGAACAGCGCCAGCGTATAATCGCGGGCATCTTCCAACGCGCCGGCCAGTTCGGCTGGCGTCGCGGTTCGAAAGGAAAAATTCATCAGGCTCCACAGGCATAACGATGTTGAACAAGCTGCGCATTCTGATTGCCAGTCCGGCTTCGGCCGCTTCCAATAATGGCAACTGGCAGACTGCGCAGCGCTGGGCGCACTTCCTCAAGCCACAATACCATGTCGAAATCGCAAGGGGCTGGGACCGCGCAAGCAATCCGCCCGATCTGCTGATTGCCCTGCATGCGCGGCGCTGCGCCGATTCGGTGGCCGCCTGCGCCGCCGCCGGCCGGCCCTGCATCCTGGTGCTGACCGGCACTGACCTCTACCGCGACATCCGGCATGATGACGATGCCCGCCGTTCGCTGCAACTGGCGCAGCACCTGGTGCTGCTGCAGGAAGCCGGCCTGGCCGAGTTGCCGGCCGGGCTGCGCGCCCGCAGCGCCGTCATTTACCAGTCCGCCCCCGCCCTGCCGCCGCTGCCGTCCGACGATGGCGGCATCAATGTGGCGATGATAGGCCATTTGCGCGCTGAAAAGGATCCGGTAACCTTCATGCGCGCGGCTGAACTGGCGTCCGCGCCGCGGCTGCATTTCACCCAGGTCGGCGGTGCGCTGGAAGAGGCGCTGGCGCAGCAGGCGCGGCTGACCGAGGCGCGTTGCCCGGCCTATCGCTGGCTCGGCAACCTGCCCCATGCCGACACCCGCGAACTGCTGCGGCGCAGCCAGTTGCTGGTGGTGCCGTCGCTGATGGAAGGCGGCGCCAATGTGATCATCGAGGCGGTGACCAGCGGCATACCGGTGCTTGCCTCCGACATTTCCGGCAACCGTGGCATGCTGGGCGCCGGCTATGGCGGCTATTTCCCGGTCGGCGACGCCGCCGCGCTGGCAGGACTGATTGACCGCTTTGCCACCGACCCCGCTTTCGCGCAAGGGCTCACGGTTGAATGCGCCCGCCGCGCGCCGCTGTTCGCGCCCGAACGCGAGCAAGCAGCCGTGCTGCGGCTGGTGGATAATGCGCTGACTTCACACAGGACCTCATCATGAACGCACCGGACAACCTCCCCATCAAACTCACTTCCTTCTCGCACGGCGGCGGCTGCGGCTGCAAGATCGCGCCCGGCGTGCTGTCGGAAATCCTGAAAAATTCCAGCGGCTTCCCGGTGCCGCCGCAACTGCTGGTCGGCATCGAGACCGCGGACGACGCGGCGGTCTACAAGCTCAATGACGAGCAGGCGCTGATCGCCACCACCGACTTCTTCATGCCCATCGTCGACGACCCCTACGACTTTGGCCGCATCGCCGCCACCAATGCGATTTCCGACGTCTACGCCATGGGCGGCACGCCCATCATGGCGCTGGCGCTGGTTGGCATGCCGATCGACAAGCTGCCGCTGGAGACGATAGGCAAGATCATCCAGGGCGGCGAATCGATCTGCGCCGAGGCCGGCATCCCGATCGCCGGCGGCCACACCATCGATTCGGTCGAGCCGATCTATGGCCTGGTGGTGATGGGACTGGTGCATCCGTCGAAGATCAAGCGCAATGCCGATGCCCGCGCCGGCGACAAGCTCATTCTCGGCAAGCCGCTCGGCGTGGGCGTGCTGTCGGCGGCGCTGAAGAAAGGCGCGCTGGATGCCGCCGGCTACGCGGCCATGATCGAGAACACCACCAAGCTCAACAAGCCGGGCAAGGCCCTGTCCGAACTGCCGGGCGTGCATGCGCTGACCGACGTCACCGGCTTCGGCCTGCTGGGCCACCTGCTGGAACTGGCCCGCGGCGCCGGACTGGAAGCGCGGCTGGACATGGATCGCATCCCGCTGCTGCCCAGCGTGCACGAACTGGCATCCAATGGCTTCGTGACCGGCGCTTCGGGACGCAACTGGGCCGGCTACGGCCACCAGGTAGCACTGGCCGAACGCATTACCCCGGCCCAGCAGATGCTGCTGACCGACCCGCAGACCTCGGGCGGACTGCTGGTGGCCTGCGCGCCGGATACGGTGGACGAGGTGCTTGCGCTGTTTGCCCGCGAAGGCTTTGCGCATGCGGCCGTGATCGGCGAGATGCAGGCCGGCGAGGCCGGGGTGAAGGTCGGGTAAGAACCGGCCCTCGGTTCCCTCGGTTCCCTCAGTTCTGCGGCGACGGGCGGGCGTCGTCCGCCGCCGGTTCCTCGAGCAGGTCGGCGCGCGGCAGTCCCCATTGCGGCACGCCGCGCTCGCAGCCGCGCTCGCCGGGCTCGACCAGCATCAGCGTGGAAAAGTTGCCGCGCGGGCTGCTGGCAAAGCGGGCATCGGACGCGCTGTCGGTGGCTAGCCAGGGCATGCGCGCAAAGCGCAGCCAGTCATGAAAGTAGCAGTCCTTACGCGCCAGTTCGCGCAGGCGCGCCAGCGGCGTTTCCTGCCGGGCCTGCAAGGCGATGGCGGCGGTGGCGCCGGCCGGCAGTGCGCCTTCCACGAAAGCCGGCGGACAGGCCGGCACCGGCAACGATGCCGGCGCCAGGCTGACGATGCCGCGGCTGAGCCGGAAATCACGCTGCCCTGCCGCGCGTTCGACGGCAACGAAATTCCAGCAGACCGGATTGGACGGATAGGGCGACATCGCCGCGTCCAGCAGCACTGCCTTGGGGTCGGCGGCCTGCAGATGGCCCGCCACCACCTGGCGCGCCTGCGCCGACATGGCCGCCTGCAGCGCGACGAAGCCCAGTCCGAGCGCCGCGCCGGCCAGCAATGGCGCCAGACGCGGCCGGCCGTCATGGTTTCTGGCGCCCGCCAGCGCCAGCGCCGCCATCATCGCCAGCAGCACGGCCAGCGACTGCCATGCCAGAAAGCCGCGCCAGCCGAGATAGGCCAGCGCCAGCGCCGCCGGCAACAGCAGCCAGCGCAGGGCGGTGCGGCGCGCGCTCATGATCATGGGCACGCCGAAGGCAAGCCAGAACACTGGCTCCAGGATGAACACCATGTCGCCGTACACCCAGCGGGAGTCGACCGGATGAAACGGATGCAGTCCGTAGGAGTTGAGATAGTCCATCAGCAGGTGCAGCGCAAAGCCAGCTACCAGCGCCAGCAGGAAACCGATGCGCGCGGTGGCACTCGAACGCAGCAGGCGTCGGGCATTCGGCCACAGCGCCCATATCAGCGCGGCCAGCAGCAGCATCTGGGGCAAGGCGTACAGCAGGGTGTGGGTATGGCCGCGGTGATGCAGCAGATAGCCTAGCGGCGCCGGCAGCAATGGCGTCAGCACCAGGTCGAGATCGGGAAAGTTGCCTGCCAGCGCGCAGGTGACAAGCATCAGCCGACGGCGCAGGCCGTGGCTGTTTCCATCCGGCTCCGGCGCCAGGCTGCGATGCATGATTTCACCGGCAAGCAGGCTGGCGACCGAATGGCTGAGATTATCCATGGAGAGTTGTTACCGAGCAGGAGGAAAAAAATTTACTTCTTGTTTTTACGAAGGAACAATGCGATTTATTTCGGTTTTTACGTTGCACTCTACAGCTTATCATAGTGCTTGCCTGATAGTTTTCCGCACAATTTTCCAATAAGCGGACAATAACCAGGCATATCGCGAATTACTGCAATTCGCTGTTTCAGGAGAAAGATGATGTCCGAACAAAAATTTGAACAGACCGAATGGGAAGTCGTGGAAGGCACCGGCCCCCAGGCGTCGCCCAAGGCCACGCGCGCGGCCATGATGCGCGCCATGCTCGGTCCCTGGTGGCGCTGGAAGATTGCCGGCCTGGTCGCAGCCGGCTGCATCATCCTGGCGCTGGTGGCAGCGCTTGCCAGCGTGTTTTTCGTGGTCGGCGTGGCGGTGCTGCTGATATCGCTGGTCGTCGCGAAAGTCAGGCAGATGTTGCGCCAGCACGGAAACTCCGTCACGCCGCGTTAGCAGGCACGGAACGATAGCCAGCCATGGCTATCGAACTGGTTTTGGAGGCGCCATGCAAAACCAGCCCAGCAATCAACCGCGCCCGGCGGCAGATCGTGACGATGTCGTTCCGGAACAGCGCGACGACGTGAAGCATGTGATCGACACCGGATTACCGCCAGGCATCAATCCCGACGAAGCGGCAGACCCAGGCAGCCAGACGCCCGGCACCTCGCCCGACTTCGTGCGCGGAAAGTAATACTTCAGGGGATTCCGCCTTTTGTAACAGGCTTGATGCAATGCCGACATACGGCCGACAAGGCTGCGGCGCAGACTGAAGTTGCATGCGATCATGCATGCCTTTTCCTGTTCCGGATGCCTGCCATGCACCACCCTACCCGCGCCCTGATCGTCGATGACGACAAGGAAATCTGCACCCTGCTGTGCACCTATCTCGCCGACTTCGGCATCGAGGCGCGCGGCGTGCACGACGGCGCCGCGATGCGGCGCGCCCTTGCCGAGCAGGCGCCGGACGTCATCATCCTCGACCTGATGCTGCCCGGCGAGGATGGCCTGACGCTGTGCCGCCACCTGCGCGCCACCGGCAATATCCCGGTCATCATGCTGACTGCCCGTGGCGAACCGGCCGACCGGGTGGTGGGGCTGGAGCTCGGCGCGGACGACTATGTAGTCAAGCCGTTCGATCCGCGCGAGCTGGTGGCGCGCATCCACACCGTGCTGAGGCGCGCCCGCGGCGACCGGGCCGCGCCTGCCGGCGGCGAGAGCGAGCGCATCAGCTTCGAAGGCTGGACGCTGGACGTGAATACCCGCGAACTGACGACGCCGCGCAAGATGGTGGTGCCGCTGTCGAATGCGGAATTCAGGCTGCTCTGGACCTTCATCGAACGGCCGCGCCGGGTGCTCAACCGCGACCAGCTGATGGATGCGGCGCGCGGGCAGGCCAGCAATGCCTACGACCGCAGCATCGACCTGCTGGTGTCGCGGCTGCGCCAGAAACTCGACGACGACCCGCGCGACCCCAGGCTTCTAAAAACCATCCGTGGCGAGGGCTATCTGTTCGACGCCCGCATCACGCGATGAAGCGCCTGCTGCCGGACACCATCTTTTCCCGGCTGTTCCTGCTGGTGCTGGCCGCCATCATGATCAGCCATCTGATGACCTTCGTGCTGCTGCTGGGGGTCTATGGCGACCGTCACCGGCCGCCTGGGCCGCCAGCCGATATCAGCGCGGCAGACAGCCCGCAGCGGCCGCAACGCCCGCCGACGCCGTATCGCCGGCCGACCATCGAGATCGCCGGCCACAGCGTGCGCACACCGCCGCCGGCTTTCTGGATCGGCCTGGTCAGCCAGCTGGTTGCGCTGAGCCTGGCGGCATGGCTGGGCGCGCGGATGCTGGCGCGGCCGATACAGAAGCTGGGCCAGGCGGCCGCCGAACTGGGCGTGGACCTGAACCGGCCGCCGATCACCGAAACCGGCACCGCGGAAGCGCGGCAGGCGGCGCGGGTGTTCAACCGCATGCAGCAGCGCATCCGCCTGAACGTGGAAGAGCGCGGCCGCTTTCTGGCGGCGGTATCGCATGACCTGCGCACGCCCCTGACCCGCATGAAGCTGCGGGTGGAGCGCATGCAGGACGATGCGCTGCGCGACAAGCTCAAGGAAGACATGGCCGAAATGGCGGCCATGCTCAACGCCACGCTGAGCTACCTGCGCGACGAGGCTTCCAACGAAGCATGGCAGATGATGGACGTGACGGCGCTGCTGGAATCGATGGCCGAGGACGAGACCGATGCCGGCCATGACGTCAGCCTCAGCGGCGCCGCCCGGCCGCTGCTGACGCGTCCGCTGGCGCTGCGGCGCTGCCTGTCCAATCTGCTGCAGAACGCGCTGCGTTACGGCCAGTGCGCACGCATCGCGGTCAGCGACAACGCCCAGGGTCTGCAGATCGAGGTGCGCGACCAGGGGCCAGGCATACCGGAAGACAAGATGGAAACCGTGTTCGAACCGTTCGTGCGGCTGGAAGATTCGCGCAACCGCGCCACTGGCGGCGTCGGACTCGGACTGGCCATCGCCCGCGAGGCGGCATCCCAGTGTGGCGGCACGCTGAGCCTGGAAAATGCCGCCACCGGCGGGCTGATCGCGCGGCTGGTGCTGCGGCGCGCCTAGGAGCCTGCGCGGCAGAAGGCTTTGATGCGAAACGCGCGAAAAACGAGGACAGTTTGGTAGCACCGCCTGCGCCCAGGGTGGTCCCCTGGGCGCAGGCGGTGATACCGGACTGGACCGTTTTCTCGCGCGTTGCAGCCGCCGATCTTCTGCCGCGCAGGCTTCTAGAAACCGGTGCGGCCACCAGGCGCCAGTGTGGCGATTGTGTCAGTTTTGATACTAGGCTCACATACTGGCGACACAGCAACCGGCGACACTGACGGTTCAGGCAGACCTGCGCCGTTCCTGGCAGAGCGGTGGCGGTCTGCGTGAATGCATGAATTGCAATCTCCTCCCCTTGGATATCCTGGCAGATATCCCTTGCCCGCCTTTCGGCGGGCTTTTTTATGGATGGACGCGCAATGTCGCCAGAAAACGGCGTGGTGGCTGCAGAGGGAATATCTCCGCAGGGCATCGCACCGTGGACTGCATGCGCTTTACACGGAGTAGCCGCGCTCCCGCAATACATCGCAGGCTTTCGATCGCGCGATGGCGGCGAAATACAGGGCGGTCCGGTACTGATGTGCCTCGCGCTCCGCGATGTCGGCATTCTCGAATTTGCGGAGCGCTTCGGTACGCATGAAAAGCTCATGCAGCGTCAGGGCGAGCTGCTGGTTTTCCTGTTCCAGTGCGCCATCCAGGCTTCCGGCCTTGAGGCCCAATGCAAGGGTGGAAAAGGACGCCGAGTCGGTGATAATGGACATGAAAGCTCCTGATGATGTATGGCAATCATATCCTGCGAGAACTACAATTGCACCAAAAAAAACATTCCTTTATGCAATTTTTGTCGCAAACCGCTCAAGGTTGAGAAAGAAGCAATCACACCCTGCCACGAAAAAAAACGCCGGCTCGCGCCGGCGTTTTCTAACAGCATGACGTCGTTCAGGCAGGCACGGCAGTCTTGTCTTCCGCCTTGGCCTCCGCGCCTTCGGCAGGCGCCGAGGTGCGGATCAGGTGATCGAAGGCCGACAGCGCCGCCTTGGAGCCCTCGCCCATCGCAATCACGATCTGCTTGAACGGCACCGTGGTGGCGTCGCCGGCGGCGAACACGCCCGGCACCGAGGTGCGGCCATGGGAGTCGATCTCGATCTCGCCATGCTTGGACAGCGCCACCGTGCCCTTGAGCCAGTCGGTGTTGGGCAACAGGCCGATCTGCACGAAGATGCCTTCCAGGTCGACGCGGTGCGATGCGCCGGTCTGGCGGTCGGTGTACTGCAGGCCGGTGACCTTGTTGCCGTCGCCATGCACTTCGCTGGTCAGCGCCTGGGTGATCACGGTCACGTTGGGCAGGCTCATCAGCTTGCGCTGCAGCACCGCGTCGGCGCGCAGCTTCACGTCGAATTCCAGCAGCGTGACATGGGCGACGATGCCGGCCAGGTCGATCGCTGCTTCCACGCCGGAGTTGCCGCCGCCGATCACCGCCACGCGCTTGCCCTTGAACAGCGGGCCGTCGCAGTGCGGGCAGTAGGCCACGCCCTTGTTCTTGTATTCCTGCTCGCCCGGCACGTTCATCTGCCTCCAGCGCGCGCCGGTGGCAAGGATGACGGTCCTGGCCTTCAGGCTGGCGCCGCTTTCGAGCTTCACCTCGATCACTTCGCCCGGCACCAGTTCCGCGGCGCGCTGCAGGTTCATCACGTCGACGTCATAGGCCTTGACATGCTGTTCCAGCGCCGAGACCAGCTTCGGCCCTTCGGTTTCCTTGACCGAGATGAAGTTCTCGATGCCCATGGTGTCCAGCACCTGGCCGCCGAAACGCTCCGCCACCACGCCGGTGCGGATGCCCTTGCGCGCCGAATAGATTGCCGCGGATGCGCCGGCCGGGCCGCCGCCGACGATCAGCATGTCGAACACATCCTTCTGCGCCAGTTTTTTCGCGTCGCGCTCGGCGGCGCCCGTGTCGACCTTGGCCAGGATCTCTTCCAGGCCCATGCGGCCCTGGCCGAAGATCTCGCCGTTCAGGTAGACGGTCGGCACGGCCATGATCTGGCGCGCAGTGACTTCATCCTGGTACAGCGCGCCGTCGATCATCACGTGGCGCACGTTCGGGTTCAGCACCGCCATCAGGTTCAGCGCCTGGACCACTTCCGGGCAGTTCTGGCAGGACAGCGAGATATAGGTCTCGAACAGGAAGTCGCCTTCCAGGTTCTTCACCTGCTCGACCACGGCGGCGTCGGCCTTGGGCGGATGGCCGCCGACCTGCAGCAGCGCCAGCACCAGCGAGGTGAACTCGTGGCCCATCGGGATGCCGGCGAAGCGGATGCCCATGTCGCTGCCGGTGCGGTTGAGCGAGAAGGAAGGCGCGCGCTCGCCGTCGGCCGGACGCTCGGTCAGCGTGATCCTGTTCGACAGCGCCGCGATGTCTTTCAGCAGCGCCAGCATTTCCTGCGATTTGTCGGTCGTGTCCAGAAAAGCCACGATCTCGATCGGCTGCGTGACTTTCTCGAGATAGGCCTTGAGTTGGTTTTTCAGGTTGGCATCCAGCATGATGGCTCACTTCTCAAAAAGGGTTGCTACGGTATGGTGGAGTGCAGTACTACCGCCCGATCAGTCTGGGAGCCTGCGCGGCAGAAGGTCGGCGGCTGCAACGTGCGAGAAAACGGTGCGATTCGGCATCATCGCCTGTGCCCAGGGGACCACCCTGGGCTTGTCGCTGCTACCAAATCGCCCTCGTTTTTCGCACGTTTCGCTTCGCCGACTTCTGTCGCGCAGGCTCCCTAGCTGCAGGGAAAACAGGCTGATCGGGGGGTGGCACTGCTGCCGGGCCGCTGTTTTGGCCCGGCGTTGCGTCCCGCCGCTGCTGCGCGGGACAGGAGGGTCGGAACTTAGATCTTGCCGACCAGGTCCAGCGACGGTGCCAGGGTCTCGGCGCCCGGGGTCCACTTGGCTGGGCAGACTTCGCCCGGATGCGATGCCACGTACTGCGCAGCCTGCACCTTGCGCAGCAGTTCCTTGGCGTCACGGCCGATGCCGTTGTCATGGATTTCGCACAGCTTGATCTGGCCTTCCGGGTTGATCACGAAGGTGCCGCGCAGCGCCAGGCCTTCTTCCTCGATCATCACGTCGAAATTGCGGGTGATCGCGCCGGTCGGGTCGCCGATCAGCGGGTACGTGATCTTGGCGATGGTTTCCGAGGTGTCATGCCATGCCTTGTGGGTGAAGTGGGTGTCGGTCGACACGCCGTAGACTTCCACGCCCAGGGACTTGAAGGTGTCGTAGTTGTCAGCCAGGTCGCCCAGTTCGGTCGGGCACACAAAGGTGAAGTCTGCCGGGTAGAACACGACTACGGACCATTTGCCTTTCAGGTCGGCATCGGATACCGGGACGAATTTGCCGTTGTGGTAAGCGGTGGCGTTGAAGGGCTTGACGGTAGTATTGATCAGTGACATGGAATTTCCCTTTGGTTGAAGAATTGGTAGGAAGGATGATAGGGTAGATTTATCGAAACGTGAAATCGATAGTTCCAATCAATGCCATAGCTTATGTTTATCGCATTAACCGGCCGACATCCTATCAAGAAAAGATCGTGTCGTTTTCGCTGAACTCAAGCCCTTTTTCAGACACATTCCGGCTGGCAAGGCGTGCCCAGCATATCGGCCAGCAATGGTAGGCTTTCCTGCAGCGGCAGCGTGACTTTCAATGCATAGAGCGGGTCGGCCCGGGTCTTGCCGGCGGTCAGTGCCGCCAGCGGCTTGCCGGCTTCCGCCGCGCGGGTGCAGAGCCGATAGCCGGAATGCACCATCACTGAGGAGCCCAGCACCAGCAGCGCGCTGGCGCGGCTGACCAGTTCGCTGGCGACGGCGGTGCGACTGGCGGGAACCAGGTCGCCAAAGAACACCACGTCGGGCTGCAGCATGCCGCCGCAGCGCGGGCACTCGGGTATGCGGAAGCTGTCCAGCCACGCCGGGTCGAGATGGGCGTCGCCGTCCGGCGCCGGCGCCGCGGTCACCTCGGCCATCTGCGGATTACATGCCTGCAGCTGCGCCTGCACCTCCGCCCTCGCCTGCCTGGTGTCGCATTGCAGGCAGCGCACGGTGCGGATGCTGCCATGCAGTTCCAGCACATTGCTGCTGCCGGCGCGCTGGTGCAGGCCGTCGACGTTCTGGGTGATGATTGCGCCCAGCCGGCCATGAGCCTGCAGGCGGGCCAGCGCGCGATGGCCGGCGTTGGGCAATGCCTGGTCGATCACGGGCCAGCCGGCAAAGCTGCGCGCCCAGTAGCGCCGGCGCACCGCTTCGGATGTGCGAAATTCCGGTCCCTGGATCGGGTCCCGGCCACGGCGCACGCCGTCGGCGTCGCGGTAGCCGGGAATGCCGGAGGCGGTGCTGATGCCGGCGCCGGTCAGCACCAGCGCGTCCGGATGGCGTTCGATGAAACGGGCCAGCTGCTGCAGGGCGTCGTCGGTGGTGCTCAAGCTGTTCTCCTGGTGGCGGGCGGGCTTCCTGATGACCTGAACGCCGGCGTTGGAACGCGGTCAATACCATGCATGGCACGACAACCATCCCTTCATGAATCCCTTGCGTCGGCGTCTTCTGGCCGGGTCCACGCTACTGGCGGCCGCTCCCATCGTCAATAGCATGCCATCGTCTGCACATATCCATCTGCTGGGTGATTCGATTTTCGACAATGCCGCCTATGTCGGCGGCCAGCCGGATGTGATCGCCCGCCTGCGTTCCCGCCTGCCCGCCGGCTGGAAGGCGCGACTGCTGGCGCAGGATGGCGCCACTACCCGGGATATTCCATCGCAGCTGGCGCAGCTGGCGCCGGATGCGACGCACCTGGTGCTGAGCGTCGGCGGCAATGATGCGCTGATGCGGCAGGACCTGCTGGATACGCCGGTGCGTTCCAGCGCCGACGCGCTGGACAGGCTGGCAATGGCGGCGCGGGAATTCGAGGCATCCTACCGGCGCGCGCTGGAAGCCTGCCTGCGGCGCCGCCTGCCGCTGGTGGTCTGCACCATCTATAACGGCAACTTTCCCGATCCGGCCTATCGCCAGCGGGTGGCGTTTGCGCTGTCCGGCTTCAATGATGTGATTATCAGGCTGGCGCTGGAAAAGCAGTTGCGGGTGCTGGAACTGCGCCAAATCTGCCGGCGGCCCGAGGATTATGCCAACGCGATCGAACCTTCCAGCCTGGGCGCTGACAACATCGCCCGCGCCATCGTGCGCACGCTGGCCGAGACCGACGCGCCGCGCCGCGGCGCGCTGCTGCTGGGCGAGTAAGGTAAAGCCTCTCAGGCAGCCTGGCGCATGTCGGCCCGGCTGTGCGGCAGGAACAGTTCACGCTGACTGCGCACGCCATTGGACACTTCCGCCACCCGATAGCGGTTGAGGTCGAAGCCCGGATAGCCCGCGCATTCCTGTTCGATGGCCACCACGATGTCGAGCCAGTCGATCGTGCCTGCCAGCCTGGCCGCGCCATGCAGCGCGACCTTCAGTTCGACTTCGCAGGGACGTCCCTGATGGTTCAGGTAGAACACCGTAAAGCAGGCGCCCGCCGCATTGCCGCGCACGTGCAGCACCTCGTCCTGGCCGATATCCTCGGCCCAGAAAAAACTTTCCCGCAGCAGTCGTCCATGCACCGGCACTTCGAATGCCTGGTAGTCCTCGCGCCGGATGTCGGCGCAGCGCGAGAACTGCTTTTCCACTGCCTGCAGGATTTCCGCCGGCGTGCTCCAGCCCGAAGCGCAAGCCGGACGGGGCAATGACCTGTCGACGTGGTTGCGCATGTCGATGCCGAAGCAGCCGCGCGAACCGTCGGCGGCGATGTAGTCGACCAGGAAACTTTCCGGCGCCATTTTCCCGGCTGCCGACTGCTTCTGGCGTACGCGCAGGGTCTTGTGCTGCCTGGCCTGGATGGCCCAGAGCGGCAGGCAGTTGAATGCGCCACGCTGACAATCGTTGAGGATGTCCGCATAGGCTTGCCGGTAATCGGCTGGGTCAGCAACGGTGACTGCCGGGAACTCCTGCGGCGGCCCGAAACGCTCGGCGATGGTATCGAGGTAGGCAAGCGCCAGCGGCATGCCGGTACGGGGGTTCTTGTCGCCCAGCGCGCGTTCCGCGGAAAAACCGGGCGTCTGCCGCAGCGGCGTGATCGCCAATGGGTAAACCTGGTAGCACAGCGTGCCATTGCCATCGGTAAATGGCGCTGCCGCATCGTAATGGTAGGCGCCATAGATCGCGCCGCCGGCGGCGTCGAGCAGGGCGGCGTCGGCGCACTGGGCGCTGACGTCCACCACGATGACGCGGGGCCGGATGATGACAGGCTGGACGGAATGCATGATGGAGGCCTCGGTTGGCAGGACTGACCCATCCGATTATATCCATGAGGCAACTTCTGTAAAGCGAACTTTCCGAGCGGCTGGTCGAACGTCGGCTAAACAATACAGTTGTTTATCGAATGACATCCTGGCCGGCGCGCGGCGCCGGCAGCAGCGCGAAGGCCAGGACGCCGGCCGTCAGCATCGCGGCGATCAGCGTCAGCGCGGCCGAGTGCGGATCGGCATGCCAGGCCGGCGCGGCGGACGCCACCACGCCGCTGAGCCATTGCACCAGGGCCACGCCGAGGAACATGGCCATGTTCAGTAGCGCCATCGCGCGGCCGATCTGCGCCACCGGATAGGAGGCGCGCACATCGGCGTACTGCAGCACGACGAAGCCGGACAGAAAGCCCACCAGCACCGAGCAGCCCACCACCACCGCGCTGTTCGGCGCCATCGCCATGACCGCGAACAGCGCGATCAGGGCCAGCGTGAAGGCAATAATGCAGCGGCGCCGTCCCGCGCCCTGCGGACCGAAGCGTCCGAACAGCGGCGGGCCGAACAGCGACACGACCGATACCAGCAGGGCCACATTGCCGCTCTGCACCAGGGTGTAGCCATAGCGCCCGATCAACAGCGGCCCCAGCCACAATCCGCGCAGCGCCATGAAGGCCGCATAGGTGACGGCGCCCAAGGCCATGATGCCCAGCGTATGCGGCAGCAGCAGCAAGGCGCCCAGCCCGCGCAGCGCTGCCGCCAGGGATTCATGCCGCCGTTCCTGGCCTTGCGCCGGCTCGCGGACCCGGATGAAGATCACCAGCCAGGCCAGCACAGACAGGCCGGCCAGCATCATGAAGCCGGCCCGCCAGGACGCTTCCTGCACGACCCAGGCCAGCGGCGTGGCGGTCAGCAGCATGCCGCCTCCGCCTATGCCCAACACCATTCCCGACACGGAAGCGAAGCGCTCCTGCGGGAAATGACGGGTGATGAAGACGGTGCAGACCAGGAAGGCGGCCGCGCAGCCGACGCCGATCAGCACCTGGCCCAGCACCAGCATGGCGTAGCTGTGCGCGAAAGCCGATAGCAGCGCGCCGACGATGGCCACCGGGAACGAGGTCAGCACGGTCTTGCGCACGCCGTGCAGGTCGATGCCCAGGCCCATGAACAACTGCATTGCGCCGAACGCAAAATGAAAGGCGCCGGCATAGCTGCCAAGTTGCTGGGGCGACAGGGAAAACTCGGCCTGCAGGCGGCTGGCCATCATCGCGGCGGCGGTGCGATAGGCCTGGCTCAGCATGAAAGCCATGCATAGCGCAGCCAGCATTGCCCACAGGGAACGGACAGTCGGCGTCGCGGCGCCGCTGGCGGAGGATTGCAGGGGCATGTCTCTTCCTTTTTTATTGTGGCCGTATTCCTGATTTCCGATACGGCAAGCGCGCCACTTTAATGCAAGGCGCCCCAGCGTTCCACTGCCGGTTCGGCACTCGCCCATTTCCAGCCGTTCTCCTGCAGGCAGACATGGGCTGCAAACCAGGGCCGCGCCGCGCCGTCGGAGTCGCGCGCTGCCTTGGCGTCGTTCACGGTGAACATGACTTCCTTGCAACTGGCCAGGGGTGTAATGATGGAGCGGGTGACCTGCATGTCGCCCTGGTTATTTCCATAAGGAATTTTATGCCGCACCTGCCATGGCCGCACCTCGCCTTCCCGCATCGTGCCGGCCAGCGCGGCGATCTCGTCCTGCTCATCCTGCTGCAGGGAGCGCAGCAGATTCTTCATGCCGGCGTCGGTAGCCGCCTTGACGCTGACCGACACCGCTATGCCGATGGCCGGATTGCTGGTGAAGGAACCGGTGGCGACGCCGGCCACCGTGCCGGCGAGGCCGCCCACCGTGGAGCAGGCCGACAAGCCCAGCGCCGCCGTAGCCATGATGGCCCTGGCGGCCAGCCGCAGCGTTCTCATTGCAGCGATCCCCAGCGTTCGGTGGCAGGCTCCGCCGACGCCCATTTCCAGCGGGCGCCGTCGCGGCAGATCATGGCCACGTAAAAGCCCTTGCTGTTTTCCGCGCGCGGTCCGTTCTCCACGGAAAACACGATTTCACGGCAATCCAGTGAACGCGCGCCCACGGTGCGGCTAACCGTCACCTCACCGCGGCTGGCCGGCTCGATCGGGACCGGATGCACCACTTCCCAATTGCCCACCTCGCCTACCGCCAGGCCGCCTGCGACAGCCGCAATCTGGTCCTGCAAGGTGGTATGCACTGCCTTCTGGGCGCGTTGCACCCCGGCCTGCGCAAGCGACTGCACGCCCACGCCTATGCCAGTGGCCACGGCGGCATCGGAAGTGACGCTGGCCGCGACGGCGGCGCCTCCCACGCCGGCCACCGCGCCGGCGCCCTGCTGCAGGAAGGAACTACAGCCGCTCAGTGCGCCGAGCGCTCCGATTGCCAGGACGATGGTTGTTGAGCGTACGGGAAGAAATGTCATTGTCTGGAGCGTTTATCGCCGGCATGAAATGGGAAAAATTATAGCCAGCGGAAACGAGAGTCCCTGCCACGGCAGCGCGAAGGTATCGATTCCCTTAAACTCTTGCATTTCCTCATGGAAAGTTGCTTTTGTTAAAAGTTATTCAGTATTAACTTTTACACCAGGAAACACAGTAAGATTTTCGAAAGAACAACTTTTCTCCAGCACTTCGATGTCATCCACGTTTCTCCTTTAAAGGAAGATTTATGGACTACGTGCAATTGATGCCGGGACGCACCTTCAGGCCATGGCAGAGCCTGATGTATTACGCACAGCGCGCCGTGACGCCACGGCGGCTTCGGCGAGCGGTCGCTACCGGAGTGGCTGGCTACCTGCGCATCAGGCACGGCATGCCGCGTTTCGACAATGCGGTTGGCAGGGACGACACTGACAGCCTGCAGGCCTTGCGCGCCGATGGCCTGGCGATGCTGCCCAGGCTGCTCGACCGTGCGCAGATCGACGACATCCATGCCTATCTGCGCAACCGGCCGCTGTCGCCGCACGGCCGCCCGGCGCCGCTGTTTTTGGCCGATGCGCCGCCGCCGGAGGTGCGCATGGCGGAATACAGCCTGGCCGACGTACTTGGCTGCCCGCACTTGCTCGAACTGGCCAACAGCGCGCCGCTGATCCGGCTCGCTGCGCAGTACATCGGCTGCAAGCCGACGATTTCCGCCATCGGCCTGCGCTGGTCTTACCCGCGGGAAGGCACCGGCACCGGATTGCAGGGCTTTCACCGCGACTGCGACGACTGGCGCTTCATCAAGGTGTTTGCCTACCTGACCGATGTCGACGAAGGCGCCGGCCCTCATGTGTATGTCAGCGGCAGCCACCGCGAGCGTTGCACCGTGCGTCTGGCGCCCTATGCAGACGAGGAAATCGCCGCGCGCTATGGCCCGCAGAAGACGGTCAGGGTCACCGGCCCCGCCGGCACGTTCTTCGCTGTCGATACCCACGGCGTGCACAAGGGCTTGCTTCCGAGCGACAAGCCACGGCTGCTGCTGCAGATCCAGTATTCCCTGCTTCCGGTCTACATGTATGACTATGCGCCGGCGGCCGGTCTGCAGGCAGCCAAAATCGATGGCTATATAAACCGGCTTTTATTGAAGAGGCCCAAGGCATAGGGCCAGGACGGCCATGACAATCAGGCATCAGGTGTCGTAACATGCCGACACGATTTTCGCCGCAAGCCATCAGTCGCTCCGGCGACTGCCTTGGGACCGGAGATGGATGACAGAGGCGCTTCAAGACTCATCAGAACCTGCGTTGCGGTGGCGTTCATCGTCATGGCGGGGTTTGTCGGCTGGGATACCGCGCGAACGCTCTCCATGATATCCGCAGCCAAGCCGGCATTGGAAAATGCACTTGGCCACCTGGTCGACATCAGCCTGCATGTTCCGGCCACGGAATTGCAGCATCGTGAGCAGGCCAACGCCGCGCTGGCTGCCCTGAACGACGATCTGGCAGGCTATCCCGCGCTGCAGGACCGTGTCGCACAATTACGCGACGGCTTGCAGGACGCACCTCAGGGACAGGCAGCGCGCATCGCTTCCCTGGCAGCCGAAGTGAAGTCGGAGGTCGGCCGCGATGATGCCGGCCTGCAGGCGCGGTTTTATGCCGATATCGTGGCCCTTGCGTTGCTGTCCGGCCTGCTGGGCGCATTGCTCGTCCTGTCCTGGCGCGGCCGCAGGAACGGCGCTGGCGCGGCGGACCACCATGACGGCCTGCTGCACCAGGCGCTGCAAACCCTGCCCTACCCGTTCTGCATGGTCGACCGGGACGGCCAGCCGGTGCTCGTGAATGCGGCCGCCCAGCGCCTGTGGACCGAAGACCTGACCCAGCAGCGCGAGTGGCGGCGGCCGGACCTGGAAATGCGGCCCGAGAACCGCGCGCTCTTCATGGCGCTGCGCCGCGGCGCCGGGCGCAACATGGATCCGGTCGACATCGTGGCCCAGGATGGCTCCACCAGGCGGCTGATGGTCAGCGCGGCGCCGCTGCGCGACGCCAAACGCAAGGTGGCCGGCGCCTTTGCGATCTATCTCGATTCGGGCGGCGCTGCGCTGGCCGGGCTCGGCCACAAGCCTGCCGAAGCGACCGCCATCGCGGCGGCGCCCCTTCCGGACCACGTCGCCGAAAGCCGTACTGGCGCCGTACAACCGTCGCATGTGTTCCTGCTCGACCACGACGGCAAGATCCTGATGGTCAACCAGCCGCTCATTGAATTCAGCGGCCTGGACTGCACCGGCAGCAATTACCTCGATGTGTGCGCTTCATCGGCCGCGCAGGGCGTTGCCGAAGCGGCGCGCATCGCAGCCGGCATACGCTCGGTGGCCACGGGGGAAACGCCGATGTTTTCCATGGAATACATCTGCCGCGGCGCCAACGAGTTCTTCTGGTGCCGCGCTACGGTAAGCACCATGGGCGGCAGCGACAGGCGCAATATCCTGGTGGTGCACGAGAACATCACGCAGCACAAGGCAACCGAGTCGGCGTTGCGCGCCTCTGCGGTATCGATGCGCGAACTGGCCGAGCACCAGGAATCGGTGCGCGAGGAAGAGCGCAAGCGCATCGCACGTGAGATTCATGACGAGCTGGGCCAGCAACTGCTGGCGCTGAAGATCGATGTCTCGATACTTCAGGGCCAGATGTCGCATGTGCCGCAGGCAGCCGCCCAGCTTGATGGCATGTTGCGCAGCATGACCACGCTGATGCAGAGCATGCGCGCCATCATCAACGATCTGCGTCCGGCCGTGCTGGACCTCGGCCTGCATGCGGCAGTGGAGTGGCAGACCCGGGAATTCCAGCGCAAGACTGGAATTGCCTGCACCCTGCTCTCCGACGGCAAGGACATCGCGCTGCCGGATGCCTGCGCCACCGCGCTGTTTCGCACGCTGCAGGAGTCGCTGACCAATGTGAGCCGCCATGCGCATGCCAGCCATGTCGACGTGCAGCTCTACACCACCGAGGAAAGCCTGCTGATGCGCATCTCCGACGATGGCATCGGCCAGCTCGGCAAGCAGGACAAGCCCGAAGCCTTTGGCCTGCGCGGCATGCGCGAGCGCATTGGCTCGCTCGGCGGCAAGCTCACCATCACCGCCGCGCCTGACCAGGGCGTGACCGTCACCGCGGCGATACCACTCAGCCCGGAACTGCAGATGCTGCAACCAGGCTTCGACCGCAGGTCCGCCACGGACCGCCGCGCGCGCGCACGCGCAAGCGTGAACTAGGCCCGGCCGACGCCGCGGGTTCCTCATGCGCTGCTGGCGCTTTCCCTTCCTCGACGGCACATGTATGCGGCCATCATTGAGGTTTCTCAAGGGAGCATGGACGAACGTCAATACCATGGTCTGGTGATTCACCGGAGACAGACCATGCACAGGAGCGTATTTACCCGCCGCGACTTCCTCAAGGGCGCGTCTGCACTGCTGGCTACCGCCTTGCCTGGCCAGCACCTGCTGGCGCAGACCAGCGCTTCCCGCAGGCTCGACTGGAACACCTTCCGCAACACCCGCGACTATGGCTCGCTGGTCGACGGCATTGCGCGCATGCGTGAAAACACCAATGCCAGCGACAAGCGCAGCTGGGCGTACTGGACCAATGTCCATGTCAATTTCTGCCCGCATGGCATCGCGTACTTCCTCGCATGGCACCGCGGCTACCTGTACTACCTCGAGCAGCAGCTGCGCGCGGTATCGGGCAACAAGTCGCTGGTGCTGCCTTACTGGGATTACTACACCACGCCCGAGATGCCGGGCGAATTCACCAATCCGTCGCCGTTCAATTCACTCTACCTGTCACGCCAGAACACCAACGTGATCGACGCGCTGAGCCTGGCGCCGTTTGCCGGCACGGTCACCAACATGCAGCGCGGGCTGAGCAATCCCTTCGAGGTGCTGCTGGAGGACCAGCCGCATAATCCGGTGCATAACATCATCGGCAACACCATGGCGACCATGCAGTCGCCGACCGATCCGATCTTCTGGCTGCACCACGCCAACATCGATCGTCTCTGGTCGGCATGGCAGCAGGCCGGCGGCGGGCGCACCACGCCGTCCGCCACCAGCACTTACTGGGCCGGCACCTTCACCTATGCCAACCGGCTGACGATGCAGCGCAGCCGCACGATCGATACGCGCAGCCAGCTGTCGTACTACTACCAGAGCGAGACCATGCCCACGTCCCTGCCTGCGGCGCAGACCGCCCAGGCCGGCGAGGGAGGCTTCATGCTTGCCTCGTTGCGGCAGGACGACATGGCGCTGCAACTGGCGCAGCTCGGCCCGCGCCCCAGCGGCGCCGCGCCGCGGCTGCTGACGCGGCCCGCCGTCGCCGATCTCGCCGCTTCCGCAAGCCGCCAGATCAGCGGCAACCGGCTGTCGGTGGGCGGCGTGCTGCGCATACCGCTGAATGAGAACTCGATCAGCGTGCAGCTGAAGCTCGATCAGACCAGCGCCGACCTGTTGCAACGCACCCTCGCAGCCGCCGCGCCGCAGGCAGCCGGTCCCTACCGCTCGGCGCTGGTGGTGCTGGACAGCGTGCGCATTAACGGCGGCGGTGACATGGGCGGCTATTTCTATCACCTGTACCTGAACCTGCCGTCCAGCACCGATGTCGGCAGCGCCACCGCCTACCGTATCGGCAGCATCGGGCCATTTGAGATCTCCGCGGCCGAGCACCGGGTACACATGCGCCAGGATGCCGGCGGCAGCGAACCCGGTACTGTCACGCTGACATTTGCGCTGAGCCAGGAACTGAGCGCACTGGTGGCAGCCGACCCGCGCAACATCACGTTGTCCTTTGTCCGCGTCAGCGGCAACAGCGCGCCTGGCGGCGAAGTCATCCGGATAGGCGAGGCGCGGCTGGAGTTGTCGACCGAGACGCCGCAATAACCCTGCGCCGCCCGGCGCGGCGACCCAACGGCAGGGGCTGGGCTGCAATGTAGCGTTGCAGCCCAGCCCCTGTCATCGTCATTTCAGTTCCCTCCCTGCCCTTGCCACGTCCGCTCCCGCAAGCACGGGAGCGCACCCGCTATCGCCTTTCCAGCCAAGGCGAAAAACGCTCCCCCGCCAGCCGGCGCGGGCACGCCGGCGTTGCGAAAAACAAACTCCTCCGATTTCTTCTTTACAAGCTTTTCCTGCCGTCTTAACATTTGATGGCCGAATTTGAAACGATGTTTTGCACTGCAGAACATGCCGCTTTCCGGCAGACATTCAAAAATGATTTCAATAACTACGGAGACTGTTTTAATGAAACAACCAGTACGTTCCGCGCTGGGCCTTGCCGCGCTCACGCTTGTCCTGTCTGCCTGCGGCGGCGGCTCCAGCGATCCCACCCCGGAAGCACAACGTCCCCAGGACACCCGCACCTTCGCCGTTTCCGAAGCCAGCCTGCCCTTCACCGCGCTGGCCGGCGCGCCCGAGACGGACCGCTGGTCGGGCACGCTGGAAGGCGCAGGCTACCGCATCGAAGTGCCCAAGAACTGGAATGGCAAGCTGGTCATGTATGCCCACGGCTATGCCGGCACCGGCGCCGCCCTGACCGTCAGCAATCCGGGCATCCGCCGCTATCTGATCGAGCAGGGCTATGCCTGGGCCGCATCGAGCTATTCCAGAAACTACTATGATGTCCGGGCCGGGGTGGAAGACACCAATGCGCTGGCGCTGGCATTCAACAAGATCGCCGCCGCCAACAGCCGCCCGCTGGCAGCGCCCAGCAAGATCTATATCACCGGCGTCTCCATGGGCGGCCATGTGACTGCCGCGGCGATCGACGAAGAGGCACTGGCGTACGCCAACCACAAGGTCAGCTACAACGGCGCAGTGCCGATGTGCGGCGTGCTCGGCGACACCGAGCTGTATGACTTCTTCGCCGCCTACCAGGCAGCCGCGATGCAGCTTGCCGGCGTGCCTGCCACCAGCTGGCCGGTGACGAACTGGGCAACCCTGCAGCCCACGGTCAAGAGCGCCCTGTTCACAACCTTCCCCAGCGCCACCACGGCGCAGGGCGACAAGCTCAAGACCATCGTGCAGAACCTGACCGGCGGCCAGCGCCCGATGTTCGATGTTGGCTTCGCCGGCCCCTACACCGATACGGTCTGGGGCACGTTCGGACGGGACGGCAAGATGCTGGGCATCCTGAACGACGATGTGGTGTCGACCAAGGACTTCGTCTATCAGCTGGACAATTCACCGGCGCTGTCGGCGGAGGAAACCGCCTTCAACAACACGATCTACCGCGTGCAGGCAACGCCCGATGCGAACCGCTTGCGTAGCGACGGCCTGCGCTGGGTGCCCAAGACCAATGCCCGCTTCAACATCCCCGTCGTGACCATCCACACGCTGGGCGACATGTATGTGCCGTTCAGCATGGAGCAGATCTTCAAGAAGCGCGCGGATGCCCAGGGCACATCGGGGATGCTGGTGCAGCGGGCCATCCGTGGCGTGGCGCACTGCGACTTCACCGTCAATGAGCAGGTGAAGGCATTCCAGGACATGGTGACCTGGGAAAGCGGCGGCGCCAAGCCGCAGGGCGATGACGTGTTGACCGCCTCGGTGGTGGCCGATCCGAAGTACGGCTGCAAGTTCACCGACAAC
Organism: Noviherbaspirillum phoenicis; assembly: GCF_047237965.1. Classification (NCBI taxonomy): domain Bacteria; kingdom Pseudomonadati; phylum Pseudomonadota; class Betaproteobacteria; order Burkholderiales; family Oxalobacteraceae; genus Noviherbaspirillum; species Noviherbaspirillum phoenicis. The sequence continues at coordinate 4,322,497 of NZ_JBDFLX010000001.1, read as the reverse complement.
ACGCTGACCGTCGATGAACCGGCAAGCTCCGGCATCGCCACGTCGCGCGCCAAGCTGGCCGCGGCTTATTCCTGCAACTGACGACCGCTGTCATCTGCCTGGCCGCCATGGTAGCGGCGGCCAGGCAGAGGTTGTCACGCTTCCGGCGCCGGCTCGCTCCAGAGCCTGCCGCCGGTTGCCCAGTTATCGCGGCTGACATCCTGGATGATGATGTCCACGCTGCCGGGCGCGCAGCCCAGGCTTTTGCAGGTCGCTTCCGTCACCGCCTGCACGAAAGCGCGTTTCTGTTCCACGCTGCGGCCTTCAAACATCTGCACGTTAATGGTGGGCATGGCTGTTTTCCTCATTGCTGGTAAGTGGGATCAATGTCGTTCAGCAGGCGCAGCAGCGCCGGCCATTCCAGCGCGCCTTCCGGGGCGCCGTCGCCGACCAGTTCGCGCCAGGTCTTGCGGCACACCTCGGGCGAGGGCTGCACCAGCCTGACGCCGCCGGACTGGCCCTTCAGCTGGTAGGCGCAGGCCTTGTCCAGCGTATCCATCAGCACGAAGGCTTCGGCCACGGTACGGCCGCACACCAGGGTGCCATGGTTGCGCAGGAACAGCGCCGGAAAGCCGCCCAGGCGCTGCACCAGCCTTCCCTGCTCCTGCGCCGACAGCGCCAGGCCTTCATAGTCGTGATAGCCAACCTGTTCGTAGAAGCGCAGCGCATGCTGCGACAGCGGCAGCAAGCCCTGCTCCTGCATGCCCACCGCGATGCCGTTGGCATGATGCAGGTGCATCACGCACATGGCGTCGGCACGCGCCGCATGCACCGCGCCATGGATCGCAAAGCCGGTCACGTTCACCCGGCGCGTGGCGTCGCCGAGGATGCGTCCCTGCAGGTCGATCTTGACCAGGCCGGAGGCGCGGATTTCATCGAAGCGCTCGCCGAAGGGATTGATCAGGTAATGGCCCGGCTCGCTGGGCACCGTGGCCGAGATATGGGTGTAGATGATGTCGTCCCATTGCCGCAGCGCGCACAGGCGGTAGCAGGCGGCGAGATCGACCCGGACCCGCCATTCGGCATCGCTGATGCCGTCGCTTCGCGACGAAGGTGCAGTGTTCATGAAGTGGCAGCAAGAAGCGGCGCGGCGGCCGCGATGCCGTGCATTTAATCAGCCGGCAGGCTTGCTTGTAAAGACTGCCGCTCCTAGGCCGGCTTGGCCACCATCAGATAGAACACCACCACCAGCGCCAGGAAGGCCAGTATGCCCAGCAGCACCCAGTAGCGCAGGTAGCGCCAGTAGATCGGCGGCAGCTCGGTGCCTGCCTTCACCGCGTCCTGGGCGAAGCCGCGCATCCTGATCTGCAGCCAGACCACTGGCAGCCAGCAGGCGCCGGCCAGCAGGTACAGCGCGATGGTCCACATGATCCAGCGGCTGGTCAGCGGATAGCCCGCCAGGTGTATCAGGTAAAAGCCCGTCAGCGGCTGAATGATGATGGTGGGCGTGGTGAAGAGCCAGTCCGCCAGCACCACGTGGCGCACTACCACCGCCGTGGCCCGCACGTCCCGCGACAGGCTGGTCAACAGCATGTAGAAGGCAGAACCGATGCCGGTGCCGAACAGGAAGGTGGACGACAGGATGTGCAGCCACTTCACGACGACATATTCCATTTCATTTCTCCAGTTCGTAAAGCAGCCAGATGGCGGCCAGCATCGGCAGGTTCTTCAGCAGCGGGCCGTAGGGGTGCAGCCAGAATTCGGGAAGGCGAAAGCTGATCACGATGGTGTAGAACAGGATCAGCGCGAGCTGCAGCAGCCACAGCCAGCGCCGCCGCTTCAGCGCCAGCGTGCCGATGCCGAAGGCCAGGTCCATCAGCGCCGCGCCATACAGCATCAGCGGCGCCAGCGCCCCGGTGATGCCGGTGCGGGCCAGCAGCGCATAGCTTTCCTGCACCGGATACAGGCCCAGCGAGACGATGCCGGTGACGATCCACACCAGCGCGATCGACCAGCGCAGCACCGGCAGCAGCCAGTTGAGCTGGGCACGCAGCCGCACCGCGGGCGCTTCGGCCGGGGTGATGAACGACGATAGCGGGCGCGGCGCATGGCCCAGCACGGCGGTCATGTCGGCCACTTCCCCAGTATTGCCGCGCTCCAGCATGGCGAGGGTGTCCGCATCCAGCAGGCTGCCGGGCAGCAGCGTGCCGGCCGACGCGGCCATGCGGGCCAGCGGCATCGGCAGCGGCAGCACGTGCAGCCGCCCCAGGCCCATGGCGGCACGAAAGCCGGCCAGCATGGCGCGCAGCGTGACGGGCTGCGCGCCGGCCACGGTGATGGTGCGCACCGATGCTGGCGGCGCCGCCAGCACGGCCAGCACCAGCGCGCACAGGTCGTCGACATGCACCGGCTGCACGCCCTGGTGGCCGCCACCGGGCAGCACCACCAGCGGCAGGCTGGCCAGGGTGGAGAACAGGGTCGCGCTGGCGCCGTCTGCGCCGTACACCAGCGAAGGCTGCAGGATGACCGCCGGCAGGCCCAGCCTGCGCAGGCAATCGTCAGCCGCCTTCTTGCTCAGGTGATAGCGGCTGGTCGCATGCTGGTCCGCGCCCAGCGCCGATAGCTGTATCACCAGCCTGACGCCGGCCTCGGCGCAGGCGGCAAACAGCGCGCACGGCGCGCGCTCGTGCAGCAGCTCGAAACGCTGGCCCGGGCTTTCGCGCAGGATGCCCACCGCATTGATCACGACGTCGATGCCGAGCAGCCGCGGCAGCCAGGCCGCCGGCTCGATGTCGCGGGAAAAGTCCGCCTCCACCTCGCGCAAGCCGGGCCGGGCGGCATGGCCTGGCTTGCGCGACGTGACGATCACCTCATGACCCTGCGCCAGCAGCGCATCGACGAGATGGCGACCGATGAAACCGCTGGCGCCGGTAAGCAATATGATCAAGCGTTCTCCTTTGAATGCGGCAGATGATTCCCCTTGATTTCCAGCGTCGGCCAACCGTGCGATAGCGGGAACCGAACGCCATTTCTTCCATCCCACCGCATGCCAGTACGACTCTTGCATGAACGGCGAGTTCATGGGTAACAGTTTGATGAAAGACAGCACGAAGACATGGCAACAGGCGTGCAATGACGGCCTGATCTCGGGCGCCATCGGCAGCGTGGCGTCAGCGGCGGCGCTGTCCATTGCCGGCCGCAAGGAAACAGGCTCGACCCTGGGGCCGATCAATGTGATCAGCCGCTGGCTATGGGGCGACCTTACCGCACACCATCACGAAGCCAGCCTGCGCTATACCGCCACCGGCTATGCGATCCACCATGCATCGGCGACCTTGTGGGCCGTCGTTTATGAAAAGCTGTGTGAAAGGCCGAGGCAGTCCTTGCCGGCCAGGATGGGCGGCGGCCTCGGCGTGGCGGCGATGGCCTGCTTCACCGACTACAAGTTAACGCCTTACCGGCTGCAGCCCGGCTATGAAAAACATCTTTCAGCGTCGTCGCTTGCCCTGGTGTATGTCAGCTTCGGCCTGGCGCTGGCGGCGCGCGGCGCGCTTGCCCGGCGTTGACTGGACGGATGCATTTTCATAGGGGAACCTCCTGCATTCCTACAAAGGCATAAGGCGATGTCCGATAGTGACAAAATTAACATTCTAGTAATCTTCGGTGACGAATACCGTTGCAATGCGAGCCGGTTCATACGCCGGTCGGCTTGCCCGACCAGATATCAGCGTGACCGTTTCCGCCCCTGATGGAACGGCTTGTCACAGACCAGCCTCCTGCTTTGGCGCTCCAAGTCACTGCGTCCGCTACAGGCGATGACGCCAGGCGACGCATTGCGTGTCATCAAGCGCAGCACGTGCCAACCAGGAGATAGCATGCCGACCATACTAGTGTTTTCCCACCTTCGCTGGGATTTTGTCTATCAGCGTCCCCAGCACCTGTTGTCACGACTGGCTCAGCACTACAAGATCTGCTTCTTTGAAGAACCGGTTTTCCGACAGGGCGAAAGCGGCATCGAATCCACTAGCCCCCTTCCCAACATCACCGTCTGCAAGCCGCACACACCCGTGGACATGCCAGGCTTCCACGATGACCACCTGCCCTACCTGAAAAAGATGGTGCGCGAACTGGTGCGCGACGGCGAGGAATACATCGTCTGGTTCTATACGCCGATGGCCTTGCCTCTGCTGCAGGAATTGCCGCCGCGCCTGGTGGTCTACGATTGCATGGATGAACTGGCTGCCTTCAAGAATCCGCCGCGCCAGCTGCTGCAGCGCGAGAATTCGCTGTTGAAGCGGGCCGAGATCGTCTTCACCGGCGGCCCCAGCCTGTACAACGCCAAGAAGGACCGGCATCCGAATGTGCACTGCTTTCCCAGCAGCGTGGACGTCAGGCACTTCGCGCAGGCGCTGGACCGCGCCAATGCCCATCCGGCCCATCGCGACATCCCCGGCCCGCGCCTGGGCTTTTATGGCGTGATCGACGAGCGCTTCGATACGGAACTGATCGGCCGTGTGGCGCAGGCGCATCCGCAATGGCAGATCGTGCTGGTGGGACCGGTGGTCAAGATCGACCCGGCCACGCTGCCGCGCCACGACAACATCCACTACCTCGGTCAACAGCCGTATGAAGCGCTGCCGCAGCTGCTGGCCGGCTGGGATGTCTGCCTGATGCCGTTTGCGATGAATGAATCGACCAAGTTCATCAGCCCGACCAAGTCGCTGGAATACATGGCGGCCGAACTGCCCATCGTCAGCACTCCGGTGCGCGACGTGGTCGACCTGCACAGCGACGTGGTGGCAATTGCGCACACGCCCGAAGAATTCATCGCCGCCTGCGAGGCTGCGCTGCTGATCTCGATGGAAGAGCGCGAGGAAATGATCCAGAAGATGCGCGACAAGCTTACCCGCACTTCCTGGGACAGCACCGCGCTGACCATGCGCGACCTGATGAGCGCGCTGGAACAGTCCGCCCGCGAGCGCGCAGCCGCCGCGGAAAGCGCCGTCCCGGCCACCTCGCGCAACGTGAACCAGCTCTACAGCCACCAGCCGACCCGCAGCTATGAGACGGTCGTGATCGGCGGCGGCCCGACCGGCCTGTCGGCGGCCTACCACCTGGACCAGGACACGCTGCTGCTGGAGCGTAACGAAACCGTCGGCGGTTGGTGCCGTTCGATCGAGGACGAGGGCTTCACCTTCGATTACGCCGGCCACATCATGTTCTCCAACGATCCCTATGTGCTGGAGCTGTACCGCACGCTGCTGGGCGACAACCTGCACTGGCAGAACCGCGAAGCCTGGGTATACAGCAAGGGCGTGCATACCCGCTACCCATTCCAGGGCGCGCTGTATGGGCTGCCGCCCAAGGTGATCGCCGAATGCATCACCGGCGCCATCGAAGCCCGCTATGGCAGCACCCGCCAGCCCGACACCACGTCCAGCGCCGCCAACTGCAAGGTGGCTTCCGGCGACGTGAAGGACCTCGACGACTGCTGCGCCGACGGCGCGGTGCTGCCGGCAGCCGCGGCCTCGCCTACCGCCAGCGCGGTGGCGCTGCAGGCTCAGGCGCCGCGCAACTTCGAGGAATTCATTTACAAGGTATGGGGCGCGGGCATCGCCAGGCACTTCGCCATCCCGTATAACCGCAAGCTCTGGACCGTGCCGCTGACCGAGATGGAAACCTCCTGGCTTGGCGGCCGCGTGCCGCTGCCCGACCTGAATGAAATCATCGAGGGCGCGCTGGAGCCGGTGGCCAAGCCGATGGGACCGAACGCCCGTTTCGGCTATCCGTTGAAAGGCGGCTTCGAAGCGCTGATGAAGGGCTTCCTGCCTCATATCAAGGGCACGGTGGAAACCAGCGCCAAGGTCGTCGAACTGATACCGCAGGAAAAAATGGTGGCCCTGGCCGACGGCCGGCGCTTCCATTACGAGCAGCTGGTGAGCACGATGCCGCTGCCGGAGCTGGTCAAGGTGATCGGCGCCAACGCGCCGGCCGAAGTGCATCAGGCTGCGCAGGGACTGCGTCATATTTCCATCCGTTGCGTGAACCTGGGCATCGCCCGTGAAAACATCACGGACAAGCACTGGATCTATTACCCCGAGGACAGCATCTTCCATCGCATCTTCGTGCAGGGCAATGCGAGCCCGCATTGCAATCCGCCGGGCGGCTTCGGACTGACGTGCGAGATCTCTTACTCCGAGCACAAGCCGCTGCCGGTCGATGGCGATGCGCTGGTGCAGCGTTGCATGGACGACCTGGTGAAGGTCGGCCTGCTGCAGCCGGACGACAAGCTGATCACTTCCAGCCTGGTCGACATGCCCTATGCCTATGTGCTGTACGACCATGCACGCTCGCGCAACGTGGAACTGATCCGGCGCTGGATGGCGCAGCACGACATCGTCCTGGCAGGCCGTTACAGCGAATGGGAATACTACAATTCCGACCATGCCTTCCTGGCTGGCAGGAAAGCAGCCAAGGCAGTGGAGGCCATGCGTCCGAAGAAGCGGGCGCTGGGCCTGAGCGAATAAGCCTCGCATCACGCATGTCAATCGAGTGCGGGCTGGCCGGCAGGACGGCCCGCCCGCTGCTCCCGTTGTTAAGGACACAGTATGACGATGGTCAGCAAGAATGCACGCCGACGAGCGCTGCCTGAAGTATGGGGCGGCATTGAATGCACGGTGGCGAGGGTCCATGACACCGTGCGCGACCAGGCCAGGGAGACCGGCCACTGGGACCGTGAAAGCGACCTGGAACAGGTAGCCGCGCTGGGCATCCGTACGCTGCGTTACCCCGTGCTCTGGGAAACCATCGCGCCGGAATCGCCCGACCAATGCGACTGGCGCTGGCACGACGAGCGCCTTGCCAAGTTGCGCGAACTGGGCATCAGTCCCATCGCCGGCCTGGTGCATCACGGCAGCGGCCCGCGCTATACCAGCCTGGCCGATCCCGCTTTCCCGGAAATGGTGGCGCAGCATGCGGCGCGGGTGGCCGAGCGCTATCCATGGATAGACAAGTACACGCCCGTCAACGAGCCGTTGACCACGGCGCGCTTCTCCGGCCTGTACGGCCACTGGTATCCGCATGGCACCGACGAAGCCTGCTTCCTGCGCACCCTGGTCTACCAGTGCCGCGCGGTGGTGCTGGCCATGCAGGCGATACGCCGCATCAACCCGTCCGCCCAGCTGGTGCAGACCGAGGACATGGGCAAGGTGTTCGCCACGCCGGCACTGCAATACCAGGCCGACTATGAAAACGAGCGGCGCTGGCTGAGCTTCGACCTGCTGTGCGGCCGCATCGACCGCACGCATGCCTGGTACCGGCGCTTTCTCGACCATGGCATCGGCGCCGATGAACTGGCCTTCTTCGTCGAGCAGCCCTGCCCGCCAGACATCGTCGGCATCAACCATTACCTGACCAGCGAACGCTATCTCGACGAGCGCCTGGAGCTGTTTCCGGCACATCACCACAGCGGCAACCTGCGCGAGCGTTATGCCGACGTGGAGGCGGTGCGCATCGACTTCGAAGGCCGGCCGACCGGGCCGCTGGCACGTCTGCGCGAGGTCTGGGAACGCTACCGGCTGCCGGTGGCCATTACCGAGGTCCATCACGGCAACACCCGCGACGAGCAGCTGCGCTGGCTGAAGGAAGTATGGGACGCCGCCTGCACGCTGCGCGAGGAAGGCGTCGACCTGCGGGCGGTCACGGTCTGGTCCCTGTTCGGCTGCGTCGACTGGAATTCGCTGCTGACCCAGCGCAATGGCTTTTACGAGCCCGGCGTATTCGACGTGCGCTGCGACCCGCCGCGCCCGACCGCGCTGGCGCTCGCCGCAGGCGCGCTGGCCACCACCGGCGACTTCAGCCATCCGGTGCTGGACCATGCGGGATGGTGGCACCGGCACGACCGCTACTATCAGCCGCCGCAGCGCGAGCCGGCGTCGCCGGCCCTGGTGCACCGGCCGCGCGTGATCGCCATCGTCGGCGCCACCGGCACGCTGGGCCGGGCCTTTGCGCGGGTCTGCAATCACCGTGGCCTGCCGCACATCCTGCTCTCGCGCAGCGACATGGACATCACCGATGCGGACTCGATCGAAGCCGCGCTGGAGCGGGTGCGTCCGTGGGCCGTGATCAACGCGGCGGGTTACGTGCGGGTCGACCAGGCCGAGCGCGAGGAAGAGCGCTGCTTCCGCGAGAACGCCCACGGCGCCGGCATGCTGGCCCGCGCCTGCGCCCGCTTCGACATTCCCTACGTCGCCTTCTCGTCCGACCTGGTCTTCGACGGCCGCCTGGGCCGCGCCTACGTCGAAAGCGACGCGGTCTGCCCGACCGGCGTCTACGGCCGCAGCAAGGCGGTTGCGGAGCGCCTGGTGCAGGAAGCCTTTCCCGAGGCGCTGGTGGTGCGAACGAGCGCCTTCTTCGGGCCCTGGGACCAGTACAACTTCGTGCACATGACCTTGCGCGCGCTGAAGGAAGGCCGGCATGTCGAGGCCAGCGACGAGGTGATGGTATCGCCGACCTATGTGCCTGACCTGGTGCATGCAACGCTGGACCTGCTGGTCGACCGCGCCGCCGGCGTCTGGCACCTGGCCAACCAGGGCGTGATCTCCTGGCACGAGCTTGCTGCCCGCGCCGCCAGTGAGGCAGGGGTGGATGCCTCGCGGCTGGTGCGGGTGGATGGCGGCGCCAGGAGCGCAACTGCGCTGTCGTCGGAGCGGGGGTTACTGCTGCCGACGCTGGAAGGCGCGATTCAACGATATGTGAGGGATGCTGCGGCTTACGAGTAAGGGGGTACGGTAGCTGCCGTGCTGGCGGCCAAGAAGAAGTTGCCGTTGCTTTTGACGTACGCGCAGCGACAGTTGCGGTTGCGGTTGCGGTTGCGGTTGCGGTTGCGGTTGTAGTGGCTTTTGAAGTTGCCGTTGTAGTTGCTTTTAAGTCCCGTTGAGCGCGCCGTGACGTCGGTGCATGGAGCGGGAAAAGGTGCGGCGTCTGTCTGAGTCAAGCGCAGCTTGGCGAGTTTAGCCGCGCCCCGCTCCATGCATCGACGGCACGGGGACCCTCGCGCAGCGAGGGCGCGATCACCGGGTCGCCTTTTTTTGCCTACTTTTTTTGGCGAAGCAAAAAAAGTAGGTCGCCCGCCGGGGCGAACACCCGGCCTGGTCATGACGATAGTGAGGTCGTGTTGCTTCACCAGCTTTAAAGACGTCACTGCGAAGCAGCAGTTGCTTTTGACGTTGTCGCTGGGTTCTCAACCGAAAACACGTCAAAGACAACACCGACAGTGCTGCCCGTGCCTTGCCGGGTGACGCAATTCGATTGCACTGCCGTGGAGACAAGCCGGGAGTCCGTCCCGGCGGCCGGGTTACTTTTTTGCTTCGCCAAAAAAGTAACCAAAAAAGGCGACCCGATGATCGCGCCCCGCTGCGCGGGGTGCCCGTGCCAGCGGTACCCGGAGCGGGGCGCGGCTAAACTCGCCAAGCTGCGCTTGGCTCAGACAGACGCCGCACCTTTTCCCGCTCCGGGCACCGCTGACACGGCGCGCTCAACGGGACTTCACTGCAACGGCCACTTCAAAAGCCACTACAACGGGAACGGCAACGACAAAGGCAACGGCAACGGCAACTGTCGCTGCGCGCACGTCAAAAGCCACGGCAACAACTTACCCCTGCCCTCCCCCCTCGCAAATAAGCCACTCTTTTTTGAATCCTTTTCCAGGAACACGATCAAACCCGTGATCAGGTGACTGGAGACAACATTGGAGCAAGACCAACATCAACCACCCCCGCCCACCCCCGCCAGCCCGCAATACACGCTGGACCTGACCAAGCCGGATGGCCGCGCCATGACACTGTATGGCTGCGGCGGTCCGGTGCGGCTCGATGGCCCGGTGCCCAGCCCCTTTCCCGATCCGCTGCATGCCAACCCCCATCTGCGCTGGCATCCGATGCGCGGCGAGTGGATTACCTATGCGGCCTACCGGCAGGGCCGCACCTTCCTGCCGCCACCCGAATACAACCCGCTCGCGGTCTGCGTCGATCCGGCCAATCCGACCGAGCTGCCGGCCGGCGACTATGCGATCGCGGTGTTTGAAAACCGCTTCCCGTCGCTCTCGCCCGAAGCCCATGACCCGCCTTCCGCGCTGGTCGACACCGCGCCCGGCAACGGGCTGTGCGAGGTGGTGGTGTTCACCACCGACCCCAAGGCCTCGCTGGGCGCGCTGCCGCTGCCGCAGATCGAGCTTCTGCTACAGGTCTGGGGCGACCGCACCAGCCGGGCCGCGGCGCGTGGCGATATCCGGTACGTGCTGCCGTTCGAGAACCGGGGCGCGGAAGTGGGCGTGACGCTGCATCATCCGCATGGTCAGATCTATGCCTACCCCTTCGTGCCGCCGGTGCCGGCGCGGATGCAGGCCATGCAGGAAGAATTCCACGCGAAGCACGGCCGGGCGCTGCTGGCGGACATGGTGCAAAAGCACATGGCCGCCGGCGACAACATGGTCTACCAGGGCCAGCATGCGGTGGCCTTCGTGCCGGCCTGCGCCCGCTATCCGTATGAAGTCTGGGTCAGCACGATTGAACCGGTGGCTTACTTCAGCGATCTGTCGGAAGCGCAGCGGGCCGATCTCGCGCGGGCGCTCAAGACCGTGCTGCTGAAATACGACGGCCTGTGGCAGCGGCCCTTTCCTTACCTCATGGCCTGGTACCAGGCGCCGACCGATGGCAAGCCGCATCCGGAAAGCATGCTGCACGCGACGTTCTCGCCGCCCTATCGCACCCGCGACCGGCTGAAGTACCTGGCCGGCACCGAACTCGGCGCCGGCATGTTCGCCATGGACGTGCTGCCGGAGGAAAAAGCGCGCGAGCTGCAGCAGGTCCAGGTTTCGCTAGATTGACGCAGGGAGCATCGATGCAAGAACGCAGTAAGGAAATACAGGAAAAACTGGCCACCATGCGTGGCTGGCTGCGGCAAAGCGGCGCGGCCATGCTGCGCCTGCGCGGCACCGACTGGTTCGCCTGGGCCACCGCCGGCGGCTCCAACACGGTGCTGCTGGCGGCCGAAACCGGCGTGGCCGAGATCGCGGTCACGCCAGACCATGCCTATGTTCTGACCGACGAGATCGAGGCGCAGCGGCTGCAGGACGAGGAAGTGCCGGCCGGCTGCTATGAGTGGCATGTCGCGCCCTGGGCCGAGCCGCAGGCCAGGCGCGCGTTGTGCGCCGAACTGGCCGCCGGCGGTACGGTGCTGTCGGACCGGCCCACGGCCGGCGAGCAGGCGCTGGGACAGGACATGCTGCGCCAGCGCTATTGCCTGCTTGACAGCGAGATCGCGCGTTACCGCGAAGTCGGCTTGCTGGCGGCGCAGGCAATGACGGAAGTCATGCAGGCGGCGCGGCCCGACTGGACCGAGTTTGCCCTGGCAGGCGCCGGCGCCGAAGCGATGTGGGCGCGCGGCCTGCACCCGACGCTGACGCTGGTGGCCAATGAACGTCGGCTGCCCATCTACCGCCATGCCACGCCCAGCCGCGAAACCTTGGGGCGGCGCGCCATGCTGGTGTTCTGCGCCCGCGGCTACGGGCTGTATGCCAACCTGACCCGCTTCGTGCATTTCGCCGGCGCGCCGGACCAGCCCGACTTCCCGGCGCTGCTGGAGATCGAAGCGGCGGGGCTCGCGGCCTGCCGTCCCGGCGTCCCGCTGTCGGATGTGTATGCGACGCTGGAGCAGGCCTATTGCCAGCATGGCTTTTCCGACGGCATCCGGCGCCATCATCAAGGCGGCATCTGCGGCTACCTGTCGCGCGAGCTGGTGGCCACGCCCGCCACCGATGCGCCGCTGGCGGCGAAGATGGCGGTGGCCTTCAATCCCAGCCTGCCCGGCATCAAGCTGGAAGACACCTTCCTGATTCATGACGACGGCCTGGAGAACCTGACCTTGGACCCCGACTGGCCCACCGTGGAACATGCCGGCCGCCAGCGCGCCTTACCCCTGCAGACGGAGGCATCATGAGTGAGACAGCGAGATTCTTTGCCGAAGGCGGCGTCCAGGTTTCGGCGCCGGGACGGGTCAACCTGCTGGGCGAGCACACCGACTACAACGACGGCTTCGTGCTGCCGGTGGCGATACCGCAGCGCACCCACGTGCAGGCCGCGCCCAGCCCCGACGGCCGCTTCCATGTCTATTCGAGCAACCTCGACGAGCATGCCGAATTCGAAGTCGACGGCGAGCTGCCGGATGGCTACGCCCGCTATGTCGCTGGCTGCGTGCACATCCTGCGCGACCATGGCGTAAAGGTGCCTCCGCTGTCGATGAAGGTGCATTCCGACGTGCCGATGGGCTCGGGCCTGTCGTCGTCGGCCGCGCTTGAAGTGGCGGTGCTGCGCGCGCTGCGGCGCATCCTGGGCCTGGAACTGGACGATGTGCAGATCGCCCAGTATGCCCAGGCCGCCGAGATCCGCTATGCGGGCGTGCAGTGCGGCATCATGGACCAGATGGCTTCCAGCCTGGCTGACACCGGCCACATGCTGTTCCTGGATACCCGCACGCTGGACCGCAAGATCCTGCCGATGCCAGCCGACACCGAGCTGATCGTGATCGATTCCGGCGTGGCGCGCACCCTGGCCGGCTCCAAGTACAACGAGCGCTTCGCCGAATGCCGCGAGGCGGCGCGCCTGTTGGGCGTGCCGATGCTGCGCGATGTCACCGACGTGGAGGTGCTGGGCCAGCTGCCGTCGACGCTGCAGAAGCGCGCCCGCCATGTAGTCACGGAAAACGCCCGGGTGCTGGCGGCGATCGCCGAAGGGGTCGATGGCCCGACTTTCGGCCGGCTGATGGACGCGTCCCATGCCAGCCTGCGCGACGACTATGAAGTATCGGTGCCAGCGCTCGATACGCTGTGCGACATGCTGCGCACCGAGGACGGCGTGTATGGCGCCCGCCTGACCGGCGCCGGCTTCGGCGGCGCCTGCGTGGCCATGTGCAAACGCGGCCAGGCTGCCAGCATCGCCGAAGCCGTCACCACCCGCTACAACCAGGACCGCCTGCTGCAACTGGCAGGCGTGTTGCTGCCGGCGCCGGCAAGCCAGAATGGCGACAGCCAGCCGCAGCCCTTATTCGACTGATGGAAAGGAAAGACATGGCTGATGCATATCCGCGACCGCAACTGGTGCGGCCAAACTGGACCTCGCTGAACGGCAAGTGGCAATTCACCTTCGACAATGAGCAGCGCTACGACCTGCCGATGCGGCCGGTGCAGTGGAACAGTGAAATCCTGGTGCCCTATCCGCCCGAGTCGCAGACCAGCGGCATAGGCGACCGCGGCTTCCACCTGGCCTGCTGGTACCAGCGCGAGTTCGACTGCATGCCGGGCGACGACCGGGTGCTTCTGCATTTCGGCGCGGTCGACTACAAGGCCACGGTCTGGGTCAATGGCCACCGGGTCGCAATCCATGAAGGCGGCCATTCGCCGTTTTCCGCCGACATCACCAGCGCGCTGAACGGGTCCGGCAAGCAGACCGTCACCGTCCATGCGGAAGACGATCCGCATGACCTGGCCAAGCCGCGCGGCAAGCAGGACTGGCAGCTCGAAGCCCATTCGATCTGGTATCCGCGCACCACCGGCATCTGGCAGACGGTATGGATAGAACGGGTGCCCAAGACCTATATCCAGAAACTGCAATGGACGCCGCACTTCGAAGGCTTCGAGATCGGCTGCGCCGTGTTCGTGCATGGCGACCCGGAGGACAACCTGTCGGTGGAAGTCGAGATCCGGCACGGCGAGAAGGTGCTGGCCTATGACCTCTACAAGGTGATTGGCAACGAGGCGCACCGCAAGATCGGCCTGTCCGACCCCGGCATCGACGATTCGCGCAACGAGCTGCTGTGGAGCCCCGAGCGCCCCACCCTGCTAGACGCCCGCATCACGCTGCGCCGCGATGGCCAGGTGCTGGATGAAGTGACTTCCTACACCGCGATGCGCTCGGTGGCGATCTCGCGCGACCGCTTCATGCTCAACGGCCGTCCCTATCACCTGCGTCTGGTGCTGGACCAGGGCTACTGGGACGACACCCTGATGACCGCGCCGAATGACGATGCCTTAAAGCGCGATGTGGAGCTGGCCAAGGAAATGGGCTTCAACGGCGTGCGCAAGCACCAGAAGATCGAGGATCCGCGCTACCTGTACTGGGCCGACAAGCTGGGCCTGATGGTATGGGAGGAAATGCCCTCGGCCTATCGCTTCACCGCCAAGGCCATCACCCGCATGGTGCATGAATGGACCGAGGTGATCGAGCGCGACTACAGCCACCCGTGCATCGTGGTGTGGGTGCCGTTCAATGAATCATGGGGCGTGCCCAACCTGATGTCGACCCAGTCGCATCGCAATGCGGTGGAGGCGCTGTACCACCTGACCCGCACGCTCGACACCACCCGGCCCGTGATCGGCAACGACGGCTGGGAAGCGGCGGCCACCGACATCATCGGCATCCACGATTACGACGCCGACCCGGAAAAGATCAAGGCGCGTTACTCCGACAAGACCCAGGAACTGTTCGACCGCAGGCGCCCTGGCGGTCGCATCCTGACGCTGGACGGCTATCCGCACCGCGGCCAGCCCATCATGCTGACCGAGTTCGGCGGCATCGCCTTCGTAAAGCCGCAGCAGAACGAGGGCAACACCTGGGGCTATTCGGTCGCCAACGAGCAGAAGCAGTTCGCCACCAAGTACCGCAAGCTGCTGGAAGTGGTCAACACCACGGTGATGTTCTCGGGCTTCTGCTATACCCAGTTCACCGATACTTTCCAGGAAGCCAACGGCCTGCTGTATGCCGACCGCACGCCGAAGTTTCCGATCGAGCAGATCCACGCGGCCACCAAGTCGGCGCGCTATGGCTTCGACGGCCATCCGGTGCCGGCGGAGAAAGATGCCGACCAGGCCGAGCTGGCCGGCAACGCGGAGTAAGGGGAAGGAAATCAGCAGGCCGGGAAGGCGGGCACGCCTTCCCGGAACGCCCGGACGGCGCAGGCCGCCGGGCGTTTTTACGTTCCCACGTTTTCAGTCCAGCGTGGCCATGTCGATCACGAAGCGGTACTTCACGTCGCTTTTCAGCATGCGCTCATAGGCTTCGTTGATCTGGTCCATCCGTATCATCTCGATGTCCGACACGATGCCGTGCTCGGCGCAGAAGTCCAGCATTTCCTGCGTTTCCGCGATGCCGCCGATCAGCGAGCCGGCCAGGTGGCGGCGCTTCATGATCAGGTTGAACACCTGCGGCGACGGATGGGGCGTGGCCGGCGCGCCGACCAGGGTCATGGTGCCCTCGCGCTTCAACAGCACCAGGAAGGCATCCAGGCTGTGCGGCGCGGCCACGGTGTTCAAGATGAAGTCGAAGCTGTTCTCGTGCCGGGCCATCGCCTCGGCATCCTTCGACACCACCACTTCATCGGCGCCCAGGCGCAGGCCGTCCTCGCGCTTGTTGGGCGAGGTGGTAAACAGCACCACCTGGGCGCCCATTGCATGCGCCAGCTTGATGCCCATATGGCCCAGGCCGCCCAGGCCAACCACGCCCACCTTCTGCCCTGGCCCCACCTTCCAGTGGCGCAGCGGCGAGTAGGTGGTGATGCCGGCGCACAGCAGCGGCGCGGCGGCCGCCGGGTCGAGCTTGTCGGGCACCCGCAGCACGAATTTTTCATGCACCACGATGCTGTCGGAATAGCCGCCGTAGGTCATGCCGCCGGTATGCATTTCCTCGCCGTTGTAGGTGCCGACGAAGCCGTTCTCGCAATACTGTTCCAGCCCGATGCCGCAGGCGTCGCAGCGCTGGCAGGAGTCGACCATGCAGCCGACGCCGACGATGTCGTCGACCTTGTGGCGCGTCACGTGGTTGCCGACCGCGACCACGCGGCCGACGATTTCATGGCCCGGCACCACCGGGTAGACGGTATTGCCCCATTCATTGCGCACGGTATGCAGGTCGGAGTGGCAGACGCCGCAATACTGGATCTGGATCTGCACATCATGCGGACCGGGGTCGCGCCGCTGGAAGTCGAGGTGGTGCAGCGCATCGTCGGCGCTGGTGGCGCCGTAGCCTTTGGATTGGAGCATCGTTTTAGCCTCTCTGGGAGAAATAAGGATGGTGTCGTTCAATGCGAAAAGCAGCAGGAAGAAAATCTTGCTGCTGAACCATCAAGGAGTTTTTGATACGTAAATTTAGCCAGGCACGCATATGCCGTCCTGACGCTGCGGTTGATGTGCCAACTGGCCGCCCCGACAACTATTACACCGGAGTACATCATGGAAGAAAACAAGATTGCTATGAACGATCAGGCCCTTGAAACAATCTCGGGCGGAAATTTATTGACCACGGAACAACTACAAGTGCGAGTACAACAGTTCCTGGATGAATTGCCTGGAGGGGATGCAAGCAGTCTTTCCAACGAAGAGATACTGGCCCACTTGGATAAATGTAAAACCTTACGTTCCCAAATCAGCGCAGTGAAGGAATGGCATGGTCGACCAGATCTTTTCGCAAGTTCAGTAAAAACCCAGCGCAGCTTGCTATAGCCTGCTATGCACCTCAGCACACATCTGCGACTTGCCACTCCGGACCGGATGCAAGGTGGGCTGGAAAAGAGGTTACCAATCATGCGGGGGAGTCGCAACACGACCGATAACCAAGCCCACTTCCAGCCTCTTTCAAGTTTCGATAACGGCGCTGTACGACATGGTTATTCAAACCGTTTCTGAAAAGCGCTTGCAATCCTCTTTCCAAAGACGTGCGAGAGCCATTAACAGCCCTCCGCGTCCTATCCTTTCAACCGTCCCAGCAATTCCCGCGCGGCCTCTTCCGACGACGCCGGATTCTGCCCCGTGATCAGGTTCCCATCGCTCACCACGTAGGACTGCCAGTCCGGCCCGCGGCTGTAATTCGCGCCGCTTTGCTTCATCGCATCTTCCACCAGGAAGGGCACCACATTGGTCAGCTGCACCGCCTCTTCCTCGCTGTTGGTGAAGCCGGTCACCTTCTTGCCAGCCACCAGCGGCTTGCCGTCCGCGCCGCGCACGTTGCGCAGCGCCCCGGGCGCGTGGCATACCAGCGCCACCTGCTTGCCCGCCTTGTGCATGGTTTCGATCACGCGGATGGAATCGGCATCCTGCGCCAGGTCCCACAGCGGCCCGTGGCCGCCGGGATAGAACACCGCGTCATAGTCTTCCACTTTCACGCCGGATAGCGGCACGGTCGAGGCCAGCGCCCGCTGCGACTGCTCGTCGCCCTTGAAGCGGCGGGTGGCGTCGGTCTGGGCGTCGGGCTCGTCGCTCTTCGGGTCCAGCGGCGGCTGGCCGCCCTTGGGCGAGGCCAGCGTGATGTCGGCGCCGGCATCCTTGAATACGTAGTACGGCGCGGCAAACTCTTCCAGCCAGAAGCCGGTTTTCTTGCCAGTGTCCCCGAGCTGGTCATGCGAGGTAAGCACCATCAGTATCTTCATGAGAACTCCGAAGTCGGCAGTATTGTGGGCTTGTTTGGATTGCAATCGGGCCCGATGGTTCCGGCTCACTGCGCAAGGGCATGACGTCACTCGGGTATCATCGCCGTTTTCGCGCGTAGCGCCACCGAACCACGCAGGGAGCAATTCTTGGAACACCACACACCAGCCGCGAAGCGGATGGAAGCCGCACGGCGGCTGGCACGCCGCATCGCCGGCTATTTCAATGGCGCAATCGCGCCTGGCGTCAGCCCTGCCGGGCGCGCAAAGTCCGCAGCCAAGGCGCTGGGCG
This sequence comes from Noviherbaspirillum phoenicis, assembly GCF_047237965.1. Taxonomy (NCBI): domain Bacteria; kingdom Pseudomonadati; phylum Pseudomonadota; class Betaproteobacteria; order Burkholderiales; family Oxalobacteraceae; genus Noviherbaspirillum; species Noviherbaspirillum phoenicis. Next base: position 4,304,757 of record NZ_JBDFLX010000001.1, on the reverse strand, counting down.
CGTCGGCCGCAATCGTTGTCGTGCTGCTGTCTCTCTACACCCTGCTGCTGATCCCCTTCACCCCCGGCATCAGCGATATCCGCAAGGCCAAGGCCGACCAGCCCAGCGTGCTGATGTCGATCGACGGCAAGCGCATCGCCACCTTCCGCCGCAGCAACCGGGAATGGGTGCCGCTGGCAAAAATCTCGCCTAACGTGGTCAAGGCGCTGATCGCCACCGAGGATCGCCGCTTCTATGAACACCACGGCATCGACTTCAGGCGCACCGCGGCCAGCATGGCGCATACCCTCACCGGCGATACCCAGGGCGGATCGACGCTGACGCAGCAGCTGGCGCGCAACCTGTACCCGGAAGAGATAGGCCGCAGCCGCTCGATCACCCGCAAGATCAAGGAAGTGATCACGGCGCTGAAGATCGAGCATGCCTATACCAAGGACGAGATCCTGGAAACCTATCTCAACACCGTGCCCTTCCTCTACAACGCCTTCGGCATCGAGATGGCGGCGCGCACCTATTTCGACAAGTCCGCCGCGAAGCTCAATGTGCTGGAAAGCGCCACCCTGATCGGCATGTTGAAGGGCACCAGCTATTACAACCCGGTGACCAATCCGGAGCGGGCGCAGAAGCGCCGCAACGTGGTGCTGGCGCAGATGCACAAGGCCGGCCACCTGAGCGAGGCCAACCTTGCCAGCATGAAGAAGCGGCCGATACGGCTGGACTTCGAGCGCCAGGATGAAGAGATGGGTCCGGCGCCGCATTTCGCCGAATATGTGCGGCGCTGGCTCATCGAATGGGCCGACAACAACGACTACAACATCTACCTCGACGGCCTGGTGGTGAGCACCACGATAGACAGCCGGCTGCAGGCGGCTGCCAGCCAGGCGGTGGCGCGCCAGTTGTCCGGCCTGCAGGCGGTGGCCGACGTGGAATGGGGCGTGGCCTCGCCGCGCCTGCTGTCCTCATCGATGTCGGCCTATGCCGGCATGCGGTCGCGGGTCGCGCCGTTCGGCTATTTCTGGAGCAGCCGCGACGAGGTGGTGAACGCCTTCGTGCGCGAGTCCGGCGCCTACCGCAACGCGGTCGAAGGCGGCGAGGCTGAAGCCGATACGCTGGCCAGGCTGCGCGCCGACAAGGCCTTCATGAGCAAGCTGCGCGAGGACAAGACCCGGCTGCAGGCTGGCTTCATCGCGATGGACCCGGCCAGCGGCGAAGTGCGGGCCTGGGTCGGCAGCCGCGATTTCCAGACCGACCAGTACGACCATGTGGCGCGCGCCCAGCGCCAGCCGGGGTCGACCTTCAAGCCCTTCGTCTATGGCGCGGCGCTTGAGCAGGGCCTGACGCCAGAGACCGAGTTCATCGATCGCGCGGTGGAGATCCCGCTGGGCGGCGGCGCGGTGTGGCGGCCCAGCGATCTGAACCCGCCCAGCAACCAGCCGATGACGATGCGCCAGGGCCTGATGTACTCCAAGAACACCATCACGGCCCAGGTGATGCAGGAAGTGGGGCCGAAGCGGGTGGTGGACCTGGCGACGCGCATGGGCGTCAACCAGAGCCGGCTGGAAGCGGTGCCGGCGCTGGCGCTGGGCAGCAGCCCGGTCACCATGCTGGAAATGGCCACTGCCTATGGCGCCATCGCCAACGGCGGCGACTATCGTCAGCCGGTGGTGGTGACCCGCATCGCCGACCGCCATGGCAAGGTGCTGGCCGAGTTCGAAGGCATAGAGCAGCGCGCGCTGCCGGCGCGGGTGGCGCAGGAACTGGTGGACATGCTGCGCGCCGCCGTCAACCAGGGCACCGGCACGGCAATCCGCTCGCAGTTCGGCATCACCGCCGACGTGGCCGGCAAGACCGGCACCACGCAGAACAATACCGACGGCTGGTTCATGCTGATGCATCCGAAGCTGGTGTCGGGCGCATGGGTGGGCTTCAACGACGCCCGCGTCACCATGCGCAGCAGCTACTGGGGCCAGGGCGCGCACAATGCGCTGTACTTGGTGGGCGACTTTTTCCGGCAGGTGCAGAACGGCCGACTGGTGGACGTCAATGCGCGCTTTGCCGGCTTGTCGACGCAAATGGCGCAGCCGGCTCCTGAGCAGGCGCAGGGCCAGGAAAGAAACCCGTTGGCCGTGCCGGAGGCCGCACCGGATGCAGATACGCCAGTGCCAACGGCACCTGCGCAGGATGAACTGGAACGCATCATCGAGCAGGCGCGGGAAGCCGTGCGCGAGCCGGCGCAGCCACCGCGCTGACCATCCGGCGCGGTCCGGCTCGCTGCGCGGGGCGGTGGCAGCGGCCTGCGCGCGCCATGCGCGCCCTACCCCGCACTGCCCGGCAATGACGCAGCCTTTCAGGAATCGGCCATGCCGGCTGGCTCCAGCAGCCGCATGCAACGCGCCCAGTTCATCCCCAGTTCCGGATCGTGCAGGCTGGTGTTGAACAGCATGCTGCCTCGCGCGAGCCACTGCCTGGCATGCGCCAGCGCATTCATGCCATCGATGTCGGTCGCCGCGGTGGAGGCGCCATGGGCAATCAGGATGTCGACCACTTTGTCATGGCCTTCCCTGGCCGCGATGATCAGTGGCGTGCGCCGGTTTTCCGGATTGCTGCTCTCCAGCGGCACGCCCAGCGCGCACAAGTCCTTGACCACATTCGCATGGCCCATCTGGGCGGCGAAACACAGGGCGTTGTTGCCGTGATGCCAGTTCATGCCGGCATTGCATGCATACATCAGCAACTGCTCCTTCTTCATGGCCCGCGCCGCCCCATACATCGCCGGCAGTGCATGCCGGACATCCCGGGCAACGACATTTCTGACCACCAGCGCTGCCCGCATGATGGTGTCGGCGTCGGTCTCGCCGCGATCGAAGGCCTGCAGCAGGTCGTCCACATATTTTTCGATCAGCTGCGCATTCGGCCGGGTCCGCATGCCATCGGCCATGCCGAGCAGCCTGTCGGCCTGCGCGGGTGCGGCGCGCAATGCCGGCTGCGGCGCGATGCCACCGGCCGTCGTCACGGCAGTGAGCGTGGTGGTGGTCGTTGTGACCGTGCTGGTCGTGGGAAAGTCGACGGGAACGATATCGGGGTGAACACGATGGGCTGGAATGGTGGAATCCATGCATGACATCCTTTATACGGGTTGGTCGGGGCCTGCGGGGGGCAGCAGCGCCGCTTGATGAAACTGTCCGCAGCTTTGTACCGGGCGCAAAAGGGCGTTGCCTGAAGCAGGCCGCTTTCCTCACGTTGATTGCTGCACCACAAACAGGAAGACAGGGCCAACACACGCAACGCAAGGCCATGCAGCGCCGGAAAACCAGGGCACGGCCCCCTTGACAGCCAACTGCGGCGGCACGGTCACACCGGTGGAAAAACCAGTAGCGCCGCGTCGGCACTTGCCCTTATAGTTGCACGCTGCTGATTTTTGACTGCAACATTTGTGTTTTTTGAAACTGAACGACGCCACTTTTTCCGCCCCTTGTCCGGCAAGCACCGTGAAGTCATCGTCGCCTGCGTACGTGCCCTGTACGAGCGGCTGCATGGCCCGAGCGCCGACTACGCGCAAAACCTCTCCCGCGACGGCTTGCGCGACCTGCTGCTGCCGGTGGTGCGCGAGGCGCGCCGGCTGCCGGCGCCCGAGGAGGAGAACGACGCCGAGCCTGCGTTGATTCCCGAGCATGCCGACGATGTGCAGGGCGCGGCCGCGGTGGTGCGCGCGCTGCAGCGCGACGGCTGGGTGGAAGCCTTTCCCGACCGCGCCGGCCTTGTCACCGCCTATCGCCTCACCCGCGCCGGCAAGCTGTTCGCCGAAGCCTTCTGGTCGGTCGAGCGGCGCAGCAGCCGCACCCGGCAGCGCAATGTGCGCAGCTGCCGCAATGCGCTCGACGCCACCCTGCGCAACCTCGATGCGCACGACCTCGTCGACGCCTGGGACTATGCTGAGAAAGTCATCAGCGACCTGTCCGAGGGCGTGGATTATTTCCAGGAACTGGTGCGCCGGCTGATGCTGGAAGCGTCGCAGACGCCATGGGAAGGCTTCATGGACTTTCTCGACCGCTTCGAGAAGGAATTCAAGAAGCAGCTCACCGCCGACAGCGTGGAACGGCACCGCCAGGCGATACGGGAAGCGATCGTGCAGCTGCATGCGCTGGAGCCGGCGCGCCGCGACATGCTGGAAAACCGGCTCAACGACGTGGCCCGCTGGGCGATGCAGGAGCGCAGCGGCGGCTCGACCCTGGACTGGATGCTGTTTCGCATCGAGGACATGGTGGAAGCGGCCTGCAACAGCCGGCATCCGGAACTGATCAAGGCAATGAGCGTGTACATGCAGCGCGCCGCCGCCATCGTGCAGCAGGCCTTGCTGCTTAACGGTGGCCGCGGCCGCCGTGCCTGGGGCGACGCCATCAGCCGCGTGGCCGATGCCGGTGAGGGGCAGCAGGCGCTGCTGCTGCGGCTGGGCCAGGCGATGGCGCCGGCCGAGGTGCGTCTCCTGGACCCGTCGGCCTTCCGTCTGCGCGGGCCGTCGCAGCGGCGACGCGCGCTGGCCGTCACCGCCCAGCCCCGGGTCAGCCGCGACGCCCGGCTGGCGGCCGCGATGCAGCGCGCCGAGGCCGATGCCTTCGCCCTGCCCAATGAGGACGTGCTGCGCCAGGTCGGCGCGGCGCTGGCGGCGCGGCGCGAACCGATCAGGCTGTCGCAGCTGCCTGCCTCCAGCACGGCCGACCTGCTGGCCAACATGCAGCTGGTCGAAGCCATCCGCAGCGGCCGCGGCCACGGCATGACCGCGACCCGGCTGGCGGCGCGCATGGAAAACGACTACTACAGCGGCGCGGATTACCGCATCGCACTGGATGAACCTGATCGACTGAACGAACCGGAGAAGCAGCCATGAGCCTGACCGACGTGCTGATGGCGCAACTGGCGCCGCACAATGTGCCTTTGGAGCGTTTCCGCGACATCGTCGGACGCATGTTCGCCGCCGGCATCATGGTGCGCGACGAGGACGGCGTCGAGCAGCGGCTGTACGACGACATGCGCCGCATCGAGGCGCCGCTGGCCGAATACTTCGGCCTGGCCGGCTTCACCCTGGTGCATGATGCGCAGAATGCCTTCTTCCGGCTGTATGCGCCCGGCGCCGACATTCCCGGCATTGCCGATGGCAGCGACGCCGACGCGATGCCGGGCCTGCGCGCCCGGCTCTCGCCGGACTTCGTGGCGGCCGCGCTGGCGCTGCGCTTTCTGTACCAGCAGGGCCTGGCCGACGCCGGCGGCCGCTTGACCGACGACGGCGAAGTGCTGGCCCGCTTCGAGGAGCTGGCCGCCACCCTGCAGACCCAGCTGAAGCGGCCGCTGCCGGCCGGCGCGGTGGAGCGCCAGCGTTTGCTGGGCGAGCTGAAGCGGCACCGGCTGATCCGCTTGGCGCCGCTGTTCGTGATGGAAGACGAGGAAGCGCTGATCGCGATCCGCCCCACCATCCTGGGCATCATCAGCGACGACATGTTGGCGCGCGCGCTGGAATCGGAAGAGCCGATCCTTGACGCCGCCGAGGAAGAAGGAAACCCGCAATGAAACTGGACCGGCTGATCCTGGTGAACTGGGGCGCGCTGCGCAGCCAGGAATATGCGATGGGCGACATGACCCTGCTGACCGGCCCGACCGGTTCCGGCAAGTCGACCATGCTGGACGCGCTGCAGACCGTGATGACCGCGGTCTACCAGAACATCTTCAACTACAACCCGGGCCAGGATGAAACCACCCAGTCGGCGCGCAATGGCAAGACCAAGCGCACGCTGTGGTCGTATATCGTCGGCGCCGAGGACAACCTGTTTGCCCGCCCCGACGGCGCGCATGGCTATGTCGGCGCGGTGTTTCGCCCGAGCGAGGGCGAGGAAGGCCGCGAGTTCACCGCGCTGGTGGCGGCCTCGGCCCGGGTCGACGGCAGCGGCGGCAGGCGCCAGGCGGTGGCCGAGCGGCTGGCACTGCTGATCATCGACGATGCGGCGCTGCGGCTGGAAGACCTGACCGCCCGTGATGAGGGCGGCGACGGCGCGCTGCTGGTAGTGCCGGCCGAGCGCATCGAGGCGCATCTGTCTTCGCGCTTTCGCGGCGTGACGAGTTTTCGCGACAGCAAGCGCGAGTACCTGTGCCAGCTGTACGGCCGCTTTCGCGGCCAGAAGGCGGTGTCCTTTGCCGAAGCCGAAAGCGCGGCCCGCGCCTGGAGCCAGTCGATTGCGCACAAGCCCATCGGCAGCGTCGATGAACTGGTGCGGCGCCAGATCCTGGAACTCGACGCCGGCCTGCTGGCGCAGCGCATCGCGCAGACCAGCCGCCTGATGCGGCAGGTCAACGAGCTGCGGCGCGAAGGCGAGCGGCTGTCGGCCAACGTGGAACGCCTGGAACGGCTGGGCACGGCCGCGTCCGCGGCCGCCGGCGCGCATGAGGCGGCGGCGCTTGCCCAGTTGCTGGCCTCGTCGCTGGCGCTGCGCGACGACCAGCGTCAGATCGAACGTGCCAATGCCGCCATCGCCGGCCTGGAAGCCTCGATCGCGCAGGACAACGACACCCTCTCCAGGCTGGAGCAGGAGCGCAGCGCGCGCGGCCGCAGCCTAACCCAGGTGCATGCGCAGATGATGGGCATACCGGCGGTGGAGCAGCAGCGCCGCATCCAGGGTCAGATCGATGAACTGAACGGCCGGGTGCGCACTGCCCTGTCGGCGCTGCGCCAGAACGCCGATGCCGCGCGTCGCCTGGAAACGGCGGCGCGGACGGTGGCCGGCATGCAGATACCGGCGCAGCAGGCCGAGCTGTCGCGCGCGGCGCAGGCAGTAAGCGACGCCTTGGCCACGGCCGATGCGCGCGGCCTGGCCGCGCCACTGGAGGCCGTGAACCGCCTGGCCGCGCTGCCCGAGGCCGACGTGCTGCAGTCGCTGCTGCTGGCGCAGGAGCTCGATGGCATCGAGGCCGCGCTGGAACAGCTGTTCGCGGCGCTGGCCGGCGCCGACCACAGCTTCGTGGCGGCGCTGCATGCGCAGATGGCGCAGTTGCGTGGCAGCGAAGCTGAAGCCCTGCGGCGCGAGCGCGACGCGCAGTCGCGCCGCGCCAACCTGGCCGAAGGCGGCGCCGATTATCCGGCCCATGTGCGCCATGCATTGAAGGAATTGCGCAGCGAACTGCCGGCCGCGCGGGCGCAGGTGCTGTGCGACCTGGTCGAACCGCTGTCGCCGCAATGGCAGCCGGCCATCGAGGGCTATCTCGGCGGCGCCCGCTTCAACCTGGTCGTGGACCAGGAATGGGAGGCGCGCGCGATCACCTTCGTGCGCCAGAAGAAGCTGCGGCTGTCGGTGATCCAGGGCAGCCTGTGCCTGAAGAACCTGAAGACCGAGCGCACCCCGGCCGACTCCATCGTGCACGAGCTGCGCGCCGAGCATCCGGTTGCGCATGCCTATCTGCATGAGCAGTACGGCCCGGTAGTGAAGGTGGCCGATGTGGATGCGCTGCGCCATGCGCCGCGCGGCCTGACCCAGGATGGAAAGGGCAGCGGCGCGCGCACCATGTTCGTCTCCGACGCCGAGCAGCTGGTGCTGGGCCAGGAATCGCGGCGCCAGGCCAGGGCGCGGGCCGAAGAGGAGCATGCGGCCGCCGAGGAGGAACTGCAGGCGCTGCGGGCCATGCTGCGCGAGCTGCAGGGCGCGCTGGCCTTGCTTGCCCAGCTGCAGCGGCCCTCCTTCGCCGCCCGCGCGGACGTTGAACATGCGGTGCGCGAACTCGATGCGGCGCGCGCCGACCTCGGCCGGCTCGACCTGGCCGCGGCCGGCAAGCTGCAGGACGAGGCCGAGGCGCTGGGCGAGGAAATCGCGCTGATCGAGCAGAAGAAGGCTGCCTGCAACAAGCAGATCGGCGGCCATGAACGGGCATTGCAGCAGCAGCAGGCGGCGCTGGCGCGGATTGCCGCCGGCGGCGCCGAACGGGAACAGGCGGTGGAAGCCGACCGCGGCCGGCTGCGCGCACTGTGCGCGGTCAATGCCAGCCTGTCGCTGGTGGCGCTGGAAGACCAGGTCGCGGCGCAGGTCGAGCGGGGCCGCAAGGGCCAGGCCGATGCGCAGGAGGATGTGGCGCGCCAGCGGGAACGGGCCTGGCAGCTCTACAGCGACGTGCGCGCCGCGCTCGGCGCCTATCATGCCCATGCCCGCGCCGACGAGCAGTTCGAGGCCCATTCCGGGCTGGACAGCCGCGACGGCGACTTCGGCCCGCTGTATGCGCAGATGATCACGCTGCGCGACCAGACCCGCGCCCAGCTGCTGCGCCAGAAGGACATCGGCCTGGTGCGCAACCTGGAACAGCTGCGCACCGCCGAGCTGTCGTTCAACGATGTCTTCACCAAGCAGTTCTGCTACGAGATCAGGAATGGCGTCGACGCCGGAGTGCATACGCTGCGCACGCTGAACATGGAGCTGGAGAAGCTGCGCTTTGGCACCGACCGCTTCCGCATCGATTGGTCGGAATGGGTGCCCGAGTACAAGGCCTACTACGACTTCTTCCGCGCCACCGCGGCGCTGTCGGATGGCGAGGAGACCGCCAGCCTGTTCGATGATCCGCAGCTCACCGGCGAACAGCGCGAGGTCCGCGACCGGCTGCTGGGCCTGCTGCTGTCGGACGATGAAGAGCATGCGCTGCGCGAACTGCAGCGGGTGGCCGACTTCCGCAATTACCGCCGCTATGAAATCTACAAGGAGTCCGACACCGGCTCGCAGGTCAGGCTGTCAGAATGGGGCACCGGCTCCGGCGGCCAGCTGGAGACGCCGGCCTACATCATCCATGCGGCAGTGGTCACCAACAAGCTGAAGCATTTCGAGAAAGGCCCCAGCCTGCGCCTTTTGGTCAATGACGAATCGTTCTCGAAGATGGACGAGGTGCGGGCGCGCGACGTGCTGAAGTTCCTGCGCGAGAACCTCGGCATGCAGCTGCTGTGCGCGATGCCAACCAAGCATGCCGGCGCGATCAAGCCGGAGTTCTGCCGCGAGTGGAGCTTTTCCCGCACCGAGGCCGTGGGCAATGGCGAGGTTGGTTTCGTGTCGGAAGCGGACGAGCGTGAACTGCGCCCCGACCGGCTGCGCGAATTGTGGGAGCTGCGCCGCAGGCAGGTGCGCGAACAGGCGCGCATCGCCTTCGAGGATGGCGAGCGGGAGGCCGCCTGATGTGGGAAGCGTCGCGCCCTGCGGCCGGCGCGCATCGTACTTGACTTAATCGCCCGACGGCATCGCGGCCGCGCCCGACGCCCTGGACAGCGGCCGCAGCAGGAACAGGCCGGCATTGCCCTTGACGACGATGGCGCCGGCATCGGAAATGGCCAGCGCATCCGACAGCGTCAGGTCCAAAGGCTTGTGCCTGACGAGATCGTTCAGGTCGCGCATGCCATGGCTGGCGGTCCAGAGGAAGGCCCGCCTTTCACCGCTGGCAAGGCGGTAGGACCCAATGATCTGTTCCGTCTGGTTGATGCCGCGCACCACCGGCGCCTCCGCGCCGGGCACGGGGGAACCGGCAGCGCCTGGCGCCATGTCGCCCACCTGGACGGCGCGCCTTCCGGGCTGCGCCGGCCCTTGCGCTGCGTCCGGCGTGCCAGCGCTGCCGCCGCTACCGGGCAGGGTTGCGCTCAATGCCAGGGGAAACAGCATATAAGCCACGGCATGCGCGCCTGGCGCCGTGCCGGCGCTGTCCGCAGCCTGATTGCCGCACCCGGCCAGCATCGCGCAGAGCGCCGCCACCAGGCCAGCCCGCCTGGCTTCGGAGAGAGCCCTGTGTTGATATCGTGTCGTTGTTTTCATGATCAGCCGCTATGCAAAGAATGGCTGCCCTGGCATCAGGGCGAGGCGCCATCCTTTCATGGTGGCCAATCCTTGCGATTTGTTCACCATCCCGGGGCCGTGCCAGCCGGGCAGTCAGGCTGCCAGGCTGACAATGTCGCTGGCAAGCAGATAGGGTTGCAGCGTCCTGTGGGCGGACATGCTGATGTTTTCCCAATAAGAGCGCCGCATCGCAGCCCGCTTGCGGTGCTTGGCGGCGACATCGACCAGCGGCTTCTGATAAAACGGCAGGCTGATCAGATAGGCATGCTCGGCGATCTCCTGGCCGTTCAGGCGGGCCCAGAACTTGTCATAGGCGTTGATGAAGCTTCTTGCCGCGCCATGGTCGAAGCAGATATTCGCCCTGCCCTTGATGCCCACCACGCTGGTCATTCCCAGCGCCTGGGCCAGGCCCTGCAGCGCGGAAAAGCAGAAGAAGCTGGGCGAGTTGTTGGGAAAGCAGGCATCGAAGCTCGCCAGCGCAGGCTGGGCCTGGGACGACGCACCCTGATTGCGGCCGACGAAGGGCAGCACCTGCGAGCCCATGCCCACCGTGCCGCCCGCGATCCAGTTGAAGCTCAGGCAATGCAGCCGGGTGCCGTTGACCAGCAGGCACACGCTCAGCTCGCCCTCGGGCGCCCAGCGCGGCGACAGGCTCAGCGTGATCGCCGTGTGGACCCCGCCCTGCCGTTTTTCCCACAGCGTCAGTCCGTCTTCGAGATAGACCTTGCGCTTGTAGGCATCGCCAAAGGTCTGGTCCTCGAACGCATAGTGGCTGTGCAGATACGCAATGCGCTTGCGCATCGACAGGCCCTCGATCAGGTAGGCGCGCTGGCTGAGGTGGTGGAACAGATTGGTGTTCCAGTCGGCGGCGAGGTAATTGCGGCTCACATCCAGCGCCAGGAATTGTTGATGTGCGTCGACGAACGCCAGCACGCGCGCGCTACGCACGATGCTGGCGAGCAGCGATTTCCAGCCGCTTTCCCGGCGGCGCGCCATTACATCGCGGGCAAGGCGGCGGATGATCCATACATGGTCGGGCATCGGGTCGTTCACATCGATATAGATTGATAGGGATTGGTCGGCGCAGGAAACCAGGGCATCAGGACGGCGGATGCCTTTGCTCCCGGTTGCATGCAAGGAAAGTCAACGCAAGTGAATCAACACAAGTGAACGGCTTTGCCAACAGTGCCGGAAACGATCGTCATCGATCAAGGGCGCCGCGTTCAGGTGCGGAGCCGCTTGCTGAAGATCAGCCGAATAGAAATGAAGTCGCATTCCCACGCCTGAAAACGACGCATTCTTTCGGATATCAATGAACATTTGTTCCAACACCGTCAATAAAGCCTGAGGCATGGAGGGTGCATTCTGATAAATATCAAACGAGGCCAGACTCGACCGGAATTTTGTTGCCAAAAGGTTCGCTTTTTAACTGTTATGAATCCTGAAGCAGTCAGCGGCAAGCCCGGCGCGGCGCCGCGCCGCGCCGCGCCTGCGCAGTCGACTGCCTGCCGCCTGTGCATCGCGCGCATTCCAGCGGCGCGGCGCCTGCAGCGCACGCGCCGCAGATTGTCGCAATGCACTGATTCACGTCAGAAGTTCGCGTCCGCAACATGGCTGCCGACAGCGCCATTGCAGTAGGTTTAATAACGTACCTTTATCCGGCGCATTCACCTATGCCTGCAACCCCGGCCTGTCACGCTATCGGGCCTACATGCCAGGCTGGCTCGGCGCCAGCTATTCCAGCAATAGCGTGCCGACCGCACTGCCGCAGCAGGCCCAGTCCTCGCCGCTCAAGCTGGTGCAGGCGCAAACCGGCGCCATGCTGGCCAGGCCGCCGCTGGGGCAGTTTGCGCCAGTGGCCGACAACATCATGCTCACGCCTGCCGGCCAGGCCGGCGGCTATTACTTCAACGTGTACCTGAACCTGCCCGACGGCAACGCCGCCGCGTTCGCCAACGGCTCTTCCTCGGCACCCTGGGCGCCTTCGAACTGGCGGCGGCCATGCATTACGGCTCGGCCACGCTGACCTGCCCCGCCGCCACGATCCTGGCCAGCCTCGATCCGGCGGAACTGGACAAGCTGGTGGTGTCGCTGGTGCGGGTGAACGGCGAAAACGCTCCCAGGGGGAACGGTCGGATCGATAGGCGAGTTGCGGGTCGAGCTGTGGTCGTAAGCGGTGGCTTGATCCGTACGGACGGCGCCGGCAGGCAGGCAGCCCGGCGCCGGATGTGCGTCAACGGTGCGTCAGCGGCTTGCGGGATCGGCGATGCCGCAAAGCTGCATGGCCTGCTGCGCTTGCCTGCATTCCACGTTCTTCGCTTCTGCCTGCGGCCGTCGGGCGCGGCGCGCATCGTCGTCACCCGACGGCGCGGCTGATGGCAGCAGGTTCGCCTGTACCTGCGGCGCCATCGCTGCCGGCGCCTGTTCCGCCAGCACGGGCGTCACGGACAGTGCCGGCGCCAGCCGCATGCCGGCATGCGTGACAGGCCCGGCAGGTGTGAGCCCGCCAGCCGTCGCCGGCCCGACGCGCCCGCTACCGGTGTCCTCATGCACGGAAGCCGTGGCGACAGGCCTGGTGGCGGTGTCCCTGACGGGCGGGCTGGCCTGCGGCGCGTCGGCAAGGATTGCCGCGGGCCGAGACGGCGCACGCAACGCTGGCGGGCCTGCGCCTTCCTGTCCGCCGGCATGCGCCGCCGACGCGGACCATTGCTGCCCCTCGTCTGCGCCGCTCATGCCCAGGCCGACAAGGCCTGCCGCCGTTATGCCGGTTGCCAGCAACAGCCACAGCACGATGCGTTGCGCCGGCATCAGGCGCCGGTGCTCCCGCAGCGAACGCTGGCTGTACATCCACGGATCGTCGACCACCTCGGCCGATGCGCGCAGCGCCATCTTCGATCGCACGCTGGTGCCCGGACGCCATTTCGGGTCCAGGCGGTTGCGCGGCTTGTAGTCCGGCACGCGTGGCGTGGCGGCGCTGGAATGGGGCTCGGGCAGATTCATCGCGGAATCGTTCATGCAGCGGGCCATGGCCTGGCCATCCCCGCCGCGATGTCGCTTCTAGCCGGTATGGGTGGTCAGCGCGGCATTGCTGCGCCGCGAGCCGGAGAGGTACTGCACATTCCAGTTCTTGCCGTAGGCGTACTTGTACTGGTAGGCATAGCGCTGCGAGCGCGACTTTGCGCCGTTGAACACGCAGCCCCTTGCCGTCAGTCCTGCCTGCCGCAGCTGCCGCACCGTCTCGCCGATGTCGCGGATGGTGGAAATGCCTGCGCGGGCGACCACATAGACCGCGCCCGCATGCACGCCCACGGCCAGCGAATCCGACACTTCCAGCAAGGGCGCGCCATTGATCAGCACCATGTCGTAACGCGGCGCCAGCATGCGCAGCAGCGACGGCAGCGCCGGCGTGAGCAGCAGTTCCGATTCGCGCGGCAAGGCGCCGGAGGTGATCAGGTCCACGTTCGGCGCCACCTCGCAATGAATCAGCTTCTCGATGTTTTCCACGCCCGACAATGCCTCGGTGAGGCCGCCCTCCTGCGCGACATGGAAATAGCGGTGCAGGTCGCCATTCCTCAGGTCGGCATCGATCAGCAGCACGCGCTTGTTGCCCAGCCCCAGCAGCGTCGCCAGGTTGGCCGACACAAAGGACTTGCCATTGCCCGCGGTGGGACTCAGCAGCAGCGAGATGTTGTTCTTGTTGCGCGAGGACAGGTACTGCATCACGGCGCGGAACTTGCGCAGCCCTTCCATGGCCTCGTCATGCGGCGCTTCCCGCGCCAGCAGCGGCACCTGCTGCGCGCGCGCGCCGCGCCGCGTCTGCAGCTGCTTCTGCGCCTCGCTCAGCGGGATGCTGGCATAGACCGGCAGGTTCACCATCTGCTCGATCTCCAGCGGGTCTTCGACGCCGCGGCGCATCGATTTTCTGACCACGGCTGCGCCTATGCCCGCCATCAGGCCGGCCAGAATGCCGATGCCGAAGATCTTTTGCCAGCCGGCTGAAATCGGCCGCTCCGGCAGCATCGGCATGTCGACCAGCCGCACATTGCTGGTGGCGGACACGGTGACCAGCCGCAGCTGGCGGGCCGTGTTGAGCAGCGACGTATAGAGATCGGTATTGATCTTCAGGTCGCGCGAGAGCTTCAGCAATTCCTGCTCCAGCAGCGGCAGCGACTTGATATGGGCATTCAGGTTACGGATCTCGGCATTGACTTCACGCAGCTGGGTGTCGATGCCGATCAGCACCGGATGGTTTTCGGTGAAGCGCACCAGCAGTTCATTGCGTTTCTGTTCCAGGTCGGCTTTCCTTGCCTTTGCCGCTACCATCTGCTGCAGGTCGGACTTCGCTTCCTCGCCCAGATCGACCGTGCCCTTGCTGTTGCGGAACTGGTTATACCGGCTTTCTGACTCCTCGAGCTGGACCTTCAGCTCCGGCAGCTGCTTGTTCAGGAAGGCCAGGGCCTTGTTCGCCTCCTGCGTCTTGCGGGCGGCGTTCTGGATGATGTATTCCTCGCCGATCTTTTCCAGGACTGCATGGATCCAGCGCGGGTCGTCGCCCTGCAGCGCCACCCGTATCACGGCCGACTGCTTGCCCAGTTCCTTGACCTCCATGTTCTTCTGCACCTGTTCGATCAGGGCCAGCCGCGACAGGTGCTTCAATTCGAAACGCACGCCAGGGTCGGCCTGCAGGCTTTTGACCACCAGCTCAAGCCCGCCCTGCGCCGTCGTTACCTGCAGCGGCTTGCCGCTGACGCCTTCGGCATGCATCGTGCCTTCCTTGTCTTCCAGCGTGTACCTGCCGCCGCCCGTGGCCGTGAGCGTGAACTCGCGGTTCAGCAGCCCGTCGGGCACCGTGAAGGAAGCCACGTCCAGGCTTTCTCCGCCCCAGGCATAACCGCCGTAGCCGGACGGAATCACCGTCTGCTTCTGTTTGGCCAGCCACTGGCCCAGCAGCGGCAGATAGACCGGGCTGACCTGCACGTACTGATCCAGCCGGTCAAGCGCGCGCGACACCACCAGCCTCGAGCGGACCAGCTCGATTTCGGCGTTGGGCGTGGTCTTGAGATTGAACATCGATCCCATTTCGCCGAAGGTCGTCTTGGGCTCCTTGTCACTTTCCTCTTCGACATGAATCATCATGTTGGCTTCATACACCGGCTTGACGACGACCCGGTAGAGCGCCGCGCCCAGCAGTGCCACGAGCATCACCAGCACCATCAGCCAGCGCGCCTCGAACAGGGTCTGCAGGTGCTCGCCGAGGTCGATCCGGTTGTCGTCGGCGCTATGGACCACTGGCAACAGCGGCGACGCGTTCTCGGCCGGCATTTCATGAAAAAGGATGGGATTGGACATGTTTACAAGTGACGAAAGAAATCGGTTATTCAGTAAAAGCTGACCTCCCCGCCAGGAATTTCCATTTCCGGCTCAGAGTTCCTGCTCCTTTTTATGCAAGTCCGGCAAAAGAAACGGCTAATACAAGAAATGCATTTCAATCATGCACTTCCTTTTCTCCAGACAATTCACTAGTCGACAACCTGTTGCCTGTTTAATAGGAATGCCTCAATTTAACCCTGTGATGCCCGCGATTCATTGACGTACATCAGCACCAGCACCGCCTCCGTGCTTTGCCGGCGCTGCAAGACATTTGCAGACAGGCATTAACGTCGGTCAACTTTATTTCCCATGGAGAAGTTTTTTTACGCAATTCATGAAAAAAAAGATGCCTGTTTCAGTGCCTAGGTTAACGTGTTTTTTATACTTTCAGTTAAAGCGGACTTTACCCTGCTTATTGTTGAGTTTGTTCTCTTTTTCCCGTGAGGCTTATGCATATTCCACTTTTAACGATGATTTCCTTAATTTATTGCGGATGGGAAAAATTTTTGAACCATCCGGGAAAAGAACAACCTTTAACAAAGGTTTCAACATCGTTAAATCTGTTAAAAAGTTCCCCAAAAAAAACGTGTTTACCACAAAAATTTCTGAAATTTTGTCTTGATCTAGGCAGAAATACTGCGTTAGGATTCGTCCGTTCCACAAAATTTTCCATCGGGAAATAAATTTGCCAGCGTAGTTTAATCTTCAGGCAACATGCTTGAAACGGCAATAAGCAAGACACGCTTGTTTATCAAGCCGTTTAAACCGCGGCGAAATGGCCCGAACGGAAAAACGAAACGCCACTGAATCGGTGTTATTGATATGAGCGCCAGCCTGCATTTTGGCATCTGCCCTGAACGCAGTGCGAAAAATGCATTTCATGGAAAGGAGTAATGACACTTTCAAAGTGAATGATAACGTGCAGTTTGCGGCACAGCTTTTTGGTTCTCGCTGGAGGCCTTCGCTTTAAGTTAAGCGGGCAATCCTTAATGGATGCGCGTCTTGACGTCCATTTTTCCGGATCATGGAATTTACAGGTGTCCCTTTAAGACACCCAGGACGGCGCTCGCCCAGCACTTTTATAGATATGCGAATTTTTTCAGCTTCCTGCCCCGGAAGCATGGGGACGCTTTTACCCGTTAAATTCGTTTTGAACACTTTAATCATCAACATGAAAATAAATCCCATATTTGCGCTCCGACCCGCAACTTTATTGCTTTCGGCAGGCTACTTGCTTGCTTATGGCGCATCTGCGGCCGCCGCTCCCGTTCCGACAATGAGCAGCGACGCCACGAATGTGTATTACCAGATTCCTTATTCGGGTACGCCGACCCACGTCCGCATCTACCTCGACACCGACTACAACCGCTGGACCGGCTTCGGCGCGCAAGAATACGGCCTGGGCGCCGAGTTCTTCATGGAGAACGGCATCCTCTACCGTTACTCGGGCACCAATGGCGAGTGGAAGTGGAGTGAAATCAAACGCGTTCCCTACACGTCGAGCAATGGCCTGGCCAAGGTCAGCATCAACCGCGCCGACCTCGGTTCGCCGTCCCGCGTGGCCCTGCTGACGCAGACCACGCCGCCGGCCGCCACATCGGCCGTCTACACCCAGACGCTGGCATCGACCACAACCGCGACCAGCCCGACCACGACCAGTCCGACGACCACGACTAGTCCGACGACCACCACGACCAGCCCGACGACCACCACGACCAGCCCGACGACGACCACGACCAGCCCGACGCCGACCGATACGTCGACCTCGACCGGCAGCATGTCGTCGGTGAATTACACCGCCAGCACGGCCAACATCGTCAATCCGGAACGTGGCTTCTACACCCCGATCTCGTGCAACACGCCGCAAAGCCCCAGCACCTTCGCCGGCATCCGCGCCAACGGCAACTCGCTGGTGTTCTGCTACTTCCGCCTCGATTCCTACGTCAACTCCCCGATCGCCCAGTCCGCCCTCGACGCCTTCCAGGCGCAGATGGACAACATGCGCACCGGCGGCGTCAAGACCGTGCTGCGCTTTACCTACAACATGTCCGACAACGGCGTCGATCCGGCCCTGTCCCAGCTGTACGGCCACATGGACCAGCTCGCGCCGTACCTGTCGCGTAACAAGGACGTGATCGCCGTCGTCCAGTCCGGCTTCATCGGCAGCTGGGGCGAAGCCGCCAACAGCCAGCACTACGGCCAGATCCAGAGCATGTCGTCGCAGAACATCACCGACCGTGCCGCGATCGCCAACAAGCAGCTGCAGACCACTCCGGCCGAACGCTTCGTGCAGATCCGCTTCCCGCGCCTGAAGACCCGCTTCGACGGCGGCACCGCGCTGACCGCCAGCGAGGCTTTCAACGGCTCCGCCAAGGCACGCCACGCCCATCACAACGACAGCTTCCTGGCGACCTCGGACGACTGGGGCACCTATGCCAACCAGACCACCGAGTATCCCTACCTGCAGGCCGAGACCAACTACCTGCCCATGGGCGGCGAGACCTCCAAGCTCAACTCGCCGCGCACCGACTGCCCGACCGCGCTCAAGGAACTGGCCATGTTCCACTGGTCTTTCATCAACCTGGACTTCCATCCTGACGTGATCAACAGCTGGCGCAACCAGGGCTGCTTCGGCCAGATCCAGCAGAAGCTGGGCTATCGCCTGGTGCTCACCAATGGCAGCTACGCCGCCAGCGCCAAGCCGGGCGGCACCTTCGCCGTGAACTTCACCGTGCGCAACGATGGCTGGGCTGCCCCGTTCAACGGCCGCAACGTGGAAGTGGTGCTGCGCAATACCAGCACCGGCGCACTGGTGCGCAGCAAGATCAATGTCGATCCGCGCCTCTGGCTGGCTGGCCAGTCGTACACGGTGAACCAGAACATCACGCTGCCGGCCGACATGGCAAAGGGTAACTATGCCGTGCTGCTGAACCTGCCCGATCCGATGCCTGCGCTGAGCAGCCGTCCGGAGTATGCGATCCAGCTGGCCAACACCAACACCTGGGAAGCCAGCACCGGCTTCAACAACCTCAACCATACGGTCAGCGTCGCTCCTTAAACGCGCTTGCCGGGTGCCGCTTCGCGCGGCATCCGTCATGGTTGCCATTCCAAGGCCAGGCTGATGCAGCCTGGCCTTTTTGCGTCCCGCGTTTTTGTATTCGAGCCTGTCGATATCGGCGCAAAACAAGGTCATAATCGTCGTTGATGTGCGCGCTGCCCCTGCAAGTCAAGCCCGGCAGGCAGGCCGTCCGCCCGCCAATAGCCATGGAGACCTTACATGACCAGAACCTGCTGGCTGATGCTGATGGCGCTCTACCTGAGCCCAGGCCATGCGCAAGAGCGCCTCATCTACAGGACCTACACCGCCAGCACGGCCAACATCGTCAACCCGGAACGCGGCTTCTACACCCCGATCTCGTGCAACACGCCGCAAAGCCCCAGCACCTTCGCCGGCATCCGCGCCAACGGCAACTCGCTGGTGTTCTGCTACTTCCGCCTCGATTCCTACGTCAGCTCCCCGATCGCCCAGTCCGCCCTCGACGCCTTCCAGGCGCAGATGGACAACATGCGCACCGGCGGCGTCAAGACCGTGCTGCGCTTTACCTACAACATGTCCGACAACGGCGTCGATCCGGCCCTGTCCCAGCTGTACGGCCACATGGACCAGCTCGCGCCGTACCTGTCGCGTAACAAGGACGTGATCGCCGTCGTCCAGTCCGGCTTCATCGGCAGCTGGGGCGAAGCCGCCAACAGCCAGCACTACGGCCGCATCCAAAGCATGTCGTCGCAGAACATCACCGACCGTGCCGCGATCGCCAACAAGCAGCTGCAGACCACCCCGGCCGAACGCTTCGTGCAGATCCGCTTCCCGCGCCTGAAGACCCGCTTCGACGGCGGCACCGCGCTGACCGCCAGCGAGGCCTTCAACGGCTCCGCCAAGGCGCGCCGCGCCCATCACAACGACAGCTTCCTGGCGACCTCGGACGACTGGGGCACCTATGCCAACCAGACCACCGAGTATCCCTACCTGCAGGCCGAGACCAACTACCTGCCCATGGGCGGCGAGACCTCCAAGCTCAACTCGCCGCGCACCGACTGCCCGACCGCGCTCAAGGAACTGGCCATGTTCCACTGGTCTTTCATCAACCTGGACTTCCATCCTGACGTGATCAACAGCTGGCGCAACCAGGGCTGCTTCGGCCAGATCCAGCAGAAGCTGGGCTATCGCCTGGTGCTCACCAATGGCAGCTACGCCGCCAGCGCCAAGCCGGGCGGCACCTTCGCCGTGAACTTCACCGTGCGCAACGATGGCTGGGCTGCCCCGTTCAACGGCCGCAACGTGGAAGTGGTGCTGCGCAATACCAGCACCGGCGCGCTGGTGCGCAGCAAGATCAATGTCGATCCGCGCCTCTGGCTGGCTGGCCAGTCGTACACGGTGAACCAGAACATCACGCTGCCGGCCGGCATGGCGAAGGGTAACTATGCCGTGCTACTGAACCTGCCCGATCCGATGCCAACGCTGAGCAGCCGTCCGGAGTATGCGATCCAGCTGGCCAACGCCAACACATGGGAAGCCAGCACCGGCTTCAACAGGCTCGATCATGTGGTCAGCATTTCCTCCGACGCAGACTGACGCCAGGAGCCTGCGCGGCAGAAGAGTCGGCGGCGGCAACGCGCGAGAAAACGGTCCAGTCCGGCATGCCGCCCTGGTAACGCTTGCTTCATGCGCTGGCCGCGGGCGCGGCGCCGGCCTGCTGCGCTGCCGTGGCCTGCGGAACATGGAGTAGTGCGCTGTAGGCGTCGATCACGATCCGCTCGTCGAAGTCGCGTTCCATCTTCTGCCTTGCCCGCCGGCCCATCAACACCCGCTCGGCTGGCGGCATCGCCATGAATCGACCTATCTTTTCCGCCAGGTCGGCACTGTCCCTGGGCTTGCACAGCAGGCCACTCAACTGGTCGTCCACCGTATCGCGACAGCCGATCGCGTCAGTGGTGATGACCGGCCGGCTCATCGCCGCCGCTTCCAGCAGTGAGCGCGGCACGCCTTCACGGTAAAAGGATGGCAGCACCACGCAATCGGCGGCCGCCAGATGCGGCCGCACGTCGTCGCAGGCGCCAAGATAGTCGATGAGCCCCATGGCGATCCATGACCGCAGCGTGTCTTCCGGCACGGCGCCGGCGCCGCCACGGTCTATGCTGCCCAGCACCCGGAACTGCGCCCCCGGGTAGCGCTGCTTCACCAGCCGGGCTGCCTCGACATACTCGCCGATGCCCTTGTCCCACAGCAGCCGCGCCACGAACAGAAATATCACGCTGTTGGTGTCGCGGGTTGCATCAACAGCTTGATCCGACACGCTGAAACGCCGCAGGTCCACGCCCGAACCAGGCAGGCGCGACGACTTGGCATGGCTAACGATACGCTTGCCGATGAATGTCGACCGGTCTTCATCGTTCTGGAAAAAGACCCACTCGGCCCGCCTGAACGCCTGCTGATAGAGGCGTTGCACGGTCCGGGCGAGCAAGCCTTCACGCGAGAATGCGCGGCCCAGTCCGGACACATTGACTACCAGCCTGCCATCGCGGCCGGCCAGCGCAAATGCCGAGTAGATGTTGCCCTTCGGGGTGTAGCTGAGTACGACATCGATACGGTGTTCGCGGAAAATGCGACGCAGGCGCAGGAGCGTGCCAAGTTCCCTGACCGGATTCTTGCCGGCGCCATGAAACGGCACGCTGATATGTGCAATGCCCTCCTGCCTGAACAAGCCGGCATAGCGGTCCTCGGGCCCGACGGCGACTACCTCATGGCCCATGTCCTTCAGATGCAGCATCAGGTTGCGCCGGAAGTTATGGATATACCAGGTCGTATTGGCGACCACGGCGATGCGCAGTCGGTCCGGCGCGCCGGGCTGGCCTTGGGATGACAGCGCGCTGCCAGGCAAGGCCAGCCCTTCCGCGGCAAGATCACTCGCTGATACGATCTCCATTGCTCTCTCCTCTTCATTCGTGGCAGCAGCGCAGGGCCTTGCACGGCAAACACCGCACAGTGCCAGCGGGGATGCACGCCGCTCAGCCGGATGCCTGCCAGGCGAGCACCGGCTGCGGTACCGCCTGGTGCTCCAGCCAGGACTGGAACATCAGCACGCTCCACAGGCTGTGCTCCCAGTTGCGACGCCCCGACAGGTGCTCCTGCCAGCGCGACTCGATTTCATTGGCATTCAGGTAGCCTTCCTGCTGCAGCCGTCCGCGGTTCAGCAGGTGTTCGGCCCACTCACGCAGCGGCCCCTTGAGCCAGCTGCCGACCGGCACCGAGAAGCCCTGCTTGGGCCGTTCGATCAGGTGGCGCGGCACATGCTTGTCCAGTATCTTTCGCAGCGCCTGCTTGCCCTGGCCGCGGTCGATCTTCATGCCAACCGGCATGCGCCAGGCAAGCTCGACAATGCGATGGTCGAGAAACGGCACCCGGGTCTCCAGCGAGGTCGCCATCGCGGCCCGGTCCACCTTGACCAGGATGTCATCGGGCAGATAGGTCATCGAGTCCAGATACATCATCCGGTCCTCGAAAGTGGCGAGCTGCGGCCAGGCGTCCCTCTGCCGCAACAGGGTCAATGGCTCATGCCCTCCGAGCACCAGCGCATCCGGATGCTTCCATTCCGACACCAGGTTGAAATACAGGTCGTCGCAATCGCGTGCGCCGTCGATGCGGTCGGCCAGCTTGAGGAGCTTGTCGGCATAGAGCGCGGCGTGCCAGTTCATCGGGATCAGATGGCTCATGCCCTGTCCGAGCGCACGCGCGGCGGGCGATGCGGACGAGCGCTTCAGGCAGCGCGAGAACAGCTGCCTGCATCCGGCGGGCACCTTGGCCACCAGGTTCCAGACATGCTGGGTGCGCAGGTGCCGGTTGTAGCCGGCAAACAGCTCGTCCCCGGCGTCGCCGGACAGGGCCACCGTTACATGCTGCCGCGCCTGCTGCGCCACCAGGTAGGTGGGTATCTGCGACACATCGGAAAACGGCTCATCGAACAGGGCGGGCAGCCGCGGTATCACGTCCAGTCCATCCAGCGCGGAGATGTACAGCTCGGTGTGGCGCGTGCCGAGGTGGCTGGCAATGGCGCGCGCATAGCCGGCCTCGTCGTAGGCGGCCTCGTTGAACCCGATCGTGTAGGTATGCACCGGCTTGGCCGAGTTTGCCTGCATCAACGCAACGATCAGCGAGGAGTCCACGCCGCCGGACAGGAAGGCGCCGAGCGGCACGTCGGCTACCGACTGCATGGCGATCGACTTGTGCAACAGGGATTCGAGGCGTTCCAGCGCCTCGACTTCATCGCGGATCGGGTTGCGCTGTCCGGCCTGCGCCACGTCGTGCAGCGACCACCAGCGATGCAGCTTGAGCCCGCGGAAGGCGGCCGGCGCAGACAACGGCGACGGTGGGGCCGTCGTGGCGTCGGCCAGCGTCAGGCTCAGCATGCAGCCTGGTTCAAGCTTGCAGATGTTGCGGTAAATGCTGCGCGGCGCGGGAATGTAGTTTTGCCTGAAATAGAGGCACAGCGCATCCCGGTCGATCTCGTTGCTGAAGCCCGGATGCTGGCGCAGCGCCTTGAGTTCCGACCCGAAAAAGAACACGTTGCGGCCCCAGCCGTAGTACAGCGGCTTTTCCCCCATGCGATCGCGCATCAGGTAGAGCCGCCTTTCCATGCGGTCCCACAGGGCAATGGCAAACATGCCCACAGTGCGCTGCAGGGTGGCCTCGATTCCCCAGTGCGAGAACGCAGCCAGCAGCGTCTCGGTATCGGAATGGCCGCGCCATGACTCGTTGAGCTGCCTGCGCAGCTCCTGGTGGTTGTAGATTTCGCCGTTGAAGGCCATCACATAGCGGCCGCAGGCCGAATGCATGGGCTGCCTGCCGGCCGGCGACAGGTCCACGATGGCGAGCCGGCGGTGTCCCAGCGCCACGCCCCTGGCTGCATCGCTCCATACGCCGCCGCCATCCGGCCCGCGATGCAGCAGCGCCTGCGCCATGTCATGGACGCTGCTGTCGAAGTCATGGCTGTTGTCGCTGCTGAGGAATCCGCTTATTCCGCACATGATGGCTTTCCGCCCTGGTGAGTGTTGGTCGGGGTGGTGTCGGCAGTCCGCTAGGCATACCGGCGGTCGCACTCGCCGGCATGGTTCTCCACGCGGTAGCACTGCAGCAGGCGCGCCAGTTCCGGCTTCGGGTTGAACATCAGCACATCGATGATGGAGAGCGACGGCACGAACGGGTTGTCGAACTGCCGGTAGACGATCGGGTCCATTCTGTGGAAACGCAGCCCGATGCCATGCTGGGCGAAATAGCCCGCATCGTACAGCGCCACGCCGCCTATTGGATTGAGGTAGGTGTCGCCCCCGAGCCGGCGCACGGTGGCGATCACCCTGTCCTGCCGGTCGGAGAAGCCCCCCAGTTCGAGTGAAGAAGAAAGCCGGATGACAGTGGCGATGCCAAGGTAGTCGCAGATGCCCCGGATCGCATGTTCGGCATACCTGGCCATGTTCGTCTCGTCATGCTCGATCAGCTCCTGCATCAATGGAAAAACCTCCGCGAAGCACGGTGCATTCGCATAGGCATTGCGCAATTGCTTGAGCAGTGCCGACCTTTGCCTGGGAAAGTCGTCTGCAAAGTATTTTTCGTTGATGCGGGACAGGTGCCCGCTCTTCCTCAGCGGGAAGGTAATCATCTTTTCCTGGCGGTTGATGAGCACCCGGTTCCTGTTGATCCATGATTCCTTGACGTATTGCAGATCGTCGCCCAGCACAAATTCGTCCACGGCAGCGATGAGCTGAAAATAGCCGAGGTAGGGAAACAGGTAGGGCTGCATCGCGCCTATTTTTCGGTCTGATAGTTGTAAGGACATGACACGCTTTCTAACAAAAAAATTCGCCAGGCCCGGCCTGGCGCAGCAACGACTGCGCCAGCGCTCCGGACAGCCTCCCGGCCGCATTCATCAGGCTTCCTCCCACGCGCCTGCAGGCACTGCCGGCGCTGACACGGCCAGCCCATGGTTGTGCGCCAGCCATGACTGGAACATCAGCACATCCCACAGGTGGTATTGCCAGTTGCGCTTTCCTGACAGGTGCTCCTCCCATCTCCGCCTCAGCGGCGCTGCGTCGAAATAGCCTTCGCGGCGCAGGCGGCTGGCATCCAGCAGGGACTCGGCCCAATCGCGCAGCGGCCCTCTGAGCCAGGCGCCGATCGGCACGCCGAAGCCCATTTTCGGCCTGTCGATCAGGGTTAGCGGAACATGCTGCGCCAGCACTTGCCGCAGCGCCCACTTGCCGCGCCCGTCGCGCACCTTCATTTGCTGCGGCAGCCGCCACGCAAACTCGACGACCCGGTGATCCAGGAACGGCGCACGGGTTTCCAGCGACGCCGCCATGGCGGCGCGGTCCACCTTGACCAGAATGTCGTCGGGCAGATAGGTCTGCGCATCCAGCAGCATGAGCTGCTGCATCGGGTCCAGCCCATGGTCGACCCGCGCATGCGCGAACAGGTCCGGCGTGGCGCCGCTGTCAAGCAGCACGCAGGCCGGCTCATGCCAATGACTCACAAGCAGGCGGTAGACATTGCGCAGCGATCCGTCCGCCAGCATGGCGGCCGCCTTGCCGGCCTTGTGTTCCAGGCCAGTCGCATCGTCCTTCCCGTGTCCGGCATGGGCCGCCGCACGCTGCAGCATCTGCCATGCTGCCGCTGGCACCATCTGCATGGCGCCGCCCAGCAGCTTGCGCATCGGCTCAGGCATCCCGGACAGGCGCTGCCACAGCGATACGGCAGAACGATAACGGCCGTAGCCGCAGAACAGCTCATCGCCGCCGTCGCCGGACAGGGCAACCGTCACATGCTGCCGGGCCAGCCGCGAGACCAGATAGGTCGGAATTTGCGACGGGTCGGAAAACGGCTCGTCGTAGATGGTTGGCAGCGCCGGTATCACCTCCAGCGCCTCGGCGCCGCTGATATAGAGTTCGGTGTGATCGGTGCCGAGATGCCGGGCCACGGAAAGCGCGTAGCCGGCCTCGTTGAACAGCGTTTCGCCAAAGCCGATCGTGAATGTCTTCACCGGCCTGGAAGACTGCGCCTGCATCAGCGCAACCACCAGCGAGGAATCGATGCCGCCGGAAAGAAAAGCGCCGAGCGGCACATCGGCCACCATTTGCTGCCCCACCGCCTCCATCAGCAGGCATTCCAGATCCTTGACCGCGTCTGCCGCGCTGCCGGCATAGGCATGGCGCGCGCCATCCTGCGCGATCAGGTCGCCGTGCCAGTAACGCGACAGGACCGGCTCCCTGTTGCGCAGCGACAGGCTGAGCAGGCAGCCGGCAGGCAGCTTGCTGATGCCTTCATAAATCGAATGCGGCGCCGGGATGTAGTTGTGGCGCAGTTGCAGCGCCAATGCATTGCGGTCGACCCGTTTCTGGAAGGCGGGATGCGCGTGCAAGGCCTTGAGTTCCGAGCCGAACAGGAATACCGCATTCGCGCCGCTTCCCTGCCATCCGTAATAAAGCGGCTTCTCGCCCATGCGGTCGCGCGCCAGCGTCAGCGTGGCCGTATCGCGGTCCCAGACTGCGAGCGCGAACATGCCGACCGCCCGTTCCAGCGTTCCCTGTATGCCCCAGGCGTCGAAGCCGGCAAGCAGCGTCTCGGTGTCGGAGTGGCCGCGCCATGCGCCGCCGCGGCCGGTCGCCATCAGCATGGCCCGCATTACCTGGTGATTGTAGATTTCACCGTTGAACACCATCACGTAACGCCGGCTGCCCGATGCCATCGGCTGGCTGCCGGCCGGCGACAGGTCGACAATGGCCAGGCGCCGGTGTCCCAGGCGGATCGACTGCTCCAGGTCGCACCAGTACCCGGCGCTATCCGGCCCACGGTGGCTGATGGCGCCGGTCATGCGCCTGAGGATGCCATCCTCCCCGTCCGCTGCCGCCGCGCCGCCCAGGTAACCGACTATTCCACACATGGTGACTGCCCTTTCAAAACGACTCCGAGTCTCATCAGCCCGGCTCTCCCGAGCCCGATAACTGCGCCGCGGCGCCCTGCTGGACATTGCCGCGATAGATGTCTTCCCAGCGGGCCACGACCGCATCCAGGGAAAAGCGCCTGAATACCCGTTCGCGGGCTGCGATGCCATGCAGCGCGCGGCTCTGCGCATCCATGCCCAGCGCATTCATCAGCGCGCCCGCCAGTGCCGGGCTGTCGCGCGTGGGCACCACGTGGTCCGAGCGGCCGAGCCATTCCCGCACGCCGCCCGCATCGGTCGCCACCACGATGCGCTCGCACGCCATTGCCTCGCCTACCACCAGCGGGAAGCCCTCGTAGGCGGAGGACAGGACCACGATATCGGCCGCATTCATCAAGGCATGCATATCGCGCCGCAGCCCGAGGAAGCGGACCGCGTCTCGTATGCCGAGGTCGACCGCAAGCTGCTCGACCGCGGCCTGGTCGCCGCCCTCGCCGGCAATCCAGAGCAGGCAGTCGGTGCGCCGGGCAAGCACGAGCGCGAAGGCGCGCAGCAGGTTGGGGTAATCCTTCTGCTCGCAGATGCGGCCCGCCGCCAGCAGCACCTGATGGCCGGGCGGCACATCAAGCGCGGTGCGCGTGGCCTCGCGCAGGGCGGGCTCGGAGCGGAAGTGGTCGCAGTCGATGCCGTTATGCACCGCGATCACCTTGCCGGCCGGCACCGCCGCGCACGCGATGTAACGGTCCACCGCTTCCTGGCTGACATTGGTGGTCAGGTGGGCCAGCCCGTCCGTGACGCGGTAGCCCCACATCAGCAGCGCGCCGCCCTCGTTGGTGTTGTGCGCGGTGCTGATGAGCCGCGGCATCGGCGCGCACAGGCGCAGCAGTCGTGCAAACAGGTTGGCATGCACCATGTGGCTATGCACCACGTCCGGCCGGAAGCGCCGCAGCAGCCGGCATGCGCGGCCATAACCCAGGGCCAGGGTGAGCGGCGTCTTGCGCACATGCAGCGGCTCGACCCGCACCGAAGGGCTTCTCGGCAACACCGCGAGGTCGTTGATCATCGACAGGATCAGTACGCTGTGGCCGGCTGCGTCCAGGCGATCCGCCAGATTGGCCACCTGCGTCTCGGCGCCGCCGACGCCGAGCGAGGTCACGATCAGCGCCACTTTCATCGCGCGCTCCCGACGTTGAAGCCGGCGCGGCGCCCTGGCGCCTGGCAGGCAAGGCATGAAAGGTGTTTCTGCATCAGAAGCTCCTGTTGATCGGCCGGCCCGCCGGCCGCACCGGCGATGGCGCCGGATTGCCTTCCGGCCGGCGGATGAGTTCGGCAAACAGCGCATCCCAGCGCGCCAGCACCGAGTCCAGGCTGTAGCGCTCGCGGATCGACGCGCTGGCCCGGCTTCCCAGCGTGGCGCGCAGCGAGGCGTCGCCCATCAGGCGGGCCAGCGCGTCGGTGAATGCCTCCTCGTCGTTCAGGGGCGCCAGCAGCGCATCGGCGCCATCGCGGCTGATCTCGCGCGGCCCGCTCGGGCAGTCGGTGGCCAGGCACGGCAGGCCCGCGCTCATTGCCTCCAGCAGCGCGTTGGGGAAACCTTCGTGGCGCGATCCCATCACGAAGGCATCGGCGGCGGCCATCACCCTGCCCGGCTCGCTGGTGAGCCCCATGAAGGCAATGCGCTGCGCCAGCCCCTGGCTGGCGGCCAGCGCGGCCAGCGATTCCCGCAACGGCCCGTCGCCATAGATGTGCAGGTCCCAATCGGGAAAACGCGGCGCCAGCCGGGCGAATGCATTGATCACGGTGTCGATGCCCTTTTGCGCGGTCAGCCGGCCCAGGCTGAGCAGTACCCTGCGGCCGCTCTTCCCGGACGCCGACGTCGCCGGCATCGCTGCCGCGCAGTCCGGCAGCGGATTGGGAACGACCCTGACCTTGTCCAGCCCCGGATAGCGCGCCATGACCTTGCCCGCCACCGCCTCGGTCTGCACGGTCAGCATGCTGGCGAAGCGGAAGGTCAGCATGGACGCCAGCTCCCAGCCATTGAGGGGCGAGCGGCTTGACGGATCGTTGCGCTCGCAGATGATCAGCGGTATGCCGGTGTGCGCCATGGCCAGAATGGCGGCCACGTTCACGTTCGGCAGGAACGACACGACCACATCGGGCTGTCGGCTGCGTATCATCCGGCGCAGCGTCAGCAGCCGGGCCAGATAACCGGTCATGCGTCCGCGCTTCTGCCCCGCCTGGTCGGCCAGGAATGCCGTTTCCACCGCTTCGGCGACCGGGTAGAACGGCTTGCCGCCGCCCGAATAGGTGGGGATCAGGCTGACGCTGTCACCGCGCGCCGCCCACGCATTGCACAGGATCGTGGCAACCCGCTCGGCGCCGCCGGCGCTCAATGAACTCGTCAGGAATACTATTTTCATTGGCATGCTTTCAGTCTCGGCCGGCTGTGGTTTTCAAAGGAACCAGTAATGCCATTGCAGGCCCAGATACACTAAATACATCAGCAGCATCACTTCGCGGACCGGGCGCCCGAGGGTGAGCATCAGGGACATCAGCATCGGAAACAGGGCCGAGATGAAGCGCGCCGCGAATACGCCCATCAGGGTGGCGAAGGTGAATGTCGCCAGGCAGGCCACCGACAGCAGGTTGAACCGCGAGGCATAGAACCTGGCCTTCTGCAGCGGCACGGTCGCCAGCAGCCCGATCCAGAAGGAGGCATAGGAAAGCGTGGCGGCGCCCAGTTCGTATTCGGCCCGCCGGTCTCCCACCGAGGACAGCAGGCTGCCGCGCAGCGGCCCGATCAGCAATGCGATCAGCGCGCCTCCCGCCATCGCAATATAGGCAAGGGTGTACACCGGAAAATTGCGTTTCCTGACCCACAGGCTGACCTGGACCGCGACCAGGTACATCACGATGAACAGCACCATGGCGGTGTGAATGAAGCAGGCCATCACCAGTGTGGCGCACAGGGCGACGCGGCTGCGCAGCGATAGCGCCAGCAGGACCAGCGACACGGCAAAGGCCATGCGCAGCTGCGAGAAGGCAAAGTCGACAACCAGCGGGTTGACCAGCAGCAGGATGGACAGCACGCCATGGCGCACTGCGAGGAAACGCGCGAAACAGAACAGGCACAGGAAAGTGACGGCGTTCAGGATGACACCAATCGGGATGCCGAGCTTGTCCATGGCGGCCCTGACCAGCACGTCCCACAGCACCTCGTTGAAGAAAAAGTCGCGCAAGCCGGAAAGATCCTTGTCCTCCACGATGGACTTGAGATACAGGAAGTTGTTGATATAGACCTGCTTGTCCTCGAACTCCTTTCCAACCAGCTCTTCCCACGGAATCCACAGCATGAACAGCGCAAACAGCAGACTGGCGAACACCGCCTGCAGGTTGACGCTGCTGCCGCCCAGGCCGCGGTAGGGATGTTGATAGGAAATGGTCAGCATGGCTTTACACGAGCGCGCTTTGCGACGGCGGCAGCGATTCGAACGCGGCGCGCAGCCTGGTATTGCGGTTGGCCATGAACACGCGGCCGATCAGCCAGAGATCGGAAGGCAGGGGAATGCGGCGGCATGCGAGAAACATCTTCCAGTATTCGCGCTTGAGCGGATAGCCGAAATAGGCCCGTATCAGGATCTCCAGCAGGCATTGCGCCGCGAACGCCCTCGACAGTTCCGGGTTCGACGCAAGGAATTGCCTCATCATTCCCAGCTTGCCCAGTCCCACTGCCATCGCGCCCTTGACCTTGGTCAGCGTGATATCGGTGGAGAAGAAGCGGTAGACGCCATAGGGCTCGTCGATATACGAGGCGTAGCCACCGTCGATGCAGAAGGAAAGCGTGAGGAAGTAGTCGAGGATTTCGTCGTCCGTCGTCCAGATCTTGCGCGCCGCCCTGCGGTACATGCTGCCCGAATGGCAGCCGGTCAGCCCGTAATACTTGGCCAGGTCGGCCGCGGTGAGCCGCTCCGAGGCGATGAAGTTGGAGACCGGCACCAGCGGCATGCCGACGGCGGTCTGGCCGCGCTCGTTCAGGATGATCATGCGGTGCCACGCAATGCGGCAATCCGGCTGTTGGTCCAGGTGGGAAGCAAGCCTGGCGAGCTTGCCGGGCAGGCAATAGTCGTCGCCGTCCACGTGGGCCACATAGGCGCCCCTGGCCAGGTTGTGCACGCTCAGGTAGTTCTGCGTCGGGCCGACGTTGGTCTCGTGCAGGACGGCGGTGACCTTGCCAGGATAGCGCTCGGCGAAGTCGCGCACGATGGCGCGGGTGCCGTCGGTCGAGGCGTCGTCGCCGACGATCACTTCAAAGGGAAAGTCGGTCTCCTGGTCCACGATGCTCTGCAGGCACTTCGCGATATACCGCTCCTGGTTGTAGGTCACCACGCATACCGAAACCTTGGGCGTCATGTCTGTTCCGTTCATCTCTTCATCCTTGTCTGGCAAGTCCCATCAATTGACGCCGCCACAGGAAGCCGCAGGTTTCCCGGGCATACGACGAGGCGGCGGCCGCAAGCGCCATGAGCAGCAGTCCGATCGCGGCCAGCGACAGGCTCAGCATCAGCCGGTCCTGCGGCAACGTCACCGCCGCATGCAGCATGTAAGCGGCAAGCATGGGCGGCGCGGCGATAAGGCAGATATCTGCGCAGAGCCATTGCATGTGCTGGCCCGGCATGAAGCGCCGGTGTATCAGCGGCACCCACAGCAGCAGGTAGGCCAGGTTGGAGGCTAGCCAGGCATAGGCGGCGCCGGTGGCGCCGTAGCGGCTCGTGCCCCAGATCAGCGCAGGGATCAGCAGCACGGTGATCAGGGCGCCGCCGATCACATGCAGCCGCATCTTGCCGGCGGCAAACTGCAGCAGGTAAGGCATGGCGCTCAGCGCAAGCACGCCGTTGCCGAGCGCATACAGCGACAGGACCGGCGCGGCATGCGCGGCGGCCGTCGCGTCCCCGGTCCATGCCCACAGCACTTCCCGCGGGAAGAAGGCCAGCAGCAGCGCGGCCGGAATGCACAGCACCGCCACGATCTGGGTCGCCTTGCGATAGAGAAAAACCACGCCGCGTGCGTCGCCCGTGGCCAGGATGCTGGTCATCCTCGGCTGCAGCGCCGTGCTGATCGGGCCGCTGATGAGCATGACGCCGCCGGCGACCAGCACGGCCAGCGTGAAGTAGCCGTACTCGGTCAGCGGCAGCATTCTCGACAGCACCAGCTTGTCGGTCTGGGTGATGAGCACCCAGACCGAACTAGTGAAGGCGATGCTGAGCGAGAAGGCCAGCACGCCGCGCAATGGCGCCAGCTCCCAGCGCAGCGCACCGGCATGGCGCGCAAGGGGCAGCAGCCGGTAGGTTTGGCGTACCAGCCAGGCGGTCTCGAACATCGCCACCGCAAGCTGGAAGCCGAAGAAGTGCGTCGGGCTGCTGCCCGCTACGAGGAAGACAGGCAGCACCAGCACGGCGCGCATGGTGACAATGGCGACATTGAAGCCATTGAGCCAGATCTGCCGTTCCAGCCCGATGATGGCGCTGCGGTACAGGCCGCTGATCCAGCGCAGCGCGATGATGATTGCCATGAGCATCACGGCATGGCGCACTTCGGACAGCGGCAGGTCCTGCGCCTTGAGCCAGTGGCTCGAAATCGGGCCGGCCGCGATGATGATGGCTGCCGCACCCAGCAGCGCGGTGGCGACGAAGATCCCCTCGAAGGCCCGCATCAGGCGGCGCAGGCTCAGGATGTCGGTGGCGCCGCCATGGAAGCGGGCCATCTCGCGCGACATGGTTGGCGTCAGGCCCAGGTCCAGCAACTGGAACCACATCTGCAGCATCGCGAAGAAGCCGACCAGCCCATAGGCTTCGGCGCCCATGTAATGCAGGTAGAGCGGCACCATGGCAAGGTTGGCCACGGTCATGTAAATCTGCCCGCCGTAGTTGGCAACCACGTTGGCCTTGAGCGATGCGGCCTGCTGCGCCAGCCCGTCCTCGCGTCCGGCGTCGTCCTGCGACAGGCGGCGCTCCATGTACAGGCTGGCCCCCTCTACTTCACCCTTCTCGGTGAAGCCCATCGCCCTGTAGAGCGCGATCGCTTCCCGGTTGTCCTTGCCGACCTCCAGCCGGTAGACAAGAAAGCCGGCCTGGGTCAGGTAGTCCAGGCTCTGCTGCACCAGCCGCCTGGCCAGGCCGCGGCCGCGATAGTCGCTGCGCACCAGCAGCATGCTCATGTAGGCCAGCCGGCGTTCCGGGTCGTTGCAATAGAAAGCGAGAAAGGCGATCAGGGTGCCGTCCGCCCTTAGCCCGGCGATTCTTGCATGGCCCGTGATCTTTCTTGCATAGGCGGCAAGATCGATGGAAGACAGGAAGGATGGCGCTGATTCTTCGTACTCCTGCCGCAGCAATGCCTCCACTTCTTCGGCTGTCTGGCTCGCGCTCTCGGAAAGTTCATGCATATGCATTGCACTGTTATTGATTGGTGTTGGCCAAAAGCCGCGTGTCGATGGACGGCTGCAGCCTTCCGCTTGCAGGCGGATGGCCGCCAGCCGTCTGCGGCCGCGCCTCGTCAGCGGCCGGCATGCGCAATGACATCGACGATGGCAAACACCTCGTTATTGGTCAGAGCCGGATAGATCGGCAGGCACAGCACCTTGCGCGCCGCCTCGCTTGCCACCGGCAGGTTGTCCCGATGCGCCGACGGCAGGCCGCGATACATCGGGAACTCGCTGATGAGCGGATAGAAGTAGCGTCGCGCGAAGATATTGTTCTCGCGCAGCAGCTGGTAGAGGCCGTCGCGGCTGAGCGGAAAGTCGGGCTCGACCAGTATCGGGAAGTAGGAATAGTTGGCCATCGCCTCGCCGCTGCCGCACACGCAGCGTATGCCTTCGACGCCTTCCAGGTACTCGCGATACAGCGCGTCGATCTGGCGGCGCCGCGCCATCGCGCCGTCGATGTGCTGCAGCTGCAGCATGCCGAAGGCGGCGTTGATCTCGCTCATCTTGCCGTTGATGCCGGAAGCCACGACCGTGACTTCGTCGACGAAGCCGAAGTTCTTCAGATGGTCGATGCGCTGCTTGGTGCGGGCATCCGGGCAGACGATGGCGCCGCCCTCGAAGGTATTGAAGACCTTGGTGGCATGAAAGCTCAGCACCGACAGGTCGCCATGCCGCAGTATGCTGCCGCCTTCGTCCTCGACGCCGAAGGCGTGGGCCGCATCGTAGATCACCTTGAGGTTGTAGTTGTCGGCGATCTTCTGGATCGCCTCGACATTGCAGGGATGGCCGTAGCAATGCACCGGCATGATGGCCGTGGTATGCGGCGTGATGGCCGCCTCGATCCGGGCCGGGTCCATGTTCAGGGTGTTGGGGTCGATGTCGACGAACACCGGCTTGATGCCGTTCCACAGCAGCGAATGGGCGGTCGCGACGAAGGAGTACGGCGTGGTCAGCACCTCGCCGGTAATGCGCAGGGCCTGCAGCGCCGTCACCAGGCCCAGCGTGCCGTTGGAGAACAGGGCGACATGCTTCACGCCGAGGTAGTCGCACAGCGCGCTTTCCAGCTGCTGATGAAACGGCCCGCCATTGGTCAGCACCCTGCTGTTCCAGATCTTGGTCAGATAGGGAATGAACTCGGCCAGCGGCGGCAGGTAGGGCTGCGTGACATAGATCGGCGACTCGAGATCGGCGTGAATTGGTGCGATGGATTTGATACTGCTCATGACTCCCCCGAAAGACTTTGGCTACACATCAGACAACGTTGAATGGCCCCATTCCCTGCATGACCCGCGTGGCCGGCGCCGGTCAGACCACCGTTTCCTTGCTGACCCGCCTGAAGCCGAGCAGCACCATTGGCCGCAGGCACCAATGCCCGCGCACCAGCCGGCCATAGACCGCGAGGTACACGAACACCTGAAACAGCGTGATCAGGAAGGCCGCGGGGATGGTGCGTCCGTAGCGCACGGCGACCGCGGTGGTCAGCACCAACCAGGGCACGATCAGGCAGGCGACGGCGGCATTGCGCCGCCATGGTTGGTGCGCCGATGCGGGCAGGCGGGTGCAGATCAGGCGCCGGTAGATCAGGGTATGCAGATGCAGCCGGTCCGGCGCGCCTGGCGCGACCTTGCGTATCACCCGGCGCCGGTACATGCTGAACAGGACCTCGGTGACGGGATAGGCGCAGATGGCCAGCAACTGCCAGGCCGTGATCTGCGCATTGCGCACCACCAGCAATACCGCCATCTCGCCAATCCAGAAGCCCAGCAGGTAAGCGCCGCCGTCTCCCATGAACAGGCGCCCGGTGGGGAAGTTCAGCAGCGCCAGTCCGATGGCGGCGCCGGCGCCGATCAGGCACAGGTGCATCACGACCTGATCGCCGGCGCCATAGGCCAGAACGGCGATGCCGGCGAGGATCACGGTACCGACGCCGCTGGCAACGCCGTTGAAGCCATCGATGATGTTGATCGAGTTGGCCAGGCCGCCGACGGCGACGGCAGTCACCACCAGCGACACCGGCGCGAATTGAAGCAGCAGATCGAGGCCGACCACGTCCATCCGGTTCAGCGCGGCGCCGAGCAGCCAGGCGCCCAGCAACGCACTGAAAAACGTGGCGATGAGTCGCGCCCGCACCGACACCGACTTGGTCAGATCCTCGGCAAGCCCGGCCAGGAACGCCGGCGCTGCGGCCAGGATGGCGAACAGCATCGGCCTAGCATACTGCTGCAACTCCAGGTTCTTGCCGAAGACATGGATCGACAGGGGTACTGCCAGCAGGCCGGCGATCATGGCCACGCCGCCGATACGCGGCACCGGCCTTTTATGGAACTTCTGAATGCCGGTCAAATCCGAATCCATCGAAAACCGGGCATGCCAGGATTGGGTAAGCAGCACGGCAACGCAGATTGACACGCTGCTCGCGGCCGCTATCGCCATCGCTAAAAGCAGATTGACTTGGTTATCCATGATTTACTGCTTGCTAATGAAAGACGCGGTATGAAAGACGTGGCCAGGCCTCGGCGCTCTTGCAAATAATTCCGTAAAACAGTCCCAATCCGATTAGCTTTTTAGGGAATGAATCCGAATCGGAATAAAGGCTGACTACTTCTCGCCCATTGCTTAACCAAATAAGATTCTCGTTATGCATATTTCTTCTCGTAAATTTATGCAATGCAATAATTTGCTGAATCTGGTCGAGAAAGTTATCAGCAGAGCTAGTTTCCCGCAAAATTTCGGCCACATTTTGGCGATTATC
Source organism: Noviherbaspirillum phoenicis (assembly GCF_047237965.1). Taxonomy (NCBI): domain Bacteria; kingdom Pseudomonadati; phylum Pseudomonadota; class Betaproteobacteria; order Burkholderiales; family Oxalobacteraceae; genus Noviherbaspirillum; species Noviherbaspirillum phoenicis. Next base: position 4,269,333 of record NZ_JBDFLX010000001.1, on the reverse strand, counting down.
AACCCCGCGATACTTTCAATTTGCTGCGCTGCACAAAAATATTTGAGCGAAAAATGAAATACGAAAGAAAAAAACCGCGACATTGCTCATCGAATTGAACGAGATCGTATTGCGGCTTTAATCAGGGGAAACTAGCGACGGGAGGCGGCAATACCGGCAGGAATCCTTTTTCAGTTCTGCTGGTTTTCAGATGCCATGAAGAGCCACGCCATCGAGCGACAATGACGGAAAAAACAATCAGGCAACCGCAATAAATAGAAATTTCATTTTCTGCGGCATTGCAATAACCCCGAAAAATGATTTCGGGAAATCAGGACGCCAATTGCTTATCTCGGCGGAATAAGGGCTGCCGCGGACGGCATGCCTCCCGGGAATATCTGGCTGATCGTGCGGTACCAGTTTGTCAATGGCGTGGCGGCCACGTAGATGATGTCTTTTGGCTCAAGCTCGAAGCCTTCCGCCAGCGCAAGCGCGCCGGAGCTGGTGGCGCTGAGCTGGTAGACCACGGCCTCGGCCGTCGACTTGCGCACGACATAGATCTGCCGGGCATCGCCGGTCAGCGGGTTGATGCCGCCCGACTCGCCCAATGCTTCGCTCAATGACAGCCGGCCGTTATGCATTTGCAGCGCCCGCGGCCCGACCACTTCGCCCGATACGAAGACCTTGCTTTCGTCGCGCGACCGCACCCGCAGCACGTCGCCGTTGACCAGCATGATGTCGCCGGGATTGACGCCGCGCTGGACCAGTTGCGGCAGATTGATGCGGTAGCTCACGCCCTTGCGGTTCAGCGAAATCTGGCTCTGGTCGGCGGTGGGCTGGAAGCCGCCCGCCCGGTTGATGGCCTCCACCAGGCTCATCGGTATGTCATTGATCGTCTGCACGCCCGGCGTCTTGACCTCGCCGTCCACGTAGATGCGTTTGCTGCGGTAGGACTGCACCGTCAGCGTGACGCTCGGCTTGTTGATGTAATGGGCCAGGCGCGTCGTCAGCAGTTCGCGCGCCTGCGGCTCGGTCAGCCCGGCGATCTTCAACATGCCGACATGGGGATACTGGATGGCCCCCTCCTGGTTCACCACGAAGCTGGCCGGCGTCACCGGCATGGTGGAATTGAAGCCGCCGCTTGCCACGCTTGCGGCATTGGCGGTCAGGGCGCCGCCGCCGAGTTCGGGATGGTCCCAGACCACGATGGAAATCTGGTCGCCGCTTTCGATCGTATAGGGCGCCGGTGGGGTAAGCAGCTGGCTGATGTCGGCGCCTGCATCCTTGTCGCGCCGGTCCTTTTCAGCCCGCAGCAACTGCGGCGTGATCATGTTGACCGGGGGGGCGGCCGCTTCGCCGGCAGTCTGGTCCGTCGTGCCGGCATTGCCGGCCATCCGCATGCCGCTTGTGCCGCAACCGCCCATGACGGCCAGTCCAAGCACGATGAGGGATGCGCGCAGTACCTGTTTCAGGCAATCATTCATGTTCCGTCCACCAACACTCTGAATATGTCGTTCAAATGTAGTATCAGGCACAACTTGTTCATTGAGCTACATCAGAAGGCAGGCGGCCCGCAAGCGCGGCGGAACGGGCCTACTTGCGCCACCAGCGCTCGAACCAGACCGCCAGGGCGATCAGAACCAGAGCGGCAATCAGATAATCGGTGAGGGAAAAAACCATGGCGGCGCCGGAAACAGGTTGGCTTGCAATGTAGGAAGGCGCCACGAGCATCAGGAAAAGGCGGGCGAGAAAGTTTTTCGCAAGAATAAACATGATAGTGGCCAGATAGTTGCCGGCGATTATCGCAAAAATAGTCGTGCACAAGGGCAACTGTAAGCAATAAAACGACACTGTGTGGCGTGCATGCCGCTGGCAGGCAATGCACAACTGACACAAGCAGTCGATAACCGGCACTGCACTAGCGCTGCATCGCCTCCCATACCTTCTGGAGCCGCTTGGCCGACACCGGCATCGGCGTTTTCAGTTCCTGCGCAAACAGCGACACCCGCAGCTCTTCCAGCAGCCAGCGGTATTCCTGCATTTTCGGGTCGCGCGCGCCCTGCCCTTTCTGCGTCCGCTGCCACGGCGCGGCGGCCTGCTGCCATTCCGCCATCAGTTTCGCATCGCGCGACGGGTCGGCGCGCAGCTTGTCCAGCCGCACGCCGATGGCCTTCAGGTAGCGCGGGAAATGGGCCAGCTGCGCGTAGTCGGTATCGACGATGAAGCGCTTGCCGACCAATGCCTGCACCTGCGACTGGATATCGGCCACCGCCTGCGCATGCGCGCGCGCGCCCTGCAGCTTCTTGGGCAGCGCATGGAATTCCGCCAGCACCTGCGCCGCCAGCCGGGCGATCTCGTTGACCAGGAGCCCGAGCCTGCCCTTGCCCTGGTCGCGCCGTGCGCTGAATTCCTCGGCATTCGTCGGCAGCGGCTCCTGCAGGCAGGCGCGGTCCAGGCCGGCCTCGATGATCTGGTCGCGCAATTCCTCCTGCGAGCCCAGCGCCATGTACTGCATGCCCATCTGCTGCAGGCCGGGAATGTTCTTTTCCAGGAACTTGATCTGCTCCTTCAGCTGCAGGGCGAACAGGCGGCGCAGGCCGTTGCGGTGGATGCGCGCCGCCTCCGCCGGGTCGTCGAACACTTCCAGGTCGCAGTGGCTGCCGCGGTCCACCAGCGCCGGGAAGCCGATCAGCTTCTGCCTGCCCTGCTGGATTTCCAGCAGCTCGGGCAATTCGCCGAACGACCAGGTCGTCAGGTTGGTATAGGCGCCCGGCGCGGCGGCAGCCTCCGCATTGCCGCCCTTGCTGTTGCCGGCGCTGCCCTTGCCCGCCGCCGGCGCCGGCGCATCGGCGATCACGGTCTGCTCGGCGATCTTCTGGAACTGCTCGCGCGCCTGGCCGCCGAACTCGGCCTGCAGCGCTGCCAGGTTGCGGCCCATGTCGAGCTGGCGGCCATGCTCGTCGATCACCTTGAAATTCATGAAGTGATGCGCCGGCAGGGTTTCCAGCTTGAAGTCGCCGACCCGGATCATCACGCCGGTCTGCTCGCGCACATCGGCAATCAGCGCATCCAGCAGGCTGCCGCGGCCATGGATCTTGCGCTCCTCCACCCTGGCGACGAAGCCTGCCGCATAGTCGGGCAGCGGCACGCAGTGGCGGCGCAGCTTTTGCGGCAGCGACTTCAGCAGCAGGTGCGCCTTGTCCTTCAGCATGCCCGGCACCAGCCATTCCGCGCGCTCGGCCGACACCTGGTTCAGCGCAAACAGCGGCACCGTCAGCGTCACGCCATCGCGCGCGGCGCCCGGCTCGAAATGATAGGACAAGCCCATCTCGACGCCCGCCACCCGCATTACCTTCGGAAACAGCTCGGTGGTGACGCCGGCGGCTTCATGCCGCATCAGGTCTTCGCGGTTCAGGTAGAGCAGCTTGGGATTATCGGCACTGGCCTGGCGATACCACTTCTCGAAGGCGGCGCCGTTATGGATGTCTTCCGGGACCAGCTCGTCGTAGAACGCGGCGATCAGTTCGTCGTCCACCAGCACGTCGAGGCGGCGCGACTTGTGTTCCAGGTTCTCGATTTCCCGCACCAGCTTCTGGTTATGGGCCAGGAAGGGCGCGCGGGTGTCGAAGTCGCCGCCCACCAGCGCGTCGCGGATGAAGATCTCGCGCGCCTCGGCCGGGTTGATCGCGCCATAGCTGATGCGGCGCTGGCTGTAGACCACCAGACCGTACAGCGTGGCGCGCTCGGACGCCACCACCTGGGCGCCGCGCTTTTCCCAGCGCGGCTCGCCGTATGACTTCTTCAGCAGATGGCCGCCGATGCGCTCCAGCCATTCCGGCTGGATCTGCGCGATCGTGCGGGCATACAGCCGGGTGGTGTCGACCAGTTCGGCCGCCACCATCCAGCGCCCGGCCTTCTTCTGCAGGTAGGAGCCGGGCCAGATATGGAACTTGATGCCGCGCGCGCCGAGATAGAGGTTGTCCTCTTCCGACTTGAAGCCGATATTGCCCAGCAGGCCCGTCAGCAGCGCCGAATGCAGCTGCTCATAGGTGGCCGGCGCCTCGTTCAGGCGCCAGCCCTGCTCGCGCACCACGGTCAGCAGCTGGGTATGCACATCGCGCCATTCACGCAGGCGCATCTGCGACAGGAAGTTGGCGCGGCAGTTGTCCTGCAGCTGGCGGTTGGTCTTCTTGTGCTCGATCGCTTCCTCGAACCACTTCCAGATCTTCAGCCAGCTCAGGAACTCGGACTTGTCATCGGCAAACTTGCGATGCGCCTGGTCGGCCGCGGCCTGCGCTTCCAGCGGCCGGTCGCGCGGGTCCTGCACCGACAGCGCCGAAGCGATGATCAGCATCTCATTCAGGCAGTCGTGGTCGCGGCTGGCCAGGATCATGCGGCCCACCCGCGGGTCCAGCGGCAGCTTGGCCAGTTGCCGGCCCAGCGGCGTCAGCACATTCGCATCGTCCACCGCGCCCAGTTCCTGCAGCAGCTGGTAGCCGTCGGCGATGGCGCGGCCCAGCGGCGGCTCGATGAAGGGGAAGCTTTCGACGTCGGCCAGCTTCAGCGACTTCATGCGCAGGATGACCGCGGCCAGCGACGAACGCAGGATTTCCGGCTCGGTGAATTTCGGCCGCTGCAGGAAGTCCTGCTCGTCATACAGCCGGATGCACACGCCCGCGGCGACACGGCCGCAGCGGCCGGCGCGCTGGTTGGCGGCCGACTGCGCGATCGGCTCGATCTGCAGCTGCTCGACCTTGTTGCGATAGCTGTAGCGCTTCACGCGCGCGGTGCCGGCGTCGACCACGTAGCGTATGCCCGGCACCGTCAGCGAGGTTTCGGCGACGTTGGTGGCCAGCACGATGCGGCGCGCATTGGTCGGCTTGAACACCCGCTCCTGCTCCTGCGCCGACAGCCGCGCAAACAGCGGCAGGATCTCGACATGGGGCGGATGATGCTTGCGCAGGGTCTCGGCCACGTCGCGGATCTCGCGCTCGCCCGGCAGGAACACCAGCACGTCGCCGGAACCGACGCCGCACAGCTCATCGACGGCATCGGCCACCGCGTCCATCAGGTCGCGCTTCTCGCGGCCCTTCTGCGCCGCGGTCGGCGCCGCGCCCGGCTTGGCCGCGCCCTCGCCCGGCTCCACCGGCCGGTAGCGGATCTCCACCGGGTACATGCGGCCCGACACCTCGATCACCGGCGCCGGCGTGCCATTGCGGCCGAAATGGCGGGCGAAGCGCTCGGCATCGATGGTGGCCGAGGTGATGATGATCTTCAGGTCCGGGCGGCGCGGCAGCAGCTGCTTCAGGTAGCCCAGCAGGAAATCGATGTTCAGGCTGCGTTCGTGCGCCTCGTCGATGATGATGGTGTCGTACTGCTTCAGCAGCGGGTCGGTCTGGGTTTCGGCCAGCAGGATGCCGTCTGTCATCAGCTTGACCCAGGCGCCCTTGGTCAGGTTGTCGTTGAAGCGCACCTTGAAGCCGACATGCTCGCCCAGCGGCGAGCCCAGTTCCTGCGCGATGCGGCGCGCGGTCGAGGAAGCGGCGATGCGGCGCGGCTGGGTGTGGCCGATCAGGCCGCGCTCGCCGCGGCCGAGCGCCAGGCAGATCTTGGGCAACTGGGTGGTCTTGCCGGAGCCGGTTTCGCCGCTGACGATGATGACCTGGTGCGCCGCCAGCGCGGCTGTGATCTCGTCGCGCCGGCCCGAGACCGGCAGTTCTTCGGGAAAATGAATCGCGGGAAGCGGATTGCGCAGGGGTGGCTGCCGGCGGCCGTTCTCCTTTGGCTGCAGCGGCTGCGGCGCTTGCGGCGTCTGGGCCTGGGGTTCTCTATGCATGGATTCTTGGAAAGGTTCAGGTGCAGACTGAGCGGACCGAATTATAATGCCGCTCATGGAAAATCCCGTTCAGTTCGTTGCCTGGCTGCGTTCAGTCGCGCCATATATACATGCCTTTCGCGGTAAAACATTCGTGGTTGCCTTTCCGGGCGAGCTGGTCAAGGCCGGCGCGCTGCCGGTGCTGGCCCACGACTTGTCATTGCTGCATGCGCTTGGAATCCGTATTGTGGTGGTGCATGGCTCGCGGCCGCAGGTCGAGGAGCAACTGGCCTTGCGCAATGTCGAGGCCCGTTTCCACAAGGGCATCCGCATCACCGACACGGCGGCGCTGGAATGCGCCAAGGAGGCGGCCGGCGAACTGCGGCTGGACATCGAGGCCGCATTCAGCCAGGGCCTGCCCAACACGCCGATGGCGCATGCCGCCATCCGCATCATTTCCGGCAACTTCGTAACCGCCCGCCCGATCGGCATCATCGAAGGCGTCGACCTCGAACTGACCGGCGTGTCCCGGAAGATCGCATATGAGACCATCCAGCCGATTCTCAATGCCGGCGGCCTGGTATTGCTGTCGCCGCTGGGCTTTTCGCCGACCGGCGAGATTTTCAACCTGACCATGGAAGACGTCGCGGTCGCCGCGGCGATCGCGCTGCGCGCCGACAAGCTCATCTTCATCACCGAAACCCCGATGATGACCGACCTGACCGGGGCCGAGATCCACGAACTGTCCAGCCACCAGGCGCGCGCCATCATCGACAGCGGCGCCCTGCCGCCGGATTCGGCCTTTTATCTGAAGCACGCAATGCAGGCCTGCACCGGCGGCGTGCCCCGCGCCCACGTGGTCTCGTTCTCGACCGACGGCTCGGCGCTGCTGGAACTGTTCACCCACGACGGCGTCGGCACCATGATCTCGTCGCAAAACCTGGAAAGCCTGCGCGACGCCAGCATCGACGACGTCGGCGGCATCCTGAAGCTGATCGAGCCGCTGGAAGCCGACGGCACCCTGGTCAAGCGCGGACGCGAGCTGATCGAGCGGGAGATCGATTATTTCTCGGTGATCGAGCATGACGGCGTGATCTTCGGCTGCGCGGCGCTCTATCCTTTCCCCGAGGAACAGATGGCCGAAATGGCTTGCCTGACGGTCAACCCGGAAGTGCAGGCACAGGGCGATGGCGAACGCCTGCTCAAGCACATGGAGAACCGGGCGCGGGCGGCTGGCGTGAAGAAGCTGTTCGTGCTGACCACCCGCACCGCTCACTGGTTCATCAAGCGCGGCTTCGTGCCGGCCACGGTGGACGACTTGCCGGAAGACCGGCAGCACATGTACAACTGGCAACGCAAGTCGCTCGTGCTGATCAAGACGCTTTGAATGCCCTCTTATACTTTTTAATGCTCTTTAAACGCGCGCATCCAGCCGCACTTATCCGCATCAACCAATTGGAGAATTCTTATGGCCCGCATGGTCCACTGCATCAAACTCAACAAGGAAGCCGAAGGCCTGGATTTCCCGCCCTACCCCGGCGAACTGGGCAAGCGGCTCTGGGAAAACGTATCCAAGGAAGCCTGGGCCGCCTGGCTCAAGCACCAGACCATGCTGGTCAATGAAAACCGCCTGAACCTGGCCGACACCCGCGCCCGCAAATACCTGGCCACGCAGATGGAAAAGCACTTCTTCGGCGAAGGCGCCGATGCGGCGCAGGGTTATGTGCCGCCCGCGGATTGAAGCGCCGCGTGTATTTATCCAGAGCCGCCGCCCGGGCGGCTTTTTTTTTGCCGCGCGAACCGTCATCGCCACGCCTCCATCAGAATGGAATTCTCGGGTTGATCAAGGTTAATGACCCTGCAGGTTTTTCTTTATTTATCTCAACATCAGCGATTTTCTTTCTGGCAGCATTTCAACATCGCAAATGAAGGTGCCAGTCTGCAATGGGCGAAGCGGTAACGGTCGACGCCGTCCTGTGCGTTTTTTAATTGATTCAAGAAACTCAAGGCAAAAGAACCTGTCCAGGTTCTTTTCCTGTTGCTCCGATTCCTGTCACCTTTTCAGCGGAACCTGCTCCAATGAGAGTTAGCGTCATGCAACCCTATGTTTTCCCTTACATAGGGTATTTTCAAATGATTCGGGATGTCGATGTTTTTGTCGTCTTTGACGATGTCAACTTTCGCAAGCGCAGCTGGATCAATCGCAACCGGATACTGCTCAACAATGACGCCCACCTGTTCACTCTGAATTTGAGCGAGGCCAGTTCTTCCAAGCGCATCAATGAAATCGTGATTGGCGACAACCAGCCGACCCTGCTCAAAACGTTTCGCCAGGCCTATTCGCGGGCGCCTTACTTCGAGCAGGTAATGCCCCTGCTCGAAACCCTGTTGCCTTATCCCGAACCGCGGCTCCATCTCTATCTGATGCATCAGCTGGAAAGCATTGCGCGCTATCTCGGCCTGCATACGCGGTTCATCCTTTCCTCCAGCGTGAAAAAGGACAATTCCCTGAAGGGACAGGAAAAGATTCTGGCCATCTGCGAAGCGCTCGGCGCCGACAGCTATACCAATGCCATCGGCGGGCAGCATCTCTATTCGGAAGAGGAATTCGCCAGCCAGGGAATCGATCTCAAATTCATCAAATCCCACGAGATCCGATACCGCCAGTTCGGCGCGGAATTCGTTTCCTGGCTTTCCATCGTGGATGTATTGATGTTCAATTCCGTCAGCGATATCCGCCGCTTTCTGGATGCCTATGACCTGATTTCCGCCGAGGCGCCGGAAGCGGCCATCACGGTGCCGTAAACATCGCGCGTTCAGCCGCCGTCGCGGGTATTCAGCGGACGCGTCCCTAGAAACGTGCCCTGGAATGCAAAAGGCGGCTGCGCGGCCTGATCCGGATTACCGAAATAGGCCAGCCAGGAAAGCCTGGGTAGATTCGACAGTTGTTCGGGAAAAGTCTGGAACCGGTTATTGGCGAGATTTAATTTTTCCAGCTGGTGCAGCCGGCCGAACGTGGTCGGCAAGCGCGTCAGCTGATTCATGTATAGCGTGATTTGCCGCAGGTTCTGCAACTTCCCTATCGTCTCCGGCAATTCGCCTAGCTGGTTTTTGTGCAGCCGGACGGCTTCCAGCGCCCCCAACGCGCCGAAGCAGTCGGGAAGATGGCTGATCCGGGTGTTCACCAGTGTCAGGTAGCGCAGGTTCTGTAATTTTGCGATGTCGGGCGACAACTCCTTCATGGCGGAAACGCCCCAGGTGAAGGTATGCATGCTTGAAAAATCCCAGATGAAGTCGGGAATGAAACGCATCCGGTTGAAATACAGATTCAGGTAACCGATATGCTTTTTCCCCGCGAATACATCGGGAAATTCAGGCAGGCTGTTCTTATGCAGCAGCAATGTGCTGATATTGTCGAATTTCCCCAAGAATGGCGGCAGGGCAGCAAGCCGGTTCACGCCGAGATTGAGGTATTCCAGATCGTCGATACGCGCAATCCAGCCCGGTACGGCGCCCAGGCTGTTGGAGCCCAGATCGAGATGCTTCAGCAATGCCAGTTCACCCATTTCATCCGGCATAGTGCCCAGCATGCACCGCCGCAGATTCAATGTCCGCAGCTGTTTGAGGCGTGCTATCAGCAACAGGATGTCATTCTTTTCCTGCGCCGAGTGGTGGCGGATCAGGCCGCTGAAAATACAATCGTCCGATGCCAGCGAAAGACCGACAACCGACTCGCCTTCCATTTCATGACTGAAATCGCGTCCAATACGACGACGCAGTTCCCGAATGACATCAATATCGTGCATCGCGCTTTTGCACCGCATCGTTGAGCAGGCCGCACCATCGACCCAGGCTATTCCAGTCTCTGCCAGGAAAGGTATCCATCGAAAAAGGCGGAATCAGTTCCTGTCCGCCTGCCTGGCGCAATAAATGGCTCAGGATACGTTCCGCGCCAAAATCAAAATCGTCATAGCCGAAATAATTGCCCAGTTCACATACCGCGTAGAACTTGCCATTCAGATCAGGCCTGCATCCGACAAAGAAAGACTCCATATCCGCCTGCAATTCCTGGTCTCCCGAGGTCGACGTGAAAAAGACCAGCAAATCATAATCGGCAAATAACCTGTCGTCGGTAAGGGTGCTGACATTGACGATATCGATCGGGAAGGAAAGCCATTCCGGCAGTCGCTGCACCACCTTTTTCGTGTTGCCCCATGTGGAGCCGTAGACAAGAAGGGATTTCATCGCGGTATTGCTGTGAAAGCGTCGTAAAGAGGACGGGATAGGCGGCCTGGGCCATGGGGAAGGAAGCGCCGTTCCAGGGAAACCGGGCTTAATCGCACGGTAGATCCAGCCCGTCGACTGCCGGCGCCATCGCTGCTGCGCCATGGCGCTTCCTGGCCTGGCTCGCCCGCTGCAGTGCAAGCGCCAGCCTGGCATCGTCCAGCGCGGCAATGTCTGATGAGCCCGCGCTGACGAAGGAAGCCGGCGGCACCGTGCCGGAAAGCACCGCGCCATGCGACACCCAGCTGCGTGCGCCCAGGTCGGTATTGTTGGCCAGCGTGGCATTGAGCCCGACAAAGCAGTGGTCGCCAACGTTCGCCCATCCGCCCACGGCGACGCTGCCGCTCAGAAAGCAGTGATGACCGATGCGGGCATGGTGACTGATCTGGTTGCCGCACCAGAGCACGACGTTATCGCCGATGCTGGCATAAGGCTGGACGCAATTGTTCTCGAAAATGAAGCAATGCTCTCCCAGCGTCGCATTGCGCCATACAAAGGCGCGCGAACTGACGTAGCGGGCCAGTCGGTATCCCTGCTGCCTGGCCCGCTGACAGATCCGTTCCCGCAGCCGGTTCAGATCGGCATAGACGACCGCGGCAAAGAAGGCATGGTCCTCCGGTGGAAAAGCAGCGCGGAGGTCCTCGAACGCGACCACTGGCAGGCCAAACTTGCGGCATTCCCCCGGTTCCAGGTAGGCGCGGTCGACGGCGAACGCCACGACTTCATAGTCGGAATCCCAGGTGAAATATTCGTAGGCGATATCGGCAAAATCTTCAACGCCGAAAATGACCAGCTTGGTGGTTTTACGCACGGCCTCTGCCATAGAGTGATTGAAGGAAAGACGCCATTCATCATACTCGCCGGCTTTTCGTTATGAAATTAAAAACAAATTCAAGCCGATCCAGATGCAACCTTAGCTTTTCCTTCAAACAAAACGCGTGTTCCAAATCAAAACATGCGTGGTCGGCCGTCCGCGTAAGTTCCGCAAGCAGTGACGGCCTGTGGACAGTCACGGCTTGCCAGTGGGAACATTTTTAAAACACCAGCTTCTTGACGCCTTCGCTGGTGCCCAGCAGCGCAACGTCGGCGCAGCGCTGCGCAAACAGGCCTACCGTCACCACGCCGACGATATTGTTGACAGTCGCTTCGAACTGGGCCGGATTGCCGATCTGCAAGCCTGCCACGTCCAGGATGTAGCAGCCGTTGTCGGTGACGAGCGGCTGGCCATCCTTCATGCGCAACGTCGGCTGGCCGCCCAGCGCTGCCAGCTTGCGGCTGACGACGCGATGCGACATCGGGATCACTTCCACCGGCAGCGGGAACTTGCCCAGGGTGTCGACCAGCTTGGAGCCGTCGGCGATGCAGATGAACTTGTCCGCCGCCGAGGTAACGATCTTCTCCCGCGTCAATGCCGCGCCGCCGCCCTTGATCATCGCGCCCTGGGCGTTGATCTCGTCCGCGCCATCGATATAGACCGGCAGGGAATCCACCTCATTCAAATCGAACACGCGGATGCCATGCGAACGCAGCCGGGCCGCCGTGGCTTCCGAGGACGCGACCGCGCCCTGGATGCGGTCACGCACCTTGCCCAGTTCGTCGATGAAGAAATTGGCGGTGGAGCCGGTGCCGACGCCGATGATGGCGCCGTCTTCCACGTAATCGATGGCTGCGCGGGCAACCGCCTGCTTTTGTTCGTCCTGGGTCATGATGGTGAAGGCAAAAAGGGAAAAGCGGCATTTTACGCGCTTGGCCTTCAGCCGTCCTTCAGACGCCGGTCTCTTCCCCGCTGTTTTTTCGCGGGTAGATGCGCAGCAGCACGATGCGCGGCCCGTTCATTTTCTTCACCACCACGTCGAACTGGGCGAACGCGATCTTCTGTCCCTCGCGCGGAATGTCGCCCAGCTTTTCCATTACCAGGCCGCCGACCGAGTCGGCCTCTTCCAGGTCGACCTCCTCGTTTTCCACGTCGATACCCAGCGCCCGCTCCAGCGTGAAAATCGGCAGGCTGCCCTTGCCCATCAGGGTGCCGTCGTCCAGCCGGGTCCAGTCGTTGTCGCTCTGGCGGAACTCATCGCGGATTTCACCCACGAGCGCACCCAGCAGGTTGTCCAGGGTCAGGAAGCCGAGCGGCTTGTGCCCCTTCTTGCCCACCACGGCGAAATGCGGCGCCCCGGTGCGGAAGCGGCGCATCAGTTCCACCGCCGGCATGCGCGGCGTCACATGCGACACCGGCCGCAGGAAGGGCGTCAGGTCGGTGATCTTGCGGCCGTCCTGCTCCGCCAGGAACAGGTCCTTCAGATGAATCACGCCCAGGACTTCGATGCCGTCCTCGGCAAAATAGGGATAGCGGCTATAGCGCGTGCGATAAACAGTGGCCAGGTTTTCCGCCAGCGAGAGGCCGCGGTGCAAGGCGGCAATTTCATGGATGGGGCGCATCAGGTCGGCCACGTCGAGGTCGCCGAAGTCCAGCGTCTGCGCCAGCACATTCCATTCGTCGGCGCTGAACTTGCTGCTGTTGCGGCTGCTGCGCAGGATCAGCTTCAGCTCCTCCGCCGAATAATGCGTATCGTGGCCGCCGGAGGCATTCAGGCCAGCCAGGCGCAGCACGCCGTTCGCGCTGGCATTTAACACCCAGATGATCGGATACATCGTCCAGTAGAAGCTGTACAGGGGCGTTGCGGCCCAGAGGCCGATGCGCTCGGGGTAACGGATTGCCATCGACTTGGGCGCCAGCTCGCCGACCACGATATGCAGGAAGGAAATCAGGAAGAACGCGAAGAAGAAGGACACGCCATGGATGATTTCGGGCGACGTCACGCCCGCCATCGCGAACAGCGGCTCCAGCAGGCGGGCAAAGGCGGGTTCGCCGACCCAGCCCAGGCCCAGCGAAGCCAGCGTGATGCCGAGCTGGCAGGCCGAAAGATAAGCATCGAGCTGGCCGTGCACCTTGGCCAGCATGCGGCCGCGCAAGCCATGGGTCCTGGCGATGGCGCGGATGCGGGTCTGCCGCAACTTGACCAGGCCGAATTCGGCGGCCACGAAAAATCCGTTCAATGCGACCAGGAACAGGGCAAGAACGACCAGCAAAAAGTTGTTCATACAAAAGTTGTTGTTGGCGAACAGGCATTATCAGCGAGATTGGCCACTTGTGCTAATAACACGCGGACGGGGCGAGCACGCCAGGCAGCCCTTCACAACGGCAGGCAGATGACCAGGGTCAGGCCGATTCCCGGCGCGCTGACGATATCGAACTTGCCGCCCAGCGCCACGACCCGCTCGCTGATGCCAGCCAGGCCGAAGTTGCCTGCGCGGCGACAGTCTTCCGGCTGCGCGCCCCTGCCGTTGTCGGCGATGGTCATGTTGACCGCGCCGGCATTGCTGCCCAGGGTAATCGTGACCTCGCTGGCATCTGCATGCCGCACGACATTGGCCAGGGCTTCCTGGACAATGCGAAACAGCGCAGTCGCCACGCGCTCTTCGAGGATGGCGGCGCCGCTGTTCCAGGCCAGGTGGCAATGGATGCCGCTGCGGCGCTGGAACTGGCCGACCAGCCATTCGATTGCCGCGTCCAGGCCCAGGTCCAGCACCGGCGGACGCAGGTCATTGATGATGTTGCGCACCGCCCTGATGCTGCTATCGATATGCGACAGCGCCAGCCCGACACGCTCGCCCAGCCGGGCATGCCCACAGACGCGAGCATAGAGGCTGGCAACATCGAGCCGCAGGGCCATTAGTGTCTGTCCCAGCTCATCATGGATTTCCAAGGCAATACGCTTGCGCTCCTGTTCCTTGATCGACTCCCGGTGCGCCGTCAGTTCGCGCAAGGCTTGCTCGGAGCGCTTGCGCTGGCTGATGTCCCGGCCTGTGCCGCGGTAGCCGGCAAACTGCCCATCCTCATCGAACACCGGCTCACCATTGACGCTCAGCCAGACTTGTTCATTGGGCGTCAGCGTCAGCAGGTATTCGAAATTCTGGAACGGCTGGTGCGCCTCCACCAGCGCCCGGTGCGCGGCCAGTTCCTCGGGATCAACCGACAGCGCCACGTCCCAGCGCGTGCGGCCGATCACCCTGGCCAGCATGGCCGGGGTTTCCTTCACCTTGCGCCCCGCCAGCAGGCGGAAACGGTAAGCGATGTCCTGTTCCCAGTACCAGTCGGACGAGAGTTCCACCAGGCGCCGGAAACGATCCTCGCTGCGGCTCAGGGCCAGCGCGATGTCGCGGCGCTCGACGATGTCCCGGTTCAGCATCGCATTGGCATGCGCCAGGTCCAGCGTGCGCCGGTTCAATTTCCGCAGATAGGCTGCGGCCGACAGGGTCGAGGCCAGGCCCAGCAACAGCACCAGGAGGGAACCCGCATGATGCTCTGGCAGGAATTTTCCTGCAGCGATGGCCGTGAGGCGCCAGGCGCTGCCGGCGATGTCGATATCCTCATGCAGCAACAGAGGCCGGGCGCCGAACAGCCTGGCCACATGCTCTTCAAGCCAGAACACATCCGACGCCGGTTGGTCGCTGCGGAAAACTTCCTCCTGCATCTGTCCCGCAACCAGTGAATGCACGCTCACCGTCAATCTTGAACGGCCCGCCACCGTGGTCGAGGCCAGTATCCGCGCAAACAGTTCATCGGCGATAAAGACGGCGGCGTTGTATCCGACCACGCGCACCGGCGCAGTGCCGTCCCCGCCGTCTTTCCCGGCATGGACGGGCAACAGCACCAGGAAGCCTTTTCTCATTCCCTTGTACTGCGGCAGTCCGAACAGGGCCGTCGCCGCCGGCAGGCCAAGCTGCGCAGCCCGTCGCGCCGCTAGGTTATGCACTTCCAGGAAGCTCGAATCCATGCCAAGCACCACTTCATTCCCGGCCAGCGGCTCGATGTATTCGACGACCCGGTATGTCGGGCGGTCGCCGGCACGAACCAGGCTGCCATCCGGCGCCAGTTCGGTAATGTCGAATCCGGGAAAGCGCAGACGCATGCGCGCTTCATACGCCGCCCGCTCCTGGGCCGGGATAATCCGCTGGAACCCCAGCGCGACGAGGTAGGGATATGCCTTCAGCAGGGGCCGGGCATAGGTCCTGAACTGTTCGGCGCTGACCATATCCACTGCGGCAAACAGATGATTCACACCATGCAGGGCCGCCATCGCCCCTTCCGTCCCGATGCGGATTGCGGTGAAGCGACGCTGTGCAAGGTCGCGAAAGTGAAGCTCTTCCTGACGCGTTTCCAGCCGGCTTACCAGGAAAAAAAGCGCTCCGGTGGCGCACAGGCCGGCCAGGAATACCGACAGCAATGCCATGCGCGCCGATACCGGCGGCAAAGCGGACGTGCGACGCGATAGCGGCATGGGCCTCCCGGCTGGCGCAAGGGTGCTTCGTACGGAATCGGGGCAATTGGGTCACAAAGCAGGCAGACGGCGGGAGCGGCAGGCGCCGGCCGAGGGGGATTCTATTTCAGCCCGGAGGCTGCCTCAACAGAATTGTCGAGCGAATCGCCGCTTTCAGCGGTCCGGCATGAAACCGGAATCGGTGGAGAATCAAAAGGACGATCACCGCCTTTGCGGACAAGGCGGTGAGGCCGGCGCGGCCCGCAGCGGCCACGCCGGGAAATGCTCAGCCGCGCAGCGCCGAGGCCGCCCGCGCCAGCGCGGTGATGCGGTCCCAGTCGCCGGCGACCAGCGCCTCCTTGGGCGTGAGCCAGGAGCCGCCCACGCAGGCGACATTGCGGCAGGCCAGGAATTGCGGCGCATTCTCCTGCGACACGCCGCCGGTGGGACAGAACATCACGTCGCCCAGCGGTCCGGCCAGCGCATTGAGCATGCCGACGCCGCCCGCCTGCATGGCCGGGAACAGCTTCAGTTGGCGAAAGCCGGC
Organism: Noviherbaspirillum phoenicis; assembly: GCF_047237965.1. NCBI lineage: Bacteria > Pseudomonadati > Pseudomonadota > Betaproteobacteria > Burkholderiales > Oxalobacteraceae > Noviherbaspirillum > Noviherbaspirillum phoenicis. The sequence goes on along the minus strand of NZ_JBDFLX010000001.1, from coordinate 4,253,390 downwards.
CTCGCGTGCGGCCATCACCTCGGATGGCGTCATCACGCCCGGCAACAGCGGCAAACCGCTGGATTTTGCAGCCTCGATCAGCGCCGGCGTCAGGCCGGGCGACACGCCGAACACGGCGCCGGCGTCGCGCGCCGCCGCGAATTCACGTGGCTGGGTCAGCGTGCCGACGCCGACGATGGCATCGGGCACCTGCTCGGCCATCGCCCTGATGGCTGGCAGGCCATGGGCGGTGCGCAGGGTCACTTCCAGCACCCGGATGCCGCCGGCCACGAGCGCGCGCGCCAGCGGCACCGCATGGTTGATGTCGTCGATGGCGATGACGGGAATCACCGCCGAGGTGCGCATGATGTCAAGCACGGACAGGTTGGCCATTAGCCGATCTCCTTCTGGGTTGTCGCGTCGCCGCCGCTCGAGCGGATCAGCGTGTCTTCGTCGCTGAATTCCTTGGATTCCTTCTCGCCGCCCGGCTGGTTGATTTCCGGGTTCACCTGCTTGATCAAGGGCGGCAGGCCAAAGGTGGCCGCGCCTTCCTCGGCGGTGGTGACGGCGTTGCGGAACATCGCAAACAGTTCGCGGCCATGGCCGACCTCGTTCGAGGCCAGGTCGGTTGATTCGCGTATGCGCGCTTTCCATTCGTCCTCCGGCACCAGCGCCTGCAGCACGCCCTGCTCCGCGTCGAGCAGAATCATGTCGCCGGTGCGCACCTTGCCCAGCGGACCGCCGGCCAGCACTTCCGGCGACACGTGGATCGCGGCCGGCACCTTGCCCGATGCGCCCGACATGCGGCCGTCGGTGACCAGCGCCACATGGCGGCCGGCGTCCTGCAGCACGCCCAGCGCCGGCGTCAACGAATGCAGTTCCGGCATGCCGTTGGCGCGTGGGCCCTGGAAGCGCACCACGGCCACGAAGTCGCGGTCGAGCTTGCCCTCGTTGAAGTCATGCAGGAACTGCTCCTGAGAATCGAACACGATGGCCGGTGCCTTCACCACCCGGTACTGCGGCTTGACCGCCGACACCTTGATCACCGAGCGGCCCAGGTTGCCCGACATCAGGCGCAGGCCGCCATCGGCCGAGAACGGCGCGCTGGCCGGCCGCACCACATTCTCGTCGCCGCTTGTCGCCGGCGCGTCGCGCCAGGTCAGCTTGCCGTCGATCAGGAGCGGCTCGGCCGCATGCTTGCGCAGGCCCTGGCCGAGGATGGTCTTCACGTCCTCGTGCAGCAGGCCGGCGTCCAGCAGTTCGCGGATCACGAAGCCGGTGCCGCCGGCGGCGTGGAAATGGTTCACGTCGGCTTCGCCGTTCGGATAGATGCGCGCCAGGAGCGGCACCACGCCCGACAGTTCGCTGAAGTCGTTCCAGTCGATGACGATGCCGGCCGCGCGGGCAATCGCCACCAGGTGCATGGTGTGATTGGTCGAGCCGCCGGTGGTCAGCAGCGCGACGATGGCATTGACGATGGCCTTCTCGTCGACCACATGGCCGACCGGCAGATATTCGCCCGACTGGTCGGTGATCTGCACCGCGCGCTGGGCCGCGGCCGCGGTCAGCGCGTCGCGCAGCGGCGTGCCGGGGGTGATGAAGGCCGCGCCCGGCAGATGCAGGCCCATCACTTCCATCAGCATCTGGTTGCTGTTGGCGGTGCCGTAGAAGGTGCAGGTGCCGGCCGAATGGTAGGAGCGCGATTCGGCTTCCAGCAGTTCCTCGCGCGACAGCTTGCCCTGGGCATACAGCTGGCGGATGCGCGCCTTTTCCGAATTGGCCATGCCGGTGGTCATCGGCCCGCCGGGGATGAACACCGCCGGCAGATGGGAATAATGCAGCGCGCCGATCAACAGGCCCGGAACGATCTTGTCGCAGATGCCGAGGTAGACGGCGGCGTCGAACATGTTGTGCGACAGCGCCACTGCGGTCGCCATGGCGATGGTGTCGCGGGAAAACAGCGACAGCTCCATGCCCGGCTGGCCCTGGGTGACGCCGTCGCACATGGCGGGCGTGCCGCCGGCGAACTGGGCCACGCCGCCGACCTGGCGCACGGCTTCCTTGATCCTGGCCGGAAAATGCTCGAAAGGCTGGTGCGCCGAGAGCATGTCGTTGTAGGAGGAAACGATGGCTACCGACGGCTTCTTCTGCTCCTTCAGCACCAGCTTGTCATTGGCCGGGAAGGCGGCGAAACCGTGGGCGAGATTGGTACAGCCGAGCGCGCCACGCTGCACGCCCTGGCGCCGCGCCAGCTCCAGCCGGGTCAGGTAGGCGCTGCGGTACGGCCGGCTGCGCAGGATGATGCGTTCGGTGACGGACGCGACGACAGGATTGAGCGTCATGGAAGTTCCTCGCTAAAAATAATCGTGAAATTATACTACAAAGTATGGGCCCGGAATTTCCCCGGCAAGCCGGTCTCATGCTTGATCGGGCGCAATGAAAACGATGGTTTTTCCTGCTTGCGCTCCTGCGACTCATAGCGTAAGGTATGCTCCTGTTCGAACCCTGCGCAGCCAGGGCGATAACATGTAGTGAAATTACCTAAAGTTCCTATATACTTGACTGAATTTCATCTTTCATCCCTTCCCATGTCCGCTAACGACCTGCGCTCCTCTCCCGCCTGGACCGCCCTGCAGCGCCATTTTTCCGACGCCCGCGACTGGCGGCTGCGCGACCTGTTCAACGCCGACAGCCACCGTTTCCAGTCCTTTTCGGAACAGGCGGCCGGCATCTTTCTCGACTATTCCAAGAACCTGGTGTCGCGCGACACCATGGACCTGCTGTGTACCCTGGCGCGGGAGCGCGGCGTCGAGGCTCGGCGGGAGGCAATGTTCAGCGGCGAGAAGATCAACCACACCGAACAGCGCGCCGTGCTGCATACCCTGCTGCGCGCGCCGCGTGGCGAACAGCTGATGATCGATGGACAGGACCTGGCCGCCGAGGTTCACCAGGTGCTGGACCGGCTTGGACATTTTGCCGAGCGGGTGCGTTCCGGCGCCTGGACCGGCTACACCGGCGAGCAGATCACGGATGTCGTCAATATCGGCATCGGCGGCTCCTATCTCGGCCCGAAAATGGCGTGCCAGGCGCTGCGCAGCGTCAGCCACCCGCGCATTGCGATGCATTTCGTCTCGAATGTCGACGGCCATGACCTGGATGCGCTGCTGGCGCGCGTCAAGCCCGAGACCACGCTGTTCATCGTCGCCTCCAAGACCTTCACCACCCAGGAAACCATGATGAATGCGCAGTCGGCGCGCGCCTGGTTCCTGACGCACGGCGAGGAAAAGCACCTGGCGCAGCATTTCGTCGCGGTGTCCACGAACACCAAGGCGGTTACCGAATTCGGCATCGATCCGGCCAACATGTTCGGCTTCTGGGACTGGGTCGGCGGCCGCTACTCGGTCTGGTCGGCGATCGGCCTGCCGCTGGCCATCGCCATTGGCGCCGATGGCTTCCGCGAATTCCTGTCCGGCGCCCACGGCATGGACCAGCACTTCCGCAGCGCCCCGCTGGAGCGCAACCTGCCGGCCATCCTGGCGCTGGTGGGCATCTGGAACCGCAACTTTCTGGGCAGCACCTCGATCTCGGTCGCGCCCTATCACCAGGACCTGGCCAGCTTCCCCGGCTACCTGGAGCAGCTGGAAATGGAAAGCAACGGCAAGGGCGTGGACCTGGACGGCGCGCCGGTGACGGTCGCCACCTGCCCGGTGATCTGGGGCGACACCGGCACCAATGGCCAGCATGCCTACTTCCAGATGCTGCACCAGGGCACCGACCCGGTGCCGGTCGACTTCATCGCCGCGCTGCAGCCGTCGCATGCCCTGCCCGGCCACCAGGAAGCGCTGCTGGCCAACTGCTTCGCCCAGAGCGAGGCGCTGATGCGCGGCAAGACCGGCGACGAGGTGCGCGCCGAACTGCAGGCGCAGGGCATGGCCCCGGACCGGATCGAGGCGCTGGTGGCGCATCGCACCTTCCCCGGCAACCGGCCCAGCAACACCCTGCTGCTGGACGCGCTGACCCCGGCCAGCCTGGGCGCGCTGATCGCGCTGTACGAGCACAAGGTATTCGTGCAGGGCGTGATCTGGGGCGTCAACAGCTTCGACCAGTGGGGCGTGGAACTGGGCAAGGTGCTGGCCAAGGCGATCCAGCATGAACTGAGCGGCGCCCCCAACGCCGGGGCGCACGACGCCTCCACCAACGGCCTGATCGCACGCGCCCGCCAGGCGCTGCTGGCCCAACCTCTTACGGATGCCTGATCCATGGCAATGAGCGATTTCGATTTTGTCCTGTTCGGCGGCGGCGGCGACCTCGCCATGCGCAAGCTGATCCCTGCCCTCTACGCCTTAAGCCGCGGCAAGGGATTTCCGCCGTCGGGCCGCGTGATCGCGGTTGGCCGCCACGAATGGCGCCGCGAGCAATACCTCGAGGAGATCACGCGCCAGGCCAAGCCGCACATCGAAAAGGAGCGGCTGGACGAAGCCGCCTGGAAAGCCTTCTGCGAGCGGGTCGATTACGTCTCCCTCGACGCCACCGACGCCGGCACCTACGCCCCGCTGAAGGAAGCGCTGCGCGACGACGAGAAGCTGACCCGCGTCTATTACCTGGCAACGCCGCCCAGCCTGTTCGCCGCCATCTGCGAGAACCTGGCTGACGCCGGCCTGGCCACGCCGAATGCCCGCGTGGTGCTGGAAAAGCCGCTCGGCCGCGACCTGGAAAGCGCGCGCCAGATCAATGCCGATGTCGGCCGCGTATTCGCCGAATCGCAGATCTTCCGCATCGACCATTACCTGGGCAAGGAAGCGGTGCAGAACCTGCTGGCGCTGCGCTTCGGCAACATCCTGTTCGAGCCGCTGTGGCGGCGCGAATGGATTTCCGACGTGCAGATCACCATCGCCGAGGAACTCGGCGTGGGCAACCGCATGGGCTATTACGAAACCTCGGGCGCGCTGCGCGACATGCTGCAGAACCACCTCCTGCAGCTGCTGTGCATCGTTGCGATGGAGCCGCCGGTCGACAGCACGCCCGACGCGGTGCGCGACGAAAAGCTCAAGGTGCTGCGGGCGCTGCGCCGCTTCACGCCCAACACCCTGGTGCAGAACGTGGTGCGCGGCCAGTACAAGAGCGGCCATGTGCAGGGCGAGGCGGTGCCCGGCTACCGCAAGGAGCAGGACGCCAATCCCGGTTCCCGCACCGAGACCTTCGTCGCGGTCAAGGCCGAGATCGACACCTGGCGCTGGTCCGGCGTGCCCTTCTACCTGCGCACTGGCAAGCGCATGGCCGACTCGCTGGCCGAGATCGTGGTGCGCTTCAAGTCCATCCCGCACTCCATCTTCAACCAGCCCATCAGCAGCTTCCAGCCGAACTCGCTGGTGATCCGTCTCCAGCCGGACGAAGGCCTGAACCTGAACCTGATGGCCAAGACGCCCGGCGACGGCATGCGCTTAAAGCTGGTCGACCTGGAACTGGACTTCCGCGAAACCTTCAAGAAGCCGCGCATGGAAGCCTACGAGCGGCTGCTGATGGACGTGCTGCGCGGCCAGCTCACGCTCTTCATGCGCAGCGACGAGCTGGAAGCGGCCTGGGAATGGGTCGAGCCCATCCTGCATTTCTGGGACCAGGAAGACAACGACCCGGTGTTCTACACCGCCGGCTCCTGGGGGCCGGGCGCGGCCAGCGCGCTGATTGGCCGCGACGGCCTGCAGTGGCGCGAAGAAGCGCTGCCGGAGGACTGAGCGGCCATGCTGCTGGATGCCATCCGCAACCAGATGGATGCGTTGTCGAAGTCCGAGCGCAAGGTGGCGATGGCGGTGCTGGACAATCCGCAGCTGACCATCTCGGAAAACATCACCGCGCTGGCGCGCACCGCCCAGGTGTCGGAGCCCACCGTGGTGCGCTTCTGCCGCGCCGTCGGCTGCGACGGCTGGCATGAATTCAAGCTCAAGCTGGCCCAGGGCCTGGCGCTGGCGCCCAGCGGCCGCGACGAGACGCCGCTGCAGGACGACCTGGCCGAAGACCTGGTCAGCAAGATCTGCGGCCGCTCGGTCAATACCCTGCTCGACCTGCGCAACACGCTGGACCCGCAGGCGGTGCAGCGCGCGATCGACATTCTGGCGGCGGCGGCCAAGATCGAGTTCTACGGCCAGGGCAGTTCCGGCCTGGTGGCGGCCGACGCCCAGCACAAGTTCTTCCGTTCCGGCGTGCCCACGGTCGCCTATTCCGATCCGCATATCCATGCGATCTCGGCGGCGCTCCTGGAAGCCGGCGACGCGGTGGTGGCGATCTCGCAGCGCGGCGGCAGCACGGCGCTCCTGCACAGCGTGCAGCTGGCGCGCCGAGCCGGCGCCGACGTGATCGTGATCGCGCCGTCCGGCACGCCGCTGGCGACACTGGCCACCGTGCTGCTGCCGGTCGACCTGCCGGTGGATACCGACCCCTACCGCCCCATCACGGCGCGCCTGGCGCACCTGGTGGTGATCGACATCCTCGCCGTGGGCCTGGCGCTGCGCCGCGGGCCGGATTTCCGGCGCAGGATGGAGGCGGCGCAAAAGGCGCTGCAGCGCATCGACATACAGTTCGACTCCTACACCGAGGCGCCGGAACCGCCCTGACCGCCCTCGGATTACACTAGTGCCTCCTGGCCGGACAAACGATTACCTTTTCACCGCGAACCCAACCATGAACCAACTCGAACAGCTCAAGCAATACACCACCATCGTTGCCGACACGGGCGACTTCCAGTCCATCAAGGCCTATTCGCCGCAGGACGCCACCACCAACCCGTCGCTGATCCTGAAGGCGGTGCAGAAGGATGAATACCGTCCGCTGCTGGAACAGGCCGCGCGCGACTTCAAGGGCAAGGGAGCCGGCCATATCATCGACCAGCTGCTCGTGGTGTTCGGCCGGCGCATCCTCGACATCATCCCGGGCCGCGTCTCCACCGAGGTCGACGCCCGCCTCTCGTTCGACACCGAAGCCACCATCGCCAAGGGCCGCGAGCTGATCGCGCTGTACGAAGCCGCCGGCGTGTCGCGCGAACGGGTGCTGATCAAGATTGCCTCGACCTGGGAAGGCATCCGCGCCGCCGAGGCGCTGGAGCGCGACGGCATCCGCTGCAACATGACGCTGCTGTTCTCGCTGCCGCAGGCCGTGGCCTGCGCCGATGCCGGCGCCCAGCTGATCTCGCCTTTCGTCGGCCGCATCTACGACTGGTACAAGAAGTCCACCGGCCAGGAATACGGCGGCGCCGACGATCCCGGCGTGCAGTCGGTGCAGCGCATCTACAACTACTACCGCAAGTTCGGCCACAAGACCGAAGTCATGGGCGCGAGCTTTCGCAACACCTCCCAGATCGTCGAGCTGGCCGGCTGCGACCTGCTGACCATCAGCCCTGAACTGCTGCAGAAGCTGGCCGACGGCACCGCGCCGGTAGCCAGAAAGCTCAGCCCGGACGCCGCCCGCGACAGCGACCTGCAAAAGCTCAGCCTGGATGAGAAATCCTTCCGCTTCCAGCTCAATGAGGACGCGATGGCGACCGAGAAGCTGGCCGAAGGCATACGCCAGTTCTGCGCCGACGCCGTGAAGCTGGAAGGACTGATCGCGGCGCTGTGAGATATCAGCGAAGGCCGCAGCCATTCAAGGGTTGAACAACGTTGTTCAACGGGGCGGGACCGGCAGGCATGGATATCGGTGAGCTGCCATGCGCCCGGTCTTTGTTCGCCATGTGAAACGGTTCCTGTCGCTTCATGCCTGGCGTTGCGGCCGGGCCGACGGAGCCGGCTACCGCAACGTTTCGGCGCACCGCGCAAATTAAGGCTTTCATCTGATCGATATCAGAAGGGCAACGGCGTTTTACCTTAAGAATGAGGCGCATCCCCGATGCACTCCTCCTGAAGAAGATGCCATGATTCGTGTCGCGATTATCTCGTCCACCATGGGTAGCGTGATGTCCAGCCTGCTGCCGATTCCCTATTTCAGCCAACGGATCGCCTGCCTCGTCACCGACAGGGAATGCGGCGCGTTGGAGGTGGCGAGCCAGTACGGCATTCCGTCATCCGTGATCGCCACCAAGGACAGCCTGGAATTTTCCAAGGCATTGGCCGACAAGTTCGAGAATGAAGACATCGACCTCTTCGTCTCCTTCTACAAGCGCCTCTTCCGGGACCCCTTTCTGGAGCAGGCCCGCGGGCGCCTGATCAATATGCATCCGTCCATCCTGCCCGCCTGCCCGGGCCGCGACGGCTTTGGCGACACGGTGCGCTCGGGCTCCAGGTTCATTGGCGCGACCGTACATTACGTTGACCGCGAACTGGATACCGGCTGCCCGATCATACAGTCGGCCTGTCCCTACAACCCGCACAAGTCGATGCACGAGAACAGGCACAATGTCTTCGTCCACCAGTGCAAGATGCTGCTGCAGGTGCTGGACTGGTGTGAACAGGACAGGCTGCATTACGACGCAGAAGGCCGCTCCCACCTCAAGAATGGCATCTACGAAGTTGGAGAATTCGCGCCGGCTCTCGAGCACCCCGAAGCCATCGCTCTCCACATTCCGTTTGTCCAGGAGAAAGTGGCAGCGTTCAGCTGAGGGCCGGCCAGGAGCCAGCCCTCGGTGTGCCCTGCAAAAAGCCATTCGCAATAAAAAACGGGCGGCCGAGGCCGCCCGTTTTTCCTGTGCGTGACAGGCTTATGCCCGTTCGCGCACCCAGCCGGCCACGCCTTCCAGCGCGCGCGGCAGGCCGCTCGGGTCGGTGCCGCCGGCCTGCGCCATGTCGGGCCGGCCGCCGCCCTTGCCACCCACCTGCTGGGCCACGAAGTTCACCAGCTCGCCGGCCTTGACCTTGCCGGTGGCGTCGGGCGTCACGCCGGCGATCAGGCTGACCTTGCCGTCATTGACCGCCGCCAGCACGATAGCGGCCGACTTCAGCTTGTCCTTCAATTTGTCCATCGTGCTGCGCAGCGCAGCGACGTCTGCGCCGTCCAGCGTGGCCGCCAGCACCTTCAGGCCGTTGATGTCGACCGCCTGGCCCACCAGCTCGTCGCCCTTGCTGGCCGCGGCCTTGGCCTTCATCGCATTGAGCTCGCGCTCCAGCGTGCGCACCTGGTCCTGCACCTGCTGGATGCGCGCTGCCAGTTCGTCCGGCTGCGCCTTCAGCGCGGCAGCCGCCTCGCTGACCTGCGACGACAGCTTCTGCACCAGCGCCAGCGCGTTGTCGCCGGTGACGGCTTCCACGCGGCGGATGCCGGAGGCCACGCCGCCTTCGGAGACGATCTTGAACAGGCCGATGTCGCCGGTGCGGGTCACGTGGGTGCCGCCGCACAGTTCGCGCGACGAGCCTATGCCCAGCACCCGCACCTCGTCGCCATACTTTTCGCCGAACAGCGCCATCGCGCCATGGGAAATGGCGTCGTCGTAAGGCATGTGCTTGGCTTCGGTCGCGTGGTTTTCCAGGATCTCGTGGTTGACGATGGCTTCGACGCGGCGGATCTCGTCCTGCGTCAGCGGCGCATTGTGGCTGAAGTCGAAGCGGGTCTTGTCGGCGTCGACCAGCGAGCCCTTCTGCGACACATGGCCGCCCAGCACCATGCGCAGCGCCTTGTGCATCAGGTGGGTGGCCGAGTGGTTGCGCATGGTCTGCGCGCGGTGGCGCGCGTCCACCCTGGCGTCGAGCACATCGCCGACCGCCAGCGTGCCCGATTCCAGCACGCCATGGTGGCCGTGCACGTCCGGCTGCAGCTTCTTCGTGTCCTGCACCCGGAACGCGCCGGCTTCGGATTCCAGGGTGCCGATGTCGCCGGCCTGGCCGCCGGATTCGGCGTAGAACGGCGTGCTGTCCAGCACCACGATGGCTTCCTGGCCAGCCTCGACCTTGTCGACCGCCGCGCCATTGACGTACAGCGCCAGCACCTCGCCTTCCTGCTGCAGGGTGTCGTAGCCGACGAAGCGGGTTTTCGGGCCGCTGTACTCGACCGAGGTCGCCATCTCGAACTTGCCGGCCGCGCGCGCGGTCGACTTCTGGTGCGCCATCGCGGCCTGGAAGCCTGCCTCGTCGAGCGTGACGTCGCGCTCGCGGCAGATGTCGGCGGTCAGGTCCAGCGGGAAGCCGTAGGTGTCGTACAGCGTGAAGGCGGTCTTGCCGTCCAGGTGGGCCGGGTCTTTGGCCAGCGCCGCTTCCAGGATCTTCATGCCGTTTTCCAGCGTCTCGCCGAAACGCTCTTCCTCGACCTTCAGCGCCTGCTCGACGCGGGCGGCGGCTTCCTTCAGTTCCGGATAGGCATTGCCCATCTCCTGAACCAGGTCGGGCACCAGACGATGGAAGAACGGCTTGGTCTGGCCCAGCTTGTGGCCATGGCGCAGCGCGCGGCGGATGATACGGCGCAGCACATAGCCGCGGCCTTCGCTGGACGGGATCACGCCGTCGACGATCAGGAAGGCGCAGGCGCGGATATGGTCGGCGATCACGCGCAGCGAGTTGTTGGCGAGATCAGTGGTATTGGTTTCGCGGGCGGCGGCGGCGATCAGGCGGGAGAACAGGTCGATCTCGTAGTTGCTGTGCACATGCTGCAGCACCGCGGCCAGGCGCTCCAGGCCCATGCCGGTATCGACGCAGGGCGCCGGCAGCGGCGTCAGCGTGGCCACGCCGTTGGCGTCGATCTGGCGGTCGAACTGCATGAACACGTTGTTCCAGATCTCGATATAGCGGTCGCCGTCCTGCTCCGGGCTGCCCGGCGGGCCGCCCCAGACGTCCGGGCCGTGGTCGTAGAAGATTTCCGAGCACGGACCGCAGGGGCCGGTGTCGGCCATCTGCCAGAAATTGTCGGACGCATACGGCGCGCCCTTGTTGTCGCCGATGCGCACCACGCGCTCCGGCGGCAGGCCGATCACATTGACCCAGATGTCGAAGGCTTCGTCGTCGGTTTCATAGACGGTGGCCCACAGCTTTTCCGGCGGCAGGCCGTAGACCGTGGTCAGCAGTTCCCAGGCCCAGACCAGCGCGTCGCGCTTGAAGTAGTCGCCGAAGGACCAGTTGCCCAGCATCTCGAAGAAGGTATGGTGGCGCGCGGTGTAACCGACGTTTTCCAGGTCGTTGTGCTTGCCGCCGGCGCGCAGGCAGCGCTGCACCGAGGCGGCCCGCACGTAATTGCGCTTGTCGGTGCCGAGGAACACATCCTTGAACTGCACCATGCCGGAGTTGGTGAACAGGAGCGTCGGGTCGTTGCCCGGAACCAGGCTGGACGAACGGACGACGGTGTGGCCTTTGGATTCGAAAAACTTGAGGAATTTATCGCGTATATCGGACGAGTTCATGGTCTGGGCGCAGTGGCGGCATATTGCAAACGGCTGATTATACGGGATACGGGGTGGGCAGGAATGGCCTGGCCCGGACGCGCTACTGACTCTTCCCCGCCCTTTGCCCTACACTCCCAACCACCGAAACCCGCAGGAGACAGAAAACATGACCCCAACCCCCAACAAGACCGCGCTCGGCCATATCCGCGTGCTGGACCTGACCCGCGTGCTGGCCGGTCCGTGGTGCGCCCAGAATCTGGCCGACCTCGGCGCCGACGTGATCAAGGTGGAACGCCCCGGCGCCGGCGACGACACCCGGTCCTGGGGCCCGCCCTACCTGAAAGATGAAGAAGGCAACGACACCACCGAAGCCGCTTATTACCTCGCCGCCAACCGCGGCAAGCGCTCCATCACGCTGGATATTTCCAGCGCGGAAGGCCAGCAGATCGTGCGCGAACTGGTGCGGCACTGCGACGTAGTGCTGGAAAACTACAAGGTCGGGCAACTGAAGAAATACGGCCTGGACTATGACTCTCTGCGCGCCGTCAAGCCCGACCTGATCTTCTGTTCCGTGACCGGCTTCGGCCAGGACGGCCCTTATTCGCACCGGCCGGGCTATGACTTCATCATCCAGGGCATGGGCGGCTTCATGTCCATCACCGGCGAGCGCGACGACCTGCCCGGCGGCGGTCCGCAAAAGGCCGGCGTGGCGATCTCCGACCTGATGACCGGCATGTACGCCACCATCGCGGTGATGGCCGCCCTCACCCACCGCGACCGCACCGGCGAAGGCCAGGCGATCGACATGGCGCTTCTGGATGTGCAGGTGGCGATGATGGCCAACATGGCGACCAATTTCCTGTCCAGCGGCAATCCGCCGGTGCGCTGGGGCAATGCCCATCCGAATATCGTGCCTTATCAGACCTTCGCCACCGCCGACGGCCACATCATCGTGGCGGTGGGCAATGACGGCCAGTACCGCAAGTTCGTCGCCGCCGGCGGCCGGCCCGACTTGGCCGAGGATGCGCGCTTTTCCACCAACCCGGAACGGGTGCGCAACCGCGACCTGCTGGTGCCGCTCCTGGCCGACATGGTCAGGCAAAAGACCAAGCAGGAATGGATAGACGTGCTGGAACAGGCCGGCGTGCCGTGCGGGCCGATCAACCGGCTCGATGAAGTGTTCGACAATCCGCAGGTGCAGGCGCGCGGCATGAAGGTGGCGTTGCCGCATCCGACCGCCGGCCAGGTGAACCTGGTCAGGAGCCCGATGAAGATGTCGGCCACGCCGCCGCGGCATGACGCGCCGCCGCCGCTATTGGGCCAGCATACCGGCGAAGTGTTGTCGCAGCTGCTGGGCCGCAGCGAGGCGGACATCGCGGCGCTGCGGGACAAGGGCGTCGTCTGACCGCGCTGCGGTGAATCTCGCCGCACTTCGTCGCTCCTCATGGCAACTGGCGGCATGCCTGCGGCGTTTCGTCGCATGACGCTGTGCCGGCGCCGGCGTCGTCCGGAAAATGGGTGCATCGATACCCTTTTTACGGAGAGTTGCCATGAGCTTCACGCCCGTCATCCTGATCCATCTGGCTACCGCGCTGGCCGCGGTCATTGTCGGCGCAGCAATGTTCCTGTTCAGGAAAGGCACGCCGCTGCACCGGGTTTCCGGCAGGGTTTGGCTGCTGTTGATGGCGGTTACCGCACTAGCATCCTTCGGCATCCGGCACAATGGGCACTTTTCCTGGATACATCTGCTCTCGCTGATGACGCTCTATTCGCTATTCCAGGCGGTCCGGTCGATCCGCGGCCGCGATGTCGCCCGCCATCGCCGCTTCGTCACTGGCGCCTATGCCGGCCTGGTGATTGCCGGCCTGTTCACGCTGCTGCCGGGGCGCCGCCTGGGCTACCTGGTGTGGCATGCCTTTCATCTGGTGTAGACCATGGAACAGACCCTGCCCCTGAAGACCTGGCGCCAGCGCCTGCCGCTGCATCTGCTGATCGTCATCGGATTCAATCTGCTGTGCGCCGTCGTCATCACCCATGTGCTGCACCGCGGCGGCAGCTTCCTGGAAAACCTGGTGTTTTCGCTCTGCATCGGCACGCTGGCCTGGCTGTTCATCGACGGCGGCCGGCTGCTGCTGTGGGGCGACGGCAAGCCGCCCGGCCTGCCGTTTGCCGCACTCACCCTGGTATCGCTGCCGGCGGCGCAGATGGGCGGCAGCCTGCTGGCGGCCTGGCTGCTGGGCATGCACGATCATCCGGTGCTGCCCATCCATTCCAGCCACGCGGCGCAGATCCTGCTGTTTTCGGTGCTGGCCGGACTGACCGCCACCTGGTTCTTCTGGAATCGCGGCCGGCTTGCCTACCTGGAGGCGCAGGCCGAAGCCGAGAAGGCGCGCGCGGCCGGCATCGAGCGGCAAGCCATGCAGGCGCAGCTGCAACTGCTGCAGGCGCAGATCGAGCCGCATATGCTGTTCAATACCCTGGCCAACCTGCAGGGCCTGATCGCCATCGATCCGCCGCGCGCCCAGCTGCTGCTGGACCAGCTGATCGAATATCTGCGCGCCACGCTGGGCAGTTCCCGCCTCGCCAGCACCACGCTGGCCCAGGAATTCCGGCTGATGCAGGCCTACCTGGGCCTGATGTCGGTGCGCATGGGCCAGCGCCTGGCTTATGCGCTGGACCTGCCCGCCGACCTGGCCGGCGTCGATGTCGCGCCGATGCTGCTGCAGCCGCTGGTGGAAAATGCAATACATCACGGACTGGAGCCGCGCATGGAAGGCGGCCGGATCGATGTCGGCGCGGCCCGCCATGGCGATCTGCTGGTGCTGACCGTGCGCGATACCGGCATGGGCCTGGAAGCGCAAGCAGCGCCGGGCAACGGCCTGGCGCTGCGCAATGTGCGCGAACGCCTGGCGGCGCTATACGGCGACGCCGCCAGCCTGACCCTGACGCCCAACCTGCCGCAGGGCGCGATTGCCGAAATAAGGATGCCGCTACGATGACTGCTTTCCGTGCCCTGATCGCAGAAGACGAACCCGTGCTGGCCCAGGCCCTGGCCCACACCCTGCAGAGGCTGTGGCCGGAACTGGCCATCGAAGCCATCGTGCAGAATGGCGTGCAGGCGGTGGAAAAGGCGCTGGCATTGCAGCCTGACCTGCTGTTTCTCGATATCCGCATGCCGGGCATGACCGGCCTGCAGGCGGCCGAGGCGCTGGCCGAGGACTGGCCCGATGGCCGCCCTTTCCCCCTGGTCGTATTCGTTACCGCCTATGACGACTACGCGCTGCAGGCCTTCGAGCAGGCCGCCGCCGACTACGTGCAGAAACCGGTCTCGGACGCCCGCCTGGCCAGGACCGTGGCGCGGCTGCAGGCGCGCCTGGCCGCGCCAGCCACGGGCGATGCGGCGCTGGAACAGGTGCTGCGGCAGTTGCGCGCGCTGGCGCCGCCGGTCGCCGCGCAGCCGGCCGCCCGGCTGACCGTGATCCGGGCCGCGGTGGGCAACCAGGTTCGCATGATCCCGGTGCCGGACGTGATCTATTTCGAGGCCACCGACAAGTATGTGAACGTGGTCACCGCCGACAGCCAGTCGCTGATCCGCCTGTCGCTGCGCGAGCTGCTGGACCAGCTCGACCCGGCGCAGTTCTGGCAGATCCATCGCGGCACGGTGGTCAATATCGGCCAGGTCACGGCGGCGGTGCGCGATGAGGCCGGCCGGCTGCGGCTGTCGCTGCGCGGCCGGTCCGAAACCCTGGCGGTCAGCCGGGTCTTTGCCCATTTATTCCGGCAAATGTAGCGCATGGCCTGCTCTGCTATGATCGACCGCTCCTTCCTGCGCCGGAGTCAGCATGCTGAAAAACCTGGGTGTCATCGCCACTGTCTTCGTGGTCGGCCTGCCTGCGATCGTCCTGGTCGCCGGCCAGATGAATCTGCTGGCGGGCCGCCGCCCGGATGACCTGGGCGTACGCGACGGCCTGCTCAAGCCGCCGGTGGCCCGCTCCTGGAATTCGGTGTCCAGCCAGGCCGGGCGCCATGAGCACACCGACTACCACCTGATCGCGCCGCTGCGCTACAGCGGCGACGCCAATGCCGCGTTTGCCCGCCTTGAACACGTGGTCGCCGCCATGCCGGGCGTCACCGTGGTGGAGCGGCAGCCAGGCTACCTGTATGCGCAGTTCCAGACCCGGATGCTCAAGTTTGTCGACGATGTCGAATTCCTGCTCGACGCGCCGGCCGGGGTGATCCACATGCGGTCCGCTTCCCGCCTGGGTCGCAAGGATTTTGGCGCCAACCGGCAGCGACTGGAGGCCGTCAGGCAGCGCTTCGAGGCTGCGGCGCCGCGCTGAAGCGCCCTCTTCCCGCCCGGGCCGGAACGGGTTGCTACGGTAAAATGCCGCCATCCACAATTTGCACGTCTTTCATCCGACTCCATGAGCAACGAACCAAAGAGCACTACCGCGGCCGCAGCGCCATCGAACTTCCTGCGCGCCATCATCGAGAATGACAATGCCGCCGGCCACTACGCCGGGCGCACGGATGTCCGGGGCCAGCCGCTGCCCGCGGTCGTCACCCGCTTTCCGCCCGAGCCGAACGGCTATCTGCACATCGGCCACGCAAAGTCCATCTGCCTGAACTTCGGCCTGGCGCGCGACTATGCCGGCCGCTGCCACCTGCGCTTCGACGACACCAATCCGGCCAAGGAAGAACAGGAATATGTCGACACCATCATCGACAGCGTGCGCTGGCTGGGCTTCGACTGGAAGCAGAACGACGGCGAGCACCTCTACTACGCCAGCGACTATTTCCCCATGCTCTACCGGATGGCTGAATACCTGATCACCGCCGGCCATGCCTACGTCGACAGCCAGAGCGCCGCGGAAATGGCCGCCAATCGCGGCAGCTTTTCCGAGCCGGGCAAGGATTCGCCGTTCCGCAACCGGCCGGCCGAGGAATCGCTGGACCTGTTCCGCCGCATGAAGGCCGGCGAGTTCAAGGATGGCGAGCATATTCTGCGCGCCAAGATCGACATGGCCTCGCCCAACATGAACATGCGCGATCCGGCGATCTACCGCATCCGCTATGCCCATCATCACCGTACCGGCGACGCCTGGTGCATCTACCCGATGTACGACTACGCGCACCCGATTTCGGACGCGCTGGAAAACATCACCCATTCGCTGTGCACCCTGGAATTCCAGGACCACCGGCCGTTCTACGACTGGGTGCTGGAACGCCTGGCCGAAGGCGGCTTCCTGCAGCGGCCGCTGCCGCACCAGTATGAATTCGCGCGACTGAACCTGACTTATGCCATCACCAGCAAGCGCAAGCTGCTGCAACTGGTGGAAGAAAAGATCGTCGACGGCTGGGACGATCCGCGCATGCCCACCATCGTCGGCATCCGCCGCCGCGGCTATACGCCGGAAGCGGTGCAGCTGTTCTGCGAGCGCATCGGCGTGGCCAAGGCCGACAGCTGGATCGACATGAGCATCCTGGAAGGCGCGCTGCGCGACGACCTCGATCCCAAGGCGCCGCGCGCAACAGCGGTGCTCAATCCGCTCAGGCTGGTCATCGACAACTTCCCGGAAAGCGAGACCGTGGAATGCAGCGCCCCGGTGCATCCGCACGACCCGTCGCGCGGCGTGCGCACCTTCCCGATCAGCAGGGAACTGTGGATCGAGGCCGACGACTTCATGGAAACGCCCAGCAAGGGCTTCTTCCGCCTCTACCCCGGCAACAAGGTCAGGCTGCGCTATGGCTATGTGGTCGAATGCACTGGCTGCGACAAGGATGCCGAAGGCAATGTCATCGCGGTGCATTGCAATTACTACCCGGACAGCAAGAGCGGCACCGAGGGTTCGGCCAACTACAAGGTCAAGGGCAATATCCACTGGGTCAGCGTTGGACATGCGCTGCAGGCCGAGGTGCGGCTCTATGACCGCCTGTTCTCCGAGCCGCAGCCGGACGCCGGCGGCAGGGACTTCAAGCAGGCGCTCAATCCCCAGGCCAAGTCCGTGATCAGCGCCTATCTGGAACCGGGCCTGGCAGGCGCGCTGCCGGAACAGCGCTTCCAGTTTGAACGCCACGGCTATTTCGTGGCAGACCGGGTGGACTCGCAGCCAGGCAAGCCGGTGTTCAACCGGATCACCACCCTGAAGGACAGCTGGGGCGGCAAGGGCGCCTGATGCATGCACCCGGGGTGCTTCCCGTGCCTATGGCAAAGGGCGGTTAGAAGAATGGTGTTGCCGATGCAGGCCGCGTCACGTGGCCTGCATGCGCAATCAGCTTGTCCCTTTGGGCAAGTTGCGGTGCGCATCGACCGAATAGATCAACAGCGTCAGCAACTCCGGAAAGACGTTAGCGGCAAGCGCCTGCGGGCCCTGCAGGGAATCGGCCAGCAGAGCATCCCGCACGGCGACCAGGGCAACCCGGTCTTTCCTCGACATGCCGCTCGCAATCACCAGGCTGGAGAAGAGGGGCTTATCAAGATTTTGCATGTCGATAGTGTTCCAATAGGGCAGCATTTTCCTCACTATCGCCCGTCCCTCGTCCTGCAGCTTGCCGCCCAGTTTGCCCTGCAGTTTGTGCCATTTTTCGTCGAAGGCATTGTTGCGTAGCGCGGCATAGATGGCGTTGCGCGTTACGTCCATGCCGGCAGCTTTCTTTTCCTGAGTCTTCGGGTTCAATGGCAATTGCTGTTGCAGTGCCTTCATTTCCATGCCCACCGGTTGCGACAGGCGCTGCGCCTTCTGCGCCTTTCTTTTTTCCTTGAATGGCCGATCCAGCCTTTCCGTGGCTTGACTGGTTTTTTCCTTCTCCGCAGACCTGTGCTTGCCACCATGGCCAGCATCTTCAAGCTGCGGCGCCTCATATTGCATGCTGCGACGCAGCTTGCGCTTTTCCTGCCTTGATTTTTTTTCCGGCTCGTCCGTGGTCGTCGCGGCATTGCTCGCATTTCTGGCATGGCCGGTTTTTCCCTTCAAGACAGCCTCCTCGTTGCCGCGGCCCGATGGCTGCCTTGACTGCTGCCGGTACGGGCTGAAGTCAGCAACTTGCGGCGGCGATCTGCCTTCGGTCACCGTGGCCGAATGGCCCAGCTGCGCCCTTTGCTGTCCCCTCAACTCCATGACCACCGCGCCAGACGCGCCATCGGTAAGGCTGCGTGGCAGCGAGCGGCTTGTCGCAACCGGGCTGGTGGGCAAATCCGGGTCCGCATCCGCCATCCTGAAAGACTTTTCGCCACCTGTTCTCGACGATGGCGCCGGCATGCGGCTGCCATTGTCCAGGTGAGAGGTATCGGCTGAATAGCCCGTGATGGACGGCGCCGACGCTTTCAGTTCAGTGCGCCTGGCTGTATTCCTGGGAGAAACCGGAACAATATATTCATCCGTGTCCGTGCGGGCGCGCAGGGCAGTGGCGATGCTGGAACACAGTGTTTTCGTTTCAGCATCCATCCTGTAATGCTCGACCGAAGCGCCTTTGGCCTTCATGCACAACTGGATCAGCAGCCCCACTTCCGGTCCGATGTAGTCGCCCAGCTGCTGGGCATGTTTTGCGATGACCACGCGCGCCCTTTGCAGGTGCTGCATATCGTTGTCGCTCAGCACGGACCCGAGGGAATAGGCTCTATCCCTGACGAGTTCAACATCGATCTCCCCATGCTGAAAATCGGGAAATCTTGCCAGCAACTGCCGTGCAAAGGTCAGGGCGTTTTTATACTGGGTGATTTGCCCGGCGGTCGCCTCCCTGTCATCGGTCGCGGTGGCGATCTCCTGCACCGTGTGCTCGTTTGCCATCCAGCGCCTGACGATGCTGCTCGCCTGCCGGATATAGGACTGCTCGGCATCCATGAGCGCCTTTACCGGTCCCAGCAGCGTTCCGGCAGTCGCCCTGGCGGCATGCGACTTCAAGAAAGTTTCAATCTGCGCATTTGCCTTCTCGGCCTCTTCCGTTCCTGTCTGCCGCTGATGTATTTCCTTCAAATAAAAGGTCCATGCCTTGCGTTGCTCTTCACTGAGAGGCTCCGCCTTGTCACGGGTCTTGAGCACTGGCGCCGTATAGGCATTCTTGATTTTCAGGCCCCGGTCCGCGCGCTGCGATGACAGGAACTGATACAGCGCCCCTGCGCTGAGCGGGGAAGCAAGCGACATCTCCTTTGAAGGCGAACTCTTATCCATAAAACACTCTCCACGATTGACGAAGGCAGCTAAGTGCCCGCAGTCGTCACCTCGGTTCCTGCACCGGACTTCAGTACTTCCAACAGCAATTGAATGCGACAAACGAACATGCGTAAGGTGTTGGCCTTTGTGCTTCGACGGTAAAGGAAGGGTCTCTGCGCGGGCACAAACTTGCGGCCCGCCCCGCATGCGTTGCCGGGGTCAGGCCACCGTAGAATACGGTCCGCAAAGCGCGGTCAGGCTAGCGTGCCGAGGCGCTGTTGGCGGCAATCGCATCGGCGATTTCTTCGAGGGAGGGATTTGCGGGCAGCGTCAGCGCTTCGTATTGAAAGCCGAACGCCGACTCCATGTCCAGCATCAGGTCCACCATGTGCAGCGAATCGATGCCAAGGTCGCGCATCCGCGATGCGGGGCCGGACGCATTCACATCAATGCCGAAGCGTTCCTGCAGCATGGATTTAATTTCATCGATCATATGTTCGTTCATGACTATAAAGTTCTCCAATCAGGCAAGGCAGTGGATACAGCAGCGTGGAAACGACACCGGTCGATTGTGCTGTCATCGTTAATGACCCGCACTTGGCTACCTATTTCACCCGAGGCCGAAAGCAATGTCGCCAAGTGCAATGCGGCCGCCGGCATAAGTAAGAAATGGCGCTGACTTGCACCACGCAGGCGCGAACCTTTCGCACGGAACTGCACAAATGTTGATGCCCGTTGAATCAGGTCGAGAAAAGATGCAGCCCAGATCGCACACCAAGTTGTCGGAACATGTTCGAACCCAAGCCCGGCTGCGTGCCCGGCTGGGCGTGCCGGTTTGCCTGCTGATGCTGCTCTTTCTCTGGCACTGGGGACCATCGTCGCCCGGTATCGGCCCAGCACAGATCGTTCCGGTGTTCGCCCTGCATCTGGTGTATAACCTCGGCCTGCTTCATGTAACGCGATCGGCGTCGCGCTGCGATCCACGCCATGTCGCCACGTTCACGGCGGTGATGGATCCGGTTCTCCTGTCGGCAGGCCTGATGCTGATGAATCAGATCGGCCAGATCTTTGCCTGCTTCTATCTGTTCACCATCCTGGGCTTCGGCTTTCGCATCGGCATAGCGGCGATGCATATCTGTCAGCTGGCCTCGATCGGAGCGTTCAGCGTGATGGCCTGGCTCAATCCAAGCTGGCATTCCTATCCGGTTGCCGTCATTTCCGTATTGCTGTTTCTTGCGATCGTCCCGCTGTATGCCAAGGCCCTGATCACCAGGCTGCACTTCGCCCGCCAGCATGCGGAATCGGAAAGCCAGGCCAAGACGCGGCTCCTGGCCACGGTCAGCCATGAGCTGCGCACGCCGCTGACCGGCATCGTCTCGTGCGCCCAGCTGATGCAGGAGGAAAGCGATGATCCGCAGGTAGCCAGGCGGGCCGATACCGTGCTGGCCCTGTCCGCCGAACTGCTGGCCCAGATCAACGATCTGCTCGACTCGGCAAAATACGGCGCAGACGCCCTGCCGCTGGCGCATCAGCCATTTTCCATGGCCGACGTTGCGGCGCACTTGCGTTGCACGCTGGGCCCGATTGCGCTTGCCAAATCGATTGCGCTGCATATTACGGTCGATCAACACCTGCCTGCGCTATTCATCGGCGATATGCCCATGCTCTGCCGGGCGCTGATGAACATCGGCGGCAATGCCGTCAAATTCACCGACGAGGGCGAGGTGAAGATCAGGTTCACCCTCCTCGGCTGCCGCCCAGGCGCCTGCAACATCCTGTCCAGTTGTGAGGACACCGGCATAGGTATCGATACAGCCATGCATCAAAAGATTTTCGAACCTTTTTTCCAGGCCTGCGGTGGCGTGAACCGGAGACACGGCGGAACCGGACTGGGCATGAGCATCGCCCGCGATATCGTCAGCCGCATGGGAGGCGATATCCACGTCAGCAGCACGCCCGGCCGCGGCAGCCTGTTCGAGTTCGCTATCTGGCTGGACACGGCAGACACGGCCGAAACCGGCATCCCCAGGCCCGGCCCGGAAAGCATCGTCCACAACAAATGCATACTGCTGGCCGATGACAATGCCACCAACCTGATGCTGACCTGCGCGCTCCTGGAGCGTGACGGCCATCATGTGATCACGGCGTCGAGCGGGCAGGAGGCGGTGCACCTTTTAGGCAGCACGAAAATCGATCTGGCCTTCCTGGACTTCAACATGGGCGATATCGACGGCGCCACTGCGTTGCAGATCTATCGGTTCGGCAAGCTGGCTCCGGCGCCCGCCTATATCCTGACGGCTGACAATACCAGTGCTACTACCCGCAGGCTGATCGATTGCGGCGCTGCGGGCGTGCTGCACAAGCCGATCAGCCTGGAGGCACTCCGCCGTGCTGTCAGCCAGCAGTTTTCCGCGGATGCCGCGGGCGCAAGCAGCGCGCAGACAAGCCAGGTGGACTGGCTCGACGATACGGTCATCGCCAATCTGAAGGAACTGGACAGCAACGACGATTTCGTGGCCAGGGTCGTCAATACCGCGTTAATGGATATTCGCTCGCTGTCGAATGACCTGACCGCCGCGCTGAAGGAGCAGGATTTGCCATCGATGCTCGACAAGGCCCATGCGATCAAGGGCATTGCCGTCAGCGTCGGCGCGGTGCGCCTGGCTGCGCTTGCCGCACGCATGAGCCGGATGGAACAGCCAGGCTTGGAACGGGACCGCATGGCGCTCATCACCGAAATCGACGAAGTCACCGTGCAGAGCATGCAGGCGCTGCGCGGGGTGGTTCAGTCCGCCGCCAACTGAAGCCCCGGCCCCGCGGCGGCTTGCCGGCATGGCGCCGCGGCGCCGTACTGCATGTGAATCAGCATATCCATCACACGCAGTTCGGAAGGCGTCAGTGCCAGCGCAAGGTCGACCCAGTCATCCACCACCTGCAGCAATTCCGCCAGGTTGAGCGGCGACATCCGTTCCATCGCCCGCCGCACCGACAGCCGCGCGGCGCGCTGCCTGACATGGCGGGCAATATAGCGTTCCACCGCGGCCACGCCATCACCCTGCGCACAGACCTCATCGACCAGACCCATCTGATGCAACTCCTGCGCGCTGTACACCTTCCCCGATGTCATCATCCGCTGCGCCTGACAGACGGGAACGCGGCGCAGCAGCAGGCTCATGGCCCCGGTGCAGGGAAAGAGTCCGAACATAATTTCGGGAAAGCCAAAGCTGCTCTGTTTTTCGGCGATCAGGTAATCGGCTGCCAGCGCGGCCTCGAAGCCGCCGCCCAGCGCCCGCCCCTGAACCAGGGAAACCGTGGTCAGTTCGGGATTGGCACGCGCTCCCCATGCATGCATGACTTCCAGGCAAAGCCGGGAATAGTTGCGCAACCCGTCGCGGTCGCCCCGCGTGATGCAGGACCGGAACAGGCGCAAATCGCCGCCCAGGCTGAAATACCCGGGATGCGCGGACAGCATGACGGCATAGTTCACCGTTTCAAGATGGCCGCCGCCCCAGTGCGACGCGCCGGCCTGCAAGGCCTGGCCAACCGCCCGCAAGTCGTGCAGCAGGGGCAAGGAAAAATGGTGCCCGGCTTCCGGCTCGCTGTTCATGCTGACCCACAGCGTATTGGCTGTTTTGGTGTCGAATCGAAAATCGACATGCGGATGCGCAAGCTGATCCAGCGGTGGAAACTTGAAGTCGAATGCACCCATATTGTTCACTCCCTTTATGTCATGTTAAGTACCCGGCGCATTTGCGGACTGATTGGGCTTTTCCGGGTACCTGGAAAAAACCAGCGCGACATTCGTCCCGCCAAATCCGCATGAAAGTGACATTGCTCTATCGATGGCGTGCCCGTGTAAAGATTTGTTAGTGAGATGGTTCAAGGCGCAGGCCGGATCAGGCTGGTCAAGAAACGCGGTTGCGGGCAGGATGCCCTCCGTGATGGCCAGCAAGGCAACCACGCTTTCCACCGCGCTGGCCGCACCCAGCAGGTGGCCATGCAGCGCCTTGGTCGAACTGACGGGCACCGACGCACTGCCCGCGCCGAATACCGACCGGATGGCGCTGGCCTCGACAACATCACCTCCCCGGGTGCCAGTGGCATGCGCATTCAGGTAATCCACCTGCGACGGCGCCAGACCCGCATCCGACAGCGCCTGGCGCAGGGCCGCCTCCTGGCCCGCCGCATGGGGCGCGGCCATGTGGTGGCAATCGGACGCTATGCCATAGCCTTGCAGCCATGCCAGGCAGCGCGCTCCGCGCCGCCTGGCATGCGTTGCCGATTCCAGCACCAGAAAGGCGGCGCCCTCCCCGAGCACCAGACCGCTGCGCGCGCTGCTGAACGGCTTGCAGGATTGCGCCACGTCGACAGCATCCATTGGCGCCAGTGCGCGCATGCCTTCGAAGCCAGCCAGTATCGCAGCGCTCAATGGTGCCTCGGCGCCGCCGGCCAGCGCGATATCGATATGGCCGTCGCGGATCGCCCGTGCCGCTTCGCCGATGGCCGCTCCGGATGCGGCGCAGGCGCCGCCATGGGTATGCACCGGCCCGGCAATGCCATGACGAATCGACAGGTAAGCCGCGCCGCCGTTGTGCATGATGGCGATAATCGAAAAGGGGTTGGTTGCCTGCTGCCCGTCGCACAGTAGTTGCCGGTAGTCGGCCTGAGCCCGGCTGCTGCCGCCGTTGACGTTGCCGTAATACAGGCCAGCCCGCGCACCCAGGGCATCGAGCCGCTCCAGGCCGGCATCGGCCAGCGCATTCCGGCCGGCCAGGGCGGCGAGCTGCTGGCAGCGGTCCAGATAAACCGCGTCGAGCCGCGAAAAGAAGGGCTCGGTTTCAAGATCCACCACGCCTGCGGGATAGGCGCGTTGCAGCGGCGGCGCCTCTATCCGCCGGATCCCCGACCGCAGGCCTTTCAGGGACGCGGCCACTTCCGCCACCGTGACGCCAATCGGACACAGGATGCCGATACCCGTGACCGCCACCATTTCCTTGTCTGTCATCGCATTGCTCCTCCCATCAGGCAGATAAGCGACGCCGACAGCGGCGCCACTGCCGGATGCTGCGCAAGCAACCAGGAACGGTCAATCAGTTTGACCGGAAGCGGGCGGACACTGCACCTGCCAGATGACGAAAGCACGATGACCGGGCAGCGGCGCGTCATTTCGTTGCATCCGCTCCACAGCGGCAGCCAGGACGCGGTCAGGTAGCAAGCGCAGCGGACGCCCTGGCGCGAAATGCCTTGGGAGACAAGCCGGTGCGCCGCTTGAAGAACCGGGTGAAATAGGCCGGATCGGCAAAGCCGAGCGCGTAGGACACCTGGCTTACCGACATCGAGGTATAGACCAGATTGCGCCTGGCTTCCAGCACCAGGCGTTCATGCACCAGTTCCAGCGCCGACTGGCCGGTCGTCTTGCGGCACAGGGCGTTCAGGTGCGCCGCCGTGATGCCAAGCTGGCCGGCATACCAGGCCACCGGATGCTGCCCGGCATACGCCGTCTCGATGAGTTGGCAAAAACCGGAGAAATGGCGCACGCCCCGTGTCGCCTGCAAGGCTTGCGTGCCCGGTGGCGCAATCTGCCGCGCCAGCCAGGCGAGCAGCACCGCCAGCAGTGACTCCAGGACCAACTCGCGGTGCACCGCGACGCTGCGGTACTCCCGGTCGATCGCTCTGAAATGCGCATGCATGCCGGCGCCCTCCTCTGCGGCCGGCAGCCTGTGCAGATGCGGCCGGCGCAGCGCCAGCAGCGCCGCGCCGGCGTCGCCGCCGCGGCGCTCCACCAGCGGATACGCCAGGGTCAGCACGTGGCCCTGCGCATTCGGCGCAAACCGGAAGCCGTGGATGCACATCTGCGGCACCAGCGCGACATGGCCGGCGCGCATGTCGAATTCATCATCGTCGATCCGCATGCGCGCTTTCCCGGCTTTCAGGTACACGATCTGGAACAGCCCATGATGCTGGTGCGGCCGAATCTGCCAATTGTGCAAGACGCTTCGCTCGGCGATGGTTTCGCAGTGCACCATATCGGGCGTCAGCCAGTGCTCGTGCTCGCCATACAGCTTGAACACAGGCACCGGCGCGCTTTGTTGCGGCACGGGAGGCGAAGGCGGACGAGCCATGGAAGAAACCGCAATCTGCGAAAAGTGCAAATTTTAACGGCAAAAGTCCATTCCCACCGTTGTCCTGGCGGAGCGATGATGGCAGATGCTGCCCTGAGCAGCCATCCGAAGGAGACAACCATGAAAACGCAGGTCGCCATCATCGGCGCCGGCCCGTCCGGCCTGCTGCTCGGGCACTTGTTGCATCTGCAGGGGATTGACACCGTGATCCTGGAAGCGAAGTCGCCGGACTACGTTCTCGGCCGGATACGCGCCGGCGTTCTGGAACAGGGCACCGTCGACCTGCTGCGCGAAGCCGGCGTGGCCGCACGCATGGACCGCGAGGGACAGGTGCATGAAGGCGTGGCGTTTTCCTTTGCAGGGCGGCAGGAAAGAATCGACCTGAAAGCCTTGAGCGGCGGCAAGACTGTAACGGTCTACGGACAGACCGAGGTGACGCGCGACCTGATGGACGCCAGGCGCGCCGCCGGCGGCGTATCGATCTATGAAGCGCAAGACGTTGCGCTGCACGATTTTTATTCCGACAAACCGTACGTCACCTTCGTCAGGGACGGCCAGACCATTGAACTGCATTGCGACTACATCGCCGGCTGCGACGGCTTCCACGGCATTTCCCGCCGCAGCGCGCCTGCGGACAGGATCCGCACATTCGAACGTGTCTACCCCTTTGGCTGGCTGGGCGTCCTGTCACGCACGCCGCCGGTGGCGCATGAACTGATCTATGCCAACCATGAACGCGGCTTTGCACTGTGCAGCATGCGCTCCGAACAGCTGAGCCGTTACTACGTGCAATGCAGCCTCGACGACAAGGTCGAAGACTGGTCCGACCAGCGTTTCTGGGATGAACTGAGGGCGCGCCTGCCGCAGGCAACCGCGGCTGCCCTGGTCACCGGCCCGTCGATTGAAAAAAGCATCGCCCCGCTGCGCAGCTTCGTTGCCGAACCGATGCAATTCGGCCGCCTGTTCCTGGTGGGCGACGCCGCCCACATCGTGCCGCCAACCGGGGCCAAGGGTCTTAACCTGGCTGCCAGCGATGTCCACGCGCTTTATCACATCCTGCGCAAGACGCTGCTGCAGGGACGCACCGATCTGGTTGCGCAATATTCCGGGATCTGCCTGCGTCGCATCTGGAAAGCCGAGCGGTTTTCCTGGTGGATGACGTCGGTGCTGCATCGGTTTTCCGACGATGGCTTCAGCCAGCGCATGCAACTCGCCGAACTCGACTACTACACCGGTTCCGAAGCAGGCCGCACGACGATTGCGGAAAACTATGTTGGTTTGCCCTATGAGCCGATCGAATGACACGGCTGCTGCCGCGACGTGCGCCGCCCTTCATCACGCAGTTCCGGCCGCCGTCAAATCATGAGCAGCATGCAGTTGTCCGCATTTGAAAGGGAAAATTGTGCGTTTAACGCACATAAGTTTACTGGTCGAACTTCACAGCCAGAATCCTTCCGTTATTCTTGATGTGCCCGGCAGAACCGGCATTGCCTGCCGTGATACCACGCCGCGCGCTGGCAGACAGGCTTCGTGCAGAACATAAAAACTTTTTGAGGAGACAAGATGACATTGCGTACCGTAGTGCGATCCGCCCTGACGCTGGGCCTGTTCGGCCTGACAGCCTTCGCCGCCCAGGCCCAGGAAACCATCAAGGTCGGCGTGATCGCCGCCTTTTCCGGCCCGTTCGCGGATTATGGCAAGCAGATGGAAGGCGGCATCAAGGCCTACATGAAGCAGCACGGCGATACCGTCGCCGGCAAGAAAATCGAACTGGTCATCAAGGACACGACAGGCCCTTCGCCTGAAATCGCCAAGCGCCTGGCCCAGGAACTGGTGGTGCGCGACAAGGTCGACATACTGGCCGGCTTTGGTCTGACACCGGAAGCGCTGGCGGTCGCACCGATCGCAGAACAGGCCAAGAAACCGATGATCGTGATGAATGCGGCCACCTCCATCATCACCACCAAATCCAATTACATCGCGCGCGTCTCGATGACGCTGCCGCAGATATCCGGCCCGATGGCGACCTGGGCCGTGAAGAACAATATCAAGCGGGTGGTCACGCTGGTTGCCGACTACGGCCCCGGCATCGATGCCGAAACCGCGTTCAAGACCAATCTGCTCGGCGGCGGCGGCCAGGTGATCGAATCGATACGCGTACCGCTGCGCAATCCGGAATTCGCGCCCTTCGTCCAGCGCATCAAGGATGCCAAGCCGGAGGCGGTCTTCGTTTTCGTTCCAGCGGGCGAACAGGGCGTGGCCTTCATGAAGAGCTACCGCGAGCGCGGACTGGCCGAAGCCGGCATCAGGGTCATCGCCACCGGCGACCTGACCGATGACCATGTGCTGCCGGCCATGGGCGACGCCACCCTGGGCGTGATTACGTCCTTCCACTACTCGGCGGCCCACGATTCCCCGGAGAACAAGACCTTCCTGAAAAACTTCGCCGCAGCCAATCCCAACGGCGGCCGCCCCAACTTCATGGCGGTTGCCGCTTATGACGGCATGCATGCGATCTACGAGGTGGCGCGCAAGCTCAACGGCAAGATCGACGGCGACCGTGCCATGGCGGTATTGAAGGGCATGAAGATTCCGAGCCCGCGCGGTCCGCTGACGATCGACGCGCAAACCCGGGACGCCGTGCAAACCGTTTATATCCGCAAGGTGGAGAAGGTCAATGGCGAACTGTATAACGTC
The DNA here is from genome assembly GCF_047237965.1 of Noviherbaspirillum phoenicis. Classification (NCBI taxonomy): domain Bacteria; kingdom Pseudomonadati; phylum Pseudomonadota; class Betaproteobacteria; order Burkholderiales; family Oxalobacteraceae; genus Noviherbaspirillum; species Noviherbaspirillum phoenicis. Next base: position 4,225,155 of record NZ_JBDFLX010000001.1, on the reverse strand, counting down.
GAATTCGACAAGTTCGAGAACATGAAGGACACCGGCAAGTAAGCTGCCCGCCTCCCGTGTCGCCAGCCGGTGCTGGCAACTGCATCAAACGCCGCTGCCAGCAATCAGCGGCGTTTTTTTTGGCTTCGGCAAATGGACGACGGCCTGGAACAAATGGCCGAGCCGGCCAACTCAGTCAGTTAATGCTTGCCGCCTGCCGATCCCCGGCGGCTTGCAAGACATCCCACCGAGCCAGGCCGTTGCGCCATCCACTCATGCCAAACCACATCGACGCTCTTCTCCGCACTGCCTGCACCCATGCCGAACATGGCCGATTCGATACGGCCGCATCCACGCTCCACACCCTGCTGACTGTCGAACCGGGCAATGCGGCGGCAATGCAACTGCTGGGCCTGGTCCAGGCCAGACAGGGCGACCTGCGCGGCGCGGCCCGCACATTGCGCCAGGCATGCCTAGCCGCACCGGACCATGGGCCCCTGCATGTGCACCTGGCACGGGTGGAATGGGAGCTTGGCCTGCCGGCACAGGCTGCCGCTGCCTATCAGCGCGCCATCGCACTGGGTTGCGCTACGCCTGACATGCTGATCGACTGCGCGATTGCCCTTGAAAAGCTGGAGCGGCATGCCCAGGCACTCGACTTTTGCCAGAATGCGCTGGCGCAGGCCCCCACGCATGCACGGGGCTGGCAAACCCAGGCGAACCTGCTGCATGCAATGAAGCGGCTGGACGAGGCGCTGGCTTGTCACGACCGGGCGCTCGAACTGATGCCGGATGCGCCCGGATGGTCAGGAAAAGCCCTGACCCTCGATGCCCTGGGCCGGCTTGAGGAAGCCCTCGCCTGCCATGATCAGGCGGCGGCCTTGTGTCCGGACGACCCTTCCATGCTCACCCACCGTGGCATCACGCTGGGAAAAATGAGACGCCTCGAGGAGGCCGTCGCATGCCATGCGCGGGCAACCGAATTGGCTCCGTGCCATGCCACGGCCTGGAGCAATCTTGGCGCCGGCTTGTGCAAGCTCGAGCGGCTGGATGCCGCCATCGCCGCGCACGACAGGGCGGTTTCCCTCGCGCCTTCCTCGGCCGCCATCTGGCTGCAACGGGCAGCCGCGCTGCTGGTCGCCCAGCGGCAGGCGGAAGCCCTGGCCAGCTGCAATGCCGCCATCAGGCTAGATGCCCACAGCGCCGAAGCCTGGCGCCATCGCGCTCTCGCGCTCGAGTCCCAGGGTCGCTACGAGGACGCACTGGAAAGCGCCGAGGAAGCCTGCGCTCTCGATATCGGATGCCTGGAAGCAAGCTACACGAAGGCTGACCTCCTGTGCCTGCTCGACCGCGATGCGGAGGCCGTTGCATGGCTGGCGCATGTCTATCAGCACCATCCTGGTAATGAAACGCTACGATTCGCATTGGGATGGACACAGTTGAAAAACGGCGACTATGCGAACGGCTGGATCAACTACCAGGCCTATCGCAGCATCAACCCGGCTCCCTGCCTGGCGGATGAACGCATTCCCCTCTGGTCGGGCGCGGAAAGCCTCGCGGGAAAACATGTGCTGGTGCATGCGGAGCAAGGCTACGGCGATGTCATTCAATTCTGCCGGCTCATTCCCAGGCTGGCCTCCATGGGATGCGTTGTCCACTTTCTGGTGTATCCCGCTCTGAAACAGTTGCTGTCCTGCCTGGACGGCTGCCGGGTATTGACACAGGGCGAGCCACTATCTGCCTGCGACTACCGGATACCGCTGATGGCATTGCCGCAGTTCTTGCTGCAGAGCGAGCAGGACATACCAGGCAAGACGCCCTACCTGCGGGCCAGGCTCGAGATGCCATACAGGCCTTACCCAGGCCTCAGGATAGGCATTGCCTGCTCAGGCAATCCCACGTACAGCAGCAATCCGCAGCGCTCGGCGCCGCTGGCGGCCTTCGAACGCATGCAACGCCATGGCGACCTGTTCATCCTGCAGAATGCACTGGAACCGGCTGATGCGGCCTGGCTGCAGTCCCATCCATCGGTGCGGCACCCCACCGCCGGATTTACCGACTTCGCCGATACCGCCGACCTGCTGGGCGCCATGGACCTGGTGATCAGCGTCGATACCTCCATTGCGCACCTGGCCGGCGCCCTGGGCAAGCCGCTCTGGATATTGCTGCCTTATGCCAGCGAATGGCGCTGGAAAAGCGGGAGCTGCACCAGCAGCCCGTGGTATCCCACTGCTCGCCTGTTCCGCCAGGCCAGGCAGGGCAACTGGGAAGAACTCTTTTGCCGGCTGGATCAGGAACTGGCGCGTTTTTCAGCGGATACGCTGTACCTGCAACGGGGCGCCGCATGACGGCCGCACCCGCCATGGAGGCGCTACAGGAGGCGGAAAAGCTGTTCGCGGCAGGCGCGCTTGATGCAAGCCATGATTTGCTTGCCCGGGTTCACCACACCGATCCCGCTTATCCCTATGCCTTGTACCTGCGAGCCATGATGATGGCCGCCGCCGGTTGCCGCCAGCAAGGCTGCGCATTGCTGGAAGAAGCATGCCGTCTGCGCCCTGAAAGCCGCGACATGCAAGCATTGCGTGCGCGAATGTATGCCGACTTTGGGCGCGCTGAAGAAGCGTTCGACATTCTCTCCAGGCTGGCTGAAGCGGGCCATATGAGCGCTGCAATGGCGCTCGACCGTGGCACCCTGGCGCGGCGGCTGGGAAAGTTCAAGCTTGCGATGGAATCCTATGAAGCCGCGCTCTCATTGGATCCAGGCCTCACGCATGCATGGAGCGGCAAGGCCAATCTGCTGCACGAGCATGGCTACTATGCTGAAGCACTACGCTGCCATGATGAAGCGCTCACCAGGGAACCCGACAACGTGGAAGTCATTTGCAACCGCACTACCACGCTGAATCGGCTCGGGCGACTGGAGGAAGCGTCTACAGAGAGCAAGCGCGCATTGGAAATCGCGCCAAACGATGCTGGCGCATGGACGACGCGTGGATGCATGCTGGTGCAGATGGACGATCCCGAACAAGCCATGCGCTGCTTTGAGCAAGCACTCCACATCGACCCCGGGCACCGTCCTGCCCATGCCAATCGCGCCTCGACACTTGCAACACTGGGAAAGCACCAGGAAGCGCTCGAACTTTTAGAAGCAGCGATGAAGCTTGCACAGGCGTATCCATCCGAGCTGGCGACACTGCGCGCCAAGGAGGGCATGCTGAAGCTGATGCTGGGCGATTGGAAAGGATGGGAAGGCTATGAGCACCGGCTGGTACGTGACACCTTGCCCGTAGCGCACGATCTGCTGGCGCCGCGCTGGACGGGCAAGGAAGCGCTTGCCGGAAAAATTATCCTGCTCTGGAGCGAGCAGGGTTACGGCGACACGATACAGTTCTGCCGTTATGCCGCCTGTCTCGCCGAACGCGGTGCCAAGGTCTTGCTCGAGGTGCCCGCTCTCCTGCTCAATTTGTGCAGGCAATTACCGATCGCAAGCATTCATGTGCGTGGCGACCCGCTTCCCCCGCATGATTTCCAGATTTCGATGATGAGCATGCCGCTGGCTCTCGGCCCTCGCACCGCCATCCCGCTTGCGCATGCTTATTTGCGGGCGCCCGCTGAAAGGGTACAGGAATGGGCAGCCCGCCTTGCACCACGAGGCAGGCGACCGCGTGTCGGCATCGTCTGTTCCGGCTCGCCGCAGCACAACGGCAACGCCACGCGCTCCATGCCACTGGCGGCCTTCGCGCCATTGACAGCACATGCTGAACTCATCGTCCTGCAGCCGGAATTGCTGCCGCAAGACAGGACCACATTGCAGAGCATGCCAGGCGTCATGAAGGCCGAAGTCGACATCAACGACTTCACCGACGTCGCCGGCCTGATCGCCAACACCGATCTGGTGCTATCGGTAGACACCGCGATCGCGCACCTGACCGGCGCGCTCGGCCATCCACTTTGGCTGCTGCTGCCCTGGCAAGCCGAATGGCGCTGGATGACGGGCCGGCAGGATACGCCCTGGTACGACAGTGCCCGCCTGTATCGTCAATCGAGCCGCGGTTGCTGGGACTCGGTCATTACGGCAGTGGCACAGGCGATGGCCGAGGAATTTTGCTGAATTCGCAACAACGGCGGCCAGCGGGGACGCCCTTACCCAGCGTCCCGCCGATCCATGCAACGAACCATCAAGTAGACTTCTGTACCACGCTTTTCATCGTGTCTGAAAATTCCTTCAGCACCGAACTGAAGGTATTGGCGCTGATGGTATAGGCAGACATCTGATATTGCAGGTCGAATAACTCGCCGATGCCTATACTAGTGCCTTGCTTGATGGAATTCATCGCTGTTCGCAAGACGGTCTCAGCAGAACTAATTCCTTCCCTTGCCGTTGTCGCCACTTCGCCCAGAGTTACATACTGTTGTGCCATATCAATCCTTCCTTACTTGCTGTTTTTTGATTTAACCGGCTGCCCGCTCACCGCTGGCACATTCAAGGTCTGCAATACCTGCACTGCGGCTGTCGCTGCCCGTATCGCTCCCTGAAGTTCCAGATACCTGCTTCGGCTATTCATCTGCCTCAGCTCCCCATGCAAACGCTGTTGCAACTCAAGCAGATCGGCAATCAGCGTCGAACGCAGCCTGCCATCGCGATCCGCCAACAGCTTTTCCTCCAGATCCAGCATCACGACGGGCGCTCCCATGCTCACCTCGCAATCCTGATGCGCTGCGTACCCTCGAACACGACTTCACCCTCCTTAATGGACATCAGCGTGTGTCCGTCCACACTCCCCCCTTGATTCACATGTTCTCCATTCTCGGTAACGATGTAAGGCATTGCACCTCCCACAATGATCTGCACGCCTACCGGCGGCTTGGGCACGAACCGGGCGACCGTCGCCCTCACCGGCAACACGTTGCCATAGTCTTTGCTGAATGCCAGGATCACTTCCTCCCAACGCCGTATCTCGTCCATGCTCAACTTTCCCGCCAGCCTGAGCTCATCGCCTTCGCGTTTGACAAGCAGACGCTCGGACAGGCCGGCCGCGGCAATCCGTTCCTTGAGCTTGCCGCGCAATTGCTCCGGAAGCAGAAGATTTGCCTTCACCTCCTGAACCCCCGGCACCCTTTCCTTGACCAGGGCGCGGATTCGTTCCACTTCCTCGACCGAGCTCGCAGCCCCTGACAGAACAACAACACCATGCTTGGCACTGTCAACCTTCAGATAGGCATTCAGCTCCTCTCCATCCAGCGTCGCTCTGGCATCCCGCAGGACATTCTCGTCCACAGCGACTTTCACTTCCACGGCAGGCGCCGCGGCCGCCATGGCATTGCTCAGGCTCGTGTACTCCGAATTGGTCGCAACATAGCCAAGCACTTGCCAGCCAGATCCCAGCTTTTGCAGAGTCACTGCAGAACCGCCGAAGTCAGCAAGCGTCTTCACCGCTGCCGCGGGAGGCTGCTCGACATGTTCCTTGTTCTCAACCACAGCCGGCATTGCCTTCACCGCCTGCCTTGATCCAATGCTATGCCAGGCCACAGCGCCAAGGCCGCCGACGCCTGCGATAAGGAGGACAGCGAGCATCCACCTGCGGAACTGTCTGCCCTCGTGCGTGGAGGCTTGCATCTCCGCCGCTACCTTGACATCCTCAGAGTCCACATGGACGGGTTCCGGATCGGACGACGCATCTGTGGCTTCTTCTTCCTCTGGTTGTCCTTCCGTCACGGCGCGCTGCGCGCGGCCCGCGGGCGTGACGGACTCAGGATCAGGCCAGGGCGCATCCGCATGATCCACCGTAATGATTACGCTGCCCAATTCGACTGGAAGGCCCAATACCAGCTCCTGCTCAGCCTCGATTTCATCGCCGTATGCATTGCGCACGACGCCATCGCAAGGCGCGATCAGTACCGTCGCGCCATCGAAGCGGAGGATGGCATGGCGCTCAGCTACGTTTTGCCCGGCCAGCATCACCGTGCAGTCATCTCCGCTTCCAAGCAGATATTCGCCAGGCCCAAGCGTGAGGCAGCTGTCCATCTGGGCGCCGTACAGCACCCTGAGTTCGATCACGCTTTCCTGTTCGAGCTCGCCATCGAACGCAAAGTCTGTATCACCTAATAGAGCGTTCACGATATGCTTTCAAACAGATACCGCAAGTTACAATAGAAACGTCTCAATTCATCGCCCTGCCATGACCATTTACTCCGAAATATCCAACGACGTTCTGCTGATGCGTCCACACCAGGCGATCGATCATGCGGCTGCACTCGACATTCATGAGCGGATCAATATCCTGTCAGATACCAGGATCGACGCCCTCGTGCTCGACCTGAGCCAAGCGGGGCATGCATGCGCCAGCCTGCTGAAAGTCATACTTGACCTCGTCAACCGGCCCACCCCGATGCAGGTCATGGTTGTCGGAGCCAGCCAGCAATTCCAAAGCCTCATGCAACTGTGCGGCGCGCACGCACTTGTCAGCGACTATTCCACCGTCGAAGAAGCCCGCGAAGCGCTGAAACGCGACAGGTACAGCGAATCCGGCCGGCACCCCGAGTTTGACGACGACCATGCGCATGATGAAAGCACTTCCCTGCCGGGCGACGATGATGACGAGGACTGGCATGCTTCCGACGACGATGATGATTGAAGCATGCCGAGGCGGAGTGACTTGCACGGTCATAGCTCGATCTTGGCCAGCGGCTGAATATTGACCTCGGCCGTTAGCTCCTGGTAAGAGAGCACCGGCAGCTCGTACAGCTCCTGCTCGATCATCTTGCGCATGTAGCGTCTTATATCCATGGACGTCAACAAGACCGGGCGCGAGGCTGCCATCGTTACATCGCCAACCGTGGCTTTGATTTTATCGAGGAGCCTGCGTGATACGGACGGATCAAGCGCCAGATACGAGCCCCCTGACGTCTGCCTGATCGCTCCGCGCACCGTGTCCTCAACGGACGGCGCCAGCAGGTAAGCCGGCAGAATATTCTGGCCACTGGAATACTTGTGGCTGATGTGCCTTTTCAAGGCAACCCGCACGTACTCGGTCAGCAGGACAGAATCCTTTTCCTTCTGGCCCCATTCGATCAGCGCTTCCATCACAGCCCGAATATTGCGTATCGAAATTTCCTCGCTGACCAGCCGCTGAAAAATTTCGGCAATCTTGTGAATCGGCAGCACGCGCTGAACCTCCTTGGCCAGTTCCGGAAATTCCGATTCAACCTCGGTAATCACGAGCCGCGCTTCCCAAGAGCTCCCTCGGCGCCGCGATGCGGGCTGAGGCAAGGTCGGAAGACACGGCGCGCCGGGCCGACATTCTGAACAATCTGTCGAGCATGCATCTTTCCTCCTCTTTTCTGATGATGGTGGAAGAGTTCGAGATAAACCTGCAGGGCATTGCCAAGACGGGAAGCTTCACGGTTCCCGGTGTCAACGGAAAAGCATTGATCAACGAGCTGCTGGACATCATCGAATCCGGCAACGGCCAGCCTGCGCAGTTTGAAAAGATGCTGAACCGCCTGGGGCTGGCGGACAATGCATCGGCGTCCATTGTGACGCTGCAAGGCGTCATCGGTATCCTGCGCACCATGCCGGACCGCGCTTACCCGAGCCTGCGCGCCCTTACCCAGTTGCGGGAAGCGGCGCAGACGGTGCTGGAAGCTGCGATCCTTCGAGAAGAGGAAGCCACGAGCTGAACCGGAATGGATTGGATACAGCAGACGATCAGGGAGTTTGGCGTATCCAGGGGTCTTGGCGAACTGGCGTTCGAGTTCGACAGTATTCTGGAGCTGCAACTGGAAAGTGGGGAACTGCTTGGATTTTGTTATATCCCAGACCTGCCGTTGTATGAAATGCTCGTCTACACCAGCGCGCCCCTGCAGTTTGAACCGCTACGCCAGTTCGAAGCCGCATTGCGGCTTGCGAACGGCCGCTCCAATTTCTATGGCCAGGTGCAAACCGGGATACAGGAAGAACGCCTGGTGATGGCGATGCACCTGCCTGCGCGCGCATTTGACCTGCCGCTGTTGGAGCAGACAGTCAACAGCTTGCTGGAAATGCAGTACAAGGCCGCGATCGCCTAGGTGTCAGGGTGACCGCGAACACCGCGTCCTGAGGCAAGACAGCACCTGCATAGGAAGACCTGCAGTCCAGCGACAGGCTCCCATCAGAAAAACCCCCAAGCTTCCAACCGCATCCGGCGCCAGCGGCAATGCGCTTGAAAGCCATTCCACCGTTCAAGCCACCTTTACCTGCAAGCTGCCCAGGCCGGCGATCTCGCCGACCATGGTCTGGCCAGACTTGACAGCGCCCACGCCTTCCGGCGTGCCGGTAAAGATCAGGTCGCCCGGCTGCAGCTCGAACAGCGTCGACAGGTTGGCGATGGTTTCCGGCACCGACCAGATCAGGTGGGTCAGGTCGCTGGTCTGCCTGACTGCGCCGTCGACGGTCAGGCTGATGGCGCCGCTGTCGATGATTCCGGTCTGGGCAACCGGATGCACCGCGCCGACGGGCGCCGAATAATCGAAGGCCTTGCCGATTTCCCATGGCCGCCCGGCCTCGCGCATGCGCATCTGGAGGTCGCGCCGGGTCATGTCGAGGCCGACCGCATAACCGTAGATGTGATTGTTGGCGTCTTCCACCGCGATGTCCTTGCCGCCCTTGCCGATCGCCACCACCAGTTCGATTTCGTAATGAAAGTTGGCGGTCTGCGATGGATAGGGAATCGTCGCGGTCTCGCCATCGGTCACCGGGACGATGGACGCATCGTCGTTGGGCTTGCAGAAGAAGAATGGCGGCTCGCGGTCGGGATCGAAGCCCATCTCGCGTGCGTGGGCCGCGTAGTTGCGTCCAACGCAATAGACGCGGCGCACCGGGAAGCTGGCCGCTTCTCCGGCGACAGGGAGGCCGACGATGGCTTGTGGGGGAATGACGTAATTGCTCATGATGGCCTGTTAAAAAACGATGACGATGACGATGAGGGACTAGGCGGCGTACCGCCTAGTCCGCGAATTCCTCGCGCAGTATGCCCAGTGCTTCGTGGATGGGCCGGTCGGAATAGCTGAACAGCACGGCGCCCTCTTCCGTGGACAGGGACAGCGTAGCCCATGACGGCACCACGAAGACGTCCTGCGGCTCGAACTGGAAGGTCTGGTCGGCAATCCGCGCGCTGCCGCGGCCTTCGGTGACGCAGTAGACGGTGCCGTCGGTCGAGCGATGCGGCTTGCCCTTGAACCCCTTCGGCAGCAGCTGCATGCAGGTGCCGATGGTGGGCATGGCCCAGCCGCCGGTGGTGGGGTTGATGTATTTCATCTTGATGCCGTGCCAGGCGTCGATTTCGCTGTTGCGCTCCAGCGCATGCAACGCCTCGCGTGTGCGGCTGTAGGGATAGCTGAAGATCGGCGATGTCAGGCCGGTGTTGACGCGACGCACCGGCGCCATGTTGGCGCCGTAGCGGGCATAGCTGCTGCCTTCCGGATGGCGCACTGACTGCGACTTGCTGACGTCGTCGTTTTCGGCGAAACCGGCGTCGAAGAACCGTACGGTCGGGATATCGAGGCCGTCGAGCCAGACCACCGGCTCGGTGACGCCGTCCACGCCTTCGTTGCCATGGTCATGCCAGCGCCATGACGGGGTGATGATGAAGTCGCCCGGATGCATGGTGGTGCGCTCGCCTTCCACCGTGGTGTAGGCGCCCTTGCCGTCGATGACGAAGCGCAGCGCCGACTGCACATGCCGGTGCGATGGCGCCACCTCGCCGGGCAGGATCAGCTGCAGGCCTGCATACAGCGACTGGGTGATTGCCGACTGCCCCGGAAGGCCGGGGTTTTCCAGGATCAGCACGCGACGCACCGCCTCCTCGGCGGTGATCAGCTCGCCCGACTGCATCAGGAAAGGCTTGACCTCGCGGTAACGCCACAATGCCGGCACGCAGGCGGTGGTGGGGCTTTTCGGCACCAGCGCATGCAGCACTTCCCATAACGGCGTCATGTGGTGTGGCCGGATCGACTCGTACAGCGCCCTGCGCGCGGGATTGTCCTTGGACTGGTTCATGTCGTCTCCTTATCGGGAATGGCGGGATGATGGCAAAAGACTTCTATCATGTAAATATATGAAACTGCATAATCGGCATTGCGATTCGCAATAAGGAGCAAGGCATGGCCCGGTTCGACATGGAACTGCTGGCGGTATTCGAGGAGATCTACAGCAGCGGCAGCATCACGCGCGCGGCCGAAAACCTGGGCATGGCGCAACCCACGGCAAGCATCGCGCTTGCCAGGCTGCGCCGACACTTCGGCGACCCGCTGTTCATCCGGACGCCGCGCGGCATGGAGCCGACGCCGCATGCGCTCGAGATCCTGGCGGATGTGCGCGCGGCCACCGCGGCGCTGCACAGCGCGCTGCGCCACAAGAAGGAATTCGCGCCGGAAGACAGCGAGCGCGAGTTCACGATCTGCATGACCGACATCAGCGAGATCGTGCTGCTGCCCAGATTGCTGAATCATCTGAAGCAGGTGGCGCCGGCGATCCGCATCGATGCCACCACGATTTCACCGGATACGCCGATGCAGCTGGCAAGCGGCGAAGTCGACCTGGCGGTAGGCTTCATGCCGCACCTGGAAGCGGGGTTTTACCAGCAGAAGCTGTTCGACCAGAATTTCGTCTGCCTGCTGGCAGCCGACCATCCGCGCATCGCCGGCACGTTGACGCGCAAGGCCTTCCTGAACGAAGGCCATGTGCTGATCAAGAGCTCCGGCACCGGGCACTCCATCGTGGAGAAGAGCCTGCATGAGAAAGGCATCCAGCGCAGGATCGTGCTGAGGGTGCCGAGTTTCCTGGGCGTGGCGCGCATCGTCGCGCAAACGGAATGCATCGCCACCGTGCCGCAGCGCTTTGGCAGCGCCATGGTGCAGCAGGAAAACGTCAAGATGCTGCCGCCGCCGGTGAAGCTGCCCGATTTCTCGGTGAAGCAGCACTGGCATGAGCGCTTCCATGCCGACCCGGCCAACCAGTGGCTGAGGAAGGTGGTGGCGCAACTGTTTCTGGAGTAGCAGCCTTCTGCCGCGCCGGCTCCTAAGCCACCGCCACCAGCCGGTCCAGCCTCTCGCCATCGGCCAGCAGGCTTTCGCTGCTGCCTTGATGCACGATGCGGCCACGGTCCAGCACGATGGCCTGCCTCGTGATCGACAGCGCCAGCCGCGCATGCTGCTCGACCACGATCACCGACAGGCCTTCCTCGCTGATGAGCTTGCGGATCACCCGCATCAGCTCCTGCACGATGATGGGCGCCAGCCCCTCCATCGGCTCGTCCAGCAACAGCAGCTGCGGATTGGTCATCAGCGCGCGGGCAATGGCCAGCATCTGCTGTTCGCCGCCGGAGAGCTGGTTGCCCATGTTGTCGCGCCGCTCCTGCAGCCGCGGAAAGATGTCGTAGATGCGTTTCAGGTTCCACGGTCCCGGGCGGGCAACCACCGTCAGATGCTCTTCCACCGTGAGCGAGGGAAACATGCAGCGCTCCTGCGGCACCCAGCCCAAACCGGCCTGGGCGCGGCGGTGGGTGGGGACGCGGCCGATATCGGCGCCGCGCCAGCGTATCGCGCCGGCATGCAGCTGGGTCAGTCCCATCAGCGTGATCAGGAGCGTGGTCTTGCCCACGCCATTGCGGCCCAGAAGCGCCAGGCTGTCGCCCTCCCGCATCGTCAGGCCGATGTCTTCCAGCACCACCGATTCGCCGTAGCCGGCACTTACGTTCTCCAGCGCCAGCAGCTCAGCCATGCTCAGCCTCCCCCAGATAGACTTCCTTCACGCGCTGGTCGGCAGCGATTTCCTGCGGCGTGCCTTCGCACAGCACCCTGCCGCCCACCAGCACTGTGATGCGCTCTGCAAACTTGAATACCAGGCCCATGTCATGCTCGATGAACAGCACCGTCACGTCGCGCGGCAGCGCTGCAATGACTTCGAACAGCTCGGCGCTTTCCGCCGACGGTATGCCCGCCGCCGGCTCGTCCAGCAGCAATACCCTGGGACGGGTTGCCAGCGCCAGCGCAATTTCCACCAGCCGCTGCTTGCCATAAGGCAGGCTGCGGGTGACGACACTGGCGTCGCGCTCCAGCTTCAGTGTAGCCAGCAGGGCCATGGCTTCGTCGGCCTGGGCGCGCTGCCGCGCCACCGTCTGGTACCAGACGCGATGGCGGCCGTCGCGTTCGCAGAGCGCCAGCATCACCGACTCCAGCACGGTCAGGCCGGCGAACAGGGTGTTGATCTGGAAGGTGCGGGTCATGCCGCGCTTGACGCGGGCATGCTGCGGCAGGCCGGTGATGTCTTCCTCGCCGAGAAAGACCTGGCCCGAGGTTGGCGCGAAGCCGCCCGTCAACAGGTTGATGAAGGTGGTCTTGCCGGCGCCGTTGGGCCCGATCAGCGCGTGCCGCGCGCCGGGGGCGAAGTTCAGGCTGATGTCGCTGTTGGCCTTGAATGCGCCCCATTGCTTGGACAGGCCCTGGGTGCGCAATGCGATGCCGCTCATGGCTGTGCTCCGTTGCGGTTTTTCTTCAGCAGGGGCGCCGCCAGGCGCTCCAGCCCGCCCAGGATGCCGCCGCGGGCAAACAGCACGATCACGATCAGCAACAGGCCGATCCAGAACTGCCAGTAAGCCGGATTCAGGCCGGCAATGTAATCCTGCGCCAGCATGAAGACAGTGGCGCCGACCAGCGCGCCATACAGCCGGCCGGTGCCGCCCAGCACCAGGATGATCAGCAGTTCGGCGGAACGGGAAAAGCCCAGCGAGTCCAGGCCGACGAACTGGGTAGTCTGCGCCAGCAGCGCGCCGGCCACGCCGGCAACCGCCGCACCAACCGTGAAGATCGCGGTCAGGCGTTTATTCACATCAGCGCCGATGGCCGGCATGCGCCGTCCGCCTTCCCGTATGCCCTTCAGCGAAAGGCCGAACGGCGAATTGACCAGGCGGCGCAATACCACGAACAGCAGGAACAGCACCACGAAGCTGTAGATAAAGGCGGTCTTGCCGGCGAGATCGAACTCGAACACGCCGAGCAGCTTGCCCACCATCATGCCGGACAGGCCGTCGACACCGCCGGTGATGAAGGCGGCCTTGTTGGCCGCCTCGAACAGCATCAGGCCGATGCCCAGCGTGACCATCAGGCGGGTCAGGTCCTGGCCGCGCACGATCAAAAAGCTCACCAGATAGCCGGCCAGGGCGGCGACGGCGGCGGCGACGAACAGGCCGCTGATGGGCTCGCCCCAGCCATGCACCGCCAGCAGGCCGGCGGTGTAGGCGCCCAGGCCGAAGAAGGCCGCATGGCCAAGCGAGACGATGCCGGCATATCCCAGGATCAGGTCGAGCGACATCGCAAACAGGCCGACGATCATGATCTGGCTCACCAGCACCAGGTAACCCGGCGCCAGGAAGTAGGCTGCCGCCGGCAGCAGCCAGAACAGGATTTCCAGCGGCTTCCAGCGGCCGTCGGCCAGGCCGTGGCCGATGACGTGGCTGGCCACAGGCGCGGGCGTCATGAGCGCCTCGCTATCAGGCCGTTGGGGAACAGCAGCAGCAGGATCACCATCAGCGCATAGATCACGAAGGCGCCGATGTCGGGCACGTAATACTTGCCGGCGACGTCGAAGATGCCCAGCACGATGGCCGCCAGCAGCGGCCCCTTGATGGTGCCGGCGCCGCCCACGGCCACCACCAGCAGGAAATACACCATGTACTTGATGGGGAAGGTCGGATCCAGGCCCAGCACGTCGATGCCCAGACCGCCGCCCAGGCCGGCCAGGCCGGAGCCCAGCGCAAAGGTCAGCGAGAACACGCGGCTGACATTGATGCCCAGGCCGGCCGAGGCCTGCTGGTTGTCGACCGAGGCGCGGATCTGGGCGCCGAAGCGGGTACGTTCGATCAGCCAGCCCAACGCCAGCGTGACCAGCACCACCACGCCAATCAGGAACAGGCGGTAGCTGCCCACATCCAGGCCGGCGATATTGACCTGGCCGCGCAGCCATTCCGGCAACTGCACCGGCTGCTGCGATGGCCCGAACAGGTAGGTTGCGCCGGCCACCGACATGAAGGTCAGTCCGATGGAAAACAGCACCTGGTCCAGGTGGCTGGCCTTGTACAACCGGCGGTACAGCGTGCGTTCCAGGACGAAGCCGGCCGCGGCGCTGGCGGCAAAGGCCAGCGGCAGGGTCAGCAGGAAAGGCATGCCCAGGCGCGACAGCAGGGTCACGCAGACAAAGCCGCCCAGCATCGCAAAGGCGCCGTGGGCCAGGTTGACGAAGTTCATCAGTCCCATCGTCACCGACAGGCCGACGCTAATCAGAAACAGCAGGCTGCCGTAGGCAACGCCGTCGAACAGCACGCCGATCAGATTGCCCATGCCTGGCTCCTGTTGCGCCCGGCCGCCCGCGTTGCCGCGCCGGCCATGGCGCGCCTCCTCATTGCACGCATGATGTCTCTGCTCCAGTTTATTTGTCGTTATTGATTTTAAAAACGCGGCCTCTCAGGCCGCGTGTACATCACCGGGCGGTTACCCTTTCCTACTGCGCGCCGCTGGCATCTGCGCTGGCATCCATCTCGCGGAACACTTCCTGCGCCAGCGCAAAGGCCGAATTGGCCGCAGGCACGCCGCAGTAGATCGCCGCCTGCAGCAGCGCTTCCTTGATCTCGTCGCGGGTGACGCCGTTGTTCGAGGCCGCGCGCAGATGCAGCTTCAGCTCCTCTTCCCGGTTCAGCGCGACCATCATGCAGATGGTCATCAGGCTGCGGGTATGGCGCGGCAGGCCGGGACGGGTCCAGATCTCGCCCCAGGCATAGCGGGTGATCATGTCCTGGAATTCCGAGGTCAGCTCGGTCCTTTTCGCCTGGGCGCGGTCGACGTGGGCGTCACCCAGCACTGCGCGCCGCACCGCCATGCCGGCGGCGTGGCGTTCCTTGTCATCCATGGCTTGCTCCTCGTTCGATGGCTGTCGGCCTGTCAGGCAGACAGGAAGTCGACCAGCGCGGCGGTGAACTGCTCCGCCTGCTCCCAGTTCGACAGGTGGGCCGCATCCAGTTCGACATAGCGGGCGCCGGGTATCGTGTCGGCCGCGGCGCGGCCGTCGGCCGGCGGCGTGGCCAGGTCATGGCTGCCGGAAATCACCAGGGTGGGCACGCGGATGGCGGCGATCTCGCTGCGCTGGTCCATGTCGCGCACCGCGGCGCAATTGGCGGCATAGCCTTCCGGATCGGTGGCCAGCAGCATGCCGCGCACGACCTCGACCTGCTGCGGCGCGCGCTGCTGGAAGCCGGGCGTAAACCAGCGGTCGATCACGCCGCCGGTGATGGCGTCCATTCCCTCGGCGCGCACCTTGTCGATGCGGGTATTCCATACGTCGGGCGTGCCGATCTTGGCGGCGGTATTGCACAGCACCAGGCGATCGATGCGCCCGCCATGATGGGTGCCCAGCCACATGCCTATCATGCCGCCCATGGACAGGCCGCAGAAATGCGCGCGCTGTATGCCGAGCTGGTCCATGAGTGCCAGCACATCGCCGCCAAGCTGGGCGATGGTGTAAGGCCCGGCCGACACGTCGGACTTGCCATGGCCGCGGCAATCATGCCGCAGCACGCGGAAGCGCTGCAGCAGCGCCGGCATCTGCGGCGCCCACATCTCCAGGCTGGTGCCCAGCGAATTGGACAGCACCAGCACCGGTGCGTCTTCCCTGCCCTCGATCTCGTAATGCAGCTTCGCGCCGTTATGGCTGATCGAACCCATGCTTCATTCTCCTGCGTGTGTTGTGTCGGTTGCGTTGATGATGGCGGTTGCGCGTGGCTGCCGGCTGTGCGCATGACTGGCCAGCACGCGGTCGACGAAGGCGCCAGCCTCGCCGGTGTAATTGGCCGGATCGAACAGCCGGTCCAGCTCGTCGGGCGACAGGTGCCGGCTGAGTTCGGCATCCTCGCCGATCACCTCGCGCAGATGCCGTTGCCCGGCCGCGGCGCGGGCGCTTGCCTGCTCCACCAGCTTGTGGGCGGCCATGCGGCCTATCCGGGCGCCCAGCGCCAGCATCACCGCCTCGCCCATGATCAGGCCATGGGTGATGTCGACATTGGCCCGCATGCGCTGTGCATCGACCACCAGGCCGGCAGCCACGTCGCGCATCTGGCGCAGCGCGCCTGAAGTGAGCAGCGCGATGTCGGGCAGCGTGTCCCACTCGGCCTGCCAGCCGCCCAGCGCCCGCTCATGTTCCTGCACCATGCCGGACAGCATGGTCGACACCAGGCCGGGCGCCCGCACCGCGGCGCTGAGCGCCACCGCGCAGCCGACCGGGTTGCGCTTGTGCGGCATGGTGGACGAGCCGCCGCGGCCGGGCGCGGAAGGCTCGGCAAGCTCGGCCACGTCGGTCTGCATCATCAGCGACAGATCGCGCGCCAGCTTGCCCAGCGTGCCGGTGATCAGGCCCATCACGGTGGCGGCTTCGGCGATCCGGTCGCGCTGGGTATGCCAGGGCAAATCGGGCAATGCCAGGCTGAGCTGCTGCGCCAGCGTGGCGGCCACCGCCAGTCCCTGGTCGCCGAGGCTGGCCAGCGTGCCGGCCGCGCCGCCGAACTGCAGCGCCAGCGCGCGGCCGCGCAGTTCCTGCAGCCGCTGCCGGTGGCGCAGCACGGCGTCCAGGGAGCCGGCCAGCTTCAGGCCCAGGCTGGTGGGCAGCGCATGCTGCATCCAGGTGCGGCCGATCATGATGGTGTCGCGGTGTTCGCGGGCCAGCGCGGCCAGCGCATCGGCCAGCGAGGACAGGTCCGCATCCAGCAGGTCCAGCGCGTCGCGCAGCTGCAGCACCAGACCGGTGTCGATCGCGTCCTGGCTGGTCGCGCCCCAGTGCACATACTTGCCGGCTTCCTGGTCCCGCTGCAGCACCGCCGCCGTCAGTTGCTTGACCAGCGGTATGGCCAGGTTGCCGGCCGCCGCGGCGGCGTGCGCCAGCGCCGGCAGGTCCAGCCTGTCCGCGTTGCAGCAGGCGACGATGGCAGCCACCGCCGCCTCCGGAATCACGCCATGCGCCGCTTCGGCCCGCGCCAGCGCGGCTTCGAAATCGAGCATGCGCTGCACCGCCTGGACGTCGGAGAACACATGCAGCATCTCGCCGCTGGCCGACATCGGGCCGGTCAGCGTGAATGCCGACTCAGCGCCCGGCTCAGACATCGAGGAACACGGTTTCCGGACGGCCGCTGGGGCCTTCCTGCAGCACGATGTCGAACTGGTAGCTGCCGGCCTGGCCCGAGGGCAAGGGTTGCGCGATCAGCGTGGCGCGGCGCTCGGCCGGCACCGCGTTGAGCAGCGCATCCCCGGCATGGCCTGCGCCATCCGGAAAATAAATACGGGTCACCAGATGCTTCAGCAGTCCGCGCGCGAAGACAGTCACCGCGATATGCGGCGCCTGCATGCTGTCGCCCGGACCGGGCACCGCACCCGGCATGATGGTGGAAAAGCGGAAGTGGCCGGTGGCGTCGGTCGGCGCGCGGCCGAAACCGCGAAAGCCCGATGCCGCGCCAGGCTGGCCGGCGCCGGCATAGTTGCCCTGGGCATCGGCCTGCCACAGTTCGACCAGCGCGTCGGTCACGGGCGCGCCATTGCCGTCATAGACCCGGCCTTCGATGCGGATGCGCTCGCCCTGCACGTCGGGGCCGGCCATCTCGGTGGTGATCAGCCAGTCGGTCCCGATATGCAGGTAGGGGCCGATGGTCTGCGAGGAAGACATTTGCAGGCTCATCTCATTTCTCCATCGGGGTGGCGTCGCGGCCGCGCAGGATGATGTCGAAGCGGTAGCCCAGCGCGTACTCCGGATTGGTGGTTTCCCAGTCGAAGGTCGAGATCAGCCGGTTGCGGGCGCGTTCGTCGGGGATGCTGGTAAACATCGGGTCGTAAGGCAGCAGCGGGTCGCCGGGGAAGTACATCTGGGTCACCAGGCGCTGCGCGAAGGCATTGCCGAACAGCGAGAAATGGATGTGCGCCGGCCGCCATGCATTGAAATGGTTGCGCCACGGGTAGGCGCCCGGCTTGATGGTCAGGAACTGGTAGTGTCCGTGCTCATCGGTCATGGTGCGGCCGCCGCCGGTGAAGTTGGGGTCGATCGGCGCATCGTGGTTGTCGTTCTTGTGGGGATAGCGGCCGGCCGCATTGGCCTGCCAGATCTCCACCAGCGAATGCTTCACCGGCCGGCCGTTTTCGTCCAGCACGCGGCCGCTGACGACGATGCGCTCGCCGATCGGCTCGCCGGCATGCTGGTGCGTCAGGTCGTTGTCGCCGGCCTTCACATCCTCATGGCCAAACACCGGGCCGCTCACTTCGGTCAGCGTCTGCGGCAAAATGATCAGCGGCTTGCTGGGCGCGCGCTTGACCGTCGAACCATAGGGCGGATAAAGATAGTCCGGCTGCGTGCTGTGAAACGGCCGCCGGTACTGTGCCTGATTGGCCATGAGGTTTTCTCCACTAGTACTTAGACGCGCTCGATGACCATTGCAATGCCCTGCCCCACGCCGATGCACATGGTGCACAGCGCAAAGCGGCCGCCGGTGCGGTGCAGCTGGTACATCGCGGTGGTCACCAGGCGCGCGCCGCTCATGCCCAGCGGATGGCCCAGCGCGATTGCGCCGCCATAGGGATTGACGCGCGGATCATTGTCGGCCACGCCCAGTTCACGCAGCACGGCAAGGCCTTGCGCGGCGAAGGCTTCATTGAGCTCGATGATGTCCATCTGGTCTATCGTCATGCCCAGTTGCGCCAGCAGCTTCTTGGTGGCTGGCGCCGGACCGATGCCCATCACCCGCGGCGCGACGCCGGCGGTGGCCATGCCGACGATGCGGGCGCGCGGCGTCAGGCCATGGCGGCTGGCGGTGGCTTCATTGGCCAGGATCAGCGCGCAGGCGCCGTCGTTGACGCCGGAAGCATTGCCGGCGGTGACGGTGCCATCCGGGCGCACCACGCCTTTCAACTTGGCGAGCGCCTCGATGCTGGTGGCGCGCGGATGCTCGTCCTGCTCGACCGTGATCGGCTCGCCCTTCTTCGGACGGATCACGACCGGCGTAATCTCCTCGGCCAGCGAGCCGTTCTTCTGCGCGGCGGCCGCCTTGTTCTGGCTAGCCACGGCGAAGGCATCCTGGTCTTCGCGGCTGATCTTGTAGTCGGTGGCGACATTTTCCGCGGTCTCGGGCATCGAATCGACGCCGTACTGCGCCTTCATCAGCGGATTGACGAAGCGCCAGCCTATGGTGGTGTCGAAGATGTTGGCGCTGCGCGAGAAGGCGCTGTCGGCCTTGCCCATCACGAACGGCGCGCGCGTCATGGACTCGACGCCGCCGGCGATCATCAGGCTGGTTTCGCCTGACTTGATGGCGCGGGCCGCGGTGCCCACGGCATCCATGCCGGAGCCGCACAGGCGGTTGATGGTGGCGCCGCCGATTTCCTGCGGCAGGCCCGCCAGCAGCAGCGCCATGCGCGCCACATTGCGGTTGTCCTCGCCGGCCTGGTTGGCGCAGCCGTAGATCACGTCCTGCACCGCGGTCCAGTCCACATTGGGATTGCGCTCCATCAGGGCGCGCAGCGGAATGGCGCCCAGGTCGTCGGCGCGCACGTCCTTCAGGGCGCCGCCGTAACGGCCGATGGGGGTACGGATGGCGTCGCAGATAAAGGCTTCAATCATGGTGTTGTCTCTTTGTGGTTGTGTATTCAGGCGGCGCGCAGCAGGGGCACGCCGGTCAGTTGCTGCAGTTCCTCAAAGCTGATGTCGGACAGGATTTCCCGGACCGCGAGGCCGTTGGGGGTCACGTCCAGCACCGCCAGGTCGGTATAGATGCGCGAGACGCAGCCTATGCCTGTCAGCGGATAAGTGCAATGGGCCACCACCTTGCTTTCGCCGCCCTTGGTCTGGTGCTCCATCATCACGTAGACCTCTTTGGCGCCCAGCGCCAGGTCCATGGCGCCGCCGACCGCGGGAATCGCATCCGGCGCGCCGGTATGCCAGTTGGCAAGGTCACCCGTGGCCGACACCTGGAAGGCCCCCAGCACGCAGATGTCGAGGTGGCCGCCGCGCATCATGGCGAACGAGTCGGCATGGTGGAAATAGCAGCCGCCGGTCAGTAACGTGACGGGCTGCTTGCCGGCATTGATCAGATCTTCATCTTCCTCGCCGGGCGCCGGCGCCGGGCCCATGCCGAGCAGGCCGTTCTCGCTGTGCAGGAAAATCTCGCGGTCCTGCGGCAGGTGGTTGGCCACCAGGGTCGGCAGGCCGATGCCCAGATTGACATAGGCGCCTTCATGGATGTCGCGCGCAACCCGCGCCGCCATTTCGTTTCTGCTCAGGCGTTTCATGCGGCCTCCTGTTTCACCACGCGTTGCACGAAGATGCCAGGTGTGACGATGTTCTCCGGGTCCAGTTCGCCCAGCTCGACGATCTCGGACACCTGGGCAATCGCGCACTTGGCGGCCATGGCCATGATGGGCCCGAAATTGCGGGCGGTCTTGCGGTAGACCAGGTTGCCCCAGCGGTCGCCGCGCAGCGCCTTGATCAGCGCGAAGTCGGCATGGATAGGCGACTCCAGCACATAGTGGCGGCCATCGATGAGCCGGGTTTCCTTGCCTTCTGCCAGCAGGGTGCCGTAACCGGTCGGCGTAAAGAAACCGCCGATGCCGGCGCCGGCGGCGCGGATGCGCTCGGCCAGATTGCCCTGCGGCGTCAGTTCCAGTTCGATCTCGCCGCTGCGGTAGAGCCCGTCGAACACATGGGAATCCGTTTGGCGGGGAAACGAGCAGATGATTTTCCTGACCTGCCTGGCCTTGAGCAGCGCCGCCAGGCCGGTATCGCCATTGCCGGCATTGTTGTTGACGATGGTGAGATCGCGCGCGCCCTGGGCGATCAGGGCATCGATCAGCGCGGAAGGCATGCCTGCATTGCCGAAGCCGCCAATCATCACGGTGGCGCCGTCATGGATATCGGCAACGGCTTCTTCAAGCGACGGAATAATCTTGTTAATCACGGGACACTCTTTCTGCGGGATGGGAACAGAGGCCAATCGAACGGCGATTGGTTACGGAACCGGGCAACAACATATTTCACATTCCTTAACAACAATCGTAACGGTTAATCAGGGAACGTAAAATCCGGACCTTGCTATTCTGTAACGATTAACCTCAACTGGCCATACTTGATCCATCGTTTCGGTGCTAACATCGAATATGTTCGATAAACGAACAAATGTTTGGTAATAGAACGCTCGCTGAGTTTTTCATACGACAATAGCAATCGTCAAGGCGGTGCGCCGAATAGTGTGCGGTGGCCGAACAACTTAAAACCATTCTTTCATCAGGGCGAGGACCAACATGCAAGCACTACCGGAGCCTAATGTCGTGGAAAACCCGGCATTTCAGTCAGAGAAATTAATGACCATTGCACAAGAAATCGAGGCAATGACCGACCCCAGTTTCATGACTTCACTGGCACGGGGCCTGGCGGTGGTGCGCGCATTCAGCGACCAGCGACGCAGCCTGACCATCGCCCAGATCAGCCACCGGACGGGCATTCCACGCGCCGCCGTGCGCCGCTGCCTGTACACCCTGAAGCGGCTCGGCTATGCCGACTCGGAAGCGAACAACTTCTTCTTGAAGCCCAAGATCCTGTCCCTGGGCTATTCCTATCTCTCCTCGACGCCGCTGACCGTATCCGCCCAGCCCTGCCTGAACAACATCAGCCGCTCGCTCAACGAATCCTGCTCGCTGGCGGTGATGGACAACGACGAAGTGCTGTATGTGGCGCGTTCGGCCACGTCGCGGGTGATGTCGATCGCGCTCAACACCGGCAGCCGGCTGCCCGCCTACTGCACCTCGCTGGGCCGCGTGCTTCTGGCCAGCATGTCGGAAGACGCGCAGCGCGAGTATTTCGAAACGGCGAAACTGCGGGCCTATACCGAGCGCACCGTGGTGTCGGCGGCGCGGCTGCGGGAAATCCTGAGCGAAGTGCGGGTCTCGGGCTACGCGGTGGTGGAAGAGGAACTCGAAGTGGGCCTGCGCTCGATCGCGGTGCCGGTGCGCGGCGCCTCGGGCGTGGTGCATGCGGCGCTGAATGTGGGGGCACAGGCTACCAGGGTGTCGACGCGGCAGATGGAGGAAGAGTTTTTGCCGGTGTTGAGAAGAGGGGCGCAGGAGTTGTCGGTGTTGTTGCCTTGAGGTGCTGCTGGCAAAAATCTGATCAGGCGGGTGAATGACCGGTCAAGACATTGAATACGAAATCTACAGCGTGAATACGATGCTGGACAAAGGAGCAGAACATCCAGACTGATCAGCTTTGGTTAGCCGGACAAATCATGCAATAGAAAATGTTTTGATTCCAGCTTGATGCATGTCGATCAAAAGCCCCGAAAACCTGGCTGGTTTTCGGGGCTTTTGTTTTTAGTCCCGCCTTTATCTAACGGCCAAGTCTCGATCAGCATGTTGACGGGCTTAATCCAAGTTTCCAACTGAAGTGCTGCCTCCAGCTCGCAAGCTTCTTGAACAAACGCGATCAATTCCCCCTCAGCCTTGCGCTACGGCCGTGATGCTATCTATTTGCCAATAGTGGCATCGGTTTTGGCAATGACTATTGCAGCAGCATAGCGCGATCGGTTACCAATTTCATATAACGATAAACGAACAAAACAGTAGAGCTATCAGGGGCCACAGATGGTGAAGCGGCGGCTTTCACTTCTTTATATCTTAAGGAAAATCATGGTTAATTATCGTCGTCTATCCATTCGAAAAGCCCCCCGGAAATCGGGCCTCTGGTGGTCATTAGGATGCCGACACCTTCTTTTCGTGTTATGTACCGTCGCAACGTTCACATCTGCAGTAACTACGAATGCAGTTGCTGCTGCTCTTTCCCAAGGTAGGGTAACTGCCTGGGGAAGTAACTATTATGGGCAGAGCATCGTTCCGGATAGGCTGGAAGACGTGACAATGATTGCCGCCGGCAACAACCATAGCCTTGCATTGAAAGCTGATGGAACCGTCGTGGCCTGGGGAGATTACAGTTTTGGGCAAACAGTTATCCCGGCCGGGCTAAAGGACGTGAAAGCCATTGCCGCCGGCGGCGGCCATAACCTTGCATTGAGAACCGATGGCACCGTCGTGGCATGGGGATCTAACGGTTCTGGGCAGAGGGATATCCCGGACGGATTGACAGACGTGATAGCCATTGCCGCTGGCGACGGCCATAGCCTCGCATTGAAAAGCAATGGCAGGGTGGTGGCATGGGGATCTAACCTATATGGGCAGAGGGATGTCCCGGGCGGGTTGACAGACGTGAAAGCCATTGCCGCCGGCCGAAACCATAGCATCGCATTGAAAACAAATGGCATGGTCGTGGCATGGGGAGATGACATAGATGGCCAGCGTGATGTTCCGGATGGGCTGGAGGACGTGGCAGCGATTGCCGCAGGCAGCTTCCATAGCCTCGCATTGAAAAGCAATGGCATGGTCGTGGCATGGGGATCTAACAACTCTGGTGAGCGGACTGTCCCGGAGGCCGCGCTCACGGGGGTAAAAGCCATTGCTGCCGGCGGCGCCAGTAGCCTGGCATTGAAAACCGATGGCACCATCGTGGAATGGGGAAGTAATTTTTTCGGAGCGCGTGTTGCTCCGGGCGGCCTGACGCGCGTGATAGCCATTGCTGCAGGTTCTTACCACAGTCTGGCCGCTACCCTAACCTACACCGTCAGCGACTTCCTGCCCCCCGTCAACAATCCTGATTTCGTCAACCTCGGCAAGGTCGGCCGCACCTATCCGATCAAATGGCAACTAAAGGATGCCGATGGCAACTTCGTCACTTCCCTGACCGCCATCAAGTCCATCACGTTCAAGCCAGTTCAGTGCGGCGCATTCACCAGCGCACAGGCCGGTGCAATGGAGGCGGAAACCAGCGGCAAGAGCGGGCTTAGCTATGACGACATCAGCAACCAGTACCAATACAACTGGGCTACGCCGTCGGCAGGTTGCTATGTGCTTTTCGTAAGCTTGGATACCGGGCAAGTCCGGCAAGCCTACTTCAACTTCAGGAATTGAGCGCGGTGGGCGCCCATTGCACAAACATTGGATTCGCGACAGAGGTGTAAAGCGGCATCATATGCCTCAAAAAAGCCACAAGAAAGAAAAGCAAAACGCCCTGGAAACCGTTGGTTCTCAGGGCGTTTCATTTCCAGCAAACTGTCACATTACGAACAGACACGGGCATTGAAAACCACCATCGCTGGGGTCTCTAACACGCCATTCAAACTGGCGTTCGTCCCAGTGTTAATCCAGCAGATCCTTCATGTCATCCGCATGCTCTTCTTCCTGCTGCATGATGCGCACCAGCATCAGCCGTGTAGTGGGATCGGTGTCGCCTATCTTTTCGATCATCTGCCGATAGGATTCGATCGCCACCCGTTCCTCGATCAGGTTGGCCTTGATCATCGCGCGGATGTCGTCCGACTCGTCATACTCCGCATGGCTGCGTTCGGAAAGCGTGCGAGGATTGAAGTCGGGGTCGCCGTTGAGCTGCACGATGCGCTCGGCGATCATGTCGGCATGGGCTTCCTCTTCCTTCGCATGCTCGAGGAATTCCGCCTTGATCGACGTGTTTTCCATCCCGGTGGCGGTGTAGTAGTGACGCTTGTAGCGCATGACGCAAACCAGCTCGGTGGCCAGCGCTTCATTGAGCATGGCGATGATGCCTTCGCGGTCGCCCTGGTAGCCGGAGCTGACTGCGCCTTCGTCTGCGGTGCTGGCAGCGGCGGCGCGTATTGCCGCCTTGTCGAGCTTGCCAACGGTGTTTTCTGAATTCATGGTCTATTCCTGGTAAGCGTGTTGAATGATGTGCCGCGCCTGTTACGGGCGGCTTGCCTTACAAACCAGTCATCATCTTCTGCGCAAGCGCCGGCTGCGTCGGTACGCCAACGAACATAAGCGGACGCGCTCGGCGGCGCCAGGGAGGTGGCAGGCAGGCGCCATCAATGCCGGCCTGACGCCCCGAATTGCCTGAACGGGATCGCGCTAGTAACTGACCCGGTAACGATAGCCACGGTAATTCAGCACCATCTCGCTGGGCAGCAGCTTTTCCAGCGTCAGGCCATCGGCCAGCTGATCGCCTTCCCGGCGCAGCCGGTTGTTGATCAGCACCGAGCGGTCAGCCGGATTACTTGCATACAGATAGCCGTTGATGGCAATCGGCGGAATCTCGCGCTGGATCTGCGCCGGCAATTCCTGCAGCAGCGCGATTCGTTCCGGCGCAGGCGTGGCGGCAGGGATCGCGGCCGACGCGGTTTCGCCCATCCTGCGCGCCGGCTTGGCAGGCGGCGCCGGGGAAACGGCGGGCGCAGCGGATGCGGGAACGGGCGCTGTCGGCGCAGACCGGGCTGCTGGCGCTGGCGCTGCCGCTGCCGCTGCCGCTGACGCTGCCGTTGGCGTTGGCGTTGGCGTTGGCGTCTGTGCCGCTGGGGCTGCGGCGCGGGGTGCGCTTTCCTCCGTGCGCATGGCCACCGGCGGCGTCGGCCCGGCCGGCGTGCCAGTCTGCCGCGACGTTTGCGCAGCCGGCCATAACAGCACCGCTCCCAGCGCCACTGCAGCGAGCGCGCCCGTGATCCAAAGCCACTGCGCGGCCGGTGCGCGCGGCGCAATCGTCGGCAGCGGCTGCGCGTCAACGCCGGGGACGGCGCCGCGCGCGCGTTCGGCCTGGGCTTTCTTGAGCGCTTCGAGTATGTAGGACATGGTTATTTTTCCTGCGCCAGCGCGCCGGCTGCGCGTTGCGGCTCCGACAGCTGCGGCTCCGGCACGCCGCTGGCGCCGTTGATGGCCATATAGGTCTTGGGCCCGATCACGCCATCGGGCGCCAAGCCCTGCGCCGACTGGAAGGTGCGCACTTCACGCGACATGGCGGCATCGTACTGGCGGCCTGGCGCCGGCTGCTCGTAGCCGTTGATCACGGCCAGCCGCGCCGCGATCCAGTCCACGTCCGGCCCCTTGTCGCCCGGCCTCAGGTGCGCCCGGAACTCGGGCGGCGCGCGCCACAGCGTCAGAAAGCGGCCAGGCATGCGCCGGCCCAGCGCCACCAGGCTCACCAGCCTGACCTGGTTGCCGATGCGCAGGCCGGCGCCGGCATTGCCCAGCGCGACCAGCGGCAGGTAGTGCTGCACGCCCGCATTGTCGCGCAGCGTCACGATGGCCGGCCGGCTCAGCTGACGCAGTTCGGCCAGGCCGCCGGCCGACTGAAAGCAATGCAGGCCGGCCGCCAGCGCCGCCTTGCATGGCTCGCCCTCGCCCAGCTCCACCTGCCACAGGCTGGCCAGTTCCGCCAGGCCGGCAAATTCCTGCGTGGGTGCGTTGTCCAGCAATCCGCCCAGCTCGGTCAACACGGGCAGCAGCGCCGGCTCGGCGGCCTGGGAGTCGGGCGCAGGCTGCGGCGCCGCCGTGGCTGACGGCTCCGCCCGGCTGGCCACTTCCGGCTCGGGCGCGGCAGCCGGCGCCGGCACGGGCGAAGGCGCCTTGGCTTCCACCGCGGGACGCAGCAGGCTGGCGGCATCGTGCCAGTTGACGCCGCCGGCCACCATCGCGCCGCCGGCAAGCGCCGCCAGCACCGCCGCGATCGCATAGGGCCGGTAAGGATGCCGCCCGGCAGGCCCGTGGTCGGCGCCGAACACTTCCCGTGCCGCCGCGCGCAGGATACGCCGGTCCACCTGGCGCATTTCCAGTGCATAAGCGCCCAGCAGCGCGCGATCGCAAAGCAGGTTGATGCGCCTGGGCACGCCGCCGCTGATGCCATGTATCAGTCGGGTCAGGCGCGGCGGGAAAGGCGTTGGCCCGAGCAGGCCGGCAACCGCCAGCCGATGGCTGATGTAGGCGCCGGTTTCCCGCACGGACAAGGCATCGAGGTGATACCGGGCGATGATGCGTTGCGCCAGCTGTTCCAGTTCGGGCCGGGCCAGCATGTCGCGCAGTTCCGGCTGGCCGATCAGGATGATCTGCAGCAGCTTGCGCTCGCTGGTTTCGAGGTTGGTGAGCAGCCGCAACTGCTCCAGCACGCTGAAAGAGAGGTTCTGCGCCTCGTCGATGATGAGCACATTGTTGCGTCCCTCGGCATGGGAAGCCAGCAGATGCTGGTTCAGCCTGTCGACCAGGTCCTTGACCGTTGCGTCCGGCGGCGGCGCCGGCAGGCGGAATTCCTCGCAGACCGTACGCAGCAGCTCGATGGCCGTCAGCCTCGGATTGAAGATGTAGGCCACATTGCAGTTGGCCGGCACCTGCTCTAGGAAGCAGCGGCAGACCGTGGTCTTGCCGGCGCCGATTTCCCCGGTCAGCAGCACGAAGCCGCCGCCGGCGTCCACCCCGAACAGCAGATGCGCCAGCGCCTCGCGGTGACGCTCGCTCATGAACAGGTAATGCGGGTCGGGGGCGATGGAAAACGGCGCGTGCCTGAGCTGGAAAAATTGCTTGTACATGGTCAGCATGGAAATGAAGCGGCAAGGCTAACATGAACCGTGTCCAGGGCGAAGCACGGCGCAGCCGAACGAGATGCAGCGAAGCGATACAGCGCGAAGGCGGCCAGCAGATCCGCATGCCGCTTGCGTGACGGAGTCGCCAACATTAAGCTTGCCCGCCTCTTGTACGGAATGTCCGATGCGTTCTTCCCTTCCCCACTTCCTGTTTCGTTTGACGGCGCTGCTTGCGCTGTCGGCCTGCGCGTCCGCGCCCAAGCCGCCTTCCTTCGCTGGCAAGCCGGTCACCGTCTACGCCGCCGGCGACATCGCCGACTGCCGCTACCGCGCACCGCAGGACAGCGGGGCCGCCGCCACTGCCATGCTGGTGGCGGCCGGCCTCGCGGCCGATCCCGGGGCAATCGCGCTGACCCTGGGCGACCATACCTACCCGGTCGGCCTGCCGGCCGAATTCAACGACTGCTACCACCCCACCTGGGGGCAATTCCGCGAACGCACCCTGCCGGTGCCGGGCAATCACGAGTACTACACGGCCGGCGCCCCTGGCTACTACGCTTACTTCGGCGCAAGGGCGGCGCAGGAACAAGGCGGCTATTACAGCGTCCAATTGGGGAAATGGCATGTGATCGGCCTCAACAGCGCCCTGGACGGCGCGGGGGCCGAGGCGCAGTTGGCCTGGCTCAGGAACGATCTGGCGCGCCATCCGGCGCGATGCACTCTGGCAATGCTGCACCATCCGAGGTACAGTTCCGGCGGCCACGCCAGCAACCCGGCGATGGCCCCGCTGTGGCAGGAACTCGCTGCGGGCGGCGTGGAACTCCTGCTTTCGGCGCATGACCACAACTACGAGCGCTTTGCGCCGCAGGACGCGGCCGGTCGGCGCGACGACGCGCTTGGCATGCGCCAGTTCGTGGTCGGCACCGGCGGCGCGATGCTCACGCCGGTGCGGCTGGACCGCCCCAACAGCGAGGTGAAGGATAATTCGGTGCACGGCGTATTGCGGCTGGATTTATTCGACACTGGCTATACATGGGAATTTCTGCCCGTCGCCAGCGAGGCCAGCCCGCCCTTCACCGACCGTGGCGCCAGCACCTGCCACTGAGGGCACATCGAGGGCACACCCAGGGCAGCCAGACCAACCCGAAACAAGCATTTACCAGGACGACCCAGCATGCATATCGAAGAATCCGTCAAGCTCGACTTCAAGGATGTACTGATCCGCCCGAAGCGTTCGACGCTGACCTCGCGTTCCGAAGTCGACATTCACCGCGATTTCGTGTTCCACCACTCGCGCCGCACCTATCACGGCATTCCCGTCATCGCCGCCAACATGGACAGCACCGGCACCATGGAAATGGCGCGCGCGCTGGGCGAGCATGGCCTGTCGGCCGCGCTGCACAAGCATTATCCGGAAGAAGAGCTGGTGACCTTCTTCCGTTCGCTGCAGGAAGAAGGCCGGCCGGAATCCACCGCCTTCTACTCGATGGGCATCGGCAAGTCCGACTACGAGAAGTTCGAGTCCGTGATGGCCAAGAGCGGCTCGGCGATTGCCTACGTCTGCATCGACGTGGCCAACGGCTATACCGAAGGCTTCATCAACTTCGTCAAGAAGGTGCGCGGCAATTACCCGCACCTGACCATCATGGCGGGCAACGTGGTCACCGGCGACATGACCGAGGAACTGATCCTGGCCGGCGCCGACATCGTCAAGGTCGGCATCGGCCCCGGCTCGGTCTGCACCACCCGCAAGATGACGGGCGTGGGCTATCCGCAACTGTCGGCCGTGATCGAATGCGCGGATGCGGCCCACGGCCTGGGCGGCCAGATCTGCGCCGACGGCGGCTGCGTGGTGCCGGGCGACCTCGCCAAGGCCTTCGGCGGCGGCGCCGACTTCATCATGCTGGGCGGCATGCTGGCCGGCCACGACGAATGCGCCGGCGACCTGGTCGAGCGCGACGGGAAGAAGTTCAAGCAGTTCTACGGCATGAGCAGCCGGGTGGCGATGGAGAAATATGCCGGCGGCGTGGCCCGCTACCGCGCCAGCGAAGGCAAGGAAGTGCTGGTGCCGTCACGCGGGCCGGTGGCCGACACCCTGCAGGACATCCTGGGCGGCGTGCGTTCGGCCTGCACCTATGTCGGCGCCCACAAGCTCAAGGAGTTGACCAAGCGCACCACCTTCATCCGCGTGACCCAGCAGTTGAACGAAGTCTTCGGCAAGTCGTAAGCGGCTTGGCAAGACCATGGCAGCATCGCCCGCATCGCTGCGCCTGTTCTTTGCGCTATGGCCGGATGAGGCCACGCGCAGCGTGCTGGCCGGGCTGCTGCCACCCGGTCAGTCGGGAGCCGGCCGGCCGACCGCGCCCGAAAACCTGCATCTGACCATGGCGTTCCTGGGCATGCAGCCGGCGCAGGTGCTGCCGGCGCTGGAACAGGTGCTGCAGGCGGTTGACTTCCCGGAACTACGCCTGCAGCTGGACCGCTACGGTTATTTCCAGCGGGCGCGGATTGCCTGGCTGGGCATGCAGCATCCGCCGCCGGCATTGCTGCAACTGCAGCGCGAGCTGTCGGCCGCGCTCAGGGCATGCGGCATCGGCCATGACAGGGAGTCGGCTTTCCGGCCGCACGTGACGCTGGCGCGCAATGCGCCGGCCGCACCGCGCGGCAGGGCGCCGGAGATTGTCTGGCAGGCGCCGCAGCTGGCGCTGGTGCAGTCCACCACCGCGCCGCGCGGGCCGATTTATGAAGTGCTGGCGCAACGCGCGCCGGGCTGAGCGCCGTGGTCAGGCCGGGTCGGTCGTAGTCGTGGTCGTGGCTGCGGCTGTGGCCGACTCGGCCAGCCGGCGCAGCACCTGCGCCGCCGCCACCAGGCCGAAGCTGGCAGTCACCACCATCGCGGAACCGAAGCCGGCGCAATTGAGGCCGGTGACGCCGGGGCCATCGACCTCGCAGGCATCGCCCGCGTCGGGCTGGCGCAGCGGCTCGGTGGAAAACACCGCGTCGATGCCGAACTTGTTCTTGGTGCCACGCGGGAAACCGTGCTCGTTGCGCAGACGCTTGCGCACCTTGGCCAGCAGCGGCTCCTGCTCGGTGCGGCAGAGGTCACGCACTTCGATCTTCGTCGGATCGATCTGGCCGCCCGCGCCGCCGATGGTGATCAGGCGTATGCGGTTGGCGCGGCAGTAGGCGATCAGCGCAGTCTTGGCGCGCGCATCGTCGATCGCATCGATCACGTAGTCATAGGCGCGCAGGCCGACCATGTCGTCGAGATTGTCCGGCGTGATGAAGTCCTCGATCTGCGTGACGCGGCAGAACGGGTTGATCTGGGCAATGCGTTCGGCCAGTGCGGTAACCTTGGGCTGGCCTATGGTCTCGGTCAGCGCATGGATCTGGCGGTTGATGTTGGACTCGGCGACGTTGTCGAGGTCGATCATCGTGATGTGGCCAATCGCGCTGCGGGCCAGCGCCTCGGCCACCCAGGAACCGACGCCGCCCACGCCCACCACGCAGATGTGAGCGCTGCGAAAGCGTTGCAGGGCGGCAGCGCCGTACAGGCGCGCAATGCCGCCAAAACGGCGTTCGAAATCGATGTCGGCCAGTTCGGCGGCGGGAAGGTGGGGGGCAATCAGGTCCATCGCGTTATTTTACTGGAAGGAAAATGCGGAAATGGCTGACGCGGCATCGACTTGGGCCGGCACCCATAACGTTTTCGGATTAAAATAACAATTAACTAACACTTTGTTGCGCCAGGCCTACGCGCCGCAACCTTTCTTTCGGGTTACAAGGGCGCCTGCAGGCCGCCAGGCGATCTTACTTTCCAAGGCAACAAGCGATGAACGTTTCCCTGTTCGACACCGCACCTGACTTCGACCAGCCCATCGCGGTGCTGAAACACTGTCACGACCGCATCCGCAAGCAGCTGCGCACCATGCAGCAGCTGGCCGGCCCGGCCGCGCGCGAGGCTGGCGCGGCGGAAGTGCAGCAGGCCGCTACCGCTGTGCTGCGTTATTTCTCCAAATCGGCGCACCAGCACCATGAGGACGAGGAACAGAATCTGCTGCCCATGCTCGCCGAGACGGCCGCCGACGCCGACGCGGCGCTGCTGGAACGGCTCACCCCGGAAATCCTGGATGAACACCGGCAGATGGACGCGGTCTGGCAGCGGCTGCAGCCCCAGCTTGCCGCGCTGGCCAGCGGCGCGGCGGCCACGCTCGACGCTGCCGATGTGGCGCTGTACCAGGAACTGTACCTTGGCCACATGGACAAGGAAGAAAGCCAGATCGCGCCGATGGCCAAGCGCCTGTTTTCGCCGGCGCAGATGCAAACCCTGGGCAATGCGATGCGCATACGGCGCGGCATTGCCCTTCCTGAAGGAGCTTAATCGATGTCGATTGCCGACCTGCGCAAGGACTACAGCCGCGCCACGCTGACCGAGGCGGAGGTGGACCCGGACCCGACCGTCCAGTTCGCCGCCTGGTTCCGGCAGGCGATGGAAGCCGGCATCCCGGAAGCCAATGCGATGAGCGTGGCGACCGTGGGCGCGGATGGCCGGCCGTCGTCGCGCATCCTGCTGATCAAGGACTTCGGCCGCGACGGCTTTACCTGGTTCACCAACTACCGCAGCCGCAAGGGCAGCGACCTGGAAGCCCATCCTTATGCCGCGCTGCTGTTTCACTGGGTCGAGCTGGAACGCCAGGTACGCATCGAGGGCCGGGTCGAAAAGCTGGCAGAAGAACAGAGCGACGCTTATTTCCAGAGCCGCCCGCTCAACAGCCGCCTCGGCGCGCTGGCGTCGGACCAGAGCGAAACCATCGCCAGCCGGGAGCTGCTGGAACAGCGCTTCGCGCAGGCCGAGACCATCCATGGCGACCAGCCTGCGCGCCCGTCGCACTGGGGCGGCTACCGGCTGGTTCCGGACCGCATCGAATTCTGGCAGGGCCGGCCTTCCCGGCTGCACGACCGCATCGTCTATACACGCCGGCAGGATGGCGCATGGCGCAGGGAGCGCTTGCAACCCTAGCCTGGCCGACGCCGACCCTGCCCGCATCACCAGGATATTGATCGCACTTTTCGGAGGACATCATGTTTTGGGAAAGGAAGCTGGAACACTGGGTGGAAAACATCCGTCACCAGGCGGCGCTGCCGCTGCGGCTGCAGTTATGGAACGGCCAGCAGTTCGACTTCGGCAAGCAGGTGCCCGAAGTGACGGTCAAGGTGCCGCACGTGTCGTCCCTGCCCTTCCTGCTCAAGCCCACCCTGGCCAACCTCGGCCGGGCCTACGTCGAAGGCCGGCTCGATGTGGAAGGACGGGCCAGGGAAGTGATCGCGGTGGCCAATGCGCTGGCCGCGCACACGCTGAAGCAGGAAAGCCGGCCCGGCTGGATAAGCAGGCCCTTCAGCCATACCCGCAGGAAGGATGCGGACGCGATCCAGTACCACTACGACGTCTCCAACGACTTCTATCAGCTGTGGCTGGACCCGCGCATGGTCTACTCCTGCGCCTACTTCGAGAATGGCGACGAAGACCTGGCCACCGCGCAGCTGAAGAAGATCGACCATATCTTGAACAAGATCCGGGTGCGCCCCGGCGACACCCTGCTCGACATCGGCTGCGGCTGGGGCGCGCTGGCGATCCGGGCGGCGAGCCAGTACGGCGCCCGCGTCACCGGCATCACGCTGTCGCGCAACCAGCATGCGCTGGCGGTGGAACGGGTGCGCGAGGCCGGGCTGGAAGGCCAGGTCGAGATCCGGCTGCAGGATTACCGCGACGTGCAAGGCCAGTTCGACCGCATCACCAGCGTGGGCATGTTCGAGCACGTCGGCCTGAAAAACCTGCCGATGTACTTCAACAAAATCAACGCGCTGCTGAAGGATGACGGCCTGGTGATGAACCACGGCATCACCACCACCGACACCGGCAATGGCGAAACGCCCTACGGCGGCGGCGAATTCATCGAAACCTATGTGTTCCCGCACGGCGAGCTGCCGCATGTGAGCCTGGTGCTGAAGACCATGCAGATGGGCGGGCTGGAGCCGCTGGACGTGGAAAACCTGCGCCGCCACTATGCAAGGACCTGCGGCATCTGGGCCGACAATTTCGAGGCGCGCGCCAACGAGATACGGCAGACCGTCGATGACAGGCGCTTTCGCATCTGGCGCGTCTACCTGGCCGGCTGCGCCTATGCGTTCAGCCAGGACTGGATCTCGCTGAACCAGGTTGTGTGCGGCAAGGCCGGCCGCGATGCGTCCGCCCTGCCCTGGTCACGCCGCTACATGTATGACCGGCCGGGTCAGTGATTGAGCTTGTCGGCGTAGGTCTTGCGAAACTTCGCCACCTTGGGCGCGACGATGTAGGCGCAGTAGCCCTGCATCGGGTTTTGCCGGAAGTAGTTCTGGTGATAGGCCTCTGCCTTGTAGTAATCGGGCAGGGGCTTCAACTCGGTGACGATGGGCGCATCCCAGACATTGGCCATTTCCGCGATCACCTGCTCGGCCGTCTCGCGCTGCCGGGCGTCGTGGTAATAGATCACTGACCGGTACTGGGTGCCCACGTCGTTGCCCTGGCGATTCAGGGTGGTCGGGTCATGGATGGTGAAGAAGACTTCCAGGATTTCGCGGTAGCTGACCACATCGGGGTCGAAGGTCAGCTGCACCACTTCGGCATGGCCGGTCGTGCCTTCGCAGACCTGTTCGTAGCGCGGATTGGACACCTGTCCGCCCGCGTAGCCCGACTCCACCTGCTGCACGCCTTTCAGTTCCTGGTAAACGGCCTGAAGGCACCAGAAGCATCCTCCGCCCAGGGTTGCTGTTTCAGTCGCCATGTTGTTCCCCCTCTTGGTTATGCCAGCATCGATCGCGTCACTGTATCGCAAAAAATGTGCTGATGCCGGCCGGCTTGATCCAAACAGCAACGGCCTCCTGCGGGAGATTGACCATGCGCAATAACTGCACCACCATACGGGACCCCAACCAACATGCGGAGCCAGGCAGATGAAGAAGAAAACCGCCGCAACGCCTGCTGCCCACAGCGAAGAGGAAACTTCATGGCTGGCCCGGCTCGGCCCCGGCGTGGTCACCGGCGCCGCCGATGATGACCCGAGCGGCATCGCAACCTACAGCCAGGCCGGCGCCCGCTTTGGCCTCAACATGCTGTGGACGGTGCTCCTGACCTATCCGCTGATGGCGGCCATCCAGATCATCAGCGCCCGCATCGGCCGCGTCAGCGGGCGTGGACTGGCCAGCAACATGCGTCGGCATTACCCGCGCTGGATACTGCATGTCACGGTGCTGATGCTGGTGGTGGCCAACACCATCAATATCGCGGCCGACCTGGCGGCCATGGGCGACGCGGTAAGGCTCCTGGTGGGCGGTCCGGCGCGCTGGTATGCGGTCGGTTTCGGCCTGCTGTCGCTGGGCCTGCAGATATTCATTCCCTACCACCGTTATGTGCGGGTGCTGAAATGGCTGACGCTGGCAATGCTGGCCTATGTCGCGGTGATCTTCACCATCCGCATCGACTGGGCCCAGGTCGGCCGCGCCGTGGTATGGCCGCAGGCGTCGCTGACGCGCGACTACATCACCACGGTGGTGGCGGTGCTGGGCACCACCATCAGCCCCTATCTGTTTTTCTGGCAGGCCTCCGAGGAAGTGGAGCAGATGAAGAGCCAGCCCGGCGGCAAATCGATCCGCAAGGAACCCGGGAAGGCGCGCACCGAACTGGGAAGGATACAGGTCGACACCTATGTCGGCATGGGCTTTTCCAACCTGGTGGCCTTCTTCATCATGCTGACCGCGGCGCTGACGCTGCATGCGCATGGCGTCACCAGCATCGACACCTCGGCCCAGGCTGCCGAGGCCCTGCGGCCGATCGCGGGCGACTTCGCCTTCATGCTGTTTGCGGCCGGCATCGTCGGCACCGGCCTGCTGGCGGTGCCGGTGCTCGCGGGTTCGGCCGCCTATGCGATGGCCGGCAGCTTCAAATGGGCCAGCAGCCTGGAATACCGGCCGGCGATGGCCAAGGAATTCTACGGCGTGATCGCTCTGGCGACGCTGGGCGGCATGGCCATCGATTTCCTGCCGCTGGACCCGGTCAGGGGGCTGTACTGGAGCGCGGTCATCAATGGCGTGATCTCCGCGCCGATCATGGTGGTGATGATGCTGATGGCGACCAACCGCCAAGTGATGGGTCGCTTCGTGATCCGCGGCGGCCTGAAGGTGTTCGGCTGGCTGGCCACGGCGCTGATGGCCGGCACCGTGCTGGCGCTGGCGGTGACGGCTTTACCGCTCGGTTAAGGACACGTGGCGAGAGGAGCCGTGATTCATCGAGCCAGTGCGGAGAGCGGCACCGGCCTGTCCGGCGCCACCTGGCGCGCAATCGCAAGCATCAGTGCTTCGCTGCCATTGCGATCCGGATTGGCCTGCGGGCCCTGGGTTGCAGCGACCGCGATGCTGATGCCACGCTCCGGCAGCATGCCGATGGACGCGCTGTAGCCGCCAAACATGGGGCTTTGCATCAGCCATGGCCCGCTGAGCAGCAGGCCCATGCCGTAATGCGCGGCTTCGGTATTTTTCCTGCAGATGCCCGGCGGGCAGCCGGCCGCATCGCCAAACCCGACCAGGCGGCCATCGGTCTGAATGGAAAAGGACCTGGACGAGAGCAGCGTACCGCGCATGATGGCTTCGGCGCTGAGGCGCAGGTCGGTGATGTCGGTGGTCATCACCGCGCCCGCCGGCAAGGTCCAGGACGGATTCCAGAACGTCGATTCCTCGTAGCTGCCCCGCTCGCTGGTATAGGCGCGCAACACCGGCGAGGGGATGTCGGGCTGCACCGAGCTTGCCGTATTGCGCAGCCCCAGCGGATCGAGAATGCGCCCGCGCAGCACCTCGGCCAGGGGCTTTCCAGTCACTTTTTCGATGACGGCGGCAAGCACGAGGTAATTGGTATGCGAATAATTCCAGTTGGCGCCGGGCGGATAAATCAGGCCCTTGTTGAAGGCATAGGACATGAGTCCGCCGGCGGTCCATTCCCGCAGTGGATCGGCCTTGGTGGCGGCAAGGAATTCCGGATCGGCGACATAGTCCGGATAGCCGGAGGTATTGTTGACCAGCATTTCCAGCGTGACTTGATCCGCGGCCGGCAA
Organism: Noviherbaspirillum phoenicis; assembly: GCF_047237965.1. Taxonomy (NCBI): domain Bacteria; kingdom Pseudomonadati; phylum Pseudomonadota; class Betaproteobacteria; order Burkholderiales; family Oxalobacteraceae; genus Noviherbaspirillum; species Noviherbaspirillum phoenicis. The sequence continues at coordinate 4,188,569 of NZ_JBDFLX010000001.1, read as the reverse complement.
GCCGGGCAGCCACTTGCCCACCTTGTCACCGAGGCTGAGACGGCCATCATCCACCAGTTGCAGCAGCACCGTGGCCATATAGGTCATGGCGACGGCGCCGTTGCGGAAATGCATGGCGGTTGTGGCCGGCGTGCCGGGTGCGGATTCGCCCAGCGCAGTGGAATAGGCCTGCCTGCCATCGACGCTGACCTGGATGATGGCGCTTCTCAAGTCCAGCGCACGCATGACCGTGCAGGCGACTGTAGTGATGGGTTTGACCCTGGTCCGGCCTGCCGCTTGGGACGAGGGCGCCAAGTCATCGCAACGTTCCTGCTTTACCGGCTGCTCGGTGGAAGCGAACTTACCGCCGCATGCAGCCACACCAGCACCCATCCCGGCCAGGAACAGTATCTGCCGGATCCGAAAGAAAAATTTGCGCATATATCCATTCCGCTTGGTTACGTTCCGCACTACGTAACGGCGATAAATGAATGCATCCCTCGGACAACGGCGGAAAAACGAAAACTGTCGGCGAGAACGTGCCGGGCGCTATGGAAAAACCAGTGTCTTGCCGGCGGCAAGGGTGGGCAGCACCACCGGCCCCAGTACATCCTGGTCGAACAGGCGGCCATGCACCTCGTGCAGGCCGGATGGCGCGGCGGCCTGCAGCTGCAGCAGGCTGTGCTGGCTGAAGTCCCCGCCCTCACCAATGGCAAGCAGGCTCGGAACGGCCGGATCGAAGGCAACCGCCCGTGCCTCGTGCGGACAGTGGCTGCCGATCAGGGTGGACAGCGGCAGCGCGGTTGCCGACGTGCGCGGCTGCGCGCCATCGTCATCGAACAGCACCATTTTCAGCGGCAGGCCGGCGCCATGATCGGCCAGCACGACCGGCGCGTCCGGATGCTCCAACGGCCACAGGCGCGCGCCGCAGCGCACCAGCGCGAGGTACAGCACCAGCGCGTCCGGATGGCCCTGGCCGCAATAGGCGACGACATCGCCCGGCGTCACCTGCCAATCGCCCTGAAGCCGGGCGGTAGCGCGCTCGATTCTCGACCATATCTTGCGATAGCTGGCCATCCGGTAGCGGGAGGCGCAGGCAATGGCCGCCGGCTGGCTGCGTGCGTACTGGGCAAGCAGGTCGAACAGGGAGCCGGGCGGCTGCGGTGACGGTGATAGTGACGATGGACAGGCGATCATGATGGCGGGCAATGGCTCGGACCTGCCGATTCTACGGAAAAAAAGACTGCCCGCCTCATGGTTGGCCGATTTTCGGCATAATTAGCCCTGTTCAACGCTTTCAGGCCTGTAATGCCCTCTTCCACTTCCCAGGCGCTGTCGCCGGAATTCGATACCGCGCACTTTCGCCAGGCGCTTTCCCAGTTCGCCACCGGCGTCACCGTCATCACCACCCGCATGGACAACGGCGGTTTTATCGGCCTGACCGCCAGTTCATTCAACTCGGTGTCGCTGTCGCCGCCGCTGGTGCTCTGGAGCCTGTCGAACGAAGCCAGCACCCTGCCGGCCTTTACCGACAATTCCCATTACGTGATCAATGTGCTGTCAGCCAGCCAGGCGCATCTGGCCGAGCAGTTCGCCCGGCGCGGCGTGAACCGTTTCCAGGATGTGGAATTCACGCTCTCGCGCACCGGCCTGCCCATCCTCAAGGGCGTCTCCGCCTGGTTCGAATGCCATAACCGCAGCCGCTATCCGGAAGGCGACCATGTGATCTTTGTCGGTGAAGTCGAGCAGTGCGACGTCGCGCCTCAGCCGGGACTGGTGTTTCATGGCGGACGGCTGATGGAGAGCGGCGGGCGCTGAACCGGCCACGCCATCGGCACGGCCTGCCCGCCCAGGGATTACAAACCTAGCGCGTCGAGCGTGTTTTCCGCGCCGTGGGCCGCGCGGCGCAGCCTGTCGTTGATACCCAGCCAGGCGATGTCCTGCGGCGGCCGCTGCACCAGGATCACGTCGGCGCCGACGTTGTCCATGCTTCGCAGCGCGGCATACAGGCCCTGGGCATAGCCGTCGGGCTCTGCCGGCAACACAATGGCGGAACCCGCAGGCGTCGCCGCAGTTCCCGGTTCAGTCAGAATCAGGGCGGCCCGCTTGCCCGCCGCCTTCATCCCGTCCAGCAGCGCCGGCAATGCCGCGCCCTCTACCAGCACCACCGGCGTGCGGGGCGCATAGTGGGACGCCAGCGCGCCCGATACCCGCGGCGCATCGGCGCCGCCCAGGCCGGGCCATTGCCCGATCACCGCTGCAATCTGTTCCGCGCTGATCTGTCCGGGCCGCAGCAATGCCGGCCCATGGCTGTCCATGCGGGACAGGTCAACGATGGTCGATTCAATGCCCACCTGGCTGGCGCCGCCATCCAGCACCATGGCCAGCGGCGAGTCCGGCCCGGCGCCGAATTCATCCTGCACATGCTGCGCCGTGGTCGGGCTGACATGGCCGAAGCGGTTGGCCGACGGCGCCGCCAGGCCGCCTTCGCCATGGCGGAAAGCCTTCAGCAGCGCCTGCGCCACCGGATGCGACGGGCAGCGCAGGCCGACGCTGTCCTGGCCGCCGGCCACCGCCGCCGGCACATGGGCAGCGCGTTTCAGGATCAGGGTCAGCGGGCCGGGCCAGAAGGCGGCGATCAGCTTGTGCGCCGCGTCCGGAATCTCGCGCGCCCAGCGGCCGATATCGGCGCCTGGCGCCAGGTGCACGATCACCGGATGATTGGAAGGCCGGCCCTTGGCGGCGTAGATGGCGGCAATCGCCGCCGGGTTTTCCGCGTCGGCGCCCAGCCCATACACGGTTTCGGTCGGAAACGCGACCAGGCGGCCGGCTTCCAGCGCGCCGGCGGCCTCGGCCAGCGCCGCCTGGTCGGGCTGGCGGATGGTCATGCGTCTATCCGCAGGATGGCGCAGGCGGCGCGGAACTGCCGCTGCGCCTCTTCCAGCGTCGGCGCGACGAAGGTGACATGGCCCATCTTGCGGCCCGGCCTTGCCTCTTCCTTGCCGTACAGGTGCAGATTGGCGCCCGGCAGCGCCAGCACCCGGTCCCAGGCCGGCTCGCAGGCGCTGTCGCCATCGAACCAGATGTCGCCCAGGATATTGAGCATCACCGCCGGCGAATGCTGGCGCACGTCGCCCAGCGGCAGCCGCGCCATGGCCCGCACCTGCTGCGCAAACTGGCTGGTGACGCAGGCGTCGATCGTGTAGTGGCCGCTGTTGTGCGGCCGCGGCGCCATTTCATTGACCACCAGCGAACCGTCCTGCAGCACGAAGAATTCGATGCACAGCACGCCGACGTAGTCGAGCCGGTCGATGATGGCCAGCGCCGCCGCCTGCGCCTGGGCGGCGCGCTCGGCGGACACGTTCGGGCCGGGCACCGTGGTGGAAAACAGGATGCCGTCGCGATGCACGTTCTCGGCGATCGGATAGACCACCGAACCGCCATCGGCGCCGCGCGCTGCCAGCACCGAGACTTCATAGGCCAGCGGCAGCATCTTTTCCAGCACGCAGGACACGCCGCCCATGCCGGCGAAGGCGGCGCGCGCCTCCTCGCGGCTGGCCACGCGCACCTGGCCCTTGCCGTCGTAGCCCATGCGCACGGTTTTCAGGATGCCGGGCAGCAGCGTGTCGGCAATCGCATCGACATCGGCATCGCTGCTGATGAACTGGTGCGGCGCCGGCAGCACGCCGGACAGCGCGGCGCATTCGGTGAAGAAGCGCTTCTCGGCCATCCGGTCCTGGGCTACCGAGACGCAGGCGGCGGACGGCGCGACAAAGGTGGTCTGCGCAAGAAGGGCCAGGCTGTCGGCCGGCACATTCTCGAATTCGGTGGTGACCGCGCTGCACTGCTCGGCCAGTTCGGCCAGCGTGGCGGCATCGTCGTAGGCGGCCGACAGCAGGTGGTCGGCGGCATGGCCGGCCGGGCATTGCGGCGCCGGTTCCAGCACCGCGACCTTGTAGCCCATGGCCTGGGCGGCATGGGCGAACATGCGGCCGAGCTGGCCGCCGCCCATCACGCCCAGCCAGGTGGCCGGATCGGCGGACGGATTGGCCGGGGCAGTCAGGGATGGCTTGTTCATGTCGGCAGCGTCATGTCGAGCGCGGCCTGGGTCTGCCGCTCGCGGAAGGCCAACAGCTTGGCCGCCAGCGCTTCGTCGGTGGCGGCCAGCATGGCCACGGCGGTCAGCGCCGCATTGGCCGCGCCGGCCTCGCCGATGGCGAAGGTCGACACCGGCACGCCCTTGGGCATCTGCACGATGGACAGCAGCGAGTCCTCGCCGCGCAGATACTTCGACGGCACCGGCACGCCCAGCACCGGCACGATGGTCTTGGCCGCGATCATGCCCGGCAGGTGGGCGGCGCCGCCGGCGCCGGCGATGATGGCGCGCAGACCGCGCGAGCGGGCCGCCTCGGCATAGGCGAACATCTGGTCCGGCATGCGGTGCGCGGAAATCACCTGCGCCTCGTGCGGCACGCCGAATTCCTTCAACATGGCCACCGCATGCTGCATCACGTCCCAGTCGGAGGAAGAACCCATCACCACGCCGACCAGCGGCGCGGCATTTGCGATATCAGCACTCATCTGGGCTCTCCGTCAGTCCTTGAGTTTTTCGCCGGTCAGGCGCTCCAGCGCCTCGCGGTACTTGGCGCCGGTCCTGTCGATCACGTCGGCCGGCAGGTGCGGCGCCGGCGCGGTCTTGTTCCAGCCGGAGACGGTTTCCAGGTAGTCGCGCACGAACTGCTTGTCGAAGGACGGCGGCGAGCTGCCCGGCTCATAGGAGTCGGCCGGCCAGAAGCGGGAGGAATCGGCGGTCAGGACTTCGTCCATCAGGTGCAGCACGCCGTCGTCGTCCAGGCCGAATTCGAACTTGGTGTCGGCGATGATGATGCCGCGGGTGGCGGCGTAGTTGGCCGCGGTCTGGTACAGGCGGATGCTGATGTCGCGCATCTGGCGCGCCAGCTTGCCGCCGATGCGGCGCTCCATCTCGGCGAAGCTGATGTTTTCGTCATGCTCGCCGAGGTCGGCCTTGGCGGCCGGCGTGAAGATCGGCTGCGGCAGCTTGTCGGCCTGGCGCAGGCCGGGTGGCAGCGAAATGCCGCAGACGGCGCCGTTGGCCAGGTAATCCTTCCAGCCGGAACCGATGATGTAGCCGCGCACCACTGCCTCGACCAGGATGGGCTTCAATTTCTTGGCCACCACCGCGCGGCCGCGGACCTGCTCGACCTCCTCCGGCGCCACCACCGATTCCGGGGCGATGCCGGTCAGGTGGTTGGGCACGATGTCCTTCAACTTCTCGAACCAGAAATCCGACATCTGGTTCAGCACCCGGCCCTTGCCCGGGATCGGCTCCTGCATCACTACGTCGAAGGCCGACAGGCGGTCGCTGGTGACGATGAGGATCTTGTCGTCGCCGACAGCGTAATTGTCGCGGACCTTGCCGCGGCCAAGCAGCGGCAGCGAAGCGATGCTGGATTGGTAAAGACTGGAGGTCATGGGAAATCTCTGGAATAGCGCGCCGGCGGCTGCTGCCGCCAACGCTATGCACTACAAAGGGAGAATCCGCGTGCGGGAGGCACGCGGATTTTTTCAAAGGAGGGAGTTTACTGCACGATCTGGGAAAGTTCGCCTTTTTTGTAGCGCTCAGCCATTTTTTCCAACGAAACCGGCTTGATTTTCGCCGCCTGGCCTTCGCAGCCGAACGACAGGTAGCGCGCCTTGACGACCTTCATCGCGGCTTCGCGGGCCGGCTTCAGGTAGTCGCGCGGGTCGAACTTGGAAGGATTCTCGGACAGGTAGCGGCGGATCGCGCCCGTCATCGCCAGGCGGATATCGGTGTCGATGTTGATCTTGCGTACGCCGTGCTTGATGCCTTCCTGGATTTCCTCGACCGGCACGCCATAGGTTTCCTTCATGTCGCCGCCGAATTCGCGGATCTCGGCCAGCAGTTCCTGCGGCACCGACGACGAGCCGTGCATCACCAGGTGGGTGTTGGGGATGCGGGCGTGGATTTCCTTGATGCGCTCGATGGCCAGGATGTCGCCGGTCGGCTTGCGCGAGAACTTGTAGGCGCCGTGCGAGGTGCCGATCGCGATGGCCAGCGCGTCGCACTGGGTCTGGCGCACGAAGTCGGCGGCCTGGCCGACGTCGGTCAGCAGCTGTTCGCGGGTCATGGTGCCTTCGGCGCCGTGGCCGTCTTCCTTGTCGCCCTTCATGGTTTCCAGCGAGCCGAGCACGCCCAGCTCCGCTTCCACCGTGACGCCGATGGCGTGCGAGAACTCGACCACCTTGCGCGACACCTCGACGTTGTACTCATAGCTGGCGACCGACTTGCCGTCTTCCATCAGCGAGCCGTCCATCATCACCGAGGTGAAGCCGGACTTGATGGCGGCCATGCAGACCGCCGGCGACTGGCCGTGGTCCTGGTGCATCACCACCGGGATATGCGGATAGGCCTCGACCGCGGCCGAGATCAGGTGGCGCAGGAAGGCTTCGCCGGCATATTTGCGGGCGCCGGCCGAGGCCTGCATGATCACCGGCGCGCCGACTTCATCGGCGGCGGCCATGATGGCGCTGACCTGCTCGAGGTTGTTGACGTTGAAGGCGGGCAGACCGTAGCCGTTTTCGGCGGCGTGGTCCAGCAATTGACGCATGGATACGAGAGGCATGTGGATTCTCCTGGTATAAAAATTTAGTAGTCGCCGATTTTCATGATGTTGAGCGCGTTCGTACCGCCAACCTGTCCCATGGGCTCGCCCCAGGTGATGACGATCATGTCACCACGCTGGACGACGCCCTTGGCCAGCAACAAGTCCTGCGCCATTTTCAGCACCGCCTCGCGGTCGGTGGAATGGGCCAGCGCCATGGTGGTGACGTTGCGGTACAGCACCGCCTTGCGCTGGGTGGCCAGGCTGGGCGTCATCGCGTAGATCGGCACGTCGATATTGTGGCGGCTCATCCAGAGCGCGGTGGAACCCGACTCGGTCAGCGCCACGATGGCCTTGACCCGCAGGTGGTAGGCGGTAAACAGCGCGCCGTAGGCGATCGACTGGTCGATGCGGCTGAAGGTCACGTTGAGGAAGTCGGCGTCGAGGCGGAAGTCTTCCGAGTGCTCGGCCTCGATGCAGATCGCGGCCATCGCCTCCACGGTTTCCACCGGATAGCGGCCGGCGGCGGTCTCGGCCGAGGTCATCACCGCATCGGTGCCGTCCAGCACCGCGTTGGCCACGTCGGAGACTTCGGCGCGGGTCGGCACCGGGTTCTGGACCATCGATTCCATCATCTGGGTGGCGGTGATGGCCAGCTTGTTGGAGGTGCGCGCCATGCGGATCATGCGCTTCTGCAGCGCCGGCACCGCGGCATTGCCCACTTCCACCGCCAGGTCGCCGCGGGCGACCATGATGCCGTCGGACGCATCCAGGATTTCCTGCAGCGCCGGAATGGCTTCGGCGCGCTCGATCTTGGCGATCATCTGCGGCTTGTGGGTGAATTCCTCGCCGGCGATGTTGGCCAGCTGGCGCGCCATGATCATGTCGGTGGCGCTCTTGGGGAAGGACACGGCGATGTAGTCGGCCTGGAAGCGCATCGCGGTCTTGATGTCCTCCATGTCCTTGGAGGTCAGCGCCGCCGCGGTCAGCCCGCCGCCCTGGCGGTTGATGCCCTTGTTGTTGGACAGCTCGCCGCCGGTGCGCACCGTGGTGTGGACCTGGGTGCCGCTGACGCGGTCGACCACCAGCACGATCAGGCCGTCGTTCAGGAGCAGCACGTCGCCGGCGCGCACGTCGCGCGGCAGGTCCTTGTAGTCCAGGCCGACCTGCTGCTGGTTGCCCAGCTCGCAGGCGGCGTCGAGGATGAATTTCTCGCCGCGCACCAGGGTGACCTTGCCGTTCTCGAACTTGCCGACCCGGATCTTCGGACCCTGCAGGTCGGCCATGATGGCCACTTCCCGGCCGAGGTCGGCGGCGATGCGGCGCACCAGCGCGGCCCGCTCGATATGGTCCTCGCCCTTGCCATGCGAGAAGTTCAGGCGCACGACATCGACGCCGGCATGGATCATCCGGGTCAGGGTTTCCGGGTCGCTGGAAGCGGGTCCGATGGTGGCGACGATCTTGGTGGCTCTTTGCATCTTGCCTTCCTGGGTTGGAACGACCGGGCGCGCGGCCTGCGCCGGCTGGCGCGGCCGCCGGCGGCCGAATGCGGGGGCGGTGCTCAAGACTTGTCTGCAGCCCGCTGCTGCAGGATGTCGACCGCGGGCAAGGTCTTGCCTTCCAGGAACTCCAGGAAGGCGCCGCCGCCGGTCGAAATATAACCTATCTTTTCGGCAATATCGTATTTGGCAATGGCGGCCAGGGTGTCGCCGCCGCCGGCGATCGAAAATGCCTTGGAGTTGGCAATCGCCATCGCCAGGGTTTTGGTGCCTTCGCCGAACTGGTCGAACTCGAACACGCCTACCGGGCCGTTCCAGACCACCGTGCCGGCGCTGGCGATCTGCTTGGCCAGCATTTCGGCGGTTTTCGGGCCGATGTCCAGGATCATGTCGTCGTCGGCCACGTCGGCCACGTCCTTGACGGTGGCGGCGGCGGTGGCGGCGAATTCCTTGGCGCAGACCACGTCCACCGGGATCGGCACCGAGGCGCCGCGCTGCGACATCATCGCGATGATGTCTTTCGCGCCGTCGACCAGGTCGGGCTCGGCCAGCGACTTGCCGATTTTCAGGCCGGCGGCCAGCATGAAGGTGTTGGCGATGCCGCCGCCGACGATCAGGTTGTCGACCTTCTCGGCCAGGGTTTTCAGGATGGTCAGCTTGGTCGAGACCTTGGAGCCGGCGACGATGGCTACCAGCGGACGGGCCGGCTGATGCAGCGCGCGGCCGAGCGCGTCGAGTTCGGCGGTCAGCAGCGGACCGGCGCAGGCGACGGGCGCATATTTGGCGATGCCGTGGGTGGTGGCTTCGGCGCGGTGGGCGGTGCCGAACGCGTCATTGACATACACGTCGCAGAGCCGTGCCATCTTCTGCGCGAGCTCGTCGCTGTTCTTCTTTTCGCCCGGATTGACCCGGCAGTTTTCCAGCAGCACCACTTGGCCCGGCGCGACATCGACGCCATCGACCCAGTTCTGCTTCAGTTCCACCTTCTGGCCCAGCAGCGCGGACAGGCGCTCGGCGATCGGCGCCAGCGTGTCTTCCGGCTTGAACGCGCCCTCGGTCGGTCGGCCCAGGTGGGAGGTCACCATCACCGCTGCGCCGGCATCGAGCGCCTGGCGGATCGCCGGCACCGAAGCCCGGATGCGGGTGTCTTCAGTGATGTTGCCGGCGTCATCCTGCGGCACGTTGAGATCGGCGCGGATGAACACGCGCTTGCCCTTGAGTTGACCCTGCTGTACCAGGTCGGCGAAACGGTTGAATTGCATGGCGGCAGTGATGATGAAATTGAAAGAGCCGTATTCTATACCAGCGCAACTGGGCGAAAAGCCGTTTTGGGCAAGCAATACGCGGGTTCTTTCTTGCCTTTCTGTTAAGAAGGTTTTCATACTGGTTGGGCTCTGCGGTGCGTACTTCGACCGGTTCCGGTTCCGGTTGCCGTTGCAGTTGCAGTTGCAGTTGCAGTTGCAGTTGCAGTTGCAGTTGCAGTTGCCGTTGCCGTTGCCGTTGCAGTTGCCGTTGCCGTTGCCGTTGCAGTTGCAGTTGCAGTTGCCGTTGCAGTTGCAGTTGCAGTTGCCGTTGCCGTTGCCGTTGCCGTTGCCGTTGCCGTTGCCGTTGCCGTTGCCGTTGCCGTTGCCGTTGCCGTTGCAGTTGCAGTTGCAGTTGCAGTTGCAGTTGCAGTTGCAGTTGCTTTTAAATCCCGTTGAGCGCGCCGTGACGTCGGTGCATGGAGCGGGAAAAGGTGCGGCGTCTGTCTGAGCCAAGCTTTGCTTGGCGAGTTTAGCCGCGCCCCGCTCCATGCATCGACGGCACGGGGACCCCGCGCAGCGGGGCGCGATCACCGGGTCGCCTTTTTTTGCCTACTTTTTTTGCTGGACTTTGTCCATTCAAGCGGCGTAACTGAGCGTATCAGTCAGGCGCAGAAACAAATCCGTCGGGATTTTTATCATGTCTGGTGGTTTTTCAGAGATCGCTAAATGATCGGCTTGCCACAGCCATCGCCGTACCATGGCAATGGTGTCGGAGAAGGTGGCGCACTCCTTGCGATACCAGGCTGCCTGACGAACCGTGATGACTTGTGATGTCAGCAGTTGACTTGCCAGCAACGTCACCACCGAGTACAGGCCCAGGATGGCGGGCGTAGCCCGGGCAATGGCGCGGTCAGACCATTGCCGCTGGGTTTGCACGCCCAGATGGGCACGTGCTTCTTCGAAGGTCACTTCGATCTGCCAGCGCTTGACGAACCAGTTCAGGATCTGCGGCGCACTGGCCTTCTGGTCGGTGCAGAGAAAGGCCTGGGTCTTGAGTTGCTTCATAGGGTCGCGTACCAGCACCCAGCGCAGGGGCACTGCCGGCGCGCCACCGTGGTACCACAGGGCGGTGCCGGTGGCCACGTCAAGCCGCTTGTGCGTGTGCCCGTACCAATAAGCCAGCGTGATGGCTTTCCATTGCGTATCTGCGGCATCCAGCACCTGCTGCAACTTCGGCAGTGCATGGCCGACGAGCCGTGGCCGCCCGCGCGTGCCGGGCACCCGCGCAGGCGCCGGTTCGTACAAGGCTGCATCGAGTCGCAGGCGCGTGACCATGGTCACGTCGCGCCGCACCGCGGCAAGCAGATGAAGCACCGAGAAGCTGTTGTCGGCCACAACCACGATGCGCCGATCGGGCAGCCAGCGATGCACCTGGCGCAGCATCTGACGGGCTCGGTCCGTCAGCGTGACCGGCTGGCGACGGCGGTTGGCGTAGTAGCGCGCCGAGGGCGTCAGAGCGCAACAGAAGGGCAAGGCCCAATGACGCTGTGCCCAGGGAATGGGCACCACCAGCATCAGGCAAAGCCATCGCAGGCCGCTGGTCTTGACGACATTGCTGTGGCTGGACCAGACCGGGTCGCGGTAGATGCCACGAGCGGCAATCCTGGCGCCGCGCCGGCGCTCGATGGTATCGTCCAGCGCCATGACCAGAGGGCCCAAGGGAGCGAAGGCGTCGATGAGTGCCATGAGCAAACGCCGGCTTGCCTGCAGGGTCGACCATGTGTTGCGATTGAGCACCCGATGGAAGCGTTGGAACTGTTGGTCTTCAGACAGGCCCATGACGCGCAGGATGGCCGTCACGGTGCGCGAACCCACAGCAAGGATGGCCCCCTTGATCAGGATCTGAACGGAGTGCCATACCCGCTTGGAAAACAGGGGACGGAATACTAAACTGCAATCGGTAAGCTCGGGGAACGATGGCATGATGCACCTCTCGTTGCGGAGTCGGTGCTTCATGGTAGAACTCTTCGGGCTTACCCGCTGTGGAAAAATGGACAAAGTCCAGTTTTTGGCGAAGCAAAAAAAGTAGGTCGCCTGCCGGGGCGAACTCCCGGCCTGGTCATGACGATAGTGAGGTGGTGTTGTTTCACCCGCCGTAAAGACGTCACTGCGAAGCAGCAGTTGCTTTTGAAGTTTGAAGTTTGAAGTTTCAATACGAACGTCAACGTCAACAACAACACCGACAGTGCTGCCCGGGCGTTGCCGGGTGACGCAATGCGGCTGCACTGTCGTGGAGACAAGCCGGGAGTCCGTCCCGGCGGCCGGGTCACTTTTTTGCTTCGCCAAAAAAGTAACCAAAAAAGGCGACCCGATGATCGCGCCCCCGCTGCGCGGGGGTCCCCGTGTCAGCGGTACCCAGAGCGGGGCGCGGCTAAACTCGCCAAGCAAAGCTTGGCTCAGACAGACGCCGCACCTTTTCCCGCTCCGGGCACCGCTGACACGGCGCGCTCAACGGGACTTCACTGCAACGGCAACTTCAAAAGCAGAAGCAACGGCAACTGCAACTGCAACTGCAACTGCAACTGCAACTGCAACTGCAACTGCAACTGCAACTGCAACTGCAACTTCGTGCTTGCATGCTAAAAACTGGATGCAACCTACCCGGTTGCGGCTTCCCCTGAAGTCAGAGCATCCGTATCGCGGTAAACAACACCATGCCCACCACGATGGTGCCCAGCAGGTGGCGGGTGGCGAGGAAGAACAGGGTCGCGCCGGCGCCCGCCAGCAGGCGCGGATTGGTCCAGTCGATCGCCGTGACGGCGCCGCCGCCGTTGAGCACGAGGTCGGGCAGCACGATGGCGGCCAGCGCCGCCGCCGGCGCATAGCGCAGCGCCTGCTGCAGGCGGGCCGGCATGCGGGTCGAGGCCAGCATGAAGAAGGAGGAGCGGGTCAGTACGGTGGCCAGCGCCAGCAGCGCGATGGTCAGCCAGATGTCGGCGGCGTTCATGCCTGCGCCTTTCTTTCCCTGAGCATGTCGATGGCCGACGCGGTCGCCATGCCGGCCAGCAGCGCCAGCAGCATGCCCAGCTTGTAGGGCAGGCCGTAGGCGGCCACGCCAACCGCGCCGGCGACGATCACGCCGCCCAGCGCGGCCGCGTTCACCACCAGCGGAATCATCACCGCCAGCAGCGCCAGCGTGCCTGCGAAGCCCACGCCCCAGGAAGCCGGCACCTGGCTGGCCAGCAGGATGCCGGCCACCGAGCCGGCCTGCCACGTGAGCCAGTTCGGATAGCACACGCCGGCGAAATAGCCCACCTTGCCGCTGGTGTGGGCGACGGTATAGGCCGGAAAGCGCTGCGGGAAGAATCCCATCATCAGGTCATTGTTGAGATAACCGTAGAACAGCCTCTGCCGCCAGGGCAGGTGCGCGAAATGCGGTCCCAGGCTGGCGGCGAAGATCACGAAGCGCAGGTTCACCACCAAGCCGGTCAGGAACACCAGTACGGCCGGCGCATTGGCGGCCATCAGCGGCAGCGCCGCCAGCTGGGCCGAGCCGGCGAAGACGATGAAGGTCATGCCCAGCGCCTGCCACAGCGTCAGCCCCGACTGCATCATTGCCATGCCGGCCACCACGCCCCAGGCGAAAATGCCGGGCATGGCGGGCGCGCTGGCGCGCACCGCCTCGCGGAAGGCGACCTTTTCCGGATCGTGCGGCGCCAGGGGGTCGGGCTGGGAGGGTGACGAGGGACTGCCTTGCATCTGCTTCATGGTGCTTGCGCCGGCGGCCGGGTCGGGCCGCCGCGCCTTTCGGGTTCAGGAATAGGTTGGAAAAATAAGTTACGGCGTATCACGTAGAGCGGAATACCCCGCAGGGGAATTCCGCCATGGTCGATCAAGGATCAAGTCGGGGTCAGGCTTGCGTTGTCGCTCCGTCCTCCGGCGCAGTGCCCTTCGGGCATTGCACCCTACCCTCCCTGCCCGGCGAGCAGCGCGGCATAGCGGTCGATGTCCACATTGCCGCCGCTGATCAGCACGCCGACACGCTTGCCCTTCAGCTGGTCCTTCATCGCGCGCGCCGCGGCAAAGCCGAGGCAGCCGGTCGGCTCGGTCACCAGCTTCATGCGCGAGGCGAAGAAGCGCATTGCCTCCACCAGTTCGGCGTCGCTGACGGTCAGGATGTCGTCGACGTCGCGCCGGATGATGGGAAAGGTCAGTTGGCCGAGGTGCTGGGTCTGGGCGCCGTCGGCGATGGTGCGCGGCGTGTCGATATGGACGATGGCGCCGCTGCGGAAGGACTGCTGGCCATCGTTGCCGGCTTCCGGCTCGACGCCGTAGAGCTGGCATTGCGGCGACAGCGCGCGGGTGGCGAGCGCCGAGCCGGACAGCAGGCCGCCGCCGCCGAGGCAGACGAAGAAGGCATCCAGCGGACCGACCTCCTCGAACAGTTCCTTGGCCGCGGTGCCCTGGCCGGCGATCACGTCGGCATGATCATAGGGCGGCACCAGGGTGTAGCCGTGGCGCTCGGCGAGGTCGCGCCCGATCTGCTCGCGGTCTTCGGTGTAGCGGTCATAGGTGACGACCTGCGCGCCATAGCCGCGGGTGGCGGCGATCTTCGACGCCGGCGCGTCCTGCGGCATCACGATGGTGGCCGGCATGCCCAAAAGCCTGGCCGACAGCGCGACCGCCTGCGCGTGGTTGCCCGAGGAAAAGGCCACGACGCCGGCGCGGCGCTGCGCCGCATCGAATTTCGCCAGCGCGTTGTAGGCGCCGCGAAACTTGAAGGCGCCCATGCGCTGCAGGTTTTCGCACTTGAAGAACAGTTGCGCGCCGGTTTCCTCGTCGGCGATGCGGGAAGTCAGCACCGGCGTGCGGTGCGCCTGGCCGGCAATGCGCGCCGCGGCGGCGACGACATCGTCATAGGTCGGAAGCATGATTTCACTCATTATTTTCGGTCGGAATGCCTGGGCTGGGATGCGGGTTTTCCGGCGTCGGCAACTGTTGGCCGCACAGGAGGAGGATTAACGTTTAGAAACAGATTGTTCCGACAGCATTTTACCGTCTAACTTTTTTACCTGCCTAATCCGTTAAAATCGCGTTTTGCCTAACAATCTGGAGAAGACAACATGTCCATGGCCGACCGCGACGGGAAAATCTGGAAGGATGGCGCACTGGTGGAATGGCGCGACGCCACCATCCATGTGCTGACACACACGCTGCACTACGGCATGGGCGTTTTCGAAGGCGTGCGCGCCTACCAGACGCCGGAAGGCACCGCGATCTTCCGCCTGAAGGAACACACCCAGCGCCTGTTCAACTCGGCCAAGATCTTCCAGATGGACATTCCCTACGACATGGAAACCATCATGGCCGCGCAGAAGGAAGTCGTGCGCGCCAATAAGCTCGAATCCTGCTACCTGCGCCCGCTGGTCTGGATCGGCTCGGAAAAGATGGGCGTGTCGGCCCGCGGCAACACCATCCACGTGGCGATCGCCGCCTGGCCCTGGGGCGCCTACCTCGGCGAGGAAGGCATCACCAAGGGCATCCGGGTCAAGACCTCCTCCTTCTCGCGCCACCATGTGAACGTGTCGCTGGTGCGGGCCAAGGCCTGCGGCTATTACATCAACTCGATCCTGGCCAACCAGGAAGCGCTGGCCGACGGCTACGACGAGGCGCTGCTGCTCGACACCGACGGCTATGTGTCCGAAGGCTCGGGCGAGAACGTGTTCGTGATCCGCAACGGCAAGCTCTACACGCCCGACCTGGCTTCCTGCCTGGACGGCATCACCCGCGACGCGGTGCTGACGATGGCGCGCGACATCGGCATCGAAGTCATTGAAAAACGCATCACCCGTGACGAAATGTACTGCTGCGACGAAGCCTTCTTCACCGGCACCGCGGCCGAGATCACGCCGATCCGCGAACTCGACAACCGCCAGATCGGCGCCGGCCATCGCGGCCCCATCACCGAGAAGCTGCAGTCGCTGTTCTTCGACGTGGTGGCCGGCCGCGCGCCGCAGTACCGGCACTGGCTGACCCTGGTTTAAACAAAACGGAAAACATGCAATGAACGAATCGCATCAACAAATGAGTTACGTCGAACTGGATGGACCGGACCTGCCGGCCTTCTGCCCCAACCCGTCCATGCCGATCTGGTCGTCCCACCCGCGGGTGTTCATCGACCTGGGCAACAAGGGCGAAGGCAAATGCCCTTACTGCGGCACGGTCTATCGCTTGAAGCCCGGCGCGGTGCATCACGGCCACTGAGGCATCGATGCCCAAGACCAACAAGAGCATGGGCACGGCGGTGGACGCGGAAGCCGCGTTCTACGACGCCATTGCCCGCGCCGACATCCAGGCGCTGATGGCGCTATGGGCCGACGATGACGAGATCGTCTGCGTGCATCCGGGCGGCGGCCGGCTGATCGGCCATGCCGCCATCCGCGCTTCCTGGGAAGCGGTGTTCGAGCGCGGCGCGGTGCACATCAGCGTGTCCCGCCTGCATGAAACCCACAACATGCTGACCGCGGTGCACAGCATCGTCGAGGAAATCCACCGCAGCGAAGGCCGCCAGCCGGACTTGCACATCATCGCCACCAACGTCTTCCTGAAAACGCCGCAGGGCTGGCGCATCGTGATCCACCATGCGTCGGTCGCGCCCGGTCCGGCGCCGTCGCACCAGCCGCCCGGCACCGTACTGCACTGATGGCGGCAATGGATTACCGCGCGCCACGCTGGCTGCCCGGCGGCCACCTGCAGACCATCTACCCGGCCACCATGATCGCCAAGCCGGTTGTTTCGATGCGGCGCGAACGCTGGGATGCGCCGGACGGCGACTTCATCGACGTCGACTTCCTCGACGGCCAGCCCGGCAAGCCGCTGGTGGTGCTGTTCCACGGGCTGGAAGGCTCGTCCGACAGCCACTATGCGCGCGAGCTGATGGCCTATGCGGCCGAACTCGGCTGGTCGGGCGCGATTCCGCATTTCCGCGGCTGCTCGGGCGAACTGAACCGGGGGCCGCGCTTCTACCATTCCGGCGACGCCGGCGAACTGGACTGGATCCTGCGCCGCCTGAAGGACACGCCCGCGACGCTTGCCGCCGGCCGGCTGTATGCGGTCGGCGTGTCGCTCGGCGGCAATGCGCTGCTGCGCTGGCTGGGCGAATCGCAGCAGGCGGCGGGCTTTGTCGACGCCGCCTGCGCGGTGTCGGCGCCGCTCGACCTGGCCGGCGGCGGCGCGGCGCTGTCGTCGGGGCTGAACATGATCTACACCCGGGTATTCCTGCAGACCTTGAAGCCCAAGTGCCTGCAGAAGCTGGACCAGTTTCCCGGCCTGTTCGACCGCGCCCGGATGCTGGCCGCGCGCAACCTGTATGAATTCGACAATGTTGTCACTGCGCCGCTGCACGGCTACCGCGACACCGACGACTACTGGCACCGCGCCAGCGCGCGCCATGTGCTGAACGACATCACGGTGCGCACCCTGGTGCTCAATGCCCAGAACGACCCCTTCCTGCCGGCCCGCCACCTGCCGCAGCAGGCTTCGCCCGCGGTCAGGCTGGAATATCCGCGCGAAGGCGGGCACGTGGGTTTCGCCACGGGCGCCGCGCCCGGCGCCAACAGCTGGCTGCCGCGCCGCATCGTGCGCTTTCTCGAAGGTGACGACGCGCAAGCCGGCTAACAGCGGCCGGCGCTAGTATGACGTCATCGTTTCCGATCATGAAAGAGAGCAGCCATCATGGATGAAGTCGTCAAGCAGGCCATGGCCAAGTGGCCCAACGTTCCCCATTGCTACGGCTGGCTGGCGCTGGATGCGCGAGGCGGCTGGCGCATGCGCGACGAGGCGGCGCAGCAGGCCGGCCGCGCCGGCGACCGCATCGCCAATGCCGCCCTGCTGAACTTCATCAACCGCAACTATGCGCATGACGAGGAAGGCCGCTGGTATTTCCAGAACGGGCCGCAGCGGGTGTACGTGGACCTGGAAGCAACGCCCTACATCGCCCGCACCGACCCGGCGCAGGGCTTCCTGCTGCAGACCGGCGAGGCGCTGGCCGGAATCGACCAGGCTTACATGACCGAGCGCGGCCAGCTGATCCTGCAAGGCGGCGACAAGGTGGCGCTGCTGGACGACCGCGACCTGGCCCAGTGCACCGGCGCGCTGTCCATCGATGGCGCGCCGGCTTCGGACGACAGGCTGATGAGTTGGCTGACCGAAGCCGCGCCGGCCGCCATGGCGATGCGGCACCAGGGCCGCGAACTGCCGGTACAGCGCATCGACAGCGGTGCGCTGGCGCAGCGCTTCGGCTTCGTGCCGCAGCCGCGCGGCTGACGCGCAGCAAAAGCAACGTCAGGGCTTGCGCGCGTCCTTGCTTTCCTTCAGCTCCTCGCGCCGCCGTTCCTGGAACTCCCGCTCCCGCGCATCGATGATGGACTGGTCGTAGAACGAGGCGTCGGAGGCGCGCCGCGCGATCTGCAGCTGGTCCAGCGCCGCCGGCAGCGCGCCCTTCAACGCATAGGACTCGGCCAGCGCCAGATGCTGCAGCGCCTGCCTGCCCTGCGCGGAATAAGCCCTGGCCAGGTGATCCTGTACCTCGATGTCCGAACGGTAGAGCTGCGCCTGGTCGCGCAGGAAGCTTACCGCGTCATCGTTGCGGCCGGAGGCGATCAGGGCGTCGGCATACTGCATCGCGAAGCCGCGCGAAACCGGGAAGGCCGAACGCGCCGCCTGCGCCTGCTTCAGCGCTTCGGCCGGCTGGCCGGCCGCCATCCTGGCCTCGATCTCCAGCGCCAGGATAGGTGCGCTTTCCTTCAGCGCCGCGGTCCTGGCCTCCTCCACCAGCGCCAGCGCCTTCTTCGGATCGTCCTGGCGCAGCGCAATCATTGCCAGGCCGTATTTCGCGGCCGCGGTCTGCACCCGGCTCTTCAGCAGCAGCTGGTTCTCGAAGGTCACCGTGCTGTCGCGCAGGCCCTGGGACGACAGGTCCTGCAGCACCCTTACACGGGCCCGGATCAGCTGGAACTCGATGCTGTCGGCGCGCTGCTTGTAGCGCTGGTCGCGGATGCGGGACTGGATGTCGGCGATCCGCTCGGTGGTCAGCGGATGCGACTGCAGGTAGGCCGGCGCGCCGTCGCCGTAGTTGCGGCTGGCGTTCTGCAGCCGGCCGAAGAATGCCACCATGCCCGAGGTGTCGAAGCCGCCCTCGCCCAGGATCTGCAGGCCGACGCGGTCGGCCTCGCGCTCGGCGTCGCGGCTGAAATTGAGCTGGCGCTGGATCGCATAGCCCTGCCCGCCCATCATCGACGCCATCGCCAGGTCGGGGCTCTTGCTGGCCGCCAGCGCGCCCAGCACCATGGCCGCCAGCGGCACCAGCATGTCCTGCTTCTGGTTGCCCAGCATGCGGGCGATATGCCGCTGCGACACATGGCCGATCTCGTGCGCCAGCACCGAAGCCAGTTCCGACTCGCTCTGCGCGGCCAGCAGCAGCCCCGAATGCACGCCGATGAAGCCGCCGGGCAGCGCGAAGGCATTCAGGGAGGGATCGCGCACCGGGAAGAAGAAAAAGTCGTAGCCGGCCTCGCCGCGCACTTCCGGCCGCGCCGCCACCAGGCCGTTGCCGAAACCGTTCAGGTATTCCAGCGTCGGCGCGTCGTTCAGGTAGTCGCGGTCGCGGCGGATGTCGCGCATGATCTGCTCGCCCAGCTTGCGCTCCATGATGGGCGACAGATCCTCGCGCTCGCTGCCGCCGAGATTGGGCAGGTTCTGCGCTGCAGCCGGCGCCAGCAGCGACTGGGCGGAAATCAGGAAAGCCGCGGCAAGGGCCGAGATGCGTAGTCGAATGGACATGAATGGTCGGGATTTGGGGAACAATGCACGGTGCTATGATACCCCCCGCCCGGCAACGTTCAACCACCCCACTCTCCCAAGCATTCCATCACCATGAGCCACGACCAAGAAGCAGCCGCCAACGCCCTCACCCATTTCGACGCCGCCGGCCAGGCCCACATGGTCGACGTCGGCGCCAAGGCCGACACCCGCCGCATCGCGCTCGCCTCCGGCGTGATCAGGATGCGCCCGGAAACCCTGGCGCAGATCCTGTCGGGCACCGCCAAGAAAGGCGACGTGCTGGGTATCGCCCGCATCGCCGCCATCATGGCCGCGAAGAAAACCAGCGACCTGATCCCGCTCTGCCACCCGCTGGCGCTGACCCGCGTGACGGTCGACTTCGCGCCGGACGAAGGCCGCAACCAGGTGCTGTGCACTGCCCGGGTGGAAACCACCGGCAAGACCGGCGTGGAAATGGAAGCCCTGACCGCGGTGCAGGTGGGCCTCCTGACCATTTACGATATGTGCAAGGCCGTGGACAGAGGGATGGTGATGACGGATGTGAAGGTGCTGGAGAAACATGGCGGGAAGTCGGGGGACTGGGTGGCGCAGGGCTGATGCCTCCCTGTGCTGGCGGCCGGCTTCTGGCCGGCAGCTGCCAACGCCTTTAACGCTGCCGCTGTCTTCGGCATCGCTCGCCTCAGCGCCCAGGTCGCTGTCGGCGCTGCCTTCTTCCCCAGTGAACGTGGTCTGTGCGCCCAGCCCGCCGTGGTCCAGTTGTCGCCCCTGCTCGCTATCGCCATCGGCTTCGCCGCTGGACTCGCTCTCGCTTTCCCTTCCCTGGTTCGGGAGGACGAAGGCACGCCTGGGTTTACCCTGCACGGACGGGTCAAGTCCGCTCGCGGCCCGCGCTACCAGGCTTGGTCCGCTGGAGACGGGCGGCGGGTTCTGGCGGTTAGTCCGATCCGGCGGCTGAGACTGTTGCAGAACTGAGGTCTTTTGATTCGCCAAGCTGGTCAGCACAGGCACCCCGCTGAGGGCGGATGGATTGACGTGTGGATTGTCCAACGGTTAGCCGGTGGGGGTGAAGGAGCGGATCGCTGCATTGTTCGCAGCAGAGGAAGACGTCGCCATTTAATCGAGTATCCGACAAAGAACTACAAATTCAGGGGAGAGGCCGGGCGGGAATAGGCATGGAAAATTCAAACGCCTGAAGCCAAATATCCGGTATTGCCTTTGTCCCGGCAAACAGTGCAGTAGCTTGCTTGGCCAATACGTTGCCAAATCCCTACCCGCCTGAGGCGGGCATTTCCAGGTTAAAACGGTAACGGTGGAAGTCGTGGAAGTCGTCGGACTCGAGTCTGACCTTCAAACACTGACCTTTAAAAAAGTTCACGGGCGGGTTCAGGCAAACGAGGATAGGCGCCCACCGTTTGGCATTCATCAGGAAGCCGCATGACCCCGCTGATCAACGCCGGTATCCTTTCGCAGGAAAGCGTTCCCTCGCCCGCCGCGATCCAGCGGGAAATTCCGCATACCAGGCATTCGCTGGCCACCGTGTTGCATGGCCGGGCGCAGCTGGACAGACGAGTTTTTGTCAGGCGCTCCAAATGCAAACCAAACCTGAGCTCACCTGGCTTATTCAGGACACCACGCACTTGTCGGAATCCTTGTTGCCCTGCCCCTTGCGACCGGAACTCTTTTGGTCGGCGTCCTTGCGGCTGGAATTCTTTGGGCTCAAACCGGTCCGGCCGACACTCTTGCGAGCAGAGCGTTTGTGGCCGGTGTCCCTGGCGCCGGCATCCTCATGATTGTGCTCCTGGTGGTCGTGCGCCCTGTGGTCGTGATCCTGTCGTGACTCCGGCATCGACTGGACATTGCGCCGGTACTTTTCGGCTGCGGGATCGGCGTGTTCGACTGCGATGTCCAGGGCTTTCCTGTAGTGTGCGAGCGCCTGCGCCCGGTCGCCCAACGCTTGATGCGTCTCGCCGATATCGTTGCAGGACGCAGCAATATCGGGGTGCCTGGCGCCAAGCTCTTCCTCACAAATTGAGAGCGCGATGCAAAGGTGTGCCAGCGCTTCCTGGTTCCTCCTCAAGGACTTGAGTGTATGGCCAATTTTGTGGTGGCAGGCGGCGCAATTGTTATGCCTGGCGCCAAACTCCTTTTCGCAAATTTCCAGCACCCGCTGGTAGGTCTCCATCGACTGCTGATACCGGCCAAGAGCATGGAGCAGATCGCCGACGAGCCAGTAGGCGTAGATGGTGTCGGGGTGCCGGGCGCCAAACACCTTCTTCTCGATATCCAGCCCCTGGATGGCGTTCGCCAGCGCTTGCTGATGATTTCCTTGATCCCGTAGCAGCAAGGCAATCAAGCCATAGCTCGCGGCGGTTTCGGCATGTTCAGGGCCGTACACCTTTTGCTGGACTGTCAATGCCTTGCGGTAGTACACCAGTGCCTGGTCGAACCGGCCCAGCTCCTTGAGCAGATTGCCCATGTTGGAGCAGGTGCGGGCGATATCGATATGCTCCATGCCGAGCACTTTTTCCTGGACAGGAATCGCGCTCTCGAAGTGTTTGACTGCTTGCTCAGGCTCGCCCATCTCCTGTAGCAGGCAAGCAAGGTTGTTATGGGACATGGCAGTGTCGATATGCTCGCTGCCCAAGGCCTTTTCGCGCAGCGTCAATGCCCTGCCGAGCGACTCTTTTGCCTGCTCATAATTGCCCAGCTTCAGATGCAGGAGGCCAATGTTGTTATGCGACCGGGCAGTATTGGAATGCTCGCTGCCGCAAACTTTTTCGTAAATCGCCAGCGCATCGCGGTAGTTCTCCATTGCCGCCTCATGCGCCCCCTGCGCCTTCAGCAGCGAGCCAATGTTGTTGTATGACATGGCGGTATTGGTATGCCAGGCGCCCAGCACATTCTTGCGAATGGCCAGCGCCTTGACGTGGAACTTCATTGCCTCGTCATGGCTGCCTTGCTTCATGAGCAGGACGGCGATGTTATTGTAGGCATCGGCGGTCGTGGCGTGCCAGACGCCGTATACCTTCTCACTAATGGCCAGGGTCTTGTCGTAGTATTTTCTCGCCTCGTCAAACCTGCCTTGATCATCCAGCAGCATGCCGATGAATTCGTAGGTGTTGGCGGTGTCGGTATGCTCCTCGCCGAGGACTTGTTCCTGGATCTCCCGCGCCTCTTGAAAGTGCCTCATTGCCTGATCATAGCTGCCTTGTGATCTCAGCCGGGCGCCAATATTGTAAAGCGAGTGTGCAGTGTCGGGATGCTGGCGGCCGAAAACCGTCTGGCGGATATCGAGCGCCTTGCGGTAATACTCCAGCGCCTGATCGTGCTTGTCTTGCTCTTGTAGCGATCTGGCGATGAGGCTGTATGACAGGGCAATGTCGGGATGCTCGCTGCCGAAAACCTTCAGACGGATAGCCAATGCCTTGCTGTGTTCCTCCAGCGCCTGCTCATGCTTGCCCAGAGATTGCTGCACAGAGCCAATGTTGCCGTAATAAGTGGCGGTGGTGGGATGGTCGACGCCGAATACCTGTTCCTGGATAGTCAACGCACTACGGAATTTTTCCAAAGCCTCCTCAGGCTTGCCTTGTTCCTGTAGCAGGTGTCCAATATTGTTATACGACACGGCGGTGTCGCTATGCTTATTGCCAAGACACTTCTCGCGAATCTTTAACGCCTTGTCATATTCCACCCTTGCCTCATCAAGTTTGCCTTGCTCCCTATAGAGGGAACCGATGTTGTTATAGATCGTGGCGCAAGAGATATGCTCGCTACCGAAAGCCTTCTCCTTGATCGCAAGCGCCTTCAGGTAATATTCCATTGCCTTCTGATGCATGCCTTTGTTCGAAAGCAGCAATCCAAAGTTAATGTATTTCGGGGCAATATCGGGATGGTCGCTGCCGCGAACCTTCGCGAGCGTAGCCAAGGCCCGCTCGAAGTACCCCGTCGCCTCGTCATACCTGCCTTGATCCGCTAGCAGGACGGCAATCCAATTGCACGAATCGGCGGTGTCGGGATGCTCGCTGCCGACCACTTTCTCTCGCAGTGTCAACGCTTCGTGGTGGTACGCCAGCGCCTGCTCAATCTTGCCTTGCGTCCCTAGCGACATGCCTATGTTGAAGTAAGCCTGGGCGGTATCGGCATGCTCCAGGCCGAACATCTTTTTGCAAATTGCCAGCAGGTGGAATTGCATATCCAACGCATCCCCATACATTTCGCGGTCTACCAGCACCCTTGATATCGCGACCAGCAATTTGGCCTCGGCAATTTGTTGCCTTGTCGTCGGCTCGGCCGCGCCCGGGGTTCCGGCCGCTCTTTGCGCCGCCATGGGCGCACGCATCATCAGCAGCGCTTCCGGCGCGGACTTCCTCATCCAGTTCGTCATCTCCTCCAGCGCCTCTAATGTGAGACGCTTTGCACCCTCCTCCAGCAAGCCCAATAATCCCTGCGCCAGGCAATATTCAAACACGGACTTGTGAATGAATTCCAGGGCGCCGGCGCGCGGCCGCAGCGGCAGGGCGGCAGCGAACTGCGTTGCCTTCTGCTGGCGCAGTCGCGTGTAGTCTTCTTCGGTCAGCACCATGCGCCGTGCCTGTTCTTTTCTCGCTTCGGGGCTCAAACCTTCCAGCCTGGTCTGGCGCTCCCGGTAGACCTGTTGCGCCTGTTCTTGCGCCAACGCTTCCAGAGCAGCCCAGGGTGAGCCGGTCTTGTGCCCGTCGGCCCGCGCAAGCATCGTGCCCTGACCTTCGGCTGCCAGCAGGGCCGTCTGGTTGGCAAAGGCCTGGAAGCTCGCCGGCAGCGTGGCATGACCCGATTGCAGTGTCTGTAGCACTTCGCCTTCCAGCAAGTTCTGGCGGGTATTGACCATGTGCTCGATGAAGCCTTCATAAATGTCCGGGCGGCTCAGTCCTTCCAGCGGTTTCCTGCTGACCGTTTCCCAGCTTTGCCACAGCAGATAAAGCACAAACGGATTGCGCAGCGCGGCGCGCAGGTCGGCTGATGCGCGCAGTTTGGCTTCATAGCCGCGATAGGTCGCTTCATCCCAAGCCAGATGCTGTTTCAGATAGGCCAGCAGCTGGCTGGTGTTGAAGGACAGATAGTGGCAGCTTTGCAGCCTGCTTTCGAAGGCAAAGCGTTCTTGCTGCTGGTCTTGCGGCACGGTGTCGGGGCGGCAGGTGACGATAAGCCTGGCGTCGGCTGGCAGCCCCAGGTGCAGGGCCAGATTGCCGGGGGCATTGTCATCGAAGCGGCATTCATCGTAGCCATCGACGAACACCAGCGGCGTGACTGCGCGGGACCGCAAGCTGTCGGAGCCAAGAATGTTGGTGCAGGCATTCTTCAGCCCGGCATAGGTCCAGGCCGACACATGGCTGCGGATGAAGACCGGGATGGTTTTCGGCTTCGGATGCTTGCCGGGATCGGCGAAATACAGCCACCACTGCTGCTGGATTCGATCGGCCAGAACGTAGGTGCTGAGCGTCTTGCCCAGGCCACCCTCGCCCAGCAGCAGCAACGCACCGCCGCCCGGCTCGGCCATGAAGTCCTCCAGCACCCCTTGCAGCATCCGCGGCGGATTGTGCATTTCGCCCTTGCCGCCATCCTGCTCGAACCGTTCCCAATACGCTTCGATCGAACCTTCGATGGGCTGCAGCGTGAACTGGCTGGGTACGTAATGCCGCGCATCCTCGCGCCTTGCATGCAGGGCCTGCTCCAGGTGCCAGGTCAGGCCCACCAGCGCATGCTCCGGATGCATGGCGGGGGCCATGTCCTGCAGTTGCTTGAGCACCTCGGCGATGCCGGCACGCTTTGCCGGGTCGGCATGCCAGCAGGCGCGGATAAGTTTGCGGAACAGGGGCGGGCAGTCGTCTGGCATGGGCATTCGTTCGCCCTTTTTGATGGCGCGGTACTCCGGGTCCTGCCTGGCCACGTCCTGCCACGGAGTGGGTCGGTCGCCGCGGCTGACCATCTGCCAGAACACGACCCCCAGCGCATAGATGTCGGTGGCCTTGCTGCTATGGCGGTTGCGGCCGGCGCCAACGTTTTCCGGCGCGATGAAGTCCATGTCCTGCAAGCCTTGATTGACCGCGTGTGCCTCGGTCGAGGCAAGCAGGGCATCGACCTGGGCCACGCCGAGATCGGCCAGCCTGGCGCGGCCGTACTGGTCGATCAGCACGTTCTCTGCTTTCAGATCACGGTGCAGCATGCCCTGGTTGTGCAGATACGCCAGCGCCTGGCTGATTTCCATCATCCATTGCCACAGGCGGGATACGGGAATCGGTCCGCCGTCGACGCCCTTGCGCAGCGCGCCCTGCAGGCTGCCGTTATGGCAGAACTCCAGAACCAGATAAGGCGCGCCCTCCTTATGGCAGATGCCGTGGAACTGGACCAGGTTGGGATGGTGGGTGGTGGCCAGACGGGCTACTTCCCATTCGAGTGCTTCGGCGACTTCCTCGGGACTGAGCTCCAGGCGCTGGCGGGCATGCTCGTAGTCGATCTTCTTCAGCGCCACGTCAATGTCGCCCCAGGTGCCCCGATACACCATGCCGAAGGCGCCGCTGGCGAGGAACTTGCCGATGACGATCTGACCGGGCGGGATCTGGTTGGCGCCGGTGAAGGCGGAGGATGCGGCAGCGCTTGATGCGGGCCGGTCATTTGTGGCGCTGGCCTGGGCACCCGGCTGGACCCTGGCGAGCAGATCGTCGATGTCGGCATCGCTGTCGGCGTCGCCATCGTCAGGGGT
The DNA here is from genome assembly GCF_047237965.1 of Noviherbaspirillum phoenicis. Taxonomy (NCBI): domain Bacteria; kingdom Pseudomonadati; phylum Pseudomonadota; class Betaproteobacteria; order Burkholderiales; family Oxalobacteraceae; genus Noviherbaspirillum; species Noviherbaspirillum phoenicis. Next base: position 4,162,624 of record NZ_JBDFLX010000001.1, on the reverse strand, counting down.
GGTATTGTCCTGCTGGACCGCGCCTTGGGTGGCGTGCCCTGTAAAGCACGGTGCGGCGCCGTTCTCCCCGGCATCGTCCCGCTCGCCGACGACAGAGTCGGCGCGACCGCTGTCATCGCCATCACTGTCCTTGTCGCCAAGCGAAGCCTGCTCGGCATCGCTGTCCTTGTCGCCCGGGTCGCTGTCGGCGCTGCCGCTGTCCTCCCTCTCACTTTTCGGTGGCGTGTCGCGCAAGGTGGATGCGTGCCTGGCTATGTATGGCGAGGATGAGGCAGCCGTGCCTGCGTTACCGGAAATCAGCACTGGCCGCGTGGTGTCCGGCAGCGGATATGGCCGGCCGGCTTCGGCGAGCGGCATGAACGGCTGCAGTTCCGATGGCGTCCGGGAAGCCAACGCCAGTGGCGGCCACTCACCGGGGCGCGCAGTCGGATCGGCGTCTACGTCGGCCAGCGGAAGGGAGGCACGCTGCATGGATATGCCTGCCGCGGAGGAAAAGGTGGCCATATGACGGCGTCTCCAGCAAAGGACTGCAGTTCAGGAAAGGTGCGACGCCCAGCCAGACTGCCGGGCTCGGGACGGCACGCGGCGCTCATGGCGGGCGTCAGCGCGAAGCCGCGTATGTGACTGCAGGTGAGCCTTGGTTGAATGACGTGGGGGGTACGGAGAAAAATTTCCGTATGGTGTGAGCACAAATAGACATATCTGCAGCAGCTGTGCTGTGACAGCGCCGCACGTGCGGAAAAGGAACAGAAATGGCAAGCCATCGGCAGCGACCGTGACCGCTGGATTTGCAGCGGCGCAGTCCATGCCCGGATGAGCCTGCGCGCATAGGGGGATGCGCAGTGCACATGGCCCGACTATCGCTAGCGGACCACGCGACAGGAAGCCGCCGGGCAGATCAGCCAGCGCGGCGATGCAGAAAGCGAGCCTGCCTTATAGTTCGAACCCGCCGCTCTGCCTCACCTCCCTCGACCCCTCCCCGCCCAGCATCGCCACCAGCTTCTTCGCCAGTTCCGGCTCTTCCGCCCGGCTGCATACCGCTGCCGTGTACACCGTTGCCAGCTCGAACTCCGTCGGCAGCGCGGCCACCAGCTGCACGCCGTCGGTGTAGAGAATTTCCGTCACCTGGGTGCATCCCAGAAGGCCCGGCTCGTCGCAGGCGGCCATCTGGGCCATGGCGGTAGCGCCGTTCGGGAATGGCCGCAGCGCCTTTTCCACATCGGCCAGGATGCCCAGCTGTTTCACCACATTGATGAAGTGGATGCCGGCAGTGGCCTTCTGCGGGTCGGGGAAATAAATACCCTTCGCCGCCAGCAGCGCGGCGCGCAGGCCGTCGGCGCTGGAAACATCCGGACGCGGCTGGCCGCGCTTGACCGCGACGCCGGTCTTCACGCGGCCCAGCGGCGCGGCGCTGCCGGGCATGACCCGGCCCGAGGCTTCCAGTTCGGCGATCAGCGCCTGGGTCAGGATCAGCACGTCGCAGGGCGCGCCGGTCAGCAGCTTTTCCTTCATCGCGCCGACCGCGCCGAAGGTGCCGGCGATGCCGGCCCCGGTCTCGCTGCGAAACGCTTCCTGCAATGCCTTGACCACGCCTTGCGCGGCGCCGCCGCTCAGAATATGCACATCCATCTTTTCTCCTTTGATTGTCTGTTCCCGCTGCCGGCATTCACAGCAGCAACCGGGTAATGCGCTGCGCCGTCAGCGGCAGCTCCCGCACCCGTACGCCCAGCGCGCGCGCCACCGCGTTGGCCAGGGCCGCGGCAGTCGGCCCGAGCGCGGCCTCGCCGGCGCCAAGCGACGGCGCGTTTGACGGCATGATCGCCACGTCCACCGCCGGCACCTCCGAAAAGCGCAGGATGGGGTAAGTCTCCCAGCTGTCGCTGGTGACCCGCTCGTCGTCGAAGGCGACCTCTTCCTTCAGCGCCCAGCTGCATGCCTGGATCGCGCCGCCCTCGATCTGGTTGATCACGCCGTCCGGATTGATCACGGTGCCGACATCGACCGAGATGGTCAGCCTGACCGCCCGGATCTCCTGGCCCGCCTCGATCTCGGCCACCACCGCGCACCAGGCGCCGGTGTTCTTGTAGCGGGCAAAGCCGATGCCCAGCCCGCGCTCCGGCGGCAGCTGCGTGCCCGGCCAGCCGGCACGGCGCGCGGCGTCCTGCAGCACCGCGCGGGCGCGCGGATCGCCGCAATGGGCGAGGCGGTATTCCAGCGCATCGCGGCCGGCCGCCAGCGCCAGTTCATCCATGAAGGACTCGATGGCAAACACATTGGCCAGCGCGCCCAGCGCCCGCAGCGCCGAGGTGCGCAGCGGCATGGTCAGCAGGCGGTGGCCGGTGGCGCGCCAGGACGGGAAGTCATAGCAGGGCTGGGCATTGCGCTCGGCGCCGCCGCCGGCCGCCAGCGGCGCATTCACGGCCAAGAGCGGCGGGAACGCCTCGGCCGCATGAAAGCTTCCCAGGAGTGCCGGCGTGGCGGCGCGGCCGGGGCGATTGCTGTGGCCATTGCCGCGCACGCTGTGGCGCCAGTCCAGCACGGCGCCGCTGGCGTCGACATCGGCTTCCAGGTCGACCAGCATGGCCGGGCCGAACGGCGACCAGGCCAGTTCGTCGGCGCGCGACCACTGCACCCGCACCGGCACGCCGGGCATGGCGCGCGCCAGCCAGGCGGCGTCGTAGGCGACATCGTCGGCGCCGTTATGGCCGTAGCAGCCGGCGCCCTGCGCATGCTGCACCGTGATGTCGTCCGGCCGCAGCGCAAAGGCCAGCGCCAGGTCTTTCCTCAGGTTGTAGATGCCCTGGCTGTGGGTCCAGACCGTCAGGCGGGCGCCATCCCATAGCGCCAGCGCGCAGGAAGGAGCGATCGAGGCATGGGCAATATAGGGCTTGCCGTAGCTGGCCGACAGGGTGGCCGCTGCCGGCGCGGCGGCCGGGCCGCCTTCGCTGGCGGCAATCGGCGCCGACTGCGCGGGCTGCCGCCGTATCCAGCCGGCCAGGTCGTGCCGGTCGGGCAGCGGCGCCGCCGCGGGCGACAGTTGCCAGGCCAGCAGCGGCGCCGCCAGCGCGGCGGCGCGCTCGGCCAGGTGCTGGCTGGCGGCGACCACCGCCACCAGCGAGCCGTCGCACACCAGTTGCGCTTCCCTGCTCTCGAGCGCGGCGGCGGCAGCGTCGCCGGAGACCAGGCGCGCGGCGGGGCCGGGCGGACGCAGCATGCGCCCATGCCGCATGCCGGGCAGCGCGATGTCATGGATGAAGTGCGGCAGGCCGAACACCTTGGCCGGCAGGTCCAGCCGGGCGGCGGCCTGGCCGACCAGGCGGTAGGCGCTGGCGTCCCTGGGCACAACCAGCCCGCTGGCCTCGCGGTCCAGGTCGACCGTTTCCGCCAGCGCCCAGTAGCTGCTGCGGCGGCCGTCGGCATGGATGATGTCGCCGTCGACCGTGCGCAGGTCCGCCGGCGCGCAAGCGAACAGCGCGGCCGCGGCTTCGATGAACAGATGGCGGGCTTCGGCGCCGGCGCAGCGCAGCGCCGCGCCCGATTCCTGCACCGACAGGCTGCCCGACGTCACCGCCTCGTCCGGGCTAGTGGCGGTACTGGCGGGGATCATGCGCACCTGGTCCAGCCGCAGGTCCAGCTCTTCGGCAACGATCTGCGCCAGCGCGGTCAGGATGCCCTGCCCCAGTTCCACCTTGCCGGACAGGACGTCAACGTATCCCTGCGCGGAAAAGCGCAGCCACTGGCACAGCCGGCGGTTGCGCTGCATGCTGCCCGGCAGCGGCGGTCCCAGGCTCTGGCCCTCGGTGGCGCTGACATAGGCCATGTTCATGGCTGGCCACCGATTGCGGCGGCGGCGCGCAGCACCGCGCGCACGATGCGGTTATGGGCGCCGCAGCGGCACAGGTTGCGCTCCAGCGCCTCGCGCACCTGCTGCTCGCTGGGAGCAGGATGGCGGCGCAGCAGCGCGGCGGCCGACATGAGCATGCCGGAGGTGCAGTAGCCGCATTGGGCCGCCTGCTCGGCGATGAAGGCCTGCTGCAGCGGATGCGGCGCGTCCGGGCTGCCCAGCCCTTCCACCGTGGTGACGGCCTTGCCGGCCACGGCCCACAGCGGCGTATCGCAGGCCGGCACCGGATGGCCGCCGACCAGCACGAAACAGGCGCCGCACTGGCCGGCGCCGCAGCCATAGCGGCTGCCCTTCAGGTCCAGCACGTCGCGCAGCGCTTCCAGCAGCGACAGGTCGGGGTCTGCCTCGATCTCGCACTGGCGGCGATTGACCAGCAGCGTGACGGTGCCGGGCTGGCTCACCGGTCTGCCTTCGCTCCGGAAATTTTCACGATGCGGGCCCATTTGGCAATGTCGTCCTGCATGTATTTCGAGAAGGCGTCCGGGCTCATCTTCATCGGCGTGGCGCCCTGCTTGGCCCAGGCCTGCACCACCTGCGGGTCGGACGCCATCTTGCCCACTTCCTCGTTGAGGCGATTGACGATGGCCGCCGGCGTGCCCTTGGGCGCCAGCAGGCCCAGCCAGATCACCGCCTCGTAGTCGGGCACGCCGGACTCGGCCATGGTCGGCACGTTGGGCAGCACCTGGGACCGGGTCTTGCCGGTGGTGGCCAGCGCCTTGACCCGGCCGCTCCTGACGAATACGACCATGGTCGGCACTGCGTCGAACATCATGTCGACCTGGCCGCTCAACACATCGGTGCGGGCGCCGGAACTGCCCTTGTACGGAATGTGCAGAATGTTGATGCCGGCCATGGCCTTGAACAGTTCGCCCGCCATGTGGTACGGCGTGCCGGGGCCGGAGGACGCATAGGACAGGTCGCCCGGCTTGGCCTTGGCCATATTCAGCAGGTCGGCCGTGGTGCCGGCTTCCAGCGTCGGCCGGGTCACCAGCACCAGGTCGGAATAATTGATCGGCGCCACCGGCGCGAAGTCGCGCATCAGTTCATACGGCTTGCTGGCGAACAGCGACTCGTTGACGGTGTGGGTGTTGGACATCAGCAGCAGGGTGTAGCCGTCCGGCGCGCTCTTGGCCACAGCCTCGGTGCCGATCAGCGAACCGGCGCCGGGCCGGTTCTCCACGACGAAGGATTGCTTCAGCACATCCTGCAGCCGCTGCGCCACCGCCCGGCCGTAGACATCGGCCGGTCCGCCGGCGGCGAACGGCACGATCAGCTTGACCGGCCGGCTCGGGTATTCCTGCGCCAGCGCGTGGCCGGCGCCTGCCAGCAGCACGGAAGCGAGCATGGCTGTCGCCGCCCGCCGGAAAGGTACAGCGTAGTTGTTGCGCATGGTGGTGTCTCCTCCGCCTTCGTATGATGTTGATGCGCCGGTCCAGGGCGGCTGGATGCTGGCGTCGCTTGATTGGTTTTAATTGGTTTTATGAGGTTTGAATATTGAACCAATTTAGCAGCCGGTTCGTGCGATTGTCAATCAACAATTCCGTCTGTGGTCAGTCTGGCCGACATCCATTATCATCTGCATTCCCTCCCCGACCCTGGCCGCCCTTGTCTACCGATACCGCTTTTCGCCTGAAGGAAATGCTGCTTGCCGACCTGCGCCGCGGACGCTGGCAGCCGGGCGAAAGGCTGCCGGCCGAGCGCCAGATGATGGAAGACTTCCAGGTCGGACGCTCGACGGTGCGCCGTGTGCTGACCCAGATGAAGGAAATGGGCCTGATTACCCAGAGCGTGGGCAGCGGCACCTACCTGGCGCCCGACGCGCTGGAGCGCCTGGCGCAGACCGCGCCGGCAGCCGATGCAATGCTTCCCACCCTGGGCACCAGCCCGGCCGAACTGATGGACGCGCGCATTGCCTTCGAGCCGGCGCTGGTGGAGATGACGATCCGCAATGCCAACAGCACCGATTTCTCCATCATGGAGCAGTGCCTCAACAAGGCCGAGGATGCGACCAGCTTCGAGGAGTTCGAACACTGGGATGGCGCGCTGCACGCGGCGATCGCGGAGGCGACCCATAACAGTTTCGTGCTGACCGTGTTCCGGCTGATGCATGAAGTGCGGGAGCGCGCCGAATGGGGCCAGTTGAAGCGCAAGAGCCTGACGCCGGAGCGGCGGCTCGCCTATCAGCAGGAACATCGCGTGCTGGTCGATGCGCTGCGCGAGCGAGATGCGTCCTTGGCCCGAAAAGCGATCATCGAACACCTAACGCATGTAAAACGCAATCTGTTCCACCCGGAAAGCATGGAATAGGCAAGGCACGTCGTCCTGGCCATCGCCATGCATTGAAGAAGGCAACATAAAAGGAGACTGCGATGGTGAAGTTGACTTTGCTGTACGGCCACCCGGCCGATTCGGTGGCGTTCGAATCCTATTACGCCAACACCCACCTGCCGCTGGCGGCCAAGATACAAGGCTTGCGGCGCGCCGAGTTCTCGCTGGTCAGGGGAACCGCTGACGGCAGCAAGCCGGCCTACTACCGGATTGCCGAACTCTATTTCGACGACATGGACCATATGCAGCAGGTCATGAGTTCCGCCGAGGCCAAGGTCGCGGTGGGGGATCTGCCGAATTTCGCCAATGGCGGCGTAACCACGCTGGTGTCGGAGATCAGCTAGAAAGGCCGTTCGACCCGTCCGGCGTGCCGATGCCGGACGGATTGGTTCCGGCACGTCGTTGCGGCCATTCGCCTTAGCCTCGCTGCGACGAATCGCCGTGCGGCATCCTTAACGGCAGCACAGCACCCATGCCGGGCGCACTAGATAAAACGGCACCGCCTGCGCGATGCCGTCCCTCACCTCTCACCGCCGGCCGCTTCGAGCGGTCCGGCATCAAGACATAAACCTACTTTGCACCCGTCTCGAACCACTTGGCGATGGTGGCCCGCTCCTGGTCGGTGATGTTGGTCGCGTTCCCCAGCGGCATGGCCTTCTGCACCACCACCTGCTGATAGATCTGCTGGGCATGGCTGCGCACCGATTCCGGGGTGTCGAGCATGATGCCCTTGGCCGGCGTCGGCATCATGCTCGGCTGCGCGGCATGGCACTGCACGCAGCGCTCCTGCATGATCTTCTGCACCTGGGCCAGTTCCACCACGTCGGTGGCCGCGCCGCCGGCGCCAGCCTGCACCGGCGCGGACGGGAGCGCCGACGGCGACAGCCAGGCCACCACGCCGGCCAGCACCGCCACCGCCACCGACGGGTACGCCAGGTTGAGCTTGCCCTTGTGGCGCAGGATGAAGAACTGGCGGATCAGCACGCCGGCCAGCATGATCAGCACCAGCACCAGCCAGTTGTGCTTGTGGCTGTAGGTCATGCTGTAGTGATTCGACAGCATCGCAAACAGCACCGGCAGCGTGAAGTAGGTGTTGTGCACGCTGCGCTGCTTGCCGCGCTGGCCGTGGATCGGGTTGACCGGCTCGCCGGCCTTCATCGAGGCGATCACCTTGCGCTGGCCGGGGATGATCACGAAGAACACATTGGCGCTCATGATGGTGGCGATCATGGCGCCGATGATCAGGAAGGCGGCACGGCCCGAGAACAGATGGCAGGCGGCCCAGGCAGCGGCCACCACGTACAGCACCACCAGCACCGCCAGCAGCTTTTCCTGCTTCTGCAATGCCCTGCAGGCGATGTCATAGACCAGCCAGCCCAGCACCAGGAAAGCCAGGGCGGCGACCACCGCGACCGTCGGGCTGATGTTGGCCACGTTCGGGTCGATCAGGAAAACCCTGGGGTTGAACAGGTAGAGCACCGAGAACAGTCCGAAGCCCGACAGCCAGGTGCTGTACGACTCCCAGTAGAACCAGTGCAGGTCCTGCGGCAGCGAGGGCGGCGCGCCCAGGTATTTTTGCGGGTTGTAGAAGCCGCCGCCATGCACGGCCCACAGTTCGCCGCCCACGCCCTTTTCCTTCAGCGCCGCGTCGATCGGCGCGCGCAGGCTGTTGTCGAGCCAGACGAAATAGAACGACGAACCGATCCATGCAATCGCCACGATCACATGCAGCCAGCGCAGCAGCAGATTGGCCCAGTCCAGCAGATAACCTTCCATGCTCTTGTCTCCTTGTGCCGCCGGCCTTAGCTGCCGCGATAGGTTGAATAGCTCCACGGGCTGGCCACCAGCGGCACGTGGTAATGGCGGCTGGCGTCGGCCACGCCGAAGCGCAGCGTCACCATGTCCAGGAAGGGCGGCTGCGGCAGGTCGATGCCGAGGCCGGCGAAATAGGCGCCGAGGGCAAAGTCGAGTTCATAGATGCCGGCCTGGAAAGCGTCGCCTTCCAGCAGAGGCGCATCGCAGCGGCCATCGTCGTTGGTTTTTGTTGATAACAGATGCTGCCTTTGATTGTTGACAATCCGGTACAGCGAAAGTTGAATGTTTTGTCCCGGCCTGCCATGGGCGGTATCCAGGACGTGCGTCGTCAAGCGGCTCATTGATGCTCCATCATTGGGGGTTTGGACTGATACCTGGGCGGTATCACGGTTGGGCGGGACGTATCTCTGCTGGAGACTGCATTCACCCGGAGGGGTTGGACAAAATCGGAAATAAATTGTTGACAATCCTAGCCTCGGTTGGCATCCTCGTCAACCAGTGAAATCGCTATCCTTCTCCCCTTCCTGACATGAGCACACGCCCAAGACTGGTTGCCGCCAATTCGCCGCCGTCCGAGTCCGCGCCGTCGGATCTCAATGTATCGGCCGAAGAGCGCATGTACCTGGAAATCTACGACGCCATCATGGAGCACCGGCTGCCGGCCGGCACCAAGATGGCCGAGCAGACGCTGGGCGAGATCTATGGCCTGGCGCGGCATCATGTGCGCAAGGTGCTGGGGCGGCTGGCCGCGGACGGCCTGGTCGACCTCGAACCCAACCGCGGCGCCTTCATCGCCAGCCCGGACGCGCAGGAAGCGCATGACATGTTCGACCTGCGCCAGACGCTGGAACAGAGCGTGGTGCAGAAGCTGGCGCAGCAGGCCGGGCCGGAAGACTTCGCCCGGCTGCGCCAGATGATCGCCGACGAGCGCGATGCCTACATGCAGGGCAATCGCCCGCTGTGGGTAAGGCTGTCCGCCGATTTCCATATCGCGCTGGCGCGGCTGTCGGGCAATGCGCTGGTGGTGGACATCCTGCGGCGGCTGGTGTCGCGCACCACGCTGCTCATTTCCACCGCCGACGCGCTGGCCGGCCAGCAGCCGTGCTCATTCGACGAGCACCTGGCCGTGGTCGACGCCCTGGAACGCAAGGACTGCGCCCGCGCCCAGCAGGAAATGGCGCGCCATCTCGATCAATGCGCCTGCCGCATGCTGAACCGCCCGGAGCGGCGCTTCGACCTGCGTGCCGCGCTGGGCAAGGCCGAGCAGGCCTGAGCGCCGGCATGCCTCTTCACTGACGAACCGGCAACGCCACCCCGCCCCGACCACCCCAACCCAATAATAAAAATACCCATCCACCTTCCTGGAAACCGGAGACAAGCATGTCCTTAGCCCATACACCTTTCCCAGCGCGCCCGGACCGGCCCGCCACCATACCGGCCTCGCCGGACGCCGTCGCAACGCCTGCCGACGCCAGCCTGCCCTCCGCCGTCGACGAACGCCTGCCGGCCGGCAAGCTGCTCACGCTCGGCCTGCAGCATGTGCTGGTGATGTATGCCGGCGCGATCGCGGTGCCGCTGATCATCGGCCGCGCGCTCAAGCTGCCGCCGGAGCAGGTGGCGGCGCTGATCAGCGCCGACCTGTTCTGCTGCGGCCTGGTTACCGTGATCCAGTCGCTCGGCTTCGGCAAGCTGTTCGGCATCAGGATGCCCGTGATGATGGGCGTGACCTTCGCCTCGGTCAGCCCGATGCTGGCCATGGCCAACAATCCCACGCTGGGGGTGACCGGCATCTTCGGCTCGGTGATCGGCGCCGGCGTGATCGCGCTGCTGATCGCGCCGTTCGTGAGCCGCGTGCTCAAGCTGTTTCCGCCGGTGGTCACTGGCACCGTGATCGCCGTGATCGGCATCACGCTGATGCGTGTGGGCGTCAACTGGGCCGTCGGCGGCCCGCCCAACCTGGCCAAGATTCCCGACCCGGCCTTTGCCGGCCTGGTGGAAGCGGCCAGGGCAGCCGGCACCGCCGTGCCGGCCGGACCGGCGCCGATGATTCCCAACCCCGCCTATGCGGCGCTGGACAACCTGGGCATCGCGCTGTTCGTGCTGCTGGTGATCCTGGCCATGGCCAAGTACGGCAAGGGCTTCCTGGCCAATATCGCGGTGCTGACCGGCATCCTGGCCGGCACCGTGCTGGCATGGGGCATGGGCAAGGTCAGCTTCGAGAAGGTGGCCGCGGCCAAGGGCTTTGCGCTGGTAACGCCGTTCCAGTTTGGCATGCCGACCTTCGATCCGGTCGCTATCCTGACCATGACCATGGTGATGCTGGTGGTGATGATCGAGTCCACCGGCATGTTTCTGGCGCTGGGCGACCTGGTGGGCAAGCCGATCCGCGAGGACGACATCAGCCGCGGCCTGCGCGTGGACGGCCTGGGCACCATCATCGGCGGCGTCTTCAACACCTTTCCCTACACTTCGTTCTCGCAGAACGTCGGCCTGGTCGGCGTGACCGGCGTCAAGAGCCGCTGGGTGTGCGTCGCCGCGGGCGTGATCCTGATCGTGATGGGCGTGCTGCCCAAGATTGCCCAGGCGGCCGAAGCGGTGCCGCAGTTCGTGCTCGGCGGCGCCGGCCTGGTGATGTTCGGCATGGTGGCCGCCACCGGCATCCGCATCCTCTCCGGCGTGGACTACAAGACCAACCGCCACAACCAGTTCATCGTTGCGGTATCGATCGGCTTCGGCATGCTGCCGCTGGTAGCGGAAAACTATGCGCAGCATATGCCCAAGTCGCTGTCCTCGCTGCTGCACAGCGGCATCCTGCTGGCAGCGATCTCGGCGGTGCTGCTGAACCTGTTCTTTAACGGACTGGCGTCGAGCGAGCAAGCGCAACAGGCTGCGCGCGACAACACGCACGGCGCCGAATAACCTGACTATCCATCACTCTATGTCCAGACATGAAGCTTATCCGCGCGACCTGATCGGTTATGGCCGCGACGTTCCCCACGCCCGCTGGCCCGGCGGCGCGCGCATCGCCGTCCAGTTCGTGCTCAATTACGAAGAAGGCGGCGAGAACAATGTGCTGCACGGCGACCCGGCCTCCGAGCAGTTCCTGTCGGAGATCGTCGGCGCCGCCGCCTATCCGGCGCGCCACATGTCGATGGAATCGATCTACGAATACGGCTCGCGCGCAGGCGTCTGGCGCATCCTGCGCGAGTTCGAAGAGCGCAAGCTGCCGCTGACCGTGTTCGGCGTGGCGATGGCGATGCAGCGCCACCCGGAGCTGACCAGCGCCTTCGAGGAACTGGGCCACGAGATCGCCTGCCACGGCCTGCGCTGGATACACTACCAGGGCATGGACGAGGACACCGAGCGGCGCCACATGCGCGAGGCGGTGGCGGTCTTCCGCGAGATGACCGGCTTTGCGCCGCAGGGCTGGTACACCGGCCGCGACTCGCCCAACACCCGCAGGCTGGTGGTCGAGCATGGCGGCTTTGTCTACGACTCCGACTACTACGGCGACGACCTGCCGTTCTGGACCGATGTCCACATCGCCGGCGGCGCCAGCAAGCCTCATCTGGTGGTGCCGTACACGCTGGACAGCAACGACATGCGCTTCGCCACGCCGCAGGGCTTCAACACCGGCGAGCAGTTCTTCCAGTACCTGAAGGACAGCTTCGACGTGCTGTATGCCGAAGGCGACCCGGAAGGACAGGACCGTCCCAAGATGCTGTCGGTCGGCATGCACTGCCGCCTGCTCGGCCGCCCCGGCCGTTTCCGCGCGCTGCAGCGCTTCCTTGACTATGTGCAGTCGCACGAGCAGGTATGGATCTGCCGCCGCATCGACATCGCCCGGCACTGGATAGAGACCCACCCCTACGAGGTAAAAGCATGAGCAGCACCATCAGCCTGAACGCATTGAACGCGATGTCGGCAGCCGACTTCACGGCCCGCCTGGGCGCTATCTTCGAGCACTCGCCCTGGGTCGCCGAGCGCGCCGCGGCAAAGCGGCCGTTTGCCAGCGTCGACGCGCTGCATCGCGCCATGGCCGATGCGGTGCGCGGCGCCACCGAGGAGGAACGCCTGCGTCTGATCCGCGCCCACCCCGAGCTGGCCGGCAAGGCGGCGGTGCGCGGCGAGCTGACCGACGAATCCACCCGCGAACAGAAAGGCGCTGGCCTGGACCAGTGCAGCCCGGAAGAGTTCGAGCGCATGCAGGACCTGAACCGGCGCTACAACGAGAAATTCGGATTTCCTTTCGTGATCGCGGTGAAGGGGCATGACCGCCACAGCATCCTGAAGAACTTCGCACAGCGGCTGGAGAATGCGCAGGATGTCGAGGCGGCGGAGTGCATCGAGCAGATCATCAGAATCGGGGGATTCCGGTTGGCGGATACGGTAACGGAAGGGACCTAGGGAAAAGGCTGCGATCGCAGCAGCGCCGCAATTGCCAAAGCGTGAAACGTGCGGCGTTCGTAAGGTGCAATACCCCGAAGGGGCATTGCACCGATGGCCACCCAAGGAAGTCGGCCGAGAATATCTTCACGGTCTGCGACCCCTGCTGCAATGCCCTTCGGGTATTGCACCCTACTGACTACCGACCACGGCATCCCAATCGCTTCAGGCAATAAAAAAAGGCAGCGTCATCGCTGCCTTTTTTGCTGCGGCCCGCAAGCGGGCCGCTCAAGCTACCTGCTTACATGATGGACTTCAGCAGACGCGCCATTTCCGACGGGTTGCGGGTGACCTTGATGCCGCAGGCTTCCATGATGGCCAGCTTGGCTTCGGCAGTGTCGGCGCCGCCCGAGATCAGCGCGCCGGCATGGCCCATGCGCTTGCCCGGAGGCGCGGTCACGCCGGCGATGAAGCCAACCACCGGCTTCTTCATGTTGTCGCGTACCCACTCGGCCGCATTGGCTTCGTCGGGTCCGCCGATCTCGCCGATCATGATGACGGCGTCGGTGTCCGGATCGTCGTTGAACATCTTCATCACGTCGATGTGCTTCAGGCCATTGATCGGGTCGCCGCCGATGCCCACGGCCGAGGACTGGCCCAGGCCCAGCGCGGTCAGCTGGCCGACTGCTTCATAGGTCAGCGTGCCGGAGCGCGAGACCACGCCGATGCGGCCCTTCTTGTGGATATGGCCCGGCATGATGCCGATCTTGATTTCGTCCGGCGTGATCAGGCCCGGGCAGTTCGGTCCGAGCAGCAGGGTCTTGCTGCCGGACTTGGCCATGCGGTCCTTGATTTCCATCATGTCGCGCACGGGGATGCCTTCGGTGATGCAGATCGCCAGGTCGAGGTCGGCTTCGACCGCTTCCCAGATCGCGGCGGCAGCGCCGGCCGGCGGCACATAGATCACCGACACGGTGGCGCCGGTCTGCGCCTTGGCGTCCTTCACGTTGGCGAAGATGGGAATGCCTTCGAAGTCTTCGCCGGCTTTCTTCGGGTTCACGCCGGCAACGAAGCAGTTCTTGCCATTGGCATATTCGCGGCACATCCGGGTGTGGAACTGACCGGTCTTGCCGGTGATGCCCTGGGTGATGACCTTGGTGTCTTTATTGATGAGGATGGACATTGTGTTTCCTTCTGCGCGTATTCGTTATTGACCGTTGGCCGCGGCGACAACCTTCTGCGCGGCTTCTTCCATGGTGTCTGCGGCGATGATGGGCAGACCGGAGTCGGCCAGCATCTTCTTGCCCAGGTCTTCGTTGGTGCCCTTCATGCGCACCACCAGCGGCACCGACAGCGACACGGCCTTGGAAGCGGTGATCACGCCTTCGGCGATCACGTCGCAGCGCATGATGCCGCCGAAGATGTTGACCAGGATGGCTTTCAGGCCGGGGTTCTTCAGCATGATCTTGAAGGCTTCGGTGACCTTCTCCGCCGTTGCGCCGCCGCCCACGTCCAGGAAGTTGGCCGGCTCGCCGCCGAACAGCTTGATGGTGTCCATGGTGGCCATGGCCAGGCCGGCGCCGTTGACCAGGCAGCCGATGTTGCCGTCCAGCGAGATGTAGGCGAGGTCAAACTTGGAAGCTTCGACTTCGGCCGGATCTTCTTCGTCCAGGTCGCGGTAGGCGACGATTTCCGGATGACGGAACAGGGCGTTGGAGTCGAAGTTGAACTTGGCGTCGAGCGCGATGACCTTGCCGGAGCCGGTCAGGATCAGCGGGTTGATTTCAGCCAGCGACGCGTCGGTTTCCCAGTAAGCCTTGTACAGGCCCTGCAGCTGGGCGCGCGCATCGGCGATGGACTCCGCCGGCACGCCGATCTTGGCGGCGATGTCGTCGGCATCCTTGTCGGTCAGGCCAACCGACGGATCGATCGCCACCTTATGGATCTTCTCGGGATGGCTCTCAGCCACTTCCTCGATGTCCATGCCGCCTTCGCTGGAAGCCATCAGCACGACGCGCTGCGAGACGCGGTCGGTGACCATCGACACGTACAGTTCCTTCTTGATGTCGGCGCCTTCCTCGATCAGCAGGCGGCGCACTTTCTGGCCTTCCGGGCCGGTCTGGTGCGTGACCAGCTGCATGCCCATGATGGCATTGGCGTATTCACGTACCTGGTCGATCGACTTGGCAACCTTGACGCCGCCGCCCTTGCCGCGGCCGCCGGCATGGATCTGGGCCTTCACGACCCAGACCGGGCCGCCGAGCTCTTCGGCTGCCTTGACGGCTTCCTCGACGCTCATGCACGGGATGCCGCGTGGAACGGTCACTCCGAACTTACGGAGGATTTCTTTACCCTGGTACTCATGGATTTTCATGCGAGCTTCCCTTCAGACGCTGATTGAATAATGACTGGATTAAGTGGTGGAATCATCCGCATGGGCGACTGCCCAGCGCGGGTAGAACTTGGCGACCGCGCCGCCATCGGTGCGCAGCGCATGGCAATGGTCGAGCTGGAACGGCTTGACGTCAGCATCGCCCTGCACTGGTATGACTTCGCCGGCATAGGCCTGCACCGCGGCCGTTGGCAGGATCTGCGCCAGTTCGGTCAGGTGGGTGCAGCCGGCGATGCCGCCGAGGCGTTGCTTGAGCTCGTGGCGCAGGCCCTTCATCAGGTTCAGGCCTATCATGGCGCGATAGGCCGGACCGATGGTATTGCAGAAGCCCGGATACGGCACATTGTCCGACACCGCCTCGACATCGACGATGTTCATTGCACGATCTATCGTGACGCGCAGCCAGAGGTCATGCACCGGCACGCCGGCCGGACGGATGCCGGAAGCGGTGCTGATGTCGCGGGTCTTGATATCGGTGATATGGGCGTCGAGATCCCACAGGCCATCCTCCCGCGCATAGGCGTCGATCTGGATGGCGCGGCGGTGCCTGAGCACACGGCGGGATGTAGGTGATGACAGGGGCATGGAGGAATGCCGGTTGGAGCGGCAACAAAAAAGCCGCATTTGCGTGTCGCTGCCGCAGTTTCTACGGCAACAGCCGCTCCTGCGGCGCTGCAAAAAAACCCCGAGAGTGTAGCACAGCTGTTTGTTGCTTCGGCAAATGGGTGGGGTAACAGGGGTTTGGAGGGGAATGGGTGGGTGATGGGGTGCGGGCGCGGGTGCCGGCGCAATTGCTTCTGCCGTTGCCGTTGCCGTTGCCGTTGCCGTTGCCGTTGCCGTTGCCGTTGCCGTTGCCGTTGCCGTTGCCGTTGCCGTTGCCGTTGCCGTTGCTTTTGAAGTGGCAGTTGCAGTTGGGTCCCGTTGAGCGCGCCGTGACGTCGGTGCGTGGAGCGGGAAAAGGTGCGGCGTCTGTCTGAGCCAAGCGCAGCTTGGCGAGTTTAGCCGCGCCCCGCTCCATGCACCGACGTCACGGGGACCCTCGCGCAGCGAGGGCGCAATCACCGGGTCGCCTTTTTTTGCCTACTTTTTTTGGCGAAGTGTATAGACCGGGGACATGGGTAACAACTGTGCCGGGACATGGGTAACACTTTGGCGTATTCCATATCAAGCCAAAGGATTCTCTAACCATGCCCTGGAAAGACGTTGACATGATGACCCTTCGACAAGAATTTACGGCGCTAGCGCAGCAGGATGGCGTGAACTTCAGTGCCCTATGCACGCGTTTTGGAATCAGTCGCAAGACAGGATACAAATGGCGTGAACGCAGCATGACGCAGGGCCCTGCTGGCCTGCAGGACTGCTCGCGCAGACCCTGCAATACGCCACTGCGTACCAGCCAGGCAAACGAAGAGCTGGTAGTGAAGGTGCGTCTGAAACACCCCACCTGGGGCGGCCGCAAGATTCATCGCAGCCTGCTCAATCAGGGTCACATCCAGGTGCCAACCCCCAGCACCATTACCCGGATTCTGCATCGACATGGCTTGATCTCAGAAAAGGCAAGCGCAAACAGCACCGCCTGGCAGCGCTTCGAGCATGCCCAGCCCAATGATCTCTGGCAGATCGACTTCAAGGGCCATTTCCAGACCGGCCAGGCCACGTGTCATCCACTGACCGTGCTGGATGATCATTCACGCTACAACATCGTCCTGCAGGCTTGCCTGAACCCGGACACTGCCACTGTGCAGGCAGCTCTGGAAACTGCCTTTCGCCATCACGGCATGCCAGTACGGATCAACGCTGACAACGGTTCTCCATGGGGCAGTCCGTCGCAGCACGAGCATGGCATCACCAAGCTCACCATCTGGTTGATTCAGCTGGGCATTCGCATCAGTCACAGTCGTCCGGCTCATCCACAGACCAATGGCAAGGACGAACGTTTCCATCGCACGCTCAAGGCAGATGTGCTGCACGGGCGTCACTTCGTTGACCTTGAGGAGGTCCAGAACGCATTCGACCGCTGGCGAATGATCTACAACAACGAGCGGCCGCATGAAGCCATCGGCATGGCCACGCCGGTAACCCGGTTCCGGCAAAGCCGTCTGGCCTATCCCGAGCGATTGCCAGAGATTGTTTATCCGCAGGAAGACCTGGTGGAGACCGTCGGGTGGAACGGGCATGTGAAGTTCCACAAGCGCAGCTTTCGCGTCTCCAGCGCCTTGCACAGGCATCGTATTGCGGCCCGCGCCCTGTCAGGCCAGGACGGCATTTATGACCTGTACTTTGCGCATCAGCGATTTGGCCAAATCGACTTGCGCAATGCCGAAAAGCACGATTAAATCTGTTACCCATGTCCCGGCACATGTGTAACCTATGTCCCCGGTCTATACAGCGAAGCAAAAAAAGTAGGTCGCCTGCCGGGGCGAATTCCCGGCCTGGTCATGACGATAGTGAGATGGTGTTGTTTCACCCGGCGTAAAGACGTTACTGCGAAGCAGCAGTTGCTTTTAAAGTTTGAAGTTTGAAGTTTCAATACGAACGTCAACGTCAACAACAACACCGACAGTGCTGCCCGTGCGTTGCCGGGTGACGCAATGCGGCTGCACTGCCGTGGAGACAAGCCGGGAGTCCGTCCCGGCGGCCGGGTTACTTTTTTGCTTCGCCAAAAAAGTAACCAAAAAAGGCGACCCGATGATCGCGCCCCGCTACGCGGGGTGCCCGTGCCAGCGGTACCCCGCGTAGCGGGGCGCGGCTAAACTCGCCAAGCTAAAGCTTGGCTCAGACAGACGCCGCACCTTTTCCCGCTCCGGGCACCGCTGACACGGCGCGCTCAACGGGACTTCACTGCAACTGCAACTGCAACTGCAACGACAACGGCAACGGCAACGGCAACGGCCACTGCAACCGCAACCGCAACCGCAACCGCAACCGCAACTGTCGCTGCGTGGACTTCAAAAGCAACCGAACTTAAATTGCGGTCCCAACTGCCGCCTTCGTCGATCGCCATTTCCCGAAACCATCCAGAAATGAAAGAAGCCCGCTGTCTCCAGCAGGCTTCTCTATCCCGAACAACGGGCTTGTAAAGAAATGCAGCGATCAGAGATCGCCACCCTCCCCCACCTTACTCGGCGGCGCCGGCTTCCTTCACTTCACGCGCAGCCTTCCCTGCTTCCGTACCCTTAGGCACCGGCAGCAGCGGCACGCCCAGCGAAGCCCGTACCTTGTTTTCGATTTCCAGCGCCAGTTCCGGACGCTCTTTCAGGAAATTACGCGCATTGTCCTTACCCTGGCCGATGCGTTCGCCGTTGTAGCTGTACCAGGCGCCCGACTTTTCAACGATCTTCGCATCCGCGCCCAGGTCAAGGATCTCGCCTTCGCGCGAGGTGCCTTCTCCGTACAGGATGTCGAAGTGCGCTTCCTTGAACGGCGGCGCGATCTTGTTCTTCACGACCTTGACCTTGGTTTCATTGCCGATCACCTCATCGCCCGACTTGATCGAGCCGGTACGGCGAATGTCCAGGCGCACCGACGCGTAGAACTTCAACGCATTGCCGCCGGTGGTGGTTTCCGGGTTGCCGAACATCACGCCGATCTTCATGCGGATCTGGTTGATGAAGATCACCAGGGTGTTGGTGCGGTTGATCGAGCCGGTCAGCTTGCGCAGCGCTTGCGACATCAGGCGCGCTTGCAGGCCAGGCAGGGAATCGCCCATGTCGCCTTCGATTTCGGCGCGTGGCGTCAGTGCCGCCACCGAGTCGACCACGATCAGGTCGACGCCGCCGGAACGTACCAGCGCGTCGCAGATTTCCAGTGCCTGCTCGCCGGTATCCGGCTGGGAAATCAGCAGGTCCTGCAGGTTGATGCCCAGCTTTTGCGCATACACCACGTCCAGCGCATGCTCGGCGTCGATGAAGGCGCAGGTGCCGCCCATTTTCTGCATCTGCGCAATGGTCTGCAGCGTCAGCGTGGTTTTGCCCGAGGATTCCGGACCGTAGATTTCCACTACCCGGCCGCGCGGCAGGCCGCCAACGCCCAGCGCAATGTCCAGGCCCAGCGAACCGGTGGAAACGGTCTGCACTTCCTCGACCACCGCTCCGTCAGCCATGCGCATGACGGAGCCCTTGCCAAACTGCTTTTCGATCTGGGCCAGCGCGGCAGCAAGTGCCTTGGATTTGTCCGAGCCGGAGATTGCTGCTTTCTTGTCGTCCATAAATTTCTTTCAGCGTGAGATCAACGATGGATAGTCTGATTCAACGAATTTATTTCACAGCCAGTACTGTACAAAAATCCAGTACTTTATGCAAGCTAAACCTGGGTTTTTTATGGACCGAGACAGTACACTAAATGTTCGCTGAAAATCTGCCGAATCATTGATAGTTGTTCGGTGTTCGACAGATTTATTGCCGGGTAGACAAAAAGACAATAGACTGGCGCCAACTAGAGGGGACACCGTTTTACCATGCGTATTCTGTTAGCTGAAGATGACGGCGTGCTGGCCGATGGCCTGACCCGTTCCCTGCGCCAGTCGGGCTACGCGACCGACTGCGTCAAGACCGGCCAGGAAGCCGATTCCGCGCTCTCCACCCAGGATTTCGACCTGCTGATCCTCGACCTCGGCCTGCCCAAGATGAGCGGCCTGGAAGTGCTGCGCCGGCTGCGTTCGCGCAACTCGCGGCTGCCGGTGCTGATCCTGACCGCCAACGACTCCGTCGACCAGCGGGTCAAGGGCCTGGACCTGGGCGCCGACGACTTCATGGCCAAGCCGTTTGCGCTGTCCGAGCTGGAAGCCCGGGTGCGGGCGCTGGTGCGGCGCGGCGTCGGCGGCGGGCCGACCGTGATCCGGCATGGGCCGCTGTGCTACGACCAGGTCGGCCGCATTGCCTACATCAATGACCAGATGCTGGACCTGTCGGCGCGCGAGCTGGGTCTGCTGGAAGTGCTGCTGCAGCGCACCGGGCGCCTGGTGTCCAAGGAGCAGCTGGTGGACCACATGTGCGAATGGGGCGAGGAAGTCAGCAACAATGCGATCGAGGTCTATGTGCACCGGCTGAGGAAGAAGATCGAGACCGGCGGCGTGCGCATCGCCACCGTGCGCGGACTGGGCTATTGCCTGGAAAAGTACAGCGAAGCCGCCCATCCGCCCGCCTCCGCCAGTTGACAGCGATGAAACAGGCGCCACCGCCCGCCTCCGCCACGACCGGGTTCGACGAGGCGGAAGAGACCATGCAGCGCTCGCTGTTTGGCGAGATCCTGGACTGGATGCTGGTGCCGCTGCTGCTGCTGTGGCCCATCAGTATCGGCATCACCTATGTGGTGGCCAAGAACATCGCCAACCAGCCGTTCGACCGCGCGCTGGACGACCGGGTGACGGTGCTGGCGCAGCAGGTCAAGGAAATCAATGGCCGGCTGACGGTGCCGCTGCCCGCGGCGGCGCGCGACCTGCTGCGCGCCGATGATGTCGACAATGTCTATTACCAGGTGCGCTCGCCAGACGGCGCGGTGATCGACGGCGACTTCGAGCTGCCGGCACCCAAGGAAGAGGAAGAGGTGTCGCCGTGGTCGGTGCAATTGCGCCATGCCACCGTGCGCAACACCGACATCCGCATTGCCTATGTCTATGTGACTCTGCCGCCGAGCGCGCCCGATGCCGAGCGCCGGCTGGCGCTGGTACAGGTCGGCGAAACCCTGGACAAGCGCGCCGAACTGGCCAACCAGATCATCAAGGGCGTGATCCTGCCGGAATTCATCATCCTGCCGATTGCGCTGGCGCTGGTGTGGTTCGCGCTGTCGCGTGGCCTGAAACCGCTGGCCGAGCTGCAGCAGCACATCCGCGCCCGCCGCACCGACGATCTCTCTCCCATCGATTCAAGCCATGTGCCGGAAGAGATCACGCCGCTGGTCGGCTCGCTCAACTACATGCTGGAGCAGCTGTCGCAAAGCCTGCAGATGCAGAAGCGCTTCATCGCCGATGCCGCGCACCAGATGAAGACGCCGCTGGCCGGCATGCGCATGCAGTCCGAACTGGCGCTGCGCCAGACCAGCGCCGACGAGATACACCGCTCGCTGGAGCAGCTGGCCAAGAGTTCGGAGTCGGCCACCCGCCTGGTCAACCAGCTGCTGGCGCTGGCCCGCGCCGAGAACCAGTCGCCGCAGGCTTACCCCTTCATGCCGATCGAACTGTCCGAACTGGCGCGCAACGTGGTGCATGACTGGGTGCAGCTGTCCTTTTCGCGCCGCATCGACCTGGGCTTCGAGCAGCCCGGCCATCCGATCATGGTCAGCGGCAATCCGACCATGCTGCGCGAACTGCTGGGCAACCTGATCGACAATGCGCTGCATTACACGCCGGCCGGCGGCGCCGTCACCGTGCGGGTGCGCGCCGACCGCGAACGAAGCCTGGCGATCATGGAAGTGGAGGATACCGGCCCGGGCATTGCGCCGGCTGAACGGGGCCATGTGTTCGAGCGCTTCTACCGGATACTGGGCAGCCATACCCAGGGCAGCGGCCTGGGCCTGGCCATCGTGCGCGAGATCGCGCAGCAGCATGGCGCCGAGGTCGAGATCTATAACAACCCGCACAGCAATGACAAGGCGCATCCCGGTTCGCTGTTCCGGGTATCGCTGGCGCTGCAGGAAAAGCCGGCCGCGGCCGAGGAGTCCGTTTCAGATGGCGCATAGAGATGCCAACCGCCGCGCCGCCTACTGGCGCCATGTCCGTCGCCTGACCGGCCTGCTGCTGGCGCTATGGCTGGGCGTGACCTTTGCCGTGATCTTCTTTGCCCGCGAGCTGGCCGGCCTGACCCTGTTCGGCTGGTCGGTGTCCTTCTACCTGGCTGCCCAGGGCGCCATCCTGATCTACCTGGCCATCGTCGGCTTCTATGCGCTGCGCATGCGCCGGCTCGATGCGCGCTTCGGCGAGGACAGCCATGGCGGATAAGCCACGCAGCTATGCCCGCCAGCTCAGCCGCTACTACCTGCTCTATACCGCCGGCTTCATCCTGTTCCTGGTGGCCCTGTCCATCCTGGAGAAGGAAGGCTTCCCGCGCACCTGGATCGGCTACCTCTTCATCTTCTCCACCATCGTGCTGTATGCCGGCATCGGCGTGATGAGCCGCACCTCCAACGTCTCGGAATACTATGTCGCCGGACGCCGCGTGCCGGCCGTCTTCAACGGCATGGCCACCGCCGCCGACTGGATCTCGGCGGCCAGCTTCATCAGCCTGGCAGGCGGCCTCTACCTGCAGGGTTTCGACGGCCTGGCCTACATCATGGGCTGGACCGGCGGCTACGTGCTGGTGGCGCTGCTGATCGCGCCCTACCTGCGCCGCTTCGGCCAGTACACCATTCCCGACTTCCTGGCGGCGCGCTATCCGGGCCGCTACAACGGCAACCTGATCCGCGTGCTCGCGGTGCTGGCCACCATCCTGATTTCCTTCACCTACGTGGTGGCGCAGATCTATGGCGTGGGCCTGATCACCTCGCGCTTCACCGGCATCGATTTCTCGATCGGCATCTTCCTCGGCCTGGCCAGCATCCTGGTCTGCTCCTTCCTGGGCGGCATGCGCGCCATCACCTGGACCCAGATCGCGCAGTACATCATCATCCTGGTGGCCTACATGATCCCGGTGGTGTGGCTGTCGGCCAAGCACACCGCGGTGCCGGTGCCGCAGATCGCCTATGGCTCGGCGCTGGCCAAGCTGTCCGAACGCGAAGCGCTGCTGGCCGCCGACCCGACCGAGGAGGAAGTGCGGGCCGTGTTCAGGAAGCGCGCCGACGACTACGCGGTGCGGCTGGCCGGCCTGCCGCATTCCTGGGAAGACGGCAGGCTGCAGGCGCAGCGCCGGGTGGAGCAGCTCAAGACCGGCAATGCCTCGCTGCTGGAAATCCGCGCCGCCTCGCGCGCGCTGGCCAGCTATCCGAAGGACAGCACGGAAGCGCGACGCGTCTGGACCGAGGAACGGGCCGCCGATCTGGCGCGGGCCGCGCCGGTGACCTCGCATGTGCAGCCCTTCCCCGGCCCGGATCGCGAAAGCTCCGACATCCGGCGCAACAACTTCCTGGCGCTGGTGCTGTGCCTGATGATGGGCACCGCCGCCCTGCCCCATGTGCTGGTGCGCTATTACACGACGCCATCGGTGTCGTCCACCCGCCATTCCGTGTTCTGGACACTGCTGTTCATCATGCTGATCTACACCGCGGTGCCGGCACTGGCGGTGCTGGTGAAGTACGACATCTACAGCTCGCTGGTCGGTTCCGAGTTCTCCAGACTGCCGGCCTGGGTGTCGTACTGGGCCAGCATCGACAAGCTGCGGCCGCTGGTACAGATTGCCGACATCAACGGCGACGGCATCGTGCAACTGGCCGAGATTGCGCTCGACGGCGACATGGTGGTGCTGGCAACGCCCGAGATCGCCGGCCTGCCCTATGTGATCTCGGGCCTGATCGCCGCCGGCGGCCTGGCCGCCGCGCTGTCCACCGCCGACGGCCTGCTGCTGACCATCTCCAATGCGCTGTCGCACGATGTGTATTTCAAGACGCTGGACCCGAAGGCCTCGACCCAGAAGCGCGTCACCATCTCCAAGCTGCTGCTGCTGGTGGTGGCGCTGATCGCCGCCTATGCGGCATCGCTGAAGCCGGGCGACATCCTGTCGCTGGTGGGCGCCGCGTTTTCGCTGGCGGCCTCGACGCTGTTCCCGGCGCTGGTGGCGGGCGTTTTCTGGCGCCGCGCCAATCAGCCGGGCGCCATCGCCGGCATGCTGACCGGCTTTGGCGTGTGTGTTTTTTACATGCTCCATACCAATACTTCATTGGGCGGCACGTCAGCCGCGCAATGGTTTCATATCGCGCCGATCTCGGCGGGCGTGTTCGGCGTGCCGGCGGGCTGTCTCGCGCTGGTGCTGGTAAGTCTTTTGACCGATCCGCCGGATCAACGCACTCAAGCTTTCATTGACCAATTGAGAATGCCCTAGCCAGGCGCCTTACACTTCCTGCTGGCATGTTTCTTGTTAGGTCGTACACAAAGCCAGATGGCAAACACAGCGGAGCAATCATGCCAACGTTTTTTGATGAGATGTATGCCGGCGGCTCAGGCGATGTGCGGGCGCACTATCGCGAATTCGCCGCCTGGCTATCCGAGCAGTCGCCCGAGACCCTGGCCCGCAAGCGGGCCGAGGCCGACCTGATCTTTCGCCGGGTCGGCATCACCTTCGCGGTCTATGGCGACGACGCCGGCACCGAGCGGCTGATCCCGTTCGACATCATTTCGCGCATCATCACCGCGCAGGAATGGAAAGGCATGGAAGCGGGCCTGGTGCAGCGCGTGACCGCGCTGAATATGTTCATCCACGACATCTATCACGACCAGAACATCGTGCGCGCCGGCATCATGCCGGCCGAACAGGTGTTCCGCAATGCCCAGTACCGGCCCGAGGTGCAGGGCATTTCGGTCGCTTCCGACATCTACGCCCATATCGCCGGCATCGACCTGGTGCGCGCCGGCGAAGGCGAGTTCTATGTGCTGGAAGATAACCTGCGGGTGCCGTCCGGCGTGTCGTACATGCTGGAAGACCGCAAGATGATGATGCGGCTGTTTCCCGAGCTGTTCGCCCGCTACAAGGTGGCGCCGGTCGAGCATTATCCCGACCTGCTGCTGGACAACCTGCGCTCGGTGGCGCCGCTGGGCGTGACCGACCCGACCGTGGTGGTGATGACGCCCGGCATGTACAACTCGGCCTACTTCGAGCATGCCTTCCTGGCGCAGCAGATGGGCGTGGAGCTGGTGGAGGGCAAGGACCTGTTCGTCAACGATAACGCGGTGTACATGCGCACCACGCGCGGCCCGCGCCGGGTGGACGTGATCTATCGCCGCATCGACGACGACTACCTCGACCCGCTGTCCTTCAAGGCCGACTCCACGCTGGGCGTGCCGGGCCTGCTGTCGGTGTACCGCGCTGGCCGGGTCACGCTGGCCAACGCCATCGGCACCGGCGTGGCCGACGACAAGTCGATCTATCCGTACGTGCCCGACATGATCCGCTTCTACCTGTCGGAAGAACCGATACTGAACAACGTGCCGACCTGGCAATGCCGCAAGAAGGACGATCTCGCCTATACGCTGGCGAACCTGCCGGAACTGGTGGTCAAGGAAGTGCACGGCGCCGGCGGCTACGGCATGCTGGTCGGGCCAGCCTCCACCAAGGCGGAGATCGAGGCATTCCGCCAGCGCATCATCGCCCGGCCCGAAGGCTACATCGCGCAACCGACGCTGGCGCTGTCGGCCTGCCCCACCTTCGTCGACGCCGGCATCGCGCCGCGCCATATCGACCTGCGCCCCTTCGTGCTGTCCGGCAAGACCGTATCCATGGTGCCGGGGGGCCTCACGCGGGTGGCATTGAAGGAAGGCTCGCTGGTGGTGAATTCGTCGCAGGGCGGCGGCACCAAGGACACCTGGATACTGGAGGAATGACATGCTGAGCCGCACCGCAGACCATCTGTTCTGGATGGCGCGCTATACCGAACGCGCCGAGAACACCGCCCGCATGCTGGACGTGAATGTCCAGACTGCCCTGCTGCCGCAGTCGGCCGACGCCACCGAGCGCGGCTGGCGCGCCATGCTGGGCATCTCCGAGCTGGAAGAAGCCTTCCACGCCAAGTACCCCAGGATCAGCGCGCGCGACGTGATCGACTTCATGACGCGCGACCCGGCCAATCCTTCCTCCATCGTGTCCTGCCTGGCCAGCGCCCGCGAGAATGCGCGCGCCGTGCGCGGCACGCTCACCACCGAAGTCTGGGAAACCCACAACACCACCTGGCTGGAAGTGCAGAACCAGCTCAGGAATCGCAGCCTGCGCGACGACCCCAGCCCCTTCTTCGAATGGGTGAAGTACCGCTCGCACCTGTCGCGCGGCGTCACCATCGGCACCATGCTGAAGGACGAGGCCTTCTACTTCATCCGGCTCGGCACCCACCTGGAGCGCGCCGACAACACGGCCCGGATACTCGACGTGAAGTTCCACGGCGCCAAGCAGGACAGCCCGTCCGGCGACCTGGGCGAACCCACCATCCAGGATACGCAGCGCGATTTCTATTACTGGGCGGCGATCCTGCGCTCGGTGTCGGCCTTCGAGATCTACCGCAAGGTCTACCGCGACGTGATCACGCCGGCGCGTGTGGCCGAATTGCTGATGCTGCGCCCAGACATGCCGCGCTCGCTGCTGGGCTGCCTGGAGGAAGTGGTTGCCAACCTGAGGAATGTCGCCAACGACAACTCGGCCCGGACCGAGCGCTTCGCCGGGCGCCTGCATGCGCAGCTCAAGTTCGCCAGCATCGACGACATTCTCGAGCAGGGCCTGCATGACTACCTCGAACGCTTCCTGGCCGACATCAACGAACTGGGCAACCGGGTCAGCCGCGACTTCCTCCTTCCGATAAGTGCGTGACGCCATGATCCTCTCCATCAAGCACGAAACCATCTACCGGTACACGGCGCCGATGTCCTACACCATCCAGCAGCTGCGCCTGACGCCGCGTTCCGAGCCGCACCAGAAGGTGCGCGACTGGCGGGTCAACGCGCCGGGCAGCTGTCATGACTACCTCGACGCCTACGGCAACCGGGCGCATATCCTGACCGTCACCGGCATGCACGATGAAATCCGCATCGTCGCCGGCGGCACGCTGGAAGTCGGGGAACTCGACCGCGGCCGGCTGGACGACCAGGACAGGCTGTCGCCGCTGGTCTATACCGTGACCACCCGGCTCACAGAGGCGCCGGACGACGTGGCCGACTTCGCCCGCCGCCACCTGCAGGGCAAGGACAGCCGCGCCGCGCTGGAACTGGCCGAGGCCATCAATGGTGCAGTGGCGTACCGCAGCGGTGCAACCGAGGTCACCACCACCGCCGCCGACGCACTGAAACTGGGCAAGGGCGTGTGCCAGGACCACGCGCATCTTTTTCTGGCCTGCTGCCATGTGCAAGGCATCCCGGCGCGTTACGTATCAGGGTATATTGACCCCGGCACCAGCGACCATGCGGAAAGCCATGCATGGGTCGACATGTGGGTGGATGACGGCAGCTTCCAGGGATGGGCCAGCTTCGACGTGACGCATGCCTGCTACCAGAACACCCACTACTGCCGGCTCGCCATCGGCCGCGACTATGATTCGGCGGCGCCGGTGCGGGGCGTCAGACAGGGCGGCGGCATGGAATCGTTGGAGGTACGCGTCAGTGTGGTGCGGCGCTAGGCACAAGCCGGACGGGTTCAAAGGTTGCTGCGGTACAATCTTTTTTTTGGATTTCTTACTGCGATCATGACTTACTGCGTCGCCATGCGTCTCCACGAAGGACTGGTTTTTCTGTCCGACTCGCGCACCAATGCCGGCATCGACAATGTCGGCACCTTCCGCAAGATGTACGCCTTCGAGAACCCGGGCGACCGGGTGATGGTCCTGATGACCTCGGGCAACCTGTCGCTGTCACAGGCGATACGCCAGGTGATCAGCGACCATGTCACGCCCGACGGCAAGACCATCTGGACCGTAGGCAATATGTACGAGGCAGCCCAAATCGTCGGCGAGGCCATCCGCATCGTCTATGCCCGCGACGCCAAGGCGCTGGAGCAGTTCGGTATCGACTTCAACGTGCGCATGATCTTCGGTGGCCAGATCGGCAATGAGAACTGCCGGCTGTTCCAGGTCTATTCCGCCGGCAACTTCATCGAATCCCACGATGAAAACCCCTACTTCCAGATCGGCGAGTCGAAATACGGCAAGCCCATCATCGACCGCGTGATCACGCCGGCCAGCAGCCTGGACGAAGCCGCCAAGTGCGCACTGATCTCGATGGATTCCACGCTGCGCTCGAACGTGTCGGTCGGCCTGCCGCTGGACCTGCTGGTCTATGAATCCGGCTCGCTGGCGATCCGGCGCTTCGTCAAGATCACCGAGAAGAACAAGTACTTCCAGATGATCCGCGGCATCTGGGGCGAGCAGCTGAAGCACATCTTCGAAGGCATCGAGGACCCGGTCTGGAATGCGCCCGACCCGGCGCAGCCGGTGGCGCTGTCACTGGCGGGCGACCGGAGCTATCCGGTGCGGATACAGCCGCCAGAGGAATTGCGGGTGGCGGGGCGGGAGGATGCCCCGCTGCAGAGCGTGGCGCAGGAGAATGGTGGCGGGCAGCATTGACGAGGGTATCCGGCCCGTCGCTTCCCTTAGCCTAGGTAGTTCGACACCTCGATCAGATTGGCATCCGGGTCACGGAAATAGATCGACAGGATAGAACCCTTCGCGCCGGTGCGTTGCACCGGGCCTTCGATGATATCTATTCCACAAGCGCGGACATGCGCCTGCGCTTCGGCCAGCGGCACGCCGGCAATCAGGCAAAGATCGGCTGAACCAGGTGTCGGCATATCTGCCTTGGGCTCAAACTCGCGCCCATGCTGATGCAGGTTGATTTTCTGGGCGCCGAAGGTCAGCGCCTTTCGGCTCTCGCCGAAGGTGACCACCCCCATGCCCAACACGCGCTGGTAGAAGGCGCAGGTGACGTCGACATTGGCGACGGTCAGCACCAGGTGATCGAGGCGGTCTATATGCATGCTGTTTACAGCACGATAGTCTGCGCTTCCTCACCCTGGCGCTCGCGGATCTCGCCAATGCGGAACACCGTCTCGCCCGCCGCCTTCAGCTGCGCCATCGCCGCGTCGGCATTCGCCGCCGACACGATGACCGCCATGCCGATGCCGCAGTTGAACACCCGGTGCATCTCGGCGTCGGCCACGCCGCCATGCTGCTGCAGCCAGGAGAACAGCGGCGGCATGGTCCAGCTGTCGCGCTGCAGCACTGCGGTGAGATTGGGCTGCAGCACGCGCGGGATGTTTTCAACGAGGCCGCCGCCGGTGATGTGCACCATGCCGCGCACTTCCATGCTCTGCATCAGCGCCAAGAGCGGCTTCACATAGATGCGGGTTGGCTCCAGCAGCGCGTCGGCCAGGGGGCGGCCGTGGAAGTCGGCGTTCAGGTCGGGCTGGGCCACTGAGATAATCTTGCGCACCAGCGAATAGCCGTTGGAATGGGCGCCGGAAGAAGCCAGACCCAGCACCACGTCGCCCGGCGTGATTTTCGTGCCATCGATGATGGACGACTTTTCCACCGCGCCGACGGCAAAGCCCGCCAGGTCGTATTCGCCGTCCGGGTACATGCTGGGCATTTCCGCGGTTTCGCCGCCGATCAGTGCGCAGCCGGCCAGTTCGCAGCCGCGGGCAATGCCCTTGACCACGTCGGTGGCGGTCGGCACGTCGAGCTTGCCACAGGCAAAGTAGTCGAGGAAGAACAGCGGCTCGGCGCCCTGCACCAGGATGTCGTTGACGCTCATCGCCACCAGGTCGATGCCGACCGTGTCATGCCGGTTCAGGTGGAAGGCAAGCTTGAGCTTAGTGCCGACGCCGTCGGTGCCGGACACCAGCACCGGCTCCTTGTACTTCTTGCTGATCTCGAACAGCGCGCCAAAACCGCCGATGCCGCCCAGCACGCCTTCGCGCATGGTGCGCTTGGCGAAGGGCTTGATCGCTTCCACCAGGGCATCGCCCGCATCAATATCAACACCGGCGTCGCGGTAGGAAAGGGAAACGTTGGATTGGGAACTCATGATGTGATTGGCGGCAGAGGCGGTAAAATAGACGGTTGGCGCCGGAACTTGCTTCCGGAAAAACGCGTATTTTATCAAACCGGACAATCCAGCCGCCGAATTCATGCCATTTTCTTTGATCACGGAACGATGCCGGCGGCGCATCGGAGGCACTTGCCCGGGACTTGCCTGCGAGGTCGTGCTCGGCGATGATGCAGGCTACTCCCTGACAACATTTCCGTTTTTACACGACATTGGGCGCGCGCAGCGCCACCGAACAGCCCCACCACTTCACGCATGAGACAGCTGCTGCTGGATTTGATCGCGGAAAAGCCGCAAACCCTGGCCAATTTCGAGGCCGGGAAAAATGCCGAGCTTTATCAGCTGCTGTGCCGGCTGGCCGCGCATCCGGAGGACAGCCGCGAACGCTTCGTGTATCTGTGGGGCCGCGCCGGCGCCGGCAAGACGCATCTGCTGCGCGCGCTGGCGGTGTTGCCGGATGCCCGCTATATCGACGCCGCCAGCGCGGCACAGGCCTGCCGCTACGATCCCGCCATCCGCATCTATCTGCTCGACGACTGCGAGCAGTTGTCGCCAGAGGCGCAGATCGCGGCCTTCAACCTGTTCAATGAAGTGCGCGAGCACGGCGCGCTGATGATTACCGGCGGCGCGGTGCCGCCGGCGGTGCTGCCGGTGCGGGAAGACCTGCGCACCCGCATGGGCTGGGGCCTGATCTACCAGGTGCATGAACTGAGCGACGAGGAAAAAATCGCCGCGCTGAGCCAGGCCGCGGCGACCCGCGGGCTGGCGGTCTCGCCCGGCGTGCTGCCCTACCTGATCACCCACTTCGAGCGCGACATGCGGTCCCTGTCCGCGATGCTCGACGCGCTGGACCGCTATTCGCTGGAAACCCAGCGTCCGATTACCCTGCCCCTGCTGCGCGACCTGCTGCAACTGGAAGATGAAACGAAGCCATGAACAACCTGACCCTGTTTGACCTTGACCACACGCTGCTGCCGCTCGATTCCGACTATGAATGGGGCCAGTTCATGTCGCGCATCGGCGCGGTGGACCCGGTGGAATTCGCGCGCCGCAATGGCGAGTTCTATGCCCAGTACCAGGCCGGCACGCTGGACCCGGTGGCCTACCTCGAATTCGCCTTCGGCACGCTGGCGCGGTTTCCGCGCTCCCAGCTCGATGCCTGGCACCGCCAGTTCATGGACGAAGTGATCCGCCCGGCCGTCAAGCCCGGCGCGCTGGCGC
The DNA here is from genome assembly GCF_047237965.1 of Noviherbaspirillum phoenicis. Classification (NCBI taxonomy): domain Bacteria; kingdom Pseudomonadati; phylum Pseudomonadota; class Betaproteobacteria; order Burkholderiales; family Oxalobacteraceae; genus Noviherbaspirillum; species Noviherbaspirillum phoenicis. The sequence continues at coordinate 4,131,919 of NZ_JBDFLX010000001.1, read as the reverse complement.
TGGTGCAGAAACACCTGGACGCGGGCGACCTGGTGGCCATCATCACCGCCACCAACCGCTTCGTGACCGCGCCGATCGCCCGCGAATTCGGCGTCGAGCACCTGATCGCCGCCGAGCCGGAAGTCGATGCCAACGGCGACATCACCGGCGCCTTCGTCGGCACGCCGCCCTACGGCGCCGGCAAGGTGGTCAACATCCGCAAATGGCTGGACGCGCGCGGCCAATCGCTGGAAGGCTTCGCCCGCAGCACGTTTTACAGCGATTCACAGAACGACATACCGCTACTGGAAGCCGTCACCCATCCGGTTGCGACCAATCCCAATGCCCTGCTGGGCGCGCATGCAAAAGAGCGCGGCTGGCCCATCCTGAATCTGTTCAATGATTAAAAAGCTCATACGGCGCATTCTCGGCAAGCCGCAGCAGGCAGCCGACCCGACCCAGCCCGTGGTCCTCGGACCGCAGGAACATGGCATCAATCCCGAACTGGTATCGAACAATGCGATCCGCGTGACGCAGACGCTGCAGCAGGCCGGCTTCAAGGCTTTCCTGGTCGGCGGCGCGGTGCGCGATCTGCTATTGGGCGTCAAGCCCAAGGACTTCGACATCGCCACCAATGCCACGCCCGAGCAGGTCAAGGCGCTGTTCCGGCGCGCCTTCATCATCGGCCGGCGCTTTCAGATCGTGCACGTGATGTTCGGCCAGGACCTGCTGGAAGTCACTACCTTCCGCGGCGCGGCCAAGGAAGCCGCGCCCAAGGACGAGCATGGCCGGGTGCTGCGCGACAACACCTTCGGCGAGCAGCATGAAGACGCCCTGCGGCGCGACTTCACCATCAATGCGATGTACTACGACCCGGCCACCCAGGAGGTGCTGGACTACCACGGCGGCATGGCCGACATCCGCAACCGCACGCTGCGCATGATAGGCGTGCCCGAGGAGCGCTACCGCGAAGACCCGGTGCGCATGCTGCGGGTGGTGCGCTTTGCCGCCAAGCTCGGCTTCGAGATCGACCCGTCGGCCCAGGCGCCGATCCCGGTGATGGCGCCGCTGATCAACAACGTGCCGGCGGCGCGGGTATTCGATGAAATGCTGAAGCTCCTGATGAGCGGCCAGGCGATGGCCTGCCTGGAGCGGCTGCGCAGCGAAGGCCTGCACCATGGCCTGCTGCCGCTCTTGGACGTGGTGATGGAGCAGCCCCTGGGCGAGCGCTTCGTGCGCCTGGCGCTGGACAATACCGACCTGCGCATCCGGCAGGGCAAGCCGGTGTCGCCGGGCTTCCTGTTCGCTTCGCTGCTGTGGCACCAGGTGCTGGAGAAATGGCGCGCCTACCAGGCCGCCGGCGAATTTCCGATCCCGGCCCTGCACCAGGCGGCCGACGATGTGCTCAACGGGCAGACCGAGAAGCTGGCCTTGCAGCGCCGCATCGCCACCGACATGCGCGACATCTGGGCGATGCAGCCGCGCTTCGAGCGCCGCAGCGGCAAGTCGCCGTACAAGCTGCTGGAGCATCCGCGCCTGCGCGCCGGCTATGACTTCCTGCTGCTGCGCTGCGAATCAGGCGAACTCGACGCCGAGGCCGGCGAATGGTGGACCGCCTTCATGGAAGCCGACGGCCCCGGCCGCGAGGAACTGCTGGCCAGGAAGCCCAAGGCCGATGGCGAAGCCGCCGCGCCGAAGAAACGCGCCCGGCGCCGCCGTCCGAAGAAGGAGTCGGCCACCGGCGCGGCTGGCGACAACCCGACCATGGCCGGCGAGCACGGCGAATGAAGCCAGTGGCAGCCTACATCGGCCTGGGCGCCAACCTGGGCGACGCCCGCGGCGCCGTGCAGGCGGCGCTGCAGGCCCTGGACGAACTGCCCGAGACCAGGCTGCTGGCCCAGTCCAGCCTGTTCAGGACCGCGCCGGTCGATGCCGGCGGCGACGATTACGTCAACGCCGTGGCCCGGATCGAAACCCGGCTGCCGGCGCAGCAGTTGCTGGAGCGGCTGCTGGAAATCGAACAGGCGCATGGCCGTACACGGCCGGGCTACAATGCACCGCGCACGCTGGACCTGGACCTGCTGCTGTATGGCAGCGAACGGATCGCCACGACGGCGCTGACGGTGCCGCATCCGCGCATGACGCAGCGCGCCTTCGTGCTGATTCCGCTGCTGCAGATCGCGCCCCTGATCGAGATTCCCGGCAAGGGGCCGGCGCATGGCTTCGTGCCCGATGTCGCCGGCCAGGCGATTTCGGCGATCAGGGACTGAAGCCAGTCCGGAAGGCGCCGGCCGACATGTATAGCGGCCGCTGACCAGCCGCACCAGAACAAGAACAGGCGCCGTGCGCGCCATCCCAGACACTGCAACCGGAGGACAAGAAATGGCAGGCTATCTGCAGGAAAACCAGGCTGCGGGACGCAGCAAGGCAGTCACCGCGCCGGCGCTGATGGCAATGCGCGCGGCAGGCGAAAAGATCACCATGCTCACCTGCTACGACGCCAGCTTCGCCGCGCTGATGGACCGCTGCGGCGTCGAGATGCTGCTGGTGGGCGACTCGCTGGGCATGGTGTCGCAGGGACACCAGTCCACCCTGCCGGTCACGCTGGCCGACATGGCGTATCACACCGCCAGCGTGGCGCGTGGCAATCGCACCGCGCTCTTGGTGGCCGACATGCCGTTCGGCACCTATGCCACGCCCGAGGCTGCCTTCAGCAATGCCGCCGAACTGATGCGCGCCGGCGCCCACATGATCAAGCTCGAAGGCGGCGCCTGGCTGGCGTCGACCGTGCGCTTCCTGACCGAGCGCGCGATCCCGGTCTGCGCCCATGTTGGCCTGACGCCGCAATCGGTGCATGTGCTGGGCGGCTTCAAGGTGCAGGGCAAGTCGGTTGCCGGCGCCGAGCAGATGAAGGATGACGCGCTGGCGCTGCAGGCGGCGGGCGCGTCGGTGGTGGTGCTGGAAGCGATCCCCGCGGCGCTCGGCCGCGAGGTGACGGAGGCGCTGGCGATCCCCACCATCGGCATCGGCGCCGGCCCCGACTGCTCGGGCCAGGTGCTGGTGATGCATGACATGCTGGGCGTCTTCCCCGGCCACAAGGCGCGCTTCGTGAAGAACTTCATGGATGGCCAGACCAGCATAGACGCGGCGGTCAAGGCCTATGTGGCGGCGGTGAAGGACGGCAGCTTCCCGGCGGCCGAACACTGCTTCTGAGCTGCCGACCCGCCGCGCCGTGCGGCCAGCTCGTGGCGGTGCGGCGCGGCGTCAGACCGTCAGCTGCGTGATCGACGCCATGGCCACGCCGGCGTCGATCGACAGAAAGCCGACCGTGACCGGCAGCTTGAAACGGCGCGGTCCGGCGCTGCCCGGGTTGACCAGCAGCACGCCGCCCTCCTCGCGCACCATGGGCTTGTGGGAGTGACCGGCGATGACCACCTGCACCGGCGGCAGCGCATTCTTCAATTCCTTCACATCATGCAGCAGGTGAATCGCGACGCCATCGAAGCTCAGCGTCAGGCTGTGCGGCACCGCCTTTGCCCACGGCCCCGTGTCGTTGTTGCCGCGCACCGCATCGACCGGCGCGATCGCCGCCAGCGCTTCCAGGATCTGCGCATTGCCGATGTCGCCGGCATGGATGATGCGGTCCACGCCAGCCAGCGCGGCCAGGGCTTCCTGCCGCAGCAGACCGTGGGTGTCGGAGATTAGCCCGATGCGCATCGCCGCCCGCTCAGCTGCCGTGGCTCAGCGCGTTCGACAGCAGCTTGGCCGTGATGTCGACGATCGGAATCACCCGCTCATAGGCCATGCGGGTCGGGCCGATCACACCGAGCGTGCCGACCACCTTGCCATTGACGCCATAGGGCGCGGTGACCACGCTCATTTCATCGACCGGCATCAGCTGCGACTCGCCGCCGATGAAGATCTGCACGCCGGTGGCCTTGCTCGACACGTCCAGCAGCTGCATCAGGCTGGTCTTCTGCTCGAACATGTCGAACAGCTTGCGCAGCGAGGTCATGTTGGAAGACAGATCGCTCACCGACAGCAGGTTGCGCTCGCCGGAAATGACGACCTCGTCATTGTTTTCCGTCATCGCGTCGCTGCCCGCCTCGACCGCCGCCTGCATCAGCCGCGTCATGTCGTCGCGCAGCTGGCGCAGTTCGGCCTGCAGCCGGTTGCGCACATCGTCGAAACTCAGGCCGCCATAGTGCAGGTTGATGTAGTTGGCCGCTTCCACCAGTTGTGAGCGGGTGTAGTCGACATCGGTCAGCAGCAGCCGGTTCTGGACTTCGCCATTGGGCGCGACGATCACCAGCAGGATGCGTTTTTCCGACAAGCGCAGGAATTCCACCTGCTGGAAGACCGATTCGCGGCGCGGCGTCAGCACCACGCCGGCGAATTGCGACAGCGAGGACAGCACCTGGGCGGCGCTGGAAATGATGCGCTGCGGCGAGCCGATCTGGTTCTTTGGCTGCAGCCGGAATTCCACCGCCTTCTCGTCCAGCGGCTGCACCGTCAGCAGGGTGTCGACGAACATTCGGTAGCCGCGTGGCGTGGGAACGCGGCCGGCCGAGGTGTGCGGGCTGCTGACCAGCCCCATTTCCTCCAGGTCGGCCATGATGTTGCGGATGGTGGCGGGCGACAGGTCGAGTCCGGAGATCTTGGACAGTGCGCGGGAACCGACCGGCTGGCCGTCGGCGATATACCGTTCCACCAGGGCTTTGAGCAGGGTTTGTGCGCGATGATCGAGTTGCATGTCCGTAGTCTAATGTCGTGGCGCATCAGGCGCCATGATTTATCCGTGTTTCCAGCCAGACTTCCAGGTCGTGCAGCGACGCACAGACGGCATCCGGCGCCACATGGTCAGGCATGGTGCGCAGCGGCAAGTCCTGCCGCCGCAGCCAGACGCCGCGCAGGCCGGCCTTCTGCGCGCCTTCCACGTCGAGCAGCGGATCGTCGCCGACATAGACCGCCTCGGCCGGCTCGACCTGCAGCGCCTCGCAGGCATGGCGGAAGATCGCCGGGTCCGGCTTGGCGCTGCCGAACTGGTGGGCGGCGATGGACACGTCGAAATAATGATCCATGCCTATTGCGCCCAGGTCGGCCACGCCGTTGGAGACCGAGCCCAGCGCCACCTTGCGCCGCAGGGCGTCCAGCACCGGATGCACATCCGGATACGGCTCGACCTGGTTGCGGGCGGCGTTGAAGATGGCCATCGCCGTATCCACCGACGCCGCGCTTTCCCCGCAGGCAACGAACACCTCGGTCAGCACCGCGTGGCGCAGCGCCGCCAGGTTGATCGCGTAGAGCGGTTCGGACTTCATCAGCGCCACCCGCCTCGCCCGCATTTCCTCGATGCTGTAGCCGGCCGCGACAGTGGGCGCGTGTTCCCTGATCCAGTCGAACAGCAGGCGCTCGGCGCGCAGGATGACGGGCACGATGGGCCACAGGGTATCGTCTAGGTCGAACAGTACGGCTTTGATGGCGGGCATAAGACTGAAGTTTCCAGAGTTTTAACAGTTTGTCGGCGCATAAACTGGTTTGCACGGGAATTATGGTCTAATCTGCCGCATGCCGTCGTTCACGCCTCCCACACAGATGACTTTTCAGAAAATTGCGATTATCGGCAAGCCGGGCGCCACGGGTATCGCCGAGTCGCTGACGCAGCTCGCCGCCTTCCTGCAGGATGCCGGCATCGAGGTGCTGTTCGAGGCCGAGACGGCGCAGAACATCAACCACCAGGGCATCGGCCTGAACGCGCAGCAGATCGGCGAACAGGCGGACGCCGCCATCGTGGTCGGCGGCGACGGCACCATGCTGGGCATCGCCCGCCAGCTGGCGCCCTACAATGTGCCGCTGATCGGCATCAACCAGGGCCGGCTGGGCTTCATGACCGACATCCCGGCCGAAGGCATGCTGCCGATTTTGTCGGACATGCTGGCCGGCGAGATGGAATCGGAACAGCGCAGCCTGCTGGAAGGCGCGGTGCTGCGCGACGGCCAGATCATCTTCCGTGGCCTGGCCTTCAACGATGTGGTGGTGGCGCGCGGCGCCGGCTCCGGCATGGTCGAGCTGCGGGTGACAGTCGACGGCCACTTCATGTACAACCAGCGCTCGGACGGCCTGATCGCCTCCACCCCCACCGGCTCGACCGCCTATGCGCTGTCGGCCGGCGGACCGCTGCTGCACCCTACCCTGGGCGGCATCGTTCTGGTGCCGATCGCGCCGCATGCGCTGTCGAACCGTCCGATCGTGCTGCCCGACTCCTGCGAGATCCGCATCGAAGTCATTGCCGGGCGCGACTGCAGCATCAATTTCGACATGCAGTCGCTGGCGAGCCTGGCCTATCACGACTGCATCCTGGTGCGGCGCTCGGCGCATTCGGCCACCTTCCTGCATCCGCGCGGCTGGAGCTACTACGACACGCTGCGCGAGAAGTTGCACTGGAATGAATATCCTTCCGTCGAAGGTCAGTTAAAATAATTTCCCCGCCGCGACGCCGCGGCGCGGAATTCCGCAAATCCGAACATTCGCCTGCCTGCGGGCAACATCCGAAATCTCCCTCTCCAGATGCTGCGCACACTCTCCATACACGACTTTGTCATTGTTGATGCGATCGAACTTGAGCTGGGCTCCGGCTTCACTGTTTTCACCGGCGAAACCGGCGCCGGCAAATCCATCCTGATCGATGCGCTGGCGCTGGCCCTGGGCGGCCGCGGCGACGCCAGCGTGGTGCGCGAAGGCGCCGCCAAGGCCGACATCAGCGCCCAGTTCGCCACCGGCAGCGAAGCCGACGCCTGGCTGGCGGTCAATGAATTCGAGCCGGAAGACGGCTGCGTGCTGCTGCGTCGCGTGATCGACAATGCCGGCCGCTCCAAGGCCTATATCAATGGCGTCGCCGCCACCGCCACCCAGTTGCGCGACCTGGGCGAACTGCTGGTCGACATCCACGGCCAGCATGCGCACCAGTCGCTGCTCAAGGCCGACGCCCAGCGCGCGCTGCTCGACAGCCAGGGCGGCCTGGCGGAAGACGCCAAGGCGGTTGGCGCGGCCTACCGCGCCTGGCGCACGACGGCGCGCCAGCGCGAGGAATTCGAAACCAATGCCCGCAACGTGCTGCTGGAGCGCGAGCGCCTGGAATGGCAGGTGGCCGAGCTGGAAAAGCTGGCGGTCAAGCCCGGCGAATGGGACGAGATCAGCAACGAGCACAGCCGGCTGTCGCATGCGGCCAGCCTGATCGAGGGCGCCCAGGAAGCGCTGACGGCGATTTCCGAGTCCGACGAGAATCCCATCCTGTCGCTGCTGTCGTCGCTCAACACGAAGATCGGCAAGCTGGTCGACATCGACGATGGCCTGAAACCGGTGATGGAAGCGCTGGAGCCGGCGCAGATCCAGCTGCAGGAAGCGGTCTATGCCCTGAACGACTACCTGAGCCGGGTCGAACTCGATCCGGCCCGGCTGCGCGTGGTGGAAGACAGGCTGGAAGCGATCCATTCCACTTCCCGCAAGTTCCATGTCGCCCCGGATGAACTGCCGCGCGAACTGGAAACCCTGTCGGCCCAGTTGAAGCAGCTGGCCGATGCGTCCGACGTCGATGCGCTGCGGGCCCAGGAAGAAAAGCTCAAGGCCGCCTACCTGGCGCTGGCGCAGAAGCTGTCGCGCGCCCGCGCCGCCGCCGCCGCGCAGCTCGGCCAGTCGGTCACTGCCGCCATGCAGGAACTGAGCATGGCGGGCGGGCGCTTCGCGGTCGGCCTGAATGCCTGCGAGCCGGCCGCCTATGGCCTGGAACAGGTGGAATTCCTGGTGGCGGGACACGCCGGCACCGTGCCGCGTCCGCTGGCCAAGGTGGCTTCCGGCGGCGAACTGGCGCGGATTTCGCTGGCGATCGCCGTGATCACTTCCAGCGCCACCGCCACCCCGACGCTGATCTTCGACGAGGTCGACACCGGCATCGGCGGCGGCGTGGCCGAGGTGGTCGGGCGCCTGCTCAAGCGCCTGGGGCAGGACCACCAAGTATTGTGCGTGACCCACCTGCCGCAGGTGGCGAGCCAGGCCAACCAGCATTTCCAGGTCAGCAAGGCCGGCGCGCCGGACGGCAAGACGGTTTCGCGCATCGAGCCGCTGGACGCCAAGGCGCGGGTGGAGGAAGTGGCGCGCATGCTGGGCGGCATCGAGATCACCGCCACCACCAGAAAGCACGCGCGCGAACTGCTGGCGCTGTAAGCATCGGTTTTCATCTCCGGTTTCCATAAAAGACAAAGAAAGAGTTACCCGCCCATGCGCTTCCAGCCGGAACCATCCCATCACCACGGCAGCATCAGCCGCAGCGCCATCGTACTGGTCAACCTCGGCACGCCGGACGCGCCGACCGCCGCCGCGGTACGGCCCTACCTGAAGGAATTCCTGTCCGACCCGCGGGTGGTGGAAATCCCGAAGGCGGTCTGGTGGTTCATCCTGAACGGCATCATCCTGCCGTTCCGCTCCAAGCAGTCGGCGCACAAGTACGCGGCGATCTGGACCAAGGAAGGCTCACCCCTGCTCACGCATACGGTCAAGCAGGCCATGCTGCTGCGCGGCGCGCTCGGCGAGCGCGGCCATGATGTCGAGGTGGTCGCCGCGATGCGCTACGGGAATCCGTCGCTGCCATCGGTGCTGGAAAAGCTCAAGGCCGATGGTTGCCAGCGGGTGCTGGTGCTGCCGGCCTATCCGCAGTATTCCGGCACCACCACGGCCTCGATCTACGACGCCGTCTTCAGTTATTACAGGAAGGCGCGCAACATCCCGGAGCTGCGCCTGGTGCGCAACTACCATGACGACCCCGGCTATATCGAGGCGCTGCGGCAGTCGGTGCAGAAGCACTGGGAAAGCCATGGCCGGCCGGACAAGCTGGTGATGAGCTTCCACGGCGTGCCCAAGCGCACCCTGCTGCTGGGCGACCCGTACCACTGCGAATGCCACAAGACCGCGCGCCTCTTGGCCGCCGCGCTGGGCCTGACGCAGGAGCAGTACTTGGTGACCTTCCAGTCGCGCTTCGGCAAGGCCGAATGGCTGCAGCCTTATACCGCGCCAACCATGCAGAAGCTGGCCAGGGAAGGCGTCAAGCGCGTCGATGTGATCTGTCCCGGCTTCACCAGCGACTGCCTGGAGACGCTGGAGGAAATCGACATGGAAGTGCGCACCGACTTCCTCACCGCCGGCGGCAGCGCCTATCACTACATCCCCTGCCTGAACGAAGCGCTGGCCTGGGTGGCCGCCATGGCCACCCTCGCCGAGCGCCACATGCAGGGCTGGCCCACGGCGCGCGACGGCGCGCTGCAGGCGGCACGCCGGCAGGATGCAGCGACTGGCCGCGAACGGGCGCTGGCCCTGGGAGCCGCCGACTGACACCGGCCGGATTTTCCGTCCTGCCCAAAACCCGCCCTTGAAATGCCTGCCGCTATCCCCATTTGCGGCGAGTGGTTAATTCAATAGCAATGCGCTGGCGCCGACTCCTCGGCGCCAGTTCGCATAAGTCCTTGATATTGCTGGAGTCTGACGATGCACGACGAAGAAAACAAGAATTCCCAGGAAGCGACGCAGGGCGCCCCGGCCGCTGACGCCGCGCCCGAAACGGCCCAGCCGGCCGCATCCAACGCCGAGCAGAAGCTGGCCGAGGCGGAAGCCCGCCTGTCCGAACTGCAGGATTCCTTCCTGCGCGCCAAGGCCGAGGCGGAGAACATGCGGCGCCGGGCGCAGGAAGACATTGCCAAGGCCCATAAATTTGCGATCGAGAGCTTCGCCGAGGCGCTGGTGCCGGTGAAGGACAGCCTGGAAATGGCGCTGAAGGTGGAGACGCCGTCGGTCGAATCCCTGAAGGAAGGCGTTGACATGACCCTGAAGCAGCTGGTCTCCGCCTTCGAGAAGAACCGCCTGCTGGAAGTCAATCCGCAAGCCGGCGAAAAGCTGGATCCGATGAAGCATCAGGCCATCTCGATGGTGCCGTCCGACCAGGAAGCCAACACCATCGTCAGCGTGCTGCAGAAGGGCTACACCATCGCCGACCGCCTGCTGCGCCCCGCCCTGGTTACCGTCTCGCAACAAAAATAAGCGATACGACGCATCAGGGTTCTTGAAAGGTCCACCTTTCTCCACATATAGGCAGCAAGCGAAATTCTGTCTCACCGTATTTTTAAGGGATAAACAATCATGGGCAAAATCATTGGTATTGACCTGGGCACGACCAACTCCTGCGTCGCCGTCATGGAAGGCGGTCAGCCGAAGGTCATCGAAAACTCCGAAGGCGCGCGTACCACGCCTTCCATCGTCGCTTATCAGGAAGACGGCGAAATCCTGGTTGGCGCGCCGGCCAAGCGCCAGGCGGTCACCAACCCGAAGAACACCCTCTACGCAGTCAAGCGCCTGATCGGCCGCCGCTTCGACGAGAAGGAAGTGCAGAAGGACATCAGCCTGATGCCTTACCAGATCGTCAAGGCCGACAACGGCGACGCCTGGGTGCAGGTGCGCGACAAGAAGCTGGCGGCACAGCAGGTGTCGGCCGAAGTGCTGCGCAAGATGAAGAAAACCGCCGAAGACTACCTGGGCGAGGAAGTCACCGAAGCCGTGATCACCGTGCCGGCCTACTTCAACGACTCGCAGCGCCAGGCGACCAAGGACGCCGGCCGCATCGCGGGCCTGGATGTCAAGCGCATCATCAACGAGCCTACCGCGGCCGCGCTGGCGTTTGGCCTGGACAAGTCCGGCAAGGGCGACCGCAAGATCGCCGTCTATGACCTGGGCGGCGGCACCTTCGACATCTCCATCATCGAGATCGCCGACGTCGAAGGCGAAATGCAGTTCGAAGTGCTGTCGACCAATGGCGACACCTTCCTCGGCGGCGAAGACTTCGACCAGCGCATCATCGACTACATCATCGACGAATTCCGCAAGATCAACGGCCTGGACCTGTCCAAGGACGCCATCGCGCTGCAGCGTATCAAGGCATCGGCCGAGCGCGCCAAGATCGAGCTGTCGTCGTCGCAGCAGACCGAGATCAACGAGCCGTACATCGCCATGGCCAATGGCGCGCCGGTCCACCTGAACCTGAAGATCACCCGCGCCAAGCTGGAATCGCTGGTCGAGGAACTGATCGCCCGGACCATCGAGCCATGCCGCATCGCCATCAAGGATGCCGGCGTGAAGATCAGCGACATCAATGACGTGATCCTGGTCGGCGGCATGACCCGCATGCCCAAGGTGCAGGAAAAGGTCAAGGAATTCTTCGGCAAGGATCCGCGCAAGGACGTCAACCCGGACGAGGCAGTGGCAGTGGGCGCAGCCATCCAGGGTTCGGTGCTGTCGGGCGACCGCAAGGACCTGCTGCTGCTGGACGTGACGCCGCTGTCGCTGGGCATCGAGACCCTGGGCGGCGTGATGACCAAGATGATCCAGAAGAACACCACGATCCCGACCAAGTTCAGCCAGGTGTTCTCCACCGCGGAAGACAACCAGCCTGCCGTGACCATCAAGGTCTACCAGGGCGAGCGTGAAATGGCAGTGGGCAACAAGGCGCTGGGCGAATTCAACCTGGAAGGCATTCCGCCGGCATCGCGCGGCACTCCGCAGATTGAAGTCACCTTCGACATCGACGCCAACGGCATCCTGCACGTCGGCGCCAAGGACAAGGCCAGCGGCAAGGAAAACAAGATCACCATCAAGGCCAACTCGGGTCTGACCGAGGAGGAAATCCAGAAGATGGTGCGCGATGCCGAAGCCAACGCCGAAGAGGACAAGCGCCTGAAGGAACTGGCCGAAGCCCACAACCAGGGCGACGCGCTGGTGCATTCGACCCGCAAGTCGCTGACGGAATATGGCGACAAGCTCGACGCCGGCGAGAAGGAAAAGATCGAAGCCGCGATCCGCGACCTCGAAACTTCCCTGAAGGGCAGCGACAAGGCCGACATCGACGCCAAAATGACCGCGCTGACCACCGCAGCGCAGAAGCTGGGCGAGAAGATGTATGCCGACATGCAGGCGCAGCAGGCTGCGGCCGGCGGCGCCGAGGCTGGTGCGGGTGCAGGCGCAGGTCAGGCGGGTGCGGAGTCGCGTGCCAAGGACGACGACGTTGTGGACGCCGACTTCAAGGAAGTCAAAGACAAGTAATAACAATTTTGCGGCCAAGGCCGCAAAGTTCGCCGAGCCAGTGGTCGCCTGACTGCGGCTCGGCTTTTTGCTTACCAGAGAGGTGCCTATAACATGGCGGCAAAGCGCGATTTTTACGAAATACTGGGCGTAGCGAAAAACGCTTCCGATGATGACATCAAGAAGGCGTATCGCAAGCTCGCAATGAAATACCATCCGGACCGCAATCCGGACAGCAAGGGCGCGGAAGAGAAATTCAAGGAGGCCAAGGAGGCCTACGAGATGCTGTCGGACCCGCAGAAGCGGGATGCCTATGACCGCTACGGCCATGCCGGCGTCGATCCCAACATGGGCGGCGGCGGCTTCGGCGGCAACGCGGGCGGCTTCGCCGATGCGTTTGGCGACATCTTCGGCGACATCTTCGGCAACGCGGCCGGCGGCCGCGGCGGCCGTGGCGGCGGCCCGCAGGTCTATCGCGGCGCCGACCTGCGCTACAACCTGGAAATCACGCTGGAACAGGCGGCCAACGGCTTCGACACCACGATCCGCGTGCCGTCCTGGGACAGCTGCGACACCTGCCACGGCAGCGGCGCCAAGCCGGGCACGTCGCCCACCACCTGCCCCACCTGCGCCGGCCACGGCCAGGTGCGCATGCAGCAGGGCTTCTTCAGCATCCAGCAGACCTGCCCGAAGTGCCACGGCACCGGCAAGATCATTCCGGAACCCTGCCCCACCTGCGCCGGTGCCGGCCGCATCAAGCGCAACAAGACGCTGGAAGTGAAGATCCCGGCCGGCATCGACGACGGCATGCGCATCCGCTCTTCCGGCAACGGCGAGCCGGGCATGAACGGCGGACCGCCGGGCGACCTGTATGTGGAAATCCACATCAAGCCGCATCCGGTGTTCCAGCGCGAAGGCGACGACCTGCACTGCGAGATGCCGATTTCCTACGCCACCGCGGCGCTGGGCGGCGACATCGAAGTGCCGACCCTGGGCGGCAAGGTATCGTTTTCGGTGCCGGAAGGCACCCAGAGCGGCAAGGTGTTCCGGCTGCGCGGCAAGGGCGTCAAGGGCGTGCGCTCCGGCCTGTCCGGCGACCTGTTCTGCCACGTCGTGGTGGAAACACCGGTGCGCCTGACCGAGCGCCAGAAGGACATGCTGCGCGAGTTCGAGCGCTCCATGACCGAGGGCGGCGCCAAGCACAGCCCGCAGAGCAAGTCCTGGAAAGACAAGGTCAAGGAGTTCTTCGAGTAAGCAGCATCACCCCGCAATGGCCGCTGGCAGCAATGCCCAGCGGCTTTTTCTTGTCCGCACCGTTTCCGAAAGTCCGCATGCGAGCCGCCTTCCCCTTTCTCACTGCGCTTGTGCTGTTTTCCGCCGGTCCCGCCGCGGCGGAAACCCTGCGGGTCGGCAGCTTTTCCAGCGGCGACCTGGCCGGCTGGGACGTCAAGTCCTTCAAGGGCGAGACCCGCTACGAACTGGTGCGGGATGGCAGCGTGACCGTGCTGCAGGCCAGCACCGACGGCATGGCCTCGGGCCGCTTCCGCAAGATCCGGGTCGACCTGGCCAGAACACCGGTGCTGCGCTGGCGCTGGAAGATCGATGCGCCGTATCGCGGCAACGATGAAGAGGCCAAGGCCGGCGACGACTTCCCGGTGCGCATCTATGTGGTGGTGGAACGCGGTCCGCTCGGTCTGCGCAGCCGCGCGCTGAACTATGTATGGGCATCGGGCAAGCCGGTCGGCGCGCGCTGGCCGAATCCCTTCACCAGCCAGGCGATGATGCTGGCGGTCGACAGCGGCGACGCCAGGGCCGGCACCTGGGTCAGCCACCAGCGCAATGTGCGCGACGACCTGCGCGCCGCGTTTGGCGAGGACTTTGCCGAGATCGACGCGGTCGCCGTGATGACCGACGGCGACAACGGCGCCCGCCAGGCTCGCGCCTGGTACGGCGACATCACCTTTTCCAGCGAGTAGCCGCCGTGACGACACAGCGCCTGCTCCTCGTTGGCGGCGGCCATGCCCACCTGTTCGTGCTGGAGGCGCTGCGCAAGCGCCTGCCCGAATGGCGCGACCGGCTGCAGGTGGCCATGGTCAGCCGCGACCTGCACACGCCCTATTCCGGCATGCTGCCGGGCCTGATCGCCGGCCACTACCGGCACAATGAAGCCCATGTGCACCTGGCGCCGCTGGCCGCGGCGGCGCAGGTGGAACTAGCGCAGGCCAGCATCGTCTCCTTCGACCCGGCGGCGCGCGTGGCGCTGGACGACTGCGGCCGGCAATGGAATTTCGATCTCGCCTCCCTCGACATCGGCTCGGCGCCGCCGCTGGCCCGGGTGCCGGGTGCCCAGGACCATGCGCTGCCGGTCAAGCCGGTCGACGTCTTCCTGCAGCAATGGCGCGCCTTCCAGGCCCAGGCCGACAGCCTGGCGCGGCCGGTGCACATGGTGGTGGTGGGCGGCGGCGCCGGCGGCGTCGAACTGGTGCTGGCGATGGCGCACCGGATGGCGGGCCGGCGCGACCGCGTCAAGTGGTCTCTGGTGACGCGCGGCGAACTGCTGGCCGGCTATCCGCGCGGCGCGGCGCGGCGCATGGCGCGCCACCTGGCAAGGCAGGGCATTGCGGTGCTCACCGGGACCGACGTTCTGCGGGTGGAACCGGACATGCTGCATTTTGCCGATGGCAGCACGGCGGCTTACGATGCGCTGCTATGGGCCACAGGCGCCGGCGCGCAGCCCTGGGTGGCGCAGTCGGGCCTGGCCTGCCTGGACGGCTTCGTCCATGTCGACAGCCATCTGCGCTCGGTCAGCCATGGCCATGTGTTCGCCGCCGGCGACATTGCCACCGATCCGCTGCAACCGCGCGACAAGGCAGGCGTCTATGCAGTGCGGCAAGGGCCGGTGCTGGCCGACAACCTGCTGCGCACGGTCGCCGGCCAGCCGCTGGCGGCCTACCTGGCGCAGCGCGGCCACCTGTCGCTGCTCGGCACCGGCCCGCGCCATGCGGTGGCGGTATGGCAGGGCCTGAGCTGGGAAGGCGGCTGGGTATGGCGCTGGAAGGATGCGATCGACCGCAAATTCATGCAGCGTTTTTCGGATTGGGATGTACCTAATCAGATCAATAGTTAATAGGAATAAACAACATGCAACGCAAGCAAGCACGCGACATCACTTACCAGCAGCTGTTTGAGAACAACCGCCAGTGGGCGGCCGCCATTTCCGCCGAGGATGCCGACTTCTTCAAGAAGCTGGCCGCCCAGCAGACCCCCGAATACCTGTGGATCGGCTGCTCCGACAGCCGGGTGCCCGCCAACGAGCTGCTGGGGCTGCTGCCGGGCGAGCTGTTCGTCCACAGGAATATTGCCAACGTGGTCGTGCACACCGACCTGAACTGCCTGTCGGTATTGCAGTTCGCCGTCGACGTGCTGAAGGTCAAGCATGTGATCGTCTGCGGCCACTACGGCTGTTCCGGCGTGCATGCGGCGCTGGTGGGCCGGCGCGTCGGCCTGGCGGATAACTGGCTGCGCCATGTGCAGGACGTGCACATGAAGCATGAGCGCTATCTGGGCGAGGTCCTGCCCGACAAGCAGCGGCTGGACCGCCTGTGCGAACTCAACGTGATGGAGCAGGTGACCAATCTGTGCCAGACCACCATCGTGCGGGATGCCTGGGAGCGCGGCCAGGAACTGACCATCCACAGCCTGATCTACGGCATCCAGGACGGCCTGCTGCGCGACCTGGGCGTCTCCATCAGCGCGCCGGAAGAAATGGCCGGAATCCTCGCGGAGGCGTTCCAGGCCTACGAATAAGCGTCAAGCATCCGGGACTGCGGCCTAGCGGCCGCGATGCGGGCAATCCTGCTTGGTGCAATGCGCATACAGCGCCAGCGCATGCTCGGCGATCGCGAAGCCGCGCTGCTGCGCGATGACCTGCTGGCGGCGCTCGATTTCCTCGTCGAAAAACTCTTCCACGCGGCTGCAGTCCAGGCATACCAGATGGTCGTGGTGCGAGCCTTCGTTGAGCTCGAACACGGCCTTGCCCGACTCGAAGTGATTCCGGCTCAGCAGGCCGGCCTGCTCGAACTGGGTCAGCACGCGATAGACGGTGGCCAGGCCGACATCCATGTTATCGGCCAGCAGTATCTTGTAGACATCTTCGGCGCTCAGGTGACGCACGCTGCTGCCCTGGAAAATTTCGAGGATCTTGAGCCGCGGCAGCGTGGCCTTGAGGCCGCTGGCCTTCAGGTCGGTGGGGTTGTTAGGCATGGATTTCGTCGGATGGAGATGATCTGCTTTATCATATAGCGTTTGACCACCTAGCTCAATCGACTGAGATCTCCCCTTATGCGTATGCTGTTTTCCCATTCCGGTGCGCTGTGCGTGCTGTTCGCCGCCGCCCTCGCCGGCTGCGCGTCGAAGAACCCGCTGATTGACGAGCCTGCGAGCGTACGCCGCAGCGAGCCGGCAGTGCAGGCGCAACAGGCCAGCGAGCAGGGCGGCAGCGACGTGCAGGTCACGCGCGAAAAGCCGTTTCTCGGCTTTCTGCGTCCTTACCGGCCCGACATTCAGCAGGGCAACTTCGTCTCCCGCGAAATGGTGGCGCAACTGAAGGAAGGCATGACCCAGGACCAGGTCCGCTTCGTGCTCGGCACGCCGCTCCTGACCGACGTGTTCCACAACAGCCGCTGGGATTATCCATTCCGCATGAAGAAGGGCAATGGCGAAATCACCACCAGCCGCGTGACGCTGACTTTCGTCGACAACCGCCTGGCGCGCATCGAGGGCGGCGACCTGCCGACCGAAGCCGATTACCTGTCGCGCATCGCTGGCGAAAAGGTCCGCAAGGCCAACACCATGACCCCAGGCCCGCAGCCGGTGCCTTCCTCCGCCGCCGACCCGCAAACTCCCGCCACCAAGCCATGACTCAAATGAAAATTGCCGTTGCCGGCGCATCCGGCCGCATGGGCCGCATGCTGATTGAAGCCATCCGCAATGCTTCCGACGCAGAACTCGCCGGCGCGCTCGACGTTGCCGGCGCTCCCGGCCTCGGCGCCGACGCCTCCGCCTTCCTCGGCCAGGATTCCGGCGTCCTGATCACCGACAAGCTGGGACAGGGGCTGGCCAACGCCGACTACCTGATCGACTTCACCCGGCCGGAAGGCACGTTGAAGCACATGGAATACTGTGCCGCGCATGGCATCAAGATGATCGTCGGCACCACCGGCTTCGACGATGCCGGCAAGGCCGCAATCGCCGCCGCCGCCGAAAAGACCGCCATCGTGTTCGCGCCCAACATGAGCGTGGGCGTGAACGTGACGATGAAGCTGCTGGAGCTTGCGGCAAAGAGCTTTGCCGAAGGCTATGACATCGAGATCATCGAGGCGCATCACCGCCACAAGGTCGACGCGCCGTCCGGCACCGCGCTGCAGATGGGCGAAGTGGTGGCGCGCGCCCTCGGCCGCGATTTGAAGGAAGTCGGCGTGTTCGCGCGCGAAGGCGTGACCGGCGAGCGCGATCCTTCCTCGATCGGCTTTGCCACCATACGCGGCGGCGACATCGTCGGCGACCACACCGTTCTGTTTGCCGGCATCGGCGAGCGCATCGAGATCAGCCACAAGTCGTCGAGCCGGGTCACCTATGCCCACGGCAGCCTGCGCGCCGCCCGCTTCCTGGCCGGCCGCGACACCGGACTCTACGACATGCAGGACGTGCTTGGCCTGCGCTGACGCACAATACGCCGTGTGAGGACGCCATGAGCGCGCCGGCCCGCCGTTCGCTGGCAGCGATTGCCATTTCGGTGGCCATGCATGCCGGCGCGCTCGTCGCCGTGCTTTCCGGCGTGAAAACCCACGTGCATCCATCGCCGGAACCCAAGCCGATCACGGTGGCGCTGTTGCCCCCGCCGCAGCCAGTGCCAGCGCCCGTCGCGGCGCCAGCGCCGCAACCGCAGCCCGAACCGCCGCCACCGCCGCCGCCGCCGCCTCCCGCCAAACCGTCCCCGCCGCCGAAACCGGCACCGCCGCCACGGCCTGCGCCGGTGGCGAAGCCGGCGCCGCGCCGCGTCGCGCCAGCGCGAACAGAACCCGCGCCGGCAGCGCCGCCTGTCGCGGAAGCGACACCCCCGACAACCGCGCCAGCCCCGGCGCCGGCCACGCCTCCCGCGCCCCCTGCCCCGCCAGCGCCGCCGGCCGAACCGGTGCGCACCGGCGTCTCCATTCCCGCCAGCTACGCCGCCGCCAACCGGCCGCCGGTACAGCCGGCGCGCTCGCTGCGCAACGGCGAGGAGGGACGGGTGATGCTGAGGGTGCTGGTGCAGGCCGACGGCACTGCCGGCGAAGTCCAGGTACGCACCTCCAGCGGCTTTCCGATGCTGGACGAGGCGGCGCGCAGCGCGGTCCAGTCCTGGCGTTTCAATCCCGCCACCAGCAACGGCAAGCCGGTGGCCGAGTGGTACCTGGTGCCCATCGTTTTCAAACTTTCCAACTAGAACAAACGCAGATGAACCCGACAATCGCAAATCAAAGCATGGGACTGGCCCACTACTGGGCGCAAGGCGACGCGGTATCGCACGCGGTCGCCTATGTGCTGCTGGCCATGTCCATCGTCAGCTGGTACTACATCCTGGCCAAGGCCTGGAGTTCCTGGCGCATCCGGCGCAGCGCCGGCGCGCTGGAAGGCTTCTGGAAGGCGCCGACCCTGGCCGACGCCGTCGCGGTGATGAAAAGCGCCGACAGCGAGCGGGTCTACACGCCGCTGGCGGCGCAGAGCATGGAAGCGGCCAACCTGCGTGCCCAGGACAACTCGCTGAATGCGGCGGTCGATCCGGGCGAGCTGATCACCCGCACGCTGCGCCAGGAAATCAACCGGGTTTCCTCCCGGCTGGAAAACGGCCTGACGCTCCTGGCATCGGTCGGATCAACCGCCCCCTTCGTCGGCCTGTTCGGCACGGTATGGGGCATCTATCATGCGCTGATAGCGGTCTCGGCATCGGGCACGGTGCAGATCGACAAGGTGGCCGGGCCGGTCGGCGAGGCGCTGATCATGACCGCGCTGGGGCTGGTGGTGGCCATTCCCGCGGTGCTGGCCTATAACGCCTTCACCCGCGTCAACCGGGTCACGCTGGCGGAACTCGATGCGTTTGCGCACGATCTGCATGCGTACCTGACCACCGGCAGCCGCGTCGGCAAATAAGCAGGAGGAACATCATGGCATTTGGCGGATTCGACAATAACCGGCAGGGCGCGCCGATGGCCGACATCAACGTCACACCGATGGTGGACGTGATGCTGGTGCTGCTGGTGATCTTCATCATCACCGCGCCGCTGTTTACCCACGCGGTCAAGCTCGACCTGCCGAGCGCGCAGTCGGCGCCGGCGCCGGAAAAGCCGGAAACCGTGACGCTGTCGATCAATGCGGCCGGCGAGGTATTCTGGAACGACGCGCCGGTCGCCCAGGCCGACCTGCCGGCGCGCATGGCCGAAGCGGCGCAGAAACAGCCGCAACCGGAACTGCAGCTGCGCGCCGACAAGTCGACCCGCTATGAAGTGATTGCCCAGGTGATGGCGGCGGCGCAGAACAATGGCCTGAGCAAGCTGGGCTTCGTCACCGAACCCGCGGCTGCCGCCGCTGCGCCGGCGCGTCAATAGCATGACGGCCAGCGCCCGCCTGGACGGCCGCCAGCTGACCGGCATGCCGGCGCTGCACCGCGAATGCCGGCGCGAATTCGGCCTGCCCGACTTCTACGGCAACAATCTCAGCGCCCTGATCGACTGCCTCTCCGGCGTGCGCGACGACGACGGCATGAGCCGTTTCGCGCTGGCGCCGGGCGAGCTGCTCGACATCACCGTCACCGATGCCGACCTGGTGAGGCGGCAGGCGCCCGAGGTGCTGGCCGCGCTGGAAGACGTGGTGGAGGAAGTCAACCTGCGCCATGCCGAGGCCGGCGCGGCGCCGGCATTGCGGCTGCTGCTGCGCTGACGCCCGCCCGGGCGCAAGCGGCGGCGACGCCACTTGCGGTGGGCAGCCAGTATAATGCTCGGTTCAATTCAACCAGTCCCACCACCGAATCGCAGCCGCCATGCAAGAAAAATACAGTCACGCCGAGGTCGAACAATCCGCACGCGACCACTGGCAAGCCATCGATGCCTACCGCGCCGTTGAAAACGCAACCGACCGCAACGGCCAGGAAAAGAAGAAGTTCTACGCCTGCTCGATGCTGCCCTACCCGTCCGGCAAGCTGCACATGGGCCATGTGCGCAACTACACCATCAACGACGTGATGTACCGCTACCTGCGCATGAACGGCTACAACGTCCTGATGCCCATGGGCTGGGACGCGTTCGGCATGCCGGCGGAAAACGCGGCAATGGCCAACAAGGTGCCGCCGGCGCAATGGACCTATTCCAACATCGCCCACATGAAGCAGCAGATGGAAGCGATGGGCCTGGCGATCGACTGGTCGCGCGAGATGACGGCCTGCAAGCCCGACTACTACAAGTGGAACCAGTGGATGTTCCTGAAGATGCTGGAGAAAGGCATCATCTACAAGAAGACCGGCACCGTGAACTGGGACCCGGTCGACCAGACCGTGCTGGCCAACGAGCAGGTGATCGACGGCCGCGGCTGGCGCTCGGGCGCGCTGATCGAGAAGCGCGAAATCCCGATGTACTACGCCCGCATCACCGACTATGCCGAGGAACTGCTGCAGCAGGTGGAAACAGGCCTGCCCGGCTGGCCGGAGCGGGTGCGCATCATGCAGTCCAACTGGATCGGCAAGTCCACCGGCGTGCGCTTCGCCTTCCCCTACGACCTGACCGAGCCCGGCAGCAGCACCCATCCCCTGCCGCAGGACAGCGGCGGCTTCCCGCTGCAGGGCAAGCTGTGGGTGTTCACCACCCGCGCCGACACCATCAAGGGCGTGACCTTCTGCGCCATCGCGCCGGAGCATCCGATGGCGACCTTCGCCGCCCGCGAGAACCGCGAGCTGGCCGACTTCATCGCCGAATGCAAGCAGGGCAGCGTGATCGAAGCCGACATGGCGACGATGGAAAAGAAGGGCATGCCCACCGGCCTGTACGTCACCCATCCATTGACCGGCAAGCTGGTCGAAGTCTGGGTCGGCAACTATGTGCTCGTCACCTACGGCGACGGCGCGGTGATGGGCGTGCCGGCGCATGACGAGCGCGACTTCGCCTTCGCCAAGAAATACGTGCTGCCGATCGAGCAGGTGATCGCCATCGAGGGCAAGACCTTCTCCACCGAAACCTGGCATGACTGGTATGCCGACAAGGAAAACGGCCGCTGCATGAATTCCGGCAGGTATGACGGCATGGCCTACCAGGAAGCGGTGGACGCGATCGCCGCCGACCTGGCCGAGCGCGGCCTGGGCGAGAAGAAGGTGACCTACCGTCTGCGCGACTGGGGCATTTCGCGCCAGCGCTATTGGGGCACGCCGATTCCCATCATCCACTGCGCAAGCTGCGGCGACGTGCCGGTGCCGGAAAAGGACCTGCCTGTCGTGCTGCCGGAAGACTGCGTGCCGGATGGCAGCGGCAATCCGCTCAACAAGCATGAAGGCTTCCTGCATGTGGACTGCCCGCAGTGCGGCAAGCCGGCGCGGCGCGAGACCGACACCATGGACACCTTCGTCGATTCGTCCTGGTATTACATGCGCTATTGCTCGCCGGGCAGCGACAACGCGATGGTGGATGCGCGCAACGACTACTGGATGCCGATGGACCAGTACATCGGCGGCATCGAGCATGCGGTGCTGCACCTGCTGTATGCCCGCTTCTGGACCAAGGTGATGCGCGACTTCGGCCTGGTGAAGTTTGACGAGCCCTTCACCAAGCTGCTCACGCAGGGCATGGTGCTGAACGAAACCTATTACCGCGAGGACGAGTCCGGCAAGAAGGTCTGGTTCAACCCGGCGGACGTGGCGCTGACCACCGACGAGCGCGGCCGGCCGGTGTCGGCCACGCTGAAGTCGGACGGCCAGCCGGTGCAGATCGGCGGCATCGAGAAGATGTCCAAGTCCAAGAACAACGGCATCGACCCGCAGGCGCAGATCGACCAGTACGGCGCCGACACCGCGCGCCTGTTCACCATGTTCGCCTCGCCGCCGGAGCAGACGCTGGAGTGGTCGGGAGCCGGCGTGGAAGGCGCGAACCGCTTCCTGAAGCGGGTCTGGGCCTTCGCCCATGCGCAGGCCCCGCGCCTGGCGGCCACCGCCGCGATCGAGCCGGCCGCGCTGCCGGAAAGCCACAAGGCGCTGCGCCGCGAAGTTCACAAGATCCTGCAGCAGGCCGACCACGACTACCGCCGCACCCAGTACAACACCGTGGTGTCGGCGGCGATGAAACTGCTCAATACGCTGGAAGGCGCGCGCTTCGACGACTCCGGCGCCAGCAACGCGGTGATGTTCGAATGCCTGTCGATCTTCCTGCGGGTGCTCTATCCGGTCGCGCCGCACGTCACCCATGTGCTGTGGCAGGAGCTGGGCTATGCCGCCAGCTTCGGCGATATCCTCGATGCGCCCTGGCCGCAGGTCGATCCGGCGGCACTGGAGCAGGCCGACATCGAACTGATGATCCAGGTCAACGGCAAGCTGCGCGGCAGCGTGCGGGTGCCCAAGGATGCCGACAAGGCCAGCATCGAGGCGGCGGCGCTGGCGACCGAGAGCGTGCAGAAATTCCTGACCGGCGCGCCGAAGAAGGTGATCGTGGTGCCGGGCAAGCTGGTCAACATCGTCGCCTGAGCGATCAAGGAAATGGAACGCCATGCGTAAATTGTTGAGCACGACCCTGCTGGCGCTGGCAGTGATGCTGGCGCTGAGCGCCTGCGGCTTCACGCTGCGCGGCAGCGGGCCGCAGGACCCGCTGCCCTTCTCCACCATCTTCCTGGGCTTTGGCGAAACCTCGCCGGTGGGCGTGCAACTGCGGCGCAACCTCAACGCGATGGGCAATGTGCGGGTGGTGAAGACGCGCGAGGAAGCCGACGCGATACTGGAAGTCCTGCGTGAAGGCCGGGAAAAGCAGATCCTGTCCCTGAACAGCCAGGGCCGGGTGCGGGAGTACAACCTGTTCTACCGGCTCAACTTCCGCGTGATCGACAAAGAGGGCCGGCAGCTGCTGGCGCCGAACGAAGTGCTGATCCGCCGCGTGCAAAGCTATAACGAGGCCCAGGCGCTGGCCAAGGAAGTCGAGGAAGCCCAGATGTACCAGGAAATGCAGACCGACCTGGTGCAGCAGGTGCTGCGCCGCATTTCCGCAATCAAGCCGCTGGAGCCGGCCCCGGAAGCGGCCCCGGCGCCGGCCCCGGCTTCCAAGTAGGCCGATACCATGCAATTGCGCATCGACGCGCTGGACGCGCATCTGGCCAAGAGCCTGTCGCCGCTGTATGTGATCGCCAGCGACGAGCATCTGCTTGCGCTGGAGGCGGCCGACAAGATACGCAAATGCGCCCGTGCCCAGGGCTATGCCGAGCGCGAGGTGCTGAGCGTGGAGCGCAGCTTCAAGTGGGGCGAACTGCTGGCCGCCAGCCAGTCGCAGTCCCTGTTCGGCGAGCGCAAGCTGATCGAACTGCGCATTCCCACCGGCAAACCGGGCAAGGACGGCGGCCAGGCGCTGCAGGCCTATGCCGCCGCGCTCAACCCGGACAATGTGACGCTGATCACCCTGCCCAAGCTGGACTGGGCGAGCCAGAAAGCGGCCTGGGTGACCAGCCTGCAGCAGGCAGGCGTGTTCATCGACATCCCGCTGGTGGACCGGGCCCAGTTGCCCAACTGGATAAGCCAGCGCCTGGCGGCGCAGCAGCAGAGCGCCGACCGCGACGGCATTGCCTTCATCGTCGAACGGGTCGAAGGCAATCTGCTGGCGGCGCACCAGGAACTGCAGAAGCTGGCGCTGCTGCATCCGCCCGGCAAGCTCAGCTTCGAGGCCATCCACGACGCGGTGCTGAACGTGGCGCGCTATGATGTGTTCAAGCTCAGCGAGGCCATGCTGGCCGGCGACGCGGCGCGCCTGGTGCGCATGCTGGAGGGTTTGAAGGGCGAAGGAGAGGCGCTGCCGCTGGTGCTGTGGGCGGTGGCCGAGGAAATCCGCACCCTGCTCAAGCTGCAGACCGGCCTGTCGCAGGGACAGCCCATGGCGGCGCTGCTGAAGCAGCATCGCATCTGGGGACCGCGGGAACGGCTGGCTGAAGGCGCATTGCGGCGCCTGCCGCTGCCGCTCCTGCGGGAAGCATTGCAGGATGCGGCGCAGATCGACCGCATGGTCAAGGGCCTGCGCGCCAAGGCGTTTTCCGGCGACCCCTGGGACGCGCTCCTGCAACTGGGACTGAAGCTGGCCCGCGGCCGCGCCCATTGACATGGCCGCACGCATTTGAAGAGGAAAGAAATGGATATCCAACAGTACATGAGTGAAGTCGGCCAGCGCGCCCGCGCCGCATCGCGCGGCATGGCCCGCGCCGACACCGCCGTCAAGAACCAGGCGCTGTCGCTGATCGCCGCCGCGATCCGGCGCGACGCCGAACAGCTGAAGGCAGCCAACCAGCGCGACCTGGAAGCCGCCCGCGCCGCCGGCCTGGCGCCGGCCATGCTGGACCGCCTGACGCTGTCGGACCAGGCGATTGCCACCATGGCCGAAGGCCTGGAGCAGATCGTCGCCCTGCCCGACCCGATCGGCGAAATCTCCAACATGAAGTTCCGCCCGACCGGCATCCAGGTCGGCCAGATGCGGGTGCCGCTGGGCGTGATCGGCATCATCTATGAAGCCCGTCCCAACGTGACGGTGGACGCCGCCGGCCTGTGCATCAAGAGCGGCAACGCCACCATCCTGCGCGGCGGCTCGGAAGCGATCCATTGCAACCAGGCGCTGGCCAAGCTGGTGAAGGAAGGCATGGCCGGCGCCGGCCTGCCGGCCGACGGCGTGCAGATCGTCGAGACCACCGACCGTGCCGCGGTCGGCGCGCTGATCACCATGCCGCAGTATGTGGACGTGATCGTGCCGCGCGGCGGCAAGGGCCTGATCGAACGGCTGATGCAGGAATCCACGGTGCCGATGATCAAGCACCTGGATGGCATCTGCCATGTCTACATCGACGACCAGGCCGACATCGAAAAGGCGTTGGCGATCGCCTTCAATGCCAAATGTCACCGCTACGGCACCTGCAACACCATGGAAACCCTGCTGGTGGCGCGCGAGATCGCGCCCGAGGCCTTGCTGCGCCTGGCCGCGCTGTACCGCACCCGCGAAGTGGAATTGCGCGCCGATGAAACCGCGCACACGCTGCTGGCCGGCTATCCGCACCTGGCGCACGCCACCGAAGCCGACTGGCAGACCGAATACCTGGCGCCCATCCTGGCAGTGAAGATCGTCGACGACATGGACGAGGCCATCGACCACATCAACACCTACTCCTCCAAGCACACCGACGCCATCGTCACCGAGAACTACAGCCGGGCGATGCGCTTCCTGCGCGAGGTCGATTCCGCCTCGGTGATGGTGAACGCATCGACCCGCTTCGCCGACGGCTTCGAGTACGGCCTGGGCGCGGAGATCGGCATCTCCAACGACAAGCTGCATGCCCGCGGCCCGGTCGGCCTGGAAGGCCTCACCTCGCTGAAGTACGTGGTGTTCGGCCACGGCGAAGTGCGCAAGTAAGCGCACCGATCAACTGAAGGAACACATACCGCATGCTCTGGGTCAAATCGCTGCACATCGTCTTCGTCGCCTCCTGGTTCGCCGGCCTGTTCTACCTGCCGCGAATTTTCGTCAACCTGGCCATGGTGGCGCCGGAAGACAGAACCACGACCGATCGCCTGCTGCTGATGGCGAGGAAGCTGTACCGCTTCTCCGGCATGCTGATGGTGGCGGCGCTGGCCTTCGGCCTGTGGCTGTGGCTGGGCTATGGCATCGGCCGCGGGCCGGGCAATGGCTGGCTGCATGCCAAGCTGGCGCTGGTGGTGCTGCTGATTGGCTATCACCACGCCTGCGGCTCGCTGCTGCGCAAGTTCGAAGGCGGCCGCAATGCGCGCAGCCATACCTGGTACCGCTGGTTCAATGAAGTCCCCGTGATCGGGCTGCTGGCCGTGACCATCCTGGTCGTGGTCAAACCCTTTTAAGAAACCGAGCCATCCATGACGCAAACCTGCACCTACTATCTCGCCCCGCCCTCGCCTTACGTCTATTTGGGCCACCAGCGCTTCGCCGACCTGGCGCGTCAATACCAGGTGCAAGTAGACGTGCGTCCATTCGACCTCGGCCGGGTGTTCGGCCTTTCCGGCGGCTTGCCGCTGGCCAAGCGGGCGCCGCAGCGCCAGGCCTACCGGCTGGTGGAACTGGAACGCTGGAGCCGTTATCTGGGCAAGCCGATGAACCTGCAGCCGCAGTTCTTCCCCGTCGCGGGCGACCCGGCGGCATTCCTGATCATCGCCGCCAAGCTGGCGCACGGCAACGAGGCCGCCATGGACCTGACCGGCCGCATCGGCAGCGCGGTGTGGGCCGAGCAGCGCAATATCGCCGATGACGCCACGCTGGCCGCGATTGCCGGCGAGGCCGGACTAGACGGCGCGGCCCTGATGAAAGCAGCCGCCACCGCCGCCGTGCAGGCCGAATACCAGCGCTACACCGACGACGCCATCGCCGCCAATGTATTTGGCGCGCCGTGGTATGTCGTCGACGGCGAGCCGTACTGGGGCCAGGACCGGCTCGACTTCGTCGAACGCGCCTTCCTCAGGGAATGACTTCACGTCATTCCCGGCCATAACCGCTACAACCGCCGCAACCGCTACAACCGGCATCACGGACATAGCAGCACAACAGCACCACCACGGACAAAGGGTACCCCATGAACCATTCCTATTTTTGCCCCTGCCCGCGCGGCATGGAAGCCGCTCTGGCGGAAGAACTCAACGAGATCGCGCAAGGCTATTCGCCCACGCTCAAGGTCCACACCCAGGTGCCGGGCGGCGTGCATTGCTCGGGCACGATGGCCGATGCGATGCGGGTCAACCTGCATTCACGCATCGCGTCCCGGGTATTGATGCGGGTGGCGCATGCCAGCTATCTCAATGAAAACGATGTCTACGACCTGGCGCTGGCCCAGCCCTGGGAAGACTGGTTCGAGGTGGACCATACGATCCGTATCGACGTCACCGCCATCAAGTCGCCGCTGAAGAGCCTGGAATTCACCACGCTGAAGATCAAGGACGCCGTCTGCGACCGTTTCCGCGACCTCTGCGGCAAGCGGCCGTCGGTCAACACCCGCACGCCCGACATGCGGGTGTTTGCCTTCATCGACGCGCGCACCGTCACGCTCTATCTCGACACCTCGGGCGAGGCGCTGTTCAAGCGCGGCTGGCGGCTCGACACCGGCGACGCGCCGCTGCGCGAGAACCTCGCGGCCGGCCTGCTGCGGGTATCGGGCTGGAAACCCGGCGAGGTGCTGTTCGATCCGATGTGCGGCTCCGGCACCATACTCGCCGAGGCGGCGCAGATGCTGGCCGGCATCCCGCCCGGCGCCCGCCGCGCCTTTGCATTCGAGAAGTTCAATCCCTTCAGCGCCGATGAATGGCGGCAGGTCAAGGGCAGCGTCAAGCCGCGGCCCCTGCCGGCCGAGCCGACCATTTTCGGCAGCGACATTTCCGGCGACATGGTGGCCATGGCGCGCGCCAACCTGCAGCGCGCCGGCATTCCGTTCGAGGTGCCGCTGAAGCAGATCGAGGCGCAGGAAGTCAAGCCGCCCAGCGAGGCGCCGGGTTTCATCGTCACCAATCCGCCCTACGGCGAGCGGATCGGCGTGCGCGGCGACAGCACCATGCCGGAAGACGACATGGCGATTGCCTTCTTCAGCGCATTCGGCACCACGCTCAAGCAGCGCTTCGCCGGCTGGAAGGTGTTCCTGTTCACCGCCGACCTCGGCCTGCCCAGGCTGCTGCGCCTGAAGGAAGCGCGCAAGACGCCGTTCTTCAACGGCGCAATCGAATGCCGGCTGTTCCGCTTCGACATGGTCGCCGGCTTCAACCGGCGCGAGGAAGCCAAGCCGAAGTCCTGACGCCTGCCTGCATGCCGCCAGCCCGCATCGCGGCGACATGCGGTCCCGGCATCAGCTCGACGCGATGCCGACGGCGCCCTCGTCCGGCGTCCCCGCCACGCTGTCGCGCATGCGTTGCCCGAAGACCTCGACCATGCGCGCATTGAATGCCGGTATGTCCTCCGGCTTGCGGCTGCTGACCCAGTTGCCGTCCACCACCACTTCCTGATCCACCCAGTTGACGCCGGCCTTTTTCAGGTCCTGTTCCAGGTCCTGGTGGCTGGTCATGGTCTTGCCCTGCACCAGCCCGGCCGCGGCCAGCAGCCATGCGCCGTGGCAGATGACTGCAATCGGCTTGTCCTGCGCCGCGATGCCTTTCACGATCTTCTGCGCGAGCTCGTTGCTGCGTATCCGCGCCGAATTGACCTCGCCGCCGGGCAGCAGCACGGCATCGAAGTCTTGCGAATAGGCTTCGTCGAAGGTCAGGTCCACCGGGAACTGGTCGGCCGGCTGGTCATGATTCATGCCCTGCACCATGCCGCGCTTGTCGGAAATGATCTTGGTGATCGCGCCCTCGCTTTCCAGCGCGTCCCTGGGTTGCGTCAGCTCCACCTGCTCGAAGCCATCGGTAACGAGGATGGCGATGTGCAGTCCGTTGAGTGCCGGGTCCATGTGCTTCTCCTTCTGCTGAAATGGATGATCACTCGGAGGGAGTCAGCAGGCAGCAAAAAGTTCGGGCGACCGCAAGCCGCCTTGCGCAGACCGCCACGGAACGCGGCGCCGGGCTGGATGCAACAAGCAAACGCTCTCAGCGAGGCTTGAACGGCAACGGCAACAACGCAGGCGCCTGCTCCATTACCTTCACAAATGCGGCGGCTGCGCGCGGCACGCGCCGGCTCCCGGCATGCCGCCATTGCCGCTCTCCAATGCACTGCGCTATATTGTTTGAATCCTGACAACCCCCGCGCCCTCATGTCCACCCATGCCGGATTCGACTACGCCGCCTTGACCGACGCCGGCCGGGTGCGCGATCACAATGAAGATGCGGTTACGGTGCTGCCGGCTTGCGGACTGGTGGTGCTGGCCGATGGCATGGGTGGCTACGCGGCGGGGGAAGTGGCTAGCGATATCGCCGTGTCGGTGATCAAGGATGTGGTCGAGCAGCACTTCCGGCACCGGCCCATCGTTCCCGACGATCTGTGGCAAGTGCTGGTCGACGCGGTGCTGGAGGCCAATACCGCCATCATTGCCGCGGCGCTCGACGAGCCGGCTTACCGCGGCATGGGCGCCACGCTGGTTGCCGGCCTGTTTCATCAGGACAGGCTGGTCGTGGCGCATGCGGGCGACTCGCGGGCTTACCGGCTGCGCGATGGCCTGCTGAGCCTGATCACGCGCGACCATTCGGTGCTGCAGGAACGCATCGACAGCGGGCTGCTGACGGTGCAGGAGGCGCGCGGTTCGTCGATACGCAACCTGGTCACGCGAGCACTGGGCGTCGAGGCCGAACTCGCGGTGGAAGTGCATGAGCATGCGGTGGAGCGCGGCGACGTCTATCTGTTTTGCTCGGACGGCCTGAACGACATGCTGGACGATGAAGAGATTGCGCAAGTGCTGTTGCGGGCCGCCGGCACGCTGGCCGACGCCGGCGCGGCGCTGATCGATGCGGCCAATGCGGCCGGTGGCGCTGACAATATCTCTGTGGCGCTGGTGGGCGTCAATGAACTGCATTCCTGAGCGGGCGACGCGAAAGGCAAGGACGGCTTCCCGGCCCCGCCATCAGCACGCCCCAAAAAAAATCGCCCGCAAGGCGGGCGATTTGTTCAGCGATGCCGGATTCAGGCTGCTGCGCTATCGGTGACGGCGGAGACGGTCTGATTGGTCGCTGCCTGGACCGGCTTGACGAACTGGCCCGACAGATTGGCTGCCTGTGCCTGCATGGCTTCGCCGGTCTGCTTGGCAACCTTGTTGACCTGCTCATACACCGCATTGGCCGTGCCCATCATGGACTTGACCAGCGCCATGGCATCGGACGAACCGGCGGGCGAGGCTGCTGCGAACTGGTCGACGATGGCAGTGGCTGCGCGGCTGACTTCGGCGACCTGGGCTTCCGCGGTCTTGGAAAAAATCTGCTGCGTTTCGCTGAAGATCTCGCCCATGTAACGGGCGTAGGACGCAGCCTTCTCGGTATTGGGCTGGAACTGCGCCGTCACCAGTGCGAGGAATGCCTGCGGATCGCGCGCTGCGCTTGCCTGGGTCAGCACATTGCCGAAGTCCTGGGCGGATGCCTTCATTGCCGCCAAGTTCAGCGTCGCCACTTTCTCGGCGCTTTCCAGCGCGCTGCCAGCCAGGGTCTGAAATGCGCTTGCCTGCGATTGCATCAGCGCCTTGCTCGAATTGAGGTACTGCTCGACATTGGGAAACATGCGGTTCTCCGAAATGATTCAGGATTGCGATTGATGGGTTGGGATGCATGCACTGCTTATATTGCAGTGCAACATAATGGATTTTACGCGAAAATCAGCGGTTTCAGGCATAAAATTCGTTGATCGAACCGGAATGTGCGCGATTAACTATTTCCGCCTAATTTCAAAAAAGAAATGTAATTCCTGTCAGGATTTTTTTGCGCGGCTGGCCTGCTTGCCCGAAGGCGCACCCTTTTGCATTGCCTGCACGCGGCTGGCCTTGACGGCCGCCTTGGGCACCAAGGCGGACTTGGCCAGCGTTTTTGCGTCCGGGGCGGCGGCAGCGGAGATCACCGGCGCGGCCTTGGCCACATTGTTGATGGCTTCGGTCACTTCCTGCACTGCCTGCGGCACTTCCGGTGCGGCTTTCGCTTCCGGCGAGGCTGCGGCAACGGGTTCGGCCTTGGCTTCAGCTTCCGCCCCGGCTTCGGCCGGAACGAGCGCTTCGACAGGCAACGCGGGTTCCGCTACGGCTGCGTCCATCGCTGCCGGCGGCACCACGCCCTGCAGATCCGGCGCGGCGGAAGGCGCAGCCGGCGTGTCGGTGGCGGCTTCCGCCAGGTTACGGGTTACCGGTGCGACCATCTTGCCGGCGATGCCGCGCAGTTGTTGCGCATAATCGGTCCAGACCTGCGGCACCGGGCGCATCGCGGTGGCGGCCAACTGAAGGAATTCGACGGGATTACTCGCCGCGAGCAGTTTCTGCACTGCGCCAGTCAGGGCCTCGGCGGACGCCTTGCCGGTGCGTACATTGAGCACGCCGATCTGACGGCCGATCTCAAGCAGGTTGCCGGCGATCCGACCCGCCTGAAGCATTTGGGAGTTCAGCTGCGCAAGCGCATCGTTCTTGAACTGTTCCTGTAGTGGATACATGGATTCCTCATGAAAAGAACATCGTAATGATTACGATTGCTGCTATGCAGCAAACCGAATTCTAGCCGACTATTGGCGCAATTCGCCGATTTCAATCAAAAATAGGCATGCATAAAGGCATGAATTATTGGAGGAAATATTTTTAAACGCCTGTTTCCAGCCAGTCTGCCCGCACGGCAATTGAACCCAAACCGTGCAATATGGTCAACACTGGATACGCAGCGCAACATTGCCGTCAGTCGAGCAATGTCGCGCCCCCCTTCAAAGGCGTCCCGATGCAGCCACCAGAAAATGGAAACCACAACGATTGCATGACCCGGCAATGATCACCCTGGATACCGACAAAGCCCCGCAGGGCAGCGCAGGCGTGGCCAGCGATGCCGCTCTGTCCAGCCTCGTCGGCCTGGCCCGTCTGTCACGCCTGACCCTGCTCTACCACGGTCCGGTCGGCAGCGACGGCGCTCGTGAACAGGCTGCCGCGCTGGCCCGTGCCGGCAGCGGCGACATTGCCGTGCTGTTCGACGCCGGCAGCGACATGCCGTTGCCGGACTTGCTCAGCGCCATCGAGGAAGCGGTGCTGGAAGCCCGGCCGCAGGCGCCGCTGGCGCCGCCGATGGCCGGGCCGGTGGAAGCGCTGCTGGCCTGGCAGCAGGCGCTGGACCTGCGCTTCCTGCTGGTCTTCTATCGATTCGATGTGGCGCTCGCCCAGCCCGACGCCGCATTCGAGGCGGAGCTGCTGCGCCTGGTGCGCGATCCGGCGCTGGACCTCAGCCTGCTGCTGATGATGGACGAGGCCGCCGCGCCGCTGCTGGAGCGCCTGCGCGCCGAACTTCCCGCCCTGGGAGAGGATTATCTGCGTCTGCCGGAACCGGCCGCGCCGTCTGCTCTGCGCGGCAGCGCGCCGATGGCTGAACCGGAGCAGGCCGTGCCTGCCACGCCGTTTGCAGCGCCGGCAACACCGCTGCAAGACGAACCAATGCCGGACATGCCGCCCGCATCGGCGCCGTCCACGCCGGACTGGCTGCAACGCCAGGAGCCGACCTTCACGCCTTTCGCCGCCGCACCCTTCTGGCCTGAGCCGGCGTCGGACCAGGAGGAAGACAGCGCACCCGCCACGACCGATGCGCCTGCCAGCCCGCAAGCGCCACGCCGGCGCCGCCCCTTTCCCTCGCTGCTGGAACAGGCGGCGCCGGACTTGTCATTCGATGCGGATGACGCAAGGACGGCGGACGAGCCGGCGGCGGCCGCGCCTGGCGCAAGAATGGAACCGGTATGGACCGCGACACAACAGGGCGCCGGGCCCGCCTATGACGAACCGCGGCCGTTGCCGCTGGCGGCATGGATGCACAAGCGGCAGGGACGGCGCCGCCGCACCACCATGGCGCTGGCCAGCGCGGCGGGCATGAGCGGCAGCATTCTCTTCTTCTTTATGCTCATGCTGGCGCTGCTCTGCTGGGAACTGCCGCAACTGCACTGAGCGCCGCCATGGCCGCCATGGGCCATTCACGATTGACGACTGCCTCAGGCCAGCAGGCCGGCCACCAGGTCGACCGGCCCCGGCCCGGCGCCATCGAAGCGCAGCGCCGCTTCCACATGATTGAGATGTTCCAGCATCAAGGCCGCCGCCTGCGCCGCATCGCCGGCCCTGGCCGCTTGCAGAAAGGCCACATGCTCGTCGGATGAGCAGGCGGCGTCGCGCACCGACTGGTAGAGCATGGTGATGAGCGAACTTCGCGCCACCAGTTCCTGCACGATTTCCGTCAGTACCGGGTTGCCCACCACCTGCGCCAGCAATACATGGAAGTCGCCCAGCAGCTGCGAGCGGGCCTTGGAATCGGGCCGGGCCACCGCCGCGCGCTCGTTCCTGATGTGCTTTTCCAGGCGCACATAATCCGCCGGCCTGGCCTTTTCCACGAATTGCGCCACCAGCGCCGCCTCGATGATGCGGCGCGCCGCGAACACGTCGCGCGCCTCGGCCTCGGTCGGCTGGCTGACGAAAGCGCCCTTGTCGGGCACGATGTTGATCAGCTTGTCCTTGGACAGGATCAAAAGCGCGGCCCGGATCTTGGTGCGGCTGACCGAATACACCCGCGACAGCGCCTCTTCGCGCAGCTTGGTGCCGGGCGGCAGCTTGCGCGCCGCGATCGCGGCGGCGATATCGTCCGCGATCGCGGCCGAACTGCGGGTGCTTGGCTTTTCTTCGGTGTCGGTGGTGGTCATGGTGAACGCGTGTGGCGGGCCTGTTTCATGCATGCCGCAATGGCCGTCACTATACCAGCCAGCCAGACCCGGCGCAGCCATCATGTACACTTTTTTTGTATACAATCTTTGCATCCGATACTATACTTCCACCGACTTGACCAAGGAGCGATCATGACTGCGGCAGCAGAATTCACCAACACCGGCGCGCTTGTGTTGCGCCACGCCGACCAACTGGCGCAGCACACCGAGACGCCGGGCATGCTGACCCGCACCTACCTGACGCCGGCGCACCATGCCGCCAGCGCGCTGCTGGCGCAATGGATGACCGAGGCCGGCATGACCGTCCGGCGCGACGCCGCCGGCAATGTGATCGGCCGCTATGAAGGCATGACGCCCGATGCGCCGGCGCTTCTGACCGGCTCTCATTTCGACACCGTGCGCAATGCCGGCAGCTATGACGGCAATCTCGGCATCATCCTACCGATCGCCTGCATCGCCGCCTGGCACCGCCAGGGCCGGCGCTTTCCGTTCGCCATCGAGGTGATCGGCTTCGCCGAGGAGGAAGGCGTGCGCTTCAAGGCCACGCTGCTGGGCAGCCGCGCCATTGCCGGCACCTTCGATCACAGCGTGCTGGAGCGGCGCGACGACACCGGCTTGAGCATGCGCGAGGCCATCGCCGCGGCCGGCTTCGATGCCGCCGCCCTGCCCGCCGCGGCCTATCGCCGCCAGGACGTGCTGGCCTTCGTCGAAGTGCATATCGAGCAGGGTCCGGTGCTGCTGGACGAGGGCTTGCCGGTGGGCGTGGTCACCGCGATTTCCGGGGCTTCCCGCTTCATGGTGCAGGCCACCGGCCTGGCCGGCCATGCCGGCACGGTGCCGATGGGCCTGCGCCGCGACGCCGCGATGGCCGCCGCCGAGATCGGCCTTTATATCGAGCGGCGCTGCTCCGGCACGCCAGGGCTGGTGGGCACCGTGGGCGTGCTGGAAGTGCCCAACGGCGCGGCCAATGTGGTGCCGGGCCGGGCCGTCTTCACCATCGACATCCGCGCCGAACAGGACGCGGTGCGGCAGGCCGCCGTGGCCGACGTGCTGCGCGAGATGCAGGCCATCGCCGCGCGTCGCAACGTCGGCCTCGACATCAACCAGACCCACGACGCGGCCAGCGTGCCCTGCGCACCCTGGCTGCAGGCGCAGCTGGAACGGGCGATCGCCGGCCTTGGCCTGCCGCTGCGCCACCTGCCTTCCGGCGCTGGCCATGACGCCATGGCGGTGGCCGCGCTGACCGACGTGGCGATGCTGTTCGTACGGTGCGGCAATGGCGGCATCAGCCACCATCCCGACGAGACCATGACCGCCGCCGACGCGCAGGCGGCAGCCGATGTATTCACCCGCTTCGTTGAAAGCTTTGTTCCGCAGCAGGCCGCGGCCTGATCCGTTACCTCTTACAGAAAGACTGGCATGACTGAATTACTGATCGATGGCTTCACCCTTTCCGCGCAACAGGTGCTGGCCGTGGCGCGCGACACCTCCATCAAGGTGGGCCTGGCGGACTCGTCGCGCGCGGCATTGAAGGAAAGCCGCGACTACATCGAAGCCAACTGGATGCATGACGAAGCGCCGATGATGTACAGCTTCAACACCGGCGTCGGCCTGCTGAAGGACACCCGCATCAGCGTCGACCATATCGAGCTGTTCCAGACCCAGATGATCCGCGCCCATGCGGCCGGCATGGGCGAGCCGTTTTCCGAGGAAGTCAGCCGCGCCACCATGCTGCTGCGCGCCAACGCCTTCGCCAGCAACTATTCCGCGCCGCGGGTAGAAGTGGTGGACCGCCTGCTGGACTTCGTCAACGCCGGCATCCATCCAGTGATGCCGCAGAAGGGCTCGGTCGGCGCATCCGGCGACCTGGCGCCGCTGGCCTACCTGGCCGCCGCGATCGCCGGCTTCGACGAAGCCGAAGTGATGTACCGCGGCCAGCGCATGCGCGCGCCGCAGGCCATTGCCGAAGCCGGACTGTCGCCGGTGAAGTTCGACCTGAAGGCCAAGGATGCGTCGGCGCTGATCAATGGCTGCACCGTGTCGCTGGCCGTGGCCGTGCTGGCCGCCGACGATGCGCGCAACCTGCTGTCCGACGCCTGCCTGTCGCTGGGCCTGACGCTGGAGGCGATGCGCGCCGAGATGGCGGGCTTCGACGAGCGCATCCACAAGGCGCGCCCGCATCCGGGCCAGATCAAGACCGCCGCCATCGTCAGGAAGCTGCTGGCCGGCTCCACCCGCGCCAGCCACGAGGCGCGCGCCGTGCAGTTACCGGATGAACTGCGCCGCACCGACATCGCCTACACGCCGCGCATCCAGGACGTGTATTCCCTACGCTGCGCGCCGCAGGTATATGGCCCGGTGTTCGATGCGCTGGACTACATCGACACCATCGTCGGCAACGAGATCAATGCCGCCACGGATAATCCGCTGATCTTCGGCAAGGATGGCGGCGGCTTCGAGATCATCTCCGGCGGCAACTTCCACGGCCAGTACCTGGCGCAGGCCATGGACCTGCTGGCGATGGCCGTAACCGACCTCGGCAGCATCTGCGAGCGCCGCATCGCGCGCCTGATCGACCCGACCCTGTCCTGGGGCCTGCCGCGCAACCTGATGACCGGCATCCGCGGCGTCAACACCGGCTATCCGGTGGTGCAATGCTCGATGAGCTCGCTGGTGATGGAGAACCGCACCCTGTGCATGCCCGGCAGCGTCGACAGCATCCCGTCCAAGGGCAACAGCGAAGACCACATCTCAAACTCCACCTGGTGCGCCCGCAAGGCCGCGACCGTGGTGGGCAATACCCGCTACATCGTCGGTGTGGAAATGCTGCTGGCCGCGCAGGCGCTGACCATGACCGAAGCGCTGTTGCCGGGCTTCGTGCTGGGCACCGGCACCCAGGCTGCCTACGACGAGGTACGACGCCAGATCCCGGCCTGCCTGGAAGGCGACCGCTGGTTCCATCACGATATCGAGGTGGCGCATTCGTTTGTGGCGAGTGGGTCGGTGCGGGCGGCGGTGGAGGCGAAGATAGGTAAGTTTGCCTAACGGCTGGTGATGGTGATGGTGAAGACGCCATCACCATTGCCGTTGCCGTTGCCGTTGCCGTTGCCGTTGCCGTTGCCGTTGCCGTTGCCGTTGCCGTTGCCGTTGCCGTTGCAGTACGCGCAGCGAAAGTTGCGGTTGCTTTTGACGTTGAAGTTGAAGTTGAAGTTGAAGTGGCAGTTGCCGTTGCGGTTGTTTTTGAAGTGGCCGTTGTAGTGAAGTCCCGTTGAGCGCGCCGTGTCAGCGGTGCCCGGAGCGGGAAAAGGTGCGGCGTCTGTCTGAGCCAAGCGCAGCTTGGCGAGTTTAGCCGCGCCCCGCTCCGGGTACCGCTGGCACGGGCACCCCGCGCAGCGGGGCGCGATCACCGGGTCGCCTTTTTTTGGTTACTTTTTTTGCTGGACTTTGTCCATTCAAGCGGCGTAACTGAGCGTATCAGTCAGGCGCAGAAACAAATCCGTCGGGATTTTTATCATGTCTGGTGGTTTTTCAGAGATCGCTAAATGATCGGCTTGCCACAGCCATCGCCGTACCATGGCAATGGTGTCGGAGAAGGTGGCGCACTCCTTGCGATACCAGGCTGCCTGACGAACCGTGATGACTTGTGATGTCAGCAGTTGACTTGCCAGCAACGTCACCACCGAGTACAGGCCCAGGATGGCGGGCGTAGCCCGGGCAATGGCGCGGTCAGACCATTGCCGCTGGGTTTGCACGCCCAGATGGGCACGTGCTTCTTCGAAGGTCACTTCGATCTGCCAGCGCTTGACGAACCAGTTCAGGATCTGCGGCGCACTGGCCTTCTGGTCGGTGCAGAGAAAGGCCTGGGTCTTGAGTTGCTTCATAGGGTCGCGTACCAGCACCCAGCGCAGGGGCACTGCCGGCGCGCCACCGTGGTACCACAGGGCGGTGCCGGTGGCCACGTCAAGCCGCTTGTGCGTGTGCCCGTACCAATAAGCCAGCGTGATGGCTTTCCATTGCGTATCTGCGGCATCCAGCACCTGCTGCAACTTCGGCAGTGCATGGCCGACGAGCCGTGGCCGCCCGCGCGTGCCGGGCACCCGCGCAGGCGCCGGTTCGTACAAGGCTGCATCGAGTCGCAGGCGCGTGACCATGGTCACGTCGCGCCGCACCGCGGCAAGCAGATGAAGCACCGAGAAGCTGTTGTCGGCCACAACCACGATGCGCCGATCGGGCAGCCAGCGATGCACCTGGCGCAGCATCTGACGGGCTCGGTCCGTCAGCGTGACCGGCTGGCGACGGCGGTTGGCGTAGTAGCGCGCCGAGGGCGTCAGAGCGCAACAGAAGGGCAAGGCCCAATGACGCTGTGCCCAGGGAATGGGCACCACCAGCATCAGGCAAAGCCATCGCAGGCCGCTGGTCTTGACGACATTGCTGTGGCTGGACCAGACCGGGTCGCGGTAGATGCCACGAGCGGCAATCCTGGCGCCGCGCCGGCGCTCGATGGTATCGTCCAGCGCCATGACCAGAGGGCCCAAGGGAGCGAAGGCGTCGATGAGTGCCATGAGCAAACGCCGGCTTGCCTGCAGGGTCGACCATGTGTTGCGATTGAGCACCCGATGGAAGCGTTGGAACTGTTGGTCTTCAGACAGGCCCATGACGCGCAGGATGGCCGTCACGGTGCGCGAACCCACAGCAAGGATGGCCCCCTTGATCAGGATCTGAACGGAGTGCCATACCCGCTTGGAAAACAGGGGACGGAATACTAAACTGCAATCGGTAAGCTCGGGGAACGATGGCATGATGCACCTCTCGTTGCGGAGTCGGTGCTTCATGGTAGAACTCTTCGGGCTTACCCGCTGTGGAAAAATGGACAAAGTCCAGTTTTTGGCGAAGCAAAAAAAGTGACCCGGCCGCCGGGACGGATTCCCGGCTTGTCTCCACGGTAGTGCAATCGTATTGCGTCACCCGGCAACGCCCGGGCAGCACTGTCGTAGTTGACGTTTAACGCGTTCGTTGAACATGGCTTAACGTCAAAAGCAACTGCTGCTTCGCAGTCACGCCTTACCCCTGGTGAAGCAAAACGCTTGCACTGTCGTCATGACCAGGCCGGGAGTTCGCCCCGGCAGGCGACCTACTTCTTTTGCTTCGCCAAAAGAAGTAGGCAAGAAAAGGCGACCCGGTGATCGCGCCCTCGCTGCGCGAGGGTCCCCGTGCCGTCGATGCATGGAGCGGGGCGCGGCTAAACTCGCCAAGCTGCGCTTGACTCAGACAGACGCCGCACCTTTTCCCGCTCCACGCATCGACGTCACGGCGCGCTCAACGGGACTAAAAGCAACGGCAACTGCGAAATGCAACGGCAACTTCAAAAACAGAAGCAACGTCAAAAACAACTGCAACTGCAACTGCAACTGCCCTTGCTCCTCTATGCGCTCTCCCGCGCCATCAGCGTAAACCCCAGATCGATCTGCCGGGCCACCGGCTCCTCCCCCTCGATCACGCTGCGCAACATGCGCGCCGCCTCGAACCCGATGCGGTAACGCGGCGTCGCGATGGTAGTAACCGATGGATTCATCCAGGCAGACAGCGGCAGGTCGTTGAAGCCGCAGATGGCCAATTCTTCCGGCACCGCGATGCCGCGCCGCTGGCACTGGTAGATCGCGCCATAGGCAAGGTCGTCGTTGCAGCAGAAGACCGCGTCGCAGTCGGGCGCCATTGCCAGCATGCGGCCCAGCAGCTCGGCGCCTAACGCTACCGTCGATGGGTCGGGCACCAGCAGCTCCCGCTTCGGGTCGTACAGGCCCGCCTGGCGCAGCGCGGCGCGATAGCCTTCGGCGCGCTTTAGGGTACGGTCGTCGAGCTGGGCGCCAATGAAGCCGATGCGGCGCCTGCCTTTCTTCACCAGGTGGCTGGTCATTGCGTAGCCGGCCTGATGCTGCGAAAAGCCCACCGCGAGCCGGCTCGGGTCGTCGGGAATGTCCATCATCGATACCACCGGCACGCTGGAGGCTTCCAGCATCTGGCGCACCTCGGCGCTCTGGGCCACGCCGGTCAGCAGCACGCCGTCGGGATTGGACTGCAGATGAATGCGCAGGAACTTGGCTTCCTCCGCATTGGAATAACGGGTATTGCCGATCAACATCTGGAAGCCGTCGGCATCCAGCGCATCCTGGATGCCGGCCAGGGTGTCGGTAAAGACTGCATTCGACAGCGACGGCACCAGCACCGAGATCACGTTCGAACGCGACGAAGCCAGGCTGCGCGCAGCCCGGTTCGGCACATAGCCCAGCGCGGCCACCGCCTCGTTGACCCGCAGCCGCAGCGCTTCCGACACCAGGGCGGGGTTGGAGATGGCGCGCGAGGCGGTCATCAGCGCCACGCCGGCATGCCGGGCCACGTCGGCCAGCGTCACGCGGCCGCTGGAGCGGCTGCGGGACGCCCGCTTTGCCGCCGCAAGCGGCCGGCCGGCGCTCTCCGGCGCGGCATCGGCCTGGGCTGACGACGCGCCGGAAACCAGCGCCGCTGGCTTACTTGCGGACCTTGGCAATTTCAGCCTGCAGTTCCTTGATCACGTCGGCGCCGCCTTCGGCTGCGAACTTGTCGAACGCCGGCTTGGCCTTCTCGCGCATGCGCGCCAGTTCGGTGTCGCTCACCACGCTGACCTGCATGCCCTTCTCCTTCAGGAAGTCGATGGCCTTGACCGACGCTTCGCGGCTGTCCTTGCGCTCGAAGTCGCGCGATGCCACCGCCGCTTCCTGGATCGCCTTGTGCTCGTCAGCCGACAGGCCATCCCACCACTTCTTGCTGGCCAGGACGATCCATGGGCTGTAGACGTGCTTGGTGATGGACAGGTACTTCTGCACTTCGTAGAACTTGCTCGACTGGATGGTGTTGACCGGGTTTTCCTGGCCGTCGACGGTCTTGGTCTCCAGCGCGGTGAACAGTTCCGAGAACGGCAGCGGCACGGCATTGGCGCCGAAGCTGTTGAACATGTCGATGTAGACCGGGTTCTGCATCACGCGCAGCTTGATGCCCTGCATGTCTTCCATCTTCGCGACCGGGCGCTTGGTGTTGGTCAGGTTGCGGAAACCGTTTTCCCAGTACACCAGGCCGACCAGCCCTTTTTCCTGCAGCTTGGCGGCCAGCTTCTGGCCGAACGGGCCGTCCAGCACCGCGTCGGCTTCCTTCTCGTTGTTGAACAGGAACGGCAGGTCATAGACGCCGAAGTCCTTGACGATGCCCACCAGGGTGGCGGTCGAGCCGACCATCATTTCCTGGGCGCCGCCAATCAGCGCGTTCTGCATCTGGGTGTCGCTGCCGAGGCTGGCATTGCCAAAGGGGCGCGCTTTCAGCTTGTTGCCGGTGCGCTTGGCCAGGTCGTCGGCGAAGAACTTCACCGCGCGGCCCTGGTTGCTGTCTTCCGCCAGGCCATAGCCGAAACGGATGATGCGCGGCTTGTAGTCGGCCGCCTGGGCGGCGCTGGCGGCGCCGGTCATGGCCAGTGCCAGGACGATGGATTTAACGAGAAACTTCATGACTCCTCCGGTTTTTTAAGTTGATTAAGCAGTACTTGCGGATACGAAGAACAATTAGCGGAACCACACCATGGGAGCGGTGATGATGCCGGGGAAGGCGATGAACAGCGCCAGCAGCGCGGTATAGGCCATCAGGAATGGCCACACCCCGCGGGTTGCGCTCTCCATCGAAATCTTTGCCACGCCGCACACCACGTTGAGCACGGTGCAGATCGGCGGCGTGATCAGGCCGATAGTACCGACCAGGATGAACATGACGCCAAAGTAGATCGGGTCGATGCCAGCCTTGACCGCCACCGGCAGCAACACCGGACCCATCACCAGGATGGTGGGCGTGAGATCCATCACGATGCCCACTGCCAGCAGCAGCAGCATGATGGCAATCATCAGCACATAAGGGTTACCCATCAGCGGCTGCAGCATCTCGATGGCCAGCGCCGGCAGGTCGGCCAGCGTCACCATGTACGAAGACACCACGGCGGCGGCGCACAGGAACATCACGATGGCGGTGGTGTTGGCCGCCTCCACCAGCAGGCGCACCACGTCCCTGGCCTTGACTTCGCGGTAGACGAAGACAGCCACCAGCAGTGAATACACGGCCGCCACCACTGCCGCCTCGGTTGGCGTGAACAGGCCGCCGCGCAGGCCGCCCAGGATCAGCACCGGCAGCATCAGCGCCCAGACGCCATCGATCAGCGCATGACGTCGCTCGGCCCAGCTGGCTTTCGGCTGCGCCTTCACATTCATCTTCGGCACCAGCCTGGCCCAGACCGTGATCAGCACGATGCCCATCAAGAGGCCCGGCACCACGCCGGCCAGGAACAGGCTGCTGATCGAGGTGTTGGTAGTCACGCCATAGATGATGAAGGGCATCGACGGCGGAATGATGGGCGCGATGATGCCGCCGGACGAGATCAGGCCGGCGCTCTGCGGCACCGGATAGCCGTGGTCGCGCATCATCGGGATCAGCAGGGTGGCCAATGCCGCGGTGTCGGCAATCGCCGAGCCCGACAGGCTGGCCAGCAGCACCGACGCGGCGATGGCGACATAGCCCAGGCCGCCGCGCAGGTGGCCGACCATGCTGACGGCCAGGTTGATGATGCGCTTGGAAATGCCGCCGGCATTCATCAGTTCGCCGGCCAGGATGAAGAACGGCACCGCCATCAGCGGAAAGTTGTCGGCGCCGGCCAGCAGGTTCTGCGCCACGATCTGCGCATCGAAGAAATCGAGGTGGTACATCAGCGCCACGCCGGTCAGCACCAGCGCGAAGGCGATCGGCATGCCCAGGATCATGAAGAAGATCAGGGCGCCGAGGAAGATGGCGAGCGTCATTCGATCACCCCCACGGCTGCCTGATCAGCGGGAATGTCGCCGGGCACCACGGCCTTGTCGCTGCCGGTGAGAATGCGCACCAGGTTGACCGCCACGAGCAGCGTCATCGACGCCGCGCACAGCAGGCCGGCCGAGGCCATGAAGGCATTCGGAAAGCGCAGCACGGTGGAATAGGTGTCCAGGCCGATCACGGTCTGGTTCCAGCTGCCGTAGAGGAACAGCCACAGCGCGTACAGCATGAACAGGTGGCTCACCACCGCGCAGGCGCGCCGTACCTTGGGCGACAGCCGCTGCTGCAGCATTTCCACGCCGATATGGGCATGGTGGCGCAGCGCCAGGATCGCGCCCAGGAAGATCAGCCAGACGAACATCAGGCGCGCGACCTCCTCGGCCCATGCCAGGCCCGAGCCGAACGCGTAGCGCAGGACCACGTTGCCGAATACGAGTACCACCATGATGGCAAGCGCGAGCGCCATCAGCCATTCCACGAGGCGTTCAAGCCGTGGCGCCAGGGTTTTCATTTCGTCTCCTTTTGGTTTTCCGGGTTTGCCTGCGCAGCCGCGCCGCATTGCTGCGCGATCTGCGAAATCAGTTCTTCCGGCGCCAGTCGGATGTCGACCTGGAAGCCGCGCTCGTCAGCCTGCAACGGCTCGAGGTCGAGCAGCTGGCTGTCGAGCAGGGCCGGCGGCATGAAGTGGCCGGGCCGCGCCTGCATGCGCGCGGAAATCAGCGCGCGTTCGCCATGCAGGTGGATGAAGGTAAGGTCGGGGTCGCCGCTGCGCAGCAGGTCGCGGTAATGGCGCTTCAGGGATGAGCAGGACAGCACCAGGCCCACACCCTGGCTGCGAGCTTCGGCGATCTTGTCGCGCAGCACCGCAAGCCAGCCGGCGCGGTCGCCGTCGTCGAGCGGCGTGCCGGCGCTCATCTTGGCCACGTTGGCGGCCGGGTGGAAGGCGTCGCCCTCGACGTAGGCGGTGCCGAGGCGCTGCGCCAGCCGCTGCCCGATCTCGCTCTTGCCGCAGCCGCTGACGCCCATGACGACGTAGCGGCCGCTGGCGCCGGTGGGCGCCGTTGTCTCTTGATTTTTCAATTCTTGCTCGCTGCGATGATAACGCTAACAGGACCGAATAATAATCCTTCCCATCGATTAGTAAAGGACTTTATTTGGTGCGGCGCACCAAACAGAGGCGGCAGAGCACCGTCGACATGCATCCAAACAGCGATGACTTATTCGTAGCGGCCCGCTTTTCCATCGGCGCAGCATCGAAATCGCCCCTGCTGGCAATGCCGTATTGAAAGTCCGGGCGTCTGTCTGTCTTGCCCGGTTGCCTGCATGACTGTTTGCATGCGACCGCAGGCCCATTACGCAGAATGGTTTATCTGGTGCAATTACCCTGACGGTTTTTGGAAAGCATCCAAAGGCATGCCGGCTGGCAGCTGATACCTTTTGAGAGCGTTATCAAATGAATGGGAACAGTCTCTGCAGCCGCATTCCGTCAGGTCTGCCGGGGTCCATCAGAATTTCATCGCCACGCCGACCCGCAGGGTACGGGGCTCCGCAGGATGGGTATGAATATCGGCGACAGCCGTTGGCTCGGTGGCCAGGCGAGAGGTGTAGTAATAGTCGATGTCGCTGACACGGCGGTCCAGCAGGTTCAGGATCTGCAGGCTGACCTTGACATCCGGCGTGAGCGCGTAGGCCAGCCTGGCGTTGACCAGCGTCGACGATGGCGAGCGTATCGTGTTGTCTTCCACCAGCGGCCGGCCGCCAAAGTAACGCAGCCGCACGCCGCCTGACCAGCGTCCCTGTTCGCCGGTAACGCCAAACGCGGCGGTGCGCCTGACCGCGCCGGGAATGGCCGAGCCGGCCGGGTCGTCGTCGCTGAAATGCGCGCGCGACCATGCCAGGTCGAGGTCGACGACCCAGCCCGGCGCCGGCACGTAGTAGTTGGCCAGTTCGATGCCGCTGCGCCGGCTCGGCCGGCTGGCTTCGGTGGTGCCGGCGTCGCCGACGAAGACCAGTTCCGAATCCAGCGCCAGGCGCCAGACCGACAGCGTGGTCTGCAGGCCGGGCAGCAACCCGCTGTAGCGCAGGCCGGTTTCATAGCCGGTGGTGCGCACCAGCGGCGTGGCGCGCACCACCGGGTCGCCATCGGCGTTGCGGTCGGTGCCGGTGCGCGGATCCACCGTGCCGGTCACGCCGCGCGCATCGTTGCTGTGAAAGCCGCGGCCCCAGTTCAGGTACAGCTCGCTGTTGGCGGCGGGG
The DNA here is from genome assembly GCF_047237965.1 of Noviherbaspirillum phoenicis. Taxonomy (NCBI): domain Bacteria; kingdom Pseudomonadati; phylum Pseudomonadota; class Betaproteobacteria; order Burkholderiales; family Oxalobacteraceae; genus Noviherbaspirillum; species Noviherbaspirillum phoenicis. The sequence continues at coordinate 4,087,091 of NZ_JBDFLX010000001.1, read as the reverse complement.
CTGAAGATGGCGGCAAGCTTCGGGCTGACGATGGTTGCGTTAGCCTTGCCCGAGTTGGCCGGCAGGTTGCTCGTCACGTCGAAGCCGTAGTGGTCGGCGCGCACGCCGGCGACGGTGCGGAACCACGGCAGCCAGCGCGTGGTGTTGGAAGCGAAGATGCCGGCCGAGCGTTCGGTCACCTCGTCGCGGCGGACGGTGGACAGCCGCTGCTGCGCCGCGGTCGCATACAGCGCCACCGGCGAAAGCCGGTCGGCGCGCAGCTGCATGCCCAACGTGGTTTCCATGTCCAGCCCGGCCGTGACATGCTGCCAGCTGCGCTGCGCATTCACACCGCCCACGGTGCGGCGCTCGGACTGGTTGAACTGGTCGCCGTTGATCGGGTCGTCCAGCGCATAGGTGAAGTTGCTGTACAGGTCCAGCCTCGACCGGATCAGGTAGGCATTGATGCGGGCGCTGCCGTCGGCATAGCGGCCCAGCCAGTCGGCCGACAGGCTGTAGCGCGCGGTGCTGCCGCCATCGGTCGGGTCGATCGCGCCATAGCGGCCGACCAGGCCGGCCGCCAACGCGCGCTGCGGCACCTGGTCGGTGGCATTCCACGATGACTTCAGCGCCATCGCGGTGACGCGGGTTTCATCCGCGCCGTTTTTCAGGCTATAGGACAGCACGCCGTTGAAGCGCTTGTACTGTTCAGGCCGGTCCCAGGGACCGTTCTGGCCCGCGCCTTCGATGGCATACAGCAGCGTGCCCGGCCCCATCGCCGATGAATTGGCCACCAGCGCGCGCCGGTAACGGTGCTCGCCGGCTTCCACGCTCAAAAGGCCGCGAGGAAGCGCACGCAGATAGTCGAACGCGGCGGCGCCGGCGGAAGCGAAATCGCCTTCCTCGGCATAGTACGGCCCCTTCTTGTACTGGATCGTGCCGACCAGTTCGGGAATGATGAAGTTCAGGTCCGAATAACCCTGGCCATGGGCATGGCTGGGCATGTTGACCGGCATGCCCAGCACCGTGGTCCGGAAGTCGGTGCCATGGTCAAGGTTGAAGCCGCGCGCGAAATACTGGTTGGCCTTGCCGTCGCCGGAATGCTGGGTGACGATCACGCCCGGCACGGCTTCGAGCAGGGCGCCGGTGCGCTGCAGCGGCCGGTTCTCCAGCTGCTTCCCGGTCACCGTGCCCTCGGTGGCCGAATCGGCCGCGCCGATCGGATTGACGAGGCTCGATTCCACCACCACCGGCGCCAAGGTTTTTTCGCTGGGTTCGGCCGCTGCGGCCAGAGCGATGGACGAAAGAAGCAATACGGGCGCTGCGTAAAGCATGTTCATGGAATGGCCGGGTCCGGGTTGAGGTGAGAGACGGCAAAGCGCAGCCATTCTATGCGGGAATCCCACCTCGATGTGTCGCTTCGGCAAGTACTGTTGATGCTTTACCGTCCCGGGCCCTGCAGCGCCACCACCTGCGCCCTGCCACCCAGTCCGCTACGTTCCAGCCAGCGGAACACCGAGTCGGCGGTGACCGTCTCGATGCGGTCGGCATAGCGCTTCTCGTTGGGATGATCGTCGAAGGCGATATTGGCCGATGAGATGCGCCCGCCCAGCCGTGTCAGCGCATCCAGCCTGAGGGTAGCCGGCTCATAGTCCTGCGCCATCAGCCAGGCCTGCGCCTTCATGCGGCTGGCCCCGGCCGGCAGCATGGCCGCGGCCATGGTCTCGATCACATACTGGTTCGACTGCTGGTAGCGGGTGGCCCAGGCATAGGCGACCATGCTGTAGGGCCGGTGATGCATCTGCAGCGCGCGCTGCTTGTCGCGCATGGATGGCAGCAGCTTCTGCTGCCATGCCTGGTTCGGCGCGGCAAACGCGGCTTCATAGCGGAACGGGTCGGAGAGGAAGAACTGGCCCAGGCCCTGCCGGTAGATGGCGGCATGGTCACTGCCGCATTCATTGAGCTTGTGCAGCACGCGCCAGACATGGCCGCCATTGCCATCCGGCTCGCGATAGGCAAGGCCCAGGTGGGAATAATGCACGCCATACTTGCGTAGGTCCTGGCCGACGCGTGCCAGCAGCACCAGGTCGTGGCCGCTGGCGTCGAGCGCCTCGCGGGTGCGCTCCGCCAGTTCCATGCCGCGCATGACTGCCTGCACGGTGGGCGGCTTTTCCTCGCAGTTGCGGCCCGCATGGGCAGCGGCGCTGAAGGCGCAGCAGGCAAGCAGCATCAGGCGGGCAAGGGACAGGATCGATTTCATTGCGGCCTCCTAGTAGGATAGTTGCTCGTCATGCAGCAGCGCGCGTCCGGTCGCATTCGGAATGAAGGCAATTGCCTGGCCCGCCGCCGACAGCACCACGCCAGAGCCGATCACGCTGCAGCCGACCACGCTGCCCACCGCAAGCGACGCGCCGGCAATGCCACGCCCAGCGATCTCGACGCTGGCGCGGGCGCCGTCCGAAGCCCGTTCCAGCACCAGCACCACGCCGCGGGCGCTGGTCTCCACCGCGGTGACCACCAGCACCGCGCCGCTCACCGACAAGGCCAGCGGTATCGCGGCCACCGAACCGGCGATGGCGCTGCCGCCGATCACCGATGCCATCGGCAGGGCCGACAGTGCGCTCAGCGCGGAGCCCTCGCCATGCGCATGGGCCGGGCTGGCGGCCGCAATGACCAGCATGGTTGCGGCAAACCACTTCAACAGAGTGCGCTTCATGATGTCTTTCCTTGGGTCAGTGTCAGGTTCGTTATCGGTACTGGTTCAGGCCACGCTGTCTTCGCCGCTGCGCTCAAGCAGATCGGCTTCATGGCGGTCGCGCAGCATCTTGGCCAGCGTGAATGCGCTGGTCACCAGGTATAGCCAGGCCACACCGAGGAAGGCCTTGTAGGTGCCGTTGATGTCCATGCGCAGCAGGCCCCACGCGGTCAGCGCCATCGCCAGCAGGAAGCCGGACCAGACCACATAGCGGAACATCGGCGTGTCGGCGCTGCCGCCCTGCCGCGCCTTCTGGTTGTCGCGCACCATCTTCGACAGCACGAACACATTCGACAGGCAGAACAGGTAACCCATGATCATGAACACCCGGTCGAGGTCGGCGCCGGGCAGGTAGGCCAGGCCGACGCCGCACAGGAAGACCGCGATCGCAAACGACGTCCACACCTGCATCTGCCATGCGCCGGAATCGCGAATCATGATGGTTTTCATCGTCTTCTCCTTCAGTGGTTGGGGTAGGCGCAGTATTGGCCACCCTTATCCCAAAGTCTCGAAATACGATCCCAGTAGATCAAAATTACCCATCGGGTATCATATTTCAATACTTTTTTGGAGCAGCGCCATGACCACCACCGCTACGCTGATCGACGCGCTGAAGCAGGAACTGAAAGCGGCCGGCATGACCTACGCCACCCTGGCTGGCAAGCTCGGCATGGCCGAGTCCAGCGTCAAGCGCATGCTGGCCAGGGGGGAAATGCCGCTGTCGCGGCTGGATGCGATCTGCGCCGCATTGAAGATCGATTTCGCCGACCTGGCGCGCAGCGTGGCGGATGCAAGGCCGCTGCTGGCCGAACTCACGCTGGCGCAGGAGAAGGCCGTGGTGGCCGACAAGAAGCTGCTGCTGACGGCCATCTGCGTGCTCAGCCAGTGGACGCTGGAGCAGATCACCGCCTATTACCGGATGACCGAAGCCGAGACCATCGCCCGGCTGGTGCGGCTGGATCGCCTCGGCATCATCGAGCTGCGTCCGCTGAACCGCTACCGGCTGAAGCTGGCCAAGACTTTTCGCTGGCGGCCGCATGGCCCGGTGATGCAGTTCTTCCGCCAGCATGCCTTGCTGGATTATTTTTCAGGCGGCTTCGACCGGGAGGACGAGTCGCTGATGCTGGTGCATGGCTCCATCAGCAAGAGCCTGGCGCCCTCCTTCATCGAGCGCATGCAGCGGGTGGCGCAGGATTTCGCGCAGGCGCACCAGGCCGACCAAAAACTGCCGGCGCAGCACCGGGAAGGCTATACGCTGCTGCTGGCGATGCGGTCGTGGGACTTCGAGGGATTCGAGGCGCTGCGCCGTCTGTAAAGGCATGAAAAAACCGCGGCCTGGCGCATGCCAGCCGCGGCTGCCTCGTTCGATGACGGTCGTTACTTCTGATCGACCACGCGGGCCTGCGCCTTGGTCTGTGCCTTGGACAGATCTTCCGCGGCCTCGCTGACTTCCTTCTGCGCCTTGCGGTTGGCCTTGAGCTTCTTGCGGTCGGCGTCGGCATCGGCCTTCACATTGGCCTCGGCTTCCTTGTTCAGCGCGCGGTTGGCCTTTTCATTGGCCTTGATGGCGGCGCGCTCGACGTCGCCCTGCGCCTTCACCTCGGCCTTGGTGTCCTGCGCATGGACAGCGGTGGACAGCATTGCGGCGGCGAGTATGGCGATGATCTTGTGCATTTTCTTCTCCCAAAAATGCCATTAGGACATGGCCTGCCGCCGCGAAGTTCATGCCGACCGCGAGCTTCCATGCGTGCAATCAAGCCTGGCTGGCCTGATCCAGCAGAGCCAGCTGCTGCGCCGACAGCGCAAGGCTGACAGAGCGCACCAGGCTGTCGACCTGCTCCACGCTGGTGGCGCTGGCGATCGGCGCTGTCACACCGCGCTGGGCGATCAGCCAGGCCAGCGCGACTTCGGCCGGCTTCGCGCCGGTCTCGGCCGCAACAGTATCCAGCGCCGCCAGCACCCGCATGCCGCGCGGGTTGAGATATTTCTCGACCCGGCCGCCGCGCGCGCTCTTGCCCAGGTCGTCGGCCGAACGGTATTTGCCGGACAGGAAACCCGAGGCCAGGCTGTAATAGGTAATCACGCCCAGGTCTTCGGCGATGCACAGGTCGCGCAGCGTGGATTCGAAGCCGGCGCGGTCGAGCAGGTTGTACTCGGGCTGCAGCACGGTATAGCGCGGCAGCTTGCCGGCGTCGGCCGCATCCAGCGCAGCGCGCAGCTGGGCGTTGTCGTAATTGGAGCAGCCTATGGCGCGGACCTTGCCCTGCTTCAGCAGCGTGTCGTAGGCGCCCAGGGTTTCCTCGATCGGCGTGGCGGTATCGGGATAGTGGCTCAGGTAGAGATCGATGTAATCGGTCTGCAGCCGCCGCAGCGAGTCTTCCACCGCGGCCACGATGCGGCGTGCCGACAGGCCCTTCTTGTCCGGCCCGAGATCGACGCCGACCTTGGTGATCAGCGTGACCTTGCCGCGGCGCGACGCATCCGCCGCCAGCCACTTGCCGATGATGGTTTCGGATTCGCCGCCGACATGGCCCGGCACCCAGCGCGAATAGGCGTCGGCGGTATCGATCGCGTCGAGGCCGGCGTCGGTGAAGCGGTCCAGCATGGCGAACGACGTGGCCTCGTCGGCGGTCCAGCCGAATACATTGCCGCCGAATACCAGCGGTGCGATTTCCAGGCCGGAGCGGCCAAGCTTGCGTTTTTCCATGATGTTGTCTTCCTCTTGTAAGGGTGGCATGCCTGCGGGTTAGTGCGTTCTTGGCAGACAGGCATTATGTCGGACCGCTGCAAACCATGCCGGGCATGGCGCAATGTATAGTTCGCGCCACGCCAGCCTACAGGAATGCAAAATCGCGCCGTCACCCCAAGTACAATCTGTTGATTTTGGGCAGCTTTCCGGCTGACCCGCTCCTGTAACCACCGACCTTCTCTTCCGGACACCTCATGAACGACGCGGCAACCCTAGGCGCACTCAACGGCACACTGTTATTTGCCGGTCCCGGCAACCTGCTTCCCGCCATCGTGGCCGGCATCCTTGGCCTGCTGATCGGCAGCTTCCTCAACGTGGTGATACACCGCATGCCGAAGATGATGCAGCGCGAGTCGGACAACTATGTCGCCCAGGAGAGCGGCCAGCCGCTGCCGCACATGGAGCGCTACGACCTGGTGCTGCCCCGCTCCGCCTGCCCGCATTGCGGCCACCAGATCACGGCGCTGGAAAACATACCGGTGCTGAGCTACCTGGTGCTCGGCGGCAAGTGCAGCCAGTGCAAGGCGCCGATCTCCATCCGCTATCCGCTGGTGGAAGCGCTGACCGGCGTGCTGTCGGCCTTCATGGTCTGGCATTTCGGCAGCGGCACAGCCGGCATGGCCGCGCTGGTCTTCCTGTGGCTGTTGATCGCCATGACCTTCATCGATGCCGACACCAAGCTGCTTCCGGACGACCTGACCCTGCCGCTCTTGTGGCTGGGCCTGCTGGTCAACCTGAACGGCGCCTTCGTGCCGCTGCAGGAGGCCGTGATCGGCGCCGCCGCCGGCTATCTGTCGCTGTGGTCGGTGTACTGGCTGTTCAAGCTGGTCACCGGCAAGGAAGGCATGGGCTATGGCGACTTCAAGCTGCTGGCGGCGCTGGGCGCCTGGATGGGCTGGACCATGCTGCCGCTGATCATCCTGCTCTCGTCCATCGTGGGCGCGGTGGTGGGCATCTGCCTGATCGCCTTTACCAAGCGCGGCCGCGACAACCCGATTCCGTTCGGCCCCTACCTGGCCGCCGCTGGGCTGATCGCGCTGATCTGGGGCAAAATGCTGGTCCAGAGCTATCTCGGCTTTCCGCTGTAGAGGCCAGCGACAAGGAGCTTTATCATCGATTCCCCGTTTTCGATCGGCCTGACGGGCGGCATAGGCAGCGGCAAGAGCCTGGTGGCCGACATGTTCGCCGCGCTCGGCGCTTCCCTGATCGACACCGACCAGATCGCGCACCAGCTGACCGCGCCCGGCGGCCTGGCGATGCCGGCCATTCTTGAACAGTTCGGCGCCGAATTCATCGCCGAAAACGGCGCGATGGACCGAGCGCGCATGCGGGCCGAAGTCTTTTCCGATCCGCTCGCCAAGAAACAGCTGGAAGCCATCCTGCATCCCCTGATCCGCACCGAGACAGAACGCGCCGCCAGCGAGGCAAGGGGAATTTACCGGATCTTTGTAGTGCCTTTGCTGGTCGAATCCGGCAAATGGAAGGAGCGGGTATCGCGGGTGCTGGTGGTGGACTGCCCGGAAAGCCTGCAACTGGCGCGGGTGATGGCCCGCAACAGCCTGCCAGAGGCCCAGGTGCGCGCCATCATGGCGGCGCAGGCGACGCGGGAGCAAAGGCTGGCGGCGGCCGACGATGTGATCGTCAACGACGCCGACATTGCCGCGCTGACGCCGCAGGTCGAGCGCCTGCATGCGCTCTACAGCCGTATCGCGCGCGGAGAACCGCTGGCCCACGCCGGGCAAACGCAATAAAACTTTGCCAAGTTTGTAATATCATGCTGGTTCGTCAAATCTTCCGGCATAGAGCGGAACCCACTGTAAAGGGATGTCACTTTGATCGTCTACGAATACCCTTTCAACGAGCGTATTCGCACGTTGTTGCGGCTGGAAGACCTCTACGAGAAATTCCTGTTCTTCGTTCGGCAGGGGCATCCGCTGCAACATCACGTGGCGCTGTCCACGATCTTCGAAATGCTGGAAGTGGCCGGCCGCGCCGACTTGAAATCCGATCTGCTGCAGGAGCTGGAGCGTCAGAAACAGACATTGCTCGGCTTCAAGGCCAACCCGAACGTGCAGGCCGAGGCGTTGGACGCGGTGCTGGATGAAGTCGACACCATCAGCGCGGCGCTGATCGCCTCGGGCGGCAAGACCGGGCAGAACATCCGCGACAATGAATGGCTGATGAGCATCCGCGGCCGCACCATCATTCCGGGCGGCGCCTGCGAATTCGACCTGCCGTCGTATTACGCCTGGCAACACCGGCCGGCGCAGCAGCGCATGGAAGACATTTCCACCTGGTTCGCGCCGATGGCGCCGCTGTTTTCCGCGTTGAACTTCGTGCTGCGCCTCTTGCGCGAGACCGGCCGCCCCACCAAGATCATCGCCCAGGCCGGCAGCTTTCAGCAGATGCTGCAGGGCAAGGTATATCAAATGCTGCGGCTGACGCTGGACGAGCGGCTGGGCGCAATTCCCGAGATCTCGGCCAACAAATACATGCTCTGGGTACGCTTCACGACCCAGGACGGCGACATGAAACCCAGGCCCTACGACCACGATGTGCCGTTCGACCTGGCGTTGTGCAATTTTTAAAATGGAAGAGCAATGGTAGCAATCGTCAATTGCCCGACCTGCGGCAAGAAGGTGGAATGGACCGAGGCCAACAAGTACCGTCCCTTCTGTTCCGACCGCTGCAAGCAGATCGACCTGGGCGCCTGGGCTGAAGAGAAATACGTGATCCCATCGGCCGAACCGCCGGTCGATCCGGAGGACGACGACTCCGCTGGGAGGCGCTAGGGGCGGGCTGCGTCGGCGAGACCGAAGCGCATCGCGCTCGACATAGGAATACCGACAAGCCGTCCTGGATTCGGAGAATATCCCGAGAGGGCATTGCGCCGAGGCAGCGGAACGCAAGGCGCGTCGCGGGCAGCGAATGATGGGATGGCGCGGTTGCTTTTGACGTACGCGTAGCGACAGTTGCGGTTGCAGTTGCAGTACGCGCAGCGACAGTTGCGGTTGCAGTTGCAGTACGCGCAGCGACAGTTGCCGTTGCCGTTGCAGTGGCCGTTGCCGTTGCAGTGGCCGTTGCCGTTGCAGTGGCCGTTGCCGTTGCAGTGGCCGTTGCCGTTGCCGTTGCCGTTGCCGTTGCCGTTGCCGTTGCCGTTGCCGTTGCCGTTGCCGTTGCCGTTGCAGTGGCCGTTGCCGTTGCAGTGGCCGTTGCAGTGGCAGTGGCCGTTGCAGTGGCAGTGGCCGTTGCCGTGAAATCCCGTTGAGCGCGCCGTGTCAGCGGTGCCCGGAGCGGGAAAAGGTGCGGCGTCTGTCTGAGCCAAGCGCAGCTTGGCGAGTTTAGCCGCGCCACGCTCCGGGTACCGCTGACACGGGCACCCCGCACAGCGGGGCGCGATCACCGGGTCGCCTTTTTTTGGTTACTTTTTTTGGCGAAGCAAAAAAAGTGACCCGGCCGCCGGGACGGATTCCCGGCTTGTCTCCACGGCAGTGCAACCGTGTTGCGTCACCCGGCAAGGCACGGGCAGCACTGTCGATGTTGTCTTTGACGTGTTCGTTGAAGATGGCTTAACGTCAAAAGCAAAGCTGCTTCGCAGTGACGTCCTTACGCCTGGTGAAACAAGCTGACTGCACTGTCGTCATGACCAGGCCGGGTGTTCGCCCCGGCGGGCGACCTACTTCTTTTGCTTCGCCAAAAGAAGTAGGCAAGAAAAGGCGACCCCGACTGTGCCGCCCCGCTGCGCGGGGTTCCCGTGCCGTCGATGCCCGGAGCGGGGCGCGGCTAAACTCGCTCCGCTGCGCGGCGCTCAAACAGACGCCGCACCTTTTCCCGCTCCGGGCATCGCCGTCACGGCGGTACACAGACGGGGACCCTAACTGCAACTGCAACGGCAACGGCAACGGCAACGGCAACGGCCATGTCAAAGGCAACTGCAGAAGCAGAAGCGGAAGCGGAAGCGGAAGCAGAAGCAGAAGCAGAAGCCAGCTCTGACTGCATATCCCTTACCTTCAATCCTTAACGACCGATGAAATTCCCCTTCGGGATATTCCACGAATGCTGGATGAATCTATTTGCGTCCTCGCCATGAAAGCGCTTGCCTTCCAGCGCCAAAAGAATCGGGCTGAACGCCCTCCGGAAGAAGGGCTTCAGGCAGCCTGCCCCGGGTAACGTACCCGGTCCAGCCATTCGATCAGAGGAATCGTGGCCGGCAGCAAGGGCTCGACACCCACGCTGCCCTGCCAGGAAAAGGCTTGCCCTTCCAGGCTTTGCGGCTCGCCCTGCCATTCCCGGCTGATGTAGAAATGCAGCCGCACATGGGCATGCGGATACACATGCTCGACGCAACACCACGGCTCGGCCGACACCACCGTGATGCCCAGTTCCTCGACGAACTCGCGACGCAAGGCATCTGCGATGGACTCATACTCTTCGACCTTACCGCCCGGGAATTCCCAGTAGCCCGCGTACGGCTTGCCTTCCGGCCGCTGGCCCAGCAGCACGTCGCCGTTGTCGCGCATCAGGATGCCGACCGCGACATTGATCGGCGTCGTCATCAAACCGTGCCGCGCCCGGCATAGTCGCGGGCAAATTGCCAGGCGACACGGCCGGAACGCGAGCCGCGCTGCAGCGCCCAGCGCAGCGCATCGCCGCGGGCGGCTTCCACCTGCTGGTCATTGCAGCCGAAATGACGCAGCCAGTGGCCGACGATATCGAGATAGTCGCCCTGCTTGAAGGCGTAGAAAGTCACCCAAAGGCCGAAGCGCTCGGACAGCGAGATCTTTTCCTCCACAGTTTCGCCAGGATGCAGGTCGCCGTCCTCGTCATGGGTATAGGTCGCATTGTCGGACATGCGCTCGGGCATCAGGTGGCGGCGGTTGGACGTGGCATAGATCAGCACGTTGTCCGACTGCGCGGCGATGCTGCCGTCCAGCGCCGTCTTCAGCGCCTTGTAGCCGCTTTCGCCTTCCTCGAAGGACAGGTCGTCGCAAAAAATGACGAAGCGCTCGGGGCGGGCGGCCACAAGCTCAACGATGTCGGGCAGGTCCACCAGGTCATCCTTGTCGACCTCGATCAGGCGCAGGCCCTGCGCCGAATATTCATTCAGGCAGGCCTTGATCAGCGAGGACTTGCCGGTGCCGCGGGCGCCGGTCAGCAGCACGTTGTTGGCGGGCCGGCCAGCCACGAACTGCAGCGTGTTCTGCGCGATCTGCTCCTTTTGCGGGCCGATGTGCTGCAGGTCGTCCAGCGCGATCGGCGCCATGTGGCGCACCGGCTGCAGCCTGCCGTGGCCATTGCTCTTGCGCCAGCGGAAGGCATGGCCAGCGTCCCAGTCGGGCGCTGAATTCGCGGCCTGCGGCAACAGGGTTTCAATGCGCGCCAGCAGCGCTTCGGCACGGGACAGGAAGGTATCGAGTTGGGTCATGATGGCAATGCGGCGCCCGCAGGCGCCGCCGTGAGGTCGGAATCGGTTGTATGGATCAGGAACGGTAGTCGGCGTTGATGCTGACATAGTCATGCGACAGGTCGCAGGTCCAGACCGTGGCCTGGGAAGCGCCGCGCGCCAGTTTTACCCGCACCGTGATCTCGCTCTGCTTCATCACGCGCTGTCCATCGGCTTCCTGATAGTCCGGATTGCGGCCGCCATTCTTGGCGACCCAGACATCGTCCAGGTACAGGTTGAGCTTGCTGACATCGAGGTCGTCCACGCCGGCATAGCCGATGGCGGCCAGGATGCGGCCGAGGTTGGGGTCGGAGGCGAAGAAGGCGGTCTTGACCAGCGGCGAATGCGCGATCGAATAGGCAACCTTGCGGCACTCCTCGATGCTTGCGCCCTCTTCCACCGTCACCGTGATGAACTTGGTCGCGCCCTCGCCGTCGCGGATGATCATCTGCGCCAGTTCCTGCGACAGCGCCACCACGGCTTCCTCGAACAGCGCATAGTCGGCCGAGCCCGGCGCGCCCACGTCCACGCCCGAGGCGCCGGTGGCGATCAGCATGAAGGAATCGTTGGTCGAGGTATCGCCGTCGATGGTGATGCAGTTGAAGGACTGGTTGACGGCCGTCTTCACCAGTTCATTCAGCACCGGCTGCGCCACCTTGGCATCGGTGGCGACATAGCCCAGCATGGTCGCCATGTTGGGTTTGATCATGCCGGCGCCCTTGCTGATGCCGGTCAGCGTGATGGTCTTGCCGCCGATCTCCACCGTGCGCGACGCCGCCTTGGGCTGGGTGTCGGTGGTCATGATGGTTTCGGCGGCGTTGTACCAGTTGTCGGCGTTCAGGTTTGAAATCGCCTGCGGCAGGCCGGCCTTGATGCGGTCCACCGGCAGCGGCTCCAGGATCACGCCGGTGGAGAACGGCAGCACCTGCTGCGCATCGCAGCCCAGCAGGTTTGCCAGCGCCTCGCAGGTCTGGTTCGCATGCGCCAGGCCCGTTTCACCGGTGCCGGCATTGGCATTGCCGGTATTGACCACCAGCGCCCGTATGCCCTTGCCGGCAGCAAGATGCGACTGGCATACCTGCACCGGCGCCGCGCAGAAACGGTTGGTGGTGAATACGCCGGCGACAGTGGCGCCGGGCGCCAGCCGCATCACCAGCACATCCTTGCGGTTGGCCTTGCGCACGCCGGCCTCGGCATGGCCGAGTTCGATGCCGGGCACCGGCTTTAAGTTGGCGGCGACGGGAAGGGGAAGATTGACGGCCATGGCTGCTTGCTCTTTTCTTTCAGATAACGGTAATGACCAGCGATCAGGACAGGCGTCCGTGGCACTGCTTGTATTTCTTGCCGCTGCCGCACGGGCACGGATCGTTGCGGCCGACCTTGGGCACCTCGGTCACGTCCGGCATCGCGCCGCCCTCGGCCGAACTGTCGGGCGACATCAGCTCTTCCGGCGCCAGCGCCGGGTTGAAGTCGGCATGCTGGTAATGCACGTTGCCCACCGGCTGGTGCGCCAGCTGCTCCTCGGCCGCGTCGATTTCCTCGCGCGACTCGATGCGCACCGTCATCACAATGCGCACCACTTCGTTGCGGATCAGGTCCAGCATCTGGCCGAACAGCTCGAAGGCTTCGCGCTTGTATTCCTGCTTCGGGTTCTTCTGCGCATAGCCGCGCAGATGGATGCCCTGGCGCAGATGGTCGAGCGCGGCCAGGTGCTCGCGCCAGTGGCTGTCGACGCTCTGCAGCATCACGCTGCGCTCGAAGCCGGCGAAGGCTTCCTTGCCCACCACCGTCACCTTGGCGTCATAGGCATCGTCGGCCGCCTTCAGCAGGCGCTCCAGCAGGTCTTCATCGGTCAGGTTGGGCTCGGCCGCCATCATGGCCGTCAGCGGCACCGGCAGCTGCCATTCATTGGCCAGTTCCTGTTCCAGGCCGGCCAGGTCCCACTGCTCTTCCAGCGACTCTTCCGGCACGCGGGCGCGGAACAGGTCGGTGAACACGCCCTGGCGCAGCGAGCCGATCATCTCGGACACGTCATGCGCTTCCAGCAGCTCGTTGCGCTGCTGGTAGATCACCTTGCGCTGGTCGTTGGCGACGTCGTCGTATTCGAGCAGCTGCTTCCTGATGTCGAAGTTGCGGGCCTCGACCTTGCGCTGCGCCGACTCGATCGAGCGCGACACGATGCCGGCCTCGATCGGCTCGCCTTCCGGCATCTTCAGCCGTTCCATGATGGCGCGCACCCGGTCGCCGGCGAAGATGCGCAGCAAGGGGTCGTCCAGCGACAGGTAGAAGCGCGAGGAGCCGGGGTCGCCCTGGCGCGCCGCGCGGCCGCGCAGCTGGTTGTCGACGCGGCGCGACTCGTGGCGCTCGGTGCCGATGATGTGCAGGCCGCCGGCCTTGACCACATGGTCATGCAGCGACTGCCATTCATCGCGCAGCTTCTGCGACCGCTCGGCCTTCTCGGCGTCCGACAGCGACGGATCGGCTTCGATCAGCTGCACCTGTTTCTCGACATTGCCGCCCAGGACGATGTCGGTGCCGCGGCCGGCCATGTTGGTGGCGATCGTGATCATGCGCGGACGGCCGGCCTGCGCAACGATTTCCGCTTCGCGCGCATGCTGCTTGGCATTGAGCACATTGTGCTCGAGCTTGGCCTTGGTCAGGATGGACGACAGCAGCTCGGAATTCTCGATCGAGGTCGTGCCCACCAGCACCGGCTGGCCGCGCTCGTAGCAATCCTGAATGTCCTTCAGCATTGCATTGTATTTTTCCTCAGCGCTCTTGTAGACCTGGTCCTGGCGATCCTTGCGCTGGTTCGGCCGGTTCTGCGGCACCACCACGGTTTCCAGTCCGTAGATCTCCTGGAACTCGTAGGCTTCGGTGTCGGCCGTGCCGGTCATGCCGGCCAGCTTGCTGTACATGCGGAAGTAGTTCTGGAAGGTGATCGAGGCCAGCGTCTGGTTCTCGTTCTGGATGCGCGCGCCTTCCTTGGCTTCGACCGCCTGATGCAGACCGTCGGACCAGCGGCGGCCGGTCATCATGCGTCCGGTGAATTCATCGACGATCACCACTTCGCCGTTCTGCACCACGTAGTGCTGGTCCTTGTGATACAGCACATGGGCGCGCAGCGCCGCATACAGGTGGTGGATCAGGGTGATGTTGGCGGCGTCGTAGAGCGATGCGCCTTCCGGCAGCAGGCCCATGCTGGTCAGGATCTGCTCGGCCTTTTCATGGCCGGCCTCGGTCAGCAATACCTGGTGCGCCTTTTCGTCCTTGGTGTAGTCGCCCGGCACTTCCACGGTGGACTTGCCGTCCGGCTTTTCCTCGCCGATCTGCAGCGTCAGGAGCGGCGGCAGCGCATTCATCTTCAGGTACAGGTCGGTATGGTCTTCGGCCTGGCCGGAGATGATCAGCGGCGTGCGCGCCTCGTCGATCAGGATCGAGTCCACTTCGTCGACGATGCCGTAATGCAGCGCGCGCTGCACCCGGTCGCCGGCGTCGTACACCATGTTGTCGCGCAGGTAGTCGAAGCCGAACTCGTTGTTGGTGCCGTAGGTGATGTCGGCTGCGTAGGCAGCCTGCTTGGCGCTGTGCTCCATCTGCGACAGGTTGATGCCGGTGGTCAGGCCCAGCCAGCCGTAGAGCTTGCCCATCCATTCGGCGTCGCGCTGGGCCAGGTAATCATTGACGGTGACGATATGCACGCCCTTGCCGGCCAGCGCGTTCAGGTAGGCCGGCAATGTCGCCATCAGCGTCTTGCCCTCGCCGGTGCCCATCTCGGCGATCTTTCCGTTGTGCAGAACCATGCCGCCGATCAGCTGCACGTCGAAATGGCGCATCTTCAGCACCCGCTTGCTGGCCTCGCGGCACACCGCGAAGGCTTCCGGAAGCAGTGCGTCGAGCGACTCGCCCTTGGCGATGCGCTCCTTGAAGGCAGGGGTCTTGGCTTGCAGTTCGGCGTCGGAGAGTTTCTCGACGACAGCCTCGAGCGCATTGATCTCGCGTACGGTCTTCTGGTACTGCTTGAGCAGTCGCTGGTTGCGGCTGCCAAAAATCTGGGTCAGTAATGACATGCTTGGAGTCTAATAAGGGCGGCGTGGAAAAAACCTCGCGCAAACCACCATGATCGCGTCGAGCAGAATAGGGATTGTTGCCAAATCGGGGGATTTTAGCATGCACCTCCGGACAGATTGGGCCTACCCTACCGGAAACAATGTCTGGTCAAACTTTACCCGTTTCCCGCCCGACTGCGGTCACTTGCCCTTCTGCGCCGTCCTGAATACCTGGTCGGCGCCGGCCGCCAGGAATTTCGACGGGTCCTGCTGCACGCCCATCACCAGCACTTCGAAATGCAGATGCGCGCCGGTGGAGCGGCCGGTGGAACCGACATCGGCCACATGCTGGCCGCGACGCACGATGTCGCCTACCCGCACCAGCAACCGCGACGCATGGGCATAACGGGTGACGATGCCGTTGCCGTGGTCGACTTCCAGCATGTTGCCGAACTGGTGATGGTATTCCGAGGTCACCACCACGCCGCCGGCCGCGGCCGCGATCGGCGTGCCGGTCGGCGCGGCGAAGTCGATGCCTTCATGAAAGGTGCTGCGGCCATTGAACGGATCAAAGCGCCAGCCAAAGCTGGAGGCGTTATAGCCAACCGCCACCGGCTGGCTGGTCGGCAACAGCTTGGCCTGGACCCGTTCCCGCATCAGCGCGCTCTCCACCACATTGAAATAGTCGGCGCGATGCTCGACGTCTTGCGCAAGGCTGTCCAGCATCTGCTGGAATTCCTGCACGCCCAGTTCCCTGGGCGGATGGCTGGACGGCTCGGCCCCGCCGCGACCGGGCTTTTCGCGGAAATTGAATTCCTCGGGCCGTACCCCGGCCAGGCCTTGCACCCGCTCGCCCAGCGCGTCCAGGCGCACCAGCTGCGCCTGCAGTTCACCCACCCGCGTGGCCATCTGCGCCAGGCTTTTTTTCACTTGCGGGTCCGGGGCCTGCGCCTGCGGCGCGGCGCCGGCGCCATGCACCGTCCGCGCGAACGGCAGTTTGTCGGCCAGTCCGGTCGCGACGGCGAGGTAATACAGCATGGCGGCCACCGTCAGCACGCACAAGGCAAAGGCCACGGCAAACAGCGCAACATGACGCGGCTTGAGCGTCAGCGACTTTGCCTGCGTCATTCTTGGATGCAACAGAATGATCTGCATCTTGTTCCTCAATCAAACTCAACCGTGCGATGTGATACGCTAAGCCGATGATTAGTTCACAAGGATTTCCGCGCAACTTGGTGCGCGGCATCAAAACACCTGCCGCGCACGACGCGGCTTCTTACCTTGGCGCAAATGAAAAGATGGCGCTGCTGTTGCCCGCCGTCAGGCGCATGGCCAAGCTGCAGCAGGCCTGCGCAGCCATCCTGCCCGATATGTTCGGCTATTGCGAAGTGCTCCAGTGCAGCGCCGAGCAGATGGTTCTGGGCGTGCCGAATGCCTCGGTCGCCGCGAAGCTGAAGAACAGGTTGCCGAAACTGCAGGAAAGCCTGGCGGCGCAGGGATGGCAGATCGGCGCGATACGCCTGAAGGTCCAGGTACGGCCCAGCAATCCGCCCAGGCCGGTGCCGGTCAAGCAGCTGCGCCTGCCGCAGCAGGCGGTGTCAGCCCTGGCGGAACTCAATGACACCCTGGAAAATTCGCCGCGCAACGAAGCGCTGCGGGCGGCGATCGCGGCCATGGTCGGCCGCCATCGCAAGTCAGCCTAGTTCAGCGCCCACTCCGCGCCGACCTGCCCGGCATAGGCCGGCGGCGCGTCGGCCAGCTTCGGAAAGCTGACGAGCTCATAGGAATCGGGTTGCGCCAGCAGCGCGCGCAGCAGCTGGTTGTTCAGGCCATGGCCCGACTTGTGGGCGGTATAGCTGGCCAGCAGCGGATGGCCGACCAGGTACAGGTCGCCGATCGCATCCAGTATCTTGTGGCGCACGAATTCATTCTCGTAGCGCAAGCCATCAGGGTTGAGGATGCGGTATTCATCCATCACGATGGCGTTTTCCAGCGAGCCGCCGCGCGCCAGGCCCAGGCCGCGCAGGGTCTCGACATCCTGCATGAAGCCGAAGGTGCGGGCACGGGCCACTTCGCGCACATAGGATTCCACATTGAAGTCGACCTCGGCAATCTGGCCTGTGCGGTCCACCGCCGGATGATTGAACTCGATGAAGAATTTCAGCCGGAAACCATTGTAGGGATCGAGCCTGGCCCATTTTTCCTGGGCGCCGCTGCCCTCGCGCACTTCCACAGGCTTCTTGACCCGGATGAATTTCTTCGGCGCATCCTGCTCCTGCAGGCCGGCCTGCTGCAGCAGGAAGACGAAGGAAGAGGCCGAGCCATCCATGATGGGTATCTCTTCGGCGGTGAGGTCGATGCAGAGATTGTCGATGCCCAGGCCCGCGCAGGCCGACATCAGGTGCTCGACGGTCGAGACCTTGGCGCCGTCCTGCTGCAGCGTGGACGCCATGCGGGTGTCGCCCACGCCAAGCGCCGAGGCAGGCAATAGCACCGGAGGGTCGAAGTCGACGCGGCGAAACAGGATGCCGGCATCGATGGCGGCCGGACGCAGGGTGAGTTCGACCTTGGTGCCGGAGTGCAGGCCCACGCCGGTGGTCTTGACTAACTGCTTGATAGTGCGTTGTTTTAACATCGCGCGATTATAACAATCGGGTCCGGGCCTCACGTCGCGATGGGGCAAATACCACGGACCCTGTGGCGCAATGCGCACAGGCATTGCGCCTGTTTCATCAGCCCAGCTGGCCCAGCAGGGTTTCCGCGTTCGACACCTCGAACTTACCCGGCGCTTCCAGGTTCAGCTGCTTGACCACGCCGTCTTCGACCAGCATCGAATACCGCTGCGAGCGCACGCCCATGCCGCGCGCAGTCAGGTCGAATTCCATGCCGATCGCCTTGGTGAATTCGGCGCTGCCGTCGCCCATCATGCGCACGATGCCGGTGGCCTTCTGCTCGCGGCCCCAGGCGCCCATCACGAAGGCATCGTTGACCGACACGCACCAGATCTCGTCGACGCCCTTGGCCTTCAGCGCTTCGGCGTTGGCGATGTAGCCAGGCACATGCTTGGCCGAGCAGGTCGGGGTGTACGCGCCTGGCAGGCCGAAGATGGCGATCTTCTTGCCGCGGGTCAGGTCGCTGACCTTGAAGGTGTTCGGGCCGAGGGTGCAGCCTTCGGTTTCAACGTCGATGAACTCGGAGAGGGTCGCGTCAGGCAGGCGGTCGCCAACTTTGATGGTCATGATGATCCTTTCGGTGTGCTGAAAAAGTGCGAAAAAAAACCGAGCCCGATATCGGGCTCGGCGCGCAGCACGGAGTATGCCTCGTTCCGCAATTTCTTGCAGAACGGGCAAATCCGATACGTTTAGTCCGCCTGCTTGCGCAGGAAGGCCGGGATGTCGTAGGTTTCCATGCCGTTCTTTTCCAGGGCGCGCACGGTTTCCGATGCCGTCTTGTTGCGCCATACCGCCGGCGCCTTCAGGCTATCCATCGCGGCGCCGCCGTGGCTGCCGCCATGGGCATGACCCATGCCGCCCATCATCACTTCGTCATGGGTGCCGGTGCGCAGCGCCTGGGTCTGGACCAGCTGCACCGTCTTGCGGGTGCGGCCCAGGCCGGTGGCGACCACGGTCACGCGGATGTCGTCGCCCATCGACTCGTCGTAGGCGATGCCCTGCGCGATCGAGGCGTCCGGCGCGGCGAATGCGCGCACGGTGGCCATGACTTCCTTGATTTCCTTGCCCTTCAGGCTGCGGCTGGCCGTGACGTTGACCAGCACGCCGCGCGCGCCGGACAGGTCGATGCCGTCCAAGAGCGGCGAGGCAACTGCCTGCTCGGCTGCAAGGCGGGCACGGTCTACGCCGGAAGCCACTGCGGTACCCATCATGGCCTTGCCCTGCTCGCCCATGATGGTCTTGACGTCGTTGAAGTCGACGTTGATATGGCCCGGCACGTTGATGATCTCGGCAATGCCGGCCACGGCGTTGTTGAGCACGTCGTCGGCATGCTGCAGCCACTCGATCATGCTGTCATCTTCATAGATCTCTTCCAGCTTTTCATTCAGGATGATGATCAGCGAATCGACATGCTGCGACAGCGCCTCCAGACCTTCGTTGGCAATGTCCATGCACTTCTGGCCCTCGTACGAGAACGGCTTGGAGACCACGGCCACCGTCAGCGCGCCCTGCTCCTTGGCGATCTGCGCCACCACGGGCGCGGCGCCCGTGCCGGTGCCGCCGCCCATGCCGGCGGCGATGAAGACCATGTGCGCGCCGCGCAGCGCATCCTCGATGCGGCCGCGGGATTCCTCGGCCAGCTGGCGGCCGATGGCGGGCTTCATGCCGGCGCCCAGGCCGGTGTCGCCGATCTGAATCACGTTATGCGCCTTCGATACCTTCAGCGCCTGGGCGTCGGTATTAGCGCAGATGAATTCCACGCCCGACACGCCCTTGTTGATCATGTGCTGCACTGCATTGCCGCCGGCGCCACCGACGCCGACAACCTTGATGACGGTACCGTCAGACGTATTGTCCAGAATATCGATTTCCATGATGACTCCTCGTTAAGATGTTGCAGCGTGCAGTCAGTAGGCCTCACGGCCCGTGACGACTAACGACTGCCTACTGCCGTTGATGTTGAAAGCAAACCCGATTAAAAATTCCCCAAAAACCATTCCTTCATGCGCTGCCATACCGCCTTCACCGAACCTTCCTGGCGGGTCACGATATGGCCTCGCAGATATTGCTTCTTTGCCTCGAGCAGCAGGCCCAGCACGGTGGCGTAGCGCGGACTGCGCACCACGTCGGCCAGCTGGCCGGTGTACTCCGGCATGCCCAGGCGGGCCGGCTTGAGGAAGATGTCCTCAGCCAATTCGACCATGCCCGGCATCATCGAGGTGCCTCCGGTCAGGACCAGGCCTGACGACAGGACTTCCTCGTAGCCCGACTCGCGCACCACCTGGTGCACCAGTGCGAACAATTCTTCCACGCGCGGCTCGATCACCGCGGCCAGCGCCTGGCGCGACAGGGTGCGCGGATCGCGGTCACCCAGCCCAGGCACTTCCAGCTGCTGGCCAGGATCGGCCAGCACCTGCTTTGCCACGCCGTAGCGCAGCTTGATCTCTTCGGCTTCCGCAGTCGGCGTGCGCAACGCCATCGCGATGTCGTTGGTGATCTGGTCGCCGGCGATCGGGATCACGGCGGTGTGCCGGATCGCGCCTTCGGTGAAGATCGCCACGTCGGTGGTGCCGCCGCCGATGTCGATCAGCACCACGCCCAGTTCCTTTTCATCGGGCGTGAGCACGGCGTCGGCCGAGGCCATCGGCTGCAGGATCAGGTCCGACACTTCCAGGCCGCAGCGGCGCACGCACTTGACGATGTTCTGCACCGCCGACACCGCGCCGGTCACGATATGCACCTTCACTTCCAGGCGGATGCCGCTCATGCCTATCGGCTCGCGCACGTCTTCCTGGTTGTCGACGATGAATTCCTGCGGCACCGTGTGCAGCAGCTGCTGGTCGGTGGCGATGTTGACCGCCTTCGCGGTTTCGATCACGCGCGCCACGTCGGTCGCGGTGACTTCCTTGTCCTTGATGGCAACCATGCCGCTGGAATTGAAGCTGCGGATGTGGCTGCCGGCGATGCCGGTATAGACATTGCGGATCTTGCAGTCGGCCATCAGCTCGGCTTCCTCCAGCGCGCGCTGGATGGATTCGACCGTCGCCTCGATGTTGACGACCACACCCTTCTTCAGGCCACGCGATTCATGCTGCCCGAGTCCGATCACTTCATGCCGTCCATTCGACATGACCTCGGCCACCACCGCCACCACCTTGGAGGTGCCGATGTCGAGGCCGACGATCAGGTTTTTCGCGTCTTTAGTCATGTTCTTTCGCTTATTTCTTTTTTGTTTCGGGTGCAAGAGTCAGACCCGACGCTTTCAGCGCCAGCCCGGTCGGGTAACGCATGTCCACGCTTTCGATCCGGTCCTGCAACCGTGCCACCAGTTGCGGATAGATCCGCACCAGCCGCTCTACCCTGTTTTTCAGGGTCTCCCTGTTTTGTTCCCTGCCCAGCTCCACCGTGACGCCATTGCTCAGCTTCACGGTCCATGCATAGCGACCCGACAGTTCCACCGCCTCCGGCTTGAGTTCGACCGGCGCCAGCCACTGCATCAGGTCGCGGTATCGGGCAACCACCTCGCGCTCTGAGCCGGCCGGCCCGTTGAACTCTGGCAGGTCGCCCTCTTCCTCCGCTTCGGCCAGGTTGGCGGTGAAGATGTCGCCTTCCACCGAGATCAGCTTGCCGTCCTCGCCCCAGGTGCCGAGCGGCTTGTGCTCGTCGATCACGACCACCAGCTTGTTGGGCCATTCGCGCCGCACCGCCGCGCGCCGCACCCAGGGCACCGATTCAAACGCCACCCGCACTTCTTCCAGGTTGGCGGTGAAGAAGTTGCCCTTGATGCGCGGCAGCGCGGTGCCGCGCACGGTCGAAGGGCTCACATGCTGCAGCGCGCCGTGGTCCGGTCCTTCCAGCTTCACCTCGCGCAGCGTAAACAGCGGACGATGCACCAGCCACCACAGCGCCGATCCGAGCAGCGCAAGCGCAAGCAGGCCAAGCAGCGCATTGGCCGTCGCATTGAGCAGTCGGATGTCTTGCCACATATCTGCCGTCACTCGCTCTTGGTTGTCATGGACGGCGTCCAGCCGGCCGCGGGTTGCAGGTCCAGGCTGGCCGATCTGACGATCTCCAGACACAGGTCTTCATAGCTGACGCCGCTGGCGCGGGCCGACATCGGCACCAGCGAATGGCCGGTCATGCCGGGCGATGCATTGATCTCCAGCAGGAAGGGCTCATCGTCCGGGGCGCGCAGCATGAAATCCACGCGCGCCCAGCCGGTGCAGCCCAGCGCGTTATAGGCCTGTACCGCCAGCGCCTGGATGCGCGTCGTCAGCGCGTCGTCCAGCGGCGCCGGACACAGATATTCGGTGTCGTCGCTGAAATACTTGTGCTCGTAGTCATAGTTGCCCTGCGGCGCGCGGATTTCCACCACGGGCAGCGCACGGGCATCGCGGCCGGCGCCCATCACCGGCACGGTCAGTTCGCGGCCGCGGATGAATGCCTCGGCCAGCACCGTGTCGTCGTAGCGGGCGCAGTCGTCGAAGCCGGCCTGCATGGCCTGCGGCGATTCGATCTTGGAAATACCGATGGTGGAACCTTCATGCGGCGCTTTGAGCATCAGCGGCAGTCCGAGTTCCTTGGCCACGCCCTGCAACTGTTCGCTGCTGGCATGCTTGTCCAGCGTCATGAAGCGCGGCGTCGGCAGGCCATGCGACAGCCAGATGCGCTTGGTCATGATCTTGTCCATCGAGATCGCGCATGCCATCACGCCCGAGCCGGTATAGGGAATGCCGAGCTGTTCCAGCGCGCCCTGCAGCGTGCCGTCCTCGCCGTAGCGGCCATGCAGCGCGATGAAGACGCGGTCGAACCGTTGCGCGGCCAGCTGCGCCAGGTCCTGTTCGGCCGGATCGAAGCCATGCGCATCGACGCCCCTGGCGCGCAGCGCTGCCAGCACGCCGGCGCCTGACATCAGCGAGACTTCGCGTTCGGCCGAGCGGCCGCCATACAGCACGCCGACCTTGCCCAGTTCCTGCGCCAGGTTGGAGCTTGTCATGCCGCCTCCCTTGCACGCTGCGCCAGCTGGGCCGGCACGCCGGAAATGGAACCGGCGCCCATGGTGATGACCACATCGCCATCCTTCACGACATCGGCAATGGTGGCGGGCATGTCGGCGATGTCCTCGACGAACACCGGCTCGACCTTGCCCAGCACGCGCAAGGCATGCGCCAGCGAACGGCCGTCGGCGGCGACGATGGGCTGCTCGCCGGCCGCATACACTTCGGCCAGCACCAGCGCGTCGGTGGAAGACAGCACCTTCACGAAGTCCTCGAACAGGTCGCGGGTGCGGGTATAGCGATGCGGCTGGAAGGCCAGCACCAGGCGCCGGCCCGGATAGGCGCCGCGCGCCGCCGCCAGCGTGGCCGCGGTTTCCACCGGATGGTGGCCATAGTCATCCACCAGGGTGAAGCTGGTGCCGTTGGGCAGCGTGATGTCGCCATAGCGGGTGAAACGGCGGCCCACGCCATTGAATTCGGTCAGCGCCTTCTGCGTGGCGCTGTCTGCCACGCCCAGTTCGCGCGCGATCGCAATGGCGGCGCAGGCATTTTGGACGTTGTGCATGCCCGGCTGGTTCAGGCTGATGTCCATCGGCGCATAGCCTTCCTGGATCACGGTGAACTGCATCAGGCCATCGCTGGCGCGGGCATCGACTGCGCGCACCTGCGCTTCCGGGTGGAAGCCATAGGTCAGCACCGGCTTGGAAATGAAGGGCATGATTTCGCGCACGTTGGCGTCATCCAGGCACAGGATGGCCACGCCGTAGAACGGCAGCCGGTTGGTGAATTCGATGAAGGCCTGCTTCAGCTTGGCGAAGCTGTGGTCATAGGTCTCCATGTGGTCGGCATCGATGTTGGTGATGACCTCGATCACTGGAGACAGGTTCAGGAAGGACGCGTCCGATTCGTCGGCCTCGGCCACGATGAAGTCGCCCGAACCGAGCTTGGCATTGGCGCCGGCGCTGGTCAGGCGGCCGCCGATCACGAAGGTCGGGTCCAGCCCGCCCTGGGCCAGCACGCTGGCCACCAGGCTGGTGGTGGTGGTCTTGCCGTGGGTGCCGGCAATGGCGATGCCATTCTTCAGGCGCATCAGTTCGGCCAGCATCATTGCGCGCGGCACGATGGGGATGCGGCGTGCGCGGGCGGCCAGCACTTCCGGGTTGTCGGCTTTCACCGCGGTCGATGTCACCACCGCGTCGGCGCCCTCGATATGGGCGGCTTCATGGCCGCGGCTGACCTTGGCGCCCAGCTGGACCAGGCGCTCGGTGGCGGCATTGCTGCCGATGTCGGAACCGGACACGGTATAGCCCAGGTTGAGCAGCACCTCGGCAATGCCGCTCATGCCGCTGCCGCCGATGCCGACGAAATGGATGTTCTTTACTTTATGTTTCATGCTGTCGTTGGCGTTGCCGCCAGTTTTTCCAAGATATCCGCAATCGCCTGATTGGCGTCGCGCCTGCCGTTGCGGTATGCCGCCTCGGCCATTGCCGCGCAGCGCTCGCGCGGCATTTCCGCCAGCAGCGCGGCCAGCCGCTGCGGCGTCAGTTCATTCTGCGGTAGATAGAGCGCCGCGCCCTGCCCGTCCATCCACTGCGCGTTGTCGCGCTGGTGGCTGGTGGTGGAAGCGACGAAGGGCACCAGCACGCTGGCCACGCCGGCCGCGGTCAGTTCCGACACCGTGATCGCGCCGGCGCGGCACAGCACCAGGTCAGCTTCGGCATAGCGTGCCGGCATGTCGTCGATGAAGGCCACCACTTCCGCCTCGATGCCGGCGTCGGCATAGGCGCGGCGCAGCGCGTCGATATGCTGCTTGCCGGACTGGTGCGCCAGCACCGGCCGCTTTTCCTCCGGCAGCAGCGCCATCGCCGCGGGCACCGCATCATTGAGCGCCTTCGCGCCCAGGCTGCCGCCCACCACCAGGAGGCGCAGCGGACCGCTGCGGCCGGCATAGCGTTGCGCCGGCGGCGGCAGATCAGTGATTTCACGGCGCACCGGATTGCCGGTCACGGAAGCCTTGCCGGCGGCCGCACCGAAATCGGCCGGGAAGCCGAACAGCACCCGCCGCGCCACCGGCGTCAGCGTCTTGTTCGACAGCAGCAGCGCGGCGTCGGCATTGACCAGCACCAGCGGCACGCCGCGCAGGCGCGCCATCAGGCCGCCCGGCACGGTGACATAGCCGCCCATGCCCAGCACCACGTCGGGGTTGCGCCGCGCCAGGATGCGCAGGCAGGACACGAAGCTGGCGCTTAAGCGAAAGGCGCCGGAGAGCGTATGCATCAGGCCCTTGCCGCGCATGCCGGAGAAATCGATGCTGTCCATCGCCACGCCATGCTTGGGCACCAGTTCCTGCTCCATGCCGCGCGCGGTGCCGAGCCAGGACACATCCCAGCCGCGCGCCTTCATGGTCTCGGCGATCGCCAGGCCCGGGAAGATATGGCCGCCGGTGCCCGCCGCCATCACCATCAGCTTCATGCGCTTCATAGCCGGCCTCCGCGCATGCGGATGCGGTTCTCGTAATCGATGCGCAAGAGAATGGCCAGGCCGACGCAGTTGATCAGCACGCCCGAGCCGCCATAGCTCATCAGCGGCAGCGTCAGGCCCTTGGTCGGCAACAGGCCCAGGTTCACGCCCATGTTGATGAAGGTCTGCACGCCGATCCACAGGCCAATGCCCTTTGCCGTCAGGCCGGCGAAGGTCAGGTCGATCGCGATAGCCTGGCGGCCGATCTCGAAGGCGCGCTTGATAATCCAGTAGAACATCACCACCACCACCAGCACGCCGACAAAGCCCAGCTCCTCGCCGATCACGGCCAGCAGGAAGTCGGTATGGGCTTCCGGCAGGTAATGCAGTTTTTCCACGCTGCCGCCCAGGCCGACGCCGAACAGCTCGCCGCGGCCGAAGGCAATCAGCGAATGCGACAGCTGGTACGCCTTGCCCAGCGCATTTTCCTCGGTCCAGGGATTGAGATAGGCAAAGATGCGCTCGCGCCGCCAGGGCGACAAGCCGATCACCAGGCCGAATACCACCACCAGGATGGAAGCGATGCCCCCGAACCAGACGCCGTTGATGCCGCCCAGGAACAGGATGCCCATGGCGATGCAGACGATTACGCCGAAGGCGCCGAGGTCGGGCTCCAGCAGCAGCAGCAGGCCGACGCAGCCAACCGCCATCGCCATTGGCATGAAACCCTTGGTGAACCGGTGCATGTGCTGCTGCTTGCGCACCGTGTAGTCGGCCGCGTACAGCACCATGAACAGCTTCATCAGTTCGGAAGGCTGAAGGTTGAATACCTTGAACGACAGCCAGCGCTTGGCGCCGTTGACGCCCTTGCCCAGGCCGGGTACCAGCACCAGCACCAGCAGCACCAGGGTAAAAACGAAGAGATACGGCGCCAGCTTCTGCCAGGTCTTCATTGGCACCCTGAAGGCAAGTGCGCCGCATATCAGCGCAACCGTGATGAAACTGGCCTGGCGCACCAGGAAATGGGTGTTCTGGTAGGACGCGTACTTGGGTGAATCGGGCAGTGCGATCGAGGCGGAATACACCATGACCATGCCGAACAGCATCAGCAGCACGGTGACCCAGACCAGCACCTGGTCATAGGCGGCAAGCTGCTGGCGCTGGGCCAGTGCCTCGGATGCGGGTGTGCCGCGGGAAAAGAAGGGCAGCGCGAATTTCATGCAATGACCTCGCCCCGCGCCAGCGCCAGTTCACGCACCGCATCGACAAAGACTTCGGCCCGGTGCGCATAGTTGCGGAACATGTCCATGCTGGCGCAGGCTGGCGACAGCAGGACGGCTTCGCCGGCCCGCGCCAGCGCGCCGGCACGCTCCACCGCCTGCTCCAGGGTGTCGCAGCCGATCATTTCAACGCCGGTGTCGGCCAGCACCGCCCGGATCGCGCCGGCATCGCGGCCGATCAGGAACACCGTGCGGGCATGGCGCGCCACCGGCCCGGCCAGCGGGCTGAAGTCCTGTCCCTTGCCGTCGCCGCCGGCAATCAGCAGCAGGTGCGGTGCGGCGCGGCCGGCGCCGAGGCCGTTGAGCGCAGCCACGGTCGCGCCCACGTTGGTGCCCTTGCTGTCGTCGTAATAATCCACCCCGGCCACGTTGGCCACCAGTTCGACGCGATGCGGCTCGCCGCGGTATTCGCGCAGGCCATGCAGCAGCGGCGCCAGCGGCAGGCCGATGGCGCGGCACAGCGCCAGCGCCGCCAGCGCGTTCATCGCGTTGTGGCGGCCACGGATCTGCAGCGCGTCGGCCGGCATCAGTTGCTTGTGCAGCACCGGCAGCGCGGCATCGTCCTTCTTGCGGCGCTTGCGCTCGCCCTCCTCCGCCGCCACCGCCAGGGTCAGCCACAGCATGCCGTTTTCCTGGGTCAGGCCAAGGCAGTCCGGCTGATCGGGCTGGTCGCCGCCAAAGGTGACCAGCGGCGCATCCTTGCCGGCCATCTTCATGCTGAGCGCATCGTCGCGATTGAGCACGCGCACCGTGCCGGCGCCGAAGATCCTTGCCTTGGCCGCGGCATAGGCCGCCATGTCGCCATGCCAGTCGAGGTGATCCTGCGTGATATTAAGCACGGTTGCCGCATCCGGCCGCAGGCTGGCGCAGCCGTGCAGCTGGAAGCTCGACAGTTCGAGCACCCAGACCTGCGGCAGGTCGCCAGCGTCGAGCCGTGCGCGCAGCATGTCCAGCGCGGACGGGCTGATATTGCCGGCCACCTGCGCCGACAGGCCGGCCCGTTGCACCAGGAGGCCGGTCAGGCTGGTGACCGTGGTCTTGCCATTGGTGCCGGTGATGGCCAGTATCTTGGGCGCATAGCCCTGCTCTTTGCGCAGCGCATCCAGCGCCTGCGCAAACAATTCCATTTCGCCCCAGACCGGGATGCCGCGTTCGGCAGCCGGCGTCATCAGCGGTGCCAGTTCGCGGCCCGGCGCCAGGCCCGGGCTGACCGCGACGATGTCGATGCCGTCCAGCAGATCGGCGCTGAAGGCGCCGCCGATGAAGCCGGCCGCAGGCAAGGCCTGCCGCAGTTGCGGCAGGCGATCGGGCGCTTCGCGGGTGTCGGCCACGCGCACGGCGGCGCCGCAGCGTCCTAGCCAGAGCGCCATCGCCAGCCCGGATTCACCGAGCCCCAGCACCAGTACCTGTTTGCCTTGATAGTTCATTAGCGCAGCTTCAATGTCGACAGACCAAACAGCACCAGCATCATCGTGATGATCCAGAAACGCACGACGACCTGGGTTTCCTTCCAGCCCTTCTGTTCATAGTGATGATGCAGCGGCGCCATCAGCAGCACCCGGCGGCCGGTGCCGAAGCGGGCCTTGGTGTACTTGAAATAGCCGACCTGCAGCATCACCGACAGGGTTTCCACCACGAACACGCCGCCCATGATGAACAGCACGATTTCCTGGCGCACGATGACGGCAATGGTGCCCAGCGCGCCGCCCAGCGCCAGTGCGCCGACGTCGCCCATGAACACCTGGGCCGGATGGGCGTTGAACCAGAGGAAGGCCAGGCCGGCGCCGGCCATGGCGCCGCAGAAGATGATCAGCTCGCCCGCGCCCGGAATGTGCGGAATGAACAGGTAGCGGGAATAGGTCGCGCTGCCGGTCAGGTAGGCGAACAGCCCCAGCGCGGTGCCGACCATCACGGTCGGCATGATGGCCAGGCCGTCCAGGCCGTCGGTCAGGTTGACCGCGTTGCTGGTGCCGACGATGACGAAATAGGTCAGCGCGATGAAGCCCCAGACGCCCAGCGGATAGCTGATGGTCTTGAAGAAGGGCACGATGAAGTCGGCCTTGGGCGGCAGGTCCATCGAGAAGCCCGACTTCACCCAGTCCATGAACAGCTGCAGCACATTGGCGTTGGAAATGCCCGACACCGAAAAGGCGAGGTACAGCGCCGCGCCCAGGCCGATCAGGGACTGCCAGAAGTACTTCTCCTTCGATGCCATGCCCTTCGGGTCCTTGTACACCACCTTGCGGTAGTCATCGACCCAGCCGATCGCGCCGAAGCCGAGCGTCACCACCAGCACCGGCCAGATGAAGCGGTTGCTCCAGTCGCTCCACAGCAGCGTGGAGATGCCGATGGAAATCAGGATCAGCGCGCCGCCCATGGTTGGCGTGCCGGACTTGATCAGATGGGTCTGTGGACCATCGGTGCGCACCGCCTGCCCGACCTTCATGCGGGTCAGCATGCGGATCACCGCCGGGCCGGAAAACAGGCCGATGGCGAGCGCGGTCAGCGTGGCGAACACGGCGCGGAACGTGATGAAGTTGAATACCCGCAGCGGACCGAATTCGTCCTGGAAAAATTGCGCCAGCCAGAGCAGCATGCTAGTGCGCCTCCCGCACCGGTTCACCCGCCAGGTGCTGCACCACGCGCTCCATGCGCATGAAGCGCGAGCCCTTGACCAGCACGGTCGTGTGCGGCGTCGCCAATGCAGAGACCGCCTCGTTGAGCTTGTCCACGCTGTCGTGGTGGCGGGCGCGTGCGCCGAACGCGTTGGCGGCGCTGGCCGCCAGTTCGCCCAGGGTCAGCAGGTGATCGATGCCGCGGCCGCTGGCATAGGCGCCGATTTCCTCATGAAACTTGCGGCCCTCGCTGCCGACTTCGCCCATGTCGCCCAGCACCAGCACACGCGGCGCCGGCGCCAGCGCCAGCACATCAATGGCGGCCTTCACCGAATCGGGATTGGCATTGTAGGTGTCGTCGACCACGGTGGCGCCGTTGCGTGCGCGCTTGTGCTGCAGCCGGCCATTCACCGGCACGAAGCTTTCCAGCCCCTGCACGATGGCGCGCCTGTGGATGCCAATGGCAAGCGCGCAGGCGATGGCCGCCAGCGCATTGCGCACATTGTGGGCGCCGGCCGCGGCCAGGCGCAGCGAGAACTCGCGCTGCCCGACCCGCACCGTCATCGCGCTGCCGAAAGCCTGCGGCACATAGGTGCAGCTGACATTGGCGTCGAGCGACAGGCCGAAGGTGAGGATCTTGCGCTTGCCGCTGGCCTTGGCCAGGCTGCGCCACAGCGGGCTGTACGGATCGTCGGCCGGAAACACCGCGATCCCGTCGGCTGGCAGCGCGCTGATCACTGAGCCGTTTTCCTGCGCCACCGCTTCCACGCTGGCCATGAATTCCTGGTGTTCGCGCTGGGCATTGTTGACCAGCGCCACCGTCGGCTGCGCAATGGCGGCCAGCTGCGCGATCTCGCCCGGATGGTTCATGCCCAGCTCAACCACCGCGGCCTTCTGCTCGTCATCCATGCGGAACAGGGTCAGCGGCACGCCGATGTCGTTGTTCAGGTTGCCGCGGGTGGCAAGGTAGTTGTCGGAACCAAACTCGGCGGCGAGGATGGACGCGATCATTTCCTTGACCGTGGTCTTGCCATTGCTGCCGGTGACGCCGATCACGGGAATGGCGAACTGGCGGCGCCAGTAGGCAGCCACTTCGCCCAGGGCAACGCGGCTATCGGGCACCAGCAGCGCTGGCAGCGGATAGTCTTGCGGCACCTTCTCCGCCAGCACCGCGGCCGCGCCGCTGGCCGCCACCTCGGCGAGGAAGTCATGCGCGTCGAAACGCTCGCCGCGCAGCGCGACGAACAGGCTGCCCGGCCTGATTTCCCGGCTGTTGGTGGAAATGCCCTGGAAGGCGGCGGCCGCCGTCAGGCGCGCAGACGTCAGGCGCGACTGCAGTTGCGTCAGGGAAGACCGGATCACAGCATGCCCTTCATGGTGACCCGCGCCGCCAGCGACAGCGCGGCATGGTCGGCATCCTGGAACGGCAGCTTGCGTCCCTTGATCTCCTGGTAGGTTTCATGGCCCTTGCCGGCCAGCAGCACCACGTCGGCCCGCGACGCATGCTTGACTGCGTAAAGGATGGCGGCCGCACGGTCTTCAATCACGTGCGGCGCGCTGTGCATTGCATTGGAAATCTTCATGCCCTCAATAATCTGTTCAATGATGTCCGCAGGATTTTCGCCGCGCGGATTGTCGCTGGTGACGATCACGTGATCCGCCGCCGTGGCGGCCACACCCATCTGGGGCCGCTTGCCGGGATCACGGTCGCCGCCGCAACCGAATACACACCACAGGCGGCCATGCCGTTGCCGGGCGACCTCGCGCAGTGTGGCGAGGGTTTTTGTCAGCGCATCGGGCGTATGCGCATAGTCGATGACCACCAGCGGCGCCTCGGCGCCGCCGAGCTGCTGCATGCGGCCCGGCACCGGCTGCAATCCTTCCAGCAACTCGACCACGGCGCGCAGCGCCAGGCCGCGGGCCATCAGCACGCCAGCGATGCCAAGCACGTTACTGACATTGAACTGGCCAACAAGTTGCGTGCGAACCTGGGTTGCGCCTTGCGGCGTGCTCATCTGAAACACGGTGCCGCCCTGGCTGGAGCGAATCTCGCTGGCGCGCAGGACCGGCGCGGCGCCTGCTTCGGCGCCGGTCAGGCTATAGCCGATGACGCTGACTTCGGGGCGGCTGCGCAGATGCGCAACCAGGCGCTGCCCCATCTCGTCATCGAGGTTGATCACCGCGTGGCGCAGGCCGGGCCAGTCGAACAGGCCACGCTTGGCCGCTTCATAGGCCGGCATGTCGCCGTGATAGTCCAGATGGTCGCGGGTGAAATTGGTAAACAGCGCGATGTCGATGTGCAGGCCATTGAGCCGGCCCTGGTCCAGGCCGATGGACGAAGCCTCGATCGCCAGCGCGCGGGCGCCGCTGGCGCGGGCCTGCGCCAGGCGGCGCTGCAGCAGCACCGCGTCGGGCGTGGTGTAGCCGGTGCTGCTGAAGCTGCCGGCCATGCCATTGCGGTAGACGCCGGTCCCCAGCGTGCCGACCACCAGCGTCGGCTCGCCCTGCTTCGACAGCACGCGACCGAGCCACTGGCTGCAGGAAGTCTTGCCATTCGTGCCGGTAACCGCCACCACATGCATCTGGCTGTCCGGACGGCCGTACCATGCGCCGGCGATCTCGCCGGCCAGCTGCTTCAGGCCAGTGACGGCGCGATGCGGCACATCGGCCGCGCCAGGCCATGCATACGCGTCGCCATCGTCATACAGCACCGCGGCGGCGCCGCGTTGCAGGGCCGCGGTTATATAGTTGCGGCCGTCGGCGCTGTCGCCGGGATAGGCGAAAAACACATCGCCTGCATTGAGCAGGCGCGAGTCCGACGTCAGCTGCGCCGATGGCGCCGCCGATCGCAGCCAGGCAACGATGTCGTCGATGCGGACCGTGCCGTCCGCCATTACATGCTCTCCTGGGGCGCGTTGGCCGGCACGATGATGCTGGTGACGGTGGAGTCGGGGCCGACATTCATCGCCCGCAGCGTGCTGCCGACGATATTGGAAAACACCGGCGCGGCGACTTCACCGCCATAGTGCGAGCCGGTCGGCTCGTCGATCATCACGGCGATGATCACGCGCGGATCGGACGCGGGCGCAAAGCCGACGAAGGACGATACATACTTGTTGGCATAGCGGCCGCCCACCAGCTTGTGGGCAGTGCCGGTCTTGCCGGCCACCCGGTAGCCAGGGACCTGCGCCTTGGGCGCGGTGCCTTCCGGACCGGCGGCCATTTCCAGCATCGCGCGCATGTCGCGCGCCGTCTTCTCCGTGATCACGCGCTGGCCTACCGGCGGCGCGTTAAGCTTCTGGAACGACAGCGGAATCAAATCGCCGTCACGGGCAAAGATGGTATAGGCATGGGCGATCTGCAGCAGCGACACCGAAATGCCGTGGCCATAGCTCATGGTGGCCTGCTCGATCGGCCGCCAGGCCTTGTAGGGACGCACCCTTCCTGCCACCGCGCCCGGGAAGCCCAGCTTGGGCTGCTGGCCGAAGCCCACCGTGGTGAACATTTCCCACATTTCCTGCGGCTGCATCTGCAGCGCGATCTTCGCGGTGCCGACGTTGGACGACTTCTGGATCACCTGCGACACCGTCAGCAGGCCATGCGCATGGGCGTCGCCGATAGTGGCCGTGCCGATGGTCAGCTTGCCGGGCGCGGTCTGCACGGTGGTGTTCGGGGTGACCCGCTTGGTGTCGAGCGCCAGCGCGATGGTGAACGGCTTCAGCGTCGAGCCTGGCTCATAGGTGTCGGTGATGACGCGGTTGCGCAGCATGGCGCCGGTCAGGATCGAGCGGTTGTTCGGGTTATAGGTCGGCAGGTTGGCCAGCGCCAGCACCTCGCCGGTCTTGACGTCCACCACCACCACGCCGCCTGCCTTGGCCTTGAACTTCTCGACCGCCTCCTTCAGGTGGGTGAAGGCGATGTACTGCAGCTTGCTGTCGAGCGACAGCACCAGGTCGCGGCCGTCATGCGGCTCGCGCACGGCGGCAATGTCCTCGACGATGCGGCCCAGGCGGTCCTTGATCACGCGGCGGCTGCCGGTGACGCCGGCCAGGGTTTTCTGCATGCCCAGCTCCATGCCGTCCTGGCCGGCATCTTCCACATTGGTGAAGCCCACCACATGGGCCATGACCTCGCCCTGCGGATAGAAGCGCTTGTATTCCTTGCGGGTCTCGATGCCGGCAATGCCCAACTTGAGCACCTTGTCCACGGTTTCCTGCTCGACCTGGCGCTTCAGATAGACGAAGTTGCGGTCCGAGTCGAGCTTCTTGCGCAGTTCGGATTCGGGCATCTCCAGCAGGCCGGCCAGCGCATGCAGCTTGTCTGCCGGCGCTTCCAGCACGTCATCGGGTATGGCCCATACCGCCTTGACCGGCACCGAGGAGGCGAGCACTTCGCCATTGCGGTCGGTGATCCTGCCGCGCGTTGCCGGCAGTTCCAGCGTGCGGGCGTAACGCGCCTCGCCCTGCTTTTGCAGGAATTCGGTGGACAGTCCCTGCAGCCACAGCGCGCGGCCGGCCAGCGCCAGGAATGCCGCGAACATCATGAACAGCACCAGGCGCGAACGCCACGGCGGCAGTTTCACCGCAAGCAGAGGACTGGCAGAAAAGGGAACGCCGCGTGCAGTGGCGCGGCGCGAGTTGGGGCGGGAAGCGGCGCGCATTATCTGGCCTCTCCGGTAATGTATTGCGTGCGTGCGGGAGTCAGCGGCACCATATTGAGATCGCGCCGTGCGTTGGCTTCAATGCGGGCATGCTTGCCCAGCGTGGACTGGTCAAGTTGTAGCTGCGACCATTCCACTTCGAGCTGACGGGCGACGGTCTGCGCCCGCTCGATCTCGATGAACAGGCGGCGCGCCTGGTATTGCGCGTTGACCAATGACAGCGCGCTGCCAGCCAGCAGCGCGGTCAGCACGATGCACAGCCGGGCGCTCACTGGCGGCTCCCGGCGGATTGCTGGGCGAGACGCAGGGCGACGCGCATCACTGCGGAACGGGCGCGTGGATTGTCGGCGATTTCGGTGGCGGACGGCTTCATCTTGGCAAGCAGCTTCATTTCCGGCTGCGGCAGGTCCACGGCTCGGATAGGCAGGCGACGGTCGGGTTGCGGCGCATTGGCACGGGCGGCAAGGAATTGCTTGACCATGCGGTCTTCCAGCGAATGAAAGCTGATCACAGCCATCCTTCCGTTCGGAGCCAGCCGGTCAAATGCGCCGAGCAAGCCTATTTCGAGTTCTTCAAGCTCCCGATTGATGAAAATCCGGATAGCCTGAAAGGTGCGAGTTGCCGGGTCCTTGCCTTTCTCGCGGGTCTTGACGGCGCGTGCCACGATCTCGGCAAGCTGTCGTGTGCTTGAAATTGGCGCGACTGACCGGCCAGCAACAATCGCCTTTGCAATCTGAAAAGCAAACCGTTCTTCCCCATAATCCCGTATCACCTTTTCAATCAATTGCTGTTCCGCCGTTGCCAGCCACTGCGCCGCCGAGATGCCGCGGGTCGTGTCCATGCGCATGTCTAGCGGACCGTCCATCCGAAAACTGAATCCCCGCGCCGCATCGTCGACCTGCGGCGAGGAAATTCCCAAGTCCAGCAAGATGCCGTCGACCTGGTCGACGCCGCGTTCCCGCAGCGCCTCGCTGATCGTGGCAAAGCTGTCATGCACTACCTCAAATCGGCTGTCGGACCGCATCAGCGCGTGGGCCACGGCAATCGCCTGCGGATCCTTGTCGAATGCAATCAGGCGGCCCTTCGCGCCCAGTCGTTCAAGTATCCGGCGGCTATGCCCGCCACGGCCAAATGTGCCGTCCACAAAGATGCCATCCGCGCGCGCGCCTTCGATCGCCAGTGCATCGACCGCCTCTTCCAGCAGCACCGTACGGTGCTGCAACTCTGGCACCGTGTTCTCAGTCATCACGGGCTAGAAGGAAAAATTGTTCAACACATCGGGCATGCCGTCCGCCACCGCCTGCGCCTCGCTTTCGGCGAGTTTGGCCGCATCCCAGATCTCGAAATGACTGCCCATGCCGAGCATCATCACCTCCCGCGACAGCCCCACCGCGCTGCGCAGTTCCGGCGCAATCAATATGCGTCCGGCGGTATCCATTTCGACATCCGACGCGTTGCCCAAAAAAATTCGTTGCCAGGCTCGTGCGGACATTGGCCATGCTGCAATCTGCTCACGGTGGATTTCCCATACCGGGCGCGGAAAGAACAGCAGGCAGCCGTGCGGATGCTTGGTCAGCGTGACCCGGCCTTCGCATTGCACTGCAAGCGCGTCACGATGCTTGGAAGGAATAGTCATCCTGCCCTTCGCATCGAGAGTTAGTGCAGACGCGCCTTGAAACACCCTGGATTCCTTTGTTTTTTCGTTTTTGGCTTGCGCCGCAATGCTTCATGCCCGGGCCCTGCACATCAAAAATAACCCACAAAAATACACTTTTTCACACTGCCGCCCACTTTAGAGGATGCTCTATTTGCGGTCAAGGAATATCCGACGACGGCAGTGCATTTTCTCCAATTAAGTCAAGGACTTAGCGGATTTCGCTCAAGAACTGCTTAAAATAAAAAGAATATAAAAATCAATAGCTTATCTCATTTAATCAAAGAAGCTTCTTATGTATACACATGTGTTTATCTGTTTCCCTTAAAAAACAGTTTCCATATGTATATTGAAGATATTCAACGAAATTGCCGTTTTTTAGCACCAAATATGTGCATTTAACCAAGGTTTTTGAATGGAATTGTTGCTTTTATTTAACACCGATTGGGAGCCAGACATTTTCCTGACACATGCTTTTTTAACCATTAGTAAGGTAAATTCCACGTCATTGCATGCTGGGGTTTGCTTTAGGATTTTTTTAAGATTTGCTGAAGGAAGTTTTAGCAAACGATCGTTCGCTCGACGCCTACCATGGGCTTCATCCGTGCATGACACGGTTTGACAACCATCCGGACCCATGGAGACTGAAATGCCAACCGAATATTCCAGTATTGAAAGCAATGCAGCCGCGCAACGATTCAACATCTATGCGGGCATCCATAAAGCGGTGCGCGCTTTCCTGTGTCATACCCTTGCCCGCGTCGCCACGCTGGATATCGAAGACAGGCAGGCAATCGCCGATGCCATGAAGCAGCTGCGGGATATGCTCGAATTCTGCAGCGACCATATTGTGCACGAAGACCGCTTCGTGCATGCGGCCATGGAACGGCGTCAGCCCGGCTCTTCTGCTGGCACGGCAGAAGACCATCTCCACCATGCCCGCGCGGTGGCTTCGATCAGGGCGGCTGGCGAGGCGCTGGAACAGGGCGCGCCGCAGGGCAGGCCGGCAGCCTGGAGCAGGCTGCAGCGGGAACTGGCCGTCTTCGTCGGCGAGAACCTGCTGCATATGGATACCGAGGAAAACGCCAATAATGCCGTGCTGCAGGCCTGCTACAGCGACCAGGAACTGGTGGCGCTGCACCACGACATCCTGGCAGCCCTGACGCCGCTGGAAATGGCGACGTCTACCCGCTGGATCCTGATCGGTTCCAGTCCGGGCGAACGCGAGCAGCTGATGGCGGGCATGCGCGCCGAGGCGCCGCCTGCCGCATTCGAAGCGATGCTCGGCCTCGCCCGGGACAGCCTGGCAGCGGACGACTGGAACCGGCTGGCGGCGGCACTGGCCCCGGAGCCGATGGCAGCCTGAGCTTGTTCAGGCCTGCTCCAGAAGCTGGACCGGCCGCGACACGCACAGCTGGAACTTGCCACGACCGGTTTTCTGCAATTGGACAGCCGCCTGGCGCTCCAGCAGGCGGCGCGACAGCAGCAGCAGCCGCGCCTCCAGGTTATCGGCCAGATCCGGCAGGCGGATACGGCTGTCCAGGCGCAGTTCGCGATTGGTGAAGGCAACCCGGCGGCTGGCCGCGTAGTCGCGCAGTATGTTCCAGAGAATGGCGCCGGCAACACCCTTGATCAGGTAGTCCTCGTCCAGAAAAATGCTGTCGTTGCTGGCGAAATGCCGCACCACCAGGGGCATGCCCTGGCGCGGCAGTTCGTCGGGCGGCGCGGGCAGCGGCGTATCCGCCGCTTCCTCTGCCGCGCCCTGCAGCAGGAAGATCATTGCGCCCAGGTGGCTTGCCAGCGAGGCCAGCACGTCTTCGTCGTCATAGCCAAAGCGCAGGTCCTCGCCGCTTTCCACATACAGCACGCCCAGGAGGCGCTGGCAGGCAAGAACGGGAACCGCCATCTGGCTGTGCGGATCGGTCAGGCCCGGAAGGGGAATTTCGAGCTCGATCGCGGCCGCGCCATTGTCTTTGCGAAGGTTTTCGCGGATCGCCCGGCTATAGGCATATTCCGATGTCATATGACCGATGCGGATCGGCGTGCGCTCGCGCGCGGCGACGCCGATCACGCCCTGGCCGAATGGAATTTCCGAGCCGACGCCGGAATTCTCATAGCCATGACTGGCCACTGTATACAAGCGTTCGCGCGCGCCGTCGGCCATCAGCACCATCGCGTGTTCTATATTGAACTGGCTGCGCAGGCAATTCAGCGTGGCCGCCAGCAATGTTTCGAGATCGGCGCAGCAGGCCAGCGCTTCGACCGCGGCCCGCAGTCCGGGCAAGGGATTGCGGTAGGCCGGCGCCGGCAGCGTCGGGCTGGGCACCTGCGTCACCTCGTGCACCCGGTAGATGTCGGCGCCGAGCAGCCGGAACACATTGCCCATGCCGGTATGGGAAGCAATGCCGGCCAGCCTGGCTTTCATGTTTTCGAACAGCGGTCCCGATGTTTCGGTGCGCAAGAAGCTGAGCGCCAACTGGTACTGCGCGCCGGTGACTGGGCTGGTAACCTGCAATCGCGCCCAGGGACGGGCGAGGATGTTCTGCCGGGTCTTGTTGAAGAACTGGTAGGACAGCGCAATGTGATGCGCATCCACATAGTGAACATGCGAGAGATAGGCGATATTGGGCATGGCGTCC
Organism: Noviherbaspirillum phoenicis; assembly: GCF_047237965.1. NCBI lineage: Bacteria > Pseudomonadati > Pseudomonadota > Betaproteobacteria > Burkholderiales > Oxalobacteraceae > Noviherbaspirillum > Noviherbaspirillum phoenicis. The sequence goes on along the minus strand of NZ_JBDFLX010000001.1, from coordinate 4,049,139 downwards.
GCCCCGGTGGTTGCCATGGTGGCCGGTATGACGCCCTCGAAGCAGTCGCGGATACCCTCAAGCGGCAGGCTCATGGCGCCGCCCTGAGCATATTGCCGGCGCGCGGGCCGGGCGACTGGTCGAATACGGCGACCGGGGTATAACGGATGGCCACGATCTCGTCGTCGTCGCAGGTCAGCAGCAGGCGCACCGGGGCGTCGGCAAAACCCAGCGGCACCACCTCGGCGACGAAAGCATCGCGATGCTGCCGCATTGCTTCCAGTTGCTGTGCGGTGACTGGCCCGATCTGCGCTTCTTCTCCCTTGATCTGCAGCGTGCGGTGCGTGGAAGGCTGGCTGAAGACGACCGCCAGCCGACCGCTCTCGCCGACATCCCGCAGCAACGCGGCAGCCTGTGTGCGCGACACCAGCACCGTCAGCCGGCGGCGGTCGGGCGCGACCTCGCAGGCAAGGACACGGCACAGGCTGGGAAAGCTTGACGCAGCTTGCGCGCCGCTCGACGCGGCGCTGATGGACACGCCGCCCTGCAGGAAAGCGGCCTGGGTTTCATCTATGAGGGGAGCGGGAGCGATAGCCATGGCGTGCACAACCCGTACTGAAGATTGCCGGAATTGTAACACCAGGCCACGCCTGAATTTGTAAATGAAGCAGGCCGATAGGCCGGATTCTGTTACGGCGAACGGCGCAAACCGTTCGCTATGACAGCCATTCCTCTAGGCCGTGAATTACTCCACGGCTCAAGCTTCCTACCCGCACGCTCCGCGAGCAACATCAACGCGTGCCTATTTGGAATTGCTCCAGGTGGAGGTTACCGCGTTTCACCGTAACTTAATACGCTCGTCTCTGTGGCCCTATTCCTCGCCTTATGTCTTGCGACTTTCAGCGGACGGCCGTTAACCGTCACCCTGCTCTATGGAGTCCGGACCTTCCTCCCGTCCGTCCGGCAACGAGTGCCGTGCGAACCAGCGGCTGTCTGGCCTGCTTCGGGCGCCATTGTAGCCGAATACGCCACACGCCAGGCGCCGTTCGGCTTTTGGCGTGACAATGCGCCGCCGGCAAGTTCCGAAAAGGGACGATTTGAGGGAAAATTGACGGTTAGAAATTTATTACCCGCCCGACGCCGCCCTGCTCCATTTGGCGCCGCAAGATACCAGCAGCCCTTTCGCTTCTCCAGGACACCACAAGCATGTATTCCCGCATCCGACCGCTGCGACTGGCCGCAGCCATCCTCGCCTTTGCAGGCGCCGGCCTGGCAACCCAGGCGGTCGCGGCGCCTTCCCGTCTCGACCGTGTCCTTGACAGCAAGGAATTGCGGGTATGCATCTGGCCCAACTATTACGGTGTTACCTACCGCAACCCGAAGACACGCCTGCTGTCCGGTTTCGATATCGATATCGCCAATGAACTGGGCCTGGAGCTGGGCGTGGCGATCCGCTATGTCGACAGCAGCTTCATCCAGCTCATCGACAAGCTCATCGATGACGACTGCGATATCGCCATGCACGCGGTCGGCATCACGCCGGCACGGCAAAGCCGCCTGCAGTTCACCAGGCCCTACATGCGCAGCGACATTTACGCGATTGCTTCCCGCTCTTCCGGCGCGATCCGGCAGTGGCAGGACATCGACAAGCCCGGACGCGTGATTGCAGTGCAGGCCGGCACGCTGATGGAGCCCGTGATGCGGAAGGTGCTCAAGCATGCCAGGCTGATGATGGTGAGCCCGCCGCAGAGCCGCGAGCAGGAAGTCGAGTCGGGGCGCGCCGACGCCTTCATGACCGACTTTCCCTATAGCCGACGCATGCTGGACCTGACCGACTGGGCAAGGCTGGTGCCTCCGCCGGCGCCATTTCATCCTACCGACTATGCCTATGCGCTCGCGCCTGGCGACGCCAGCCTGCGCAACCGGGTCGATGCCTTCATGGAGATCATCCGCAAGGATGGCCGCCTGCTCCGCTTCGCGCGCAAGCACAAGCTGGACCCGGTCGTCCTCGACCGCTGACACGCCGGGATGACGCGACGATGAAGCTTGCGATCTCTTTCGGCCGGCACACCAGGCGCATGCGGCATTTTCTGGTGGCCGTGGGCATCCTGTGCGGCATCGGCATTCTCGCCGGCACCCTGGTCCTGCTGAGGCATGACCGGCAGAACGAGCTGGGCACCGAGGATGCGCGCGGGCGGCTCCTGGCCAGCATGCTGGAAAGCCACGTCAGCCGCACGCTGTCCAGCGTGGACAATAATTTCACGGCCATCAGCAAGATGCTGATGCTGCCGGCGCAGCGGCAAAGCGGCAATCCGGGCGGCGTGGATGTGCAGGCCCTGCTCGACACCATCGCCTCCAGTTCCACCCACTTGCGCTCAGTATCGGTGCTCGATGCCGGCGGGCGCGTGGTCAGCAGTTCGAACGAGGACAACATCGCCCGCAGATTTTCGCTGCAGCAGCTGGGCTTTCGCAACGAGATCGGCGCCGGCCTCAACAGCGGCCGCCCGCTGTTCGTGCGCGACCTGCATGAGCTCGACGACAGCATCGACGCCGGCATGGAAGGCCAGTACCGCGAGCGCGGCGTATATGTGATTCCCTTCGCCAGACTGGTCAAAGTGGGCGGCGCCAGCCTGACCCTGCTGGCGCTGGTCAATCCGGCCTACCTGTTTCCGGACCACCGCTCGGGCCCGCGCAGCGATGCCGGCTATGAAGCGCTGTTTGACTATCAGGGCATGGTGCTGGCTGCAACGCCGGATGCGCCCTTTGTGATCGGCAGCCGCAGCGCCCGGCTGCCCATGTTCGATGCCCTCAACAATGACCAGCAGTTCGGCCGTTTCGATCTCATTCGCAAGAGCGCAGAGGAAACGGATGACAACACGCTGGTGAACTTTCGCGCCAGCCGCAATTTTCCCGTGGTGGCGGTGGTTGGTTTGTCGGAGCAGCATGCGCTGGTTGCCTGGGAACAGTCGGCCCACAAGCTGAGGCTGATCGGCATCTTCGCCGCTGCGCTGGCCTTGCTCTACACCACCGCGCTGCACAAGACCATCCTCGATGGCGAGCGCACGCGCGAGGAACTGCGCAAGGCAAAGGAAGCGGCGGAACAGGCCAATGCCGCCAAGAGCATCTTCCTTTCCACCATGAGCCATGAGATCCGCACGCCGATGAATGGCGTGCTGGGGATGGCCGCGCTGCTGCGCGAAACCCAGCTCAGTGCACAGCAGGACGAGTTTGCCCGGACCATCGAGGACTCGGGGCGCGCGTTGATGGCCATCATCAACGATGTGCTGGACTTCTCGAAGATCGAAGCCGGCAAGATGGATATTGAACTGGTCGACTGCCCGCTGCTGCCGCTGGCCGAAGGCTGCGTCGACGCCCTGATCGGCCGCGCCGCCAGCCGTGGGCTTGCGCTGATCAGCTTTGTCGATCCCGCCGTGCCTGCGGTGGTCAGGGCCGATGGCGGCCGGATACGCCAGATCCTGCTGAACCTGATCGACAACGCGGTGAAATTCACGCAGTCGGGCGAGGTCGTGCTGCGGGTCAGCCTGCGCGAACGCGTCGGCAATGGCTGCCGGGTCGTGTTTGAAGTGAGCGACACCGGCATAGGCATCGATGAGCAGGCCCTGGCGCGGCTGTTTGAGCCTTTCATCCAGGCCGATAATTCAGTCACCCGTAAATACGGCGGCACCGGACTTGGCCTGTCGATCTGCAAGCGGCTGCTGGGCCTGATGGGCTCGCGCATCGACGTCGAAAGCCGGCCCGGCGAGGGCACCACCTTCCGGTTCGAGCTGCATCTGGCCGAAGTGGCACAGCCGGCGGCGGTAGCACCCCTGCCGGCATCGCATGCCCTGGTGGTCTGCGCCCTGCCGGGTCACGCCAGTGTGCTGGCTTCCTACCTGGCCGCCTGGGGCATGCAGCCGCAATGTGCCGCCACGCGGGAACAGGCGCTGGCACTGGCGGCCAGCGCGCCCCATGCGCTGGCCGTCATCGACGGCGGCATGCCGATGTCGGCAGCAATCGCCGCTGCGCTGGCGCAATCGCACCCCGGCATGCGGCTGGTGCTGATGGCCGAGGATGCGTCAGCGACGTACGACCAGCTGGCTTTTCATGCGACGTTGCGCCGCCCCCTGCGTCAGGCGGCCTTCCACCAGGCGCTTGTCTTTGCGCTGGAGCACCGGCATTACCTGCAGCACGCGCCATCGCCTCTCCGCCCGGTCGCCAGTGCGCCGCACGCAGCGCCGGCCGCGGAAGACGCCGACCGCCGGATTTTGCTGGTGGAAGACAACCTGACCAACCAGAAGGTGGCGCTGCATCAGCTGGCCCGGCTGGGCTACGACGCCCACGTCGCGTCCAACGGCGAGGAAGCGCTGAAAGCGATGGCGCTGCACGACTATGCGCTGGTGCTGATGGACTGCCAGATGCCGCTGATGGACGGTTTCGAAGCCACGCGCCGCATCCGTGCGGCCGAATCCGGTACGCTCAGCCACCTGATCGTGGTGGCGATGACGGCCAACGCCGCCGAGGGTGACCGCGAGCGCTGCCTGGCAGCCGGCATGGATGACTACCTTCCCAAGCCGATCACGCGCGACATGCTGACCGAACTGCTGCAGCGCTGGCTACCGCCGCTGCCCGAGGCGGCGGGGTCGGCGCAGCCTGCCGGCGCGCCTCGTGCAGCTGCACCGAGGTAATCGCCCCGGTGAAGCTGCGCGCGAATTCGGCCAGCGGTACCGTGTTGGGAACGGCGTCGCCGGGCGCAAGAATCAGCACATTGCGCTGGTCCGCCCGCAGCAGCAGCACCGGCCGCAGCACTTCCCGCAACGCCGACGGTGCCGACTGCCTGCCCTGCCCCCTCTGCCAGGCAATCAGCGGGAACGGCTCCTTGCACAGCCGCTCCGGCTTGCAGTTGCGCGACGCGGTATCGAAGCCGAACATGCGCGCGCTCTGCAGCAGGCTTTCAGGGGAATGAAACGAGGCGGCCAGCCGTTGGGCTGGCTCGTCGGGAACCGGTGCGCGATAGATCGCGCAGAGACGCTGCAGTATCCAGAAATAGGCTTCCCGGCTGATGAACTTGACCATATCTTGTTGCCGTATTCTTCTTCTTGGGCCGGAAGGCTCCCTGGCCCCCGGCAATAGGTTGATATCAGGCAGTTGCCGCCGCCGCTGCCTGATCGACGTCGCTGCGCGCGGGCACCGGCGCCGCATTCGGCGGCGGATCGTTGCGATGCGAATACACCCAGGTGAATTCGGCGCCGAGCAGGAAGATCTGCGCCGAGTAATAGACCCATACCAGCAATACGGCGAACGAGCCGGCGGCGCCGAAGCCGGAGGCAACGCCGCTCTTGCCGATGTACAGGCTGATCAGGAACTTGCCTATGGTGAAAAGCAGTGCGGTGACGATGGCGCCCACCCAGACATTCCTCCACGCGATGGTTGCGTGCGGCATGAACTTGTAGATGGCGGCAAAGACGACGGTAACCACGCCAAAGGACACCACGAAGTTCAGCGCCTGCAGCACGAACTCCCAGTTGCCCAGGTAACTGCCCCACCAGTTACCCAGCGCCGCAAGCGCAGCGGAGAGCACCAGCGACACGATCATCAGGAAGCCCAACCCGAGGATCAGGCCGAACGAAAGGATGCGGGTGCGGATGATGCCCCAGATGCCGCTTTCATTCGGCGGCGCCGGCGTGCGCCAGATCCGGTCCAGCGAGCTTTGCAGTTCGGCGAACACCGCGGTGGCGCCTACCAGCAGCGTGCCGAAGCCGACGATGGTGGCCAGGATGCCCTTGCCGGGATCGCTGGCCGATTTGAGCAGCTCTTCCACCGCAATCGCGCCCTGCTCGCCCATGAGGCCACGCAACTGGGTCACGATCTCGCCGCGCGCCGCCTCCGCGCCAAAGATCAGGCCGGCCACGCCGATGACGATCAACAGCATCGGCGCCAGCGAAAACACGGTGTAGTACGACAGGGCCGCGCCCATGCTGGGCGCAAAGTCATCCACCCACGACGACACGGCTGCCTTGATCAAGTGCCAGGTGCGGGTCAGCAGGGAGCCCCTGGGCACGGGCTTGAAGGCGGGCTGGCCGGCCGCTGGGGCAACCGCCGTGGCAGCCTGAGTACTGGCCGCGGCCTTCGCACCGGCGTTTGCCGGCTGGCCCGTGGCCGCCAGCGTCTCGACACTGGTGGCCGGCGGCGGCACGGCGCCATGCGGCGCATCGGGCGTGGGCACCGGGTCGACGTGGTTCTGGGCGGCCTTCAATGCGGCCACCGCATTGAACAGGGCCATCAGCGATTTCCCTGTATTGAACAGCTGGCGCCATGAACCTTGGCGCCGGATTTCCTTGTGCGCCGCCTTTGCCCTGGCATGGCGCGGCTTGACGCCGCTTCCTGCCGCGGCGGCCCCTGCAGGCGCGACGGCGGCAGGCGCGGCGACCCTGGCGATGCCGGTCGGCGGCGCGGCAGGCAGGCGGCCGGCGGGCATGCCGGGCGCCGGCTTGGCAGCCAGCCTGTGCGCCGCTTCCTGCGGCGTCAGCGGCCGCTTCGACGTCAGGCGGCCCTTGGTCAGCAGGGCGAGGTAACCCAGCGCGGCCGCGCCCAGCATGGCGCCGGTGACGGCAGCAGGCTTCTTCACACGCTCGACCAGGTTGGGGTGCACGGGCCGGTAGCTGAGCAGGGCATTGCCATGGTCATCGACAGGGACAGCGTTCCTGGAGGGAAAATCACGTAATTCGTTCATGGCTGGGTCTTGTGGGCGTCGGTGCTGATTCGTTGCCGGGCGGCGCTGCGTATCGGCATCGCAATGGCGATATGCAGCGAGTCTTGCAAAAATCATACTCTGGCTGCCTCTCGGTCATCGGTACGCAGGCGCACATAGGGCGTGGCCTATTGACCTGCGTCTATCGTCTGCATCAAGGGATGCTCAACAGGCTGCCCCTGCGGTTGAACCTGTGTCGGTAAAGCAGCGTCTATCCTGCTTTGCCCATTCCGAGGATCACCATGCAAGTCAGGATTACCCGCCAGCTGCCGGACGGCACCAGCCAGGACTTCGGCACCCAGGAACTGAACCATATGCCGCCCATCGGCGAGCCTTTCTCGCCGGACCAGAGAAGCTATTACACCGCGAAGGCTTATTTCGGGCCGGATCATAGCGGCCACTATCTGCTGGTGCTGGAGGGAGAGCCGCTGAAGGATGACAGCGCGCAGGCATGAACGCCGGCGCAGCGTGGCGGCGCCGGCGTGACCTGCTTTTGCGGTGTTGCAACGGCGGCAGCCTGATCCGGCCGGCTGTCAGAACAGGCTGCCGATGTAGTGCGACAGATTGGCGATGTCCTCATCCGTGAGGTTCTTCGAAACGCTGGTCATGTTGCCGGCGTCGTTGGTGCGTTCGCGGCTGCGGAATGCCTGCATCTGCTTGACGATGTATTCCGGCTGCTGCCCGGCCAGGCGCGGAATCTCGTTCTGCCCCTTCAGCCCGCCCAGGTGGCACATCGTGCACAGCACTTCATTGGCTTTCTGCGCACCGGCCGTCACCCGCGCCGGATCGGCCTTGAAGCCATTGCCTGCCGGCTTTTGCGCGGCGAAATAGTCGGCCAGCTCCTGCATGTCCTCCTTCGACAGCGTCGCCGCCACGGGCGACATCATCGGATCCTTGCGCCGCCCTTCCTTGAAGTCACGCAACTGCAGCACCATGTAGCGCGAGGTTTGGCCAGCCAGCGTGGGAATGAGCCCGGTGGCGGAATTGCCGGCCGGGCCATGGCAGGCAACGCACGCCTGCGCCTTGGCCTTGACCGCCTCGGCATCGGCAGCGCAGGCCCAGGCGGCCGGCAGGATGGAGGAAGCCAGGACCAGCGCCCGGAGAGAATCGTTTCGCATCGTTGATCGCCTGTGAAATAAAAAGCGCGCCCAGCAAGCCGCGCGGTCATGCCGGAAAAGCATCCGTCCCGGCCAGGACAGCCTGGGCTACCCTGGCCGGAACGAGGTCCACGAATTACAGCGCGAATACGAAGACGCTGTTGCCGCGCTTGAAGTCGAGCTGGGTGTTGCCGCCCGCCGCCACCGCGATGTACTGCTTGCCGTTGACGGTATAGGACACCGGCGGCGCATTGACGCCGGCGCCGCACTGATACTTCCAGAGCAGCTTGCCGTTGGTGGCGTCATAGGCCTTGAACCAGCCATTGCCCTCGCCTGCAAACACCAGATTGCCCGCCGTGGCCAGCGCGCCGCCGATCATGGGCTGGTCGGTCTTGACCTGCCAGGCGATCTTGCCGGTATCGATATTGACCGCGCTGACGTTGCCGGACTGCTCTTCGCCAGGCACGTTCTTGAAGGCGCCGCCCAGCCACAGCTTGCCGCCGCCGGGGTACGGCGCGGCTTCCACCTGGTAGGTCATGGGCTGGTGCAGGTTGACCGCATAGGCCAGGCGCGCCTTGGGATGGAATGCCATCGGCGACCATTCCACGCCGCCGTTCGCGCCGGGCAGCATGCGCGCGCCCTGGGCCGTCGGCAGCGTCCACATGTTCTCCTGTGGCACCATGGCCTCGGAATAGCGGATCAGGCGGCCGTCCTTGCGGTCATGCACATAGATGTGGCCGGTCTTGCCGCCGTGGATCACGCCCGGGATCATGCGGCCCTTCTCATCCTTCACATCCACCAGGACCGGCGGGCTGACCGCGTCCAGATCCCAGACATCGTGGGCGATGTACTGGGAATGCCACTTGTACTGGCCGGTGCTGGCGTCGATCGCCACCATCGAATTGGTGTACAGGTTGTCGCCCGGCCGCTCGGCGCCATACAGGTCGGGCGAAGGGTTGCCGACCACGAAGAACAGCATGTTGCTGGCGCGGTCGTAGGCCGGCGCCATCCAGACGCCGCCGCCCAGGGTTTCATGGAACTTGCTGTTCTCGGCGAAGGCCTTCTTTTCTGCGGCGATGTCGCGGTGCATGTCGCGCCCGGTCGCATCCTTCTCGGCCCACACGCCCTCATGGCCCTTCTCGGGGATGGTGTGGAAGGTCCACAGTTCCTTGCCGGTCTCGGCGTCGAATGCCTTGACGAAGCCGCGAATGCCGTATTCGCCGCCGTTGGTGCCGATCAGCACCTTGTTGTCCACCACGACGGGCGCCATGGTTTCGCTGTAGCCCTTTTCCGGGTCGGCGATCTGGGTTTCCCACAGCAGCTTTCCGGTCTTGGCGTCCAGCGCCACCATCTTCGCGTCCAGCGTGCCCATGAAGAGCTTGCCGCCCGAAACCGCGACGCCGCGGTTGTTCGGCCCGCAGCAGAACGTGGTGACCGGGCCGGGCTTGTGCTTGTAGTGCCAGAATTCCTCGCCGGTGACGGCGTCGACCGCATGGACATGGTTGAAGGAGGTGGTGAGGAACATCACGCCATTGACCACCACCGGCGCGGTCTCCATCGATTCCAGCACCGCGGTCTGGAACACGAACGCCGGGCGCAGCTTGCCGACGTTGGCGGTGTTGATCTGCTTTGCCGCGTAGAACCGGGTCTGGGCATAACTGCCGTTGGACATCAGCCAGTTCCTGTCATCCTTCTCCGCGCTGTCCAGCATGGTCTGGCTGACCGTGGCCAGCGACGACGACATCGGCCTGGCCTTGATGCCGGCGCCGCCCTGGGTTTCCTGGGCGGCAGCCAGTGCCGTCAAACACAACAATGCGCCCGCCACGGCACCGACCAACACGCTTTTTTTCGTCTCCATGCCATCTCCCTGGTTGCACTGCAATGGACCCGCTACCGCGCCGGCGCCTGCTTCGACAATTTCACTTGACCGGCGCATCTTGTTAGGAAAACAATCGAATATTAGTCTGCTTTTTTAACCAGGAGTAAACATTTGAAGAAGATTTTTGCCGTTCTTTTCCTGCAGGGCGCGCTCTTATGCTCTTCTGCACAGGCACAGGACGATATTGCCGAGCTTAACCGACAGTCACTCATCGCCGTGAGAACCGCCAACCTGCCCACGCTGCGCAAGCTGATGGACCAGGGCGCGGCGATCAACACCCGCAACCGCTTCGGCGACAGCCTGCTGATGACGGCCATCAAGTCGGGTTCGGAGGAGACGGTGGACTACCTGCTGTCGCACGGGCCGGATGTGAACCTGGCCAATGTCAGCCGGGTCACGCCGTTGATGGCCGCGGCCTATTCCGGCAATGCCGCGCTGGCGCAGCGGTTGCTGGAACGCCAGGCCGATCCGATGGCCTCAGACCAGCTGCGCAAGACGGCAATGGTGTACGCGGCCGGTGGCGGCCACGTGAAAGTGGTTGAACTGCTGCTGGCCCACGGCGTCGGGGTTAATGCGCGGTATGCCAATGACCTGACCGCGCTGATGTGGGCTGCGGGCAATGGCCATGCGGAGACGGTGCGGCTGCTCTTGGCCAGCGGCGCGGACGGGAAGCTGGCCGACAACCGCGGCAAGAGCGCGCTGCAGATGGCGCTCGATGGCGGACACAAGGAAGCGGCGGCGCTGCTGGAACAGCAGGCGAGTGCCGGGAAAGCGCTCTAGCAGCACCGGCGGGACGGGCAGAACGTCAGACCACGATGGTCGGCGCTCCTTCCCCGCCTGCGGCTTGCGGCGCTGTCTGCTGCCGCGCCAGTATCACGTTGTGAATGAATTCCAGCTTCTGCCTGACCAGCGCCGACAGCGTGAAGGGATAGGCATCCGGCATGCCGACGCTGCGGTTGAGGCTGTTGAGCACATAGGTCAGCGCGAACCAGTCGGTCATCATGTCGTTGAACGATGCGCTTTTCAACGGCTGCCTTTCCAGCAGCAGTTGCGGCTCGTCATCGCGCCTGGGCCGCAGCATCATGCCGCAGGCAAATGCGGTGTCCAGCGTATCGATCATGTGCAGGTAGTGGGCCCAGCTTTCGGCCCAGTCTTCCCATGGGTGGCTGCTGGCGTACGTGCTGATGTAGCGCTGGTTCCAGTCGTCCGGCGGGCCATTCTCGTAATGCTTCTGCAGGCTTTCCCCGTAGTCCGCCCGTTCGTCGCCGAACAGGTCGCGGTAGGGGTCCACCCATTGGGTGCCGGCGATCAGGCGGTCGAAGTAATAGTGACCGCTCTCATGCCTGAAGTGGCCCAGCAGGGTTCGGTACGGCTCATGCATCTGCTCCCTGACCTTCTCGCGGAACGCCGGGTCCGCTTCGGCGATATTGAGTGTGATCAGGCCATTATCGTGACCGGTCATGACCCGTTTCATCGGCAGGTCCTGCAGGAATTCAAACGCCAGGCCAGCTTGCGGCGACTTGTGCTTGGACACCGGCGTGAGCTTCAACTCCATCAGCGAATACAGCAGCCGCCGCTTGGCCGTTTCCAGGCGCCGCCAGTACAGGCGGTTCTGGCCGGACAGCACCGGAATGGAATGCGTGAGCTGGCAGGAAACGCACAGGTCTTCCGGGCTGTCGGCAGGCAGCATCCAGTTGCAGACCTCTTCACGTGAATAGTTGAAGCACTGCTTGAACAGCCGGCCCGTATTGGCCGGGTGCAGGCTGCGCCACAGGCCATTGCCGTCGGCTTCGAAGGTGGTGATCCCACGCTCTTCAGGCAGGTAGCCCAGCATTCCACCGCAATTTTCACAAAGGACATTCTCGAAAAACACCTGCTGTCCGCATCGGTCGCAATGAAAGGTTTTCATCAATCTTGGCTGGTGAAAAGAATAGGAAGGAAGTCGCCTTCCGGCACTGCGGGCTGCTGTCTCAGATCATGTCGTAGTAGATCAGCAACCCCACTGCGAGCGCGGCGGTGAGGACGGTGAATGCGAGCAGGATTGGACGTCTCGTAAAGAAAGCAAGCATGCTGACAACCTCATCGACAGGGAAACAACATTGCCCGCATGGCACATGCGTGCCGGAGTTGGCTCAAATATAAACCAGCAGTCTAGCGAAAGCGGCAACCATCCATCGTCAGAGAAATGCCTGATCCAACGTAGGAAAAACCCTCTATCTGCACGGGATCGCGTTGCAGGCAGTCGATGTCCTACAAGGGATCGGGAATTTTTCTGACTGAATTTCAACCAGGCTTGCAGTATGTTCGCCTTACGGATTGCCGCCTGTCCGCCTCTGCCGGGGAGCATCAATGACCTTGACTGAACTTGAAACAGCGATTGCAGTTGCATTACCGATCTTCAAGAAGTACTCGCCCAATCCTGCCGTGGTGCTTTCCTCCGGACCGGCGCCGATCAGCCTGCAGGATTTTCTGTTTTCAGCCATGTCTGAAAGCGACCGCAGCGCGCTCAAGGCAGCGGGCTGGAAGACCAATGGCTTCATTGCCTGGTATTACCAGACGCAGTAGGCTGCCCGCAACGCGCCGCCGCCCGCTTCCATGCGCGTGACGGCGCCTGCACTGCCGGCGCAGCCGGTGCGCCTGCGGCAAACATCATCTCCGGCTGGCAGCGTGACGCCCTTGCGCATCGCGGGGTCTTCAGTTCCGACAGTGCCTTGTAAAGGTCCGCCCATGGATTTCAGCACACGCAAGGATTTACCCATTTCCTGTGGCACCCTGGTGCTCAACAGCGGCGGCGAGCTGCTGCTGTGCCACGTCACCGGGCATGACCTGTGGGACCTGCCCAAGGGCATGCAGGAACCCGGCGAGCCGGCAGTCAAGACTGCGCGGCGCGAACTGCATGAGGAAACCGGGCTGGAGTTTGCGCCCGACCTGTTCCTGGAACTCGGCCTCTTCGATTTCCGGCCGGACAAGCGCCTGCATCTGTTCAAGGTACAGGCGCCCGATCACGTGAACGGCATCGACGAGCTGGTATGCATCAGCCACTTCGTTCATCCGGTGACGGGCCAGCCCACCCCCGAGATGGACGGCTTCCGGTGGGCCAGGCGGGATGAAATCAGCAGCCTGTGCGGACCCAACATGCAGCGGGTGCTGCTGTCGCTTCACTGGTGAGGCCGGCAATGCGGAGACGCCATGTCATGCCGGGCTCCAAAGGGCGGTAACATGCACCGTCCCGCCCTGCGGCGCATGTGCAGGCAAGGGCCTTCCAATAACAATGTCCGGAGACCTGATGAACAGACTGATCCCTACCCTGATGACCGCAGGCGCCGCAGCCCTGCTTGCTTCCTGCGCCGGCAACACCGGCACGGGCGCCAATGGCGCCAATGCGGCCAGGCCGGCATCGGCCCAGCCTGGCGCCGACCATGTTGCCGCCGCCACCGCGGCGGCCGGCGCCGACCTGCAGGCGCTGACCGTGCTGTGCAAGCCGGCGCCGGCCACCCGGCCATCGCATGAGGACGTCGACCGCAGCGTCGCCAGCCTGATCGCCAAACCGGCGCCGGCGCCTGGCCAGGCATTCGACAATCTCTATTTCGTCGGCGCCACCTGGGTCAGCGCCTGGGCGCTGAAAACCTCGGACGGCATCATCCTGATCGATGCGCTGAACAATGGACAGGAAGCGGCAACGCTGATCGAGGGCGGCATGCGCAAGCTGGGCCTCGATCCGGCCCAGATCAAGTACATCATCGTCACCCATGCCCATGGCGACCATTACGGCGGCGTCGATTACCTGATGAAGCGCTACCGTCCGCGGGTGGTGATGAGCCAGGCCGACTGGACCATGTCGGAAAACAAGCTCGAATTCGAGTCGTCCCACTGGGGACCGCCCCCCAGGCGCGACATCGCCGTCAAGGATGGCGACGTGATCACGCTGGGCGACACCCGGGTGACGCTTTATGTGACGCCGGGCCATACGGCAGGCACCATCTCGCCGGTATTCGACGTGAAGTCCGGCGGCGTGCCGCATCGGGCCATGCTGTGGGGCGGCACCGCCTTCAACTTCGGCAAGGACATTCCGCGCCTGGACAGCTATATCGACGCCACCGGCCGCATGATGCGGCTGGCCGACGAGCAGAAGATCGACGTGATGCTGTCCAATCATTCGGGCTATGACGGCACGTCGGACAAGCTGGCAGCCAGGGCAAAACAGGGCGCGGGTCAGCAAAACCCCTTCGTGCTGGGAACACCCACCGTCAAGCGCTCACTGACGGTGATGAATGAATGCGCCCGGGCCACCCGCGACCGTTTCAGCAGCTGAGCGCAAGCTGTACAACGAAGCGGCAGGCCCGTTGGCGCCAACGCGGCCTGCCGCAGCATGTGGAGAACCATGGAAATCCAGTTTCTGGGCACCTCATCCGGCACGCCCACGCGCAGCCGCAACCTGTCGGCGCTGGCCTTGCGGTCGGAGGCGTCGAAGCAATGGTGCCTGATCGACTGCGGCGAGGCCACGCAGCATCGCATCCTGCGCACCAGCCTGTCGCTGATGACGCTGCGCGCTGTCTTCATTACCCACATCCACGGCGACCACTGTTACGGGCTGCCCGGCCTGCTGGCCAGCGCCGGCATGCTCAACCGCACTGAAACGCTATCCGTCATCGGTCCGCCTTCGATAGGCCGCTTTATCGACTGCGTGCTGGAAACCACCGAACTGCGCCTGCCCTATCCATTGCAGTTCATCAGCGTGGAAGCGCTGGCGGATACGCAGCCGCTGCCCGACCTTGCAGTGCGGGCTACCGCGCTGTCGCACCGGGTGCCGTCCTATGCCTACAGCTTTTGCGAGAAGGCAGTGGAAGGCAAGCTGGACGTGGACAAGCTGCGGCGCGACGCGGTGCCGGCCGGCCCCGATTGGGGCCGGATCCAGCAGGGCCGCGACCTGACGCTGGCAGACGGCCGTGCCATCCATGCGCGCGATTATCTGCTCGCCCCGCGCAAGCCGCGCAAGATCATCGTTGGCGGCGACAATGACAGCCCCGGGCTGCTGGCCGCCGAGGCAGTAGGCGCCGACGTGCTGGTGCATGAGGCCACCTACACCCAGGCCGGCCTGGACAAGGTAGGGCCAGGCCCGCAGCACAGTTCGGCGGCGGCGGTGGCGCGCTTTGCCAGCGAGGCCGGCATTCCCAACCTTGTGCTCACCCATTTCAGCCCGCGCTACCAGGAGCAGGATGCGGCGCGCAATGGCGCACCCACGCTGGCCGACCTTGAAGCCGAAGCGCGCGCCGCCTATCGGGGCAAGCTGTTCCTCGCCAGCGACCTGGACCGCTATGCGCTGGACCGCCAGGGCGATCTCGCCAGGCTGCCGTAACAGCGGCGCGGCGGACGCTGACCAGCAGGTCGGCTGCCATCCCCGACGTGGAAGGACTTATTCCTCCAGGCCCAGTTCTTCCAGCACGCGGCGCAAGTGCTGCCGGTCCTCTCCTGTCAGCGCCTTCAGCGGCAGGGGCAAGCCGGGGCTGGCAATTAGGCCCAGCAGTTCGGCAGCGGCGGCAATCACCCGCAGGCTGCCATGCCGCTGCAGCAAGGCCCACAAGGGCTGCAGGCGTTCGGACAGGCGCATCGCTTCGTTGGCATTGCCGGCTTGCGCGGCGCGCGTGATGGCCAGCAGCGGCCCGGCAAACAGGCCTCCCACGGCCGAGTACCAGGCATCGCATCCGGCATTGAGCCCGGTGGCGCCATGGGCATCGCCGCTGACGCCTATCGTCACCTGTGGCGGGATCAGCGCGCGCAGGCGCTGCACGCGCTCCCTTGCCGCCGGGGCATCCACCGACACGCCGGGAATCTTGATCGAGCCGACCCGGGGCAGCTGCGCGATGCGGGCGTGCAGTGCGTCGCTGAAGTTGAAGTGGGTCGTGCCCGGATTGTCGTACACGCACAGCGGCACGGAAAGGGAGCGCGTTACGGCTTCATACAGGCCGAAGACTTCATCATCGGTCAGCTTCTGGTAGGACACCGGCGCCAGCAGCACCGCATCCGCCCCGGCCTTCTGCGCATGCTCGGCCAGCGCCAGCACGTCGTGGGTGCGCAGCGCGCCGATGCCGACCATCATCGGCACGCCGGCTGCATGGTCTAGCGCCAGCTCCGCAAGCCGCTTGCGCTCGGCCATGCCGAGGTAGGCATAGTTGCCGGTCGAACCGAGCACGCAGATCGAATCGACCCGGGCCAGCACCAGGCGCTGAAGCAGCCGCACAAAGGCAGGCTCGTCGACGGCCTCTTCATTCATCGGCGTCAGGGGAAAGGCGCTCAGGCCATGAAGCATGCTGGATTCTCCTTGTGGGTTGGGATGCACTTGCGCATGGCCAGGATGGGTGCAGGCATGATGACATTCATCCGTAACGCTGTACAAGCCGACGCAGTGCTGGCACCTCAGACCAACTGCTTGCGTACATGACGCAGACAGATGAGTCTTGATGCACCCGTGCGCATGTCACGGCGTTCCCGGCCCTGGCAGAGGAAAGCGCGTGGGGCCCCGTGCGCGACGAAGTTTTAACTCCCGGAAAAAATTGACCTGCATCAACCGGCCGGCCTGGCCGGGAAAATATGCTGGCGGCGTTTTCATCAACCAGGGAGCATCATGAAAAAAACAGCCATCGCCGTTGCCATCGCCGCCGCCGCACTGACCGCCGGCGCCGCCTTCGCCCAGGAATCGCCGTGGATGGTCCGCGCCCGTGCCGTGCATATCGACCCGGCCGATCGTTCCTCCCCCATCGGCGGCGTCACCGATTCCGACCTTATCACGGTGAGCAAGAAAACGATTCCCGAAGTGGATATTTCGTATTTCTTCAATCCGAACTGGGCCGCCGAACTGGTGCTGACCTATCCGCAGAAGCATACCGTGAAAGTAGATGGCGCCAGCATAGGCAGCTTCAAGCACCTGCCGCCGACATTGACGCTGCAATACCACTTCCTGCCCAAGGCCACCTTCGATCCCTACCTGGGCGCGGGCATCAACTACACCCGCATTTCCAGCGTCAGGCTGGATAACGACATTTCGCTGGAGAAGAACAGTTGGGGCCTGGCGCTGCAGGCCGGCTTCGACGTCAAGCTCAACCGCAACTGGTCCATCAACGTGGATGTGAAGAAGGTGCAGATACGCAGCGACGTTTCGATGGCTGGCGAGCAGATCAGCCGCGTGAAGCTTGATCCGGTGCTGTTCGGGGTAGGCGTGGGCTATCGCTTCTGACGAAACGCATTGGGATGGATCGGGATGCGCGCATCAGGCGCATCCCGATGCCTGGCCATGCAGTCATGGCAGGCGATGCGGGCCATGCCCTCATGCAAAGCGGCTGAAGTCGGGCTTGCGCTTTTCAAAGAAGGCGGTGAAGGCTTCCTTTGCTTCCGGCGCGGTCAGCATGCGGCGGAAATGCTCGCCTTCCTGCGCCATCTGGGCGTCGATGTCTGCTGCAGCGCCCTGCTTCATCAGCAGCTTGGTGGTGCGCACAGAAGAAGCCGGCAAGGCTGCCAGCTTGGCCGCCTGGGCCTGCACGAAGGCTTCCAGTTCACTGGCCGGCAGTACCCGGTTCACCAGCCCCATTTGCTGCGCCTCGTCGGCCAGGAAAGCCTCGCCCAGCATCAGCTTCTCGGCTGCCCGCTGGTAGCCGGCGACGCGCTGCAGCAGCAGGCTGGAAGCGAATTCCGGGCACAGGCCAAGCTGGCTGAACGGCATCGAGAACTTTGCATTGTCGGATGCATATACCAGGTCGCAATGCAGCAGCATCGTGGTGCCGATGCCCACCGCCGCGCCGCTGACCGCAGCCACCACTGGCTTGCTGGCGCCCTTCAATGCCGCCATGAAGCGAAACACCGAACTGTTTTCCCCCTGCGGCGGCTGCTTCAAGAAGTCTTCCAGGTCGTTGCCAGCGGTGAAAATGCCCGGATGCCCCGCAAACACGACCACCCGCACCGCGTTGTCGGCCTCCGCCGCAGCCAGCGCCTCAGCCATCGCCTGGTACATCGCGCCGGTAATGGCGTTTTTCTTTTCCGGGCGGTTGAAGCGGATGGTGCAGATGCCGTTAGCCTGTTCGATGCTGATATCCATGTCGTCTCCTGACTGTTGATGAAGTAGGTGGTGAAGCAATAGGTTGTTTATTGACGATCGTGCAGCAATGCCTTCCGTAAGAAACGGCGCCGTCGTAGTTGACATACGCGCAGCGACAGTTGCAGTTGCAGTTGCAGTTGCAGTTGCAGTTGCAGTTGCAGTTGCAGTTGCAGTTGCAGTTGCAGTTGCAGTTGCAGTTGCCGTGAAGTCCCGTTGAGCGCGCCGTGTCAGCGGTGCCCGGAGCGGGAAAAGGTGCGGCGTCTGTCTGAGCGCAACGAAGTGTAGCGAGTTTAGCCGCGCCCCGCTCCGGGTACCGCTGACACGGGGACCCTGCGTTAGCGGGGCGCGATCACCGGGTCGCCTTTTTTTGGTTACTTTTTTTGGCGAAGCAAAAAAAGTGACCCGGCCGCCGGGACGGACTCCCGGCTTGTCTCCACGGCAGTGCAGCCGTCTTGCGTCACCCGGCAACGCCCGGGCAGCACTGTCGGTGTTGCCTTTATCAGTGATCGCAGCGCACTGCTACTGCTACTGCTACTGCTGCTTCGCAGTGACGTCTTTACGCCGGGTGAAACAACACCATCTCACTATCGTCATGACCAGGCCGGGTGTTCGCCCCGGCAGGCGACCTACTTCTTTTGCTTCGCCAAAAGAAGTAGGCAAGAAAAGGCGACCCGGTGATCGCGCCCTCGCTGCGCGAGGGTCCCCGCGCCGTCGATGCGTGGAGCGGGGCGCGGCTAAACTCGCCAAGCTGCGCTTGACTCAGACAGACGCCGCACCTTTTCCCGCTCCACGCACCGACGGCACGGCGCGCTCAACGGGATTTAAAAGCAACGGCAACTTCAAAAGCAAAAGCAACTGCAACTGCAACTTCGCCGCTTGCGCAGGGTGCAATACCTCTTCGGGATATCGCACCCTGCTGCGCGATTACATCCGCTCGAAGATGCCCGCCGCCCCCATCCCCGTCCCAACGCACATCGTCACCATCCCATACTTCAAATTCCGCCGCCGCAGCGCATGCACCACCGTAGCAGACCGAATCGCCCCGGTCGCCCCCAGCGGATGGCCCAGCGCGATCGCGCCGCCCATCGGGTTGACCTTGCTCGGGTCCAGACCCAGGTCCTGGATCACCGCCAGCGCCTGCGCGGCAAAGGCTTCGTTCAGCTCGAACCAGTCGATCTGGTCCTGCGTGATGTTGGCTGCGCGCAGCGCTGCCGGGATCGCTTCCTTGGGACCGATGCCCATGATCTCGGGCGGCACGCCGCGCACCGCGAACGAGGCGAAACGCGCCAGCGGTGTCAGGTTGAACTGCTTCAGGATCTTCTCGCTGACCAGGATCAGCGCGCCGGCGCCGTCCGAGGTCTGCGAGCTGTTGCCGGCCGTGACCGTGCCCTTGGCGGCGAACACCGGGCGCAGCCGGGCAAGCGCTTCCAGGCTGGTGTCGGCGCGCGCGCCTTCATCCACGCTGACGGTGCGGGTCTTCACATCGATTTCGCCGCTGGACAGATTCGGGAATTTCTCGATGATGTCCACCGCGGTGGTCTCATCGGCAAACTCGCCGGCCTGCTGGGCGCGAATTGCCTTGAGGTGCGACTCCAGCGCAAACTGGTCCTGCGCCTCGCGCGACACCTTCCATTGCTTGGCGACGTTCTCCGCGGTCAGGCCCATGCCATAGGCCATGCCGACATTCTCGTCTTTGAAGATGCCCATGTTCATCGATGGATGATGGCCCATCATCGGCACCATGGACATCGACTCGACGCCGGCCGCGATCATCACATCGGCCTGGCCGACACGGATGCGGTCGGCCGCCATCGCCACCGCGGTGATGCCGGAGGCGCAATAACGGTTGACGGTCACGCCGCCCACGGTCTTGGGCAGGCCGGCCAGCAGCACCGCCATGCGGGCCAGGTTCAGGCCCTGCTCGGCTTCCGGAAAGGAACAGCCGACGATGGCGTCCTCGATCAGCGCCGGGTCGAGCCCGGGCACCTGCGCCACGGCCGATTGCATCGCGCGCACCAGCAGGTCGTCCGGGCGGGTATGGCGGAACATGCCGCGCGGCGCCTTGCCGATCGGGGTGCGGGTGGCGGCGACGATGTAGGCGTCTTGTATTTGTTGGCTCATTTCTATTCTCCTAGTTGCGCACCGGCTTGCCGGTTTGCATCATGCCCATGATCCGCTCCTGCGTTTTCGGATGGCCGAGCAATTCCATGAATGCCTTGCGTTCGAGGTCGAGCAGCCACTGCTCCGACACCAGGCTGTTGGGTTCGATATCGCCGCCGCTGACGATCTCGGCAATCATCATGCCGAGCTTGTAGTCGTGGGCCGAGATGAAGCCGCCATCGCGCATGTTGACCAGCTGCGCGCCTATCGTGGCCATGCCGTAGCGGCCGGCGACCGGCACCAGCGCACGGTTCGGCGCGCGGTAACCTGCGTCAAACATCGCGCGTGCTTCCACCCTGGCCACGTGCAGCAGCTCATGGGCATTGAAGACCACGGTGTCGTTGGCCGACAGGTAACCCATCTTCTTCGCTTCCAGCGCCGATTTCGATACCTGCGCCGTGGCGGCATTGGTGAAATACGTCTTCAGGAATTGCAGCAGGTCGTTGCCCTTGGCATCGGCGGCCGCGCGCAGCGCCGCTTCCTTCAGGCCGCCGCCGGCCGGCACCAGGCCCACGCCCACTTCCACCAGGCCCATATAGGTTTCCAGCGCGGCCACGCGCCTGGCCGCATGCAGCGCCAGTTCGCAGCCGCCGCCCAACGCCAGGCCGGCAACCACGGCCACCACCGGTACATTGGCGTACTTCATGCGCATCAGCGCATTCTGCAGCTTGGCCACTTCCGGCCCGATCGCCTTGACGCCGCCCGACATGAACACCGGCAGCATCGCCTGCAGATCGGCGCCGGCCGAGAAGGCGCCGCCCTGCGCCGCGTCGGCATTCCAGATCACCAGGCCCTTGTAGTTGGCCTCGGCTTCGTCGATGGCGCGGTTCAGGCCGGCAATCACGCCCGGTCCGATCACATGCATCTTGGTCTTCAGCGACAGCACCAGCACTTCGTCGCCGCCATGCCAAGCGCGCACCGAGTCATCCTCGAACACCGTGGTGCCAGCCTTGCCGCCGTCGGCCGCGCCTTCGCCCAGGAGCGGCGCGCGGAATGGCTGGCGTCCATAGACGGCCAGGTCGGAGCGCGGCACATAGGCCTTCTTCGCCGGCGACCAGGAACCTTCGGCGGCATGCACGCCGTCGCGGCCATCGAAGACCCAGTCGGGCAGCGGCGCATTCGACAGCGCGCGGCCGGCCTCGATGTCTTCCTTTACCCAGGTTGCAACCTGCTGCCAGCCGGCGGCCTGCCAGTTCTCGAACGGGCCCTGGCTCCAGCCGAAGCCCCAGCGCAGCGCGAAGTCGACATCGCGCGCATTGTCGGCAATGCTTTCCAGGTGCACCGCGATGTAATGGAAGGCGTCGCGGAAGATGGCCCACAGGAACTGCGCCTGCGGATTGGTCGAGTCATGCAGCGCCTTCATGCGCTTGGCCGGATCCTTTTCCTTCAGGATGCGGCCCACCAGGTCGTCGGCCTTGGCGCCGCCGGGCACATAGCCGCCGCTGGCCGGGTCGATGCGCTGGATGTCCTTGCCGACCTTCTTGTAGAACCCGGCGCCGGCCTTCTGGCCCAGCGCGCCGGCCTCGATCAGCTTGCCCAGGAGCGCCGGGGTTTCATACACAGGGAAGAAGGGGTCGTCCTTCAGGTTGTCCTGCATGGTCCTGATCACATGGCCCATGGTGTCCAGGCCCACCACGTCGGCGGTGCGGAAGGTGCCGGACTTGGCCCGGCCCAGGCGGGCGCCGGTCAGGTCGTCGACCACATCCACCGACAGGCCGAACTTCTCGGCTTCACGGATGGTGGCCAGCATGCCGAAGATGCCGACGCGGTTGGCGATGAAGTTGGGCGTGTCGATCGCCCGCACCACGCCCTTGCCCAGCGTGGAGGCGAGGAAGCCTTCCAGCTGGTCCAGGATCTCGGGACGGGTGGCGGCGGTCGGGATCAGTTCCACCAAATGCATGTAGCGCGGCGGATTGAAGAAGTGCACGCCGCAGAAGCGCGCCTTGAGGTCGGCATCGAAGCCTTCGGACAGCGCCGTGATCGACAGGCCGGAGGTGTTGGAGGCGAAGATCGCATTCGGCGCGATGTAGGGAGCAACCTTCTTGTACAGGTCATGCTTCCAGTCCATGCGCTCGGCAATGGCTTCGATGATCAGGTCGCAGCCCTTCAGGATATCGAGGTTGTCCTCGTAGTTGGCCACTTCGATCAGCGCCGCCTGATCCTTGTCGGCCAGTGGCGCCGGGCTCAGCTTCTTCAGGTTTTCAATGGCGCGCAGCACGATGCCGTTCTTCGGGCCTTCCCTGGCCGGCAGATCGAACAGCACCACGGGCACGCGGGCATTGACGCAGTGCGCGGCAATCTGCGCGCCCATCACGCCGGCGCCCAGCACGGCGACTTTCTTGACGATGAAATTTGACATGGTTGTAGTCCTGGAACGTTTGGGTGCGGGCCGCCGCGCCGACCTGCTGCAAGCGAGCGGGTCGGCGGGATGCTGCGGCGGTTTTCCGTGGTTTAGATCAGGTCGGCGTCCAGCGCCATCAGGCTGGCCGAGCCCGAACGGGCCTGGCGGATCAGCATCGCGGTTTCGGGCAGCAGGCGCGCGAAGTAGAAACGCGCGGTGCCCAGCTTGGACTGGTAGAAGCTGTCGCCGGAGTCCTGCTTTTCCAGCGCGATCTTGGCCATGCGGGCAAAGAAGTAGGCAAACACCATGTGGCCGACCACGCGCAGGTAAGGCACGGCGGCGGCGCCGACCTCGTCCTGGTTCTGGAAGGCCTTCATGCCGATTTCCATCGTCAGCTTGGTGACCTTGTCGCCAAGATCTGCCAGCGGCGTGATGAACTCGGACATGGCTTCATCGGTGCCATTTTCCTCGACGAAAGCCTGCACCTGGGCGCCGAACTTGCGCAGCTTGGCGCCGTTGTCCATCAGCACCTTGCGTCCCAGCAGGTCCAGCGACTGGATGGTGTTGGTGCCTTCGTAGATCATGTTGATGCGCGAGTCGCGCACATACTGCTCCATGCCCCATTCGGAAATGAAGCCGTGGCCGCCATATACCTGCATCGCCTCGGAGGTGGCGATCCAGCCGTTGTCGGTCAGGAAGGCCTTGATGATGGGCGTGAGCAGCGCGACCTGGTCGGCCGCGTCCTTGCGCACTTCCTCGTCCGGGTGGTTCAGTTCGCGGTCGATCAGCAGGGCGGTGTAGTAGCTGAATGCGCGGCCGCCTTCGGCATAGGCCTTGGCGGTGAGCAGCATGCGGCGCACGTCCGGATGCACGATGATCGGGTCGGCTGGTTTTTCCGGCGCCTTCACGCCCGACAGGCTGCGCATCTGCAGGCGGTCCTTCGCATAGATCAGCGCGTTCTGGAAGGCGACTTCGGTCAGGCCCAGCGACTGCATGCCCACGCCCAGGCGGGCCGCGTTCATCATCACGAACATCGCATTCAGGCCCTTGTTGGGCTGGCCGATCAGCCAGCCGGTGGCGCCGTCCATGTTCATCTGGCAGGTGGAATTGCCGTGGATGCCCATCTTCTCTTCGATCGCGCCGCAGAAGATGCGGTTGCGGTCGCCCAGCGAGCCGTCCGGGTTGGGAATGAACTTGGGCACCAGGAACAGCGAGATGCCCTTGGTGCCGGCCGGCGCGTCCGGCAGGCGGGCCAGCACCAGGTGAACGATGTTTTCCACCATGTCGTGCTCGCCGGCGGAAATGAAGATCTTGCCGCCGGTGATGCGGTAGGAACCATCGGCCTGCGGCTCGGCCTTGGAGCGCAGCATGCCGAGGTCGGTGCCGCAGTGCGGCTCGGTCAGGCACATGGTGCCGGTCCATTCGCCCGATACCAGCTTGGACAGGTACAGCGCTTTCTGCTCCGGCGTGCCGTGCGCATGCAGGCACTCGTAGGCGCCATGCGACAGGCCGGGATACATGGTCCAGGCCTGGTTGGACGAATTGAGCATTTCATAGAATGCATTGTTCAGCACCACCGGCAGGCCCTGGCCGCCGAATTCCGGGTCGGCCGACAGGGACGGCCAGCCGGCGTCGATGTACTGCCGGTAGGCTTCCTTGAAGCCCTTGGGCGTCGTCACTTCATGGGTTTCCTGATTCAGCCTGCAGCCTTCGCGGTCGCCGCTGTGATTGAGCGGGAACACCACCTCGGACGTGAACCTGCCGCCCTCCTCCAGCACCTGGTTGATGATGTCGGCATCGACTTCCGCATGCGGCGGAAGCTGCTTCAATTCATTTTCGACTTGCAGCAACTCGTGCAGAACGAACTGCATGTCACGTATCGGGGCGACGTATTGACCCATGTTTTTCTCCAGAAGAGCGATGGCTAGATTGATCAGTCGGACTGTCTTGTCGACAGCGATTCAGTTCCTGTGTCGCATCAGCGGCTTGCCACTTCCACGGCGCGGTAGCTTTCGAGCAGGCGGTCGAAACCGACCTGCGCGCGGCCAACGCTGCCGGGGCGCTTGATGAAGCGTGCATCGTGGTGCAGCGCCAGCACCAGCCCATACATTTCATACACCATCTGCTGCGGGTCGGTATCGGGGCGCAGGTGGCCGCACTCGACCGCCTGCTCCACGCAGCGGCGCAGCGCGTCCTGCCATGCCCTGACCATGCCGACCAGCTCCTCGCGGATCGCGCCCGGCCGGTCGTCATACTCGGCCGCGCCGCTGATGTAGATGCAGCCGGAAGCGATTTCCATCGTCACCCGCTTGACCCAGCGCGAGAACATGCTTTGCAGGCGCGGCAGGCCGCGCGGTTCCTGCATGCTGGGATAGAACACCTCCTGCTCGAAGTGGTGGTGATACAGCTTCAGTACTTCGATCTGCAGGTCTTCGCGCGATCCGAAATGGGCAAATACGCCTGATTTGCTCATGTTCATCTTGTCGGCAAGCAGGCCGATGGTCAGGCCTTCGAGGCCGTCGCGGCTTGCCAGGCCAAGCGCTACGTCAAGGATCGCTGCGCGGGTCAGTTCGCCCTTGCGCATGAATTTCGGTGTCGTGTCAGTCATGATGGAACTCAGTGAGTCCTGTAAAAAACGATGGGAACAGAAACGAACTGAATGCGAACGTTCGTACTATTATGCAGCCACTTCTAAATGTCAAACTGCAACCTAGAGTGGCTGTTCTAGAGATTTGGTTCTATGCGGCAATGCAGCATGGGACCGTTGTGCGGGTCAGAAACGGCTGATCAGGCGGCGGTCGCGCTTGGTCGGGCGGCCCTTGATGTCGGCGCCCGGCTCACGGAAATAGCGCCGGTCTTCGGCAGCCTTGGCGCGCCGTTCGACGCTGCCTTCGGTTTCCTCATACAGCGCCTGCGCAAAGTTGGCGGCACGCCGCACGTCCGACAATTCCTTCACCACCACTTCCCATTCGGTCGAACCGTTATCGACTTCCACCCGGTCGCCTGGCTTGACGCCACGCGCCGGCTTGACACGGTCGCCGTTGAGCTTGATCTTGCCGCTGTCGACGGCATCGGTCGCCATGCTGCGGGTCTTGAAGAAACGGGCCGCCCACAGCCACTTGTCTATTCGTACACTTTCATTCGTCATTTCTCTGGTCCATAAGCTAATCCCCCTTGTATATCGCGGTTTTTACGCGATTTTCAATAATTTGTACGAATATCGCTCATCGGTTTATGCGTACAATCGCTGTCTGATGCATCCATGCAACTCTTCCACCGATCCAGGAGGCACAGGCCTTGTCCGATACCGATCCGCAACAACTGAGGAGCCTGCTGGCCGCCGTGGCCCGCCGGGATGCGGCCGCCTTCCGCGCGCTCTATGACGCCACATCGCCGAAACTGTTTGGCTTCGCGCTGCGTATATTGAACAGGAAGGAACTGGCGGAAGACGTGTTGCAGGAGAGTTTCGTCAGCGTCTGGAACAATGCCGGCAGCTACCAGGCCGGCCTGGCAGCGCCGATGACATGGATGACCACCATCGTGCGCAACCGCGCCTACGACCTGCTCCGCCGCATGGATGCGACAGTGGAGATCGATGCCGACACCTTTGACAAGGATGTGATGGAAGCCCTCGAAAGCAGCGACCCCAGCCCCATTGACGTGCTCAGCATGGATGCCGAGGCCAGGGCGCTGGCGCATTGCTTTTCCCGGCTGGAAGGCCTGCACCGGCAAGCCATCGCGCTGGCCTTCTACCACGACCTGTCGCACAGCGAAGTGGCGCAGCAGATGAAGCTGCCGCTGGGCACGGTCAAGACCTGGGTGCGGCGCGGGCTGGAGCGGCTGCGCACCTGCCTGACCCGGCTGGAGGGCGCATGAATATCGAACGCAATCCGGAACTGCTGGACCGGCTGGCCGCCGAGTATGTGCTGGGCACGCTGCGCAACGGCGCGCGCAGGCGCTTCGACACCCTGCTGGCGCGCCATGCGGCCATGCGGCGCGTGGTGGAGCAATGGCAGGACAGGCTGTGCCCGCTGGCGCAGTTCGCGCCGGCAGAGGCGCCGCGGCCGCAGGTATGGGACAACATCGCGCGCGCCACCGGCATCGCGCCGCAGCCTTCCGGGTGGATGTCGCGGCTGCGCGAGAGCCTCTCCTTCTGGCGCGGCCTTGGTTTGACGTCCAGCGCGCTGGCCATGGTGCTGGCGGCCGTGCTGCTGACGCAGCAGGCGGGCGTTCAGGCGCCGCCGTCCTTCGTTGCCATGCTGGCCGACGACAAGTCGCAGCCGGTGGCGGTGGTCACGGGCGACGCCCGCCGCCATCAGCTGACGGTGAAGCTGGTGGCGCCGCAGACGGTGGCGGCCGACCGCAGCCTGGAACTGTGGGCCGTGCCGAAACAGGGCAATCCGCGCTCGCTGGGCCTCTTGGCCGCCGATGGCAGCATCACCCTGCCGTTGCCGGAGAATGCCACGCCCGACACGGTGGCGCTGCTGGCGGTGACGGTGGAACCCAAGGGCGGCTCGCCCAAGGCCGACGGCCCGACCGGGCCCATCGTGTTCAAGGGCGCCTGGCTGCGCATCTGAAACGGCGCCAGCCCGTCAGGTATAGCGCCCCATGGTGATGAGCCGCATCAGGCCGCGGTAGATCAGGAAGGCGGTGCCGTACCAGGCCCGCCGGTGCCACGGCGTGTTGCGGAATTCCTCGGCATGGACCGGCACCGCGTCCCGGACGCCGTGGCGGATATGGTCGCGCAGCGCATGCGCGAACTCTGCATCCTTGACCACGATGTTGGCTTCCTGGTTCACGAACAGCGAAAAGCCGTCGTAGTTGCTCGAACCCACGGTGGCCCATTCATCGTCGACCACGGCCACCTTGCCGTGCAGCTGGGTCTTCTGGTACTCGAAGATTTTCACGCCATGTTCCAGCAGCTTGGGATAGTAGGAGCGCGCCACCGCGTCCTGCATCCTGAACTGCCCCACGCCCAGCAGCAGCGTCACATCCACGCCCCGCTCGGCGGCGCGGCACAGCGCGTCGCGCATCTTGCGTCCCGGCGCGAAATACGGATTGGCCAGCCAGGCGCTTTCCCGCGCGTGGCCGAGCGCATGCATGTAGGCGCGCTGGATGGTGCGGCGGTTGCGCAGGTTGTCGCGCACCACCAGCGCCGCGAAGGCCGGCGCATTGACGTTCTCGACATGGGTGGTGCGCAGCTTGCGGATGCGCTCGATGCGCTGCTTCAGGTCCAGCTTGCCCAGCCTGGCCCACTGGGTCGTGACCTCTTCATGGATGGCGGCCACCAGCGGCCCGGTGATGCGCACGCCGAAGTCCCAGCGCGGCGCCGGCAGCGGCATGGCCGAGTCATCGTCCGAGATCAGGTCGTCATTGATGTTCAGGCCGCCAAGGAAGGCGACCTTGCGGTCGATCACACAGATCTTGCGATGGGTGCGCGCCACGCCGCGCCGGAAGAAGGGGTTGAAACTGCGATGCTGCACGCCGCCGGCCTGCAGCCTTTCCTTGAGCTTCCTGGTGTGGGTGTTGCCGGTGCCGGTCCAGTCGGTGATCACGTGCACCCGTACATGGCGCTTCGCGGCCCGGATCAGCGCTTCCTCGATGCGGTGCGCGGTGGGGTCGTCCGCGAAGATGTAGGTTTCCAGGTAGATCTCGGAAGCCGCGCCGTCGCATGCCGCTTCCAGTTCCGGAAAGAACTCCGCGCCGCAGTGCAGCAGGGTCAGCCTGTTGTTGGCGGTGTAGGAAACCGGTCGCATGGATTACCGCCTGAAATAAGTCACGTTCACCGCTAACGCCATTCCCTGCCTTATGCCAGCTCAAGCTCCGCGACGATGGGCGCATGGTCGGACAGGCGGCTCCACAGGATGCCGTGCATCACCTTGGCCGACGCCACCTTGAAGCCGCGCACATAGACGCGGTCGAGCTGCAGCAGCGGCATCGCCGCCGGGAAAGTGCGGGCCGGCTGGATCTTGGGGCCGCGGCCGGCCAGCAGGCGCAGATAGGTGCCGAAGCCGCGCCGCGACAGGTTCTCGTCGAACACTTCGGTCACGCCGAGGCCGGCGCGCAGGGTGTCGCTCAACTTGTTGTTCCAGTCGTTGAAGTCGCCGGCGATGATCACCGGCGCCCCCGGCGGCGCGGACGACGACACGGCGTCGATCAGCGCGTCGGTCTGGCGCTTGCGGCTGCCGGCGAACAGGCCCAGGTGCACCACGTAGCAATGCACGCTGACATCGTTGCACTGGATCACGCAATGCAGGATGCCGCGCGATTCATAGGCATGGTCGGACACATCCTGGTTGCGCGAGGATGCGATCGGAAAGCTGCTGACCAGCGCGTTGCCGTGATGGCCGTGGTCATAGACCGCGTTGACACCGTAGGCGCAATGCTTGTCCTCGCCGGCGAAGAACTCGTGCTGGCTCTGGCTGGGCCAGTTGGCCGCATGCTTCAAGGCCAGCAGGTCATGCCTGCCCTGCACTTCCTGCAGGAATATCACGTCGGCTTCCAGTGCCGACAGGGCTTGCTTGAGCGCATGGACACGGGGCCGGCTTCCTATCGTCGACACGCCCTTGTGGATGTTGTAAGTGGCTATGCGCAGCTTCATGAGGTGATCCTGTTTTCGTTAATGCGGTCTGCTCTCCATCGTGAACATGGCGATGCGTTGCGGCAGTTGCAATATCGCTTCCGCGTTGGACGGCGAAAAACACTTGTCCGCCGCCTCCCGGTACGGCAGCCAGACGTAGTCGCGGTGCTCGCGCGGCGCCAGCGTCACCGGGATGTCGCGCGCCACCTGAAGGCTGAATACATGCTCGGTATTGCGCGTCACGTCCGGCGCATAGCGGTGCTGCCATACGGGATAGATGTCATAGACATTCGAAAGTTGCCAATCATGCAGATGATTCTGCGCAACGACGATGCCCGTTTCCTCCATCACCTCGCGCGCGGCGGTCAGTGTCAGCGGCTCATCGACCGTGTCCTTGCTGCCCGTCACCGACTGCCAGAAACCGGGATTGGGCGTGCGCTCGATCAGCAGCACGTCGAGCGCGGCGGTATGGATCACGACCAGGACCGATTCGGGAATCTTGTAAGGCTTGTGTTGCATGGCGGCGGCATGGGACGGAGGGAGAAGTATAGCCGGCCTGGCAAGTTTGAGGATGCGGCGCGGGCGCGTCCCCGACAGCGAACGCGCCCGCTATTGGCCCGGGTCAGGCCAGGTCGAACACCAGCACCTCGGCATCGGCGCCGTCGGCCAGCGTCAGCAGCGCTTCATCCGACACCTTCAGCGCATCGCCTGTCTGCAGCGCTACGCCGTTGGCCGTGACGCTGCCGCGCGCCACGTGCACATAGGCGCGTCGCCCCGGCGCCAGCTTCAGTTCGGCCGACTCGTCGCCGTTGAACAGGCCGACAAACAGACGCGCATCCTGGTGGATGGTGACGGAGCCGTCGGCGCCGTCGGGACTGGCCACCAGGCGCAGGCGACCGCGCTTGTCGGCGGCGTCGAAGCGCTTTTCCTCGTAGCCGGGAGCGATGCCGCGCACGTTCGGCTCGATCCAGATCTGCAGGAAATGGGTCTGCGCCTGGCTGGCATGGTTGAACTCGGAGTGGCGGATGCCGCTGCCGGCGCTCATGCGCTGCACATCGCCCGGGCGGATCACGCTGCCGTTGCCGATGCTGTCCTTGTGGCCGAGTTCGCCTTCCAGCACATAGGTGATGATCTCCATGTCGCGGTGGCCGTGGGTGCCGAAGCCGCTGCCGGGCGCCACGCGGTCCTCGTTGATCACGCGCAGCGCGCCGAAGCCCATGTGCTGCGGATCGTGGTAATCGGCGAACGAAAAGCTGTGCCAGGAGTCCAGCCATCCATGGTTGGCATGACCGCGTTCGTTGGCTTGGCGTACTTGGTTCATCTGGTCGCTCCTTGTGTTGATGTTGATTGGATGTGAAGCACTATATCCCTTTGAAGACGAACGAATAAGGGCATAATGCTGTACCTTTCGTTCAAATTTTCTGAACCTCTTTTCCTGATGAACCTGACCCTGGAATCGCTGCGCATCCTGGACGAGATCGACCGCCGCGGCAGCTTTGCCGCCGCCGCCGCCGCGCTCGACCGGGTGCCGTCGGCACTGACCTATACGGTGCGCAAGCTGGAGGACGACCTCGACGTGCTGCTGTTCGACCGGCGCGGCCACCGCGCCCAGCTGACCTCGGCCGGCGAGGAACTGCTGGCGCAGGGCCGGCACTTGCTGCAGGCGGCCGAGGCGCTGGAACAGCGGGTCAAGCGCACGGCCGCGGGCTGGGAAGCGGAATTGCGCATTGTGGTCGACAGCGTGATCCCGTTCCAGCGCCTGCTGCCGCTGCTGGAGGATTTCGGCCGCGAGCAGCCGGGCACCCGGCTGCGGCTGTCCTCGGAAGTGCTGTCGGGCGTCTGGGAAGCGCTGCTGACCGACCGGGCTGATCTGGCCATCGGCGCCGCCTATGACGGTCCGGAAACCATGCGCATGAGCAGCGACTTCCGTACCCGCCTTCTGGGCGGCATCGACTGGGTGTTCGCGGTGGCGCCGACCCACCCGCTGGCCGGCGAGCCCGAGCCGCTGCCGGCCGAACGGATACAGCGGCACCGGGCCGTGGCCGCCGGCGATACCGGGCGCATGCTGCCCGGCATCACCGCCGGCCTGCTGACCGGGCAGGACACCCTGACCGTGCCCTCGCTCGACGCCAAGCTGGCCGCGCAACTGGCCGGCCTCGGCTGCGGCCACCTGCCGCGCATGCTGGCCGCGCCCTACCTTGCCAGCGGCGCGCTGGTGGAAAAGCGCACGGTCGAGTCCAAGCCGGCCGGCGCCGCCCACCTGGCCTGGCGCAGCGGCGCCCGCGGCAAGGCCCTGAAATGGTTCCTCGCCAAGCTGTCCGAACCCGACACCAAACATCGCCTGCTGGAAACCGCATCATGAATGCAAGCTCTTATCGCGGCCGCTTCGCGCCCTCGCCCACCGGCCCGCTGCATGCCGGCTCGCTGGTGGCGGCCATGGCCAGCTTCCTGGATGCCCGCGCCCATGGCGGCGCCTGGCTGCTGCGCATCGAAGACATCGACGAGGCGCGCGCCCTGCCCAAGGCGGCGCAGGCCATCATGCAATGCCTGCAGGCGCATGGCATGCAGTGGGACGGCAAGCCGCTGTGGCAGAGCCGGCGCAAGGCGCTGTACCAGGCTGCGTTCGAGCGCCTGGGCGATGCGGTCTATCCCTGCGGCTGCAGCCGGCGCGAGATCGCCGATTCGCGCCTGGGCGTGGCCTCCGACGGCGCCGCGGTCTATCCGGGCACCTGTCGCCATGGCCTGGCGCCCGGCCGCACTCCGCGCGCCTGGCGGCTGCAGGTGCCGGACCAGGTGATCCATTTCAACGACCGCTGGATCGGGCCAGTCAGCCAGCGCCTGGCCACCGAAGTCGGCGACTTCGTGCTCAAACGCGCCGACGGCTACTGGGCCTATCAGCTGGCGGTGGTGGTGGACGATGCCGAATGCGGCATCACGGACGTGGTGCGCGGCGCCGACCTGCTCGATTCCAGCGCCCGCCAGATTTACCTGCAGCGGCTGCTGGGATATCCGACGCCGCGTTACATGCATGTGCCGGTGCTGCAGAACGAGCGCGGCGAGAAGCTCTCCAAGCAGACCGGCGCGGCGGCGCTGGACGACAGCCGCCCGCTGGAGGGCCTGATGCAGGCGGCCGGTTTTCTGGGACTGGGGTTGCCACGCAGGGAAACCGTGGCGGAATTCTGGGAGGCGGCGGTGGCGCTATGGCGCGACCGCCATGGCGTGCTGGCGGGGAATTAGAGCGCTTTCAGCCTGACTGGCCTGTCACGGGCACAAGGCCCATCACAGGCTCCGGCCTCAGCGCTTGGGCAGGCCGCCCAGCAGGGCTGCGCGCTTCTGCGGCTTGGCCGCCGCGTCCTGCGGCTCGTTGGCCGGCTGCGGCGTCGACGGGCTGGGCTCGTAAGGCTTCAGGAACCACGGATCGACCTTCTCGCGGCGCGGCGCATAGCCGCTGCTGCGGGGCGCGGCGGAACGCACTTCGCGTCCGCCCTGCTCGCGTGCGCCCTCGTCGCGGCGCGGCCTGCGCTCGGCACGCTCGCCAGAGCGCTCGCCGTGATGCGCACGCGGCGTGAAGCCGTCCAGCGCGGCGGGCGCCAGCTTGGCGCGGATCAGCTTCTCGATATCCTGCAGCAGCCGCGCGTCCTTGTCGGAGTACAGCGAGATCGCATCGCCCGAGGCGCCGGCGCGGCCGGTGCGGCCGATACGGTGCACGTAATCCTCGGCGTTATAGGGCAGGTCGTAGTTGATCACGCACGGCAGGTCGGAAATGTCCAGCCCGCGCGCGGCCACGTCGGTTGCCACCAGCACGTCGACGCCGCCGTTCTTGAACGCTTCCAGCGCGGCCATGCGCTCGTTCTGGGTCTTGTCGCCGTGGATGGCGGACGCCTTCACGCCTTCCTGCTCCAGGTGGCGGGCCAGGCGCGAGGCGCCGATCTTGGTGTTGGAAAACACCAGGATCTGCTTCAGGTCGCGGCCGCGGATCAAGTGCAGCACGGCATCGCGCTTGTCGTCCTCGGCCACCTTGTAGACGGTCTGGGTGACGCGCTCGGCGGTGGCATTGCTGCGCGCCACCTCGATGGTGACCGGGTCGTTCAGGAAGCTCGACGCCAGTTTCTTGATTTCCGGCGAGAAGGTGGCCGAGAACATCAGGTTCTGGCGCGCCTTGGGCAGCAGGTTGATGATGCGCTGCAGGTCCGGCAGGAAACCCATGTCCAGCATGCGGTCGGCCTCGTCCATCACCAGGATCTGGGTCTGCGACAGGCTGATGGTCTTCTGCTGCACATGGTCGAGCAGGCGGCCCGGCGTGGCGATCACGATCTCGACGCCGGCGCGCAGGGCGGCCGTCTGCGGCGCCATGTCGACGCCGCCGAACACGACGGTCGAGCGCAGCGGCGTGAAGCGGCAGTAGGCCTTGACGTTTTCCGCCACCTGGTCGGCCAGTTCGCGCGTGGGCGTGAGCACCAGCGCCCGCACCGGATGGCGCGCCGGCGAGGCGCTGCTGCTGGCATGCGCCAGCAGCAGCTGGATGATGGGCAGGGAAAAGCCGGCGGTCTTGCCGGTGCCGGTCTGGGCAGCGCCCATCACGTCGCGCCCTTGCAGCACGACCGGAATTGCGGCCGCCTGGATAGGCGTCGGATGCGCATAGCCCTGCTCGGCGAGCGCCTTCAGTATGTCTGGCGACAGGCCGAAATCTTCAAAGCGGATGGGTGCCGCGGGGGTTTGCGCGGCTGCAGACTGAATGTCGGACATGGTATGGGTGGGTTCCGGAGCAAGCGAACTGCACCAAAAGATGGGAAAAGTAGGGAACATCGGATTATACCGCGATTTGATGAACGCTTAAGCCGGGCGCGCCACTGAGCCTGATGGTGCCAGTGCTGGCGTTGCCTGCCATTGCCGCCCGCCGTGCGCCGCCTTCCCCATCCAATCCCCTCAGAGGTGCCTCATGCATACAGGCTGCAAGCGTCTATCCTTCATTGCCGGCGCAGCGCTGCTGACCGCAATAATTTCCCTGCCGGCCCATGCGGCGCCAGCCGTGCCATCCGCGCAGACTGTGAAACGCCAGGTCGAGCCGGCAATCAAGGGCCTGATGAAGCAATACGGCATTCCCGGCGCCAGCGTGGCCGTGGCTTATCAGGGCAAGATAGTCTATCAGGGCGGCTTTGGACTAAGCGATGTGGCTGCCGGCGAGAAGGTCACTGCGCAAACGCGGTTTCGCATCGCCAGCGTATCCAAGGCGCTCACCGCGGTCACGGTGCTGCGCCTGTTCGAGCCGTCCCTGCCGGCGGCGCTGGACCGGAAGGTGTTCGGGCCGCAGGGCCTGTTGCCGGACGCCGCCTTTCCCGAATACGCCAAGCCGAAGGATGCGCGGGTACTGGACATCACCTTGCGCGACCTGCTGCAGCACACCTCGGGCTGGGGCATCGACGGCTACGATCCGCAGTTCGACCTGGTCAACGTGGCGCGGGAAATGGGCGTTGCCGCCCCGGCGTCGCCGCGCACCATCATCGCCTACATGCTCAGGCACCACGACCTCGGCGCCGCGCCCGGCACCCAGGCCATGTACAGCAACTTCGGCTACAACATACTGGGCCGCATCATCGAGCACAAGACCGGCAAGCCCTATGTGCAGGCGGTGAAGGACACCGTGCTGCGTCGCGCCGGGGCCGAGGCGATGTTCATTCCGGCGGCAAGCGGCGCCATCCGCATGCCCCACGAAACCGTTTATTACGATTACCCCAACGCAGAGCTATCCAGCAGCGTGAATGGCAGCGGCCGCAAGGGCCCGGCCTCGTATGTCGGCCTGGACTTCAACAGCATGGACGCCCATGGCGGCTGGGCGGGAACGCCGACTGACCTGGTGCGGTTCGCGCTGGCGCTGCGGGGCAAGGATGGCAAGCCGGGGCTGCTGTCGCAGCAGACCATGAAGCTGCTCTCGCAGCGCAGCCCGCGCTTCCCGGACTCGCAATACGGCCTGGCGTTCAACGTGCTGGACGAACATGGCGTGCGCATCCTGGAGCGCCCGGGCGCGCTGGTCGGCGGCACCTACGCCATCGTCCAGATGCGAGACGACGGCTGGACCTGGGCGCTGGCGCTGAACCGGATGCCGATCTCGGACCCGGTCAACCTGAGCATGGACAAGATCGCCATCGACCTCACCAAGGCCAGGGACGATGTCAGCAAGGCAGTCGATGCGATCGCCAGGTTCGGCAAGCCCGGTGCGGCAATGGCATTGCGATGAAACCGCTTGTCTGCCTTCCCTTCCTGAAGCGCCTCCAGAATGGCGCCGCGTTGGCCGTGATGTGCTGCGTCGCCCTGCCGCCCGGCTGCGATGGCAATGCCGAACAGCGCGCGCTGAACGAGTCGCTCAACAGCCGGGTCGGCGCGGCCATGCGCGGCATCATGACGCGCAACGACATTCCCGGCGGCAGCATCGCGGTGTCGCACGACGGCATGCTGGTCTTTCGCAGCGGCTATGGCCGCGCCGACGCCACCTCGGGCGCCGCGGTGTCCGTCGATACCCTGTTTCGCATCGGCGCGGTATCGACCGCCCTGACCGGTGCGGCCATCCTGAAGCAGTTCGAGGCGGAATTGCCGGAAGCGCTGGATTACCGGGTATTCGGCGGCGCCGGGCTGCTGCCCGATGCCGCCTTCGCCGACTGGCTGCCGCGCCGCGACCGCCGCGTCACCGACATCCGCCTGCGCGACCTGCTGCTCAACACGGCCGGCTGGCAGATCGACGACTACGACCCCTATGCCGACCTGGCCGGCATCGCCCGCGCGATGGGCACCGCCGCGCCGGCCAACGCCCGCACCGTGGCCGGCTACATGCTGCGCCAGCGCCAGCTCGGCGCTGACCCGGCGAGCAAGGCGCAGGCGAGCAGCGTCGGCTACAACCTCCTGGGTCGCATCATCGAATACCGCAGCGGCACGCCCTATGCGCAGGTCATGCAGCAATTGGTGCTGCAGCCCACCGGCGCCGTTGGCATGCGCATCGCCGGCGCCGACGCGGCCAGCCGCCTGCCCAATGAAGCGACCTACTACGACCGCCCGGGCACAAAGCCGGTGCTGGCGCAGGACGGCAGCCAGCGGCGCGGCGCGCCGGCCTATAACGGCATGGTGTTTTCCACCGCCGATGCGCAGGCGGGATGGCTGGCCACGCCCACCGACCTGGTGCGCTTCGCAACCGGCCTGGGCGGCAATGAAAACGTGGGGCCGCTGCTGCAGAAGAAAACGCTGGCCTTGATGGCCAGCCGCGACCCGCGCCTGGCCGATTCGCCCTATTCACCGGGCTGGGACGTGCGCAGCGAAGCCGGCGTAACCATCCTGCAGCGCAGCGGCCCGCTGCCCACCGGCTCCTACGCCTTCCTGCAAACCCGCAACGACGGCTGGACCTGGGCAGTGGCCTTCAACCGCATGCCGGACCAGGCCGATATCGCCACCGCCATCGCCGAACTGGAAGCGGCGGTGGTCGGTGCATCGGCGCAGCAATAGGCACATCATCGATGACCCCGTGCCTGCTCAGAGCGCGGAAGCTGGCCGGAAGCACGTCAAAGCCGGCCGGATACGCGCTTTCTTGATCCGCCTTCGTTTTTTCCGCAAAACTTTTCCTTACCATGGACCATGCCCGGCCGATTGGCCGGGCCGCATACACGGAGGCAACCCATGAAAGCACAGGACATCATGAGCAGGCGGGTCATCACGGTACGGCGCGACAGCGGGCTCAGGGACGCCATCGCGACCATGCTGGAACATGGCATCAGCGGCCTGCCGGTGACGGACGAGAACGGCGCGCTGGCCGGCATGCTGACCGAGGGCGACCTGCTGCGGCGCAGCGAACTGGGCACGGAACGGCGGCGTCCGCGCTGGCTGGAATTTTTGATCGGCCCGGGCAAGCTGGCCGCCGAATACACCCATGCGCATGGCCGCACCGTGGCCGATGCCATGAGCGAGAGCCTGCATTACGCCACCCCCGACATGCCGCTGCAGCAGGTGGTGGACATGATGGAGAAGCAGCGCATCAAGCGCGTGCCGGTGCTGGAAGACGGCCGGCTGGTCGGCATCATCACCCGCGCCAATCTGCTGCGCGCCCTGGCGCTGGCCGCGCCCTCGCTGCCGTCGGTATCGCCGTCCGACGCGCAGATACGCCGGCAGCTGGAAGCGGAACTGGCGGCCAGCGCCTGGGCGCCGCGCTCGATGCTCGATGTGGCGGTGCAGAACGGCGAGGTGCATCTGTATGGCACCATCCTCGACGGGCGGGAGCGCGAAGCCCTGTGCGTGGCGGCCCGCAACATACCGGGCGTGACCGCCGTGCATGACCACCTGATCTGGTGCGAGCCGACCAGCGGCATGGTGGTGGAGGCACCGCCCGAGCCGGATCAGCCGGCCCCGGGGCAGCGCGGCGCCTGAACGTGGCTCAGGCGGCCAGCTTCCTGGCCAGTGCCCGCATCAGGCTTCCCAGCAGCGGCAGCTTGCCATACAGCTCTTCGGCGGCGTCCCAGTAGTCCCGGTGCAGCACCACCAGGCCGGCGCCATCGAAGCGCAGATGCGAGGCGCCCTGGATGCGCTGCTGCCGTTCCCGCAGGCCGAAGCGGGCGTTGAAGTGAAACTGCCAGAGCAGCACTGCGCTGCCCTCGCTGCCCTCGCCGCCCTCGCCGCCGATGCGATCCGTGACGATGAAGCGCGGCTGTCCGACCTGGCCGAACATGTGATGAAACACCTGCCCTATCGCGGGCACGCCGCGCACGTCGTTGAACGGGTCCTTGAAGCGGGCGTCGGCCGCATAGTAGTCGCCGATGCGGCTCACGCTTTCCGGCGTCATGGTCTCGAAATAGTCGGCCAGCCTGGCCAGCGCTTGCGCGGTCTCCATGGTGCTTCCTTCACAGTCCGGTAATGCGCCGCACCAGCGGGAAATACCAGCGGTACGGCAGGAGCGACAGCAGCTTCATCGGCAGCGTGAAGCGGCGCGGAAAATCGATTTCGAACGCGCTGCCGGCATAGCCCTTGAGTATTGCCTGGGCCGCCTGCTCCGGCGTGATCAGCGCGGGCATCGAAAAGTCGTTGCCGGCGGTGAGCGGCGTGGCGACGAAACCCGGATTGATCACCCGCACGCCCAGGCCCTTAGCCGCCAGGTCCAGGTACAGGGTTTCGGCGAAATTGATCAGCGCGGCCTTGGTCGGGCCATAGATCAGCGACTTCGGCAGGCCGCCGTAGCCGGCCACGCTGGCGACGAAGGCCAGCTGGCCGTGTCCCTGCCGCAGCAGGCAGGGCACGACGCATGCGGCAAACGCGACGGCGCCGCGCAGGTTGATGTCTATCATGCGGCTGGCGACATCGAGATCGAGCTCCCAGGCGCGCATCGGCTGGTAGTCGGCGGCGAGATAGACCGCCACATCGACGCCGCCCCAGCGATCCACCAGGAAGGCAGCGGCCCGCGCCAGGCTGGCCGGATCGGCTGCGTCGCATGGCAGCACCAGCGCATCGGCCGCGTCGGGCGCGTTGCCGGCAAGCTGCTGCAGCATGCTTTCCTTGCGTGCCGACAGCGCCACCCTGGCGCCACGCGCCAGCAATGCCCGCGCCAGCGCCGCGCCGATGCCGCTGGATGCGCCCAGCAGCCAGACCCGCCTGCCGCGCCAGTCGGTGATTGCCGGGTTCATGGCGCCGGCCGCTTCATGAAGCTCAGGGTGACGTCGCCGACATGGATGCCGAACTTGCTCACCGCCGAGCGGTTCAGCATCACCTTCTCGTCCACCAGGAACATCCAGTCGTCGACATCCACGTTCCACACCCTGCCATCGATCGGCAGCGCCAGCACGTAGCGCCAGTGCAGCGCATTGCCCGCGGTTTCGCCGCGCGCCGGCCCGACCACATCGCCGGCACGGCCGGTAAAGCCGCGCTCGCCGTCACGGCGGATGGTCCATACCCGGCGCGACGTGGTGCCGTCGGACCAGCTGAAGCGTTCATCCAGCGTGCCCACCTGTTCGCCGTCGCGCCCGGTCCAGCTGGCCTCGATCACCACATGGAAGCGCTTGACGACTTCGCCCGAGCGCGACTGGAACATGCCCCAGCCATCCACGGTGCCGTTGAAATAGCGCGGCAGGTCCAGCACCGGCTGGGCCGCCTGGTAATGCGCGACCGGCACGCCGGCGCAGCCGCCCAGCAGCATGCACAGGGAAGCGGTGGCAAGCAGTTTTTTCATGTCCGGATCTCCAGTAATCTACGCCAGCGCCACGCAAGCGCGGCGGCCAGCAGCTTGAGCGCCAGCGGCAACAGGCAATAAGCGCCGGTCAGCGCGGCGCGGGCGGCCGGCCCGGTGGCGCCGGGCGCGTAACCCAGCCATGCCAGCGCCGGCAGGGCGATGCCGGCGGCCAGCGCCAGATTGAGCTTGGCCACCAGGTTCCACCAGCCGAAATAGGCGCCAGCCCCATGCGCCTGCCGCGCGCCGGCGTCGGCCTCAGCGATGTCGGCCAGCAGCGCCGCCGGCAGCGCCAGATCGGCGCCGAGCGCCAGGCCCGACAGCAGGCATACCAGGGCGAACAGCGCCACGTCACCCGCGGCGATGCCCAGCGTGCCGGCGAAGGCGGCCGCCGCCAGCAGCATGCCCAGCGTCCAGGCGCGCATGCGGCCCAGGCGTCGCGCCAGCCTGACCCACAGCGGCAGGCCGAGCGCGCCGGCCAGGAAGTACAGCGCCAGCAGCGGCCCGCTCCATTGCGGCGCCTGCAGCACGTCGGCGACGAAAAACAGCACCAGCGTGGCCGGCAGCGCGCCGGCAATGCCATTGACCGCAAACACTGCCAAGAGGCGTGCAAAGCGCGGATTGCGCCATGCCTGGCCCATGCCGGCGGCCAGGCGCGCCGGCGCCACGGCAACTCGCCCCGGCAGCGCCGGCGCACCGCGCCAGGCCAGCAGCGCGGCGCCTAGCACCAGCAGCGGATAGAGCCAGGCCAGCAGCGACAGGCCGCGCGCCAGGTCGGCCGACAGCAGCCCCGGCAGCGCTGCCGCCAGCACTATGCCGAGCAGGCCAAAGCCTTCGCGGCTGGCGGTCAGGCGGGTGCGTCCGGCGGCAGTGCCGCCGACTTCCGTGCCCCAGCTCTGGTGGACGATGGTGGCCAGCGAGAAACCGAGGAAGGTCAGCAGCATGAACAGCAGCAGCCAGGCGGCGGCGCCCTGTGACGGCGGGTGCATCAGGCCGAACAGGCCGCCGGCCAGCATTGCCAGCGCCAGCGCCAGCGGCGGGCCGCGCCGCGGCATGCGGTCGGTCCAGGCGCCCAGCAGCGGGTCGATGCCGGCATCGGCCAGGCGCGCCGCCAGCAGCAGCCCGCCCAGCAGTTCCAGCGACAGCCCCGCCTGCGCATAGCGCTGCGGCAGGTGGACATACAGCGGCAGGGCCGCCATCGCCAGCGGCAGTCCAAGCGCGCCGTAGCACAGCGTCTGGCGCAGGCCGGGCGCGGTGCTCATGAAGGTTTGCGCGGCGCTTGCAGCAACTGGCTGCGCAAGCCGGGGTTGCGGCTGTCCGGATGCAGCCAGATGGCGAAGAACCAGCGGCCGAATTCGGCATCGGCCAACTCGCCGCGCAGCCGGTCCTGGTGGAAGAAGCGCACGCCCTGGCCGGGAATGCGCACGCCGGTAATGCTGTCGCCCTTGCGCACATCAGGGAACAGACGCTGCAGCTGCGCTTCCCACTCGGGCAGCCGGGACGGATCGGCGCCCAGCCTGCGCATTTCCTCCATGCTTGCCTGCACCAGGCGCACGCCGGGAATGTCGCGCCGGTATGCCAGGCGCAGGGCCAGCGGCGCCTGCCCGGCATCATTGCCGGCCACGTACAGCGTGGCTTCGTACAAGGCGATGCCCAGCCAGCGCATTTCGCCGCTGCCCCAGCGGGTCCAGGCGCCGGGCGCAACGCCGGGATTGTCGCGGAGTGCATCGGGCAGGGCCAGCGCCGGCCCGTTCGCGCACAGCAGCGCACAGGCGGCGACGGCGGCCGTCACCGCACGGCGCCATGGAGCGCGCAGAATAGCCGCTGCCGGCCAGCCGTTCATGATGCGTGCCGCAGCTCGAACTGCATGACATCGGTGCAGCCGCTGTCGAAGCCGGCTTCGCAGTAGGCCAGGTAAAAGCGCCAGACGCGGTGGAAGCGCTCGTCGAAGCCCAGTGCGGCGACTTCGGTCCAGCGCTGCTCCACACTTTGCGCCCATGCGGCCAGCGTGCGCGCATAGTCCGGGCCGAAGGCATGGCTGTCGCTCAGTGCCAGCCCGGCGCGGCTGGCCTGCCTGGCAAAGGCCGACGGGCTGGGCAGCATGCCGCCGGGGAAGACATGCTGCTGGATGAAGTCGGTGCCGCGCCGATAGCGGGCAAACAGGTCGTCGCGTATGGTGATGCTCTGCACTACGGCGCGGCCGCCCGGCTTCAACAGTCGCTGCAGCGCGTTGAAGTAGGAAGGCCACCAGCGCTCGCCCACCGCCTCGAACATCTCGATCGACACGATATGGTCGAACTGCTCGCCGCCAAGGTCGCGGTAGTCGCAGAGCAGCAGCCTGACCTGGCCGTCCAGGCCGGCGCGCCGCATCCTGGCCTGCGCATATTCCAGCTGCGCCGGCGACAGCGTCACGCCCACCACCTCGACGCCCGCCTCGCGCGCCGCCACTTCGGCGAAGCCGCCCCAGCCGCAGCCGATTTCCAGTATCCGCTGGCCGGGCGATGCGCCCAGCCGCTGCAGGATGCGGCGGTATTTGGCCAGCTGCGCCTCGGCCAGCGGCCTGGCGGCATCGCCCTCGTACAGCGCGCTGGAATAGCTCATCGTGGGATCGAGCCAGAGACTGTAGAAGTCATTGCCCAGGTCGTAGTGGGCCATGATGTTGCGGCGCGAACCGGCCCGGCTGTTGTCGCGCACAAGGTGGCGCAGGCGCGCAGCCAGCAGGCGCCACCACTGGCCATAGACCGCATGGGCCAGCGCGTCGCGGTTGCTGGCCAGCAGCGTCAGCAGCGCGGCCAGGTCGGGACTGTGCCAGTCGCCGGCGATATAGGACTCGGCCAGGCCGATGTCGCCGCGCGCCAGCACCTCGTCGAACAGGCGCCAGTCGCTGATCTCGATATGCGCATGCGGCCCGGCCTGGTCGTCGCCGAAGCAGCAGTGCCCGCCATCCGGCAGGCGCATGTCCAGCCTGCCGTGGCGGAGGTTTTCCAGCATCTTCAGCAGGACAGCAGCACTACGCGGCAACGCGCCGATGGCGGCGGGCAGGCTGAGCATATGGTCCGGAGTGGTCATGGTTGTTTGTCGTTGAGCGGAGAAGGAGGTTGGCGGAAAAACGGCGCGCCCTTGCACCACAGCTTCAGTGCCTGCCAGTGGATGCGCAGCACGATCAGGAGCGTCATGAAGGGATAACAAAGCGCCGCACGCAGCACGCCCGGCGCGTCCAGCGCCACGGCCTGGCCGGACAAGGCGGTATGCAGCAGGTCGCCGGCGGCATCGGCATGCTCGATGCGGGCGAGCCGCCAGAATGGCGCGTTGTTCACGCTGCGGGAGTAGAAGCGGAAGCGGTAGTGGCCCTGCACTGCGAGAAACGGCGAGACATGGAAGGTCTTGGCCGCCTGCAGCGTTTCGCCCTCGGCCAGCGCTCTGCCGTCGTCATGGGCCAGCAGGTAGCGATGGCGCTGGCCGAAGGTGTTGCTGACTTCCGCCAGCACCGCCACCAGCGTGCCATCGGCCGCATGGCAGAACCAGAAGCTGACCGGATTGAACACGAAGCCCAGCATGCGCGGAAAGCATTGCAGCCAGATTTCGCCGTCGGCATAGAGACCCGACTGCGCCAGCAGCGCGCGTATCCATGGCAGCGGATGGCTGCTGTCGCGCGCGCCATGGTCGGCGTAATGAAAGCTCAGCAGGTTGAAGCGGTTGACGGAAAACAGCCGGTTGGCGCTGGCTTCCAGCGCCGATAGCGGCAGCAGGCAGAAGCAGACCGGGTAGACGAAGCGGTTGGCCACTGGCCGCAGGCGACGGTGCATCACTTGGCCCATGAACAGGCGCGGCGCCGGCTTCATGCCGCGCGCGCCTGTTCCACCGGGGCGGATTGCATCGCCGCGCCTTCCTGCCACGGCGCATGGCAGCCGAGCGCATTGGCCACCCGCAGCGCCGATTTCAAACCGTCTTCATGGAAGCCGTAGCCATTCCAGGCGCCGCACAGCCAGATGCCGTCTTGCCCCTGCCGCAGCGCCAGCTCCTCCTGGGCCGCGATGGCGGCGCTGTCAAACAGCGGATGGGCGTAATCGAACTCCGCCAGCACGGTGTGCGCAGC
Source organism: Noviherbaspirillum phoenicis (assembly GCF_047237965.1). Classification (NCBI taxonomy): domain Bacteria; kingdom Pseudomonadati; phylum Pseudomonadota; class Betaproteobacteria; order Burkholderiales; family Oxalobacteraceae; genus Noviherbaspirillum; species Noviherbaspirillum phoenicis. Next base: position 4,005,984 of record NZ_JBDFLX010000001.1, on the reverse strand, counting down.
CGGTTCGCGGCGCGGATTCAGGGTCACGATGACCGGCGTGTCGAAGGGCAGCGGCTGCAGCCGGTTGATCAGGTAGGACACGCCCACGGGCGCCGCGCCGGACGCATCGCTGGCGGCCTGGTAATTCCAGGCCGACCAGAGCGCGCGGTTGCGCGGCAGCAGGCGCGGATCGGTATGCAGCACGGCGCGATTGGGCTGATAGCGGATCGCGCCCAGCAGGCGGCGTTCATCGGCGCTGGCGTCGGCGCCCAGCAGCGCCAGCGCCTGGTCGCTGTGGCAGGCCAGCACCACGTCGTCGAACAGCCGGCAGTCATGGTCGGTTTCCACCAGCGCGCCGAATTCGACCCGGCGCACCCGACGTACCGGCGTGGCCAGCCGGACATGGCCGATGCCGGCCGCCAGCTTGCGCACATATTCCCTGCCGCCGCCGACGATGGAGCGCCACTGCGGCCGGCCGAACACCTGCAGCAGGCCATGATTGCGGCAGAAGCGCACGAAGGTCGCCAGCGGATAGTCCAGCATCTGTCCCGCCGGGCAGGACCAGATCGCCGCCGCCATGGGTAGCAGGTACCAGTCGGCGAAGGCCCGGGAATAGCCGCCTTCCCGCAGGAAGTCGCGCAGCGTCATGCGGCCCTCCGGATGGGCTTGCAGCCAGGCCACGCTGTGGCGATTGAAGCGCAGGATGTCGGCCAGCATGCGCCAGAAAGCCGGCCGCAGCAGGTTGCGCTTCTGCCCGAACACCGTGCCCAGGCTGCTGCCGGCCCATTCCAGGTCGGGCTGGTCCAGGCTGACCGCGAACGACATGTCGGTCGCCAGGCTGTCGACCTGCAGGTGGTCCAGCATCGCGGTCAGGTTTGGATAGGTATGGTGATTGAAGACCAGGAAGCCGGTGTCGACCGGATGGCTGATGCCATCGACCTTCACATCCACGGTGTTGGTATGGCCGCCCAGATAATTGCCCGCCTCGTACAGCGTCACCTGGTAGCGCTGCGATAGCAGCCATGCGCTTGCCAGGCCCGCGATGCCGGCGCCCACCACCGCTATGCGCCTGCGGCCGCATTCAGCCTCTACCGCCCGTTTCCGGCCTGCGCCGGCCGGCCTGGCATCGTGTGGTCCATGCTCGCTCCCTCGTCATTAAAGTAATCGACTTTCGACCTTCGTCTCCCAGTTTGTCCATGACAAAACGGGCTGCAGCAATAGCCCGACGTTTCCATGCACTAGACGGCGCGGAATCCGGCGGATCTTCAAATTGTTATACGTGTCGAGCAAGCATCCGGATGCAATGATCTGGAAACCTGGAAACTTTTTTTGTCATGGACAAGCCTGTTGACGCTGGCTAATATAGACAGGACCCAATTTCTTGTCAACAATTTGTCCAGGACAAAATGAGTTCTTCACAGCAGCTGCGGCCGGCGCTAGGCATTACGGCGACGGAGCGGGAAACCGGATTGTCCAAGGACATCCTGCGCGTCTGGGAACGGCGTTACGGCTTCCCCAGGCCGGATCGCGACGCCCATGGCGAGCGGCTCTACCCGGCCGTCCAGGTCGACCGGCTGCGGCTTTTGAAGCGGCTGATGGACCAGGGCCATCGGCCGGGACGCCTGATGGCTGCCAGCGAGGAGGAATTGCAGGCCCTGGGCGCGGCGGCTGCCGCGCCGGCACGGCAGCCGGCAGCCGCCGATCCGTTCGTGCAGCCACTGCTGGCGCTGGTGAAAGGCCATGACGTGCCGCAGCTGCGCAGCGCCCTCAACCAGGCCATGCTGCGCCAGGGCCTGCAGAACTTCGTCATCCAGACGCTGCCGGCGTTGAACCGGGCGGTGGGCGAGGCCTGGATGAGCGGGGAATTCGAGATCTTTGAAGAGCACCTGTACACCGAACAGGTGCAGGCCCTGCTGCGCCAGGCGATCGCCACCCTGCCGGCGCAGCAGGCCGGCAGCCCGCGCATCCTGCTGACCACGGTGCCCGAAGAGCAGCACGGACTGGGCCTGTTGATGGTGGAAGCGCTGCTGGCGCTGGACGGCGCTTCCTGCATCTCGCTGGGCATCCAGACCCCGCTGTTCGACATCGCGATGGCGGCGCGGGCGCAGCAGGCGGACGTGGTGGCGCTCTCGTTTTCCGGCGCCTACGCATTGCGCCAGGTGGCGCCGCAACTGGCGCAACTGCGCGCCCTGCTGCCGGACGGCGTCGAACTCTGGGCCGGCGGCGCCGGCGTCGAGCGGCTGCAGCCGCAGGCTGGCGTGCGGGTGCTGCCGTCGATACAGCATGCGCAGGAAGCGCTTGCCGCCTGGCGCGCCGCTCGCAGCGGCAGCGCCGGCGACATCACGCCGGGCGCCTGAGCAGGCCGCCTTCCCCGAACAGCGAGCCGCCGCGCCGCACCGCGTCCTGCACCGCGGCGAACATGGTGGCGCGGTCGGCATACACCGCATCGACAAAGGCCTGGGGCGCGGTGGTGTCGGGATCGTTGCGGGCGCTCCAGCCCGACATCTCCAGCAGGACCGGGATCAGCCCGAGCCCCTTCTCCGTCAGCGTATAGACCTCGCGCCGGCGGTCGCTGCCATGCGGCTCGCGCACCAGGATGCCGCGCTGCTCGAGATGCGCCAGCCGCGCCGCCAGCACATTGGTGGAAATGGCTTCGTCCGACGCCAGGAATTCCTTGTAGGTGCGCTTGCCCCAGAACACGATGTCGCGCACGATCAGCAGCGACCAGGCATCGCCAAAGGTTTCCAAGGCGAAATTGACTGGACAATGCGACTTGTTTTCAGCACGTTTCATGCATAAGATCTTAACACGCTTGCATAATGCAAGTGAATTGCTATACTCGACCCCGCTGCAGGCGCATTGGCAAACAAACCGGACTTCGTTGTCCTGCCAGCCAGGAGCGCCATCCGGCAGCATCCATCAAGCCAACGGGAGAAATGCCATGCAGATCCAGCCTTATGTGTTTTTCGAAGGCCGTTGTGAAGAAGCACTGATGTTCTACCGCGATGTGCTCGGCGCCGAAATCACGCAGCTCATGCGTTACAGCGACAGCCCCGCCCCTCCGCCGCCCGGCATGCTGCCGCCCGGCTCGGAAAACCGCATCATGCATGCCAGCATGCGCATCGGCGACAGCACGGTGATGGTTTCCGACGGCAACTGCTCGGGCACGACCGGTTTCAGCGGCTTTTCGCTGGCGCTCAACGCCGCCAGCGACGCCGAGGCGGAACGCCTGTTCGCCGCACTGGCCGAAGGCGGCCAGATCCGCATGCCGATGGCGCCCACCTTCTTCTCTTCCCGCTTCGGCATGCTGGCCGACCGCTACGGTCTGGGCTGGATGGTCCTCGTCCCCGCCTGAAGCGCCGTCGATTCATCCCGCTCAACCTTCAAAAGGACTACCGCCATGCGTTTCATGATGCTGATGATCCCCAAGGGCTACGAAACCGCCGCCGCGGGCACCATGCCCGATGCCAAGGCCGTGGAAGCCATGATGAAGTACAACGAGGCGCTGAAGGAAGCCGGCGTGCTGCGCGACCTGAACGGCCTGCATCCGCCGGCCGCCGGCGCCCGCGTTAGCTTCGAAGGCGGCACGCCCAGGGTCACCGATGGCCCCTTCCCCGGCGTGCAGGAAGTGCTGGGCGGCTACTGGATGATCGAGGTCGCGTCGCGCGCGGAAGCGATTGCCTGGGCCAGCCGCTGCCCGGCGTCGGGCAATGAAATCATCGAAGTGCGCCAGGTGCAGGAATTCGATGAATTCCCGCCCGACGTGCAGCAGGCCGCCGCCGGCTTCCAGGAAATGCAGGCCGGCGGGCAGCCGGGCTAAGCCACGCGGCGGCGCCCGGGCGCCGCCCATGCAGGCTGCGGACACGGGCCTTGGCCTTCCCTGCCAGGTCAAGCCCTGCCCAGGCGCGGCATCCCCATTGCCGCATCCGGCGCGCGCCGCCAGTCCCGCGCGCCTCCACTCTCCACTCTCCCCATCACCGTCACCGCCAGCGCGCCGGTTTGATCAAGCACGTCCGGCGCCGGCTTGCCGCTGCGCCGCTTCCCCCTCTATGATGCCCTGCCGCGACGCCGAAGCCGGCGCTGCGTACGCCATAACAAACAAGGAGACAGAGACAATGAATGCCAAGGACACTTCCACCGGAACCGAGATCCTGATCGACGCCAGCCGCCTGCATGCGCTGGTCAGCGCGCTATGGGAGCAGGCGGGCAGCGAACCGACCGAAGCGCGGCTGGTGGCCGACCATCTGGTGCAGGCCAATCTGTCAGGCCATGATTCGCATGGCGTCGGCATGATTCCGCGCTACCTGCGCTCGCTGCAGGACGGCGAGCTCAAGCTCAACATGCATGCACGGATCGCGCGCGATGCCGGCGCGGTGCTGACGGTGGAAGGCGGACGCGGCTTCGGCCAGGTGGTGGCGCATGAAGCGATGCAGGCCGGCATTGCCCGCGCCGGCCAGCTCGGCATCTGCGCTGTGGGCCTGCGCAACGCCCATCACATCGGCCGCATCGGCCACTGGGCCGAGCAGTGCGCGCAGGCCGGCATGGTGTCCTTCCACTTCGTCAACGTGGCGGGCGACCCGCTGGTGGCGGCCTTTGGCGGCATCGATGCGCGCATCGGCACCAACCCGTTCTGCGCCGCCTTCCCGCGCGCCGGCAAGCCGCCGCTGGTGCTGGACTTCGCCACCAGCCGCATCGCCTTCGGCAAGACCCGCGTGGCCTACAACAAGGGGCATCAGGTGCCGCCCGACAGCCTGATCGACCACACCGGCCAGCCCAGCAACGAGCCGCGCGTCGTGCACGAAGACCCGCGCGGCAGCCTGCTGCCCTTCGGCGGGCACAAGGGCTATGGCATGGCCGCCATGTGCGAGATCTTTGCCGGCGCGCTGTCCGGCGGCTTCACCACCCATGACGGCACGTTGATGACCAACAGCGCCATCATCAACTGCATGATGTCCGTCATCGTCAGCCCCACCGCCTTCGACGCCCCCGATGCCGAGGGCGAGGCCGACGCCTTCATCGCCTGGCTCAAGGCGTCGCGCCGGGCGCAAGGAGTAGACGAGGTGCTGCTGCCGGGCGAACCGGAACTGGCGCGGCGCGCCGAGCGCAGCGCGCACGGCACGCCGGTAGACAAGGCAACGTGGAAGCAGATCAGCGACACCGCGCGGGCGGTGGGCATGACGGATGCCCGGATCGGGGAACTGGCGGGCGTTGCGGCCGGCTGAACCGGGGCCGATGGCGCCGCGCCCGACGGGGCGCCCGCTGCCTGACGAGGTCGGCAGCCGGTGTCCCGGCTGCCTCGGAAATCAGCGCGCCAGCCTGGTCGCCAGCTGCTCGTGGACCTTGCCTTCCCACTTGTTGGCGAAGGCATCGACCGAGAACTTGTTCTTTGCCACCACTTCCACCTTGGTCCGGTTCGGGCTATCGGCCTTGTCGACGAAGATGGCGATGTTCTCGCCCACGCCAACGCCCGGCAGCGACCTCAGCATGGGCAGCGTGCTTTGCGCCACCACATAGCCGGTTCCCTTGTGAAAGCCCTCTTCCTTCAGGCCGAGATCCTTCAGCACCACGGGTATCGTGTTCCACACCTTGTCCCAGGAAGCATCGTAGATGCGCACCTCGCCCGTGCCCTGCCCGGCGCGGGCATCGGCGAGCGTGGTGCAACCGGAAGCGGAAAACAGCAGGCTGACGGCCAGAAATCCGGTGGCTAAAGGCTTGAACATGGAAGGTCCTTTTCGAAACAGGTTGATCAGATGCAGACGACGCTGACGCGGCGCGTGTTCGCTAAACGACGACTATTATCGTCGTACGCCAGCAGGCATGACAAATGATCAACAATGTAGTGCGTCCGGGCCGCCGGCGCATTGCTCTGAGTCAAGCACAGCGACAGTAATCAACCGTGCGGCGTTCCCAGCGCCTTCTCGAATTGCGAGCGCACGATGCCATAGCACTCGCAGGACATCGTTTCGAGCACCGCGCGGTCGATGATCTTCATCTGGCCGCGGGTATATTCGATCAGCCCGGCCTTCTGGAACTCCCCTGCCACCATGCTGACGCTGGGCCGGTGCACCCCGAGCATGGTCGCCAGGAATTCCTGGGTCAGGGAAAATTCCTCGCCACGCACACGGTCATGCATGATCAGCAGCCAGCGCGCGAAGCGCTGCACGATGGTGTGCATGCGATTGCAGGCGACCGACTGGGATACCTGCGACAGATAACCGTGGAAATACCGTTCCGCCAGCAGCCGCAACGCGGTTTTCCCCTGCACCGCCGCCCGGAAGTCCTGCGCGCTCATGCGCAGGCTGGTGCCTGCGACCTGGCAAATGCCGGTCTCGATGGCGGTGCTGGCGCCGATCAGCAATTCCACCCCCGACAAGCCCTCATTGCCGACCGTACCGACCTCCACTGCCGAGCCGTTTTCCAGCATGATGAGGTTGGAATGCGCCGAACTGCAGGGGAAGTACACATAGGAAATCGGCCGGCCGCGCTCGTAGAGGACATCCTTCAGATTGGTTTTCACCAGTTCAAGCTGCGGCGCGATTCTGGCGTAATCCTCAGCGGACAGCCTGGCCAGGATGCGGTTCTGGCAGGTATGTCCTTCGCTCATCGACTGATACATCGTGTTTCTTGATCGTTATAAATAAGGCGTTGACGTATCAAATGACGATTAAAAATCATCGATTGACCACTGCGCAATGGACAAGATTAGTGTTTTTCATTGCGCCCTCCCGAATCGAACTCGCCATGGAATTCCGTCTGCCTCGCATTTTTGAAGTTAAGCGGCATGCTGAGGCTTGGCGCGACGAATGTCAGTATGGATGCTGACATATGCGCCGCCGGAGGAAGAGATTTTGAACGGCGGTTGCACTGCCATTGCTGCGGTAGGCGCTGCAATAGATGCCTTGCGCGCCATCGCCTGCAATGGGATTCTTTTTTTCAACAACTGGTTTTCTCTATCGTCCATGGCGGATTCAGGCGCAGCATACGGCGAAGCTGGCACCCTGCATTGCTTATCCTTAAAAACATGGAAGGCAGATGGGCAATGAACACGACTCTTTAAAAGACGGCGAAAGTGGTTTTTATCTCTTGAGCGGCAACTATTTATTCCGCAAGCGAATTGCCGGAATTCGGGCATGAAAACATGGCACAAATCACAGTGCAATTGTTTCAGGAATAAAGGCTTTTATTTATACAACCTATTTCATATTTTCAACTATACTAAAAGTATATTCTGAACAGTTTCCACTAATCAATTTTTAATTCATTTCCATAAAACCGTCTTAGAAAAAAATGGAGAGCCACGCGACCCTTCTTCTTGACATCTATGACAGTGCGCAACATTGCACCAGCCCGGACTTCAACCAGTATGCGCTCGACAAATTCAAGAATGTGCTGCAATTCGACTCTGCGGTAATCGTCGATTTTTCCGCGGCACAGCAGCAGAAATTCATCATCCAGTCAATTCACCTTCACGACGCGCCTGTCGAAAAAATGCTGGACAGGCCAAAGGCCATAGGAACGGAAAGCCTGAACAGGAATGGCGCGCTGAGCAGCCGGGATTTCGTGTTGAAAAAAGCATTGGCCGAGCGTGGCAAGAGCGTCATTGCCAACCTGACAGAGGGCGTTTCCGATCTGCACGTACTGGATTATTGCCGCAAGTACGAAACCGCCCATTCCCTGACTTTCGTCTCCGCCCGGACAACGGCTTACACGGCGCCCACGATCGCGCTGTGGCGCGCGGCGAAAGGCAATGCCTACGCCGAAAAAGACGCCCATACGGCGAACATGCTGCTGCCCCATATCCTTCAAGCCAGAAGGATCAATGCGCGCCTCCATGTTTCTCCCTCGTCTTCAACGGATGTCAATGCGGCTGCATTGGCCACGCCCGACGGCTGTCTGCACTTCGTGGAACCGGAGGTCATCCGGCTAATGCAGCTCGAATGGAAAGAATGGACGCCGCCGCTTCTGCCGCGCATTTTGGTCGACTCCCTGAGACGCAATAATGAAAAGATGTTTGTTGGCGCAGCCATCTGCATAAAGGCGACCCTGCAGGAAAATATGATCTGCATGAGCATTACCGAAAAAAGCAATCAGCAGATGTCGCTTTCAACGGCGGAATACCGCGCCGCCAGGCTTGCCGCCGAGGGATTGACGTACAAGGAAATTGCAAGAAGACTCGATATATCTCCCGCCACGATTCGCAATCAGCTGCATTCGGCTTACAGGAAATTAGGCGTTTCGAATAAAACCGCATTAAGAAACGTGCTTGCCGAATTGGACTGATAGAACATCCATCCTATGGATGTTCTATCCCTCAAGCCCTAGGATTAACAAAAGACAATATCGTCCAGCATTGCCAGATGCTGTTCAAGCCAACAGTTTTTTTGCCAATCCGATTGAGGAAATCCATGCATAAAGCAGCCATCGCCATTCTTCCCCTTTTCCTGGCCGCCTGCGGCGGCAGTAGCAGCAATGGTGGTGGCAGCAATGCGTCCGATTCCGGCGCGACAGGCAACAACGCCATTGCGCTGAGCGGGCTGGTCAGCGATGGCCCGATTGCGGGGGCGCAGGTCTGTCTTTTCTCCGATGGCGTGCAGGCACGCAATGCGGCCGGCGCCGCGCTCTGCTCCACCGAGACCGATGCACAGGGCAACTACACCATCGCCATTCCGAAAGACCTCGCCCCCGGCTTCCTTACCCTGGTCGCCAGCAAGGGCAGCACGATCAGGATTGCCTCTGCCCTGGGCACGCTTGCCCAGGTAACGCAAGCTGCCGGCAGCGGCGCCACGGTGACATCCTCCAGCCTGCCTGCTGCCCGCATCACGCATTTCACCACGGCGGAGTTCGTTCTGGCCGACACGAATAATGACGGCACCGTGTCCAGGGCCGAATTCGACAGCTACGTCCCCGATTACTCGAAAGTCCGGCCGGCGGCCGTGGTCGTCAAGGCCGTGATCGACTTCGACCAGGGCGATTCCCTCCTTGGCGGCCAGGCCAGCAACACGCTGCTGCTGGCAGCGGCGGCAGTGAAGGGCCAGGCATTGGGCACGACCGGCAAGACAGCGGTCGAATGGGCCGGCGACGCCGCGAATGTGACTATCGTGACCGCCGTAGACCAGGACCTGGCAAATGAAATGGCGGGCACCTTCGCGAATTACCAGCTTTCCACGAACGTGACGTCCTATCGCATCCCTTCCGCCGTCAGCGCCAATAACGCGAGCATCTCCTGCGAAATCAATACCGGCAACGAGTCTGTCATCGTGCAGATTGCCATCGATGCGTCCCGCGGCATTTTCGTTCTGAAGCACGACGGCATACAAACCGTCGGAAGCTACAACCCGAACACCGGCGCGGTCAGCCTGACGAACCTGGATCCGCTTGCGGTATCAATGACGACTTCCCAGCTCACCTATTACACGGAAGGCTATTTCCGGCTGAACGGCATCCTTGATGCTTCAGCCGGAAAGTTCACGGGCACCTATGCTGAACTGTCCGCCAATACCTGGTCATTGGACGCTACACGGCAGGAGTGCACGGCGGCAGGAAGCGTGACGGCTGCCAGGCTGTAATCGCTGCAGGAGTGTCATGGCCGGCATGCAGTGCCGGCTTCGGCGGTAGTTCCGCACGTCAAAGCATGTACACCATTCCTTACTGTTAATGACCGTGTTAGTCAGGCTGAGCGCGCCGGTTTCGGGGTTGTAGCTTCCGACGGTTCATATGCCATCGTGCTGCAGACGAATGCGGGAAATGACGGCAGCACTCCATACCGTTTTCATTAATTCCTTGCGGTTCAACGATAAGCCGGAAAGGCCGGCACCGCCCGATCAATCACGCTGCGCAAGATACCGACCGACCATGACAGCAGGACATCGTCACCCTCACCGACTCCACGCCGCTGTCATGGTTTTGCTGCTGATGCTGACCGCCTGCGGGAAAGGCGAGCCAACGGAAGCAGAAATCTTCGACACCCTGAATGATTTCGGACCAACGAAGATGCTGCTAGGGGATCTGGCAAGGATGCGCGCAGAAGCAAGAAAAACCGAATGCGAAAATGCGGGTGAGAACGCGTACAAATGCGGAGTGGCCTCGCAAGCTGGAAAAGGTCTGGTGTTGAAATATATCTTTGCCAGAGAGGGCGACAAATGGCGGGTCCTTCCCTGACCTTGGCAGCAGCGTTCTTTAATAAGAGACTGTAGCCACCCTGGAAAATGAAAAAGCCAACCTTTAACAGGTTGGCTTTCTTTATTCTGGTGGGCCTCCCGTGAGTCGAACACGGCACCAACGGATTATGAGAACCTGTACCAGAAGGCGGGATCCGAGAACTCATCAACCAATTTTTCTTTTTTTTTCAAAGCCTTAACGGCAAAATTGATACCAAAACTTTTCAGTAACCTACTGGATAATGCGGACCAGAACTGGACCAGACAGCCGCAAAAGACCGGACAAAGACCGTACTCGACCGTCCACAAAACCCCCGTCACCGACGAAAACGCTGTAAGTACGGTGTAGGGGGATACATACTGTAAATTTACAGCGCTGTTCTGGCAAGAATGCCTATTTACTCACTGGTGGTTGTCTTCTCCTTCCCGGCATCATCCCGTCGCTAAGCCACCTATTCTTCTTCTATTGGCGCAAAACCCAGATACCCGCCCATGTCCCCAGGTGGTCCTACATACTGAGCAAACTTTACGCCATCAGTTACTTGAAGCTGGTCGGTCATATTGTCATACCCGTTAAAGCCATCCTCATCTTCTTCATCCGCGATACCTTGGTCTGCCACAAGTTTATCGAATCGCTCGGATCTATACTCGAAGCCCGCATCGCTCGCTGAAAATAGGGTATGAGTACACGGCGTGACGGGATGATCAGGATTTTCGAAGTCGAGTACTTTTTGTCCGCAAAATGGGCAAAATAATTTGTGTTCATAGAACTCAAGCATTTCAACGCGTTGGATCTTCCTAGCTCTCATCTTATACCACCTCGTGTTTGCAGATTCCCAAAAATATAGACACGCTTAAATCCTTTGTCACCTTGAAAGCGCACCGAGGTAATCGTTCGCTAGAACGATCTAGCTCTTCCCGTTCGCATAGGCCACTTGCAAAGCAAGTTTATTATTACGCTTTGCTCTGAACGACCTCAAGGCCAAGCTGGTTCAGCAAAGAAGAGTCTAGCGAAACATTTTCGTTTATATCACAATATTCCGAAAGTTTACTTATTTCATTGAAATACGCATCCACCACTGCAGATGCCTCCGCTAACGGCACGATCTCGAGCTGCCTCATTCCGCGACTGGTAGTTTTATATACCCCAGCCAATATTTCAGAATGAAACAAATGCATCTTCATGATTCCTGAGCCATTTCTGTATATGAGCTCTGCCTCATGGACAGGCCGCTTGTCTCCGATGGCTAGATAAAGCGCCTCAGCCACAAAGCCATCAACAGGATTGATGCACTCCAGCTTTTCACTAAGCAGCATTTTTTTGTGGAGACTAATAATTATTTCTGTCGACGGCTCCGCCGCCAACGGTGTCTTTTTTAAAAAACTTAAAGGGAAAGATTCCTTATATCCCCCCACATCTTCCCCAACTATTTTCTCGCACCGCGCCGGAATGAGGCCGAGTCCCGCCTCTTTAAAATGACGGCACAGAAAAACATAGGCAGCGGGAATTCCACAGCGGTCTACTGATATATATTTTCCGTTATCAGACAGTACGGCTTTTACCCCATTCAGAAATTCAATAAGATTCGCGCTTAGCTCTGGAAGCCGCTCAATTTCCTCGTATGTATCAAACGCATCTTCTGGGCAAGCCAAATCAAATCCACCAACTTCTTCTGTAAATACTTCTTGCAGCACTTTTGAAGTCAGTACCATATCGATGTCCGACTGATTGTACTTTGCAAAATAGTCTTTGGCGTTTCCAAACTCGAACTTCACATTACCAAGCTTCAGTTTTCTTGCCAACTCCTCAGCGCACCGGATAGAGTTTAAAGATGTATCGATGCCGGTAACATGAGTGTCTGGCCATAGATTTGCCATAAAGCACGCAATAACACCGTTTCCACACCCAATATCGAGTACTCTCTTTGGCACCTCAATTTCCACCTCTTCTATCCAAGACATAAGGCCGGACGCAAAATCAGCTTCATATTGGCTGTACACAGCCAGGGAAAGCTCTAGAGATGCGTCTCTCACTTCATACGGATTTACTGCTTGGCCGTCTGAGCGCGCCGCAATGGCCTCTCTAAAAGACCGCCCCAAGTTCCCGAACTGCTTTTCTATATTTTTCCAGAAAAATTCAACGTCCTTACGCTTATTTATGCCAGCCAATTTAAAGAATCTAATTACATTTTTACTTATTGAACTCATCTAATCTTACCTTTTGTTGATCAACTTATCGTAAGGCGCACATCATAAATATGGCTACTCGGCCCAAGGCCCGAGGAAGCAGACGATGGCAACGTCATGGGATGACGGCTTCAGCACCATGGACTTCAATTTCTTCGATCAGCGCGTCAGAGTCATAGCTTTTTCAACAATGACTGCGGCGACGGGTCGCGTGCCGCCGGTGCGATTTAGTTAGAACGGGGCTGCAGATATAGACGGTACGAATTGATCTCTGCGTCCACTTCGGCCAGCAATGCCGTAACGTCGCCCTGAAAGATGAATTCCGATTGCGGCCTGCGCTTTTGCACAATCCGCAGCCTGTTGTCCACAGCGAGCCTTACCTTCACCGGTGCGGTCGGCGCATCTTGCGAAACGCGCAGGATCCTGTTGCTATTCGCTGGAACGCCAAGCCAGAAAGAATAGCCCTTGCCTTCAGTGGGCAGCGACTCCGCATGCAGCTCGTTACGGTGGCTGATGATTGCGTATTTGATTTCCTCGAGCGTCACGGCAGGTGTCAGAGGTTGAAAGAGGGGGCAAGATTACAAGAACTATTTCGGCTATGCAATTTCAGCCTGCAGGCACATTTGCTTTGCCATTTCGGCTTGGGCTGCCTGTTCATCACAAGCCTTCCATGAGCGCGCTTTGCTGCCCCGGACGATGCGGAAGTGTCCGGCACCATCGAATTCGACCACAAGATAATTCCCGCGCTGCCAGTAGCCCATTGCCGGTTGAATGATGGCCCGCCAGTTCAGCTTTCGCAGAGCCTCGTACGGCTCGCCCTCAAATTCCCACTTTTTGTCTTCCAGCCTTTTCCAGGAAGTGACCCGGTAAGCGCCAACTGAGACACCTCTATCGATTGCCACCGCATAGGGAGCAGTTGCATCTGTGCCGAGAGCACGGTGCTTCTTCGCGACCTTCCATTTCCGGCGGCATCGTTCATAGATATCCGGGTTATGCCGCTTCTTCGGCACCGGAAATACGAGAACCTTCCGGTATGGCCGGTCTGGATTGACATAGGGATAGGCCGATGCCGCCAAGTCCTCGACTCGGACCATGCTCGAGTGCGGCGCGGATATGGCGTTCGTAAGTTCGCCGTTGGCCGACAGATTCAACGCATCGAGCGTTGCCGATTCCACGATATCGGCTTCACCGTCAGACAGTCCTCCAGCAAGGATGACCAAGGATACATCCTGATCCCTTTTCCATACTGCGTGAATCGCCTCGAATTTCGGACTCAGCCGCTTGCGGGATTGCAGCAAGATCTCCGCGCGCTTCAGGTGCTCGAAAACCCGGTTACCGGTGCCCTGTCCGACATAGAAAATGCGTTGGTCCGTCGGGTCCTGCAGCGCATAGACGTATTTCCTGCCGATCTGCGCATATTCGCCGGGTGCGAATTCCCGCTTGGGATTCCTTGCCCGGATCGTTAACTCTTCCATTCCCCTCCACTGCCGCCGCAAGAATAATGCATTTATAGGAAGAAATATTTTAGCTGATTTAATTTGACATCGGTGCTCTGACCCGCACACCGCACATCAGCACGTTACGAATCGTTGTAAAAAAATAAAGTAGCTACTTTTTCTTTTTTTCGTTGCTATTCCCCCCTGCATTTTGGAAGATTGACCACTATCAGACGCTCGTAGACCATGTCATCAATCTTCGGTTGTAAGTGTTCCCAGAGGGATCTATATCTCGCAAAGTCACAACCATGCCTGCAGCGCGGCGTGAGCGCCATGCGTCCCACCTACAACTGGTCCCTTTTCGCTTTAGGACTTTTCAGAAATTATCTAATGGAACTGTTTCATTGGGTGATTGCATGGAAAAAAGTGCCATCACAGCACTATCACTGCCCTCCCCCCCCTGGCCAACGGATCATAAGTTTCAAAGTCGATAAAAATACAGCTTTGGCACATACTGACCTTGCTTCGTTATTCACCACTGAAGGAGTTCATCATGTCCTATAAACAAGGCCTTGGCTCGCCATACGCTTCGATGCTTACCGCTGCAAACGATCAGTATCATGCGGTGACTTCTATAAACAAGTTCGGTCCTATCGAGCATTCGCGTGCCGTGGCCACAATCCTGCTCAATCAACAAGCCGCAAAGGACGAGTGGGAGGCGGTGACAATGGCCGATACCCTACTCAAACACGCGCGCGCTTTGGCAGAAAACAAACAAGTCAACAAGCTAGCCCATGAGCTCCTCAAGGGGGAAGCGAAAGAGAAAAGCAAGTCAGCGCTGCGCTTGGACAGTCCCGGTCTGGCGCCAGCCTGATCTACTTTACTGCGCGAGTGACACATGCGGAAAAACAAGCTTGCGGCATCGAAGGTCGACAGCCGTACCCGAGATGCCATTGCCAGCACATTGGCCGACATTCTGACGATTTCCACCCAAGAAGCAAAAGACATCATAGGCACTATCGAGGCGCAGGAAGGGCACGATCTACAGGATGCGTTCTCATCCGGCGTCATGCAATACGGCGTTAGAGCGCGTAAATGGCGCGCTCACACGCTGTCCCGGTTACCGACTACACACTGGAAACAGCATAAAGGCTTTTTCTTTGTCGAACCATTCGAAGAGACCTCGCTCAAGTACTTGAGCGCTACCACTTTGGATGAGAAAGAAGATCGGGCACAGGATCAGATCGAGAATCGTATGGCACTGCATACGGTTTTAATAGAAATTCTACCGTCCGATTTGCGAACAAAATTTGCGGCGATGCTTGAGTGGAGCAAAATCGACGTCTACAAGGATGCGTATCCGCTGCTGGAAGACGTGGCGTTTGCCCATTGTATTTATGCTTTAGAGCATCTCTTCTTCAGAGAATACTCGATAGCCGAAACCGCGCTCCGTAAAAAGAAGCAGATCCCCGAGACGGAGTCGACACCGTATAGCTGGATGCCCTTTCTGGCAGAGGAGGCGCTCTCCAAGGCTCGTGCGGAGCTCGTCATTCTAGACGTTCTATCTGCCGATAATAGTTTGGCATTGAATCACGGTTCTCGAGAAAAACTAGCGGGTGAACTGACTGTGGAGTTGCTGTGCAATATTACTGCCAACCGCGCATTGCTAGAGCAAGCCCGAATAGGTGAGCTTGCAAAAGAGGCGGCCCAAATCAACTGTTTTCTATTGGAAGCTCTTAATCGCAACGACATCACCGAGATCCCGGTCCTTCAGGATGAGAAGGCTATTGGTGAGGTGATTTCAGCATGGTTCGGCGAAGACGGTCAGTTGAGTGCCGAACCGCGCTTCAGTCCTCCATTGAAGGGGGATAATATGCGCGTCCTAATGCATCAGGCGGCTGAGGTGCATGAGCATTACTTGTTTACGCGCGCTCGAGAAGCACGTCACCAGCACTGCAGACCAGAAAACAAGTTCATGTTCGTACTGGCGCTCATCGCATGCTTCTACAACGGAACAAAGGTGGACAAGGAGTTCTTGGGGGATACCAATCCAGTCTACCAAGTTATACCAGCCCAAAATATCGGGAAAGGCGTCGAAAGTCGTCTGCATGCCCTTGCACCACATGCGCGAGAATTGATCAAAAGCATGTATGGACAGTTATTTTACGGAAACAAAGGTTGGAAAATTCTTGCAGAGGATATCGCTTCCTACGAAGAAGGCTTGGCATTAAAGCGTTCTTGTTTGCAGGAGCTCATCTTCGGTATATGCAAGCGTGTCGCGCCTGCCAATCTACTGGCCTTCCATTGGAAACTCGAAGATATAGCTGATGAACAGAAAAAATTTTTTCACAGCTTGCCGCCTGATGTGCCTCGGCCGCAAACTAAGCTTGAATATATGTTTGTGGGCATCGATGAATTACTAGGCTTACGCCCTTCAATAAGGATGGGAGCGTAAGGCTTCCCTAATAGCACACAAAATGATACTGCGCTTAATGCCATTCATTTAAGCTGAATGCCATTTTTCAATGGGCAATTGAGCACTACTCTGCCATGTACGAACCAGATGACTGATTTAAAAAGGCTTTTCGATCGTTCAAATAGATTGAAGGGGATTGATAATCAAAGGGTTACAAACCTACATGGCAGAGTAATGTTAGGCGTCCCTGCAAATTCCATGAGGTGCAGGAACCACAAGGGTTTTGCGCGTAAACGATGCTTTGAAATCCCCAGGAAACTAGGATACAAGGCAGGGAAAACTAAGGGAAACGCGGGGAGCGCGCACACCCTACCCTATACTTCCTCGGGCCTTCCGGCGCTTGGTTTCTTCAGCGCCTATGGTCCCGAAGCCGCCACTGCACTAGAACCCTTCCTTAGCGATCACTATCTGGGCACCGAGGCAGCCCGCACATTGTGGGAGTGGGCACCAGACACTGCGAAACGCCTGCTCGACGATTTGCGATCTTCCCTCGGAAGTAGATATCGTCAATTTTCTGATTACCACTCCGTTCAACGCGTTGCCAACTACAGTTATGGCTCTGCGCCGCAGGCCTGATCTATTACAGTCGCAAAGATGAAGAGTTGAATAAGAAGCAGTTTACCCCACGCAGGCGCTCATGCCCGCGAGCTTCTAGAGCTCGTAAGAGGATAGCAGCCAATCATCTCAACCGAGAGGGCTTGCAGAGCCCCAGCTAAGCATAGGAAAATTCGCCATGAAATTCGCTTTGGAAGAGATGTCGCTACTTACGTTGCGTATTTTTTCTGATTTCAATGAATACGTGACAAGCCGGAAGACCGATGTAGCCCTTGGGGTGCAGACACGCGAAACGGCCGCTCTACAGGTCAAAAATTACGGTGACGGATTGGCAAAAGCGCTGACGATTGCTGAAAACCTGTTTGGAATACCAAGCTCGGGCATGCCGTCATTTGTAGATCGAATGGCAATTGAAATTTATCCAAACGCTGTAGAAGACGGCAATAGTCTTGATCCGTAGAAGCATGCACTAATTTCTATAGATAGAAGTGGCAAACATGCTCCGACATCGTTCTATAGCGCCATTTAAGGTCGGCGATCCGTCAGGGATGCATTGCGCAGTATCGGGGTGGGCCGACAATCCGGCAGCGAATCCCTGTGCTAATCGGATGTGTACTATATCCGTCCAGCGGGACTAGCGCATGCTCCTGCAATAAACCCAAGTCCAACCCTGTGGTTCAGTTACGGTATAGATGATGCGCCCCTCGACAACAGGTGTCCCCTTAGCGGAATTAGGGTGACGCTTGCAGGCAACGAAATACGCAATTCCAAATCCGGCGCAAAATATCGACGATTATCATCAATTTATCGCCAAAATATCAATGGCCCGTCTCGGTGCGATTCGGCAAAATCTAGGTTCCTTAACCACTACCAAGAGAAGACGCTATGCCGAATCATGAAGCCGATATCAAAAACAAAAATAAAGGTACGCCAGGTACGAATAAGACACTGGACAAGAACCAAGGAAACCGTGGAAAGCAGATTCAGCAGCATGGCCAGAAAACTGCGCAAGTGAAGAAAAAATAGCAGGTGTTTTAATTGGAAACGGGCGTATTTGTTACGCCCTTTTTGGAGAAATATGGACGGCATCAAGAAATTTCGGTTCACCAAACAACTAATCGGGATGGCTCTACGCGACGGATGGACGCAAAAGGAAATTGCAGACGTCTGCCGAACGCAACAATCGGTCGTTAGTAGTTGGAAAACCGGTGCCGCCCAAGCAAAGGAAAGTCAGCTTACCAAACTTCTTGAGATATACGGCCCGCGGCTACGCAGAAAAACATTCAGGGTCTATTACGACCTGATCAAGGAACCTGCAGACGGCATGCGAGCTCATCTCATTAAGGTCGAAGGTGAGGTTATCTTCACATTTCCATTCAGAAACAAAGATTTCTGTACCCAATGTCAAGTTGAGTCGCCAGCCTGCTCCTGCCGCTCCCGTGAAAGAAAAATGGTGGCAACACGGAAGTTGATAGTGCACGCCTTGGGTAATGGTGACTTCTGTTGTCTGCTGCAAGCAAGGATGCTCAAGGACGAGTACCAAATGCAATTCCCAGAAACGAACATTTTCATTACCAAGGTTGTTGGGCACTTCAACAGCGGCGACCTGCTCACTTACTTTGATTCAATGGCGTGGGCATCCGATCAGGAAGAAGCGAGTATTCGGGCAGCCGAGCGTATTATGTTACAAATGCTTTCGAGAAAAGCGCTTCTAGAACACGGTTATCCCGTCGATGGCGTTGAAGAACACCGCAGAAGTTGGTAGTCTTACTATTACAACCCTGTAGCGTTACGGCCACGCCAAGGTCGTTTATTCGAGCTATTAATAGCTTTTCACTTTCTCCGGCTATTGCCAGGCCTTGTGGATCAGCCTTTGCTTCTGCAACGCATTAGGAGAAAGGCTCTTGGTAGCTAACCACCTGCCGGCTCAGCCGGATAGAATGCGGCGTAGCAGGCCGTAGTCGAAAAGTGCTTAGCTAAATACGGGAATGGGGCGGGCCGAAGGCCGGGCCACCTTGTTAAGAGGTCGCCCGGCCTTCACTTTTTACCATGGATCTGAGATGGGTCGAGAAATCTTTCAAATCCTAAAGCTCATCGTCCCACACCCACGAACAATCGCCTCCGCTCTCGTGAAGCTCCGCTAAATTGTCCATGCGCTTCTCAAATTGAAGTTCACGTTCGAGTGCAGACCGATGAAGCGATTCTAGTTTATGTAGCAAATCAATTGCTTCATTAAGTTGCTCGGTGTTCGAAAAAACGTCTGCTGCCGCAGCATACCCACTCGCACTATTCAACAAATTGAGTTCTTCTATAAAAACTGGATCGTTTTCAAAAGGTCCCTTGCCCCCACTTACCCGGTGCAGCTTTCTAAAAGTATCCTCATGCAACTTTCTTACCGTACTGGAAATGTCTGCTATCATTGATACAATTTTCAAAAAAATTGCGCCCTGAAACTCTGTAACGTTTTTAATGACACTAATTGCTTCTGAAATCGGTGAGCCGCTTTGAAGTAATAATTGCGCCACGTCCTTCGATTCTCGATTAACACCTGTATCTAGTTCGTTATCTATAATCTTTTCTACTGTATAGAGCCGTTCGCGTAGAGACCTTCCAACTCTCCCGATGCCTTGTGTTACTACGTCGACAAAAGCTTTAGGTGGTCCTTCAAAACAGTTAAACGAACTGGCTTTAGGCACTGATATTGACACCTCACCCTGGATTCTCCATTCTCTATTACTATTTTCAAGTATTTTTACGGGATCTTGCCAATAAAGAGAGCCGCTATCCACGTCAGCAACGATTAGAATTGTTGGGTTAACTTGCTCCAGCCAATATCTTGCCGTAGAGACTTTAATTGGGAATGAAAGGAGTGTTTCTCCAGGATCGAACGATACAGGTAGCGCCTTACACTGGACATTAAACATTTTTCCCGTCGGCTTCCTATCGACACGGAGTTCACATATAAAATCTATTCCAATATCTGATCCAGTTTCCACACGATGAACAAATGCAATCTTTGAAAGTGCTATAGAAGCGATATCGGCGGCACGTAGTCCTCTTTCTTGGCTATGGGTTTGCAAAGGTAGTTGACCGACAAAAGGATCAACAAGATATGCAAATTCGTCGTCCAAGGTAATTGGGCCAATTGCTTGCTTCGCTGCACCTCTAACTTCGCACTTAGCGTTAATACATCGGAACACAAATGGTCGATCAGGATCATGATTATCTTCATCCCTTTTCATAGGCATGCCATGAATTGGACATTTCAGATCCTTTAGTCGGGACGACTGCTTTTCAAATGCCGTTTTTGTCATAAATTCTTTTCTTGTCTTAGCTAGCCAACCAAAATACCTACACTATCCACACCAAAGATAAATTGCAATATCACCAATCATTATTTTTAATGCTACAGGGATTTGTTGCATAAATCGGCGAGGCGACACGACATTGAGGGCTCATGTAGCCTAGGCACATGAAACCCGATCTTCAGAAGTACTGCACCACGAACTGGAAGGCGTATAACGCGGGGCTGAAGGCGCGCGGCTCGCTGCTTATCTGGCTCGACCCTACAATGAATTGGCACGGCCGGGCCACCGGCAAGCGAGAACGGAGTCCGTGCTTTAGTGACGAAGCCATTCAGTTCTGCCTGACCATCAAATGCCTGTTCAATTTGCCGTTGCGTCAGACCATGGGGGTGGCGCAGAGCTTGCTGCAGTTGGCAGGCCTGGACTGGCAGGTGCCGGACTACAGCACTGTGAGCCGACGGCAAAACACCTTGCAGGTCGCCATTGAAGTCGTACCAACCACAACGGGTTTGCATCTACTTGTCGATAGCTCCGGTATCAAGATGCTCGACGAAGGGGATGGAAGACCAGGAAGTACGGTACTGAATACCGGCGCCAATGACGCAAGGTCCATCTGGGCATCGATGGCGCCACGCTGGAGAGCCGGGCGATGGAAGTGACGGATCGATGCCGCCAAGCCCTCGACTCGGACCATGCTTGAGTACGGCGCAGATATCGCGTTGGTAAGTTCAACGTAGCCGATAGATTCAGCGCATGAGCGGTGCCGATTCTACGAGATAAGGCTTCACGCCTTCCCCGAAAGTTGTACATATGCTGTAGGGGGGTATATATCGCAAAATTACAGCAGTGCTCTAAATCCTGATCACGTTACTCAGGAAGACTGCCTCTCTTATGCAAGGCTAATAAGATTTTCTCAACGAGCTTAGCGTCCCTTTCCGTAAACTGCGCCTCCTGCCCCGGCATAAGACCTTCTCCCTTCTTTTTTAATCTGTTGATGTGGTACAGAAGATAACCAGTACCGCCAATTCCCGTAACAAGTGCCCCGCCCGCCGCGGCTGGAATCCAAACTGGCGTGGAGGAAATCAAGCCCGCCGACATAAGCATGCCTTTGATTCCGGTCGCTCCAATCGTCGTGCCGAATAGGCCCGCTGAACCCCATAGCGCTGCCGCGCCGCCTGTAAGCGCGGCAGCGATGCCCCCGGCACTGGCAGTGGCAATCGTCAGAATCGAGATAATTGCCGTAGTGCTTAGGTAAGTACCGGCAACATACCCGCTAGCTGCCGTAACAATGAAACCGCCGGCTGCGTGTGGGACCAGCGAGCCGCCCGCGCAGAGGGCCGCAATGACAGGAGCAAGAGGAAGTGGCATAGGAGGGTTCGCTTCAAATTTTGCGACAAAGAATGGTGATCAAAATTACAACAATTATATCACGATGGCAATTATGCAATATGACAGTCAGTTGGCAAAAAATATAGGGTTCTATCACCGTACCATCTATAAATCCTGCTACCACGCGAACAACAGCCACGCCAATATGATATTTGTGATGTAATGCTTTACATGCATGGCCGGATGTCATATGATAGTCACGACATCACATCAATCACAGGAGCAAGGTATGAACTTCTCGAAGCCGCAAATGCAGGACGAACTGTTCAAGTTCTTGACAGTATTCGGAAAAGAAATCGAGAGTTTGCTCGGCACCGATAACACGGAATGGATAGAGCCTCAGGATTTCAAGGACTCGACAATATGGAAGGCCGTAAGTGAGATGTATGACTACGGGATAAGAGGTATCCCGACCGGCGACCTAGGGCCCCAGAGCATCATTAATGGGCCTCATGCACGAATCGAGATGTTCTTTCGTTCCATAGATACTCCGCCCATGAAAATCTACTTGGACGCCTGCAACACCTCACTGCCTTGTCTTGCAATGTATGCGGTGCAAAGCGCGGTGGCGCGAACTGTGCTCGATGGCGGAGATCGTCATACTGATTACGGTGTCGACGTATACGGCCTGGGAAAAGGTGACGGAGGGTATTTAACGCTCGCCGAGGTTGCTCTTTTAGCAAATATGGACGAGCGCAGTGTACGCAATGCTGCTAATCCAAAGTTGGCTGATCCTCTAAAGACGGAGCAAGTCGGAAAGCGGTCCCTCGTCAGTGTTGAAGAGGCGCGCCGCTGGCTAGTCGGTCGCAAAGGGTTTGTTCAAACAAGAGAGAGCAAAACTTTTGTCATGCATCGTCCGCCGGAATGGAATGTCGAAATTCCGCAGGATCTTATCGAGCAGATTCATCGAAAGGCGGAAGAACGTGGGGTTTCACCAAACGTCCTTCTTAAAGAAATGGTCTTGGGCGCAGCCGAGAAGGTAATGAAGGAAGGAGAGGAGAAATGAAAGCGACGTCTCATGCGGCTACTCGCGCCCAGCAACGCGGAATTCCTCCCATCGTGGTGGACTTGCTTCTCCAGTTTGGTCAACGAGAGCACGATCATGCGGGCGCCGAGATACTCTATTTCGACCGACGCTCAAAAAAGCGTGTCGCGAGCTACGCAGGAGCGCTTTTCAGCAAGTTGAGCGAGCACCTCGACAGCTATGCGGTCGTCGCCGATGGTCAGATCGTTACAGTTGGAATCCGCTACAACCGAATCAATCGCAACTAATTACAGTGAGACATGGAAGTTCAATACAAGCTTCTAACGTATCGCAAAGGCTGATTCGACCGATTTCTAAGTTAAATTAACAACAGAGAAAGAAGGAATGAGCATGTCTAGAATGCCGCTGGCTCGTATTGCTCTCGTGAAATTTACCATCTATGGCAAGTCATATGTAGCTCGGTGCGATCGAAAAGATATTGATGTGGGAAGTGAAGTCGTGGTGTTGATGCATGCTCGCTCCCCCAGACGATTTCTTATAGACGGCATCGTTACAGGAATTCAGTACGAACGATGGGGTTGTAGCTGCCACGTCCTACACCTCGCTTTCGAAGACTCGGGATTCTTTCTTTGCGAATCAGATACACAGATGCTGAATAAAGCTTGAATTGTGTACCGCGCTCGTGAGGAGATGGCTGAACTTTACGAAAAATTAACAACGGGAGACGTTGAATCGTTCAAACTGAGCGATGGTACCTAGTTATCGCCTGACAGTTCGCTGCCTGAACATTGCATCTGAACGAATCAGGTCTACGCGCCTACTTCAACAATTCAAGCAAAGTAGCTCGTAACCCAGAAAAACACTACTGTCTAGGGGAACCTGGCCAACGCCTTATCCGGCTGAAGAACCCATGCCTTTCAATGACTACCAAAAAGACTCACATACAAAATGGCTAAGGTATTTCCTGCATTTGAAAATATCCACCGGCTTAAAGTGAAGCCTACAAGTGGTGAGCTCTACCTTTTGCACACGCTGACAGTCAATCTTAACGATGACTTCGAGGTGTATTACCAGCCTATGCTTAACGGCGACTTACCTGACATTATCGTAGTAAAAAAGGGGCACGGGGCCGCTATCATTGAAGTCAAAGACTGGAGTCTGCAGAGTTACCACATCGATGAGAACAACACGTGGCATGAGAATCGTGGCGGAAATAAATTACGTTCACCGTTCCAGCAGGTCTTTGGTTACAAAAAGAATCTCTTCGATTTACACATAAACGGCCTAGCAGAGAAGCATGTCTTAAACCGGGGCTTTTTTGGCACGATAAAGGCGTTTGTCTACTTTCATAATTCCGACAAACACGACATAGAAACCATCTTTTCCACCCCAGAAGCGTCTCTCCGTGAAAACACAAATGCATTAAACTTTGATTTCAAGAATAGAAAAATAGATCACAACACATATCTCAAGAAGATGGATTACCTTGAGACGAAAATTAGACAATTAAACCGGGACAAAGGCATATCTATCCACGAAGGAAATATAGGCAAGTTGTTCAAAGCATTGAAAGAGCCACATCCCTTGTTTGATGATGAAATATACGAGGAATTCAGGAGATACTTGAGCCCACCTTATCATGTTGCAGCTCAAGGCCTGGAACTCAAATACGACAATTCACAAGTCAAGCTGATAGCGAGCAAGCCGGGATTTCAGAAAATAAAGGGGGTTGCGGGATCAGGGAAAACGACAGTTCTCGCACAGAGAGCTGTTAATGCGCATAAACGCCATGAAGATAGGGTACTAATACTCACCTATAACAAAACGTTACGAAATCATATTCATGACAAGATAAACGCCGTAAGAGACGATTTCTCTTGGGGCTTTTTTGTAATTTCCAACTACCATGCCTTCATTACTCAGGAAGCAAACCGGTGTGGCCTGGAATTCGAAATTCCTGACGACTGGAGATTAGCGCATGATTACATGGACAAATTTTATTCAAATGAAAAGCTATTTGACGGATGCGAGCCGCTTATATACAGATACAAGACGATTCTGATTGACGAAATTCAGGACTATCAGCCTGAGTGGATCAAGATTATAAGGAAGTACTTCTTAGAACCCGAAGGTGAAATGGTCCTTTTTGGAGATGATAGCCAAAATATCTACTCTAGGAACCTTACGAAGAGGGATTCAGCTCTTGTTCGGGGATTTGGTGAATGGGTACGATTAAAAAAATCCTACAGAGCAAAAGACGACTCGCTTATCACTCGTCTAGGAAGAGATTTTCAAGAAGCGTACATTGCGAAAAAATGTGATGTTGATCTGGCCGAGGTGGGACAGCAGCAGGGAGCCTTGTCATTGGAGGTACTGCAGGGAATTCAGCTTGCTTCTACGGAGGAGGTCGATAAATCGCGAAAAATTTTCGACTCGATGGTTGAATTTATTAGCCGTGAAAAAATACACCCGAATGATATATGCGTTGTTTCTTCCAGCATTGAATTACTCAGAAGACTGGACAAACTTATACGAGATTTAAGAACCGATAAAACCCAAACGACATTTGAGACGGAAGAACAGTTTCAGACAATTACAAGCCGTAAAGGCGCAAAACCAGATCATATTCGCAGAGATCTAGAAACAATCCGAAGCAGCAAGAAATTTAGTTTTCAAATGAATAGTGGCCTCATGAAATTAGCTACCATTCACAGCTTCAAGGGGATGGAAGCTTCCACCATTATCTACATTCCTTCGCACAGCGAGAATGAAGAAATGGTTTACACCAGCATAACGAGGGCCCGAAAGAACTTGTTGATTTTTTTCACGAAAGAAAATCCATATCTTGATTTTATTCGGCAGCGGATTTCAACTAATTGAAAAAAGCAATGTCTATTTGGCTGCAGTTCAGTCGTTAACAGTGATGACCTCCCTTTCCTAGATTTTTCAATTGCCTTCGCGGCTCGACCGCCACAGCAGCGAGTATTGGCTAAGGAACAAAGTAAGCCAACCAGCGTTTTTAATCCTTTTCCTGGATCTTTGCCAATTCAATCTGAAAGAGCTTCCGAACCTCCTCTTGCTTGTACATGGACAACCCTGTGTCCATAAAGCCGTCCTCATGTAGCTGCAGCCAAAGCTTCAGCCCAGATCGAGTTCCGAAGTTACCGCGTTCCGGATCAATGCCTAAGAGGAACTTGTCTGGCAACAAGGCCATGTCTTCCGGATCCCATTGACGGTATCCAATCGCGCTGAACCCCTCGCCTTCCCACCCCATAAGAATTTCCCCTCTAGCCAATAAGGCGATTTCTTTGCTACTGGCTTTGATCCCTCGGATATAGACCGCATTTTTCCATGCGATAGCAATACACGCCGTCAAGTAAGCACGTGCCTTCCAATATGAGAACGGCCATTCATCACACAGGTGATAGCGAAAGATGGGCTTCTGTCCTACCCATCCGATCCTTTCTTCTAAAACTAGGAGGGCTGCACCCTTCCCACCGCTATCAGAAGGAGAGATTACAACGCCGCTTAGCTCCCCATTTGGATTTGCGGCCTGTAGATTTTTGATAAAAGAAACAAAGTCGCTTGGATGCTTATAAAAGCTGTGCGTTGGATGCACTTGCTTATCCGCACCATCTAACCACTCCCGACGGACAGAAAATAGCTCACAAACTTTCTCAAGATGGCGCTCATCGAGTTTCAGCAGGAGCGAGACATCGCTCTGGACATCCTCCAATTTCAAATCATGTCCAAAAAAACGGGGAATTTGATTTCGATGAACGCCGTGAGCCTCAAAAACACGAGAGAACCGGACAGTAATCAATTCCTGATCGATCTCGTGGCTTGATTGGCGCCATTTCTTGAACCTATCCCACAAGGACATTGCTGCTTCAATCTGATCCAACATTTTCTTATTAGCTTATCAACTTTTATGTGCATTGGCTTAAATGCAATTTATTTTGCATATAGCTCATCACGATCCAACCGTTCGCGGGTATGCGAAACGACAGCACGGTCGTCCTCAACGTCCTTCGCTGCAATAATGCGTCCCAGTGAGAAGGCGTCTTGTGCTAGCCCACATGCTACTGAAATCCTTTGGTAGTCCTGCACGCTCCCGTTAAAGTCATCAATTCTTGGATGTAGCGGTAACGGAATGAGGTCAATACGACTAGCGCAGTTAAGCCCACCTCTTTTTATCGCTTCGCTATATCCCTCAGCGTTAGCACCTCCACCCGTTAAGAATGTGCGGAGGCCCGAACCCCAGGCCTCAGACCGGCGATAGCGCCTTGCCTTGGTCACTGCCAGCACATTCTTCACGACATGACTAATCTGCATATAAAAGATATAGTCCCTCGATTTCACATGGTTGGGGTCAATTGAGGTAGCGGCGGCAAATGCGGTGGCGTCTAGTACGGGCATCAGCTCATCAGGCATTCGAATGACAGCATCCAAAGATGCCCCTACGATGCGATTCTGGTTAAGCATGTGCGTGCCTAAGCTTTTTACTTCGGGAACGAGAAACGGGAATGTGTCCTCGTGGTCGACTTGATGAACAATGAACGTGACCACATCCAGAGTCCCACCACCTACGTCTGCAAGTGCGTGTAGTCCTCGCTGGCGCTGCGATGATTGAACGTAACCGGCCATCTGGGCCACAAATTCAGGAAACACATCTAAGGCGAACAAGTCAACAGCAGTTGTGCCGCTCTGCCATGCCGCTGCAATTTCAACTGCATCCGCCATGCCAACTTCTATTCCTCGTTGGCTGAGTAACCATGCCGTGTTGCCTAGGCGTCGGAATGCCGTAGTTAAACGTGCATCTTCTAAACCGTTACAAGGCGCGCCGAGATTCAATTGCCAACGAATCTTCGCGTCGCCAATTTTTTTTCTATGAAATTCGTACACCCAGGCGCGGACGTAGCGCAAAACTTGGGCTAAGAACACGCTAGCAGTTGCTACAGACTTTATCGAAACATGGGGGTGAATAAAAGGCAGCTTGATGTCTAATTTCACCTCATCTTCGACTGCGCCTGGTCGTTGTCCCAGGAATACTGTTCCATCCGGAAGAGCAGTGTACTCACTCGGTAGCAGTAAAGCTTCTGGGCAATTTGTAACGCCTGACCAGTTGACAGGATAGATCTTATCTAGCATACCAACCGCTGCCTTGGTGTACGAGGTACCAAAGTCAATACCAATCACTACGTCAATAGCACGCGCGTTCGCCGATGTACTAGAAAGCTGAGTTTGCGCGCCACTGCCAACCCAATGTGCTGCCTCTCTGAAAAGTTTTTGCCGCTCAGTGGAGACCTTTCGAAGTGCCCTAATTGAAGCAGGAACTGGAGGCGCTGAAGTACCGCGTGATTGCGATTCTATGGCGACAGTCGACTTTGATGCTGCGCTTACTAAAATCTTGTCGCGGTGGCCGCTCTTACACACTGGCTGTTTTGTATGCACAGCCTGAACCGAATTAGCGAATTTTTGCGTCGTGGACGTCGAGTTTGTGTTTTGTGTTTTTCCGGACGTAGGTGAGTGCGAGTGGGTTCTTTGGGCGATATGCTTCCCCACCTTTTGCTTTTCTACGCTTGTGCGCGTAGACGTAGAAGCTAGCACGCTCGAGGGCGTCGCCGATGTTACTGTGCGCTCAGCTAGCTTAGTTGGAGTAGCCGCCGAGACCTGTGGGGTAGTCTTGCTATTAGTTGTGGCGGACGCCGTCTGCACTTGGGCAGCAAGTTTCTTCTTGATAGCGAGAAGATCTGACTTCCAATTTTTCATGATTAGCCCTCTCCCACGCGCAGCAGGCCCGCGCATACCAAATCGCTGTCCGGCACAATTCGATCTCGTTGCATCACCCGCTCTCGCTTCAGCCCCATACGCGCGCGGAGCTTGTCGATACGTCCTTGCGTTGCCTTAACAAGGCCCGTTCGATTCAACGCCATGTGTCTCGCCTTTACCGACTCTAACGTCATCAAAGTGCGCTCGAGGTGCTGGTCGATTCCACGAACCTGGAACATGAGTCGATCAGCGTTTTCATCCTGCTTCCTGCGCTTCGCGCGCTGATAAGCTTGGTCGAGATGCATATCCAACGCATCCAAAGCCGCACACGCGCGTTCGCTTTCAATGTGGTTAGGTGCTTCGATCCAGTCCGCGCCCCTGACGCGCGTTAGATTGACTAGCGGCTCAGAGACGTCATCAGGTAGTAATTGCAAATCCGCTAAGCGACAAACCGCCGACTGTAACCACTCTTCTTCAGTTACTCCGCTGAAGGTCCAACGACGAATCGCAAACATGTACTCCCCGACAGGTACATTTGGCGCATCGGAAGTAGGCACCGTAACAGCGACAACCGGATAGAAAGCATCATCTAGTTGACGCAGCCGCTCTCCAATAAATCGTACCAAAGGATGAAATTGATGGATTAGTTCGAACGCCTTGGTACTTGGACTAGCGATACTGCTCACGAAACGGCATGCACGAGGCAAGCCATTACCCAACGTCGTCTGCCCAACAATGCCATTTCGACGGCAATATTCTTCGAGTTCAACAGCCGTCGTCGGGGGTAATTGAATGCTAAATTCGTGAGGATTCTCCAATCGTTGGAATTGGTGCCCTAGCGCGTGCCTAACTAAAAAATCCCGAATGTAGATAATCAGGTCCTGCTCGGTCACTCGACGTGAAAGCTCTTGTGCGGCTGTAATTCGGTCAAGAACAAGGCCGCCATGCGCCATCATCTGCGCTGCGTTTTTCTCAAGCTCCTCTTGGCGCTTCCTAACATTTTCAAGTGCCAATCGTGCGCGCTCGATCTCCTGCTCCTCTTGCTCCGGCGTAAGTTTTTCGGTTAGCAGCTTGGTTTCGAGCTTCTGAATTGTTTGGCCGATACTGGGCTCCGGCTCGCCAAGAGCTTGTTCAAACACTTTCAATCGATCCAACAATCGCGAGAAAATGCGTTCGTCGATAGTCTCCTGATAGAAAAGGTTCCAAATGTGAATGAGCTTTGCTTTTTGTCCTAATCGATCAATACGACCAATGCGCTGCTCAACTCGCATAGGGTTCCACGGCATATCATAGTTAACTAGAAGACGGCAGAACTGAAGATCAACACCTTCGGATGCGACCTCTGTTGCTACGAGAACCCGCAGATCTGAACGCTCCCGAAAGTCGTTGATGATCTCCTGCTTCGATTCCGCCATGTTTCCCCAAAGAAGCACGCTCGGCATTCCCATCGCTGTGAGCTGATCTTTCAAGTATTGCGCTGTCACACGGAAAGAGGTAAATAGAATTACCTTCTCAGAAGGACTTTCGAGAAAATAGGCTCCTAACACTTCGGCCAATCTTCTCAGCTTGGAATCCGACCGTTCAAGTTCTTCAGCATTCAAATTAGGTGGACGATTTGAGAGCAGGAAGTCCTTCAAAGAGCTACTAATGTCCCCCAAGTCGCCCTCTTCATCATTTTCCTCGTACTCGTCGATAACTTGATCAGCCAAATCAGCCACTAGTGCGGTATCCCCCCCCAACCAAGCCCGAGCGAAAGCCGCTGGGCAACTGCAAACTTGACGCTGAGGTGTGGCCAATAGAAAGCCGTCTGAAATACCTCGACGCCAAGCATAGTCACGAGTCACCTCGGTCACATATTCATAAAATTTTCGCTCGGCGTCTGTCATTGGGACCTTTTCAGCATGTACCTTGCGGATTGGCCGCTCTATTTGAACATCGCGCTTCCTCGTTCTAGTGATTACGTGGCCCAGCAAGTTAATGCGTTCCAGGCCTGCTGCCAGTTCAGCACGATATTCCGGCTTTTCCAGTGCCTCGTCCGTGGGCGGATCAGCAATAAGACTTGCTAATTGACGCGAGTTGCAGAGTAAATCGCTCTCCGCCGCAGTTTGCACATGCTTCAGGATTTCCTCAGCGGATGTATCTCTTCGTAGTGCTGCATCACGCGCTGATACTAAAGGCTGATTCGCGCGAAGCATCTCTTGGAAACTTAATGGAAATTGGAAATGATCTGGATCGCAGAGGCGTAGCAACTGAAATAAGTCATCGTTGGCTAAGTTGATTGGCGTCGCAGATAGCAGCACTCGGTTATGCGATACCTTTTGAAGCATCTCTCCAAGGAGGTTGGCCGAGCTTTCAGGGTTGCGCATGTAGTGTGCCTCGTCGAAAATGACCAGGTCGACCAGTGGATCGTCCTCAGAGTTTGTATCCAGAAGATTAGCAAGCAATTGACGACCACTCTGCTTTTTGGTCGGCTCGCTTCCCGGCCTCCAACTTTTCGGTGGACGTAGAGCCTGATAGCTTGCAATCCAAGCTTTCGCTGGACCGACAGCACTTGCCCGTTGCATTTCTTCAGCAAGCGTTTTCGCGTCAACAATATTGGCCTCAATACCGAAACGAAGCTTAAGCTCATCACGCCATTTTTCTCTTAGCATCGCAGGACAAACCACGAGCAACCGTCTCATATCTTCCCGAGCGCGCAATTCGGTCCAAATAATGCCTGCCTCAATGGTCTTTCCTAATCCAACTTCGTCTGCGATCAAAAGACCGTTCGCTGGAGACTCAAGCAGCGTTAGCAATGGTTTGTATTGATGGGGATAGAAATCTGTATTCGTGACCCCCATCGAATAAACCAAATTGGCCAGCTTTCCTGACAAATGGACATGGGTAAGGCTTCGCCTAAGGTCTTCAGAGCGGCCGTAACGTCCCGCTTCAATCAATTGATACGGGTCCTTGCTTAAAATTGCACTTACTTCTTCAAGCTGGTCCTCAGCAACATAGTCATTTGTGCCATCTTGCCACCGAACCCCGTAATATTTCAGTTCCCCACGAGGCCTGACTTGCCCCGTCGTCACCCCTGTTTTCCCAGGGTTGTCCAAGCGGCGCACCTCTGTTCCTTTTTCCCACTGCATATTTGTGTTCTCCCCGCTTGTCTCATCCGAGCCTAAATTTTCGTCCGACGAACAGCCATCCGGCTGCTCAACTGAAAAGTGGCTGTTGAATTAGCTCTAATTTCGCCGCAATCTGTTCACTCAAGTCTTTACTTACACGATCTTCCCGAGTAGTAATCAATATGCCAGCCGATTTTCCCGGCTTAAATTCTTCGATCGGAACGATACGCTCCGACTCATATGCCAGGCGTTTGGCTTCCCATCGCTCGCAATACTCTGGCAGATCCATGCGTCCGAGATGTTCCCAATACCATGTCACACCACGCCGCTCATCACTGATCACAAAATCCGGCCATCGCATTTTTCCGGCCAGCATTACCTCGGGCTCGTAAACGTAATTAATTCCAGCCGCATGCAATTTGTCTGCAATGATCCATTCACTCTTGGAACGCACTAATTCGCCATGGTCGGTACGGTATATCAGCCGGTCATCGAGAGTTACCTTGCGATTTGCTAATTGTACGGTTATAGGATGAGAGGTTACAAAAAGATTTGTCATGCGACGCTTAGTTTCGGAAGCAGAATCTAAGCTAAATGGAAATAAGTCTTTCAGCTGGCCTTGGACAAGAAGTACCACCTTCTCTTTGTGCCTTGTAAGTGCCGTGTAAAGCATTTCCCGTGTTAGAAGTCGACAATGTCGCGGAATCACAATAAATGTCTTTCCGAATTCACTTCCTTGCGTCTTGTGCACCGTTAAGGCGTATGCAAGTTCAAGTGGTGCCGGTTGTTCGCTGTTGAATTCCCACTCCGGATATTGGAAAGCGATACTTGGCTGCGTCGCCATTTCTACTTCAAGCTGCTCGAAAAAATGTTTCATGTCCTTCCGACGGAAGAAACCTGTTGCTACTCCTATCTCACCGTTCGCCACGTATGACTGTGCAAGCGCTGGCCAAGACTTTCGGTTCGATTTGTTACGAACATTGATAACTTTATCGCCCCAGAGGATGCGCTGCCCCCCCATTGGACGAGGTATTCGCCGATACCTAGACTTCGCACTCAGTTCGAGCGCGAATGTTCGATAGTGCGTCTGGAGTTGGCGATTGATTGCATCGGTCCCCACCATTGAATGACGCAACGGAGAAAGTACTTGCCACGCTTCTGCCTTCTCAGCCGCCCCACCCTTAGACTCGCCTTTTTTTCTGGGCCAGAAGTACACTTTCCCCTCATACTTGCTCCCACCATAGCTTTCTTCAAATTTTATCGAGTCGTTAGTGGAGTCGAAATTAAGTTCCCTTGACAATGATTCCCGCATTACGCTCGCCAATTGCTCTGGGGTTTCCCATTGGATGACTTCTATGTGCTTCAACGCGCTGTCGCCACCAAAATCCCACGTTTCGTCTGCGCTGGCATGCTGTATGCTGCCATTGAAGAGATTTGCGAACGCTAAATCCATGCGTGCATCGCCGCCTTGTTGCCGTCTTGTAATGAGCAGTTCCGCATAGCCGTTTGCTACACGAGGAATCAACGTTTCGATATTTTCTGGACAAAGCCTATTGCAGATGTCCACATACGGACGACCTGCCCCAATAGGTGGCAGCTGCTTGGGATCACCGACCAAGATAAGACGGTCCACACCTTGAAGAGCGTCTAAAGTGGCGGCCAACTGGTCTTCGGTAAGCATTGAACATTCATCGATCACCACCGTGCGATGAGCGGCGCATCGCGGCGCTTTAGGATTAATGAAGTAACGGCCTACATCTCCATCGTATCGCTGATTGGCATTTAGAAACTGCGCAATTGTTTTGCCCTGCCCGGGCATGTCGCTAGCCTGCTCAAGCCGGACACGAGCTTTGCCTGTCGGTGCAAGTAATAGCACACCACCTTCCCTAACTCCCGGAGTCCTGCATAGCGCTTTGATTAACGTGCTTTTCCCGGTGCCGGCCGCCCCCATCAAAACGCTAATACGTGATTGATAGATCATTCGTAGAGCGGCCGATTTTTCGGCGCGGGCCGCGTACTCTAACTCGTCCCATTCTCGCTCTTCCTTGGCTGGTAGGATTGATTCATTAATTAGCTTCTGCCAGTCGAACTCACCGGGATTTGTTATTCCTTCCAGCCGCTGATTCACCTCATCAGAAATGCAACTTCTCGTGTCACGATAGCGTGCGAGTTGATAGCAACGAAGGGCGCCATCATTGACCAAGACGACGGCCGGGCTGAGGTCGTCATCGAATAACGGTAGTAAATCTGCATCAACCGCGCACACGGGCTCAATTGGTTGGTCTCGGATGCGGTCGATCATCCAATTCTGCGGAAGGATTGTGTGCCCCTCATTAGAAGCAGCGTGCTCTAAACAATAAACCATTAGAGCGCGAACGCGGCGCGGATCCGTACTCTCCCCGATTCGGCTCTCGGGAGGCAATTCAAATTTGCCTTCCATATCACGCGCTGCAAAAAGCCCTCGGTCAACGGTTGCAAATTGCAAAGCGTGTTCGCTGTCGGCTTCACATAATAAGTAAGCGTTCTTTCGGATTTCCTCGTCCTCTAGGTAGGGACTACCGTCTTGACGCTGTGATTGCAGATACCAAAATGTCGCTTGCTCATTGCTGAGCTCGAACCTACTGAGCAGTTGGAGTAAATTTTTGCGTCCCTGATTCAGCTGCTGCCATTTGCGTGCAAGCGTCGGTCCAACGCAAGATTGCAAGTGGCGGGGCAACTGGGCTGGGGTCTCTAATACTTCCTCGAAAGAGTCCCACACGCTGTGATTCTCATCATCGTTTTGCTGTGCAGCCAGATGCCACGCTAATAAATTGCCGCGTTCTACACCGAAGGCCTTCAGCGCTGCCCCAAAGCCCGGATATGGTCCGCGCAGCTTCCAAAGTCGGTTCAACTCTGTATCTACCCAGGCAAGGTAATCGGTCCATGGACCCTGGATGACCTTAGATATAGCGCGAAGTGCTCGCTCTACTGACAGCAAAGACGCAATAGCGTTGTCTTGATGCAGCAGCTCTGAGCCGTAGGAGTACTGCTCAAAGGCTTCGTCTGGAGCAAAGGCTGTGAAATCTTCAAGGTCGAGGCTTTCGTCCCCTTCTGATAGAGCCAAAATTTGATGGTAAGGCAGCAAAAATCCGTCTATTTTGCCCTTGAGTTCCTGGCGAATTGAGTGAGCAATTGAGCGCTCCCACAGGTAGCCCGGAATAGCATTTGTAGGACGCTTGCCACCTTCATAGTGATACTCTACCGGCTTACCGACGCCGATCACGCGGCCTACGCCGACAATTACGCGACGAGGGGTGTCAGATAGGGGAGTTCGCTTGGCGTAGAAAAAAACTAGCGAATCTTGCGGTTGCACGGCACTAAAAAAAGTATCCAGCATTACGCGCTGGTTGGTGCCCTCCTGGATCCAAGTATCGGGAATCCTATCGTCCATCTTTGGTTCCCGCACTGGGTCATAACCCAGATTCAGTTCCTTCGCCATGCCGACAGTTTTATGACGCTTCGAGCCTTCCACATTTTCTTTCAACATCCAGCGAAACGGGATGGCTGCTGCTGCAAAGGAGTCAAAACGAAACGGGGTGCGTGCGAAATGTGTATGTGTCTCCGCGAACTGGTAGGGATGTTTTTTCAGTTTATGAACTGGAAAGCTGGCCATAAACGTACCGTGTTCATCTACACAGGGCGGTAATGCCTCCTCAGCAAATCCCTCAATAGATTGACTAGCGCAGGTCACTTCGAAGTTTTCGTCCTTACCAGTGCCAACGCGGGGTAGCACCATGCAAGAAGTATTAGCGCAAGGATCCTTGCAGATTGTTCCGTTCCAAGCTTGATCGTGC
The DNA here is from genome assembly GCF_047237965.1 of Noviherbaspirillum phoenicis. NCBI lineage: Bacteria > Pseudomonadati > Pseudomonadota > Betaproteobacteria > Burkholderiales > Oxalobacteraceae > Noviherbaspirillum > Noviherbaspirillum phoenicis. Next base: position 3,970,803 of record NZ_JBDFLX010000001.1, on the reverse strand, counting down.
CAAGGCACGCGGATGGTGATATGTTGAACTGGGAGGTGACGGGCACCGGTGATCATTGACATGTATGCGTTCCTCTCTGCATATATATGACCCACGATTGGACGGTAACGGTAAACGACGCATACGACGTTTCGTGGGGTGTAAGGCGGCGACTCGAATAAACTCCGAAGGAATTTTTATTGTGGCGCTATTGCAAAAATAAAACATATACGCTACACCGAAGTTGTTGCTTTATCAACTACTTTGTTTCAGCAAAATTTTTTGAGATGAACATGCGTTTTAGGTAACGCGTTCTCGCATTTGCGAGTTTCCCGAAGGGGCTATATATCGCAAAGTTACAGCAGCTTTGTGACACGGGCGACCATCAATATGCGCCCCGGCAGTAGCGCGGAATAAAATGATTTACATTGAGAACGAAATTTATTCTTTAACGGAAGAGTAATTATCTATGACAAACGATCACACAGAGATCGACCCCAGGGGCATTTCTCAGCTTTTTTCTGCTGTGAAGTCCGCATCGCAACTAGAGGTAGACAGAATCGTCGAGGCTGTAATAGATAAGCTACGATCACGATCGCCAATTGGCACATTCGATGAAATCGCGGCGCGCCATATGTGGGATGAGTATTGTTGGGTACTTCAGGAGGGCCCCTTTGATGACAACATTAGCGGGTTAGGCTCTCTATCCGGGAATTGGGACTCGACGGTCCACAACTTCGTTTCATCCGAAATCGAGATGCTACCTAGACATTTGCAGATGTTTCTAACCATCTACGCGTCGAAATATGGCTCCCTTGCAGACGAATACGAATTGGGTAGCATTTGGATCGAAGCCGTTGAGTCAGTCATCATGGGGGAAATTGCTGAAAAGGCTTTACGGCGCACGCTAGACCTAATCGGTCCGCATCGTAGCGATGTCATTGGTTACGAAGTAAGTAGTAGCGGGCTCGTTTGCTCAACGCTTTCGAATGCAGATTTACTGTCAGATATTCTGGCATCGCACGTCGATACGATGATCGACGCGGAAGCGGACCTATCGGTGGTAACGCATGAGGTCATCGATGTTTACATGGGATTGGTCTATGACGAAGCCGATTCCAGCACCGAGCTGTCCGAATTATTGGCGCATTTCGATTCCGATATCAGAGCGCTTCTAAAAGACAAAGATGTTCTTCCTGCGCTCGAACATATGCAAGGCGAAATATTAGATGTCCTGGATGCGTGATCTCGGCCGCGCCAACAGGGGCAACTTCGTCCCTCGACGCGGCCATAGGCCCTCCGGCTGGAGACGCTTCACAGCTGTCAATGACTAACAGCGAAGTTTAGTCACCGATAAATCGCGTACCTGTTGCAGCTAAGATGCTCCATCCCGAAGTTCTGAAGCTGCTCAAGGTCAGAAGGGTCGGATCGTTTTCGGTAGAGGACAGACTTGCAAAGGGAAAGCAGTGCAGCCTTTTGCCTTTGCTCATCTACTGTCCACACTCGATTAAAGCACTGCCGCGCTATCCAAATCCGCAACACCGGATTGATTTCACCGGCTCGAAGGCCCACATTCCAACGGTCTATACGTTGGTTGAGCTCCTTGGCTACCGTACGTAGTCGCCAAGGTTTCCCGCAAGGTCGAGTAAGGTCCAGTATGTCTGACTTTGACTGCTCCGGAAAGTCCAGGCAAAAAGCGTTCACTTCCGGCTGCAACCTATACGCCTCTCCTTCCCATCTAGTCGCTTTGATACATATCTCACAGAACTCCGAAAATTCTCGCTGTAATTCCCTCTCTCGACCTGGGTTTTGTTCATAACCCAACCAACCCGCAATCAACCCTCGCGGCCCTACCTTTCCGTGTGGCTGGAATCGTAGCTTCGGAAAGTGGATCGATGCGATTTTTAACTTTGGCAAGCTAATTGCCGATGCCACAAACGCAGCGACATGTTTTGCCTTCAAGTCATACAAATCTTCATGTGACGCATACCCCGAGCAAAGAACCTCTGCACGCAGCATTCCAGAACACAATTCTTGGACGACGCCCAATACGCCAAACGAAATACGTTCCTCCTCCTCGGGCTCTGATTCATATGCGAACGGAATCAACCGTACTGAGAATGTCAATCTCGGGCTAGAAAAGAGACGGCAACCCGCCAGCGACGGCGGGCGGTCGCCCGAGGGCATATTCTTCCGCTTCAAATGGTCGAGGTTGTCCTTCCGTAGATCCAGCTTGCGCACGTGGTAGTGAAAGCTTTTTAGCTCAAGTTGCCCTTCTTTGATAATCCCAAGGCCGGTTGTCAGCTTGTACAGCTCCGCGTTGGACGAAGTGGTAAGCGCCAACAGTTGCACAATTGACAAGTGAACTAGGCTATTTTTTTCTATCCTCAAGAACTTCTCTCTAAAAGTGGGAGCATTTCGCAAGTATAAGTTCCTTACTCCGCGCCCCGTCAATCGCGCAGCGGCATAGACTTTCCTAAGCTCGGATGATTCAGCCTCTGAGGTCGACGCGCGGATCTGCTGAACGTATCTTTCGACCCGCTGCGATTTTCGTGGCAAGAAGCAACAGAAAGAAGCGCCATGAAATATCTCTCTCAGGAGGATGTACTTAGGAGGGCAGTGCTCGACAAGGTCGCTGCAGCAAATGCAAAGCAGGCTGAAATTGCAGTCGGGATTGCTCCGGGATTGCGGATTGTTGGATATAGCGGAGGAAAAATAGATTGGGGGGTTCGATGTCGGGACCCCACGACCAAGAAGAAGGTTCGCATCAGTGTAGGGGATGGAACGATGGCCAGCGCCATTGCAGAAGCCTTCAAGGTGATTGCTCTAGTCAAGTCTGGTCAATCCCCTCGCGCTGGACGGATCACTGTAGCTGACTACTTTGATGAACAGGTGTACCCCTGGGTGCTCCGGGAAAGAACGAGTGCTCGGGACTACAAGGGGCGATTCGATAAGCATGTTCGGCATGCGATTGGTGCAAGAGCGATCGCCGACGTTCAGCCCAACGAATTGCTCCGACTAGCCGAAGGACTGCCATCGCACTTAGCGGTGGCTACCCGGAATAGGATTTCAGCGCTCGTCAAGACGATTTTTCGTCGCGCGTTCGACACCGGCGTGATCGATAGAAATCCTGCAGTAATCCTGCGCATGCAGCAAGAGAACAACGAACGACGTCGTATCGCTTCTGACGATGAAATCAGAGCTCTATACGCCGCGATCGATGCCGAGCCTCAACCTTCCTTCCCAGGATTGTTGGTTCGTCTCTTACTCAGTTGCGGACTGAGGATGAGCGAGGCGCTAAACGCGCGGTTCGACAATCTTAGCCCGGAGGGATGCTTCTTAGCCATCCCACGTGGCAAGAACGGGAAGAGCCGACTGGTTCCGCTATCAGCCGAAGCTCAATCCGTCATACAGGAACTACATACATACCGCCGCAATGAGTTTTTGTTTCCGGGGCGGACCGGTGGCCATATGACTCGGCCAACGCGTGCCTATAACCGGATTCTGAAGCGCGCGGGAATCGAGGGACTCTGCCTGCACGATTTGCGAAGGACAGCCTGTTCCATCGTAGTCAATGCTGGAGTGCCGGTCTTGGATGCATCCAGATTCCTGGGTCATTCAAGCATCAATATTACAGCCGCTCGCTACGCCGTCCTCAGCGAGGAACGGCTAATGGCGACGGCGAAGGTGGTCAGTGATCGGCTGGCATTTGCGACAGCCGACACGGCAAGCAGTACAAGCCAAGTTAAAGAAAATTAGGTGCAGCAATGACGGTTCATACCGCGCTACGCCTCACAAATTGAAAGGGAAACCAAATGCGTCAACGATTCATCATTATGCCGAGTGGCAACGCTGTCTCTACATTCGTCATTCACCGGGTTCAGTGGTTTGAGTGTAAGGGGGTTGTCTGCCTTGATGCCCGAGGCAAGCCGCTGGAGTGGATTCCGGTACTAGACATCGAAAAAGGGCGTCGTGTGCGCGATATGTTAATTGGCGCAGTGGATGGTGACCGTCGCTATCGCACGCTTGACTGGTCGTTCCTGCAGGATGCGTCCGATCCCGTAGCACCGTAATCGCAGGCCAAAGGCAGCAAATAACGAATACCACCGGCGGGCTCTCTAGTCCGCCTTTTTTCACCCAATACGAAACTCACCATGGAATCATCGATTGCAGAAACCTGTCTCAATAGTTGTGACTTTGAAGCAGGGGCATATATACAGCAAAGTGACAGCGCCTTACCCTTCGCAAACGATGCCATACCGTCGATTACCGTCCCCGACATCGATGCCGAAGTTGCCAAGCTTGAAGCACAATTGAAACGCCAACTTGATCTGTACGAGATCGATCCGACCAAGCCTTTCGTCAATCACGCCGGTCCCCGCGTCCTCATTGGTTTCGACAGTGAATTCACTTTCAATCCGCTTACCGGAGAAAACGATGTCCTTTCCCTACAATTTCATCTGATTGGTGATGAAGGTGAATGGCCCAGAACCGTCTATCCCAAGTCATCGTCAAAGGGTGCACGCCCGAACCTCCAGCGCCTTCTGCTCAACGTGATTTTGAAAGCGCTCGATATGGGCGTCATTTCAGAGTGGCCGAGTAGTGTGACGCTTGCCGGATTCTTCCTCCGGCTTGATCTCGCTGCATTCTCTGACTTCGCCCATTTCAAGACCGAGCTCGACAGCGCTGGAGGCAAGGTGGCTACTATAGGCCAGGGCGTTGACTTTACCTACGAGCGAACTGGCGCGAGTATTCCCTTCAAAAAGACGTCGGTGATACGTGACGGCGTGGGTCTGTTCGTGCTGAAGACGAAATTCATCGACCTTGGCCGCCACGTCGTTGAAGGGGTGACGCTCGATCGGATTGGCTCGTGGCTCGGCCTTCCCAAGCTGGAGCTTCCTGAAGGTTATTCAAAAAGTCGCATGGACATCCTGCTCAAGGAAAACAAGGCTGCCTTTGAAGAATACGCAATGCGTGACGCCGAGATTACCGTGCGATTCCTGCAACACCTGGAGGCATTTGCCATCACCGAGGTCGGCTGCGAAGCATTGCCAGCCACGGTGAGTAGCCTCGCCGTTACCTTGCTCAAGAAGGTCCTGAAGGAAGATGGTATCGACTTCAACGCCGCATGGGGCATGCAAACGATGCGATCGGCAGCGTGGAACGATCGCAAAGGAAAAGTGTGCAGTAAGGTAGACACCGTTCCGTGCCCAGAGCGACAAATCGTCGATCCGTTCGTCATCATGACGTACCACGGAGGCCGCAACGAGTGCTTCCATATGGGACCAACGCATGTGAGCGATTGGTTCGACTACGATTTGGCCGGCGCATATACGACCGGCCTTACCGATCTCGGTACCATCGACTACAGTGGGATGCGCTTCACGATCGATCCACATGATTTCGTCGGACACGTACTCGGCTTTGCAAGGGTGAAGTTTCAGTTCCCGGCCGATTGCCGCTTTCCTTCGCTTCCCGTCGAAGTGGGTATCAAGGGGCTTTACTTTCCCCTTGCTGGGGAGTCTTACTGTACTGCACCGGAGATCGAGGTCGCACTCAATCAAGGATGCAAGATCGAGATCTTGCACGGGGTTATTTTTCCATGGGCAGACGCGAATGTTCGACTGTTCCAACCCTTTGTAACAAGGGTTCGAGAACTTCGCGCTCGCTACAAGAAGGAGCGTACCGATCCAGCGGTTGCCACTCTTCCAGAAGAGTACGCGAAGCTCATTGGCAATTCCGCGTACGGCAAGCTGGCACAAGGACTGAAGGAGAAGACGGTATTCGATACTCGCGGCATGGAAAGTGTAAAGCTGCCCCCCTCCTCCATCACCAATGCCATCATGGCGTCCCATGCGACGGGCTTCGTCCGGGCAGTCATGGCGGAGCTGCTGACGGGCGTGCCTGGCGGCTTCACGGTGGTGAGTGTGACGACCGACGGTTTCTTGACCGACGCTCCGGTGGGTAGCGTGAATTGCTCTGGTCCCATGGCCCGACGCTTTCAGGCACTGTGCGAACGTGTCGCCCCCGGCACGAAAATGCTGGAATGCAAACACCGTGCGCGGCAAGTGATCGGCATGAAGACGCGTGGGCAAGCGACCGCAGAGCGCTGGATCGATGAGTACGGCGATCCAACCCCGGCTATGACTGCAAAAGCTGGTGTTTCCCCACCCGTGCCGAAATCTGAGCATAACGACTACCTCATCAACCTGTACCTCAACCGACAACCGGGCCAAAAGACAACGACCCGACCCTTCACCTCGCTTCGCGAGCAGTGGTTGCGTGATATCGATGTCACCAAGACCGAAAGGGAAATGTCGCTAAATCTAGAGTTTGACTTCAAGCGCAGGCTCGTCAACCCGCGCATGGTCCAGGTTGCAGGCGGTGAACACCTCGCATGCAATTCCGTTCCCTGGGCGGATGCTGCGACAGGTGAACGGGCCCGTGCATATTTCGATGGCTGGCGGCGGAAGCATTGCCTGAAGACCCTTACTGATCTCGCAGCATGGCAAGCCCACTATGAATTCAGCATTGCGCGGGCACGACGCGTCGGCGGCAGGTCTACACATCAGAAACGCGCAATTAACATGACAAAAGAGGGACCGTTGGGGGTTATGAAGCGTCTCTTCTTGCGGGCATTCGCGCAGAAGCGACTCGGTGTTACCGGCGAGATAGAGAAGGTCACGCATCAGGAAATGGCCGACTGGCTGACCTCGCTCGGCTATCCGACGACGAAAAGCGCCGTCAGCAATGCCGTGCGCGAGACGCTCGTCGAGCACACGGTACCGGTCACGGAGGAAGTCAAGGCGTTCATCGAAAAGGTCCAATCGCGCTTTCCTACGATGGAAGTCGGCCGCTTCCTGATTAGCACCAGCGAGCAAGTGTAGATTTCGGCACCCTCTCGTCGTTGCTCTGTCCCGCACCGAGCGTCAAGCTAAAAAACCGCCCCACGCGGCTTGCCGCGGCCCTTATGAGTAGAAACACCAGGCGAGTACACTGAATGCACGCATGGACCGTGGCCGAATGCTTCTTGGAGGTATGAACCCCGTCAAAAAACCTGGCCCAGGGGAAGCTGCGGACTCATCTGTGGTGGCGCCTTCGGACGACCCCGTTTAGGAAATTGATTTAACCCGCATCCCCGTCCTGCGCTTGATGATTCAGGAGGTGGACCATGTCTCGAGAGCGAACCCGATCCAAGCCCACCGGGCTGCCGATCATTCATCCGTATGCCGCAGGAATCGACATCGGCGCGCGGTTTCATGTCGTCGCGGTCAGTCCCGACTTGTGCAATGAACCCGTCCAGACTTTCCAGGCGTTTACCAGCGATTTGCAGCGCATGGCGAACTGGCTGGTGGCGACTGGAACCAAGACCGTGGTCATGGAATCGACCGGGGTTTATTGGGTCGCCGCTTACGAAGTCCTGGAGGCGCGTGGCCTGGAAGTCATTCTTGCCAATGCACGGGAAGCGCGTGCGGTGCCTGGAAGGAAGAGCGACGTCAACGATGCGCAATGGCTGCAGCGCCTTCACGCCTGCGGACTATTGCGGGCCAGCTTCCGCCCCGGCCGCGCGATTGCAGAATTGCGGGCTTACTTGCGGGCGCGCGAGAAGCATACTGATTATGCCGCCGCGCACATCCAGCACATGCAGAAGGCGCTGACCTTCATGAACCTCCAGCTGCATCACGTCATTGCTTCCATTACCGGCGTGACTGGCATGAACATCATTCGGGCCATCGTTGCTGGCGAACGCGATCCCGACAAGCTGGCGGCCATGCGTGATGTCCGCTGCAAGGAAAGCCTGGAGACCATCCGTGGCGCCTTGGTCGGCAACTACCAGCCGGAGCACCTGTTTGCGCTTAAGCAGGCGCTGGCCCTGTACGATTTTTACCAGCGCTGCATTGATGAATGCGATGCTGAAATTGAACGCGCCGTCGCAGCATTGAATATTGACAGACCGATGCCGGAAGCGCCACTGCCGAAAGCCAAGCACCGGAGCAAGATGCCGAACGATCCCGGTTTCGATGTGCGCCAAGCCCTGTATCAACTCACCGGCACGGACCTGACGCAAATCCATGGCATCGGACCGTTCCTCGCCTTGCGCCTGGTCGGCGAGTGCGGCACGGACCTGTCCCGCTGGCCAACCGCCAAGCACTTCACGTCCTGGCTCACACTGTCGCCTGGCTGCAAGATCAGCGGCGGCAAGGTGCTGTCCGCGCACACGCGCAAAACCAGTAACCGGGTAACTGCGACGCTTCGGCTGGCGGCGGTTACGGTAGGGAAAAGCCATACCGCCCTTGGCGCCTTCTACCGACGTCTTGCCGCCCGCATTGGCAATGCTAAAGCCGTCACGGCGACCGCACGCAAGATCGCAGTGCTGTTCTACAACGCCATGCGCTTTGGCATGGACTACCGGGATCCGGGGGCGGACTACTATGAGCAACAGTACCGTGACAGGGTCATCAAACAATTGCATCGCCGCGCCGCGCAGTTTGGATTCACGTTACAGCATCAAGACCCAACAATCGTTTCGGGTGTTTCTTAGGAAAGCAGTTAGTCGGCCGATCTTGCCGACTAACTGCTCTCGTCGTCCTCGAACGATGTTCTGATCATCCTTGGTTATGGCGGCCGTCCATGCCACCGTTTGGAGAGCCCATGATTGCCTTACTGACCGCTTCGGCAATCGATTCGGTCGCGCTACGCAACGTACTGTTCATCAAATGGCTATACCGCATGGTCTGCACAGGACTTTGATGATGCAATAGTCCCTGAATAACCGACAACGAAACGCCCGCATTGATTGCCAAACTGGCATAAGTGTGACGCAAGTCGTGCAACCGAAGATGCTCAATGCCAGCCGCCGTGAGGACCCGATCAAATGCGTCCCTTGGACTGTAGATCGGTTTGGCTGAATCATGCTTGGAGGGAAACAGCCAGGCGCTTCCATCGTCACGCGGCAATGCTCGCAACAACGCCTGGGCCTCACTGTTCAACTGCACGTACCTCCCCCGCCCTGACTTCGTCTGCGGCAAAAACCACACGCCATTATCGAGGTCGACATTCTCCCACCTTGCCTTTAAGGCCTCCTCTCGCCTTGCTCCCGTTAGCAGAAGAAACTTCAATGCGGCAACTGCTGTCCTGTTGGGCTCGCTTTCCATGGCCTTGTACATTCTCTGGATCTCCTCTGGCGTTAGAAAGCGCTGACGCTGGTTGTTTTCCTTGAATTTGGAGATCCCGATGCACGGATTACGTTCGACGCGCCCCCATTGAACGGCGAGCTTGTACATCCGAGAGATCAGCGACAAATGACGGTTCGCCGTCGCAGCACAATGCGACTCCTTCATGTCGGCGTGAAACTGCTGAATTTCTCTCGTTTGTATGTCGCTCATCTTCTGTGTGCCGAACCGTGGATAAATCTGGACACGTAAGCGGCACTCGTCATCATGGGCACTCCTCTTGGTTTGCCGTGCAAACGGCATGTACTCGTTCTTACCGAATGCCTCAAAGGTCAATGATGGTCCCGCGCTGCTATCGCTTTCCTGAGGATTGATGCCACGGTCCACCTTCGCCCGCATTTCGAGCGCAAGGGTACGTGCCTCCGCTACTTCCAGCGCGGGGAACTCCCCTAGCTTGGCGGCCCGCTTCTGTCCTTCAAAAACGAAGCGAAAGTAGAAATACTTGCGCCCTTGCTTGTTGACCAGGACGCGTAGACCGATCACTTCTGCGTCGCTGTATTCCGCTGAGCGCGACGGTGAGTCAGTCGCGTGCGCTTGCAGCTGGCTCAGAGCCCTGTTGGTGAACCTGAATTTGTTCTTTCTCATTGCTTTCCCTTGATGTCAAATTGCGTCGCTTTGACGGCGCCTCCCCTTCTGTAACACCGTCTTCTAAGTCCGTTGCGCCCTTCGACGGACTAAACTGCCTTACGTATCGACTGTTGCTAAGCCTTGGGCAATAGAGCGCCGTTGGCTCGCCGCTGCGAAGCGTTGAACCCCTCCGGTCCGTTTCCGGTGATTTCGGTTTGGTTCACTTGGCGACTCGAAAAACTGAACTTGCATATTGAGACGCCGGCTCCGAAAAGCTGGCCGGCATACTCAGCCGGTATGCCCTAATAATCTGATGGCAAAAGGATTGTTGTTGCCGAACGGTCCGCTTCAGTAATGATCCATACCTTTGCATTGTCGGCGATACAATACGACGAGAAGAGTCGGGAACCGGATTGCAAGGCAGTCTGATTTGCCATTGCGTCATCAAGTGGAATGTCGCCCTAATCCCCGGCAGCATGGCGTGTCAATAAATCAACTGGTGTAAACCCGTGCTGCGTCAGTGTTTCTAACGCAAAGGGTGTAGCGACCACGCGCCCAAGACAAAAGAGCGCGGCTTCGCCAGTAGAAAGCGGTGGCATGAAATTTCCTTTCTTTTAAATGTTCGGGCGAGCGTATCCACGTCCAGCCATGACTTCTGGCAGACGAATGAGTGGTTCCCGATATTGATTGATGAGATGTGCTCTGGCCTTTTGATGCAGCGACCGTGAGCTTGAGAACGCTTCCTATGCCTAAAAGCGGTATTGAATGCGTGTGGAAACAACTTTATGTTGTCATATTGCTAATAAACGTAGCCGTAGTCCTGGAATTCACTCCGCAACGCTGAGATAGCCACATGGTTCGGATTGGGAGACGACATAATGTCGGCCACCCTCAAATAAATCCGCTCCCACTGGCCCATTGTGTCAAAGCTGTATTCCTCGGTCGATCGAAGTCCGTCATGCTCAATGCCGAGGATGACAGGGTCGATTGGAATGGACACTTCGACAAAATGCTGCGGATCACAGCCTTTTAGTCGCGCGGCTAGGCCCTTGATTGAAAATACGATGCCGTCCGTGAGCAAATCGTCGGCAGGCATTCGTTCGGCATACGGGTCGGCAGCGTTACTACCACCCGCTACGGTAAGCTGCACAAGATAGGCATTGTGGACGTTCTGGTAGTAGACAGCGTTCTGGTGAAAGTCGCTTACAGTTATCGGTGACCAGTACCGGATGATGTCCCCGTAATGCGGTGGAAGGTGTGGTGCGCCGGCGTAAACCACACCGCGTAACTCAGCCGGTGCCGTAACGGTTTGCCAATATGCTTCTGATTGTGCGGGTGAGAGGGAAACTGCAATTCTTGCGAAGGCAGGCAGTTCAGCTATATGTAATGCATCGGTGTTTAAAAAGTAACCTGGCGCGGCTGCCAGATCCGTTGCCGCATCATCATTAAGAGAGAGGCGATCATAGTAGTCCAGCGATCGGATCGCTTCGACGGTCTTCATTGCTTCTGGTGGAATAAAGATGGTTGCTTGCATTGTGTAAGTTCCTATTGTCGTGAATGTCGTAGCCGTGGCGGATGAGCTTGATCCGGTGGCGCGCTTCAATCAAAGGTCGGTTTGCACTGAATAACGTCATATCTCGCTTTCCAGGGGTAAGAGTTGCTTGCTTGCTTCGGATGGCTTGTCGAATCGCTGCCTCGCCTATGCGTTCGTCAAAGAAGAAGCGTCCGCCGCAGTAGCCCACCCTGTCGATGTCGTACTGCGCCGCGAGGATGAATTGCTGCGCCTCTTCAGCGTTCTTGACAAGGACGAGATGGATTGCCTTGCCAGCCCGGCTAGACTTGCCGAGGAAATAACGGGGATAGCTCGTTGCCGTCTCCGAGACTTCTTTAAATCGATACCCAAATCGCTTCTGGAGGTCTGCCATAACATCGACACTGGTAGCGACAAGGTCGATATCAGCAAAGTCGCTATGGCTGGAAGGACTCAGCATGTGCTTCACCGCACCTCCAAAAATGTGAATGTGCGGTTCCTGCATGAGGTAAGCGAACAGCTGCTGATGGTCCAAAAGGATGTCGTGGCCAGCCCATTCCCGGGTTGCTAGATACCGGCCTGACAGGCACAACGCCTTTGGGACGAACACGATGCCGCGATGACCTGAGGACAATTTGGTAACGTCCACGCTGTAGAGCGAGTTGAGGTTCTCACGCAAGACAAGGCGACGGCCTAGCTGGCGATGCAGTGCTGCGTACTGGGGCATCAATGCCAAAAGCTGCTCATTCGTCAACGGTGGCAGGACGAGCGAAAATTCTACGTCCATCCCCGTCCACTCATGCTGGTAGCGCGGTATTTCTGCCAGCACTTCGGCATCGAGTGAGATCGAGAAGCGGTCCACAATACCGCGCAGCTTGGCAATGTGGGTCGCTTCTCGGGTTACAACTCTTATCCGAAAACCGTGATCCTGAATGACACGGACCATGGACAGGAGCTTGGGTAGGTTCTCCTCCAGTCGATAGAGCGGCTCTGCGCCCCCGCTTATAGAAATTGTGCTTTTCTTGCACTGCATGATAAAGGCCGACACCTGTTCGGACGTCTGCGCTTGGTGAGGCAATCCAGCCCAGCCTCGCCAGTTGCAATAATGACAAGCTTTGGGGCAGCCGAAGCCGCGCGCATTTTGATTGCCGACGCCCCAGTTAATGAGAATGGTGTAGTTCGGGTGTTGTTCATGCATGTGAACTCCAAGTTAATCAGGAGAGTTGGCGGGCTTGGCGTGCTTGACCGAGATCGTCTTGCGCTTTTCGAAAGTCGCTAGCTCAACCACTGGCTGTGCCGATAATGAGTCGGCGTCTACCTGGCTGCCATCTAGCGTGAGCAGTGCAGCTTTCCACTTGGTCCAGTCCCCGACGACTACGTGCTTTGCTTCGTTCTCTGTGTCGCGAGTAAGCGCGCGTTCCGCATGTAGGATGGCTAGGAGGAAACCGACGTTGTTCGAACTCTTGCCTGTTATGAAAGCGGCCCTCAGAGCCTTGGAGGCGAAAGCTGGCTGATCGAGTTTGGCGATGAGCTCCTGAATGCGATCGACAGGAATGTATTCACGACTGAAATATCCGCTACTGGAGTTGTGGGTAATCGCGATGAAAAGTGTGGTGCGGCCGGGATCACAGGATATTGTGTAGCCAATGCTGCCATCAGCGTACTTGCCGAGCTTCCTGGCAGTTGCGCTTTTCAGAGTGATGTACTGCGGGGCGGGAGAGGCAGACGCCTCGGTTGTTGAAGTTGCGTTATTCATAGCTGTTTCCTTTGTAAGCCGCCTGCGCGGATTGCAGGCTCACACAAAAAAGCCCAATGACATCGAATGTCATTGGGCTCGTCTGAAAGCGGCATGTAGTGCCGCGAGAGGTTGTCGCCGTGCCTAGCGCCTGTACTTGAATTCGACGGAAAAATCGAGGCTACGTGGAAGAAGCGTTTGTTTGATGCTCATAGGGCGAGCGTTGACAGTGATCGGCACTCGGCCGCCTGAACGCCGAGTGCGGCTCTGTCCTGCGAATTGCCATGAGGGTGAGGCTGTAACTTTCACCATTTTTGTTGGTTTCCTTTCTTGAAGTGAGTTCTTAAAGGCCAAGTCGTGGCCATAGATCTTGGTCGAGCGACCATCAAAATCATATATGCGTGAAAACTATGCAAGTTCAGCAACACGCACTGCTTTACTACCCGATCCGGTTGCTGGATTTCAATTTTTTCCTGTCCATATCTGCTCCATGCAAACAAACAAAGAAAAAGTACAATCAAGATTTGTATTGACACATCTTTTTCTTAGCACTACTATTGTTTTCATGAGCTACTCAAGAAGATGAACATGCAGATGGCAACGAACAAAAGCTTCCATTCAATGCGCTACCGTAAGGCGACGCTCCGGCTCGCTGAACATGCGAAGAAGAGAAAACAGCAACGAGCGATCTCGTCAGGGCAGGTTGAATTAATTGTATTTTTCGGGGAAGGAATGCATGACAGGCGTGGTGGAATTCGTTGCGTTATGACTGCCAATGCACTCTCGCGCCTTGAACGAGTGCTGGGACATACCTCGCGCTTAGATAGCCTTCAGGGCTGCTACGTCATTCTCGATGCAGTAGACGAACGTACCGTTATAACAGTTGGACACCTGTATCTATAAATCGCGGAACTAAAAAAGTATGAGATCGATGACCTCCACTACGACGCAGTCACCGGGACTTGCAACGATGCAGTCTTTGCTTGACGCTGTTAGGTCCTCAAAAGCAATTCGAGGTTCAGACGCCGTGCTCTATTGTCTGGCATGGTTGACAGTAAGCCGGCTACTTATCCGTGGAGACATTACACGCTTTCGGCAACTGCCAGACCTTTTACTGCAGGAGTGTTGGATTAGCGCCGTAGACGCTGGCTTGCCTGAAGCCGCAATGTCAGTTGTCTGGACGGACGCTAAAGATGGTCGCTCAGAAGAGGCGTTTAAAGTAAAAATATTAGCAATAACCGCCGAATTTGCAGGACAGCCGGAGACGGGTGAAGAAAGCTTGGGTGTCTCAATTGCAGACCAGTTCTTGGCTTCGAACATCCATCAGTTTGGCGTTAGTCGTTACGACCCGGGTCTTTGTGACCTACTCATTGGACTTTTAGATGGGGGACAAGGCGACCTTCTCTGGATTCCATTTGATCCTACTGGACAGCTGAGTGTCAGAGCATTGTTTCGTGGATATTATGTTCTAGCTGCCGGGCCATTATCCGATGTCTGGACTGAAACGGCTTTGCGACTGCTTGCATTAATTGACAACACCCATGCTCGACTGACGACAGACATACAAAAAAATCCGAGCAGCCCCGCACACATAGAAATGCCGAATATTGAATACCTGGTTGCCTGCCCGCCTCTTGGTATGAGAGTCCCGTTGCAGACTGGGTGGCGACGATGGGAAGGATCTAAGCTAGACCTAGCTGGTAGTGACGCCGTCTACAAGAAAATAGGTAGCCAAACGAGTGTTCAACTGGATAGAGCAGAATCATGGACTATTGCTGCCTTTTGGCCGCACGTCAAAAAGAGGGCTGTGTTTTTAACCACGCCTAATTTGCTTTTCTCGAAAGGACAGGAGCAGCGACTGCGTGAACTTCTCGTTATCGGAGCTCGACAGCCTGTGGCCGTGGTGTCCTTGCCTCCAAAAGTAATTACCAATACAGGCATTGTGTCGGCAGCTCTTGTAATGGATCGAAATCGTCGGAACGACAGCCTACGGATGGTCGACGCTTCTAAATTAACGCTTGAATCAAAGTCAACGATGAAGTTCTCTCGCTTACTGGATGTCCAACGGGTACTTAAATTGATTGCTAGCCCAGTAGCGGAGGATGTGACTGCCAAAGACATCCTGCTTGATGAAGTCGCCGACCAAGAGTGCAACTTGATGCCAAATCGGTATCTATTGGCTCACGCAGTGGATGATGGCGAACGCATTGCCCTGGGAGAACTGGTCCAGTCCATTGTTAGGGCGCCGATTGCGACAAAGGATGCCACAGCCATCACAGTTCAAGAGATAGGTATTGTCGACCTTGGGCAATGGTCCAGGCTAACTGGACCTTTCACAAAGACTACAACCGTTCAGGCGAAGAAATTATCAGACTATGTCCTTGCTGAAGACGACATTCTTGTTTCGGTCAAAGGAACCCTAGGAAAGGTTGGTCTCCTAAGCCCCGTTAGGTGTGGTGAAGGAAACGGGCAAAGCCAAGCCGTCTGCTCACAAAGCTGCATTGCTCTTCGCGTCAACAAACAGCAGGTCAACGTACTAGCGCTATATCTCTACCTGTGTTCGGAAGACTTTCGAAGTCAACTTGATGCACTCCGGGTAGGTGTGTCTGTTTCCCATATTACGCCGAGCAATTTACTTCAAGACATCAAGGTCCCCCGACAAAAGCTTCTTAGCGCCCGGGAAGCGGAGGAAATCTTCAGTGAACTGTGCCGACTAGAAGCTGAGGTGCTCCAAGCGCATGAACGCATAGATGAAATCCGGCGCTGCCTATAGTTACAAGTTCCTCGGGCACGCAAAAGAATCAAGTTGGGAAAGCTCCAATAAAACTAGGAATAAAAATTACAGAAGTTTCGACAAAATATGACCAAAAATCCTCCTACAACCAAAGCCAAGTTGGCCCAAGATCAGAGCCAGCTGAAGTGGATTGCCGACTTCATTTGGAACATCGCCGATGACCGACTGCGCGATGTGTATGTGCGCGGCAAATACCGTGACGTGATTCTTCCCTTCACAGTGCTGCGTCGACTCGACGCCGTGCTAGAGTTGACCAAGCAGGCGGTGCTCGAGCGCAAGAAGTTTCTTGACACGCACAAAGTGGCCGAGCAAGACGGCGCACTGCGCATGGCTGCTGGGCAGGCGTTCTACAACACTTCCGATTTCACGCTGGAAAAGCTCAAGGCCAGCAGCGCGGGCCAGCGACTGCGCGACGACTTCATCGACTACCTCGACGGCTTCTCGCCCAACGTCCAGGAAATCCTGACCAAGTTCAAATTCCGCGACCAGATTCAAACGCTGGTCGATGCTCACGTCCTCGGCTACCTTATCGAAGACTTCCTCGACTCCGAAGTCAATCTCTCTCCGCTGCCGGTCAAGGAGGCTGATGGCCGGATCAAGCTGCCCGCACTGGACAATCACGGCATGGGCACGGTGTTCGAAGAACTGATCCGCCGTTTCAACGAAGAGAACAACGAAGAGGCTGGCGAACACTTCACGCCACGCGACGTGGTGAAGCTGATGGCCAAGTTGCTGTTCCTGCCGGTGGCCGACCAAATCCAGTCCGGCACCTACCTGCTGTACGACGGCAGCTGTGGCACGGGCGGCATGCTGACGGTGGCCGAAGAGGCGCTGCACGAACTTGCAGCAAGCCACGACAAGGAAGTTTCGATTCACCTGTTTGGACAGGAAATCAATCCCGAAACCTATGCCATCTGCAAAGCAGACCTGTTGCTCAAGGGTGAAGGCGACGAGGCAGAGAACATTGTCGGCGGCGCGGATAAGTCCACATTGTCGGCCGACCAGTTCTGGTCTCGCGAGTTCGACTTTATGATCTCTAACCCGCCTTACGGCAAAAGTTGGAAGACCGACCTTGACCGGATGGGCGGCAAGAAGGGGTTTAACGATCCACGGTTCATCGTCAGTCACGGCGGTGATGCCGAGTTCAAGCTTATTACCCGTTCCAGCGACGGGCAGCTCATGTTCCTGGTGAACAAGCTGCAGAAGATGAAGCACAACACGCCGCTCGGCAGTCGCATCGCGCTGGTGCATAACGGCTCCGCTCTGTTCACCGGCGACGCGGGCCAGGGCGAAAGCAATGTTCGCCGGTGGGTGCTGGAGAATGACTGGCTCGAGGCCATCATCGCCCTGCCACTCAATATTTTCTACAACACGGGCATTGCCACGTACATCTGGGTGCTGGCCAACAAGAAGCCCGCACACCGGCGCGGCAAAGTCCAGCTGATCGACGCCTCGCAGTGGTTCTGGCCACTTCGGCGCAACCTCGGCAAGAAGAACTGCGAAATGGCGGACGCGGACATTGAACGCATCCTGAAGCATTACCTTTGCCAGCCGCCCGCCGATACGGAAGCCGCGAAAGCAACGCCGGAGTGCAAGTGGTTCGATAACGCCGACTTTGGCTACTGGAAGATCACGGTCGAGCGTCCGCTGCGCCTCAAGAGCCAGCTCAAGCGCAGCGCCATCGAAAGTCTGCGCTTTGCCACGAGCGACGAAGCACTGCGCAGCGAAATCTACACAAAGTACAGCGACAAGCTGTACACGGATTTCGCCAAGCTCAAGCCTGAGATCGAGGCATGGCTCAAGGGTGATGACGGCGACGAGGATGCCGACGACGAGTCGGATGACGAAGACGTCAAAACCACCAAAAAAGTTGTTCCGGAGAAACGGCGCAAGAAGCTGCTCGACCCCACGACATGGCTGCGCGACAAGACCCTGGTGGAACTGGCCAAGCTCGCACAGCACGAACTTGGTGAAGGCGTGTTCGACGACCACAACGAGTTCCGTGCGCGCTTCGACGCCGTGATGAAGGCGCACAACAAAAAGCTAGGTGCGCCTGAGAAAAAGGCTATCTACAAAGCGGTAAGCTGGCGCGACGAAACGGCGCCGCCCGTTGTCGCCAAGCGCAGCAAGCTCAAGGTGGGCGAGCATTTCGAGCCGGGCTACGACGGTGCATACCTAGAAACCGAGGGTGAGGATCGCTTCATGGTCGAGTACGAAGCCGATACTGACCTGCGCGACACCGAGCAGGTACCACTCAAGGAAGTCGGCGGTATCGAGCCCTTCTTCGTGCGCGAAGTGCTACCTCACGCGCCGGATGCCTGGATCGCGATGGACGCCACCAAGATCGGCTATGAGATCTCGTTTGCGCGCTACTTCTACAAGCCGACCCCACTGCGCACTCTGGAAGAGATTCGCGCAGACATCCTCAAGCTGGAGCAGCAGACCGAAGGCTTACTGCACAAGATCGTGGGGGCAGAATGATGAAAGCGCCGAACGCCTATCCAGGCTACCGCACGGCCCGCATGCGCTGGCTGCCGCCCGTGCCCGAACATTGGAACGAACAACGGGCCAAGACCTTCTTCCGCGAAGTGGACGAGCGCTCTAAGACCGGACAAGAAGAGTTGCTCTCCGTTTCCCACCTGACAGGCGTCACGCCGCGCAGCCAGAAAAACGTCACCATGTTCAAGGCTGCGAGCTATGTTGGCTCCAAGCTGTGTCGCCCCGGCGACATCGTAATCAACACGCTGTGGGCGTGGATGGCGGCGCTTGGTGCAAGCCGGCACGCGGGCATCATCAGCCCGGCCTACGGCGTGTACCGCCCGCACCACGCCGACAGCTTCAATCCGGCATATCTTGACTATCTGCTGCGCACCCGCGCCTACGTTGCCGAATACATCGGGCGCTCAACCGGCATCCGATCTTCCCGCCTTCGTCTGTATCCGAACCAGTTTCTCGACATCGCGCTGCTGCAACCGCCTCGCCCCGAGCAAGACCAGATCGTCGCCTACCTGCGGGCGCAGGATGCTCACATCGCCCGCTTCATCAAGGCCAAGCGCGACCTCATCGGCCTGATCAACGAGCAGAAGCTGCGCATCATCGATCACGCCGTGACGCGCGGGTTGAATGCCATGGTCGCTTTGAAGCCTTCCGGTATCGAATGGCTGGGCGATGTGCCCAAGCATTGGTTGATTAAACCCCTCAAGCGATGGGTTCGCCTGAATGAGAGCACCTTGGGAGAAAAGACCGATCCGGATTTCGAGTTTCGTTACCTCGACATAGGGTCTGTGAAGACCGGGCGATTGGCAAAGGAACTCGAACGACTCCGTTTTGCAAACGCACCGTCGCGGGCGCGTAGGGTGCTCCGGCGTGGCGACACGATTATCTCGACTGTTCGCACGTACCTGAAAGCCATCTGGTACGTCAACGAAGAGGCCGACGATCTGATCGCTTCCACTGGCTTCGCGGTGCTGACGCCCGGACACGAGGTTGAGCCCGAATATCTCGGCTATGTGATTCAAAGCACTGGCTTCGTCAATCGGGTCACTGCCAATTCAATCGGCATTGCCTACCCAGCGATTGCTGAGAGCGTGCTTGGCCGATTCCCTGTTGTGATGCCTTCGACGTTAGAAGAGCAACGGGCGATCCTTGCCCACATTAAGACCGAAAGTGCGCCCCTTGATCAAGCTATTGAGCAGGCGCTGACCGAGATCAAGCTGATCCGCGAGTACCGCGACCGGCAGATTACCGACGTCGTCACTGGCCAAGTAGACGTGCGTGGCTGGGCGCCGAGCCCGGACGATGTGGTGGCCGAGGAAGACCTGATAGCACTGGGTGGCGACGAAGAAATTGATACCGATGGGGAAGAAGACGATGACGACAACTGACACCAGTGAGAAGGGGCTGGAATCCCTGATCGTCCACGACCTCTGCACCGGCGGCGGCTATGTGCAGGGCCAGTCCTCCGATTACAACCGCGACGTGGCGGTGGACGTGGTGCAGTTGCTGGCGTTTCTGCAGGCCACGCAGCCCACAGTCGTCACCGCGCTGGAACTGACAAATGAAGGCATCAAGCGCACGCAGTTCCTGCACCGTATCCAGGGGGAGATCGCTAAGCGCGGCGTGGTGGATGTGCTGCGCAAAGGTGTCAGCCACGGCCCCGCGCACGTCGACCTGTATAAGCTGCTGCCAACGCCGGGTAACGTCAGCGCCGCAGAGAACTTCGGCAAGAACATCTTCAGCGTCACCAGACAGCTGCACTACAGCAACGACGAGTCGCAGCGCTCGCTGGACATGGTGATCTTTATCAACGGCCTGCCTGTGCTGACCTTTGAGTTAAAGAACTCGCTGACCAAGCAAACCGTGGCTGACGCCATCACACAGTACCAGACCGACCGCAACCCGAACGAGTTGTTGTTCCAGCTCGGGCGCTGCGTGGCGCATATGGCGGTGGACGATGCCGAGGTGCAGTTTTGCCCGCACCTCACCGGTAAGACCTCGTGGTTCCTGCCATTCAACCAAGGCTGGAACAGCGGCGCTGGCAACCCGCCTAACCCGCACGGCCTGAAAACAGACTACCTGTGGAAGCAGGTGCTGCAGAAGGACTCGCTGGCCAACATTATTGAGAACTTTACTCAGGTGGTGGAAGAGGAAGACGAAAAAGGCAAGAAACGACGGAAACAGGTATTCCCGCGTTTTCACCAACTGCGCACCGTCCGCGCCTTGCTGCGCCGCTCCCGCGAGGGCGGCGTCGGTAAGCGCTACTTGATCCAGCACTCAGCAGGCAGCGGCAAGAGCAATACCATTGCGTGGCTGGCACACCAATTGGTCGAACTTAAGACCACTGCCGATGCGATGTTGGCCCAATTCGATTCCGTCATCGTCATCACCGACCGGCGCGCGCTGGATACCCAGATTGCCCGCACCATCAAGAGCTACGACCACGTTGCGTCGATCTTCGGCCACTCGGAGGATGCATCCGAGTTGCGCACCTTCCTGCGCAAAGGCAAGAAGATTATCGTGACAACGGTACAGAAGTTCCCATTCATCCTCGATGAGCTGGGCGATCTCGGCAGCAAGAAGTTCGCACTCCTGATCGACGAAGCGCATTCCAGCCAGGGTGGCAAGACTACCGCCAAGATGCACATGGCCCTGTCGGGCGCAGCTGGTAGCGATGAGGATGACGACCAATCCGTCGAGGACGCCATCAACAAGCTGATCGAGTCGCGCAAGATGCTGCCGAACGCCAGCTACTTCGCGTTTACGGCCACACCGAAAAACCGGACCCTGGAGTTGTTCGGCGAGCGCTACGTGGAAGGTGGCGAAGCACACTACCGTTCGCCGGAGGAACTGACCTACACGACCAAACAGGCGATCCAGGAGGGCTTCATCCTCGACGTGATTGCGAATTACACGTCGGTGGACAGCTTCTACCACGTCGCCAAAACGGTGGAGGAAGACCCAGACTTCGACAAGGCCAAGGCACTGAAGAAAATCCGTCACTATGTCGAATCCCACGACAAAGCCATCCGCAAGAAGGCCGAGATTATGGTCGATCACTTCGTGGCGCAGGTGGCGGGCAAGCAGAAGATCGGCGGTAAGGCGCGTGCGATGATCGTCTGCAACGGCATCGCACGGGCTATCGACTACTACCGGGAGGTGTCGGACTACCTCGCCACGATCAAAAGCCCGTATAAGGCTATCGTGGCGTACTCGGGCGATTTTGAAATTGGCGGTGTGAAGAGGACCGAGGCCGATCTCAATGTCTTCCCGAGTAAGGACATTCCGTCCAAGCTCAAGCAAGACCCATATCGCTTCCTGATCGTCGCCAACAAGTTCGTTACCGGCTTTGACGAACCCCTGCTACACACGATGTACGTGGACAAGCCGCTGGCTGGCGTGCTGGCGGTGCAAACGCTGTCACGCCTGAACCGGGCGCACCCACAAAAGCGCGATACCTTCGTGCTGGACTTTGCCGACAACGCAGAGGCGGTAAAGGCAGCCTTCCAGGACTACTACCGCGCCACAATCCAGACCGGCGAAACAGACCCCAACAAGCTGCACGACCTGAAGAATGATTTGGATGCAAAGCAGGTATACAGCTGGCAGCAGGTCGAGGACTTTGTGGCGCTCTACGTCACCGGCGCAGACCGGGACAAGCTCGACCCCATTCTCGATGCCTGCGTTGCCGAGTACATCGGTAACCTGAATGAAGACGATCAAGTCGAGTTCAAGGGCAAGGCCAAGGCCTTCGTGCGGAGTTACGGCTTCCTCGCGGCGATTCTGGCTTACGGCCACCCGGCTTGGGAGAAGCTGGCGATCTTCCTGAACTTTCTGATCCCGAAACTTCCGGCCCCCAAAGAGGAAGACCTGTCCAAGGGAGTACTGGAAGCAATCGATATGGACAGCTATCGGGTAGAAGCGCAGGCGTCACTGAAGATGTCGATGGACGATGCAGATGCCTCCATCGAACCTCTCCCGCCCGGCGGTGGCGGTGGTGGCGGCACGCCCGATATCGACAAGCTGTCGAACATCATCATGGCCTTCAACGATATGTTCGGCAACATCGAGTGGAAAGACGGCGATAAGATTCGTAAAGTCATCACTGAGGAGATTCCGGCGCGTGTGGCGCAAGACAAGGCCTACAAAAACGCGCAGGCCAATTCCGACAAGCAGAATGCGAAGCTCGAACACGACAAGGCACTGAATCGCGTGGTGTTGGAGTTGATTGCCGATCACACGGAGCTGTTCAAGCAGTTCAGCGATAACTCTAATTTCAAACGCTGGCTGACGGATATGGTGTTCGATGCAACCTATCACGCTGGCTCAAAGCCACCGAAGGCACCACCACAGTTAGGTGCGCAGATCTGAGGTAAGTGCAGGTTAGATGGAGAGACAAACAATGACCAAACTATCCAAAACCGAATAAAAAGCAAGCTTCTCACTTTTAGTCGAGAAGCTGTGCGCCTTCTACTTCTGAATACCGTTGGCACCACTAATTTCAAGTATCACTTTTCATCGATTTTTGTAGCTTGATTGAATCGATCGACATCTTGAATTTGAGAATTTCGTATTACCGCGTTAATTACATTGGTTGGTGATTTTTTTCCAAGCTTCCTTTGAGGATGAAGCCGTGCCCATTCAAGTGATTCCTCCACCCCCCAGTCCCGAAACCAAGGCTCTCGTTGAGCTGATGCGACAAAAATGTCGACTCTCTCACCAAGATTCTTATGACACGCAGCGCATACGCACACGCATTTGTCGATCTCTTTCAGGATTGTTAGCATTTTAGCCCTGCTTGCTAGCAGTCCTGATATTGTTTTATCCTTCATCTTTGGGACTACGTGATGAAATTGCAAGTTATTTGGGTCTGACTCGTCACAGAGTAAGCATCCCAAATCTCTTTTAATTTGACTCACTATCTCCCGCTTCTTGTTGCGCACAGCTTTCCGTTCTCTGGATATCGCGGCATGCCATGGTGGATTTGCCAATTTTTTCTTCTGAGCGTGCTTTCGGGCTGCTTCTCTTTGTTTCTCAGGATCTTTGTATGGCATTTTTCTTATGCTTTTAGAATTTGCGCTTGGAATACCGAGTCGGCAAAAAAATAAGTGGCTTTTGTTACCGTAGGATGGACCAGAAATGGACCAGAAACTGAAAAGGCTTACGCGAATTTTCCGCGTAAGCCTTTGTTTTTATTGGTGGGCCTCCCGTGAGTCGAACACGGCACCAACGGATTATGAGTCCGCTGCTCTAACCAAGCATGAGCTAGAGGCCCAATTGGGCGGCAAGCCTGGCTTGCCAAAACTGCACGGCCCTTGGTCAGGGCCGGCAGCATTGTACAACGAAAAGTGTGGTGGATTAACTGCCTTCGAGGAAACTCTTCAGCTTGTCCGAACGCGACGGATGACGCAGTTTTCTCAGGGCCTTGGCTTCTATCTGGCGGATCCGCTCGCGGGTGACATCGAACTGTTTGCCCACTTCCTCCAGGGTGTGGTCGGTCGACATCTCGATGCCAAAACGCATCCGCAGCACCTTGGCTTCACGTGGCGTCAGCGAGTCCAGAACGTCCTTCACCACGCCGCGCATGGACGCGTGCAGTGCCGCGTCGGAAGGCGCCAGCGTGTTGTTGTCCTCGATGAAATCGCCCAGATGCGAGTCGTCATCGTCGCCGATCGGGGTTTCCATCGAGATCGGCTCCTTGGCGATCTTCATGATCTTGCGGATCTTGTCTTCTGGCATTTCCATCTTGACCGCCAGCGTCGCCGGATCCGGCTCCGCACCGGTTTCCTGCAGGATCTGGCGCGAGATCCGGTTCATCTTGTTGATGGTTTCGATCATGTGCACCGGGATGCGAATCGTGCGCGCCTGGTCCGCGATCGACCTGGTGATGGCCTGGCGTATCCACCAGGTGGCATAGGTCGAAAACTTGTAGCCGCGACGGTACTCGAACTTGTCCACCGCTTTCATCAGACCGATATTGCCTTCCTGGATCAGGTCCAGGAATTGCAGGCCGCGGTTGGTGTACTTCTTCGCAATCGAGATCACCAGGCGCAGGTTGGCCTCGGTCATTTCACGCTTGGCCTTGCGCGCCTTCATTTCGCCGGCGGCCATTTTCTTGTTGATGTTGCGCAGGTCGGGCAGCGGCAGCACCACGCGGGCCTGCAGGTCGATCAGCTTCTGCTGCAGCTCCTTGATGGTGGGCACATTGCGGCCCAGGACCACGCTGTAGGGATGATTGCCAGCGACCTCGCCATCGATCCAGTCCAGGTTGGTTTCATTGCCCGGGAAGACCTTGATGAAATGGTTGCGCGGCATGCCGCACTTGTTGACGGCCACGTCCAGGATCTGCTTCTCGATGTGGCGCACTTCATCGACCTGGCCGCGCAGCGTGTCGCACAGCTTCTCGACCACCTTGGCAGTAAACCGAATGCCCAGCAGCTCGTTGGAAATGGCTTCCTGCGCGCGGACGTAGGCCTTGGAGTTGTACCCTTCCTTCTCGAACGCCTTGCGCATGTTGTCGAACTGCTCGGCAATCACGCCGAACTTGCCCAGCGCGTCGCGCTTGAGCTGCTCGAGCTGCTCGGCCGAGAAGCCCGCGGCGCCGGCGGCGGTGCCGGTTTCCTCTTCTTCCTCGTCCTCTTCCTCGTCGCCCTCTTCCTCGTCTTCGTCATCGGCATCAGCGGCAACGACAGCCGGCGCGGGCGCCGCTTCGGTCTGGTTCTCGTCGACCAGGCCATCCACCATTTCGTCGATCTTGGTCTCGTCCTTGGAAATCCGGTCGGCGGCGGCAAGAATTTCGGAGATCGTGGTCGGGCAGGCGGAAATCGCCTGGATCATGTCCTTCAGGCCGTCCTCGATGCGCTTGGCGATCTCGATCTCGCCTTCCCGTGTCAGCAGCTCGACCGAACCCATCTCGCGCATGTACATGCGCACCGGGTCGGTGGTGCGGCCAAAGTCGGAATCGACCGTCGACAGCGCCGCCTCGGCGGCGGCTTCGGCGTCGTCGTCGCTGGCGGCCGAGGCGACGCTGTCGGACAGCAGCAGTTGCTCCGCGTCCGGCGCGTGCTCGTAGACCGCGATGCCCATGTCGTTGAAGGTGCCGATGATGCCTTCGATCGCTTCCGGGTCGACGATGTTTTCCGGCAGGTGGTCGTTGATTTCCGAATAGGTCAGGAAACCGCGCTCCTTGCCGAGCTTGATCAGGGTCTTGAGCTTTTGCCGGCGCCGCTCGAGTTCTTCCTCGCTCGCCTCGGTGTCGGACGAGAACGCATCTTTCAACAGCGCCTTTTCCTTGGCCTTGCGGTCGCGTGCCTTGGCCTTGTCGGCCGCCTTCAGTTCGGCGCGCTCGACCGCATTCAATGCCGCGACTTCCTCGTTCTCGGGCTGGAAGTCCTTGGGCTTGCGGCCGCGACGGCCGGGCACCTTCACGCTCGGGAGCACGTAGCCGGAGGTATCGATCGCGGCGAGCGTCGCCGCGTCTGTGGTCTGGCTGACAGCGCCCATGGCCGGGGTTACGGATGTCTCTTGCCTGGTCTCGACAGGCGCTGCCGGCTTGGCGGTCTTTCCGGCAGCTTTGGATTCGGTTTTCTTGGTTGTCACGGGAGCTTTCAATTGCGCAGAAGCCGGCTCTATGGCCGCTTTGGATGAAGATTTTTCCACTTGCCGGCTTGCCTTGCCTGGCTTGGCCGTCGCTGTTTCAGGCCTGGGAGTGGATGCTCGTTTTGCTGGGGATGATGTGCTGGCGGTAGACACCGTGGCTGCACGGGAAACCGCTTTCGGCGCGCTGGCGCCGACCTTGTCCGCCGGTGTGCCCGGCGCTGTCTGGGCCTCGGTTGCCGGGGCCGCCTGGTGTTTCACGGGTTTCTTCATTGCGTTCGCCATGGAATCAAAACCAACAGTTTGCGGACTTGCGCCCTACATCAGATTGATTGCGTATCGCGCAAAAGTGCAGCGCTATGGTATTTCATGAACTGCTGAAACCGGACCTACAAAACGCCTAAGATCTTGAATAAAAAGCTTTAAATAATAACATAGCATACTATCGCACAAGCAACATTGCCAATTTCAGCGCAATTTCGCCTCGGCTGCCGCCTGCTGCTTCAACTCCTCGCGTTCCGTCATTAACTGGCGGTAACGCGCATGCGATTCGGGAGTCATGGCGCCGGCTGCCAGCCTTTCCATTTCTGCATTCAACTGCTTCAACCGTGTCTGCCGTACCGCGCCGGCCAGTTCCGCTCTTGCGCTTTCGACATCATATTCGGTATCGGCCGCAATCACGCTGATCAGTGCGTCGAACTCCGGGCCGGCGGCGCGCAGGCGCTCTGCCAGCCCGGCGAAATTGGCCTGGTCGCCCATGGCCCGCGCCTCGGAGATCAGCTGCGACAGCAGCGCACCACTGTCGGGCGATACCTGGGCCAGCGCTTGCAGCGATGACTGGTCCATCTCGGCGGCCAGTACCGGCTGGGCGATCAGCAACCGGATCACCTTCTTTTCCAGCCCTTCCGGCGCCGAACGGCTGCCGGCACGGGGCGGCGCCGCGCGTTGCGGCGCGACAGCCACCGGATTGCTCAGTTCAAACAGCGCTTCGATCTCGGCCGGCGTGGTTTGCGTCAGGTTGGCCAGGCTGCGTACCAGTTGCAGGCGCAAGGACGACGGCGGCATTGCCTGCAGCATCGGTTTGGCATGGAACTGCGCCTTCGCGCGACCCTCGGCGGTGTGGAGTTCGCCTTCGGCGCTGACTTCGCCGATCAGGAACTGCGATAGCGGCATCGCTTCACGCACCAGTTCCTCGAATGCCTCGGCGCCGTGTTCGCGGATATAGCTGTCGGGGTCGTGGCTGGCCGGCAGAAACAGGAACCGCATGCTCTTGCTGTCGCCGGCGTGGACCAGGCAAGCGTCCAGTGCGCGGCGGGCAGCGCGCCGGCCGGCGGCGTCGCCGTCGAAGCTGAACACGACATGGTCGGTCTGACGCAGCAGTTTCTGCACATGAACCGGTGTACAGGCAGTACCCAGGGTCGCCACTGCCTGTGGAAATCCAAGCTGGGCCAGTGCCACAACATCCATATATCCCTCAGTGACCAGTACATATCCGGCTTCCCGGATCGCTTGCCGCGCCTCGAACAAACCGTATAGCTCGCTGCCTTTCTGAAATAGGGGCGTCTCGGGCGAATTCAAGTATTTCGGTTCGCCACTGTCCATGACACGGCCACCAAAGGCGATCACCTGGCCCTTGGTGTTGCGGATGGGGAACATGATGCGATCACGAAAACGGTCGTAACGCTTGTGCGGCGCACCGCCCTCTTCCGCGGCCCGGTCGATCACCAGGCCGGCTTCCACCAGCGCCGGATCGGCATAGTCGGGAAAGGCGGCGCGCAGGCTGTCCCAGCCGGCGGGCGCATAGCCCATCGCAAAGCGGGCGGCAATCTCGCCGGTCAAGCCGCGTTTTTGCAGATAGGCAATGGCTTGCGGCGCGGTGCGCAGTTGCTGGCGGTAGAAGTCGGATGCGCGCGACATCGCCTCCGACAGCGCCAGGCTCTTCGCCTGGGCCTCGGCGCGCCTGGCCGACGGCACCCGACTTTCGTCTTCCGGCACCGTCATGCCGGCGTTCTGCGCCAGTTCCTTGATGGCCTCGACATAGCCGAGGCCGGAATATTCCATCAGGAAGCCGATCGAGGTGCCATGGGCGCCGCAGCCGAAGCAGTGGTAGAACTGCTTGGTCGGGCTGACGGTGAAGCTCGGGGATTTTTCGTTATGGAATGGGCACAGGCCCATGTAGTTGGCGCCGCCCTTTTTCAGCTGGACGAAGCGGCCCACCACGTCGACGATGTCGACGCGGGCGAGCAGGTCCTGGATGAAGGATTGCGGAATCACGACGGCATCACAGCCGCAGGCCGGCCGTTATCAGCGATTGGCAAGAGCCGATTTCACCTGGGCGGAAACGGCCGTCATGTCGGCGCGTCCAGCCAGTTTCGGCTTGAGCACGGCCATCACCTTGCCCATGTCCTGCGGGCCGGCGGCGCCGGTGGCGGCCACTGCCGCGGCAACCTCGGCCTGGACTTCCGCTTCCGACAGGGCGGCCGGCATGTAGGCCGACAGCACTGCCAGCTCGCTCTTCTCGGCATCGGCCAGGTCCTGGCGGCCGCCTGCTTCGAACTGGCTGATGGAGTCGCGGCGCTGCTTGATCATCTTGTCGATGATGGTCTGCACCTGGGCGTCGTCGAGCTCGATGCGCTCGTCGACTTCCTTCTGCTTGATGGCGGCAGTCAGCAGGCGGATGGCGCCAAGGCGCTGGGCATCCTTGGCGCGCATGGCCGCCTTCATGTCCTCGGTGATTTTTTCCTTCAGGCCCATGATGATCCTTTTCAACGATCCGGCGAGCGGATCAATAAATGCCAAAACCCGCTGCGGACTTTCCGGAGCGGGTTGCCACCTCAACCGCAGCGTGTGCGGCGGGTAATCAGTACAGTTTTTTCGGCAATTGCTGGCTGCGGATGCGCTTGTAGTGGCGCTTCACTGCAGCGGCCAGCTTGCGCTTGCGCTCAGCGGTCGGCTTCTCATAAAACTCGCGCGCCCGCAGTTCGGTCAACAGGCCGGTTTTCTCAATGGTGCGCTTGAAGCGACGCATAGCGACTTCGAACGGCTCGTTTTCTTTAAGGCGAATAGTGGTCATGTACAAAAACCAAAGGTTTGGAATGGGAAGACGGCGAGTATAACAGCCCTTTTTTTCAAAAGGAAGGTGTTTGTGCGATTTAAATTGCTTTCCCGGCAGCGACGCCGGAGGCCCATGCCCACTGGAAGTTGTATCCGCCCAGCCAGCCGGTAACGTCGACCGCCTCGCCGACGAAATACAGGCCGGGCACCGCGTTGACCATCATGCTTTGCTGCGACAGCGCGCGGGTATCGACGCCGCCGCGGGTGACTTCGGCCTTGCGGTAGCCTTCCGAGCCGTCGGGCGTGATGGTCCAGCGGTTCAGGGTGTCGCCCAGCCGGCGCAGCTGCTTGTCCGGCATGTCGGCCGGGCGGGCGGCGGGATCGAAGCCGTTCGCCGTCAGCAGGCCTTCGGCCAGCCGCGACGGCAGCCACTGCGACAGATGGTTCACCAGGTTCTTGCGGATGGCGCCCTTGTCGCGCAGCAGTTCATCGCCGACATCGACTTCCGGCAGCAGGTTCAGCGACAGCGTCGCCGCGTCTTTCCAGAAACTGGAAATCTGCAGCACCGCCGGGCCGGACAGGCCGCGATGGGTAAAGAGAAGGTCTTCGCGGAACTGCATGCGGGTTTTCTTTGCGCCGGTTTCGATGTCGACCGGCAGCGCAATGCCGGCCAGCGGCACGAAGGGCTGCCAGGCGGCCAGGTCGAAGGTCAGCGGCACCAGCGCCGGGCGCGGCTCGATCAGGGGAATGTCGAACTGGCGGGCGATCCGGAATGCAAAGTCGGTGGCGCCGATTTTCGGGATCGACAGGCCGCCGGTGGCGATCACCACCGATCCGGCGCGCAGTTCGCCGCCTTCGGTGGCAATGACGAAGTCCTCGCCTTCCCTGCGCAGCGACTGCACTTTGGTGGGCATGCGCCATGCCACGCCGCCGGCGTCGCACTCGGCCTTGAGCATGGCGATGATGTCCTCGGCGGAACGATCGCAGAACAACTGGCCCTTGTGCTTCTCATGCCAGGCGATGCCATGGCGCTTCATCAGGCCGAGAAAATCCTGCGGCGTGTAGCGCGACAGCGCGCTGCGGCAGAAATGCGGGTTCTCCGACAGGAAATTCTGCGGACCGGCGTCGATATTGGTGAAATTGCAGCGGCCGCCGCCGGAGATGCGGATTTTTTCCGCCAGTCGGGTAGCGTGGTCGATCAGCACCACCCGCTTGCCGCGCTGGCCGGCGACGCTGGCGCACATCATGCCGGCCGCGCCGGCGCCGATTACCGCGACATCAAAATGCTGGGACATGGCAGGACTTCAGAAAACGAAGCCGCGATTGTAGCGGCATTGGTCTGCCGGCGTGAGCGGGCGTGCTCCTAGGCCGCGATCGCTTGCTCCAGCGACGCGCCGGCGGCGCAGCGCACCACGTCGCCGATGACGATGATGCTGGGGCTGCCCAGGCCGGAAGCCGCAAGCGCCGTGGGCAACGCGCCCAGCGTGGTGATGAGCTGGGCCTGGGCGGCGCCGGTGGCCGAGCGCACCACCGCCACCGGCGTGTCGGCAGGCTTGCCGCCAGCCAGCAGGGCTGCCTGGATCTCCGCGCAGCGGGCCACGCCCATGTAGATCACCAGCGTCAGGTCCAGCCGGGCCAGCGTGGCCCAGTCGGGATTGTCGTGCTCGGTCTTGCCATGGCCGGTGATGAAGATGGCGCCCTGGCTGTAGGCACGGTGCGTCAGCGGCACGCCGATGGCAGAGGGCGCGGCCAGTCCGCTGCTGATGCCGTTGACGACCTCGACCTCGATGCCGGCGGCGCGCAGCGTGGCGCATTCCTCGCCGCCACGGCCGAAGATGAACGGGTCGCCCCCTTTCAGGCGCACCACGCGGTGGCCGGCGCGCGCCTCGGCCACCAGCAGCCGCTCGATGAATTCCTGCGGCGTGGACTGGCAGCCGCCGCGCTTGCCGACCTCGACGATGCGCACCCCGGGCCGCGCATGCTGCAGCACGTCACGGTTGACCAGGTCGTCCAGCAGCACCACGTCGGCTGCGGCGATGGCCCTGGCGGCCTTGATGGTGAGCAGTTCGGGGTCGCCGGGACCGGCGCCGACCAGAAATACCTTGCCTGTGCTACCTGCCTTCGATGCTGCGTTCATCATGCCTACCCTGCTTTTGCTGTAACAGCCTCGCTACATGCAAGCAGTGTTCCACCTGCTCGGCAATGGGCGCCGGCACCGGCTCCCTTCCCTCCAGCGCTGCCCTGATCCATGCAGCGGTCGTGGCTGCATCACTTTGGGCAGGCAGCGGCGGCATTTCATCGACCGGGGCCTGCCTTTGCACCAGCGTAGTGCGCTCATGGTCATGAAACCATTCGATCTGCTGCGCCCGCTTGGCATTGGCCACGGTTTCGCCTTCGGTGCCGCGCATCAGGAATGCGTCCCCCTTGCCCACCGGCGCGGCATGGCTCAAGTACTCGCTCAGCATGGTCAGGTATTCCGGATGGGTATAGGACACCAGCCGCAGCGCCGCGCCGGCAAAAGGCTGCATGATCTTGACCAGCGTATGGGTCGAGTTGCGCACGCCCAGCACGCGCCGCAATGACAGCAGATGCGCCATTTTCTGCGCCAGCGCATCGACCGGCATGAAGGCCGGCAGGCCCTGCGCAAACAGCGCGGCGGCCTGCGCCGGGCTGCTGGCCGGCGCGATCTGCAGTTCATGCAGGATCTCGGCGGTGGTGACCCGGCCCGGATCCGTCACCACGCCATGGATCAGCACCGGCGCGCCGGCGCGGGCCAGCAGCAGCGCCAGCAGCGGCGTGAGATTGGGCATCTGGCGTGATCCGTTATAGCTGGGGATCACGATGGGCGCGAAGGCGGCGGCGGGGACGGCAAGCGGCTCGAACGACGCTTCGCCGGCATCCAGGAAGCCGGCGATTTCATCGACCGATTCGCCCTTGATGCGCATGGCCAGCATCAGGCCGCCCATTTCGAGGTCGGAAACGCGGCCGTCCAGCATGGCGGCGTACAGATCGCGGGCATCGTCGCGCGACAGGCTGCGCGCGCCTTTTTTGCCGCGGCCGATCTCCTTGATGAAGCGGGCGGCGGGAAAGGAAGTAGTTTCAGTATTCATGGCCGCAAGCTTACTATGCCGGCTGCCCTGCGCGCGACCCTGATCGGCTGCCCAGGTCCTGTGGGCAGACGGGACTCAGGACTGCGGTGGGACGCTGACGCCTCCTCTGAAAGGCGCATAGCGGATCACCTTCAGCTGTGGACTAGCCCGCTGCAGCTCTACCATCTCGGCCTGAAAACTCTGCAGATCGCGATAGCCGATCTCGAGTTGCCGGATCACGGCATTGTTTCGCAATGCCCTCAGCACCTCTTTCTGTACCCTGCTGCTCCCGGCGTTGCCTGCAATGGTGCAGTCGACCAGTTCCATGCGGACGATGGAGCGGTTCGCGGCAAGACCCTGGATCAACGGTTCTATGCCGTCGGGGAAAGCGCAGCACCGGAACTTCAGCGTATGCAAGCCGGTTTGCGCGGCAAGCTTCTGCGCCAGGCCGGCCAGATGTTCGGCCTGCAGGGTCAGTTGGGAAAGGCCCAGCTTGGTCAGGGAGCCTGGATGGAGCAGGCTGGCCAGCAACGGGTAGCCCGGTGTCTCCTCCGGTATTTTTCCTGCCAGGCAAAGCGACTTGATGGAAGGCCTGGCACGTATCAGAGCGGCAAGCCTCGCATAGTCCATGCCGGCGCTCAGGCCCTGCAGGATCAGGCCGCCAGGCTGGGCGGCGCACTCTTCCAGCAGGCCCAGCACCTGGCTTGCGCAGTCGCCTGTCGTATCGTCCCGAAGGTCAAGCGACAGGCGTTGCAGGCACGGATTGACACGCAGGAATTGTGCAAGCGGCGACACCATTGAGGCCTTGATCTGGATACCCGTAACATCCATCGGGGTGTCGCTTTCCAGCAGGGTCGACAGGGTAGCCGTCAGTTTCTCAATGACCAAAGGCTCCAGAGCGGCGTTGATCTGCAGGCTGAGTTGACGCCGTTCCGCAGGCGGCTGGCTCTTGAGGCCAGCAACAATCAGGTGGAGAAAGCAGGCGATCTGGCCCGACGCCGAGGTACATGCCACCATTTCCAGGTGCCGCCAACCATTGCTGGCAATCAGGCCGGCGGCAATCTGGCTCAGGCCGGGCTCATCGAGGAAGACGCTGACATGCCGGTAACGCTCGCCCAGCCCGCGTGCATAGTTTCTGATCAGCCCACGGGGCTGGGAAGGCGCAACAAAGACGCCACGCATACTCTCCAGGCGATCTTTCCATTCCAGCGCCTGACGCTCCAGCAGGTTGACCGACGTCATGACCCGCTGCTGCCTTGCCTGCAGTGGCAATCTGCCTTCCCGATAGCAAGCCGGCAACGCAAGCTGCAGGCACTGCACGGCGCTGTACATTGGTCTGGATGTCCTGACAAGGCAGGACAAATGCTCTTCGCTCAGCCAGTCGACGATCTCGCCCAGCAGTTCCATCGGGAGCGCCATCAACGGACCGGGCGCCTCGGCGCCATCGGGATGCAGCGATGTCAGCACCGGCGGCCCGGCCTGGCCCGGCTCGTCGATGCGGCGTCGCTTGGTCTGCCCGACCTTGGGCGATGCTTCGTTGACATCCATGCCATCGGCATTGACGTCATGGGCGCGCTTGCACGCAATACTTCGGCTATCCATGTTCCCTCCGCTGTTGGACGGCCTGGGTTACGCAGGCCAGCAGCGGGTTCGGCAGATTAGGCGTGGCTCAAACTTGCTTCAGATTTCAGATAGCCTCCGCCCTGGCCATGGATTCATGCAGGATGATCTTCTTCAACTCCGGCACGCAGGAGCCGCAACTGGTGCCGCACTTGAGCCTTTGCTGCAGGCTGCACAGCGCTTCCTGCGGCGTGTCGGACGCCTGCGCGGCCAGCGCATCGACGATTTCCGACTCGGCCACGTTGTGGCAGTTGCAGACTACGCGGCCCCGTGCCTTGAAGCCCTGCGGCGCCGTTGCGGACGGCGACAGCAGCAGCCGGCCCAGCGCGGCCACTGGCTGCCCACCGTCGAGATACTCGCGCAGCCAGCTCTCGGCGGCGATATCGCCGGCCAGCGACACCGCTTCCAGCCGACCCTCGGCCAGCCGGAGATGGCGGGCATTGCCGCGCCGCCGGTCGTCGTAGCGCAATACCTGCGCACCCTCGATGCCGAAGCGCGCCTCGATCTCGGCGATCAGCGCCGGCTCGGCCGGGTAGTCATCCGCCGCGCGGAACAGCACGCCGGTCCGTTCGCGCCCGAACAGGGTGCAGGACGCGTAGGCGAAGCGCTTCATGTAGGGCCGCAGCGCGGCCTGCAGCCGCAGCACTTCGGCCGGCGCGGCCCAGCCGAACACCAGGAAGCGCCAGGGCAGCTCGGCCTTCAGTATCTTCACCGCGGCATGCTTGAGTTCAGGCTGGAACGAGTACGGGTCCAGCGCCGGCAGCGTCAGCGCATTGACGCCATGGCTGCCGCCGCCGTCGGCGCTGCGGCCGGACACATATTCCTGGCCCCAGTGCATCGCGACAAAGGCCTGGCCGCTGCGCATGTCGTCGCCGCCCGCCACCGGCAGCAGCTGCGAGCCGCGGCGGCTGGTGACATGCACCAGGTCGCCCTGCTTCAACAGGCGGCGCTCCATGTCGATCGGCGCCAGCACCACCGCCGGCTCGGCGGCATGCGAGAACAACTGTGCCACGGTGCCGGTGCGGCTCATGCCATGCCACTGGTCGCGCAGGCGGCCGGTCGTCATGCGGAACGGATAACGCGCATCGACCGGCTCGGCCACCGGCTTGTAGGGCGTGACCACGAAGCGGGCGCGGCCGCTGGCGGTGGGAAAGCGGCCGTCCTCATACAGCCGCTTGCGGCCGCTGGCGGCGCCTTCCGGGAACGGCCATTGCTGCGGTCCCTGTTCTTCCAGAATGCGATAGGACAGGCCGGTGATGTCGAGGTCGCGGCCGCGCGTGGTCTCGCGGTGCTCGTTCCAGATCGCTTCCGGGCTTTCATACGAAAACAGGCTGCGCTCCCGGCCCATCAGCATTTCAAGACGGCGCGCCACGTCGACCACGATGCGCCAGTCGTGACGGGCCTCGCCGGGCGGCGGCAGCACCGGCTTGAAGCGGGTGATGCGGCGCTCGGAATTGGTGACCGTGCCTTCCTTCTCGCTCCAGGTGGTGGCCGGCAGCAGCACGTCGGCATAGGCCACCGTGGCGGTGGAGCGATAGGCTTCCTGCACGATCACCAGCTCCGCATGCCGCAGCGCCTGCTGCACCAGGTTCTGGTCGGGCAGCGACTGGGCCGGGTTGGTGCAGGCGATCCACAGGATCTTGATCTCGCCGCTGCGCACCGCCTCGAACATCGGGATCGCGGTCTTGCCCGGCGTGGCCGGCACATCGTCCACGCCCCACAGCCGGGCCACTTCCGCGCGGTGTTCGGGATTGGCCAGGTCGCGATGGCCGGACAGCAGGTTGGCCATGCCGCCGACCTCGCGCCCGCCCATGGCATTGGGCTGGCCGGTCAGGGAAAACGGCCCGGCGCCGGGCTTGCCGATCTGGCCGGTGGCCAGGTGCAGGTTGATCAGCGCCGCATTCTTGGCGGTGCCCGACGACGACTGGTTCAGGCCCTGGCAATACAGCGACAGCGCGGCCTTGGCCTCGCCAAACCAGCGCGCCGCCTTGCCCAGGTCTTCCTCGCTGATGCCGCAGATGCCGGCCACATGCCTGGGCGTGTAGTCGCGCACCGCGTTCTTCAGTTCGGTGAATCCTTCGGTATGGCTGTCGATGAAGGCCTGATCGACCAGGCCCTCCCACAGGCAGATGTGCAGCAGGCCGTTGAACAGCGCCACGTCGGTACCCGGCAGGATCTGCAGGAACAGGTCGGCGTCGCGCGCGGTGTCGGTGCGGCGCGGGTCGGCCACGATCATGCGCAGGCCGGGATTGACGCGGCGCGCCTCCTCGATGCGGCGGTACAGGATGGGATGGGCATACGCGGTGTTGGAGCCGGCAATGAACAGCAGGTCGGCATGGTCGATGTCTTCATAGCAGGCCGGCGGCGCGTCCGCGCCCAGTGTCTGCTTGTAGCCCGCCACCGCGCTGGACATGCAGAGACGCGAATTGGTGTCGACATTGTTGGTGCCGATCAGGCCCTTGGCCAGCTTGTTGAAGACGTAATAGTCCTCGGTCAGCAGCTGTCCTGAGATATAGAAGCCGATGCTGTCGGGGCCATGGCGGGCGATGGTGTCGGCAATGCGCCGCGCCAGGAAGTCCCCGGTTTCTTGCCACGAGGCGGGACGCCGTTCCTCCGCCCGCGTCTCCCGAAGTTCCGGATGCAGCGCCCGCGCCTGCTGCTGCAGCAGCGGATCGGCGCTCAGGTGCAGCGTGCTGCCCTTGGTGCACAGCTTGCCGAGATTGGCGGGATGGTCCGGGTCGCCGCGCACGCCCACCACCTGCTGGCCGTCGCTCTGCACGATCACGCCGCAGCCCACGCCGCAGTAGCAGCAGGTGGTTTTCGTTTCCTTCAGACCGGCAGGTACAAATGGGGGATGGGAGAATGCATTCATGCGGCTTCATCCACCGTCGCGTTCAGTTCCGCGATATCCAGGTACACCTGGCCATCCTCCACCTTCACGCTGAACTTCTGCGTGCACCCCTCGTCCGGCGCTACCGCGCAGCCGGAGTGGAGCTCGATGCTCCAGTTATGCAATGGGCAGGCGACTCGCTCGCCGAACACGATGCCCTGCGACAGCGGCCCGCCGCGATGCGGGCAGCGGTCCAGCAGCGCGAACACGGCATCCTCGCTATTGCGGAAAATCGCCACGTCGGGCTGCGTTGCCCGCTTGACGACCCGTGCGCCAAGCACGGGAATGTCTGCGACGTTGCAGACGGCTTTCCATTGATTCGACATGCTGCTTCCTTTGATGGCTACGGTACGGTAAAGGTCACACCGTCAATGGCGTGAACTGGCGGGCATCGACCTGGGCGCGGTCAAACTCATGCCACGGGTCGGGCAGGCCGTCGAGCGAGAACAGCAGCCGCTCATACAGCGCGCGCCGACCGTCGTGGTCTTCCAGCACCATCTTCTTCACATGGTCCAGGCCGACCCGCGCCAGGTAATGCACGGTGCGCTCCAGGTACCAGCCCTCCTCGCGGTAGAGCTGCAGGAAGGCGCCGGCATATTCCAGCACTTCCTCATGGGTCTTCAACTTGACGAAGAAATGCGCGACCTCGGTCTTGATGCCGCCGTTGCCGCCGACATAGATCTCCCAGCCGGAATCGACGCCGATCACGCCGACGTCCTTGATGCCGGACTCGGCGCAATTGCGCGGGCAGCCCGACACCGCGATCTTCACCTTGTGCGGCGAATACATGCGCGCCAGCGCCTTTTCCATCTGCTGGCCGAGCAGCGTCGAGTTCTGGGTGCCGAAGCGGCACCACTCGGAGCCGACGCAGGTCTTGACCGTGCGCAGGCCCTTCGCATAGGCCAGGCCGGACGGCATGCCGAGGTCTTTCCACACCGCCGGCAGGTCTTCCTTCTTCACGCCCAGCAGGTCGATGCGCTGGCCGCCGGTGACCTTGACGGTGGGGATCGCATACTTGTCGACCACGTCGGCAATGCGGCGCAGGTCGGCCGCGCTGGTCTCGCCGCCCCACATGCGCGGGATCACCGAATAGGTGCCGTCCTTCTGGATGTTGGCATGCGAGCGCTCGTTGATGAAGCGCGACTGCGGATCGTCGATGGCCTCATGCGGCCAGGTCGAAATCAGGTAGTAGTTGATCGCCGGGCGGCAGCTCGCGCAGCCGTTGGGCGTGCGCCATTCCATGAAGCGCATCACGTCGGCAACGGTCAGCAGCTTGTTCTGGCGGATCGCGTCGCGCGCTTCCTGGTGGGTGTGGTCGGTGCAGCCGCACATCGGCTTGGCCTTGGCGGCGGCCGAGTAATCGCCGCCGGCGGTGAACATGATGATCTGCTCCACCAGACCGGTGCAGGAACCGCAGGAAGCCGAGGCCTTGGTGTGCTTGCGCACGTCTTCCAGCGTGAACAGGCCCTTTTCCTTGATCGCGCTGACGATGGCGCCCTTGCACACGCCATTGCAGCCGCAGACTTCGGCGCTGTCGGGCATGGCCGCGGCCAGGGTGTAGCCCTCGTGCCCGGTGTCGCCGGGCCGTCCGGTGTTGGCTTCGCCGAACATCAGGCTGTCGCGGATCTCGCCGATGTCCTTTCCTTCGCGCAGCAGCCTGAAGTACCAGCTGCCGTCGACCGTGTCGCCATACAGGCAGGCGCCGACCAGCTTGTCGTCCTTGATCACCAGCTTCTTGTAGACGCCGCCGAGCGGGTCCGACAGCACGATTTCCTCGGTGCCCTCGCCACCCATGAATTCGCCGGCCGAGAACAGGTCGATGCCGGTGACCTTGAGCTTGGTGGATGTGACCGAGCCCTGGTAGCGGCCGATGCCGAAGCTGGCCAGGTGATTCGCCGCGACCTTGGCCATCTCGAACAGCGGCGCCACCAGGCCATAGGCGGTGCCGCGGTGGTTGACGCATTCGCCCACCGCATAAATGCGCGGGTCATAGGTCTGCATGGTGTCGTTGACCACGATGCCGCGATTGCAGTGGATGCCGCTGGCCTCGGCCAGCGCGGTGTTGGGGCGTATGCCCACGGCCATCACCACCAGCTGCGCCGGCGCTTCCAGGCCGTCGGTGAAGCGGATCGCCTGCACATGGCCGTTCTCATCGCCAACCAGTTCCCGGGTGTTCTTCTCCAGCAGGAATTTCAGGCCGCGGTCTTCCAGCGACTTCTGCAGCATCCTGCCGGCGACCGGGTCGAGCTGGCGTTCCATCAGCCAGCCGGGCAGATGCACCACCGTCACATCCATGCCGCGCAGCTTGAGGCCATTGGCCGCTTCCAGGCCCAAGAGGCCGCCGCCGATCACCACCGCATGGGTATGCTTGCCGGCCGCAGCGATCATTGCATTGGTGTCGTGGATGTCGCGGTAGGAGATCACGCCGGCGAGATCACGCCCCGGCACCGGCAGCATGAAGGGCGTGGAGCCGGTGGCCAGCAGCAGCCGGTCGTATTCGGCCACCGTGCCGTCCTCGGCTACCACCATGCGGCGGGCGCGGTCTATCTTCGTGATCTTCTTGCCAAGATGCAGGGTGATGTTGTTCTGCGCATACCAGTCGACATCGTTCAGCATGATGTCCTGTATGGTCTGCTCGCCGGCCAGCACCGGCGAGAGCAGGATGCGGTTGTAGTTGGCATAGGGCTCGGCGCCGAATACCGTGATGTCGTAGATGTCGGGTGCGATCCTGAGCAGTTCCTCGAGCGTGCGCACGCCTGCCATGCCGTTGCCGACCATGACCAATTTCAGCTTCTTCATTAAAGCCCCTTCCTGTCCATGGCTTCTCCATTAAAGCCATTTCAGCACCTGATGGCGCCTGCAGGATGCAAGACCGGTGCCAGCCAGATCGGCACTGCCATTCACCGCAATGGCCCATAAACCGCACCGCAGGCGTGCGCGAGCCTGTGTTTGATGGTGCATCGCACACCGAGGCAGCATCGGCGTTTCATAGACAAAAGCCGATGCACGAAAATCGACTGGCATATCCCTTGCATGGTGCAGCCCGCCTTCTCAACGCCGATTGGACGCATCATGCAAAAAACCTCGTTCTGGAAAGCCGGGCATACCCCTACCCTGCTGGCCGCCTTTTTCTACTTCGATCTCAGCTTCATGGTGTGGGTGATCCTCGGTCCGCTGGCCGTGCAGATATCGAAGGATCTCGGCCTGACCGCGGCGCAGAAGGGCCTGATGGTGGCTACGCCGCTCCTGGCCGGCGCCCTGCTGCGTATCGTGATGGGCGTGCTGGTCGACCACCTGAAACCCAAGAAGGCCGGCCTGATCGGCCAGCTGGTGGTGCTGGCCGGCCTGGCCTGGGCCTGGCTTGGCAAGCTCGACAGCTACCACAGCATGCTGACGCTGGGCATCCTGCTCGGCATGGCGGGCGCGGCCTTCGCGGTGGCGCTGCCGCTGGCGTCGCGCTGGTATCCGCCCGAACACCAGGGCACGGCGCTGGGCATTGCTGGCGCAGGCAACTCCGGCACCGCCTTCGCCGCCCTGTTCGCGCCGGCGCTGGCGATGGCCTTCGGCTGGCAGAACGTGTTCGGCCTGTGCCTGATCCCGCTCGGCGTGGCGCTGGCGGTCTACCTGATCTTTGCCAAGGATGCGCCGTCTGCACCGCCGCCGAAGTCGCTTGTGGAATACCTGCATGTGCTGAAGGACAGGGACGCCTGGTGGTTCATGTTCTTCTATGGCGTGACCTTCGGCGGCTTTTCCGGGCTGGCCTCGTCGCTGGCCATCTACTTCAACGGCCAGTACGGCCTGTCGCCGGT
This sequence comes from Noviherbaspirillum phoenicis, assembly GCF_047237965.1. Lineage (NCBI taxonomy): Bacteria > Pseudomonadati > Pseudomonadota > Betaproteobacteria > Burkholderiales > Oxalobacteraceae > Noviherbaspirillum > Noviherbaspirillum phoenicis. Next base: position 3,930,410 of record NZ_JBDFLX010000001.1, on the reverse strand, counting down.
GACCGCCGGCTACTTCACCGCTGCCTGCGTCTTCGCCGGTTCGCTGGTGCGGCCGCTGGGCGGGCGCATGGCCGACCGCATCGGCGGCATCAAGACCCTGTCCATCATGTACCTGCTGGCCGCGCTGTTCCTGTTCATCGCCAGTTTCGGCCTGCCATCGGCGGCGATGGCCGTGGTGGTGTTCGTGCTGGCGATGCTGGCGCTGGGCACAGGCAACGGCGCGGTGTTCCAGCTGGTGCCGCAACGCTTTCGCAAGGAGATCGGCGTGATGACGGGCTTAGTCGGCATGGCCGGCGGCGTCGGCGGTTTCTATCTCGCCTCCAGCCTGGGCTTTTCCAAGCAGATGACCGGCAGCTATCAGCTCGGCCTCACCATCTTCGCCTCGCTGGCCTTGCTGGCGCTGGTCGGCCTGACGGTGGTGAAGGGCCGCTGGCGCACCACCTGGGGCAGCGCGGCGATGACGACGGCCAGGATCTGATCCTCAAGGCGCCTGCGCGGCCGGCGGCAGCGGAATGCTGCCGCCGGCCGTTTTTCCTTCATACTGCGTTCCGCCTCCCCTGCCATTCCAGCGCCAAGCGACATGCCCCTGACCGTCACCGCAGCCCACAGCACCGATCCCGGCCCGCGCGCCGCCAACGAAGACTTTGTCGGCATGGTCACGCCCAACGAGCCCGAGCGCAGCACCAGGGGCGTGATCGCCGCGATCGCCGATGGCGTGTCGGGCAACGACGGCGGCCGCGAGGCGTCCGAATTCACGGTGCGCAACCTGCTGTCGGACTACTACGCCACGCCCGACACCTGGCCGGTGACGCAGTGCCTGCAGAAGGTCATCACCGCGGTCAACAGCTGGGTGCAGAGCCAGGGCACCAAGCGTCCGGAACTGGCCGGCATGGCCACCACCCTCACCGCACTGGTCCTGCGCGGCAATTTCTATTATTTCTCGCATGTCGGCGACAGCCGGCTTTACCTGCTGCGCGCCGGCAAGCTGGAGCGGCTCACCACCGACCATGTGTGGGACAAGCCGGAAATGCAGCATGTGCTGACGCGCGCGGTCGGGCTCGATACCCGCATCGCCATCGACCACGGCATGGGCGAGTGCCGCGTCGGCGATGTGTTCCTGCTGGCGACCGACGGCCTGTGGAGCGCGCTGACCGAGTATGAAATCAACCGCCAGCTGTCCTTGCTGGCGCTGGCCACAGCCGACGCGGAAAGCGCCGCGAAGAGCCTGCTGCAGGCGGCGCAGCAGGCCGGCACGCGCGACAACCTGAGCGCGCTGGTGATCCGCATCGACGCCCTGCCCGAGGCCGACCTGCGCGATGCGCTGGCCACCACGCGCCATCTGCCCCTGCCGCCACGGCTCAAGCCGGGCCAGAGCCTGGATGGCCTGGTGGTGGAGGAACAGATCCATGCCTCCCGCGCCACCCTGCTGTACCGGGTGCGCGACCCCGCCACGGGCCGCAGGCTGGTGCTCAAAACCCTGCAGCCGGAGCGCGACAACGACCCGGCGGAACGCTCGGCCTTCGCGCATGAGGAATGGCTGGCGCGGCGCGCGGTGGCGCGCTTCTTCCCGCAGGTGGTCACGCTGTCCGAGCGCAGCTGCCTTTATTACCTGAGCACCTGGCATGAGGGCGCGACGCTGCAGCAGCACCTGGATGCCGGCCGCCATTTCACGATTCCGGAAGTCGTCGCCGAAGGCAGCCGCCTGGTGCGCGCGCTGGGCGCGCTGCACCGGCGCAGCATCATTCACCGCGACATCAAGCCGGCCAATGTGCATCTGGGCAACGACGGCGAGCTGCGCCTGCTCGACCTCGGCGTGGCCCAGTCCGGCCTGGAGGCCGGCGCCGGCGCCTCGGCGCCGCAGGCCGGCACGCCGTCCTTCCTGGCGCCGGAACAATATGACAACGCGGTGCCGTCGCGCCAGACCGATGTCTATGCCGTCGGCGTGACGCTGTACCTGATGCTGACCCGCCAGTATCCGTACGGCGAGATCGAGCCCTTCCAGCGGCCGCGTTTCGGCGAGCCGGCGCCGCCCACGCGCTACCGGCCGGACGTGCCGCTGTGGCTGGAGAATGTGCTGCAGAAAGCAGTGGCCAGGAATCCGGCGGACCGTTTCGAAACCGCCGAGGAATTCCTGCTGGCGCTGGAACGGGGCGCCAGCAGGCCGCTGCCCGCGCCGGCGGCGGTGCCGCTGGCCAAGCGCGACCCGGCCATGCTGTGGCGGGCGGTGGCGGCGGTGTCCATCGTGCTCAACCTGCTGCTGCTGTACCTGGTGGCCGTACGCTGAAAGCGCGCAGGCCATGCAGTTGGCAGGTCAGTACGACAGGTACTTTTCCGACGCCCAGGTCACCAGCGCTATCACCAGCACCACCAGGATCAGTACGATAAGCAGCCGCCCGAACTTCGGCATGCCGTCGGTGCCGGTCGGCTGCTCTTCCGGATGGTTCATCGGATTGCCGCCCGGCTCGCTACCTTTCTCGTTCATCGCGCGCTCAGGGCAGCAGGATGGTGGAGCCGGTGGTCTTGCGGCCTTCGAGGTCGATATGCGCCTGCGCCGCATCCTTCAATGCATAGCGCTGGTTGATCTCGATCTTCACCTTGCCGCTGCCAACCACGTCGAACAGGTCGGCCGCCATCGCTTCCAGGTCTTCCCGCTTGGCGCTGTAGGTGAACAGCGTCGGCCGGGTGATGAACAGCGAGCCGCGCGAGGCCAGCTCGTTCAGGCTGAACGGCGGCACCGGGCCGGACGCGCTGCCGAAGCTGACCATGGTGCCCAGCGGCGACAGGCAGTCCAGCGAGCCGGTGAAGGTATCGGCGCCGATAGAGTCATACACCACCGGCACGCCGCGCCCGCCGGTGATTTCCTTGACGCGCTCGACGAAGTTTTCCTTGTTGTAGTTGATCACATGGGTCGCGCCATGCTGCTTGGCCAGCTCGCCCTTCTGGTCCGAACCCACCGTCCCGATCAGGTTTACGCCCAGGGCGCGCGCCCACTGGCAGGCGATCAGGCCGACGCCGCCGGCGGCCGCGTGGAACAGGATGGTCTCGCCGCCCTTCAGCGGGAAGGTGCGGCGGAACAGGTACTGCACCGTCAGGCCCTGCAGCATCATGGCCGCGCCGGTTTCGAAGTCGATGTTGTCCGGCAGCTTCACCAGCACCGCCGCCGGCATCACCCGCGCCTCGGCATAGGCGCCGGGCGGACGGGCGGCATAGGCGACGCGGTCGCCCGGCTTCACATGGGTCACGCCCTCGCCCACCGCTTCCACCACGCCGGCGCCTTCCATGCCCAGGCCGGCCGGGAGCTGCTGCGGATACAGGCCGGTGCGGAAGTACACATCGATGTAGTTCAGGCCGCAGGCATGGTGCCGCACCCGCGCCTCGCCCGGACCCGGTTCGCCGACCTCGACATCGACGTATTCCATCACTTCCGGTCCGCCGGTCTTGAAGATCCTGATCGCTTTGGTCATGTTCTCGCTCCTGAATTAAAAGGTGCCGGGATAGGCGCCGCCGTCGAGCAGGATGTTCTGCCCGGTCATGTAGCCGGCATGGGCGCTGCACATGAAGGCGCAGAAGGCGCCGAATTCAGCCGCGGTGCCGAAGCGCTGCGCCGGGTTCTGGTTGCGGCGCGCTTCCTTGACTTCATCGATGCTCTTGCCGCTGGCCTTGGCCGCGCCGGCCATGGTGGCGCCCAGGCGGTCAGTGTCGAACGGCCCCGGCAGCAGGTTGTTGATGGTGACGTTGTGCGCCACGGTCTTGCGGGCGATGCCGGCGACGAAGCCGGTCAGGCCGGAACGCGCGCCGTTGGACAGGCCCAGCACATCGATCGGCGCCTTCACCGCGCTCGACGTGATGTTGACGATGCGGCCGAAGCCGCGGCTGATCATGCCGTCGACGGTGGCCTTGATCAGTTCGATGGGCGTCAGCATGTTGGCGTCCAACGCGGCAATCCACTGCTCGCGGCCCCAGTCGCGGAAGTCGCCGGTCGGCGGGCCGCCGGCATTGGTGACCAGGATGTCCGGCGCCGGGCAGGCGGCCAGCGCCTGCGCCCGGCCTTCCGGCGTGGTGATGTCGGCGGCTACCGCGGTGACGTTCACGCCGTGGGCGCGGCGGATCTCCTCGGCGGTCTTTTCCAGCGCCTCGGCACTGCGCGCCACCAGCACCAGGTTCACGCCATCGGCGGCCAGCGCCTCGGCGCAGCCCTTGCCCAGTCCCTTGGATGCGCCGCAAACCAGCGCGGTCTTGCCCTTGATTCCCAGATCCATGTCTCTTCCTACGCTTTCTTTTTCGAGAGTAAATAAATGCCAGCCAGTACCAGCGCGGTGCCGGCCAGCTGGATTGCCGTAATGGGTTCGCCCAGCACCCAGGCGCCCAGAAACAGTGTCGATACCGGACCGACCATGCCCGTTAAGGACACCGTCGGCGCGCCGATGCGGGCCACCGCGATCATGGTCAGAAACACCGGCAGCACCGTGCAGAACACCGCATTGACCAGCGACAGGCCATACACCGGCGCCGGTTGCACCAGCATGCCGATGGGCTTCAACGCCAGGAACTGAAGTATGCATGCAAAGCTGGAAACGCACATCGCATAGGCCACCAGCCGCATCGGCCCCACCCGGCGCACCAGTTCGCCCGACATCAGCAGGTACATCGCATAGGTGACTGCGCTGGCCAGCACGAAGGCGCCGCCGAGCGGCACGTTGGCGCCGCCGGTGCGGGCATCGTGCAGGAACACCAGCACCGTGCCGGAATAGGACACCAGCAGCGCGCCCCATTCCAGCCGCCCGATCTTCTTGTGCAGGAAGAACACCGAGATCAGCAGCACGAAGGACGGCGTCAGGAACAGGATCAGCCGCTCCAAGCCGGCGCTGATGTATTGCAGGCCCAGGAAGTCGAGGAAGCTCGACAGGTAATAGCCCAGAAGCCCGAGGAAGACGATGCGCAGCCGGTCGCTGCCGGACAGCGCCGGCGAGCGGCGCGCATGCCAGATCGCCACGATCGCGAAGAAAGGCAGCGAGAACAGCATGCGGAAGCCGATCAGGGTGACGGCGTCGACCGGGTAACGGTAAATCAGCTTGGCGACGATCGCCTTGGTGGAGAACAGCACGGCGCCGACGACGGCGATTGCCAGCCCGGCCAGGAAAGCCTGGCGCTGCGCCGGCAGTGAAACGGAGGAAGAAGTCATTGACGAATTGTAAAAGAAAACCGGCAATCGAACTTTGCCTGGGAGTACGAACCCAGGCCTCCCGGTTTCCAGCGCCCTACTTGCGCTTGAGCAGCGAGCCCAGCACGCCGCGGATCAGTTCCCTGCCGACGCTGGAGCCGATCGAGCGCGCCGCCGACTTGACGATGGCTTCCACCACCGTGTCCTTGCGCCGGCTGCCGCCGCCACCGCCCAGGAGGCCGCCGAGCGCATCCTGCACCCGGTCGCTGACCGACGGCCCGCCGGACGGCGCGGGCGCCGGCGGCGTCGGCCCCGGCACCGCCCGCTCGTTCTTCACCGGCGCGCGGGTGGCGCTGCGGCCTTTCAGCACTTCATAGGCCGACTCGCGGTCGATCGCGGCTTCATAGACGCCGGCCACCAGCGAGCCGGCCTGCGCCGCCTGCCGCTCCGCCGGCGTGATCGGCCCGATCTGCGACGCCGGCGGCAGGATGAAGGCGCGCTGCACCGGCTCCGGCCGGCCCTTGGCGTCGAGGAAGGACACCAGCGCCTCGCCCACGCCCATTTCGCTGATCACCTGCACCACATCCAGTTCCGGATTCGGGCGGAAGGTCTCGGCGGCCGCCTGCACCGCCTTGCGGTCGCGCGGCGTGTAGGCGCGCAGCGCATGCTGCACCCGGTTGCCGAGCTGGCCCAGCACCGTGTCGGGAATGTCGATCGGATTTTGCGTCACGAAGTACACGCCCACGCCCTTGGAGCGGATCAGCCTCACCACCTGTTCGATCTTCTGCAGCAGCGCGCGCGGCGCGTCGTCGAACAGCAGGTGGGCCTCGTCGAAGAAGAACACCAGGCGCGGCTTGTCGACGTCGCCCACTTCCGGCAGGTGCTCGAACAGTTCCGACAGCATCCACAGCAGGAAGGTGGAATACAGCCGCGGCGCATTGAGCAGCTTGTCGGCGGCCAGGATGTTGATCACGCCATGGCCGTTGCCGTCGGTCTGCATCAGGTCCTCGATATTGAGCATGGGCTCGCCGAAGAACTTGTCGCCGCCCTGCTCCTCGATGGCCACCAGCCCGCGCTGGATCGCGCCGACACTGGCGGCCGAGACATTGCCGTACTCGCTCTGGAACGAGGCAGCGTTCTCGCCGACATGCTGCAGCATCGCCCGCAGGTCCTTCAGGTCCAAGAGCAGCAGGCCATTGTCGTCGGCGATCTTGAACACCAGCTGCAGCACGCCTTCCTGCACGTCGTTCAGGTTGAGCATGCGCGCAAGCAGCAGCGGCCCGAGGTCGGAAATGGTGGCCCGAACCGGATGCCCCTGCTCGCCATACACATCCCAGAACGTGGTCGGGCAGCCGGCCCACTGCGGCTCCTCCAGTCCAAGCATCGCCAGGCGCTCGCTGATCTTCGGATTCGGCGCGCCGGCCTTGGCCAGGCCCGACAGGTCGCCCTTCACATCGGCCATGAACACCGGCACCCCGATTTTCGAGAGCGATTCGGCAATCACCTGCAAGGTCACCGTCTTGCCGGTGCCGGTGGCGCCGGTGATGCTGCCGTGCCGGTTGACCAGCTGCGGCAGCAGGAGCAACTCATGGGTCTGGTTTTTTGCGATCAGGAGCGGATGTGGCATGGTTTTGGGCCTGTTCTGGGGAAATTGGGACAAGGGCCGTATGTTAGAATCGGCGATATTTTTCAGGGATGGCAGGAACCGATTCTAAACCGGACGCCGGTTTATATTGTGCGTTCTTCGCGTCCCGCAACCTCTTCTGGAAAGTGGCGTTATGGCAGGACATAGCAAATGGGCCAACATCAAGCACAAGAAGGCGGCCACTGACGCCAAGCGCGGCAAGATCTGGACCCGCCTGATCAAGGAAATCACGGTGGCTGCCCGCATGGGCGGCGGCGACATCAGCGCCAATCCGCGCCTGCGCCTGGCTGTGGAAAAGGCGGCCGACGCCAACATGCCCAAGGACAACGTCACCCGCGCAATCCAGCGCGGCACCGGCGACCTCGAAGGCGTGAACTACGAGGAAATCCGCTACGAGGGCTATGGCCTGAACGGCGCCGCGATCATCGTCGACTGCCTGACCGACAACCGGGTGCGCACCGTGGCCGAAGTACGGCACGCATTCTCCAAGTTCGGCGGCAACATGGGCACCGAAGGCTCGGTGGCCTTCCTGTTCAAGCACTGCGGCCAGCTGTTCTTCGCGCCCGGCACGAATGAGGACGCGCTGATGGAAGCGGCGCTGGAAGCCGGCGCGGACGACGTGGTGCAGGACGAGGAAGGCGGTTTCGAAGTGGTGTGCGACCCGTATGAATTCGCCGCCATCAAGGAAAAGCTGGAACAGGCCGGCTTCAAGCCGGAACTGGCCGAGATCACGATGAAACCCTCCACCGAGACCGAGTTCACGGGCGAAGACGCAACGAAGATGCAGAAGCTGCTCGACGCGCTGGAAAACCTCGATGACGTGCAGGAGGTCTACACCAACGCCGTGATCGACGAATAAATCCGACGCACCCATGTCCGGCAGCGCTGCCGGACATGCCAGGATGGCATGCCGCCATCGACCCCGACACCAGTCAAACGCATCACATCTCTCATGAAAATTCTCGTTGTAGGCTCCGGTGGCCGCGAACATGCCCTCGCCTGGAAGCTGGCGCAGTCCGAACGCATCCAGATCGTCTATGTCGCGCCGGGCAACGGCGGCACCGCGCTCGACCAGCGCCTGCGCAATATCGCCATCACCGACCCGAAGGAACTGGCCGAGTTCGCCCGCCGCGAACATGTCGCGCTGACCGTGGTGGGGCCGGAAGCGCCGCTGGCGGCCGGCATCGTCAACATCTTCCGCGAGCAGGGCCTGAAAGTGTTCGGCCCGACCGCCGAGGCAGCCCAGCTGGAAAGCTCCAAGGATTACGCCAAGGCCTTCATGCAGCGCCACGGCATCCCCACCGCCACTTACCAAACCTTTTCCGACGTCGCCGCCGCCCATGCCTACATCGATGCGCAGGGCGCGCCTATCGTGATCAAGGCCGACGGCCTGGCCGCCGGCAAGGGCGTGGTGGTGGCCATGACCGCCGACGAGGCGCATGCCGCGGTTGACATGATGCTGTCGGATAACCGCCTGGGCGACGCCGGCGCGCGCGTGGTGATCGAGCAATTCCTCGACGGCGAGGAAGCCAGCTTCATCGTGATGGTGGACGGCAAGAACATCCTGCCGCTGGCCACCAGCCAGGACCACAAGCGGCTGCAGGACCATGACGCCGGCCCCAACACCGGCGGCATGGGCGCCTACTCGCCCGCGCCCATCATCACGCCGGAGCTGCATGCCCGGGTGATGCGGGAAATCATCGTGCCCACCGTGCAGGGCATGGCGCAGGACGGCGTTCCCTACACCGGTTTCCTGTATGCCGGCCTGATGATCGATGCGCAGGGCACGCCCAGGACGCTGGAATTCAACTGCCGCATGGGCGACCCGGAAACCCAGCCCATCATGGCGCGCCTGAAGACCGACCTGGTCACGGTGATGGAGCACGCGGTCAACGGCACGCTGGACGCGGTAAAACTGGAATGGGACCGCCGCGTCGCGCTCGGCGTGGTAATGGCGGCCGCCGGTTATCCGGATGCGCCGAGGAAGGGCGACGTGATCACCGGCATTCCCGATGAAACGCCGGAATCCGTGACCTTCCACGCCGGCACTACGCTGAATGGCGCCACCCTGACCGCCAGCGGCGGCCGGGTGCTGTGCGTGGTCGGCCTGGGCGACAACGTCAAGATGGCGCAGAAACAGGCTTATGCGGCGGTGGACGGCATCCATTTCGATGGCGCGCAGTTCCGGCGCGACATCGGCTGGCGGGCGATCAAGCGACACGGGTAGCCGGAATTCAGTAAGTTTTCAAAAAGCCGGCGCAATGCCGGCTTTTTTGTTGGCGCTTCCCATCCCCGCGCTGCACACGCTTCGATAGCTACCCAATATCTGGAAAAACAGAAATAGCCTACGGGGCGTTGCTTGAACGAGAAATCGCCTTCCCTGCGTGCAGCGGTGAGGCTGTAAGAATGGCGAGAAAAAGCCGTCTTTTGCCAATTACTCCGCTTTCCCAAACCAAAACGAAACTTTGCAGGACAAGGCAGGAAAGTGCTGGCATCGGCAGCTTTGCCGGTTTGCCAATGAACACCCTCTCCAATTCATTATTGAATGAATTATTCCGAGCAGACTTTCAAGTTGACTCGCTGCATATTGCAGGCAACGCGCCACCTTGGAATTTTCTGAACCATTGCCTCATTAACCTGTACCTATCCGACAGCATGTGCGCTTGGGAACAAAGCGGAAAAAAGCGTGCGCGCCTTATTTCCATTAACCCAGCACTACTGACTACGAGGTTTAAACATGGCTTATCCGATACATTCATCTACTCGCGAGATTGAACTCACGACTTTCAAAAATTCGGCGAATGACAACGCGCCTTCCAATGTGCGCAGTAAAGAACCAGCTCTGGGAAACGCGTGCCGAAACAGGAACCTTTTGGAAAGACAGCAGGCAGTGGATTCCACTTCTCCCGTCAGCGCTTCCTGCGGGGTCAGCCAAAACGCAGGCCAGCCACGCTACAAAGCGTCAATAAGGCAGCGACATTCAAGTGAGAATGCCGGCCAGCACTCGCCGTATGTCACGCCGCAAGCATTGAATGCAGGGAATAACTGGACGCTATCCGCCTCATCCGTTACCCGCAGGATCTGACACAGTTCAAGCCGAAATCGCTGGCACGTCACACCAAGGGCATGGCGCCGCCGCTTCCTGCCCGTCAAACAACGCCAATCCGCCGCCAAGGCCGCGCCAGCAACTATATAAATAAGTTATCAAGCGTTTCCGTATCGAATTATCTTCCCTTCATGCCTATTCAAGCGGATACAGGCTTCCGCTTCCATGAGTGCTGCAAAGACAGCCATGTTGATGTTCTTGCAGCGCTATTTGAAAAGAGTTGTCCGAAACGTCGGATGAATCACCTTTGCGCGTTTTGGCAGAGCGCCGCCAATTAAAAGCAACCGAAATGCCTTCCCGTTCATCGTTGGTGGCCTGGCGTGCCGATGGAAAAATAAAGGCAAAGATACCGTTACCGGCACAGGCATTCATCACCATTTTTTAAAACGCGTTCGAAGGTAACCTGTCCGACCAGTAAATGCATGGCATTACCAGGAGACATCAATCCCAGACCGGCGTGCCCGGTCTGCCCTGTTGCGTCAATTTCGTCCTCCACGCCCCCGGCAGGGTACAATCCGCACTCGTTACTTTTCGCCCTCGCGCCGTGGACCCGACTTCCCCCTCCCCTTCCAACGTCAAGACCTACCTGCTCGGCCTGCAGAACCGCATCGTCGCGGCGCTGGAAGGCGTGGACGGCAAACAGTTCATCCGGGACACCTGGGAGCGCCCGGAAGGCGGCGGCGGCATTTCGCGGCTGATCGAGGAAGGCAATGTGTTCGAGCGCGGCGGCGTCGGTTTCTCCCATGTCACCGGCCGCAACCTGCCGCCCTCGGCTGCCGCGTCCCGGCCGGAACTGGCGGGCCGCCACTGGGAAGCGATGGGCGTGTCGCTGGTGCTGCATCCGCGCAACCCCTATGCGCCGACGGTGCACATGAACGTGCGCTTCTTCACCGCGATGGCCGAAGGCTTCGACCCGGTCTGGTGGTTCGGCGGCGGCATGGACCTGACGCCCTACTACGGCTTTGCCGAGGATGCGCAGCACTTCCACCGCACCTGCCGCGATGCGCTGGCCCCGTATGGCGACGACCTGCATCCGCGCTTCAAGAAATGGTGCGACGACTATTTTTACCTGAAGCACCGCCAGGAACCACGCGGCGTCGGCGGCATTTTCTTCGACGACCACAACGACCGCGACTTCGTCCACAGCTTCGGCATGATGCAAAGCGTGGGCGACCATTTCCTGCCGGCCTACCTGCCCCTGCTGGAACGGCGCAAGGACATGCCCTACGGCGAGCGCGAACGCGATTTCCAGGCCTACCGGCGCGGCCGCTACGTGGAATTCAACCTGGTGTTCGACCGCGGCACGCTGTTTGGCCTGCAGTCGGGCGGCCGCACCGAATCCATCCTGATGTCGCTGCCGCCGGTGGTCAAATGGCGCTACAACTGGCATCCGGCCGACGGCACGCCCGAGGCGGCGCTGTACACCGACTTCCTGGTGCATAAGGACTGGACCGCGTGAGCCGACGTTGCCTGGTGCTGCTGGGCGGAAGCTTCGACCCGGTGCACAACGGCCATGTTGCGCTCGGCGGCTATTTCGTGCGGCTGCTGGCGCCGGACGAATTGCGCATCATCCCGGCCGGCAATCCGTGGCAGAAGGCGCCGCTGCTGGCTTCCGGCGTCGACCGCGTCGCCATGCTGCGCCTGGCATTTGCCAGGCAGCCGGTGCCGGTGGCGATCGACGAGCAGGAACTGCGGCGCCAGGGCGCAAGCTATACCGTGGACACGCTGCGCGCGCTGCGCGCGGAGGTCGGGCCGGAAGCGTCGGTCGCGTTCGTCATCGGCGCCGACCAGCTGCTGCACCTGAACACCTGGCACGACTGGCGCGCACTGTTTGACCTGGCCCATGTCTGCGCGGCATCGCGGCCCGGCTTCGACACCGCAGCGCTGCCAGCGGAAGTGGCGCATGAACTGCGCCGGCGCAGTGCAACGCCCGACCAGTTGCGCGATAGTGCCCATGGCCTGATGTTCCTGACGGAAAGCCTTGCCCTGGACCTGTCCGCAACCGAAATCCGAACCGCGCTGGCGCGGGGCGAGCGGCCTCAAGAGTCGCTGCCAACCCCGGTGCTAGACTATATCGAACAACATCACTTATATAAAACCTAATGGATATCAAGAAACTCCAAACGCTTGTCGTTGACGCCCTCGAAGATGTGAAGGCGCAAGACATCGTGGTGTACGACACCACCCACCTGACCAGCCTGTTCGATCGCATCGCCATCGCCTCCGGCACCTCGAACCGCCAGACCAAGGCGCTGGCCGCCTCGGTGCGCGACAAGGTCAAGGAAAACGGCGGCAACATCGTCAGCCTGGAAGGCGAGGACACCGGCGAGTGGGTGCTGGTCGACCTCGGCGACATGATCGTCCACATCATGCAGCCGGCGATCCGGGCGTATTACCGCCTGGAGGAAATCTGGGGCGACAAGGAAGTCAAGATGGGCGCGGCCAAGCGCGCCAAGAAGACCGCCGCCGGCGACGATGCCGCGCCGAAGAAGGCCGCCCGCCACCTGACCGTGACCCAGCAGGCCGCGGCCGAAGGCGAGGCGCCGAAGAAGCCAGCGCGCAAGACCGCCGCCAAGTCGGCCACCGGCGCGGTCAAGACCGCAGCCAAGAAAACCGTCGCCAAGAAAGCCGCCAAGACGCCGGCTGGCAAGACCGTCAAGGTGGCGGCACCCAAGAGCGCCAGCGTGCGCAAGGCGCCGGCCAAGCGCGCCCGCGCCGAATAAAGCCGGTCGTCGATGCAGCTCGTCATCGCCGCCGTCGGCCACAAGATGCCGGCCTGGATCGACACCGGTTTTACCGAGTACGCCAAGCGCATGCCGCCGGACTGCCGGATCGTGCTCAAGGAAATAAAACCGGTGGACCGCTCCGGCAGCCGCAGCGCCGAGACCGTGATGGCGATGGAGCGAAGCCGGATCGAGGCAGTCATCCCCAAGGGCTCGCGGGTGGTGGCGCTGGACGAACGCGGCAAGGACCTGACCAGCGCGCAGCTGGCCAAGAACCTGGCGCAGTGGCAACAAGGCGGCACTGATGTTACATTCGTCATCGGCGGCGCCGACGGTCTGGATGCGCAGTTCAAGCAGCAGGCGGACATGCTGCTGCGGATCTCCAGCCTGACGCTGCCGCACGGCATGGTGCGTGTGCTCCTGGCCGAGCAGCTCTACCGGGCCTGGTCGATCACGCAGAATCATCCTTACCACCGCGTCTGAACGCAGCAGGCAGTGCGCCACTTGCCCATAACCTGACCACTCATGAAACCCATAGACCAGAAGATCTATCTGGCTTCCAAAAGCCCTCGCCGGCGCGAGCTGCTGCGCCAGATCGGCGTTGAATTCGAATTGCTGCTGCTGCGCGAACATACCGCGCGCGGGCCGGACGTGCCCGAGCTGGTGCTGCCTGGCGAGGCGCCGCTGGCCTATGTGGAACGGGTGACCCGGGAAAAGGTGGAGACCGCCTGCGACACCATGCTGTCGCGCCGCCTGCCGGTGCGTCCGGTGCTGACCGCCGACACCACGGTGACGCTGGACGGCCGCATCCTGGGCAAGCCGGCCAACGCGACGGAGGCGATCGACATGCTGCGCCTGCTGTCGGGGCGCACCCACCAGGTGCTGACCAGCATCGCGCTGCGCCGCGATGCCGACTTCTGGCAGATGACCCATGCTTCCGAAGTCACCTTCGACAGGCTGTCCGACGACACCATGCGCGCCTACTGCGCGCTGCCCGAGCCCTACGACAAGGCCGGCGGCTATGCGGTACAGGGCCGGGCGGCGCAATTCATCCGGCATATCTCGGGCAGCCATTCCGGCATCATGGGCCTGCCCCTGTTCGAGACCGCGCAACTGCTGCAGCAGGCGGGCATCCGCATCCTATGAGCACCGACATCCTCATCAATGTCACGCCGCAGGAAACCCGGGTGGCGCTGATCGTCCAGGGCGCGGTGCAGGAACTGCATATCGAGCGCAGCAACCTGCGCGGCCGCGCCGGCAATGTCTATCTCGGCAAGGTGGTCAGGGTGTTGCCCGGCATGCAGTCGGCCTTCATCGACATCGGCCTGGAGCGCGCCGCCTTCCTGCATGTGGCCGACATCTGGGAAGCGCGGCCGCACGATGGCAGCAGCGGCGCGGCCCAGCCCATCGAGCGGCTGCTGTTCGACGGGCAGGCGGTGATGGTGCAGGTGGTGAAGGACCCGATCGGCACCAAGGGCGCGCGGCTGTCCACCCAGATTTCCATTGCCGGCCGGATGCTGGTCTACCTGCCGCAGGACCCGCATATCGGCATCTCGCAACGCATCGAAAACGAAGCCGAGCGCGATGCGCTGCGGCAGAAGGTGCAGTCGCTGCTGCCGCCTGACGAGCGCGGCGGCTTCATCATCCGCACCATGGCAGAGGATGCATCCGATGCCGACCTGCAGTCCGATATCGACTACCTGGGCAAGACCTGGTCGGCGATCAGCCGCGAAGCCAGAACCAAACCGGCGCCGGCGCTGCTGTACCAGGACCTGAGTCTGGCGCAGCGGGTGCTGCGCGACTTCGTCGGCGACGACACCGCCAGCATCCAGGTCGACTCCCGCGAAAACTTCGTCAAGCTGCAGCAGTTCGCCCAGGTCTACACGCCCTCGGTGCTGACCCGGCTGCTGCACTACACCGGCGAGCGGCCGCTGTTTGACCTGTACGGCGTCGAAGAGGAAATCCAGCGCGCGCTGGGCCGGCGCGTCGACCTGAAGTCAGGCGGCTACCTGATCATCGACCAGACCGAGGCCATGACCACGATCGACGTCAACACCGGCAGCTACGTGCATGGCCGCAATTTCGACGACACGATCTTCAAGACCAACCTGGAAGCGGCGCAGGCCATCGCGCGCCAGCTGCGGCTGCGCAACCTGGGCGGCATCATCATCCTCGACTTCATCGACATGGAAAACGCCGAGCACAAGACGGCGGTGCTGGCGGAACTGCACAAGGCGCTGGCGCGCGACCGCACCAAGGTGTCGGTATCGGGCTTTTCCTCGCTCGGCCTGGTGGAGATGACCAGGAAGCGCACCCGCGAATCGCTGGCCCACATCCTCTGCGAGCCCTGCCCGGCATGCGCCGGCAAGGGCCAGGTGAAAACCGCGCGCACGGTCTGCTATGAAATCCTGCGCGAGCTGCTGCGCGAAGCCAAGCAGTTCAATCCGCGTGAATTCCGCATCCTGGCCTCGCAGGTAGTGATCGACATGTTCTTGGAAGAGGAATCCCAGAACCTGGCCCAGCTGGGCGACTTCATCGGCAAGCAGATCTCGCTGCAGGTGCAGACCGGCTATCAGCAGGAGCAGTACGACATCATTTTGATGTAATGCCAGGCCGGCATCGCGCCGGCATTACATCAGGCCGCCACCTCGCCGGCGAACTGCAGGTGGTACAGGCTGGCGTAGGTGCCGTTCTGTTCCAGCAGTTCCGCATGCGAACCCATCTCCACGATCTCGCCGCCGACCAGCACCACGATGCGGTCGGCCCGCTCCACCGTTGACAGCCGGTGCGCAATGACCAGCGTAGTGCGGCCCTGCATCAGGCCGTCCAGCGCCGACTGCACCGCGCGTTCCGACTCGGTGTCCAGCGCCGACGTGGCCTCGTCGAGGATCAGGATGGGCGCATCCTTGTAGATGGCGCGGGCAATCGCCAGGCGCTGGCGCTGGCCGCCGGACAGGCGGCTGCCGTTGTCGCCGATCATGGTGTCCAGGCCTTCCGGCAGCGCGCGGATCACATCGCTCAGGTAGGCGGCCCGCGCCGCCGCATGCACCCGCTCCATATCCGGGCTGGCGTCGCCATAGGCGATGTTGGCGGTAATGGTGTCGTCGAACAGCACCACGTTCTGGCTCACCATCGCGATCTGGGCGCGCAGGCTGGCCAGCGTGATGTCCTCGATGGGCTGGCCGTCGAGCCGGATCTCGCCGCTGCTGACGCTGTAGAAGTTGGGCACGAGGCCAACCAGCGTGGACTTGCCGCCGCCCGACATGCCGACGAAGGCCACCGTCTCGCCCGGCATGATGGCGAGGTTGATATGGGACAGCGCCCGCTGCGCCTGGCCGGGATAGGAAAAGCTGACGTCGTCGAACTCCAGCCTGCCGCTGGCGCGCTGCGCCAGCGGCGTGCCCGTGGTGCGCTCGGGCGCCGCGTCGATCAGGCCGAACACGGCTTCGGAAGCCGCCATGCCGCGCTGCAGCGGGCCATTCACCTCGGCCAGGCGCTTTAAGGGCGTCAGGAGCATCAGCATGGCGGTGATGAAGGAAACGAAGTCGCCCACGGTCGACTGGCCGCGCGAGGACTGGATGAGCGCGATCACGATCACCACGGCCACCGCGAATGCCGCCATCAGCTGGGTCACCGGCACGGTGGCGGCCGTGGTGCTGGCCATGCGCATCGAGTAGCGCCGCAGGTGGCTGGCACGCGCCTCGAAGCGGTCGCTTTCATACTTGTGGCCGCCGAAGATCTTGATGACCTGGTTGGCGCGCGTGGTTTCCTCGATCACCTGGGTCAGCTCGGCATTGATCTCCAGGTATTCGCGGGTCAGCTTGCGCATGCGCTTGCCGGTCAGGCGCACCACCAGGGCCGTCAGTGGCAGCAGGATCAGGGCCACGATGGTGAGCCGCCAGTTGAGCCAGAGCAGGAAGCCCAGCAGCACGATCACGGTGAGGCTGTCGCGTATCAGCGAGGTCAGCACATTCCTCACCATGTCGATCACCTGCTGCGACTCGAACATCATCGCGTTGATCACCTTGCCGACCGAGCTGGTGGAATAGAAAGCCGATGGCACGTTGAGCATGCGCGCGAACATCTGCGCCCGCACCGAATTGAGCAGGATGCTGGTGATCCAGGTCATCATGTAGGTGGTAAGGAAGGTGGAGCAGCCGCGCAGCACGAAGATGCCGATGATGGCCACCGGCACCATCCACAGGTCCAGCGTCGGCTTGCCGACGAAGCCGCGGTCGAGCAGCTGCCGCATCACGGCGGGAAACATGGGCTCGGTGGACGCGGTCAGGATCATCCCCAGGAAGGCCAGCGCCAGCCGGCCGCGATAGGGTTGAAACATACTCAGGGCCCGCCTGAAGTGCGGCGGGATCTTCATGGTTCGGCTCGATGGGTCATGGAAAACGGCAGTCCGGTGAGAGGCGTGGCAAGCGATGGAAACCGGCGGAGTCCATCAGCGCCTGGCGGCTGCATGAAACCCGGGGTTGTCATCATGATGAAAGGACAAGGCTGACAAGCTACAGGCCTGCCTGGGCAGGGTCAGCGTCGCGAACCGGTGGATTATAGTGGATTCGGGAAATGGCCGAAGACGGCGCGAGGCGTGCGCGCCACAGTGGCCGTGTTGGCATTGTGTTTCATGGCTGTGCCAAGCGCCGTTGCGCCGCGAACAAGGTCACCGCAAAGCGCTGCCAGACGGGCACGGCTCGCAAGGCGGCAATGAAGGCGGAATGGTTGCGAGGCAGGCGAGCCGCCCGCAAGCCATCCGCGTTCAACCCGTCAGCCGTCCTGCCGGCCTGGCGCGTAGCGCGGCCCGCCCAGCGCCCCGGCCAGTTGCGCACGGTCCGGCAAGCCATCGCAGTCGCCGGGGAACTGCACTACCCGCGCGCCGATCGCATTGCCGCGCAGTGCCGCCTGGTCCAGCGATGCGCCTTCGAGCAGCGCGCTGATCACGCCAACGGCGAAACCGTCGCCGGCACCCACGGTATCGACCACCTCCGGCACCTGGAAGCCCGGCACCACGCCGCGTCCATGCCGGTCGGCGAAATAGGCGCCCTCCGCGCCGAGCTTGATGACCACCTGCTTCGTTCCGCGCTCCAGATAGAAGTCGGCGATGCCGTCCCTGTCCTTGCACCCTGTCAGCAACTGCCCTTCGGACAGGCCCGGCAGCACCAGGTCGGCCATGGCGGCCAGCCGGTTCATCGTCTCGGCCATGACCTGCTGCGAGGGCCAGAGCCGCGGCCGCAGGTTAGGGTCGAAGGAAATGCCCTGCCCTGCCTGGCGCGCCTGCGCCGCCATCGCGAACACCAGCTCGCGCATGCCGTCCGACAGCGCCGGGCTGATGCCGGTCAGGTGCAGGCGGCGCGCCGCCGCGCAATAGGCAAGCGGATGATCGGCCACGCCGAGATGGCTGGCGGCGGAGCCGCGCCGGAAATACTCGATCAGCGGGTCGCTGCCGTCGGTGGCGAGCGACTTGAACATCAGGCCGGTGGGATGCGCGGCATCGACGGCGACATGGCTGCGGTTGATGCCTTCGGCATCCATGAAGCCGAGAAGATGCTGTCCCAGGCTGTCGGCGCCAACCCGGCTGATGTAGCCCACGCCAAAGCCGAGGCGGCGCAAGCCCACCGCCACATTCAGTTCCGCGCCGGCGGTGCGGCGGCAAAAGCGCGACACGCTGGCGAGCGCGCCCGGCTCCTCGGCGATGAACAGCGCCATCGCTTCGCCCACCGTCACCACATCCATTGCTTGCAACTTGTTCACATTACGGCTCCGATCTGCCATGGCAAAAATTCATTGTCGCCCATGCCATGCTCCTCGCTCCTGCTGCGCCGGCCGGAAGCGGTATCCAGCATCAGCGCGAACAGCCGCCGGCCGGCCTCGGCAATGCTGAACTCGCCATCGAGGATGCCGCCGCAATCGAAGTCCATGTCCATGCTCATGCGCCGGAACAGGGCTGAGTTGGTGGCCAGCTTCAGCGAGGGCGCGGGCTTGCAGCCGTAGGTCGAGCCGCGTCCGGTGGTGAAGCAGATCAGGTTGGCGCCGCCCGCCACCTGACCGGTGGCCGACACCGGATCATAGCCCGGCGTATCCATGAAGACCAGTCCATGCGCCGTGACCGGCTCGGCATATTCCACGACCTCCATCAGCCCGGTGCTGCCGGCCTTGGCCACCGCGCCCAGCGACTTCTCGAGGATGGTGGTGATGCCGCCCGCCTTGTTGCCGGGCGAAGGATTGTTGTTCATGTCGCCGCCGTGCAGGCGGGTGTAGCCTTCCCACCAGCGCAGCCTGTCCATCAGCTTGCCGGCCACCGCGGGCGAGGCGGCGCGCACGGTCAGCAAATGTTCGGCGCCATAGATCTCGGGCGTCTCGGACAGGATGGCCGTGCCGCCATGGCGCACCAGCAAATCGACCGCCGCGCCCAGCGCAGGGTTGGCGGTGATGCCGGAATAGCCGTCCGAGCCGCCGCACTGCAGGCCCACCGTCAGGTGGCTGGCGCTGACCTCGGTGCGGCTGGCGCGATTCGCGACCGGCAGCATCGCGCGCAGCGCTTCCACGCCGGCATCGATGGCTTCGCGGGTGCCGCCCTCCTCCTGGATCGTCAGCGAGGCGAACAGGCCGGGCTCGCGCGCATTCAGCGTCCCGACCAGGGGCGCGAGCTGGTTGACCTCGCAGCCGAGGCCGACCAGCAGCACGCCGGCGAAATTGGGATGGTCGGCGTAGCCGCGCAGCGTGCGCCGCAGCAGCTCGATGCCTTCGCCGGAACCGGACATGCCGCATCCGCTGCCGTGGGTGATGGCCACCACGCCATCAACGTTCGGGAAGTCGCGCAGCGCCCGCTCCTCGATGGCGCGCGCGATATGCCGGCAGACCGTGGCCGAGCAATTGACGCTGGAGATCACGCCCAGGTAGTTGCGGGTGCCGACCCGGCCGTCGGCGCGCACGAAGCCGCGGAAGGTGGCCGCCGGATGCATCGGCTCGACCGGCGCAAAGGCGCTGCCTGCCTCATGCCCGGCTGCCGAGGCGACCATGTCGACGTTGTGCACGTGCACATGCTCGCCCGGCGCAATCGGGCGGCTTGCCACGCCGATCACCTGGCCATACTTCAACACCGCGGCGCCGGCATCGATGGCGGCGATGGCGACCTTGTGGCCCGCCGGGACGGCATCGCGCATGGTCAGGGACAGGCTGTCGGGCATCACTGCCTGGCCGGGCGCCAGGTCGGCCCTGGCGACAGCCACGTTATCGGTTTGGCTCAGGCGGATGAGCAGCATGGATTCGGCATTCATTGTCATGACTCGAAGGGAAAGGCGATCAGTCCTGGGCCGCCAGCGCGGCGCGCAGGCGCGGCTGCGGCAGGTCCAGGCCCAGCTCGCCGGCCAGCGCCACCACGGGCGCAAAACGGCGCTGCTTCTTTTGCGCATGGTTCTGCGCAATGTCGGCAAGGCGATGCGCGAGATAGGGGTTGAGCAGGCGCTCGCGCAGCTCGACCAGGTAAGCCCTTGCATCGGCGCCCTTGCCCAGCGCCTCGAACAGCGGCAGCACTTCCTCCTGCCAGAGCGCTTCCAGCCCGGCGCGCATGTCCGCGTCGTTCATGGCCTGCAGCACGGTCTCGTCGGCTGCGCGGCCGTCGCGCAGCCAGCGTTCGGCCAGGTAGCTGTGGCCGGCGTTGAGCAGGAACAGCTTGAGCCGCTCGTAGTGCTCCAGGTCGTCGGTCAGCATGATGGCTTCATGGCGGCAAGGCAGCACCAGGCGCTCCTGCCGTTCGATGGCCCACAGGGCATACGGCTCGGCCACCGCGCCCACCGGCTGCAGCGATTCGGAAACGATGCGGTCGACCAGCGAATTGGCCCAGACGCAGTGCGCGCGCAGCCAGTGGCCAAACGCTTCCGGCAATTGCCAGTCGCTGGCAAGCTGCGCCACCAGGTCGCGCAGGGTATCGCCGTTGCGTTCGATCAGCTCGCAGGGAAAGAGGGACAGCGGCGCATCGGGCAGATGGCGCCAGCGGTGATGCAGCAGCACCAGCAGCTTGGCGGGAAAGCTGCGCGGCGCCTGGCCTGGCGCGCTGATCAGGGCGGCGGTGTCACGCTCGTCGAGCCGGTAGCCGCGGTCGGCCGTATTGGAAACGATCACGCGCACCTCGCCGGCCATCGCCTCCAGCAGGCGCGGCCAGTCGGCATCGGCCTGCAGCGCCTCGCGCACCGCGCGGCAGGTGATGCGGGCGTCGATTGGCTCGCCGTGGCGCAGGCCACGGACATGCACCGGATAGCCATCGCCGGCGGCGAATGCCGCCACCCGCTGCGCGCTGGCCGGGCTGTCGGTCGTCTGCACAACGGTGATGCCGCCCAGCGCCTGGCCCGCCTCGCCGGCGGCCAGCGCTTCCGAGACGAACAGGTCGACGTGGGCTTGCAGGAAGCGGCTGGTGCCGAACTGGAGTATGGGCTGGGCCATGAGGTTCAGCACTCCACGATGGCCTTGACCACGCCCATGGCGGGGTCGAGCAGCCTGGGGAACTGCGCAGGCGCGTCGGCCAGCGCGATGCGGTGGGTATTGAGCGCGGCATCCGGGATCTGGCCGGCGCGCATCGCGGCGAGCACGGTTTCAAAGTCTTCGACCGTGGCATTGCGGCTGCCCAGCAGCGTGGTTTCCCGCTTGTGGAATTCCGGGTCCGAGAAGCTGATGGTGGCGCCGACCACGGAAATGAGCACATAGGTGCCGGCATGGGCGACAAACCGGAAACCGCGCTCCATCGCCTTCGGATTGCCGGTGGCGTCGAACACCACGTCGAAGAATTCATTGTCGGTCAGCGCCGCCAGCTGCTGCTCGTCGTCGTCTCCCAACTGCACCGTGGCGCTGACGTCCAGCTGCGCCTTGCAGAAGCCCAGGCGGTCGCCGCGGCTATCCAGCGCCACGACGGTCGCGCCGCGCAGCCTGGCGAAGATCATCGCAGCCATGCCGATCGGGCCGGCGCCCACCACCAGCACGCGCTGGCCGGCCTGCACGTTGGCCCGGCGCACCGCATGCGCGCCGATCGCCAGAAACTCCACCATCGCGGCCTGGTCCAGCGTCACGCCGTCGGCCTTGTGGACGAACTGTTCCGGCAGGCTCAGGTACTCGGTGAAGGCGCCGTCGCGATGCACGCCCAGCACCTGGATGTTGACGCAGCAGTTGGTCTTGCCCTGCCTGCATGCGACGCACTTGCCGCAAGAGAGGTAGGGCATCACGTAGACCGTGTCGCCGGCCTTCAGGCGGCTGCCCTGCGGCGCCTGTTCGACGATGCCGGAAAACTCGTGTCCCATCACCCGCGGGTAATTCAGGTAGGGCTGGTTTCCGCTGAAGATGTGCAGGTCGGTGCCGCAGACGCCGACGCGCTTGACGCGCACCAGCACCTCGCCCTCGCCGCGTTCCGGCATTGCGCGCTCCTCGGCGCGCAAGGTGCCCGGCGTGTCGCAAATCACTGTAAGCATGTGGCTTCCTTGTCTGGGTTGGAGGCGCGCTTAACCGTGGAAGCGCGTGTAGATGGTGGCGAGGCTGCCGTTGCCGTTGTTCCTGGCCACCCACTCGTTGATCCATGACAGCATGCGGTTCTCGCCCTTGCGCACGCCGATGCCCAGCGGGAATTCCTTCATCACGAACTTGGACTCGATGCCTGCCGCCGGCATCTTGTCGGCCACGGTCTTGACGATCGCGGGCGAGGTGGCGAAGATCTCGACCTGGCCGCTGGTGATGGCGGTGATCAGCGTGGCGTCGTCTTCAAAGCGCACGATCTGCGCACCCTTGGCGCCCTCGGTGGCGATCTTGTCGTTGGTGGTGCCGCGCGCGGTGGCCACGCGCTTGCCGGCGAGGTCGGCGAAGCTCTTCACCGCCACCGCCTTGGGCGCGGCGACCACGGCCTGGATCTTGGCATACGGCGTGGAGAAGTCGATCACCTTCTCGCGTTCGGGCGTCACCGACAGCGAGGAAATCACCACGTCGGCCTTGCCGGTCTGCAGGAAGGGAATGCGGTTGGCGCCGGTGGTCGGCACGATCTCGAGCGCCACGCCCAGGTCCTTGGCCAGCAGGCGCGCGGTCTCGACGTCGGAACCGGTCGGGTTCATCGCGCTGTCGGTGGTGCCGAACGGCGGCGAGCCGAGGTCGATGGCGACGCGGATCTTTTTCGCGGCGCGCACATCGTCGAGCAGGTCGGCGCGGGCGGCGGTGGACACGCCGGCAAAGCCGACGACGATGGCGGCAGCCATCAGGCTGCGCAGAAAGCGGGAAGGTTGATGCATGGTGCTGTCTCCTGAACGTTTGATTTGCTGAAAATTTGAGCGCTGCCCGGCGTTACAGGCCGCTGGCGACGAAGTTGTGCAGTTCCTCGGTCCTGGGGGCATCCAGCATCGCGCCTGGCCCCTGCTCCCAGACCTTGCCGCGATGCATGAAGATCACCTCGTCGGCCACCTTGCGCGCGAAGCCCATTTCATGGGTGACGAGGATCATGGTCATGCCGTCGGCCGCCAGCTTTTCCATCACCCGCAGCACTTCGCCGGTGAGTTCGGGGTCGAGCGCCGAGGTCACTTCGTCGAACAGCATGACCTGGGGCGACATCGCCAGCGAGCGGGCAATCGCCACCCGCTGCTGCTGGCCGCCCGACAGCTGGGAAGGATAGGCATCGGCCTTGTCGGCCAGGCCGACCTGGGCCAGCACCATGCGGGCGCGTTCCCGCAGTTCGGCCTTCCCGAGTTTCAGCACGAGCCGCGGCGCCAGCATGATGTTCTGCTCCACGGTCATGTGCGGGAACAGGTTGTAGCTCTGGAAGACGATGCCGACATCGCGCCGCAGCTGCTGCAGGTCCAGCCTGGGCGAGGTGATGTCGTGGCCGCAGACGTCGATCCGGCCTGCGTCAACCGTCTCCAGCCGGTCGATGCAGCGCAGCGCCGTGCTCTTGCCGGAGCCGCTGCGGCCGATGATGGCCACCACTGAGCCCTTGGCGACATTGAACGAGACGCCATCCAGCACCCGGTTGGCGCCGAAGCTCTTCGAGATCGAGTCGACCCTGACGATAGGCGACATGGGATTTCCCCTGGAAGCATCGCCCGGCCTGTGCACGGAATCGGCGCTGTTGATGACGGACGCGGGCTTAACGATTTGCGACATGGAATTTCCTTTCGAGACGACGGCTCCATACCGACAGCGGATAACAGAGGGCGAAGTAAAGCGCCGCGATGACCATGAAGGTGATGAAGGGCTTGAAGGTCGCGTTGTTGATCACCTGCCCTGCCCGCGCCAGCTCGACGAAGCCGATTGCCGAAGCCAGCGAGGTGTTCTTCACGATCTGCACCATGAAGCCGACGGTGGGCGGGGTGGCGATGCGCATTGCCTGCGGCAGGATCACGTGCGCCAGCCGCTGCCGCCAGCTCAGCGCCAGGCATTCGGCCGCTTCGTTCTGGGTGCGCGGCACGGATTCGATGCAGCCGCGCCAGATCTCGCCGAGGTAGGCGGAGACATAGATGCTCAGCCCGAGGCCGGCGGCGGTCAGCGGCTCGATGCGCAGGCCCAGGGTCGGCAGGCCGAAATAGGCCAGCGACAGCAGCACCAGCAGCGGCGTGCCCTGCACCAGCTTGATATACAGCATGGTCAGGTTGCGCACGGGCGCCGAGCCATAGACCCGCAGGATGGCCACCGCAAACCCCAGCAGGCCGCCGCCGACGAAGGCCATGACCGACAGCACCACGGTCCATAACAGGCCCTGAAACAGGAATTGCAATTGCGGTCCGGTGAGCAGAGACATGATGGCGTCCTTCAGATTGGCGTGCCGATGCGGCGGCGGCGCGGGAAAGCGATGTAGCTGGCGGCCCAGAACACCAGCCGCATCACCAGCGACAGCACCAGGTAAGCCGCCGCGACGATCAGGTAGGTTTCCACCGAGCGGAAGGTGTCGGACTGGATACGGTTCGCCACCGCCGTCAGCTCCTCGGCCGAGATCTGCGAGGTGATCGAGGAAGCCAGCATCAGCAGCACATACTGGCTGGTCAGCGCCGGATAGACGCGCTCGATGGCGGGCGGAAGAACGATGCGGGTGAGGACCTGCAGCCGCGACAGCCCCAGGCATTCCGCGGCTTCCAGCTGCCCCGGATGAATCGAGTTGATGCCGGCACGCACGATTTCGGCGGTATAGGCGCCGACATTGATCACCAGCGCCGCCGTTGCCGCGGTGAAGGCATCGACCTTGACGCCGACCGAAGCCAGGCCAAAGTAGACGATGAATATCTGCACCAGGAGCGGCGTGTTGCGTATCGCCTCGACATAGATGCCGCACAGGCGGGCCAGCCAGGCGGACCGGCCGGTCGTACCCAGGGCGCACAACACGCCCAGCAGAAAGCCGAATACCGTGGCAGCCAGGGACAGGCCGAGCGTGGTCGCCGCGCCGGCGACAAAGTCGGGCCAGTAGCTCAGCGGCGCGCTGAAATCGAAGTCGTATCGCATGTCTTGTCTCCATGCCTGCTCCGAGCATTTTTTCGGTCAGGCCTCTTTACCGTTTTCTTGTAATTGGCCTTACCAAGAATAACGATTTGTGCAGAAAACGCAAGCGCAATCTGGGCAACCCTGGAAAATCACCGGAGAATTTCTGGAAAACAAAAGCCTTGGTAAGACCAATTTGGATTATGCTTGCCAGACCGCAGGAGGAACAGCAATGCTCGAACAGCTCAAGCAGATAGATAACCGGCGCCTGTACCAGCAGATCGCCGACCAGATACGAACCCTCATCCGGGAAGGCGACTTCCCGGTAGGCTCACGGCTGCCGCCGGAACGCGACCTGGCGCAGCAACTGGGCGTTTCACGGCCTTCGGTGCGCGAGGCCCTGATTGCGCTGGAAGTCGAAGGCAGCGTCGAGGTGCGCATGGGGGCCGGGGTGTATGTGTGCGCGCCGCTGGAGCAGGCGCCGCATGCCACCGCGGCGATGGGCGAAAGCCCGACCGAACTGATGCAGGCGCGCGCGGCGCTGGAAGGCACGGTGATCATGCTTGCCTCTGCCCGCGTGACGGAGGAAGGACTGGCTGCCCTGCAGCGCGCATTGAAGGACATGCGCTCGGCCATCGTGCAGAACCGCTCACCCCTCGTGCATGACCGCGAGTTTCATCTGCTCATTGCCGGCATGACGGGCAACTCGGTGCTGGAAAGGCTGGTGCGGGAATTGTTCGACGAGCGGCACAGCCCGATTTCATCGCAGCTGCGGGTGCGCTCCGAAAGCAGCCAGACCTGGAACGAGGCGCTGCGCGAGCATGAAGCCATCCTCGGCGCGCTGCAGCGCCGCGACGCGCTCGACGCCCTGGCCGCGATGCGCATGCACCTGCATGCATCGCAGATCCGCTGGGTGGAAAGCAATCGCCAGGAATGGTCCTGACGGTCGTTGTCACAGGCGTCATGCCAGGCCGCAGCTAGCCGCGAACGCTGGCCTGCACGCTCGCCCTGCCACCCAGCCCGGCAATCAAGGCCGCCAGCGCCAGCACCGAGGCGCCGATGGCGAACAGCAGGTTGAAGGAATGCATTGCGCCATAGAGCGCCGCCATCGCATAGCCGCCCAGGGCCTGCATCAGCGCGTACAGGAAAGTCATCATCGCCCAGTTGCGCTGATGCGCGGCCGGCCCGACGATTTCCACCACCCGGCCCGAGGCCACGGCCACCAGGCCGGGCGTTAAGGCGCCCACCATGAAGGACGACACGAACAGCGCCGGCAAGGAGGCCGACAGCAGCGGCAGCGCCACCGCCGCGGCCTTGCACGCCATGCAGCCCACCACGGTCATGCGAAAGCCGATGCGGTCGGCCACCATGCCGGTCAGGAGCGGCCCGAGCGCCGCGCCGGCGCCGAACACGGCCCAGAACGCGCCGCCCACGGTGGCTGGCATCGACAGGCCATGCACCAGGTACTCCACCCAGAACACCGTATGCGGCAGATAGCCGATCGCATCGAGCGGATAGGCGCACAGCAGCGCCAGCATCGCGCCGCGCGGCAGCAGCGAACCGCCCGCGGCCGGGCGCGGCAGGTCGTCGCTGGCGAACTTGGGCCAGGCATACAGGATGGCCAGCGCCGAACAGGCCGCCAATGCCAGCCAGGCATCCTGCAGCCGGTTAGCGCCGAAGGCCGGCACCACAAAACCGGAAAACACGGCGCCCACGCCGATGCCGGCGAACACCATGCCGACCGCGCGGCCCCGCATCGCGGCCGGCACCCGTCCCAGCACATGCGGCGCGGCCAGGATGATCAGCACGCCGCCGGCGGCGCCGGCCAGGCAGCGCCACAGCCATAGCCAGGGCAGCGCCGGCTGCGGCGCGCAGCCCAGCAGGCTCAGGAGCAGCGCCAGCATCGCGCCGCGTATCACCCGCGACCCGCCCAGCCGCACCGCCAGCGGATGGGCAGCCAGCGCGCCCAGCAGATAGCCGATCAGGTTGGCAGCAGCCAGCTGCGCCGCGCCGCCGGCGCTGGCCCAGCCGCCGTCTATCATCAGCGGCAGCAGCGGCACATAGGAAAAACGGCCTATGCCGATGCCCACCATATTGGCCAGCAGGCCCGACAGCGCCAGCGGCGCCCAACCGGCCCATGAAGCTTTGGTCATGAAGAAATGTCCCCGCTTGTTCTATTTGTTGTGCGTGTTATTTTTGCAGCAGGGCATGATGGCATGAACCGGCTGTCGTTGCATACCGGGCCGCCCCGCTCCATCGTCACCGCCTGGGCCAGTCGGCCACCATGCGCCGCCGCATCGCCTCGTCCGGCATCGCGCCCATGCCGGCGGCGACGTTCTCACGCATGTGCTGCGGCCGGCTGGTGCCGGGGATGGCGCAGGTCACGGCCGGATGGCTGACCACGTACTTCAGCAGCACCTGCGCCCAGCTGGTGCAGGCGATATCGGCTGCCCACGGCGGCAGCGGTGCGTTGGCCAGCGAGCGCAGCAGGCCGCCGCCGCCGAACGGCTGGTTGATCAGCACCGCGATGCCGCGTTCCGCCGCCAGCGGCAACAGCCTGGCTTCGGCAGCGCGGTCGTCCAGCGAATAGTTCAGCTGCACGAAATCGAGCTTCTCGGCGCGCATGATGGCTTCCAGTTCATCGAAGGCGCTGACGGTGTAATGGGTGATGCCCAGGTACTTGATGCGCCCCGCTTCCTTCCATGCGCGCAGGGTTTTCAGATGGGTGCGCCAGTCCAGCAGATTATGGATCTGCATCAGCTCGATGCGCGGATGCTGCAGCAGGCGCATCGACTCTTCCATCTGGCGCACGCCGGCCTCGCCGCCACGGGTCCAGACCTTGGTCGCGACGAAGGCCCGCTCGTGCGCATGCAGGCGGCTCAGCAGGTCGCCGGTGACGGCTTCCGAGCGGCCGTACATGGGCGAGCTGTCGACCACCGAGCCACCGGCATCGAACAGGACCTGCAGCACCTCGGCCAGCCGCTGCCGGTCCGCCTCGGCGCTGCCGACATCGAAGGTTTGCCAGGTGCCGCAGCCGATGATGCCCAGCCGCTCGCCGCTGGAAGGAATGGGACGGGTCTGCATCGTGTCTTCCTTTCTGGTTGCCGCGGCCCGGGATGGCAAGGGGCCGATGGCCAGGGCGGCGGTGGCGCCCGCCGCCAGGCGCAGAAAGCGGGCGCGGCTCATGCCGGATTCATGCGGTCGGTTTTTCATCTGGACTCCTGATGGCGGGCGCAATGGCCGCGCCGGGTTCGATGCCTGCCTGTTCGATGCCGGCCGCGGCCAGTCGTTCCTGCCGGCGCGCCAGCCAGGCCGACAGCGTGGCCCAGCCGGCGCTGGGCGCCAGCCATAAGAGCGCCACGCCGCCGAAGCCGACGCCGGCCGATGCGGCCATAGCCGCCAGCCAGCCGCTGAGCGCATCGCCGCCACGGTAGACCACGGTCTCGATCACGCTCTTGGCCTTGTACTTGGCCTCCCGGCTCAGCACCGTGAAGAGCACTTCGCGCGCCGGCCGCGACAAGGCATAGTCAACCGCCCGCCGCAGGCTCTGCGCCGCCACCAGCACCACCAGCGTCGGCCAGAACGCAATGGCCGCGAAGGCCGCCATGCCGGCCGCCGGCAACAGCAGCAGGCCAGCCATCACGCCGAAGCGGCGCAGCAGCCGGCCGGTGACAGCCACCTGCAGCAGCAGCGACAGGCAGGACACCGCCAGGTCGGCGCTGGCGAACAGCCGGGTGCGGGCAGCCGTATCGGCCAGGCTGGCGGCCACGATGCGGCCCTGCTCGAAGTACAGGAAGGTCGACGCGAAGCTGTGCAGCAGCAGGTAGGCCACGATGCCGCGCAGGTAGGGCTCGCGCACGATCAGCCTGGCGCCGGCCAGCACGTCGCCGCCCAGCGGCTGGCGGCGACGCATTGCCTGGCCGCTGCCCGGCGCCATGCGCTGCAGCCATCGGCAGCATTGCAGCGCCAGTTCGAGCAACAGCGCCGCAAGCACCGCCAGCCAGGCCACGCCCATGCCGGACAGGAGCGCAGCCAAAGCCGGCCCAAGCAATGCGCCGGCCGTGCCGCCGGCGGCAATGAAGCCAAACAGGCGCCGCCCCTGCTCGCTGCTGAAATGCTCGGCCAGCACGCTCCAGAAGATGCTGACCACGAACAGGTTGTAGACGCTGATCCAGACGAAGAACACCCGCGCCACCGCCAGCTCCTGCACGCCAAGCGCAAACAGCGCGCCGAAGACGAGCATGTTCAGCGCAAAGAAACGGTAGATGACGGCGACGAAGCGGCGCGGCGGCCAGCGCTGCGTCAGCAGGCCGAACACGGGCACTAGCAACAGCATCACGATGAAGGTGGCGGTAAAGAGCCATTGCAATTGGCCGGGGCCGCCGGCCAGGCCGAGCGCATCGCGCAGGGGCCGCAACAGGTAGTAGCCGCAAAGCAGGCAGAAGAAATAAGCAAAGCCCGCCAGCAGCGCGGCAGCTTCGCCGGGCCGCACTTCCACCAGCCGGCGCAGCAGCCGCAGCGGCATCGCGTAAGCTTGGCTGTCAGGGGGCTGGGCTGCGGGCATGGCATGCATGATACCGGCGGCCCGGCGATGCTGCAGGCCGCCTCGCGCAGCGCATATTCGTCCTGACCAAAGCAAAGACAAAAAACCGCCGCCTGCCGCAGCGATTGCTGCGACAGGCGGCGGCCCGGTTACATCCAGTTGAACGCGGGCATGCGCCCGCGCTGCACTGCCTTACTTGACGGCGGCGGCCGGCGCCAGCGCTTCATTGCGCTCGGCGGTCGAGGCACGCTTCTCGGCCTTCAGGTCAGCCTTGGCTTCGCGCTTTTCCATCTTGGCCTGGCGCTTGGCTTCTGCCTTGCGCTCCTTGTACTCGGCCTTGGCTTCGGAGTCCGCCTGGCGCTTCTGCACGTACGGGTCGTTGGACTGGCCCGAGCTCTGGACCGCGGTCGCATTCACGGCATTGGGAGTAGACAGGGGCGCGCCGGTGCCGCGGGTAGGCGTGGTGGTTGCGCCGGTGCCGGTGGTCGGCGGGCCGACCGGGTTGGGCGCCTGGTTGGCTTGCGCCAGTACGGAAGCGGAACAGGCCATCATGGTGGCGGCAAGAATCAGGTTGCGTACGTTCTTCATCAGTGGGATTTCCTTATGTTGGTTACGGAATGCCGCAGCAGTGCCGCGGCGTGCTGATCCGAAAAATACAAACGCATTGATGCGTTCACCTTGAGGACGAACGATACGCAGTCAAGCCCGGGATGTCGGTGCGATACCGAACACTTGCCGAATTGGTAAGCCGCCACTGCGTCAACGCCGCCGTTGCCAGGCCATCGCGGCCCTGCCCGGGCTTATAATCCGCCGATGCAAACCATAGACTTCCGCCTCGAAGGCGACTATATCGAGCTCAATCAGCTCCTCAAGTTAAGCGGCCTGTGCGACAGCGGCGGCGCCGGCAAGATGATCGTTGCCAGTGGCGACGTGAAGGTCGACGGCAAGACCGAATTGCGCAAGACCTGCAAGATACGCGCGGGCCAGGTCGTGACCCTGGCCGGCGTCAGGATCCGGGTAACGGGCTGACGCGGGCAGCAAGCGGCCATGGATGTGATCAGCGATCTGTTCGGCGCCTCGTCTCGGCTGGAACCGCTGGCCGTTCCCGATGCCGACCTGCGCTTCATGCATGGCTTTTACCCGCCCGATGAATGCGCCAGCCTGCTGGCGGCCCTGCTGGAGCAGACCCCGTGGCGGCAGGAGCGCATCGAGGTGTGGGGCAAGGTCCACGACCAGCCGCGCCTGACCTCGTGGCATGGCGATCCCGGCACCGACTACACTTACTCCGGCGTCACCCTGGCGACCTGCCCCTGGACGCCGCTGCTGTCGCGCCTGCGCAGCGATATCGAGCAAGCCACCGGCCACCGCTACAACAGCGTGCTGCTCAATCTCTACCGCAACGAGCATGATGGCGTTGGCTGGCACAGCGACAATGAACGCGAGCTGGGGCGCATGCCCGTGATCGCTTCCCTCAGCCTGGGCGAGACGCGCAGCTTCCGACTGCGGCACCGCGAGCAAAAACATGCGCCAGTCAACATAGCCCTTACCGATGGCAGCCTGCTGCTGATGGCCGGCGCCACCCAGCGCAACTGGCAGCATGCGATCCCGAAGGAGCGGCGTGAAAAGGGGCCGCGCATCAACCTCACCTTCCGCCAGATCGCGCAATCGGCGCGCGGTGATTAAAATAGCCGGCCGCGATCATTCCTTTTCGAAAGGCTCGTATCTCATGCATCTGTCCCGCTTCCCGCGCGTCATCCTGTCCCACGCGCCCACGCCGCTCGAACCGCTGACCCGCCTGTCGCAGCATCTCGGCGGCCCCACCATCTACATCAAGCGCGACGACTGCACCGGCCTTGCCAGCGGCGGCAACAAGACCCGCAAGCTCGAGTTCCTGGTCGGCGATGCACTGGCGCAGGGCGCAACCCACCTCGTCACCCAGGGCGCCACCCAGTCCAACCATGTGCGCCAGACCGCGGCCGCGGCGGCGAAGTTCGGCCTCAAGTGCACCGCCCTGCTGGAAAAGCGCGTCGCCGACGGCGCGCCCGAGTACTACAACAACGGCAATGTGCTGCTCGACCGGATCTTCAACTGCACGCTGGAATCCCGCGACGCCGGCCTGGACATGAACAATGAACTGGTTGCGGTGGGCGAGCGCCTGCGCCAGCAGGGCGACAAGCCCTACCTGATTCCGGGCGGCGGCTCCAATGCGATCGGCGCGCTGGGCTACGTGGTCTGCGCCCAGGAATTGCTGATGCAGGCCAACGAGCGCCAGCTGCGCCTCGACCATGTGGTGCATGCCACAGGCAGCTGCGGCACCCAGGCCGGCCTGGTGGTGGGCCTGCAGGGCATGAACAGCGGCATTCCGGTGCTGGGCATCGGCGTGCGCGCGCCGCGCGACAAGCAGGAAGCCAATGTGCATGCGCTGGCGCAGGCCACCTGGAGCCATCTCGGCCTGCCCGGCGAGATTGCCCGCGACACCGTGCAGGCCAACTGCGACTATGTCGGCGCCGGTTATGGCATACCGACGCCCGGCATGATCGAAGCGGTGCAGCTGATGGCGCAGATGGAAGGCATCCTGCTCGACCCGGTGTACTCGGGCAAGGGCATGGCCGGCCTGATCGACCTGATCCGCCGCGGCCACTTCCGCAAGGACGAGAACGTCGTGTTCGTCCATACCGGCGGCTCGGTCGGCCTGTTTGGCTATCGCGAGGTGTTTGCGCCGTGAGCCGCAGGATAGGCATCCTGGGCGGCATGGGTCCGCTGGCGACGGTGGACCTGATGACCAAGATCATCCTCAACACGCCGGCCGCACGTGACCAGGACCATGTGCCGGTGGTGGCCTGGAATGTGCCGCAGGTGCCGGACCGGCAGCGCGCGCTGGCCGGCGACGGACCGTCGCCCCTGCCTGCGATGCTGGAAGGCATCGCCCATCTGAACCGGGCCGGCGCCACATGCATCGCGATTGCCTGCAACACGGCCCATCACTGGTACGACGCGCTGCAGGCGCAGAGCGCGGCGCCCATCCTGCATATCGCGCAGGTCACGCTGGAAGCGCTGCGCAGCGGCATGCAGGGCAGCGGCCCGGTCGGCCTGATCGCCACCCAGGGCACGCTGCAGGCCCGGCTCTACCAGGACCTGCTGGAGCCGGCCGGCATCGCCTGCATCACGCCTGACCAGGAGCAAATGGCTGCCCTCTTCGTTCCGGGCTGCTACGCCGTCAAGCGCGGCGAGCTCGATGCCGGCGGCCGCCTGCTGCAGACCATGGGCGAAGCGCTGGTGGCGGCAGGCGCCGCCAGGCTGGTGCTGGCCTGTACCGAAGTGCCGGTCGGCCTGGAGCGTATTCATTCCCCGCTGCTGCCGCTGTGCATCGATCCAACCCTGGCGCTGGCGCAGGCCTGCATTGCGCACTGGCATGAACAGGCTGCGTAGTCCGTGCTGTGTGGCGTGCCGCACAGTCCGATCGCGCCTGCGCGACTACACTGCGGCCTTAGCTGGCCTTAGTGGAGACAGATCATGAAATGGGAAGGCAATCGCGAGAGCGACAATGTGGAAGACCGCCGCGGCGGCGGCGGGGGCGGCGGCTTTGGCGTCGGCGGCGCTTCGGTCGGCATCGGCACCGTCGTGATCGCGCTGGTGGCTTCCTACTTTTTCGGGGTCAGCCCGGGCACCGTGATCAATGTGCTCAACGGCGCCGGCCCCGGCCCGGAAGCCACCCAGGGCCCCGCCAAGGCGCCGCCGGCGGACGACCGGGAAGCCCGTTTCGTCTCCACCGTGCTGGCCGATACCGAGGACACCTGGACTGCCATCTTCCAGAAGGCCGGACAGAGTTATCAAAAGCCGCGGCTGGTGCTCTTCACCGGCCGCACCCAGACCGCCTGCGGCACCGGCCAGACCGCGTCCGGCCCGTTTTATTGCCCTGGCGACCGCAAGATCTATATCGACCTTTCCTTCTACCGGACCATGCAGCAGCGTTTCGGCGTCAGCGGCGAATTCGCGCAGGCCTATGTGATCGCGCATGAGGTGGGACACCATGTGCAGAACCTGATGGGCATCATGGACAAGGTCGACCAGCTGCGCCGCAATGCGTCGCAGACCCAGGCCAATGCGCTGTCGGTGCGGGTCGAGCTGCAGGCCGACTGCTTTGCCGGCGTGTGGGCCAAGAATGCCGACAAGGCGCGCAGCATCCTTGAAAGCGGCGACGTCGAATCGGCCCTCAACGCCGCCACCGCCATCGGCGACGATGCCCTGCAGAAGCAGGCGCAGGGTTATGTAGTGCCCGACTCCTTCACCCACGGCAGTTCGGCCCAGCGGGTACGCTGGTTCAGACGCGGGCTGGAAAGCGGCCAGGTCAGTGCCTGCAATACCTTCGATGCCCGTACGCTCTGAATTCCATGAGCATCGGAGGACCGTTTGGCATGGTCCCATTAACCGTCTCCTAGCAGCCAGGCAATAGGCAGCGCTTTACCTACATCAACCGATCATCGAAAAAATCTGCACACCGGCTGTAGCAGTACGGATATGATATTTGCAACCGTCATCCTTAGCATGACGGTTTCTTTTGCCGTACCTCATGGAGACAGATATGGACGATGTCGTTATTGTTGCAGCATTGAGAACAGCGGTCGGCAAATTCGGCGGCACGCTATCCAAGATTCCCGCCGCCGACATGGGCGCCAGCGTCATCAAGGCACTGCTCGAGCAGACCGGCGTGGACCCCGCTGCCATCAGCGAAGTGATCATGGGCCAGGTGCTCACCGCCGGCGTGGGCCAGAATCCGGCCCGCCAGGCCGTCATCAAGGCCGGCCTTCCCGACGCCATCCCCGGCTTTACCATCAACAAGGTCTGCGGCAGCGGCCTGAAGGCCACCCACCTGGCAACCCAGGCAATTCGCTGCGGCGATGCCGACATCATCATCGCCGGCGGCCAGGAAAACATGAGCGCGTCGCCGCATGTGCTCAACAATTCCCGCGAAGGCTTCCGCATGGGCGATGCCAAGCTCGTCGACACCATGATCGTCGACGGCCTGTGGGACGTCTATAACCAGTACCACATGGGCGTCACCGCCGAGAACGTGGCGAAAAAATACGAAGTCTCGCGCCAGGACCAGGACGAGTTCGCGATGGCCTCGCAGAACAAGGCCGAAGCCGCCCAGAAAGCAGGACGCTTCAAGGACGAGATCGTGCCGCTGCAGATCGCGCAGAAGAAAGGCGCGATCACCTTCGATACCGACGAGTATCCCAAGCATGGCACCACGCTGGAATCGCTGGCCGCGCTGCGCCCGGCCTTCAACAAGGAAGGCACCGTTACCGCCGGCAATGCCTCCGGCCTGAACGATGGCGCCGCCGCGGTGATGATGATGTCGGCGAAGCGCGCAGAGCAGCTGGGCCTGACGCCGCTGGCACGCATCAAGGCCTATTCCTCGGCCGGCCTCGATCCCAGCATCATGGGCATGGGCCCCGTGTCGGCCACCAAGCTGTGCCTGCAGAAAGCCGGCTGGCCCCATGAAGACCTGGACCTGATGGAAATCAACGAAGCCTTTGCCGCCCAGGCCATTGCGGTGAATCGCCAGATGGGCTGGGACACCAGCAAGATCAACGTCAATGGCGGCGCAATTGCGCTGGGCCATCCGATCGGCGCTTCCGGCTGCCGCATCCTGGTGTCGCTGCTGCATGAGATGGTCAGGCGCGATGCCAAGCGCGGGCTGGCCAGCCTGTGCATCGGCGGCGGCATGGGCGTGGCACTCGCAGTCGAACGCTAGGACCCGGCGGCAACGCCAACTTTTTGATTCGTCATTAAAAGACAGGAGCAGACATGGCTAGGATTGCATTGATTACGGGCGGCATGGGCGGCCTCGGCGAAGCGGTGTGCGTGAAGATGGCGGCGCTCGGCTACCAGGTGGTGACGACCTACTCGCCGGGCAACACCAAGTCCGCCGAGTGGTTGTCGAGCATGGAACAGCAGGGCCACAAGTTCTATGCCTATCCATGCGACGTGGCGGACTACGATTCGGCGCAGCAATGCATCGCCCAGATCACCAAGGACCTGGGCCCGGTGGACGTGCTGGTCAACAATGCCGGCATCACCCGTGACATGACCTTCAAGAAGATGGACAAGACGGCATGGGATGCGGTCATCCGCACCAACCTCGATTCGGTGTTCAACATGACCAAGCCGGTGTGCGATGGCATGACCGAGCGCGGCTGGGGCCGTATCATCAACATCTCGTCCGTCAACGGCCAGAAAGGCGCGTTCGGCCAGACCAACTATTCCGCCGCCAAGGCCGGCATGCACGGCTTCACCAAGGCGCTGGCGCTGGAAGTGGCGCGCCGCGGGGTGACGGTCAACACGATCTCGCCGGGTTACATCGGCACCAAGATGGTCATGGCGATTCCGCAGGAAGTGCTCGACACCAAGATCATTCCGCAGATCCCGATGGCGCGCCTGGGCAAGCCGGAAGAAGTGGCGGGCCTGGTGGCCTACCTGGCTTCGGACGAGGCGGCTTTCCTGACCGGCGCCAACATCGCCATCAACGGCGGCCAGCACATGTACTGACCTGCCGTGTCTGCCGCAAGGCCGCGCCGGCATTGTCCGGCGCGGCCTTTTTTGTTTCCTTCTCAGTATCTTGCAAAACATTTGCCGGCATCAATCCTGGCAAGAGCAGACGGTGGACGGCCGGCGGCATTTGAGGCATGCTTTAGGCTTAAAGGTTTATTAATAATTCTTGATTCGCATCGAACTGCAAGGGTTGGTTGCGATGCGGATATCCACTCCTGACCCGAACGAAAGGCTGATCTTGGAAAAA
Source organism: Noviherbaspirillum phoenicis (assembly GCF_047237965.1). Lineage (NCBI taxonomy): Bacteria > Pseudomonadati > Pseudomonadota > Betaproteobacteria > Burkholderiales > Oxalobacteraceae > Noviherbaspirillum > Noviherbaspirillum phoenicis. The sequence continues at coordinate 3,893,995 of NZ_JBDFLX010000001.1, read as the reverse complement.
CAGGCGAAGGATGTCTACAACAATGCTGCGCGCCTGAAAGAACTGATGACGGCGCGTCCCATGACTGCGGCCCAGCATGCCGCCATCAACCGCAAGCGCATCCGCGACCGGCGCATGCTGGAAGATGCGCGCGAGAAGCGCAGCGGCGCCGACGAACTGTTCTGACAGCGCTTCCCATCCATTGGCGTCGGGCAGCCGCCTGAAAGGCGGCCTGCGGCTATCTCTGGAAAAAGCATTACAAGCCAGGAAATGACATTACCGCATACCCCACCAACCTATTACGCCATCCTGCTTGCCGCCGGCAGCGGGTCCCGTTTCGATCCGCTCGGCCACCAGAACAAGCTGCTGCAGCCGCTGGAAGACGGCTGCAGCGTCGCCGTCACCTCGGCTGCCAATCTGCTTGCCATCATGCCGCATGTGCTGGCGGTGGTCAGGCCAGGCGCGAAGGAACTGCAGGCCGAACTCAGGGCGATCGGCTGCGAGGTAACGACCTGCGAACAGGCCGAAGAAGGCATGGGCGCCTCGCTGGCGCATGCCATCGGCAAGGTAAGAGACGCGCCCGGCTGGATCATCGCCCTGGCCGACATGCCTTACGTGAAACCGTCCACCGTCAGGACGCTGCTCGATCTGTTGCGCGGCGGCGCCGATATCGTCGCGCCATGCCACGATGGACGCCGGGGCAACCCCGTGGGCTTCAGTCACTTTTACCTGCCGCAACTGCTCGCCCTTTCCAGGGATGAAGGCGCGCGCCGGCTGCTGCAGACATTGCCGGTGCACCTGGCGCAGGTCAACGATCCCGGCATTCACTCCGACATCGACCGTCCGCAGGACCTGCTGCACTGACCGCCGCACGGTCCGGGCGCCGCGCATTCGGTATGCATTCAGTCGGTATGCATGGGCGTGGGCTCGACCCGTGCGCCAGGCCGTTCCAGCCGTTCATATTCCGCAATCACCTGGCCGCCGAACAGCAGCAGCGTGGCCCCCAGCTCTAGGCTGAGCAGCACCACGATCGCTGTGGTCAGGGAGCCATACACCACCGCCACCTGCGACAGGGTGGAAAGGTACCATAGCAGGGCATGGCGCGTGATTTCCCACAGGATGGCCGCGGTCACGCCGCCCATCAGCGCATGGGTCAGTGACAGCCGCCCCACCGGCATGATGAGGTAGATCGAGGTCAGCACGAAGATTTCCCCCAACACGCCCAGCATGTACAGCAGCATTCCCGACACCCCGTGGAGCGACCAGCTGCGCCCGAGGAAATTGACGCTCTCCTCACCCACCACCTGCAGCACGCCCGACACAAGCGTGATGATCAGGATGCCGAAGCCGAGAAAAAGGATATAGCAATAGGGCATCAGGGCCGATACCAGGAAATGCCTGCGCCGGATGGCGACACGATGGGTGAAGATCACCGACATCGCATTTTCCAGCACGGTAAAGGCCAGCGAACTGAAGAACAGCATGGTGACGAAGAGCAGCCATCCGACCACGTCGCGATGGGTCATGAAATTGGCAAGCTCATTGACGACGGCACTGGACTGGCTGGGCAAGAGCCATTCGAGATAGCGTCCCAGTGTTTCCAGCAGATCTTTTTCGTCGATCAGATGGGAAAGGGCAATGACGACCAGGATCAGCAGAGGGACCAGGGAAAGCAGCGCGTAATAGGCCACCGCGCCTGCCAGCAGCAAGCCCTGATTGGCGCGAAACGCCTTCACCGTCTGCAGCGCAAAAGCGCCGGGATGGGTCAGAACGTACTGCGCCTGATAAGAGACGATATTCATGCCGGCCCGCAAGGAATGTCAGGACGCCTGACAGTATGTTCATGACTGTCGCTGGCCAAACGCATCGAGACCAGCGGCATTTGTCAGGCGCTCTCGTTCTCGTTATGGCAGCCCCGGCCCGGCGGGACAGGGCTGCCATGGGTCATTGCAAGCGGCTTCATGCAGGCTTACTCGCCCTTGACGATGTCCTTGGCGTCGCCAACAGTCTTCTGGGTCTTGCCTTCAACCTGCTTTTCCAGGCCCTTGGCTTGCTGTTCCTTGCTGTCGATTGCCTTGCCCACGCCTTCCTGCACCTTGCCGGCGATGTCCTTTGCAGTACCCTTGATCTGGTCGGTATTCATTGAATGCTCCTTTGCTGTTGGAAAGAATGCCGTCATGCGGCGCCAGCCGTTTTTCTACCGGGTTCGCCTGCAGAACCGCGGCTGGATGACTCGACAATAAGCCAAAGCCGCAGATATCTCTGTTCGTTATCGCACTCTGCCATGCGAGTTGGCCATAGCCTTGTGAAGGATTAACAATCGCCGCATTCCATCCCTTATTTCCGGAATGGTTTCATTAACATCGGGTCTGATGATTGTGCGACTAGCCAAGGAGATCACATGCCGAATCGAAAGAAAGCTGCCGAAACCACCACCAACGCGATCGACAATCCCAAGCATCTTGCCGAAGGCAAGACGCCGGCGGGCGCTCCGCATGACGAAAAAATGCTGGACCATGCGTTGAAGGGCACGTTCCCTGCAAGCGATCCCGTCGCCGAGCTGCCCGTCAATGAAAAGCCCAGCGAAAAGCAGCAGGCCGAGGAATGCCTGCTTGACGATGCGGTCGAAATGACCTTCCCTGCCAGCGACCCGATTTCCGTGGATCCCAACAGCATCACCCGGATTGAAAAGGCGCCGGAAAAGCCGGACGCCAGCGAAGACCACCAGAACCGCTCGCTGGCAACCAAGGGCGAGAGTGCTGCGCTGGACAAGGAGTTGAAGCAGAAGCGTGCCAAGCGCGACAGCAAGGCGAAATAAGGCGCCGGCGTCAATCACGGCGCAGGCCGAGCGCCCGTCCCCTGCCCGGCGCCGCGGGCGACGCCTTTCTTGCCGCCTTGCACAGGCCGCGGCAGTTCCGTCATAATGCCCGGCTACGCCTTCCTTCCCATTCAATCTGGACGATCCCCATGCGAACATTCAATTTCAGCGCCGGCCCGGCGGTGCTGCCGGAATCGGTATTGCAACGCGCTGCCGACGAGATGCTGGACTGGCATGGCAGCGGCATGTCGGTCATGGAAATGAGCCATCGCGGCAAGGAGTTCATCGGCATTGCAAAGAAAGCCGAAGCCGACTTCCGCAAGCTGCTGGCCGTGCCCGACAACTACCGGGTGCTGTTCCTGCAGGGTGGCGCGATGGCGGAAAACGCGCTCATTCCGATGAACCTGCTGGGCGACAAGACATCGGCCGACTACGTCAATACCGGGGAATGGTCGAAGAAATCGATCAAGGAAGCAGGCAAGTACTGCAAGGTCAACGTCGCCGCCTCCGCCGCCGACCGCGACTTCACCTATGTGCCGGCGCAGGACACCTGGCAACTCGACTCGCAGGCCGCCTATGTCCATGTCTGCACCAATGAAACCATCGGCGGCGTCGAATACCACTGGGTGCCGGATACCCATGGCGTGCCGCTGGTGGCGGACATGTCGTCCCACATCCTGTCGCGCGCGGTGGATGTATCCAAGTACGGCGTCATCTATGGCGGCGCGCAGAAGAACATCGGCCCGGCCGGGCTGACGCTGGTCATCGTGCGCGAAGACCTTCTGGGCCGGGCGCTGCCGATCACGCCTTCCGCCTTCAACTGGAAGGAGCAGGCCGACAACGACTCCATGCTCAACACGCCGCCGACCTACGGCATCTACATTGCCGGCCTGGTGTTCGAATGGCTGCTGGAACAGGGCGGCATCGCTGAAATCGAGAAGCGCAATATCGAAAAGGCGTCGCTCCTTTACGATTACCTCGATCAGTCCCGCTTCTACAGCAACCCGGTGGCCAAGGCAGACAGATCGCGGATGAATATTCCGTTCCGCCTGGCCGACAGCGCGCTGGACGAGGCATTCCTGCAGGGCGCAAAGGAACACAACATGGTCCAGCTGAAGGGCCACCGGGTCGTTGGCGGCATGCGCGCCTCGATCTACAACGCCATGCCCATCGAAGGCGTGCGTACCCTGGTTGCCTACATGAAGGAATTCGAGCGCACCCACGGCTGAACCAGGCACTGGCTGGTGTCTCGGTCATGGTGAAAAGCCAGGCTTCGGGCCTGGCCTTTTTATTGGACGGCCGAAGCGGCTTCGATTCCTGTCGCGGCCAGGTTTTCGCCATGCGCATAACGCTCCGCAGCGGCCTGCCCTTTCCACCCCGCCCGGGCTAATTCCGCCAGTTGCGCTTTACGAGGCGATCCAGAGGCTGCGGATCGTCATCATCCTCTTCGAGGCGGATCGCATGCTCGCCGTCCTCATCCTCATCCTCGCCATCCCTCGCGCGTCCGCTGGGCGCGTCGTCGTAACTGAATTCATCGTCGTCATCGTCGCTACGGTTTGATCTTCGTTTTGACTTGTGCATGCATGCCTCCGGTTGAGATACTCGCAGGGGAAAATTTAGGTCAGCGCAAAAATACGCCGAATTTTGAGTAACAAAACCGAACGAAAATATCGAATACCGAACAAATTCCCTCAGGGAAACGCCATCGAGCCTTTCAGGACAGCAGCCTTCATTCTTCATCCCCATGATTCTTCCCCTTATCGATTGTTTTGCATTGTTCTGGTTTCTGCTGATGTGGATAGGCTATGACCGCTTCGCCGACTTCTGGTCGAACTCGCATGCCAGCCTGCTACGCCATGTCAACGAAGCTCGGCGCGACTGGATGCTGAAGCTCACCTACCGCGAGAACCGGATCGCGGACGTGGCGCTGATGGCCAACCTGTCGTCTTCCCCGACGTTCTTTGCCTCCACCACGATCATCATCATCGGCGGCCTGTTCGCCATGCTTGGCGGGAACAGCAAGGTCGTGAACGTGGTCCAGGAAATCCCGTTTTCCGTGCATGTATCGGAGGAAGTCTGGAACGTGAAGATCATCGTGCTGATCTGTGTTTTCGTGTTCGCTTTCTTCCGCTTTACCTGGGCATTGCGCCAGTTTAATTTCTGCTCGATCCTGATCGGCTCGGCGCCGAACCTGGCCGAGTACAAGGAAGGTCCTGATGCCGACCGGTCGGACTTCGCCGATCGCAGCGGCCGGCTCGTGGCACTGGCCGGCGAAAGCTTCAATGACGGCCTGCGCGGGTATTATTTCGCGATTGCCGCCATGACCTGGTTCGTGCAGCCCTGGTTGTTCATGATCGCCACCACGGTCGTTGTCGCAGTGCTGTATTTCCGCGAATTCCACTCCAGCGCGCTGGCGGCAATCGTCGGACGTTAGCCTGGGCGCAAGGCCACACGGTCAGTCTTTGGCATCATGCAGACAAGCTGGCCCGCCGGCGTTACTTCAGGCTACTCATGACCGATACGATCTTTGCATCCGGTGCGGAACAGGCGCTGACCAGCCTGCTCGCGCATCTGCAGGAAGCGCACTATCGCTTCATCACCACCACGCCACTGACCCATGCCCGGGTGTTTGCCCGCCAGCCGGCCGGCAGCGCCACGACGCTGCCCGACGCCTTTGGCTGGAATCTTCCTTTTGAACCCGGTCTCCTGCCAGCGCAGTTGCTGGCGGCGCTGGACGCAGCCGGTCTTCTGAGCCGTATTGGCCAGCAATGGCGCAGCAAGGTAAGGGTGTCGAGCATCGACGATGCATTGTTCCTGCATTCCGCCTATCCGACCGACCAGGAAAACGCCGTGTTCTTCGGGCCCGATACCTACCGCTATGTGCGCTTCATGCAGCAGGCGCTGGCGCTTGCCCCGCTCGGGCCGCAGCCGCGTATTCTGGACATTGGCTGCGGTTCCGGAGCCGGTGGCCTGATGGTGGCGAAACAGCTTGCCGACGCCACGCTGGTGCTCAACGATATCAACCCGGAAGCCCTGGTGTGCGCCGGACGCAATGCCCAGGCGGCAGGCATTGCCGTGCAACTGGCGCTGGGCGACAGCCTGGCTGCGGTGGACGGGCAGTTCGACCTCATCATGGCCAACCCGCCCTATCTGGTGGATGACGATGCCAGAACCTATCGCCATGGCGGCGACCGGCTCGGACGCTCGCTCAGCCTGCGCATGGCCACGCAATCCCTGCCCCGCCTGGCGCCGGGAGGCCGTCTGCTGCTCTATACCGGCATCGCCATCGTCAGGGGCGTGGATGAATTCCTGCTGGAACTGAAGCCCGCACTCGATGGCGCCGGCCTGGAATGGCGATACCAGGAACTGGATCCGGATGTTTTTGGCGAGGAACTGGAACGTGATGTCTACCGCGAGGTGGATCGCATCGCCGCGATCGGGCTGGAGGCCAGGCGCCCATCCTAAAAGGCTGGGAAACCACGGCACGGCCAGCCGCGTGACTAGCGGCGCCCGCTCCAGGTGCCGGCAGAACCCCAGCGACCGCCGCCCCGCATTCCCGGCTGCCCCTGCGGACGGGGCCCGCCGCCGCCGCGCCAGTGCGGCGCGCCCCCGTTGCGCCACTGATGTCCGCCGTCGTGCCAGCGATGACCGCCGCCGGAACGATAGTCAAAGCGGAATACCGGCGACGGCACATAGACTGGCGGCGCCGTATAGAGTGGGGCTGGCCCGTATCCATACACTGGCGCGGCCGGATAGACCGGGTCGGTGTAGTAGGCACCGCCGTAATAGGGATAGTTGTAACCGGTATCGTAGACGGCGCATCCACCCAGCGCGCCTAGTACCGCCAGCGAAAAAAGCAGGCGTTTCGCCACGCCTTCAACGGAATTATTCATGGCCGTTAGAGAAGGAATCACGCTGAAAGTGTCCGCTTCTTACGCTTGCTTACACTTTGGCAGGCTCAGTGATGGTGATGCACCCAGCCGCTGTCGCCGGAAGCGATGAAGGACTCCACCGCATCCTTTTGCCCGGTGGCATGGCGCAGCACTTCACCGCATTTGCAGATGCCCTGGTAGGGCTGGATGTGGGAACAGGCGGATACCTTCTGCAGGAATACCTGGACGGGTTTCGCGCACTTTTTGCATTTGAAGGTCAGGGTGCGTGCTGGCTTGGCTGGCATGGGGGGACGAGAGCGAAATCGGAAAGCCGGGATGATACGTCAAATGGCGTCGCGCTTCACGCGGCGCGCAGGCGCCACAGCGAAGTGACTTCCTGGGCCCGCGCGCCGGCCAGCGGATCGGAAGGATCGCTGGCCTTCGGGTGCCGCGGCCGGATGTCGTGCCGGCCGGCCACCTGCAAGCCGGCGCTGGCGATCATCGCCAGCAGGTCATCACGCGAACGCAGGCCCAGGTGCTCGGCAAAGTCGGAAAGGATCAGCCATCCCTCGCCTCCCGGCAGCAGATGCGCGGCCAGTCCGTCGAGAAATCCTTTCAGCATCCGGCTGTCGGGGTCGTAGACCGCATGCTCGAGCACGGAACTGGGCCGCGCCGGCAGCCAGGGAGGATTGCAGACGATCAGCGAAGCGCGGCCCGGCGGAAACAGGTCGGCCTGCAGCAGTTCCACCTGCTGCATCAGTCCGAGCCGCTCCAGATTGTCGCGGGCACAGGCCAGCGCCCTGGCTTCCATATCCGTTGCCACCACATGCCCGATGCCGCGCCTGGCCAGGATTGCCGCCAGCACGCCGGTGCCGGTGCCGATGTCGAAGACCAGTTCCGGCAGCGGAGCGGGCAACGGCGCTTGTGCAACCAGGTCAAGGTACTCGCCGCGGACCGGCGAGAACACACCATAGTGTGGATGGATGCGCTCGCCGCCCAGCGCAGGAATCGGCACGCCGTTGCGCCGCCATTCATAGGCGCCAATTACGCCCAGCAATTCACGCAGCGACAGCACATATGGCGCGCCGGCGGCACCGTAGGCCTGTTCGCAGGCTAGCTGCACATCGGGCGCGCGGCGCAATGCAATGACATGGCCGGCGTCGACCTGGATCAGCAGCATGCCCAGCGTGCGTGCCCTTTGCGACTGCGCCTGCCTGTGCTGGTTGAACGCATCGCGCGGAGTGGCTGCCGGCTTGCGGAGCTTCTTCAATGTGCGTCGTCCCATTGCCTGCAGCAGCTGGCGCGCATTGTGATAATCGCCGCGCCACAGCATGGCGGTACCTTCCGATGCAAGCCGGAAGGCGGCATCCGCAGTCATCCGGTCATCGGCGATCACGACACGCTGCGGTGCCGGAAAGCCGCTTTCGGAGCGCCACGGCGCATGATGTTCGCTGCCGTTTTCGGTCCAGCTGATGGTGGAAGGGAGAGATTGCATGGCGCCTTGATGTGCTGCGGAGTTCGCGAGGCGCCATGGTACGGGCTGGCCGGGATTTGCGCTAACGCTTTCGACGCAAGGCCCCGCTCGCCGCCTATTTGGGCCGGGGTGAGTCCAGTGCTACGTCCGGCTGCGACAATTGCCCACGCCTTAACTGCACAACCGACTCCGCGACCGCACGCGCCACATTGCGCACTTCTTCCTGCATCGCCTGATCCCGGTCGAGCACCTCATGGCTCTGGGCGTAGGACTCGTAATAGCCGATGAATCGGTCCAGCTTTGCCTTTTGTCCGGCGGCGATCAGCCCCATCCAGTCCAGCCAGTCGGACAAGGAGCGCCGTACGCCCTCGATGCCGGCCACGTCGCCATGCACCACCAGCCCGTATGCGCGGCCGGCGAGATGCTTGGGATAGGGCCAGTCGGCCAGTTCCAGCGCCTTGGCCTTCTCTGCATTCTTGCCGGATGTGCTGGTCGGGTCCGGATTTCCGCCATCGGCGCAGACCAGGCGGTCGATCATCAGCTTCAGCACGCTGGGCGTCTGGTACCAGTAGACAGGCGTCAGGATGATGACCGCATGAGCGGCGGTCCATTTTTCATAAATCTCCGCCATCCAGTCATTGACCTGGTTCAGGCCATGGTTGGGATAGCAGCTGCAGGGCCAGTGGCAAAGCGGCATTGCGGTGGAGGCGCAGCCCTTGCACGGATGGATTTGCCGGCCGTAGTCGGAAGTGAGCAGGCTCAGGTCGAGGATATCGACTTCCATCTTCGCCTCTTCCAGCACGCTGCGGGCCATCTGCGTCATGCGGAAGGTCTTGGACATTTCTCCCGGACAGCTGCCGTCATTGCGCGCCGCACCGCAGATCAGCAGCACCCGTGACGGACTGAGCGGATTCTTTTGCCACGCATCCGCTTTCTTCAGGCGTTCGCTGGTTTCCCGCCATTCGCTGGAAAGGTCGTAGTCCGGGTCGGCATAACCCGGGCCGGCTTTTTCGGTAAACGGCGCCTTGTGCGAAGCCGTGTAGTTTTCCCAAGCGATCTGCTCTACCTGTGCAAGCGCCTCCTGTGCCTGCTGGAAAGCAGGGTCGGCGAACGAGCGCATGAAGCGCAGATGAAATTCGGTCCGATCCACTTTTTCGGGCGCCTGGCCCAGTCGGGGTTGCGTCATTTCTTCACCTGAGGGAGTTGCCGGATAGGGCATTACGGTAAGGTGAATGAGCATAGGCACAAATCGGCAAGCTCGACCTTATTGCGTCGATTGCCGTTGATAGCAATCAATTTGGCCATCGGCGGCCGGCGCTGGCCATCGGTGGCCAAGGATGGAAAGCCAGCGACAATCCCATCGCGTGCCGGTGCAGGGAACATGGTTTTCACCTGGGGAGCGCTGAACCAAAACCCGTTACCTGAGATAATCGGTCACTTTCTTCCCGATGCGCGGGGTTTCCCTATCCGCTTTCCACTTTCACCTATCATGGCTACGAACCGTTCCAGGCATATGGTCCGACCCCAGCGCGGCCTGACGCTGATTGAACTGCTCATTGCCATCACCGTACTGGCAGTGGTCGCCGTGCTCGGATGGCGCGGGCTGGACAGCATCGTGCGCAGCCGTATTGCGCTGACTGCGGAAATGGAGCGTACGCGAGGAGTGCAGTTGGCATTCGCCCAGATGGAACGCGACTGCGCCAATATCGTCAGCGCCGACGCATCGTATGGCCACCCGCCCCTGGCTGCGGAACAGCAGCGCCTCGTCATGATCCGCAGGGTGGCAACGGAAAACCAGCCGGTTCGGCTGCAGATTGTGTCCTATCGCGTCAAGGATGGCGTCCTTTACCGTCGGGCATCCCGGCCAACCAGGGACCTGGCGGAACTCGATGCCGCCTGGCTGGAAAATCCGCAGAACATTTCCCGGGAAGAAGTAGCACTGGAAGCCGGCGTGACTTCCATTGCAGTACGGGTCTGGGCCACCAATGCAAACAACTGGCGGGCTGTCGATATCAATGCGCCCCAGATGGAACCCCTGCCTGCAGTGACCGTACCAGCCATCCCTAACCAGCCAGCCGCCGCGCCCGCCGCTTATACCGGCCTGGAGATTTCCCTGCAATTGCAAGGCACGGCAAACCGGATGACTAAGGTCTTCCTGCTTGGCGCTGTCTGAGGATTAGGCGAAAAGTAGAGCGCCGCGTGCACGCCTGCCGCAGCCCCCGGCTCATCAGGGGGCCTGTGGGCGGACTTAACTCAGCCTCAGATAAAAGCTTCCACGCCCCAGATGATCAAGCCGATACTTAACGCGGCAGACGCGGCAACACAAAGGGCAGCCTGAAACTTGTTCAGATGCATTCCCAGCGATTTTTTTTGCAGGCGAAATTTCGTGCCAGTATGCTGATTCATCCCACCACTCCCGTTATTTCCACAAAGAACCATTTCTCAGAGACATTACAAGGAAAATATTAATTGCGTCAACAGCTTATCGAAACTTTTGAAAGTGACGTATTACAATAATGCGACAAACGTTTCCGACTGTTTCGGTGGAATGGATTTCCTTGCCAATACTGATTACAAGGAAACAAGGTTTGGCAATTTCCCGGAACATTTTGCTCTCTTTGAAAAAAAAATTATGAGAACTTGGCACGTAGAAATTCATCGTGGTCATCGGATCGGCTGGCTGCGTGCTGCGGTGTTAGGCGCAAACGACGGAATTGTTTCCACCGCCAGCCTGTTGCTGGGAGTTGCCTCGGCCAACGGCTCGCATCAGTCCCTGATGATTGCCGGACTTGCCGGCCTCGTCGCTGGCGCCATGTCGATGGCAGCCGGCGAATACGTTTCGGTATATTCACAGGCGGACGCCGAGCACGCCGATCTGCAACGCGAACGTCGTGAGTTAAGGGACGATGCGGCGGGCGAACACAGGGAGCTGGCCGGCATCTATATCGAGCGAGGCTTGAAACCGGACCTGGCGCATCAGGTTGCGCAGCAGTTGATGGAGCATGATGCGCTCGGCAGTCATGCCCGCGATGAACTCGGCATGAGTGTATCTGGCAGCGCCCGGCCGATCCAGGCAGCGTTCAGTTCTGCAGCCAGTTTTGCCATCGGTGCAGCCCTGCCCCTGGCAGTCACGGCATTCGGGCCGGTAGAAAATCTGACCTTCTGGCTGGCTTCGACGTCCGTTGCCTTTCTCGCCCTGTTGGGTCTACTGTCCGGCCTCGCTGGCGGAGCGCACATTGGACGAAGCACGATGCGCATTGTTTTCTGGGGCGTACTTGCCATGGCGGTCACGTCCGGAATTGGCTCCCTGTTCGGCGTAGCGGCGTAGAGAGCCGTCCCTGGCCGGCTTGTCGGTTTCTCCGGGCAAGCCAGGCGCTCTCAGCAGCGCCAGAATCGCTCAAGCTCCTTGAGATTCCATTTTTCAGCATTTTCAAAGCAGACAACCTTGTCCTGCTCGCCAGGCGCAGACAGGTCGATCGTCACGGGCGGCAAGTAGGTATTCGACTTGGTCGAAAAGAAAACACGCAGGCGCGGGGCCAGGAGCGACTTGCTGCCCTGGTCGATAACGACAGCAAGCCTTCCGGAAGCCAGCCTGACCAGCGTACCCACGGGATAGATACCGACTGTCTTGACGAAAGCCTTGAATAGCTCAGCGTCGAAATGCGTCCCACTCCAGCCAGCCATTTTCTTGATGGAATCGGCCGGGCACCAGCCTGCCTTATAAGGGCGATTTGAGGTAATGGCGTCATAGACATCACATATCGCGCCCATCCTGGCATACAGGCTCAGTTCCTCACCCCTTAAATGATAAGGGTAACCCGTACCGTCGACTCGCTCGTGATGGTGCAAGCAGACATCCAGTGCAATTTCGCTTATGCCGCCAGCCTGTAAAAGATATCGATGTCCTTCTTCAGAATGGCGCCGCACCGCCTCGAATTCCAGGTCGGTCAATTTGCCCGGCTTGTTCAGGATGAAAGAATCGATGCTCATTTTGCCGATGTCGTGAAGCAGCCCTGCGGTGCCGGCTTCCTTGATTTGCGCTTCCGTGAGATCCATTTGCTTTGCGAGCGCAATCATCAATGCACACACTGCAACGCTGTGCATATAAGTGTAGTCGTCCTGGTTCTTCAGTCTGGCCAAGGTGATCAGCGCGCTGGCATTACGATTCACCGACTCGGAAATATCCTCTACCAGGGATGCAGCGTTTTCGAGGCGAATTGCCTTGCCCATTCTGATTTCGCTGAACATTGACATTACTGCAGACTTGGAGCGGGCGCAGATCTGCGCGGCACGCTGGAATTCAGCCTCGATCGGAATAGCAATCTGCACCTTTTCATTTGTCGGTGCGTTACGTGTGGCTTCCGGCTTGATGTTAATTTCGGGCTGAATTGCCTGAGCCTCTGGCTTGGTACCAACTTCGGGCTGTACTGCCTGGTTTAGGCTAGCTGCGACATCGCTTCCCCTTGATGTATCAATGACCGCGAACTTGATATGACTGGCAAGAATGTCGTTGATTTCCTGTTGATGAGTTAATAGCCGCGACGTGCGCCAGAACGGATTATTCAGCCATGACCCGATCAATTCCTGCAGATACATCCCTACTCGCAACTGACGAGTTTCAATTTGCTTAAGCATTCACGAAACCAGGATTAAATATTTCCAAATACAATATTTAAACATATTTCCATAAGGAACTGGATTCATTGCCGAAATAAATGAAATCACGCAACGTTTACAACTTAGCTGTTTACGCTAGCAATATTTTGGGGGCAGACAGCGAACAGACATTCGAGGAGGTGGCAGAGTGGTCATCGGAAGTCAGAAAACGTAAAACGCACAAGGAAAGGAAGTCAAAGCACATCGCTTTTTCATACGGCCTGTCTAGCGGCCGACGAACTACGAATTTCGGCCCACACGTCACTACAGCGCTCAACATGATTACATGTGCACCCCAAAGCAAAAACCCCCGGCGCCTATTGGCGTCGGGGGTTTTCTAATAACAGCCTGACGATGACCTACTTTCACACTGGTTGCAGCACTATCATCGGCGCAAAGTCGTTTCACGGTCCTGTTCGGGATGGGAAGGGGTGGTACCAACTCGCTATGGTCATCAGGCATGACTTGTCGGTTGTCTGTCGCGCTGCCGGCTTCTCGCCTGGCACACGCCACATCCAACCCAAAGGGAAGAAGCAGCCACATTGCTCCCGCACTTGGCAGGGGCAATGCAACGATCAATGTCTTGTCTTGCAGGTTGTGAGTATCGAACGTCACGCACCACACAGCGCCGCTATGCACCATCAAGGTTATAGGGACAAGCCGCACGGGCAATTAGTACTGGTTAGCTTAACGCATTACTGCGCTTCCACACCCAGCCTATCAACGTCCTGGTCTCGAACGACCCTTTAGGGGAGTCAAGCTCCCGGGAAGTCTCATCTCAAGGCGAGTTTCCCGCTTAGATGCTTTCAGCGGTTATCTCTTCCGAACTTAGCTACCCGGCAATGCCACTGGCGTGACAACCGGTACACCAGAGGTTCGTCCACTCCGGTCCTCTCGTACTAGGAGCAGCCCCCTTCAAACTTCCAACGCCCACGGCAGATAGGGACCAAACTGTCTCACGACGTTTTAAACCCAGCTCACGTACCACTTTAAATGGCGAACAGCCATACCCTTGGGACCGGCTACAGCCCCAGGATGTGATGAGCCGACATCGAGGTGCCAAACTCCCCCGTCGATATGAACTCTTGGGAGGAATCAGCCTGTTATCCCCAGAGTACCTTTTATCCGTTGAGCGATGGCCCTTCCATACAGAACCACCGGATCACTATGTCCTACTTTCGTACCTGCTCGACTTGTCAGTCTCGCAGTTAAGCACGCTTATGCCATTGCACTATGAGCACGATGTCCGACCGTACCTAGCGTACCTTCGAACTCCTCCGTTACACTTTGGGAGGAGACCGCCCCAGTCAAACTGCCTACCATGCACTGTCCCCGATCCGGATAACGGACCAAGGTTAGAACCTCAAACAAACCAGGGTGGTATTTCAAGGTTGGCTCCACCGCAACTGGCGTCACGGTTTCATCGCCTCCCACCTATCCTACACAGATTGGTTCAAAGTCCAATGCAAAGCTACAGTAAAGGTTCATGGGGTCTTTCCGTCTAGCCGCGGGTAGATTGCATCATCACAAACATTTCAACTTCGCTGAGTCTCGGGAGGAGACAGTGTGGCCATCGTTACGCCATTCGTGCAGGTCGGAACTTACCCGACAAGGAATTTCGCTACCTTAGGACCGTTATAGTTACGGCCGCCGTTTACTGGGACTTCAATCAAGAGCTTGCACCCCATCATTTAATCTTCCAGCACCGGGCAGGCGTCACACCCTATACGTCCACTTTCGTGTTTGCAGAGTGCTGTGTTTTTATTAAACAGTCGCAGCCACCAGTTTATTGCAACCCCGTCACCCTTCTGGCGCAGGCCAGTCAAGCTACCAGGGCGTACCTTATCCCGAAGTTACGGTACCAATTTGCCGAGTTCCTTCTCCCGAGTTCTCTCAAGCGCCTTAGAATACTCATCTCGCCCACCTGTGTCGGTTTGCGGTACGGTCTCGTGTGACTGAAGCTTAGAGGCTTTTCTTGGAACCACTTCCGATTGCTTCGCAGCATAAAGCCGCTGGTCTCGACCCCTTGAATTACGTCCCCGGATTTGCCTAAGGACCTTCTACAAGTCAAGAACCGGGACATCCAACACCCGGACAACCATTCGCGATCCGTCCCCCCATCGCATCACACGACGGTGCAGGAATATTAACCTGCTTCCCATCAGCTACGCATCTCTGCCTCGCCTTAGGGGCCGACTCACCCTGCTCCGATGAACGTTGAACAGGAAACCTTGGGCTTACGGCGTGGGGGCTTTTCACCCCCATTATCGCTACTCATGTCAGCATTCGCACTTCTGATACCTCCAGCATCCTTTACAAGACACCTTCGCAGGCTTACAGAACGCTCTCCTACCATATGCACAGTAATAAATTACGTACATATCCGCAGCTTCGGTGACTGGCTTAGCCCCGTTACATCTTCCGCGCAGGACGACTCGATCAGTGAGCTATTACGCTTTCTTTAAAGGGTGGCTGCTTCTAAGCCAACCTCCTGACTGTTTTAGCCTTCCCACTTCGTTTTCCACTTAGCCAATCTTTGGGACCTTAGCTGGCGGTCTGGGTTGTTTCCCTCTTGACGCCGGACGTTAGCACCCGACGTCTGTCTCCCAAGCTCGCACTCATCGGTATTCGGAGTTTGCAATGGGTTGGTAAGTCGCGATGACCCCCTAGCCATAACAGTGCTCTACCCCCGATGGTGATACTTGAGGCACTACCTAAATAGTTTTCGGAGAGAACCAGCTATTTCCAAGTTTGTTTAGCCTTTCACCCCTACCCACAGCTCATCCCCTAATTTTTCAACATTAGTGGGTTCGGACCTCCAGTACCTGTTACGGCACCTTCATCCTGGCCATGAGTAGATCACTTGGTTTCGGGTCTACACCCAGCGACTGTCGCCCTGTTCGGACTCGATTTCTCTACGGCTTCCCTATGCGGTTAACCTCGCCACTGAATGTAAGTCGCTGACCCATTATACAAAAGGTACGCCGTCACGGAACAAGTCCGCTCCGACTGTTTGTATGCACACGGTTTCAGGATCTATTTCACTCCCCTTCCGGGGTTCTTTTCGCCTTTCCCTCACGGTACTGGTTCACTATCGGTCGATTACGAGTATTTAGCCTTGGAGGATGGTCCCCCCATGTTCAGACAGGATTTCACGTGTCCCGCCCTACTTGTCGCAAGCCTAGTTCCACAACCATGATTTCGTGTACGGGGCTATCACCCGCTACGGCCGCACTTTCCAGAGCATTCCACTATCACGACTGCTAAATCTTGCAGGCTGATCCCATTTCGCTCGCCACTACTTTGGGAATCTCGGTTGATTTCTTTTCCTGCAGCTACTTAGATGTTTCAGTTCGCCGCGTTCGCTTCGCATACCTATGTATTCAGTATGCGATGACCTAAAAGGCCGGGTTTCCCCATTCGGACATCTGCGGATCAAAGCTTGTTTGCCAGCTCCCCGCAGCTTATCGCAAGCTACTGCGTCCTTCATCGCCTGTAATCGCCAAGGCATCCACCATGTGCACTTAGTCACTTGTCCCTATAACGTTGACCTCTGGAGTTGCCTCCAAAGACGTCATAGGCAAGCGCTGTGTTTCATTTGATGCATGTTTGTTTCGATACAATCACAACCCAGCAATGTTTGCTAATCTGCTTACCGCCAGATTAACGCGCATTGCGAATTACATTGATCTTTACTACTTCTTCCACTTTGTTAAAGAACGAATACAGCCTTCTTGATCGCAATGATCAAACCTAAATCGCATGCCTAGCTCTTTGGCCCGCACTGACTTACGTTTGTACCTTGCTGCCGTCATGGTCAGAGAATGGTGGAGGTTGACGGGATCGAACCGACGACCCCCTGCTTGCAAAGCAGGTGCTCTCCCAGCTGAGCTAAACCCCCATGGGACTTGCCATGACTTCTTTACTGCTGCTTAACTGGTGGGTCTGGTTGGGCTCGAACCAACGACCCCCGCGTTATCAACACGGTGCTCTAACCAGCTGAGCTACAGACCCTCGCACACGCTGCACGACTGCCGCATGTACCGATCACTTCATGACCTGACGGTGTGTTTTGACTGTTCTTCATTTTGCCTACAACCGATAAGTGTGGACACCCAACTGCGTGCATATCTCTAGAAAGGAGGTGATCCAGCCGCACCTTCCGATACGGCTACCTTGTTACGACTTCACCCCAGTCACGAATCCTACCGTGGTAAGCGCCCTCCTTGCGGTTAAGCTACCTACTTCTGGTAAAACCCGCTCCCATGGTGTGACGGGCGGTGTGTACAAGACCCGGGAACGTATTCACCGCGACATGCTGATCCGCGATTACTAGCGATTCCAACTTCATGGAGTCGAGTTGCAGACTCCAATCCGGACTACGATACACTTTCTGGGATTAGCTCCCCCTCGCGGGTTGGCGGCCCTCTGTATGTACCATTGTATGACGTGTGAAGCCCTACCCATAAGGGCCATGAGGACTTGACGTCATCCCCACCTTCCTCCGGTTTGTCACCGGCAGTCTCATTAGAGTGCCCTTTCGTAGCAACTAATGACAAGGGTTGCGCTCGTTGCGGGACTTAACCCAACATCTCACGACACGAGCTGACGACAGCCATGCAGCACCTGTGTGCAGGTTCTCTTTCGAGCACTCCCTGATCTCTCAAGGATTCCTGCCATGTCAAGGGTAGGTAAGGTTTTTCGCGTTGCATCGAATTAATCCACATCATCCACCGCTTGTGCGGGTCCCCGTCAATTCCTTTGAGTTTTAATCTTGCGACCGTACTCCCCAGGCGGTCAACTTCACGCGTTAGCTGCGTTACCAAGTCAATTAAGACCCGACAACTAGTTGACATCGTTTAGGGCGTGGACTACCAGGGTATCTAATCCTGTTTGCTCCCCACGCTTTCGTGCATGAGCGTCAGTGTTATCCCAGGGGGCTGCCTTCGCCATCGGTATTCCTCCACATCTCTACGCATTTCACTGCTACACGTGGAATTCTACCCCCCTCTGACACACTCTAGCCGTACAGTCACAAATGCAATTCCCAGGTTGAGCCCGGGGATTTCACATCTGTCTTGCACAACCGCCTGCGCACGCTTTACGCCCAGTAATTCCGATTAACGCTCGCACCCTACGTATTACCGCGGCTGCTGGCACGTAGTTAGCCGGTGCTTATTCTTCAGGTACCGTCATTAGCTCCGGATATTAGCCAGAACCGTTTCTTCCCTGACAAAAGAGCTTTACAACCCGAAGGCCTTCTTCACTCACGCGGCATTGCTGGATCAGGGTTGCCCCCATTGTCCAAAATTCCCCACTGCTGCCTCCCGTAGGAGTCTGGGCCGTGTCTCAGTCCCAGTGTGGCTGGTCGTCCTCTCAGACCAGCTACTGATCGATGCCTTGGTAGGCTTTTACCCCACCAACTAGCTAATCAGATATCGGCCGCTCCACGAGCATGAGGTCTTGCGATCCCCCACTTTCATCCATAGATCGTATGCGGTATTAGCTAATCTTTCGACTAGTTATCCCCCACTCCAGGGCACGTTCCGATATATTACTCACCCGTTCGCCACTCGCCACCAGACCGAAGTCCGTGCTGCCGTTCGACTTGCATGTGTAAGGCATGCCGCCAGCGTTCAATCTGAGCCAGGATCAAACTCTTCAGTTCAATCTCTGTTTTGTGCCATTGCTGGCAGGTTCCGAAGAACCGTCGCTCACTCAAAATACTGACAGATCGATTCTTGCGAATCGTTCTACTTCTTTGTTGTGAGCACTTGCTTAATAATTTGAGCATCCGGCGTTGCCGCCGGCGCACTTCATCAAGTGCCCACACTTATCGGTTGTTGGTTATTAAAGAACCAGGCAATTCAGTCTGCTGCCAGCCGCCCCGAGGGACTTGCCGGCTGCTGCGAAGCGTTGTGTTCGTCAGCAGCAGAGAGGCGAGATTATGTGGCATTTGCTGTTTCGCGTCAACAGTTTTTTTTCGCTTCGCTTCAAAAAAACCGGACCAGCATGCTGCCTTTTTCCGCCCCCGCCGCGCTGTTCTGCAGCGGGAGGCGAACTATAGCAAAGCCCGGTTTTGGAATGCAAGGGGTGGCGCGCAAAATTCTTTAGGATGGTTGCAGGTACCAGCGCACGGCCCGGCTGGACGACGACAAGCAACAAACTGGAAGGAAGTGCCAATGATTCTGCGTGACCGCCCTTCGGGCCTGAGATTGTTTTTCGCCTTGCGCGGTTCGGTGCTCAAACGCATACAGGCAGTGCTGCTGTTTAACATTGCATTCGCCGTGCTGATTACCGCTGCGCATGGCACGGTATTCGACCGCAAGATTACACTGACGGCGATACCGTTCACCCTGATTGGCTTGCCGCTCGCCATTTTTCTCGGTTTTCGGAATAACGCTGCCTATGACCGCTATTGGGAGGGCCGCAAGCTGTGGGGCGGCCTGGTTGGCGATACCCAGAATCTGTGTCGACAATGCCTCGGGCTGATCCGTGCGGGTACCGGCGTGGCGGATGAAGCCACTGTACGCCTGGACGACGTGCGTACGCGGATGATCTACAGGGCAATCGCCTACAGCCATGCCTTGCGCATGCGGCTGAGAAGACTGACGGATACCGGGACGCTGAAACCGTTCTTGGCGTCGAGCGAATGGAATATGGCATCGGCCCAGGAAAACTTGCCGGCATTCCTGATGCTGCGCATGGGAAGGGATCTACAGGAATGCCTGCAGCAGGGCTGGACGGAAGCTTGCCTGGCAGCGACGATCGACAACACGCTTTCTTCAATGACAGCGCGGGCGGTTGCCTGTGATCGCATCAAGAACACGCCTATTCCGTTTTCCTACACCCTGCTGCTGCATCGCACCGCCTATCTCTACTGCTTCCTGCTGCCGTTCGGCCTGGTGGACACGCTGGAGTTCATGACGCCGTTCGTGGTGGCGATCGTGGCCTATACCTTCTTCGGACTGGATGCGCTGGGCGATGAGATCGAGGAGCCGTTTGGCATGTCCGAGAATGATCTGCCGCTCGATGCATTATGCAGGACCATCGAGATCAACCTGCGGTCGGCCCTCGGTGATGCCGACGTGCCGCCGCCGCTGAGCCCGGTGAATTACTGCCTGACCTAGATCACCAGGTCATTTACATTGCGGCGGCAGACGCGTCCTGCGCCTGGCGGATCGCAAGCACCTTGTCGATGCGCATGCCATCAAGGTCGACAATCTCGAAGCGCCAGCCTTCCCAGTCGCAGTGATCGCCGGTCTGGGGCAGCTTGCCCAGCAACTGCATGACCATGCCGCTCAGGGTGTGGTAATGACTGCGCCCTTCCTCGGGCACACGGCTCAGGTCGAGCAGGTCTTTCAATTCCGGGATGGGAATCAGGCCGTCGAGCAGCCACGAGCCGTCTTCGCGCTGCACCGCCCAGGCGTCTTCGGCATGCTGGGTCTTGAATTCGCCGGCAATGACTTCCATGATGTCCTGCGGCGTGATGATGCCCTGCACCTCGCCGTACTCGTCCACCACGAACGCAAATTGCACGGCCGAGTTCCGGAACTGTTCCAGCAGGTCCAGCCCCGTGAGTATTTCAGGCACATAGACCGGCGGCTGCAGGTTGTCGAGCAGGCTGGGCTGCTGGCCGCGCAGCGTCTGGGCCAGCATTTCACGGGCGCAGGCAACGCCGACGATGTCGTCCCAGCCGCCGCGCAGCACGGGGAAGCGGCTATGGCTGCTTTGCCCGAAACGCTGCAGGTTTTCTTCCAGGCTGCGGTTGATGTCGAAGTATTCGACATCGCTGCGCGGAATCATGAAGGAAGACACCTGGCGGTCATCGAGACGGAAGATGTTGCGCACCATCTGGTGTTCCTGGCGCTCGATGATGCCGGACTGGGTGCCTTCATCGAGCATCAGATGCAGTTCCTCCTCGGTCATTGCCTGGCGGCCGGCGTCGCGCACGCCCATCAGTCGCAACGCGCCCTCGGTAGAGACAGAAAGCAGCCGCACGAAAGGCTTGGCGGCGGCTGCGAGCCAGCTCATCGGGCGGGAAACGCGGCGGGCGATGGGTTCGGGCGAAATCTGGCCCAGCCGCTTGGGCACGAGTTCGCCCAGAACGATGGAGAAATAGGTGATCATGACCACGACCAGGCCAGTGGCGACATAACCGGCGTAGGGCATTTCCATGCCCTGTGCCTGCAGCCACATGCGCACCGGCCCGGCCAGGGTCGCTTCGCCGACGATGCCGTTCAGGATGCTGATCGAGGTGATACCGATCTGTATCGTGGACAGAAACTTGTTGGGGTCGTCTCCCAACTGGATCGCAGCCTGGGCGCCGTTGTCGCCAGCCTCCGACAGCTTTTGCAGCCGTGCCTTGCGGGCAGTCATCAAGGCGATTTCGGACATGGCAAACAGTCCGTTGAGAAGGACCAGGCCCAGTACTATCGCAATTTCCATTCTGTCAGCGCTCGCTCCGTAACGAGCGGACCATTTTACAGGGGCCGGCCGGCGTGCCTTGCTGCCGCGGGCAGCAAGCTTGATCCGGCGCCGCTATCAAGCGCCGACGGCGGTATAGGCGCTGGCGTTGTCAGCCAGCCAGCGGCGCGACAGATCGCTTTCCTGCTGGCTGGGATGGAAATCGCGGCGCAGATAGTCGCGCCATGGAGCGTAGCTTTCGCGCAGCAGGCCGCGACGGCCGAACAGATAACCGATGCCGCTCTTCCAGGTGCCCCACTTCCACAGCGTGCCGTCCCGGCGCAGATTGTTGATGGTCTGGCGCAAGGTGTCGTCAAGGAAAATGAAGGTGATGCGGCGGAACCAGCGGATGCGCCATTCGTGGTTGCCGCCTAGCGCCTGATACAGGTCGAAGGCGGTGCTCTTGTGCTCCGACTCTTCGGCGCTGTGCCACAGCCACATGGTCTTCAGGCGCGGCTCGGCGTCGTCCAGCAGATCGCCGTTCTTCAACATCCACTCGGCAAAGATCGCGGTGAAATGCTCATTGGCCGCGGTAATGGCCAGCCAGTGCAGAGGATGCACGCCTTCCATCAGCTTCAGGCGGCGCTGGGCGCGCGGCCCCCATGCATTGACCAGGCCTTGCTGCTCCAGGTGCGCATTGAACAGGGAATGAATGCGACGATGGGTTGCTTCCTGGCCTACGAATCCCTGCACTTCCGCCTTATACTTCGGCTGCTCTTCGGCAGGCAGCGCCTTGTAGCCGTTGCGCACGGAATCGATGAAGAACTGTTCACCGATGGGAAAGCTCATGGACAGCGCATTGAAGAAGGCCGTGCGGAAGGCGTCGCCGCCGCACCAGTGGCGGGCGAACGGGGCTTCCAGGTCAATCAGAAGACGGCGGACAACGAGATCGGTCATGGCAGATTCAGTTGAAAAGGGATGCAATAACGGCTTTGTCTGCCGATGCGTAATGTGCCGGCAATGATGTTCTCAAACATTGGTACTGTCAAGTACCAGCAGCATGGACCAGCTTATGAAACAAGAAAAACCAGTCATCGCGGAGGAAGCCAACAACCATCGCAGGCGTTTGCTGGAAGGCATGGGGCAGGCGGTCGCGGAAAAGGGTTATGCCGACACCACCATCGCCGACATCGTGGCTGCCGCAGGCGTGTCGCGCCGCACGTTCTACGAGCATTTCAAGACCAAGGCACAGTGCCTGATCGCGCTGTATTCGGCGGCCAGCAGCAATGCGCTGGACGTGCTGCGCACCGCCATCGATCCGGCGCATGACTGGGAAACCCAGGTCGAGCGCGCGATTTCAGCCTACTTCAGCTGCCTGGGGCAGAACCCGGTGCTGCTGCGTACGCTGTTCATCGAGATACTGGGGCTGGGAGAGGAAGGACTGGCGGCGCGGCGCCGGGTCAATCAGGCGCTGGCCGACTTCATGCTGCAGGTGATCAATGTGCCGGCGCGGGCGCGCCGCAATAAGCCGCCGCTGCAGCCTGACATGGCGATGGCGGTGGTGGGCGGCATCAATGAGCTGGTGCTGGAAGCGATCGAGCGCAACCGCACCGACCGGCTGCAGGAACTGGTGTCGCCGTCGCTGCAGCTGGTGCGCGCGGTGACCTGAGCAACGCTGCGCTGCGGGATCAATTTCCCTGCGACTTGCGGTATTCCCGGCGCTTCTCGGCTTCGACGAAGCGCCGTTTCTGATCCTCGGTGTCGGCCTGCAGCGGCGGCACCTTGACCGGATTGCGGTCTTCATCCACCGCCACCATCGTGAAATAGCAGCTGTTGGTATGCCGCACCAGCCCTTTCTGGATGTTCTCGGTCACCACCTTGATGCCGATTTCCATCGAGGTGCTGCCGGTGTAGTTCACCGAGGCCAGGAAGGTCACGAGTTCGCCGACGTGGATGGGCTGGCGGAACACCACCCGGTCCACCGACAAGGTGACCACGTAGCTGCCTGAATAGCGGCTGGCGCAGGCATAGGCCACGCTGTCGAGATACTTCAGGATTGCGCCGCCATGCACGTTGCCGGAAAAATTGGCCATGTCGGGCGTCATCAGCACCGTCATGGA
This sequence comes from Noviherbaspirillum phoenicis, assembly GCF_047237965.1. Taxonomy (NCBI): domain Bacteria; kingdom Pseudomonadati; phylum Pseudomonadota; class Betaproteobacteria; order Burkholderiales; family Oxalobacteraceae; genus Noviherbaspirillum; species Noviherbaspirillum phoenicis. The sequence continues at coordinate 3,870,670 of NZ_JBDFLX010000001.1, read as the reverse complement.
CAGTTCATGCTTCAGGGCGTTCATGCGCTCAGACATCCTCGTCGGGGATCAGGTGGCCGAGCTTGGAGGCCTTGGTCTGCAGGTAGCGCCGGTTGAACGGGTTGCGGTTGACGATCAGCGACACCCTTTCCGCCACCGCCACGCCGTACTGGGTGACGGCGTCGATCTTGCGCGGGTTGTTGGTCATCAGGCGCAGGCTGACGATGCCCAGCTTTTCCAGCATCGGCTTGCAATGGGTATAGCTGCGCTGGTCGGCCTGGAAGCCCAGTTCATGGTTGGCTTCGACGGTGTCGGCGCCGGCGTCCTGCAGGCGGTAGGCGCGGACCTTGTTGATCAGGCCAATGCCGCGCCCTTCCTGGCGCATATAGAGCACCACGCCGCGGCCTTCGGCGGCAATGCTGCGCAGCGCGCTCTCGAGCTGGGCGCCGCAGTCGCAGCGCTGCGAGAACAATGCATCGCCGGTCAGGCATTCGGAATGGATGCGGCCCAGCACAGGCTTGCCGTCGGCCACGTCGCCCAGGGTCAGCGCCAGATGCTCCTTGCCGGATTTCGACTCGACGAATGCATGCAGCGTGAAAGTGGCCCACGGCATCGGCAGTTCGCAGGAAGTGACGTATTCCAGCGTTTCGGGCGTGTTGCTGGCCGCGCTGGTATCTGGTTGGAGTTGCATGGCGCTTGACTGAGTGATTAACGGGAATTCGGCGAAACCGTCAATACTAACCGATCACGCCGCATTGCATCATGCCGTCCGTAGCCGGGAAGCAATCTCGAAGGAATGCAGGCGGGCCGCATGGTCGTACATCAAGGCGGTCAGCATCAGCTCGTCGGCGCCAGTGCTCTCCTCGATGGCGCGCAGTTGCGCCGCCACGGTTTGCGGCGAGCCCACCGCCGCACAGGACAGCGAACGGTCGATATGGCTTTTCTCGTCCGGCGACCAGAGGCCGTCCATGCTGTCGACCGGCGGGCTGAGCTGTCCCGGCACGCCGCGCACCAGATTCAGGAACTGCTGCTGCAGCGAGGTGAACAGGCGCCGCGCAGTGGCGTCGTCGTCGGCGGCGAACAGGTTCACGCCCACTGCGACATACGGCTTCTGCAACTGGGCCGAAGGCTTGAAGCGGCTGCGGTAGATGTCGATCGCCGACTGCATGTAGGCCGGGGCGAAATGGGATGCGAAGGCGAACGGCAGGCCCAGTTCGGCCGCCAGCTGGGCGCTGAACAGGCTGGAGCCCAGCAGCCAGAGCGGCACCTCCAGGCCGGCGCCGGGCACGGCGCGCACCGCCTGGCCCGGCTGCACCGGCCGGAAATACGACTGCAATTCGAGCACGTCCTGCGGGAAGGACTCGCCGCTGTCGCCCATGTTGCGCCGCAGGGCGCGGGCGGTGCGCTGGTCGGTGCCGGGCGCGCGGCCCAGGCCGAGGTCGATGCGGCCGGGGTACAGCGCCGCCAGGGTGCCGAACTGCTCGGCGATGATCAGCGGCGCATGGTTGGGCAGCATGATGCCGCCGGCGCCGACCCGGATCGTGCTGGTGCCGGCGGCGATATGCTGGATCACCAGCGCGGTGGCGGCGCTGGCGATGCCGCTCATGTTGTGATGCTCGGCGACCCAGAACCGGTGGTAGCCCCAGCGCTCGGCATGCTGGGCCAGGTCGCGGGTATTGTCGAGCGCGACGGCGGCGTCGCCGCCTTTGACGATGGGTGAGAGGTCGAGGATGGAAAAGACGGCCATGGCCTGTCTCCTTTCTGGAATCGGTGATGGTTGGTTGGGCGCTGCGGCTCAGTCGCCAATGCCGGGTATGCGCAGCGCGCCAATGAAGGCGGCGATTTCTTCCAGCGCCGTCTGTTCGCGGGCGCAGTTGCAGCGGGCGGCGCCGTCTTGCAGCGGCAGCGGCGGCAGCCGGCGCACCAGGGTGCGGGTGCCGGCGGCGATCAGGCGCGCGCCATATTGCTCGGCTTCGTCGCACAGGGGATCTTCCTCAGCCGACAGGATCAGCGCCGGCGGCAGCCCCTTGAGCCGGCTCGACTGCAGCGGCGACGCGTACGGATGCAGGCGATCGGCCACCCGCGGCAGATAGCCGCGGTAGGCGGCGGCGCAGGCATCGGCCACGCCGGCCACGTCCGGGTTCCTGTTCATGGCGCGCATCGAGCAGGTGGTGAGGCCCGGGTCGAGCATGGGCATGATCAGGATCTGTCCGGCCAGTGCCGGCTCGCCGCGGTCGCGCGCCATCAGCGCGGATGCGGCAGCCAGGTTGCCGCCTGCCTCGATGCCGGCGCACAGCAGGCGTTCGCCATTCCAGCCCAAGGAATTCGGCCGGCGCGCCACCCAGCGCAGCACGGCGTAGGCATCCTCGACCGCGGCGGGAAACGGCTGCTGGCAGGCCAGCGTGTAGCTCGACGCCAGCACCGGCAGTCCGGCGCGCAGGGCCAGCGCCCGGACGAATTCGTCACACTCGTCCAGGCTGCCGCCGACGAATCCGCCCTGATGGAAGAAGACGATCAGGCCCGGCGCAGGCTTTTCGGCGTTTGCCGGGCGGTACAGACGGGCCGGCAGCTTTCCCAGCGATCCCTGTGCCTGTAATTCCTTTATCGCTATTTTGCTGCACTGCAATTGTTGCTTTTCCGTCATTTTGCCGGAACGTTCTTGACGCCACCGAAGAGCTGCTGGGCGAGCGCATCGAAACCGGCGTATTCCGCCTGGACCTGCTGGCTGCCATGCATGTTGTCGGTCAGCGCGGCCGCCAGCACCAGGCTGGCAAGCAGCACAACAATGGCGAACAGGGCGGCGATGGGTTCGTGTTTGGACATCATGAAAGCACTCCGGAGGCAGACTAATTTGCTGCATAGCACAAACTATAGGACTGATTTATCATCGGATAAAGACTAACAATTGGAATTGACTGTTCACGTTTGTGAACAATCGGAGAAAGCAGCGGACAGGCATGGACAAGTTGCAGGCGATGGAAGTGTTCGTACATGTGGTCGATGCAGGCGGTTTCACCCGCGCCGCCGAACAGTTGCACATGCCCAAGGCGACCGTGTCGACCCTGATCCAGGCGCTGGAGAATACGCTGTCGGTCAAGCTGCTCAACCGCACTACCCGCCAAGTCAATGTGACGGCGGATGGCGCGGCCTATTACGAGCATTGCCTGCGCATTCTGGCCGACATCCGCGACACCGAGGACACCCTTTCACGCACCCATGCCAGCCCGAGCGGCCGGCTGCGGGTGGAAGTGCCGAGCGGCATCGGGCAGCGCCTGATCATTCCGGCGCTGCCCGACTTTTACCGGCGCTATCCGGACATCACGATGGAGATGGGATGCGGCGACCGTCCGATCCACCTGATCGAGGAAGGCGTGGACTGCGCGGTGCGCGGCGGCGACCTGCCCGACTCCAGCCTGATCGCACGCCGCGTCGGCGTGCTGCACTTCGTCACCTGCGCCACGCCGGCCTACCTGGATACGCATGGCAGGCCGACCCATCCGGATGAGCTGACCCAGCACCAATGCATCAACTACATCCTGTCGACGAGCAAGCAGGTGCTGGCCTGGGATTTCGAGCGGGACGGCGTGCGCCTGCGCAAGACGCATGGCGGCCGCTTCGCCGTCAACAGCTCGGAGGCGCTGATGATGGCCGGCCTGGCCGGCCTGGGCGTGATGCGGGTGCCGTCATTCCTGGTCAACGAGCATCTGCGCAGCGGCCGCCTGCAGCGGGTGCTGGGCGACTGGGACACCGCGCCGGTGCCGCTGCACGTGGTGTATCCGCAAAGCCGGCATCTATCGGCCACGGTGCGCGCGTTCGTCGAATGGGTGGCGGAGCTGTTTGCCGGCAATGTGGACCTGAACATGGCGTAGGCGCTTGCATCGCAGCGCCCTGCCCTGCGCGACTGAAGACGGCGTCTAGCCCCCTGTTTCAGACAGCGCTTCGCCCAGCACGCAGCCCGCCATGCCGGCGGCGATTTCACGTTCGCCCATGATGGTCTGGTTGGCGCCCTGCTTTTCCAGGTGCAGCCGCTCGACGTTGGAATGGGCGCGGGCAATGATGTCGATGCCCGGATTCTGCTTCCTTGCCTGGGCGATCACATGCCCCGCTTCCAGCGCATCCGGAATGGCCAGCAGCAGCCAGCGCGCGCCGGCCACCTGCGCCAGTTCCATCATGCCCGGCGCGACCGCGTTGCCATACAGCGCCGGCACGCCGTCGAGGCGCAGCGCCTGCACCACGGACAGGTCATCCTCGATCACGACAAAGGGCTGGTTGCGCTCGGTCAGCGCCAGCGCAACCAGGTGTCCGACCCGGCCGAAGCCCACCAGCACCGCATGTCCCGTCATCTCCGGCAGGGCCGGGCCGGCCGGATCGGCCGCGTGCGCCTGCTCGTGCGGGCTGCCCTTGCGGCTGCGCAGGCGGTCCAGCACCACGAACAGCAGCGGATTGAGCAGGATGGAAATGATGGCGCCGCCCAGGATCAGGTCGCGGCCGGTCTGCGACAACAGGCCCAGCGACACGCCCAGCGTGGCCAGGATGAAGGAGAACTCGCCGATCTGGGCCAGGCTGGCGGCAATGGTCAGCGCGGTGCTGGCGGGATGCCCAAAGGCGCGCACGATGGCCAGCGCCGCCAGCGACTTGCCGACCACGATGATGGCCACGGTCGCCAGCACCAGCAGCGGCTCGCGCACCACGATGGACGGGTCGAACAGCATGCCGACCGAGACGAAGAACAGCACCGCGAATGCATCGCGCAAGGGCAGCGATTCTTCGGCGGCGCGATGGCTCAGGTCGGACTCGCCGAGGATCATGCCGGCGAAGAAGGCGCCAAGCGCGAAGGACACGCCGAACACATAGGCCGCGCCAAGCGCAAAGCCGAGGGCGATGGCCAGCACCGCCAGGCGGAACAGTTCACGCGATCCGCTGGCGGCGACCCGCTCCAGCGTCCACGGTATCAGTCGCCGCCCGATCAGCAGCATCGCAGCGATGAAGGCGATCACCTTGCCCAGCGTGGCAGCCAATGTCCACAGCAGCGCATTGGTCGACAGCGATTCGCCGCTGCCGCCGAGGATGCCCGACAGCGCCGGGATCAGCACCAGCGCCAGCACCATGGCAATGTCCTCGACGATCAGCCAGCCGATCGCGATCTGGCCGCGCCGGGTTTCCACCAGCCGCCGTTCCTGCAGCGCCGTCAGCAGCACGACGGTGCTGGCCACCGACAGCGCCAGGCCGAACAGCAGCCCCTGCCCCAGCGGCCATCCGACCAGCCAGCCCATGCCCATGCCCATCAGCGTGGCCAGGACGATCTGCGCCAGCGCGCCGGGAATGGCAATGCCCTTCACCGCCAGCAGGTCCTTCAGCGAGAAATGCAGGCCGACGCCAAACATCAGCAGGATCACGCCGATTTCCGCCAGCTGCTGCGCCAGGTCGACATCGCCGACGAAGCCCGGCGTGAAAGGACCGATTGCAATGCCGGCCAGCAGATAGCCGACCAGCGGCGGCATCTTCAGGCGGTGGGCAATGCTGCCGAAGAAGAAGGCCAGGACCAGGCCGGCGACGATGGTGGTAATCAGGGGAATGTCATGGGACATGGGTGCGCAGCATCCTTTTCTCGATAGCTTATTGTTGGGCGCATTTTATCCAACGCCCGACATTGTCCGGATCAAAAGGATGATCGGGCCGCGAATAAGGCGCGCGGCCCGGGTGCGGCGCTTTCAGGACAAGGCAGGATAGCCGGCGCGGATCAGCCAGGCGTGGATAGGCAGGGTCTTGACGAAATTGATCGCATGGAGGGTGTGGATGTCATCGAACCAGACATGGTCGCCGACCATGAAGGCCGCCAGCCAGGCCAGGCCGACGATGATGATGTCGCAGCGTCCGCTGTTCCACAGCTTCAGGGAATGGCGGGTGGCGATCCATGGCACGCCGAGCGGATTGGGCCAGTCGGCCAGCAGATGCATCAGGCCGCCGGCGGCAAAGCCGAATGCGGGCACCGCCATCACATGCTCGCCGAGCGCGTGATAGGACCAGTACAGCAGGGCCAGCCAGCCCACGCCCCAATGGGTCAGGGTGCGGTGCGCGATCCAGAGGCGCCTCTTGCGGGTCCACCAGGCCACCTCCATCCAGTCCGGCGCGGTGCCGCCGCAGACGCCCATGCACAGGGCCATCAGGGTGCCCAGATGGTAGTCGCCGCCGGCGCCGGAATGCGCCACGACTGCCGCTGCCATCAGTCCCGCCGCCCAGCCTGTGGCGTGGTGTGCTTTGTTGGAGGCCATGATGCGGCGATCAGGGAAAAAGGAGGTTGAAAAGGGAGTGCAATATTGGCAGAACGCTGCACAAAAATACAGCAGCGTATCCTTCAAATCGAAAATATAGTTCGATTTATTCGATGTTTTAGCGCCGATGCGACGGCTTGCGGTTGCGGTCGAAGTATTCGGGGTCTTTTTTCCTCACCCAGCCGACGAATTTGCGTATCTCCTCACGCTCCAGCAAACGTTCGATGGTGTGGTAATACGTGGCCAGTTCACGCTCGGAAAACACCGAATGGATCTTGCTGTGGCAGATGCGATGCATGGTCACGGTGTCGCGGCCGCGGTGGCTCTTCGGCACCATGTGATGCTCGTTGAGCGAAGGGCCGGGCACCATGGGACGGCCGCACAGCGGGCACGGCGGCAGCGTGGAAGGCGAAGGGTTCATCGACGTTCAGACCGCGGCCATTGGCGACCATTCACTTATCTGGGCACCGTGTAATTGACCGGCAGCCAGACATAGCCGCGGCCGCTGGCGCGCACCCGGCCGATGCCGGGAAAGGAAAGGTGGGCGCCGGCGACCAGATAGTTGCCGGTCGCGGCATCGGCAAAGGCGCGCTTGCGCTGAATGGCGGCGGCGCGGGCATTGGTATCGAAGGAGATGGTCACCGCGGGATAGTCGAACTGCATCGCAGCCACATGGATCAGGTCGCCCCATAGCACCAGGCTCTGGCCGCGGCTTTGCACCAGGTAGGTCGCATGGCCGGGCGTATGCCCGTAGCGCGGCAAGGCGCTGATGCCCGCCGCCAGCGGCGTTGCGCCGCGAAACGGACGGAAGCGATGCGCTTCGATATACGGCTGCAGCGACGCCTTCGCGGCTTCGAACGCCGGCCTGTCCTCCTTCTTCGCGCGCGACAGGTTGGTGTCGTTCAACCAGTAGTCGGCATCGGCGCCGTCGCCGCGTACGACGGCATTGGGAAAGGCCATGCGGCCGTCGCTGGTGAGGCCGCCCACATGGTCGGCATGCAGATGGGTCAGATAGATTTCATCGACCTGCTCGGGCTGGTAACCGGCCGCCTTCAGGTTGGCGGCCAGCCTGCCCAGAGTCGGGCCGAACAGCGCGGCGGCGCCGGCGTCGATGAGCACCAGCTTTTCACCGGTATTGATCAGGTAGGCATTGACCGAGGTTTCCAGCGGGCTGGACAGGCCGGAACGGGCCAGTGCGCGGTCGACGCGGGCCGGGTTGGTATTGGTCAGCAACTGATCCACCGGCAGCGCCACGGTGCCGTCCGACAAGGCGGTGATCTCGAAATCGCCCAGCATCATGCGGTAAAAACCGGGCGCCTGGGTTTTCACCATGGGCGCGGCGGCATGGCCGGCGCTGGCCAGCAGGCTCGCCAGGGTAAACAGGCATGAACGCAGCAGTCGGGACAACGGCATCGCAAACTCTCCTGGAATCGTGGTGGGACGGCAAGGAACGGAGCACGATTATGCCGGCAAAGCCGTATTGCCGTTCCGTGCTCCGGAACATCCTGCATCAACAGCTTGTCAAACCCTTATTCATTTCGGGAGAGCATCGATGGACTCCAGCAACAGCAAGGGCCTGACGGCGCCGACAGCACAGCGCAATCCGGGGGATGAATCCGAACCCGGCGCGCCCCAGACCGCCGAGGACATCTGCCCCGAGTGCCAGGGCAGCGGACGGCAAGGCCAGTCTGCCTGCGCCAACTGCGGCGGCAGCGGACGCATCGTGAAGATCATCGGCGATGCCTGAATTAAATATGCATATTTTATGCATATTTGTTAGAATGGCGGCCGTTCATGCCATGGAGCAGCAGTCACCTCATGCGCCTCACCCGTTTTTCCGATATCGGACTACGCGTCCTGATCTACCTGTCGCGTACTGACGCGAGCCGCACCACGGTGACGGTGGCCGAGGTCGCCAGCCAGTTCGACATACCGCAGAACCATCTGGTGAAGGTGGTGGGCCACTTGGCGAAAGCAGGCTGGGTGCAGGCGCTGCGCGGCCGCAATGGCGGCATCAGCCTCGTGGTCGAGCCGGCCAGCCTGCGCATCGGCGTGGTGCTGCGCGAACTCGAAGGCGATCCGGAACTGGTCAATTGCGAGGCCCTGTCCTGCCGCCTGAGCGCCGACTGCCTGCTGCGCGACGCGCTGCGGGCCGGCATGGACGCCTTCTACGAAGCGATGAACCGGTACAGCTTGGCTGACCTGGTCACCGGCAACACCGGCGAGCAGATCATCCGGATGCATCGCAGCTTCACCGCCTCTTCCCTCTCCGCGGCGGCCGCAGGCTAGGCCGCTTTTTTTTGTCCTTAAATATGCATTTTTTATGCAACATATCAGGAGTCATGATGGTTACACCCGCTTCCCGCCCCTACATCGATGCCAGCGTCCCGGTCCTGCGCGAGCATGGCGTGACGATCACCCGCCGCTTCTACGGCAACATGTTCGCCGCCCATCCCGAACTGAAGAACCTGTTCAACATGGGCAACCAGGCCAGCGGCGCGCAGCAGCAATCCCTGGCCGCCGCCGTGTTTGCCTATGCCGCCAACATCGACAACGCAGCGGCGCTGGGGCCGGTGGTCAATCGGATCGTGCACAAGCATGCATCGGTGGGCATACGGGCCGAGCACTATCCCATCGTCGGCCAGCATCTGCTGGGCGCGATCAAGGAAGTGCTGGGCGACGCCGCCACCGAGCCGCTGATCAATGCCTGGGCCGAAGCCTACGGCGAACTGGCCGACCTGCTGATCGACACCGAGCGGCACCTGTATGCCAAGGCCGGCGTGCAGCCGGGCCAGTTGCGCGACATGCGGGTAGCCGAAGTGCGCCAGCAGAGCGAGAACGTGCGCTCCTTCACCTTGACGCCGATGGACGGCGAAGCCGCCTTCGACTTCAAGCCGGGCCAGTACATCAGCGTGTCGGTCAGCTTCCCCGATGGCCACGTGCAGCTGCGCCAGTACAGCCTGTCGGACGCGCCGGACGCGGACTATCTGCGCATCTCGGTCAAGCGCGAGCCGGCCGGCCATGAAACGCCGCAGGGCGAAGTGTCGAACTGGCTGCATGACAACGTGCAGCCGGGCACCATCCTGCGGGTAACCCATCCGTTCGGCGAATTCACGCCGGATACCGAGTCGGACCGCCCCATCGTGCTGCTGTCGGCCGGCGTCGGCATCACGCCGATGATTTCGGTGTTGAAGCGCATCGCGCAGGTCCATCCGGAGCGCCAGGTCGTGTTCGGACATGCCGCGCGCGACGCCCGCCATCATCCGCACCAGGAAGATATCAAGGCGGCCCAGGCCGCGATGCCGCAACTGAAGGTGGCAACCTTCTATGAGCACATGGCAGCCGGCGACCAGGCCGAGCCGGGCTTCATGCGGGTGGAAGCGCTGCCCGACTGGCCGCGGCAGGAAGCCGAGGTCTACCTGTGCGGCCCGATCGGCTTCATGCGGGCGCAGTGGAAGAACCTGCTGACTTCCGGCGTGCCGGCGGCCAGGCTGCACCGTGAAGTGTTCGGCCCGGAGATGCTGGACTATCTGGACTGACGGCCCGTCGGCCCGTCTTTAATCCAGCGAGCGCTGGAAGCCCACCACCAGCCGCAGCGGCGGCGCGCCATGGTTGAAGCCATGGCCCACCGAGCCGGACAGCATCAGCTTTTCCGACAGCTTCCAGCGCGTACCGATCTCGCCCATGTTGTACGCGGCATCGCGCTCGCGCTGCTGCTCCCGGAACAGGCTGCCGGCCAGCAGCCAGCGCTGGTTCAACTGCTTGCTCAATGCCGCGCCGGCCAGATAGCGGTCGCGGCGTTCGGTCACATCGGGCCGCAGGTTGTGGCGCGCCATCACGTTCAGGTGCAGCTGGGCCGGACGGTTTTCATCCTGCACCACGCCGAGCGACTTCGTCATGATGCCCTTGACCATTACCTCGGTGCCGCCGCTTTCGGCCCCATAGGGACGCTCGATGCCGACATTGACGGCAAACGCCGGCAGGTTGCCGCTTTCGGTATTGAACCGGTACAGGCCGTCGATCCTGAACTCGCCCTGGCTGGTGTCGTCGGCATTGCCCACGCGGTAAGGCGCGGCCACCGACATCTGGAAGTTGCGGGCCACGCCGAACTGCATGCGCGGCGTCAGCTGCAGTTCGTTGCGGCCGCCGCCCGGCTCCGACGGCCGCATCCGCTGGTAGCGGGCAATGCCGTTGAACTGCACCGAACCGGGCTGGCTGGGCGTGGCATCCTCGATGCTCAGTGACAGGTCCTCCTCCAGATCCTTCACTTCATCGGCATGCGCGTAGATGGCAGGGACAAGCATTTCAAGCGCCAGGACGGCCTTGATCACAGCATTTTTCATGGTTTCTTATGTTGACGTTTTTTTAATGGCGACAAGCTAGAGAATGGAACAGTGGAAAAGTTCCGCAGCCGGCCGCATGGCTTACGTGGTTCGAAACCGGGTCGCTGACAGGCGCGAAGCAGCCTGGCCTGCTTGATTGAAGTCAACCGGCTTGGCAACCGTGCTGGCTACAGTAATGCAAACACTAGACGGAGCAAGCATGGAAGCACTGACGAAGGAACAGATCGGCAAGCTGCAGGCGCAGTTGCAGCAGGACCGCGCTGCTGCGCTGGGCACGGTGCAGGACGAGATCCAGCGCACCAGCGACCCCGACGACCTGTCGCTGGAGAAAATACCCAGCGACGCCGGCGACCGCTCGGAAGCCGACCTGGAAACCGACACGACGATCTCGATGGCGCAGCGGCATGCCGCCGAACTGCAGGAAATCGACGCCGCGCTGGCGCGGATCGACGATGGCACCTACGGCACCTGCGAGGATTGCGACCGCAACATCGGCGCCCCGCGACTGGAAGCGCAACCCACCGCGCGCCGTTGCATCGCCTGCCAGGAACAGCTGGAACAGCGGCCCGATGCGCCGCCTCGTCCCACCATGTAGCCATGAGCGCCGGCGCGCCCCGCTTCCAGACTGTGCTGGTGCCGCTCGACGGCTCGCCGCTGTCGGACAAGGCGCTGGCGGCGGCGATCGCGTTTGCGCGCCCCCTGCAGGCGAAGGTGATTGCGCTGGCGGTCGCGGAGCCCTATCCGGAAAGCCTGGCGCCGCTTTCCGAGGCGTTCAATGCGCATGCGCTGGCGCATGCGCGCGGCCGCATAGGACAGGCGCAGCGCCTGATCCGCGATGCCGGCCTGGCCGGCGACGGCCTGGCTGTCACCTCCTATGAACCCCACCGCGAGATACTCGACGCAGCGCAGCGCCTGAACTGCGACGCGATCTTCATCGGCATGCATGGCGGCGACCCGCTGGGCCGCTTCTTCTTCGGCAGTCAGGCGCAGAAGGTGCTGGCCCACAGCACAGTGCCGGTGATGGTGCTGCGCTAGCTTTCCATCACATACCTGCCGGGCGCATCGCCCAGCGCCTGGCCCATGGCCGGCGGCGCGACCATCTCGCCGGCATGCCTGGCCAGCCAGTATTCCCAGGCCGGCCACCAAGAGCCCTGCTGCTCGGGCACCGAATTCATCCATGTTTCCGGGTCGACATAGGCAGCGCGGTGCTCGCGCGTGGCGATGCGGTAGTGGCGGTTGGCCTTGCCGGGCGGCGACACCACGCCAGCATTGTGGCCGCCGTTGGTCAGCAGGAAGGTGACTTCGGTATCGGTCAGCAGATGGATCTTGAAGGCCGAGCGCCATGGCGCGACATGGTCAGTTAGCGTGCCTACCGAAAAGATCGGCGCCCGGATGTCGGTCAGGGCGATCGGCCGGTTGTCTATCAGGTAGCGGCCTTCGGCCAGGTCGTTTTCCAGGAACAGGTGGCGCAGGTATTCGGTATGCATGCGGTACGGCATGCGGGTGGCGTCGGCATTCCAGGCCATCAGGTCGTTCTGGACGTCCGGCTGGTTCAGCAGGTACTGGTTCACCAGGCGCGACCAGATCAGGTCGTTGGAGCGCAGCAGCTGGAACGCGCCGGCCATCTGGGTGGTGTCCAGGTAGCCCTGCTGCCACATCGCCGCTTCCAGCATCGCCACCTGGCTTTCGTCGATGAACAGCGACAGCTCGCCCGGCTCCTTGAAATCGACCTGCGAGGCGAACAGGCTGATGCTGGCCAGCCTGTCGTCCTGATCGCGCGCCATCGCCGCCGCCGCGATGGACAGCAACGTGCCGCCCAGGCAGTAGCCGACTGCATTCACCTTCTCCTGGCCGGTGATGGCATTGATGGCGCCGAGCGCGGCCATCACGCCCAGCCGCCGGTAATCATCCATGCCCAGGTTGCGCTCCTTGCGACCCGGGTTTTTCCAGGAAATCATGAACACCGTATGGCCCTGGCCGACCAGGTAGCGCACCAGGGAATTTTCCGGCGACAGGTCGAGGATGTAGTACTTCATGATCCAGGCCGGCACGATCAAAAGCGGCAGCGCATGCACCTTGGGCGTGGTGGGTTCGTACTGGATCAGTTCCATCAGGCGGTTGCGCAGCACCACCCTGCCCTTGCTGACCGCCACATTCATGCCGGGCCGGTATAAATCGCTGGCCGGCGGCCGCTGGCCGCTCAGGTGATGCATGGCATCGAGCCAGAACTGCGCCGCGCCCTGCAGCACGTTGGCGCCGCCGGTCTGCATGGTGTGCCGCAGCAGCACCGGATTGGTGGCGATGAAATTGGACGGCGCCGCCATGTCCAGCAGCTGGCGCATGGTGAAGGTGACCACATCCTCATGATGGGCGGCCACGCCGCGCACGCCGAAGGTGGCGCGATGCCACCACTGCTGGTTCAGCAGGAAGCTCTGCGAGATCACGTTGAAGGGCCAGTGCTGCCAGGCAGGATCGTCGAAGCGCCGGTCCTGCGGCAGCGGCGACACCGGCGCACAGGGCGGCCTGCCGAACTGCGCGCAGCAGAGGGCATACAGCCCCAGCCGGGCGAAGCGGCTGCCGGCCTCGGTCAGCAATTCCTGCTGCTTGGACGGCGAGATCTGCAAATGCACCACCCAGTCGAAAAACGCCATGGCCAGCGAGGCCGGCGAGATGGTGCCGGTAAACCGTGCGATCCACGCATGCAGCATGTGGTCGATATCGCTGGCCGCCGGCGCTGCCTCGGCATGCGCGGGCGCGCCCAGCCAGGCGCTGGCCTTGCGTTCGGGCTGCTCGTGGGCGGGCACTTCGGGCGGCGCGGCCAGGGCCTGCTGCAGCGGCGGGGATGTGATGTCGTTCATTGGATGCTCCTTGATCCGTCGTACCGGATCGGCGCACCTTAACCCCTATCCGCCAGCGAAAAATTGACCCATATCAAGCCGGCCGGACAGCTTCAGCCGGCATGCAGCCGCGCCCGCAGCAGGGCCGCCGCGCGTTCGCTGATGACCAGCACCAGCTTCAGCCGGGCGCGCGTCATGCCGACGAAGAGCTTGCGCACCGCGCGGTCGTCCAGCGCCTCGAAGTCGATCTCGGCAAGGATCACCGCCGGCGCCGACTGGCCCTTGAAGCGGTACACCGACTCGGCCAGCAGCTGGCCGTCGCGGTAGACCGGATTGCCCAGCAGGTCATAGCCGCCGGTAAAGGAGCGCAGGGTATGCTGCCCGAGCCGGTCGGCCTGCAGCAGCGCCGAATGGGCGCGTCCCTGGAACGACAGCAGCGCAATGTCGCTGCGGGCGAAGTTGGCCGCCAGGCAGCGGGTGATGGCCTGCTTGGCCGCTTCGGCCATGGTGACGGCATCGTTGTCGGGATAGACCAGCCAGTCCACCTCGACCCCCAGGAACGGGCTGGCCGCCTGGATACGCTCGGTATCGGGCACGATGGCGGTCAGCAGGTCGACGATCTGGCGCGGGCTGCGGTAATTCGACTGCGAATGCAGCGTGACCCAGCCCGGCAGCGGCACCGGCGAGCGGCCGTACAGGTTCTGCAGCGGATCTTCCAGCCACAGCGCCCGGCCTTCCGGCCGCAACAGGCGCAGCATGGCGTCGCGCCATGGTTCGGCGAAGTCCTGGCCTTCGTCGATGATCAGCACATCGTGCATCCACGATGGCGGGATGGGCGCGCTGTCGAAGGCCTTTTCCATCTCGGCCCAGGCGCCGGGCGCGCTGTAGTCTGGCGTTGCGCCCGACTCGCGGGCAAAGGTATCGCACAGCATGTGGAAGGTGCCGACCCGGCCGCCGGCCGGCACCAGGTCCTGCACGCGGTCGGCCAGCGGCCGGTTGTAGCAGACATATAGCGGTTTCAGCCCCGCTTCCACAGCGGCCTGGAACTCGGCCAGCGCCAGTTGCGTCTTGCCGCTGCCGGCGGTGCCGACCACGCGCAGCCGGAACGGCGAGAACTCCAGCTGCCGCGCCCACATCGCCAGGCCCTGCGACAACCTTGTTACCAGTTCCTCGGCGCGGCCGACCATGGCGCTGGCATCCGGCGTCAGCTGCAGCACGTCGCCCAGGAACTTGCGCACCCGGCCGTGCTGCGGCGTCTCGGCCGTCACCGGCAGCAAGGCGGTGATCAGTTCGACCAGCCGGGTCCGGTTGCCCGCATCGACCACGCGCGACGGCTCGATGCCGGCCAGCGCCGGGTTCTTCACCTTGTAGTCGGGAAAGTACAGCAGGTAATCCACTTCCAGCTTGTCGCCACCGGTCTTGTTGAAGCGCGCCGCCAGGCCTTCCACCATCTGCAGCATCTGCTGGCGCACATGCTCCGTGCGGCCGGGATAGTTCTTCACCAGTCCCTCAGGCGTTTCCGACAGGAAGCCGGCCTTCTGCTCGATCAGCAGCATGCGGCCGTTGGGCGCGACGATGATGAAGTCGATTTCGCCATAGACCGAAAAGCCGTTCTCGATCTTGGTCCAGTGCACGCCATGGTAGACCGTCAGCGCATCCGGCAGGCGCGCCGCGAACAGGTTCAGGGTTTCGATTTCACGGGCGGCGGCGCCGGTGACGGCCAGCTCGCGCCAGCCGGAAGGATAGATCTGCGGCATGCGTTTGGGCGCCTAAAGCGGCGCGATGTTGGAATGGAAGGATTGTAGGGCAGGCGCGGGGTAGTGCTGTCCTTGCGAGTTGCTTGTTTGCGCAGAGTGGCAGGCCACAATCGAACGGAACAGCGTGTCGCCGGGCGTTCCATATCTTAATAAATGTCTTTTAACGAACAAATAGCTAATAAAAGCACTTTCTAAACGAGATCCCATTTTCAGAAAAGCGTTACCGAACCGGATCACCTTCAAGGAAACCGCAATGGACTCTCCCAGAATCTATATCACCAGCAAAACGTCACTTGGCAATCTCGAAAATTTCCTGGAATCGGCGCGGGGAAAAGACATCGTCGTTGAAGACAAAGATCGGAAGTCCAACGGCAGCATCCGGCTTGGCGTTCGGGAAGAAAAAGCCAGCAGTTCCACGCGCGCCAAAGATATCGCGCAAACCAGGCAGGCGCTCTATCAGGTGATATCAGCGCGTTTGACGGAAAACAACATGGTTGACGCCCTGTTCTTTTTGCAGAGCCAGGTAAAGCCTGGCGGTAATTGTGATGCCCTGTTTCTCGAGAATACGTCGCAGCTTAAGCCCGAGGCTCTTGACAAATTATTTCAAAGCAAGCTTGTTGATGCATGCAGTCCACCTGTGTACAGGCCTCGCCACGCGATTCACGTGGGGGACGCCGTTCTTCTTCCGGGCAAATATTTGTCCATGCCTACTGCCACGAAGAATCTTCCAACACCGAAGCATCTTGCGGACAAGGCCAGAAAAGGTGAGCTTTTGAAAGACCCGAGCAATACGCAATTCGCATCAATATTCGTGAATGATTTCGAACGCATGGCAAAGTCTGGCGCCTACCGTTTGGAAAGCCCTGACGGCCGAATAACAACTTGCAAAACGCTTGAGCAATTTGCCAATTTCGTCGGACCTGGCGACCAGACTCATTTCGCGAACGGGGCGAATCTCGTCACTGTAGTCAGCTACCTCACTTCGCAGACGTTACCGATCTTTCTAAACGCAGCCATTCTTAAATCGTCGAATACGCCAATAACCTCACCCAATGGATCGCCATTGTTTTTCAAGGCCAATCTCAACAGTACTTACGATCTGAAAAAGATGGCGGACGGTGGGATTATGCTGGCTTACAAGGGGGAATGCCGACCAGACCAACTTCGCATTTCTCCTGAGCACAATGCGCGTTTCGTCCCACTACGCAAACCCGGCTCGGTCAAGGTCGAATGCGCCATAACTTTCAGGCCAAACGGTGATATTGAATATGGCAATGTTCATATCCATACCGAAGGTCTGCACCTTTAGAAAGCGAGACGGAACAGGCGAAACATGTCCCATCCAGGCGTACCGCGTTATGGCGCCACAGACATGATGCGCAGGTATTTTTATACTTCATTACGGCGCTTCCAACCGCGAGCCGAGCAACAGCCTTACTTCTCTTCATCCACGACTTTTCCTGTGCACGTGCGGGCACCCAATGGCAAGAGTCGGCGCCACTGCATGCCCGCTTGCACATCGGGCTGTATAGACGTTCCCTGACCACGGCAAGCCAGGACTGCCATTGACTCGACATCCAGGAAGCCCAGGCAGTCCTTTGCGCTTTGCCTCCATCCAGGTTTGACCCGAACCGCGGCTATCCATCACGGTCAAATCCCATGCAGGTTCCACCGGCGCGCCGCTAAAAAACTTCTCCCTTTGTCCTACATCGATACGCGCTACGCGCCGACATACCTGCTCAACCATATTGTCTAAACTGCAATCCTTCATTCAAACAAGGAGATCGACATGGCTGATACATATGAGAACAAGAATCCACGCATGGTGACCGGCCTCTTCAACGACCGCGAAAGCGCGGAGCGTGCCTATAGCGCAGTGTCGGAGCGCGGTTACACCAAGGATGACGTCAACCTGGTGATGTCCGACGAGACCCGCAATCGCTATTTCGCAGGCGACCAGTCGATTGAAACTGAACTGGGCAGCAAGGCAGCGGAAGGCGCCGGCATCGGCGCAGGCATCGGCGGCGCGCTGGGCGCGATTGCAGCGGCTGTTGCGGCAGTGGGCACCACGATCGCCCTGCCGGGCCTGGGCCTGGTGATTGCCGGCCCGCTGGCGGCGGCACTGGCTGGCGCTGGCGCCGGCGGCGTGACCGGCGGCCTGCTGGGCGCGCTGATCGGCTCCGGCATCCCCGAGGAACGCGTGAAGCACTACGAGGAAGGCATCCGCCGCGGCGGCATCCTGATGGGCGTGAATGCACGCTCGGACGAGGACGCAATGCATCTCGAACAGAAATGGCGTGAAAGCAGCGGCGAGCATGTGGTCGGTACGGGCCTGGGCGCCACCGGCGGCGCGCTGGCTGGTGCGGCAATGGGCTCCCCCGCGGGTCCGGTTGGCATGGCCGCAGGCGCAGCCATCGGCGCTGTATCGGGCGGCCTGGCCGGCAAGGGCGCGGCTGAAGTCGTGAATCCGAAAACCGGCGATGACCTGGGCGACCACAACATGGCCAAGGGCGTGGGTGCCGGCGGCGGTGCGATGGCAGGCGCGGCAGTCGGCGCGGCCGGCGGCCCGATCGGCATGGCTGCAGGCGCTGCGGTTGGCGCGGTGGCCGGCGGCATGGCTGGCAAGGGCGCAGGCGAAGTGGTGAACTCCAAGCCGCAGGATGACCGCGGCGAGCATAACCTCTCCACCGGCGTGGGCGCAGGCGGCGGCGCAATGGCTGGCGCGGCGGTTGGCGCAGCCGGCGGCCCGGTAGGCATGGCGGCAGGCGCAGCGATCGGCGCACTGGCTGGCGGCGCAGTGGGCCACGGCGCCGGCGCGATGGTCAATCCGGCCGAGGAAGATGCCTACTGGCGCAATTCCTATGACCGCGAGCCGTACTATGCCTCGGGCTATTCCTACGAGGACTACGCGCCGGCATACAGCCTGGGCTACAACAGCCGCAGCCGCTACAACAGCGACTTCGATACGGCCGAGCCGCAACTGCGCGGCGAGTGGGACAACGTGCGCGGCGCCTCCCGCCTGAGCTGGGACCAGGCCAAGCATGCCAGCCGTGCAGCATGGCATCGCGTCGAGCGCGCGATCCCGGGCGACCTGGACCGCGACGGCAGGTAAGCAGTCAGCAAGCTGAAAAGCCGGCCCTCACGGGCCGGCTTTTTTTTCGTCCGCATCAAACCTGCCTGGCGCAATCACGGCACTTCCCCCGCGCGCCGCAGTCACATGGCCATCAAGCTCACAGGAGAACAGGCCATGTTCGACCGCACCGTGATCAAGGCCATCAAGGCCGCCGCCGTGCCGCTGCACGGCGTGACCGACACCGATGCCATCCTCGATGCCATCGGCGACGCCGACATCGTGCTGCTGGGCGAAGCCACCCACGGCACCCATGAGTTCTATCGCTCCCGCATGGAAATCAGCCAGCGCCTGCTGCGCGAAAGGAATTTCGCCGGCATCGCCGTCGAATGCGACTGGCCGGACGCCTTGCGGGTAAGCCGCTATGCGCAGGGCCGCGGCAACGATGCCAGCGCCCAACAGGCGCTGGGCGACTATGAACGCTTCCCGCGCTGGATGTGGCGCAACCATGATGTGCTGGACCTGGTGGCGTGGCTGCGCGAGTTTAACCGCGGCATCGCCGACGAACGGCAGCAGGTCGGCTTCTACGGCCTGGACCTGTACAGCCTGCGCCGCTCGATGTCATCGGTGGTGGAGTACCTGAACCGGGTCGATCCGGAAGCGGCGCGGCGCGCGCGCGAACGCTACAGCTGCTTCGATCACCTGGCCGAGGACCCGCAGCGCTACGGCTATGCCACCACCTTCGGCATGAAGAAGGATTGCGAGGCCGAAGTGATGCGCCAGCTGATGGGCATGACGGCCAACCTCGAAAAGTATGCCGGCATCGATGGCGTCTCCGGCTTCGATGAAGCCTTCTATGCGCACCAGAACGCCCGCGTGGCGCAGAATGCGGAAGCGTATTACCGCGCGATGTTCGAGGGCCGCAATGCCTCCTGGAACGTGCGCGACACCCATATGGCCGACACCCTGGATGCGCTGCGCGAGCATCTGGCGCGGCGCCGTGGCGACAATGCGAAGCTGGTGGTGTGGGCGCACAACTCCCATATCGGCGACGCCCGCTGCACCGAGATGGGCTGGCATGGCGAAGTCAACCTGGGCCAGCTGGTGCGCCAGCGCCATGGCGAGCAGCATGCTTTCCTGCTGGGCTACACCACCCATGCCGGCACGGTGACGGCGGCATCGGAATGGGACAGCCCGGCGCAGTTGAAGAACGTGAGGCCGTCGCGCGAGGACAGCCACGAAAACCTGATGCACCGCACCGGCCATGATTTCCTGCTGCCGCTGCGCGGCAATGCCGAACTGCAGAAGCAGCTAGGCCAGCGGCTGGAACGCGCGATCGGCGTGGTCTATCTGCCGGAGTCGGAACGGGTCAGCCATTACTTCCAGAGCGAGCTCGGCCGGCAGTTCGACGCCATCGTCCATTTCGACACGACCCGCGCCGTCAAGCCGCTCGATGCGCCCGCCGACATGGTGCATGACGAACTGCCGGAAACCTATCCAACCGGCATTTAATGCCGCGGAGGTGCAAGCGCTCTAAAACGGCATCGACATGCGCGCGAGTTCCCAGGCCGCGGCTTCCGCGGTCTTTTCGAGAGGCACCGTCCGCTGCCATTGGCTGAGCGTGCTCCAGGCGACGGCGCGATCGCCAATCACCGCGATCCGGACTGGCTCGATCGTGGCCAGCAGGTTGGCATCCCAGCCGTGTTCGCCGGGCTCGTCGCAACGCCGGTTCTCATGGCCGAACCATCCCCAGTAACGCTGTCTGGCAAGGCCTGCGCATGTGCCCGCCAGCTCGCCGTCGAACCCGTGCAGCATGCCTTTGGCCAGGCTCAGCTGCACCAGGCACTTGCCGGGGAAGGCAATCTCGGCGCAGCGGATGCGCTCCTGGCTGATCACGCCCAGATCAGGGCCGCCCAGCACGAGGCGCCACGGCCGGTCGGAAATCAGGGTGTAGTTCAGCGCCATGTTGCGGGCATGGACCGCCTCGCGCCCCTGCACGAAAAACCGGGTAAGCCAGAGCTTTTCCTGCCTGTGCTCCTCATCGGGATCGTAGAGCGAGACCACATCGGCAAAGCGTGCGCTGCCGGGCTTGCCCGGCGCAAGGCTTGCCGGACCGGCAACGGGTTCGTCATGGCTTGCCTGCATCAGCAACTGCGCCTGGATGTCGGCAACGGGCTGGCCAACGCGGCACGCCATGCCCTTGGAAACCATCAGCAGCTGCTGAATCTGGTGCGGCATCAGGTCGCTGGCGCGCGGACGGGGACCGGTGCGGACGGACGCGCCGGCCATGCCGGCGGTGTTGCCCGTATTGTCCGTATTGCCTGCACTGGCGGTAGTAACCGTGTTGCACGCGCCGCCGGGCCTGTCCGGGCCGCTGCTGAAGTCCAGGCTGTAACAGCGCCGCACGACAGGATGCGGCCCCAGCGCAACGCTGGTCCGCGGCGAAGGAAGCATGGCCTTGCGGCTCTGCGCCGGTGCGCGGCACGCGGGGCGGCCAATACGTTGCATGGAATGGATGGTGGCTTGCATGGATGGCTCCTCCTGATGATGGGAGGCCCGATGCTAGCCGCAGGCAGACTGCCGGCGGCATCAACCAGCGCCCGGGCTGAGCCAGCTCACGCGGCGTGTGCGGATATCACATCATTGCGGGGATGTTGCGCCAGCCGGGACAACGTCGCCGCAACAAGCATGTCCTGCCGTTTCAGGCGCCGCCGCTACCGCCGCTGCCGCCGCGCCTTCGGTGCACCACCTGCACGAAGCAGGCCCACTCCCATTCCTCGCGATAGACATCGCAGCCATGCTCGATGAAGGCATGCACCGGGCCGCAACAATCGGGGCAGTCCAGCTCGGCCAGCGCCTGCGCCATGCGGTAGGCGAGTTGCTGCAGCTCCTGCTCCAGCGCCTCCTCCCTGCTCTGTTTCCGGACTTGGTTCTGCTCGTCGTTATGCTGTCGATTCATCATTGGCTCCGCTTGCTTTAACACGCAGGTATGGGCGCGACGGGCTTATACAACCCGCGGCATGGACAAGCCCGTTGCTTCGGGCTCAGGTGCGCTTGCCTGTTCACAACACACTTGCCTGACAGACCATGCATCATGGCCGGTACAGCAGGATCACTGTTGCCAGCAGCAACACATAGCCGATGGCGTACGGCAGGTTCCACCAGGCCAGCCTGTAACTCGAAATCCGGGTCAGCGACTGCATCAGGCCCAGCGTGCCGCTGAATGGACCCAGCATATAGGTCAGCACCGAGCTGCCGATCAGGGTCACCGCGAGCAGGTTGACATCGATGCCCAGCACTTCGGGCTTCAGGGACTCGCCCAGGAGCGCGATCGCCACCAGCGGATGCACGCCAAGCATGGCAACGGCCAGCGCCATAAAGGGCATGGAAATCAGGAACAGCCGGGTGCCCAGCGTATTGTGCAGCGCCAGGAAAGCCTGGTTGACCGCATGATCGACGCCGGAAAGATGCATGGCGCTGACAAAGAAGCCCGCCGCCAGGAAGATGGCGAACTGGTCCGCCATCCGCGGCAGGCGCGACGCCATCTGCACCCTTGCCGCGCGCAGGAAGTCGCGGCCCCTGCCCAGCGCCATGCTCCAGGCCAATGCGAACGGAATCGCCAGCAGCGTCACCACGGTGAGCATGCCGATGCGCAGCAGATGGTCCAGCACCCCGATGGCGGCCACCATCAGCACGATGGCCAGCAGCATCTGCCCGAGATGGCGCAGGGCCGGCCGCAGTTGCGGCAGGTCGGCCGCCGGCTGCGCCGGCGCCTCGATGGCGGCCGGCTGGCCGCGCAGCTCGAACAGCCAGAACAGCATCCAGTTCAGCAGCAGGCCGGCCAGCGACATGGCCATCAGCAGGGGCAGCAGCGCGGTCCATTCCAGCTTCAGGCTGTACAGCACCACGCCGACCACGCCCGACACCGGCGTCCACAGGATAGGCAGCACATAGCCGAACACGGTGGAGACCGTGGCAAAGCGCACCGGATCGCGCAGCGGATAGCTGCCTGTCACGGGCGAGATGCTGGTCATCATGATGGGCACCGCCGCCAGGCTCATGAAGGAGCCGCACAGGAATGCCAGCACCGTGACCACGCAGTTGAGCTGGAACAGCCCGGCGATGCGGGCGCGCAGCACCGCCTCGATCGAATGGCCGTAGCGCCCGAGCTGCACCGGGATCG
This sequence comes from Noviherbaspirillum phoenicis, assembly GCF_047237965.1. Taxonomy (NCBI): domain Bacteria; kingdom Pseudomonadati; phylum Pseudomonadota; class Betaproteobacteria; order Burkholderiales; family Oxalobacteraceae; genus Noviherbaspirillum; species Noviherbaspirillum phoenicis. Next base: position 3,848,229 of record NZ_JBDFLX010000001.1, on the reverse strand, counting down.
ACAGCAGCGGCAGCACCGAGAACAGCGCCATCAGGTAGAGCATGCTGCCATGGGCCAGCAGATAATCGGACCAGGGCCGGCCGCTGCGCCACAGCATCAGGTAGCCGCCGCCCAGGAACAGCAGCGCCAGGACGCGGGCAATCGGTCCGCAGGATGGCAGGGACGCAAGGATAGACAGCAGCGCCAGCAGCGCCGCCGCCGGCAGCAGCGCCGGCAGGTGCGCCACCGTGGCAAGCAGGAAGATGACGATGGCGGCAAGGTAGAGCAGACCGCGCCATGCATCGGCCGTCGCTTCGATGCCGGCCACGCCCGTCCTATCCGGCGCCAATGCCATGACCAACAACCCATCCAAGCCGCATGCCGTGTTCTCCTTGCGTTGCGCCGATCCCGTGAGCAAGGCCCATGCCGCGCTACCCCCGCGACCTTAGAGGCTGCCGCATGGGGTGTCAACGCGGGCGCGCGCATGCTGCCGAATCGAGCAAGCGCGCAGGACGTTGCGCTTGGCCTTCGTTTGGATGTTGTGACGGCGGCGCGCCTGACTTACCATTCATTTCGTCAACATGGTTAACGTCTGCCCTTCCACCGCCGCATACACCAGGAGACACCTCATGCGTCTTACCCGCAATCGCCATGCCCGCCTTGCCCTCTGCCTTGCCCTTGCCGCTGCCGCCGCCGGCTGCGCCGGCAGCCGTTATGCGCCGGGCGGCAATGCCTCCGCGCAGGCGGGCAGCCCGATGACCTTCTTCGTGACCAGCGCCGGCAGCGGCAAGGGCGCCAACCTGGGCGGCCTGGCCGGCGCCGACCAGATCTGCCAGACCCTGGCCGCCAAGGCAGGCGCGGGCGACCATACCTGGCGCGCCTATCTGAGCACGAGCGCCAACGGCATGGGCGCGGCGGTCAATGCGCGCGACCGCATCGGCCGCGGCCCGTGGCAGAACGCCAAGGGCGTCGTGATCGCGAAGGACGTGGAAACCCTGCACGGGACCAACAATCTGAACAAGGAAACCGCGCTGACGGAGAAGGGCGACAAGGTCAACGGCCGCACCGATCAGCCTAACCTCCATGACATCCTCACCGGTTCGCAGCCCGATGGCCGCGCCTTCGGCGGCGAAAAGGACATGACCTGCAGTAACTGGACCAGCAGCGGCGAAGGGGCCGCGATGGTGGGCCACCACGACCGGATGGGCTTGAACACCGAGCCGCCGGCGCTGTCATGGAATTCCTCGCATCCGAGCCGCGGCTGCAGCCAGGAAGCGCTGCGCGGCACCGGCGGCGCCGGCCTGCTGTACTGCTTCGCGGCCAAGTAACGCGGGACGCAGACAAAACAAAGGGCTGGGCGGGACGCGATGTGGCTTGCGTCCCGCCCGGCCCTTGCGCGTTTTTATCCGCCTATTGCGCCGCGCAGGTGAAGCTGGCCGCCGCGTTGATGTCTCCCGTCAGGTTGTAGCGCGGGAAGGTCGGATACTCGCACAGCGGCCGGGTGCGGCCGGGCACGCCGGTGCGGTCGGCCACCACCTGGGCTGGCGGCGCAATGCCTTTCTCCACCCAGTTCTCCAGCGTCGTCACCGAGTCCCATGCGGCATTGAACACCGTGCTGGTGGAATGGCCATAGCCGGGGATCTCGTAATAGCGCATGAAGCCGGTCACCGCGGCCGTGCCCATGGTATTGCGGATGCGGCTGAAGTACTGCTCGGTGGCGCGGGTGCTGACCAGCGCGTCGTGCGAGCCATGCGCCATCAGGATCTTGCCGCCGCGCGACTGGAAGGCCGACAGGTCGGTCTTGTTCGCGTCCTGGATGCCGGTCAGCTCCACGATCCGGTTCTGCCAGATGGTGGGATTCTGCGGGTCCAGCTGCAGCGAGTTGAAGTTGGGGTTGCGGGTGACGAAATACTTCACCCACTGGTCCCAGAACGTGCTGCCATACGGCGGCATGCTGGTGGCGGTCACCGCCGGCATCGGGTTGGCCGGCTGCTCGGTGCCCATCGACAGCGTCAGCACCGTGGGCTGCAGCGGATCGTTGCCGGGATTGCCGAAGTCGGTGCCCCAGGTATTGAAGCCGGGATAATTGCGCTCGCCGCTGGCCAGCGCATAGTTCAGCTGCAGCGGCGTGTTGATCACGTTGAAGGAAGCGATCTGCACGTCCGACAGGCAGGTGTCGCCGGTGTCGGCGCCGTTGGCGCAGCGCACCGGCTGACCGCCCGGCGAGGCGTCGACGGTGGCGGTCGCGGGATTGAAGCTGGCATTGCAGGCGACCACATTGCTGATCACGCCGTCGCGCGCGCCGTCCAGGCCGTCGCAGGCGGCGACGGCGGCGTCATACAGCACGCGCCGCTTGGCGCGGTTCGGATAGGCATTCGGCAAGGCCAGCTGGCGGGTGATGCGGCCGAACTGCAGGTCCAGGCTGGCTGCATTCCAGGCCGGGTACAGCACGATGGCGCCGTCGAAGTCGGATGGCCAGTTCTGCACCGCCAGCAGCGCTTCGCGCCCGCCTGTGGAGCCGCCGGCGAAATAGGTCTTCTGCACCGTTTCCGCATAGCGCGACTTGATGATGGCCATGGCGGTGTCGCGGGTTTTCTTGATGGCGTCGCCGGCGAAGTTGCGCAGCGCCTCGTCGTTGGCGCCGAAGGTGCCGTCGCGGCTGCCGTTGGCATTGGCCTGGTGGCCGGAATCGCTGCCGAAGGTGGCATAGCCGCGTCCGAGCGGCACCTGCCTGTCGGTCGGGCCGGCCGGCACATTGGCTATACCCGTGGCGATGGTGCCGTTATAGCCGCCGCCGCCGAACATCATGGCCTTGCGGTTCCAGTTTTCCGGCAGGTTCACCTGGAACTTGATCTTGGGCGCGCTCGCATCCACCGGATTGATGTCGCCCAGCACCCGGCAGTATTCGCCGACCGCGCTGGCGCCGCTGCCGGCTGCCGGGACCACGGTTGCGCTGGTCACCGTGGCGCCGGTGGTGGCCAGGCCAATGCTGGAAGCCGGTATCGTCATGCCGGCCAGCTGGGCGCAGGTCATGGCGGCCTGGGTGGGCGGCAGATTGGCGTTGTCGTCGTTATTGTCGCTGCCGCCGCAGGCGGCGAGCCCGAATGCCGCCAGCACCGCGATGGTGACGGGTGCGGCCTGGCGTTTCCTGATGTTGAAGCGCATGTCTCCTGCTCCTTTTCGTATCGTTATGGCCGCAATGGCGGCAGGAGCATCATAGGAAACAAACACGCCGGAAAGATTGAGTCGGCGCAATCTGTGCAGAGAGCAAGCGGCGCCCTGCCCGCTGCCGGGGAGGTTTAGCGAGCCTGCCTGCCGCCAGCCACCGCCTGCGCCAGACTGGCGGGCAGCCTTGCATAGCGCAGGAACTCCATGCTGAAGCCGGCCCTGCCCTGCGTCAGCGAGCGCAGCGTGGTGGCGTAGCCGAACATCTCCGCCAGGGGCACCTCGGCCCGCAGCAGCCGGCCGCCGGCGATCTCGTCCATGCCGCGCACCTGGCCGCGCCGGCTTGCAAGGTCGCCCAGCACGTCGCCGGTATGCTCGTCCGGCGTCTCCACGCCGACCGCCATCACGGGTTCGAGCAGCACCACGCCGGCCTTCCTGCAGCCGTCGCGCAGCGCCATCGCGGCCGCCACCCGGTAGGCGTTTTCGCTGGCGTCGACCTCATGCCAGGAGCCGCCGGTCAGCGTGACCTTCAAATCCGTCAGCGGGTAGCCGGCCAGCACGCCGCCGGCCATTGCGTCGCGCACGCCCTTTTCCACCGCGGGAATGAATTCGCGCGGAATGGCGCCGCCCCTGACCGCATCGACGAAGGCGAAGCCGGCGCCGGCCGGCAGCGGCTCGATTTTCAGCACCACATGGCCGTACTGCCCGTGGCCGCCTGACTGGCGGATGAACTTGCCCTCGCTGGCCTCGCAGACGCCGCGCACGGTTTCGCGGTAAGCCACCTGCGGCGCGCCGACCTGGGCATCGACGCTGAATTCGCGGCGCATGCGCTCCACCAGGATTTCCAGGTGCAGCTCGCCCATGCCGGAGATCACGGTCTGGCCCGACTCGGGATCGATGCGCACATGAAACGACGGGTCTTCCTGCGCCAGCCGCTCCAGCGCATGCGCCATGCGGTCATGGTCGGCCTGGGTGCGCGGCTCCACCGCCTGCGCAATCACCGGCTCCGGGAAGGCGATCTGCTCCAGCATCAGCGGGTGGTCCGGGTCGCACAGGGTGTCGCCGGTCGACACGGTCTTCAGGCCGACCGCTGCGGCAATGTCGCCGGCATGGACTTCGCTGATCTCGGTGCGGTGGTTCGCATGCATCTGCAGCAGGCGGCCGATACGCTCGCGCTTGCCGCGCAGCGTGTTCCATACCGTGTCGCCGGCATGCAGCGTGCCGGAATACACACGGAAGTAGACCAGCTGGCCGGCGAACGGGTCGGTCATGATCTTGAAGGCCAGCGCGGCGAACGGCGCCTTGCTGTCGGGCGCGCGTTCGACCGGCCTGCCCTCGCCGTCGATGCCGACCACCGGCGGCAGGTCCGACGGCGCCGGCAGATAGTCGATCACGGCATCGAGCAGCGGCTGCACGCCACGGTTGCGGTGGGCGCTGCCGCACAGCATGGGCATGATCTCGCCGGCGATGGTGCGGCGGCGCAGCGCCTGCTTTAGTTCATCGACGGAGATATCGGCGCCGTCGAGGTATTGCTGCAGCAGCGCGTCGTCATCCTCGACCGCCGCTTCCACCAGTGCGGCGCGCCACTGCGCAGCGCCTTCCAGCAGGTGCGCCGGGATATCGGCCAGATGGAAGCGTTGCCCCTGCCCCTCCTCATCCCAGACGATGGCGCGCATGGCCAGCAGGTCGATCACGCCGTTGAAGCCGGGGCCTTCCTCCAGCGGCAGCTGCAGCGGCACCGGCGTGCCCTTGAGCCGCTCGATGATCTGCTGGCGCACCCGGAAGAAATCGGCGCCTGGACGGTCCATCTTGTTGACGAAGGCAATCCGCGGCACCCGGTACCGGGCGGCCTGGCGCCACACGGTTTCAGACTGCGGCTGCACCCCGCTGACAGCGTCATACAGCATGCAGACGCCGTCGAGCACCCGCATCGAGCGCTCGACCTCCACCGTGAAATCCACGTGGCCGGGCGTGTCGATGATATTGATGCGGTGCGCCGGCCGGCCGCCGTCCATGCCTGTCCAGTAGCAGGTGGTGGCGGCGGCGGTGATGGTGATGCCGCGCTCCTGTTCCTGCTCCATCCAGTCCATCGTGGCCGAACCTTCGTCGACCTCGCCGATGCGGTGGCTGATGCCGGCATAGAACAGGATGCGCTCAGTCAGCGTGGTCTTGCCGGCGTCAATATGGGCGGAAATGCCGATGTTGCGGTAGCGCGTGACCGGCGTGGCCGCAAGAACGCCATCGGACCGCGCAATGGGTCCCGTGGCCATGCGTCACCTCAGGCATGCTGGCCGCTGATGTAGTGTTCCAGCTGCTCGATGGTGAACTGCTGGTCCGAGATGATGTCCTTGACCAGGTCGCCCATTGAGATCAGGCCGATCAGCCGGCCGCCCTCCATCACCGGCAGGTGGCGCACCCGGCTGTTTGCCATCAGCGCCATGCAGTCTTCATTGCTCTGCTGCGGCCGCACATACAGCACCGTGGGACTCATGATCTCGCGCACCGCAGTCTGGTCGGAATTGCGGCCCATCAGGATGACCTTGCGCGCATAGTCGCGCTCGCTGACCATGCCGACGATGGCGCCGCCTTCCATCACCACCAGCGCGCCGATGCCATGTTCGGCCATGCGGCGGATCGCTTCCAGCACGGTCTCGCCGGGACTGATGGTATGGACTTCGGTCCCGCCCTTGGCATGCAGTATCTGGGAAACGGTCTTCATCGTTCATCCTTTCGCTGGGTTGGTCATGCGGAAAATGGCTTTGCCTGCGGTGTGCTGCGCGCCGGAAGACAGCTGCGTTCGACCGGCGCATGACGAATCGGATGGAAGCAGTATAGACACTATCGCCCGCTTCATGGGCATCGATAAAGCGCTGTTGGCGTGGATCAGGCCGGCGGCCGCGGCATTTTCGGGCCCGATCCGGCTTTCATGCGGCCAGATAGGCACATCCGGCGTTTTATTTGCAAGAAAAGCGGGCTGACAGCTACTGTTTGCGCTTGTTATTCCGCTAAAATTCAAGCCCCTCTATCTCACAGGCAAGTACCATGAAAAAATCAGAAATGATCGATCACATTGCGCAGACCCACACCCTGACCAAGGTGGAAGCAAACCGCGTGCTCGACACCGTGATTGGCATCATCCACACCGACCTGAAGAAGGAAGGCCGCTGCTCGATTCCTGGCCTGGGAACCTTCAGCGTCACCAAGCGTGCAGCCCGCACCGGCCGCAACCCGGCCACCGGCGAAAAGCTCAAGATCAAGGCGTCCAAGAACGCCCGCTTCAAGGCCGCACCGGCCCTGAAGGAAATCATCGCCAAGGTAAAGATCTGAGCCAGGCTTGCTGAGCAGTCCATGCGCGGCGCACTGCGCCGCGCAGTTCTTCCTCCCGCTTCACGCGTTCAACGCGCTTCCCGCTGCCGCTGATATTCGGCGCGCTTCATGTCCATGTACTCTTCCCGCTCGACCTCGCGCAACTGGCGCGCATAACGCTCGGTCGCGCTGAACCAGTCCTTCAGCCGCCGCTCGAACTGCTCGCTCTTTGGCGCATCCACTTCCTTCAGATAGGAATCGATCGCCAGGTAATAGCGCATGGTGTTGCGTTCCACCACGCCGCGCACGCCGCCGATATAGGCTGGCTTGCCGCCTTCGTCGCCGGTGACGGTGAAGCCGACCTTGTTGGCGCCGACGGTCGCCAGGTAGCCCTGCATGCCCAGCTTGCCGGCCATGCCGTAGGAATAGGAATAGGTCAGGTGCAGCAGCGTCTTGCGGCTGTCGACCGCGCCGGCCTCGACCAGGATGCGATAGTCGCTGGTGCCCACCGGCCCCTTGTCGGCCGACATCCTGACATCGAGGTAATCGGGCGCGCTCTCGGCCTTGTAGCCGAAGTCGACGCGGTAGGCCTGGTCCAGCGGCTGCGGGTCCTTCTTGCCGATATAGACCGTCAGGCCCGGCCCGCCATCGACGTCGGCCGCGCGGCAGTACTTGGTGTTGAGATGCAGGATCAGCACGTCGCACCACTGCTCGCGCGTCTTCAGCGCGGCTGCCACCTTTTCCAGCGGATAGTCGAGCAGCGCGTAGGCTTCGCCCTTCAACTGCTTCGGATTCTCGGTGGATTCGATGTACAGCGGCTGGCCGAACTGGTTGCTGGCAAGCCGGGGCTTGAGTTCCGCATACTTCTGGCGCAGCGCTTCGGCGCCGTCGGCGGCATGGGTCAGGGTTGCGGCGGCGAGGCCGGCGGCGAATGAAATGGCCTGGAACAGGCGCAGGCAGCGGGAACGGTAGGCCATGATGATGGCGACACATGGCCCGCGAGCTTGCTCAAGGCACTGTGCCGCAAGATGTGTTGGAAACCGCCATCTTAAATCGGCCACGGCAGAGTATCAGTACGACAGCGCACATCCTCTATTGAGGCACCTCCAACACGGTCATCGTTGGGAATGCGTGGTGGGAGGGGAAGGAAAGCACAAAAGAAAAAGGGCCAGATCTTGCGATCTGACCCTTAAATTGGTGCGGCTGGCAGGAATCGAACCCACGACCCCTTGGTTCGTAGCCAAGTACTCTATCCAGCTGAGCTACAGCCGCTTGGTAATGCACCGTCTTTTTAAAACGGTTTGTCAGGCTTTGACGGCATGGCCATCATCAATGACCGTTTCTGCGACTCGGTTACTGCTCTTCGTCGTCAGGAGCCGGGATTCTAACAAAGGTTTTCACAGCAAGCAATGCCGTCGACGCAAAAATCCTTGCATAAGAGAAAAATCCCAGTGCATTAAGAAGCTGCAAATATTTTTAAACGAAAAGCAACCAGCCTTCATTCCCCAAAAAAATGCCACAAAAGCAACAAAATGGCGGAACTGTCTACATAGTTAATAGCTAGCACAGCACTCGCATTTGCCGACGCAACGAACAATGGTTTTTTGAAGGAGGCTATTTTGGACCCCATGCAGAACAAGGCCGTGCATCATGAATCGGCAATTCGGACGGATACGGATGTTGAAGAACAGCTTCCCCACACCAAATCTGATACCCCGCAGTTACATGACAGGCAAACAACTCAGCAAACCCTGCTGCATGACTCTGACAAAGTGGAACCGCATCTTGAAAAGCCACACGTCAGGACGGCTCCACAATATGTGGTGTCGTCAGACGCCGACCCTAACTCGCCACATTCGTTGCTTTCCACGTCACGCGGTGACGACACTGCATCGGGTGCAACCAGACCTCATCAAGGCGCAAAAGAGAAAACTTCCGCAGAACTGGATTCTTCGCCCGTACCGAATGGCAGCAACATTTCCCCTGAAGACAGGAAGGCCGCAAGCGCTCGCTCAACCGGTTTGACAGCCGGTAAGCTTGCTGAAAGCGAACTAGGTACGGAAAGAAAAGAGTCTCGATCTATCGATGTGGCGGTTTCTGACGCCTTCCTCAAAGGAGACGTTGAACTTTTAAAACAATTATTAAATCAGGGGGCCAAGCCAGCGAATGATGCGCTCTTATGCCAATCGTACGAGGCCAAACGTACTTTTCATCTATTGGCCAGCAGTGAAGACATAGAAACTTTGCACAAACTGGTTGCGCACACCACACCAGAAACAAAAGCGTACATCATGGACGAAATGCTCGGCTACCTCTTCCATAATCAAATGCCAACCCTGATGGAATATCTTGCCAGGCATGCGGTTATTAACCGCGACGCTGTGGAGGCCGCCATGTCCGATAGATCAAATACAAAATACCAGGCCCTGCTTGACAGCGGCATGTCATTCACCGGCGATCTTGATCCCTCCACCATTCTCAGGGACACATTTCGCTTCTCCTACCAAGAACGTCTTGCATCGCTGCCCAAGAAAAGAAGTACAGCGGCGCAGGCATTCGACGCGCACCGCGATCGGAAATATAAGGAAGCGGACAATTTATTCAACCTGCCTGCCCCTACAGATAACAATCCGTTAGGCTTGACAGAAAATGCTTTGGAAAACTTTTCTGAACTCGGCCTGCATTTTTTGTATCACCGTCTCCAACACACCCACGCAGGCTTGATAAGCACGATGCCTGACGGTTTGCTCCGCGATGGCTTTCGCAGTGAAATCGTATGGATCCTGCGCTCCTGCCAGAAGGAATGCACCGCCACCCGGGAAGCATTGATGCGAAAAATGAATGCCCACGAATACAGGATCGCCTGCAAAACCGTGGATGGCGACATCGTTCCATGTAACGGAAAGAAAGTTGAGCAATTACTGTTTGCCTTTCAACTTTCGACGCATGAAAGACTGCTGCAAATCGCCCAACCCCCGTTAACGGAAAAGGCAAATATATTTCAGACAATACAGTCGGAAATATCCTCCTTTCTCAATTGGGACAAGAACGCGCAAGCCAGAACAGCCCAGGCCAAGGTAGTCATTGAACTGGCGCAAGGCGTTCCCGAGTTCATCCTCCAACTCCCACAGGAAATATTGGACATAAAAACAGGCGTGGCTGAGAAAAGGGTTTCTGCAAAAAGCGCGTTGGAATCCCTACAAAAACATCAGGAAACCCTGGAAACGCAATTTGAAGCGCTGATGGGCAGTCCATCGCCGGGAACAGATCTAGCGGATCAGGTGATTATCAACATGTATGGCAATACCTTCAAGGAACTCGCCGCTATCAGGAAAGCAACGCTCAGCAGTGCTGGCCAGTCACAGTCGCAGTAATGCGTTCCGAAGCACAAACGCCATCAGTGCAAGTGGCACGGGATGCGAATGACCCGTTATATGCCTATAGTGGCGGCTGGCCAATCACATTCCCTTCGTCCCCGACGCCATGCCTTTCAAGTCACTTTCCAACAAAGCCCTGTCGACTTCCTGCGGCACGCTGGTGATCAATCAGCGTGGCCAGATCCTGCTTTGCCATGTCACCGGCACCCGCAACTGGGATATTCCCAAGGGCATGCAGGACCCTGGCGAATCCACGCTGCAGGCGGCCATGCGCGAGCTGGCCGAGGAAGCGGGCCTGGCCTTCGACAGCGAGGCCTTCGAGGATCTTGGCAGCTTTGACTACCGGCCCGACAAGCGGCTGCATCTCTACAAAGTCCACGCGCCCGAGACGCTCGACTGCCTTGACCATCTCTGCTGCACCAGCCATTTCCCGCATCACATTACCGGCAAGGACACCCCCGAAGTGGACGGATTCCGCTGGGCTGACCGCGACGAGATCCGCCGCCTGTGCTGGCCGCGCATGGCGCAGCGGCTGCTGTCGCTGGACTGGTAGATCGATTCGGCTACCACTGCGGCCTGCGCCAGGCGCAGCCAATCGCCGAACTGTTGAGCGCAATCTCCTTCAATGCGCGAGGCGGCAACTAAAACAGGCGCACCTTGTCAGACTGCCATGTTTGCCTGGCAAGGCAACAGGCTTCCTGACGCCGCACAAGTTCTCCGGACATCGGAGCCGCGCCGGCTGTCCTGCGCCTGGAGCATGGCGAACAGGCATTGCCGTACGAAGGCCGGCGCGGACCTGCGCCGATAAAGGCGCTCCATCGCCGCCAACTGCGGGCCGGTAGCGATGGCCTGGCAAGCCATGCCTGCCATCGCGCTTCACAACGACAACATGAATACACATATCGCCACATTCCATTCCATCCGAACAAGGAGCATTCGTCTTCTGAACCGAAGAACGCAGCTGATCGCCTGCCTGATCTTCATCGGCACCATGCTCTCGTCCATCATTCCGCCGTTCCAGTCGCCGGACGAATTCGACCATGTCAAGCGCGCCTATCTGCTGTCGCAGGGGCAGTTGACCCTGGTCAGCCCGCCCAACACCAGTTCGGGCGGCTATATCGACAACGGCCTGCTGCAGTACATGGATGGCTTCACCCATCTGCCATTCGAGGAAAAGCACACGGTGGCGCGCGGGACGATAGAGCATGCCAGGCAGTCGCGCTGGCAGCACACGACCAACTTTTCGATCGCTCCCGGCACTGGCTATTACTTCCCGCTGGTCTACCTGCCCCAGGCCGCGGGCCTGCTGATCGGGCAGGCGCTCGATCTGTCGGTCGACCTGTCCTACCGCCTGGCGCGGCTGCTGGCGCTCAGCGCCACGCTGGGCCTGCTGTTTTTCGCCGCCCGGATTTACCCGACCAATTTCCTCACGCTGGCCCTGCTGGCGCTGCCGATGACGGTGTTCCAGATGGTGTCAGCCACATTGGACGGCACCACGACTGCGCTGGCGATCCTGTGCCTGTCGCTCTTCATGCGCGCCTGCGACCGCAGCATGGCCTATCCGAAGTGGATGTCGTGGCTGCTGGGGATAGCGCTGCTGCTGCTGGTAAATAGCCGCACGCACCTGTTGCCGCTCCTGGCGCTGCCGCTTGTGATCTATTTCTTCCGCAAGCGCACGCTTGACCTCGCCTTGTGCGCCGGGCTGACGTTGGCGGCGCTGGCATGGCTGTTCATCGCCATGCGCTACACGATAGACCTGCGGGTGGCGCGCAGCGTTTCCCTGGGCGAAATCGTCGGCTATTACCTCAGCAAGCCGCTGGCCTTCCCTTCCGTGCTATGGGCTACCCTGACGGATAGCGAGACCAGGCAATTCTATCAACAGACCTTCATTGGCAAGCTGGGCTGGCTCGACCTGCAATTCCAGGACTGGTTCTATAACCTGTCCCTGCTGTTCTGCGCCGCGATGGCCGCGCTGTCGGTGCAATGGTCCACGCTGCGCCAGGACTGGCGGGTGCGCCTCTGCCTGACGGCATGCGCCGGCGTCTCGATGCTGATGGTGTTCTTCCTGTTGCTGGTGACATGGAGCAAGCATCCGGCCGCACTGATCGAAGGCGTCCAGGGCAGGTATTTCCTGGTGCCGTGCATCCTGCTTGCGTATGCGCTCAAGGGCCAGGCCACGCTGGTGTCGGGCAAGCGAAGGAGCATCGGCCTGTCGCTGCTCTATCTCTATCTGCTGATGCTGTCCATCGTGCTGCCGCAGGAACTGATCTACCGTTATTTCGCCAACTGACCTGCCCGGCCGGCGCCGATAGTCGCTGGCAGGCAAGCTCTTCCACCCTCACCGACCTATGGATGCACACTTTCAAGAAGCAGCGCGGCCACGCGGCAATGCCATCAGCGCCGGGCTGGTCTGCCTGACCGCCCTGGTTTGCGCGCTGGCCCTGGCCTACGAATTTTCACCGGGCTTCATGTCCTTCGACACCCTGTACCAGTACCGGCAGGCAAAGGGCCTGGCCGCGCTCAACGATGCGCATCCTGTCATCATGGTGATGTTGTGGCGCTTCTTCGACAGCGTCAGCGCCAACACCGGCACCATGCTGCTGTTTCACCAGCTGCTCTACTGGCTGACGGTCGCGCTGTTTGCGCTGCTGGCGGCGCGCCGCCTGGCCTGGCGCATCGCCTTGCTGCTAATCATCGGCTTTTGCCCGCCCCTGGTGATTACCTCGCTGCACATCTGGAAAGACGTCGGCATGATGTGCATGCTGGCGCTGGCCTGCGCGGCCCTGCTGGGCTACCTGCGCTACCGGCATTGGGGCTGGCTGCTGCTGGCTGCGCTGGCGCTGTTCTATGCGATCGCCGTCAGGATCAACGGCTTCATTCCCGGCGTGTTCCTGATGGGCTTTCTGGCTTACGCGGCGGTGTCGCGCTCGCGCCTGCCGGCGCTGAAAAAGACGGGTGTGGCCCTGCTTGCGGTGGCGGCGCTGAGCCTGGCTTACTTTCAGGGCATTGCCGCGCTCAATGCCAACGCCGAGAAGAGCAATGGACTGGGCACCCTGCTGGTATGGGACCTGGCCGAGATCTCGCTGGCGCGCGGCGAGGACGTGATACCGCCTTACATTCCGCGCGTGGGCACCGGGGAGCTGCTGCAGGACCTGGCGCGGGTCCGCGTGCCGGACACCAATTACCCCTACTGGGCGGTAGTCTGGCCTTTCCCGCCGCAAGAGTTTCAGGGCCGACTGCTGCCCGACTGGCTGAAAGTGGTGGCGGCCAATCCCGGCATCTACCTGAAGCACCGCAGCCACCTGTTCCTGACCATGCTGGGAATTGGCGTGCCGAAGATTTATTACCCGTATCATCCGGGCATCGATGGCAACGAGTTTGGCTTCCGTTTCAACCACATCAGCCAACAGCGCGCCGGCAGCTATTTCCGCGCCTTCGACCGCCTTGCGGCCACCCCTTTCTACAAGCCCTGGATTTATCTGCTGCTATGCGTCGCCACGCTGGCGCTGGCCTGGCAGCGCTTCCGTGGCGCACGCGGCAGCCGGGATGAAAACCTGCTGGCCGCCACGGTGGCCGTGAGCGGCATCGCCAACATGGCGTCGCTGTTTTTCCTGGCGACGGCGGCGGACTATCGCTACGTGATCTGGACCGTGTTCGCCGGCCTGCTGGGCGGCGTCATGGTGGCGGCGGACATGCTGCGGGAACGCCGGCTGGGAGGCGTTGGGGCGCAGGCCATGCCGCGCAGGGAACGCGGCCTGGCCTGAGGCGCCTTCCATCGAGCGGCCAGGCTTTCAGCGGGAAAAGTCCCCGGCCCGCTCCGGCTGGTAGAGCACCTCGACGATCCTGACCTGCACCCGGCGCCCGTCCGGCCCTGGCCACTCTATGCTGTCGCCGACCGACAGGCCCAGCAGCGCGGTGCCAACCGGCGTGAGGATGGAAATGCCGTCCGGCACGTCCGGCATTTCCCTGGGATAGGACAGGGTCAGGCAGAACATTTCCGGCGACGCGTCGATCTGGAAGCGCACTGTCGAGCGCATCGTCACAACGGACGGCGGCATGTCCTGCGGCGCCAGGACGTCAGCCCGGTCGAGCTCTTCGCGCAGGGACTGCGCGGCAGACGAATCGGGCGGCAGGGCATCGAGCAGGGCCTCGATCCGTTCGAGGTCGGTCGAGGACACGACGATGGATGGTTTCATGATTGGAACTCCTGACAGGCCTTATGCCTGACAATTTATTGAAGGGACTGACCGGCGGCACGCGCCGGACGCCGTGGGCGCGGGGCGAACCAGACCAGTCGGATGCCGTTTGCCGGAAATGCGCGACGGGCTATCTCTCGGCTGCGGTACGGCAGTTGGCTGTTGCGTCGGGGCAGGCTCGGGAGGCTGGAAAAACCGGGAAGGTTGTCCGGCGCTCACCGAGCCCAGGAAAGGCAGGCAAGATCCCGGACGGACAAGGATGCCTTGCCGATGCGCGGAAACGGCACGGCGGACGTAGCCAGGCGATGCGCAAGAAGACCGCTGGCACGGACGCGCAGCCGCGACTTCCCCTGGTTCAGGGAAGAACAATCGTCATTCAGGGGAATGCGGGGCTTGTTCACTGTGAAGTCTGCTGATGCGGGCTGGCCGGAATGGCCGAGTATATAGGCTTTGTCCGGATCTTCAATGGCATGCGGGGCTGCGCCTGGCGCCAGCATGGTCGCTACCCGAGGCATCGCCAGAAATGGGAAAGGGGGCTGGCTTCAAGCCAACTCCCTTTCATCCCTGGTGCTGATGAGACGAGCGCAGCAGCTGGTCAGGCTTACGGTTCGATAGCCCTCCCTTTGTGGAGTACGTAGCTGGCACGTCCTGTCGAAGCGATGGAGGATGTCATTACCCAGTTGGACGAATTGACTTCTTTTCCTGTCGACAATATTTACACTCAGACCCTCAGAGCGAATTACCAAAGTGCAACTAGTTGATTTAACGTAAATATTTTCCATGGCATAACAGTTGCTATAGAGAATATACGATCAAAAAACTCCAGGGCTCGTATGAACATTAAATCGATTTTCGCCGCTTTCGCATTCGCTGCCGCATCCATCATGACCGCGCCTGTGTCGGCAACCGTCATCATGAACAACACGAGCACTCCGATCTGCGATCTCTGCACGATCAATTCGACCTTAGCGGTGTCGTCCCATTTCATCATTCAAGATCTTAACGTTCTTCTGAGCAACCTTAACCACACTTACGACCAAGACTTGGTCATTAGCATTTTTGCTCCGACTGGCACTTCGGTTATCTTGTCGAATCGTCGCGGCGGAAGCGGCAATAACTTCCAGAACGTCGTATTCGATGATTCGGCAACTCAGTCTATCTCCCAAGGGTCAGCCCCGTTTAACAACACCTTTAGGCCAGAACAGGCGCTTTCCATATTCAACGGTATCGATGCATTCGGAACTTGGACACTGCGCGTCAGTGACGTTCAGAGCCAAGACACCGGCACCTTAAAAAGCTGGGGCCTCGATATTACGCCGGTGGCAACCGGATCCGCCGTTCCAGAGCCTGGCGCGGCAGTCTTGTTCGGTCTGGGCCTACTCGCCCTTGCAACATCCCGCCGCGAGGCAGCGAAGAAGTAAAAACCGTTCCTTGGTCATGAAGCCCGCGGCATGCGGGCTTTTTTTTCGCCGTCCGTATTCACGCAATCTCCTGATGCTAAACACGGACATAATTCCACATAGAAATGAGCGGAGGCATACGAATTGCATAACGAAGAAACGTTCCGCAAGCTTGAAACCTTCCTTGCAGCGCTCAAAGAAATAATCAACGAGCAGCGTGCTTTCATCGGCGTCATGTGACATGAGAGAGACTTGCTGGCGGCTGGGTACGCAAAAGCGATGAAAGAGTGTAAAGAAATACAAGCGCTTCTCAAAGCATCCAACGACTCAGCAATTTCCAGGTCAAAACAAGGCTAATCCCCTACTTCAACCGCCCTTAACAACGGCGGCAACACCCGCTTTCTCCTCAGATTCGCCGGATGTCCGTCAAGTGATTATTCCCGCATAGCACATAAGTACCTGTCGGAAATATTTACAAAAGCAAAGTTTCCGGTTGATTACCTAAAGCCAACTAGTTGTTTTATAGGAAATATTTTTCCCTGGCATGATTGCTGCATTAACAACTTTTGTAGCATTTTCAATCAAGGGAGCCAACGTGAAAAAGATGATCAAAGCTTTAGCAGCAACCGCAGTCGCAGGATGTATGTTCGCAGCACCGGCAGCCAACGCCATTACCTTTACCATCACAGGCGGTTCATTCGCCGCGGAAAACGGTTATGGAACTGGCAACAATGACTTGGACGTCACATTCAGCACAGCCGGTTATTGGAATACCAGCAAAGTCTTCAATCTGACTACAGTCAATCAGCAGACCAGCCTTTTCAATTTCGGCCTCATTACCTTGCGCGAAGATAATATTTCCCAAAGCGAGACTGGAAGTCTGGGAATCACTGCCACCTTCAATTTCACTAATCCATTTGCAACCAGCACGCCTCTGACTGTTACGACAAGCGGCGTCATTGCCTATACCGGACCTGTAAATGATTGCTTCCTGTGCATTTTTAATCCTGACGCGGTCGATTACAAGATCGACTGGGCTCCCTCGACCGTAGACTTTGGCGCGGGCGGCAAGTTTAGGATCGACATGACTGACCTGTCGTTTAACCAGCAGGAATCGCTGACACAAACTGCAAGGCTGACTCTGCTCGCACTGCCGAGTGAGGGTGGAAATGGAAATGCAGTCCCTGAGCCAACCACCGTCGCATTGCTCGGTCTCGGCCTGCTGGGCTTTGCAGCATCGCGCCGCAAGGCAGCCAAGAAGTAACACTGCCACACCTAGTCATGAAGCCCGCCGCGCGCGGGCTTTTTTTATTCGCCGTCCGCGTTCACGCAATTCCCGGATGTTGCACATGCGTATAATTCCGCGCAAAAATAAACGGAGACATACGAAGTGCATAAAGAAGAAACCGTCCGCAATCTTGAGGCGTCCCTTGCGGCGCTCAGAGAAATAATTGATGAGCAACGAATGCCCATCCAAAACTTGGAACATGAACGTGACTTGTTTTCAAAAGGCTATCGTGCAGCAATGGGTAAATGCGAAGAACTTGAAGCCACCGCAAGTGCCCAGGCAGCTCAGTCCCATGTAAACCAGACGGAATAATAATTATGCGTCGCTATATCATTCGGCAGTACATGCACGGCGAAAATGCAGACGATCCTCTCAGTATGGCCGGCACATTCGACGATCTGCGAGAAGCGCAATCCTTCGCTGAAAGACGAATACAAGACGTGAATGAAGTCATCGACACCGTGACTTGGGAAGTGGTATGGCGCCTGAACAGGGGCGTTCCCCGTTCGTGATCACGTAGCGCTTGATAGCGTATTCGAAGATATCAAGCTTTCAAAGATGAACTCCGATTCCAGGAGCCCGCGCGGCAGAAGGAATGTAGATCGGGGCGAAATTTTCGATCCCTCAGAACGCGCCACAATTGATTTTCTCGACCCCTCCCAGGGGGTGAAGGCCCCTCCAAAAATGCCCGAAGAATGGCGTCGATCCTTCTGCCGCGCAGGCTCCTAGGCGTTGCTTTGGTAGCTGAAACAAATGAATCGATAGCACAAACAACTTTCAAAAGTACAAAGGCCACCGCAAGGGTGGCCTTTGTACTTGATTACTGGTGCTGATGAGACGAATCGAACGTCCGACCTACTGATTACGAATCAGTTGCTCTACCGACTGAGCTACATCAGCGAAGACGCGTATTCTATCAAGAAATCCGCGCAACTTGCCACATCAATCTTGATCGGCGCGGATCAGGCGTCACGGTGGTAGGACGTTACCAGGTCCACCTCGTTCTTCGAGCCCAGGAAAACAGGCACGCGCTGGTGCAGCTTCTCGGGCTGGATGTCCAGGATGCGCTGCTTGCCGTCGGTGGCGGCGCCGCCGGCCTGCTCGACGATGAAGGCCATCGGGTTGGCTTCGTACATCAGACGCAGCTTGCCCGGCTTGTCCGGGTCGCGGGCGTCGGCGGGGTACATGAAGATGCCGCCGCGGGTCAGGATGCGGTGCACGTCGGCCACCATCGAGGCGATCCAGCGCATGTTGAAGTCCTTGGCGCGCGGACCGGTCTTGCCAGCCTGCATTTCGTCGACGTAGCGCTTGACCGGCGCATACCAGTGGCGGGCATTGGAGGAATTGATCGCATATTCCTTCGTATCTTCCGGAATCTTCGCCTCTTTCTGCGTCATCACCCAGGAACCCATCTCGCGGTCCAGCGTGAAGGACTGCACGCCGTTGCCGGTGGTGAGCACCAGCACCGTTTGCGGGCCATACACCGCGTAGCCGGCGGCGACCTGCTGGCTGCCGGGCTGCAGGAAGGCGGCTTCGGTCGGCACCGTCATGCCGTGCGGCGCCTTCAGCACCGAGAAGATGGTGCCGATCGAGACGTTGACGTCGATGTTGGACGAGCCATCGAGCGGATCGAACAGCAGCAGGTACTCGCCCATCGGATAGCGGTTGGGAATCGGGTGGATGGTTTCCATTTCCTCGGAAGCCATCGCCGCCAGGTGGCCGCCCCATTCATTGGCCTGCAGCAGGATGTCGTTGGAAATGATGTCCAGCTTCTTCTGGATCTCGCCCTGCACGTTCTCGCTTTCGGCTTCGCTGGTGCCCAGCACCTCGCCCAGTGCGCCCTTGCCCACCGCGTGGCTGATGGTCTTGCAGGCGCGCGCGACGACTTCGATCAGAAGCCGCAGCTCGGCGGGAATGGTGTTGTGCAGGCGCTGCTCTTCAATCAGGTGCTGGGTCAGGCTGATACGTTTCATATTGGCTTTCTTGACGGCGTTAATCGTTAATCGTTGATCATTGGCTGTTGATCATTCATCGGCGGCGAGCGCCTTGCTGACCACCTCGAAGACGTCCTTGGACAGGCGCGGCGTGGCGGCAACCCGCTGCAATGCTTCCTGCATCTGCTCCTGCAGCGCCGGCGCGTACTTGCGCCAGCGGTCCAGCGTGCGCGCCAGGCGGGCGGCGACCTGCGGATTCAGGGTGTTCAAGGCAATCACCTGCTCGGACCAGAACAGGTAGCCGCTGCCGTCGACGGCATGGAACTGCGCCGGGTTGCCGTTGCAGAAGCTGAAGATCAGGCTGCGCGCCCGGTTCGGGTTCTTCAGGCTGAAGGCCGGATGCTTCATCAGCGCGCGCACCGCATTGACGTCGGCGGCGGGCGCCATGGCCTGCAGCGAGAACCACTTGTCGATCACCAGCGGCTCATCCTCGAATTCGCTGTAGAAGCGCTCCAGCGCATCCTTCCTGCCGGGCGCGCTGCTGTTCTGCAAGGCGGCCAGGGCGGCGATGCGGTCGGTCATATTGCCGGCCTGGTCGTACTGGGACTGGGCAAGAGCGTGGCTGTCGGTATCGTCCAGTTCGGCCAGGTATTGCAACGCAACGTTCTTCAGGCCGCGCTTGCCGGCCGACAGTGCATCCGGGCTGTAGTCGCCGGGCGTCTGGTTCAGCTGGTGCAGCTGCACCAGCTCGTTGCGCAGGGTGCGCGCCAGCAGCCGGCGCATGAACTGGCGGGCGGTGTGGATGGCCTGCGGGTCGATCACTTCCATCTGCTCGGCCAGCACGCCTTCGCTGGGCAGGGTCAGCACCAGTTCGCGGAAGGCCGGGTCCAGCGTGCTGTCGGCCAGGGTCTTGTGCAACGCCGCCGCATAGGTTTCCAGGTTGGCGGTGGATTCGCGCATCGGCTCCTGGTTCTGCACCATGCGGGTCAGGGTCAGCAGCCGGCGGGTGGCCAGGCGCTGGCCGGCTTCCCAGCGGTTGAAGGGGTCGCTGTCGTTGGCCATCAGGAAGGCCAGTTCCTCGTCGGTGTATTCATACTCCAGCACCACCGGTGCGGAAAAGTCGCGCAGCAGCGAAGGCACCGGCTTTTCCGGCACGCCGACGAAGCGGAAGGTCTGGCTTTCTTCAGTCAGTTCCAGCACGCGGGTGGTGGGCGCGTCGGCCACATTCTCGCCTTCGGCCGTCAACGGCAGGTCGGCGCCGACCGCATCCAGCAGGCCAACCTTGACCGGGATATGGAACGGCAGCTTGGTCTTCTGGCCGGGCGTGGGCGGACAGGACTGGCTCAGCGTGATGTCGTAGGTGCGGTTCTCTTCGTCGTAGCGGGTCTTGACGGTCACGCGCGGCGTGCCGGCCTGGCTGTACCAGCGCTCGAACTGATCGAGATTGCGGCCGTTGGCATCGGCCATCGCGGCGCGGAAGTCGTCGCAGGTGACGGCTTGGCCGTCATGGCGCTGGAAGTACAGGTCCATGCCCTTCCTGAAGCCGTCGCGGCCCAGCAGGGTCTGGTACATGCGCACCACCTCGCTGCCCTTCTCGTAGATGGTGACGGTGTAAAAGTTGCTGATCTCGACATAGCTGTCGGGCCGCACCGGGTGCGCCATCGGGCCGGCGTCTTCCGGGAACTGGGCCTGGCGCAGCACCCGCACGTCGTCGATGCGCTTGACCGCGCGGCCGCTCTCGGTGCCCACCATGTCGGCGGAAAATTCCTGGTCGCGGAACACGGTCAGGCCTTCCTTCAGCGACAGCTGGAACCAGTCGCGGCAGGTGACGCGGTTGCCGGTCCAGTTGTGGAAGTACTCATGGCCGACCACGGCTTCGATGTTGGCGTAATCGGCGTCGGTGGCGATGCGGGAATTGGCCAGCACATACTTGGTGTTGAAGATGTTCAGGCCCTTGTTCTCCATCGCGCCCATGTTGAAGTCGCCGACGGCGACGATCATGAAGCGGTCCAGGTCCAGCTCCAGGCCGAAACGCTCCTCGTCCCAGCGTATGCTGTTCTTCAGCGAGTCCATCGCATGCTGCGTCTTGTCGAGGTTGCCCTCCTCTACCCAGACCTGCAGCAGCACCTCGCGGCCCGACTGCAGGGTGTAGCGTTCCTCCTGGCAGACCAGGTTGCCGGCCACCAGCGCGAACAGGTAGGACGGCTTCATGAACGGGTCTTCCCACAGCGCGTAGTGGCGGCCGTCGCCCAGGTCGCCTTGCTCGATCAGGTTGCCGTTGGACAGCAGCACCGGATACTTCTGCCTGTCGGCGCGCAGCATCACGGTGTAGCGCGCCATCACGTCCGGCCGGTCGGGGAAGTAGGTGATCTTGCGGAAGCCTTCGGCCTCGCACTGGGTGAAGAAATTGCCGTTGGACACGTACAGGCCCATCAGCGAGGTATTGGCATCGGGATGCAGCGCGGTCTCGATTTCCAGCGTGACATTGTCCGGCGCGCCGGGGATCACCAGTTCGCCGCCGTTCAAGCGATAGGCGCGCCGGTTCAGCAGCTTGCCGTTCATGCGCAGCGCCACCAGTTCCAGCGTGTCGCCATGCAGCACGATGTCGTTGCTGCGGCCTTCCGGATTGCGGGTCATGGTCAGGCGCGCCGCGACCCGGGTCAGCTTGGGATCGAGGTCGAAGCCCAGTTCGACGGTTTCTACACGGTAGTTCGGCGCGGCATAGTCGCTGCGATAGATTGCCTGGGAAGTATCGGTTCGCATGGGGATGTCGGGACGGGTGAAAAGGCGAACGGGCATTTTACCAATGCACGGCGGGCGTGCATTGTTTTTATGGCCATCCCTTGCGGCAATACGGGGCCGCGGCCACCTCAGGGCGCCGGCGCCGGCGGGTTGGGCCGTGGCGCGGTCTGTACGCCGTCGCTGACGTGGTTGGCCCCGGCAACCACCTGCACTGCGCGGCCGAAGGTCTGGTTGGCGCTGCGGCCGGCGATGGTGTCGACGTACCACCATTCCGCCACCACGCGGCTGGCATTGATGTCGAGCAGCATGTAGCCGCGCTTGTCGAGCTCGACATACTTGACATGCGGGTTGACCAGCTTCACCGCTGCGGCGATGGCGCCGCGCTCGTCATCGACCGCCGGCGAGGTGACCGAGGTGGCGATCAGCTCCACGCCATGCGAGCCGGCGCCGGTGCCGGCGTCGTAGCCGCCCTGGGCGACGTCGCTGTTGTTGGGGTCCTGCGTCAGGTCGGCTGCCCAGGCGCTGTGGATGTCGCCGGTGAGGATCACCACATTGCCGACCGCAGGCGCGCCGGCGCTGCCCTTCAGGATATCGAAGACGCGGTCGCGCGCCGGCTGGTAGCCGTCCCACTGGTCGGGGTTGAGGAAGGTGCCGCCATCGGGCAGCACGCCGGGCCTGGCTTTGAGCTGCGCAAACATCACGCCCTGCCCGACCAGCTTCCATGTGGCTCCCGAGCCGCGCAGGCGCTCGGCCAGCCAGCCCTCCTCTTCCGTACCCAGCATCTGGCGCGCCGGATCGGCGAAGGCGCCGGTCTGGCTGAAGGGACCCGCGCCAAGGATGGCGCTGATGTTGATGTCGCCGGTCGGCTGCGCCTGCTGGGAGCGGGCGTTGAAGCGCTCTTCCAGCATGATCAGGTCGGCCAGCTTGCCCAGCGCGAAGCTGCGGTTGTTCTTCCGCAGGTTGGCCGGGTCGACCACCCGCACCGGCATCCATTCATAGTAGGCCTGCAGCGCGGCGACCACGCGCGCGCTCCAGCTGCCTTCCACGCCTTCGGTATGGTTTTGCGCGCCGCCGGCCCAGGCGTCGTTGGCCACCTCGTGGTCGTCCCAGATCGCCACCATCGGATGCTGGCGATGCACTTCCTGCAGGTCGGCGTCGCGCTTGTACTGGGCATGCCTGGCCCGGTAATCCGCCAGCGTGATGGCTTCGGTGGCAGGCTCGTAGGATCGCAGGCTGCCGTACTGGCCGTTGCCGTATTCATAGATGTAGTCGCCCAGGTGCACCACCAGGTCCAGGTCGGCGCGCTCGGCGACGCGACGGTAGGCATTGAAAAAGCCGTGGGCCAGGCTGGCGCAACTGGTCACGGCAATGCGCAGGTTGCCGGTATCGCCGGCCGGCAGGGTCCTGGTGCGGCCGACCGGCGACTGGCCGCCGGGCGCGGAAAACCGGTAGTAATAGCTGGTGCCCGGCTGCAGCCCGCCGACATCGACCTTGACGGTGTAGTCGCGGCTGGCATCGGTGCTGGCGTTGCCGCGCTTGACCACATTGGCCAGGGCCGGGTCGGTGGCCACGACGTAATCGACGCTGACCGCGGCATTGCCGGCGGGGCTGATCCGCGTCCAGAGCAGCACCGCATCGGCCAGGGGGTCGCCGCTGGCCACGCCATGCAGGAACTGGTTGCCGCCCGGGGGCGTGGTTCCGCCGGTGCCGGTGTTGCCGGGGTTATCGTCGCTCTTGCCGCCGCAGGCATCGAGCAGCGGTATGGCCAGCATGGCGGCGCCGGTGCGCCTGAGGAAATCGCGGCGACTGGGACCGCGGCGGCGGGGTGTGAGGTTGCGGGGACGTCCCATGGCATTTCCTTCCGAAGCGGCGCGGCCGGGGCATCCTTCCGTCCCGGCCTGCCCGCCTGCCGCTGTCCAATGGTGGCGCGCGCCCCAACGCTAGCCTGCCTGCAACGATCCCGGTTTAAGCCTGCGCAAAGGGCGTGATGTGCAGCTTGCGACGCGCCGGCCTGGCCGGGCATGCGGTCGCGGCGAGCAAAGCGGGCTGCAGCCTGATGTCATCTGCCGGGGAGCGGCATGGTTGATTGCCTGCGCGCATCCACGGTAATGCAATGGCGAATCGATCAATATCCCTGTCCAGGCCAGGCGCGGCTTGCCTAAATAATAAGTATGCTTTGGCCCTTCATCGACCGTCATCATTTGTTCCAAAGAGAAACAATGCCGTTGAACTTTTCCTCTTACCTGGACGTGGTTCGCTTTCTGGCTGCCATGGTGGTCTTTCTGGGCCATGCCTCCGGCGTCCACTGGACAGCCGGACTGCTGTGGCAACTGGGTGACTACGGCGACACCTGCGTGGTGATCTTCTTCGTGCTGTCGGGCTTCGTGATTGCCTATGTCACCGACGTGAAGGAGCGCACCTGGCAGGTTTATCTGAACAGCCGCGCGGCGCGGCTATGGTCTGTCGTGCTGCCGGCGCTGGCGCTGACCTTCGTGATCGACTGGTTTGGCGTGCGGGTGGCGCCGGCGCTTTATTTCGGCCAACCGTGGTTCGCGGGCGACCATTTGCTGCTGCGCTATCTCGCTTCCCTGCTGATGCTGCAGGAAGTCTGGCATCTCAAGCTCGTGCCGGGCATCAATGCGCCCTTCTGGTCGCTGAGCTACGAAGCCATTTATTACATACTGTTCGGCGTCATCTTCTTTTCGAAACGGCCGGTACGATGGCTGTGGGTGGCGCTGCTGCTGGTGCTTTCCGGCCCAGTGATCGCGGCGCTTTTCCCGATATGGGGCCTGGGCTTCCTGGCTTACCGGTTCTGCAGGAAAAGAACGCTGCCCAGGACATGGTGCTGGCTGCTGGCCATCACCGGGCTCATCCTTCTGGTGGCGTCGCCGCATGTGCGCTACCTGGCGCCGGCCCAGTTGCGCATCATGGACGAGGAGATCGTTGGCCGCTATATAGATGCGCTTGCCTTCCTGATGCATCTGCTTGGGGTATACGGGCTGTCGAACGCCTTCCCGGAACTGCCCCGCCGCCTGCGGTCGATGATCACGACCGTGGCTGCCACCACCTTCCCGCTCTATCTGCTGCATCGGCCGCTGATCCAGTTCTTCAGCTATGCCGGGCCGGAAGATCCGTCGGGCTGGCAGCGCAGGGCGCTTGTGATCGTCGGCACCCTGCTTCTGGTGTTCATCGCGACGCCACCCATCGAGAAATTCCGCCTGCTGTTGAAAGCGTGGCTGAACAGCCTGCTGGAACGTGCGCGCGTTCGCAGGCAGCATGCGGCCATGTCGGCCCGGTCGGGCAATTAAGCGTGATGGGCACCCGGCAGGTTTGACGGCAAGCAAGGCAGGCGTGCGATGCAAGCGCCACGAGGGCAGGCAGGGAAACGAATTTTCCGTGCACAAGTCCATGTTAAGGCCCTTATCTCTTCCGCCATCGAAAGAACCGCATGCCCGCTTCCTCCCTATCGTCAGACCTGCAGGCCAAGGCGCTGGAAATCCATCAGCGGCTGTGCGAACACTATCATTGCCCCATCAAATACTTCCACACCATCGATCCGCTCAGCGAGCTGGTGTCATCGCTGCTGTCGCACCGCACCCTGAACCGCGACTCCGGACAGGCGTTCCGGACGCTGCGTGAACGGTTCGCCAACTGGGAAGCAATGCGCGACGCGCCGGTGGCCGAGGTGCAGGAAGCCATCACCGCCTGCACCTGGCCGGAACAGAAGGCGCCACGCATCCAGCAGGTGCTGCGCGAAGTGACTGCGCGCGGCAATGGCGTGATGTCGCTGGAATTCCTGCGCGACTGGCCGGTGGCGGAGGCCCGCGCATGGCTGGAAAGCCTGCCGGGCGTCGGACCCAAGACCAGCGCGGCGGTGCTGTCCTTCAGCAACCTGCGCGGCCGGGCGCTGCCGGTGGATAGCCATCATCATCGGGTGGCTGCCCGGCTCGGGCTGATTCCGGCCACCATGGCGGTGGGACCGTCGCACCGCGTGCTGGAAGCGCAGCTGCCGCCGCAATGGGATGCGCAGCAGGTCTACGACAACCACCAGGTGCTGATGCGGCATGGGAAGGACACCTGCACCTGGCGCGCGCCGCGCTGCGGCGCCTGCATCCTTCTCGACCTGTGCCCGCATGGCCAGGCGCGCATGGGAACGGCCGGCGCCCAGGGGCCGGCGGAACAGGACAGCGACCAGGCGGTTTAAGTTTCCTTTTGCATGCCGTTCATCCGGTGCCGCAAGGCAGGGCCGGCACTGGCGTCATGCCGTGTCATTTTCCGGCGCCAGGCGAGCGACCGGCATCCCTGCGCTGGCATGCTCGGTCACAGCGCGCTCAGCAGGTCCTTCCAGAGCAGGGTCTGGGAAGCGGCATAGCTTCCGTCGCTTCGTGTCGTCTGCACGGTCAGGCGCGCAAGGAAGCTGGGCACGAGCCCTGCGGATTTTTCCGCCTCCAGGGTGACATTGCTTGCCGCACCGGTGACGGTGATCTGCCCGGAAGAAGGATAGACATCGACCTGGCGGATGCCATCCGCCGGCGGCGCGCCATCCGGCGGCGTGACCGGAATCGCATCCTCGATATTGACGGTAAAGGGCTTGCCGGTAGCGACGCCGACAAGCAGCGTACCCTCATCGGGCTTGATGGTGCTGAAGGTGAAGTTGCCGCCAAAGGAAAGATTGTCGCCGGACTTGTGGATGTCAGCCCGGTAGTCACGCAGTATAAGCTCCTGCGCGGCCTTACCTGGCGCCTGCTGCGTCAGCCGCAGCTCCTTGCCCGTTGCGGCCAGCACCTGGTTCTCTCTCGCAGACTGGCTGATATTGACCTGCGCATCGCCGTTCAGGCTTTCGGTGCCGGTGTCAGACACTGAGCCCAGATTGTCGTAGCGGACCACAATGATGCCTGACCAGACTGAATCGGGGCCTGGCGTGCCGTTGAGCTCCTTTACTGACAAGCTCATATTGCCGTTGATGAGATCGCCGGCGACATCGGCGGGCCCATCCGGACGTCGGCAGTTTTCCATGACGACCCTGACCTCATCGCCTTGCGTCAGGCGATTCTGATTTGCCATTGCGCCCGAAAGGGTGATCGAGCCGCCGAATTCGCAGTCGAATTTCTGCGGAACGCCTGCCACCAGTTGGAAGCCTGCCGTTTTCATCGCAAGGCCAAGCAATGGGACCGCAGCGCTGCCGGCACCCATATCGCTGCCGAGCAGTCCGGGAAGCTCGAGTGCGCCTGGAAAATCCGCCGCGGCGACACCAACGCCCTCGGCCATTTCGGCCAGGCTTTCCAGTCCAAGGTAAGCAGATGCACTAAGGTAATCGAAGTTCGCTGTCGTAATGGGGGAAAGAAGCGGCGTCAATGGGACTGGGTCCTTACCAGCGTCGCCGCTGTCGGCATTGCTATTGTTCCCGCCGTTGCTGCTTCCTCCGCAGGCCACCAGAAATACTGCAAGACCAAGACAGAAAATGCGAAACAGACTCCGATACCATTTTTTTATCATTGCATTCCTCCTAAGTAATCATCGGCGCCGCGACGTTTTCGCGATCAGGTCCAATGTGCAAGGCCATCAGGACCTTCCTCAATTGCAGCGATGAATCAGGGGCGATCTGGCGAGTCCACCGCAAATCCGGACTTGGAAAACCGTTCACAGGGCACCCCTGTAGTGCAATTTCCCGCCATTTGGTTGCAATGCACGCCGCTTGACCCAAATGCAAAAAGCGCCCGCTACGGGCGCCTCACAAATCGGAAATGCGCAGAAATGCTCAATGGTGGGCAAAGCCCGGCACGGCACTGGCCTGCTGATCGCGTCCCATCGCCAGGCGCAGATCCTTGAAGTAGGCAATGGTGCGCTGCAGGCCCTGCTCCAGCGGCACCTTCGGCTCCCAGGCCAGGTAGGAGCGCGACAGGGCGATGTCGGGCTTGCGCCGCACCGGGTCGTCGCAGGGGATGGGCCGGTGCTCGATGCGCGAGGAAGAGCCGGTCAGCCGGATCACTTCCTGCGCCAGCTGCAGCATGGTGAACTCGACCGGGTTGCCCAGGTTGACCGGGCCGCAGAAATCGTCCGGCGTCTGCATCAGCCGCGCCAGGCCGTCGATCAGGTCGTCGACGAAGCAGAACGAGCGGGTCTGCATGCCGTCGCCGTAAATGGTGATGGGCTCGTTGGCAAGCGCCTGCATGATGAAGTTCGACACCACGCGGCCGTCGTTGGGATGCATGCGCGGCCCGTAGGTGTTGAAGATGCGGGCGATCTTGACCGCCATGCCGTGCTGGCGCCGGTAGTCCATGAACAGGGTTTCGGCGCAGCGCTTGCCCTCGTCATAGCAGGAGCGCGGCCCGATCGGGTTGACATGCCCCCAGTAGCCTTCCACCTGGGGATGCATCTCGGGGTCGCCATACACTTCGCTGGTGGAAGCCTGCAGGATGCGGGCCTTGACCCGCTTGGCCAGGCCCAGCATGTTGATCGCACCATGCACGCTGGTCTTGGTGGTCTGCACCGGGTCGTGCTGGTAATGCACGGGCGACGCCGGACAGGCCAGGTTGTAGATTTCGTCGACCTCCACATACAGCGGGAAGGTCACGTCGTGCCGCAGCAGCTCGAAGTTGGGGCGGGTCAGCAGATGGCAGATATTAAGCTTGCTGCCGGTGTAGAAATTATCCACGCAGAGCACGTCATGGCCCTGGTTGAGCAGGTGCTCGCACAGGTGCGAGCCCAGAAAGCCGGCGCCGCCGGTGACCAGAATCCGCTTGCAGTGCAGTTCCTTCATGATGGAAGCCTCCAGCTTTCACGTCGCGGTTGTGTTGCCGCTTCCCGGCACAGCGCCCCGGCGCTGGCCAGCACGCTTGCGCTGGCAACGCCGGTGGCGCAGGGATGGCCGATCGGGCAGACGTCATGCGCGCACGGACGGCACGGCACGTCGGCATGCAGCACCCGATGGCGTTCGCGGTCCAGCGGCGCCCAGCGGCCGGGGTCGGCGCCGCAACAGACCACCACACTGGGCGTGGCCATCGCCGCGGCCACATGGGACACGCCGGTGTCATTGCACACCAGCAGCCGGGCGCCGGCCAGCAGCGCCGCCAGAGCGCCCAAGGTGGTGGCGCCGGTCAGGTCGACGGCCTGCGAGCGCATTGCGGAGCGCACCGCCTGCGTGAGTGCGCGTTCATCCGGCGAGCCGGTGATGACCACGGTCCAGCCCTGCCCGGCCAGGCCGTCGGCCACCTGGGCAAAGCGCCACGGCGGCCAGCGCCGGGACGGCAGGCGCGCGCCGGGATGAATGCAGACATAGCTGCCAGGCGCAAGGCCGGGCGCGGCGCGGGCAAGCGCGGCATGGTCTTCCGGCCGCAACGGAAATTCCAGATGTTCGCCGTATGGCTGCGCGCCCAGCCACTGCAACAGGCGCAGGTAGCGCAGCACTTCATGTTCCTGTTCCGACCACAGTGCATAGGTAGCCGGATCCGGACACGGATCGCCGGCAGCGTGGAAGCCCGCTGTGCGGGCCGCGCCCAATGCGAGCGTCAGCGGATTGCTGAGGCCGCCGCTGCCGTGCAGCTGCAGCGCCAGATCGAATTGCCGCCCGCGGGCAGCGGCGAAAAAGCCCGGCAGCGCCGGCGCATCCGGCTCGCGTTCCGGCATGCCCGGATAACCCGGAAAGCAAAGGTGCCGGTCCAGGTACATGTTAAAACGCTCGACGAAGCCGGCCGCCCACGGCAGGCCGATCAGGGTGATCTCCGCCTGCGGCGCGGCCCTGCGCAGTGCGCGCAGCGCCGGCACGGTGCACAGCATGTCACCCAGCTGCAGGGCGCGGAACACCGCGATGCGCCGCATGCCGGCGAAGTCCAGCGCCGGCATGGCCGTGCTCACGGCGCGCCTCCGGTGAGCAGGGTCGGCTTCTC
The DNA here is from genome assembly GCF_047237965.1 of Noviherbaspirillum phoenicis. NCBI lineage: Bacteria > Pseudomonadati > Pseudomonadota > Betaproteobacteria > Burkholderiales > Oxalobacteraceae > Noviherbaspirillum > Noviherbaspirillum phoenicis. The sequence continues at coordinate 3,818,956 of NZ_JBDFLX010000001.1, read as the reverse complement.
CAGCAGGAAGGAACCGATGGCAAGCGCATCCAGCGGCGTGGTGCAGAAGGACTCGACCGCATCGCGCGGGCTGCAGACAATCGGCTCGCCGCGGGTATTGAAGGACGTGTTGACCAGCACCGGCACGCCGGTGTGCCTGCGAAATTCCTGCAGCAGGTCGTAGTACACCGGGTTCTGGCTGCGGTTGATGGTTTGTATGCGCGCAGTGCCGTCGACATGCCGCACCGCCGGAATCTGGTCGACCCGGTCCGGCCTGACATCGTTGATGAACACCATGAAGGGCGACACGCCCGCACCGACGAACCAGTTGGCCGCCTCCTCTTCCAGCACCACCGGGGCAACGGGCCTGAAGTCTTCCCTGTCCTTGATCTGGTTGAGCCGGGCCTGCATCTCCGCCTTCACCGGCGAAGCCAGGATGGAGCGCGCGCCCAGCGAGCGCGGCCCGTATTCCATGCGGCCCTGGAACCAGCCCAGCACCTTGCCCTGCGCCAGCAGCGCGGCGGCATCGGCGGCGATATTGCCGCTGCGCCGGTAAGGCAACATGGCCTGGCGCAGGAAGCCTTCGATCTCCTCGTCGCCATACGATGGGCCGAGGAACACATGGTCCATGGACCAGCGCCGCGGCTGCCCGGCGCGTTGCTGCGCATCGACCCACAATGCCGCGCCGAGCGCTGTGCCAGAGTCGCCGGCGGCGGGCTGCACCCAGACCTGTTCATATGGACCGTGGTCGCGCAGCCGGGCATTCATCACGCAGTTCAGCGCCACGCCGCCGGCCAGCACCAGGTTCTTCGATCCGGTGGCTTCATGCAGCCACTGCGCCATGCGGCACACGGTCTCTTCCAGCACCACCTGCAACGAGTGCGCGATATCCATGTGCTTTTGCCCGGTCGGGCCGCCACGCTCCCTGGCCGGTCCGAGCAATGCGGTCCAGTCGGGCTGGCCGACCGTGTACTCGCCATTGCCGTGATACCTGAGCACATCGCGGAAGATATCGACATAGGCCGGCTTGCCGAAGGATGCCAGCGCCATCACCTTGTATTCGTCCGACGAGCGCAGAAAGCCCAGGTGATCGGTGATGACTTCATACAGCAGCCCCAGTGAATGCGGCAGATTGACCTGCCCGATGCGCTCATGGCGGCCGTTGCGATAGATGCCATAACTGGTGGTGGCCTGCTCTCCCCTGCCATCCATGGTCAGCACGGCGCACTCATCGAAGGGCGCGGCCATGAAGGCACTGGCCTCGTGCGACAGATGATGTTCAACGAAGTGCCATTGGAACGGGCCGTCGTGGCTCACGCCCATGAAGCGCTTCTTCAGATGATGCGGCGCGCCGCCGGCAAGCTGACGCGGCGCGTTCACGATATAGGCGAGCGACAAGGCATCCCATGGCGCCGGCCCGCCATGCCCCGACGGTTCCAGGGGCAGCGCGAGCGTGGGCCCAACCGCACTACGGTCCAGCTGCAGCCAGGGGTCGTAGGAATAGGCCACATGATCCACGTCGCGCAGGCTGATGCCGGCCTCCTTCAGGCAGTAGTCTATTGCATGGTAAGGCAGTTGCCATACGGTGAACGGCACTGGCCGCTTGCCATGCTTGACGCGGGTGAACCGTTCCTCTTCCGCCGCGGCAAGCACCACGCCATCGGAGACCATGCAGGCGGAACAATCGTGGAATGCGGCATTGATACCCAGTGTGAACATGGAAGTCCTCCGGTTTTTCAGGCGCCGGCTTGCATCGCCAGTCCGGCTAGGAGCTAGCAAGCGATATACCTGTGACCGCAAAAATTACATCGTGCAATGTAGCCGCGAACACATAGCCACCAGGCGCTCTGAAACAGCAGAGTTCCTTTGTTTATAAGGCGAAACGACTTCCTGCCTTCTTCGCCGGCAGACTCTTTCCCCATGCCATGCCGTTCTATAAGGCGGCTTTATTTCGAGAAACGGCGTTTCATCAACTGATGAAAAATCGTGCATCTGATGTCTGGAAAAGTTGCATCGTGCATGCAAGTCCTGCCGGGTAAGAAGTACACGGACTTGTAAATGGTTCAATTGTCATGACAAGATTTTTTGCAGGACAAGCGCGCGGCGCCCAGGAACAAAAATCCGCCCCGCTGTTCTGAGCCTTAACGCTTGCCAACCATGCGCCATTGAAACCGTACTGCCTTTCATGGCTGCAGGCATGAGGCTGGGCCAGCGTCGTGAAGCGGCTCGATGTCCGCATGGCATGGGCCGGCATCCCAACAATAGGCGACATTTCCGATGTTGGACGACAAGCCAGCGCTATCCCGAGTTACGGTGATGCAGGACCTGATGAAGGTCGTTGCGCCATACCGCTGGCGCATTGCCATTGCCGTGCTGCTGCTGATATCGGCCAAGATCAGCACGGTGCTGGTGCCATTGCTGCTCAAGCGCATCATCGATGCGCTGTCACAGCCGCAGATGCTCAGGGCGCTGCCCGTCTATCTCCTGGCTGGCTATGCACTGCTGCGCTTTTCCAGCACGCTGTTCAATGAACTGCGTGACCTGGTGTTTTCGCGGGTGACGCAGCGCACCGTGGCGAACTATGCGCAGATGACCTTCGAGCATCTGCATCTGCTGGGCGCGCGCTTTCATGCGCGGCGGCGCATGGGCGGCCTGCTGCCCGACATCGACCGCGGCACCGCCGGCATTGCCTTCCTGCTGGGCGTGGGTCTGTTCACCCTGGTGCCAACGCTGATCGAGATCCTGCTGGTGCTGGGCATCATCACCTCGCGCTATCAGGCCTGGTATGCCGGCTTCATCATGCTGACATTTGCGGCCTACACCGGCTTTACCGTCGTCTTCACCGCGCGCCGCACGATCCATCAGCGGCGCGTGAACCGGCTCGATTCCAGCGCCAAGAGCCGGCTCGCCGACAGCCTGATCAACTATGACACGGTGAAATACTTCACCAGTGAAACGGTGGAAGCACGGCGCTTCGAAGACATCATGCGCCACTGGACCGAAGCTGCCGTCGCCAACCAGAAGGCGCTGTTTGCCCTGCATGCCGGGCAGAGCGCCATCATTGCCTGCGGCGTGGCGGCGGTCATGCTGCAGGCGGGCAGCGACGTGATGGCGGGACGCATGACGGTGGGCGACCTGGTGCTGATCAATGCCTATGTATTGCAGGTCTGCCTGCCATTGAATGCGCTGGGCTTTGTCTACCGGGAGGCGCGCGATGCCTGGGTCAACGCGGAACGGCTGTTCGATATCCTGCATGAACGGCCCGAGATGGAAGAGCGGCCCGGCATGCCGGCGTTTGTGCCGGGCGCCGGCGAAGTGGTATTCGAGCATGTCAGCTTCAGCTATGACCCATCGCGGCCGATACTGCGCGATGTCAGCTTTCGCATTGCGCCCGGCGCCACGCTAGCGGTAGTCGGTGGCAGCGGCTCGGGCAAGTCGACGCTGGCGCGCCTGCTGCTGAAGCTCTATCCGCCAGCAGGCGGACGCATCCTGGTCGATGGGCAGGACATCGCCAAGGCCAGCGCCACCAGCGTGCGCGCAATGATAGGCGTGGTGCCGCAGGATACCGTGCTGTTCAATGACACGATAGGCTACAACATCGCCTATGGCCGGCCCGGCGCCAGCCAGGAAGACACCATCCATGCGGCGAAGGCAGCCCATATCCACGACCTCATCACCACGCTGGAAAAGCAATATGACACCGAAGTCGGCGAGCGTGGCGTGACGCTGTCCGGCGGCGAGCGGCAGCGCATTGCCGTGGCGCGCGCCGTGCTGAAGAACCCGCCGATACTGATCTTCGACGAAGCCACGTCGGCACTGGACTCCGCGTCGGAGCACGCGATCCAGCAGGAACTGAATCGATTGTCGCAGAACCGTACCGTGCTGATGATTGCGCATCGTCTCTCCACGGTAGTGGACGCGGATGAAATCATCGTTCTCGAACAGGGCCGCGTGGTTGAGCGTGGCAATCACGAGGAACTGCTGAGCCTGCATGGCGCATATGCCCGCCTGTGGCACCTGCAGCAGCGTGAAGACATGGCGCAGCGCGCAGCCTCCAGCCGCGCATGAAATTGCCGCAAGGATGTTTTCGGTTCTGGAACGGGATTTGCATCTGCGATCCCCATTATTGGTCTTGCTGTTCCTACTGTTGTGCTTCGAAGCCTGGATAAGGTTTTGCGGACTTTACGGATATCAAGCTTATGGATAGACATGCTTACCCGGCAGCATTGCCGCAAGCCAGTAACAATGCGGGCAACCTGCAGCATGCCGCTGAGGAGCGCCGCATTGCCCCAAGTGGCTTGGCGCTGCGCTTGCCCGTGTCGGTCGTAGTCCCTACCTGCGGCCGCGCCGATCTGCTCAACCGCTGCATGGCAGCGCTCACAACGCAGAGCCTGCGCGGCGCCGACATGGAGATCATCGTGGTCGACGATGCGCCCAGCGACGCCACCCGCGGCGTGGTCGGGCGGTGGATCATGCAGGCAGCACAGCGCGGCCTGCCGGTGCGCTATGTCGCCAACCACGGCCCACATGGCCCGGCCGCGGCGCGCAACCGCGGCTGGCGCCATGCGCGCTCGGCGGTAATTGCCTTCACCGATGACGACACCGTGCCGGATGCGAGCTGGCTGCGACATGGCCTGCTGGCGCTGGATGACGATATCGATGCATTGTGGGGCCGCATCACCATGCCCCTGCCCGACAACCCGACCGACTATGAACGCGATGCCAGCCACCTGGCTACTGCCGAGTTCGTCACTGCGAACTGCTTCTGCCGCAAGGCCATGCTGGAAGCGATCGACGGCTTCGATGAGCAGTTCCGGCTGGCCTGGCGCGAGGACAGCGATTTCCATTTCCGCCTGCTGGCGCAGGGCGCCCGCATCCGGCATGCGCCGGACGCGCTGGTGGTGCATCCGGTACGGCCGGCGAAATGGGGCGTGTCCATCAGCCAGCAGAAGAAGATCCAGTTCGATGCGCTGCTGTACAAGAAGCATCCGCGGCTCTACCGCGAAAAGATACGCGCCACGCCGCGCTGGGATTACTACCTGATCGTCGCCTCGCTGCTGGCCGCCGTGCTGGGCGCGGCAATGGGCAACCGGATGCTGGCCGCGCCGGCGGCGGCGGCATGGCTTGCCATGACCGCCTGGCTGTGCGCGGTCAGGCTCAGGAACACCACCCGCACCGCGGCCCATGTGCTGGAGATGGCCCTGACCTCGGCCGCGATACCGGTGCTGGCGGTGTGGTGGCGCATGGTGGGCGCGGCGCGCTTTCGCGTGCTCTTTCTGTGATGGAGACAAGACATTCATGCGTCCATTGAAGATCCTTACCTGGCACACCCACGGCAGCTACCTGTATTACCTGACGCAGGCGCCGCACCAGTTCTACGTGCTGTCCAGGCCGGGCCGGCCGGCCGGGTATGGCGGGCGGTGCGGCCATATACCGTGGGGCGACAACGTGATCGACCTGCCGGTCGACCAGGCGGCCGGCATGCAGTTCGACTGCATCCTGTTCCAGGACGATGACCAATACCTGAAAGACCAGTATGCATTCCTGACCCCGGCGCAGCGGCGTCTGCCGCGCATCTATATCGAGCATGACACGCCGCGCGAGCATCCTACCGACATGCGCCATCCGGTCGACGATCCCGAAGTGCTGCTGGTGCATGTCACCCATTTCAATGCGCTGATGTGGGACAGCGGCCGCACCCCTGTCCGCGTGGTCGAGCATGGCGTGATGGTGCCGCCGCAGGCGCGCTACGACGGCTCGCTGGCGCGCGGCCTGGTGATCGTCAATCACCTGGCGCGGCGCGGCCGGCGACTGGGCGGCGATGTCTTCCTGCATGCACGGCAGGCGGTGCCGCTGGACCTGGTCGGCATGGGCGCCGAGGAGATGGGCGGCCTGGGCGAAGTGCAGCATGCGCAGCTGCCGGCCTTCGCCGCGCCATACCGCTTCCTGTTCAACCCGATCCGCTACACCAGCCTGGGCCTGGCGGTGCTGGAGGCCATGATGGTCGGGCTGCCCGTAGTGGCGCTGGCCACCACCGAAGTCTCCACCGTGATCGAGAACGGCCGCTCCGGCTACATCGACACCAATGTCGACGCGCTGATCGAGTGCATGCAGGAACTGCTGCGCGAGCCGGCGCTGGCGCGCAAGCTGGGCGCGGGCGCGCGCCAGCGGGCCCTCGAACGCTTTCACATTGCGCGCTTCGTGCGCGACTGGAACGACACCTTTGCCCAGGTCACCGGCACCATGCCGCAGACCGGCAGGCCGATTGACCAACGCCTACGGGAGATGCAATGACAGGCTTTTCCAGCTTCCTGCTCGACCGCGAGGCCGCTGCCAGAGCAGTCGCGATGGTGCTGCCGATGATCAGCAGCGCGATCGACAACAAGAGCGCCGGCGAGAGCGGCTTCTTCTATCTGATCGTGATGAAGCCAGGCAGCAGCCCGGCCAGTTCATCCTTCGAGGAAGCGATCCTGTACGAGCATGCGGTCGGGGACCGCACCAGGTGGGACGCCGACTACCGCAGCTTCGCACTGGCCAAGGCCAGGGTCGCATGGCGCACCGGCATGGACAGCCACCTCGTGCAGGAACAGCGGCCCTATCTGCTGGAGGCGGGCGACACGCTGCTGTGGGGCAGCGTGGCGCTGGACGGCATCGTGGTGGCGGCCAGCGGCGCCGACCCCTGGTATGACGAGGCATTCGCCGGCGCGGTCGCGCTGTGCCTGCGCGCGCAGGCCAAGGCCACGGCGGCACGGGCGCGCAGCCAGGGGCCATTCCTGCCGCAAGGCTGATGCCCAACGCAGCAGCGCAGGCGGCGCAATGCGCATGGTGGCGGTAGCGGGTGGCTGCGCCCGCCATCGGCAGACAGTTTGTTCAACCGTTCGTTGGAAGGGTGTCGATCATGAGAAGAATAGCGCTGGTCAGCGAGCATGCCTCGCCGCTGGCTGTTCCCGGCAGCGTGGACAGCGGCGGGCAGAATGTGTATGTGGCCCAGGTCGCGCGCCATCTGGCGCAACGCGGCTACCTGGTGGATGTCTATACCCGCTGCGACAACCCGTCGCTGCCGCAGGTGGTGAACTGGGAACTTGATGTGCGCGTGATCCATGTGCCGGCCGGGCCGGCGCAGCCGGTACCCAAGGAAGCGATGCTTCCCTATATGGATGCGTTTGCCCGCTTCATGATCGGCTTTGCGCGCGCCAACGACCTGCGCTACGACCTGCTGCATGCGAACTTCTTCATGTCCGGCATGGTGACGCGGCAGGTGCGGCAGGCGCTGGGCACGCCGTTCGTGATCACCTTCCATGCGCTGGGCCGGGTGCGCCGCCTGCACCAGGGCAAGGCCGACGGCTTCCCGGCCGAGCGCGAGGCCATCGAGGAAAGCCTGATGCGCGACGCCGACCGCATCATCGCCGAATGCCCGCAGGACATGGACGACATGTCCCGGCACTACGGCGCGCCGGTCTCGCGCATGGACATCGTGCCGTGCGGCTTCGATCCGGAAGAGTTCTGGCCGGTGCATGGACTGGCGCGCAACAAGCTCGGCCTGCAGCCGCAGGAGTTCGTGGTGCTGCAATTGGGCCGCATGGTGCCGCGCAAGGGCGTCGACACCGCGATCGAGGCCATCGCCGCCCTGCGCGACCGGCATGGCGTGACGGCGCGGCTGATGGTGGTCGGCAGCGATTGCCAGGACCATGGCCACGGCGGCCACGGCGGGCCGGAGATGGCGCGCCTGAAGGCGCTGGCCGAGCAGCGCGACCTGTCGGGCCAGGTGTTTTTCGCCGGCCAGCGGCCGCGCAGCGAATTGCGCGACTACTACAGCGCGGCCGATGTGTTCGTCACCACGCCCTGGTACGAGCCGTTCGGCATCACGCCGCTGGAAGCGATGGCCTGCAGCGTGCCCGTGATCGGCTCGGCCGTCGGCGGCATCAAGCACACGGTGGTCGACGGCAGGACCGGCTTCCTGGTGCCGCCCAACGACCCGGCGGCGGTGGCCGACCGCCTGGCCGCGCTGCATGCCCAGCCCGGCGAGGCCAGGCGCATGGGACGGGAGGGCCTGCGACGGGTGCACGGCTGCTATACCTGGCGCCATGTCGCCGGCCGCATTGCCGATGTCTATGAAGCGGTCCTCGGGGCCGCGCCAACCAGCCTGCCGCAGTCGCTCGTGGCCAGCGGCGGGTCCAACCATACGGAGCTCGAATGGACCAACTGAATCAACCGTCAGGCACCAGTAACGGCACTTCCGCCGACAACAGCCTGGCCGGCCGCACGGTGCTGGTGACCGGCGGCGCCAGCGGCCTGGGCGCGGCGCTGTGCCATATGCTGGCCTCGTCCGGCGCCAGCGTGGTGGTGGGCGACCTGCACCGGGAGAAGGCCGAGGCGCTGGCCCGCTCGCTGGCCGAGGCCGGCAGCGGCGTTGCCGAACGCATCCATGCGATCGGCTTCGACGTCGGCGACCCGGCCGGCGCGCAGCAGGCCATTGCGCAGACCATTAGCCGCTTCGGCACCATCGATGTGCTGATCAACAATGCCGGCACCGACATCACGCTGTCGATGGCCGAGCTGACGCCGGAGCAGTGGCTGCGGGTGATCAACACCAATCTCAACGGCCCTTTCCTGCTGGCCAAGCATGCGTCGGAAGAGATGAAGCGCAATGGCCGCGGCCATATCGTCAACATCGCTTCCACCGCCGCCAAGCGGGCCTGGCCGAATGCCTCGGCCTACCATGCCAGCAAGTGGGGCCTGCTGGGCCTGTCGCATGCGATGCATGCGGAACTGCGGCCGCATGGCATCAAGGTGACCGCGGTGGTGGCCGGCGGCATGCGCACGCCCTTCCTGCTGGACCGCTTCCCGGACATCGACGTGGCCACGCTGCAGGAGCCGGCCAACGTGGCGCAGGCGGTGAAGTCGGTGCTGCTGCTGCCGGACGAAACCGTGGTGGCGGAAATCATGGTGCTGCCGATGCGGGAGACTTCATGGCCGTAGGCGGGAATGCGCGGCGGTGCGCGGCATGAAGCGCGCCGTGTTTCTCGACAAGGACGGCACCGTGATCGACGACGTGCCCTACAACGTCGACCCTGCCCGGCTGCGGCTGACGCGCCATGCCGGCCCGGCGCTGCGCCTGATGCAGCGGATGGGCTACCGGCTGATCATGGTGAGCAACCAGTCGGGCGTGGCGCGCGGCCTGTTCAGGGAGGCCGCGCTGCCGCCGCTGTTTTCAGCGCTGCAGGGCATGCTGGTGCGGGAAGGCGTGACGCTCGATGGCTGGTACTGGTGCCCGCATCATCCGCAGGGTGCAGTCGCCCGCTATGCGATCGAATGCGGCTGCCGCAAGCCCATGCCCGGCATGCTGCGGCAAGCCGCCGGCGAGCATGGCATCGACCTCGCCCGGTCATGGATGGTCGGCGACATCCTGAACGATGTGGAAGCCGGACGCCGCGCCGGCTGCCGCACGGTGCTGATAGACAACGGCAACGAAACCGAATGGCTGCGTTCGCCGCTGCGCCTGCCCGACGTCACCGCGCCGGACCTGCTGAGCGCGGCACGGGCGATGCAGCGGTTCGATGCGGCCATGCCAGTCCGGGAGGCGTCATGAGCGGCATCGACGACGCCAGCGATGTCAGCGGCATGCGCTGGAGCGACGCCAGCCATATCCTGTGCATACGGCTGGATTACCTGGGCGACGTGCTGATGTGCACGCCGGCCATGCGGGCGTTGCGCGACAGCGCACCGGGCCGCCGGCTGACCCTGCTCAGCTCGCCCGGCGGCGCGGCGGTGGCTTCCTTCATCCCCGAACTCGATGCCGCCCTCGCCTTCCAGGCGCCGTGGATGAAGCATGGCGCCATGCAGGATGCCAATGCGGTGCCGGCCATGGCCGAGACGCTGCGCGCCGGCCGCTTCGATGCCGCCGTCATCTTCACCACCTACAGCCAGAGCGCGTTGCCGGCGGCGATGCTGTGCCAGATGGCCGGCATACCTTTACGGCTGGCGCACTGCCGCGAGAATCCCTACCAGCTGCTGTCGGACTGGGTGCCGGAGACGGAGCCGCAGCAGCAGGTGCGCCATGAAGTGCGGCGGCAGCTCGACCTGGTGGCCAGCATCGGCTGCCGCACGACGGACGAACGCATGTCGTTCTCGGTGCCGGATGCCGACCTGGCATGGGCGTGCGCGGCGCTGGCGCAATGCGACATCGGCCCCGACACCCGCTGGGTGCTGATGCACCCCGGCGCCACCGCCGCATCGCGCCGCTATCCGCCGGCGCAATGGGCGCAGGTGCTGCGGCTGCTGGCGGCGGATGGCATGCAGGCGGTTTTCACCGGCAGCGTCGGGGAAGGCGCGCTGATCGACGGCATACGCGAGGCCGCCGGCGCGCGCAGCCACAGCCTGGCGGGCCAGGCCACGCTGGGCCAACTGGGCGCGCTGATTGCGCTGGCGCCGGTCATGGTGTCCAACAACACCGGCCCGGCCCATATCGCCGCCGCGCTGGGCACGCCGCTGGTGGACCTGTATGCGCTGACCAATCCGCAGCACACGCCGTGGCAATCGCCGAGCCGGGTGCTGTATCACGACGTGCCTTGCCGGAATTGCTACAGGAGCGTCTGCCCGCAGGGACACCATGACTGCCTCGCCAGGGTGGAACCGGCGCGGGTGGCGGAGGCGGTGCACAGCTTGCTGGGGTGAATGAGGCATTGCGCCGCAAGGTGGTCCAGGACACCGACCGCGCGCGTTTCAGGCGTTAAGCTGGCGGAACCCTACCCAACCGGGCCGCCGGCAGCGGCCCCGAGAGCTCCTTGCCCATGTCCGATACGCCAAAGCCACCCCCGTCCAACGTCCGCGTGCGCGGTGCCCGCGAACACAACCTGAAGAATGTCGATGTCGACATTCCGCGCGATGCGCTGGTGGTCTTCACCGGCGTGTCCGGCTCGGGCAAGTCGTCGCTGGCCTTCGGCACGCTGTATGCCGAGGCGCAGCGGCGCTACCTGGAATCGGTGTCGCCCTATGCGCGCCGGCTGTTCCACCAGATGGCGGTGCCGGAAGTCGACGAGATCGACGGCCTGCCGCCGGCGGTGGCGCTGCAGCAGCAGCGCGGCACGCCGACCACCCGCTCCTCGGTCGGCAGCGTCACCACGCTCTCCAACCTGATGCGCATGCTGTATTCCCGCGCCGGCGACTATCCGCCGGGCCAGGAACTGCTGTATGCGGAATCGTTTTCCCCCAACACGCCGGAGGGCGCCTGCCCGGAATGCCACGGCCTGGGGCGGGTGGTGGAAGCCACCGAGCAGTCGATGGTGCCGGACGACAGCCTGACCATACGCGAGCGGGCGGTGGCCGCCTGGCCCACCGCCTGGCACGGCCAGAACCTGCGCGAGATCCTGATGACGCTGGGCTACGACGTCGATACGCCCTGGCGCGACTTGCCGAGGAAGCAGCGCGACTGGATCCTCTTCACCGACGAGCAGCCCACCGTGCCGGTCTATTCGGGCCTGAGCGCAAAAGAGGTGCAGGCGGCCCTGAAGCAGAAGGCCACGCCCAGCTACCAGGGCACCTTCACCAGCGCCCGCAAATATGTGCTGCAGACCTATGCCACCACCCAGAGCCCGCTGATGAAGAAGCGGGTGGCGCGCTACCTGGTCAGCAATGACTGCCCCACCTGCAACGGCAAGCGGCTGCGGCGCGAATCGCTGTCGGTCACCTTCGCCGGCCATGACATCAGCGCCATCTCGCGCCTGCCCATCAAGCAGCTTGCGGCCCTGCTGGCGCCGTATGCGGCGAACAAGGCAAAGGGCAATGCGCGGCATGACCGCGAGCATCCGGAGCAGGTGATCGTGCGCCAGCGCATCGCGGCCGACCTGTCGGCCCGGCTGGCGGTGCTGCTCGAACTGGGCCTGGGTTACCTGACGCTGGAGCGCAGCACGCCCACGCTCTCGCCGGGCGAGCTGCAGCGGCTGCGCCTGGCGACCCAGGTGCGCTCCAACCTGTTCGGCGTGGTCTATGTGCTGGACGAGCCCTCCGCCGGCCTGCATCCGGCCGACACCGAGGCGCTGCTCGACGCACTGGACAAGTTGAAGGCCTCGGGCAATTCGCTGTTCGTGGTGGAGCATGAGCTGGACGTGATCCGCCGCGCCGACTGGATCGTCGATGTCGGGCCGGCTGCCGGGGAAGGCGGCGGCACCGTGCTCTACAGCGGCCCGCCGGCGGGGCTGGCGGACGTGGCGCTGTCGCAGACCCGGCGCTACCTGTTCGACCTCGCGCCGCCTGCGGCGCGCGCCGTGCGCGCGCCGGCGGGGTGGCTGCGGCTGGAAGGCATCAGCCGCAACAATTTGCAGGCGCTGGACGTGGCCTTCCCGCTGGGCGTGCTGACCAGCGTGACCGGCGTGTCCGGCTCGGGCAAGTCCAGCCTGGTCAGCCAGGCGCTGGTGGAACTGGCGGCCGCCTCGCTGGGGCATGAGGCCGGCGAGGCGGAGGAAGAAGCCGATGCGCTGGCCGATGCGCTTCCCATGCCGGTGGGCGGGCGCATCGCCTCGGGCATGGAAGCGATACGGCGCATGGTGCGGGTGGACCAGAAGCCGATCGGCCGCACGCCGCGTTCCAACCTGGCCACCTACACCGGCCTGTTCGACCATGTGCGCAAGCTGTTCGCCGCCAGCCCGGATGCACGCCGGCGCCGCTTCGACGCCGGCCATTTCTCCTTCAACGTGGCCAAGGGCCGCTGCCCCAACTGCCAGGGCGAGGGCCAGGTGATGGTGGAGCTGCTGTTCCTGCCCAGCGTCTACACGCCCTGCCCCGCCTGCGAAGGCGCGCGCTACAACGACCGGGTGCTGGCGGTGCGCTACCAGGACCGCAACATCGCCGACGTGCTGGGCATGACGGTCGATGCCGCCCTGGACTTCTTTGCCGACCATGAGGCGCTGGCGCGGCCGCTGGGCGTGCTGCGCGAAGTCGGCCTGGGCTATCTGCGCCTGGGCCAGTCGGCCACCGAGCTGTCCGGCGGCGAGGCGCAGCGCATCAAGCTGGCCACCGAACTGCAGCGGCCGCAGCGCGGCGACACGCTCTACATCCTCGACGAGCCCAGCACCGGCCTGCACCCGTCCGACATCGACCGCCTGCTGGCCCAGCTGCAGACCCTGGTCGACGCCGGCAACACCGTCATCGTGGTGGAGCATGACATGCGCATCGTCGCCGCCAGCGACTGGGTGATGGATATCGGCCCCGGCGCCGGCGACGAAGGCGGCCGCGTAGTGGCCAGCGCGGCGCCGGCGCAGGTTGCCAAAAGCCGGGAGAGCCGCACCGCGCCCTACCTGGCGCGGGCGCTGCAGGGCGAGTGAAAGGCGGCCGAAGGCCGGCACGCCGTCCGGCATGAAAAATGCTTTTGGGAAATAACAGTCCGGGAGCGCACAGCAGCGGTGCAGCCGCCCGGCCCGAACCGATCCCAAAGGCCATCATGCACGCCCATTCCATTTCTCCCATCCCGGTTTCCCCTGCCGCCGACATCCTGCCCGGCGAGGTTTTCGGCAAGCTCATCAACCTGTCCGGCCGCCGCCGCTTTACCTCGCAGCGGCTGGTGCTCTATGCGGTGCTGGCCGCACAGGGCAAAAGCGACGGCGTTGCCGTGGCGCGCAGCGCGCTGACGCTGTTCGACAATGCCCATGCCAGCCTGCTGCAGAAGAAGGACGGCCTGCCCGGCGTGTTCTGCGAAGCGCTGCGCCAGGCCTATTTCGGCGCGCTGCAGGGCGACGCCCGGATACGGGCGTTTTCCCTGCTGGCGCAGCGCACGCTGGACGCCATCGAAGGCCGGCGCCGCCAGGCCGCCGCGCTGCTGGAGCAGCTGGTCGAGCTGACCACGCCGCTGCTCGATGCGCTCAATGCGATCACCGCCGTCTATGAGGAGGAAGCGCGGCGCCATGCGCTGCTGCTGGAAAAGCGCAGGCGCGCGGTGATGAACGACATCGATTGCATTGCCCGCGAGGCGCGCATGGTGGCCTTCAATGCCCAGGTGATCGCCGCCCGCGCCGGCGAGGCCGGACGCGAATTCGCGGTGGTGGGCGGGCGTCTGTCCGACATCACCGGCCAGATCGATGCGCTGGTGCGGCAGGCCATGCAGTGAGGCCGTCCCACCTGGCAGCCGCATGATCGGCCGCATGCCGCCCGCGCTTGCCTCTTATACAATGCCCCTCCTGGGCGGCCACGGTTGGCCGCGGCCCATCAAGGTTTCATCACGGAGGAAAGCATGTCAGGCTACAGCATCAACATCGAGGAAAAGACCCTTGCCGGAAACAACTTCCGCGAAGTCCTGTACACCACCCAGCGCAGCCAGCTGGTCATCATGACGCTGCAGCCGGGCGAGGAAATCGGCATGGAGCACCATGAAGGCCATGACCAGTTCATCCGCGTCGAGGAAGGCGAAGGCGTCGCCATCCTCGACGGCGAACGGCATGCGCTGGAAGACGGCGTGGCGGTGGTGATCCCGGCCGGCACCGAGCACAACGTGATCAATACCTCCACCAGCGCGCCGATGCGGCTCTACACCCTGTACACCCCGCCCGAGCATCCGGACGGCATCGTGCACCGGAACAAGGCCGAAGCCGACGAGTACGAAAAGCAGCACGGCCACTGAGCACAGGGCCACAGCGGGCAGCGCGCCGCAGCTCAGGCGCGCTGCCTGCCCCGGACGCTGTCCTGCGCAGGCGCATCGACGAGGAAAGGATCGAGCGCCTCGGCCCGCATCGGCGGGCTGATCATGTAGCCCTGCACGGTGTCGCAGCCGCAGCGCGCCAGGTAGATCAGCTGGTCGGCATGCTCCACGCCTTCCGCCACCACCGTCATGTCCAGGCTGTGCGCCAGCGAGATGATGGCCGCCACGATGGCGGCGTCATCGGCGTCGCTGACGATGTCGCGCACGAAGGAACGGTCGATCTTGAGCACGTCGATCGGGAAGCGCTTCAGGTAGTACAGGCTGGAATGGCCGGTGCCGAAGTCGTCCACCGACACCCTTACGCCCAGGCGCTTCAGGTCGGCCAGCGTGGCCACCGCCTGCTCCACGTCGGTCATCATCAGGCTTTCGGTGATCTCGATTTCCAGCAGCGACGGCTGCAGACCGGAGCGTTCCAGCGCGGCCGACACCGAGGCCACCAGCCCCGGCTGCGCGAACTGCCGCGCCGACAGATTGACCGCCATGTGCATGGCCGGCAGGCCGGCGCTTTGCCAGGCCACCGCCTGCTGACAGGCCTGGTTCAGCACCCAGTCGCCGATCGGCACGATCAGGCCGATCTCCTCGGCCACGCCGATGAATTCAGCCGGCTGGCGCAGCCCCGGCCGCATATGCTGCCAGCGCAGCAGCGCCTCGACGCCGACGATGCGCCCGCTCTTCAGGTCCATCTGCGGCTGGTAATGCAGCACGAATTCATTGGCCTGCAGCGCGCCGCGCAGGTCGCTCTCCATGCGCAGCCGGTTCATCGCCAGCGCATTCATCTCGGCCTTGTAGAAATGCGCGTTGTTGCGGCCGGCTTCCTTGGCGCGGTACATCGCGACGTCGGCCCGCTCCACCAGCAGCTCGGCGGTGGCGGCGTCGCCCGGATAGACCGCGATGCCGACGCTGCAGCTGATCAGGATGGCGTTGCCGTTGGCGGCATACGGCGCGCGCACCGCATCCATCATGCGCTGCACCAGCCCGAGCGACAGGCTGCCGGCCGGCCAGTCCGACAGCACCAGCACGAATTCATCGCCGCCCAGGCGGGCGATGGTATCGGCCGGCCGCATGTGCGCCTGCATGCGCTGGGCCACGCTTTTCAGCACGGCATCGCCGGCCTTGTGGCCCAGGCTGTCGTTGATGCGCTTGAAGCGGTCGAGGTCGACGAACAGCACCCACAGCGCATGGCCGTCGCTGTCGGCCTGCGCCATCGCGTGTTCCAGCCTGTCGATGAGCAGCATGCGGTTGGCCAGGCCGGTCAGCGCGTCGTGATGCGCCTGGAAATGGATGCGCGCCTCCACCGCTTTTTTGGCGGTGATATCGCGTCCGGTGCCGTAATAGCCAAGGAAGCGCTGGTCGGCGTCGAACAGCGGCTCGCCCGACAGGCTGAGCCAGCGTAGCGCGCCGCTATCGTCGCTGGCCTGGAACTCGACATGGGCGAACGGCAGGCGCGCCGTGCTCGCCTCGCGGTGGACATGCCAGTCGGCATGGAACGGCGCCATGGCGATTTCCGGCAGCGTTTTGCCGATCAGCCGCCATGGCGCGATGCCCGCCTTGGTTTCCAGGCCGGGCGACAGCGTGATGAAGCGCAGGTCCTGGTCCTGTTCCCAGTACCAGTCGGAAGACAGCGCGGTCAGGCGGCGGAAGCGTTCCTCGCTGGCGAGCAGGCGCTGCATGGCGGCGCGGCGTCCGGCCATGATCTCGCCGCCGATCAGCGCAAACAGCGGCAGCGCAACGGCCAGCGTGAGCCAGCGGGCAATGTCGGGCGCATGGTCGGCGCCCGGCGCGCCGGCACGCCAGGCGGCGAAGATCACCCCGGCATAGCCCAGCAGCATGAGGCCGCTCTGCAGCAGCAGCGTGCGGGTTGAAAAGCGGAAGACGGCGAACAGCAGGATCAGCCCGAAGAAGCTGACGAAGGTGTCGCGCGCGGCACTGGAGCCCAGCATCACATACAGCACGCACAGCACCGCCGCCGTGGTCATGGGCAGAGTCATGCTGGGGTCGCGCGTCTTTTCGTTGAGCCTGAACCGGAATACCAGGTAAAACAGCAGCACGCTGCCCATGATCAGCACGGCGCCGCTGGCGGCAACCGCGGCCGGCATCAGCCCGAACAGGTAGAGCAGGCCCATCAGGGCGCACAGCGCAAGCGAGCTGACGGCCGCCATCACGAAGCGGTCCTTGATCAGCGCCGTGCGGTTGCGGTGTACGGCCGGCGCCCTGTCCGGACCGGGGCCGGATGGGTCGGGCGCGGAAGGCTCTGCGTTGATGCGATCGGACATGATGCTCATTTGGCCAGGAAATCTGCGCATCATATACCCCACGCATGCCTTGTTGCGTCAGCGCGGTTCTGGCGTGGAACAAAGTACGCTCAGACACATCGGACTGATGTCGCGGCACCGCCGCCCAATCGACGCCTTCATACCAAGGAGAAACCGACCATGATCACCCTTCATACCTGGACCACGCCCAACGGCCGCAAGGTGCCCATCATGCTGGAAGAACTGGGCTGGCCCTATGAGGTGCGCACGGTCGACCTGAGCAAGAACGAGCAGCATGCGCCGGATTTCCTGAAGATTTCGCCAAACAACAAGATCCCGGCCATCGTTGACCACGACGCCGAGGGCGGCCCGCTGGCCATCTTCGAGAGCGGCGCGATCCTCACCTACCTGGCGGAAAAGAGCGGCCGCTTCCTGGCCGCCTCGGGGCCGGAACGGTACAAGGCGCTGGAATGGCTGCACTGGCAGATCGGCAGCCTGGGGCCGATGCTGGGCCAGCTCGGCTATTTCGCCAAGCGTTCTCAGGAGAAAACCCCGGCGGCGATCGCGCGCTTCACCGAGGAAGGCGAGCGGCTGCTGGGCGTGATAGAGCGGCGACTGAAGGAATCGGCCTATCTGGGGGGCGAGGCTTACTCGATCGCCGACATCGCCGCCTATCCGTGGACGCTGGCGACGACCACCTTTCTGCAGGAACCGCTGGCGCAGGCGCTGCAGGACAAGGAAGCGATACGGCGCTGGCTGCAGATGGTGGGGGAAAGGCCGGCGGTGCAGCGCGGGATGGGAGTGCCGCCCAGCGCTTGAGTGTGCGGACATGCAGCAATCCGGCACGAGCTTGAACAGCTCATTCGATGACTGCCTGGTCGACTTGCTGCTTGCCATTACGTTTCTTATTGCATTTACATACGCCTGCTCCTGCATAAACCATTTTATTCGTGTTCTTGATGCCTTACATTCAATTGACTGGAATAAGACCAGACATTTCAAAATGAAATGACGGAAAACCTTACACTCATTTCTTCCCATACCACATTTTAATTTAATAGAAAAACTTCCTGGAATTTAATTATCTTTCCCCAAGTAATTATTTTTATGTCGTTTAGCGACCGATTCTTGCAGTAGTCGTTAGCGTCAATAAGCGCTGGCGTTCATATTCATCATTTTCCTCAGGAAATTATCCTACTCCCCCTTTATGTCGGCATTCTTTACACCAATAGTATATTTTTCATTTTGACTATTGGTTTTAATTTGATTATTAAAGGAAATTTTTCATTGGCACAAAAGATGCTGAATATGTAGCCTCATCACAACCAAGGAGAAAACCTAGATCTCGAAATGCTTCCGAATGCCTCGCTACTTTGGGTAAATTTTTAGGGAGTTTTAAATGATCACAAAAATCCATCTCAACTTCGTTCTTGCCGGACTAGGGCTATTTGCCGTTGTCGCCGGCAGCCAAGCGGCCACCATTTCATGCACAGGGCAAGGTTACGATATCAGTGGGAATGTTCTTGGCGCTAGCGATTGCCTAATACTTAGCCCGCTTAGCGGGGAAGCCAATGATAGTACCAGCCCACCTGCATCGAGCTATACCGTAAATACAGAAAGCTTTTTTGGACAAAACACCTGGCAATTCGATGGCAAATTCGAGGTTACTGAACAAACAAATTCATCGAGTTACTTCAACTTTTCAGGCAATGGCCAATCAGGCGGTTATGGTTTCACTGGCATGAATAATTCAATGCAATTCATGTTTGTACTGAAGGATGGTAACAATACAAATCTGGTGGCCTATCTGTTGTCCACGCCAGTGCTTGCAGGTACCAATACCTACAGTACGCCTTTTACAAGCCCGCCTTTTTCCTTCAGCGGTGCATCAAGCTCGAAAGACATATCCCGCATTAGCGTCTATTACCTTTCGGATCCTGGCGGTCCCAGCACTGGCGTGCCGGAGCCTGGCACGATCGCCATGCTGGGACTGGGGTTGCTGGGCATGGGACTGATTTCCCGTCACAGAAAAGGCGGACAGTATTGATTGAAGCCTTACAGCAGTCCTGAAATGAAAATGCTTGCATCCGCAATGGCGGATGCAAGCATCGACGTACTGAAAGCAGCAAACCGCCGCTGCCCAGCCGAACGCCAGGCTTACCTGCGTCAGGCTTTTCCGTTCTCCCTCCCTCAGTTCATCACGCTCACCGAGGTCGTGCTGCTATTGCCCGCCGCATCGCGCGCCGTCACCGCGATGGTGTGGGTGCCCTTACCGGCTTTCTTGCTGTTCCAGTTGTAAGCCAGGCTGGAGCCCTTGCCGGTGGCAACCAGCGCGCCGTCGATATAGATCCACTGGGTGATGCCGGCCGCGCCGCTGTCGTCCTCGGCGCTGCTGCTGACCGCCACATTGCCCGAGACCTTGCCTGATACCGGATTGGCGATCTTCACTTTCGGCGCGGTGGTGTCCTTCACCACCACGGTGGTGCCGTTGGCCACGTTGACTGCCACCGTGGACGATGCCGCGACATTGCCGGCGGCGTCGTAGGCGTACGCCACCAGGTTGGCCATGCCGTTGGGCACGCCGGCCGAGTCCCAGCTGAAGGCGAACGGCGCGGCGCTGTCGACCGATACCGTGTTGCCGTTGACCTTCAGTTCCACCCGCGCCACACCGACGTTATCCGTGGCATTGACATTGACCGGCACCACGCCGGTGACGCTGGCATAGGCGATCGGATCGGAAATCGAGACCGCCGGCGCCTGGGTATCGACCGCCACCGTGGTATTGATCACGGCCTGCACCGCGGCGGCGGCATTGACCCGGCCATAGCCGTAATAGATGTCGCGGCCGGCGGCGCCGATGTCCACCGCGGTGGAGAACATCAGCTTCTCGATGTCGGCGCTGCCCAGCGACGGCTTGGCCGCCATCATCAGCGCCGCCACGCCCGCCGTCAGCGGGCTGGAGAAGGACGTTCCCTGCCAGTTGCCGTAGGAACCGCCGCGGCTGGTGGTGTAGGTGATGCCAGGCGCGGCCATCGACACGAAGCTGCCGTAGCTGGACCAGCTGGTACGGTAGTCATTCTCGTCAGTGGCCGACACCGCGATCATGGTGGTGGTGGGCACGATGTTTTCATCGATGCCGTTATTGCCGGCCGAGACGAACATCAGGCCGCCCTTGTTCTTCAGGTACTGCGCCGCGCTCTGGATGGTGGAGCTGCCTGCCACGCCGCCGTAGCTGCAGTTGACCACGCGCGCGCCATTGTCGGCGGCATAGGTCACGCCCTTGGCGATGGTGCTGTAGTAGGCATAGGCATTGGCGTCGGCGATACGCACCGGCATGATTTTGGCCTGGCCCGCCACGCCGGCCACGCCCAGCGCATTGTTGGTTGCAGCGGCGGCGACGCCAGCCACCGCGGTGCCATGGCCGTTGACGTCGGAGGTGTTGGTATTGTTGTCGTAGAAGTTATAGCCGGGCACCATCTGCGGCGCCAGGTCCGGATGCGTGCCGTCGACGCCCGAATCGAGGATCGCGATGATCACGCCCGCGCCCTGGGTGGTGTCCCAGGCGGTGGTGGCGCCGACCTTGTTCAAGTGCCATTCGCTGCCCATGTAGGGATCGTTGCTGACGAAGTTGGGCTTGACCAGGCGGTCCAGTTCGGCGAACTTGATATGCGGATGCCGGTTCAGGCGCTCCACCACGGCCTTTTCGGAGGCATTGGCCGGCAGTTCGACGACGTGCAGCTCGCTTTGGCCGATTTTCTTGCCTTTGCCGCCGTGCGGCGCCAGCGCCTTGGCGAATTCGGTTTCGCTCAGGCCGGCACGCGGCATTACCAGGATGCGGCCGCGGGCGTACTGTTCAGCGCCGTTGGCTACCGGCTGCGCCGCGATGGCTGCCGGCGCCTGCAGGGCGGCCGCGCCGACCAGCATCGAAGGCAGCAGGAAGGCTGCCTGGCAAGCCAGGGTGACGGCGCGCTGGCGCAGGGAGGAATGACTGTTTCTATGTCTTGCGAACTTCGATGCGTTTTGCTGGTTCATGTTGAGTTCCTGTCCAAGGTTTAAAAGCGGTACCTGGACAGAACTGCTTGGATACGCCGTCAGCGCATGTCTGCCGGAAGTTGTGGCGACCCCGGTATGGAAGACTAGTACTTTGAAACGAGCAAAGAAACCCACTGGCGGCGTGTCTGGCAGTCCTGCCGTCATAGGGCGTTTCGCCCGGTAGACCGATGACTTTGCGTCCCTGGCTTTCGCCAGGTTTGCCTTTTCAGACCACGCGCCAATACTAGCGAACATATTTCTTGCTGGCAATAAGTATTTTGTCCAGCAGGAAATAAATTGCTTTATATCAATAAAAGATGCCCGGCCTGGACCAGCGTCCGGCCGGGCTGTGGGCTGGGAGCCTGCTCTGCTACGGTTGGTTAGCCTTCGAGCCTGGCGTCCATCGTGATGTTAGCGTTGAGCAATTTGGAAACCGGGCAGCCGGCTTTTGCCTTATTGGCAATTTCCTCGAACTTCGCCTTGTCGGCGCCGGGAATGCGCGCCACCACGGTCAGGTGGCTGGCGGTGATTTCGAATCCGTCGGCCGACTTTTCCAGGGTGATGGCTGCGTGGGTATCGATCTGTTCCGGCTTCAGGCCGGCCTCGCCGAGCATCAGCGACAGCGCCATCGAGAAGCAGCCGGCGTGCGCGGCGCCGATCAGTTCTTCCGGGTTGGTGCCAGGTCCATCCTCGAAGCGCGACTTGAAGCCATAGGGTGCTTCCTTGAGTACGCCGGTCTCGGTGGAAATCGTGCCGCCGCCATCCTTGATGCCACCCCGCCATACCGCCCATGCTTTCTTGACTGTCATGTGTCCTCCATCGTCACTATTAATACGCCGCCGGCCGGCGGCGTCTGACTCAGACAACGGATGACTGAAATAATTGCAATTTACTAAAGTTGGGTGGCTTTCTATTTTCGTTGAATGGGTTTTGACGGGGATGGGAGGACCTAGCGCGGCCCGGGTTGCGTGGAGGGGAAGAGGTTATGCGAGACGGAGTTCGGGTGCTGTCGCTTTTGAACTAGCGGTTGTCTTTGAAGTACGCGCAGCGACAGTTGCAGTTGCTTCTGCCGTTGCTTCTGCCGTTGCTTTTGCCGTTGCTTTTGCCGTTGCTTTTGACGTTGCCGTTGGTTTTGAAGTGGCCTTTGCAGTTGCTTTTGAAGTGGCAGTGAAGTCCCGTTGAGCGCGCCGTGTCAGCGGTGCCCGGAGCGGGAAAAGGTGCGGCGTCTGTCTGAGCCAAGCGTAGCTTGGCGAGTTTAGCCGCGCCCCGCTCCGGGTACCGCTGACACGGGAACCCCCGCGCAGCGGGGGCGCGATCACCGGGTCGCCTTTTTTTGGTTACTTTTTTTGGCGAAGCAAAAAAAGTGACCCGGCCGCCGGGACGGACTCCCGGCTTGTCTCCACGGCAGTGCAGCCGTCTTGCGTCACCCGGCAAGGCACGGGCAGCACTGTCGTAGTTGTTGTTCAAAGGGTTTTGAAGCTGAAACCTTTAACGTCCAAAGCAACTGCTGCTTCGCAGTGACGTCTTTACGCCGGGTGAAACAAGCCGACTGCACTATCGTCATGACCAGGCCGGGAGTTCGCCCCGGCAGGCGACCTACTTCTTTTGCTTCGCCAAAAGAAGTAGGCAAGAAAAGGCGACCCGGTGATCGCGCCCCGCTGCGCGGGGTCCCCGTGCCGTCGATGCATGGAGCGGGGCGCGGCTAAACTCGCCAAGCAAAGCTTGGCTCAGACAGACGCCGCACCTTTTCCCGCTCCACGCACCGACGTCACGGCGCGCTCAACGGGACTTAAAAGCAACTACAACGGCAACGTCAAAAGCCACTACAACGACAACGGCAACCGCAACCGCAACCGCAACTGCAACTGCAACCGCAACCGCAACCGCAACTGCAGCGCCCCTGCAAGCCCAGCATGACTCCCTGAACCTTTTCAGGTTTTCCTCGCCCCAATTTCCGCCGATCAGGCCCCCCTCCCCCCTCCCCCCTGCGCCACCCGCGCCAGACTGCTATAGTTTCGCCCTTCCCCTACCGCACTCTGCGCACCATCCATGACCATCAAGCTCAAGAACGACAAGCAGATCGCCCAATTGCGCGTCGCCGGAAAACTCGCCGCCGACGTGCTGGCCATGATCAAGCCCTATGTGGTGCCGGGCGTGACCACCGAGGAACTCGACCGGCGCTGCCACGACTATATTCGCCAGGTGCAGAAAGCCACGCCGGCCAATGTCGGCTACCACGGCTTTCCCAAGACGCTGTGCACCTCGGTCAATGGCGTGGTCTGCCACGGCATACCGAACAGCCGCGAGGAATTGAAGGACGGCGACATCATCAACATCGATGTCACCGTGATCAAGGATGGCTGGCATGGCGACACCAGCCGCATGTTCCATGTCGGCCAGCCCGGCGAGGCGCAAGCGCGGCTGGTGCAGACCACCTATGAAGCCATGATGGCCGGCATCGCGGCGGTGCGCCCCGGCGCGCGGCTGGGCGATGTCGGTCACGCGATCCAGACGCTGGCGGAAGCGGCCGGCTATACGGTGGTCAGGGAATACTGCGGCCACGGCATCGGCCGCGTGTATCACGAGGAGCCCCAGGTACTGCATTACGGCCGGCCCAATACCGGCCTGCTGCTGAAGAAGGGCATGACCTTCACCATCGAGCCGATGATCAATGCCGGCGCGGCCGGCGTGCGCCAGCTGGGCGATGGCTGGACCGTGATCACCGCGGACGGCTCGCTGTCGGCGCAATGGGAGCACATGATCGCCGTGACCGACGACGGCGCCGAAATCCTCACCCCCTGGCCCGACGCGGCATAAGCCCGCCGACAGCGCCCAACCCTCTAACGCCCGCCACCATGATCACACTGCACCACCTCGAAACCTCGCGCTCCCAGCGCGTGCTCTGGCTGCTCGAAGAAATGGGCCTTCCGTATGAGATGGTGCGCTACCAGCGCGACCCGAAGACGCGCCTGGCGCCGCCGGCGCTGAAGGCGATCCACCCGCTGGGCAAGTCGCCGGTGATTACCGACGGCGGCATCACGGTGGCGGAATCCGGCGCGATCCTGGAATACCTGGCTGAAACCTACGGCGCCGAGGCGGCCGCCACGCTGCCGGGCCTGCTGCCGCGGCCCGGTACGCCGGAACACCGCCAGTGCCGCTTCTGGATGCACTATGCCGAGGGCTCGCTGATGAACTGGCTGGTGATGAAGCTGGTCTTCACCACCATCCCCAGGCAGCCCATGCCCTTCTTCGTGCGCCCCATCGCCCGCGCACTGTGCGGCAAGGTGCAGGCCGCGCTGATCGACCCCAACCTGAGCACCGCGCTGGACTTCATGGAACACCACCTGGCGCACCACGCCTGGTTTGCCGGCGACCAGCTGACCCTGGCGGACTTCCAGATGAGCTTCGCGGTGGAGGCTGCGCTCTCGCGCGCCTCGGGCAAGGGCAGCTATCCCCATCTGCAGGCCTGGCGCGACAAGGTGGCGGCGCGGCCGGCATGGCAGCGGGCGCTGGAAAAAGGCGGCCCGGTGATCATGCAGTAAGCCGGATGCCAGAATGCAAATGTTAAAAAAGCACGTCTAAAAAGTTATTTTCCTCAAAGAAATTTAGCGCTACAATTTCCACATGGAAATTTAGCGCTGCCGGATCCCTGGCGGCGTGGCAACCGCAACAGAGACCCGAGAACGTGACTCCCCTTCATTCCCATGCGGGCGCCCTGCCTGCCCTGCGGCTTGCCGCGATCACCGCTGCCGTCCTGCTTCTCGCCTCCTGCGGCGGTGGCGGCGGCGGCGATTCCCAGACCAGCATCGCCGGCGGGTCCGTGGCCAACATCGCCAACAGCGGCAGCGTCAGCAGCAGCAGCGGCGGCACCAGCGGCCTGCTCGTCACCGCGCCGGCCGGCGCCGACGGCTGGACCCAGTGCGCCGCCGAAGGCGAAGTCTGCACCGTGCCCGGCGCGCGCCAGGTGCGCTACGGCGCCGGCGGCAGCTACACCTATCAGAACGTCACCGCCGACATCCCCTGCAACAACGCCACCTTCGACGACCCTGCGCCGGGCACAGCCAAGTCCTGCCAGTACGCTCCGGCGGGCGTAGCGGTGGCCGGACGGGTCTACAGCCGCGCGGTGTCCGGCCGCACGCTGTCGGTCGGCCCCGGCCGCGACTATGCGCGGCCGTGCGACGCGCTCAGGGTGGCGGGCAACGGCGACGCGGTGGAAATCGACGCCGCCGGCAGCCGCACCTATGACGGCGACACCTGCGCCTTCCATGCCAGCGACCTGACCATACGCGGCATCAACGGCCGCCCGAAGATCGGCGCGTTCGGCAATTACGCCTGGGGCAAGGGCACCTGGGTGATTACCGGCAGCCGGGTG
Organism: Noviherbaspirillum phoenicis; assembly: GCF_047237965.1. Lineage (NCBI taxonomy): Bacteria > Pseudomonadati > Pseudomonadota > Betaproteobacteria > Burkholderiales > Oxalobacteraceae > Noviherbaspirillum > Noviherbaspirillum phoenicis. The sequence goes on along the minus strand of NZ_JBDFLX010000001.1, from coordinate 3,793,635 downwards.
GTGGTCGACAATGTCGAACTGTGGGGCGCGCAGGTCCCGGATGGCAACGGCTCGGCGATCCGCCTGGACGGCAAGCACCTGACGGTGAGGAACAGCTTCATCCACGACAATGAAAGCGGCATCCTGACCAGCAACGACGGCGAGAGCGACATCCTGATCGAGAACACCGAGTTCGGCCACAACGGCAACGACGGCGGCGGCACCCACAACCTGTATGTCGGCCGCGTCGCCAGCCTGACCTTCCGCTCCAGCTATTCCCATGACGCCCGGGTCGGCCACAACCTGAAGTCGCGGGCGCGGGTCAACAACATCAGCTACAGCCGCTTCTCCAGCACGCCGCCGGGCCAGTTCGAGACCACCGCGCCGGCCCAGCCGAGCTACGAGATCGACCTGCCCAACGCCGGCACCGCCTACCTGATCGGCAACGTGATCGAGCAGCCGTCGGCCAACCAGAACTCCAACATGGTGTCCTATGGCGTGGAAGGCGCGACCAACCCCGGCAGGAACCTGTACGTGGTCAACAATACCTTCATCAACGATGACAGCAGCAACGGCATGTTCATCCTGGTCGGTTCGGACGTGACCACGCCGCTGCTGGCGCAGAACAACATCTTCGCCGGCACCGGCAGCCTCACCAGCCAGGGCAATGCGCTGCTGCAGACGAATTACCGGTCGCTTGCGCCGGCCTTCGTCAACCGCGCCGCCTACGACCTGCGGCCTGCCGCCGGCGCGCCCTTCATCGGCGCCGGCAGCGCGGCCGGCTTCAGCCCGAGCGGCGTGGCGCTGACGTCGCTGCGGGAATATGCGCATATCGCCGGCAGCCGGCTGCGCAACGGCGGCGCGCTGGATATCGGCGCCTACTCGGGGCAGTAACACGGGCGCGAGCCAGCCGGCGATGCAACGGCGACGGCTTGCCGCGGCATCTTGCGCCGAGCTGCTTGCTGCATTGCGGGATTGCTCGCGATCCATGATCCTGCTTGGCGCTGCCCACGGCTGGGCGCGGGGTGTGCTACACACAAGGCCTATCCCTTCGCATCGCACAGCCATCATGAAATCCCTGTCCAAGACCGCAGCCGGCATCGCCGCCCCCTCGGAAAATGCGCCGGCGGTCGCACGCAAAGTCGGCCTGCGCTATGTCGACGACGGCAAGCCCGGCATTACCCGCCACAAGGCCCGCGCCGGCTTCCGTTATGCCGGGCCGGACGGCAAGCCGGTGCGCGACGAGGACACGCTCAAGCGCATCCGCGCGCTGGCCATCCCGCCGGCCTGGACCGAAGTCTGGATCTGTCCGCTTGCCAACGGCCACATCCAGGCCACCGGCCGCGACGCGAAGCGGCGCAAGCAGTACCGCTATCACGCGCAGTGGCGCAGCGTGCGCGACGAATCCAAGTACGAAAGGATGCTGAGCTTCGGCCGCGCGCTGCCGCGCATCCGCGCCAGGGTCAATGAAGACCTGGCACGGCCGGGGCTGCCGCGCGAGAAGGTGCTGGCGACCGTGGTGCAGCTGCTGCAGGACACCATGATCCGCATCGGCAACGAGGAATATGCGCGCACCAACAAGTCGTTCGGGCTGACCACGCTGCGCAACCGGCATGTCGACATCAGCGGGCGCGAAGTGGAGTTTCATTTCCGCGGCAAGAGCGGCGTCGAGCACACGATACGGCTGCGCGACCCAAAGCTGGCGCGCATCATCAAGCGCATCCGCGACCTGCCCGGCCAGGAACTGTTCCAGTACATCGGCGAGGATGGCGAGCGGCATACCATCGACTCGGCCGACGTCAACGACTACCTGCGCAGCCTGACCGACGCGGACTACACCGCCAAGGATTTCCGCACCTGGTCGGGCACGATGCTGGCGGCGCTGGAACTGCAGGCGCTGCGCGCGGCGGAGTCCGAGGCCGATGCGAAGAAGAACATCGTGCAGGCCATTTCCAGCGTTTCCAAGCGGCTCGGCAATACGCCGGCGGTATGCCGCAAATGCTATGTCCACCCGGCGGTGCTGGACTGCTACCTGCAGGGCATCATGCATGAAACCTGGGACACGCTGATGAAGTCGATGAAGACGCCGGCTGATGATCCGCATGCGTTGAAGATGGAGGAGCTGGCGGTGCTGGCGCTGCTGGAAAGCCGGCGCGAGGCGGCATAACGGGGAGGGGGTGCCGCGGGCAGGTGGCGTGTCTGCAGGCGGTTGCGGTGGCGGTGGCTTCTGCCGTTGCCGTTGCCGTTGCCGTTGCGGTTGCGGTTGCGGTTGCGGTTGCAGTGGATTTTGAAGTTGCCGTTGCAATTAAGTCCCGTTGAGCGCGCCGTGACGTCGGTGCGTGGAGCGGGAAAAGGTGCGGCGTCTGTCTGAGCCAAGCGCAGCTTGGCGAGTTTAGCCGCGCCCCGCTCCATGCATCGACGGCACGGGGACCCTCGCGCAGCGAGGGCGCGATCACCGGGTCGCCTTTTCTTGCCTACTTCTTTTGGCGAAGCAAAAGAAGTAGGTCGCCTGCCGGGGCGAACACCCGGCCTGGTCATGACGATAGTGCTTTCGCGTTGTTTCACCCGCCGTAAAGACGTCACTGCGAAGCAGCAGTGGCTTTTGACGTTTGAAGTTTCAATACGAACGTCGAACGACAACACCGACAGTGCTGCCCGTGCGTTGCCGGGTGACGCAAGGCGGCTGCACTGCCGTGGAGACAAGCCGGGAGTCCGTCCCGGCGGCCGGGTCACTTTTTTTGCTTCGCCAAAAAAAGTAACCAAAAAAAGGCGACCCGGTGATCGCGCCCCCGCTGCGCGGGGGTTCCCGTGCCAGCGGTACCCGGAGCGGGGCGCGGCTAAACTCGCTCCGCTGCGCGGCGCTCAGACAGACGCCGCACCTTTTCCCGCTCCGGGCACCGCTGACACGGCGCGCTCAACGGGATTTCACTGCCACTTCAAAAGCCACTGCAACGGCAACTGCAACCGCAACTGCAACTGCAACTGTCGCTGCGCGTACTTCAAAAGCAACGGCACCCTGTCTCCCGCTAAGCGAAGAAAAACAGCCCGGCGGCAGCCTAGAAAGTCCCGCTGTAGACCGCACAGCTGCTGCACACCTGCGGCGGCGTATCCGAAGACAGAGCCTCTCGAAAGGCGGCATAGCCCGCATTGTTCCAGACCGCCGCCACGCCCTCCTCGGCCATGTTGCCGAAATGGATGCGATCCGGCGTGGCCACCATGCAGCAGGGCATGGCGCGGCCGTCATAGCTGATGTAGGCGCCGCGCCAGGGCCAGTCGCAGCGTGTTCGTCCCGGCACGTCGGGCGCGTGGCGGCGCGGCGTCAGATTGGGCAGGCGCAGTGCGACACCCAGCCGCCCTGCCTCGGCGCGGGCCGCATCGAATACCGCGTCGATTCTGGCGCGCTCATCCCGCAGCAGCGTCTGACCATTGATGAAGGCGCGCATCGGCTGGTACTGCGCCGGCAGGCTGTCCTCGCCGAAGTCATGGCACAGATGCTGCACCGACAGGTTCTCCACGCCCTCGTCGCCGGCCAGCCGCACCAGGGCCGGCAACTCGTCCAGGTTCATGCGCATTACCACCGCCACCAGCTTTACCTGCGGCAGCATGCTGCCGGTCGCCCGCCGGGCCGCCATCAGCCGGCGCAGGTTGCGCATCACCTTGTCGAACGAGGCGCGCAGGCGGATCGCCTCATAGCTGGCCGCATGCGCGCCGTCCAGCGAGGCATGCAGCGTATGCAGGCCGCTGGCCACGCACTCGGCGGCGCGCGCGTCGGTCATCAGGGTCATGTTGGTGTTGGTCGACACCCGTATGCCACGCTGCGCCGCATGCGCCACCATCTCAAAGAAGCGCGGATGCATCAGCGGCTCGCCCAGCCCCTGCAGGTGCAACTCCTCGATGCCGCCGAATTGCTCGATCAGCCGGGTAAACACAGCCATGTCCATCAGCGCCGGCGGCTGGCCGGGCTGGCTTTCGGGACGCAGGGAGATGGGGCACATGCGGCAACGCAGATTGCATTGGCCTACGGGTTCGATCTGGACGAAACGCGGCGGTTCGACCTGGGTTGCGGCGTGCTGTGGCATCCGGGCTCCAGCGTGGGTGATTAAAAATAGGGAACGCTGGCATGGCGCTCCCTGCCAGCAAATTGGACGGCGCACCCGGTGCAGGTTCCGGTAATGCGCAACGGGTTTGCGATGTGCCAAAACCGTCAACGAACGCGTCCAGGGAAACCGTCGTGCCAGCAGGCGAGGGCATGGCGGCCGGCGCAGCTCTTGCTATGCAACAGGCAGGGTCGGCCGCGGCTGCCCAAGCAATGCAAAATAAAGCCAATTCCAATACACAGAATGAACAAGATGATCAAAACAAGCGAAAAACGCACCAAAAAATTGCATATCGGCCTGTCATGCACCGCCATGGCGCTGCTTGCCAGCCCCGCCATGGCGCATGACGGCATGCATGCCGCGGGATTGCTGGCCGGCCTGCTGCATCCGCTTTCCGGAGCAGACCATCTGCTGGCCATGGTCGCCGTCGGCCTGTGGGCCGCGGCGCAGAACCCGAGAGCCAGGCGCTGGCTGCCGGCGCTGTTCCCGCTGGCCATGCTGCTGGGCGCGCTGGCGGCCGCCGGCGGCGTGGCACTGGCCGGCATGGAAGGCCTGATCGGCCTGTCCGTGGTCGCCCTGGGCATGCTGACCGTGTTTTCAGTGCGCATGCCGGCATGGGCCGGCGGCCTGCTGCTTGCCGCCTTCGCGCTGGCCCATGGCCAGGCGCATGGCCTGGAAATACCGGCCGATGGTTCCACCCTCGCCTACTTCCTTGGCTTTTCCGCTGCCACCGCCATGCTGCACCTGGCCGGCATGCTGGCCGCCAGGCATGCCGGCCAGCTCGCCAGCCGTGCTGCCGGACTCGGCATTGCGCTTGCGGGCACGTGGATGATGCTGGCCTGAAGCCGGACGCCAAAGGCCCATTACCCCAGCAATACCCGCAGCAACCCAGCCCATTGCGGCGGCGGCATCTCCCGGCCATGCACCGCCTTCCGTAAGCCGCCGCGCGGACTTTCCGCTGCGGGTTTTCAGCCGGGCGCGCCGGCTGGTTCAGCCCCGTCAAGCCCCGCCGTCCCCGCATTCGGCATCCGTACAGGAAGGCAACGCCCTCGCAGAAGCGTGTAGGCGTGCCGGAAATCTTCCCCTGTAGGAAAACTCCCACAGGCGTATGCGGCCCCCGCCGATAGCGAAGTGGCAATATTCTCAATAGAGTTGCGAATCTGCCAGGCATACGACCGGTATCAACAAGCGGCCAACCGCCATTAGCCGGCAAACATTCAATCAAACAAGGGGAGTTACATGGGGAGAGCGCGGGTATTGCTCGTTGCATCGGAGGCGGTACCGCTGGTCAAGACCGGCGGGTTGGCGGATGTGATCACGGCGCTTGGCGCCGTGCTGATCGAACACGGCGTGGACGCCACCATCCTGATGCCCGGCTATCCGGCTGCGCTTGCCAATGCGATCGGGCTGCGCCAGATCGGCCCCGTGATCGACGACCTGCCCGGCGGCGCCGGCCGGCTGCTCCTGGGCCGCATGCCCGGCGCCAATGTGCCGGTGCTGCTGCTCGACACCGAGCGCTTCAAGAGCCGCAGCGGCGACCCCTACGTCAATGACGACGGCCTCGAGTACGACGACAATGCGCTGGCCTTCGGCGACCTGGCCCATGCCGCCGTCCGCATCTGCGCCGGCCGGACCATGCTGCCCGCGCCGCATGTGGTGCATGCCAACGACTGGCATGCCGGCCTGATTCCGCTGCTGCTCAAGGCGCAGGGCATCGATACCGTCGGTTCCGCGCTGACCATCCACAACCTCGCCTTCCAGGGCAATGTCGACATGGCGCACGCCGACAGGCTGGGCGTGCCGGCCGACATGCTGCATGCCGACGGCGTGGAGTTCTGGGGCAAGCTCAGTTTCATGAAGGCCGGCATCCTGTGCGCCGACCGCATCACCGCCGTCAGCGACACCTATGCGCAGGAAATCCTGACGCCGCGCTTCGGCCACGGCCTGGACGGCCTGTTGAATGCGCGGCGCGACGCGCTGCTGGCCATCCCCAACGGCGTCGACACCGGCGCCTGGAACCCGGCGCACGACCCGCTCACGACACGCGACTTCAGCGCCGACGACCTGGCCGGCAAGGCGGCCTGCAAGCGCGAGCTGCAGCGGCTGTGCGGCCTGCCGGTCGAGCCGTTCGCGCCGCTGGTGGCGCTGGGCAGCCGCATCACCCACCAGAAGATGGCCGACGTGGCGCTCGATGCCTTGCCGCGCCTCCTGGCCGACCACAGCCGCCTGCAGGTGGTGGTGCTGGGGCGTGGCGACCATGCGTATGAAGCGCGCTTCCGCCAGCTGGCGGCCGACTGGCCTGGCCGGGTGGCGGTGCAGATCGGTTATGACGAGAAAATGGCCCATGCGCTGCATGCCGGCGCCGACATGCTGCTGCATGGCACCCGCTTCGAACCGTTCGGCCTGACGCCCATCTACGCGATGCTGTATGGCACCATCCCGGTCGTATCCAGGGTGGGCGGCCTGTGCGACACCGTGTCCGACGCCGGCGAGCCGGATGCGCCGCATGAACTGGCCAACGGCGTGCTGTTCGACGGCGAAGGCGCCGACGACATGGTGCGGGCGATGGAACGCGCGCTTGCGCTGTACGGCCAGGGCAGTTGCTGGCAGCGCCTGCAGCGCAATGCGATGCAGGCCGACTTTTCCTGGTACGGCCCGGTGCGCAAGTACATCCGCATGTATGCCGACATCGCGCCCGCCCATGCCCGCGCACTCTTTGAGAACACCTTGCTGCCGCGCAGTGCGGCCGCCGACGAAGCGGCGACCCTGTACAAGCGGGCCTGAAGTGAGAGCGCATGGCGCCAACGCACCCGCAGGCCGGTGGCCCGGTTTTTGCGACGCAGCAACCAGATCATGTCGAGGAATCCATGCAGCAAGAAATTGAACAGGAAAGGCGAGCCCCGGTTTCGCCCGCGGAAAACCGCATCCCCACCCATCTGATCGATGCACTGGCCGAAGGCCGGCTGCATGACCCGTTTTCGCTGCTCGGCCCGCACCAGGTCGGACGTCGGCTGCAGATCCGCACCTGGCAGCCCGGCGCGCTGCGGGTGCAGGCGATCGGCCTGCGCGGCGGCCTGCTGGCCGACTTCACCCAGGTCGATGCGCGCGGCATGTTCGTCGGCACGCCGGCCCGCATGCGGCTGGGGCAGGCCTACCGGCTGCGCATCTGGTGGCCGGATGCCAGCGGCAATGAAACCATGTTCGAGACCGAGGACCCGTATTCCTTCGGCCTCCTGCTGTCCGACCATGAACTCGGCCTGCTTTCCGGCGGCGTGCATTACCGCCTGGGCCGCTGCCTGGGCGCGCAGCCAATGACCGTCAACGGCGTGGCCGGCACCCGCTTCGCGGTCTGGGCGCCAAGCGCGCAGCGGGTATCGGTGGTGGGCGACTTCAACCTGTGGGACGGCCGCCGCAATCCGATGCGGCTGCGCCATGAAGCCGGCGTGTGGGAACTGTTCATTCCGCGCATCGGCGTCGGCGAGCGCTACAAGTACGAGCTGCTGTCGGCCTCCGGCCACCTGCTGCCGCAGAAGGCCGACCCGGTCGCACGCGCCACCGAGGTGCCGCCGTCCACCGCCTCCATCGTCGCGCCGCTGCAGGTGCATGTGTGGAACGACGAGGCCTGGATGGCCTCACGCGCCAGCCGCGACACCCCCGACACGCCGATCTCCATCTATGAAATGCATGCCGGCTCCTGGCAGCGCGACGCCAACGAGTCCAACCGCAGCCTGACCTGGGACGAACTGGGCGACCGCCTGATCCCGTATGTCACCGACCTCGGCTTCACCCATGTGCAGATGCTGCCCGTGATGGAGCATCCGTTCGGCGGCTCGTGGGGCTACCAGCCGCTGGCGCAGTATGCGCCGACTGCGCGCTTCGGCCCGCCGGAAGCCTTCGCCCGTTTCGTCGACCGCTGCCACGCGGCCGGCCTGGGCGTGCTGCTGGACTGGGTGCCGGCGCACTTCCCGTCCGACGCGCACGGCATTGCCCGCTTCGACGGCAGCGCGCAGTACGAGCACGAAGACCCGCGCGAAGGCTTTCACCACGACTGGAACACCCTGATCTACAACTTCGGCCGCAACGAAGTGCGCGACTTCCTGATCTCGGGCGCGATGGAATGGCTGGAGCAGTACCACATCGACGGCCTGCGGGTCGACGCGGTGGCCTCCATGCTGTACCGCGACTACAGCAGGAAGCCCGGCGAATGGATACCCAACATCCACGGCGGCCGCGAGAACCTGGAGGCGGTCGCCTTCCTGAAGGAACTCAACACCGTGGTGCAGCAGCGCTGTCCCGGCGCGCTGATGATTGCCGAGGAATCCACCTCCTGGCCCGGCGTGACCGCGCCGGTGGACCAGGGCGGCCTGGGCTTCACCTACAAGTGGAACATGGGCTGGATGCACGACACGCTGCAGTACATCGAACGCGATCCGCTGTACCGCCAGTACCACCACGGCGAGCTGATGCACAGCATCAGCTACGCCTGGAGCGAGCGTTATGTGCTGCCGGTGTCGCATGACGAGGTGGTCTATGGCAAGCATTCGCTGCTGGCCAAGATGCCGGGCGACGAATGGCAGAAGCGCGCCACGCTGCGCGCCTATCTCGGCTTCATGTGGACCCATCCCGGCAAGAAGCTGCTGTTCATGGGCAGCGAACTGGGCCAGTGGGAGGAATGGGACCATGACGGCGCGCTGCCCTGGCACCTGCTGGACGACGAGCGGCACCTGGGCATCCATACCCTGGTGCGCGACCTGAACCGGGTGTACGCCACCGAGCCGGCCATGCACACCGCCGACGCCGACCCGCGCGGCTTCGCCTGGGTGGTGCGCGACGACGCCGTCAACAGCGTGCATGCCTATCTGCGCCAGGGCGACGCCGCGGTCGGCGACGAGCCGCTTCTGGTCGTGCTCAATCTCACGCCCGTGGTGCGCCACCACTACCGCGTCGGCGTGCCCGGCATCGAAGGCCAGAGCCCGTCGGTCTGGCAAACCATCCTCAATACCGACGCCGCCGTCTATGGCGGCAGCAATGCCGGCAACCCGGAATTCATGACGGCGCAGCCGCATGGCAGCCATGGCCATGACCAGTCGCTGGAACTGACACTACCGCCCCTATCCGCAATGATCTTGAAGAGGAGTACCTGACCATGGCGCTTGCCAGAACCCCTGCCCGCATGAGCGCGGGATCGCCCTACCCGCTGGGCGCTACGCCTGACGGCTCTGGCACCAATTTCGCCGTGTTTTCCGCGCATGCGGAAAAGATCGAGCTGTGCCTGTTCGACCCCACCGGCCGGCGCGAGATTGCGCGCCACGTGCTGCCGGAATGCACCGATGAAGTCTGGCACGGCTACCTGCCGCGGGTGCAGCCAGGCCAGCTCTACGGCTACCGCGCCTATGGCCCCTATCAGCCCGAGCAGGGCCACCGCTTCAACCACAACAAGCTGCTGCTGGACCCGTATGCCAGGCAGGTCGCCGGCGCGCTGCGCTGGAGCGACGCGCTGTATGGCTACCGGCTCGAATCCTCGCGCGCCGACCTGTCCTTCGACCGCCGCGACAGCGCCGCCTTCATGCCCAAGTCGGTGGTGGTGGACGACTACTACAACTGGGGCAACGACCGCTCGCCCGAGATCCCCTGGGACCGCACGGTGTTCTACGAAGGGCATCTGCGCGGCATGACCATGCGCTGCGAGCACATCGAGCAGCAGGCGCGCGGCACCTTCGCCGCGCTGGCCGATCCGTACATGATCGACCACCTGGTCAAGCTCGGCATTACCTCGATCGAGCTGCTGCCGGTGCATGCCTTCCTGCAGGACCGGCGCCTGCTGGAAAAGAAGCTGCGCAACTACTGGGGCTACAACACTATGAGCTTCTTCGCCCCCGAGCCGCGCTACCTGTCGGATGGCTCGCTCAACGAGATGCGCCTGGCGATACGCCAGCTGCACAAGGCCGGCATCGAAGTCATCATGGACGTGGTCTACAACCACACCTGCGAGGAAAGCGAGCTAGGACCGACGCTGTCCTTCCGCGGCCTCGACAATGCCAGCTACTACCGGCTGCTGCCGGACAATCCGCGCCACTGCATCAACGACACCGGCTGCGGCAACACCGTCAACCTGTCGCATCCGCGGGTGCTGCAGATGGTGATGGACTCGCTGCGCTATTGGGTCGAGAAGGTGCACGTCGACGGCTTCCGCTTCGACCTTTCGGTCACGCTGGGCCGCGAGGCGCATGGCTTCGACCCGGGCAGCGGCTTCTTCGACGCGGTGCGCCAGGACCCGGTGCTGTCGCGGGTGAAGATGATTGCCGAGCCGTGGGACATCGGCCCCGGCGGCTACCAGGTCGGCCAGCATCCGCCCGGCTGGGCCGAGTGGAACGGCGCCTACCGCGACGACGTGCGCCGCTTCTGGAAGGGCGACGCCGGCGTGCGTCCGGCGCTGGCGGCGCGCCTGATGGGTTCGGCCGACCTGTTTGGCCACCGGCGCCGCCGCCCCTGGGCCTCGGTCAACTTCATCACGGCCCATGACGGCTTCACGATGAACGACTTGGTCAGCTACAACGAGAAGCACAACGAAGCCAACGCCGAGGACAACCGCGACGGCGCCAACGACAACCAGAGCTTCAACTGGGGCGCCGAAGGCCCGACCGACGACCCCGGCATCATCATCACCCGCGAGAAGGTCAAGCGCGCGATGCTCATGACGCTGTTCTTCGCCAATGGCACGCCGATGCTGCTGGGCGGCGATGAGTTCGGCCGCACCCAGCATGGCAACAACAATGCCTACTGCCATGACGACGAGATCGGCTGGTTCGACTGGAGCGCGCTGGAGAGCGACGCCGGCCAGGCCATGGTCAGGTTCACCCGGCGCTGCGTGGCCGCCCGCGCCGCCCATCCGACGCTGCGCCAGACCCATTTCTATACCGGCGGCACCGAAGTGCTGCCGGGCCTGATGGACGCCAGCTGGTTCGACGAGTCCGGCAACCCGATGACGCCGGAAATGTGGCAGTTCGCCGAAGGCCGCATGCTGAGCCTGCGCCGCGTCGGCCGGGCCGAGCCCGGCGGCCCGGTGTCGGCCACGATGCTGCTGATGAACGCCTATTCGGAAGACCGGGAATTCATCCTGCCCGAGCCGGTGCTGGAATGGGAACTGCTGGCCGACGCCGCCGAGCCGATCGAGGTGGGCGACTATGCGGCCGAGGCGGTGGCCAGCGCCGAAGCCCAGGCCGAGGTGGCGATCGCGCAGGCCATGGCAGCCACGACCGACACTCCGGGCGCCAGCGGCGGCACTGCCACCGAGGCGCTGGCGCGGCCGGCGACCCGCGACGAACCAGTCGTGCGGGCCGTGGTCAACAATCGTATCGTGGTTGCCGCGCACAGCGCGGTACTGCTGGGCGTGTCCCGCATCGCCAGCTGAGCCGCACCTGACACCGGAGGACTATCGTGAGCAATGAAGCACTGCTGGCCCTGGCCGAAATGGCCGGCATCTCGCCAACCTGGATCGACGCCTTCGGTGCACCGCAAACGGTGGCGCCGGAGTCGATGCGCGCCATGCTGCGCGCGCTGGGCATGCCCGGCGACACCGACGCCGACTGCGAAGCCAGCATCGCCGCGCTGGCCACCGAAAGGGCCACGCGGCCCCTGCCGCCGCTGCTGACCGCCCAGGTCGGCATGGCGATACCGCTGGGCCGCCATCCCATCCTGCGCAGCAAGCCCTACCGGGTGGAACTGGAAGACGGCAGCGTGATCGAGGGCCGCTTTTCCGACGACCCGGAACAGGCGCTGGAAATCATGCCGCTGCATACGCCCGGCTACCATCAGCTGCAGGTAGCCGACTACCAGGTCACGCTGGCGGTGGCGCCGTCGCGCTGCTACAGCGTGGCCGATGCCGCCGCCACCCTGCCCGGCACCCCGGTCACCGAGCCGCGGCTGTGGGGCATCGCCACCCAGCTGTATTCGCTGCGCCGGCCCGGCGACGGCGGCATCGGCGACTTCGGCGGCCTGGCCCGCTTCGTGCGGCAGGCCGCGCGCCGCGGCGCATCGGCGGTGGCCATCAGCCCGGTGCACGCGATGTTCGCCGATGACCTTAACCGCTTCAGCCCGTACGGCCCGTCGAGCCGGGTGCTGTTCAATGCGCTGCACATCGACCCGTCCGCGGTGATGGGCGAGGAGGTGCTGGCCGAAGTGCTGCGCGAGCATGGCCTGGTGGAAGAAGGCGAGCGGCTGGAAGCGCTGGACATGATCGACTGGCCGGCTTCCTCGGCCTGGAAATTCAAGGTGCTGCGCGCGCTGTACGATCGCTTCCGCCAGGCCGGCGGCGCACCCTGCGCCGCCTTCGCCGCCTTCCGCGAGGAGCAGGGCGACACGGTGGAAGACCATGCCCGCTTCGAAGCGATGCATGCCTGGCTGCGCCGCCAGGAAAAGAACGGCGACTGGCGCAGCTGGCCCGAGGAATACCGCGACCCGCGCGGCGCAGCCATCGACCAGTTCGCGCGTGAACACGCCGACGAGGTGGGCTTCCATGCCTTCCTCCAGTGGCAGGCCGCGCTCGGCCTGCAGCAGGCCCAGATCGCCGCCCGCGAAGCCGGCATGGCGATCGGCCTGATCAGCGACCTGGCGGTGGGCGCCGACCCGGCCGGCAGCCAGGCCTGGAGCCGCGGCGAGCAGATGCTGGGCGGCCTGTCGGTCGGTGCGCCGCCCGACGTGCTCGCGCCCCTGGGCCAGAACTGGGGCCTGGGCGCATTCTCGCCGGTGGCGCTGCGCCGCCATGGCTTCCAGGCCTATCTCGAAATGCTGCGCTCGGCCTTCCGCCATGCCGGCGGCGTGCGCATCGACCATGTGCTGGGCCTGACCCGGATGTGGCTGGTGCCGGACGGCTTTTCCTCGACCGAGGGCGCCTACCTGCGCTTTCCGTTCGACGACCTGCTGCGCCTGATCGCGCTGGAGAGCTGGCGCCACCGCGGCATCGTCATCGGCGAAGACCTGGGCACGATACCGCCGGGCTTCGGCGAGCGGCTGGCCGGCGCCGGCATCCTTGGCATCCGGGTGCTGTGGTTCCAGCGCCGCGACAGCCGCTTCCTGCCGCCCAATGCCTGGTCGCAGGAAGCGATGGCCACCACCACAACCCACGACCTGCCGACCATCGCCGGCTGGTGGCAGGCGCGCGACATCGACTGGCGCGCCCGGCTCGACATGCTGGGGCCGAATGCCAGCGAAGCCGGCGAGCGCGAGATCCGCAACGGCGAACGCATATCGCTGTGGCAGTCCATGGCCGAGGCCGGCGTGCTGTCCGAGCATGAGGGCCTGCAGCCGCCGCCGCCCGAGCATCCGCCGATCGAGCATGCGATCGCCTATGTCGGCATGACGCCGGCGCCGCTGGCGATGATCCCGATCGAGGACCTGCTGGGCCTGGCCGAAGCGCCCAACCTGCCCGGCACCACCGACCAGCACCCGAACTGGCGCCGTCGCATGCCGGGCAGCGTCGACACCATGTTCAACGATGCCGCCGTGATTGCGCGCACCGATATTCTCAACCACACCAGACAAGCGCCGGAGCGCACCGAATGAGCATCCCCCGCGCCACTGCGCGCCTGCAGTTCAACAGCGACTTCACCCTGGGCGATGCGCTCGGCGTGGTCGACTATTACGCCGGCCTCGGCATCAGCCACCTGTATGCGTCGCCGCTGCTGTCGGCCCGCAAGGGTTCGACCCATGGCTACGACATCATCGACCCGACCCGCATCAGCCCCGCGCTGGGCGGCGAGGAAGCGCTGAAGAAGCTGGTGGCCAGGCTGCGCCAGCGCGGCATGGGCCTGCTGCTGGACATCGTGCCCAACCACATGGGCGTGGGTGGCCCGGAAAACCCGTGGTGGCTGGACGTGCTCGAATGGGGCGCGGGCAGTCGCTATGCCCACTGGTTCGACATCGACTGGAACTCGCCCGACCCGGCGTTAAAGGGCAAGATCTTGCTGCCCTTCCTTGGCGCCCAGTATGGCGATGCGTTGAAAGACGGCCAGATCGAACTGCGCTTCGACGACGCCACCGGAGGCTTCTGGTTCGCCCATTACGACCACCGCTTCCCGATGGCGCCATCGACCTACGCCCAGGTGCTGGCGTCGGACCCGGCGCTGTGCGAGACGGCCGCGTCGATGCGCGACGCGCAGGACGACCAGGCCGGCGCCGATGCGGCGCTGCGCCAGCATGAGGCCAACCGCGCGATGCTGCGCAGCCTGTGGTCCAAGCCAGACGGCCGCGCCGCGCTGGAACGGGTGCTGGCGCATTATGCGGTCGACACGCCGGACGGCCTGCAGCGGCTGCATGCGCTGCTGGAGCAGCAGCATTACCGCCTGACTTGGTGGCGCAACGCGGCCGAGGAAATCAACTGGCGGCGCTTCTTCGAGGTCAGCGACCTGGCTGGCGTGCGGGTCGAGGATGACGATGTATTCGACGCCACCCATGCCTGCATCCTGCGGCTGTACGCCGAAGGCGTGATCGACGGCGTACGGGTCGACCATGTCGACGGCATGGCGCGCCCCGCGCACTACTGCCGCAGGCTGCGCGAGAAGCTGGAAGCTTTGACTGACCAGCGCCCGCCCGATGCGCCCGGCGGCGCGCCCTACATCGTGATCGAAAAGATCCTGACCGGCGACGAGACGGTGCGCACCGGCTGGAAGGTGCATGGCACCACCGGCTATGAATTCATGGACCAGGTCAGCGGCGTGCTGCACGATGCGCGCGGCGCCGACGCGCTGCAGCACCTGTGGGTGGAAGTCAGCGGCGACGCCCGCGACTTCGACACCCATGTGCAGACCGCGCGCCGCCAGCTGCTGGCCGAGAACTTCGTCGGCGAGACCGACGCGCTGGTGCGCGCGCTGCATGCGGTGGCGCGCAGCGACCTCGCCACCCGCGACGTGTCGGCCTCGTCGATACGGCGGGTGCTGACCGAGCTGCTGGTCACCTTCCCGGCCTACCGCACCTATGTGCATGACGACGGCCGCGACCACGAAGACCAGGCCCTGCTGCAGACCGCGCTGGACGAGGCCCGCCCGCGCGTGCGCGCGGCCGACCAGCCGCTCCTTGACCTGCTGGCGCGCTGGCTGGGCGGCGAGACGCCTTCCTCCATCGCCGACGCCGGCGCCCGGGCGCTGCGCCTGCGCGCCATCACCCGCTTCCAGCAGCTGACGCCGCCGCTGGCCGCGAAGTCGGTGGAAGACACCGCCTTCTACCGCTATGGCCGCCTCTTGTCGCGCAACGAGGTCGGCGGCGACCCCGGCCGCTTCGCGTTCAGCGTGGAGGCATTCCACAACGCCAACCTGCAGCGCCTGCGCGACTTCCCGCATACCCTGCTGGCTACCGCCACCCACGACCACAAGCGCGGCGAGGACGTGCGCGCCCGCCTGGCCGTGCTGTCGGAGCTGCCGCAGGCGTGGAGCGAATCGGTGCGCAAGTGGATGACGCAGCACCAGCCGTTGCGGGTGGACCTCGGCGCCGGCCAGTTCGCCCCGTCCGCGGCCGACCAGGCCATGCTGTACCAGATGATCGTCGGCGCCTGGCCGCTGCACCTGGCGCCGGAAGACCATGACGGCCTAAGGGCGTATGCCGAGCGGGTCGCCGACTGGCAGGAAAAGGCCAGCCGCGAAGCCAAGCGCCAGACCAGCTGGGTCATGCCCAACGCCGCCTATGAACAGGGCAGCCGCGACTTCCTGATGCGCCTGATGGATGGCGCCAGCTGCGCGCCCTTCATCCGCGACCTGCGCACCTGGGTCGACCGCCTGGCCTTGCCGGGCGTGTGCAACAGCCTGACGCAAACCGTGCTGCGCCTGACCTCGCCCGGCGTGCCCGACCTGTACCAGGGCGCCGAGTTCTGGGACCTGAGCCTGGTCGACCCCGACAACCGCCGGCTGGTCGACTACGACGCCCGCCGCAGCGCCTTGGCCGCTGCCGATACGCAGCAGGACTTCGACCGCATGCTGTGGCAGAAGGCGCAGATCAAGCAGCCGCTGATACAGCGGGTGCTGCAGCTGCGCGCTGAACACCCGGCGCTGTTCGACGAGGGCGATTACATCCCGCTGCAGGCGCGCGGCGCCAAATCCGGGCACGTGGTGGCCTTCCTGCGCCGTCACCAGGGCCGCACCCTGCTGGTAGCCGCCCTGCGCCTGCCCGCCCAGGGGCCGCAGCCCGGCTCGGACGAATGGGGCGATACCGAACTGTTGCTGCCCGAGGTGGTCGCGCAGTGGACCGATGCGCTGTCGGATCGCACGGTGCAAGGCGGAGCACAGACCCTGCCGCTGGCAACGCTGCTGGGCGAAAGGCCGGTGGCGGTGCTGGTAAGTCGATAAGCCTCATCCGGTGCAATGCCCTGAAGGGTTATTGCCCCGGCCTTCATAGCATCCGTAGCATTCTGGTGGAATACCCCGCAGGGAATTCCACCAGACCGCCGACCTGCCGATAGCAATGCATTGCGCCTACCCCACCAGCTACGGCACAGCCGTCTCTGCATCCTGAATCCGGGGCAGTCCTGCCCATGCATCCGGCTCCCACCCCTCCGTGAAGACCTGATTTTCAGTATCCCGGCAAAATAGCGTTCGCCAACAGAACACGCTCTACACGCCGCTTTTCCCGTTCCTCTCCTTCGTGGCGGCCCCTGTCCCACCACGGCCAATTCCGCCCCGCAGCACCCGCGTTCCCCTACCGCCCGCTATTTGCACGCCACCGCTAAAGTCCCGGCCGCATCGCCTGAATAGCTGCATATGTTCCGGCGCGTGCCGTTGATGCTGCCGCCAATGGCCATTCCTTACGTGGTGCAGCCACCCTGCCCGCTTCCCGGCCCGAACACCGTTTGACGATGCTGGCCTGCCGGCGTCGTCGTGCTCTGTCCCTTACGTACAGGAACCCTCATGGTCGCTCTCGTCGCCGGCAACAGTCTTGGCCTCAATCTCACGTCCTTAGCCACCCTCGGCGCCCGCGGCGTCGCCGGCACTGCCACCCTGGGCCGCGGCACCGACCGCGTCACCGTCAATGTCGCCAACGGCAACCTCATCCTCCAGAACCAGGACGACGCCCTCGCCGGCTCCGGCCTGTGGAGCGCCAGCCAGCGCACCTACAACAGCCAGGAACACCTCGCCGGCGACTTCCGCCTGCCCGGCTTGCAGCCGCCGCGCCTTGCCACCTTCGGCGCCATCGGCCAGCGCAACAGCAGCATCGTCAGAAAGGATGCCGACGGCAGCGAGGACCGCTATGCCTACGACGCCACCCGCCGCCTGTATCTGAGCACCAGCGGCGCCGGCGCCTACGACACCCTGCGCTACCGCGACAACCAGCTGGTCTGGACCGATGGCGACACCGGCACCACCGAGTACTACGCCCGCTACCAGGACCAGTGGCAGCTGGTGCGCCGCCAGGACACCGACGGCAATGCGCTGGCCTTCCTCTACAACAAGGAGGGCCAGGTGCAGTCGGTGGCCAACAGCAGCGGCGAAACCGTCTATTACGATTACCGCAACCGCCTGCTGGCCCAGGTGCGCAGCGTCACCATCGATGCCAATGGCACCGCCCAGACGGTGCGGGTGCGCTATGGCCATGACAGCTTCGGGCGTCTCGACACCGTCACGGTCGACCTCACGCCCGAGGACGGCAGCATCGCCGATGGCCGCGTCTACACCACCCGCTATGCCTACGACGGCCCGAGCGAGCGCATCACGTCCATCCGCCAAAGCGACGGCAGCAGCCTCACGATTGCCTATATCGGCAGCGGCAACGACATCCGCGTGGCCAGCGTCACCAATGCGCTTGGCGAGACGATGCGCTTTGCCTATGACGCGGCCAACCGCCGCACCACGGTGACCGATGCGCTGGGCCTGGCCACCCGCTATGACTACGACGCCCAGGGCCAGCTGCTGCGCATCACCGGCCCGGCGATTGCCGGCGGCGCCCAGGTGCAAAGCTTTCTCTACAACGCCCGCGGCGACGTACTCCAGGCCACCGACGCCGAAGGCCATGTCAGCGCGATGGAATACGACGCCAACGGCAACCAGGTCCTGCAGCGCGACGCCGCCGGCAATGTGATAGCGCGCAGCTTCGACGCCCAGAACCAGCTGCTGACCGAAACCCTGTACGTCGCGCCCGACCCGGATGGCGCCGGGCCGGCCCGGGCCAGCCTGCCGCAGACCACCCACACGATCTACGACGCGGGAAAACGCAACCATGTGCGCTTCATCGTCAGCCCGGAAGGCCGGGTCACCGAGTACCGCTACAACGCCACCGGCCAGCGCATCGTCGCGCTGCGTTATGCGGCGGCCTATCGCGACAGCAGCGCCTGGCAGGTCGCCTATCCGCAAGCCCTGCCGCCCACGCCGTTGGGCCTGGGCGCGCCGGTCTCGGCCGGCGGCTACACGGGCGCGGCGCCGACCGAAGCCATGCTGGCAGCCTGGGCCGCGGCGCAGGATTCCAGCCAGGTGGTGCGCACCGACTATCGCTACGACTTCCGGGGCCAGCTGCAGCAGCAGCTGCGCTACCCGATGGTGCCGGCCGATGGCAGCCTGAACGTGGCCACCGCCGGCGGCGCCAATCCCAACCTGTATGCCAGCACCACCGGCAATGGCAACAGCGTGGGCAACGGCACCGGCAATGGCAATGCGAATGGCAAGGGCAATGGGGTGGGCAACGCCATCGATGGCGCCGTAGGCAACGGCATTGGCAACGCTAACGGCAATGGCAATGGGAAGCCAGGCGCCGCCGCCGACATCACCCAGTATGTCTACGACGCCTTCGGCCGCCTGCTGCAGACCGTCTCGCCCAACGGCGGCGTCACCAGCTATGCCTACGATGGCCTGAACCGCCTGCTGGCCATGCAGGACGCCAAAGGCAACTTCACCGCCACCGGCTACGACGACGCCAGCCGCCGCACCACGCTGCGGTCGGCCAATGGCCTCTCCACCGTCAGCGCCTTTGATGCCGCCGGCCGCCTGACCAGCCTGATGCAAACCGATGTCAGCGGCCAGCCGCTAGCCGTGACCACCTACGACTACGATGCCGACGGCCGCCTGCGCCACAGCACGGACCCAACCGGCGTGGAACGCTGGATGCTGTACGACGAGGCTAGCCGGCTGGTGGCGGAGATCGATGGCAACCGCAGTTTGATTGAATATGTGTACGACCATAACAACCAGCTGCTGCAGACTACCCGCCATGCCACGGCGGTAGCGGGCGACTTGCAGGCCGTGCTGCCGCCGGATGCGCTGGCCCGCCTGCGCCCGCCCGCGCATCCCGACGACAGCCGCAGCTGGCACCTCTACGACGCCGCCAACCGCCTGGCCGCCGAAATCGACGCCGAAGGCCTGCTGACCCGCACCGAATACGACGGCGCCAGCCGCGTGGTCCGCACCATTGCGTATGCCAATGCAATCGACGTATCCACCCTGACCGCCCAAACGACGCTGGCGCAACTGCTGCCCGCCGCCTCCACCGACGACCGCGTCACCCGCCGGCTGTATGACAACGATGGCCTGCTGCGCGCCACGCTCGATGCCGAGGGCTATTTGCAGGAATGGCGCTACGATGCCGCCGGCCAGCAGGTCGCGCAGATCCGCTACGCCACCGCCACCGATCCCGCACTGCGCGCCAACGGCACCCTGTCGCAGCTGCGCCCCGCCGCCAGCGCCGCCGACATCCTCACCCAGCGCATCCTTGACGCCCGCGGCCAGCTCACCGCCGAGATCGATGGCGAAGGCTATCTCACCAGCCACCGCTACGACGGCAATGGCAACCGCACCGGCAGCACTCGCCATGCCCGCGCGCTCACGGATACCCAGCGCGCCATGCTGGTTGCCGGCGGCATCGCCGCAAGCTGGCGTCCTGAACCCGGCAGCGCCGATGGCATCCAGACCTGGCGTTACGACCTGCTCGACCGCGTCATCGCCAGCACTGACTACAGCGGCACCGTCACCCGCTACCAGTACGACAGCATGGGCCGCCTGGTACAGACCACGCTGGCCGCCGGCAGCGACGAAGCGCGGGTGCAGACCCGCCGCTACGACCTGCAGGGCCGGCTGCTGGCCGAACTCTCCGGCGAAGGCAATGCCGCGCTGGCGACACTGGCCAACCCGAGCCCGGAACAGACCGAGGCGATCTGGCAGCAGCATGCCGTGCGCTATCAATACGACGCCGCCGGCCGCCTGCTGACCCGCACCGATGCCAACGGCAACCGCGACGTGTTCTATTACGATGCCGACGGCCAGCTGCGCTACGCCGTCAATGCCGCAGGCGAGGTGCAGGCCCACCAGTACGACGCCCTCGGCCGCGAACTGATGCTGACCCGTTATGCAACACGACTTACCAGTACGCAGCTTGCCAGCCTGCAGGGCGGCCTGCTCGATGCGCCGCGCAACACCGGCATCCCAACGATGATGGCATCCCTGGCCACGCCCGGCGCCGACAGCAACACCATCTACCGCTACGACCGCGCCGGCCGCCTGCTGGAGATCACCAATGCCCTGGGCCAGCGCATCGCCAGCCGCTACAGCACCTTTGGCCAGCTGATCGGCAAGACCACCATCGGCACCGAGAACGGCGACATCGTCGAGCAAAGCCGCTACGACCGTCGCGGCCTGCTGACCTCCACCCTGCGCGACGCCACTGGCCTGCGCGCTGCCACGCGCACCGAGTACGACGCCTTCGGCCGCGCCATTCGCCGCACCGATGCCAACGGCAACCTGCGCGAGCAGCGCTACGACCGTCTCGGCCGCATGGTGCAAACGGTGGATGCCACCAGCGCCGTGTTCGCCACCGGCTACGACGCCTTCTCGCGCACCATCAGCCGCACCGATGCGCTGGGCAACACCACCCGCATCGCCTACGACCATGCCGCCCGTTCCAGCACAGTGACCACGCCTGAAGGCATCACCGTCACAACGGTGATGAACCGCCATGGTCAGACACAGCGCGTGGTGGACGGCAACGGCAATGTCACCACCTCTACCTACGACCGCAATGGCAACCTGGTCTCAACTGCCACAGCACTGGCAGTCACCACGCAACGCTTCGACGCCGGCGACCGCCTGATCGAAACCGTCGATGGCAATGGCACCCGCACCGTGCTGGCGTATGACGCCGCCAACCGCATGCTGTCGCGCATCGTCGATCCGGGCGGCCTGGCGCTGGCCACAACCTATGTCCATGACGCGCTGGGCCGCATGGTGCGCAGCACCGATGCCAATGGCATCGCCACCACCTACCACTACGACGCGCTTGGCCAGTTGCGTGAACAGGTACGCGACCCCGATGGCCTGGCGCTGAACACCCGGTTCAACTGGAACAGCCGTGGCCAGGAACTCGGCGTGACCGACCCGAACGGCGCCACCACCCGCTATGCCTACGACAACCTGGGCCGGCGCATTAGCGAAACGGTCGACCCGGACGGCCTCGCCCTGACCACCCGTTATGCCTATGACGCCAACGGCAATATGGTCACGAAGACCGATGCCAACGGCCGCGTCAGCCGCTATGCCTACGACGGCGAAAACCGGCTGGTGGCCAGCGTCGATGCCGAAGGCGGCGTGCTCATTACCCGCTACGACCCGAACGGCCGCATCGCCGCCACGGTGGCTTATGCGCAGGCCATCGTGCTCGACGGCCTGCCGCTGGCCGCGAGCCTTGCCGACATCGCAGCACGCCTCCATGCCGATCCCAGCGACCAGGCCAGCCACCGCATCCACGACCGCGACGGCCGCCTGGCCGCCACCGTCGATGGCGCCGGCGCGGTAGTGGCTTATCGCTACGACGGCAACGGCAACGTCGTCGAGCGCCGTGCCTATGCCGGACCGGTCGCCCTGGCCAGTTGGCGTCCCGGCACGATGCCCGCCGTGCAGCCCGACGACGCGCACGACCAGCGCCTGCGCACGCTGTACGACGCGGCCAACCGGGCCATCGCCAGCATCGACGGCGTCGGCGCGCTGACGCTGCAGCGCTACGACGCCAACGGCAACCTGCTGTCGCGCACCGCCTATGCCACGCCGGTCGATCCTAATTTGGCGCTGACCTTCCTAGCCACCGATGCCAGCCGCATTATGGGCGCGAGCAATGACATTGCCAGTAACACTGACCACCTCGCCAGCATTGCCGAGCGCATCGCCAGCAGCGCCGACCGCGCCGACCAGTACCGCTACGACGCCGCCAACCGCGTCACCCTGCATGTCGACGGCGTCGGCGCGGTGACCTGCTATGCCTACGACGCCAACGGCAACCTGCTGCGCAGCATCGCCCACGCCACTGCCCTCGCAGCCGGCCAGGACCCGGCCACCGTTGCCGCCAGCGCCGCCGACCGCCTCACCGACCGCGCCTACGACGCCGCCAACCAGCTGCTGTGGGAAGTCGACGCGCTGGGCGGCGTCACTGCCTGGCAGCGCGACGCCAACGGCAATGTGCTGCGCATTGCGCGCCATGCCCGGCCAGTCGCGCCGCCCGCGGCCGCGATGCCGCCCCGGTCGGCCGACGCGCTGCGCCAGGCCGTGCAGCCCGATGCCACGGCCGACCGCATCAGCCGCCAGGCGTACGACGCAGCCAACCGCCTGCTGTTTGCCATCGATGCCGAAGGCGCCGTCACCGCCTACCGCTACGACGGCCTGGGACAGCGCATCGCCAGCACCGCCCATGCGAACACGCTGGATACGCAAGCGCTTACGGCCATCGATGCGCAAGGCGGCACATCGCCCGGCGGCAGCCCGCAAGCCAGCGGCACGATAGCCATCGCGGCCCGCCTGGCCGCCATCGCCAGCCGCATCGCGCCCGACGCCGCGCAGGACCGCGGCAGCCGCCAGTACGTCGATGCCGCCGGCCGCATCGCGGCCACCGTGGACGCGCTGGGCAACGTCACCGCCAGCCGTTACGATGCGCTGGGCCGCCTGCTGCAGCGCGAGCAGTTGGCCCGGCCGCTGGACCTGGCCACGAGCGACCTGCCCGCCACGCTGGAAGCCCTGCAAGCCTTGCTGCGCCGCGACCCGTCCGCCGACCATGTCGAACATCAGACCTGGGACGCCGCCGGCCGCCTGGTAAGCAAGACCGATGCGCTGGGTCATACCGAGTCCTGGACCCACGACGCGCTGGGCAACCAGCTCAGCTACCGCAATGCGCTGGGCGCGGTCTGGACCTACGACCATGACGCCGCCGGCCGCACGATCCGCGAGACCACGCCCGAGGTCGATCTGGTCAGCACCACTGCCAACTTTGCCACCGACGCCCTCAGCATCACCCATGCAGGCCCGGCCGCCATCGTTAGTACCCTGGCCTACGACGCCCTGGGCAACCTGATCGCCCGCACCGAAGCCCAAGGCCGCCCCGAGGAGCGCACCACCCGCTATGCCTACGACGCGCTGGGCCGCCAGATCCGTACCACCTTCCCGCCGGTCGGCGTCTACGCCGCCGACCTCGACGACCCCGGCAGCAACGGCAGCACGGGCCTGGCAGCCCGCACCGAGCGGATCGAGACCCTGTACACCGAAACTCGCTACGATGCGCTGGGCAATGCCATCTCCGGCCGCGATGTTGCCGGCGCCATCAGCCGTAAGACCTACGACCGCCTGGGCCGGCTGGACTACGAGGTCGACGCGCTAGGCCAGGTCACTGGTCGTGAATACAACGCCTTCGGCGACATTACCCGTCTGACCCGCTACCAATTCGCCGTAGCGCTGCCCCAAGCAGACATCGACAGCGGCGGCCTGCGCGCCGCGCTGCAAACCAGCGACAACGACCGCAGCCTGCAACAAGCCTACGACCGCACCGGCCGCCTGCTGCGCACCGAGCAGAGCGCCGTCGATGCCTACGACAGCAGCGCCCCCGAAGGCCAGCAGGCCTTTCACGCCGGCCTCGTCACCACCCAGCGCTACAACGCCTTCGGCGAACGCATCCAGACCCGGAAGTTAAGGAACCCGCTGACCAATGCATGGCTCGCCAGCACCGCCTGGTACGACCGCGCCGGCCGGGAAATCGCCAGCATGGATGCCGCCGGCTATCTCAGCACCCAGACCTGGGACGCCCGGGGCAACCTGCTGTCGCGCACCGAGTTCGCCCAGCCGCAGGCCGATCCCGGCGCCGCCTTGCCAGCAGCAATCGTTGCCAGCGACGACGACCGCAGCACCGTCTATGCCTACGACCAGGCCAACCGCAAGATCGCCGAAACCCGGCTGCGCATCGAGGTCGCCGATGCCGACACGGGCGTGACGCAACGGCGCGATGTCAGCGCCACCTACGGCTATGATGCGCTGGGCAACCAGACCCGCGTCACCGACGGCCTGGGCGCCACCACTTTCACCTGGTATGACGCGCTGGGCCACATCCGCGCCGTTGCCGCGCCAGGCCATGACAGCACCGCCAGCGGCGCCATGCTGATCCCGCTGACCGAGTTCCGGCGCGACGCCCACGGCAATGTGCTGCTGCAGACCGCCTATGCCAACGGCGCCGCAGCAGCCGACGAGCGCGGCTACACCCGTGCCGCCGCCTCCGCCAGCGACCGCGTCACGCTAAGCCGCTACGATAGCCACGGCCATCTGGTGCAAAGCCAGGATGCCGCTGGCGTCGTCCATCATCAATCCTTTGATGCGCGCGGCAACCTGGCCAAGTCCTGGCAGCGCGTCACCGCCGCCGACGGCATCAGCCAGCGCACCCTCTGGCAAGCCTGGCGCTACGACGCGCTGGGCCGCCAGAGCGCGATGCTGAGCGCGCGCGACGATGGCGGCGCCATCATCGCCGGCACCCGCTACAACGCCTTCGGTGAAATCGTGCGCCAGGGCACCGATGAGCGCTGGGAAACCTACTACGACCGCGACGCCGCCGGCCGCGTCTGGCGCACCAATGACAAGGATGGCATCGAGCGCATTGCGCTGTACGACCTGCAGGGCAATGCGACAGTGGAAGTCCGCAGCGACGGCGCCGCGCCGCTGGCCGTGACGCAGCCGCTCGACGCGCTCGTGGCCAGCCATGCTCGCCGCGTCGACAACCGCTACGACGCGCTCGGCCGCCTGGTCGGCATGCTCGACGCCGCCCGCGACGACAGCCCGCTGCAGGACGATGGCGACGGCGGCCTGTCCTGGACCAGCGCCGACGGCGCCGAGCGTTTCGCGTGGCAGGCCGCCGGCCTGGACTGGATGGATCTCGCCATCACCCGGCGCGACGGCATGTCCACCGTCAGCCTGCGCGCACTGCCGCCCGGCGACTATGGCTATCGCCTCAGCCGTTACGACGCCGGCGGCGCTCTGCAGGTGGTAAGCGGCATGCTGCATGTCGAAGCCGGCCAGACCGCGCGCACCGTCGATGCGCAGAACCTGCCGCGCATCGGCGGCGTATCGGCGCAACAGTCCACCATAGGCGGCATCGCCAGCCTGGACGATGCCGCCGCCTGGCTGGTCTTCGCCGACCCCGGCGCCGACTATGTCGCGCAGTTCCAGTACCGCGCCACAGGCAGTAGCGCCTGGCTCGCGCTGCCGCTGACGCCACGGGGCAATGGCCTGGTCGGCGTCAACCGTGCCGCCATCCCCGCCGGCGCCTACGACTACCAGCTGCTGCTGACCCGCCCCGGCGCATCCAGCCCGTCCCGCACCATCGCCGGCAAGGTCGACCTGCCGGCCTATGCGCCGATCGGGCAGAAGGTAATGGCAGTTGGCATCGACGGCCGGATCCTCGGCGCGCTACCGGCCCGGGTGCTGCGCCTGCCCTTGCCGCCGGCCGGCGTCGACGCCCGGCTGCGCCTGCGCGTGATCGATGCCGACGCCAACCCGATAGGCGACTGGCAGAGTCCCGCCGTGCAGACCGACGTGCTTGGCGTCGACACCCAGGACCAACTGCTCGGCTACCAGAAGCTCGACCTGGCTTCGCTGCCGCCGGCCCAGTACGAGGTCGAGCTGACCTGGCTGCAAAACGGCCAGCCGATCGCCCAGAGCCTGGGCCAGCTCGACGCCCGCGACACCGACGCCACAAGCTACACCGACCACACCCCCGACTACCTGCCCGCCTACACCGTCGCCGCCACCGCGCCGCGCATCACATTCACCACCGACCAGCTGCTGCGCCCCGAGATCCGCCAGACCCTGGACCGCTGGGGCAATGTGCTCACCGTCAACGATGCCCGCTCGCTGGCCTGGGTCACCAGCACCCGCTACAACGCCGACAACCACGTCACCGAACAGGCCGCACCGGCCATGCAGCTGGCCACCGGCGAGACCGTGCGCCCCGTGACCCGCTTCCTGTACGACGCCCTGGGCCGCCAGATCGGCATGCGCGACGCCGACGGCAACCTCACCCGCTGGCGCTTCGACAACGCCGGCCAGCTGCAAGCCGAGCTGCAAGCCGACGGCGGCATCGTCACCCACCAGTACGACGCCTTCGGCAACAAGGTTGCCACCATCGACGCCCGCGGCCATCGCCAGGACATGCGCTACGACGCGCTTGACCGCCGTATCGACACCCGCATCGATGGCGCGCTGGTGACCAGCGTCAGCTACGACGACGCCGGCCGCATGAGCGCCAGCGGCAACGGTGCGGGCGAGATGCTGCGCTACCGCTACGACCTGCATGGCAACGTGGTGGCCGTGATCCAGCCCATGGGCCAGGCCACCGCATACGCCTACGACACCCACAACCGCCAGGTCGCCATGACCGACGCCAACGGCCGCACCGCGACCTGGACCTACGACGACTTCGGCCTGCTGCTGGCCCACACCGACATCGGCGGCGCCGTCTACACCTACCACTACGACGCCGCCAGGCAGCTCGTCGAGCAAAGCAACAGCCGCGGCCAGCACATCCTCTACGGCTACGACGCTGCCGGCCGCCAGATCCGCATCGACGACCGCGCCACCGGCAAGCTCACCACCTACCGGCTCGACGCCCTCGGCAACCATCTCGCCGAACGCACGCTGCAGGGTGGCGAGCTGCTGCAGGACAACCGCCTCGCCTACGATAGCGCCGGCCGCCTGGTGCGCGTCACCGACAGCGCCGCCGGCCGCATCAGCATCGCCATTGGCTATGATGCCGCCGGCAACCGCCGGCACATCGTCACCGACATCGCCGTCGATGGCGCCAGCCAGCATGTCGATGGCTGGTATGTCTATGACGCGATGCACCGCCAGACCGTGGTCAATGCGCTCGACGCCCAAGGCACGCTGGGCACCCAGGGCCGCCGCATCGCCTACGACTTCAACGGCAACCGCATCAGCGACACCTGGCATGGGGCGTCACTGGGCGGCGCCGCTGCCGCCGGTGGGGATACAGAACTGTCGGCACTTGCCCTCGGACTGATCGGCCAAGCGGGCACCACTGGCAACGGCGACACCACCGCCACCTATGCCTACGATGCCCAGAACCGCCTGATCGCCAGCTGGCGCGACGGCCAGCTGGTACAGCAGCGCCAATACGACGCCGCCGGCCGCCTGGCCATCGAGACCGGCGGCACGGTCGATGAAGACACCGTCAAGCAACTCAACAGCGCCCTGCCCGAAACCGACCGCCTGCCCGAGCGCCGCAGCATCTACAGCTACGACGCCAACGGCCGCATGACCTACCTGCAGGTGCTGCACCTCGACGGCGGGCGCGACTACGACATGGACTACCGCAATGCCTACGACGCCGTCGGCAATGTGCTGAGCTACCAGGTCCATGGCTACAGTGACGACGGCTATACCAACACCTTCGTCCATACCTATGCCCAGTACGAAGGCGACGTCATCACCGACACCCGCGGTAGCAGCACCGTCAACGACGACGGCGCCAGCCACCGCCGCTACGACGTCAACGGCGACCTGATCACCATCACCGACGATGCCGAGGGCGCCAACAACCGTAGCTACCGCAACGACGCCTTCGGCCGCGCCCTGGCGATCCACCAGAACGGCCGCACCCTGCGCCAGCTGATCGTCAACGGCGAAGTCCTGGGCCGCTACGGCAACGGCGTCAACCCCTACGACGCCAAGGATGACGACAATCATCCTCAGTTCGCCACGATCAAGGACCTGAACTTCAGCTACCAGATCGTCAACGCCACGCACCCCGGCAGCGCCCCCGGCAGCTACCTCGTCGCCGCCGGCGACACCCTGCAGTCGATTGCTCGCCGCCAGTATGGAGACGCCGGCTACTGGTACCAGATCGCCCTGGCCAACGGCCTTGATGGCGACAGCGCGCTGGTGGTGGGCCGCAAGCTCGATATCCCTTCCATCACCGGCACCACCTTCAATCGCGCCGATAGCTTCCGTCCCTACGACGCCAGCATCGTGATCGGCGACACTACGCCGACCCTGCCGCCTCCGGACGATGGCTGCGGGATACTGGGCGCAATCCTGATCATTGTGATCGTGGTAGTGGCCACGATCTTCACCGCCGGCCTGATGGCCCCTGCGGCTGGCGCGGGCCTAACCGGCATCTTCTCGGCCGGCGCATCGGCGCTGGCCTCGGGCGGCTTCGCGGTCGGCTTCATCGCCGGCGCCGTGGGCTCGGCCGTGGGCCAGATAGTGGCGGTGGCCACAGGCATCCAGAAGGACTTCAACTGGAATGCCGTGGCACTGGGTGCGCTCAGCGGCGGCGTGGCCTCCGAGATCGGCGCGGCAGCCGGCGTGGGCGCGCAAGGCGCCAGCGCCACCTGGCTGGGCGGACCGACGCTGGCGCCGACGGTGGCGCGCAGCATGCTGGGCAATGCCATCACCCAGGGCGTGGCAGTGGCAACCGGTCTGCAGGACAAGTTCAGCTGGACCAACGTGGCGGCGGCCGGCGTCGGCTCGGCGGTGGGCTATCTGGCCGGCGATGCCCTAGGCATGCGCACGCAGGACTTCGCCACGGCCGGCTTCGGCGAGCGGCTGGCAAAGTCCACGCTGAGCGGCCTGGCGGCAGGGGCTGCGGCCGCGATTGCGCGCGGCGGGCGGGTGACGGTGCAGCAGGTGGCGGTGGATGCGTTTGGGCAGGCGCTGGGTGAGTCGGTTGCTCAGACGGATTGGGGTGGGATGAGAAGACAAGCGGTGTCGTACACACCGGAAGAGCAGGTGCAGGACTATACGCTGGAAAACAACCGCTTCAGTTCTGCGTTGACTAATCGCGCCAGCGACCCGACTAACCTGGCTGCCGCGCAGCGCTATCTGTCGATGTACCCGATGGCATCCAACGAGGGCATCAATGTGTGGCTGCCCGAATCGATGCCGGTAACAGGTAACGGCGCAGACGTTACGCCGAGCGACCTCATGCGATTCGAGAAGGCCAGCTATCAGCAGGGCGATTTCAACAAGCTAGACATCACCGGAAAGAGGGACACGATGGGTGCGCTCTTCCTGAAGAATTATGGGTATGCGCCCATGCCGGCCGAGCTGATCCAGTACGGCAACTACAACAACCTGAGCAATGTGAATGATGTCTCGATAAATCGGGAGATCGTAAGCCCGAGCCTGGAGCAGTTGCGCAATACGCCGATCACGGAAGCTCAACTGCAAACCTTCGCGGCCGACGATGCGAGCTATGCGCAGGCAAGGCTGGCAGCGCAAGCGAGAGCTGCATCGTCGCAAGGGCCAATGACAATGCCAGGTCCTATGCTGGCAAGCGACTATGAGGCACAAGGTAATCAGCTCGGCCGCAATGCGCATATCTTCGCCAATGCGGCGCAATGGGCATACGGCCAAGGCAATCGGCAGGCGGGAGACACTTACCAGCAGTTGGCGAACAATGCCTACTATGCTGGGCAGCGAGCATCGATCACGGCATTAAACATGAACGCGGTTTCGCAAAGGGCACTTTCGATACCAACGCCTAACTTTGACCCAGCGCCGGGATGGAGTTATATGGGACAAAATTCCGCTGGGCTGCCTGCGGGAGGGACTGCTCAGCCTGACTTCGTTGTATTGGGTGGAACATCGTTGTCTGGTAGCGGTTCAATCGCATTAAATGTGCGGGATGGTACAACTTATTTGGCAGGCGGAGTGACGCAGAGCGATCCTCGTTCCATAGGATGGAAACCAGGTCTCGTTGCTACAGCTGGATGGATCTTTGGCTCAAATAGTGCAGAAGGAACTAACAACTTTTTAAACGGGAATGGAAATCAAGCATACATTTCCGTTCCAACTCCTTGGAAAGTAAATGGCTTCGTCGCTGTAACGCACGCATATGGTGGTGGATATGCGCTTGAATTGGGCGTTGCCTCACCGGGAAATTTATCGGCTGGCGTCGTTCCGATCAGTCATTCAAAAGTAATTTATTCGCCAAAGTAAAGGGGAAATGATGGTGGCACCTGGCGGTCCCGATGAAGAAACTTGGAAGAAGATGAGTCCAATGGCGCGGAAAATTTATTGGATATTAGTTGTGGTGGTATTCGGAATTATTGGAATGGCGTTTTTATCCCAATTCTTTAAATAAAAAAACCGCTCCCACCCCACTAGCTGCAAGGGGTTGTGGAGCGGCTTCTCTTTTTAGCGGCTAAAACGCGGGCGCTACGTGGCGGTCATCATGCCACTGTTCTTCCTGGCTGCTACTTCGCAGCCAGCATCTTGATCGGCATGCGCGACGCCAACGGCAACCTCACCCCCTGACGCTTCGACAACGCCGGCCAGCTGCAAGCCGAGCTGCAGGCCGACGGCGGCATCGTCACCCACCAGTACGACGCCTTCGGCAACAAGGTCGCCACCATCGACGCCCGCGGCAACCATCCCGCCGAACGCACGCAGCAAGGCGGCGAGCTGCTGCAGGACGACTGTTTCTTTCTTTCCGCCTTGCTTGAGCCTGCCTGGCCTGGCGTTCCTGGTGACGTTGTTGTAGCCGCTGCTGAAACAGCGCTTCCAGCCCAAGTTGCGCGAGCCTGATGGACACTAGCCTCCGGCAGCGCGATGTCGCCGGCCAAGGCTGCCAAAAGGGCAGTTTGATGTGCAAACCGAAGCTGTCGGCCAGCGTTACATGGCTGGCTTAAACTTGCCACAGCACCACATCCTCCAGCAAGTTCTAGCCTAGGTTACTCATCTGCCCATTGAAGCCTTCGCAAATATATGAGCGGGTCAGTTGGTCCAGCGGCTTTTTGCTCACCGTTTCGCAGCTCTGTCACGGCAGACAAAGGCCAGGCAGTCGACCTCCTATTCGAAGGCCTCGGCCGGGAACCACGCTCAGGACCGCCGGTTGGTGCCTGTCACGGCATTGATATAGCACTGATATATCGCTGCCTCCGCGTCATTGCCGATAGCGATCGCGTCGGCGAGGGCCTTGCGAAAGTAGGCCAGGGCCTGGGCATGCAGGCCTTGTTCCTCCAGCAGCAATTGCAGGTTGCGGCGAGAGGTGAGGGTGCTGGAATGGGTGGAGCCGAGCATCCTTTCCCTAATAGTGACTACCTTGAGCAGGTAATCCAGGGCCTCGGCATGCTTGCCTTGTTCATGCAGTAGCGATCCGATGTTGTCATACGACGTGGCGATGTTAGCGTGGTCGACACCGAATAACTTTTCCAGGATGGCGAGCGCCTTGAGCAGGTACTCCAGTGCCTCGGCATGCTTGCCCCGCCGCTGTAGCAGCACACCGATGTTGTTGTACGTTGTGGCGGTATCGGGATGGTCGGTGCCGAACTCTTTTTCCTTGATGGCCAGCGCCTTTAAGTGGTACTTCATTGCCTCGACGTACCTGCCTTGATCCTGTAGCAGCGATCCGATGTTGTCATACGCTACAGCCGTTCTGGCATGACCGGTGCCAAGGAACTTTTCCCAGATGGCGAGTGCCTTCATGCAATTTTGCAGAGCCTGGTCATGCTTGCCCTGGTCCTTCAGCAGCAGTCCGATGTTGTTGTACGTTCTAGCGGTATCCAGATGGTCTGCGCCGAGATTGTTTTCGCAGGTGAGAAGCGCCTTGTAGTAGTACTCCAGCGCCAGGGCATACTTGCCCTGGTGCTGGAGCAGTCCTCCAATGTTGTTATACGATGTGGCGGTATCTGCGTGGTTAGTGCCGAGAACTTTTTCCTGGATGTCCAGCGCCTTGAGGCAATAAGCCAGCGCGTGGGCATGCTTGCCCTGGTCCTTGAGCAGCATTCCAATGTTGTTATACGACGTGGCGGTGGCTATATGGTTGACGCCCAGGCGTTTCTCGGTGATGGCGAGCGCCTTGACGTAGTACGTCATCGCCTCGGTATGCCTGCCTTGCTCATGGAGCAGGAATCCGATTTGTGTATAGACTTTGCCGACCTCGGCATGGTCGCTGTGGATCTTTGCTCGAATGGAGAGTGCCTTAATCTGGTGCTCCACCGCCTGTGCATGCTGACCTAGCGCATGGAGCAGCGATGCGACGGCTTCATGCACCACGGCGGTGGTGGGTGCATAGTCGTTGCCCTGGCTTTTTTCGAAGATGGCTAGCACCCTGAGAAAATAGACCAGCGCCTCGGCACCCCTGCCCTGAACCTTTAGCAGAGCGCCGACTTGCGAACACGACGCGGCGACAGAGTAGGGGTTGGTGCCTATGTTATTTTCCTTGATGGAGAGCGCCTTCAGATAATGTTCCAGCGCCTGCTCCAGCTTGCCCTGGCTCTGCAGCGTCTCTCCGATTTCGCTAAGTGAGGCGGCAACATCGTTGCTGTTTCCGATGCTGGTTTCACTGCTCGCGCTCACCGATGGAACGTCCTGGACGGAGAGCGCCTTCAGATAGTGTTCCAGCGGCTGTTCCAGCTTGCCCTGGCTCTGCAGCGTCTCCCCGATTTCACTAAGTGAGGCGGCAACATCGTCACTGTTCCCGATGCTGGTTTCACTGCTGGCGCTCACCGATGGAACGTCCTGGATGCCATTATGCGGCGTGGGCGATGTCTGTGTGCCGGAGTGTCCGGATATAAGGACCGGTTGGGTGGCGAGTGGCGGCGGCTTGTGCTGGCCTGCATTGCCTGGTAGCTGCTGCAATGCTGACGGATTTTGCTGCGGTACGCTGGCCAGTACCGGCGTGCCGGCGCCAGTAGGCGCGCTGTCTGTCATATCGGCGACCGGAATAAAAACGCGCTGGTCGGCAATGCTGGAAAAAGTGAAAGAAGTAGACATGGAATGAAACCTCTGAACAGGGGTGCACTGCGGCGGGAAGGGACATGCCCCGAAATACCTGGCCGCCGAAGGCGGGTCATGGCGCTTTTGAATGGAACGAGATGGAACAAAAACGAACGACGTGGGTGACTTGCGATGAATAAGGGTTTAACGCGCAGTACCTAAATCGACGATATTCCGTTCGGTGAAAGAATGAATTGGCATGACATGCAGCATGTGTGGCCAAGTGACCGGGCTTCGGGCACGTCAGGCCGGCAAGTCTGGCTGCCGGCGCGGGCAGGCGCGTTTTTTTGCTCAGTCGTCCCTGTTCCCCGTCAGCGATGGCTGCACAGCAAGACCCGTACTGCATCCATATCTGGCCTTACGCCCAGGCTGTTGCGTCATCCGTTGGATAAAAGCGGCTATGGTCTTTATCCGGCGACTCGCTTCGTTGGCAGGCACCATCTACCGAAACGCATGCTTTGCACCATGCGTGATCGCCGCCCCCCACAACCGCACATGAAGCTACCTGACTTGAAGCAATTCCCTTCCCTAACCCGATCGCGACAAGCCAGGCGCTTGCCCCGGCGGCAAGAATCGCCGAAATTTGCGAGAATGGCGGCACTTACAAGATTGCCTTTATTCACCTGAGCCGGCCCGACGCCGCCTTCCTTGATGCAGATGCGCTTTTCCCATGACTTCCCCATCCTCATCAAACGGCATTGACGTTACTTCCTGCGACCGCGAACCGATCCATATTCCGGGCGGCATACAGCCGCATGGCTTCCTGATCAATGTCAATCCCGAAGACTTCAGCGTGCGCCAGGTCAGCGAGAATGCGACCGCGCTGTTCGGACGCGACATTTCCGCCATCCTCGATCGCCGGCTCGACGACCTGATCGGCAGCGAGCATGCCGGCCTCGTGGCGCGCGCCCTGCTCAATGCCAGCGCGCTGGCGCAGCCGATCTACGTCGGCGCCATCGAAGTGGGCAAGGTCGGCTACTTCGACGTCATCGCCCACCGCTGCAACCATGCCACCCTGATCGAGTTCGAGCCGGTGCAGCGCAGCGGCGCCGCCGATTTCCGCCTGCTCTATACCCTGATGGGACGTTTCCTGAAGACCCTGTCGCATGTCGATTCGGTCGATGCGATCTGCGAGTATGCGGTGCGCACCATCAAGGAAATCACCGGCATGGGCCGGGTGTTCCTGTACAACTTCGACCAGAACGACGATGCCCGCGTGCTGGCCGAAACGCTGGACCGAGGCTATCCGTCCTACAGCGGCCAGCGCTTTCCGGCTTCCGACATTCCACAGCAGGCGCGGCGCCTGTACCTGGCTAATCATGTGCGGCTGATCGCCGACGCCAACTATCAGCCGGCGCGGCTGGTGCCGGAGATGGACCCCGACACCAGCCAGCCGACCGACCTCAGCTTTTCCGGGCTGCGCGCGGTGTCGCCGGTGCATGTGCAGTACATGAAGAACATGGGGACGATTGCCTCCATGTCGATCTCGCTGGTGATCAAGGGCCGGCTGTGGGGCATGATTTCCTGCCACGACAAGGCGCCGCAGTTCGTGCCGTTTGAAGTGCGCACCGCGTGCGAGCAGCTTGGCCAGATCCTGGCGCTGCGCATCGAATCCATCATCGAGAGCAACGAATACGCCTACCGGCTGGAACTGCGCAGCAAGCTGGTCTCCATCCTTGCCGCGCTGAGCCAGGGCGAGGAATTCGTGCACAACATGAGCACGGTCTCGCATGACCTCCTGATGCTGATGCGCGCATCCGGTGCGGCGCTGGTATTCGAAGGCAACACGGTGCTGTTCGGCGACACCCCCAGCCATGAGCAGATAGCGCAGCTGGTGGAATGGCTGGCCGCCAGCGGCAACGGCGAGCTGTATCACAGCAGCGCGCTGCCGAAAGAATATCCGCGGGCTGCCGATTACGCTGCCCGCGCCAGCGGCATCCTGGCCATGTCGATCTCGCGCAACTACCGTCACTATGTGATCTGGTTCCGGCCCGAGGTGGTGCAGACGGTGGAATGGGCCGGCAATCCGGCGCACAAGGCGGCACAGCAGGAGGAGGCGCGTCCGCTGACGCCGCGCCAGAGCTTCGACACCTGGCGCGAGACCGTGCGCAACACCTCCGAGCCGTGGCAAAAGAATGAACTGGAAGTGGCGCTGGAATTCCGCAGCGCGATCCTGGGCATCGTACTGGCGCGGGCCGAGGAAATGGCGGGACTGGCCGACGAGCTGGGCCGCGCCAACAAGGAGCTGGAGTCGTTTTCGTATTCGGTGTCGCATGACCTGCGCGCGCCGCTGCGCCACATCGTTGGCTTCACCGACCTGCTGATCGAGTTCGAGGGCGCCAATCTCAACGAGCGCGCCAACCGCTATCTGAGAAACATCGCCGATTCGGCCCGCTTCGCCGGCAAGCTGGTCGACGATCTGCTGAGCTTCTCGCAGATGGGCCGTTCGGCGCTGCATGCCGCCGCCACCGACATGAACCAGGTGGTGCAGGCGGCAATCAAGCGGGTGCGGCAGGATACGCAGGGGCGCAGCATCGAATGGAAGGTCGGGACGCTGCCGGTGATCCGCTGCGACGCCACCTTCATCGAACTGGCTGTCTATAACCTGGTGGCCAATGCCGTAAAATACAGCCGCAACCGGCCCGTCGCCGTCATTTCCATCCAGGCAGAGCAAACCCCGGACGAGTTCATTTTCCATGTCGCCGATAATGGCGTCGGCTTCAGCATGGACTACGCCCACAAGCTGTTCGCTGTATTCCAGCGGCTGCATCGCATGGAGGAATTCGAAGGCACCGGCATCGGCCTGGCCAATGTGCGCCGCATCGTCGAGCGCCATGGCGGGCGGGCCTGGGCAGAAGGCGTACCCAACGAGGGCGCCGTTTTTTCATTTTCGATACCGAAGCGATTACCTGTATAAGAATGACCGCCATGCTCAAACCCATCCTGCTGGTTGAAGACAATCCCAAGGACCTCGAACTGACGCTGATTGCGTTGGAACGCAGCCAGCTTGCCAATGACGTCATCGTCGTGGAAGACGGCGCCGAGGCGCTGGATTATCTGCACCGGCGCGGCAAGTACGCCGACCTGCCGCCGGGCAAGCCGGCGGTGGTGCTGCTGGACCTGAAGCTGCCGAAGGTGGACGGGCTGGAAGTGCTCAAGGAAATCCGCGACTCGGCGGAGCTGCGCAGCCTGCCGGTGGTGATGCTGACCTCGTCCAAGGAGGAACAGGACCTGGTGCGCAGCTACGAGCTGGGCGTCAACGCCTATGTCGTCAAGCCGGTGGAATTCCGCGAATTCGTCAAGGCCATCGCCGACCTCGGCATTTTCTGGGCGGTGCTCAACGAGCCGCCGCCAGGCCATACCAAGGTGCTGCGCCGGGTGTAACGCCCGTTCAGGCCGTGGCGCGGGCTGCCGTCTTCTGCAGCAGGCCTTCCTCGACCACGGACTTCAGGTCCATCAGCTGATACGGTTTCTTCAGGTAATGCACGTTGGTGCCATCGAGTTCGGATGAGCGGCCATAGCCGGACGCGACCGCGAGCGGCATCTCCGGATAGCGCTGGCGCACCCGATGAACGAGCTCGATGCCGGACATCTTGGGCAGCGTGACATCGGTCACCAGCATCGCATACGGCCCGGCTTCCAGCAGTGCCAGCGCTTCCTCCGCGGTCGGCACGCCAACGGCGTCATGGCCGAGTTCCTCCAGCATCATCAGCGTCAGGTCGAGCAGATCGGCATTGTCTTCCACCAGCAGCACCCGCGGCGCGATGCCGGCCGGCGGCGCTTCCGCTCCGGCGCCAGTGCCATTGTCATTGCCGGCGTCCGATGGCGACCCGGCGCGCCGGTCCAGCACGTGCCTGACCTTGGCGGCGAGCTGCTCGCGACGATAGGGCTTGGACAGCAGGTTGACGCCGGGGTCGAGACGGCCGCCGTGGACGATCGCATTTTCCGCATAGCCCGAGGTATAGAGCACCTCCATGGCCGGGGACAAGGCGCGCGCGCGGTTGGCCAGCTCGGTGCTGCGCAGGGGTCCGGGCATCATCACATCCGAGAACAGCAGGTCAAAGCGCTGTCCGGATTCGAGAATGGCCAGTGCGGAAGCGGCATCCTGCGCCTGCACTACCTGGTAGCCCAGTCCTTCCAGCATTTCAACGACGGTTGCGCGCAGCGCCGGATCGTCTTCCACCGCCAGAATGCGTTCGCTGCCGCCGGTGGCGCTCATAGGCAAGGCAGCCGGGGGCTGCTCGGCATCAGCCGTGCTGCGCGGCAGGTAGATGCTGACCGTGGTGCCTTCGCCAAGCACGCTGTCGAGCACGATGTGGCCGCCGCTCTGCTGCACGAAGCCGTAGGCCATCGACAGGCCCAGGCCCGTTCCTTCGCCGGGCAGCTTGGTGGTGAAGAAGGGTTCGAAGACCCGGCTGATCAGTTCCGGCGACATGCCGCAGCCGGTGTCGGACACGGCAATCCGGATGTACTGCCCGGGCCGCGCTTCCGGATGCATGGCCGCGTAGCGGTCGTCGAGCTCGACATTCGCGGCCGACAGCGTCAGGCGGCCGAGGCCGCGCATGGCGTCGCGCGCATTGAGCACGAGGTTCAGGATCACGCTCTCGAGCTGGCTGGTATCGACCAGGCTGTTCCACAGGCCGTCGGCGATCTCGGTGCGCACTTCGATATCGTCGCCCAGGGTGTGATGCACCATCTGGTGCATGTTGCGCAGGATGCCGTCCAGCCGCACCACCACGGGCTGCAGGGGCTGCTGGCGGGCAAAGGCCAGCAACTGGGAAGCCAGGTTGGCGCCCCGCTCCACCGCGGCCATCGCCACCCTGATGCGGTTGCCGTCGGTTTCATGCGACTGGCACGACTGGCTCAGCAACTGCAGGTTGCCGCCGATGATCTGCAGCACATTGTTGAAGTCGTGCGCCACCCCGCCGGTGAGCTGACCGATGGCTTCCAGCTTCTGGGCCTGGTGCAGCGCCGCCTGGCTCAGTTCGAGTTCGCGGGTACGCTGCAGCAACTGCTCCTGACTGGTCTGCAGCGAGGCATAGGCTTCATCGCGCTCGGTACGGGCGCGGTGCGCTTCGGCGTGGTAGCGCACCCTGGCCACCAGCTCGGCCCGCGCCGGCCACTTGACCAGGTAATCATTGGCGCCGGCGGCAAAGCCGCGCACCTTCTGCTGCGGCGCGTCCTCGGACGACACCAGAATGATGGGAATCTTCGCCGTCATCGGCGCTGCGCGCAATTGCATGATGACCGAAAAGCCATCCATGGTCGGCATGCACAGGTCGATCAGGATCACGCCGGGCTGGAACAGCGTGGCGCGTGCCAGCGCCTCCCTGGCGTCGTACATGCAATCCACCTCGATGTCCGGCTCGGCGCTCAGCATCTCGCATGCCAGGCTGGCGGCGACTTCCTGGTCGTCGATGACCAGCACGCGCAACTGGCGCTGTGATGCAACGATGGAATCAGCCATGACCGGCCGGATAAACTGACATCATTTCCTTCTGACCCCGATCATGGGTAGCCTTCTTCATTGCATCGCCTTCTTTTATCGCGGATTTTCCCAGCCGGATATGGTCATGTCTGCATAACATGGCCGTCAATGCAACTTTTGGTTTGATTTGCCTTAACAAGGAATCTTTTGACGAAATCGATGTCCTGACAAGCATGTTCTTTTTAAAGGCATTGCAGATGATCAGAAAACTCCTTCTTTCTGCCCTATGCACCGTATCCGTTTCGGCAACGGCTTTTTCAGGGGAAGCCCAGGCGCAGGGCCAGGCCAACCAGCAGTATTGCGGCAAGCTGGCGCAGATCGGCGCCAGCGCATTCCGTACCCGTGCCGACGGCTATCCGATGGACCGGGTGTTGAACGAGGTCAAGACCATTCTCCAAAGCAAACCGGAAACACTGGAAGACGCGCAGGAGGCGATCGTGTCGATCTATGACGACCGCTCCCTCAGTTCTTCCCAGCAAGCTTACGCGAAGGTCTACGACCATTGCCGCCAGTAAGCGCCGGCGGCCGCAAGCGCGCAGCGGGTCAGCCGACCTCGCTGCGCGTGGCGCCGATGCGTTTTTCCCGTTCCAGCTGAATCACCTGCGCGGCGGCCGACGCCGGGAAGCCCAGGCTGTGCAGCACGAACTCCGACAACTGCAGGCCTGATTCCAGAGTTTCAGGCACCACCAGCGTCGCGCCGGCGCGCAGCAGGGCCTGCGCATGCTGCTCGTCGCGGGCGCGGGCAAACAGCCGCACCTGCGGGTAATCGCGCCGGATCGCCCGAGCCGCGTGCAGCACCGACGCCGGATGGTCCATGGTCAGCACGATCGCCGCCGCATGCTGGGCATGCACCCGGCGCAGCAGTTCGCCGCGCGCGGCGTCGCCATAATGCAGGCGGCCCGCATGCTCCTGTAGTTGCGCCACCAATTGCGGATTGTTGTCGATGGCGGCATAGGCAATGCCCTGCCGGTCCAGAATCTGAGCCAGCATGCGGCCGATGCGGCCGAATCCGACGATCACCACATGCCCCTTCTGCGGCGCGGCCGCCTGGCCTGCGGCAGCAGGCAGCGGATGCCGTTGCTGCCACCAGTCGCCGAAGGCGCGGCCAAGGCGCGCCATGGCCGGGGTGGCGAACATGCTGCAGGCCACCACCAGCGTCATGAACTGGCCCACTTCCGGCGCCAGCAGCCGGCTAGCCACTGCCTGCCCCACCACGATGAAGGCGAACTCGCCGCCCTGCCCCAGCAGCAGTCCCCCTTCCACTGCCCGCCCGGTGGAAAAGCCGCCCAGCCGCAGCACGGCGCCCGTCACCAGCGCCTTGATCAGGAACAGGCCCGGCACCGACAGCGCCAGCCACAGCGGCGTGCTGGCCGCTTCCCGCAAATCGACCTGCATGCCGACCGACATGAAGAACAGGCCCATCAGCAGGCTGCGAAATGGCGCGATGACCACTTCCACCTCATGCCGGAATTCGGTCTCGGCCAGCAGCAGGCCGGCCAGGAAGGCGCCTAGCGCCAGCGACAGCCCGGCGGCAGCGGTCAGTGCGGCAATGCCCAGGGTGATCAGCAGCGTCAGCGCCATGAAGATTTCCGGCTGGCGCTGGCGCAGGAACATGTGGAGCAGAGGCCCGATCGCGCGCCGGCCGAGCAGGTAGATCAGCACCACCGCGCCGAGCGACTTGGCCACCGCCAGCAGCACCATGGGCAGCCAGGCGGCGGTGTCGCCGCCCGCGGTCAGCACGCCCAGCAGGATGAAAATGGGCACCACCGCCAGGTCCTGCAGCATCAGGATCGCGAACGCGGCCTGGCCCAGCGGATAACCCAGCGCCTGGCGTTCCGTGAGCAGCTGCATCACCACCGCGGTGGACGACAGGGACAGCACCAGTCCCAGCACCAGCGCCGCTTCCATCCGGTTGCCGAAAAGCCAGGCCAGAAAGCCGATGACCAGCGCCGACAGCAGCACCTGCGCGCCGCCGGCGCCAAATACCCAGCGCCGCATGGCCCACAGGCGCGAGGCCGACAGTTCGAGTCCGATCATGAACATCAGGAACAGCACCCCGAGTTCGGCCAGCGGCGCGATGCCTTCCGGGCGCTGGAACACGAAATACGACAGCCACGCATGCTGCCCCGCCCACAGTCCCAGGCCGTAAGGGCCGACCAGCGCGCCTACGGCAAGGAATCCAAGGACCTGGTTGATTTTCAGGCGTTGCAGCAGCGGCATCAATATGCCGGCCAGCGCGAGGAACAGCAGCGCTTCGCGCAGGAAAGGCAATGCGTCGTTATGGGGCACGTTCTTGCATCCTGATCTGATCGGTATGGCGACGCTCCGGGCTGCGCGTCAGGTCAGGGATTATTGCATCCCGTCGTCCATCGCGATCCGCCGTGACGGCGGCATCAGGGCATGGCCGCCGGCAGGACGGCGGGCATTCAGCCTGCAGCCTTGCCGCGCGTGGTGCGTATCAGGATGCGCACCACTTCCCGCACGATCTGCCGGTGCGGCTCGTCGAGCAGCTGCATGTCGGCAATCAGCTTCAGGTCGACCGAACTGGCGTTCGCCGCCGGATTGGGCACCTCCTTGCGGCTGGCGTCGGCGCCGAAACGCAGCCAGTCGATCGGCACCATCAGCCAGTCGGCCAGCGTGCGCATCTTGTCCTGCGTGGGTATGGCCTCGCCGATCAGCCATTTTCGGGCCGCATGCACGGTGATGGGTGTGCCGGGATAACGGATGTTGAATTCCCTGGCCAGCTCGGTCGGACTGTCTGGGGAGTGATGCGCATCCCGCAAGAGTTGCTGCAGCCGCAGACTGAACTGCTCCCGCTCACTAGAAATCTTGACCATTAAGCAACTCCAATAACTACCAGTTACAAGCGGCAATTCGATTTGTTAACTTGATCGGCTTTGCTTGCATCGAGAAAACCTGAAAATCCATGACAGTTTCCCTCGCAGCCTGCTCAAGTAAACATTTACATTTTGAAACAATATAGCATGACTATATTGTTAAAAAAAACACAACTTTCGATTGCACGAGAAAACTTACCTTAAGTAATTATTGCAAATACATCAACTATTCAAAGTGGCTTGCATTTGCTCAAATGTTCGATTTGCGCAAACTTTTCATGGAAAATCCCAGTTTCATTTGTTGGCTCACTTGTAAATTGCACAGATTTTCTTGCCGAATGCCGGACCATGAACGAGACGGTCTTTCTATGAGCGAACATTCGTAACAGAACTTTTCTGACCGATAATACAATGACAAGTGTTGTAAATATGTTGAATATGTGAAAGATTGATAGGTAGAAATTTACTTTGGAGTAAGGAAAGTTGATACTTGGTATATGTAATTAACATTTGCCAAACTTATTAACACTTCCAATGCCATGAGAATTGCCGTACTTGATAACGATCGTAGCCAGAGCGAACTGGTATGTCAGGTTCTCTCCGCAGCGGGACATGCCTGCCACACTTATGCGTCAGGCAAGGAATTGATGGCACAAGCCAAGCGCGACAGCTTCGACTTGCTGGTGCTGCACTGGCAGTTGACCGACAACAACGGCGCCGAGATCATCAAATGGATCAGGGAAAAGATGTCGCCCACCCTGCCGGTGCTGTTCATTACCGGGCGCTCGAACGAGGATGACATCGTGGCCGGCCTGGCGGCGGGCGGCGATGACTACATGATCAAGCCGATCCGGCGCGGCGAACTGGTGGCACGGGTACAGGCCCTGCTGCGACGGGCCTATCCCACCCAGAATGCGGTGGAACAGATCCAGTTCGGCTCCTACGTGTTCCAGGCCCGCACCGGCCGGGTGACGATGAAGGGGAAGCCAATCGACGTCACGCAGAAGGAATTCGACCTCGCCCTGCTGTTCTTCCGCAACCTCGGCCGGCCGCTGTCGCGCGCCTTCATCCTCGAAGCGGTCTGGGCGCGCGATGTGCAGATTCCGTCACGCACCATGGACACCCATGTGTCGCGGGTGCGCAGCAAGCTGCAGTTGCGCCCGGAACATGGCTTCCGCCTGGCGCCGGTTTACAGCTATGGCTACCGGCTCGAGCAAATGTCGCAGAACAATGGGAACGGCAGCGACAACGGCGGCTGAGCACGCCTGCCAAGCGTGCCCGAAAGAGGCGTTTCGGCATCGATGCGTACGCTTGCCGTAGTGCCCGCCGCGGCCGCCCTGTCTGCCTCCCCGCCTTTGCAGCGGCTGTCACGCGCATTTGTCAGGCGCGTTAGGTTCGCTGATCGAACCATAGAAAGATGGATCAAGAGCGACACGGTATAATAACGGCTCAATTTTTCGCCATTTTTCAATGCAACTCCTTGCCGTCGGGCTTAATCATCACACTGCGCCGCTTGCGCTGCGCGAGAAGGTGGCTTTCCCCGCTGACCGGATAGGTCACGCGGTTGCCGCCGCGCGCAACTGGTTCGGCGGCAGCGTGCCCGGCGGCGGCGAAGCGGCGATACTTTCGACCTGCAACCGCACTGAACTGTACTCGGCCAACCGGCTCAATGCCGGCGTCGATCACTCGATCGACAGCACCGCCCGCTTCCTGGCCGACTATCACCAGCTTCCCTACGCCGAACTGCGTCCCTACCTGTACACATTGCCGCAGGATAATGCCGTGCGCCACGCCTTCCGCGTCGCGTCGGGACTGGACTCGATGGTGCTGGGCGAGCCGCAGATTCTGGGCC
This sequence comes from Noviherbaspirillum phoenicis, assembly GCF_047237965.1. Classification (NCBI taxonomy): domain Bacteria; kingdom Pseudomonadati; phylum Pseudomonadota; class Betaproteobacteria; order Burkholderiales; family Oxalobacteraceae; genus Noviherbaspirillum; species Noviherbaspirillum phoenicis. Next base: position 3,750,382 of record NZ_JBDFLX010000001.1, on the reverse strand, counting down.
AGATGAAGGATGCGGTGCGCCAGGCCGAAGCGGCCGGCGGCCTTGGCACCTACCTGCACCAGATGTTCCAGCGCACCTTCGCGGTGGCCAAGGAAGTGCGCAGCACCACCGAGATCGGCGCCCACAGCGTCTCGATGGCGGCGGCGGCGGTCAGGCTGTCGCAGCGCATCTTTGACCGGATATCGGACCAGAATGTGCTGTTCATCGGCGCCGGCGAAATGATTGAACTGTGCGCCACCCACTTCAGCGCGCAAAACCCCAAGACCCTGACGATTGCCAACCGCACGCTGGAACGCGGCGAATTGCTGGCGCACCGCTTCAACGGCCAGGCCATCATGCTGGCCGACCTGCCCGAACAGCTGGCCAATTTCGATATCGTGGTGTCCTGCACCGCGTCCTCGCTGCCAATCATCGGCCTGGGCCTGGTCGAGCGAGCGATCAAGGCACGCCGCCACAAGCCGATCTTCATGGTGGACCTGGCCGTGCCGCGCGACATCGAGGCCGAAGTCGGCCGCCTGGACGATGTGTTTCTCTACACCGTCGACGATCTCGGCGCGGCGGTGCAGACTGGCATGGAAAACCGCCAGGCCGCGGTCAGCCAGGCCGAGGCCATCATCGAGACCCGGGTCCAGGCCTTCATGCACTGGATGGACAGCCGCGCCGTGGTGCCGGTGATCCAGGAGCTGCATGAGAACAGCGAGCAGATCCGCCTGGCCGAACTGGACCGGGCCCGGCGCATGCTGGCGCGCGGCGACAGCGCCGACGCGGTGCTCGAAGCGCTATCCCGCGGCCTGACCGCCAAATTCCTGCATGGCTCGCAGCAGGCGCTGCACCATGCCCAGGGCGACGAGCGCGCTCGCCTGGCAACCCTGCTGCCGCAGTTGTTCCGTACCCGTCGCTAGCGACGCCGTCCTGTCGCCGTTCCCGATCGTCCGCGGCCCCGCCGCTCCCCTGTGTTGCCCTAGCCGGAAAATGCCATGAAGCCATCCATGCTCGCCAAACTCGACCAGCTCGCCAACCGGCTGGAAGAAGTCAATACGCTGTTGATGCAGGAAGGCATCACCGACAACATGGACCAGTACCGCAAGCTCAACCGCGAGCATGCCGAACTCGGTCCGCTGGTTGAGCTGTATCAGCAGTACACCCAGGCCGACCGCGACATCGTCGCCGCGCAGGACATGCTGGCCGATCCCGAGATGAAGGAATTCGCGCAGGAGGAAATCGCCGGCAGCAAGGCGCGCATGGAAGCGCTGGAAGTCGACCTGCAGAAGCTGCTCCTGCCCAAGGACCCGAACGACGAACGCAACATCTTCCTCGAGATCCGCGCCGGCACCGGCGGCGACGAGTCGGCGCTGTTCGCAGGCGACCTGCTGCGCATGTACACCCGCTATGCCGAACGCCAGCGCTGGCAGGTGGAAATGGTGTCGGAGTCGCCGTCCGAGCTGGGCGGCTACAAGGAAGTGATCGTGCGCATCGTCGGCCTGGGCGCCTATTCGAAACTGAAGTTCGAGTCCGGCGGCCACCGGGTGCAGCGGGTGCCGGCCACCGAGACCCAGGGCCGCATCCATACCTCGGCCTGCACGGTGGCGGTAATGCCCGAGGCCGACGAGATCGAGGATGTGGACATCAACCCGGCCGATCTGCGCATCGACACCTATCGCGCTTCCGGCGCCGGCGGCCAGCACATCAACAAGACCGACTCGGCGGTGCGCATCACCCACCTGCCGACCGGCCTGGTGGTGGAATGCCAGGACGACCGCAGCCAGCACAAGAACAAGGCCTCGGCGCTGAAGGTGCTGGCGGCGCGCCTGAAGGATGCCCAGCTGCGCGAGCAGCAGTCCAAGGAAGCGGCGACCCGCAAGTCGCTGATCGGCTCGGGCGACCGCAGCGAGCGCATCCGCACCTATAATTTCCCGCAGGGCCGGATGACCGACCATCGCATCAACCTGACGCTCTACAAGCTCGATTTCATCATGGACGGCGACCTCAACGAACTGACCGGCGCGCTGGTCGCCGAACACCAGGCCGAACTTCTGGCCGCGTTGGGCGACGACGAATAATCCTTTTTTCCTGGAACAAGCAATGAATCCTTACCGCCCCGTATTGCTCGCCGTTGCCCTGGTCTCGATGATCCTGCTGGCCGTGGCGCTGTACCTGCAGCATGTGATGAACATGCTGCCCTGCCCGCTGTGCGTGCTGCAGCGCTATGCCTTCGCCGCCGTGGCCATCATCTGCCTGGTCGCCGCCGGCCGCCGCAGCGCCGGCGCCCAGCGCACCGGCACCGGCCTGGCCGCTGTCGCCGCGCTGGCTGGCCTGGGCGTGGCCGGCTATCACCTCTACATCAAGGCCAATCCCACGATTTCCTGCGGCATCGACCCGCTGGAAACCTCGCTCAACACGATTCCCACCGCGCGCCTGCTGCCCTTCCTGTTCCAGGCCGACGGCCTGTGCACCACCGAATACGAACCCATCCTGGGCCTGTCGATACCGCAGTGGTCCTTCATCTGGTTCGCGATCTTCGCCATCGCGCTGGGCTGGACCGCCTGGCGCCGCGTCGCGCGCGGATGAACGGTCCTCTGGCCGGACGTTCGATCGCCGAAGTGCTGGCGCAATCGCCGCTCGACGCGCTCGATACCCGCGTGCTGCTGTGCCATGCGCTCCATCTCACCCGGGTGCAGCTGATCACCCGCGCCGACCACCTGCTGAACGACACCGAAGCGGCGCGCCTGGAAGCCCTGCTGGCGCGTCGCGCGGCGGGCGAGCCGGTGGCTTACCTGACGGGCGAGCGCGAGTTCTACGGGCTGCCTTTCCAGGTCACGCCGGCGGTGCTGATTCCACGTCCCGATACCGAGCTGCTGGTGGAACTGGCCTGTGAGCGCCTGCCCCGTGGCGGCAGCGTGCTCGACATGGGCACCGGCTCCGGCGCCATCGCCGTGGCGATCGCCCATGCCAGGCCGGACGCGCAGGTCAGCGCGCTCGACGCCAGCGCCGCCGCGCTGGAGGTGGCTCGTGGCAATGCGGCGCGCAATGGCGTCCACGTCGATTTCCTGCAAAGCGACTGGTATGCGGCGCTGTCGCTGGCGCCGAGGCGCTTCGACATGATCGTCTCCAATCCGCCGTATATCGTCGCCGGCGACCGCCACCTGTCCGAGGGCGACCTGCGCTTCGAGCCGGTGGACGCACTGACCGACCATGCCGATGGCCTGTCGGCCCTGCGCACCATCGTCGCCGGCGCGCCGGCCTTTCTGGCGCCGGGCGGCTGGCTGCTGATGGAGCACGGCTACGACCAGGCGCAGGCGGTGCGGGCGCTGCTGCAGGGCTGGAACCAGGTGCAGAGCTGGCGCGACCTGGCCGGCATCGAGCGCGCCAGCGGCGGCGTCCTCGCGAATCGCTAACAGAGTTCGCTAACAATCGTACTTTGCGTATCATCCAACGCTTGATTTTCCCTATCCGACACGATGCTGCCTTCCATTGAACAACGCCTGGCCAACGAACTGGCCGCCCGTCCGGCGCAGGTTGCCGCCGCCATCGCCCTGCTCGACGAGGGCGCCACCGTGCCCTTCATCGCCCGTTACCGCAAGGAAGCCACCGGCGGCCTGGACGACATCCAGCTGCGCCTGCTGGAAGAAAGACTGCGCTACCTGCGCGAACTGGAGGACCGGCGCGCCGCGGTGATCGCCTCGATCCAGGAACAGGGCAAGATGACGCCGGCGCTGCTGCAGGCGATCAGCCTGGCCGAGGACAAGACCCGGCTGGAAGACCTGTACCTGCCCTATCGCCAGAAGCGCCGCACCAAGGCCCAGATCGCCGCCGAGGCCGGCCTGACGCCGCTGGCCGACGCCTTGCTGGCCGACCCGGCGCTGTCGCCGGAACAGGAAGCCGAAAAATACCTGAAGCCGGCCTTCAAGACCGACGGCGCCGACAATCCCGGCGTGCCCGACGTGAAGGCCGCGCTGGACGGCGCCCGCCAGATCCTGATGGAGCGCTTCGCCGAAGACGCCACCCTGCTCAGTTCGCTGCGCGAGTACCTGCAGGAACATGCGGTGGTGGAATCGAAGGTGGTGGAAGGCAAGCAGGACGCCGGCGAAAAGTTTGCCGACTATTTCGACTATGCCGAAGCCATCGCCACCATCCCGTCGCACCGGGCGCTGGCGCTGTTCCGCGGCCGCCGCGAAGAAATGCTGACGGTGACGATGCGCCTGGACAGCGAGGAGGAAAAGCCGAAATGGGATGCGCCGCACAACCCCTGCGAAGGCCGCATCGCCAGCCGCTTCGGCATCAGCAACAAGGGTCGCCCGGCCGATAAATGGCTGGCCGACACGGTGCGCTGGGCATGGCGGGTCAAGCTGATGATGCACCTGGAAACCGAGCTGATGGGCGCCCTGCGCGAAAAGGCGGAACAGGAAGCGATCAACGTCTTTGCGCTGAACCTGAAATCCCTGCTGCTGGCCGCGCCCGCCGGCCCGCGCGCCACCATGGGCCTGGACCCGGGCCTGCGCACCGGCGTGAAGGTGGCGGTGGTCGACGCCACTGGCAAGGTGGTCGACACCGCCACCATTTATCCGCACCAGCCGCGCAACGACTGGGACGGCGCGCTGCATGCGCTGGCGCAGCTGGCCGCGAAGCATCAGGTCGCGCTGATCTCGATCGGCAACGGCACCGCCTCGCGCGAAACCGACCGCCTGGCGCAGGACCTGATCAAGCGCCATCCGGAGATGAAGCTGACCAAGATCGTGGTGTCCGAAGCCGGCGCCTCGGTCTATTCCGCGTCCGAATTCGCTTCGCGCGAGCTGCCTGACCTGGACGTGTCGCTGCGCGGCGCGGTGTCGATCGCCCGCCGGCTGCAGGACCCGTTGGCCGAACTGGTGAAGATCGATCCGAAATCGATCGGCGTGGGCCAGTACCAGCATGACGTCGGCCAGTCGCAACTGGCGCGCACGCTGGACGCGGTGGTCGAGGATTGCGTCAATGCGGTCGGCGTGGATGTCAACACTGCCTCCGCGCCGCTGCTGGCGCGGGTGTCGGGCCTGAATGCCAGCGTGGCCCAGGGCATCGTCAGCTACCGCGACATGAAGGGCATGTTCGGTTCGCGCGCGGCGCTGAAGTCGGTGCCGCGCCTGGGCGACAAGACCTTCGAACAGGCTGCCGGCTTCCTGCGGGTGATGAATGGCGACAATCCGCTGGATGCGTCGGCGGTGCATCCGGAGTCGTATCCGCTGGTCGAAAAAATCGTGGCGGATTTGAAGAAGGATGTGAAATCGGTGATCGGCGACAGCCGGCTGTTGAAATCGCTGAATCCGGCAAAATATTCGGATGAGCGGTTCGGCGTGCCGACCGTCACCGACATCCTGAAGGAACTGGACAAGCCCGGCCGCGACCCGCGCCCGGAATTCACCACGGCCACCTTCAAGGAAGGCGTCGAGGAAATCAGCGACCTGCGGCCCGACATGGTGCTGGAAGGCGTGGTGACGAATGTGGCGGCGTTCGGCGCCTTTGTCGACATTGGCGTGCACCAGGACGGGCTGGTCCATATCTCGGCACTGTCCAACAGCTTCGTGAAGGACCCGCACACGGTGGTCAAGGCAGGCCAGGTGGTGAAGGTGAAAGTGCTGGAAGTCGACGCCAAGCGCAAGCGCATTGCGCTGACCATGCGCCTGTCCGACAGCGTACCGGTTGCCGGCAGCAAGCCTGAACAGCGCGGCGACCGCACCGATGGCAAACGCCTGGCGCAGCACCAGCGCCAGGAAAAAGCGGCGCCGGCCGGCGCGATGGCGGCGGCATTTGCCAAACTGAAGGGATAGCGCGCTGACGACCGGGAGGTCCGACCGAAAGGCTGGACTAAAAATCTGGACTGACAGGCCGTTCAGCGCACAAAGGCGGTTTTTCCTATAATGAGCAATCTCTTAAAAAGCGAGGCAGCAATGAGCGATGTACAAAACTGGATTAAAGAAACGGTGACCGGCAATCCGGTCGTGTTGTTCATGAAAGGCACTGCGCAATTCCCGCAATGCGGTTTCTCGGGCAAGGCGATCCAGTTGCTCAAGGCCAGCGGCGCCGAGAACATCGTCACCGTCAACGTGCTGGAAGACCCGGAAGTGCGACAGGGCATCAAGGACTATTCCAACTGGCCGACCGTACCGCAGCTGTACGTGAAGGGCGAATTCGTTGGCGGCTCGGACATCATGAACGAGATGTATGAGTCGGGCGAACTGCAAAGCCTGATCAAGGGCTGATTCCCTGCTTCCCGCCAATGGCGGCTGACCGGCGCGTCCGGTCAGCCGCCATTTTTCTTTCCGGGCATGCCAACGCAAGCCTTGGCGTGTGGCACCCCCACGTTCTTTGGCATGCAAGCGGCTAACGGCTGTCTCTGACTATCCGATTACCGTACAATCATTCCTCCCCGGAAATGACCTGCAGCGCAAGGACGACCATGAACCCGCCTTTTCCCAAGCAACTTTGCATTGCCGGCATTCGGCTGCTTCGCAGCGCGCTCGTCGTTCCCGCACTGCTTGCCCTGCCCTCCCCAGCGCAGGCCGCGCCAGCGCCGAAGGTGAAACAGGCTGCTCCGGCGCCAACGGCCAATCAGGCTGCGCCGGCCGGCAGGATCATCCAGGTCGGAGGCAACAGCCAGATCCGCACCATCGCCGAGGCGGCCGCGCTGGCGGAAGACGGCGATACGGTCGTCATTGCGCCGGGCGAATACTATGGCGACGTCGCCAGCTGGCGCCAGGACCGGCTGACCATCCGCGCCGGCGCCGGCGGCAGGGTCAAGCTGATTGCCGCCGGCTCCCATGCGGCCGGCAAGGGCATCTGGGTCATCGGCGGCGGCCGCGTGACGGTGGAGGACATCGATTTCGTCGGCGCGCGGGTACCCGACCGCAACGGCGCCGGCATCCGCTTCGAAAAAGGCCATCTGGTGGTCAAGCGCTGCTCGTTCAAGGACAGCGAGAACGGCATCCTGACCGCCGGCGATCCGACCGCCACCCTGGAAATCGAGAACAGCGAATTCGGCAACAACGGCGACGGCAGCGGCAGCACCCACAATCTGTACGTGGGCGACATCGGCATGCTGAAAGTAACCGGAAGCTATTTCCACCATGCCCGGCAAGGCCATCTGCTGAAGAGCCGGGCCAGGGAAAACCTGATTTTCTACAACCGCCTGACCGACGAAGTGGGCGGCCAGGCCAGCTATGAACTCGAATTTCCCAACGGCGGCATGGCTTACGTGGTCGGCAATATCATCGAGCAGTCCGCCACCACCGACAATTCCACCGTCATTTCCTTCGGCGCCGAAGGCTACCGTTCGCCGCTCAATGCGCTCCACCTGGCCAGCAACACCATCGTCGACGACCGTCCGCAGGGCGGCATCATGCTCAGGGTCGCCGACGGCGATCGTCAGGTGTACGCAGTCAACAACCTGCTGGTCGGCCAGGGCAGGATTGACGGTGGACAGGTCAAGGGCTGGCGCGACCGCCTGCGCGACCTCGCCAAGGCAGCCTACTACCAGGACAGCAAGCTGTTGTGGACGAAAGCCGGCATCGACGGACGTTTCATCAATAACTTCAATGTCGACTGGAGCGCTTTTGCGTTGCCGGTGCGCCATGATTACCGCCTGCTGCCCAAGTCCGGCCTGGATGGCAAGTTCGTGTTGCCTGACGATGTGAAGGGCATCAGCCTGGTTCCGAAGGGGGAATATGCGCATCCGGCCAGGTGGCGGATGCTGGACATGAAGCCAACCGTGCCGGGGGCGCTCCAGACGGTTGCGGCAGGCGACTCAGGCGCCAAGTAGCTTTCCGGCACTGCGCTGCTTTTTGTTTCTTTTAAAAAATCTTGTTTTTGAAGAATATTTCTGTCGGGATTTTTTACAGCTACCAACATCCAAAAAATGTTTTAAACCTTAAGTCCATGTTTACTCTAGGAATAATTTCCCTGGCACATCTCTTGCTCATTGGAACTTGTCCAAACGACAATCAAAGGGGAATGAAATGTCTTTCGCAAAAGCCAAGCTGCTCAAGCAATTCGTAGTTACCGCTGCAATGGTTATGGTCACTGCATCATCCGCATCCGCGTACACGCTCGACAAGTTCCTGGACAGCACTGATTCGAAAAATTCAGGCGCCGGTACTGAGTTGGCTTTTGCAGAGTCCATCACGAAGGAACAGCTCAAGCTGACCGACTCCATTGATAGCCCCGCGGGTTCCCTTGCAACGCTGGTGCCAGGCTCGCCCAATCAATATGTGATTGACTTGTCCAACTTCACGCCTCTGCCAGGCTACTTCCTAGTGAAGTTTGGCGGTGGCGGCTTTACTGGACCAGACACCTTTCTTTTTGAAAACATTGGGGAAATGAACAAGCTGGTCTTTACTGCCGCCAATGTCAACGGTCTGATCGGTGAGTGCGGACAAGACAATTGCAATATCGGCCGTCTGAGCCATTACACTCTTTTCAACGACGTCAATGGCGGCGGCAACGGCAATGGCGAAGTCCCCGAGCCGGCAACCGCTGCCCTGCTCGGTCTGGGCCTGCTGGGCTTTGCAGCCTCGCGCCGCAAGCTGAAAAAAGCCTGAACTGTATCCGCCTGCAAAAAGCCCGCTTTCTAAGCGGGCTTTTTGCATTGTTGCTCCAGGAAAGATTGCCCTTATGCGGCCACTAGTTCCGGGGCCACTGCCTTGGTCTTGCCTAAGCCGGTCAGGCCGAAAGCGCCCTAGCGTCGCGTCGCCGGCACCATGGGCGGCGCACGCCGGATGAAAGATAGGGCATGCGCCGTCATTGGTTTCTCCACCGCAAGGTGCGCCAGCACGCCGACAATGCCCGACACCGCCAGATAAATGGCAAAGTGCGCCATCACTTCCCATGGTGTCGTTGCTCCTAAGCCAGTGGAAGCGAGCGCTTGCGTGACCATCATCAAGGCAAGCACATGGAACAGATAAATCGCATAGGAAGCATCGCCTAGCAGCCGGAGAAGCGGCAGCTTGACGCCATCGAACAGGAAGACGGCCGAGAACACGATGAGTGACGACGATAGCAAAAGAGCGCTATCGCCCATCCGCTGCGGAAGGATGGCCAGCGCGACAAACCCGGCAAGCAGCAGTAACAGCATGGACCAGCGTGGCGGCTGCCACGCAGACCACTGCCTAAGGTATTCCACTACGTAATAAAGCAGAATGCCTGCGAGAAAATGCAGCATCACCGGGGCAGTGTAAAAGTGAAATGCGGCCGATTGGCCTTCTGCCACGGAGTTCAGCAGGCATAGGCTGAGCAGCGCCGTGGACACGAAAAGAATGCTGAAGCGTCCCAGCAGCAGCGCAAAGCCGAACAGGAAATAGAAAAACATCTCGTAATTAAGCGACCATCCCGGCACCAGCGTAGGCCAGATTTGGTCGGGATGAACGTGGTTCCAGTGCGGAATGAAAAGGGCATCCTGCAGCAGGACAGGATCGCTCAGTGCAGTGCGGTAGGCCAGCGGAGCCGAAATGAATAACGCTATCCAGTACAAAGGAACCACGCGTGCAATGCGGCGTTTCCAGAACAGCATTGCTTCCGCCAGCCGCTCGCGGAATGAACTCCCGGTGGCAAGTTGCCCACCCCGGGTCGAATACATCATGACAAGGCCGCTGATGACGAAGAATATTTCCACGCCACGACCGCCGAAGGTGATCGACATCGCACCGCCAAACTCATGACGCGCATGGTGGAACACCACCATCATGGCGGCAATGCCACGTAGATACTGAATGCCTTCTAGCAACTGATGCTGGCGCGGTACAACATTTTTCATGCAAACAATCTCCTATCGCCTATACGCGATAGCAAACGTTAGCACTTAGGCCGGCCGTTCATTGTGAGCGAATCGGCACGATATACGTTATCTGTTTCAGCAAGGAAACTATTCAATAAAAAAGGGCGGTGACTGTGCCACCGCCCTGTGCTCCTGTGTCCCTATGCGGGCCAATTACCTCGTGCCGGCGCTGTTCTTACTCTGGCACATTTACCGTCGTGCCGCTGATCGCAACGCGGTCCCCTGCAACCGGGTTGATAGCGATCGGAGGCAGGTTTGCGTTGGTGATCGGCGTCAAGGCATCGGCGCGCGGCACCGTCCTGACCACCTGGCTGGCCGGCAGCGCCGCCGAGCCATTCAGGTTCGCATACACCGCATCGAGCGCCCGGAACAGGTAGACGTGCATGGGAACGATGGTCGCCGGCACATAGGTGCTGAACAGGTCGAAGTGGTTGGCATTGGTCACTTCCACGTAGCGCAGCTTGCTGGCGGCACCTTCCACCGAGCTGTTGAGCCCGAGATAAGCGCGGGAGGCATGGTTCACCGGCACCAGATGGTCGCTGCGGCCGGCGACGATCACTGCCGGCTTGCCGCGCAGATTGCCGCTTGCCAGCACCTCGGCGATGCCGGCGCGCACCCGGTTGCTCTGCTCGGCCAGGCTGCCGCTCAGCGCATTGTTGGTGACCGGATCGCGGCCCGTCATCAGGGAACGCAGGCACAGTGCGCCGTCGAGCGACTGGTCGGCGCGGCTGGTGGAAGGCGATATGCCCAGGGCGTAAGCCTTGGCGCCGCCCACCGAGTCTTCATAGACCGGGTTGCCGATGATGCCGTTCTGGGAGGCAAAGCTCTGCGCCCGCTCCTCCGCCGTCAGGGCTGCCGGCGCACCGGCGCCGTCGGTCTTGGCGAAGGTGAAGCCGCATACCTTGTCGGCTGGGGTAAAGCGGCCGTAGGCGTTGGCATAGGTGACGGTCACCAGGAAGTTGGTGTTGGCATTGAAGCCGGCGAACGCGCCGCCCGCCGCGGCCGCCAGGGCGGTCTGGAAGGCATCGCTGTCGGCGGTCCAGCCGTAGTCGCGCAGCCGCTTGCGGGCATCCGCCTGCTGGCTGGCGAGGTCGCCGCCAGTGAGCAGGCCTTTCTGGACCAGGCTGGTGCAACGCCCGGCGTTGCCTGCGATGCAGGGCTGGTAGATCGCGGCGAAGCTGGAGTAGTCATACAGCGGCTTGCCTTGCGCGCCGACCGCCACGCCCGCCTGCTGGATGGTGTAGCCATCCGGCTTGCGCGGCTGGATCTGCGGCTCGTTGGCGGCCACGCCATCGATCAGGCCCAGCCTGTCCTGTTCGGCGGCCAGCAGCGCAGCGCCGCCGCCGTTGGAAATCGAGGACGCGATGACAGTCGTATTTGCCGGCGTGATCACGCGGGATTTCTGGCCGGCCGCACCGCTTCCGTATTCCTCGTTGAGCGCATAGAAGGCGAAGGCCACTGCGTCCAGGGTGTTCCTGCCCCAGTCCTTTTCCGGATTTTGCCGGGAATAGGCATGCTTGAAGGCGATCCGGTTGGGCAGCTGCGCATTCAGGGCAGCTGCCGTCGTGCCCGGCAATGCCGCGGTAAACAGCGAGTCCTTGCCGGCGACCGCGGCGGTGGCGCGCAGGCCATTGCGCAGGTTGACGGTATCGTCATCCAGGGTATGCAGACCGGTGCCGGTGCCCTTGTCCGTGTAGGCCACGGCGCAGCCGTTCTTCAATCCCCACTCGCCGGCAGTGCCGATGGCGCCGTACACGCCACGCGAACCGGACGACGCGCCGGTAACGATGCAGGGCTTGGCCTTGTCGAAGGTGGACGGGATCTGCACCATCAGGGTCACGTTGCGGCGGCCGCTGCTGTCGCCCACGTAGGTGATGTATTCCTTGCCGGCGATCTTGCCTTCGCCTGCGCCCGCCACGCCGTTCTTGTCGACATTCGGGCCATACATGGCGCCGAAGCCGCTGTTGGCGGATGCGTCGATGACGGCGCGGTAGTTGTTATAGATGGCGTTTCTGCGCAGTTCCGCCGCGGTCGGGTTGGCCTTGTCGGCATAACCGGGCGCAGCGGCCGCCAGAAGGCCGGTCTTGCCCAGGCCGGCCGTCAGCAGGTCGTCGGTGGCGCCGTCATAGCTGGCGATACCGATATCGCTAATGAATTCCGGCTTGCGGTTGAGCGACCGCAGGCTGTTGATGCTGCCGCGCTGGGGTTTGAACAGGGTGAGCATGCGATCGACCTCGTCCCCGTCCTGCAGCTTGCTGGACGGCACGAATACGATGGTGCGCGGGCTGGTGTCGGTCACGCCGGCAATCACGCCGAATTCCTGCTTCATCAGCGCCTTGAATGCATCTTCGGCTTCGACCATCCTGGCGCTGGCCACGCCGCGGAATTCGCCGCTGCTGAAGCTGGCATCGAGCGCGGCATCGTCGGCCGCATTCAGCGCCAACTGCGCAATGACATGCGTGAAGTTGGTCATGTTGACGCGCTTGTTGATGTCGTCGCTGGTCAGCAGGGTGTAATAGGTGCCGCCGCTGCCGGCCACCTTGAGCATGAGCGGAAAGGTCAGGCCGGCGGTGGAAAAACTGAAATTGCCGCTGTCGTCGGTGGTGGCGCTGCGGGCGGCGCCGTTGGCATCCTTGATGGCGATCGTGGCATTCGCGATGGCCATGCCTTCGGCGGCCACGCCTTTCATCGTCACGCCCGCCGAGGCCTGGCTACCGCTATCGCTGCCGCTGCCCCCGCAGCCGAACAGCGAGGCGCTGACAAGCGAAACGGCGAACAGCTGGCTCAGCAGTACTTTTCTTCTTGGCATATCTGTCTCCTGGGTTGGATTTTTTTCTTCCAATTGCTGCGGCTGGCATTTCGGTAAAACACCGCCGGCGGAAAACCAGCCCGGCGGACGATGTTTTTACCGAAAGACAACTTCGTTATGGATAATGCAATTGTTAGTCCTTGTCAATCGACGGCAGCGCCTGAAGGTGATCATTAGTAGAACTACGGTAGCGAATCGAATTCAGGAAAGCCGCGAGCGTGGGAGAAACGATTCCGCTAGACGCGAACACCGTCAGGACCATGCACGCGCGCTCGTGCGGGCGGCGGGGACTGGTTGCCGGCAAGCCAACCCGCGGCAGGCAACCGCTGCAGAGACGGCAATCGGATAAGGCGTGCGTGCAGGATAGATGTCATCGAAGGAAGGTCGGTGCCCGATACCCGTCATGCGAAACCGGAGAGAGTGTCTCGCCCTCTCCGGGAGCCGGGCGGCATGGCCGGACCGGATATATCGGTAATGCTTCCCGAGCGCGGGCTGCAGCCAACAGGATTGACCCGCAGCGCCGCGCATGTCAGCCGTGTGCCGGGTGCCGTGCCGGCATGCGGCGAAGGGCGTCCGGCAGCTGGTCCTAGTTGCCGCGCTTTGCGGCCTTGCGGCGCGATGCGGCAACGCCGAGCAGGCCCAGGCCGATCAGTGCGACGCTTGCCGGTTCTGGCACCGCAGCGGCGGATGCTTCGAAGTTATAGGTCGTCGACACGCCGTTGATGTCGAGCGTGACATTGTCTGCGAACGCACGATACAGGCTGCCGGCGCTGGAGCCCACGCCCACACTGATTGCCGACACATAAGCGGCGTCGCTGTACCAGGTAGTGCCGTTTGCCCAGTCGGCGATCGACTGGTTCACCTGCGAGCCGTTGAGCGTCGTCACTCCCGGTCCGCTGACGAACCGGTAGAAATTGTCATTAACGCCCGACTCATGGAATTCGCCCTTGGTGGTATTGCCGTAGATGCCGTTGTAGGCGCCTTCCCAGATGAGTTCGCTGCGCTGTGCGCCGTCGAAGATATGCAGGCGCAGCGCCGGTGTGTAGTCCGGGTGCAGCGTGGCCTGGCTGCTCGTGGCAATCGCCCACTGGTACGTCAGTGCGCGAACGGTATCCAGCAGGCCCAAGTTGCTGCTGGGAGAATAAAAATCTCCAAGACCAACGAAGCGCGTGCGATCGCCCGTCATTTCAAGCGATCCATTTCCGGCATTTGGCATGGTCATGGTGATGGCGCTGGAACCGCCGTTCTTGTCTTCACCGGCCGGAGTGCCCCACAGCGGGCTGTCTGGCGTAACGACGACGGTTGCCGCCATCGATGTAGCGCAGGCGCCCATCAGAGTGACTGCGAGGATAAATCTGTTGCGAATGTTGCTGAGCTGGATTTTCATTATCGTTTCTTAGAATAATTAAAGGCATAAACACTGAGCAACATTTACACCCAGAAACTATTCTATTTAGAAACAAATGCTTGCAATAAATGCCCGTGCAAAACTTTCTTTTTTGTAATTTTTATCGACACAGCAAAATTAACTATATGCCCCATATGTGCGCCAAGTCAGGGAACAGGCGTTTCCCTGCGTCACGGTCTTTATTGAGGGAAAGGGACTTTGCGTATTTGACCGGGCCATTGCGTATCAACGCCCTGCTTACGGTGCGCAAGCAGGCAACATGGCTGCCTTATCGCTGCCATGCATGCCGACCGACAGGCCCGGAAAAACAAAAGCCCAACCATAAAGTCTGGGCCAAGTGTTTGAATTGATTGGTGCCGGCTGCAGGACTCGAACCCGCCACCCCATGATTACAAATCATGTGCTCTACCTGATGAGCTAAGCCGGCAAAGAGCGGGATTATACGTTATTTGATACGTGTCAGGGTCGGGCGGCCGCCCTTTTTCGGTGGTTCCGGCGTGTCGTCCGGCGCCGGGTTGACTTCCGTCTCGGCGCCTTCCGCTTGGGATGACGGCACCGCAGTGAGCGTCGGCGGCTCGGCTTGCGGCGCGGATGGCTGTTCGCCGGCGTCCGATTTGCGGGTGACTTCAAATGCCATGCCCTGCCCATTCTCGCGTGCGTAGATGGCTACGACGTTGTCGACGGGCACAAAGATTTCCCGGGATACGCCTGCAAATCGCGCATGAAAGTGAATGAAGTCATTGTCCATCTTCAAACCACTGGTCGCGCTGAAGCTGATGTTGAGCACGATTTCGCCGTTCTTGACGAACTCCATCGGCACCTGCGTCTGGCCGTCCACCATCGCGGCCAGGTAGGGCGTGTAGCCGTTATCGGTGCACCATTCGTAGATCGCGCGTAACAAGTAGGGTTTGGTTGACGTTTCTGACATGGTTCAGGGTTACCGGCTGACACGAAAAGGGATGTCTGGGCGCAAATGGCGCTGCTTATGCAGGCGCCACATGCACCATAGGACAGGAACAGACTGGGAGCAACAGCAATTACCGGCGCATGACCTTCTCGGACGGGGTCAGCGCTTCGATATAAGCCGGACGCGAGAAAATGCGTTCCGCATATTTCATCAGTGGCGCAGCAGTCTTGGACAGCTCGATGCCGTAATGGTCGAGCCGCCAGAGCAAGGGCGCGACTGCCACGTCCAGCATCGAAAACTCGTCACCCAGCATGTACTTGTTCTTCAGGAACAATGGCGCCAGTTGCGTCAGGCGGTCGCGGATCTCATTGCGCGCCTTGTCCAGGCTCTTGTCGCCTGCCTTGGTCTTTTCGTTTTCCAGCGTGTGCACGTGGATGAACAACTCTTTTTCAAAGTTGAACAGCATCAGACGCGCGCGTGCCCGCATCAGCGGATCGGCCGGCATCAGCTGCGGATGCGGGAAACGCTCGTCGATGTACTCATTGATGATGTTGGACTCATAGAGCACCAGTTCACGCTCGACCAGAATCGGCACCTGGCCATACGGATTCATCGTGGAGATGTCTTCCGGCTTGTTGAACAGGTCGACGTCACGCACTTCGAAGTCCATGCCTTTTTCAAACAGGACCAGACGGCAGCGTTGGGAAAATGGGCAGGTTGTGCCCGAATAGAGAACCATCATTTTTGCAGTTCCTTAAAAACAAATAGGGTGAGGCCGGAACGCCTCACCCCTGGATCACCTGTCGCCTGCCGGAAAAAGCAGGTGACAGGCCAGACTCTTTATTTGACGCTCTTCCAGTAGCTTGCGCTCAAACGCCATACCAGCACCAGCAGAATACCCATGAACAGCAGCACCCAGACGCCCAGCTGACGACGCTTGTTCTGCGCCGGCTCGGCCATCCAGCTCATGTACGACACCAGGTCTGCCACCGCAGTATCGTAATCGAGCGCGGACATCGTGCCTGGCTTGACCTGTTCGAAACCGGCGAACTTGTGCACGACCTCCCCGGTGTGCTCATCCTTCTCTTCGACGAACTTGGCATTCCGGATACCCTGCAGCTGCCACAGCACATGCGGCATGGCGACGTTCGGGTAGACCAGGTTGTTCCAGCCGGTGGGGCGGGTGTTGTCGGCGTAATAGGTGCGCAGATAGGTGTAGATATAGTCGGGGCCGCTGCCGGCTTCGGATGACTTGGCGCGCGAAATGACCGACAGATCCGGCGGCGCGGCGCCAAACCAGGCCTTGCCGTCGGCCGGCGTCATTGCCGACTTCATCAGGTCGCCCACCTTGTCCGTGGTGAACAGCAGGTTGGCCTTGATCTGGTCTTCCGACAGCCCGATGTCGCGCAGGCGGTTGTAACGCATGGCCGATGCCGAGTGGCAGTTCAGGCAGTAATTGACGAACAGCTTCGCGCCGTTCTGCAGGGAAGCCAGGTCGGTTCGCTCAGGCGCGTGGTCCAGCGGAAAACCGCCTTCGCTTGCCAGCGCAAACGCTGGCAACAGGACCAATGCCGCAATCAGTTTCTTGAAAAATTTCATTCTTGTGATCCTTTGCGGCTTAGTGCGGATGGAACGTAACGCGGCTCGGGACCGGCTTGAACTGGCCGGCGCGGCTCCACCATGGCATCAGCAGGAAGAAGCCGAAGTAGATGAAGGTGCAGACCTGCGACAGCAGGGTACGGCCGGCGGTCGGTGCCTGCACGCCCAGGTAGCCCAGCACGACGAAGGTGATGCCGAACAGGATCAGCACATATTTGTGCCAGGTGGGGCGATAACGGATGGACCGCACCGGGGAATGATCGAGCCAGGGCATGCCGGCCAGGATCACGACCGACGCACCCATCAGCACCACGCCCCAGAACTTGGCGTCAAACACCAGCATGCCGATGATCACGGCCAGGCCAACCACCGCCGCCACCATTTTCATCGCGCCGGACAGGCGCGATTTCAGGATCAGCAGCGCGACATAGGCAGCCACACCCGCGATCAGCGCATACATGAATTGCGAGGTGGTGGCACGCAGCACCGAGTAGTACGGCGTGAAGTACCAGACCGGGGCAATATGCGGCGGCGTCTTCAGCGAGTCGGCCGGCAGGAAGTTGTTGTATTCCAGGAAATAGCCGCCCATTTCCGGCGCAAAGAAGATCACTGCGCTGAAAATTGTGAGGAAGATCACCACGCCGAACGCATCGTGCACGGTGTAGTACGGATGCGAAGGAATCGCGTCAACCGGATGGCCGTCAGGACCGAGGTTGTCTTTGACTTCGATGCCGTCCGGATTGTTCGAGCCCACTTCATGCAGCGCGATCAGGTGGGCGGCAACCAGGCCCAGCAGCACCAGCGGAATCGCGATCACGTGGAAGGCGAAGAAGCGGTTCAGGGTGGCGTCGGACACCACGTAGTCGCCGCGGATCCACAGGGACAGGTCGGGACCGATGAAGGGAATGGCAGAGAACAGGTTCACGATCACCTGCGCGCCCCAGTAGGACATCTGGCCCCATGGCAGCAGGTAGCCGAAGAAGGCCTCGCCCATCAGCGCCAGGAAGATGCCGACGCCGAACAACCAGATCAGCTCGCGCGGCTTGCGGTACGAACCGTACAGCAGCGCGCGGGTCATGTGCAGGTAGACCACGATGAAGAAGGCGGAAGCGCCGGTCGAGTGCATGTAGCGCACCAGCCAGCCCCACGGCACATCGCGCATGATGTATTCAACGGAGGCGAAGGCCAGGTTGGCATCGGGCTTGTAATGCATCACCAGGAAAATGCCGGTGACGATCTGGATCACCAGCACCAGCATGGCCAGCGAACCGAAGATGTACCACCAGTTGAAGTTCTTGGGCGCGTAGTACTGGCCCCACTGGTCATTCCACAGCTTGCTCAGCGGAAAGCGAGAATCGACCCAGTTCAGTGCCTTGGCGCTGACTGGCGCATCGGCCGGCAACTTCTTCTCCACGAATCCCATGATTTATGCCTCACCTTTCTCGTCCTTGCCGATGACGAGCTTGGTGTCGCCGGCATACATGTGACGTGGCACCTGAAGATTGTCAGGCGCCGGCTTGTTCTTATAGACGCGACCGGCCAGGTCGAAGGTCGAGCCGTGGCAGGGGCACAGGAAGCCGCCCTGCCAGTCGTCGGGCAGCGATGGCTGCGGTCCCGGCTGGAGCTTGGTGGTCGGGGAGCAGCCCAGATGGGTGCAGATGCCGACCGCCACCAGGATCTCCGGCTTGATGGAACGGTATTCGTTGCGCGCATATTCCGGCGTGAGTTCGTCCGGATTGCGCTGCGATTTGGGATCGGCAAGCTGATCGTCCAGCTTCGGCAGCGCCGAGACCATTTCCTGCGAGCGCTTCAGGATCCATACCGGCTTGCCGCGCCACTCCACGGTCCTGAGCTCGCCCGGCGCCATGCCGGCGATATCGACTTCAACCGGCGCGCCGGCGGCCTTCGCGCGCTCTGACGGCTGGAAGGTGGACACAAAGGCCCCTGCCGTAGCCAGCCCTGCAACTCCGCCAGCCGCACATGTGGCAGCAAGCAGGACACGTCGACCGGAGTCGACCTGTTTATCGTTACTCATACCAACCCCAATCAGTCAAAATGCGAAATCTGAACGAAACTTCTAGCAACCTTAAATTATATCGGACCGTCGACCTGATTTAAAGAAAATACATCTTCCGTTGTGCAATAAACATGCACATAGCTCGATAAACGCACCAATGAGGTGACCTGTATGGTCTTGTGGGATACTGTCGCGTAACAATCTGGCAAAACCGGCTTCATTACCGATCAGCGCTTCCGTTACTCCCTTCCTTCACCCCAACAGGAGATTTGCAATGAGCATGCTGCAGGAATTCAAGGCATTTGCAGTCAAGGGCAATGTGGTCGACCTTGCGGTCGCCGTCATCATCGGCGCCGCATTCGGCAAGATCGTCGATTCCCTGGTGCAGGATGTGATCATGCCGATCGTGGGGAAAATTTTCGGCGGCCTGGATTTCTCGAATTATTATTTGCCGCTGAATAATCAGGCAATGAATCTCACCCTGGCCGAGGCCAAGAAGGCCGGCGCCGTCCTGGCCTATGGCAATTTCGTGACGATCCTGCTGAACTTCATCATTCTGGCCTTCATCATTTTCCAGATGGTCAGGCTGATCAACAAGGCGCGCACCCTGTCCTTCCGCAAGCAGCAGGAAGTCGAGGATGCCGCACCGGCCGCGCCGCCGTCCGAGGACATCCTGCTGCTGCGCGAAATCCGTGATGCCCTGCGTCGGTCGGAAAATCCGCGCTGAGCAGCCTGAAACCGCAGCAAGCCTATCCTCGCGCCTCCATCCTGAACGCTGTCGTGTGCCGCTGAACCAGCGGCACACGACAGCCATCCCGTCGCCCGTCACCCGTCACCCGTCGCCCGTCACCCGTCACCCGTCACCCGCAATCCGAACAGACGCGGCATCAGCCCGGTTCGCGCGCTTTCAATGTCGCCATATGGAGCAAGCCGCGGCGCTGTGCTTCGAATACCGCTTCTCCGCGGGAATGCACGGACAGCTTGCCGTAAATGTTCTTCACATGGGTCTGCACCGTGCCGACCGACACCGACAGCGTCCGCGCCACTTCGCCATAGCTGTCGCCGCGCGCTATCAGATTGAGAATCGCCGCCTCGCGCCGCGTGAGCAGGGAGCGCGCCTGCGCATTGCCGGGTGGCGCGGACGATGCCGGCATGGCGTCGCGCATCCGGCCGAGCACTTTCCTGGCGATCAGCGGGCTGATGGGCGAGCCACCCGAGTGCAGGTCCAACAAGGCGCGCACGATGTCCAGCCGTCCGGCATCCTTGAGCACATAGCCGGCGGCGCCGGCCTCGATGCACGCCAGGACGCTGTCCTCGTCGCTCGACATGGTGATGACCAGAATGCCGCAGTTCGGCCAGCGATCGACACAGGCGCGGATGACGTCCACGCCCGATCCGTCGGGCAGGCCAAGGTCGGTCAGCAGCAGATCCACCGGGGTGGACACCAGCCAGGCCAGCGCCGGCTGAACGCTGTCGAAGGCGGCAACCAGCTGGAGCGCTGGCTCGGACTGGATGGCCGCTGCGAGATACTTGCGGGTAACGTTATCGTCCTCGACGATCATGACGTTAATCGGTTGCCGGGCTGCCGCTTGCGACATCATGGTTTTCCTGTCTGTGCCGTGATTGAGCGCCGTGGTGAGCGCCTGGATGAGCGCCTTGGTCAGCGCCTCGCTGCGAACTGTCGAACGATTACCGGTAGGCGCATGCCGAAGTTACGCAATCTGGATAAAGCCGGGCCTTCGTAACATCCGGCCGGAAAAAATGCGAACGCAACAGAGATTTCTGGCTGGTCACCGCCTGCAGGGCCGCAGGCCCGTTGCCACTGCAGAAACGGCGCGACGGAAAACGGGCTGTTTCTAGACCGGATTATCGATATCGATGAATCGATGCCTGATGCCGAACCGGCCGGCGAGATGCTGGCCGAGCGCCTGTATGCCATAACGCTCGGTTGCATGATGGCCGCAGGCCAGGTAGGCGACGCCGGTCTCGCGCGCCAGGTGCACGGTCTGCTCGGAGATTTCCCCGCTGAGATAGGTGCCGGCGCCGGCGGCGATGGCATCGTCGAGATAGCCCTGCGCGGCGCCGGTGCACCAGCCGACCTGGCCCAGAGGCTGCGCGGCGTCACCGATGACCATGGGCGAGCGCCCCAGTCGCTGATCGACCAACTGCGCCAGATCACCGACCGTGCGCACCGCGGCGTCTTCCGGCACGCCCAGCCAGCCGAGGTCGTTTTCGCCAAACCGGGACTGCGCGCTCAGGCCGAGCTGCCGCCCCAGCTGGGCGTTGTTGCCCAACTCCGGATGCACATCCAGCGGCAGGTGATAAGCGAACAGATTGACGTCGTTGGCTAGCAGCCGCTTCAGGCGCTGGCGCCGGATGCCGGTAATCCGGCCGTCCTCGCCGCGCCAGAAATAGCCGTGATGCACAAGAATCGCATCGGCGCCTTCGGCCAGGGCGGCGTCGATCAGCGCGGCGCTGGCGGTGACGCCGGTGACGATGCTGGCGATACAGTCACGTCCCTCGACCTGCAAACCGTTTGGGCTAAAATCACGGATGCGGTTGATATCAAGCAGACAAGCCAGATAATCCGACAGCGCCCGGCGATCCACGGATGGCTCACTCAATTCATTCACCCTTCTCTCTTTATGCAACGTCTCTGGTTATTGTTTGCCCAAACCGTCACTGTCGGTCTGGCGCTGTGGTTCATTGTAGCGACACTCAAGCCGGACTGGG
This sequence comes from Noviherbaspirillum phoenicis, assembly GCF_047237965.1. Lineage (NCBI taxonomy): Bacteria > Pseudomonadati > Pseudomonadota > Betaproteobacteria > Burkholderiales > Oxalobacteraceae > Noviherbaspirillum > Noviherbaspirillum phoenicis. Next base: position 3,729,110 of record NZ_JBDFLX010000001.1, on the reverse strand, counting down.
CGCCGCGCATCCATGGCGGCGCCCAGCCGGTCACCCTGAATACGGGGAATGTCCCGATGCAGGAAGCCACCGCGCCGCCCAGGGTACAGCAGGGCAGCAGCTATCGTGACGCGTCGCAGCGGGCCATGCCCGCGGTAGTCAACATCTTCACCAGCAAGGGCGTGCGCCCGGCGCGCAATCCGCTGCTGGACGACCCCTTCCTGCGCCGCTTCTTTGGCGAGCGCCAGGGCGAGCAGGAGGAGAAGCAGTCCAGCCTGGGCTCAGGCGTGATCGTCAGCTCCGAAGGCTACATCCTGACCAATAACCACGTGGTGGAAGCGGCCGACGAGATCGAGATCGCACTGGCCGACGGGCGCAAGGCCGCGGCCCGCCTGGTCGGCACCGATCCGGAAACCGATCTGGCGGTGATCAAGGTGGATCTCAAGGACCTGCCGACCATCACGCTGGCCCAGATCGAGCAGACCCGCGTCGGCGATGTGGTGCTGGCCATCGGCAATCCCTTCGGCGTCGGCCAGACGGTCACCATGGGCATCGTCTCGGCGCTGGGCCGCAACCACCTCGGCATCAACACCTTCGAGAACTTCATCCAGACCGACGCCGCCATCAACCCCGGCAACTCCGGCGGCGCGCTGGTCGACACCAACGGCAATCTGCTCGGCATCAATACCGCGATCTACTCCCGCACCGGCGGCTCGCTGGGCATCGGCTTCGCCATTCCCGTCACCACGGTAAAGACGGTGATGGAATCGATCATCAAGACCGGGCAGGTGGTGCGCGGCTGGATCGGCGTGGAGCCGCAGGACATCACGCCGGAACTGGCGGAAAGCTTCGGCCTGCAGCGCAAGTCGGGCACCATCATCGCCGGCGTGCTGCGCAACGGCCCGGCCGACCGCGCCGGCATGCGGCCGGGCGACATCCTGGTGGAAGTCGACGGCCGGCCGGTGGACGACACCACCTCGATGCTGAACCTGATCGCCCAGCTGCAGCCCGGCAGGAAAGCCAGCATGAAGGTGCTGCGCAAGAATGCCGAAACCAGCCTGGATGTGACGGTGGGCGTCCGTCCCAAGATGCAGACACGTCCCGCGGAGTGAGCATGCATGTACGCGACCTGAGGCAATACCTGGCGGAACTGGACGAGAACAACCAGCGCGCCTGGTTCGTGATGAACAAGCCGCGCTACGACATCCTGCGCGCCGAGTTTCTCGAACTGACCACGCGCCTGATCAAGGGCATTGCCCGCTTCGATCCGGCGGTGGCGGCCTGCAATCCGAAGAAGGCGCTGTTTCGCATCAACCGCGACCTGCGCTTCTCGCGCGACCCCAAGCCTTACAAGACGCACTTTTCGGCCGCCATCACCGCCAGCGGGCTGAAGAAGCCCAGCCAGGGCGGCGGTCCGGCCTACTACTTCCACGTCGATGAAAAGGCCCAGTTGCTGATCGCCGGCGGCGAATACCTGCCGCCGCCCGACCGGCTGCGCCGGATCCGGCAGCAGGTGGTTGCCGACGCCGACGGCTTTTCAGCGGTCCTCAAGAACCGCAAGCTGCGCGCCGCCTTTGGCGACCTGCAGCAGGAAGGCAAGCTGACGCGGCCGCCCAAGGGTTTCGATGCGGATACGCCGCATGCCGAGTATGTGCGCCACAAGAGCTTCATCGTCTGGAACGAGCGCAGCGTGGACGGCATGACCGGCGATGAACTGGAACAGGTGGTGCTGAAGAATTTCAGGGATGCGCAGCCACTGGTGCAGTGGCTGCGGCAGGTGCCGAACGCTTAGGGAGAATGCAACGGGGCAGCGAAGCGAGACCGCTTCGGCTGCCGGTTTTAGCTGCCGGTGCTGCTGGGATGCTCTTCCGGCGCCTGGGTGGCCCGCACGAACATCGGCGCCAGCAGCAGTCCCAATTCAAACAGCAGGCACATCGGCACGGCCAGGAACAGCTGGCTCATGATGTCCGGCGGCGTGACCACGGCAGCCACGACGAAGGCGCCGACGATCACATAGGGCCGGATCGCCTTGAGCTTTTCCACGGTCATCAGGTTCATCCGCACCAGCACCACCACCACCACCGGCACCTCGAAGGTGATGCCGAAGGCAAGGCACATGGTCATCACGAAATCGAGGTAGTTCTCGATGTCGGGCGCCACGGTAATCGAGTTGGGTGCGAAGTCATAGATGAAGCGGAATACCTTGCCGAACACCAGGAAGTAGCAGAACGCCACGCCCACCATGAACAGGAAGGAAGAGGAAATGACCAGCGGCGCAATCAGCCGCTTCTCATGCGCATACAGGCCAGGCGCAACGAAGGCCCAGGCCTGGTACAGCACCCACGGCAGCGAGATGATGAAGGCCGCCAGCAGCGTGACCTTCATCGGCACCATGAAGGGAGTGATGACGCCAGTGGCGATCATCTTCGCGTCGCCGGGCAGCGCGATCATCATCGGCCGGGCGATGAAGTCGTAGACCGCGCCCGGACCGGGCCAGACGGCGACCAGCACCAGGAAGACCGCCAGCACCACGGCGACTGCCCTGACCAGGCGGTTGCGCAGTTCGACCAGATGGGAGATGAAGGTGTCCTGCGCGTCGGCTTGTGTGTCTTCAGCCATTTAATGGAACGATTGGGTGGGTTTGCGGCTGCCCGAAGGGCGATACCGGGCGACGCGGGCCGCGCCTGACAGCACGCGCGACCGGCGGCCGTTCTGCCGCTTGTACCAGGACGGCACGGCCGAGGTGCGCGCCAGTTTCTTCCTGCGGAAATCCTTGGCCTTGACCGCATGCTGGTCGGGCGTGGGCGGCTCCATCAGCGGATTGGACGCGCTGGTGAAGTCGTCATTCCAGCCGGTGCTGACGGCGTCGCGCACTTCGGCGGCATTCTGCGAGATCGACTGCTCCACCGTGCTGGCGGCCTCGCGCACATCCTGCTGCATCTTGCGGAATTCCTCCAGGTCGATTTCCCGGCTGACTTCCTGCTTGACGTCATTGATGTAGCGCTGGGCGCGGCCAAACAGCGAACCCGCCATGCGCGCCACGCGCGGCAGTTTCTCCGGCCCGATGACGACCAGCGCCACCACGCCGATCAGGGCGATCTTGGTCAGGCCGAGATCGATCATGTGGCGCTACCGTGCAGAATGCGCATCGGCTCAGGTCCGGTTCTTTTCTTTGGTCTCGACGTCGATGGTGCCCTTGTCGGCCACTGTCGGCGGCGCGCCGGCGACACGGTCTTCCTCGCCCTTGACGCCATCCTTGAAGCCCTTGACCGCCTTGCCGAGGTCGGAACCCATGTTGCCGATCTTCTTGGTGCCGAATACCAGCATCACGATGACCAGAACGATCAGCCAGTGCCAGACGCTAAATGAACCCATTTGTTTCTCCTTGCGGAACGCTGCGTTCCAGGTTGAATTTGTCCGGATCCGACCGGACTACCGTTGGCCGCGCCAGGGGCGCGGTCCGCCGATCACATGCAGATGGAGATGGTATACCTCTTGTCCACCATCCGGACCAGTATTGAACAGGGTCTTGAAGCCACCGGAGCCGTTGTCGCCGCCATCGGCTTCGTATCCGCAGCCTAATTGTTGCGCCAGCCTGGGCGCGAGAAGCATCATTTTACCCAACAAAGCGGAGTGCTGTTCCGTGCAGTCGGCCAGTGTCGGAATGTGTTGCTTCGGCACAATAAGAACATGCACGGGCGCCGCCGGGTTGATGTCGTGAAAGGCGATCAGATCTTCGTCCTCATGCACCTTCTTCGAGGGAATCTGTCCCGAGGCGATCTTGCAGAAAATACAGTTGTCCAAAACCAGTCTCCGTTGATAGTGATGTGCCCGTTCCCGTCTTTCCCTACCCTGCCCTGGCGCTCAGGGCTTCTGGCCGCGGCTGGCCTTTTCCTCGATGCCGGAGATGCCTTCCCGCCGCGCCAGTTCCTTCAGCACATCGTCCGGCGTGAGATTAAACTGCGCCAGCATGACAAGCGTATGAAACCAGAGGTCGGCGCACTCATACAGCACCTTGGAGGCGTCGCCGTCGACGCGGGCGTCCTTGGCCGCCATCACGGTTTCGGTGGCTTCCTCGCCGATCTTCTTCAGGATCGCGTCGTCGCCCTTGGCAAACAGCCGGCTGACGTAGGATTTCTCCGGGTCGCCGCCGTTGGCCGGCTTGCGTGACTCGATGACTTGCGCCAGGCGGTTCAGGGTGTCGCTCATTGTGCCGCTTTGCCTTTACTTGTAGATGCTGTCGGGATTCTTCAAGACCGGATCGACCGCGACCCACTCGCCTTCGGCCGCGCTGCCCTCGAATTTCTGGAAGAAGCAGGAATGCCGGCCGGTGTGGCAGGCAATGCCGTCCACCTGCTCCACCTTGAGCAGCACCACGTCCTCGTCGCAGTCCAGGCGCAGTTCATGCACCTTCTGCACATGGCCGGACTCCTCGCCCTTGTGCCACAGCTTCTTGCGCGAACGGCTCCAGTAGACCGCCTGGCCGGACTCCACCGTGCGCGCCAGCGCCTCCCGATTCATCCAGGCAAACATCAGCACGTCGTTGCTGCCGACTTCCTGGGCAATCACCGGCACCAGGCCGTGCTCGTCCCAGCGCACCTTGTTCAACCATTTCGCCTTGACGCTCATGCCAGCCTCATCGGTATGCCCTGGCCCGCCATGAACTGCTTGGCTTCCTGCACGGTGTGCTGGCCGTAATGGAAAATGCTGGCTGCCAGCACCGCGTCGGCATGGCCCTTTTTCACGCCGTCGGCCAGGTCCTGCAGCCCGCCCACGCCGCCGGAGGCGATGACCGGGATGGTGATCGCGTCCGACACGGCCTGGGTCAGCGCCAGGTCGAAGCCGGAACGGGTGCCGTCGCGGTCCATGCTGGTCAACAGGATCTCGCCCGCGCCCAGCATCTGCATCTTGCGCGCCCATTCCACCGCGTCCAGACCGGTGGCCTTGCGCCCGCCGTGGGTATAGACCTGCCACTGGTTTTCGCCGGAGCGCTTGGCGTCGATCGCCACCACGATGCATTGCGAGCCGTACTTGTCGGCCGCGTCCTGCACCAGCTGCGGGTTGGTCACGGCCGAGGTGTTGATGCTGACCTTGTCGGCGCCGGCATTGAGCAGCCGCCGCACGTCTTCCACCACGCGCACGCCGCCGCCCACCGTCAGCGGAATGAAGACCTGGGAGGCCACCGCTTCGATGATGTGCAGGATCAGGTCGCGCTCGTCGCTCGATGCGGTGATGTCGAGAAAGGTCAGTTCGTCGGCGCCCTGCTCGTCATAGCGGCGGGCGATTTCCACCGGGTCGCCGGCGTCGCGCAGCTCGACGAAGTTGATGCCCTTGACCACCCGTCCGGCGGTGACATCGAGGCAGGGGATGATGCGTTTTGCAAGAGTCATGATCAGTCGGTTTCGCCCTCTTCCACGCCGGAAAGCGCGTCCGCCCTTTCCTGCGCCAGGCGCAGGTCCAGCGTGCCTTCGTAGATGGAGCGGCCGCAGATCACGCCTTCGATGCCTTCGTCCTGCACCGCGCACAGCGCTTCGACGTCCTTGATGTTGTGCACGCCGCCGGAGGCGATCACGGGGATCGTCATGCTGCGGGCGAGGCGCACGGTGGCGTCGATGTTGACGCCGCCCATCATGCCGTCGCGGCCGATGTCGGTGTAGACGATGGCTTCGCAGCCGTAGTCCTCGAATTTCTTGGCCAGGTCCAGCACTTCATGGCCGGACAGCTTGCTCCAGCCGTCGGTGGCGACCTTGCCGTCCTTGGCATCCAGGCCGACGATGATCTGGCCGGGAAAGGCGCTGCAGGCATCGTGCAGGAAGCCGGGGTTCTTCACTGCGGCGGTGCCGATGATGATGTAGGACAGGCCGCCGTCCAGGTAGCGCTCGATGGTGTCGAGATCGCGAATGCCGCCGCCCAGCTGGATCGGGATTTCGTCGACATCGTTGTCGATCGCAAATTCGCGCACGGCCTTGATGATGGACTTGACCGCCAGTTCGTTCTTGGGCTTGCCGGCGAAGGCGCCATTCAGGTCGACCAGGTGCAGCCGGCGCGCGCCCTGGGCCAGCCAGTGCCGCGCCATCTCGGCCGGGTCGTCGGAGAATACGGTGGCTTGCTCCATGTCGCCCTGTTTCAGGCGTACGCAATGACCGTCTTTGAGATCGATAGCAGGTATAAGCAGCATGGCTACAGTGAGTGGGACGTTAAGGTTGGTGGTTGGATAAACAAGGACTGAGCTGGCTCAGGGCTTCCAGTTGGCAAAGTTTCTGTAGAGCTGCAGGCCGGCGGCAGCGCTTTTCTCCGGGTGGAACTGGGTAGCGAAAATATAGTCGCGTCCGACCGCGCATGCAAACGCGCCGCCGTAATCGGTCTCGCCCAGCACATGCGCCGGATTGGCGGGCGCGGCATGGTAGCTGTGGACGAAATAGAAATAATCGTTGTCGGCCACGCCTTCCCACATGGGATGCGGGGCGGTCTGATGCACCCGGTTCCAGCCCATCTGCGGCACCTTGAAGCGCGAGCCATCGTCCTGCAGCCGGCCTTCCAGATTGAAGCGCACCACCTTGCCCGGCAACAGGCCCAGGCAGGGCGTGTCGCCCTCGTCGCTCCAGTCGAACAGCATCTGCTCGCCGACGCACACGCCAAACAGCGGCTTGGTCTGCGAGGCGGCCTTCACCGCTTCTTCCAGGCCGGAGGCGCGCAGGCTGCGCATGCAGTCCGGCATCGCGCCCTGGCCGGGCAGCACCACCCGGTCGGCAGCGCGGATGTCGGCGACTTCGCCGGAAATGCGCACATCGGCTTCCGGCGCGACATGGCGCAGCGCCTGCGCCACCGAGCGCAGGTTGCCCATGCCGTAATCCACTACCACGATCTTGTTCATGTCAGAAATTAAGCTGGTCAGCCGGAATCAGAGGCTGCCCTTGGTCGACGGAATGGTGCCGGCGGCGCGGGCATCGAGTTCGCTGGCCATGCGCAGCGCGCGGCCGAATGCCTTGAAAACGGTTTCGCACTGGTGGTGGGCGTTGGCGCCGCGCAGGTTGTCGATGTGCAGCGTGACCAGCGCATGATTGACGAAGCCCTGGAAGAATTCGCGGGTCAGGTCGACGTCGAAGCCGCCGATCATGGAGCGGGTGAAGGGCACGTGGAATTCCAGGCCGGGACGGCCGGAGAAGTCGACCACCACCCGCGACAGCGCTTCATCGAGCGGCACGTAGGCGTGGCCGTAGCGGCGCAGGCCCTTCTTGTCGCCGACCGCCTTGGCAACCGCCTGGCCCAGCGTGATGCCCACGTCTTCCACCGTGTGGTGCGCATCGATATGCAGGTCTCCCTTGGCTTCGACGTCGAGGTCGATCAGGCCATGGCGGGCGATCTGGTCCAGCATGTGGTCCAGGAAAGGCACGCCGGTGTTGAGGTTCTGCTTGCCGCTGCCGTCGAGGTTGATGGCGATGCGGATCTGGGTTTCGTTGGTGTTGCGGACGACTTCCGCAATGCGTGGCGTAGACATGTTTGAACCAGGTTAGGGAGCGAGCGCGGCCTTCAGGGCATTCAGGAACAGGGTGTTTTCTTCCGGGGTGCTGACCGTCACACGCAGGCAATTATGCAGCAAAGCGTGCATTTTACCGACATTTTTGACGAGCACCTTCTGTTCCAGCAGGCGCGCGTGCGCCTTGGCCGAATCCAGGCCGGGCCGGGTAATGCGCAGCAGCAGGAAATTGGCGGCCGACGGAAAGACTTCGACGCCCGGCAGCGCGGCCAGTTCGGCAGCCACGCGGCCGCGTTCCTCGCGCAGCGCGACGGCCTGGGTATCCAGCACCTCGCTGTGCTCCAGCACGAATTCTGCGGTGGCCTGGGTCAGCACGTTGATGTTGTACGGCGGGCGCACCTTCTCGAACTGCTCCAGCAGCGCGCCGCTGGCCGACATGTAGCCGAGCCGGATGCCGGCCAGGCCGAGCTTGGAGACAGTGCGCATCACCACCAGGTTGGGAAACTCGGCCAGGCGCGGCATGAAGCTGGACTGTGCGAACGGCTGGTAGGCCTCGTCGACGATCACGATGCCGGTCTCGCCCACTGCGCGCAGGATATCGACGATCGCGGCGTCGTCGAACAGGTTGCCGGTCGGGTTGTTCGGATAGGCCAGGTAGGTCACCGCCGGCCGGTGCGCGGCGATGGCGGCCAGCATGGCGTCGCGGTCGAGGCTGAAGTCGGGCCTGAGGTCGACGCCGACGAACTGCAGGCCGGCGAACTGGGCCGACATCGCATACATCACGAAGGTCGGCACCGGCGCCAGCACCTTGGCGCCGGGTTTGGCGCAAGCCACCGACACCATCGAGATCAGTTCGTCCGAGCCGTTGCCCAGCACCACGTCGTAGCCGTCGGGCACGCCGAGCTTGCCGCAGATGCCGGCCTTCAGTTCGGTGTAGCTTGGCGTCGGATAGCGGTTCAGCGCTACTTCGGACAGCCGGCGGCCGAGTTCGGCGCGCAGCGGCTCGGGCAGCTGGTAGGGGTTTTCCATCGCGTCGAGCTTGACGCAGCCGGCCGCGTCCTGCACGTGGTAGGCCGACAAGGCAAGGACATCGGGACGGATAAGGTTTTCGATCAGGGACATGGTGTGCTCACGTTGTCGGCGGCGGATTGTTCGGCGGGTTCCAGCGCCGCCAGCCGCTGGTCTATCAGTTTGCAGTAATCGGCGTTCAATTCAAAGCCGACGAAGTCGCGGCCGCAGCGGCGCGCCGCCACCGCGGTGGTGCCGCTGCCCATGAACGGATCGAGCACCAGGCCGCCGGGCGGGCAGGATGCCTTGATCATGCGCTCGATGATTTCCAGCGGCTTCTGGGTCGGATGGTCGGCCCTTTCCCGGTGTTCCCGGTGCAGGCGCGACACGCTCCACACGTCCTTCGGGTTGTAGCCCAGCTCCAGCCACTTGGCGCCGACGAAGATCGAGCGCGAGCGCGCCTTCTTGGTCTGGGCGTCATAGGGAATGCGCACCGCGTCGAGGTCGAAGTAATAGTCGCGAGCATTGACGAAGAAGCCGATGTTGTCATGCACCGAGGAATAGCGGCGGGTGCTGCCGCCCATGGACGGCACCCGGCGGTCCCAGACGATCTCGTTGATCATGGTCATGCGCTGCTTGAGCATCACGAACACTTCCGGCGAATAGCGCCAGGTCAGGAACACGTACAGGCTGCCGCCGGCCTTCAGCTTGGGCAGCGCGGCGTCGACCCAGGCTTCGGTCCATTCCAGGTAGGCCGCGCTTTCCATGCGGTCGGAATCGTTGCCGTAGTCCTTGCCGAGGTTGTATGGCGGATCGGCGATGATCAGGTCCACCGCGCCGTCGGGCAGGCGCGCGATGCCGGCCAACGCGTTTTCGCAGAAAACGCGGTTGCGCCAGTTATCGTTGTCCAACGGCCTGCCCGCGCATCATTTCTTGTAGCGGTATTCGGCGGAGCGGGCATGCGCCTGCAAGCCTTCGCCGTAGGCCAGCTCGGCCGCCACCTGGCCCAGGGTGCGGGCGCCGGCTTCGCTGACCTGGATCACCGACGAGCGCTTCTGGAAGTCGTAGACGCCCAGCGGCGAGGAAAAGCGCGCGGTGCGGGAGGTCGGCAGCACATGGTTGGGGCCGGCGCAGTAGTCGCCGATGGATTCGGACGAGAAGCGGCCGAGGAACATCGCGCCGGCGTGGCGGATGCGGTGCGACCAGGCCAGCGGATTCTCGGCCGAAATTTCCAGGTGCTCGGGCGCGATGAAGTTGGCGATCTCGCAGGCCTCGTTCATGTCGCGCACCTTGACCATCGCGCCGCGGTTGGTCAGCGAGGTGCGGATCACGTCCTTGCGCGGCATCTCTTCCAGCAGGCGGTCCACGCTCTCTTGCACGCGCGCCATGTAGTCGGCGTCCGGGCAGACCAGGATGGACTGCGCCAGCTCGTCATGCTCGGCCTGGGAGAACAGGTCCATCGCCACCCAGTCCGGGTCGGTGCTGCCGTCGCACAGCACCAGGATCTCGGAGGGACCTGCGATCATGTCGATGCCCACCGTGCCGAACACCCGGCGCTTGGCGGCAGCCACGTAGGCATTGCCGGGGCCGACGATCTTGTCGACCTGGGGAATGGTGGCGGTGCCATAGGCCAGCGCAGCCACCGCCTGCGCGCCGCCGATGGTGAAGACGCGGTTGACGCCGGCAATCGCCGCGGCGGCCAGCACCAGCTCGTTCTTCACGCCGGCGGGCGTGGGCACCACCATGATGATGTCCTGCACGCCGGCGACATGGGCCGGGATCGCGTTCATCAGCACGGACGAGGGATAGGCCGCCTTGCCGCCCGGCACGTAGATGCCGACCCGGTCCAGCGGCGTTACCTTCTGGCCCAGCACGGTGCCGTCGTCCTCGGTATAGAGGAAGCCGTCGGAGCCGCACTCCTCCTTCTGCCGCTCGTGATAGGCGCGCACCCGGTCGGCCGCGATCTGCAGCGCCTCGCGGCGCGCCTCGGGCAGGCCGGCCAGCGCCGCATGCAACTCGTCCTGGCGGATTTCCAGTGCCTGCATCGACGCTGCTTCCAGCTGGTCGAAGCGGTTGGTGTATTCCAGCACGGCGGCGTCGCCGCGGGCCTTCACATCGGCCAGGATGCCGGCGGCGGCGCGGTCGATCGCGTCATCCTCGCTGGCCTCGAAGGCCAGCACGGCGCGCAGCTGCGCATTGAAATCGGCGTCGGTCGAATCGAGTGTGCGTATCGGTGCGGACATGGCGATAGAGGATGGGTTAACGTTTCGACGCCTGCTCGAAGGCGTCGATGATGGGCTGGAGGCGCTCGCGCTTCAGTTTCAGCGCAGCCTGGTTTACCACCAGGCGCGAGGAAATATCCATGATGTGCTCGACTTCGACCAGGTGGTTGGCCTTGAGCGTGCTGCCGGTGCTGACCAGGTCGACGATGGCGTCCGACAGGCCGACCAGCGGCGCCAGCTCCATCGAGCCATACAGCTTGATCAGGTCCACATGCACGCCCTTGGCGGCGAAATGCTGGCGCGCCGTCTCGGTGTACTTGGTGGCCACCCGCAGCCGCGCGCCCTGCTTCACCGCGCTGGCATAGTCGAAGCCGGCCGACACCGCCACCGACATGCGGCAGCGCGCGATGTTCAGGTCGATCGGCTGGTACAGGCCTTCGCCGCCGTGTTCCAGCAGCACGTCCTTGCCGGCCACGCCGAAGTCGGCGGCGCCATGCTGCACATAGGTCGGCACGTCGGAGGCGCGCACGATGATCACCCGCAGCGCCTCGTCATTGGTCGGCAGGATCAGCTTGCGCGAGGTTTCCGGGTTCTCGGTCACCGTGATGCCGGCTGCCTGGAGCAGCGGCAGGGTTTCCTCGAAGATGCGGCCCTTGGACAGGGCCAGCGTTAATTGGCGATTCATCAGTTCACCCTCTGTATGTCGGCGCCGACGGCGCACAGCTTGACTTCCATGCGGTCGTAGCCGCGGTCGAGGTGATAGATACGGTCGACCAGGGTTTCGCCGCGGGCGGCCAGGCCGGCGATCACCAGCGAGGCGGAGGCGCGCAGGTCGGTCGCCATCACCGGCGCGCCGACCAGTTGCGGCACGCCCTCGATGATCGCGGTATGGCCCTCGATGCCGATGCAGGCGCCAAGGCGGTTCATTTCCTGCACGTGCATGAACCGGTTCTCGAAGATGGTTTCGGTGACGCGGCTGTTGCCTTCGGCGATGCAGTTCAGCGCCATGAACTGGGCCTGCATGTCGGTCGGGAAACCGGGGTATTCGGTAGTGCGGAAGCTCACTGCCTTCGGCCGCGCCGCCATCTGGGCGCGGATCCAGTCCGGGCCGCTGGTCAGCACCACGCCGGCTTCGCGCAGCTTGTCGAGCGCGACGTCGAGGATGTCGGTGCGCACGTTGGTCAGCGTCACGTCGCCGCCGGCGGCAGCCACCGCGCACAGGAAGGTGGCGGTCTCGACCCGGTCGGGAATCACCGCGTGCGAGGCGCCATGCAGGCTGGGCACGCCCTGGATCACCAGGCGGTCGGTGCCGATGCCGGAAATCTGCGCGCCCATGGCCACCAGCAGGTTGGCGAGATCCGTCACTTCCGGTTCGCGCGCGGCGTTTTCCAATATGGTCTCGCCTTCGGCCAGGGTGGCGGCCATCAGCAGGTTCTCGGTGCCGGTGACGGTGATCATGTCGGTGACGATGCGCGCGCCGCGGAGCTTCTTGGCGCGGGCATGGATATAGCCGGCCTCGATCTGGATCTCGGCGCCCATCGCCCGCAGGCCCTTGATGTGCTGGTCGACCGGACGCGAACCGATGGCGCAGCCGCCCGGCAGCGAGACGCGGGCTTCGCCGAAGCGCGCCACCAGCGGTCCCAGTACCAGGATGGCGGCGCGCATGGTCTTCACCATTTCATAGGGCGCTTCCAGCTTGTCGATGCGGCCGCCGTTGAGAGCAATGCGATCGCCCTCTTCCTCGGCGCGCAGGCCCATCTGGCGCAGCAGTTTCAGCATGGTGGCCACGTCCTGCAGGCGCGGCACGTTGGACAGCTGCACGGTGTCGGCCGTCAGCAGCCCGGCGCACAGGATGGGCAGCGCTGCATTCTTGGCGCCGGAAATGGCGATGTCGCCAGCCAGGCGCTTGCCGCCCGTGATTAACAGTTTTTGCATTACGTTTGAAATTCGTCAGGGGTCAGCGTCTTCATCGACAAGGCGTGGATTTCCTCGCGCATGCGGTCGCCCAGGGCCGCATAGACCAGTTGATGGCGCTGGATCAGGCGCTTGCCGGCAAAGGCCGGCGACACGATGACGGCAGTGAAATGCTGGCCGTCGCCTTCGACCTGCAGGTGGGTGCAGTCCAGGCCGGCGGCGATATAGCTCTTCACGAGATCGGGGGTGGGCAACATGATTTCTGCCTTGTTGAGGTTGATGATGGTCGAACGCATTGCGGTGTATTCGATGGTCAATGGCGCAGCTTGTAGCCGCTCTTGAGCATGGTGATGGCAACGCCGGCGAGCACCACGAAGAAGGTGGTCACGATCGCAAAGCTGATGCCGGGCGCCACGTCGGAATGGCCGAAGAAACCGTAGCGAAAGCCGTCAATCATATAAAAAAACGGATTAGCGTGCGACACTGCCAGCCAGAAAGGCGGCAGCGAGTGTATCGAATAGAACACGCCGGCCAGGAAGGTTGCCGGCATGATCAGGAAATTCTGGAAGGCGGCCAGCTGGTCGAATTTCTCGGCCCAGATGCCGGCGATCAAGCCCATGGTCGCCAGGATCGCCGAGCCCAGCAGCGCGAAGGCGAAGATCCACAGCGGCGCGACAAAAGACAGGTGGGCGAACCAGGCGGTGATGACGAACACGCCCAGGCCGACCGCCAGGCCGCGCACCATGGCCGCCAGCACATAGGCGCTGAACATTTCCCAGTGCGACAGCGGCGGCAGCAGGATGAACACCAGGTTGCCGGTGATCTTGGACTGGATCAGCGACGACGAGGAATTGGCGAAGGCATTCTGCAGCACGCTCATCATCACCAGGCCCGGCACCAGGAAGGCGGTGTAGGAGACGCCCGGATAGACCTCGACCCGACCTTCCAGCACCTGGCCGAAGATCAGCAGGTAGAGCATGGCGGTGACGATGGGCGCCGTCAGGGTTTGCGTGGCGACCTTCCAGAAACGCAAGACTTCCTTGTAGAACAGCGTGCGAAAGCCCGTCATTTGCTGCCTTCCATGATTTCGATGAACACATCTTCCAGATCGGCCTGATGCAGCTGCATGTCCTCGATCTGCGCGCCATTCTGGCGCAGCGTGGCGAGTATCGGCTCGACGTCGGCATAGTCGGCGATGCGGAACACGTACTTGTTGCTGCCCGGCTCGGCCGGATGCGACAGCAGCGGCGCCAGCGAACCCGGGAATTCGCCGGCCAGCTGCACTTCCAGCTGCGAACCGGAAATGCGGCGGATCAGCGCGGCGGTGGAATCGAGCGCCACCACCTTGCCGCCGCGCAGCATCGCGATGCGGTTGCACAGCGCCTGCGCCTCTTCCAGATAGTGCGTCGTCAGCACCACGGTATGGCCTTCCCGGTTCAGGCGCGAGACAAACTTCCACAGCGTCTGGCGCAATTCGACGTCGACGCCGGCGGTCGGCTCGTCGAGCACGATGACCGGCGGCTTGTGCACCAGCGCCTGCGCGACCAGCACCCGGCGCTTCATGCCGCCGGACAGCGCGCGCATGTTGGCGTCAGCCTTGTTGGTCAGGTCGAGGTTGTGCATGATCTCGTCGATCCAGTCGTCGTTCTTCTTCAGCCCGAAGTAGCCGGACTGCATGCGCAGGGTTTCGCGCACGGTGAAAAAGGGATCGAACACCAGTTCCTGCGGCACCACGCCGAGCAGGCTGCGCGCCTGGCGGTAATCGCGGACCACGTCGTGGCCCATGATCTTCACGCTGCCGGAATCGGCCCGGTTCAGGCCGGCGAGGATGGAAATGAGCGTGGTCTTGCCGGCGCCGTTGGGTCCCAGCAATCCGAAAAACTCGCCTTCCTCGATGGAGAATGTGACGCCGCCCAGGGCTTGCAGCGTGCCGTAGCGTTTCTTTACCTGGTCTATCTGAATGGCGGCCATGCGGGCTTCATTGTTGTTGCGGATGAACCGGCGCAGGAAATGCCGGCCGGCGAAAGGGCTTGATTATAGGGGATTTCCGCACAGGCACTGCGGGCCGGGGTGCGGGAGGCAAGCGGCGGGCCGTTTACCGGAGGATGGGGACGGCATGTCGCCGGCCCACACCGGGCTGCGCGCAGGCAGCTGCGCGACCTTGCAGCTAGGACAATTGCAGGAGTTCAGCCACGCCGTACAGTTGCGCCAGGCTGCGCAGGCTGGCCGGCGCGTTGCGCAGCGCCAGCGGCGCATTGCGCGCCGCCGCCGCCCGCTTCCAGGCCAGCAGGGTGGCCACCGCCGAGGAGTCGACCGTGGCCATGCGCGCCAGGTCGATCTCGGTCTGGCCGCCGGCGATCGCCTGCAGGCCTGCGCCCAGTACGGCCCTGGCGTCGGCCAGGGTCAGCGATTCGGCCGGCTGGTACATGCTCAGGACTTCGCGTTCTTGGCGATGCCGTTGGCCGACAGCTTCTTGTTGCGCTCGGCCAGGGTCTTGATCAGGCCGTCGATGCCGCCCTTGCTGATCTCGCTGGCGAAGTTGCCCTTGTAGGTTTCCACCAGCCAGGCGCCGAGCACGTTCAGGTCGTAGATCTTCCAGGTATTGCCGGACTTGGCCAGGCGGTAGTTGAGCTGGATAGGCTCGCCGCGCTGCTGCACCACCTGCGAACGCACTTCCACGTCGGTGTCGGACGGGTCGTTGCGCATCGGCTTGAATTCGAGCTGCTGGTCGCGGATCTGGGCGATTGCGCCGGCATAGGTGTAGACCAGCAGGTCGCGGAATTCCTCGGTCAGCCGCTTCTGCTGGTCCGGCGTGGCTTCGCGCCAGTAACGGCCGGCGGCGAGCGCCGTCATGCGCTTGAAGTCGACGTTGGGCAGGATCTTGCTCTGCACCACGTCCAGGATCTTCTGCTGGTTGCCGCTCTGGATGTCCTTGTCGCTCTTGGCCGTTTCCAGCACTTCCTGGCTGATGCGCTTGATGAACACGTCCGGCGCTTCCTGCGCGACGGCGGCGCCGGTAAAGCCCAGCATGCCGAGGGTGAGAACTGCGATGAATTTTTTAAACATGGTTTTTTTCCTGAAATTGACAGTGACGGCGGCATGCCTGCCCGCACGCCGTCACGATTATTTGCGGGTGTCCCCGTCGGGGGCGGGAATGAATGCCGGCTGGCTGCCGTTGGCGGCAGGCGCGGCCGGCGCCTTTTCCTGTTGGGCATCGCCCCTGGTCGCCGGTTCCGCAGATGGGGCTGCCGAACCGCCATTCAATGACGAACCATTGTCCGTTTTCGAATCCAGGTCCTCGTCGTCGGGCAGCGCGCGGTACACCGAGTCGGCGCCGCGTTCGCGGTTGCTGCTGATCTTGTTGGCGCGGCGCTGCAGATAGGCGTCGCGGATGAATTCGTAGCGGTCCAGCGCGGCATCCTCGATCAGGTTGGACGCATCCAGCACGCCGGCGCGCAGGTCGATCACGCGCAGCGCGGTGCCGAGGTAGCGGGTGGTGTCGGGCGACACGTAGGTCCACGGATTGCCGGCGAAATCGGCCGGCAGCGCCGCCGAGTCGCGCACGGTGGACGAACCGAGCAGCGGCAGCACGACGTAAGGCCCGGACTGCACGCCCCAGACGCCCAGCGTGGCGCCGAAGTCCTGGTTATGCTTGGGCAGGCCGGCATCGCTGCTGATGTCGATCAGGCCGGCCAGGCCGAAGGTGGAATTGATGGTGAAGCGCATCACGTCCGAGACGCCATCGGCCACCCTGCCCTGCAGCAGATTGTTGACCGCGGTCCAGACATCGCCGAGGTTGCCGAAGAAGTTGTAGACGCCCGTCTGCATGAAGGAAGGCACCACGCGCTTGTAGGCGATGGCCGCCGGCTTCAGCGCGTACTGGTCCACCTTGTCGTTGAAGGTGAACATGGTCCGGTTGAATCTTTCGAACGGGTCCACCGGGTTCCGCGCGGAAGCGTCGGAACCGGTGGCGCCCGTGGTGGCGCAGCCGGACAGGATGGTGACCATGCTCAGCGCGAGCAGGGGACGGCCCAGGGTATTCATTGTTTTTGTTCCTCTTTCCCTTCAGCAGCCTTGCTGAAGAGGAATTGACTGATCAGATTTTCCAGCACGATCGCGGACTGCGTCATGGTAATGCGGTCGCCCTGGGCGAGATTATTGGTGTCGCCGCCCGGCTCCAGGCCGATGTACTGCTCGCCCAGCAGGCCCGAGGTCAGGATCTTGGCCGAGCTGTCCTTCGGAAACGGGTAGCCTTCCTGCATCTTCAGCCTGACTTCCGCCTGGAAGGTCTTGCTGTTCAAGCCAATGTTGTCGACCCGGCCGACCACCACGCCGGCGCTCTTGACCGGCGCGCCGGGCTTTAAGCCGCCGATGTTGTCGAAGCGGGCCGTCACCTCGTAGGTCTTGGCGAAGGAAATCGAACTCATGTTGCCGGCCTTCAGGGCCAGGAACAGCAAGGCGGCCGCGCCCAGCACCACGAACAGGCCAACCCAGACATCCAGAGATTTACGTTGCATGCTTACACCCTTCGAAACCGTTATGTATTGAACATCAGCGCTGTGAGCAGGAAGTCCAGCGCCAGCACGGTGAGCGAACCGATCACTACGGTCCGCGTGGTGGCGCGGGCCACGCCTTCCGGCGTCGGCCGGGCCTCATAACCCTGGTAGAGCGCGATGAACGTTACCGCTATGCCGAAGACAATGCTCTTGATGACGCCATTGGCAATGTCCTTGAAGATATCGACGCCACCCTGCATCTGCGACCAGAAAGCGCCCTCGTCGACGCCGATCAGCAGCACGCCGACCACGTAGCCGCCCAGGATGCCGACGGCGCTGAAGATCGCGGCCAGGATGGGCATGGCGATCACGCCGGCCCAGAACCGGGGCGCCAGCACCCGCTGCAGCGGATTGACCGCCATCATTTCCATCGCCGCCAGTTGCTCGCCCGCCTTCATCAGGCCGATTTCGGCCGTGAGCGAGGTGCCGGCGCGGCCGGCGAACAGCAGCGCAGTCACCACCGGCCCCAGTTCCCGGGTCAGCGACAGCGCCACCAGCAGGCCCAGCGCCTGCTCGGAGCCGTATTTGTTCAGCGTGTAGTAGCCCTGCAGCCCCAGCACGAAGCCGACGAACAGGCCGGAGACGCTGATGATGACCAGCGAATAATTGCCGATGAAATGGATCTGGTCGGTCACCAGGCGGAAACGGCGCAGCAGGCCGCCCGATGCGCCCAGCACCGCGAAGAAGGTGCGGGTGCCGTAGCCCAGGTTGACCACGAATTCACGAACGCCGCGTCCGATCGCGGCCAGCAGGGCCATGATCATGAGCGCGCTCCCAGGCCGAGATCGTCGGCCAGGCTGCGACCGGGGTAATGGAAAGGCACCGGGCCGTCGGCCTCGGCATGGACGAACTGCTTCACATACGGGTCGCTCGACGCCAGCATCTGCTGCGGCGTGCCGTGGGCGACGATCTTGCCCTGCGACAGGAAATAGACATAGTCGGCAATCGAAAACGACTCATGCACATCGTGCGAGACCAGGATCGAGGTCGAGCCCAGCGCGTCGTTGAGGCGGCGGATCAGGTTGGCGGTCACGCCCATCGAGATCGGGTCGAGTCCGGCGAATGGCTCGTCATACATGATCAGCTGCGGGTCCAGCGCCACCGCCCGCGCCAGCGCGACCCGGCGCGCCATGCCGCCGGAAATCTCGGCGGGCTTCAGCATGGCCGCATTGCGCAGGCCGACCGCGTGCAGCTTCATCAGCACCAGGTCGCGCAGCAGTTCTTCCGGCAGGTTGGCATTCTCGCGCAGCGGGAAGGCCACGTTGTCGAACACGGTCAGGTCGGTAAACAGCGCGCCGTGCTGGAACAGCATGCCGATGCGCCGGCGCATCTGGTAGAGCGCCGCCTGGTTGCGGGTATCGACCGCCTTGCCGTCCACCGTGACGCTGCCGCGGGTGGGCGCAAGCTGCCCGCCGATCAGGCGCAGGATGGTGGTTTTACCCGATCCGGAACCGCCCATTACCGCGATCACCTTGCCGCGTGGGAAATCCATTTCCAGCCCGGATAGGATGGGTCGGTCTCCATAGGCAAAGTGCAGGTCGCGAATTTCTACGAGATTGGACACGGATGGTGGCGGAATTTAAAAATACGTGATTGTAGAGCAGAACGCCGTTTCGGCTTGGAGCGCCAGGTAACGCTGAGAGGCAAATTCTGCGCACAAAAGGGCTACACTTAGTTGCAATTAAGAAATCTACTTCGCCGTTGTGCGTGGCAGGCACCATGACATTCACCATCCGCTAGGCTGCAAGAGTCTACAAGACAGCTGCGAACGGCCGGTGATAGTGACACTACCGGGAGAAACATTCCTTGAAGTGACGAAATTTTCAACTACAACAATCTACTGACTCGACAGCAAATTGGCCGCGATTATAACCTTTCCTGCAGCCAAGCTGCTTGCGGCCACCACGCAGACTGTTGCGCAAAGGAAAAAAGCCTGCTCGCGCAGGCTTTCCTCATGTGCCAGGCCGCCGTATCAGCGCGGCAGCACCGACGAGCCCATCAGGAACTCGTCCACTGCGCGGGCGCACTGCCGGCCTTCGCGGATCGCCCAGACCACCAACGACTGGCCGCGACGCACGTCGCCGGCGGCGAACACCTTGTCGACCGAGGTCTTGTAGGAGGTTTCGCCTTCGGTGCTGGCGCGGGCATTGCCGCGGGCATCGCGGTCGACGCCGAACGCGTCCAGCACCTGCTGCACCGGCGAGACGAAGCCCATGGCCAGCAGTACCAGGTCGGCCTTCAGTTCGAATTCCGAATCCGGCACTTCCTGCATGCGGCCGTCCTTCCACTCGACGCGGGCGGCGATGAGCTTCTCGACCTTGCCGTTCTTGCCTTCCAGGCGCTTGGTGGCCACCGCCCAGTCGCGCTCGCAGCCTTCCTCGTGGGAGGACGAGGTGCGCAGCTTGGTCGGCCAGTACGGCCATACCAGCGGCTTGTTTTCCTCTTCCGGAGGCTGGGGCAGCAGTTCGAACTGCACCACCGATGCCGCGCCATGGCGGTTGGAGGTGCCGACGCAGTCGGAGCCGGTGTCGCCGCCGCCGATCACGACCACGTGCTTGCCGGTGGCCTTGATCTGGTCTTTCAGCTTGTCGCCGGCATTGACCTTGTTCTGCAGCGGCAGGAAGTCCATCGCGAAATGCACGCCGGCCAGTTCGCGGCCAGGCACCGGCAGGTCGCGCGGCTGCTCGGCGCCGCCGGCGATGACTACTGCGTCGAACTCTGCGTTGAGCTGTTCCGGCGAGATGGTTTCCTTGGCCCAGTTGGTGACGTTGGACGGGAAGTCCTTGCCCACCAGCACGCCGGTGCGGAAGGTCACGCCTTCGGCCTTCATCTGCTCGACGCGACGGTCGATATGGGACTTCTCCATCTTGAAGTCGGGAATGCCGTAGCGCAGCAGGCCGCCGACCCGGTCATTCTTCTCGAACACGGTCACGTCATGGCCGACGCGGGCCAGCTGCTGCGCCGCGGCCATGCCGGCCGGGCCGGAGCCGACGACGGCGACCTTCTTGCCGGTCTTGTTCTCAGCCGGCAGCGGCACTACCCAGCCGTTTTCCCAGCCCTTGTCGATGATGAAATGCTCGATCGACTTGATGCCCACCGGGTCGTTGTTGATGTTGAGCGTACAACCGGCCTCGCAGGGCGCCGGGCAGATGCGGCCGGTGAACTCCGGGAAGTTGTTGGTCGAATGCAGGTTGTCCAGCGCTTCGCGGTAGGTGCCGCGGTACACCATGTCATTCCAGTCGGGAATGATGTTGTTGACCGGGCAGCTGCTGTTGCAGAAGGGGATGCCGCAGTCCATGCAGCGTGCGCCCTGCACCTTGGCCTGGTCGTCCGACAGGCGGACAGTGAATTCCTTGTAATGCTTGATGCGCGCGGTCGATGGTTCGGCCGCTTCTTGCAGGCGCTGGAACTCCAGAAAGCCGGTTACTTTACCCATTTGTTTTACTCACCTCGTCAACCGCGCGGCGTCGTGCCGCGCGGGATTGTTGATCGTTAAGCCGGAACCTTGTCCTTGGCTGCCTTGGCGATGCGCGCCGCATCCATTTCGCCCAGCGCCCGCTTGTACTCGGTCGGGAACACCTTGACGAACTTGCTGCGGGCGTTGGTCCAGTCGTCCAGCAGGGCCCGCGCGCGGGTGCTGCCGGTGTACTTGAAGTGCCGCTCGATCAGGCCCTTCAGGATCGCCTCGTCGGCCTGGCTCTGGCCGCCGCGCAGCTGGCTGTGCCAGGTTGCCTTCGGCATCCTGGCTTCCTGGTCCGCGGCCGACAGCACGCCGTCCAGCGCCACCATCGACATGTTGCACTTCTTCGCGAAGTCGCCGTCCTCGTCATAGACGTAGGCGATGCCGCCCGACATGCCGGCTGCGAAGTTGCGTCCGGTGCTGCCCAGCACGACCACGGTGCCGCCGGTCATGTATTCGCAGCCATGGTCGCCGGTGCCTTCCACCACGGCCACTGCGCCGGAGTTGCGCACCGCGAAGCGTTCGCCGGCCACGCCGTTGAAGAAGGCTTCGCCGGCGATCGCGCCGTACAGCACGGTGTTGCCGATGATAATGTTGTCCACGGCGCGGCCGCGGAACTCGGTGTTGGGACGCACGACGATGCGGCCGCCCGACAGGCCCTTGCCGACATAGTCATTGCCCTCGCCCACCAGGTCCAGCGTGATGCCATGCGCCAGGAAGGCGCCGGCCGACTGGCCCGCGGTGCCGTGCAGCTGGATGTGGATGGTGTCATCCGGCAGGCCTTCATGGCCGTAACGCTTGGCCACTTCGCCCGACAGCATCGCGCCAACGGTGCGGTTCAGGTTTTTGATCGGCGTGATGAAGGAAACGCGCTCGCCCTTCTCCAGCGCTGGCTTGGCCTGTGCGATCAGCTTGTGGTCCAGCGCGGACTCCAGGCCATGGTCCTGGAACTCGGCCTGGTACAGCGGGATGTCGTCCGACAGTTCCGGCTGATGGAAGATGCGGCTGAAGTCCAGGCCCTTGGCCTTCCAGTGCGACACGGCGCGCGACTTGTCCAGCAGGTCGGTGCGGCCGATCAGTTCGTCATAGGTGCGGATGCCCAGCTGCGCCATGATCTGGCGCGCTTCCTCGGCAACGAAGAAGAAGAAGTTCACCACGTGTTCCGGCTTGCCGGTGAATTTCTTGCGCAGCACCGGGTCTTGCGTGGCCACGCCCACCGGGCAGGTGTTCAGGTGGCACTTGCGCATCATGATGCAGCCTTCGGCCACCAGCGGCGCGGTGGCGAAGCCGACTTCATCGGCGCCCAGCATCGCGGCGATCACGACGTCGCGGCCGGTCTTGATCTGGCCGTCGGTCTGCACGCGAATGCGGCTGCGCAGGCGGTTCAGCACCAGCGTCTGCTGGGTTTCGGCCAGGCCGAGTTCCCACGGCGTGCCGGCATGCTTGACCGAGGACAGCGGCGATGCGCCGGTGCCGCCGTCATGGCCTGCCACCACCACGTGGTCGGCCTTGGCTTTCGCCACGCCCGCGGCCACGGTGCCCACGCCCACTTCGGACACCAGCTTGACCGAGATCGATGCCTGCGGATTGACGTTCTTCAGGTCGTGGATCAGCTGCGCCAGATCCTCGATCGAATAGATGTCATGGTGCGGCGGCGGCGAGATCAGGCCCACGCCAGGCACCGAGAAACGCAGCTTGGCGATGTACTCGGAGACCTTGTGGCCGGGCAGCTGGCCGCCTTCGCCGGGCTTGGCGCCCTGCGCCATCTTGATCTGGATCTGGTCGGCCGAGATCAGGTACTCGGCGGTGACGCCGAAGCGGCCCGACGCCACCTGCTTGATCTTGGAACGCAGCGAGTCGCCTGCCAGGAGCGGCATGTCGACTTCGATCTGCTCTTTGCCAACGATGGACGCCAGGGTGTCGCCCTGCTTGATGGGGATGCCCTTCAGTTCCTGGCGATAGCGGTTCTCGTCCTCGCCGCCTTCGCCGGTGTTGGACTTGCCGCCGATGCGGTTCATCGCAATCGCCAGCGTGGCATGGGCTTCGGTCGAGATCGAGCCGAGCGACATCGCGCCGGTGGCGAAGCGCTTGACGATTTCCTTGGCCGGCTCGACTTCCTCCAGCGGGATCGCACGGGTCGGGTCGAGCTTGAACTCGAACAGGCCGCGCAGGGTCATGTGGCGACGCGACTGGTCGTTGATGATCTGGGCGTATTCCTTGTAGGTGCTGAAGTTGTTGGCGCGGGCCGAGTGCTGCAGCTTGGCGATCGCGTCCGGCGTCCACATGTGGTCTTCGCCGCGCACGCGGTAGGCATATTCGCCGCCGGTGTCGAGCGCGTTGGCCAGCACCGGGTCGTTGCCGAAGGCCAGGCGGTGCAGGCGCAGCGCTTCCTCGGCCACCTCGAACACGCCGATGCCTTCGACGTTGGACGCGGTGCCCTTGAAGTACTTGTCCACCAGCGCCTTGTTCAGGCCGATGGCTTCGAAGATCTGCGCGCCGCAGTAGGACATGTAGGTCGAGATGCCCATCTTGGACATGACCTTCATCAGGCCCTTGCCCACGGCCTTCTGGAAGTTGTAGATCGCCTTTTCTTCCGACAGGTCGCCCGGCAGGCCGCGCGCCATGTCGGCCAGGGTATCCATCGCCAGGTACGGATGGATGGCTTCGGCGCCATAACCCGCCAGCAGCGCGAAGTGATGCGTCTCGCGTGCCGAACCGGTTTCCACCACCAGGCCGGTGGAGGTGCGCAGGCCCTTGCTGACCAGGTGCAGGTGGATGGCGGAAGTCGCCAGCAGCGCCGGGATCGCAACGTTCTCGGCGCTCACGCGGCGGTCGGAGATGATCAGGATATTGTGGCCGGAGCGCACCGCGTCCACGGCCTGCGCGCACAGCGACGCCAGGCGCGCCTCGATGCCTTCCTTGCCCCATGCCAGCGGATAGCAGATGTCCAGCTCATGCGAGCGGAACTTGCCGCCGGTGTGCTTGCTGATCTCGCGCAGGCGGGCGATGTCGGCATAGTCCAGGATGGGCTGCGAGACTTCCAGCCGCATCGGCGGGTTGATGTTGTTGGTGTCGAGCAGGTTGGGCTTGGGGCCGATGAAGGACACCAGCGACATCACCATTGCTTCGCGGATCGGGTCGATCGGCGGATTGGTCACCTGCGCGAACAGCTGCTTGAAGTAGTGGTACAGCGTCTTGTTCTTGTTGGACATGACGGCCAGCGGCGAGTCGTTGCCCATGGAGCCGGTGGCTTCCTCGGCCTGCACCGCCATCGGCGACATCAGGAACTTCAGGTCTTCCTGGGTATAGCCAAAGGCCTGCTGGCGGTCCAGCAGCGGCACGTCGGCCTGCGGCGCGGCGGCTTCGGCTTCGAGGTCGTCGAGCTTGATGCGCACCGACTCGATCCACTGCTTGTACGGCTTGGCGTTGGCGTAGGTGTCCTTCAGTTCCTTGTCGTCGATGATGCGGCCGGCGTCGAGGTCGATCAGGAACATCTTGCCCGGCTGCAGGCGCCATTTCTTGATGATCTTGGACTCCGGAATCGGCAGCACGCCGGATTCGGAAGCCATCACCACGAAGTCGTCGTCGGTGACGATGTAGCGGGCCGGGCGCAGGCCGTTGCGGTCCAGCGTGCCGCCGATGTGGCGGCCGTCGGTGAAGGCCATCGCGGCCGGGCCGTCCCATGGCTCCATCATCGCCGCGTGATATTCATAGAAGGCGCGACGGTTGTCGTCCATCAGGGTGTGGTTTTCCCAGGCTTCGGGAATCATCATCATCATGGCCTGGGCGATCGGGTAGCCCGACATCACCAGCAGTTCCAGCGCATTGTCGAAGCAGGCGGTATCGGACTGGCCTTCATAGATCAGCGGGAACAGCTTCTTCAGGTCGTCGCCCAGCACGGCCGACTTCATCACGCCTTCGCGGGCGCGCATCCAGTTGAAGTTGCCCTTGACGGTGTTGATCTCGCCGTTGTGCGCCAGGAGGCGGTACGGGTGGGCCAGCGGCCATTCCGGGAAGGTGTTGGTGGAGAAGCGCTGGTGCACCAGGGCCAGCGCGGAGATGCAGCGCTCGTCCTGCAGGTCGCGGTAGTACACGCCGACCTGGTCGGCCAGCAGCAGGCCCTTGTAGACCACGGTGCGGGCCGACATCGAGGGCACGAAGAATTCCTTGCCGTGCAACAGGTTCAGCGCCTGGATCGCATGGCCGGACGACTTGCGGATCACGTAGAGCTTACGTTCCAGCGCGTCGGTCACCATGATGTCCTGGCCGCGGCCGATGAAGATCTGGCGGATCACCGGCTCTTTTTCGCGCACGGTGGGCGACATCGGCATGTCAATGTCAACCGGCACGTCGCGCCAGCCCAGCACGACCTGGCCTTCGGCCAGCACGGCGCGCTCGATTTCCTGCTCGCAGGCGATGCGCGAGGCGCTTTCCTTGGGCAGGAACACCATGCCGACGCCGTATTCGCCAGGCGGCGGCAGGGTCACGCCCTGCTTGGCCATCTCTTCACGGTAGTACTGGTCGGGAATCTGGATCAGGATGCCGGCGCCGTCGCCCATCAGCTTGTCTGCGCCTACCGCACCGCGGTGATCGAGATTTTTCAGAATCAGCAGACCCTGCTCGACGATGGAATGGCTTTTTTTGCCCTTGATATGGGCGATGAAACCGACGCCGCAGGCGTCGTGTTCATTGGCTGGATCGTATAGACCTTGCGCGTGCATGGGGTTTCTCCACTGCTGATAAGAATTGACCGTGCAGAATAGTGCAAAGAATCAGATAGTTCAATGGAAATAATTAGGGTCAGAGTGCAATTAAAAATATGCCTCATCCGAGGTCATTTTAATTGGGGACAGAGTCATTCCGGTGCATATGTTCACTTATCGGCGTCATCTGCTTTCTTGGATGGCAACGATGGAAGTGAAGGCGGCCTGCCCCGCCGCGCCGGCGCAACGGGGCGATTTGTCTGCTTTTCCAGTTCGTGCTTGAAGTTTTTCGATCCAAGCGGCCAGCCGCCGCGCACCGCCGCCGCGATGCGATCGATCTCCGCCCGCGACATGCCATGCTCCATCATCTGGCGATAGGCGGCTTCCCGTTCAAAAGGCGTATTCCCGAGTTGCCAGTACTGCGGATGATCGGTCAGCAGCGGATCGGCTTGTATGCCTGCGTGATGGGCATAGCTGGACCAGCGGTAGTCTGCCGGCTCCGCCGCGGCGTTTTCCAGCATCGGGCGCATTTCCATGTAACGACAGCATTCCAGGAACCATGCCCGCGCTTCCACCACGGTGGCCTGGTAACGCCCGCTCCACAAGGTGCCGGTGCGCTTGTACTTGCGGTTGAAGAAGGGAACGTAATGGCGTCCTATCCATTGCATCATTTTCCCCGGTCCTTCCTCGTCCAATGGCGTGACCAGCAGGTCGATCTGTTCGGGCAGCAGCGCATAGGCATGGATGGCGACGCCGAATTTCCGGCTCGCCTCGCGCAGCCAGGCCAGGTAGGCGATGTAATCGTCGCTGTCGCGAAATACCTGCTGGCGGTCGTGGCCCTGCTGGCTGAGGTAGTGGGTCTGGTGGGGAATTACCAGTCGGGGAAGTCGGGCCATGGGAACTGGCGTGCCTGTTGGGGAGGCGACATTGTACAGACGGAGGGCGTGAGGTTTTTATTCTTATACCGGCGTCGCAAAAATCCTAGCGCTTGCATCAATACGAAACGGCAACAAAACCATTTCTTTTCGGTAATATTTACAATGTGTAATTTGAAAATAGGTTTCCCAAATACAAGTAGTTGATTTATATAAATATTTTCTTGCTGGCGCACTTCTCGCATTCTTGAGTGATGAGAGCAACACTCAACTAATTAACGAGGAAAATGATATGAACAAATTCAAGAAGGTGATTTTCGCAGCTGCGGTAGCAGCAGGCCTGTCGAGCGGCGTGCAGGCAGCAATCATTGAAGACAATATCACTTTGAGCGGCCCGTCCGTTGTAACTAAAAACGCGAGTGCTGTGGTCGGCAATGGCCTTGAATTCAGTGCGGTTAATGGCTACTACAACTTCGACTTCAGCAACCTCACCCTGACGGTTTCCTTGGTATCGACCTTCAACCAAACGAAGGATACGCTTGGTAACTACGGCTTGTTCACCTTCTCTGGCTTCGACGACAAAATCACCGGCTTGACGCTCTCTGCGGTCAACCCGACTTTCACGGGCAGCCTCGTCAGCAACTATAAGCACACCGATAACAGCATTGTTCTCGACTTCTCCAACGTCGTTGCCTCAAACAAGAACTCGACAGTCGTGTTCAACATTGCTACGGCTGCGGACGCTGTGGTTCCTGGCGCCAACATTCCTGAACCCGCTTCCGCCGCCCTGCTCGGCCTGGGCCTGCTGGGTGTTGCTGCAGCACGCCGCAAGGCAGCCAAGCGTACCGGCGTTTAATGCGCTTCACTCGTTGAACGCACTGGCCACCGGGCAAGCTGCCTGAACAAGGCAGCTTGCCCGGTGGCCTCTGAGCAGGAACGGCGCTCCCTGCTCTTGCGTGCTCCAGGCGCGAGAAAGCGGGAGAGCGCCGTTCTCGCCTGGCGCAAATATCGGCCGCGCCAGGAAACTACTGCCTCCAATAGAGGGCCGGCTGCGAGTAGTCACCATAGATATGGCGATTGATGAGCTCGGTCTCCATATCGTAAAGCCTGTGCGACATATCCTTGGCCACGCCAGAAAAGTTGGAGTTGATGGTACGTTGGGTAGCCAGCGTCAGCTGTGACACCTTTTGCCTAAGAGCAGCGTCGCTCCATTTCGCGTAGTCGATATCACCGCCCACAATGCTGTCCAGTTCATGCTCGTCCAGCGCTCCATCGGCGTGGGCGGCAACATGATTGTCTTCGGGCCGTCCGGCCCGGGATCCCGGATTTTTCATGGATGTCCTCCTCAAGAATGAATGGGTAGGATGCGCAGGCTTGCCCGGCATCCTTTCTTGATTAACCATTGCCGGCACAGGGATCAATTCGCGGGCAACAGACAGACAACCATCATGGCGCCCGGACCGGGGCCAGCCGCCATCAGAACCGGATCACCCAGTTCGCCTGAATGTACCGGTACTGGTAATCCGGCCCGCCAAACGAGGCCGTGCGCAGATATCCCGCCCGCAGGTCCAGCCGCTGCTGGCCGGCCAGCGGGCTGCTGAGGCCGAACTCCAACAGGCGCGACGGCCCGCTCGGGGTCTCGGCGATGCTTTGCGTGCCGGCGCCGGCCAGCAGGCTGCCGACCCAGCCGCTGTAACGGTAGCGCCATCCGGCCAGCAGCATGTTTTCCGTGTAGCGCTCGGGATTGAAATAGCCGCGCCGGGTTTCGTTGGGGGTGCTGTCGTAATGGCGGAAGCGGTACTGGAACGTCAGGCCGAGGTCGAGGTCGGGCTGGAACACCGCCCTGAACCGTGCATGCCTGCGGTGGTTGTCGTCGCTGAAGTCCTGGTAGCCCAAGGTGCCGATCAGGGTGACCTTGGGATGCGGCTGATGCTCCAGGCTGGCGCCGGCGAAGGTGAAATGGATGCCGCGGTCAAGCGCGGTCCTGGTCTCGACGAAGTCGCGGTTGATGAAGAACTCGGCCGAGGTGCCTTTTGCGATCGGCATCAGGTAGCTGCCGTCGGCCGTCAACAGCGTATGGCCGCCCTGCGACATCGCGCCGGCTTCCAGCTGCCAGCTGCGCACGCCGGCTGCCAGCGGCCCCCTCGCCGCAAGGGCGAGCTGCTCGCCGCTCCTGGACCAGCCGTCCTGGCTGAACTCATGATGGCGGTAGCGCACGCCGGTGGCCGCGTCCTGGGCCTGCAGCGACGGGAAGAAATCGACGCCCGTCCTGCGGGTGTTGAAATGTTCATTGTCGTTGGCGGCGAAGAAGGTCGGCCCGGCCGCCATGGTGGGCGCGGCCGGCTCGGCATCGGCGGCGATGGCGCCGGCCGCATGCAGGCCCAGGCCCATGAACAAAACGGAAAAACCGCGACGGCACAGTGTCGTACCCATTATTTCGTGCCCCAACTCTTTTTCAATTCAAGTAACTCGGAAACGTAGCCCAGCAGGCAGGCGGGTTGCAGGAACACGCTGTAGGCCAGCGTGTACGTCAGAAAGCCGGCGATGTTGCGCCGGACCGTCAAGCCATTGGCGTCGAACATCTTGCGGCCGATGGAAAACATCAGGATATTGATCAGCCCGGCCAGCGGCAGCAGCACCAGCGTCATCGGTCCGGCGATGAAGTAATAGCCAAACAGCGCGGCCACCAGGCCGGGCAGGAACACGATGGTGAAGATCAGGTCCAGCATCGGGAACAGCACGTTCCAGTAGACGAAGAAGGTTGACAGCCGGGGCGCGACCAGGATCTGCGGATGCTGCTTGAAGGCCTCGATCATGCCGCGCGACCAGCGTTGCCTCTGCCGGATGAATTGCGTCAGCGTGGTGGGCACATTGGTGAAAGCGCAGGCGTCCTCGCAAAAGCCGACGCGGTGGCCTTTCTTCAGGATCGCCCAGGTCAGCACGATGTCCTCGCCCACGCACTCCGGCCAGCCGCCTGCTTCCTCCAGCACCGATTTGCGGTACAGCGAGAATGCGCCCTGCGCCACCAGCGTGCCCTGGAACAGCGACTGGATGCGCTTGATGCAGGCGATGCCATGGAAATAGTCCCATTCCTGCGCCTTGGCCAGCCAGTTCAAACGCGAGTTGCGCACCAGGATGCAGCCGGCCACCGCGGCCGTATGCGGCGGGTCGTTCAGGTAACGCTCGACGATGTTCTTCAGCGCATCCTTGTACAGATAGGAATCGCCGTCCACGGTCAGCACCAGCGAATGCCTCGCCTGCTTCAGGCCCTGGTTCAGCGCATTGGCCTTGCCGGCGTTCTTTTCCAGGTCGACCAGCTCCAGCCAGGGATAGTCGGCCTGGGCGCCGCGCACCAGCTCGGCGGTGCGGTCGGGCGAGCCGTCATTGATCACGATGACCTGCAGCCTGCCCGGATAACCCTGCTTGGCCACGCTTTCCAGCGTGCCCAGGATGCTTTCCTCTTCCTTGTAGGCCGCGATCAGAATCGACAGCGGCGGATAGAGCGATGGCAGCGGCGCGCGCGGCGGGCGCCGGTCCAGCACCAGGGCGGCCACCATGAAGGCATTCATGAAGCCGGGAATGATGGCGATGCCGGCAATGACGGTGTACGCCAGCGGGTAGCCGATGTAGGCGGCCAGGTCGCGGGTCCAGGGCAGCGAGAGGTAAACCGACAGCGCCGCCCACAGCACGGAGAAGGCCACGGTGATGGCGAACTTGGTCCGCACCGATAGATAGAATTTACGGCTCGTGGCCACCGGCGCCGCCGGCTTTTCCAGCGGCTTTACCTCGGGCTGCGGCAGCTCCTGCGGCGCGAGCAGCTCCAGCGCCTCCGCGTTATAGGCCAGCGGCGGCAATGATGTTTCCTTGCTTTTTTCTTCGACGGCAGTATTCATGACTGCTTCGCTCCAATTCGAAACCGGATGGGGCATCCAATGCGGCGCACCCGAAATTTGTTTCCTTGTATCATATTTCCTAGAGGAATTATGAGTATATTTTCTTGCAGGAAACAATATTTAACGAAGGAACGTGCAGTTTCGCAACAGAAACGAAAGGTGTTTGCAAGCTGTTAATTGCAATTTGCGAACTGCGAGGAAGAGGTCAGGAATGACAGGTAGGGCCGGCACGGTCTCTGTGGATGGGAAAACGCTTGCAGATAATGCAGGGCGTGCTATTCAAAGGGGATTACGCCGCGGTGGCGTTAGTGCACCCTGGCGCCACGCCTGCCTCGATCAACGGAACGATGCAATGCCATCCCGCAACCCGGCATATCGATTTCCGCAAACCATCATCGCCTGGCCGGGCAAGGCCGCGCGCCGCGCCCAATATACTGCCTGTCTTCCCGGCAATCCCCAAAAACAAGACATGCAACCGGACGACAGCAGCGACACCTTACTTAACCGGCTGGTTCAGCTCGAACTGCTGGTGCAGATACAGAAGGAAGAGATTCGCAGGATATCGCTTGAGCGCGACCTGTTTGCAGCATGGTATGACGCCACGAAGGCAAGTCCGGCTCGTCCCGCGCCGCAGGTGGCCGTAGCCGAAGCGTGTTCTTCCTGAAGCAGGCCGCAGCGTTCGTTCGGCTGCGCCGCGGCCGCGTTCCAGACTTTCCCGCTTCGGCAAGCCAGCGCCTCAGCGCTCCCGCGCGGCGCGTCGCATCACCTGCGTGACAGGTTCGGCCAGGTACTGCAGCGGCGTGCGTTCCGCTCCCTTCACGTAGATCTCGGCCGGCATGCCCGCCAGCAGCTTGAGCTCGCCGGCGCTGGACAGCGAGGCCGGGTCGGCCTCCACCAGCGCGGTGTAGTAAGGCACATTGGTGGCCCGGTCCACCAGGCGGTCGGCCGACACATAGATCACCTTGCCATGCACCAGCTGCGTGGTGCGCGCCCGGAAGGCGGTGAAGCGGATGTCCGCTTCCTGCCCCCTGTGCACCTGGTTGATGTCCTCGGTGCGGATGCGGGCTTCGGTCACCAGGCGGGTGTCGTCGGGCACGATCTCGGCAATCGTTTCCCGCGGTGGGATCACGGCGCCAGGCGCCGCATATTTCAGGTCGATCACTTCACCGTCGGACGGCGCCACGATGGTCTGGCGCGCCGAGGCATCGGCCGACTTGCGCTGTTCCTGTTCGATCTCGGCCAGCCTGGCCGCGCTGAGCTTCAGCTGGTCGCTTGCCTGCTGGCGGTATTCGCTTTCCAGCGAACGCACGCGCAGGTCGGCATCCAGCATGCGCTGCCCCGCGCGCGCCAGCTCCGAGCGCCGCTCCTCCAGCTTCACGCCGTAGTCCGCGACCACGCCCTCCAGCTGGGCGATGCGGGTCACGGCGATATAGCCGTCCTTGAGCAGCTTGCGGTTGTTCTCCAGGTCGTTCTTCTGGAACGCCATCGATTCCATCGCCTGCCGGATCTGCGCCTGCAGGAACACGGTTTCCTCGGCAATCTTTTCGCGCTGGGCCCGCAGGAGCGCCACCTGGCTGGTCAGCGCCTGCCGCCGCGCCTGGAACAGCGACTGCTCCTTGGCCACCTGCGCCTGCAGCCTGTCATCCGTCCTGGCGGCGGCCACGACCTCGGCCGGGAACACGACGCCGGCCGCCATGGCCTGCTCCGCTTCCAGCCGCGCCAGGCTGGCCCGTTCCGCCAGCACCCGGTAGTCCAGACGGTTCCGGTCCGCATCCACCGCCACGTCGCCCAGCACCAGCAGGGGCTGGCCCTTCCTCACCCGCTGGCCGTCGCGCACCAGCACCTCGCGCACGATGCCGCCCTCAGCATGCTGCACCGGCCGCCGGTTCAGATCGACCTTCACATAGGCCGGCGCCACCACCGCCGACGACAGCGGCGCCAGGCTCATCCAGCCCAATATCGGCAGCAGGCCGCCCAGCAGCACCAGGCTGCCCCAGCGCGCCAGGCTGCGCGCTTCCCGGACATGGGGCAGCAGTGGATCGTTGGCCGCGTCGGCCGCCATGGTCATCGTCATGCCGTTGCCTGTCATGCTGTTCATGCTGCTGTTCATACTTGTGCTCTCTTCATGCTGTGCTTCCCGGCTTGCAGGCCCTGCAAGCCGCCGATATCAGGCCGCGTCCTGTGCCGCGCGCGGCATGCTGACCACCTGGCCGCCGGCCGGCTGGCGCATGGCCTGCAGCACCTCGGCCACGGTGCCGTAATGCTGGGCACGGCCGGCTTCCAGCACCAGCATCTTGTCCATGTGCTGCACCAGGGTGCTGCGATGGGTGACCACCACCACCGTCACCTCCCCCTTCAATGCCTTCAGCGCCTCGCCCAGCGCCAGTTCGCCGCCGCCGTCGAGATTGGAATTGGGCTCGTCGAGGATCAGCAGCTTGGGCTCGCCATACAGCGCGCGCGCCAATGCGATGCGCTGGCGCTGGCCCGGCGACAGCATCACCCCGGCGCTGCCGATCACGGTGTCGTAGCCATTGGGCAGGCCCAGCACCATGTCATGGATGGCGGCGCGCTGGGCGGCGCGCACCACGGCCGCCGGGTCCGGCACACCCAGCCGCGCAATGTTTTCCGCGACCGTGCCGGCAAACAGCTCCACGTCCTGCGGCACGTAGCCCAGCCAGGGCCCCAGTTCCTCACGGTCCCATTGCGCCAGGTCGACGCCGTCGAGCCGCACCACGCCGGCGGCCGGCTGCCAGAGGCCGGTCAGCAGGCGCACCAGGGTGGACTTGCCGGCGCCGCTGGGACCGACGATGGCCATCGCCTCGCCCGGCTCCAGGCTCAGCGACACGCCGGCCAGTATCAGCCGCTCGCTCTTGGGCGGCCGGAACACCAGCCCGCTGGCCTGCAGCCTGCCGCTGGGCGCCGGCAGCTTCATGCGTTGCGGCTGGCTGTCGATGGCTTCCAGCAGCGCGCTGGTGCGGGCATACGCCAGCCGGCCCTCGGCCAGCACGCGCCAGCTGCCGACGATCTGCTCCACCGGCGACAGCGCCTTGCCGAGCAGGATGGTGGTGGCCACCATGATGCCCGGCGTGCCGTCGCCGGTGATGACGAGGTAGGCGCCAAGCGACTGCATCAGGATCTGCACCATCTGGCGGGTGGCGCGGGTCAGCGCGGCCATCGCCACCGACCGGCGCGCGGTGGGCCGCTGCAGTTCGGTGACCCGGGCATTGAGCGCGCGCCATTTCGCAATCAGCGCGCCGCCCATGCCCAGCGACTGCACCACTTCCGCGTTCTGCATCGAGCTTTCCAGGTAGCGCGTCGACCTGGCCGCTTCCTGCTGCAGCGCCTTGATGTTCCTGCGGGTGATGCGGTCATTGATCACCGCCAGCGCCAGCATCAGCACGGCCGCCGCGAGCGCGGCCATGCCCAGCACCGGATGGGCCAGCCAGATCACGGCGATATAGACCACGGCCCAGGGCGTGTCGAACAGGGCCAGCAGGCCCTGCGCCGACAGCAGGTTGCGCAGGGCCGCCACGTCGCGCAGGCCTTCGGCGCTGCCCTGCCCCGCATTGCCGGCCGAGCGGGCGAGCATCACCCGCGCCACCACCGGCGAAAGCTGCTCGGCCACCATGTTGCCGGCCACGCCCTGCAGCCGGCTGCGCAGGTAGTCGAGCAGCAGGCTCATGCCGAGAGCGACAACCATGCCCAGCAGCAGCACCAGCAGGGTCTCGCGGCTCTGGCTGGTCAGCACCCGGTCGAAGACCTGGAGCATGAACAGCGCCGGCGCCAGGAGCAGCAGGTTGGTGAAGAAGGACAGCCCGAACACATGCGCGAGCGGGCGGCGCAGAAGCGATAGGAGCGATTTCATCGAACACTCGGGTAAAGGCGCAGGATCAAAGCCATTAGCCGAGCTTGAAGTCGCTGCTGCTCACGGTGCCTGTCGAGCCGGGCAGGTCGATGTGACCGAACAGCACCTTCGCCTGTCCACCGTTGCCGTCGGCGTCGTAGAACAGGTTGCCGGTGGCTGTGTCGTACAGGATGTGCTGATTCTGGTTGTTCGCATCACCGCCCGATGCCGCACGGAAGTTGCCCGAATTCAGCGTGCCCGCGGTGAAATTCGATGCGCCAAAAATCGCGGCGCTCAACTCGATCTTGTCGATGCCCGCCTGGAAGTCGCCGATCGTGTCGACGTTCGTCAACCCGTTCAGTGCGGCGTCGAAGACGAATGTATCGGCGCCCTGCCCCCCGAACAGCAAGTCGTTTTCTGCTCCGCCAATAAGCCTGTCATTGCCGGCGCCGCCGAACAGGAGGTCTTTTCCTGCACCGCCGTTGATCACATCGTCGGCGCTCGAACCGGCGATGATGTCGTTGCCGGTACCGCCAGACAGCGACGTCGAGAGATTGTAGGCGCCCGTTCCCAGATCGTAGCCGGCAACCGTGCCGCCATTTTTAAAGGTCATCGTCTCGATCGTGGAGTTGGCCACGTACTGGTCCAGGATGGAAAGGTGCACCGCACCTGCGCTGCTGACTGCGGTGAACTCCAGGTTATCGCCGTACCGCTCGAACTTGAACGTGCTGAATGCCGTACTGGTGTTCTCACTCACTACATCAGTGCCTCCATGATCCAGAATGGATATGTTGCCGGAGTTGATCGTGATGTCGAAGGTCGTGTTGGCAGCCTGGCCGTTGGTCTTGCTGTCGGACAAATCCGCTCCGGCGTTAATCACGAAGCTCATCAGGTTTGGCGTCGGATCGAGATCGACGCCGCCGTTGAGCGTGCCGCCATTGTCCTGCACCTGGAAGGTGAAGTTCGCGCCACCGGAATAGTCGTTGGCAGGCACGAATGTCAGCTTGCCCGCGTTGATATCGGCCACCTGGATGAATGCCCCCGCGGTGATGGCTACATTGTTCAGCAGCAGGGCGCCATTTGCGCCACTTGGCAGTGCCGTGATTTTCACGGCGAGCAAGGCGTTGCCGGAACTGTCACCGCTGTCGCTGAAGCCGAAATCGGCTGCCTTGAAGGTATAGCCCTGGTCTTCAAAGATGGTGATCGTATTGTTGGTCCCGGAAGGCGCATCGTTATTATTGAGGACGGTCACGGCGATCGCCTGGTCGTCGAACAGGGAGCCGTCCGAGACCCGCACCACAACATCGTAGACGTTGTTGGCGCCGGTATCGGCGGGGGCTTCGAAGTTCGGCGCCGTCAAAAAGGAGAGGTTCCCGCTTGCGTCGATCTTGAATTTAGACTGATCCGCTCCGCCCACGATACTGTAGGTCAGCGACGACGCAGGGCCGTCGTCAGTAGCAGTAACCTTTGTGACAGAGGTCGAATTTTCATAAATCGCAACTGCCGCTGTCGCATTGCCGCCATTGGAGGTAATGACCGGCGCCTTGTTGGTGACAGGTTCGTCGACGCCATTGATCGTGAAGCTGACAAGCTTCTCGGTGCCGTCGATCGACTTCACGGTGAAACTGTCGACCTTGATCTGCCCGGAAGCCAGCGATTGGACGGCGCTGTTTGCCACCGTATAGGTATAGCTGCCTGCAGCATCGAGCACCAGGCTGCCCAAATTGCCCTGGGTCGGGACCACCGTGGTCTGGAACGCCGCCTGACCGGCATCCACGTCGCTGATGCCAATGACGCCGGTGGCGACCAGGTTGCCCTGCGCAGTGACAGCGACGTCTTCCGTCACGGAAGACACGCTAGGCGTGCCGATCACAGCGGCGTCGTTGGCGCCATTGATGGTGAAGCTGACCGTTTTGGTGGTGCCGTCCAGGGTTTCGACGGTAAAGGAATCAACCTTGGTGCTGTTGAGGCCCAGGGATTGCACGGCGCTATTGTCCACCGAGTAGGTATAGCTGCCGTTGGGGTTGAGCACCAGACTGCCGAGATTGGACGCGTTCGCGCTTACCCCGGTCTTGAACTGCGACTGGCCAGTATCGGCATCATTGATCGAGATGCTGCCCGACGCAGTGAGTTTTCCATTCGTCACACCAACGTCTTCGGTGACGGAAGCGACGGTCGGCGTGCCAATCACCGCCGCGTCATTGATGCCAGTGACGGTCCAGCTCACAGATGCTGGCGTGCTTGCCGTACCGTCCGAGACACCATAGCTGACTGTCACGTTTGCAGTCTGTCCCTGGCCCAGCGACTGGTATGCGCCATTGGTCGGATCCAGCGTGAAGCTCTTGCTGGCGGCATCGTAGCTGACGCCGGCTGGCAGGGAAGCAGGGAGGTCCACGACAGACAAGATCGTGCCGCGGTCTGCATCGGATGCATTGGCCAGCGCACTGAGCGTGATGGCTGCGCCGTCCTCCGTGGCGGTGCCGACCACCGCGCCGGAAATCACCGGCGCATCATTGCTGCCGGTGACCGTCAGCACCGATGTAGCCGGCGTGGAGCCGCCGTTGCCATCGACCACGTTATAGCTGAATGTCAGCTGCACGCTCTGGTTCGCGCCCAGCGCATTGAACTGGGCGGGGTTGAGCGTCAGTGCGCCGGTTTCATTGTCGACGCTGTAGGCCACGCTGCTCGCCCAGGCGCCGCTAGTGACGGTATAGCCCACCGATGCGACGTCGATGTCATCGCCTGCGTCGATGTCGCTGGCGTTGGCGAGCAGGTTCACCGTCACCGGCAATGCGTCTTCATTGACTGTGGCCGCAACTGCGCTGGTGACTCGCGGCGCGTCGTTGGTCCCGGTAATGGTGATGGTGGCGGTTTGCGCGGCCTTTGCGCCGTATTGGTCCACCACGTCATAGCTGACGGTGATCTTCTGCTCCACGCCGGCGGCTAGCGCCTGGAATGCCGCATCCTTCGGGTTCACGGTCAGGATGCTGTCCGCCAGGGTCAGGCCGGCAACCAGGCCAGTGACATTCGCCACCGACAGCGTGGCACCCTGGTCCACATCGCTTGCCTTGTCGAGCAGGTTCAACGTGAAGGCACTGTCATCCTCATGTGCCCCCGCTGACAGCGCCGCCGTGACGGTCGGCGCATCGTTGGTGCCCGTAATGGTGATGGTCTCGGTTTGATTCACCGTGGCGCCGTGCGTATCCATGACCTTGTAGCTGACGACGATGGTGCTGGTCTGGCCTTGTGCCAGGCTGTTGAAGGCATCAGCGGCCGGATTCACCGACAGGGTATGGCCTGTCACGCTCACGCCTGCCGGCGCGGCGCCTGTGGCCTCGCCGCCATCGATGCTGTAGCGCACGTCCGTCACGGTCAGGGTGGCGGTCTCGCCATTGTCGACATCGCTTGCGCCGGCCAGCAGATCCCTGGTGAAGGTGGCGGCGCCTTCGTCGGTTGACGCGGTCAGCGCCCCATTCACCACCGGGCTGTCATTGGTGCCATCGATGGTGATGGTCACGGCTTGCGTTGCCGTGGCGCCCTTGTCATCCGTCACGGTCGCAGTGAAGGTTTCGGTCCTGCTATCGCCTTCAGCCAGCTTGTCGGCAGCGCCGCCTGCATCGTTGTTCAGCGTATAGGTCCACTTACCATCTGCTGCAATCGCAAAAGTGCCGAAGGTGCCGCTGGTGCTGCCGCTCCAGGTGACGCTTGCGCCATCGTCCACATCGCTCGCAGCAAGCTTGCCGGATGCTTCTGGCGTCCCCGCCAGCGCGGTGCCGTCGTCGAGATTGCCGGCCTCCATCACTGTGCCCCTGGCTGCCGCGTCAATCGAAGTCACTACCGGCGCATCGTTGGTGCCGGTGACTGTGATGGTCAATGTCTGCGCGGCGGAATAATCGGTGCCGTCATAAGCCCTGAACTGCACTAGCACCTGCTGGGTCTGGTTGGCAGCCAGATGGTCGTACGCGCCCACGGTTGGGTCGAAGCTGTAGCTGCCGTTCGCATTGAAAGTCAGGCCGGCCGGCGCTGCCGCCGTCAGGCTGTAGGTCAAACTGGCAGTCTGCCCGTCATCCACGTCGCTTGCGCTCACCTGCCCGTTGACGACGGGGCCGCCTTCGACAGCCGTATCGGTCCTGGCCTGGGCAACAGGCGCGTCGTTGGTGCC
Source organism: Noviherbaspirillum phoenicis (assembly GCF_047237965.1). NCBI lineage: Bacteria > Pseudomonadati > Pseudomonadota > Betaproteobacteria > Burkholderiales > Oxalobacteraceae > Noviherbaspirillum > Noviherbaspirillum phoenicis. The sequence continues at coordinate 3,691,017 of NZ_JBDFLX010000001.1, read as the reverse complement.
AGTAACAGTCACTACTACCGTGCTGGAGGACTGCGCACCATGTTCGTCCCGCATCGTGTAGGTCAGCGTTACCTCCTCGGTCGCGCCTGCCTTGAGATGGTCGAAGTCGCTTCCCGGATTGAACACCAACTGGTTGTTCACCACGCTGACGCCGCCCTTGGCTGTCTCGCCGGACAGCAGCGTGAAGAGATGGTTGTCGTCGGCATCGGTATCGTTCTTCAGGACGTCAATGGCGAGCGTCTGGTTTTCCGTGCCGGAAGCGGCATCGACGACGGCTACCGGAGCGTCGTTGGTGCCGGTGACAGTCCAGGAAACCGAGGCTGGCGTCGTGACCTTGCCGTCCGAGACACCGTAGCTGACCGTGACAGTCGTAGTGACATCCTTGGCCAGCGACTGATATGCCGCATTGGACGGATCCAGCGTAAAGCTGTGCGTGGCGGCGTCGTACGTCACGCCCGCGGGCAGATTGGCTCCGGCCGCAATTTCGACTACCTCAAGCGTCGTGCCGTTGTCCACGTCCGAAGCCTTGGCCAGCGCATCGAGCGTGCTAGTGGCGCCATCCTCGGTGGCTGCGCCGGTCACGGCACCCGATACGACAGGCGCATCGTTGGTGCCGGTTACCGTAATGGCCTGAACCTGAGTGGCAGTAGCGCCCTTGTCATCCGTAACGGTCACCTGATAAGCCACCTTGACCGACTGGCCTTCCGCCAGGTAATCAGGCGAAGCCAGGCTGAAGCTCCACTGGCCATCCTTGGCGATTGCGAATGCCTTTTCAAATGCTGTCGCCTGCGCCTGCGTCAACACGATGCCTGTAGCAGTCACTGTCGCGGTAGCAAGGGCAGCTTCGACAACCGCATTGTGGTCAGCGTCACTGAAGCCGACCTTGCCTGAACTGCTCAGGACCGCATCGCTTTCGGCGAGCGTGGCATTGGTTGCTGCGGTATGGATGACGGGCGCATCGTTGGTGCCGGTAATCGTAATAGTCACGTCCCGCGTGTCGCTGGCGTAGGCGTCGGAGGCCTTGATCTTGTAGGTCAGCGTCAACTGCTCGCCATCGGCCAGATAATTGAACGCTTCGCTGCCGGAGTTGAATGCCCACGTCAGATTATTCGCGGTGCCAGGATCGGCCTCCAGACTGTTCTGCACTAGCGTCAACATGGCCTTGAGCGCAGCGTCGCTTGCATCGAGGCCTGCTGTTGCGCCGCCAACCGACACCGACTCAACCATGATCGTGCTCGTGTCGCTCAGGTCCGCGTCGGTCACGGTCAGGGTGCCCGATGTGCTCAGGCCGGCATTTGTCTCGCTCAATACGGCTGCCGCGCTATCGTTCTCCAGCACGCCGATCACCGGGGCGTCGTTGGTGCCGGTGACGGTAATGGTTTCAGTCTGGGTGACGGTGGCGCCATGCGCATCCGTGACTTTGTAGCTGACGACGATGGTGCTGGTCTCGCCTTGGGCCAGGCTGTTGAAGACGGCATGTTCCGGATCGACGGACAGGGTATGGCCTGACACGCTCACGCCGCCTGGCGCGGTTTCCGAATATGCGCCGCCGTTGACGCTGTAGCGCACGTCAGTCACGGTCAGCGCAGCGGTCTCGCCCTGGTCCGGATCGCTCGCGCCAGCCAGCAGATCCCTGGTGAAAGCGGCATCGCCTTCAGCAGCGTTCGCCGTCAGCGCGCCAGTGACTGTCGGCTTATCGTTGGTGCCGGTGATGGTCCAGCTCACCGATGCAGGCACGGTAGCCGTGCCGTCGGAGACGCCGTAGCTGACGGTCACGGTCATTGTTGCGTCCTTGGCCAGCGACTGGTATGCCGCAGCCGACGGGTCCAGTGTGAAGCTATGCGTGGCTGCATCGTAGGTCACGCCAGCCGGCAATCTGCCGGCGTCCGGCACATTCACCACCTTCAGCGTGGTGCCATGATCCACGTCCGACGCATAGGCCAGCGCATCGAGCATGCTGACCGGGCCATCCTCGATGGCTGTGCCGGCGACGACGCCGGTCACCTTGGGCGCATCATTGACGCCATTGATCGTTACCTTCACGGTGGACCAGCTGAGCGTGCCGTTGCCCAGGCGAATCGCATAGCTGAAGGTGTCAACAAAAGACTCCCCTTCCGCCAGGGCCTGCAGTTTGTCGTTGATCGTGGAAGTGTCATAGGCAACCGTTCCCTGGCTTGTTATCCAAAGCCGTGCGCCTTGAGAACTTCTTTCCCCGCTGGCTTCGCCAACAATGACGTCTTTTGCCAGCAGATCAGTCGCGCTGTTAAAGCCGTCGTCAACCGAGTAAAGCGTTTTCGCGGCGCCGCCAAGATCATTGGTCATCACGTCGAGGTAGTAGACCGTCTGTTGATCTTCGACGAAGTTGTAGCTGTCAGAATTTGCCTGCGGCGTGTTGGATATCGAAATCTTTATGCCCGAGGAGGTGGTGGTGTCAGCCATTATTTTCTCTTTTTAAATATACAAGCGGATATGTTGGGTATTGCTTCAGCTAGCAAATCTTCGGTTTTTAAAAATCAATTCTGAATTTCAGGCACGTAGGACAAAACCCGACAAAACGGTTCACTCATTCCTACAAACGCTGACCGATAATAAATAGCAACTTGAAGCCATACAATCTTGTTATGTACCGCTGTGCATAGGAGAAAGCGCCTGTTTTTATGATAGGTCACCAGTCGATTTGTACTGTTTTCGATTGTGAACGCAATAATTCCCGGCTTGTGTAATGAACGTGACAGACAGGATAAAAAAACACCCCTCGTTTAAAACATCTATTTTCAGTTACAAATCTTTCCATTCTTATAAACGAATAAATCGGAGCTGTTTCTGGGCGGTTTTCATTTAACCTGAGATTAAAACCAGGGCCTCACCTTCAGCACGAAAGTGACTTGATAAGCAAGCAACATGGAAAAACATCTTCGGTCATTCCCGATTGGAGATTAAGGAACGCATTGCAAGCTGAATGAACCTTATATAGACGACATCGCTATCAGGCGATCGGAGCCCAACCGGGCCGGACTCCCACACCGGATTTGCCCCAAGCCAGCACCATCCCGCTTCTCCTGCAAATGCCAAATGCCCCGCCACGCAAAGTCACCTGTTTTCAACGGTAAAAAGGGGAAAGAATTCCCTGCCAAAACCTGTTGCTATATATCAACATCTTGCGAGTTAATCTAATTTTCAGAACGTTTGCTGTTCGCATCAATTTTCCAGTGGTAAGATTGTTGCAGGCTACTAGCAGTTATCCAACGTTAAATAAAGGTTTGTTTAATTCGTTAGCAATCTCACGCTCGCTTGATGCAAAAAGCGAAGAACTTGCTGACTTGTTTGCGATGCCATCACTGTGTGAACCGAGCATGTTCAACAACAAGAACGACAGTCATGGCCAGTTAGGGCTGGATTTTTCGGATGGGTCCATGGTGACCCATATCCGGCTACTGCTTGCGGTCTCGGCGCTGCTCACCATCTTCACCGAGTCGGCACCCGAACCGGACCGCCTGGGCTGGGCCGTGTTCATTGGCTACACGCTGCACACCACCGCCCTGTTCGTGCTTTCCCTGCTGCACAAGCCCATTGCCCGCAGCAAGCTGATCCCCTGGCTCGACGCCTGCTGGTACGCGATGATGGTGATCTCCACCGGCGGCAGCGAAAGCCTGTTCTTCCTGTTCTTCTTCTTCGCCATCCTGACCGCTTCCTTCCGCTGGGGCTTCGAGGAAGGCGCGCGGATGACCGTGGCGTCCACCCTGCTCTTCTTTGCTGCATGCGGCCTGGAGCAGACCGTCGACGTGCCTTCGACCCTGCTGCTGCGCGCCACCTTCCTGCTGGCGCTGGGCTACATGATCGCGCGCTGGGGACAGTCGGAAATGGCGCTGCGCAAGCGGCTGGCGCTGCTGCGCGACGTGAACCAGTTGTCCAACCCGCGTTTCGGCGTCGACCATACCGTGACCTCGGTGATGCGCAAGACCCTGGAATTCTTTGGCGGCGAGAATTGCGTGCTGGTGGTGCGCAATGATGACCAGGCCGCCTGCATCTACCGCAGCGTCAAGCGCAACGCGCCGGACGAGATCGCCAGGGCGCAGCATGTGGACGCGCGGGCCATGGCGCCGCTGCTCGACTTCGCCCGCGAACAGGTGGCGCTGTACCAGTCTCCCGCCTTGCCCGGCGTCAGGCTGCGGGCGGGCTGGCGCATCCATGACAACGCCACCGGCCATTGGAGCAAGGACGCCGGCCATGATGGCGACAGCGTGGTGGAACTGCTGGGCAGCCCGGCATTCATTGCCGCGCCGGTACCGCTGCGGCGCGGCAATGAATGCCGCATCTACGTGGCATCGAAGCACAGCGATCTCACCCGGGCCGACGCCCTGTTTCTTGCCCATATCGCCGCCCAGGCCTTTCCCGTGATCGAGAACATCGAACTGCTGGACCGGATCGCCTCGGAAGCCGCCTCCCAGGAACGCAAGAAGATCGCCCACGACCTGCACGACGCCGTGATCCAGCCCTACATTGGCCTGAAGATCGCGCTGCACGCCATCAGCCGCAAGGCGACGCCGGGCAACCCGCTGGCGGAAGACCTGCAGCGCATCAGCGACATGGCCGGCCAGGTGATCACCGAGCTGCGGCAGTATGCCGGCCGCTTTAACAGCGGCGCGGTGCAGAGCGAATCGGCTTTCCTGGCCAGCCTGCACCGGCAGGCCGAGCAGGTGCGCAAGTTCTATGGCATCGACATCACCATCAGCGTGGACGGCAGCTTCAGCGTCAGCGACCGGCTGGCCGCCGAGGTGTATCACGTCATCAGCGAAGGCCTGGCCAACATCCGCAAGCACACCAGCGCCCGCCGCGGCGCCGTCCGGGTAGGCTGCACGGAAGGCTGGCTCAACATTCACATCGAAAACGAGGGCGCAAGCCCGCAGCCGGCGGACTTCACGCCCCGCTCCATCGCCGACCGCGCGGAAGCGCTGGGCGGCCGGGCCAAGGTGCTCAGGGCCAACGGCGGCCGCACCGCGGTGCATATCAAGATACCGGTCTAGCCGAACCGGAACAAACCATGAACACCACATCAACAACACAAACGGGAACAGGGATGGATACCATGCAGCGCGCCATCAGGATCATGCTGGTGGACGACCACCAGACCATGCTGTGGGGACTGGAGCAACTGATACGCAGCGAAGCGCCGCGCATGGAAGTGGCAGGCACGGCGCGCACCTGCGACGAGGCCGTGAGCGCGGCGGCGCGGCTGGCGCCGGACGTGATCCTGCTGGACGTGGACCTGGGCGGCTGCTGCTCGGTCGACATCGTTCCCGCGCTGATCGCCAACGGCGTCTCGCGGGTGCTGCTGCTGACCGGCAGCAGCGACCAGGAAGCGCTGGACCAGGCCGTCAAGCGCGGTGCGCGCGGCGTCCTGCACAAGCGGGCATCGCCGGCCGAGGTGATCAAGGCGATCGACAAGGTCTACCACGGCGAACTCTGGCTGGACCAGGCCGCGCTGGGCCGTGTGCTGGGCCACCTGCTGAACCCGGCCGCCGCCCCCAAGCCCGACCCCGACGCCCACCGCCGCGCCAGCCTGACAGCCAAGGAACGCAAGGTGATCCAGGCCGTGGTGGAAGGCAACGGCGCATTGAACAAGGCCATCGCGGAACGGCTCTTCATATCGGAATACACGCTGAGGAATCATCTGACGTCCATCTACCAGAAGCTGCAGGTGGCGAACCGGCTGGAGCTGTATGTGTATGCGGTGAAGCATGGGCTGGGGGTAGAGCAGGAGAAGATGAAGTCGGCGGGGTAAGGTTGGCAGGCGCTGGCTCGCGCCAACCGCGTTACGCGCCAACTGCCGGGGTACTGCCCAACTGGAGATGAGGGCCACAACAGCGGCCCGTCCCCCTTCGCTGCTGATGGCCATGCGCTTGCCGTGGCACGCAATACACCTCTTGCGAAGGCAGCGCATGCCGCAAGCAGGAGAATGAGAGCCTTGCCGGACTCTTATTGATGAACCATCCCGCCGGAGCGGGCTGCAAGCTTACTCATCAATTAAACAAACGCAATAGCCTGCTACTTAGGACACCCGGTGGGCAATTTTTCCCATACGCATCAGGTACAAAAGTACTGGGTATTCCATCAAACAAGGGTTATCGAGTCCTACGTCGAAAAGTAGTTTTGTCAGTCTCGCTCCTACACACCCCTCCTTATAGTTCATCCCATCAGGAAGCACTTTCCGCTGCCTGGTAAGCGTTCAAAGCGGTTTTAAAAATCGGAGAGTGTGATGTTTTCATTAAAGGGCGTGCCGTATGGCTTCATGCGCTTCCTGCAGGAAGAAGACGGCATTTCCTTTATCGAATGCGCACTCGTGGCCTCGCTTGTGGCAGTGGTTGCAGGTATTGGGCTTCTGGCGCTGGGCAAGGTGATGTAAGGCTGGTTCTTATTCCGGGCTACGGCAGTGGAATAAACAGACAAGGAGCGGGAGGTCGCCGGGGTTTGTGGTTTTAAGGGTGGACAACGGCTAACAATAAAATCCGCGCAGTGGTATTGGCAGTTGATTCATTGACCTCTTGTAGACAACTTTGAAAGGAAAACATCATGGAAATTATCAAGAATTTTATGCAGGAAGAAGATGGCGTTACGGCTATTGAATACGGCCTGATCGCAGCATTAGTCGCCGTTGCTATTGTGGTGGGCGCAGGCGCGTTGGGTACAAACCTGAACGGCCTTTTCCAACGCATTGCGAACTGCATGGCAACCCCGACACAAGCGGTATGTTCACTGGTAGCTTAATGCCATGAATTCCATGAATGCCATGAATGCAATAGGAAATTTCGTTCATGAAGAAGAGGGCGTAACAGCAATCGAATATGGCCTGATTGCCGCACTTGTGGCAGTTGCCATTATTGTTGGGGCAACCGCTCTAGGAACCAATCTCAATGGAATTTTCCAACGAATTGCAGACTGCATTGCTGCACCATCCGGTGGCGCTTGTGCAGCCGTTGCTTAACGGTTGACCTAGACAAGGGAATGGGAGAGACCCATTCCCTTGTTTTTAAAATTTTGCACGAGCATATTCTTACTTTTAAATGTTTCAACACAACGATTCTCGTAACTAAGGTTTTTAAAAAGATCTTTTAGCAAAAATTTTCGCTAGCTAAACCTGGAAATTTTTAAAAATCGTAACAAAAAGGACTGGCACAAGCAGCCGGAATCATATGGAAAATATAGTTTTGTTCCAAGATGGCCTAGTTCTTTTCTTCGGCACTTCCTTCATTGAACTCGAACAGGCTGCTCTTTTCCTTCTTGTTGTGACTGCCGCTCTATTCGATATAAAGTCCCGGCGCATACCGAACAAGCTGGTTTTCCCAGGCGCTCTTGCAGCAATCGCATATCACACCATGTCGCCGTACGGAATCGGGTTCTTCGGTTCAATGGGCGGATTGGCTGTCGGGCTCGCAGCTTTGCTCCCGCTCTACATGATCCGGGCAATGGGTGCCGGCGATGTCAAGTTGATGGCGATGGTGGGCGCCTTTCTTGGCCCCATGTCAGCCGTCGGCGCCATCATGACCACCTTTATTGCCGGCGGTGCCTTAGCCATTGCGGCAGCGATAAGAAATAAATCGGCCCAACGCATGCTGAATAATATTCGGGCCATGATGGCCCATGCTCTGGTTGGAGCCGCGACCGGAACGCGTATCTATGCCGACATCCGCTCTGTCTCAGCAGGAAAACTCCCTTACGGAATTGCAATCGCAGTTGGCACTACCGCCCATATTCTGCTGATCAAGAATGGGCATGCGCTTTTATCGTAACGCGTTTGTATAGCCATTGAGTATTGCCGATCACAAAAAGGCCATCAAGCAAATGAACCGCTTATCTACAATGGGCAGCCACCCGATCACACAGATTGCCGCCGCAGCCCTGCTGATTCCAATGTGGGCTTGGTTTGGATATCGCCACATAGTTGCATTCTCTGTTACGGACGAATGGTCTTATTTATTCCTGTGCATCTCAGAGACTTTGACTGTAGGCTTTCTGTTGATCAGGACCTATCCGAAGTCCGTATCAAAAATACCACTTGATTGGATCGTGGCCATAGTTGGCACTTTCTCCACCCTTCTTTTCCTGCCTGCGACATGGGGAATACTGCCCTCTGCAAAGTACGCCATCGCATTAGGCACATTGTTGCAGATATTCGGAATGATTTCCCTTAACCGCAGCTTCGCCATCGTTGCAGCCAAGCGTGAAATAAAAACCAAAGGCATGTACCGCTTTGTCCGGCACCCCTTGTATGCCAGTTACCTGCTGACCTATTCCGGATATTTGTTAGCCAATACAAATTTTGAAAACCTGATGATTTATCTGTTTGCAATAGGGTGCATGGTGTTGCGTATCTTCCGGGAAGAAAATCATCTCTCCGTTGACCAGGGATATGCCGCTTACATGCGTCGGGTTCGGTACCGGATCATTCCTTTTTTGTTCTAAAGCGGCCTCTTGCTGACCTAGGGAAATGTCATAAAGCCCAAATGAGCCATTATGCTTACTCAATTTAAAGAAAAAGACAATCAAGCGCAGCCAAGACGCGCCCATGCCAAGTCTCCCCGGGCACCACGGACACCTGAAGAAACCGGATTACCTTTTCTGTTTCTAGTTGAACTGGTTTCGAAAACGCTTTTTCTACGTGGCCAAATCCGGCTGCTTGATCTGGCCGCATATTTAAAGCTAAGCGCCACCATTGTTGATGCAGCTGTCAGTTTCATGCGCGCCGAGAAGCTTTGCGAGGTCAGCCGACGTGGCGGCAGCAACACCGATGCCGACCTCACCTTTACTCTGACCGACACGGGCCGCGTGCGCGCGACCGAATTCCTGAGCCGCAGCGCCTATGCGGGCCCAGCCCCAGTGACTGTGCAAAACTATTGCGCCCAAATCGACGCGCAAAGCGTGGCCCACATGCATGTACTGCGGGAAGACATCGGCCGGGAATTTGAAGGCATTGTCGTCAGCCCTCAGGTGCTGGACAGATTCGGCGCCGCGATGAATTCCAGTCGCGCCATCTTCATCCATGGCCCGGCCGGCAGCGGCAAGACCTTCCTTGCGGAATGCCTGGCCGGCCTGCTCAAGGGTGATATCTGGGTGCCTTATGCAATCCTGGTGGATGGCGAAGTGGTTCAGGTCTACGACCCGGCTGTTCACCATCAAGCAGTGAACGAAGTAGCGAACGCAAGCCTGCTGGACAAGCGCGATGCACCGGATCCGCGCTGGGTCCGCTGCAAGCGCCCCGCGGTACTGACCGGCGGCGAGCTGACGCTGGACATGCTGGAACTGCAGTTCGATCCCGGCACCCGCTATTACCAGGCGCCGCCGCACCTGAAGGCCAACAACGGCATCTTCATCATCGACGACCTCGGCCGCCAGCGCTGCTCGCCCACCGAGCTGATGAACCGCTGGATCGTGCCGCTGGACCGACGCATGGATCACCTGGCGCTGCACACCGGCCACAAGTTCATGGTGCCCTTCGACGTGATAGTTGTGTTCTCGTGCAACGTCGCGCCGGACCAGTTGGGCGACGGTGCCTTCCTGCGGCGGCTGGGCTACAAGATCGAAATCAGCGCGCAGACCGAGCAGGAATATGAGCGCATTTTCCGCCAAGCCTGCGAACGGTATGGCGTGCCTTACTCGCACGATGCCTTCCAGTATCTACTGCGCGAGCGGCATGGGAAGGAAGGAAAGCCGCTGCTCGCCTGCTACCCGCGTGACCTGGTGTCGCAGGTGCGGGACTTGGCCCGCTATGAAGGCAGGCCAGCCGAGCTAAACCGGCAGGCCCTGGACTGGGCTTGGGCCAACTATTTCACCGAGCGCTAGCAGCTGGAGACGAGCATGAAACGTAGCATTGTTAAACCCAACCGCAGCCGCAGCAGGCAACACCTGCTGGCCCGACCAGAGGAACGGAAATGAGAAACACACGCGCATTGATGATGATGGCGATTGCCGTCTTGCTGGCGTTCGCAGCCGTGATCGTTGCGGCACGCTGGATAGGGGCGCAGATCCAAGGCAACTCCGGCAAGATAGCGGTGGCACTGGTCGATATCGGACTGGGTGCGCGCATCAATCCCGAGATGGTGCGCATGGTCGACTGGCCTACCGGCGCGATGCCTCCGGGCGCTTTCACCGACCCAAAGGAACTGGATTCCCGTGTTGCGCGCAGCAGCATGCAGCGCGGCGAGCCTATCATGGAAGGCAAGCTGGCGCCACCCGGCACCAAGGGCGGCCTGTCCGCTGTCGTGGCCGAGGGCAAGCGTGCTATCACCGTGCGTGTCAATGACGTAGTGGGCGTGGCGGGCTTTGCCTTGCCGGGCAATTACGTGGACATCCTGGTCAATACCCAGGAAGAAGGCGCCAAGAGTCCCACCCGTGACTCGACCATTTCCAAGATCGTGCTGGAGCGCATCCTTGTGTTGGCCATTGCGCAGGAGTCCAACCGCGACGACACCAAGCCCAAGGTGGTCAATGCGGTGACGCTGGAAGTCTCGCCCGAGCAGGCCGAGCGGCTGGACCTCGCGCGCAGCGTGGGCAGCCTGTCGTTGGTGCTGCGCAACCAGATCGACCCAGACCCCGTGAATACCGGCGGCGCGACCAAGGCCACTCTGTTCAATGTGCAGGCGCCAGCGGCGCCGGCGCCGAAATCCGAGCCCGCACCCAGGCCCCGGCCCGTGATCAGGCAGGCCGCCGCGCCCAGGCCGCCGGCTGACCATGTTGAAATCATCAAGGGCCTGGCGCGCACCACGCAGCAGTTTTGAAGCACAAGCCATGTCAAGAACAAGAAAGCAAGGGAGAGTATCGATGAGCAGATCCTGGACCGAGGTAAGGCCGGCCGTGCTGCGCGTGGCGCTGGCGGTGGCCGGCGCCGTGGCCGCCCTTGCGGCGCATGGCCAGACGGCCGTGGAATACGGCACCGTGGGCACCCGCACCGCGCCCGTGAAAGCCGCGGCGTCGCTGCCGGCTGCGGCAAAGCCGGTTGCCCAACCGGGCAAGCCGGGCAACGCGGTTGCTGCTGCGGCAGCGGCAACTGCCGCAGCAGCAACCGCGCCGCAGCAGCAACCGCGCATCCAGCAGCCGCGGATGCCCGCTACCGGCAATGTCGACATGGCGCCCCAGGTCTTCCTGGCTGAAGGCAAGTCCACGCTGATGCGCCTGCCCTACCCGGCTTCCCGGCTGTCAGTGGGCGACGCCTCCGTGGCCGACGTGATACTGCTCAACCCCAGCGAGATCTACATGCTAGGCAAGTCGGTAGGCTCCACCAACCTGATGCTGTGGAACAGGAACAATGACGCCACCATCATCGACATCGCGGTCAGCCTCGACACAACCGCGCTGCAGTCGCGCATCAACCTGCTGATGCCCGAAGAAAAGGACATCAAGATCACCACCGCGGCCGATACCCTGATCCTGTCCGGAATGGTCTCCGACGTCGGCAAGGCCGAGCAGGCGATGGCGCTGGCCAACGCCTATGTGCAACGCAGCGTCAAGGGCGCCCAGCCCGGCGGCGCGGCGGGTAGCGGCGATCAAGGCGCGGCGGCCGGTGGCCAGTCCGGCGCGGCGCCCAAGGTGGTTAACATGATGGGCATCGCCGCGCCGCAGCAGGTAATGCTGGAAGTGAAGGTGGCGGAAGTATCGAAGACCCTGGTCGACCAGCTCGGTGCCAGCATCGGTGCCAGCAAGAGCCGCGGCAGCTGGACCTATACCCTGCTGTCCAACCTGCTGACCGGCAGCCCCAGCCTGGTCGACGGCTTCAACAACCGGAACGGCAACTTCGCCACTTTGGACGCTCAGAAACGCGACGGCCTGGTAAAGGTGCTGGCCGAGCCGACCGTAATGGCCATCAGTGGCCAGGAGGCCAGCTTCCTGGCCGGCGGCAAAATCTTTATTCCGGTCAGCCAGACCAACAACAATGGCATACCGACCATCTCACTTGAGGAAAAGGAATTCGGCGTGGCGGTGAAGTTCACGCCCACCGTGCTGGCCGGCGGTCGCATCAACCTGAAAGTAGCGCCCGAAGTGTCTGACCTGAACCGCGAAGGCGTGGGCATTACCGCCACCGGCGTCAACACGACTGCCATCCTGCCTTCCTTTACCACCCGCCGCGCCACCACCGTGGTGCAGCTGTTCGACGGCCAGAGTTTTGCCATCGGCGGCCTGATCAAGAACAACGTGACAGCCAACATTAAGGCGCTGCCGGTGCTGGGCGAAGTGCCGGTGCTGGGGCCGCTGTTCAGCAGCAACGACTTCCAGAGCGACAAGACCGAACTGGTGTTCATCGTGACGCCGCGCCTGGTCAAGCCGCTGGCGCAGGACTATCCGCTGCCCACCGACGGCTATATCGAACCGACGCGTGCCGAGTTCTTCCTCAGCGGGAAAATGGAAGGCAGTCGGCCGCCGCAGCCGACCCGGCCAAGTGATCCGGCAGCCGGCTTTGAAGTGAAATAGGAGAACGATGATGAACAACCTGTCCACCCGCTTGGCGCTCATCAGCACTGTGGCCCTGCTGGCAGCTGGCTGCGCGCAGCGTGCGCCTCGTCTGGAAAGCCAGATGGGTCAGTCGCTGAACATGCTCAGGGCGCAGCAGACCGTTAATCCGCAAGCCTCGAACAACACTGACCCGGTCGCCGGCATGGATGCCCGGTCGGCGCAAATTGCAAACGACCGATACGAGCAGTCGTTCAAGACACCGGCGGCTCCACCGCCACGCAATGCCTTCACGATAGGAATAAGCAGCGGGCGCTGAGTTCCGCCGCACTGCTACATGGAGGAGATGTAATGGAAAGGCTTTCGTTTCATTGGACCCGGCAAGGCGGCGCAGTGGCCATTATTGCCGCATTGGCGCTGCCAATCCTCATTGGGTTCGCAGGACTGGCTCTCGACCTCGGGCATATGTATATCGAGAAAACGGAACTACAAAATGCTACCGATGCGTGTGCCCTTGCAGCATCCCGGGAATTGACCTGCGATCCGGCGGCCGGCCCATGTCCTTCGTCGTACCTGGAAGCGGCTGTGAACAGCGGCCTCACCGTGGCCCGACGTAACAGAATTGATTTTCAAGGCAATCAAATTTCGAATGCGCAAATTTCGGCGTCGGACATCAAGTTTAGTTTGACCATAGCGCCGAACTCCGCCTATCTGGACAAAGACGCTGCCAATCCAGCTTCAAAGTATGTGATGTGCACAGCGTACCAAACGGGCATTATTCCCTGGTTCATGCGTATTCTTGGAATAGGGGAGCAGTCGGTTTCTGCCCAGGCTGTCGCCACACTGGTCGCTGCACAATCAAACTGCGCCATACCTTTGGGTGTATGCCTTGCATCAGGGGGAAGCGCTACGAACCCATACGCTGGCTTCAGCGTTGGGCAATGGCTTACAAGCAGAATGAGCTCGTCCTCGACCGGAAGCTTTGACTGGATCGATTACACGCCAGCCAGTGGCGGTGGCGCTAGTGAACTGGCCGACATGCTTACGGGTACTGGGCAGTGTAATCTGCCTCCTACGGGCCCTGCTACTTGCTCGTCGGGCGGTGCCGGTACGCCAGGATGCGTTGGCGCCCAAGGCAACAAAAACGCTTTGGGCAAGGCGTGGAATACCCGCTTTGGACTTTATAAAGGAAGTAATACAGCAGCGAACGCGCCGCCCGATTACACCGGTTACGCATATACGCCAACCTCATGGCCGTCCCGAACTGATGCATTCAGCAACTTCCAAAGCGCAAGAGCGGCCTTCACGCCGTTTCAGGGAGAGACAGCAGCTGGCCTTCCAAGAAACGCGCTTAATGGCTACTCAACCGCGCTTTCCACTACCTTGAGTACATCAGGAGCTGACCGTCGTCTTGCGGTGGCTCCAATCGTTGATTGCTCCTCGTGGGCTGGATCGAGTCCGCAAACGGTGCCTATTTTGGGCTACGCCTGCGTGTTGATGCTTCATCCGATGTCTAGCGACAATGGTCCAAGCGGCACGGAGGAAGTGTTTTTGGAATACCGTGGGAGATCGACTGATCCTGGCAGCCCATGTGCGACCTCGGGCATGGTTGGAGGCCCCGGAAGTGTCGGTCCACTCGTCCCCGCACTGGTGCAATGAGGATGCGCCATGAAATTTCTTTGTAAGCAAAAAGGCGTAGCAGCGGTGGAACTGGGAATCCTCCTTTTTCCATTGCTATTGCTGACGTTTGGCGTGACAGAACTGGGCCGTGCTTTTTATCAGTACAACAGCTTGGCAAAAGCAACCAGAGACGCAGTGCGTTTTTTATCTTCCCAAGGTCCAGGCGACGCGGTAGATCTAGCTACGGCAAAGTGCCTCGCTGTTTATGGCAAAAGGACCTGTTCAGGCAGTGTGCTTTTACCTGGGCTTACTCAAGGCATGGTGACGGTTTGCGATAGCAGCAACTGTGCAGACCATCTCAATCAAAGTACCACTACTGGCGTGATCAATCTCGTTACCGTCACCATAACCGGCTATCCATTCAGTTCGATGGTGCCGTTCTTGGTGCCGGATATCACGTTTGGGCCAATTAGCACAACCATGCGGCAGGTGTTATGAGAGCATCGTCGAACTCCTTTCACGGCCCTTATCGCCGACAGCAAGGCGTGGCCGCCGTGGAATTTGCGCTTGTTTGCACCATATTCTTCATGCTCCTGATTGGGATGATGGAAATGGGGCGCATGCTGTTCTACTGGAACTCCGCTGCCGAAGCCACCCGCTTCGGCGCCCGTATGGCGGTCGTCTGCGATCAGGCGGATCAGGGCTTGGTGAAGACGCGTGTGCGAGAACGCTTACCTATCCTGCCCCCGGACAAAATTTCAATCGACTATGAACCGGCCGGCTGCACGATAAATACCTGCCAGTCCGTAACAGTCAGCATATTGGCAGGAGTGTCGATCGCCACTTTCATTCCCTATGTGCCTCTTTCCCTTAGCCTTCCACCCTTTTCCACCAGCTTGCCACGGGAAAGCATGCAGAGTGCTGCCGGTAGCGTGGGGAATCCAGTGTGTAGCTAGACGCCGTGAGTAGTTTGTATAGCGCATCACGAACAGGAGTTACCTTGAAAATTGCCGTCGTATCACCCAATGACAGGCTAGTCATGGACATCGTCCGGCGGCTGCGCGAGCGCAGCCCGTCGGACGATGTCGAGGCCATTGCCGGTCTTCCCCACGTGCTGGCGGCAGGCGCGGGAGCAAGCACGCCCGACGTCTTGGTGCTGGACGCGCCTTCGCTGGGCGAGGGCGACCTCGACCAGCTGGAGCGCCTGAGCCATGTGCATCCGCGCCTGGCCTTCATCGTGCTGTCGCAGCAGACCTCGCCGGAATTCCTGATGCGCGCCATGCGCGCCGGCGTGCGCGAAGTGCTACCGCTGCCGCTGGATGGCGACGCATTGGCGGCGGCGGTGCGCCGCATCGAGGAAAAGCGCGGCAGCCAGGCGCAAACCCATGGCAAGGTGCTGGCCTTCATTTCCTGCAAGGGCGGCAGCGGCGCCACCTTCCTGGCCACCAACCTGGCCTATGCGCTGGCCACGCTGAAGAACAAGCGGGTGGCCTTGATCGACCTGAACCTGCAGTTCGGCGACGCCTCGCTGTTCGTGTCGGACCAGAAGCCCGGCGCTACCATCGCCGACATCTCGCAGCAGATACACCGGCTGGATGCCTCCTTCCTGCAGGCCAGCATGCTCAGCGTCACGCCCAACTTCAGTGTGCTGGCCGCGCCGGAAGACCCGGCGCATGCCAATGACGTGAAGCCCGAGCATGTGGACCAGCTGATCAAGCTGGTGCGCCGCCATTACGACTTCGTCATTCTCGATCTGGGCCGCAGCCTGGACGCGGTCAGCATCCATGCGCTGGACCATGCCGACACTATCTTCCCGGTGCTGCAGACCACCCTGCCCTATATCCGCGACGGCAAGCGGCTGCTGGGCGTGTTCCGCTCGCTGGACTACCGCAAGGACAAGGTGCAGCTGATCGTGAACCGCCATGAAAAGAACGGCGACATCAAGCTGCGCGACGTGGAGACGGCCTTCAGCGCCACCGACATCCGGACCATACCCAACCATTACGACGCCGCCGCCGCCTCGGTGAACCAGGGCGTGCCGGTGCTGAAGCTGGCCAAGTCCAGCCCGATATCCAAGGCATTGGCGGAATTCGCGGATGCGCTCTGCCCCGAGGAAGCGAGCGCCTCATCCGGCTGGCTCTCGCGCGTGCTCAAGCGCGCCTGACGCACGGCACACCATCGAATAGCGACGAAAGGACCACTGCATCATGAACGCGGAAAACATGTCACTCAGGGACCGCCTGCGCAGCACCCCGGTCAACGGCAATGCCGCTGTCGTTTCAACGCGCACCGGCAACATCGAGAACCGGGCCTACCAGGAACTGAAGAACCATATCTACCAGGTGCTGATGGACCGCATCGACCTGGAAAGCCTGCAGCGGCTGTCGCAGGACCAGATCCGCCGCGAGCTGCAGGCGTTGGTGGAGCGGCTGCTGGAAGAGGAATCCGCCGTCCTCAACGACATCGAGCGCAAGACTCTGGTGCGCGATATCCAGAATGAAATGCTGGGCTTCGGGCCACTGGAGGAACTGCTGGCCGACCCGAGCGTGTCCGACATCCTGGTCAACAGCCACAAGCAGGTGTACGTGGAGCGGCGCGGCCGGCTGGAGCTGACAGACGTGGTGTTCTTCGATGATGCCCACCTGCTGAAGATCATCGACAAGATCGTCTCACGTGTGGGCCGCCGCATCGACGAGTCCAGCCCCATGGTGGATGCCCGCCTGCCGGACGGCTCACGGGTCAATGCCATCATCCCGCCGCTGGCCATCGACGGACCCTGCATGTCAATTCGCCGCTTCTCCGCGGTGCCGCTGAAGATGGACGACCTGATTGGCCACCGTAGCCTGACCGCGGAAATGGCGGAGATCCTGCAGGGCCTGGGCAAGGCCAAGATCAACATCGTGATTTCCGGCGGCACCGGCAGCGGCAAGACCACCATGCTCAACGTGCTGTCGGGCTACATCAGCCATTCCGAGCGCATCGTCACCATCGAGGACGCGGCCGAGCTGCAGCTGCAGCAGCCCCATGTGGTGCGGCTGGAAACCCGGCCGGCCAACATCGAGGGCAAGGGCGAAGTATCGCAGCGGGCGCTGGTGAAGAATGCGCTGCGGATGCGGCCAGACCGCATCATCCTCGGCGAGGTACGCGGCGGCGAGGCGCTGGACATGCTGCAGGCGATGAACACCGGCCATGAAGGCTCGATGGCCACCATCCACGCCAACACGCCGCGCGATGCGCTGACCCGGCTGGAGAACATGGTCAGCATGGCGGCCGCCAGCCTGCCCACCAAGGCGGTGCGTCAGCAGATTAGCTCGGCAGTCGGCGTGGTGGTGCAGATCGGCCGCCTGACCGACGGCAAGCGCAAGGTGCTGTCGATACTGGAGATCACCGGCATGGAAGGCGACATCATCACCACCCAGGAGATCTTCACCTTCAAGCAGACCGGCACCGACCAGAACGGCGCCATCATCGGCCATTTCAGCGCCACCGGCATACGGCCGCGCTTCCTGGAGCGGCTGCGCGCCTTCGGCATCGCGGTGCCGGACACGCTGTTCGACCCGACCCGCCAGTACCACTGAGCCCGGCGCCATGGATACCCTCTACTACCTGTTCGGCACACTGATCTTCATTGCGGTGGTGCTGTTCATCGAAGGCGCCTACCTGACCTGGAATTCCAGCAAGGGGCCGGAGGCGAACCGCATTGCGCGCCGACTGCGGATTCTGTCAGCCGGCGCGCACGGCGAAGGCGGCGATGTCTCCATCGTGAAGGATAGGCTGCTCAGCAACAGCCCTACCATGCAGCGCCTGCTGCTGAGGCTGCCGCGCGTGCATGCCGTTGATCGGCTGCTGCAGCAGTCCGGCTTGTCATGGAATGTGGCGACCCTGCTTGGCATCAGCCTGGCGCTGTTCGTGGTGACCTATTTCCTGATGGGCCTGTTCGCCATTCCGGTGCTGATCAAGCTGGCGGGCGCGGCCGCGCTGGCTGCCCTGCCTTATCTGTATGTCGTGCGCGCCCGCGACAAGCGCCTTACCCGCTTCGACCAGCAGCTGCCTGACGCGCTGGACCTGATGGGCCGCGCGCTGCGCGCCGGCCATGCGTTTCCGACCGCGCTGAAGATGGTGGCGGATGAAGCAACCGAGCCGCTGGCCAGCGAGTTTGCCATTGTGTTCGACGAGGTGAACTTCGGCATTGCGATGCAGGATGCGTTGATGAACCTGGCGACCCGTGTGCCCAGCACCGACCTGCGCTATTTCGTGATCGCGGTGCTGATACAGCGGGAGACCGGCGGAAACCTGTCCGAGCTGCTGGCAAACATCAGCAAGATCATACGCGACCGCATCAAGCT
Organism: Noviherbaspirillum phoenicis; assembly: GCF_047237965.1. NCBI lineage: Bacteria > Pseudomonadati > Pseudomonadota > Betaproteobacteria > Burkholderiales > Oxalobacteraceae > Noviherbaspirillum > Noviherbaspirillum phoenicis. The sequence continues at coordinate 3,672,613 of NZ_JBDFLX010000001.1, read as the reverse complement.
GCTGGGGCAGGTTCGGGTGCTGTCGGCAGAGGGCAGGATGTCGGCCTGGATTCTAGGACTTTTGCCTTTTGGCGCCGCACTAATGATGCAGCTAATTAACCCAAATTTTCTGGCAGTACTTTATACCGACCCGGGTGGACGCAAGATGGTTGCCTTTGCTGGAGTAATGATGTTCGTCGGCGTCGTCGTGATGCGAAAAATTATCAAGATACGGGTGTGAGATAGGACAACGCGTATTTTTTAAAAGTGAAAACACCATGAGCACCCTGCACCTCGTATATCTCGGAATGATCTTCGTGGCCGTGATGGGCGCCGCCCTGCTGGCCATGCGCCTGTTCGCCGGCGACCCGGTGCGTGACCGGCTCGACGCGGTAATCGGCCCTGTCACTCCCGCGCCCGGCAGCACGGAAAACGAATGGCTGGCCCGTATCATCAAGCTGACCGGCCCGCTGGCAAGGCTCTCGGTGCCAGAGGAAGGCTGGGAAAATTCGGCCCTGCGCACCCGCTTCATGAACGCCGGCCTGCGCAGCCCTTCGGCGCCCGCGATCTTCTTCGGTGCCAAGACGCTGCTGGCCCTGTCCCTGCCCTCGGTGCTGTTCATCGCGCTGAGCACGTCGGGCTCCAGCTACGGCACCAATGCGCTGCTGTTCTGGCTGCTGCTCGCCGCCAGCCTGGGCTACTACCTGCCCAACATCATCCTGCGCAACCTGATTTCCCGACGCCAGCGGGAAATCTTCGAAACCTTCCCCGATGCCCTGGACCTGATGACGGTCTGCGTGGAGGCAGGCCTGGGCATGGATGCCGCGCTGGCGCGGGTGGCCACGGAAATCAGCCTGAAGAGCGAAGTGCTGGCCGAGGAACTGCAGCTGGTGACGCTGGAACTGCGTGCCGGCAGCGGCAAGGAAAAGGCGCTGCGCAACCTGGCGCTGCGCACCGGCGTGGACGACGTGGATGCGCTGGTGGCGATGCTGATCCAGGCCGAGCGTTTCGGCACCAGCGTGGCCGACTCGCTGCGGGTGCAGTCCGAGATGCTGCGCACCAAGCGCCGCCAGCGCGCCGAGGAGCAGGCGGCAAAGATCGCACTCAAGCTGCTGTTCCCGCTGATCTTCTTCATTTTCCCGTCGCTGCTGGTGGTGCTGATGGGGCCTGCGTTCATCCAGATCTACCGCGTGCTTCTGCCCACGATGGGCGGCGGCCAATAACCACAAAAAAAGGGGAAATCATGCCAACACCCAGCCCTATCCTGGCCGCCGTTGCATCGCTCTGCCTGCTGCAGGCCTGCGCCACCGCGCCGGCGCCCACCGAGCCGCGCGCGATGAAGATGGAACCGCTGCTGCAGGTGCGCGGTTCCGGCGACCAGACGGCCGCCACCTATTACCAGCTCGGCAAGTTCCATCAGTCACGCGGCAACAAGGCGGGGGCGCGGACCGCCTACCAACAGTCGATCGGACTGGACCGGCGCCAAATAGAGGCGCGCAATGCGCTGGCGGTGCTCAATTCCGAAGACGGCAAGCTCGACGAGGCGCTGTCCATGCTGACGCAGCTGGTGCAGGACTATCCGCGCATGGCCTATCTGCATAACAACCTGGCCTATGTGCACCTGCTGCGCGGCGAGCCCGATGCCGCCATTCCTTCTCTGGAAAGGGCGCTGGCGCTGGAGCCGGGCAATGCCCGCGCGCTGAACAACCTGGGCCTGGTGCAAACCGCCCTGGTGGAAAAGCGCGACCGCCTGACGGCCGCGTTGGGCCTGGCCGATGTGATCGTGGAAAAAGTTGCCGGCGCCAATGACACCGCTGGCAAGCCGGCCGAGGAAGCCGCCGCTACCGCACTCGCCGCAGCCAGGCAGGCGACCTCGCTGGTGACGCCCGCACCCGCGCCGGTTGTAGCCAAGCCGGCCATGCCTGAAGTGCTGTCGCCAACCTCGCGCATGGAAGTCGTGCAGCTGCTGCCCAATGTGATCGAGCTGCGGCAGCGCCAGCCGGCGCAGCCGGTGGTGGCCGAGCGGCGCGAGGAAAAGACGCAGAAGGCGGCTGTGGTGGAGAGCAAGTCGCTGACCGCGACGCCGCCGCAGCCACGCGCCTTCCGCTTCGACGTTGCCAACGGCAACGGCGTGCCCGGCATGGCCCTGAAGATGCGTGACGCGCTGGCACGGCGCGGCATCCACGCAGTGCGCGTCACCAACAAGCGGCCGTTCAACACCCAGAGCACCGAGATCCAGTACCTCGCCGGCTTCGAGAAGGAAGCCGAGCGGGTCAGGACTGCGATGGCGTCCCACGTGACGATGAAGCCGGTCTCCGTCATTGCCGGCACGCAGGACGTGCGACTGGTGCTGGGCCGAGACGCGGCGGGCCATGTGGCGCTGATGGGAGAAGCGCCGCTGCTGGCCTATAGCGACAGCCGCAAGTAAGCGGCAACAAATCAGAGAAACGGGCCGCCATGCCGGTCCGGCATTCATAACACCAGGGGGATTTATGTTCGGGAAGTCAGGATGGTCAAGAAAAGCCGATCTCGTTGTGATCGGCGCGGCAGTGGCAGTGCTAGCGGGCTGCGGCGGCGGAGGTGGCAGCGACGGCTGCAACAGCCTTCCCGGCCGCAGTTCGAACCTGCCCACCTGCAGCACCGGCACGGGCACCGGGACGCAGGCAGCCACGACTGCAGCCGCGGCTACCGTCACCCTTTCCATGGCCAGCAGCACCGGCAGCACGACCAAGGCCGTATCGCCAGACCAGCCGGCCACCCTGCAGGCAGCGGTAAAAACCAGCACCGGCGCAGCTGTGCCCAATGCCGTCGTAACCTTTACCACCAATGACAAGACGGGCGTGTTCATCCCCTCCTCCGGCACCGCGATGACCGATGCCAGCGGCGTGGCCCGCGTGAGCCTGCCGGCAGGCACTCAGGCCGGCGCATTCACCGTGACGGCAAGCACCACGGTCGATGGCAAAGCCTACCTAGGCACGACCAATTACAACGTCACCTTCCCGACACTGACGTTCAGCAATCTCGCCATTGCGCCGGCCACACTGTCGGCTGGGGGTACAGCCAGCCTTGCGGTCACGGTGCTTAATGGCAGCACGGCGTTCACGCCGGCGCAGTCGGTCAGCTTCACCTCGCCCTGCGTGGCGGCCGGTAAGGCCACCATCAGTTCGCCGGTCACCACCGTCAATGGCGTGGCCAGCACCTCCTACACCGACAAGGGATGCGGCGGCAGCGACGTGATCACCGCGTCCACCACGCTGTCTGGCTCGACCATCACCAAAACTGGCACGGTCAATGTGCAGCCTGCCACTGCCGGACAGCTGACCTTCGTTTCAGCGCTTCCGCAAAACATCGCGTTGAAGGGCACGGGCGGCGCCGGACGCCAGGAGACGTCGACAGTAACCTTCAAGGTGCTCGACAGGAACAGCAACCCGGTCTCGGGCCAGGTTGTCAGCTTCAGCCTCAACACGACTGTGGGCGGCCTGACATTGAGCCCGGCCTCGGCCACGACTGGGGCGGACGGCACGGTAAGCACCGTGGTGGCGGCCGGCACGGTCAATACGCCGGTGCGTGTGACCGCGACCCTGGGCACTATTTCCACGCTGTCCGACCAGCTCGTCGTCTCCACGGGCGTGCCTGACCAGAACAGCTTTTCGCTCAGCACCAAGATCTTCAACGTCGAGGGCATGAACCATGATGGCTGCCCGGCGCCAGTAGGTTCGAACGTGACAGTGCGGCTGGCTGACCATTTCAACAACCCGGCGCCGGATGGCACCGCGGTCAGCTTCACGGCCGAAGGCGGCACCGTCGATGCATCCTGTCTGACAGGGTTGACGGAAACCACGCTGACCGATGGCACCGTGATCAGGCAGAAAGGCGTGCCGGGCGAATGCAGCGTGCGCTTCTGCGCCGCCCAGCCGCGCCCCGCCGATGGACGCATCACCATCCTTGCCTATGCGCTGGGCGAGGAGGACTTCACCGACTTCAACGGCAATAACCTGGTGGACGCCAATGAGTTCGATGCTGCAAAGCAGGATCTAGGCGATCCCTTCCGTAATGATCGGGCAATCAGCGGAGCCAATGCGAATGGCATCGACGACATCTGGTCCAGCGGCAATGCGACATGGGTGCCCGGCGAAACCTATATTGATTCGAATGCCGACACCGTTTGGAGTCGGACCGGGGACGGACAATATAACGGCGTGCTGAAATCGCCCTCCAGTGTCAATACGACGGGTCTCAACACGATCCACGTCCGTGGCTCGCTGGTGCAAGTGCTGTCGGGCAGCGAGGCAGCGATCACGCCGCTGGATGGCAACTTGCTTCCGCTCAGCCAGTGCCAGAACGGCGTGGCTTTTGCCAATGCAGCCCAGGCATTCCGCTTCGCGGTGAGGGATACCAATCCAACGATCTTCGCGCCCAATACCTTGTCCGGCAATATCTTGCCCGCCGGGACCAAGATCGAATTCACGGTATCCAACGGCAAGCTTCTGAGCGAAGGGAGCTTCATTGTTCCCAACACCGCCGAGCCGAGTTCAGCCGTATGGACCTACGCCGTGCTGCTGCAGAGCGATGCTACGCAAACCGATGCCACAACCGGCTATGTCTGCAGCAACCAGGTAAGCAGCGGCCTGCTTACAGTGAAGGTGACGACGCCGCTGGGTCTGATTACTACCCGGTCGTTCTCGGTTACCGACTGAGTCATTCGATGATGCTGCTGACAGGCCGGCTTTGCGCCGGCCTGTCAGCATCTGCAGGGAAGCAGTTTGTTTTTGCTATCGCCAGTCACACCAACTCGCTTTACCTGTACTCCCCTCCCTCAATACGAAATCGTCCCCACCACGCTCAGCGCCCCCTGATGCGTCGCCATATCCTCCGATCCCTCCAGCCGCCCTGCGCCCCTTGCGCCCTCGAAGCGGCCGGTGCCGCCGGTGATGCTGTAGGTGACATCCCTGGTCTGGAGCAGCGTGCCGCCCGCCGGAATGAAGCTGCCGGTGTAGGTGGCGGTCAGCTTGTCGCCATTGGCGGCCGTCACCGTGATGGAGCCATGCAGGATGACGAAGCTCCCATATGCCTGCGTGATGCAGTCCGTGGCGACGACAGCCGACTTGCCGAGATGGCTCAGGTTGCCGATGCCTACCATCATGCCCGCAAGCGGACATGCGGGGTCCTTGGCCGCATCCAGCGTGCTGGTATAGGAGAATCCGCCGGTCAGGGGAACGCTGGGACCCGCATGGGCCGATGGACCAGCCATGAAGGCAAGCACACTTGCAACGGCAGTTGCGCCGGATACCAGTTTGTTCTTCGTATTCATGACAACACCTTTCGCGAATGAACGGAAGTGGTTACGGATGAGATATGCGGATGATCGGGCTGGCAGGTGGATGCAGGCGGCAGTGGTCATGCACCCTGCCTGGGCGGACCGATGGTCTTTCGCATGTTGGCGAGGCTGCACGCCCCGGTTCAAGGCTTCATGCCCAGGGTTTGAACCTTACGCGGCGCGTCGTGGATTTCCTTGATGCGTCACAAACGCCGTCAGCACGAGAAACGGGGGCAATGTACTGCGCCTCCTCAGGCAGGCTGGCGTTGCGAGGGAGATGGTAGTGGTGCGGCCAGGAGCGGCTTGCCGGGCCGCGCCATGATGTCCTTGCGTATTCTCCCGGCTTGAACGCCGGTTCCGCAATTCGGGTGCATGGCAAGCAGTTCCCGGCCCGCGCATTCAGTGAGTCAGGCGCGGTTCAGGCGAGTGCAATATGTTGATGTTTGCAGGCGCCAAAAGCAAATGGGCCAGCATATGCTGGCCCATCGTCATTACATGCCTTGCGCTGGGAATCAGGCGCGGCGACGGCGGCTCATGCCGAGACCGAGCAAAGCGATGCCGAACAGCGCCACTGCGCTGGGCTCTGGCACGAAGAACACATTGGCAGCGCCCGTTATGAGCGAGCTTGTGCCGTTGAGGTTGATTGGCTCAGTGCTGCTGAAATTGCCATCGATGGTCAGTTGCGAATAGAACGGCGTAGGAGAAGTGAAATACGCAGCGCCTGCGGCCGTCAGCACCAGGTCATCGAAGGTCAGCGAAAAATCGCCATTTGCGTTAGTAATGCTTCCAGGGCGCAGAGAGCCGGAACCAAAACGGAAGTTCTCAGTGGAAGCAAGCAGCAGGTCGGTGTCGCCATTAGCGACACTGACAACACCGCCGCCAACGCCAGGCAGCGTGAGTTCCGTGAAGGCGCCCTGGTCCAGATAAAGCTGGATGCTGCCGGAGGTTCCGACAAACTTGCCGCCATTGTCGATAACCTGACCGGTTGCCGTGAAGATTGCGTAGACGTTCATATCGGTTGCCACTGGGCGACTAGCCTCGTTGGCCCAAAAAGCAGGCATTGCTGCAAATGCCGACGTCTTGAACGTGGACGCGCTATCGATGGTCAGGATTTCCTGGTAGCCCATGACCATCTTGTCAGCGGTAATGGTCCGTCCGTTCAGATTAACAGTGAAGTCCTGGAACAGTTCCGCATGCGCAGGCGCGGCAAAAGAAGCTGCGGCAAGAGCAAGGATCGCCAGGCTGCGTTTGATGTTAGCAAAGATATTCATTTTATTCTCCCTGGTAAGTTTTACTTTCCAGTTCCTAGCAGAAATTGTGCCTGAAATAAATTAGTTCCTTAAATCAACCACTTACTGCATGCTTTTTCAGTACCATTTCTTTTCTGTAAAGAAACTCGACATGGGACAACCTGGATCCCAAGGGAAACAGGGGATGTCATGCCGAGTAAAGCGATGGCAGGCTACGGATCGCAAACAAATCCGGCCAGCCGCCACGCCATCGGGGACTTCCCGGCGATGCCGCCCAAGTGCATGCGCCCACAAGCGTGCTGTGAAGTGCCTATAGGCCAAAGGCCTGTAGCTCAAACACTTCCGCATACGGCATCGGGCCTCCCGCATCCGCAGCGGCCTGCCGGTTGACCTCCAGCACCCGCTGGTCGAAACCCTGCCCCCTGGTCTTCAGGTTGCGCTCCTGCTGAGAACGATGAAAGCGCAGCAGCTGCGCTTTCCATGCGGCTTCCTCTCCGCCGAAATAGGCATACAGGTCTGGACGCATGGAGACGGTCTTGGCATCGAGATTCAGGGCGGCATGGAGGCGCAGCCCATCTTCAGTGGCAATGGCATGAAAGCGTTGATAGGTGCGACGGTGCGTGCGATTGCTGTCATTGCCATGTGGTAGAAAGACGAGGTCGGGACGCGTGGCGTGCAGGTAGGTCCGTAGCGCGTCGCTGCTGGCCTGTTCGCTAGCCTGGGCATCATCGCCTTCCCACAAGCGCATGAATGTCAGGCGTTGCGCAGGCAGGCCAAAGAAGTCGCAGCTTGCCCGCTGCTCGGCCTCGCGCAGGGCGGCCTTCTCCGCTACGGTGTGTGCGCCCTGCCAGCCATCTTCAACGCCGTTCGCGCCGGACGTCAGGACCGCAAGGTGAATGTCATGGCCCTGTTGGTGAAAGTGCTGGAGCGTGATGCAAATGGCGTCGAAGTCGTCCGGATGCGGCGCCAGCACGACAATGCTGGGCTGTGCCGGCAGTGGGAAGTCTGGCAGCATCAATGGACGTTGCTGCGGGAAGCGAGCAGTCGGATGGTGGTGCATGGTTGCCATGGTGGATGTGTGTAAGTTGCCATCAGCAAGAAAACGGCCAGCGGGAAGTCCTTGCCAATGTGTCCGTTTCGCAATTGACATGCTCGTTTCCATCGATCTATGGCATCGACCATATATGACGCTGCATGTTTTAACCAGGGTTTGAAAAACCTCATAACCGACCCTGCTGAAGTAGATGAGGCACAGCAGCAGAATGGAAATGCTCTCGCAACCCAGCTATTTAGTGGTCAAGGTCGCGGACTCCATAATTTACATGCAGACCGTTTGCATGCGCAGCTGCCTGGTTTTTACGGCCGGCCCCGGCTCACTAATCAAGCACGCAGATGAGCTCTGATTCTTGAGGCATGGCCTGACGCACTACTGCTGTCTCGCATCCAGCAATAGATGTTGGAATTTTTTCTCGAAATTACATAACTGAAACTAAATTGTTCACGCGAAATGTTTCTTCATGATAACATAATTGGGGTAATTTCAGCATTGATCGGTCACCTTAATAAAATTGCGGAACCATGGAAAGGCGCTTGATATGACGGGGGAAAACTTTTCTTTGGACGATACCGATTTGCGCCGTCTTGCGTTTGAAAACCTGTCTCTACTCCCTTTACTTGACCCGCCTGAAGCATCCGCGATTCCATACATTTCTCCGTCAACCACTTCGCCATTAGTGGTTGATCTGGACGGCACTTTGATTCTGACCGACAGCTTGATCGAATCCGTTCTTCAATTAATCAAAACTCGTCCTTTCACAGCACTTTGCCTTTTATATTACCTCCCCAAGGGTCGCGCCGAATTAAAGAATTTTGTGGCGGAAAATACTACTCTTTGGGTAAATTCCTTGCCATACCGTGCAGATCTTCTTGAATACATTATTGAAGAGAAAGCTCGCGGCAGAAAAATCGTTCTGGCTACCGCCGCCCATCACAAAATAGCTAACGCAGTCGCCTCCCACCTTGACGTTTTCGACCATGTGATTGCAAGCGACGCCAAAAGGAATCTGAAAGGAACTCAAAAGCTTGATGCCATCAATGAACTCGTTGGACCGGAATTTGTTTACGCCGGGGATAGCTCCTCAGATATTCCAATATGGCACGCATCCAAATCGGCAATCACGGTCGACACCAGTTCCTCCACTACGCGCCAGGTAAAGGAACGCACGAGACTGGAGAAGGAATTTGCTTCCCCGCCTCTGGATTGGAAAGTCTGGGCGCAGGCGCTAAGGTGTCATCAATGGGTGAAGAACTTGCTGATCTTCGTCCCATTATTAACTGGCTTTGCTTTTTCCAATACTTACGCCGTTATAGCGTCCATTTTTGCATTCATTGCCTTTTCTCTTGCAGCGTCTGCAACCTATATCGGCAATGACCTCTGGGACATAGACAACGACCGAGCTCACCCGAGAAAAAAGAATCGGCCATTTGCCAGCGGAAGAATTCCCATAACAAAAGGCATCGCGGCGGCGGCGGCTTTATTAACCAGTGCCTTGGTAATAGCAGCGCAGATCTCCGTCCCCTTGCTGATAATGGTTTCTGCCTATGTTGTGCTTACCACTCTTTACAGCTGGGTATTGAAGCGTTACGTGCTGATTGATGTCATCACTCTGGCGCTTTTGTACACGTTCCGCGTACTAGCCGGTTCGGTTGCCTCCGATTTAAGCATGACTTATTGGCTTTTCCTGTTCAGCATTTTCACGTTTTTCAGCTTGGCGCTAGTCAAGCGTTGTGCCGAGTTGATCAGCCTGCGCAAATCTAAAAAACAGGCTGCTCATGGTCGTGATTACCAAGTTGAAGACCTGTTTGTACTTTATCCACTAGGCATAGCAGCAAGTCTTTGTTCCGTCGTGGTTTTTGGCCTTTATATCGGTTCGATAAGGGCTGAAAATCATTATGCGCATCCCGGCCTGCTTTGGCTTGTCGGGGTTGGCCTTCTCTATTGGACAGGCCGCCTCTGGATCAAGACAGTACGTGGCGAGATGCATGACGATCCTATTGTTTTTGCATTCAAGGATTTTGGCAGCCGGGTCACGGTTTGCGGGATGGTTGGCGTAACCTTACTTGCGGCATTTTTGCCATGAAAACAAATATGACTGTTTTGCTTATAGCGTTGATCAGCATCGTTTTTTCAGTTGCAGCGCAATTCTGCTTGAAAGCAGGAATGTCGAGCGGTCATATCCGAATGGCGATGGAAGCCAAGCTATCTATTCAAGGGGTCGTTGCGCTTATTTCGTCCCCCTATATCATTGCCGGCTTCATGCTTTATGGGATGGGCGCAATGATATGGCTTGCCGTTCTGGCGCGCTGGGACGTCAGCAAAGCGTACCCTCTTGTTGGGTTCGGTTTCGTGCTCGCCGCACTGATCGGCCTGATACAGGGCGAGAATATTTCCTTCCTCCGAATAGCAGGAATCGTATTGATCGTTGGCGGTGTCGCAGTTGTCGCGCGCACTTGAAGCAGCTTTCATAAAATCAATAGATTAATTTTCAACGCGTATATGCCAACCAGATTTCCCCGTTTTTACCTACTCATCATTCTTCTTGTTGCGCTTTGTTTGCGCGTTATAACCGTGGTATCGCTGAATTTAGCGGCGGAGAGCGATTACGCCGGCTATCAGTCGATGGCCCAGAACTTTATTTCTGGCGCCGGCATGACTGATGGCGTGAACATGGCATTTCTGAGCGCCGGCTACCCACTTCTCATCCTCGCTCCAGTTTTCGCCATTACCGGAAATAATATTCTCGCAGCCCAGTTAGTTAATGCATTACTTGGCACCATTAGCGTGCTGCTTTGCTACATGGTGACACGCCAGGCAGGCGCAGGCCGACTGGGTGGCTTGATTGCTGCGAGTTTGTTTGCCCTTTACATTCCGTCATGGGTGTACGCCGAGTATTTGGCCAAGGAAAACCTGATGACGCCGTTGATGCTGGCTGTCATATGGTGCGCGTTGAAATTGATGCAGAAAGCCCTGTTTTCCACGGCAATGCTTTGTGGGGTGCTACTTGGTCTGCTCTCGCTCGTTGGAAACGCCGCGCTGTCGATTGCTGGCGCCGTGGTACTCGCACTCTTTTTTGTGATGGAAAAACCAGGCCACAAGATTAAATGCTTATTCGTTATTATGATGTTGGCGGTTATTACAGCATCGCCTTGGATAGTACGCAATTATTTGGTCATAGGTGCGCCCGTTGTAAATTCCAATAGCGGCTTCAACCTTTACATAGGGAATAATCCCAGTGCCGACGGACTATTCGTCTCGGTTAAGGACACACCTATTGGACCGGAATGGGAGACATTGCGGAAAGAAAAAGGAGAAATGGGCGCTTCCAGGGTACTCGGTCAGCTAGCGCTTGAGTGGATTAAAGAACATCCAGCAAACGCACTCAAGCTAGGCGTAAAGAAAGCAATTTTGTTTTGGATGCCACCGGTACACGAAGGGAAAGGAGAACAATCGAAATCTGAATCTCTCGTCCGTATGGCATGGCTTGCCCAGTTTCTCGTGCTGGTCATTGGCGCAATTAGCGGACTTTTCTTCAAAGCGCTGAGAAATAGGACAACCCTGATCGTGTGGGCCACAGTAACAGGATATACGGCGATACATATGTTGTTCTATGTAGTATTTCGCTATAGAGAGCCGTTGATGCCTTTCTTATGCGTACTGTGCGCCTTGGCAATTGAACAAGCTTGGGAAAAGTACGATTTGAAAAGCTTTTTTCGCAATCGTTCACCGGATGCTGAAAATTATCGAATGGGATAAAAAGCCAACAAGGCCCCATACGGATTTCCCCTCAAAAATCGTTCTATTCCTGCAACAACGCGTCTACGTTTTTTGAAAAGCATACGGTAGCGCAACGTCAAGACTTCCGACTCATGGCGCAGAAGCGCAGTTTCCATGCTGGGCGAGGGTTGGGAAAGTAGTTCCTCTGAACGCCCTTGCATCGCCACCCCTTTTTGCTTTTTAAAGCAGTAAACGGTCCGGCATCAGGCAATACGCAAGGTTCCGTTCGTCTGTCCTGCAAAATTCCCGAATCGGGTTTACATTCCAATTCATGCACCACGTATCCGGCAGACCAGCCCGGTCACCATCCGCAAGCTGGCAACGATCCCGCGAAGAGGACCGCTGCTGTCGCAGGAACCGTTTTCCCCCTTCGGCTTTCAAACAGTGACCATGGTCCGCCGGCTGCATGGCGGCGCCTCAAGCAAATCGGACCACCATGACCTTTCTGCTACCGGAAATGCTGTGGCTGCTGGCTTTACTGCCCGCAGTCGCCCTTGCCTATGTGCTGCTGCTGCGCCGCCGCAAGAAGCTGGTGGCGCAGTTTTCCAATCTGGCGCTGGTGCGCGACGCAATCGGGCCGCGCGCTTCGCTGCGGCGCCACCTGCCGCCCTTGCTGTTCTTCATCGGCCTGGCCGCTGCGCTGCTGGCGGCGGCCAGGCCGGCGGCCAGCCTGCGGCTGCCCTATGCCTATGACACCGTGATCCTGACGCTGGACATCTCGCGCAGCATGGCCGCCGACGATGTGAAGCCGACCCGGCTGGCGGCAACCCAGGCGGCCGTGCGTGGCTTCATCGCCGGGCAGCCGCGCCATACCCGCATCGGCCTGGTGGCGTTTGCCAGCACGGCCGCAGTCGTGCAGACGCCCACCACCGACGCCGAAAGCGTTCTCGCGGCGCTGGACCAGCTGCAGCTGCAGAACTCGACCGCGATCGGCACCGCGGTGCTGGTGTCGCTCGGCGCGATCTTTCCGGAGCGGCAGTTCGACCTGTACCGCAACAGCCGCGGCGCGCGCGCACTGCTTGCCGAACGGGATCGCGCCGCCGTCGAGGAATCGGCGCCGAAGCCGGTGGCGCCGGGCTCGTACAAGTCGGCCGTGATCGTCCTGTTGAGCGATGGCAGCGCCACCACCGGCGTGCATCCGATCGAGGCGGCGCGCATTGCCGCCGAGACCGGCGTGCGCATCTTCACGGTTGGCGTAGGCACGCCGAATGGCCGCGTCACGCTGCCCAACGGCGCGGAAATCCGGGTCGTGCCCGACGAGGAAACCCTGAAGGAAATGGCGGCAATCACCAAGGGCGACTATTTCTATGCCGGCTCGGCGCCCGACCTGACGCAGATCTACAGCCGCCTCGCCCAGAACCTTTCCGCCGAAAAGAAAAGCCAGGAAATTTCCGCGCTGTTCGCGGCCATCGCTGCCCTGCTCTTCCTATGCGGCGCCACGCTGTCCGCAGTCAGGGCAAGGATCTAGGCGCCCGCGCGGCGGAAAGACAGCGGCTGCAACGTATGGGAAGATGTTGCTATTTTGCATCATTATCAGCTCCAGGCCCCTGTCATGCGTCTCGACAAAGGGGGCGTAGCCCAGCCACCGAAACAGATGACAGGCACTGGCAGCGCGTGAAAAGCGATGAGGCTCAGAGAGGAGCCGTCCTGAAGCGACATGATCGTTAGTTGGCTAACAATATTTACCCTTAGAAATATTTTCACTGTATATTTGCGTGACGATGATTTCCAGGCCCTGCCTGCGCGTCGCTTTCCCATCCGTTCCGGTCCGGCCTTCCTGCACATTCCCGGATGAGAAAAGCTCCTGAATCGTTACAGACATGCCTACCTTCGATCCCCGCTCCTTCATCATCACCTCCGCAGTCGCCGGCATACTTTGCTCGATGATCTTTTTCGTCCTGCGCCGCAGTTTCCCCAGGGAGGTCGGCGGCATCGGCGAATGGGGCTGGGGTTGCGTGGCGATGGTGGGCGGCGCGTTTCTGTTCAGTTCCCGCGGTACGCTGTCGCCGCTTCTGACGGTGGTGCTGGCCAATACGCTGATCGTCGGCGGCATTGTGCTGATGCACATCAGCCTGCGCCGTTTCACCGGCCTGCGCGCCGGACACCGCTGGGCGACGGGCCTGCTGCTGGCCGTGGCCGCGGCGTTGCTGTGGCTGACCGTAGTGGTCGACGACTACCGCGGCCGGCTTGAGTTCGTCACTGCCGTCAACACGCTGCTGTTCGGGCTCAGCGCATGGTTCCTGTTCCGGATGAAGAAGCAGGGCTTTGCCGAGCGCTTCACCGGCACGCTGTTTGCCGTCGAGGCGCTGGTATCGCTGGGACGGTTCTATTTTGCCCTTGCGGGGCAGAGCAGCGAGGACTACTGGAACGACAACTCGATGGTCCACATGTTTTACCTGGCCAGCTTTTCGATCTCGCTGGTCGGCCTGAGCTTCGGCTTCATGCTCATGGTGACTACCCGGGTGCAGGAAAAGCTGGAATATGCCGCCTCGCATGATGATCTCAGCGGCGCCTGTACCCGCGCCACGTTTTTCAGGATGATGACCAGCGAAGTCCTGCGCGCGCGCCGCCAGCGCCGGCCGCTGTCGCTGCTGCTGATCGACATCGACGACTTCAAGCGCATCAACGACGGCCATGGCCATCCGGTGGGCGACGCAGTGATCAGGACCTTCGCCACCGTCACCGCCGGCGAACTGCGCGGTCATGACCTGCTTTGCCGTTATGGCGGCGAGGAATTCGCGCTGCTCCTGCCCGACACCGCGCTGGACGAGGCGACTGCCGTGGCGGAGCGCATCCGCGCCAGGTTCAGCGAGGGTGCCTTCGACGGCATGCCGCCATTTACCGTCAGCCTGGGCGTGCAGTCGGCCGAACAGGGCGCGCTGGAAGTGGCGCAGATGATCGAGGGCGCCGACCGGGCGCTCTACATCGCCAAGAAGCTGGGCAAGAACCGGGTGGAGATCGCGCCCGAACTCAGCTATGCGTCCGGTACGGACGGCCTGTCGGCAAGCCGGCCCCTGGCGTAACGGGCGTCCCGGCGCCGACCTGCATCAATGCACGTGCCGGGCGGGCTCGGCATCGGCCGGCCCCTCGGCGCCATACAGTTCCTCGTTGAGGGCAGTCACCAGCGTGTCGACCGCGTACGGCTTGGCCAGGGTGCGTATCCCCGCCGTTTCCACGCGGCGCTCCGAGTAGCCCGTCGCCAGCATGATGCGCATGGCCGGGAAGCGGCTGCGCACGATCTCGGCAAGCTCGATGCCGCTGATGGCGCCCGGCATGACGATGTCCGAGAACACCAGGTCGAACGGCTGCTGCGATTCCAGGCAGCGCAGCGCTTCCTCGCCATTGTCGGCCACATCGACCGTGAAGCCGGCCTTCTGCAGCGCCGGGCTCACCGTCTGGCTGACCAGGGTATCGTCCTCCACCAGCAGGATGCGGCCGCGCGACCGGGCCGCCGGCGCCGCGGCCCTGGCCGCCGGCGCTGCCGCGGGCGCTTCCTGCAGGCTGCGCGGCAGGTAGATCGCCACGTCCAGGCCTTCGCCCTTGCTGCTCTGCAGGGTCAGCGTGCCGCCCATCTGACTGGCAAAGCCGTAAGCCTGCGCCAGCCCCATACCCGAGCCCTTGCCCACCACCTTGGTGGTGAAGAACGGGTCCAGCGCCTTTTGCATCACCTCTTCGCTCATGCCTTCGCCGGTGTCCCGGACCCGCAGATGCACATAGTCGCCGGTGGCAAGGCCATTGGCGGCGACCGCGATGGTGACGTTGCTGGCGCTGATGCTGAACTGGCCGCCCTGCGGCATCGCGTCCCGGGCGTTCATGGCCAGGTTCAGCATGGCCAGCTCGAACTGCAGCGGGTCGATGCGCACCGGCCACAGGGTCTCGGGCATGCCGACGAAGAATTCGATATTGCTGGGCAGCGCGCCGCGCAGCAGGGAATGGATTTCCTGCATCTGCCGCGGCAGGTGCACCGCTTTCAAGTGCGCCTCCTGGACCCGGCCGAACACCAGCAGTTGCCGCGTCAGCTGCACGCCGCGCTCCACGGCGCGCTGGCACGCCAGGAGCGCGGTCTGGATGCCCTGGTCCTTCACGGAAAACAGCGACAGCTGGATGCCGGTGGTCAGGGTCTGCAGGATGTTGTTGAAGTCATGGGCGATGCCGCCGGTCAGGCGTCCCAGCGCCTCCAGTTTCTGCGCCTGCTGCAGCGCGCGCCGGCTTTCTTCCAGAGCCTGCAGGCGTTCCCGGTCGAGCTGCTCGGCCTCCTTGCGCTGGCTGATGTCGGAAAAGGTTCCCACCATGCGCAGCGGCTGGCCGTCGGCCGTATGGCTCACCACCATGCCGCGCTCCAGCACCCACTTCCAGCCGCCGTCCTGGCAGCGCATCCGGTGTTCGCTGTTGTAGGTCGGGGCCGTGCCATAGAGGTGGGATTCCAGTTCGGCCAGAACCCGCGGCTTGTCTTCCGGGTGGATCCTGCCGTTCCATTCGTCGATATGGCTGCCGATGGCGTCGTCGGCATAGCCGAGAATCTCCTTCCAGCGCCGGGAGAACTGGACCTCCCCGCTGCGCACATCCCAGTCCCACACGCCTTCGGCGGCGCCTTCCAGCGCGAATTTCCAGCGCGCCTCGCTGTCGACCAGCGCCTCGGTGGCGATGGCGCGCTGGCGCATGCCGGCCAGCAGGAAATAGCCTACCGTGGCCAGCAGCAGCGAGATCGCGGCGCCGATCGAGAAATACGCAGTTCGCTGCTGGCGGTAGGACGCCAGGATGGTGTCCAGCGACTGGCCGACCACCACCACCATCTCCTCCTTGGGCAGCAGGCGCCAGCTCGACAGCCGCTCGATGTCGTCGAGGCCGGAGCGGCCCTCGTACTGGCCATACTCGGCCTGGCCGGGCTGAAGAAAGGGCGCATCGGCGACCGCTTTGCCCATCGCGTTTTCCGAATCGGGCGATTGCGCAAGGATCTCGCCGCTGGCGCGCGCCAGGGTGATCGAACCATCCTTGCCGAGGTCGATCGTGTTATAGAAGCGCCCGAAATAATTCGGCGATACCGACAGCACGATGACGCCGGAGAAATTGCCGCTGGCATCGATCAGGGGCCGGGTGAACTGGATGCTCCAGCGCTTGGAGAGGCGGCCCATCACCGGCTTGCTGATGAACAGCCGGTCGCCGAATGCCAGGCCGCGATGCACGCGGAAATGCTCGCGGTCAGCGAGGTTCATCGACATCGACGGCGAGCGCACGCTGGAAAACACCAGGTTGCCGGCGGCATTGATGATGGCCACCTGGAAGCCGATGTCCTTTTCCAGGAAGGCCTGGCGCCGGCTGACCACCTGCGAAAAATCGTTGTAGCCGCCCTGCCATTCATCCCGCAGTTCCACCAGCGTCAGGTCGATCGAACTGATGGAGGACTTCACTTCCTCGGCGAAGGCGCGAGCCAGGTTGTCCACCTGCGCCCCGCTCAGGGTGCGCGCCTGGTGATCGAGCCGATGCAGGTCGAATAGAAGCAGGGCCCACAGTATCGGCAAGGTGCAGGCCAGCAGCAGAAGCGTCTGCAGGGGCAGGGAGAGACGCTGGAACGATGAAAACTTCATGAATAATCCGCAATCCGGTTCGACACTGCGGCGAAGGCTGGACCCGCCGCGGCGTTATTGTCCACCGTTCTGGCGGGAAATCCGGAATTTTTTACCAATTGATCATTGGATCGGACGACGAGTCGGGAACAATCCCTTGATTTCGCCGAACACAATGTTCTGCCCGGCAATAAGACGCGCGCTATAGTTGCGCTTGATCAACTGTTTTTCCGTCTGCCCATTGCACTATCGTTAACATAAGTACAGGGAGATTGTCATGAAGTCCATTGGGGAGCTGGTTTGCATTTCATTAATCGTGCTGTCGTTTGCCGCCATCCTGTATTCGGCGTCGTTCTGACGGCCGCATCGCAGCATCCGGGTTGTTGCTGCGTCAAATTCCGGCAATAACGCCGCCATCGGGTTGAACCGACGTGCAGGCGAACATTCCAAGCATCTGTTCCATGTCGAGATTTTTCTAATCTTCCGAAGGATGCAGCCGACCCATGCCTGCCGACTCCCACCTGCATTCCCGCCCCAAACACATCAGTCATGCGGCACCGACCGGCCTGCAGGCGCTGCCCGATGCCAACGGCCGCGACAGCTACCTGTATGTGCCGCCAGGCTACCGGCCCGACTGCCCGGCCCCGATGGCGCTGCTGCTGCACGGCGCCGGCGGCCATGCGCTGCATGGCCTGGACCTGCTGCGCGAGCATGCCGACGCCGCCGGCCTGATCCTGCTGGCGCCGGCATCGCGCGACTCGACCTGGGACCTGATCGCCCGCCATTACTACGGCGCCGACGTGGAACTGATAGAACGCAGCCTGGCCATGGTTTTCGCCGACTATGCCATCGACACGACCCGTCTCGCCGTCGGCGGCTTTTCCGACGGCGCCTCCTATGCGCTATCGCTGGGCATGGACAATGGCGACCTGTTTTCCCATGTGATCGCCTTCTCGCCCGGCTTCATCCTGCCGCTGGCCAGCCGCGGTTTGCCGCGAATGTTCATCGCGCACGGCGATGCGGATGACGTGCTGCCGGTGGCAATCTGCAGCCGGCGCATCGTGCCGCGCCTGGAAAGAGAGGGCTATCCGGTGACGTATGTCGAGTTCGCGGGCGGGCATGTGGTGCCGCCCGGGATCGCACAGCGGGCGCTGGACTGGTTTCTCGACCAGGGCAACGCAACGATGCCGGACCAGGCCGCGCAGGCTTGATTGCTTCTGGTTGCCCCTGGCAGTGATCAACGGCTTGGTGGAATGCCCCTTCAGGATATTCCCCCCTTGCCTGACTGCTCCCCGGCAGCGGCTACAGCGGCGCCAGCTCCAGCCGGGTTGCCGTGCCGTCCGAGGCGGATTCGTCCGCGTTGCCCAGCGCCACCTGCTGCGCCGGCAGCGCCGCTTGTTCCAGCTGCTGCCGCACCGCGGCGCCGCGCGCCTGGCTCAGCTGCGCCAGCGCGTCCTGCGGCAAGGGCTGCGCGGCAATCACCTTGTCCAGCAGTTGCCCATACCAGGCGTCGGCCGCCTGGTCGGCCGGCGGCGTGGGCAAGGGGCCGGGATAACGTTCGGCGTACATGGCGGCAATGGCTTTCTGCGCGGCGACGCTGGCGGTGTCGATCGGGCCCGGATCTTCCCCCGGCGCCAGGCGCACGCCCATGCGCGCCAGCAGCAGGCGGCGCGCCTCCACCGACCGCAGCGCCTGCGCGTCCTGTGCGGCATCCACGGCCGGATGCACCACGAGCCGCACATTGGGACGTTTCGCCAGGCCTTGCCCCAGCTTGGCCAGCTTCTCCTGTTCGGGCGGCGCCAGTTCCGCGCTGCCGGCGTCGAAGGCAATCGTATCGAGCTTTTCGCCGCTGCCGCCAAACAATGAAGCAAGCGCGCGAAACGGCGCGGTGACCACGCTGCGCAGCACATTGCCGATCGCGCGGCGCGCCACTGCGCCGAAGCTGAACTGCGGGTTCTGCAGGTCGCCCCTGACCGGCACGCCGATGTTGATGACACCGTTTTCGTCTTCCAGCAGCGACAGCGCCAGCTTCAGCGGCAGGTCCATCGCGGTCGGGCTGTCGACCTTTTCTCCCAGCTGCACCTTGTTGAGCACGAAGCGGTTGTCCCCCACCAGCCGGTTCTCCCTGACCTGGTAGCGCAGGTCCATCGACAGCGTGCCGGCACTGACGCGGTAGCCGGCAAAGCGCACCACGTAGGGCGTGAGCGCAGAGAGATCGACATTGCGGAAGTTCATGCGCACGTCGGTGGCATAGGCCGGCTTGAACGGGTTCATGCTGCCCTCGATGCGGGCATCGCCATAGTCGGCGATGGCGGCATTGAACTGCAGACGGGCACGGCTGCCCGGCGCGCTCGACAGGCCGGTCATCACGCCCTGCAGGTGGTGCATGCGGGTGCTGAACTGCGGCTGCTGGCTGAAGTCGGCGAAGGTCAGCACGCCGCGCTCCACCCGCAGCCGGGCGATCGACACCGGGAAGGCGTCGGCCTCCTGGCCTGGCGCTGCGGGCGCATTCCCGCCTTTTGCCGCTGCGCCCTGCCCGGCCGCTTCCGGCTTGCGCTTCAACACGCGCGCCAGGTTCACGCTCTGGTCTTCGGCAATGATCAGCTCGGCGACCGGGCCGGCGATGCGCAGCTGGCCAATGTCGAGCCGGTTCGGCGACAGCGTCAGCCGCATGTCGCTGGCGGCCACCGCATCCCAGGACATGAAGTGCCGGCGCGGCGCGGTTTCCTCGATCGCCACCTTGTCCAGCGATGCGGTGCCGGTGTAAGCCAGCTTCGGCCCCTGCGCATCGCCAAAGCGCAGCCGGCCGGCGCCGGACAGGGTGCCACCGGTCAGCGCCAGCCGCGCCGCTTCGGTCAGGTAGGGCTGCAGCATCGCCAGCGGCAGGCCGGCGGCGCGGATGCCGAGGTCGCCGGCGCCATTGGTCAGGGCGATGCTTCCTTCGGCCTGCAGCGTGCCGCCGCCGCTGCGGCCGGATAGCTGCAGCCGCGCCGGGCCGGGGGCGCCGGTATCGAACTCGCTCATGGTGGCGGCGATGTCATCCACCTTGACCGCCAGCGGCGGTTCCTGGCGCGCATCGGCATAGGCCAGGCTGAAATCGCGCAGGGCCAGCTTGCTGGCAGTGATGCGCCAGGGCGCTGCGGCCGGCGCGTTGCCGGGCCTGGCGGGCGCGACGGGCTCGACAGACTTGACGGGTGCAGCGGGTTTGGGAGGAGTGGCGGACTTGACGGGTTTGGCTGACTTGGCTGACCTGGCTGCAGACTTCTGATCCGGCTGGCGGGCTGCGTCCGTTACGGGTACGGGTGTTGCCGGTCCGGTCCAGTTCAGGCTGCCATCCTTGTCGAAGCGCACCTGGGCGGCGCCGCCGGCCAGCGCCAGGCTGCCGAGATCGAGCCGGCGCTCGCCCAGCCGCACCTTCGCGCCCTTGAGCTGCACATCGTCCGCATGCGCCAGTTCGCCGGCCTGGCGCGCCTCGTTGATCGCCAGCTTCTTCAGGCTGGCCGACAGGCCGTCGGCGCTGACATCCGGTCCGGACGCGGGCAAGGACAAGGTCAGCGTGTCGGCGGCGCTGCTGCCCTGGGCCAGGCTGTAGCGCGCGCCCTGGCGCCCGGCCGCGCCGACGGCGACGCCGGCCGCTTCCAGCCGGGTCGCCAGCATCTGCGCCGACAAGACCGCCTTGTCGCCTTCCTTGCGGCCGGACCGGATCTGGCGCGACGTCAGCCTGACGGCGCCGGTGCGCACCGCCTGGCCGGCGGCCCGCTGCGCCAGGCTGGCCAGCGACAGCGCGGCGCCCTCGGCCTGCGCCTCCATCGCGCCTGCCGACAGGCGCAGCGCAAGCCGGTCAAGTTTCAGCGATGGCGCGGCAGCGTCGATGTCGCCGCCTGCCTGTTTCCATTGCAGGCGCGGCAATGCCAGCGCGGTGTCTTCCAGCGTCAGCGCGGTGGCGTCGCCGACACTGGCCAGCAGCTGCCGCATGCCCAGGCTGGCCTCGGGCAACTGCAGCCGGTCGGCGCCGCTGGAGAGGCTGGCTGCGCCCAGCGTCAGCGCCGGCCCGGTCAGGGTCAGCTGCATGCCGTCCGCCGCCGGCGACCACTCTGCCCGCGGCAGGGCCAGCCGGCCCGATTCCAGCGCGATGACCTGGCGTTGCGCCGTGGCGGTGAAGCCGGCCAGGGTCAGTTCAAGCTGTTCCAGCACCGCATGCAGCGCGCCATCCCTGATGGCCGCGCTGTACTTGCCCGACAGGCCCAGCGTGCCTGCCACGTCGCTCAGCGGCAGCCGGGTGTGCAGCCCGCGCGCCAGGGTGCCCGCCTGCATGCCGGCCAGGTCCAGGTTGCCATTGAGCGAAAATGGCTGCAGCCCGAGCGTTCCGCCGGCGCGCAGCACCTCGCCGGCCTCGCTGCGCGCCGACAGCTGCCAGTTGCCGCTGTCCGGCGCCAGCGTGCCGATATTCGTTGCCTCCAGCGTGAGCGGATTGATGCGGGCGATGAGCTGCTGCTCCAGGCGCTGGTCAGCCACGTCGACCCGGCCGTTCTTCACGCCCAGGTGACGCACCAGCAGCCTTGGCGGCGCCTGTTCCGGTTTGGCGCCGGGCCGCTTCAATGCCGCCAGCAGCGGCTGCAGGTTGAGCCCGCCGTCCTTGTCGAATTCAATGCGCAGGCTGGGTTGTTCGAGCTGGATGTCGGTAAAGGTCCAGGCGCGGCGGAACAGGCTGGAAAATTCAAAGTCGGCGCGCAGTTTTTCGGCGGCCAGCAGCGTGCCTTCGCGCACCGTGCGCAGGCTGACATCGCCCAGTTCGAGCGTCAGGGTCAGCGGATTGAAATAGACATGCCCCAGGCTTAGCGTGGCGCCCAGCCGGCTCTGGGCCTGCTCGGGCAGTTGCCATTTGAGCAGCGCCGGCACGATGAACAGGCCGCCTGCCAGATAGGTCAGGGCAAGCGCCCCGACTGCCAGTACCGGCTTGCTGCCGGCAATGCTGGCCAGGCGTCCATGCTTGTTTTGCTGGGATTTCATTTTTTATTGTGTGACGAACATGCATCCGGCATCCGCACTCGACGGTGCGCAGAACCGGGATTGTAGACCGAATGGGTAGGGGTATGGGGGTGAAAAAAGCCTATGGCAATAAGCGACAGCCCTGCGGGACCGGCGCCGTGCCGGGCAAGCTGATCAGGTCGGGCATGGTTGGCCACGGCGCATGGCTTGCTGTGCGCATCGTACGTGGCATGGGCGCCTGGCCTGTCGATGGCTTGTCAGCGTTTCAAGGCAGGTCTGCCTGTTCCTGCGCATCGACGCACCCGGATTACCAAGCGGGGCTTATCCTTGCATGCGGCGCGTATCCTAGCCTTGCCAACGCGCTTTGCAAAATCGCTTCATCAACAGGAATATCACCATGCCGGCATCCGCCATACTATCGTCTTGCCTATCCCCGGGCGCGCCAGAAACCTTGCCTGGACACATGTCATGGCTGATGACTGGCCGCGTCGCATGCAGCGGCTTCCATGGCCTGACAACAACAGCCCGCACCGGACACGGGCCGCTTGCCTGATGCATACCGATGGTGGCTTGTCATGGTTTGTTGTATCGCTCGGCTGCCGCGCTGGCAAGGCAGGAAGGGCATGATGGCCCTGGCCTCGCGCCACATGGCAGCCGCCTGCGCCGGCATCACGGCCAATGTGCTGCTGGGCCTGTCAGCGCTGTTCTGGAAGACGCTGGGCGCGCTGCCCCCTCTGACGCTGCTGACCGCGCGCATCATTGCCTCGCTGGCCGCCCTGCTGCTGATCATGGGCGCTCTGGGCCGGCTGCGCGCACTGGCGCAGCGCGTGAGCCGGCGCGATGTGGCGATCCACGTGACGGCGGCGATTCTGGTGGCCTGCAACTGGCTTACCTTCATATGGGCCTCTATCCAGGGCCACGTGGTGGAAAGCGGCCTCGGTTACCTGCTGGCGCCTTTCGTGGCCATCGCCGCCGGGCGCCTGGTGTTCGGAGAAACCATGAGCCCCACCCGACTGGCCGCCCTGCTGCTGATTGCCGGCTGCGTCCTGCTGCTCGCGTTCCGCAGCCAGGAATTGCAGCACCGGGTCTACCTGATCATCGGCATCACCTGGGGCGCCTACGCCTGCCTGAAGAAAATCGCCACGCTGGACGCCTTCGGCGGCCTGCTGTGCGAAACGCTGGTGCTGGCGCTGCTGCTGCCGGCATTGGCCTGGAGCGGGGCATTGCACCTGGCATGGCCGCCGCCATTGACCAGCGCCACCTGGGCGCTGCTTGCCGCCAGCGGCCTGGTATCCGTGCTGCCGCTCTGGTTGTTCTCGCTCGCGGCGGCGCGCCTGCCGATCACCATCATGGGCTTTTTCCAGTTCGTGCTGCCAGTAACGCAGCTGCTGGTCGCCGTGCTGGTTTATCACCAGACCTTGTCGGCCAATAGCGCGCTGTGCTTCGGCCTGATCTGCGCAGCGCTGCTGCTGATGCTGTGCGAGCCTGTGCTGACCCGCGTTGTCGGGGCTGCGCGGGGAAACAGGCGGGATGCGCACTGACGTGTCCCTGGTCAGGCAGGCCGTCTTGACCGCGAAGCAAAGGCCTGCAGCCTGGCGAGGCTGCCGGTTTCGATCGACGCCGGAGCCGGCACTGCGCACTGGCCATACCAGCAGCTGCCGTGCCGCAACCCAAATGAAAAACCCCTGACCGGCTGTGAGGCAAGGTCAGGGGTTTGCTGGACGTTCCGGGCTGGACCAGCTTCCTCAGAACGGAATATCGTCATCCATATCCGAGAAATTCGGCGCCGGACGCGGCGCCGGGCGGCTGCCGCCACCGCCGCCACCGCCGGTGTTCTGGCGTGCCGGCGGCGCGCTGCCGTAGCCGCCGTCATCCATGCCGCCGCCCATGCCGCCGCCCATGCCGCCGCCGGCGCCCGCGCCGCCGCCCATGCCCTGGCGGCTGCCCAGCATCTGCATGGTATCGGCGCGGATGTCGGTCGCATACTTCTCGACGCCGTCCTTGTCGGTGTACTTGCGGGTGCGCAGCGAGCCTTCGACATAGACCTGGCTGCCCTTCTTCAGGTACTGGCCGGCGATTTCCGCCAGCTTGCCGAAGAAGCTGATGCGATGCCACTCGGTCTGTTCCTTCTTTTCACCGGTGGCCTTGTCCTTCCAGGTGTCGGTGGTGGCGACCGTGATCGACGTCATTGCGTCGCCGCTGGGCATGTAGCGGGTCTCCGGGTCGCGCCCGAGGTTGCCAACGATGATGACCTTGTTGACCGAAGCCATGGATAACTCTCCTTAACTGTTTAGACGGCGGCTGGCTGCTGTTTCGGGCCGCGCCGCGGCAGGTTTTGCATATTGGACGCAATTATAAGCCACACCACGGTCAGGCCCGCGCCCAGAATGAAGACCGCCGAGCGGCTCGCATGCTGGGTCAGCCAGCCGCCGGCGGCGCCGCCGCAGAACAGGCCCAGGGCCTGCAAGGTGTTGTAGACGCCCAGCGCGGCGCCGCGTCCGCCGGGCGGCGCAAGGCGCGATACCAGCGACGGCTGGCTCGCTTCCAGGATGTTGAAGGCGATGAAGAAGGCCAGCAGCAGGCCGACCAGGGCGGGCGCGCCCGGCGTGGCCTGCGACAGCGTGAACCACATGCCGCCCTGCACCAGCAGCAGCAGCGCAATGGCGCCGATGAACACCTGCTTCATGCAGCCGCGCTTCTCGCCGACGAATACCGGCGGCAGCATCAGCACGAAGGACGCCAGCACCACCGGCAGGTAAATTTTCCAGTGCGTCGACACCGGCATATTCATGCTCTGCACCAGCGCCGCCGGCACCACCACGAACATCGCCATCTGCGTCAGGTGCAGCGCGAACACGCCGTAGTTGAGCCGCATCAGCTCGCGGTTCTTCAGCACTTCGGCAAAGCGCACCCGGCCCGGCGGCAGCGGCGCGGCGGGCGGCACCACGTACAGCACCACCAGGATGGCCGCCACCGACATCAGGCCGATCAGCGCGAACATGCCGCTCATGCCGATGGCGCTGTAGAGCAGCGGCGCGGCCACCAGCGACAGCGCGAACGACAGCCCGATCGAGCCGCCCACCATGGCCATGGCCTTGGTCCGGTGCTCCTCCCGGGTGCTGTCGGCAATCAGCGCGGTGATGGCCGCCGAGATCGCGCCGGCGCCCTGCACCGCCCGGCCCACGATGACCCAGCCGATATGGCTGGCCATGGCGGCGATGAAGGAGCCGATCGCGAACAGCAGCAGGCCGATGATGATGATGCGCTTCCTGCCATAACGGTCGGAGGCGATGCCGAACGGGATCTGCCCGAACGACTGGGTCAGGCCATACACGCCCAGCGCCAGGCCGATCAGGGTCGCATTGTCGCCGCCGGGCATGCTGCGGGCATGCACGGAAAACACCGGCAGGATCAGGAACAGGCCCAGCATGCGCAGCGCGAATATCGCGGCCAGCGAGGCGCTGGCGCGGACTTCGGTGCGGTTCATGCGGCTGTCCGGCAAGGGGGATTGACTGGATGACATGGGTAGGATTTAGCGGCAAATACCGGGTAATACGGCGAACTTCAAAACCCGTTATAGTATCAGGTTGACCCGCTTGAACCCCGCTCCTGCCGCGATTGATTGCACAACATTTCACAAGCAGCCGGGATACTAACGCTGAAAGTATTCATGGAAGAAATTCGCATTCGAGGCGCCCGTACGCACAACCTCAAGAACATCAATCTCGACCTGCCGCGCAATAAACTGATTGTCATTACCGGCCTGTCCGGTTCCGGAAAGTCCTCGCTGGCCTTCGACACCCTGTATGCCGAAGGCCAGCGGCGCTATGTAGAGTCGCTGTCGGCCTATGCGCGGCAGTTCCTGCAGCTGATGGAAAAGCCGGACGTCGACCTGATCGAGGGCCTGTCGCCGGCCATCTCGATCGAGCAGAAAGCCACGTCGCACAATCCGCGCTCGACGGTAGGCACCGTCACTGAAATCCACGACTACCTGCGCCTCCTGTATGCCCGCGTCGGCACGCCCTACTGCCCGCGCCATCCGCAGCGGCCGCTGGCGGCGCAGTCGGTGTCGCAGATGGTGGACGCCGTGCTGGCCATGCCGGAAGACACCAAGCTGATGATCCTGGCGCCGGTGGTGGCCAACCGCAAGGGCGAGCATCTCGAGCTGTTCGAGCACATGCAGGCGCAGGGCTTCGTGCGCTTTCGGGTGCAGTCCGGCACCGGCGGCGCGCACATCCATGACATCGACGACCTGCCCAAGCTGAAGAAAACCGAGAAGCACACCATCGACGTCGTGATCGACCGCGTGAAGGTCAAGGTCGAGATCAAGCAGCGCCTGGCGGAAAGCTTCGAGACCGCGCTGCGCCTGGCCGACGGCCGGGCGATGGTGGTGGACATGGACACCGGCATCGAGAGCGTCTATTCCAACAAGTTCGCCTGCACCGACTGCGGCTACTCGCTGCAGGAACTGGAGCCGCGGCTGTTCTCGTTCAACAACCCGATGGGCGCCTGCCAGGAATGCGACGGCCTCGGCCATATCGAGTTCTTCGATCCGCGCCGCATCGTGGCCTTCCCCAACCTGTCGCTGGCCTCCGGCGCGGTCAAGGGCTGGGACCGGCGCAACCAGTTCTACTTCCAGATGCTGTCCAGCCTGGCATCCCACTTCGAGTTCGACCTCGACGTGCCCTTCGAAGACCTGCCGCAGAAGGCGCAGGACGTGGTGCTGCACGGCTCCGGCCGGCAGACCGTGCCCTTCACCTACATCAACGAACGCGGCCGCGCCGTGGTGCGCGAGCATACCTTCGAGGGCGTGGTCAACAACCTGCAGCGGCGCTATCGCGAGACCGACTCGATCGCCGTCAAGGAAGAGCTGGCCAAGTTCATCAACAAGAAGGAATGCCCGGCCTGCAACGGCGCCCGGCTGCGCGAAGAGGCGCGCCATGTGAAGGTCGGCAACGGCGCGCAGGAACGCGCGATCTATGAAGTCGCGGCCACGCCCCTGCGCGACACCCTGTCGTTCTTCGAGACCCTGAAGCTCAAGGGTTCCAAGCGCGAGATCGCCGACCGCATCATCAAGGAAATCATTGCGCGCCTGACCTTCCTGAACAACGTCGGCCTGGACTACCTGTCGCTCGAACGCAGCGCCGACACCCTGTCGGGTGGCGAAGCGCAGCGCATCCGGCTGGCATCGCAGATCGGCTCCGGCCTGACAGGCGTGATGTACGTGCTGGACGAGCCCTCGATCGGCCTGCACCAGCGCGACAACGACCGCCTGATCGAAACCCTGAAGCATCTGCGCGACATCGGCAACAGCGTGCTGGTGGTCGAGCATGATGAAGATGCGATCCGCTGCGCCGACTACATCGTCGACATGGGCCTGGGCGCGGGCGTGCATGGCGGCGACGTGATCGCCGAGGGCACGCTGCCGCAGATCCTGAAGAACAAGAAGTCCCTGACCGCGCAGTACCTGAACGGCACCTTCCAGATCAAGGTGCCGGAGCAGCGCACCAAACCCGACCCCAAGCGCCAGTTCATCATCACCGGCGCCACCGGCAACAACCTCAAGAACGTGACCTTCAAGGTGCCGGTGGGCTTGCTCACCTGCGTGACCGGCGTGTCCGGTTCGGGCAAGTCGACCCTGGTCAACGACACCCTGTACCATGCCGCCGCGCGCCACCTGTACGGCTCGCAGGCCGAACCGGCGCCGCATGACTCGATCTCCGGCATGGAGCATTTCGACAAGGTGATCTCGGTCGACCAGGCGCCGATCGGCCGCACGCCGCGCTCCAATCCGGCCACCTACACCGGCGTGTTTACGCCGATCCGCGACCTGTTCGCCACCGTGCCCACCGCCAAGGAGCGCGGCTACTCGGCCGGTCGCTTCTCGTTCAACGTCAAGGGCGGGCGCTGCGAGTCCTGCCAGGGCGATGGCGTGCTGAAAGTGGAAATGCACTTCCTGCCGGACGTGTATGTGCCCTGCGATGTCTGTCACGGCAACCGCTACAACCGGGAAACCCTGGAAGTGCAGTACAAGGGCAAGAACATCACCGAGGTGCTCGGCATGACGGTGGAGGAAGCCCATGAGTTCTTCAAGCCGGTGCCGGTGATTGCGCGCAAGCTGCAGACCCTGCTGGACGTCGGCCTGGGCTACATTCGCCTGGGCCAGAGCGCGACCACGCTGTCGGGCGGCGAGGCGCAGCGGGTCAAGCTGTCGCTGGAACTGTCCAAGCGCGACACCGGCCGCACGCTCTATATCCTCGACGAGCCTACCACCGGCCTGCACTTCCATGACATCGACCTGCTGCTGAAGGTGATCCACCGCCTGCGCGACCAGGGCAATACCGTGGTCATCATCGAGCACAACCTCGACGTGATCAAGACCGCCGACTGGATCATCGATCTCGGTCCGGAGGGCGGCGCGGGCGGTGGCCAGATCATCGCCGCCGGCACGCCGGAGGATGTGGCCAAGACGCCTGCCAGCTTCACCGGCAAGTATCTGGCGCCGATGCTGAAGAAAAAGAAGTAAGGCAATGGCGCTGCATCTGCAGATCACCGGCCGGGTACAGGGCGTGGGCTACCGCGCCGCGTTCGAGCGCCAGGCCACATTGCTCGGGCTGTCAGGCTGGGTGCGCAACCGGCATGACGGCTCGGTGGAAGCCGTGGTCGACGGCGACGCCGGCGCGCTGGCGCAGGTCGAGGCCTGGGCGCGCCAGGGTCCGGCCGGCGCCAGCGTGCAGCAGGTGCTTGCCGCGCCATGCGACGCCGGCAGCGTGCGCGCCGGCGTGATGGAAATACGTCCGACTGCCTGAAGCCCCCTGCCCGTTCAGGCCAGTCCCAGCCACAATCCCAGCGGCACGAATCCCAGCGACGCCAGGTTCCCCAGCAGCACGATGGAAGCCACCTTGTCCGGCTCCTGCCTGTACTGCTCGGCAATCATGAAGCAGAACACCGCCGGCGGCAGCGAGGCGAACAGGTACATCTGGCCACGCTGCATGTCGCTCAACGGCAGCACCAGGTCCAGCAGGCCGGCGCTGGCCAGGCCTGTCAGCGGGCAGGCAATCGCGCCGATCAGGCCGATGTGCCAGCTGCGGAAATTCACATCCATCATGCGCACGCCCAGCGAAAAGAGCATCAGCGGAATGCAGGCGTCGCCCAGCATCCGCAGTGCTGACAGCAGCGGCGCCGGCGGGCTCAGCTTGAACACCGCGCACAGCATGCCGAAGATCATGGAGAGCATCATCGGGCTGGTCATGAACTTGAAGAAGGAACTGCGGCGGCCATGCCGCCCGGTCTCGATGATCTTGATGCCGACCGAGAAGTAGACCAGGTTGGCGGCCATGAACAGCGCCACCGCCGCCGACAGGCCGGCAGGACCGAAAGCCAGCGCCGCCAGCGGCAGGCCCATGTTGCCGCAGTTGTTGTACATCATCGGCGGCACGAAGCTGCGCACGTCGTAGCCCAGCAGGCGCGCCACAGGCCATGCCAGCAGGCCCGAACCCAGCGAGATCAGCACGCCGGCTAGGATCAGCACCAGGTTGTGGCCAACATCGAAATCCTTGGCCGCCAGCGCGGTAAACACCAGCAGCGGGCACAGCACTTCCATGCTGACCCGGTTGACTGCGCCCATGTCGGCGCGCACGCTCTCGCCGCGCAGCCGCGCATAGCCATAGCCCACCGCAATGATGGCGAATACCGGCAAGATGATGCTGAGAATGCGTTGAAACATGTCCACTGCCGCTAGTCCTTTTTCCGCATGCGCGCAGGCATGGGCCAGACCGCAGCAATGATGAAGTGAATGATGTGAATGGGAATTGGCACAGGCGCTTGTTCTTCCGCCGCTATGCCTTGAGCAAACGCGCTTCGGCCAGCGCGATGGCTTCGGTCGCGCCGCGCAGCACCACGATATCGCCGCCGTGGAACACCGTCTCCGGCGTGACATCGATGCGGCTCCTGCTGCGCCGGATGGCGGTCACCTCGGCGCCCACCTCGTTGAGCCCGAGCTCCGCCAGCGGCTTGCCGATTGCATGCGCATGCTCGGACAGCGACACCGAATGCAGCCGCACATTCAGGTGTTCGGAATGGTCGGCCGCATCGTCGGCACCGTGGAAGTAGCCGCGCAGGGCCGCATAGCGCTGGCCGCGCACATCCTGCACCCGGTGCAGCACGCGGCGCAGCGGCACGCCCAGCATCAGGAGCGCATGCGAAGCCAGCATCAGGCTGCCCTCGATCGCTTCCGGCACCACTTCGGCCGCGCCCGCGCCGCGCAGCTTGTCGAGGTCAGTATCGTCATGGCTGCGCACGATGACCGGCAGTTGCGGCGCCAGCTCATGCACATGGTGCAGCGTCTTCAATGCCGACGGCGTGCTGGCATAGGTGATCACCATGGCCTCGGCCCGATGGATGCCTGCCGCCAGCAGGCTTTCGCGGCGCGTGGCGTCGCCATACGACACGCTGGCGCCGGCCGCCTGCGCTTCCTGCACCCGTTCGGGATCGAGGTCGAGCGCGTGATAGGCGATCTTCTCTTCCTCCAGCAGCTTGGCCAGGCTCTGTCCGCTGCGGCCGAAGCCGGCGATGATCACATGCTTCTGGGTCGACATGGTGCGGGTGGCAATGCGGGTCAGCGCCAGCGACTGCAGCATCCAGTCATTGGCCGAGAGCTTCAGCACGATGGCATCCGACTTGGCCAGGATCAGCGGCGTGATCAGCATCGACAGCACCATCGAGGCCAGGATCAGCTGCACCAGGAACGGGTCGACCAGCTGCAGACCGCCGGCCTGGTTGAGCAGCACGAAGCCGAATTCGCCGGCCTGCGCCAGCGCCAGGCCGGTGCGCAGCGCAACGCCTGGCGAGGCGCCGAACAGCCGTGCCAGCGCCGCGATCAGCGCGAACTTCACCAGCACCGGCACCAGCAGCAATAGCAGCACCAGCCACCAGTTTTCCAGCACCAGCGGCACATTGAGCAGCATGCCGATGGTGATGAAGAACAGCCCCAGCAGCACGTCGCGGAAAGGCGCGATGTCCTCTTCCACCTGGTGCTTGTACTCTGTCTCGGAAATGAGCATGCCGGCGACGAAGGCGCCCAGCGCCAGCGACAGGCCGGCGCGCTCGGTGATCCAGGCCGCGCCCAGCGTGATCAGCAGCAGGTTCAGCATGAATAGTTCCTGCGAACGGCGCTTGACCACGATCTGGAACCAGCCGCGCATGAGCTTCTGCCCGATCACCAGCAGCAGCACCAGCACCAGCACCGCCTTCAGGCCGGCCCACACCAGCGTGGGCAGCAGGTCGCGCGGATTGGCCAGCGCCGGCACCAGGATCAAGAGCGGCACCAGCGCCAGGTCCTGGAACAGCAGGATGCCGATGATGCGGCGCCCATGCTCGCTTTCCAGTTCCAGCCTTTCGGTCAGCATCTTGGAGACGATGGCGGTGGACGACATGGCCAGCGCGCCGCCCAGCGCAAAGGCGGCCCGCCAGCTGATCTGGAACAGCGACGGCAATATCCAGGCCGACAGCGCACCGAACAGCATGGTCACCGCAATGGTCAGCAGCACCTGCGCCATGCCCAGGCCAAACACCGTCCTGCGCATGGAGGAAAGCTTGGGCAGGGAAAATTCGAGTCCGATAGAGAACATCAGGAAGACAACGCCGAATTCCGCCAGGGTGTGGGTGGTGGCGTTCTCCTCGGCCAGCCCGAGCGCGTGCGGGCCGATCAGGATACCCACAGCCAGGTAGCCCAGCATGGGTGGAAGATGCAGCATGCGAAAACCGACCACGCCAAGCACGGCCGAGCCCAGCAGCAGCAAGGTAAGTTCGAGAGCAGAAAACATTGGGCAGGCGGACTTTCCGGTGATTGTTGAAAAACTGAAACGGCAGATGCATATGTGCCGATAAGTGACCAATCAAATCACCGGGTTTTTGTTATTTCTGGCAGGTTTTTTGCTTTCGTAATTCGTTTATACTTCGGGCATGAGTGTAACCCATGAAAAACCATTGTCGAAGTCTTTCGACACGGCGCAGGCGGCACGCGCAACCGAAATGGCGCGTGAAACCCTGCAGATCGAAGCCGACGCCATCCTGGCCCTGAAGGACCGCGTCACCGCCGACGACGGCAGTTTTGCGCAGGCGGTTGGCCTGCTGCTGGGCTGCAGCGGCCGGGTGGTGGTCTCCGGCATGGGCAAGTCCGGCCATATTGCCCGCAAGATCTCCGCCACGCTGGCCTCGACCGGCACCCCTTCCCTGTTCGTCCATCCTGCCGAGGCGGCCCATGGCGACCTGGGCATGGTCACCGAGAACGATGCCTTCATCGCCATTTCCAATTCCGGCGAAACCGCCGAGCTGCTGGCCATCGTGCCCATCATCAAGCGCATGGGCGCCAAGCTGGTGGCCATGACCGGCAACGACGCTTCCAGCCTGGCGCTGCTGTCGAACGTGCACCTGAATACGGCCGTGGCCAAGGAAGCCTGCCCGCTGAACCTGGCGCCCACAGCAAGCACCACCGCCACGCTGGCGCTGGGCGATGCGCTTGCCGTGGCGCTGCTGGATGCGCGCGGCTTCAGGGAAGAGGATTTTGCCCGTTCCCACCCGGGCGGCGCGCTGGGCCGGCGACTGTTGACCCATGTGCGCGACGTCATGCGTAGCGGCGACGCTGTGCCCAGGGTGGCGCCAGAAGTCTCGCTCAACGCGGCGCTGCTGGAAATCAGCCACAAGGGCATGGCCATGACCGCGGTGGTCGATCCAGAAGGACGGCCGATCGGCGTGTTCACCGACGGCGATCTGCGTCGCATGATCGAGCAAGTGCAGGACTTCAGCAAGATCGTGATCGCCGACGTGATGCATCCCGGCCCGCGCAGCATCGGCCCGGACCAGTTGGCGGTCGAGGCGGTCGAAATGATGGAGCAGCATCGCATCAACCAGCTGCTGGTCACCGACGGCGACGGCATCCTGGTCGGCGCCCTCCACATCCATGACCTGACCCGCGCAAAGGTGATCTGATGCAGCAGTCACTTGAGGAAAGCATGGCGCGGGCACGCCGCATCCGGCTGATGGTGTTCGATGTCGATGGCGTGCTGACCGACGGCAGCCTGCATTTCGGCGCGGACGGCGAAATGATCAAGACCTTCAATGTGCTGGACGGCCACGGCATCAAGCTGCTGCAGCAGTCGGGCGTCATCACCGCCATCATCAGTGCGCGCCAGTCGGCGCTGGTGGCGCGGCGCGCGGCCGATCTCGGCATTACCCATGTGCAGCAGGGCGTGCATGACAAGCTATCGGGTTATCAAGCGTTGCTGGCCGAATGCGGCGTCGAGGCCGAGGCCAGCGGCTTCATCGGCGACGACGTGATCGACCTGCCGGTGCTGACCCGCGTGGGCTTTGCCGCCAGCGTGCCGAACGGCCATCCCGAGGTGCGCTCGCGGGTGCATTACGTCACCACCGCCGGCGGCGGCCGGGGCGCCGTGCGCGAACTGTGCGACTTCATCCTGCGGGCGCAGGGCAATTACGAGGCGGCGCTGGCGCCGTATCTGAGATGAAACAGGATCGCCGCCGCTTCAGCATGGCGCCGATGCTGCTGCTGGTCACGCTGATGGCGCTGGGCAGCTTCTGGCTGCTGCAGATCATGCGCACGCCGGACAACGGCGGCGGCCCGGCGGCGGCGCGCACCGAACCCGATTACTACGTCGACAATTTCAATTTCGTGCGGCTGTCCGCCACTGGCGAGGCGCAGTACAACATCGCCGGCAAGCGCATGGTGCACAATCCGGCCGACGACACGCACACGATCGATTTGCCTGTGATTAACAGCCTTTCGCGCGAGAGGCCGCCGATGACAGCCCGCTCGGAGCGGGCCATCGTGGAACCCGGTGGCGTCAAGATTCACATGTATGACGATGTCAAGATAGATCGCCCGAAAACGCCGCAGGCGGAAAATTTCCACCTGGAGTCCGACTACCTGATGATCTTGCCCGACGAGGACATCATGCGCACCGACAGGCCGGTGCGCCTCACCCTGGGCGGCTCGACGCTCAACGGCGCGGGCATGGTGGCCAACAATGCCACCGGCGAACTCAGCCTTGCCAGCCGGGTCCAGGCAACCCTGCCGCCGCGCCAGACCGCCGTCCGCTGAAAGCGCGACCGGACAATCAACAACGCATTTCCTTAGAGAAGAGTGATGAAACAACTTCACGCATGGTTCATTCTGCTGATAGGCATGGCCGCGGCGGGCAGCTCGCTGGCTGAAAAGGCCGACATGACCAAGCCAACCAACATCGAGGCTAATCAGATGGCCTACGACGACGTCAAGCAGATCAATACCTTCACCGGCGATGTGGTGCTCACGCGCGGCACCCTGATATTGAAAGCCGACCGCATGGTCGTCACCCAGGACCCGGCCGGCTACCAATACGCCACCGTCTACGCCAAGCGCGGCGAGAAAGCCACTTTCCGGCAAAAACGCGATGGCGGCCCGAACCTCTGGATCGAAGGCGAAGCGGCCGACCGCATCGAGTACGACACCAAGACCGAGGTCGCGAAGTTCTATGTGAACGCCAAGATCCGTCTTCTCGAAGGCGCCAGCCCGACCGACGAGGTCGAAGGCGAATTCATTTCCTACGACAGCAAGCAGGAGTTTTACTCGGTCAACAACACGCCCAGCAGCACCAGCAAGGCCGGCGCCGGACGCATCAAGGCCATCATCCAGCCACGCAACGACACCAAGGCGCCCTGAGATGGAGAACAGCATTCTCAACGTGCAGGGCCTGCAAAAAAGCTATGGCGCGCGCCAGGTGGTGCGTGATGTCTCCCTGCATGTCGAAAGCGGCCAGGTGGTCGGATTGCTGGGGCCGAACGGCGCCGGCAAGACCACGTCGTTCTACATGATCGTCGGCCTGGTGCCGTCCGACGCCGGCGCCATCGACCTGGACGGCGTCGACATCTCGCGCCTGCCGATCCACCGCCGCGCCGTGCTGGGCCTGTCCTACCTGCCGCAGGAAGCATCGGTATTTCGCAAGCTTACGGTGGAGGAAAACATTCGCGCGGTGCTGGAGCTGCAGCGCTATGAAGGCAAGCCGCTGTCGAAGGAACAGATCGCGAACCGGCTCAATGCCCTGCTCTCCGAACTGCAGATCGAAAAGCTGCGCGACAACCAGGCGATGTCGCTCTCCGGCGGCGAACGCAGGCGCGTTGAAATCGCGCGCGCCCTGGCTACCAGCCCGCGCTTCATCCTTCTGGATGAGCCCTTTGCCGGCGTCGATCCGATCGCCGTCATCGAAATCCAGCGCATCGTGCGCTTCCTCAAGGAACGCAATATCGGCGTGCTGATCACGGACCACAATGTCCGCGAGACGCTGGGCATTTGCGACCATGCCTACATCATCAACCAGGGCGTAGTGCTGGCCAGCGGCCGCCCGGACGACATCATTGCCGACGAGTCGGTGCGCCGCGTCTATCTCGGCGAGCACTTCCGGATGTGAGAAAAGGCAAAAATGAAACAGACACTTCAACTCCGCGTATCCCAGCATCTCGCGCTGACGCCGCAACTGCAGCAGTCGATCCGGCTGCTGCAGCTTTCAACGCTGGAACTGCATCAGGAACTGGAACAGATCCTGTCCGAGAATCCGCTGCTTGAACGTCTGGATGATCCACTTGACCATTCGATCAGGCTGCTCGCCGACGGCTCCGTCAGCAGCGCGCCGACTTCCACGCCAAGCGGCGACGCACCTGCTTCCGACGCTGCCCCTGCCACGGAAGGCGAAGGCGGTTTCGAAGCCGGCGAGGGTGGCGGCGAAGGCAGCGATAGCGGCGCCGACGCCGACTGGAGTTTCGACGACGTTGCTCGCACCTCCAAGGCCCCGGAAGACGACGATGCCCGCCCGCAGATGGAAGCGCATGAGCTGACCCTGCGCGAGCATCTGCTGGAACAGATGCGCGTAACTGTCCAGAATCCGCGCGACCGGGCGCTGGTTGAACTGGTGATCGACGCGCTGGATGACAACGGTTATCTGACCGAGCCGCTGGAAGAGATCCACGCCCGCCTGCCGGAGGAACTGGAAGTCGAGATCGAGGAGCTGTCGATGGCGCTGAAGCTGCTGCAAAGCTTCGACCCGGCCGGCGTCGGCGCGCGCGACGCGTCGGAGTGCCTGGCGCTGCAGATCCGGCGCATGCCGCGCGTTCCCATGGTGACGCGCCGCACCGCACTGCAGATCGTCGAGAAGCACTTGCAGCTGTTTGCGCAGCGCGACTTCAACAAGCTGAAGAAGAGCCTGGACTGTGACGAGGAAGACCTGCGCGAGGCGCAGGCAGTGATCCGGCAATGCAATCCGCACCCTGGCGCCATGTTCGCCAGCGACGCGTCGGACTATGTCGTGCCCGACGTGATCGTCAAGCGCGGCAAGAACGGCTGGCAGGTGATGCTCAATCATGACGTCATGCCGCGCCTGCGCGTCAATGCGCTGTATGCCAACATCCTCAAGCAGAGCAAGGGCGAAGGCTCGATGAGTTCGCAGCTGCAAGAAGCGAAATGGCTGATCAAGAACATGCGCCAGCGTTTCGATACCATCCTGCGCGTCGCCCAGGCCATTGTGGACCGCCAGCGCAACTTTTTCTCCCATGGCGCAGTGGCAATGCGACCTCTTGTGTTACGAGAAATAGCTGATACACTGGGTTTACACGAAAGCACCATCTCGCGTGTGACCACACAGAAATACATGCTCACGCCGCATGGCATGTTCGAGTTGAAGTACTTCTTCGGCAGCCATGTTGCAACCGATGCAGGCGGCGAAGCCTCATCGACTGCAATCCGGGCGTTGATCAAACAACTCATAGGAGCCGAAGACCCGAAGAACCCATTTTCCGATAGTCGCATCGCAGAAATGCTGGCGGAACAGGGTATGGTAGTAGCACGCCGTACCGTCGCAAAATATCGGGAAGCCCTGAAAATCCCTCCAGTCAATCTGCGCAAGTCCTTGTAGTTCTTTGCAGCATGTAACTCGCTGACATGTTTCATCCTCAGTGAAACCTCTGCCGGCCTTTCACAGGAGCGTAGTATGAATCTCACCATCAGTGGACATCATCTCGAAGTGACTCCCGCAATTCGTGAATACGTGCAAGGCAAGCTTGAGCGGATCAAGCGCCATTTCGATCATGTCATTGATATAGCGGTCATCCTGGCCGTTGATAACCTCCCTGAGAAAGAAAGGCGCCAGCGCGCCGAAATCACCCTGAGGCTACGGGGCAAGGATGTGCATGTGGCCAGCATCGCACAGGACCTGTACGCCGCCATCGACACGCTGATCGACAAGCTTGATCGGCAGGTCCTGAAATACAAGACTAAGATCCAGGACCATCAGCATGCCGGCATCAAGCGCATGATCGGGGAAGATGACGATGGCGCCGCGGCGGCGCCGACCGCCTGAATCTTACGATTCTTCCCGTAAACGCGTGACCGCAGGGTGCCCAAGGCACCCTGCATAAAAAACCACAGTTCAAAAATACTGTTTATTCATACAGTACTTATGATACATTAACGCCATGTTCAACGTTTCTGCTTTGGAGAAGACGTCATGGCGCAATTCAATACCACCGCAAGCAACCCCCTCTATCTCGACCAGGCACCAGCCGGTTTCATGCTGCGCGTAGGTCGCCGCGAAATGCAGATCCGCCGCGAAGTGCGGAAAAACCAGTACAGCGTCAATCCCATCATCGATTGCCGTCCTGGCGACGATCCTGGCCACCTGCAGATGCTGTTGTTCAATCGCTGGACCGTGGTACTGGCCAAGGCAAACGCAGCACATTAATTCCCGGCAGGCTGGTGCGCTCATGCTTGCAGCCCGGTCTATACAAAGCTGCGTTTCTTGAATGTTGCTAAACTGTGCACTTTCATTAACGCGCCTGACAACGACGCTCATCCGGACCAATAGCAGGTACTTGCACAGGTAATCAAGCCTCAAGAACGATGAAGGCATCTTTTGTCAGGCGCTCCTGATCAGCCCAACATGAGCGCACACCTTACAGGCACCATAACAAACCATATCGGATTCATTACCCTTGATCGGGCCAAGGCATTGAATGCCTTGTCGCTGGACATGATAAGAGCGCTGACTGCGCTCCTGCGCGAATGGCAAGCCAATGATGATGTATTCGCAGTCGTCATACGATCAAGCAGCCAGCGCGCTTTCTGTGCGGGTGGCGACATCCGCTTTTTCTACGATGTCGGCACTGCGGGTCCGGCCGGTGGCAGCGCCTTGCTGGAAGACTTCTTCACTGAAGAGTACGCACTGAATCATCTGATTCACCATTACAGCAAGCCTTACATCGCCCTGATGGACGGCATCGTCATGGGCGGCGGCATGGGAATCTCGCAGGGTAGCGCGCATAGCCAGTTGCGCATCGTGACCGACAAGACTGCGATGGCGATGCCTGAGGTGCATATCGGTCTTTTCCCGGATGTAGGCGGCGGCTATTTCCTTTCCCGTCTGCCTGGCGAACTGGGCGTGTGGCTGGGACTGACGGGACAGACCATTGCCGCCGCCGATGCACTCTACGCCGGACTGGCCGATGTTTTCGTTCCTTCCTCCGTACTGCCCGAGCTGCTGTCCATGCTCGAAACAGAGCCGATGGCAACCGGCAAGCAAATCACTGAAAAGATACGCCGCTTCGCAGCGCCCTATCTTTCGGAAGCCGATCCCGGAAACAGCATGCTGGCCCGGCAGCGTGCGGAAATCGATCGCCATTTTGCGCATGACAGCGTCGCCGCCATCGTGGATTCGCTTGCCAGTGACAGCAGTGACTTCGCAGACAAGTCACTCAATGCCATGCGCCGCGGCTCTCCCCTGCTGTTGTGCGTGACCCTGGAACAGCTGCGGCGTGGCGCCACGCTGTCAGTGGCCGATTGCCTTCGCATGGAACGCGTGATGATCCGACGCTCATTTGAAGGCACCGAAGTGCTGGAAGGCATACGGGCACGCGTGATTGAAAAAGACAATGCACCGCGCTGGTCACCTGCCGATCTGTCAGAAGTGCGGCCTGAACAGGTCAGCGGCTATTTCATCGACGTCTGGCCTGATTACGCCCATCCACTACGCGACTTGGCCTGATCGCATTGCTGTTTGCCGTGCCATCGGGCACGGCAGCTTCAGGTTTCCTCGATCGCAAACAGGCGCCGGTGCTCCCGCATCGCGTAACGGTCCGTCATGCCCGCAATGTAGTCCGAGACGCTGCGCGCCTGCACTGCGGTGTGCTGTGTGTCATC
The DNA here is from genome assembly GCF_047237965.1 of Noviherbaspirillum phoenicis. Lineage (NCBI taxonomy): Bacteria > Pseudomonadati > Pseudomonadota > Betaproteobacteria > Burkholderiales > Oxalobacteraceae > Noviherbaspirillum > Noviherbaspirillum phoenicis. Next base: position 3,633,441 of record NZ_JBDFLX010000001.1, on the reverse strand, counting down.
GATGCCGGCATCGCGCGCAGTCTGGTAGGAAGGCGGCAGGAGCGCTGGCTCTTCCATGAAGATATGGAATAGCTCCGTCACGACACGACGTGCCTTGCTGGTCATCCGATTGACTTGGTAGTGCTGATACAGGTTCTTGCGCAGGAAGCGCTTGAGCAGCAACGCTTCGCTGCGCATGCTCTCAGAGAAAGCAATCAGCGGGCCGGCAATGCGCACTTCTTCAACGGTTTGCACGCCGCTTGCGCGTATGCGTTCTCTGGACGTGTCGATCAGATCGATGATCAATGCATTGATCATCCGGCGCACCGTTTCATTGATGGCCCGGCGCCCACCGATTCCTGGAAACGCCGCTTCCGCCTCGCGCTTGTGACGAGCGAAGAAATCGATGGTTTCCAGCTGCTCGACAGTCAGCAGCCCCGAGCGCAGGCCGTCATCGATATCATGGTTGTTGTAGGCAATTTCGTCGGCCAGGTTGGCCAACTGCGCTTCCAGCGTTGGCTGCTTCTTTTCCAGAAACCGCTTTCCGATGTCGCCTAGCTCCGCGGCATGGGCAGCCGTGCAATGCTTCAGGATCCCCTCGCGTGTTTCAAACATGAGGTTGAGCCCGTCGAAACCGCCATAACGCTGTTCGAGCATATCCACCACCCGCAGGCTCTGCAGATTGTGTTCGAATCCGCCGTACTCCTTCATGCAGACATGCAGCGCATCCTGGCCGGCGTGGCCGAACGGCGTATGGCCAAGGTCGTGCGCCAGGGAGATCGCTTCCACCAGGTCTTCATTGAGGCCCAGGTTGCGCGCAATCGAGCGGGCAATCTGGGCGACTTCGATACTATGCGTCAGCCGGGTCCGGAACAGGTCACCCTCATGGTTGACGAATACCTGGGTCTTGTATTCCAGCCGGCGAAAAGCGCCGCAATGCACGATGCGATCGCGGTCGCGCTGGAACTCCGTGCGGGATGTGCTTGCGGGCTCGGCATACCGCCGCCCCCTGGAATGCGATGATGTCGCAGCGTACGGGGCGAGGTAGGCTTCAAAGTCCATGATCAGCTTCTGGTACAGGCTTTCAGGGTTTCAAGCAGCACGTCTTGCGGAACAGTCGTAATGATGGGCTTGCCCAGCGGCTTGAGCAGAATGAAGCGAATCTGCCCGCCTTCGTTTTTCTTGTCGACTTGCATCAGTTCGAGCCAGCGCTCCGCGCCCAAGTCAGGCGCGACGTCAGGCAAGCCTGCCGCCCGCACCAGTGCTGCAATCCGGTTCCGCTCGCTGGCATCGATATAGCCCAGCCGATGAGACAGGTCTGCCGCCATCACCATGCCGCAACCCACGGCTTCGCCATGGAGCCATTCACCGTAGCCCATGCCGGATTCGATCGCATGGCCGAAGGTATGTCCGAAATTAAGGATGGCGCGCAAGCCTCCCTCGCGCTCGTCCTGACGCACGACGTCCGCCTTGATTTCACATGACCGCTTGATTGCATAGGCCAGCGCAGCAGGATCACGCGCCAGCAGTTCGTCGATATGCGCTTCGATCCAGTCAAAAAATGCCGCATCGATGATTGCGCCGTGCTTGATCACTTCGGCAAGGCCGGCGGACAGTTCCCTGGCGGGCAGGGTATTGAGCGTGGAGGTGTCGGCGATGACGGCCTGGGGCTGGTAGAACGCGCCTATCATGTTCTTGCCCAGCGGATGGTTTATGCCTGTCTTGCCGCCAACAGATGAATCCACCTGAGCAAGCAGTGTGGTCGGCACCTGCACGAAGGGCACGCCACGCATGTAGGTTGCCGCTGCAAAGCCTGCCATGTCACCGATGACGCCACCGCCCAGGGCAATGATGGTGGTCTTGCGGTCGCACTGGTCGGCCAGCAATCCATCATAGATGCGCTGCAGGTTTTCCCAATTTTTGTGCTCTTCGCCGTCCGGCAGAATAATGCGTGTTAGCTGCTTGCCAGCGGCAAGCAGGGACTGTTCGACGACTTCAAGGTAAATTGGAGCAACGATCGTATTGGTCACGACTGCAGCGCGCTTCCCAGCAACGGCATCCGCGACGCCATTGCTCCGGGCCAGCAGGGACTGGCCGATGACGATCGGGTAACTACGCTCGCCGAGGTCGACATTGAGGGAGACGCTTTCGGCAGCAGAGACAGCTTGGTTCATGGTATCGGTACAGGACACAGGCACAGCGGCAGGCTCGCGTGTTGCTGCAAGACTATCCAGTTGCGCCACAATGGATTGAACCAAGTATTGTACGTTAGGGCGCCCGGTCTCGATCACGATGTCCGCCACTTCCCTGTAATAGGGCTCTCGCTGAATGGTCAGTTCTTCCAGCCGGCGACGCGGGTCGGCTGTTTGCAGTAAGGGGCGATTCTTGTCGTGCCCGGTGCGTTGCAGGATGCTGCTGACACCGGCACGCAGATAGATCACCAGTCCACGCGACTTCAGATATTCACGACTTTGCGGATTGAGAATGCTGCCGCCGCCGGTGGCCAGCACGATGCCGTCACAGGCAGTCAGGTCGCGGATCATGTCCGCTTCCCGCTGCCGGAATGAGGCTTCGCCTTCGATTTCGAAGATCAGGGGAATCGACGCGCCGGTACGCGCTTCAATTTCGTGGTCGGAATCAAAGAAGCGTTTATTGAGTTTTTTTGCGAGCGCGCGACCGACTGTCGTCTTGCCGGAACCCATCAGTCCTACCAGAAAGATGTTGCCCGTTCCCTCTTTCGGGATTACCACGGGCTTCGTGCAGTGCTGGACACTGCCTTCAGGAAATTCAATTCTCTTTTACCTCACGGCCAGTTTATCGCTGAGAACCTTGGGCGTCAGAAAGATCAGCAATTCAGTCTTGTCGGCCTTGCGTGCTGTTTGCCTGAACAGGTTCCCCATGACCGGTATGTCACCAAGCACCGGTACTTTGTTGATTGTATCGCGATCTTCCTGGATATAAATACCGCCGATCACCACGGTGCCGCCGTTTTCAATCAAAACCTGGGTCTTGACATGCTTGGTATCGATTGCCAGTCCGTTGGTGGTTTGCTGGCCGACGCTGTCCTTGTTGACGTCGACATCGAGAATCACATTGCCGTCAGGCGTGATTTGCGGAATGACTTCGAGTTTCAGATTTGCCTTCCGGAACGACAAGGCAGTGGCGCCGCTGCTGGTTGCGGTCTGATAAGGCAGCTCGGTGCCCTGTTCGATGGTGGCCTTGAGCTGGTCGGCGGTAATCACGCGCGGACTGGACAGCACCTTGCCTTTGCCATCCGACTCGAGCGCGGACAGTTCCAGGCTGATGAAGCGTGTCGCCGCCGAATTGAACAGCGTCAGCGCGACGGAGCCTGCCGTAGCGCCATTGATTGCGGCCGCTGGCAGATTGACGGAATTTCCCTGTATGGGCGTAGGCACATTGGTCGTCAGTCCTTGCTGGCCGCCGATGTTGGCATTGTTGTTCTGCACGCCAAAGCCGAGCTTTGCACCGAGATTGCGGCTGAAAGTGTCGTTCGCTTCGACGATCCGCGCTTCGATCAGCACCTGCCGGCTTGCAATGTCGGTCTTCTGCACCAGCTTGCGGATTTCTTCGACCTTGGAACCGATGTCGGTGACGAAAAGCTGGTTGGTCCTCGGATCGATCACGGCGCTGCCGCGCTTGGACAGGATGGTCCGGCCACTGCCTCCGGCATTGTCCAGGATGCCCTTGAATGATTCGGCTTTCTGGTAATTGAGCTGGAATGTCTCGGTGCGCAGCGGTTCGAGTTCCGCGATCTGCGACCGTTGCTCCAGTTCCAGCTTTTCCTTGGTCAGCAGTTCGTCTTTCGGGGCTATCCACAGCACATTGCCGTTCTTACGCATGTCCAGGCCCTTGGCCTGCATCACGATGTCCAGCGCCTGGTCCCACGGCACGTCTTTCAAGCGCAAGGTCAGGTTGCCGGCGACGGTGTCGCTGGTAATGATGTTGAGCCCCGTGAAATCGGCAATCACCTGCAGCACCGCACGCACTTCCACGTTCTGGAAATTGAGCGACAGCTTCTCGCCGCGATATCCCTGGTTACCCTGGCTAAGCTTGTTCGCTTCTTCCTTCAACGGACGCACCTCGACGACCAGTTGCGAGTCGCTCTGATAGGCGCTGTGTTCCCACAGGCCCTTGGGCTCGATCACCATCCGGACATTTTCACCCTGCGCTGTCGCCGTCACGGTTTGCACTGGCGTGCCGAAGTCGCCGACATCCATGCGACGCCGCAAGACCTCGGGCAAACTGGCCTTCATCAGATCGACCACGATTTTCTGACCTTGTTGCCGCACGTCGACGCCGACTTGGCTGGCAGGCAGATCGATCACGACCCGGCCTTCGCCCGCCACGCCACGACGAAAATCGATGTCGCGTATTGCTGGCTTGCCTGCGATGGCAGCCCCAGGTGCCGGCGCCGGCACTGCCTGCACCACCGGCACGCCAGCGGCATTGACTGCGCGCGCAACGCCGCCCGAGCCATCGATGGTGACCGTGACGATATTGCCATCAACCGCCGTTGCGTAATTCAGCGGGCGATTCAGGTTGAAGACCAGCCTCGAACGCTCGCCCGCCTGAACGATATTGACGCTGCGCACATCGCCAACGCCGATTTCCTGCATGGGCGTCTTGATGGCGCTGTTAGTCCCGGCGAAATCCAGTGCGATGCGGGCTGGACTCGTGATCGAAAATCCGATGGGCGGCTTCTGTACCGGATTCTTCATGGCGACCTTGACGATCACATTCGAACCCTGCTGATTGGCGGCGATGGACTCGATGGTATTTTCCTGCGCATGGCTGATGCCGAAAGCGCCGGCAATGCAGACTGCGACAGAGCCACGGACAAGGGCACGATAGTTTTGATTGATCATTTTTTGTTCTCCTGCAGCTCCAGCTTGGCTGTGCGCTCGACCCATTCGCCGGACGCATCCTGTACGACTTCCTTCAGTTCCACTTCGCTGTCGGTAATTTTGGTGATCTGGCCCATGTTCTGACCGATGTAATTGCCAACCCTGGCCTGAAATACGGTGCGGTCTGCCTGTACCAGCACAAAACTTGCCCCTTGTTTCTGCAGCGTGCCCACCATTTTCAGGTTATCCAGCGGGTAGGACTCCAGCGCTTCGCGCCGGCGGTCAAGATTGGGCTTGAAAGCGCCACCAGTCCCCGCTACCGGCGCCGCATTGATGAACTTGGCCGGGCTGTAGGGATCGGTCGCACTTCTGCCGGCATAGGTGAAGGGAATGAATTTCTTGGGCTCGGCCAGCTTTGGCACCACCACCCGGGCCTGCCGGCGGGTTTCATCCATCCATTGCCTGACTTCGGCAATGCCGCCGTCGCCGCATGCGGCCAGCATGGAAGGCAACAGGCAGCAGCAAAGCGCTCGCCCGATCCGCAGTAGCGTCATTTCTTCGCTCCCTTCTTGGCGTCCGCTTCGGCCTTGCGTTGCGCAGCCACTTCTTCCTTGTCCAGATAGCGGAATGTCTTGGCCACCGCTTCCATGCTCAACATGTTGTTGTCCTTACCCGTGGCTAGGCTCAGATTATTCAGGGTGACGATGCGTGGCAGGTTGGCAATGTCGCTGGTGAAGGCGGCGACATCGTGATAGTTGCCGGTGATCTTGATATCGATCGGCAGTTCGGCGTAGTAGTCCTTCACCACGACTTGCCCGGGCTTGAACAATTCAAACTGCAGGCCACGTCCCAGGCCTGCCTGATTGATGTCCGACAGCAGCGCGTCCATTTCCGCCTTGCTGGGCAACTGCTTTTCCAGGGTGGCGACATATTCGCCGACCTGTTCCTTCTGCTTTCTCAGCGCATCGAGATTGACCGCCTGCTGCACCTTGCTCTTGTAGGCCTCGCGCAGTTCCTGTTCCCGCCGCTCGCCCTGGCTCAGGTCTTCAAGCTGCGCATCCCAGTAGAAGAACCAGCCCAGCGCCAGCACCGCCGTCAGCACGCCCACGCCGCACAGCGCGCGCGGCAGCAGGGGCCATTGCCCAGGGTGGCGCCCGTTCAGATTCTGGAACTGAGCGGCGATGTCGAAGCGTTTCATAGTTGCCATCTGGTGTCCCTGGCTTTACGGGCGATTGGAAGCAACGGATACCGGCACAATTGCCGGCGTGGCTTCCGTCCTGGGCGAGCGCTTGATCGCCACGTTCACGGTAAATTCAAATACCCGGCGCAGGTCCTTGCCCTGCCCTGTCGTCGCGGCACGGATTTCCACCAGCTCGGGCTGCTCCAGCCAGGGCGACACATTGCCCAGGTTGCGCAACAGCGTGGAAACATGCTCGTTCGACTGCGCATGGCCATTGAGCGTGACCTTTTGTCCGGCCTGCTTGAATGCGCGCAGGTAGATTCCATCCGGCACCTGCTTGACCAGTTCGTCCATCAGATACACGGGCTGGTTGCGGTCGCTCTGCAAGTCTTCCACCGCCTGCTGGCGCGCCTTCAGGGCCGCGATTTCCTGCTTCAGGGTGGCGATTTCCCTGATCTGCACATCAAGCTTGGTGTTTTCCGCCTGGATGAATTCATTGCGCTCGTTCTGCACTGCGATGCGCGACGAGATCACGCCGCCAACGACGATCACCAGCAGGCCGCCGGCAAACATCGCCGCGACCAGCATGGCGACGAAGGCGGTCTTGCGCTCCTTGCGCCGGGCTTCCCTGTGGGGAAGAAGGTTGATTCTGACCATCAGTCAAACCTCCGCATGGCCAGTCCGCAGGCAACGAGATATGCCGGCGCTTCGGCGCGCAATTGTTTTTCACGAATCGACGTACCCAGCTGCATGCCCTGGAAGGGGCTGACGACAGCCGTGGACACCTTGGTGCGGCTGGCGACGATGTCGACCAGTCCGGGAATGCTTGCACAGCCGCCAGCCAGGTAAATCTGGTCGACGCGGGTATAGGGAGTGGAGGTATAGAAGAACTGGATGGCCCGGGTAACCTCGACCGCGGCGCTTTCCAGAAACGGCTCCAGCAGTTCGCGCTCGTAGCCTTCCGGCAGTTCGCCGGAACGCTTGCTGTGTTCCGCCTGCTCCGGGGTCATGCCGTAAGCGCGGGCGATTTCCTGAGTCAGTTGATTGCCGCCGAACGGTTGCTCCCGTTCATACAGCGGCTGGCCGTCCAGCAGCACCGAAATATGGGTGACCTGCGCGCCGATCTGGAACAGCGCAACGATCTGTCCCTGTCCTCCCTGGGGCAACTGGCGCATGACGCGTTCCAGTGCCGCTCGCGCTGCATAGGACTCGATATCCATGATCCTGGGCTTGAGGCCGGCAGCCTCGGCGACCGCCACACGGTCCTCGACCTTTTCCTTGCGGGACGCAGCCAGCAGCACTTCGACATCTTCCAGGGAGTTGGGCAGCGGGCCGATCACATCGAAATCGAGACTGACTTCTTCGAGCGCAAACGGAATGTACTGGCTGGCTTCGTTTTCCACCTGGAGTTCGAGTTCGTCTTCCGATAAACCGCCCGGGAGCACGATTTTCTTGGTGATGACGGCTGCCGGCGGCATGCCCAGCACGGCAAGCTTGGCGCGCGTGCCGCTTTTTGCCCAAACCTGCCTGACGGCTTCCGATACCTGCTCGATGTTGTCAATATTGCCGTCAACGACTGCACCGCGCGGCAACGGCTCGCTGGCATAGCGCTCCAGCCGCAGCACCCCTTTGCCGGCATCCGACAACTCCACCAGCTTGATGCTGGACGAACTGATATCTAGTCCGATCAGGGGAGCGTTTTTCTTTTGCAATAAGGAGGTAAGGTCCATGGCCAAGAGCGTTTCTTTCCGAAAATTTTCCTGAGCGAACGCGAAATTTGTGCGCCTGTCTAATATTTGTTACACCGGCGGACATGTCAAAAAATCCTTTAAATACCGGTATTTAGCGCATTTAAAGAGTGTCGGCAGATCGTAGCAACAAGAATCTCTGGATGTAAAGCAATTTCCGTAGGGTAACACTATTTGCCGTTGCCAAAACCCCACGCCAGGCTTGGGTATTGCCCGGGATAGCGATTTGCCGGCCCCGGTAGCTCCGGGAAGCAGGCTGCCGTTATAATGAGCACTTGCTGTTTCTCTCCGCCCCCTTCTTTTCTTCCCTCCCCCCGCATGAACCATCCCAACACTTCCGGCTCCCCTTCCCGCAAGGCTCCGCCACCCAAGCCACGCATGAATCTGTTTGCGCGCCTTGCCTTGGGCACCATGGGGTTGCTCGCAGGCCTAGCTGTTATCGGCGTTTTATTGCTGGGCTTTATGCTCGCGATGGCGTATCCGAATCTGCCCGAACTCAATACGCTCACTGATTACCGTCCCAAGATCCCGCTGCGCATCTTCACCGCCGATAACGTGATGATTGGCGAGTTCGGCGAGGAACGGCGCAATGTCGTTCGCTTCAAGGAAATCCCGGATGTGATGAAGCAGGCGGTGCTGGCGATCGAGGACGACCGTTTCTATGAGCACGGCGGCGTTGATTACGTGGGTATCCTGCGCGCGGCGATACACAACCTGTCCGGCGGCGCACGCCAGGGCGCGTCCACCATCACCCAACAGGTGGCACGCAACTTCTTCCTGTCGAGCGAGCAGACCCTCAAGCGCAAGCTGTATGAAGTTCTGTTGGCATGGAAGATCGAGCAGAACCTCAGCAAGGACCAGATCCTCGAGGTTTACATGAACCAGATCTACCTGGGACAGCGCGCTTATGGCTTCGCTTCCGCCGCCCAGGTCTATTTCGGCAAGAAGCTGTCGGACATCACCCTGGCCGAGGCGGCAATGCTGGCCGGCCTGCCCAAGGCGCCGTCGGCCAACAACCCTGTCGTCAATCCGAAGCGGGCCAAGGCGCGTCAGCAATACATCCTGCAGCGCATGCATGACCTGGGTTATGTCAGCGATGAAGCCTATGCAGCGGCGAAATCGGAAGAGCTGCGGATCAAGTCGGAAACCACCGAATTTGGCATTCATGCCGAGTACGTCGCCGAAATGACGCGCCAGATGGTCTATGAGCAGTTTCGCGATGAAACCTATACCCGTGGCCTGAATGTATTCACCACCATCACCAAGGCCGACCAGGATGCCGCCTACATCGCGCTGCGGCGCGGCGTGATGGACTACGAGAAGCGCCATGGCTATCGCGGCCCGGAAGGTTACATGGACATCCCCGCAGCGCGTGAGGAAGCCGAAGACGCGATCGAGACCGAGCTGGCGGATCACCCGGACAGCGACGACCTGATCGCGGCAGTGGTGCTCGATGCCAATCCTAAGACTCTGCGCGCGGTGCTGGCCAATGGCGAGGAGATCACCATCACCGGGCCCGGCCTGGCGTTCGCCAGCAATCTGCTGAGCGACAAGGCGCCGCCCAACCGGCGCGTCAAGCGCGGTGCGATCATCCGCGTGATCCAGGAAGGCAAGGCCTGGAGCATCACCCAGATGCCCGAGGTGGAATCGGCTTTCGTATCGGCCAGCACGGAAGATGGCGCGATCCGCGCCCTGATCGGCGGCTTCGATTTCAGCCGCAACAAGTTCAATCATGTGACCCAGGCATGGCGCCAGCCCGGCTCGTCGTTCAAGCCCTTCATCTATTCGGCGTCACTGGAAAAGGGCCTGTCGCCAGCCACCATCATCAACGACTCGCCGCTCACCTTCGATGCCGGCCAGACCGGCGGCCAGGCATGGGAGCCGAAGAACTATGATGGCAAGTATGAAGGACCGATGACCATGCGCAAGGGCCTGACCAAGTCCAAGAACATGATCTCGATCCGCATCCTCAACCGCATCGGCGCCAAGTATGGGCAGGAATACGCGACCCGCTTCGGCTTTGACGCCGACAAGAACCCGGCCTACCTGACGCTGGCACTGGGCGCGGGCGCCGTCACGCCCTTGCAGATGGCTGGGGCCTATGCGGTCTTCGCCAATGGCGGCTACAAGGTCAATCCCTACCTGATTTCCCGCATCACCGACGCCTCCGGCAAGGTGGTGTCGGAAGTGCAGCCGGACCGCGCCGGCGTCGAAGCGAATCGGGTGATCGATGCGCGCAATGCCTACGTGATGGACAGCATGCTCAAAGACGTGGTGAAGCACGGCACCGCCACCAAGGCGCTGGTGCTGAAGCGGCCCGACATCGCGGGCAAGACCGGCACCACCAACGATTCCATCGATGCCTGGTTTGCAGGCTACCAGTCCAAGCTGGTGGGCATTTCATGGATAGGATTCGACCAGCCGCGCAACCTGGGCAACAAGGAAACCGGCGGCGGACTGGCGTTGCCGATCTGGATCAGCTATATGCAGAAGGCGCTCAAGAGCGTGCCGGTGGATGAGCGGACCATGCCGGACGGCCTGATCACCGCAGGCGGCGACTACTACTATGCCGAATATCCGCCCGGCACCGGCGTTGGCGCACTGGGCGTGGCCGGGCCAGGCACTGGCGCCGGCACCGAGCCTGAGAAGACTCGGGACGAAGTCAAGAACGAGCTGTTCTGAGCCGGCTCAGCCGGCATCCTTCAGCGTTACCGGGATGCCGGCCTGCTCGCTGGCCATGCGCGACAGCGCTTCATAGAATTCGGAGCCATCGCGGGTATTGATCCAGCGGTCGTCAACGCGACGGTAATGAAAGCCGCCGGAACGCGCCGCGATCCACATTTCCTTCATGGGCGCCTGGCTGTTGACGATGATCTTGGAGCCATTGTCGGCAAACTCGATTTGCAGCACATTGCCGCTGCGACTGCACTCGATGTCGACGTCGGTTTCCTCGGCGACCTGCTCGAATGCGCCTTCGATGTTGTCCAGCGTGGCCTCGGCCAGCGCCAGGAATTCTGAATCCGTCATGCTACACTCCGCTAAGTTTATTCACCCGTGATTCTAATCGTGAACTTCCCGTTCCACTTGCCTGGTTCCTGTGCCATTGCGCTGGCCGTGATGCTGGCTGGCTGCGGCCAGACCGGACCGCTGTACATGCCGGTCAAGCCGGCGCCGCGTCAGACGGGTCCGGCCAACACGGCGCCGACCCTGCCCGCCACCGCAACACCGCCCCAGCCCGTTACCCCCTGACTCCTGTTCACCATGCCGCATTTTTCCTATCGCGACGGCGAGTTCTGCGCCGAAGCCGTATCACTGAAAACCATCGCCCAGCGTTTTGGCACGCCGACCTATGTCTATTCCAAGGCCGCACTGATCGACAATTTTTCCGCCTATGCCCAGGCGTGCCGCCAGCATGCGCGCGGCGCCGATGCCGCTTTGGTCTGCTATTCGGTGAAGTCCAATTCCAATCTCGCGGTGCTCAGCCTGCTGGCATCGCAGGGCTCGGGTTTCGATATCGTGTCGGGCGGCGAACTGCTGCGGGTCATTGCCGCCGGCGGCGATCCGCGCAAGGTGATCTTTTCCGGCGTCGGCAAGTCGCGCGAGGAAATGCGCCTGGCGCTGGAGCATGACATCCTGTGCTTCAACGTCGAATCCATTCCTGAATTGCACCGCCTGAACGAAGTTGCGGCCGGAGTGGGCAAGAAAGCGCCGGTATCGCTGCGCGTCAATCCCAACGTCGATGCGAAGACCCATCCCTACATCTCGACCGGGCTGAAGGAAAACAAGTTTGGCGTGGCCTACGAGGATACGCTGTCGACCTATCAGGTCGCGGCCAGCCTGGAGAATCTGCACGTGGTCGGCATCGACTGCCATATCGGCTCGCAACTGCTGGATGATGCGCCGCTGCTGGAGGCGCTGGACAAAGTGATCGAACTGGTCGACCAGCTCGAAGCGCTGGGCATACCGCTGCACCACCTGGACATCGGCGGCGGCCTGGGCATTACCTATGATGAAGAGCAGCCTGTCGCGGTTGGCGATTACCTGGGCCGGCTATTCGCGCGCATCAATGCATGGCGCGACGGGAAGCATCAGGGCAAGCCCATCAAGGTGCTGTTCGAGCCGGGCCGCTCCATCGTTGGCAATGCCGGCGTGCTGGTGACCGAAGTCCAGTATCTCAAGCATGGCGCAAGCAAGAACTTCGCGATCGTCGATGCGGCAATGAACGACCTGATGCGTCCGGCGATGTATGAAGCCTGGCATGGCGTCAAACAGGTGACGCAGCGCGCAGAGGAAGCCAGGATCTATGACGTGGTGGGCCCGGTCTGCGAATCAGGTGACTGGCTGGCCCGTTCGCGCTCGCTAGCCATCGAAAGCGGCGACCTGCTGGCCATCATGTCGGCCGGCGCGTATGGCATGACGATGGCGTCGAACTACAACACCCGCGGACGCGCTGCCGAAGTCATGGTGGACGGCGACCAGCTGCACCTGGTGCGCAAGCGCGAGAATCCGGCCGATCTGTTCGCGCTGGAGTCCCTGCTGCCCTGAGCCTGCCATGCCCCTCGCGGCGCGCGGCTTGCCATGCAGGTTGCGCGCCGGGGTGGCGCAGCGTTAGCCAGCGGCCCGGGCGCGCACGCCCTGCCCTTGCATGAATCGCCAGTACAGGCGCAGCAGCAGCAGGGCCGCCACGATCAGCCCGAACAGGATGGGCTGTGAAAAATCATTCTTCCCCGCCTTCATCCACCAGTAATGCAGTATGCCCAGCGGCGCGATCAGATAGATCATCCGGTGCAGCAACTGCCAGCGCTTGCCGCCAAGGCGCTTGATCATCGCATTGGTGCTGGTGGCCGCCAGCGGGATCAGCAGCAGGAAGGCGCCGAAGCCCACCGTGATGAAGGGCCGCTTGACCACATCCTTCAGCATTTCCGCGACATCGAAGAAATGGTCGAACCAGAGGAAGGTCAGGAAGTGCAGCGACGCGTAGAAGAAGGCGAACAGGCCCAGCATGCGGCGCAGGCGCACCAGCCAGTTCCAGCCGGTGAAACGCCGCAAGGGCGTGACGGCCAGCGTGATGCAGAGAAAATACAGCGTCCAGTCGCCGGTGTTGCGGGTGATGAACTCGACCGGATTGGCGCCCAGCTGATCGGTAACGGTGAAGATCACCAGACGCAGGAAAGGCAGGCAGGCGGCGATGAACAGCACGCCTTTCAACAGCTTCAGCTGCCTGGCATCCAGGCTGGCAAGCGTGGTTGCCATCAGAACTGCTTCTTCAGGTCCATGCCGGTGTACAGGCTGGCCACCTCGTTATAGCCATTGAACATCAGCGTCTTGCGCTTCTTGGCGAACAGGCCGTCTTCGCCGATGCGCCGCTCGCTGGCCTGCGACCAGCGCGGATGATCCACATCCGGATTGACGTTGGAGTAAAAGCCGTACTCCGATGGCGCCGATACATTCCATGCCGTTTTCGGCTGGCTGCTGGTGAAGCGGATCTTGACGATGGACTTGGCGGACTTGAAGCCATACTTCCACGGCACCACGATGCGCACCGGCGCGCCGTTCTGGTTCGGCAGCACTTCGCCATACATGCCCACCGTCAGCAAGGTCAGCGGATGATTGGCCTCGTCCATGCGCAGGCCTTCCACGTAAGGCCATTTCAGCACCGGGCTCGACAGGCCGGGCATCTGCGCCTTGTCGGCAAGGGTGACGAATTCGACGAACTTCGCGTTGCCGGTCGGCTCGACTTTCCTGATCAGCTCCGACAGGGAAAAGCCGACCCACGGCACGACCATGGACCAGCCTTCGACGCAGCGCAGCCGGTAGATGCGCTCTTCGAGCGGGGCCAGCTTCATCAGGCTGTCGAGGTCGAGCGTCATCGGCTTGTTGACCTCGCCTTCGATGGCAATCGTCCATGGCCGCGGCTTGAGCGATCCGGCATAACGAGCCGGGTCGCTCTTGTCGGTGCCGAATTCATAGAAGTTGTTATAGGTGGTGGCGTCCTTGTAGCTGGTGGGCTTGTCCATCACCACGAAAGCGGGATTGGGCTTGGCCGCGAGCTTCTGGGCGCCTTGCGCAAAGGCTTCGCGGGTCGCCATTTCCAGCAGGGCGCCGCCGGCGATGGTGCCGAGCGCGAGTTGCTGGACAAACCGGCGCCGGGACTCGAAGACATGACGGGGCGTGATTTCGGATGCGTACGGCAGGTCGATGCCGTTGGGGCCGCGTTTGATCAGCATGGTGTTGCTCCAGGGTGCATGAATTAACTGGAGAACAGTACACCAAAACCGGCGTGCGCGTTGTACGCCGGCTGGCCTCAGTCAGGGGTTACAACTGGCCGTAGGAATGCAGGCCCGACAGGAACATGTTCACGCCCAGGAAAGCAAACGTGGTGACCAGCAAGCCGACCAAGGCCCACCAGGCGGCGATCTGTCCGCGCAGGCCCTTCATCAACCGCATGTGCAGCCAGGCGGCGTAATTGAGCCAGACGATCAGGGCCCAGGTTTCCTTCGGGTCCCAGGACCAGTAGCCGCCCCAGGCTTCCGCGGCCCACAGGCCGCCCAGGATCGTGGCAATGGTGAAGAAGGCGAAGCCGACCGCGATTGCCTTGTACATCACATCGTCCAGCAGCTCCAGCGCCGGCAGACGATCGGCCAGGATGCCATGGGACTTGCACAGATAGGCCGTGCCGACCATGGCGGCCAGCGCAAAGGTGCCATAGCCGATGAAGTTGGCCGGCACGTGGATCTTCATCCACCAGCTCTGCAGCGCCGGCACCAGCGGCTGGATCTCGGCTGCGCCGCGGCTCACGGTGTACCACAGCAGGAAGCCAACCGCGGCGGAAATGACCAGCAGCACGAAGGCGCCCAGTTGCCGCGTCGCGTAGCGCTGCTCGTAGTAGAGATAGAACAGCGCGGTGATCATGCAGAACAGGATGAAGACTTCATACAGGTTGGAGACCGGAATATGGCCGACGTCGGCGCCGACCAGATAGGACTCGTACCAGCGCACCAGCATGCCGGTAAAGCCCAGCACCACTGCCGCCCAGCACAGCTTGCTGCCGATGGCGCCGCCAAAGTCGGAGCGGGCGAGCAGGCCGCCCCAGTAGAACAGCGTGGACAGGAAAAACAGGGTGCTCATCCAGAGGATGGCGGACTGGCTGGACAACATGTATTTCAGGAAAAACCGGGTATTGGCCATGTCCAGCGAGCCGGCATACATCCATATTGCGGAGAGCGACAGCACGGCCAGCAGGGCCATCAGCCAGCGCACCGGCTTCCATTGCCAGCCCAGCCAGGTAAAGGTCGGCGCCGACAGGAGCAGAATGCCCTTTTCGTAGATGTCCATGTAGGCGCCATACCGGTTCAGCGCGAACAGTGCGCCGGCCACCAGCGCCAGTGCGTACAACCAGTCAATGGCGCCAAGGCGCCGGAACAGTCCAGGTGGCTGGGTATAGGCGACGCCTTGCGCGGTGCGTTGCTGCGTGAGTTCCATCTTTCTTCTCCGGTTGCGCCGGCCTGCGGCGCCACATTGATGCGTTATTCCCTACAGGCTGCCAGTATAGTGGATCGCTGATTGGACTAAGCGGCCTGCCCATGCAGCAGGGCTGCCTTCAGCTTGTCGTATTCCTTGTCGAAATCCAGCGTGCGGCGCTGGGTGCTCATGGCCATCAGCGCATGGGCATGGCCATCGCCTCCGGGTTTGATCCATACCCAGACCCGGCGTTCCCGGATGTAGAGCATCGCAAATACGCCCAGCACCAGGAACAGGCAACCCAGATAGACCACATTCTTGCCCGGCGACCGGGTGACCTGCAACACCGATGCCTTGACCTCATCGAACGAGGTCAGATTGAGGTAAACCGGCGAGCCATAGAAGAAGGCGTCGGCGTAGGCATTGGTCGCCAGCTGCAGGAAGCGGGCGTGCTTGTCGTCCGCCTCCACCGCCTTCAGGCCGTCCTTTTCACGCGCGACCTGCCACAGGTCCCACAGGCTGCCGTTGAGTATCTTCATGAAGATGTCGGCTGCCTTTTCCTGGTCCGCCTGTGGAATGCGCTCCAGGAAACGCGCAACGGCGACATAGCCTGCTTCCTTGTCGTTGCCGGCGAAGATGTCCATGCCCTTCTGGGAGGACTCGACCAGTTGCCGGCGCACCGCATCGCTGCCGCCCGGCAAGGCCCGTTGCGCATAGCGTTCAGCCGCCTGCAGGCGCATGGCCGGGCTCTGAAGGGCCGCCCGTAAGCGCATCCATTCGTCGACCGAATCATTGTCGTCGGCCGGGATACGCAGATAGCGGAACTGTTCGTTGGGCGTATCGCGCACGCCGGTCAGGAACACGTAGCTGCCGTCCACCAGAACGGGCTGCATGTAGTTGTGAAATTCACGCGCCTGGCCGGTCTTGTCGCGCAGCTTGTACTGCAGGCTGGGGCCGACATTCTTCAGGTCCTTGGTATTGGCGCCCTTGCCGGCCGAACCGAGTTGCTGCTGCAGTTCATCGGCCAGGCTTTTGCCCTTGGCAACGGCGCGCAGGTCCTGGCCGTTCTGCGCCATGTTTTCCACGTTGAAGGGCCGGAAGCCCGACCATTCGATCGTGTATTCGGCATTGCCGCCCTGGCCGCGGTTGACCAGCGGCGTGGTGCCGCTGACTTCGCCATTGAGAACGAAACTGTCCCTGCCCGCGCCCTTCATCGGGTAACCGGTCACCTTGAGCTTGCTGCCGCCGTCCTCGAAGCTGGACTGGTAGACCGCCAGGCCCTTGTAGATCAGCGGCTGGTTGACCTTGATAGTGGCCGGAAAGCTCTTGCCGGTCTCATGGTCGGTAACCTGCACCTCGCTGGCAAACAGCTTGGGCATGCCGGTGGAATAGAAGTCGATGATGAAGCGGTCCAGCTTGATGGTGAATGGCAGGTCCTGCAGCAGCACCCCGTTCTGGCGCGGGATGATGGCCGTACTGCTGCTGCCGCCTTCCGGAATCAGGGTATTGCCGCGGAAAGTGGGGTTGGCCAGTCCAAGCCGGTGTTGGGCCGGGATCTCGGCAATCACGCCATTGCCCATGAAGGGCGTCTTGCCATACATCCATTCCTGGAAGCGGATAGGCAGATCGGAGTCGAGCAGGCCGCCCACGCAGATGATCACGATGGCGCTATGCGCAAAGATGTAGCCCCACTTGTTGGCGGCGCCCTGCTTGGCGGTGATCAGCGTGGCCTGGTCCTTCTGCACGATTTTCACCTTGTAGCCATGCGCCGCAATACGCTCGGCGCTCTGCTGCACCAATTGCGCCTCGCCCTGTTCGCCGCGCCATTCGGCCTTGTGGTGAAAGTTGCGCAGCGACTGCTCACGCACGTTCTCGCGCCAGCTGCGCATGTCGGCCAGCATGCGCGGCGCATTGCGGATGATGCACAGCGAAGTGGAAATGACCAGGAAAGCCAGGATCAGCAGGAACCACCAGGCGGAATAGACGCTGTACAGGCCGAGCTTGCCGAACACATCGAACCAGAACGGGCCGAACTGATTGACGTAGTTCGTCATCGGCTCGTTCTGCTTCATCACCGTGCCGATCACGGAAGCAATCGCCAGCACCGACAACAGGCTGATGGCGAAACGCATGGATGACAACAGTTCGACCACGCCGGCCAGTTTCTGGCGCTCGGTTTTCAACTGTATGCCTGCGGTGCTGGTGCTCATGTTTCTATCTCTGTGCGTTGCTGTTTCTACAAGACTGCATTACGAAAAAAAAGGGGCAGCCACGGCCGCCCCTTCATTCGGTCTTGTTGTTCTTGTTTTGTTATTTGAGGCCGGCGATGTAATCCGAAACTGCTGCTATTTCCGCATCCGACAGGCGGCTGGCGATCATGGTCATCTGCTGGCTGTTGTTGCGGGCGCCGCCACGGAAGGCAGTCAGCTGCGCGGACGTATATTCCTGATGCTGGCCAGCCAGCCGTGCGTAAGGCGCCGGGATGCCAGCGCCGTTGGCGCCATGGCAGCTTGCGCAGGCCGGCACGTTTTTCTCGGCAATGCCGCCGCGGTAAATCTTCTTGCCCAAGTCGATCGAGGCCTTGTTCTTGGCTGCGCCCGGCTTGCTTTCCTGCTTGTCGAGCCAGGCTGCGACATTGTGCATGTCTTCTTCCGTCATGGCCTTGGCGATCGGCGTCATGATGGGATTGTTGCGCTCGGGTGTACGGAAATTGCTCAGCTGCTTGTAGAGATAGGACTCGTGCTGGGCAGCCAGCTTCGGGTTCTGGACGATGGTGGAGTTACCGGCAGCGCCATGGCATGCCACGCATGCGGGAATGTTGCGGGACGCATCGCCATTGGTGTAAATGGTTTCGCCCTTGGCAGGATCCGCTTTCACGGCTTTGGCGCCTTCGGCAGCACCAGCCAGGGAGGATACTGCCAGCATTGCGATAAACAAGGATTTTGCAACTGGTAGAAACGCACGATTCATTCAGACACCCTGAGGCTTGATTTTAGATTCTTAACCGCCGTCCATTCTGCCCTGCGCTGAATCTCATTGACTGGCACGACAGCATTTAACCGCCTATTGTACAATAGCTTTCCGGCTTTCGCCTTCCCAGCAGTATATTCTGTACAAACCATGTCCCAACTCTGGCAGGCACGCTTCTTTACTACCGTTAACCATCTGCGCGACCTTCCCGGCACGCGGGTGCCCGAAATTGCCTTTGCCGGCCGCTCTAATGCCGGCAAGTCCACCGCGATCAACGTGCTGTGCAACCAGAAAAAGCTGGCGTTCGCTTCAAAGACGCCCGGCCGCACGCAGCATATCAACTACTTTTCCATCGGTGGCGCCCACGTGGGCCAGCATCGCAAGGATGAAACCCGCGTCGATGAGATCCGCGGCCTGCTGGTGGACCTGCCGGGTTACGGCTACGCCGAAGTCTCGGGCGACGCGAAGCTGCACTGGCAGCGGCTGCTGGGCGACTATGTGCAGCGGCGCGAGCAGTTGGCTGCGCTGGTGCTGATCGTCGATTCACGCCGCCCCTTCACCGATCTCGATATCCAGATGCTGGAATGGTTTGCGCCAACCGGCAAGCCCATCCACTGCATACTCAGCAAGGCCGACAAGCTCAACCGCAATGACGCTGCCAATGCGTTGCGCCAGGCGCGTACCCTGCTGGGCAGCTATGTGCAGGAAGACGGCAGCCCATGCCCGTTTACTGCCCAGCTGTTTTCGGCATTGAAGCGCACTGGCCTGGAAGAAGCGACCGAACGCATCGAAACCCTGCTGGGACTGAATCTGCCGCCGCAAGCCGCGCAAGCGCCTGAAGCCGAGGATGCGCCGAAGGATGACGAACAGGCATAAAAAAACCCTGGAGAAAGGGGAGTATCTCCAGGGTAGTAACGCCTATCGTCAAGAACGAAAGGCCCCGCTCAGGGAGGAGAAGCGGGAGGTACTTGACGCACCTGTCGGTATGAGATGCATATTCCTGAAAAGTTTCAAATTTTTTTCCGCCCCTGATTTCCTTTCCTGAGAGAACAGCCATGGCCCAATTCCCTGCCCCGCCCCAGTTCCCTGCCATTCGCATGCGCCGCATGCGCAAGGATGCCTTCTCGCGCGCGATGATGCGTGAGAACGTCATCACCGCCGCCGACCTGATCTACCCCGTTTTCCTGCTGGACGGCAAGAACCAATGCGAGAAGATTGCATCGATGCCCGGCGTGGAGCGCATGTCCATCGATCATCTGTTGGGCGTGGCGGAAGAATGCGTGGCGCTGGGCATCCCGGTGATGGCGCTGTTCCCCGTCATTAACCCTTCATTGAAGACGCCGGACGGCATCGAGGCAACCAACCCGAAGGGCCTGGTGCCGCGCGCGGTGCGTGAGCTGAAGCAACGCTTCCCCGAACTGGGCCTGTTGACCGATGTCGCGCTCGACCCCTACACCAGCCATGGCCAGGATGGCGTGCTTAATGCCGACGGCTATGTGCAGAACGATGAAACCACCGCCATCCTGGTGCGCCAGGCGCTCACCCAGGCCGAGGCCGGCGTCGATATCGTGGCGCCGTCCGACATGATGGACGGCCGCATCGGCGCCATCCGCAGTGCGCTCGAATCGCATCACTACATCCATACCCGCATCATGGCCTACTCGGCCAAGTATGCGTCGGCCTTCTATGGCCCGTTCCGGGACGCGGTGGGTTCTTCGGCCACGCTGGGCAAGGCCAACAAGTCGACCTACCAGATGGATCCGGCCAACAGCAACGAAGCGCTGCGCGAGGTGGCGCTGGACCTGGCCGAAGGCGCCGACATGGTGATGGTTAAGCCCGGCATGCCCTACCTGGATATCGTGCGCCGGGTGAAGGACGAGTTCCGGGTGCCGACCTTTGCCTACCAGGTCAGCGGCGAATACGCGATGATCAAGGCGGCCGCGCAGAACGGCTGGCTGGACCACGACAAGACCATGATGGAATCCATCATGGCATTCAAGCGCGCCGGCGCGGATGGCGTCCTCACCTACTTCGCGCTGGATGTCGCGCGCCGCTTGAAGCACAACCCCTGATCACGCCCGGAGCAGTCTGCCTGCATGGATCTCTTTCTGGTTACCCACGCGCAGGTAAGCCGCCTGGACGCATTGCCATCCATCCTTCCGCCGCAGGGCTTTCTCTGGCTCGATGCCAGCCATGAGGAAGTGGCGGCGGCGCCCGAGGAATGGCGGGCGGCGGTGGAGCGGGCAACCGGCGTCTCCGTCTACGACCCGCATCTGACCGATGCCGTCAACCTGCGGCATCCTTCCTATTTCGACGCCACCCAGGATTACGAAATGGTGGTGTTCCGCAAGCTAGCGCTCAATGGCGAGGCTGGCGGCACCGAGGTCGCCAGAACGCCGGGCGGCAACACCAGGATACTCACCCGTCCAGTCACCTTCCTGGTGATGGACAATGCGCTGGTGACGGTGCGGGCGGCACATAGCCGCACCATCGAAGCTGCCCGGACCCGGATGCTGGAGTACCGGCCCAAGGCCAATGGCAGCAGCCACAGCGGCCGCCCGCCTTCCTCGCCGCGCGAACTGATGCTGCGCCTGCTCAATGCGATGGTGGATCAGTATCTGGACCTGCGCGCGCCGCTGTCACAGCAAATCGATCGCTGGCAGCGGGCGCTGCTCAACACCCAGCGCCCGTTCAATGACTGGATGGCGCTGCTCGATGCGCGCATCGAACTCAGGAAGCTCGATCATCTCTGCGAGGAGCAGCACGACGCGCTGCAGGAACTGCGCGACCATTTCGTCGACACCTTCCATAGCCAGGATGACAGCCGCGCCAACGACCTGCTGCTGGTGCGCATCAACGATGTGATGGAGCACATCACCCGCGTGCTCAACCATGCCCGCCGGCTTGAATCGTCGATCGAGTCTGCGGTGCAGATCCACTTCGCGGCCATGGCCCACCGCACCAGCGAGATCATGCGCACGCTCACCGTGATCACCGCTTTATTCATGCCGCTGACGCTGATCACCGGCATCTTCGGCATGAATTTCGAAGTCATGCCGCTGCTGAAGAACCGGGAAGGTTTCTGGATCACCATGGGCGCCATGGTGGTGATGGTGGCAGTGCTGTTGTTCTTCTTCCGCCGCAAGCGCTATATCGAGGAACGGGTGCGCGACTTCGTCAAGACGGACGTCCGCCCGAAATAAAAAGCGCCTCCGACTGGAGGCGCTTTTTATTGGTGCTTCTTACCTTTTACTTGCTGCTCATTACTTGTCGGGCTGCGGCGTCAGGCGCAGATAGGGCTTGGGCGCGGTATAGCCCTTCGGATATTTCTGCTTGATGACCGCTTCATCCTGGATGCTGAGCGGAATGATGACGTCGTCGCCATCGCGCCAGTTGCCTGGCGTGGCCACCGTGTACTTGTCCGTCAGCTGCAGCGCATCGATGACGCGCAGCACCTCATCGAAATTGCGGCCGGTGCTCATCGGGTAGGTGATGATCAGGCGCACTTTCTTCTTCGGGTCGATCACGAACAGCGAGCGCACCGTCATGGTTTCGGACTGCTCCGGGTGGATCATGTCGTACAGCGTCGCCACGGTCTTGTCGGCGTCGGCGAGGATGGGAAAGCCCACCACGGTTTTCTGGGTTTCCTCGATGTCCTTGATCCAGTCCACATGCTTCTCGGCCGGGTCGACCGACAGCGCAATCGCCTTGACATTGCGCTTGTCGAATTCCGACTTCAGCTTGGCGGTCAGGCCCAGTTCGGTGGTGCAGACCGGCGTGAAGTCGGCCGGGTGGGAGAACAGCACTACCCATGAGTCGCCAGCCCACTCGTGGAAGCGGATGCGGCCGATCGAGGAATCCTGCTCGAAGTCTGGTGCGGTATCGCCTAAACGTAAGCTCATCTTGCTCTCCTTGCCTTGTTATAGAAATGAAAACTATAGCGCCTGTGCCGGCGCGGCTCCAACGATTTTTACCGATTATGCAAATTACCTGTCCGCAGGTCAGCGGCTGACCAGGGCCAGCGAGCGCAGGAAGCGATCGGCATCCTGATACCCGATCACGCGGCCCTGGGCGGCTTCCACGCCATCCTTGCCGAAGAGGATGATGCCTGGCGGGCCGAACAGGCGATAGCGCTTCAGCAGCGCCCGGTCGTCGGCATTGTTGGCGGTGACGTCGGCCTGCAGCAGCACCATGCCTTCGAACTGTTGCCGCACCCGGTTATCGGTAA
The DNA here is from genome assembly GCF_047237965.1 of Noviherbaspirillum phoenicis. Lineage (NCBI taxonomy): Bacteria > Pseudomonadati > Pseudomonadota > Betaproteobacteria > Burkholderiales > Oxalobacteraceae > Noviherbaspirillum > Noviherbaspirillum phoenicis. The sequence goes on along the minus strand of NZ_JBDFLX010000001.1, from coordinate 3,611,010 downwards.
AGGTCAGCTTTTCCATTTCCTTGCACGAGACGCACCAGTCCGCATAGAAGTCCAGCATCGCCGGCTTGCCCTGCGCTTTTGCCTGCGCCAGTGCGGCGTCGAGCTCGGCAATGGAGCGGACGCGCTCGAAGCGGGTGACATGATGGTCGCTGCCCAGGTGCGCCAATGGCGCCAGCGGATCGCGTCCGCCGCTTGCCAGCCCGGCCAGTTCCACCGCGCCCAGCAGCATGAACAGCAAGCCCGCGAGCTTGCCGCGCCAGCCGGCGCCGCGCGGGATGATCAGCCATGCGCCATAGCCGATGCCGAGCGCGGCCCAGCCTGCCATCTGCAGCCAGCCCGGCAGCACCGGCGCCACCATCCACAGCGCCACTGCCAGCATCAGCACGCCGAAGAAGCGTTTCACCGCCTCCATCCAGGCGCCAGCACGCGGCAGCAAGGTACCTGCCGACAGGCCAATGGCGAGCAGCGGAATGCTCATGCCGACCGCCATTGCGAACAGGGCGCTGCCGCCAACCACGACGTCGCGCGTCTGGCTGATGTAGAGCAAGGCGCCGGCCAGCGGCGCTGCCACGCAGGGCCCGACGATCAGCGCCGACAGCGCGCCCATCACGAACACGCCTGCCAGCTTGCCAGCGGTCTGCTTTTCGGAAAGCTGGGTCAGCCGCGTCTGCACCATGGCCGGCATCTGCAGCTGATAGACACCGAACATGGACAGCGACAGCATGGCCATCAGCAGCGCGAAGGCGGACAGTATCCAGGGGTTTTGCAGCGCCGCCGACAGTCCCTCGCCCAGCAGGCCGGCCGATACGCCCAGCAGGGTATAGACGATCGCCATGCCCAGGCTGTAGGTGGCCGATAGCAGGAAGCCGCGCAGGCGGGTCGCCTTTGCGCCCTCGCCGACAATGATGAAAGACAGAATGGGCACCATGGGCAGCACGCAGGGCGTGAACGACAGCCCAAGCCCCAGCAGCAGGAACAGCGGCATGATCGCCAGCAGGCGGCCGCTGCGCAGCGAGGATTCGATGCGCCCCATCTCGGAGTCTGCGTCCGGCAATACTGCGGCAGCGGAGGAGCTGCTACCCTGCGCACCCTGTGCATCCGGCCCGCGCGCCGCGGCCAGGAGGCCGCCGCCTCCGGTAGGCGACAGCCGGGCCTGGGAGTCCATCGGCGTATAGCACAGGCCCTTGTCGGCACAGCCCTGGCTGCTGGCAACCAGCAGGAATGGGCCGGTCGCCTGTACCGGGATCGTGATGACCACCGTCTTCCTGTAGGTCTCGACATCCTTCTGGAACGTCTCGTCGAACTTGACCTTGCCCGGCGGGATCACTGGTTCGCCCAGTGTCGCGCCTTCGGCACGGAACGCGAAGCGCTCGCGATACATGTAATAACCGTCGGCGATCCGGTAAGTGACTTCGATCGTCCCGGGATCGAGCATCCGGCTGGCGAAGCGGAATGCCGCTTCCGGTTCCAGGTAATCTTCAGCAGCCCGTGCAGCGGGCGCAAACAGGCCCAGCACCAGGGCAAGCAGCGCGAACCATACTGGCACGCGATGGCGTAGTACCTTGTCAAGCATTGATGTCTTTCCTGGTTTCCTGCGTGATCCAATCCAGATAGGGCTGCAAGCCGGCCTGCACCGGCACGGCAATCACTTCCGGCAGCGCATAGGGATGCAGTTGCCTGATTGCCTGTTCCAGCTCATCGTAACGGTCGACGCTGGTCTTGATCAGCAAGGTCACTTCCTCGGCTTCCTCGACGGCGCCTTGCCAGCGGTACACCGACTGCACGCCCGGCAACAGATTGACACAGGCCGCAAGCCGGCGCTCCACCAGCGCCCTGGCGAGACCGCGCGCGCTCGTGGCGTCGGCCATATTGGTCAGAACGAGCATTGCCTGTTCCATGTTTCTACTCCTTACTCAGCCCTTGCCTATTTCAGCAGGCGCTTGCGGGTCAGCATGGTCGCCAGATAGAACCCGCCGATGCAATAAACCAGCAGGATGGCCAGGTCCGCCAGCGGCGTTGCCGGCCATGTGCCCAGAATCAGCGGCCGTACCAGGTTCACCGCCGCGCCCAGCGGCAGGAATTGCGACACCAGTTGCAGCCAGCCCGGCAGCTGCGCCACCGGATAGTAGACGCCCGACAGAAAGATCATCGGTGTCAGCACCAGCGTGAAATAGTAGGTGAAGAAATCATAGCCCTGTGCAATGGCATTGAATACCAGGCCCAGCGAGGCGAAGGTCATGCCGATCAGGAACAGCAGCGGCAAGGTGAGCAGCGTATGCGGATGCAGGCCTATGCCGAGCAGGAACATCACGCACAGGATGGCAATGCCGGAGAACAGCGACTTGGTGGCTGCCCACAGCATCTCGGCCAGCACCACGTCGTCCAGCGCCAGCGGCGCATTGAGCAGCGCCTCCCAGGTCTTCTGCACATGCATGCGCGAGAAAGCCGAATAGAGCGACTCGAAAGAGGAAGCCATCATCACCGACATGCAGATCGAGCCCGACGCCAGGAAGTGGATATAGGGAATGCCGTTGATGGTTTGCAGCAGGCTGCCCAGCCCGTAACCGAAGGCGATCAGCGTAATCAGCGGGTCGGCGATATTGCCCAGCACGCTGGCCACTGCCAGCTTTTTCCAGACCAGAAAGTTGCGGCGCCAGATCGGCAGGAAGCGCAGCGAGAATGCCGGCAGCGCATAGAGTGCAGTAGTGCTCATCTCAGTCCCTCATTTCGCGGCCAGTCAGCTTCAGGAACAGGTCTTCCAGATTGGCCGGACGATGAATGTAGCGCACGCCGCTGACGGTGGCCAGGCTGTCGAGCAGCGGCTGCGCATTGTTGGTGTAGCAGAAAACGGTTTCCCCGCTGATCTCGAAGCGCTCCGACAGCCTGCGGCCATGCGCCTCGCCCCAGGCAAGCGCATTCTCGCCGTACGCTTCGATTACCTGGGCCTCGATGTGCGCGGCAATCAGCTCGCGCGGCCCGCCTTCGGCGATCATCCTGCCGTGGTCAATTACGGCCAGGCGGTCGCACAGGCGTTCGGCTTCATCCATGAAGTGGGTGGTCAGCAGGATGGTCTTGCCGTCGGCGAGCAGCGCCTTCAGCCGCTCCCAGATCATGTGCCGGGCCTGCGGATCGAGGCCGGTAGTGGGCTCGTCCATGAAGATCAGGTCAGGATCGTTCACCAGCGCGCGGGCCAGCGTGAGCCGGCGCCGCATGCCGCCCGACAGCTCGCTGATGCGGGCATCCTTCTTCGCCGTGAGGTTGGAAAACTCCAGCAGGCGCGGGATGCGCTCCAGGATCACCGCATCGGCAATGCCGAAATAGCGGCCGAACACCAGCAGGTTTTCCGCAACGGTGAAATCGGGATCGAGGTTGTCTCCCTGTGGCACCACGCCGACACGCAGTCGCGCCGCACGGGCATCGTCGGGCACCGGCCGGCCTACCAGGGTCACATAACCGCTGTCGGGCTCGGTCAGGCCCAGGCACAGGCGTAGGGTCGTGGTCTTGCCGGCGCCGTTCGGACCGAGCAGGCCATAGCATTCGCCTCGCCGCAGCGAGAAGGAAAGGCCATCGATGATGGTATGGCGGGATGCTCCACTGCCATAGGACTTGTGAAGATCTTCAACGGAAAGAATGGCGGATGCGCGCATGCAGATCAGATTTCCTTGATGCGGCAGGAATGCCGCTGATGATGTCGTTACCCTGAACGTTCTGCCAGTTCAGTAACGACAAAAGCCAGGCAAGTGCCTGGCTTTCGATTGTACAACGGCTACGAGAAACGCCTTGCGGCGCTGTTCTTACTCGGCGCTGGTGTCTTCCACTGCTTCGGTGGTTTCCGGACGGTCGACCAGTTCGATGAAGGCCATCGGTGCATTGTCGCCAACGCGGAAGCCCATCTTCAGGATGCGCAGGTAGCCGCCGTTGCGGTTTGCATAGCGCGGGCCCAGTTCAGCGAACAGCTTGACGACCATCTCGCGGTCGCGCAGGCGGGAGAATGCCAAGCGCTTGTTGGCCAGCGAGTCGGTCTTGCCCAGGGTCAGGATGGGCTCGACGACGCGGCGCAGTTCCTTGGCTTTCGGCAGGGTGGTCTTGATGGCTTCGTGGCGCAGCAGCGAAACAGTCATGTTGCGCAGCATGGCCAGACGGTGGGAAGAGGTACGGTTCAGCTTGCGAAGGCCGTGACGATGACGCATGGTGATTCCTTTCGGTTTTGAGTTTGATTCCAGTTCTTCTATCGGCGCCATCAGGCGTCGCGGACCGGTAAGCAGGGTTTAAAAATTAAAGAGTGCAGCATGATAGCCGAAGGCACGCGGTGCCTCCAGCTATTTCACGCTACGAATTACTTCTCCAGGCCAGCGGGCGGCCAGTTTTCCAGTTTCATGCCCAGGGTCAGGCCGCGCGAAGCAAGAACTTCCTTGATTTCGTTGAGCGACTTGCGGCCCAGGTTAGGCGTTTTCAGCAGTTCGTTCTCGCTGCGCTGGATCAGATCGCCGATGTAGTAAATGTTTTCGGCTTTCAGGCAGTTGGCGGAACGGACCGTCAGTTCCAGGTCGTCGACCGGACGCAGCAGGATAGGATCGACCGACGGTGCGCGGGAAGGCGCTTCGGCGGCGGCTTCGGTGCCTTCCAGTGCGGCGAACACATTGAGCTGATCAACCAGAACGCGAGCCGACTGACGGATCGCTTCTTCCGGCGAGATCACGCCGTTGGTTTCGATGTTGATCACCAGCTTGTCCAGGTCGGTACGCTGCTCCACGCGAGCGGACTCGACGGCATACGACACGCGGCGCACCGGCGAGAACGATGCATCCAGAATGATGCGGCCGATGGTCTTGTTGGTGTCTTCCGCCAGACGGCGCACATTGCCCGGCACATAGCCGCGGCCCTTCTCGACCTTGATCTGCATGTCCAGCTTGCCGCCAGCGGTCAGGTGAGCGATCACATGATCCGGATTGACCAGCTCGACGTCATGCGGCAGGTCGATGTCGGAAGCCAGCACGGCGCCTTCGCCATCCTTTTTCAGGGTCAGGGTCACGTCATCGCGGTTATGCAGCTTGAAGACCACGCCCTTCAGGTTCAGCAGCATGTCGACCACGTCTTCCTGCACGCCGTCCAGCGACGAATACTCGTGCACGACACCGGCGATGGTGACTTCGGTCGGCGCATAGCCGACCATCGAAGACAGCAGCACGCGGCGCAGCGCATTGCCGAGCGTGTGGCCGTAGCCGCGCTCGAACGGTTCCATGACGACTTTCGCATGGCCGGCGCCAAGTGCTTCTACTTCGATGATACGGGGTTTCAACAGGCTGTTTTGCATGGAATGTCCTTTTCAATACCCTCGGCTCATTACACCGATAAGGCTGATGGCATTACGAGAAAGCCCGCCACGAGTGTGGCGGGCGGGAGGCTACTACAATGACTGCGATACTGCGCGGATTAACGGCTGTACAGTTCGACGATCAGCGATTCGTTGACGTCGCCAGCGATGTCGCTACGCTCCGGCAGCGACTTGAACGTACCTTCCATCTTCTTGCTGTCGACCGCAACCCACGACGGCATGCCGATCTGTTCGGCCAGCGACAGGGCTTCGACGATACGGGTCTGCTTCTTGGCCTTCTCACGGACAGCGACGACGTCGCCCGGCTTGACCTGGTAGGAAGCGATGTTGACCACGATACCGTTCACGGTGAACGCCTTGTGCGACACCAGCTGACGCGCTTCTGCGCGGGTCGAGCCGAAGCCCATGCGGTAGACGACGTTGTCCAGGCGTGCTTCCAGCAGCTTCAGCAGGGTCTCGCCGGTGTTGCCCTTGCGACGGTCGGCTTCTGCGAAGTAGCGGCGGAACTGACGCTCGAGGATGCCGTACATGCGCTTGACCTTCTGCTTTTCACGCAGCTGGTTGCCGTAGTCGGAGGTGCGGACACCGGAAGTCCGGCCATGCTGGCCAGGCTTGGAATCCATCTTGCCTTTGGAGTCTGCCGAGCGGCGTGCGCTCTTCAGGAACAGGTCGGTGCCTTCACGGCGGGACAGCTTTACTTTTGGTCCGATATAACGTGCCACGAGAATTTCCTTAGGTTTGACGCCCCGGGCTCATGGTTCAGTCCATGTGCCAGGCGCTAGTCCGGTCATGCCGCAACCGAACGGTGGTCTTAAGAAGAAAGCCCGCCTCGAATTTCTGGCGGGCAAACATAGTACTACGAATTGCCTGCTGCTGCGAGAAGCGACTTAGATACGACGACGCTTCGGCGGACGGCAGCCGTTGTGCGGAACCGGGGTCACGTCCTGGATCTGGGTGATCTTGATACCCAGGTTGTTCAGAGCGCGCACGGCGGATTCGCGGCCAGGACCTGGGCCCTTGATGCGGACTTCCAGGTTCTTCACACCAAACTCCACTGCCACCTTGCCGGCTGCTTCCGCTGCGACCTGCGCTGCGAACGGGGTCGACTTACGCGAACCCTTGAAGCCTGCGCCGCCCGAGGTTGCCCACGACAATGCATTGCCCTGACGATCAGTGATCGTGATGATGGTGTTGTTGAAGGATGCGTGGATGTGCGCAATGCCTTCGGCAACGTTCTTTTTGACTTTCTTGCGCACGCGTGAAGCGGCGGCGTTGTTTGGTGCTTTTGCCATAATGATTTCCTTGAATCCCGATGCTGCTGTGGATTATTTCTTCAGCGATTGTGCTGCCTTGCGCGGACCTTTGCGGGTACGTGCATTGGTACGGGTACGCTGACCACGAACCGGCAAGCCCTTGCGATGACGCAGACCGCGATAGCAGCCCAGGTCCATCAGACGCTTGATGCTCATCGAGACTTCACGGCGCAGATCGCCTTCGACAACAAACTTGCCGATTTCGTCACGCAGCTTTTCCAGCTCGTTGTCGTCCAGGTCTTTGACCTTCTTGTTGGTCGCCACGCCGGTTTTTTCGCAGATTTCTTCTGCACGGGGACGGCCGATGCCATAAATCGCAGTCAAGCCGATCACGGTGTGCTGATGGTTGGGGATATTAACCCCTGCAATACGTGCCATTCGTTATTCCTCGATCAATAACGTTAATTAACCTTGGCGCTGCTTGTGACGCGGTTCGATGCAGATAACACGAACAACGCCTTTGCGCTTGATGATCTTACAGTTGCGGCAGATCCGCTTGACTGATGCGAGCACTTTCATTTTTGCCCTCTCTCTTCCAGTTTCTTGGTTCGTTTGAATTACTTGGTACGGAACACGATACGTGCACGACTCAAATCATAAGGCGTCAATTCCACTGTCACCTTGTCACCCGGGAGGATGCGGATATAGTTCATCCGCATCTTTCCGGAAATATGTCCCAACACCACATGCCCGTTTTCCAACTTCACTCTAAACGTGGCATTCGGCAGATTCTCCAGAATCTCGCCCTGCATCTGAATAACGTCGTCTTTTGCCATGCGATCTGTTGTCAGCCCTGGGCGCTTCAGCGCGTCGGGATGCCGCCCTTGAAATTAGCCTTGCGAAGCAACGAATCATACTGCTGCGACATGACGTAGTTCTGTACCTGCGCCATGAAGTCCATCGTCACCACCACGATAATCAGCAGCGACGTTCCACCGAAGTAGAACGGCACCTTCCAGCGCGCCACCAGGAATTCAGGCAACAGGCACACCAGGGTGATGTACACGGCGCCAGCCAGGGTCAAACGCATCAGGATGCGATCGATGTAACGCGCAGTCTGCTCACCTGGACGAATACCTGGCACGAAGGCGCCGCTTTTCTTCAGGTTGTCCGCGGTCTCCTTGCTGTTGAATACCAGAGCGGTATAGAAGAAGCAGAAGAACACGATCGCAGCTGCATACAGCAGCGCATGAATCGGCTCGCCCGGCGCCAGCGAGGCAGACAGGTCCTTCAGGAAGCGCACGAACGGATTCGTGGTCTCGCCTGTGGTGAACCAGCTGGTCAACGTTGCCGGAAACAGGATGATCGACGATGCAAAGATCGGCGGAATCACGCCAGCCATATTCAGTTTCAGCGGCAGATGGCTGCTCTGGCCGCCGTAAATCTTGTTGCCAACCTGGCGCTTGGCATAGTTCACCAGGATCTTGCGCTGACCGCGTTCAATGAACACCACCAGGAAGGTCACTGCGGCGACGATGATGCAGATCAGGATTGCAGAGATCGCACTCATCGAACCGGTGCGAACCAGTTCAAACAAACCACCCAGCGCGCTCGGCAGACCTGCTGCGATGCCCGCGAAGATGATGATCGAAATACCGTTACCCAGGCCGCGCTCCGTGATCTGCTCGCCGAGCCACATCAGGAACATGGTGCCGGTGATCAGCGTGACAACCGTCGTGAAGCGGAATGCATAGCCGGGATCGATGACCAGACCCGCCTGCCCTTCCAACGCAACCGCAATGCCCAGCGCCTGAAAGGTGCCCAGCACCAGGGTGCCGTAACGGGTGTACTGCGTGATCTTGCGCCGTCCGGACTCGCCTTCCTTCTTGATGGCTTCCAGCTGCGGAGACACCACGGTGAGCAACTGCATGATGATGGACGCCGAGATGTACGGCATGATCCCGAGCGCAAAAATCGTGAAGCGCGACAGCGCTCCGCCCGAGAACATGTTGAACATCCCCAGAATACCGCCCTGATTCTGCTTGAACAGCTGCGCCAACTGGGTCGGGTCAATGCCCGGCACCGGAATGTGCGCGCCAATGCGGTATACCACCAGGGCCGCAAGCAGGAACCACAAACGATTCCACGGAAACCCGCTTGCCGCACCCTTGGCCAGTTGAGGAGTTGTCGCCAATTGGTACTCCGATCAGGATGCCGATTTAAGCAACGGAGCCGCCAGCGGCTTCGATTGCGGCTTTGGCGCCCTTGGTTGCAATCAGACCCTTCAGGCTGACTTTCTTGGTCAGTTCACCGGAAGCGATCACGCGAACGACGCGAGCCATTTCGGAAACCACACCAGCTTGCTTCAGTGCCAGCAGGTCAACGTCGCCGACCGGCAGCTTTTCCAGATCGGAAAGGCGCACTTCGGCTTTGTACGGGGTTGCCAGCGACTTGAAGCCACGCTTCGGCAGGCGACGCTGCAGAGGCATCTGACCGCCTTCGAAGCCGACCTTGTGGAAGCCGCCCGAACGGGACTTCTGACCCTTGTGACCGCGACCTGCGGTCTTGCCCAGACCCGAGCCGATGCCGCGGCCGACACGACGCTTTGCGTGCTTGGCGCCATCTGCCGGTTGAATGTTGTTCAGTTCCATGCTTTGCTCCGTGCGCAAGCCCGAGGGCTTACGACACCACTTTCACGAGATACGAAACCTTGTTGATCATGCCGCGCACTGCCGGCGTATCTTCAAGTTCACGAACGGAATTAATACCGCGCAGGCCCAGGCCGCGAACGGTGGCGCGATGCGACTCACGCGTGCCGATCAGGCCTTTGACCAGTTGCACTTTGATAGTGTTTGCCATGTCGTTCACCTTAGCCCAGGATTTCTTCGACGGACTTGCCGCGCTTGGCAGCGATCTCCGACGGGGTATTCATTTTCGACAGACCGTTCAGCGTGGCGCGAACCATGTTGTAGGGGTTGGTCGAACCGTTGGACTTGGCCACCACGTTCGTCACGCCCATCACTTCAAAGATTGCGCGCATCGGGCCGCCGGCGATGACGCCGGTACCGTCTTTCGCCGGGGACATCAGAACCGAGGAAGCGCCATGCTTGCCGGTCACGGTGTGCTGCAGCGTGCCGTTCTTCAAGGTGACCTTGATCATCTTGCGACGGGCTTCTTCCATTGCCTTCTGCACGGCTACTGGCACTTCCTTCGACTTGCCCTTGCCCATGCCGATACGGCCATCGCCGTCGCCTACCACTGCCAGCGCTGCGAAGCCCATGATACGGCCGCCCTTGACCACTTTGGTCACACGGTTGACCGCGATCATTTTCTCGCGCATGCCGTCGTCCGGCTTGTCGCTTTGCATTTTCGATTGCATCTTTGCCATATCGATTCTTCCTTAGAACTTCAGACCGGCTTCGCGAGCGGCTTCTGCCACTGCCTTGACACGGCCGTGATAACGGAAACCGGAGCGGTCGAATGCAACTTCGGCGATACCGGCTTGCAGGGCCTTCTCGGCCACGCGCTTGCCTACCAGAGCCGCAGCAGCGGTGTTGCCGCCCTTGCCCGACTCGCCAGCCAGCTGCTGCCGCACTTCGGCTTCCAGCGTGGAAGCCGATGCCAGGATCTTGGCGTCCGGACCAATGACTTGCGCATAGATATGCGAGTTGGTACGGTGCACTGCCAGGCGATTTACTTTCAGCTCGGCGATTTTCGCGCGAGTCTGACGTCCGCGACGCAGACGTGATTGTTTCTTGTCCATCGTCAGCCCCTGTTACTTCTTCTTGGTTTCTTTAATCACTACGCGCTCATCTGCGTAGCGAACGCCCTTGCCTTTGTACGGCTCGGGAGGACGGTATGCGCGCACTTCGGCAGCGACCTGACCAACGCGCTGCTTGTCAGCGCCCTTGATCACGATTTCGGTCGGTGTCGCAGCGGTTGCAGTCACGCCTTCCGGCATCTGGTGCACGACCGGATGCGAGAAACCCAGCGACAGGTTCAGGCTGTTGCCCTGAACTTGAGCACGGTAGCCCACGCCCACCAGGTTCAGCTTGCGCTCGAAGCCTTTGGTGACGCCAACAACCATGTTGTTGACCAGCGCGCGCAGCGTGCCGGACATCGCGTTGGCTTCGCGGCTTTCGTTGGCGGCTTCGAAATTCAGCGTGCCATTGTCGTTGGTGATGCGAACCAGGTTGCCCTTGAGCTCCTGGGTCAGCGTGCCCAGCGGGCCCTTGACGGTGATCTGATCTGCGGCGATGGTCGCTTCCGCGCCCTGCGGCAGTGCTATCGGCATTTTACCTACACGAGACATGTTTCTTCTCCTTAGGCCACGTAGCAAATGATTTCGCCACCGACACCGGTTGCGCGCGCTTTGCGGTCAGTCATGACGCCCTTCGGGGTCGACACGATGGCCACACCGAGGCCGTTCATCACGCTGGGGATGTCGTCCTTGCCCTTGTAGATACGCAGGCCAGGGCGGGACACCCGCTGCAGGCGCTCGATAACCGGGGCGCCGGCGTAATATTTCAAACCGATTTTCAGTTCTGCTTTGCCGTCTGCTTCTGCGACAGCAAAATCCTCAATGTAACCCTCGTCCTTCAGGACGTTGGCAATAGCAACCTTGACTTTGGACGACGGCATTACGACCGTGGTCTTCTTCACGCCTTGCGCATTGCGAATACGGGTCAGCATATCGGCGATAGGATCGCTCATACTCATTGCTTGTTCTCCTATTACCAGCTGGCTTTGGTCATGCCCGGGATTTCGCCACGCATGGCGATTTCACGGAGCTTCGTGCGGGCAAGCCCGAACTTACGGAAGGTGCCACGTGGACGACCGGTGAGTGCGCAACGATTACGTTGGCGGGTCGGAGCCGAGTTACGTGGCAGCGCCTGCAATTTCAGGCGCGCTTCGTAGCGCTCTTCTTCCGACTTCGATTGGTCGTCAATGATTGCCTTCAGTTCAGCGCGCTTGCCGGCATATTTCGCCACCAGGTCGGCACGCTTCTTTTCACGGTTAATCAGTGAGAGTTTTGCCATGGCAACCTCAGTTTCTGAACGGGAATTTAAATGCGGCGAGAAGCGCTTTTGCTTCGTCGTCGGTCTTCGCAGTCGTGGTGATGCTGATGTTCATGCCACGCAGTGCGTCAATCTTGTCGTACTCGATCTCGGGGAAGATGATCTGCTCTTTCACACCGATGTTGTAGTTGCCACGACCGTCGAATGCACGACCGGACACGCCACGGAAGTCACGGACGCGCGGCAGCGCGACGGTGATGAAGCGATCCAGGAATTCGTACATGCGGGCGCCGCGCAGGGTCACCATGCAACCGATCGGATAGCCTTCGCGGATCTTGAAACCTGCGATTGCCTTGCGAGCCTTGGTTACCACTGGCTTCTGACCAGCGATCTTGGTCAGGTCGCCGACGGCGTGCTCGATGATCTTCTTGTCAGCCACGGCTTCGGACAGACCCATGTTCAGGGTGATCTTCAGCAAACGCGGCACTTCCATCGGCGACTTGTAACCGAACTTCTCGGTCAGCTCGCCAACGACTCTTTCTTTATATTGCTGCTGGAAACGTGCCATGATCTTTATGCCTTAACGACTTCGCCATTGGACTTGAAGGTGCGGACTTTCTTGCCATCCACAACCTTGGAGCCCGCGCGATCTGCCTTGCCCGACGTTGCGTTGAACAACGCGACGTTGGACACGTGAATTGGCATCAACTTGTCGACGATGCCGCCAGTGGTACCCGCCATCGGGTTCGGCTTGGTCGCCTTCTTGGCAACGTTTACGCCTTCCACAACAACGTAATCTGCGCTGACGCGCTGCGCGACGGTGCCGCGCTTGCCTTTGTCTTTACCGGTCAGGACGATGACTTCGTCGCCTTTTCGAATGTTGCTCATGTCGACTCCTTACAGAACTTCTGGTGCGAGGGAGACGATTTTCATGAAGCGCTCAGTGCGCAGCTCACGTGTAACCGGTCCAAAAATACGCGTACCAATCGGCTCCAGCTTTGCATTCAGCAACACCGCGGCGTTGCCATCGAACTTCACCAACGAGCCGTCCTGACGACGCACGCCTTTGGCGGTACGAACGACGACTGCGTTGTAGATCTCACCCTTTTTGACGCGACCACGGGGCGTGGCTTCCTTGACGGTGACCTTGATGATGTCGCCGATGCTTGCATAGCGGCGCTTGGAACCACCCAGGACCTTGATGCACAAAACTTCGCGCGCGCCGGTATTGTCGGCTACTTCGAGCCGGCTTTCAGTTTGAATCATGATATTTTCTTTCCCAACTTTACCCGCTCATCCGCACAATGCGGACTTCACGGTCAGTCTTGGTCCCGTCAGCACTCTTTAAGCAAAAGGGCGCCGATTAGGTGGACGATTTCCAAAACTACTTGCTGTTCAATGCTACTGCAGAAAAGCGATTTCCCCGGGCAGAAAATCATTACCCGGGGAAGCCAAGCATTATGTCAGCTCGTCGCTGAATCTGCAATACCCAATTACACGATTTGTGCTGCTTGTACCACGCGGGTGACAGTCCAGGACTTGGTCTTGGAAATCGGACGACCTTCCTGGATTTCAACGACATCACCTGCCTTGACCTGGTTCGATTCGTCGTGCGCATGATATTTCTTCGAGCGCTCGATGATCTTGCCGTACAGCGGGTGCTTCATCTGGCGCTTGATCAGCACAGTGACGCTCTTGTCCATCTTGTCAGAGACGACTTCGCCGATCAGCGTCCGCTTGGGAGTTTGTTTAACTTGGTCGTTCATTTCGTGGCGCCTTTCTGCTGGTTCAGTACAGTCTTGACACGTGCAATGTCGCGACGCACTTTCTTCAGCTGCGAAGTGTTGCTCAGCTGCTGCGTTGCGATCTGCATGCGCAGGCTGAACTGTGCCTTCAGCAGGTCGGTCAGTTCCTTGTTCAGGGCTGCCGTGTCTTTTCCGAGGAGTTCAGATGCTTTCATATGTCACTCCGATTATTGGCCAACCTGGCGGACAACGAAAGTCGTCATCAGCGGCAGTTTGGCTGCGGCCAGGCGGAATGCCTCGCGCGCCAGGGATTCATCCACACCGTCCATCTCATACAGGACTTTGCCCGGCTGGATTTCGGCGACGTAGTATTCCGGGTTACCTTTACCGTTACCCATACGAACTTCAGCCGGCTTGTTGGAAATCGGCTTGTCTGGGAAAACACGGATCCAGATCCGGCCGCCACGCTTGATGTGACGGGTCATGGCACGACGCGCTGCTTCGATCTGACGTGCGGTGATGCGGCCGCGGCCGACGGCCTTCAGGCCGAATTCACCGAACGACACGGCAGTGCCGCGCTCGTGAGAAATGCCCTTGTTGCGGCCTTTCTGCTCTTTACGATATTTTCTGCGTGCTGGTTGCAGCATGTTTATTCTCCTGCCTTGGTAGCGCGTACACGCTTGGCTGCGCCCGGAGCGCCAGGAGCAGCAGGCGCTGCTGCCTGACCTTCAGGACGGCGGCCGCGTGCCGGAGGACGTCCGGAGCCTGGCTTGCCATCATCGCGACGCGGACCGCGGCGCTTCTTGTCGTCATCAGCCGGCGTCTCGATGGTCGGAGCTTCGCCGCTTGCGAGACGATCACCCTTGTAGACCCATACCTTGATACCGATGATGCCGTAGGTGGTTTCCGCTTCGCCGAAGCCGTAGTCGATGTCAGCGCGCAGGGTGTGCAGGGGCACACGGCCTTCGCGATACCATTCGGTACGGGCAATCTCGATGCCGTTCAGACGACCGGACGACATGATCTTGATGCCCTGGGCGCCCAGACGCATTGCGTTCTGCATCGCACGCTTCATGGCGCGGCGGAACATGATGCGCTTCTCGAGTTGCTGAGCAATCGAATCGGCGATCAGCTGTGCATCGGTTTCCGGCTTGCGGATTTCCTCGATGTTGACGTGCACGGGCACGCCCATCATCTTGGTCAGCGCCGACTTCAGCACTTCGATGTCTTCACCCTTCTTGCCGATGACAACGCCAGGACGCGAGCTGTAAATCGTGATGCGGGCGTTCTTGGCAGGACGCTCGATGACGATGCGGCCGACGGATGCGTTCTTCAGCTTCTTCTTCAGGTAAGCGCGCACTTTCAGGTCTTCGCCCAGCATGCTGGCGAAGTTGCTGTTGCCGGCGTACCAGCGCGAGCCCCAGTTGCGGCTCACTGCAAGACGGAAACCGGTTGGATGTATCTTCTGTCCCATCGCGACTCCTTAGTTACCGACAGTCACGAAAATGTGACAGGATTGTTTAGAGATACGATCGCCACGGCCCTTAGCACGTGCGGTGAAGCGCTTCAATACGGAAGCCTTCTCGACGTAGATGGTCGTAACTTTCAGCTCGTCGATATCCGCGCCATCATTGTGCTCGGCGTTCGCAATAGCGGACTCCAGAACCTTCTTGATGATCACAGCGCCCTTCTTCGGGCTGAACTGCAGGATATTGAGAGCCTGATCAACTTTTTTGCCGCGGATCAGATCGGCGACAAGGCGGCCTTTTTGGGCCGACAGGCGCACGCCACGGAGGATAGCTTTAGTTTCCATATCGGACCTATTTCTTAGCCTTCTTGTCAGCCGCATGGCCCTTGAACGTACGGGTCAGTGCGAATTCGCCGAGCTTGTGACCGACCATGTTCTCGGAAACATACACAGGCACGTGCTGCTTGCCGTTGTGAACCGCGATGGTCAGACCGATGAAGTCCGGCATGATGGTCGAACGACGGGACCAGGTCTTGATGGGCTTCTTGTCCTTGGTCGCCTGGGCAGCCTCGACTTTTTTCACCAGGTGGGCGTCGCAAAACGGCCCTTTTTTCAATGAACGTGTCATGGTTTATCCTTATTTCTTGCCGCGGCGAGAGACGATCATCGAAGTCGTGCGCTTGTTGCGACGCGTCTTCTTGCCCTTGGTCTGTTGACCCCATGGCGATACCGGATGACGACCAGCTGCGGTACGGCCTTCACCACCACCGTGCGGGTGATCGATCGGGTTCATGACCACACCACGAACCGTCGGACGGACACCGCGCCAGCGCATTGCACCGGCCTTACCGATCTTGCGCAGGTTGTGCTCGCCGTTGCCGACTTCGCCAACCGTCGCGCGGCACTCGATGTGCACGCGGCGCACTTCACCGGAACGCAGGCGAACCTGAGCGTAGGTGCCTTCGCGTGCCATCAGCACGACGCCAGCGCCAGCGGTACGCGCCATCTGGGCACCCTTGCCTGGCAACATTTCGACGCAATGCATCGTGGTGCCGACCGGGATGTTGCGCAGCGGCAGGCAGTTACCCGACTTGATTGGCGCCTCGGAACCGTTCATCACGGTGTCACCAACGGACATACCCTTGGTAGCAATGATGTACTTGCGCTCGCCGTCGGCGTAGCACAGCAGTGCAATATGCGCGCTGCGGTTCGGATCGTATTCAATACGCTCGACCTTCGCCGGGATGCCGTCCTTGTTGCGACGGAAATCAACCACGCGATAGTGCTGCTTGTGACCACCACCGATATGACGGGTGGTGATGTGACCGTTGTTGTTACGACCAGCGGTCTTGGACTTCTTTTCGACCAGGGCAGCAAACGGACGACCCTTGTACAGGTCGGGCGTTACCACCTTGACCATACCGCGCCGTGCCGGCGAGGTTGGTTTCATTTTAACGAGAGCCATTATTTAGCCTCCTCGGTGAAATTGATTTCCTGACCGGGCTTCAGGCTGACGAAGGCGCGGCGGGTGTGGTTGCGACGGCCCATGAAACGGCCTGCGCGCTTTTGCTTGCCAGCGCGGTTTGCAACCTGAACCGATTCCACTTCGACCTTGAACAGCATCTCGACGGCGGCTTTGATCTCGAGCTTGTTGGCGTCAGGCGTGACCAGGAAAACGACTTGCTCGTTTTTCTCGGCGACGAAGGTGGCCTTCTCGGAAATGACCGGGGCCAGCAGTACCTTCAGCAGGCGCTCTTCGCTGTGTTTAACGTTGTTCATGCCAGCATCTCCTCAATCTTGGCCAGTGCGGCCTTGGTGATCAGGATCTTCTTGTAATGAACCAGCGACACCGGATCGGCGTGGCGCGGCTCGCAAACCAGCACATGCGGCAGGTTACGCGATGCCAGCAGCAGGTTTTCATCAAGGTTGTCAGTGATCACCAGCACGGAGTCCAGCCCCATGCCCTTCAGCTTCTGCGCCAGCAGTTTGGTCTTGGGCGCATCGACCGACAGGTCTTCAATAATGGACAAACGGTCTTCACGGGCCAGCTGAGACAGGATCGAGCAGATACCTGCGCGATACATCTTCTTGTTGACCTTGTGGGTGAAGTTTTCTTCCGGCGAATTCGGGAAAATCCGGCCGCCTCCACGCCACAGCGGCGAGGACGACATACCGGCACGAGCGCGGCCCGTACCCTTTTGACGCCACGGCTTCTTGGTAGTGTGCTTGACCTCTTCGCGGTCCTTCTGCTTGCGGTTGCCGCTACGGGCGTTGGCTTGATAAGCCACCACGATCTGATGAATCAGCGCTTCGTTGTAGTCGCGACCGAAAATGGTGTCCGGCGCAGCAAC
The DNA here is from genome assembly GCF_047237965.1 of Noviherbaspirillum phoenicis. Taxonomy (NCBI): domain Bacteria; kingdom Pseudomonadati; phylum Pseudomonadota; class Betaproteobacteria; order Burkholderiales; family Oxalobacteraceae; genus Noviherbaspirillum; species Noviherbaspirillum phoenicis. The sequence continues at coordinate 3,593,840 of NZ_JBDFLX010000001.1, read as the reverse complement.
GTTCGATGCAGCCTGGCCCTGGTCGTTCAGGAGCTTGAGTTCCATCGTTTATGCTCCCTTCTTAGCTTTGACTTTGACAGCCGGGAAAACCACGACCTGGCCGTTCTTGGCGCCAGGAACGGCACCCTTGACCAGCAGCAGCTGGCGCTCGGCGTCGATACGTGCGATTTCGAGGTTCTGGGTCGTCACGGTGACGTCACCCATGTGACCGGTCATGCGCTTACCTGGGAAAACACGACCCGGATCCTGCGCCATACCGATCGAACCCGGCACGTTGTGCGAACGGGAGTTACCGTGGGTTGCACGGCCCGACGAGAAGTTGTAGCGCTTGATGGTACCGGCGTAGCCCTTACCGATGGAGGTGCCCTGCACGTCCACTTTCTGACCCACTTCGAACAGGCTGACAGGAACGACGTCGCCAACCTTCAGTTCGGCGATGCGTTCTGCGCTGACGCGGAATTCCTTCAGGACGGTGCCAGCTTCGACGCCTGCTTTTGCGTAGTGACCGGCGGCTGCCTTGTTCACACGCGAAGCGCGACGCTGACCGAATGCGACCTGAACAGCGGTGTAGCCGTCTGTTTCAGGCGTTTTGATTTGAGTCACGCGGTTGTTGGACACGTCCAGCACGGTAACGGGAATGGTATCCCCGTCATCCGTGAAGATGCGCATCATGCCAACCTTGCGACCAACCAGGCCTTGGCCTTGATCTTGGTTCATTTTTTCTCCATTCCCACCTGCGATTGGGTGGGGCTGATGTTTGTACTACTTGGCTACCGACGCCGCAAATAACGACGCCGGCCTTAAACTAAGCCGGCAATTATAACGCGGGACTTTGCTCCATACAACAGAAAGTTGATGAAGTCAAAGCCCTGCGCGACGAAAAAACGACTTATTGCAGCTTGATTTCGACGTCGACGCCAGCCGGCAGGTCGAGTTTCATCAGAGCGTCAACGGTTTTGTCGGTCGGATCGACGATGTCCATCAGACGAACGTGGGTACGGATTTCGAACTGGTCGCGCGAAGTCTTGTTGACGTGCGGGGAACGCAGGATGTCGTAGCGCTGGATGCGGGTCGGCAGGGGAACCGGACCCTTGACGACGGCGCCGGTACGCTTGGCGGTGTCAACGATTTCCAGTGCGGACTGGTCGATCAGGCGATAGTCGAATGCCTTCAGGCGGATGCGGATTTTCTGGTTCAGCTTGGTAACTGGGGTCGACATGGGAATTATCCTTAAAAGAGCGAACCGCGGACGGCTTGGCGTCCGCGGTGATGTTTAGTCAAATGACTTTTATTTACTGCAATTAGTCCATGATTTTTGCAACGACGCCGGCGCCGACGGTACGGCCACCTTCGCGGATTGCAAAACGCAGACCTTCTTCCATCGCGATCGGGTTGATCAGCATCACGGTGATCGACACGTTGTCGCCAGGCATGACCATTTCCTTATCCTTCGGCAGCTCGATCGAACCGGTCACGTCCGTGGTACGGAAGTAGAACTGCGGGCGATAGTTGTTGAAGAACGGGGTGTGACGGCCGCCCTCGTCTTTCGACAGAACATAGATCTCGCCGGTGAAGTGCTTGTGCGGCTTGATCGAACCCGGCTTGGCCAGAACCTGGCCGCGCTCGACGTCTTCACGCTTGGTGCCGCGCAGCAGAACGCCAACGTTGTCGCCAGCCTGACCCTGGTCCAGCAGCTTGCGGAACATTTCCACGCCCGTGCAGGTGGTCTTCTGGGTGTCGCGGATACCAACGATTTCGATCTCTTCGCCAACCTTGACGATGCCGCGCTCGACGCGACCGGTCACAACCGTGCCGCGGCCAGAGATCGAGAACACGTCTTCCACCGGCAGCAGGAACGCGCCGTCAACGGCACGGTCAGGCGTCGGGATGTAGCTGTCCAGCGCATCGGCCAGCGCCATGATCGACTGCTCGCCCAGCGGGCCCTTGTCGCCTTCCAGCGCCAGCTTGGCCGAACCCTTGATGATGGGCAGGTCGTCGCCAGGGAACTCGTACTTCGACAGCAGCTCGCGCACTTCCATTTCCACCAGTTCCAGCAGCTCTTCGTCGTCGACCATGTCGCACTTGTTCAGGTAGACGATGATGTACGGAACGCCAACCTGACGCGCCAGCAGGATGTGCTCGCGGGTCTGCGGCATCGGGCCGTCGGCTGCGGAACACACCAGGATCGCGCCGTCCATCTGGGCGGCGCCGGTGATCATGTTCTTCACATAGTCGGCGTGGCCCGGGCAGTCAACGTGCGCGTAGTGGCGGTTCTGGGTTTCGTATTCGACGTGAGCGGTGTTGATAGTGATGCCGCGTGCCTTCTCTTCCGGCGCTGCGTCGATCTCGTCGTATTTCTTTGCTTCGCCGCCGAACTTGGCCGACAGAACCGTTGCGATTGCCGCGGTCAGCGTGGTCTTGCCATGGTCGACGTGGCCGATGGTGCCAACGTTCACGTGCGGTTTGGTCCGCTCGAATTTACTCTTTGCCATTTGATTCTTCCTTCAAAAAGAACGATGTCTGTGACTGCAAAAGTCCGGCCCCGTTCTATCGGGGCCGGAAAGCGTGTATTACTTGCTCTTGGCGCTGATGATTGCCTCGGTGACATTCTTCGGCGCTTCGGCGTAGTGCTTGAATTCCATCGTGTAGGTTGCACGACCCTGGGTTGCGGAACGCAGCGTGGTCGAGTAGCCAAACATTTCCGACAGAGGCACTTCAGCCTTGATGATCTTGCCGCCACCGCCGGCGATCTCATCCATGCCCTGCACCATGCCGCGGCGGGACGACAGGTCGCCCATCACGGTACCGGCGTAGTCTTCCGGCGTTTCCACTTCCACGGCCATCATCGGCTCGAGGATGACCGGGCTGGCCTTGCGGCAAGCTTCCTTGAATGCCATCGAACCGGCCATGCGGAATGCATTTTCGTTCGAGTCAACGTCATGGTAGGAACCGAAGGTCAGCGTGACTTTCACGTCAACCACCGGGTAGCCGGCCATCACGCCGTTGTTCAGCGATTCGCGGACACCCTTTTCAACTGCGGGGATGAATTCGCGAGGAATCACGCCGCCCTTGATGGCGTCGATGAACTCGAAGCCCTTGCCCTGCTCCTGCGGCTCGACCGTCACAACCGCGTGGCCGTACTGACCGCGACCACCGGACTGCTTGACGAACTTGCCTTCCACGTCGGAAACCGACTTGCGGATGGTTTCGCGGTACGCAACCTGCGGCTTGCCGACGGTTGCCTCGACGTTGAACTCACGACGCATACGGTCGACGATGATCTCCAGGTGCAGCTCGCCCATACCACCGATGATGGTCTGGCCCGACTCTTCGTCGGTACGCACGCGGAACGACGGATCTTCCTGTGCCAGGCGGTTCAGCGCCAGGCCCATTTTTTCCTGGTCGGCCTTGGTCTTCGGCTCGACGGCCTGCGAAATCACCGGCTCCGGGAACACCATGCGCTCCAGGGTGATCACGGATGCCGGATCGCACAGGGTTTCGCCGGTGGTTGCATCCTTCAGGCCGACTGCAGCGGCGATGTCGCCGGCGCGGACTTCCTTGATTTCTTCACGCTGGTTGGCGTGCATCTGCAGGATACGACCGAGACGCTCTTTCTTGTTCTTCACCGGGTTGAACACGGTGTCGCCCGACTTGATGGTGCCCGAGTAGACGCGGAAGAAGATCAGCTGGCCGACGAACGGGTCGGTCATGATCTTGAATGCCAGCGCCGAGAACTTCTCGTCGTCTTCCGCCTTGCGGGTGACCGGCTCGTCGTTTTCGTCCAGGCCGGAAACCGGCGGGATGTCCACTGGCGACGGCAGGTATTCGATCACGCCGTCCAGCATGGCCTGCACGCCCTTGTTCTTGAACGCGGTGCCGCACATCATCGGCACGATTTCACCGGCGATGGTGCGCTGGCGCAGCGCGCTCTTGATCTCGGCTTCGGTCAGTTCGCCTTCCTCGAGATACTTGTTCATCAGCTCTTCGGTCGCTTCGGCAGCGGCTTCGACCATCTTTTCGCGCCACTCGTTGGCCTGGTCAACCAGATCGGTCGGGATGTCGCGGTATTCGAATTTCATGCCCTGCGAAGCGTCGTCCCAGTAGATGGCCTTCATCTTGACGAGGTCGACCACGCCCTGGAAGTTCTCTTCCGCGCCGATGGGGATCTGCAGCGGGATCGGGTTTGCCTTCAGGCGAGCGCGCATCTGGTCATAGACCTTGAAGAAGTTCGCGCCGGTACGGTCCATCTTGTTGACGAACGCCAGACGGGGCACCTTGTACTTGTTGGCCTGGCGCCATACGGTTTCCGACTGCGGCTGCACGCCGCCGACTGCGCAGTAAACCATGCACGCGCCGTCGAGCACGCGCATCGAGCGCTCAACTTCAATGGTGAAGTCGACGTGGCCCGGGGTGTCGATGATGTTGATGTGGTGCTCTGGGAAGTTGTTGCCCATGCCCTTCCAGAAGCAGGTCGTTGCTGCGGAAGTAATGGTGATGCCGCGTTCCTGCTCCTGCTCCATCCAGTCCATGGTCGCTGCGCCGTCATGCACTTCGCCAATCTTGTGATTGACGCCGGTGTAGTACAGCACGCGTTCGGTGGTGGTCGTCTTGCCTGCGTCGATGTGAGCGGAAATGCCGATGTTGCGGTAACGCTCAATGGGGGTCTTGCGAGCCATGATTGATCCTAAATCGTTTAATGAACAAAACCGGGCGCCATTAATTCAGTGAAAACTCATTGAAAAATGTGCCCGGCTTCGTACAGATTGCAGAGATGGAAACCCGCTGCGCGCAGCGCGGCTGCGGGCTCTCTCTATTCTTAGAAGCGGAAGTGCGAGAACGCCTTGTTCGCTTCAGCCATGCGATGGACTTCATCGCGCTTCTTCATCGCACCGCCACGGCCTTCGGCGGCTTCCATCAGTTCGCCACCCAGACGCTGCGGCATCGATTTTTCGCTGCGCTTCTTGGCAGCTTCGCGCAGCCAGCGCATGGACAGCGCGGCGCGACGGACCGGACGCACTTCAACCGGCACCTGGTAGTTGGCGCCGCCAACGCGACGGGACTTGACTTCGACCATCGGCTTGCAGTTGGACAGCGCGGCGGAGAACACTTCCAGCGGGTCCTTGCCCGACTTGCTCTGGATGTATTCGAAGGCGCCATAGATGATGTTTTCGGCAACCGACTTCTTGCCCGACAGCATCAGGGTGTTGACGAACTTGGCGACATCAACATTGCCGAATTTCGGATCCGGCAGGATTTCCCGTTTGGGTACTTCACGACGACGTGGCATTTCAATTCCTTTCGATCTTCAGTTGAGCTGCAGCGCGATCTTTGCTGCCCGCCCGCGGCCAGCCATGCAGACTGACCACTTACTCGACCCATTGGGGGCCGATACCTGTTCCACCGGCTTGCGGCGGAAATTCGATTACTTCTTGCCAGCCTTGGCGCGCTTGGCGCCGTACTTCGAGCGGGCCTGCTTACGGTCCTTGACGCCCTGGGTATCCAGTGCACCGCGCACCATGTGGTAACGCACACCCGGCAAGTCCTTCACACGGCCGCCGCGCAGCAGCACGACGCTGTGTTCCTGGAGGTTGTGGCCTTCACCGCCGATATACGAAATGACTTCGAAACCGTTGGTCAGACGCACCTTGGCGACCTTACGCAGCGCCGAGTTCGGCTTCTTCGGGGTCGTGGTGTATACGCGGGTGCAGACGCCGCGCTTTTGCGGGCTGTTTTCCAGCGCCGGCGATTTGCTCTTCACCGCGGCGGAAACGCGCGGGTGGCGAATCAGTTGATTGATGGTTGGCATCGTTTCAAATCCAACAAAATTACTGCATTAAAGACACAAACCCGAATACCTGACGGGTTCGGGGACGAAAACTTGGGAAACTTGCGCATGGACAGGACGTTCATGACGCTTTCGATTCAGCTGCAGGGCGTAAAGCGTGCCGTGGGCGGGATGTTGCGGACCAAAGAGCGCTTAAGCCGGGAAAGCTTAAATTCGAGAACTCGCGAGTATATGCTTGTCAAGAGCATGGGTCAACTGTTCTTTGAACGGCCTTGTGCGGGAATCCCACGCCGGCGCACAGGAAATGGGGTTGCTTTACGGGATAATGGCGGACCTCGTTTTCGCTTCGCGGCATGCGCATCCCCTTCAACCCTTCCTCGCGTCTCATTCTGTCCAGCTACGTGTTGCTGTCGGCATTGCCATTGCTGCCGGCGCTGCTTGGCAGGCCACCGGCCGCCCCCGCGCCGGTGCTGGGAGGAACATTACTGGCGTGGCTGGCGGTCTGGGCCCTGTTCGGCCGCCCTGCGCTTTTTCATCTGCTACTGTTCCCTGCCTTTCTGGCGCTGCCGGTGGAAGTCTATCTGCAACTGTACTTTGGGCAGGGCATCTCGAGTCACCACCTTGGCGTAATCGCGGAAACGGGGCCAATGGAAGCGCTGGAATTTGTAGGCGGCGGCCTGTGGCTGCTGGTTGCGCTGCTGTTGCTGGTGTGCGGCTGGTTCATGCTGGTCTGGCGCGCAGCCCTGCGTAACCATGAGCTTGACTGGCGCGGCGCCTCGCGGCGGATCGTGCTGGCTGCATTTTGCGTCGGCGCGGCCGTCTGGCTTTACGGCGGAGCGGCAGTTTCGGGCTCAAGCCCGGCGCTGCGCCAGGCATCGACGCCCGAACACCATCAACTGCCCGCATGGGCGCGGATATCGGTGAACGTTCCGCTCCTGGCGAGCAGCTGGCCTTACGGGCTGGGATTTCAGGCCTATGCATTCTGGCGGGAACGGCGCTACCTGAGCCAGCTGGCCGGGCGCAGCGACGCATTCCGGTTTCATGCCCGTCAGGACACGGGCGCCAGGTCGCCGGAGGTAGTAGTCATGGTGCTCGGCGAGTCCTCCCGCGCGGACCGGTGGAGCCTGAACGGTTATTCCCGCCACACCAACCCCCTGCTTGAACTGGAGCGCAATCTGGTGAGCTTCAGCGACCTGATCACACCCGTTTCGGCGACGCGCCTGTCGGTGCCGGTCATCCTGTCGCGCAAGCCGGCAATGCAGAGCCTGCGCGCCGGGTTTTCCGAGAAATCCTTCCTGTCGGCTTACAAGGAAGCGGGCTACAAGACATTCTGGCTTTCCAACCAGATGTCGTTCGGCGAATTCGATACGCCGGTATCGGTGTTTGCCAAGGAAGCGGACGTCACCCGCTTCTTCAACCTGGGCGGATTCAGGAACGACTCCAGCCATGACGAGGTGCTGCTTGCGCCGTTGGCGCAGGCGATGCGGGATCCCGCCGGGAAAAAACTGATCGTGCTGCATACGCTGGGCAGCCACTGGAATTACAGCCAGCGCTATCCGCGCCAGTTCGATCGCTTCCGGCCCTCGCTGTTTGGCGTGGACAAGCCGGCCTATACCGATTTGAAACTCAAGGCTGAAATCAATAACAGCTATGACAATGCGATTCTCTATACCGACTGGCTGCTTGCGCAGGTCATCGCGCAGTTGAAAGCTATGCCAGCCGCAACGGCAATGATGTATGTCGCCGACCACGGACAAACGCTGTATGACGGCAGCTGCAAGCTGGCTTTCCATGGCCACAACACCCAGTTCGAGTTTCATGTGCCGGGGCTGGTCTGGTATTCGGACCTGTATGGCGCGGCCTATCCGGACAAGGTGACGCAGCTGCGTCGCCACAAGGCCATGCCGCTGTCGACCGAGAACGTGTTTCATTCGCTGCTGGATATGGCCGACATTCACTATGCGGATGAGAAGCCGGGCATGAGCGTCTTCAGCGGGCGACTGGAACGTCATGTGCGCTACGTTGACAGCTACGGCTGGACCAACTACGACGACGCCGACTTCAGGGGTGACTGCAGGGAAGTCATTGGCCGGAAGACGCCGTTACCTCGGGACCGTTAAGCGTCTGCGCGACAGAAGTCGATGACCTGAAACGAACGAAACGGCGGGACTAGTCTGGCGGCGGCGAGAGTGCGCGGAGCGGGACATCACTACCAGCTGTTGATCCCCATATCACAGACAAAGGCGAGCTGCCAAGGAACCCTGCTTACCGTTTCCCTTACCAAGTTGGAAAGCGATGAGGCAGTTTGATCATCGTCGCTCACCTTCGAAAGGGATAAATCCATGTCATTTGCAGCATTCAATGCAGCGCACAGGGGCCTGCAGTCACATTTCATTGCACAGGCTCTAAAGAATCCGGCCGCCGCCTATGTGGCAAGCCTGCACTTCGCCAAGACCCGGATGGGTCACGCGAGTGCTCCCTACATCCATCTGTCCAGCCACAATGCAGGCCAGGCCCGTACGGCAGCATTGGCAATGCTGCGCGGGACGCCGGCGCAGCGTGCCCTGCTTGTACGGCAGGCCAAGAGCCTGCTGATCCTGTTGCAAGTTTTGAAAACAATGCAAGGCTTGCAGCGGCCGTCACCCTCTGCCAGCCAGAGAAGGAGTGAGCACAGTCCGAAGGCATCAGCCTATGCATCAGGCAGTTCAAGTCGATCGAGTACACGTTCTGCATCCAACGAGCAAAGCCGATCGAAGGCCTCGTCCTCCTCGGGCTCTTACGCCCACACCCAACGGCAGCATACGCAGAAACCGCAGCAGCGCCCAAGCGACGCGCCGCGTTATAGCCAGTCCAAGCCTGCCGGTTCCGACGAGGCAGGGCCGGCACAACCCGATTCCAACCCCATTGCCGACCCGTTCAAGGTACTGGGAGTGAAAGCAGACGCGAGCCCGGCCGAGATCAAGAAGGCTTATTTCAAGGCCGCAAGGGAAAACCAACCGGATAGAGGTGGCTCAGCCGAAAAAATGCAGGAGATCAATAAAGCCTATGCACAAATCACGGATCAGGCAAACAAGGCGAACAAATAAGTAAGCATTCTGAAGCATCGCCATCAAGCGGAGAACGGTATGGCACCACAAGACTACAGCGCGATGATGCTGGAAGCAGTTAGCCTAATGCGTGGCAAGGTGATTGATTCTTCGCTTGAGGGATGCCAGTGCGAGGTTTATGGAGCGCCTCTCTTTCTGGGCGTATTGAACAGCCCTGCCGGTTCCTATGTCGCTGGCAGGATGCAGTTGGCACCCTTGGTCGTCGAGGAGTCAGGCACCCAGCTGCTTTATGCCATGTATATGAACGCCACATTGTCAGAGTCTTTTGGCTTGCCGGTCTGGCTGGGCATGGATATGGACGAGAACCGGCTGCTGGCCTGCTTCAGTATCAGCACGGTAGAACTCACCGCAGACAAGCTGGCGGAGGCCCTGCTGCCTTTGGAAGAAATTGCCAAGCTGCGACTTGAATTTTGATTCTGGCGCCGCGCAAACCGTATCTCCGCAGTGGCTGGAAGAGCATTTCACCTCGTTGAGGTCTGTGGCAGAGCAGACCTTTGTTTCCCTTGCTTCCCTTTTCCGGCCCCTTGCTTCCAACATGCCTTATGGCCATGCAGCGACTCGCACGAGATGCGTTGTCGTTCTTGCAGTTATAACATTACATATTCTGCTGCTCGCCTACCTGCATGGCCTGCAGTCAACTGACCGTGTTCAGCCGCCTGCTCCGGAGCAACTGTTGACGGTCACTCTGGCACCTGCCAAAAACCCGGATTCATTACCTCCGATTTCGCCAAGGGGGTCGCAGCATGCACAGCATCTTTCCCAGCCGTCGAGCAGATTGCCTGCCGCGCATCGGCGCATCAGGCCTACAGATGAAACGGTGCACCGTTGAATTGATATGGAAGAAGCTGTCAGCGAGGCGCCGGAAACCAATGCGGCGAACACTGCAGGCACCGGCGAACGCGCCGCTTCCTGCAACAATGCGGACTTGAGCGTGCAGCCGCCAAGCTCGACATCGAATGCCGGCGCATTGGACCAGCGCTGGCTGCCGCGACATGCGGACTCAGTGCCGTCCGGCGTCGCCAGGTCCAATCTTGAGGGCCGAGCCAACGAGGACAAGGTGGAACGGGCCATGTCTCGTTCTGCACGTGCGGATTGCCGCAACAGGTATGCCCACATGGGTTTGCTGGGCATCCCGTTCCTGCTCAACGATACGGCAAGCGATACAGGCTGCAAGTGGTTAGCAACGTGCCTGGCGTCGGACTAACCTCAATACCTCTGGAATCGATGACATTCATGCTGCCCTCACAGGCATAAAAAAACCCCGCATTTCTGCGGGGTTTTGTTTTGAGCGAAAAGCCTGATCAGCCCTGCTCGTCCGTGTTGCCGATGTTGTTGCCGGCAGCCGCCATTTCGGCTTCCGCCTCGGCGATGCGGGCCGCTTTCTCGGACTGCAGCAGCGCGGTGCGCTCTTCCGCTTCCCACGACTCCTTCTCCTTGCGGGCGCGGTGGAACGCCAGACCGGTACCAGCCGGGATCAGACGGCCGACGATCACGTTTTCCTTCAGGCCGCGCAGACCGTCGCGCTTGCCCATGATCGCGGCTTCCGTCAGCACGCGGGTGGTTTCCTGGAACGATGCGGCCGAGATGAAGGAGTCGGTCGACAGCGATGCCTTGGTAATACCCAGCAGCACGTTCTCGTAAGTCGCAGGGATCTTGTTCTCTGCGATCACGCGGTCGTTCTCGTCCAGCAGCTCGGAGCGCTCGACCTGCTCGCCCGTGATGTAGCTGGTGTCGCCGGCGTCCAGCACCTGCACGCGGCGCAGCATCTGACGAACAATGACTTCGATGTGCTTGTCATTGATCTTCACACCCTGCAGACGGTACACGTCCTGCACTTCGTCGACGATGTAGCGGGCCAGCGCTTCGATACCCAGGAGGCGCAGGATGTCCTGCGGATCGGCCGGGCCGTCAACGATCATCTCGCCCTTGTTCACCACCTGGCCGTCATGCACCAGCACCTGCTTGTCCTTGGTGATCAGGAACTCATGCTTGTTACCGTCCATGTCGGTAATCTCGAGACGCTGCTTGCCCTTGGTCTCCTTGCCGAATGCCACGGTACCGGTGACTTCCGCCAGCATGCCGGCGTCCTTCGGCGAACGTGCTTCGAACAGCTCGGCAACGCGCGGCAGACCGCCGGTGATGTCACGGGTCTTCTGCGACTCGGTCGGGATACGGGCCAGCACTTCACCCACCGACACCTGCTGACCGTCCTTCACGGTGATCAGCGCGCCAACCTGGAAGCCAATCGTCACGGCGTGTTCGGTGCCGGCGATCTTCACTTCCTGGCCCTGCTCGTTGAGCAGCTTGACCTGCGGACGCAGCGACTTGGTCGCCGAACCGCGACGCTTCGCATCGATGACCACCAGGGTCGACAGGCCGGTGACCTCGTCGATCTGGCGTGCCACCGTCACGCCCTCTTCGACGTTCTCGAACTTCACCGTACCGGTGTATTCGGTAATGATCGGGCGGGTCAGCGGGTCCCAGTTTGCCAGCGCGGTGCCGGCCTTGATCGTCATGCCATCCTTGACGATCAGGGTGGCGCCGTAAGGCACCTTGTGACGCTCGCGCTCGCGGCCAATGTCGTCGGTGATCAGCACTTCGCCGGAACGGGAAATGACGATCTGCTCGCCCTTGCCGTTGGTGACGTAGCGCATGGTCGCCGTGAACCGCACCGTGCCGTTGGACTTGGCTTCCACCGAGGAAGCCACCGCCGCACGCGACGCCGCGCCACCGATGTGGAAGGTACGCATGGTCAGCTGGGTGCCCGGCTCGCCGATCGACTGCGCAGCCACCACGCCGACGGCTTCGCCGGAATTGACCAGCACGCCGCGGCCCAGATCGCGGCCATAGCAATTCGCGCACAGGCCGTAACGGGTGTCGCAGGTCAGCGGCGTGCGGACCTTGACTTCGTCGATGCCCAGACGCTCGATCTCTTCGACCATGTCTTCGTCCAGCAGGGTGCCGGCGTGATACAGCGTAGCCTGGCTTTCCGGATTGACGACGTCGGTCGCGGCAACGCGGCCCAGGATACGGTCGCGCAGCGCTTCGATCACTTCACCGCCCTCGACCAGCGCCTTCATCGACGCGCCGTTGGAGGTGCCGCAATCGTCCTCGATCACCACCAGGTCCTGGGTCACGTCGACCAGACGACGGGTCAGGTAACCGGAGTTCGCGGTCTTCAACGCGGTATCGGCCAGACCCTTACGGGCGCCGTGGGTCGAGATGAAGTACTGCAGAACGTTCAGGCCTTCGCGGAAGTTCGCGGTAATCGGCGTCTCGATGATCGAGCCGTCAGGCTTGGCCATCAGGCCGCGCATGCCGGCCAGCTGGCGGATCTGGGCGGCCGAACCACGGGCGCCGGAGTCGGCCATCATGTAAATCGCGTTGAACGATTCCTGGACGCCCTGGGTGCCGTCGCGCTTGACGACGTCTTCCACCTTCAGCTGTTCCATCATGGCCTTGCCGACTTCGTCGCCGGCCTTGCCCCAGATGTCCACCACCTTGTTGTAGCGCTCGCCGGCCGTCACCAGACCGGAAGCATACTGCTGCTCGATCTGCTTGACTTCCTGCTCGGCGGTTGCGATCAGGGTGACCTTCTGCGGCGGCACCAGCATGTCGTCGACGCAGATCGAGATGCCGGCGCGGGTCGCGAGGCGGAAGCCCGACTGCATCAGCTGGTCGGCAAACACCACGGTGGCGCGCAGGCCGCACTTGCGGAACGAGATGTTGATCAGGCGCGAGATTTCCTTCTTCTTCAGCGCGCGGTTCAGCACCGAGAACGGCAGACCCTTCGGCAGGATCTCGGACAGGATGGCGCGGCCGACCGTGGTCTCGTAGCGAGTCACGGTGCGGTCGAAACCATTGCCCTCGGCATTGCGCGGATACTCGACGATACGCACCGTGACGCGGGTGGTCAGCTCGACTTCCTTGTTGTCATAGGCGCGGATCACTTCGGACACGTCCTGGAACAGCATGCCTTCGTTCTTGCCGTTGATCTTTTCGCGGGTCGCGTAGTACAGGCCCAGCACGATATCCTGGGACGGCACGATCGACGGTTCGCCGTTGGACGGGAACAGGATGTTGTTCGACGCCAGCATCAGCGAGCGCGCTTCCATCTGCGCCTCGATCGACAGCGGCACGTGCACAGCCATCTGGTCGCCGTCGAAGTCGGCGTTGAAGGCGGCGCAGACCAGCGGATGCAGCTGGATGGCCTTGCCTTCGATCAGCACCGGCTCGAATGCCTGGATGCCCAGGCGGTGCAGCGTCGGCGCACGGTTGAGCATCACCGGATGTTCACGGATCACGTCTTCCAGGATGTCCCAGACCACCGGCTCCTGCACTTCCACCAGCTTCTTCGCAGCCTTGATCGTCGTTGCCAGGCCCATCAGTTCGAGCTTGTTGAAGATGAAGGGCTTGAACAGTTCCAGCGCCATCAGCTTCGGCAGGCCGCACTGGTGCAGCTTCAGCTGCGGACCCACCACGATCACGGAACGGCCGGAGTAGTCGACGCGCTTGCCCAGCAGGTTCTGACGGAAACGACCGCCCTTGCCCTTGATCATCTCGGCCAGCGACTTCAGTGGACGCTTGTTGGCGCCGGTCATGGCCTTGCCGCGGCGGCCGTTGTCGAGCAGCGAGTCGACGGCTTCCTGCAGCATCCGCTTTTCATTGCGGGTAATGATTTCCGGCGCGCGCAGTTCCATCAGCCGCTTCAGGCGGTTGTTACGGTTGATCACGCGGCGATACAGGTCGTTCAGGTCGGAGGTCGCGAAGCGGCCGCCGTCCAGCGGGACCAGCGGACGCAGTTCCGGCGGCAGCACCGGCAGCACTTCCATGATCATCCACTCGGGCTTGATGCCGGAACGCTGGAACGCTTCCAGCACTTTCAGGCGCTTGGCGTACTTCTTGATCTTGGCTTCGGACTTGGAGTCCTTCAGTTCCTGGCGCAGCGTGTCGGCGTCGCGGTCGATATCGATCGAGCGCAGCAGTTCACGGATGCCCTCGGCGCCCATGAAAGCGGTGAAGTCGTCGCCGTACTCTTCGTACTTGGCGGCGTAATCGTCTTCCGACATGATCTGGCACTTTTTCAGCGGGGTCATGCCGGGATCGGTCACGACGTAGGCTTCGAAGTACAGCACGCGCTCGATGTCGCGCAGCGTCATGTCGAGCACCATGCCCAGACGCGACGGCAACGACTTCAGGAACCAGATATGCGCGGTCGGCGAAGCCAGTTCGATGTGGCCCATGCGCTCGCGGCGCACCTTGGCCAGCGTGACTTCCACGCCGCATTTTTCGCAGATGACGCCGCGATGCTTCAGGCGCTTGTACTTGCCGCACAGGCACTCGTAGTCCTTGATCGGGCCAAAGATCTTGGCGCAGAACAGGCCATCGCGCTCTGGCTTGAAGGTACGGTAGTTGATGGTTTCCGGCTTCTTGACTTCGCCGTAGGACCAGGAACGGATTTTGTCGGGCGACGCGAGACCAATCTTGATCGCGTCGAATTGTTCATTTTGCTGAACTTGCTTGAATAGATCGAGCAGTGCTTTCATCTATCACTCCAGGTAGGCGTGAAAAAACTTGTTTGTAAGACCGAGCGGCAACCGGCCATTATCCCCCGGAGTGGCATCCCTTGCAGGACGCCGCTCCGGGGCAGGCAGATCAGTCGCGCTCCAGGTCGATGTCGATACCCAGCGAGCGGATTTCCTTCACCAGCACGTTGAAGGATTCCGGCATGCCGGCATCGATCACGTGGTCGCCCTTGACCAGGTTCTCGTACACCTTGGTCCGGCCGTTCACGTCGTCCGACTTCACCGTCAGCATTTCCTGCAGCACGTAGGACGCGCCGTAGGCTTCCAGTGCCCACACTTCCATCTCGCCGAAACGCTGGCCGCCGAACTGCGCCTTGCCGCCCAGCGGCTGCTGGGTCACCAGCGAGTACGGGCCGGTGGAACGGGCATGCATCTTGTCGTCCACCAGATGGTGCAGCTTGAGCATGTGCATGTAGCCGACCGTCACGGTGCGCTCGAAGGCTTCACCGGTGCGGCCGTCGTACATCGTGACCTGGTTCTTCGACGGCGTCATGCCCAGCTTGGCGGCGATGTCGTCCGGATAGGCCAGATCCAGCATGCGATGGATTTCCTTCTCGTGCGCGCCGTCGAACACCGGCGTGGCGAACGGAACGCCCTTCTTCAGGTTTTCCGCCAGCGTCAGGATTTCCACGTCGGACATGCTCTCGATGTCTTCCGGCTTGCCCGATTCGTTGTAGATCGTGGTCAGGAAAGTGCGCAGCTCGGCTGCCTTGGCTTGCGCGGCCATCATTTCGCCGATGCGCAGGCCCAGGCCCTTGGCGGCCCAGCCCAGGTGGACTTCCAGCACCTGACCGACGTTCATCCGCGACGGCACGCCCAGCGGGTTCAGCACGATGTCGGCCGGGGTACCGTCCGCCATATAGGGCATGTCCTCGATCGGCACGATGCGGGAAACCACACCCTTGTTACCGTGGCGGCCTGCCATCTTGTCGCCAGGCTGCAGGCGGCGCTTCACTGCCAGGTAGACCTTGACCATCTTCTGCACGCCCGGCGGCAGTTCGTCGCCCTGGGTCAGCTTCTTGCGCTTCTCTTCAAACGCCAGGTCGAACTGGTGACGCTTCTCGGCGATGGATTCCTTGATGGCTTCCAGCGCTGCAGCGGCATCGTCGTCGGCCGGACGGATGTCGAACCAGTGGTACTTGTCCAGATCGTCCAGATAGGCCTTGTCGATCGCGGTGCCCTTGACGATCTTCTTCGGACCGCCGTTGACCACCTTGCCGATCAACATTTTTTCCAGACGCTGGAAGGCGTCGCCTTCCACAATGCGCAGCTGGTCGTTCAGGTCCAGGCGATAGCGCTTCAGTTCATCGTCGATGATCTGCTGGGCGCGCTTGTCGCGCTGGATGCCTTCGCGGGTAAAGACCTGCACGTCGATCACGGTGCCGACCATGCCGGATGGCACGCGCAGCGAGGTGTCCTTCACGTCGGATGCCTTCTCGCCGAAGATCGCGCGCAGCAGCTTCTCTTCCGGCGTCAGCTGGGTCTCGCCCTTCGGGGTGACCTTGCCGACCAGGGTATCGCCCGCCTCGACTTCGGCGCCGATGTAGACAATGCCCGACTCGTCCAGGCGCGCCAGCTGGTTTTCCGCCAGGTTGGAGATATCACGGGTGATTTCTTCCGCGCCCAGCTTGGTGTCACGCGCCACCACCGACAGTTCCTCGATGTGGATCGAGGTATAGCGGTCGTCGGCAACGACTTTTTCGGAGATCAGGATCGAATCTTCGAAGTTGTAGCCGTTCCACGGCATGAAGGCCACCAGCATGTTCTGGCCCAGGGCCAGCTCGCCCAGGTCGGTCGATGCGCCGTCGGCGATCACGTCGCCGCGGGCAACCCGGTCGCCCACCTGCACGATCGGACGCTGGTTGATGTTGGTGTTCTGGTTGGAACGGGTGTACTTGATCAGGTTGTAGATGTCGACGCCGACTTCGCCAGCCTGCGCTTCATCGTCGTTGACCCGGATCACCACACGGCCGGCGTCGATGTAATCGACCACGCCGCCACGCAGCGCCTGCACCGTGGTGCCGGAGTCGACCGCCACCGTGCGCTCGATGCCGGTGCCGACCAGCGCCTTTTCAGGACGCAGGCAGGGCACCGCCTGACGTTGCATGTTGGCGCCCATCAGCGCGCGGTTCGCGTCATCGTGCTCGAGGAACGGGATCAGCGATGCCGCGACCGACACGATCTGGCCAGGCGCCACGTCCATGTACTGCACGCGCTCCGGCGACACCAGGATGGTCTCGCCAGCTTCACGGGCCGACACCAGCTCGTCCGACAGCGTGCCTTCTTCGTTGATGGTCGCGTTCGCCTGGGCGATGATGTAGCGGCCTTCCTCGATCGCGGACAGGTAGTCGATCTGGTTGGTGATCTTGCTGCCCTCGACCTTGCGGTACGGGGTTTCCAGGAAGCCGTATTCATTCAGGCGGGCATACAGCGCCAGCGAGTTGATCAGGCCGATGTTCGGGCCTTCAGGCGTTTCGATCGGGCAGACGCGGCCGTAGTGGGTCGGATGCACGTCGCGCACCTCGAAGCCGGCGCGCTCGCGGGTCAGACCGCCCGGTCCGAGGGCGGAAACGCGGCGCTTGTGCGTAATTTCCGACAGCGGATTGGTCTGGTCCATGAACTGCGACAGCTGCGACGAACCGAAGAACTCGCGGATGGCTGCCGAGATCGGCTTGGAATTGATCAGGTCGTGCGGCATCAGGTTATCCGCTTCGGCCTGGCCGAGGCGTTCCTTGACGGCGCGCTCGACGCGCACCAGGCCGGCACGGAACTGGTTTTCCGCCAGTTCGCCGACGCAACGCACGCGACGGTTGCCCAGGTGATCGATATCGTCGACTTCGCCGCGGCCATTGCGCAGCTCGACTAAGATCTTGATCACGGCCAGCACGTCTTCGTTAGACAGCGTCATGGCGCCGGTAAGTTCATCGCGGCCGATGCGGCGGTTGAACTTCATGCGGCCCACGGCCGACAGGTCGTAGCGGTCTTCGTTGTAGAACAGGCCGTTGAACAGCGCCTCGACCGAATCTTCGGTCGGCGGCTCGCCGGGGCGCATCATGCGGTAGATCGCGATGCGGGCGGCAGTCTGGTCGGCGGTGTCGTCGGTGCGCAGGGTCTGCGAGATATAGGCGCCCTGGTCCAGATCGTTGGTGTACAGCGTCTGGATGTTGGCAACGTTGGCGTCGCGCAGGCGGCCCAGCAGTTCCTCGGTCAACTCGTCATTGGCGTTGGCCACGACTTCGCCGGTGTCGGCGTCGACGATGTTGGTCGCCAGCACGCGGCCCAGGAGATAGTCTTCCGGCACGGAAATGTGCTTGATGCCCGACGATTCGATCTCGCGCACGTGACGTGCGTTGATGCGCTTGTCCTTGGCGACGATGACCTTGCCTTCACGGTCGGTGATGTCGAAGCGCGCGACTTCGCCGCGCAGCCGCTCGGACACGAACTCGAGTTCGGCGCCATCGGAACGCAGGGTGAAGTTGTCGAAGACGAAGAAGTTGGCCAGGATCTGCTCGACCGTCATGCCGATGGCTTTCAGCAGGATCGTGACCGGCATCTTGCGGCGACGGTCGACGCGGAAGAACAGGATGTCCTTCGGATCGAATTCGAAGTCCAGCCAGGAGCCGCGGTAGGGAATGATCCGTGCCGAGAACAGCAGCTTGCCCGATGAGTGGGTCTTGCCGCGGTCATGCTCGAAGAACACGCCCGGGGAACGGTGCAGCTGGGACACGATCACGCGCTCGGTGCCGTTGATCACGAAGGAGCCGGTGGTGGTCATGAGGGGCAGTTCGCCCATGTAGACTTCTTGCTCCTTCATTTCCTTGACGACAGGCTTGGTCGGCGATTCCTTGTCCAGAATCACCAGGCGCACCTTGGCGCGCAGCGGCGACGCAAAGGTCAGGCCGCGCTGCTGACATTCCTTGACGTCAAACGGCGGATCGCCCAGCACATAGGAAAGAAACTCGAGACGCGCAAAGCCATTGTGCGAAACGATGGGGAAAATCGATGAAAAGGCAGACTGCAGGCCTTCGTTCTTGCGCAGCGACGGGGCCTTGTCCGCCTGCAGAAAGCCGGTATAGGATTCGAGCTGGGTTGCAAGCAGGAATGGTACGTGGTGAACGTTGGCGCGCTTCGCAAATGATTTGCGAATGCGTTTCTTCTCAGTAAATGAGTAGTGCATGAACACTCCGTGAGTGACAGGAAGGATAGAGAATTCAGGATTCGACACGGATGGCGCGATATGGCTGCGTTTCCCGGGATCTGCGAAACCTCAAGTCTCGGCCCTTCAAATCTGTGATTTAATAGACCGCCTTTGTGGGCGGGTGTTGCATGGTTCCAGTACGATCGTCTTCAAAGTCCGAAAACGACAAAGGAGCCAAAGCCGAGCCCTTCCTTTTTGGAAAGGGCTCTGCGCTTTGACTCATGCGCTGTATGTCGCGCTAGCAGGCCGCAATTACTTGATTTCTGCTTTTGCGCCAGCTTCTTCCAGCTTCTTCTTCGCTGCTTCAGCGTCAGCCTTCGATACACCTTCCTTCAGAGGCTTCGGTGCACCGTCAACCAGGTCCTTGGCTTCTTTCAGGCCCAGACCGGTGATTTCGCGGACTGCCTTAATGACGCCAACCTTGTTTGCGCCGAAGTCGGCCAGGATCACGGTGAACTCGGTCTGCTCTTCAGCAGCGGCTGCACCAGCGCCTGCACCAGCTGCCGGGCCAGCGACGGCCATTGCTGCTGCGGAAACGCCAAACTTCTCTTCGAATGCCTTCACCAGGTCATTCAGGTCCATCACGGACATCTGACCTACGGCTTCGAGGATGTCTTCTTTGCTAATTGCCATTTGAAACTCCTAAATTGATTCGATAGTTACATCAAGTCGTCATTGACGCGAACGAAACAGGCCTGATTAGCCTGCTTCCGCCGGTGCTGCAGCCTCTTCGGCTGCGGCGCCGCCGCCGTTCTTTTCCGCCAGGGCGGCGAGTGCACGGGCAAATCCGGATACCGGCGCCTGCATGATGCCCATCAGCTGGGACAGCAGAACTTCACGGGTCGGGATGTTAGCCAGCGCTGCTACGCCTGCCTTGTCCAGCGGCTTGCCTGCGTAGTTACCACCACGGATGACCAGCTTGTCATTGCCCTTGGCAAAGTCCGACAGGACCTTGGCAGCGGCGACAGCATCGTCCGAGATCGCATAGATCAGCGGACCGGTCATGTCGTCGGCGAGTCCGGAGAACGCGGTACCTTCTACTGCACGGCGAGCCAGCGTGTTTTTCAACACACGCAGGTACACGCCCTGGTCACGCGCCTTGGAACGCAGTTGCGTCATTTGACCGACTTGGATGCCACGGTATTCAGCCAGGGCGATGGTCTGTGCCGATGCGATCTTGGCAGAGATTTCTTCGACTACGGCCTGTTTTTCATTCCGATTGAGACCCACGGTCAAGCTCCAAAAATGATGCTTGGCGCCTACACAGCCAGTTGGCTGCTTGCCTTGCATCGGTTCGAACACGGCGTCCGAAGTCAGGAGTTCACTGCTGTTGCGGTACTGCATGCACAGCGGGCAGACTACAAAACTTGTTCGGGCTCGCCATCTGCGTTGGGTGCTTCGGGATCGCTCCCTTGGCTATTAACATGGTGCACAAGCTGCATGCACTTCCGCCCAACGGTCTTTGATTGCCCGGGCCTTCATCCGACAACGACTCCGGCCCGGCCCAAAGATGCGCCCCACGCGGTATTTCGCGCAGGGTCTTGATTCAGTACTCAAGCAGCCAGGGTGGTCTGGTCAACGCGTACGCCGGCGCCCATGGTGGACGACAGCGAAACCTTGCGCAGATAGATACCCTTGCTGGTGGCCGGCTTGGCCTTGTTCAATGCGTCGATCAGGGCAACCAGGTTGCTCTTCAGGTCGGCGTCGGCGAAATCCTTGCGGCCGATGGTCGCGTGGATGATGCCGGCCTTGTCGGTACGATACTGCACCTGACCTGCCTTGGCATTCTTCACGGCGGTTGCGACGTCCGGGGTCACGGTGCCAACCTTGGGGTTAGGCATCAGGCCGCGCGGTCCCAGGATCTGGCCCAGGGTACCGACGATACGCATGGTGTCCGGCGAAGCGATCACGATGTCGAACGGCATGTCGCCGGCCTTGATGCGTTCTGCCAGGTCTTCCATACCGACTACTTCGGCGCCGGCAGCCTTGGCTGCTTCAGCCTTGTCGCCGCTGGCGAACACGGCCACGCGCACGCTCTTGCCGGTGCCGGCAGGCAGCACGACGGAACCGCGGACAACCTGGTCCGATTTCTTTGCATCCACGCCCAGCTGAACCGAGACGTCGATCGATTCGTTGAACTTGGCGGTGGCGCATTCCTTGATCAGCGCGATGGCGTTGTCGAAGGGATAAACCTTGGTGCGGTCAACTTTTGCCTTGATTGCCTTGGCGCGCTTGGACAGATTAGCCATTACAGACCCTCCACCGTGATACCGATGGAACGTGCGGAGCCAGCGATCGTGCGCACGGCTGCATCCATGTCGGCAGCGGTCAGATCTGGCCGCTTGGTTGTTGCGATTTCTTCAGCTTGTGCGCGGGTGATGCTGCCGACTTTGTCGGTGTGCGGACGAGCCGAACCCTTGGTGATGCCGGCTGCCTTCTTGATCAGCACGGTTGCCGGCGGGGTCTTCATCACGAAGGTGAAGGACTTGTCGGCGAACGCGGTGATCACGACAGGGATGGGCAGACCTGGCTCGACACCCTGGGTCTGGGCGTTGAACGCCTTGCAGAATTCCATGATGTTCAGGCCGCGCTGACCCAGCGCCGGGCCGATCGGAGGGGACGGATTTGCTTTACCAGCTGGCACTTGCAGCTTGATATAGCCTATGATTTTCTTTGCCATGATGCTTCCAGTTTGAGTGAGTGTTAGCGCCGCTGCGAAGTACTAGCCCTCGCGGGGGCTCCTCGTTTGATGCATGCCGGTTTCGCAATGGATGCAGCGCCCGGCATGGGCGCTTTCGCTGCGGTTGCTGCTTAAACTTTTTCGACCTGGCCGAATTCGAGTTCGACCGGCGTTGCGCGCCCGAAGATCGTGACAGAAACGCGGACCTTGGACTTTTCGTAGTTGACTTCCTCGACGTTGCCGTTGAAGTCGGTAAACGGACCATCCTTGATGCGGACCAGCTCGCCCACTTCGTACAGCACCTTGGGACGTGGCTTCTCGATGCCTTCCTGCATCTGGTGCAGGATCTTGTCGACTTCGTGCGGCGGGATCGGCGTCGGCTTGTTGGACTTGCCGCCGATGAAGCCGGTCACCTTGCTGGTGTTCTTGACCAGGTGCCAGGTGTCGTCGGTCATTTCCATTTCGACCAGCACATAGCCAGGGAAGAAGCGGCGTTCGGTCACGGACTTGTGACCATTCTTGACTTCGATGACTTCCTCGGTCGGCACCAGGATTTGGCCGAACTTGTCTTCCATGCCGGCGCGAGCAATACGCTCGGTCAGCGCGCGCTGTACGCTCTTTTCCATTCCGGAATAAGCGTGCACCACGTACCAGCGCTTGTTGCCGGTCGGCGCGGTGACTGCGGCCTCGCTCGGCACGCCGTCTTGCAGATTGTCGCTCATTATCGTTTCCAGCCCAGGATCAAGTCGTACAACAGGAATTCCAGTATCTTGTCCGTACCCCAGAGAAAGATTGCCATCATCAGCACGAAGCCGAAGACGACTGCGGTGATCTGCATGGCTTCCTTGCGGGTAGGCCACACGACTTTCTTGGTTTCACGAACAGATTCTTTGGCGAATGCCAGAAAGCCTTGGCCGGACAGTGAAGTCCAGAGCAGGCCGATGGCAACCACGAGACCGGCAAGCAGTGCGCCGGTGCGCACCAAGGTGGACTGGCCTGCCAACAGATAGAAACCCACTACACCGGCAATAGCAGCGCAAATAGCCAGGCCGACCTTCATCTTGTCGCCTGACGTATTGACGGTCTGCACGGGTTGATTAGCCATACAATTTTACTTTCGGTGCCCTGCACCTGAAACGGTGGCAGGGGCGGAGGGCCTCGAACCCCCGACCTTCGGTTTTGGAGACCGACGCTCTGCCAATTGAGCTACGCCCCTACGTTAAAACGGTAAAACCCGGAACCGTCGAGACTGCCGCGCCGGGAACCGGCGCAGGCAGCAGACTTTTCCTTAGTCCATGATTTTTGCAACGACGCCGGCGCCGACGGTACGGCCACCTTCGCGGATTGCAAAACGCAGACCTTCTTCCATCGCGATCGGGTTGATCAGCATCACGGTGATCGACACGTTGTCGCCAGGCATGACCATTTCCTTATCCTTCGGCAGCTCGATCGAACCGGTCACGTCCGTGGTACGGAAGTAGAACTGCGGGCGATAGTTGTTGAAGAACGGGGTGTGACGGCCGCCCTCGTCTTTCGACAGAACATAGATCTCGCCGGTGAAGTGCTTGTGCGGCTTGATCGAACCCGGCTTGGCCAGAACCTGGCCGCGCTCGACGTCTTCACGCTTGGTGCCGCGCAGCAGAACGCCAACGTTGTCGCCAGCCTGACCCTGGTCCAGCAGCTTGCGGAACATTTCCACGCCCGTGCAGGTGGTCTTCTGGGTGTCGCGGATACCAACGATTTCGATCTCTTCGCCAACCTTGACGATGCCGCGCTCGACGCGACCGGTCACAACCGTGCCGCGGCCAGAGATCGAGAACACGTCTTCCACCGGCAGCAGGAACGCGCCGTCAACGGCACGGTCAGGCGTCGGGATGTAGCTGTCCAGCGCATCGGCCAGCGCCATGATCGACTGCTCGCCCAGCGGGCCCTTGTCGCCTTCCAGCGCCAGCTTGGCCGAACCCTTGATGATGGGCAGGTCGTCGCCAGGGAACTCGTACTTCGACAGCAGCTCGCGCACTTCCATTTCCACCAGTTCCAGCAGCTCTTCGTCGTCGACCATGTCGCACTTGTTCAGGTAGACGATGATGTACGGAACGCCAACCTGACGCGCCAGCAGGATGTGCTCGCGGGTCTGCGGCATCGGGCCGTCGGCTGCGGAACACACCAGGATCGCGCCGTCCATCTGGGCGGCGCCGGTGATCATGTTCTTCACATAGTCGGCGTGGCCCGGGCAGTCAACGTGCGCGTAGTGGCGGTTCTGGGTTTCGTATTCGACGTGAGCGGTGTTGATAGTGATGCCGCGTGCCTTCTCTTCCGGCGCTGCGTCGATCTCGTCGTATTTCTTTGCTTCGCCGCCGAACTTGGCCGACAGAACCGTTGCGATTGCCGCGGTCAGCGTGGTCTTGCCATGGTCGACGTGGCCGATGGTGCCCACATTCACGTGCGGTTTGGTCCGCTCAAATTTGCTTTTTGCCATCTTAGACTCCTAACGATTTGATGAGAATGTCCAGGCACTGGCCCGACTATCTTGCTGATGTGCGCATTGCCAAGGGCGCATCGCGCGATGCGATGCGCCCCGTACTGAATTTGGTGCCCTTTACGTGGATTGAACACGTGGCCTCTCCCTTACCAAGGGAGTGCTCTACCACTGAGCTAAAAGGGCAAAACCTTTGACTCCTGACGCCCTGAAGCAACGTCAACAGCCGAAAACTGGAGCGGGTGAAGGGAATCGAACCCTCGTCATAAGCTTGGAAGGCTTCAGCTCTACCATTGAGCTACACCCGCAAGGGTGACCAGACAGCCACTCACAACTAAATTACTATCACCTACCGCTACTCGCCTGTGGTGGAGGGGGCTGGATTCGAACCAGCGTACTCGTAAGAGGGCAGATTTACAGTCTGCTGCCATTAACCACTCGGCCACCCCTCCGCAGGGAACCCCGAACTATATTGGGAAACCCTCGGCCTGTCAACATCGAAGTGTTTTCTTGCTGCACTTCATGTCGAAGGAGCCGAATCATAGCACCAGCCGCACAGGAAATAAAAGTGCGTTTTGCCTTGCGGATGCAAAAAGTTTCGTCTGTTCGG
This sequence comes from Noviherbaspirillum phoenicis, assembly GCF_047237965.1. NCBI lineage: Bacteria > Pseudomonadati > Pseudomonadota > Betaproteobacteria > Burkholderiales > Oxalobacteraceae > Noviherbaspirillum > Noviherbaspirillum phoenicis. Next base: position 3,569,396 of record NZ_JBDFLX010000001.1, on the reverse strand, counting down.
TTCCTGGCGGCATACAAGACGGTATTGTGCTGAAAAAACCACGCCGGGCGTTGATAATGCGGCATCGCCCTTCTTGCAGATTGTCATGTCCCGAATCCTGATCGTATATGCCCATGCCGCGCCGAACGCCTCGCGCGTGAACCGGCGCATGATCGCCGCTGCCCGCGCCGTGCCGGACGTGACCGTCAGCGAGCTCTATGAGCTGTACCCGGACTTCGTGATCGATGTCGACCATGAGCAGAACCTGCTGGCGCAGGCGGAACTGATCGTGCTTCAGCATCCGATGCAGTGGTATGGCATGCCTTCGCTGCAGAAGGAATGGCTGGACCAGGTGCTGGAATATGGCTGGGCGCATGGCCGCAATGGCCGCGCGCTGGCGGGCAAGCATTTCCTGCTGGCGGTGACGACCGGCGGCAGCGCGCAGTCCTACAGTGAAGGCGGCGAACACGGCCACCCCTTTTCGGCGTTCCTGCCGCCCTACCGGCAAACTGCGGCGCTATGCGGCATGCGCTGGCTGCCGCCGCTGGTGCTGCATGGCGCCCGCCGGGCCGGCGAGGAGGCGGTGGCGGCGCATGTCGAGGCTTACCGCAGCCTGCTGGCCGGCTTTCCCGCTTCCCTAGCGCAACGCACTGACACCGGCGCCCCGCGCTATTAAGAAGGAAAAGAGGACAAGCGATGGATCACAGCCTGTTGCAGAACGCCCTGATTTACCTGCTGGCCGCGGTCGTGGCGGTGCCGATCGCCAAGCGCCTCGGCCTGGGTGCGGTGTTGGGCTACCTGCTGGCCGGCATCGCCATCGGGCCCTGGGGCCTGGGCCTGATCAGCGGTGTGGAAAATCTTCTGCACTTCTCGGAATTCGGCGTGGTGCTGCTGCTGTTCCTGATCGGACTGGAACTGGAGCCGAAGCGGCTATGGGCGATGCGCCGGCCGATCTTTGGCGGCGGCGGCGCGCAGGTGCTGCTGGTGGCGGCGGCGCTGGCCGGGACGGCGCTGCTGTTCGGCATAGACTGGAAAGTGGCGCTGATCGCAGCCCTGGGGCTGTCGCTGTCGTCGACGGCGATTGCGCTGGCGACGCTGGAGGAGCGCAACCTGATGGCCACGCCGGCCGGCGCGGCCGGTTTTTCCATCCTGCTGTTCCAGGACATCGCGGCGATTCCGATGATTGCCATCGTCCCGATGCTGGGCGTGTCGTCCGGACAGGACAGCACCAGCTGGGTCGACGCGGCGCGGATCATCGCGGTGATCGCGGCGCTGGTGCTGGGCGGGCGCTTCCTGATCCGCCCGGCGCTGCGCATGATCGCCGGAACCGGCATGCGCGAGATCTTCACCGCCTTTGCGCTGCTCCTGGTGATCGCGATCGCGATGCTGATGCAATGGGTCGGGCTGTCGATGGCGCTCGGCACCTTCCTCGCCGGCGTGCTGCTGGCCGATTCGGAATACCGGCATGCGCTGGAGTCGGACCTGGAGCCGTTCAAGGGCCTGCTGCTGGGGCTGTTCTTTACGGCGGTCGGCATGTCGGTGGATTTCGCCGTGTTCCTGGCCCAGCCGTGGCGCATCCTGGGCATGGTCGTCCTGTTTCTCGTCATCAAGGGACTGGTGCTGTATCTGCTGGCGATGAAGCTCGGCGTTGCCCGCGGCCAGCGGGCGCTGTTTGCCTTCGTGCTGGCCCAGGGCGGGGAATTTGCCTTCGTGGTGTTCGGCGCCGCCGCCACGGCGCGGGTGTTCAGCCAGGAGCAGGCGGCGGTGCTGGTGGTGACGGTCACGCTGTCGATGATGGCCACGCCGCTGTTGCTGCTCTGGCATGACAAGGTGATCGCGCCGCGCCACGCGGCTGGGAAACAACGCCCGGACGACAAGCCGGAAGCCAAGGAAGACCATGTGATCATTGCCGGCTTCGGCCGCTTCGGTCAGATCGTCGGCCGCCTGCTGCATGCCAACGGCGTGTCGCTGACGGTGCTGGACCATGACCCGGACCAGATCGACCTGCTGCGCCGCTTCGGCTTCAAGGTGTTCTATGGCGACGCCACCCGCATCGACCTGCTGCATGCCGCCGGCGCCGCCGGTGCGCGGGCGCTGGTGCTGGCGATCGACGACGTGGAGGACAGCCTGAAGCTGGTGGACGCGGCGCGCGAGGTGTTTCCCGACCTGCCCATCCTGGCCCGCGCCCGCAACGTCAGCCACTACTACGACCTGATGGACCGCGGCGTCACCGTGATCGAGCGCGAAACCTTCGAGAGCGCTCTGCTGCTGGGCCGGCGCGTGATGCAGCATCTCGGCGCAAGCGCCTGGCAGGCGCGCCAGGCGACGATGAAATTCCGCGCCCATACCCTGAAGTCGCTGCTCGACGTCTATCCGTATTACCGCGACCAGCAGCAGTACGTGTCGATGGCGCGGCAGGCGCGCGACGAGCTGGAAGCCATGTTCGCCCGCGACGCCGCGGCGCGCGGCGAGAAACGCCGCGGCGGATGGGACGATTAGGCAGGATCAGTTCGGCGCGGCCGCCTGCGGCTCGCGCATGCGCCAGGCCGCCAGCACCGCCAGCGCCGACACCACGGCGATGAACAGGAAAGTCTCGTCGAAGGCGCGCAGCGGATGCGCGCCCCCGGCCGGGTAGAGCGCCAGACGCCATTCCAGCACGATGCCCACCAGCGACACCCCGATGGCGCCGCCCAGCTGGCGCAGGAAATTGATGGTGCTGGATCCCTGCGCGATCAGGTTGTAGTCGACGCCGCGCATCGCGCCCAGGCTGAGCGCCGGCAGCACCAGGCCCAGACCGATGCGGCCGACGATGGCCCACAGCATCAGCACGACATAGCTGGTATCGGCCTGCACCATGGCCATCAGCGCGAACGACAGCGCCAGCAGCGAGACGCCGGCGGCGACCAGCACATGCGGCCGGTAGCGGTCCACCAGCCGGCCGCCGAGCCAGATCGTCACCGCCAGCACGCCGCCGGCCGGCAGCAGCACCAGGCCGGCCTGCGACGGCTGGTAATGCAGGCCGATCTGCATGTACACCGGCAGCAGGTAGGTCGAGCCGAACAGGCCCATGCCGTAGATGAAGGCGACCAGCGCGCCCATGGCGAACTGCGGATAGCGGAACAGGGTCATGTTCATCAGCGGGTTGGCGGTGCGCAGCTGGTAGGCGACGAAGCCGGCCAGGCCGGCCACGCCGAGCGCCAGCAGCACCAGCGCGAGCGTGCCCTGCTGGCGCACCTCCACCAGGCCGTTCAACAGGCAGATGATGGCCACGCCCGCCAGCAGCAGGCCGCGCCAGTCGAGCGGCTTGCCGTTGCCGCCGCTGCCGCCCAGCGGCAGGTAGCGGTTGGCCATGGCCAGCACGGTCAGGCAGAACGGCACCATGATAAAGAAGATCGAGCGCCAGCCGAAATGCTCGACCAGGAAGCCGCCGATGCTGGGGCCGATCGCAGGCGCCAGCACCACGCCGAAGCCGAACAGGCCCATCGCCCTGCCCTGCTCTTCCTTGGCGAAGGAGCGCAGGATCATGATGGCCGGTATCGGCTGCACCACGCCGCAGGCCAGGCCTTCGGCCACGCGCATGGCGATCAGCATCGCGTAGTTGACGGAGATGCCGCCAAAGATGCCGCCGGCCAGCAGCAGCAGCATTGCGCCGGCATAGGTGCGCAGCAGGCCGAAGCGCAACAGCAGCCAGGGCGTGGTCAGCATGGACAGCGTCATGGCCAGCATGAAGCTGGTCGATACCCACTGGGCGCGTTCCTGGCCCAGCGTGAAATGGCGGCTCAGGTCGGGCACCGCGACATTGACGATGGTGGAGGACATGATCGCCGCCATCGAGCCGATCATCACGGTCACCAGGACCAGCCATTTGTGTCGCTCGCCGTAGCGCGCCTGCAGTTGTTCCCGGGTCAGGGCCATGTGTCTCTGGTTTTATTGTTTGGCCGGGCAGTATACCCAGTTGCATGGCGGCCCTGCTTGCGCCGGGCCTACGCTTCGTTCTAGAGGAAGCGGGCGACCAGGAAAATCACGGTGGAGAGCAGGATGGTGGAAGCGAAGGGAAGGAAGATTCTCTTGCCGAACAATGAAAAACTGACATCGCCCGGTAGGCGGCCCACGCCCAGCTTTTCCAGCCAGGGCAGCAGCGCGGAAAAGACGATCAGGCCAATGAAGATGGTCAGGACCCAGCGGAACATGCGCGGCTTTCTGTGAGGTGGAACGTCGACGGCGAAAGCCCGATTGTACTCAAAGCCGATGGCTGCGGTCGTTGCGCGCGAACTGCGGCGGCAATTCGACCCGGGTGCCGAGCGCAATCACCTTGAACAGCTCGCCCATTTCCGCCGGCGAGGTCAGCTTCTGCACCTCGTTGGAGCGCGGCAGATAGCGCAGGCGGTCGCTGGCCGGGGTGCGCTGCAGGATGTCGGCGATGCCGGCGTCGATCAGGAAGGCGGCCTGACTTGCATAGCTCAGCACGTCCAGGCCGTTGGCGACCGCGGTCTGCGCCACGGCGGTAAAGTCGACATGGGCAGTGATGTCCTGCAGGCCCGGCATGTAGAACGGGTCGGGATGCGCATGATGGCGGTAGTGGCACATCAGCGTGCCTTCGGTGCGCTGCGGCAGATAGTACTCATGCGCCGGAAAGCCATAGTCGATCAGGAGGGCCGCGCCGCCGTGGCCGGTGTAGTCGAAGCCGGCGCGCAGCATACCGGCCAGCGTGCGCACGAAGCCCAGCGCGATCGGATGCACCTCGGTCAGATAACCTTCCGGCAAAAGCTCGGCATGCGGAATCTGCGCCAGCAGCGACGCATCGCATGGCCGGTCGCGGTAGACGAAGCCCCTGGGCGACAGGCCGATGCCACGCTCGCGCCAGCCGTGCGCGGTCTTGGTAACCAGCTGCACGGGCATCGCGTCCAGCACCTCGTTGCCCAGCACGACGCCCGAGAACACCGCCGGAAACTGGTCCAGCCAGGTCACCTGCGGAAAGCCGCGCAGGGTTTCCTGCTGGCGGGCGCGCAGTTCGCCGGACAGCTCGACGATGGAATAGCGGTGCACCGCCACGCCCATGGCCGAGAGTTCGTTGAGGATGTCGCGCGCGAGCTTGCCGGTGCCGGCGCCGAACTCCATGATCTGCGGCGTGGTCCTGCCTATCAGGTCGGCCACCACGTGGGCCAGGGTCTGGCCGAACAGGGGCGACATCTCGGGGGCGGTTGTAAAATCACCGTCCCTGCCGAGCTTGGCCGCGCCGCCGCTGTAGTAACCGAGGCCCGGCGCATACAGCGCCAGCTCCATGAATCGGGAGAAGGGAATCCAGCCGGAGTTGTGGCGGATGTCGTTCGCGATGAGGTTTTGCAGCGCGCGCGAGGCCATCAGCGCGTCGAGACCAGGATCAGGCAGTTGCAGTTGCATAGACGGTATTGTAGTCAAATAGGCTTGGAGGTTGTACATGAATCTACGCGGCGCCGGAAGGCTTGCACGCAGACATCAGACCACGAATGCCCGGAAAGTTGCACTCGTGACCGGCGCCGGCAAGCGCCTGGGCCGCGCCATTGCGCTGGCCATGGCCGACCAGGGCTGGGATATCGTGGTGCACTACCGGCATTCCGAAGATGACGCCGACCTGACGGTGCTGGACATCGAAAGCCGCGGCCGGCGCGCGCTGGCGCTGCAGTGCGACCTGTCCGACGAGGCCGCGGTGCGGGCGCTGCTGCCGCGCGCGGCCGGCTTCGGCCGGGTGTCCTGCGTGGTGAACAATGCCGCCCTGTTCGAAGAGGACGGCGCGGATGATTTTTCGACGGCGCGGCTGGATGCGCACATGCATGCCAACCTGGCCGCGCCGGTATTGCTGGCGCAGGCGCTCCATGCGATCACGCCGGAGGACGAGCAGTCCGTGGTGATCAACCTGCTGGACCAGAAGCTGCACAACCTGAACCCCGATTTCCTGTCCTATACCCTGTCCAAGGCGGCGCTCGAAACCGCCACCACCATGCTGGCCCAGGCGCTCGCGCCCAGGGTGCGGGTGGTGGGCGTGGCGCCCGGCATCACGCTGCAGTCGGGCGACCAGACGCCCGAAGCCTTCGCGAAAGCCCACAAGGTCACGCCCCTGGGCCGCTCCAGCCTGCCGGAAGATGTAGCCGCCGCGGTCTGCTACCTTGCACAGGCTGGCGCGGTGACGGGCACGACGCTGCTGGTCGACGGCGGCCAGCACCTGATGCCGCTGCCGCGCGACGTAATGTTCCTTGCCACCTGAACGTGACCCTTTTCATAACCTGTAGAGAAACCCATGCTGCCTACCCTGTTTTACCCCGAACTGTCCGACTGCCGCCGCCTGTTCCTGCGCAACTATGAAGTGCAGATCAACATCGGCGTGCATGAATTTGAAAAGAAGGGCGAGCAGCGGGTGCTGATCAACGTCGACCTTTTCATCCCGCTGGCCATGTCGACGCCGCAGGCCGATCAGCTCGATGAAGTGGTCGACTACGACTTCATGCGCGACACCATCGCCCGCCGCATGGCCGAAGGCCACATCCACCTGCAGGAAACCCTGTGCGATGACGTCGCGCGCGCGATGCTGGCCCATCCCAAAGTGCGCGCGGTCAGGGTGTCGACCGAGAAGCCGGATGTGTATCCGGACTGCGAATCGGTGGGGGTGGAGGTGTTTCAGGTGAAGAAGGGTTGAGGCGGCCCGTACACTCATCAGCCTGGTACAGGTTGCCGGGCCAGCCACCTCCCGTGCAGCTGACCAATTAAAGAGCATGGGTCGAGTCCCGATTTGAACGACATTCACTGACTTTCCGGTTTCCCAAAATTACGAACCTCGTTTCCAAAATGGTTTACGCAAGTAATCCATAACGAAGCTTTTTGGGGGAACAATGATCGGGACAGGATTTGGCCGGTGGGATCGAGCACCGATACCGCGTGAGGATACGGTGCAAGGTGACAAGCGCGCGAGCCCTTACCGTCCTGTGCATGCGGGAAGCAGGTCGGCTGAAGTCTCACGATCCATTGATTCCATCCACCCCCCGACCAGCGAGGACTGGGAATGCCTTGGAGGCATAGACGCCGTCAGCGCGGATAAATCCGCCTCGCTGGAAAAGCTGCGAACCGATGCCTACCTGCTGAGTTTCCCAACCGGGGCACAGCTACGTCTGATCAATACCATTGTTGGGCCGGATGGCACCGCGCTTCCTGCTCCGGATGATCCTGTGCTAACTGAAACCGCCAGTTTACTGGATCAATACAACGCCCTGGCAAATGAATACAACAATGACAAACTAAGGCGTTATTGGCACTGCGACGTCCGAGAGACGGAGTTGCAAGGCAAACTGACAGCGCTGGACGAGGCGCTGAAAAATGCCGTTGATCAGCCGGGAAGCAGCCGGGGTGGCGCATTCCAGGCCTTGCGTAACGGCTTGCGTGAAGCGGACATCCTTCGCGGGTTAAGAACTGACTGGCGTTACTGGGAAATGCTGGGCGTGTCGCCGGCAGAATTCGAGCATGCAGCCAAAGACCCGACTTACCTCCGCGCATGGCGAAAAAAGGGATTTTCAGCAAGGGAGGCCTTGTCATTCAAAAACGCCGGCTATGCGCCTGAACAGGTGCTTCATCTGAAACGCACCGGCATTACAGGGCAAATTGCAAAGCAACTGATACAGCGCGGTTACACCAGGGAATTTTTCGAGGAGACGCTCGGCAAGCGAGCGAGTCTGGCCCAGGCAGAGCTTTTTCTTCAGGACCATCATGACGCATGGGCAGAAAACCAAGGACGGGAATTCGGCAACGGAGCATTCAATACCGTCTTTGCAAGGTTCTTCATCAAGGACGGGCAACATCCAAACCCTGCAGTCAGAGCAGTGCACGCAGCGAAAGCGGAAAGAATATTCAAACCGGAAAAATTCATTGCCGCTTCAGCGACATCAAATGGCAACGGCACAGTCAGGAGTTGCGATTTGCAAGCTGGCGAGCTGATCGCGGGAGAAGGCAACGACTCGGGGCTGCTTACCTTGCATATCTTTGGACTGATAGGACCGGAAACGCTTGCGGATCCGCGCATTATTGGCCGCAATCTTGCTTCCTATCGTTTGGCAAAGGCATTCGGAGCGGACGTTATCGTTGAATCCGAACTTGCGATTTCGACTGTGCCTCTTACTGACACGGAAAAATCCGAATACCAGGCCAGGACAGGGCGCCAAGCTCCTGATTTCGTCTTCATGCCAGGCGTCATGATGGAAAAAGCGGAGGAAACCTATCGCCGGTTCCAAGGTGCTGAATTGGCCAAGCCGGATGCCGGTTCCGACGCCGGCGCCGAACTTTATCGGAATCTGACGTGGCTAATGCTGCTCGACCAAGCCAGCGGCCAGATAGACCGTAATGAGGACAACATGCGTTTAACTGCCCAAGGAGAGGTCAAGGGCATCGACAACGATCAGTCCTGGCCTGCCAGAAGCGGAGAGCCGAAATATTTCGGGTTTTTATTTGAGGGTCTGAACTGGACTCTGAGGGATGAAAAAACCGGCTATCCGCGCATCGTCGACGAAAAAATGGTCGCCAGCCTATGCGGCTTTTCCGAGATGGAACTCAGGCAATGGAGAGCCGGACAACTCCCCGCATCCGCCATAAGCATAGCGACATCAAGAGCGAGGAAAACACTCGCGCAGGCAGTCAGGGGCTGTATTACCAAAGCCGAAATGCAGGCCGGACAACAAAGGCTGCGTGCGCTTCAAGGCTACCTGCTGGGGAATACGGTAAAAGTCATTTCCGACTGGCGAACCGAATATGAAGCAGCGGCGAAGAGCTGAATCCAGTTTCCGAGGTGAGCGTTTCAGGCCGCTGATCCCGCACAAGGCGGCGTGGCAGCGCCGTGCAGAAAGCGGGCAACGCCTCAGATCAGCTTGACCACGCTGCCGCCCTGCGCCGGCGTTTCTTCCGGGTCGAACAGCCGGTCGCCTTCCACCGGGGCGCCTTCCTTCAGCGTGAAGGCATTGAAGTCGAACAGGTCGCGGTCCAGCATGTGGGACGGCGTCACATTGCCCATCGCGGTGAACATGCTCTTGACCCACAGCGGGTTCTTCGCTTCCCACTGCTTCGTCATTTCCTTCATGGCCTGGCGCTGCAGGTTGGGCTGCGAGCCGCACAGGTTGCAGGGGATGATGGGGAACTGCATCGCCGCCGCGTACTTCTTGATGTCGGACTCCTTGCAGTAGGCCAGCGGACGGATCACGATGTTCTCGCCGTCGTCGGCGCGCAGCTTGGGCGGCATGGTCTTGATGGTGCCGCCATAGAACAGGTTGAGCATGAAGGTGTGCAGGATGTCGTCGCGGTGATGGCCGAGCGCGATCTTGGTCGCGCCGATCTCCTTGGCGGTGCGGTACAGGATGCCGCGCCGCAGCCGCGAGCACAGCGAGCAGGTGGTCTTGCCGGGCGCGATCTTGTCCTTGACGATGCTGTAGGTGTCTTCCTCAACGATCTTGTAGGGCACGCCGATGCCGTCTAAATAGCGCGGCAGCACGTGCTCCGGGAAGCCGGGCTGCTTCTGGTCGAGGTTGACGGCGAACAGTTCGAAGCGGATCGGAGCGACGCGCTGCAGATAGCGCAGGGTTTCCAGCATGGTGTAGCTGTCGGCGCCGCCGGACAGGCAGACCATCACCCGGTCGCCTTCCTCGATCATGCCGAAGTCGATCACGGCCTTGCCGGTCAGGCGGCGCAGATTCTTTTCCAGGATCTCAAAGCGCCGCGAACCGGTATGCATCATCTCCTGGGCGGAGGTTTGCTCGTCGGTGTCGGCAGCGATGTCGATGTCAGGCTCGTTGACCGGGTTCACAGCGGTATTCATACGTGATCTCTTTGTTAAGGCATGGATGGCGGGGCGCGCGGCGGCGCCGGCCTGGACTTGCTGATTGCGGGAGACTCGCGCCGGACGGCGTCGGGCCTGGATTCAGACGAAGGCGGTATTTTCTCACACCGGGCCGGCGTCGGCTTGTGGGCGCAGCGGCTTGTGCCGGTGCAGGTGGCTTTTGACGTTGACGTTGACGTTGACGTTGACGTTGACGTTGACGTTGCTTTTGAAGTGGCCGTTGCCGTTGCCGTTGCTTTTGAAGTGGCCGTTGCCGTTGCAGTTAGGGTCCCCGTCTGTGTACCGCCGTGACGGCGATGCCCGGAGCGGAAAAAGGTGCGGCGTCTGTTTGAGTCAAGCGCAGCTTGGCGAGTTTAGCCGCGCCCCGCTCCGGGCATCGACGGCACGGGAACCCCGCGCAGCGGGGCGGCACAGTCGGGGTCGCCTTTTTTGGTTACTTTTTTGGCGAAGCAAAAAAGTGACTCGCCCGCCGGGGCGAACACCCGGCCTGGTCATGACGACAGTGCAGTCGGCTTGTTTCACCAGGGGTAAGGCGTCACTGCGAAGCAGCAGTTGCTTTTGAAGTTGAAGTTTGAAGTTTCAATACGAACGTCAACAACAACACCGACAGTGCTGCCCGTGCCTTGCCGGGTGACGCAAGACGGCTGCACTGTCGTGGAGACAAGCCGGGAGTCCGTCCCGGCGGCCGGGTTACTTTTTTTGCTTCGCCAAAAAAAGTAACCAAAAAAAGGCGACCCGGTGATCGCGCCCCGCTGCGCGGGGTGCCCGTGCCAGCGGTACCCGGAGCGGGGCGCGGCTAAACTCGCCAAGCTGCGCTTGGCTCAGACAGACGCCGCACCTTTTCCCGCTCCGGGCACCGCTGACACGGCGCGCTCAACGGGACTTCACTGCCACTTCACAAACAACGGCAACGGCAACGGCAACGGCAACTGTCGCTGCGCGTGCTTTAACCGCAACCGCAACCGCAACCGCGAAAGCGTATCGCCCGCTAACCCCAACCATATTGACCAAAGTCCGGTCCACATATCCCGCAACCAGCCTGTCCACCCCGAATCTACGCAGAATAAGGTTACGCCACAACGGAGGAACCGATGACCTTTCTGATCTTGACCCGGCAAGGCTACGACGACCTGATGGCGCAGGGTGCGACGCTGGAAGCGATCTGGGTCAATCCGGACGTGATCTCGGATGACGAGATCGAACAGCTGCGCCAGCGGGGCGTGGCGCTGGCGGTGCTGCCGGAACGGGTCGATCCGCAAGCGCCGGCAGAACGCGAGGCGGCGGCGCTGCGACTGGCCGACGATGGGCCGCTGTGGATCGAATACGCGCCGCCGGACGCTGCCGGCGCACTTGCCGACACGTCGCAAGAGGCGCCCTCCTCGCGGCTGCCGCGCGCGCTGCAGCAGGCGCAGGAAAGCGCGGCCCGGCTGGCGCGCCTGGCAGGCCGGCGCTTCAAGCGCTTCGCCGCGTCCGACGGCGCGGCCATCGTGATTCCCTATATCGGCTACGGCACGACCGGACGCCTGCTGCTGCGCGGCCGGGTGCTGAAGGACGAGGGCTTCGTCACGCCCGAAGCCGGGCACAGCGGCTGGCGCAACCTGACCGAGCTGTACAAGCGGCTGGGCTCGGACGAGGTGCCCGGCGCAAGGCTGCGCGCCCGTTTCCAGGGCGCGGAACAGGAGATCGTGACCGACGATAACGGCTACTTCCAGGCGGAGCTGATCCTGTCGCAGCCGGTGGACGCCGGCTGGCAGCAGGTGGCGCTGGAGCTGCTGGACCCGGCGCCGGCCGCCGGCCAGGCAAGCGCCACCGCCGAAGTGCTGGTGCCGCCGGCCAGCGCAAGATTCGGCATCATCAGCGACATCGACGATACGGTGTTGTGGAGCAATGTGACCAACAAGATGCGCATGCTGAAGATGCTGGCCATCTCGAACGCCCATACCAGGAAGCCGTTCAAGGGCGTGGCCGCGTTCTACCGGGCGCTGCATGCGGGCGCCGACGGCAACGAAGCCAATCCGCTGTTCTATGTGTCGAGCAGCCCCTGGCATTTGTACACGCCGCTGGTCGACTTCCTGCGCTCCCAGAACCTGCCGATCGGCCCGCTGATGCTGAAGGAACTGGGCGTGAAAAGCCTGTTCGGCGCCGGCCGGCACCAGGAACACAAGCTGGCCAGCATCGAGCGCATCTTCGGCACGTATGCCGACCTGCCCTTCGTGCTGATCGGCGACAGCGGACAGGAAGATCCGGAGATCTACCGCGAACTGGTGCTGCGCCATCCGCAGCGCATCAAGGCCATCTACATTCGCAATGTGAATCCCGACCCGGAACGGATCGAGGCGATCGACCGGCTGGCCGAGGAAGTGAGGGCCAGCGGCGCGCAGCTGGTGCTGGTGCCGGACAGCGAATACGCCGCCACCCATGCGGCCGGCGAAGGGCTGATCGCCGCCGGCGCGCCGGCCGAGGTGCGGGCCGACAAGCGCGGCGACGAGTCCGCCACGGCCGCCGCACCGGCCACAGCGGCCACAGCTTCAACGCCGGGCGCCTGATCAGTCCGGGCGCACCCGCTCCGGATGGCTGTACACCAGCTGCCTGTCCTGGCGCACGAAACCGGCCAGCGTCAGGCCGCTCTGGTCGGCCAGGCGCACCGCCATCGCGGTGGGCGCCGAGATCGCCGCCAGCAGGCGGATGCCGGCGCATGCGGCCTTCTGCGCCATTTCGACGCTGGCGCGGCTGGTCACGATGGCGAAGCCTTCCCGCGCATCCATGCCGGCCTGGGCGATGGCGCCGACCAGCTTGTCCAGCGCATTGTGGCGGCCCACATCCTCGCGCGTGAAGAGCAGTTCGCCATCCCAGCGCGCCCAGCCGGCGGCATGCGCCGCGCCGGTGGCCTGGTGCAGCGCCTGGCGCTCCGCCAGCGCCCGCATCGCGGCATGGATGGCCGATGCCTGCGCGACGCCGCCCGCGGCCACCGGCGTGACCGGCCGCAGCACCTGGTCCAGGCTCTCGGTGCCGCACAGGCCGCAGCCGGTGCGGCCTGCCAGCGTGCGCCGGCGCAGCTTCAATGCATGCATGGCGGCGCCGGCGATGGTCATGCGCAGTTCGATGCCCTGCTCGCCCGCCACCACGTCCAGGTCATAGAGCTCGGCGCGGCTGGCCAGGATCGCCTCGGACAGGGAAAAGCCAAGCGCGAAGTCTTCCAGGTCGGTGGGCGAGGCCAGCAGCACCGCATGCGAAATGCCGTTGTAGACCAGCGCCACCGGCACTTCCTCCACAACGGTGTCGATGGCCTGCGCCGCCATGCCATGCCGCCATGCGCCCACTTCGCATGTGGGAGCCGGCATCGCCAGCGCCTGCATGTCGGCGACGGCGTTCATGCCGCCTCCATGCGGGTGAGCCTAATCGAGATCGCCTTGGCCGCCGGCACCATGCTTTCCTCGGCATGGTGCCAGAGCGGGATCAGCGGATTGCATTCGGGGAAATAGCCGGCGGCGCAGCCCTTGGGTATGTCATAGGGCGTGACCCGCAGGCCGGCCACGCTGCGCGCCACGCCGTCGCCGGCATGGGTGGCGGCGGTCACGCGGTCGCCTTCGGCCAGGCCCAGACGCGCGATGTCGTCGTGGTTCAGCAGCAGCACCATGCGGGTGCCGTAGACGCCGCGGAAGCGGTCGTCATGGTGGTACACCGTGGTGTTGAACTGGCCGTCCGAGCGCAGCGTGAACAGGCGCAGCACGTCGGCCGGCTCAGCCATGTCGGGGTTTTCATTCAGGGCTTCGGGCACGATGAAGTTGGCCTTGCCGGTCTTGGTCTTCCATTCGCGCTTCCTGGCCGCGATCGGCCGCGCAAAGCCGCCGGGCTGCCACATGCGCTCATTGAAGTCATGGAAGATCTCGGGATAGGTCTCGGCGATCGCATCGCGGATCAGGCTGTAGTCGCCGACCCACTTTTCCCAGTCCAGCTTGGGGTTGGGCGGCAGCAGCGCGCGGGCGATGCCGGCCACGATCGCCGGTTCGGACAGCAGGCTGTCGGCCGCCGGCTCGGCCACGCCGCGCGAGCCGTGCATGTGGCCGGTGCTGTCCTCGACCGACACCGACTGCTCGCCGCCGGCCTGGCGGTCGATCTCGATGCGGCCCAGGCAGGGCAGGATGAACGCCACCTCGCCATGCAGCACATGGCTGCGGTTGAGCTTGGTGGCGATCTGCACCGACAGCCGCAGCCGCCGCCAGGCCGCTTCCAGCAGGGCCGTTTCCGGCGCGGCGCGCACGAAGTTGCCGCCCAGGCTGACGAAGGCCTTGACGTCGCCCGACAGTATGCCCTCGCAGGATTCCACCGTGGCCAGGCCCTTCTCGCGCGGCGCCTTGAAGCCGTACTGTTGCTCCAGCTTGTCCAGCGGCGCCAGCTCCGGCTTTTCGGTGATGCCCACGGTGCGCTGGCCCTGCACGTTCGAATGGCCGCGCACCGGGCAGATGCCGGCGCCGGGCTTGCCGATATTGCCCTTCAACAGCAGCAGGTTGGACAGCATCTGCACGTTCTGCACGCCCTTCGTGTGCTGGGTCAGGCCCATGCCATAGATGCCGATCACGGCGCGCGCATTGGCATAGGCGCCGGCGGCCATTTCGAGCGCATTGCGCGCCAGGCCCGATTCGCGCTCGATGTCTTCCCAGCGCCAGCCGCGCACCGCCTCCAGGAATTCGGCATGGCCATGGGTGTGCTGCGCCAGGAAGCGCTCGTCCAGCACGCGCGCCCTGCCCGCCTGCTGCGCCGCATCGTCCCACTCCACCAGGAACTTGCACAGGCCCATCAGCGCGGCGCTGTCGCCGCCGGCCTTGAGCTGGTGGTACTGTGTGCTGATGCCGGTCTCGTCGGCGGTCAGCATCTGGGCCGGGTCCTGCGGATTGGTAAAGCTGACCAGGCCGCGCTCGCGCAGGGGATTGAAGGTGATCACCGGCACGCCGCGCTTGCGGGCTTCCTGCAGCTGGTGCAGCATGCGCGGGCTGTTGGTGCCGACGTTCTGGCCGAAGAAGAAGATGCAGTCGGTCTTCTCGAAGTCGTCCAGCGCCACGGTGCCGATCGGCACGCCGATGGTCTCGGGCAGCGCCACCGAGGTGCTTTCATGGCACATGTTGGAACTGTCGGGCAGGTTGTTGCAGCCATACATGCGCGCCAGCAGCTGGTACATGTAGGCCGTTTCCAGCGACGCCCGGCCGGAGGTATAGAACACGGCCGACTGCGGCGCGAGCTTCTTCAGTTCGGCGCCGATCTCGTCGAAGGCCTGCTGCCACGACACTTCCAGGTACCTGTCGGTGGCCGCGTCCCAGCGCAGAGGCGCCGTCAGCCGGCCCTCCTCTTCCAGCGCATGGTCGCTCCAGCCTTCCAGCTCGGTTGCGGTATGGCGCAGGAAAAAGTCCGGCGCCACCCGCTTGCTGGTGATTTCCCAGGCGGTGGCCTGGGCGCCGTTGGAGCAGAACTCGAAGGGATGCGGATGCGCTGGCTTTGCCCAGGCGCAGCTGACGCAGGCAAAGCCCCCGGGCTTGTTCTGGTGCAGCAGGATGCGGCTGCCGTTGAGGGCCGCGCCTTCCTTGAGCAACATGGAGGTCACGGCCTTGACCGAACCCCACCCGCCGGCAGGCTGGTGGGCGGATGTGAATTTTTCTTCCTTGCTCATGCGTGTTTCCTCCTTGACCCGCGCGCCGGGCCGTTCAGGAACCCGGGGATGGTCTGCAAATAAGGCGGTTGTGGATGGGGCTCAGTTCGCAGCGCCCCGCTGAACCTGTTTGCCAGCCTTGCCGGGCCGCTTCCAGAGACGGTTGAGCAGCGGCTTGACGCTGGTGCCATGGACCAGGATCGACAGGGTGATGACGACCAGGGTGATCTGTATCAGCTCGCGCGCCAGCTCGGTCGGCAAGCCATGCTGGATTGCGTAGCTGAGGTAATAGATGGAGCCGATGCCGCGCACGCCGAACCAGGCGGAGATGCAGCGGATGCGCATCGAGGTGTTGGTGCCGATCAGGCCCACGAACACGCTCAGCGGACGCGCCACCAGGAAGATGAACAGCGCCAGCCCGACCGTCATCCAGCTCCAGTATTGCCTGACCATCATGCCGCCCAGCAGCAGCACCAGCATCAGCTCCGACAGCCGCTCCAGATGTTCCTTGAATACCAGCGCTTCCACGCTGACGATATGCGGCGGCTGCGGCTGGCCTTCGCCGGCCGACGCCGTGCCGGCGTCCTCGCCTTCCAGCTGTTCCCGCTTCACGCCGGCCGAGCCGGCAAGCTTCAGTTCGGCCTGCCGCAGCGCCACGCCGGCAAAGAAGACCGACAGAAAGCCCCAGGCGCTGAAATGGACTGCCACGCCATAGACCACTGCAATCAGGCCCAGGCCCACCAGGTCGTCCAGTACATCATGCTTTTGCTCCATGCCGCGCAGCTTCCAGCCGGCATGCGCAATCACGATGCCGCCGATGACGCCGATGGCAATGCCGCCCAGCGTGGCCCAGGCGACATCGACCGCCAGCCAGCGCCAGCCATTCTCGCCAAGCTCATGCAGGCCGAGCAGGCCCAGGCCCAGCATCACGAAGGGGAAGGCGGTGCCGTCGTTCATGCCGGCTTCGCAGGTCAGCGTGAAACGCAGGCGGTCATTGTCGCCCGGGTGGCGGGTCTGGACGTCGGTGGCCAGCACCGGGTCGGTCGGCGCCAGCACGGCGCCCAGCAATATGCCCGCGCCCAGCGGCATGCCCAGGAACAGATAGCAGCAGGCCGCGATCAGGCCGACGGTGATGGTCATCGATACCCAGGCCAGCCGCACCGGGGCGCGCCAGGTCGACCACTTCACCGGCACCGGCATCTTCACGCCGGCGGAGAACAGCGAGATCAGCACCGCGATTTCAGTGAGCAGCTCCAGCAGGGCCGACTGCTCGATGGGGTCGAAATAGAAGATGCCCAGGACCATGGGCCCGAGGATGATGCCGACGGCCAGATAGATGATGGCCGAGGTGAACGGCAGGCGCTTGATCGCAGTCGCGCTGAGCCCACGCGTGAGCATCAGCACGCCCACCAGAACAAACCATAATGCGTTGGTCATTGCCGCGTGTCATGAGTGCAAAGCTGTCTGACCCACGGATGACGCCTTGGTTGCGTGAAAGACAAGAACCGGGCAACTGTTAAGCGTGGTCTTGATTATCCTCATGCGGCAGCGGGCAGACGGCGCGCACTTTCAGGTGCAGCGCCGCCCGGACCAGCAGGTGCGCGCTGACCGGCGTGCTGATGAACAGGAAAAGGGTGATCAGCAATTCATGCAGGCTCGGCGCGCCATGCGCGGCGAAATACAGCATCGATGCGACCAGCATGCCGCCCACGCCCAGGGTGGATGCCTTGGACGGCCCGTGCAGCCGCGAATAGAAGTCGGGCAGCTTGGCCAGGCCCCATGACCCGATCAGCGCAAACGATGCGCCAGCCAGCAGACAAAGGGAAATCAGCGCTTCCATGATGATAGACATGATGATGGCTCCGCCTTCATTCGATGATGTCGCCGCGCAGCAGGTACTTGGCCAGCATGGCCGTGCCGACGAATCCGACCATGCCCATGAGCAGCGCGATTTCGAAATAGGCGCGGCTGCCCTGCTGTATGCCGAACAGCACCAGCAGCGACAAGGCATTGACGTAGGCGGTGTCCAGGGCAACGATGCGGTCCGGAATGTCCGGGCCGCGCAGCAGGCGGTAGAGGTTCAGCAGCAGCGCCAGCCCCATGAACGAGGATGCAATCCAGATGGACACGGTCAGCATTCGAATATCTCCTTGAGCGGCTGTTCATACCGCAGCTTGATGTCATTGATGAGTTCCTGCTGGTCGGGCACGTTCAGCGCATGCACCAGCAGCCGGCGCCGGTCCTGGCTGATGCGCGAGGAAATGGTGCCGGGCGTCAGGGTGATGATGCTGGCCAGCGTATGCACCGCGTACGGCTCGCGCAGGTCCAGCGGCACTTCGATGAAGGCCGGCCGCAGCGCCGACGCCGGCCCCAGGATCAGGCGCGCCACCCGGAAGTTGGCGATCACGATGTCGGCCATCACCACGGCCAGCAGCCGGAGGATGTGCAGGGGCCGGCGCAGCGGCACCCTGCGGCCCAGCAGGCTGTCGCACAGCAGCGGCAGGCTCCATGCCAGAAAAGCGCCGAGCAGCAGGTGGGCCGGCGCCAGCGTGCTGTTCAACATCGGCCAGACCGCCAGCAGAACCAGCGACACCTGTGGATAGGGAAGCCAGCGTTTCATCGCACCGCTCCCGGCGTCGCGCTCGCGCCCTGGCGCAGGACGCTGCCGATGTACTGTGCTGGCTGCAGCAGTTGTTCGGCAGTGGCGGCCGTGTATGCGGCGGCGGTTTGCGCGCCCGCGCTCAGCGCCAGGATGCCGGCCAGAAGCAGCATCGCCGGCGCGGCCTCGGATGCCAGCCCGCGCACCACCGGATGCGGCGCGTCCTCGCCAGGCGGCGTGGTATGCCAGAACACCAGGCTGCCGGCGCGCGCCATCGCCAGCAAGGCCAGCAGCGCGTTGGCCAGCACCACCGCCCACACCAGCACCGCCAGGGGATGCGCCTGCGCCGCCTGCAGCAGCATGGCCTTGCCGAGAAAGCCCGACAGCGGCGGCAGGCCGACGGCGGCGATGGCGGCGCCGAAGTAGAGCAAACCCAGCGCGGCCGGATGCGCCGGCGCCGCGCCGCGCCCGATGCGGTCGCCTTCAGCGCGACGGCGGCGGATCAGATCGATCAGCAGGAACAGCAGGGCGATCGCCAGGGTGCTGTGCAACAGGTAGTAGAGCGCAGCGCCGATGGCGGCCGGCGAAAACATGCCGACGCCGATGCAGATCACGCCAACCGAAGCGATGTTGAGATAGCCCGCCATGGTGCGCAGCGTCTGGCCTGCCAGCACGCCGAAGCTCGCCACGGCCACCGTGAGCAGGGCTGCGGGCAGGAGCCACGGTTCGAACACGGCGGCGGCGACGCCCGCGTCCGGACCGAACACCAGGGTGCCCACGCGCAGGATGGCGTAGACGCCGATCTTGGTCATGATCGCAAACAGCGCCGCCACCGGCGCCTCGGCGGCGCCATAGGCGCGCGGCAGCCAGAAGTACAGCGGGAATAGCGCCGCCTTGATGGCGAACACCACCAGCAGCAGCAGGCCGCCGGCGCGGATCAGCGCGGCATTGGCGGCAGGCGCCGCAGCCACCTTCAGCGCCATGTCGGCCATGTTCAGGGTGCCGGTCATCGCATACAGCAGGCTCACGCCCACCAGGAACAGGAAGGAGCCGGTGAAGTTGATGGCGACATAATGCAGGGCCGGCACCAGCTGCTCCTTTGTGCCGCCCTGCAGCAGCAGGCAGTAGGAAGCGATCAGCAGCACCTCGAAAAACACGAACAGGTTGAACAGGTCGCCGGTCAGGAAGGCGCCGTTGATGCCCATGAGCTGGAACAGGAAGAGCGCGTAAAAGTGACCGCCGGCGGCGGCGCGGCTGCGCAGCGCATACAGCATGCTGCACAGCGCGATGGCCGCCGTCGCCAGCAGCATCAGCGCGGCCAGCCGGTCCAGCACCAGCACGATGCCGAATGGCGCCGGCCAGTTGCCCAGCGCATACACATGATGGCTGCCCTGCGCCGCCACACTGGTCAGCCATGCGGCCAGCAGCGCCAGGGCCGAGCAGACGGCAAGGCTAACCATGCGCTGGACGCGCGGCCCTGGCCGCAGCATGACCAGCGCCGCGGCCGCCAGCGCCGGCAGCACCACCGGCATGATGATCCAGTGGCCCCAGTCATTCATGGCGCGGTCCCGCATCGACGTGGTCGCTGCCGTGCGCATGGCGGGCGCGCACCGCCAGCACGACCACGAAGGCCGTCATGCCAAAGCCGATCACCAGCGCCGTCAGCACCAGCGCCTGCGGCAGCGGGTCGGCATAGGATGCGGCCTGGCCCGACACCAGCGGCGGCGCGCCCGAGGCCAGCCGCCCCATCACGAAGATGAACAGGTTGACCGCATAGGAAACCAGGGTCAGGCCCAGCACCATCGGGAAGGTGTGCGCCTGCAGCAGCAGGTAGACGCCGCCGGCCGTAAGCAGCCCGATTGCGCTGGCCATCAGGAGTTCCATGCTCATATTTCCCTTTCGGCCTCGGCCTGGTTGACGGCCGTGGCGCGGCCCAGGCTGGACAGCACCAGCATCACCACGCCCACCACGGTCAGGAACACGCCGAGGTCGAACGCCATGGCGCTGGCCAGCGGCAGCTCGCCGATCAGGGGCAGGTGCGGATGGCCGTGCGCGCTGGTCAGGAAGGGCCGCGCAAGCAGCCAGCTGGCGATGCCGGTGAGCCCGGCGATGCACACGCCCGCGCCGGTGACCCGGGCGAAGTCGAGCTTCAAACGTGCCCCGGCCCAGCCGGCGCCGTTGGCGATATGCAGCAGGATCAGCGCAATGCCGGCGATCAGGCCGGCGACGAAGCCGCCGCCCGGCAGGTTGTGGCCGCGCATGAAGACATACGCCGCCACCAGCAGCGCCAGCGGCAGCAGCAGGCTGGTCAGCACCGACAGCATCAGCGGGTGTGGATCGGGCGCCCAGGGCCGGCCCTGCCAATCGGCCAGGCGGCGCTGCGACAGCGGCTTGTCCATCATGGCCGCAATGCCCAGCGCGGCAATGGCCAGCACGATGATCTCGCCGAAGGTGTCGTAGCCGCGAAAGTCGACCAGGATCACATTGACCACATTGCTGCCGCCGCCGCCCGGCACGCTGTTGGCGAGGTAATAGTCCGACAGCGACTGGAACGGCCGCGTCAGCGCCGCATAGGCCAGCGCGGCGATGCCGGCGCCGCAAGCCAGGGCCACGACGGCATTGGCCAGCACCCGCCTGCGCGGCGGCGCCGGCGTTTCCTGCGGCAGCCAGTGCAGCGCAAGCAGCAGCAGCACGATGGTCACCACTTCCACCGTGACCTGGGTCAGGCCGAGGTCGGGCGCGGACAGGTACACGAAGACCAGGGAGGGAATCAGTCCCACGGCGCTGACCATGATCAGCGCCGTCAGCCGCTGCCGGTGCATGGCCACCGTGGCCGCGATGCAGGCAGCCAGGATCAGCCATATCACGACCGCCATGCCATTGGCCGGCAGCAGCGGCCGCTCGCCCGCGCTCCAGCCCGACGCCAGGAAGGGCGAAGCGGCCAATGCCAGCGCGACGACGATCATCCAGCCGAGAGAGCGCTGCAGCGAACCGTTTTCCAGGCCGGCGGTCAGCTCGCCGGAGAAGGCAAGCAGCCGGCCGAGCAGGCGATGGTAGATCCAGTGCCCGTTGAAAGGGCCATGCACATAGCGGTGGATGTCATAGGTGCGCTGCAACAGGTAATAGGCCAGGACGCCGCCAGCCATCGCGACCGCGCTCATGGCCAGCGGCCAGTTCAGGCCATGCCAGATCGCCAGCGAGTAAGGCGGCAGCGGCGCGCCATTGACGGTGGCGCTGGCCGCAATCGCCAGCAGCGGCGCGATCGTCAGTTCGGGGAAGATGCCGACTGCCAGGCAGACAATCACCAGCAGTTCGACCGGCGCCTTCATCCAGCGCGGCGGCTCATGCGGAGTGCTGGGCAGTCCCTGCGGCTCGCCGTTGAAGAAGACATCGTCGATCAGGCGCACGCTATAGGCCACGCTGAACACGCTGGCCAGCGTGGCCGCCGCCGGCACCACGAAGCCCCAGTCGGTGTAGCGGCTCAGATGCACCGTTTCGGCCAGGAACATCTCCTTGGACAGGAAGCCGTTGAGCAGCGGCACCCCTGCCATCGCGCCGGAAGCCACCATGGCCAGCAGGCAGGTATAGGGCATGTATTTCCACAAGCCATTGAGCTTGCGCATGTCGCGGGTGCCGGCTTCGTGATCGACGATGCCGGCGGCCATGAACAGCGAGGCCTTGAAGGTCGCATGGTTGATGATATGGAACACGGCGGCCACCACCGACAGCGGCGTCTGCAGGCCGAACAGCATCGTGATCAGGCCGAGGTGGCTGATGGTCGAATAGGCCAGCAGCCCCTTCAGGTCATGCTTCCAGAGCGCGGAATAGGCGCCGAAGGCGAAGGTGATGAAGCCGGTGGTGGTGACGATGACAAACCAGGCGTCGGTCCCGGCCAGCACCGGGTAGAAGCGCGCCAGCAGGAAGACGCCGGCCTTGACCATGGTGGCCGAATGCAGATAAGCGCTCACCGGCGTGGGCGCCGCCATTGCATGCGGCAGCCAGAAATGGAACGGGAACTGCGCCGACTTGGTGAACGCCCCCAGCAGCACCAGCCCGAGAATGGCGGGATAGGTGGCGCTGTCGCGCACCCGCTCGCCGTTCTGCAGGATGTGCGACAGCTCGAAGCCGCCGGCGGCCTGTCCCAGGAGCAGCATGCCGGCCAGCAGGCACAGCCCGCCGGCGCCGGTGATGGCCAGCGCCATGCGCGCCCCCTCGCGGGCATCGGAGCGGTGATGCCAGTAGCCGATCAGGAGGAAGGAACTCAGTGAGGTGAGTTCCCAGAACACCACCAGCAGCAGGATGTTCTCGGACGTCACCACGCCCAGCATGGCGCCGGCGAACAGCAGCAGGAAGGCAAAGAAACGGCCGATCGGGTCGTCGTCGGACAGGTAATAGCTGGCATACAGCACCACCAGCAGGCCGATGCCCAGTATCAGGAGGCAAAACAGGAAAGCCAGCCCGTCCAGGCGCAGCGAGAGACGCAGGCCGATGTGCGGCAGCCAGTCCCAGCCGGCAAGCAGCGTGCGGCCACCGAACACCTCGCCTGTCTGAAGCAGCAGCAGGGCCAGCGGCGCAGCCAGCACGGCGGCAGCGGCCCAGGCACTGGCGTTGCGCCCGCTGGACGCGGCGACCATGGGCACCCAGCACAGAAGCAGGGGCAGCAGGACGATGAGCAACAGCAGGTTTGGCAATGGCGCTCCTTGCAGAGTCCGATTGTTGGACAGCCTTGTCGTCAAGGCATGGCGCCGTGAGCCGGCGGCCCAGTCGACGGAGATTACTGCAGAGTAGTGAGCAGAGAGTAAAGGATGTTCGCCTCCCCCGCTTGTGTGCGATCAAGCGCGCCTCGCAGGCTGGAGCGAACGGGCGCGCCGAAGCCGGGCGGCATCTTCCGTTGACGGCCTGATTTGATGTCACGCAAGGAATTTCGGGCTGCCAGGCCCGATGCTGCATGGACTTGCCAGCCTTGCACCGCCGCATGCTGGCCGCCCTGGAGTCTCCATGCTGAAAATTCTGGTTCCGGTCGACGGTTCGGACAACGCGCTTCGCGCAGTCGCTTACGTCATTTCCCTTGCAAGCAACAATGCATCGCTGCATTGCGAACTGCTCCATGTCTCGCAGCCGTTCGGCGTGCGCGAACATGCCTGGCGCAGTCATGCCGAACTGGCAACGATCTCGGGAGAAGAGGCGCAGCGGGCTCTGGCGCCGGCACGCACAGCGCTGCAGGCAGCCGCCGTGCCGTGCAGCGAACAGGTCGCGCAGGGCGAGGCGGCGCCGCAGATCGTGGCGCATGCCGTGCATGCCGGCTGCGACGGCATCGTGATGGGCATGCGCGGCGTAGGGCTGGTGATCGGCCCGGTGTCGCTTGGCTCGGTCAGTAGCCGCGTGGTGCATGCGTCCGGATTGCCGGTCACGCTGGTGAAATAGGCAGTCGGACAAGCCGATGGATGTGGCCGAAGGAAAGCCCGGACCGGCAGCATCCGACACCCATGCCCTTGCCTGGCATGCCATCCCGGCCAGCGACGTGCTGCGGCAGACCGGCAGCCGACGCGAGGGCCTGGCGCCGCAGGAAGCGCAGCGCCGCCTGGAAGAGCATGGCCCCAATACCCTGCCGGCGGCGCCCGGGCGCGGGCCGGTGCTGCGCTTGCTGCTGCAGTTCCACAATGTGCTGATCTATGCGCTGCTGGCCTCGGCCGCCACCACCGCCTGGCTCGGCCACTGGGTCGATACGGCCGTGATCCTGGGCGTGGTGCTGATCAATGCGCTGATCGGCTTCGTGCAGGAGGGCCGGGCCGAGCGGGCGCTGGAGGCGATCCGCGGCATGCTCTCGCCGCAGGCGCAGGTCATGCGCGGCGGCCAGCGGCTGGAGGTGCCGGCGCAATCGCTGGTGACGGGCGACCTGGTGTTTCTGGCGTCGGGCGACAAGGTGCCGGCCGACCTGCGGCTGATCGACATGCGCAACCTGCAGGTGGATGAATCGGTGCTGACCGGCGAATCGATGCCGGTGCAGAAGCAGGTGGCGCCAGCCGGCGCCGGTGCCGAACTGGGCGACCGCCATTGCATGGCCTATTCCGGCACGCTGGTCACCAGCGGCCAGGGCGCCGGCGTGGTGGTGGCGACCGGCGCCGCCACCGAGATCGGCCGCATCAGCGCCATGCTGGAACAGGTATCGACACTGTCGACGCCGCTGCTCAGGAAGCTCGCCCGGTTCAGCCGCTGGCTGACCGCGGCCATCCTGCTCGGCGCCGGCATGGTGCTGCTGTTTGGCGTGCTGCTGCGCGGCTATGCGCCGCGCGAGATGTTCCTGGCGGCGGTCGGCCTGGCGGTGGCGGCGATACCGGAAGGCCTGCCGGCCATCATGACCATTGCCCTGGCCATCGGCGTGCAGCGCATGGCCCGCCGGCGCGCCATCGTGCGCCGGCTGCCGGCGGTGGAGGCACTGGGCTCGGTCACCGTGATCTGCACCGACAAGACCGGCACGCTCACCAAAAATGAAATGACGGTGCAGTCGGTGCTGACGGCGGGTGCGCACCTGGCCGTCTCCGGCGCCGGCTATGCGCCGCACGGCGGCTTCGCGCTGGACGGGCGCGAAGCCAGCGCCACCGCGCATCCCGAACTGGCCGACATCGCGCGCGCGGCGGTGCTGTGCAACGACGCCAGCCTGGTCAACCGCAACGGCGCATGGCAACTGGCGGGCGACCCGACCGAAGGCGCGCTGCTGACGCTGGCGATGAAGGCCGGGCTGGATGCCGCCGGCGAACGCCACGGCCTGCCGCGCACCGACGCCATTCCGTTCGAGTCGCAGCACAGCTTCATGGCCACGCTGCATCACGACCATGAAGGGCATGGCTACGTGTTCCTGAAAGGCGCGCCGGAACGGGTGCTGGCGCTGTGCCGCCTGCAACGCCGCGGCCTGCGGGATGAGCCGCTCGACGCCGCGGCCTGGTCGGCGCGCATGGAGCGGCTGGCGGCGTCGGGCATGCGGCTGCTGGCATTGGCGATGCGGTGCGAACCGGACCATCGCACCGAACTCGACTTCGCCGACGTCGGCGCCGGCGGCTTCACGCTGCTGGCTGCGGTGGCCATCGCCGATCCGCCGCGCGAGGAAGCGGTGCGCGCGGTGGCGGCCTGCCGCGCCGCCGGCATCCGCGTCATCATGATCACCGGCGACCATGCCGCCACCGCCAGCGCCATCGGCGAGCAGCTGGCGCTGGCCAACCGGATCCGCACCCTCCAGGGCGCCGGCATCGATGCGCTGGACGATGCCCGGCTGCGCCAGGCGGTGCGCGAGACCGATGTCTTTGCCCGCGCCAGCCCGGAACACAAGCTGCGGCTGGTGGAAGCGCTGCAGGCCGGCGGCGCCGTGGTGGCCATGACCGGCGACGGCGTCAACGATGCGCCGGCCTTGAAGCGCGCCGACGTCGGCGTGGCCATGGGCGGCAAGGGCACCGAAGCGGCCAAGGAAGCGGCCGAGATCGTGCTGGCCGACGACAACTTCGCTTCCATCGTGGCGGCGGTGGAGGAAGGCCGCACCGCCTACGACAACATCAAGAAGGCGATCGCCTTCACCCTGCCCACCAATGGCGGCGAAGCCGGCATGCTGATCGTGGCGATCCTGCTCGGCATCACCCTGCCGGTCACGGCGGTGCAGATCCTCTGGATCAACATGGTCACCGAAGTCACGCTGTCGCTGGCGCTGGTGTTCGAGCAGGCCGAGGGCGACATCATGCGCCGCCCGCCGCGCAGCCCGTCGGAACCGCTGCTGTCGCGCTGGCTGGCCTGGCGCATCGTGCTGGTCAGCGCCCTGCTGGTGGCCGGCAGCATGGGCCTGTACCTGTGGGAACTGGACCATGGCGCCACGCTGGAAACCGCCCGCACCGCCGCCATCAACACCCTGGTGGTCGGGGAAATGGCCTACCTGTTCAACTGCCGCCACCTCGGCGCTTCCATCCTTGGCTGGCGCGGCCTGACCGGCAACCGCTACATCCTGCTGGCGGTGGCGGTGCTGGCGGTGCTGCAGGCGCTGATGACCTACCTGCCGGCGATGCAGGCGGCATTCGGCACCGCGCCGCTGCAGGCCGGCGCCTGGGGCCGCATCCTGCTGTTCGGCGTGGCGCTGATGCTGATCGTGGAAGCGGAAAAATGGCTGCTGCGCCGCACCGGCATGGCGGCAAGCTGAACCCGGCCCAGCCCGGCGCCCGCGCCGTCATGGCTGACGGGCCTGATTTGCCTGATGCGGCTGGTCGCCGTGGTGATGCGCATGGCCTTCGTGGGCGTCGGCGCCATGGTCGGACAGCTGGGCGTCGAACCAGCGATGCAGCGCCGGCACCAGCGCCGGATTGGAGGTGGCGTAGCGGATCTGGGCGCCATCGCGCAGTTCGCGGTAATGGACCGTGATCTCGCCGGGCTTGGCCTGCTTCAGTTCGGCCAGGCCGGGCATGGCCTCGCCGTGTATCCGGGCCGGCGCGGAAAAATCGCCCGCCTGAAAACGCCCGGCAATCTCGCGCAGATGGCTGCGCACCAGGCGCAGTTGCTCCTTGTCCTTCGGGTTCCTGACCAGCACCTGCTGCAGTCCGCCATTGCGGTTCTTGGTAAAGATGTGGCTGGTGGCCGCCAGGTCGAACGGCATGACCTGCGCACCGCGGGCGGCGACTTCCGCCTGGCGCGCCGGCGGCGCCGGCTCGGCCAGGGCGGTCTGCGCGGCGGAGCCGGCGCACAGGGCGAGCAGCAGTACGGTGAAAGAGGGAATCTGCATGGTCGGGAATGGCGTATGGGTTATGGCAGAAAGAATGCCGGCGCCAGCCTCTTCTATGAGAGGGCCGGTGCCGGGTCAGTTAACGTTGAAGCGCTGCGCCGGCGCCGGATCGAGCCGCGACAGGGTCTGGAAATCGTCGATCCAGCCCTGCAGCGCCTGCGTGAAATGCTCCTTTTGCGCCGCCGTGGTCACATTGATGATGCCGGCCACCATGCGCATCTGGGCAGCGCGGTATTTCTCGAAATACGCCTGGTATTCCGGGTGGCCATAGTGGTCCATGGTGCCGGACACATATTGCCGTATCAGGGCGGCTGCCGCCTCGCGGGTCGGTTTTTCGGCCTCGATGCGCTGCAGCATCCTGATCATTTCCGCCTGCCGCTGCATGCGGTCCGCCAGCACCAGTTCATCGTTGAGCGGCCGGGCGTCGGACAGCGCGCGGATCTGGCGCTCCTGTTCGCCGGAAAAATTGCCGAACCAGTGTTCCGCCTGCTTCATGGTGCGCTTGAAACGCTGGCGCTGGCGCTCCGCCAGGTCGCCGCGCAGATGCTCCTTGCGAAAGGTTTCATTGTTGCTATCGAATTTTTCCTGGATGCGGGCGATCTGTTCAGGACGCAATGCCAGCGCCAGGTCCGCCAGCGATGGCGCAGCGCGGTCGGTAATCGTCAGCACGCGCCGACGCATGTCCTCGTAGTCGCGCGCCAGTTCCGCCTCGGTCACCGGCCTGGCGATCCTTTTTTGTGCCTGGGTCAGGAGTCCAACGTAGTCGGGAAGCTGGGTGCGGCGATGCCAGGCGAAAAGATTGCCGATTTCCTTTTTCACCCAGGGTTTTTGATCGGCATCGAAACCGACATAGTTGTTGAGCCAAAAATAGGAAATGGTTTCCCCATTGTTATAACCTAGCCTCGCCATGTTGCAGGAAGACAATAATGCGACAAGAAACAAGAGCGCTGCCCGTCGCAGCCATGCCGTATACCGCCCCATGCTAGAATTTTGCGTCATTTCAACCTATCACTTATGAATATCGTCATTCTCGCAGCAGGCATGGGAAAACGGATGCAGTCTGCGCTTCCCAAGGTTCTGCACCCGCTGGCAGGCAAGGCCCTGTTGTCCCACGTCATCGATACCGCCCGCACCCTCTCACCCACTTCCATCTGCGTGATCTACGGCCATGGCGGCGACATGGTGCCGCAGATGTTGCGATCTGACAATCTCGGATTCGCCCGCCAGGAACCCCAGCTCGGCACCGGCCATGCGGTCATGCAGGCGCTGCCCCAGCTGCAGGACGACGTGCCCACCCTGATCCTGTACGGCGACGTGCCGCTGACCAGGTCGGAGTCGCTGCGTCGCCTGTTGGACCAGGCCGGCGGCGACAAGTTGTCCATATTGACGGTGAATATGGAAGATCCGACCGGTTATGGCCGGATTGTGCGCGATAACGACAGAATCGTGCGTATTGTCGAGCAAAAAGATGCATCCGAGCAGGAACGCGCGATTACTGAAGTCAACACCGGCATCATGGTGGCGCCTACCGCCCGCCTGCGCGCCTGGCTGTCCACGCTGTCGAATGACAATGCACAGGGCGAGTACTACCTGACCGACATCGTCGCGCGTGCGGTTGCCGACGGCGTGCCAGTGGTATCGGCCCAGCCCGATGCGGTCTGGGAAACCCTGGGCGTCAACAGCAAGGTGCAGCTGGCCGAGCTGGAGCGCATCCACCAGCGCAACCTGGCTTACCGGCTGCTGGAGCAGGGCGTAACCCTGGCCGACCCGGCGCGTATCGACATCCGCGGCAGCCTGACCTGCGGCCGCGACGTCAGCATCGATGTGGGCTGCGTGTTCGAAGGCGATGTCACGCTGGGCGACGGCGTGACGATAGGCGCCAACTGCGTGCTGAAGAATGTCCGGGTTGGCGATGGCGTCAGCATCAAGCCGTTCTGCCACTTTGAAGACGCCGCCATCGGCGCGAAGTCGGTGATCGGGCCGTATGCCCGCCTGCGTCCCGGCACCATGCTGGCGGAAGATGTCCATATCGGCAACTTCGTCGAAGTCAAGAACAGCCAGATCGCCGCCGGCAGCAAGGCCAATCACCTGGCCTATGTCGGCGATGCCACGGTCGGTTCGCGGGTCAACATCGGCGCCGGCACCATCACCTGCAATTACGACGGCGCCAACAAGCTGCGCACCGTAATCGAGGACGATGCCTTCATCGGCAGCGACACCCAGCTGGTGGCGCCGGTGACGGTCGGCCGCGGCGCCACGCTCGGCGCCGGGACCACGCTGACCAAGGATGCGCCGGCCGGCAGCCTGACCGTCTCCCGCGGCCGCCAGACCACGATCGAGGGCTGGAAGCGCCCCGTCAAACAACCCAAATAGGAAAAACACCATGTGCGGCATTGTCGGCGCGGTTGCGCAACGCAATATTGTCCCCATCCTCCTCGAAGGCCTGCGGCGTCTGGAATACCGCGGATACGACTCCTGCGGCGTGGCCGTCAACAACCATGGCTTGAAGCGCGCGCGCAGCGTGGCGCGGGTGGCTGAACTGCAGGAGCAGGTCGCCGCCACCGAATTCGAAGGCAATACCGGCATCGCGCATACCCGCTGGGCGACCCACGGCGCGCCGGCGACCAATAACGCCCATCCGCATTTCTCGACCAAGGACGGCGAGCAGCGCATCGGCCTGGTGCACAACGGCATCATCGAGAACTACGAGGAAATCCGCACCGAGCTGAAGGCGCTGGGTTACGTCTTCGAGTCGCAGACCGATACCGAGGCGGTTGCCCACCTGATCAACCATCACTACGACGGCGACCTGCTGCGCACCGTGCAGCGGGTGGTCAAGCAGCTGCACGGCGCCTTCGCCATTGCGGTGTTCGCCAAGGACGAGCCGCAGCGCATCGTCGGCGCCCGCCTCGGCTGCCCGCTGATCGTGGGCCTGGGCAATGGCGAGAATTTCCTCGCGTCCGACGCGATGGCGCTGGCCGGCAGCACCGACCAGATCATCTACCTGGAAGACGGCGACGTGGTCGACGTGCACCTCGACAGCGTGCGCATCCATGACAAGCTGGACCTGCCGGTCGAGCGCCGCGTGCAGACCGTGCAGGCCTATTCCGGCGCGATCGAACTGGGCCCGTACCGCCATTACATGCAGAAGGAAATCTTCGAGCAGCCGCGCGCGATTTCCGACACGCTGGAAGGCGTGCTGGGCTTTTCGCCCGACCTGTTCGGCGACGGCGCCGAGCAGGTGTTCAACGATATCGACAGCGTGCTGATCCTTGCCTGCGGCACCAGCTACTACTCGGGCATGACTGCCCGTTACTGGCTCGAATCGCTGGCCAACCTGCCGACCAGCGTGGAAATCGCCAGCGAGTACCGCTATCGCAAGCCGGCGGTCAATCCGAAGACCCTGGTGGTGGTGATTTCCCAGTCCGGCGAAACCGCCGACACCCTGGCCGCGCTGAAGTATGCGCAGGAACTGGGCCACAAGCATTCGCTGGCGATCTGCAACGTCGGCACCTCGGCCATGGTGCGCGAAACCGAGCTCTCCTACCTGACCCGCGCCGGCGCCGAGATCGGCGTGGCCTCGACCAAGGCCTTCACCACCCAGCTGACCGCGCTGTTCCTGCTCACCGCCACCCTGGCCAAGCTGCGCGGCCGCCTGGACGCCGACGCCGAAGCCTTCCACCTGAAGAACCTGCGCCACCTGCCCAATGCGCTGCAGAGCGTGCTGGCGCTGGAGCCGCACATCATCGCCTGGTCGGAAGCCTTCGCCCGCAAGGAAAACGCGCTGTTCCTCGGACGCGGCCTGCATTACCCGATCGCGCTGGAAGGCGCGTTGAAGCTCAAGGAAATTTCCTACATCCACGCCGAAGCCTATCCGGCCGGCGAACTCAAGCACGGCCCGCTGGCGCTGGTGACCGAGGAAATGCCGGTGGTGACGGTGGCGCCGAACGACACCCTGATCGAAAAGCTCAAGTCCAACATGCAGGAAGTGCGGGCCCGCGGCGGCCAGCTGTATGTGTTCGCCGACGGCGACTCCCACATGACCTCCAGCGAAGGCATCCACGTGATCCGGCTGCCCGAGCATTACGGCGTGCTCTCCCCCATCCTGCACGTGGTGCCGCTGCAGCTGCTGGCCTATCACACCGCGCTGGCCAGGGGCACCGACGTCGACAAGCCGAGGAACCTGGCGAAGTCGGTCACGGTAGAGTAACGGGGCAGCAGCCACGGCCCCTCCCCTAAAGTAACTAATAATATGGATAAAAGTAAGCTGTAAACACAGAATTATCCCTATTAAATTTAAATAGAGATAATTCTCCCTTTGCTTTGGCGTTGATCTACCAAAGGGGTTTTTATTGCGCAAATCATGCCATCCAGCACACCGGCGGTAACTCAAGTAGGCTAAATGCATGAAACCCGCTCTTTAGAAGTGCCGAACGACGAGTCAGCGATGGCATCGAGCTGTTCTTGGCTATAGACCGACAGGTCCGTTCTCTTGAGGGCAGATACTGGCGCAAGAGTCCGTTGGTCTTCTCGCACGTGCCGCGCTGCCAGGGACTATGTGGGTCGCAAAAAATACACGCGCACGCCGGTGTTGGTCGCTAGGTCGGCATGGCGGGTCATTTCCTTGCTCTAATCGTAGGTCAGGCTCTGGCGCAACGGTGCACTGATGGCAGTGAGCTTGGACATGAAGGCTGCCAATGCT
Organism: Noviherbaspirillum phoenicis; assembly: GCF_047237965.1. Taxonomy (NCBI): domain Bacteria; kingdom Pseudomonadati; phylum Pseudomonadota; class Betaproteobacteria; order Burkholderiales; family Oxalobacteraceae; genus Noviherbaspirillum; species Noviherbaspirillum phoenicis. The sequence continues at coordinate 3,537,879 of NZ_JBDFLX010000001.1, read as the reverse complement.
GCAGCAGTCGCATCTTCCATGCGCGCAAGCAACACTGGACGGCTAGTCTGCTCAACGAGCACGCCGGTCGCGGACTAGTTGCCGGCACCCTTTATGAGGTCGCCGTCCCAGTGGTCCGGCATGATGCGGCCCTCGACTTCCGGCGGGCGCACGTGGATGCTGACCATGTCTGGGAGCGGCCACGGCTATCGGTGCCACGACCGCGTGGCAGGCGCGTACTGCGGCCATGACGCAGGCAGGCGATCAGTTCACGGCGCAGTTTGCCCCGGGCATGGGCATAGATCGCGGTATAGATCGCGGTATAGATCGTTTCGTGGGACGCATGGAACTCGCGTTGGTGAGGAAAGACCCGTATAGGGATAGCCGATATCTGCTGCAGCTATCACTTCCAGTCCAGCATGGTATGCACCACGCCCCAGCACACGGGTTGCCCATCCAGTTTGCCGTTACCGCGGGCATTGCACCGGCAAGCGACCGTCCGCAATTGCGCATGGTGGGAACCATAGCGCTGCCCGGCACTGGCGTTTCGGGCCATCTCGCGTGCAATGGTCGATGGCGCTCGCTTCAGAGTACGGGCAATGGCCCGCACACTGAAGCCACACTGCCTCATAGTGGCAATGGTAATTCGGTCCTCAGGCTGAAACTGCTGGTAAGTGGTCGGTTTCTGGATGGGCACACCCTGCAAAAAAAGGTGTTGTACTTCATATTTGAGGCTGTCCTGCCAATGGATCATCTAAAACGACGAAACAGCTAAACAGTCACTTTTTGACGCAGTCGTAGGTCATTATTTGGCGATTGGCAGTACCTCTTGAAAGGTTGCTTCCATTAAGGTGATTGACCATTTCAATGGCTTTGTTCCCAGCCTCTTTACAGGTCGTATAAGAGGAGAATTCTTGGGATGAAACCATAGGTCCCCAAGAGGCTCCCCCAAGGTACGTGATAATAATAAGAACGTAGGCCATAAAGTTTCCTATAATTAAATAAGACCTCTGACAACATTTCGCATGCACTTCATAAAGTCGGAATTTTTGAGAGCTTTGACGTCGACCTCGTCGTTTTTCCAACTATTTCGTCCATGATCTATAGCAAGTGTAAACGTAATGCTAATACTTTCATTAGCTTTGCTAGGGACAGATATTCTCAATCGGCTGGATCAATAATCTCACGCTTTTCCTACGCCAACGCATTTTTGCTAATAACAGTGCACAAAGGGATGCTTCCATAGCGTGGCCATTCGTGCTTTGGCGTTCAAATGGATACGGCTTCTCTATAAATCCTGGAATACGCGCATGCCATACGATGAAGCTTTATATCTCAATGCCCTCAAAAAGGATGCGTCTCCGTTGGTCGGCTCAACTGCAGAAACCGTAAATACTGCTTGAAGAGTGACTCAGGGCGAAAAGCGGCAGTTCTCCCTCGGGAAAATTTCAGCCAATACCAAGCAGAAATGTGTACAGCTTGACCATAAGCGGGCGTACACAGCTTTCAATCAAGAAACCGCATTAGGTTGCAACGAAGTACGCTTGCTTTCGGTTGCCTCATTGCTTCAAAGATAAAACTCAGTTCTTGAACATTTTTTGTTAGCAGGTGAATTCAAATAGTATATTGGTTTAAGGAATAACCACGAACAGTTGGAAGTAGCATAAGACAAGGAGCTAAAATGCGCTGCTTGGTTTTATCAGATCTGCATCGAGAACTGTGGCGCAAAAAACCGCTCCGCATTAATTCGTTGCTGAGCCCGCCTGATATCGTAATCTTGGCGGGTGACATCGACACAGGCGGTCGTGCTGTCGAATGGGCTGCTAAAACATTTACGGGTCTTCCAGTTCTCTATGTAGCCGGAAATCACGAAGCGTATGGTATGACCCTGGAAGATGCTGAAGCGGAAATCAAGCAAGCGACCCTGCAGCACATGAACGTTCATTTTCTGAATTGCGATGAAATCGTGATCGATAATGTGCGGTTCCTTGGTTGCACGCTGTGGACCGATTTCTGTTTATTCGGTGAGAACAAGCGGTGGGGTGCCATGATTGATGCACGGGAAGCGATGAGCGATTATCAATGTATCAGGCGTAAAACTGACTTCCGCAAATTGCATCCAGCGGACACAGCGCGCCTGCATGCACAACACAAAGCATGGCTAAGGAGCCGGCTCGAACAGCCGACTATTGCTCGGGCTACCGTCGTAATCAGCCATATGGCGCCGTCAATGCTAAGCGTTGCCGAGGAGTATGCAGCAGATCCAGTGTCGGCGGCTTTCGCTTCCAATCTTGATGATTTGGTGGAAATGTGTGATTTATACGTGCATGGTCATATGCATAAAAGCTTTGATTACCAGATCGGGCGTGGTCGCGTCATCTGCAACCCCTGCGGTTATCCACTCGAAGACGGAGTCGCAGAGAATGCGGATTTTGACCCTACCCTCATCATTGAAGTGTAATGAGTTTGATCGATGTCGGCGCGGCGCTGGCGTTCAGGAAACGCTTTGGGAGGTCATTTTGAGCATTTCGGGTTGTTTCAGCCCAGTTTCTTGGAAGGACAAGTCCAGCAGGTCTATGGAGAGATATGGAATGGTGGTTGGCAGTCAGGCTCCATGCTAATCAACGTCGACACACAATTGGCCAATTTGCAACCTGCTCGAGCAGCGCACCATTGGTTCGTTAATCAGTTGCCGAAGCCTTCGTCCTTGGTGCTCATTGGCATTGCGGCGTTCCAGGATAGCTGATCGAATGGCGATACAGGCTGGATGCCATATTGAAATGGCCGGTCAATCTATCTACCTCGATTGGCTGCTATCAGACCGAGATCAACAACGTGGTATGCACGCCGGAAAGAGATTACGTTTGAAGCATAAGCGCTTGAAAAACGTGGGGCAGTTTAAAGCCAGACTAGCGTCGTGACGTGCGACCGGCCAGCCAGCCAGCCAGCCAGCCAGTGATAGCTGCCAACGAACGGCAGGAGCCGGCCAATACCGGTCTTTTCGTCCATAAATGCGGCCGACTCCTTCCTCACACTTAGCAGACATGCAGGGCGGAGCAGCAGGCGTTATTGCATTTCGAGCCCAAAACATTAGAAGCTGGCGTTGAGCCCAAGACACGATAAGGCCGGTTAAATTGGAGAAAAGCAGATGTTCGCTGAATGCAGTTTGTCGACTCAGTCTATGAGCGGACCCCATGTTAAACTACTTCCTTGTCAAGGATGCAATAACAGCCTTGGTGAAGTATTGACCTCTAGTATCGATATATAAAGAAAACGGATTTTTAGGAATCAAACTCCTTGGGTATGAGTCATTATCGTCGTTCCATGGCTGCCTGGATGGCCTGCTTTGCCGTTCTCCTGGCATCGCTCGCGCCCGCGGTATCGCATGGAATCAATGCGTTCAGGCTGGCCGAAGTCAGCATGCATGCGCATTGTGACGAGATTGGCGATGAGGCACATCAGTCATTGAAAGAAGCAAGCGAAAGGAGTTTGGGCCTGTCCGCCCACGCTTTTGAGCATGGCGAGCATTTATCTCGGGATGCCGCGCTCAAAAACACTTCCCACGCGGGCCATGAAGCGGGAGGCAACTGGCATTTCGAGCACTGCCCCTTTTGCTTTACACATGCAGGTTCCTTCGGTTTGGCACCTGTCATTTTCCTTGCGAACCAGATGGGCATGAGCGTCACGCTTTGCCCCGCGCTGTTCTATCTGTCACCCCATCCCCTTTTCGCATGGACAAGTGCGCAGCCGCGCGCTCCCCCCGCCATTTCCTGACGCTTTCCGATCCGTCCTGCCCTGGCTGACATCGGGCAGGCATTCATCGTTTGAACGTATTGCTTATTGCGTGTGCCAGGCATGTTGCCTTTAGGCGCTGCTTGCCCGCTCGTCTGGCCAAGTGATCGGCTTGGCAGCAGGCGACGTGCCAGCACCACTGCCTGTGCATTCACAGGCAGTGCCCAGCGGCGCGTGCCAGTTCAAGAATCTGGTTGATCAAGGCCCCGCGGTGCAGTGCGTTCAAGCAGTCAAAGAAATTTTACGAAAGTCTGTAATGCGCTCTCTCAACAAGCCATCCCAAGTCAATCAACCTCGGCAAGCCGTCGCCTTCCAGGCTTGCCTCATGCCAGTCATGTGGGCGCTGTATGCATCGAGTGCCTTTGCCCAGGAACAAGCGCTTCCCCAGGTAACGGTCACATCGGAGCCCTACTCGAGCCCGACGCTGGAGTCCATCGACGCCGCGAAAAGGCGCATCGCCACTACGCCGGGCGGCGCCAATATTGTCGATGCTGAGCAATACAAGGAAGGCCGGGCCTCGACGCTGCCGGACGCGCTGCAATTTTCTCCTGGCGTGTTCGCCGCATCGCGATTCGGCTCGGAGGAAGCGCGCCTGTCGATTCGCGGTTCCGGCCTGCAACGCACTTTCCATGGGCGCGGCATCCAGCTGCTGCAGGATGGCATCCCGCTCAATCTTGCCGATGGCAGCTTCGACTTCCAGGCCGTGGAGCCGCTTTCAGCCCGCTACGTTGAAGTGTACCGGGGCGCCAATGCACTGCAGTTTGGTTCGACGACGCTTGGTGGCGCCGTTAATTTCGTCAGTCCCACTGGGTTGGCCGCTCCCCCGGCAGCTGCCCGTGTCGAGCTGGGCAGCTTCGGCTACAAGCGTGCGCAGGTGGCAGCCTCGGGCCGTGGCGAATCGGTCGACTGGTACCTGTCTGGCTCCGAATACTTTCAGAAAGGATTCCGCGATCACTCCAGGCAGGACACGCAGCGGATTTCAGGAAACCTGGGCTGGAAGATGACCGATGCGCTCGAAACCCGATTCTTCCTCAATGCCGTTAAGAGCGACTCAGAACTGCCCGGCGCGCTGACAAGGGCCGAGATGGCGGCGTCGCCGCGCAAGGCTGACCCCGCCGCCGTGACTGGCGACCAGCATCGGGATTTCGACCTGGTCCGCCTGGCCAACAGGACGACTTACCGGATAGGGCCTGAGCAGCGGGTGGAGATCGGCGGGTTCTATTCCTACAAATCGCTGTTCCACCCCATTTTCCAGGTGCTGAAGCAGGACTCGAATGATTACGGGCTTTCCGCCCGCTACGTCAGCGACCGTCGACTGTTCGGCAACAGGAACCAATTTGTCGTGGGCACGATCCTGCTGAAAGGCGACCTCGACGACGACCGGTTCCGCAACATTGGCGGCCAAGCGGGAGCGCGGACGGGACAGTCCGCGCAGCGCTCGAGCAACTATTCGCTGTTTGCCGAAAACCAATACTACGTCTTTCCTTCAACGGCATTGGTCGTCGGGGCGCAGGCGGTGACGGCGAAGCGCCGCTTGGAAGACCGTTTTCTGGCCGACGGCGACAACAGCGTCGACCGTACCTACCGGCGCGTTTCGCCCAAGGTAGGCGTGCGCCAGGAACTGTCTCCCGATATCCAGGTGTACGGCAATGTCAGCGGAAGCTATGAACCGCCGACCTTCGGCGAGCTGGCCGGCGGGCCCAACGTCACGCCCGTGTCAGCCCAGCACGCAACTACTGCGGAGATTGGAACGCGCGGCAATGTACGGCAGGCATGGGGGACGATGCGCTGGGACCTCTCGCTCTACCGGGCACAGGTAAAGGATGAACTGCTGGCGCTGAACGGCGCCAACGGGAATCCACTCGGCACGACCAACGCGAGCAAGACGATTCATCAGGGCATTGAAGCCGGAATGGAAGCTAGTATCGGCCGCCAGTGGACGGCCCGCGCCGCCTATCAGCTCAACGATTTCCGGTTCGACGACGACCGCGTGTTCGGCAACAACCGTCTTGCCGGCGTGCCGCGCCATTTTGCGACAGGCGAACTGCTCTACAGGCTGGACAACGGCTTTTATGTCGGGCCGAACGTGCGCATCGCCTCATCGGCCAATGTTGACCATGCTAATACATTGAAGGCCGGCGGCTATGCGGTATATGGCTTCAAGATCGGCCAGCGCGTGACCAGGAATGTGGCGTGGTTCGTTGACGCGCGCAACCTGACCGACAAGGTATACGCTGCTACGACGGGCGTGATCGCCGATGCGCGCGGCACCGACAGCAGGCAGTTCTATCCCGGTGACGGCCGGGCTGTCTATGCCGGGATTGAGATCAGCTATTGACGAAGGATCGTCGGTTCAAGCCGTGCCGCTAGGCGGTGGCACGGCTTTACAGGGAGCCGACTTCAGCACACCGCTAAACCCATGGAGCAGACATGTATGAATACCCTGCAAAATTTTAGAATCTTTACCACTGCCATCCTTGCGGCTGTGGCACTGACTGCCGCTTCACCGGCTGCACCGGCCCAGGGGCATGAAGGGCATGGGCATGGATCGGGAACGGCAAGCGCTTCCCAGGACCTCGGGACCGCTGCGGCCTTCGACCGTAACGGCCGCCTGTGGGCGGTCAGCAAGGAAACCGAAGGTCGCGACCAGTATGTCGCGCTGCGCAGCTCCGAAGATATGGGGAAAACCTGGACCGCTCCCCGGCGCATCCAGAAAGCGCCCGAACCCATTGCGGCAAGGGGGGAGGCGCGACCGCACATTGCCTTCGGCAACAAGGATGAAATCTATATCACCTACACCAGCACCGTTGCCATGCCGCATATCGGCGATATCCGGTTTGTCCGGTCCACGGACGGTGGACAAACCTTTTCGGCGCCAGTGACCGTGCATGCGAATCGCGACTTCATCGTGCATAGCTTCGAATCGATCGTGGTCGACCGGGACGGACGCATCTATATCGCATGGATTGACAGCCGCGACGCCGAAAAGGCGAAAAAGCGGCAGGAACGCTATGCGGGTTCGGGGGTGTACTACGCCGTCTCAAGCGATCAGGGCGCAACGTTCAAGGGCGACTACAAGATTTCCGACCACTCCTGCGAATGCTGCCGGATAGGCCTGGCGCTGAACCTGCAGGACAAGCCGGTGGCCTTGTGGCGTCATGTCTTCGCGCCCAACATACGCGACCATGCGCTGGCCGAACTCCAGCCCGACGGCGTCATGCCGGCGCCCGTGCGGGTCACGTTCGACGACTGGCGCATCGATGCCTGCCCGCACCACGGCCCCTCATTGGCTTACACTGCTGACGGCACGCGCCACCAGGTCTGGTTCAACGGCAAGGAGGGGGACGGCGGCGGCGTGCAGTATGCAGCGGCAAAGACCGATGGAACGATATCGAAGCCAGTTCCGCTTGGCTCTGCCCAAGCGTCCCACGCGGATGTTGCCGCGCAGGGAAAGCAGGTTGCGATTGTCTGGAAGCAGTTCGACGGTCAATCGACAGCTATTGTTTCCCGCATCTCCGAGGATGGCGGTAACACCTGGAAGGAGAGCGAACTGGCCCGTACCGAAGGCGAATCCGACAAGCCGTACCTGGCGACGGCGCCCACCGGTCTCGTACTGGTCTGGCGCACGCAGAAGGAGGGCATCCGCGTCGTTCCGGTCGGGAGGGGCAAGGCATGAAGAAGCGGCTCCTGCTACCGCTGTTACTTGCGCTGTCTGTTTGCATCAGGGGCGCGCCTGCCGCTGCGGAAGATAAAATCCAGGCCTTGGAACCAGGCAGCTTCGGACGCATCGTCGCCGCCGGGAAAGGCAAGCCGCTGGTGGTAATGCTATGGTCGCTCACATGCGACTATTGCGAACCGAGCTTCGATGCGCTGGCAGATGCAAAGCGAAGCAAGGGTCTGGAAGTCGTTACCATTGCAACCGATCGCGCTGACGATCACGAGGCTGCGCAACTGATCAGGAAAAAGCTGTCGCGACACGGTCTTACCGCCAACAGCTGGGCGTTTGGAACTGTGCCGGCGGAGCGCCTTCGCTATGACGTTGATCCCAAATGGCGAGGCGAGATGCCGCGCACTTATTGGATCAGGAGCGACGGCAAGATGCACGCCTACTCGGGATTGATCACGCCAGAGATAGCAGCCGAAATGCTTGGGAAGTAGACCGGGCATCTCTGGGCTTGTAAAAGACGCTGGCGGCCAGAAACCGACGTTGTCGAGGCAAGCGTGAAAGACTGTTTACATTCCGAATGCAGCTTTCACGCCCCCCTCTACAGCAGTTAGAGCCACGAATAGCGGAGCCCCATCCAAATCCCGCGTGGAGCACCATAACCACGGAACTGTTCGCCTACGACATTGGTACCATCAAACGTCCGGCCGGGCCCAGTAAAGGCATTCAACCCTAGTACGCCCAGGTTGGCGTATTCCCGGTCGAACAGGTTGTTGATGCGGGCAAACACTTCCCATCCCTTTTTGACGGTATAACGCGTATCGAGATTGACTACGGCATACCCCGGTACTTTGCCATTGGCATCACTATTGTTCTCGTCCCCACGCGCATACACACTTGCTGCATAAACGACATTTGCCCCGACTGCCCATTGCGGCGTGACCGCATAATCCAGCCTGAGTTTGACGCTGTGACGTGGAATGCCAGGCACACGGTCGCCGCGCCGCACCTGGATCGTGCCGTTCTCATCTGCACTGGTGTTCACCGGACTGTTCTCGGCAAACCCGGTTCGGTAGGTGGCGTCGATAAAGCCGTAATGTGCACCTAAAGACAGCGGTCCCCATTTTCCTGTTACGCCCAACTCCAAGCCCTGCCGCCGTGTGCGTCCGACATTTTGGAAGTAGCCGGCATTGGTAGCGACGCCAGTGCTGGCAATAAACTGGATATCGTCCTCAAGCTCAGTGCGGTAGATCGCCGCATTCCACGACAAACCTTCGCCACGCTTGCCGCGAGCGCCCAACTCAAGTGTTCTGGCGACCACCTTCTTCAGCGGCGGATCCGCCAGGAAGCTGTTAGGCAGCTTGCATGGGGCCTCAGGGTCTGCGCAGGTGAGTTCGATTGGCGTCGGTGCCCGCATGCCTTCATTGTAGGTAGCATAGGTCGTGAAATTCGGGTTCGGATTGAAGTTCAAGCCGACCGCTGGATTGAACCGGGAAAAGCGGTGGCTACCATCCAGTTCTGGCGCGTCGCCAGTTTGATCGCGAATTGACACGCGGGCGAGGTTGTAGCGGCCTGACAGAGTCAGCGCCCAGCGGTCGGTTAGCGACAGCACATCGGACAGGAACAGGCTGTAATAGCGGTTACGGGTTCTGGCATCGGTGTCGAGATCAAAGTCGCCAATGCCGATCGCACCCCGGTTTTCAGTAAAGGCGGCGGACTGGTTTTCCTGAGTGAAGCGCGCACGGCCGATATCGACAGTGCCGCCGGCGACGAACTGGTTTTTCATGCCGGCCAACTGACCAGAAATGGTCAATTGCAATCCGCCACCGTAGCTGTGCTGGCGAATGGCGGAGCGGTCGTTGTGAGCTTGGGTGGTGTTGATAATGCCGTCTTCCACCTGGCCGAATTCGTCGTTGACGTTACTCGACACGTTACGGTTGCGGTAATTGCGATAGTAAAGGTTGCCGCCAAGCAGCACATCGTCATTCAGAAAGCGACTACCCTTGGCGGTTAGGAACATCAACTTGTTCTCGTTCCGGTCGGGATAGGTATAGGCTTGCCGGATATTGTCCGCAAACGACTTGGGAAGAGTCTGGGTACCCTCTAAGCGGTTGTCAGCGGCCGTCAGGCTGACGTCAAGGTCGGTATCGCGGGTCTGGTAGCCCACCTTGCCGAAAAACTGCTGGATGCGGCTGCCGTTGTGCTCGGCCCAGCCATGGTCGCGAGCGACGTTGCCGGTTACAAAGTAATCGAAGTTGCCGCTTTTGCCGCCCTGCTCGAACTCGACTGCGCGGCGGCCGAAGGAACCTGTCGATAACTGCACCGCGCCGCCTGGGTAGGCGCTGCCGCTCTTGGTATAGACAGCCAGCGCGCCGCCCAGTGTGTTGAGGCCAAATGCCGGATTAGAACCTGGAATGAGCTGTATGTTGGCGATGGCTGACTGCGGCAGCAGGTCCCAGTTGACGGTGTCGCCGAATGGTTCGTTAATGCGCACACCGTCCTGGAATACCGACAAGCCCTGCGGTACACCCAGCAGCGGCGAGGCGGTGAAGCCACGGAAACTTACGTCGGGTTGGTAGGGATTACCCTGAGCCGCATTGACAGTCACGCTGCCAGCATTCTGCTCCAGATGGTCTGCCAAAGTCAGTTGGCGCTGCTGCTCGATATTGCGACTGTTCATTATTTGAACATTCGCTGGCACATTTTGTATCGGTGTGCCCAGGCCAGGCAGCATCGAGGTACCTATGACTTCGACAGTGGGGAGTTCCAGGGCCTCGGCAGGGTTCTCCTCGGCGTGGGCCGCACCAGAGTGCACAAAGATACCTGCCAACGCAGTCAACAAGGCCGCTTGGCGTAATGGGGGTAGATTTTCCATCGACAGTCTCTCTCCTAGTTTTGTATTTTTTGTGCATAGGGCATGCAAATAGCAATTGCAAGCATGCATCTTTTGCCGCCTCCTATGTGCAAGGACTATACCAGCGAGAACATTAACTTTTACAGCCTCAGCATGGAGTGCGCGTGGAGTAGCCGCCACTCGATCGCTATCCTGACCAACGGTCGGACAACTAGGCGCTTCCGTGCTGGTCCGCTATCGGTGGTTCAGCAGACATTTAATACATTCCGTAAATGGACGGCTAAGGGTCGGTTTTCCCCGTTCCGGCTGAGACGGCAGTCGGCCATGACCAGTCCTTATGCCCAATAAAGTGGATGACCACTTTTTGGCATTAAGCAGTCGTCAATCTGTGCCGTATAAGGCACTGGAATACTTTCATTTCTACTGTTTATGGGGGAACCAACTAAAATGCCAGCAAGAACGCAGCATAAGTTACTTCACTACCCAGAACGGGAAAGAAGCGACTGCGGCGGAGACTAATGGATTGGACTATTGATGCCGGCTGGCCGGGTAGGAAGCCGGTGTAGATGAAATCCCGTTGGGATACGATAAGACCTTTCATCACAACTCGCTGGCGGCTTGATTCAAGTGAACGCACCATCTCGCGAGGTTATTCCAGTCCTTGTAAGGAAAGCTGTCCATGCAGAAGGGAGGAATCAGTTCCTTCCCTCCTGCTTGGCAAAGAAGATGCCTGAGAATTTGTTCTGCGCCGAGATCAAAATCGTCATAACCGAAGTAATTGCCCAGTTCACACACTGCATAGGGCTTGCCATAAAGATTTCGCGTCTGCCGTACGAAGAATTGCTCCATATCCTCCTGCAACTCTTGATCCCCTGTAGTCGAGGCGAAGAAAAGTAATAAGTCATACTGGGCGAAGGTGCTGTCGCCGGTCAACGTTCGAATATTGACAATGTCGACTGGAAACGACAAGAGTGGCGGCACTCGCTGCACAACTTTGGCTGTATTGCCCCAAGTTGATCCATAGACAAGTAATGCCTTCATAGAATCTTTTCTCGCCGTTCTGAAGACATGCGTTTAACTTAATCACCCTCAGGAGGCGGCTCATGGATAAAGCGAGTTCCTGGCCGTCCGTAAGGGGAAAAATACTCTAGTTAGGACGATAGCCGGCCAAGGGGCGACCATTCCTCATTTCAAAGTGAAAGTCCGTTCTCAGTCCCGTTGCAGCGGCGAACACATCCGCTAGATGACACTTGGCAATTATCCAATTCTTCGCTGAAACATTGTTTCTAAATTAACTTTGAGGCAGCCATCAGGCATTTCCATGCGGATAAGCATGACGTAAAGATTTAGGACGTTTACTCTGTTTCAAATCCCCTTTATTTAGGTATGACAATTATGTTCGAACATATCGTACAGTTTTTGTCCCAGAGCGGCTACTCCGGCGTATTTGCCTTGATGGCTCTGGAAAACATTTTCCCGCCCATTCCCTCTGAAATGATCATGCCTATGGCTGGATTCGCCGCCGCTCGTGGTGAGCTAAATATTGTTGCTGTGCTCGTTGCAGGCGTAGCAGGCTCCGTAGTTGGGACATTGCCGTGGTATTACGCCGGCCGCCTCTACGGAAAAGAACGGCTTAAGAACGTCGCGAGCCGACATGGTCGCTGGATTACCGTCGGGCCCGATGATATCGAGAAAGCCCTGGATACCTTCCAAAAACACGGCCGGAAGGCAGTTTTCTTTGGTCGACTGGTTCCAGCCATCCGTACTCTAATTTCGGTACCCGCTGGAATCGCGAAGATGTCGATGATTAAGTATTTACTCTATTCGACAGCAGGATCACTGATATGGACGGGATTACTTGCCGCTGCCGGTTATTTGCTACAGGCTGAATATCAATTGGTCGCAAAATATGTGGATCCTGTGTCAAAAACGATTGTCGGAATCATTGTTACTTTGTATGTGTACCGCGTAGTGACATACCGCTCAGAAAAGCCGCATGCAGAGTCTTAGACCACACAGTCGTTCACGAAGCAAGGACAGCATGACTTGGAATGTTGAAGTGGGATAAAGTATAAATGGCAATAGTCCCGGCCATGTCCTTGGAAGTTATTCCGATAATACGTGGCTATGGCACCTTCATTGCTTTGGCTCGTTCAATATCGCGGCCGTAATTGTATTCGGCATGCCGTTTCGCGTTGGCCGTTCTTGTCGCTACCTCGGTAGCGCAGGTTTTGCGGTCCTGCCCATCCAGCTTTGAGCACTCCATATTCGCTGAACGATCAGCGTGCATCACTTTGGCAAGCGCAACTTTGTAGTCTTCCTTTGCTCTTGCCCGAGCGTCGTCGGATGCTTTCTTGCGGTCGTGATCCGGCAAAGGGACGGTATAACCAGGCCGGTCAACGGCAACCTTGGCATCTTCTTCTGCGGCATCACGCGTTGCCAGAGCCTGGATTTTGCATTCCTTCTCGGCTGGTCCGGTCCGTTTCGAACATTCGTCGGTAGCATGCTTGTAGTCTTGAAGAATTTTCGCTTGGGCCGATACATAATCTCGTTTTGCCACGGTTTTCGCGTTCTCGGCATCGGTCAGTTGAGCCGCAGCTAAGCTGTCTAGAAATCCAAAGTGCGCCAACAATAGCAGTAGTATGCTGTAAAGAAATCTTTTCATGTCCTATCCAGTACCCGCTCAATAATGTTCATGATCGCACGCCGTTGCCCCATTTGTCTGCGAAGATGCAGACCGTAATTGGCACAAGATGTCTTCACACATTATTTGTTCATTAAATTGAGCAAATAAAACGTGCGCTGTGCATCACATTCCGGACTTTCAGTCAGTGAGCCATGAATGGCCGAATTGGGTCGAAATTTTCCGTTCGGGCTACGACGACAGCTAGCTATGACCACACATTGGAGATTTGTCGCTGAATGACTAGTTCACGACCCGATAGCCGACCTTCTTCTAATCTCGGCGGAAGATGAAAAGCAACTAATAAACCATGTTGTATAACATAGATCGATAAGATGTCACTTACCCCCAAAACAGTGAAAGGCCATCGATTTTAAGGTATAGTTTTACTAGAGGTTGTTATCATTGAACTTAAGGCGGTTTTCTTATCCTTCTAAATCGTTGCCAATGGCCACAATGCCGAGTGCCGCGCTGTGCAGCAAAGACTTTATGTGAAGAGTTGAGGGTCTTTTTACCTTATCTGCATAACCGAACTCTAAAATTATGGTGCGAACCGTCTAATCGAACGCAGACTGAGTTTATAATTTTATTTGCATTCCTTTTTTTCTCTCAATTTAATTTTCCAATTTTCCAATTTACCAATTTACCAATTTACCAATTTATGAATAATACGAACAATATCCACGAAAAATTAAATCTTAGTTTTGAAGAGCTTTATGCTGAATTAGCAACGGGCCTCTCTAAAGGTGCGTCTCCTGGCGACCTTATCAAACGGGGGAAAGAAATATACGAAAATCTTAGAGAAAAACTTCATGATAAAATCTGCCTATCGGATGCTGTTCATGAATCATTCAGCCGTGGGGATAAAGTGCTGTTGGTTGCGGCTCTAGTTGATTGTGTTTCTGGCGCAATTACTGGCATTTCGCCCGTAACATTTTGCGTGCTGTTGGCTAAAGAAGGGGTTTCAACACTTTGTGCTACTGAGTGGAGTAAAAAGTCGGATGAATAGGCCGGCAATTTTAAAAAACTTTGATTCTTTAAGCATAGCTTTAGAAACCCAGTCATATAAATTTATTCATCAAAACACTGTTGAAGGAGAACTTTTTGATGTAAAAAAAGAAACAAAAAAATTCGTCAAATCCAAAATTGCAAAACATCGAAATAAGAATAAAGATTTTTATAAGAAATATTGCTATGAATGGATGCTGGATTTTGAAAATTTTCAAAATCCCCTCGAAGCTATGTACCAGCTATGGGTTGTATCCATGCTAGCTAGCAACCCAAAAAAACATCCTTCGAGAGATAAATTTTCGAATATTGCGGTCCGCTTTCTACCCTGCGGCAATGCAGCAGCAGAAAGTATATATAATAATGGATTTCGCTATATCATAATCTCTACAGCATTTGTCGGCTTGGCTAAGTCATATGCTTGGCTCAATTATTCTTTGGCAAAAATAGGCACCTGCCTTCCGCGCACTACTAACTTCGTAAACTCAAATATTATGGGCGGCGCTGATATTGAAGCTTCACTGCGAAGTGGTGATCCTAAAGTGTTAGAGGCGGTGAACGATTTCCTGCAAGTCGCTATTTATTTTGTCAAGTATCAGCCGCCACCGTTAAAATTCCACAATTTTATTGACCACCTCAATGATCCTAAAAGTGGATTTGTGAAGTTTGGAAAAATTTTTACCGCCATTGAATCCTACCTTTTATATCATGAGTTGGCGCACTTGCTAGAACATGATTTTTCTGAGCTGCAAAGAACAACAGCCGAAGAGCTACATGCAGATAAAATCGCGACGAGTATGTTAATTAGACATACTCAAATAAACAAAACTCCTATACTCGATTATTACACTGGCCCTATCGTTTGCCTCCAGCTTTTTCGCTTGTTTCATTTAGTACGTACAGTAGTTGTCATATCAGATACTGTTAATGCGAATCAAGGTGCGATGTTTGACATTAAGGAATTAGGGCAAGTGCTTTTAGCAAGTGAGAATGAACTGAGCCTCCGATTGCACGGACTGAGGCATTCAATGTTGCAATGGGGCGTTTTAAAAGGGGCTGAAGGGCTCTTTAGCGATTTAACTGCAGAATCTCATTTGGCCATTGTTGCGTGCCAAGGTCAGCTCATTGCTGATTTAGACAAATCTTCGCCATTCAACCATTATGAAGTGCTGCTAAAAAATATGAGCGTCAGCAAATGATCGTGGCATTTCTATTTTAGAGTTTCGTCCGCTTTCACTGCAGTTTGGACGTCCGGCCGCCAGCGCTGTTCTTCTGGTTAGGTTCAAGAGAGCCTTTAACCCGGTTTTTCGTTCCGTTGCGCTTTGGACCCAATTACTAGAAGTAAACTGTGGAGATAGTGTAAGCGCGACAATCTACTTAGTTATCGGAAAGGTGACTGGATTTCCGACTACCCCTCTACATACGTCGCTACGCGATCACTGAAAATCCCGCGCCAGAAAATATTCCAGATATATGCCCCCAAAACCAGTCACAACCCACAAACCACGGAAAACCCAGCTCGTAACCAAGGGCGGCGTCATCCAGCCGTCGTCGCAAATCCTTTTGCTGAATCCCGACCAATGGGAAGACTTGATCCTGGCTGCCGCGCGAAAGCGCGATCTTCCCGGCGGGCACCATTATGCGGTCGTCAAGCGCCTAGGCGGGGCTGGTGACGGGGGCCGAGATATTGAAGCTCGGTTTGGCAAGGAGTTGGTACGTGACGGCTGGGACCTTTACCAAGCCAAGCACTACGCTCAAGGGCTGACACCCAGCAATGCCTTTCCGGAGATGGCGAAATTCTTCAAGCAATTGGCCTTAAGAACTTACCCCCGCCCGAGTTACTATTATTTCTGCTGTCCGCGGGCAGTCGGCAATGATCTCCACAACATGATGGCCTCAGGTGCCGCAGCTTTTAAGGCAAAGTTCCTCGATGCATGGAAGAATGAGCACACGGGCATGAAAGGCAGAGCGAACGAGCTGACGCAAGACGTTCAAACTGCCATCGACGATTTCGATTTCGGCCGCTTCACCGAGTGCGCTGCTCACGACCTGTTGGTCTGGCACTCGCTCGACAGGGATGCCCACCACGACCTGTTCGGCATCGTGCCCAAACGCGGCGATGATGACCCTATGCCTGTCCAGCCCGCTGGACACGAAGACAAATATCTCGACGAGCTTCTTCGCGCTTACACCGAGCACAAGGCGTCGCCCGTGACCCGGGTCAACGTGCCTGGCAGCGATTATGAGGAACACCTCACTGCACAGCGGCAGACCTTCTATTGCGCTGAGGGTTTGCAGCGCTTCAGCCGTGACATCTACCCACACGAGCAGGAGTTTGAACGACTGCTAGATATGGTTTACGCGGGCATCCGCCCTACGGTCGCCCAACTCCGTCTCAAAACGGGGATGGACCGTGTCGACGCAGCCGTAGACAAGGCGTCGACATTGCAAGTACAGGAGAGCCGCTTGTCGCCCCAGCTTCGTGGAGGTGACCTTCCTGGCACCTGCCATCACCTCGTCAACGGGGGTAGGCTCAAGTGGGTCAAATGAAAAAATCCAAGCCCACCGCCGCCTTCAACTCGCCGTATGAACTGGGCGTTCGGATGGTTTACCTGCTCAACTCCTTGCAGCCAGCCGGCGCTGACCTCCAGAAACTCGTTCTTCTCGACTACGCCATCGTGTATTCCAACGATCTCGGCGGCCCCCCCAGCCTGCACACCCCGGTGCCCTACCGCGGCAGCGAGTACCTGAGCCGCCGCGACCTCATCGCCCAGGGCCTCTACCTGATGAGTACCCGCGGCCTCGTCGCCGTTGCCATGGACGAGACCGGCATAACCTATTTTGCCGGCGATAGCGCCAGGAGCATGGTCGGCGCGCTAACGTCACCCTACTTGCGTGAACTAGAAGATCGGTGTCGATGGGCGGCCGTGACCTTCGCCACGCTCAGCTCGCGAGACATGACCGAACGATTCGCCAAGCAAGGATACCTGTGGGGTGCCGAATTTGAAGGTACCAGCCTACGGAGGGGTCAATGGCAATAACGCTGAAACACTTGCGGGTAAGCGGTCCTGGCCTGGTGCCGGCCGTGGCGTCATTCGACGGACATCGCACCCTCATTCACGGTCCCAGCGATACAGGCAAGTCGCACATCTGGGACTGCATATGGTTCCTGTTGGGCGGGACAGGAACACTAGAGCAGTTTCCAGAGTCAGAAGGCTATGACTTGCTTGAGCTTGCCTTCCTGAACGATGAGCACGAGTACCTTGTGCTCAAGGCAATGGCCGGCGGTGCCGCGCGCGTGCTGGTACGGCGGGACGATATTTGGGTCGTGGCCGGTGCGCCGAACCCGCTCGAAGATGTCGCGCAGGAGCTTGGTGAGTTGCTCGTCAAACTGTCTGGAGCAGAAGGCAAGAAAGTGCTTCGCACAAGAAGTGAGAAGGGTGCCATCACGGGTGACGACCTGAGGCATTGGGCGCTGCTTTCCCAGCCCGGAATGATTTCAAGAGACGCGACCAAGGGCAAAGGTCATGGTTCGGACAAGCGCGTCTCTTCCTACTCGCTGTTCCTCAGCGGGCTCGACGACTCCGCGGTGGAGCTCTACAAGAGCAGTTCTTTCAAAGAGCAAGCCAAAGGTAAGTTGGCGGTCGCCGAATCGGAATTGGCGCGCTTGCAGGGCCTTATTCCAGCTGGCACAGGTCGCGCATCAACTGTCGCTGCCTTGGCACGGGTCGACGAACGTCTTGACATGTTGACGACGCAACTCCAAGCGCGCTCGTCAGTTCTGAAGGAACTGCGACAGCAAATCGCCGCGGAAGGGGGTGCTCTCGCTAGTGCATTGACACAGCTCGCAAGCGCCACGGCGATCTGCGAGCGTTTCACGTTGCTGGACATGAAGTATTTAAGCGACCTTGCCCGACTCGGAGCCACGGACGAGGGCATCGCCTTCTTCCAAGCGTTAGAAGAGACGACCTGCCCACTCTGCGGCACGCCGGTTGAGCACCACTTGGATCCCAGCGATCTGAAACCTAGAGCGCCAAAAAAGTACCGAGATGCCATTGCCGCTGAGGCCGAGAAAATCCGTGAACTTCGGCGAGGCCTGCAGCCATCCGTGGCCCATGAGGAGGCTCGCATCGCAACTGCTACCGCCGATGTGCAACGGTTGACGGCGTCGCTTAAGGCATTGGAAGAGCAGGAAACGTTTGTCCTACGGGCCGCGGGGCAGGAATTTGATGCGGACCCACGCGAGCTTGCCGAATCCCACACGCGGTTCTCGTCATGGATAGACGCCTTCGACGAAATCGATCGGCTGAAAGGGGAGATCGCCCGTCTCGAGCAGGAAACGAAGCAGAAAAGGACAGTCCTCGTTCGCAACGTGGGGTCGCACGGCGATGAGGTCGGAGCGATCGCGCGACAGATGCTCAACGACTGGGGGTTCATGTCCATCAAATCGGTATACGTCGACCCGGCTGCCTGCGACTTGGTCATTGACGGTCGTCGGCGTCTCAGTTATGGCGCGGGCAAGCGCGGCCTGTTCCTTTCCGCCATGACCATCGCGTTGATGCAGCACGCACTGAAGGAGGGGCATCCCCACTTAGGCGTGGTCGTGTTAGATTCGCCGCTGAAGGCCTACGCCCAAAAAGAGTCAGCAGACAACATGGATCGAGACATTCCAACAGCCACGGTGAACGCAAGCTTCTATGGCTGGCTGTCGCGCTTCGAAGGCCCTGGCCAGATCATTGTTCTTGAAAATGAGGCGGTGGACCCGGCTACAGCTCGTGCTTTGAACGCCATCGAGTTTACCGACGACCACACCCACGGACGGCAAGGGTTCTATCCATCCAAAACGGTGGTCGCCCCGCCTCCAGCGCCGGCGAGTGACGGAACCGAGTTCGACGATTTCGAGTAGCGCCCATAGGCGGCACTGCGACGCGGCTAATTTTTACCCCGTCTCAAATTTCTGGTTTGGGGCAATTTTCTTCGTTCCAGCTACGACGACAGCCGGTCAAGAGCGATCATTGCGCAAGAAATTGGGCTACTTTTTCAGCATTCACTATATGAGAAAGGCGCGAACATGTTTTATCCTGCTTGCCCTATCGATGATCTTGTCTGGTTGTGGCCTGTGTGAAAACGAAACATCTCAAACAGTTCTCTCCCCTTCGGGCAAGCTCAAGGCGGTTATGTTTAACCGCAGTTGCGGGGCTACAACAGGGTTTAGCACCCAAGTTTCAGTTATTCCAGGGTCACAGTCACTCTCCGATGAGGGAGGCAATACCCTTCTCCCTGAGGAGACCCTTCCAGTAAAGGTTAAGTGGCTCAGCTACAGAAACTGAGTTACATACGGCTATACCCAAGAATAATGGGACATCTTCAGGTCGAACTGCGACATACTTGATCTGACACTTTTTGTTAGGTCAAGTTGAAGCGATTACTAATTGAAGTGCCTACTCCTTTACCATGAATTATTCGATTTTAGGTAATTACCATAAACCATGGTAATTGAGCAGCAGGCGGGTATCGTAGGGACGCAGCCCTCGGAAGTTTGTTATGACACTAGAAAAGTCCTGCTGATACCTTAGCAGCTATACACGACAGATCCGTCGAGCATTGATGACGGCATGATGGCGCGCGCAAGCGTATGATTTGTGTACCCAATCAATTTTGGAGCGATCATGTCAACAGACAAACGTCATAAGAAACCGAGTGGCGACAAACTGGTAGAGAAGCAACTTGTTTCTAACAAAAATACACTGGCTGAACGGTTTTCTGACCTTCCCTTCTTACCGGATTGCAACGACCGACCACACTACGAACCCCTTGCTGATACAGTAGATCACTTGCGTATTAGAGTTCTTCCCGGTGAGAAAGAGTAAGACTCATTTCATAAATAAGTAGTCAATGCTTTTTTCGGCAGGCAGAGGTTTCTGTCATGGCGCTAAGAGAAGAAGTGACTGAACAAAGCCCATTCTGAAGCAACCGATTCCAGCTACGGTTGGCTGCGGACGGACATCGCCGACCGCGACCACCCGCAAATGACTTCACGATGTTCCCCTATAGAGGCTACCGCAGGTACTCCGCCGCCCGCTCGTCCAGCTGATCCTTGATTTTCCGCCAGTTCGGCATGATTCACAATCACAACCTCTTGTGCTTGTGAAGTTCTGACCAATACTGCTGCTCACTGGAGCAGAACGATAATGGACCTCAGCCAACAAACCACTGCTGTGGATTGCCTGCAGCGATCTTTTAATTTAGACGTTAGACATTGATCATGACCACAACAGTTGAGCAATTTTTAGAAAAGCAACGCTCGGAGTTCATGGCGTTCAGGCAGACTCTGACCAAAGAGTCCGATCGGGGTTGCGCCTTGTTTGCAGCCGCATACCTTGATAAAGCACTTTCTGATCTTCTCTATCTTTCTCTTGTCGCGGACAAACGAATCGAGAAGGATCTGTTTGAGGGCACCGCACCGCTGTCTTCGTTTTCGGCCAGGATTAAACTCGCCTTTTATCTGGGCAAAATTTCAAAGGAGTGTCGCGCTGATCTAGACACAATTCGTGGAATTCGGAATGACTTCGCTCACCATGCAGAACCCATATCCTTCGAAGATCAGTCCATTGCGGACCGGTGCAGAAACCTTCAGTTCTCGTATCATGATCGTGCAAACAGGCCGAGAGGCCATTTCACCGCAGCTGTCAGCAGAATTCTGGCAATACTACAGGCGACAGGTTTGAAGTCCGAAGCTCCACCAACGAAGCCTGATGACCGTCCGACCGCAAAGGAAAAAGAGGCGGGTCGCTTACAGGCTGAACAGGCGGTTCAAGAACTGGCGAAAAAGCTTCAGGAAAAAAGTAACGGCGATGCTTAATCTATCATTCAAATGAACCGCTTCGGGCAGCAGGGAGCTGAAACGTATTTTTCTTAAAAAATAACCAAATGACGTTGAAAATTCTTAAAAGCGAGCGGGTACGCGCTGGCGACGTTCTCATATGCTTCTCGGACATGATGAGAACTGACGGAAAAGAAGATGAAACTGGGTACTCACACGTGGCAATATCCGTAGACGGGATGAGGTTTTGGAGGCGAATAGCGCTGGAGTCAGGATTACCAGCAGCCGACTCAGCCGGCTCAGGCTCTATACGGTCAAGATGTCACCGGCACGCAGCGCCCGCAGACAATTAGCCAGTTCCGGCTTGGCCAACGTCAACTTCCCGGATGCGTATTCTTTATATATTTCGCCGCCATCCATCTCGAAGCGGCAATCTAGCTAATTTTAAAACAAGCAATCGAGAACAGCCCTAGCATCTCATCATTCATTAGTCGACAACGAAAATACAACCCGGCGATCAAAAACGAAGCCCCGATTTGCCTTGGTTAGCCGCGACTTCATAGACGCTGTAGGGCAGCGCTTGTTCAATTGCGTCTTGTGGCCAGTCGTCTACCAGCACCAGCTCAACCTATTTCGTGCCATTTTTTTCCAGCATTTTTGAAATCGACAGTTCAATCTTTTTGTGTCGACATTGCTAAAGTAACCAACTGCAACCGACGTTATACAAATGCAAGTTTCTTCGGAAAAACTTTGGCCTAACTTAGGAGTAAAACATGGCGCGAGTAATAAACACTGACGAACTTTTCAAGCATTTCCTAAAGACCGACACCAATCAATGGGTGTTGGAGCTTGTGCCCTACCTCAAGCGGCTGGGCTTCTTCAAGATCGAGACAGATTCGCCGCAGTTGAGCTCGGTGGTTGTGTACGAGATTCTTATAACCGAATCAAGTTTCTCGAAGGGTGACCGCTTTTGTAACATCAGATTGTCTTGCTCGATAAAAGGTGAGGTAAATTATTCTGTTGCAAGCTTTACACGTCAGGTGGAAATTACCGGAGATCTGGCGAATATCGGAATGGCCCAGTGGACGAAATTGGACGACCCTCTGGTCAAAAAGGTCTATGAGATTGCCCAGTGCGCTCACCCTGTTACTATCCCGCATGGTGATAGATACCAGTAAGATTTTGGCTCTCTAGCCTGTATGCTTGACGCGCCAAACTGAAAACCACTACAAGAAAATAATAAGGGAGACAGGATGCTGTTTGGTCATCACGCATTTGACAAGACGATGGACGAACATTAACCCCGCTGGATAGGTGGATCAAGGTGCCACCCGCTCCGACTGCCGGACTTACAGCGCCTTTTCCAATGCATCCAGAACAAAGTCTGTCTGCCTTGATATGTTCACCTGGCAACCTGCTATGCGCCAGGGGAAGATGTCGGTCACAAAGGCGACGTATCCTTCTGCTAAGTCGAGACTTACGTAAAGATCTCTGATTTAGAGCTAATTCGGCAGCTGCGTCTTAAGCTGCCGATTTAGTCGGTAAAGTGGTAACGCTGTCGCTTTGTCGCCGATTGTGGTTTGAACTGACTTGACGCGCACAACGCCACGCGAGTCACATCGCTGCATGAGCCGTTTGACCGTACAGCGCGCTACACAGCTGCCTCTTCCCATCGCAGCTGTTATCAGACTGACCTTTTCAGCCATAGATCTGCATATTGGCATCCCATACGCTCTGGAGATGAGAATTCAAGGCTACATCACGCTGCTCGCGTACCTTTTTCAACGCGGATTGTGGCGCCCAGCGGCATAATGCCCAGTAAATGGCTCAAGAGGTCAAAAACCATAACTTGAAATTTGGTTTACCCTCGCTAATGACTATCCGTTGATGCTTTGAGCAAAAGCTTTCGGCCTCTTCTTTTTTCAAAAGAGCAGCTGGGCAATACGGGCTTCCGCGTATTTAATTGCCGCACATGGGAGCAATCTGCGGAACTCAGCTTTAGTATGGGGAAAACATTAAACCTCATTTCCAAAATCACGTCTCTGTTTTCCCCTTTAAAAAGTAGTTCATGGCTTACCAAATGATTGCAGGCACCATTAGTAGTTCACCGTCGGAATGCAGCAAGACCATCTTCCCACTCAGCGTCTTCTAATTTTGGGAAATTTTCAGTAGACTCTCTAGGACATATTTCAGTCAAAATTTCGCAAAAACTCAGTTCAGGGTTGTGTTCCCATATTTCACGAAGGGAATTTAATATCCTCGGGATCCGCGCGATGTTTGTACGGATTGTACCGGGCGTTGGCACTGCTTCAGCTACGCTAATTGAAGAAATTTTTTCTATTCGTTGGCTTAGAAATCGCTCAAGCAAATAACGCAGGTTCATTCTTGCCGAAAGTTCAAACAAGCGTTCCATATTAAGTTTTTTAAGGTCAAAATGGTTCACCTTTGGTAGGTCAGCATTGCGAGATTTTTCCAAGAAAAGCCAATCGAGTAGTGCCTTTTCGCAAGTAAAACATGGGTATGGTTTTGTCTTATCCATCACGTCTTCGCGATCTCCCAGTATCGGCGGAAAATAATCGGAGGGAAGAATATGGAACTCAAAAGTACTTTGCCCAAGATAAATAAATTCTTTGTCCCAGACTTTTAGATGGGTGGCTGGCAATACGGCAGTAAAGCTGTCTTGTCGATGATGTATTACGCCACCTTCATATAGCGCGGACTGCAGCGATAGAACAGCGTCTTTACGAATATGATTGGCTGCTTCAGCGGGAAGAGCCGGAGGATCACAGCGCTGATTAAGAAACAAGTCCGCAGAGATCTGACGAATTGCCGAAATCGCTACTAAATCGTTGATCACTGAAAGTATTGTGGGCTTAGCAATATTGGGCCGGTGAACTGTGATCATATTGATCAGTGCATCGCTACTCAAGACACGCGGTGCTGCAGATTCGCCTAAATCGGGGAGTACAGCGAAGCGCCAGTTGATTCGATTCATAGTGTGAATAGTGGACTACCAATACTGATTCGAGCATTGTAGATTATATTCCGTGGATTGCCAGTCACTTTTCGACCATCCTTGTTGGATGAAAAGAAAAAGTTTCTGCCAAGTAAAAGACCGATTGGCTGAAGACATCAAAACGGCACGCGCTAAAATCGGTCTATCCCAAGAGGCACTGGCGCATGCCGCTGAGGTTGATCGTACTTACGTTTCGCAGTTGGAGCGTGGCGTTGCAAACCCTTCGATACAGATTCTGCACCGCATCGCGGCTGCTCTTGGATCGGAATTGAGTATCTCACTTGTCAATATATCGAACGAACCCCGAGACCTCTGAAATACGCATGGACTGCAACTGCGCTCATCAGTAGTGGTTCGCTTATAAGCGGAACTGTTGAAACCTAGGGCAGTCATCCCAGTATCACTTGGTGTTGGTAACACCAAGTTAGAGGAATGGGCTGACATCTGGCGCGAATCCGATTGGCCAGCAATTTATGTGATCGGACTCAGTAAATCTTTCCCTCGGGAGATTAGTTAAAATTGCAAGCAAATATTGCTGTGCCGGCAATACCTTACTTCCCTATAGCATTTCCCGATGAACTCATGGGTAGCTGGCTTTCACGCTTTGTTATTCTCAACGCTGAACCGTCGTTCGCAAATTTTGCTCGTACACTTAGCCTGAATGTCAATGCAAAATCTTCGGTTGCCGACCCTTTGAACAGCGCACACTACGTGCGAGCATTAGCATCAATGCTAAGAATAGAACACGATTCATTTGTTAGCACCTTTACAACGAAAGCTTATTGGGATACGTTTCGGCCCGCATCAGTAGGGCTTGAACTGAATCGCCAGTTAAAACATAGTAAGCCGCGGCTCTCACCACCTATGTTGAGGGTTTGTCCTGCATGTATCGAGGCCGATTTACGAACTGTTGGTTTTCCTTATTTTCATCGCACGCATCAGCTTCGAAGCAGAGCCTGTCCCCATCACAAGCTGATGTTGCAGGACAGCTGCACATGTGGACGGCCATTATGCTCATCGAACGAGCCGACGCTTATGCCAATACAATGCGTATGTGGAAAAGAAGTGATCTCAAACATCAAGCGTGAAACCGCAAATAAAGGTTGGTACGCTCTTGCCAAATTTTCGCATAACGCGCTTTATGCTTTGCCTGGAGAACTTGAACTACTTTATTTATCACCTTATGCAGTCAGCCAAGCAGTAGCTGATAGGAAATTATCTATAGGCCAAAGTATTCGAAGTATTTTAATTGATTCATACGGGATAGAAGGGCTCGACTGGCTATGTCGGCGCCCCGGCGCTCAAGGAATTAAGTATGAATCGCGAGTACGAAAATTCTCCATTTCTCAGCTGGCACCGCATTTGGTGATAGCAATCCTTGCTGGCTGTGGAATAGACTTCGATGAAGCAAAAAACCTAGTTGCCGCTCAAAAATCCTTACCACCAACTGCAAGGCTGGTGCCACAGGGAGCTCGAGGTCCAAAGAGCTGCTTTCGGCCAACGAGCATTTCAGAGGCGCAACAGTTCGCTCAAGAATTTACAACCGATGGGCATGACCGAGGCGACTTAAAAGCGAAACGGCCGTTCGTCTACTGGATGCTTTATCTAAATGCAAGGCCATGGCTTTACGATTGGATGCATGAAGGAGGTCACCGCACCGTGAGCCGGTGGGATGAGCCGCCAAGTATTATGCAAGATCGAACGCTGATTTTAGGCAACGGCGCAAGACTAGCTAGGCAAGCGGCTCGCGCGCGGGCCTACACACGTGACCGGAAGTGGCTAAATTCGAAGGATTCGACACGCACTCAACAGCTGGATCGAGCAACCACGATTATAGAGTCTTTGGCTATCGCGAAAGCGAAACACCATGCGGAGGTTGGGCGGCCGAAAAAATGGACCGTATCGGAGGCAGCAAAGCGTTTAAGAATGCCAAATAAAACGCTCACTGCGTTTGCTCAACGCAACAAAGAAATCCGTGCCCTCGTGCCAGAGTTGCCTCAAGAATTTTTATTCAGAGTGATTAACTGGACAATAGCAGAATGCATCCAAAAAGGCCTTGATTTAACACCTCTAAGCGTGTTGAAAAAAGGGGGACTTCTAATTAACCCAACGACTATGAAATTTTGTACATCAGTTATAGAAAATCGGTCAAAGGACTATGCTTCCATAGCAAAATAACCTATTTGCCGTGTCAAAAAATTTGGAAGTTATTTAATGCTGTCTTGCATAAATCATGCATGATGGATATGGCAAGAAAGTTAAAACCTGGAATATTACAACTACGCCTTAACAACTGGTTCCATGTACAGATTGCTCTAGCTTTCAATATTCAATTCTTAACACCCTTGTCTCTTTTTCGGAGTCGGGATACCCGTTGAATGCGCCATTCTGCAGGCGCTTCATCTCCTTGCACTAAAAGCTCATTGTGCGCGACAGTTCGCCTACGCTCATAGAAAGCTGCATCACTCTCGGCAAGCTCCGCTATCGCACGTGCGAGGGCTGGAAGTCGGTTAAGATTTCGGCATGCATTTGCTTCGAAACCTGTTGCACGCAATAGTGCAGTTACTGAGATTCGTTTTCCATCAAGTGAAGCGGAAAGATTTACTGCCTCTGCAGCAGCCGCATCCGCTAGTAATTGGTCCCGCTCCGGCCAATTTACTTTTGAATAAGAAGACAGTGCACCTTTTGGACGCTTAGGAGTATTTTCGGAAAGCCATTCTCGATCATGGCGATAAAGCCACGCATAAGCGCCGCCTGCAATAACCCTAAGTTGCTTTGTGCCCTTTTCCGGGCTTTTCCTTCTGGCATCAAGCCATTGTGACCGATGTAACAAGCACTCCGTTTGGCGGGTTTGCATTTGGCGAATTTTCTGCACATCCGGAAGCAAAGCGAGAATTCTATAAACTGAGGACAATGAAAATCCCGTTTGCGATGCGACTGTTTCTACAGGAATGCCTTCTCTTAACAACTTTTTTACTTCTTCCAACTTTAACTTATTAAATTTTTTTGGGCGTTCCGAAATCCGAACACCAATTTTTCGTCTCTGCATAACTACAGTATTAGTTGAGACATCAACCTTCTTTGCAATCTGCCGACACGAAAGTGTCTCATCAGTCAACAAGGAATTTAATAGTTCTACATCAATTTTTTTCTCATTACGAACCGCAGCAATTGGATCTATCGTCGGAGTTGGTACCATTAGATTTTCTGCGCATAAAAAAAACTTCCGAATATCTCCAAATAAAAACCCAATGAGAAGCAAATGACAGAGCGGATGTAAAGAGCGCTCTGGGCGACGACAGAGATCATATAACCATCGCATCGGCCATTGTTCTGTTGACATAAGGCGAT
This sequence comes from Noviherbaspirillum phoenicis, assembly GCF_047237965.1. Lineage (NCBI taxonomy): Bacteria > Pseudomonadati > Pseudomonadota > Betaproteobacteria > Burkholderiales > Oxalobacteraceae > Noviherbaspirillum > Noviherbaspirillum phoenicis. Next base: position 3,510,709 of record NZ_JBDFLX010000001.1, on the reverse strand, counting down.
GCTTACATTGGAAGCCACCAAATCCCTCATACTCTTGTTTAACAGCCTTAGCAAGCGCATCCCAGTCAGTTCGACCATTTCGAATAAACCCGTGTTTCGCTATCCCCCAAAAGTAGACTTGGCTTCGTGTTGTTGCGGAAAGTTGAGGCACTGTAATAGTCAAGGCCTCGTTTGACAATTTAGCAATTCGATGCAGGCTCCGGTTACCTATGTTGATTGAAGGGGCAGACAGATCTCGCGTTGGCACAACTAGCCGCTGTCGATGCGATTGTTGGCTCTGCAGAAAGTGTTGATAAAGTGCCTGGCCATGAATGGGACAAACCAATACATATGGCAATTGATGCACACGGTGCAGTATTGTGCAACCATTTTTCGCGATGCACTCGGAGTCACAATCTCTGCAGCTGCGTAGTGTTACTGATGCGCCAAAGCCATTTGCTACTAAGCCTAGCGAAAGCTTTAATCCGTTTCCATGATCGTTTCTCATAGTTTCAAAAAGACTTCTATAGCGCTGTGAATTGAGAAATAGACCGTAGTAAGGGAAAAGGGTAGCGGTTTTCGCCACGTCATCAACAGAGTCAAATGGTCCCCATGGTGCGGTGCATTCGACAAATTTTTGAAGGCGGCAGGGAAGATCCGCACTTGGTATCCCGGTATGCGAACCAAAAAGCCCAGCTAAGGTCCGTCGAGGATTGTTTTGCACATTGAGAAAGTGAAGCCTTGATATCCATGAAAACAAAAGCTCTTCATTGATATGCGTAGGCACATATGGAAAAGAGCTTGCATTCATAATTACCTCAAAGCCCGGCACTCTTACTCAATCAAAGGATCTTCGGTTGGTAGCGCAATTGTGGCCCCTTTAACAAGCCGCTTCTGTGACTCGCTCGAATTATTTTTACCTTTTCGACGCACTACTGCGGAAGTCTCTTGCAGCTCGGAAAACTCATCATTATTTTGACTAGGCGTCTCGCCACCATCGGACCAAGCAATTAGTTTTCGAAGCGAGGTACATCCTTCTTTGAATAGAAGGTCATCAAACTTCTTGAGCTCGCTCCCCTTGCCGCTTCGCAACGCTGCAATTGCGGGTTCGAGGATGGCCATGTCTATCTTAGATACGCGATCGAACGCTGCAGCGTCTATGACCTCGCGCCCCCCAATTTCATTTCGCTGTGCCAACATAAATGACAAGGCTGTAAAAGCGGGATTACCAGCGCCGCAATTGTGCCAGGCTTCCCGGATTTTGGTATTCAGGGCTACGGGTTTTTTTACGTATTGATACTCCCAATAAGTGTCACAGAATGCGTTAAATTCCGGGTCACCATACTTCATTTGAGCAAGGGTTGACTCTCCTCCAGAGTTAAGCTTGCGAAGGTTGCGAACATTTTCGTCAATAACAGAGCCCAAAGCCGGAGTACCGGCAACTACGAGAGTAACACCGGCTTTCTCAATAATTTCGCTAAATAGGTTAAGAACAAATACGGCGTTCTTGCCAATAGCAGCTTTCAGATTTTGAATTTCGTCAATAAAGATAACACCGACTGATACGGCTGTCGCCACTTGAGCAATTAGCATAACCATTCTTGCCACAATACGTACGGATTCGGCTTGTCGACGATAGTTTGTATTGCCCAAAATATGATCAACGACCTCGAAGAACTGTAGACATAAGCTTTTTAACGTCGCATCGTGTGACATCCGAATGTTGACCCATGGAATTTGGCGGCAAATTAGCGGCTTACCTTGATATTCCGTATGCTCAATGACGACTTGATATGGCAGCGAGAAAGCTGTAGCAAATGTTGTTTTTCCGCTCCCGCTAATACCGAGCAGGGTTTGTCCCTTGGCTGTGGAGACCCAATTACTAGGAAAGAGCACGTCTGATTGGTTTAGTGCGATTGCGTGTCGACGTTGAACGTCTTGAACCGAAAGTGGATTGCGTGCAACATACGATTCACGAATGTTCATCGTCAAATTGGTTCCCGCCCGCTTATACTCTGCAAACGGGTAAACGATTTCGTTAATACAACCGACTTCTGCTGATCGGACGAGTTCACTCTTCTTAAGGTCGGCTGTTGTTGGCACAGGCGGATAATTTTTGAGACGATCAAGGATTGCATCTTTAGAAGTTTCCAAAGGTGGAAGAGCTTCGATGAAAGGATTGCCATCAAACCGTCGAACACCAGTTGACCTGTAAGTGGCTGGGATGCTTATATACTTGGTCATTTCCGCGCCTTTTTTTGCCGTTCTACAATTGCGAGCCGCTCACGTTTCTCGATCTCTTCCCAACTCAGATCGGGTGCCATAGTTGTAGATGTCACCACTGCATTAGACAACGCTATTTGCTCAACGTTAGCCTTTCCTATAAGAGATTGCTTAAGCGCGGTTGATTCGGATTTACGGCGGGCAGCGATTATTTCTGCCCCGGAGTTGGCAACTTCAGTTGCTTGTAAGATTTTTTTTCTTTTAGGCTTACTGGTTCTCTTCTGCTCCTCGATGAACGCATCATTTCTCGTCTCCGCTACAAGGAGTCTGTAGGTTTCCCCTAGAAAATCTTCTTCTTCCTGCGTAATCTCCTGAAGCTCTTGTAAACCGGCGGCGTTCACGCGCCATAGGGGCCAATCATCATCGCCGTTTGGAGCATACAGTTCGACTGGATCTGAGCGGTCGACTTTGATAGATACTTCGCGACGCCTTGACGAAGATAGCCGTGCTTGCCGTTCAGCTGCGGCATTCATCGGAAGGTATTTGCGCCCTCGGTACATAATGCTGCCATTTGCGAGGGTAGCCTTGTCAGTGCTTAGAAGCAGTCGTTGGTAGTCAGCGTCCGTTAGCGGAGGACTGTCGATTCCCGTAATGTTTTTAAGGCCCCAAAGGTATGCATCGCGGGGCGTTGGTCTGATTCGTGCTCTTCTAAGAACACTCCGAACTTCGAGATTGCTATGCGGACTATTGTTATGAGCATCAACAATGTCAATCAAAGTCCAATATATTTCACGCAGGGAATAAACCGCAGCGGACTTTGCTGCTTTGAAATTACGTTTAGTTTTGGGGTCTAAAGGACGTTCTGCAAAAACGCCCTTGATCCCTCTTTGAGCCATCTTACGCTTTAACTCGCGATTTACACGCTCAATAATTCCTTTTCCGTCTGGACAGAGTGGCGGCAGTGTCTCTGCTTCGATGTGCAAGCCATCTACGGCTGCATCTAGCATAGCGCGAGAAAGCATTTCAGAGCCACGGTCTTGAACTAAGCGAGCACAAACTTTTCCCTGCGGCCAACGCTCCTCGTCAATATTTACGCCGAGATTTGTGAAGCGGCGCTTTCGTGATGTAAATGCAATCAGCAGTACGAAGCGGATCTCTTCCCAAGACGCTGGCCGAAGCGTGACGTAGACGCTGACAATGAATCGGCTCCATCTATCGATCATTAGATAAATGATTGGCGTACCAAGTACGACGCCCGGATTTTTACTATCAACAACGAAAATTCTGCCGCCTGTCGCATCAATCTCGTAGACTTCTCCTGGTCCAGTCGCTAGCAATGCTCCCTTTGCTATCTTTCGCTCATGTCCCGCAACATTTTTTATAACATCCCGGGATAGTCTTGCATTGCTGTTCGTAATGTCCCGATACTGTCTAAGTGTGACCGGCAAGGGACACTTCTTCGCCAAATAGTTTGCGTATATCTCTGGGTGCCTCTTGGAGAAATAGCTCTTGATATATTCTTTATGTGCTGCAATTTGTGTTACGCGGCCTTTATTAGCGAGCGTCTCCAAACAGTTGACCATATCAATAACGTCGTCACCATTTACAACAAAAGTGTTTGGCCCCAAGGTCTTCGATTCAATAGGTTGCCGGCCACGACGTTTAGGCTGGTATGAGCCTTCATCACGACCTTCTATACCGTTAGTTGCAGGTGGACGCTGAGGTCCAACCGGGCGTCCCGCCCGGAGCGGCATCAAAGCGTTCTTGTCACGGCCGAAATAGTAAAAACGAAGCAGCAGCCGTCGAAGTGAAATAGGGCTGAGATCCAGTTCCTCTGCTCTTTGATTGATCAGTGCACTGAATGCGGACCGAGCTAAATTACGTTCATCTTCAAATTTTTCTACAAGCGGTTTAATTGCTGAGAATGAACTTTCGACAGGATCCTCCTGTCCTGCAGTCACGGGATGACGGTCTAAAAATTCTTGGGGTAATCGTAAGCGGCCTATACGCCATTTACCAGAATCAAGATTCTGCCTTACCTTCAACAAGGGCCACGCGCGTGGACGGACGGCGTAACGTGCCATATCTGAAGTCGAAACAGGCATTAAGTAGATCGTATAAGTAAAAACGTGAGTAACACGCAGAAGCATAGGAGAGGCTTCCTGTGCTACTTCAATAACTAGTCCCACTTTAAGAGGCTCATCCTTCTGCCCCAAAATGAATTTATTAGAAACGACCATTACGAAGTACGACAGGTAGGTGAAGTGTCAATTTTGCAGTTAGATCGACTACGATACGATTAGACCAAGCGCAATAGCGGAATTCATTCAGGCAGTGCCCATAACCACGCTTAAGGCGTTTGCTGCATAACTCGACTATTTCTCGCAGTGGGAGATTCTTGGTGTAAATGTTATGGAATACCTTAGCAAACTCATCAGCTTGTTCTGGATTCGGGATATACCGCTGTACTGACCAACCCCGCATGAAGGTAAGGGTTGATAGTAAGTTTCCTGTAAACCCACTTGTATCAATCAGTTTCCAATCGATGCCGTGCGCTTGGCACCAAATGTGCTCAACGGCAAGTCTAAGTCTTACATTTGGGTCAGCTGCATGCTCAGGTGTTTTGATGCTTCTTGCTTGGAACACCACCCCTAAAGGTGTCTGACGCGTAACGAAGAAGTCAAGCGTAAACGGCTCTGGATAGGGACCACGGCGGGTGTGCCTAATGCCTAACTCGCTGCAGATGGATTGAGTCTCATTCAGATGCAATATAGGAAACTGCTCACGGATATCAATAACATTCGGTTGCCGGTCAAGCAGATGAAAGAAGACTCTTTCTGGCGTCGATAGCAGATGGTAAATGCGTGAAACTTTGATGCCTTTGGGATTTCCAGAGGTTCCAATGGACGGGACGTCTCTGACTCGCAACCAAGGATGGTAGGCAACACCAGCACCGAGCCCAAATCCGCGCTTTAAGCGATTGTGCCAGTATCTAGGATACATCTTTAGATCGCGGCTCCATTCCATGCGCTAGCATAACAGGTTATATATGTGGATATTATCCCAATTGTTTGTCACTTAAGGCCTCCTGCAGGGGCCGTCCGATCGACCTGCAGGCCGGCATCACTCCTGATTGCCGGAATTCCGCTCCGCTTTCTCGACCAGGCTGTCGCCGCTGTAGCGCTTGCTGGAGAGAACGATTTCCCGGATCTTCTCAGCCTGCAGGCGGGTGCGTTCGGACTCCTGCCGGAACAGCTCGGCCGCGTCATGCCGGTTCGATTCGCGCAATTCCTCACCGGCCCTTCCAAGCAGCATGGCGGCCTCCTCCAGGCCGCGCATCGCTTTCCAGTAGCTCTGGTCGACGTTGTCCATCAGCTCGGACAACAGGGCGCTAGTGGAATAGGCATGGCCGGTATGACAACGATAGCGGGTGCGTTTGCCCTCCCGGATTTCCATCAGCACGCCGTGACACTCCGGACAGGCGAAGGGCGACGGCGGTGCAACCGCCACCATGCCCTTTTCCAGCGCCTGATCGCCGATGGCGATCTCCACTTCAAGACCTATCGGGCTGTCGGGTTGTCCTTGCCGCTGCACCTGCGGCGCATCCTTCCTGTTCATCTGGGCGGCCTCCTGCACCAGGCGGTCCAGGAGCTGCCCCATCCCGGACGCCGAAAGAGAAAAATCCACGTCGACCTGTGCCAGCGCGCTGGAGGGCATGGAATCGAATGCGCACTCGGCCACATCCTGCGTGATCGCGATGCCGCCCATGCGCTTGATATTCCACAGGCCGGAGGTGCCGTCGTCGAGCGCGCCCGACAGCACGATGCCGATCACCCTGTCGCGGTAATGGTAGGCGGCCGAACGGAACAGCGCGTCGATCGACGGGCGATTGCGGTTTTCCTTCGGTCCGCGGGTGGCGACCACATGCTCGCCTTCGATCAGCAGGTGATGGTCCGGCGGCGCGACATAGATATGGCCGGCCCGGATCAGTTCGCGGCCCGCCGGATGCCTGGCCGGAAACGGACCTCGCCGGCTCAGGATGTCGGGCAGGTGGCTGACATAATTGGGCGAGATGTGCAGCACGACGAAAATGGCGGCATTGAGGTCGGGAGGTAGCGAGGAAACCAGCGCCTGCAGGCTTTCAACGCCGCCGGCGGAAGCGCCCACAACAACGATATGGTGATCTGGCATAAGGGCTTTCTTTTCCGCCACACAGCCGGGAAGGCGCCACAAGTGCCTGCGCCCCGGTCTGCACGCGGCACAAGGGCCGAGACCAGACATGGCCTGCCACCGCGCCATGGCCGGGGTGGCCAGGCAAGCGATGCTTACACCGTTTGATTACTGCTCATCCCCTTAGTTTCCCGCCCTGGCCACGCCAGGCTACACGTGCGACGGATGCTGGCTGGCCGCGTGCGGCACCGGCGCGCCTTCCAGCGGCGGCGCAGGCTCCAGGCCGGTGACGTCGAGAATTTCCATCTCGTCCACGGTTTCGCGTTCCAGCAAGGCCCGCACCAGCGCATCCAGCGCCTTGCGGTGCCGGGTCAGCAGGCGCGTGGCCTCGGCATGGCTCTCGTCGATGATGCGCTGCACCTCCAGGTCGATGATGCGCGCGGTCTCGTCGCTGAAGGGCTTCTCGCCGCCGAAACCGACGCTGCCGCCCAGGTAGGGATTCTGGCGCGGCGCCAGCTGCACCATGCCCAGCCGGTCGCTCATGCCCCAGCGGGTCACCATGCTGCGCGCCAGGCCGGTGGCCTGCTCGATATCGTTTTCCGCGCCGGTGGTGCGGCTGCCATAGATGATTTCCTCGGCCACCCGCCCGCCCAGCATGCCGACGATGCGGGCGCGCAGATAGGCTTCGGGATAGTTGTAGCGGTCGGTCTGCGGCCGCTGGTAGGTCACGCCCAGCGCCTGGCCGCGCGGCACGATGGTGACACGGTGCACCGGGTCGGCGCCCGGCACCACCAGGCCCAGGATCGCATGGCCGCTCTCGTGATAGGCGATGCGCTCGCGGTCGGCCTGGCTGAGCAGGATGGGCCGCTCGGGGCCGAGCACGATCTTTTCCAGCGCATCGATGAAGTCCTTGTGCCGCACCTCGTTCTGCTCGCGGCGGGCGGCCAGCAGCGCCGCCTCGTTGACCAGGTTGCGCAGGTCCGCGCCCGACAGGCCCGGCGTGGCGGCCGCCAGCTCCTGCAGCGCCACGTCCGCGGCCAGCGGCACCTTGCGGGTATGCACCGCCAGGATCGCCTCGCGGCCGCGCTTGTCGGGCAGGTTGACCACCACCCGCCGGTCGAAGCGGCCGGGCCGCAGCAGGGCCTTGTCCAGCACGTCGGGCTGGTTGGTGGCGGCCAGCACGATGATGCCCTCGCGGCTGGAAAAGCCGTCCATCTCGGTCAGAATCTGGTTCAGCGTCTGTTCCTGTTCGCTGGAGCCGCCGATGGCGACCTGGCCGCGGGCGCGGCCGATCGAGTCCAGCTCGTCGATGAAGATGATGGCCGGCGCATTTTCGCGTGCCTGCTTGAACAGGTCGCGCACCCTCGCCGCGCCGACGCCGACGATCATTTCCACGAACTCGGCCGCGCTCATCGAAAAGAACGGCACGCCGGCCTCGCCGGCGACGGCGCGCGCCAGCAGGGTCTTGCCGGTGCCGGGCGCGCCCACCAGCAGCACGCCCTTGGGCGCGGCGCCGCCCAGGCGGGTGTATTTCTCCGGCGCCTTCAGGAAGTCGACCACTTCCACCAGCTCGTTCTCGGCTTCGTCGATGCCGGCCACGTCATTGAAGGTCACCCGGTCTTCCTGTTCCTGGTCGTAGCGGCGCGCCTTGCTCTTGCCGATGCCGAACAGGCCGCCGCCGATGCCGCCGCCCTGCTGCGCCGCGCGCCGGTAAAGCCAGACGTAGAAGCCGATCAGCAGCAGCGCCGGGCCGAAGCCGAACAGCAGCGTGCCCAACGCGCTGCCGCTCTGGATCGGCACCGCGCTGATTTCCACCTTGTTATTGATCAGGAACTGCTCCAGGCCCTGGTCGACGAAGGCCGGCAGCGTGGTGGTGAAGGTGGACGCGGTGCGCGGCTTGGGCTCGACCAGCGCGCCCGGCCGCTTGTCGGCCTCGTCGCCGGCCTGCGGCGGCCAGGTGACGGGCGCGCCGAACCGGCCCTCGATGCTGGCGCCCTGGCTGTAGATGGACTTGACGTTGCCCTTGGCGGCCTCTTCCTTGAACACCGTATAGGGCACTGTCACAGGCGCGTCGGCATCCGGAAAGAACACCCGCATCACCAGGTAGTTGCCGAACAGGACGAGCAGAAACAGCAGCCAGGCCCGGCGCGGCGGCAGCTTGCCCTGTCCGGGCGCGCCGGGCTTGCCGGGCGTGCCTGATGGGCCTTTCGGGCCGGTCGGCCGGGATGCGGAAAAGGGTTGGTCGGGCTTCATGCCTGTTCGTCCGGGATATCCGGACTATAGTTTCCGCTGCGCGGCCAGGGCGTCTTGTCGAAACTCAAAACCTGTTTGCGACCTGCAAGCCTCGATGGCGTTTTTCCTTCCTGCCTGAACTGCTTGAGCGTCACGGCGCAGGTCGTCGCGACTGCCGCTTTCTCCCCCATACAGCGTGTGCGCCGCATCCAACGGCAGCATGCCTGTGCGGCAAGGCTCACTCGGCGGGAAGCGCCGACATGCCTGCCTGGCATCCATGGGCGCCGGGTCCGTCATTGCGGAAATGAAGGGGCGAGGGCGTATCAGGCTGCGGCTGCGCTGCGCCGTGGAACGGCAGGCAGACCGGGTCGCCCACCTGCACCCGGGACGAATCGACCGGATAGGCCCAGACCGCAAACGCCGTGGTATCGGCGTTGCCATAGAGGGTGGCGAAGGCGGCGTCGACGGCATCGAGGCCGTGGGCGATGCCGATCCGGCCCAGGTGGGGCCGGTTATGGCGCGGGTCGAACACATGCCAGGCGCCGGCGGCATGCACTTCCACGTAGGCGTGAAAGTCCACCCCGATATCCGTGCCGGCGTCGCCGGGCCCGGACAGCGGCATGTAGCCGGCGACATAGCGGGCCGGCATGTCGAGCGCGCGGCACAGCGCGATCATCAGGTGGGCGAAATCGCGGCACACGCCATAACCGCGGGCCAGCGCCTCGCAGGCCGACAGCGTCGCGTCGCCCGATCCATGGCGGTACTGCAGGTTGCGGTGGGTCCAGTCGCAGATGGCCTGCGCGGCATGCAGGCCGCGCGGCAGGTGCCCGAACAGGTTGCGGGCCATCCCGAAGAGCTTGTCGGACTCGCAATAGCGGCTGGGCAGCGTCTGGCGCAGCACGTCCGGCGGCAGCGCCGCAGGGTGGTCGCCATGGCCTGAAGGCTGCGGACTGTCGGCGCTGTCGGGCACCATGACGATGGCGTCATACCGTATCGTGGTCACGCCGGGGGGCAGCACGAGCCGGATGACGGGATTGCGGTACGCGTCCACGGAGTGCGCCATCTGCAGCCCCGCGCCGATATCGAGGCGTTCCGAAAACATCGTCTGGCCTGGCGTCAGCCGCGGCTGGATCATCAGCAGCGCAGGCGTGGCCGCGCTGACGCGGTAGCCCAGCATGCAGCCCACGCGCACCGCCAGCATGCCGGGAAACAGTTCGGGCAAATCGATGCGCTTCATCGTGATTCTTCAGTCATTGACTCTTTCATCCTTCAATCCTTCAACGCTTCGATCCCGGCGGGGTCATTGGGGGCGGCGCAGGGGCTGGCAGCGCGGGAGGATGCGCATGTCGGGCGGCAACGCCGGTGGTAACGGCGCAGGTCAGGGCAAACGGCCTGGCATGGGCTGTCCACGGTGCATGGCAGGGGCCGCACACGACATATCGACCGTCATGGCCGCGTTGCATCAGGCCCGTGGCGCCGCGCTGGATGCAGCCTACGGCAAGGCGCCGCATCAGTCATTCAGAACCTGCCCACTTCATGATCGCAATCTACCGGCCGGCAGCGGATGGCCAGGCACTTGCGTTCGATAAATTCAGGGCTGGCGACTGTACGGACCTGGCCCTGAGCCGACGCCTCGAAGCCATCGGCTACCGTGATGTCGTTGAATGTGTAGATAAGGACGTCCACCTGGACTTCCATCGGAGATACGCGAACGGTAAGCATCGTTGTCTCTTGCATGGTGAATGTGATGCCTGCGGGTTTGCAGGCCAGTGTGCGTACGTTAATCCAGACGGCATGAAAATGAAGTCGGATGAACCCGGGATAGCATGTAGGACGTGATGCTGTTGCTCCTGCTGAAACAATGGTGGCGCCAGGTTCTGCGCCGATGCCTGGCCTCTTGCGCGTGCGCCTCGCAAGGCAGGCGCTTGAAGCGGACATGTGGCGGGCGCTCCTGTTTGCAGGACGATTCCCGGACTGGATACGGCCGCAGCGATGGTGTCGTTGTCTTTGACGCACGCGCAGCGACAGTTGCTTCTGCCGTTGCCGTTGCTTCTGCCGTTGCCGTTGCTTCTGCCGTTGCCGTTGCTTCTGCCGTTGCCGTTGCTTCTGCCGTTGCCGTTGCTTCTGCCGTTGCCGTTGCTTCTGCCGTTGCCGTTGCTTCTGCCGTTGCCGTTGCCGTTGCCGTTGCCGTTGCCGTTGCTTTTGCTTTTGCAATGGCCGTTGCAGTTGCAGTGAAATCCCGTTGAGCGCGCCGTGTCAGCGGTGCCCGGAGCGGGAAAAGGTGCGGCGTCTGTCTGAGCCAAGCTTTAGCTTGGCGAGTTTAGCCGCGCCCCGCTCCGGGTACCGCTGGCACGGGCACCCCGCGCAGCGGGGCGCGATCATCGGGTCGCCTTTTTTGGTTACTTTTTTGGCGAAGCAAAAAAGTGACCCGGCCGCCGGGACGGATTCCCGGCTTGTCTCCACGGCAGTGCAACCGCCTTGCGTCACCCGGCAACGCACGGGCAGCACTGTCGGTGTTGTCGTTGACGTGGACGTTGACGTGTCTTCGGTTGAAAAGCCAACGACAACGTCAAAAGCAACTGCTGCTTCGCAGTGACGTCTTTCCGACTGGTGAAGCAACACGATCACGCTGTCGTCATGACCAGGCCGGGTGTTCGCCCCGGCGGGCGAGTCACTTTTTTGCTTCGCCAAAAAAGTAACCAAAAAAGGCGACCCCGACTGTGCCGCCCCGCTGCGCGGGGTTCCCGTGCCGTCGATGCCCGGAGCGGGGCGCGGCTAAACTCGCTCCGCTGCGCGGCGCTCAGACAGACGCCGCACCTTTTCCCGCTCCGGGCATCGCCGTCACGGCGGTACACAGACGGGGACCCTAACTGCAACGGCAACGGCAACGGCAACGGCAACGGCAACGGCAACGGCAACGGCAACGACAACGGCCACTTCAAAAGCGACCGCAACTGCAACGGCAACCGCAACCGCAACCGCGCCAGTTGCCTCCCCCCTCCCTAGCCAGCGGCCCCATCCCCCATGGCACCAAGCCCAACGCCCCACCCCCACCACCCCACCCGCTTTCGCAACCTTCAACACCCCGATAAGGCGAAACAGTTGTTCGGACTGTTCCCTGGTCCGCTGCCCCTCGTACACTATCACGACGATGCGCTCCGGCAGATCGTCAATATCGGAATGTGAAGGGATGGGCATTGCATGGTGGCGCGCTCGGTTTGACATGGATTCCTGATCGACGATGGTGAACCCGGGCCGCACATGCAGCGCCCCCGGGGCAGGGCGAAACGACAGCGAGCCTGCCGAAGGCGTGATAAACCTGGGCCTGATAGCCAGTCATTGAAGGCATGCCAACGGGAAAAGTGTTGGCCGGGAAGTCCGGGAAGAAAGGCGGCAAAGCGAGGCGGCCTTATTCCACGCCGGCCACCGTTCCCCGGCCGCGACGCCGCGCCGGCGCGACCCGGCCATGCCCGGGGCGCTCACGTTGAAGCATGCTAGCTGCCCAGCGTAGGCGCGTCCTGGAACGGCCGCGCATCGACCGGGATGTCGATGGAAAGCGTGGTGCCCCTGCCGATGGCGCTGTCGAGCTGCACGCTGCCGCCGTGGCTCTCGGCCACGCTGCGCACATAGGGCAGCCCTATGCCCCAGCCACGCTCCACCCCTTCCTTGGCCGCTTCGGCCCGGCGAAACACCTGGAACACCGTCTCTAGCTGTTCGGCCGGAATCGGCTCGCCGTCGTTATGCACCGTCAGCAGCATGCGTCCATGCTGGCTGGCCGTCCTCACGCGGATCGGCGCCTCCGGCTTGCCATACTTCAGCGCATTGCCGACAAGATTTTCCATTACCCGCTTCAGCGCATCCCGGTCCCACCAGCCCTCGACCGGTCCGCCAACGATCTCGAAGCGCGGACCGTGAACTTCCGCCAGCTGGTCGCACACTTCCCTGGCGATTTCCATGATGTCGAAGCAGCTCAGGTGCAGCCGCCGGCGCTCTCCGCTCTGGAACACCGCCGCGTCCAGCAATTCCTGGATCATGCGGTCCATGCGCTGGCTGTTGTTGACGATGCGCTCGGCCAGCATGCCTACCCTGTCCGGGTCTTTCGCATGCAGCAGCAGCTCGGCCGCTGAACTGATGACCTGCAGCGGATTTCTCAGGTCATGGGTGACGGTAATGATGAAGCGCTCGCGCAGCGCCGAGTGCGCCAGCGCGAAGGCATTGGCCGACTCCTGTATGCAGGCGTCGATCGAGGCATTGATGTCGTGGAATTCCTGGCCACTGAGCGACACGCCGTGCTGCCTCAGCACATCGAGTATGGTCCACCTGAGCAGCTGGTATTCCGCGATTACCGCCTGGTGGCTGTAGTCGGTCAGCCGCGCGCGTTCCCCGCCATGCTCGGACGCCACCGTGTTGCTGGCAGCGGCATTTCCCCTGGGATAGCCGGGGCTGATGGCTTCGGCAATATTGTCGTACAGGCTGGGAAAGGTATTGATCAGGATGGGATGCGGCAGGCCGGCTGCTTCCCTGACGGTAGAGCGCAGGCGCTTTTCCCATTCGACAAGAACCACGTCGCGCAGCGCGAGCATGCGCCGCGCCGTTGCCGAAAGCCCCTTGTCATGCAGATTCTGGTCACTGGCAAACGTCATGATGGCTGTCCTGAACCGCTGTGGTCGTGCTCGATTGTATTTCCAGGCGGTTGCGAAAACCGGGCGCGGCAGGCCACGCTATTGGTTATGGTCAAAAGCCTCCCGCCAGTCGGTGACGGCATAAAAAAAGCCCCGCCAGGCAATGCCGGGCGGGGCGTAATCCATACCGTTAAGAATGGAGGAGACGGAGTGCATCTTATATGAATCGGCCTGTGCAGCCAGTCGGCCAAAGACTGAAGCCGCTGTAAGACATGTCCGACCCGCATGAGGCGCGAACTTGCGCCCGCTTCCCTGCTGCCGGCGGCGCGGAGCCAGAACCGGCCCCCGCAGGCCGGGTCTAACGCCTGCAACGGAAAGCATGTCAACCCGACCATTTCTGGAGGCCATGATGAACGATACGCAAAAGCAGCAGCAGCAGAAAGGCACTGACGCGGCTAGCCCGGCGCAGACGCCGGATGAACTGATCGGCGAGTTGCCGCCGGACGCGATACAGTCCGACGCCAACGACAATTCCTTTCTCGCCGACCTGCCGGAGGAAGGCGCATCCAAGCCTGACAAGAAAGGCGCCTAGCGCCGGCCCGGCGCCGGCTCAGCCTTGATGGAACGGCTGCACCCCGATCAGCCAGCCGTGCAGCCGGAAGGCAAACAGCGCCCAGGCAGCGCCGCCCACGAGCACCGTGGCCAGCGTGCCGGCCATGGTGCCCGCGGGATAGCGGGTGCCGGCCGCGCGGTCGCGCCCGCGCGCGGCGCTGAAGGACAGCACCGACCAGGCCAGGAAGCTGCCGAACAGCAGCACATCGGCCAGCGTGCCATTGGCCAGCAGATGGGCAAAGGCCCAGACTTTGACCGACAGCACCATCGGATGGTGCAGCCTGGCCTTGATGCCATTGCGCGGCACATAGGTCGCGGCCAGCAGCACGAAGGCAATCAGCGTGAGCAGGCCGGCGACATGGCGCATGGCCACCGGCGGCGTCCACAGCACCACCGGCGCCTGCCGGGCTGCGCCATAGCCCCACAGCAGCAGGTAAAAGCCGATCAGGGACAGCACCGTATAGCCCAGCTTCCACGGGCCGGGGCCGATGCGCGCAATCTGCGCGCTGCGCCAGCCGTCGGCGACGATGCGGGTCGAATGAACACCCAGGAAAATGACGAGGCCGAGCAGCAGTATGGTCATGGAGGCAGGTTCCCTTGCGGGCAGGATGGGTTGGCGTTCGCCATTCTAACCGTGGGCGGCGCCAGGTTTGCGGCTCTTCAACAAACCGGAACGGCGCCGCCGCAGCGCCGCCGTTTCGGGTTTATCTTCCTCCGGACATGGCGGACCGCCATGCAATAACAACGATACCGGAGACAACCATGCCCTTCATGCGCAATCACGCCGTTGGCGCCGTTCTGGCCGCCGGCGGCCTTGTCCTTTGCAGCCACGCTTTCGCCGTGGTCGTCACGCTGCCCAAATACAACGTCAGCTTCGATAACGTCTCGGTGTCGGGCCTGTCCTCGGGCGGCTACATGGCGGCCCAGATGCATGTGGCCTATTCGAAGACGATCAGGAAGGGCGCGGGCGTGATCGCCGGCGGGCCGGTCTACTGCTCGCAGGGCAATGTCAGCATCGCCACCGGTCCCTGCATGGCCGACACCGGCTCGCGCAACCTGCCCTACCTGGTCTCGACCATCAACACCTGGTCGGGCAATGGCTATATCGACCCGACTGCCAACCTGGCCACGTCGCGCGTCTACCTGTTCTCCGGCACCATCGACTCCACCGTGCGCCAGCCGGTGATGAACGACCTGCGCTCGATGTACGGCAACTATGTCGGCAGCGCCAACATCACGTACAAGAACACCCTGGCGGCCGAGCATGCGGTGCCGACCGACAGCAGCGGCAATGCCTGCAGCTACAACGGCACGCCCTACGTGAACAACTGCAACTTCGACGCCGCCGGCGAGATCCTGAAATGGATCTACGGCACCCTCAACGCCAGGAATACCGGCACCCTTTCCGGCAGCTTCGTCAACTTCGACCAGCGCGCCTACTGGGGCAACGGCGACCCCACCAGCCACGGCATGGCCAACGACGGCTGGGCTTATGTGCCGGCCAGCTGCGCCGCCGGCCAGCCGTGCAAGCTGCACGTGGCCTTCCATGGCTGCAAGCAGAATGCCGCCACCGTGGGTTCCCAGTTCTATGCCAACGCCGGCTACAACCGCTGGGCCGACACCAACAACATGATCGTGCTGTATCCGCAGGCCGCCGCTACCTATGCCAACCCGAACGGCTGCTGGGACTGGTGGGGCTATGACGACGTGAACTTCCCGGCCAAGAGCGGCGGCCAGATGGTGGCGGTCAAGACCATGATCGACCGCGTCGCCAGCGGCAACGCCGCCGCGCCGTATGCCTGCGCGTCCTGGTACGACAGCAATTACTGGCACGTCTATTACGGCCGCGCCTATGCCTACAACGGCAATGTGTATGCGACCAACTCCAACCAGTACCTGGGCTATTACTCCACCGCGGCCTACACCAGCGTGCGCCGCACCTCGGCCGGCTACTACGCCTACGGGAGCTGCCCGGCGTGAGGCGCCGCGCCGCACCCGGCCGGCATGAGGGCCGCCGATGAAGCCGGTGCGGCTGACCATGGCGCCGTGCCGGCTGCATTTCGCCTCGCCGGTCTGGTATGCGCTGCTGGTGTCGGCGATGTACCTGGCGCTCTTGAACCAGCGCTTCTGGCGCGAGGCGCTCGCCCTGTGCTGGCGCGGCAATGCGGCCGACCTGCCGTTCCTGCTGGCCCTGTTCCTGCTGCTGCTGGCGGGCTTTTCGGGCGCGCTGCTGCTGCTGCCGGGCCGGCGGCTGATGCATGTGGCAAGCGGCATGCTGTTCCCGCTCGGCGCCATGGCGGCCTATACCGCCGACAGCTACGGCCTGCCCGTGGATGCCGGCATGGTGCGCAGCCTGGCGCATGCCACCCGCGGCGAAGCCGGCGCGCTGCTCGGCCCGCGCCTGCTGCTGTATGCGCTGCTGCTGGGCGTGCTGCCGCTGTTCGTGGTCGGCTCCAGCCGGATCGCGCCGCTGCCGCTGCGCCAGCACCTGCGGCACCGGCTGCTGTTCTGCGGCGCCGCCCTGGCGCTGGCGGTCCTGCTGACGACCGCATTCGCCGCGCGCTTCCAGGCGCTGCTGCGCTCGCCCGCGCCCTACCTGCTGGTGCCGGCGGCGGCGCTGCAGGGCGCGGCGCGCTATGTGGCCTCCGACCTGGCATCCTGGCGGCCCGACGGCGAAGCCATGCCGGCCGACCCGCCGCAGCGCCTGCCGCCTGCCCCGGGGAGCCGTCCGCTGGTGGTGTTCCTGGTGGTGGGCGAAACCGCGCGCCATGCCAGCTTCCAGCTTGGCGGCTATGACCGGCCGACTAATCCGCTGCTGTCGGGCATGCCGGGGGTGCATTATTTTTCCAACGTCACGTCATGCGGCACCACCACTGCCGTGTCGCTGCCCTGCATGTTTTCGCCGCTGGGCCGGGAAGACTATACCGTGGCCGGCGCGCGCGCCCTGCCGAACGCGCTGGAGCAGCTGGCCGCGGCTGGCGTGCGGGTGGCCTGGCGCGCCAACAATGCGGGCAGCGCCGGCATCAGCGCCCGGCTGCCCACGGTGGCGTTCCGGGCGTTCCTGCCTGACGCCGCGCTGTGCGACGCCGCCGCCTGCCTGGACGAAGCCATGCTGGCCGGGCTGGAACAGGCGCTGGCCGGAGTCGACCGCGACAGCCTGTTCGGCTTTCACCAGATGGGCAGCCACGGGCCGGATTACTTCCGGCGCTATCCGGCCGCGGCGCAGCGCTTCAGCCCGGCATGTCGGCGCCAGGAACTGGCCGACTGCAGCGCCGAGGAAATCCGCAACGCCTATGACAACACCATCGTCTATACCGACCGCTTCCTGGCAGCCCAGATCGCGCTGCTGGAAAACCGGTCCGACCGCTTCGACAGTGCGCTGCTGTATGTCTCCGACCACGGCGAATCGCTGGGCGAGGACGGCGTTTTCCTGCACGGCGCGCCCTATGCGGCGGCGCCGCAGGAACAAAAGCGCATTCCCCTGCTGCTCTGGATGTCGGACGGCTATCGGAAACGCATGGGCATTGCCGGCGACTGCCTGGCGCGCCGGCTCGATCAGCCTTTGAGCCATGACAACCTGTACCACACCCTGCTGGGCATGATGGCTACGCGGGACCGGCATTACCACGCCGGCATGGACCTGCTGGCTGGCTGCCGCGTCAGCGACTGATGCGGCGCACAAGAAATCTGCAAAATACTTGTCGAAACGCTAAGCAAATTACGATAGGATTTTTACAATACTTTTCCAAGCAGCCGAATGTCGCACAGGGAGAGATTGTCATGCTGAAAGTCCAGTTCGCAAGTGCCTGCATCCTGGCCTGCATGCTGCCGGCTGCCCATGCCTGGAACGACAGGCTGCTCGGAGAAAACTGGGAACTGGCGCGCCGCGAGCAGCGCGAAGCGGCATCCAGCGGCGGCCTGTCCCTGAACCTGAAATCGAGCTGGCGCCAGGACATGGAGAAGTCGGGCGTGCTAAGCCGCACCGGCCCCTACCGCGTGGCCCTGCCGCTGGCCTCGTTCGGCGGCGACAATGGCCCCAAGCTGCTGATGACCTACCTGCCGCGGGCGCGCGACGGCCTGGGCTCGGACCGTAGCGTGATGCTGTTCCTGCGCATCAATCTCGATTAGGCCTCCTGCACAGCGTCGGCCGCGCCCGGCTGCTTCATCATCGCCCGGAACGACGGCTGGCGCGCCAGCAGTTCCTCCACCGTACCCACGTCCTGCACCCTGCCGCCATTCATCAGCACCACCTTGTTGAAGTGGTGCAAAAGGCTCATGCGGTGCACCGAGGCCATCACGCAGGCGTCCGGGAAGGCTTTCGAGATGCGGCCCAGCACGGTTTCCTCAGTCACCGGGTCGAGCGCGCTGGTCGGCTCGTCGAGCATGATCAGCGACGACGAGGAGGCCGCGAGCAGGCCGCGCGCCAGGCACAGCCGCTGGCGCTGGCCGCCGGACAGGTTGAAGCCGCGCTCGGTGATCGGCGTCTCCAGTCCCATGGCCATGTCGGCCATCACCGCGTCGAAGCCGCTGGCATGCACCACGCGGGCAATCTCGGCGTCGCTGTGGGCGCCCGACAGGGAAATGTTTTCCCGCACGCTGGCCTCGAACACATCGGCTTCCTGCGGGATCAGGGTGGCGATGCTGGACAGGTGGCGGGTGCGGCCATAGGCCTGGCCATCGACATCGAAATGCTGCTGGGTCGGCGCATAGTGGCCGGCCAGCACCCGCATCAGCGTGCTCTTGCCGGAACCGCTGTGGCCGATCAGGGCGACGCGGTCGCCGCGGGCGATGGCCAGCGACACATGGTGCAGGCCGGCCGGCGCCTGGGCGGCGGCATTGTCGCTGATCGCCGGATGCTCGTAGCACAGGCCCTTGACCGCCAGCTTCTGCCAGCCGGCGTGCACCGGCTCGCCGGCGGCCGGCATGTCGGCCGCGTTCAGGATGGCGTCGGCGCTGGCGACGTCGGTGCGGGTGCGGGCAAAGGACTGGAACTTATCCGCCGCCGACAGCACCACGCCGCGCGCCTGCTGCGCATACTGGTGCACCAGGAACACGCTGCCCAGCAGCACCACGCCGCCGCTGTTCTTGCTTGGCCAGGCGGCCGCCACCACCAGGCCCCAGGTCAGCACCAGCGACAGCAGGTCGGCCGCGCACCATTTGGCTTCCACCAGCACGATGCTCTTCTTCAGCGGCACGAACACGTCCGCCAGGCGCTGGTTCACCAGCTGGCGGGAACCCTGCTGCATGCGCAGCGAGAACACGGTGGAGACATTGCCCAGGAAGTCCAGCATCTTGGCCTGGTACTTGCGCTCGGCGGCGTTCTCGGCCGCGGCCAGGCGCATCAGCGTGCCGTCGAAGCGGTGCATCAGGAAGCCCACGCCGATGTAGCCGAGCAGCGCCAGCGAACCGAGCAAGGGCGAGAACAGCACCAGCGCCGCCGCCGCGCCGATGAAATGCACGGCGCTTTTCAGGTAGGTGAACTGGCTCTGGGCGAAGTTGTAGAGCGCCATGCTGGACTGCCCGATGCGCTGCTGCACGTCGCCCGAATGATGGCGGTCGTGCCAGGACATCGGCAGGCGCATCAGCTTGGCATACAGCGCGTCGGTGAACTGCTGGCGGATTCGCAGCGCGACCGTGCGCTCGCCGACCCGGCCCGGCCCGTGCAGCGCCCAGGCCAGCAGCGACACCGCCAGGATGGCGCCGACATAGCCGCCGGCATGCAGCAGGGCGCCGCTCTCGTTCTTTTGCAGCGCATTGATGGCCTGCGCGGCCAGCCAGGGCGACACCAGCTCCAGCAGCGCCGCGCCGGTCAGCATCAGGCCGACCAGCACCACCTTGAGCCGGGCGCCGGCGGCATGGCGCCAGAGATTGCGGTAAAGGCCGGCGCCGGCCGGGGCGGAAGAAACATTGGGAGGCAGCATGTGGGACAAAGGTAAGGAAGACGGCGGCAATCTTAATCAAGGGAAATAAATGCCGGCGTAACAGCTTGCAACAAGGCATGACAGGCATCGCACGATGCTGCGTCCGGTGACAGACCGATGACCGCTTTAAATTGCCGTACGGAACTTACATTTCATTACAAGATCGCGCCGCACCGCAGTTTGCGGTCCGCCATCACCGGCCATTGCAGCGCGATGTCATGCCGCTGAAGCCGAACTGTCATGCCGGCGTAGCAAAGCCTGGATAGGATGCTGCGAACCGGCCTGGGACCCGATTACCACTGCGCAGAAATGTTCCTGCTGCCGGTGGATGCGCTGCAGCGCCGGCCGCTGCCGTTTCCGGACCGGCAGCGCCGAGGCACGCCGCCAGGATTGGGAACGGCGACGTTCCGTGGTCGAACTGGCATTGCGAAGTCAATAAAATTGTCTATGCTGTTCGTTCGCCGCACCAGTCTCAGCCGCCCCAGTCCGTTCTTCCACCAGGAGTACAACGACATGACGCCCGACATTCTGATCATTCAGGACAACGCTGGTTATCACTTGCTGCATGGCCACCTGCATCTCGCAATGGCCCTGTCCGATTGCGGCAAGGCGGTGGTTGAAGTGCCCGACCACGGCCACGTGCTGGTGGCGAAAACCCGTGAAGGCCTGGTGGTGGAAAGCGGGGGCAGGCATCTGCCGCTGCTCTACAACTGAACATCAGCCGGGCATTAGCCAACTGGCAATCCAGTCCCGCCAGGCGTCCTGGCATCCATTGCCATGACGCGCCGACCTTTCCCACGGGAATTTACTTTGCCCCATCCGCTGATTGCAAGCAAAACCCCGCTGCGCCTTATCTGCTTTAATCAGGCATGATTACCGCCTGGCATCCAGCGCTTTCAGATTGAACTCGCCCTTGCCGCCTGACACCATATAGGTTGCCGGCCTTGCGCCGCCGCCCCCACCGCACCAGGCCGCCACGGCCGGACCGCATCGTCAAGAGGATTGATTGAAGAAGCACACCCCGCCGCATCGGCATGGCCTGTCTTTGAAACCCGCTGTCCTGTGGTCCGGCTGCATGGCGCTGCTGCTGGCCGCCGCCCCGGCCAGCGCCGCCTACAAGGTCGAACTGGAAGCGCCGAAAGTCCTGCGCGAATTGCTGACCCAGCACCTGGACCTGATGCGCTACCGCGAGCGCGAGGACATCAATGCCGACCAGCTCAGGTTCATGGTGGAAACCGCGTCCGAGCAGGTCGGTGAACTGGCCGCCACCGAAGGCTATTTCTCGCCGGTGTCGACCGTGAAGATCGACGACAGCGCCCTGCCGCCGGTGGTGCGCATCAATGTCCAGGCCGGGCCGCGCACCAGCATCGCCAAAGCCGACGTGCGGGTCAGCGGCCCGGTCAGCCAGCAGGCGCCGGAGCAGGTGGCGCGGGTGGTGGACGAATGGCCCCTGAAGACCGGCGCGCCGTTCCGCCAGGAAGACTGGGCCAATGCCAAGGAAGCCGGCCTGCGGGTGCTGCAGGAGCGGCGCTACCCGGCCGCCAGCATCGCCAGCTCGAACGCCGCCATCTACGCTGACCGCAAGGAGGCCGAACTGGCCGTCGACTACCAGAGCGGCCCGCTGTTTACGCTTGGCGAACTGCGCATCAGCGGCACCGAGCGCTATCCGGAAAGCATCATCCGCAACGTCAACCCCCTGAAACCCGGCGAGGAATACGACGCCGGCCGGCTGCTGGCCCTGCAGCGCGCGGTGCAGCGCACGCCCTATTTCAGCAACATCGTGGTGGACGTGGCGCGCGACGCCACCGATCCCACGCTGGCCCCGGTGGACGTGAAGGTCACCGAATATCCGACCCAGCGCATCCGTTCGGGCGTCGGCTACGCCACCGACACCGGCGCCCGGGTCGAGGGCCGCTACAGCCACAACAATGTGTTCGGCCGCGCATGGGTATTCGACGGCCAGGCCAGGGTCGAACAGAAACGCCAGAGCGCCAAGCTGGACCTGGCGATGCCGCCCGACGGCGGCGCCTGGGTCAATAGCGTCAATGCCGCGATCGAACGCACCACGCTGGAAGGCGTGGACCTGCGCAGCCGCCGCGCCGGCGTGCGCCGCGCCCGCAGCACCGACACCGACGACTATGCCTACACGGTCCAGTACTACCGCGACCAGCTGACCCGGATCGACGGCGCCGACCTGCCGGCCAACGTGATCACGCCAGAGGGCAGCCACCAGGCGCTGGTGGCGGGCTTTGCGCGCACCCGCCGCAAGGTCGACGACCCGCTGTTTCCGCGCAGCGGCTATATCGCCTCGGTGGAATTCGGCGTGGCGCTCAAGGGCCTGCTGACCGACCAGACCTTCTTCCGCACCTACGGCAAGCTGCGCCGCTACTGGCCGGTGGGCGAGCGCGACCTGGTGCTGGTGCGCGGCGAACTCGGCGCCGTCATTTCCAAGGGCGGCAACGCCGCGGTGCCGGCCTCGCTGCTGTTTCGCGCCGGCGGCACCGACTCGGTGCGCGGCTATGACTTCCAGAGCATCGGCAATGTCGAGGGCAGCACCGTCTATCCGACCCGCTACCTGGCGGTGGCCGGCGTGGAATACCAGCGCTGGTTCAACGCCACCTGGGGCGGCGCGCTGTTCTACGACGTCGGCACCGCCACCGACAGCTGGGGCGACAAGGAACTGTTCCAGGGCGTGGGCGTCGGCGCGCGCTACCGCAGCCCGGTCGGCCCGGTGAATGTCGATCTCGGCTACGGCATCCGCAACCGCACCTTCCAGCCCCACCTGTCGCTGGGCGTGGCGTTCTGATGGCGGCGCCCGAGATCGACGGTCAGAAGACCGCGCCCGCCGCATCGGCGGGCAGCAAAACCCCGGACAACAACACGGGGAACAAGCCCGTACGCAGGCGGCGCTGGCCGGCGCGGCTGGCCATCGGCTTGCTGGTGCTGGTGCTGCTGCTGGCCGGCGCCGTCTACAGCCTGGTGTTTACCGACTGGGGCGCGCGCAACAGCTGGAAGCTGGCGACCCGCGCGCTGTCCGGCGCGCTGTCGGGCGACGTTGTCGGCGGCAGCCTGGCGCACGGCCTGGACCTGCGCAATGTGCGCTGGGGCAACCAGACCACCTCGGTCAGGGTCGACCGCATCCATGGCCGCTGGCAGCTGTCGCTGTCGCCGCGCAAGCTGACCATCGCCGCGCTGGAACTGGGCAAGGTCGATGTCACGCTCCAGCCGTCGAAGGAACCGTCCGAGCCGGCCAGGCTGCCGGCCAGGATCCATCTGCCGCTGGAGGTCGACCTGCAGAAGCTCGCCATCGGCGAAGTGGCGATCCACCAGGGCGAGACCACCACCACCCTCACCGATTTGCTGCTGCGTGCCGGCTCCGACCGGGTGCATCACAGCCTGACGCTGGAAAAGCTGGGCACGCCCTGGGGCGCGGCGCAGGCGGCGCTGGACTTGACCGGCGACGCGCCTTTTCCGCTGAACGGCAGCGCCAGCCTCGACGGCGCCTGGCAGAAGCATGACTACCGCATCGACACCACGCTGGACGGCACGCTGGAAACACCGGGCGTGGCAGTCAAGGCCAGCGGCGGCGGCGACTTGCGCGCCGAGGCGCGGATCGAAGCGACGCCGTTCGCACCGATTCCGTTCCGGCGCGCCAGGGTGGCGGTCGAGCACCTGGACCCGCGCCTGTTCAGCGAGGCCGCGCCGGAAGCCGACCTGCGCATCGACGCCGACATCGCGCCGGTTGCGCAGGCCGGCGCGGCCGGCACCACCGCGCCCGACCTGTCGCAGCTGCGGGTCGCCGGGCCGATCACGATCACCAATGCCAGGCCCGGCGCCATCGACCAGCAGCTGCTGCCGCTGGTCTCGCTGAAGGCGGAGGCCAGCCTGACGGCCGAGGCGCAGCAGCTCACCGGCGTGGAAGCGGCGCTGCCGGGCGGCGCGCGGCTGGTCGGCGGCGGCGAACTGCGCGCCGGCGGCAACGGGGAATTCACGCTTCAGGCGCGCAACCTCGACCTGCATGCGCTGCACCGCGCAGTGCGGCCGACCCGGCTCAACGGCCCGCTCAAAGTGGCGCTTGCCGGCCAGAACCAGCAGGTGCAGCTGGAACTGGAAGGCGCGCCCTTCCTGATCCAGGCCGACGCCAGCATCACGCCGCAGCAGGTCGAACTGCGCAGCGCCCGCCTCGGCGCCGGCGCCGCGCGGCTCGAGGCCAGCGGCACCCTGGGACGGGACGAGGCCGCCGCCTATTCATTCAAGGGCACGCTGGCCAGCTTCGACCCGGCCGCCTTCCTGGCCACCGTGCAGCCGCCGCCGGCCAAGGGTGCGGCGACGAAAAAACCGGCCCGCATCCCGCAGGCCGACATCAACATGCGCTTCACCGCCGAAGGCAGGCTGCAGCCGGAACTGCTGGCCAACCTGCGCTTCGACATCGGCGACAGCAGCTATGACAAGCTGCCCATGAGCGGCGGCGGCACGCTGCAGCTGGCCGGCCAGCAGGTGCCGGCCGCCGATGTGCAGCTGCTGGTGGCGGGCAACCGCATCAGCGCCAAGGGCGGCTTCGGCGCGCCTGGCAGGCAACTGGCGTTCACGATCGATGCGCCGGCGCTGGAGCGGCTGGGCTTTGGCCTGGCCGGCCTGCTCAATGCCCAGGGCACGCTGGCCGGCACCTTGCAGCGCCCCACCGTACAGGCCGACCTGCAGGCCAAACAACTTGCCTTCGGCGAATACCGGCTTGCCCAGCTCACGGGCCGCGCCGACATGCGCGGCGTGCCCGGCGAGGACCCGGATGCCAGGGTCAAGCTTGCGATCAATGGCCAGGGCGTGAAAGCCGGCGCGGTGCAGCTCGACCGCCTGGACGGCGACATCGACGGCAGCTATGCCAGCCATGCCATCCGGCTGCAGGCCGACGGCCGCATCAATGGCAGCGCCGCCGCCGTGACGCTGGCCGCCAATGGCGCGCTGCGCCAGGAAAAGGCCGGCCTGGGCTGGGAGGGCACGGTGCGCACGCTGGAAAACCGCGGCGTGCCGCGCATCTCGATGAAGCAGCCGCTGGCGGTGCGCGCCGGCCCCGGCCAGGTCACGCTGGGCGCGACCAGGATCGACATCGAAAAGGCGCTGGTCAGCCTGGAAAGCCTGGACTTCAGCAGCGACGGTCCGCTGCGCTCGCAGGGCACGATCAGCGCACTCGACATGGGCCACATGCTGACGCTGTGGAAGCAAATCTCCGGCAGCGAGCCGCCGGTCAAGACCGACCTGGTGCTGGACGCGGCCTGGAATTTCACGCTGGCCGACAGCGCCTCCGGCTTCCTGCAGGTCGAGCGCAAGAGCGGCGACCTGCAGCTGCCTGCGGCGGCGCGCAGCACCGCGCTGGGCCTGCGCCAGCTGAAGCTGCGCGGCGACTTCGCCGGCGCCGCGCTGCGCCTCAATGCCGCGCTCGACACCGCCCGCTTCGGCAACGCCGCCGCGCAGGGCCAGGTCGGCCTGCAGCCGGACGGCGCGCGCCTGACCGTGGGGCCGGACTCGCCGCTGTCGGTGCGCGTGAATGCCGCGCTGCCGCAGCTGTCTGCGCTGGCCGCATTGACCGGGCCGCGCATCGCGCTGGACGGCAAGCTGGCGGCCAATATCACTGCCGGCGGCACGCTGGGCGCGCCGGTGCTGTCGGGCGAAATCAACGGCAGCCAGCTGGCGCTGACCCTGTACGACCAGGGCGTGCGCCTGCGCGACGGCGTGGCCAGGATCATCCTGGCCAACAATATCGCCGAGCTGCGCGAGGTGGTGTTCCGCGGCGGCGACGGCGTGCTGCGCGCCACCGGCCGCATCCCGCTGGACCAGGCCAGCACCGACATCACCGCCACGGTCGTGGCCGAGAAGCTGCAGCTGCTGGCCGACCCGTCGGCGCAGCTCACCCTGTCCGGCCAGGCGAAGCTGGAAAACGTCGGCGGACAACTCCAGGCCACCGGCAAGTTCACGGTCGACCGGGCGCTGTTCAACCTGCCCGAGAAAAGCGCGCCCAAGCTCGACGACGACGTGGTGGTCTACCGCAACGGCGCCAAGCCCAGCACCCAGGGCAGCCGGGCCGGCCCGGCGGACAAGCCGTCCAGCCCGTTCTCGCCGGTGGTCGATGTGCAGGTGGACCTGGGCGAGAACTTCCGCTTCAAGGGTTCCGGCGCCGACCTGCGGCTCGCCGGCGCGCTGTCGGTGCGCACCGGCCCCAGCCAGCCGCTGGAGGCTTACGGCACCATCCGCATCCCCGAGGGCAAGTACGAAGCCTTCGGCGCGGTGCTCGACATCGAGCGCGGCCTGCTCAACTTCACCGGCCCGCTGACCAATCCCAACATCAACATCCTGGCCATGCGGCGCCGCCAGGAAGTCGCCGCCGGCGTGCAGGTCACCGGCACGGTGCAGCAGCCGCGGGTGCAGCTGGTATCGGAGCCGAATGTGGCCGACGAGGAAAAGCTGTCCTGGCTGGTATTTGGCCACGGCGGCAGCGGCGGCGGCACCAATGCCCAGACCGCGGCCCGCAGCGCGGCCACCGGCCTGCTCAACAAGCTGGGCGGGGACAAGGTGGCCAAGCGCATCGGCCTGGATGAACTGTCCTTCGGCAAGAGCGCCTACGGCATGGGCAGCGAGCAGGTGGTCAGCCTGGGCAAGAACATCAGCGAGCGGCTGGCCATCGGCTATGAGCAGAGCCTGGCCGGCGCGGCCAGCGTGCTGAAGCTGACCTACCAGTTGAGCCGCAGCTGGTCGGTGGTGCTGCGGGGCGGCCAGGTGGCGGGGCTGGACCTGTCGTATACCAGGCGGTTCGACAAGTTTGGCGAGATCAGGGGCCGGCGCTAGGGGCCGGCGGGCCTGTCAGCGCCACGGCGGGTGGGGGGCGGTGACGCGGCATGGTGACCAGAGTGCGGACGGTCGGGTGTAATCCCCCACAGGGGCATTGCGCCCGGCGAGGGGCGGAAACAGTTGCGGTTGCAGTCGCTCTTGAAATGGCCGTTGCAGTTGTAGTACGCGCAGCGACAGTTGCCGCTGCTTTTGAAGTGGCCGTTGCCGTTGTCGTTGTCGTTGTCGTTGTCGTTGCCGTTGCCGTTGCTTTTGAAGTTGCCGTTGCTTTTAAGTCCCGTTGAGCGCGCCGTGACGTCGGTGCGTGGAGCGGGAAAAGGTGCGGCGTCTGTCTGAGCCAAGCGCAGCTTGGCGAGTTTAGCCGCGCCCCGCTCCATGCATCGACGGCACGGGGACCCTCGCGCAGCGAGGGCGCGATCACCGGGTCGCCTTTTCTTGCCTACTTCTTTTGGCGAAGCAAAAGAAGTAGGTCGCCCGCCGGGGCGAACTCCCGGCCTGGTCATGACGACAGTGCAGTCGGCTTGCTTCACCCGGCGTAAAGACGTCACTGCGAAGCAGCAGTTGCTTTTGACGTTTGAAGTTTCAATACGAACGTCAACAACCACACCGACAGTGCTGCCCGTGCCTTGCCGGGTGACGCAAGGCGATTGCACTGCCGTGGAGACAAGCCGGGAATCCGTCCCGGCGGCCGGGTCACTTTTTTTGCTTCGCTGTATAGACCGGGGACATGGGTAACAACTGTGCCGGGACATGGGTAACACTTTGGCGTATTCCATATCAAGCCAAAGGATTCTCTAACCATGCCCTGGAAAGACGTTGACATGATGACCCTTCGACAAGAATTTACGGCGCTAGCGCAGCAGGATGGCGTGAACTTCAGTGCCCTATGCACGCGTTTTGGAATCAGTCGCAAGACAGGATACAAATGGCGTGAACGCAGCATGACGCAGGGCCCTGCTGGCCTGCAGGACTGCTCGCGCAGACCCTGCAATACGCCACTGCGTACCAGCCAGGCAAACGAAGAGCTGGTAGTGAAGGTGCGTCTGAAACACCCCACCTGGGGCGGCCGCAAGATTCATCGCAGCCTGCTCAATCAGGGTCACATCCAGGTGCCAACCCCCAGCACCATTACCCGGATTCTGCATCGACATGGCTTGATCTCAGAAAAGGCAAGCGCAAACAGCACCGCCTGGCAGCGCTTCGAGCATGCCCAGCCCAATGATCTCTGGCAGATCGACTTCAAGGGCCATTTCCAGACCGGCCAGGCCACGTGTCATCCACTGACCGTGCTGGATGATCATTCACGCTACAACATCGTCCTGCAGGCTTGCCTGAACCCGGACACTGCCACTGTGCAGGCAGCTCTGGAAACTGCCTTTCGCCATCACGGCATGCCAGTACGGATCAACGCTGACAACGGTTCTCCATGGGGCAGTCCGTCGCAGCACGAGCATGGCATCACCAAGCTCACCATCTGGTTGATTCAGCTGGGCATTCGCATCAGTCACAGTCGTCCGGCTCATCCACAGACCAATGGCAAGGACGAACGTTTCCATCGCACGCTCAAGGCAGATGTGCTGCACGGGCGTCACTTCGTTGACCTTGAGGAGGTCCAGAACGCATTCGACCGCTGGCGAATGATCTACAACAACGAGCGGCCGCATGAAGCCATCGGCATGGCCACGCCGGTAACCCGGTTCCGGCAAAGCCGTCTGGCCTATCCCGAGCGATTGCCAGAGATTGTTTATCCGCAGGAAGACCTGGTGGAGACCGTCGGGTGGAACGGGCATGTGAAGTTCCACAAGCGCAGCTTTCGCGTCTCCAGCGCCTTGCACAGGCATCGTATTGCGGCCCGCGCCCTGTCAGGCCAGGACGGCATTTATGACCTGTACTTTGCGCATCAGCGATTTGGCCAAATCGACTTGCGCAATGCCGAAAAGCACGATTAAATCTGTTACCCATGTCCCGGCACATGTGTAACCTATGTCCCCGGTCTATACACTTCGCCAAAAAAAGTAACCAAAAAAAGGCGACCCGGTGATCGCGCCCCGCTACGCGGGGTGCCCGTGCCAGCGGTACCCGGAGCGGGGCGCGGCTAAACTCGCCAAGCTGCGCTTGGCTCAGACAGACGCCGCACCTTTTCCCGCTCCGGGTACCGCTGACACGGCGCGCTCAACGGGATTTCACTACAACGGCAAAGGCAAAAACAACGGCAACGGCAACGGCAACGGCAAAAGCAACTGCAACGGCCACTTCAAAAGCAACGGCAACTGTCGCTACGCGGACTTCAAAAGCAACTGCAACCGCAACTGCGTAGCCATCTGCCGCTGCCAACGCTGCCTGCCCCCTCCCACCGCCCGGCGCACCCCGAACCGACAAAGTCCGTCAGCCCGCGCCGCAAGCCGAGTACGCCCCTTCCCTCAGGCCGCGTGCAGCACCCCCGCTGCCTGCGGTGCCGCCTTCAGCTCCGCCAGCAGCGCCGCTTCCTTCTCCCGCGCTGCCTTCAGGTGCCGCTCCTTCACATGGCCATAACCCCGTATATCCTCCGGAATCGCCGCCAGCGCAATCATCTGCGGCAGGTTCGCGGCAGACAGCCTGGGCAGCAGCGACGCCAGCGTGTCGCGGTAATGTGCAATCAGCGCCCGCTCCGTGCGACGCTCGGCGGTATAGCCGAACACATCCAGCGCGCTGCCGCGCAGGCCGCGCAGCCGGGACAGCAGCCGGAAGGCGCCCATCATCCACGGGCCGAATTCACGCTTGACCAGGTGACCCTGGTGATCGCGTTTGGCCAGCAGCGGCGGCGCCATGTGGAATTTCACCTTGTAGTCGCCCTCGAACATCCCGGCGATCTTGGCGGTGAACGCCGGATCGGCATGCAAGCGCGCTACTTCATACTCGTCCTTGTAGGCCATCAGCTTGAAGTAGTAACGCGCCACCGTCTCGGTCAGCCGCAAAGGCTTGCCGGCTTCCACTACCGCGCTTTCGGCCTGCCGCACCTGCGCCACGAAGTCGCTGTACTGGCGGGCATAGGCGGGATTCTGGTAACCAGTCAGGAAGGCCACGCGACGCGCTATTACATCGTCCAGCGCCGGGGAACGCTTGAACTCGATCACCTGCGCCGGGGCGCTGGCGCGTGCCAGCTTTTCCACCGAGGCCAGGTCGTTCGCGGCGCTGCGGCCCCAGACGAAGGCCTGGGTGTTGAAGTCCACCGACACGCCGTTGAGCGTGATCGCCTTCAGGATCGATGCCTCCGCCAGCGGCACCCAGCCCTTCTGCCAGGCATAGCCCAGCATGAACAGGTTGGTGGCGATCGAGTCGCCCATCAGCGCGGTGGCGATGCGTCCGGCGTCGACGAACTCGGCGCGGCCGGCGCCGCAGGCGCGCTGTATGTCCTGCTGCGCGCCTGCTTCCGGGAATTGCCAGTCCGGATTGCGCACGAAGGCCGCGGTCGGCGTGCCGGTGGCGTTGATCACCGCATGCGTCCTGCCCTCGCTCATGCGCGACAGCGCGTCGCGGCCGGCGGTGACGATTTCATCGCAGCCGATCACCAGGTCCGCCGCGCCGGTGCCGACCCGGGTCGAGAACAGCTGGTCGGGACTGTCGGCCAGGCGCACATGCGACAGCACCGG
Organism: Noviherbaspirillum phoenicis; assembly: GCF_047237965.1. Taxonomy (NCBI): domain Bacteria; kingdom Pseudomonadati; phylum Pseudomonadota; class Betaproteobacteria; order Burkholderiales; family Oxalobacteraceae; genus Noviherbaspirillum; species Noviherbaspirillum phoenicis. Next base: position 3,480,484 of record NZ_JBDFLX010000001.1, on the reverse strand, counting down.
CCCGCCCTTCTGCGCCAGGCCGCTCATGTCCAGCACCGAGCAGCCCTTGCCCTCCACATGCGCCGCCATCGCCAGGATCTGGCCGACGGTCACCACGCCGGTGCCGCCGATGCCAGTCACCAGAATGCCGTACGGCTCGCGCGTGGCCGGCAGCGCCGGGGAAGGCAGGCTGTCCTGCGCCGGCGCCGCGGCCTTGGCCGGTTCGACGACCGCCTTCTTCGGCTTCTTCAGCTTGCCGCCTTCCACCGTCACGAAGCTCGGGCAGAAGCCGTTGACGCAGGAATAGTCCTTGTTGCAGGAAGACTGGTTGATCTGGCGCTTGCGGCCGAACTCGGTTTCCAGCGGCTCGACCGACAGGCAGTTGGACTGCACGCTGCAGTCGCCGCAGCCCTCGCAGACCGCCTCGTTGATCACCACCCGCTTGGCCGGGTCCGGATACTCGTTGCGTTTCCGGCGCCGGCGCTTCTCCGAGGCGCAGGTCTGGTCGTAGATCATCGCCGACACGCCCGGCTTGTCGCGCAGTTCGCGCTGCACCGCGTCGAGTTCGCTGCGATGGCGTATCGTCACGCCCGGCGCCCAGTCGATCGCGGCCGGGTATTTTTCCGGGTCGTCGGTCACCACGATGATGGGCGAAACGCCTTCGGCCGCGATCTGGCGCGAGATCATCGCCGGGTCGAGCGGGCCGTCCACGTTCTGGCCGCCGGTCATCGCCACGGCGTCGTTGTACAGGATCTTGTAGGTGATGTTGACCTTGCCGGCCACCGCCGCCCGGATCGCCAGGAGGCCCGAGTGGAAATAGGTGCCGTCGCCCAGGTTGGCGAACACATGCTTTTCGCTGGTGAAGGGCGCCGCGCCTATCCAGGTCGCGCCTTCGGCGCCCATGTGGGTGAAGGTGGCCGTCTCGCGGTCCATCCACAGCGCCATGTAATGGCAGCCGATACCGGCCAGCGCGCGGCTGCCCTCCGGCACCTTGGTCGAGGTGTTGTGCGGACAGCCCGAGCAGAAATGCGGTATGCGGTCCTTGGACGGATCGGGCGCGCTCACCTTCAGCACCGCTTCCTTGGCTTCCAGGAAGGCGATGCGTTCCCTGACCTTCGCCTCGATCGGATGGCCGGCGAAATAGCGCGACACACGGCTGGCGATCGCCCGCGCGATCTGCGCGGGGTTCAGTTCATAGGTTGCCGGCAGCAGCCAGTTGCCGTGGCCTTCGTGACGGTTGCTGCTCCATTCGCCGGTGTCGTCGAACTTGCCGACCACCCGCGGCCGCACATCGTCGCGCCAGTTGTACAGCTCTTCCTTCAACGCATATTCCAGGATCTGGCGCTTTTCCTCGACCACCAGGATTTCCTCCAGCCCCTGCGCGAATTCGCGCACGCCTTCGGCTTCCAGCGGCCAGGTCATGCCGACCTTGTAGAGCCGGATGCCGATGTCGCGCGCCACCTGCTCGTCGATGCCGAGGTCGGCCAGCGCCTGGCGAGTGTCGAGATAGGACTTGCCGGCGGTGATGATGCCGATCTTCGCCCGCGGGCTATCCCAGACGATGCGGTTGAGCTTGTTGACGCGGGCATAGGCCAGGGCCGCATACCACTTGTAATTGTTCATCCGCGCTTCCTGCTCCAGCACGGCGTCCGGCCAGCGGATGTTCAGGCCACCGGGCGGCAAGTCGAAGTCTTCCGGTAGCACGATCCTGACCCGGTCCGGGTCCAGGTCCACCGAGGCGCCCGACTCGACGATATCGGTCACGCACTTCATCGACACCCACAGGCCGGTGTAGCGGCTCATCGCCCAGCCGTGCAGGCCGTAGTCCAGGTATTCCTGCACCGAGGACGGATACAGCACCGGTATGCCGCAGGCTTTCAGGATGTGCTCGCTCTGGTGTGCGGTGGTCGACGACTTGGCTGCATGGTCGTCGCCGGCCAGCACCAGCACGCCGCCGTGGCGGCTGGTGCCGGCCATGTTGGCATGCTTGAAGACGTCGCCGCAGCGGTCCACGCCCGGCCCCTTGCCATACCACATGCCGAACACGCCGTCGTACAGCGCACCCTCGAACAGGTTGACCTGCTGGGTGCCCCAGATGCTGGTGGCGGCCAGGTCTTCGTTTACGCCGGGATGGAAGCGCACATGCTGGGCTTCCAGGTGCTTTTTCGCCTTCATCGCGGTCTGGTCCACGCTGCCCAGGGGCGAGCCGCGGTAGCCGGTAATGAAGCCGGCGGTGTTGAGGCCGGCGCGCGCATCGCGCATGCGCTGCTGCATCGGCAGCCGGATCAGCGCCTGGGTGCCGGTGATAAAGGCCCGGCCGCGCTCCAGCGTGTATTTGTCATCCAGGGAAATATCGGCGGCCGGCGATTGCCGATCCGCAGGAAGGGGTGCATTCATTCTGTCTCCAAGCCAAAAATTGTGTCTTTGGGGTGCGACGTCTCGCGGCCGACAACCCACCTTGTGGGCGGACCATCAGAGCGACCATTTTAGAGCAACATTAACATAACGCCCATTTGGGGCGTTAATCGGACTACAACAAGGCGTTTTTGATCAACAGGGCCGTGGTTCCCGCGTGGGAAGGCCTTTGCTTGATCGCTTAGCAAACGCGACAGTTTGGCATCAATAGAGGAGGAAAGCCAATGCGGCGTGCTTGAAAGAACTGCTGGAAGGCATGATAGGGATATGAAGCAAGGGGAGTTTGCGATTTGTCAGCCTGTGATGATGGTCAACAAATCGCATCGCCCTGGATACTTGAGATGACGTTGGTGTCCTGTTGCCAGGCGTTCATCGGATCACCGTGATTGCTAGTTCATGGATTTTTTTCAGATGCGATAAGCTCATTTTCGTAATCCGCCAAGCTAAGAGATAGGTGCGAGCGGCGAAACGCATTTCTTCTGGACTCGATGCCACTTGCAACATGATGCTTGCGCGCATGAGTGTCTTGAACGATTCGGCGGTTTTTGGGGAGATGCCACCCGAAATTGCCTTTAAGTCATCCAGCCCGAGTTCAATCGCATTTTCTTTAACACTGTTTTTCATTTTCCCTCCATGATTCACCGAAATCGAAGTTGGGTACCCCTTGCTTCGTCGCCAGGAAAGTACTGACATAAATCTAGGTGGCTCCTTCCGATAACCGGTTCATCTGCAAGAAACGAAATGCTTGCGGTGCGCGCTTACTCATCGCCGCCGCAAACGACAACGCCGGCATGCGCTGCAAGGCGGCATGCCGGCGTTTCAGGTAAAAGAAATTAACGAATCCGCCCCGCTTCAGGTATCCCGCGACAGATTGGCCAGCCACTTGGTGGCCATGCGGGCATTGGCTTTCAGGGTGTAGTCCAGCATCGCTACCTGCTCTTCCACCGCTTCCTGCATCACGGTGGCCGGGCTGGCCGGCGCCAGTTTCAGGTAGGCATCCGCCTCGCCGTAGGAGCGCTCGATATCCATGCCGGATTTCTTGGCGATATGCATCATCACCCGGTTCGACGACAGACAGTGCATGTAGAGGGTGTCAACATCGGCATTGCGGCAATGGATGGCGGCGCGCTGGAACAGCTTGCTGCCTATGCCCATGCCACGCGCCTCGGCCGAGACCGACACGCCGAATTCGGCAACCCGCTCCTTGGTGGTGGCGTCGCGCACCGCCGGCAGCGCTTCGCGCGGCGCGAATGCCAGGTGACCCACGCCCATCAGCCTGAAACGGCTGTCATAGACGCCAAACACCGTATCGCGCGAGAAATTAAGCATTTGCACATAGCGGGTGACCAGCTCATCCGGCAGCACGGTGCCGAAACGCAGCAGGCGGTCCGACTCATTGAGACCGAGAAAATGCATCAACAAACGGCGACGGTCACGTTCGGCCAGGGCTTTCACGCGCACCGGAAATTTCTCCGGGCCTTCTTCAGGATCGCGTTCGGTCAAACGGGATAAGGCATTGCTCAATAGTTTCATGATTGCTCCAGGAGTCACAGCATGCTGCAACGCACAACCAATTCTAGGACAACTGTGCGAAAAATGCTGGAATCCCTTTTCTAAAACACGCTTGCTTGATGGTACTCAAGGCTACCGAAGAGGAAATCTTGGTAAAAAATGGACAGGGAGAAAGAATAACGCGACTGGCTAATTTCCAGTATGAAATATTACCGCGGTGTTGTTTCCTTGAGGCATATTGCAACTGCAGCAATCCTGGCCGTCTGTATTGCCATGGGAATGTGTGCCGGCTGGTCCGGATGACGTTCCTTTGCCGATGCGGCTATCGCACCAGCGTCCACTCCACGTGCCGCATGCAAGGCGGCTTCCAGCCAGGCTTTTGCGGGAAAAGGCCGGTCTTCACTGCCTGCCCTGGCACGCTGCGCGCACTCCAGCACATGCAGCATGTCGATGAAGCGCTGCGGCTTGCGGAAGGCGTCGCAGCGCTCCAGCAGCCTGACAATGTCATCGGGACGCAATGCGAGCGCATCGGCCACTTTGTCCTGCTCGCGTGCGGACATCAATGCCAGATCGCGGCAATCGTTCGGGATTTTCAGCCGTCGGCAAATGCCGTCGGCCAGCGCCACGCTTCTGGCCGCCTCTCCGTAATCGTGGGCGCCGTCGGCGGGCGCCGGCGTTCCCTTGCCCAGGTCCAGCATCAGCACGGCAAAGCGTACCGCCAGCGGCTGCCCCAGCCGCGCCGCGGTGTCCAGCGCACGCATCGCCTGCATGCCGACGCTGGCCGGCGCCTGATGCGGCGCCTGAGCCTGCGCCTGCGGCACGCGCCACAAGCCGTCCAGTTCGGGCAGCAGGCGCGCCAGCGCGCCGCACTGCCGCAACACCTCGAACATGCGCGAGGGTTGCTGCTCCATCAGGCCGCGCGACAGCTCCTGCCAGACCCGCTCCGGCACCAGCGCATCGACCTCGCCGGCAGCCACCATGGACTGCATCAGCGCCTCCGTTTCGGGCGCGACCGTGAAGTCGGCGAAGCGGGCCGCGAAGCGCGCCAGGCGCAGGATGCGCACCGGGTCTTCGGCAAAGGCGTCCGACACATGGCGAAACACCCGGGCGGCCAGGTCGCGCTGGCCGCCGAACGGGTCGATCAGCGTGCCGTCCTCGCTCTGGGCAATCGCATTGATGGTCAGGTCGCGCCGCACCAGGTCTTCTTCCAGCGTGACATCGGGCGCGGCATGGAACAAAAAACCCTTGTAGCCGGGCGCGGTCTTGCGCTCGGTGCGGGCCAGCGCATATTCCTCGCTGGTGCGCGGATGCAGGAACACCGGGAAGTCCTTGCCGACCGGACGAAAACCCCGGGCCAGCATCTGCTCTGGCGTGGCGCCGATCACCACATGGTCACGGTCCTGCACCGGCAAGCCGAGGAGACGGTCGCGCACCGCGCCGCCGACGACGAAGGTCTTCATGCGTGCTGCCGCTTATTCGATGTCAGTACCATCTGCGCCGTCGGGCCAGGGTTCGTAGCGCTCGATCACCTCGGTCTCGGCTTCGGCTTCGCGCACCCACTGCGCCACGGCCGGATGCGCCATCACCCGGTCGGCATAGGCCTGCAGCGCCGGCGCCAGGAACACGCCATAGGTCTGGAAGCGGGTCACCACCGGCGCGTAGTAGGCGTCGGCAATCGAGAAGTCGCCGAACAGGAACTGGTAATGGCCGAAATTGGCCAGGCAGGTTTCCCATATCTCGCAGATGCGGCCGATGTCGCCCTGCGCTTCCGGCGTGCGGCCATGGCCGGGAAAGCGGCCGCGGATATGCATCGGCATCGCGCTGCGCAGACCCGTGAAGCCGGAATGCATCTCGGCGCAGATGCTACGCGCCAGCGCCCGCGCCACCATGTCCTGCGGCCACATGTTTTTTTCCTGGAACTGCTCGGACAGGTATTCGCAGATGGCCAGCGAATCCCAGATCGAGGTTTCCCGGGTGACCAGCACCGGCAGGCGGCCTGACGTGGAATACATCGCGATCTTGTTGCCGGTTTCCGGCTGGCCCAGCGGAATACGGATTTCCTGGAACGGAATGCCGAAGGCGGTCATTACCACCCAGGGCCGCATCGACCAGGAGGAGTAGTTCTTATTGGCGATCACCAGCTTGTAGCTGTTGCTTTCGGCGCTGGCCAGGGTTTCGGACAGCGTGGGGTCGAGGATCGTGGATTGCATGGGGATTCCGGGAAACAGGGAAAGTGAGATTGACGGCGCGACGTTTGTGTCAACGCCAGCCGGGCAGGCTTCTAGCCGCGGCGGCGGACATGATCGTAGCCGGTGGGCGAAGGCTGGGGGCCGAGATAGAACGGCGCCACGTCTTCCGGCGCGGTGGGCATCGGCGTGGTGCCGGGCGAAGCGACATTGTCGACCCGCATCGAATCGAGATTGTCGCGGCTCATGATCGGGCCGCCCGGCGCATGCTCGAGAAACCAGGCCTGCAGCCGCGCCAGCGCCGGCGGCAAACCGATCACGGGCCGCTGATGACCGCTGTAGTAGCCCGCCAGCTGCACCAGCTGGCGCAGGGTGTAGACCTTCGGCCCCACCAGCTCGATCACCTGGCCGAAGCTGCCGCGGTCTTCCAGCGCATTGGCGAAGGCCTGCACCACGTCTTCCACGTACACCGGCTGGAAACGGGCGTCGGCGCCGCCCAGCGCCATCACCGGCAGCAGGCTCTGCAGCCGGGCAAACATGTTCAGGAACTGGTCGCCCTCGCCAAACACGACCGACGGCCGGAAGATCGTCACCGCCAGCCGCGGGTCGGACAGCGCCGCCAGTTCGCCGGCCGCCTTGGAGCGCAGATACATCGACGGCCCATTGGTCGCCGCGCCCAGCGCGCTCATGTGCAGCGAGCGGCGCACGCCGGCGCGGCCGCAGGCGGCCACCACCTTGCGCGGCAGCTCCACGTGGGCGCGCGCGAAGTCGGGGCCATACTCGGAGCCGCCCGGCCCGCGCCGGGAATGCAGCACGCCCACCAGATTGATCACCGCGTCGACACCCTGCATCAGCCGCGCCAGAGTGGCTTCGTCATGCACGTCGGCCTCGACCGCTTCCACGTTGGGCAGCGTGATCAGTTCGCGCGCATGCACCAGCCGCCGGGTCGGCAGCGTGATGCAGCGCCCCTGCGCGGCCAGATGCGCCACCAGACGGCTGCCGATGAAGCCGGTGCCGCCCAGCACCAGCACATTGCTGCAATAGGGTCCGCGCAGGATGTCCATCAGAAGGGTTCTCCGTTTTCGCTGCCAGCATAGCCTTTCGGCGCAATGGTGCCCATGCGCGCCTTGAGCGACTGCGGCGCATTCTCGAACAGCGCCGCATAGTAGGTGGCATTCGACATCACGTTCTTCACATAGCCACGGGTTTCCGCGAACGGGATGGTCTCCGCGAAAATGGCGCCTTCCACCGGCCGCGTCAGCGTCGAGCGCCAGGCCTTGGGCCGGCCCGGACCGGCATTGTAGGCGGCGGTGGCCAGCGGCTGCGAGCCGTCCAGCGACTGCAGCACCATCGACAGGTAATTCGTGCCCAGCATGATGTTGGTGCCGATCTCGTTGATGCGGGCCTGGCTGAAGTCCGCCATGCCTATCCTGCGCGCGACTTCCTTGGCCGTGGCCGGCATCAGCTGCATCAGGCCTGATGCGCCCACATGCGAGCGCGCGGTCTGGATAAAGCGCGATTCCTGCCGGATCAGGCCGTACACCCAGGCCTTGTCCAGGCCAAGGTCGCGGGTGGCAGGATGCATGATGTCATGGTGCGGCGAGGGAAAGCGCTGCGTAAAGTCAAACTCGGTCTTCGTGCGGTCGGAGGTATTGACCATGCGGTCCAGCACATTGTTGCGACGGGCAAATTCCGCCGCGGCCAGCAGCTGGCGCTCGGTCATCTTGCGCAGCTGCCAGTTCCATTCGCGATAGCCCTCGAAGCGCATGTTCATGTCGAAGAAGCGGAAGGCGCGGCGAAAGCCCTGGTTGGCCGACATGGCGGCCATGTCTTCCTCGCTCGGCGCGGCGGCGCGCGGCGGGATGGTGATTTTCTGTCCCAGCTCTTCCAGCGCTAGCTGGCCGTAGAAACCATTGACCGAGGCAATCGACTTGAACAGCGCATCGGCCTGTTCACGCTGCCCCTGCGCCTTGCAGGCGCGGCCCAGCCAGTAGACCCAGGGGCTGTCGTCCCTGAGCGTCGGCGGCATGGCTTCGATGCCGCTTTTGACCATGGCCCAGTTCCCGGCGCGCAGCGCGCTGCGCACCCGCCACTGGTAGCCGTCCAGCGACATCGCCGCGCCGGTGGTTTTCTTCCAGTACTCGACCGCGTCCGGCTGCAGCTTCTGCGCCGCCTGCATCGCCACCATGGACCAGCCGGTGGCCAGTTCGCGCGGCGACAGGTAGGACGAGGCGCCCAGCACTTCGGCGCCGGCCTGCTCGAGGTTGTTGCGCGCCACCCGGCCGACCGCGATCAGGAAGGCTTCATGCTGCGCGCGGCTGCCGCTGGCGCTCCTGGCGATGATGGCCGCCGGCTTGTCATAGGCTTGGGCGATCAGCCCTTCCGGCGCGTCGGTGGCCAGCGCCAGCTTGCGCATCAGGTTGGGAGAATTGAATTCCGCCGCCAGCCGCACCTGGTCCCAGACATCGTCGTCATTGAACTGCCGGGTTTCGGCCAGCCGCATCACCAGCGCCGGGCAGGCTTCGCCATAATCCCGCGGCGACACCAGCAGCGCGCGGGCGTCGGCCGCCACGTTGTGGCCGCGCTCGATGCGCGACATCAGCGCATAGCACTTGACCTGGGTATCGTCATCCAGCACGAACTGGGGATACTGTTCGTCGAAGGTGGTCCAGTCGCGCGCCCGGCCCAGTTCCAGCAGCCAGTCGTTGCGCAGCCGGTCGGCGATGGCGCTGCCCTCGTGGCGCTTCAGGAAGTCGCGGATGTCGGCATTCGGCAGGTTTTTGACTTGCGGTTTCAGCCGGTAATACTCGATGTAGGAGGGAATCGCGTAGTTCGACAGCCGTGAAGACAGATCGAACGCCTTCGCCCCGTCGTCCCGCCGCGCCGCCTCGCGCAGCGCCGCGAACATGTCATCGTCGCTGGCGAACTGCTGTGGCTGTGGTGGCTGCTGACGTTGCTGCTGTGCTTGCTGGCGCTGCTGGGCCTGCGCGCCATGGGTGCCGAACGCGGCGCAGGCGAGCACCAGCCCGGCGGTCCATTTCATCGGAAACATCAGATTGCTGCCTTATTCTTGCTCGTTTTGGGGAGCGGCTAGAATAGCACGCTCCCCCGTCCGGCTGGCCGCCGGAATTGCATCTGGACACTACTTACAACATGAATGAAAAGCAACGTTTGAGGAAGGAATTGCTGGCGGCGAGAAAGGCCATGCCGTCGGAGGAGAAAGCCTGGCGGGACAAGGTGATCGGCCGGCACCTGCTGGACTGGCTGGAAGCGCATCCGGTGAAGTCCATGGGCGTGTACTGGCCACATGCGGGCGAGCCGGATCTGACGCCGGTGTATCCGGAACTGGTGGCGTGGGGCGTGACGCTGGCGTTGCCGGTGGTGGTGGAGCGGGATGCGCCGCTGGTGTTCTATGCGTGGCGGCCGGGCGAGGCGCTGGTGAAGGATGCGCATGGGGTGATGGCGCCGGTGGGACGGGCTTGTCCGGTGGAGCCGGAGTTGCTGTTGCTGCCGTGTGTTGGGTTTAATGAAGCGGGTTATCGGTTGGGGTATGGCGGGGGGTATTACGATCGGACGCTGGCGGCGATGCCGGGGGTAAAGCCTGTTGGCATCGCGTATGCAGTTGGCAAGGTAGACTTTGAGAATGATGTGTTCGATATGGTGATGGAGCTGATTCTGTCCGAATCTCAGGTTTTTCATGCCCAAGTACATGGCACGGGTCAACTGAATCCCCGGAATTCCGGAAAGAGAAGTTAAGCTTTATCAAACAAACCGGAAATGCAGGGAGAGGAGTGAAGCATTCTCTCCCGCAAAACCTAGTATTCAAAAATTCAAAGTGGGTGACGTAACATCTTGTTCGCGAAAATTTCTCCGGGCTGAGCAGCTTTCAATTTCTCCTTATGCTTTTCCTGAATTCGATTTGAAAGCAATCCAACAAACCCTTCTTTGTCAAGCAATTTCTGATCTTCATCAAAAACCCGCACAACCGCAGCCAGATTTTCGTAGCTCTCAGACTCCTTTTTATCGAATAGCTGATCAATGTAATCGTCCACAACGACTTGCATACTAGGCTTATCCAAACCGGAGGAAATAAGATCGTTCATAACAGTAACCTCCTTTTCTAGTCGACTTTTGCCTTTTCCAGATTCGGCAAGCTTTTTTAAAGTTTCTTTCGCCGTTTTAATTAATCTGGCATTTTTCATGCTTTTTGACTCTCCTAAGGCATGATTGTTTCTAGGGCGAACGCAGGTCTTCTTTGTGACCCGTTCTATTAACGACTTTAACCTAGATTTCTCGCTTTCAATTTTCTTCAAATCCTCAGGTCTATAACTCCCGAAATTCCGCTCTACTGATTTATTAGACCTGTGGGAAAATTTAACTAATTCCGCATGTATCGTCTTTCCTGCACTCACCCAGGCGCTATGAAAATTGGCGTATAAGTCAATTCCATCTCTTCGCATATGAACAAGCAGTCTCTCTATATGCTTCAGCATCGAATGCGAAGATAAAAATTGGTCTTTTAAACATAGCGAAAAATAGTGAGCAGAGGCACTGCGGAGAAGCTCTTTTGCAACAGCATCTCTCGCGCCGTTTCCCATTAATGCTTGTTGATACTCTAAAAAGTTTTCATGCAAGGCATTGTACTCAGCCTCCGGCAATGTATTTTCAAGCTCTCTCATTATCGCGTCCGGCCTACAGCCTATATCGAGAAGCGCGCAGCAAGATTCGTAAACTTTGCATTGCCATTCAAGTCCGCTTGGGCTGGACAAGTCTTTCTTTAAGGTAGTTTTGAAATTCTCTATGACGGTGCTCCTGAGCCGTCCAGTGAGAATCAATGACATCAAATTTTGAGCAACGCGCTTTGTCAATGACTTGATTGATGCCCAGATTTTGTGATCTGACTGGACCCTGGGGATAGCAGGATCACCATGCTCGACCTGTCGGTTTCCCAGCTTGGACTCTGCGGTTTTCCGGAGCGCGTCTGAATTTTTTCCCTGAGTGGACACTTGGGAAGAACTCGGGGATTCTTCACGGGAAAAAAAATAATGTAAGCCTGCTAGGCACATGGCACGCTCCTGAGAGATTCCTTATACGCGTATGTATCCTGGCAGGAGGAAAAGGGTCCGTCGACCTATACTGCTCGAAGCTATGAGAGACAAGTGTTGCAAACTGCCGTGGAAAGATGGTTTTCCTTTTGTCTCTGAGCTGAGAATCAACGCGCCGTCAAATTAATGCCGGCGCTTTACGTTCCTGGAGCCACTCTTTGCACAGGAGGCTCCTTAATAACTGCCAAAACTTACCTCCATAGGCATGACATTACGAATTTTCAACGAGCGGTTAATTGCAAATTTAGCCCCAGCCGTCCCCAAATCTCCCTGGTCGCTCCAGCCTGATTCAACGTATAAAAATGCAACCCCGGCGCCCCGCCCGCCAGCAGCTTCTCGCACAGCCGCGTCACCACATCCAGCCCGAACGCCTTCAGTGACGCCGTATCATCCCCGAACCCCGCAAGCTTCAGCCGTATCCAACGCGGAATCTCCGCGCCGCACATGTCGGAGAAACGCATCAGCTGGGTGTAATTCATGATCGGCATGATGCCGGGCACGATGGGCGCGGTCACGCCCAGCTTCGCGGCATCCTCGACGAAGCGGAAGTAGGCGTCGGGGTTGTAGAAGTACTGGGTAATGGCGCTGTCGGCGCCGGCCTGGATCTTGCCGGCGAAATGGCGCAGGTCGTCCTGGGCCGACCTTGCCTGCGGATGCACTTCCGGGTAAGCCGCGGTCTCAATGTGGAACCAGTCGCCGGTTTCCTTGCGGATGAATTCGATCAGCTGGCTGGCATAGGCAAATTCCCCAGAGGAGGCGTCCAGCATGCCGTAGCCGCTGGGCAGGTCGCCGCGCAGTGCCACCACACGCCTGATGCCGTTGGCCTGGTATTCGGCCAGCATCGCGCGCAGTTCGTCGCGGTTGCGGCCAATGCATGAGAGGTGCGGCGCGGCTTCATGGCCTTCGGCGGCGATTTCCAGCACCGTGTCGCGGGTGCCGGACTGGGTGGAGCCGCCGGCGCCAAAGGTCACGGAAAAGTAACGGGGCTTCAGTTGCGCCAGCTCGGCGCGGGTGGCGCGCAGCTTTTGCGCGCCTTCCGGCGTCTTGGGCGGGAACAGTTCTATGCTGTAAGTGTTCTCGGACATTATTTTCTCAACAGTAAGGCCGACAGGCCCCATGAAATCACGCTGTAGAGCAGCGCGCCGCCCACCGCGGACCAGAAGCCGGCCACGGCAAAGCCGCTGACCAGGTTGGCCACCGCCCAGAACATCAGCCCATTGATGATGAAGATGAACAGGCCCAGCGTCAGCAGGGTGACGGGCAGCGTCAGCAACACCAGGATGGGCCGGATCAGCGTATTGACCAGGCCCAGCAGCAAGGCGGCGATCAGGGCGGTGCCGAGATCCTGCACATACACCGTGCGCAGCAGGTAGGGCACGGCGAACAGGGAGACGGTATTGATCAGCCAGGCAAGCAGCAGGCGCATGGTCACTCCATGGTGGGGTTAATCGGCTTGGACAGACAAAAAAGGGCGGCTCGCGCCGCCCCGGGTTCAGCGCTTAGTAACGATAGTGTTCCGGCTTGAACGGGCCTTCCTTGGACACGCCGATGTAGCTGGCCTGTTCCTCGGTCAGCTCGGTCAGCTGCGCATTGAGCTTCTTCAACTGCAGGCGGGCGACCTTCTCGTCCAGATGCTTGGGCAGGGTGTAGACGCCAACCGGGTACTTGTCGGTGTTGACGAACAGCTCGATCTGGGCAATGGTCTGGTTCGCGAACGACGAGCTCATCACATAGGACGGATGGCCGGTGCCGCAACCCAGGTTCACCAGGCGGCCTTCCGCCAGCAGGATGATGCGCTTGCCGTCCGGGAAGATCACATGGTCGACCTGCGGCTTGATGTTTTCCCAGGTGTACTGGCGCAGCGCGGCGACTTCGATCTCGTTGTCGAAGTGGCCGATGTTGCAGACGATGGCCTGGTCCTTCATCTTCTTCATGTGCTCATGGGTGATCACATGGTAGTTGCCGGTGGCGGTGACGAAGATGTCGGCATGCTCGGCGGCGTAGTCCATAGTGACGACGCGGTAGCCTTCCATTGCGGCCTGCAGCGCGCAGATCGGGTCGACCTCGGTAACCCAGACCTGGGCCGACAGCGCGCGCAGCGCCTGCGCCGAACCCTTGCCCACGTCGCCGTAGCCGGCCACGACCGCCACCTTGCCGGCCACCATCACGTCGGTGGCGCGCTTGATGCCGTCCACCAGCGATTCACGGCAGCCGTACAGGTTGTCGAACTTGGACTTGGTGACCGAGTCGTTGACGTTGATCGCCGGGAACGCCAGCTTCAGGTCGCGGTGCATCTGGTACAGGCGGTGCACGCCGGTGGTGGTTTCCTCGGTCACGCCCTTGATCTCGGCCAGGCGGGTGGAATACCAGCCGGGCTGGGACGCCAGGCGCTTCTTGATGGAATTGAACAGGCAGACTTCCTCTTCCGAACCCGGATTGTCCAGCACCGACGCATCCTTTTCAGCGCGGGTGCCGAGGTGCAGCAGCAGCGTGGCGTCGCCGCCGTCGTCCAGGATCATGTTGGCATACTGCGGGCCTTCGGCGGTGTCCGGCCACTCGAAGATGCGGTGGGTGAATTCCCAGTAGTCGTCGAGCGACTCGCCCTTGAAGGCGAACACCGGGGTGCCGGCGTCGGCGATCGCGGCGGCGGCGTGGTCCTGGGTGGAGTAGATGTTGCAGGATGCCCAGCGGACCTTGGCGCCCAGCGCTTCCAGCGTCTGGATCAGCACCGCGGTCTGGATGGTCATGTGGATGGAGCCGGTGATGCGAGCGCCCTTCAGCGGCTGGGCAGCGGCATACTCTTCACGGATGGCCATCAGGCCGGGCATTTCGGTTTCCGCGATGCGGATTTCCTTGTGGCCCCATGCGGCCAGGGACAGATCGGCAACGACGTAGTCGGTAAATTTGGACTGGGATGCGGCTTGGGAAGATTGTGGCAGGGCGCTCATCACGCCTCCTTTCTGTAGAAAATCGAGAAAAAAGTCACGTGAGCGCGGTTGCATTGTTGATTCGCCAAGCCTGGCAGAACGGGCTGGTGTCGGGTTCTGTCGCAACGCTCCTTGACGAACCGGGGATTTTAACGGAAAAGGCGGAAGATGTCAGTGCCGGTCACGGCGATGCGCCCTTGACTTCAGTGCTGTGCTGATCGGCAAGAAAGCAGGCTTTCAAGAAGGACAAGATGCCAGCAATTAAGTTGGCATCTTGTGGGTTCATTTGCTACTCGAAGGACTCTTCTGCCTGCAATCCCTTGCTGTCAGCGTGGCATGGCAGTCCAGCTTGCTTCGAAGCTCCTGCAAAGATTGCCGTACAACTCTCTTACTTGACGATCCGCATCGTCATGACGTTGCTGCTCCCCTTTCCAGGGATCATTCGAAAGAAACTGATCCAGCATGTGGAATGCATTTATCTGGGTTTTCCCTACCGTCTTGAACCTGATCATGACAAGCTGATCCAGCTTTTCCTCATCGCTGCCAACAAGCGCATGCATCTCTCTTAAAGCTTTTATTGTTTCGTTCGGCTCTTTACGCCCTATTGCATCCGATACCTTAGCTAATGCAGCAGACTCAGGAGAAGGTGGTGACGCACGCAAAGCGGAAGAACGCTTCACCGACACGGAATGAATTTTGTCTGCATGCACTGGAGACAGGGTGGATTCAAGAGCGGCGAATCCTCTTACCATTGCCTGGCCAAGCGCACTGGCCTTGGCAGAAATCACCAGGGCATTGACGGACTGACAGGCTTTACTGAATAAGGAGCGCACTGGAGGCTTACGGGAATCGGAATATTGCGCCCGAGGCATACCAGGAGTTAATACTCTAGCCGCGGCATTTTCGCTTTTGATGTTTTTTAATTCACAGCTATCGGCTGTAAAGCCGGCGTTGAAAAACCTGGTTTTTATACTGTTGAGCAGATTATTCATGAGCCTCTCCATACAGGATTAATGGGTCATCTGTATCCACAACGCTTCTCAGGGTTGCAACTAATTCGCCGCCAGCTTCCCGCTGATCACATTCCTCCCCGCCCAAGCCAGCATGTCGCGCCAGATCTTCTCCACCTCGGCATCATTCGGCATCTGCTGCGCGTGCGGCAACTCGATCGTCACCACCGGCACCTTGCGCTGCCCGCCGCCGTAATTGCCGAGCGAACCGGGATACACGCCGATCGGGTCGTAGCGCAGCCGGCCGAAACGGCTGGGCGGGGACGTGGCGGGACCGTCGAAGTCGAGCAGGCCGAAGGGGGCGTGCACCGAGACGATCAGGTCGGGCTGGAAGCGGCGGATTTCCTCGTCCAGCCAGCGGCTTTCGGGCTCGGACAGCGGTGTCTTGCCAGGGAAGCGGCGCGGGTCGCGGCCGGTGGTCCTGACCCAGTAGCGCTCGGTTTCGCGCTGCCAGTCATGGGTGGGGAAGTTGCGGTTGAGGTCGACGCCGCGGGCGTTGGTGCGGGTCTGTTTGCCAGTCAGCATGCCGTCCGGATTCACCAGCGGCGCAATGCTCCAGCTGAACTGGCGTGCTGCCGGCGTGCCGAGATGGCGCATCCAGCGCAGGATGATGGCCGACGAGGTCGGCTCGTCGCCGTGGATGCCGCCCAGCAGCAGGATGCGGGTGGGCCTGGCCTTGCCATTGGCCGCGGCAGGCACCCGCCGCACCAGCAGCGGCAGGCCCTTCACCGAGCGGCCGCCGGGCGCCAACGACTGCGCCTGGCAGTCGGCCGGCTTGATGCCGGGCAGCGCCTGGCTCAGTTGCATGCAATGGGCCGATGGCGGCGGCAGCGCTGCCCGCGCCGCTGCCGCACCCAGCCAACCTGCAAGGAACAGCGCAGCGGCGACGCGCACGCTTAACCGGCGTTGGCGCGCAAGGCTTCCGCCTTGTCGGTGCGCTCCCAGGAAAACTCCGGCTCCTCGCGGCCGAAGTGGCCGTAGGCAGCGGTCTTGCTGTAGATCGGGCGCAGCAGGTCGAGCATCTGCACGATGCCGCGCGGACGCAGGTCGAAATGCTCGCGCACCAGGTCGGCGATCTTCTCGTCGCTGATCTTGCCGGTGCCGAAGGTGGTGACCATCACCGAGGTCGGCCGCGCCACGCCGATGGCGTAGGAGATCTGGATCTGGCAGCGTTCGGCAAGGCCGGCGGCGACGATATTCTTGGCCACGTAGCGGCCAGCGTAGGCAGCCGAGCGGTCGACCTTGGACGGGTCCTTGCCGGAGAAGGCGCCGCCGCCATGGGGCGCCGCGCCGCCGTAGGTGTCGACGATGATCTTGCGGCCGGTCAGGCCGCAGTCGCCCTGCGGGCCGCCGATGACGAAGCGGCCGGTCGGGTTGACTAGGTAGCGGGTGCCGTTGAGCCATTCCGCCGGCACCACCGGCTTGATGATCATCTCGATCACCGCTTCCTCGATGTCCTTCTGCTGCATCTCGGGCGCATGCTGGGTCGACAGCACGATGGTGTCGATGCCGACCGGGCGGCCGTCCACATACTTCAGCGTGACCTGCGACTTGGCGTCCGGACGCAGCCATGGCAGGCGGCCGTCTTTGCGCAGCTGCGACTGGCGCTCGACGATGCGGTGCGCATAGTGGATCGCGGCGGGCATCAGTTCCGGGGTTTCATTGCAGGCGTAGCCGAACATCAGGCCCTGGTCGCCGGCGCCCTGGTCGAGGTCGACCGCGCGGTCCACGCCCTGGGCGATGTCGGGCGACTGCTTGTCGTAGCAGACCATCACCGCGCAGCTCTTGTAGTCGATGCCGTAGTCGGCATTGTCGTAGCCGATGCGCTTGATGGTGTCGCGCGCCACGCTGATGTAGTCCACGTTGGCATGGGTGGTGATCTCGCCGGCCAGCACCACCAGGCCGGTGTTGCACAGGGTTTCGGCGGCCACGCGGGCCTTCGGGTCCTGCTCGAAGATGGCGTCGAGGATGGCGTCGGAAATCTGGTCGGCCACCTTGTCGGGATGGCCTTCGGAGACGGATTCGGAAGTGAAGAGGTATTCGTGTGCCATGCAGGCTCCTTGAATGGTGATAGTCGTAAAGTCGCGGCCTATCGATGAGCCTGCGACGCTTTAGCGAGATTTGTAGGCCGCCTCGCAAGTTGTCTGTTAACTCGGCGGATAAAACTTCGTGCTATTTTACGCGTCTTAAAAAATTCGCGCAAAAACCTGACGCCTTCTTTAATGCTTGTCAACTTATTTCGCCTGCTGTCGCACCTGTCGCTGCCGCTGCTGCATCTGTCGGGCGCGGCGCTGGGTTGGGTAGTGTATGCCGCCTCCCCTTCCTATCGCCGTCGCCTCAACGACAACCTGGCGCGTGCCGGCTACGGCCACCTGCGCCGCCGCGCCATAGCCGCCGCCGGCAAGAGTGTGATGGAGCTGCCTTTCGTCTGGCTGGCGCCGGCGCGCCGGGTGCTGCCGGCCGCCCATATCGAGAGCCTGGAACTGCCGCGCGCGGCGCTGGCCGAGGGACGCGGCCTGATCTTCCTGACGCCGCACCTGGGCTGCTTCGAGATCCTGGCGCAGGCGGTGTCGGAGCATATCCCGCTGACGGTGCTGTACCGGCCGCCGCGCAAGGCGGCCCTGAAACCCCTGCTGGAGCAGGCGCGCGCGCGGCCAGCCATGCGGCTGGCGCCGGCCAATCTCTCGGGCGTGCGCATGCTGATGAAGGCATTAAAGGGCGGCCAGGCGATCGGCCTGCTGCCGGACCAGGTGCCGCAGCAGGGCGAAGGCGCCTGGGCCGGCTTCTATGGCAAGCCGGCCTACACCATGACGCTGCCGGCCAAGCTGCACCAGATGAGCGGCGCGCCCATCATCCTGGCCTATGCCGAGCGGCTGGCGCATGGCCGCGGCTTCGAACTGCGCTTCGTGCGCTTCGAGGAAGACCTCGCGGGCACGCCGGAACAACAGGCGCGCAGCATCAACGCGGCGATGGAAAAGCTGATCGCGCTGTGCCCCGACCAGTACTTCTGGAGCTACAACCGCTACAAGACACCGCCCGGCGTGGCGGCGCCAGTGGCAGCGGCGGCTGGAGCATGATGCGGCTCCTGCTTGGTTTGATGTGGCTGCTGCACTGGCTGCCGCTGCCGGCGCTGGGCCGCTTCGGCGAGATGGTGGGCAGCGTGCTGTTCATGGTGATGGGCGATCGTCGCCGCATTGCGCTGACCAACCTGCGGCTGTGCCTGCCGGAGCTCGATGAAAATGCCAGGCTGCGCCTGGCGCGCCGCCATTTCCAGGACTACGCCCGCAGCGTGCTGGAACGCGGCGTGCTGTGGTGGGGCAGCGAGGCGCGGCTGCGGCGCCTGATCCGGGTCGAGCCCGGCCTGCCGCTGGACGACATCGCCGCCGGCCCGGTGATCCTGCTGTGTCCGCATTTCGTCTGCCTGGACGTGGCCGGCGTGGCGGTGGCGCTGGACGTCTCCGGCTGCTCGATGTACACCCAGCAGCGCGACCCGGTGTTCGACGCCGCGCTGCGCCGCGGCCGCAACCGCTTCCATCCGGCCGAGCTGTTCTCGCGCGAGGACGGCATCAAGCCCATCCTGCGCGCGATGAAGCGGCGCATTCCCTACTTCATGCTGCCCGACATGGACTTCGGCGAGCGCGACGCGCTGTTCGTACCCTTCTTCGACATGCCGGCCGCCACCCTCACCGCACCGGCCCGGATCGCCGCCGCCACCGGCGCCAAGGTGATCCCGGTGGTGGCGACCTACCTGCCCGGCTACCGCGGCTGGCGGGTGCGTTTCTACCCGGCCTGGGAAGACTATCCAGGCGACGATCTGGCCGCCGCCACGCGCCGCATGAATGCCTTCATCGAGGACCGGGTGCGCGAGGCGCCCGAGGAATATTTTTGGGCGCACAAGCGCTTCAAGACCCGCCCGCCGGGCGCTGCCGGCGTGTATGATGCCCCGTCCCCGTTGCCTGTCGCGGCGGGCGAACCGGCCGACGGCCAACAACAGCCATGAAACTCAAATTCACCAAGATGCACGGCGCCGGCAATGACTTCGTGGTCATCGACGCCATTAACCAGCAGATCGATTTCACGCCCGCGCAGTGGCGCCACCTGGCCGACCGCCGTTTCGGCGTCGGCGCCGACCAGATGCTGGTGGTGGAGCGGCCGCAGTCGGCCGGCGTGGATTTCCGCTACCGGATCTATAACAGCGACGGCGGCGAGGTCGAGCAGTGCGGCAACGGCGCCCGCGCCTTCGTCCGCTACGTTACCGAAAAAGGCCTGACCGACAAGCGCGCCATCCGGGTCGAGACCCTGTCCGGCGTGATCGAGCCGCGCCTGGAAGCCGATGGCGGCATCACGGTCGACATGGGCGCGCCCATCCTGGAACCGGCCCGGGTGCCGTTCGATGCCGCGGGCCTGGAAGGCCGGCCGCAGGGCGACGACACGCTGTGGCCGCTCGATGTAAACGGCGCCACGGTGTGGATGTCCGTCGTCTCGATGGGCAATCCGCATGCGGTGCAGGTGGTGGAAGACAGCGAGACCGCGCCGGTGGCCAGCCAGGGCCCGGCGATCGAGCAGCATGCGCGCTTTGCCAAGCGGGTCAATGCCGGCTTCATGCAGGTGCTGGACCGCCATGCGGTCCGGCTGCGGGTGTTCGAACGCGGCGCCGGCGAGACGCTGGCCTGCGGCACCGGCGCCTGCGCGGCGGTGGTGGCCGGCATCCGGCGCGGCCTGCTGGATACGCCAGTGAAGGTCGCCACCCGCGGCGGCGACCTGTCCATCGCCTGGGCCGGCGGCACGGCGCCGGTGCTGCTGACCGGCCCGGCCGTGACCGTGTTCGACGGCGAAATCGAACTCTGAACCAGCACTGATTGTTTCCCATTCATCGTCACCGACACCGACACTCATGTCCCTCGAATCCACCGCCGTTGCCGCCTACCTTGCCAGCCATCCGGATTTCTTCGAAGAGCACAACGAACTGCTGGCCGCCGTCAAACTGACCAGCGGCTTTTCCGGTCGCGCCATCTCGCTGCAGGAGCGGCAGATGGAAGTGCTGCGCGAGAAGCACAAGGCGCTGGAACTGAAGCTGGCCGCGCTGATGCGCAACGGCCATGAGAACGACCAGATCGCCGACAAATTCCATCAGTGGACCTGCAGCCTGCTGGCCAGCCGCCACGACACCGAACTGCCGCGCATCCTGGTCGACGGCCTGCGCCAGCGCTTCGACGTGCCGCAGGCCACCCTGCGGCTGTGGAGCGTGGCCGCGCCGCATGCGCAGGCCTGGTTTGCCGCGCCGGCGTCGGACGACATCCGCATCTTCGCCAACGGCCTGGATGCGCCATTCTGCGGCCCCAACAACGACTTCGAAGCGGCTTCCTGGCTGGACGAGCCGGCCGCCGTGAAGTCGATCGCCATGCTGCCGCTGCGCGCGGCGGGCGCGCAGCAGAGCTTCGGCCTGCTGGTGCTGGGTTCGCCGGACGCGCAGCGTTTTTCCGAAACCATGTCGACCGACTTCCTGGTCCGCTTCGCCGGCACCGCCAGCGCCGCGCTCGGCAGCCTGCTGGGATAAGACCATGAGCGCGCAGCAACGCCAGGCCCACTACGCCGGCTATCTGCAGAACCTGGAAACCCAGCGCCGGCTGTCGCCCTACACGGTCAGCGGCTACCGCCATGAACTGGCCGAACTGGAGCGCCTGATCGTGGCTGCCTTTCCGCCGCCGGCCGAGGCGCCGGCGCTGGAGGCGCTGTCGCATTTCCATATCCGCAAGTTCGCTTCGCAGTTGCATGGCGGCGGCCTGCATCCGCGCTCGATCGCGCGCCGGCTCTCGGCCTGGCGCGGCTTTTATAACTGGCTGTCGGAGCAGCTGCCGCTGGCGTCGAACCCGGTGGATGGCGTTCGTCCGCCGCGGCGCGGCAAGGCGCTGCCCAAGGCGCTGTCGGCCGACCATGCGGTGCAGCTGGTGTCGCAGCCGCGGCCGGGCAGCGACCCGCAGGCGCCGAACGAGCTGTGCAATCGCGCCATGTTCGAGCTGCTCTATTCCAGCGGCCTGCGGGTGTCGGAACTGGTGTCGCTGGACGTGGCCTATGCGCGGGAAGAGGGTCATGAGTCGGCTGGCTGGGTGGACGATGCTTCCGGCGAGGTGCATGTCACCGGCAAGGGCGGCAAGAAGCGCACCGTGCCGGTGGGACGGGCCGCGCTGGAAGCGCTGCGCGCCTGGCTGCCGGCGCGCAGGGAATTGCTGCGGCCGGACTCCGGCCTGGCGCGCCATGCGCTGTTTCTCTCGGTGCGCGGCAAGCGCATGACGCCGCGCATGGTCCACAGCCGCATCAGCGCGCACGCGCTGGCGCTGGGCATCCCGTCCAACGTGCATCCGCATGTGATGCGCCATTCCTTTGCCTCGCATGTGCTGCAGTCCTCGGGCGACCTGCGCGCGGTGCAGGAAATGCTGGGCCACGCCTCGATTTCCTCGACCCAGGTGTATACCTCGCTCGACTTCATGCGCCTGGCGCAGGTGTATGATGCCGCGCATCCGCGCGCCAAGAAGCGCGACGCCTGACACCAAGGAGCGCACGCCATGATCCCGACCACCATCCTGACCGGCTTTCTGGGGGCCGGCAAAACCACGCTGCTGAACCGGCTGCTGAAGGAGCCGCACGGCCACCGCATCGCCGTGATCGAGAACGAGTTCGGCGCCGAGAACATCGACAACGAGATCCTGGTCCAGGACAGCAACGAGCAGATCGTGGAGATGAACAACGGCTGCATCTGCTGCACGGTACGCGGCGACCTGATCAGCGCGCTGTCCACGCTGGCCATCAAGCGCAATGCCGGCGAGCTGCAGTTCGACCACGTGGTGATCGAGACCACCGGCCTGGCCAATCCCGGCCCGGTGGCGCAGACCTTCTTCATGGACGAGGAAGTCAGCCTGCATTACATGCTGGACGCGGTGATCACCATCGTCGACGCAAAACATGGCATGCAGCAGCTCGACGACCGAGAGGAAGCGCAGCGCCAGGTCGGTTTCGCCGACCGCATCCTGCTGTCCAAGACCGACCTGTGCAGCCCGGAGGAAGTCGCGCAGCTGACGGCGCGCCTGAAGCGCATCAACCCGCGCGCGCCGATCAGCAGCAACAGCCTGGACGGCATGCCGATCTCGGGCCTGCTGGACCTGCGCGGCTTCAACCTCAACGACAAGCTCGACATCGACCCCGACTTCCTGGCCGAGGCGGAGCACGTGCATGACGAGCACTGCGGTCATGACCATGGCCATGAGCATGAGCACGGTGAGCACTGCAACCATCACGATCATCACAACCACACCGACGATATCGCCGCCTTCGTGTTCCGCAGCCAGCGGCCGTTCGACACCGCCCGGCTGGACAATTTCCTCGGCGGGCTGATCCAGGTGTTCGGGCCGCGCATGCTGCGTTACAAGGGCATTCTTTACATGCAGGGCGCGGACCGCAAGGTGGTGTTCCAGGGCGTGCACCAGACCATGGGCTCGGATATTGGCGCACCCTGGCTGGAACACGAGGAACGCGGCAGCAAGATGGTGTTCATCGGAGTGAATCTGCCGCAGGATGTTTTTCTTCAAGGACTGGAACAGTGTTTGGTATAAACTGTTGCGGTTTTTTAAACCCCTGCCACGGCGCGGCACCAAAATGCGTGGCAGGACGGTACGGTGGCAGGCAGCAGAAACAAGGCAATCCGGTACGCATTGAAGGTTGCTGTTCGACAAAACGACATCTGCCGGTATTTCCTCTTTGACAGCATTCCGCATTCCGGCATACTACTGAGCAGCAACAAAACGTTTGTCCGTTTAACGGATACATTGACTAAACCGTAGTTTCGAAAGTTACCGAAGTGGCAACCAAGACAACCAAACCAACCGTCGCTGACGCGCCTCTCCTCACTGAAGAAGAAATTCTGAAAATGGGCGAGAAGGATTACATGAATGCCGCGCAGCTGGCGTTTTTCCGCGCCCGTCTGCAACAGCTTGAAAAGGACCTGCTCAAGAATGCCGGCGAAACCACGGAGCACCTGCGCGAAACCGTGCTGGTGCCCGATCCGGCGGACCGCGCGACCATCGAGGAAGAACATGCGCTGGAACTGCGCACCCGCGACCGCGAGCGCAAGCTGCTGAAGAAGGTGCAGCAGTCGATTGCCGCCATCGATGCCGGCGACTACGGCTGGTGCGAGGAAACCGGCGAGCCGATCGGCATTCCGCGCCTGCTGGCGCGCCCGACCGCCACGCTGTCGCTGGAAGCGCAGCAGCGCCGCGAACTGAAACAGAAGCTGTACGGCGATTGAAACCCGCCCGTGTCTCCGTCACCAGCCGCAGCGCCCTGGCGCTGCTGATGCTGTGCTGCCTGCTGGCGGCGCAGTGGCTGGGGCTGGGACACCGCATTGCCCATGCCGGCTGGCAGCTTGCCGGGCCGGCACAGGTCGTGAAGTTTGGCGTCGCTGACAGCGAGCGCCAGAGCCCGACCGCCGATCCAACCCACTCCTGCGCGGCATTCGACGATGCCACGCTGCCCGCCGCGCTGTCGACGCCGCCCTATCTGGCGCCCTTGCTGCCCGGCGCTGCCGTGCTGGCGCTGTGGACTGCCTATGCCTCCTGGCAGCAGCCCTTCCACTGCCACTTCTCTTCCCGCGCGCCGCCGCTTTCCTGAACCGCCCAAACCAGTTCACCTTGCCAGGCTCCTGCCGCTTTTTCCTTTGCTGCGGACAGGCCGGCATTCCCGTTTGATCCCGTTTCAGGAAATTCCATGCCATTCCAACGTTCCACGCTGGCGCGCGCCGCGCTCCTCGCCTGCGCCGCCCACGCCCCGTCCCTGCATGCCGCCGATGCGCTGCCGGAAGTCACCGTCACCACCAGTCCGCTGGCCGGCGGTGAAAATGCACAGATCCTGACGCCGGCGCGCGTCGTCTCGGGCGATGAACTGCGCAACCGCCAGGCCGGTTCGCTGGGCGAGACCCTGTCGCATGAACTGGGCGTTTCCAGTTCCGCCTTCGGCGCCGGCGCTTCGCGCCCCATCATCCGCGGTCTGGAAGGCGGCCGGGTGAAGATGCTGCAGAACGGCATGTCGATATCGGATGTATCGACGCTGTCGAATGACCACGCGGTCGCCGCCGACAGCGCCACCGCGCGCCAGGTCGAGATCCTGCGCGGCCCGGCTTCGCTGCTGTACGGTTCGGGCGCGATCGGCGGCCTGGTCAACGTGATCAACGACCGCATCCCGACCACGCTGGCGCCGGCGCCTACCGGCGAGGCCGAGGTGCGCTACGGCAGCGTCGACCGGGCGAAAAGCATGTCGCTGTCGCTCGACGGCGCGGCCGGCGCGATCGGCCTGCACGTGGATGGCAATGTGCGCAATGCCGATGACTACCGGATTCCGGACCATCAGGTTCTGAACGACCCCTCCTCCGCCTCCGGCCGCCTGCCCAATTCCTTCTCGCGCCAGAACAGCTTGGGCGTCGGCCTGTCCACCGTGCAGTCATGGGGCTATGTCGGCGCATCGGTGGCCACCCTCAACAAGCGCTATGGCATACCGACCGACGAAGGCGCGCGCATCGACCTCGACCAGACCCGCTACGACATCGACAGCCTGGTCAGGAATCCGTTTGCTGGCTTCGAAAGCGCGCGGCTGCGCCTGGGCTACACCGATTACCAGCATGACGAACTCAATGCCGACAATGTGCCGCAGACCAATTTCAAGAACCGGGCATTCGAGACCCGGCTGGAACTGACCCATCAGCGCATTGCCGGCTGGCGCGGCACCTTCGGCCTGCAGGCCGAGAACGAGCGCTTTTCCGCGCTGGCGGCCGATGGCGGCGGCGCCACCGTGCCGGCCACCCGGTCGCGCTCGATGGCGGGCTTCCTGGTCGAGGAGCGCGACTTCGGACCGGTCAGGGTCAGCGCCGGCGGCCGGCTGGAGTCGGTCAAGCGCACGCCCGACGGCCAGCGCGAACGCAGTTTCGACCTCGGCTCCTGGTCGCTGGGCGGGCTGTGGGCATTCCAGCCGGGCTACGGCCTGGGGCTGACCGGCTCGCTGGCGCAGCGCGCGCCGTCCACCGAGGAGCTGTATTCCAGCGGGCCGCACGAGGCGACCCGCACCTATGACATTGGCAATCCGGCCTTTGCCAGGGAAACCTCGCGCAACCTGGAACTGAGCCTGCAGAAGACTGAAGGCCTGGTGCGCTGGAAGACCAATCTCTTCTACAACCGCGTCAAGAACTTCGTCTACGGCGACATTACCGGACGCCAACTCGATGACGCCGGCAATCCGGGCGATGAACTCAACGAGCGCATCTTCCGCCAAAGCGATGCGACGATACGCGGCGCCGAAGCCGAGATCGGCTACAACCAGCGCGGCGCCGGCTGGTCGAGCCGGCTGTTCGCCGACACCTCGCGCGGCAGGCTGGAAAACGCCGGCAATCTGCCGCTGCAGCCGGCAAGCCGCTTCGGCGTCGACGTCAATTACCGGCAGGGCCCGTGGCGCGGCGGCGCCTCGCTGCTGCGGGCGCTGCGCCAGGACCGCCTGGCCAGCTTCGAGACCAGCGCCACGCCCGGCTACACCCAGCTGGATGCGAACCTGTCCTATACCCAGAGCCTGGGCCGCTACGACGTCACCTGGTTCCTGCTCGCCCGCAACCTGCTGAACCAGGACATCCGCCTGTCCACCTCGGTGCTGAAGGACCAGGCGCCGCTGCCGGGCCGCAACCTGATCGTCGGCGTGCGCACGGCTTTCTAATCGGCCTGCGGCCAGGCGCCCGGGCCGCTTGCAAGCCTGGCCTGGCCGCATGGTATGCTTGCCGGACTTGCGTGCGGCAAGCCGTGACGGCCACGGCGCCCTTCACCGCGACGCTCCCTCTTCGGCAAGTTCAGCAAAGGCGGCAGGACAACGTGGGACTCTTCGGTCTATTCGGCAAAAAGGATGCGCCATCGGCGCCCGGCGACAAGGACGCGCCGCGTTCCCGCACGCCGGCCACGCCCGCGCCGCCCGACACCGAGCAGCAGCGCCAGCGCAGCCATCGCGCGTCCGATACCGCCAGGAAGATCGACGCCATCGAGTCCGAGATGTCGTCCGAGTTCGTGCCCTCCCACCTGCTCACCGCCAACAGCCAGCAGGAAGCTCCGCAAGCATCGCAGAACACCCTGCCCGACCTTGCCCATTCCACCGACATGCTGCTCGGCGCGGAAGTGCGTGGGCTGGGGCTAGAAGTCAATGCCTCCGAAGCCGCGCCGATGCTGGAAGAGGCGGCAATCCTGTTTGCCAATGAGCAGGATGAAGTCGCCGAGCAGATGCTGCGCATGGCGGCGGCCGAGCCCGAGGCCGGCGTCGACGCCTGGCTGATGCTGTTCGACCTGTACCAGGCCACTGGCCGGCAGACCGAGTTCGAGCACCTGTCGATCGACTATGCGCGCCGTTTCGAAACCTCGCCGCCGGCCTGGCGCAAGACGCTGCCGCCGGCGGCCACGCGTCCGGCGCTGCCGTCGGTGGCATTTGCCGGCAAGCTCGACGCCGGCATCGTCAAGCTGGTGGAAAAGGTGCTGAAAATCGCCGAGCAACACCAGGCGCTGCGGCTGGAATTCGGCCGCGTGACCGAAGTCGCGCCGGTCGGCTGCGGCCTGCTGCTGCGCACCCTGAAGAAACTGCAGCAGCATGATGTGTCCGTGATCGGCGCCAATGAGCTGACCGCGCGCATCCGCGCCATCCTGGAAGTCGGCCGCCGCGACGAGACCGAGGCGCCCTGGCTGCTGCTGCTGGAAATCCTGCGCCTGCAGAACCGCGAGCACGAGTTCGAGGAAACCAGCATCGACTACTGCATCACCTTTGAAGTCTCGCCGCCGCCTTTCGTGCCGCCGGTGCACGGCAGCAGCGCCGCGCGCGAAGACGCCGCCGAGCCGTCCGGCGGCAGCGCGTTCCTGATGCCTGCCGTGGTGGACGGCCGCACCGAGCCGCTGCTGGCCGCGATTACCCAGCATGCCGACCTGCACGATCCGCTGGTGCTCGACTGCGCGCGCCTGGACCGGGTCGACTTCAGCGCCGCCGGGCAGCTGATGGTGGGCCTGGCGCCGCTGGCCCGCAACGGCCGCACCATTGAGATGCACCATGTCAGCCGGCTGGTAGCGGCGCTGTTTTCGATGATCGGCCTGACCGACATCGTCCGCGTGCTGCCGCGCAAGCACTGATCTCGGCCGTGGTGCCAGTCTTGTAATTGTTCCCGGCGGCCCCATTCTTCTGATTCGGACCGGGCGCCGCCACGGGTTGCAACGCGCCCGGTCATTCATTTCAGAGGCAAGCATGGAACAATTTCACGGCACGACCATTCTTTCCGTGCGCCGCGGCAACGTGGTTGCGCTGGGCGGCGACGGCCAGGTTACGTTGGGCAATGTCGTCGTCAAGGGCACCGCGCGCAAGGTGCGCAGGCTGCACCAGGGCAAGGTGCTGGCCGGATTCGCCGGCGGCACCGCCGACGCCTTCACGCTGCTGGAGCGCTTCGAAGCCAAGCTCGACAAGCACCAGGGCAACCTGATGCGCGCATCGGTGGAACTGGCCAAGGACTGGCGCACCGACCGCATGCTGCGCCGGCTGGAAGCCATGCTGCTGGTGGCCGACCGCGAAAGCACGCTGATCATCACCGGCAACGGCGACGTGCTGGAGCCGACCGACGGCATTGGCGCCATCGGCTCGGGCGGCGTCTATGCCCAGTCGGCCGCCAAGGCGCTGCAGGAAAACACCGACCTGTCGCCGGAAGAGATCGTCAAGCGCTCGCTGACCATCGCCGGCGAGCTGTGCATCTACACCAATCTCTCGCACATCGTCGAAACCCTGGAATAAGGGCGGCGCCAGCGTCCGCCTCCCCCTCAGTACTGCATACGGGATACAACAATGAACATGACTCCGCCGGAAATCGTTTCCGAACTCGACAAACACGTGGTGGGCCAGAGCCGCGCCAAGCGCGCGGTCGCCATTGCGCTGCGCAACCGCTGGCGCCGGCAACAGGTGCCGGATCCGCTGCGCCATGAGATCACGCCCAAGAACATCCTGATGATCGGCCCCACCGGCGTGGGCAAGACCGAGATCGCCCGCCGCCTGGCCAAGCTGGCCGACGCGCCCTTCATCAAGGTGGAAGCCACCAAGTTCACCGAGGTGGGCTATGTCGGCCGCGATGTCGACACCATCATCCGCGACCTGATCGACATCGGCATCAAGCAGACCCGCGAAAGCGAAAAGCGCAAGATGATGACCCGCGCCGAGGAAGCGGCGGAAGACCGGGTGCTGGATATTTTGCTGCCGCCGGCGCGCGACTTCGGCTTCAACAACGGCGCCGAGTCGACCAGCGACAGCGGCACCCGCCAGACTTTCCGCAAGCGCCTGCGCGAGGGCTCGCTGAACGACCGTGAAATCGAAGTCGAGGTCGCCGAGGCGGCGCCGCAGATGGAAATCATGGCGCCGCCGGGCATGGAGGAAATGACCGAGCAGATCAAGTCGATGTTTTCTGGCCTGGGCAACAACCGCAAGAAGTCGCGCAAGATGAAGATCGCCGACGCGATGAAGCTGCTGACCGAGGAAGAGGCCGGCAAGCTGGTCAACGAGGACGAGCTGAAGCAGAAGGCCATTGCCAATGTCGAGCAGAACGGCATCGTGTTCCTGGACGAGATCGACAAGATCGCCTCGCGCTCGGAATCCGGCGGCGCCGACGTCTCGCGCGCCGGCGTGCAGCGCGACCTGCTGCCGCTGGTGGAAGGCACTACCGTCAACACCAAGTACGGCATGGTCAAGACCGACCACATCCTGTTCATCGCCTCCGGCGCCTTCCACCTCTCGCGGCCATCGGACCTGATCCCCGAGCTGCAGGGCCGCTTCCCGATCCGGGTGGAGCTGGACTCGCTGTCGATCGAGGATTTCCAGCGCATCCTGACCGGCACCGACGCCTGCCTGACGCGCCAGTATGAAGCGCTGCTGGGCACCGAGGGCGTGGCGATCGACTTCCGCGAGGACGGCATCCGCCGCCTGGCCGAGATCGCTTATTCGGTGAATGAAAAGACCGAGAACATCGGCGCCCGCCGGCTGTACACGGTGATGGAAAAGCTGCTGGAGGAAATGTCCTATTCCGCCAGCGACAGCCAGGAAAAGTCGCTGGTGATCGACGCCGCCTATGTCGATGCCAGGCTGGGCGAACTGGCGGTCAACGAAGACCTGTCGCGCTACGTGCTGTAACACCAGGTCGGCGGAGCACGACGCAATGGCGAACAAGGCACTGGCGAAGCGGCAGAAGCTTAGCTTCCGGGTCGAACCATCGCAGAAAGCGCCGCGCGGCCGGGCTGGCGCGCGGCCGTTACCGCTTCAGCCGCAGCGGTCAACGCGTGGGGGCAAGTTGCAGCCGCAGCGGGCGCTGCGTGGCAAGGATAGCGGCGACGGGCAATAAGGGCTGGCGCAGTACGGAGGCGATGGCGGTTGCAGTTGCTCTTGACGTACGCGCAGCGACAGTTGCCGTTGCTTTTGAAGTGGCCGTTGCCGTTGCAGTTAGGGTCCCCGTCTGTGTACCGCCGTGACGGCGATGCCCGGAGCGGGAAAAGGTGCGGCGTCTGTCTGAGTCAAGCGCAGCTTGGCGAGTTTAGCCGCGCCCCGCTCCGGGTATCGACGGCACGGGAACCCCGCGCAGCGGGGCGGCACAGTCGGGGTCGCCTTTTTTGGTTACTTTTTTGGCGAAGCAAAAAAGTGACTCGCCCGCCGGGGCGAACACCCGGCCTGGTCATGACGACAGTGCAGTCGGCTTGTTTCACCCGGCGGAAAGACGTCACTGCGAAGCAGCAGTTGCTTTTGACGTTAAAGGTTTAGGCTTCAAAACCCTTTGAACAACAACACCGACAGTGCTGCCCGTGCCTTGCCGGGTGACGCAAGACGGCTGCACTGCCGTGGAGACAAGCCGGGAATCCGTCCCGGCGGCCGGGTCACTTTTTTTGCTTCGCTGTATAGACCGGGGACATAGGTTACACATGTGCCGGGACATGGGTAACAGATTTAATCGTGCTTTTCGGCATTGCGCAAGTCGATTTGGCCAAATCGCTGATGCGCAAAGTACAGGTCATAAATGCCGTCCTGGCCTGACAGGGCGCGGGCCGCAATACGATGCCTGTGCAAGGCGCTGGAGACGCGAAAGCTGCGCTTGTGGAACTTCACATGCCCGTTCCACCCGACGGTCTCCACCAGGTCTTCCTGCGGATAAACAATCTCTGGCAATCGCTCGGGATAGGCCAGACGGCTTTGCCGGAACCGGGTTACCGGCGTGGCCATGCCGATGGCTTCATGCGGCCGCTCGTTGTTGTAGATCATTCGCCAGCGGTCGAATGCGTTCTGGACCTCCTCAAGGTCAACGAAGTGACGCCCGTGCAGCACATCTGCCTTGAGCGTGCGATGGAAACGTTCGTCCTTGCCATTGGTCTGTGGATGAGCCGGACGACTGTGACTGATGCGAATGCCCAGCTGAATCAACCAGATGGTGAGCTTGGTGATGCCATGCTCGTGCTGCGACGGACTGCCCCATGGAGAACCGTTGTCAGCGTTGATCCGTACTGGCATGCCGTGATGGCGAAAGGCAGTTTCCAGAGCTGCCTGCACAGTGGCAGTGTCCGGGTTCAGGCAAGCCTGCAGGACGATGTTGTAGCGTGAATGATCATCCAGCACGGTCAGTGGATGACACGTGGCCTGGCCGGTCTGGAAATGGCCCTTGAAGTCGATCTGCCAGAGATCATTGGGCTGGGCATGCTCGAAGCGCTGCCAGGCGGTGCTGTTTGCGCTTGCCTTTTCTGAGATCAAGCCATGTCGATGCAGAATCCGGGTAATGGTGCTGGGGGTTGGCACCTGGATGTGACCCTGATTGAGCAGGCTGCGATGAATCTTGCGGCCGCCCCAGGTGGGGTGTTTCAGACGCACCTTCACTACCAGCTCTTCGTTTGCCTGGCTGGTACGCAGTGGCGTATTGCAGGGTCTGCGCGAGCAGTCCTGCAGGCCAGCAGGGCCCTGCGTCATGCTGCGTTCACGCCATTTGTATCCTGTCTTGCGACTGATTCCAAAACGCGTGCATAGGGCACTGAAGTTCACGCCATCCTGCTGCGCTAGCGC
Organism: Noviherbaspirillum phoenicis; assembly: GCF_047237965.1. NCBI lineage: Bacteria > Pseudomonadati > Pseudomonadota > Betaproteobacteria > Burkholderiales > Oxalobacteraceae > Noviherbaspirillum > Noviherbaspirillum phoenicis. The sequence goes on along the minus strand of NZ_JBDFLX010000001.1, from coordinate 3,449,228 downwards.
CGTAAATTCTTGTCGAAGGGTCATCATGTCAACGTCTTTCCAGGGCATGGTTAGAGAATCCTTTGGCTTGATATGGAATACGCCAAAGTGTTACCCATGTCCCGGCACAGTTGTTACCCATGTCCCCGGTCTATACACTTCGCCAAAAAAAGTAACCAAAAAAAAGCGACCCGGTGATCGCGCCCCGCTGCGCGGGGTCCCCGTGTCAGCGGTACCCGGAGCGGGGCGCGGCTAAACTCGCCAAGCTGCGCTTGGCTCAGACAGACGCCGCACCTTTTCCCGCTCCGGGCACCGCTGACACGGCGCGCTCAACGGGATTTCACTGCCACTTCAAAAGCAACCGCAACTGCAACGGCCACTGCAACGGCAACGGCAACGGCAACGGCAACCGCAACGGCAACGGTCGCTGCGCGTACGTCAAAAGCAACTGCAACCGCGCAAACGCTTTACCGTTTCCCTACCCCGCCTCGCATCAGGCCTGTCCGTCATAGCAGCATCAACGTCATTGACACAGGCAGGACCAGATCGCGTGAGGACATGATATTTTCAATCGCTCAAAAGAAGAGGCTGCATAACGCAGAACCTGCCCTTCCAATTAACAAAAAAGAAATGATGCATCAAGCCGAACGCAACTCCGCCCTGTCCGATGAATGGGCCGTCCTGCAAGGCAATCATGAGCAGCATGAGAGAAACGGTCTCCTCATCAAGCTCGCCGCCGTCGCGCTCCTGGTCGTCGGCCCGGCGCTGGGACTGGATGCGCTGGCAATCATTGCGTTGCTGATGGTGCTCTGGCTGCAGGAAGCGATCCTGCGGACTTTTCAGGCGCGCCTGGGCGAACGCATCCTGCGCATTGAGCGCCTGCTGCGGGAAGACACCACGCACACCGGCTTACCCTGCCAGCTGCATACCGAATGGCTGGCATCAAGGCCGGGAACAACTGGCCTGCTGGCGCAATACGGCAAGAACATGCTGCGACCTACGGTTGCATTCCCTTATGCCGTACTCGTGTTGCTGAGCCTGGCATGGTCAGCCAGCATGGCAATCGCATGAGTGTGCCGAATGCCGGCCATTGGCATTGCAGCGACGCGACACGGCACGATGTTTTTCCGCGGAGGCAATGCGATTCCTGATTGCCGCGGCGCGCACGGGGCGACAATACTCCGGCTCTGATCCGGGCGCGCCGGACATGCTCATGCGCTCGGGATCAGTCCATGCAGGCGAGGCAGCCGCACTCTCGCCCCGTTGAAGCAAAAACCGGAGATCATCGCCATGACCCTGGCAATCACAACCATCCCGCGCAAGCCTCTTGCGCCATTGCGCAAGCCCCGATCGGTCAGATCCGGGCAAAACCCGCTTTCGGTACATCCGCCGAAAATAGGCGTCCGTTCGCCAAGCTCGCTGCGTATCGACGCCGCAGCGGCGGGTGCCAGCGCCCGCATCATGGCAGCGGATGGCAGAGACGGCCGTATCATCCGGTTCCGGCCGGCGCATGAAACTCCGGGCAACGACGCAGGCGCCGATGCGAGCCCGGGTGGCGCGCGGCCATGGTACCGCCGGATGCAGCCGCAGGACGTGCGCGGCGCCGTGATGGCCGGCGCCTGCCGCCATTGGCCGCGCCGTGCCCGCCAGGGCAGCAAGCCGGCATTCGCGAAGCCGGCCCGCTTTTATACGGAACAAAACGACAAGCCCGCCCCGTCTTCCCGCAGCGAGTTTGTCGCCGCAGTCCGGCCCCTGATCGAAGCCGTCTATGAAAAGCTGCTTCCGCTGGACTTCAGCCACTACATCAAGGTGCATGAGCGCGACGGCGATTACGTGCTGTGGCGCAAGGGAAAGATCCATGTGCTCTCGGTCGATTGCAGCAAGGCTCCGGATACCACCATGTTTTACCGGCCCCGGATGAGCATTCCACTTGCAACTTCAGATGAAGAGCGCGCGCTGGCCAGCGAAGATTATCGGTGCGCGCTTGCGCGCAGGGTGCGCGCCAATCCAACAGCCTTCTTTCCGTTCAGTCTGGAGTTCCACTCGGAATACGACGTGTTGGCAGGCAAGCGGCGCAACGAATGACGCCTTGCGGCCAGGGCTGGCTCGCAACGCATGGCCCGGCAGACCGCTCCCGGGCATCCGTGCGGCAGAAGGGCAGTCGGCTCCAACGCGTGAGAAGACGATGCGTTTTGGCGGCGCCGCCTTCTGCCACGCAGGCGCCTAGCGCCGTTCCACCATCTCGCGCAGCTTGCTGGCCAGCCGCTCCATCGCAAACGGCTTGGTGATCATTTCCATGCCGTGCTCGAGGAAGCCGTTGGCAAAGGCGGCGTTTTCCGCGTAGCCGGTCATGAACAGCACCTTCAGCTCCGGCCGCATCAGGCGGGCGGCGTCGGCTAGCTGGCGGCCGTTCAGGCCGGGCAGGCCGATGTCGGTGACCAGGAGGTCGATCTTGCCGCGCGACTGCAGCACCGCCAGGCCGCTGGGTCCGTCCTCGGCTTCCAGCGCGCGGTAGCCCAGTTCATGCAGCACGTCCACGATCAGCGAGCGCACCACCTTTTCATCCTCCACCACCAGCACGATCTCGCTCTCGGCCGACAGATGAGCGTCGTTCAGGTGCGGCGTGTCGTCCTCGCCCGGCAGCGTGCCGCGAAAGCGCGGCAGGTAGAGCTTTACCGTGGTGCCCTGCCCGACTTCGCTGTAGATGCGCACATGGCCCTCGGACTGCTGCGCGAAGCCATAGATCATCGACAGCCCCAGCCCTGTGCCCTGCCCGAGCGGCTTGGTGGTGAAGAAGGGTTCGAACGCGCGTTCAAGCACGTCGGGCGACATGCCGGTGCCGGTGTCGGTCACGCAGATGCAGGCATACTGGCCCGGCGCCAGGCCGCGGATGCCGGCCGCATACACATCGTCGAGATGGGCGTTGCAGGTTTCCACGGTCAGCTTGCCGCCGTCGGGCATGGCGTCGCGGGCATTGATGCACAGGTTGAGGATGGCGTTTTCCAGCTGGTTGGGATCGCACAGCGTCGGCCACAGGCCGCCGGCCAGCACCAGCTCGATCTGGATGCGCTCGCCCAGCGTGCGCCGCAGCAGGTCTTCCATCGACGCCACCAGCGGATTGACCTTGACCGCCTTCGGGTCCAGCGGCTGGCGCCGTGAGAACGCCAGCAGGCGGTGCGTCAGCGATGCGGCGCGGGTGGCGGAATTGATCGCGCCGGTGACGAAGCGGTCGACGCTGTCATAGCGCCCGGCGTCGATGCGCAGCTTCAGCATCTCCAGCGAGCCGGTGATGCCCTGCAGCAGATTGTTGAAGTCATGCGCGATGCCGCCGGTGAGCTGGCCGACCGCATCCATCTTCTGCGCATGGCGCAGCGCCTCCTCGGTGCGGGCCAGCGCGGCCGCGGCCTCCTTCTCGGCGGTGATATGGCGGCCGGTGGCATATACCACGCCGTTGTCGTCATGCGAGGCCGACCAGGAAAACCAGCGGAAGCTGCCGTCCTTGTGCAGGTAACGGTTTTCGAACTGGTTCAGGTTTTCGCGGGACGCGCGCGCCAGCGCCGCCAGCGTGGCGTCACGGTCGGGCGGATAGATCAGCGCGTCGACATGCTTGCCGATCACCTCTTCCGGCCGGAAGCCGAGGATGCGGGTCCAGGCCGGATTGACGTTGCGGAAATGGCCGTCCGCGCCCACCACCACCAGCAGGTCCTGCGACAGGTTCCAGATCCGTTCCCGCTCCAGCGTCTGCGCCTGCACCCGCTGCTCCAGCGCGGCATTGGTGCTCATCAGGATTTCCCGGGCGGCGCGCTGGTCTTCCATGTCGGTGTTGGTGCCCAGCCAGTGGGTCAGCACGCCGTCGGCATCGCGCATCGGCAGGGCGCGCGCCAGGAACCAGCGCCAGGCGCCGTCGCGGCGGCGGATGCGGAACTCGATCTCGTACAGCGACTCGGTTTGCAACGCATGCTGCCAGGCCGCGCCGGCCGCTTCGGTGTCGTCGGGATGGATGACCGACAGCCAGCCTTCGCCAGCCAGCGCATCGTGGCTGCTGCCGGTATAGGCCAGCACCTGGTCGTTGAACCAGTTCAGCTGGCCATTGGGATAGGCGCTCCACACGTGGTTGGGCAAGGCCTGGGCAAAGGTGCGGAAGCGTTCCTCGCTGTTGCGCAGCTGGACTTCGGCGGCATGGCGCTCGGTGACATCCTGCACCACGCCATCCATGCTGACCGGCCGGCCGGCCGCATCGTACTGAAACTCGGCGCTGCGCGCGATCCAGCGCACGCTGCCGTCGTCGGCGCGGCGGATCCGGTACTGTGCGCGGACCGCCGCGCTGCCGGTTTCGCGGCTGGCGCGGTTCGATATCAGATGCTGGTCTTCCGAAAACACCAGCGACTCGATGCTGCCGGCCGGCAGCGACTCCACCGGCGCCAGCCCGAAGATGCGGCAGAACTCCGGCGTCGTCCGGATGCGCCCGGTTTCCAGGTCCACGGTAAACACGCCGACGCCGCCGGCGGTCTGCGCGCGCTGCAGCTGGTCGTTGGAGATGGCCAGCGCGCGCGCCGCCAGGTGTTCCTCGGTGCGGTCGCGCAGCACCTTGACGAAGCCGGTGACGACGCCGGACTCGTCGCGCAATGCGGTGGTCTCGGTGCTGGCCCAGAACAGCTCGCCCGACCTGCGCCGGTGCCAGCGCTCATCGCTTGCGGTGCCGCCGGCCAGCGCTGTTTCCCTGTCATGCGCCAGCCGCCCGGCGGCCTGGTCCTCCGGATTGAGCACGCGTTCCAGCGTCTGCCCCAGCATGTCGATTTCGGACCAGCCAAACAGCCTGCATGCGCCCTGGTTCCAGCGATTGACGCGGCCTTCCAGGTCAGTGGCGATGATGGCGTAATCGATGGCGCCGTCGAGGATCTGGCGGTTGCGCATCTCGCTTTCGCGCAGTTGTTCCTGGGCCGCATGCATCTCGGTGATGTCGGTGCCGTTGATCAGGATGCCGATCACCTCGCCGGCGGCATTGCGCATCGGCTGGAACAGCAGGTCCAGCACCCGCAATTCGAGCCCGGCGCCGGGCGTGCGCATCAGGAAGACGTCGACCGCGCTGGCCGCATACGGCACGCCGCTGCGGTAGACATGATCCAGCAGCTCGAAATAGCCCTGCGCCCCGATTTCGGGCAGCACCTCGCGCACCGTGCGGCCGATCGGGCTGCGGTGGCCGATCAGTTGCAGGTAGCTGGGGTTGACCAGCTCATACACATGCTCCGGCCCGCGCAGTACCGCCACGAAGCTGGGCGACTGGTTGAACAGCACCTGGAAGCGGTCCAGTTCGGCCAGCCGGCTGCGCTCGGCGAATACCTGGGCGGTGATCTCGGTGCAGCCGCAGAATACGCCGCCGACGTTGCCGCCCTCGTCGCGCAGCGGCGCATAGAAAAACGAAAAATGGGTTTCTTCCGGATAGCCGTGGCGCTGCATCGTCAGCATCAGGTCGTTCATGGAAGTCGGCTCGCCGGCGTAAGCGCGGTCCATGATGGGTCCCACCTCGTCGACCAGTTCACGCCAGACGTCGAAGAAGCGCCGCCCCAGCGCGGCCGGATGGTGGTTGCCCAGGATCTCGGCATAGCCATCGTTGTAGAGCAGCGAGCGCTCCGGACCCCAGACGGCGAACATCGGCTGGTTAGCCGACAGCATCACGCCGACGATGGTACGCAGCGGCATCGGCCAGGTTTGCGGCCTGCCCAGCGGCGAATTGTCCCAGTCGTGGTCGCGCATCATCCGACCCATCGTGCCGCCACCGGATAAAAAGCGTAAGGCCATCTGATTTGCCTGTCGGTCAAGAGGGTCGACTATACCGTGTTTGCCCGTGGCGAATATTGCAACCGATCACGTTGCAGCCGGGTTCGGAAGCGGCTCCCGTGCCACGGCGCATCAAAAAATTGACTTTAATCATTTAATTTATTTGCAGAAACATTGACAGTGGAGAATACTGCGGCTTCATCCCGTCTCTGGCGGAGCCTACGTCATTTCATCCTTATCCTTATTCTGTCATGAAGAATCTGAAAATCGGATCACGTCTTGCTGTTGGATTTACCTGTGTGCTGGCCATGCTTCTGGTGCTGTCCGGCACCGCCATCTGGCGCATGCAGCATGCCGCCGACGCCACAGAGGCACTGATCAAGTCGAGCCTGCGCGACGAGCGCCTGCTCGGCGAATGGCGGCTTGCGATCGAACTCAACGCAGTGCGGGCTGCGGATGCACTGCGCACCAGCGATGCGGTGCGTGAAAAGGAACTGGGCGATGCGATGAAGTCGTCCAGCGCGCGGGCGGAACTCGTGCAGAACAGTTTCATCGAGAGCCTCACGCAGCCGATGATGAAGGAACGGCTGGACACGCTGATGCAGGCGCGCAAGGCCTACACAGCCTCGCGCAAGGTGGCGCTGGACGCCAAGGCAGCGGGCAACCAGGCGCAGGCGATCGCCCATTTCGACAACGAGACCCGGCCCAAGCTAGCCGCCTATCTGGCCGCGATCCGCGCCATGACCGAGCAGCAGGCCCGGCTGATCAATGAAGAGGCCGACGACATCGCCGCGCAATACCGCCACGGGCGCGCGATGCTGCTGATCGTCAGCGCGCTGGCGGTGCTGTCCGGCATCGGCTTCTCGGTTTTCCTCACCCGCGGCATTACCCGGCCGCTGGCACAGGCGGTGGAAGTGGCGAACCGGGTGGCGGCGGGCGATCTGTCGGGCCGCATCGAGGTCGCCAGCAGGGACGAGACCGGCCAGCTGATGAAGGCGCTGGCCACGATGAACGACAATCTTGGCCGGCTGGTCAGCCAGGTGCGCAGCGGCGCCGACCACATCGCGACCTCGGCCAGCGAAATCGCCTCCGGCAACATGGACCTGTCCTCGCGCACCGAGCAGCAGGCTTCCTCGCTGGAGGAAACCGCCTCGTCGATGGAGGAACTGACCTCCACCGTCAAGCAGAATGCCGACAACGCCCGCCAGGCCAACCAGTTGGCGCTCACCGCATCAGGCGTGGCCACCCAGGGCGGCGAGGTGGTGGCCCAGGTGGTCGACACCATGGCCGCCATCGACAGCTCCTCGAAGAAGATCGTCGACATCATCGGCGTGATCGACGGCATCGCCTTCCAGACCAACATCCTGGCGCTGAACGCGGCGGTGGAAGCAGCCCGCGCCGGCGAGCAGGGCCGCGGCTTCGCGGTGGTGGCCACCGAAGTGCGCAGCCTGGCGCAGAAGAGCGCGGCGGCGGCGCGCGAGATCAAGGGCTTGATCGGCGACTCGGTGGAAAAGGTCGAGGCCGGCGGCCGGCTGGTGGCGCAGGCCGGCGGCACGATCCGGGAAGTGGTGGCCAGCGTGCAGCGGGTGACCGACATCATGGCCGAGATCACCGCGGCCAGTAATGAGCAGAGCGCCGGCATCGAGCAGGTGAACCAGGCCATTGCGCAGATGGACCAGGTGACGCAGCAGAATGCGGCGCTGGTGGAGCAGGCGGCGGCAGCGGCCGGTTCGATGCAGGAACAGGCCTCGTCGCTGGCGGTGACGGTCGGCACGTTCAAGTTGTCAGCGGAAGGCGCGGTAGCCACCGTGCCCGCAGGCCGGCAGGCTCCCGCTGCGCCGGTCGCCGGCAGTCCGCGTGCCGTGGCGGCCATTCCGGCCGGGGCGAAAGCGCCGGCAAGCCGGATTGCCGAGCAGGGCGGCGACTGGGAAGAATTCTGATTTCCAGGCAGGCCTGGCATGCCGGGCGCCGACGCATGTGCGGCGCCGGCCCGTCATTCGCGCGTCGGTCAGTACAGGGAAAGGCACATCCTTCGGCTGCATCCTGACCGAAAAATCTCCTCTCAGGCACGGGTGCCGTTGAGCATTCGGGTCAGCAATGTCGGCCGCGCCGACGGCACTGCCTGTTCGATATGCATGGCCCATTGTTCGGCCAGCTGGCTGCAGGTGCCCTGCAGCACCGGCGCCAGCTGCGGCAGCGCCGCCAGCGCCTTCAGGTGACGCTCGATTACCGAAGCCAGCTTCAGGCAAGGCCCGCCTTCGCGGGCCTGGGTGCTGTAATGCGACATCAGGTGCAGCGCCGCCGACACCAGCAGCTCGGGCTGGGAGACAACGGCAGACGAATCAGGAAATTCGGACGTCAGGGTGGCAGTGGGCATCATCATTCCTTTGCAAATGGCATGGTGGCTGGCTGCCGCTGTCGCGGGGGCTGGCTATTAAGAGTGGGACAGCTTGAAACGGCTAAACGGATAAAAAATTAAACATCCGGGGCTGTCAGGCCCCGAAAGATGAGAATTATTCTCATTTGGATTATTAACGATGACGGATGGGATTGCAAGGGAAATAGTCAGGCGCATTGCAGGTTGCCGGTTGGGCGATGCGCATTGCGTTTGCCATGGATGATCCAGGCTATCTGTCGATCGGAGGCAGCCTGGATACCATATCTGCGAGGAGCTTTTTTTGCTTCATTGCTTCTTCTGACTCGGAGCCGAACTCTTCACATGCGTATCTGACGCGCTCCCGCGCTTCCAAAGTGTCCGAAAAGCTGATGATGAGAGGTTCGTTCCCCGCGCCGACAACATCGTCCAACAGCAGCTCTGTCATCCTGACGTCTTGCGGAACAGCTTTTTGCCCAATGCCGTGATGCTTGCTCATGTTTTCTCCAGTTAAAAAATTCAATCGGCTTAGTTGTGAGGCCAGGCCCCTCTTGCTGAGTATCTTTTTTCGCTGGTGCGTTTCTTGACATGTGATTCGTTCGCCGCGATCAGGCCTCCTCCAAACGCTTTCACAAGCCGCGGCTTTAGCGTGTACAGGCAGGCCTAGCGCGATTGAAACGTTTCGGTGCGGCCTTGAGGCCTGCAAGCGATATTGAAGTATGCGCAAGGGGTTGCAGTCGCAGTGGCCGTTGCAGTGGCCGTTGCCTTTGAAGTGGCCGTTGCAGTTGGCTTTTGCAGTTGCCGTGAAGTCCCGTTGAGCGCGCCGTGTCAGCGGTACCCGGAGCGGGAAAAGGTGCGGCGTCTGTCTGAGCCAAGCTTTAGCTTGGCGAGTTTAGCCGCGCCCCGCTCCGGGTACCGCTGACACGGGAACCCCCGCGCAGCGGGGGCGCGATCACCGGGTCGCCTTTTTTTGGTTACTTTTTTTTGGCGAAGCAAAAAAAGTGACCCGGCTGCCGGGACGGATTCCCGGCTTGTCTCCACGGCAGTGCAATCGCCTTGCGTCACCCGGCAAGGCACGGGCAGCACTGTCGGTGTTGTTGTTGACGTTCATATTGAAACTTCAAACTTCAAAAGCAACTGCTGCTTCGCAGTGACGTTTTTACGCCGGGTGAAACAACTCCACTGCACTGTCGTCATGACCAGGCCGGGTGTTCGCCCCGGCGGGCGAGTCACTTTTTTGCTTCGCCAAAAAAGTAACCAAAAAAGGCGACCCCGACTGTGCCGCCCCGCTGCGCGGGGTTCCCGTGCCGTCGATGCCCGGAGCGGGGCGCGGCTAAACTCGCCAAGCTGCGCTTGACTCAGACAGACGCCGCACCTTTTCCCGCTCCGGGCATCGCCGACACGGCGGTACACAGACGGGGACCCTAACTGCAACGGCAACGGCAACAGCAACGGCAACGGCAACGGCAACGGCAACCGCAACGGCAACGGCAACGGCAACGGCAACGGCAACCGCAACCGCAACTGCAACTGCAACCGCAACCGCAACCGCAACTGTCGCTGCGCGTACGTCAAAAGCAACCGCCACTGTCGCTACCTGTACCGAAAAGGCGCCTCGCCCCATCCCCCTACTTCGTCACCACATCCCTGTGCATCGGCGCCAGCCGCGCCAGCAACCGGTTCTGCACCCGCGACGGCACCCCATTGCGCTCCATGGCGGCCTGCAGATCCTCCACCAGCGCATTGAAATGCGCATGGTTCAGCTTCAGGTCTTCATGGATGGTCTGCATGTCCTTGCCGCTGTACTTGCACGGGCCGCCGGCCACATCGCAGAACTGCTCTTCCAGCTTTTCCGCCAGGTGCTCCAGGTCGACGCCGTCGAACGAGGCACTGATGCGGGCGTCGGCCTGCACCGCCGGCAGCAGATCGGCCACGATGCGGCGGATGCCGGCGCCGCCGCCCAGGTCCTGGTAGAGAGCATCGTCGGCGGCGAAGGCATGCAGGCTGCCCACGGCGAGCAGGAGGGCGATCAGGGTGCGGAAGGATTGCATGGTCGGTAAGCGCTATGGGGAGAGATTCAGAAGCCGGCCTGCAGCGACAGGTAGACGCCTTTCTGCCGGGTCGGGTTGAGCACGGTGATGTCGCCCAGCGCCACCCAGGCGGCGGTCAGCGAGACATGCTTGGATGGAAACCAGGCGACGAAGACGTCGTAGTAATCCTTTTCCCTGTCCACTGCCAGGTTGCGCGGCTTCATCCGGTATTCGACACCACCCACTACGGTGCGGCTGAACAGGTAGGCGACCGAGCCTTCCAGCATCGGCTGGTAATGGTTGCCGCGCTCACCGCCAAAACCCAGCAGGCCCATCTGGTTGGCGCGGGTGGCGCGCAGCGTGCCGTTGATCAAGAGGCTTCTGTCCAGCAGGATGCGGGTGGCCGACAGATAGATATCCACGCCATGGTCGCTGGCCGCGCCCAGTTGTTTCACGTTGTCGACACCGGCCAGGCCAGACACGCCTGTATTGCGCTTGGCCATCGCGCCGACGGCGATCTGCGGCAGCCAGCTGTCCTGTTCATATACCGCGTCGCCGGCCAGCCGGACCTTGACGCCGGCAATGTCCTGCCCGATGCGCAAGCCGTCGAGCGCGCCGTCGCTGCCGCGGAAGGTCTGGCGCGCCAGCGACAGTTCCACCCGGTCGGCCAATCCGACCGCCACGCCATGGCTGTCCAGGCCATAGTCCTGGGTCCGGATCGCGGTGGCATGCAGGTTGGCGCCATAGCTGTCGCGGGTGCCATAGCCCGTGATCAGCGCCCAGGGCGTCAAGCCGCCGCCGCCAGCGCCTTCCACCTGGCTCACGCCGCCCGTGGCCAGCAGCTTGCCCAGATCGGGTGACGGAAGATCGGCGGCCTGGCTGGCGCCGGCGCACAGGGCCAAGACCAGGGTAGCGGGAAAGAGGGTTTTCAGTCGGCTGGAAAGGGACATGGTGGGCTTGAATATATTTCCTGTTTGCAATAGTAGCAAACCAGGCATTGATTCCGCCAGGAATCTTTTTCATGCTGACGCCATCCGGCTACACCGCGGTTGCATGCCGTGCGGCGCCGCGCCGCTACCCTTTTCACGATGGTTTGAGGCATACTCCTTGACGTTGACGTTAACGTCAATTCCAGATCAATGCCATCCGCGCCGGCCTTGCCTGAGCGCTACAAGAATTCCGGAGACTCCATGACCGACCTGTCCGTTACCCAGAACCTTGCCGCCTGGAAGCCGGCCAACAAGGTGCGTTTCGTTACCGCCGCCTCGCTGTTCGATGGCCATGACGCGTCCATCAACATCATGCGCCGCATCCTGATGGCCAATGGCGCCGAGGTGATCCACCTGGGACACAACCGCTCGGTCGACGACATCGTCACCGCGGCGCTGCAGGAAGACGCGCAGGGCATCGCCCTCTCCAGCTACCAGGGCGGCCATGTCGAGTACTTCAAGTACATGATCGACCTGCTCAGGCAGCGCGGCGGCGCGCATATCAAGGTGTTCGGCGGCGGCGGAGGCGTGATCGTGCCGGCCGAGATCGAGGAGCTGCATGCCTATGGCGTGACGCGCATCTTCAGCCCGGAAGACGGCCAGCGCATGGGCCTGGTGGGCATGATCCAGTCCATGATCCAGGCCTGCGACACCGATCTCTCTTCCTATGCGCCGACTACGCTTACAGCGCTGCAGGACGGCGACATCGCGCAGCGGCACCGGCCGCTGGCGCAGCTGATCACGGCGCTGGAAAACGGCAAGGCCAGCCCTGCCCTGCCGGCGCAGCTGCGCGAGGCCGCGGCGGCGATCAATACGCCCACGCTGGGCATTACCGGCACCGGCGGCGCCGGCAAGTCTTCCCTGACCGACGAGCTGATCCGACGCATCCGGCTCGACCAGGACGATGGCCTGAACATCGCCGTGATCTCGATCGACCCGTCGCGCCGCAAGTCGGGCGGCGCGCTGCTGGGCGACCGCATCCGGATGAATGCGATCGGCCCGTGGCAGGGCCAGAACCGGGTCTTCATGCGCTCGCTCGCCACCCGCGAGGCCGGCTCGGAAATCTCGGCCGCGCTGCCGGACGTGATCGCCGCCTGCAAGGTGGCCGGCTTCGACCTGGTGATCGTGGAAACCTCCGGCATCGGCCAGGGCGACGCCGCCATCGTGCCGCATGTGGGGCTGTCGATGTATGTGATGACGCCCGAGTTCGGCGCCGCCTCCCAGCTGGAAAAGATCGACATGCTGGACTTCGCCGACTTCGTCGCCATCAACAAGTTCGACCGCAAGGGCGCGCAGGATGCGCTGCGCGACGTGGCCAAGCAGTACCAGCGCAACCGCGAGCTGTGGAGCAGCAAAACGGAGGACATGCCGGTCTACGGCACCCAGGCATCGCGCTTCAACGACGATGGCGTGACCGCGCTGTACCAGGGCCTGCTGGCGCGCCTGAAGGACATGGGTCTGCTAGTGAAGCCGGGCCGGCTGGCGCCGGTGGCGGTGCGCTATTCCTCCGGACGCAATGCCATCGTGCCGCCGGCGCGCAGCCGCTACCTGGCCGAGATCGCCGACACCGTGCGCCACTATCACCGGTTCACCGGCGCCCAGGTGACGCTGGCGCGCCAACGCCAGCAGCTCACCGAGTCGGCCCGCATGCTGGCCGAGGCGCAGTCCGACGCCGATGCCGGCACGCTGTCGGCCCTGACCGACCTGGCCGATACCCGCGACGCCGGCATGGATGCCGGCGCGAAAAAGCTTTTGGCAATGTGGCCGGCGATGCAGGCCGCCTATGCCGGCGACGAATACGTGGTGAAGATCCGCGACAAGGAAATCCGCACCGGCCTGGTCCATGAAACCCTGTCGGGCAACAAGATCAGGAAGGTCGCCCTGCCGCGCTTCGAGGACCATGGCGAGATACTGCGTTTCCTGATGCTGGAAAACGTGCCCGGCTCCTTCCCCTACACCGCCGGCGTGTTTGCCTTCAAGCGCGAGAACGAGGACCCGACCCGCATGTTCGCCGGCGAGGGCGATGCCTTCCGCACCAACCGCCGTTTCAAGCTGGTGTCGCAGGGCATGGATGCCAAGCGGCTGTCCACCGCGTTCGACTCGGTCACGCTGTATGGCGCCGACCCGGCGCCGCGGCCCGACATCTATGGCAAGGTCGGCAATTCGGGCGTATCGATCGCCACGCTGGACGACATGAAGGTGCTGTACGAAGGCTTCGACCTGTGCAGCCCGAGCACCTCGGTGTCGATGACCATCAACGGCCCGGCGCCGACGATACTGGCGATGTTCATGAACACCGCCATCGACCAGCAACAGGACAAGTTCCGCGCCGACAATGGCCGCGAGCCGACCGACGACGAAGCCCAGAAGATCCGCGCCTGGGTGCTGCAGAACGTGCGCGGCACGGTGCAGGCCGACATCCTGAAGGAAGACCAGGGCCAGAACACCTGCATCTTCTCCACCGAGTTCTCGCTGAAGGTGATGGGCGACATCCAGGAATACTTCGTGCACCACCAGGTGCGCAATTTCTATTCGGTGTCGATCTCGGGCTATCACATCGCCGAAGCCGGCGCCAATCCGATCTCGCAGCTGGCCTTCACGCTGTCGAATGGCTTCACCTTCGTGGAAGCCTATCTGGCGCGCGGCATGCACATCGACGACTTCGCGCCCAACCTGTCCTTCTTCTTTTCCAATGGCATGGACCCGGAATACACGGTGCTGGGCCGGGTCGCGCGCCGCATCTGGGCCGTGACCATGCGCGACAAGTACGGCGCCAACGAGCGCTCGCAAAAGCTGAAGTACCACATCCAGACCTCGGGCCGTTCGCTGCATGCGCAGGAAATCGACTTCAACGACATCCGCACCACGCTGCAGGCGCTGATTGCGATTTACGACAACTGCAACTCCCTGCACACCAATGCCTATGACGAGGCCATCACCACGCCGACCGACGAATCGGTGCGGCGCGCACTGGCGATCCAGCTGATCATCAACCGCGAATGGGGCCTGGCCAAGAACGAGAACCCGAACCAGGGCAGCTACATCATCGAGCAGTTGACCGACCTGGTGGAGGAAGCGGTGCTGCAGGAGTTCGAGCGCATCGCCGAGCGCGGCGGCGTGCTGGGCGCGATGGAGACCGGCTACCAGCGCGGCAAGATCCAGGAAGAGTCGCTGCTCTACGAGCACAGGAAGCATGACGGCAGCCTGCCCATCATCGGCGTGAACACCTTCCGCAATCCGCATGCGAGCAACGTGCCGCAGCAGATCGAACTGGCCCGCTCGACCGACGAGGAAAAGCAGTCCCAGCTCGGGCGCCTGGCCGACTTCCAGCAACGGCATGCGGCCGAGGCGCCGGCCATGCTGCAGCGGCTGCAGCAGGCGGTGATCCACGACGAGAACGTGTTTGCCACACTGATGGATGCGGTGCGGGTCTGCTCACTGGGTCAGATCACCGAGGCGCTGTTCGAGGTGGGCGGACAGTACCGGCGCAGTATGTGAAACGGGCGTCGTTCGGGGCGCATGCCGATGGCTGCGCTCTGGACGGTGCATGGACGGCAGGCGCTGCATGACGTGCGGCCGGGCGACTCAGCGACATGGGCTGCCGCCTTGCAGGACCTGCAACGCCATTCAGAAGCTTCAGAAGTAATGGAACGCCGTCAGGTCGGTCACCCTGTCCTCCTCGCTGTCGATGGCGCGCCGCAACAGGGCGGCGCCATCCACGCAGGCATGCAGAAAGGCGAGCAGTTCCTCGTCCTCCGCTTGGTGCGACGGCATGGGCGCGCAACCGATCAGGATCAGCGCGCCCGAGGCCGCATCGAGCGCGGTCAGCATCACGAACGGCACCGGCAATTCCAGCTGCTGCTCCAGTATGGACTGGCACAAGGCCGGAAGGCGCGCCGGCGCCGGCTGGCCGGCCTCGACATAGATCCTGATAAAGCCCGACCACTCTTCCAGCCGGAACTGGACCGCCATGCCGTTGACCGTCATCGCCTGCTGCCCGGCCACCGTCGCATGCTCCTCCGCCGGCACGCCGGCCAGCAGGCACAGCCGCAACAGCATCGATTCATAGTCCGCGTTCATGACCTGTTCTCCGAGCCGACCACGGCCGTCAACAGCGCCGCGCCGACGATGGCGCTGGTAATGGCCACGCCGCACAGTGCCCGCGGCATGCCGGGCGCCTGCAGTATCGCGCGTCCGAAGCGGCTGTCGAGCGCGGCCGGCAGGAGAAAGGGCGCGGCCCCGATCGCATAGGCATCCGGCCTGGACTGCAGCCGTTCCCGCAGCGGGCGCGATGGCGAGGGCGTCGCCCGCATGGTGAGCTGGCTGCCGCGCCGCCGATGGTATGCCAGCGTCAGCATGCTGCCAGTGCTGACCGCCGCCATCTGCGCGACGAAACGGGCCAGCACGGAGTTGATCGGATAACGCGCGGCGACTGCGCTGACCTGCCGTGGCAGGCGCTGACAGAAGCGGTTCCACGCATGCTGGCTGGTCGCCGCCATGCGCCCGCCCCAGCTCGACGGATTGGCGCACCAGGTCTCGGTCAGGTGCGCCTGCAACGCGAAGGCCGGGATGAAGGGCAGCAGGCTCACCATGATGCCCGTGTATTGCCGGCGGCGGCTGGGCTGCGGATGAAAGCGCGTGTCCGAGGGCTGCATCTGCTGGTCGGCATAGATGGCGCCGCAGGCCAGCAGCCTTAACGGCTGCAGGGGTGCCGGCAGGAAGGGCGCAAGGATGGTAGGCACCGTGAATGCGCAGAAGGTCGTACGCATGGCACGCGCCACATATGCTGCGGGCGGCGCGGGTTCAGGCGCTTGTCCGCGAGGGACACGGATGCTTGCGGGCCGGTCGGCGCGCCGTGCCGCGCCGTTGTGATCAGGTGTTTTCATGACGCCGTAAGTAGCCCGGGCCGCCTGCCTGCTGCACCGGAAGCGCGCGCATTCAATCCCGTTTGCGTCTTCTCAATGGTGTGCGGCCAGCGGCCTTGGATGGATCAGCGCGGTGGCGATGCAGGCCGCCACCACATGGCTTGCCAGCAAGGCCACCAGGGCTGGCGGCAGCGCGCCGCCGGCGCGGGCGGCAGCGCGGTCCAGCCGCAATGTCATCCAGACCGACGAGGCAAACGCCGGGCCGCAGGCCAGATAGGCGGCGGGATTGGCTTCGATGCGCTGCCGCAGCGACGGCATGCCGGCAGGCCGCGCCACCGGCTCCAGCCGCGCGCCGCGGGCATGATGGAAGCACGCCGACATCAGGCTGCCGGCGCTGACCGCGAGCATCTGCGCCGTTACCCGCGCCAGCACGAAATTGATCGGATAGCCGCGCGCCGCCGGCGCCAGGCGCACGGGCAGGAAGCCGCACAGGCGCTGCCAGAAGCGCTGGCTGGCCGCCGCCATCTGCGCGCCCGAACTGCCGTCGCGGCTGCACCAGCCATTGGCAAGCCGGGCCTGCGCATAAAAGGCGGCGATGTAGGGCGTCATGCCCAGGGTCAGCGCCACGATTTCCTGGTCGATCGTAGGCGCCGGCGCAAAGCGCACCTGCTGCGGCGGCTGGATCATGTCGATATAGATAAAGCCGCCCAGCAGCGTGCGCAGCGCAAAGGCGCGCGGCGACAGCAGCCCCTTGACGCAGGGCGACAGCATGGTGGGCAGGCTGAAGGCGCCCAGCGTGATCCATGCGCCCTGCGCGACATGGCGCCAGAGCGGCGCGTTGGGTGGCAAGCCGCCGGGTTGCGGGCCAGGGTCAGGCATGGTTGCCTGGGCCGGCGGCTGGGCCGGTCGGATGGAGAGCGGGTTCATGGCGGCTTGAGTGGCGCACACCGCCATGGCGTTGCGCCACGCCGGCGCCGCGCCCGGGTGGCGCCATACCGGCATGGCCTTCCCCGCCGCTTGCGGACGGGCAGCGGCCTCCGGGCAGGCATGCAGCCGACGCCGGAGACCTTTTGCCGGGCGCTTCAATACCTCAGGGCTTCAGCACCACCTTCACGCACTCATCCTGCTTGTCGCGGAACATCCTGTAGGCATCCGGCGCCTGCTCCAGCGGCATGCGGTGGGTGATGATCACGCTGGGGTCGATCTCCCCTGCCTGCACCCGGTCCAGCAGGGGCTTCAGATAACGCTGGACATGAGTCTGGCCGGTCTTCAGGGTCAGCGAACGGTTCATGAAGGAGCCGATCGGCATCTTGTCCAGGAAACCGCCATAGACGCCCGGGATCGACACCACGCCGCCGTTGCGGCAGGCCATCAGCGCCTCGCGCAGCGCATTCGGACGCTCGGTTTCCAGCATCATCGCCTGCTTGACGCGGTCGTAGGCGCCCACCAGGCCGACGCCATGCGCTTCCATGCCGACCGCGTCGATGCAGGCGTCCGGACCGCGGCCGCCGGTGATGGTCTTCAATGCATCCAGCACATTGACCTCTTCATAGTTGATGGTCTCGGCGCGCGAGACTTCCCGCGCCATGCGCAGCCGCTCCGGGAAGCGGTCGATCGCGATCACCCGCTCCGCGCCCAGCAGATAGGCGCTCTGGATCGCGAACTGGCCCACCGGGCCGCAGCCCCAGACCGCCACCACATGGCCGGGCCGGATGTCGCAGTTCTCCGCCGCCATGTAGCCGGTAGGCAGGATGTCGGACAGAAACAGCACCTTCTCGTCGTCCAGGCCGTCGGGCACCCGGATCGGGCCGACGTCGGCATACGGCACCCGCACATACTCGGCCTGGCCGCCCGCATAGCCGCCGGTGAGGTGGGAATAGCCGAAGATGCCGGCCGGCGAATGGCCCCACATCTTTTCCGCCATCGCCGCATTGGGATTGGAGTTCTCGCACAGCGAATGCTGCTGCTCCTCGCAGAAGTAGCAGTTGCCGCAGGCGATCGGAAACGGCACCACCACCCTGTCGCCTATCTTCAGGTTGGTCACTGCGCTGCCCAGTTCCACCACCTCGCCCATGAACTCATGGCCCAGGATGTCGCCTTTTTCCATGGTGGGGATATAGCCATCGTACAGATGCAGGTCGGACCCGCAGATGGCGGTGGACGTGATCTTCAGGATCGCGTCGCGCGGATTGAGTATCTTCGGATCGGGCACATTGTCGACCCGCACATCCTTGGCGCCATGCCAGCATAAGGCTCTCATCCCGGTACCCCTTTCTTGATCAGCTTGACCATGGTGCTGCGCGGGCCGGACGACTGCCCTTCGGTGGTGGTGATTTCGCCGGTCTCGATCAACTGCTTGAAGCGGCGCAGATCGGCGTCCATTTGCTGCAGCGGGTTTTCGCCGAACAGCCTGGCCACCAGCGCGCCGGCCTTGCCGCCCGGCGGCTTGTACTGCATCTCGACCCGGACGATGGTGCCGCGCCCGCCCGGCGCGCGTTCGAAGCGCACGGTGCCGCCATTGTCGACATCCGCGCCTTCCGCCGAATGCCAGGCCAGCAGCTCGCCCGGCTGGTCGGCGGTGATGTCGGCATCCCATTCCACGCTGGAGCCGATCGGCGCCTTGGCCTTCCAGTGCGAGCGGGTGTCGTTGACCTTGCTGACTTCCTCCAGGTGCTCCATGAATTCCGGGAAGCGGTCGAACTCGCGCCAGAAGCGGTAGCACTCTTCCGGCGACTTGTTGACCGTGATGCATTTTTCCACCGCCATCGCGCCCGATTCGGTGCTGCGCTCGCCCATGGTCTGGCGGGCTGTCTGCGCCAGCGCCGCGCTCATGTCCAGCATCGCGGCCGTGGCTACGCCGGCGCCGGTCAAGGCCAGCCGGCTGCGGCGTCCGGACGAGCCGGCATGCATGGCCGAGCGCGCCAGCAGGGTCAGTTCAAGCCCCACGCAGGCCAGCCGCGCCAGTCCCAGCGGCGCCGGCCTGCCCTTGTTCAGGATATTGACCGCGCTGGCCACGCTGAGCGCGCCGGAAGCGCGCACCAGCGACGGATGCGCATGAATGCCGGTCGAGCGCGCCACCTGGCGCGGCGCCAGGAGCTGGGCAATGCCCAGGCCCAGGATCACCATGCCGGCGCCGGTGGCCAGGGTTGAGAGCTGATCGCGGGACGGCGCCTCGTAGCGGAATTCGCTGCCGGGCGGATGCTTGGACAGCGCGCTTCCCGGATCGAGCGCGGAGAAGTCACGCCCGGGCGTGGCTTCCTGCCTGCTGTCGGTGGTGATGTCATTCATTGTTTTCTCCAGGTGTGCAGGGAACAGGCCCCGCCGCGTTTCTTGTTGAAATGGAAAAAGAGCCAATTAGAAGTGAGCCCTGGCCGGTAGTTCTGCCGGCGCACCGCTACCTGCGCCCGGATTGATTTGACGCATAATGGCCGCCATGGAAAATTCCGGACATTTCTGCAGCAATCTGCCGGCAGCCCTGCCTGATGAAGTCATCCATACGCTGCTGGCCGGCAGCGCCTTCCGGCTGGAGCGCATCGTTTCCCACGGCCAGCATTCGCCGGCCGGCTTTTGGTATGACCAGGATGAGCATGAATGGGTGATGCTGGTGCAGGGCGAAGCCACCCTGCGCTTCGAGGAAGGCGATCGCCTGCTGCGCATGACGCCCGGCATGCACGTGACGATTCCCGCGCATTGCCGACACCGGGTCGAATGGACCACGCCCGATGCCGACAGCGTCTGGCTGGCGCTGTTCTACCGGGAAGCCTGAACGGCGACAAACCGGCGCTGCCGACGGCGGCTATACTTGCCTTTCCATTCATCGTCCACCCAGATGCCCATGCATGCAGGCAAACACCCGGCCACGGCCACGCCGGCCGATCCGGGCCACCAGTTCGGCAAACCGTCCGAAGGCTTGCGCGCCCGGCTCTACACCGTCATCTTCGAGGCCGACACCCGCGCCGGCCGCATCTTCGACCTGGCGCTGATCGTCGCCATCCTGGCCAGCGTGATGGTGGTGGTGCTCGACAGCGTGCAGGCCGTATCGTCGCGCCACGGCGACATGCTGGGCGCGCTGGAATGGTTCTTCACGCTGCTCTTCACGGTGGAATACGCGGCGCGGCTGTATTGCGTGCGGCGGCCGCTGCGCTACGCCACCAGCTTTTTCGGCGCCATCGATTTCCTCTCGGTGCTGCCGACCTATCTCGCCATGATGATGCCGGGCGCCCACGTGCTGCTGGACGTGCGCATCCTGCGCCTCCTGCGCATCTTCCGCATCCTGAAGCTGACGTCCTATGTCGAGGAATACCGCATGCTGACCCGGGCGCTGCTGGCAAGCCGGCGCAAGATACTGATCTTCCTGTCGGTAGTGATGATGGTGGTGCTGCTGCTGGGCACGGTGATGTACGTGGTGGAAGGACCGGGCAATGGCTTCACCAGCATTCCGACCTCGGTCTACTGGGCCATCACCGCCATCACCACGGTGGGCTTCGGCGACATCGTGCCCAAGACCGACATCGGCCGCGCGATCTCATCGATCATGATGCTGCTGGGCTGGGGCATCCTGGCGGTGCCGACGGGCATCATCAGTTCGGAAATGACGATGCAGAACAGGCTGTTCCGGCTTACCACCACCCGCACCTGCCCGGAATGCCTGTCCGAAGGCCATGAGGCCGACGCGAAATTCTGCAAGGACTGCGGCGCCCCGCTTCCCGCCTACCAGCGCGATCGGTGAGGTTCCCCGCATTTGGCGCGATACATCTGCCGATTGTTGTAACCCGGCATCAGGCGCGATAATGACGGCTCCGCTCTTCTGACGAATGCCATGAACATCCCGAATTCCGCGCCGCTTTCCGCCAGCCAGATCGCGCAGTTTGAAGCCGATGGCTATCTGATCCTTCCCCGCATGGTGGCGCCGGCCGATTGCGAACGCATGCTGGCAGTGACGAATGACCATCTGGCGCGCGCCGTGCCACCGCTGGAATACGAAGCCGAAGTCGGCTACGAAGGCGCACCGGCGTCGCTGGATGCGCCGGGCGGCCGCACCGCGCGCCGGCTGCGCGCCGCCTGGCAGCGCGATGCCTGCTTCCATGACTGGGCCGAGAATCCGGTGCTGGTCGCTGGCCTGCAGCAGCTGCTGCAGGAAGACGTGGTGCTGACGCTGGCGCATCACAACTGCATCATGACCAAGCACCCCCACTTCGGCACCGCCACCGGCTGGCATCGCGACATCCGCTACTGGGCCTACACCCGTCCGGACCTGATCTCGGTATGGCTGGCGCTCGGCCATGAAGAGGCCCGCAACGGCGCACTGAAATTCATTCCCGGCTCGCACCGGATCCCGCTGGCCCCGGAGCAGATGGATGCGCTCGACTTCCTGCGGCCGGAAGTGCCGCAGAACCAGGCCCTGTTCGCGCGCGGCGTCGCGCCGGTGCTGGAACAGGGCGACGTGGTGCTCTTTCACAGCAAGCTGTTCCATGCGGCGGGTCGCAACGACAGCGACCGGATGAAGGCGTCGGTGGTGTTTGCGTATCGCGGCTCATCGAATCCGCCGGTGCAGGGAACGCGTTCGGCGGCAGCGGGGGAAGTGGCGTTGCCGTGAGGATGAGGAAAGTGGAACGGCGCCGCGCCGGTTTAAATGGCGCAATACCCCTCCGGGGTATGACGCCCTACGCTTGCAGTTGCTCTTGAAGTGGCCGTTGTAGTGAAATCCCGTTGAGCGCGCCGTATCAGCGGTGCCCGGAGCGGGAAAAGGCGCGGCGTCTCTCGGAGTGCAGCGAAGCGGAGCGAGTTTAGCCGCGCCCCGCTCCGGGCACCGCTGGCACGGGCACCCCGCGCAGCGCGGTTGATCACCGGGTCGCCTTTTTTTGGTTACTTTTTTTGCGCCAAAAAAAGTAACCCGGCCGCCGGGACGGATTCCCGGCTTGTCTCCACAGCAGTGCAGCCGTGTTGCGTCATCCCGCAACGCCCGGGCAGCACTATCCTACCCACTCTCCCCCGTTACAGAAGAACGAGACAAGCACCCCGATGCCCCCAAGCATCCATCCGCACCAACGCTCTAATTGCGCACAATCTTTCTCGATAACCCGCTAAATCCGCCCTGCAAACCAGCGAATAACTGGTTGTAGAGCGCGAAATATCGTTTCTCCCAATCAGATCGACAACAAGGCGACCGCCAGGGCCGCTTGCACGATCGACTCCGGATTCCATATCCCGCGCGCCACGACAACGCAGCCATTCAAACACTTCCGGGAAAAATAATGAGCGCAATCGCAAGCAGCAACAGCCTGGGCCTGGTCGCCACATCCCTGCCCCTGATCAACAGCACCACCGGCCCCAACACGGGCAGAAGCGGAGAACAGCTCGCGGTCAATGTCGTCAATGGCAATCTCGTCTTGCAGCGACAGGACGAGCTTCTGATAGGCCGGGCGCTCGATACCGCAGTGATGCGCACCTATAACAGCCAGGGCGTGACCGACGGCGACAACAACGACAACTGGCGCATTGGTTTCTACCGCAGCCTCAAGGACCTGGGCGGCGCCATAGGCGCCGCCAACAGCAGCATCGTGCGCGTGGCAGCCGACGGCGCCGAACTGATTTACAAGTTGAATGGCGGGATGTATGTCAACACCGATGGCGACGGCAGCTATGACACGCTCAGCTACGACAGCAACACGAGCCGGTGGACCTGGACGGACGGCGACAGCCGGGTGACAGAAACCTACGACTGGAGCAACGGCAGCGGCAAGCTGCTCAGCGAAAAGGACGTGAGCGGCAATGTCGTGTCCTATACCTACCAGGCCAGCGGCATGCTGCAGCAAGTGCTCAATGCTTCCGGCGAGAAAACCATCCTCGACTATACCGGCACCAGTCTGACCAGAATCCGCGTCGAACGCGCCGATGGCAGCCAGTTCAGTCGCGTCAGCTATGGCTATGACAGCAGCAACCGCCTGCAGGTCGTCACTGTCGACCTCACGCCTGACAATGCCCAGGACAACATTGTCTATACCACCAGCTACACCTACGATGGCGCCAGCAAACGCGTCAGGACCGTGACCCAGAGCGATGGCAGCGCCATCAGCATCAACTACGATTCCAGCAGCCGCGTCACCAGCATCACCGACGCCCTGGGCAACATCACCGGCTACCTCTATAGCACAGGCCAGACCACCGTCACCGATGCGCTGAACAACAAAACCGTTTACCAGTACGATGCCAACGGCCGGCTGGGCAGCATTACGGCACCTTCCACGGGCGGCGTCACCAGCATCCAGCAGTTCAGTTACAACAACAATGGCGACATCGTCACCATCACCGATGGCGAAGGCCGCCGCGTCGTGATGCAGTACGACGGCAACGGCAACCAGACCCTGCAGCGCGACGAGGCCGGCAATACCGTCACGCGCACCTTCGACAGCCGCAACCGTCTGCTGACGGAAACGGCCTACCTCACGCCTGATCCGGACGGCGCCGACCCTACCCATACCGGCACCGCCGGCACTCCCGGCGCGCCGCTGAGCACCCGCTACGCCTATGACACCTCCGGCAGGCTGCGCTTTGTGATCAGCCCCGAAGGCAGGGTAACGGAGCACCAGTACAACGCGGCGGGCCAGCGCATCAGGAGCATGGAATACCTTGCGGGCAGTTATGCCGCCGCCACTGCCACCGAGACGGAACTGAGTACCTGGGCCGGCACCACCAGCAAGGCGCAACTCCAGCGCACCGACATGGAGTATGACTTCCGCGGCCAGCTGATCCGGGCCACCACCTACAGCGCTGTCGACAGCGCCGGCAACCCAAGCGGCGCGGCCGCCACGACCTATGTCTACGACCAGGCCGGCAGGCTGCTCTCCACCGTTGCCCCGCTCGGCGGCAGCGCGCAGACCACGACCTATACTTACGATGGCCTGGACCGCCTGCTGGTCGCCACCAACGGCCTGGGCCAGCAAACCATCTACAGCTACGACGACGCCAGCAACAAGACCACGCTGACCGCCGCCAACGGCCTGAAGACAATCAGCACCTACGACAAGGCTGGCCGCCTGGTCAGCGTACAGCAGCGCGACGCCGTCGACGCCGATCTCGGTACAAGCCGCTACTACTACGACAACAATCATCAGCTTCGCATGACCGAGGACGCAACTGGCGTGCGCACCTGGCTGCTGTACGACGCTGCCGGCCGCAGGAACGGCGAGGTCGACGGCACCGGCAGCCTGACCGAATATGTGTACGACAGGAACGGGCAGGTCACGCAGACCATACGGTATGCCACCCCGGTCAAGGCGATGTTCTCGCCGGTGATGGATGCGGAGATTTTTACCATTCCCAGCCTGAATCCCCTGACCTTGTCGAAGGTCGGGTTGACGAACACCGCCATTGGCAGTGCCACCCTGGTGGGCGCCTTCACCACCGCCACCTTCGGCGTCGAAAATGCCAGGAAGGTGTCGTCGCTGAATGTCACCAACCCCGATCTGTTCGCCATGCGCTTCACTGGCAGCATCAATGTCTTCACCGCGGGCGACTACACCTTCTATATCCGCTCGGACGACGGCTCCAACCTCTACATCGACGGAGTACTTCAGATAAATAACGACCGTGCGCAAGCCGTTACCACGCTCGCCAATACGGTCAATCTCAGCGTCGGCAGCCATTCCCTGGTCGAGACCTACTATGAATGGACCGGCGACAACAGCAATGAATTCGGCCTCCGGGTTGGCGGCGCCGACATCAAGGCAGAGAGCTTGGTCCAGATCGAGGAACTGCGTCCTGCCGCCAATGCCAGCGACCAGAAGACCTGGAACATCTACGACAAGGCCAACCGCCTGATCGAACAGGTCGCAGCCAACGGCGCCGTCACCGAATTCCAGTATGACGGCCAGTCCCGACTGGTGCGCACCATCGAATATGCCAACCCGATCGACACCACCAACCTGGGCAGCGCGCCCACCGCAGCGGCCGTCGTGCCCATCGCCGACCCGCAGAACGACCGCGTCAGCCGCAACTTCCACGACAACGACGGCCTGCTGCGCGCCACGCTCGACGGCGAAGGCTATCTGGTCGAGAACAGCTACAACAACCTGGGCCAGCTCTGGAAAACCACCGCCTACGCCAACCCCACCACGGCCACCCTGCGCAACAGCGGCACCCTGGACCAGTTGCGCCCGGCCAGCAACACCGACGACATCACCACTTACACCCTGTACGATGCCGAGGGCGACGTGGCGGCCGCGATCGATGGCGAAGGCTACCTCACCGAGCATGTCCATGATGCCAACGGCAACGAAACCCAGACGCGTCGCTATGCCAGTGCGCTCACGGCCACTGTGCTGGGCACTATTACCGCCACCACCACGCTGGCCAGCGTGCGGCCTGCTACCGCCAGTGCCGACCAGGAAGAAAAGGCAACTTATGATGCCTTGAACCGGGCAGTCACCACCACCAACGCGCAGGGCACGGTAACCTTCCGCGAATACAACGCCGCAGGCAACGTCACCAGCGTCACCGTGGCCCATGGCACGACGGAAGCGCGCACCGTAGGCATGACGTACGACCTGCTGGGCCGGCTCACCGTCAGCACCGATGCCCGCGGCAACAAGGCACTGCAAGCCTATGACAAGGCTGACCGCCTGGTGCGTTCCACGGATGAGAACGGCAACGTCACCCGTTACTACTACGACCAGGATGGTCGGCAGGTCTATGTCGTCAATGCCCTGGGCGAGGTGGAAGGCAACACCTACAATGCACTGGGCCAGCTGGTTACCGAGACACGCTATGGCACCCCGCTTGCCGCCGGCACGCTGGCCAGCCTGCAGGGTGGCCTGGTCGATGCCGCTATCACTAACGCGGTTAAAGGCATTGCCAACAACGCCTTCGACAGCAAGACCAGCTATGCCTACAACAAGGACGGCACTGTGGCCAGCAGCAGCGATGCGCTGGGCAATCTGACGTTCTATAGCTATAACGCCTTTGGCGAGCAAAGGGGCGTCACCATCCCGATCGCCACGAGCAGCAACCTGACATCGATCTTCGCCTACGACCGCCGCGGCCTGTTGCTCAGCACTAGCGCGGACCCCAGCGGCATCAATGCCACTAGCACGCAGACCTATGACGCCTTCGGCCGCGTTGTGCAAAACACCGATGCCCGCGGCAACAGCAGCAGCATCAAGTATGACCGCCAGGGCCGGCAGGTCCGCCTTACCGATGCATTGGGCTCAGTGCAGTCGACCACCTATGACGCCTTCGACCGGGTGCGGACCCAGACCGATGCGCTGGGCAATGTCACCACCACGTCCTACGACAGCGCCACCCGCACCACCACGATGACCACGCCCGAAGGTGTCACCGTACGCACCAGCACCAACCGGCACGGCCAGGTAGCCAGCGTGGTCGACGGCCGAGGCAACACCGTGACCTACACCTACGATGCCAACGGCAACCTCACCCAGACCGACCTGCCGCTGCAGCGCAGCGGCAAGCAGGCTTTCGACAAGGCCAACCGCCTGATCGAGACCGCCGACGAACGCGGCATTCGCACCGTCATGGAATACGATGCGGCGGACCGCGTGCTGACCCGCACCGTCGACCCAAGCACCGCCTCGCCCGCCTACACCGGCCTGAACCTGGTAACGCGCTATGAGTACGACGCACTCGGCCGGCAGACCAGAACGGTCGATCCGGGCGGCGTGGCAACTGTGACCGAATACGACCTGAACGGCCAGGTCACCAAGCAAATCGTTGACGTCGGCACGGGCAAGCTCAATCTGACGACCACCACCACCTATGACCAGCGCGGCAAGACGCTGACCGTCACCGACCCTGCCGGCACGAAGACGCAATATAAATATGACAAGCTGGGCCGGCGCACGGAGGAAGTGGTTGACCCCGCAGGCCTGGCGCTCAAGACCAGCTACGGCTATGACAGGAACGACAATGTCATTATCAAGACAGTCAGCAATCCGGCTGGAGACAGCAACACCCGTTATGCCTATGATGCGAACGACCAACTGGTGTACACCATTGATCCGCTTGGCTATGTACGGGAAAACACGTACGACGGCGAAAACCAGCTTGTAAAGGTCCGGATTTATGCACGGCCTATCAGCGTACCCAATCTGACCGTCACCTCGATTGACGGAGGCAGCCAGCCTGCGCCCGGCATCACTATCGCTCCGACGCTCAGCATGGCGGACATACAGCAGGCCCTGGCGGCAAGGGTAGACCCGCAATCGGCCGCAGACAGTGTGGAAAGGCGGCAGTATGACAAGGATGGTCGCCTTGCCTGGACCGTGGATGCAATTGGTGCTGTGACCAGGTATCAATACGACGCCAATGGCAACGTGGTGAAGAAAACGGCCTATGCCAACCCGATTTCACCTACAGCGCTGGCCACTCCGGTAATAGAAGATGCGAGCCGGGACCAAGTCACCCTCAATGTGTACGATGCAGCAAATCGCCTCAGCTATACGATTGATGGCTTGGGCGCTGTGACCGGGTATGACTACGATGCCAACGGCAATATCGTGAAGCAGACTGCCTATGGTCTAACCATAACGCCGAAAACTTTAACGGTCAGCTTCGGCAAGAACATCATTTCCAACGGCGCGACAACCACGACCCGTACGATTGCAGTAAATCCTTTGCCCGCAACGGTGATACAAAAAACCGAATTAATTCTGAGTGACGTCGTGGCAAATGCCGGGGTGCCAGTCATGTCGGTAATATCACCGATGACCGGCGTATTGACACCTACCGAAACGAGCGACCCGGGATGGGTCCAGTCATCATTGAAAAGTGAAATTCGTGTGAGTCTGAGCGGTGCGACCACGCTAGCTGCCACTTCGATTTCCAATGAAGCGTCACCGGGTACGGTCACGCCGAACCCATGCATTCTTACCGTGCCCAACCTGTCGAATAATGGCGGCAATGTCACTCTCAGCCTTTCGGAAACCTATAACAATAAAAAGTACGATGGAACCGAACTTGACGACGCCACGTTTGGCGAGGTCAGGCTCAACCTGGTTTATACAATTGCCGATTACAGCGCAGCCAGCATCGCTATTTTTGTCGCTCGTGATGCCAGCCGCGACCAGGTCACCCAATACGCCTACGATGCCGCCAACCGCCAGACCAGGACAACCTATCCAACGGTAGGCATATACAGCGGAGAATCAAGCGCCGCCCTCCTGGCCAATGGCGCAACCGGTCTTGCGAGCCGCGTCGAAACGTCATCTGCGCTGTACACGCAAGCCTATTACGACGCCTCGGGCAACGTCGTCGCCAACCGTGATGCGGCAGGCAACATGCGTTATCAGGCTTACGATGCGGCGGGACAGATCAGGTTTGCAGTGGATGCCGAAGGCTACGTTACCGGCTATGTGCGCGATTCCCTGGGCAATGTCACCGCCTTGACGCGTTATGCCGACAAAATCGCGGATGCCACCAGGGCTGCCTGGGGTAGCAATGCGCCACCGCTGGCGACCGTCGCCGCGTTACTGACAAACAACAGCGCAAACCGCACCATCATCACCGAATACGATGCATTAGGTCGCGCGGTGCAAATCACCGAGCCCAGCATTTATGCCTACGATGGAACGACCGCCTTTACCGCCAGCCCGGTGACCAGGCACACCTACAATGCCCTCGGTCAAATCATTCAAACCCAGGTCACGAAAGACAACAGCACCTGGCTCAGCACCTACCGGTACTACGATCAGCGTGGCCTGGAGATAGCCACCATTGATGCGTTGAGAAACGTGACGACGCAGCGCTACGATGCGTTCGGCAATATGATCGAGCGTACCGAATATGCAAACCCGCTCGGAAGCACAGTCGGTATAAGCAGCACAACCTACTCCCTACCTGGCGCAAGCGATAAGGACCGCACTACCCTATCCACTTTTGACCAGAACAATCGCATGGTCAGCGAAACACAGGTCAATGTGGAATACAGCGGCGGCGCAACCGGCAATGGTGTCACCTTGTACGCAGATGCCAACTATCAGGGTTCCTCAAAGTCTTTTGGCGTTGGACTATACAACGTAAGCGACCTGGGAATAGGCAATGAGTCATTAAGCTCAATCAAGGTCGCCCCAGGCTGGCAGGTCACCTTGTATGAGCATGAGGACTTCAAAGGTGGAACGAAGGTGATTACGGCAGACAATGCTTTGCTTTCTGACTTTAATGACAAGACCTCCAGCATCGCCATCACCGCCTCAGGCCGCGGCGACTTGACCAGCACCTATCAATACGACACGTTCGGCAATTTGATCCGTACTACCGATGCCGGCAACAACAGCACCACCACCTACTATGATCAGGCCAATCGAACCAGGGCGGTCACAGAAGCCACCCGAGCGATTGAGGTCAACGCTAGCTTTAGCGGTCTCACCGAGTTCACCCGCGACGCCTTCGGCAACGTCATCCAGCAAATTGAACGTGCCAACGGAGCGATCGGCGTCACCCTCAATGGCTACGGCACGATTAGCAGCGGTAATGACCGGATCAATAGCGTTAAGTACGACAGCTGGGGCCGCGCCGTCGAAAGCACCGATGCGCTGAACAATGTGCAGTACATGTCCTATGACGCCAACGGCAATCTGGCCAAGCAGTGGCAGAGTGTGAATGATGGCGATGGTCTTACACGCACCTCATTCAAGGCTTTCAGGTATGACAAGCTGGGGCAGTTGGTCAATACCATCGAACCGGGTTCGTATGGCGTCAGCATTTTCTCTGATGACAATTACCAGGGAAGCAGCCGCTCATTCACTGTGGGCGACTACAACCTGAACCAATTAGGCATAAGCAACGATGCGCTGAGCTCGCTGAGTGTGAAACAGGGATGGACGGTGACTCTGTACGCCGATAGCAATTTCACCGGCGAGACCAGGACCATTACTGCCAACACTACATTACTGCCTGACTTTAATAATCAAACCTCAAGCCTTCGCATTACCGCGCCCTCTGCATTAGCCGTCAACAACACGCAAATGCAATACAACGCCTTTGGCGAACTAATCAGTAAGGGACTTGTAGGCAATGACGTTATGTGGCCAGGCGATTTGCGAGCCAATCAATCCATTGTCTCGGCTAATGGCCGCTACCAACTCGTCATGCAGCCGGATGGTAACCTGGTTACTTATGACTTGCAGAACAACAGAAAAGTCGTCTGGAAGACCGACACGCCAAACAATAGTGGATCAAGGTTCGCTTTCCAGGCTAATGACGGCAATTTGGTGATTTATGGCGCTGACAGTACTTCAAAGTGGGCTGCCAGAACCCAGAACGATCCTGAAAGCAAAGGCGGATTCTTACGCCTGCAAAACGATGGCAACCTCGTGTTATATAACGCAAGTGGGTCTCGTGCAATATGGACTAGCGGTGTCGGTGACATCATGTATCCCGGTAAATTGAAAGCCGACCAATCG
The DNA here is from genome assembly GCF_047237965.1 of Noviherbaspirillum phoenicis. NCBI lineage: Bacteria > Pseudomonadati > Pseudomonadota > Betaproteobacteria > Burkholderiales > Oxalobacteraceae > Noviherbaspirillum > Noviherbaspirillum phoenicis. Next base: position 3,418,796 of record NZ_JBDFLX010000001.1, on the reverse strand, counting down.
CTCATATCGGCGAATGGCCGCTACCAGCTCACCATGCAGCCGGACGGCAACCTGGTTACCTATGATTTGCAGAACAATAGAAAAGTCGTTTGGAAGACCGACACACCGAACAATAATGGCTCCTCTTTTGTCTTTCAGGATTTGGACGGCAATCTGGTGATTTATAGCAGCACCGGCACTGCATTGTGGAATGCCAAAACCCAAACCGATCCAGAAAGCAAAAGCGGATTCTTGCGCCTGGAAAACGATGGCAACCTGGTGCTATATACCGCAAGCGGGTCACGCGCAATATGGAGCAGTGGCGTTGGCGACATCATGCGCCCTGGTAAATTGAAAACAGATCAATCCATCGTCTCCGCCAATGGTCGCTATCAGCTCATCATGCAATCGGACGGTAATCTCATTACATATGATCTGCAGAACAACAGACAATCGATCTGGAGCAGCGGCACGTTTAACAACACTGGCGCCAGCTTTTCCTTCCAGGCCAATGACGGAAACCTGGTGATTTATAACGCCGTTAATAATCCAGTCTGGAATGCGGGAACACAAAATGATCCCGCAAGTAAAAATGGTTTCCTGCGCCTGCAAAATGACGGAAATCTGGTTCTGTGTGCCGCAGATGGGTCGCGCGCAATATGGAGCAGTAGGACGGGCCTGAATGTTTCGGCCTTGAAACCAGACCCAATGGTCAGCATACGACCGGCCACGATACAAGGCGATGCGCAGTCAGAATATTTTGAATATAACAATGGTGGGCAGCTCTGGCGCAGCAATAGTGGCGATGGCGTCAGCAAGGTCATGCTCTATGACCTGCAGGGGAACCTGACGGCAGAAATCCGCAGCGCGACAACCGATCTCAAGACCATGCAAAGCAGCGCAGCCAGCGTCAATGCGTTGACAGGGACAAGACGCGCGCAAAACACCTACGATGCGTTAGGTCGCCTGACACAGCAAAAGCTGGCGAACGGGGCAACCGTGAATCAAACCTTCGATCGTTGGAGCAATCGACTCAGCATCAGCGATGCAGGTGATGCAAGCGGGATTACTGAATACAGCTATAACGCCGGCAATCAACTCATCCAGGAGATCAGGCCGACGATCAACGCACTCAAGAATGATCTGTCCGGCTATGCCGATCAACGCCCCATCATCCAATATTTCTACGACTACGCTGGCAACCAGACGGCGGTGCGGGATGCGCGCGGTAATGTCAATAGAAAAACCTATGATGTCAAGGGCAATGTCATTCAAGAACTCAATGCGGATGGGAGCATCGTTCAGCATTCCTACAATGCCTTTGGCAATGAAGTACGGCGTACCGATGCGATGAGTAACGTCACGCAATACGAATACAACAAGCTGGGCCAACTCAATAAAATTATTCGACCAGGCGCTGATTATTACCAACTCATCAGCGGTTCGGATGACGGCACTTCGGCAGAAGCCCAAGCGCCTGTCACGCTTTACTACGATAGCAATTACGGTGGAAAAGTGCGCTACTTTGGCGAAGGAACTTGGGAAGGCCTGGAAAAGGAAATCAGCTCCTTAAAGGTCAGAGCCGGATGGAAAGTGACTTTATACGACGATGATTCGGGTATTGATGGCGGCGCCCAGAACCAGGACTACACGACTGACCAATCGTCGCTGCCCTCCGATTTGAACGACGATGTCAAGAAGATCAGTGTTGTGCGCATAGCTGGCAGAACAGCGCGAACGGAAGCGGCGAGCACGCCCAGCATTTCGTTGACATACGACGCTTTGGGCCGACAGCTGTCGAAGTCCGATGGCAACGGCAACACGCAATACACATTTGATGCAAGCGGCAATGTCGTCAATATACGGCTGCCCGGTGATATCACCGTGATGAATCAATACGATGCATCAAATCGAAAAATTACTGAAACCAATGCAAATGGCGATCTAGCGACTTGGAATTATAACTATTTTGGGCGCTTGATTAGCAAAGCAGATATTGGTGGAGCAAGCTACAGCTACGCCTATGACTACGCGGGCCAATTAATCCGCGAAACTAATTCCCGTGGACGTGATGTTACAACAACTTACGAAACCAGCGGGCAGGTGAAAAAAATCGAAGATAAGACTTCGGCAAGCGCAAAACGCACAACCGAGTACGAATACAATTCAATCGGGCAGCATACGAATGAAAGAGTATCGATCGATGGCATCGTGTATTCAGATCAAGAACTGCGATACGACTCCCTGGGGCAATTAGCCTACGCAGGCAAGCCGAACGCCGATGTTTATTATCAATATGACCTTGTCGGCAATCGAGTAAAGATCACAAACTTCATTGATCAGGACACGATCTACTTTTACGCCTACGACGCAATGAATCGGCAGGTCATGGTCGATGGCGTGACAAACAACGATGTCAACAATTCAGCCAACTACAATTCGAGTGCTGGCCGCAAAATCACTTACGACAAGAATGGCAACCGCATTAGCGATGCCATGCAGAACAGCACGGAACGCTATAGTTACGACACCTTGAATCGGCTGTACAAAGCCACCAAGAATGACGTCACCGTGCGTTATATAAGGTTTGATCAGGCAGGTCGTGAACTCGAGGTGTTTGAGAATTCCCTGGCTGGCCAGACGGATATGAATGCCTATACTAACGTCTACGATACGGGGGGCCGCTTAGTCAGGCAATACTTCAGAAATGACTCCACAATTGATCAGAACAACATGATCAGCTGGGGTAAAGATTCGGCAGCCATGTTCAATACCTATGATCGCCTTGGCAACATAACAAAATCGACAAGGCAGTTATATGGAATAGACCAGTGGACAACTACAAGCGATTACGGTTATGCGAAATTCGATAGCTACAAGCAAAATCAGATTACCAGCACACGCTCCGACAATACGAGCAACCCGGGAAAAACCACATTAACATACGATTTAAACGGCCATCTTGTTAATATCGATGATGAAGATAAAGACGAAAACGACCGCAGCTTCGTCAATAACGCCGATGGTCAAATTCTGCAGAAAACGCAGCAAAGCAAGACATTGAGGAATTTTGTTGTTAATGGTCAGGTTTTAGGGACTTACGGAACCGGCATTGATCAGGACAAGCCTCCTGTCGTATCTAAAGTAAAGGTGGCGATTACCCTTTATGTCATTACCCAAGTAGATGTTGGCAGCACTTCTGAATTTCACATCACATTCAAAGCCGGCGACAAACAAGAATATAGAGAAATTAATGATGTTGCCAATGATAGTCAGCAATACTCTACTGTAATGGGAGTGAGCTGGCCTCCGATTGGCGGCAATCTGGAGGTTTCAGTAAGTGGGGTTGAACATGATGGCTCCAGTGCCAATGATGCCCTGCCCACCGCCAGCTTCACTGTATCCGCAGGCAGCTGGATTCGGGAAGGTCAGGAATTTACTTCAGTCACGGTGGAAAACGGTCACGCGAAGTATTACATCAAATTTAAAATATTCACCGATCAGACAACCGTAGACTATAACGACACCGTTAAAAACTTCGGCACCTATCAAATTGTAGACGCCGCGAATTCTGGTGCGGGCTCGAGTAATTATCGGGTCGGCGCTGGTGACAGCTTGCAAAGCATTGCGCAAGGAGCTTATGGCGATGCGGCACTCTGGTATCTGATTGCGGACGCCAATGGCCTGAGAAGTAACAGCACTTTGCAGGTCGGCACGATGCTGACGCTACCGAATGCGGTCGGTACGGTCCATAACAACGCAAATACATTTAAGCCTTACAACTCGAGCAATATCATTGGCGATACATCGCCCTATCTCGCTGAACCGCCGGGGATCAGCAAGTGCCAGCAGATTGGCACCATTATCGCAGCGGTATTGGCCGCTCTCGTCATTTCCCTTCTCGCCACTGCTGCGACAGTCTTCACCTTGGGTGCGGCCGGTGTTCCAGCCTTGTCTGGCGCGGGAATAGCAATTGCGGCGATTATTGGCGCCGTGGGCGGCGCCGCAGGATCTGCCGCATCACAGGGCATCATGACTGCAGGGGGCTTGCAGGAACACTTTTCCTGGAGCGACGTAGGAGTTGGCGCGGCAACCGGGTTGGTCACCGGAGCCATCATGGGCGGAGTAGGAGCTGCTGGCAAGGCAGCGGCTGTAGCGGCCAAGAATCTGCAGAGGCTTGGATTTGCGCAAAAAATGCTGCTCGCTTCGCTGAAATGTGTCGGAAGCAAGGGCATTTCCTACGCCACTGTTGCGCAATCGGCAATCATCAAGAGCGCCGGCTTTGCAGCGATGGGCATGGTCAATAATGCACTCGGCCAGGGCATCAAGATTGCTGCAGGCGAACAAAAGTCATTCCAATGGAATCAGATCGCAGCCAGCGCAGTGACAGGGGCCTTTAGTGGTGCTGGTGGGGCCACGGGTGGGGTCGTAGGCGGAATTGTAGGCGATATTGGCGGGGCCGCACTCGGTAATGTCATTACAAATGACGGCAAGTTTGACGCCACGCAGTTTGTCGGGGAAGTTGCTGGCAGCATCGGCGGCGCAATCATGGGCGGCATGATGGAGCGCATCTGCTTTGCGGCTGGGACGCCAGTACATACGGAGCAAGGATTAAAACCGATCGAGAGTTTTATTGGTGGAGAAATGGTGCTGACACGGCATGAACAGACTGGTGAAATTGCCTACAGGCGTGTGGCGCGCACTTTCGTTACTCCTGACCAGAAAATTTTCCGTCTTGTTGTCGTTGATACAGAAGAGCGGACGGAAACATTACGCACGACGGCCGAGCATCCCTTCTGGATCAAGGATAGGGGCTGGATGAAAGCCGGGATGTTAAAAGCAGGGGACGTGCTGATTGGGCGGTCTGACGAGAGGGTAACGGTGTATAGCGCGGCTTTGGAAACAACGATGGAAACCGTCTATAACATCGAAGTGGAGGATTTTCACACTTACCACGTAGGTAAAGCTGGCGTATGGGTACATAACACATGCGAAGGCGTTATAGGAAAAGTCGGGCGCTTCTTGAAGAAGCCACGTGATAGTCGCGCCGATTTCAACATGCTCCCGGAAAGCTGCATAGAATCAACCGAATTTGTTCTGCAAACACAGCAATCCGGAAGGAAAGGGATGCGATATGGAGAAAAAGCTGACCCAGTTTATATGCTGTTCAAGCATCCCACTGAAGAAAAAACTGTGTACTTTGACCTTAGCAATGATGCCGACATTCAGGACCATGCACAAGGTTTAAGAAATTACTTGAGCGATAAAGAATTGCCGGGCATAGGAGAGGGAATTGCGTTGTTAAATAGGACAAACAGCGATTTCAGAGAAGCTGACTCTTACAACATGCATCTAGGGGCGGTCTTGAAAAGAAATGAAAAATCGGCTTGGATAAGCGACATGAGTGCTTTCGTCGAAAGCGATTTCCCAATGAGAGATGTGCAAAAAATAAACATCACGAAAGCGGGCGATTTCCGCGGGGATTTATATAAATCACATGAGAAATATGCGATGGGATTGGTAACAAATAATCTTCCACAGAATGCTGTGCATGCGATGCCACCCGACTTGCAGAGCCCTCCACCAGCCAAGCGGCAAAGAACATAGGATGTTCATCAACCGCAAGTGATAGGTCCTCATATAACTGCCGATTCTGATAGAAGCTCGACGAAACTCGAAATTTTTTTCTCAAGGCGGGCTTCGCATTCTTGAATCGGCAGTTGTGAAAAAGTGTATTGAGCCTAAAGAAGCAGTTCGTGTGTCAGCATAGTTATTACCCCCAACAGATAGAGCTCACGAAAATTTTCGGCCGAATATAAAGCAGTTATAGACAAACGTTACGAAAAAAATAGAACTGCCGGATAAGTCCGATGACGCTAATATCTTCCTAAATGCGCGTTGCTATCTACAATCCCGCGTTGACAACCAGCGACATCGATTAAATGATACCCAAATAGCAATCGGCAACGTTGTGAAAATCCGCCAGTGAAATTTACAGGCTTTCACGACGACAGCGCCAAGTCGTTTTTGCCTCAAGATGTGCCTTATGGAGTTGATTCAAGTCGAATACAGAGGATTCATCGCTATCACGCCATTCAGCAGGCAAACTGAAGAGACGTGACAGGCAGTCGCGCAAGCCAAGTTAGACAAAAGCGGTTTTCTTCGCAAGATGAAAACGCGATCATATTGTGGCTAAATCGAAATGACCCGGTCGCGCAGCTGTTTAACGATTGACCAGTTAATCGATCCGGCCAATTCCACGAAAAGGACGTGAAGTGCTTCAAAATTCGAACTCTTCTTGCCTTTTCAAACAAGGCACTGGCTTCTTGGAAAATCAGGCCTCATGCTTCCAAGCCTCCCTCTCCCGCCACCCCTGCACCCAATCCTGCGGCATCACCTGCGCAAACGCCCCAAAATCCGCCACCAGCCCGCCCAGCCGCGCCGGCACGATCTCCACGCCATCGGTCAGCGCATGCATGCGCGTATCCAGTTCCCGCCGCACCATCGGCAGCAGCCACTCCCCATGATGCTGCCAGACGCTGCCACCCACCACGAACACCCGCGTATCCAGCGCCACCGCGACGTTGTACAACCCGCGCCCGAACCACCGCGCCGCATCCTCGGCAATGGCCCGCGCCGCCGGCTCATTGTTGCGGGCCGCATCGAACACATCCGCGGTCGACTGCCCCAAACGATTGGCCAGGTTGCGGCCCGAGATCAGTGCCTCCAGGTCGCCGCGGTTGCCGCAGCCGCAGAGCGCGTCCGACGATTCGCTCATCAGCATGTGACCGGCATGGCCGGTGTTGCCGTGCTTGCCGTGCAGGATATGGCCGTCCACGCAGAAGCCGAAGCCGATGCCGGTGCTCCAGGTCACATAGACGCAATTGGGCTCGCCCTGCACTGCGCCGAAGGTGCGCTCGGCCACCAGCGCGGAGACGCAGTCGTTTTCGATGGCCACCGTGGCGAACTGCTCGCGCAGCGGGCCCTCCAGCGGAATCACCACCCAGTCGTTGGGCAGGTCGGCCGACTGCGCCTGGCCGCCGCAGATATTGGGCGAGGCCAGGCCCAGCATGCCGTCGACCTGCGCGAACGGCCCGGCCGACGACACGCCTACCGCGTCGATCGCCTCGCGCGGCACGCCGGCCTGGTCGCAGGCAGCATGCAGCATCGCGATGCACTGGCGCGCCACCGTATCCGGCGTGCCGCTCTTGGGCGTGGGTTCGGTCACGCGGGCCAGGGGGCCATTGGCATTGGCGATGCTGGCCGCGATCTTGGTGCCGCCGATGTCCAGGGCGCCTACCAGGCTTCTTTTGTTCATGCTCGCTCCCATCAGTAAGCGTCGTCCCAGGAAATCGAGAGGCGGGCCGCGCACTGGATCAGGCCCACCATGCTGTAGGTCTGCGGGAAGTTGCCCCACATCTCGCCGCTCTCGGGCGCCACGTCTTCCGACAGCAGGCCGAGATGATTGCGGCGGTCCAGCACCTTTTCAAACAGGCTGCGCGCCCTCTCCTTCTCGCCGATCTGCGCCAGCGCCAGGATCCACCACAGCGTGCAGACCAGGAAGGCGGTTTCCGGCAGGCCGAAATCGTCTTCCTCGTCATAGCGCAACAGGAATTCGCCGCGCTTCAGATGCTTCTCGGTAGCGTGCACCGTGCTGGCAAAGCGCGGATCGTCGGCCGCCAGGAACTGGAATTCACCCATCAGCAGCAGGCTGGCATCGAGGCGGTCGCCGCCGAAGGTGGAGACGAAGCTGCCCAGTTCCTCGTTCCATGCCGACTCGCAGATCACGCGGTGGATCTCCTGCGCATGGCCGCCCCAGTAGGCAGCGCGCTCGTCCAGGCCCAGGCGCGCGGCGATGGTGGCGAGCCGGTCGCAGGCGGCCCAGCACATCATGCTGGAGAAGGTATGCACCCGCTTCTGGCCGCGCAGCTCCCAGATGCCGGCGTCGGGCACGTTGTAGTTCAAAATGGCCTGTTCGCCCAGGCGCTCCAGGTCCTGGAACATCTGGTGCCCGGCCGGCCGCTCCATGCGGGTGTCGAAGAAGGCATGGGTACTGGCCATCACCGCCGCGCCGAACACGTCGTTCTGCACCTGGAAGTAAGCCGAATTGCCGACCCGCACCGGCCCCATGCCGCGATAGCCCGCCAGGTGCGGCTCTTCCCGCTCTTCCAGCACCGCCTCGCGCCGTATGCCATACACCGGCTGCAGCGGCGCGTCGCGGCTGTCGGCGATGATGTTCAGGATGTAGTCGAGATAGCGCTCCATGGTGCCGGTGGCGCCCAGGCTGTTCAAGGCATTGACCACGAAGTAGGCGTCGCGCAGCCAGCAGAAGCGGTAGTCCCAGTTGCGCCGGCTATGGGGCGCTTCGGGTATCGAGGTGGTGACTGCGGCAATCACCGCGCCGGAATCGTCGAAGGCATTGAGCTTCAGGGTAATGGCCGCGCGTATCGTCACGTCCTGCCACTCGAAGGGAATCGCCAGGTTGCGCACCCAGTTGCGCCAGTAGCCCAGGGTCTGCTCGTGGAAGGAGCGGCCCACCTCGCGCGCCGAGCCGGCCACGGTTTCATCCGGCCCCATCAGCAGGGTCACCGAGTCCTGCAGGAAGAACGGCTTTTCATCGGTGATCGCGGTAATGGCGGCGTCCGTGGTCAGGCGCATGGACTGGGCGGAGCCGACATAGGAAATATGATGCGCGCCGCAGCGGGTCTCGGCGCGCGCCCGGCCATAGTCCACGGAGGGCCGCACCCGCAGCGCAATGCGCGGCCGGCCGGCGGTGCGGCGCACGATGCGCACCAGCATCGACGGCGAGAACAGGCGGCCGTGCAGCCGGAAGCGCGGCGCGAAGTCGGTTACCTCGATGGCGTTGCCGGCATCGTCCTGAAACCGGGTCACCAGAATGGCCGAGTTGCGCTCGTAGCGCTGCTCCACCAGACGGGAATGCTCGAACACCACGTCGATGCTGCCATGGCCGTCTTCCTTGCGCTCGCCCTGCAGCAGCGCGCTGCACAGCGGGTCGCTGTCGAAATAGGGATAGCACCACCAGACGATGGAAGCGTTCTTGTCGATCAGTGCATTGGTGCGGGAGTTGCCGATCAGTCCGAGGTCGAGTGTATTCATGCGGGGGTCCTGTTGGAAAGTGCCTGCGACTGCCGCGCGAGCCGGCATACCAGCTCGTCCAGCAGGCGCACGATGTCCGGCATGGCCGGCAGGTGAAATTCGGCGGCGGTGTCGGGATGCGGCTCGATGCGCACCGTCAGCAGGTCGGGCCGCTTCAGACGGAACACATCCTCATCAGTGACATCGTCGCCCACGTAGATCGCAGTGGCCGCGCCGGTCTGCTGCATCAGCTCTTCCAGCGCATGGCCCTTGTGGGTGGCGTCCTGCGGCATGAGGCTATAGACATACTTGCCGGCCACCACGCGCGGCGGCGGCGACAGCGTCGCAAACAGCGCCGACAGGCGCCGCTCGGCCAATGCCGGATCGCGCGCCATGCGATAGTGGATGGACAGGGAATAGTGCTTGTCTTCCAGTCGGATGCCCGGATCGAAGCGCTGCCGGTCGCGCAGCGCAAGCTCCAGCGCCTGGCGCCATGCCGCGCAGTCGGCCGCGTAACGGCTGCTTCTGGCTTCCCAGCCCGGAACGCCTTCCAGGCCGTGGTTGCCGACCACGTAATGCGGCTCGAAGCCAAGCCGCTTGTGGATGTCCGTCAGCGAGCGGCCGGTGAGGATGGCCACCGGTGCCAGGCTGGTCAGGCGCACCAGCCGCTCGCGCACCTCGGGCGGCAGGCAGGCGCTGTCGGGCTGGGGCACGATGGGCGATAGCGTGCCGTCGAAGTCGAACACGCACAGCATGCCGGGCTGCACGATCTGGTCGAGGCGGCGCATGCCCGCCTGGTCGAAGAGGTCGCTCATCTCACATCACCCTGCGCAGCGAACGCCGGCTGTGGGAGTGGATCTTGGCGGTGATGCGCTCGCGCCGGCGCAGGCGCGCCGCGTCCAGCAGCATGCGGCCGGCCCAGCGATAGACATTGAAGTCGCGCACCAGGCTACGCATGCTGCGCATGCGCTCGCGCTGCTCCATCTCGGGCATGGTCAGCGCCCGGTAGAGCGCATCGGCGCCCTGTTCCACGTGGTACGGATTGATGATCAGCGCCTCGTGCAATTCGCGCGCCGCGCCGGTGAACTGCGACAGGATCAGCACGCCGCGCTCATCGTCGCGCGAGGCGATGAATTCCTTGGCCACCAGGTTCATGCCGTCATGCAGGCTGGTCACCACGCAGACATCGGCCGCGCGGTAGTACCGCATCACCTGGTCCGACTCGTAGTGCTCGATCTTGAGCATGATCGGGTCGATGCCGCTGGCGCCATACTTCAGGTTGACCCGCTGGGCCAGTGCCCGCACCCGCGCTTCCAGGTTCTGGTACTCCTCCAGCGAGGTGCGGCTGGGCGCGGCGATCTGCACCATGGTGAACCGTCCGGCCATCGAAGGATGCAGCTCCAGCATCCGCTCCACCGCCTGCAGGCGCTCCAGGATGCCCTTGGTGTAGTCGAGCCGGTCCACGCCGATGGCCATCAGGTGGTCGCGCGGCAGGCCCAGTTCGCGCCGCACCGATTCACGCGACTGCTCGATGGTCTCGGCATACGGCTCCTCCGGCCAGGCGATGGAGATGGGATAAGGCTCGACCTGGGTCAGGTCGCCGCCATAGGAGATGGTCGAGGCTTCATGCTCGATGCGGGTTTCAAGGTAACGGTCCACGGTTTCCAGAAAATTCTTGCAGTGAAAGGGCGTATGAAATCCCAGCAGTGTATTGCCCAGGAGGCCTTCGAGGATTTCCTCGCGCCACGGGCAGATGCCGAAGGACTCCGGGTTGGGCCAGGGAATGTGCCAGAACATGATGATAGTGGCGCGCGGCAGTTTCTCACGCACCATGCGCGGCAGCAGCGCGAAGTGATAGTCCTGCACCAGCACCACCGGGTCTTCGGTATGGGCTTCGGCAATCACCGCATCGGCAAAGCGCTGGTTGACCTTTACATATTCGTCCCAGTCGGAAGAGCGGAACACTGGCCGCACATGGGCGATATGGCACAGCGGCCACAGGCCCTCGTTGGCAAAGCCGTAGTAATAGCCCTGCTCCTCTTCCTTGGTCAGCCAGACCCGGCGCAAGGTATAGGCCGGGTTCTTCGGCGGCACCGGCACCCGGTCGTGGTCGTCCACAGTCTCGCGGTCGGCGCTGCCGGCGCCATGGGCGATCCAGGTGCCGGAGCAGGCCCGCATCACCGGCTCCACCGCGGTCACCAGGCCGCTGGCGGGGCGGCGCACCTCGATGCCATTGGCGGTGCGGGTATGGATATAGGGCTCGCGGTTCGATACCACCAGCACTTCATCACCTGCCAGTTCGTCATGCAGCAGCGCGCGCAGCTTGTCGGCATTCCATACCGCGGCCGAGTTTTCCTGGCTGCGCCGCTCGACGTTGTACTCATGCAGCAGGGCGCGCAGGTCGCTCACCAGCGGCTGCACCTCCGGCGGCGCATAGGCATTCTGCGACTGCGACGCATTGACGTTCGGACGCAGCAGCCGGCGCATCGAGTTGATCCAGCCGCGCCAGCTCAGGTGGGCGACGAACACCGTAATCAGCGACACCACCACCGCCAGCAGCGCAAACAGCGCGATCACGTACTTCTTCGCATCGGCGCTGCGGCGCTCGATGTAGCTCATGTCATGCACCAGGATCAGCTTGCCCAGGTACTGGGCGCCGTTGCGCAAGGTGCTTTCGGTGACATGGATGCGCGCGCCGCGCGGCAGCGTGATCAGAGACTGTCGCATCGGCTGGGTGTAGTTGCTGGGCGGGCAGCCCAGCGCATCCGGATAGCCCAGGGTCTTGTAGACCAGGGTGCCCTGCGGGCTGCAGAACGCCAGCGACGACAGCCGTCCCTCCTGCACCGAGCGGTCCAGCAGCTGGGCAATGCGCCGGTCTTCCCCGCGGGGCACATATTCCTGCAAGGGCTCCTGCAGCGCCGACGACACCATCTGCGACCGCGCATCGAGATCGCGCACGAACCAGCGCAGCGTCATGTCATCCACCAGCGGCACCACCGCATAGGCGAACAGACCCAGCGCCAGGGCGAGCGGAAGAATGAACCGGATGGATAGTCGGAAAGATTGCAGTGACATGAGCTCTTCTGTTGTTTTCCCTCTTTCAACGGACAGCGCCGGAAATGAACAGTTCCGGCGGAGACGATCGGACGAAGTTCAGTATGCGGCAACGCCGCAGCATGAATGGTGCGCCATATCACTTAGAACGTTGATATGACCGGTTGACCCTGCGAATGTTTTCACACATAAACATCTTTTCCCTGCGTAAGAAGATCGATTTAACCTTGCGCCTCGATTTGCCTGGACACGACCTGCCAAGCCCATGACGTCCGGCGTCTGTGCAAACAGTGTGCGCGAAGCGTGCCACCCGCCCATGCCAGGATCTGGCGCTGCAATTACCGGCCTTCACATTACGTAGTCTGACCTGCCTGATGGTGCCCATCAGGTCGTTCCCTTGCGCTTTTCCATGTAACCGCTATAAGCAGATTGCGATTTATCAGTTGCCTTCTCGCAACCATTAAACCGTGTTTGGTCCGGCCGGCAAGAACCGCACGGACCGCAATGCAAACAAGCCATCGCTCATTGACATGCCAAACCCCCATGACATTCCCGGGCAGTGCAATACCGCGTCAACCAACGCCCCATCCCTGGCTGCGGACGCGCTTAATCATGCGCACGACACCGACACCGGCCTGCAATGCCTGCTCATGATGAGCAAGCTGCATGGCATCGCGGCCGATGCGGCGCAGTTGCGGCACCAGTTCGGGCAGGAAGCTTTCAGCACGCAGGCCATCCTGCTGGCGGCCAGAGAAATCGGGATGAAGGCAAGACTTGTGAAGCAGGATCCGGATCGCCTGGAACAAGCCCCGCTGCCAGCGATAGCCATGGACCATGCTGGGCGTAGCTTCATCCTCGGCCGGGTGGACAGGCAGCACACGCCAGCCCGTGTCCTCGTCCAGCGCCCGGGCCAGCCGCCGGAAGTCATCGAGCTGCATGCCTTCATGGCGCAGTGGACCGGTGAACTGATTTATTTCACGAGCAGGGCCAGCTTTGCAGGCGCCATGGCGCGGTTCGACTTTAGCTGGTTCATCCCGGCGGTGGTGAAGTACCGCAAGACGCTCGGCGAGGTGCTGCTGATTTCACTCGTGCTGCAAATCATCGGCCTGGTCACGCCCCTGTTCTTCCAGGTCGTGATGGACAAGGTTCTGGTCAACCATGCCATGAAAACCCTGAACGTGATCGCCATCGGCCTGATCGCCGCCACGGTGTTCGAGGCTTTGCTCTCTGGCATACGCAGCGCCGCGTTTGCGCACACCAGCAGCAAGATCGATGTCGAACTGGGCACACGGCTGTTCGGGCATCTGCTGGGCCTGCCCATTCGTTATTTCCAGGCGCGCCGGGTGGGCGACTCGGTTGCCCGCATCCGCGAACTGGAGAATATCCGCGCTTTCCTAACTGGCAATGCGATCACGCTGTTGCTCGACAGCGTATTTTCCGTTGTCTTCCTCGGCGTCATGCTGTGGTACAGCCCGCAGCTGACGTTGATCGTGGTGCTATCCATTCCGGCCTATCTGGCATTGTCCTTCCTGTGCACGCCCCTGTTGCGGGCCAGGCTCAACGACAAGTTCAACCGGGGCGCGGAAAACCAGGCCTTCCTGGTGGAGACGCTGGCCGGCATCGAGACGGTCAAGGCGATGGCCGTCGAGCCCTGCTGGCAGCGCAAGTGGGACAAGCAACTGGCCGCTTACGTGGCGGCCGGACTATCGAGCGCCAACATCAGCCTCCTGGCCAGCGGCGGCGTGAGCCTCATCTCCAAGCTGGTGACAGCCGCCATCATGTGGCTGGGCGCGCTGCTGGTGATCGACAACAAGCTCAGCGTGGGCGAACTGGTGGCATTCAACATGCTGGCCGGCCAGGTTTCCTCGCCGATTCTACGGCTGGCCCAGCTCTGGAACGAATTCCAGCAAGTAGGCATTTCCATGAGCCGGCTGGGCGACGTGCTCAATGCCCAAACCGAAGTCAGCGGCCGCAAGACCCGCATTCCGCGCATCGCCGGCGCTATCGAATTCGATCAGCTGTCCTTTCGTTATCACGCCGATGCGCCCGATGTAATTCGCCAGGTGCAGTTGCGCATCAGACCGGGCGAAGTCATCGGCATCGTCGGACGTTCCGGCTCGGGCAAGAGCACGCTGACCAAGCTGGTGCAGCGGCTTTACGTTCCCGACCGGGGCCGGGTGCTGGTGGATGGCCAGGATATCGCCATCATCGACACCGCCTCGCTGCGCCAGCAGATCGGCGTGGTCCTGCAGGAAAACACCCTGTTTTCCTGTTCCGTCAGAGACAACATTGCGCTGGCCGATCCAACCATGCCGATTGAACGCATCATCGAAGCGGCCCGGCTGGCCGGCGCGCACGGCTTCATCTGCGAACTGCCGGAAGGCTATGACACGCTGGTGGGCGAACACGGCACCGGCCTGTCCGGCGGACAGCGCCAGCGCATTGCGATCGCGCGCGCGCTGATTGGCAATCCGCGCATTCTGATCTTCGACGAAGCCACCAGTGCCCTGGACTATGAATCGGAAAGCATCATCCAGGACAACATGCGGCAGATTTGCGCCGGGCGTACCGTGCTCATCATTGCCCACCGCTTGAGCGCCGTGCGTGACGCCAGCCGGATCGTGGTGCTGGAGCGCGGCCAGATCGTACAGACGGGCAGCCACGAGGAGCTGCTCCGGCAACCCGAAGGCATATACAGCCATCTCTTCCGCCTGCAATCGGTCCATCTTCACCATGCCAGTGGCGGGGACAAGGCGCCATGAGCATCCGTCATCGCCTGCAGGCCCTGAGCAGCCTGCTTGATCGCTACTACCGCACCTTCGCGCTTTACTGGAAGCAGCGCGATGCAATGCGCACCGGCTTTCTCAAGCGCGAGGAAGCAGAGTTTCTACCCGCCGGCCTGGCGCTCCAGGAACGGCCCGACTCACCCACCTTGCGCTGGACCGGCCGCATCCTGATGGCCATCGTGCTGTTCGTGCTGCTGTGGTCGGTGCTGGGCCAAGTGGACATCATCGTCAATGCCAACGGCAAGATCATTCCTTCGGCGCGCACCAAGACCATCGGGTCGGTGGACGTGGCAAGCGTGCGCGCCCTGCATGTCAGCGAGGGCCAGTCAGTCAAGGCGGGCGACCTACTCATCGAGCTCGACACCAGCATGCAGGATGCCGAACATGACAAGGCCAGTGGCGACGCCGCTGCCGCGATGCTGCTGGCGGCCCGGTCGCAGGCCATGATAGCCGCCATCGACGGCTTGCGGCCTCCCCGCCTGCCGCCGCTGCCGGCGGTGCCGGCTGCTCAATGGGAAGCGGCGCGCCGCCACCTCGACGGCCAGTACCGTGACTTTCGGGCCAGGCTGGCGCAAATCGATGACAGCATTGCGCATCATGCGGCGGCGCTGCCGCTGGCGGCCAGACAGGCGGAGGACTACAAGGTGCTGGCGCAGCAGGGCGATGTCGCATTGCATGCCTGGCAGGACAAGGAGCGCGCCAGAATCGAGCTGGCCGGTCATCTGGCCGAGGCCAGAAGCCAGCGTGCCGCGCTGATTGCCCAGATGCGCAAGGATGCCCTGGACGCCCGGGCCGAGGGCCAGCGCGTGGCCGCCGCCAGCGGGCAGGACGCCCGTCGCGCTCGCGAGCATGGCCGGCTGCTGCGCCTGACCGCGCCAGTGGATGGCACGGTGCAGCAGCTGGCGGTGCATACCGTCGGCGGCGTCGTGCCGGCCGCGCAAGCGCTGATGCAGATCGTGCCGCGGGAAGACCGCCTGGAAGTGGAGGCTTTTGTCGAGAACCGCGACGTTGGCTTCGTGCACGAAGGCCAGCATGCCGAGGTCAAGATCGACACCTTTGACTACACCCGCTATGGCACGGTCCCGGCCATCGTCCGGCAGGTCTCGCGCGACGCCACGCAGGACGAAAAGAAGGGGCTGATCTATGCAGTCAGGGTGGCGCTCCAGCGCGACAGCATCATGGTCGACGGCAAGGCCATGCCATTGAGCGCGGGCATGGCGGCCAACGTGGAAATCAGAACCGGCGAACGACGCATCATTGCCTATGTGCTCTCGCCGCTGATGCAGCACCGGAGGGAGGCGCTGCATGAACGTTGAACGGCAACGCCATCGGCGGCAAAAAATGGCTGCGCTGGCATTGGCATTGACGCTGGCCCTGTTCCATGCCGCCGGGACCAGCGCGCAAGCCCTGCCGCACCAGATCTTCCCGCCGCACGCCGACCCATTGTCAACCCTGCCGCCCGTGATCGCCACCGGCGCCACGCTGCCCGGCGACGACCATGTGGCGCCATGCCCCGCCGAGCCGGCCTTGCCTGCGGCGCTGGGCCTGGCCGACGCGGTGGACCTGGCGCTGTGTCATAGCCCGCAACTGCAAGGCGCCTGGGCCGCGATCCGGATTCAGGCAGCCGGCCTCGGCACGGCCAGGGCCGCCTTCCTGCCCAGCCTTTCCCTGAGCGCCAGCCGGCTGCACAGCCGACAGAGCACGTCTGGCATGCCAGACGGCCCGGTCGGCATTGCCAGTTCTTCCTACTCGGCCAGCCTGAACTGGCGCCTGTTTGACTTTGGCGCCCGGCAAGCCAGCGCGGACGCAGCACGGTTGCTGCTCGATGCCGCGCTCGCCAGTCACGATGCCAGTGTGCAGAAAGTCCTGGCGGAGGTGGTGCAGGCCTATTTCGACGCGCAGACCGCACAGGCCGCATGGGATGCGCGGCAAAGCCAGGAAGCCATGGCAGAGGCGATGCTGGAAACGGTGACCCGGCGCGAGCTGCGTGGTGGCGCGGCGCAAACCGACACCCTGCAGGCCGCCACCGCGCTGGCCAGGGCAGGACTGGAGCGCAGCCGCGCGGAAGGCGCCTATCGTCGGGCACTGGCAGCACTGGTGTCTGCGCTTGGCATTCCGGCGGGCAGCCGCCTCACGCTGGCCACGGATCTCGCCGATCCGGACCATGTGCTGCGCCGCGAGCTCGACAGCTGGTTCGAGCAGGCTCAGGCCACGCACCCGGCGCTGCTGGCCGCGCGCGCGCAACTGGCAGCCGCCCGCCAAGGCATCGCCGCCGTTCAGGCCGAAGGCTTGCCCAGGCTGGATTTCAACAGCGCGCTGTATATCAATGGCCGTCCCAACCAGGGCGCCCTGCGCGATACCAGGGAAACCACGGTGGGCGTCACGCTCAGCATTCCGCTGTTCGACGGCTTTTCCCATTCCTACCGGATCCGCGACGCCCAGGCACGGGCCGAACAAAAGGCAGCCGATCTGCGTGATGCGCAACGACAGGTCATGCTGCAAGTGGCCCAGGCCCATGCCGATGCCCGTGCCGCGCTGGCCAATCTGGACATGTCGCAAAGCCTGCTCGACGCAGCCGGCCGTGCGCGCGATTCGGTCCAACGCAGATACGAGCGCAATGCCGCCTCGATCCAGGACCTGCTCAACACGCAAAGCGCCCACGACGATGCCCAACAGGAGCGCCTGCGCTGCCAGGCCGAATGGCGATCGGCGAAACTGCGGCTGCTCGCCGCGGCCGGCAGGCTGGGTCGCTGGGCGCTGGCGAAGTAAACGGGCATTGCGATCCGGGCAGGCAATGAGGGACTGTGACGAATGTCGGCCCAACCGGCTTGCGTGCGGTGCTGGAAACAGGCAGTCAGCGAGAGACTGACCAGGCGCAAAATCTGGCGCAGAACCGGTAGCAGCCCACACTGCGCAGGAAACGCAGTCAGTCTTCCCGCCAATTGTTTAACGAACCAAACAGTCTTTTGCGCGACTTGCATCACGGCATAGGATCGCCACCTGCCTACGCCATCCGATGGATGGCCGCTACATGACGCAAGCGCATCGCTTCCCGGCACGCACAAGCTCCGGATGTAGCACCACCTCCCGCATCAGCCGCATTCCCGTCGTTGCATCAACCCCGACGCCCCGCATGGCGTCTGGCGTTTTCGCCTGTTGACTGACCGATTGAGGAGTACATCGATGGCAAGAATGGCTGTTGGAATTCCCGGATGGATTGTCGTGTTCTTGCGCCCTCGGCCACATGAAGACGCATGCATGACCACACCCGCAGCATTGGACCGGCCCTTTGCTTCACGTGCGAGCACCGAGCCACCTCAGACATGCGCCCAAGCCGCCATGGCCGCTGAACATTGCACCAGGCGCACGGCGAACGTAGAGGCCTTGTGGCAACGCATTCGACGCAAGCTTGCGACTATCGGCATGCACGCCACCCTGCTCTGCCTGGCGCTATGCGCCGCTGTCACCTGCCATGCCTGGCCAACATCACAGGCAAGCGAACGGCCCATCCTGCCCGAGCTGCAGGAGCTATTCGAGGAAGCGGTAGACACCTTCCCTATCATGACACTGCATGGCATGCCGCAACCCCGGATGAGGGGAATCTCCTGGGTCGACAACCATCGTGTGATCTACACCGTACGCAAGCTGCCCGACTGGGAGGCGCGCAGCGACGAGCGTTCGAAGATCATCATCTACGACATCGATGCCCAAACCTACGAAGAGACGCCCTATCGCGGCGACCTGTGGTGTCTGGGCCTGGAAGGCCAGATCCTGGTGCAGGACTACGCGCTGCCTTACTTTTTCACTATCCAGCCCGGGGATACAGCAGAGGACACGCGCCATTTCCTCAGCGGCACGCTGGGCCAGCCCCTGACCCACATCGAACGCACACCTGAAATCCGCCAGGTGGATCCCTTTTCCTGCCGCTTCTACAACAACGCGGATCACAACTTCGGCAAGGGACACATGCTGCGTCCCTTGCGGCCGGGTGACGGCGTTCTCGATGAAGCGCCAGGTGGCGACATACGGCTGGTCAGCCCGGAGGGAAATACCAAGTGGGTTCTAAAAATCGACCAGAGCTGCAACCTTCTTCCCGGGCCGGTCTACATGCCATGGATAAACCGCTACTACATCCGAAGCACCTGGCTGGGTGGAAAGCCGGGATGCAACCACGCGAACCGAAACACCTGGCTGTTCTCGGCTGAAGAGATTCAGATTCAGATCCAGACCCTGACCATGCCTCGCCTATTGGATGAACTGCAAAAGCCTGTGCGTGGGCTCGGGAGCCAAAGCACCATTTATTGGGCCAAGCCAGGCATGTTCTTTTCCGTGCGGTACAGCAATGGACTCAACGGCCTGTACTGGGTCGATGAAAAGGCCGGAAAGTTGAAGCGTGTTTTAAAGCAGCCGTGGGACCTGGACCAGATCTCGCCAGACGGGTGTCGCAGCCTGATTAATACCAATCCTCCCAGGTTGATTGAACTATGCAAGGAACAAATGCAATGGACAATGCGATCCTTACAGAAGCCGAAGCACCTCGCGTGGCAATAAGCGCAAGTCAATACCGTCATGTGCGCTAATTCTCTCGCAAGAGGCATGGCGGCCATGGAAGCAATAGGGCAGCGCGTCTGGTGCAACATTGCGGCTATCGGCATGCACGCTACCCTTCTATGCCTAGCGCTATGCGTCGCGGTCACTTGTCATGCCTGGCCAACACGACAGGCGAGCGAGCGCCCTATCCCTCCCGAGCTGCAGGCGCTGTTCGAGGAAGCCGAGGGCACCTTCCCGATCAAGACTCTGCATGGCATGCCTGAAGCGCAGAATATTGGTGTCTACTGGCTCGACAACCACCGCGCCATCTACACCGTACGCAAACTGCCCGGCTGGGAAGCACGCAGCGATGAGCGTTCGAAGATCATCATCTATGACGTCGATGCGGGAACGTATGAAGAAACGTCCTATCGGGGTGATCTCAAATGCCTGGGCACCGAGAGGCAGGTCCTGGTGCAGGACTATGCCCTGCCTTACTCTTTCACTATCCAGCCCGGCGATACGAAAGAAGATACGCGCTACTTCCTCAGCGGCACGCTGGGCCAGCCCCTGACACGCTTCAAGCGCCCGCATGAGCTCGGCATGCTCGTTCCTTTCTCATGCCGTTTCTACGACAACGCCGATCACAACTTCGGCATGGGAGACATGCTAGGCGCGTTGCGGCCCGGTGATGGCGTGCTCGATAGCACACTGGGCGGAGACATACAGCTGGTCAGCCCTGAAGGGAAAACCAAGTGGGCCATAAAAATCGACTGGAGTTGCAACCTTTTCCCCGAGCCGGTCTACCTGCCGTGGATGAACCGCTATTACACCCAAACTTCCTGGTCTACCGGAATGCAAGGCTGTGACCACGTAGAACAGAACGCTTGGTTATTTTCGACCGAACAAATTCAAACCCTGTCCATGCCTGGCCTTATCCGGGAATTACTAAAACCCGATCGCCAACTCGGCGGTAATGGCACCACATACTGGGCTAGGCCAGGCATGTTCGTCTATGTGCAATACAGCACCGGACTTAATGGCCTGTATTGGATTGATGAAAAAGCTGGGAAATTAAAACGCGTCTTCAAAAACCCTTGGCGTCTCCAAAGAGTGTCACCCGATGGGTGCCGAAACCTTGTAATGACAACCCCTGCTGTCTTAATTGAACTATGCAAAGGACAAACACAATGAACAATGCAGCCCTTAACGAATCCGAAGCACGCCGCGTGGCGATAAGCGCAAGTTACAACCGTCATGTGTACTAATCCTCCGGCAAGAGGCATATCGGCCATGGAAGCAATAGGGCAGCGCGTCTGGTGCAACATTGCGGCTATCGGCATGCACGCTACCCTTCTATGCCTGGCGCTATGCGTCGCGGTCACTTGCCATGCCTGGCCAACACGACAGGCGAGCGAGCGCCCTATACCTCCCGAGCTGCAGGCGCTGTTCGAGGAAGCCGAGGGCACCTTCCCGATCAAGACTCTGCATGGCATGCCTGAAGCGCAGAATATTGGTGTCTACTGGCTCGACAATCAGCATGTGATCTACACCACGCGCAAGTTGCCCGGCTGGGAAGCACGCAGCGATGAGCGTTCGAAGATCATCATCTATGACGTCGATGCGGGAACGTATGAAGAAACGCCCTATCGTGGCGATCTATGGTGCGTGGGTCTAGAAAAGCAGGTCCTGGTGCAGGACTATGCCCTGCCTTACTCTTTCACTGTCCAGCCCAGCGATACAAAGGAGGACACGCGCTACTTTCTCAGCGGCACGCTGGGCCAGCCGCTGACCCGCTTCAAGCGCCCACATGAACTTGGCATGCTGGACCCGTTTTCCTGCCGCTTCTATTCCAACTCGGACCACAACTTCGGCAAGGGACACATGTTGGGAGCTTTGCGGCCGGGCGACGGGGTACTCGATCAAACCTTGCAGGGGCACACCCGATTGATTACTCCGGATGGGAAAGTGCCATGGTCCGTCTATGCAGACCGCAGTTGCAATTCATTTGCTCTGCCAGTCTACCTGCCTTGGTTAAACCGATATTTCTCCTACGCGGCATGGTCCAGCTCCAGGCAGGGCTGCGAGAACGAAAGTGAAAGCTCTTGGTTGTTTTCCACCGAGCAGATTCAAACTCTACATCTTCCAGCGCTGATACAAGAACTGCGCAAACCCGACAGTCGGCTGGGAGGCGATGGCGTTACCTATTGGGCCAGGCCGGGCATGTTCGTCTTTGTGCAATCCAGCATTGGCCTTGACGGTCTGTACTGGGTCGATGAAAAAGCTGGGAAATTGAAACGGGTCTTCAAGAAACAGTGGCACCTCCAAAGACTTTCACCCGATGGGTGCAGAAACCTTGTGATGACAACTCCTGCTGTCTTAATTGAACTATGCAAAGGACAAACACAATGAACAATGCAGCCCTGACGCAAACTGAAGCACGCCGTGTGGCGATAAGCGCAAGTCACAACTGTCATGTGTACTAATCCTCTCGCAAGAGGCATGACGGCCATGGAAGCAATAGGGCAGCGCGCCTGGCGCAGCTTTGCGGCTATCGGCATGCACGCCACCCTGCTCTGCCTAGCACTATGCGTCGCTGTCACCTGTCATGCCTGGCCAACATCACAGGCAAGCGAGCGTCCTATCCCGCCCGAGCTGCAGACACTGTTCGAGGAAGCGGAAGGCACCTTCCCCGTCAGGACGCTTCATGGCATGCCACAACCCAGGCTCAGGGAAATCTTCTGGGTCGACAACCACCGCCTGATCTACACCGTGCGCAAGCTGCCCGGCTGGGAAGCGCGCAGCGACGAGCGCTCGAAGATCATCATCTATGACGTCGATGCCGGCACCTACGAAGAGACGCCGCATCGCGGTGACCTCTGGTGCCTGGGACTGGAAGGACAAATCCTGGTGCAGGACTATGCGCTGCCTTACTTTGACACTGTCCAGCCCGGCGATACGAAAGAGGATACGCGCTATTTCCTGAGCGGTACGCTGGGCCAAACGCTGAACCGCTTCAAGCGCCCGCATGAACTCGGCATGCTGGATCCCTTTTCTTGCCGCTTCTACGACAACGCAGATCACAACTTCGGCAAGGGACACATGCTAGGTTCGTTGCGGGCAGGCGATGGGCTTCTCGATGAAGCGTTGGGTGGCGACATACGACTAGTAAGTCCTGAAGGCAAAACCAAGTGGACCCTAGAAATCGACCAGAGCTGCAACCTCTTTCCCGAGCCAGCCTACTTGCCATGGATGAATCATTACTACACCCGAAGTTCCTGGTCGAGTGGAAGTCCTGGATGCGACAACGTGAAACGCAATGCCTGGTTGTTTTCGAGCGAACAAATTCAGACCCTACCCTTGCCCTCCCTGATCCAGGAATTGCGGAGGCCTGGCAGGCAACTAGGGGGCTATGGCACTAGTTACTGGGCCAAGCCAGGCATGTTCGTCTATGTGCAGTACAGCATCGGACTCAACGGCTTGTACTGGGTCGATGAAAAAGCTGGAAAGTTGAAGCGTGTTCTAAAGCAGCCATGGGGCCTGGATCAGGTCTCGCCAGACGGGTGTCGCAGCCTGATTCGCGCTAATCCTCCTAAGTTGATTGAATTATGCAAAGGACAAACACAATGAACAATGCAGCCCTTACAGCAGCCGAAGCACGCCGCGCGTCAATCGGCGTTGGAATGACGCAAACCGCCTACGCCTTGAATAATGGTGGCGGCATCGTCAATAACCAGCCCCTGGTATACATTGACGACCGCACTACTGCCGGGCGGCCCGGACACAATCCGCTGAACCTGTCCATTCCGACCGAGTTTATAGTCAGAGGTATATTCAAGGACGACAGCGCACCCAGCAAAAATACCGGCGCGGATATGTTTGTCGCTTATAACCCGCAAACCAAAGAGGTCGGCATCGGCATCGCCGGAACCAATGGTGTCGGGCGCGACATGCCTGATACCCGGTCCGACATTTCCCTGATGGGCGCGGACCAGGCGGCATGGCTCGCACAAAATGGTAACTTTCAAAACTTGATTTCGAAACTAGGCGTCGAAGCCGGTGGTATCAGCAAGCTGCACTTCATCGTCGGCGGCGACAGCCTATCCGCGGTGCCAGCCATCATCATGCCCAGCCTGTTGGTTTACGGCTTACCCGAGACAAGTACTACCAAGGAAATCCCCCGCCTCGGCCTCACCGCAGACCAATTCACCATCACCAACGTCGTCCCCCTCGGCGCCAACTATGCCGCCGACTACCTCGGCATCGCCAACAACGTCAAGACATTCGCCCAGTCCGCCAACATCATCAACCTCACCGTCTACAACGACAAGAGCGGCTACGATGCCGTCACCGCCATGGGGGGCGGCAGTCCCGGGCGCTATTTCCAGATCGATGCGCCGGGCGATACCTATAGCTCGGTCGCATCGCGACACCAGATGAATTACGGCTTTACCGCCGGCCTGTCCAACATCGACTATGACTTCACCAGAGTCAAGCCGATCGCCATGCCGCCGCTCTATACCCACCAGAGCATCAATGCGGTCACGTCCGAGCTGGCCGGCGCGCAGCTGGTGGAAAACAACTGGGTATCGCTCAGCGCCGCCGGCTATGCCGGCATCATGCTGTCGGCGCCCGGTGAAACCGCCGCCTCGGCCTCCAAGTACCTGCAACAGGAATTGGGCATGTTCGAGCCCCTGGCCAAGGTCGCGGGGGTGTTCGTCGAAGGCGTGCTGCGGATCGGGTCGCTCGCCCATCCTGCCGTGGCCATAGGCACCTTTCTCGCCGGCCTGTTCGCCGGCAAGGCGCTGGGATCGAAGTCGCCGGTGCTGCCCAGCTTGCCCAAGCCGGAAGCCGGCTACACCCGCGTCATTCACACCGACCCGCAAACAGGCCTGGTGGTGGTGGTCGATTCCGGCAGCGACCGCACCATCGTCCACTATGCCGATGGCTCACGCCGCACCTATGACCTGGAAGGCAATGTCACCCTGAACCGGCCGGATGGCACTACCAGCTTTCGCAATGCCGACGGCGAAGGCATGCTGCGCATCGGCGCCAGCGGCACGACCGTGCTGCTCAACCCGGAAGACATGGTCGATCTCCTGCCCGCCAGCGTGGTGCGCATCAGCACGCCCGGCGCAAACGGCAGCACCGTGATCCGCGACTATGCGCCATGGTCGA
The DNA here is from genome assembly GCF_047237965.1 of Noviherbaspirillum phoenicis. NCBI lineage: Bacteria > Pseudomonadati > Pseudomonadota > Betaproteobacteria > Burkholderiales > Oxalobacteraceae > Noviherbaspirillum > Noviherbaspirillum phoenicis. The sequence goes on along the minus strand of NZ_JBDFLX010000001.1, from coordinate 3,394,173 downwards.
TGACGAGCTATGTCGGCAACTATGGCTCGTACGGCAGCGGCGCCTTCGTGGCGACCCAGCCGGCAAGCACGGTGGCCACCATCAACAGCGCCGATGTGCTGTACGCCGACGCTGCACACCAGACGCTGGCCAGCATTGCCCGCGACACCGGCATTGCGCTGCCGGACCTGGTCAAGGCCAACAGCAATCTCTCGGCCGATATGAGCATGGCGCCAGGCACCAAGGTCGTGCTGCCCGGCGCCGATGTGTTTTCCCTGTTCATTAATCCCACGCCCGCCAGCGGCAAGGCGGAGAAGACTGCGGCCAGCGACTTCAATGCCGAAGCTTCCCGGGTTGAGCAAGGCGTGGTCTCTTCCGGCGCCGGGTGGGTGCTGGGCACCGATGCCAGCCGCCTCAACGAGAACCAGAGCCAATTCGGCCACGTCGACAACACCGCGGCAGCCGCCTATACCCAGATTCTTTCAAATGACTTCCGGCCCGGCAACGGCAACCTTGCCACGCCGGTCATGAGCACCAACCTGAGCATGCTGGGCACCGGTTTCTTTAACAGCTTGCCGGATATCCTGGGCAGCTGGCTCAATATCGGCAATGCACAAGCCCAGTTCACCTGGCCTACTGACCCGCTGGTGCTGGACCTGAACGGCGACGGCGTGCGGCTGACCAGCTTCACCACCTCCGGCGTGCTGTTCGATATCGACAATGATGGCGGCTCGCGGGAACAGACCGGCTGGGTCAGCGCCGCCGATGGACTGGTGGTGCAAGACCTCGACGGCGATGGCCGCATCCGCAACAGCAGTGAGCTGCTGTCTGAATACTTTGGCGGTAGGCCGGGCAGCGCCGGCAATCCCGGCGAAAAACGCTATGCCAATGGCTTCGCCGCGCTGGCCAGCCTGGACAGCAATGGCGACCGACAATTCGACAGCCGCGATGCAGCCTGGAACAGCGTGAAGATATGGGTCGACGCCAACCAGGATGGCAAGAGCTGGATCGATACCGATGGCGACGGCGAACTCGATGCCGGCGAACGCAGCGAACTCAAGTCCATGAGTGAGCTGGGCATCAGCCGCATCGACCTGGCCAGCCAGGCGCAATCCGGTGAAATACGGGATGGCAACGAGGTGCTGGCCCGTGGCAGCTTCGTGCAGTCGGGCGTGACGCGGGAAGCGCTGGCAGCCAACTTCCTGGCCAATCCGCTGGGCAGCATCAGCCGCGCTGACGGCACGGGCCGGGTGGTGCAGAGCGACGATGCGCTCAAGGCCTATGTCGCCGGATCAGCGCAGGGTGAACGGATCGACCTCGCGGCCAAGGGCGTCAACAACGCCGTTGGCGGCGCCGGCAACGACACCCTGATTGGCGATGCGGGCAACAACTGGCTGGCGGGTGGCCAGGGCAGCGACCGCCTTGATGGCGGCGCTGGCAATGATGTGCTGCTGATCGATAGCGACGATCTGCAGGCCAATATCCAGGGCGGTGCCGGCATGGACATCGCGCAGGTGATCGGCGACAAGGGCGTGTCCCTCGACATGACCAAGGCCGGCGTGGAAATCGCGCAGGGTGGAAGGGGCAAGGATGTGTTCATCGGCGGTGGCCGTGGCAGCGTGTTCATGCGCGGCGGCGACGGTGGCGACATTCTGGTGGGCGGCTCGGCCAACGATGCAATGGACGGCGAGAATGACAACGACTATCTCGATGGCGGCGCCGGCAATGATGTGCTGCGCGGCGGCCGCGGCGCCGACACCCTGCTGGGCGGCGCCGGCAACGATCTGCTTGATGGCGGCCTGGACGACGATGTGCTTTCGGGCGGTGCCGGCAACGATATCCTGCGCGGCGGCAATGGCGACGACCGCATCGATGGCGGCGATGGCGTGGACGTGCTCGAATTGTCCGGCAGCTTTGCGGACTACCGCATCAGCAAGGGCGATGACGGCATCTGGATTTCCGATACGGTAGCCGGGCGCGACGGCACCGACTTCGTGCGCGGCGTCGAGAAGGCGAACTTCAGCGATGTCGGCCTGGTGGATATTCCCGGCAGCGGCGGCAATGGACTGACCAGCCCATTGCCTGTCAGGGATGTGCTGGACCGGGATGCCGCCGGCATCGCCTTCGATCGCACCCAACCGCATTTGATCGCCGGCAAACAATTGCTGGCCAATGACATCAGCTTCCAGGGCGCCGCGTTGAAGATCACGGCGCTGCACGATGTGACGGGCGGCACGGCCTCCCTGACCGCCAATAGCGATGTGCTCTTCACGCCGGCATCCGGCTATGGCGGCATCATGGGCTTCAAATATACGGTCGGCAACGCCAGCGGCGGCGAGACAACCGACGTGGTGGACCGCGCCACCGGCAAGACAGCCACCATGCGCGCCGCGGTTTATCTCAGAACACCCGACATGCCGCGCGACCCCTTGACGGTGGACCAGTGGTATCTGTCCGCGGCCAACATCCTGCCGGTATGGAAGGACTACACCGGCAAGGGCGTGCGCATCGCCCAGTTCGAACCGGGCGGCTCGTTTGCGATGACCAAGGAAATTTTCGACTACCGGCATTCCGACCTGAAGGCCAATGTCGATCCCTTCTGGCTGGCCAATGCCACACCTGGCCGACTGGCTGGCGAGGGCAGCCAGGACAGGTTCAGCAACCATGCCACCCTGGTGGCGGGCGTGATGGCAGCGGCCAACAATGGCGAAGGCGGCGTGGGCGTTGCCTATGACGCCACCGTGGCGGGCTACTGGATCGATGGCGGGGACTTTTCCGCACTGGACCAGATGCAACGCTATGACGTGGTCAATCATAGCTGGGGAGGCACCACCAACTTCGGGCTGCGGTTCGTGCCGGTGGGGCTAGGCATCATGGCGCAAAGTTATCTCGACGCCATCTGGGATGGCCGCGGCGGCCTGGGCACCATCATCGTCAGCGCGGGCGGCAATGATCGCGCTGAAGGCGGGAACACCAATTACTCCAACATATCCAACAGCCGCTCCAGCATCGTGGTTGGCGCCATCAATGCCACATCCGACTTGGGCGCGTTGCAATTTGGCGGCCAGCCCTTCTCCAGTCCGGGGGCCAGCATTCTGGTGTCTGCGCCGGGCTCCAATGTCACCTCCACATCGCAACTGATCCGCAACGCCAGCGGCAGCAGCTTTGGCGCGGACGCCCAGACCGCGCAGGGCACCAGCTTCGCCACGCCCATTGTGTCGGGCATTGTGGCGCTGATGCTGGAGGCCAACCCGAACCTCGGTTACCGGGACGTGCAGCAGATACTGGCGCTGTCGGCAACACGGGTCGAGGATAGCGGCACGGCCTGGGCTACCAATGGCGCCCGCAACTGGAATGGCGGCGGCATGCATGTATCGCATGACTACGGCTATGGCGAGGTTGACGCCCGCGCCGCGGTGCGGCTGGCTGAAAGCTGGATCACGCAGCAGACTGCCTACAATGAAGTTCGCCTGGCCGCGCCGCCAGCTTCTGGCCAGATCGGCCTCGCGATCCCCGATGGCAATGGCAGTGCCGCCGAGGCTAAGCTGACTGTCGACAGTGCACCATTGGTTATCGAGCATGTAGAGGTGCTGCTCGATATTACGCATGCCAATCCGGGTGATCTTGTGGTGACATTGCGCTCGCCATCCGGCACCGAGTCGGTGCTGGTGAACCGCCCGGGCAAGGCGCCGGGCCAGGCCAGCGATCGCGGCGACGCGCTGTTCAGGGATTCCAGCAGGCTCAGCTTCGTGCTTGATTCCGCGCTGTTGCGGGGCGAGTCCCCGCAAGGCACATGGACGCTGCGCGTGACCGATGCCGTCAGCGGCGCCACCGGCACGCTCAACAGCTGGAGCATGAATGTGTATGGATCGGCAAGCAGCGCGCCTGTGCAGTATGTCTACACCAATGAGTACGCCCAGCTTTCCAAACAGGCCGGCCGCAACGTGCTCACCGTTGCCCCGGGCGCTGGCGCCACCATCAATGCAGCCGCCATCAGCAGCGGCAGCACCATCGACCTGAGCGTGGGCAAGGCAAGGCTTGCTGGCGCAGACCTGACCATGACCAACCCGCAAGCCGTGGCCAATGCGATAGGCGGGGAATTCGATGACACCCTGATCGGCAACGGGCTCGCCAACCTGCTGGCAGGCGGACAAGGCAACGACACGCTGCGGGGCGGTGGCGGCAATGACACCCTGGATGGCGGGCTTGGCAATGACACGCTTGCGGGTGGCGCCGGTGCCGACCTGTTCGTCATTCGCAAGAAGAGCGGTGCGGTTGACATCATTCTCGATGCTGGACAGGAAGATATGGCTCAGGGGCGCGACATGATTGCGCTAATTGGTTTTGGCAAGCTTGACTTCGCCAGGCTCACGCGCAGCCAGGTTGGTGCCGATGTGCGGGTCGATCTTGGAGATGGCCAGATCCTGTGGCTACGCAATCAACAAGTCAGTACGATCGATGCGGCCCGGTTCCGCTTCTTCGATGATGCCAGCAGCATGGCGGCATGGCAGTCGTCCCTGCCCTTGATCGCGCCTGTCCAGACACGCTTTGATGGCACGACCGGCAACGATGCGCTCAAAGGCGGCGCCGGTGACGAATTCCTGTATGGCTTGGACGGGGATGACATCCTGTACGGCGGCGACGGCAACGACCTGCTCTCGGGTGGTGCAGGCCAGGACTTTCTCGATGGCGGCGAGGGCGACGATATCCTGCTGCTTGATGGCGATCAGGGTCGCATCGACATGTCCGGCAAGATGGACATCGGCGTGCGGATAGGTGGCGGCGGCATGGATCGCTTCGTGCTCATGCCCGATAACAGCGGCTTGCCACAAGCTGGCTTCATTGACACCTACATGGTCGGCTATAACCTGATCAAGGATTTTGATCCCAGCAAGGACCGCATCGACCTGAGCATGATCAAGGGCCTGACCGGTTTTAGCCAGCTCAAGATAGGCAAGACACTTAACCGGTTCATTACCCGGGTGTCGGCCACCATCGACGGCAAGACAGTATCGGTGGACCTGTTGGGCATCGAACCCGCGAGCCTGAATGCATCGCACTTCCTGTTCGCAGGAAACCCGAATGCCACCGTGCTGCCGGCCGAAACACCAGCACCCACACTGGTTTTTCCTGTAGGCGCGCCAGTGGCTCCAGTCATGCACTTCCAGTTGCCGCCACCAGCGGCGCCCCAAATCAGCGGTGGCGCTGGCGCTGATATGTTGACCGGCGACGCTGGCGGCAATCTGATCGATGGCGGCGCTGGCGCCGACACCATGGAAGGCCGCAGCGGTGATGATACCTATCTGGTGGACAATGCAGGAGACCGTATCATCGAAGTCGCTGGCGGCGGGTTCGACCTGGTCAAGTCCACCGTCAGTTACCAATTGCCAGGCGAAGTCGAGGCGCTGATCTTGGCGGGCAATGATGCCATCAATGGCAACGGCAATGGCCTGGACAACCGCATCACCGGCAATAGCGCGGCCAATACGCTGGACGGCGGCGCGGGCGCGGATACGATGCTTGGCGGCCTTGGCAACGATCTTTATATCGTCGACGACAGCGCCGACAGAGTGATCGAATCGGCCGACAGTGGCGAGGACACGGTGCGCTCATCCGTCTCCTACACACTGGGCGCCAACCTCGAAAACCTCGAACTCACCGGCAAGGCAGCCATCCAAGGGACGGGAAACGCGCAGAACAATCGGCTGACAGGCAATGACGGCGACAATTTCCTCAATGGCGGCGACGGCGATGACGTATTACAAGGCCGCGGCGGCCGCGATATCCTCAATGGCGGCGCGGGCAATGACACTTACCGTTTCGGCGCCGGAGACGGCCAGGACGTCATTGTTGAAACCGCTGGCAGTGCTGGCGGGGTGGACACCATTGCACTGATGCCCGGCATCACTGCCAATGATGTGTTGGTGGACCGAACAAGCGCTGGCTTGCGGCTGAGACTGGTTAACGGCGAGCAGATCGAGGCGCCGTGGTCCGCCGCCACAGGAAATGCCATTGAAAGAATCGCCTTTGCCGACGGCACCGTATGGCAGGCGGCCGACATCGAGCAGCGCGTGGGGCGGATTCCATCCAGCTTCGATGCCTTGCAAAACCAGCTGGTCACCGAGGACAAGTGGGTGCGCTTTGGCCTGCCAGCCCTGGCCTTCACCCAATTGGACGGCACGGCGCTGCCGCTGATTGCCACCCTGGCCAACGGCGGCGCCTTGCCGGCCTGGCTGAAGTTTGACCCGCTCACACGCACATTCGAGGGAACGCCTGGCAATGCCGATGTTGGTGCGTTGACGGTAAAGGTAGCCACCGCGGGACCGGGAACGTCGATCAGAAGAAGCGAATTCCTGATCACGGTCGCCAACGTTAACGATGCCCCCCTGCTCAATAAGCCCCTGGCGGCACAGCAGGCTAATGAAGATGCCATGTTTCAATATGCCTTGCCGGCCAATACCTTCATCGACATCGACGCCGGAGACGCGCTGGCATACACCGCGACGCTGAAAGGAGGCGGCAAGCTGCCGGACTGGCTGAGCTTCAACACGGCAACCAGTACATTCAGCGCAAAACCCGGAGCTGATGCGCTTGGCGAAATCGATATCGCGGTCACGGCCACGGATAAGGCGGGTGCAAGCGCTACAGCTAGCTTCAAGCTCAACGTCCAGCATGTCAATCATGCGCCGCGCGCAGTTGCAAAGGTTGCAGACCAGAAGCTTCAAAAAGGGAAGGCTTTTCAACTGGTCCTGCCGCAGGACACATTTACCGACCCTGACGCTAAGGACGTTTTACGCTATGCAGCATCCTTGAACGATGGCGGTCCTTTGCCGAGCTGGCTGATTTTTGATCCCGTCTTGCGCAAGCTTTCCGGCACGCCTCCCGGCACAGGCACATTGAACCTGCGCATCACCGCCACCGACAATGCTGGCGCAACAGCGAACATGGCCTTTGGCCTCTACATCGAGGCGCCGCTGTTTACCGGCCCGCCGGTATCAACCTTGCCAGGAATAGACGGCACGGCGGGAGCCGATACGCTGACTGGCACGCGAGGCGTGGATATCATTCGCGGTGCGGACGGAGACGATGTGCTGTACGGCGATGACGGCGATGACCTGCTCTATGGCCAGGATGGCGCCGACAAGCTCTTTGGCGGCGCTGGCAATGACAAACTCGATGGCGGCGCCGGGGACGACAGTCTCAACGGCGCCAGCGGCAACGACACCTACTTCCTATACCGCGGCATGGGTCAGGACATCATCGATGACTTTGACACCACGCCGGGCAATATCGATATGCTGCAAATTGGCGCTGGCATCGGTATCGATCAGCTTTGGTTCAAGAGAAACGGGTTGTGGGATTTGGACATCGGCATCATCGGCACGGAAGATCGCATGACGATACGGTCATGGGAATACTGGCGCAAGGGACCCGGCTGGGAAGGCGTTCAACGCATCGAGCAGTTCAGAACGGCTGATGGCCTGGTGCTGCTGGATACCCAGATCGACCGCATGACCAACGCCATGGCGGCCTACACGCCCCCGTCCAATGGCCAAACCGGCAATCCTTATCCCGAATTGCGTCAAGCCATTCTGGCAATCGCCAGTGAAAACCACGCGCCAGTCCTGGCCACGCCGGTGCCCCAGCAGAGTGCCCTGCAAGGCAAGCCGTTTCAATTCAGCTTTGCCAACGATGCTTTCACGGATGTGGATAGCAAGGACACGCTCAGCTACGTCGCAAGCACTGCAGGTGGCGCACCACTGCCTTCATGGCTGTCATTTGATCCGGCAACACGCACATTCAGCGGCACGCCGCCATCCGTTGGTGTTGTCAGCATCCGTATCACCGCAGCTGACAACAAGGGCAAGGCCGCCAGTGGCACATTCGATATTACGGTGGCAGTACCTCCCGTTCTGGCCAAGGGTACTGAAAATGCCGACATCATTCATGGCAAGGGCAACGACGACACGCTTTATGGCAATGGCGGCGATGACATGTTGTACGGTGAAGCCGGTGCCGACCAGCTTTACGGCGGCTATGGCAATGACCTGCTGGATGGCGGCGCCGGCAATGACCTGCTGGATGGCGGTATCGGCAATGACACCTACCTGGTCTACCGTGGCATGGGCATGGACCGGATTAGCGACTTCGATTACACCGCCGGAAATACTGACACGCTACAACTGGGCGCGGGGATAGGCATTGATCAGTTGTGGTTCAGGAAGGTAAATACGTGGGACCTTGAAATCAGCATCATTGGCAGCAATGACACGATCACGATAGAGAAGTGGGATTTTGGAAGAGGATCGACCTCGGAAAACACGCAACGCATCGAGCGCATCAGGACAGCGGACGGCAAGGTGCTGCTCGACAGTCAGCTTGACCGGCTGGCGCAGTCAATGGCGAGCTATGGTCCTCCCCCCACGGGGCAGACCACGCTCTCGGGCAAGTACGAAGCACTGCGCTCAACCGTGCAGGCAATTGCCAATGAAAACCACGCGCCCCTGCTGATTGCCCCTGTTTCCAATCAGACCGCCTTTCAGGGGAAGCCGTTCGAGCTGATCGTTTCGGAGAAAACGTTCCAGGATGTGGACAGTGCTGACGTGCTTAGTTACTCGGCGAGCATGGCGAATGGCAAACCGTTGCCTGCCTGGCTGACATTCGTTCCCGGAACCCGCACCCTGCGCGGCACGCCGCCAAACCTGGAACCGCTCGACCTGCGCATTATGGCTAATGACAGCAAGGGCGGCACTACAGTATCAGCATTCAGGCTCAATGTCGAAATAGCGCCTGTCGTGCTCAACGGCACGGAAAAAGGGGAGGTTTTGCGTGGTCAGGGAGGTAACGATACCCTTAACGGTCGGGGCGGCAATGACTCGCTCTATGGCGAAGCCGGTGCCGATGTGCTGTACGGCGAAGCAGGCAATGACCTGCTGGATGGTGGCGCGGGCAATGACAAACTTGATGGCGGAACTGGCAACGATACCTACATGATGTACCGCGGCATGGGGGCGGACAGAATCAATGATTTCGACTCCACTACCGGGAACAGCGACACATTGCAGATGGGCGCCGGCATCAGCATTAATCAACTGTGGTTCAGGAAGACAAATCGCTGGGACCTGGAAATCGGCATCATTGGCAGCAATGACACCATGACGATCGAAAAATGGGATTTCTGGTCCAAGGGTTCGCCTTTGGAAAATGCCCAGCATGTCGAGCGATTCCGTACCTATGATGGCAAGCTGCTGGCTGACTCCCAGGTCGACCAGCTAGTACAAGCCATGGCAGCATTCTCGCCTCCCCTCCCCGGCCAAACCACCCTACCGCCGGCGTACCAGGCAGCATTGGCACCCGTGCTGGCCGCAAGCTGGAAGTAGTAATTGCGTTACGCCGATCCCGGGCCTGACCGGGGTCGGCAGCGTACCCATGGTGCCTGCCTGGATTACTGTTCAGGACATAGCCAGGGCCAACACGCTTCAATGCGGTCGTGTAATTGCAGCTTTGCCGCATCTGGCGGGGACAGTTGAGCAAGCTTTTCAGTTGCCGCGAAGATCAAGTCTCAGTCACGTCCGTCTTGATTCAGGAGGCCTGAAATCCGCGCAGCCCATCCATATCCAGAATGGTCACCCCGCCATACTCCACCTTCAGCAAACCCTCGCGCTCCAGCAATTGCAGCGCCTGGTTTGCCCGCTGCCGCGAGGTGCTGCACAGATAGCCAATTTCCTCCTGCGAAATCTGCAGCTGCCGGCTGGCGATCGGGTTCAGGTAGGGATTGAAGAGCGATGCCAGGCAGCGGGCGACGCGGGCGTCGGTTTCCAGCATACGGTCATATTCCACCAGCGAGATGAACAGGCCGAGCCGGGCATTGAGCTGGTTCAGCAGGAAGCGGTTGAACGGGATGCTGGTGTCGAGCAGCCACTGGAAGGTGGCGCGCGGCATCAGGGCCAGGCGGCTGTCGCGCAGCGCCACCACGTCGTACTTGCGGTGCTCGCTGTTGAGCAGAGAACCTTCGCCGAACCAGCCGCCGGCCAGCATGCCGGTGAAGGTCACGGTCTTGCCTTCCGGCGAAACGCTGCTCATCTTCAACAGGCCGTCGGTCACGCCCATCCAGTGCTCCACCGGATCGCCCTTGCGGCAGGCATAGCCGCCGGCGGGGATGTCGCGCTCGATCATGTCGGCTTCCACCCGCGCCATCTGCGCCGGCGTCAGCGACTTGGCCCACATGGTATGGATCAGCACTTCCTTGAACGAGGGTCTGAGGCTGGACATGGTGCGCCGCAATATCGAAAGTGGGTGGAATTGTCCCGCGGATGACAACCGGCAGCCGACAGCGGGCCTATCATCATCGCATAAAAATTCAGCGTCACCGGCCTGGCGCCGCATTGGCATTTCGTAAGTCAACTGTAAGCCAGGCAGGACAGACTCGGCACACGGACCATACTGATCAAAGGTAGGCCATGGTGGAGACGACACAACACGCGGCGGACACGTTCCCGCTGCTGCTGCTGCGGCATGCGCAGACGCGGCCGCAGCATCCGGCATTCCGCGAAAAGGACCTCGGTATCTGGCAGACCTGGGGCTGGGCCCAGGTGGCCGACGAAGTGCGCGCGCTGGCCTGCGGCCTGGCGGCCATCGGCTTCAAGCGCGGCATGAACCTCGCCATCGTCGGCGACAACCGGCCCCGGCTGTACTGGGCCATGTCGGCGGCCCAATGCCTGGGCGGGGTGCCGGTGCCGCTGTACCAGGATGCGCCGGCGGCCGACATGGCCTTCGTGCTGGAGAATGCCGAGATCGACTTCGCGGTGGTGGAAGACCAGGAACAGGTCGACAAGCTGCTGGAGATCAAGGAAACCGTGCCGCTGCTGTCGCACATCATCTATGACGACGAGCGCGGCATGCGGCACTATGCGCAGCCCGAACTCTGCGCCTATGAAAAACTGCAGCAGATCGGTCGCGAGTACGACCGCGCCCATCCCGACTTCTTCATCAACGAAGTGAACCAGGGCGCGCCGTCGGACGTGGCCGTGATCCTCTACACCTCCGGCACCACCGGCAAGCCCAAGGGCGTGCTGCACACCCATGCCGCGATGATCGCCACCGCCCGCGTGCTGACCGAGTTCGACCATCTCGACGAGCGCAATGACGTGCTGTGCTATCTGCCGCTGGCCTGGGTGGGCGACTTCCTGTATTCGTTTGCAATGTCGCACGTGGGCGGCTTCTGCCTGAACTGCCCGGAGTCGCCGGCCACGGTGATGACCGACCTGCGCGAGATCGGACCCACCTACTACTTCGGCCCGCCGCGGGTGTATGAGAACATCCTAACGCAGGTGATGATCCGCATCGAGGATGCCGGCTGGTTCAAGCGCCGCATGTTCCACAGCGCGATGAAGCTGGCGCGCCGGGTAGGCATCCGCATCCTCGACAAGAAGGGCAATGTATCGCTGCTGGACCGGCTGGCCTATGGCCTGGGCGAGCTGCTGGTGTATGGCCCGCTGAAGAATGTGCTGGGCATGTCGCGCATCCGCACCGCCTACACCGGCGGCGAGGCGATCGGCCCCGACCTGTTCGACTTCTACCGCTCCATCGGCATCAACTTGAAGCAGCTCTACGGCATGACCGAGACCTGCGTGACGGTCTGCATGCAGACGTCAGGCGACGTGCGCCTGGACACCGTCGGCAAGCCCATGCCTGGCGTGGAAGTGACCATTGCCGACAGCGGCGAAGTGCTGGTGCGCTCGCCCGGCCTGATGCGCGGCTATTACAAGCGGCCCGACGCCACCGCCGAAGCGATCGACGACGCCGGCTACTTCCACACCGGCGACGCCGGCTTCTTCGATGCCGATGGCCATTTGAAGATCATCGACCGCGCCAAGGACGTGGGCAAGATGGCCGACGGCACGCTGTTTGCACCCAAGTACATCGAGAACAAGTTGAAGTTCTTCCCCTTCATCAAGGAGGCGGTTGCCTTCGGCAATGGCCGCGACCGCTGCATGGCCTTCATCAACATCGACATGGATGCGGTGGGCAACTGGGCCGAGCGGCGCGGCCTGGCCTACAGCGGCTACACCGACCTGGCCTCGCAGCCGGCGGTCTACGACCTGGTGGCCGACTGCGTAGCCAAGGTCAATGCCGACCTTGCCGCCGATGCGCTGCTGTCGAACTCGCAGGTTCACCGCTTCCTGATCCTGCACAAGGAGCTGGACCCGGACGACGAGGAGCTGACCCGCACCCGCAAGGTCAGGCGCGGCTTCATCGCAGACAAGTACGCAGTGCTGATCGATGCGCTGTATGAAGGCCGGCCATCTCAGTACATCGAGACCCAGGTGCGCTTCGAGGATGGGCGGCAGGGCATGGTCAGCGCCGAGCTGAAGATCCGCGACGTCAAGCCGCACGGCCAGGCACAGCCCGGCGGCGCGGCAATAGCCAAGGGCAAGGTCAGGGAGGCCGCATGAATGCAGTAACCGAACCCGGCATCGCCGACTTCCCGGCGCCCGGCACGCGCCGCATCGGCGAGGTGATCCTGGACCTGAAGAACATCTCGCTGTCCTTCGGCGGCGTCAAGGCGCTGACCGACATTTCCTTCGATGTGCGCGAGCATGAGATCCGCGCCATCATCGGCCCCAACGGCGCGGGCAAGAGCTCGATGCTCAATGTGATCAACGGCGTTTATCGTCCGCAGAAGGGCGAGATCGTCTACCGCGGCCAGCAGCGACGCGGCATGAACACCTATGCCGCGGCCAAGAGCGGCATCGCCCGCACCTTCCAGAACATTGCGCTGTTCAAGGGCATGACGGTGCTGGACAACATCATGACCGGCCGCAACCTGAAGATGAAGTCCAACTTCCTGCTGCAGGCGCTGTACTGGGGCCCGGCCCAGAAGGAGGAGATTGCACACCGCAAGGAGGTGGAAAGGGTGATCGACTTCCTGGAGATCCAGCATATCCGCAAGACGCCGGTGGGCCGCCTGCCCTACGGCCTGCAGAAGCGGGTCGAACTCGGACGGGCGCTGGCGGCGCAGCCCGAGATCCTGCTGCTGGACGAGCCCATGGCCGGCATGAACGTGGAAGAGAAGCAGGACATGTGCCGCTTCATCCTTGATGTCAACGACCAGTTCGGCACCACCATCGTGCTGATCGAGCATGACATGGGTGTGGTGATGGACATCTCCGACCGGGTGGTGGTGCTGGACTATGGCAGGAAGATCGCCGACGGCACGCCGGACGAGGTGCGCAGCAGCCAGGACGTGATCAATGCCTATCTCGGCGTGGCCCACTAGAACAGGGAAGCGGCATGAACATCAATTTCTTCTTTGAAGTGCTGATCGGCGGGCTGCTGTCAGGCGTGATGTACGCGCTGGTGGCGCTGGGCTTCGTGCTGATCTACAAGGCCTCCGGCGTGTTCAACTTCGCGCAGGGCGCGATGGTGTTCTTCGCGGCGCTGACCTGCGTGTCCATCGTCAACCGCTTCGGCCTGTCGCTATGGCTTGCGGTGCCGATCACGATGGCGGTGATGGTGGTGCTGGGCCTGGCGATCGAGCGGCTGGTGCTGCGGCCGCTGGTCAACCAGCCCGAGATCACGCTGTTCATGGCCACCATCGGCCTGGCCTTCTTCATCGAGGGCCTGGCGCAGATGCTGTGGGGCGCGCAGGTGCAGCGGCTGGACCTCGGCATCGAGGATGTGCCGATCGAGTCCCTGATGGAGCGCTTCAATATCGTGGTGTCGCGCTTCGACCTGACCGCGGCCGGCATCTGCGCCGTGCTGGTGGCGGCGCTGGCCTTCTTCTTTTCGAAAACCAAGATCGGCCGCGCATTGCGCGCGGTGGCCGACGACCACCAGGCCGCGCTGGCGGTGGGCATCCCGCTGCAGCACATCTGGGCCATCGTCTGGGCCGTGGCCGGCTTTGTCGCGCTGGTGGCGGGCATGCTGTGGGGCGCGCGCAATGGCGTGCAGTTCTCGCTAACCTTCATTGCGCTGAAGGCCTTGCCTGTGCTGATCCTGGGCGGCTTCACGTCGGTGCCGGGCGCCATCGTCGGCGGCCTGATCATCGGCGCTTCCGAGAAATTGGCCGAGGTGTATATCGGCCCCATGGTCGGCGGCGGCATCGAGGGCTGGTTCCCGTATGTGCTGGCGCTGCTGTTTTTGCTGGTACGCCCCGAAGGCCTGTTTGGCGAACGCATCATCCGGAGGATCTGAGCATGTACTACCGCGAAGCAGGCCAGTTCAAGACCACCTATGCCGCCGACAGCCGCATCTTCCCCATCCTGCAGGACCGCGCCGGCATGCTGGTGCTGTGCGCGATCGCCTTCATCCTGGTGCCGTTCTGGGCCACGCCCTACACCTTCTCGGCGATCCTGATTCCCTTCCTGATCTTCTCGCTGGCCGCGCTCGGCCTGAACATCCTCACCGGCTATGCCGGCCAGCTGTCGCTGGGTTCAGCCGCCTTCATGGCGGTAGGCGCCTTCGCTTCCTACAACTTCGTGCTGCGCATTCCCGGCATACCGGTGCTGCTGGCTTTCGTGCTGGGCGGCCTGTGCGCGGCGCTGGTGGGCATCGCCTTCGGCCTGCCATCGCTGCGCATCCGTGGCTTCTATCTTGCCGCGGCCACGTTGGCCACCCAGTTCTTCGTGGTCTGGTGCATGACCAAGATTCCCTGGCTGACCAATTACAGCAGCTCGGGCGTGATCACGGCGCAGAAGATCGTGATCGCCGGCTACAGCTTCGACACGCCGGCCAGCAAGTACCTGCTGACCCTGGGCATCGTCGCGGTGATGGCGCTGCTAGCCAAGAACATGGTGCGCTCCAATGTGGGCCGCTCGTGGATGGCGGTGCGCGACATGGACGTGGCGGCCGAGGTGATCGGCATCCGCCTGATGCGCACCAAGCTGCTGGCATTTGCCGTGAGCTCCTTCTACTGCGGTGTGGCCGGCGCGCTGTATGCCTATGCCTACCTCGGCACGGTGGAGCCGGAAGCCTACAACCTCGACCTGTCCTTCCGCATCCTGTTCATGATCATCATCGGCGGCGTCGGCTCCATCCTCGGCTCCTTTCTGGGCGCGGCCTTCATCGTGCTGCTGCCCATCCTGCTCAACGTGATTGCCCATGCGCTGTCCTTGCCGACCTCGGTCGCCTCGAATCTGGAGCTGATGGTATTTGGCGCCCTGATCATTTTCTTCCTGATCGTCGAGCCGCATGGCCTGGCCCGGCTGTGGCAGATCACCAAGGAGAAACTGCGGCTCTGGCCGTTCCCGCATTGAAGCTTGCCTTACCCCGTTCGCATAAAAAACAGGCAGCTTAGGCTGTCCAACCAAGGAGAAGACGATGAGGACCATGAAAACCGTATTGCTGGCCGCCGCCCTGGCAGGCGCCTGGGGCAGCGCGCTGGCGCAGGAACAGTATGTGCCGCTGCTTTCCTACCGCGTCGGCCCGTATGCGGCCGGCGGCACCGGCTTCTATGGCGGCGTGATCGACTACTTCAACCTGGTCAACATGAATGGCGGCATCAATGGCGTCAAGCTGACCTGGGAGGAATGCGAGACCGAGTACAACGCCTCGCGCGGCGTGGAATGCTACGAGCGCCTGAAGACGAGAAACGGCGGCGCCTCGCTGGTCGAGCCGCTGTCCACCGGCATCGCCTACGGCATCCTGGACCGGGTAGGCAACGACAAGATCCCGATGACCACCCTGGGCTATGGCCGTTCCGACGCCGCCAACGGCAAGGTCTTCCCGTACGTTTTCCCGCTGATCACCAGCTACTGGAACCAGGCCGCCGCGATGGTCAAGTACCTGGGCGAGAAGTCGGGCGGCATGGAGAAGTTGAAGGGCAAGAAGATCGTGCACCTCTATCATGATTCAGCCTATGGCAAGGAGCCGCTGCCGGTGCTGGAAGAGCAGGCCAAGCAGTATGGCTTCGAACTGATCAAGATCCCCATCGCGCCGCCGGGCAACGACCAGCAATCGCAATGGCTGCAGATCCGCCAGGCCAATCCCGACCATGTGATCCTGTGGGGCTTTGGCGTGATGAATGCGGTGGCGATCAAGACCGCGCAGCGCAACGGCTTCCCCCGCGAGAAGATCCTGGGTGTCTGGTGGGCTGGTTCCGAGGAGGACACCGTGCCTGCCGGCGACGCTGCCAAGGGCTATACCACGATGACCTTCAACACGCCGGGCAACTACCCGGTGCTCGACGAGATCCGCAACAAGGTCTATGCAGGCGGCAAGGGCAACCTGGAAGACAAGACCCGGATCGGCTCGGTGTATCACATGCGCGGCGTGACGGCTGCCATCCTGTCGGTGGAGGCGATACGCAATGCCCAGGCCAAGTATGGCAAGGGCAAGACCATGACGGGCGAGCAGGTCCGCTGGGGGCTGGAGAATTTGAATGTGGATGCGGCACGGCAGAAGGAACTGGGGGCCGTCAACATGTTCCCACCGGTGAAAACCTCCTGCGAAGATCATGAAGGATCGGGCGCGGTGAAGGTGCAGCAGTGGGATGGGAAGAAATGGGTGGCGGTGTCGAAGGACTGGGTGGTGGGGGACAAGGCGCTGACGCGCAAGCTGCTGGAGGAGAGCTCGGCCAAGTATGCGGCGGAGAAGAATATCAAGCCGGCTTGCATGGGGGCGGGGACCTGAGGATATCGGTACCGAGGCTTCGGTAGGGCAACGTTGCGGTTGCTTTTGACGTACGCGCAGCGACAGTTGCGGTTGCTTTTGACGTACGCGCAGCGACAGTTGCAGTTGCTTTTGACGTACGCGCAGCGACAGTTGCAGTTGCTTTTGACGTACGCGCAGCGACAGTTGCAGTTGCTTTTGACGTACGCGCAGCGACAGTTGCAGTTGCTTTTGACGTACGCGCAGCGACAGTTGCAGTTGCAGTTGCAGTTGCAGTTGCTTTTGACCTTGCCGTTGCTTTTGAAGTGGCAGTGAAGTCCCGTTGAGCGCGCCGTGTCAGCGGTGCCCGGAGCGGGAAAAGGTGCGGCGTCTGTCTGAGCCAAGCGCAGCTTGGCGAGTTTAGCCGCGCCCCGCTCCGGGCACCGCTGACACGGGAACCCCCGCGCAGCGGGGGCGCGGTCACCGGGTCGCCTTTTTTTGGTTACTTTTTTTGGCGAAGCAAAAAAAGTGACCCGGCCGCCGGGACGGATTCCCGGCTTGTCTCCACGACAGTGCAATCCGATTGCATCATCAGGGCAGGAAGACCGCACTGTCGCCTTCGTCGTTGAGCGGTTAAAGACCCGAACGTCGAAGGCGCTCCTTCGCTAAGGATCAACTCCGGTGACGCAATACGATTGCACTGTCGTCATGACCAGGCCGGGTGTTCGCCCCGGCGGGCGAGTCACTTTTTTGCTTCGCCAAAAAAGTAACCAAAAAAGGCGACCCCGACTGTGCCGCCCCGCTGCGCGGGGTTCCCGTGCCGTCGATACCCGGAGCGGGGCGCGGCTAAACTCGCTCCGCTGCGCGGCGCTCAGACAGACGCCGCACCTTTTCCCGCTCCGGGCATCGCCGACACGGCGGTACACAGACGGGGACCCTAACTGCAACGGCAACAGCAACGGCAACCGCAACGGCAAGGTCAAAGGCAACCGCAACTGTCGCTGCGCGTACGTCAAGAGCAACGGCAACTGCCCCCGCCCCCAACACCCTGAAGGCGATCCATCGCCATCCACCACCCCCGATGCCCTGCAACGAGAGCAAACACCATGACACCCGAAACCAACCCCTCTCCCCCCTACCTCTCCGTCAACAACATCGAGGTCATCTACGACCACGTCATCCTGGTCCTGAAAGGCGTCTCCCTGCAGGTCCCGCGCGGCAGCGTCGTCGCCCTGATGGGCGGCAACGGCGCCGGCAAGTCCACCACGCTCAAAGCCATCTCCACCCTGCTACGCGGCGAGCGCGGCGACGTCACGAAAGGCAGCGTCACCTTCGACGGCGAACGCGTCGACCAGCTCACGCCTAACGCCCTGGTGCAGCGCGGCCTGTCCCAGGTGATGGAAGGACGGCACTGCTTCGGCCATCTGACGATAGAGGAAAACCTGCTGACCGGCGCCTACACACGGCGGCTGTCGCGGCGCGAGCTGCAGCAGGCGCTGGACAAGGTGTATCACTACTTCCCGCGCCTGAAGGAGCGGCGCGCTTCGCAGGCCGGCTATACCTCCGGCGGCGAACAGCAGATGTGCGCGATCGGCCGCTCGCTGATGGCGCAGCCGTCGATGATCCTGCTCGATGAACCGTCGATGGGCCTGGCGCCGCAGATCGTCGAGGAAATCTTCGAGATCGTGAAGGACCTGAACAGGAAGGAAAACGTGTCCTTCCTGCTGGCCGAGCAGAACACCACGGTCGCGCTGCGCTATGCCGACTTCGGCTACATCCTGGAGAACGGCCGGGTCGTGATGGAAGGCGAGGCAACGGCGCTGGCGGCCAATGAGGATGTGAAGGAGTTCTATCTCGGCGTATCAAGCGCGGGCCGCAAGAGCTTTCGCGACATGAAGTTCTACCGCCGCCGCAAGCGCTGGCTGGCCTGAAAGGGAATCGCATCATGACCGCCTACTTCGACGCACTGGAAACCCGCGACCCGCAACAGCGTGAACGCGACCTGATGACGCGCCTGCCGTCGCTGGTCGAGCGTGCAAAGGGCGCGACCGGCTGGGCAAGGCTGCTGGGAGACATCGATGCGGGAGACATCACCAGCCGCGCCGCGCTGGCCCGGCTGCCCGTAACACGCAAGTCCGACCTGAAGCAGTTGCAGCAGGCCCAACCGCCGTTCGGCGGCATGAACGCCACGCCGCTGCAGTCGCTGTCGCGCATCTTCATGTCGCCCGGTCCCATCTTCGACCCCGAAGGCTGCGGCGAGGACTGGTGGCGCTATGCCCGCCCTTTTCACGCACTCGGCATGCGGTGCGGCGAGCTGATACAGAACTGCTTTTCCTATCACTTCACGCCGGCCGCCTTCATGGTGGAAGGCGGCGCCAGGAAGCTGGGCTGCCCGGTGATACCCGCCGGCAGCGGCCAGACCGAAATGCAGGTGCAGGCGATCGCCGCGCTCAGGCCGCACGCCTATGCGGGCACGCCGTCGTTCCTGAAGATCATCGTCGAGAAGGCGCTGGAGATGGATGCCGACATCAGCAGCCTGCGCCGCGCGCTGGTGGGCGCGGAAGCATTGCCGCCTTCGCTGCGCGCATGGCTGCAGGAACACGGCGTGCCCCAGGTGCTGCAGACCTACGGCTCGGCCGACATCGGCAACATCGCCTATGAAACCATGAGCGACGGCGAAGTCCATCCGGGCATGGTGCTGGACGAAGAGATCCTGCTGGAGATCGTGCGGCCCGGCACCGGCGACCCGGTCCCCGAGGGCGAAGTGGGCGAGGTGGTGGTGACTGCCTTCAACACCGACTATCCGCTGATCCGCTTTGCCACCGGCGACCTGTCGGCCGTGCTGCCGGGCATGTCGCCCTGCGGCCGCAGCAACGTGCGCATCCGCGGCTGGCTGGGACGGGCCGACCAGACCACCAAGGTGCGCGCCATGTTCGTGCATCCGTCGCAGGTGGCCGATGTGATGCGGCGCCATCCGCAAGTGCGCCGGGCACGCCTGGTGGTCAGCGGCGAAATGGCCAATGACGTGATGACGCTGCTGTGCGAGGTCGACCGGCCGCAGGACAGCGGCATGGCGGCCGACATCGTCGCCAGCATCCGCGAGGTCACCAAGCTGCGCGGCGAGGTCAGCCTGGTTGCGCCCGGCACACTGCCCAATGACGGACGAGTGATCGAGGATGCGCGCAAATATGAATAGCATGAATGCCATGAAGGACTGCGGCAGCCCGCAACGCGCACGCAGGCGACGCGGCGTTGCAGGCAGTGGCGCACTGATGGCCAGCAGCTGAACTGGACAAGGATCCCGGCTACTCAGACGCTCGCCGTTCAATTCCGGGCGGCGGCTTTTCTGGAGTATCCATGAACGAAAGCAAGGTATCCCTTTCCCGGGCAAACATGTATGCCCACCTTGGCGCGCAGTACTGTTCCAACATTGTCTCCCGGGCCAGTGCCGGCAATTACATCGTGGGCGAACTGCATACCGAGCGCACCATGCTGACGCGGGAACAGATCGCCGCGCGCTGTCGCAAGCAGCGCCTCGAAGCAGGCCTGCCAGTGTATGACGAGCCAAGGATCCGTTCGCGCGAGGCGCAGCCGTCGCAGCGGGAGTCGCTGCTGCGACAAGCCACTGGGATGGCATCCAGGCTGTGGAACACCGCAGAAACGCTACTGCATGCGCTGACACCGCGCTTCCCTGGCGCCGAGGCAAGCGCGTTGGGACAGAAGGGAACGGGAGATATCCCGGAACCCATAGAACGAGCAACGTTGCTTCCTGCCGGTATTGACCGGTTCGCGGAACTGGTTGAATCACTGGGCCTGCATGCAAGCTATTCCCACCAGTTTGTGCGTCTGAACGCATCGGAGCCGGACAGCAGAGCCAGTTGGATGGTAACGCCTTCGTTCGATCCGGCCACGCAGGCAGTGGACGATCTGCTTGTCTTTCTCGAGTCGGCCCAGCCTGGCGATCTACAGCAAGCCGGCCGGTTGAAGATGATGCTGTCTTACCTTTTTGAACAAGGCATGCGCACCTTCACCGCAAGCCCTGACGTACTGGAGAGATTTCCCTGCGACGCGGAAGCGAACTGCGTTCCCGTGCATTCGCTATGCGACGGAAAGGTGTTGCTCGATACGGTGCTGTCAACGTCAGACAAGGGTAATGTGGTCATTCTGCCCCCGGAGGCAATCGAATCACTGGCCAACATGCTCAGTCCGGCCTATGTCAATGCGACCGAAGACTTCGTATGGGTGAGCGCATCCCGCATGCGCGCGCTGGAGCCGCAATATCGAATCAATTGCACGGCCCAGCCATCTAACACCGGCCCAGCCAGCCTGCAGCCAAAGCAGTCATGTGGCGAGAATGACGGACATTCTCTGATAGCGGGCTTCGTGTTCGGCGTAAGTGCCGGTGCCCTGGTGGGTGCTGCTTTGACAGCCTTTATTGTCCTGTGCCGCAATGGCGCCAAGGTGACGGCTTCGGTAACCCAGCTCGTTCCTCGACAGATCAGCGACAAGAATAAAGAGTACGAGAAGAACGATGAGGCGAAGGATGACAAGGCTTACCGGATGGAGGACATGAAGAATGAAACGAGCGATAAAAAGGTCTGCACGGAAGACTCCCGGTTGGAAGCAGTAAGCAGTTCCGTTGAAAATGACTAGCGTGCATGCGAGAAGGCGCTGCCCAGCGGCCATGGCGAACCATGGCAGGCAGGCGCAAGGCCGTGCCGCGGACAACGCGGCCGGCTTGATCAAGCCAGTCCAGCCAAGGCTGCTCTATATCCCTTCCACGATAAACAGCCGCCCTATCGAATGCGCCTGCCGTATCTCCCTGGCACGGGTGTATTCCGGCGAGTTGTACCAGGCACGCGCCTGTTCCAGCGACGGATATTCCACCACCACGGTGCGCCAGTTTTCATTGTGCTGCGCGTCGCCGCCCTCGCACTGGACGCGCTGGCCGCCGCGGGCCAGCCAGACGCCGCCGTACTGCGCAACGGAAGCCGTCGACAGCGCACGATAGTCGGCATAGCCCTCGGGATTGCTGACCTGGATTTCGGCAACGACATAGGCTTTGGGCATGATCTTCTCCTTACAGCGCCAGGCGCTGGCGCGCCGCGGCATATTCATTGGAAAGGCGTTCAACCACTTCGGCCACCGTGGGCACGTCGTCCATCAGGCCCACGCCCTGGCCGGCGCCCCAGATGTCGCGCCAGGCCTTGGCCTTGGCGCCGCCGCCCGAGCCGAAGTTCATCACGCTTTTGTCGGCCTGCGGCAGGTTCTCCGGGTCGAGGCCGGCGGTGACGATGGACTTCTTCAGGTAATTGCCATGCACACCGGTAAACAGGTTGGTATAGACAATGTCGGCGGCGCTTGATTCGACAATGGCCTGGCGGTAGGCGTCGTCGACATTCGACTCCTTCGTTGCCAGCCAGCGCGAACCGATATAGGCGAAGTCCGCGCCCATGGCCTGCGCGGCCAGGATCGCGTCGCCGGTGGCGATTGACCCGGACAGCGCAATCGGGCCGCTGAAGAACTTGCGCACCTCGCCCACCAGCGCAAATGGCGACAGCGCACCCGCATGGCCGCCCGCGCCCGCCGCCACCAGGATCAGGCCATCCACGCCCGCCTCCAGCGCCTTCTTCGCATGGCGGATCGAAATCACGTCATGCAGCACGATGCCGCCATAGCTGTGGATCGCATCCATCATTTCCTTCGGCGGCGCGCGCAGCGAAGAAATGATGATGGGAACCCGGTGCCGCACGCAGACTTCCACGTCATGCGCCAGCCTGTCATTGGACTGGTGAACGATCTGGTTGACGGCAATCGGGCCAATCCTGGCATCGGGATGGGCCTTGCCGTATTCCGCCAGCTCGTTCTGGATCTGGGTCAGCCAGGTATCGAGCAACTCGGCCGGGCGCGCATTCAGCGCGGGGAAGGAGCCGACGATGCCGGCCTTGCACTGTGCTGTCACCAGCGCCGGACCGCTGGCAATGAACAGGGGCGATCCGATGACGGGAAGACGCAGGTTTTGCAGCGCAAGGGGCAATGCCATGGCAACCTCACAGGATAGGATTAATGAATTGCGGATCAGCCGATCGCTGACCGGCGCAGCAGATTATAGGGCACAAAAAGTACGGTCGTGCGTTGTTTTCGGGACGCTGAGGAAGGCTGGCTTGATGCGGGCAGGAAGACAGGAAAAGCGCTTGTGGCGCAATGGCAGGGGTGGCAATCATTGCAACCCGAACCGTGTACTTCGGTCCGGGCTGAACAGCAGGGTCAGAACTTGTACAGCAGGCTCAGGCTGAAGACGTTCAGGTTGGTTTTGTCCAGGCTCAGGGGATTGGCGCCGAAATGCAGCCGTTCATATTCGAAGCGGCCCGTGATGTTCTTGGCGAAGTCGTATTGCAGGCCAAGGCCCAGCAGCAGCCCATTCTTGCTATAGCTTTCTGAATGGTCGTAGTCGGCGCCCGGATAGTCCCAGGTGCCTTTGCCCCTGGAAAAATGCATGCCGACCCTGGCAAAAGCCTGCGCCTCATTGCTCAGTGGAACGATGCCCAGGCCGGCGAGGGTGAAGGTATGCAGCCGCGCCGTTGCCTTGCCGTTGTCATAGTTTGCCTTGATGCTGCCGTAATTGGCGTAGCTGCCTTCGATCGCGAAGTTGGGAGAGAACTGGTAGCCGGTCAGCAGCTTGAAATTGACGTCAGGATTGGAACAGGAGGCGCCGCTGGGGCAATCGGTCTTGAAGTTGGAAACGCCCAGGCCGCCGCCGACGTAGAACGGGGGGCAGGCGGCTGCGTCGGCAGCCAGGGCGGAAGTGGCGGCGAGCGCCGGAAGCGCAAGAACCAGCGCCGAGATAATGGATTTTGGTTTCATGATTTTCCCTGGAAGATACCCAGCAATATTGCTGGATCGACAATTCTAGGGAATATGGACAAATGTTTCGCAAAAGCACTTAGAGTGTTAACAAATAACTTTTTGTTAAGTGAAAAATTGCAACAATTTTCCTTGATCATGCGTCGATCGAGAATGGGCTGCCGCTATATTGCGCCGGACGAAAACCCGGAAAGGCAGGCCCGCTTTCAGCAGTCCACCAGCATGCCCTGTTCGACCCTGGCGACCCCGGCCCTGACCAGTTGCGACGCAGTCCAGTCGGCCAGTGCCGCTTCTTCCATGCACAGATGCATGCGGTTCGACGTTGCCAGCAGGGGCACGTCATGCATCCACTGCCGCAGCTCCGTCAATGGAATGCGCTTCTTCTCCAGCAGCCGGAACTTGACCAGCACCTTGATCCCGTTCTGCGCATTGCGCGCCGGATCGGCCGCCAGGTAGTCCAGGCGCCTGAACGCCCGCTGCAGCGCGCCGGCAACGTCGGAAAACGGCGCGCCGTGGCCGGGAATGACCAGGCGCACGTCGAGCGCGGCGATCTGTTCCAGCGTGGCGCGGGTGGCGTCGAAGCCCGGCTCGCCTTCCAGTTCGGGGAAGATCACGCCGAAGCCGTTTTCCCACAGCGCATCGGCCGAGATCAGGATGCGCTGGGACGGGCAGTACAGGATCAGCGAATGCGGATCATGTCCCGGCGCGCCCAGCACCTGCCATGCCATGTCACCCAGCATCAGGGTGTCGCCGGCCGCCATGGTGGCGTCGAAGCGAAAGCGCGGGCAATACTGGCCGGTGGCGCGGTAGCTCAGCGCATCTTCGTTCCAGTCGCGCACCGCCGGCGCTTCCGCAGCCGGAATGAGGGTGCGGCAACCATAAGCGTCTTGCAGCGCGGCGTTACCGCCGACATGGTCGGAATGGGTATGGGTGTTGAGCAGCAGGTCCAGCGGCCGGCCCTGCAGCAGGTGCGCCACCAGCTGCAGCGTCTGCGGCGCATGGGTGGCATAGCCGCTGTCGACCAGCGCGGTCTGCTCGCGGCCGATGAACAGGATGTTGTTGGACGACAGCCAGCCGCGCTGCAGCACATGCATGGAATCGGGCAGGCTCATTTTTTCATCTGGTAGGCAAGGGAGATCTTGGCAAATTCGATGAGCACCGGCTTGCTGCCGCCATTGAAGGTGGCGAAGGCGTTCCCGGTGCGCACCACCAGCCGCGGCGGAAACAGCCAGGTGAAGAAGGGTATGCCTATCATCTTGGCGCTGCGCACGTCGCGCCATTCGACCTGGCGGTTGAACATCCAGGTCTGGCGGATGCCGCGCTCGTCGATGATCACCACCGAGCGCAGGAACCAGTAATAGCTCACGCCCAGCATCAGCGCCGCGCCCAGCAGCAGCAACTGCACGCCGATGCCGTATTGCAGCAGCGGATAGCGCAGCGCCACCGTGGTGCCATAGCCCGCCAGCACGGCGCACAGCACGGTGGCCATGACCTTGAAGCCAGGCCCGTAGGCAGGGCCGGTGACTGTCTTTTCAGGCTGGTAAAAACCGATCTGCATGGTGTCCTTTAGGCGGCATCGTCATCAAACATCGCGTCGCGCCGGCGCGCAATCTCGCGCCATACCGCACGCCGCTCGGCGTCCGACGCGCTGCCCCACGCGACGATCTCCTCGATCGTGCGCTGGCAGCCGACGCACAGGCCGGTGCCCTCATCCATCTGGCAGAGGCTGATGCAGGGCGACGGCGCCGGGCCGGGCGCGTCCGGATCGAACAGGATCATTGCGAACGCTTCGCGGCGATCGCATTGCCGACCCGGCTGGCGGCCCGCCTGCCGAGATGACCGGCGATGAACTGGCCGGCATCAACCACCGCGTTCAGGTCCACGCCGGTCTCGATGCCCAGCCCCTGCATCAGGTAGAGCACATCCTCGGTGGCGACATTGCCGGTGGCGCCCTTGGCATACGGGCAGCCGCCCAGGCCAGCCACGGAGGAATGGAAGATGCTGATGCCCACTTCCAGGCTGGCGTAGATATTGGCCACCGCCTGGCCGTAGGTATCGTGGAAATGGCCGGACAGGCCCGCGATCGGAAACTCGCGAATCACCCGCGGCATTACCTCGTGCACCTTCTTCGGCGTGGCCACGCCGATGGTGTCGGCGATGTCGATCTCGTCGCAGCCCAGGTCGCGCAGGCGGGCCACCACGTCGGCCACCGCGTCCAGCGGCACCTCGCCCTGGTAGGGACAGCCGAAGGCGCAGCTGACCGCGGCGCGCAGGCGCAGCTTGTGCTCCTTGGTCGCTTCGGCGACGTCGCGGAAGCGCTCGATCGATTCCGCGATCGAGCAGTTGATGTTCTTCTGCGAGAAGGCCTCGGATGCCGCGCCGAAGATCACGATCTCGTCGGCGCCGGCGGCCAGCGCCGCCTCGAAGCCCTTCATGTTGGGCGCCAGCGCCGAGTACACCACGCCGGGCTTGCGGCTGATGCCGGCCATGACCTCGGTCGAGGTCGCCATCTGCGGCACCCATTTCGGCGACACGAAGGATGCCGCCTCGATATTCGGAAAGCCGGCCGCGGTCAGCCGGTTGACCAGTTCGATCTTGATCTCGGCCGGTATGGTTTCCTTTTCATTCTGCAGGCCGTCGCGCGGACCGACCTCGACGATCTTGACCTTCTTCGGCAATTCAGGGAGTGCCATTTCAGTATCCTTTCTGTGGATCGACCACGCCGGCAATAGCTTCGCCGCGCTGCAGCTGGGCGATCTTGCCGGCGATCTGGCGCACGCTGTCGCCGCGCAGGGTCACGGCGGCCGCATGCGGCGTGATGGTGATGCGCGGCTCCTGCCAGAACGGGTGCGCCGGCGGCAGCGGCTCCTCGCGGAACACGTCCAGCGTGGCGCCGGCAATGTGGCCCGACTGCACCAGCGCCAGCAGGTCTTCCTCGACCAGGTGCGCGCCGCGGGCCACGTTGACGAGATAAGCGCCCCGCGGCAGCTTTTCCAGCGTGGCGCGGCTCAGGATGCCGCGGGTTTCTTCCGTCAGCGGCAGGATGCAGACCAGCACCTTGCTGGCCGCCAGGAAGGCGTCCAGCCCTTCCTCGCCGGCATGGCAGGTCACGCCCGCCACATCCTTCGGGCTGCGGCTCCAGCCATGCAGGGGAAAGCCGAAATCGCGCAGGCTTTGCGCAATGCGGCTGCCGAGGATGCCCAGGCCGAGGATGCCGACCGTGAAGCTGCGCTTGTCATGCGGCTTCAGGAAGCGCCACTGCCCCGCCTGCTGCTGCATCGCATATTCATCGAAGCGCCGGAAATAGCGCAGCACCGCATGGCTGACGTACTCGGCCATCTGCACGCCCATGCCGGCATCGTCCAGCCGCACCACCGGCACGCCGGCCGGCAGCGCATCGCCCAGCGCCATGATGCCGTCGACGCCGGCGCCGAGGTTGAAGATGGCCTTCAGGTCGGTGCGGCCGGAAAGCATGGCGCGCGGCGGCTGCCACACCACCGCATAGTCGGCCGGCGCATCGTCGCCTTCCTGCCAGGCGCGCACATCGGCGCCGGGGATGCTGGCGGCCAGGTCGGCCAGCCAGGGTTCCGGCCTGCCGCCGGTTGCATGGAACACTATCTTCATGATGCCTCGTGGTCTCCTATGTTTCTTGTCGTTGGTTGGTGCCGGCTGCTTACTGTGCCGCAGCTTGCGTGACTTCGCAGCGCGCGTCGGTATGCGCGTGTTTGGCCTTCAGGCCCAGCCGCTCCAGCAGCGCGCGGTCCTCTTCCACTTCCGGGTTGCCGGTCACCAGCAGCTTGTCGCCGTAGAAGATGGAATTGGCGCCGGCCATGAAGCACATCGCCTGCACTGCGTCGCCAAGCTGGCGGCGGCCGGCTGACAGCCGCACCCGCGCGCGAGGCATGGTGATGCGCGCCACCGCGATGGTGCGCACGAATTCCAGCGGGTCCAGCGTATCCTGGCCATACAGCGGCGTGCCCGGCACCTGCACCAGGTGGTTGATCGGCACCGATTCCGGATAGGGCTCCATGTTGGCCAGCTGCGCAATCAGGCCGGCGCGCTGCAGCCGGGTCTCGCCCATGCCGACGATGCCGCCGCTGCAGACCTTGATGCCGGCGCCGCGCACCCGGCCCAGCGTGTCCAGGCGGTCCTGGTAGTCGCGGGTGCTGATGATGTTTTCATAGAACTCGGGCGCGGTGTCGAGATTGTGGTTGTAGTAATCCAGGCCGGCGTCCTTCAAACGCTGCGCCTGGTGCTCGGCCAGCATGCCCAGCGTGACGCAGGTCTCCATGCCCAGCGCCTTGACCTCGCGCACCATTTCCTCGACATGGTCGAGATCGCGGTCCTTGGGCTCGCGCCAGGCGGCGCCCATGCAGAAGCGGGTGGCGCCTTCGGCCCTGGCCGCGCGCGCGGCTTCCAGCACGGTGTCCAGCGGCAGGATCTTCTGCGCGGTCACGCCGGTGTCGTAGCGCGCCGCCTGCGGGCAATAGCCGCAGTCTTCCGGGCAGCCGCCGGTCTTGATCGACAGCAGCGTGGCCAGTTCCACTTCGGTCGGATCGAAATGCTCGCGGTGGATTTGCTGGGCGCGCAGCATCAGCTCGTTGAACGGCAGGTCGAACAGGGCCAGCACGGCGTCGACCGGCCAGGTGTCGGCGGCGATGGGCTTGGGGCAGGCATGGAAGGTGATCGGTTGAGCCGACATCGGTATGTCCTTTTTCAAAGTGAGGCAGCGCCTGTCCGGGGCCAGCCCGGCAGGCAGGTGAAGTCCAGGCAGGCGGCAGCGGCGGCGGCGCTGGGCTGCGCCAGCCGCGGTACCCGGCCCAGAAGCGGCGCCGGCAGCCTTGCGGCCAGCGCCTCGATATTGGCGTCCAGATGCGGCATGGCCGCAGCCGGCGTGTTGGCGACCCAGCCGGCCAGCGTCAGTCCGCGCGCGGCGACTGCCTCGGCGGTCAGCAGCGCATGGCTGATGCAGCCTAGCCGCATGCCGACTACCAGCACGACCGGCAATGCCAGCAATTGCGCCAGGTCGGCGGTGTCGAAGCCGTCGGTGAGCGGCACCCGGAATCCTCCCACGCCCTCGACCACCACCGCGTCGGCGGCGGCGGCCACCTGGCGATAGCAGGCCAGCAGATGGGCCGGATCGAAGGAGACGCCTTCCAGCGCCGCCGCGATATGCGGCGCCGCGGCTTCGCGCAGCAGGTAGGGCGTGGTCCAGGCGCGCGGCAGGCCGGCGCTGTCGGCGGCGGCAAGCTGGGCCACGTCGTCGTTATGCAGTTCGCCGTCGCGCCACTCGGCACCGGCCGCGACCGGCTTCATCGCGGCGGTGCGCAGGCCGCTGGCGGCGCAGGCATGGGTCAGCGCGCTGGCGACTAAGGTCTTGCCGATCTCGGTATCGGTGCCGGCAACGAACCAGGCGGGTTGCCTGCTGTCAGTTGTCATCGCATTCCTCCTCCGCCAGCCGCAGCGCGTTGACCAAACGCTGCATGTCTTCCGGCGCATGCGCGGCCGAGAAGGTCACGCGCAGCCGGGCGGTATTGCGGGGCACCGTTGGCGGACGGATCGCCGGCACCCAGTAGCCGCCGCGCTGCAATGCCGCGCCGGCGGCCAGCGCCGTGCCTGATGCGCCGATGCAGACCGGCTGGATCGCGGTATCGGATGGCATCAGTTGCCAGCGCTTGAGCCGCAGCGCGGCGCGAAAGCCCGCCACCAGCAGGTTCAGGCGGGCGCGGC
Organism: Noviherbaspirillum phoenicis; assembly: GCF_047237965.1. Lineage (NCBI taxonomy): Bacteria > Pseudomonadati > Pseudomonadota > Betaproteobacteria > Burkholderiales > Oxalobacteraceae > Noviherbaspirillum > Noviherbaspirillum phoenicis. The sequence continues at coordinate 3,365,010 of NZ_JBDFLX010000001.1, read as the reverse complement.
GCATGGCGCCCTCCTCGCCGGCGATCAGCGCCAGGCTGGCCGACAGCGCATGGGCCAGCGCCGGCGGCGAGGCCGTGGTGTAGATGTAGGGACGGGCCCGCTGCACCAGCCATTCGATGACGGTGTCATGCGCCGCGACGAAGGCGCCGGACACGCCGGCCGCCTTGCCCAGCGTGCCCATGTACACCAGCTGCGGCGAGCGCAGCTTGAAATGCTCCAGCGCGCCGCGGCCCTGCGCGCCCAGCACGCCGAAGCCATGCGCATCGTCCACCACCAGCCAGGCGCCATGGCGCTCGCACAGCGCCAGCAGTTGCGGCAGCGGCGCGATGTCGCCGTCCATGCTGAAGACGCTGTCGGTGACCACGATGCGGTTCTGGGCGCGGCTGGCCCTGAGCAGCCCTTCCAGCGCGTCGAGGTCGCCATGCGGATAGACGCTGACCTGGGAGCGCGACAGCCTGGCGCCATCGATCAGCGAGGCATGGTTGAGTTCTTCGGAAAACAGCTCGGCGTCCTTCCCGCCCAGCGCCGACAGCACCGCCAGGTTGGCCATGTAGCCGGTGGAAAACAGCAGCGCGCGCGGCGCTTCCAGGTGCGGCGCCATGAATGCCGCCAGCTCGTCCTCCACCTTGGCATGGGCCAGGCTGTGGCCGCTGATCAGGTGCGAGGCGCCGCTGCCGGCGCCATAGCGCGCTGCGCCTTCCTGCAAGGCGGCGACGATGGCCGGATGCGAGGCCAGGCCGAGATAGTCGTTGCTGCAGAAGGCCAAAAGCGGCTGGCCGTCGGCGTCGGTATCGGGCGCGCAGCGGGTATGCACGGTGCGCCGGCGGCGGCGCAGCGATTGCGCATCCAGCGCGTCCAGGCCGGCCTGCAGGCGGTTCAACAGTTCGTTCATGCGGGCATCACCTCGTCCAGTACGGCCATCGTGCGCTCGGCCAGCAGCGCGGTTTCTGCCTCGTCCAGCACGTAGGGCGGCATCAGGTAGACCGTGCGGCCGATCGGCCGCAGCAGCAGCTCATGCTTCAGCGCGGCGGTGAAGAAGCGGCGTGCGAAGCCGCTCGGCTCGACCTTCACATCGAAGGCCCAGATCATGCCGCGGTTGCGGAAGTTGGCGATGCGCGCATCCTCCGCCAGCGGCGCCAGCGCGGCCGACAGTTCGGCGGCGCGCTGGCGGTTGCGGTTGATCACATCGTCCTCGTCGAAAATGGCCAGCGTCGCCAGCGCGGCCCGGCAGGCCAGCGGATTGCCGGTATAGGAATGGGAATGCAGGAAGCCGCGTGCAATGTCGTTGTCGTAGAACGACTGGTAGACCGCATCGCTGCTCATCACCAGCGACAGCGGCAGGTAGCCGCCGGATATGCCCTTGGACAGGCACAGGAAGTCGGGCCAGATGCCGGCCTGCTCGCAGGCGAAGAAGCTGCCGGTGCGGCCGCAGCCGACCGCGATCTCGTCGGCGATCAGGTGCACGCCGTAACGGTCGCACAGCTTGCGCACCTCACGCAGGTAGGCCGGGTCATGCATGGCCATGCCGGCCGCGCACTGCACCAGCGGCTCGACGATGATGGCGGCAATGCGGCCGGCGCGCTGCTGCAGCAGGGTTTCCAGCGCCGCGGCGGCGCGCATGGCCACGTCCACCGGCGTCTCGCCATCCAGCGCATTGCGCGCATCCGGCGTCGGCACCACATGCACGCCGCGCAGCAGCGGCCCGTAGGCGTCGCGGAACAGCTTCACGTCGGTTACCGACAGCGCGCCGATGGTCTCGCCGTGGTAGCTGCCCTGCAGGCAGACGAATTCCAGCTTGTCGGTGTAACCCTGGTTGCGCCAGGAATGAAAGCTCATCTTCAGCGCGATCTCCACCGCCGACGCGCCGTCGGACGCATAGAAGCAATGCCCGAGCGCGCCGCCGGTGCGGGCCGACAGCTGCTCGGACAGCATCACCACCGGCTCATGGGTGAAGCCGGCCAGCATCGCATGCTCCAGGAGGTCGAGCTGGTCCTTCAGCGCGGCATTGATGCGGGCATTCGCATGGCCGAACAGGTTGACCCACCAGGAACTGATGGCGTCGAGATAGCGCTGCCCCTCGTGGTCGTACAGCCATGCGCCGCGGCCATGGGACAGGGCCACCAGCGGCATGGTTTCATGGTGCTGCATCTGCGTGCAGGGGTGCCACACGCTTTTGAGGCTGCGCGCCATCCATTCATCGCTGGCGCTGCTGTTCGGTGTTGTCGTCATGCCTGTCTTTCTGGAAAAGTGCCGTCAAGGTAAAACCAGCGCCCTTGTTCGCGCAGAAAGCGGCTGACTTCATGCAGGCGGTGGGCGCGCCCGCCGGTCTTGTAGCGGGCGACGAATTCGACCGTCGCCTCGTCCCCGCGTTCCTCGGCCGCACGCAGTTCCAGCCCCAGCCAGCGGGCCGCGCCATCTTCCTGCAGCTCGGACAGCGGCCGCCGGGTGCGCGGATGCCAGGTTGCCGCCAGGTAGTCATGGAGGCCCATCGCATAGGCGCTGTAGCGCGAGCGCATCAGTTCGGCCGCCGTTGGCGCGGGCGCGCCGCGATGCCAGCGGCCGCAGCAGCTGTCATACTGCCCGCCGCCGCACGGGCATGCCGTGGATGCGCCGCGCTGCTTCATGCCTTGGCGGCCTTTGCCGGCTTCTGCTCGACCGGCGCGCCGGCCGCCTTCCAGGCGGAGAAGCCGCCGGCGATATGCGCCACCGGCTTCAGGCCCATGGTCTGCACGGTGTCGGTGGTGAGCGCGCTGCGCCAGCCGGCGGCGCAGAAGAAGATGAACTCGCGGTCTTCGCCGAAGAGCGGCTTGAAATACGGCGACTCGGGGTCGATCCAGAATTCAATCATGCCGCGCGGCGCATGGAAGGCGCCCGGTATCACGCCTTCCCGTTCCAGCTCGCGCACGTCGCGCAGGTCCACCAGCTGCACACGCGGGTCGGCCAGCTTCTGCTGCACTTCCTGCACGGTATAGGCCTTGATGCGCGATTCGGCCTGCTCCACCATGGTCTTGTAGCCTGTCGTCAGTGTCATAGCCTTATTCTCCTGTGCGTTGCAGGACGCCCTTGAGAAAGGCGTCGAGCTGGTTGAAACGATCGAATCCCCAGAAGGATTCCCCATCCACGATCATGAAGGGCGCGCCGAACACGCCGCGCGCCAGCGCATCCTGGGTTTCGGCGCGCAGCCGCTCGCGCACCGGCGCGCTGTCCTGCCCCGCCGCCAGCGCATCCGGGTCCAGGCCGAGCGCGGCCCCGATCCTGGTCACTTCCTTCTCCTCGTCGATCGCCACGCCATCGACGAACATGGCGCGAAACAGCGCCTGCGCCAGTTCGATGGCGCGCGCCTCGCCGACGTGCTCGGCGGTCCACAGCATGGCGCGGGCGGCGACCTGGGTCGGCAGCGGAAAACGCGGCGGCCGATTGTACGGTATGCCGTGAAAGCGCGCAGTGCGCTCGAAATCATGGAAGGAATACTCGCCCTTGAGCGGGTAGCTGGTCAGCGCCGCGGTGCCGACGGTGCGAAACACCACGCCGAGCAGCACCGGATGCCATTGCACCAGCCGGCCATTGTCGACCGCCAGCTGCTCGATGCGGCTGGCGGCGAAATAGGCATAGGGCGAGGAAAAGTCGAAGTAGAAGTCGATCGGTCCGGCCATGGGAGTCTCCTTGTCGTTTTGGTTCGCGCTTTTTAGCCCAGCGCGCGGGCAATCAGTATTTTCTGGATGTCGCTGGTTCCCTCGTAGATCTGGCAGACGCGCACATCGCGGTAGATGCGCTCGACCGGAAAGTCGCTGACGTAGCCATAGCCGCCATGCACCTGGATCGCATCCGAGCAGACCCGCTCGGCCATCTCGGTGGCAAACAGCTTGGCCATCGCCGCTTCCTTCAGGCAGGGCAGCCCGGCGTCCTTCATGCTGGCCGCATGCAGGATCATCTGCCGCGCCGCCTCGATCTGCGTGGCCATGTCGGCCAGCCGGAACTGCACGGCCTGGTGCTCGAACAGCGTCTGGCCGAAGCTGGTGCGCTCCTTCGCATATGCCAGCGCCGCCTCGAACGCCGCGCGTGCCATGCCGACCGCCTGGGAGGCAATACCGATGCGGCCGCCTTCCAGTCCCGACAGCGCGATGCGATAGCCCATGCCTTCCTCGCCGATCAGGTTCCGCGCCGGCACCCGGCAGTTCTCGAAGATGATCTGCGCGGTGTCCGAGGAATGCTGGCCCATCTTCTCTTCCAGCCGCGCCACGATATAACCGGGGGTGGCGGTGGGCACCCAGAAGGCGCTGATGCCCTTCTTGCCCGCCTCCCTATCGGTCACGGCCATCACGATGGCGACATCGGCATGCTTGCCGCTGGTGATGAATTGCTTGACGCCGTTGAGCACGTAATGGTCGCCGTCGCGCACGGCTGTCGTCTTCAGCGACGAGGCATCGCTGCCGGCATGCGGCTCGGTCAGGCAGAACGCGCCCAGCATCTCGCCCTGTGCCAGCGGGCGCAGCCACTGCTGCTGCTGGGCGGGGTTGGCATACATCATCGCGATGCTGCACACCGGGCAGTTATTCACTGAAATCACGGTCGAGGTTCCGCCGTCGCCGGCGGCGATTTCTTCCAGCACCAGCGCCAGCGCGACATAGTCCAGTCCCGCACCGCCCAGCTCCTCGGGCACCGCGACCCCGAAGGCGCCGAGGGCGGCGAGTTCCTTCAGTTCCTCCTTTGGGAAATGATGCTCGCGGTCCCACCGGGCGGCGTTCGGGGCGAGCCGCTCGCGGGAGAAGGTACGGAGGGCATCGCGGATCATCTGGTGCTGTTCTGATAGGACCATGAGAAGGTCTCCTTTCTGGTTGGTCGCGATGGCGACATCATTGATGCAGTTACGCGCAGCGACAGTTGCCGTTGCTTTTGACGTACGCGCAGCGACAGTTGCCGTTGCTTTTGACGTACGCGCAGCGACAGTTGCCGTTGCTTTTGACGTACGCGCAGCGACAGTTGCAGTTGCAGTTGCAGTTGCAGTTGCAGTTGCCGTTGCAGTGAAGTCCCGTTGAGCGCGCCGTGTCAGCGGTGCCCGGAGCGGGAAAAGGTGCGGCGTCTGTCTGAGCCAAGCGCAGCTTGGCGAGTTTAGCCGCGCCCCGCTCCGGGTACCGCTGACACGGGAACCCCGCGTTAGCGGGGCGCGATCACCGGGTCGCCTTTTTTTGGTTACTTTTTTTGGCGAAGCAAAAAAAGTGACCCGGCTGCCGGGACGGACTCCCGGCTTGTCTCCACGGCAGTGCAGCCGCCTTGCGTCACCTGGCAACGCCTGGGCAGCACTGTCGATGTTGATGTTGATGTTGATGTTGATGTTCGTATTGAAACTTCAAACTTCAAACATCAACTTCAAAAGCAACTGCTGCTTTGCAGTGACGTCTTTACGGCGGGTGAAGCAACGCGACTGCACTATCGTCATGACCAGGCCGGGAGTTCGCCCCGGCGGGCGACCTACTTCTTTTGCTTCGCCAAAAGAAGTAGGCAAGAAAAGGCGACCCGGTGATCGCGCCCTCGCTGCGCGAGGGTTCCCGTGCCGTCGATGCATGGAGCGGGGCGCGGCTAAACTCGCCAAGCTGCGCTTGGCTCAGACAGACGCCGCACCTTTTCCCGCTCCACGCACCGACGTCACGGCGCGCTCAACGGGATTTAAAAGCAACGGCAACTTCAAAAGCAACTTCAAAAGCAACTGCAACTGCAACTGCAACTGCAACTGCAACTGTCGCTGCGCGTACGTCAAAAGCAACTGCAACTGCAACTTCGCTAAGGTGTCGCAGCTCATAGGCTCCACCCCGAAAGGACATTGCACGCTACAAAGCCCCGCCCGGCAGAGCCCCTCCCGTCACCACGCCACCTGCCTCCCGGCATGATTCCAGAAGCTACCGCTCTCTTCGCGCCGCCGCGCCAAAATCACCTTCAGCATCCCCGCCACGCTGTCCTCCACCGACAGCGACGCATCCTCGCCCCCCATGTCCGTCCTCACCCACCCCGGCGACATCGCCAGCAAGGTCGCCTTCGGATAATCGAAGGAGGCACTCTTCACCGCCATGTTCAGCGCAGCCTTGGACGCGCGATAGATCCAGCCATGGCTGCTTTCGGTCCCGCCTATGCTGCCCATCTCGCTGCTGATGACCACGAACCGTCCACCCGCCTGCTCCACCATCGGCGCCACCAGCGGCAACGCCTGCATCGCCCCCAGCACATTGGCATGCATCACGGCATCGAAGTCGGCCTGGGTCGGCGGCGCAGTCGCGCCCTGGTGCGGCGGGCCATAGACGCCGGCGACGTAGATCGCCAGGTCCAGCTTGACGTCGTCAAGCTGCCAGCCCAGCCCAGCCAGCGACTCCGGCCGCGTCACGTCCAGCTTCAGGGGCATCGCGCCGGCCGCCTGCAGCTCGGACAGCGCCGCATCCGCGCGCGCGGTGGCATGCACCTGCCAGCTGGCGGCCAGCAACTGGCGTACCAGTTCCCGGCCGATGCCGCGCGAGGCGCCCATCACCAGTGCGGCTGGCATGGCTTACATCATCTCGATGGCCATCGCGGTGGCTTCGCCGCCGCCGATGCACAGCGCCGCCACGCCGCGCTTGCCGCCGGTCTTCTTCAGCGCGCCAATCAGCGTGACGATGATGCGCGCGCCCGATGCGCCGATAGGATGGCCCAGCGCACAGGCGCCGCCGTGGATGTTGATCTTGTCGTGCGAGATGCCATGCTCGTTCATCGCCGCCATTGCCACCGCGGCAAATGCCTCGTTGACTTCGAACAGATCGACTTCCTTGGTGTTCCAGCCAGTCTTTTCATACAGCTTGGCAATCGCGCCCACCGGCGCGGTGGTGAACCAGTTCGGCTCCTGCGAATGACGGGTGTGCGCGACGATTTTCGCCAGCGGCGTGCAGCCCAGCTTCTTCGCGGTCGATTCACGCATCAGCACCAGCGCGGCGGCGCCGTCGTTGATCGAGGAAGACGAGGCGGCGGTAATGGTGCCGTCCTTCTTGAAGGCCGGCTTCAGCGCGCCGATCTTGTCCAGCTTGGCCTTCAACGGGCCTTCGTCCTTGTCGATCACGGTGTCGCCATTGCGGCCCGACACCGTCACCGGGGCGATCTCCCACTGGAAGGAACCGTCGGCGGTGGCGGCCTGCGCGCGCTTGACCGAGTCGATCGCGAAGGCGTCCTGGTCGGCGCGCGAGAACTGATACTTGGCCACGCATTCCTCGGCGAAGGTGCCCATCGAGCGGCCCTTCTCATAGGCGTCTTCGAGGCCGTCCAGCATCATGTGGTCGTACATCATGCCGTGGCCGATGCGGTAGCCGCCGCGCGCCTTCGGGATCAGGTAAGGGGCATTGGTCATCGACTCCATGCCGCCCGCCACCACCACGTCGTTGGTGCCGGCAACGATGGAATCATGGCCATAGATCACCGCCTGCATCGCCGAGCCGCACATCTTGGACATCGTGACCGCGCCGGCCGATACCGGGATGCCGGCCTTGATCGCCGCCTGGCGCGCCGGGGCCTGGCCCTGGCCTGCCATCAGGCAGTTGCCGAACAGGACATCCTGCACCTGGTCGGCCGGCACGCCGGCGCGCTCGACCGCGGCGCGGATGGCCACTGCGCCCAGGTCGCTGGCCGACAGCGAAGAAAAATCGCCCTGGAATGCGCCCATGGGGGTGCGCGCTGCGCCGACGATAACGATGGGGTCGTTCATGTTTCTCTCTCCATTAGGCGGCTTGCGCCGCCGGGTTAGTCAATGAGGATTGCGCCTGCTGTTGCTGATGAAAACGGCAGGACTGCGGATACGGGAACACATCTTCCATGTAGCCGGAAAGAATGCGCTCCTTGCGCGCCTGCCAGTACTCGGGACTGAACAGGTCTGCATGATGCTTCAGAAAATAGTTGCGTACCTTGGGATGGCCCAACAAGAAGGTGCCGAACTGTTCCGGGAACACGTCGTTCTTCGCCACGGGATACCAGGGCTCGTCCGACATTTCGTCTTCCTCGTTGCGCGGCGCCGGAATCCGGCGGAAGTTGCAGTCGGTGATGTACTCGATCTCGTCATAGTCGTAGAACACCACGCGGCCATGGCGGGTGACGCCGAAGTTCTTGTACAGCATGTCGCCGGGGAAGATGTTGGCCGCCACCAGTTCCTTGATCGCATTGCCGTACTCCACCACGCCATGCTCGATGGCCTCGTCGTTGCCGGCCTTGTCGGCATTGGACAGCCAGATGTTCAGCGGCGTCATGCGACGCTCGATGTACAGGTGGCGGATGATGACCTGGCTGCCCTCTTCCTCGACCACCGAGGGCGCCACCTTCTTCAGGTCAGCCAGCAGCTCGTCGGTGATGCGCGAGCGCGGGAAGGCGACGTTGGAATATTCCAGCGTGTCGGCCATGCGGCCTACGCGGTCATGGTTCTTCACCAGCTGGTACTTTTCCTTGACCAGCGCGCGCGTGGTGTCCTTGGGCGCCGGTATAAAGTCCTTGATCACCTTGAACACATAGGGAAAGGACGGCAGCGCGAACACCACCATCACCAGGCCGCGTATGCCGGGCGCGATGTCAATGCGGTCCGATGAATAGCGCAGGTGATGCAGGAAGTCGCGGTAGAACAGCGCCTTGCCCTGCTTCTGCAGGCCCAGCACCGTGTAGATCTCGCTGCGCGGCTTGCTGGGCATCAGGGTGCGCAGGAAATGCACATAGGCCGACGGCACTTCCATGTCGACCAGGAAGTAGGCGCGGGTAAAGGAGAACATCACCATCACCTGCGAGCGGTCGTACAGCACGGTATCGACATACAGTCCATCAGGGCCGTGCAGGATGGGTAGCACGAAAGGATCTTCGCGGTTGCCATTGATGACCTTGCCTACTGCATAGGCAGCCTTGTTGCGGTAGAACAGGCCGGCCAGCACCTGGATCTGCAGATTGGCCTCGGCCGGCGCGGCGCCGAACAGGTCCTGCAGCCGCGCTTCGATCAGGCCGACATCGCGGTCGAGGTCGGCGAACGGGCAGGCCAACTGGAAGTTGGTGATGATGCGCTTTAATGTGTAGCGCAGGCCATCGGTGCCGGGGTAGTAGACGCGGTAGACCGGCGTGGCCTCGTCCGGCTCGATGTAGTCGGTCGACACCGCCGGCCGCACGAAGATGAAGTCGTTGTGAAAGTAGCTGCGGTGCAGGATGTGGCAGCAGACCGAGGTGAAAAAGGTTTCGGCCAGTTCCGGCTGCTTGTGGTTGGTGAGCAGGCCGATGTAGTGCAGCTTGACCTCGCGCCAGACGCTGTCGGTCAGGTCTTCCGGGTCGTATTCGTCCTCCAGCGCCTGCACGCATTCCTGCACCCGCCTGTCATAGAAGGCGATGCGGTCGCGCGCGCCCTGCTGCAGCGCCAGCCAGTCGGCCTGCTCGAAAAGCTGCTTGCCCGCCATGCTGGTCTTGCGGAACAGCCGGTAGTGCTTGTCGAAGCCATCGAGCACCGTGCGCGCGATGTCGAACGCAATCTGCGACGACAGGAGTTTCGGGAACGTGTTCTTCATGGCCCGCGCCTGCTGAAAGAAAATATCCCCGGAGTGTATCGAACTTTGCTGCACCGCCGCTTACCGGGTCTCGGCAAACAGTTCGCGGCCGATCAGCATGCGGCGGATCTCGCTGGTGCCGGCGCCGATCTCGTAGAGCTTGGCGTCGCGCCACAGCCGGCCCACCGGGTACTCGTTGATGTAGCCGTTGCCGCCCAGCGCCTGGATCGCCTCGCCCGCCATCCAGGTCGCCTTCTCCGCCGAGTACAAAATCGCGCCCGCCGCGTCCTTCCTCAACGCCCGCACCGCGTCCGGCGTCTTCGCCCGGTCGCAGGCCTGGCCCACCGCGTACACATAGGCGCGGCAGGCCATCATCGTCGAATACATGTCGGCCAGCTTGCCCTGCATCAGCTGGAATTCGCCGATCGGCTGGCCGAACTGCTTCCTGTCGTGCACATACGGCACCACCGCGTCCATGCAGGCCGACATGATGCCCAGCGGCCCGCCCGACAGCACCGTGCGCTCGTAGTCCAGCCCCGACATCAGCACGTTCACGCCGCGTCCCAGCCCGCCCAGCACGTTTTCCGCCGGCACCTCGCAGTCCTGGAACACCAGCTCGCCGGTGTGCGAGCCGCGCATGCCCAGCTTGTCGAGCTTCTGCGCCACCGAGAAACCCTTGAAGTTCTTCTCGATCAAAAAGGCCGTCATGCCGCGCGGGCCGGCCTCGATATCGTTCTTGGCATACACCACCAGCACGTCCGCATCCGGGCCGTTGGTGATCCACATCTTGCTGCCGTTGAGCACCCAGCGGTCGCCACGGAAGTCGGCGCGCAGCTTCATCGACACCACGTCCGAGCCGGCATTGGGCTCCGACATGGCCAGCGCGCCGACGTGTTCGCCGGAGATCAGTTTGGGCAGGTATTTCGCCTTCTGCTCGTCGCTGCCGTTGCGGCGGATCTGGTTCACGCACAGGTTGGAGTGGGCGCCGTAGGACAGGCCGACCGAGGCCGAGGCGCGTGAGATTTCCTCCATGGCCACGATGTGGGCCAGGTAGCCCATGGCGCTGCCGCCGTACTCCTCGTCCACCGTGATGCCCAGGAGGCCCAGCTCGCCCATCTTTTTCCACAGGTCCATCGGAAACTGGTCGGTGCGGTCGATCTCGGCGGCGCGCGGCGCGATCTGGTCCTGCGCGAACTGCTGCACCGTCTCGCGCAGCGCGGCGATGTCTTCGCCATGGTCAAAGGTTAAACCCGGGAGATTGATCATTGCTGCCTCGCTGAAGGGGGAATGAAGGTTGGTCGGGATGATACGCCGCGTTGACGTTTACGTAAACGTCAAGCCAGATCGCCGCGCCAGTCAGGCATTTTCGGTTTGCCGGGTACTGCGTTTGGCGGCGCTCTTTTTCGCTGGCTTGTCTTCGCCGGCGGGTTTCTCGCCAGCCAGCATGCTGCGGCACTGTTCCTCGTGGGCAGCGATTTCGGCCAGCGTGACTTCCAGGTCCTCGCGCTGCTGTTCCAGCATTTCCCGGTGCCGCGCCAGCACCAGCAGGAAGCGGTTCAACTGGGCCGCCGAATCCTTGGGCGACTCGTACATGTCGACCAGGCTCTTGATTTCAGAGAGCGTCAGGCCCAGGCGCTTGCCGCGCAGCGTCAGCTTCAGCCGGGTGCGCTCGCGCGCGCTGTAGACCCGGGTGCGGCCGCCAGCGCCCTCCCGTTTCGGCGTGAGCAAGCCCTGATCCTCATAGAACCGGATGGCGCGCGGCGTGATGTCGAATTCCCGGGCAAGTTCGGTGATGGTATAGGTGGGCATGAAGTGTTCTCTGCAGAAAACGGGCTGGTGTCCTAGAATGTGCGTTTACGTAAACGTCAACTAATCGCCCATTGTAGGCGGGCGTGCCGCAAATGTGAATCCTGCAGCTTCCGCCCGCCCCTTCCTTCCGACGCCATGAATCCTCTCGAAGCGCAACTTGATTATCCGCTGGGCGAAACCCTGCCCGACACCGGTTCCACCCTGGAGATCGCACCCGGCCTGCGCTGGCTGCGCATGGGCCTGCCCTTTGCGCTGAACCACATCAACCTGTGGCTGCTGGAAGACGAGATCGAGACGGAAACCGGCCCGGTGCGCGGCTGGACCGTGATCGATTGCGGCATTTCCAGCGACGCCACCCGCGAGGCGTGGGAACGCATCTTCGCCACCGAACTGCGCGGCCTGCCCATCATCCGGGTGCTGGTCACCCATTGCCATCCGGACCATGTCGGCCTGGCCGACTGGCTGTGCCAGCGCTGGAACGCGCCGTTGTGGATGAGCACCGGCGAATTCGGCTTCGCCCGCATGATGGCGGCCTCGCTGCCGGGCGTGGAAGGCACGGCCATGGTGCCGCACTTTGCGCGCCACGGCCTGACCGACCCTGGGCTGCTGGAGCAGCTCGGCGCGCGCCGCGCCTACTATGCCCGGCTGGTGCCGTCGGTGCCGCAGAGCTATCGCCGGCTGCATGACGGCCAGCTGCTGCAGATCGGCGGCGACGAGTGGCGCGCCATTGCCGGCTTTGGCCATTCGCCGGAGCATATCGCGCTCTACAGCGCCAAGCGCAACATCCTGATCGCCGGCGACATGGTGCTGCCGCGCATTTCCACCAACGTCTCGGTATTCGCCGTGGAGCCGGAATCCAATCCGGTGCAGCAATACCTCGACTCGCTGTCGGCCTATGCCGACCTGCCGGACGACACCCTGGTGCTGCCCTCGCACGGCAAGCCGTTTCGCGGCCTGCACGTGCGCATCGGCCAGCTGCGCGACCACCATGCAGCCCGGCTCGATGAGGTCATGGAAGCCTGCAGCGCGCCGCAGTCGGCCAGCGACATCGTGCCCATCATGTTTCCGCGCCCGCTGGATGCGCACCAGATCAGCTTCGCCATGGGCGAAGCGCTGGCGCACCTGCACAAGCTGTGGTTCGACGGCGCCCTGCGCCGCCGGCTGGATGACGACGGCATCGTGCGTTTCCTGCGTGCCTGAAACGGCTGACTTGCGCTTGCTGCCGACGGGAAACACGACTTCGCGCAAACAACCCAGCGTTACCGTTGTGCAGCCGGGCCGCATCTACCTATAGTAAAAAGGGTATGCAACCCGACATCCCCCTTTCCATTCGGCGTCGACTTTTTTTTCGGTAACGGTCACACGACCACACTGACATGAAGTAATCGCCCCGAAGAGACTGACTGTCACGCCCCAACATGGAATAGTTTGCCCTAATGAAAGCATCCATCGAACGAGAAGACTTCAGCGGCCGGCTGCAAATGGCCCTGAGGAACGCGGATTACTCACCCGACAGCCCGACGCAGCTTGCGCGGGAATTCAACATCCGATTCGCCGGAAGGCCTATCACCGTGCATGCCGCGCGCAAGTGGCTGGTTGGTGAAGCCATTCCGACGCAGGAAAAGCTGCGCACGCTGGCGCAGTGGCTGGGCGTGCCCGCCGAGTGGCTGCGCTTTGGCGGCGGCGACGACGCGCAGACCATGGCCGGCGGCGACCCGGCATCGCGTTTCGACTCGGCCGACGTCAAGCTCATCGCCGACCTGCAGCGTCTTGACGAGCATTACCAGGTGATTGCCCGCGAAATGATCCGCATGCTGGTCAGGATCAACCGGCAAAAGTAGTTTCCGCAGGCCGGACGGCGGAGAAGGCCGTCTGGCCGCACCGCCTGCCGGCCCTGCATCACACTGTCGACCGGGTTTTCAGTCCTTCAGGCTGCGCAAATAGCGCAATCCCGCAATCGCCCGGCTGCCATACCAGGACATCATCTCGCCATCCACCAGCCTCGCCGGCTTGCCAGTCTGGCGCTCGATCGCGTCCACATGCGCCTCGGTAAACCGATAGGGCTCGGACGACAGCAGTATTTCATCGATGCCGTCCACCAGCGCGTCCGACCAGGCAAACGCCGGATAACGCCGGTCATTGCCGGGCGCCTGCCACTGCCGCATACCGGCCAGCTCCAGCATGCGGGCGATATAGGTGTCGCGCGACACCGTCATCCATGGGTCCTGCCAGATGCAGTACAGCACCTGGCGCACCGGCTCCGCCGGGCATGCCAGCAGCGCGGCATATTCCCTCTCGAACTCGGCGCACAGGCGCTCGGCTGCCTCCCTCGCATTGAAAATCCCGCCCAGCAGACGGTACAAGGCAAGGTTGTCGCGCGGCCCCAGCGGATGGGTGACGATCACATGCGGAATGCATGCCGCCAATGCGTCCACGGTGGGCTTTTCGTTTTCATCGATGTTGACCACCAGGTGTGTCGGCGCCAGCCGGCGTATCTTTTCGACGTTAACGTCCTTGGTGCCGCCCACCTTGGGTATCGCGCCGACGGCGTCGCCCGGATGGATGCAGAAGCCGGTACGCCCGACCAGCCATCCGGCCAGGCCGAGATCGCATAACAGCTCGGTCACCGATGGCACCAGCGACACGATGCGCGGCGCAGCGCCCGGGGCCACCGGGTCATGGCGTGCGCCGATGGCGTCTATCAGGTTCATGTGTGCTCCTGTTTCTGGCGCGCCTTGCGCGGCGCGCGGGAAAATGCCAGATCGTACAGCCAGTTGGGCAGCAGCCGCAGCAGCCTGGCCACCACGCCCATCTGCCAGGGAATCACGCGATAGCTGACGCCGGCGGCGATCGCCTCCGCGGCCCGGGCTGCGAAGCGGTCGGCCGGCATCAGAAAGGGCATGGGATAGGCATTGGAGCGGGTCATGGGCGTATCGATATAGCCAGGCGCGATCGTGACGACCCGGATGCCATGGCGCCGCATCTCCAGCCGCAGCGACTCGCAATAGCTGATGACCGCGGCCTTGGAAGCGCTGTAGGCGGCGGCGCCCGGCAGCCCGCGCATGCCGGCCACGCTGGCCACCCCCACCAGCCGGCAGCCCTGTTCGCCCGCCTGCGCCTGGCGCTGCATGGAGTGGATGAAGGGCGTGAACGTGGCGACCATCGCGGTCAGGTTGATGGCCACGATGCGCTCGAATACGGGCAGGTCTTCGGCCAGCTCGGTCAGCGTGCCGGCCGAGACGCCGGCATTGGCAATGACGATGTCGACGCCGCCAACGGCCTGCAGGAAGTCATCGGCAGCCGCTGCCAGAGCGGCATGCTCGGTCACATCCAGCGCATACACCCGATGCGGCCCGCCGGGCAGCGCGGCTGCCAGTTCCTGCAGCATGTCCGCCCTGCGCGCAACCAGGCCCAGCACGGCACCGCGCGCGGCGTATTCCCGCGCCAGCGCCATGCCCAGCCCGCTGGAGGCGCCGGTGATGAATACTCTTTGCATGCTGTTCCTCTGATCGTTTGGTTGAAAGGTTTTTTGGGGATGCGTGAAGTGGCGGTGGTGGGGGCCGTTGCAGTTGCAGTTGCAGTTGCAGTTGCAGTTGCAGTTGCAGTTGCAGTTGCAGTTGCTTTTGAAGTTGCCGTTGCCGTTGCCGTTGCAGTTGCTTTTAAGTCCCGTTGAGCGCGCCGTGACGTCGGTGCGTGGAGCGGGAAAAGGTGCGGCGTCTGTCTGAGTCAAGCGCAGCTTGGCGAGTTTAGCCGCGCCCCGCTCCATGCATCGACGGCACGGGGACCCCGCGCAGCGGGGCGCGATCACCGGGTCGCCTTTTCTTGCCTACTTCTTTTGGCGAAGCAAAAGAAGTAGGTCGCCTGCCGGGGCGAACTCCCGGCTTGGTCATGACGATAGTGAGGTCGTGTTGCTTCACCCGCCGTAAAGACGTCACTGCGAAGCAGCAGTTAGCTTTTGACGTTAAGCCATGTTCAACGAACACGTCAAAAACAACACCGACAGTGCTGCCCGTGCGTTGCCGGGTGACGCAATGCGATTGCACTACCGTGGAGACAAGCCGGGAGTCCGTCCCGGCGGCCGGGTCACTTTTTTTGCTTCGCCAAAAAAAGTAACCAAAAAAAGGCGACCCGGTGATCGCGCCCCGCTAACGCGGGGTGCCCGTGCCAGCGGTACCCGGAGCGGGGCGCGGCTAAACTCGCCAAGCTGCGCTTGGCTCAGACAGACGCCGCACCTTTTCCCGCTCCGGGCACCGCTGACACGGCGCGCTCAACGGGATTTCACTGCAACTGCAACTGCAACTGCCACTTCAAAGACAACGGCAACTGTCGCTGCGCGTACGTCAAAAGCAACGGCATATTGCTGCATCCACCTCCATCCTGCCCCGCAGCCTGATGCAATACCCCTTCGACGCCCGACGATCCCGCCCCCCCACTCCCTCAGCTTCATTAAAAAAGCCCGCCATCTCGCGACCGGCGGGCCTGTTCATCCAACGGGATGATTACTTCTTCGTCGCCTGCTCCTTGGCAGCCTTGTCCACCAGGAAGCTCGCCACCTGCAGCGCCGACTCATGCAGCACGTTTTCCGGCTGCCGTCCGCCCATGGCCGCGCCCACGATGGAAGGCGAGGTCATGTAGCGGCCGTCGATGGCCAGCGTGGGCACGCCGTCGATCTTGTAGGCTTCCTGCAGCGCAGCCGCGCGCTTGGCCTTGGTCTGCACGCCGAAGGAGTTGTACACCTCCAGGAACTTGGCCTTGTCCACGCCCTGCGCGGCGATGTAATCGGCGATCGCGGCGTCGCTCTCCAGCGGCTTGCGCTCGGCATGGATCGCGTGGAACACCTTGGGATGCAGGTCGTTCAGGCGGCCCATGGCTTCCAGCGTGTAGTACAGCTTCTGCTGCGGCACGAAGGAAGGACGGAAAGCCACCGGCACCCGCTTGAAGGAAATCGCGTTGCCCTGCTTCTTCACCCATTCCACCAGCGATGGCTCAAGTGCGAAGCAGTGCGGGCAGGAATACCAGAAGAACTCGGTGACTTCCACCTTGCCGGCCGATTCGGTGGGCTGCGCCTTTTCCAGGGTCTTGTAGTCGCTGCCGTTGACCGGCGCCTGCGGGGACGCATGCGCCGTTGCCGCTATTACTGCCAGGCTGACTGCTGCCAGCATCTGTTTCATCAACTTCATCGCCACTCCTTCTGTTTATTTGGGGACGCGAACCACGGCCACATCCACGCCGTTGTCGCTCAACCGGGATCGTACCCGGTTCATGGTTTCCAGATTGCCGAACGGACCGAGCCGCACCCGGTAAAGGGTGCCGTTGTCGGTCTTGCGCTCGGCGATATTGGCCGACAGGCCCATCAGCGCCAGCTTTGCCTTGGCGTTCTCGGCATCGTTACGCTCCAGGAATGCGCCAGCCTGCAGATAATAGGTGAATTTGTCGTCGACCGCGCCGCCGCCTTCGGTGGAGCGCTCCACTACCGGCGGCTTGGCGGCTTCGCGCGCCAGCGCCGCCCTGGCTTCAGCGCGTTGCCGCGCCTCGGTCCGCTTCTGCTCCTCGCGCTGCGCCTCGGCCTTCTTGGCTTCCAGCTCGGCGTCGATCGCGGCTTCCTCGTCGCTCTTGCGCGGCACGTCCTTGGCGGCCTGGCGCGCCGCTTCACGGTTGCCGTACAGCGGCTTGTTCGGGTCCGACGGCCCGGTCGGCGCGGCCGGCGGCGGCGCATTGCTGGTGTTGGGCGCCGCCACCCGGTCCGGCCCCCTGTCCTGCGCCTTGTCCTGCTTGCCAAGCTTGTTGACGAAGGGCAGCGGCGTGTTCTTGATGGTGATGGCGACGCCGACCGCGATGGCCAGGCCGATGATAAGACCGATGATCAGGCCCAGCAGCGTGCCGCCGGCCTGCCTGTTGCGTTGATGGATCATGCTTCCTCGAAATTCAGACTTACATCCGGGCCGGCGCCGAGACGCCAATCAGCGCCAGGCCGTTGCGCAGCACCTGACGGGTGGCCACCAGCAACGCCAGGCGCGCCATGCGGGTGGGCATGTCGTCCACCAGCACCCGTTCGGCATTGTAGTAGCTGTGCAGTTCGCCAGCCAGGTCGCGCAGGTAGAACGCCACCTGGTGCGGTCCCAGTTCCTCCATGGCTTTCTGCAACGCTTCCGGGTATTCGGCCAGCTTGGAGAGCAGCGCCGCCTCGCGCGGCGCCGTCAGCGGCGCCAGGTCGACATTGGCGAGGCTGGCCTCGTCGCCGCCCCACTGGCCCAGCACCGAGCAGATGCGAGCATGGGCGTACTGCACGTAATAGACCGGGTTCTCGTCCGACTGCGCCAGCGCCAGGTCGACGTCGAACACGAACTCGGTGTCGGCCTTGCGCGAGATCAGGAAGAAGCGCACCGCATCGCGGCCGCGGGTCAGGTCGCGCGGCGCGCTGTCGACGGCCTCGCCGGCCGACCATTCGATCAGGTCGCGCAGCGTCACGTAGGAACCGGCGCGCTTGGAGATCTTGACCTCCTCGCCGTTGCGCATCACGGTCACCATCTTGTGCAGCACGTAGTCCGGATACCCCTCCGGGATGCCGATGCCGACCGCCTGCAGGCCGGCGCGCACGCGGGCGATGGTGCCATGGTGGTCGCTGCCCTGCACGTTGATGACCTTGTGGAAGCCGCGCTCCCACTTGGTGATGTGGTAGGCCACGTCCGGCACGAAATAGGTATAGGTGCCGTCGGACTTCTTCATCACCCGGTCCTTGTCGTCGCCGTAGTCGGTGGTGCGCAGCCAGAGCGCGCCATCCTGCTCGTAGGTCTTGCCGGCCGCGACCAGCGCCGCCACCGCGCGCTCGACCCGGCCGTCGGTGTAGAGCGAAGACTCCAGGTAGTAGTTGTCGAAGGCCACGCCGAAGGCGTTCAAGTCCAGGTCCTGCTCGCGGCGCAGATAGGCCACCGCATAGCGGCGGATCGATTCGATGTCCTCGACGTCGCCGCTGGCGCTTGCGTCGCCGATGGTGTCCCGGTTCAGAAAGTCGCGCGCAATGTCGGCGATGTAGTCGCCGTTGTAGGCATTCTCGGGCCAGCCGGCGTCGCCGGGCTTGTGGCCGCGGGCGCGGGCCTGCACCGAGTTGGCCAGCGTGGCGATCTGCACGCCGGCGTCGTTGTAATAGAACTCGCGGGTCACGTCATAGCCCTGCGAGGCCAGCAGCGCCGACATCGCGTCGCCCAGCGCGCCCTGGCGGCCGTGTCCCACATGCAGCGGGCCGGTCGGGTTGGCGGACACGAATTCCACCAGCACCCGCTGGCCTGCGCCCTGTTCGCCCTGGCCGTAGGCCTCGCCCTGGCGCATGATTTCCGTCACCACCGCCTGCTTCGAGGCAGCCGACAGCCGCAGGTTGATGAAGCCGGGGCCGGCGATCTCGACCGCGTCCACCAGGCCCGCGCGGGCCGGGTCGGCCAGCACCGCCGCCGCCAGCGCCTGCGCCAGTTCGCGCGGATTCTTCTTCATCGGCTTGGCCAGCTGCAGCGCGATATTGCAGGCCACGTCGCCATGCGACGGGTCGCGCGGGCGCTCCAGCACGACATTCGGTTGCAGTCCGGTTCCGGCCACCAGCGGCGTCAGGGCGTTCTGGAACAGGGAAATGATCTGGTGTTTTTGGGAGGCTAGCATGGGACTCGGTTGGCGCGGGCACATGCCCGCGGATGGCTCAAAACGCCTGATTATACTGGCTTGGACGGCCTTAACTGTCGCGCAGAGCCGATGCGGGGGCGTAGGTCATGATGAATTCGCGCAGCCGGAAAGCCTCCGGCAGCCAGGCGTCGTCCGACAGCCTGCCGTGGTCCAGCCAGACATAGGTTTCGGCAACCAGCGCCGAACCGTCCGCCAGCGTGACCGGCAGCGCGTCGCGCCGGTACTCGGCGCCCTCGAAGAGATCGAGCCGGGCCAGGTCGTCTGGCGCGACATCGCGGTACAGCAGGCCCGCCACCGCCTGCCCGGGCGCGGCCACGATGCCGGGATAGGCCACGCCGGGCACCGCAAAGCGGCGGTAACCCGGCAGGACGGCCGGCTCGGACCGGTAGCGGCCGCCGACCAGCGGCTGCCACACTTCGGCAAACATCAGGGAACCATAGGTAAAGATGTGGGCGCTCACGCTGCTTCCTCTTTGGCTGGACAGGCAGGTCGCATGATAGCCGTTGCTGCCCGGTTGCTGCCGGACAGGCGAACCGGCGCTCAGTCCGCCCCGGGCTTGAAGTCCGGCTCGAAGAAACACCATTTCACCGTCGGCCAGCGCTGCTGTATGGTTTCCTCCACCGTGTTGATGGCTTCCACCAGTGCGTGGTCGCTCGGCTGCGCATGCATGCGCGCCTGCACCGCCACCATCAGCTGCGAACCCCATTGCACCGTGATCAGGTGGATCACGTGGTCCACTTCCGGGCGCGCCAGGATATGCGCCTTGATCGCCGCATGCACTTCCGGGGCGGCCGATTCGCCGGTGATCATGCCCTTGACCTCATGGGTGATGAAGATCGCCACCACCATCAGCAGCACGCCCACCGCGATGGTGCCGCAGGCATCCCATATCGGGTTGCCGGTCACGACCGTCAGCAGCACGGCGATGAAGGCCAGCGACAGGCCGCACAGCGCGGCAATGTCCTCGCCCGCCACCACCAGCAGTTCCGACTGCCGGGTCTCCCGGAACCAGCGGAAGAAGGGCTTGTCGCCGGACGTCTTGCGTATCTCCTTCATCGCGCCATACAGCGAGAAGCTCTCCAGCGCCACCGACACGCCCAGCACGCCCAACGCGACATAGACATTGCTCAGCGGCTCGGGATCGCGCAGGTGCTCGATGCCCTGCATCACCGAAAACGCGCCGCCGAGGAAGAACAGCAGGAGCGCGACCATCATGGCCCAGAAATAGACGACCCGGCCGTAACCCATCGGATGGGACTCATCGGGCGGCTTCTTCGCCTCCTTCAGCCCGCGCAGCAGGAACAGCTGGTTGGTGCAGTCGGCCAGGGAGTGGATGGCTTCGGCCAGCATTGCGCCGGAACCGGTATAGAGCGCGGCGGCGAACTTGGCCGCGGCGATGCCGCCATTGGCGCCCAGCGCATAGAAGATGGGCTTGTTGGATGTGTCCTGCGTGGCCATGTGGTGCGCTCGCTGATGAAAGCGTCACCTTATCCAGCCTGGCGCGGAAACGATATCGATCAACGCAAGCGGCCTTGCCGCTGTGTTTGTCCGGTTGATTGCCATCAACGCAAGCCGACGCCGGCCGCCGTGCGGCAGGAACTTCGGTTTTCAACGGGCCCTCTATCCATTGTAGCTATGACAAACATTGCGGCCGCCGATGGCGCCGCATCTGACAAACGTTCAAAGGAGATAGTGATGAAGAAGCTGATACTTTCCGCCATGTGCGTGGTGGCGCTGAGCGCCTGTAGCGGCATGGATTCGTCGTCGCGCATGGGTTCGTCGAACATGGGTTCGTCCAGCATGGGCTCGTCCAGCACCGGCGCATCCAGCATGGGCTCCACCGGCAGCTCCAGCATGGGACAGGGCGGCACCGCCGGCGCCAACCGGGCGCAAACCACGTCCGGCGCCTACACGGCTCCCGGCACGTCCACCATGCCAGGCTCGAAAGGCACCGCCGGCACGCCGGCAGATCCGAACTCAGCGCAGCCCACCGGCGGCATGGGCGGCACGGGCATGGGCACCGGCTCGGGCAGCATGAGCCGCTGAGCCGGCTTCACTGCGGCCGCTAGGCCGCGTCGGCGGCTTCGAACGCAAGCAGATAGCGCTTGCGTTCAAGGCCGCCGGCGTATCCCGTCAACTTGCCGTCGCTACCCACGATGCGGTGGCATGGAATGATGATCGACAGAGGGTTGCGTCCTATCGCACTGCCCACTGCCCGCACCGCCCGCTCCGCGCCGATGGCGCAGGCATGCGACAGGTAGCTCGTCGTGGCGCCATAAACCACGGTCGACAACTGGCGCCATACGGCTTGCTGAAACGGCGTGCCGCGCAAGTCCAATGGCAGATCGAAGCGACGCAGGCTGCCATTGAAATACGCATCCAGCTGCGTTGCCGCACGCTCCAGGTGCGGATGTTCTCCTTCACGCCATCCCTCAACACCGCGGAAATGCCGGTGCTCCTCGAAATACAGGCCGCACAGGCCGGCATCGCTTGCCGCCAGCAGCAGCCTGCCCAGCGGGCTTTCATGCATGCGGTAATGAATCATCGCGCTTCTCCTTGTCATTGCAGTCCATGCCATAGCAGCAGCGCCGCATAGCCGCGCCAGGGCGCCCAGGCGGCGGCGCGCGCCAGCAGTTGCGCTTCCTCCAGACGCCCGCCTTCGATGCCTGACGCCGCCTTCTGCAGGCCCAGATCGCCGGCCGGGAACGCATCCGGAAAACGCAGCCCGCGCAGGGCGATGTATTGCGCGGTCCATTCGCCGATGCCGGGCACGGTCTTCAGGCGTGCCACCGCATCGGCAAGGCCGGTGCCCGGCGCGAACGCCAGTCCACCCGCCGCGGCAAAGTGCGCCAGCGCCGCCAGCGTGCGCGCGCGCGCAAGCGGCAGGCCGCAGCCGGCGATGGCCTCCAGCGGAGCCGCCGCCAGTTCTTCGGCCAGGGGAAAATGCAACCCGACCTCCTGAAACGGCGTCGCGGCGGGCCGGCCGAAACGTTGCGCCAGACGGCCCGACAGCGTGGTGGCGCCGGCCACGCTGATCTGCTGTCCCAGCACCGCGCGCACTGCCAGTTCGAAGAGGTCGAAGGCGCCGGGCACGCGCAGGCCGGGCGCCGCGGCCATCCTCGCCGCCAGCAGGCTGTCACCGGCCAGGTGCGCTTCGATGGCGGTCGGGTTGGCGTCGAGGTCGAACTGGCTGCGTATCCGCGCGGCCAACGGCATGAGCCATGGCGCCAGCGAAGCGGCCGTCTGCAGCTGCAGCTGGCCGCGCTGCGGCAGGTGCGACACGCGCAGCCAGCCCTGCCCGCCCTGCAGCCGCACGCTGCGCAGGTAATGCAGCTCGCCGCCTTGCTCGCGCACCGCTTCCACGCCGGGTATGGCGCGCCGCTGCAGATAGCGCAGCATCTGGTCCCAGGCATAGGGCGGCCGGTAGGCCAGCCGCAGCGTCAGCGCGCCGTCATCGATGCCTTCGCCGCCGGCGCGGCGCAAGGCGCCCGGCGCCATCCGGTAGCGGCTGACGAACAGCGCATTGAAGCGGCGCACGCTGCGAAAGCCCGCCGCAAACGCCACATCGGGCATGGGCAGCAGGGTTTCCTGCAGCAGCTTCTTGGCAAACAGCAGGCGCTGGGTCTGGGCCAGTTCCACCGGCGTGACGCCAAAGTGGCGCAGCAGCACCCGGCGCACCTGGCGCGACGACAGTCCCACCTCGGCCGCCAGCCGCTCGAGCGCGCCGCCGTCATCGCCGCCGCCTTCGTTCAATGCGCCGGCGGCGATGCGCTGCCATACCGCATGGGCCAGGTTCTGCTGCAGCGCATAGGGCGCCAGCTCGGGCCGGCAGCGCAGGCAGGGACGAAAGCCCGCCGCCTCGGCGGCCGCGGCGCTGGAAAAGAATTCGCAGGAGGAGCGGCGCGGCGGACGCACCGCGCACACCGGGCGGCAATAGATGCCGGTGGTTTTCACGCCGGTGAAGAAGACGCCGTCGAAGCGGGCGTCGCGCGCAAGCAGCGCGCGGTAGCAGCTGTCAGGGTCGGGCGGATGATCGAAGGTGGTGCTCATGCAGCCGATTTATACGCGCCGCGCCAGCCAGCGTCTAGCCGTTTTCGGACGTCAGTTTCGCCAGCTTGTGACGTGGCGGAACTGGCGCTGGCTCAGGGCCGGTCGGCGGCCTGGGCGGCGGCCATGGTCGCCAGCGCCGCCGCCTCGGCCACCAGCCTGGCGCCGGCCACCGCCGGCGCGCTGCCGTCGGCCGCCGCGACCGCCGCCGCCGACGCGCTGGCCACAGCCGATATCGCGGCCACCGCGGTCGCCTCCTCCACCGCCGGCGAGGATTCGGGCAGGCGCTGGAAGCCGGCATGCAGGAAGCCGGCAATGGCCTGCTGCGCCGCTTCGAGATAAGGAATCGTGCAGTGGTCGGAGCCGGCGATGGTCTGGTCCAGCGGCTGCGACGGCAGGCTGGCGACGAACCTGTCGGTATGCGCCGGCGGCACCACGTCGTCCTGCTCGGCGCGCAGCACCAGGATGCGGGTCTGCAGCCGCGCGGCGAATTTCACCGACTCGAAGCGATGGCGCAGCATCCACGCCACCGGGATCGTGCGGAAGAAGCGCCGGCGCGCCAGCGACACCAGCGAATCGTAGGGCGTGATCAGGGCCAGCGACGCCACCGGCCGCTGCGCCGCCACCTGCACCGCCACGCCCGAACCCAGGCTGCGTCCGACCACTGCCACCCGCCGCGCATCCACCCTGTGATGCGCGGCCAGCCAGTCCCACAGCATGGAGGCATCCTGCATGATGGCTGCCTCGCCCGGCACGCCGCTCGATTCGCCGTAGCCGCGGTAATTCATCGCCAGCACCGTCATACCGGGAAACATGCGGCTGGCGTCGCGCGCCACCCAGCTGACTTCCTCGGAACGTCCGCCAAAGTACAGCACGCCGGGATGGCGGCCCGGCGCATGCGGGGTCATCAGCCAGCCGCACAGCCGGGTGCCGTCGGCGGCGCGCAGCACCACGCGGCGGGTGCGATGGCCGGCGCTGCGCGGTCGCTGGACTTCCGGTTCGCGCACCGGATTGAACACCAGGTGGGTCTGGCGGGCGAACACCACCGCCGCGAAGCCGGCCCACAGGAAGCTGGCCACGCCGGCGGCGCCGGCGATGAGCCGGCTGTCGGGGCCGGCGATGCGTCGCACCGACGTGACCGCCGTCGCATCGGGTTCCGCCGCCATGGCGCCATCGACAACCGCGCCCGGGTTTTCCTGCGCCTGCGCTGCATGCTGCTCGGCCATCGCGCTCTCCTTGTCTGGTCCTGTATTAGAGGGAAAAACAGGCGCTGCGGTTCGACGTTTCGCAGTCGATTGCATCAAGGATTTGCCTGTTTGACAAGGCTGGCAGACGGAACACGGCCGCTCCCCCTGCCAATCCGACGTTCGCTGTGCGAACGGCCCTGCTGCGCTACACTCTTTGCTTTCAAAAATAAAACGACAACATCATGTCTCCCGCCACCCGCGCGCCCAGTCTGAAAACCATCCTGCTCTGCACCGGCCTGATCCTGACCCTGGCCATGGGCGTGCGCCACGGCTTCGGCTTCTGGCTGCAGCCGATTTCGCAAGCCAATAACTGGACCCGCGAAACCTATTCGCTGGCGATGGCGCTGCAGAACCTGATGTGGGGCGCGTTCGGGCCATTCGCCGGCATGGCGGTGGACCGCTGGGGCACCGCCCGCGTCGCGATATTCGGTGCGCTGCTGTATGCGGCCGGGCTGCTGTGGATGGCTTTCGTCACCCAGCCGGTGCTGTTCGTGGCCGGCTCGGGCCTGCTGATCGGCGGCGCGCTGGCCTGCACCGCATTCGGCGCAATGAGCGGCATCATCGGCCGCACCGCGCCTGAAGAAAAACGCTCCTGGGCCTTTGGCATCTCTGGCGCGGCCAGCTCCTTCGGCCAGTTCGCGCTGATGCCGATCGAGCAGCAGCTGATTGGCGCCATCGGCTGGCAGCATGCCTTCCTGGCGCTCGCCGCCCTGGTGCTGCTGGTGATGATCCCGATGGCGACCTTTCTGCACGAACCCAAGCCGAGCCGTTCCGGACCGCAGCAAAGCATGCCGGAGGCGATACGCGAAGCCTTTGGCTACCGGCCCTTCCTGCTGCTGCTGGCGGGTTACTTCGTCTGCGGCTTCCAGCTGGTGTTCATCGGCGTGCACATGCCGGCCTACCTGAAGGACCGCGGCCTGACCGATCCCGGCGTGGCGGTGATGGCGCTGGCCCTGATCGGCCTGTTCAACATCTTCGGTTCCTACGGCGCCGGACGGCTCGGCGGCTGGCTGCCCAAGCGTTACCTGCTGTCGTCCATTTACCTGGCGCGGGCCGCGGCGATTGCGCTGTTCCTGCTGCTGCCGCTCACGCCGCTGTCGGTCTATGTATTTTCCGCGGCGATGGGCGTGCTGTGGCTGTCCACGGTGCCGCTGACCAATGGCGTGATCGCCGGCATCTTCGGCGTGCGCTACCTGTCGATGCTGTCGGGCTTCGTGTTCTTCTCGCACCAGGTCGGCAGCTTCCTGGGCGTCTGGCTGGGCGGCTTTCTCTTCACCCGGCAAGGCAACTACAACACCGTCTGGATGATCACCATTGCGCTGGGCATCTTCGCCGCGCTGATCAACCTGCCGATCGATGAAAAGCCGATCGCGCGGGCCCAGGCGGTGCCTGCCTGAAGGCGCGCGCCATGCGATGGCGCCTGGCCGGATGGCTTGCCGCGGCGGCGCTGCTGGCGCTGGTATTCCTGGCCTACCTGCGGCCAGGCTTTCTCGTCGACCTTGCCAACCAGATCCTGCTGTGCATGTAGCGCAGGCGGGTCAGCGCGCCGCCGCGATCTCCAGCAGCATGTCCGTCAGCGCTTGCGGCGAGGTCAGCATCGCATCATGCCCGGCGGCGATCTCGCGCCAGCCCCAGTCCGGCTGGGCGCGCAGCCGCTCGCGGATGCCCGCCAGCGGTGGATACCAGGGATCGGTGACGGCGATATAGGTCCTGGGCAAGCCATTGCCCACTGGATGCCGCAATGCCAGCGGCTCGGTGTAGGCCTTCAGCGGATGCGGAGTGAGCCGGCGCATCAGCCATGCAACCTGCTGCGGCTCGCTGACGCCGAACTTGTCGGGCGTCGGGATGGCCATGCGCAGGCCTTCCGGGTCGATCGTCCTGCTGCGCTCGCGCTGCACCGCTTCCGGCAGGATGCCCAGGCCCGACTGTCCATTCTCCACCACCAGCGCATCGAGGTAGACCAGGTGCGCGATGCGCTCCCTCATGCGCTCGGCGACGCCGCTGATCACCAGTCCGCCGAAGCTGTGCCCGACCAGCACGATGTCGCTCAGCTCCTCGCATTCGATCACGGCGCAGGCATCGGCGATGAAGGTGGAAAGCCCGGTGCGTTCATCCAGCAGATGGGCGCGCTCGCCCAGTCCGGTCATGGTGGGGGTGTACACCTCGTGGCCGGCGGCGCGCAACTGCGCCGCCACGTCGCGCCAGCACCAGCCGCCATGCCAGGCGCCGTGTATCAATACGAAAGTCATGTCGTCTCCGTTTTTTTATGGGAGCTCAGATGATAAGGCCGACGCCGCGATGCGCGCCTGTTCTGACCGGGCGCAGCGTCCAGAGCGGCAGCGCGGTTAGAATGCAGCGATGGACACCAACTCAAGCGACATCCCGCTCGCCGAACTGGAACAGGCGATCAATTACTGGCGCAACCTGCGACCTTCGCGCGGCGAGGAACATTCGCTGTCGCCGGAAGTCAACCGGCTGGCCGAGGTCTATGCGCTGATGATCTACGAGCGGCTGCACAGCCTGCCGCTTGCCCGCATCGGTGCCGACGTGCTGGCCCTGATCGAGGCCTGGCGCAGCCAGCGGGTGTAAGGGGGGGCCGGGCTGCCTGGCCTGACGCCGACGGCGGGCGGCGGAGTCGATTCGGACGCAGTTTCTCTGCCGTTGCCGTTGCCGTTGCCGTTGCCGTTGCCGTTGCCGTTGCTGCTGCAGTTGCTTCTGAAGTTGCCTTTAAGTCCCGTTGAGCGCGCCGTGCCGTCGGTGCGTGGAGCGGGAAAAGGTGCGGCGTCTGTCTGAGCCAAGCGTAGCTTGGCGAGTTTAGCCGCGCCCCGCTCCATGCATCGACGGCACGGGGACCCTCGCGCAGCGAGGGCGCGATCACCGGGTCGCCTTTTCTTGCCTACTTCTTTTGGCGAAGCAAAAGAAGTAGGTCGCCTGCCGGGGCGAACACCCGGCCTGGTCATGACGACAGTGCAGTCGGCTTGTTTCACCAGGCGTAAAGGCGTCACTGCGAAGCAGCAGTTGGCTTTTGAAGTTTGAAGTTTGAAGTTTGAAGTTTGAAGTTTGAAGTTTGAAGTTTGAAGTTTGAAGTTTGAAGTTTGAAGTTTGAAGTTTGAAGTTTGAAGTTTGAAGTTTCAATACGAACGTCAACATCAACTACGACAGTGCTGCCCGTGCCTTGCCGGGTGACGCAAGGCGATTGCACTGCTGTGGAGACAAGCCGGGAGTCCGTCCCGGCGGCCGGGTTACTTTTTTGCTTCGCCAAAAAAGTAACCAAAAAAGGCGACCCGATGATCGCGCCCCCGCTGCGCGGGGGTTCCCGTGTCAGCGGTACCCGGAGCGGGGCGCGGCTAAACTCGCCAAGCTGCGCTTGGCTCAGACAGACGCCGCACCTTTTCCCGCTCCGGGCACCGCTGACACGGCGCGCTCAACGGGACTTCACTGCAACGGCCACTTCAAAAGCCACTGCAACTTCAAAAACAACGGCAACGACAACGGCCACTTCAAAAGCAACTGCAACTGCAACCGTAGCTGCCCCCCCACCCCTACGACGCCGTCTTCTCCAGATGCCGCGCCTGCCGCTGCGGCGCCGCCTTCTTGCCTTCCGGCTCGGCATGCCGCGTCTTGCCGGCGTAGTCGCGCGCCATGGCCATGCGCACTTCCGGCTCCGGCCATCCCTGCAGCACCAGCCAGCGCGTGACCAGGCCAGCCAGCCGGTCCAGCGCGATGCGGTGCGTCGCATCGGTGTTGGCATACAGCCAGTCCGACAGCGCCATGAAACGCTCGAACGGCGCCTCGCCCAGCACCATGTCCAGCGTATGGGCGAAGCGGCCCGAATTGGCGACCAGGTCCCAGTAGCGGGCAAAGCGCACCAGGCGCTGCATGGTGGCGAAGTCGATGCGGTCGTTGGCCAGGATGGTGTACGGCGGATGCGGGTCATACACCATGCCGAAGGCTTCGGTGTGGCGGATGATGGGCGTGCCGCGCAGCCGCTTCAGGATGCCGAACTGGATTTCATGGGGCTTGAGCGCCCACAGCTTGTCGAAGCCGCGCGCAAAGCTCTCCAGGTCCTCGCCCGGCAGGCCGGCGATCAGGTCCACGTGCAGATGTGCTTCCGAATGCTGGCACAGCCAGCGGATGTTCTCGGCCGCCTTCTCGTTGTTCTGGCGCCGGCTTACCAGCGTCTGCACCTCCGGATTGAAGGACTGGATGCCAATCTCGAACTGCAGCGTGCCGGCCGGGAAGCGCAGGATGCTTTCCTTCAGCGCATCCGGCAGATGGTCGGGCACCACTTCGAAGTGGGCATAGACCAGATCATCGGGATGGGCTTCCAGCTTGTCGAGGAAGAACTGCATGATGCGCAGGCTGGTCTTCACATTCAGGTTGAAGGTGCGGTCCACGAACTTGAACAGCCGCGCGCCACGGGCATGCAGGCTTTCCAGCTCGGCCAGGAAGCGCTCCAGCTCGAACGGCCAGGCGGTCTTGTCCAGCGACGACAGGCAGAACTCGCACTTGAACGGGCAGCCGCGCGAGGCTTCCACATACAGCGTGCGGTGCGCGATGTCCTCGTCGGTATAGAGTTCATAGGGCAGCGCGATGTCCGACATCGGCGGCTGCTCGCCCGCATGCACCTTCATCAAGGGCTTGGGCCCGTGCAGCACTTCGCGGCACAGACGTGGAAAGGTAATGTCGCCCCAGCCGGTCACCAGGTAATCGGCCAGCCGCACGATCTCCTGTTCGCCATGCTCATGCGAGACTTCCGGCCCGCCGAGGATGATCACCACTTCCGGCGCGACCCGCTTGAGCAAGGCCACCAGCTTCGTGGTTTCCTCGACGTTCCAGATATAGACGCCGAAACCGATGATGCGCGGCTTGTGCGCCAGCAGCTTTTCCACCAGGTCGGTGGTGCGGGCGCCAATCACGAATTCCTGCAGCGAGGTGACGGACTGCAGCTCGCCCATGTTGGCGAGCAGATAACGCAGGCCCAGCGAAGCGTGGGCGTAGCGGGCGTTGAGGGTGGAAAGCAGTATGGTCATGAAGGCAGGCGCGCGGCGAAACCGCCATTTTACGCGCCTGCCCCGTGGCCTGCCGGCGGCCGGCTATGCCTGCTTGCTCATTTCCTTTTCCTGCAGCGAGCGCCACATCACCTTGCCGGTGGCGGACTTGGGCAGCGCGTCGACGAACTCCACCAGCTTGGGCACCTTGTAGGCCGCCATCTTGGCATGCGCCCATTGCATGATGTCTTCCGCGGTGGCTTCGGCCGCCGGCTTCTTGACGATCACCGCCTTCACGGTTTCGCCGCGGTACGGGTCGCGCGCGGCGATGATGCAGCATTCCTGCACCGCCGGATGCTGGTACATCATCGCCTCCACCTCCGCCGGCCAGACCTTGAAGCCGGACGCATTGATCATGCGCTTCAGGCGGTCGGTAAAGAAGAAGAAGCCGTCCTCGTCCATGTAGCCCAGGTCGCCCGAGCGGAAGAAGCGCTTGCCGTCGATCTCGGTGAATGCCTCGGCGGTCTTGGCCGGGTCGTTCCAGTAGCCCTCGAACACCTGCGGCCCGTTCATGATGATCTCGCCGACCTCGCCCGGCGGCAGCGTGGCCATCGTGGCCGGGTCGACGATGCGGGAATCGACGCCGAACAGCGGAATGCCCAGGCACTGCTGCTTGAGCATTTGCGGCGGATTGGTGTGGGTTGCCGCGATGGTTTCAGACAGCCCATAGCCTTCCATGTACTGCAGGCCGGTCAGGTCCAGCAACTTCTGCGCGATCGCCGCCGGCATCGCCGCGCCGCCGCCGGACACCCGGCGCAGGCTGGAGATGTCGTACTCCGACAGCCGCGGATTGGACAGGAAGTCGATCATCATGGTCGGGATGCTGGTCCAGGCGGTCACGCCATAGCGGGTGATCAGCTGGCCGGCAACGTCGCGGTCCCAGCGCGGCAGCACCACGATGCTGCCGCCGTTGAAGATCGGCGCATTCATGCTGACCTGCATGCCGGTCACATGGAAGAAGGGCAGCACGGCCAGCGTGACCTGGTCCGGCACCGAGGCGATCGACCAGGCGATGCTGGACACGGCCGATGCCATCACCGAGCGGTGCAGATGCACGCAGCCCTTGGGCTTGCCGGTGGTGCCCGAGGTGTAAGGCATCACGGCGAGGTCGGACGGCCCCGCCTGATGTGGCGCCGGCGCGCGCGCAGCCTGCAGCGCATCGTGCCAGGACGCCACGCCTTCGCCTTGCAGCGCGGCGCGCGGCGCTTTGACCCAGTCCGGCACCGCCAGTTCGGTGTGCGCGGGCAGGTAGTCGGAATAGGCGGCCACGATGGCATGCTTCAGCCCGGTGCTGCCGACCAGCGGCGCCAGCCGGGAAAAGATTTCCTGGGAGGTGATGGCAACCTTCGCGCCGCTGTCCTCGACGTAATGACGCAGCTCGTCGGTCATCAGCATCGGGTTGACCGGCACCACCATCGCGTCGGCGCGCAGGATGGCGTAATAGGCGATGATGAATTGCGGGCTGTTCTGCATGTTGAGCAACACCCGGTCGCCGCGCTGGACGCCGCAGTCCTGCTGCAGGTAGCCGGCCAACGCCCGCACCTGGGCATCGAACTCGGCATAGGTCAGCTTGGCGTCGTAGAAGATCAGGGCGGTCTTGCCGGGATAGCGGCGCGCCGAAATTTCCAGGTTGACGTAGAGACTGGTTTCCGGCGGCGTTAGAGTGTAAGGCAGGCCCGCCGGCCAGTGCTTGTAGTGAGTGGTGTTCATTGTCTCGCTCTCTCTTGTCTTAAACAGGCTGCGGAACATTATAGGACGGGGTTGGCAAAACCGCACGTTCGTTCACAAAATTTCATTTATGAAACATTTGCGGGGATTTTCATTGGATCGTGCTTCATTCGTTCGGCTTTTCTCGCTGATGCTGGCGACCGTTGCGTTGCAGGCCACGCCGGCGCTGGCTGCGCTCGACCAGTCGGCCTGCGACCGGCTAAAAGCCAGCCGCGTGCTGCGCGACCAGGCGCCAGTCGGCTGCGACCGGCTGGCCGTGGTGCGCTTTCCCTATATCGATTTTTCCGGCGCCAGGCATGACGACGGCGAAATGATGGTGCTGGACGCCGTGGCGCCGGAAGTCAGCCAGCTGTTCCACGCGCTGTACCGGCGCCGCTTTCCGCTGGCCCGGGTGCGGCTGATCGACCATTACGGCGGTGACGATGACGCGTCCATGCGTGACAACAACACCTCCGCCTTCAACCAGCGCGCGGTCACCGGCGGCGGCCCGCCCTCGCTGCATGCCTATGGCCTGGCCATCGATATCAACCCGGTGCAGAACCCTTTCCTGCAGCCAGGCGATGGCGGCATGGTGCGGGTCAGTCCGCCGGCCGGAACAAGCTACCTGAACCGGCGCGCCGGCCGGCCCGGCATGGCAGAAGACGTGACCGGCCTGTTCGCCGCGGCCGGCTTCACCGTATGGGGCGGCGACTGGGACACGCCACTCGATTACCAGCATTTCCAGTTCAGCCGCGAACTAGCGCAACGGCTGGCCGCATTGCCGGAGCGGGAGGCGCGCCAGCTTTACCTGCAGAAGATCAAGGCATACCGCGGCTGCGTTGGGGAACGCCGCGGCAAGGCAGGCACAACTTGTGCATCTGTTCAAACTCCGTAGCATCGCAGTTATTGTGCACCGCAACATTTAATGCTTGACATGCAAAATCAAACAGTTAGAATGGTCATGTTGCGCTGCACAATAACTGGTTTCATGTTGTAGCAAGTCTTTTTCGCCGATGTGCCAGCGCTGATAACCGCTTCATCCACACGAGGAGAATCACATGTTTCCCAATAACGACCAGATTTCCAACGCAGCCAAAGCCAACTTCGACCAGCAGATCGCTGCCGTCACCGAACTCACCAACAAGGCCTTCGCCAGCATCGCCCAACTGGTGGAATTGAACGTCAATGTCGCCAAGGCATCGCTGGAGCAGTCCACCGCCACCGCGCAGCGCCTCATGGCCGCCAAGGACCCGCAGGAATTCTTTGCCGTCAGCACCCAGAACCCGCCGAGCGCGGAGACCGCGATTGCCTACAGCCGCAACCTGGCCAGCATCGCCTCCAATGCACAGGCCGAGTTCACCCGCGCCGCCGAAGCCCAGATCGCCGAGACCACCCGCAAGGTCACCGCGCTGATCGAGGACATCGCCAAGAACGCGCCGCCGGGATCGGAAAACGCGATCGCCATCCTCAAGACCGCCATCGCCAACGCCAATGCCGCCTACGAGCAGCTGACCAAGACCACCCGCCAGGCAGCCGACACGATGAACGCCAACGCCACCAACGTGGTAAACCAGTTCTCCCAGGCTGCTGAAAAAGCCACCGGCCGCGCGAAGAAGTAATCCGCCCGCCGCGCATTGACAAGGACCGCTTGCGGTCCTTTTTTCTTTGCTCCCTGCAATAGCGTCCATGTAAGCTCATGGCTTATCGATACTGCGGAGTTGCGGGATGCTGATCAATTGCGTCGCCTATCAGAACGGCAAGAAGCTCGGAGATATCCCGGTCGAGGAAATCAGCGATGCCCTCGCCCGGCCGGACTGCTTTGTCTGGGTCGGCATGGCCGATGTCACCGTGGAAGAGCTGGAATGCATGCGCGCGGAATTCAAGCTGCATCCGCTGGCGGTCGAGGATGCGCTGGTCGGGCAGCAGAGGCCAAAGATCGAGGAATACGGCGAATCGCTCTTTGCGGTGATGCGGCCGGTGGAAATCGTCGACGGCGAATTGCAGATCGGCGAACTGGCGGTGTTCGTCGGCCCGAATTATGTGCTGTCGGTGCGCCGCGACAGCAGCCACGGCTTCCATGACGTACGCGCCCGCTGCGAGCGCGAGCCGGAGCTGCTGCGCAACGGCTCGGGCTTCGTGCTGTATGCGCTGATGGACGCGGTGGTGGACCGCTATTTCCCGGTGATGGACGCGATGGAAAACCGCCTGGAAACGATAGAGGAACAGATCTTCGAAAAGGATGCGCAGCGCGCCAACATCGAGCAACTGTATGAATTGAAGCGCGAAGTGCTGCGCTTCCGGCATGCGGTCAATCCGCTGACCGCCACCGCCGGCAAGCTGCATGGCGGCCGGGTGCCGCGCGCGGTGCAGGATTGCGGCGACTACTTCCGCGACGTCTACGACCATCTGCACCGCATCAATATTTCCATCGACGCGATCCGCGACACGATCAACACGGCCATCCAGGTCAACCTGTCGATGGTGGCCATCGACGAGAGCGAGGTCAACAAGCGGCTTGCGGCATGGGCGGCCATCTTCGCGGTCGCCACCGCCTTCGCCGGCATCTGGGGCATGAACTTCGAGCACATGCCCGAGCTGCACTGGAAATACGGCTATCCGACGGCGCTGGCCGCCATGTTGGGCATCTGCCTCTACCTGTACCGGCGCTTTCGCAAGTCGGGCTGGTTATGACGCCGTGCGCGCCACGCCCGTGATCGACAGCGCCACCGCCTCGGCCACCCGGATGCCGTCGATGCCGGCCGACATGATGCCGCCGGCATAGCCCGCGCCCTCGCCGGCCGGGAACAGGCCGCGGGTATTGATGCTCTGCAGGCTGTCGTCATGGCGCCGGATGCGTATCGGCGACGAGGTGCGGGTCTCGACGCCGGTCAGCACCGCGTCGCGCATCGCAAAGCCCTTGATCTGGCGGTCAAACATCGGCAGCGCCTCGCGCATCGCGGCAATCGCGTAGTCGGGCAGCGCGGTCGACAGGTCGCCGAGCTTGACGCCCGGCTTGTAGGACGGCAGCACGGCGCCGAACTGCGTGGACGCCTTTTGCTCCAGAAAGTCGCCGACCAGCTGGCCTGGCGCGCTGTAGTCGCCGCCGCCAAGCTCGAAGGCGCGCGACTCCCAGTGGCGCTGGAAGTCAATGCCGGCCAGCGGATGGCCGGGATAATCGTCGGGCGTAATGCCGACCACGATGCCGGCATTGGCATTGCGCTCGTTGCGTGAATACTGGCTCATGCCGTTGGTCACCACGCGGCCCGGCTCGGAGGTGGCCGCTACCACTGTGCCGCCGGGGCACATGCAGAAGCTGTAGACCGAGCGGCCATTGCCGCTGTGATGCACCAGCTTGTAGTCGGCCGCGCCGAGGATGGGGTTGCCGGCATTCGGGCCGAAGCGGCAGCGGTCTATCAGCGACTGCGGATGCTCGATCCGGAAGCCAATCGAAAACGGCTTGGCTTCCACATGCACGCCGCGGTCGTAGAGCATCTGGAAGGTGTCGCGGGCGCTGTGCCCGACCGCCAGCACGACATGGTCGGCCTCCAGCCGCTCGCCGCTGGACAGATGCAGCGCGCGCATTTGTCCATTGTCGATTTCCATGTCGGTGACCCGGGTCTCGAAACGGACCTCGCCGCCTAGCTCCTCGATGGTGGCGCGCATCAGCTCCACCATCTTCACCAGCCTGAAAGTGCCGATGTGCGGCTTGCTGACATACATGATTTCGGGCGGCGCATCGGCCTTGACGAACTCGGTCAGCACCTTGCGGCCGTAATGCTTGGGGTCCTTCACCTGGGTCCACAGCTTGCCGTCGGAAAAGGTGCCGGCGCCGCCTTCGCCGAACTGCACGTTCGACTCCGGATGCAGCACCCGCTTGCGCCACAGGCCGAAGGTGTCCTTGGTCCGCTCGCGCACCGACTTGCCGCGCTCCAGGATGATGGGCCTGAAACCCATCTGCGCCAGGATCAGGCCGGCAAACAGGCCGCACGGCCCCATGCCGATCACCACCGGCCGCCTGGCCAGGCCGGGCGGCGCCTTGGCCACGTAGCGATAATTGGTGTCCGGCGTGGGCTGCACGGTACGGTCGCCGGCATGGCGCCGCAGCAGCGCGGCTTCATCGCGCACCTCGACATCGACGGTGTAGATCAGCGAAATCGCGCTCTTGCGGCGGGCGTCATAACCACGCCGGAACACATGCAGGCCGAGCAGTGCGTCGTCAGGAATGCCCAGGCGCGCAAGCACCGCTTGCTTTAGTGCAGGTTCGGGATGGTCGAGGGGGAGTTGTACATCGATGAGTCGCAGCATGCGCTTGAATCCGGTGGAAATGCACCGGTTGCGCTACATGCAACCGGTCGGCAGGCCGCTATTTTACCGCAGCAGGGCGGTCGCCTGGACCGCCCGCCGGGTAGATCATGCTTCACATCTCAGGCTTCAGGCATTGCCCTTGGCAGCGCGTACCTGGTTGCGCATGGCCTTGACCTGGTCATGGTTCTTCATCACGCCGCTGTACTGGCGCTCGACGATGGTCTTGATGTTGGCCGGCAGCGCCTTGCCCAGCGCAGTCTCGTAGCTGCGCTTTGCCACGTCCTCGCCGCGCTCGCACTCGTTCAGGATGGCTTCATCGTCCTTGCCGGTCACCAGGCCCTTGATATCGACCCAGCGGCGGTGCAGCGCACCGGCGATGCTGCTGCTGGTTTCCGGATTGCCGCCCAGCGTGCGCACTTCCTGCTGCAGTTCGGCGGCCGCTTCGGCGCAGGACTGGGCGCGGGACGTAAAGAAGGATTTCATCTGCGCATCCTTGATGTCCTCGGCGCAGGTACGGAAGCCCTGTTCGCCATCCTTGCAGGTTTCAATCAGGTCGTTCAATGTCGAGATAACGTCGTCGTTGTTCATGTCGCTTCCTTTCGTTATGGAGAAGTTGCCGGCGCAGGCAACAGTGGTTCATGCCCGCGCCGCAAGCCTGTTAGCTATTTGCAAACACCGTGCCACGAAAAAAAGCGTCATGCCAGAGGCAAAAGAAACGGGCGCCAGAGGCGCCCGGAAGAATGTGCCGGCAAAACGGCAGGAATTACACGTTACTTCGCCGAACTTCCTTCAGCGGTAACGCTTGTCGGTACGGCACTCGTGCGTGGACAGCACCTTGCCCTTGGGATCGACCGTTTCCAGCCGCACATCGAAACCCCAGAGACGCGCCACGTGTTTCAGCACCTCGTCGGTCTGCTGGCTCAATGGCCGGCGCTGGAACTGGGTATGGCGCAAGGTCAGCGAACGGTCGTCGCGGGTGTTGACAGCCCACACCTGGATATTGGGCTCGCGGTTGCCCAGGTTGTACTGCGCGGCAAGCTGCTGGCGCACATAGCGGTAGCCGGCATCGTCGTGGATGGCCGAGATGGTCAGCTTGTCGTCATGGTCATCGTCCAGCACCGAGAAGAAATGGAATTCCCGGATCAGCCGCGGCGACAGGTATTGCGCAATGAAGCTTTCATCCTTGAAGTTGCGCATTGCGAAGTCCAGCGTCTTGCGCCAGTCGCTGCCGGCGATGTCCGGGAACCAGTGTCGGTCCTCGTCATCCGGGTTTTCGCAGATGCGGCGGATGTCGCGCATCATCGCAAAACCCAGCGCATAGGGATTGATGCCGCTGTAGTACGGGCTGTTGATCGGCGGCTGATAGACCACGTTGGTATGGCTTTGCAGGAACTCCATCATGAAGCCGTCGCTCAGTATGCCTTCGTCGTAGAGCTGGTTCAGGATGGTGTAATGCCAGAAAGTGGCCCAGCCTTCGTTCATGACCTGGGTCTGGCGCTGCGGATAGAAATACTGCGAAATCTTGCGGGTGATGCGCACGATCTCGCGCTGCCACGGCTCCAGAAGGGGCGCCGACTTCTCGATGAAATACAGCAGGTTCTCCTGCGGTTCGCTCGGAAAGCGCGCGGCTGGCGTGGCAATCGAGGAATACGACTCTTCACGCCGCGGCAAGGTGCGCCACAGATCGTTGATCTGGCTTTGCAGGTATTGTTCGCGCTCGGCCTGACGGGCGTTTTCTTCGATCATCGACAGCTTGGCTGGCCGCTTGTAACGGTCCACGCCATAGTTTTGCAGCGCATGGCAGGAGTCCAGCAGCAATTCCACTTCCTCGACGCCATGGCGCCGCTCGCACTCGGCAATGTAGTTCTTGGCGAACAGCATGTAGTCGATGATGGCTTCCGCGTCGGTCCAGGTGCGGAACAGGTAATTGCCCTTGAAGAAGGAATTGTGGCCATAGGCCGCATGGGCAATCACCAGCGTCTGCATCATCAGGCTGTTTTCCTCCATCAGGTAGGCGATGCAGGGATTGGAGTTGATGACGATCTCGTAGGCCAGGCCCATCTGGCCGCGCCGGTAGCCTTTTTCCGTCGTCAGGAAATGCTTGCCGAAAGACCAGTGGTTATAGGACACCGGCATGCCGACGGAGGCGTAGGCATCCATCATCTGCTCGGCGGTAATGATCTCGAGCTGGTTCGGGTAAGTGTCGAGGCCGAAATCGGCGGCGACGCGGCGCACTTCCTCATGCGCCTGTTCGATCAGTTCAATAGTCCATTCCGACTGCTCCGGCAGGCGGCGTGCATGGACGGGCTTGTCTATCACTTGGCTCATGGGGCTGCCCTCATTTCGGCTGCTTCTTGAACAACTCGCGGAACACCGGGTAAATATCTGCCGGCGACTCGATTTTCTGCATTGCAAAGTGCGGATGCTGGGTCGCTACCTGCGCATATTCATGCCACAGGTTCTGTGGCGCGCCGTCGGTGATTTCCACATAGGCGTAGTACTGGACCGCCGGCAGGATCGCGCTGCTCAGTATCTGGCGGCAATTGACCGAGTCCTTGTCCCAGTTGTCGCCGTCGGACGCCTGCGCCACATACACATTCCAGTCGCCGCTGGGATAACGCTCGTGCAGGATGCGCTGCAGCAGATGCAATGCGGACGACACTACCGTGCCGCCGGACTCGCGGGAATTGAAGAACTCGTGCTCATCCACCTCGGTGGCGGCGGTATGGTGGCGGATGAAGACCACCTCGATCTTGTCGTAGGCACGTGTCAGGAACAGGTACAGCAGGATGAAGAAACGCTTGGCGGTGTCCTTGCGCTGCTCATCCATTGAACCCGACACATCCATCACGCAGAACATCACTGCCTGGCTGGACGGCTTGGGTGTCTTGACCCGGTTGCTGTAGCGTAAATCGAATGGATCGATGAAGGGAATCGCATTGATCCGGGTTTTCAGGTGCGATATCTCGTGCCGCAGCCTGATCACTTCCGGATGGTCTTCCTCCGCCATCAGCAACAGGTTCTCGAGTTCTTCCTCGGCCCGTGCCAGGCGCCTGCCATGTTTGCCGCCGATCGCAATGCGCCGTCCGAGCGCGCCGCGCAGGGAGCGCAGTACATGGATATTGGCTGGCGTGCCGGAGGTGGTGTAGCCGGCGCGGTGGCTCTTGAACTCCGTAGTGGAAGCCAGCTGCTTCTTGACCATGTTGGGAAGCTCGAGATCCTCGAAGAAGTAATTCATGAATTCTTCGCGGCTCAGCTCAAAGACGAAGTCATCTTGCGTGACTTCCTCGCTATTGCCCGATTTCCCGCCACCGCCGCCGCCACCGCCGCCGCGCGGACGCGCCACTCTGTCGCCCTTTACATACTCCTCGTTGCCCGGATTGACGACTTCCCAGATGCCGCCATGGGAATGGCCAAAATTCGGCTCGTTCACGTCCTTTGCCGGGATGGAAATTTTCTCGCCGCTGGCGATATCGGTAATAGAGCGCCCCTTGATGGCACGCTCCACCGCTTGCTTGATCTGACCTTTGTAGCGCCGCAAAAAGCGTTCGCGGTTGACTGCTGACTTGTTCTTGCTCTGCGTACGCCGATCGATGAGGTAAGTCAATATGGTCTCCTGCTCATGCTACCGAGGCAAACGCGGAACCGTCGCTTCCGGTCTACCACATCATCCGCCCGGCATTGCCGGGTTCCGATG
Organism: Noviherbaspirillum phoenicis; assembly: GCF_047237965.1. Lineage (NCBI taxonomy): Bacteria > Pseudomonadati > Pseudomonadota > Betaproteobacteria > Burkholderiales > Oxalobacteraceae > Noviherbaspirillum > Noviherbaspirillum phoenicis. The sequence goes on along the minus strand of NZ_JBDFLX010000001.1, from coordinate 3,325,967 downwards.
GCGCGCGACGGGCGTCAGCGGAAGATACGTCTGGCCCTACCCCATAAACTAGCAAGAGCAGGGCCAGTCATGCAAGACCCGCGAGCAGGAAAGCCTGCCTGCTTACGAAGACTTCCTTACCCGCAAATACCACTCGCACAGCAGCCGCACCTGCTTGGGCGTATAGCCCTTTGCAACCATGCGCTCGACAAACTCCTTGTGCTTGTGGGCGTCGTCCGCGCTGGCTTTGGCATTGAACGAGATCACTGGCAGGAGTTCCTCGGTATTGGAGAACATCTTCTTCTCGATTACCGTGCGGAATTTCTCATACCCTGTCCATGCCGGGTTCTTGCCATTGTTCTGCGCCCTGGTGCGCAACACGAAGTTGACGATCTCGTTCCGGAAGTCCTTGGGATTGGAAATGCCGGCCGGTTTTTCGATCTTCTCCAACTCGCTGTTGAGCGAGTCGCGGTTGAAGCTCTCGCCAGTGTCGGGGTCGCGGAACTCCTGGTCCTGTATCCAGAAATCGGCGAAGGTCACGTAGCGGTCGAAGATGTTCTGGCCGTACTCGGAATAACTTTCGAGGTAGGCGGTCTGGATCTCCTTGCCGATGAACTCCACGTAACGCTGCGCCAGGTATTCCTTGATGTAGGAATAGTATTTCTGCTCCGTCTCCGGCGGGAACTGCTCGCGGCTGACCGCCTGCTCCAGCACATACAGCAGGTGCACCGGGTTGGCGGCGACCTCGGTGCTGTCGAAGTTGAAGACCTTGGACAGGATCTTGAACGCGAAGCGGGTCGACAGGCCGGTCATGCCTTCGTCCACGCCGGCATAGTCGGCATATTCGGTGCGCGACTTGGCCTTGGGATCGGTGTCCTTCAGGTTCTCGCCGTCATAGACCTGCATCTTGCTGAAGATGCTGGAGTTTTCCGGCTCCTTCAGGCGCGACAGCACCGCGAACTGCGCCATCATCTTCAGCGTGCCGGGGGCGCAGGGCGCATCGGCCAGCGAGGAGTTGCGCACCAGCTTGTCGTAGATCTTGATCTCGTCTGTCACGCGCAGGCAGTACGGCACCTTGACGATATAGATCCGGTCCAGGAACGCTTCATTGTTCTTGTTGTTCTTGAAGGCCTTCCACTCCGATTCATTGGAGTGGGCCAGCACGACGCCGTCGAACGGTATCGCGCCAAAGCCTTCGGTGCCCTTGTAGTTGCCTTCCTGAGTGGCAGTCAGCAGCGGATGCAGCACCTTGATCGGGGCCTTGAACATCTCGACGAATTCCAGCAAGCCCTGGTTGGCCAGGCACAGGCCGCCGGAGTAGCTGTAGGCATCCGGATCATCCTGCGAATAGTCTTCCAGCTTGCGGATGTCGACCTTGCCGACCAGGGACGAGATGTCCTGGTTGTTCTCGTCGCCCGGCTCGGTCTTGGCCACGGCCACCTGCCGCAGCACCGAGGGATAGCGGCGCACGATGCGGAAGCGGTTGATGTCGCCGTTGAACTCGTGCAGGCGCTTGACGGCCCAGGGACTGGGGATGGAACGCAGATAGCGGCGCGGGATGCCGTAATCCTCTTCCAGGATCACGCCGTCTTCCTGTTCATTGAACAGGCCGAGCGGCGATTCATTGACGGGGGAACCCTTGATGCAGTAGAACGGAACGCTCTCCATCAGGGACTTGAGCTTTTCGGCGATCGACGACTTGCCGCCGCCAACCGGGCCCAGCAGATACAGGATCTGCTTGCGTTCTTCCAGGCCTTGCGCCGCATGGCGGAAGTAGGAAACGACCTGCTCGATGACTTCCTCGGTGCCGTAGAACTCGCGAAACGCGGGGTAAATCTTGATGACCTTGTTGGCGAAGATGCGGGACAGCCGTGGGTCATGCCGGGTGTCCAGGAGTTCCGGCTCGCCTATGGCTGCCAGCATCCTTTCAGCCGCGGTGGCGTAAGCCATGCGGTCGCGCTTGCAAAGATCCAGATACTCCTGGACCGACATCTCTTCCTCACGGGTCCTTTCATATCGTGCCGCATAGTTCTCAAAGATTTTCATTTGCATGGTTCCTTTGAAGTGAATCTATCGTCAGCTAACGCTTGTGCAGAAGCTGGCTTTCTGCCCCGCAATTCAATAATACGCGTTCTTTCTTTTGTCAGCATTGGCCCTGTCGGAAAACTTGATCTATTTCCAGAGCCACGCCGTGCATCCGACGCGCATGAGTCCACCACTGCGAAGTGCCGCGCGCGCCCTTGGCACCGCGATGAAAACCGGATTCATATTTGCATATTATCCGAATCATTGCATCAAGCATTGATGCTCTCGTCTCCGTCCGGATCATCGGTTACGGCGAACGCAAACATGATGCGCTCATGTCGTTTTTCACGCCTGTTCTCGAAGGCACGCCGGGTTATCATCGCGACGTATTACAACAAGGCCGGGACAGAAAATTTATCATGGCATTTCCGTATCTGTTGCATCCCGTCTGAAACTTTGTCTTACAATTTTTCCTGTCGCAGTCATCCTCCTTTCAACCCGTCCCTGACACTATCAACAAGCCAAGTTCAATGACCCGATCCAAGCCTGCCGCCGTGCCTGTCCCGGAACCGATCCCTTCCATCGTCGTGCGCCATTCCAAGATCCATGGCAACGGCGTATTCGCCAGACGCAAGATCCCTGCCGGCACGCTGGTGTCGGAATATATCGGCGAAATCATCACCGAGAAGGAGGCGGAGAAGCGCACCGGGCTGGACCCGGAAAATCCTTACCACACGTTTTTCTTCGCCCTCGGCAATGGCAAGATGATCGACGGCGCCAGCGGCGGCAATGATGTCCGCTGGATCAATCACAGCTGCGCGCCGAACTGCGAGGCGCGCGAGGACAACAACCGCATCTTCATCTACACCTTGCGCGACATCGAGCGCGGCGAGGAACTGAACTACGACTACGGCCTGGTGCTGGAAGGCCGCCATACGCCGGCCGTGAAGCGCGCCTACCAGTGCCTGTGCGGCCAGCCGAACTGCCGCCAGACCATGCTCGCGCCCAAGCGCGGCCGGCGCCCTGCAGCCTGATGCAGCAGGCAAGCAGTATTCAGCGGCAACATAACTGATATCGCAAATCGGAATTGGCGGCCAGGACGCAGGCTTTCTATACTTCGCCCTGTCTCCTCTATGTCTCCTCATTTGATATAGATTCAGCCCGCTCCCAGAGCGGGCTTTTTTTTGTCCGCCGCCCGCGCATGGCGGCCTGCTAAACTGCCGTCCCGGCCATCTCTACTGACGCAACAAGGAACAGGCACGTGCAAGACAGTCATTACGGCGACGCGCCCAAGCGGGTCGTCATCATCGGCGGCGGGCCGGCGGGCCTGATGGCGGCCGAAACGCTGGCAGCGGCCGGCGTCGAGGTCGATCTCTACGACGCCATGCCATCGGTCGGCCGCAAATTCCTGCTGGCCGGCCGCGGCGGGCTGAACCTGACCCACTCCGAGCCGGCGGAACGTTTTCTGGGCCGCTATGGCAGCCGCCAGATGCACATAGCGCCGCTTCTGGCCGGCTTCGACGCCGATGCATTGCGCGCCTGGTCGCATGGCCTGGGCGTCGACACCTTCGTCGGCACGTCGGGCCGGGTCTTCCCCACGGAAATGAAGGCTGCACCTTTATTGCGCGCCTGGCTGCACCGCTTGCGTGCGGCCGGCGTCCGTTTTCATATGCGGCATCGCTGGCTGGGCTGGGAAGACGGCGCACTGCGCTTTGCCACCGCCGATGGCGAGATACGGGTACGTGCCGGCGCGACGCTGCTTGCGCTGGGCGGGGCCAGCTGGAAGCGGCTGGGGTCGGACGGCGCCTGGCTGCCCTGGCTGCAGGCGGCCGGCGTCGAGGTGGCGCCGCTGCTGCCTGCCAACTGCGGTTTCGACGTGCGCTGGAGCGGCCATTTCCGCGAGCGTTTCGCCGGGCAGCCGGTCAAGTCGGTCACGGCGACATGCCTGCTGGCCGATGGCGCCGCGCTGACAAGGCCCGGCGAATTCGTGGTCACCGAAAGCGGCGTGGAAGGCAGCCTGGTCTATGCCCTGTCGGCGCCGCTGCGTGAGGCCCTGATCGCGGACGGCAGCGCGCTGCTGCGCCTGGATCTGGCGCCCGGCAAAAGCCTGGAGCGGCTGACGGCGGAGCTGCAGCATCCGCGCGGATCGCGCTCGCTGGCCAGCCACTTGCAAAGCCGGGCCGGCGTCACCGGCGTCAAGGCGGGCCTGCTGCGTGAAGTGCTAGACCGGGAACAGATGAACGACATGCGCCAGGTGGCATCGGCCATCAAGTCGCTGCCATTGCGGCTGGTGGCGACGCGGCCCATCGATGAAGCCATCAGCAGCGCCGGCGGGGTGTGCTTTGACGCGCTGGACGACAGGCTGATGCTGCGCCGCCTGCCGGGCGTGTTCTGTGCTGGGGAAATGCTGGACTGGGAAGCGCCCACCGGCGGCTATCTGCTGACGGCCTGCATGGCCAGCGGCAGGAGCGCGGCGCAGGGCATGCTGCGCTGGATGGGTGAAGGGCGGTCGTGATGGCAGGCGGCGCCAGGACATTCGCGGTGACCATCAATCCGCAGGGCTGGCGCTTCGACGCCGCCGACAGCCAGCCATTGCTGCGCTCGGCCGAGGCGGCCGGCATCAGGCTCCCGAGTTCCTGCCGCAACGGCACCTGCCGCGCCTGCATCTGCCGGATGACCGCGGGCCAGGTGCACTACCGCATCGAATGGCCCGGCCTGTCAGTTGATGAGAAGCGCGAAGGCTACATCCTGCCCTGCGTGGCTTATCCCGACGCCGACATCACGCTGGAGAACAGGGCGGCGAAGCGCGGCTGATCAGCCTTTCCAGGTGCGCTGCAGGCCGGTATCGGCATGGATCCAGCCGCCGCGGGCGTCGCTGCGGTAATAAAAGCCCACGCCGCCCTGCCGGAAGCTGCGCACCAGCCCGCCCAGCACGACCGCATCCAGATGCGGCACCCGGATGTCCGCCGCCTTGCCATCCATGTGCAGCGATTTGCGCGCCGCCGGCACGCCCTGCTCGCGCAGCCGCTGATTCGATTCGGGCGTACGGTAGCCCGACAGGATTTCCAGCGGCGCCGTGATGCCGTAGCGGGCCACGAAGGCCTGCGTGCCCCACAGGGTTTCCAGCAGGTTGGGATCCATCGGCGTGGTCTTGCCGCCGCCGTTGACATCGCGCAGCAGATGGCACAGCTGCTGGTAGGCGGAATCGATCACCTCGCCATCTTTCCAGTACAGCAGTCTGGCGCGCTCGCCGCTGGCCGGGCGCACCACCTCGATCACCCTGGGCTTGACCCAGAATTCCATGTCGAGCACTTCGGCGTCGAAGATATCCGGCGGCGGCTGCATGGCCGATGCGGGAGTGGACAGGCCGGCGTCGGCAAACAGGCCGCCGGCGGTGAGGAACAGGCTTTTCTTGATGAAGGAACGGCGCGAAGTCATGACGGTGGTTCGGTGATTCGGTTGTACGGACGGAGCGCGAAATCTTACCCGAGCAACGCCCGGGCCTGCGGGAAATTTACAATTCAGATGCCGGCGCCACCACGTTTTCGACGCTGGCATTGGCCACTGCCATGCCGCCAAGGATGAAATTGCCGCTGCCGCCGCCCCAGTCCGGGCGCATGCGCAGCGCAATGTCCAGCGCCGGAACATGGTCGGGGTCGTTCTCGTGGTAACCGAGCAGGAAGATCAGGATTTCGGCATGCCCGGGCGTGGAATACCGCTGGAAACGCCCTTCCACCTGTACTTCGTCCTGGCCATCCGCGGCCCGGATGCTGCAGCGGCCGGACAGCCTCTGTTCAGGCAGGCTGCCCAGTTCCAGGTTCAGCACGGGCGCCGAGGGCATGGCGCTCTGGATTGTGAAAGTCAGGGCTTGCATTTAGCCTCCATCGAAAGGAATGGAGACTCAGATGCAGCGCCACCGCATTGGTTCGCAACGCGGCGGTCTTTTTGCGATGCGTCAGTCCTCGCGCGCCAGCGCCAGGAATTCGGTGCGCATGCCGAGGTTGGGCTGCAATTCACCCAGCATCGAGGAAGTGACGGTTTCTTCGCCGGGCGAGCGGATGCCGCGGCTTTCCATGCACATGTGGCGGCAGCGCAGCACCACGCCAACCGCCTTGGGTTCCAGGTGCGTCATCAACGCGTTGGCGATCTGTATTGTCAGCCGTTCCTGTACCTGCAGGCGCTTGGCGAAGCAATCGACCAGGCGGGTCAGCTTGGACAGGCCGACGATCTTCCCGTTGGGCACATAGCCGATGATGGCCTTGCCGAAGAACGGCGCCAGATGATGCTCGCAATGGCTGTAGACCGGGATATTGCGCACCACGATCAGCTCGTTGTATTCCTCGGCGCCGTCGTCGAATGCCTTGAGCAGTTCGGCCGGGTCCTGGCCATAGCCGGAGGTCCAGTGTTTCCAGGCCTTGGCGACACGCGTCGGCGTGTCCGCCAGACCGGAGCGATCGGGATCTTCACCGAGACTGACCAGAAAACGGCGCCAGTCCTGTTCAGTAAATGCCTGTTCCGACATGGGAAATTCCTTCGAGCGCGCCTGCGCTCCACTTGAGTTATGAAAATGGGCGGCGCGTCGGGATAAGCGCGCCGCTGGAAAGGCGCACATCCTAACTCAAATCGGGATATTTTTTGGATTCGCGGAAAGTAAAAGCGGAGGCGTCGGTCCGGCGCCTTGCCTGGCGCCGGACCGGCCTGGCTGGCGTTGCCACGGCGGCTGCCGCTGCGCCAGCAGGGAAGTGCAGACGATCAGAGACGCGCGTCGGTGGCGGCCTTGCCGGCTTTCTTGGAAGTCCGGGCGGGAGCCGGCGCCGGCGCCATCGCTTCGGCGCCGTCGCGCGACTGCTTCATCGCCGCGATTTGCTGGCCCAGCGCTTCCAGGTCCATCTTGGCCTTGCGGGCCTTTTTGAACATTTCCTCTTCCTCTTCCTGTACGTGATGGTCGATGTATTCGCCCAGCACCGACACCCTGGCGTCCCACAGCGGGTCGGACGGGTCGCCGCTTTCGATCTGGGCGATCAGGTCCTTGGCGCTGGCATGTTCCACCTCGGCTTCGTTGAGCATGTCGTCGTCATCGATCGCTTCACGCGTGGCGGGATAGAAGATCTGTTCCTCGACCTCGGCATGCAGCGTCAGTTCGGCGCAGATCTGCTGCGCCAGCGCCTGCTTGTCGGCGGACGTGCCGTCCTCTTTCATCTTGTCGAATTGCTTAAACATCTTCTTGACGCGCTTGTGGTCCGCCGTCAGAAGGGCGATGGCGTCGGTTCTGGAAACCTTGGCGACCTTCTTGGCAGCAGTTTTCTTCGCAGCGGTTTTCTTGGCAGCGGTCTTCTTTGCGGCAGGCATGGCAATCTCCATTCAGGTTTTAACGGTACGCCGTCACCGGGCGCTTCATGAGCAAAACCTGACGGCCGGAAGGCGCGTCAGGTCAGGATAATCAGGGTATTGCTTGTTGCTGTGCTTAACGCACCGAACCGCGGCGGAACAGATTGACAATCATCAGCAGGACGATCGCGCCGAGGAAGGAAATAAACAGCGAAGACAGGCTGAAATCATTCTGGTTGATGGTGCCGGTACCAAACATCGGAGCAAGCAGGAAGCCACCCAGCATGGCGCCTATGATGCCGACGACGATGTTAAGGAACATGCCTTGTTGTGCGTCGGTACGCATGACGATGCTTGCGAGCCAACCGATGATGCCGCCTACGACGAGCCAGATAATGAAGTTCATGATTTCCTCCTGAGTGGTTAGTGACATAAGGGCTTATGTCCATGGAACGCAGATTAACAGCGGCCATGAGGCGCTCATATAGGACAGAAGCGCTATGTACTGTAGGAAAACGTGAATAAATGACATCCTTTTTTCCTGCATTGTTTTAGCCTGTCATGACTCAATCCCTTACCTTGACCGGATGGCTTGCGCCTGCATAACAAACGGTGGGTCGCCCTGGTTGCCGCGAAACTTTGCATGCCGGCCCGCAGTCATTGAAGAACACCGAGGAGAACAGGGAAATGGCACCAGAGAACGAGCAGAAATGGCCGAGCAATCTGTGGATCATCCGTCATGGCCAGAGCGCCGGCAACGTGGCGCGCGACGCGGCCGAAGCGGCAGGGCTGCCGCTGATCGACATCGCCGAGCGTGATGTCGATGTGCCCTTGTCCGATCTCGGCGAGCAGCAGGCGACCGCGGTTGGCCTGTGGTTCGCCTCGCTGCCCCAAGACCAGCGGCCCACCGTGATCCTGACCTCGCCCTATTCACGGGCCAGGGCGACTGCGCGGCGCATCCTGGAGCACAGCGGCATCGACCCGGATGACGTGTCCTTTGTCGCCGACGAGCGACTGCGGGAAAAGGAATTCGGCATCCTTGACCGGCTGACCCGGCACGGCATCGTGCAGAAGTACCCGGAACTGGGCGAGCAGCGCGCCCATGTCGGCAAGTTCTACTTCCGGCCGCCCGGCGGCGAAAGCTGGTGCGACGTGATCCTGCGGCTGCGCAGCGTGCTCGACACCATCGTGCGCGAACACCGCAGCGAAAACGTGGTCGTGGTAGGCCATCAGGTGATCGTCAACTGCTTCCGCTATCTGCTGGAACGGATGGACGAGCAGACCATCCTGGACATCGACCGCATGGCCGACGTGCCCAATTGCTCCATCACTTCCTATGCATTCGACCGCACGCTGGGACGCAAGGGCAAGCTGGCCCCGCGCCTGGTGAACTTCGTCGTGCCCCTGCAGGAAGCCGGCGCCCCCGTTACCAGCGAGCCGGACGTGCCGGCCGCGCCAAAATCCTGAGGCACCGATGACCCAACCAGACATGACCCTGATCGACGATGCGCTGCTGCGCGACTGGCCGCTGCCCATGCCCAGCGATGGAGGCGACAAGGAAGAACGCGGCCGCCTGCTGGTGATAGGCGGTTCGCGCCAGATGCCTGGCGCCGTCATCCTGGCGGCGACCGCGGCCATGCGCGCCGGCGCCGGCAAGCTCGCGATTGCCACGGGCGAGAGCGTTGCCCAGCTGGTGGCGCTGGCGATACCCGAGTCGCGCGTGATCGGCCTGCCGGAAACCGAGGATGGCGGCATAGACGCTTCCGCCGCAAGGACGCTGGCCAGCATGCGCGGCCGGCTGGATGCAGTGCTGATCGGCCCCGGCATGCAGGACGAACCCGCGATCTGCGAATTCGTCCGGGCGCTGCTGCCCATGCTGGACGGCGTGCGGCTGGTGCTCGACGCGGCGGCCATGGGCGTGGTCTGCGATGCGGGCAAGGATTGCGGCGCCGGATTCCTCGGGCACAGCGGCGCGGAGGTGCTGCTGACGCCGCATGCCGGCGAAATGGCGCATCTTTCGGGTGCCTCCAAGGAAGAAGTCAGCGCGGACCCGGTGCGCATGGCCCAGCGCATGGCGCGGCAATGGCAGGCCACCGTGGCGCTGAAAGGGCCAACCACCATCATCGCCGCGCCCGAGGGCGAGACCTGGAAGCACGAGGGCGGCAACGTCGGCCTGGCCGCCTCCGGCTCGGGAGACACGCTGGCTGGCATCATCGTCGGCCTCGCCGCCCGCGGCGCCACGCTTGCGCAGGCCGGCGCATGGGGCGTGGCCCTGCACGCGCGCGCTGGCGATGCCCTGGCGCGGCGCTCCGGGCCGCTCGGCTACCTGACGCGTGACCTGGCGGCCGAAGTGCCGATGCTGATGCACAGGCTGGGGACGGACGAGAGATAAACTGGCGGATCACAATGGATGTTGGCGAAACTATGTGCGCTGCCGAACGGAAACAATTTCCTCGGCGCAGCACTATGGTGGTTTTACGACAACATTTCCGCGACCATGAACTCCTTCTCCCTGATCCGGCTCGCCCTGAATGGCTTGCTCGTCTGCGCCGTGCTGGCGCTGCTGGCCCTGGCAAGCCAGGCATGACGTCACCGGCCAGGCTGCAATACCGGTTCCAGGGTGTAAGCGCACAGATGCGACGCCACTGACGTCACCAAGCTTACACGATTCGTATTTTACGAATAAAACGTTCCGTTATCTTCGCTTTTAACATTGCCCCGATCACTCTAACATCGTGCTGTTTCAACGACTGTCCGCCGATTCCGGCGGCGGTTTTCCATATCGACTCGACAAGGAGCTGGGCCATGAATGATCGTTACACCGCGTTGCGCCATGGCGGCGCAAGCACCGTGATGGACGGCGCGGCGCACCGGGTGCTGCGCAATACCTACATGCTGCTGTCCATGTGTCTCGGATTTGCCGCCGTTACCGCTGGCGCATCCGCCGCGCTCGGCCTGCCGCATCCCGGCATCCTGCTGACCCTGCTGGGCTATTTCGGCCTGATGTTCCTGGTGACGAAAAACCGCGACAGCGGCCTGGGCGTGGCATTCCTGTTTGCCCTGACCGGCTTCATGGGCTACACGCTGGGTCCCATCATCAGCATGTACCTGAAGATGCCCAACGGCAGCCAGGTCGTGATGACCGCGCTGGGCGGCACCGCCGCGATCTTCCTGGCCCTGTCGGCCTACGCGCTGACAACCAAGCGTGACCTGTCCTTCATGGGCGGCTTCCTGATGGTGGGCGTACTGGTGGCCTTCCTGGCTGGCCTGGCGGCGCTGTTTCTGAACATGACGGCGCTGTCTCTGGCGGTTTCCGCAGTGTTCGTGCTGCTGATGTCTGGCATGATCCTGTACGAGACCAACAACATCGTGCGCGGCGGCGAGACCAACTATGTACTGGCGACATTGTCCCTGTTCGTGTCCATCTTCAACCTCTTCACCAGCCTGTTGCACCTGCTGGGCTTTACCAGCAAGGAATAAGCAATATGGCCGGGCGCCCTCCAGCGCCCGGACCAGCAGGCGCCGTCCATCTGGATGGCGCCTTTTTTTATTGAACCCGTTTAACGGAGAACGCCCATGATGGAACTGCTCACCGACCCGCAGATGTGGATCGCCTTCGCCACCCTGACCGCGCTGGAGCTGGTGCTGGGAATTGACAACATCATCTTCATTTCCATCCTGGTCGATAAGCTGCCGGTGGAAAGGCGGGAAGCAGCCCGCCGCATCGGCCTGTTTGCCGCCATGTTCATGCGCATTGGCCTGCTGCTGACGCTGGCCTGGATCGTCGGCATGACGGCCCCGCTGTTCTCGATTCTCGGCCAGGACATTTCCGGCCGCGACCTCGTGCTGATACTGGGCGGACTGTTCCTGCTGTGGAAGAGCGTGGGCGAGATACACCAGACCATCGAGGGCGAGGAAGAGCATGGCGCCGGCAAGGCGGTGAAGGCCACCTTCGGCGCGATCATCCTGCAGATCATGGTGATCGACCTGGTGTTCTCGCTGGACTCCATCATCACCGCCGTGGGCATGGTCAATGAAGTCGCCGTGATGATTGCCGCGGTGATCGTATCGGTGGGCCTGATGATGCTGTTCGCCAGCCCGATCGGCCGCTTCGTGTCGGCCCATCCGACCATCAAGATGCTGGCGCTGGCTTTCCTGGTCGTGATCGGCGTGGTGCTGATCGCCGATGGATTTGGCTATCACATGCCCAAGGGGTACATTTACACAGCCATGGCGTTTTCGCTGCTGGTGGAACTGCTCAACATGCGCATGCGCAAACGTCATTCGCGTCGCTAGCAGTCCAGGCAGCGAGTCGTTGCGGCGAGCGCAACCTTTTCCGTGCGTCCACGTCAAATCCGGACGCTCACTTTTGAAAGGACAGGATCATGAGGCTGGACATTTACAGACGCCCTGAAAGCAATGGTCATTTCTCCTACCTGGCGGTGCCGGAAGGCAAGCCGATTCCGGAGGAAGCGATCAGCGTCGACTGGGAAGAGGCCGACCGCGGCGTCGAGGTCGCCGACGGACAGTCTTCATTGGCCGACTTCTCGATCGACGAGCCATTGCAGCAGATCAGCGCCAAGGGCTACGCCATCACCAGCATCAAGACCCTGGGCGATCCCACGCCCATGCCCTGAGCGATCACGGCAGAACAGGGAGCCGCCGGCGGCGGCTCCTTCGCACCGCGCCCGCCGCGGTGCGTCGCGCCAGCCACATCGGTGGCATCAGTCATACCAGTCATACCAGTCACACCAGCCCCGCTTCATCCAGCTCCCGCTTCAGATAGGCATACAGCACCGGCGCGGCAATCACGCCCGGCACGCCGAATACCGCTTCCATCACCAGCATCGCCGCCAGCAGTTCCCAGGCGCGGGCATCGATATGGGTGCCGATGATCTTGGCGTTCAGGAAGTATTCGAGCTTGTGTATCGTCACCAGGAACACCAGCGAAGCGATGGCGACATTGAGCGAATGCGACAAGCCCACCACCACCAGCACGGTGTTGGAAATCAGGTTTCCGATCACGGGAAGCAGCCCGGCCACGAAGGTGATGGCGACCATGGTCTTGGACAGCGGCAGGCGCACGCCGGCCAGCGGCAGCGCGACGAACAGGAACAGCGCGGTGAAGGCGGCATTGATGGCGGCGATGCGCACCTGGGCAAACACGATCTGCTCGAAGGCCCTGGCCAGCGAGACCACGCGCGCATGCAGCGCGGCGGCGAGCGGCTTGTAATTCTTCGGCTCGGTGGTGTCATACAACGCCGCCATCGCGCCCACCACCATGCCGATCAGGATATGCGCCACCACCCTGCCTGCCTGCTCGCCCATGCTGCGGGCTTCGACCGCGTGGTCGCGCATCCAGCGCGTCATCATGTCGCGCAGCGCGTCCACATTGGTGGGCAGATGGCCGCGCAGCCATTCCGGCAGCTGCGCGCGAGATGCCTGGATGATGTCGGCGGTCCGCTGCAACAGCAGCGCGATCTGCTCGGGGTCGGAGACGTAGCTGATGATGGCCCAGACCCCGCCGGCCAGCACAGTCACGATCAGCCCGCTCAGCAGCGCTACCGCAATCATGCGCTGCCGCTCGTCGCTGATCTGGCGACCCAGCACCGGCGCCAGTAGGTGCACCAGCGCATACACCAGCAGCCCGGAAAACAGCGCCGCCAGCAGGCCCTTGTACAGCACCAGCCAAAGCATGATTCCGGTCAGGATGTAGGAAGCGACGACGACGGGATCGGTTCGTTTTGGCGGTGTTGTCATAAAGAGGATGTTGTACCTGAATGTTGTGCGCCTACCTTATACCAATCGTGCTTGCGCTCACAAAAAAAACCGCCCACGTTTTGCGTGGACGGTTTTCAGGACCGGCAGGCCGGCGCCGCGGGCGCCGGCTGCTGGAGGTCAGGACAACTGCTGGATGCCAGCCAGTGTCCAGCCACCCTGGCCGGATGCAGGCTTGGTCAGGTTCCAGACTTCCGCGAACGGCTCGGCCGGCGCATTTTCCATCTCGCGGATCATGCCGCTGAACTTGACGCTGGCCAGGTGGTCGGCGCCGCTGTTCTCGATGCCCAGCAACTGCGCATCGAGCGTGACGACGTCGGTGTGGTTGGACGACGCGCCGCGCTCCTGGATCTGCATGCGCAGTTCGGCAAACATCTCCGGCGTCGTGAATTCACGGATGTCGTTGGTGTCAGCCTTGTCCCATGCGGCCTGCAGCCGGATGAAGTAGGTCTTCGCATGGCGCAGGAAACCCTGCGTGTCGAAGTCGGCCGGCACGCCCCACGGTGCGCTGGCCTGGGTGGCGGCCGCCGCTGCCGCCGCGCCGCCGAACACCGGCTCTTGCGACTGCAGTGCGGACGGACGCCCCTGCTCAAGCTGCGAGCCGATCTCCGGCGTCATCGACTGCTGCATGCCCTGTGCGCCGGCATAGGCCGGACGCAGACCGGCGTTGCCCTGGCTGCCCTGCGACTTGCTGCGCACCATGCGGTAGATGAACAGGCCGGCCATCACCAGCAAGCCAACCATCAGGATCGTGCTGATCATGCTGGCCAGCGCGCCGCCGATGCCCAGGTTCGACAGCAGTGCGCCCAGGCCGAGGCCCAGCAATGCGCCGCCCAGCATGCCTTTCCACGGGCTTGCCGGCTTGGGAGGCGTTGCCGCCGGCGTGGCCGGACGGGCTGCTGCGGATTGCGCCGCAGAAGACTGGGCTGGCGCCGCCGACTGCGACGGGCCGGCCTGGTTGACGCTCTGGGACTGCTTGCCGACCGAACTGCCGCCGCCCATGCGCTTGGCTTCCGCGCTGGACAAGCCGATGCTGACCGCCATGACGGCGACCATGACGCCCATGACTACCTTTTTCATTTGCTGCTCCTCTCGTTAGCATTCAGTGTGAAGGCGGTCACACCAGCCGATTCGGTTTTGAACACTGCATCATACGGAGCGGAATCGCATTAAAAAAGCGAAGTTAAGTTGATTATTTGTTCGTTAAATACGAAACGAAAAAGGCGTTCGGATCGTTTGCGGCAGCTTTGTACGGCAACGAACAGACTGCAACCGTCCCCTTCGACTAGTTTGTTTGTCTGGCTGCCTGCAAACGATGTACCGCGATGAAAAGCAAACAAGGAAACCGATGAGCGACTACCTGCCGGACTGGCTGCACCGGCAATTGATGCTTGCCCTGCCCTGGCTGCCCGACAGCCAACGCTATGCCTGGCTCGATGTGTTGCTGCAGGTAATCGTGGTGCTCCTGGTCGTGATGATCGGCGACCGGCTCGGCATGCCGGTGCTGCAACGGCTGGCGCGCCACTTTCCGTTTTCGCGCCGCCTGCTCAGGCAATGCCGCCAGTCGCTGCGCGTGGCCATATTCTTCCTGCTGCTGCAGATCATTTTCCGCGACAGCGAGTCGACGCTGCGCATTGCGCCGCTGCTGCTGCACATTTCGGCGCTGCTGACGATTGCCTCGCTGACCTGGCTGTCCACCCGGGCGGTGCAGTCGATTGCCGACACCATCGTCGAACTCAATCCAATCGACCGCGTCGACAACCTGGCCGCCCGCCGCATCCATACCCAGACCCGGGTGCTGGCCAGGTCGGTCAATGTGCTGATCATCCTGATCGGCACCGGCATGGCGCTGATGACGCTGCCCCTGCTGCGGCAAATTGGCACCAGCCTCCTGGCATCGGCGGGCGTGGCCGGCCTGGTGGTGGGTTTCGCCGCCAAGCCGGTGCTGGGCAATCTGCTGGCCGGCATGCAGCTGGCCATCAGCCAGCCGATCCGCCTGGACGATGTGGTCATCGTCGAAAACGAATGGGGCCAGATCGAGGAAATCACCGGCACCTATGTGGTGGTGCGCATCTGGGACCAGCGCCGCCTGATCGTTCCGCTGCAATGGTTCATCGAACATCCCTTCCAGAACTGGACCCGCAGCAGCGCCGACCTGCTGGGCGCCGTCACGATCTGGGTGGATTACCGCCTGCCGCTGGCGCCGCTGCGCGCGGAGGCGCAGCGCCTGTGCAGCAATCTGGAGGAATGGGACGGCCGGGTCTGCGTGGTGCAGGTCACGGATGCGAACGAGCGCGCCATGCAGGTGCGGGTGCTGGTCAGCGCCTCGGATGCGGGCCGCACCTTCGACCTGCGCTGCAAGGTGCGGGAAGGACTGCTCGACTTTGTGCAGCGCGCCCATCCCGACTGCCTGCCGCGGCTGCGCGCCGACACCGCCGGCGAGGACCTGGCGGCGCAGAAAGCAGCCGCGCCGGCGTATCAGTCGCGCAAATCCTGATCGGGCGTTGCCTCCTGCCCGTCCAGTTTCACCGGCTCGATCAGGTGCGGGTCGCTGTTGCCTACCCGGTTGACGTCCCGGCTCACCGGATACCAGTCGAATTCCTCCGCCGGCACCGCCATCGAGCGCGCCAGCTGTTCGGCCTGCTCGGCCGGCAGGTCGGGGTCCATCCACAGCCGTGCATCCTCCGGCCCGAGCACGACCGGACGGCGGTCATGCACATCGACCATCCCCGCGTCGGCGGCGGCCGTGACGATGACAAAGCCGCTTCCCTCCGGATTCTCGCGGTCCGGGCGCACATTCGTGATCGCCGCCAGGAACAGCGGTTCATTGGTCTTGCGATGGATGTACCAGGGCTGCTTGTGGCCTGCCTTGCCGGTCCACTCGTACCAGCCGTCTGCCGGCACCAGCACCCGGCCATGCAGCCACATGTGGCGAAAATACTTGCCGGTGGCCGCCTTTTCGATGCGTGCGTTGATCGCCATCGGTATGCCTTTTTCTGCCGCCCAGTTGGGCCGGTAGCCCCACCGGACCGCATCCACCATGGGTTCGCCTTCGCTCATTGCATGAATCAGCCAGGGCGTGGTGCCCGGCGGCGTGTTGTATGACGGCTGACGGCTGGCTGCCTCGTCGCTCATCCTGAGAGGCAGGTCCAATACCTTGACATAGTCGAGTGGTTTTCTGTGCTGGGTGATGCGTCCACACATGACAGCCTCCATAACGCGACGCCAACGGTCGCTGATCGAATATTTGCTAGAAAACCTATTATGCAGGCGATCAATTCGGACGACATGAGCGAACCGGTATTGGTACGCCTTGATTCCCGACAAAGAATTACAGGAAGGTTGCGGACGATCAAATGGAGAGGACGGCCTTGATTGTGTCTTAATGCAATTTATTGTAATTTAACATTGTTCCGGAACACCATTGAAGGCACGACAACAGTGCCGCAACCATTTCCGGAAAGCGGCAGGCAACACAGAAAGCGCTGGTAGTGAATGCAGGTGAACTTAATCCGGCTCAGGAATTGGCGACCTTCAAAAATTGCACGCAGTTATTGTTTTTAATCAAAAATAAAATTAGCGATAAGGAAATTTTGTGCGTTAAACGATGTCTTTAAGACAGCACAGCGCACCATTCCCAACCTGACATTTTGAAAGTGATTTAGCCATGGCGTCCGAAAACCTTGTAACCCAGGAATCTTACAATCCTAACCATCTGCTCGACATCCTGATCGAGCGCCTGAATTTGAAGAACGATGCTGCACTCTCCCGCGCGCTGGAAGTCGCACCGCCCGTGATCAGCAAGATCCGCCACCGTCGTCTGCCGGTCGGCGCCTCGATGCTGATCCGGATGCACGAAGTCAGCACGATGAGCGTGCGCGAATTGCGTGACCTGATGGGCGATCGCCGCACCAAGTACCGGCTGAGCGACGCCCAAGGCAAGCCCAAGCCAGCACCGGCGCAGCCGGCAGGCGACAAGCAGGCCAATAGCTAGGAGCCTGTGCCGTCGGCCAGCGCTGGCCGCAATTGTCGTGCGCTATCATGCCGTCACCCTGACCGGGGCTGACGGCATTTGCTTATCAGGCAGACGAAAACAATGAATGCATGCGATTCCAACCCCGTACCGAAAGCCCGCCGGCTGCGTTGGCCGGCACTGGCGGCCGCCATCCTGCTGGCGCATGGCGCGTCCCATGCCCAGGCGGTGCGCGTTGAGGTCCTCAACAAGCAGCTCGATCACCCCTGGGGCCTGGCCTTCATCGACAAGGGCCGCATGCTGGTGACGGAAAAGGCGGGCGCGATGCGGCTGATCCAGCCCGATGGCAGCATGGGCGCGCCGCTGGCCGGACTGCCCAGGGTCGATGCCGGCGGCCAGGGCGGCCTGCTCGATGTGCTGGCCGACAGCGGTTTTACCCGCAACCGCCTGGTCTATTTCTGTTTTTCCGAGCCGGCGGCGAGCGGCGCGGGCAATTCCACGGCGCTTGCCGTGGCGCGCCTGTCCGACGATGATCGCCGCCTGGAAAACCTGAAGGTGCTGTTCAGCCAGAAGCCGAAGTTCGCCAGCAACCACCACTTCGGCTGCCGCATCGCGGAAAGCCCAGACGGCAAGCTGTTCCTGACGCTGGGCGAACGCTTCCGGCGCATGCAGGATGCGCAGACGCTGGACAACCATCACGGCAAGGTGGTGCGCATCAACAAGGACGGCACCGTGCCGGCCGACAATCCCTTCGTCGGCAAGGCCGGCGCGCTGCCCGAGATCTGGAGTTACGGTCATCGCAATTCACAGGGCGCGACCATCGGCCCCGACGGCCGGCTGTGGACGCACGAGCACGGGCCGCAAGGCGGCGACGAAATCAACCGTCCGGAGGCCGGCAAGAATTACGGCTGGCCTGTGATCACGTATGGCGAAAACTATGGCGGCGGACCGATTGGCGCCGGTCTGACCGAGAAGGCCGGCATGGAGCAGCCGTTGCATTACTGGACCCCGTCGATTGCGCCGTCCGGCATGGCGTTCCTGAGGAGCGACCGCTATGGCCGCGCCTGGCAGGGCAGCCTGTTTGTCGGTTCGCTCAAGTTCCAGTACCTGGACCGGCTCGAGATCCGCGACGGCCGCGTCGTGAAGGAGGAAAAATTGCTGCAAGACGTAGGACAGAGAATCCGCGATGTGCGGGAAGGCCCCGACGGCCTGCTGTACGTGCTCACCGATGCATCCCCGGGCAAGTTGCTGCGCCTGGCGCCGGGGTCCTGACGCGATGCCCGGCCTGATCAAGCACCGAGGCGTGCGCATCGTCACACTGGAAGCCGGCGACACCGTGGAGCGCCATGGCCGCCCTGGCGACATCATGATCGAGGAGCGCAGCGACGGCTGGTATCTCCACTTCATCGCCGACGACGGCAGCGCGGACAGCTATGAAGATCCGTACGACAGCTATAACAAGGCGCTGTGGGCCGCCAAGGCGGCGGCGGAGTATCAGGCCAGCGGGGAGTAATCCCCTCTTCTCCAATCTTCAGGCCGCAGGATCTTTCCACAAGAGGCCGGTACATATCAGTTCCCCCCGCTGTCCGGGCATGTCCATCAGCGGGTTCCCATGGAGAACTGGATGAAAAAGCCTTTTTTTCTGGCGCTTGCATCAGCAAGCGCCGCTTTCCTGCTGGCTGCCTGTTCGGACGGCTCGACCGATTCGGCCGACGGCAATGCTTCGGCAAGCGTCGAATTGCCCAGGCCGACACCGGCGCTTGCGGGCAGCGTGGCGGTCGGCAGTATGCCGCTGGTGCCGTTACGATCCCCTGCGTCGGCTGCCCCGTTATCGGCCACCATCCTCGCTGCGGCAAAATCATCGTCCAATGACACGCTGGGTCCGATATCGACCACCGACCCCAGGATCGTGCTCGGGTCCAACCGGGCCCTTGCCAATCCCTGGCAGCCCGGCAACATCGAACGCAAGCTGGTTGCCCTGCCTCCCGATACGGCAAGCCGGATGCCGACCGGCAAATGGTTCAAGGGGGTTCTTTACCAGAGCCCGCTCAACCTCGACGCCTACTTCACGCCTACGAAAGACGACAACGATGCGCGGAACAGGGGCGGCGAGACCGAGCAGTCGAACATCTTCGCTTTCCCCAACAAGCTCGGCATCGACGACAGGATAGGCATGGTGTCCGTCAGCTTTGCATCACGCCGCTATATCGCCTACGGTATCGACGGCAACGCGGACGTCTACGATCTCCGCAATCCCTTCAAGGCCGACACCCTGCTCTACCACTTGGCGCCCAACGGCAGCCAGGATATGCGCCTGACCTATGTGCAGCCTGTCGAAGGGCGACTGTCCCGCCAGGTCGATCATTTCGACGAGCTGACCGTGTCCACCAGCTGGCGCAACAGCACCGGCACCCGATTCATGCAGCTGCTGGCGGCGGAAGGCTCGCCCTACGTGACCATGCGCTACGCGGGCT
Source organism: Noviherbaspirillum phoenicis (assembly GCF_047237965.1). NCBI lineage: Bacteria > Pseudomonadati > Pseudomonadota > Betaproteobacteria > Burkholderiales > Oxalobacteraceae > Noviherbaspirillum > Noviherbaspirillum phoenicis. Next base: position 3,306,410 of record NZ_JBDFLX010000001.1, on the reverse strand, counting down.
TGCGTCCAGTGGTGCAAGTGGGCCAAGGAAGCCACGCGCGCACTCTCAAGGATGCATTCGGCCTGCCGCTCAATCCCGTGCAATACGAGTACGACAAGCAGGAAAGCGATAATGGCATCCAGGCGGTTGCCGTTGGCGAAGAGCCGCTGCAAGCCTTCACCGAAAACAACCAGCAGCGCGTGACGCCGACATTAACCGGCACCAAGTTCCGCTTCGTCTATCAGACCCCGGACCGGGCCCGGACAAAACCTGGCACCAATGACAACAAGGAGATCGCTCCGCTGAACTCCCTGAAGGAGCTGGTGGTCTATGCCTCCAGCCCGATCACCCTGGAATGGGACACGCCTTCGCGCTCCTACGTGGCCAGGGAGGCTTACTCCGGGACGATACGCACCGCGCTGGTGGATGATGTCGCTCAGGAAGCATGGGGCGCGAAAGTCACCGGCATTTCGGACATTCCAAGCTTCAAGGCGCGCCGCGCCATCCTGGACCGGTATGCGGCAACCTTCCCTACCAGTTCCAGGATCTATCTCGAATATGACGGCAATGCCGCCGGCCTGATCAGGTACAAGTGGGCCATGGAACGCATGGACGGTGCAACCGCCCAGGGTGCCGACCTCCTGATGATGGGCTTCGATGCCACGCATATTCCGTCGCTGCGCAATCCAGCCAAGGTCGATGGCCTGACATACCGGTCCAACTTCGGCACGATGAGCGCCATTGCCGGCGACGAATGGGCGCAGCAACTGAGCATTCCCGGCATCCTGCGCAATGGCGCGGAAGCCAGGCAACTGTGGATGGGCAACGGCGATATCAAGGCGGCCGACCTGCCGAGACTCAAGGCATCGCTGGCCGACGACACCAGGCTGCTCACCACGGACTTTCTCGCTAGCTGCAATGCGGACTCCTACATCTGCGGAAAGTATCTGCACAATGTGAGCCGTCTTGCCCTCATTGCCCAGAGCGTCGGCGACACCGCCAGCCGCGACCAGCTGGTTGCCTACCTGAAGAAGTCGCTTGCGCTCTGGCTGGATGGCGTCGATGCAAACGGCCGTCAGGTCGATCCCCTGACAGACCGCGTCAACGACACCTTCGTGTATGACGCAAGCAATGGCGGCACAATCACGTCGCTCGGACTGCAGAGCTACGACAAGGACTATCACAACCGTGCCTATGTCGACCACATGTTCCATTACGGCTATTACGTGTATGCGGCTTCGGTCGTGGCCGCGCTGGATACCGACAAGGAAAATCCGTGGCTGCCGGCTTATGTCGACAAGGTCAATCTGCTGGTGCGCGACATCGCCAATCCCAGCCTGGACGACACGCACTTCCCCATCATGCGCACCTTCGACTGGTACCGGCTGCAGAACATTGCCGATACCGGGCCGGACCCCAACGGCGGCAACACCGAGTCATCCAGCGAATCCATCAATGCAAGCTATGCGCTGGCCACATGGGGAGCCGTGATTAAAAATTCGCCGTTCCAGGCCATGGCCGCCATCATGACTGCAGCCGAAATCAGAACCACCCAGGCCTTCTACCAGGTCACTCCGGAGACGGCTTACCTGAAGAACCTGGATTACCCCGCAGTGGATGTCAGCGTCAAACGGGCCAACGGCAATGCAACGATGACGATCCGCCCAAGCGATGAACCGGTGATGAACATCCTGCGTGCCAATATCGTTGAAACGAACACCTTTTTCGGGCCGCTGCTTGCCAACCGGATCGGCATCAACCTGCTGCCGATCAGCCCGATTTCCGAATTCGTGATATCGCCGGCCTGGGCAAGGATCCACAGTGCCACGCTGCGCAGGCTTGAGGACAGCAACACGGATCTCTTCGCCAGCATCATCAGTACGCCGCCCGACCAGAGCGCGGCATGTTTCCTGGCAGGCTATGATCCTACCAAGCCTGATCGGGATGTACAGGGCCTGCCAATGCCGCCAAATCCCGGCGCGATCTGCGCGGGAAGGCTGCGGGTGCTCTACAGCTGGCGCCAGCTTCCGGTCGCAGCCAACGGCATCAACGACCCGGCCGGCACTTACCAGCGCTACGTTGGCTATATGGACGCGCTGCCGCAGCAGCAGGAAACCTACCGGCTCAACACCCGCTCCAGCGTGTATCCCAATTCCTCGCTGAATGCCGATGGCGTGGTCGCCGATGTGTTGAAGGACAATTCAACCCCATCGACCGATACCAATACGCTGTGGTGGCTGTCCTCGCGCAAGTAGGGGCAAGCGCCAATCTCGCGGGATCGACTCCGCTTTCGGGCGGAGTTTTCATTTGGCCTTGGGAACCCTTAGCGCAGCGGCGAATACGACGTCGGCACCAGGAAACTGTTTTCGATGCGTTCAACGATGATGGCCTGCGCTTCGGTCTCGGCCCGCTTGGCCAGCCATTCCGGATCGCTGGCGAAGGCATTCCACTTCTGCTCCCGTTCGGCCAGGCTGTCCCATTGCAGCAGGTAGGTCAGCGACTGGTTGCTGGGGCCGACCAGGGTGGTCCAGAAACCCAGCGGCTTGATGCCGTATTTCTCCCAGAACTTCAGGGTGATGTTTTCAAAGCGGGCATTCAGCGCCGGCAGGCGGCCGGGCGCGCAATGGTAGATACGCATTTCGTGAATCATGGCGGCTTTCGGTAGTGTGATCGTCAGGTAAACATGTTGAACTGCTTGTCCCGCCAGGCGGGCGCACAAGTGTAACCGCGCGCCGCCATCGGCGTCGAACCGGGCTCAGACTTCGAGGTAGGCCTTCCTGACGTCCTGGCTGGCAGCCAGCGCTTCCATGCTGCCCTCAAAACGCAGCTGTCCCTTTTCCAGCACATAGGCGCGGTCGCTCACCAGTTCGGCGAAATGCAGGTTTTGCTCCGACAGCAGGATGGAGACGCCGGCCTCCTTGAGTTCGAGAATCATCTCCGCCATCTGCTCGACGATCACCGGCGCCACGCCTTCGGAAGGTTCGTCCAGCAGCACCAGGTAGGGATTGCCCATCAGCGTGCGCGCCACCGTCAGCATCTGTTGCTCGCCGCCGCTCATCTGTCCGCCACGCCGGCCGGGCATGTCGCCCAGATTGGGGAACAGCCGGAACAGCCGGTCGACGGTCCATGCCGGAATGCCGGGGCGTGGCGGCTGGCGGCCGATCTCCAGGTTTTCCAGCACGGTCAGGTCGGTGAAGATGCGGCGATTTTCCGGCACGAAGCCCAGTCCCAGCCGGGCAATCCGGAACGACGGCATTGCGGCGATATCATGGCCCATGAAGCGGATTGCGCCGCGGCGCCTTTCCAAGAGGCCCATCACCGCCTTCATCGTGGTGGACTTGCCGGCGCCATTGCGGCCCATCAGCGCCACCACCTCGCCTGGCCGCACTTCCAGTGCGAGGTCGAACAGCACTTGGGCGCGGCCATACCAGGCATTGAGGCGTTCCACCTTCAACATGGGATCGCTCATGCCGGGCTCCGTTTCCTGCCCAGGGTGCCGGCGCCGAAATACACTTCCTGCACTTTCGCATTTGCCTGTATCGATGGACCGTCGCCCTCGGCAATGAGCTTGCCGCGGGCCAGCACGATGATCCGATCGGCATAGGAAAACACCACATCCATGCTGTGCTCGGTAAACAGCACGGCGATATTGCGCTCCGCCACCAGCTTCCTGGTCAGCGCCATCAGCGCATGGCGCTCCTGCGGCGCCATGCCGGCGGTCGGCTCGTCCATCAGCAGCAGGCGCGGCGCGTTGGCCAGCGCGATCGCCAGCTCGACCCGCTTCACGTCGCCATACGCCAGCACGCTGCAGGGCCGGTCGGCCTGGCTTTCCATGCCGACCTGCGACAGCAATTGCAATGCCTCCTGGCGGTGGAAGCCGGCGGCCGGACGCCACAGATGGAAGATCTTGCGCTCGCGCGACAGCAGCGCCATCTGCACGTTTTCCACCACCGTCATCGAACTGAAGGTCTCGGTGATCTGGAACGTGCGGCCGACGCCCAGGCGCCAGATCGCGCGCGGCGCCATTGTGGTCAGTTCATGGCCGTCGAGGCGGATCGAGCCGGCGTCCGGCCGCAACTGGCCATTGACCATGTTGAAGCAGGTCGTCTTGCCGGCGCCGTTGGGCCCGATCAATGCCAGCAGCTGGCCGGCCGGCAGGTCGAACGACACATCGGCGACAGCCGCCACGCCGCCATAGGACTTCTTCAGGTTGCGCACCTGCAGCAGGCTCATGATGTGGCCTCCTGGCGCTCGAAGCGGCTGCGCAGGGCGCCGACCACGCCCTGCGGGAAAGCCAGCACCAGCAGCAGCATCACGCCGCCAAGAAGAGCACGCCAGTATTCGGTTTCCCGCGCCAGCAGATCCTGCAGCCAGGTAAACAGCACGCCGCCGACGATCGGGCCGGACAAGGTCTGCACGCCGCCCAGCAGCACCATCACCAGGCCATCCACCGAGCGGCCGACCGAGATCGTTTCGGGCGAGATGCTGCCCTTGGAAAAGGCAAACAGGGCGCCGGCCACGCCGCAGAACAGGCCGGCCAGCACGAACGCCATCCACTGCACCCGCTTGACGTGGATGCCGATGGCTTCGCTGCGCAAGGGCGAGTCGCGGCCGGCGCGCATCGCGTAGCCGAAGGGCGAGAACAAAATGCGCCGCATCAGCCAGATGCAGCCGGCGCAGAGCACCAGCGTCAGGTAAAAATACGCGCCACGGCCTGCCAGCCAGGCCGACGGCCAGATGCCGACGATGCCGTTGCTGCCGCCGGTGAGCTCATCGGACTGGTAGACGATGGACCAGACGATCTGCGAAAACGCCAGCGTCAGCATCGCCAGGTAGACGCCGGACAGGCGCACGCAGAACCAGCCAAACAGCAGCGCGCCCAAGCCTGCGACCAGCGGCGCGGCCAGCAGCGAGACTTCCATCGGCATGGCCAGCGCCTTGAAGAACAGCGCCGCGCCGTAGGCGCCCAGGCCGAAGTAGGCGGCATGGCCGAAGGAATGCATGCCGGCCGGCCCCATGATGAAATGCAGACTGGTGGCAAACAGCGCTGCAATCAGCAGGTCGATCGACAGCGTGACCGCATAGGGAAAGCTCTGACCAGCCAGCGGCAGCGCCAGCAGCAGGACCACCAGCAGCCACGCGGCAAGGCGCAGCGCGGGCCGTGCCGGTCGCAATGGCGCTTCGATGTCGGCCGGATTGCGGCTGGCTGCCTGCGGCCGGCCCAGCAGCCCCCAGGGCCGCCATATCAGCACCACTGCCATGATCAGGAATTCCACCACCAGGGTCAGCTTGGAAAACGATACGTCCATGCCGAACATCTGCACGGTGCCGATGCCCGCGCACAAGGCCTTGGTCACGGCAATCAGCAGGGCCGCGAGGTAGGCGCCGGGGATGCTGCCCATGCCGCCGACCACGACCACGACGAAGGCATCGCCTATGGTCTGCAGGTCGAGGTTCAGGCTGGCCGGCTCCAGCGGCAGCTGCAGGGCGCCGCCCAGGCCGGCCAGGAATGCGCCGAGTGCAAACACGCTGGTGAATAGCCAGGCCTGGTTTACGCCAAGCGCTGCGACCATGTCGCGGTCCTGGGTCGCAGCCCTGATCAACGCGCCCCAGCGGGTCTTGTTGAGCAGCAGCCAGAGCCCGGCCAGCACCAGCGGGCCTATCCACATCAGCAGCAGGTTGTATTGCGGGAAGCGGCGCCCGAGCAGTTCAACCGAGCCTGACAGGCCAGGCGCGCGCGAACCCAGCAACTCCTCGGCACCCCAGACATAGAGCGCCGCATCCTTGATCACCAGCACCAGCGCGAAGGTCGCCAGCAGCTGGAACAGTTCCGGCGCCCGGTAGATGCGGCGCAACAGAAGCACTTCCACCAGCGCACCGATCGCCGCGACCGCCGCGGCTGCCAACAGCACGCCGCCCCAGAAGCCCAGCGGGCCCGGACCGAGCTGCGCAGTCAGCCATTCGGTCAGCGAATAAGCGATGTAGAGGCCCAGCATGTACAGCGAGCCATGGGCAAAATTCACCACGCGGGTGATGCCGAAGATCAGCGACAGCCCTGCCCCCACCAGGAACAGGGAGGAGGCGCCGGCCAGGCCATTGAGCAGCTGGATCAGAAAACTGGAAAGCGTCATGAGAGCATCATGCCTGAGGCCGCATCACACAGGCCGTGCGACCTGCCAGGCCAGATGGAAACGCGCAACCGGCATGGGCGCAATCCAGCGCACCATGCCGGGCATGCCGAACATCATCCGGCCTATTCGGCTGCACGCAAGGTCTTGACTTCGGCGTCCGGCGGCAGGAATTTCGCGCCGTCCTTGTACGCCGCGTTTTCCATCACGCCCTTGCCGCCCTTGACCGCCAGCGTGCCGACATAGGCGCCCATGGTGGACTGATGATCCTGCGCGCGGTAGGTGATGTTGCCGAAGGGCGTCTCCACCGGCAGGCCCTTGAAGGCATCCGCCAGCTTCTCGCTATCGGTGCTGCCGGCTTTTTTGATGCCGGCAGCCATCGACATCACCGCCGAATAGCCGACCACGGAACCCAGGCGCGGATAGGTGCCGTACTTCTTTTGATAGGCGTCGAAGAATGCCTTGTGTTCCGCTGTCTGTATGGTCTGCCAGGGATAGCCGGTGACGATCCAGCCCGCCGGCGCCTCATCCTTCAGCGGGTCGAGGTATTCCGGCTCGCCCGACAGCAGGCTGACGACGGCGCGGTCCTTGAACAGGCCGCGGGTGCTGCCTTCCCGCACGAACTTGGCGAGGTCGGCGGCGAACAGCACATTGAAGATGGCATCCGGCTTGGCATCGGCAAGCGCCTGCGTCACCGCGCCGGCATCGATCTTGCCCAGCGCCGGCGCCTGCTCCTCGACGAATTCAACATCAGGCTGCTGCTGCTTCATCAGCTTCTTGAAGGTCGCCACCGAAGACTGGCCGTATTCATAGTTGGGATACACCAGCGCCCAGCGCTTCTTCTTCAGCTTGACCGCTTCCGGCACCAGCATCGCCACCTGCATGTAGGTCGAGGGCCGCAGGCGGAAGGTATAGCGGTTGCCGTTCTGCCAGACGATCTTGTCCGACAGCGGCTCGGCGGCCAGGAAGAAGAATTTCTTCTGTTTGGCAAAGTCGGTCACCGCCAGGCCGGTGTTGGAAAGGAAGGTGCCCATCAGCACATCGACCTTCTCGCGCGAGACCAGCTCTTCCGCTACCCGGACCGCATCGCCCGGGTTCGCATTGTCGTCACGCGTGAGCAGCTCGACCTTGCGTCCGAGCAGGCCGCCGCCGGCATTGACCTGTTCCAGCGCCAGCTCCATGCCCTTCTTGTACGGTTCGAGGAAAGCGGCCTGCGCCTTGTAGCTGTTGATCTCGCCTATCCGGATGGCGTCGGCTGCCGTGGCAGCGCCGGCAAGACAGCTTGCCGCGATCAGCACGGCATATCCCGCTCTATGCTTGAAGTTCATCGAGTGCTCCTGGTATCTGGGTGTGTCCGGTATCAGCCGCAAAGCAATTCAGGCTGCCCGGATGGATGCGGTATGGCAATCAGCCGACATTCTAGAGGCTAAAGCGCATTTCGGGGCTGAGCGGTTTAGTGACGCCCGTGCTCGTACGGCGCCGGCACCGGCCGGCGCAAGCACCTCGGTCTGCAAAAAACTGGGCCTTTTTCGGATAGCACGCGCCGGATCTGCAATTGAAATAGGAGGTGGGCAACGCAAGCCTGCGATCCCAGCCATTCTCGATCCCTGCCTGAGGAAAAAATATGACGCAGTCCAATAAATCGGCATCGAAGGCAGGCGGGGCATCCCGTGCCCGGAAAAGTAAAGCGCTACCCAGCCCACGTCGCCGGACAAGACGCTGAAGCAGAACCAGCTTGATGACATCTCCGCGGGCAAGCTGCCGGCCGAGCGTGATCCGCAAAAACCCCGGCCTCCCGGCGAAACCGATGCATGAATCCATGAAAAACAGGCGAAGGCGCCGCTTTGGCGCCAGGCAGCGCTTTCGCTGCACCACCGACTGATTGCCCGGTCAGCTCATCGGCGGCTGCCCGTTCGACGCGGTCAGCCCGCCATCCACCGGCAGATTCACGCCATTGACGAAGCGCGCATCATGGCTGGCGAGAAAGGCAATCACGTCAGCCACTTCTTCCGGTTCGGCGCCGCGTCCGAGCGGAATGCGCTCGGCAAACTTGGCCATCAGTTCCGGCTTCTGGTACATGTCCTCGGTCATGTCGGTGCGAGTCAGGCTGGGGCAGACCGCGTTGACGCGGATGCCGTCGCGGCCATGGTCCAGGGCCAGCGCGCGGGTGAAATTGCAGACTGCGCCCTTGGCGGCGTTATAGATCGACAGCGCCCAGTCCCCGCCCAGGCCGGACACCGAAGCGACATTGACGATGGCGCCGCCGGTGATGATGAGTTGCGGGATGGCGGCGCGGCAGGCGTAATACACGCCGTCGAGGTCGGTTGACATCACCTTTTTCCAGTCGTCCACGCTGGAGTCGGTAATCTTGCCCTCAACGGCAACGCCGGCATTGTTGACCAGCACATCCAGCCGGCCAAACTGCCGCACCGTCTCCGCCACCAGCGCCTCGACCTCGGCCTGCTGCGACACATCGGTCACCCGCACCACCGCCTTGCCGGCCGGCAGGCTGGCGGCGACCTGGTCCAGCTTGTGCTGCGTGCGGCCGGCCAGCACGACCGTGGCGCCATCGCCGGCGAAACGCCGGGCGGTGGCGGCGCCTATGCCGGAACCGGCGCCCGTCACAATTACTACCTTGTCATTGAATCGCGTCATCATGGCTCCTGTGGTGTAAATACAGCCATATGGACGCGCAAGGAAAGCCCGGGTTCGTGGATTTGCTGACGCACTACGCTTGGGTTGTTCAGGCGCAAAAGCGCCCGGACTTCATTTCAGACCATGCCCAGGATGCGGCCTATCTCCGCGATATAAGGACTGTCCTTGAGCACTTCATTTTCCACCGCCGCCGACATGCGCTGGAAGGACGAGCGTGCCGAATGCATGTCCTCGTCGGTGGCAGCGCGTCCGGCGGCAGCATTGAGGGTTGTACGCAACACCTCCAGTTCGTGCCGCAGACGCTGCACCTCCTCACGATTGGGCGCCCTCTCCAGCTCTTGTTCCAGATCAGAGACCAGGAGGTTAATCCGTTCAAGATTCATTTGCGCACCGGTAGACGCACTGTTTGCGCCCATGTTTTCTTCAGTCATAAAACCTCCCGTTGGGGTGATGAATGCATGGAATCGAAGGCTGGCTGGCAGGTTTCGCCAGCCGGATCGGCGTCAGGATCCGTCTGCATTATAGGCGCAAGCAAGGGCTTGCCAGATGGCCGAAAGGGTGGCTGCCGGGAGTAACGAGATGCCCATCAATGAATGCTGCAAGCTCGACGTGGTCTGCTGCGACCCGGAGCTCTCCCTGCCTGACACGGCGGCGCTGATGCGCAAGCACCATATCGGCGACGTGATCGTCGTGGAAACGCGCTCGGGGACAAGGACGCCGGTGGGCATCGTCACCGACCGCGACATCGTGGTGGAGACCATGGCCCTGCAACTTGACGCCACCTTGTTTACCGCCGGCGACATCATGAACACGCCGCTGGTGACGGTGAAGGAAAATGCCGGCTTCGTCGAAACCCTGCGCCTGATGCGCACCCACGGCGTGCGGCGCATGCCCGTGGTCAGCGAGAACGGCGCCCTGTACGGCATGGTGACCGCGGACGACATCGTGCGGCTGCTGGCGCTGGAGCTGTCGCTGATCACGGAAGCCATGTCCGGCCAGATGGCCCACGAGCGCCGGCTGCGCAAGTAAGCGCACCGGCAGGCACAGCGCGGGCAGCGTCAGGCGCTGCCCTGGCTGGCCAGGATCGCCGCCACCTCGTCATCGTCGACAGCGTCGAAGTTGTCATAGAACTGTCCGACCGCCGCGAAGTCCTCGGGCGCATGCAGGCACACGACCTCGTCGGCCAGTGCCTGCACCTGGCCCAGGCTGTCGGGCGCGGCCACCGGCACCGCGCAGATCAGCCGGGCCGGCTTGCCGGCGCGCACCGCATGCAGGGCGGCAATCATGGTGGCCCCGGTCGCGAGACCATCGTCGACCACAATCACGGTTCGGCCGGCCGGATCGACCCTGGGCCGCAATGGCGTGTAGCGGTCGCGCCGCTGGCGCAGCAGCGCCATCTGGCGCGCGGTCTCATGCGCGATATAGGCGTCGTTTGCGCCGGCAGCCGCGGCCAGCGGCGAGCGGTACACCCAGCCGCTTTCATCCACCGCGCCAATCGCATATTCCTCGCTGAACGGCGCGCCCAGCTTGCGCACCAGGACCACATCGAACTCCCCTTGCAGCTCGCTGGCAATGCGCTGTCCCATCGGGACGGCGCCACGCGGTATGGCCAGCACCAGCGGCCTCGCGTCCCGGTAACGGCGCAGCGATTGCGCGAGCTGGTGCGCGGCATCATCGCGGTCGTGAAAGCGTCGTCCCTGCTTTCCCTGCTTCATGGCGATTGCGGGAGCCCGAGCTCCATGCTGAAAATTTCAGCATAGCCAGCCGGCGCAGCAAGGGCCTGTGCCAGATCAAGCGCCCAAGTGCCGCAGGAGCGCATGCAGATCAATTGATTTCGACATCGCCGAACTTATCGGCGGCAGCGGCGCCAAACAGCTTTCGATCAGCTGATCGGTGTTGACGAAGACAGGCGCCCTCAGGGAGCTGGCGCCGGGCCAGCTCCTTCGCGTTCCCTGATGAACTGCAGCGTGCGTTCCCGGGTGGGGATCGCCGCCCGACCGCCCTTGCCGGTGCATTTGAGCGCCGACACCGCGCTGGCAAACCGCATTGCCGTATCCACCATGCCGCCTTCGGCAATGGCCAGCGCATAGGCGCCGTGAAATACATCGCCGGCGCCGGTGGTGTCGACCACCTGCACCGCAAAGGCTGGCTGCCGATGCACGCCGGCTTCATCGATCCACAGGACGCCTTCACGTCCCCTGGTCACGGCCGCGACCCGGCATCCAAGGCCGCGCACCCGCTGCAGCGCTGTCAGGCGCGCCTCGTCGCTGTCGGTTGCGCCGCCGGCAAAGGCGCGCAATCCCGGTTCCGAAAAAATGGCATGGTCCACCAGCGGCAGCAGCGCGCCAAATACCTCGGCGCTGGCGATCTCGCCATCGAGCACCGTCGGTATGCGATGCGCGCGCGCCGCGGCGAAACAGGGCGCCGCCGCCTCCGGCCAGCGCACGTCGCCATGCAGCGCATCGCAGCCGGCAATCTGCGCCAGCGGCAGCCAGCCGGGATCGGTATCGAGTCCTTCGCCGCGAAAGTTGACGATCATGCGCTCGCCATCGCCGCCGACCATGATGCCCGACACCGACGACCTGGCATCCGGTATCAGCCTGAACTGGCTGACGTCGACGCCATAGGCGGCCATTTCCGCCAGCATCACCCTGCCCGCGCTGTCGTCGCCGGCGCGCCCCCAATAGGCACATGCGCCGCCCAGTCTGGCTACGGCCACCGCGGCATTGGCCGCCATGCCGCCGCCGAGTTCCAGGTAATCATGTGCCGGAAACTTGCCGCCGCCCGACGGCAGACGATCGATCAGCCAGACCCGGTCCAGAGTGGTGTTCCCTACGCAAATCAGTTTGGGCTGCATCACATTGCTCACACGATGAGAGGCAGTCATCATGCAGGCGCGTTGCGCGCAAGGCAAGCAACGCCGGCCTTGATTCGGCGCAATGCCTTTTGCAGCGGCGCAGGCGTAGGCTGGCATCTCGACCCGGCATGGAGCATGCGATGGCTTACAAGGTGATCACCGTCTATCTCGACCATTCGCCGCTACTGGCGGCAACGGTGGCGCTGGCCGCGCACATCGCCATCGCGCAGGGCGCGCACCTGATCGGCGCGGCATCGGGTGCCGATCCGCAGGCGCCGGAAGCCTTGCAGGTATTTGACAGCGCAATGCGGCGCGCCGGCGTGGCCTCGTTTGCAACCAGGGTGCTGGAAGGCGACCTGGCAGCGACGCTCGGCGAGAGCGGACGCTACTGCGACCTGATCGTGCTCGGCCGTCGGCCGGCGGACGATCCGGGTGCGGCCATGCATGTCGACTTCTGCGAGTTCGTTGCCAGAAACAGCGCCTGCCCGGTGCTGATCGCGCCACTCGGCGCCCATGTGCATGGCATGCCGCGCCAGCCTCTGCTTGCCTGGAACGGCAGCCGCATCGCCGCAAGGGCGGTGCATGCCGCCTTGCCGCTATTGCATCAGGCAGGCAAGGCCACCGTGGCGGTAGTCAACTCTCCTGTCGGCGTGCCGGATCAGGAAAGCGCGCCGGGAGCTGCCATTGCGCTCTATCTGCGTCACCACGCCGTCGCCGTCGACCTGGTGCAGCAAACGGTGGATGTCGATGCCGGGCATGCGCTGCTGGCGCTGGCCGAGGCGCGCGGCAGCGATCTGCTGGTGCTGGGCGCGAATGTCCATCCGCAGTTCAGGGATGTGCTGCATCAGGGAACGACGCGCACCGTGCTGGAAGCCGGCCGCATCGCCGCGCTGCTGTATCGCTGAGACGCCTTTAGCCAGGCGGTTCGAGAATCCGGCGCAGCAGGCTGTCCATGCGCTGCCAGTGGCTACCCTTCCAATAGACGCGGGCGCACACATCGCAGCGCCGGAACGTCTGATGCAGCGCGCGCACCTGCGGCGGCAGCGCTGCTTCCACCTCGCTCTTGTCTACCGGATGCAGGGGCGCATTGCAATGCAGGCACAGCGTGAAAGGTCGGGCCTGCCGCGCCAGACTATAACGCGCCAGCACCTGCTGCGCCTGCGGTTCCGCCTTCAGCGCGCGGACATAGCAGCCATGCATGATTTCCTTGCGGATCAAGAGGTCGCGGTCGCGCGTGAGCACGATGCGCTGCTGCTGCGCAGAGATCGCCGCGATCTCTGCGTCGTGAAAGGCATTGTCGTACAGCGTATCGAAGCCAGCCATGCGCAGCAGACGGGCCAGGCCGCCGAGATGGGCATCGGCCACGAACAGCACCGGCGACGGCGGCGGCGGACTGCCGGGAAAGACGTTCGCCTGGTCGCCCTCCTGCAGCATCTGGTCGAGCCCGGCGGCGACCGCGTTGATCTGCACCAGCCCGACCTCGGTATGCGGCACGCCCAGCGCTTCGATCATGTGCTTGGCGGTGGCGGCGCGGGCGCACGGCGTGGCGAAGGCCCGATGGCGGCGCGTCGCCGGCAGGAAGTCATTGAGTTCGTCGTAAAAATGGAAAGTCGCCGTGACCATGACGCTCAGTATCGCACTCGCTGCTGTGTGGCGGCGACGCCGCATGCAGGCTGCTTGCCCCGGCGCAGAGCCATTGCGGGCCGCCGGCTGCTATCCTGTGCGCCCGGCATGGAGAGCCCGCCACCGTGCTCCTTGCGCTCATTTTCAGGATTTTCAGGAGAAAAGATTGCATCTTGAACCGACCCCACCATTCCCCGACCTCGCCGCATTTCCCGACCTGCTGGATGGCTTGCCGGGCATCAGGCTTGCAACGGATGCCACAGGCCAGGCATTCGTGGCCGCCCAGGGCGCGCAAGTGCTGTCCTGGCGCCCGGGCGACGGACGGGAACGACTTTACCTGTCGGCCGCCACCGGTGGCCTCAGGCACGCCGGAGAGAAAGCGGCCGCCATACGCGGCGGCATGCCGGTCTGCCTGCCGCAGTTCTCCGATCGGGGCCCGCTGGTCAAGCATGGTTTTGCCCGCAACCTGCCGTGGACGCTTGCCGAGTGCAGCGACGACACCCTGGTCCTGACCCTGCGCGACGACCAGGCCAGCCTGGCGCAATGGCCGTACCCTTTTCTTGCGACATTGACCGTGCTCCAGGAGCCGGACAGCCTGGAAGTGCGCCTGTCCATTGCCAATACCGGCGACCAGCCGTTTGCCTTCAGCACGGCGCTGCACACCTATCTGCGGGTGGATGACATCCGCAACGCCCGCCTGCTTGGGCTGCAGGGCGTGTCCTACCAGGATGCGACCGACCATTGCGTCGTCAAGACGCAGCAGGAAGCGCAGCTGGCCATTCCCGGCGAAGTCGACCGGGTCTACATGGCGCCGCCTGCCAGCCTGCAATTGCTTGAGCACGGTCATGCGCCGCTGCAGATCAGCCAGCAGGGCTTTGCCGACACCGTGGTCTGGAATCCGGGTCCGGACAAGGCCCGCTCTCTGCCGGACATGCCCGACCACGATTGGCAGCACATGCTGTGCGTCGAGGCTGCCTGCGCTGCGGCGCCTGTTACATTGCCCGCCGGCGCAATCTGGCAGGGCAGCCAGCGCTTGAGCCTGGCTTAGGCGCTGGCAGGTGCCAGGCACGGAAAATAGCCTCCGATGCGTTCCGGCGCCGGTCTTGCAGCGGCGCACATCTGCCCCATCTGCAAGATTTCAATGAGGGCGATCCGGTTCGATGCTGCGTTTTCTGTCGCTGTTCCTGCATGGCTTGATTGCCTGGCGCCTGCTGCCCGAACTCGGCCAGTGGCCGGTGTTGTCGGCGGCGCTGGGCTTGGCGCTGTTGAACTCGGTGCTCCTTATGCCCATGGGTATCGGGCTGGCTTCCCGGCTGGCCGGCCTCGGGCACCGCACAACCCGCCTGGTCACCTGGCTGGCATGGGCAGGCATGGGCTTTTCTTCCACGCTGCTGATCCTGACAGCCATTCGGGAGCTGACCCTTCTGGGCATATTCGCAGTCGATCTTGTCTGGCCGGGATGGCTGGACCTGGCTGCCTGGCGCCGCCAATCCGCGCTGGCGGTTCCGGTGCTCGGCTTTCTGATCACTCTGCTTGGCTTTTCCAATGCGCGCCGCACTGCCGCGATAAGCCGGGTAAGCATACCGGTCAGGAACCTGCCGCCTGCGCTGCAGGGGTTTCGGATCGTGCAGATCAGCGATATCCATGTCGGGCCGACGATACGCCGCGATTATCTGCAGCGTATCGTCGCGGCGGTCAACCGCCAGCAGCCCGATATGGTGGCGATCACTGGTGATCTGGTCGATGGCAGCGTAAGGGAACTGGCGCCGCACGTCGCGCCGCTGGAGGATCTGGTGTCCCGCCACGGAAGCTATTTCGTGACCGGCAACCATGAGTATTATTCGGGCGCGCATGCCTGGATTGCCGAATTGCGCCGCCTGGGCATCGAGGTCCTTCTCAACAGCCACGTTGTGCTGGAGCACCAGGGCGCGACGGCGGTCGTCGCCGGCGTCACGGACTACAGTGCCGGCCATTTCGACTCTGCGCATCGAAGCGACCCGCATGCAGCCATCGCCGGTGCGCCATCCCATGCGGCAGTCAGGGTGCTGCTGGCACACCAACCCCGCAGCGCGCCGGCGGCGGCGGACGCGGGCTTTGATGTGCAGTTATCCGGCCATACCCATGGCGGCCAATTCATGCCGTGGAATTTCTTTGTCAGGATGCAGCAGCCCTTTGTCGCCGGGCTGCACAGGCTGGACAGGCTGTGGGTGTATACCAGTCGCGGCACTGGTTACTGGGGGCCGCCGAAGCGGTTTGGCGCGCCGTCCGAAATTACGCTGATCAAGCTGGTTGCCTGCTGAATTGGCCGGGCATTTTCAACCCTGCGGCGCTTGCATGCCTGATGCAAAGCGATGCGGACGGATCGTTCTGGCAGCGATGTTCGATGATGATCTTCAATAGCAGCGACCCGACAATGCCTGCAATAAGCAGAAGCACCATCAATTGGATAATGGTCAGCCCCTTTTGTCTTTTCACCATGATTTCGGATTTGTGGATTGAAAAACTGCGCTGGCCGCCCTGAGTGCTGAAGCGAAGCGTAGAAACCGCGATGATACCGGCTCCTGGACATGGTGTATGCAGGCACCCAAAAAATCGGATACGGCATGCGGCTTGTAAAGAAATATTGTTTTTGAGCTGAACTTGCAGCACTCGCCAGCGACGTTCATCAGGCAAAAGCACGTATTGAAGGTAAAGACAGTAGCCTGACCATCAGTTATTCATCTTTGGTATAACTGGTATGGAAACAGGGAATTTCGTTTAGTGAAGGAAATTGCTTATAGTTCTCCTTGTCTCCTCCAGCCTCTCAAAGGATGGATTTACCCGCTGACCTGGTCAGCGGGTTTTTTTTCGCCTATCGCTTTTCACATCACATTGCATAGCTTGATTGGTCCATAAGCTTGGGCAATGGATTAAATCCATTTGGACAGCTCGGCCCCGGCATGCGATCCGTGGTTCGGCTTTGCGCCAGCATATAAAAGCAAAACCCGCGGTCTCAGCGACCGCGGGTTTTCTGTCTTCTCAGCTACCCCATTGGATATGGATTTTTGTGCGTGGATAATGCAATAAACTGCATGTTTTGTCTACCGCTAGATGAACGGTTTTTAAAAATAACGAGCAAAAGACGTCTGAACACGGTACTTCACATCAAGAATTTCGTTAGATCATGTCCTGACTGAAAGACACTTGGCGAGCCTTGCCTGAGGAAGCCGAACAATTGCTAAATGAGACATGCTTTCGTACTTAAAATCCCACATGGCTTATTCAATAAGTTATCAGGCATGAAGTTCGACCTACAACAACGGCAGGCGAGAATTCCATGTTGTATTCTGTATGTAATTTAAAATTAACATTGGAGAGGTACTGATACTCATGCTGCACTGCATGTAGACATAACCGGTTAATGCGTTCAATATCTGCTTTACAAAAATCCATACCTAGTGGGAAGCGATGAGACAGGGAAGCCCGCAACCGTTCCGGTTGCGGGTCTTCTTTTTTGAGAGTCCGGTAAAGCTGCCTACTGCTGAGTCATCACGTCGTCGAATCGCGTCTTGTGGCAGCAGTTTTTAAAGAGTAGATCGCGTTGCTGCAGCCAATATTTACGAATCTCTCATAAGGCATGTAGTCGGAGAGGCTGCAACTAGGTAGGCTAATGGCAGTCCACGGTTGATCTTGGTGGCTGTTGCCAATGCGCCAATACCTGAGTAAGGCGCACTGTACCCAATACACTTGGCCAAAGGCACGGTAACGATAAAAGCCTAAAAACAAGGTGCTCCGCAAGGCAACGGACTGAGGTCGTTACTTTACGTAGAACTCAAGTTATATCGGACACTAACCGATAGCAGGAAAATAATAATCCCTTGAAACCCGGTTGGGCCTTGCCAGAAAGTCAGCTTACCCTGAACTTTTCCTTATCTTTCCCTTTTAGCCAAGCCGGCATACGCCCGCGCCCGGACCAAGTGTTTCCAGATTCATCCTTGAACTGGACATTAAAGAGGGAAACAGCTTTGTTACCTTTTCGGCGTCCCGAGCTTTCAATATCCTGGATAGTGATACCGTAATCGTTCATCAGGCTCTTGATTTGGGCAATTGCACCGCTAATCTCCCTTGAACGAACCTCTTCAGCGTCTTGCTTGAGTTTAGCGATTTGATCTTGCAGTTCTTTAAACGTTGCCATTGGCTAAAGTCCTCAAAAAGATAGGCAACAAGGCAGGAACGACTTGTTGTGGGTGGAGACTATCCCATAAATAGACTATTGACAAGCCTGATCTTTATCGAAACCAAACCTGCCTTTTTTCAAAAATCATGATATTCGTCAGCGTGCTCATGGAGGCGCAACTCGATGATAAGTCGGATTGGTTATAGACCCGTTCAGCGACATGCGGAATCGAATAATGAAACTGTAATATTGAGTTGCCGAAGGCGGGACGCCAGATAGGCAAACCATCTGCATTAGCAAACAGAATAGTCGTAATTCGAATATCTTGCTGTTGAAGCGAGAAATAGATATTAGAAGTGCGCCTAAACCGGTACCCGTCTGTATGACTGGACGCCCCGAAGTAAGCCAATACATGTATCGGAAAGTCGTGCCAGCGTTTCGTTGCAGCCCGGAATCGCCCTTTTGGTTCGCGAGGCAAATTTTCAAACGCTAAAAACGTCAACCAACGAATTAACTTTTTTAAAAGGCGCCGAAAGGTGGGTGATAGGTAATGACAGGCCGCCCTATTTCGATAAATTCCTTTGGATGCAAGTCCGCGCGCGTCGCTAGCTAGAAGCTCAAATGTATAAATTAGGCGATTCCTTCCTGGAAGGCAGTTTCGGAAAATGCCGTCTAGTCAAAAACCTTCGACGCCTATAGACGTTACACGGAACCCGGCTTTATTCGATACATCCGTTGCCATTGCGTTTTGCCAGTTTGAAGCGCTCTACCGTCGCAACGACCGACACGCAAAACCAAAACTAAGACCCAAGCCGTAAATCTTAAACCCCAGCCCCAAAGCAAAAACCCCCGGCGCCTATTGGCGTCGGGGGTTTTCTAATAACAGCCTGACGATGACCTACTTTCACACTGGTTGCAGCACTATCATCGGCGCAAAGTCGTTTCACGGTCCTGTTCGGGATGGGAAGGGGTGGTACCAACTCGCTATGGTCATCAGGCATGACTTGTCGGTTGTCTGTCGCGCTGCCGGCTTCTCGCCTGGCACACGCCACATCCAACCCAAAGGGAAGAAGCAGCCACATTGCTCCCGCACTTGGCAGGGGCAATGCAACGATCAATGTCTTGTCTTGCAGGTTGTGAGTATCGAACGTCACGCACCACACAGCGCCGCTATGCACCATCAAGGTTATAGGGACAAGCCGCACGGGCAATTAGTACTGGTTAGCTTAACGCATTACTGCGCTTCCACACCCAGCCTATCAACGTCCTGGTCTCGAACGACCCTTTAGGGGAGTCAAGCTCCCGGGAAGTCTCATCTCAAGGCGAGTTTCCCGCTTAGATGCTTTCAGCGGTTATCTCTTCCGAACTTAGCTACCCGGCAATGCCACTGGCGTGACAACCGGTACACCAGAGGTTCGTCCACTCCGGTCCTCTCGTACTAGGAGCAGCCCCCTTCAAACTTCCAACGCCCACGGCAGATAGGGACCAAACTGTCTCACGACGTTTTAAACCCAGCTCACGTACCACTTTAAATGGCGAACAGCCATACCCTTGGGACCGGCTACAGCCCCAGGATGTGATGAGCCGACATCGAGGTGCCAAACTCCCCCGTCGATATGAACTCTTGGGAGGAATCAGCCTGTTATCCCCAGAGTACCTTTTATCCGTTGAGCGATGGCCCTTCCATACAGAACCACCGGATCACTATGTCCTACTTTCGTACCTGCTCGACTTGTCAGTCTCGCAGTTAAGCACGCTTATGCCATTGCACTATGAGCACGATGTCCGACCGTACCTAGCGTACCTTCGAACTCCTCCGTTACACTTTGGGAGGAGACCGCCCCAGTCAAACTGCCTACCATGCACTGTCCCCGATCCGGATAACGGACCAAGGTTAGAACCTCAAACAAACCAGGGTGGTATTTCAAGGTTGGCTCCACCGCAACTGGCGTCACGGTTTCAATGCCTCCCACCTATCCTACACAGATTGGTTCAAAGTCCAATGCAAAGCTACAGTAAAGGTTCATGGGGTCTTTCCGTCTAGCCGCGGGTAGATTGCATCATCACAAACATTTCAACTTCGCTGAGTCTCGGGAGGAGACAGTGTGGCCATCGTTACGCCATTCGTGCAGGTCGGAACTTACCCGACAAGGAATTTCGCTACCTTAGGACCGTTATAGTTACGGCCGCCGTTTACTGGGACTTCAATCAAGAGCTTGCACCCCATCATTTAATCTTCCAGCACCGGGCAGGCGTCACACCCTATACGTCCACTTTCGTGTTTGCAGAGTGCTGTGTTTTTATTAAACAGTCGCAGCCACCAGTTTATTGCAACCCCGTCGCCCTTCTGGCGCAGGCCAGTCAAGCTACCAGGGCGTACCTTATCCCGAAGTTACGGTACCAATTTGCCGAGTTCCTTCTCCCGAGTTCTCTCAAGCGCCTTAGAATACTCATCTCGCCCACCTGTGTCGGTTTGCGGTACGGTCTCGTGTGACTGAAGCTTAGAGGCTTTTCTTGGAACCACTTCCGATTGCTTCGCAGCATAAAGCCGCTGGTCTCGACCCCTTGAATTACGTCCCCGGATTTGCCTAAGGACCTTCTACAAGTCAAGAACCGGGACATCCAACACCCGGACAACCATTCGCGATCCGTCCCCCCATCGCATCACACGACGGTGCAGGAATATTAACCTGCTTCCCATCAGCTACGCATCTCTGCCTCGCCTTAGGGGCCGACTCACCCTGCTCCGATGAACGTTGAACAGGAAACCTTGGGCTTACGGCGTGGGGGCTTTTCACCCCCATTATCGCTACTCATGTCAGCATTCGCACTTCTGATACCTCCAGCATCCTTTACAAGACACCTTCGCAGGCTTACAGAACGCTCTCCTACCATATGCACAGTAATAAATTACGTACATATCCGCAGCTTCGGTGACTGGCTTAGCCCCGTTACATCTTCCGCGCAGGACGACTCGATCAGTGAGCTATTACGCTTTCTTTAAAGGGTGGCTGCTTCTAAGCCAACCTCCTGACTGTTTTAGCCTTCCCACTTCGTTTTCCACTTAGCCAATCTTTGGGACCTTAGCTGGCGGTCTGGGTTGTTTCCCTCTTGACGCCGGACGTTAGCACCCGACGTCTGTCTCCCAAGCTCGCACTCATCGGTATTCGGAGTTTGCAATGGGTTGGTAAGTCGCGATGACCCCCTAGCCATAACAGTGCTCTACCCCCGATGGTGATACTTGAGGCACTACCTAAATAGTTTTCGGAGAGAACCAGCTATTTCCAAGTTTGTTTAGCCTTTCACCCCTACCCACAGCTCATCCCCTAATTTTTCAACATTAGTGGGTTCGGACCTCCAGTACCTGTTACGGCACCTTCATCCTGGCCATGAGTAGATCACTTGGTTTCGGGTCTACACCCAGCGACTGTCGCCCTGTTCGGACTCGATTTCTCTACGGCTTCCCTATGCGGTTAACCTCGCCACTGAATGTAAGTCGCTGACCCATTATACAAAAGGTACGCCGTCACGGAACAAGTCCGCTCCGACTGTTTGTATGCACACGGTTTCAGGATCTATTTCACTCCCCTTCCGGGGTTCTTTTCGCCTTTCCCTCACGGTACTGGTTCACTATCGGTCGATTACGAGTATTTAGCCTTGGAGGATGGTCCCCCCATGTTCAGACAGGATTTCACGTGTCCCGCCCTACTTGTCGCAAGCCTAGTTCCACAACCATGATTTCGTGTACGGGGCTATCACCCGCTACGGCCGCACTTTCCAGAGCATTCCACTATCACGACTGCTAAATCTTGCAGGCTGATCCCATTTCGCTCGCCACTACTTTGGGAATCTCGGTTGATTTCTTTTCCTGCAGCTACTTAGATGTTTCAGTTCGCCGCGTTCGCTTCGCATACCTATGTATTCAGTATGCGATGACCTAAAAGGCCGGGTTTCCCCATTCGGACATCTGCGGATCAAAGCTTGTTTGCCAGCTCCCCGCAGCTTATCGCAAGCTACTGCGTCCTTCATCGCCTGTAATCGCCAAGGCATCCACCATGTGCACTTAGTCACTTGTCCCTATAACGTTGACCTCTGGAGTTGCCTCCAAAGACGTCATAGGCAAGCGCTGTGTTTCATTTGATGCATGTTTGTTTCGATACAATCACAACCCAGCAATGTTTGCTAATCTGCTTACCGCCAGATTAACGCGCATTGCGAATTACATTGATCTTTACTACTTCTTCCACTTTGTTAAAGAACGAATACAGCCTTCTTGATCGCAATGATCAAACCTAAATCGCATGCCTAGCTCTTTGGCCCGCACTGACTTACGTTTGTACCTTGCTGCCGTCATGGTCAGAGAATGGTGGAGGTTGACGGGATCGAACCGACGACCCCCTGCTTGCAAAGCAGGTGCTCTCCCAGCTGAGCTAAACCCCCATGGGACTTGCCATGACTTCTTTACTGCTGCTTAACTGGTGGGTCTGGTTGGGCTCGAACCAACGACCCCCGCGTTATCAACACGGTGCTCTAACCAGCTGAGCTACAGACCCTCGCACACGCTGCACGACTGCCGCATGTACCGATCACTTCATGACCTGACGGTGTGTTTTGACTGTTCTTCATTTTGCCTACAACCGATAAGTGTGGACACCCAACTGCGTGCATATCTCTAGAAAGGAGGTGATCCAGCCGCACCTTCCGATACGGCTACCTTGTTACGACTTCACCCCAGTCACGAATCCTACCGTGGTAAGCGCCCTCCTTGCGGTTAAGCTACCTACTTCTGGTAAAACCCGCTCCCATGGTGTGACGGGCGGTGTGTACAAGACCCGGGAACGTATTCACCGCGACATGCTGATCCGCGATTACTAGCGATTCCAACTTCATGGAGTCGAGTTGCAGACTCCAATCCGGACTACGATACACTTTCTGGGATTAGCTCCCCCTCGCGGGTTGGCGGCCCTCTGTATGTACCATTGTATGACGTGTGAAGCCCTACCCATAAGGGCCATGAGGACTTGACGTCATCCCCACCTTCCTCCGGTTTGTCACCGGCAGTCTCATTAGAGTGCCCTTTCGTAGCAACTAATGACAAGGGTTGCGCTCGTTGCGGGACTTAACCCAACATCTCACGACACGAGCTGACGACAGCCATGCAGCACCTGTGTGCAGGTTCTCTTTCGAGCACTCCCTGATCTCTCAAGGATTCCTGCCATGTCAAGGGTAGGTAAGGTTTTTCGCGTTGCATCGAATTAATCCACATCATCCACCGCTTGTGCGGGTCCCCGTCAATTCCTTTGAGTTTTAATCTTGCGACCGTACTCCCCAGGCGGTCAACTTCACGCGTTAGCTGCGTTACCAAGTCAATTAAGACCCGACAACTAGTTGACATCGTTTAGGGCGTGGACTACCAGGGTATCTAATCCTGTTTGCTCCCCACGCTTTCGTGCATGAGCGTCAGTGTTATCCCAGGGGGCTGCCTTCGCCATCGGTATTCCTCCACATCTCTACGCATTTCACTGCTACACGTGGAATTCTACCCCCCTCTGACACACTCTAGCCGTACAGTCACAAATGCAATTCCCAGGTTGAGCCCGGGGATTTCACATCTGTCTTGCACAACCGCCTGCGCACGCTTTACGCCCAGTAATTCCGATTAACGCTCGCACCCTACGTATTACCGCGGCTGCTGGCACGTAGTTAGCCGGTGCTTATTCTTCAGGTACCGTCATTAGCTCCGGATATTAGCCAGAACCGTTTCTTCCCTGACAAAAGAGCTTTACAACCCGAAGGCCTTCTTCACTCACGCGGCATTGCTGGATCAGGGTTGCCCCCATTGTCCAAAATTCCCCACTGCTGCCTCCCGTAGGAGTCTGGGCCGTGTCTCAGTCCCAGTGTGGCTGGTCGTCCTCTCAGACCAGCTACTGATCGATGCCTTGGTAGGCTTTTACCCCACCAACTAGCTAATCAGATATCGGCCGCTCCACGAGCATGAGGTCTTGCGATCCCCCACTTTCATCCATAGATCGTATGCGGTATTAGCTAATCTTTCGACTAGTTATCCCCCACTCCAGGGCACGTTCCGATATATTACTCACCCGTTCGCCACTCGCCACCAGACCGAAGTCCGTGCTGCCGTTCGACTTGCATGTGTAAGGCATGCCGCCAGCGTTCAATCTGAGCCAGGATCAAACTCTTCAGTTCAATCTCTGTTTTGTGCCATTGCTGGCAGGTTCCGAAGAACCGTCGCTCACTCAAAATACTGACAGATCGATTCTTGCGAATCGTTCTACTTCTTTGTTGTGAGCACTTGCTTAATAATTTGAGCATCCGGCGTTGCCGCCGGCGCACTTCATCAAGTGCCCACACTTATCGGTTGTTGGTTGTTAAAGAACCGGGCAATTCAGTCTGCTGCCAGCCGCCCCGAGGGACTTGCCGGCTGCTGCGAAGCGTTGTGTTCGTCAGCAGCAGAGAAAGCGATTATGCGGTGTTTGGAGCCTGTCGTCAACACCTTCAACGATTTTGTTCCAAATTTTTTTCGGTCTGTGTGGCGCGGCTGGCTGGGATCGAACCAGCGACCCTTGGCTTCGGAGGCCAATACTCTATCCACTGAGCTACAGCCGCGTTGAGATACCGAAACAGGCGTGCAGGATACCGCCTTTCTTGTGCGCCGTCCATGGATAGCCGGGTTTTTCGTGCCAAATCGGTGATGTTAAGTCTATAATCAAGGGTTTGGCGAGACATTGCTTTGCGGCATGCAAGGTAGCAGCGTCGGGGCGCTTCGCCGCAGATTTCGAACAAATCGTACTTGAGGAAATAATGAGCGACGCACATAACGAACATCAGTCCGTAATACGCACACCCAAGCAACTGATTGCCGCCGTCCTTGCAGGTTTTCTAGTCCCTATTATTTGTATCGTGCTGCTCGTGCAGTACGTCACCAACCATAACAAGGTTGGCGCTGGGTCCGCCGGGCAGACCTCCGAAGCGATTGCGGCGCGCATCAAGCCGGTGGCGGATGATGGATTTACCTTCCGCGACGTCAATGCACCAAAGCAGCTGCTGGCTGGCGCCGATGTCTATAAATCGGTGTGCGCCGCCTGTCACCAGAGCGGTGCGGCTGGCGCGCCCAAGACTGGCGATGCCGCCGGTTGGGCCGCGCGCATCGGCCAGGGCTACGAGACACTGGTGAAGCATGCCATACAAGGCATACGTGCCATGCCCGCCAAAGGCGGCAATCCGGATCTCGACGACATCGAGGTGGCACGCGCGGTCGTCTTCATGACCAATCAGTCGGGCGCCAACTTCAAGGAACCTGAAGCGAAGGCAGCGCCGGCCAAGACGGCGGATGCTGCGGCGCCCGCAGAACAGCCAGCGGCAGCTGCACCTGCCGCCACGCAGGCTGCCGCAGCGCCGGCTGCCGCTGCCGCACCAGCAGCTACACCTGCCGCTGCTCCTGCCGCTGCTCCTGCTGCATCAGTAGACGCAGGCAAGAAAGTTTATGAATCGGCTTGCGTCGCATGCCATGGCGCGGGCGTGGCAGGCGCACCGAAGTTTGGCGACAAGGCAGCCTGGGCTGACCGCATCAAGCAAGGCTCCAATGTGCTCTACGAACATGCGATCAAGGGCTTCCAGGGCAAGAACGGCATGATGCCGCCCAAGGGTGGCTCCGCCGCTTCGGACGACGAAGTCAAGGCCGCAGTCGACTACATGGCTGCCGCTGCAAAATAAGTCTTGCGCCATTGCCCTGGTAACAAGGGCTGAAAAAACAAAACCCCATCCTGCACAGGATGGGGTTTTTTATTGGACGACGGTTGGCGGAGCCGGCCTGGCGCCTGCCTGGGCCGTGCGCTTATTCACTGAGGCGGTAACCCATTTTCTCGCGCCTGACTGTAATGGCGCGCAGCAGTAGCAGGCCGCTGTCGAAGTCGGGAACGACCGTTACCCGGCCGCCACCCTGGCCATTGCGGCTGCTGCCCCAACTGCGTGTGACACTCCATTGACCGAACAGGTCACGGTCCAGCACCGCGCTATAGAAACGTGTGCGCCAGGTGAACAGCAGCTTGACCGGCTGATGGGCCAGCATGCGTGATCAGGCTACCCCGCCGTGGCGACGGCATACCCGGGCGATGTGCCTGGAACCGTCACGGCAGCGGACCAGCACCCTGCGCTTTCTGGCCTGCTCGGCTTCGTACAGCTGGCGTTCGTTGTATTGCATGGCACGCGGATGCTTGGGCTTGGCGTCGGCGGCGGCCGACTGCGCGTGCGCCTGACCCATGGAAGCGAACAGGAGAAAAGCGGCGAAACCGATAAATTTTGTCATGATGAACTGTGGCAACAAGGTAATCTGGAATGTCGGGCTAGGAAAACCCAGGTAATTACCTGAGCCTGCCGGACCGCCATCTCGAGGTTTCAGCCCGGCAAGTGCTGTATGTTAATACAGCGCAGCATCCAGGGCATCAATTTGTCCAGCGCAGATTTGCAATTTCACCACAACCGCCGGCTTTCGCTGCGGCTGTTCAGCAAGCGGGCCTAGTTCGGTGGCAAATCGAAAACCAAGCATGTCGTAGTTGCATGCGCATAGAGCTTGCCGGCGGCGTCCACCAGGCGTGCCTCGGCCGTTGCGACCTGGCCGCCGACATGGATGGTCCGGCCTTCGGCACGCACCAATTCCACTTTCTTCGTCAATGCGCGCAGCATGTTGACCTTCAATTCCAGCGTGGTGTAGCTCTTGCCGACTGGCATGGCGGTATGAACGGCGCAGCCGACCGCCGAGTCGAGCAGGGTGGCGAACCAGCCGCCATGCACGGTGCCCAGCGGATTGTAGTGCCGCTCCAGCGGCCGGCCCTGGAATACCGCCCGTCCGTAGTCCACTTCGATCAGGGTGAAATCCAGGGTGTCGGTGATCGGCGGCGCCGGCAGTTCGCCGCGCAGCAGGGACTGCATGATTTCCAGCCCGGTCTTGCCGGCGACCTGGTCGCGGCTGGCAACGCCCAGGCGCTGATCGCTGCGGGTGCGACCCGCGCGCAGTTGTTCTTCCTGATGTTTCCAGGCGGCCAGCACGTCATTTGCTTCCATGTCTGCTCCTTGTGATGGTTGGGCTCAGGCGGCCGCTGTCGCGGGCCGCAGGACGGGCGCTTCGCGGATCGGCAGATTGACCAGCGCGGCAGCCAGGGCCAGCGCGATATCGGCGTACCACATCCAGTTGTAATTGCCGTAGGTGACGAAAGACAGGCCGCCCAGCCAGGCGCCGAAGAAGCCGCCGATCTGATGCGACAGCAGGGTCAGGCCGAACAGGGTAGCCAGGTAGCGCACGCCGAACAGCTTGCCGACCAGGCCGGCGGTCGGGGGCACCGTGGCCAGCCAGGTGAAGCCGAGGGCGGCGGCAAACAGATAGAAGGTCCAGGCGGTCTTGGGCGCGGCGAGGTAGATCAGGATGATCACCGCGCGGCTGCCATACATGGCGGCCAGCAGGTATTTCATCCGGAAGCGCGATGCCAGCATGCCGGCCGACAGGCTGCCAGCGATATTGAACAGGCCGATCAGCGCCAGCGCCGCGGCTGAAACGCTGGCGGGCAGGCCGCACAGTCCCACCTCGCCCGGCAAATGGGTGACCAGGAAGGCGATATGAAAGCCGCAGGTGAAAAAGCCGGCATGCAGGCACAGGTAGCTGCGGTCGCGCAGGGCCAGCCGCAGTTGCGCTTTCAGGCCGCCGTCCGTACTGGCGGCGCCGGCGTCGCCTTTTGGCCGCGGCGGCGTGCGCAGCGGACGGGCCAGCGGAATGGTGAGCAGGGAACTGGCCGCCATGGCCAGCATGGCGACAACCCAGCCGGCGCTGCTGATGATGGCCTGCACGGCCGGCGCGAAGACGAACTGGCCGAAGGAGCCGCCGGCATTGATGAAGCCGGAGGCGAATGCGCGCCGCTCGGCCGGCAGGCGCTGCGATGCCGCGCCGATCAGGATGGAAAAGCTGCCGGCGCCGGCGCCGGCGGCGCTCAGGAAGCCCATGCTCAGCAGCAGTCCGGCCTGGCTGTGCATGAAGGGCGTGGCCGCGGTGCCGGCCGCCAGCATCAGCGCGCCGATGACGATGACACGCATCGAGCCATAACGGTCGGCCACGGCGCCGAATACCGGCTGGGCGACGCCCCACATCAGCTGGCCCACCGCCAGCGCCAGGCTGATGGAGGCAATGCCCAGCCCGGTCGCGGTGTTGAGCGGCGACAGGAACAGGCCCATGGTCTGGCGCGCGCCCATGGTCAGCATCAGGATGGCGGCGGCGGCCAGCATCAGCATCCAGGCGCTGCGCGAGGCGGTGGCGGAAGTTTCGTTGGAAGCAAGGGCGCTCATGGTGGATTTCCCGAAGTGGAAGAGCAGGGGGCAGGGGGCAGGGGGCAGGGGATCAGGCGGCGGAGGCGGCGTCCGGCAGCACCACGGCTGCGCGCACGATATCCAGGATTTCCGTCGACAGGGCGCTGCGGCCGAAGGCGCGCGCCAGCACGATGGCGCCGACCAGTTGCGCCATCAGCGCCAGCGCACGCTTGCGGCGCTCGGACGGGTCGGCGCCGGGCAGGAAGCCGGACAGCACGCCGATCAGGCTTTCGAGTTCGGCGGCGAAGGCGTGGCGTACCGGGTCGGGCTGACGCGCCACGTCCGGGCCGAGCGCGGCAATGGCGCAGCCGATGCCGGGGCGGTCGCGGTGCTGTTGCGAGAGGTAGGCATCGACGATGCGCTCGAGGCCGGCCGTGCCGCTGCTTTCCAGCGTGGCGCGCCAGCGGTTGGCCGTCTGCAGCAGCGCATGGGTGGCCGCTTCCGCCGCCAGCGCTTCCTTCGAGGAGAAGTGGCCATAGAAGCCGCCGTGGGTCAGCCCGGCTTCCTGCATGATTTCGGCAACGCTGACGCTGTCGAAGCCGCGCTCGCGGAACAGGCGCGAGGCGATGTCGAGCAGCCGTTCGCGGTTGGCTGCCATCTGCTGGCGTGACACCTTCATCTGACACCTCTTTTTTACATGACGATTATCATAATAATCCCGAAACTGCGATGACTGTCAGTTTTTTTGCGTAAGGACATTGGCTGGCGGCCGTACTGGCCCATAGTGAGGGAACCAGCCCACGGCACTGGCGTCTACCAGTCCTTGGGAAACACCCGATCCGCCCATCGTATCCCCGCCGGCGAACCAACATGGACGGAAGCAGCCAGGTATGAACAGAACTGAAGAGACAGAAATATTGCGGGAAGCGCTTGCAGCATCGGTCGGCGACGTAGCGCGGCTGCCCCTGGCCGAGCGCCTGCAATGGCTCGCTGCCGTCCAGGCCAGCCTGACCGCGGCCGAAGACGCAAGCCATGCACTCGATATCGCGCGCGATGCCGCCTGGCGGCTCGGCCAGGCGCACGGCATCACGGTTGCGCAGCGCGACCACGGCTCATGCCGCCTGCTGCCGACCGCGGGCGGCGACCTGCCTTGCCCGGCGCTGGACGCGATCTGCGCCGAGGCTGCCCAGCATGGCCGCTGCGTGATGATCAATCACCCCGACAGCGCGGCGCTGCGTCTGCCGGACCCGCTGCGCAGCCTGCTGCTGGTGCCGGCCGGCCGCTCGGGTTCACGCACGATCGGCGTGTGCTGGTACCGGCCCTGTCCGGTGGACGAAGACAACCGGGTGCTGCTGGAGATGCTGTGCCGCACGACGGCCGCAGCGCTGGATCAGCTCGACATTGAAACCCGCAGCCGCATGAACGACCAGCGCTTCCGGGTGCTGGTGGAAGGCGTGGCGCAGGCGATCTGGGAAGCGGCGCCGGACGGCGCGGCGGCCATCGATTCGCCGACCTGGCGCGCCTGGACCGGGCAGAGCGTGGAAGAGATGCTGGGCCACGGCTGGATGGACGCGATCCATCCGGAGGACCGGCGCGACTTCGACGCGAGATGGCAGGACATCCGCCAGAAGCGCTCGCCGGCCGACCTGGCGTTCCGGCTGCGCCGCGCCGACGGCAGCTGGAGCTGGACCGACATGCGCACCGCGCCGCTGTTCAATGACGATGGCAGCGTGCAGAAATGGGCCTGCATGAACATGGACATCACCGACCGCAAGTGCGCGGAGGAAGTCCTGCATCGCAGCGAAACCCGCTTCCGCGCGCTGGCCGAAGCGTCGCCGGCGCTGATCTGGCAGCTCGACCCGGCCGGCAACGTGGTCTATCTCAATCCCCGCTACACCGAACTGAGCGGCCGCCCGAAGAACACGCTGATGCATGCCGGCTGGCGCAGCCTGCTGCACCCCGAGGATGCGCCAGCCTACCTGAACGCGCTGTCGGATGCCCGCAGGCTGCGCCAGCGCTTCCAGTGCCGCACCCGGGTGCGTAGCCGCGACGGCGCATGGTGCTGGCTGGAGTCGCATGGCATGCCGTTCTTCACCGGCGATGGGGGCTATGCCGGCCATGTCTGCATGTCCATCGACATCTCCGATGCGGTGGCGGCCGAGAAGGCGCTGCGCGACGCCGACCGGCGCAAGGACGAGTTCCTGGCGACGCTGGCGCATGAGCTGCGCAATCCGCTGGCGCCGCTGTGCAGCGCCATGCCCATGATGGGCCGGCCCAATGGCGCCCGGCTGTCGGACCGGCTGCAGCAGATGATGTCGCGCCAGCTCGACTACATCGTCCGGCTGGTGGACGACCTGATGGACATATCGCGCATCACCCGCGGCCGCATCGCGCTGCGCCGCGCGCCGACGGCGCTGGCCGAGGTGCTGCAGGGCGCGGTCGAAACCAGCATGCCGCTGGTGGAGAGCGCGCGCCACCGCCTCAACCGCACGCCGGTCGAGGCCGATATCATGCTGGACGCGGATGCGGTCCGCCTGACCCAGGTCTTCGCCAACCTGCTCAATAATGCCGCCCGCTACACCAGCCCGGGCGGCCAGATCTGGCTCCATGCATATGAGGAGGAAAACATGGCCATCGTTTCGGTGCGCGACAACGGCATCGGCATATCACCGCAGATGCTGCCGCGGGTATTCGACATCTTTTCGCAGGAGAGGGAGGCGGCCAGCCAGCGCCAGGGCGGCCTGGGCATCGGCCTCACGCTGGTGGCCAACCTGGTCCACATGCATGGCGGCAGCGTCGAAGCCCGCAGCGCCGGCCTTGGGCTGGGCAGCGAATTCATCGTCCGGCTGCCGAAGATGCCGAAGATGGCGCAGGCCGAAGAGCATGACGCCTCCGGGGGCGGCGCGACCGAGGACAGCACCCAGCGGGTGCTGGTGGTGGACGACAATCGCGATGCCGCCGAAACCCTGTCGATGCTGCTCGAATTCATGGGCAGCAAGGCCGTCAGGGTGGCCCACGACGGCCCTTCGGCGCTGGCCACGATGGAGGACTTCCAGCCGGACGTGGTCCTGCTCGATATCGGCATGCCGGGCATGGATGGCAATGAAGTGGCGCGCCGCATCCGCGAGCAGCCGCGCTTTGCCGCCACCCGGCTGGTGGCACTGACCGGCTGGGGCCAGGAAGAGGACAGGAAACGCACCCAGGAAAGCGGCTTCGACCATCATCTGACCAAGCCGGTGGATATCGCGGCGCTGCAGTCGCTGCTATCGCAGCTGTAAGGACAAGCTGCAGGGCGTCTTCCGACGTTAGGGGCTAGGAGCCGTACGCCGCGTCGCCGGCATCGTCCTGCACCGGCCGCTTGAACAGGCCCTGCCAGCGCGAATGGCCGGCGCGGTTTTCCAGCAGCAGCGTTTCGAATTCCGCCGGCACCATGGCCCCGGCGAACAGGAAGCCCTGGCCGTAATCGCAACCGGCCGCCACCAGCAGCGCGAGCTGTTCGGGCGTCTCGATGCCCTCGGCAATGACCTTCAGTCCCAGCTTGTGCGCCATCACGATGATGGATTCGGCAATGGTGCGGCTGCCGGGATCGGTGGCGATCTCGCTGACGAAGGACTGGTCTATCTTCAGGTAGTCGATGTCGAATTTCTTCAGGTACGCCATCGAGGAATAACCGGTGCCGAAGTCGTCGATGGCGACCTGGATGCCGGCATCGCGGTATTCCAGCAGCTTGTTGGTGACGGTCGACGAGGCATGCAGCAGCAGGCCCTCGGTGATTTCTATCGAAATGCTGCTGCCTGGCACATTGGTGCGCTTCAGATACTGCAGCCAGTCGGCATCGTCGTTATGCGCCAGGAACTGGATCGGCGACTTGTTGACGCCGATCTGGAAGCCTTCGCCGATGCGCTCGCTCCATTGCCTGGAGCAGGAAGCCGCCTGCTTGAATACCCAGTTGCCGATCTGGTTGATGAGGCCAGTCTCCTCGGCCAGCGGAATGAAGCTGGTCGGCTCGACCAGGCCGAAGCGCGGATGCTGCCAGCGCAGCAGAGCCTCGGCCTTGAAGATGCTGCCGCTGCCCAGGTCCAGCACCGGCTGATAATGCACCTCGAGCTGCCCGGCCGGCAGCGCGCTGCGCAGTTCGCTGGCCAGGCGCAGGCGCAGGTGCGCCTTTTCATCCATCGCATAGGTGAAATAGCTGAACTGGTTCTTGCCGGCGTTCTTGGCGGCATACATGGCCTGGTCGGCCTTGCGGATCAGCTCTTCCGGGGTAATGGCGTCGTTCGGATAGATGGTCACGCCAATGCTGCCCGACATGTAGGCCACTTCCTTGCCGATGTGGAAAGGACTTTCCAGCGTCTCCAGGATCTTCTGGCAGACATGCTCGACCCGGGCCGGGCTGTCGAGCGCGGTCAGGATCACGGTGAATTCATCGCCGCCCAGCCGGGCTACCGTGTCGGCGTCGCGCACGCAGCCCTTGATGCGGTTCGCCGCCTGCGCCAGCAGCGTGTCGCCGGCGTCGTGGCCGAGCAGGTCGTTGACCTGCTTGAAGCGGTCGAGATCGATGAACAGGAGCGCCACCTGCTTGCCGCTGCGGGCGGCCTTGCGCACTTCCTGGTCCAGCCGGTCGCGGAACAGGCGGCGGTTGGGCAGGCCGGTCAGCGCGTCGAAGTTGGCATGGTGCCAGATCTTCTCATCGGCTTCCTTCTTGGCCGAGATGTCTTGCATGGTGCCGGTCATGAGCAAGGGCCGGCCGTCGCCGTCGCGCGCCACGATGATGCCGCGCGACAGCATCCAGACCCAGGAGCCGTCAGGGCGCTGCACCCGGAAGTCGCAGGCATAGGCGCTCTCGCGGCCTTCGATGTAGGCGCGCAGGGCCATCCAGATGCGCGCCAGGTCGTCGGGATGGATGCGCTTGCGCAGCGCTTCCTTGATGTCCCCGGCGCCGTTGCCTTCCTCGCCCAGGTTGAGCATGCGCTTGAGGTGGTCGGAGAAGGTATAGACATCGCGCCGGATGTCCCAGTCCCAGATGCCTTCGCCCGAACCTTCGATGGCCAGCTTCAGGCGCTCGTTGCTGATGCGCAGCGCATCCCGTATGCCCTGCTGCTCGGTGACGTCGCGCAGCAGCACCTGGACAGCGGCCTGGTCTTCCCAGGTGATGAAGCCGGCCGACACCTGCACATGCACTTCGGCGCCATCGATGCGGCGCCAGCGCTGCTCCATCAGGGGCAGCCGGGGATGGCCCTCCTGCAAGGCATGCTCGATGCGCTCGCTCACGCTGTGATGAAACTCGGGCGAGATGAAGGCATAGGGCGAATGCCCGACGATATCGTCGACGCTGCCCGCCCCCAGCAGGTCCACCGCCGCCTGGTTGGCATAGACGATGCGGTTGGCGACATTGACCAGCATCGCGTCCGGGCTGAGTTCGATGAGCAGGCGGTAGCGCTCCTCGCTGGCGCGCAGGGCCGCTTCGCCCGCCTTGCGCTCGGTGACATCGAGCGACACGCCGTGGACGCGGGTGCTGCGGCCGGAACTGTCCTTGACCACGCCGCCGCGGGTGTACATCCAGCGCAGCTCGCCGCTGCCATGGCGGCGGATGCGCAGTTCGATGTCGAGCTGCGCGTCCGCCAGCGCCACCGCCTCCAGTTTCGCGGTCAGCATGACCAGGTCTTCCGGCACCACCATGCTGCTCCATTGCGCGCTGGTCAGCATGGCCTGCTCGGCCGGATAACCGAGCAGCACCGCCATGCGCGGCGACAGCGTGCAGTTGCCGCTGGCAAGGTCGATTTCCCATTTGCCGATGGCGCCGGCCTCGGCGGCGAAACGATGGAATTCCTCGCTTTCGCGCAGCGCCGCTTCGGCCTGCCTGCGCTGGGTCAGGTCGACCGTAACCGCCAGCAGCGAACGCGGGCGGCCCTGGTCGTCGTCGAGCCGGGTCAGCGCGCTGTTGCAGAAGATGATGCTGCCGTCGCGGCGCAGGTAGCGCTTGTCCAGCGCAACCTGCTCGACCTGTGAGCCGCCGGCCAGCAGGCGCCGGACCGCATCCATGCTGGGCGGCACGTCGTCGGGATGGGTGACATCGGCGATGCTGGCTCCCAGCAGTTCCTGGCGCGAGCGGCCCAGCATCTGGCAGATGGTGTCGTTGACGCGCAGGAAGCGGCCGTCCAGCGCCAGTTCCGACAGGCCGGCGGCGGCGCGCGAAAAGATCGCCGAGAGCCGTGCCTCGCTGTCGCGCAGGGCCTGCTCGGCCTGGCGCCGGGCGCGCGTCTTTTCCGTCACATTCACGCCGTAGCCGAGGAGCCAGGTGTTGCGGCCATCGGCGTCCACCAGCGGCGAGTAGACCAGGTCGAGATAGGTTTCCTCGGGCGCGGCGCCGGGCGCGGATGCCAGCATGACGGCCATTTCGCGAACCACGAAGGGCTCGCCGCTGGCGCGCACCTGGGCCAGCATCGACTGGTAGCGCGCCGAGCCCAGTTCCGGCACGCTGTCGAACAGCGGCCGGCCGATCAGGTCGCGATGACCCACCATCCTGGTATAGGCCTCGTTGGCGAATTCCACCACGTAGGCCGGTCCGCGCAGCACATGCACGAAGGAGGGGGAGCGGCGGAATACTTCCTCCAGCAACTGCAGGCGGTCGGCATGCAGCACCGCGCTGCGCCGGGCGCGTTCGGCCTGCACCGCGCCGCCCTGGTCGGACTGGCCGGTGTCCTGCAGCAGGACCAGCATGCCGCCCAGGCCGCCATCCTCGGCCGGCACCGGCGTGCAGGTCATGCTGAACATGCCAGGCTCCTCGCTGTCGCCATGGAAGACGGGCAGCGACTGCTGGTGGAAGGTGCGGGACTGGCTGCGGCCGGTCAGCGTGTCGTGGATGGAGCTGGCCAGTTTCCAGCGCTGCGGCCAATGGCCGTGAAACGGCTGGCCCAGCATATCCGGCGCGGCATGGCCGAGCAGGCTGCTGCAGGGATCGTTGAGGAACTGCACGAGGCGGTCGCCCCACAGCAGCACCGCCGGCACCGGCAGGCGCAGCAGCAAATCGACGGTGGCGCGCAATACGGGCGACCATGTCGCCACCGGGCCGAGCAGGGTGCCGGCCCAGTCATGGTCGCGTATGCGTTCCCCCATCTCGCCGCCATCGGACGGCCAGATCGCATGATTGGTGTTATCAGTCTGCTTCATTTCATGGCGTACTTGTCTCGCTCGCCGGACGGCTGTGCAGGCGGGCGTGCGGCAGAACTCATCGCGACGCGTCATGCACTCGTACGCTCCTGAAAGCAATACAAGGCTTTCCGTAAAACGATACCGAAAAGCACATTGCTCTACAGTCAGTCTGGACTGCTACTTTTGGTGAAAGTTCCACCATTTCCTGTGATCATTTGTTCATGGAAAGTGCGCATCGGTTCATGGCAGCGTGCCTGCGCATGGCAAGGCAAGGCGCCGCAGAACCGGGTCAGGAGGCTGCGGCGACCAGGCGCGCCAGCAGCGCGTCCAGCGCCGGATGCGGCGGCAGGCGGATGCCGAATGCGTCGGTGAGCAAGCGTCGCAGGGCGTCGGGCTGTTCAATCATGCTGACCGTGCTGCCGCCGGCTTCATGCACGGTGTAACGGTTGTTGAGCAGCGAATGGCGGCGGCCCGGCTCGGCCCGCGCCGCCATCAGCCTGCTGACGAAGGGCGATTGCGGATAGTGGGCGAGGTACCAGCTGGCCATCGCGAAATCGGGCGGCAGATGGGTGCGCAGGTCGAAGGCGTACAGCGCGCGCCAGCCCTCGGGCAGTTCGGCCTCGAGCTGGTAGCCGTCGTCGAGCGGCACCAGGCGAAAGCGGCCGTGCGGCGTGTGCTGCGGCAGGTGCGGCGCCAGCCGCAGCGGGGCCGAGAGCGTCATGCCGCCGAAGCCGGCATCGGCGATCCATGGCTCGCCGTCGAGCTCGACATGCAGCAGCATGTGGGTGCGCGGATTGACCACGCCCGGCGGCACATTCCACGCCACCCGCGCCGCCAGCGGGCGCACGGCAAAGCCGATTCCGGACAGCGCATGCTGCAGCAGGGTGTTGTGCTCGAAGCACCAGCCGCCGCGGCCGCCGGCAAGCAGCTTCTGCCGCAGCGCCGGCAAGTCCAGCGCCACCTCCATGCCCAGCAGCGGCGACAGGTTTTCGAAGGGAATGGCGTCGACATGCAGCGCGTGGATGGCGCGCAGCGTCGGCAGGTCGGGGCCGGGCCGCGGGCCGCGATAGCCGATGCGGCGCAGGTAGGCGTCGAGTTCGGGGCTTGCATGTGGCATGGGCCGTCTCCTTTGATAGCCGGCGCTGTGAGGGCCGGTTGGCCTGCGCCGGATACATGCGGTCATTCTCGGGAATTCAGCCTGGCAGGGCTTGGAAATTGCCGGGGTGGTATGGCATTCTCTCCACCCTTTCCAAAAAGAATATCCGCCATGACAACCTCCATGAAGCTCCGCATCCTTCCCCTCATTGTATCGGCCGCCTTTTGCACGGCCGCTTTCGCCGCGCAGGCACAGCCGCTCGAACCGGTGCTGGCGCAGGCCAAGCAGCACAAGGCGCCGCTGCTCGAGACCCTGAAGGAACTGTGCAATATCGAATCCGGCAGCCGCGACCTGGAAGGCCTGGACAAGGTCGCCAACCTGATCGCCGGCCGCCTCAAGGCGCTGGGCGGCGAGGTGCAGCTAGTCGACGTGAGCAATGACATCTACCGCATGCAGGACACGCCGGAAAAGGTGGGACGCGTGGTGCGCGCCACCTTCAAGGGCCGCGGCACGAAGAACATCATGATGCTGGCCCACATGGATACGGTGTACCTGAAGGGCATGCTGGAGAAGCAGCCGTTCCGCGTCGATGGCGACAAGGCCTACGGCCTGGCGATCGCCGACGACAAGCAGGGCATCGCCACCATCATCCATACGGTTGCGATGCTGAAGGAACTGAAGTTCGACGACTACGGTACCCTGACGGTCCTGATCAATGCCGACGAGGAGATCAGCTCGCCGGGCTCGCGCAAGCTGATTGCCAAGCTGGGCGCGGAGCATGACGTGACGATGTCCTTCGAGTCCTCGCGCAGCAACTCGGACAAGCTCTCGCTGGCCACCGCCGGCATCGGCGCGGTCACGCTCGACGTGCAGGGACGCGCCTCGCATGCCGGCTCGGCGCCGGAGAAGGGCGTCAACGCGCTGTATGAAATGGCGCACCAGGTCACGCAGATGAGCAAGCTGTCCAACACCGAGACCGGCGTGAAGATGAACTGGACGCTGGCCAAGGCCGGCACCAACCGCAACGTGATCCCGGACCAGGCGCAGGCCGAGGCCGACGTGCGCGTGCTGCGCGCGGCCGACTACGACGGCATCGAGCGCCAGGTGCAGGAGCGCAGCGCGCAAAAGCTGCTGCCGGAGTCCAAGGTCACGGCCATCTTCGAACGCCGCCGTCCGCCGCTGGAAGCATCGGCCGCGTCCAAGGCGCTGGCGTCCCATGCGCAGGCGGTCTACCGCGAGATCGGCCGCGAGCTGGTGGTCGATCCGGTGGCCGAAGGCGGCGGCACCGATGCCGCATTCGCCGCGCAGGGCAACAGCCGCGCCGTGGTGGAGCGCTTCGGCCTGCAGGGCTTCGGTGCGCACACCAAGGATGCCGAATATATCCTGGTCGACAGCATCGAGCCGCGCCTGTACCTGGCTGCGCGCATGGTGATGGACGTGGCGGCCGGCAAGGTGAAGTAAGCCCGTCGCACTGCGGCTGCAAGGACCCGCGATGCGGGCCTGGCAGCCGCTGTCATGCTGCCGATACAATGCGGTGATCCAATCGGTCATGGGAATGCTTCTTGCATCAGCATGAAGCGTTTCCTGCCTCACCTGACACCGGAGCACAGCATGCTGACACCGCAATTCATTGCCACTACCCGCTTCGACGATCCGGACGCCGCGCTCG
The DNA here is from genome assembly GCF_047237965.1 of Noviherbaspirillum phoenicis. Taxonomy (NCBI): domain Bacteria; kingdom Pseudomonadati; phylum Pseudomonadota; class Betaproteobacteria; order Burkholderiales; family Oxalobacteraceae; genus Noviherbaspirillum; species Noviherbaspirillum phoenicis. The sequence continues at coordinate 3,268,784 of NZ_JBDFLX010000001.1, read as the reverse complement.
AACAGGTGCGCACCATCTACGACAACGGCATACGCCACCTGCGCCATCATCTGCAGGACTTCATCCGCGGCGACAACCTCTCCACCGCCGTGCGCGCCTGCTATCCCTTCGTGCGCATCCATACCGATACCCGCATGCCGACCGACTCGCGGTTGTCGTACGGCTTCGTGGCCGGGCCCGGCACCTATGAAACCACGCTGACGCGGCCGGACCTGTTCGGCAATTATTACCGGGAGCAGTTCAGGCTGCTGCTGAAGAACCATGGCGCCCAGAACGTGCAGATCGAGGTCGGCACCAGCGCCCAGCCCATCCCGGTGCATTTTTCCTTTGCCGAGCACGACCATGTGGAAGCCGACATGCCGGCCGACCGGCTGCAGCGCATGCGCGACCTGTTCGACCTGCCGGACCTGGCAACGATGGACGACGGCATCGCCAACGGCACCGACGACATACCGCCCGGCCGGCCGCAGCCGCTGTCGCTGTTTACCGCGCCGCGGGTGGACTACTCGCTGCAGCGGCTGCGCCATTACACCGGCACCGCGCCCGAGCATTTCCAGAACTTCGTGCTGTTCACCAATTACCAGTTCTACATCGATGAATTCATCAAGCTCGGCCAGGAGATCATGTGCAGCCCGATGAAGGACGCGGATGACTACATCGCCTTCGTCGAGCCGGGCAACCTGGTGACCCGCCGCGCCGGCCAGCCGGCCGGTCCGAACGACGAGCGCGGCATGGCGCCGCCGCGGCTGCCGCAGATGCCGGGCTACCACCTGGTGCGAGCCGATGGCAGCGGCATCACCATGGTCAACATCGGCGTCGGCCCGGCCAATGCCAAGACCATCACCGACCATATCGCGGTGCTGCGGCCGCATGCCTGGCTGATGCTGGGCCACTGCGCCGGCCTGCGCAACACCCAGCAGCTGGGCGACTATGTGCTGGCCCATGGCTATGTGCGGGAAGACCATGTGCTGGATGAAGACCTGCCGCTGTGGGTGCCGATTCCGCCGCTGGCCGAGATCCAGCTGGCGCTGGAGCAGGCGGTGGCCGACGTCACCTGCCTGACCGGCTACGAGCTCAAGCGCATCATGCGCACCGGCACCGTGGCCAGCACCGACAACCGCAACTGGGAACTGCTGCCGCAGCGCACGCCGGAGCGCCGCTTCAGCCAGAGCAGGGCGGTGGCGCTGGACATGGAAAGCGCCACCATCGCCGCCAATGGCTTCCGCTTCCGGGTGCCCTACGGCACGCTGCTGTGCGTGTCCGACAAGCCGCTGCACGGCGAGATCAAGCTGCCCGGCATGGCCAATGTGTTCTACCGGCAGCGGGTGGACCAGCACCTGCGCATCGGCATACGGGCCGTGGAGCTGCTCAGGGAAAGGCGGGTGGACAGCCTGCACAGCAGGAAGCTGCGCAGCTTCGCGGAAGTGGCGTTTCAATAAGGGCAGGCGGCCTTGCCGGCCGGCCGCTTCAGCGGGTGCTTTTCCTGCGGCGCCGTTTGGGCGCCGGCTTCCCGGTCAGTGCGCTGGTCCAGGCTTCGGTCATCTGGCGGGCGCTCTTGCTGACCGCAGTCGATGCCTGCCGTTTCGCCTCGGCCGCAACGCGGCCACGGGCCGCGCCGGCCACGGCGTTTGCGCCGGAAAGCCACATGCTCATGAAGGGGTTTTTCTTGCCCCAGGGATTTTTCATTGCGCCACCCCGATCGAATCGTATGACGGTCAGAAACGCGGGGAGACGCTTGGTTCCCCGCTGTTTGTTGCGCTGCGACAGACGATCAGAACTCTTCCCAGCCGTCCGCCGGCGCTGCTGAAGGACGCGGCCTCGCCGGCAGGGCGGCCGGCGCTGCGGTCCGCGCCGGCGCGATGGCGGCCGACGTTGCCTGCGTTGCCTGCCTGGCTGGCGGCACGGCCGGGCTACCCTGGTCAAGCCGGAAAGCGCTGACCACGCCCACCAGCGCCGAGGCCTGCTCCTGCAGCGAACCGGCGGCGGCCGCCGCTTCCTCCACCAGCGCTGCGTTCTGCTGCGTCACCTGGTCCATCTGCGCAATGGCCTGATTCACCTGCTCGATGCCGGCGCTCTGCTCATTACTGGCTGCGGTGATCTCGGCCATGATGTCGGTCACCCGCTGCACGCTGGCCACCACTTCCTGGATCGTGCCGCCGGCCTGCGCCACCAGCCGGCCGCCGGCCTCGACCTTTTCCACCGAGTCGCCGATCAGGCCCTTGATCTCGCGCGCCGCCGCCGCGCTCTTCTGCGCCAGGCTGCGCACTTCGGTGGCCACCACCGCGAAGCCGCGGCCCTGCTCGCCGGCGCGGGCCGCTTCCACCGCCGCGTTCAGCGCCAGGATGTTGGTCTGGAAGGCGATGCCGTCGATCACGCCGATGATGTCGACGATCTTCTTCGAGGAACTGTCGATGGCGGCCATGGTGTCGACCACCTGGGCCACCACTTCGCCGCCCTGGGTGGCCACGCTTGATGCGGTGAGCGCCAGCTGGTTGGCCTGGCGGGCGTTGTCGGCATTCTGCTTCACGGTGGAGGTCAGTTCCTCCATCGACGAGGCGGTTTCCTCCAGCGAGGAAGCCTGCTGCTCGGTGCGCGAGGACAGGTCCATGTTGCCCGAGGCGATTTCACGCGCGCCGGTGGTCATGCTGTCGGCGCCGCGGCGCACGTCGGCGACGATGCCGGCCAGGCTGGCCGACATCTCCCTCAGCGCCTGCATCAGCTGGCCGGTCTCGTCCTTGCTGCGCACCTCGATGCGGCGCGACAGGTCGCCGTTGGCAATCGTGCGGGCGATCTCGACCGCCTGCGCCAGCGGCGCGGTGATGCTGCGCGCCAGCCACCAGGCGAAGACGGCGGCAAAGGCGATGGCCGCCGCCGCCAGGCCCAGCATCAGCGCGCGGCCGCTCTCGTAGGCCGCCGCCGAGTCCTCGCCCGCCTTTTCCAGCAGCTTGTCGCCCAGCGTCACCAGGCTCTGCACCGACGCCATATAGGCCGCCTGCTCCTTGGGCATGGTCTGCATCAGCAGGTTGATTGCCATCGCGCCGCGGCCTTCGGCCAGCATCGCCAGGAATTCCACCTGGTGCTTCTGGTAGGGCGCACGGGCCTCGAGGATGGTCTTGTAGAGCGCCTTGCCTTTTTCGGTGGTCAGGGTCTTGCCTATCCACTCCAGGTTTTCGGTGACGCGGGCGGATCCGGCCCTGATGTTGTCGAGCTCGCGCTTGATTACTTCTTCATTTTCCGACAGCACTGCATTGCGCATCGATATGGCGACGGCATTGATGTCGCTGTTGACCGTGAACGCCATGCGGATCACCGGATAGCGCTGCTTGCGAATCACGTCCGACGCCTCGTTGACCACCGAAAGACGGTTGATGCCCAGCGCCATGATCCCTACCAGCAGCAGGATGACGATGCCAAACCCCGCTGCCAGGCGGGTGCTTACCTTGAAATTAGCCAGAAACATAGTTCACGCTCGACGATCTGATTTGTTGTCATGCCGGCGGCCTGGCCACCGGCGTCTCCTTCAGGCATGTCGCCCGACCACCCGGTTGAGCGGTCTTTTGTTAACGACAGGAAACAAACTCGTCTTTAGCGTGGCGGGAAAATATTCCAGCCCTGGCTGCAAAAGAAACTAGTAAGGGCGCGCCAGATCCATGGTCCAGTAGGTGGGATAGCTCGACGTGCTGCTGGCGACGCAGGCGGTGCCGATGTCGGCATAGACGGGGTTCATGATGTTGGCGCAATGGCCGGGACTGGCCAGCCAGCCGTCCACCACGGACTGCACGCTGGTCTGCCCGGCGGCGATGTTTTCGCCATACGCGCTCCAGGCGTAGCCGGCGCCGGTGATGCGCTGGCCGGCGTTACGTCCATCCAGGCTGGTATGGGAAAAATAGTTGTTGGCCGCCATATCGGTGGAATGCGCGCTGGCGGCATTGAACAGGTTGGTATTCCAGGCCAGCGCCGGCGCCGGGCCGTAATAAGTGGTGCCGCAGCTGCGGCCGGCGGCGCGCGCCTGGTTGACCCGGTCCAGTATCTCCTGCTGGAAGTTGGGCAGGTTGCAGGTCAGGCGGGCGTCGAGGCTGCCGCCCGACGTGGTGGTCGTTGTCGTTGTGGGTGTGGTCGAGCCGGTGTTGTTGTTGGTGGAAACGCGCTTGCGGGCCAGCAGCTGGGTCGGCAGGCTGGCATCGCTGGCGGCCACCGAGGAAGAGAGCAGACGGGTGCCGGTTGCCTCGTCGGCGCCGCCGCCGCAGGCGGTCAGGACGATGGATGCGCCGGCAAGCAGCAGTGGCAGGATGATTTTCAAGGAGGACTCCATGTTGTTGTTGAACAGAAGCAAACATCGCCTTTCGGAAACAATTGCCCGGCGGATGGACTGATGCCAGGATGCAAAGTTCAGCGCGTGGCCTTGCCCGGCGGGCTTGGCGCGACGGGCGGCGACGCTGCGGCGACGCAAGGCACGGGCGACATGCCTGCAAGGGTGGGCAACCTCGGGGCCGGCGCACTCGACGGCCTGCTGCGCGAAGTGCGGGCCTGCACCGCCTGCGCCGCGCATCTGCCGCTGGGGCCGCGGCCGGTGGTGCAGCTCGGCACCGGCGCGCGGATCCTGATCGTTGGCCAGGCGCCCGGCCTGAAGGTGCACAAGAGCGGCATACCGTGGGATGACGCCAGCGGCAGGCGGCTGCGGGAGTGGATGGGCATTGCGCCGCCGGTGTTCTACGACCCGGAGCGCATCGCCATCATTCCAATGGCCTATTGCTATCCGGGCCGGGGCAAGGGCGGCGACCTGCCGCCGCGCCGCGAATGCGCCGACCTATGGCTGGAGCGGCTGCTGGCGCAGCTGCCGGACATCCGCCTGACCCTGCTGGTGGGCCAGTATGCGCAGCGGCATTTCCTCGGGGACCGCGCCCAAGCCACGCTGACCGAGACCGTGATGGCCTGGCGCGACTACGCGCCGTCCGTGCTGCCGCTGCCGCATCCATCGCCGCGCAACCAGCCCTGGTTCAGCCGGCATGCGTGGTTCGGGGAGGATGTGCTGCCGGCCCTGCAGCAGGCGGTGGCAATGGCGCTGGCGGAACAGGGCTGATCAGCCCTTGCCCCAGTGCGAGGGCATGCGCCGCGGGTCGGGACCGTTTTCCAGGCGCCGCACCAGTCCGGTGTCGTCGATGTAGATCGTCATCATCGAATCCCAGACATTGCTTTCCCTGTAGGGATAATTCCAGGCCCGCATGCCGGGATGGCGGTAGACCCTGACTTCGCTTGGCGCGCCGACGATGCGCAGCACCTGTTCCTGCCGGGTCACGCCGGGAACGATGCGCGCGAAGCTTTCTGTCGTCAGCACCTGGGTCAGGGACTGCAGCCGGCCGTCCGCGCCGATGCGCGCCATGTCGGTGGTCTGGCCCATCGGGCCGCGCATGTATTCCAGCAGGCGGGCATCGCCGTCCTGGTAGACGTGGGTGGGCTGGCCAAGGCGGGCCAGCACCTCGGCCTCGGGCGCGCCCGGCGCAAGGGCGGGGCCGCCGAGGCCGGCGCAGGCGGCAAGCAGCAGGGCGGACGCGGCGGGAGCGGCACGGAGGAACAGGGAAGGCATGATGATCGGATACCGGATCGGATGGCTGGTGATCCAGATTAGTCGCGCGTACCGGCCATCGTCAATCGGGCCGGCCGGCGGACGATCAGGCTGTTTGCGGCTTCACAAACGGTGCGCGTACCGATGTTGGAAAGGCAGCAGTAGCTTCAGGCGGCGCGTCGCCAGAGCCTGGACAGCCAGCCGCGTCCATTGGACGCCTGACGGGCGGACGCCGGCGCCTGTGTATCGGCTGTCTGGCCTGTCTGCATGTCGACCGTCCGCGCCTGGTCATGGCTGGCGGGTTTGACCGGCGCGATGTACTCCAGAAGCTTCATCTGGTTTTGCAGCACGCCGATGATCTGGTCCTTGGCCATCAGTTCCGCCCGCTGGGATTCCAGCTGCTGCCGACGCGCCGCCGCTTCCAGCGACAGCATGCGCTCCAGCAGTTCGATGCGCTGCTGCGCGCCCTTCAGTTCGGTTTCCAGCACCGCATGGACAGTCGGGTCGACAGTGCTGTCCGCGCCGCCATCCTGGGTGTCGAAATTGACATTCCTCACTGCCTGGCCGACCGGATTGAGTTTCAGCTGGCCATACACCCGCTGCAACTCGGCTGTATCGATGCCCGGCTTGCCTGTCTCGAGCGTGGTCCACGACAACTTTCCGCTGTCGCGGTCGTTGTAAAGTGTCTGGCGGGTCTTGCCAACCAGCCGGGACGCTTCCGATATCGATACCACAGCCATGCCATCCTCCTTCGCGAAGCGGGAAATGTCGCCCAAACCGCAGGGACAGTCAAGCCTGGATGTCCGGTTACAGCCCATTTGCCTGTAAAAAATACAGAATTTGACACCAGGCAATCGCCTGTCTTTGCTGTCTGTCTGCTGCCTGCCCGCAGCCGGCCGCAGTGGCCGGCGCCCGAGCACCGCTATAATCTCTATTCCTTTTTGCCACAGGTTCCGCCGTGTCCGATCGCACCGCTGTCTTGCCGCAGTACCTTTTCCCCAAACATGCAATGACGGTATTCGCCGGCCTGGTGGCCAATGGCCGGTGGGGCGGCATCACCACGGCCATCATCCGGCGCTTCGTGCGCAAGTACCGGGTCGACATGAGCGAGGCGGCCAATCCCGACATCGCCAGCTACGACAGCTTCAATGCCTTCTTCACCCGCGCGCTGCGCGAGGGCGTCCGGCCGCTGTCGGAGGCGACGTATATCTGCCCGGTCGACGGTGCGCTCAGCCAGTTCGGACCGATCGAACAGGACCAGATTTTCCAGGCCAAGGGCCATTACTATTCGACCGCCGCGCTTGTGGGCGGCGATGCAAAACTGGCGGCGCAGTTCCAGAATGGCAGCTTCGCCACGATCTACCTGAGCCCGCGCGACTACCATCGCATCCACATGCCGTGCGACGGCCGGCTGACCCGGATGATCTATATCCCCGGCACGCTGTTCTCGGTCAATCCGACCACGGCGCGCGGCGTGCCGGGGCTGTTCGCCCGCAACGAGCGGGTGGTCTGCGTGTTCGACTCCGACAACGGCCCCTTCGTGCTGACGCTGGTCGGCGCCACCATCGTCGGCAGCATGGCCACGGTCTGGCATGGCGTGGTCAATCCGCCGCGCACGAAGCAGGTAAGGGAATGGACGTATGCGCCGGGCGAGGTCAGCCTGAAGAAGGGCGAGGAAATGGGCCGCTTCCTGCTGGGCTCCACGGTGGTGCTGCTGTTCCCGGAAAACACGCTGGGCTTCCAGCAGGAATGGGAAGCGGCGCGGCCGGTGCGGCTGGGCGAAACCCTGGGCCATCCGCGCATGGGCCAGACCCATGTCAGTTTCGGCGAACCGGACGGCAGCGCCGTCTGAGCCTGCACAGGACAATCACCGGGAGACAACATGGAGCAAGATCAATTCGTCGAACTGCTGCGGCAGGAGGGTTTCGAGCAGCTTGTGACCGTGGAGCGCGAACCGAACGGTGCGCTGGACCTGCACCGGCATCCGTTCGAAGCCAAGGCGCTGATCCTGGATGGTGAACTGCGCCTGGTGCAGGACGGCCAGGAACAGGTCTGCCGGCGCGGCGACCTGTTCCACCTGGCGCCGAATGCGCCGCACTCCGAGAGCTACGGCCCGGAAGGCGTGCGCTACCTGGTGGGCCGCAAACCGGTCTGAGGCGGCGCGGCACGGGCCGGATCGGGATGCGGCGTCAGCCCGGCGCGCCGTGCGGCGGCATCGAAAGCAGGCGCCGGTAGCGCACCAGATGCAGCGGCGCGCCGGTCAGTTTCAGATCGACCTGTCTGGCGCCATCGGCCTCAAAGCCATGCGCCTCGTAAAACTGCCTGGCCTGCAGATTGGTCTCCAGCACCCACAATGTCAGCGCCTGCCAGCCCTGCTCGGCGGCGGCCGCCAGCAGCCGCGCCATCATGCTGCGTCCCAGGCCGCGCCGCCAATGCGCAGGCAGCAGGTTGATGGCCACCAGCTCGCCGGTGCCGGCGGCGGCATCGGCGTCGCGCGACGGACCATAGACGAAAAAGCCGATGATGTCCCCGGTTGGGCCGAGCACCACATCGGTCGCCATTGCCGCCGGCGCAGAAAGGGCGCGCCGCCAGCTGGTGACCCGGCGTACGCTGTCCATGCGGTCCAGAAAATCCTGCGGCATCATGCCGGCATAAGCCTGCCGCCAGGCCAGTATCTGGATGCGGGCAATGGCGAATGCGTCGTCTTCGACGGCGGACCTGATCGACATGAACAAACTTCTCCGGCAGAACTTGCGGCAAGATGGAAAACGGCTGGCGGCTGCCTCAAGGCCGCGCAGCAGGCGCCAGGCGCTCCGGCCAGGGCGACATCATCGGTCATCCGTGCACTGCCGGCAATGCATGGCCAGGGTCCGTGAGCCGCGGCCGGGTGGCGCCTGCACAGGGCTGGGCCGGCGCCGGTGCGTACCGTACTTTTCCGCAACCCGGAGAATCGCAACGGCAGAGTCGCCGGTACATTTACAGCGTTGGCATGACCCGATACACTAGCCCTCCATTGCAGAATCAAATACTGCAATGCAGAACAATATGTCGCGACCGCTTTGCCAGTTCCGAGCGGATCGCGCCGAGCACATTACCGCCATCGGGTACCGTCTTGCATAGCAGAATATTCAAGCGTGCTTACTGTGTCTGAATGGCAGCCACCGACACGACCGGAGACCCGCATGACCGATAGCAGATTCCATTTCACCCGCCGCGACTTCCTGAAAGCCACGGCCGCCGGCGCCGCCACGATCGCAGCGCCCGGCCTGGCCCAGGCGCAGGCCTACCCATCCCGCCCGATCAGGCTGCTCTGCCCGTGGCCGGCGGGCGGCTCCACCGACGTCGTGATGCGCGCCTTCGCCGAAAGCGCCGGCAAGGCGCTGGGCACGCAGATGATCGTGGAAAACCGGCCGGGCGCCGGCGGCATCCTCGGCGCGGTGGAGATGGTCAAGGCCAAGCCGGACGGCTACACCATCACCCAGACGCCGCTGGGCGTGTTCCGCGTGCCGCACATGCAGAAAGTGCAGTTCGACCCGCTGAAGGACCTGAGCTATATCGCCTGCCTGACCGGCTATACCTTCGGCCTGGTGGTGCGCGCCGATTCGCCGATCAAGTCGATGAAGGACCTGGTCGAGTATGCCAAGGCCAATCCCGACACCTTCACCTATGGCTCCACCGGCGCCGGCACCACGCCGCACCTGGTGATGGAACAGTTCGCCAAGCGCGCCGGCATCAAGCTGCAGCACATTCCCTACAAGGGCAATGCCGACGGCATGCAGGCGCTGCTGGGCAACCATGTGATGGCCCACAGCGACGCCACCGGCTGGGGCCCGTTCGTCGATGCGGGCCGCTGCCGCCTGCTGGCGGTGTATGGCAGCAAGCGCGCCAAGCGCTGGCCGGATGTGCCGACCCTGCTCGAACTGGGCTACCAGACCGTGTCGGATTCGCCGTTCGGCGTGGCCGGCCCGGCCGGCATGGACCCGGCCATCGTCAAGAAGCTGCATGACGCCTTCAAGAAGTCGCTGGAAGATCCGGCCCTGCTGTCGGTGCTGGAAAAGTATGACCAGTCGGTGATCTATCTCGACAGCGCCGCCTATACGAAATTCGCGCGCGAAACCTACGAGGCGGAGCGGGAAACCATCCACAGCCTGGGCCTGCAGGCCAAGAGCTGATCACTGCCAGCCGGGAGCGCGTCGCGGCCCTGCTTCAGGGCCGCGACGGCGCCGGGCCTGCCGAGGCCGGCAGGCCGAAGATGCGGTCGAAACACCAGTTGAAGACAAAGGTGTAGGCGAGGAAGAAGGCAGCCAGCCCGAGGTCCATCACCAGCGCGCGCCACAGGCTCACTTCCAGCCACCAGGCAATCAGCGGCACCAGCAGCAGCACCAGACCGGCCTCGAAGATCGCCGCATGCGCGATCCGGCGCGCCACGCTGCGGCCGCGCACCTGCTGGCGCGCTTCCCACGCCTCGAACATCATCGTAAAGAAAAAATTCCACAGCACCGCCACCGCCGACGTCGCCACCGACAGCACGCCCGCATGGCCCAGGCTGCGGTCCGACAGCGCGGCAAAGCCCAGGCTGCACACCACGATCGCAATCGCCTCGAACACGCTCACGTACACCACCTTGCGTTTGATTCCCTGCACTGTTTGATCCTCTCTTCACGATTCCGGGCCCCATTATAGGAAATGCCGCCGGCAGCCGCCGGCATGCGCCAGGCCAAACCGCAGGCGGAACCGTCCACGGCATCGCAGCCGTGCCACTACAATGACGCCGCCGCCGCGAGGCGGCTTGCCTATACCAGGCTCAGTGCATAACGACGATAAGAAGAGGAACACAGTGACATTCAAAAAAGCATTATTCGGCATCAGCCTGCTGGCCGCCGCTTCCGCCGCGGCCGCGCAAAACCTGCCGCAGGTGCAGTTCATCGCCACCGGCGGCACCATTGCGATGAAGATCGATCCGGTCAAGAATGCGCCGGTGCCGGCCATTTCCGGCGACGACCTGCTGGCCACCGTGCCCGACGTCGCCAAGTATGCGTCGATCCAGGTCAACAACCTGTCCAACGTGCCGTCCGACTACATGGACCCGGCGCGCTGGATCGAGCTGACGCGCGCCGTGCAGGCCGCGCTCGACAAGCCCGGAGTGGCCGGCGTGATCGTCTCGCATGGCACCGACACGCTGGAGGAAACCGCGTTCTGGCTCGACCTGACGGTGAAATCGGCCAAGCCGGTGGTGCTGATCGGCGCCCAGCGCAATGCCTCGTCCTCCGACTTCGACGGCCCGCGCAACCTGCTCAACGCGGTGCGCATCGCGGTCGACCAGCAGTCGCAGCAGAAGGGCGTGATGCTGGCCATGAACAACCAGATCAACTCGGCCCGCTACGTCACCAAGACCCACACCGCGAACGTGGAAACCTTCAATTCCGGCGAGTTCGGCTTCCTGGGCGAGGTCTATCCCGACCGCGTGATGTATGCCAACGCGCCGGTGCGCCGGCAGCACATCCCGATCCGCGCGGACAAGATGCCCGAGGTAGAGATCGTGGCGATGTACGGCGGCGCCGACGGCATGGCGCTGCGCCAGGCGGTGGACCGTGGCGTGCGCGGCATCGTGGTGCAGGCGCTGGGCATGGGCAACATGAACATGGCGATGTTCGAGGCGGTGAAATACGCGTTGTCGAAGAACGTGCCGGTAGTGGTGTCGACCCGGGTGCACAACGGCCGGGTGCTGCCCAACTACGGCTTCGTCGGCGGCGGCAAGACCACCGCCGACGCCGGCGCCGTGCTGGCCGACGACCTGAAGCCGGCCAAGGCGCGCATCCTGCTGATGCTGCTGCTGCAAAGCGGCATCAGCAGCCAGGCCGACCTGCAGGCGGCGTTCAACCGATAGGAGCCCCGCTCCGGCCCCGGACGGCGCTCCGGGGCTGCCAGTGTTAGCAAGGCCGGCCATCTGCGCACCGCCTCCGGCGCCAGGCGGTCAGTCCAGCCTGATCTGGTTCTTGCGGATCACCGGCTGCCAGCGCGCCAGGTCGGACTGCAGCGTGGCGCGAAACTCGGCCGGCGTGCCGCCCACAGGCTCCATCAGCTGGGCCTGCAGCCTGCTTTTCACTTCATCCTCATGCAGGATGCGCGCAATCTCCTTCTGCAGGCGGTCGATGATGGCCGCCGGCGTGCCGGCCGGTGCGATGAAGCCCATCCAGGCGTCGCCCTGGATATCCGGCAGGCCGGCCTCGCCCAGCGTCGGCAGCCCGGGCAGCACCGCGGAACGGCGGGCGGTGGCGACCGCCAGCGCAGTGAGCTTGCCGGCCCGCACATGCGGCATCACGGCCGCTGCCGGCAGCACCGCCATCTGGGTATCGCCGGCCAGGATCGAGGCCACGGCCTGGCCCGAGCCGGGGTAGGGCACATGCACGATCTCGGTGCCGCTGCGCGCCGCCAGCGCCGCCATGGCCAGGTGCGAAATGCTGCCGGTGCCCATGGACGCATAGTTGAACTTGCCCGGATTGCCGCGCAGCCGCGCCAGCAGCGCCGGCATGTCGGCCGCGCCGGTATCGCGCGACACCACCAGCACGCTGGGCTGGGTGGCGGCAATGCTGATAGTCGCGATATCGGTCTGCGGGTCGTAGGGCAGCTTCCCGAACAGCACCGTGTTGGCCGCCAGCGGACCGGAAATGGTGACGCCCAGCGTATAGCCGTCCGGCGCCGCCTTGGCCACCGCATCGGTGCCGATATTGCCGGCCGCACCCGGCTTGTTTTCCACCACCACCGGCTTGCCCAGGCTATGCGAGAGCCGGTCCGACACGATGCGGGCCACGATGTCCGGCGTCGAGCCGGGTCCGAAGGCGACGATTACCCGCAGCGGCCTTGCCGGCCACTGCTGCGCGCCTGCCTGGCCGGCGATGCACAGCAGCGCGGCGCCGGCGATGCCGGCCATGATCAGTCGGATGGTCTTCATGCCTGTTCTCCCGAAAATGTCAGGCCGATTGTCTCACCGGAAAACGCGCGATGGTAGCGCCCGCCGCGGCTTGCGTCAGGCGCTTGCGCCGTCCGCATGGGCATGCGCGTGGAACCAGGCGGCGGTGGCGGCATCGGCCGGGAAGAAGGATTCGATGCGCAGCTCATGCACCGTGACATCGCGCGGCGTGCCCATGGTGGCGATGGTGGTGAACAGGCGCAGCTCGGTATCGCCCTTGCGCAGCGCGACCGTCATGAAGGGCAGGGCGTGGCTGTCGGGATTGACGGCGCGCGCCGCCTCGCGCACGCCGGGCAGGGTCAAGAGCGATTCGAGCAGCCGGGTCGCCTCGCTGCCGGGACCGTCGGCCATGGCTTCGCGCTGCACCCAGTGCAGCAGGTCGGCGCAGACTTCCTGCCAGTTCGCCAGGCAGGGCCGGATGCCGTGCGGGTCCAGCATCAGCCTGACCACATTGACGCCATCGACCGGCAGCGGCTGGCCCGGCGCCAGGCCCAGCAGCCAGCCCATCAGCCGCCGCGCCGGCTGGTTGAGCATCACCAGGTTCCACAGGCGGTCCACCACCAGCGCCGGATAGGGCGCCTGCTGGGTCAGCATGAAGTCCAGCGCCTGCCTGACCGCGGCCAGCTCCGGGTCCGTCAGCGAGCGCTCCCGGTAGGCCGGGGCGAAGCCGGCCGACAGCAGCATCGCATTGCGCTGGCGCAGCGGAATGTCGAGCGCGTTGCCGAGCCGGACGATCAGTTCGCGGCTCGGCTGGGAGCGGCCGCTCTCCAGGAAGCTGATATGGCGCTGCGAAATGCCGCTTTCGGCCGACAGCCGCAACTGGCTGTAGCCGCGCCTGGCGCGCCAGTAGCGCAGCGACTGCGCGAAGTCGCGGAACAGGCTTTCGGCGGCGGGCCGTCCCGTGTCCTGCGCCATGTGCGCTGCCTGCCATCCTGCCATGTTCATGCTCCTCTTCAAAGATGCAGCCCTGCCATGTTGGCCGTCGCCCGAAGCTGCAGCATAACCAATCTAGGAGCCTGCGCGGCAGAACGGTCGGCGGCTGCAACGCGCGAGAAAACGGTCCAGTCCGGTATCACCACCTGCGCCCAGGGGTTCACCCTGGGCTTGTTGGTACTACCAAACTGTCCTCGTTTTTCGCACGTTTCGCAGCAAAGCCTTCTGCCGCGCAGGCTCCTAGGCGAAGGGATTGGCGAAGGCGAACAGCATCGCCACCCCGACGCCGATCAGGAAGTTCGCATCGATCAGCCCGGCCAGCAGGAACATCTTCACCTGCAATGTGTTGATCAGCTCCGGCTGGCGCGCCGAGGCTTCGAGGTAGCGGCCGCCCATCAGCGCGATGCCGATGCAGGCGCCCACCGCGCCCAGGCCGATGATGATGCCGCAGGCAAGCGCGACATAGGCAATGTTGTTCATGACGTTTCCTTTCGGTTGACGATCGATGCGGCAATGCGTTCGGCAGCCGGGCTCAGAGGCTGGCGCGGGCCGGCCCGCGCCGCATGCCCGATGACGCCATCAGTCCCGCATGCTGCCAGGCGGCGAAGGCCAGCACAGAGGCTGCCTGCAGGCCCAAATAGGCCGCCGCCAGCGGCGCCGGGCCGGGCAGCGCCATCAGCGCCAGGCAGGCCACCGCCCACGCGCCATTGCCGGCGATGATGAAGCGCAGCAGCCACGGCCAGATGCGGTCGGTATAGGCCAGCACCAGCAGCAGGTTGGCATAGCCCAGCAGGAAGATGCCGGTGTAGAGCAGCAGGCGGCTGTCGAGCGCCAGCCATTGCGTGAGCATGCGGTTGGCCAGCAGCTGCAGCAGCGCCAGCGCGCCGCTGGCCGCCGCATCGGTCAGCAGGGCAGCCTTGAGCATGCGCGAGGGATGGATGGTTTTCATGGCCGATCTCCTTGTCGATGTGGTGATGGCCCATTCTGTGTACATGCCGGCCGCGCGTCGATTACCTGCCAGGTAATCGCGGCATTGCGACGGCTGGTGCGCTAGATGGCGCGATAGTCCATTTTTCGGTGGACAGACAAGGCGCGGACAGGTCAAATGCTGACTGCGCCGCAGTAACCGGAAGTAAGCAACATGGCCACGGCGCGCAAGCTCTCCTGCCCCGGCAAGCCTGGCGGGAAAAGTCCACCAATTCACTGCTGCGCATGCGCAGCGGCGAGCATGAGCGCACACCGATGAGCCTGACAGGCAAGCCAGACGATGCCACCGAAAACCGCCTCGCAGAGCGCGTTGCCCGCTGGCCGGTGCGTTCTCTGCTCAACTGTTTGGTGGTAGCCTGCCTGCTGCCAGGCGTCATCGGGGCGGCGGGACTGCTGGTTGCAGAGTATCGCCAGCAGCGCGAGGAACTGCGCAAGTCCACCATCCAGACCGCGCGGGCGCTGGGGAAGGCGGTCGACAGCCACCTGCTGCAGGCGCTGGCCGTGGCCCAGGTGCTGTCGACCTCGAACGCGCTGGCGCGCAAGGACCTGGCAACCTTTCATCGCCAGGCCCGCGAGGCCGTGGCGCTGGCCGGACTGGGCACCAATGCCGTTCTGCGCGACAGCAGCGGACAGCAGTTGCTCAATACCGCCATCGAATTCGATGCGCCGCTGCCGGGATGGCAGTTGACGCCGGAGGTGCGGCAGGTGTTCGCCACTGGCAAGCCGGCGGTGTCCGGGCTGTTCATGGGGCCCTTGCTGAAGAAGCACGTCGTGAGCGTCTACGTGCCGGTGAAGCTCGAGGGCAAGGTGGCCTACGTGCTGGCGATCGGCATCCTGCCGGAACGCTTCCTCGACCTGCTGGCATCGCAGAACCTGCCGCCGCAATGGATCGCCGGCATACTCGATCCCGAACTGGCCATCGTCGCCCGCAGCCTGGGCCAGCAGGAATTCGTCGGCCACAAGCCACCCGAGCAGCTGATCGAGGCGATGGCGCGCGCGCCGCAGGGCATGAGTGAACTGACCACGCTGGAAGGCGTGCCGGCACTGGTGTTCTACAGCCGCTCGGCGGCGACCGGCTGGAGCGTGGCGATCGCGGTGCCGCGCCATCTGCTGGAAGGCCCGCTGAAACGCTCGATCCTGACCGCGATGCTCGGCATGGCGGCGCTGTTTGCGATCGGCGTCGGCCTGGCCTGGCTGATCGGGCGCCACATCGCCGGATCGGTCACGGCGCTGATTGCGCCGGCGGCGGCGATCGGCGCCGGTAAATCGGTGTCCATGCCACGCGCCGGCGTCAGGGAAAGCCGTGAACTGGCCATGGCGCTGGGCCGCGCGATGGACTTGCTCAACGAGCGCGGCGCGCGCCTGGCCGCCAGCAAGGCGGAACTCGAGGAAGCGCATCTGCTGGCCCGCTTCGGCACCTGGCACTGGCAACTCGACAGCGGCAAGCTCACCGTCTCCGAGTCGATCCACATGCTGTCCGGGCGGCGCATCGACGCATTCGAGGACATGAAGGCAACGCTGATACCGGCACGCGCCTGGGGCAAGGTGGAAGACGAAATAAAGCGCACCCTGGATAACGGGAGGCCCTTCGACATCGAGATCGCGGCAGAGGACACGAACCATCCCGGGAAGTGGCTCAACATGCGCTGCGAAGCGGTCTGCGACGACAGCGGCGCGGTCGTCGCGCTGCGCGGCACGTTGCAGGACATCAGCGAACGCAAGCTGGCCGAGCAGCGGGTGCGCGACGCCGCCCTGCATGACCCGCTGACCGGCCTGCCCAACCGCGCGCTGATCTTCGAGCACTGCACCCATCTGCTGGCGGCCGCCGCGCGCGGCCATGGCAGCGGCGCGCTGCTGTTCATCGACCTCGACCGCTTCAAGCCCATCAACGATGCGCACGGCCACGAAACCGGCGACCGGGTGCTGCAGGAAGTGGCGCGGCGGCTGCGCCAGTGCGTACGCGACGAAGACCTCGCGGGCCGGCTGGGCGGCGATGAATTCGTGGTGGTGCTGCCCTACCTGCCCGCCGACGGCCAGCATGCGGCGCTGGTGGCGCAGCACATCATCGACCATGTGGCGCGGCCGATCCGCATCAATGCCCTGGAACTGACGGTCACGCCGTCGGTGGGCATCAGCTACTTCCCGCGCTACGCCAGGGATGTCAGCACGCTGATTCACACCGCCGACCTCGCCATGTACCGGGCCAAGCAGACCGGGCGCGGCCACTACCGCATCTATACGCCGGAGCTGGAACGGCAGGCAGAGCTGGTGCTGTCGGTGGAAGCCGCGCTCAAGCAGGCCCTGCGGGACGGCGGGCTGCGCCTGTGCTACCAGCCCGTGATCGACCTCGATTCCGGCAAGCTGGTCAGTGTTGAGGCCCTGGTGCGCCTGCAGGATGCGAACGGCAGCCAGGTGCCGCCAACGAGCTTCATCGCGATTGCGGAATCGGTTGGCCTCATCGAGCAGCTCGGCGAATGGGTGCTTGGCGAAGCCTGCAGGCAGCAGCTCGCGTGGCGCCAGGAGGGGCTGGATATCACGATTGCAGTGAATGTGTCGCCCCTGCAGTTCAGGCAGAGCGCCTTTGCGGAAAGGCTGGGCGTCATCATCGCCGGCGCCGGCGTTGAACCCGGCGCAATCCAGCTGGAGATCACGGAGAGCGCGATCATGGAGAGCATCGACGACGCCATCGCCCTGATGCGGAGGATCAGGGCGATGGGCGTGAAGATGTCGATGGACGACTTCGGCACCGGTTATTCCAGTCTCAGCAACCTGACCAGCCTGCCGATCGACAAGCTCAAGATCGACCAGTCATTCGTGCGTCGCATGGCATTGGGCGACGACGCCAGCCGCACCGTTACCGAGGCCATCATTGCCCTTGGCCACAGCCTGAAGCTGGAAGTGGTGGCCGAGGGCGTGGAGTCGGCGCAGACGGTTGATTACCTGAAACGGCAACGCTGTGATCAGGCCCAGGGATACTGGTTCAGCAAGCCGCTGTCGGCCGCCGAACTGGCGCACTGGTGCGCGCAGTGCGACGTGGGCTAAGCCAGGCAGCCTGCGCGACCATGTAGCCTGGCAGAAGCCCGCCCGCGCTTGCGCGAGCCCGGCTTGCGCAAGCGCGGCGCATCGAACGAGAAACATTGCGACTTTTCAATACCTTGTTTTTCCTGCACTACACAATCCAGTGCAAGCCCTGCCGCCCTGACCGGTCCGCGACCGGCAGGCCAACCAGCCATCACACCGCCAAGCCCGATGAACGATTCCCCCGGCAGCCATACCCTGCTCTATCTGGCCCTGGCCAGCCTGACCATCATCCTGCTGCTGATCGCCATCATCTGGTCGCACCGGCGCCATCGCGACCCCAAGCTGCGCATCGAATGCCAGGCATCGATCGGAGAGCTGGTGCCGTCGCTGGCCGGCCTGACGCTGGGCACGGCGGTGCCGGGCAATGCGGTGACGGTGCATGAGAACGGCGCCTTCTTCGACGTGCTGGTTGCGCGCATCGGCGCTGCGCGCAAGTCGGTGCATTTCGAGACTTTCCTGTGGAGCGAGGGTGCGCTGGAGAAGCGGGTCGCGGATGCACTGACGGAGCGGGCCCGCGCCGGCGTGCAGGTGCGCGTGATGCTCGATGCGAACGGCTCCGCAAAGATGGGCAAGGCGGCGCGCCGGCAGATGGAAGCGGCCGGCTGCAAGGTCGTCTTCTTCCATGACAATTCCTTTCGCAACATCGGCGTGCTGAATGACCGCACCCACCGCAAGATCGTGATCGTCGACGGCCTCGAAGCTTTCGTCGGCGGCCATTGCATCAAGGATGAATGGCTGGGCAACGCCGAGGATGCGCATCACTACAGCGACGTCAGCGTGCAGTTGCGCGGTCCCATCGTGCATGCGATACAGGGCGCCTTCAGCGAGAACTGGACCGGCGAGACCGGCGAGCTGTTCGTCGGCGAGGATGTGTTTCCGGCGCTGAAACCCGAGGGCGACGTGCTGATCCATGCCGCCTTCGCGAAGCCGGAGAACTCGGCGCCGGCGGTCAAGATCCTGCATCACACCGCGATCTGCCTGGCCAGGAAGCGCATCTGGATACAGAACCCGTACTTCATTCCCGAGCCCGACGCGATCGACGCCTTCGGCCAGGCGGTGGCGCGCGGCGTGGATGTGCGGGTGCTCATGCCCGCCACCAGCGGCAGCGACAACCCCATGGTGCAGCATGCCGGCCATCGCAATTTCGAAAAACTGATGCGCTGCGGCGTGCGCCTGTTCGAGTACCCGGATACGCTGCTGCACCAGAAGATCATGACGGTCGATGGCGTCTGGAGCGCGGTCGGCTCCTCCAATTTCGACGACCGCTCCTTCGAGACCAACGACGAGATCATGCTGGGCATCAAGGACGAAGCCATCGCGCAGCGCTTCGATGCGATCTTCGAAAAATACGCCGCCGGCGCGAGGGAGGTCGACCTGGAGCAATGGACCCGGCGCAGCCTGTGGCACAAGCTCAAGGACCATGCCTTCTACACCATCAACGAGCTGCTGTGACGCCCCTCCCGCTGCCGGTCAGTCCAGCAGCGTCCTGGCCGCTTCGAAACGCTCGGACCAGTAGCGGGTCGCCAGGTTTTCCACCCGCACCCGGCCGCGCGCGCTGGGCGCATGGATGAAGTCGCCGTTGCCGAGATAGATCCCGACATGGGAATAGGAATGGCCCAGCGTGTTGAAGAACACCAGGTCGCCGGTGCGCAGCTGCCCCGGCCCGACCGGCCGGCCCTCGCGCGCCAGCGCGGCGGCATTGCCCTTCAGGGGCATGTCGGCCGCCTCGCGATACACATGCGTGACCAGCCCCGAACAGTCCAGCCCGGCCGACGGATTCTTGCCGCCGAACTGATAGCCGGTCTGGAGCAGCATCAGCGCATACATGCCGACTTCCCGCGCGGCGGGCGACGCCATCGGCTCATCGCGGAAGACGGCGGGGGTGATGCGGTTCGCCGGCGCGCGCGGCGGGCTGGCGCAGCCGGCGAGGATCAGTGCAAGCAGGAAGAGGGCGGGATAAAGGATGCGTTTCATGCGCTTCGGTGCCGGGTGACAGTACGGGATTGGGTGGGAGCGGGTCTGGTTGCCGAGCTTACCTGAACTTCCCGTTCCGCGATGGACGCGGGCGGCCGCCATGCGTATTCCGCCTGCGCCCAACATCGAAAAAACCGATCTGTATTGAAAATTTATTCGACTTGTCCGATGCGCCGGTTTGGCTGACACTGAAACGCATCAACCGTCGTCGTGGCAATGGCGGCAGACGCCGCCACGCTGCCACGCTGCCAGTGGCGCAACGCTGGCCAATGCGCCGGCTTCCTCTGGCCCACTTGCCTCAAGGAGCGATCGTGCAGGACATCGATAGTTTCGCGACGCCGCCGATGTGGGTCGCCTTCATCGTTTTCGTGCTTGCCATGCTGGCACTCGATTTGTTCGTGCTGGGCGGCAAAAAGGCGCACCGTGTGTCGGTCAGGGAGGCGTCGGCCTGGGTGATCGCCTGGGTGACGCTGGCGCTGACCTTTGGCGCGCTGCTGTGGTGGCATCTCGATGGCAGCGTCGGCCGTGAAGTCGCCAACCGCAAGGCGCTCGAGTTCGTCACCGGCTACCTGATCGAACAGTCGCTGTCGGTCGACAACATGTTCGTCTTCGTCATGATCTTCACCTACTTCGCAGTCCCACCCGAATTGCAGCGCCGCGTGCTGCTGTATGGCGTGCTTGGCGCCATCGCGATGCGCGCCGGCATGATCCTGGCAGGCGTCTGGGTGGTGCGGGAGTTCGCCTGGATACTCTATGTGTTTGGCGCCTTCCTGATCATCACCGGCATCAAGATGCTGGTGTTCGCCGACAAGAAGCCCGACCTCGAGCGCAATCCATTGCTGCGCTGGCTGCGCGGCCACATGCGCATCACGGAAGGCTTCCACGGCCAGGCATTCTTCGTGCGCCGGGAAGGCCTGCTGTATGCCACGCCGATGTTCCTGGTGCTGGTGATGATCGAAGCCAGCGACCTGGTGTTCGCGGTGGACAGCATTCCGGCGATCTTCGCCGTCACCACCGACCCCTTCATCGTTTTCACGTCCAACATCTTCGCCATCATGGGCCTGCGCGCACTGTACTTCCTGCTGGCGGACATGGCCGACCGCTTCCACCTGCTGAAGTATGGCCTGGCCATCGTGCTGGTGTTCATCGGCGGCAAGATGCTGGCGATGCCCTGGTTCCACATGCCGGTGCAATGGTCGCTTGCCATCGTCGGCGGCATCATCGCGCTGTCGGTGGTATTGAGCCTGCAACGGTCGCCGCGCAAGGCGCACCGCGTCGCCCATGAGGTTTCCCGATAGGGCGTCGTCGAACCCTGTCCGGTGCAGCCATGCAGGGCGCATCGTCATTGGCGCGGCGCGGCCACCCGGCAGCCGCGTCGCGGCAGGTGGTCCGCACGCGGGAAGGCCGGTGCTTGTCGTATGCGGTGATATGCAACTACAGGAGAAACGCCATGTTGAAGATATTGATTCCAGTTGACGGCTCCAGCAACGCCCGGCATGCCGTGCGGCATGTGCTGCGCCAGTTCCGGTGCAACCCGGCGATGAACATCCATCTGCTGAACGTGCAGCCGCCGTTTTCCCGGAATGTCACCCGCTTCGCCGGCAGGGCGGCCGTCAACGCCGCCCACCAGGAAGCGTCGAGGGAAGCGCTGCAGGCAAGCAGACGGATGCTCGACGAAGCCGGCGCGCCGTACACGGTGCATTACGCGGTCGGCGACAGGGCAAGCCTGATTGCCGAGGCCGCCCAGGACCTGCGCTGCGATCACATCGTGATGGGCACCACGCGAAAGAGCTCGCTGATCCGGACCTTCGAGGACTCCGTCACCAACAAGGTGCTCGAACTGACGACCGTGCCGGTCGTGGTGATCGCCGGCGACCCGGTATCGAAAGCGGAACGTTACGGCATTCCCGCCGGCGTCGGCGCCGGGCTGGCGCTGCTGGTGGCGGCTGCCGCGGAATAGGGCGCAATGCGGCCGGCATGTTGCCTGCCGCATTGCGCATGAAGAAAGGGGAGGCGCCGGCCTGCAGCCACGGAGCCGGCGGAAATCAGGGTTCCCTGAAGAACCCGGAACCTGTAGCAGGCCCCATAACCTGAGATTTTCCTTCCTTACGAATCAAGGCTTTACGGACGGTGGGAAGCATCCTGTGAGATTTTGGGAAGCATAACGTGAGATTTTTCCTCTCACAGTAGCGGCCGCCTAGCCGCCGATTGCCATCTCGACGAACGTCACCCATCGCCATCGCCCATCAACGGAAGCACCCAAAAACTGTCCGTCAAATATGCCTATTTTTTCAGATTTGAAATCACGGGAAATAGCACTGACCGGCCGGCATAGCGTCATTGTGTGGAGATGCACTCGGCGGATGCCGAGGCGGAGAAGATAACGACGGCGGAACCGAATCGGCCAGACGCATCGTGAGCATCACGTTCCACAACCAGCGCACCCGCCAAAAATGAAAAAAGGCCGAAGTCCACAGATAGCCAACCGTCTGCTGCTAGTCGGGTATGGAGCGTGGCCCTTGGGCAAATGCAATATAGCGCGTCAGTTGCCGCTGACGCGCTACTGTTGCCGTAAGTTGATTACGCGCGCAAGACCTCGAAATTCACACTGCGCTCGACGTCCCAACGAAAGCCCTAAACCCGGCTGGCCGCTCGGTCATTTCACTTAAAGCACAGGGATTCTTGGTCCAGATACCTACTGGGCGCGCCGTCACGGACACTCCCTGTCTACTCCAGAGCGATAGTGCCCTCGAATGTCACATTCAATTTGACGCCGGCAATCTCAAGCGTCATCGTGGCAGGGAGCTTTTCATTCCCGGTTATGGCCTTCTCGGCCAGCGCGCTGGCGACCGCTTTCTCGATTTCGTTCTGGGAGCTGACGCCCACCATCTTCAGAAATTTGCGCAGACTCAGGTTGAATGTTTCTTCGTTCATGATTCCCTCTTCCAAATGCCCCTTAGCCCGCTCCCCCTTCCCTACCGTACGTGATTCATATGGGTTGCAGCGGTTGGCCATTTGTCCAGCTGCGCCCGACACACCTCGAGCTCTCGGGACAGCGCGTCGATGTGCGACTGCATGCTAGCGGCCCGCCTAAGCAACTGGCCGACTTGGTCCCAGTATTCATAACCTAGGTCGCCGTCTGCCAGTGCGAGTTCATGGAGCTTGCGAAGGGCGACGTCCAAGTCGATGCGATTGTCTGATGACATCATTTTCCTCCCCGGTTTGTCCGCACCATCCTCCACTCGAAACCCAAAACGACCGCGCCTTTGTCTCGCTTAGTGTAAGCGCTTTCTCCCGCGAGTCGAGTTCAGGTTAGCATGTGCAGAGATTGATGGTCGAAGTTTGAGCAACGGTTTCCGGTCAGTCAATCCCGAATTCGCTTATCGCTTGGCTCGTCGGCAGCGCGGGAGTTTGCATCCTTCAGGATTTGCCGGGTGCGTGACATGCGCCACGAACTCTCTGCGGCAGAGAAATCCCATGTACCGGAGCGAACCTTGTGCTCGACGCCCAACTCGACCCGGCGCCAGGCCGCATCGAAGCCCCATCCTTTGGTGTCGATTTTTCGCTGGGTGTAGAGCGCAAGCTGTTGCGCCAGGTCTTCGCACGCGGCATACCGCTCGTACAGCGCATCGGGCGTCAAACCAGCAAAGTAGCGGTTGTCGACTTTGCGCAGCAGGAGCTTCGGACCCGAGCCTGCAAGCGCGCCCGCCTGCGTCTCCCGCGGAAAATCTTCCGGCATAGCATGTTCATTCGTCTGGCCGCCTCCTGCCGGCCAAGGAACTACGGCGCGGGCACGAACAGGTCGTGTCCGGCCCGCGCCCCGAGCATGGCCAGCCGACCGAGGTCGGCGATTCGAATCAGTCCGCCGCGCATGGCACCATCAGGAAGCGGCTTCGCACCGACCAGTTCGACGCCGGGCAGCAAGCGCGTCAGCGCCGACGACTTTGTACCCATGGAGCGAGCCAGGTCGGCCAGCGGGATATAGCTCTGGCGGAACGCCAGCAACTGATGCGGCAACACGACACGGCAAGGCTGGCCACGACGTTGAATCGACTCGGACGCCAGCAGTCCTTCGTCCACCCAGTGCGCGATGGATTCCCATTTCCAGCCGGTCGCTTTGGCCAGTTGCTGAATCGACATACCGGCCTCGAGCAATGGCGTGCCGAAATACCGCGACACGTCCGCCCTCCGAAAAGACATTTCGTCCAGTGTTCGAGCATGGGCGACGGCTTTCACAGCGCCATTTGCAACGGCCTGCATCAGCGACTCGATGGCCTGCTTCTCGCCCAGGCGCCGGCTGGTCAGTTCCGCCCAGGTGAGGGTCGCATCGTCGGCGACCGCAACGGGTGCGGCCCACTGGTCCACACGCGCATATAAATCCAGCATCGATTGGCGTTCGACCGGGCCGCCTTTCATGAGGTCTTCGCGCCAGCGGATGTCGGACCGGATATCGGACACGGCTCGACCATTTCTTCATATATCGGCCACCTCTTTCCATGTCCGCTCAATTCAGGTACTGCACTCACCACCGTCAAATAACCCCTGACCTTGAATTCCCTTCACGAGAAAGTGAACGAAAGCTTGAGCGATGTCGGCGCCGGAGAGATCGCCGTCGAGTCTGTACCAGCGTGGAATGCTGGTGATCGCGCCCATGAACCAGAATACTGCGAGTTTCGGGTTGCACTCGGCAATAGTTTTGTCGTCTATACCTTCCTGTATTAAGTCGCGCAGGCGAAGATCGAATTGCCGACGGCGCGCCATGATCTGCTTGCGGTCGTTAGGTGTCATCCCGCTGTATTCGTGAAGGACAGCGGAAGCTCCCAGTTCGCTGGCAAAGTCTCGAATGTATATCGACACAAACTTCTCAAGTTTTTCGAGGCCGTTTTTCCCTGTTGTCAGGGCCTTCTCAAGTGCTTCATCGCCGATCTCCATCGACAGCTTGTGGCACTCATACAGCAGCTCCTGCTTACTCTTGATGTAGTGGTACAGAGCTGGCTTGGTCACGTTCAGGCTTTTCGCGATTTCGTCCAGCGAGACGTTCTGGTAGCCGCGATGCCCAAATGCGCGAGACGCCTCCGCGATCACCGCCTGCCGTTTCAGCTGGTATTGCTCATCCTGACTCTTGACCAGATTGTTCCAGCGCCGGGGCGCGGTCGGCTTGCTCTTGGCGCCTGCCTTCTTCGCTTCAGCGCTTTCGATGATGCTTTCTGCCTTGCTCAATTTGCTTCCCTCGTCGCTGTGCGAACACAGTCTACTTGTCGTTAAAAAGTCCTACTAATAAATCAATTATAAAACTTGCGCTCTCGCCACCAAAGCGAGGATGGCACTTTTGGCTGCACCGTAGTTGCGTTTCCGTATCACTCTGACGCGCGCCGCCTCGCTTCCGCGTGAAACACCCCTCCCGGAGGCACCCGCACCACATTCTTACGCTGGACGCGAATTCAACCAAATAGTAATATTATTGAACAATGAGTAAATTATATGCCGGTGCGCGCCGGCGCGCATACCGCGCGGAGGTTGGATGACTATCGTGCATCCTGCAAGCCTTGGCGACAGCCGAATTCCATCGACAGACTGATTGGCACAGCCCGCACCATGACCTTCAAGCGTTCCTGCCGCATTCCCGGCCCGCATGCTCTGCCCGCCATCGTGGCACCGATGTTCCTTGTTTCCGGCCCTGAGCTGGTAAGTGCCTGCTGCAAGGCGGGAGTGATCGGTTCTTTTCCGTCGATCAATGCCCGCACGCCGGAACTGCTGGAGGATTGGCTGCTGGACATCGAGGCCGCGCTCGCCGGCGGCCGCGCGGCGATGCCGGAAAAACCCGTGGCACCCTACGCGGTCAATCTGATCATGCATTCCAGCAACAGCCGGCGTGATACCGATCTCGCCATCCTCGCACGGCATCGCGTGCCGCTGGTCATTGCCAGCGTTGGTAACCCGGAACCGGCGGTCGGCGCGATACACGGCTATGGCGGCAAGGTGTTTTGCGACGTGGCGACGGTCAAGCACGCGCGCCGCGCCATTGAGGCGGGCGTGGACGGCCTGATTCTGCTGTGCGCCGGCGCCGGCGGCCACTCGGGGTGGATCAACCCGTTCGCCTTCCTTCGGGAAGTGCGTGACTTCTTCGATGGCCCTCTCGTCCTGGCCGGAGGCATCACAGACGGCCGGGCGATACGGGCCGCGCAATTGCTCGGCGCCGATGGCGTTTACATAGGCACACGGTTTCTTGCGGCCCAGGAAAGCCTCGCCTCAGCAGACTATAAGGCCACCCTCGCGACCAGTAGCGCCGACGACATCGTGCTGACCACTGCGGTCAGCGGCTTGCCCGGCAACTTCCTGCGCAGCAGCCTGGAACGCTATGGCCTGCATCCGGAGCACGGCGGCATCCAAGCCTTCCGCATCCCGGATGGGGAAAGCGAAGGCAAGCGCTGGCGAGATATCTGGAGTGCCGGCCATGGAGTGGGTGCCGTGCGCACCGTCGAGCCGGCTGCCGCGATCGTGCAGGCGCTGGTCGAGGAATTCGACCGGTCCGCTGCCTAGGCGCCCTGCCTTTCCTCACATCCAGGCCAGAGCCTGTCCGCCGTCGACCGGTATCGCCGCGCCTACGATATAGCGGCCGGCGTCGGACGCCAGTAGCAGGGACACGCCGTCCAAGTCTTCCTGTTTGCCGAAGCGCCGCAGCGGCGTGCGCTTGAGCAAGCCCTCCTGGAAATCGTGCAAGGCGTCGTGCATGTCGCTTTCGATCGTGCCGGGGCAAATCGCGTTGACACGGATTCCCTTGCCCGCCAGTTCGAGCGCCATCACTTTGGTCAGGTGGATCAAGCCCGCCTTCGACGCGGCGTAGCTCGCTAGCCAGCCGCCGGCGCGCATGCCGGCCACCGAAGCGATATTGATGATCGTTCCCGCGCGCCGAGATATCATGCGGCGGGCCGCCTCCTGTGCGACCAGCATGGCGCCCTTCAGGTTGGTATCGAAGATGCGCGCGATTTCCTCTTCCTTCTGTTCGACGAAAGGGCTGGCGTGGATGACGCCGGAGTTGTTGTAGAGGATGTCGATAGGCGTGCCGCACTGCTGTTCAGCACGATCGAACGCCGCCGCGATCGTCTCCGTCCGGGTGACGTCGAGATAGACGCCATGGGCGGAGTGACCTTGTTCGCGCAAGGCGGCGACCGCGGCCTCAATGCGTTCCATGCGCCGAGCCGCCAGCACCACGGTGGCGCCCGCGCGCGCGAAAACGGTAGCGACATGCTGGCCGATCCCGCTCGAGGCGCCGGTGATGAGTGCCGTTTTGGCGCGCAGGCTGAACAGATTTTCCATTGGATTTTCCTTGAATGTCGCGCTGCCGCTGGCTACGGCGAGCGCGGCAGAATGGCTCAGGGCTGGCGGCCGATCCATTGCGGACGGCGCTTTTCGACAAAGGCGCGAATGCCTTCCCTAGCGTCGGCATGCGCCATGTTGCGCGCCACTACTTCGCCACAGTACTCGTAAGCATCTGCCAGCGGCATGGGCAATTGGCGATAAAACGCCTGCTTGCCGAGCGCCAACGTGTAGGTCGACTTGCTGCCGATCTCGCTTGCCAGCGCCGCCACCGCCGCATTCAGCTCGGCGGTCGGCACTACCTGGTTGACCAGGCCGGCGCGCAACGCGAACTCGGCGTCATGTAAGCGGCCAGTGGCAAGCATTTGCATCGCGTGCTTGGGTAGGACGCCACGCCCGAGTGCCACCATCGGCGTCAGGCACCACAAGCCGATGTTCACACCAGGCGTGCCAAATTGGGCGTCGCTGGCGGCAATTGCCAAGTCGGCGCTGGCAACCAATTGGCAGCCAGCGGCGGTGGCGACGCCTTCCACACGCGCGATTATGATCTGCGGCTGCTCGCGCATCGCTTGCATCATGGCCGAGCAGCGCACAGAAACAGCCTTGAAGAATTCAGGATCCGTTTCACCATTGAACTCGTTCAGATCGTGTCCGGCGCAAAAAATTCTTTGGCCGACACCGCTCAGTACGATCACACCGATGCCGGTTTCCGAGCGCAGTTCGAGCAGGCGCCGGTGCAGCGCATCGATCATCGCCACCGACAGGCTGTTGCCGCGCTGCGGCCGGTTCAGGGCTAGAAAGCTCACCGCGCCACGGTCCGAGCGGGTAACCAGTTCCTCCTGCGAATCAGTCATGCTTTCCTCCTCCATGGTTTCCCAGCTCAGCCGAGCCAGCGCTTGCGACGACGGTAATGCTTCATGTCACGATAACTCTTGCGTTCGCCATCCATGGTGAGGCCGAGGTAGAACTCGCGCACATCCTCGTTCGCCTTTAGGTCGGCGGCGGCGCCTTCAAGCACGATGCGGCCGTTTTCCATAACGTAGCCGTAATCCGCCAAGTCGAGCGCAACGCGCGTGTTCTGTTCCACGATCAATAGCGTGAGGCCGCTCGCCTTCAATTGCGCCAGCAAGGCATACACTTCTTCGATCATCAGCGGCGCCAGGCCTAGCGAAGGCTCGTCAATCATCATCAGCTTGGGGTCAGCCATCATGGCGCGGCCAATCACCAGCAACTGCTGTTCGCCGCCCGACAGATAGCCCGCGGTACGCCCGCGCAAAGCTGCGAGGCGGCCGATGCGCTGGTACACCTGGTCCAGGCGCCGGCGCGCCTCGGCGCCGCCCACCATGTGACCGCCGACGATAAGGTTCTGCTCGACCGTCATGTGTCGCAGCACCTGCCGACCTTCGGCCACATGCACGATGCCGTGCCGGACGATGTGCGCCGGCTCCTGATTGGTCAGCGGCGCACCATCGAAGGAAATGCCGCCACCTGAAACCCGGCCGTCCTCGCAACTGATCAGGTTCGAAATGGCCTTCAGGGTCGTGCTTTTACCAGCCCCGTTGGCGCCTAGCAAGGTTACGCATTTCCCTTTCGGAACCTTAGCCGAAATTCCTTTCACGGCGAGGATGACGTCGCTGTACAGCGCTTCCACGTTATTCAATTCAAGCAAGTGTCTCTCCCAAGCAGTTCACGCGCCCCGCAAGGGGCGGGGCGCGTCACGCAGGTCTTACCATTTGTTCAGGACAGGAACGGCCACGTTTTGGTCCACGATCGTGTACTTGCCGCCTTGCACCGTGCCGATGTTCACCGTCAGGCCGCGCGTTGGAAACGGCGCGTCTTCGGAATAGGTCAACGTCGGCAGTACGCCGAAGCTTTGCTCGGCTGTGATCGGGGTCGTCACCAGCGTCTTGCGCACGACTTCGCCGGTCAGCTTGGTCGGACCCACCGCCTTTGCCGCGTTTTCGATCGTGCGCACCGCCACGATCGCCTGGTTCAGGCCCATTAGGCAGGGAACGTTGTAGCCGGCGGTGACCTTGTACTTGTCGCGCAGCTTTTCATAAAAGCCGCGCGCCGTGGTCTTGTCCTCGGTCGGGATCGCCATGCCGTAGGCTTCGTAATTGCCTTCCATTTGCGCGAGACCGCCGATGGCCTTGCCGGACGCCAGCAGGCTGTTATGGGCACTCATCATGATGGGGATGTTGGTCTTGCCCAGGCTTTGCAGTGCGCGCCGGGTCGCTACCACCGCCGCCGTGTTGGTCTGGATCTGGATGACTTCCACGCCTTTGCGCACCAGGCGTGCCACCTGGGGTGTCAAGTCCGTCGGCTGCACTTCGGTGTAGATAGTTTCAACCACTTCCAACAGCTTCGGGTTTTCCTTGGCGTACTTCTCCATGCCCTTATGGATATCCACGTAGGCGGGCGAAGCTTCCGAGGAGATGATGCCCAGCTTCAGGGCACCGTCGCCGCCGCGTTTCTTGCGGAACCACTCCATGAAGGCTGTCGCTTCGTGCGGATAGGTGGGACGCGCATTAAAAACCCAGGGATTTGGCTTCCAGCCGTAGCCGTAGCCGGCGGTGGCCATGATCATCGGCACCTTGTCATTAGGCAGGCGCTCCTGCAACGCCGCGGCATCCGGTCCGCCGATGCCGAACACCAGGATCGGATTCAATTCCGATTTGGCCCCTGGCCACAGGCTCGCCACCTGCGCCACGTCGTAGCGGGTGTCGTAATCCTTAATCTTCAGCGCCACGCCCAGTTCCTTCCCGACTTCGGAGTTCCACCAGTCGACGACCCCGCGGCGACAGCCAGTGACGTCCTTCATGATGTCGGCGTAGGGGCCGGTGAAATCGGCCAGCCCGGCGAGGTTGTAGGTGGTCTGGGCCTGCGCTCCGGCGGCGGCAAACAACATGCTTAACCCTCCAGCCGCGGCGAACATCCAAGCACGCGACTGGACCGGACGTTTGTTAAATTTTTTATTGAAAGCACCCATTTTTCATCTCCTTGATAGTTATTGAACAAACGCACCGACAAGGGAGACGGCGTATCTTGCCGCTCCCATTTTCTTCAATAGGGAAATGGCCACAAGCGGTAGGAGCGCTTGATGGTTTGCCATCTGTGCATCAGGCCGCGCGGCTCGAAAATCAAGAAGCCGGCGATCATCGCCCCCAGGAAGATGTTCATGGCGGCGAATACGATGTCACCACCCAGGAACGGCACAAGCTCCACGATGGTGGAACCGGCCGAACTGATGATTTCCTGCGACAGCTTGATCACCAGCACACCAATCAGGGCGCCGGTGATTGATCCGACGCCGCCGACGATGATCATGGCGATTAGCCAGATTGAGTGAAACAGCGTGAATTGATCGACCGCGACGAAGCGCACGTAATACGCCCATAAGCCACCGCCAATGCCGGCATAAAAGGCGCCCAGCAGAAATGCCACGGCCTTGGTTCGCACCACGTTGATTCCCATCATCCCGGAAGCGACATCGTCGTCGCGTACCGCCAGAAAGGCGCGTCCGTGCCGGCTTCGCGCCACGCTGTAGGCCCCGAACAGCATAAGCGCCGCCACCGCTAAGCAGAGGTAGTAGATCGAGTGGTCCGAATCGAAACGGAACCCTAGAATCTCCGCCGGCTGTACTGTGATGCCGGCCGAACCACCGAGCCAGGAAGCGGGCAGGTTGAGCACCAGGAAATGGAACAGAATCTGAGCCGCGATCGTTGTCAGGGCCAGGTAGAAGCCCTTGATGCGGACCGCCGACATGCCGAAGATAAAGCCGAATACGGCCGCCGCCACGCCGCCCACCGGCAACGCTGCCCAGATCGGCCATCCGGCCTTGCTGGCCAGGATTGCTGTGGTGTAGGCGCCGACGCCCATGAACGCGGCTTGCCCGAGGTTGATCTGTCCCGCCAGGCCGGTGTTAATCTGGAGGCCGAGCACCACCACCACGGTGATGAGCATGGTGGTCACGATGGCGACGATGCGCGGCTCGAACAGCAGCGGCATGGCCATCATGAACAGCGCGAACAAAACCAGGGTCCAGCGCTGCTTGGAAGTGCGGATCAGCGCCTGATCCCCGGCAAAGCTGGTTGCGAATACGCCTGCTGGATCCATGATTTATACCCTCTCGATAGTCTTCCAGCCGAACATGCCGGTTGGCCTGATCAGCAGCACTAAAAGCATGATGACGAACGGCAGCACGGAACCGACCGCACCGCCCACCAAGGGATCGAGGTAGGCCATGGCCAGCCCTTGGACGATGCCGACCAGCAGCCCCGCCAGCAACAGACCGCCGATCGATTCGAGGCCGGCCAATAGTGCGACCGGCAAAGCGGCCATGCCGATTTCCGAGGTCAGCAGGTTGAGCGATTTCCCGCTCAAGTAAACGATCGCACCCAAGGTCGAGAGCACTGAACCCAGGGCCCAGGCGAATGCCACCGAGCGCCGCACCGAGATTCCCATCGACATCGCGACCTGGTGGTCTTCCGCCACTGCGGTCATGCGCAGGCCGGCCCGTGTCTTGTTGAAGAACCAGGACAGGCTGAAACCGATGACGATGGTCAGAAGTCCCCCATAGAACAATGAGCGCGGAATCAGCAGGTCGCCGACCATGATTGGCGCCAGGGGAAACACGATGGGGAACGGCCGCACCTGGGGACCAAAGGCAACCAGGATGACGCCGCGGATCAGGATCAGCAGGCCAATGGTTACCATCACCATCGAGAAGACCGATTCCCCGACTAAGCGCGAGAAAAACAGACGCTCGATCAGAAGGCCGAATGCGGCGGCGGCGGCAAATGCCAAGGGCAGGCCGGTCCACATCGGCAGGCCGAGCTCCATGACCATCCACCAGACCAGGAAGCCACCGAACACGACCAGCTCGCCCTGGGCAAAATTGAACACTTTGGAAGCGCGGTAAATCACCACGAAACCCATGGCGATCAGTGCATACAGCAAGCCGATCAGTGCGCTGTTGATCAGGTAATTCAGAAACTCAATCATGCTACCCTCCGCTGAACGACAGCTTTCCCGTGCCGCTGCGCGGGTGTCTCGCTGTCGTGAATGGCTACCTGGGCGGCCAGGCTGCCTTGGCGCCCGTCCTGATAAGTGACGGGGATCTTGATATCGACCGCATCGGCCCCGGCGTACAAACCGTCAATCACGGCGGCGTAACGCTGCTCCAGGAATTCGCGCCGCAGTTTGCGCGTACGCGTCAACTCCCCCTCGTCCGGGTCTAGCTCCTTGGGGAAATTGGCGAAACGGCGAACCCGCGCATGGGCCGGCAGGAAGGAATTGACACGCTGTATCTCGGTGCGCAGCAAGTCCGCCACTTCGGGCTTTTGCGACAAGTCAGTGAAGGTGGAAAAGCTGAGATTCTTTTCCTCGGCCCAGCGCGACACCACGTTCATGTCGATATTGATCAGTGCCACCACGAACTCGCGCGTGGCGTCGCCGACCGTCATGATGTCCTTGATGAACGGACTGAAGCGTAGCCGCGTTTCGACGAATTGCGGTGGAAAGCTTTCCCCCGACGCCAAGCGCCGTAGATCGCTCATGCGCTCCAAGAACACCAATTCGTCGCGTCCGCTGCGCGTGACCGCGTCGCCGGTGCAGAACCAGCCGTCGACGATCTTTTCGGCGGAGGCGTCGGGACGCCGGTAGTACCCGCGGAAGTGCGTGCCACCTCGGAGCTGCAACTCGCCTTCCTTCGTCAGTTGCCATTCCAGCGGCGCATCGGCATCGGGATGAGCGCGCAGCCAGTGCCCAACCGTTTCCAGGTCGTAGCAGTCGCCCTGATGCATGGTCAGCAGGCCGGTTTCTGTTGATCCGTAGATGTTACGCAAAGGCACGCCGATCGCATGGAACATGCGAAACACGTCCGGCGCCATGGTCGAACCACCGCAGCCGGCAATCCGGAGGCGGGTCAGACCCAGTTGATCGCGCAACGGCCGCAGCACTAGCGCCTCGGCCAGCGGGAATGCCAGCCGCGCTCGCGTGCTGATCGGCCGCCCCTCCAGGCGTGCGACATTGACTTCGTGGCCCACGCTTAGGCCCCACTCGTAGACGCGGCGGCTGATCTTGCCGGCATCAAGCATGCGCGCCTGCATGGTCGATGCCAGGCTTTCCCACTGGCGCGGCGCGAACACCATCGCTTCCACTGCCAGTTCGCGGATATTGCTCAGCACCTGTTCCGGCCCCTCCGGAAAATTCACCACGAAGGGCAGGCCTACGCCGAGCGTGATGCCGATGATCTGCTCTGTCGCCCAGGCTGGAGCGATATAAGTGAGATATTCCATGCCCGGCTTGGCGCCGGTGGCGTCGATGACGCGCTGCGCATTGTCGATCAGGTACTTGTGGCTCAGGATCACGCCCTTGGGCTTGCCGGTTGTCCCTGAAGTGTACGAAAGCACCGCGATGTCGTCGGGCTTGCCCTCTTGCAAAAAGGCACGGTACAGCTCAGGCTGTTCGCGATGCAGGCGCCGGCCCTCCTCCTGCAATCCGGCCACCGTGCGCAGCACATCCTCGCGATAGGACCACATGCCGGTATCGTCCCAATAGGCGATCCCTCGCAGGAGCGGTAGACGGTCCCTGATAGCCAAGCCCTTGTCGACCTGCTCCTGGTCCTGGGCGAATAGGTACACCGTTTCGCTGTCTTCCAGAACGTAGGCAACCTCCTCCGCTGTCAGGTCGGGGTAAAGTGAGACGACCTTGCAACCCAGTGCCTGAGCCGCGAATTCAGCCCAGAAGTGCTCGGGTTCGTTTTCACCGATGATGGCAATCGTTTCACCGCGCTGCATACCGAGTCGATGCAGGCCGAGTGCCAGCTCGCGCACGTTTTCCTGGACCTTGGCGAAGCTGAACTCACGCCAGATACCGCGATATTTGTGACGCTGCGACAGGCGCTCCGGCGTCCGGTCCGCATGCTGCTGGAGCAGTTGCGGAAGCGTTGACATGGGTAACATCATTTTCCTCCGTCGCCAAGATAGGCCTTCAAGACCGCCGGATCGACCTGGATCTCGGCGGGCGTACCATCCGCGATCTTGCGGCCGAAATCGAGCACCGCGATGCGATCGGCCAGATCCATGACGACACCCATGTCGTGTTCGACCAGCACGACTGGAATGCGCTTTGCCTCCCGCACATCGAGGATGAAGCGGGCGAGGTCCTCCTTCTCTTCCGAGTTCATGCCCGCCATCGGCTCGTCCATCAGCAAGATCTTCGGTTCCTGCGCCAGGGCGCGACCAAGATCGACCCGCTTGCGCAAGCCGTAACCCAGGCTTCCAACCGGCTGGTGCCGGATCGACTGAATTTCCAGCAGCTCGATGATTTCTTCGACGATTTCGCGATGCGCGAACTCTTCGCGCTGGGTGCGGTTGAAATAGAAAAACGCTTCGGGCAATGTGGCGCGCATGTGGATGTGGCGGCCTACCATGATGTTGTCCACCACGCTCATGCCGGAAAAAATGTGTGTACCCTGGAACGTCCGGGCCAGCCCTGATCGCGCGATCTCGTGGACTGGCTTGCCTTTGATGTCCTGCTGGTTGAGCAGGATCCGCCCCTGCTGCGGGCGATAGAATCCGCTCAGGCAATTCATCAGGGAAGTCTTGCCGGCACCATTTGGGCCGATGATGGCGAACAGCTCGTCGGCGCGGACTTCGACCGACACATTGTCGAGCGCAACGATGCCACCGAATGCCATGCGGATTCCCTCCGCGGCCAGCACCACGGGCGCACCTTGCGTCGCGGCCCGGGGCGCGCTCATGCCGCCCCCGCTGCGTTGATACCTTGTCTCATCTCGTCTCCTGTCGTTTTATTCGCAGCGCCGGCGCGTAGCCCACGTGCCGCAGTTCCTTCTCTGCCGGCGCTCCTCCCAGCGCCTCCGGCGTGGCGATCCCGCTAACGGGTGCCGACGCGACCGCCGCCGTCGATGCTGATGGTAGTGGCGTTGATATAAGAGTTTTCCACGATATGGCGCACCAGGCCAGCGAACTCCTCCGGCTGCCCCATGCGCGCCGGATACAGCACCATGTTATTGATGAGCTTGTCCGCCACCTTAGGCGGCATGCCCGCCGCCATGCCGGTATCGAATAGGCCTGGCGCGATCGCCACCATGCGGATGCCATGCTCGGCCAGGTCGCGTGCGATAGGCAGGGTCATGCCAATGACGCCGGCCTTGCTGGCGCTGTATGCAGCCTGCCCCATTTGGCCCTGCCAGGCGGCGCCGGACGCGGTGTTGACGATGACCCCGCGGTCGCCGCTCTCATCCGGTTCGTTTCGCGACATGGCAAGCGCCGCATGGCGGATCATGTTGAAGGTGCCGCTCAGGTTCACAGCGATAACGCGTTCCCACAATTCGGTCGGGAACATCTGGCCTTTCGACAATGTCTTGCAAGGGCCGAGGATGCCGGCGCAATTGACCACGATATGGATGGCGCCGTGCAGCTCCAGAACGGTGTCGATACCAGTCTTTATATCGGCCTCGTTGGCGACATCGACCGCCAGTCCTTTGATATCCGGAGCCAGCGCGGCCTGCACAGTCTCGGCATCCAGGTCGAAGCCCACCACCCTGGCGCCCGCTGCGGCCAAGGCCTTGCAGGTGGCCAATCCTAGGCCAGAAGCGGCTCCCGTGACGACGGCGACTTTGTTGTTGACGTTCATGTACTAATTTCCTTTTTGTCTGAAGTAAATGTCTATGAAACGGCCTCTCGGGTCGGGCGCGCCTTTCCTATTGAAGTGGCGCTCGATCAGTTACACTGAGCGCCACTGGCCCTGCCAGTACTTTTCCCGTATGTCGCGCTTGAGCACTTTGCCGACAGCGCTGCGTGGCAGTTCGTCCCAGAATTCAATGCTTTTCGGTGTTTTGACGCTGCCGAGCTCGCGCTTGCAGAGAGAAATGAGTTCATCGCCGCTAGCCTGATGGCCAGGTTTCAGCTGGATTACCGCCTTCACCGCCTCACCCCATTTCTCGTCGGGCACGCCGACGACGGCGCAGTCCAAAACAGCAGGATGAGTGTTGATCACCGCTTCGATCTCGCTCGGAAAGACGTTGAACCCTCCACTGACGATCATGTCTTTCTTGCGGTCGACAATGGTGATTAGCCCGCGCGCATCCTTGATGCCGACGTCAGTGGTGTGATGCCAGCCGAATCCAGACACTTCTGCCGTTTCCTCCGGCTTCTTGTAATAGCCCTTCATCACCATCGAAGATCGCACCACAATCTCGCCCTTTTCGCCGGGAGCGAGCAGCTTGCCGTCGTCGTCCATGATTTCGACGCGGGCATAGGGAACGGCGCGCCCGGCTGAGCGTAGCGCCTCCTCATCGAAGCTGCCGTCTGCACGGATGTAGTCCTCCGGCTGCTTGGCCACTACCGGAAACAGACATTCACTCTGGCCGTACACCTCATAAATCACTGGCCCGAACACCCGCACCGCTTCCTTCAGCTTTTCCGGCGCAATCGGGGCGGCGCCGACAGCCAGGCAACGTAGCGGGCTTAGGTCCGTCATCGCGACTTGCGGCGTCGCGAGCAGGGCGTACACGACGGTAGGCGGCATGAATAGATGGGTGATGCGCTCGCGCTCGATCGTGGCCAGAACCGCTTGCGCGTCGAAGCCGGGCAGCACCACCGTGCAAGCGCCGCGGGCGGCGCCGGCCAAGGTGATCATGGCGGCGGCATGCGTCAGAGGCGCGACGGCCAGAATACGAGAGCCCGAGTCAATCTTCAGCATATCGAAGATGGAAATCAGGGTCATTTCCAGCGAGCGGTGGGAATGTAGCGCACCCTTTGACGGGCCAGTCGTGCCACCGGTCGGCTGTAGTACCGTCGCTCGCTGGGGGTCTTCTGGCATAGCGACGTACGGCTCGCGATGTGCGGCAATCCAGGTGTCTAGGAACTCCCCGTGCTCGGACGGCCGATCGATGCAGATGAAGCGCTGCACTTGCGACAGGTCAGCCTTCCAGGACGGCACAAGATGCTCGAAGCTGCTATGGAAAAAAATCAGGTCGCAGTCGGCGTATCCCAGCATCGCCAGATTGGTGGCGGGTGAATTTCGCGTATGCAATGCGACCCATACCATGTCCGCCCGGTTGACCGCAGTCTGTAGCAAACTTATGCGGTAATCGTTGGGCGCATAGATCGCGATATGAGCACCGTCGCGTAGCCCCGGCTCACGGGTCAGAGCGTGCGCTGTGGCGTGCACCATTGCCTGTGCCTCTTTGTAGACTAGGCGTGTTCGCCCATCCACGAAGGCTTCATGGCGCGGAAAGTTCGCCGCGACCGCGTCGAAATAATCTGCTAAACGCAATTTTCGTCTCCTCGTCTAAGCTGCGTCGCCGGTCTGCGCCAGCTTGCAGCTTGCGATTGATGTTTTAGCGACCCAGGATGGTGACGCAGGCGACCGCCTCTTCGATGCCCTGAAGCCCACCACCGTTTTCAGCCAGCGCCAGTCGCGCGCCGGCCACCTGCCGGACACCGGCCTCGTTGCGTAACTGGGTCACCAACTCATGCACCTGGGCGATACCGGTGGCGCCTACAGGGTGTCCCTTGGACTCCAGGCCGCCGGAGGGATTGACCGGAATCCGACCGCCAATGCTGGTTTCACCGCGCTCCGAAAATGGGCCGCCTTCACCGAACTCGCAGAAACCGAGATTCTCGATCTGAATGATTTCTCCCATCGCGGTGGCGTCATGAACTTCGGCCACCGAGATGTCGCGCGGCCCCACGCCGGCCAGATCGTATGCGCGGCGCGCAGCCAGGGCGGTGCAGTGATTGCGGTATTCGGCATCGTCACGGTCTGACCCGGTATGGACGATCGAGGCCAGTACACGGATCGCGCGCGACGGGTCGATATTCCAGCGCTTGAGGCCCGCTGCGGTGCAAACGACGGCGGCGGCAGATCCGTCGGAAATCGGCGAGCACATCGGCAAGGTCAGCGGATAGGTAATTGGAGGGGCCGCCAGAACCTCGTCGGTCGTATATGAATTGCGATATTGCGAGAGGGGGTTGTGAACGGAGTGAGCGTGATTCTTAGCTGACACCGCGGCAAGCTGTCTTTGCGTTGTGCCAAAGCGCTTCATGTGCGCGCGGGAGAACGCAGCATACACATCCATGAAAACGCTGTACGGCTTGGACGAGACGCTTCCCTCTGGGACCGCGACACCCGCACCAAGTTGCAGCAAGCGCTCGCGGATCTGCTCGGCCTCGTGCACGTCCCAGGCGCTGTCAAACACCGAGAACATGCGGTCGCGGTCAGCTGAGTACATCTTTTCAGTGCCGACTGCCAGCGCCACATCGGCGGCTCCGGCGCGCAGGTGGTTAACCGCAAGAGTGAAAGCGCTGCTTCCGCTGGCGCAAGCATTCTCTACGTTGACAACCGGGATGCCACCCAACCCCATCGCGCGCAGTGCCACCTGACCACGAATCATGTGTTGGCCTTCCATGTGGCCCTGCGACGCATTGGCGAAAAAAGCCGCTTCCAGCGCCACCTTGCCAAGCCCCGCATCGGCCAACGCCGCTTCGACCGCCTGTCGGGTCAGGGCCTTCATGCTGACATCCAGGTGGCGTCCAAACGGCGTCATGCCAACGCCCACCACATAAATCTGTTCCATGTGTCACTCCTCCATCATCCAGATTGTTTTCTTTGTCTGCACAACGGCCTTGCAGACACCATACACATTTTTTACCGCAGAGTAAATAACATACCTAACGGGTAATTAGTATTAACTTATGAGTTATCTTTTGTGATTGGCCAGCACGGCATCCGTGTCCGCTCCCAAAGGAGAAACGTCGGTCAGCGGCCCCGGGTGGAAGCCTCCGAATACCAACGGCTGTGCCACGTGCCAAGAAGAACCGCCGTCGTTACGCGCCACTTGCCTGAACATGCCGCGATGCCGGAAATGCTCGTCGGCGACCACTTCCTCCAGGGAATTGACCGCCCCCCACGGAATGCCGGCCCGGTCTAGCTCGGCGCCCCATTCTTCTCGCGATCGGTGCTTCAAAGCGGCTGTGATTCGCGCTCGCAATACGGTCTGCTCGGCGACGCGCTCTGGATGCCGCAACGCGGCCACGTCGTCCATACCCAACAGCGGGCACAGCGGTTGCCAGAACCAGTCCTCATGCGCGATTGACAGCGTCAGTAGCTTTCCATCCGCGCATTCGAACGTGCCGTAACCTGGCTCATCGTTGACGAAACCCTCATTCATGCCGTTCATGCGCGGCGCCAGCATGGCGGTCATCAATGAAACCAAGCAGTCCGTCATGGAAACGTCAATATATGCACCCTGGCCGGTGCGCTCGCGGCGCAGCAGGGCCGACAGCATGCCGGTCAATGCGAACATTGCGGATGACAGGTCGCCGATTGCAAGGTCCGGCGGTGCTTCGATTCGGCCGGTTTTCGCCTGGCGAGACAGGAGGCCGGCCAGCGCCTGATATGACAAGTCGTGTGCCGGCCGATCGCGGTAAGGGCCGGTTTGCCCGAATCCCGAGATCGACAGATAGACAATGCGTGGATTGATTGTGGCTGTGGCGGCGTAATCGAATCCGAGGCGAGCCATAGTCCCGGGCCGATATCCCTCCATCAGGACGTCGGCGTCACGTATCAGACTACGCAGACTTTCCTTGCCCTGCTCCGTCTTCAGATCCAGCACCACCGACTTCTTGTTCCGGTTCAGTGACGCGTGAAATCCAGGATATTGGCGCGCCGGGTCTCCGGAGCTTCGTTCAACGATGATTACCTCGGCGCCGAGATCGGCTGCCACCAGAGTGGCGAACGGTCCGGGATACTGTTCGGCCAGGGTAAGAATACGTATGCCTTCAAGCGGGAGAATCATTGCTTTCCTCTCATGCGAAACAAAAAAGCCACCGATCCGAACTCGTGAACTCCACAGCACGGTAGAGAATTCGAGTTTTTATTCTACCGATTGGTAAGATAAATTACCACATAATTATTTGACTTTCCAATTGGAAGAAAATAGTTCAAGATAAGACACTCAATCCAACCCAGAGGAGACAGCCCATGAATGAGGAAGAGATCATTTCCGAGGTGCGCGACGGCGCCATGTGGATCACCCTAAACCGTCCTGAAGCAATGAACTCATTGACGCCACGGGTGCTGGCCGGAATTTCCCGAGCCTTGGATCAGGCGCAGAACACTGACGGCGTACGTGCCGTGGTACTGACCGGCAATGGACGCGCTTTTTGCGCCGGCGCCGATTTGAAGTACGTGCAAAGCCAGGTCGGCGACACCGACAATGGAACACGGCACTTCCTGAGCGAGGTACTGGCCCTCATGAACCGCGTGGAGAGCTTTCCGATGCCGGTCATTGCCGCAATCAACGGCTTGGCGCTAGCCGGCGGCCTCGAGCTGGTACTGTGCTGTGATTTGGTCATCGCGGCCCGCTCGGCCAAGCTGGGCGACGCGCACGCCAACTACGGCTTGCTTCCGGGCGGCGGCGGATCGGTACGACTGCCGCGAAAGATAGGACCGAGTCGTGCGAAGTATCTGCTCTATACGGGAGAATTCCTGCCGGCCGAGGAATTGCTGGCCGCCGGCCTGGTGAACAAGGTGGTGGAAGATGCGGAGCTGCTTTCCGCTACCGGCGAGCTGGTCGCCACGTTAGCCCGGAAGAGCCCTCTTGGCTTGCGCCGAATGAAGGCACTGGTTGATGATGGACTGGCCCAGCCGATCGAATCAGCCTTGCGGCTAGAACTGCTGGCTTCCGAGGTGCATGCCCATAGCGCGGACATGAAGGAAGGCCTGGCCGCATTCAACGAGAAAAGAGCGCCGGTGTTCACCGGTCGCTAGGAACGCCTGTTTGTGAGGAGAGAGACCATGACACCCCTCGACCGCTTCGCCCGCCTGCGTGCCACGCAGGAAACCGCTTGGCAGATGGCACCGGCCATACGGGCAATCTATGAAAGAGCCGGGATGACGCCAGCCCACCTGCGCACCGCCCAGGATATGACACGTCTGCCGGTCACCAGCAAGGACGAACTGCTAGCGCTTCAGCAATCACATCCGCCGTTCGGCGGGTTCCTCGCCGCTCGGGAAGAGGATATCGCGCACATCTTTGTCTCGCCCGGCCCCCTGAACGAACCGCACCTGCGCTCCGACCGGGATGGACATGGTTTTGCACGGGTGTTTCAGGCTGCCGGTGTAGGGCCGGGCGACCGCGTTCTGAACACCTGGTCCTATCAC
The DNA here is from genome assembly GCF_047237965.1 of Noviherbaspirillum phoenicis. Taxonomy (NCBI): domain Bacteria; kingdom Pseudomonadati; phylum Pseudomonadota; class Betaproteobacteria; order Burkholderiales; family Oxalobacteraceae; genus Noviherbaspirillum; species Noviherbaspirillum phoenicis. The sequence continues at coordinate 3,227,763 of NZ_JBDFLX010000001.1, read as the reverse complement.
CTCGTTCCCGCCGGCCTTCTGCTTGACCAGGGCATTGTCGCCTGCGGCGCCACCGTCATTCCTGCCGGGACCGGCGGCGCCGAATTGCAGGCAAAGATTGTGCTCGACTTGGGTGTCACCTGCATCTGCGCTTCCACCGCTTTTTTCATGACCTTGGTCGAGACACTGGAGGGCCTCGGTCACGAGCTGCCGCGAGCTTGGAAAGTGCGCTCTGCTCTACTGGGCGGCGAGATGGGAGATTGGATGGGCAAGCGCCGCCGCCTCGAGGAGCGCTATGGCATTCGAACCTTCTCCACCTACGCCACCGGCGATTTTGGATTGATTGGCTACGAACAGAAGGGCCAAGAAGGTTATGCAATCCACGAAGACCGTCTGGTGCAGATTTGCGACCCAGTCGCCGGCTTGCCAGTCGCTGCGGGCACGCCGGGCCAAATCGTCGTTACCACGCTTTCGCCCGGTTGGCCGCTGATTCGCTTCGGCACCGGCGACGTCGCTTGCGCCCTCGAAATCGGTGATGACGGATGTGTTAGCAGGATCGGCCAAATACAGGGCCGGGTCGGGCAGGCGGTCAAGGCCAGGGAAATTTTCATTTATCCTCGGCAACTGGAGGAGTTGGCCATCCGCATTCCTGGAGTGCGCGCCGCTCAGGCGGTGATCACCTGCCCCGGCAACCGCGAGGAAGTCACACTACGCCTGGCGGTCGAACCCTCGGCACGACAGGATTCGTTGGCGCAGACGGTGGCCCAGGAATTCCAGACCCTGTCCCGGCTCAAGCCCGATCACTTCGAATGGCTAGCGGCCGATGCCCTGGCGGCGGAAACCGTACTAGTGGTAGATCGCAAGAGCGGTACTTAGCGAATCGCTGTTAGGCGGCGGCCATCTGATACCAGGCGCAGCCGTCGTCTCCGATTCGCACCGAAGCTTCACCTCGAGCTACGAGATAGTTGAGATGGGCCAAACTTTCTCCCGTCGCCATGCTCATCAAATGGTGGTCCGAGGTGATGGCCCGGGCGAACAGTGCCCCGTATACGTCGATCACACGCCGCGGTTCGCACAGAGCTTTCCGCAGCCGCTCGAGCGCGCGCTGCTGGCTCTGCAAAAGAGAGTCGATCCGATGATGCAAGCCATGAAACGGCTCATTATGTGAAGGAAGCACCAGTACGTCGTCCGGGACTTCGCGCCTCAGTTTTTCAAGCGAATCCAGCCAGTCTGAGAGTGGGTTAGCTTCCGGCTCAGTGGGAAATACCGAGACGTTGGATGATATGCGGGGCAATATCTGGTCGCCCGAGATCAGCTGCTTTAGCTCAGGGCAGTACAGGCAAACATGCTCTGGCGAATGCCCCGTGCCCACCACGACGCGCCAGAGCCGTCCGCCGATATGAAGCTCTTCGCCATCCCGCAGGCGCCGATAACTGTCGGGCAAAGCATAGATCATCTTACCGAAGGCGCCGAACCGCGTGCGGTAGTTTTCGATGTCTTCGTCATTCCAGCCGGCCCGACGATAGAATTGCACGGCGTCCTCCGGCGCTTCACGACCGGTATCGGCGCCTAGCACGCGACAGCTCAGGTACTCCAGGCGACTGATCCATAGCTTGCAGCCAAACTTCCGGGTCAGCCAGCCCGCCATGCCGATATGGTCGGGATGCATATGGGTGACGAAGACGCGCGTCACAGGATCCCCGAGCACACCGGAAAACAACCGGCGCCAAGCCGCCGCCGTATCGGGCGACCAGATGCCGGTATCCACCAGCGACCAGCCGGCCCCATCACGGATTGCCCACATGTTGATATGGTCGAGTTGGAACGGCAGGGGCATGCGTATCCACTGCACCCCCTGCGCGATTTCCCTGGCGGTTCCCGCCTCTGGAACCTCTCCGCACGGATATGTCAGGCCAGGCTTGGCAGCTGTGCTACCTTCGTCTTCAGTGTTCATGGCGGACTCCTCACGATACGCCGGCCTTATTACATCCGCCCGGCGTTATTCCTAGGCCAGACTACGCGCAATGATGAGCTTCTGAATATGGCTCGTGCCTTCATAGATCTTGCAGACACGGACATCACGGCAATAGCGTTCGACCGGGAAATCTTTGAGGTAGCCGTACCCACCATGGAGTTGTAGCGCGGTAGAGCACACCTTCTCCGCCATCTCGCTAGCGAACAGCTTCGCCATCGACGCTTCCTTCGCGCATGGAACGTTCGCATCGACCAAGCGTGCGGCATGCAACACATACTGATGGGCAATCTCTACATGCATCGCCATGTCTGCCAAGTCGAAGCTGACCGCTTGCAAGTTGATGATCGGGGCGCCATACGCTTCCCGGTCCTTGGCGTACCGCAAGGCCGCCTCCAGGGCGGCACGAGCGACCCCAACGGCCTGCGCCGCAATGGCGACACGGCCGTGCGACAGTAATGCCATCGTTTGCTGATAGCCTGCGCCTTCGGCACCAATGAGATTTCCGGCTGGGACGCGACAATCCTTCAATTCGATCTGCGCGAGATGTGCGGTGTGTTGACCATATTTACTTTCGACACGTGCGACCTCGTATCCGGGCTGCTTCGGGTCGACTAGGAACAAGCTTTTTCCGCGCTTGCCGGCGGTTGGATCGGTGACCGCAAGCACGATCGCCAAGCCTGCCTCGCTGCCGTTCGAAATGAATTGCTTGCTGCCGTTCAGGACGTATTCAGTGCCATCTCGTCGCGCGGAGGTGCGAAATGCCGCGGTGTCGGATCCGGCGTGAGGCTCGGTAAGCAAGAAGGCGCCAATGTGCTCACCGCTGGCAAGCTTTGGCAAGTATTTACGCTTCTGTTCTTCGCTAGCCGACCACATCAGCGTCAGACCCAGACTGTTGTGGACATGAACGATAGTCGCAAATCCAGCATCCGCCGCCGCGAACTCTTCAATGGCCAGACAGTATTCGACAAAGCTTGCGCCCGACCCGCCATACTCGTCTGGCACCAACATACCCATAAAGCCGAGTTCACCCACAGATTTCAGCTCGTCATGTGGCCAAGCTTGCGACTGATCGCGCGCCGCCGCGGTCGTTGCGACGACTTCGTTGGCCACCTTTCTGGCGGAATCGCGGATCATGACTTCCTGTTCGCTCAGGAAGACTGCGGAAGTATCGGACATCATATCTCCTTGAATGGAGCCTTGCGGCGCCTTGTTGTAGTGATCAATGCGTGCCATATGCTGCCGGGCTTTCCGGAGCACTTTTCTCACCAATTTTCGACTTATTGGAAGATCGTTTTACCTATTGAACATGAATTCTACTCTTCGGTCAATTATGTTCCCGCCTCTTACCCTTGTCAATCATGTCATCGGCCCCTCTACTCGTCTTTTGATGAGCGCGCACATTGCGGTGGTGGGTAATACCACCCCTCGAAGTTTTTTGGTTGGATTCACCACTGCCAGTACCCTTGGCCGGCGCCAGCGAAGGGGCCGTACGGCCGCCGCCACTCCTCGGCGTTTCCTCTCTCGTGGTGCCAAGACAGGTCATGAGTGAATCGCTCCCTGTGTCCTAGACACTGACGAGTCTCTCGAAATACTGTTGCTCGCAGTTTATCGGCGCGAGCCGGTTGTTGTATCTGCCGCAAAGTTAGCACTTTTGGCGAATCAAACAAAATTCAGACAAGACTCGGGGAGCCATGCATTTTTCAGACATTTTTCCAAATTTCCTGATGCAATCAAGCATAAATCAGACACCCTGGATTAGGGATGGGTTTCCCGTCTTCTGACGGCTCGCTGCCTATTCGAATCAGCCCATCTCGAGCGCAAAATTTTTCAAGCTTCTTCGATTCGCGTGGCATGCCCTCCAGCGACACATATACTGTGATGCAAGAACCTGCATGCCACCCGCCGCGCGCCATGCCGCCGGGTCGAAGAACCGCCCCATCCCATTGGTGGGCTTCGGTGATGTGGTAATTGCCGCCGGCGTGGACGAGGTGCCGACCACCAGCACGCCGGGGAAACCGATTCTGGGGGGAAGTTCTGAGAAATCGGCGCGCTGGCGAAGGCAGAGGCGTGGAACGAAAGTCTGCCGGGCGAGGCCGGCTCCATACCGTAGCAGTGGGGGTGACGGCTGAGTGAAGGCGCATCCGGGCAAATCTGCCAGGGAGGGCTGGGCTCAGCCTCACCACCCGTAGCAAGGCTGTGAAGGTGTTCACCTGCTTTTAGGCTGAGCCATTTGGGTAAGCATGAGAATGGCGAATCCATTTCTCAGTTGGGAGGATGTGTTCAGAAGCGCCAATAGAGGTACCGGGTGGGTATTGGGATGTAGTCGCATTCGAGTACCCAACGACAAGGCCAGATGCATGGATGCATGTTAGCGAGTGGTTTTCTTCCGCTTGCGGTGGCTACGAAAATCTCCCATCAGCACGCGCACGATTGAACGGTTAGCCTCCGTGAGGTGCGCGAGCTCCACCTGGTAACCATAGAGCTGATGGAGAGCGACGGCGACGGCGCATGAGCGCGAATAGCCTCCTTCACAGTGGATAACTAATGAGCATATCTCATCGGGCAGTGCTTCGACGAAGGAGCGAATGGCTTCTGCCTGCTCTTCGGTGAAGGCGTGAGCCAGCTTTCCCCGAGCGCGCTCGGATAGGTCCGGATTGAGGAAATCGACGTCGGCAAAGCTCAGGCGCAGCACGTGAGCGAAGTCGCCAATGGCAGCTGGTGGGCGCTCCGGTGCAGTGATTGAGATGACGGCAATCGATGGCAATAGCGGCAGCTTTTCCGCATCAGGCCGCGACAATGCAAAAACTTGGCGCGTCCTGTCAGTCGGCGGCCTGTAAAGTTTATGGAGAATGTCTTGCAAGCGTTGTGCCATTTCATGTCTCTCAAAAGCCTGGTTTTGTAAAGTGTTGCTTGCTACCGCGCAGTGCCCAAATGACTATCGTCCTCTCTTTACCCGTAGCAGCGGTTTCACGACACTTGAGAAGTTTCAAAAGTAATGGCACCGCGCGATACCGGAAGAGCTGGGTAACCATCATCACTCCTGCGCTAATGGAACAAACAGGTCTTGCCCTGCCCTTGCTCCGAGAACTGCCAGGCGCCCCAGCTCTGCCATGCGAATCAGCCCGCCGCGAATGGCTCCGTCTCGGAGATGCCGAGCACCGACCAGCTCAATGCCAGACAACAGCTTCGATAGGGCAGACGATTTGGTACCCATGCCACGCGCCAAGTCGGCAAGAGGCACGTAGGTTTGTCGGAATGCCAACAGCTGATGCGGCAACACGACGCGGCAGTGCTGGCCGCGGCGTTGAATCGACTCGGACGCCAGCAACCCTTCGTCCACCCAGTGCGCGATGGACTCCCATTTCCAGCCGGTCGCTTTGGCCAGCTGCTGAATCGACATACCCGCCTCGAGCAGGGGCGTGCCGAAATACCGTGACACGTCCGCCCTCAGGAAAGACAGTTCGCCCAGCGTTCGCGCATGGGCGACGGCTTTCACGTCGCCATTTGCAACGGCCTGCATCAGCGACTCGATGGCCTGCTTCTCCCCCATGCGCCGGCTGGTCAGTTCCGCCCAGGTGAGGGTTGCATCATCGGCCACCGCAGTGGGTGCGGCCCACCGGTCCACACGCGCATATAAATCCAGCAGGGATGGGCGTTCGACCGGGCCGCCTTTCAGGAGGTCTTCGCGCCAGCGGATGTCGGACCGGATGACACCGGCCGCTTTCATGCGTTCGAGCACGACGGGGGGAACACTGGCCAGCTCGCAGGCCGTGCTGTCGGAAATCCACCCGGCACGTTGCTGCTGGATGCGCTCGACCTCGGCGCAGGGAATTTCATACACCTGCCCACGCGTGCCCGTACGCCGCGTGCGGTGCGCGCATTCGCCCGCCTGAATCGCGTCATGCAGACGGGAAACGCTGACACCGATGGCTTTGGCGGCATCCGGCGCCCGCAGGTATCCGGTCGCCTCCTCGGCCATGGCCTTGGCCGAATCCAAGCCCAGTACGCAATCGGTTTTTTCGGCGGCGACGTCGAGGATGATGTGCAGGAGCGGCTCGAGCGTCGTGCCCTGGCACAGCTTGCGCAGGCTGATATACCAATCGCCCAGCAATGTGTTCAGCGTGCGCGCATCCTTGCGGCCGGCGGCAATGCGTTGCGCAACATGCGCCCGAAAGCCCATTGGCCAATCAGTCAATAAGGCTTCGAGCGGTGCGAGGAATTCGACCGCTTCCGCGACCGATTTTGGCACGGCTGCGCCACGCGACAACCCGGGCGGCTTCGGGCCTGCATGCAGGCAGAGCGTCCGAATGACCTTCACCAGCACGTTGGTGTCGACGTCATGCAGCACCGGCTTCGTGCTGCCCGACTGCCGGCCATGGCTCGCCATGAGCGTCGACAGCCACTGCTGTGCCTGGGTCGCCGGCACCCGCGGCAGGCTGCCCAAGTCATGGCCACACGCGCACAATCCGATATAGAGTCGCTCCGGCGACAGGTGTTTGCCACAGGCGTTGCACTGGTCGACCAGGCGCAGGCGGTGCTGCGGACATGCGGTGACATATGCGTGTTCCCACGGGTGTCGCAGGTACGCCGATTCCGCCAGGCACGCTGGACACACTGCATCCGATTGCGCACGATGCAGTCGGCCCCAGTCGCGGCAGAGGTCTTCTTTCTGCCTGGCGGATTCGGTCCATGCCGGCTCCAGACCCAGATTCCGGGCTACCTCGTCCGTGCGCATCAGCAAGGCGCGGCGACTCCGTTCGACACCCGCCGTATCCGTCAGGTCACGCCAGCTGAACAGCGCATTGTCGCCGGAAAGTCGACGGTAGTACCCCATGCCGGACTCATCGTCCCGAGGCGCAGAGGTCCGCATGAGGCTCATTGTTTATCTCCTGATTTTTTACGGACCGGGACGGACGCCAGGTTGCTGGTCAAAACATGGACGTAGGCCTGCTTGAGGGCTGCCGGCTCGACGTCCACGTCTTCGATGCCCGAATCCCGGAAGGCCAATCTGTGCGGTGACCCGGCGTGGTTGACGTCTGCCAGTGCCTTCTGGCAGTCTGCGTAGGTGATGGCGCGCGGTGCTTGGTTCGCCATTAACTTGGCCAACTCACGCATGAAGTCGGCGAGTACCCCAATCAGGCCACCGGTGAGCAGATAGCTTTGCTGCGTCAGCACGCGGGGGCGCACGTCAATCGGATAGGCCGCCGCAGCGAACAGGCGGGCATAATTGGTGACGCATGAAATGTATGCCGCCATCTGCTTGGCATCGCTGGCGTCATACGGCAAAAAATGGCGCGCAGGATAAGCCCGGCGACGCAGTTGTTCATTCGCTGAAAAAAGGCGTTCGAGGCGCGGAATACCGAACAGAATCAGCGTCATGTCGAGGGTGTCGGCCAGAGCCTTGAGCCAGTCGCTGGAGGCGCGCGGGGGCACGCGCGACCCTTCATCCACGAGGTGCGATATCTCGTCAAAAATAATCACCCGCGTGCCGGCCAGGCGCAGCTGCGTCACCATGAAATCGAACAGCGCTCCCGCCGTCAGGCGGGCAGGGACCCCGATGCCCAACGCGCGCAGGACACTTTGGGGAAGCAGCTTGGCCGTTGCAGATTGGGGCACCGCCACCACCAGTACGGGCACATGGCGCCGTCCGTCGATACGGGTTTCCGGGTAGTCGCGCGACAGGGTGGCAATGAGCGAAGATTTGCCCACGCCGCTCGGACCGGGGACGCGAACGATTTTGGGTGCAAAGCCAGCGAGGGCGTCATCGATGCGCCGTTTGAGCGTAGCGAGGTGCTCCACGAACATGGGATGCGGCAGTTCGCAGGTCTCGATATCTCGGCGCAATTGTTGGGCTGGTGTCACAGCAGTTTTTCTCCAGTGGTTCTGTTTACGATGGACATCAGCGGCGCATCGTCGTACGAGATGGCAACCGGCTGAAGGTCTTCCGTGGGCAATGAGGGATTGGTCGAAGGGGCAGGCCCAAACGGCCCAGTCGACAACAGCGGCCGGTCGATGCTGCGCTGGAGGGCCGAGTGGTCTTTGGCCCGGCGTACGGTTTCCTGGTTTTCTGCGCGCTTGCCGCGCGGTTTCCGTGCCTTGCCATGTCCAGTCACCGCAGCGTCCAGGTCGCGCAGGAATTGCACCTTGTCGTCCGGGACCGTCCAGTCCTCCATGCCCGCATCGAAACGGGCTTTGGCTTCCGCAAACGTCCAGGCCGGTGTTTGCGGGCGGACGTGTTCGTGCGTCAGCGTGACGAGCGGAAGGGCATCGTCCTCGTACACGTACGCCTGGCGGAAATCGTCGGGGTTGTAGACCACATGGAGCTGGGCGTGGTCGCCGTACTTGGCCAGCAGATAGGACATGGCTTCGCCCTTGTAACGGAAGCCATGCTCAAGCGTGATGCCGGTCTTGGCGCTCAGCGTGCACCGCTTGTGCTCGAAGAGCGCGGCCATCCATTGCTGACGCGGTGGTGGCATGGTGATCGGATGTCCCCTCTCTTCGGTCAGGTAATTCAGACGCGCAAGCGGCGTCTTGCCCTTGACCGCATCGACCAATAATTCGTCCCAGCGCAGACGCTCGAGTGGCGTGTTGACCCAGTCCTCGTACAGCCACCGGACGATCCACTTCTCGAGCGCGTCGACTGTCATCAGCGCATCGCCCAGCGCCTCCGGGTCACGCTTGCCATCCTTACCTTCGAAACGCGTGCAGCCCGGGAGGCGCTGCAACGCCTCCTTGAGCGCCCGGTTCAGGCGCTCGATGAAGGGCTTGCCTTGCGCTTCCTTCGCCTTGCAGTGCTTGACGTCCATCCCTAGCAGTTCCAGGCGAACGATGCGGCCCCCCTTGGTCTCCGGACCATTATCAAAAATGACCTGGGCAGGCGTGCCATAGAGATTCCGTGCATGGGCGATGCCCAGCGCCTTGAAGCGGGCCGCCTTGGCTGGCGTCAGATACATTTCGATGCACCGCAGCGAATCCATCTCGCGCGGCGAACCAATGACCAGATGCCATCCCACCGGATACCCGGTGCAGACATCAATCGCCAGCACCAGATAGACGGTCCGGGCGACGCCATGGGGGGTGCGCACCACGAATGGCAAATGCAGGGCATCCTGCTCGATGCGGGCGAAAGGAAATGCCGCCCGGATACGCTTTGTTGCGAACGACTTGCCGGCGACCCGGTTGAGCGGGTCCATCCGGTCGTATTCGGCATCGACGGTCAGGCGATGAATCGTGGCGACGACGAATTTGCGGCTGATAGCGTGCTTGGCAACATGCAGGCCGCGGCGGCGGGCTTCTCGGTTGATATATCCCGTCAGGTCCAGGACCGTCCACTTGGATTCCGTGACCAAGTACCGGTCCTGGATGACCCCCTCGGCGAATTCCATCAGGTCCCTCGCATACCTGGGCGTCGCGTTGCCTTTGTTTTTGTCGCCTTTGAGCACCGGCAAGCCGAGCAGTTGCTTCTTGTGAGCCCGGAACAGGGTCGGACGAGATGGAAACGCGCAGACCACCAATCCGTCTGCGTGCTCGCTCACGTAGGCCTCACGGGCCAGGGGTATCGCGGCGTCAAACGACAGACCCCGTTGCGCCCGGAGGGCATCGATGCGCCGCAGGGCGTCGTGCAGAAAACGGTCCCTGGCGTGCAGTGCCGGGTTGTCGTACTGGGCGACGAGGCCGACGCGCGGCATTCCCTTGCGATGCAGTATCAGACTGCCGGCCGCAATTCCGGCCCGGATGGCGGCTTCATCGACAAAACGAGCCTCGCGTTTTGCGGCATCGAAAATTTGGATAGTGCCGGCATGGATACGAGCGTCCAGCACCTCGAAGTAGCGGTCCGGCTCGCCAGGTGGCGCCAATTTGTCTTCGACGCGCAGGTCGGACATCATGACCGCAGCTCCTCAATCAGGCAGAGGTGGCCCAGGTCGCCATAGGCGGCCGACAGTTCCAGCGTGGCGCAGATGCGGTGATGCGCCACGTCTGCTTGCAGCACACCGGTGGCCAGCAGCGGCGGAAGCAGGCCCGTCGGAATCTGGAGGTCGGCACACAGGTCGCGTTGCAGCACCGGGCCGGATTCACAATAGCGCTGGACCCGGTCGATGATGTCCGGCGTCAGGTATTCCTGGGCGCGCACGAGCGCTGGCTTCAGCAGTTGGGCATTGACGACGACCGGGTGCCGTTCGTCCGCCGGCACGACCAGCGTGGAGAGCGGATAGCAGTACGCCAGCATGATTTCGCGGGCGCGCTCGATTTTCGCCCAGTAGCGGTCGTCGCCCTCGTAACCCTCGAGTTTGACTTCGTACGCGCATTGCAGGCCATCGAGCTGAACCGTGGCGAAGTCGGGTGTGTATTCCACCTCTCCGGCGCGGCCGCCCCGCATCCGGCGTGCCTCGGAGACTTCTTCGCGCGTCAACAGCAGCCGTTCGCCGACCAGGTCGACGGTGAACGGTTGTGGCTTGAAGGAGCGCACGCGCGGGTCGACGCTCAGCAGGTGCGCCACCAGGCGTTCCGCGTCGGAGTCGACGGTGATGTGGCCGCCGGCCTTTTCGGCATAGGTGCCGATGCGGGCTTTGCCGTACGTCCGGGCCGTGAACCGGACGCCGGCGTTCGCCGCAGTCCGGCGGCTGCGCACGCCATAGGATGGCGCGCTTCTCATTGCGCACCTCCGAGGCTCGGCAATTGGAGGGTGGCTCGGTCGGTTGCCAAGAACACAACGGCTCCCTGCCGGAGCGGCGGGGTGATAGGTAAACTTTTTGCCAACAATTGGTCCTCAAAAAAATGACTGCCTGAGAACATGTAATGCTGGCGGGTGGACATCAGTCGTATACGACTGAAAATAGCCGTGAGAGAATACTGGCAGGAAATGAGCAAACGCCTCTTGAAGGCCGAGGGAGAGTGATGGAGAGACTGCCACGCCATGGTGGCCAGCCGGTTCAGCCTTACGAGGCTTGGGAGCAGACCGCGAAAGAGTTGATAGAAATCGAGATGCTGCGGCGCGGTATTCGCTACAAACAGCTTTCGCGCCTGCTCGCGGAGCTGGGAATCGACGAGTCGCCCGACCAGATCAACCGCAAGGTCAATCGCAAGCGGTTCAGCGCGGCATTTCTGGTCGCCTGTCTGCGCGCCATGGGGGTGGAAACCCTCCCGCTTAAATAGGGACAGAGTCGCGCGACCTGAGCCGCATGCCAGCCCTTGCGCCCGATTCGCCCCCAGCCAGACCCGTTTCATCGCCCGCTCCCGCGTCGTACCCTCTCATAAATAGGGGGCACGACCGGACAGGCGGTCAGCAAGGCGAATACTGGCTCATCGTGGCGTTACTACGTGCCGGCGTTGCACCGGCGTAAATTTGCAAAATAGACATCATTGGTGGGATTTTCAAGCTCGACGGTACCGAATTGTGAGCTACAGCAATAAACCCCTGCCAGACAGCGCATATTCCCCGCAACCCATCGAGTCGCGACTCAACGCGGCAGGTACTGGTCAAGAACGGCTTGTTCTGACAGGGGGCTACGTTTTCCCGTTTCAATCCAACTGCCGGAGCAAGCTGCTGCGCCAAGTCCAGACAAATCTCATAAGCTTGCACGACTTCTGGTGGGATGCATCCGGGTTGATAGAACCGCCCGGCAAACTTCACCCGCAGGTGCTCCGGTACTTGGACGCGATCGCGCCCGGCGCCACACTCGCTGACTTGCTGGCGGAATCGGATCCGGCCCTCAGCGCCCTTCAGCGGCGCGAAGCGACCCAGCGCGTGCGCGCCCTGACTGCCACTGAACGCGAGGCATTGGACTTCTAAAATCAGGCAGCACCGGCGCGCGCCAATCCTATCGCTGCGGAGTGCATCAAGCCCTGGTGAGCGGCCTATCCTATTGCTTACCAGAGGGAGGAGGTTGCGGGCGCAACACCAGGGTGCCATCTTCGCCTAGGAAAAATCGAACCTGGTCGCTAGGCTTTAGGCCAAGCCGCTCCCGGATCTCACGAGGAATGATGATTTTCCCGGAGGCAGTCAGGGGACACGGCTGATGGGTGCGCTCGGGTCGCTCGACCTGCAAAAACGTTGGTCTATAAGGACATTTCAGGGTGGTATTCGCCAACGTTTATGCAGCCTAACCTCGCCGCCGACGGCCATCCGCGTCGCCCCCTTCATTGCCGAAAACGCAAGCGTTCCGGAATTAACCGGTAATTGTCCGGTGACAGCAGTGTCCGTATTTTTCCGCTCGCGGTCGTGTAAAACCGAACGTGAACTATAAATGTAAGTTAGGTTAGGCTTCTCTGAATGATGTGGCTGTTACTTGGCAACTTCGATAACCGCGGGCGCTTCGAACCGATTTCCCTTTGTGGAGACGGCAAATATTTTTGCGTTTTTCTCCTCGCCTAATTTAATGTCATCAACCAGTTGTCTATTAACTTTGACGATATCTGAAATAGGGAATATCGCTTGCTCTCCAGGAGATAACGTCCGCGGCTGCTCTGTGCCTGCGTAGAACGCATGATTTGGCAAATCAAAATCTTGATAACCGGCTTCCAGAATTCGAACGGTGGCGCTTCCAATATTTGTAATTAAAACAGCGGGTTGAAGATTTTCCCTCTCTTCTACGCCACTTATCATTCTTAAGTCCAGTGGGTTCAACGGACTTTTATCGAGCATCATTTTTAATTCAACTTTTATTCTTTCCTCAACGGAATCTTGTCTCGTTTGGTACTGGAAATAACCAGTCGCAGCGGAAATAACAAGAGCGAGGGCGGACATTCCTAGGGATATGGTTTCGTATTTGCTCATTGGCCGTCAAAGAATTAATAAGCTAACCGGGAAGTAATAATATAGAAATCCTGAAATTCGCGGCATGCGCTAAGTTTGCATGCTATTGAAGATGGAAACACCAAACGTCCGCTTCGGGTCTAGGCTGTGTGAAAACGTGAGGAGCTTGAAATTTCCATTCGCTTGGACGCTTGCCGGCGCAAAGAAATGGCGTCGTTGTGCGATTTAATGGTTCATTCCTGCACAAATTTATAGGCGTTTTTTGTTTTCACACAGCCTCGACCCAAAGGAGATGTTAGTCATCGCACAACAGTGTTGTGCTCACATGTCTGGAATGCAAAGCTTGTAGCCCTGCTCATTTTTTTCGATTTGAGCCTCAGCCTCATGTCTAATGAGATCCATTACACCTCAGCACATTCTGCTTCTCTCTGGTTACTCTCAGTCATCGTTGGGCCCAGATGTCTCAGCAGCCTCACTGGAGGCTGGAGTGCCTAGCGTCAAGGGGTTTCTGTGTCGAGCTTTGATTCAATGCCATGACTCTTTTGTGGTTGGCCCAGATGCTTCATAAGTTCGGCACGCTCTGTCGCACAGAAATCAAGTAGCGATTTCATCCCGGTGTCTGCATCAGTTTCTGGATGCATTGCAATTCGTACAGGGCGAGGAAGAAGCCACTTAGAGCCTTCACTCGCTTCCACTTCAAGCACGATGCCTTCTCGCTTAATCTTCAACTCGGCATACTCACGAAGAAAACCAGCCTCGAAGTCAAAGGCCTGAACGTTGGCCGTATTCCCAAACACACCAATGTCGCCTTTCAGCAGCTTGTAACCGTTGGGGAAACCCACCTTACAAAGCTTCTTATCCGCAATAACTCCCTCTACGTTGCCATCTTTCACGATAATGACCAGTTGAAGGCTTGTGTCTGACAAGTTCATTGATGCCATGTCTACGTAGCCTTCAGGAAAATTGTTGAATAGCCCTGTCCACGCTTTTTCCTGATAGAGCCAGGAGTAAAAATCATTCTTGAGGTCGGCAAAAGCTCCCTTATTATTTGCATATAGGACGAGGATGCCGAATACACCCGCGATGAAGCTGACTAAGGCGGTCAGTGCTGTAAAACCTTCTTTCATGCGAACAACCCACGAAACACGGGGGATGTTTGGCTCACTCCTCCCTACCGGCCCTCTGGGCCTTCTGAGACTTTTCTTGTTTGTTCTCACCGATGCTGTGTCCTCTGGCTTTAATTTTAAAAACCCATCAAAATCACTTAGCCTTGTGGCTAAAAGGCCGTACGGCAAATGGCTGCTCTTGGCCGAAAAGAGCCGGTCACCCTAAACTGAAAAAGGAAAGCGGCTCTTGCATCGCGGGTAGTGCACACATCCCCAAAATGCCCCGCGCTGACTCTCGCGCCGCGTCATCTTGATGCCGCAGGAGGCGCAAGTCGGTGTGCGGTAATCGCCGTCAAAGGCAGCCTTTCGAAGCGCGTCTTGTTGACCTTGGGGCAGGCCCAGGATTTTATTCAGGAAGCCTGGACCATCCAACAATTGCATCGGATTGGCGCCGCCAAACGTGAGCGCGTCATTGGTGTAGGTACTGGTCGTAATGAAAATCCCTCGCCCCACCTTTTCATGGGCCATCACTCCCAACAATTCCCGCACTTCCTTGACGCCGACTGAGTACGCATTCCAGGCCTTGCACTGGACGATCGCGATCGGCTTGGTGGGATCGATCTTGAACAGCTTGATATCGATGCCGCCATCGGCACCGCAGCGGAGGGTTTCGGACTGGAAGCCGACGGCTTCATAATACTTGGCGCAAAGGAGCTCGAATCGCTTCCATTCGAGCGCCCGCAGCGCTTCCAGCGTCCAACTATCGAAGGCTTTGCCGAAGACCGGGAGGGGGCCCGCATTTTGGTTGGAATGCCCCCAGCCCGGATCAATTTTTGCTGGTGGGCTGCTTACTACCGGTTCTCGGCGTGCGCCCAAAACCATGCCGGTGCGCCTGGCGGTCGGCTTACTGCCTCCACTCGTTTGGGAGCGGACGAAAGCGATGGCTGCCAGCAAGCCGAACAGCAGCAAAGCCAGCCAAGCCAGCGCATGGGACAGTGCCCCGAGCGCGACCAGGAAAGGGTGGCGGGCAAATACCGAAGGGATGATCCAGCGCATGCCGGCAAAGGCAAGGCACCCGGCGGCGGCGCTGACCCACCAGGGCAGCATCACCAATATGGTTGCCCATCCCTCCTTTTTTCTGCGGCGTGCCATGCCATTCCCTTCGCTCCGGTCCGCGGTTACCCGCACAGTGATTCCTGCGTGACAACATTGTCAGTCTATCACTCTCAACATCGGGGGCCGCGGCGTCCATCTGACGGCAAGTCGTCGGGATTTTGGCTCGCCCCTGCCAGCAACACTCGTCTCGCCATATTTTTTCACGCTGCGACGAGTGCTCCGCACCTTGGACGGGCACAATACCGCCGACGCTTGTATTAAACGGTGTGGAGAGTAATGCGAATAATCCGCCACTTCATCACGACGGTGCTGCTGGCCGTTGCCGTCGCCGGCCCAGCTATTGCGAAAGAAACCCCGGCATCGGTCGACTTCAAGGCATGCCCGCAATTTTTTGTCACCGGTGCAGCTCCGCACATCCCCGCTTCGGACCACCTGCGGTTTCGATCCCTGTGTTACGACGCGTTCGCGGTGCTGCATTCCGGTCGCAGCAAGACGCCGGTGTTTGTGGCTCAGCGGTTGAACCGCGCCTCACTGCAAGCGGCGGCTGGCGAAAAACGCACGAACAAGTTCTTTGCCGATGCGCGCCTGCCCTACGCGGAACGGGCCCAGCTCGACGACTACAAGGGCAGTGGCTTTGACCGCGGTCACATGGCACCGGCAGGCGATATGCCGGCAGCGCAAGCGATGGCGCAGAGCTTTTCGTTGGCCAACATGGTGCCGCAAGCGCCGCTCAATAACCAACGGTCTTGGAACGGTATTGAACAAGCAACCCGGAAATACGTCCTGCGCGCTCACGGCGACGTGTACGTCATCACGGGGCCGGTGTTCGCCGACAACCCGCGCGTGATCGGTCCCGGCAAAGTCTGGGTTCCGAAATATCTCTACAAGCTTGTCTACGATGCGACGACCGGCCGCGCCTGGGCGCATTGGATGGAAAACACGGACGAAGCGCGTGCCGGCCGTCCGATTACCTACCGCGAATTGGTTAACAGGACAGGGATCGAATTCCTGCCAGGGATGCCGGTGCGAGACTAGCCGTAGCACGACATACTGGATACCCTAAGTTGCACCCTCGGCATCTCCGCTGGAAGGGCCCAGACTTAGGGTCGCACTAAAGCAGCACCGCGCTTAGCGCAGTGTGGCAACATTGATTGCCCTTGCTCCGCAGGCCTGCACCAGTGCGGGGTCGTGACTGGCGAACAGCACGACGCGATCTCGGGACCAGATCTTGAATTGTTCGGCCAGCACGGCGCGAGCCTGCGCGTCTAGCCCGTTGCTGGGGCCGTCCGCGATGACGACGGCCGGCTCACCCAAGGCGGCGGCCGTCAGGAAGACCTTGCGGCGCGTACCCGTCGACATCTGTTCGAAGCGCTTATCCAGATGCGGTTCCAGCCCCAGTTTGTATGCCAGATCAAGCACGGCATCGTCGAGCGTTGTGTTCTTTTCGGAAGCGACTTGCTCGAGCAATCCACGCCCCGTCTGCATGGGAAACGCCAAGCAATTGTCGGGCACATAGGCCATGCGGACTTTGGCTTGCAGCGGCGTTTGGATGAGCGAATGCCCGTCGATCCAAACGTCGCCCGCATCCGGTGCGATCACGCCCGCGATGATGCCCAGCAAGCTGGATTTGCCGGTGCTGTCTTCTTCACATAGCGCCACACATCCAGGCGGGAACGTATGAGTCAACTCCTGGAATAGACGGTGGTCGCCATAGCGCTTGCTGAGATTGTCGATGCGTAGCATGCGGGGAAGTATACGCATGAATGCGGCACGCGGCCGGATCTCGTACCAGATGACGCTAGTTACTGCCTTCAGGTGACAAGGTCGCGCATCTTGAATGATGGTAACTCTGGGGAAAGAAAAACCCGCACGGGTGCGGGTTTTTGATTGGCTGTAAGCCTAATTAAGCTTTGTGCTTAGCCTTGCTAACTGCCTCGCTAATCGACTTGCAAACGGATTCAAAGGAGTACCGTTCACTTCTGTTCACGTGCCGAATGAGCTTATCCATGGACGGAGTACGGACTAGACCGGCATTGGTCGGGCCATTATTCGAAGCTGCGCCCTGGTTGGCAGGGACGCCGCGCGCTGGCGTATCCATATTCTTTTCCTTCACTGGTCCCCCCAAGGTAGCACACTTGTTAATTGAACACAAAAAACTACTGGACTGATGCCAGTTGCTTCACCGTTATCGGGGCCATGTGACCGCGGTCAAAGCCACTGCCCTTGTAGTCGTCGAGCTGGGCCCGTTCAGAGTAGGGCAGCCGGGCATCGGCAAAGAACTTGTTCGTGCGTTTCTCGCCAACCGCCGCTTGTAGTAAAGAGCGATTGAGCCGTTGTGCCACAAACACCGGCGTCTTGCTTCGTCCTGAATGCAAGACCGCGAACGCGTCGTAACACAGCGACCGAGACTCCGATAGGACCGATGCGGGGACGCGCGGGGCTGCACTGGCGACGAAAAATTGCGGGCATACTTCGAAGTCTGCCGATGTTCGCATTTCCTTCGCAACGGCTGGACCAGCAACAGCAACGGTAAACAGCACCGTCGTGATGAAGTGGCTAATTTTTCGCATCGCTCTCTGCTTTGTTTAATGTGAGATTCGGCGGTATTGTGCGCGTCCCCTGTGCAGAGCACTAATCGCAGCGTGAAAAAACCTGGCGAGGCGATAGCTTTTGGCAGCTGCTAGCAAAAATCCCGACTGTTCGCCGTCAGCCTGCCCAGCAGGTGCGACAAATCGACCAGGCGTTTCGCCACCAGATTGCGCACGTCCCCTTCGCGCTGCCAAATGCCATACACGCCCAGCAGCGACGCCCCCAGCAATTCCTTGCGCTGGCGGTCGACCAGGTCACGCCAGACAATCACATTGACCGCCCCGGTTTCGTCTTCCATCGTCAAGAAGACGACACCCTTTGCGGTTTCCGGGCGCTGGCGCACGGTCACGATGCCGCAAGCGCGCGCTACCTGGCGGTCGGCAAACGTGTTGAGGACGTCCGCCGGCAAGAAGCGCATCTTGGCGAGCACCGGCCGCAGCAGCGCCAGCGGGTGGCGGCCCAGCGTCAAGCCGAGCGACCGGTAGTCGCCGACGATGTCGTCGGCTTCCGACGGTGCGGGCAACTGAATCTCGTCCTCCGCAATTGCCGCCCGCTGCAACAAGCCCTTGTCGGGCGCGCCGGCGACGGCTTGCCACAGCGCTTGGCGGCGGTGCCCAGCCAAGGACGCCAATGCATTGGCGTCGGCCAGCTGTTCCAAGTCCAGGCGCTGCAACTGCGCGCGCAGCGCCAAGTCGTGGATATCGGCAAACGGCTCGATGGCGCGCGCCTCCTCGATTCTGAACCCTGCTTCCTGTGCCAAGCCCGACACCATGTTCAGTCCCAGCCGCACCGCCGGCCGCGCGCGTCCCATGTCTTCCAGCGCCGCTTCCCATGTGCTCGCCTGGACATCGACCGGCAAGACGGTAACGCCGTGGCGGCGGCTGTCTTGCACCAGCTGCGCCGGCGCATAAAAGCCCATCGGCTGGCTATTCAGCAGCGCCGCCAGGAACGCTTCCGGCTCATGACACTTGAGCCAGCTGCTGGCATACGCCAGCAAGGCAAAGCTCGCCGCATGGCTTTCCGGGAAGCCGTATTCGGCAAAGCCCTGCACTTGCTGACAAATCTGTTGCGCGAATTCTTCCGAATAGCCGTTGGCGCGCATGCCCTGGGTCAGCTTGTCCTGGAACTTATCGAGTTGCCCCTTGCGCTTCCAGGCCGCCATTGCCCGCCGCAGCTGGTCGGCTTCGCCGGGCGTGAAGCCGCCGGCCAGCATCGCGATTTGCATCACTTGTTCCTGGAATATCGGCACCCCGAGCGTACGCGCCAATGCCTGTTCGATGGCCGGGCTCGGATAGGTGACCGGCTCGAGTCCTTGGCGCCGGCGCAGATATGGATGAATCATGCCGCCCTGAATCGGCCCGGGGCGAATAATCGCCACTTCAATCACCAGGTCGTAGAAGGTGCGCGGCAACAGGCGCGGCAGCATCGACATTTGTGCCCGGCTTTCAATTTGGAATACGCCGACCGTGTCGGCGCGGCCAATCATGGCGTACGTCGCCGGGTCTTCGGCCGGAATGTCTTGCAACTCGAAGCGCTCGCCGCGCTGCTGCGAAATCAGCTCGAGCGCCCGGCGAATCATGCTCAGCATGCCGAGCGCCAGGATGTCGACCTTCAGCAAGCCCAAGGCATCCAGGTCATCCTTGTCCCACTGGACGACGCTGCGCTCTGGCATCGCCGCATTTTCAATCGGCACCAGCCGCAACAACTTGCCGCGCGCGATGATGAAGCCGCCCGGGTGCTGCGACAGATGGCGCGGGAACGACAGCAGTTTTTGCGCGATGTCGGCCCAATGCTGGGCGACGGGTGAGCTTGGGTCCAGGCCGCATTCGGCGAAGCGCTCGGCCAGCGCCGCACTGCCATCCCACCAGCGATGCGACTTGGCGACTTGGTCGACGAGGCCGAGGTCCACCCCCAGTGCCTTGCCGACGTCGCGCAACACGCTCTTGGGCCGATAACTGATGACGACGCCGGTCAAGGCCGCGCGCTGGCGGCCATACTTGGCATAGATGTACTGGATGACTTCTTCGCGGCGCTGGTGCTCAAAATCCACGTCGATGTCGGGCGGTTCATTGCGCTCCTTGGAAATGAAGCGCTCGAACAGCAGGTTGCCGCGCGCTGGGTCGACCTCGGTGATGCCGAGGCAATAGCAGACCGCGCTGTTGGCGGCCGAGCCGCGCCCCTGGCACAGGATTTGGCGCCCACGCGCGAAACGGACGATGTCATACACGGTCAAGAAATACGGCTCGTACGCCATCTCCGCGATGAGCGCCAGCTCGTGTTCGAGTTGCTGCTGCACCTGGGCTGGAATCCCGAGCGGGAAGCGGCGATGGGCGCCGAGATAGGTTTCGCCGCGCAAGTAGCTGGCCGCCGTCTCACCGGCCGGCACCAGTTCGTCTGGGTATTCGTAGCGCAGCTCGTCGAGAGAAAACGTGCAGCGTGCGGCAATCTTGAGCGTCTCGGCCAGCGCCGCCGGCGGATACAGGTTGCCGAGCCGTAGGCGCGCGCGCAAATGCTGTTCGGCATTCGGCGCCAGCTCGAAGCCGCAGTCGGCAATCGATTTGCGCAAGCGAATCGCGGTCAGGGTGTCTTGCATGGGTTTGCGCGAACGCACGTGCATGCAGACGTCGCCCGTGGCCACCACTGGCAAGCCCAGGCTGTGTGCCACGTGCTCGACCACCGACCGATGTTGCGCATCGCGCGACTTGTGCAGCAAGGTCAGGGCCAGCCAGGCGCGGTCCGGGAAGGCGGCGCACAGCCACTGCGCCTGTTGGAGCAGGTCGGGTTTGGCGATATGGTGTTTGGGCGCCAACAGAACCAAGCAATCGGGCAAGCCGCGCAAGTGGGCATACGCCGGCTCGGGCTGCGTGAAATCCGCCAGGCGCAGACAGTAGCTGCCCTTGGCAGCCCGGGTGCGGCCCAGGGTAATCAATTCACACAGGTTGCCGTAGCCGTTGCGGTTTTGCGCGAGCGCGATGAGCGTAAAAGCCGGCCGCCCGCTCTCGTCGCTGACCTGAAACTGGCTGCCGATGACGAGATGGAGTCCCCATTTCTTGGCTTCGGTATGCGCACGCACGACGCCGGCCACGGAACACTCGTCGGTCAGCGCCAGCGCCTGGTAGCCGAGCTGGCTGGCGCGTGCCACCAGTTCTTCCGGGTGCGAGGCGCCGCGCAAGAAGGTGAAGTTCGATACGCACTGCAATTCGGCATACGCGGGCAGCGCCTCGGACGAGTTGGTCGCCATGGCTCAGCCGAACAAGCCATGCAAATACCAGCGGATATCGTCGCCCAACCGTTCGCGGTAGACCCAGTAACAGGCCGATTCCGCGCCCTGGGCGACGAAATAGTCACGCACGACCAGTTGGCCATCCCACCAGCCGCATTCGATGCGCTCGGCACTGCCCAACAGGCGCAGCGGGGAGCCATAAAATGGACGCTCTTCGCGCAGCATCAGTTCGATGGGCGATTCGAGCAGCCAAAATGGACGCTCAATGTCGGGTAGGGACGGCGTGGCGGTCCGTTTGGCGGTCGCCGCCGGCAACCAGCGATTGCACAGCTCAGGCCGATGGTCTGCAACTAATGCCGGCACCAGAACGTGGTCGTCGCCCAGACGCGCGCTCAGCAACTCGATCAAGCGCTGAAAATCCGCCGGCGTGCCGCCCGGTTCCGGGAACAGCGAGGCGGACGGCGGTGCCATCGCTACGGTCTGCGTCGCCTCTAGCCGCAAGACGATGACGGAACCGGCCAGCGTCAAGCGGCCCAGCCGTTCCTTGAGCAAGCGGGTCAGATGCGGCTCTTGCCAAGCTGCTGCGGCGAGCGCCACCTCTAGCACGGTGGGCGGTACGGCTTGGCGCCCGCGCTCATGCTCCATGGTCAAGGTGAAGCGCTCGACCGCCCGCTGCCGCGCGATGAGCCAGCCCGTCATTTGCAACAGCAGCCGGCGCGCGCCGAACAGCACGCCTTCTGCCTGGTCGATACGGTCCGGTAGTTCCAGTCTGGCCGCAAACACTTCCGGCGTTTCTATCCAGCGAAACAACTCCGGCGCCTGACCATAGGCGCGGTCCAGGGCCTCGAGCACCGCCTCGTCACAGCGCCGCTTGAGCCCAGCACGCGGCAAGCGCCGCAACTCGCCCAGGGTGCGGCAGCCAATGGCGGTGAGCCAGTCCAGATAGGGCGCCAGCGGCGGCAAAATGCGGCACGGAATCCGATTGAGCACCGGCACCAGTGTTTCCATGCGTAACACGCGGCGGCGGCAGCCTGCCACGCCGGCGGCGTGCGCCAACAGCCAGGCGCCTTGCGCGGTCGGTGCCATGCCCCAATGGCCGGTCAACCCCAGCGCCAGCACGTCGGCCTGGGCCCGGCGAAACAGCCGGCGCACGCCGCCAAATGCGCGCAGGCTGGCGCCGACCTCCAGCATCAGGCTGTGTTGCTCGGCGTACGCGACGTCGGGCGTGTACTGCAACAGGCATAGCGCGACGCTGTCCAACGCCATGCGCTCGCGCTGCTCGTCGCGCGCATGCACGGCCGCCTCCGGACAGAGCGTCAGCACGCCGTTGCGCTTCATGCCGACCCGCACGCCCGCCTCCCGCGCCGCTTGGCTGGCGACCAGCACGCGCTCGTGCTCGAGGACGACGTGCGCCCCCGGTTCAGACCAGCACGGCCGCAGCGTTTCGAGCGGTAACAACGGCAGATGGACGCTGAGCCACAGACGCATGGTGGGGTTCGAAAGAGTGGAAATCCGCCGCCGGCATGTTCTCCAGCGGCACAATGAGGGGGGCGTCACGGCGCGGACCGCGGCGCTTGACGATGTCAATGCGGATACCGGCGGCGGCGGGTCGCAGCGCCAAGCGCAGCGGCGCCGGTGACGCCTCCTGGGCGGCGGCCAGCGGGCGCACCAGCCACACCGTGGCATCGCCGCCCTGGGCCGCCAGATGCAGGCGGCGCAACGCCTCATGACGCACTTGGGGTTGCCACAGCACGAGGGCCACACAGGAGCGATTGCGCAGGCTTTGCTCGGCCGCCCACAAGGCATCGACGGTCCGCCGGCTCTTGACCCACACCAGCCGCTGCACTGGAAAGCCCTCGGCGGCCCAGGCCGCCGCTTGCGGTGGGTATGGCGGTTGGACCAAGGCAATCGCACGGCTGCCGGCCTGGCGCAGCGCCGGCTGCAACAAGCGCATTTCGCCGATACCCGGCTGCTGGGTCAGCAGCTCAATCAAGACGCTGGCTGGCCAGCCGCCATCGGGCAGCTCGCGGTCCAGCGTCGCATGTCCGGTCGGGACGGTGGCGGTGCGATACGACCCCAGTTGATTGGCGCGCCAGACGTGCGGGAACGCGGCCGCCACGCCGGCGGCGTCGCGCACCGCGGCGGCAGAAACAGTGCGCATGACAGAAATTCCTTTGAAGAAGGCGTGGATTTTATACTGTATAAACATACAGTAAAATGCGCAAGTGCCGCGTTGTACCGGGCTTCAAAAGTTATCCACGACAGTTGTGGATAAGCAGTAGATAGCTTGTGGAAAAGCCGGGCATGGCGCCGCCAAACCCAATAGGGGCGCGGGGGTGGGTGTTCATGCTCAAAATCAATGCATGTTCCCACTTTGGCGATGGCGATTTACCACGCGCGGCGAGACGGTGCCGCGCGAACAGGGTTTCGATGGCGTTACAGCAATGACCCGTTCTCTGGGCGAGGGGTGTTTGCTTGGGCGGATTTGGCGCTGGTTCGAGGCGCGGCGATGGCGGTCAACTGGTTGGCCGGAAAGCGCGTGAAAAAGTCGGGAGCGTCTTCAATCGGACAATGCAGCCATGCATCGTATTGGTCGGGGTGCAAAATCACGACCATGCGCTTCTCATCATCCGGCTTGTGAAACCGCTGCATCAATGGGTCGCCGTCGGCATTGATCGTCAGCATCGAGAACGACAGCAGCGGCAAGCCATGGGGCCCGTCGGCACGGTATTCCCAGATGCCGGCCAGCCCCAGGGGGTCACGCTCGGCTTGGCTGATTTCCCAGCGCACAGCTTTGCCGGTTTCGTAATTCGGCTCGAAGAAGCTGTGGACGGGAATGATGCAGAATTGCCGCTTCTTGTAGGCATTCCGGAAGCTGGGCTTGGTGGCCACAGTCTCGGTCCGGGCGTTGTATGTCTGGCGCGCGAGATCCAGTTTCGCCCAGTGCGGGACCATGCCGAACATTGCCAACGCACAGGCGCGGTCGCCAGGTAATGAATCGGCGCGCGGCGGACGAATCATCGGCGCCATGTAACCTGGATAGGCTTCCGCCTTGTAGCGTGAGTCGGGCGCCGCGACGCCGAAGTAGCGTTGCAGTTGGTCCGGCGTGGCAGGGAGATAGTTGGCGCACATGGGGATGATTTTAAAAGGTCCTTCGTCAATTTGCGGGAATTCCAGTCGTGTGGTTCGAATCCCGACAGCATCCGATCAACTCTTCTCGCAACAGCTCTGAGCTTCCGGAATCGACCCATTGCAGAAATCCGCAAGATCGAATTTGGAGCCCAAAAGCGGACATTCGCTAGCGACACGGCTTCGGCGCGTCAGATGACTAAAATGCTACGTTTGGGGTGATTGACCGCTAAGTATCGGCCATACGGTATCCGGCACGATAAGGTCATTGAGGACCGCTCCCTCAGCGTAGTTACGACCTCAAGAGTGACCGATCCGCACCTTGTGACCGGACGAATGACTAACCTCTTACCAAATCATAGTGTCAGTCCTTGGCCGCCCAAGGCATCCGAAACCTTCCTAGGCTCTACCAGCTGCTTAACAGGACGGGGCCACACCAGCAACGCAGCGGCCAAGGTCGCCTTTGCCCTTATCCGGATAGCGGCATCGTCCCACGTCTGAAGTGCCGGCCTGCTGAAATACGTATTCATCACCAGCGCGCTCTTGCCTAGACCGGCCTTCTTGCCCTCGATCGTTTTTCCCTCCCCCTCATAGTCGAGGAAAGGACCGTTGCTGACGGAGCTGTTGAGTGGCCCCGTCAGCAGCGTCAGATTGCCAAACGTCTGAACCATGTGGTTCCGAACCAATCGGTGCTCATCCTTCATTTCCTCAATGGGATAGTGCCTGTCGCCTTCCCAGGTCTGCGGCAAGACGTGCTCCACCGTTAGTTTGGACTGCTCGGGAACCTCCTGCGAGCCTTGGAACGATCCACGCGATGCATATTCCAGGGCTCGCAGCATGGCGCAAACCTTGGCTGGTCGGAGTTCCCGATAGACAGCACGATTAGACCAACGCTCAGAAAACTCTTCGTCAGTCGGCCACTTCTGGCTGTCGCCTCCCAGCTTCAGCAACGCTTCGCGAAGTGCTTCTTCCGGCTTCTCCTGGGCACCCGTGACGACCTCCAGCAGCCGCATGAACACGCGGTTGTAGCCCTTTGTCGTGAAGCCGCAAACCGCCCTCCGGGTCAGGTAGGAAGCAAGATCGCTCAAAGCAAACCGAAGCGAATCGCTATCGGCCTCGAGTCGCTCACGTAGCGCCATGTAGACCGGTGTTATGGAGCTGACGTCCAACGTCTTGATGAGTCGGCCAAACTCCGCCACATACGTCGTTCCCTCGGGAGAGACTAACTCGTGGAAGATTTCGCTCGCCTTGATAATGCGGCGTAGCTCACCATCCAGGTCGCGCCGTTCCTTCTGCCACCACTCCTTGAACCCTTGAAACACGTGCGTGGCCAGTGTTTCATGCTGGCTTCGTAAGATCGTGTAATGAAAAAAGAACAGGTCGATGCGCGGATAGGTCAATCGGCCTTGGCGTTCTTTCTCGCGCCAGTACCGATTCGCGCTGACGACCTTCTTATCGTCACTTTGCTCGTCGAAATGCTTCCAGTACGCGTCGTATAAGGTCGCCACCGGCTTGCCGTCGCGAGCTGCTTCGAGAAATATGAGGTTTCGGATCAGATCCGAGGCGAGAAGCGGCTCACCGCGAGCGTTGAGCGTCTCGAAAATGACCTGTGGATCATCTTCGGCATCCAGCGACAGAGTCATCAACTGGATGTTCTCGTTGAGAGTCGTGTATAGGATCTCTGCCCTGTCGGTTTGGATGTCGAGTTTTGCCTGCAATGGCTCCACCACGTTCGAGCCCCGAATGGCGCTGACCAGCGCATCGCTAAAGGTGCGCTCACTTGCGGCATCGACGGCATCCCCGAGATCGACACCTCTCAAGTACGCTAGACATGCGTGGTACAGATATAGGTAGGCTTGAATCATGAGCGGCCGCTCGACTTTCTCGACCTTCCTCTTGCCGTCCACCTTCCTCTCGATCTTGGCCGGATAGGCCTCGCACACAGCATCGGCACTCATCGCCTCGTCTAATGCCCTCATTTCCTGGCGACCGGCTTGTGTGGGCCAAACCTTGTGATGGTCGTCGGAATGATTCGGATACGGGCCCGGGTTGCGGACCAGCACGTCCAGCATCTGTGGCAATGGCGAGTCCCTTAGCTGCTGCGTCGCGTGACGAAGTGCCAATATCAATAGGTGCAGAGTTGTGGTTCGCTGTTGTCCGTCAATCACTTCATATGCACCAACCCGACCGAAGTTGTTCTGCAACGGGGCCAGCACAATCGACCCAAGAAAATGCTTTGCGAGCGGTCGCAGGGCATGTGTTCCCGAGCCGGACGGCAGCATTCGACGGTCCAGGAGTGCATTCGCTCGGTCGGCCACATCTGCCCAGAGAGGAATTACCTGCTTCTCCAACGTCCAGACGTACCCCCGCTGGAATACCGGAATCTGATACTGATACGGTGCGCTAAACAGTTGTGTGATCGGTGCCTTCTGTGGCTGCATCGCCTTCTCCTCTGTCCTGATCTTGTTGTCAGCATCTTAATACAGTTACTGCGCGAAACAGCTTGATGTCTTGCAGCGTAACGTCAGGGGTCATGGGTTCGGCTGCGGTCCATCACCGCGGGCCGGTAGCGACCAAAAAGTTGCTACTTGAAAGCAGCCATACGTGAATGCCCGCTTCTGGCCGATACCGGAAGTTTGGCAAGGGCTGCCTCCGACCCAAACCAGCCTGCCATGCTTCGAAAAGGGGACGCTCAACGTTAAAATGCAGCGGTAGGTGTTAGCAGTTAAAGTCCGATCGCTGAAATGACCGGCTGGACGTCATTTCAGCAAGCAGGCGATTTCCGGGGCCGCCGTACTGAGAACAACGCCCACAAATAGCCAGGCCGCACCAATGGCTGAAATATGAACGCCACCAGTACCTGTTGCTTCAAGTTTCTTTTGAATCTCTGCATCCCCGCACTGTCGTGTTTCGGCCTCACGCTTAAGCGCGTCCATAGCCCTCATGCGCTCCCCGTCCAACTCCCGCTGTGTTTCGGTGATGCGATCGTGTATAGCCGAGATGTTCTTTTCCAACGCGTCGAGACGCGAATCTAACGAGGGGTTCGGGCCTGGATCAAACTTAGTAAACGCACTTAACTTTCCTGCGGACGTAGACGCGGAGTTGGTAGTAACCCCAACAGTAACATCATGGCTTCGTGAGAAAATTCGTTGAAGCCCCGCCTTAGCCATCGATCTGAGCGAAGCATGTCCAAATAAGGCGCGCGTTTCCGAGATCCCCCAAATGACGGTCCCGATGCCGAGTACTTGGAGAGCAAGACCAGTGAGGCGGATCAATCGCTCTGTTGCACCGAATATAAGCACGACGACCAGCGCAATGAAGATTGGGCCCAAACATAGCCAGACGTATTTGTGGTCGGCAAGCCGCGAGCCAAGTGCTTTGATCCGTGAAAGGTGCACACGTCGCCTTTGAGTTATGACGCCCAACGCCGCTCTAACAGGCGCGCGACAGTTGCCGGGAAGTGGCAAGATCTTGTCGCGTGCCCGGATTCAGCAACGAGTTAGGTTTCATCGGCGACAAAGCGTTTAATTATTGAATTCACTTTTGGGGCAATTCCGTTGAACTCCGGATATTCTCGCGATATTGCTGCTGCGGTAAACATGAACACAGTAGCGGACATTAACATTACAACTTCAGCATTGCTTTCACATTCAGCAATAACAGACGGTTGTGAAAAGTTCGCCATCTCAAGATCAGTATAGGGTCCGCCATGTACAAATGAGGACAATAAGGCATAAGTCGGGACGATTTGCGCAAGGAATGGTCGTTCCTTTGCAACAAACGCAAACCTCTCATCAGCTAGAAACCGCAATATTGTGCGGTACTTAAATTGGCCGGAGAGCTGTTTTAGCTCGCGGGCACTGAGTTTCGCAGCATCAGGGTAAAACTCAGCGATTGCGTTTCTCGTGTTTGCAACTACCTCATTCCCCAGTAGCCTTTCCGCCATAGCGATCGCGGCAACATAGTCTTGGGCCTCAACTGCACCACAGAATGAAAAATAATCGCTTCCAACACGGTCCGATTTCTCCTTTACGAAGCAAGCCCAGAGGTAGGTGAATTTGAGATAGTGCTCGCAGAAGCAGCGAAAGAGGACTTTGAAGGCATAAGGATTTTTCGTGTCGACACACTCAAACATCGCAGTCTTAAGGCTGTTTGCCTTTGCACAGAATCCAAACATTGCTCTGTAAGTTTTTGGAAAGTCGGTACGGCCAATTACTTCGGCCAAGGAAGATCCGTATTCCTTGAACACTTCAAAGTATTCGTCATCGGCATCGCGATAGTGCATATAAAACCTAACGCCGAACTAACCAGCACGCAGCAGATGCCGCCGAGCGGCAAGCCCTTTGCTGCGTGTCTGGGTTGAGTGACGAGTTATACGTTCTCATCTTTGGCATCTGAACTCCCCTTTGTTCCAACTACCACCACTATCCAGGCAAGCGTCCGAGATCAAGAACTCGCGCGCAACCGGAACGATAAGAAGTACAACTGCCATGCCAAGAAAACAAATACCGATCTTACTTAACTTCGGAAACTTAGGCATTGCAAAAAAAACTGCGGCGCCAACAGAGAACAGCGCAAACGCAATACAAAGATGCCAAATTCCACGCTGAATCCACGACTCAGGAAAATCATTCGGCGGGCCGCCAGCGACCCAAAAACTAAATGCTGCGCTGTTTAAATAAAGCAACCCCATAACGATGCAACCGGCCGGCACAAGCCATCGAATTACCGAGCGCAGCACTCCAGTCACTATCGCTCCCTTTACATATAACGAACGCCTGAATTAAGCCACGCCGCGAAGCGGCGTCGGCTTGAATGAATTGTCAAGCCGCACTTTCTGCGTCATTTCTTTGTCCCCTCAGGAATGAGGGTCGAACCCAAAGACGCGAAGTTCTTGGTCGCACCGACAGGCCTTGGCGATACGCGCCGCCCACGCGATGGCCTCGTCGCGCGAAGGCAGTTCCAACACAGTGAAACCTCCGTTGAGTGGGGGCGCCCACGGATAGCCTCCCTCTTTAAACGTCCCATTGGCCGAGACGAGTACGGGAGATACGCTCTCGTCTATGCCGCCCCCAAAGACATAGACGCCGGCGGTCTTCGCCTCCTCAATCACAGCGTGCGCGTCGCGGCCTACCGCTCTCCATTCGCCATCGGGCACAACCATTGCCGCGCTTGGAAAAGAGATCAGGTATTTGGCCATGCTGCTCCTCGTGGAAATTGATGGTGGCCGTGAAGCGTGTGTGCGGCCTAACGTAGAGGTAACCGCCGCGGAGCCAGCTTTATCGGCGGAGCGTCCGTGCGGACCGCCATGTTATGCAAAGTACCTCGATATTTGATCGCAAAAATGGTCTTTCCATAGCCGCCTGTTCGAAAGGGATAGTTGATACTGGGATTCCTCCTCAAATTCCAAGAGAACCTCGTCTGATACTTTGCCGTCGATATATCTGTCAAGCTTACAAAGAGCGGATGAAGCTCTCTTAACCTTTGGATCATCCAGATTGAGTTCGAATCCATCATCGAACTTAAGGTAGCCATCTTCTGTTGCACTTCCAGCATCTTGGTTTGCTTGCTTTTCTGTCCACGGATTGAACTTAGATGGAACGCCCGTATAGTGCCTGAACATTATGTAGACTACGATTGGTGGGAGGCTTCGTACCGCCTGCTTAAACGCCTCCAACTCTTCTGAGAGTGCACTCATGCCGCTCAAATGTTCGCGCTTGATTTTCTTAACTTCGGATGCGTCTTTGCAGCCTTCAAGTTCCTTGATCAAGGCTCTAAGCTTTGAAATTTCGTCTTCGTATTCATCTTGGAGCGCAATACTTGAGTCGTGCTCCGTCTTTAAACTTTCGTAGTCTTTTAGGTTGACGGTAGTTGGCTTCTCCAATGACGACAGGATATCTGGCAGTTTCTTCAGAAATTGCCTCTTCTTTGCTCCCCAGCGGGCTATGTTTGTGGATGTGAGGGCTAGTTCTCCATTAAGATTTTCGTAAAAACGATCTAGGTCGCTGTCGTTATCAATCTTGTCTACTTGCGTTGAAAGAAGAACTCCCTTTACATCGGCATATTTTAGTGGCGGGACTAACAACGGATATGCTTTGTGACTCATGGCCCATGCAGCACCAAGCTCGCAAAGGCAAAATTGGCTTGCAAAATAATTTTCACTAAGTAGGAGAATTACAGCTTCAGGGTGCTGGATTTGGCTCTTTATGTAAGTGATAAAGTCCTGGCCGCTGGGAATCCCTAAGCCTTCCAGAGAAGAGCAAAAAATATCATCCGAAGATATTTCTGTGCCCGTCTCAAGAAGATCGACTAGAGCGTCAGCCAGGGTCTTGTCTTTCACCGCATGGCTTACAAAAATTCGTTTAGATTTCATAGTAGCGGCCTGATGTTGTATAACTTGTTATAAATCGCAAAATGGCAACTTAACATGGAACGTTGCGATTTAACACCAAGTCTGGAGACGGCTGCAAGCCGCTTGAGAACAGGTGCTGCCGTCCATATGCTGTATTTAGGTACAGTATTAACACAACCGACAAACCACACAGGCCGGGTCTGAACGCCACGCGCCTGTTGGACCGACTGCGAGCGCGCCTGCGGTACATGCAATACAGCCTGCGTATAGAGCAGAATTACGGGTATTGGGCGCGTTGGTTCATCTGCTGGCATGGTGTGCACCATCCCACGGAAACAGTCCTTCGCAAATTCGTTCTCAATGACTGCTTTGCATCGGTAGCCGATAGCCTTCGATGCGCCAAATCCGACTGCTACGCAACCGACTAAGGCCCCTTAGGCGAGCAAACATCCCGCGCGATAGTCGACGTTGTAGGGGTCCCAGTTGGGGGCGTGCTTCACTGCCTCAGATTCCATTGAATCTCGACGTGTATTAATGTAACGTGGTGATCCATTCCTTGAGAACTGTCGCACCCGGCCAGTTTCCTCCCTCGCTTGATCGGGGGCGGCTAAACCCCTATCGACCACATAGCTTCCCAAACACAGATACGCCAATGTTTCTCAACGACCGCGAGACAGCGACAGATCTCTTGTACTACGAAGCCATCGCGAGAACGGTAGTCCGTTTCATTCGCGAGACCCCAGTCGCCCCGATCACCATCGGAGTCCATGGAGACTGGGGCGCCGGAAAATCTAGCGTCCTGAAGATGACGGAGGCCGCGTTCAACGATGAGGAGCGTGTTCTCTGCCTGTGGTTCAACGGCTGGACATTCGAAGGTTTCGAAGATGCCAAGACGGTCGTCATCGAGACAATCGTAGAAGAGCTTCGTCGCGCCCGGCCAGCCTCGACGAAGGTGGCCGACGCAGCCAAGAAAGTCCTACGGCGCGTGGACTGGCTCAAGATGGCGCACAGGGCCGGTGGTCTTGTATTCACTGCCGCCACAGGTATCCCAACCCTAGATCAGGTACGGGGTGTTGTCGACACGGTCACGGCCTTTCTGGCAAAGCCCGAGGACCACATCTCTGTCGAGGATTTGAAGGGCGTGGCGGCCCAAGCCAAGGAGTTCGTCAAGGATTCTCCGAAAGACGCCGA
Organism: Noviherbaspirillum phoenicis; assembly: GCF_047237965.1. Taxonomy (NCBI): domain Bacteria; kingdom Pseudomonadati; phylum Pseudomonadota; class Betaproteobacteria; order Burkholderiales; family Oxalobacteraceae; genus Noviherbaspirillum; species Noviherbaspirillum phoenicis. The sequence goes on along the minus strand of NZ_JBDFLX010000001.1, from coordinate 3,196,350 downwards.
TCGCCTTCCTGCCCATATGCACGAGTTCCGTAACGAATTCGAGGAGTTGCTCAAGGCAGCCGAACTGGATCGACTGGTCGTGATCGTCGACGACCTCGACCGGTGCCTCCCAAAGACGGCCATCGCGACTCTCGAGACGATCCGCCTTTTCCTGATGGTGGATCGCACGGCCTTTGTGATCGGCGCCGACGAACTCATGATCGAGTACGCGGTGAAGGAACATTTCCCAGATCTCCCGCCCAGCACCGGCCCAGTCAGTTACCCAAGGAACTACCTCGAAAAACTGATCCAGGTTCCATTTCGGGTCCCCGCGCTGGGCGTGGCCGAGACACGAGTGTACATCACGCTCCTACTTGCCGAGCTCGCGCTCACGTCCGAGGACCCGCGCTTCAAAAAGCTGCTGGCAGTCGCTCGCGAGGATATGAAGCGACCATGGCAAAGCCGCGGGCTGGATGCCCGGGCGGTGACGGAAGCTGTGGGCGAGCCGGTGCCGACGGAGGTGAGGCAAGCTCAGTTGATCAGCACGCATCTGACGAGATTGCTGACGGAAGGAACGCATGGCAATCCACGACAGATCAAGAGATTCCTGAATTCGATGATGCTCCGCCAGGCCATCGCCGAGGAGCGCGGCTTCGGTGGTGACGTCAAGCTCATCATCCTCGGAAAGATCATGCTCGCAGAGCGTTTTTATCCTGACTTCTACAAGCAACTCGCCCAGTTGGCGACGGTGGAAGGCGGCAAGCCCGAGGCCCTTGCGCAGTTCGAGCAAAGCATTAAGAACAGCAGAGGGGAGCCTGCTGTAGAGGCCCAAAGTTCGGAAGCAACGCCTGAATCCGTCGGCAAGAAGTCGGCAACGAAGGCGGCCGCACCGAAAGCCCAGGCACCAGAAGTTGCCGACTGGTCGAAGAACGAATGGATCAAGGGCTGGGCTGCGATCGATCCTCCGCTCGCGGGTGTCGATCTCCTTCCCTACGTGTTTGTCACTCGGGACAAGCGGGGATCGCTCGGCGGGATCACCGCGTCAGCGCATCTCGAAAGCTTGGTCGCCAGACTCATGGGCGGCAAAATGGCGGCACGAGGTTGCGTGACCGACGTCGCGAATCTCTCGCCCCAGGAAGTTGATGAAGTCTTCAACGCGGTCAGTGACCAGATCCTGCAAGCCGATGACATGCGTTCCGAGCCGAGGGGGATGCATGGGCTTCTCGTTCTTTCCGAGCGCGGGCCAGAGACGGGACGGCGCGTTCTGGAATTTGCGAAGTCGTTGGACCTCTCCAAGGTAGGGATATGGCCACTGAACCTCGTGTCGGGCATCAAGGATGCTGCCCTTGTGAACAACGTCAACGCCCTGCGGAAGAGTTGGGGCGAGCAAGACGAAAACCCGAAACTGAAGAAGGCCGCGACTCTGATGGAGTCGTTGGGCAAGAAGATCTGAGGAATCGATGGGTACATCAAAGGGATATGGCGGTCCACCCAATGGGCTAGTTCCTTCATGGCTTGAATCGCCTGCGGGCGGATCGGGAGGCGGCAATGGAGATGCCGAGGACAGCGGTGACGCAGGTGGAGACGGCGCAGACGGTTCCGATGGAGTTTCGGTGTCCCAGGCGCCCGGCAGCGGCGCTCTCACCGGGGCAAGGACGGCCTTCACCCGCTTCTCGAAGAATGGCAGTAGCAGCACGCTCGGCGCTGCACTGGCCGGGTATGTACGGGGCGGCAACGGTCGCGTGAGTGGAGGCGGTAGCGGTGGTGCGGGCAGGGCGGCGCAACGAATGGGGGCGTCCCGAGCGACCGGGTCGAGACTTCTGGGCGTCGTCAGGGACTTCCAGCGGATCGGCGCATTGGACACTCTGCGTCGTCTCGATCTTGATCGCATGGTTGACCGGCCGGCCACCGAAGTCTTCCTCTTCATGCTGGAGTTCCTTTGCCCACCGGGCGGAGCCATCGATGAAGCCATTTCGAGGCAAGCGATGCTCGAGGCGATTGGCAATCTCGACGGTGCAGGCCCGGCTGAATTTGGTCAGCTCACGCCCGAGCAGTTGCGCGAATTTTTCCTTGATTTCGTCTCGCTATCGATCGAAGGGCGAGTGATTGCCGACATCGGATCTCGCGGCATCACGCTCGCCGCTGACGTGGAGTCGGTTGAGCGAACCCACGAACAACTTCGGGACTTCATCAACGGTTGTTGCAGGGCCCATCTTTCCGGGTTGTTGACAGGTGTCGATCAGTTGACGGACCGGGAGGTCGAGCAGAGATCCAATGAGATCTATGAGGCTGCTTTTCAATTGATCGCCGACGCAGGAGAGGATGCGCAATGAGGCAACATACCTTGGTGAGCAGACTGGGGGCGTCCGACGATGCACCCGTTACACCCGCTCGCCCTGAGGCTCACGTCACAGAGATCGACTTCCTCGATAGCTATGAGCGGTTGGGCTTCGGCCTTGGGCAAGCGCTTGAGCAGCTCGATGCGCTTGGCCTGTCACCGAGCGAGCGAGCTGTTGATTTCGCCTTGCTCGCAGCGACCGTCACCGCGGCGGACACGCGAATTTCTCGCGAGACAGAAGCACAGGACGGCTGGACGCGAGAAATCGAAATCAGCGTGCCGGTGGTGGAGCCGACACTCTGGGAGGCCGTCACGCCTCTCCTGCATACGACGCTTGATTTTTTGACCGGAGACAAATGGACCCTTCGATTCCGAGCGCGACCAAGCTCACGAGGAATTCTTGTGCCGCCAACCGAAAGCCTTCGAACAGCGAATCCCACTTGCGTGTGTCTTTTTTCGGGTGGGCTCGACAGCTTCATCGGCGCGGTCGACTTGTTCGCAGCTGCCGAAACGCCTTTGCTAGTGAGTCACTACTGGGATGGCATTACCAGTCAGCACCAGACGATCTGCGCCGAGGCTCTCAAGGCCAAATATGCCGAAGCCGAATTCAGCCACATTCGGGCCCGAGTCGGCTTCCCCAAGGATACCGTCGACGAGTCTCCGGTCGAGGACACGCTCCGCGGCCGCTCCTTCATGTTCTTTGCGCTGGCTGCCCTTGCCGCCGATGCAGTGGGTGACGACGTGACGATCCACGTGCCGGAGAACGGCCTGATTTCATTGAACGTTCCACTCGACCCTCTTCGGCTCGGGGCGCTGAGTACCCGGACCACGCATCCCTTCTACATGGCGCGCGTGAACGAACTTATAAGTAGGCTTGGTCTTCGCTCACGTTTGCACAACCGGTACGGTCTGATGACCAAGGGCCAAATGGCGCTCGGATGCGCTGAGCGCGAATTTCTGGCAACGCAGGCGAAGAACACCATGTCCTGCTCGTCGCCGGGGAAGACACGGTTCGCAAAAGAAGAGAGTCAACGCCAGCCCAAGCATTGTGGATACTGCGTGCCGTGCCTGATCCGTCGAGCTTCGCTCCTAGAAGGCAGAATCGACGATGACACGCCATATCAAGTTCCGGATCTACATGCGCAGGTCCTCGATTCCGAGCGGGCCGAGGGCAACCATGTCCGGTCGTTCCAACTCGCAATCTCGCGGTTGCGCTCACGGCCGGAACGTGCGCGCTTCGACATTCATAGGCCGGGGCCGCTTTCCGATCACCCCAACGAGCTTCCCGCCTATATGAATGTCTATGCCGCGGGTCTCGAGGAGGTTGCCCGGCTCCTCGAAGGCGTGAGGGCAGAGCCTCTGTGAACGCGACGGCCCCTGTAAAGCCCAATTGGGTCGATTTCCACTGTCACCTTGACCTTTACCCAGACCACGCCGCACTGATCGAGGAATGCGATCGAGAGGGCGTCGCGACGTTGACCGTTACGACCACGCCGAAGGCGTGGGCTCGGAATCGGGACATGGCCGCGCACGCCAAGCACGTTCGCGTTGCCTTGGGGCTGCACCCACAACTCGTTGGCGAGCGAGAATCGGAGATCGCACTTTTTGAGAGCCTCTTGAGCGAGACCAGGTACGTCGGAGAAGTCGGCCTAGATGCGAGTCCGCGGTTCTACAAGAGTTTTGCGGCACAGGAGCGCGTATTTGAGCGTGTGCTGAGGGCGTGTGCCGAACACGGTGACAAGGTTTTGACCGTACACAGCGTTCGATCAGCGTCGAAGGTGCTGGGACATGTCGAGAAAAGTCTACCGCTCGGACGAGGCCGGGTAGTGCTGCATTGGTTTACAGGTTCCCTGTCCGAGGCGAGGCGTGCGATCGACCTCGGCTGCTATTTTTCAGTTAACTCGGAAATGCTTAAGGGACCTCGTCACCGTGCGTTGGTCGAGCAATTGCCCGTTGAACGCATTCTGACCGAGACTGATGGCCCCTTTGTGCAGAGCAATGGAGTAGCCGTGCGTCCTCAAGCAGTCGCTGACACGGTGATCAATTTGGCTTTGATCAAAGGACTCAATCCATCAGTAATGGCGCCCCTGATTTTGCGCAATCTTTCTGGACTATTGAGTCGCTGAGGAACACGGACTGGACGACAACTCCCGCCCTGAAGCAGATATAGAAGCGATGAGTTGAACGACCGCTTATGGCCGATACCGTAAGTTTGGCAAGGGCCGTTTCCGACCCGTTGCGAAGGGTGATGTGTACGTCATTACCGGCCCGGTATTTGATGGGACGCCGAAGACGATTGCTCCGGGAAAGGCCTGGGTACCGAAATATTTATATAAGCTTGTTTATGACGCGACGACAGGTCGAGCCTGGGCCCATTGGATTGAAAACACGAACGAGGCACGTGCTGGACGTCCCATTCCATATGGCGAGCTGGTTCCCCGCACTGAAATTGAGTTCCTTCCGGGCGTTAATGTTAAAAATTAGCGCTGGACGCTTTATCGGCAACCGCCGTGCCCAGGAGAGGAACCATGAAATTCAGTGCTCGTAAACCGTCACTCAAGAAAATGATTTCTGCTCGAACGTTATGCCGTGGTGGACAGGGCCCGCTGCGACAAGCTCGCTAAAGCGCAGGTCATGTCCCCCATCACATAGCGCTATTCCTTGGCATAAATCATGGAGTGCCATTCCGCAGCTCGTTCGATAGCTCAGGTGGGCGCGTTCCAAATCAACGTAGTACCGGGCAATGTGGAACGAGTCAAGGAATCTGTGAAAGCATTGCCGTAGCTATACTTGCTCGTAAGAGGAATTGCGCTTTATAGAAGTTGTGGCATGGGAAATGGATTCCGTACTCGACAATGAGAAAATGCAGTTTTTACGTCAGTAACTTATTCACCCTCTTCAACCAAATTGCATGCCATGCCTTGCGTCTTTTGCACCCTGCCTACGGCAAGAATCATCGCTGAGAATGAATTCGCAATTGCAATCCGGGACGGATTTCCTGTCAGCCCTGGACATACACTGATTATTCCGCGCCGACATATCGGGTCTTTTTTTGACACGACTTTGGATGAGCGAAGCGCGCTCCTTGCGCTACTCGATAAAACAAAAATCGATTTGGATAAAGAATTTGCCCCTGCGGGCTACAACATTGGCATCAATGATGGCCAAGCCGCGGGCCAAACTGTAATGCACCTCCACATGCATCTGATTCCCCGGTACGCAGGCGACTTACCCGACCCACAAGGCGGGGTCCGCTGGGTAATTGCGGAAAAAGCCGATTATTGGAGCAATCGCTAACCATGATGGCAATCCCGTCTTCGGAGGAACAACTCTCCTTCCTTGACCATATCCAGCGCCTGTTCGAAGAAGGCGAATTCGTTGCCACCTACAAGTTTGCGCTATTGCTGGCACTGACTGAGTTGGCTGTGGAACATGGCACTGATTCCGGTGACACACTTGACCTGTCGTATGCGGCCATTGCCGATAAATTTCTGGAGTTGTATTGGCCTCAAGTGATACCGTACACCGCCGGTGGTCAGGTTGGCGTACTCATGCAAAACAATGGCCGTCAGGCGGCCACGGTTTTGCTCCTGAACGACATCCGTAGCCGCCATGGCACGCTCCCCAAAGCGCGCGCCTCAACGGAATGGCCCAACGCTCTCCGGAAAACGGTGGCTCTGCTAAAGGAGATGCCGCTATGGCGCCTACAAATCTTGCGGCGGCAAGAAGTGAATTTTCTGTATGTCCCTGGACCAAGCGCGAGTATCCGCCTGTTGCCGGGTGTGATGTACAACTTGCGGCGTTTTCAGGGACTGGTCCAGCAGTTGGCGCGCAGCGCGTGGATTAACCATATTCGAGCCAATCCGAACAACGCCACAGTCATCGGCGAGGCTTCAGACCTGGAGCAGGCGCTGTTCGGGACGAGTCGCGCCAATTTGGCGACTGCTCGGCCGGTGCTAAGGGAGATTCAGTCGGATACCTGCTTCTACTGCCAAGGCGCACTGCGCAATACGGGCGAGGTAGACCATTTCATCCCTTGGGCTCGTTATCCGAGAGACTTGGCACATAACTTCGTTCTGGCCCATAAGACTTGCAATAGCGATAAGCGAGATTTGCTGGCGGCCACCGTGCATTTGGAAAAATGGTGCGACAGGAACGAGCGTCAAGGAACGGTGTTGGCGAACGAGCTGGGTAGTCATTTCGTATGTGACAGTTCTACGATGACTCGCGTAGCCCATTGGGCATATCACCATAGCTTCATGACGGCATCCCAATCCTGGGTCGGGCGAGCACAGGTAATTCCGCTTACGGCCGATTATCAACGCATTCTGCCAGCTCAATAACCTACGCCGGGGAAGGATTACAAGCCACGGTCTGTAGGTTTTCGGCAATCTTATTCGGTGTTGCTGCATCTAGGTAATGCGTTCGGCGCCTGCTCGAGAAATCGCGATAGCCTGCGTGCCTTGTGCCGGCCTATATAACTTCGCGATGACGTCTTTGACCTTGGCGTTCAGCCCTAATATCTGTTCTCACCTAAGCTTGGCGGTCAAACAGTCGGCGAAGCTTCTAATCACCGTAAGCGGCACATTTCCGCCCCTTGGCCCCAAATTCCGTACGAAGAGGCGCATTTCTGCCGCTTATGGAAATTAAATATTTTTGGTTATGGCCGATACAGCAAGTCATTTCGGACCTGTACCGAGACCATCGATTCTGAAGAGTGCTTAGAGAAACACGCACTCCGAAGCTTGTGAACGAGCCTCCCAATGCAGTCCAGACTATATTGTGACGTGTGCGGTCAGGATTGTTTCGTGGCTTGAAAGAACGACGGCCACCTCAATGAGGCGGCCGTCATTATTTACGGAGTCACGGTGGGCTAGACGCCATCAATCTGAGCTATCGAGGCACATCCGCCGATAAATGTCTCAATGGATGCTTCCCAAAATCTCACATTATGGTTCCCGCTACAGAACCCATCAAACGTCGATATTGCCAGCCTGCAGCGCATTCATTTCGATGAATGCGCGGCGCGGCTCGACATCGTCGCCCATCAGGGTGGTGAAGATCTGGTCGGCCGCGATGGCGTCCTCGATCTGCACCTTCAGCAGGCGCCGCACCTTCGGGTCCATCGTGGTTTCCCACAGCTGCTCGGGGTTCATCTCGCCCAGGCCCTTGTAGCGCTGCTTGGACACGCCGCGCTCGGCCTCGTCGCGCAGCCAGGCCATGGCCTGATGGAAGTCGGTGATGGCCGATTCCCTGACCTTCTCGCCGCTGCCCCGGCGCACCAGCGCGCCCGGACCGATCAGGCCGCGGAAGGTGGCCGCCGCCGCCGACAGCACCGCGTAGTCGGGGCTGTCGATGAAGTCGGCATCGATCACGGACACGCGCACATTGCCATGGTGCATGCGCTGGATGCGCAGCATGTGCTTGTCCGACAGTTCATCGGAGCGCACCACCACTTCCACGCTCGGGTCCTTGATCGCGTCGCGCATCGCCTGCGCCGAGGCTTCGGCATCGGCCACGCTGTCTAGCTTCAGGGTGACGCCGGTCATGATGGCCGACAGCGCCGCGCTGTCGATGGCGCGGGTCAGGCGCATGATGATGGCATTGGCGGTGTTGTACTGGCGTACCAGTTCGGCCAGCGCGTCGCCGGTGATGGGCTCGGCATGTTCGGCCGGCACCAGCGCCGCGTCATGCAGCGCGATCTGCATCATGTAGCCGGCTTCCTCGACATCGTCCTTCAGGTAGCGCTCGTCGCGTCCATGCTTGACCTTGTACAGCGGCGGCTGCGCGATATACACATGGCCGCGCTCGACCAGCAGGGGCATCTGCCGGTACAAGAGCGTCAGCAGCAGGGTGCGGATGTGGGCGCCGTCGACGTCGGCATCGGTCATGATGATGATGCGGTGGTAGCGCAGCTTGTCGATGTTGAATTCATCGGCGCCGATCGAGGTGCCCAGCGTGGCGATGAGCGTCGTGATCTGCTCGGACGACAGCATTTTCTCGAAGCGCGCCTTTTCCACGTTCAGCACCTTGCCGCGCAGCGGCAGGATGGCCTGGAACTTGCGGTCGCGGCCCTGCTTGGCCGAGCCGCCCGCCGAGTCGCCCTCGACCACGTAGAGTTCGCACAGCGCCGGGTCCTTTTCCTGGCAGTCGGCCAGCTTGGCCGACAGGCCCAGGCCGTCCATCACGCCTTTCCTGCGGGTCAGGTCGCGCGCCTTGCGCGCCGCCTCGCGGGCACGCGCGGCTTCGACGATCTTGCCGCAGATGATCTTGGCGTCGGCCGGCTTTTCCTGCAGGTAGTCGGCCAGGGTCTTGGCCACGATTTCCTCGACCGGGCCGCGCACCTCGGACGACACCAGCTTGTCCTTGGTCTGCGAGCTGAACTTCGGCTCCGGCACCTTCACCGACAGCACGCAGGTCAGGCCCTCGCGCATGTCGTCGCCGGCGATCTCGACCTTGGCCTTCTTGGCAAAGTCGTTTTCATCGATGTACTTGTTGATCACGCGGGTCATCGCCGCGCGCAGGCCGGTCAGGTGGGTACCGCCGTCGCGCTGCGGGATGTTGTTGGTGAAGCACAGCACCTGCTCGTTGAAGGCGTCGTTCCACTGCATCGACACGTCCACGCTGATGTTGGTGTTCTGGTCCGACAGCCTTTCGCCGGTGGCCTGGAAGATGGTCGGATGCAGCACGTTCTTGGCCTTGTTGATGTACTCGACGAAGCCGCGGGTGCCGCCTTCGAAGGCAAACACTTCCTCCTTGCCGGTGCGCTGGTCCGACAGCCTGATGTGCACGCCGTTGTTCAGGAAGGACAGCTCGCGGATGCGCTTGGCCAGGATGTCGTAATGGAATTCGACATGGGTGAAGATTTCCTCGTCGGCCCAGAAGTGCACCTCGGTGCCGCGCTTGTCGGTCTCGCCGGTGACCCTGATCGGCGACACCAGCACGCCGTCGATGGTTTCGAGTTCGCGGTTCTGCGGCACGCCGCGCACGAACTCCATGTAGTGCTGCTTGCCATCGCGCCGCACGGTCAGCTTCAGCAGCTTGGACAGGCCGTTGACGCAGGACACGCCCACGCCATGCAGGCCGCCCGAGACCTTGTACGAGTTCTGGTCGAACTTGCCGCCGGCATGCAGCTCGGTCATCACGATCTCGGCCGCGCTGCGCTTGGGCTCGTGCTTGTCGTCCCACTTGATGCCGGTGGGGATGCCGCGGCCGTTGTCGGTGATCGAGATCGAATTGTCGGCGTGGATGGTGACGTGAATCTCGGTGCAGTGGCCGGCCAGCGATTCGTCGATGGAATTGTCCAGCACCTCGAACACCAGATGATGCAGGCCGGTACCGTCGGAGGTGTCGCCGATGTACATACCCGGGCGCTTGCGCACGGCTTCCAGGCCTTCCAGGATCTGGATGGAGGATGCGCCGTACTGGTTGGCTTGTGGCTCTTTGGTCGGTTCAGTTGGAATCGCGGACATGGCTGCCTTCTAAAAAACGGATGCTGCTAAAAATCGAAACGGAGTTCAAATGGGGCAGGGGACATGCAGGCAAGGCTTGCATGTCCCGCGACTGCCATCGTGCTGGACAACATGAGGTACTGCGCCCCGCGGCAATCGCGCAGGGCCCCCGGCCGCCGCTTCGCGGCGGTCATCAGATACGCATCGGCATTACGACATACTTGAAATCGGCATTGTCCGGAATCGTGATCAGGGCCGATGAATTGGCGTCGCCGAGCGCGATGTTGACGTTGTCGCATTTAAGGTTGTTGAGGACGTCCAGCAGGTAGCTGACATTGAAGCCGATGTCGATGCTGTCGCCGCCGTAATCGATCTCGAGTTCGTCGACCGCTTCTTCCTGGTCGGCGTTGGTGGAGCTGATCTTCATGCTGCCCGGGCTGATCACGCAGCGCACGCCCTTGAACTTGTCGGAGGTCATGATGGCGGCGCGCTGCAGCGAGCGCAGCAGGCGGTCGCGGTCGATCGTGAAGTCGTTCTTGTAGCCCTTGGGAATGACCCGGGTGTAGTCGGGGAACTTGCCTTCCACCAGCTTGGACACCAGCTCGATGTCGGCAAAGGTCAGCCTGACCTGGTTGCCGGCGATGTCGAGCTGCACCGGCTCGTCGCTCTCTTCGAGCAGGCGCTGCAGTTCGATGATGGTCTTGCGCGGGATGATTACTTCCTGGCGCGGGAATTCCTGGTCGACCTCGACCTGGCAGAACGCCAGCCGGTGGCCGTCGGTGGCGACCGCGATCACGTTCTTGCCGTCGACCACCAGCAGCAGGCCGTTGAGGTAGTAGCGGATGTCCTGCTGGGCCATCGCGAAATGGACCATGTTGAACAGGTGCTTCAGGGTTTTCTGCGGCAGGGTCACGGTGGCGCTGTACTGCTCGGCCTGGGCCACCGTCGGGAACTCCTCGGCGGCCAGGGTCTGCAGCGCGAAGCGCGACTTGCCCGACTGTACCGTCATGCGCTTGTTGGCCAGCGACAGCGCGACATCGTCGCCGTCCGGCAGCGCGCGCAGGATGTCGAGCAGCTTGCGCGCGGCCACCGTGGTGGCGGCAATGTCGCTGCCGCTGCCCACGTTGGCATGGGTGGTGATCTGCACTTCGATATCGGTCGACAGGAAGGACACCCGCTCGCCGTCCTTGCGGATGAGGATATTGGCCAGAATCGGCAGCGTATGCCGACGCTCGACAATACCACTCACGACTTGCAGTGGCCGAAGTAGCGTGTCCCTGTGAGTTTTGACCAATTGCATGGCTTTTCCTTATGGTTGATCAGAATCCTGGTTCTGGTTCGGTTTTGTTGATGCTGCCTATCTCATCTCATGCAGGCGTCGTCTGCATGCACTGCTTGCTGCGTATTTCCGATTGCCGGTTTGTGTTGCGTGTTAAGTGTTGCATGCTGCGTGTTGTCTGCAAGCTGCACTGCCTGCGCCGGCTTATCCACAGCCGCGCAGGCAGCGCGTCAGCCCTTCAATGTCTGCTCCAGCACATGCAGCTCATGGTTGCATTCCGGGCTCTTGCTGCGGTCCGCGGCAATCTTGCGCACCGCATGCAATACCGTGGTGTGGTCGCGTCCGCCAAACAGCTCGCCGATTTCCGGCAGGCTCTTCTGCGTCAGCTCCTTGGCTAGGTACATCGCGATCTGGCGCGGCCGCGCGATGTTGGCCGGCCGCTTCTTCGAATACATGTCGGCGACCTTGATGTTGAAGAAGTCGGCCACCGTCTTCTGGATGTTTTCCACCGAGATCTGGCGGTTTTGCACCGACAGCAGATCCTTCAACGCATCCTTGACCACGTCGATCGTGATTTCCTTGCCGTGGAAGCGCGAGTAGGCCAGGATCTTGCGCAGCGCGCCTTCGAGCTCGCGCACGTTGGAACGCAGGTGCTTGGCCACGAAGAAGGCCACGTCGTCGGACAGGTTGGCGCCCTCCGATGCCGCCTTTTTCAGCAGGATGGCGACCCGCATTTCCAGCTCCGGCGGCTCCACCGCCACGGTGAGACCCGAGTCGAAGCGGGAGATCAGCCGGTCATCCATGCCGGTGATTTCCTTGGGATAGGTATCGCTGGTGATGATGATCTGCTTCTTCGCCGCGATCAGCGCCTCGAATGCATAGAAGAATTCTTCCTGGGTGCGGCTCTTGCCGCCGAAGAATTGAATATCGTCGATCAGCAGCAGGTCCAGCGAGTGGTAATAGCGCTTGAAATCGTCGAAGCCCTTGCGCTGGTAGGCCGTCACCACGTCGCGCACGTACTGTTCCGCATGGATGTAGCGGATGCGCACATTGGCATTCTCGGCCAGCACCTGGTTGCCTATCGCATGGATCAGGTGGGTCTTGCCCAGGCCCACGCCGCCATACAGGAACAGCGGGTTGTAGGAAATGCCCGGATTGTTGGCGACCTGGATCGCCGCCGCCCGCGCCAGCTGGTTGGCCTTACCGGTAACGAAGCTCTCGAAGGTCAGCGCGGTGTTGATCTTGCTCTGCTCGCGGCGCGGGGAGTCGGCCAGGTCGGCCGCCGGCTCGCGCACTTCGGCATCGGACTGCATGCCGTCGCGCTCGCGCGGCGCTACCTGCGAGGTGGTGGTCGGCCCGGCCTGTTCGGCCGCCCGGCGGGCATTGCCCACGCGCGGGTCCAGCACGAATTGCACCTCGATCGGTTCTTCCCAGAACTGCGCCGCCAGCGTGCTGATCCGGCTGGCAAACTGGGTTTTCACCCAGTCCAGCTTGAAACGGTTCGGCGCGGCAATGCGCAGGCGGCCTTCCTCGAAATCGAGCGGGGCGAGCGGCTTGATCCAGGCACTGAACTGCTGAGGCGTCAGTTCCTGCTCCAGCTGCGCGGAGCAGGTCTGCCAGAAATTTTCCATGAATCGTCTGATTGAGTAGCGCGGGACCGGTGATGCGATGGCCCAGGCTGCGTTTGTTTATCGCGGGAATGCGGACTTCGAATTGGTGTATTCTACCCGCGACCGCCAAAGTTATCCACAGGCAGGCGATCTGAGCGACTGCCTTGCGCATTTCACCATGCTTATCTATATGAGGCTAAGTGATTGACAAACAAGCGCAAACTGCTGTTTAATCACGGGTTCACTGCCAGCAGCGTCGATGTTGTGGCGGCTGCAGGCTCCGCAAGCGCCTGCTGTGGCTGAAGTCGACGCCAGCGGCGCCGGGGTTGCAGCTTGCGAACTTTCCGCCCTATTTTCTTTTTCCGTATTTCTGCTCAATAGCGAGAACCAACATGAAACGTACTTACCAACCTTCCGTTGTCCGCCGCAAGCGCACCCATGGCTTTCGCGTACGCATGGCAACCCGCGGTGGCCGCGCTGTGCTCAACGCACGTCGCGCCAAGGGCCGCAAGCGCCTCGCCGCCTAAGTCGGCACCTGACTGCTCGCTGCTGGCGTGACCGGCGAACGCCCTCAGGATTACGCACGCGACAAGCGCATCATTAAAACGGATGAGTTCTCATCCGTTTTTCGTTTGCGGCCCGTGCAGCGTACAGCGCATTTCGTGCTGTATACGCGTTCCAATGAACTGGCGCATGCGCGCCTGGGTGTCGTCGTCGCCAAACGCTTCGCGCCGCGCGCGGTCACCCGCAATGCGATCAAGCGCATCACCCGGGAGCTGTTCCGCCAGAGCAAGCTGCCCCCGGTCGACTGCGTGGTCCGGCTTTCCAAGCCGGTCAACACCAAGGCCGGGCCGGCCACCACATCGGCGCTGAAGACCGCGCTGCGCCTGGAAGTCTCCCGCCTGTTCCATCCGCTGCGCCAGCAGGGCGGAGCGCAGCCATGAAGCCCTTGCTGCTGATGTTGCTGCGGGCCTACAAGCTGGGCATCAGCCCGTTCATGGGCCAGAACTGCCGCTTTTATCCCAGTTGTTCCGACTACGCCGCGGAAGCCATCCGCCTGCACGGCCCCGCCCATGGCAGCCTGCTGGCCGCGCGGCGCCTGTGCAAATGCCATCCCTGGCACCCGGGCGGGCTCGATCCGGTTCCCGCGAAATCGTCCGCTCACTCCTGAATTGCTGATTACTGATGAATAAACATATGGATATCAAACGCACCGTCCTGTGGGTTGTATTCTCGATGTCGATGCTGTTGCTTTGGGACAACTGGTTGCGTTACACCGGCAAGCCATCGATGTTCTTCCCGACGGCGACCCAGCAGGCCAAGCCGGCCACCGCCACCGGCACCACCGGCACGCCACCGGCAGCCAACACCGTACCGCAGGCCACGGGCGCAGCCGCCGCGCCGGGCGCCGCAGCAGTGCCTGGCGCCGCACCGGCCGCCGTGCCGAATGCCGCGCCAGCCGCGGTTGCCGGCGAGCGCATCACCATCACCACCGACGTGATGAAAGCGGAAATCGACAGCATCGGCGGCGAACTGCGTCGCCTGGAACTGCTGAAGCACAAGGACACCCAGGACCCGACCAAGAACGTGGTGCTGTTCGATTCCAGCGCGGAACGTACCTACCTCGGCCAGACCGGCCTGATCGGCGGCGCTTTCCCCAACCACCGCACGCCATTCACCGTGCAGCCCGGTCCGCGCACGCTCGACAGCGGCAACGAAGTCAAGCTGGTGCTGACGTCCGAGCAGGGCGGCGTAAAGCTGACCAAGACCTACACCTTCCATCGCGGCGACTACACCATCGACCTGAAGCATGACGTGACCAACGTTTCCGGCGCGCCGGTGTCGCCGTCGCTGTATGAGCAATTGCTGCGCGATGGCGGCGCATTGCCGGGCGATTCCAAGTTTTACAGCACCTTTACAGGCCCGGCTGTCTACACCGAAGCCGACAAGTTCCAGAAGCTGGCCTTCGACAAGATCGGCAGCGGCAAGGACAACCATGCCACCAAGTCCGACAATGGCTGGATCGCGATGGTGCAGCACTACTTCGTCTCGGCCTTCGTGCCGCCGGAAAAGGCGCCGCGCGAGATCTTCACCAAGAAAGTGGACAACAACCTGTATGCCGTCGGCAACATCCTGCCTCTGGGCGCCATCGCGCCGGGCGCGACGGTCAGCATGGACACCAAGCTGTATTCCGGCCCGCAGGAATCGGAAACCCTGGAAAAGGTCGCTCCCGGCCTGGAACTGGTGAAGGACTATGGCTGGCTGACTATCATCGCCAAGCCGATCTTCTGGCTGATGACCCATATCCACAACATCCTGGGCAACTGGGGCTGGACCATCATCGTGCTGACCATCCTGATCAAGCTGGCCTTCTTCCCGCTGTCGGCGGCGAGCTATCGCAGCATGGCCAAGATGAAGCTGGTCACGCCGCGCATGACCGCGATCCGCGAGCGCCACAAGGGCGATCCGCAGAAGATGAACCAGGCGATGATGGAACTGTACAAGACCGAGAAAATCAATCCGCTGGGCGGCTGCCTGCCCATCGTGGTCCAGATCCCGGTCTTCATCGCCCTCTACTGGGTGCTGCTGGCCAGTGTGGAAATGCGCCATGCGCCGTGGCTGGGCTGGATCCACGATCTGGCCGCGCCTGACCCATGGTTCATCCTGCCGGTGCTGATGGCCGTTTCGATGTTCGTCCAGACCAAGCTGAACCCGACGCCGCCGGACCCGGTCCAGGCCAAGGTAATGATGTTCATGCCCATCGTGTTCTCGGTGATGTTCTTCTTCTTCCCGGCCGGCCTGGTGCTGTACTGGGTAGTCAACAACATCCTGTCGATCGCGCAGCAGTGGGTCATCACGCGCAATATCGGGACACCGAAGGCGGCCTGACCTGAGCGCCATGTCGTAGCAGCAAAGGCCCGTGCGCTTCGCCGGGCCTTTTTTCATGGAAACCGAGTAAACCTTCGATAACGCACTATGGAACGCATGAATCCCGACTCGACCCCGATCGCCGCCATCGCCACCGCGCCCGGACGCGGCGGCATCGGCGTGGTGCGGCTCTCCGGCAAACATATCGACACCGTGGCGCGCGCCGTCTGCCGCCTGCCGGAAGGCCGCGCGCTCACGCCACGCCATGCGACCTATCTCGACTTCACCCACGCCGATGGCAGCGTGATCGACCAGGGCCTGGCGATCTGGTTCAAGGCGCCGCATTCCTATACCGGCGAGGATGTGCTGGAACTGCAGGGCCACGGCGGCCCGGTGGTGTTGCAGATGCTGCTGCAGCGCTGCCTGGAAGCCGGGCAGGAGATCGGCCTGCGGCTGGCCCAGCCGGGCGAATTCACCCAGCGTGCCTTCCTCAACGACAAGCTGGACCTGGCGCAGGCCGAGGCGGTAGCCGACCTGATCGAGGCATCGACCGAGGCGGCGGCGAAGTCGGCCTCGCAGTCGCTGTCCGGCGCCTTCTCGAAAGTCATCCGCGGCCTGGTCGACCAGGTGATACACCTGCGCATGCTGGTGGAAGCCACGCTCGACTTTCCGGAAGAGGAAATCGATTTCCTGGAAAAGTCCGACGCCCGCGGCCAGCTGGCAAGGATACGCGAGGCATTGCAGCAGGTATTCGAACAGGCCGCGCAGGGCGCGCTGCTGCGTGACGGCCTGAACGTGGTGCTGGCCGGGCAGCCGAACGTCGGCAAGTCGTCGCTGCTCAATGCGCTGGCGGGGTCTGACGTGGCCATCGTGACCGCTATCGCCGGCACCACCCGCGACCGCGTGACCGAGACCATCCAGATCGAAGGCATCCCGATCAACATCATCGACACCGCCGGCATCCGCGACGCCGCCGACGCCAGCGACGAGGTAGAGCGCATCGGCATCGAACGCACCTGGGGCGCGGTGCGCGACGCCGACGTGATCCTGCACATGCTGGACGCCGGCCGCGGCCCGACCCTGGCCGACGAGCAGATCATGGCCCGGTTCCCGGCCAGCGTGCCGGTGATCCGGCTGTGGAACAAGATCGACCTGTCCGGCCATCGCGCCACGGTGGACCAGATGCCGGACGCCACCCACATCTACCTGTCGGCCACGGACCGCACCGGCCTGAACCTGCTGCGCGCCGAACTGCTGCGCATCGCCGGCTGGCAGCAGACCGGCGAATCCCTCTACCTGGCCCGCGAACGCCACCTGATCGCATTGAAGGCAGCGCGCGAGCACCTCGACATCGCAGCCGAGCTGGCGGCGCAGAACGACCAGGCGCTGGACCTGTTCGCGGAAGAGCTGCGGCTGGCGCAGGACAGGTTGAACAGCATCACGGGCGCGTTCACGTCGGACGATTTGCTGGGGGTGATCTTCAGCAGGTTCTGCATCGGAAAGTAGGAGGCCAGGCCGCCGAGGGCCTGCCGGCAGCGTCCATGCGCTTCTTCCGGTGATCATGCTCAAGAAGGGTGCATTAAGAGGCGGCCTTTCCTTGGTATCGTGCAGGCGCATTGCTACCATGAACTTGTCTTTTTAATCACGACATGGAGGCATCATGGCAGACAATCTGAATGACCGCGGCCCACAGGATCGCTCACGCGTCAACGTCAACGAGGAATGGGAGCTGCAATACTGGAGCAAGAAATTCGGCGTCAGCGCAGAGCAGTTGAGAGACGCCGTCAAGGCGGTCGGCACGTCGGCCGACGCGGTCGGTAAGCATCTCGGGAAGTGAACGTTTCAGGGTGTCTGACAGACACCCTGCAAGCGTTTGACGGCACGCATGCTGCGCTGCGACACCCGGAACCGCGCGTTTGACTTCTTGTCCATCCACTACCGCGTTATTCAACGCATTACTTGGAGAAAGAAGATGAAAAAAATTGCTGCGGTTCTACTCGTCATGGTAATGACCGGCTGCTCCAGCATGGGCATGAACTCCTCCGGCCGATCGGGCGCAGGCATGGGCGCCAGTGGCGTCGACAACCGTAATTCGGTGATCGATCCCAATGGTCAGCTCAACATTTACCACGGCGGCTGATTGGCTTGACGGGAACGGACAGGCAATCGGTATAACTGTGTGACTCAGCGTACCGATGGATTGTCGCTCGACAGTTAAGCTGTCTGTTCCCATTATCAAAACCCAAGGAGAGCCCCATGAACAAGTTACTGACCCTGCTGACCGCCTGCCTTTTTGCTGCAACTGCACCGGCCTTTGCCGCCGACGCCGCCAAGCAGGATGCGAAAGCGCACAAGGAAATGGCAGAGGGCGACTACAAGGCCGCCAAGGAAAAAGCCGAGGGCGATGAGAAGGCTGCCAAGGAAGCCTGCAAGAAGCTGAGCGGCGCCGATGAGCGCGCTTGCAAGAAGGACGCGGATGCCGCGGCGAAAAAAGCCAAGGCCGACGCCAAGGCGCAATATGACCACGCCAAGGCCGATGCCAAGGCAATGAAGTAAGCACCCGATTCGCATTGCGGAAAAGCCGCCGTTCACACGGCGGCTTTTTTCATTGACGCTCACATTCGCCCCAGCATCCGTGGCACGCCATTGGCGCGAAGACCATGCAGCAAAGCGATGATTGCCATGGAAGACGGCAACAATGCCGGCATGGATCCTCCTGATGGCACTCGGCATCATGGCGATGCATCACAACAGCATCGCACGATAGTCCCATTAGTCTCGGCCCCTACTGCGCCGCTGGCTGGAACCCTGTCGCCCTGTTCATTACCCATCTGACGCTACGGCGAATTTGTTCCCTGCAAATAGCAGTCTTCGACAAGCGACCAGTCCATCGGGGCAAACAATTGAAGTTTTCCTTCCAAGCGGCTACATCCTATCTTTCCAAAAAACATGTCCGTCCAATCGTGTGAGTCTATAAAACGGGGAAGCGCCACGCCGGCAACCCATGATCATGGTCCAAGTAAATTGGCAGGAAAGAGCAGACCTGCCTTATCGGAAAGACCTGCAGACCAGACGAATAGCCTTCTCGATCAGTGCGGCACGAAACCGACATCATCCCTCTTTATTTCACCGACGGCAGCATCCAGACCGAAACTCATCGAGACGTTCATGCAGGCTCTGCTTGAATTAGCGGCTTATTTCAAGGCGAACCAATGTGCACTTTTCCTGCTTGAACATGGCGCATCCGCAATTGTTTCGGGTAACGGAAAAAGAGCGACCCCATTGGCAATTGCCTTCAAAACGAAAAATATCGAATTGATTGACGGTATTTTTCAACACACCGACAAAACTGGGTTTCAAAAAGCTTTCGATAAAATCCTGGAAAATTCCAGCTACAGAAATACAATTGAACAGGCGCTCGCCTCGCCAGTTCTTTATGGGATAAACAACATATTTTCCAGCGCTTTAAAAAAAGCCGTAAACGAAGGAAATACTGTTTTGATCTCGAGGTTCTTGACTTTACCAAGGTTGAGCGACAAGGCTCTATTAGAGAATTTGGATGAATTCACCAAAAATAAATTACTTTTCCTTTCCCTGAGCGAGAATAAACCAGCTATAAGCCGTTGTCTTATCGAGGCTGGCGCCAGCCTCTCTCAAAGAAATGAACAATGCCACACGCCTCTATGGCACGCCATCGCAACAGGGCAGCAGGAAATCGCTTGTCTTTTGATCGATAATTCCATTCAAAAGCATGAAAAAACGATGGCCATAGACTGGGAGACACTGTCACATGCCATTGATTATCAACAAGATTTAGTAATAAATTACATTCTCGAAAAGGCAAAAATTCAGGGAGAATTTTCAGACAAGATTAAAAATGTTTTAAAAAATAAATATGGACAAATCGTCAAGATTCTTAAGAAAACGATGGGAGAAGAAAACTCTGCAATTGCTTCCGCGCTTATCTATTCCTGCTTGGGAGACAAGTTTAAAAAAATAGAAATGCAAAGAGAATGGCAATTTCTTCTCTCTCGAGTGGCGAAAAACGAAAAATCTGACATTATCTATACATTATTTGAAAGTTTTTTATTGCCTGTGAATAATCCACCAGGCGTGCTCTCTGTGGATAAAAAGAAGACTTCGCCACTCATGTATGCCATTAATAATGGTCACATCGAAGCCGCACGGTTGCTGATCAACGCCGGAGTTGACTTGTCTCACGAGGATGATTTTGGAAAAACGGCGTTGCTGGTTGCAATAAAAAAACGGAATCCGGAAATTGCTGAATTATTAATTGAAAAGAGCAATCCAATCAAATTGAGCACACCAAATAGAAAATATGCCTTGTATGTATTGACGAAAGCAATCCAAAATAGCCTTGATATCACAAAGAAGCTTCTTGAACGCCTCCCGCAAGACCTTCCTGCTGACGAGCCGACAAACACGCCTTGGGTTCACCCTCTGGAACGTCGCCCCAAAAAAGACCCTGTTACTGTTTCAGACTTCGTTGCCGAAGCATTAAAAGCAGGAAAGCCCAGTCTCAGGGACGTGTTCGTTCTCTTTCAATTCGTCTTGGAACAGTCCGGAAAAGGAAACGAGCGAAACGAGACGATCGCCCTGGAGCTTGCCAGGTACATCAGGGAAAATTACAAACAGTTTTCCGATGACCCGACGAGCGATTTGGACGAAGAACTGGATGCGCAAAACGATCCTGAATTCGCCAGGTATTTGAAAGCGGTGGACAATTTCGTCGCGCGCAGGGAATCTGCTGCCAGTCTGGTTTCCACCCTGGGCCGGGTTTTATCGTCAGCGGGCGGGAATCTCACTTCCTGAGGAAAGAGCGCTTGTCATTGCCTGGCTTGCTTTCGAGCAAGAAACAAGGCCGCCGCGGTGTTTTCCAGAGACGGGAGTCACCCGACGCCTGCCATGGCCTCCGCGCGCAGGGAGCCCGTGAGTTGCCAGTACCCCTTCGGAGATACACGACAGGCGTTAAAAGCCGCCCCGCAGGCAATTCTCGATTGCCATCCCCAGCGCCAGCACATCCCGGTCGCGTCCCCCCGCAGCCGCCAGCATCAAGCCCACCGGCGCCGTCGCGGCTTCCTGGCAGGGCAACGACAGCGCGCAGCCGTCCAGGAAGTTGATGAAGGTCGGATTGCGCAGGATGAGCGCATTGGTCCGGTAATAGGCCTCATCCTCGGTCAATTCGGCAAGCGTAGGTGCGATGATCGGCACAGTCGGCATCAGCAGCGCGTCGTAGCCGGCAATACGCTCTTCCAGCGAAGCGATCCAGCGCAGGCGCGCATCCAGCAGTTCCAGCAGGTCGGACGCCGTCATGCTCTGGCCGCGGCGGATACGCGACAACACCCGCGGATCGTAGTGGTCGCCAGCGCGTTCGATCAGTGCGCGATGCCAGGTCCAGGCTTCGGCCGAGCTCAGGCCGCCGGTGGCATTGATCGATGCCAGTTCATCGAACTCCGGCACGACGATTTCTTCCAGCACGGCGCCGGCCGCCGACAGGCGCGACAGCGTGGCCCGGAACGAGGCTGCGACATGGCTGTCCATGCCGTCCTGGACGATGTTGGTGGGCACGGCCAGGCGCATGCCGGCCAGCCGCGCCGGCTTGGGCAAGGGCTGGGCGTGGCCGGCCAGGATCGCATCGAGCTGCGCGCAGCAGGCGACGCTGGCGGCGATCGGGCCAATCGAGTCGAGCCGGGTTGCCAGCGGCAATGCGCCGGTCAGCGGCACCCGGCGCGCGGTTGGCTTGAAGCCGGTCAGGCCGCACAGCGCGGCCGGGATGCGCACCGAGCCGCCGGTGTCGGTGCCGATGGCGGCCACGGCCATCTGGTCCGTCACCGACACCGCCGCGCCGGACGAGGAGCCGCCGGGAATGCGGCCGGTGGCCCGGTCCCACGGGTTGCGCGGCGTGCCGTAATGCGGGTTCAGACCCAGGCCAGAATAGGCGAATTCGGTCATGTTGGTGCGGCCGACGATCACTGCGCCAGCCGCCAGCAGGCGCTGCACGATGACCGCGTGTTCCGTCGCGGCCGGCGCGCCCTGCAGCGCCACCGAGCCGGCCAGCGTGGTGTCGCCGGTGACGTCGAACAGGTCCTTGACCGAGATCGGCAGGCCGTCGATCGGCGAGTGGGCCAGTCCGGCGCCGCGCAGCAGGTCCGAAGCCTGGGCCGCGGCGCGCGCCTGCGCCGAATACACCTTGGTAAACACCCGCACGCCTTCGCCGGCCGGGTCGGCGATGTGCGCCAGCGCGGCATCGGTCAGTTGCAGCGAGGTGGCGCGTCCTTCATCGAGCGCGGTGCGCAGTTCAGCCAGGGTGGGAATCATCATCGTTCCATGTCAGTGGTTGGAGTCGGCCGCGGCCTGCCGTGGTTACCAGTAGGTCAGCAGCATCTTGGTTGCCAGCACATAGAGCAGCAGGGCGAAAATTCGTTTCAGGGCCAGCACCGGCAGCCGGTGCGTCATGCGGGCGCCGAACGGCGCGGTCAGCACGCTGCCGCTGACCAGCCCGGCCAGCGCCGGCAGGAAGATGAAGCCCATCGACCACGGCGGCAGCTGGGCGATGCCCCAGCCCGATGCCAGGTAGCCCAGCGTGCCCACCATGGCCACCGGGATGCCCAGCAGCGCTGCGGTGCCGATCGCGGTGCGCAGCGGCACGCCGCACCAGAGCATGAAAGGCACGTTGAGGAAGGCGCCGCCGGCCGATACCAGGCCGCAGATGGTGCCGATGGCCAGGCCGGCGAGGAACAGCGGCAGCGGTCCCGGCAGCGGCCGGTGCGCGGCCGGCTTGCGGTTGAGCAGCATCTGGGTGGCGCCGGCATAGACGATCACGGCGAAGGCCAGCGCCAGGTGGCGCTGGGAAATCCAGCCGGCGGCGAGCGTCGACAGCAGGCTGCCGGTGACCATGCCGGGCGCCATGCGCTTGAAGATCGAGGTGTCGATGCCGCCAAGACGCCAGTGCTCGCGCACGCTGGAAGCGGAGGTGAAGACGATGGACGCCATCGCCGTACCCAGCGCCAGATGCACGATATGGTCGGGCGCATAGCCCTGCAGGGTGAAGATGGCCGCCAGCACCGGCACCAGCGTCATGCCGCCGCCGATGCCGAGGAGGCCTGCCAGCACGCCCACCAGCGCGCCGGCACCCAGGTAAACCGCGAACCAGGCCATCAGAACTGGCTGCGCAGGCCGACGAACAGGCGGCGGCCGGGCGCCGGCTCGTAGAAGCGACCGTTGCCGTCATTGACGATGACCGAGCCGGCATACTGTCGATCGAACAGGTTGTCGACGCGGCCGAACAGGTAGAAACGGGCGGCGGCGGTGCGGAACTCCTTGCCCAGGCGCAGGTTGAAGGCGGTATAGCCGGGCGCGGCTTCCGAGTTGATGTCATTGACCCAGGTCTTGCTCTCGGCGCGCATTTCAACCGCCAGGGTGGTGGCTTCGGCGACGCGGGTTTCGGCCTGCGCATACAGCGCATGGCGCGGCACGCCGGGCAGGCGGTTGCCGGAGGCCACGTTCTGCCTGGCGCCGGCGGCGGTGGTGCTGGTGAAGTCGCTGTCGAAGCGGGCGTCCAGCAGGGTATAGGCCAGGCGGGTGGTGACTTGCTCCCAGTCGGCCTTCCAGCCGACTTCGATGCCGCGCCTCTCGACCCGGTCTGCATTCTGGAACACGGTGCGGCCGCCCGACACCGACTCGGGCACGATTTCATCGCGGCTGCGGGTGGCGAACAGCGCCAGGTCCAGGGTGTGACGGCCGCTGCGCGACTTCATGCCGATCTCGGCCTGGTTGCTCTTGGAAGGCTTCAACTGGAAGTTGGGGCCGGTGGCGGTGCCTGCGCGGTAGGCGCTTTCGGCCAGGGTCGGCGTCTCGAAGCCGGTGCCGAGGTTGCCGTAAAAATTGACATTGTCATTGGCATGCCACACCAGGCCCAGCACAGGGCTGGTGTTGCGATAGGTGACGTCGCCGCTGTCATTGCGGCCATCGCCGGTGTACTTGTCGCTGACCGAGAATTTCACTTCGCTGACCCGCACGCCGGCCTGCGCCTGCCATTGCGGCGAAAACGCCCATTCGATCTGGCCGAAGTAGTCCAGGTTGCGCGCGGTGTCGTCCTCGTTGCGGCGCAGTGCGCCAGGCGTGCCGGCATTGTTGACGAAGCCCTTGCGGGTTTCCTTCAACCGGTCGGCTTCCACGCCCAGCGTCCATTGCAGGGGCATGTCGTTGAGGCGGGTCTTGTGCACCCAGTTCAGGCCGACGCCGCCAAAGCTGCGGTCGAGGTCGACCACGCCGCCGGCCGAAGTGGTGAAGCCGGTCTGCGCGTTGCTTTGATTGCCGGCCATCGACAGGGTCTGGAACACGTCGCGCCGGCCGGCGTAGACGCGCGCATTGATGCGGTCGCTCGGCGACAGGTCATGCTCGACCACGATGCCGGCCTGCTGCTGGTCTATCGTCTTGCGGGTATTGAACTGGATCGCAGCCGGAATCACCTGGCGCGGATTGCTGCCGAAGGCGGACCGGGTCAGCCCCAGCGGGTCCTGCGACAGCGGCTGGTCGAAGCTGTTGAACACGCCGGTGATGCGGGTGGAGGAAGACGGCCGCGCCACCACCTTGGCATTGACCTGGGTCCGCTCCGCGGCGCTATGGTCGCGGTAGCCATCGGTGGTGAAGCGCGACACGTCGAGCAGCGCGCCCAGCGTCTCGCTGCCGCCGCCGACCGACAGGTCGAGATGGCGCTGGTTGTCCGAGCCGATGCCGGCGGCGACGCCGAATTTCGGCGTGGACGACACCGGCGGATCCTGGGTGAACACCTGCAGCACGCCGCCGGCGGCATTGCCGTAGAGCTGGGCCAGCGGTCCGCGCAGCAGTTCGATGCGCTTGGCCGAGGTCAGGCTGATGGACGAAGCCTGGCCCTGGCCATCCGGCATGGTGGCCGGGATGCCGTCGATCAGGATGCGCACGCCGCGCACGCCAAAGGTGGAACGGGTTCCGAAGCCGCGCACCGACAGCTGCAGGTCCTGCGCATAGTTTTCCCGGTTGCGCACCTGCGTGCCCGGCACGGCCGACATCAGTTCTGACAGATTGACCAGCGGCGAACCGAGCCGCATGGGATCGACCTCCACCGCATCGATCGCGCCGGGCACATCGAAGCGCCGCTGCTCGCTGCGGCTGCCGCTGACCACGATCTCGCCCAGGGTGGGATCGGAAGATGTCGCCGTGCTGGTCTGCGCCTGTGCCGGCACGCCGGCCGCTGCTGCGCACAACGACAGGATGGCCAGGAAAATGGTGGTGGGACGCGGACTGATAGGCATGGCTCGAGATTGGCAGGTGGGCAATTTTTTGCGGTCAGACATTCTAACTGCGCAGGGCGGGCACGCAAACTTTTGGTGCATGAACTAACAACACTGGATGCGTGCGTGCAAATCCGGGCTGCGCATTCTATGGCAGCATCACCGGATGTCTGAACACGCAAGCGCTGCTTCGCCAGCCGGAACGCCGTGGCTGCCACGGGCTTTTTTCGATCGCGACACCGAGCTGGTGGCCCGCGACCTGCTGGGCTGCCTGCTGGTGCACCGGGTCGACGGCGTCGAACGCGTCGGCAGGATCGTCGAAACCGAAGCCTACCTGGGCGTGGGCGACCTGGCCGCGCATTCCAGCAAGGGCGTCACGCCGCGCACACAGGTAATGTTCGGCCCGCCGGGCCATGCCTATGTCTACCTGATCTACGGCATGCATCACTGCCTCAACATCGTCACCGAGGCCGAAGGGCAGGGCACCGCGGTGCTGCTGCGGGCGCTGGAGCCGGTGCGCAACCTGCACGGCAAGACCAGCGGGCCGGGTCTGCTGTGCAAGGCCATGGGCATAGACCGGCGCCTGAACAGCCACGACTTCTGCAGCCCGACGCTGCATGTGCTGCCGCGGCCGGCAGGCGAGGCGGTTGCGGTGGTGAAGCGGCCCAGGATCGGCGTCGACTATGCCGGCGAGTGGGCGGCACGACCGCTGCGGTTCTACCTGGAAGGCAATAACTACGTGTCACGCAAATAAGACGGCGACCGGGCTGTAACTGTCTTTTACCAACAACACCACGCAAATTGTTACCCATGGTCAATAAATATTGATACAGATCAATTTTTAACATTCGTCGTGGATACGATAATTGCTCACCAGAAATAATTAGGGAGCACGCCATGCGGATGAACCTGCCAGTCACCCAGCGCGAATATGAATTACAGGATGGCCAGGCGATCGTCTCCAAGACCGATACCCACGGCAACATCACTTACGTCAATCACTACTTCATCGAAGTCAGCGGCTTTGCCGAAGAGGAATTGCTGGGCGCCCCGCAAAACCTGGTGCGCCACCCGGACATGCCGGTCGAAGCCTTCGCCGACATGTGGGCGACCCTCAAGGACGACCGTCCCTGGACCGGCCTGGTAAAAAACCGGCGCAAGAATGGCGACCACTACTGGGTACTGGCCAATGTCACGCCAGTGCGCGAAAACGGCTTGACCGTCGGCTACATGTCGGTGCGCGGACGCCCCGACCGGGCCGCGGTCCGGGAAGCCGAGACGGCCTACCGCGCGCTGCGTGAAAACCCGGGCTGCGCACTGATGGTGCGCAATGGCCGCATCGTCCGCAGCGGCTGGCGCGGCCGGCTTGCCGCCCTCGCACGCCTGCGGCTTTCAACCCGCATCGGCCTGGCCATGGGTGCGCTCAACCTGCTTCTGGCCGGCCTGGCGATATCCGGCTGGATGGAGGGCAACGCAGGCTGGCGCATTGGTGCTGAAATCGCCGGCATGGCGATCTGCCTGGGCTTGTGGGCCAGCCTGCATGGCCGCGTCCTTGCGCCGCTGCGCGACGCGGTGCAGGCGGCGCGCGCCATTGCCGGCGGCGACCTGGCGACCAGCTTCAACAGCAGCAATGACGACGAGATGGGCCAGCTGATGCAGGGCCTGCAGCAAATGAACGTGAATCTGCGTTCCATCATCGGCGACGTGCGTGCCGGCATGGATACGATGCTGGTGGGCGCCCGCGAAATCGCCGCCGGCAACATGGACCTGTCCGGCCGCACCGAGGCGCAGGCTTCCAGTCTGGAAGAAACCGCGTCCAGCATGGAGCAGTTCGCTTCCACCGTGAAGCAGAACGCCGGCCATGCGGTCAATGCCAGCGAACTCGCCGGCAAGGCCTGCAGCATTGCCGAGCGCGGCGGCGCGGCGGTCGGCGAGGCAGGCGCCACCATGCAGGAGATCAGCCAGGCGGCGCACCGCATCGTCGACATCATTTCCGTCATCGACGGCATTGCCTTCCAGACCAATATCCTGGCGCTGAACGCGGCGGTGGAAGCGGCCCGCGCCGGCGAACAGGGCCGCGGCTTTGCCGTGGTGGCCTCCGAGGTGCGGGCACTTGCGCAGCGCTCGGCCGCCGCCGCCCAGGAAATCAAGGCGCTGATCGACGACTCGGTCAGCAAGGTGGACAGCGGTACGACCAAGGTTACCCAGGCCCGGCGCACCATGGAGGAAATGACCACGGCCATTACCCATGTCAGCACGCTGATGGCCGAGATCACCGTGGCCAGCAAGGAGCAGAGCCAGGGCATCGACCAGGTCAACCAGGCGGTCAACGACATGGACCAGGTCACCCAGCAGAATGCCGCGCTGGTGGAAGAAGCCGCTGCCGCAGCCGCCAGCCTCCAGGATCAGGCGCGGCGGGTGACGGAAGCGCTGTCGGTATTCAAGGACAGCGGCCGGGCAAGGTAGGACGGTGCGTGACTAGCGGGTGCGGAACGACCATGAACGGTCCACGGCGACGTTGTCGACCGTGCCGGTGAAGCGCACGTCGTAGTCGGTCTGCGGCTGCAGCACGTCGATGGGGATGATCGCGGCGACCGACGGTTCGGCGATTTCCTTGTCGTTGTCGTAGGTCAGCAGCAGGGTGGACAAGGGCGCACGGCCACGCGGATTGATGGTGAAGCTGCTGACCTTGAGCGTGGAAGTGATGTCGGCATGGACGCTGACCGGATAGCCGACTTCGTTGCGGTCCGGCACCGGGTCGGGCTGCTCCTGGTTCGAATAGAACACGGTAGGCAGGTTTTGCTGGCCGCTGAACGGGTAGGTCACCAGGCCGCCATTGCCCAGCCCGCCCTGGTTCAGGGTGCGGGTCGCGAAATTGGTGGTGAAATAGGTGTAGCCGCTGCTGCCGGTGGCAATGCCCGCGCCGGCTTCCAGGAATTTGGGTTCCATGATCACGAAGCGATGATAGATGGCGGTGATCAGTTCCTCGGCGGCGTTGACGCCGCTCCTGTCGCCGGTGGCGGAGATGACTTCGCCAAAGGCGTAATTGCTGGTAGGAAGGGTATAGCCGGCCGACTGCAGGCGCTGGAATACGGTGGCCCCGGTGAAGCCGCGCCGCGTGGACACTTCATCGTGCGTAATGAAATCGTTGATGGCCTGGTAGTTCGAATGCGCCAGCGCCGCCTTGTCCACCTGCGCATTGCGCGCAACGGGCGCCAGGCCCATCTGCTGGCGCCGGAAGTTGAACCAGTTGAAGCCATCGGCTGCCATGTCGCCGGTCTGCCGCGGTGCCCCGGCTTCATTGAGAACGCTGAACGGCGCGCCGCCGTTGCTGACCACGCCATCCGGCTGCAAATTGCCCGTTCGATCCGCGCCGCCGCCATCGCTGCCGCCTCCGCCGCCGCAACCCGTTGCCAGCGCAGCGACCAGAAGAGAGATCAGCCAGGCGCTGGCTTTGCGGTTGAATTGGCGTGGCGTATTCATGGCATTCCTTGAACGAAGTGGGACAGTCGCGTTGTGCCTGTTATGGCAATCAATGTCTGCGGTACATGGCGGCGCAGCGTGGAGGAAAAGGCGCATCTCGGCAACCTGGTCGGCATCCCCATGCCAGACACTTCGACGATGAGTAGCAATCCGCCACGCTATTGCACAACATTATCATGCAGCGCGCTCGCAGCCGGCAGGCGCAGCGCCGGATCTTGACCTGGCTGCAATGCTGGTCCGGACGCAAACCCTGTTGCCCTCTACAATACCGGCTGGCCGCATTTCGCACGCCCGATCACCTCATCCCGACCCATGCCGTTCGCCTCATCGTCCGATCTTCGTTCTTTCCTGCTGACTTTGCTGCTGGGCCTGGCTGCGGCCGGCCTGTGCAATCTCCTCCATACGCCCTTGCCGTGGATGATAGGGCCGCTGTTCGCAAGCGCCGCTGCCCGCATGGCCGGCATTGCGCTGTTCTGTCCGGCCCAGGTCAGGCAGGGCGGCCAGTGGGCAATCGGCACGGCGCTGGGCCTGTATTTCACGCCGCTGGTGCTTGGCGTGCTGGCCTCGTATGCGGTGTGGATCGTGGCTGGCCTGGCATTTGCGATGCTGCTCGGTCTGGCCGGCGCCTGGCTGCTGTCCCGGCTGTCTGACGTGGACCGCGTCACCGCCTTCTTCGCCATGGCGGTAGGCGGAGCGTCGGAAATGGCGGCGCAGGGTGAGCACCACGGCGCCGCGGTCGACCGCATCGCCGCCGCCCACAGCCTGCGCATCATGATGGTGGTGGCCATCGTGCCGTTCGCCTTCAAGTTTCTCGATGTGCATGGCGCCGATCCCTTCGTTCCCGGCGCCCGTGATGTGCACTATGACGGCCTGGCGCTTCTGGTGCTGCTGACCGCCAGCGGCGCACTGCTGCTGGGGCGCCTGCGCTGGCCGAACAACTGGGTGATCGGCCCGCTCGCGGTATCGATTCTGCTCACCGCCTTCGGCGTGAACCTGTCTGCGCTGCCGGAATGGATGACGCATTTCGGCCAGCTGTTCATCGGCATTTCCCTGGGTACCCGTTTTACGCCGGAATTCCTGCACACCGCGCCGCGCTATCTGGCCAGCGTGGCGCTGTGCGCATTGCTGGCCATCCTGGTGGCGGGCGGATTCGGCCTGCTGCTGGCCTGGGTCAGCGGCATCAACCCGGCCACTGCCATCCTGGCCACGTCGCCGGGCGGCATCGCCGAAATGAGCCTGACCGCGCGCACCCTGCAGCTGGGCGTGCCCATCGTCACTGCCTTTCACGTGATCAGGATGTCGGTGATCGTGCTCACCATCGGGCCGCTGTTTCGTTCGCTACGCTACTTCCAGGAGCGGGCAGACGCCTGATGCAAGGCGGAGCGGGAGCGAGGGAGCGGGGAACCAGGCAGCCGATGCGGCTGCCGCGCCGCCTGGCGGGTGAACGCCATGCGGCAAGCATCAAACGTCAGGGTTGAAAGTTGGCTGTCAGGGCTGCAGCGTCTCGAACACGCCCTGCGCCCGGTTCTTGCGCACATTGTCCCAACTGAACACCTGGCCGCTCATCGCAATATAAACGCCCGCCGGCAGGGTTTGCACCAGGCCGAAGGCCATGCCGAAATTGAACAGCGCATCCGAATTGGCGATGTCATAGGGGATCATTGCGCCGGTGATCACGATGGTCTTGTCCATCCCCGCCGGCCCCAGCAGGCGCGCGGTCTCCGGCATGGTATCGGTGCCGTGAACGATCACCAGCCGCTGTTCCGGCGCCCGGCTGCAGGCCTGCAGGATGCGCTCGCGGTCGGCGTCCTGCATGTCCAGCGAGTCCAGCAGGGGCAGTTGCTCCAGCCTCACCGGCTGGCTGATGCGGCTGCGGGCAATGACCGTCGGCAGCACGCTGGCGCCAAAGCCCAGCTTGCCGGCGATTTCATCGTAGTGTTTTTCAAAGGTGCCGCCGGCGGCAAGGATGCAAACGCTCATGACAGGGCAGAAGGAAGTGGCAGACCGCGGCTATCATAGTCCAGGAGCCTGCGCGGCAGAAGGACCGGCGGCTGCAACGCGCGAGAAAGCGGTTCGATTCGGTATTGCCGCCTGCGTCCGGGGAACCACCCTGGCTTGTCGCTGCGACCACACCTCCCTCGTTTTTCGCAGGTTTCGCATCGAAGCCTGTTGCCGTGCAGGCTCCCACCCGCGGCCACGCGAAAATTTTGCCGGGTCGGGAATTTCCGGCATGAATCATGAATCAAAGCATGGCATCCGCCTTTTCCCGCCCGGCGAAATTCGCCTGTCAGGCACGCGGCGAATACCGCTACACTGGCATCCTGCAAGCCCTCCTTTCCCTTTCGAACATGAAACCCGTTGCTCCCGGAACCGTTATTTTCCATCGCTATCGCGGCTATGGCGTGATCACCTCGGTCAACCTGTTGACCGGGTGGATCTCGGCGCGTTTCGGTGCGGAAGGGCGTACGCTGGACCTGAACCTGTCGTCCGACCAGGTGCAGCACGCGGATGGCGAGCCGATCCTGTTCCGGCGCCAGCCGCCGGCGCGGATGCCGCATGCGCGCCTGATGGAAATGGTGCGTGAACTGCACCGCGCCGGCTACCAGCGGCTCTATTTGTACAGCTGGCCCAAGGCGTCCGGCCTGCACTGGCGCTGGCATCTGTTCACCGGGCCGCGCAACTGGATGCAGCGGCCGTGGCGCGAGGGCTGGTATGGGTCGGGCGCCGAGTACAACCTCAATCCCATTATGGGCTGGGGCGACGCGCCGGGCGCCGACGCCCAGGAACTGGGCAGCGCGCTGGCCAGGTTCGATCCGCAGGGCATGGCCCAGGCCCTGGGCCGCGACCAGGACCATACGGCCTGGTTCGAGATGGTATGCGAAGCGCTGCTGCCGGACTACGCCTTCAGCCTGGGATGGGACCAGCGCCAGGCGCAACCGGAAGGCCTGCCGGTGATCGCGGTGCGGCGCGGCGTGCCGGACTATGCCGGCCCGGCGCTGCCGTGGCCGCCCGGCTGGGCCGGCCTCTGGACCAGCGTGCCGGCGATCCGGCTACTCAGAATAAATCCGGCTGGCGTCCCGTCCGACGACGTTCGTTGATCTGCGCAATGGACAACTGGCGCGGACCGGGCAGAAGCCGCGCCGTCTAGCCGGCATTGACCAAGCCCGGCTGCAGCACCTTGAGATAAAAGCCGGTGGCGCCGCTCTGGTCCATCAGCCTTGCCGCATTGGCCAGGCCCATCTTCACATTCAGCTTGAAGCAGGGCGTGCGCACTTCGCTGACCTCCATCAGCAGCCGCCCCAGCGCCAGCCGGTCGCCCAGCCAGACATCGTGTTCCAGCAGGCCCTCAATGGTCAGGTTCTCGCCCAGCGCGCCATAGTCCAGCGCCGCGTCGCCCTTGCCGGCGCGCCGCCGCTGCGCTTCCCAGAAGGCGTAATGCTCGACCGGATAGGCATACACCGCCTTGTTCGGACCGCCATGCAGCCTGCGGTCGGCCTGCGCATCGCCGTCCAGTCCCAGCCGTCCCACCACCACCGGCCCGGTGCGGGCCGCCTTGTGGATACCGGTCGCCACATGGCGTTGCGCCGCCGCCTGCGCGCCGAACAGGCTGCCCACAGGGGCGGTATTGACGCTGACGATCACCATCCTTGCTTCTCCTTCATCTTTTCAGGCGATTTGCGCCTGCCCGGCTTGACGACACCGGCCACATCGATCCGTGCACCGGCTTGCGACACCGCGCCGCACCTCGTCATGGGGCCATCCATCCTGGTGCCGCCTGAGCCGTTCGGGCGCAGAGCGCCCTGGCCCTGTGCAGGGCGCTCCGCTATGCACCACACTGGCGCTTCCAGCCCGCAATTTTATGGCATGGCTCTTGCTGAAACGGGCGGTCAACCACACAGGAGCAGCCATGGACCGCATGCAAGTCACCAGCAAGATACTCGCCGCCAAAGTCAGGAAAGGCCTGCAATGGCGCGACATCGCCACCCGCATAGGCCAGAGCAAGGAGTGGACCACGGCAGCCTGCCTGGGTCAGATGACCTTCACCAAAGCCCAGGCCACGGCGGCCCAGGACCTGTTCGAACTGAGCGACGAGGAAGCCGCCTGGCTGCAGATCGTGCCGTACAAGGGATCGCTGGCCACCGCGGTGCCGACCGATCCGCTGATCTACCGCTGGTATGAAATCGTGAATGTCTACGGCAGCACCATCAAGGAACTGATCCACGAGGAATTCGGCGACGGCATCATGAGCGCCATCGACTTTTCCATGGACATCCAGCGGCAGGAAGATCCCAAGGGCGACCGCGTTAATGTGGTCCTGTCCGGCAAGTTCCTGCCCTACAAGACCTACTGAGCCGGCCCGGAAGCCTTGCCTTCGAGCGCTTCGGGATTGAGCACATTTTTCGGCTCGCCCCTGGCGAAATCGACGACATTCTGGAAAGCCGCGCCGAAATACAGTTCGTAGCCATCCTTTTCCACATAGCCCAGGTGCGGCGTGGCCAGCACGTTCTCCATGCGCAGCAGCGGGGAATCGGGCGGCAGCGGCTCCTGCTCGAACACATCGATCGCGGCCTGGCCCGGGCGGCCCTGCGTCAGCGCCGCTTCCAGCGCGCCGGGCGCAATCAGCTCGGCCCGGCTGGTATTGACCAGGATGGCCGTCGGCTTCATTGCGGCCAAGTCGGCTGCCTGCACGATGCCGCGGGTGGCGTCGTTCAGGCGCAGATGCAATGTCAGCACGTCCGACTGCGCAAAGAATTCCTCCTTGCTGGCCGCTGCGCCGTGGCCGTCCTGGCGCGCCGCCTCCAGGCTGGGCGCGCGCCCCCAGACCAGCACCTTCATGCCGAATGCCTTCGCATAGGACGCCATCTTGCGGCCGATCTTGCCGTAACCCCAGATGCCCAGCGTCCTGCCTTTCAACGCCGCGCCGAGCCGGTTATGCTGCGGCGCCAGCGAGGCGGTCTGCCAGAGTCCCTGTTTCAGGTTGGCGCTGTATTGGGTGATGCGGCGGCTGGCTGCCATCACCAGCGCCCACGTCAGCTCGGCCGGCGCGGTGGGATCGCCGCTGCCTTCGACGATGGTCACGCCGAGCGACGTCGCGGCATCCACGTCCACATGGCCGCTGACCTTGCCGGTCTGGGAAATGAGCTTCAGATTGGGCAGTTTCTCGAGCAAGGCCCTGGAAATCGCCGTGCGCTCCCGGATCAGCACCAGCGCCTCATACGGCGCCAGCCGTACCGCCAGCTGCCCGACGCCGCGCGCGCTGTTGTTGAACACCTTGACCTCATGCCCGTCCAGCAGACGGAAACAATCGAGCTGTCGGACGGCGTCCTGGTAATCGTCGAGAATTGCAATTTTCATCAAGAATTCCTGGAATCGGGGGAGTGCGTTGGGAGGAAAAGAATTGTTTCGCGGGAAATGATAGCCCGCCTTTACCGAAAATGCAGAAGACGACCAAAAATGGCGCATTGCAGCAATTTCCAGAATAAAATTCTTCAATAAAACAATATGTTATCCATTAATAGCCTACTATTTCAGTCGGCTACTATTTCCTCCAAACTTGTGTTTGGTCATTGGATTTGCAAAAAAGACAGGTGTACAATCACCCACCATTTTGAGCAAGAGTCCGCTTTTCACCCTTGAGCCTGACGCTGTTTTCCAGCGCGGGCGGCGCGGCAGATTGCTAGCGTTTCGACAAGACCGCCGTGGCGCACCTTGCTGTGCCAGCAACAGCGACGATCCTGCCGTGCCGGGACAGATTTTTTTTATTGGCATTGGAGGTAGTACTCATGAATCAGCCTGTAATGAACGGCGTCACCGCCGTCGAGGCCCCGTCTTACGTCAAACACCAGAAACTGATCAGCTGGGTCGCGGAAGTCGCCGCACTGACCAAGCCCGACAGCATCTATTGGTGCGATGGCTCCGAGGAAGAATATAACCGCCTGTGCGCCCTGATGGTCGAAGGCGGCACCATGCAGAAGCTGAACCCGGAAAAACGTCCGAACAGCTACCTGGCCTGCTCCGACCCGTCGGACGTCGCACGGGTTGAAGACCGCACCTTCATCTGCACCGACAACAAGGAAGATGCCGGCCCAACCAACAACTGGATGGCCCCGGCCGAAATGCGCGCCACCATGAACGGCCTGTTCGATGGCGCCATGCGCGGTCGCACCATGTACGTGGTGCCGTTTTCCATGGGCCCGCTCGGTTCGCCGATCGCTCACATCGGCGTGGAACTGTCCGATTCGCCCTATGTGGCCGTCAACATGCGCATCATGACCCGCATGGGCCGCGCGGTGTACGAGGTGCTGGGCAGCGACGGCGAATTCGTGCCTTGCGTGCACAGCGTGGGCGCGCCGCTGGAGCCGGGCCAGAAGGACGTGGCGTGGCCATGCAACCCCACCAAGTACATCGTCCATTATCCGCAGACCCGCGAAATCTGGTCCTATGGATCGGGCTACGGCGGCAACGCGCTTCTGGGCAAGAAGTGCTTCGCGCTGCGGATCGCTTCCAACATGGGCCGCGAAGAAGGCTGGCTGGCCGAGCACATGCTGATCCTGGGCGTTGAAAACCCGGAAGGCAAGAAGCACTATGTCGCGGCGGCTTTCCCGTCGGCCTGCGGCAAGACCAACTTCGCCATGCTGATTCCACCGGCCGGTTTCGAAGGCTGGAAAGTCACCACCATCGGCGACGACATCGCCTGGATCAAGCCGGGCGCCGACGGCCGCCTGTATGCGATCAATCCGGAAGCCGGTTATTTCGGCGTTGCACCGGGCACCAACAGCGACACCAACTACAACTGCATGGCATCGCTGAAGGACAACACAATCTTCACCAATGTCGCGCTGACCGATGACGGCGACGTCTGGTGGGAAGGCATGACCAAAGAGCCGCCGGCGCACCTGATCGACTGGCAGGGCAAGGACTGGACGCCTGCAATCGCCAAGGAAACCGGCCGCAAGGCAGCCCACCCGAACGCGCGCTTCACCGTTTCGGCCACCAGCAACCCGGTGCTCGACCCGTCCTGGGACAACCCAGCCGGCGTGCCGATCTCGGCCTTCATTTTCGGTGGCCGCCGTTCGACCACGGTCCCGCTGGTCACCGAAGCGCGCGACTGGGTTGAAGGCGTCTACATGGCTGCCACCATGGGATCCGAAACCACCGCCGCCGCAACGGGCCAGCAAGGCGTGGTGCGCCGCGATCCGTTCGCGATGCTGCCATTCGCCGGCTACAACATGAGCGAGTATTTCCAGCACTGGCTGGAAATCGGCGAAAAGCTGAGCGCTACCGGCGCGACCCTGCCGCGTATCTACTGCGTCAACTGGTTCCGTACCGACGAGAATGGCCGCTTCGTCTGGCCGGGTTTCGGCGACAACATGCGCGTGCTGAAGTGGATGCTGGAACGCATCGAGGGCAAGGCTTCGGACGGCGTCGAACACCTGTTTGGCGTCACGCCACGCTATGAAGACATGCACTGGGACGGCCTGGAATTCGGTCGTGACAAGTACGAAAAGATCACCTCGATCGATAACAGTGCCTGGGAAGACGAACTCAAGTTGCACGCTGAACTGTTTGACAAGCTCAAGCACAAGCTGCCGCCGGCACTGGAAGCTGCCAAGGGCAAGCTGGAACAGCGTCTGAAGGCCTGAGGAACTAGGTAAGGGCGTAGCGCAGTTGTTCAGCAGGCGGTTGGTTAAGCGCCTGCTAAACATTTCCAGCGGCAAGCTATACGCCATGAGTAATCCTGGCGAACAAAAGGCGGGTAGAGGAGACACACAAGCGCGGCAGGGGAAACCTGGCCGCGCTTTTTATTTTCTCCTGTCAGGAATCCGCATGGCCGTTCTCATCATTGTCTATGACCTCAGCCCGGTTGGTGCTCCCTACTCTGACCTGGTCATTGCAATCAAAAAATTTCCATGGGCGAGGCTGTCGGCAAGTAGCTACGCAATCACCACCAATCTCACTCCTCAAACCGTATTCAATCAGTTGCGTCCCCTGGTGGATAGCGCAAGCAATCTATACGTCATAACCGGGCATAAGCCATTTACTGGCTACGGCCCGGAAGCTGTCAATAAATGGCTGCAGCAAATGTGACTGCAGCCAGTATCCGTCAGCAGTCCATGCTTGAGCCTATATCCGACGATGATGTAAAGGCTGACAAAAGGTCATCAATGCGCTCATAGGAACAGCAGCAGAAAAATACTCCCTCGGAAATTTTTGGTGTAATTAAGCGATCATCTGGTCTTCCACTTTCGATGCAGGGACTAGAGAATCTGTGCAACTTGCCAGTTCACAAACAGTCTGTCCTGCCTGAAGCCAAGCTCACTTACCTCCGGAGCTGCAATGTACATGGTCTACTGGACTGAAATAAGCGACGAAGCCCGTATCCCTTTCCAGGAGCTATTTCCGCAATCTGATTTGCGCGCTGCACTTGCGTTTATGGAAAAATTGCGGCAAAGGCAGCGTGCAGGAGACGGAATTTGCTTCGTGGTGATGTCTTCGGAAAATCCGGATTCAGTCGGCCATGCTGGAGCGGCCGATCCGCATCCGGACTATAAATGGCTCAAACGGCGAAAACAATGAGTCTGCGCTGACAAAACCATATCAGCGCTGCTCATTTAAAAAAAATTCATTTTACTCAGCAGGAATATTAATGCCTTGGTCCTTCAACGTCAGCACCACGTTATTGCGGCCCATCTTTCGGATTTGACGCGACTTCTGTGTTTGCTCGTCGTCCACATTTTGCCAGACAAGAGAATTACTCGATCTGACAAATTGATCCAACGGGTTGGTATTGAGAGCATTATCGCGGCCTTGATTACTGCCATTACCACTATTGTCAACGATGGTGCCGCCATTGCTCGAATCATTGGATGACGGCACATCTCGATTGCCGCCGCTATTGGCCTGATCAGGGCCGGCTGGAGTCTGTGGAGTCTGGCCGGAAGAATTTCCCAAGTTATTTCCCTGATTGCCGCCATTGTTGGCATTACCACCCCGATTTCCGGAATTACCGCCATCACTGCCGCTATTGCCGCTATTGCCGCTATTGCCGCTATTGCCGCTATTGCCGCTATTGCCGCTATTGCCGCTATTGCCGCTATTGCCGCTATTGCCGCTATTGCCGCTATTGCCGTTGTTGCCGTTGTTGCCGCTATTGCCGTTGTTGCCGTTGTTGCCGCTGTTGCCTGTTTGATCTCCACCGTTACCGATATTTCCACCCTGGCTTCCCCCACTGCCGCTATTATTGTCCGGGTTTTCCGGATTGGATTTTTCCCGAATAACACCTTTCGTATCCAGTTTGGCAATTTTGTAATTCGCCGTCACATCCCTGCCATTTTTGTCAAATATATTGACGTCTTTTACCTGCAGCGTTCGATTTCCTACTTCACTCGAATCAAATACCTGATTGGCAACCAGCCTTTCATCAATCGCCAAGCCATAATTGCTGGTCGAAGCGGATCCCGGCAATTCAGGAAGCAAACCGGAACTGCTTGATCCATCGAAAATGCGATCATCGGCAACAGCCTTTACAACGATAGGCCGCTGATTTATTTCGACTGTTACTGAATCCTTTACCATCGGCTTTTCGATCAGATAACCCTGCTGGTTCGACCAGACGTCTCTGTATGCAATTTTTGAATAGGATCCAGCATCTCCCCATGATTCAGATATGGGGGCAGGCGAAAATTGCACCGCTGCGGCATTGATGTTTTGATCGGAAAAGTAATATTTTCCGGCAGGAGAAACCGATTGCCCATCGTAAACCTTGCTTATATCCTGATCCAGTGAATAAACGGTAATCGGTTTCAGAAACGATTTCAGAAGCGGCAGGGAATAACCATCGTATCGATACCATTTATCCGCGAATTCAGGTTCGAGAGTGGCTGTTTTCAAATCGCTATACGTCAGTTTCCTGTTGATACTCGCAGTGTCGATATCGCCGAAATTCAATCCAGTGACAGTTGACTGTCCAGTGGTGTCATTGGACCAGTAAGCGTTACTGATCCTTCCGCCGTAGAAATTTGTTCCAGCTATGCCGCCTGATACTGATGCGCTGGTATCACCAGTCAACTCAATTTTTCCTGTCGCAAAAACCCGTTCCACAGATCCCATATTGAAGCCGACAATCCCGCCCAAGCCGCTGTTTCCGGAGACAGTGACGTCGCTATAAGCGTCGATAATCTGGCCCCTAACAAGACCACCGTCTTTCGTCCCCATACTATTTGAGCCGACCAGTCCACCCGTGAAAAGCGTTCTACCGGAGGTCATGATGTTTGGATCGCCTTCCGCGCGCACATAGCCGGTTGCATACACATTGGCGAGAACGCCACCATCGTTATCTCCAATGAATGTACCGACCGTGTCGCTTCCACGGACGTATGCATTGATCAAGCCCAGGTTCCTGATTTCACCTTCAGATTTACCGATAAGGCCGACATAATCCGTGGTCGGCCTGTTGATGTAGAGATTGGATATTGTGCGATTCATGCCGTCCAGCTTCCCGACAAATGGATTTAAATATGACGCTCCTATAGGCGTAAAGCCGGCGCCTCCATTCCAGTTCCTGGTTTCGCTCGCATCGATATCACGGCCCAGCGCATATTGACCGGAAAGATTCGTACTGATTTTCTGAAGTTGATCGACGTTATTCACCAGCATCCATAAATTGTATGGCGTCGTGATGAACCCGTTGTACATCGTGGTGTCTGTATAGCTGGCAACATTGGTGTACAAGTCAATTGCGCCATTGTTTTCCGCGCTTAATTTCCCTGGCCCTGAGAATTTCACGCTTCCCTTTCCGGAGCCAGCAATATCGGCATAGGCCAGCAAGCCGCCTGCTCCGACAGATACCGCCTCATTAATGGAAATATCGCCTACTGCCTTAAGGGAAAGCTTGTTTGCAGCTGAAGAGAATATCGGTTTATCGACGACGAGGTTCCCTGTGCCATCTGCTCCGGTCCCAAGTGCGTTGATAATGACCTTGCCTTTTTGCAGAGCCCGATCCAGTGCATTCTGGTGGATATTGCCCCAACCTTCGCCAATCGTTGCATTTCCGGCATTGACTGTCCAGGCGCCGTTCTTTCCCGCTGCGCCATTGGCATTAATGACGGCATCTGGATCGACATTCACAGTGGCGGCCGAAGTGCTTATCTCTCCACCCTGGTAATCCACACCTGATACGTCCAGCGTGCCGTTGACGGAGACACGTCCGCTATGCATGTCTGCCGATAATTCTATTTTTCCTGCCTTGTTTTTCAATGCCTGGGCTTCAATGATGCCTGTGTTGTTGACGACAGCGCTTTGAGCCTGGTCCAGGCTGTTTGCGCCTCTGGCAACCAAAGAAACCGTACCTCCCTGCGCCCTGATTTTTTTTGCATTTTCCACCAGGGCGGCAGCCGTTTCTTTGGAGATCGAATAACCGACCAGGGCATGATTGCTGAAATAGAGCGTGGCTTCTGCACCGGCTCCCATGAGTACAGATCCTGTCGGAGAATCGATGGTCCCATCGTTTCTCACCGTATCCGACAACATCACCACATAACCACCTTCGACAGCCGTAAACGAACCCGAGTTGGCGACGGAACGCGGCGTATTGCCATTTTTACGGAATGTATAATTGCTGGATAAAAAATCGGCGTCGCTGATGTCCAGGGTACTGGCCACGATGCCGCCAACATTTATTTGGGCATTCTCCCCAAATAAAACACCATTCGGATTAACGATAAAGATTCGGCCATTCGCCATTAATGCACCGTTAATCGTACTACTGTCCACTCCTGTTACGCGATTCAAGGTAATGGCGGTACTCGACGGCTGATTAAAGCGGACAGTCTCTCCCGGTGCGATATTAAATTGCTGCCAGTTGATCACTGCCTTATTACCGGACTGATTGATTGCAAGCGAATTATTCGAAGAAGTGATCCCCACGTCGCCAAATGCGACCGTGGGGTTCTGGGGTAATGCATAGGCGTTCGATGAGAAGATGCAGCTTAGGGTCATGCAGATGGGCAATTTTCTAAACCGAAATACATGAGAGTGGTTTTTCTGCAATTTTTTTTCAGGATGAAATGCAGTGCATTTTTTGTTCATCATCGTCGCCTCACAAAATGTGTACGGAAAACCGTTATTCGTCCAATCTATGCATTTCGATCCATTTGGAGAAAAATGATTAATAGAGAAAAACATAGTTTTCTTTTGTAGAACTTAAGGTTGAACACCGACTACGGATTTTTCGTTAATCGTTTATACTTTCCGTTTATCAGCACATCATCAGCACACGATAAGAAAAATATCGTCATTAAAAGGAATCATGAATGAAGACAAGAGCAGCAATTGCATGGAAAGCCGGTGCGCCATTGACCATCGAGGACGTTGATCTTCAAGGGCCAAGAGCGGGCGAAGTGCTGATCGAGGTGAAGGCCACCGGTATCTGCCATACCGACTACTACACCTTGTCCGGCGCCGATCCTGAAGGAATTTTTCCGTCGATTCTCGGGCATGAAGGCGCCGGGATCGTGGTCGACGTGGGGCCGGACGTGAAATCGCTGCGGCCGGGTGACCACGTGATTCCGCTGTACACGCCGGAATGCCGCCAGTGCAAATTCTGCCTATCGCAGAAAACCAATCTTTGCCAGGCGATACGCGCCACGCAGGGACAAGGACTGATGCCGGATGCGACCTCACGGTTTTCCATCGACGGCAAACCGGTTTTCCACTACATGGGCACCTCGACCTTTGCCAACCATATCGTCGTGCCGGAAATTGCCGTTGCAAAAATCAGGTCGGATGCGCCATTCGACAAGGTTTGCTACATCGGCTGCGGCGTGACTACCGGCGTGGGCGCAGTGCTTTTTACGGCCAAGGTGGAGGCGGGCGCGAACGTGGTGGTGTTCGGCCTGGGCGGCATCGGCCTGAACGTGATTCAGGCGGCGAAAATGGTTGGCGCCAACAAGATCATCGGTGTCGACATCAACCCGGACCGGGAAGCCATGGCGCGCAAATTCGGCATGACGCATTTCGTCAATCCCAAGGAGGTCGGGAACGTCGTTGATCACATCATCCAGCTCACCGACGGCGGTGCCGACTATTCCTTCGAATGCATAGGCAATACGACCACCATGCGGCAGTCGCTGGAGTGCTGTCACAAGGGCTGGGGCCAGTCCATTATCATCGGCGTGGCGGCGGCGGGCGAGGAAATCAGCACCCGGCCATTCCAGCTGGTGACGGGCAGGGTGTGGAAGGGCTCCGCCTTTGGCGGCGCGCGTGGGCGTACCGATGTGCCGAAGATCGTCGACTGGTATATGGAAGGCAAGCTCAACATTGACGACCTGATCACCCATACCTTGCCGCTGGATCGGATCAACGAAGGCTTCGATCTGATGAAACGGGGTGAATCGATCCGTTCCGTGGTTCTTTACTGAACATGGCCCATTGCAGGCGTCATCGGCCGGCGGCAATCAGGGCAGACGTGCCATGACGCTACCGATGCGCGATGGCGTGGCGCCCAGCTTTGTCATTTTGCCGGCAGGATGCAATGGCACCCTGCTTGACTTCCTGACGCAGCAGTTTCCGGCCATTTCCCGCGCGGTCTGGCAAAGCCGGCTGGCGCGTGGCGAGGTGGTGGACGACCGCGGCAGGGCCATGCAGGCCGACACGGCCTGCCGGCAGAATGCCAAGATCTTTTACTATCGGGAGCTGCCGCCAGAAACCCCGATTCCGTTCGAAGAAACCATATTGCACGTGGATGCGCACCTGCTTGTGGTTGACAAGCCGCACTTCCTGCCGGTGACGCCCACCGGACGATTTCTACAGGAGACCTTGCTGGTGCGGTTGAGGCGCAAGACCGGGCTCGCACATCTGTCGCCCATCCACCGACTGGACCGGGAAACCGCTGGCGTGATGCTGTTTTCAGTCGATCCGGCCAGCCGCGGGAACTACCAGTCGCTGTTTCAGCAAAGGGCTGTCAGAAAGGTGTACGAAGCCCTTGCCGGCCCGCTGCCTGGCGTTGGCTTTCCATTGACCTATCGCAGCCGCATGGTGGACGGCACGCCTTTTTTCCGGATGCAGGAAGTGCCCGGCGAGCCGAATTCGGAAACCGTGATCACGCCGATCGAAACCCGTGGCGCCCACGTGCTGTATCGCCTGGAGCCGCTGACCGGCCGCAAACACCAGCTACGGCTGCATATGGCCAGCCTGGGCATCCCCATCGTCAATGATGCGTTTTATCCGCAGGCCTTGCCATGCAAGGCAGACGATGTGTCTTCACCGTTGAAGCTGTTGTCCCGCTCGGTGCGCTTCATTGATCCGCTGAGCGGCGAGGCACGGCATTTCGCCAGCCGCCTGGCGCTATAGGACTACAGGAATTCCACCGTCTGACTTTATGAAACATGCAACCAGTATTCCTTCCACCGCTGTGCTTGCGCTGTCGCTGGCCGCTTTCGGCAGCGGCATGTCGCTGCGCCTGACGGATGCACAGCTGCCCCGCCTGGCAGCGGATTTTGGCGTGTCCCTGGCCAGCGCCTCCTATGTGATTACCTGTTTTTCAGTGGCATACGGCGTCTCGCAACTATTTTTCGGTCCTCTGGGTGACCGGTTCGGAAAATATCTCGTGATCGCCTGGGCAAGCGCTTGCTGTGCGATCACAGCATTGCTGTGCTCAATCGCACCGAATTTTCCTTCGCTGCTGGCGGCACGTTTTTTGGCCGGCGCCACAGCGGCTGCATTGATTCCGCTTTCCATGGCATGGATAGGCGATGTGATCGCCTATGAGGAACGGCAACCGGTGCTGGCGAGATTTCTGATCGGACAGATTCTCGGCGTTTCAGCCGGCGTATTCGTGGGTGGAATGGCTGCGGATTACCTAAACTGGCGCATTCCGTTTCTTGGCATTGCCATCGGCTTTGTGCTGATCAGCCTGAAGCTGTTTTCCCTGAACAAACGGTTGCCGGAACATGCCAGACAGACAGTACAGGGAGAAGGCGCTGCCGTGCGACGCATGATGCGCGAGTTTTCTCAAGTGTTGTCGGGCAGATGGGCCAGAGTCGTGCTGGCGACCGTGTTCCTCGAAGGTCTTTTCCTGTACGGCGCATTTGCGTTCATCGCCACCCATGTCCACGTGGTCCACGGCCTGCCCTTGTCCAGGGCGGGCCTGCTGGTCATGCTCTTCGGGTTTGGCGGCGTGCTGTTTGCCACGGCGGCAAGACTGCTGGTGCGCCGGCTTGGCGAGGCCGGGCTGACGCTCTGGGGCGGCATGATCGCCGCCTTGTCGCTGCTGGGCATCGGCGTGGGACCGCACTGGATATGGGCGCTT
The DNA here is from genome assembly GCF_047237965.1 of Noviherbaspirillum phoenicis. Lineage (NCBI taxonomy): Bacteria > Pseudomonadati > Pseudomonadota > Betaproteobacteria > Burkholderiales > Oxalobacteraceae > Noviherbaspirillum > Noviherbaspirillum phoenicis. The sequence goes on along the minus strand of NZ_JBDFLX010000001.1, from coordinate 3,152,742 downwards.
CCGGGCTGCTTCTTTGCTGGCGTGGGCTTTTACATGCTGCACAATACCCTGCAGATCAATGCCACGCAGATGGCGCCGGAACGGCGTGGCGCCGCGGTGTCGGCGTTTGCATCGTGCTTCTTTATCGGGCAGTCCGTCGGCGTCGGATTGGCTGGCCTGCTGGCCGATTACAGCAGCACAACCACTGTTCTCATTCTTGGCGCAGTAGGATTGCTGACGCTGTCGCTGAATTTCAGTCGACTGCAAAGAAAAAAGCTATAAAAAATGCCCCTCGAGACAACTGCCTGAGGGGCGAACCTTCCCGAGTGGGAGGAGGAGACAACCTGAAAAAACATCTGACGCAAACAAAAGTTTCTTCGATTGTTTCCAACTCAACCAGATTTATTAATAGAAGAGAAGATTGCTTAACCAGATCGCTTAACCGCGCGATGCAATTTGCCTCAGTTCAGCGGCCAGGTTAGGCTGGCTGCGGTCATACTTGCACGCCATGCTGTTGAGCATCGTAACGCCGCGCAGTTTTGCAGCGATGCGCCGCTCTTCCAGCGACTTGCGCGGCGCCATCATCAGGACGACGGCCTGGAGCAGGCCTTTGAGCAGGGGTTTGAACACCAGCAGCAAAGTGGCAAACAGGCTTACGCCGATCAGCGGTCGCGCAGCGCCAACGGCGACGCCTGCGAACGAGGCGGCGGCTTCAAGCGGAAAGGCAATAGACAAGAACGACATAACGCAACTCCCAACCAATTATTCTGTAAAAAAAAATCTTCAAAACACTCTTTTGTTGCGATGCAGTATAAGTAGGCATAAGATCGAAAGCCAATTTTCTGTTTGGATACCCGTTATGTTTCTCATGAATAAGGTTTGGACCGAAAAAGAGGTGGGCAGGTGAGCTTCCTGAGCCTCGATCTGAACCTTTTGCGCGTCTTCGATGCGGTCATGAGCGAGCAGAACCTGACCCGCGCGGCGAGTCGCCTGGCGATGACCCAGCCCGCGGTATCCAATGCGATCCGTCGCCTTCGCGATGCGCTGAAGGATGACATCGTGGTGCGGACCGCACATGGCGTGAAGCCGACCCCGAGAGCGGAAAGCCTGTGGCCGGCAGTGCGCAGGGCGCTCGCCCAATTGCAGGAAGCCGTGGCGCCTCATACGTTTGACGTCTCGCAGGCAACAGCGACCTTCCGGCTGGCGATGGCCGACGCAACCGCCGCGCTGGCGTTGCCCCCGCTGATGCGGTCGATTGAAAAGGAGGCGCCGGGCCTGAACATCAGGATGATGCCGCTCACCACCCGCGAGCCGCGCCCGATGCTGCTGCGCGCCGACATCGACCTGGCCATCGGCTTCTTCCCGGGCGTGGTGGCGCAGCTTTCCGGTGAACTGGCAACACCGATCAGACACGAGCGCCTGTATTCCGGCAGATATGTCTGTGTCATGCGGCGGGATCATCCGCTGGCCAAGGGGCCGCTGACGCTGGATGCGTATTGCAATGCCAAGCATCTGCTTGTCAGTTTTTCGGGGCGGGCCCGGGGGCTGGTGGATGATGCGCTGGCGCGCATAGGGCGGGAACGCCGCATCCTGCTCACCGTGAACCAGTTTTTCACGGCGGGCAAGGTGGTGGCCAATTCCGACCTGATTACGGTGCTGCCTCGCCATTTGATCGCTTCGACTGGCATCGGCGATCAAATGGTGGACCTTGAACTGCCGTTTGACATGCCTGATGTCCATGTGGACATGCTGTGGCACGAGCGCGATGCGCGCAACCTCGCGCACAAGTGGATGCGCGAACACCTGACGACCATCGCCGCGACCGCTAGTCCGCCGCCCGTTTGATATACCTGCGCCCGGCATCACGCACAGCCAGCCAGTAAGCCACGGTGGCCACCAGGCTGATTGCCAACAGCAGCCGCATCGTGGAGACCTGCCCGAGGCTTGCCAGCGCCAGGGTAAAGCCAAAGGGCGCCAGGGCGCGGGCGACGAAGGCGGGGCGGGCCAGCCGGCCCAGCAAGGTGGTGTAATCCTGGCGGCCATACAGTTCGGCCGGGACGATGCCTCTGACGATGGTCATCAATCCATTGCTGATGCCGTACAGCGCGGCAACCAGATAGGCCAGCCGCGTCGAGCCATCCAGCAGGAAAAGCGCTGTCATGCCCAATATCATTGCCGCGAATGTCAGGGTGCCGACGTGGACCGCGCGCGTATTGCGACCCATGCCCAGTTCCAGCAGGCGTCCGAGCACCTGGGTCGGCCCAACCAGCGCGGCAATCATGACCGCCTGCGCTTCGCTCAGGCCGGACGTGCGGAACATGCCGATCAGGTGGACTGACAATACCGACAGGACGAAGCTGCCCGACGCAAAGGCAAGCGCCAGCCACGCAATCCGGGGGGCCTGGCCCGTGGCCGCGGGACGGTCGGGAAGGCTGCCGGGCTTGCGTCCATTCCCGGGCAGCAGGCAGGCGTGCAGCGGCAGGCAGACCAGCAGCTGCAGCAGTGCATAGAAGAGCAGGGCCTGGCGCCATCCGGCCATGGCCATCAGCCATTGCGATACCGGCCAGGAAACCGTGCTGGCAAAACCGCCGAACAAGGTTAATCCGGTAACGGAACGGCGATAGGCGTCACCCGCAATCTGGTTCAGCGCCATGAAACCGGCGTCATATAAGCAGGCCGACATCGCACATCCAGCCAGCAAGGCCGCAGCAAACAGGCTTAAAGGCCCGCTGGCGGCTGCAAGCAGGCACAGGGCAAGCATGGCCATCACCGAACCCGCGCACAGCACCACGCGGGCGCCATGCGCTTCCATCAGCCTGCCCACTGCCGGCGCGGCCAGGCCGGAAATGGAGAGACTTAATGTAAAGGCGGCAAAGAGGATGTTCGAACTGACTTGCAAATCCTGCTGCATGCGCTCGCCCAGCACCGCAATCGGATAATAAAGGCTGCCCCAGGTAATGATCTGCGCGATGCCCAGGCCGCTCACGACGACCGTTAATGGCCTGTTCATTCAGGCTCCGCGATGTGGATAAGGCTTTGGATAAGCTGTGCAGGGTGTGGGGATAAAACGCGCTGAAAGCGGAACGGGATTCTTGGACAGAATCGCCCACTGTTGAATACAGGGCTTATGCAGGCTTTATGAAATTTCCAAGCGTTTGATTTCATATGCATTTTTATTGTTATCCACAATTTTGCGCATGCGTTAACAACTACTATTATCCGTATACAAAAGCTTTGATTAAATAAACGGCGTAAACCTGGCGCAGGGGTGTTAACAAACGCAGTCACGACAGAAGCGCACATAGCCTGCGCATCGTATGAAATGCATAGACGGAAGCAACGTGGCGAATGAAGGAAAGAAAATCGACCGCGGAGTCTTCGTTGGCGTTGTCTGAAATTGTCCGGATCACGGAAAACGGCACGTCAAATTCATGACATACCTGGGCAACCGCCGCGCCTTCCATCTCGACTGCCAGCAGATCGGGAAAATCCACCTTTAATTCTTGCAGTCTTGCAACGCCGGCAATGAACTCATCGCCGCTGGCGATTAATCCCTGGTGTATGCGGGGTTGCTGCAGGTTAAAGTTAAACCGGTTTTCTTCCGAGATTTCGGTCACCAAGTCCTGCTGCAGGAAGTGGCTGGCCGCTTCCAATAAATAACGATTGATTTTTGCATCGCTGGGAAATCGGGAAAGTCCAGTCAACGGAATTTCAAATCGCGGAAAAAGCGGGCGCGTGTCCATGTCGTGCTGGACGAGCTCACTTGCAATAACGATGTCTCCGACCCTCACTTCCGGATCGGCGGATCCGGCAACACCGGTAAATAGAAGATGCGATACCGCGAAACGCTCGATCAACATCGCTGCCGTTGCAGATGAAGCAACTTTTCCAAGCCTGGACAACACGCAGACGCAGTCGATTCCCCATAAATTTCCCTGAACGTAGTCTCTCTTGCCTAGCGTAATGGTTTTGGCGTCACGCATTTGCGTAATGAGACCCGCCTGTTCTTCATGCAGGGCGCTGATGATGCCGAATCGGTGCGGTTTTTTTTCCATTTCATCTCTTTCAAAGGCCCGGAAGACGCGTAAAACCGCGAATCTGGTTTTATCTTAAATAGCTGTATACAAATCTAGTAATAGTGTTAACCGGTGATTTTTTCTGTGAGTAAGTCAGTTAACGTCTTTCGAATCAATCACTTGGGTCGGGGATAAGGGCTGGATAAGCCTTGTATGTTAACGTGATAGCTTCTGAACAAAAATCGGAAGTTTTGAATATCCACGCTTATGCACAAGCGGGCAACCGGATATCCATAGAGTTGTCCACACCCCAAGCTGTTGAAAAGTAAGGAATTTCACCGTTCCCAAACGGTTTTCAACAGGGAAAAGACTGCCTGGATGATGGGTTCCTGGGCACGCCTGGCCAGGCAAACAAAGCTCAAATCCATTGCCAGGCTGACCTGGTCGGCAATTACCAGGCCGCGCGCCTGGGCTTCCCGCAATGCAACGGAATCCCTGGTCAGCGCCAGGCCAACACCGGATTTCACGAGATCGAGCATCGATGGTTCCTGGTCCACCATCGCCACCTTGTGTGGCGACACCTTGTGCTGGGCAAATACCCTGGTGAGCAGGCGGTTATGGGCCGATTCGGGAGGCGTCCAGATCCAGGGAAGGTTGGCCAGCGCTTTCCAGTCACGGCCGGCGACCCGGTTTTTCCATCCCTGTGGGGCCAGAACGTAGTAATTAAATGACGTCAGGGCCTGATAACTGAATTCCTTGCCTGGAATCCCAAGGTAAAAACCAACGTCGAGTCCGCCATTCCTGATCTGCTGAAGCACGGAGCCAGACATGCCTTGCTGAAGTTGTGTAGACAACTGCGGGTAAGATTCAACAAGTCGCTTTAAAAATGCGCCAAGCCGGATGAATTCCGGGTCGAGTATGGTTCCTATCGACAGTGTGCCGGACAGGGTGGAATGCAATGCATCGGCGCCCTGGCGAAATTCCATCAGGCTGGCCAGCACCCGCTCGGCAAAGGGAAGAAGCTTGGCGCCATCGTCTGTCAGCACCATGCCGGCTGCGGTGCGCTGAAAAAGCTGCAGGCCCAGCGTGCTTTGCAAGGCCTTTAATTGCAGGCTGACGGCGGGCTGCGTCAGGTGCAAACGCTCGGCAGCGCGTGTCAGATTTCCTTCATGGGCGATGGTGACGAAGGCACGTAACTGGTTGAAATCCATCAGTTTTAGCTTTATAAAAATTCCTTATATTGGTCGCCAGCATAACTCATTGGATTTGCCGGTTGGGCATCGTTATCCTGTGCGCCACCGAACATCAATCATTTATGAGGATTTCCATGAGCCAGCCCGCACGCATCGAGCACTTCATCAATGGCGCCGTCACGGCATCCACCGGCGACCGCAGCCAGGATGTAACCAATCCCGCAACTGGTGAAGTCAGTGCCCAGGTGGCGCTGGCCAGCGTGGCCGATGTGAATGCGGCAGTGGCGGCGGCAAGCGCTGCGGCGCCGGCCTGGGCCGAGACGGCGCCGCTGAAGCGCGGACGTATCCTGTCGAAGTTCAAGGAACTGATAGAACGTCATCATGACGACCTGGCCAGGGCGATTACCCGCGAGCACGGCAAGGTGTTTTCGGATGCGAAAGGGGAGGTGATCCGCGGTCTGGAAATCGTTGAATTCGCCTGCGGCGTGCCGCAGCTCCTGAAAACCCAGTTCACCGACAATATCGGCGGCGGCATCGACAACTGGCAGCTGCGCCAGCCGCTGGGCGTCACCGCCGGCATCACGCCATTCAACTTCCCGGTGATGGTGCCGCTGTGGATGGCGCCGGTGGCGCTGGCAACCGGCAATACCTTTGTCCTGAAGCCCTCCGAGCGCGATCCGTCGCCATCGCTGATGATGGCCGATCTGCTGAAACAGGCCGGGCTGCCGGACGGCGTCTTCAACGTGGTGCAGGGCGACAAGGTGGCGGTGGATGCGCTGATCCAGCATCCGGACGTGAAGGCGGTGTCCTTCGTCGGCTCGACCCCGATCGCCGAATACATCTATACCGAAGGGGCGCGCCGCAAGGGCGCCTGGCCGTTGCGGGTGCAGGCGCTGGGCGGCGCAAAGAACCACCTGGTGGTGATGCCGGACGCGGATCTCGACCAGGCGGTGGACGCGCTGATCGGCGCGGCCTACGGCTCGGCTGGCGAGCGCTGCATGGCCATTTCGGTGGCAGTGGCGGTGGGGCAGGTGGCCGACAAGCTGATCGATGCGCTGATACCGCGCGTGAAGTCGCTCAAGGTGATGAACGGCATGGAGGACGCGGCCGAGATGGGGCCGGTGGTCAGCGCACAGCACAAGGCCAAGATCGAAGGCTATATCGAGGAAGGCGTGCGCGCCGGCGCCCGGCTGCTGGTCGATGGCCGCGGCCTGAAGGTGCCTGGCCATGAAAACGGCTTCTTCCTGGGCGGCACCCTGTTCGACCAGGTCACGCCGGACATGAAGATCTACCAGGAAGAAATTTTCGGGCCGGTGCTGTGCGTGGTGCGCGTGCCCGACCTGAAGTCGGCGGTGGAACTGATCAATGCCCATGAATATGGCAACGGCGTGTCGCTGTTCACGTCGGACGGCAATACCGCCCGCGAATTCTCGCGCCGCATCGAGGTGGGCATGGTGGGCGTGAACGTGCCGATCCCGGTGCCGATGGCCTGGCATTCCTTCGGCGGCTGGAAGCGCTCGCTGTTTGGCGACGCCCATATCTATGGCGAGGAAGGCGTGCGCTTTTACACCCGCTACAAGTCCATCATGCAGCGCTGGCCGCAGTCGATCGACAAGGGCGCGGAATTCACGATGCCGGTGGCGAAGTAAGGCTGAAAGACAGGGGAGACGACAGTGGAATCGGCAGGCAAATTTGATTACATCATCATCGGCGCCGGCTCGGCCGGCTGCGTACTGGCCAACCGCCTGACGCAGGACCCCAATGTGTCCGTGCTGCTGCTGGAAGCGGGCCGCAAGGATGACTATCTGTGGATCCATATCCCTGTCGGCTACCTGTATTGCATCGACAATCCGCGCACCGACTGGCTGTACCGCACCGAGGTCGATGCTGGCCTCAACGGACGCAGCCTGGTCTACCCGCGCGGCAAGGTGCTGGGCGGCTCCTCGTCCATCAATGGCATGATCTACATGCGCGGCCAGTCGCATGACTACGACCAGTGGGCCGCGCTGACCGGCGACGACAGCTGGCGCTGGGACGCGGTGCTGCCGCTGTTCAAGAAGACCGAGGACTACTACAACGGCGCCGATGAATTCCATGGCAGCGGCGGCGAGTGGCGGGTGGAAAGGCAGCGCCTTAAATGGGAAATCCTGGAAGCCTTCCGCGACGCGGCGGAGCAGGTGGGTATTCCAAAGACCGCCGACTTCAACCGCGGCGACAACAATGGCTGCGGCTACTTCGATGTCAACCAGCACCGCGGCATACGCTGGAACACCGCCAAGGCCTTCCTGAAGCCGGCCAGTAAGCGCAGCAACCTCACCATCATGACCGGCTGCCATGTGCAGCGGCTCAAGATTGCGTCGACTGAACGTGGCAAGGTCTGCACCGGCGTGGAATTCACCGGCGGCGGCCGTGCATGGACTGCGGACGCCACACGCGAAACCCTGCTGTCTGCCGGCGCCATCGGCTCGCCGCAGATCCTGCAGCTGTCGGGCATCGGACCGGGCGCGCTGCTGCAGCAGCACGGCATCAAGGTCGAGCTCGATGCGCCCGGCGTGGGCGATAACCTGCAGGACCACCTGCAGATCCGCATGGCCTTCAAGGTGCGCGGCGCCAAGACCTTGAATACCATGGCCAGCAACTGGTTCGGCAAGATGAAGATCGGCATGGAGTACATGTTGAACCAGAGCGGCCCGATGTCGATGGCGCCATCGCAGCTCGGCGCCTTCACCCGCTCCGACGCCAATCAGGCCACGCCCAACCTGCAATACCATGTGCAGCCGCTGTCGCTGGAACGCTTCGGCGAGCCGCTGCATCCATTCCCGGCCTTTACCGCCAGCGTCTGCAATCTGCGGCCGACGGCGCGCGGCCATGTGCGCATTGCATCCGGCGATGCATCGGCGGCGCCGAAGATCACTGCCAATTATCTGAGCACGCCGGAAGACCGCAAGATTGCTGCTGAATCGCTGAAGCTGACCCGCACCATCGTCCATGCGCCGGCGATGAAGAAGTATGCGCCCGAGGAGTTCAAGCCCGGCGCGCACCTGACCACCGACGAGGAACTGGCCCGTGCGGCAGGCGACATCAGCACCACCATCTTCCATCCGGTGGGCACCTGCAGGATGGGTCGCGACGACGATGCCGGCGCCGTGCTCGACAGCCAACTGCGGGTGCGCGGCGTGGCCGGGCTGCGTGTGGTGGATGCGTCCATCATGCCGGTCATCACCTCCGGCAATCCGAATTCGCCCACCATCATGATTGCCGAAAAGGCGGCTGCGCTGATACGGGCAGGCTACCGCTGAATGACCTCGCAAAGCTGCACTGAAATGACCTTGCAAAGCTGCCTAGACAGCATGCTCCTTATTTGTTGAACAAGCGCAGCAGGCGCATGTATGATGCGCTAGCGCAAAATACAGTAACAAAGCTTGACGCACGGTAGTTATACCGTATTGCTAAGAAGATCAGGCGCTGTGTAGGATGCGAAAAATTCTAGACGAATAAGCAAGAGCCACACAGGAGACCCCATGGCCGATGTCATTCTGGAGACCAGGCACCTGACCAAGGAGTTCAAGGGATTCACCGCGGTGGACGACGTGAATCTTCAGGTCCAGCGGGGCCATATCCACGCTCTGATCGGCCCTAACGGCGCCGGCAAGACCACCTGCTTCAACCTGCTGACCAAGTTCCTGGTGCCAACGGCAGGCCAGATCCTTTTCAATAACCGCGACATCACCTCGGCAGCGCCGGCGCAGATCGCGCGCCAGGGCATCATCCGCTCGTTCCAGATCTCGGCTGTCTTTCCGCATCTCACGGTGATGGAAAACGTGCGCATCGGCCTGCAGCGCGCGCTGGGCAACTCCTTCCATTTCTGGACCAGCGAACGCACGCTGTCGCGCCTGAATGACCGTGCGATGGCTTTGCTGGCCGAAGTCGACCTGACCGAGTTCGCCGACACCGTCACGGTGGACCTGCCGTACGGCCGCAAGCGCGCGCTGGAGATCGCCACCACCCTGGGCATGGAGCCCGAACTCATGCTGCTCGACGAGCCCACCCAGGGCATGGGCCATGAAGACGTTCACCGCGTCACCGAGCTGATCAAGAAGGTATCGGCCGGCCGCACCATCCTGATGGTGGAGCACAACATGAGCGTGGTGTCGGGCATCTGCGACCGCATTTCGGTATTGCAGCGCGGCGCCATGCTGGCCGAGGGCAACTACCAGGAAGTGTCGTCGAATCCTCAGGTGATGGAAGCCTATATGGGCACCACCAGCGGCGCGCTCGAAGGCGCACATTGATCAACACGGCGGCTGCACGCTCTGCTGCCGCCGGTCTGGAAAGCACACATGGAAAAAGCGCTTGAAGTCGCCAACCTGCACGCGTGGTATGGCGAATCGCACATTCTGCACGACCTCAGTTTTTCAGTGGACAAGGGCGAGGTCGTCACGCTCCTCGGCCGCAACGGCGCCGGGCGCACCACCACGCTGCGCGCCATCATGGGCCTGACCGGCGCGCGCCGCGGCTCCATCAGGATCAACGGCGTCGAAGCGATACAGCTGCCGACTTACCGGGTGGCGCACCTGGGCGTGGGCTATTGCCCGGAAGAGCGCGGCATCTTCTCATCGCTGTCGGCCGAGGAAAACCTGATGCTGCCGCCGTCGGTGTCCAAGACTGACCGCGGCATGTCGATCGAAGAGATCTACGACATGTTTCCCAACCTGGCGGAGCGCCGCAACAGCCAGGGCACCCGCCTGTCCGGCGGCGAGCAGCAGATGCTGGCGGTGGCGCGCATCCTGCGCACCGGCGCGCGCCTCCTGCTGCTCGACGAGATTTCCGAAGGCCTGGCGCCAGTCATCGTGCAGGCGCTGGCGCGCATGATCACCACCCTCAAGGCCAAGGGCTACACCATCGTGATGGTGGAACAGAATTTCCGTTTCGCGGCGCCGCTCGCGGACCGGTTTTATGTGGTGGAGCACGGTCAGATCGTGGAGACCTTCGCTGCATCCGAACTAAGCGCCAAGATGCCGGTGTTAAACGAACTGCTCGGGGTCTGATCCGGGCCCGGGACAGCATAAAGGCATCACCCCATTCACCAAGGAGAAGACAATGAAGTTGAAGGCTAAAGTAATTGCGATGGCAGTGGCATCGATTGCCGCCATGGGTTTCGGCGCAAGCGCGAATGCGCAAATTTCCGGCGACGTGGTCAAGATCGGCTTCATCACCGACATCTCGGGCCTGTACTCGGACATCGACGGCCAGGGCGGCGCGGAAGCCATCAAGATGGCGATCGCCGACTTCGGCGGCACGGTCAACGGCAAGAAGATCGAGCTCGTCACCGCCGACCACCAGAACAAGGCCGACATCGCCGCCAGCAAGGCGCGCGAATGGTTCGACCGTGAAGGCGTGGACATGCTGATCGGCGGCACCAACTCGGCCACCGGCCTGGCCATGGCCAAGGTCGCGGCCGAAAAGAAGAAGCCCTTCATCTCGATCGGCGCCGGCACCGCGCGCCTGACCAACGAGGAATGCTCGCCCTATACCGTGCACTATGCCTATGACACCGTGGCGCTGGCCAAGGGCACCGGCGGCGCAGTGGTGAAGCAGGGCGGCAAGTCCTGGTACTTCCTGACCGCTGACTATGCCTTCGGCGCATCGCTGGAAAACGACACTTCCGCCGTGGTCAAGGCGTCGGGCGGCCAGGTGCTGGGCTCGGTCAAGCATCCGCTGTCGGCATCGGACTTCTCGTCCTTCCTGCTGCAGGCGCAGGCTTCCAAGGCGCAGATCCTGGGCCTGGCCAACGCCGGCGGCGACACCATCAATGCGATCAAGGCGGCCAATGAATTCGGCGTGACCAAGACCATGAAGCTGGCTGGCCTGCTGATGTTCATCAACGACATCCATTCGCTGACCCCGGCGCTGACCCAGGGCATGTACCTGACCGACAGCTGGTACTGGGACCAGAACGACGACACCCGTGCCTTCGCCAAGCGCTACTTCAGCAAGATGAAGAAGATGCCGTCCAGCCTGCAGGCGGCGGACTACTCGGCGGCGCTGCAGTACCTGAATGCAGTCAAGGCGGCTGGCACCGATGACACCGAAAAGGCCTGGGACAAGTTCAAGTCCACCAAGATCAATGACATGTACGCCAAGAACGGCACCATCCGCGCCGACGGCAGCATGATCCATGACATGTACCTGATGCAGGTGAAGGCGCCCAACGAGTCCAAGACGCCATGGGATTACTTCAAGATCGTGGCGACGATTCCGGGTGACCAGGCTTTCACGACCAAAGCCGAAACCAAGTGCGCTGCCTGGAAATAATCAGCAGCCTGTGTGCGGCGCGCGGCTGGTTCGCGCGCCGTTTTTTTCTGTGCCCGTCCGGCTCCGGCCGGATGATTTGAGATAAGCGCGATGGAAATTTTCGGCATACCCCTGCAGGCGATGTTGAGCCAGCTGCTGCTGGGCCTGGTCAATGGCTCGTTCTACGCGATGTTGTCGCTTGGGCTTGCCGTGATCTTCGGCCTGCTCAACGTGATCAACTTCGCCCATGGCGCCCTGTACATGATGGGCGCATTCATCGCCTGGATGGGCCTGAGTTATTTCGGCATCAATTACTGGGTGATGCTGGTCGCCGCGCCGCTGATCGTGGGCCTGTTCGGCATCATCATTGAAAAGACCATGCTGCGCTGGCTCTACAAGCTGGACCACCTGTATGGCCTGCTGCTGACCTTCGGCATCACGCTGCTGGTGGAAGGCGTGTTCCGCTCGATCTATGGCGTTTCCGGCCAGCCTTACTCGGTGCCCAGCGCCCTGGGCGGCGCGACCAACCTGGGCTTCATGGTGCTGCCCAACTACCGCGCCTGGGTGGTGGTGGCGTCGCTGATCGTCTGCTTCGTGACCTGGTTCGTGATCGAGAAGACCAAGCTTGGCGCCTACCTGCGCGCCGGCACCGAGAACCCGAAAATGGTGGAAGCCTTCGGCATCAACGTGCCGCTGATGGTCACGCTGACCTACGGCTTCGGCGTGGCGCTGGCCGCCTTCGCCGGCGTGCTGGCCGCGCCGGTGATCCAGGTGTCGCCGCTGATGGGCTCCAACCTGATCATCACCGTGTTCGCGGTGGTCGTGATCGGCGGCATGGGCTCCATCATGGGCTCGATCCTGACCGGCCTGGGCCTGGGCATCATCGAAGGCCTGACGCGGGTGTTCTATCCGGAGCTGTCGGCCACCGTGGTGTTCATCATCATGGCGATCGTGCTGATGGTCCGTCCCGCCGGCCTGTTCGGCAAAGAAAAGTAATCGGAGATGGCAATGAATAAGAAACTGCTGTACGGCATCGCGCTGCTGCTGGCGCTGGCCGCGCCGTTCTTCCTGTACCCGGTGTTCCTGATGAAGGTGCTGTGCTTTGCGCTGTTTGCCTGCGCCTTCAACCTGCTGATCGGCTACACCGGCCTGCTCTCCTTTGGCCATGCGGCCTTCTTCGGCGGCGCCGGCTACATCACCGGCTATGCATTGAAGGGCATGGGCCTGCCGACCGAAATCGGCATTCTGGCCGGCATGGCCTTCGCAGCGCTGGTGGGGCTGGTGATGGGCGGCCTGGCGATACGCCGGCAGGGCATCTATTTCACGATGATCACGCTGGCACTGGCCCAGATGCTGTTCTTCGTGTTCCTGCAGGCGCCGTTCACCGGCGGCGAGGATGGCCTGCAGGGTGTGCCGCGCGGACGCCTGCTGGGCATGCTGGACCTGTCGAATGACACCACCATGTATTTCGTGGTGCTGGCCATCGTGATTGCGGCCTTTGCACTGATCGTTCGCATCATTCACTCGCCGTTCGGACAAGTGCTGAAGGCGGTGAAGGAAAACGAGCCGCGCGCGATTTCGCTGGGCTATGACGTCGACAGGTACAAGCTGCTGGCCTTCGTGCTCTCGGCCGCGCTGTCGGGTCTTGCCGGTGCCACCAAGACGATCGTGCTGGGCTTCGAGACGCTGACCGATGCCCACTGGACCATGTCGGGCCTGGTGGTGCTGATGACGCTGGTGGGCGGCCTGGGCACCATCGTCGGCCCGGTGGTCGGCGCCATCGTGATCATCGCGCTGGAAAACAAGCTGGGCGACCTCGGCAACGGGCTGGCGCGCATCACCAGCATCGAGTGGTTCAACACGCTGGGCGATTCGGTCACCATCGTCACCGGCCTGATCTTCATCATCTGCGTGCTGGCATTCCGGCGCGGCATCGTGGGTGAGATCGCGGCGCGCATCAGGCCGGCTTCTCGGCACTGACGGTAGTGATGCCATGAACAACCCCGCTGTGATGAACAGCGGGGTTTTTTTATGGGCGGGCATGGACGGTGTATTCGGGCAGGGGAGGGCGGCGCTTGTGGGACTCTCTATTCCAGAAGTCCCTGTTCCCTTACTAAAATTCTTTCATCTTTCAATACCTTGGATTGGTAGCGAAGAACTTCAATTCAAAAATTTTTTCGACTTGGCGCATCCCTGGTCCGCAGCTTTGCGAAACCACTGGATGGCCTGGTTTATGTCCTTGCTCACGCCTATCCCGTCCCAGTAGCAACGGCCCAGGGAAAATTGCGCCTCGACGAGCCCCTGGTTTGCAGCCTTCCGGTACCACTCGAGAGCCTGATCCTGGTCCATTTCAACGCTTTTGCCCGTCAATAGAAATGTGCCCAGGTCGAATTGCGCCTTGGCGAAGCCCTGGTTCGCAGCCTTGCGAAGCCAGGTCAAGGCTTGGGCCTGGTCTTCCTCTACAACCGTGCCATTCCAATAGAAGTTGACCATGGTTAATTGCGCTTCGGCGAGGCCCTGGTTGGCCGCCTTCTCGTACCATTCGATGGCCTTGACATAGTCTTTGATCACACCCACGCCATGCCAATAGCAATTTCCCAGGTTGGCTTGCGCCTCAGCGAAGCCCTGGTTCGCCGCCTTCTCATACCAGGCGAAGGCCTTGGCGTAGTCATTGGTGATACCCATGCCATACCGGTAGAAATTACCCAGATTGAGTTGCGCATTAGCGAGCCCCTGGTTCGCCGCCTTCTCGTACCATTCGGCCGCCTTGGCGTAGTCCCTGGATACGCCTCTGCCATACCAATAGCAATTACCCAGATTCACTTGCGCATCGGCGAAGCCCTGGTTCGCCGCTTTTTCAAGCCACTTGGCGGCCTTGGCGTAGTCCCTGGATATTCCTGTGCCATCCAGATAGCAATTGGCCAGGTTGACCTGCGCTCGGGCGAGCCCCAGTTTCGCAGCCTTTTCATAGCACTCTGCGGCCTTCCCGTAGTTACGTGTCACGCCGGTGCCTTTCTCATAGCACATGCCCAGGTTTAAATAGCCATCAGCGAGCCCTTGGTGCGCGGCCTTGTCAAACCACGCGAAGGCCGCGGCCATGTCTTCCTTCACGCCTGTTCCGTTCTCATAGCAATTACCCAAGGCGAATTGCGCTTCGGCGATATCCTGATCCGCGGCCTTGCTAAACCACTCGAGGGCAGTGGCCATGTCCACGTTCACGCCTATGCCAAACTTGTAGCACATGCCCAGGTTGTATTGCGCGTGGGCGTCCCCATTCCTTGCAGCCGTGCGATACCACCCGGCGGCCTGGGCCTTGTGCTGCTTCACGCCGATGCCCTTCTGATAGCAATAGCCCACGCTGCTCTGCGCCTCAGCCAGCCCCTGATGCGCAGCCGCGCTGTACCACGCGAAGGCCTGGGCCTTGTCCACGCTCACGCCTGTGCCGTTCCAATAGCAATTGCCCAGCTTGAGTTGCGCCTCGGCGAGCCCCTGGTTCGCCGCCGCGCCATACCAGGCGACAGCCTGGGCCTTGTCTTCCTTTACGCCTGTGCCATTCCAATAGCGATCGCCCAGGGTAAACAGCGCCCGAGCGTCCTCCTGGTCAAAGGTCTTGGGATTCACGGCTGTGGTCGTCGTGGTTGTCGTGCTGATGTCCGTCGTGGGCGTTCGGAACGTCGGGATTGTCGCCGCCACGCCCGCGCCGACCAAGTTGTGGCACTGCAGCAGGTTTTGCATGCCCACGCTGGCCGGCTGATGCGCGGCGAAGTGGCGTTGGAGCGCCGTCCGGGCTGTGTCAGCCTGCATGGCGAGAAAGTAATCGAGCGATGCGATTACCTCGTTGTCCAGCAGCGCAATGCGCTGTTCCACCGCGCCCAGGAATGGGCCAACCGGTTCATCGAAACGGTATCCGGTCTCAGGAGCCAGCAGCCACTTCACGGCTGCCAGGTGGCCGGAAGCGAGCGCGCATGCCAGCGCACTTTGGCTTTCCTGCCCCTTTCCTATCTTCCGGTTGAGCAGGCCCGACTGGCTGGCCAGTTCCCTGAGGCGTTTCAGTGCGTTCGGGTCCTTAGAGCCGAGCAATGCGAACCATTCGTCTTCCGGTTTGGCGCTGGCGTTCGCGGCGCGGCTCGCCTGCTGGTTCTGCTTTTGGGTACGCTTTTGCTGTGCCGCCTGCTTGGGTTTTGGTTTTGGCTTTGCCTTCTGCTCTGGCGGCATGGCGGCCGCCGGTGGCGCCGGCTGCTGCGTTCGTGGCAGAAGCGCCGCCATGGCGCTGGAGACGCCGGCCTCGGGGTGTGCCCTGGCTACCTTGCGCGGAACGTGCCACGGCCGGCTTTCCGGCTCATCCTTGGCGCCCTGCGTGGTAGTCCGGGCGGACGTGGCTGCCTGGGAACTGGACGCGGCATTCTTGCCCCTGTCGCCGTGGCCGCCGCTTGTGGTGGACTGCGGGATGACCCGTGTATAGCCTGGCGGCAGTGCCGGCCTAAGCGTCTTGCGCAATGGCGACGTCAGCACCAGCGGTACGGCTTCGGCCGGGGGCAATGCAGGAACCTCTTCTTCGATCACGCCTTTGTCCCGGATTGCGGCTGCCAGGTCTCCCATGCTGTAGCCGCTGGCGTTGTTGCACGGACCCAGCAGCGCAGTCAGGCCAGGCTGCGCTTGCGCCAGGGTCACCAGCTTTTCGGTCAGCAAGCCGCGTAGCGCCGGCAATGCCACCGTGCGCGACTTCTCCTTCCACGTGGAGGAGCACCAGGCCATGTTCTCCATCAGGACCGCCGTGAAAATCTTCATGTCCGGCGTGGCTGGCACCAGATTGCGTCGCACGATGTAGTCCAGGCCCGACAAGAGACCACTGAGCGTTTCGGGGGCGGTAAATGCGTCAGGCCCGCAGAGCAGCGCATGCTCGATCAAATGGCTGGCAGCGCTGCGCAGCAGATCTTGCGTGAAGTCGGCGCCGGTGCCGGCAGTGGTTGAAACAGCGGCAGTGGCAGCCGGCCATGCCGTTGTGGTGAGCGGCGACATGGTCGTGGTGATTAGTCCGGCCGGCGTCGTGGCCGTTGTGTTGCGGCCAGCGGGAAGGCGTTGCCGCAGGTGTCGGTCGCAGCGCTTCACAAAACTGATCAGGTTCGCCACAGCCTGGCTGCTCGGCAGGCAGGCCATGAATGTATCTTCATTCATCATGCCAAGCAGCGCGTGGCTGGCAGCGACCCAGTTAGTCGCCAGCGCCTGCTTCGCTAGGCCCGCGCCGTGGCCGCCGAGCACCCGCAGGAAATTGGCGCAATTGGATAATGTGCGGCAGTCGTCTGCAAACATCTGATTTGCAGGAATCCGGAGGATTAATTGCACCAGACCCACCAGCCCTTGCGAGAGCCGGTCGTCCGTAGCCGCCGACAGCAGGCCATGCTCCATCATGTCCTTGACCAGATTGCATACATTCGTACAGGCCACGACGTCCATCCTTCCGTCCCCCAGCCGGGCCGCCATGTCGGTGGAGCACAGCCACTCGCCGCAAGTGGCCAGACGGCGGCGCCCGGCCAGGCCTTCCTCGCTGTCATCAAGCCTTATCAAATTGAATTTGAAGATGGTGTTGATCTGCACGGCGCATTTGCCGAGTTGATGCGCGGTCAGTTCACAGGTGCTCAGCTTGCCGGGCAGCGATTGCTCGAACACGGTCAGTGCATGATCGAACACTGTCCTGACAGGCTGGCTCACATTGATGCAATCAGCCTTGAGGGCGCGGCTGGCCCAGTTCAGGATACCGAGCACAACGCCGATGGAGGCGGTCGCTCTCGGCATGCCGGCTTTGCATGCACGTTCCATGAGCGCATCTGTGATTGCCTGCAGGTGCGGCTTCAGCTCTTGCTGGCGCTTCTTGTCGAACATCGCGCCCAGTGCTGGCGCGACGCAGGTGGACAGGCCCAGGCACAGGGTGTGGAGGTTGTCGATGCCAAGGCTGGCGCTGCCATCAGCGCAAAGCAGCAGGCGCAGACGGGGAAGGACCAGATACAGGCCGTCGGCCATCCTGCAAAGCGCCGCGTTATGCGGATCGTCGCGTAATAAGGCCTTGAGTGTCTGTTCCGACGCCTTGACGGCGTCAAAAAACTGCAGCGCCTGTCCCAGATGGAGTGGATTGGTGGAGCGCAAGGACCGAAGCTGGTCATTGAGCGCGCTGATTGCCAGGACATCGTCATCCGGCAGTCGGGCGTCGTCGGAGATCAGCGACGTGCCTGAACGGCCGCCGGCATGCAGGCGGGGCTGGCGCGTTGCGCCATCCTGGCCGGACGCGGCCTGCTCATTGCGGCTGTCATCGCCGACGGGTACGCCATCCGAAATGAACAGGGAGAGGGAATGGCCTGAACCGCTGGCGCCATGAGCTGGATTGTTGGATTGCATGTAGGAGACCTATAAAAATGAAGCGCAGCCTGCGGGACTGTCGTGGACCATGGGGGCGGTCCAAAAAGCTGCCATGACGTGCCTGCGGCGTTCGAATGGCTGCGACGGCAAGCGCTGCCGCAGTGCCCGTCCATGGCTCCGGGCAGTCGTGGCGAATGCTGGGCCGCGTTTCAGGGTGCATGGAAGAGCGTGTGGGACGAATCGGGATCACAGGTTCCTTGCAGCGCGGGGCAGAGCAAGGCAAGCCGGTTCCCTTGCCGTCCCGCGTCCCGCGCGCAGCATCTGGGGTTGGTTCTTTCAGGCGAAGCGTTATTGCGCCACTGGCCGATGCTTATGCAGACTCCAGGTATGCGTCATGTCCGGACGCTCGCTCGGTCCGGATTCGTCGTTCAGGAGGTAAGTGCGGATACTGGTGGCGTCATCCGCTACGGCAATCCAGTGCTGGTGCCGTCTGTCTCTTCGGTGGTGAAAGGGGAGGGGTGGGAGAGACAGGGCTGCGTTGTCCGCCCTGTCTCGCGGGCTGTAGTCTAGAGGGCTGCAGCGTAGATCGCCCGCGCGTCGGCGCGTTGCAGTTCGCGCGGATTGTTGACGAGCAGCCGGGTCTGCAGCATTGCGTCGTCGGCCAGGCGGTCGAGGTCGGCTTCGGTAATGCCGACTTCTCGCAGCGTGGTTTCAATGCCGACCCGCTTGGCGAGCTCTTCCACCGCATTGATCAGCGACTGGCTGCGCGCCTCGTCGCTGCCCTGGGCGCCGGGCGCGACGATATCGGCCAGTTCGGCATAGCTGGCTGCGGCATGGCCGGCATTGAAGCGCAGCACATGGGGCAACACGAGCGCATTGGACAAGCCATGCGGTACATGGAATATGCCGCCGATTGGATAGGCAAGCGCATGCACCGCGGCCACGGGCGCGTTGGAGAATGCCTGGCCGGCCAGCATGGCGCCGAGCAGCATGGCCTGCCGCGCCTCCAGGTTGCTGCCATCCTCACAGGCGACAACGAGATTTCTGGAAAGCAACCTCAGTGCCTCCCGTGCAAGCATGTCGGACAGCGCATTTTTCTTGTGCCGGGTGGTATAGGCTTCGATCGCATGCACCATCGCGTCGATGCCGGTGGCGGCGGTGACCTTGGGCGGCAGGCCGACTGTCAATGAAGCGTCCAGTATCGCCAGGTCGGCATACAGCTTGGGCGACACCACGCCCATCTTGGTTGTTTCGCCTGTCGTTACGATGGAAATCGGCGTCACCTCGGAACCGGTGCCGGCAGTGGTGGGGATCTGCACCAGGGGCAGCCGCTGTCCCTGGACATTGCCTATGCCATACATGCTGGACAGCGGCTGGTCGCCGCCAGCCAGGATGGAAATCAGTTTGGCGACATCCATCGAACTGCCGCCGCCAAAGCCGATGACAATGTCTGCGCCGTACTGTCTGGCGCTGTCTGCGGCCTGCAGCACGATGTGTTCCGGCGGATCGGCAAGGACATCGGAATACGTCTGCACCTGTATGCCGGCCGCCGTCAGGCTGGCTCTAGGCGCGTCGATCAGGCCTGTCCCGAGAAAGCCCCGGTCTGTCACGAGTAGCGCTTTTTTGACATCCGGGAATTGTTGTCTGAGCAGTGTCCCAAGCTTCTGCGCAGCGCCTGTCTCGCAGACAATGTTGGGCACCGTGCTGAAGGTAAATGTGTTGTAAGTGTTCATGTCGTCTCCTTGTCCGGCGATTGTAGCAAGATGACATGCACCGGGCGAACTGCTAAGGTGCCTGTCTTTTTACCCGGCAAGCCGGGCGTTTCAACAAGAAGAGCAACAAGACATGACGGATTACCTGGTGCTGGCGGCGGCTGCCTTTCTTGCCGGATTGATCGATGCGGTGGTTGGCGGGGGAGGGCTGATACAGATACCTGCCCTGTTTTCTACACTGCCATCGGTGGTGCCAGCAACGCTGCTGGGGACGAGCAAGCTGGCCGGCATCTGGGGTACGGGCGCTGCGGCGATCAACTTCGCTCGCCGCATCACGATCCGGTGGTCGACCGCTGCACCTGCGGCGGCTGCAGCTTTTGTGCTGTCCTTTCTGGGCGCTTATACGGTCACGAAAATTCCGCCCGACTTCATCCGGAAGTTGCTGCCCTTTATTCTGGTGGCGGTGGCAATCTACACGCTGAAGAAAAAAGACCTGGGCACGCACCACGCTCCTATCCATACAGGCTGGCAGGAAAAATCGCTGGCTGTGCTTATTGGAGGAAGCATCGGGTTTTACGACGGCTTCTTCGGTCCTGGCACGGGCAGTTTCCTTGTCTTCCTTTTTGTGCGTGTCTTTGGATACAACTTCCTGAGCGCGGCCGCGGTGTCCAAGATTGTCAACGTGGCGTGTAACCTTGCTGCGCTGCTCTGGTTCGGCTACAGCGGTCACTTGCTGTGGAAGGTCGGGATCATGATGGCGGTACTGAATGTTGCAGGCTCGCTGATCGGGAGCAGGCTGGCATTGCGGCACGGGAGCGGATTCGTCAGAAAAATCTTTCTGTTTGTCGTCAGCGCGCTGATTCTGAAGACAGGATATGACGCCTTCCTGATCCGTTGAAAGGTTTCACGTGAAACAAAAGGCAGCCCGCATCTGTCTGTTTCACGTGAAACAAAGGCCAAACATCTGTGCCATCGAAGCGACGCCCAAAGAAAAGACTCTATAATCTCGCCTCTGTTCATCGTCTCCCCGAGGCGCACAATGCTATTTCCTACTGAATTTGATGTCATCGTTGTCGGCGGCGGTCATGCTGGAACCGAAGCCGCACTGGCCGCGGCACGCATGGGCCAGAAAACCTTGCTGCTGACGCACAATATTGAAACCCTGGGCCAGATGTCCTGCAACCCGTCGATCGGTGGTATCGGCAAGGGCCACCTGGTGAAGGAAGTCGACGCCATGGGTGGTGCAATGGCAATTGCGACCGACGAAGCCGGCATCCAGTTTCGCATCCTGAATTCCTCGAAAGGCCCGGCCGTTCGTGCCACCCGCGCGCAGGCCGACCGCATCCTGTACAAGCAGGCCATCCGCTCACGCCTGGAAAACCAGCCCAACCTCTGGCTCTTTCAGCAGGCTGTGGATGACCTGATGGTGGAAGGCGACCGCGTCGTCGGCGCCGTGACCCAGGTTGGCATCCGCTTCCGCAGCCGGGCAGTGGTGCTCACAGCCGGTACGTTCCTCGACGGGAAAATCCACGTCGGCCTGAATAACTATTCCGCTGGCCGTGCCGGCGATCCGCCTGCCGTGTCGCTCTCGGCCAGGTTGAAGGAATTGAAGTTGCCGCAGGGCCGGCTGAAAACCGGCACGCCGCCGCGCATCGATGGCCGCAGCATCGACTTCGCCCGTCTGACGGAACAGCCGGGCGAAGTCGATCCCGTGCCGGTATTCTCGGTCATGGGAAACGCCGCCATGCATCCGCGCCAAGTGCCGTGCTGGGTGACTCATACCAATGCCCGCACCCATGACGTCATTCGCGGCGGCCTCGACCGCAGCCCGATGTACACCGGCGTCATCGAAGGTGTTGGTCCGCGTTATTGCCCGTCGATCGAAGACAAGATCCATCGCTTCGCAGACAAGGAATCGCACCAGATTTTCCTGGAACCGGAAGGCCTGACGACCAACGAGTTTTACCCCAACGGCATCTCGACCAGCCTGCCGTTCGACGTGCAGCTTGAACTGGTGCGGTCCATGATCGGCCTGGAAAATGCGCACATCCTGCGGCCGGGTTACGCGATCGAATACGACTACTTCGACCCCAGGGGCTTGAAAGCGTCGCTCGAAACCCGCGTGATCCAGGGCCTGTTCTTCGCCGGCCAGATCAACGGCACAACCGGATACGAAGAGGCTGCCGCGCAGGGCATGCTGGCCGGCCTCAACGCCGCGCTGCAGACCCAGGGCAGGGAAGCATGGACGCCAAGACGCGATGAAGCCTATCTCGGCGTGCTGGTTGACGACCTGATTACCCAGGGCGTGATGGAGCCGTATCGCATGTTCACCAGCCGCGCCGAGTTCCGTCTCAGCCTGCGCGAGGACAATGCCGACATGCGCCTGACCGAAATCGGCCGCAAGCTGGGCTGCGTCGGCGATGCGCAATGGCAGGCATTCGAAGAAAAGCGCGAAGCTGTTTCACGTGAAATCGAGCGCCTGAAATCGACCTGGGTCAGCCCCAAGCTGGTTGCTGCCCTGGAAGCCGAGCGGGTTCTTGGCAAGGCCATGGAGCGCGAGTACAACCTTGCCGACCTGTTGCGCCGGCCTAATGTGAACTACGCGTCATTGATGTCTATGCAGTCAGTTGACGGAAGGAAGTTCTCTACGGAACAGCCCCTGGCTGACGCCGTGCGCGAGCAGATCGAAATCCAGTTGAAATACGCTGGCTATATTGATCGCCAGGCCAAGGAAGTGGAGCGCCACGAACACTTCGAAAACCTGAAGCTGCCGGCGGAACTGGACTACATGCAGGTCAAGGCGCTGTCGATGGAAGTGCGGCAGAAGCTGAACAAGCACAGACCGGAGACACTGGGCCAGGCATCCCGCATCGCAGGCGTGACGCCCGCGGCAATTTCGCTGCTTCTGGTGCATCTCAAGAAAGGCGGATTCCGGGAGTTTTCGGCGGCGGCGGCCGGAACCAGCGCGTCATGAGGGTGCCGGCATTCGACCGTCCCGCACTGTCCGCCCAGCTGGAAAAAGGCATCGCGGCGCTGTCGCTGACCCTGGCCCAGGCACAGGTGGAAAAGCTGCTCGACTATCTTGCCTTGCTGGCGAAATGGAACGCAGTCTACAACCTGACCGCGGTACGCGATCCGGCGCAGATGGTGGTGCAGCATCTGCTCGATTCCCTTGCCGCGATGCCGGCATTCACTGGCGCGACCCGGGTGCTCGACGTCGGTTCAGGCGGCGGGCTGCCGGGCATGGTGCTGGCGATCTGGGCGCAGGAAGCTGCGCCTGCCATGCGGGTCGACATGATAGACACGGTACACAAGAAGACCGCATTCCTCACCCAGGTGAAGGCCGAACTTGGCCTGGGCAACGTGACCGTGCACACGGGCAGGGTAGAGGCGTTGCAGGTGGCCCAGCCTTATGACGTGATCACCTCACGCGCTTTTGCCGACCTGTCCGATTTCGTCAACTGGGCCGGCCATCTGCTGGCGCCCGGCGGCCGCTTCATCGCGATGAAGGGCGTGGCCGCCAGCGAAGAAACCGACCGGCTGCCGACTGCATGGCGGGTCGAGAAAAAGCAGCCGCTGCATGTGCCGGACCTGGACGCCGAACGGCACCTGGTCTTCATCGCCAGGGCAGGGGAGTAAGGCCAGCATGCTTGCGCCGTTACCGTTCATGGGCATCTCCGATGTGTGGCAACTCATCCTTGCCGCCATGGTGTTTCTGATGCTGCCCGGTCCGGGAACCTTCTGCGTGCTCACATGCACTGCGCGCAACGGCGTGCGCGGTGGCTTCGCCTCGGTCGCCGGCCTGATGCTGGCCGACGCCATGCTGATGCTGCTGGCTGCCCTCGGCGTGGCGGCGCTGCTCAAAGCCAACCCGCTGGCATTCCAGGCACTGCAATATCTGGGTGCGGCTTACCTGGCCTGGCTGGGCGTCCGGCTACTGTTTGCCAGCGAAGCGGCGAGCGGCGTGGTGCCGTTTTCGAGCGCCGCCGACTTCCGGCGTGGCTTCCTGGTCACCAGCATCAACCCCAAGGCCATTGTGTTCTATATGGCGTTTTTTCCGCTGTTCATCGATCCGGCCACACACCGCGGCGGCCTGACCTTTGCCGTCATGGCTGCCATCATTGCAAGCTGCACGCTGTTCTATTGCAGCCTGCTGGTCCTTGTCGGCAATGCCGCAGCGTCGCGCCTTAGACAGCATCGCGGAATTGCCCGCCTGGCCAATCGGGCGGCTGGCCTGTTCCTGATTGGCTTCGGCATCAAACTCACAACCAACTGACAAATCCATGGCCAGAATATTTTGTGTCGCAAATCAAAAGGGCGGAGTGGGGAAGACCACCACCGCGGTGAATCTGGCAGCCGGACTGGCCAAGCTCGGTCAACGCGTGCTGCTGGTCGATCTCGACCCGCAGGGCAATGCGACCATGGGCGCCGGCATCAACAAGGCTGAGCTGGATGGTTCCATCTATGAAGTGCTTGTCGGCCTGGCGGAGGTTGCCGCCTGCCGCAAGCAGTCGGAAACCGGCCGCTTCGACGTGCTGCCCGCCAACCGCGAACTGGCCGGCGCCGAAGTGGAAATGGTCGAGCTGGACAACCGGGAAAAGCGGCTGAAGCTGGCGCTGGCCGCTGTCGATGCCGACTATGACTTCATGCTGATTGATTGCCCGCCGGCACTATCGATGCTGACCCTGAACGGCCTGTGCGCCGCCCATGGCGTCATCATTCCGATGCAGTGCGAATACTATGCGCTGGAAGGCTTGTCGGATCTGGTCAATACCATCAAGAAAGTCCATGCCAAGCTCAATCCGGATCTGCGCATCATCGGCCTGCTCCGGGTGATGTTCGATCCACGAATGACGCTTTCGCAACAGGTATCCGCCCAGCTTGAACAGCACTTTGGCGACAAGGTGTTCAAGACCATCATTCCGCGTAACGTGCGCCTGGCCGAAGCGCCTTCCTACGGCATGCCCGGCGTGAGTTTCGATCCCTCTTCCAAGGGCGCCCAGGCTTACGTCGCGTTCGGCGCCGAAATGGTCGAGCGGATCAAGGGCTGGTAAGCCGATACGTATGCACTCATCAATGAAATGACGATTTGACATGGCGACTAAAAAAACCAAGGGCCTGGGACGCGGCCTAGACGCGCTGCTTGGCGGCTCCTCCGATGCCGCCGAGACGGAAACCCTGGCAGCCAGCACGCCATCGTCGCTGGCGATCGACAAGCTGCAGCCGGGAAAATACCAGCCGCGGACTCGCATGGACGAAGGTGCGTTGGCAGAACTGGCCGATTCGATCCGCGCACAGGGACTGCTGCAGGCCATCCTGGTCAGGCCGGTACCCGAGGCCGCCGGCCGCTATGAAATCATCGCCGGCGAACGTCGCTTTCGGGCGGCGCAACTCGCTGGCCTGGCGGAAGTCCCGGTGCTGGTCAAGAGCGTGGACGACCATGCCGCGGCGGCCATGGCGCTGATCGAAAACATCCAGCGCGAGGATTTGAATCCGCTGGAAGAAGCGCAGGGCATACAGCGGCTGATTTCCGATTTCGGATTTACCCATGAACAGGCGGCCGGCGCGGTCGGCCGGTCCCGCAGCGCCGTCTCGAACCTGCTGCGCCTGCTCAACCTGGCGCAGCCGGTGCAGACCATGCTGATGGCCGGCGACATCGACATGGGACATGCGCGGGCCTTGCTGTCGGTCGATGCCGCCACGCAGATCAACCTGGCCAACATGATCATCGCCCGCCGGCTGTCGGTGCGGGAGGCGGAAAAACTGGTCGCCCTGGCGTTGGCCGAGGATCAGCAGCAAAAACCGGCGCCACGCGAAAAGCCGCGTGACATCGTGCGTCTGGAGGAAGAGTTGTCGGACGCGCTTGCTACCCAAGTCGCTATCAAGGTCAGCGCACGCAACAAGGGACAGCTGGTCATCGACTTCGCCAACCTCGATGCACTGGATGGCGTGATTGCGCGGCTGCGTCGTTAATCGTGCCGGCTGGCATGTCAGCAAAAATAGGCGTCTTCATGCTGTTGTGTATCAGTCACGTAAAACTACGGTAAGTGTTTACATGTTTAACGATGTGTGATGCATAACCGATGATCCCGTGCTTTTAACGCGCGTTGTGCGCGATTTCAGTGCAAGTAAACGTTTGACGTCACGGAAAGAATAATCTTATAATCCCGTGGCTTCAGAAATCGCACTCCATCCGCAAGCCTTTGCATTTCACACGAACCACACGGCCCGTACCGCGACTCGCAAGAGCCCAACGGGTTGCATGAGTCTGGACAAGTATGCTTCGCCTGGTCCTTCTGCAACTGTTGACTACGGTCCTGGCTGGCGCCGTGGCTGGAATGCTGGGCGGAATCCACGCACTGATTTCCGCATTGCTGGGTGGTTTGTGTTGTGTGGTGCCGAACGGTTTGCTCGCGCTGCGCTTGTACTCGAATGCGCGCCGATCACAGACTGTCAATCCGATGTCGTTTTTCATCGGTGAATTTATAAAGATTGCACTCACCATCGCATTGTTGGCTGCGGTGGTCTGGCTGTACCGCGATTTGAACTGGCTGGCGCTGATCGCCGCTTTCATCGTGGCACTGAAAAGTTACATCATCTTATTATTTAGGCACTGACATGGCGACTGAAACTGCTGCTGGGGCGGCTGCGGGGCATGCTGCTCCCACCGCTTCCGAATACATCGTCCACCATCTTGGACACTTCTCCACGCATCACCAGGAAAAGATCGTCGATTTTTCCATTATTAACATGGACACGCTGTTCTGGTCCGTGGCAATGGGCATCGTCGGCTGCTTCGTGATGTACATGGCGGCACGCCGCGCCACCGCCGGCGTTCCCGGCCGTCTGCAGGCATTCGTTGAAATGGTCGTCGAAATGGTCGACGACCAGGCCAAATCCATCGTGCATGGCGACCGCAGCTTCATCGCTCCGCTGGCGCTGACCGTGTTTGTCTGGGTTGCGCTGATGAATTCGCTGGATTTCCTGCCGGTTGACCTGTTTTCCAGCCTCTTCAGCGTACTGGGCATCGAGCATGTGTTCCCGCATCACCGCGTCGTGCCGACCGCCGACCTGAACGGCACCATGGGCATCGCCCTGGGCGTGCTGGTCCTGATGCTGTACTACAACGTGAAGATCAAGGGCGCTGGCGGTTTTGTCCATGAACTGTTCGCCGCACCGTTCGGCATCTGGCTGGCACCGTTCAATCTGCTTCTCAATATCATCGAATTCGCCGCAAAAACCGTATCGCTCGCGATGCGACTGTTCGGCAACATGTACGCCGGCGAGCTGCTGTTCCTGCTGATCGCTTTGCTTGGTTCGACTGCAACCGTGTTCGGTTTCGTTGGGCATGTAATTGCCGGTTCGATGTGGGCCATCTTCCACATTCTGATCGTGCTGTTGCAGGCGTTCATCTTCATGATGCTGACGCTGGTGTATCTCGGCCAGGCACATGAAGGCCATTGATCCCCAGGATGGATGGCAAGCGGTAAAACTTTCTGATTCAACCTTCGTTTTTAATTTTTAACTTTACTTAAAGGAATTGTCATGACTGACATCTCGTTCGTAGCACTGGCTTGCGGTTTGATCATTGGTCTGGGCGCTATCGGCGCTTGTATCGGTATCGCCATCATGGGCGGCAAGTACCTGGAAGCTTCGGCTCGCCAGCCTGAACTGATGAATACCCTGCAAACCAAGATGTTCCTGCTGGCTGGTCTGATCGACGCTGCGTTCCTGATCGGTGTTGGTATCGCCATGCTGTTCGCCTTCGCAAACCCGTTCGTTCGTGGCTAATACGGTTCGACCGTCCTGATTCTCATGCTGGAATAGGATTCCAGCACTCGCCATTCTGAGAAGGAAACTACCATGAACCTGAATGCAACCCTGTTTGCTCAGTTCGTGGTCTTCTTCATCCTGGCTGTCTTCACGATGAAATTCGTGTGGCCGCCGCTGATGAACGCGCTCGACGAGCGCGCCAAGAAGATCGCGGACGGTCTGGCTGCTGCCGAGCGCGGCAAGCTGGAAATGGCTGCCGCTGAAAAGCGCGTGCAGGCCGAACTGGCTTCGGCGCACGACGCCGGCCAGAAGCGCATCGGCGACGCTGAGAAGCGTGCCCAGGCGATCATCGAAGAAGCAAAGCGGACTGCCTCGGAAGAAGCGGCCCGTATTCTGGCTTCTGCCCGTTCGGATGCAGAACAGCAAGTCAGCCAGGCACGCGACGCACTGCGCGCCCAGGTGGCAACGCTGGCAGTTCAGGGCGCCGAGCAGATCCTGAAGCGGGAAATCAACCCCGCCGCTCACGCCGATCTGTTGAACCAACTGAAGACCGAGCTGTAATCATGGCCGAACTCGCAACGATTGCCCGCCCCTACGCCGAGGCGCTGTTTCGCGTAGCCCAGTCCGGAAACATGGCGGCCTGGTCTGAAGTCGTTTCAGCCATGTCGTCGGTGGCCGCCAATCCTGACATGCAGGAACTGGCGCGCAACCCGAAGGCTTCCGATGAGCAGGTCGTCTCTACTTTTCTCGCCGCGCTGAACTCGCCCGCCAATGCCGAACTCCAAAACTTCGTCGGCATGCTGGTCGAAAACGGTCGCCTGGCGCTGCTGCCGGAAATCGCACTGCAATTCCAGGCATTGAAAAATGCGCAGGAAGGCGCTGCGGATGCGGAAATCGTGAGCGCGTTCGAGCTGACGCCGGCGCAGATAAACGACCTGGTTGCGACGCTGCAAAAGCGCTTCGGCCGCAACCTGAACCCGTCGGTAACCGTGGATAACTCGCTGAT
This sequence comes from Noviherbaspirillum phoenicis, assembly GCF_047237965.1. Taxonomy (NCBI): domain Bacteria; kingdom Pseudomonadati; phylum Pseudomonadota; class Betaproteobacteria; order Burkholderiales; family Oxalobacteraceae; genus Noviherbaspirillum; species Noviherbaspirillum phoenicis. The sequence continues at coordinate 3,124,418 of NZ_JBDFLX010000001.1, read as the reverse complement.
CGGTGGCGTGCGCGTCGTGGTTGGCGATGAAGTGCTCGACACGTCGGTGCGCGCCAAGCTGCAGCAGATGCAGACCGCACTGACCAGCTGATCCGGCCCGCCTCGGCAAGCACGCAAGATATCTAAATTAGGAGTTAACATGCAACTCAACCCGTCTGAAATCAGCGAACTGATCAAGAGCCGGATCCAGGGCCTCGGCGACAACGCCGAGATTCGCAATCAGGGCACGGTCATTTCCGTGTCCGACGGCATTTGCCGCATCCACGGTCTGTCGGACGTGATGCAGGGCGAAATGCTGGAATTCCCGGGCAATACCTTCGGCCTGGCGCTGAACCTCGAGCGCGACTCGGTCGGCTCGGTGATCCTGGGCAGCTACGAACATATCTCCGAAGGCGACACGGTCAAGTGCACCGGCCGCATTCTGGAAGTGCCTATCGGCCCTGAACTGCGTGGCCGCGTGGTCAACGCGCTGGGTCAGCCGATCGATGGCAAGGGCCCGATCAACACCACCCTGACCGCCCCGATCGAGAAGATCGCACCGGGCGTGATCGCCCGTCAATCCGTTTCCCAGCCGATGCAGACCGGCCTGAAATCGATCGACGCGATGGTGCCCATTGGCCGTGGCCAGCGTGAACTGATCATTGGCGATCGCCAGACCGGCAAGTCGGCCGTGGCAATCGACGCGATCATCAACCAGAAGGGCCAGGGCATGACGTGTATCTACGTCGCCATCGGCCAGAAGGCATCGACGATCAAGAACATCGTGCGCGCCCTGGAACAGCACGGCGCCATGGAATACACCATCGTCGTGGCTGCATCCGCTTCCGAGTCCGCCGCGATGCAATACGTGTCGGCCTACTCCGGCTGCGCGATGGGCGAATACTTCCGCGACCGCGGCGAAGACGCGCTGATCGTGTACGACGACCTGTCCAAGCAGGCTGTTGCCTATCGCCAGGTGTCGCTGCTGCTGCGCCGTCCGCCAGGCCGCGAAGCCTATCCCGGCGACGTGTTCTACCTGCACAGCCGCCTGCTCGAGCGCGCAGCCCGCGTGAACCCCGACTACGTCGAGAAGTTCACCAACGGCGCCGTGACCGGCAAGACTGGCTCGCTGACCGCACTGCCCATCATTGAAACCCAGGCAGGCGACGTTTCCGCCTTCGTTCCGACCAACGTGATCTCGATCACCGACGGCCAGATCTTCCTGGAAACCTCGCTGTTCAACGCCGGTATCCGCCCCGCGATCAACGCCGGTATCTCGGTGTCGCGCGTTGGTGGCGCCGCCCAGACCAAGGTCATCAAGAACCTGTCCGGCGGTATCCGTACCGACCTGGCGCAGTATCGTGAACTGGCAGCGTTCGCGCAGTTTGCATCCGACCTCGACGAATCGACCCGCAAGCAGCTCGAGCGTGGCGCCCGCGTGACTGAACTGCTGAAGCAGCCCCAGTACTCGCCGCTGCCGATCTCGCTGATGGCGGTGTCGCTGTTCGCGGTCAACAAGGGCTACTTCGACGGTGTCGAGGTCAAGAATGTACTCGCGTTTGAATCTGGCCTTCACAATTTCATGAAGACCAGCCACGCAGCGCTGCTGCAGAAGATTGAAGATACCAAGCAACTCGACAAGGATGGCGAAGCCGCACTGGCCGCCGCGATTGGCGACTTCAAGAAATCTGTATCGTTCTGAGTTGAACGCGGCTAGAAGGAGCAAGGACTCATGGCTGTAGGCAAAGAGATACGTGGCAAGATCAAGAGCGTAGAGAATACGAAGAAGATCACCAAGGCGATGGAAATGGTCGCCGCTTCCAAGATGCGCAAGGCGCAGGAGCGGATGCGGTCGGCCCGTCCCTATAGTGACAAGATTCGTAATATCGCCTCCAATCTTGCCGAGGCCAATCCGGAGTACACCCATCCGTTCCTGGTCAAGCAGGATGCCTCGAAGACGGTGGGCATCATCGTGGTCACCACTGACAAGGGCCTGTGCGGCGGCATGAACACCAATGCATTGCGTGTTCTGACCACCAAGCTGCGCGAGCTCGAAGGCAAGGGTAACAAGGTCGAAGCGGTCGCCATTGGCAACAAGGGCTTCGGCTTTTTGAACCGCGTTGGCGCGAAGGTCGTGTCGCATGCAGTCCAGATCGGCGACACGCCGCATCTGGAAAAGCTGATCGGCCCGGTCAAGGTGCTGCTGGACGCTTACCAGGAAGGCCGGCTGGACGCGGTCTACATCGTCTACACCAAGTTCATCAACACGATGAAGCAGGAGCCGATGCTGGAGCAGCTGCTGCCGCTGTCGTCCGAGCGCATGACTGCCGACAAGCATGGCATGGACTGGGACTACATCTACGAGCCGGATGCCCAGACCGTGATCGACGAACTGCTGGTGCGCTATGTGGAAGCGCTGATTTACCAGGCGGTTGCCGAGAACCTGGCGTCCGAGCAGTCGGCGCGCATGGTGGCGATGAAGGCGGCGTCCGACAACGCCGGCAACGTCATCGGTGAACTGCGCCTGGTCTATAACAAGACCCGGCAGGCCGCGATTACCAAGGAACTCTCCGAAATCGTTGCCGGTGCGGCAGCGGTGTAAACACGCAAACGCGTGAAACAGAATTTAAATACTACATATTGAAGGAACGAAAATGGCTGATGGCAAAATCGTTCAGTGTATCGGCGCCGTGGTGGACGTTGAGTTCCCGCGCAACGCGATGCCCAAGGTGTTCGACGCCTTGAAAATGGAAGGCTCCGAACTGACGCTGGAAGTGCAGCAGCAGCTGGGCGACGGCGTGGTGCGTACCATTGCGCTGGGCAGCTCCGACGGCCTGCGTCGCGGCATGATCATCCAGAACACCGGCAAGGCGATCCAGGTGCCTATCGGACCTGCAACCCTGGGCCGCATCATGGACGTGCTGGGCAATCCGATCGACGAATGCGGTCCGGTGAGCCACGAGCAAATGGCTTCCATCCACCGCGAAGCACCGAAGTACGACGAACTGTCGCCTTCGCAGGACCTGCTGGAAACCGGCATCAAGGTGATCGACCTGGTCTGCCCGTTTGCAAAAGGCGGTAAGGTCGGCCTGTTCGGCGGCGCCGGCGTCGGCAAGACCGTGAACATGATGGAACTGATCAACAACATCGCCAAGGCGCACTCGGGTCTGTCCGTGTTCGCCGGCGTGGGCGAGCGTACCCGTGAGGGCAACGACTTCTACCACGAGATGGCCGATGCCAAGGTCGTTGACCTGGAAAACCCGACCAACTCCAAGGTTGCGATGGTTTATGGTCAGATGAACGAGCCGCCGGGCAACCGTCTGCGCGTGGCGCTGACTGGCCTGACGATTGCGGAAGGCTTCCGCGATGAAGGTCGTGACGTGCTGTTCTTCGTCGATAACATCTACCGTTACACGCTGGCCGGTACCGAAGTGTCCGCACTGCTGGGCCGTATGCCTTCCGCAGTGGGTTACCAGCCGACGCTGGCCGAAGAGATGGGCCGCCTGCAGGAGCGCATCACCTCGACCAAGACCGGTTCGATCACCTCGATCCAGGCCGTGTACGTCCCTGCGGATGACTTGACCGACCCGTCGCCGGCAACCACCTTCGCCCACCTGGACTCGACCGTCGTTCTGTCGCGTGACATCGCCTCGCTGGGTATCTACCCCGCAGTGGATCCGCTGGACTCGACCTCGCGCCAGCTGGACCCGCTGGTGGTTGGCCAGGAGCACTACGAGACCGCCCGTGCCGTTCAGGGCACCCTGCAGCGCTACAAGGAACTGCGCGACATCATCGCGATTCTGGGCATGGACGAACTGGCGCCGGAAGACAAGCTGCTGGTGGCACGCGCTCGCAAGATGCAGCGTTTCCTGTCCCAGCCGTTCCACGTCGCTGAAGTGTTCACCGGCTCGCCAGGCAAGTACGTGCCGCTGAAGGAAACCATCCGCGGCTTCAAGATGATTGCGTCGGGCGAACTGGACCACCTGCCGGAGCAGGCGTTCTACATGGTCGGCACCATCGACGAAGCGATCGAAAAAGCGAAGAAGATGCAGTAATGGCCAACATGGGACGGCCGGCGTCGCGCCGGCCGTCTTTTGTTGTCTGCACTGCACCGAATAGCTCAGCTTGAGAAGGTTTTGATATGGCAAATACAATACACGTGGACGTCGTTTCCGCCGAAGAGCAGATCTTCTCCGGCGAAGCGGAATTCGTCGCGTTGCCGGGTGAAGCGGGCGAGCTGGGCATCTATCCCAAGCACACGCCGCTGATCACCCGCATCCGCCCGGGCGCGGTGCGCATCAAGGTGCCGGGCCAGTCCGAAGACGAGTTCGTCTTCGTCGCCGGCGGCATCCTGGAAGTGCAGCCCAATGCCGTGACCGTGCTGGCCGACACCGCCATCCGCGGTGGCGACCTTGACGAAGCCAAGGCAGCGGAAGCCAAGCGCCTGGCAGAGGAAAGCCTGGTCAATCGCGAATCGAAGATCGATTACGCAACCGCGCAAGCGGAACTGGCTGTGGCGATTGCCCAGCTGGCGGCGATTCAGAGACTGCGCCAGAAGCGCTGATCTGGTTGTAGCGGCGGTAAAAATGAAGGCAGCCTTGGCTGCCTTTTTTTATTGTGGTAGTCCGTTGCCGCGTGCGCGTTGTTTGAGTCAGCAATTGGTGGCAAAGCGCATGTGCCGCATTGGGCATGCAGTTACAGGTTCATGCAGCCGATTGAGCGGGTACACGCCAACCCAATTCCTTGGCACATTAAAAGTTGTCCGCCCTTCGATTTAAGCTGTCCCAAAGTTACACCGTTCGATTCTCAGAGAAATTGTCCGCCAAACGGCGTTGCGACCTTTGCGACCTTTTATTGCTGTGACCAGTTGCCAGCTCTTCAATGATCCACGGCAGTCATTGGCCAAATTGAGACTGCGGCTCATGCATGAACTCTTCTCAAGAGGTTGTTACTGAGACGTTTCGTTCAACAGCCCTCAGTGGAGTAAAAATGGATAGTTCCAGCAGCAGTTCCAGCGTGCACGCCAGTATGCCAATATCAAGTTTTTCCAGCCTGCCACCACAAGACCAACTGGCTGTCATACAACGGATTTCCCCCTGTGACAAACCAACATTATCGAGCATCGCCAGTACGAATCGCCAGATCAATGTGCTTGCCACGCCATTACTGGTGGACGCCTATATTGGGCATGTCGAAAATAAAATAAAAACCATGAAGACGTCGGCAGAGAAGGTCACGGCTATTTTGCTGGTTCACCGAAAGCTCATGGAGAATACGAGCGGATTGCCGGTAATGGGTTCTGAAGCGCTTTGGGAGCGTTTGAAGGTGTTGATATTGAACGAAGCCAGTTGTCTAGCTTCTATTCAAGAACTTCACAAGGGAATTCAGCTCGGTTTCCTTTCTCCTCAGTTGGAAGAAAGATCCGTCGAACAGTTTATTGCATTTCAAAGATCCTGCGCCCTTATTCATGAGATATCGCAAATCCTGTCAAAAGGTTATAAGAATCTTGCCGCCCAGATAATGGAGGCGGTGAGGTATTCTTAGCGAGACCTGCTCACGAAAATTGCTACAGCCGGAACAGCTGTAGCTGCTGACCATCAACATCAGGGGTTCGATGCAAATCTTTGCTCGGGCATGTATGCCGGCTAGCCAAGATTTTTCGTCAATACGCGAATGGATGATGCTGTAGCTAAGGCTTGATGGCAACGCTCCAAAAAGAGGTCGTTCAGCACTGAGTTGAATAGAGGTTCTAGTCGAGCCAGCCTTTTATTGTCACTCGGCGTCGCCTTCTTTCAAAGTTCTTGCCCACGCATATCGAAATCGCAAAAAGTGATGGACTCGTTTTTTTCAACAGCGGAAAACCAAAGGATTTCCTTGTTTCTGGAGTAATAGAAAGAGTAACTGTTGTTTTCATCCGAACCATCAAAATGAAATCCTGGTTCGTCATTTTTGAAGACTTCTCCTTGCGGAAGCCTGGGGTCAATTCCGAGTAGCATCACTACTTCGGTTTCCATGTTGAGGTTCCATTTCCTGTCACCAAGGCGAACGGTCGATCCGTCGACTGAAAATTCGATGGGCTTGTCATTTTTTATTGTTCTGTTGTAGGTACAGGAATTGACCGGAAGCATTCGATACAGCCCTTGAACTGGCGCCATCATAGTCTTGCTTATGTTGACGGCCTTTTCCAGTTTTGTCGGCGGCGTATCGTCGTCGACGCTGCAAAACCAGGGAGGGGTAGGTCCGACAGACACAGGGTTTTTAAATACACCATTCATATCCCAAATGCCTGCGCCAAACGGCGGATTTAATGGTCCGTTATACAAGAAGCTGGTGCCCGCACTTGTTCCCCGAGGGCTGTAAGACAGGCTCAATATCGCTTCCATTTTGGTGAGGTCGACCGAAGTCTTGTCTTGAAACACCATGCCTGTTCCAGTTATCCGGGTTTCCTTGATAGTTTTCGTGAGTTCAATTCCACAGGTCGACAGATAAGTGCCTGTGACCATGGACAAAATCGATGCGTTAAACGTTTCGCAGCTATGTGCTGGGCGGGCTGCCGCATCAATTTGACTTCTTATGCCCGCGAGAAGCGCTGTCTTGATGTCAAAGTCATCCGACATGTAAGTGGCATTGAACAGGTGCGCCTGGATCGGACCAAGGTCGTCAGCCACTGTCTTGTCACTATGATGCAGCTTCCAGTTTGGCGGAAGCGATCGCGGCACTTTCTGGATAAAGTCACGGTGATTAGTCAGGTAGGGACCTGAACCACCGCCGATGTTATCAGCCGGAACCGCTACTCCAAAAATCGCAAAACTGCTCATTTTCCCGTCGCGTAACTGCTGGGCTAATAGCTGTTTTGCTCCGTTGACGTAAAAATTGCCTTGTGAGTGCGAAACAACGATGACTTTTTTGCCGTGCAGGATGTCATTCAAATAAAAATTGGCATGGCTTGCGGTTTCTTTTGCTACGTCCATGCTTCGGTTAAATAAGTATTTATCAAACCAATTCAAAAACCACTCAGGCGCCAGATTTTTACCATTTAACCAGCGAAGAATATTTTTGTTATTTTGAAAGCCCGATTGTGCTGTTGCTTGGGCTAGATCAATTGCCATTCCACTAGTTTCATTATATGCAATAGCATAATCCAGAGCATGACCGTTGTAGTCTGTTCCCAATGCGGCTTCTAATGCCGCCCTTGATGCTTTTGCCGACCTAACGTCTGTTTTTATTCCGTTGCTAAAATATATCGTCGCAGATAACGACGGTCTAACACAGCTTACTTCAGCGAACGATAGCTGTGTTAGACCCCAGAGAATGATAGTACATATGGCATTTCTCATTTTTTCTCCCTAGTCGCAGACTGGCTCTTTTGCATCTCTAAAGACTGCACCACTCACCAGTTCCTGAGCTCTCCAATAAGCCTCGAACCGATCTGTGGTATTCGCAGTTAATGCCTTTATTTCTATTGACATGTCTTCTGCAAATTTCAAATCCTTCTCGGTGGCGTGCGGTAGGGTTTTGAAAGTACAGTCAGCGGCTCTTGAAACAGTATTTGCTGCTGCAAGTGCTTGTTCTGGCGTTGCGGCATCCACTTTTTTCTGGAAGGCACGCGCTTCCTGCTCCGCCGTTTTCTTCATCATCGAAGTCGCCGAATAGTGCCTCGCAATGAACCTGTCTACGTCATCCCTGATTCCGTTTGCATCGCCATCGATTTCTTTCAATCCCGGTGTGAGATCTTCGTTATCAACCTGAGGCGCGTCATCAACAGCGGTGGCAGGCGAGTTGCCTTTTGCAGCAGGAGCAATACCGCTCCCGCCTTCGCCGGAGCAAGCAGTGACTAACAGAAAAAGGGACGCTAAAAGAAAAAGTCGGTTTTTTTCACCGAATGACTTTCAATATCCAAAGAAATAAGGATGTGATGAGGAATTGATGTCGGGTTCGGTTACTTGGACTGGTCTTGATTGTGCGATCAGACAAGGAATAGAAACGTCACGCCGGAGTACCGTTGCCGAAGAACGGACATGTTTTGAAGGAGTTGATCGAAAAATAATCGTATTGCACGAATCGCTTTTGGGAAGCTGGCAATGTGTACAGAGAATAAAGCGCGATTTAGGAAAGAATTTTCCCGTCAGTCAGAAAGCGTTGCTTTTCCTGCTTCCCAAAGTAAGTTCTTACTTGCTTTTTATTGCCGGAATCGTGTGACGATAAAACAAGAGGCAAAGCGAATGGGGCCGGGATTTAGATTTTCTAATGGTGCCAGACGACGTACTTATTGAATTCGCACGCGAATAGAGATTCAATAAGCCTATGGGCTTATTGATTTAGGCTCATGCCAATAAGCTCAATAATTCTCGTGACTGGCCCGTGGAATGAGAGGTATTGATGTCCAAGGAGACATGACATAAACACAGTCTGTTGTTGAGAATTATTTAATTCTTTGTTTTCGAAAATAATTTCACACAGACATGTTAATGAAAAATAATCTAATGCAAGCCACTTCTGGTTCGGATGTCACTGGTTAATTTTTCAGCAGTGACTCGATCAGCCAGACTTCTTTGTTTGCTGCTCGCTTGCCGCATTATTGTTGACGAGGTTCTGTTTCCTTGATGGATTGTTCAACTTGCGAAATGAGCTTTGTATATGGCAGTGTCGTTAGCGCGCTTTACTGTGCATCTGAAGGAAGGCGGCGTATCCAGCATTTGTACACCGGATTCGCCGCTTTGCAACGTTAAAGCTGACTAAAGAGGCTGTCAGGCATTGGTCTGCAGGGTTGAGCTCTGCATCATGGTGCTGGGGTGTGAATACGCGGACCAGTCGGTGCAAGCCGATAGCGAAAACGCGATGGCAATCAATAATGCGAGACGTGCTTTCATTTGATTCCTTTCATTAAGGGAGAAGGGACTTTCAGATTGACGCGACACCTGATTGCTGGCGTGCCGGGTAGTCCACACGATGTGAAACCCCGAAAACGATGTGGCCAGTAATCGGGGCTGCATGAGTACCTATCTTTTCATGCCGGTTCCTTGTAGGGCGGCTCCCGCCTCTTCCCATTTTGTCCGCACCCACCTGCGCTCAGGTCCACATGCAGCGCACCGGACTTCACGCAAGTCCGCATGCAGCGACCCGCTTACAATAAACGCAACAAATCCCCCTTTCCGAGGTTGTCCGATGTCCAAAGCCTTCGAGTCCATTCCGCAACTGCTGTCCACCGCGCGAACGATTGCCGTGGTCGGCCTGTCCATCAAGCCGGAACGCGCCAGCCATGAGGTGGCGCATTACCTGCAGCAGCATGGCCACCGCATCATCCCGGTCAATCCGACCTATGCCGGGCAGTCCATCCTCGGCGAGCACTGCTATGCGACGCTGACGCAGGCAACCCGGGAGCATGGCGTGATCGACGTGGTGCAGTGCTTTCGCAAGTCCGAGGAGATCGTGCCGGTTGCCGAGGAAGCGGTGGCCATCGGCGCGCGCTGCCTGTGGATGCAGCTTGGCGTGGTCAACGAGGAGGCGGCGCAGCTGGCGCGCAAGGCCGGCATGATGGTGGTGATGGACCGCTGCATGAAGATCGAGCACATGGCTCTGACATCCGGCGCGGCGGGCCGGTGATGAAGACGCAACAGCAGTTCCGCCTGCCCAAAAAGTTCAAGGTGCGCGACGAGGACGCGGCGGCCAAGCCCCTGTCTTCCGGCGACAAGGCGGTGGACAAGGGCGCGGTGGAGATCCTGGCGCGGGAAATCGCCGAGATGCAGGACATCTTCTATGCCGAGCATGGCCGCAAGCTGATGGTGATCCTGCAGGGCATGGATACGGCCGGCAAGGATGGCACGATACGCGGCGTATTCGACGCCACCGATCCGCTGGGCATACGCACCATCGCCTTCAAGGCGCCCAGCGTGGTGGAAAAGGAGCACGACTTCCTGTGGCGCATCCATCGCGAAGCGCCAGGGCAGGGGGAAATCGTGATCTTCAACCGCAGCCATTACGAGGATGTGCTGGTGCCGCGGGTGCATGGCTGGATCGATGAAAAGACCTGCAGGCAGCGTTATGCGCATATCCGCGACTTCGAGCGCATGCTGGCCGAAACCGGCACCGTGATCGTCAAGTTCTTCCTGCATATTTCGAAGGATGAGCAGAAGGCCAGGCTGCAGGCGCGGCTGGACGATCCGCAGAAGCACTGGAAATTCGATCCGCAAGACCTGGAGGAGCGCAAGTTCTGGTCCGATTACCAGGCCGCCTATACTGAACTGCTGGCCGAGACCGACGCCGACCATGCGCCCTGGTATGTGATTCCTTCCGATTCCAAGACCCATCGCAACCTGGCGGTAGCGGCGATTTTTAAGGAAACGCTGGAAGGGATGAAGCTGGCCTATCCCGAGCCGCATGCCGATTACAGCAAGCTCAAGGTGGAATAAAGGACCGGGCATGCGACGCTGGCTGCCGGAACTGGTGGCGCTACCCCTGCTGCCGCTGCTGGCCGCACAGGGCCGTGGCGTGCGCCGGCGTACGCCACGGTTGCCGCCCGCGGCCGGTGCGGATAACGGCCTGTGCGGCGACACGCTTGCCGGCGCGCCGGTGCGCCTGCTGGCGGTTGGCGAATCGCCGGTGGCCGGCGTCGGCGTCGATCACCACGAGCAGGCAATCACCGCGGCGCTGGCGCGCGAACTGGCGGGTAAACTGCATAGGCCGGTGCAATGGCGCGCCTGCGGCCTGAATGGCGTGACGGTGGGCCAGGCGCGGCAGGCATTGCTGCCGCTGGTGCCGGCGCAGCGGGTCGATGTGCTGCTGGTGGCGTTCGGCGTCAATGACAGCACCGCGTTTCGCTCTAGCGCCCGCTGGCTGAGCGACCTGTCGCTGCTGTTGGCCAGCCTGCGCGAGAAATGCGATCCGGCCATCGTGTTGCTGGCCGGCGTGCCGCCGCTGGCACGGTTTCCGGCCCTGCCGCAGCCATTGCGCTGGGTATTGGGCCTGAAGGCGGCGCAACTCGACAGGGTGGCCGCCGGCATGGCTGGCGTGCGCCATGTACCGATGCAAAGCCAGGCCGACCTGGCCGGCATGATGGCGATCGACAACTATCACCCCTCGACCCTGGGCTGCGCCGCATGGGCGCGCGACCTGGCGCAGGCGGTCGTGCTGGACCTGTCGCTACTGCAAAGGCGGGCGGGCGCTTAAGCCCGCAGCTTCAGGCGTGCCTTACCGCCTGCCTGGCCTGTTCTGCCTGCGCCGCCGGCATGGCGGCCAGCCAGCGCTCCAGTGTCGCCGCCGCCCCGTTCGGCGGCAGATAGCCCAGCCGTGAACGGCGCCGCAGGATGTCATCGGCGGTCTGCGCCCACTCGTGCCGGATCAGGTAATGCAGTTCGGCCTCGAACAGTCCCGGCAATACTTCACGGCCCAGGTCATGCATGCCGGCGCAACCGGCCAGCAGCCGGTCGATCCGGCTGCCGTAGCGGTGGACATAGCGCTCGACCAGTTCCGGCGGCGCCCAGGCAAAGGCCTGCTTCTTCATGCGCAAATAGTCGCCAAAGCCGAGGACGCCTTGCGCGGTGGGCGCAATGCCGAAGAGATCGCCACCCGGCAGGCAGGCCTGCGCGGTCCAGGCGCCGCCGCCCTGGCCCAGCAGCGGCGCCAGCTGGTCCACCGCTTCCTCCGCCACGCGCCGGAAACTCTCGGCGTCGCCGCCGAGCACCGATAGCAGCGGCGGCCCGTCCCGGTCCAGCCGCAGCGCATACGGGTGCGGCAGCTCGTGCGCGCTGCCGTCGCCGCCGTCCACGGCCAGGCGCAGGCCAGCGCTCGCCTGCACCACGTCAGCGACGCTGGTGCGGGCGGTGAAGTGGCGGTTGAGCAGGCTGCACAGGCGATCGACGTCAGCATCGCCGACCTGCGGCGCACCCGGTTCGCCGCCGTGCGGCAAGCCGTCCCCAATGACCAGTGTGGCATCGTCCTCGCATGGCATCACCAGCACGCTGCGGCCGTCGGCATCCCGCAGCAGGTAGCTGCACGGATGCCCCAGCTTCTTGCGCACCATCAGGCGGATGCATTTGACCAGCGGAAGCGGCAGGTCGATGTTGCTGGCCGAGCGCAGGAAACGGGTTGCCCACTGCCCGGTGGCGTTGACCATGGCGCGCGCACGGACCAAAGTGCCGGCGCCGCTGGGGCCGCGCAGCGTCGCCTGCCAGCCTTCGCCGCTGCGCTGCGCGGCGTCGCAGATGGTGCGGGTCAGGATCGTGGCGCCGGCCTCGGCAGCGTCCATCGCATTGAGCACCGCCAGGCGCGGGCCATCGACCCTGCAGCCGGATACCAGTTCTCCCTGGCTGAACTCGGGCTTGAGCGGCAGGCCAGCCACGTGATGCAGCAGGTCCAGATGACGCGAAGCCGGCAGCAGTTGGCGCGGCGCCAGCCGGTCGGCCAGCATGCGGCTGGCGCGTTCCCGCCATGGCGGCGGGGCGGCGTCACGCGGCACGGCAAGCCGCAGCGGCGTGACGGCATGCGGCGCGATGCGCATCAGGTTTTCCCGTTCGGCCAACGCCTTTCTGAGTGTGGACAATGCCTGCCTTTTCAGCGAAGGCACGGCCGGGTGCAGCGGGCCGCAAGCGGAAGCGACCGCGTGGGCGCCGAGATCGTCGCGTTCGCACAGCACCACCGACATGCCGCGCCCGGCAGCGTCGCGGGCAATTGCGGTGCCGTTCAGGCCGCCGCCGACCACCAGCAGGTCGCAATCTATCGTTGAGTTCATCAATAAGCATCCTTTGCCTGCCCGAAGTGAACAAGCTTTGGGCAAGGCTACTTTCTGTCCTGCAAGTCAAAGTAGCGCAGGGCAGTAAAAGATGTTTCAACTCGTATCAAAAAGACATCACCTTTGATGCAAACGAAGTCAAATCAGGACCTGGCGCCATCGTGGCGCGCATGGGGGACGCATGGCGCGGCCGCGGGCTGTATCTTTGGGCGATAATACCGGCTTCCCGAAATAGCCCCCCACGCCGATGTCCACTACCTTCGCCGCACTCAAGAACGACACTTTCCTGCGCGCGCTGCTGCGCCAGCCAACCGACTACACCCCGTTGTGGCTGATGCGTCAGGCCGGGCGTTACCTGCCGGAGTACCGCGCCACCCGCGCCCGCGCCGGCTCCTTTCTTGGCCTGGCGAAGAATCCGGCCTATGCGACGGAAGTCACGCTGCAGCCCCTGGACCGTTACCCGCTGGATGCCGCCATCCTGTTTTCCGACATCCTGACCGTGCCGGACGCGATGGGCCTGGGTCTGTATTTCGCCGATGGCGAGGGTCCGAAGTTCGAACGGCCGTTACGGGACGAAGCGGCGGTGCAGGCGCTGCGCGCACCCGACCTGAACGAGTTGCGCTATGTGTTCGACGCCGTTACCCAGATCCGCACCGAATTGCAGGGCAGAGTGCCGCTGATCGGCTTTTCGGGCAGCCCATGGACCCTGGCCTGCTATATGGTCGAAGGCGGCGGTTCGGACGACTTCCGGCGCGTCAAGACCATGCTGTACGACCGCCCGGACCTGATGCACCACATCCTGCGCACCAATGCCGCTGCCGTGGCTGCCTATCTGAATGCGCAGATCGACGCCGGCGCCCAGGCCGTGATGATTTTCGACACCTGGGGCGGCGCACTGGCCGATGGCGTCTACCAGGAATTTTCCCTGGCCTATATGCGCGAGGTGGTCAGCCAGCTGCAGACCGAGAAGGATGGCGTGCGCATTCCGAGCATCGTGTTCACCAAGGGCGGTGGCTTGTGGCTGGAGCAGATTGCCGACATCGGCACGGACGCGGTTGGCCTGGACTGGACCGTGAACCTGGGATCGGCGCGGGCAAGGGTGGGGCACAAGGTGGCGCTGCAGGGCAATCTCGATCCGTCGGTGCTGTTCGCCAAGCCGGAGCAGATCGAGGCCGAAGTGGCCAAGCTGCTGGCTTCCTATGGCGCCCCGGCAGATGGCCATGGACATGTATTCAATCTGGGACATGGAATATCCCAGTTCACGCCGCCAGAAGCAGTCACTGCAATGGTTGATGCAGTGCACCGTATCAGCCGCGCACAGCGGGCGCAGAAATAAAACAGCGCTGCTGCACGGGCAAGAATTGTTAAAAACATTTTTTTGCCTGTGCTTATGCGACTTATGCACAAAATCATCCACCATTCATTTTCCGCCGTTGCCCCTGGATTTGAATGGACAAGCGCCGACATGAATTGGCAAGCGATTGATTTAAAAGAGATTTTTAAAATAATGGCTGTTTTTATCCACAGGATTGACTAAAGCCGTTATGGCTGCTTCTGCAAGTTGCGCACATTTGTGCACAAAGTTATCCACAGCCTGCCCACTGCCTGAATCTCCTTTGTAAACCGGGGCTTATGCGTGTTTGTTAATACCGAGTTTCGTTGAGACCAGGAAACATGACAAAATCTCCGTCGTCTGCGTTTCTTGTGCCAAGGGCAATTCCTTTTCATCATGCATGATCTTTCTGTTCACCGATTTAACAGTGGAAATTTCATTGCCGGCATCCGCAGCGGCCAAATGCGGAAAAGCTGCGCCGGCGCAAGAGAATTGCTTGATCAGCGCACAAAAAATAACGATGGGAAAGCCCAGTTATTCACAAAAACCGTATCGTGCGCCGCAAAAAGAAAATATTTTTTGTCGCGTTTACGCAAATCCTAAGTGATTGATTTTGCTAGGGTCTTTTTTTGGTTCAGTTCGGTGCGGCGCCCGGAAAGCCGCATGGGATCTAGCTTTTGGCGTGTCAAGAGGGTTTTGTTCACAAAGTTATCCACAGGCGCGGTGCATCGTTGAAAAACTGCTTAGTAAACCGTGAGTTAGCTCATTTTTTCAGGATTGGTCTCAAGTGGCTCGTTTCAGGATACTCAAAGTAGCGCTCGATACCCCTCTTGACTTCCTCTTCGACTATGGCTGGACAGTGGAAGAGGCGATGCCGGAGCCCCTGCCAGGCCAGTTCGCGCTCGTGCCTTTCGGCCGCCGCGAGGTGATGGGGCTGATCGTCGATATTGCCGACAGCACCGAACTGCCGCCGGAAAAGCTGAAGTCGGCCCTGGCCGTGCGCAGCCAGCTTGCGCCGCTGTCGGCGCAGTGGATGGATCTGTGCCGCTTTGCGGCGGCGTATTACCAGCGTCCACTGGGGGAAGTGGCGGTGCCTGGCGTGCCCAAGAACCTGCGCGCGGAAAACCCGGTCTCGCTGGACCGGGCGCTGAAGAAACTTGCGCAGCACACCCCGGTGGCCGATGCGACGCCGGCTGGCGTGCCGACCCTGAATGCGTCCCAGCGCGAGGCGGCCGACAGCATTGCACAAGCCAGCGGTTTTGCGCCCGCACTGCTGTATGGCGTCACCGGCAGCGGCAAGACCGAGGTGTACCTGCAGGCCACGGCGCGTATCCTGGCCCGGGAGCCGGATGCGCAGGTGCTGATCATGATTCCCGAGATCAATCTGACGCCCCAGCTCGAATCCAATATCCGGGCGCGTTTTCCGGGCCTGGTGGTGGCGACGCTGCACAGCGGCCTGGCGGAGGGCGAGCGCATGCTCAACTGGCTGACGGCGCATCTGGGCCGGGCCAGCATCGTGCTCGGCACGCGGCTGGCGGTGCTGGCGTCGCTGCCGCGTCTGAAGCTCATCATCATCGACGAGGAGCACGATCCTTCCTACAAGCAGCAGGAAGGCCTGCGCTATTCGGCGCGAGACCTGGCGGTGTGGCGCGCCCGCCAGCTCGGCATCCCGGTGGTGCTGGGCTCGGCCACGCCGTCGCTGGAGAGCTGGCACCATGCCCAGTCCGGCCGCTATCGCCGGCTGGAACTGCGCGAGCGGGCGGTGCAGGACGCGGTGCTGCCGGCGATACGGTTAATCGACATGGAGCGCGACAAGCCGGCCGAGGGGCTGACCTCCACGCTGGTGTCGGCAGTGAAGCGGCGCCTGGAACGCGGCGAGCAGTCGCTGCTGTTCCTGAACCGGCGCGGCTATGCGCCGGTGCTCAATTGCGATGCCTGCGGCTGGGTCAGCAATTGCATCCGCTGCACCGCCTTCATGGTGCTGCACCGGCCGGAGCACCGGCTGCGCTGCCACCACTGCAGCCTGGAGCTGCGCATACCGCGTTCCTGCCCGACCTGCGGCAATGTCGACCTGCAGCCGCTGGGGCGTGGCACCCAGCGCGTGGAGGAAAACCTGCAGATAGTGTTCCCGACGGCCCGCATTCTGCGCATCGACGCCGACTCCACCCGCAGGAAAGGCAGCGCCCAGGCCGCATTCGACAGCGTGCATAACGGCGAGGTGGATATCCTGGTCGGCACCCAGATGGTGGCCAAGGGCCATGATTTCAAAAACCTGACGCTGGTGGGCATCCTGAACCCGGACACGGCGCTGTTCTCGCATGACTACCGGGCCAGCGAGCGGCTGTTCGCGCAGTTGATGCAGGTGTCGGGACGCGCCGGCCGTGCCGCGCAGAAGGAGGGCGGCAGCGCCAGCGAGGTGCTGATCCAGACCCGTTATCCGCAGCACCCGCTGTATGCGGCGCTGATGGCGCATGACTATGACCGCTTCGCCGACGCGCTGCTGGAAGAACGACAGATGGCCGGCCTGCCGCCTTTCCTGTTCCAGGCGCTGCTGCGGGCCGAAGCGAGGGAACTGGAGATTGCGCTGAACTTCCTGCAGCAGGCGGCGACCTGCGTCGAGCATCCGGGCATCGTGATCAACGACCCGATCCCGATGACCATGACCCGGGTGGCCAATGTCGACCGTGCGCAGCTGCTGCTGGAATCGGCCTCGCGGCCGGCGCTGCAGGCGTTTCTGAAGGTATGGATGGAGGCCCTGAGGGAGATAAAGACGCGGGCCAGATGGTCGCTGGAAGTCGACCCCGTGGATATCTGAACGCAACGGCAAGGGAGGCGGCCAGTGCGGCCGTCCCTCGCTGCGCCTGCTGTCGTGCAGGCTTCTAGCGGTTGATGTCCGGACCCGTGCCCGGCGCCGGTCCGGCGCCTTCCGCATGCGGCCGGTCGGCCGTGCGGGTCTGCTGGTCGAAGAAGCGCGGCGGTGCCACCGGGTCGAAATCCTGCCAGTCGCCGGCAACGATATTGCCCTCGCCGATTTCCAGGTCGGCCGCGCCCAGCGCGCGCAGGGCGTCCGCCGCCCGGTCCTGGGCGCCCGCGGCTTCCACCGCCACCAGCATGCCTGCCTGGCGCACCGGGATGCGGTTTTCGTCGGCGTCGTTGCCGTCGTCCTTGGTGGCGCCCATCGCGCCGACCAGCTGGCCCACGTGACCGCCGACAAAGGCGCCGGTGATGGCGCCGATCGGTCCGGTCAGGGGCGCGGTGACCGCGCCCACCGCGGCGCCGATCGCGCCGCCGGCGGCGATGCCGGCCGCGTTGCCGCGGCCGGTGCCTTCGGCGCCGGGCGACTGGTCGCGGTCGCCGCCGATCGGCGTCTGGTCATGCTGGCCGGCCGGGCTGACATAAAACACGCTGATGCGGTCGGCCGGAAAGCCGGCGCGCGCCAGTTCAGCGGCGGCGCGCTGCGCATCGTCCTGCAATTCGAACCTGCCTGCGATAATCGTTGTCATAATGCCTCTCCTTAGGCTGGGTGCTGAGTGATGAGTGATGTCGCTCAGTCAAGTCAGAGCCAGGCAGCAGGCAATAAGTTCTGCCCCAAAGTATGCGCAAACCCGAATCCGGTGCGCCGTATATCATTGCCAACCCATGAGCAACCTCGGCGCCCTGCGCCGTCATTCCAGAGAAACCATGCAGAAAACAGCACGGAAACTGCGCATCGCCCTGCTTGCGGCCAGCCTGATGGCAGCCAGCGCCCTTGCCGCCGACCTGAAGATCGGCCTGGCGGCCGACGTCTCCTCGCTCGACCCGCATTACCTGAACATCGCGCCCAACATCAGCCTGTCCAGCCACCTGTTCGACACGCTGGTGCTGGTCGACGCCAACGGCAAGCTGATCGCCGGCCTGGCCACGTCCTGGCGCGCGGTGGACGACACCACCTGGGAATTCAAGCTTCGTCGCGGCGTGAAATTCCATGACGGCAGCGAGATGACGGCCGACGATGTGCTGTTCTCGCTGGACCGGCCAGCCACGCTGACCGCCAGCCCCGGGCCATTTACCAGCTATACCCGCCAGATCGTGGCCAAGAAGGCGCTCGACCCCTACACCGTGCAGCTCAAGACCGCCACGCCCTACGGGCCGCTACCGCTGGACATGAGCTCGGTCTTCATCGTGTCGAAGAAGGCGGCGCAGAATGCCGGCACCGAAGACTTCAACAGCGGCCGCGCGCTGGTCGGCACCGGCCCGTTCAAGTTCGTCAGTTTCGCCCGCGGCGACCGGGTCGAACTGGCGCGCAACGACCAGTACTGGGGCACCAAGCCGGCCTGGGACAAGGTCACCTTCCGCATCATCAGCGCCAGCGCGCCGCGGCTGGCGGCGCTCTTGGCCGGCGACGTCGACCTGATCGAGACCGTGCCCACCGCCGACCTTGCCAAGCTGAAGACCAATCCAAAATTCACGCTGGAGCAGAAAACCTCGTGGCGCACCATCTTCTGGCACCTCGACCAGCAGCAGCATGCCTCGCCCTTCGTCACCGACCGCGCCGGCAAGCCGCTGGAGAAGAATCCGCTAGCAGACGTGCGGGTGCGCCAGGCGATCTCGAAGGCGATCGACCGCCGGGCGATGGCGGCGCGCACCATGGAAGGCCTGGCGGTGCCAGCCTCGAACATCGTCGCGCCCGGCATCTTCGGCTACAACGCCGCGCTGCCGGTGGAAACCTACGACCCGGAAGGCGCGAAGAAGCTGCTGGCCGAGGCCGGCTATCCGCAGGGCTTCGGCCTGACGCTGCACGGCCCCAACAACCGCTACATCAACGACGAGCGGGTGGTGCAGACCGTGGCCCAGTTCCTGACCCGCATCGGCATCCAGGCCAAGGTGCAGACGCTGCCGCTGTCGGTGTACTTCAGCAAGGCGCGCGCCGGCGAATTCAGCATGGCGCTCTTGGGCTGGGGCACGCTGGCCGGCGACTTCGGCCTGCGCACCCTCGTCGGCACCCGCAATCCCGACACCGGCTGGGGCACCTGGAACTGGGGCCATTACAGCAATCCCAAGGTGGATGAGCTGGTGCGCTCGGCGCTGTCCTCGGTCGACGAGAGCAAGCGCGAAGCCTTTGCGAAGGACGCGGCGGCGCTGGCGCTGGATGAGAAGGCGGTGATTCCGCTGCATCACCAGTACGCCAGCTGGGCCATGCGGCGCGGCCTGGTGTATCCGGGCCGGGTCGATGAATTCACCTTCGCGCACCAGGTCCGGCCGCTGTAATCCATGCTGATTTTCCTGATACGCCGCCTGCTGCAGAGCGTGCTGGTGCTGCTGGTGATGTCGCTCCTGGTATTCGCCGGCGTCTATGCCATCGGCAACCCGGTCGATATCCTGATCAGCCCCGACGCCAACCAGGCCGAACGCGCCCGCATCGTCGCCGCCTTCGGCCTCGACCAGCCGCTGTGGCGCCAGTACCTGCTGTTCCTGCAGAACGCCGCCGGCGGCAACCTGGGCCGCTCGTTTGCCTTTTCCACGCCGGCGCTGGCGCTGATCCTGGAACGCTTTCCAGCCACGATGGAGCTGGCGGTGTCGGCCATGCTGCTGTCGGTGGGGCTGGGCATACCGCTGGGCCTCCTGGCCGGCCTGAAGCCGCGCAGCCTGGCCGGCAAGACCATCATGACGGTCTCGGTGCTGGGCTTTTCCCTGCCAACCTTCTGGGTCGGGCTGATGCTGATCATGGTGTTCGCGGTGAAGCTGGGCTGGCTGCCGTCCAGCGGCCGCGGCGAGACGGTCGACGTGCTGGGCGTGCCGCTGAGCTTCCTGACCTGGGACGGCCTGCGGCACCTGCTGCTGCCGGCGCTGAACCTGTCGCTGTTCAACATCGCGCTGGTGATCCGCCTGACCCGCGCCGGCGCGCAGGAGGCGCTGCAGCAGGACTATGTGCGCTTCGCCCGCGCCAAGGGTCTGTCGAATGGCCGCATCATTGGCGTGCATGTGCTGAAGAACATCCTGATCCCGATCGTCACCGTGCTGGCCCTGCAGTTCGGCTCGCTGATCGCGTTCGCCATCGTCACGGAGACCGTGTTCGCCTGGCCCGGCATGGGCAAGCTGATCATCGATTCGATCCGCGTGCTGGACCGGCCGGTGATCGTGGCCTACCTGATGCTGATCGTGACGCTGTTCATCGTCATCAACCTGGTGGTGGACGTGCTGTACTCGCTGCTCGATCCGCGCGTGCGGCTGGGGGACGCCCGATGATGACCCGCATGGTGCGCCAGCCCGACACGCCGCTGGTGCGATTCGCCCGCGCCTATTTCGCCAGCCGCATCGCCGCCGCGGCCAGCGCGGTGCTGCTGCTGCTGATCCTGGCCGCGCTGTGCGCGCCGCTGCTGGCGCCGCAGAACCCCTACGACCTGATGGCGCTGGACATCATGGATTCGCGCCTGGCGCCCGGCACCCGCTCCGGCGATGGCCGCATGCATTACCTGATGGGCACCGACGAGCAGGGTCGCGACATGCTGTCGGCCATCCTGTACGGCCTGCGCATTTCGATTGCCGTGGGTTTCGCCAGCACCGCGGTGGCGCTGGTGATCGGCCTGGCGCTGGGCCTGCTGGCGGGTTACGCCGGCGGCCGCGTCGACAGCCTGATCATGCGGGTGGCCGACATCCAGCTGTCCTTTCCGCCCATCCTGATCGCGCTGGTGCTCCTGGCCGTGTCCGGGCCCGGCGTGGGCAAGATCATCGTCGCGCTGATCGCGGTGCAGTGGGCCTACTATGCCCGCACCGCGCGCAGCGCCGCGCTGGTCGAGCGCGGCAAGGAATACATGGAAGCCGCGGCCGGCCTCGGGCTGTCGCCGGCGCGCATCGTGCTGCGCCACCTGCTGCCCAACTGCCTGCCGCCGCTGATCGTGATCGCCGCGCTGCAGGTGGCTTCCGCGATTTCGCTGGAAGCCACGCTGTCCTTCCTCGGCCTGGGCCTGCCCGTCACCGAGCCGTCGCTGGGCCTTTTGATTTCCAACGGCTTCCAGTACCTGCTCTCGGGCACCTACTGGATCAGCTTCTATCCCGGCCTCGCGCTGCTCTTGACGGTGGCTGCCATCAACCTGGTGGCGGACCAGTTGCGCGACGTGCTCAATCCAAGGCTGCAGGGAGTATGACGATGGAAGAACCCGTGCTGGCAGTGGAACACCTGCGCACCGAATTCGCCACCGCGGCTGGCGTGGTCAGGGCGGTCGACGACGTGTCCTTCACGGTGGCGCGCGGCCAGATCATGGGGCTGGTCGGCGAATCCGGCTCCGGCAAGTCGATGACGGGCTATTCCATCATGGCCCTGGTCGATCCGCCCGGCCGCGTGATGGCAGACAGCATCCGTCTCAACGGCCGCGAACTGGCCGGGCTGCCGGCGCAGGACATGCGCAAACTGCGCGGCGAGCGCATCGCGATGATCTTCCAGGACCCGATGATGACCCTGAATCCGGTGCTGCGCATCGATACCCAGATGATGGAAGCGGTGCTGGCGCATCATCCGGTGGGCAAGCAGCGGGCGCGCGAGATGGCGCGCGACGGCCTGGCGCGGGTCGGCATCGCCGCGCCCGACGAGCGGCTCTTGGCCTATCCGCACCAGTTTTCCGGCGGCATGCGGCAGCGGGTGGCGATCGCCATCGCGCTCCTGAACAAGCCCGACCTGATCATCTGCGACGAGCCCACCACCGCGCTCGACGTCACCACCCAGAACCAGATCCTGTACGAGATGCAGACGTTGTGCCGCGAGTCCGGCAGCGCGCTGGTCTGGATTACCCACGACCTGGCGGTGGTGGCCGGCCTGGCCGACACCGTGGCCGTGATGTATGCCGGCCAGCTGGTGGAGCAGGGCACGGTACGGGAAGTGCTGGAGACGCCGCGCCATCCCTATACGCGGGCCCTGATTGCCTCGGCGCCGTCGCGCAATCCGCGCGGCCGGCCGCTGGCCCAGATCAATGGCATGGCGCCGTCGCCGCTGACGGCGCCGTCCGGCTGCCGCTTCCGCGACCGCTGTCCACGCGCCACCGACATCTGCGCCACGCCACCGCCCATGTATGAAGACGGCAGCCATGGCTGGCGCTGCTTTCATCCCGTGTTCGAGGAGCAGGGACGATGACGCCGCCCATGCATGCCGCGCCGCTGCTGGAGCTGCGCGAGGTCAGCAAGCGCTTCGAGCGCGCGCCCGACCTGGCCGAGCGCCTTGCCCGCCTGCTGGGCGCGCCGGCGCACGGCCATGTGACCCAGGCGGTGGACCAGGTCAGCCTGTCGGTGGCGCCGGGCGAGGTGCTGGGGCTGGTGGGCGAGTCCGGCTCCGGCAAGTCCACGCTGGGACGCATCGCCGCCGGCCTGCACGCGCCCTCCGCCGGCTCGCGCTGGTGGAAGGGCGCCGACATGGATGCGATGAACGCCGCCGACAAGCGGCGCGCCCGGCTGGCGATCCAGATGATTTTCCAGGATCCGTATGCCTCGCTCAATCCGCGCATGCGGGTAGTGGACATCATCGGCGAGGCACCGGTGGCGCACGGCCTGGTGGAACGCCAGCTGCAGCGCGAGCACGTGGGCGCCCTGATGCGCCAGGTCGGGCTGGATGCAACCCTGATGCAGCGCTTCCCGCACCAGTTCTCGGGCGGGCAGCGGGCCCGCATCGGCATTGCGCGGGCGCTGGCGGTGCAGCCGGACATGCTGATCTGCGACGAGGCGGTGGCGGCGCTGGACGTGTCGATCCAGGCCCAGGTGCTGAACCTGTTCATGCGGCTGCGCCAGGAACTGCGGCTGACATCGATCTTCATCAGCCACGACCTGACCGTGGTGCGCCACGTGGCCGACCGGGTTGCCATCATGCTGCGCGGGCGCATCGTCGAACTCGGGCCGACCGAGGCGGTGTACGGCGATCCGCGCCATCCCTACACCCAGGCGCTGCTGGCGGCGGCGCCCAAGATGGAAGTGGGCAAGATCACCTACGTGCCGGCGCTGGAGCCGGCGCGGTTTGACCAGGCCGACACTGTGTTGCGGGAAGTGGAACCGGGGCACTACTGCGCCGGTCTGCCCTGAATGGCGCCGGGCGGTCCGGCTTCCCCGGCGCTGCAATGGCCCGGCGGCGCGCTGCGCCGCCGATAAAACGCTTGCCCGCCGCCGCAACAGAGTAGACTACGCCCCTTGTTTTTTCACCGCGTCAAAGAAATCCGTGAGTTCCGCCATGTCCGACACCTCCTTCCCGCTGTTTGCCGATCTGAACCTGGGCGAACCCCTGCTGCGCGTACTCAACGAACTCGGCTATGAATCGCCGTCGCCGATCCAGGCCGCCACCATTCCGCTCTTGATGTCCAACCGCGACGTGCTGGGCCAGGCCCAGACCGGCACCGGCAAGACCGCCGCCTTCGCCCTGCCCATCCTCGGCCGCCTCGACGTGCGCCAGAGCGCGCCGCAGGCGCTGGTGCTGGCGCCGACGCGGGAACTGGCGATCCAGGTCGCCGAGGCCTTCCAGCGCTATGCGACCCATATTCCGGGTTTTCATGTGATGCCGATCTACGGCGGCCAGGCCTACGGCCCGCAGCTGTCGGCGCTGCGCCGCGGCGTGCATGTGGTGGTGGGAACGCCGGGCCGGGTCATCGATCACCTGGAAAAGGGTTCGCTGGACCTGTCGCAGCTGAAGACCCTGGTGCTGGACGAGGCCGACGAAATGCTGCGCATGGGCTTCATCGACGATGTCGAGACCATCCTGCAGAAAACGCCGCAGGCGCGCCAGACCGCGCTGTTCTCGGCCACCATGCCGTCGGCCATCCGGCGCATCGCCCAGACCTATCTGCGCGAGCCGGCCGAAGTCACCATCGCCGCCAAGACCGGCACCGCGGAAAACATCCGCCAGCGCTACTGGCTGGTCAGCGGCATGCAGAAGCTCGACGCGCTGACCCGCATCCTGGAAGCCGAGACCTTCGACGGCATGATCATCTTCGCCCGCACCAAGCTGGGCACCGAGGAACTGGCCGGCAAGCTGTCCGCCCGCGGCTTCTCGGCCGCCGCCATCAACGGCGACATCAACCAGCAGCAGCGCGAGCGCACCATCCAGATGCTGAAAGACGGCAAGATCGACATCCTGGTCGCCACCGACGTTGCCGCCCGCGGCCTGGACGTGGAGCGCATCAGCCATGTGGTCAACTATGACGTGCCGCACGACCCGGAAAGCTATACCCACCGCATCGGCCGCACCGGCCGCGCCGGGCGCAGCGGTGAAGCGATCCTGTTCATCACGCCGCGCGAGAAGGGCCTGCTGCGGGTGATCGAGCGCGCCACGCGCCAGCCGGTGTCGCCGCTGACGCTGCCGACGGTGGAAGCGGTCAACGATGTGCGCATCGCCCGCTTCAAGGACCAGATCGCCGAGGCGCTGGCCAGCGACGGCCTTGACATCTACCGCGACCTGATCGAGCAGTACGAGAGCGAGAAGAATGTGCCGGCGATCGAGATCGCGGCCGCACTGGCCAAGATGGCGCGCGGCGATGTGCCGCTGCTGCTGGAAAAGCCGCGGCGCGAGCCGGCGGCGGAGCGGCCCGAGCGCGCCGAGCGTTTCGAACGCGCCGAACGTCCCGAGCGGTTTGGCCGTGACGAGCGCGAGGCGCCGCCGCGCAGGGAGCGCAGCGAACGCGGCGAGCGGCCGGCCGAGGCCGGCATGGCGCGTTTCCGGATCGAGGTCGGGCATATGCACGGCGTCAAGCCCGGCAACATCGTCGGCGCGATCGCCAACGAGGCCGGCATGGATGCGAAGAACATCGGCCGCATCGATATCGAGGATGACCACAGCCTGCTCGACCTGCCCGACGCCCTGCCGGACGACGTGATCAACAAGCTGAAGGGCGTGCGCATTTCCGGCCGCCAGTTGCACATCAGCCGCGTCGGCGAGCAGGTGGAAAAGACCTTCGCCCCGGCGCCCGCGCCGCGCCCGGCCGGCCGCGAGGCTGCGCCGGCGCCGCGCGCCGAGCGTGCACCGGTTGATCGTGTCCCAGCCGAGCGTGCCCCGCGTGAACCGGCGGAAGAACGCGCACCGCGCGAGCGGCCAGCGCGCGATGCAGGCGCCGAGCGGATGACCGAGCGCGCGCCGAAAAAGGAACGCAAGGGCGACATCGGCATGGAGCGCTACCGCATCGAAGTCGGCAGCAGCCATGGCGTCAAGCCCGCCAACATCGTCGGCGCCATCGCCAATGAAGCCGGGCTGGAGGCGAAGTACATCGGCCACATCGACATCTTCGACGACCACAGCGTGGTGGACCTGCCCGAAGGCATGCCCAAGGAACTGCTGCATCATCTCAAGACCGTCTGGGTGGCTGGCCAGCAGCTGCGCATCTCCCATGCCGACGGTCCGCCGGCAGCGCCCAAGGCGCCCGGCAAGCGTCCGCCGCTGACCGTGCCCAAGCGCGGCGCGGAACGCCGCGTGGACGAGAAGAAGACCCACCGCAAGGGCGGCAAGCCGAAGTAATTCTTACCGCCCGGCGCGTCCGCGCCGGGCAACCTGCCTCATGCCCATCCCGGTCCACATGATGGATCCGGGAATTCGTCTTACCCCAGCGCGCCGTTCTCGGCCAGTTCCCTGACCATGCGGATGGTATCGATGTCGGCCTCTTCATAGGCCGAGCGGCGGAATTCGTTGTAGAACGCCTCCGCCTGGTTTTCCTCGCCCTGATGGTCGTCATAGATGAAGCGCACGTAGAGCGCGCCCGGCTGCGGCTCCTCGATGGTCATCGTCAGGTCCGACATCGGGATGTCCTTCTGTTGCGGCACGTGGTAATGCACCTGCATCTGCGGCAGGTAGCTGACGCGGTCGCGGATCACGGTGTCGCCGTAGCGCAGTTCGCGCTCCACCTGCGCGGCGGATTTTTCCAGGATGTCGCAGGCATCGAGATGCGGCACGAACATTTTCGGCTGCTCGGCCCGCAACACCAGCCCACGCCAGAGTTGCGCCCGCGACAGCGGTTCAATCAGCGGATTGAGCGGATCGTTGATTTCGACGAGATGGGAAAATTTCATGGCGGATACGCCGCGTGGGGTGGCGGCGCAAGGGAAAAATGGGGAAGGGGCGACTTTATCATGAGTGAGGTAGAGGCTGTGGAGGGGCAGGGCGGTAGCAGTTGCCGTTGCATTTCAATTCCCCGTCGACGGCACGGCAATCTTGCGCAGCGTGGCGTGATCGTCTCGGTCGTTTTTGCCTTATTTTTTGGCGAAGCAAAAAGGAGATCGCCTGCCGGGGCGAACACCGCCGTGGAGACAAGCTGGAACGCCGTCCTCGCGGCCGGGTAATTTTTCCACCCTATCCCTGGTCTATGCACACCTTGAAGACCCGCTCTTGCGCGACAGCAGCGCCTGGCAAGCCTCCACATCCTGCACCAAGGGCATGCTACCCATTCAGCCAGTTTTCGATCTTCAACCCGGGGTAGATTTCAAAGTCACGCTCGTTATTCGTAACCAGCGTTACCTTCAGGGACACCGCATGCGCGGCAATCAGCTTGTCAAGCTGGTCCCTCTTGCGCTCCCGCGTGGCTTCCCTGATAGGGCCATACGCTTTCGCTGCGTCGACACCAAACGGAGCGACCGGAATATCTTCGATCAGTCCTGCCAGGTTGCGCCTCTCCCGCGCGCTGTTGACAGAGACACTAACGCCGTATTCGAGCTCCGCATAGGTAATGGCCGACATGACCACGTCGCCGACATAGCATTCGGCAAATCGTTTAGCCACCGACTCAGGCTGATTTTTCATCAGGTAGATGCACATGTTGGTGTCAAGCATGAACAACGCCATTACAATGCCTCGCGTTCTGCCTGCTCCTGCTCACTCCGGCCCTCCGCCATGAAGTCGGGGGCAAACCTGGCGAATTTTTTCAGCACGCCGCCGAGAGGGCGGCGTGCGGGGCGAATGCGAAGCTCATCGCCGACACGTTCAATTTCCAACTCAATATCCGTGCGATCGTACGCAAGTTCGGCAGGGATGCGCACCGCTTGGGAATTGCCATTCCGAAATGCCTTTGTCGTTTGCATCATGTCACTCCCCCGTGTAAGTACGTGGATGCAATATAAGCATGAACGCGCACGATGTAAATACATGTGTGTACAATGCCGGCCTGCCCCCGCAGCCACGCCACCCAACACCCATCCCCCCGCTCCGCTACAATACCCCGCTTCCTTCGCATAACCATTCCCCGCATGACCACCACCCCCCAGTTCGGCCTGAATGCCCCGCAGCGCGAGGCCGTGAAGTACATGGATGGCCCCTGCCTGGTGCTGGCCGGCGCCGGCTCGGGCAAGACCCGGGTCATTACCCAGAAGATCGCGCACCTGATCGAGGAGTGCGGCTACGATCCGCGCCACATCGCCGCGCTGACCTTCACCAACAAGGCCGCGCTGGAGATGCAGGAGCGCATCGCCAAGCTGCTCAAGGACCCGCGCGGCGCCAAGCAGCTGACCGTGTCGACCTTCCACTCGCTGGGCGTGCAGATCCTGCGCCGCGAGGCGCGCGAGCTGGGGCTGAAGGACCGCTTTTCCATCATGGACAGCGATGACTGCTTCTCGCTGGTGCAGGACATGGCCATGACCACCGACAAGCAGGTGATACGGCGCATCCAGAACACCATCTCGCTGTGGAAGAACGGCCTGGTCGATCCGGAGAACGCCATCAAGCAGGCCGTGACGGAAGACGAGGCCCAGGCCGCGCGCATCTACCGCGACTATGTGGCCACGCTCGCTTCCTACCAGGCGGTGGACTTCGACGACCTGATCCGCCTGCCGGTGCAGCTGTTCCAGTCCAACGAGACCGTGCGCGACAAGTGGCAGCGCAAGCTGCGCTACCTGCTGGTGGATGAATACCAGGACACCAACACCTGCCAGTACGAACTGGTCAAGCTGCTAGTCACCGGCGTGGGCAAGAAGCCGATGTTTACCGCGGTGGGCGACGACGACCAGGCGATCTATGCCTGGCGCGGCGCCACCATCGAAAACCTGCGCACGCTGCAGGTCGATTTCCCTGATCTGAAGGTGATCAAGCTGGAACAGAACTACCGCTCCAGCACCCGCATCCTGCAGGCGGCCAACTCGGTCATTGCCAACAATCCCAAGCTGTTCGAGAAGGCGCTCTGGTCCGAGCATGGCCTGGGCGATCCGGTCAAGGTGCTGGCCATGCAGGACGACGAGCACGAGGCCGACCAGGTCGCTATCATGCTGTCGGCCCACCGCTTCGAGCGGCGCGGCAAGTTCTCCGATTACGCCATCCTGTACCGCGGCAACCACCAGGCCCGCATCTTTGAACAGGCGCTGCGGCGCGAGCGCATTCCCTATGTGATGTCGGGCGGCCAGAGCTTCTTCGACCGCGCCGAGATCAAGGACATCATGAGCTACCTGCGGCTGGTGGCCAATGCCGACGATGATCCGGCCTTCATCCGCGCCGTCACCACGCCCAAGCGCGGCGTCGGCAAGGCCACGCTGGAAGTGCTGGGCAGCTTCGCCGGCCAGTGGCAGTGCTCGCTGTTCGAGGCGGTGTTCAAGGGCGGCATCGAGGCCAAGCTGACCGAGCGGCAGCTAAGCCCGCTGCGCGAGTTCTGCACCTTCATCAACCAGCTGGAAGCCCGCGCCCACCGGCCTGGAGAGACCGCCGGCGAAGTGCTGGACGACATGATGAAGGCCATCAATTACGAAGCCTATCTGTACGACGCGTTTGATGATCGCGGGGCCCAGGGCAAGTGGCAGAACGTGATCGACTTCACCAGCTGGTTGAAGGAAAAGGGCAGCGGCGGACGTGACGGCGCCGGTGAGGAAAAGAGCCTGCTCGACCTGACCCAGATGGTGGCGCTGATGACCATGCTGGAAGGCAAGGACGAGGAGCCGGACGCGGTGCGCCTGTCCACGCTGCATGCCTCCAAGGGGTTGGAATTTCCGCACGTGTTCCTGGTCGGCGTGGAGGAGGGCATCCTGCCGCACAAGGGCGATCCGGACGCGCCGATGGACACGCTGGGCGCGCGCATCGAGGAAGAGCGGCGGCTGATGTATGTCGGCATCACCCGCGCCCAGCGCACGCTGCACATCACCTGGTGCAAGAAGCGCAAGCGGGCGCGTGAAAGCATCAATTGCGACATGTCGCGCTTCATCAAGGAAATGAAGCTCGACGAAGGCGACGCGGTGCCGAAGGAAGAGGAAGTGATCACGCCGCAGAACCGGCTGGCCAACCTGAAGGCCCTGCTGCAAAAGCCGAGACCGACGTGAAGCCGCAGAAGAACCCGCTGCGTAATCCGCATAATTTGCCGGTGAAAACCTGCGAGGCCTGCGGCCGGCCCTATACCTGGCGCCGCAAATGGGCACTGAACTGGGACGAGGTGCGCTACTGTTCCGACGCCTGCCGCGCCGCGCCGAAGAAACCGAAAGGACAACATGATGGATGAAGAACGCCTGGTCGATATCGAGATCAAACTGGCGCGGCAGGAAGACTTGCTGGACGTGCTCAACAGCACGGTCTACCGGCAGCAGCGCCGCATCGACGAACTGGAAGCGCTGTGCGCCGCGCTGGCCAAGCGCGTGGCCGAGGCGCAGCGGGCGGACAACGGCGGCCAGCAGGCCGCGCATGAGATTCCGCCCCATTACTGAACGATCCGGGAGACGCAATGAACCATGAAAAGGACGACGAGCTGCGCCGCCGGCTCAATAGCGAAACCTCGAAGCTGCGCTGGACTGAGCTGCAGCGCCACTACGCCGGCGGCAACGTCATCGCGGTGGACAACAGCCTGGACCTGATCGAAGTCGCGGTCGGCATCGCGCAGGACGACACCGAATCGGTGAAGAAGTGGATGGCCGACGGCCGCCTGGCCAAGCTGGGCGAAATACAGGCCGCGGCATGGCTACAAGCCGATGTGGAACTGTGGGCGGTGGTGGTCAAGCCCTGGGTGCTGGTGCAGCGGGTGGAGCAGGTCAGCGGACTGCATTAACACCGCAAGATGCTATCATCGCCATCATTGCATGCATTGATGGCAAGGGAGGCAGCATGGCGAGTCTGACAATCAGGAATCTGGATGAGGATCTTAAGGCCCGGCTGCGTATTGAAGCCGCGCAACATGGCCATTCCATGGAAGAAGAAGTGCGCTCCATTCTACGCCGGGCCTTGATCCGGCAGCCGGAAAAAGGATTGGGAAGCCGCATCGCACAGCGATTTGCCAGCGTGGGCGGTGTGGAACTGGAACTGCCGGAACGTCAGGAAGCGGCCCGTCCGGCGGATATCTGACATGATTTTTCTGGATACGAACGTCCTTTCCGAAGTAATGCGTCCGGTTCCAAATGCCAATGTGATCGCATGGATGAACAGGCAGGATCCCGGGGACTTGCTGCTTACCGCCGTCACGGTTGCCGAGATCCTGTATGGCATCCGCCGTCTCCCGGACGGCAGCCGTCAGACCACGCTGCTAAAGCTTGCCAACGCCTTGTTCGAAGAAGAATTTGCACAACGCATACTGCCTTTCGATGCGGCTGTTGCAATGCATTACGCCGACCTGGTCTGCCAGCGCCAGCAACAGGGTCGTCCTATCGGCATGGCTGACGCACAGATTGCGGCAATCTGCCGCAGCGTGGACGGCGCCAGCCTCGCCACCAGAAATGTCAAGGATTTCAGCGGCATCGGGCTGGCGCTGATCAATCCCTGGGACGCCATCTGACAGCCAAGCATGTCCGCCTCATCCCGCCGCATCGCCCACCTCGACATGGATGCCTTCTATGCATCGGTGGAGCTGCTGCGCTATCCAGAACTGCGCGGCCAGGCTGTGGTGATAGGCGGCGGTTCCGACCACCAGCCGCAGACCCTGCCGGACGGCAGCCGGCGCTTCACCACGCTGCGCAACTATGTCGGCCGCGGCGTGGTCACTACCTCCACCTACGAGGCCCGCGCGCTGGGCGTATTTTCCGCGATGGGCATGATGAAGGCGGCCAGGCTGGCGCCGGACGCGGTGCTGCTGCCGACCGACTTCAAGGCCTATCGCCATTATTCGCAGCTGTTCAAGGCGGCGGTGCTGGAGATCGCGCCCGAGATGGAAGACCGCGGCATCGATGAAATCTACCTTGACCTGAGCGGCCACGACGAGCCGACCGACACGCTGGCCAAACGCCTGAAGCAGGCGGTGCGCGACGCCACCGGGCTATCCTGCTCGATCGGCGTGGCGCCCAACAAGCTGCTGGCCAAGATCTGTTCCGACCTCGACAAGCCCGACGGCATCACCATCCTGACGCCGGCCGACATCGAAACCCGGATCTGGCCGCTGCATGTGAAGAAGGTCAACGGCATCGGCCCGAGGGCGGTGGAAAAGCTGGCCGGGCTGCATATCCACACCATTGCCGAACTGGCGCAGGCCGACGCCGGCCTGCTGCAGACCCATTTCGGCCGCAGCACCGCGGCCTGGCTGCGCAGCGTGGCGCGGGGCGAGGACGACCGTCCGGTGGTGACCCGTTCCGAGCCCAAGTCGCTGAGCCGCGAAACCACCTTCGAGCGCGACCTGCATGCGCGGCATGACCGCGAGACGCTGTCGGCGATCTTCACCGGCCTGTGCGTGCGGGTGTCCGAGGACCTGCGGCGCAAGGGCTACCTCGGGCGCACCATCGGCCTGAAGCTGCGCTACGACGACTTCCAGACCGTGACGCGCGACGTGACCCTGCCGGCGCCGACCGACGACCCCGCCGTGATACGGCGCGCCGCCGGCGAATGCCTGCGCCGGGTGCCGCTGGAAAAGCGGCTGCGGCTCCTGGGCGTGCGGGTCGGCACGCTGTCGCCGCGCGGCCAGGCGGGCGGCGACGCCGGACCGAGCCAGGGCGAACTGCTGCTGGCCTGAGCCGGCGCGTTTTTCCGCGCGCTGTGGATAATCAGCCCGCCGTCAGCCGCCCGAAGAAGGGATAGCTCGGATCGTTGTAGCCGGGCGTGGACGCATGGCCCGGCCGCACCAGGGTGTCGACCATCGCTTCCTCGGCCGCGTCCAGCGTCACGTCCAGCGCGGCGTAGTAATCCTCCATCTGCTCTAGGGTGCGCGGTCCGGCGATCACGGACGTGATGTGGCGGTTGGCCAGCACCCAGGCGGTGGCGAAATGCCCGAGCTTAATGCAGCGCCGGTCGCAATGCTCCTTCAAATGCTGGGCAATCGCCAGCGACTCTTCGCGGAACTCGGTTTCCATCATGCGCTTGTCGGCGCGGCCGGCCCGGCTGCCTTCTGGCGGCTGCTGGCCCGGCCGGTATTTGCCGCTCAGTACGCCGCGCGCGATCGGGCTGTAGGGCACCACGCCCAGGCCGTAATGGCCGCAGGCCGGCAGGATCTCGACTTCCGGCATCCGGTTCAGCAGGTTGTAGTAGGGCTGGCAGACCGCCGGCGGCGCCACATTGGCGCGCTCGCAGGCGCGCACCGTCTCGGCGATGCGCCAGCCGCGGAAGTTCGACAGGCCGAAGTAGCGGATCTTCCCCTCGCGCATCAGGTCGCCCATGGCGCGCACCGCCTCGTCCAGGTTTTCCTCGTGGAAGTCGCGGTGCAGGTAGAGGATGTCGATATAGTCGGTGCCGAGCCGGCGCAGGCTGTTCTCAGTCTCCTTCATGATCCACTTGCGCGAATAGTTTGACTGGTTGGGCTGGGTGCCCATCGTGTTGCCCAGCTTGGTGGCCAGCACCCAGTCGTCGCGCTGGCCGGCCAGCAGCCGCCCCACCATCAGCTCCGACGCGCCCCTGGTGTAGACGTCGGCGGTGTCGATGAAGTTGACGCCATGTTCCCGCGCCGAGGCGACGATGCGGCCGGCCTCGGCCTCGTCGGTCTGATCGCCGAACATCATGGTGCCCAGGCACAGGGCCGAGACTTGCAGATTGCTGTTGCCGAGACGTCGATATCGCATGGTGTTCTCCTGGTATTTTCTGATTGGATTGCGGCTCAAAAGCGCGGATTGACCATAGCACAACACTCCCGGCCCCTGTGTCGCCGCGACGCATTGCAAGGCTGGCAAGCTTGCCGGAAATCCCCGATCCGCCGTGTAGAATGGCCGCTTTTTGCGACGATTGCCATGTGGTTCAAAAACCTCCAGATCTACCGTCTGCCCGCGCCGTGGGCAATGACTCCCGAACAACTGGAAGACAAGCTGGCGCCGCAGGCGTTCACGCCCTGCACCAGCCTTGAATTGCAGACCCAGGGCTGGCTGCCGCCGCGCCCCAATGGCGGCCTGGTCCACAGCGTAAATCGCCAGATGCTGCTGCAACTGTCCACCGAGAAAAAGCTGCTGCCGTCCTCGGTCATCAACCAGGTCGCCAAGGCCAAGGCTGCCGAGCTGGAAGAGCAGCAGGGCTTCAAGCCCGGCCGCAAGCAGATGAAGGAACTGAAGGAACAGGTTGCCGACGACCTGCTGCCGCGCGCGTTTTCCATTCAAAGCAGCACCTGGGTCTGGATCGACCCGGTCAACGGCTGGCTGGTGATCGACAGCGCCAGCGCCGCCAAGGCCGAAGACGTGATCCGCCTGCTGCTCAAGGCGGTCGACAAGTTCCCGATGGACACCCTGCGCGTGGCGCAGTCGCCGGTGACGGCGATGACCGACTGGCTGCTGGCCGACGAAGCGCCGGGCGGCTTCACGGTCGACCAGGACACCGAGCTGCGCGCCACCGGCGAAGGCAAGGCCACGGTGCGCTACGTGCGCCACACGCTGGAAGCGGCCGACGTGCGCCGCCACATCGAGTCGGGCAAGCAGTGCACCCGCCTGGCGCTGACTTGGGCCGACCGGGTGTCCTTCGTGCTGACCGAGTCGCTGGCCATCAAGCGCATCGCGCCACTGGACGTGCTGAAGGAAAACAACGAAGGCAGCTCGCAGAACGACGACGAGCGCTTCGACACCGACATGGCGCTGATGACCGGCGAACTGGCGAAAATGATCGCCGACCTGGTCGCCGCGCTGGGCGGCGAAATGACCGAGCTGATGACGCCGGTGGCCAAAGCGGCCTGATTGGGCGCGCGCGCCGCCTGACTGTGATGGTTGGGCGGTTTTCGAATGAGTTAATGCATTACAGATCGGAACAAGGTTCACCCAGCGCGCACTTAGCGTAGTCGTTCGGGGAAACCTCTGACCGCCATCGGGGCGGTCTTTCCTCGAAGAACGAGGAAAGACGCGCATGAACCATACCTACCGCCTGATCTGGAGCCGCCGCAGCCATTGCTTTGTCGCCGTTGGCGAGCATGCCCAGGGCTGCGGCAAATCAGCCCGGGGCGCCGCCCTGGTCATTGCAGCCGCACTGACGGCCGCGATCCTTCCGGCTTCTCCCGTCAGCGCCGGGCCTACCGGCGGCGCCATCATCAATGGCATTGCCGGGGACAGCATCACGCGTCCGAACCCGACAACGACCGTCATCAACCAGGCCAGTCCGCGCCTGGCCATCAACTGGACCAGCTTTTCCTCCGCCGAAGGGGAAAAGATCCAGTTCGTGCAGCCGAACGCTTCCGCGATCGCGCTCAACCGCGTCACCAGCCGCATCCCCAGTGAACTGCTGGGCAATCTGACGGCCAATGGCCAGGTATTCGTGATCAATCCGAACGGGGTGCTGTTCGGGGCGAAGGCATCGGTCAATGTTGGCGGCCTGCTGGCTTCCAGCCTGGACATGAAGAGCGACAGCTTTCTCAACGGCAGCCAGGTGATGGAAGGCGGGGATGTCGGTGCCGTGGTCAACAAGGGCACGCTGACGGCCAATCCGGGCGGATACGTCGTGCTGGCCGGGCCGCGCTTGACCAACGAGGGCGCCATCAGCGCGGTGCAGGGCAAGGTGCTGATGGCAGCCGGCGACAAGGTTACCGTCACGCTGAACAACGCCAGCCTGGCAAGCTATACCATCGACCGCAACAGCCTGAATGCGTTGGTGCAGAACAGCGGCTCCATTAGCGCCAGCGCGGGCGAGGTCACGCTCGATGCCCGCGCAGTCAACGACATTGGCCGCGCGGTCATCAATCACACGGGCGTCATCGAAGCCAAAAGTTTGCAAGGTACGCCTGGCAAGATCCGGCTGCTGGGGACGGGTGAGTCTGACCTGCTGGTAAACGGCAAATTGGATGCTTCCGCGTCTGCAGGCCAAGACGGGTTCGTAGAAACCAACGCGGCGAGGGTGAATATCGGTGAAAAGGCTTTGATCAACGGTAAAACGCCCGACGATACAAAGCTCGATGGTATCTGGACCAACAATTCCCGTGACTTCGTGATCGCAGAAGGAAAGGGCCTACAGACGTCGTCGTCAATCGGCGCAGATACGCTTTCCGAGAAGTTGAGAGAAAAGGCACAAATCCTTGCTACTCCTAACGTTAATAATGGCAAAGGTAGCTTTTATGTGAATGCCCCTGTGGTATGGGATGCGGCTAACAGTCTTTCTTTGCAAGCATCCCAGAGCATTTTTTTTAATGCCAATATCAAGGCCACTAAAGGTAAATTAGAACTGAGATACAACCAGTCAAATATAAATAGTAAAAATTCTTATTACCTGGGTAAAGGCGTAACAATCTCTTTGCCCGCTGGTGAAAATTTCACACTGTACGCTAGCGAAATATTTCCCGATCCAATCAAATACACGGTCATTACCGATGTGGGTGTACCACAAGACATTCGAGGAAACTCTCTGCAAAGCCTTTCCAATGGTGTCAACTCTGGCCGCTACGTTCTCGGCGCCGACATCGATGCCTCGGTCACCAAAGATTGGAACAAAGGCGCTGGTTTCGTTCCGATCGGGGGTTTTGCAGGCATCCTGGATGGCTTGGGCCACACGGTCAGCAACCTGTTTATCAACAGCACCCAAAGCCTATGGGTCGGCTTGATAAGGGACCTGACATCAACCGGACGTATCCAGAACCTGACACTGGAACGTGCAAATGTAAGCAATAAAGGGACGTCTCCCACGACCGCAGTTGGCACGGTGGTCGGCAAGAATGATGGAACCCTTTTCAACGTGCATGCAACGACGAACGTGGTTACCACGTACAACAATGCTGGCGGGCTGGTGGGCATCAATAACGGCGAAATCAGGAACAGTTCCGCAGTAGGGACGGTGACGTTTCAAGGGAGCAACGACGCCGAAGCAACCGGTGGACTCGTAGGCAGACAAGTAGGCCAGGCAAAGACTGGCGGCACATCAAAGGTCGGCGGCACTATCATTGACAGCTATGCAATGGTTAACGTAATCGGCAATCGCTCTGTCGGCGGCTTGGTCGGGCTGATGGAGAAAAGTGCGACCGACATAGAAAACCCTACGGTGACTGGCAGCTACGCTGGCGTAAGTGCAGATGGAAGCAAAGGATCCGTCCAGGGCAAGGAGAATGTCGGCGGATTGGTCGGATACCTTGAACTTGGCGGTATCAAGGAAAGCTACGCTACGGTACCAGTGACCGGCACGGCCGCGAGCAGCGCTGCCATCGGAGGCCTGGTCGGCTTATTGGGTGGATCGGTGGAAAGAGCGTATGCCAGTGGTCCCGTGACGTCCAAAAACGCAGACAAGAGTACCGTGGGCGGTTTGATTGGTAATGTTGTGACTAAGGATAGGCCTACTATTCCCACGGCTTTAAACAGTTTCTGGAACACGGAAACAACAGGCCAGGCTGCAAGCCGTGGCGGTACCTCCGCGAAGGGGATCACGACTGCCGAGATGAGAAACCTGTCCACCTTCGTGGCCGCGGGGTGGGGCATCGATGCCGAAGGCGGCACGGGCAAGATCTGGCGCATCTACGATAGGCAGACCGCGCCGCTGCTGCGCAGCTTTCTGGTAACGAAAAACGTCGAGGACAAGTCCGTCACCTACAACAACAAGCTCCAGATCGGCTGCACCGGCACGCCCTGCGACGGCGACTCAGGCAGTCCGACCTTCTCGGCGGCTTCCGGGAAGACGGCCGGCACCTATACGCCTTACGACTTGCAGCAGGGCTACGACATCCGGGGTGGCAGGCTGACCATCACGCCGCTTTTGCTGACGCCGACGACGAACGCGCCTGAAAAGGTATATGACAGAACGGCGAATGTGTCGCAGCAGTTGCCACTCTACCTGCCCACCCTAGACAACGACGACGTCACCGTCACCTATGCGGCAGCGCGATATGACAACAAGAATGTGGGCGATAACAAGACGGTTACCTTCTTCGGCATTGCGCTTGGCGGCGGCAACGCCGGCAATTATGAGATTCCAGACACGATCGGTT
The DNA here is from genome assembly GCF_047237965.1 of Noviherbaspirillum phoenicis. NCBI lineage: Bacteria > Pseudomonadati > Pseudomonadota > Betaproteobacteria > Burkholderiales > Oxalobacteraceae > Noviherbaspirillum > Noviherbaspirillum phoenicis. Next base: position 3,087,208 of record NZ_JBDFLX010000001.1, on the reverse strand, counting down.
TTAACAACGGGAGAATCACGCCGTTGACGCTGTCCTTGTTGGGCACGGCGATTGACAACAAGGTGTATGACGGCAGCACGGCTGCCAAGGTCTCAAAAGTCGGCACGCTGGAAAAGGCGATACAGGGCGATGACATCAGCGTGAGTGCGGGCAGTGCCGAGTTCAGTGACAAGAACGTAGCCCAGAAGAAGGTCGTGACGGTAAGAGGCCTGACGCTTGCCGGTGCAGATGCCGGCAACTACCTCCTTGACAGCACGACGGTGACGGCCAATGCCGACATCACGCCGCTGACGCTGTCCCTGTCGGGCACGACGGCTGCCAGCAAGGTGTATGACGGCAACAAGTTTGCTGACGTCCTGAATCAAGGCACGCTGGACAAGGTGGTGGCAGGTGATACCGTCATCGTGAATGTGGGCGCTGCCGAGTTCAGTGACAAGAATGTGGGCCAGAAAAAGACCGTGACGGTAAGCGGCCTGACGCTTTCAGGCAAGGACGCGGGCAACTACCTCCTTGACAGCAAGACGGCTACCACCGTTGCCGACATCACGCCGCTGACACTGTCCTTATCGGGCACGGCGGTTGCCAGCAAGGTGTATGACGGCGGCAAGGTTGCCAGTATCTCGAATGCGGGCACGCTGGACAAGGCGGTAAAGGGGGATGACGTCGGCGTGACCGCGGACAGTGCGGAATTCAATGACAAGAATGTGGCCCAGAGGAAGACCGTGACGGTCAGCGGCCTGAAGCTCGCAGGCAAGGATGCCGGCAACTACCTACTCGACAGAACGACGGCCGCAACCGTTGCCGACATCACGCCGCTGACGCTGGCGCTGTCGGGCACAGCGGTTGCCAGCAAAATCTATGATGGCAAGACCGCGACCACGCTGACGAACGCCGGCACGCTGGCAAAAGGCATTGGCAATGACGTCGTCACCCTGGATGCAACTGGCGCCTCGGCCGCATTCGCCGACAAGAATGTCGGCAAGGACAAGGCGGTGACGGTCAGCGGCCTGGCCTTGCAGGGGGCTGATGCCGGCAACTACCGTATCGATAATCCTTCGGCCAAGGCCAGCATTGCTGCGCGCGCCCTGTCCCTGTCTCAAACGGAGGTTGCCGACAAGGTGTATGACGGCAGCACGGTGGCCACGCTGACGAATGCCGGCACGCTCAAGGAGGTAGTGGCCAATGATGACGTGAAGACGACGACGGCAAGCGTTACAGCCGCTTTCGCTGACAGGAATGCGGGCCAGGGCAAGACCGTCACCGTCAGCAACCTGGCCCTCACCGGCGCCGACGCCGCCAACTATGTGCTGGACAGCACCCAGACTGCCACCGCCACCATCCGCCCGCGCGCCCTCGCGGTGCGCGCGCAGGGCGTGGACAAGGTCTATGACGGCAATACCAATGCCAACGTCACCCTCGGCGACAACCGCCTCGGAGGCGACAAGCTCGATCTCCGCTATGCCAGGGCCAGCTTCGCCGACAGCAACGCCGGCAGCGGCAAGACCGTCACCGTGGCGGGCATCGCGGCTGCCGGCGCCGATGCCGGCAATTACGTGGCCGACGCCAGCGCCGTCACGACCGCCAGCATCAGCAAGGCACCGCTCGTCATCACCGCCAATCCCGACGGCAAGGCATTCGACGGCAAAGCCTACCGTGGCGGCAATGGCGTCGCCTATGCCGGCTTCGTCGCTGGCGAAAATGCGGCGGTGCTCAGTGGCCAGCCGAGCTATGGCGGGGATGCGCAGGGCGCGGTCAATGTAGGGACCTACCGCATTGCGCCTGGTGGCTATGCCAGCCGGAACTACGCCATCGTCTATGTGGACGGCAAGCTGACGATACAACAGCCTCCGCTGGAACCGGTGTACCAGGCAGCTGGCACCGAAGTCGCTGCCACTGCTGCTGCGGTGAGCGGCGCCGCAAGCAACCTGGACAGCATGCGCCTGCTGTCGCAGCAGGCGACATTGCAGGTCGCCGGATGCGGCGCCCGGCTTCCGGAGCGGCCGCTGGCAGTGGCGGTTGACTGCAGCGAGGGAAGGGCGTCCGGCAGCGCACGGTCGATGTCCGGCTTCTGACAAGGTGCTTGCTGGTGCGCTGGATTGCGCGCCCGGGTCTGCGCTGTGAGAAATGCCCAGGCCAGGCACAGACACCGCTGAAAGTTGCCCCCACAAAATTGTTTCACGGGAAACATGCATTGGCGTCCGTCCTGCTGCGCCTGCAGGCGCAGCCCTTCGCGCCCGCGGAAAGCCGCGCAGGCGGCTTTCTCCACTCCGAAAGGCACAAATGCAAACGCCCGCTTGCGCGGGCGTTTGGTACTACTGGCGGAGTGGACGGGGCTCGAACCCGCGACCCCCGGCGTGACAGGCCGGTATTCTAACCAACTGAACTACCACTCCTAAACTGCTGAAATCTTCGCATGCCGTCTGCTGAACCTGGTGGGTGCTGAGAGGCTCGAACTCCCGACCTACGCCTTGTAAGGGCGCCGCTCTACCAACTGAGCTAAGCACCCCGGTGCTTGCATCCTGCATCGAATTCAGACGTGTTGCCTTGTGTCTGAAGCGGGGCGAAGTCTACAGGAAGTCTTTTTGAAAAACCAGTGCCAGGCAAAAATTTTTGAAAAAAATCGCTGATCGCTCAGTCTGCTGCTGCATCGCCCAGGCGATTCAGCCAGAATGGTCGTTGGCCGATCATCAACACAGGCCTGTGTGGAGACTTTCATCATGGCTATCCGATTTCCCTTCCTGCTGGCCGCCGCCATGCTGGCCGGCTGCGCCCATAGTCCGCCCGCGGAAACCGCCGGCACGCGGCGCTATGGCATCGAGCCGGTGGATACCACCCGCGACGGCATGTCCACTGCCGCCACCATCGACAGCTACAAGGCCGACCTGGCGCAGCGGATCTATCAGGTCAATTCCACCCGCGTCTATACCACGCGGCCACAGGCGCTGCTGCGCTCGGTGGTGGTGCTGAAATATGCGGTGGACGGCGGCGGCAACCTGGTGCGCAGCGAGATCGCCCGCAGCAACCATGACCGGGCCACCGAAGCCACTGCGCTGGCGTCGCTGCGCAACAGTGCGCCATTCCCCAAGCCGGCGCCGCACCTGCTGCGCAACGGCCGGGTGGAAATGCACGAGTCCTGGCTGTTCAACAACGATGGCCGCTTCCAGTTGCGCTCGATCGCACTGGTCCAGATGAACGAATGAGCAGCGCCTGGCTGCTGGTCAACGCGGTCAGCGCATTGCTGCTGCCGCCCCTGAACCTGCTGCTGCTGTGCGCAGTGGGCGTGCTGCTGCGCCGGCGCTGGCCGCGGCTGGGAGGGAGCATTGCGCTGCTGTCGCTGGCGGTGCTGGTCGGGCTGTCGACCCATGCAGGCGCGCGCCTGCTGGCGCGGCCGCTGGAAAACCGCATTCCGGCGCTGGACCTGGCGCAGGCCGCCGACGCCCAGGCCATCGTCGTGCTGGGCGGCGGACGCCGCCGCAATGCGCCCGAATATGGCGGCCAGGACGTGCCGCGCCCCAATGTGCTGGTGCGCCTGCGCTATGCGGCCCGCCTGCAGCGCCAGACCGGCCTGCCGCTGCTGCTCAGCGGCGGCAGGCCGGAAGGCGCGGCGGAGTCCGAGGCGGCATTGATGGCGCGGGTTCTGCGCGAGGATTTCCAGGCCAGCGTGCGGTGGATGGAAGAGGAATCGGATAACACCGCCCAGAACGCGCGTTTCTCCGCCGCGCTGCTGCATCAGGCAGGAATGTCCCGCGTGCTGCTGGTGACCGATGCGCTGCATATGCCCCGTTCCCGGCAAATCTTCGAACAGGCGGGGCTGGATGTGACCGCCGCGCCCACCAATTACATCGGGCAGGGTGCGCTGCATCCGGCCGATTTCATTCCGAATGCCGGCGCGCTGAGGGACAGCCACTATGCGCTGCATGAATGGATAGGCCTCTTGTGGTACCGGATCGCCTATCGCGCGCAGGCGATGTCGCCATCGGCGTTGTAAGTGGTTCTCTAAAGAAACAATTTCTCTGGATAAATATAAATCTCTCTGGTTAAATAGTCGCACCGTTGCGTTCTAGGAGAGCCGCCGTGCGATTGAAAGCCTGTTCGTCCCTGTTGCTGGGTCTTGCCTTTGCGCTGGCGTCACAGGCGCATGCCGACGTCGTGGTGGCGCAGTCGGCGCCGCTGACCGGCGAAGCCGGCGGCGCCGGGCGCGGTCTGGCGCTGGGCGCCAAGATCTATTTCGACCATGTCAATGCCACCGAGGGCGGCGTCAATGGCCACAAGATCGTGCATGTGGTGAAGGACGACGGTTACCAGATCGAAGGCACGGTGCGCAACGCCAAGGAATTCATCGCCAACCCGCAGGTGGTGGCGCTGACCGGCTTTTACGGCACCGATAATGTCACCGAATTGTTCAAGCAGGGCCTGTTCGACAATACGCCGCTGTCCATCGTCGGCGTGTCGACCGGCGCCAAGCTGCTGCGCGAGCCGCTGAACCCCAGCATCTTCCACCTGCGCGCCAGCTATATCGAGGAAGTCGACGCCATCGTGCGCCATGTCGCCGGACTCGGCAGCAAGCGCATCGCCGTGGTGTACGAAGACAATCCCTTCGGCGAAGCCGGCCTGCGCGCCGCCGAGGACGCGGTCAAGAAACGCAGCCTGGCGCTGGTGGCGCGCGCGACGTACCAGCAGCACACCACCGACGTGCGCGACGCGGTGAAGGACGTGGTGGAAAGCCAGCCCGACACCGTGATCCTGGTGGCGATCACGCCGCCGGCCGCGGAATTCATCAAGCAGTTCCACGCCGCCGGCGGCCGCGCCTACCTGTTCGGCCTGTCCACGGCGAACGTGGAAGGCCTATCGAAGGTGGTCAGCCCGACCGCGCTGCAGGGCCTGGGCATTTCCCAGGTGATGCCGTTTCCGTACAGCGCCACGCTGCCCCTGGTGGCCGACTACCAGGCCGCGATGAAGACCTATGCCAAGGGCACGCCGTACTCGTATTCGACGATGGAAGGCTATATGAATGCCCGGGTGCTGGTGATGGCGCTGAAGAAGGCCGGCAATGCGCCCACCCGCGCCTCGGTCCGGCAGGCGCTGGAAGGCCTGGGACAGATCAATCTGGGCGGCTATCCGCTCAGCTTCTCGCCGACCAACCATGTCGGCTCCCGCTTCGTGGACCTGACCGTGGTCAGCCGCACCGGTTCGCTGATGCGCTGATGCGCTGATGCGCTGATGCGCTGATGTGCTTGTCCGGCTTGCGCTTCGGACATAGTGTTCGTTAGCGCACCGCTTTTTTCCGCAAGCCGCCTTATTCTGGTTCCGGAAGCACTGGATGCGCCATGCACCGGTGCATCCGCAAGGCCTTGCAGACTTGCAAAAATTGCCACTTTTTTGTAACCTGCAGCACGCCTTACGCAGCGGCCGCCGGCCCGCGTCAAACCGCCGTCAGAGCCGCCTGCGCATACTTCACCTAGCCTTGGGGGTACCACCATGTTGGAAAACAATCTGAAGACAGTCAGGACAGATCTGCGCTCGCTGCTGCGCGACGCCCAGGACCTGTTCCGCGAGGCGACCTCGTCCACCGGCATGAAGGCCGACGACCTGCGCGAACGCGGCCTGGAGCTGCTGGACACCGCGCTGGTCAAGGCGCAGGACCTGCAATCGGTCGCGCTGGACACCAGCAAGGAAGTAGTCGACACCGCCGACAGCTACGTCAAGGACAATCCATGGCGCGCAGTGGCGATCTCGGCAGGGGTTGGCGTGTTGCTGGGGATGATGATCGGTCGGCGGTAGTTAGTCAGCCAGCCGGACATGCGAAGCGCCCTCGGTTGAGGGCGCTTTTTATTTGGTCTTTGGGGAAGCGTGTAGCCCGGCATGCATTGGCAGGATGGAATACCCGAAGGGCATTTGCAAGGCGGGCGGTGGAAAGCCAGTCACGAGTCGAGTCTTGCGTTGCTCGGCGATTGGTGCAAAGCACCTTCGCAGAATTGCACTCACGAGATTTGCTTATAGATCGCAAGTGAGCACACTTGGTTAATGCGCAAAGAGACAGGCAACTTTTCTAATTTGTATATAGGGAAATACAACGAAATAAAATGCATTTGCCCGTGAAAGCGATGTTCGCTTTCACGGGCAAATCTAACAAGCTTTTGTTCAAATCAGGTTATTACAGTTTTGGCAGATATTTCGTCGGGAAAGAACCGACTGCTGCAACGGTCCAAGACATGCCAGAGTTAGGATTGCAAGTGCCCGTGTAGGTATAAGACATGCCAGCAACATCAGCCGGAGCGCCGTCCGTAGCTGCCTTAAATGCAATAGTGACAGTGCCGACACCGTTAGTGCCGCTTGCGGCTGCCGTGGTAATAGCAGTCAGAACGGAAGCAACATATTTACCGGTGATTGAGGTGCTTGCAGCCAAACCAAGGGCGGTATTCGCATCTGCACTCGTCGCATTCAGAGTGCCTTCGCTGCATGCAAGTCCCATTGCCGTTCTGGCCGGGCTGGACAGGCTGGGACCTTCACTGATCTTGGCCTTGACCGTGTAATCCTGATACGCCGGAATAGCCACAGCCGCCAGAATACCAATAATCGCAACCACGATCATCAGTTCGATCAGGGTAAAACCTTGCTGAGCCTGCTTTTTGTATTGAGCGAATTTCATGTTGTCCGTCCCGAAAAAAGAAATAAATAAGAAGTAAAACGACACACTACCGAAATCTGTTGAAGCTTCTTTCTGTACAGCAACATGCGTGCCAGCAACGTTTCTGCACAGAAACTGAGGAAAATCTTGGTTTTTGGCTCCGCCGCATGAAAAAATGGCGGGCAGAAACGCTGTGCCAACTGGTTTGGCACCGCTGCGAGCCCTGCCAGCTGCTGCTGGCACCGGGCGTGTACCCGCCAGGACCTGGCGCCAGAGAGAAAGAAGCATCGTGGAACTGATCAGCCTTGCCGCAGCCATCACCCTGACCGAATGGAGCGAACGTACGTTCTGGCGGCGCTTTGCCGATGGCTCGGTGAAGAAGGAAGTGGAGGGCGGCAATGGCAAGTCCATGGTGCACCTGGATTCCATCAAGCCGTATATCGCCATGCCGCTGGACGCCGACGATTTCGCGCTGCTCAGGCTGGCCGACCGCGGCGATGCCGCCGCCCAGAACGACCTGGCCCTGATCTTCCTGGCCAATGGCAAGCCGCGCGGCGCGATCGCCTGGCTGGAACTGGCGGCGCGGCAGGACCATGCCGACGCGATGCACTGGCTGGCCCGCTGCTACCTGGAAGGCAACGGCGTGGTGCGCGACGACAATCTCGGCATGATGTGGCTGTCCAAGGCAGCCGCCCACGGCCACCTGATTTCGGAAAACCAGGTGCAGCTCATGCGTCAGCGCTTCATTGCCTCGGGCTCCTAGAGCGGATTCGCCCCGGCATCGGCGAGGCAGGTCAGGCCGAATCCGCCCTGGCAACCGCCACGGCGCGCGGCCGGCCGCCCAGCAGCACGCAGGCCAGCGCCGCGACGATCAGCGCAATCCCGGCCCACTGCCAGGCCGTCACGCTTTCCCCCAGCACCAGCATGCCGCTGGCAATGCCCACCACCGGCACGCCCAGGCTGAATGGCGCGATCCGGTTGGCGCCGTGGCGCTGGATCAGGCCGGTCCACATGCTGTAGGCGAAAATCGTCGCCACCCAGCCGAGGTAGGCCACCGCCACCCAGCCCTGCCAGGGCGCGTTCGTCCACTGCCAGCGGCTGCCGGGCGCGTCGAACAGCAGTGACAGCGCGACGAAGGGCAGCACCGGCACCGCGCTGCACCAGACCAGGAAACTCAGTGGCGCAAAACCGGGCGCAGCCTGCTGCGCCAGGCGCACCACGATATTGGAGGCGGCCCACATCGACGCGCCGCCCAGGCACAGCGCAAAGCCCAGCGCCGTGGTGGCCGCCGCCGCGCCGGCTGCCGGCAGCAGGTAATTCATCGCGAAGCAGCACAGGCCGAGCGCCGCCAGCGCCAGGCCAGCCAGCAGCGGCCGGCCGGGTTTTTCGGCCAGTACGAAAAAGCTCAGCAGGGCGGTGAAGAACAGCTGGGTCTGCAGCAGCACCGAGGCCAGCGCCGCCGTCATGCCGATCTTCAGCGACAGGAACACCAGGCCGAACTGGCCCACGCCCTGGCACAGGCCATACAGCAGCAGCCATTTCCAGTGCAGCCGCGGCGCCGGCACCAGGAAGATCAGCGGCAGCATCGCCAGCAGGTAGCGCGCCGCGCCAAGCTGGAACGGCGTGAAGCTGCGCAGGCCGACCTTCATCGCGATGAAGTTGGTGCCCCAGATGATGACGATGCCCAGGGCGGCCAGCAGCTCGCGGCCGGTGAGTGAGGTGTTTTGCATGATGTCTTTCTATGGGGTCGGCGTGGCGCGGCGCACGTCCCACCAGTCGGGCAGCAGGCGCCGCACCTCGTTCCTGGCATAACGGTCGTCGATCAGGTACACCACGCCGGAATCGGCGCGGGTGCGTATCACCCGGCCGGCCGCCTGCACCACCTTCTGCAGGCCGGGATACAGGTAGGTGTAGTCGTAGCCGGCGCCGAAGGTCTGCTGCATGCGCTCGCGCATCTGCTCGTTGACCGGGTTGATCTGCGGCAGGCCCAGGGTGGCGATGAAGGCGCCGATCAGCCGCCGGCCCGGCAGGTCGATGCCTTCGCCGAAGGCGCCGCCCAGCACCGCGAAACCGACGCCCGCGCTGTCGGCGGTGAAGCGGCCCAGGAAGGCGGTGCGCGCGCTTTCCTCCATGCCGCGCGACTGCTCCCAGAACGGGATGCCGGGATGCCGTTCGGCCATCAGGGCCGCCACCTGGCGCAGGTAATCGAAGCTGCTGAAGAAGGCCAGGTAGTTGCCCGGCTGGCGCGCATACTGGGCCGCGATCAGGTCGGCGATCGGCGCCAGCGACTGTTCCCGCTGCCGGTAGCGGGTGGAGATGTGGCTCGCCACCCGCACCGCCAGCTGGCTGGCCTCGAACGGCGATTCGACATCGATCCAGGCAGTCTCTTCCGGCAGGCCCAGCATGTCCGCATAGAAGGGCCGCGGATTGAGGGTGGCGGAAAACATCACCGTGGCGCGCGCCAGCTTCAGGCGCGGCCGCACGAACGGCGCCGGCACGATGTTGCGCAGGCAGAGGCGGGCGCCGGTTTTTTGTCCGCGGCCAGAATCAAGCGTCACGTCGAACAGCGAGTGCGGCCCGAACAGCTCGGCAATGCGGCCGAAGTGCAGCGCGTCGAAATAGAAGTCCTGCAGCGCGCCGTGGACTTCGGCCGGATGCTCGGCTAGGTAGTCGGTCATGGCGCTGGTGGCCTGCTGGAGCGCATTGACGAAGCCGTCCGGCAGCGTCTCGTGCACGGCGTAGCTGTCCTCCTGGTCGCGCCACAACGCATTCCACTGGCGGTTGAGCTTGTCGAGCGGCTTCTTCAACAGCGCCGGCGCGTCGCGGCGCAGGGCGGCGAAGCCATGCTGGTCCAGCTCGGCGCTATACATCTTGCGCGAGCGCTCGACCATGTTGTGCGCCTCGTCCACCAGCACCGCCACCCGCCACTGGTTGGCCAGCGTCAGGCCGTGCAGCATCGCCGACAGGTCGAAGTAGTAGTTGTAGTCGCCGATCACCACGTCGGCCCAGCGCGCCAGCTCCATGCCGAGGTAATAGGGGCAGACCTGGTGCGCCAGCGCCGCGGCGCGCAGGCGTTCCTGGTCCAGCGTGCCGGCCTCGAGCGCGGCGCTGCGGGCCGCCGGCAGGCGGTCGTAGAAGCCCTGCGCCAGCGGACAGGACGCGCCATGGCAGGCCTTGTCCGGATGCACGCAGGCCTTGTCGCGCGCCACCAGTTCCAGCGTGCGCAGCGGCCGCTCCGCAGGCGCGGCGCCGCCGATCTGTTCCAGCGCGTCCAGCGCCAGCGCCCGCCCCGAGGTCTTGGCGGCCAGGAAGAACACCTTGTCCAGCGCCTGGCCGGGACAAGCCTTGAGCAGCGGGAACAGCGTGCCCACCGTCTTGCCGATGCCGGTCGGCGCCTGCGCCATCAGGCAGCCGCCGTCGCGGGCGGTGCGGTAGACCGAGGTCGCCAGGTGGCGCTGGCCGGGGCGGAATTCGGCATGCGGGAAAGCGAGCGTCGACAGCGCCGCGTCGCGGGCGGCGCGGTGCGCCAGTTCCTGCTCGGCCCAGGCCTCGAAGCGCCGGCAGTGGTCTTCGAAATGCGCCTGCAGCCAGGCGGCGTCGCGGGTTTCGGTCAGCACGGTCTCGCGCTGGCTGCCGATGTCGAAATACACCAGCGCCAGTTCGATGCTCTCCAGTGAGCGTTCCTGGCACAGCAGCCAGCCATAGATGCGCACCTGCGCCCAGTGCAGATGCCGGTGGTTGTCCGGCATCGCCGCCAGTTCGCCGCGATAGGTCTTGACCTCGTCCACCCGGTTCGCCGCCGGGTCGTAGCCGTCGGCGCGGCCGCGCACCAGCAGCTGGCCGAACTGGCCCGACAGGCTGACCTCGGCTTCATAGGGCGCCGGCCGGCGCGACGCCACCACCGCATGGCCGGCGATGCCTTCCAGCGCGGTGGGCGAGGGCGTGAAGCGCAGGTCGAGGTCGCCCGCCTTGGCGGTGAACTCGCACAGCGCGCGCACGGCCACCGTGTAGCGGCGCGGTGTGGACGGGTCGTTCAAGGCAGGCGGGGAAAGGGATGGCGGCGGAACCTAGTTCGGCCGGCGGAAGCCGCCTTCGATCCAGGCGGCGGCGCTCGACGGGCTGAGCTTGAAGTTGGGCGCCACCCGCACTTCGGCCAGTTGCTCGCCGTATTCGTCGCGCGCCGACAGCAGCGCATACGGGTCGTCCTCGTCCGGCACGATATCGAGGATGACCTCGATGCGGCCAGCCTCGACATTGACGAACAGGCTTTTGTGCAGCATCGCGTGCAGCTGCTGCTCGTGCCGGCGCAGCACCTCGGACGCGGTCTTGACCAGCGTGCTGAAGGCGGAAGCGTCGAGCGGCTTGGGGTTTTTCTTGTCGCGGCCCATGGTCCAGGGGCCGACCAGCGCCGGCTCGGCTTCGCCATCCTTGATCATGGCCACCGCCCAGCCGTCGTCGTCCTCGTTCTTGATCACGCGCGCGGTCCAGCCGTTGTCGCGCCACAGGCGCGGCTCTTCAATCTTGGCGTCGTCGTCGGACGCGGGCAAATCGGGGGAAGTGTCAGTCATTGCGGAAATGCATGGAGGGGAAATTTCAAGACGGTATATTAATCCAGATCCGCCGCGCTCACAGCGCGCCATCCACCTCACGGGATTCCCATGTCAGACCAGCAACCCGACGCCGAGCGCCAGGCCCAATTGCGCCAACACCTGAAGGAAATGTTCGACTACGCCCGCACCGGCGACGCCGCCACGCTGGCGCGCCTGCTGGCACTGGGCGTGCCGGTCAACCTGCGCAACGAGAAGGGCGACACGCTGCTGATGCTGGCCTGCTATCACGGCCATCTCGAGGCCGCCCGCGTGCTGCTGCAGCATGGCGCCGACACCGAGATCTACAACGACAACGGCCAGCTGCCGCTGGCCGCGGCGGTCTTCAAGGATTACCGCGAGATCGCCGAACTGCTGCTGGCCAGCGGCGCGAAGGTGGACGGCGCCGCGCCGGACGGCCGCACAGCGCTGATGATGGCGGCCATGTTCAACCGCACCGCGATGCTGGAACTGATGCTGGCCCACGGCGGCGATCCGCATGCGCGCAATGCCAAGGGCTTGAGCGCAAGGGACCTGGCGCTGACGATGGGTGCGCCGGAAACGGCCAGGCAGCTCGAGGCCCTGGGCGCCTGAACCGGCGCCGGGCCGGCACGCCCGGCGGCGACGCGCTGGCACGGGCGACGGCCTGCCGGCCCGGCCGGCCGAACGCGCACGCCCAAGGCCGCTGGCAGCGCCGGACCGGCGCGGCGGGGTCAACGATCGCGCCCTGCCGGCGGCATCGCGCCGCCCCAGCGGCACATATTCATCTCCCGCCTGGTTAACCGTTACAATCCCGGCTCCCGAACCGGCAACCATTTCCCTACTTCATGTCCGCCAGACTCACCCCGTCCACCATCGTGATGCTGCTGCTTCCGCCGCTGCTCTGGGCCAGCAATGCCGTGGTGGGCCGCATGGTGCAGGGCATGGTGCCGCCGGTGACGATGAATTTCGTACGCTGGCTGGTGGCCTTCATGGTGCTGCTGCCGCTGGCCGGCTGGGTGCTGCGGCGCGGCAGCGTGCTGTGGCCGGCATGGCGCCGCTTCGCGCTGCTGGGCCTCCTGGGCGTGGGCCTGTACAACGCGATGCAGTACCTGGCGCTGAAAAGCTCCACGCCGATCAATGTCACCCTGGTCGGCGCCAGCATGCCGGTCTGGATGCTGGCCATCGGCTGGCTGTTCTTCAAGGTGCGGGTGTCGCCGCGCCAGATGGTGGGCGCGGTGCTGTCCATCGTCGGCGTGCTGGTGGTGCTGTCGCGCGGCGAATGGCGCCAGCTGCTGGGCCTGCGGCTGGTGGCGGGCGACCTGCTGATGATCGTCGCCACCATCGTCTGGTCCTTCTACAGCTGGCTGCTGACGCTGCCGCTGCCTGGCGCGGCCCAGAAGCTGCGGCCGGACTGGTCTGCCTTCCTGATGGCGCAGGTGGTGTTCGGCCTGGCCTGGTCCGGGCTCTTCGCCGGCGGCGAGTGGCTGGTGTCGGACGCCCGCATTCACTGGAGCTGGCCGCTGGCGGCGGCGCTGGTCTATGTCGGCATCGGCCCGGCGGTGATCGCCTTGCGCTGCTGGGGCACCGGCGTGCAGCGGGTCGGCCCCAGCATTGCCGCTTTTTTCAGCAACCTCACGCCGCTGTTCGCGGCGATCCTGTCCTCGGCCTTCCTGGGGGAACTGCCGCATCTCTATCATGCGGTGGCCTTCCTGCTCATCGTCGGCGGCATCGTCCTGTCCTCGCGGCGCTAGTGCCGGCCCCGATGCCGGTACAATCCCGGCTGGCGCGCGTTGCGCCGCAACATTCACCAGCAAACCATGGCACGCCTGAAGCTCGATTTCCCTGAAGACCAGTACTACTACGCCACCCAGCTCACCGTGCGCGTGACCGACATCAATGGCGCCAACCACCTCGGCAACGATTCGATGATCTCGATGATCTCCGAAGCCCGGGCACGCTTCCTGTTCGACTTCGGCCTGGAAGGCACCCTGGGCCAGGACGTCGGCACCATCGTCACCGACCTCGCCACCACCTACCGCAATGAAGCCCATGCGCGCGACCAGCTGCTGTTCGAAGTCGGCGTGATGGACTTCAACACCTATGGCGGCGACATCACCTTCCGCATCACCCGGCCGCACGACCAGGCGCTGGTGGCCATGGCGAAGTCCGGTTTCGTGTTCTTCAATTACAAGACCCGCAAGGTGGTGCCGATGCCCGACGCGTTTTCGGGCAAGTTCCAGCGGGTGAACTGGGTATCCTGAGCGCACGCCGGCCGCAGTCTGGCCGGCATGAAATACATTGCCCCTCGCTTGCGCTGTGCAATACCATGTTGCCGGCAGTTTCCGATACACACATCGCTCTTTCCATAGGCCCCCTGATGCAGAACCCCATGCCTCATTTTCTGCAGGGTCCCGGCGAAGTCCGTGGCCTGTTGCGCCAGCCGGACCGCCTGCGCGGCCTGGGCCAGCCCCATGAATGGCCGCAGGCGCTTGCCGCCGCGCTGTCGCTGGCGCTCGATTCGGGCTTCGCCACCTGCATCGCATGGGGGCCGGAAGGCCTGCTGCTGTACAACGACGCCTGCGCCCAACTGCTGGGCGACCGCCATCCGGCGGCGCTGGGCAGGCCGGTGGCCGAGGCCTGGCCGTGGGACTGGCAGCAGTTGCAGCCGCAGTTTGCCCAAGCCATGGCGGGCGACCCGGTGCATCGCCGGCGCCAGCCGCTGAGCCGCCTGTGCGGCGGCGTGCGCGAACTGGCCTGGCTCGACTACTCCCTGGCGCCGGTGCGCGATGCGCTGGGCGCGCCGGCCGGCGTTTGCTGCACCTGGATCGACGTCACCGCCAGCGTGCCGCGTGACGACACGCCGGCCTACCGCAGCATTGCCGACCACACCGAAATCATCATGTGGACCACCGAGGCGAGCGGCTGCTGCACCTACCTCAATCCGGCTTGGTACCAGTTTACCGGCCAGTCCCGTGACGACGGCCTGGGCCTGGGATGGCTGGACGTTACCCATCCCGAAGACCGGCCCGCCGCGGAAGCCGCCTTCCTGGCGGCCAACGAGGCCCAGTCCCATTTTCGCGCCGAGTACCGGCTGCGCCGGCATGACGGCGTCTACCGCTGGGTCATCGACGCCGCCGCGCCCCGCTTCGGCGAGGACGGCCGCTACCTCGGCTATGTCGGCGCCGTGCTCGACATCCATGACCGCAAGCTGGCCGAAGCCGCCGTGGTGGCCAGCAATGCCCGCTTCCAGGCCGCGATCAAGGCGGTCGAGGGCGTGCTCTGGACCAATGACGCCAGCGGCCGCATGCGCGGCGAGCAGCCGGGATGGACCATGCTCACCGGCCAGAGCTACGAGCAGTACCAGGACTTCGGCTGGACCGACGCGGTGCATCCGGACGACGTGCGCCACAGCATCGACGTCTGGCACCAGGCCGTGGCCGAACGGCGCGCCTACCTGGCCGAGCACCGGCTGCGCCGCCGCGACGGCCAGTGGCGCCATTATTCGGTGCGCGCCGTTCCCACCATGGATGCCCGCGGCGACATCATCGAATGGGTGGGCGTACATACCGACATCACCGAACTGCGCCGCACCGAGGACGCGCTGCGCCAGCTCAATGCCGGCCTCGAGATCGGCATCCGCCAGAGCACGCTGGAGCGCGACCGGCTCTGGGGCATGTCGCAGGACATCATGGCGATTGCCTCGCTGAACGGCTACTTCCTGAATGTGAATCCGGCGTTTAGCACCATCCTCGGCTGGAGCCTGGAGGAAGCGGTATCGATGCCCTTCCTCGACATGACCCATCCGGACCATCGCACGGACCTGAGCAGCAAGGTGGAACTGCTGGCGCGCGGCCAGGCGGTGGTGCGCTACGAGGTGCGCAATCTGCACCGCGACGGCGGTTTTCGCTGGCTGTCCTGGACCATCGTGCCCGAGGGCGACGTGCTCTACGGCGTGGCGCGCGACATCACCGCGGAACGGCGCCAGGCCGAGCTCCTGCACCAGACCGAGGAAGCGCTGCGCCAGGCCCAGAAAATGGAAGCGGTGGGCCAGCTCACCGGCGGCATTGCGCATGATTTCAACAACCTGCTGGCCGGCATGGTGGGCAACCTGGAACTGCTGAAGGTGAAGATGCGCAGCGGCGGCGTCGGCCTGGCGCGCCATATCGACGACGCCATGGCGGTGGCCAACCGCGCCGCCGCGCTCACGCACAGGCTGCTGGCCTTTTCCCGCCGCCAGACCCTGATGCCCAAGCCGCTGGACCCGAACCGGCTGGTGGCGACGATGACGGATTTGATCGGGCGCACCGTCGGTCCCTCGGTGCAGGTGGAAGCCAGGCTGGCGGCCGATGTCTGGCCGATCGAATGCGACCCCAACCAGCTTGAAAGCGCGCTGCTCAATCTCGCCATCAATGCGCGCGACGCCATGCCCGGCGGCGGCCTGCTGACCATCGAAACCGCCAATACCGTGCTCGACGCGGATTACGCCGCCCGGCATGCCGAAGTGCAGCCCGGCGACTATGTGTCGATCCGGGTGGCCGACAACGGCACCGGCATGACGCCCGAGGTCGCCGCGCGCGCCTTCGATCCCTTTTTCACCACCAAGCCGCAAGGGCAGGGCACCGGCCTCGGGCTGTCCATGATCTACGGCTTCGCCAAGCAGTCCGGCGGACATATCGCGATCGATACCGCGCCGGGCGAGGGCACCGTGATCCGGCTGAAGCTGCCGCGCTATCGCGGCGACGCGCTGCCAGACAAGCACAATGCCGGGAACGGCAATGCGATGCAGGCGGTCAGCCAGGCCACCCTGCTGCTGGTGGACGACGAGGGCCATCTGCGGGAGCTGCTGGCCGAGATGCTGGAAATGCTGAACTACCGGGTCGTGCAGAGCGGCGACGCCGCCGCCGCGCTCGGCCTGATCGACGCCGGCCAGCCTGCCGACCTGCTCATCACCGACGTCGGCCTGCCCGGCGGCATGAACGGCCGCCAGCTGGCCGAAGCGGCGCGGCTGCGCCGTCCCGGCCTGAAGGTGCTGTTCATCACCGGCTATGCGGAAGACGCGCCGACCCGCAACGGCATGCTGGAGCCGGCGATGGATGTGCTGACCAAGCCGTTCAGCCTGGATACCTTCGCCCAGCGGGTGGCGGCGATGCTGAAGCTTGCGCACTGAGTCCGGAAGATGGCACGCAAAGGCACGGACATGACGCAGACCGTCATACAGACGGCGCGTCTGCGCCTGCGACCCTGGTGCGAGGAAGACAAGGCGCCTTTCCGCGCGCTGAATGCCGATCCGCGGGTGATGGCCTTTTTTCCTTCTCTCTTGTCTCCCAGCCAGAGCGACGCACTGGCCGAGCGCTGCCAGACGTTCATCGAGGTGCAGGGCTGGGGCTTCTGGGCAGTGGAGTGCAAGGCAACGCAGGTATTCCTCGGTTTTGTCGGCCTGCACGCGCAACCGGACGCGCTGCCGTTTTCCCCCTGTGTTGAAATTGGCTGGCGCCTGGCCCACCAATACTGGGGTCGCGGCTATGCCATCGAGGCCGCGACCGGGGCGCTGCGTTTTGGATTCGACAGGCTGCAACTGCAAGAGATCGTCGCCTTCACCGCCGTCGGCAATGTGCGTTCACGGGCGGTGATGAGACGCCTGGGCATGCGCGAGGATGGAAGCGGGTTTGACCATCCGGCGCTGCCAGAAGGGCATCCGCTGCGCCGCCACTGCCTCTACCGCATCAGCGCATCAGCGCCAGCGTAGCCTGGTCTTCCACGCCGGCGAAATACTTGCGCAGGCAGGCCGCGAAGACCGGTTCATCCGGCGCGGCGCGGCCAAACAGCGTCAGGCAGGAGCGGAATTTCACATCGTCGGGGTTGCCGAATATCTGATGGGCGCTGCGGCCCCTGACCTCATGAATGATCTGGCAGGCTTCGCGCAGCCGCGGGCCCAGCACCGGATGGGCCAGATAGGCGCGGGCTTCGTCGAGCGACGCAATGCCATAGCGATGCGCCATTTCGCTCTTGCCCAGTCCGCGCAGCTGCGGGAAGAAAAACCACATCCAGTGGCTGGACTTGCGGCCGGCGCGCATTTCGGCCTTGACGCGCTGCCGCAGCGGTTCCTGGGCGTCGACGAAGCGCTGCAGTTCAAACGGGTCATGTTCCATAGGCTCTCCAGTGAAGGGACCGCTCATGCCAGTTCCAATCCGTCGCGTCCCGAATGAAACCGATGGATTTTTTCGTCTGGCAAGGTGGGCGAGGAGTCAATAGCCTGGCTATTGACGACGATCCCAACGCAGCCAGGCGGAAAAAGACGCGGTTTCATTGGACGTGATGGGTTGGGACCGGCATTAGTGCCGCAGCGCCGCCATCAGTGCCCCGAAGCCGACGAAAACCCCGCCGGTCACCCGGTTGAACAGGCGCAGCACCGTGGCGCGGCGCAGGTAGACCGCGATGCGCTGGCCGCCGGCCGCATAGGCCATGTACCAGCCGCCTTCGATCAGTGCAAACGTCACCAGCAGGATCGCGAACTGCGGCAGCCTCGGCGCCGACAGCGTGATGAACTGCGGCAGGAAGGCGGCTGCAAACAGGATGGCCTTGGGATTGCTGGCCGCCACCAGGAAACCGCGCCGGAACAGCGCCGCGCCGCGTTCGGATGGCACGGCGGGCGCATCGCCTGCGCTGCCTGCCGTGGGCGCGCGCCAGCTTTTCACGCCCAGGTAAACCAGGTAGGCGGCGCCAACCCAGCGCAGCACATCGAACACGGCGGGCGAGGCTTGCAGCAATGCGCCCAGGCCGGCCGCGGACAGGCCCATCATCAGCATCAGCGCCGTCATGCAGCCGGCCATGACCGCCAGGGCTGGCCTGGCGCCGTGGCGGGCGCTGCTGCTCATGACCACCAGCATGTTGGGGCCGGGCGTGCCGCAAATCACGAAGCTCATCATCACGAACAGCCACCAGGTGTGCAGGGTCATGACAGGGCTCCGGCGCGGTCGCGCAGGGGCGCCAGCAGATGGCGCAGCGCATTGTGGTCGAGTTCGTACATCAGCGCCAGCAGGCTGCCCAGCTCGCCCTTGGGGAAACCCTCGCGGGCGAACCAGGCCAGATAGTGGCCGGGCAGGTCCGCCAGCACGCGTCCCTTGTATTTGCCAAAGGGCATTTCACGGCGGACCAGCAATTGCAGGGTTTCGGGCGTCATGGGGGAAGAGGAAAAAAAGCGGTGGCCGATATAATAAGCGCTGTTCGGCCTGCCCAGCGCTGGCGGCCATCAAAGGAAAAACATGGCTGTCTACACCCTGGCGCAGGCGGTGCACGCCGACATCGACATCCGCAAGAGCCGTTTCATCGCGATCGCCATGCCGGTCGAAGGCCGCGATGCCGCCCAATTGGAAATTTCACGGCTGCGGGCCGTGCATCCGGCCGCCACCCATGTCTGCTGGGCTCTGCTGGCCGGCGGCCAATCCGGCATGTCCGACGACGGCGAGCCGTCGGGCACGGCCGGCCGCCCCATCATGGAAGTGCTGCGTCATCACGAGCTGGACAATGTGCTGGGCGCGGTGGTGCGCTATTTCGGCGGCGTCAAGCTCGGTGCCGGCGGCCTGGTGCGCGCCTATACCGATGCGATTGCCAGCGCGCTGAAGGACGCGCAGCGCATCGAGTACGTGGCCCAGGCCACGCTGACCTTGGAAGTCGCGTATCCCGACGAAGCCAGGATCCGGCGCTGGATTGCCCAGCACGGCTACCTGCTGGAGCGCGGCAGCCACGGCGCGCTGGTGGAACTGTCGATACGCCTGCCGGCGGCAGAACTGCCGGCAGCGCGCCTGGCCCTGTGCGACCTTACCCAGGGCCAGGCGCGCATCACCGCGCCGGAAGGCTGAACACCTCTACTCAGGCCAGCGCCGGATAGTCGGTATAGCCTTCCGCGCCCGGATGGTAGAAGGTCTCCGGCTGCGGCTGGTTCAGCGGCGCGTTGATCTTCAGGCGCTCTGGCAGATCCGGGTTGGCGATGAACAGCTGGCCAAAGGCCACCGCATCCGCCTCGCCCGAGGCGATCACCTGTTCGGCGCTGTCGCGGGTCATCTTTTCATTGGCGATATACACGCCGCCGAACGCCTTCTTCAGCTGCGGACCCAGCCGGTTCGGGCCGAGCGCCTCGCGTGCGCAGATGAAGGCGATGCCGCGCTTGCCCAGTTCGGTCGCCACATAGCCGAAGGTCTCGGCCGGATTGGCGTCGCCCATGTCATGCGCATCGCCGCGCGGCGCCAGGTGCATGCCCACGCGCGACGCGCCCCACACCTCGATGCAGGCGTCGGTCACTTCCAGCAGCAGGCGCGCCCGGTTTTCCACCGAACCGCCGTAGGCGTCGGTGCGCTTGTTGGTCTTGTCCTGCAGGAACTGGTCGAGCAGGTAGCCGTTCGCACCATGGATTTCCACGCCGTCGAAACCAGCCAGCTTGGCGTTTTCCGCGCCCTTGCGGTAAGCCGCGACGATGCCCGGAATTTCCTCCGTGTCCAGCGCGCGTGGCGTGACATAGGCGCGCTTCGGGCGCACCAGGCTGACATGGCCTTGCGCCGCGATCGCGCTCGGCGCCACCGGCAGTTCGCCATCGAGGAAGACCGGGTCGGAAATCCGGCCCACGTGCCAGAGCTGCAGGAAGATCCGCCCACCCGCCGCGTGCACCGCATCCGTCACCATCTTCCAGCCCGCTACCTGCTCGTCGGACCAGATGCCCGGCGTATCGGCATAGCCCACGCCCTGCGGCGTGACCGCCGTGGCTTCCGACAGGATCAGGCCGGCCGAGGCGCGCTGCACATAGTATTGGGCCATCAGCGCGTTCGGCACGCGGCCGCCGCCTATGGCGCGGGAGCGTGTCAGCGGCGCCATGATGACCCGGTTGGGCAGTTCAAGGTCGCCGACGCGGATGGGATCGAAGAGTTTGCTCATGAGAGATTCCTTTTGTAAAACGGCATTTCAAGCCGGGATTGGAAAGCAGGGGCCGGGCAGGGAAGCGATGTCGGCAAGGCAGCAGGGCTCAGAGCGCCTCATCAAGCTGTGCAATGAAGCGGCCGATCAGGTCTTCATTGCGCTTGAAGAAGATCCACTGGCCCACCTTGCGGGACGTGATCAGGCCGGCGCGCTGCAGCGTGGCCAGGTGCGCGGACACGGTGGACTGGGAAAGTCCTGCACGCTGATCGATCAGGCCGGCGCATACGCCAAGTTCCAGCGGATATTCCTGCATCGAAAAATGCGCCGACGGGTCCTTCAGCCAGGCCAGGATCTGGCGGCGGATAGGGTTGGCCAGCGCCTTGTGGATGGCGTCCACATCGATTTCAGGAGTAAGGTCGGTGCCGCCTGCGTCGTTCATTTCGCTTTTGCCCAATGTATTTATCGAGATATTTGAAACTATGTATCGTGATATGGCGATACACGATCCGATTTCAAGTGCTTTTTTTACCGCGTGCCGCCAGGCAAGGATTGAACCGATTTTGGCAATAGTTCATTGCCTGGTATGCCATTTATTGCCGGGGCAGCGATCTGTAACATGCCTGTCATCGATCAGCGCCGTTAGCGCGATCCAGCCAGGCCTACCGCTGGCGACCCAGGCAACTAGCTGAAGCGCCTGGTCAGCAGCCCCTACTTATTGGAGAAAAACCATGAACATCAAGAACATCATCGTCGCTACCGCCATCCTCGCCGCCGCAGGTTCGTCCTTTGCCCAGCAAACCGAATTCGTTGCGCCGGACGCCGGCTTCAAGTCCACCCTGACCCGCGCCCAGGTGCGCCAGGAACTGGCACAAGCCTATGCCCAGGGCGACGTCGTTCAGCGCCAGCACGACGGCCAGGACACCCAGTTCGCAGGCAGCACCCAGACCCGCGAACAAGTAAGGAAGGAAGCAGCCCGCGCTGCCCAGACCCGCCACGCAGGCGACGTCAACGACCTGTATTTCGGCGCGTAAGCAAACACGCTTATTGCAGGAAGCAGCAGATAGAAGGATTTTGCGCGATGTAACACAATAAGCGCTGCATTTTGCGCAGCGCAAATCCCCTGAACGGCCCGGTCGACTTCATTGTCGGCCGGGCCGTTTTGCATCCAAGGCCCGCTCTGATGCCGGGCGCCGGCGATGCAGTACAGGAGTCCAGGCGATCATGCCGCGGGCAAACGCACCATGCCGAGGCCGCTGTCACCCTCCAACGCCAGCGCCAGCGCCAGCGCCTATCCAGGCAACGCATGCATGCACATTCATGCGCTGGGATCCCCGACGCGACTGAACCGGCCACGCCTTTCCGGTTCCCCTATAACGGTGTGAATAACGATCTTCATCGCGTGCAGCCTCCTGATGACCTTCTCGATGGGTCGGAATGCAGGCATCCGGCTGCAGCCGGCGTTTTGGCGAAGCTACTTTCAATTAAAAGACGTTAATGAATGTTAGTGTTTTGTGGAAAATAAAATAATCAACAAACATTTTTCGCACAAATATACTGTTTGATACACTAGAGAAGCTTTTTGATAACGACAACATATCGACTGTCGTGCTGCCTATCCATTTTGTGTTCAGGAGAATCCATGAAACTGCATGCCCTACTTACCGTGATGATCGGTGCCAGCCTGATCACGAGTGCCGTACACGCGCAAGAGCTGAACGGCACGCTGAAGAAAATTAAAGACACCGGCACCATTACCCTCGGTGTACGCGACTCCTCCATCCCTTTCTCCTACCTGGACGACAAGCAGTCCTACCAGGGCTATTCGATCGACCTGTGCATGAAGATCGTGACGGCGGTCCAGAAGCAGCTCGGACTGACTTCCCTGAACGTCAAGATGAACCCGGTGACGTCGGCCACCCGGATTCCGCTGATGGCGAACGGCACGGTGGACCTGGAATGCGGCTCGACCACGAACAATCTCGAGCGCCAGAAGCAGGTTGCCTTTGCGCCGACGACCTTCGTGACCGCAAACCGCCTGCTCGCCAAGAAATCGTCCAACATCAACAGCCTGGACGACATGAAAGGCAAGAACCTGGTGTCGACTTCCGGCACCTCGAACCTGAAGCAGGTAACGGCCCTGAATGGCGAGCGCAATCTCGGCATGAACATCATGGCTGCCAAGGACCACGCGGAAGCCTTCCTGATGGTGGAAACCGGCCGCGCCGCCGCTTTTGCCATGGATGACATCCTGCTGGCCTCCCTGGCCGCCAGCTCGAAGGCGCCCAACGACTATGCAATCACCAAGGAAGCGCTGTCGGTGGAGCCGTACGGCATCATGCTGCGCCGCGAAGATCCGCAGTTCAAGAAGGCTGTCGACACCGCTATCGAAAACGTGATGAAGTCGGGCGAAATCAACAAGATCTATGCGAAATGGTTCATGTCGCCGATCCCGCCAAAGAACATCAACCTCAACGTTCCGATGAGCGACCAGTTGAAGATGGTCATCGCCAAGCCGACCGATTCCGGCGATCCGGCAGCCTATGCCGATGTGCCTGACGCGCAAAAAGGCGGCGCGAAAAAGAAGTAATTCAGCACCGCTGAACAGGACGGGAGGCTTTGGCCTCCCGTTTTTATTTGGGGCATGAAAATTGCTCGCTTGAATCAACTATTTTGTTGTAAGCTGCGCGGTTTTCCGTCGCCGCCAACCTGCACCTGCAGACCCAACTATAAAATCGGCTTCTCGACCCGGATGAGGAAACCCCTATGAACTACAACTGGAACTGGCGCATCTTCTGGGAGCCATCCCCGGACGGTGCCGGCACCTACATGGATACGCTGTTGTCCGGCCTGGTCTGGACACTGGCCACCGCGCTGACCGCCTGGGTCATGGCGCTCGTCATTGGCGCAATCATCGGCACCATCCGCACCACGCCGAACAAGCTTGCGGTTCGTCTGGCCAATGCCTATGTCGAACTGTTCCGGAATGTGCCCTTGCTGGTGCAAATGTTCCTCTGGTACTTCGTCATGCCCGAACTGGTGCCGCAGGGCCTGGGCAACTGGTTGAAAGCCCTGCCCAACGCGCCTTTCATCACCGCTGTGCTCTGCCTCGGTTTCTTCACTTCGTCACGCGTGGCAGTCCAGGTCTCCGCCGGCATCAATTCCCTGCCGCGCGGCCAGAAGCTGGCCGGCACCGCGCTGGGCCTGACCCTGCCGCAGACCTACCGATACATCCTGCTGCCGATGGCCTTTCGCATCATCGTGCCGCCGCTGACCAGCGAATTCCTCAACATCATCAAGAACAGCGCCGTGGCGCTGACCATCGGCCTGATGGAACTCACTGCACGCGCCCGCTCCATGCAGGAGTTTTCATTTCAGGTATTCGAGGCATTCACCGCCGCCACGCTGATCTACATCGTGGTCAACGTGGTAGTGGTTTTCCTGATGCGCTGGATAGAGCGCCGGGTTGCCGTACCTGGCTTCATCAGCAGTTCCACTGGCGGCGGAGGTCACTGACATGTTTTCCAATTTCGACTTCGACGTCATCGAGCGTTCCTGGGTCTACCTGTTCAAGACCGGCATGGTCTTCACGCTGGAACTGACCGGCCTGGCAATGGTGGGCGGCATCGTCCTGGGCACGCTGCTGGCCATGATGCGGCTGTCCAAGTTCCGCTCCCTGTCCATGGTGGCCACCGGCTACGTGAACCTGATCCGCTCGATCCCCCTGGTGCTGGTGATCTTCTGGTTCTACTTCCTCGTGCCCTATATCGGCGCATGGATCATCGGTGCGAAGGAACCGATCATGGTCGGCGCCTTTTCCTCCTCGCTGATCACCTTCATCCTGTTTGAAGCGGCTTACTATTGCGAGATCATGCGCGCCGGCATCCAGTCGATACCGCGCGGCCAGGTCTCTGCCGGCTATGCGCTGGGCATGAACTACTGGCAGACCATGGGCAACGTGGTGCTGCCGCAGGCGTTCCGCAACATGATTCCGGTGCTGCTGACACAGACGATCGTGCTGTTCCAGGACGTGTCGCTGGTCTATGTGCTGTCGATCACCGATTTCGTCGGTGCCGCATCCAAAGTGGCGCAGCGCGATGGCCGTCTGGTGGAAATGTATCTGTTTGTCGCGCTTGTCTATTTCGTGCTTTGCTACGGCTTGTCCCTGCTGGTCAAGCGACTGCAGCAACGGGTGGCGATCATACGCTGACCTTGTGAATTCAGAATCCAGGAGAAAACATGATAGAACTGAAAAACGTCAGCAAGTGGTATGGCCAGTTCCAGGTACTGACTGACTGCACCACCAGCGTGGCCAAGGGCGACGTGGTCGTGGTCTGCGGCCCGTCCGGCTCCGGCAAGTCGACCCTGATCAAGACCGTGAACGGACTCGAGCCTTTCCAGAAGGGCGAGATCACGGTCGACGGCGTCTCCGTCGGCGACCCGAAGACCAACCTGTCCAAGCTGCGGGCGCGCATCGGCATGGTGTTCCAGAACTTCGAACTGTTTCCGCATCTGTCCATCCGCGAAAACCTGACCATCGGCCAGGTCAAGGTGCTGGGCCGCAGCGTCGCCGATGCCACCGAGCGCGGCCTGAAATACCTGGACCGGGTCGGCCTGATCGCCCAGAAGGACAAATTTCCCGGCCAGTTGTCAGGTGGCCAGCAGCAGCGCGTGGCAATCGCCCGCGCCCTGTCGATGGACCCGATCGCGATGCTGTTCGATGAGCCGACCTCCGCGCTGGACCCGGAAATGATCAATGAAGTGCTGGACGTGATGGTCGGCCTGGCGCAGGAAGGCATGACGATGATGGTCGTGACCCATGAAATGGGGTTTGCCCGCAAGGTCGCCAATCGCGTGATCTTCATGGACAAGGGTCTCATCGTCGAGGATTGCACCAAGGACGAGTTCTTCGGCACCCCGCGTTCCGACCGCGCACGTGATTTTCTGGCAAAAATTATCCATTAAGCCTTTTGTGCGATTGACCGCAAGCCGCTTCAGCGACAAACTGAGGCGGTTTTTTTTCGCACATCGCCCGGTCTGCCAATAAGGAATTTCATGGATTATCGAACACTCTTGATAGACAGCTTTCAAGCGGCCGTCGCTGCCGCCGATCCCTTGAAAATCATTGCCGCCCATCTTCCCCCGCCGCCTAAGGGGCGCACCCTGGTGGTCGGCGCCGGCAAGGCCGCGGCGAGCATGGCGCGCGCGGTGGACCTGGCCTGGCCGCAGGACGCGGCGCTGGAAGGCATCGTGGTTACCCGCTACGCGCATGCGATTCCGACCGAGCGCATCACCGTGGTGGAAGCCAGCCACCCGGTGCCGGACGATGAAGGTGAAAAGGCTGCTGCCGATATTCTGGCGCGCGTAGCCGCACTCGGACCGGATGACCGCCTGATCGCACTGGTATCCGGGGGCGGTTCCAGCCTGCTGTCGCTGCCGGTGGACAGCGTGCCGATGGCCGACCTGAAGTCGGTCACCAAGTCCCTGCTGAAATCGGGCGCACCGATCACCGACATGAACATCGTGCGCAAGCATTTGTCCCGGATACAGGGCGGCCGCCTGGCGGCCGCCTGCCGCGCTCCGGTCACCACATTGATCATCAGCGACGTCACCGGCGACGATCCCAGCGCAATCGCATCCGGCCCGACCTGTCCGGATCCGAGCACCTATGCCGACGCCATTGCGATCCTGAAGCGCTACGGCGTCGAGGCGCCGGACAGCGTGATGGCGCACCTGGAGCGCGGCGCCTCCGGCCAGATCGGCGAGACGCCCAAGCCGGGCGACGCCTTATTCGGGCGGGTGGACAACAGGGTCATCGCAACCGCGCGCCAGAGCCTGCAGGCGGGCGCCGAGTTCTTTGCCGCACAAAACATCACGCCGGTCATCCTGGGCGACACCGTGACGGGTGAAGCATCCGAAGTCGCCAAGGTGTATGCCGCCGTCGTACGCGAGATCCGCGCTTACCAGCAGCCGTTCAAGCCGCCCGTCGCGCTGATTTCGGGTGGCGAATGTACGGTCACCGTGCGCGGCAATGGACGGGGAGGGCGCTGCGCCGAATTCCTGGCGTCACTGGCGGCTGAAATGGACGGCATGCCCGACGTCTACGCGATCGCCGCCGATACGGATGGCATCGATGGCACCGAGGACAACGCCGGCGCGGTACTGCTCCCGGACAGCAAGGCGCGCGCCGAGCAACTGGGCATCAGCGCGCACAAGATGCTGGCCAATAACGACGGCTACAGCTACTTTTCGGCGCTGGGCGACCTGGTCATTACGGGGCCGACGCTGACCAACGTGAACGATTACCGGGTGATTCTCGTGCTGTAAAATTGGCGCACTTTATCTGGCGCCCATCATGCAAACATCACCCGACAGCATCACCATCACTCGTCCCGACGACTGGCATCTTCACCTGCGCGACGGCGCCACCATGGCCAGCGTACTGCCGCATACCGCGCGGCAGTTCGCTCGCGCCATTGTGATGCCCAATCTGAAGCCGCCAGTTACGACCACCGCCCAGGCTTTGGCTTATCGTGACCGTATCCTGGCGGCGCTGCCGCCGGGCATGGCTTTCGAGCCGTTGATGACCTTGTACCTGACCGATAACACGGCGCCGGAAGAGATCATGCGCGCCAAGGAAAGCGGCCTGATCCACGCCGTCAAACTCTATCCCGCCGGCGCCACCACCAACTCGGACGCCGGCGTCACCGACCTGCGCAAATGCTATCGCGCGCTGGAGGCAATGCAGCAGGTTGGCATGCCCCTGCTGGTGCATGGCGAGGTCACCGATCAGGAAATCGATATCTTCGACCGGGAAGCCGTATTCATCGACCGCGTGATGATGCCCTTGCGTAGCGATATGCCGGAATTGAAAGTGGTGTTCGAACACATCACCACGCAGGACGCGGCACAGTATGTCCAGGAAGCCGGACAACATACCGCAGCAACCATTACCGCCCACCATCTGCTCTACAACCGGAACGAGATCTTCAAGGGCGGTATTCGGCCGCACTACTATTGCCTCCCTGTATTGAAGCGCGAAATCCATCGCAAGGCGCTGGTACAGGCAGCCATCTCCGGCAGCGGCAAATTTTTCCTTGGCACGGACTCTGCGCCCCACGCGCGCAATACCAAGGAGCATGCCTGCGGCTGCGCCGGCTGTTACACCGCGCTGCATGCGATGGAGTTGTATGCGCAGGCATTCGACCGGGCCAATGCGCTCGACAAGCTCGAAGGTTTCGCCAGTCTGCACGGCCCTGATTTCTATGGCCTGCCGCGCAATAGCGGCACGATCACACTGGTGCGTCAGTCATGGACACTGCCCGGCGAACTGCCGATGGGAGAATCCACGGTCGTTCCGCTGAACGGAGGCGAAACCATGGATTGGGCAATGGTCTGAGCGGCAAGGTACCAGGCAATGAAACAATGAAGCGATGCCGGAAGATTTTTTGAAGCGGATCGACTGGCATCGTCCCTGGCTTGCGCCCCTGCAGCCGGCGGCGGAACTGGTCCTGCAGGCGCCAACCTGGCGTGATGGGCTGAATCAGCAGGCAGCAATCCGCCATCTCAACAATCACCTGTCCCTGCCGATCCAATTCGTGCCGCAGTCTGTCCTGCCCGAAGGCATGGCCTATGAAAGCTTTATCAGCGCAACGGGCTGCGTACCAACGCGGGATAACCTGCATGATTTCTTCAATGCGCTGGTTTGGCTGACTTTCCCGCGGATCAAGGTGGCGCTGAATGAACTGCAGGCCGCCGAAATCACACGCCGCGCGTTGGCGGTAGCCGAGCAAGCCAGGCATACACAACAGGCACAACAGACGCGAGGCCGGGTCAGGGATGCGGCAACGATCTTCGACGAAAACGCCGTGCTGTTTCTGACTTCAGAGCCGTCTTTCTCTTCCTTGCTGCGCGGCCATCAGTGGCAAGAGCTGTTCATTGAACACCGAAAGGAATTCAATGAAAAATGCACAGTGTATTTGTTCGGCCACGCCTTGCTGGAAAAGCTGGTCGATCCTTACAAGGCAATCACGGGGCACACCTGGATCATTGACATCTCTGAAGACGTTCTGGCCTCCCCAGAGCTTGCCAGACGTGAATGGCTGGACCGGACAGTAGCCGGCCAACTGAAAGATGGACTGAGCACGTCGGATTTCTCCCATCTCCCTGTGCTTGGTGTTCCTGGCTGGTGGCCAGCGCAAGACGAGGCGTTTTATGCCGACAGCGGCGTATTCCGTCCAGCCAAGAAAAAATAGTTTCTGGTAGTTGCGTAGCCTGAATCCATAAACTGTGCATGCGCAATCGCGTGCCGGGATGAAGGGCAAAAGCCGGGATCAAGGTCTAAAAACATAGGATGGCAATCCGCTCAGGCAAAAAAAACAGGCCCACCGAAGTGGGCCTGAAATTTTTACGTTCAGCAGATCTATCCAGCAATCCGCCTATATTGAAACTAGCGCCATGGCGCTAGTTTCAATCAAGTCTGTTTTATTAGAACAGGTGGTTGATACCAACCGAGAAGCCCAGCATGCTGTCTTGGCCAGGAGCCGAACGCAGCGACGATTGGGTCAGGATGGTGTTGGTACCGGTGGATGCGGTTTCCAGGCCATCTTTGTACTTAGCGTAGTCGATGTCTGCGTAGAAGTTGGTACGCTTCGACAGAGCATAGGTAGCGCCAACGATGAACAGGCCGCGCTTGCCAGCAGTGGTGTTGCCAACGCCGACTGCATTCGCGTCAACTTTGGTGTGGTAGTAAGCTGCGGTCAGACCCAGAGCTGGGGTGATGTCGTAGCTGCCGCCAACCCAGGCGTTCTTCTGGCCAGCGTCGCCGCCGGTAGCACGGTCTTGCTTTTCGTTCTGGTAACCAGCAGCGATACGAGCCGGACCAAAGGTGAAGGCGCCGCCAACGGTCCAGTTCTTGTTGTCTTGGTAGTTAGGAGCAGCGGTGGTGCCAACGTTCGGCTTGCGAACGGTGTAAGCAGCGCCGAACGACAGCGGGCCGTTAGCGTAGGTACCGCCGACTGCTGCGTGGCTGTTGTTGCCGCCGCCGCCAACTTGCTCGCCCAGTGCATATTCAGCACGTGCGGTGATCGGGCCAAAGGTGCCGGTGTACTGGATGTCGTTATCAACACGGGTACCAGCGGAAACGCTCGCGCCGGTCAGAGGGATGATGCCGGTGAACTTGTAGTTGAACGGGTCATAGGCGCCAACGGTCTTAAATGCAACCGTGTACTGACGGCCCAGATCCAGGGAGCCCCACTGACCACCCAGACCAACGAATGCGGAACGCTGGAACAGACGGTTCTGGGTGTTGTTCAGTTCGCCGGTGCCGGAGTTGAAGCCGGATTCCAGGGTGAAGTGAGCATTCAGACCGCCGCCCAGATCTTCAACGCCTTTGAAACCCAGACGGTTGGAATTGTAGGTGCCGGTGGAGCTCATGGTGGTGCGGCTGTGACCAGCTGCGTCGATGTCGCGCTGATTGCGAACGCCTGCGTCAAACGAACCATAAATCGTCACGCTGGTTTGTGCTTGTGCAACGCCTGCAAATGCACCCAGGACTGCCAGTGCGAGAAGCGATTTTTTCATTGAGTAATCTCCAGAAGTTGTAGTGCTAAAATTTTTCGCTGCATTCAGCAAGGCTACCAGTAGGGAGCCCCCCTGCCGAGACTTCCAAACCAGTTGATCAAGAAGCTAGTAGTCATTTCATCAAAATACCGATGGCAGGGCAAAGAAATTTTGGCTTTTCTGTGCAATCATCATTCTTTATGTGGCTTTGAAACAACGATTATTTGCTATTTTGGCAACACTGCCAATGTAAAAAGGAAACTAATGGATGGCTTGATTATCGGATTCGACCGGGCATTAAAGGTAATTGCCGGGGTGGCTACCGCATCTCGCGCCACGCCAACTGCTGCGACGGCCGATACCGAACTGACTGAAAGCGAGCGCCGGCATAGCGCAGGCCTGATGCGGGTAAACCACGTTGGTGAGGTTTGTGCCCAGGCCCTGTATGAGGCTCAGGGCCGCTTTTCGCGTAGCCCTGATATTCGTGCGCAGTTCGGCGATGCGGCCCGCGAAGAGGAAGATCATCTCGCATGGACGGCGCAGAGGCTTCAGGAGCTGAATTCCCATACCAGCGTGCTGAATCCGCTCTGGTATGCGGGCGCTTATGCAATGGGCATGGTGGCGGCGCGTCTGGGCGATGCCCGTAGTCTCGGGTTTGTTGTGGAAACCGAACGTCAGGTGGAAGCGCATCTGGCCAGTCATATGGACAGGCTGCCGCAAGGCGACCACCAGTCCCGGGCAATAGTGGAACAAATGAGACAGGATGAGATTGCGCACGGCGCATCGGCCCAGGCGCTGGGCGCTGCGGAGATGCCACAGCCGGTGCGTCAGGCAATGCGCGCCATGTCCAAGGTGATGACGGGCATTGCCTATTATTTATAGCGCGTCGAAGGAGGGCGGAGGAAGTGCCCGCTTCAGCTGGCCGGCGTTTCGGCCAGGTCGTCGATGATTTCGAAGGTATGCGTCATTGCCGCTGTCTTTTCCAGCATGATGGAAGCCGAGCAGTATTTTTCATGCGACAACTTGATGGCGCGTTCAACCAGATTCGGCTTCAGGTTGCGGCCGCGAACCGTGAAATGAAAGTGGATGCTGGTAAAGACCTTGGGATCTTTCTCGGCCCGCTCCGATTTCAACGTGACGTCGCAGCCGCGGATGTCCTGGCCGCTTTTCCGCAGGATCAGCACGACGTCATAGGCGGTGCAGCCGCCGGTGCCGGCAAGTACGACTTCCATCGGGCGCGGCGCCAGATTGCGGCCGCCGCCTTCCGGTGCGCCATCCATGGTTACAAGATGGCCGGAGCCGGTTTCTGCCATAAATGTCATGCCGGACAAGCCAGTCCAGCGTACGGTGCATTCCATCTCATCCTCGCAAAAATTGAACGTGCGCTATTGTAGCTGTTGAATATCCACTTTTCTGTTTGACGGCAAGTGCTTGAAAAGGCTATACTTTCCGATTCCCTGTTTGCTCAAGGGAAAGATACAAGGCAGAGTCTGCGGCAAAAGCCGAAGCAAGGCGGCGCAGAACCACCATTTTGAGCGATTCAATTCATCAGGAAGTCATCATGAAAACCTTTTCCGCTAAAGGACACGAAGTCCAGCGCGACTGGTTCGTGATTGACGCGACGGACAAAGTCCTCGGACGTGTTGCCAGCGAAGTGGCACTCCGGTTGCGCGGCAAGCACAAGCCAGAATTCACCCCTCACGTTGATACCGGCGATTTCATCATCGTCGTCAATGCAGACAAGCTGCGCGTGACGGGCACCAAGTCCACCGAGAAGAAGTACTACCGCCACAGCGGTTACCCGGGCGGCATCTACGAAACCAATTTCCTGAAAATGCAACAGCGTTTTCCGGGCCGCGCGCTGGAGAAGG
Source organism: Noviherbaspirillum phoenicis (assembly GCF_047237965.1). Lineage (NCBI taxonomy): Bacteria > Pseudomonadati > Pseudomonadota > Betaproteobacteria > Burkholderiales > Oxalobacteraceae > Noviherbaspirillum > Noviherbaspirillum phoenicis. The sequence goes on along the minus strand of NZ_JBDFLX010000001.1, from coordinate 3,055,676 downwards.
CAGTCAAGGGCATGCTGCCCAAAGGTCCTCTCGGCTACGCCATGATCAAGAAGCTGAAGGTCTATGCGGAAGGCAGCCACCCGCACGCCGCGCAGCAGCCGCAGCCCCTCGAACTGTAAGGAACAGTCATGATCGGTAACTACAATTACGGCACCGGCCGTCGCAAGAGTGCAGTGGCGCGCGTGTTCATCAAGTCTGGCTCCGGCCAGATCGTGGTCAACGGCAAGCCGGCCAATGAGTACTTTTCCCGTGAAACCGGCCTGATGGTGATCCGTCAGCCGCTGGAACTGACCAACAACGTCGAGCGCTTCGACATCATGGTCAACGTCAACGGCGGCGGCGAGTCCGGCCAGGCAGGCGCAGTGCGTCACGGCATCACCCGTGCACTGATCGACTACGATGCAACGCTGAAGCCGGAACTGTCCAAGGCAGGCTTCGTTACCCGCGATGCACGTGAAGTCGAGCGTAAGAAAGTCGGCCTGCGTAAAGCACGTCGCGCAAAACAGTTCTCGAAGCGTTAATCACGTTTTTGGCACTGCAAAAGCCGCCCGGTTCGCCGGGCGGCTTTTGTCATTGTGGGCAGGCTGGAGCAAAACGGTCGTCTGCCGACACTGTTAGAATTTCGGGACATTATTTCAATCCGGCTTGGAAAAATCATGATCAAAGTAGGCATCGTAGGCGGCACCGGCTATACCGGCGTCGAGTTGTTGCGTTTGTTGGCAACGCATCCGCAGGTTGAACTGACCGCCATTACATCGCGCAAGGAAGACGGCATGCCGGTTGCCGACATGTTTCCGTCGCTGCGTGGCTTTGTGTCCCTCGCCTTTTCTGCACCTGAAAAAGCCAGGCTGACCGACTGCGATGTGGTTTTCTTTGCCACGCCGCATGGCGTGGCCATGGCCCAGACGCCGGAATTGCTGGCTGCCGGCGTGAAAGTGATCGATCTGGCGGCAGATTTCCGCCTGAAGGACACGGCGGTTTTCGAGAAATGGTACGGCATGCCGCATTCCTGCCCGGAAATCCTGGAGGAGGCGGTGTATGGTCTGGCCGAGGTCAACCGTGAGGCGATCAGGAAAGCCCGTGTCGTGGGCCTGGCGGGCTGCTATCCCACCTCGATGCAGCTCGGCTTTGCGCCTTTGCTGTCGCAGGGCAAGCCCCTGGTCAATGAAGCAGCGTTGATCGCCGATTGCAAGTCCGGCGTTTCCGGCGCCGGCCGCAAGGCCGAGGTAGGAACGCTGCTGGCGGAGGCGTCGGACAACTTCAAGGCATACGGCGTGAAGGGGCATCGGCATTTGCCGGAAACCCGGCAGGGGCTGGAAGCGATCTCCGGTCGTCCGGCAGCGCTCACTTTCGTGCCGCATCTCGTACCGATGATCCGGGGCATTCATTCCACCCTGTACGCCACCATCCTGCCCGAGGCGCGCGATGTGGATTACCAGGCGCTTTATGAAAATCATTACCGGAACGAGCCGTTTATCGACGTGATGCCGGCTGGCAGCCATCCGGAAACCCGGTCCGTACGCGCTTCCAATATGCTCAGGATTGCCGTACACCGCCCTGACAACGGCGATCAGCTCGTTATCCTGGTGGTGGAAGACAACCTGGTCAAAGGCGCGGCCGGACAGGGGGTGCAGTGCATGAACATCATGTTCGGGCTTGATGAAACCACCGGCCTGAAGCAGGTGCCTGTCCTTCCCTGATTGTTCTGGCGATGAGGATAGGTCGTTGGCCGCGGCGTCGCCGGCCTCTGGCGGCGCCCAAGCTCACTGTCAGCAAACAGGTCTCCTGGCGGGTGCGCCTGTCGCGCATGGCGCTGCTGTTTTTCATCATCGGCGCTCTGGCGCTGTGGACCTATGAGCTTGGACGTGGCATGAATGTGCTCGGTGCTGGCGTCAGCGCCGAGCAGGCGCAGTTGCTCAAGGCGCAGGCAGCCAAGGCGCTTGCCGAGCGGGATCAGACAAGCGGCGCGCTTGGTACACTGGAAAATCAGCTTGCGATGGAGCGCGCTGCGCACACGCAGCTGGCTGCACAGGTCCAGTCGCTGACCGCCGAAAATGCGCGTCTGCAGGAAGATCTGGCTTTTTTTGACAGCCTGGTGCCCGCCGGGCCCGTGTCGGAGGGCATCTCGATTCGCCGCCTGAAGCTGGAACTTGTGCCGCCCAACCAGTTGCGCTATCGTTTGCTCGTAATGCGGCGCGGCAATAACCCCCAGGATTTCAGGGGTAGCCTTGCGCTGTCGCTGGCTGTTATTCAGGCCGGCAAGGCTTCGGTGCTGAATTTTCCCGGCAAGGAAGACAAAACCGAACCGTTTCAACTGGAATTCCAGCGCTATCAGCGTATCGAAGGCATACTTCCCCTGCCAGAAGGCGTGCAGATTAGGAATGTGCAGGCCCGGGTGCTGGAAAATGGCAAGGTGCGTGCACAACAGTCGGCCAATATGGAAAGATAAAGGAGAGGCTTGATGTTCGGGCAAAAGGCAAAGAACACGATAGACAGCCTGATCGGCATGTCGACGACAATCGAGGGAAACATTCGTTTCCGTGGCGGCTTGCGGGTGGATGGACACGTGAAGGGCAGCCTGATCGCAGATCCGATCGACGGCAGCATGCTGGTCATTTCAGAACAGGCCAGCGTGGAGGGCGAAGTCAAGGCGGAACATATCGTCGTGGACGGGGTGATCACTGGCCCGGTTTTTTGTTCCGAGCTCCTTGAATTGCAGCCCAAGGCCCGCATAACCGGGGATGTACATTACAAGGCGCTGGAAATGCATGGCGGGGCGTTGGTTTCAGGCAAGCTCAGTCACCCGCAAGACAGCGAGCAGGTGCTCAAGCTGGCATCGCCAAAATTGGCCTCCAATGTGTGAGTGCGCTATTAGTTCTATAATCGAACATTATTCGCTTTAATAAGCAGGAGTCAAAATGAACGCCATTGCAGAAATGCCAGCACCGATTGTTTTTACCGACAGTGCAGCCTCCAAGGTTGCCCAGTTGATTGAAGAAGAAGGAAATCCCGACCTGAAGCTGCGCGTCTTCGTGCAGGGCGGCGGTTGCTCCGGTTTCCAGTACGGTTTCACCTTCGATGAAATCGTCAATGAAGACGACACCACCATGTCCAAGAACGGCGTGCAGTTGCTGATCGATTCGATGAGCTACCAGTACCTGGTGGGCGCGGAGATCGACTACAAGGACGACCTGGAAGGTGCCCAGTTCGTGATCAAGAATCCGAACGCCACCACGACCTGCGGCTGCGGTTCGTCCTTCTCGGCGTAAGCCTCATCGGGGCGCCTTGGCCAGCGGTCACTGGCGCCCCGTTTTCAATGCTTGGCTGGAGTCCTGGGCTTCACGCTAACGCGCGGTGGCTACCGCACCGGCTCGCGCCGCATGGAGTTTCCTGTAGCTGTCGATCAGGCGATGATGCCTGTCCAGGCCTTCCAGCTGCATGCTGGTTGGCGTCAGGCCAAAGAAGCGCACGCTGCCGTCCAGTGAGCCCAGCACTGCGTCCATCCGTACGTTGCCGAACATCCGGCGGAAATTGACGACGTAATCGTCCAGTTCCATGTCCTCGTCGAGCACCACTTCCAGCACCACGTTCAAAGCCTGGTAAAACAGGCCGCGCTCGACCGTGTTGTCGTTGTACTGCAGGAAGGCGCCCACCAGCTCGTGCGCCGCTTCGAAATCCTGCAGGGCGAGGTGAATGAGCAGCTTGAGTTCCAGCACGGTCAGCTGTCCCCATTCCGTATTCTCGTCAAACTCGACGCCGATCAGGGTGGCGATATCGGAGTATTCATCGAGTTCACTGTTTTCCAGACGATCCAGCAGCGCTTCCAGGCTTGCGTCGTCCAGGCGGTGCAAGTTCAGGATATCCGCGCGGAACGACAGCGCCTTGTTGGTGTTATCCCAGATCAGGTCTTCCACGGGATAGATTTCCGAGTAGCCGGGCACCAGAATCCGGCAGGCGATTGCGCCCAACTGGTCATAGACCGCCATGTAGACTTCCTTGCCCATGTCTTCAAGTATGCCGAGCAGGGTGGCGGCTTCCTCGGTATTGGCGTGCTCGCCCTGGCCGGAAAAATCCCATTCGACAAAGTCGAAATGGGCCTTGGCGCTGAAAAAGCGCCAGGACACCACGCCGCTGGAATCAATGAAGTGTTCAACGAAGTTGTTGGGCTCGGTCACGGCGTTGCTGACAAAGCTGGGCTGAGGCAGGTCGTTCAGGCCTTCAAAGCTGCGTCCCTGCAGCAGTTCAGTCAGGCTCCGTTCCAGCGCCACCTCGAAGCTTGGATGGGCGCCGAAGGAAGCAAAGACGCCGCCGGTGCGCGGGTTCATCAACGTGACGCACATGACCGGATAGAGGCCGCCCAGTGACGCATCCTTCACCAGCACCGGAAAGCCCTGCGCTTCCAGGCCTTCGATGCCGGCCAGAATGCCCGGGTACTTCGCCAGCACTTCCTGCGGCACATCCGGCAGCGTTATTTCGCCTGCCAGGATTTCACGCTTCACGGCCCGCTCGAAAATCTCGGACAGGCATTGCACCTGCGCTTCCGCCAGCGTATTGCCGGCGCTCATGCCGTTGCTGACGAAAAGGTTTTCAACCAGGTTGGACGGGAAATACGCCACTTCGCCGTCTGATTGACGCACATACGGCAAGGAGCAGATGCCGCGCTCGACATTGCCCGAGTTGGTGTCGTAGAGGTGAGAACCGCGCAGCTCGCCATCGGGATCGTAGATGGACAGGCAGTAGGGATCAAGAATGCCAGCCGGCAGCGCATCGCCAGGGCCCGGCTTGAACCAGCGCTCATTGGGGTAATGGACGAACGGCGCATTGGCGATGTCTTCGCCCCAAAAGCTGCCGGCGTAGAAATGGTTGGCATTCAGGCGCTCGATATACTCGCCCAATGCCGATGCCAGTGCGCTTTCCTTGGTCGCTCCCTTGCCATTGGTGAAACACATCGGCGAGTGCGCATCGCGGATATGCAGCGACCATACGTTGGGAATGATATTGCGCCACGAGGCGATTTCAATCTTGATGCCCAGGTCCGCCAGAACGCCCGACATATTGGCGATGGTCTGCTCCAGCGGCAGATCCTTGCCCGTGATGTAGGTGCTGGCATCAGGCGCCGGCTTGAGCGTCAGCAGGGACTGGGCATCGGCATCCAGGTTCTCCACCTCTTCGATCACGAATTCGGGTCCGGCCTGCACCACTTTCTTTACCGTGCAGCGCTCGATGGAACGCAGGATGCCCTGGCGGTCGTAGTCGGAAATATTCGCAGGCAGTTCGACCTGGATCTTGAAAATCTGCTGGTAACGGTTTTCCGGGTCGACAATATTATTCTGCGACAGGCGAATGTTCTCAGTCGGGATGTTGCGCGTGTTGCAGTACAGCTTGACGAAGTAAGCTGCGCACAAGGCCGACGAGGCCAGGAAGTAATCGAAGGGACCAGGCGCCGAGCCGTCGCCCTTATAGCGGATGGGCTGGTCGGCCACCACCGTGAAGTCATCGAACTTGGCCTCAAGACGAAGCTTGTCGAGAAAGTTGACTTTGATTTCCATGGGAGATTTCCAAAATAATGTGGCCGTGATTATCCGCCGCTATGCCGGCCTTGTAATGCATCGAGCGTAAGCGGTTGGCAGCGATCCAAACTGATTGAGAGTGGCCAGGGAAGGGCGGCGTTCACTTCTTCCGGATGGCCAATTGAGCAATCGCTCAATCCGGCGGTTGGGGTGAAGCGGGAGTAAGCCTCGAGATGCACCGGCGCAGAAACCTGCGTGACGCCGCCCATGAAAAGCCTGAGTGGCTTTATGCGCACCAATGCATCCGGAAATGCAAAAGGGCTCAGTCGAAACTGAGCCCTTCAATCTTGGTGGCCCGGGGCGGAATCGAACCACCGACACAAGGATTTTCAATCCTCTGCTCTACCGACTGAGCTACCAGGCCAAGGCGGTGCAGTATAACAAACTTCGCGCGATATGCAAGTGCCGCCGGCAATATTCGCCAATCGCACCCGCTATAATGGCTGCACTCTTTTCCACTCGTCTGAAAATCCGCATCCATGAATACCGCAAGCACGATCTGCGTTGTTGGCAACGGCATCATAGGCAAGGTGGCCGCGCTGGGGCTGGCGCAGGCCGGGTTTTCGGTGACCCTGCTGACGCCGCCCGCGAGCCAGCCGGCTGCGTCCTCCGGCAGCTGGGATGTGCGTGTCTACGCGCTCAACCAGGTCGCGCATGCGCTGCTGTCCTCGCTGCGGGTATGGGATGCGCTGGATGCCGCGCGCATCGCGCCGGTGGATGCGATGGTGGTCAATGGCGACGGGCCGCAGGCGGGCGGACGGCTTTCGTTCGATGCCTATGGCGCGCGCGCCGGCGTGCTGGCCTGGATTGTTGAGGACAGCAATCTCAATGCCGCGCTCGACGCCGCGCTGCGCTTCGCGCCCAATCTGAACCGGGTGGCGGCGCGGGCAATACGGCTGGAGCAGCAGGCCGAGGAAGCCGTCATCCATCTGGACAATGGCACGGCATTGCATGCGGCGCTGGTGGTGGGCGCCGACGGGGCGCAGTCATGGGTGCGCGCGCAATGCGATATCGGCCTGGATTACCGGCCGTATGGCCAGCGCGCGGTGGTGGCCAACTTCAGCACGGCGCTGCCGCACCATGGCGCCGCGCATCAGTGGTTCACTTCGGAAGAAGGCATCATTGCACTCCTGCCATTGCCGGGAAACCAGGTGTCGCTGGTCTGGTCCGCACCCGACGCGCTGGCCGATACGCTGTTGCAGGAACCCTTGTCCCAGTTGGCGGCAAGGCTGACAAACCTGCCCAGGCAACCCTTTGGCGAACTGGTGCCGCTGCAGCCGGAAAGCGTCAAGGCATTCCCGCTTGCGCTGATGCGCCCGCACCAGATCGTTGCCCAGCGCGTGGCTCTGGTGGGCGACGCCGCCCATGTGGTGCATCCCCTGGCAGGCCATGGCATGAACCTGGGCTTCGCTGACGTAACTGCCTTGCTGCAGGTGCTGGCCGAACGCGGCGAACGCGATTGCGGCGATGCCCGCGTGCTGCGTCGTTATGCCCGCGAGCGCAAGGAAGATATCCTGCTGATGCAGATCGCCACCGACGGCCTGGAGCGGCTGTTTGCCACCGACTTGGAGCCGGTGCGCGTGCTGCGCAATGTCGGGCTGAACCTGCTGGACCAATTGCCTGTCTTAAAACGGCGCCTGATGTCCCATGCAATGGGCAAGCCGCTGGCGCCTTCCGTAAAAAAAGGTTGATGAAATGATGAAATCGTTGAAGTTTTCCGTGGTTGCAGGCCTGATGCTGACCTTCGCCTGCGCTCATGCGGAAAGTACGCAGGAAGCAGCCATCAAGAAGCAGATCCAGCCCAAGCTGGGCGAGGGCGCCGTCATCGAGTCGGTGACCAAGACGCCCTACAGCGGCCTGTATGAAGTCAGGGTCGGCAGCGACATCTTCTATACCGATGCGCAGGCCAAGTACCTGTTCGTGGGCCGCATCCTGGATGCCAACACCACCGAGGACTACACCAAGGCCAGGGTCGACGAGATCAGCAAGATCAAGTTTTCGGACCTGCCGCTGGAATCGGCGCTGAAGACGGTCAAGGGCAATGGCAAGCGGGTGATCGCGGTATTCGAAGATCCCAACTGCGGCTATTGCAAGCGTTTCCGCCAGACGCTGCAGGACGTCGACAATGTGACGGTCTATACCTTCCTCTACAACATCCTGTCGCCTGATTCGGCGGTGAAGTCCAAGAATGTCTGGTGCTCGGCCGACCGCAACAAGGCCTGGGACGAGTGGATGCTCAACGGCAAGGCAGCAGCCGTGGCGCCGGAATCTTGCAGCACGCCGAATGACAGGATCAAGGCGCTGGGACAAAAGCTGCGCGTGACCGGCACGCCCACCATTTTCTTCACTGACGGTTCCCGTATCCCCGGCGCAATCGACGCCAAGGGACTGGAAGCCAAGCTGGCTTCCGTCAAATAAGGCAAGGGCGGCGCGGTTTCAGCCTTGCTGGCCGTCCTGGTCGGCATGATCGAAGAAGTCGACCACGCCGGTTTCCAGCGAATACTCGGCGCCCACCACCATCAGGCCGCTGCTCTGCGCCAGCTGCTCGATGACCTGCGAGCCGTGCCGCAGATGATTGGCGGAAGCGCGGATGTTGGCGCGCACCGCATGATGCACCAGCGCGTCATGGTCATGCCGCAGCTCGGTCTCCAGCAAGCCTTCGATGCTGGGCCGCACCCGGTCGACGATGGAATGCGGGTCGCGCGAGCGCTGCTGCGGCGGCAGCCGCAAGGTGTCCAGCGTGGCCTCGATCGCGCCGCAGCGGCTGTGGCCCAGCACGACCACCAGCCGCGTGCCGAAACGCTCGGCCGCGAATTCCACGCTGCTGACCTGCGATGGCGCAACGATATTGCCTGCCACCCGTATCACGAACAGGTCGCCTAGTCCCTGATCGAAAATGATTTCCACCGGCACCCTGGAATCCGAACAGCCGAGTATCACGGCAAACGGCGCCTGGCCCGCCACCAGGTCGGCCCGGTGGGCCTGGGTCGAATAACTGTCGTTGCCGCGTTCGTCGGCGACAAAGCGGCGGTTGCCTTCCTTCAGGCACTGCAGCGCTTCACGCGCCGAGATCATGCCCTGGGCGGCCTTGGCATTGGAGCTCATCGCATCCTCCTTACATCGTTCAAATGGGCGATTGTAGCGTTCCCGTACCGCACGCCATCTGCGGCCGCGCACTATAATCGGTGCTCCCGACACGGAGGCAACCCATGTTCAATGCGATCCTGCTTAACAAGAAAGAAGACGGCAGCACCGCCGCCCAATTGACCCAGCTTGATGAAGCCCAACTGCCGGCGGACGGCGACGTCACTGTCGCCATCGACTATTCCACCATCAATTACAAGGACGGCCTGGCCATCACCGGCAAGGCGCCGGTAGTCAGGAAGTGGCCGATGGTGCCCGGCATCGACGGCGCCGGCCAGGTGCTGGAATCGAGCCATCCAGACTGGAAGCCGGGCGATGCCTTCATCTTGAACGGCTGGGGCGTCGGTGAAACCCATATGGGCTGCCTGGCGCAGCGCGCCCGCCTGAAAGGCGACTGGCTGATCCGCCGGCCGCAGGGCATGTCGTCGCGCACCGCGATGGCGATCGGCACCGCCGGCTACACCGCGATGCTGTCGGCGCTGGCGCTGCGGGAGCAGGGCGTGGAACCAGGCGATGGTGAAATCCTGGTGACCGGCGCATCGGGCGGCGTGGGCAGCGTGGCCATCGCCATCCTGTCGGGCTGGGGCTACCAAGTGGTGGCATCCACCGGCAAGCTCGATGAAGCCGGTTACCTCAAATCGCTGGGCGCGGCCGAAGTGATCGACCGGGCCGCGCTGTCGGCGCCCGGCAAGCCGCTGCAGAAGGAACGCTGGGCCGGCGTGGTCGATTCGGTCGGCTCGCATACTCTGGTCAATGCAATCGCGCAGGTGCGTTATGGCGGCGTGGCCACAGCCTGCGGCCTGGCCCAGGGACTGGACTTCCCGGCGTCGGTCGCGCCCTTCATTCTGCGCGGCGTGCGGCTGATAGGCATCGACAGCGTGATGGCGCCTACGGAAAAACGCATCGCTGCCTGGCAGCGGCTGGCAAGCGATCTCGATCCCGCCAAGCTCGACGCCATCACCAGCGAGATCACTCTGGCTGACGCGCTGTCCCGCGCGCCCGAGATCCTGGCTGGCAAGGTGCGCGGCCGTCTCGTCGTCAACGTCAATGCCTGAGGGCTGTCCCGCATGATCCAGCCCGTACGCTACAGCATCCTCCCCAAGGACCCTGCCGCCCACCTGTTTGAGGTGGTTCTCACGGTCGACACGCCCGACCCCGCCGGCCAGCGCTTCATGCTGCCGGCCTGGATTCCGGGCAGCTACATGATCCGCGAATTCGCGCGCAATATCGTGCGCATCGCCGCCAGGGCCAATGGCAGGAAAGTCGCGCTGAAAAAGACCGACAAGCACAGCTGGCAGGCCGGCCGCTGCGACGGCCCGCTGGTGCTGACCTATGAAGTCTATGCATGGGACCTGTCGGTGCGCACCGCCCACCTCGACCAGACCCATGCCTTCTTCAACGGCACCAGCGTGTTCCTGCAGGTGATCGGGCAGGAACAGGCGCCGCATGAAGTCGACATCCGCCGTCCCGAGGGTCCGGCGTTTGCCGACTGGCGCGTGGCCACCGCCTTGCCGGAGCTCGATGCCGAGCGCTACGGCTTCGGCCTGTACCAGGCTGCCAATTATGACGATCTGATCGACCATCCCGTGGAGTTGGGCACGTTTGCGCTGGCGACCTTCAAGGCGCATGGCGTGCCGCATGACGTGGTCATCACCGGGCAAGTGCCGAACCTGGACCTGACCCGGCTGTGCGCCGACCTGAAGAAGGTCTGCGAAGCGCAGATCCGGCTGTTCGAGCCCGGCAACCGGCGCGCACCGATGCGGCGCTATGTCTTCATGACGCTGGCGGTTGGCGACGGTTATGGCGGCCTGGAGCATCGAGCATCGACGGCCCTGATCTGCTCGCGCGCCGACCTGCCGGTGCAGGGCAAGAAGGAAATGACCGATGGCTACCGCACCTACCTGGGGTTGTGCAGCCACGAGTACTTCCACACCTGGAACGTCAAGCGCATCAAGCCTGCCGCCTTTGCACCCTACGATCTGCAAAGCGAAGGCTATACCTCGCTGCTATGGCTGTTCGAAGGCTTCACCAGCTACTACGACGACCTGATGCTGGTGCGCGCCGGGCTGATCAGCGAGGCGGACTATTTCAAGCTGCTGGCCAAGACCGCCAGCGGCGTATTGCGCGGCAGCGGACGCACCCGTCAGAGCGTGGCCGAATCGAGCTTCGATGCCTGGGTCAAGTATTACCGCCAGGATGAAAATGCGCCTAACGCCATCGTCAGTTACTACACCAAAGGCTCGCTGGTCGGCCTGGGCCTGGACCTCACCATACGCGCCGCCACCAATGGCAAGAAATCGCTGGACGACGTGATGCGCGCCCTGTGGGAACGCTACGGCAGGGACTTTTACAGCGACGGCGAAAACGGTGGCCGCGGCCTGGAGGAGGGTGATGCGCTGGCGCTGTTCGAGGAAGTCAGCGGCGTCAGCCTGAAACGCTTCTTCGACCGTCATATCCATGGCACGGACGACGTCGCGCTGGACAAGCTGCTCGCGCCTTTCGGCGTCACGCTTGCCGACAAGCGCAATGGCGGCAAGCCGTCGCTGGGCGCACGCACCGTCAAGGAAGGCAATGAGTGCAAGCTAGCCAATGTGTATGAAGGCGGCGCGGCGCATCGGGCCGGCCTGTCCGCGCTGGATCTGCTGGTGGCCATTGATGGCCTGCGGGTTAGCGCAGCAAATCTCGATGCGCTGATGTCACGTTATGGCGTCGGCGACACGGTGACGGTGCATGCCTTCCGGCGCGACGAGCTGATGGTGTTTTCGGTGAGGCTGATGGCCGATGAAGCGCCGCAGCTCACCCTGACGGCAGAAACCAAGCCTGTGGCTGCAACCCGCATGCGGGCGGCCTGGCTGGCGGAGTAGGCAGACGGCGGTCTAGCCTGGCGCGCGTCAGGCCGTGCCAGCTCGCGGCCTTATCCAGCCTCAACCAAACAGGCGCTGCAGTTCCTCGCCGGGATCGGCGGCCCGCATGAACGCCTCGCCCACCAGGAAGGCATGCACGTCGGCCGCCCGCATGCGCCTGACGTCATCCGCGTTCAGGATGCCCGACTCGGTGACCACCAGCTTGTCCTTCGGAATGCGCGGCAGCAGGTCGAGCGTGTTCTGCAGCGAAGTCTCGAAGGTACGCAGGTTGCGGTTGTTGATGCCCAGCAGCCGGGTATTGAGGCGCAGCGCGGCGTCGAGTTCGGCGCCATCGTGCACTTCCACCAGCACATCCATGCCAAGGTCGTGCGCGCAGGCTTCCAGCTCCGCCATCAGGCCATGGTCCAGCGCGGCCACGATCAGCAATATCGCATCCGCACCCCAGGAACGTGCCTGGTACACCTGGTAAGGGTCGACCATGAAATCCTTGCGCAGCACCGGCAGTTCGCAGGCGGCGCGCGCCTGCTGCAGGTATTCCGGCGCGCCCTGGAAGAATTGCACATCGGTCAGCACCGACAGGCAGGCCGCGCCGTGTTCTTCATAGCTCAGCGCAATCGCGGCCGGATCGAAGTCGGCGCGCAGCACGCCCTTGGATGGCGAGGCCTTCTTCACTTCGGCGATCACGCCTGCGCGGCCGGCGGCGATCTTGCCGCGCAGGCTGCCCTCGAAGCCGCGCAGGCCGTCGCGCAACTGCTGGTCGTTCTCGACTTCACTGCGCAGGCTGGCCAGGCTTTGCCGCTGGATTGCCGCGGCCACTTCCTCGGCTTTCACTGCCAGGATCTTGTTGAGTATGTCGGACATGATGTTGCTGCTTTCTCTGTGCTGGACCAGGCGCCGCGTCAGGCGCCGCCGATTCTCCGGGTGGCGGCGACGAACTGCTCCATCTTCGCGCGCGCCGCGCCCGAGGCCATGGTGTCAATGGCCAACTTCATGCCGGCGCCGATGTCGGCTGCCATGCCGTTTGCATACAACGCGGTGCCTGCATTAAGCGCCACGATGTCGCGCGGCGCGCCCGGCACGTTGTCGATCGCTTCCAGAATCTTTTCCCTGGACTCCGCCGCATTCGCCACCTTCAGGTTGCGGCTGGCGATCATCTGCAGGCCATAGTCTTCAGGATGGATCTCATATTCACGGATCTGGCCGTCCACCAGCTCGCCCACCATGGTGGCCGCACCGAGCGAGACTTCGTCCATGTTGTCGCGGCCCCAGACCACCATCGCGCGCTGCGCGCCGAGGCGCTGCAACACCCGCACCTGAATGCCGACCAGGTCGGAATGGAACACGCCCATCAGGATGTTGGGTGCGCCAGCCGGGTTGGTCAGCGGTCCGAGGATGTTGAAGATGGTGCGCACGCCCAGCTCACGCCGCACCGGCGCCGCATGCTTCATCGCCGCATGGTGGTTGGGCGCGTACATGAAGCCGATGCCAGTCTCGGCGATGCACTCGGCCACCTGCTGCGGCTGCAGGTTGATGTTGGCGCCCAGCGCTTCCAATGCATCGGCGCTGCCCGACGAGGACGACACGCTGCGTCCGCCATGCTTGGCCACCCTGGCGCCGGCAGCCGCCGCAACGAACATCGATGCGGTGGAAATGTTGAAGGTGTTGGCGCCGTCGCCGCCGGTGCCGACGATGTCGAGCAGGCCGCTGGTGTCTTCCAGCGGCACCTTGGTGGCGAATTCGCGCATCACCTGCGCCGCCGCCGTGATCTCGCCTATGGTTTCCTTCTTCACCCGCAAGCCCATGGTCAGGGCGGCAACCATCACCGGCGACATCTCGCCCGACATGATGCTGCGAAACAGCGACAGCATTTCGTCGTGGAAGATCTCGCGGTGTTCAATGCAGCGCAGCAGCGCTTCCTGTGGTGTGATCGGCATGATGGTTTCGCTTAACGTTTCAGGAAGTTCTGCAGCAGTTCGTGGCCATGCTCGGTCAGGATGGACTCGGGATGAAACTGCACGCCCTCGATGTCGAACGCCTTGTGGCGCACGCCCATGATCTCGCCATCCGAGGTCCAGGCCGTCACTTCCAGGCAGTCGGGCAGCGAGTCGCGCTCGATGGCCAGCGAGTGGTAGCGGGTAATGGTGTACGGATCGGGCAGGCCCTTGAACACGCCCACGCCGGTATGGTGCAGCAGGTCGGTCTTGCCATGCATGACCTGCTTTGCCCGCACCACCTTGCCGCCGAAGGCCGCGCCGATGGCCTGGTGGCCAAGGCACACGCCGAGGATGGGCAGTTTGCCGGCCAGGTCCTGCAGCACCGGCACCGAGACGCCGGCCTCGTGCGGCGTGCAGGGGCCGGGCGAGATGCAGATGCGTTCCGGCTGCATCGCAACGATCTCTTCCAGCGTGACTTCGTCATTGCGCACCGTGCGCACGTCCTCACCCAGCTCGCCGAAGTATTGCACCAGGTTGTAGGTGAACGAATCGTAGTTGTCGATCATCAGCAGCATGTCAGATTCCTCCATCCAGGCCGTCTTGCACCTGCTCGGCCGCGCGCAATACCGCGCGCGCCTTGTTTTCCGTTTCCTGCCATTCCATCTCGGGCACCGAGTCGGCCACGATGCCGGCCGCGGCCTGCACATACAGCATGCCGTCCTTGATCACGCCGGTGCGGATCGCAATCGCCAGGTCCATCTCGCCGCCAAAGGACAGATAGCCGCAGGCGCCGCCGTAGATGCCGCGCTTGGTCGGCTCCAGCTCGTCGATGATTTCCATCGCCCGCACCTTGGGCGCGCCGGACAGGGTGCCGGCCGGGAAGGTGGCGCGCAGCACGTCGAGATTGGACATGCCGGGCTTCAATGCGCCTTCCACATTAGAGACGATGTGCTGCACATGGGAATACTTTTCGATCACGAACTTGTCGGTGACCTTGACGCTGCCGGTCTGCGCGATGCGGCCGATGTCGTTGCGCGCCAGGTCGATCAGCATCACATGCTCGGCGATTTCCTTCGGGTCGGCCAAGAGCTCGGTTGCCAGTGCCGCATCCCGCTCGGGCGTATTGCCGCGCGGCCGGGTGCCGGCTAGCGGGCGTATCGTCACCTTCTTGCCGCCATCCGGCGTGCCTTCATTGCGCACCAGGATTTCCGGCGACGCCCCGACGATATGCATGTCGCCGAAGTTGTAGAAGTACATGTAGGGCGAGGGATTGAGCGAGCGCAGCGCCCGGTACAGCGACAGCGGCGAATCGACATACGGCTTCTTGATGCGCTGGCCTATCTGCACCTGCATCAGGTCGCCCGCCATGATGTATTCCTTGGCCCTGGCAACCGCGTCCAGATAGGCCGCCTTGTCGAAGTCGCGCACCGCCTCGGTTCGCACCGAAGCCGACGTCACCGGCGCATCGACCGCGCGGCGCAGCATCGCGCGCAGGTCATGCAGGCGGCGCCGGGCGCGCGGGAAAGCCTCGGCCTGGGTCGGATCGGCATAGACGATCAGGTAAAGCTTGCCTGACAGGTTGTCGATGACGGCCAGTTCCTCGGTCAGCAGCAGCTGGATGTCGGGCAGGCCAAGGTCATCCTTGGGCGCCGTCTCAGCCAGGCGCTTCTCGATATGGCGCACCGTGTCGTAACCAAAATAGCCCGCCAGGCCGCCGCAGAAACGCGGCATGCCGGGCAGCACCGCAACCTTGAAGCGCGACTGGTAGTCGGCGATGAAGTCGAGCGGATTGCCTTCCACGCTTTCCACCACCGAGCCATTCGTGACAACTTCGGTCCGGCGGCCATAGCTGCGCAGCAAAGTGGTAGCGGGCAGCCCGATGAAGGAATAGCGGCCGAAGCGCTCGCCGCCGACGACGGATTCGAGCAGGAAAGTATTCTTGCCGCCGTTCTGCTGCTGCGCCAGCTTGAGATAAAGGGACAGCGGGGTTTCGAGATCGGCAAAGGCTTCAGCGATCAGCGGGATGCGGTTGTAGCCTTGCGCGGCCAGCGACTTGAATTCGAGTTCGGTCATGATTCTCTCCCGACCGCGTGAGGGATGGGTGCGCGGTCATTGAGTTAAAAACGTGATCGAGCGCGCATGCGAACGCACTCGACAGCCAATCGGGGACTACCAGGTCCAGGATTGCCAGCGTCGCCAGGGCCAGGCCTCAGGAACGGCCGGCGCAGATAAGCTGCGTTTTTTATTGAGAGACATGTTGGTTGGGATTTGCTGCTGAGATCAGTCGGGCTGCATCTAAAAGCGTGTCGACTATACCATCCGAATCAACGTCTTGTATAGGCTGGCCATGATTGTAGCCATAAGGCACGGTCAGCACCCTGCAGCTGGCCGCGCGCGCCGCCTGGGCATCGTTGGACGAGTCGCCGATGGCCACCACGTGCCGCGGCGCCAGGCTGAAATCGGCGCACACCTGCAAGAGCGGCATCGGATCGGGCTTCTTGCGCGGCAGCGAGTCGCCGCCATACACCACTTCGAACGCATCCAGCAGGCCGGCGGTTTCCAGCAGCGGCAGCGCAAAGCCAACCGGCTTGTTGGTCACGCAGGCCAGGCGCAGCCCCTGTTGCTGCATGTCGCGCAAGCCGTCGGCCACGCCCGGATAGACCGTCGCGTGCCGGCCGTTGATGGCGCTGTAGGAGCGCATGTAGGCATCCAGCGCCTGCTCGTAGCGCGCGGCCGCCTGGTCTGGCGCATAGTCCAGGCCGAGGATGCTGCGCACCAGGTTCTCGGTGCCCTTGCCGACGAAGCGCGTGATCACATCAATGCCGACCGGCGCAAGCTCCAGCTCGGAGCGCATCGCATTGACCGCCACCAGGAAATCGGGCGCGGTATCCATCATCGTGCCGTCGAGGTCGATGATGGCCGCGCGGATGCCGGCAAACAGGCTGTCAGGCGCGCTCATAGGCCAGCCAGCTGGCCGCGCATCGCGTCGATCACTGCCTTGTAATCGGGCTTGCCGAAGATGGCCGAACCGGCAACAAAGGTGTCGGCGCCTGCCTTCGCCGCGGCGGCAATGTTGTCGACCTTGATGCCGCCATCGACTTCCAGCATGATGTCGCGCCCCGATGCGTCGATGCGCTGGCGCACATCCGCGATCTTCTTCAGCGCTTCGGGAATGAAGGACTGGCCGCCAAAGCCGGGATTGACCGACATCAGCAGAATGATGTCGAGCTTGTCCATCACATGGTCGAGATAATGCAGCGGCGTGGCAGGGTTGAACACCAGGCCGGCCTTGCAGCCATTGTCGCGGATCAGTTGCAGCGTGCGGTCGATATGCTCGGACGCTTCCGGATGAAAGGTGATGATATTGGCGCCAGCCTTGGCAAAATCCGGAATGATGCGGTCCACGGGCTTGACCATCAGATGCACATCGATCGGCACCTGCACATGCGGCCGGATCGCCTCGCATACCAGCGGGCCTATCGTCAGATTGGGGACGTAGTGGTTGTCCATCACGTCGAAGTGAATGATGTCGGCGCCGGCGGCGACCACGTTGCGGACCTCTTCGCCAAGACGGGCAAAATCAGCGGAGAGTATGCTGGGAGCGATGCGATAAGTAGCCATGGAATTCGTCAGTTGGAACAATCCGTTATTCTACCTTGGCGCGCACGGCCGGGTCCGGCTGACAAAATGGCATCGCGGCACCGTCATCGTCGCGCAGAAATCAATCCGGCAAAGGAATCAAATGGCAGCTTATGAATTCACCGTTTCGGTCAGAACCCAGTATCTGGAGAAACAGTCCGACCCCGAACACGGCAGTTTCGTGTTCGCCTATTCCATCACGATCCGCAATACGGGACAGGTTGCAGCGCAGCTGATTTCCCGCCACTGGGTCATCAAGGACGCCAATGACAAGGTGGAAGAGGTGAAGGGACTCGGCGTGGTCGGCCACCAGCCGCTGCTGCAGCCCGGACAGCAGTTCGAATACACCAGCGGCACCTCGCTGAAGACGCCGCACGGCACCATGTCGGGCAGCTATTTCTGCGTTGCCGAGGACGGCACCCGGTTTGAAGCACCGATTGCCGAGTTTGTGCTGTCCTTGCCGCGCACGCTACACTGACGCCGCGCAGTTCACGCCGGTTTGTCATCGTCAGGTGGCGGCCGGCGCACTTGCTGGTCCGGTTTGCGGCCCGCAAACATCGTCCACCAGACGATGAATACCAGCAGGAAAAATGCGACGCAGGCTTCTATTATCAGTAACCACATGCCATTGACTTCCGATGTTATCCAAGCGCTCCAGTTTACTCGCACTCCCCATCGTCATCACAGCACTTCTTTCCGCCTGCAGCACCACGCCGCCCAAGCCCATTGAGACTGCGCGGACGCCGTCCCCGGCGCCGGCGACAGGTCCGGCGCCGGTGGCCGGCCCGGTATTGCGTCCCGTCGCCTTCAATGCCATGCCCGGCTGGGACCGCGACGACGTTCGCGAGGCATGGCCCGCCTTCCTCACTTCCTGCGATGTGCTGGTCAAGCGTGCCGCCTGGAAAGAGCCTTGCACCGTGGCGCGCACGGTCGACGCCAATAGCGCCGGCGCGATCCGCACGTTCTTCGAGGCCTTCTTTGTGCCGCACCAGGTCTTCAACCCCGACGGCACGGACAATGGCCTGGTCACCGGCTACTACGAGCCCTTGCTCAACGGCGCCCGCAAGCGTGGCGGACCGTACCAGACTCCGCTGCACCGCGCGCCGGAAGACCTGCTGACGATCGACCTCGGCAGCGTTTACCCGGAATTGAAGAACATGCGCCTGCGCGGCAAGCTGGTCGGCAACAAGGTTGTTCCTTATCCGGCGCGAGCGGAATTGACGCAGTCGGCGGCAATGACCGGCAATGAACTGGTGTGGGTGGACAATCCGATCGACGCCTTCTTTCTCCAGGTGCAGGGCTCGGGACGTGTCCAGTTTGCCGACACCAAGGAAGTAGTGCGCGTCGCCTATGCGGATCAGAACGGCCATCCTTATCGCTCGATTGGCCGTTATCTGGTCGACAAGGGCGAGCTGACCATGGACCAGGCATCCGCCCAGGGCATCAAGGCCTGGCTGGCAGCCAATCCCAAGCGCCAGCAGGAACTGCTCAATGCCAATCCGGGCTATGTCTTCTTCAAGGAAGAAAAACTGACGGATCCGCGCAAGGGGCCGAAAGGCGCGCTGGGTGTGCCGCTGACGCCGCAGCGTTCCGTCGCAGTCGATCCGAACTTCATCCCGCTGGGCGCGCCGGTATTTCTGTCAACCACGCAGCCCGGCAGCAATGCCCCGCTGCAGCGCATGATGCTGGCGCAGGACACCGGCGGCGCGATCAAGAATGCAGTCAGGGCGGACTATTTCTGGGGCTTTGGCGCCGAAGCGGGCGAGAAGGCCGGGAAAATGAAGCAGCGCGGCATGCTCTGGGTGCTGTTGCCCAAGCCAGGCACCGTCTGAATGCCGGGATGCCAGCGCGCATGGCTTCAGGCGCAGGCTGGCATCCTTGTGCAACCTGCAAGCAGATACAATGCGCCGGCCATCCGGGCACATTTCAGTGGAGGTCTCCATGCAATATGAAAATATCATTGTGGAAACGCAGGGCAAGGTCGGGCTGATTCGCCTGAATCGACCCAAGGCGCTCAACGCGCTGAACGACCAGTTGATGGATGAGCTTGGGCATGCCTTAACGTCATTCGACGGCGAAGACAATATCGGATGCATCGTCATCACCGGTAGCGAAAAGGCTTTCGCCGCCGGCGCCGACATCGGTGCCATGGCAAGCTATACCTATATGGATGTATTCAAGGGCGAGTACATCACCAGAAACTGGGAAACGGTGCGCCGGGTGCGCAAGCCTGTCATTGCGGCAGTGGCTGGCTATGCCCTGGGCGGCGGCTGTGAACTGGCGATGATGTGCGACTTCATCATCGCTGCCGACACGGCCAAATTTGGTCAGCCGGAAGTCAAGCTCGGTACCATCCCCGGCGCCGGCGGCACCCAGCGCCTGCCGCGCGCCGTGTCGAAAGCCAAGGCCATGGACATGTGCCTGACTGCCCGCATGATGGACGCCGCCGAAGCCGAGCGCGCAGGACTGGTTTCGCGCGTGGTCGCCGCCGACAAGCTTCTCGACGAAGCGCTGGCCGCCGCCAGCACTATCGCCTCGATGTCCCTCCCGGTAGTCATGATGATCAAGGAATCCATCAACCGTGCTTACGAGTCCACCCTCGCCGAAGGCGTGCAATACGAGCGTCGTCTGTTCCACAGCACATTCGCCACGGAAGACCAGAAAGAGGGCATGAAAGCTTTCGTCGAAAAGCGCTTGCCGAATTTTCGCAACCTTTGATATAGTTCGCCTCCCGCTGCAGAACAGCGCGGCGGGGGCGGAAAAAGGCAGCATGCTGGTCCGGTTTTTTTGAAGCGAAGCGAAAAAAAACTGTTGACGCGAAACAGCAAATGCCCCATAATCTCGCCTCTTTGCTGCTGACGAACACAACGCTTCGCAGCAGCCGGCAAGTCCCTCGGGGCGGCTGGCAGCAGACTGAATTGTCCGGTTCTTTAACAACCAACAACCGATAAGTGTGGGCACTTGATGAAGTGCGCCGGTGGCAACGCCGGATGCTCAAATTATTAAGCAAGTGCTCACAACAAAGAAGTAGAACGATTCGCAAGAATCGATCTGTCAGTATTTTGAGTGAGCGACGGTTCTTCGGAACCTGCCAGCAATGGCACAAAACAGAGATTGAACTGAAGAGTTTGATCCTGGCTCAGATTGAACGCTGGCGGCATGCCTTACACATGCAAGTCGAACGGCAGCACGGACTTCGGTCTGGTGGCGAGTGGCGAACGGGTGAGTAATATATCGGAACGTGCCCTGGAGTGGGGGATAACTAGTCGAAAGATTAGCTAATACCGCATACGATCTATGGATGAAAGTGGGGGATCGCAAGACCTCATGCTCGTGGAGCGGCCGATATCTGATTAGCTAGTTGGTGGGGTAAAAGCCTACCAAGGCATCGATCAGTAGCTGGTCTGAGAGGACGACCAGCCACACTGGGACTGAGACACGGCCCAGACTCCTACGGGAGGCAGCAGTGGGGAATTTTGGACAATGGGGGCAACCCTGATCCAGCAATGCCGCGTGAGTGAAGAAGGCCTTCGGGTTGTAAAGCTCTTTTGTCAGGGAAGAAACGGTTCTGGCTAATATCCGGAGCTAATGACGGTACCTGAAGAATAAGCACCGGCTAACTACGTGCCAGCAGCCGCGGTAATACGTAGGGTGCGAGCGTTAATCGGAATTACTGGGCGTAAAGCGTGCGCAGGCGGTTGTGCAAGACAGATGTGAAATCCCCGGGCTCAACCTGGGAATTGCATTTGTGACTGTACGGCTAGAGTGTGTCAGAGGGGGGTAGAATTCCACGTGTAGCAGTGAAATGCGTAGAGATGTGGAGGAATACCGATGGCGAAGGCAGCCCCCTGGGATAACACTGACGCTCATGCACGAAAGCGTGGGGAGCAAACAGGATTAGATACCCTGGTAGTCCACGCCCTAAACGATGTCAACTAGTTGTCGGGTCTTAATTGACTTGGTAACGCAGCTAACGCGTGAAGTTGACCGCCTGGGGAGTACGGTCGCAAGATTAAAACTCAAAGGAATTGACGGGGACCCGCACAAGCGGTGGATGATGTGGATTAATTCGATGCAACGCGAAAAACCTTACCTACCCTTGACATGGCAGGAATCCTTGAGAGATCAGGGAGTGCTCGAAAGAGAACCTGCACACAGGTGCTGCATGGCTGTCGTCAGCTCGTGTCGTGAGATGTTGGGTTAAGTCCCGCAACGAGCGCAACCCTTGTCATTAGTTGCTACGAAAGGGCACTCTAATGAGACTGCCGGTGACAAACCGGAGGAAGGTGGGGATGACGTCAAGTCCTCATGGCCCTTATGGGTAGGGCTTCACACGTCATACAATGGTACATACAGAGGGCCGCCAACCCGCGAGGGGGAGCTAATCCCAGAAAGTGTATCGTAGTCCGGATTGGAGTCTGCAACTCGACTCCATGAAGTTGGAATCGCTAGTAATCGCGGATCAGCATGTCGCGGTGAATACGTTCCCGGGTCTTGTACACACCGCCCGTCACACCATGGGAGCGGGTTTTACCAGAAGTAGGTAGCTTAACCGCAAGGAGGGCGCTTACCACGGTAGGATTCGTGACTGGGGTGAAGTCGTAACAAGGTAGCCGTATCGGAAGGTGCGGCTGGATCACCTCCTTTCTAGAGATATGCACGCAGTTGGGTGTCCACACTTATCGGTTGTAGGCAAAACGAAGAACAGTCAAAACACACCGTCAGGTCATGAAGTGATCGGTACATGCAGCAGTCGTGCAGCGTGTGCGAGGGTCTGTAGCTCAGCTGGTTAGAGCACCGTGTTGATAACGCGGGGGTCGTTGGTTCGAGCCCAACCAGACCCACCAGTTGGCAGCAGTGAAGAAGTCATGGCAAGTCCCATGGGGGTTTAGCTCAGCTGGGAGAGCACCTGCTTTGCAAGCAGGGGGTCGTCGGTTCGATCCCGTCAACCTCCACCATTCTCTGACCATGACGGCAGCAAGGTACAAACGTAAGTCAGTGCGGGCCAAAGAGCTAGGCATGCGATTTAGGTTTGATCATTGCGATCAAGAAGGCTGTATTCGTTCTTTAACAAAGTGGAAGAAGTAGTAAAGATCAATGTAATTCGCAATGCGCGTTAATCTGGCGGTAAGCAGATTAGCAAACATTGCTGGGTTGTGATTGTATCGAAACAAACATGCATCAAATGAAACACAGCGCTTGCCTATGACGTCTTTGGAGGCAACTCCAGAGGTCAACGTTATAGGGACAAGTGACTAAGTGCACATGGTGGATGCCTTGGCGATTACAGGCGATGAAGGACGCAGTAGCTTGCGATAAGCTGCGGGGAGCTGGCAAACAAGCTTTGATCCGCAGATGTCCGAATGGGGAAACCCGGCCTTTTAGGTCATCGCATACTGAATACATAGGTATGCGAAGCGAACGCGGCGAACTGAAACATCTAAGTAGCTGCAGGAAAAGAAATCAACCGAGATTCCCAAAGTAGTGGCGAGCGAAATGGGATCAGCCTGCAAGATTTAGCAGTCGTGATAGTGGAATGCTCTGGAAAGTGCGGCCGTAGCGGGTGATAGCCCCGTACACGAAATCATGGTTGTGGAACTAGGCTTGCGACAAGTAGGGCGGGACACGTGAAATCCTGTCTGAACATGGGGGGACCATCCTCCAAGGCTAAATACTCGTAATCGACCGATAGTGAACCAGTACCGTGAGGGAAAGGCGAAAAGAACCCCGGAAGGGGAGTGAAATAGATCCTGAAACCGTGTGCATACAAACAGTCGGAGCGGACTTGTTCCGTGACGGCGTACCTTTTGTATAATGGGTCAGCGACTTACATTCAGTGGCGAGGTTAACCGCATAGGGAAGCCGTAGAGAAATCGAGTCCGAACAGGGCGACAGTCGCTGGGTGTAGACCCGAAACCAAGTGATCTACTCATGGCCAGGATGAAGGTGCCGTAACAGGTACTGGAGGTCCGAACCCACTAATGTTGAAAAATTAGGGGATGAGCTGTGGGTAGGGGTGAAAGGCTAAACAAACTTGGAAATAGCTGGTTCTCTCCGAAAACTATTTAGGTAGTGCCTCAAGTATCACCATCGGGGGTAGAGCACTGTTATGGCTAGGGGGTCATCGCGACTTACCAACCCATTGCAAACTCCGAATACCGATGAGTGCGAGCTTGGGAGACAGACGTCGGGTGCTAACGTCCGGCGTCAAGAGGGAAACAACCCAGACCGCCAGCTAAGGTCCCAAAGATTGGCTAAGTGGAAAACGAAGTGGGAAGGCTAAAACAGTCAGGAGGTTGGCTTAGAAGCAGCCACCCTTTAAAGAAAGCGTAATAGCTCACTGATCGAGTCGTCCTGCGCGGAAGATGTAACGGGGCTAAGCCAGTCACCGAAGCTGCGGATATGTACGTAATTTATTACTGTGCATATGGTAGGAGAGCGTTCTGTAAGCCTGCGAAGGTGTCTTGTAAAGGATGCTGGAGGTATCAGAAGTGCGAATGCTGACATGAGTAGCGATAATGGGGGTGAAAAGCCCCCACGCCGTAAGCCCAAGGTTTCCTGTTCAACGTTCATCGGAGCAGGGTGAGTCGGCCCCTAAGGCGAGGCAGAGATGCGTAGCTGATGGGAAGCAGGTTAATATTCCTGCACCGTCGTGTGATGCGATGGGGGGACGGATCGCGAATGGTTGTCCGGGTGTTGGATGTCCCGGTTCTTGACTTGTAGAAGGTCCTTAGGCAAATCCGGGGACGTAATTCAAGGGGTCGAGACCAGCGGCTTTATGCTGCGAAGCAATCGGAAGTGGTTCCAAGAAAAGCCTCTAAGCTTCAGTCACACGAGACCGTACCGCAAACCGACACAGGTGGGCGAGATGAGTATTCTAAGGCGCTTGAGAGAACTCGGGAGAAGGAACTCGGCAAATTGGTACCGTAACTTCGGGATAAGGTACGCCCTGGTAGCTTGACTGGCCTGCGCCAGAAGGGCGACGGGGTTGCAATAAACTGGTGGCTGCGACTGTTTAATAAAAACACAGCACTCTGCAAACACGAAAGTGGACGTATAGGGTGTGACGCCTGCCCGGTGCTGGAAGATTAAATGATGGGGTGCAAGCTCTTGATTGAAGTCCCAGTAAACGGCGGCCGTAACTATAACGGTCCTAAGGTAGCGAAATTCCTTGTCGGGTAAGTTCCGACCTGCACGAATGGCGTAACGATGGCCACACTGTCTCCTCCCGAGACTCAGCGAAGTTGAAATGTTTGTGATGATGCAATCTACCCGCGGCTAGACGGAAAGACCCCATGAACCTTTACTGTAGCTTTGCATTGGACTTTGAACCAATCTGTGTAGGATAGGTGGGAGGCATTGAAACCGTGACGCCAGTTGCGGTGGAGCCAACCTTGAAATACCACCCTGGTTTGTTTGAGGTTCTAACCTTGGTCCGTTATCCGGATCGGGGACAGTGCATGGTAGGCAGTTTGACTGGGGCGGTCTCCTCCCAAAGTGTAACGGAGGAGTTCGAAGGTACGCTAGGTACGGTCGGACATCGTGCTCATAGTGCAATGGCATAAGCGTGCTTAACTGCGAGACTGACAAGTCGAGCAGGTACGAAAGTAGGACATAGTGATCCGGTGGTTCTGTATGGAAGGGCCATCGCTCAACGGATAAAAGGTACTCTGGGGATAACAGGCTGATTCCTCCCAAGAGTTCATATCGACGGGGGAGTTTGGCACCTCGATGTCGGCTCATCACATCCTGGGGCTGTAGCCGGTCCCAAGGGTATGGCTGTTCGCCATTTAAAGTGGTACGTGAGCTGGGTTTAAAACGTCGTGAGACAGTTTGGTCCCTATCTGCCGTGGGCGTTGGAAGTTTGAAGGGGGCTGCTCCTAGTACGAGAGGACCGGAGTGGACGAACCTCTGGTGTACCGGTTGTCACGCCAGTGGCATTGCCGGGTAGCTAAGTTCGGAAGAGATAACCGCTGAAAGCATCTAAGCGGGAAACTCGCCTTGAGATGAGACTTCCCGGGAGCTTGACTCCCCTAAAGGGTCGTTCGAGACCAGGACGTTGATAGGCTGGGTGTGGAAGCGCAGTAATGCGTTAAGCTAACCAGTACTAATTGCCCGTGCGGCTTGTCCCTATAACCTTGATGGTGCATAGCGGCGCTGTGTGGTGCGTGACGTTCGATACTCACAACCTGCAAGACAAGACATTGATCGTTGCATTGCCCCTGCCAAGTGCGGGAGCGATGCGGCTGCTTCTTCCCTTTGGGTTGGATGTGGCGTGTGCCAGGCGAGAAGCCGGCAGCGCGACAGACAGCCGACAAGTCATGCCTGATGACCATAGCGAGTTGGTACCACCCCTTCCCATCCCGAACAGGACCGTGAAACGACTTTGCGCCGATGATAGTGCTGCAACCAGTGTGAAAGTAGGTCATCGTCAGGCTGTTATTAGAAAACCCCCGACGCCAATAGGCGCCGGGGGTTTTTGCTTTGGGGCATGGGATTTGAATCTTGCTTTTAATGCGTAAGGCGTTGCGGCGGTAGATTGCCTTGGGTGGCCAAACACATCGGCACCGGATAGGTCGAGCGAAGGAATATCCGGCGAAGTCGACCTGCGTATCACATCCTCATAGTGCGTAATTACCTTGTCCTATTTTCAGCGTCGTCATCTCTATCATTTTTGCCATCAATACCATCTTTTCTGTCTTGGACTCTCGAACTGCATTCATCGTCCTATTCGCCTTGCAGGTGTACCACTTAAGGGCCGGCGACAACGTGTCGCGTCCTGTGACAGGCTGCGGCCAGAAATGCCCATAAATTCCTGTCGCCTGAGCAGAAAATAGACAACTTCCTCAACCATGAGGCGTCGAGGGAACCACCGCAGCAGCCATACAAAAGCTGGCACGTGCCTGGAAAGAAGCTGCAGTTAAAGTACTTCGTACGTTCGCTCCAGCGAATTGAAATTGCTGTACTTTCCGATTGGCATCATTTTAAAAAACAATATAAATGTTGCTTTGTAAGTTTGCCGTTCTGACTTAATCGGCACCTCAATAAATGGCGCTTTAACGGGCGTTCACCAGGGGCATGCAACGCAATTGCATCCGGATGAATGCTCTCTCCGCAATAACCTTGTTTTCAACCGCGGCCAGAGCGACAGTGCTATCCATTTGCAACTCGCATGCAGCGCAGTAGCGCTCCTTCCGCTGATCGATGGGCGAGATGAACGCTGATTACTGCCCGCTCCCACGATGCTGAGCGTGGAAAATCTATAGCAGTATTCCACGCCGAATCAGTTTAGCCCCGCCTGCTTGTTCAAGCCGTAACCGGAATCCGGACCCTGCCTCTTCTTCTCCGCCCTTTCAATATTCCTGTCATGTCAAAATTGTGAAAAAGCTTCAAAGGCTCCCTTAATGATGTTGCTTTTAGTAACTAAGTTGTTTCGACCATACGCATTACTCGGTAAAGTTGATTCATTGCAAGTTTTAAATGGTATTATTTGCAAGAAATTGTTTCTCCTGGTTCATGTTAAGGAATAATACGATGCTTGCAGATTTCCACGGTCTGCCATTCAGTTGGTAGGAGATAGTGGTTCTGTTCCGGTTGGCGTCCAAACAAAGTGTGCAAGAAAAAGCGACAACGTTCGATAAATGATGCAGCGATCCGAAATAGATATACGAAAGCGGTTGGAGCAAGCGCATCTTCCTACGATGCCGCAGATTCTCCTCAAGCTCATCGAACAATGCCAGGACGAAGACGCTGGCATGGCGGAGCTCGCTGTGTTGATATCGCAGGACCCTGGCATGGCCAGCAGCATTCTCGCCGTTGCCAATAGCCCGGCCTACCATCGTAGTGGGGGACGCAAGGCGAATCTGGACCAGGCGCTGATGGCGATCGGCACCGACATGATCAAAACACTGGTGATCAGTGAATCGGTGCTCCAGATGTTCAATGATTTTTCCAAGCCCGGCACGATCGACTTGCGGGGTTTCTGGAAGCATTCGCTGACAGCAGCGGTAATGGCGCGCGACATTGCGATCAAGATGAAGCATCCGCATGTCGAAGAGGCTTATCTTGCAGGTCTGCTGCATGACGTCGGCCGCCTTGGCCTGCTCTCCGTCGCACCGCAGGAATACGCGGTGAATTTTCATGCGAAGGACGACGCCAAGCTGTGCTGGGTGGAACAGCGGACCATGCAGATCACCCACGCCGAAGCGGGAGCGGCCATTATCGAGCGTTGGCAGCTCGACTCCTTCCTGTGCGACAGTGTCCAGTATCACCATGAGCCGGCTGCCCGGGTCGCCAATGCGCATCCCTTGATCCGTATCGTTATGCTGGCGCATATGATGGCCAGCCATGATACCGACGAGGTGACATTGACCGAGGTTGCGGCGCTTTGCAGCCTGGATGCCGACACCATCCAGGAAATCCGCGACAAGGCCGAAGCGCAAGTCGTGCGTGCGGCGAGCGCACTGGGCATAGACCTGGCAGGCGCAGACGATATCGTTGCCCAGGCGGCTTACGTGCCGCCCCAGCCGGCGGCACCGCGCAATCCCACCCAGGAAAAGATGGATGAGGAAATGCGCAACATGGTGCTCGCATCACAGGCCAGCCGCTTCTTCTCGCGCCAGACCGACATGGCGGGCCTGATGGAAACCGTGTCCGGTTCCGCCCGCATCCTGTTCAGTTTTGGCGACGTGTTCCTGCTCCTTACCGACAAGGCCAGCCAGTCACTGCTGGGTAAGCCCGGCAACGGCCAGGTTGAACGATTGGCCGAGTTTTCCTTGCCATTGACAGCCGGCGGCGTGATTGCCGACGCTGCCCTGATGCGGCGCATCGCCTTTGTCCGGCGCGGCAGGGAGCTTCTGAGCCTGGCGGAGGAGCAACTGCTCAGCCTGATGCGCGCCGACTGCCTGCTATGCCTGCCGATGACGGTGACCGGTCGCTGCATTGGCATGCTGGTGGGCAGCATCGGCGAACACCAGGTCGACGATCTGCAGCGACGTGAACGGTTCCTGCTGGCTTACGCTTCCCAGGCGGCCAACGCGCTCCATGCTGCCATCAGCAGCCAGGCCGAACTCGATCAACGTGTCGCCAGCGTCGCCGACCAGTACCAGGCAGCCACGCGTCGTGTGGCGCATGAAGTCAATAATCCGCTTTCCATCATCAAGAATTATCTCGGCATACTGGACAGCCGCTTGCGCAAGCAGGATATCGTGGTGGGAGAGGTCGCCATCCTCAATGAGGAAATCGACCGGGTCGGGCAGATCGTGCATGGGCTGGCCGAGATGGAACCGGAGGCTGCCAGCGCACAGGCCGACGTCGGGCGCGTGGTAAGGGATGTGGTGCGCCTGTTCCAGGACACCGAGTACATGCCGGCGTCGGTTTCACTGCGCGCCGACGTGGACGACAGCGAAAGCGTGCTGGAGGGCAGCGCCGACCTGCTCAAGCAGGTGCTGGTCAATCTGCTGAAGAACGCCGTGGAGGCCATGCCAGGCGGCGGCGAAATCGAGGTCGTCGATAACGGCCACGTCAACCGCGACGGCCGGCTGTACGCGGAGCTGAGCGTGCGCGACACCGGCGGCGGCATTCCCGCGGAGGTGATGGCGAGGCTTTTCTCTCCTGTGCAAAGCACCAAGGCCGGCGTCGGGCGCGGGCTTGGCCTGAGCATCGTCCATGGCCTCGTGCAGAAGATGGGCGGCACGATCAGTTGCCGCAGCAGCCGGCGTGGCACGACGTTTGATGTGCAGTTGCCGCTGCGTGCGCAGCCTTTAGCGGCCGATGCCGCCCAGTCCAAACAGTCAGGACATCATTCATCATGATCAATCAGCGCAACGTGGCGCCGTTCATGCCATTGCTTCATGCCGATGCGCCGATGAACGAGACAATCGCGTCGACCACGCCGACGGCGCATCGTCTGCTGCTGGTGGACGATGAGCCGCGTCTGCTTGCCAGCCTGTGTGCGATCCTGGAAGACAGCGGGCATGAACTCCACACCGCCACCTGCGGCAGCGAGGCGGTGGCGCTGCTGGAACAGATGTCCTTTGACCTGGCCCTGCTTGACCTGCGGCTTCCGGACTTCGGCGGCCACCAGATCATGGACGTCATCAACCGCAAGAAGCTCGAGACCCGTGTCATCGTGCTTAGTGGCGAGACCGGCATCGAGGGCGCGATCGGCGCATTGAAGCGGGGCGCCTATGACTACCTGCGCAAGCCATACAGCCGGGAAGAGCTGCTCAACACGGTGGACAACGCCTTGCGGCAGCGCCGGCTTGAGACCGAAAACAAGCGCATCGCGCAGCAACTGGCACGTTCCGAAAAGCTGTATCGCTACCTGGTCGACAGCTCGCCTGACATCATTTATACGCTGAACGAAGAGGGACGCTTTTCCTTCGTCAACGACAGGGCCCTGCAGCTGCTGGGTTTTAGCCGCAGCGAGCTGATAGGCAATCATTACTCGATGCTGGTGCATGCCGAAGATATGGACCGGGCCTATTACGTCTTCAACGAGCGCCGTGTCGGCGAGCGGGCCAGCCGCAATATCGAGCTGAGGCTGAAGTCCGCCGGAGGCCGCGACAAGGGGCCGGCTTTTGAGACGACGCTGCTCACGCTGTCATTCAATTCCATGGGCATGTACGGCAGCCCCGCGGACAAGCACGGCGCCGAATTCTACGGCACCTATGGCGTGGCGCGCGACATCACCGAGCGCAAGCGGGCGGAGGCCATGATCTCCTACCATGCGTATCACGACATCCTGACCGACCTGCCGAACCGGATGCTGTTCAAGGACCGGCTCGGGCTGGCGATCACGCAAGCCAAGCGCAAGGATGCCGAGCTGGCGGTGATGTTCATCGATCTCGACCGGTTCAAGCTGGTCAACGATACGCTGGGCCATATTCATGGCGATGAATTGCTGCAGCAGGTGGCGGCGCGGCTGAAGGCGGCGCTGCGTCAGGGCGATACGCTGGCAAGGCTGGGTGGCGATGAATTCACGATTGTCCTGCCGGAACTGCAAAGCCGCGAAGATGCCGACGTGGTGGCGCAGAAGGCGCTCGAGTGCCTGCAGCTGCCTTTCAAGCTGGCCGACAGTGACAACCATATTTCCGCCAGCATCGGCATCGCCGTCTATCCGCATGACGGCACGACCATCGATGAACTGCTCTGCCATGCGGACATGGCGATGTATCAGGTCAAGGCGCGTGGCAAGAACAGCTACAGCTTCTATGAGCCGTCGATGCATGAGGCGTCCTATCAGAAGATCACGCTGGAAAAGAGCCTGCGGCGTGCGCTCGAACGCAATGAATTCGAGATGTATTACCAGCCGCAGGTGGACGCCTCGACAGGCCAGATCGTAGGCGTGGAAGGGCTGATGCGCTGGCACCATCCGGAGCGCGGCCTGCTGTCGGCCGGCGAGTTCCTGCCGTTCGCGGAAGAGAACGGCCTGATGCTGCCGATCAGCGACTGGATGCTGGAAGCCGTATGCCGCGACCTGGCCTGGTGGAACAGCCAGTCGTCATCCCGGATCCGGCTGTCCCTGAACGTGTCGCCGCAATATCTCGATAGCGGCGACTTCGTGGCGAAGATGGCAGCCGTGCTGTCCCGGCACAGGTTGTCAGCCTCGCAGATCGAGGTGGAGATCACCGAGAACATCTGTATCCGCAATCCGCAGTATGCGATCGAGCAGCTCAACAAGCTCGAGGCGATTGGCGTCAGCGTTGCCATCGATGATTTCGGCACCGGCTATTCCTCGCTGGCCTACCTGCATCGCTTTCCGGTCCATACCATCAAGATCGATCAATCCTTCGTCAGGGAAATCCATCGGCTCGACGGCCATTATCCGGTGGTCCTGGCGATCATGTCGATTGCCAGCGGCCTGTCGCTGAACGTGGTTGCCGAAGGCGTGGAAAGCGGCATCCAGGCCGCCTATCTGCAGCGCATAGGCTGCACGGTGATGCAGGGATATCTGTACCACCGGCCGATATCGGCTGCGCGCTTCCTGCAACTGCTGCCGCGCGCTGTTGCCCGCATGGCCTGAGCCAGATCCACCTATGAACAGCATGCAGCAAAACGTTTATCCCCTGTCCCCCGCTGCCCCGCACGACGCTGCGCAGTCCGAGATGGACGAAGCCAACCGGTTGGGGATGATGTACAGCAGTGGCGACGGCGTTCCCCAGGATTGGGAGCAGGCGCGCACCTGGTTTCGCAAGGCGGCCGACCGCGGCCATGCAAATGCGCAATTCAATCTGGCCGTCATCTACAGCAACGGCAGGCGTGCGCAGGACTATGCGCATGCGCTGCTGTGGTATCGCAAGGCGGCGCACCAGGGGCATGCCAAGGCCCAGTTCAACCTGGGCCTGATGTATGCCAATGGCCAGGGCGTGCCGCAAGACCAGGCACAGGCGCTGGCCTGGTACACCGAGGCCGCTGAACTTGGCCATGCCGGCGCGCAGAACAACCTTGGACTGATGTATGTGAACGGCTTGGGCGTAGCCGCCGATGGCATGCGTGCGCTGCACTGGTTCCAGCGCGCCGCGGACCAGAACGACGCGGCAGCGCAAAACAATCTCGGATTGATGTACGCCAGCGGCAAGTCACTGCCGCAGGATTTGCAGCAGGCTGCGCAATGGTATGGCAGGGCGGCCGCCCAGGGGTATGCGTTGGCGCAATACAACCTGGCGGCGATGCTGGAAGCCGGGCAGGGCGTGCCGGTCGACCTGCCACAGGCGCAGGCGCTATATCGTGCCGCCGCCGAACAGGGCCTCGCCAAGGCGCAGTACAGCCTGGCCGTCATGTACGACCGGGGCCATGGCCTGCCGCGCGATGCGCAACAGGCCATGGCCTGGTACTGCAAGGCGGCCGAGCGCGGCAATGCGCATGCGCAATTCAGCCTGGGCTTGCGTTACGACGCCGGCAACGGCGTGCAGCAGGACGCGACCAAGGCGCTGTCCTGGTATCGCCGTGCTGCCGAGCAGGGGCATGCCAGGGCACAGTTCAATCTGGGGACCATGTATGCACAGGGCCATGGCGTTGCCGTCGATGAAGCGCAGGCGTGGGCCTGGCTGAACCTGGCAGCCGGGCAGGGCATCTGGCAGGCAAGCCGGGCTCTCGCCCAGCTGACTCCTGGAATGACCCCCACCCAGATGGCCGCTGCCGCCGAAACAGGTCAGGCATTGCAGCGGAAAACGGGTGCAGACGGCGCTGCGGCGCAGGGCTAGCGTCAACGGCTGCGTCGCCTGAAATTCAAGCAGATGCGTGCGCGGTGCCGAACAGCTTGTCGCGCGCCGTGGAACGAATGGCCACTACCGCCGGATGCGTCAGCCGGCGTTCCATCGACACCGCATAAAACTGCTCATTGACCTCGTTGGTCGTTCCAAGAAACTGTACCGCGAGCTGCTTCTTCAGCCGTGCCGTGACCGCCTGCGGCGCGCAGAAAATGCCGGCGCCGGCTTCGCCAAAGGCTTTCATCAGGGCGCCGTCATCGAATTCACCGACGATTTGCGGACGTATGCCGATCCGGTCGAACCAGCGCAACAGCCTCGGGCGCATCGCGGCATCGTCGCCCGGCAGCAGGAAGGGCGCGCCGTCGAGGCTGTGCGGAAAACCCTTGCGGTACTGCCGTGCCAGGGTTGGCGCGGCAAAGAAATCCAGTCCGCACTCACCCAGCAGGTGATTGAATCCGCGTACCTCGACATTGGCAGGCAGGGGGCTGTCTGCAATCACGATATCGAGCTGGTGGGTTGCCAGTTCAGCCAGCAGCTGGCGCGGCTTGCCCTCGCGGCAGATGATGCGCAGCCCCTGCGGCAACTGCATTGCAGGCTCCAGCAGCAGGTAGGCCATGGTCTTGGGCACCGCATCGGTCACGCCCACCCGCAACTGCAGCATGCGGTCGCCCGGCCCGCGCCGCACGGCTTCCTCGAGCTCTCCGCCCAGCGTGAAGATGTCGTCGGCATAGCGCAGCACCATGCGGCCCATGTCATTGAGCTGCAGGCGCCGGCCTACGCGATCAAACAGCTGATGGCCGAGTATTTCCTCGAACAGCGTCAGCTGGCCGCTGATGGTCTGTGCCGTCACATGCAGGCGCGCGCTGGCGCGTCCGATGCTGCCGGTCTTGGCCACCACCCAGAAATAATGCAGGTGCTTGTAGTTCAACGCGCCCATGATTTCCTCATCGGTTTTTTCGAACTTCACAAACGTGATATTCGAATATTCAAGCCAATTGCGCCGTCCTATAGTGTGCTTCACCAACACCGAAAAGGAGAAGCCCATGAAGATCGCCATTCACTGCCGACGTTTCGGACTGACTGCTGCGCTGCAGGAATATACCCTGCAGCAGTTGCGTAGTGCCCTGTCGCACACCCGCGCCAAGGTGCGACATGTGACGGTGCGGCTGGGCGACCTGAACGGACCGCGCGGCGGCACCGACAAGCGCTGCGGCATCCATGTGGTCGTGGATGGCGTCGGGCAGGTCGTTACCGCCAGCACCGACCGCGACCTGTATGCAGCCATCTCCCAGGCGGCACGGCGCGTCGGACGGGGCGTGGCCCGGCGCTTGCGCCAGCAACGTAACGCCAAGCCATCGCCACTGCATGCCGCAGTTCCGTCATGAGATGCCCTGCATGCGACATGGCCATGCTCACGCCACAGTACCGGGAAGGCGTTGAGATCGACTGGTGCGCCCGGTGCCGCGGTGTATGGCTGGACCGTGGCGAACTCGACAAGCTGCTCGATCGCCTGAGCGCCTATCGGGGCAATGCCACCGGGCACGGCGGGCCGGCCATGCACCGGAACCGGTATGGCAGCCCGGCCGTGCGCCGCCGGCGCAGTTTTCTCGCCGAACTGTTCGACTTTGATTGAACTGTCGGCGGGAATCGCTACGAAGCGTATCGGGAATTTTCAGGGCCGGCATTGGTATTGCGATGCCGGCCTTTCCATTGATAAGGGTTAAGGGTTGTCATGGCTGATATAGAAACCTTTGCGACCGCGCCGATGTGGGCCGGCTTCATCCTGTTCGTCGTCGGCATGCTCGTCATCGACATGGTGGTGCTGGGCGGCCGGAATGCGCACAAGGTGTCCTTCCGTGAAGCGCTGGGCTGGTCCATTGCCTGGTTCGCGCTG
This sequence comes from Noviherbaspirillum phoenicis, assembly GCF_047237965.1. NCBI lineage: Bacteria > Pseudomonadati > Pseudomonadota > Betaproteobacteria > Burkholderiales > Oxalobacteraceae > Noviherbaspirillum > Noviherbaspirillum phoenicis. The sequence continues at coordinate 3,021,419 of NZ_JBDFLX010000001.1, read as the reverse complement.
GCGCTGCTGTTCAACCTGCTGCTCTGGTGGCACCTGGACAATACGGTCGGCCGGGAAGTGGCCAACGTCAAGGGCCTGGAGTTCCTGTCGGGCTACCTGATCGAAAAGGCGCTGTCGGTCGACAATATCTTTGTCTTCCTGATGCTGTTCAGTTATTTCGCGGTGCCTGCCGAATTCCAGCGACGCGTGCTGCTGTATGGCGTGATCGGCGCCATCGTGATGCGCGCCGTGATGATTCTGCTGGGCGCCTGGCTGATCAGCCAGTTCAGCTGGATACTGTATGTCTTCGGCGCCTTCCTGCTGTTCACCGGCGTGAAAATGCTGGTCTTCGCCAATCATGAGCCGAATCTGGAAGCCAATCCGCTGCTGCGCTGGATGCGCGGCCATATGCGGGTCACCAACGAATACCACGGCGAGCGGTTTTTCATCATGCGCGATGGCCTGCGCCATGCAACGCCGCTGTTCCTGGTGCTGGTGCTGATCGAGTTCACCGACCTGGTATTCGCGGTCGACAGCATTCCGGCGATCTTTGCCATTACCAGCGATCCCTTCATCGTCTTCACCTCCAACATGTTTGCCATCATGGGATTGCGTGCGTTGTACTTCCTGCTGGCTGGCATGGCTGACCGCTTCCATTACCTGAAATACGGCCTGGCCGTGGTGCTGGTGTTCATCGGCGGCAAGATGCTGGCGGCGCAGTGGTACCACCTGCCGGTCCAGGTGTCGCTGGGTATTGTCGGGCTGATCCTGCTGGTGTCGATCGCGGCCAGCCTGGTACGGCCGGCTCGCCATACAGCCTGACCTCAACCGTTGGCCCCGCGCCGGCAAGTCCAAGCCGGCGCGGGCGACAACGCCGGTCATCCATCCAGTGGACAACGATCAAGCCTTAGCCTTGGTCCACGAACCTTTTACCCACGCGATGTCTTAACAAACAGACAGCAGCCCGGACCGGGCTGTGCGCGTGACGCGCGGCGATATGCGCGGCGACACCGGTAAAAAGGAGAAAAATCATGCTGGCAATGGATTACAGAGGTCCCTACCGCGTACGAGCGAAGCACAAGCCCGACCCGGCGATCGAACATCCGGGCGACGCCATCGTCCGCGTTACCCGGTCATGCATCTGCGGCTCCGACCTTCACCTGTATCACGGCCTGGTGCCTGACACCCGGATCGGCAGCACGTTCGGCCATGAATTCACCGGCGTGGTCGAGGAGGTCGGTTCCTCGGTGCAGAACCTGAAAGTGGGCGACCATGTGCTGGTGCCATTCAACATCTTTTGCGGTTCCTGCTATTTCTGCCAGAAGGAGTTGTACAGCAATTGCCATAACGTCAATCCCGAAGCAACCGCGGTGGGCGCCATTTATGGTTATTCCCACACCGCCGGCGGCTACGATGGCGGCCAGGCCGAACTGGTGCGCATCCCGATGGCCGATGTCGGACCGACGGTGATCCCCAAGGACCTGCACGTGGAAGACGCGGTGCTGTTGACCGATGCATTTCCGACCGGCTATCAGGCGGCCGAGATGGGCGATATCGAGGAGGGCGATACCGTGGTGGTGTTCGGCGCTGGCCCGGTGGGCATCTTTGCCGCCAAGTCAGCCTGGCTGATGGGCGCCGGTCGGGTCATCGTCGTCGATCATGTCGAATACCGCCTTGAATTCATCAAGAATTATGCGCACTGCGAAATCGTCAACTTCAAGGAAGTGAGCGACATGGCCATCCACATCAAGAAGATGACGGATGGGCTGGGCGCCGACGTCTGCATCGACTGCGTCGGCTGCGAGGCGGCGGGCAATGCCGCCCAGACCTTGACTGGCCGCTACCTGAAGCTGCAGGCCGGCGCCGCGACCGTGCTGCACTGGGCCATCAACTCGGTGCGCAAAGGCGGCACGGTGTCGATCGTCGGCGTGTACGGTCCTACCTTCAATGCGATCCCGATCGGCAATGCGATCAACAAGGGTCTGACCATGCGCATGAACCAGGCCAGCGTCAAGCGTCATCTGCCGCGGCTGATCGAGCATATCCAGGCCGGACGTATCATTCCGCGCCAGATCATCACGCACCGGATTCCGCTGGAAGAGGTGGCTGATGCCTATCACCTGTTCTCCAGCAAGCTCGACAATTGCATCAAGACCGTCCTGATACCGCCGGGCGCTTACAGCAACAGCGTCGTCAGCAAGGAAGAAGCCTGAACCATCGGACCAAGGAGCGCAGCATCATGGACATCCAGCACAACACCACGCCTGAAACCGGGCATCATCATCACGAAAAACCCAAGCGCGACATGTCGCACATTCCCGGCTGGGGCGCCGACCTGGACCACAAGAACCGTCCCGCCTATCCGATGGAGCGCACGCCGCCCCGTCTGGACAACGTGCACTGGGACGTGCCCGAGCAGCAGCCGGTGAACGTCAAGGTTTTCCACTCCACCGAGAGGCCGAACATCACGCCGGTATTCGGCACCAGCGTGCCGCCCACCGGCTTGTCCGGAAAAATCCGTGATTTCGCCTTTACCCTGAGCGAAAACGACATCCGGCACTGGCTGCTGCTGCTGTTCGCGGACCGCGTGAATATGGTCGAAGGCCTGGCCGATGATCTCAAGTCCGGCCATGTACCCAACATCCTCGGCGAAATGGGCATCATGGCTGAGGTCAAGCACAATCCGATCGGCCTGGCTGGCAAGGCCCTGGTGATCGGCGGCGCCATTGGCCTGATATACAGCCTGAGGCAGCACCGCAAGCGCCGGTCCTGGCGCTGAGAAAGCGCTGCCAGTAGCCCGCCTGGCCAAAGCGGGCAACGTTTCACGCCGGATTGCAACTTACGGCGGGCGCGCCACCGGGCGCGCCTCGTCCCTTATTGCAATCCACATGGTATTTCTTCATTCCAAACTCGCTCATTACGGCTTTATCCTGACTTTGGCTGCCGGGCTGGCCGTCTCCAGTTGCGACCGCACCGAAGGGCCGGTATTCGCCGGCCTGTCCGCCGTTGCAGCCGGGTCAGCAGATGTCTATCTCTACCGTCGCGGGGCCCTGGCTGCCTATGCGCAGGGCTTTGAGGTCATTGTCGATGGCAAAATGCACGGAGAACTGTCAAATGCGTCCTATCTGCGCCTATCCCTGACACCAGGCCGGCATCGCCTGCAAGTAGCGCCCGGCCCCCGGGCTGCCGTGATCAATGTGGAAGTTGACGTCCAGCCGGGAAAGAACATGTTTTTCGAGTTTGTTTTTCCGACCGGTCTGGACATGCAGCCGCTGTTCGACGATGCCCTCATCGCCCATCGGGACGAGCGCGAAGCCATGCTTGCCCTGCCCAAATTGCGTGAAAAGGCGTCTTTTTTGGTGCAAGAGGCCAAATAAACCGGGCTTTATGTCATGGAATCAATATTCGGCATTGCATCCTTTGCCATGATCGGCAAAAATCATGGTCCGCTCAAAAAGCGACAATAAGGAGACTTTGCAGCATGTTAATCAGGAACCAGAAGGACTTCTGGTCGGGGGTGATGTTTGCCGCCTTCGGCCTTTTCTTCGCCGGGTTTGGTACCCGTTACACCTTCGGCTCGGCCGCCCGCATGGGCCCCGGCTACTTTCCCACCGTACTCGGCGTCATTCTCGTCATCATGGGCGCCGTCATCGCCCTGATGGCGCTTTCCTCCAAGGCTGAAACGCAAAAGGTCGACCGCTTTTCCTGGTCTACCATCGTCCTCATCCTCGGCTCGGTCGTGCTCTTCGGCCTGTTCCTGCCGCGCCTGGGACTGATCATTTCCCTCGTCACCGTGGTGCTGGTATCGAGCTATGCCAGCCATGAGTTCGGCTGGCGCGCCGCACTGATCAACACCGTCGTGCTGGTCCTGCTGTGCCTGTTCGTCTTCGTCTATGCCCTGAGTCTGCAGTTTCCGCTCTGGCCCACTTTCCTCGGCGCCTAAGGAGCACACATGGAAACCCTGATTGCCAACCTCTCCACCGGCTTCGGCGCGGTGCTGGCCCTGGAGCCGTTCTCGGTCTTCGGCCTGACCATGAGCCTGCCGATGAACCTGGCCTACTGCTTCATCGGCGCTTTGATCGGCACCCTGATCGGCGTGCTACCGGGCCTGGGCCCGATCGCCACCATCGCCATGCTGCTGCCGGCAACCTATGCGCTGCCCCCGCTGGGCGGCCTGATCATGCTGGCCGGCATTTACTATGGCGCCCAGTACGGCGGCTCCACCACCGCCATTCTCGTCAACCTGCCGGGTGAAACCTCGTCGGTTGTGACCTGTATCGACGGCTACCAGATGGCCCGTCGCGGCCGCGCCGGCGTGGCGCTGTCGACCGCCGCCATCGGTTCGTTCTTTGCCGGCTGCGTCGGCACGCTGCTGCTGGCCGCCTTCGCGGTGCCGCTGGCCGAAGTGGCCTTCAAGTTCGGCCCGGCCGAGTACTTCTCGCTGATGGTGCTGGGCATGATCGGCGCCGTCGTCCTGGCTTCGGGCTCGCTGATCAAGGCCATCGCCATGATCGTGCTGGGCCTCTTGGGCGGCGTGATCGGCACCGACGTCAACACTGGCGTGTCGCGCTATGCCTTCGACATTCCCGAACTGTCCGACGGCGTGAGCTTTGCCGCGGTGGCCATGGGCGTGTTCGGCTTTGCCGAGGTGATGACCAACCTCGAGCAGAAGGAGCACCGCGAAGTCTTCACCAACAAGATCACCACCCTGTTCCCGTCCAAGGACGACTTCAAGCGCATGGCGGCGCCTATCCTGCGCGGCACCGCGCTGGGCTCGATGCTGGGCATTCTGCCGGGCGGCGGCGCGGCGCTGGCCTCGTTTGGCGCCTACACGATGGAAAAGAAGGTCAGCAAGAACAGCGCCGAGTTCGGCAAGGGCGCCATCGAAGGCCTGGCCGGTCCCGAGTCGGCCAACAACGCCGCGGCACAGACTTCGTTCATTCCGCTGCTGACGCTGGGCATTCCGCCCAATGCGGTGATGGCGCTGATGGTAGGCGCGATGACGATCCACAACATCCAGCCGGGCCCGCAGGTCATGACCAGCAACCCGACCCTGTTCTGGGGCCTGATCGTGTCGATGTGGCTGGGCAATGCGATGCTGGTGATCTTGAACCTGCCGCTGATCGGCATCTGGATCAAGCTGCTGACCGTGCCGTACCGCTACCTGTACCCGGCGATCCTGGTGTTCTGCTGCATTGGCGTCTACACGGTCAACAACAGCGTGTTCGACGTGTTCATGACGGCGGGCTTCGGTGTGCTGGGCTATGTGTTCATCAAGCTGGGCTGCGAAGGTGCGCCGCTGCTCTTGGGCTTCGTGCTGGGGCCGATGATGGAAGAGAACTTCCGCCGTTCGCTACTGCTGTCGCGCGGTGATTTCAGCGTGTTCTTCACGCGGCCGATCTCGCTGGGCCTGCTGCTGGCGGCTGCCGCGCTGGTGGTGATCGTGGCGCTGCCGTCGATCAAGTCCAAGCGCGAGGAAGCGTTCCAGGAAGAGCCCTGAACCATTGCCATGCCGCCGCAAGGCGGCATACGGGGCAAAAGAAAAAACCGGCGCTGCGGCGCCGGTTTTTTATTGGAGGTTAGCCATCGTAGCGATCGTGGGGCGCACTACCCGCAGGGGCATTGCACCGGACCGTCGTTCATGACAACCCGGCGCAGCGTGACGCCCGGACAGCGGTGCAATGCCCTTCGGGTATTGCACCTACGAGGGTGTGAAAGGCTTCCCCCGGCGGAGCGTTTACTTGTCTTGCGGCTTTCCTGCCTGATACTGGTCGCGCAATTCGCGTTTCAGCACCTTGCCGATGGCGCTGCGCGGCAGCGACTCGGCAAACTCCAGCGCCGACAGCCGCTGCGTCTTGCCGACCCGCTCATTGACCCAGGCCATCAGCGTCTCCGGCGTAATGCCCGCGCCGGCCCGCGGCACCACGTAGGCAACCGGCGTCTCGCCCCAGGCTGTGGACGGCACGCCCACCACCGCCGCGTCGGCCACGTCCGGATGCTCGCGCAGCACGCTTTCCAGGTCGCTCGGGTAAATGTTGAAGCCGCCCGAGATGATCATGTCCTTCTTGCGGTCCAGCAGCGTCAGGAAGCCTTCGGCGTCGAAGCGCCCGAGGTCGCCGGTGCGGATGAAGCGCTTGCCATCGGGCGCATACCACTCGGCTTCGGCGGTTTTCTCCGGCTGGTTGAAATAGCCCTGCATCATCGCGCCGGAGTGGCCGACCACCTCGCCGGTCTCGCCCGGCCCGACCTCCCGGCCCTGCTCGTCGATCAGGCGGATGTCGTGTTCCGGGGCCGGCTGGCCCACTGTGTGCAGCTTGTCCGGGTGCTCGTGCGCTGCCAGGATGCAGGTGCCGCCGCCTTCGGTCATGCCGTAGTACTCGACCAGGCCGCCGGGCCAGCGCTTCAGGATGTCGGCTTTCAGTGCGGCCGAGAAGGGCGCGCTGGTGCAGAACTTCATGCGGAAGGACGACAGGTCGTAGCGGTCGAAGTCGGGATGCGCCATCAGCCGCTGATACTGCACCGGCACCAGCATGGTATGGGTGACCCGGTATTGCTGCGCCAGTTCGAGATAGGCGCCGGCATCGAACTTGGCCATCAGCACCACGGTGCCGCCCAGCGCGATGGTCGGGAAAAAGCTGACCAGCGTGGTGTTGGAATACAGCGGGGTGGAGATCAGCGTCACCGCCTCGGTGCCGTAGCCGTTCAGGTGACCGCGCTTGACATGCTGCCAGCGCATGCCGTGCGGCTGGGTGATGCCCTTGGGCGCGCCGGTGGTGCCGGAGGAATAGATGATGTTGAAGATCCAGTCCGGCTGCAGCTGCACTGGCTGCGGCGTCGACCCGGGCGCGGCCAGCCAGCTGTCCCAGCCCGGCTCGGCGCTGTTATCGAGACGCACCTGCGTCACATCGATGCGGTCGCGCACCGAGTCCAGCGCAGGCGCGGTGGTGGCGTCGAGGAAAAGACGCTTCGCGCCGCAATCGCGGATCATGATCGCCAGGCTTTCCGCCGTGGACGAGGGCGCCAGCGGCGCCACCGCCACGCCGGCGCGCAAGGCGCCGAGGAACAGCGCGGCATATTCGATGGACGTGCTGGCGCAAATCGCGATCGCCTCGCGTGGCTGCACGCCGTCGCGCTGCAGCGAGGCTGCAACCCGGTCCATCAGGGCATCCAGTTCGGCGTAGCTGACGCTGCGCTTGTCCTGCACCAGCGCCGGATGGCTGGGCTGCTGCTGTGCGTGCAGATGAATCAGTTCCGGGATGGTGCCGAAATCCCGTTCGAGCAAGGTTTCTATCGTCATGGTCGTCATGGTTGGTTCAGGCAAAAAACGGCGGCTTACAGCGCCGCGTACACCAGGTTGCGAAACAGCTGGCGGTAATGCGCACGCTGTTCCGGCGCCTGCATCAGGAAGATCGCCGCCAGTTTTTCCGTCGGATCGATCCAGAAATAGGTGCCGGCCAGGCCGCTCCAGTTGTAGTCGCCTACCGAGCCCGGCACGATGGCGTCGCCGGCGGCAATGCGCACAGCGAAGCCGAGGCCGAAGCCGTAGCCCGGACCGGGCAGGAAGTCCGGCGTGGCGCGCGCGCCGGGCAGGTCGCCCAGGTGGTCGCTGGTCATGGTTTCGACGGTCTTGCGCGACAGGATGCGCACGCCGTCCAGGGTGCCGTGCCCGGCCAGCATGCGCACGAAGCGCAGGTAGTCATGCACGGTGGACACCATGCCGCCGCCGCCGGACAGGAAGGCAGGCTTGCTGCGCACATTGAGCAGCTTGACCGCCACGCCGGTCTGCGGATCGGTATCGAAGGCCTCGGCCAGGCGGTGCTGCTGGTCTTCCGGCACCCAGAAGCCGCTGTCCTTCATGCCCAGCGGGCCCAGGATGCGCTGCTGCAGGAACGCCTCCAGGTCCATGCCGGAAATGCGTTCCACCAGCGCGCCCAGCACGTCGGTAGAGCGGCTGTATTCCCAGACCGTGCCGGGCTGGTAGGCCAGCGGCACCTTGGCCAGGCGGCGGATCATCTCGGCATTGGTCACATCCTTGCGCTCCACGCCGGCGTCGCCGTAAGCGCTCTTGACGAGCGATTCGCCGAAGATGCCGTACGTCAGGCCCGAGGTATGGCGCAACAGGTCATGCACCGTCATTTCGCGCTGGGCCGCCACGGTGTTGAGCACCGGCCGCCCGTTCTCGTCGGTGGCTGCGATGCCGACCTTGGGCTGGCCCAGCTCCGGCAGGAAGGCCGACACCGGCTGGCTGATCAGCAGCCGGCCTTCCTCGACCAGCATCATCACCGCGACCGAGACGATGGGCTTGGTCATCGAATAGATGCGAAAAATGCTGTCGATGGACATCGGCACGCCGGCGGCGGCATTCTGCATGCCCAGCGCCTTTTCATAGACCACTTCGTCGCGATGGGACACCAGCATCACGGCGCCGGGGATGCGGCCATTGTCGATGTCGGCCTGTATCGTGCGGGTAAGGTGTTCCAGGCGGGCCGGATCGAGGCGGGAATCGGCGCGCGCGGGCGGCGCCGTCAGGCTGTTTGCTGTCATGTGAGCTGTCTCGCTGGTTATGGATTTGATTGGCGCAGCCATTGTAACGAGAAGCGCCCGCGCCGGCTTTGTGCCAGCCCCGGCCATCTATGCGCCGAGCGCGCCCGCTTCCAGGGTGCCGATGCGCTGCGCGGCCATCACCATGTGGTGGCGGGCGGCGGCGCTGGCGGTTGCCGGGTCGCCGGCGGCGATGGCTTCCAGCAGGGCATGGTGTTCATCCAGCACCTGCCGGCCCATGTCCTGCCGCTCGGCTTCCAGCGCTCGGGTCACCGTCATGGCGCCGCGCAGGAATTGCCCCAGGAAATCCCACAGCGCAAGGAAATGCGGATTGCCGGTGGCGCGCGCAATCGCGCGGTGGAACGCCATGTCGGCATCCACGCCATCGCCGCCGGCGGCGACATCGGCCTCGATCGCCGCCAGCGCGGCGCAGATTTCCGCCAGTTGCGCAGGCGTTCGCCGCTCGGCCGCCAGCGCGGCGATTTCCGATTCCAGGCCGCGCCGCAATTCCACGACCTGCAGCAGCGACTGCACCGAGTCGGCAACGGTCGGGTCGATGCGGAAGGGCGTGTCCATGCTGCCGGTGCGCACATAGACGCCGCTGCCCTGGCGCGATTCGACCAGCCCCTCGGACTTGAGCCGCGACACTGCCTCGCGTATTACCGTGCGGCTCACGCCGAAGCTCGTGGCCATGCGCATTTCCGACGGCAGCCTGGCGCCGGGCGGGTATTCGCCGGTGCGGATCAGGGACAGCAACGCGGCTGTGACACGGTCGGGCATCTTGGCGGTGGCGCTCAGGGTTGCTATCGGAAGATCGTGCAGCTTGGTCATGAAGCAGTCCTGGAGGGGAAAATGTATTGTAATCATACAACTGGCTCGGCTATGCTTCCAGACCACCCGGCGAGCCATAAACCATGCCGGCAAGCAGCGCGATGTGGCCGGCAACGGAACTTGCCATGCGTCATGGCGTCTTCCTGATTGTTCAAGGCAGACATTACTCCTTGCATTGCAGCAACGCAGCGAAGCACGCGACGGGCAATGGGCCGCCACGCATGATCACCCAACCTTGAAGGATCACCATGCCTGACCAGCACTTCATCGGTAACCGCTGGGTCGCTTCGGCATCGCGCCAGGCGATTCCCGTCATCGACCCCTCCGATGGCCAGCAATATGACGAAATCGCCCGCGGCAATGCCGACGATATCCAGTTCGCCATACAGACGGCGCGCACGGCGTTCGAAGGCGAATGGAGCCTGCTGTCGGCCGCCGAGCGCGGCCGCCTGCTTTACCGGCTGTCGCAGGCCTTGATCGAGCATGGCGAGGAATTCGCGCAGCTCGAGGCGCGCGACTGCGGCAAGCCGCTGCGCCAGGCACGGGCCGACGCCGCCGCAGTGGCGCGCTATTTCGAGTTCTATGCCGGCGCCTGCGACAAGCTGCATGGCGAGACCATACCCTACCAGGCCGGCTACACGGTGCTGACGCTGCGCGAGCCGCTGGGCGTGACCGGCCACATCATTCCCTGGAATTACCCGCTGCAGATCTTCGGGCGCTCGGTCGGCGGCGCGCTGGCGGCCGGCAATACCTGCGTGGTCAAGCCGGCCGAGGATGCCTGCATGTCCATCCTGCGCCTGGCGCAGCTTGCGGCGGACATCGGCTTTCCGGCCGGCGTGATCAACATCGTTACCGGCTACGGCCACGAGGCGGGAGCGGCGCTGGTGTCGCATCCGGGCATCGATCATGTGTCCTTCACCGGCTCGCCTTCGGTGGGCACGCTGGTGTCGCAGGCGGCCGCCGTCAACCATGTGCCGGTCACGCTGGAGCTGGGCGGCAAGTCGCCGCAGATCGTGTTTGCCGACGCCGACCTGGACCTGCTGCTGCCGGCCGTGACCAGCGCCATCGTGCAGAACGCCGGCCAGACCTGCTCCGCCGGCAGCCGCCTGCTGATCGAGCGGCCGGCCTATGAAAAGGTGCTGGACCTCTTGGCCAGCGTGTTCGAACGTCTGCAGGTGGGCCCGGCCCAGATGGACCTCGACTGCGGCCCGCTGATCCGCCGCCAGCAGCAGCAGCGGGTCTGGGACTTCCTGTCCGATGCCCACACCGACGGCATTTCGGTGATGGCCCAGGGCAGCATCGTGCCGCAGGCGCCGGAAAGCGGCTTCTACCAGGCGCCGACCCTGCTGCGCGACGTGCCGCATACCCATCGCCTGGCGCAGGAGGAAGTGTTCGGCCCGGTGCTGGCGGCCATGCCCTTCGACAGCGAGCAGGACGCGCTGCGTCTGGCCAACAGCACTGCCTTCGGCCTCGTCGCCGGCGTCTGGACCGAGAACGGCGCGCGCCAGATGCGCATGGCGCGCGCGGTGCGCGCCGGCCAGGTCTTCATCAACAATTACGGCGCCGGCGGCGGGGTTGAGCTGCCCTTCGGCGGCGTCAAGGCCAGCGGCCATGGCCGCGAAAAAGGATTCGAGGCGCTGTACGGCTTCACCGCGCTGAAGACCATCGCCATCCGGCATGGCTAAAGGCGCGGCAGCATTCAATTCGATAACAACAGGAGACAGCATGCGGTTAAAAGACAAGGTCGTGATCGTTACCGGCGCCGGATCGGGCATCGGCGAAGGCATTGCAAAACGCCTGGCGGAAGAGGGCGCGAAAGTGGTCGTCAACGATTTGCTGCCGGCCGGCGGCCAGCGGGTGACGGAAGAGATACTGGCCGGCGGCGGCATGGCCCGCTTCATCCAGGCCGACGTGACGTCCGGCGCCAGCATGGCGGCGCTGGTCGAGCAGACCGTGCAGCAGTTCGGCCGCCTGGACGTGATGGTCAACAACGCCGGCTGGACCCATCGCAACCAGCCCATGCTGGACGTGTCGGAGGAAGACTTCGACCGCTGCTATGCGGTGAACGTGAAGAGCATCTACCTGTCGGCCGTGCATGCCACGCCGGTGTTCCGGCGCCAGGGCGGCGGCGCGTTCATCAACATCGCCTCCACCGCCGGCGTGCGGCCGCGGCCTGGCCTCACCTGGTACAACGGCAGCAAGTCGGCCGTGATCGGCACCAGCAAGTCGATGGCGGTGGAACTCGGGCCGGACAATATCCGGGTCAACTGCATCAACCCGGTGTTCAATCCGGATACGGCGCTGTCGACCTCCTTCATCGGCGGCGAGATCACCGAGGAGCGGCGCGCGAAATTCCTGTCGTCGATTCCGCTGGGACGGTTTTCCACCGCGCTGGACGTGGCCAATGCGGCGCTGTACCTGGCCTCGGACGAGGCGGCGTTCATCAGCGGCGTGTGCATTGAAGTGGATGGCGCGCGCTGCGTCTAGTCAATCAGCGACGCAGCCGGCGATTGTGGCGAAAGCCGCGGCAGGGACACCCGCCGCGGCTTTTTTACATCAGCGGTGGTAGACGATGTCGCGCAGGTAAAGCGACAGTCCGGGGAAGTAGGTCACCACCATCAGGCAGACAATCACCGTCAGCACGAAGGGCAGCAACTTGGGAATGATGCGGTCCAGCGGAATCTTCGCCACCGTGCAGGCCGCAAACAGGTTCACGCCGAACGGCGGCGTGATCATGCCCAGCGCCAGGTTCACCACCATGATCATGCCGAAATGCACCGGATCGATGCCGAAGCGCATCGCCACCGGCACCAGGATGGGCGCGAGCACGATGATCGAGGCCGAGGTCTCGATGAACATGCCGATGAAGAACAGCGCGGCATTCACGCCCAGCAGGAAGTAGGTCGGACTCTTGAGCACCTCGGCCAGCCAGGCGCCGATCATGTCGGGCACGCCGGCGCGGGTGATCATGAAGGAGAACAGGCCGGCGTTGGCGATGATGAACATCACCACCGCCGACGACAACACCGACTTCCTGAAGATGGCGACCAGGTCCGGCAGCTTGATTTCGCGGTAGATGAAAACGCCTACCAGCAGCGCATAGAACACCGCCACCGCCGACGCTTCGGTCGGCGTGAAGATGCCGCCGTAGATGCCGCCCAGGATAATCACCGGCATCAGCAGCGCCAGCCCCGCCTGGCGGGTGGCCGGCAGCACGTCCATCTTGCCGACATGGTCGTCCTTGCCATAGCCCTTGAAGCGCGCGTACATCACCGCGAAGATCATCAGCGCAATGCCGATGAACAGGCCCGGCCCGATGCCGGCGATGAACAGCTCGCCGATCGAGACCTCGGCCGACACGCCGTACAGGATCATTGGAATGGATGGCGGAATGATCACGCCCAGTTCCGCCGACGTTGCCTGCAGCGCGGCCGCATAGCCGACCGGGTAGCCATGCTTGACCAGGGCCGGGATCAGGATCGCGCCGATGGCGAAGGTGGTGGCCACGGACGAGCCGGACACGGCGGCGAAGATCATGCAGGTCAGCACGCAGCTGGCGGCCAGGCCGCCCTGGATGCCGCCGACCAGCGACTTGGCGAACTCCACCAGCCGGCGCGAGATGCCGCCGGTTTCCATCAGGTTGCCGGCCAGGATGAAGAAGGGAATCGCGGCAAGCGGAAACTTGTTGATCGAGTTGAAGATCTCCTTTGCCACCAGCAGCATGTTGGCATTGGCGACGGAAATCCCGACGATGCTGGCCAGGCCGATCGATACCGCAATCGATACCGAAAAGGCAAAGCACACTATCATCGTGATGAGCATGGTGGTGGACATGAATGGCTCTCTTGATGTCGGTTCAGGTTGCGGTTTCGAGTTCTTCGTGGCGCGGATCGAGGAAGTTGCCGATCACGCCCGCCATGGCGCACAGCGCGCCGACCGGCATGGAGAGATAGGCCCAGAACATCGAGAACGACTCCAGGCCGATGATGGTCTGCACCTGGCCGCGCACCGCATAGTCCCAGCCGAACCAGGCAATGAAGCCCAGCAGCACCAGCGACGCCGCCATGATGATGAAGTCCAGCACGCGGCGGAAGCCGGGCGACGACTTCCGGTGCATCAGGTCCACCGACACCATGGAGCCGAGACGGAACGCGGCCGGTATGCCGAGAAACACCATCCAGATCAGGGAAAAGCGCACCAGCACCTCGCTCCACTCCGAAGGCTGTTCCAGCACGAAGCGCATCACGACCTGGACCATGCCCAGCACGGCGGCAAGCAACAGCATGATGCCGGCGATGCTGAGCGATACGAGGTTCAGGCCATGCTCAAATTTGAGGAAGGCAGATTTCATGTTGCGGTCCTTGAGGGGAAGTCGCTCGCGACGGGCGCCGCCCCGCATGGGGGCGGGCCGAAGGATTACTTGTAGTTGCGGATGCGGTCCAGGTTGGCCTTGCCGAACTGCTTCTCGAAGTCGGCGTAGACCGGCGTCAGCGCGCTCTGGAAGCGCGTCTTGTCGACCTGGTCGACCACCGTCATGCCCTTGGCGCGCAGGTCGGCCACGGCCATTTTTTCATCCGAATCGACGCGCATGCGGTTGGCCTTCACGCCTTCCTTCGCCGCTTCGAGGAATGCGGTCTTGTCGGCCGCGGACAGCTTGTCGAAGGCGCCCTTGTTCATCAGGAAGACGCAGGGCGAGTACACATGGCCGGTCAGGGTCAGGTACTTCTGCACCTGGTCGAACTTGGCCGAGGTGATCACCGACAGCGGGTTTTCCTGGCCGTCGACCGTGCCCTGCTGGAGCGCGGTAAACACTTCGCTGAATGCCATCGGCGTCGGGATGATGCCGAAGCCCTTGTAGGCCTGCACGTGCACCGGATTTTCCATGGTGCGCATCTTCAGACCCTTGAGGTCTTCCGGCGCGTTGACCGAGCGCTTGCTGTTGGTCATGTGGCGGAAACCGTTTTCGCCCCATGCCAGCGCCTTGATGCCGCGGGCATCGAATTTCTGCAGCAGTTCCTGGCCGATCGGGCCGTCCAGCACTGCGCGCGCATGGGCGTAGTCGCGGAACAGGAAGGGCACATCGAGGATCTTCACTTCGGGCACGAAGTTGGGTATCGGGCCGGTGGAGGTGAAGGTCAGTTCCTGGGTGCCCAGCTGGACTGCCTCGGTCGCCTCGCGCTCGGCGCCCAGCGAACTGGAATAAAAGGTCTGGATCTTGTAGCGGCCCTCGGTGCGCTTCTCCACTTCCTTGGCGAAAGTGTCGATAGCCACGCCCTGGTGCGAGTTCTGCGGAATCGAGACGCTGATGCGCATCGTGGTGACGGCCATCGCGTTTGCGGAAAAGCCCGCAGCCAGTGCCAATGCGAGCGCGGATGCGCCCATGCGGAAAGAAATCATGCAAGTCTCCTGGGTGTTGTTGTGATTACGGTGGGATGAGCGGTCAGGGGAACTGAACCGCACGCTGCCTGTAACTTGTATTACAACTATATAGTCAAGCTAGACGGCGCGCAACAGCATGCAGCAAGAAGACCGGCGAGGATGTGCGGAGAAATCTGGCAAGGCGACACACTTTGCCGCCTGTCGTCGATAAAAAAGGGCCGTGATGATCACGGCCCCGTGGTGCGTCATGGTGCGTCATGACGCGGTTTTTGCTGTCGCCTGGCTGGCGTCAGGCGGCTTTCTTCACCGCCGGCCGCTTGGCCGCGGCCTTCTTCGCCACCGCCTTCTTGGCAACCGCCTTCTTCACCGCGGCCGGCGCCGGCGCCTGGTCCGAACCGGCTGCTTCGGCCTTGCCCTTGGCGGGCGGCTTGGCCTTGCGCTCCTCGAACTCGAAGCTCACCTTGCCATCCTTGCCGCGCACCAGGAAGGCCTTGAACGGCCGCCGGGTGCGCTGCGAGACGAAGCCCGGCAGCAGATCGGTCTTGCCTTCATTGAGCAGCTTGGCCATCTGCTCGGGCAAAATCTCCTGCTGCAGGATGATGCGGCCGCTGCGGAAGTCGCAGGTCTTGGGCTTGGCCACGCTGTGCTCGCAGACATAGGCCAGGCCCATTTCATAAACGCCAGCCTGGCATTTCGGGCACGGTCCCAAGGGCTTCTGTTCGCTGAAGTCGACGCCTTCGCCTTCCTCGGACTCACCGTCGTTCTGGCCAAAGTCGAATTCCAGCTTGAAGTTCTTGATGTCCTCGTCGCGCACGATATTGAGGATCGCGGCAAACGGCCGGCCCATCTTGGAACGGAAGCCCTGCAGCGGACCGATGGTGCGGCGCGCCAGCAGTTCCTCGACCTCGGGGATTTCGAACTGCCTGCTGCCCGGCGTCTTGCTCATCGAGAAGTCGCACTTGGTGCAGGCAAAGCGGCGATAGTTTTCCTTCACCACGCCGCCGCAGTTCGGGCAGGGCGTGTTGAGCGTCGCATACTCGCCCGGAATAGTGTCGTTGTTGTATTCCTTGGCGCGCTTGACGATGACCTCGGTCATCCCGGCGATCTCGCGCATGAATTCCTCGCGGCTGATGCGGCCACGCTCCATCTGCGAGAGCTTGTATTCCCATTCGCCGGTCAGTTCCGGCGCGGTCAGTTCATTCACGCCCAGTCCGCGCAACAGCGTCATCAGCTGGAAGGCCTTGGCGGTCGGGATGATTTCGCGGCCTTCGCGCAGCAGGTACTTTTCATTGAGCAGGCCTTCGATGATGGCCGCGCGCGTGGCCGGCGTGCCCAGCCCCTTGCCCGCCATCGCTTCGCGCAGCTCTTCGGAGTCGACCAGCTTGCCGGCGCCTTCCATCGCCGACAACAGCGTGGCTTCGGTATAGCGCGCGGGCGGCTTGGTGACCAGCGCCACGGTGTCGACCTTCTCGGTCTTCACCTGTTCGCCCTTGGCCACCGGCACCAGGATGCGGTCGCTGCCGGCTTTCTCCGACTTTTCCGACTTCTCGGACTTTTCCTCGGCGACTTCGCGGCCGTACACCGCCAGCCAGCCGGGGTTGGTCATCACCTTGCCCTCGCTCTTGAACTGATGGCCTTCCACCTCGGTGAAGCGGGTGGTGACCTGGAATTCGGCGGCGGGGAAGAAGATCGCCATGAAGCGGCGCGTCACCAGGTCGTACAGCTTCTGCTCCGGCTCCGACAGGTTCTTCGGCGCCAGCGTGGTCGGGATGATCGCGAAGTGATCGCTGATCTTGGTGTTGTCGAAGATGCGCTTGTTCGGCTTGACCCAGTTGTTGTTCAGGATCTGCTTGGCGAACTGGTGGTAGTTGTGGTTCTCCGAGATCGTGTCCAATGTCTGCCGGACCGTGTTCATATAGTCTTCCGGCAGATGGCGCGAATCGGTACGCGGATAAGTCAGCACCTTGTGCTTTTCATACAGCGCCTGCGCCAGGCCCAGCGTGTTCTTGGCCGAAAAGCCGAAGCGGGCATTGGCCTCGCGCTGCAGGCTGGTCAGGTCGAACAGCGCCGGCGCCATCGAGGTGGTGGGCTTGGATTCCTCGGTGACGCGGCCGGGCTTGCCGCGGCAGGCGGCAACGATGGCATCGGCGTCGGCCCGGTTCCACAGCCGCTCGGCGCGCTTCTCGGGGTCGGTCTCGTCGCGCTTGTGCTTCGTGTCGAGCCAGCGGCCTTCATAGGTGCCGGCGGCGCAGCCGAACTCGGCGCGCACTTCCCAGTAGTCGCGCGGCACGAACTTCTTGATCTTCTCTTCGCGCTCCACCACGATGGACAGCGTCGGCGTCTGCACCCGGCCCACGGTGGTGAGATAGAAGCCGCCTTCCTTGGAATTGAAGGCAGTCATGGCGCGGGTGCCGTTGATGCCGATCAGCCAGTCGGCCTCGCTGCGGCAGCGCGCGGCATCGGCCAGCGGCATCATCTCGCGGTCTTCGCGCAGGTGGCTGAAGGCTTCGCGGATCGCGCCCGGCGTCATCGACTGCAGCCACAGCCGCTTGATCGGCTGCTTGGCCTTCGCATACTGCGCTATCAGGCGGAAGATCAGTTCACCTTCGCGTCCGGCGTCGCACGCATTGATCAGCATGCCGACGTCCTTGCGCTTGATCAGCCGGTTCAGCACCTTCAGGCGCGACTCGGTCTTGGCGATCGGATTGAGATCGAAATGCGGCGGGATCATGGGCAGATGCGCGAATGACCATTTGCCGCGCTTGACGTCGTATTCCTCAGGCACGGTGATTTCCACCAGGTGGCCGACCGCGGATGACAGCACGTACTGGTCGGACTCGAAGTACTCATCGTGCCTCGTGAAGCCGCCGAGCGTCTTCGCGATGTCGTTCGCGACAGAAGGCTTCTCGGCGATGATGAGGGTTTTGGTCATAGAAATGGGTCTCGCAATGGACGCGTGATTCGCGTGAAGGACTGCATGGTAAGGAAAAATTCACATTGCATTCAGACGCTTGCCTGAATGCATCAGGCCTGGAAGAGGTGACTCAGACCGCACCGCCTGCCTGTTTGCGGCCAATGATAAGCGGGTTGCGTCCGAAATCGCAAGCAAGCCGCCGAATGAAAAAGCCGCGATAACGCGGCCTGAAATCGTTCGCGCGCCCTGCGGCGCGGACAAACCCGTAATGGTTGTTAATGCAATTGCCGGGTTTGCACTTCGTCGTCATCCAGAAACAATTCGTCGAACATCAGCCCGTCCGGTTCCTTGCCCTGGCTCCACAGCACCATCAGCACGATGACCTTGAGCTTGTCCAGCGAGATCTGCGATTCGCTGGCGGCAAGTGCCCGTTCCACCACGATCTCGCGCTGCAGCGGGTTGATCACCTTGGCCGACTCCAGGAACTGGATGAAACCGATCGCAGCCGTGCCCAGCACGTCGAATTCCCGTTCCACATAGATGCGGAAGCCCGCCGAAAAGCTGGTCTGCTGCGGATGCAGCATCGAAAACTCATTGGTGGTTTCCGCAAGGTCGGTCAGCCAGCCAAGCGCCTTGGAGATTTCTTCCTCCTCGAAGCCAACGGCTGACAGCTTCTTCACGAGCGCCTCGGAGTCCGGGCAGGCATCCGGCCGGTAATAGGTTTCGTAAAGATAGACTAGGACATCAAACATGGTTTTACTGTAAAGGTAAGAAGTTGAGCATCACAAACAATCTGTGCGATTAACATCATCGCAGTTGCAAATTTGTGACAGCTTGTTTTTTCAAGATCGATGTAAAAAACCCGTTTGCCAATCAGGACCTGCCGCAGCGCCAAGGCGCTGCATTCATTATAAAAGGGTGTGCCCTAGACTGGTGGAGCCTGCTCAAGCTTCAGGCCAATCGCCTGATCAATCCGCCCGGCAGCAGTTCCACCTGCCCATCCATCTCCAGCAGCAGCACCTGCGCATTCATTGTAGCGGCATCCACGCCGGCCCGAGCGGCCAGCACGTTCAGGCTGACCGGATCATAGCCGATTATCTTCAAAAGATCGTTGTCGCAACTGCCAGAGGCTGCGGCAAAAAGCGGCTTTTCTTGCGGATTGCTGGCCAAATGCAAAGATTTCCGGTCTTCCAGAATGTCTGACGCCGTTTCCACCAGCTTGGCGCCCTGGCGGATCAGTTCATGGCATCCTCGTGCCAGCGGAGACTGTATCGAGCCCGGAATGGCATACACATCCCGGCCCTGCTCGGCCGCCAGGCGCGCCGTGATCAGCGAGCCCGACTGGGCCGCGGCTTCCACCACCAGCGTGCCGCCGGCCAGGCCGCTGATGATGCGGTTGCGACGCGGGAAATTGGCCGGCAGCGCCGGCGTTCCCAATGCATATTCGGACAGAATGCAGCCTTCCGCGGCGATCCTGTGGGCAAGCGCATGATTGCGGGCCGGGTAGACGATGTCGGCGCCGGTGCCGATCACGGCGATCGTGCTGCCCGCACCGGCCAGGGCGCCTTCATGTGCCGCCGTGTCGATGCCGAGCGCCATGCCCGAAACGATGGTCAGGCCGGCTTCCGACAGGGCTTGCGCGAACTGGCGCGCATGCATCGCGCCCTGCATGCTGGCATTGCGGCTGCCGACGACGGCCAGCGATTCGCGCTGGATCAGTTCCGGCCGGCCTTTCGCATACAGCAGCAGCGGCGGATCGGCGATTTCCAGCAGCAGGGAAGGATAGCGTTCGTCCGCCAGCGTCAGCACATGATTGCCGGGGAGGGCGGCCCAGGAGAGGGTCTTGTCGATCAGTGCCTGCAGCGTTGCCGTGGGCGGCGCCAGCAGGGCCGTGGCCAGCTTGCCGCCGACCAGCGCACTCAGGCGGGCGGCATCGGCCGCCAGGATCGCGTCAGGCCCCGCGAATGCGCTGAGCAGCTTGTGCGCGGCCACGATGCCCAGGCTGGGCGTCTGTTGAAGTTGAAGCCATGCCGCCAGATTTCCGCCGGTCATGGCCGCGCTTACTCCGGTGACCTGGCGACGTCACCGACCCGGACTGGCGCGGTGACCTGCATGACCAGGCCGTAGGAGACATTGTCGAAAGTCCGGAAAACGAAGACCGAACCATAGCGTTCGTCAGGCAGCCGGACCGGCTGGTTGCCGGCCGCCCGGTCCGCCACCACGCCGGCACGGCGATACAGCTCCAGCACGCTGCCGGCATCCAGGCCCTGCCTGCTGCCGCGGTTGATCGTGACCACGTTGTTCTGGCCGGCGTAGGCCACGCCGCCATAGACCGACATCACGCGGGCGCTGGTTTCCACTTGCGGCCGGTGCGGCACATAGTTGACGATGGGCGTGGGCGGCATCGGCACCAGTTGCGCGCCGACGCCGATTTCCCGCACCGAGCTGGTCACCACGAAGCGATGCGCTTCGTCGTCGGCACGCGCGGCGCGCGTGAGCTTCATCGTGCCAAGATAGGCGGCTTCGTAGCCGAGGATGGCGCCGGTGTCCGGGTCGCGCAGCGGCTGTGTGGGACGATAGACCTGGAACACGGTATCGCCGTCTATCCTGCCGCGCACATAGGCGACATCGCCCTTGCCCATGTAGACATGGCCGTCGCCGCCCTGCAGCACGCGCGGCGCGTCGGCCAGCCTGCCTTCCTCGATCAGCAGCGGCTGCGTCAGGAAGGGCTCGATGACACTGGCCGGAATGGCCGGAATGGCATCGGCCGCCATGTTTTCCATGCGGATCTGCGGCGACATGCGCACCGTGGGCAGGCCGCCCTCGCTTCCGACCGAGCGGGCCAGGCGCAGCTGGCCGCTGGCGCGGTCGAAATACACCGTCTGGCCGGGGTAGATCCAGTGCGGATTGCTGATCTGCTCGCGGTTGATGCCCCACACCTGCGGCCAGCACCAGGGATGCTGCAGGAAACGCCCGGAAATGCTCCACAAGGTGTCGCCGCGCACCACCTGATGCTGGTCTGGCGCGTTGTCCAGGAACTGGCATTTGGCTGCGGTGGACGGTGTTTCGGTGGAGGTGGCAGCGGATGCCGCAGTGCAGGCAAGCGCGAACAGCAGGCCGGCTGTGCTAAACTTTTTCATGGTTTTTCCGGTAGTGACGGCGAAGCGAAGGAACGACTACAGGCTGGGCACAGCGTGATGCTTGTCAGGCAATCGTTGAAAAATGTTGCCGTAGTGAATCAAATTCTGCCTTCAATTACTTGAACTGGCAAGAAGAACCACCATCTATTCCTCTCCCATTGTTGCGCAAAAGTCGTATGTCCCAACTGAATATTCTCCGTTATCCCGACCCGCGTCTACACAAGGTCGCACAACCGGTCAAAGTGTTCGATGACAGGTTAAAAAAGCTTGTCGCCGATATGGCCGAGACCATGTATGAAGCGCCGGGCGTGGGCCTGGCGGCGACCCAGGTCGACGTGCACGAGCAGCTGATCGTGATCGACACATCCGAAACCCATGACGATCTGAAGGTGTTCATCAATCCCGAGATCACCTGGGCCAGTCCGGAAAAGCAGATCTACGACGAAGGCTGCCTGTCGGTGCCCGGCGTGTATGACGGCGTGGAGCGCCCGGCGCGGGTGAAGGTGCGCGCGCTCGACCTTAATGGCAAGCCGTTCGAGGTCGAGGCCGATGGCCTGCTTGCCGTTTGCATACAGCACGAGATGGACCATTTGCAGGGCAAGGTATTTGTCGAATACCTGTCGCCGCTGAAGCGCAACCGGATCAAGACCCGCATGATCAAGGAAGAGCGCGAACTGAAGCGGGAACAGCAGAAGGTCGTGGGCGCGAGATAAGCGTCGGGGCGCTACAATCGCGCCCATGAAAATCATCTATGCCGGCACGCCCGAATTCGCGGCGTCTGCCCTGAAATCCCTGCATGAGGCAGGCTTCGAGATCCCCCTGGTACTGACCCAGCCCGACCGTCCGGCCGGACGCGGCATGCAGCTGCAGGCATCGGCCGTGAAGCAGTATGCGCAGCAGCATGGCATCCCGGTGGCACAGCCGGTGTCGCTGCGCCTTGACGGCAAATATCCCGATGAAGCGCGCCAGGCCCATGCGCTGCTGCAGGGCACGCCGCATGATGCGATGGTGGTGGCCGCCTATGGCCTGATCCTGCCGGCGTCGGTCCTGGTCATTCCGCCGCGTGGCTGCATCAACATCCATGCATCGCTGCTGCCGCGCTGGCGCGGCGCCGCACCCATCCATCGCGCCATCGAGGCGGGCGACATTGAGACCGGCGTGACCATCATGCAGATGGACGAAGGCCTGGACACCGGGCCGATGCTGCTGCGGCAGGCCTTGCCGATCGCGCCGGACGACAGCACTGCCAGCCTGCATGACAAGCTGGCCGCACTGGGCGCAATCATGATCGTCGATGCCTTGCGCCGGCTGGAGGCGGGCGCGCTGGCCGCCCAGCCGCAGCCGGAGGAAGGCGTGACCTATGCCGCCAAGATCGCCAAGGAAGAAGCCGCGCTCGATTTCACGCAGCCGGCCGCCGTGCTGGCCAGGAAGATCCGCGCATTCAATCCCTTTCCCGGCGCAAGCGGGCAGTTCAACGGCGTGCCGGTGAAGATCTGGCAGGCCGACGCCGTCGATGCCGGCGGCGGCAAAGCGCCGGGCACCATCCTCGCAGCCGATGCGGCGCAAGGCGTTGTGGTGGCATGCAGAGAAGGCGCGCTGCGCCTGAAGCAGTTGCAGAAACCGGGCGGCAAACGGCTGGCCGCAGCCGATTTCCTGAAGGGCTTTTCGATGGAAGGCGGCCGTTTCGACACGGGTGCCAAAGCGGCTTCCTGAAGCTGTGGCTGCTAGCTCAAGGCAGGCGGCAGCGGCAGCGGACTGGCCGGCTTGATCTCTTCCAGGCAGATCATGGAGCGCATGCGGGCTACGCCTGGCACCTGCATCAGCCTGTCGGTCAGGAAGGCGGAGAACGAGCGCAGGTCGGTGGAGACCACCTTGAGCAGATAATCGAAGTCGCCCGAAATCGTGTAGCACTCCAGGATTTCCGGGAAATCGCGTATCACCTTTTCCAGGTCGCGCACATTCTTGAACTGTTCGCGATCGATCGTCAGGCTGACGAAGGCCACCACATCCAGGCCCAGGCTGGAAGGAACTACCTGCGCGGTGTAGCCCCGGATGATGCCGTCCATTTCCAGTCGGCGCACGCGGCGGTAGCACTGGGGCGCTGAAAGGCTGGCCTGCTCCGACAATTCGACATTGGAAGCGCGCCCGTTTTTCTGCAAGGTCGTCAGGAGTATGCGGTCGTATCGGTCGAGCTTTTCCATGTTTTCTCTCCGGAGGATTGATACACAAACGATCCTTTCATAACCCATCTGTTCCATGCCTGATAAAGCACAAATCTTTTCCGCATTCGGGGCTAACATGTGTAGGCAAACGCTTGGTTGATCCTGAGGGGGAAACGTTCATGGAAAACCTGATTGCTCTTGAAAAAAGGTACTGCGCGGAAAACTATGCGCCCCTGCCGGTCGTGCTGCACAGCGGCGCCGGCGTCTGGCTGACCGACATCCACGGCAAACGCTACCTGGACATGATGTCAGCCTATTCGGCCACCAGTTTCGGCCACAGCCATCCGCGGCTGGTGGCGGCGCTGACGGCGCAGGCGCAAACCCTGGCGGTCACGTCGCGCGCCTATTACACCGACCGGTTAGGGCCGTTCCTGCAGCGGTTGTGCGACATGACTGGCATGGCGCGCGCGCTGCCGATGAATACCGGCGCGGAAGCCGTGGAAACGGCGCTGAAGGCGGCGCGCAAATGGGCGTACCAGGTCAAGGGCGTGGCGCCGGAGCGGGCGCAGATCATCGTTTGCGCCGGTAATTTCGCCGGACGCACCACCACCATCGTCGGCTTTTCTTCCGAAGCGCAATACCGGCAGGGCTTCGGGCCGTTTGCGCCGGGCTTCGTGTCGGTGCCGTTCGGCGACGCCGCCGCGCTGGAAGCGGCGATCACGCCGGACACCGCCGCTTTCCTAGTCGAGCCGGTGCAGGGCGAAGCCGGCATCATCGTGCCGCCCGACGGCTACCTGGCGCAGTGCCGCGAGATCTGCAGTCGCCACAATGTGCTGCTGATCTGCGATGAGGTGCAGACCGGCCTGTGCCGCACCGGACGGCTGCTGGCTTGCCAGCACGAAAACGTGCAACCCGACGGCCTGATTCTCGGCAAGGCGCTCGGCGGCGGCCTGCTGCCGGTGTCGGCCTTCCTGGCGCGCCCGGATGTGATGGGCGTCTTCCGGCCGGGCGACCATGGCAGCACCTTCGGCGGCAATCCGCTGGCCTGCGCGGTTGGCCATGCGGCGTTGGACCTGCTTGAAGAGGAAAACCTGGCGGCGCGCGCCGAGCGCATGGGCGCGCTGCTGCTGGGCCGGTTGCGCATGCTGCGCTATCCGGCCATCCGGGAAGTGCGCGGCAAGGGATTGCTGATCGGCATGGAACTTGATTCAACGCACATTTCCGCGCGGGAGTTTTGCGAACGCCTGATGTATTTCGGCGTTCTAAGCAAGGACACCCACGGTACCGTGGTCAGACTGGCGCCACCGCTGGTGATCAGCGAACAGGAAATCGATATCGCCGTGGCGGCGGTGGCGGCGGTGCTGGACGAATTCGACATGGCAGCCTGACTGGCGGCTGGCCACAGCCGACAAACCATCATCAGCAGAGAGGGCTGGCAATGACATCGCGTTTCCTGATGTGCGCGCCGCAGCACTTCGAAGTGGCTTATGTGATCAATCCGTGGATGGAAGGCAACATCGCGCGCGGCAGCAATCCAGTGGCGATGCAGCAATGGAGCGCGCTGCTGGCATTGCTGCGACGCTATGCGCAGGTCGACTGCATCAGCGCCCGGGAAGGCGTGCCGGACCTGGTATTTACCGCCAATGCCGGGCTGGTGCTGGAAAACAGGGTGTTGCTGTCGAATTTCCGGCATGCCGAGCGGCGGCCGGAGGAGGCCTATTTCGCGCAATGGTTCGCCGAGCATGGTTTCGAGGTGCTGACGCTGCCGCCGGATGTCTACTTCGAAGGCGCCGGCGACGCGCTGTTCGACCGCCGCCTGCCCCTGCTGTGGATGGGGCATGGCCACCGCTCCGATTCGGCGGCCGCTGCGATGATCGCCAGCCGGTTCGATGTCGAAGTGGAGCCGCTGCGCCTGGTCAATCCGCACTTCTATCATCTCGATACCTGCCTGTGCCCGCTGGAAGGCGGCGCGCTGCTGTACTTTCCGGCCGCCTTCGACGCGGCGTCTCAGGAACGCATCGCCACGCTGGTGCCGCCCGAACTGCGCATTGCCGTTGGCGCCGCGGACGCGGACGCATTTGCCTGTAACGCGGTCAACTGCGGCCGCCATGTGATCCTGAACCAGGCCTCCGACAGTCTCTGCGCGGCGCTGGCCGCGCACGGCTACACGGTGCACCAGACCCGGCTGTCGGAATTCATGAAAGCCGGCGGATCGGCAAAGTGCCTGACCCTGAAGCTGACCGAGGCGCGCGCGCCGGCGCTGGCCTTGCCGTGACGCGCGGCTGCACTGGTGCGCCCGGTCCGCTCGGCGCAAACCGAATTCACGTATAATTTTTCCCGCGCCGATTTGATTGCAAAGTCAAACCCAGCTTGCGGGCGCGGAACAGTCCTCCCCAGGCAGTCTTCCAACAAATGCAGCTAAAGCGGACCTGAACAAACCCGGCCCCGCTTTACCGGCCGGGTTTTTCATTTTTGTTCTCTTGGACCAGACCACATGAAACGCGATTCCATTTCTTCCACCGAGGCGCTGCTGCGCGATCTGCTGTCCCAGCGCATCCTGATCCTGGACGGCGCCATGGGCACCATGATCCAGCAATACCATCTGACCGAGGAGGATTACCGCGGCACGCGGTTTGCCGACTTCCAGGTGCCGGGCAAGGAAATGTTCGTCAAGGGCAACAATGAACTGCTGACCCTGACCCAGCCGCAGATCATCAGCGAGATCCACGAGAAGTACCTGGCCGCCGGCGCCGACCTGATCGAGACCAACACCTTCGGCGCCACCACGGTGGCGCAGGAAGATTACAAAATGGCCGATCTGGCCTACGAAATGAACGTGACCGCGGCGCGCCTGGCGCGCGCGGCGTGCGACAAGTATTCCACGCCCGACAAGCCGCGCTTTGTCGCCGGCGCGCTCGGACCGACGCCCAAGACCGCGTCGATCTCGCCCGACGTGAACGACCCGGCCGCGCGCAACATCACCTTCGACGAACTGGTGGCGGCCTATCTCGAGCAGACCCGCGGCCTGGTGGAAGGCGGCGCCGACGTGCTGCTGGTCGAAACCATTTTCGACACGCTCAACTGCAAGGCCGCGCTGTTTGCGATCGACCAGTTCTTCGAGGAGTCCGGCCAGCGCCTGCCTATCATGATTTCCGGCACCGTGACCGACGCCTCGGGACGCATCCTGTCCGGCCAGACCGTGCCGGCGTTCTGGAATTCGGTGCGCCATGCAAGGCCGCTGACCGTGGGCCTGAACTGCGCGCTCGGCGCGGCGCTGATGCGGCCCTATGCAGAAGAGCTGTCCAAGATTGCCGACACCTTTGTCTGCATCTACCCCAATGCAGGCCTGCCCAACCCGATGTCCGATACCGGCTTCGACGAGACGCCGGACGTGACTTCGTCGCTGCTGAAGGACTTCGCCGAAAGCGGGTTCGTCAATATCGCCGGCGGCTGCTGCGGCACCACGCCCGACCATATCCGCGCCATTGCCGACACGGTGAAGACGATCGCCCCGCGCAAGCTGCCGGAAGTGCCGCCCGCGATGCGGCTGTCCGGCCTGGAGCCGTTCACCATCAATGAAGACTCGCTGTTCGTCAACGTTGGCGAGCGCACCAACGTGACCGGCTCCAAGGCCTTTGCCCGGCTGATTCTGAATGAGCAGTACGACGAGGCGCTGGCGGTGGCGCGCCAGCAGGTGGAAAACGGCGCGCAGATCATTGACATCAACATGGACGAGGCGATGCTGGATTCGCAGGCGGCCATGACGCGCTTCCTGAACCTGATCGCGTCCGAGCCCGACATCGCCCGCGTGCCCATCATGATCGACTCGTCGAAGTGGTCCGTGATCGAGGCCGGCCTGAAATGCGTGCAGGGCAAGGCGGTGGTGAATTCGATCTCGATGAAGGAAGGCGAAGAGGAATTCCTGCGCCAGGCCAAGCTGTGCCGGCGCTATGGCGCGGCGGTGATCGTGATGGCCTTCGATGAAACCGGCCAGGCCGACACCTTCGAGCGCAAGATCGAGATCTGCAAGCGCGCCTATGACCTGCTGATCGAGAAGGTCGCCTTCCCGCCGGAAGACATCATCTTCGACCCCAACATCTTCGCCATTGCCACCGGCATCGAGGAACACAACAACTACGCGGTCGACTTCATCAACGCGACCCGCTGGATACGCGAGAACCTGCCGCATGCCAAGATCAGCGGCGGCGTGTCCAATGTGAGCTTCAGCTTCCGCGGCAACGACCCGGCACGC
Source organism: Noviherbaspirillum phoenicis (assembly GCF_047237965.1). Classification (NCBI taxonomy): domain Bacteria; kingdom Pseudomonadati; phylum Pseudomonadota; class Betaproteobacteria; order Burkholderiales; family Oxalobacteraceae; genus Noviherbaspirillum; species Noviherbaspirillum phoenicis. The sequence goes on along the minus strand of NZ_JBDFLX010000001.1, from coordinate 2,994,221 downwards.
GAAGCCATCCATACGGTATTCCTGTATCACGCGATCCAGGCTGGCCTCACCATGGGCATCGTCAATGCCGGCATGGTGGGCGTCTACAGCGAGCTCGCTCCCGAACTGCGCGAGCGGGTGGAAGACGTGGTGCTGAACCGCCGGCCGGATGCGACCGAGCGCATGATCGAATTCGCCGGCACCCTGAAGGCGGGCGGCAAGAAGGAGGAGCAAAGCCTGGAATGGCGCGCCGGCACGGTGCAGCAGCGCCTGGCGCATGCGCTGGTGCATGGCATCACCCAGTGGATCGTCGAGGATACCGAGGAAGCGCGGCAGGAGCTGCTGGCCAGCGGCGGCCGGCCGATCCAGGTGATCGAAGGGCCGCTGATGGATGGCATGAACATCGTCGGCGACCTGTTCGGCCAAGGCAAGATGTTCCTGCCCCAGGTGGTGAAGTCGGCGCGGGTGATGAAGCAGGCGGTGGCGCACCTGATTCCCTACATCGAGCAGGAAAAGCTGGAAGAGGAACGCAGGACCGGCGTGGCCGCCAAGCCCAAGGGCAAGATCGTGATCGCCACCGTCAAGGGTGACGTGCATGACATCGGCAAGAACATCGTGTCGGTGGTCCTGCAATGCAATAACTTCGAGGTCGTCAACATGGGCGTGATGGTGCCCTGCTCGGAGATCCTGGCGCGCGCAAAGGCCGAGAATGCCGACATCATCGGCTTGTCCGGCCTGATCACGCCGTCGCTCGAAGAAATGGCTTATGTCGCCAAGGAGATGCAGCGCGACCCGCATTTCCGCATGCTGAAGATCCCGCTGCTGATCGGCGGCGCCACCACCAGTCGCGCCCATACTGCGGTGAAGATCGCGCAGAACTATGAAGGCCCGGTGGTCTATGTGCCGGACGCGTCGCGCTCGGTGTCGGTGGCGCAGTCGCTGCTCACGCCCGAGCAGCGCGACCAGTATGTGCAGGACATCGCCACCGACTATGAACGCATCCGCGAGCAGCATGCCAACCGCAAGGCGGTGCCGATGCTGTCGCTGGCCGACGCCCGCAAGAACCGCGCGCAGCTGCAGTTCGCGCCGGTCAAGCCGAAGTTCATCGGCCGCCGGGTGTTCAAGAATGTCGACCTGGCCCAGCTGGCCCAGTACATCGACTGGGGTCCGTTCTTCCAGACCTGGGACCTGGCCGGGCCTTATCCCGCGATCCTGACCGATGAAGTGGTGGGCGCCTCGGCAAGCAAGGTATTCGAGGAAGGCCAGGCGCTGCTGAAGAAGGTGATCGATGGTCGCTGGCTGACCGCCAATGGCGTGATTGCGCTGCTGCCGGCCAACAGCGTCAATGATGACGACATCGAGATCTATACCGATGAAACCCGCAGTGAAGTGGCCTTCACCTGGTATGGCGCGCGCCAGCAGACGGTCAAGCCCGTGATCGACGGCGTGGCGCGGCCCAACCAGTGCCTGGCCGACTTCATCGCGCCCAAGGCTTCAGGCATCGCCGACTACATCGGCATGTTCGCGGTGACCGCCGGCATCGGCATCGAGAAACACGAGAAGCGCTTCGAGGACGCGCATGACGACTATTCCTCCATCATGTTGAAGTCGCTGGCCGACCGCCTGGCCGAAGCCTTCGCCGAGCAGATGCACGAGCGGGTGCGGCGCGACCTGTGGGGTTATGCGGCGGACGAGACATTGGATAATGCGGCGCTGATCCGCGAGGAATACCAGGGCATCCGCCCGGCGCCGGGCTATCCGGCCTGCCCGGAACACACGGTCAAGGCCGACATGTTCCGCGTGCTGCAGGCCGAGGAAATCGGCATGCAGCTCACCGAGTCCTACGCGATGTACCCGGGCGCGGCGGTGTCGGGCTTCTACCTGGCGCATCCGGACTCGAAGTACTTCAGCGTCGGCAAGATCGGCATGGACCAGGTCGAAGACATGGCGGCGCGGCGTGGCGTGGCGAAAGAGGAGGTCGAGCGCTGGCTGGCGCCCAACCTGTGATCACCTGCATCCGGCCTCAAGGACCGGATCGATTGCCGCAACCGACGCCCGCGATACCGCGGGCGTTTTTCATTTTCGTTGTCGTTCCTGCAATCGATCCGGCGCAAGCCTGGCCCCGATCATTGCTGCTAAGCTGGCTCATCCATACTGCAGCCAACGAGAAATGATCTGGAGACCGCAAACCACCCGCAGCAAAGTGATAGTGGCCATCGTCAGCATTCTGGCCACGCTGTTCGTCACCCTGCTGGTCGTCAATTTCTCGTCCGGCGAAAAGCAGATCAAGCAGGAGATACCGCGGCTCTACGCGGTGTCGGACCCGCAGTTCCAGCGCTCGATGGGCATTATGCTCGGGCCGCAGATCGTCGACGGCAACAAGGTCGAGGCGCTGCTCAACGGCGACCAGATCTTCCCGTCGATGCTGAAAGCCATACGCGGCGCGAAGAAGACCATCAATTTCGAAACCTATATCTACTGGTCCGAGGAAATCGGCCGCGAGTTCGCCGAGGCCCTCTCCGAGCGCGCCCGCGCCGGCGTCAAGGTGCATCTGCTGATCGACTGGGTCGGCAGCGCCAAGATGGATGACAAGGACCTGGAGCAGATGCGCCAGGCCGGCGTGGAAGTGCGGCAGTATCATCCGCTGCGCTGGTATAACCTGGGCCGCATCAACAACCGTACGCACCGCAAGCTGCTGGTGGTGGATGGCCGCATCGGCTTCACCGGCGGCGTCGGCATCGCCGGCCAATGGACCGGCAATGCGCAAGACCCGGACCACTGGCGCGACTCCCACTTCCGCGCCGAGGGCCCGGTGGTGGCGCAGATGCAGGCGGTGCTGATCGACAACTGGACCAAGACCACCGGCAAGGTGCTGCATGGCGACGACTACTTTCCGCCGCAGGTGCAGGCGGGTACGGCGCGGGCGCAGGTCTTCAGCAGTTCGCCCTCCGGCGGCAGCGAGAGCATGCACCTGATGTACCTCCTGGCCATCACGGCGGCCGAGCACAACATCCAGATTTCCGCTTCTTACTTCGTGCCGGATGAAATGACCCGTAACGCGCTGATCGATGCGATGAAGCGCGGCGTGCGGCTGCAGATCATCCTGCCGGGCAAGAACATCGATGCCGAGGCGGTGCGCAGTTCATCGCGCGGCATGTGGGGCGAACTGCTGCAGGCGGGCGCGGAGATCAGCGAATACCAGCCCACCATGTATCACTGCAAGGTCATGATCGTCGATGGCCTGCTGGTCTCGGTGGGCTCGACCAATTTCGACGACCGCTCGTTCCAGATGAACGATGAAGCCAACCTGAACATCTACGACGCCGGCTTCGCGCGCCAGCAGATCGCCATCTTCGAGCAGGACCTGAAGAAAGCCCGCCGCATCACCTACGAGCAGTGGCTGGACCGGCCCCTGAAGGAAAAGGCCTGGGAAAAGGTCGCTTCCTGGCTGGGTCCGCTGCTGTAGTTGTTCCAGCTACTCGGCTCAGGCTGGCGCGATCGGCTCGCCGTCGATGAAGACCTTCATTTCGCCGGCTTCGAAGGGCAGCCAGGTCTCATTGGTGGTCAATGGCGCGGTGACGATGATGGCCACCTTGTCGCGGGGTGTGGTGACCTGGGAAAAGTCCACGATCACGTCCTCGTCGGACAGGCGGGCCTCGGCGAACGGATATTGCCGTACCAGGTAATGCAGATGCGTCGAGCAGTGCGCGAACAGGGCCGAGCCGTCGGACAGCATCATGTTGAAGACGCCATGCGAGGCGATTTCGGAGGTCAGTTCGCGCAAGGCGATCGTCAGCTCCGGCAGCGCCGGCATGCTGTCGCCGAAGCGGCTGCGCAGCCGCTGCAGCAGGTAGCAGAAGGCCAGTTCGCTGTCGGTGGTGCCGACCGGACGGAAGGCGCCATCGAGCACCGGGCGGAATTCCTTGAGGTCGCCGTTATGGGCGAACACCCAGTAGCGGCCCCACATCTCGCGCACGAAAGGATGGCAATTTTCCAGCGCCACCCGTCCCTGCGTGGCCTTGCGTATGTGCGCGATCACGTTCTTGGACTTGATCGGGCATTGCTTGATCAGCGCGGCGATGGGCGAGGCGACGGCGGCCTGGTAGTCAACGAAATGGCGCACGCCGGCGCCTTCGAAAAAGGCGATGCCCCAGCCGTCATTGTGGTTGTCGGTGCGGCCGCCGCGAGTGGCGAAGCCGGTGAAGCTGAACACGATATCGGTCGGAACATTGCAGTTCATTCCAAGAAGCTGGCACATGGCGGAATCGGGAAGAAGCTTCGTCAAAAAGGAAAATACACTACCACGGATGCGGCATTGCCTGCGTTACTTGCCGCACCACGGATCGGTTTCGGGGTGCGGGAAACGCTCGGTGATGAAGTCGATGAAGCTGCGCACCTTGGCCGACATCTGGCGCCGGCTGGGATAGACCAGCATCACGGCCATCTGCCCCAGGCGGTATTGATCCAGCAGCCGCACCAGCCGGTGGCTCTTGATGTCGTCGATCATGGCATAGGATGGTCCGACCACCAGGCCCATGTCGGCGGCGGCGCAGTTGCGCAGCAGCTCGCTGTTGTTGCTCAGCATGCGGCTGCGGATCGGAATGTTGACGGCTTCGGTGTCGGTGGCGATCGGCCAGTGATTGCGCAGCAGGTCCACGTTGGAGAAATTCAGGCAGTCATGGGCTGTCACGTCCTCGGGCACGCGCGGCTCGCCGCGCTGCCTGATATAGCCGGGCGAGGCACACAGCAGCACTTCGGCCATGCCGAGCTGGCGCGAGATCATGCTGGCGTCGAACTTCTGCAGCCCGGTGAAGATGCCGATGTCGTAGCCTTCCTCCACCAGGTCGATGGTGCGGTCCGACAGCGTCACATCCAGCGTCACCTCGGGATTGGCGGCGGCGTAAAGCGGCAGAAGCTCGGCCAGGCGCTGCTTGCCAAAGCCCAGCTGCGAATAGATGCGCAGGGTGCCGGTCGGCTTTTTCGACTGGGAGGTGACGATGGCGTCGGCATCGTCGATGTCGGCCAGGATGCGGTTGACCCGTTCCAGGTAGGCCTGGCCGGTCTCGGTCAGCGACAGCTTGCGCGTCGTGCGGTTGAGCAGCCGGGTGCCCAGATGGTTTTCCAGGTCGGCTACGTGGCGGGTGACAACCGCATTCGATAATTCCATCACCTGGGCGGCGCGGGCGAAGCTGCCCTGTTCAACCACTTTCGAAAATACGCGCATTGATTGCAGGCGGTCCATGCTGCAGCCTTTTATTGTTGTTCAACGGAGGAGGGCAGGGCGAGGCGGCAGCGCCAGAGGGCATGGCCCGATGCGCGGTACTTCTCCTCAAACGGCGTGATCGGCGCAACCGCATCGAACGATTCGGCCTGCACCGGCATGCCGGTCAGCTGGGTCAGCGCCGCCGCGCATTCGTCGATATAGATGCGCCAGTTGCTGCGGCATTCAAACTGCCCGCCCAAGGCCACCACGGCGGGAAACACCGGATGACCATGCCAGCGCCGGCCGAGGTGCTGCTTCTTGGGCCAGGGATTGGGATAAAGCAGATACTGCCGCGCCGGCCGCACGCCGGATTCCAGCATCAGGCGCCAGTAATCCACCAGGTCGGCACGCAGGCGCAGGCAGTTTGCGGGGAGCGCATCGGGCCAGTGCACCTGGCGCGCCAGGCGATCGGCCGACTGGTCGATGCCGATCACGAAATGGTCGGGATGACGCGTTGCGAGGTGCAGGGTGGACAGGCCCACGCCGCAGCCGGCGTCGAGTATCAGTGGCGGCCTGCCATGCGCTTCCCAGGCCGAGATGCTGGCCTCGAAGGCGCTGCGGTTGTAATCGGTGACAGGCTTGCGAAACACCGTGGCCGCGTGCTTGGCCACCTGCTGCGCCAGGTCGTCATGCATTCCTGGCTGGGTACTGTGGATGGGACTTGAATTGGCATGCATCGCGGCAGTATACCCGGATGCCGCGATCTTTCAGGGCGGCGCCATCGGCAATTACGGCGCCGCGCGCGCTACGGTGATCAGTGTAGGCGCACCGGCTGATGCATCATTTCGTCGAAGTTGCCGAGGAAGTCGTCGATTTCCTCCATGCTGGGCTCTTGCGCGATCAGGTCCTGGACATGCTGGCGGAAGGATTCGGCCAGCGCGCCATTGATGAAGATTTCGCGGCGTCCGGATTTGTCCATGATTTCATAACCGCCGAAACGCAAGGCCTCACGCGCCTGGTCGGCGCCGAACTCCACTACGCTGTACTGGTCGCTGTTGTAGATCAGGTTCATGTATGCTCCTCGTGCGATTGCTGATTGCCGGAAGAAATTTCCCGCTGCTGACACAGAACATGGCGCCCGCGCGCCGCATTTCAAGACGCAATATGCAGGTCTTCTGTCAAGGTCAATAACCGGCTATAGGAATCGGTTCGGAGGAAGGCGCGAAATTGCGCCAGGTGGCTGGTGTCGGCCAGCGCAATGAAGAGATGCTGCGGCGCCTGGCGCAGCACGCGGTTGAGCGTCACACGCATGGTCAGGCTGCCGGTGCAGCAGGGGCAGCCAGGCGCAATGCGCACGATCTGCTGCGCCGGCAGCGCCTGTTGCAGGGGAGAGTCCGGTTTCCCGTCCGGCAATCCTTCCAGGATGGCAGACGCGGAGATGCCGGGCTGCAGCGCCGCCGCGATGGCCGCTTCGCGCGCGGCGTAGGAACTGCCCGTGACCAGCGTGACTGCCGTCATCCGCTGCGTCGGCCCAGCTTGCCGGGCTCGACGCCAAGCTGCTTGAGCTTGCGGTACAGGTGGGTGCGTTCGAGGCCGGTGCGCTCGGCCACCCTAGTCATGCTGCCGCCCTCGCGCTGCAGGTGATGCTCGAAGTAGGCGCGCTCGAAGGCGTCGCGCGCTTCCCTCAGCGGCAGTTCAAAGGATACCGTAAAGCCTTTTTCCTCGGGCGCCTTGGGCGCTTCGGGCGCTTGCGGCTGCACACCGCCCGGCGCACCCTGGACGGCCGGCGCGGCTGCCGGCAGCGGCTCGCTGACTGGCGCCGGGATCGGCCTTGCCACCGCCGAAAGCGTGCTGGCGCGCGCCACGTCCTGGCCGCGCGACAATCCCTGCTGCACCGCCTTGAGCAGCTTTTGCAGGGAGATCGGCTTTTCAAGGAAATTCAGCGCGCCGATGCGGGTCGCCTCGACGGCGGTGTCGATCGTCGCATGGCCCGACATCATGATGACGGGCATGGTCAGCATGCGGTCGCGCTGCCATTCCTTGAGCAGGGTGACGCCGTCGGTGTCCGGCATCCAGATATCGAGTAGCACCAGGTCCGGAGTGGTGCTGGCGCGAATCTGGCGCGCCTGCTGGGCGTTTTCGGCCATGGTCACCACATGGCCTTCGTCGCCCAGTATTTCCGAGAGCAATTCACGTATGCCCATCTCATCATCAACTACCAGAATATTTGCCATTTCCTTGCCTTGGTTAATTCAGATTTGGATCACTCCCGGACCGTGCATTCTACTTGTCTGTGTGGCGCTGCCTGATCTTGTTAGCTTTTCGTTAGTTCTTCGGCATTGGACGCCAGCTTCAGAAGCAGTATGACTATTTTAGCGCCGCTGACATTGCGCCGATTCTGGATATCGACGCGGCCGCCGTGCTCTTCCACGATTTTTTTCACCATCGCCAGGCCCAGGCCGGTGCCGCGGGTCTTGGACGTGACATAGGGCTCGAAGGCGCGGGCCAGGATCTTGGCCGCGAAACCGGGGCCGTTGTCCGTGATGGTCAGCCGCACCGCCGTCTGGGCTATGCCGTCCGAGCCGGGAAAGTGCACCGTCTCGGTAACCAGATCGATGCGGGCCGGTTCAGCCTCGGCATCCGCGCGTTCGGCCACCGCGTCCTGGGCATTCTGCAGCAGGTTATGGATCAGCTGGCGCAACTGGGTGGCGTCGCCCATCACCCGCGGCAGGTCCGGCGCCAGTTCGGCATGGATGATGTCGCGCTCGTCGCCGCTCATGTAGAGCGCCAGGATTTCCTCGATCAGCCCGTTCAGGTTCAATGGCGACAGCACCGCCGGCGGCGTCTTGGCATAGTCACGGAAGTCGTCGACCATGCGCTTCATCGCCGTCACCTGGCTGACGATGGTGCTGGTGGCGCGACCCAGCATGGCGGCGTCGGAAGGGGCCAGCTTTTCTTCCAGCTTCATCTGCAGCCGCTCGGCCGACAGCTGGATCGGCGTCAGCGGATTCTTGATCTCGTGCGCCAGCCGGCGTGCCACCTCGCCCCAGGCGATCGAACGCTGGCCGGAGATGACGTCGGAGATGTCGTCGAACACCACCACGTAGCCGGTTGCGCTGTCGACCGGCAGCCGCGAGCCGCGCGCCAGCAGGGTGATGTTGTTTTCGACCTCGGCATCGCCGACGCTGCGCGGTATCTCGATCTGCTGCTGCCAGTGGAAGTCGTTGCCATGCTCGCCGGCCGACTTGGCGCTCTGCTCGGTGAAGGCGCGGATGATGACGTCGGCAAAGGCGGACAGGCCCTCGATCTCCGACAGTGGCTGGCCAAGGTGCGGCTCGAAGTCATGCTGCAGGATGCGGTCCACCGATTCATTGCAGCTCATCAGGCGGAACTGCCCGTCCAGCACCATCACGCCGGCCGACATGTTGGCCAGCACCGATTCCAGATAGGCCTTGGCGTTTTCGAGTTCGGTGCGGTTCCTCTCCACGGCGGCACGGGCGTCGAACAGCTGGCGGGTCATCGTGTTGAACGACTGCGTCAGGGTGCCCAGCTCGTCGCTGGTGGCGACGATGGGCCGCGGCGACAGGTTGCCCTCGGCCACCGCCTTGGTGCCTTCGGCGAGCAGCAGCAGCGGCTGCGCCAGGTCATTGGCGATCAGGAAGGCGCTGGTGACGGCGCCGAAGATGGCCAGCAGCAGGGTCAGGGTAAGCGTCACGATGTAGATCTTGCGCAGGCCGGTGCGGCCCACCGAGCGCGCCTGATATTCGCTGTAGGCGGCGCGCAGGGCCTCGGCGTCAGCCGCGAGCTGCTGCGATACCGGCTGCATCAGCTGCAGGAAGCGGGCCTCGTTCTGCAGCGACAGGTCGCTGCTCTTGCCGGGGATGGCGACCACCACGCGCAGCCTCAGGCCGGCGCCGGGGTCGGCTGCCTTCGGCTTGCCGTCGCGCAGCCGGTCCAGCCCTTCGCTGCTGCCTTCGATGGCGGCGAAACCGCGCGTCAGGCGGGCCTGGCTCAGCATGTTCGCCGTCGGCAGTTCGGGCACCAGCGAGCCGATGTTGCCGCCGGCGCTGGCCACCACCCGGTTGCTGGACGTGACGATCAGCGCTTCCTGCAGCTGGCTCTGGTCGCGCAGCCTGGAAAGCTGGGTGATCTGGCTGGCGTCGGAATAGTCGGCCAGTTCAAGCGCCATGGCCCGCGCCTTGGCGTTGAGGTCGGCCAGCGAAGAGTCCAGCGCGGTGCGGCCTAGGTTCAGGCCCGCTTCCAGCGCCGACTCGACCCGCACGTCGAACCACGATTCGATCGACCGCGACACGAACTGCACCGACACCACATAGATCACGGTGCCGGGCAGGATGCCGATCAGCGCAAACAGCATCACCAGCCTGGTCATCAGCCGCGAGCCAAAGCGGCGCTGCTTGTAACGCTGGTACAGCCGCAGCAGCAGGGTCGTGACCAGGCCCAGCAGCAGCGCGGCGAACAATGCGTTCAAACCCAGCAGCCAGGAATAGTTCTGGTCGAAGAACACCGAATTTTCGGATGCGGAGGCGAGCAGGAATAACAGGATGCCGGTGATCGCCCCGCCAAAGACCAGCACATACCGCAGCACCCGCGTCACTTGCCGTCCGCCCTGAAAGTGAAGTAGCGCCAGTCGGAGGAAAGCCGCCAGTCGCTGCTGTTGATGGAATGGATCTGGAAGGGCTTGGGAAGCTGGGCGACGTCAAGCTCCATGCGCAGCGCCACGGAATAGAACTCGCCCGGCTTGAGCGCATCCGGCCCGGCCACCAGCCAGCGCCCGGGCCGCCGCACCAGCGACATGGCTTCGTCCAGCGAAGCGAAGCTCTGCTGCAGATTGCTGCCATTGATGGCGGCGCGGTATTGCCGGGTCAGCACGTTATAGGAAATCCGTATGGTCTGGGTGGCGCTGGCGGTGCGCTCGTCGAGCCAGTACCAGCGCGGGCGGCGGATCACGACTTCGGTGGTGAAGTACAGCGGTATGCCGCGGGCGATGGCGCTTTCCAGGCTGCGGTTGAGATCGAACTGGTAGACGGCGGCCAGCTTGTAGCCTTCGTCGGTGTATTCAAGATTGGCTTCCGCGATCTCGACATCGCCGGCATGCGCCGCTGGCATGGCCAGTGTCAGCATGGACGCCAGTGCCGCTGCCAGCCAGAACCAGAGGAAAAATCGTCGAATCACGCGCTATCGCAGGCTTGCAGCCCGGGAAATTGTTTGGGCCATGGTATCAAACGCCCGGCTTTTGGAATAGCGCGTAGAACAAGCCGTCGTGATCCTGTCCGGCTTGTGAAACGGGCAACAATTGGCCAGGCGCGGGCAGGCGCAGGGCCTGATGGCGCACCGCGAAGGCGGCGGCCTGTCCTTCCGATTCCTGCGGCCAGACAGAACAGGTGACGAACAGCATCTTGCCGCCCGGCGCGAGCATCTGCCACAGGTTGTCGAGAATGCGTGCCGACAGCGTCGCCAGCTGCGTGGCGTCGCCCTTGCGGCGCAGCCAGCGGATGTCGGGGTGGCGACGCACGATGCCCGAGGCGGTGCAGGGCACGTCGGCGAGTATCCGGTCGAACGGCTTGCCGTCCCACCAGTCCTGGCGCGCGGCGTCGCCCTGTTGCAGGCTGGCCTGCAGCTGCAGGCGCTGCAGGTTGTCGGCCACGCGCTGCAGCCGCTGCCCGTCCTGGTCCAGCGCCACCAGGTCCAGCGCGGCGCATTCCAGCAGATGGCCGGTCTTGCCGCCGGGCGCGGCGCAGGCGTCGAGCACCCGCATGCCGTCCTGCGCGTCCAGCAGCGGCGCGGCCAGCTGGGCGGCTGCGTCCTGGACCGACGCTAAGCCCTGCCCGAAGCCGGGAATGCGCTGCACCGGCACCGGCTGCGCCAGCCGCACCGCGTCAGGCCCCAGTTGTTGCGCCGCCATGCCGTGCTGCTCCAGCAGCGCCAGGTAGGCCGCCATGTCGGTCTTGCGCCGGTTTACGCGCAGCGTCAGCGGCGGCAGGCTGTTGCCGGCTGCGAGCAGCTGCTCCCATGCAGCGGGGTAGGCGGTGCGGGCGGCGTCTATCCACCATTGCGGATAATTCCATTGCGCCTCGCGGTTGCCGGCCAGCTGCGCGGCCAGCGCATTGCGTTCGCGCAGGAAGCGGCGCAGCACCGCATTGACCATGCCGCGCGCATGCGCCAGCTCGGCGTCGGCGCCGGCGGCGCTGACCGTCTGGTCGACCACCGTATAGGCCTCATAGGCGGCATCGGCGCCGGCATCGGTATCGAGCAGCGCCAGCGCGCATTCCAGCAGCGCCAGCAGCAGCGGCGGCTGCGGCGGCTTGCTGGTCATCGCCTGCACCAGCGCGTCGGCGCGCCCGCGTGCGCGCATGGCGCGATAGGCGATGTCCTGGATCGCTCCGCGTGCCTGCGGGCTGGCCGACAGCGTCTGGTTGACGCGTGCCAGCGCCTGCGGCAGTGCGGTGCCGGTGCGCACCAGGGCTACCGCACGGGCGGCGCCGAGCAGGCTGTAGGCGAGGGAATCATGTTTGGGGTAAGGAGAGGTCACGGGTCGGCTGAAGGCAGAAAGACAGGCGGGAATCCGCTGCAAAGGCGGGATTGTAACGGACCCGCCGCCCGGCCTGCGCTACTCGTGCTACGGCCTAGACGCCCCAGACCACCGGCTGCTGCTCGCGGTCTGCGGCGCGCAGCATTTCCAGCAGCGGATAGGCACGGCTGGCAAAGCTCACCACCTGCGCCGGTTCATGGTCGTGGTCGTCATGGTCATCGCCATGATGCGCCGCTACGTCGCGCTGCAGTTCTTCCGCGGCGGAGTGGGCCCGGCTCTCGGCGATCTGCTTCTCCAGCACGGTGATCGCGTTCGGCATTTCCGGCGGGGTGATGACGCCCTGGTCAGGGTTCTTGCCCAGCAGGTCGAGGATGCGCTTGGCATGCTCCTTGTACATCAGGATTTCGGCGGCGGCCTTTGATTTGAATGTGATCAGCATAAAGACCCTTTCGTATTGAACAAGATGGGCAAAACGATAGCACGCTCGCAAAACCGACGCTGGCGCGAGCGCAAGGCTGCTCGCTGCAATACCGCTAGCTTCCCGGCTTGAAGGAGTCGAAGAAAGTTGTCACCGCTTCCGCCGGCACGTCCTGCGGCGCGCCGATGATGACCACCTGATAGACCCGCTGGCCGCGCGCGCCGAAGCGGGCGGTTAGCCGCAGCGGCCGGCCGTTGCGGCTGCCATCGGCCACCACTTCATTCAAGGGCAGCGGTCCGGCCACTGCCTTGTCGCTGGCGATGGCGCCGCCGATGTTCTTCACCATCGCCGTCTTCATTGCCGCCAGCGCCGGCTGCACCAGCGCTGCGCTGGGCAGGCTGGCGCTGCCGATGGCAAACATCACGCCGTTGACTTCCGCCGCCGTCATCGCCATGTCGGTGCGTATGCCGTCCAGGTTGACCTGCTGGGTATGGCTGGATGTCTTGGCGGGGAACAGGGCGACGAAGGTGGCGTCGGCCGGCTGCACCTGGCGCCAGTTGTAGTCGGGCGAGCAGGCGGCAAGCGTGGCACAGAGGAGCAGGGCAGAGAGGACACGGCGGAAATTCGGCATGCGCGCAATCATAACAGCGGAGCACGGCACAGCGCCGCCCAAGAAAAAGCCCGCGCTTGCAGCACGGGCTAAAAACTTCCAGGGAGTGGTGCTTCAGCGAAGAACCGAATTCATGGTATTGCCATCCAAGTATTTATTCTTTGCGCGAACACAATCTGTCGCCAGTTTCCACGCCCGGCTATACCACCTTCACGCGGATGTTCGGCAGGCCGTCGATATGCCCTTCCATGATGTCGCCGCGCACCACCGGCCCGACGTTTTCAGGCGTGCCGGAGTAAATGATATCGCCCGGCATCAGCTCGAATGCCTCGGACAACTTGCTGATCTGCTCGGCCACGGACCAGATCATCTGGTCCAGGTTAGCCTGCTGCTTGACTGCGTCGTTGACCTTGAGCCAGATGGCGCCATTCCTGAAATGGCCGGTCGAGCTCACCGGATGGATGGGGCCGATCGGCGCTGAATGGTCGAAGCTCTTACCGATCTCCCAGGGCTTTTTCTGGTCGCCCATGCCGCGCTGCAGGTCGCGGCGGGTCATGTCCAGACCGATCGCATAGCCGTACACCAGGTCCAGCGCCCGGTCCAGCGGCACATTGCGGCCGCCCTTGCCGAGCGCGGCGACGAGTTCGATCTCGTAGTGATAGTTCTTGGTCAGCGTTGGATAGGGATGGTCGATGGTCTGGCCCGGCGGCACCAGCTGAATCGCATCGGACGGCTTCTGGAAGAAGAACGGCGGTTCGCGGTTGGGGTCGGAGCCCATCTCGCGGGCATGGGCGGCATAGTTGCGGCCGATGCAGTAAATCCGGCGCACCGGGAACATCTCGCTGCTGCCCACGATGGGAAGCATGGGCTGGGCCACCGCAAAGGGCGTTTTCGTGTCATGGCTGGCTCTGCCCGGAATGGCGCAGCCGGCCAGGCCACCAATGCCCGCGGTTGCCGCGGTTTTCAATAGGGTTCGTTTGGACTGATCCAAGATGGTCTCCTGATTATCATTCGGCCCTTGTTCGCACGGATGTGCCGGACCGTCGACGCATTATGCAGCAGAAGAAGCCAGGTTTCACTGATGCAACGCAGCAGGAATTGGCAAGCCTGCGCGTTCCCGTAGGAGATCCGGCCTGGCGCCTTCAGCCTTCAGTCATGCCGGAGCGCGCGCCGGTACTGGATGGCTTCGGCAATGTGGGCCTGGCCGATCTCCTCACTGCCGGCCAGGTCGGCAATGGTCCGTGCCACCCGCAGCACGCGGTGGTAGGCGCGCGCCGACCATCCCAGGCGCGACATGGCATTGCGCAGCAGCAGTTCGCCCTCCGGGCTCGTATGACAGGCGCTTTCCAGGCCGGCACCCGCCAGCGCCGCATTCAGTTCGCCCTGGCGCCCGATCTGGCGCCGGGCGCACTGCTCGACCCGGACGCGCACCGCGTCCGAGGTTTCGCCGCTGCCGCCGGCCAGCAGCTCCTCCTGGGCGATCGGCCCGACCTGGACCTGCAGGTCGATGCGGTCGAGCAGCGGGCCGGAAATCCGGCCCTGATAGCGGTTCACCATGTCGGGCGTGCAGCGACAGCGGCCTGCCTGGTGGCCGAAGTAGCCGCAAGGGCAGGGGTTCATCGCGGCCACCAGCTGGAACCGGGCCGGGAATTGCGCCTGCCTGGCCGCGCGGGAAATGGTGATGCATCCCGACTCCAGGGGTTCGCGCAATACCTCCAGCACCCGCCGCTCGAACTCGGGCAGTTCATCGAGAAACAGCACGCCGCGGTGGGCCAGGGACACCTCGCCTGGCCGCACGCTGCTGCTGCCGCCCACCAGCGCGACCGCGGAGGCGGTGTGGTGCGGCGCGCGATAGGGGCGGGATTTCCAGCGCAATGGGTCGAAGCTGCCGGTCAGGGACTGCAGCGCGGCCGATTCCAGCGCTTCCTCTTCCGTCATCGGCGGGAGAATGCCGGGCAGGCGCGATGCCAGCATGGACTTGCCGGTGCCCGGCGGCCCGATCAATAAGAGGCTGTGGCCGCCGGCCGCGGCGATTTCCAGTGCGCGGCGGGCATGGGCCTGCCCTTTCACGTCGGACAGATCGGGATAGGGATACGGCTGCGGCGACAGGCAGGCCTGGTGGCGCTGCAGCCGCTGCTGCGGATCCGTCGTGGCGAAATGGGCGCACACCTGCAGCAGGGAATCGGCCGGCAGCACGGTGGCGCCGGTCACCAGCGCCGCTTCGTCGGCATTGGCGCGCGGCAGGATGAAGGCGCGGCGGGTGCTGCCGGCCCGCTGCATGGCAAACGTCATGGCCAATGCGCCGCGGATCGGCCGCAACTGGCCGGACAGCGAGAGTTCGCCGGCATATTCATAGTCGTCCAGGCGGTCTGCGGGCATCTGGCCGGATGCCGCCAGGATGCCCAGCGCAATCGGCAGGTCGAAGCGGCCGGATTCCTTGGGCAGGTCGGCCGGCGCCAGATTGACGGTGATGCGGCGCGCCGGGAACTCGAAGCAGGCATTCTGCAGCGCGGCCCGTACCCGGTCGCGCGATTCCTTGACCTCGGTGTCCGGCAGCCCGACGATGGTGAAAGCCGGCAAACCGTTGGCCAGATGCACTTCCACCGTGACTTCCGGTGCGGCCATGCCTGTCAACGAACGACTTTTCAACACTGCCAATGTCATGCTCGCTCCGTCATCGAAGGGCAAACCGGGTTGCGCGTCGTCGACGCAGGTATTCAGACCGAGAGCGCAAGATACGCAAGGCAGTCGGTAACTTCAACCGGGCGGCGCTAACAAAGCAGGCTGGCGTCGTCAGCGGTACGGAACGGTTGATCGGCTATGATGTACCGACCAGTTTTTCCGTCCCGAAAAATTTCCTGGAGTTAACTCTTTCGATGCAGATGGACCCGATTACTGCCGCTACGGCAACCATGGCGGTGCAACTGGCTGTGGCCATCATCATGGCGGGCACGTTCTACGCATCGCCGGCGGAACGCTGCACGCGTTACTGGGCGCTTTCCGGCCTGCTTTCCGCCGTGGGCGTGCTAATTGTCATCATCAATGCCGGCGCGCCGAAGTTTGTCCTGTCCGTGATAGGCAACACCGCGATCATCGCCGGCATGGTCACGCAATGGTGGGGCGTGCGGGCGTTCTACCGCCGCCGGCGCACTATTCTGGGCTGGGTCATCCTGGCCGGATTCGCCGCGCTGTTTGCGCTGTCCATGCTGCTGGACCAACCGCTGCGGCAGCGCGCGCTGCTGTCCTCGCTTGCCATGGCGCTGCTGGCCTTGCTGAATCTGCTGGAACTCTGGAAGCGGCGGCACCCGGTTCCGTCCTTTGCCGGCATGCTCGCCTTTGTCGCCGCGCTGGTGTCCTTCGTCACGTTCAGCGCGCGCGCCATCGGCATTTATCGCGAACATCCGCATTTCCTGCCCGATACCGCGGCCGGGGCCGGGGTCGTGGTGGTCTACATGATCCCGATGGTCAGCACGCTGCTGTTCGCCATGGCCCTGCTGCTGCTGTACTTCGAGCGCATGGTGGCGGAGAAGCACCAGATGGCCACGCATGACGAACTGACCAGCCTTTACAACCGGCGCGCCATCGTGGCGGCCGGCAAGCGCGAGATCGACGTGGCGCAGCGGCTGGGCCGGCCGCTGGCAGTCGCCTATATCGACATCGACCATTTCAAGAAGATCAACGACCAGCTGGGCCATGACGCGGGCGACCATGTGATCACCGACATCGGCCACATCCTGAAGGACACCTGCCGCAATATCGATATCGTCGGGCGTTACGGCGGGGAGGAGTTCTGCATCATCTTTCCCGGCATGGACCGGGAAGGCGTCACCATGCTGGCGGAACGGCTGCTGGGCGAAGTAAGGCGCTACCGCTTCCGCGACAATCTTCCGGTGACGGTCAGCATGGGCTTTGCCGTGCTGCAGCCGCAGGACGACGAGCGCAACTGGACGGCGCTGATGCAGCGCGCGGACGGCCTGCTGTATCAGGCCAAGTCAGCTGGCCGCAACCGTTATTGCATCTGAACGTCCCGGCCGGCGCGGCTGCCTCAGGCGCCGCCCTGCTTGTCCCTGAGCAGGGCTTCCAGTTCGGCCAGGCGCGCTTCCAGCGCATCCACCTTGGCGCGGGTCTTGGCCAGCACCTGCATCTGCACGTCGAATTCCTCACGCGTCACCAGATCCAGCCGGGAAAACCCCTGGCTCAGCATCGCCTTGACATTCTTCTCCAGGTCCTTCGCGGGCGAATTGTCGATGACCTGGCCGATTTTGCTCTGCAAGTCGTTGAAAAAATTGGATCTGTTCATGATTTTCCTCGATGAATGGAAGTTTTGCTCTTATTTGGTGCGCACGTTCGCGGTGCGCTCCACGACGGTGCGTTCGGAGATCGCTTGTTTTGAATCATACAGGTCGATCGGTGATGCATTACATAGCGCAACTGCCACTACTCCATCGGCTGGCACGCCTCATGCTAATGCTAGGACAGAGTACCTGAACAAAGCAAAAGAACGTAACGCGCCAATAACTTTAAGGGAATTTCATGAAAAAGCTGATCCTGTCCGCCGCAGTGCTGAGTGCCCTGTCCGTTTCCGTCCATGCGCAGACCGCCGCGCCGACGCCCGAGCATACCTTCACCGGCAATGTGGCGGTGGTGTCGGACTATCGCTTCCGCGGCATTTCGCAGACATTCAAGCAGCCGGCAGTGCAGGGCGGCTTTGACTATTCCCACAGCAGCGGCTTCTACCTGGGCAACTGGAACTCCAACGTCAGCGGTAACCAGTACAACAATGGCGCCGGCCTGGAAATGGATTTCTACGGCGGCTACAAGTTCGAGGTGATGCCGGACTTCACAGCCGACATCGGCCTGCTCTACTACTATTACCCGGCTGCCAAGGTTGGCAACACGGGCGAGAAATACAACAACGGCGAAGTCTACTTCGCTGGCGCCTACAAGTGGTTCTCGGCCAAGTACAGCTACGGCCTGACCGATTTCTTTGGCCTGAACAACGCCACTGCCGCCGTACCGAACGGCAATTCCAAGGGTTCCGGCTACCTCGACCTCAACGCCACCTTCGAGGTTGCCGAAAAGACCACGCTGACGCTGCATGCCGGCCGCCAGTGGGTGCGTCATTATGGCGACTTCAACTACAACGACTACAAGGTCGGCGTGGCGCGCGACTTCGGCTTTGCCACGGTGGGCCTGGCCATCGTCGGCACCGATGCCGACAAGAACCTCTATACCGCTGTCGACAGCAATGGCCGCACCAAGCGGGTAGGCAACACCGGCGCGGTGCTGTCGATCTCGAAAACCTTCTGACACCCGGGAGCTTCCCATGAAACTCATCACCGCCATCATCAAACCCTTCAAGCTTGACGAAGTGCGCGAAGCCCTGTCCGCCATAGGCGTGCAGGGAATCACGGTCACGGAAGTCAAGGGATTCGGACGGCAGAAAGGCCATACCGAGCTGTACCGCGGCGCCGAGTATGTGGTCGACTTCCTGCCCAAGACCAAGATCGAGGCCGCGGTGGACGAGGCCATCGTCGAGCAGGCGATCGAGGCCATCGAGACCGCGGCCCGCACCGGCAAGATCGGCGACGGCAAGATTTTCGTTTATGACCTCCAGCAGGTAGTGCGTATCCGTACCGGTGAAACCGGCAAAGAAGCGCTGTAAGGATGACAACATGAAAAAACCATTTGCAAAACTGCTCGCCGCTGGCATGTTGATGTGCGCCATCGGCTTTGGTCACTCGGCTTTCGCCGCCGATGACGCCGCCAAGGCGCCCGCCACCGTGGTGGCCCAGGCCGCCACCGAACCGGCAGCCGCCGCGCCGGCCGCGGCTGCTCCCGCCGCGGCGGCGCCTGCCGCTGCTGCAGCGCCGGCCGCCGCCGCACCCACGCCCAACAAGGGCGACGTCGCCTGGATGACGGTTGCCACCATCCTGGTGGCGATGATGTCCATCCCCGGCCTTGCGCTGTTCTACGGCGGCCTGGTCCGCTCCAAGAACATGCTGTCGGTGCTGATGCAGGTCTTCACGGTGTTCTCGCTGGTGATGGTGCTGTGGGCAATCTACGGCTACTCGCTGGCGTTCACGCCGGGAGGCAGCTTCATCGGCTCGTTCGACAGGCTGTTCCTGAAGGGCATCACGGTCGAGACCGTGACCGGCACCTTCAGCAAGGGCGTGGTCCTGCCGGAATTCACCTTCGTGACCTTCCAGGCCACCTTCGCCGCCATCACCTGCGGCCTGATCATCGGCGCCTTTGCCGAGCGGGTGCGCTTCTCCGCGGTGCTGCTGTTTACCGTGCTGTGGTTCACCTTCTCCTACCTGCCGATCGCCCACATGGTCTGGTTCTGGCCTGGTCCGGACGCCTATACCGACGCCGCCGCCGCTGAAGCCGCCACCGCCGCTTCGGGCTGGCTGTTCCAGAAGGGCGCGCTCGACTTCGCCGGCGGCACCGTGGTGCACATCAATGCCGCCATCGCCGGCCTGGTGGGCGCCTTCGTGATCGGCAAGCGCATCGGCTACGGCCGCGAAGCCATGGCGCCGCACTCGCTGACCATGACCATGATCGGCGCATCGCTGCTGTGGGTGGGCTGGTTCGGCTTCAACGCCGGCTCCGGCCTGGAAGCCAACGGCCTGGCCGCCATGGCAACCTTGAACACCATGCTGGCAACCGCCGCCGCGGTCGTGACCTGGACCATGGGCGAGTGGATGGCCAAGGGCAAGCCCTCGATGCTGGGCGCTGCGTCCGGCGCCGTCGCTGGCCTGGTTGCCGTCACCCCGGCCGCCGGCTTCGTCGGCCCGATGGGTTCGCTGGTGATTGGCCTGCTGGCCGGCATCATCTGCCTGTGGGGCGTCAATGGCCTGAAGCGCATGCTCGGCGCCGACGACTCGCTGGACGTGTTCGGCGTGCATGGCGTGGGCGGCATCCTGGGCGCCCTGCTGACCGGCGTGTTCGCCTCGCCCTCGCTGGGCGGCAGCGGCATCTATGACTATGTGGCCAATGCCGTGTCGCCGGAGTACTCGATCTCCGGCCAGGTCTGGATCCAGCTGCAGGCCGTGCTGACCACCGTGGTCTGGTCCGCCGTCGTGTCCTTCATCGCCTACAAGCTGGTCGACCTGATCGTCGGTCTGCGCGTGCCGGAAGAGGAAGAGCGCGAAGGCCTGGACATCACCAGCCACGGCGAATCCGCCTACCACGCCTGACCCTGTCATACCTCCTGGCCGCCAGCGGCCCCTCAAGCGCCCCACGGGGCGCTTTTTTTTGGGCCAGCGGTTTAAAACCGGCGGTATGCCCCCATTCTGCTCGCAGTTGGCTGCACATCTCTTGTCCTGCCACCCGGCGCTAGGCCGGGAATCCCGCTAGAATCTGCGTCACTGTAGACGTAATGTAAAGAAAGTTCATCATGGTTCCGCATCTCGTCACCGCCCTGAACGGCCCCCTGCTCGATCTCGAAAAGAAAATCCTCGCCGCCACGCCTGCCATCGAGCGCTGGTTCCGGCTGGAATGGCAGGAGCACACGCCACCGTTCTACTGCTCGGTGGACTTGCGCAATGCCGGCTTCAAGCTCGCCCCGGTCGACACCAACCTGTTCCCCGGCGGCTTCAACAACCTCTCGCCCGAGATGCTGCCGCTGGCGGTGCAGGCGGCGATGGCGGCGATCGAGAAATATTGTCCGGACGCCAAGAACCTGCTGATGATTCCGGAGCGCCATACCCGCAACACCTTCTACCTGCAGAACGTGGCGCGGCTGATGCAGATCTTCCGCCAGACTGGCCTGAACATCCGCCTCGGCACGCTGGACGAAACCATCAAGGAGCCGACGCCGATCAACCTGCCTGACGGCGGCACGCTTACGCTCGAACCGCTGGAGATCCTGGCCAATGGCCGCCGCGTCGGCCTGAAGAACTTCGATCCCTGCACCATCCTGTTGAACAACGACCTGTCGTCCGGCCTGCCGCCGATACTGGAAGACCTGCACGAGCAGAACGTGCTGCCGCCGCTGCATGCCGGCTGGGCGGTGCGGCGCAAGACCAATCACTTTTCCGCCTACGACGAGGTGGTCAAGAAGTTTTCCAAGCTAATCGATGTCGATCCGTGGATGCTCAACCCGTATTTCGCCAAGGTCGGCCCGGTCGACTTCCAGGAGCGGGTGGGCGAGGATGCGCTGGCGACGGCGGTCGACGCGGTGCTGGCCAAGATCCGCAAGAAGTACAAGGAATACGGCATCAAGGAAACCCCGTTCGTCATCGTCAAGGCCGATTCCGGCACCTACGGCATGGGCATCATGACGGTGCGCGACGCCAGCGAGGTGCGCGACCTGAACCGCAAGCAGCGCAACAAGATGGCGGTGGTGAAGGACGGGCTGGAAGTGAGCAATGTGATCGTGCAGGAAGGCGTCTACAGCTTCGAGCACATCAACGACGCGGTGGCCGAGCCGGTGGTCTACATGATAGACCGCTACGTGGTCGGCGGCTTCTATCGGGTGCATGCCGAGCGCGGCGCCGACGAGAACCTGAACGCGCCCGGCGCGCATTTCGTGCCGCTGGCCTTCGCCCAGCAGCATGCGCTGCCCGACCCGCATGCGCGGCCCGGCACCACCGCGCCGAACCGTTTCTACATGTACGGCGTGGTAGCCCGCCTGGCGCTGCTGGCCGCCTCGATCGAACTCGAAAAAACCGACCCGAATCCGGAAGTGTATTAACAACATGAAGATCGCCTTCCTCGCCGACCCGCTTTCCACCTTCAAGATCTACAAGGACACCACCTACGCCATGATGGTCGAGGCGGCGCGCCGCGGCCACGAGCTGTATGCCTTCCGCCATCGCGACATGGCCATCGAGGGCGGCCGCGTGGTCGCCAACATCGCCCGCATCCACCTGACCGGCAATGCCGACGACTGGTACCAGGCCGAGCCGGCGGTGGCGCGCGCACTGACCGACTTCGACGCGGTGCTGGAGCGCACCGATCCGCCGTTCGACATGGAATACATCTACGCGACCTACCTGCTGGAAGTCGCGCAGAACCATGGCGCGAAGGTGTTCAACCGGCCGGAAGCGATCCGCAACCACAATGAAAAGCTGGCCATTGCCCAGTTTCCGCAGCTGACCGCGCCGACGCTCGTCACCACCGACAATGCCCGCATCCGCGCCTTCCACCGCGAGCACCAGGACATCATCTTGAAGCCGCTGGACGGCATGGGCGGCGCCGGCATCTTCCGGGTGCGGGAAGACGGCATGAACCTGGGTTCCATCATCGAGTCGCTGTCCGACAACGGCCGCCGCACCATCATGGTCCAGCGCTACATTCCGGAGATCGTCGACGGCGACAAGCGGGTGCTTTTGATCGGCGGAGAGGTGATGCCCTTCGGCCTGTCGCGCATACCGCAGGGCGGCGAAGTGCGCGGCAACCTGGCCGCCGGCGGCCTGGGCGTGGCGCGGGCGCTGACGCCGCGCGAGCGCGAGATCGGCGAGACCGTGGCGCCCACCTTGTGGCAGCGCGGCCTGCTGCTGGTGGGCCTGGACGTGATCGGCAACTACCTCACCGAGATCAATGTCACCAGCCCGACCTGTTTCCAGGAAATCGAGCAGCAGACCGGCTTTTCCGTCGCCGAGAAGTTCATCGATGCGCTGGAACGCGCGGCGGGCGTGGTTTAATGCAGGCTTTCCGTTTCTGATCACCCTCCTATGGTTGGCATTCTGCTCCTGACCCATGCGCCGCTTGGGCAGGCATTCATCGACGCGGCAACCCATGTCTTTCGCAACCGGCCCGAGCGCCTGGAGGCGATCGACGTCAATGCCGACCAGGACACCGGCGAAGTCCGGCGGCTGGCGTCGGAATCGATCCGGCGCATCGACGACGGCAGCGGCGTGCTGGTAATGACCGACGTGATGGGCGGCACGCCGTCGAACTGCACGCTGCCGCTGTGCGAGCCGGGCCACGTGGAAGTGGTGGCCGGCATCAGCCTGCCGATGCTGCTGCGGGCGCTGACGTATCGCAATGACACCATCGATGTGGTGGTCGAGATGGCGCTGGCCGGCGGCCAGAACGGCGCCGTGCGGGTCGACAACCGGGTCCGACTTTCCCCTACCTGAAACCAACAAGAACAGACCAATAATGATTCAGCAAGACATAGAAATCATCAACAAGCTCGGTCTGCATGCGCGCGCATCGGCGAAGCTGACCCAGCTGGCGGCCAAGTACAAGAGCGAAGTCTGGATGACGCGCAACAAGCGCCGCGTCAATGCGAAATCCATCATGGGCGTGATGATGCTGGCGGCCGGCAAGGGCGCCGTGGTGAGTCTGGAAGTCGACGGGCCCGACGAGCAGGCATGCTTCGACGCGCTGTCGCAGCTGATCCAGGCAAAATTCGGCGAAAGTGAGTAGGCGCGGCCCGCAGATCCACCAGAACAAGCACACATCAATGGCATCCTTCACGCTTCATGGCATACCGGTATCGCGCGGCATCGCGATAGGGCGCGCGCACCTGCTGGCCTCGGCCGCGCTCGACGTCAAGCATTACCTGATCAGCGAGGAGCAGGTGGAAGCGGAGGTGCAGCGCCTGCAGAACGCGATCGCGGCCGTGCACCAGGAACTGCAGGCCGTATGGCGCGAGCTGCCGCCGGATGCGCCGGCGGAGCTGGGCGCCTTCATCGATGTGCATGCGCTGATCCTGTCGGACCCGATGATCTCCGAGATGCCCCTCGATATCATCCGCAGCCGCCACTACAACGCCGAATGGGCGCTCCTGACCCAGATCGACGAGCTGTCGGCGCAGTTCGACGAGATCGAGGACACCTACCTGCGCGAGCGCAAGAACGACATCCAGCAGGTCGGCGAGCGGGTGCTGAAGGTGCTGACCGGCACCGCCTCCACGCTGGCCGGCCTGGCCAGTTCGCCCGACTCGACCGCCCACATGATCGTGGTGGCGCACGACATCTCGCCGGCCGACATGCTGCAGTTCCGCGACCGCGCCTTCGCCGGCTTCATCACCGACCTGGGCGGCCAGAACTCGCATACCGCCATCGTCGCCCGCAGTCTCGACATCCCGGCCGCGGTCGGCATGTACAACGCCTCGGCCCTGATCGCGCAGGACGACTGGGTCATCATCGACGGCGACGCCGGCGTGGTGATCGTCGATCCGCCGCCGGTGGTGCTGGAGCAGTACCGCGAGCGCCAGGCGCGCATGCTGCGCGAGCGCAAGAAGCTGTCCAAGCTGAAGAAGACGCCGGCAATCACCAAGGATGGCACCGAGATCACGCTGCTGGCCAACATCGAGCTGCCGCAGGACTGCGCGGCGGCGCTGGAGGCGGGCGCCACCGGCATCGGCCTGTTCCGCTCCGAGTTCCTGTTCATGGGGCGCGCCGGCTATGCCAACCGCCTGCCGACCGAGGACGAGCAGTTCGAGTCCTACAAGATGGCGGTCACCGCGATGAAGGGCCGGCCGGTGACGATACGCACGCTCGACATCGGCGCCGACAAGCCGATGGACAATGCCGAGGAAACCGCGCTCAACCCGGCGCTGGGCCTGCGCGCGATCCGCTACTGCCTGGCAGAGCCGCAGATGTTCATGGCCCAGCTGCGGGCGATCCTGCGCGCCTCGGCCTTCGGACCGATCAAGCTCCTGATCCCGATGCTGGCGCATGCCTTCGAGATCGACCAGACGCTGAACATGATCGAGCAGGCCAAGGCGCAGCTGCGCGAGGCCAACAGGAAGTTCGATCCGCTGATCCAGGTCGGCGCCATGATCGAGATACCGGCCGCCGCGCTGGCGCTGCCGCTGTTTGCGCAGCGGCTGGATTTCCTGTCGATCGGCACCAATGACCTGATCCAGTACACGCTGGCGGTGGACCGGGTCGACCACGAGGTGGCGCACCTGTACAACCCGCTGCATCCGGCGGTGCTGTTCCTGCTGTCGACCACGATCGCGGCCGGCGCCAAGGCCGGCATCCCGGTCTCTGTCTGCGGCGAGATGGCAGGCGACACCAAGCTGACCCGGCTGCTGCTGGGCATGGGCCTGCGCGAGTTCTCGATGCATCCGGCCCAGCTGCTGTCGGTGAAGCAGGAAATCCTCAACAGCGACCTGACGGTGCTCGTGCCCAGGACCCGCAAGATCCTGCGGCTGATGGAAGCCAATGCGATCAACGAGGCGATGGAGCAGCTGCGCAGCGCATAGGAGCCACGGGCGCGCCCGTTTGACGCCGCCCCATGACTTCGCTATTCTTCCGTGACTGCGCCGATTTGACCGGCTGCCAGCGCACCGCGCGGCAGCCCAGCTTGCGGGCGCCAGGGGACTCCCCGCATAAATACGGCTAAAGCGAGCTTGGAAAAGCCCCGAACTTAGCCCGACAGCATGCGCTCTCGGGCTTTTTTATTTGGGATCGCGGGCGTGCTTGCCCCGGTTCCGCAGACCGGACCATCATGAAATCTCTTGGCGTCGTCTCCCCGCAGTCCATGCACTTCGATGCGCCCCTGCCGCTGCAGAGCGGCGCATCCATTGCCGGCTACCAGCTGGTCTATGAAACCTACGGCGAACTCAATGCCGACCGCTCCAACGCCGTGCTGGTCTGCCATGCGCTCAATGCGTCGCATCATGTGGCAGGCATCTACCTGAAGGAAGACGGCAGCAAGAGCGTGGGCTGGTGGGACAACATGGTCGGCCCCGGCAAGCCGCTCGACACCGACCGCTTCTTCGTCATCGGCGTCAACAACCTCGGCTCCTGCTTCGGCTCGACCGGCCCGATGCATGTCAATCCGGCCACGGGCAAGCCCTACGGCGCGGCCTTTCCGGTGGTGACGGTGGAAGACTGGGTGCATGCCCAGGCGCGCCTGGCCGACGCGCTGGGCATACGCCAGTTCGCCGCCGTGATGGGCGGCTCGCTGGGCGGCATGCAGGCGCTGGCCTGGAGCCTGCTGTACCCGGACCGGCTGCGCCACTGCATGGTGATCGCCTCCACGCCCAAGCTGTCGGCGCAGAACATCGCCTTCAACGACGTGGCGCGCCAGTCGATCCTGACCGACCCCGATTTCCATGGCGGCGATTATTACGCCCACGGCGTGGTGCCCAGGAACGGCCTGCGCGTGGCGCGCATGATCGGCCACATCACTTACCTGTCCGACGACGACATGGCCGAGAAATTCGGCCGCGAGCTGCGCTCCGGCGAATACCAGTTCGGCTACGGCATCGACTTCGAGATCGAGTCCTACCTGCGCTATCAGGGCGACAAGTTCTCGGAATACTTCGATGCCAACACCTATCTGCTGATCACCAAGGCGCTCGATTACTTCGATCCGGCCGCCGCGTTCGGCGGCAACCTGACCGAGGCGCTGGCCGCGGCCCGCGCCCAGTTCCTGCTGGTGTCGTTTTCCACCGACTGGCGCTTCGCGCCGGCGCGCAGCCGGGAAATCGTGCAGGCGCTGGTCAACAACCGCCGCCATGTAACGTATGCCGAGATCGACGCGCCGCACGGCCATGACGCCTTCCTGCTCGAAGACGAGCGCTACATGGCCACCGTGCGGGCCTATTACAACCGGGTCTGGCGCGAGCTGGAAACTGGCGTTTCAATCAGCGGCGAAAGCATGGTGGCTGCATGAACTTCAATGAACTGACCGCATTGCGCGCCGACCTGGCCTTCATTGCGCACTGGGTCGCGCCGGGCTCGCGCGTGCTCGACCTGGGCTGCGGCGACGGCGTGATGCTGGACTACCTGCAAAGCGCCAAGCAGTGCGCCGGCTACGGCGTGGAAATCGACGACGCCAAGATACCGGCCTGCATAGGCCGCAGCGTGCCGGTGATCCAGCAGGACCTGGAAGCAGGGCTGGCGATCTTCGCCGACAATGCCTTCGACAGCGTGCTGTGCCTGTCGGCCCTGCAGATGATGAAGAATGTCGAGGGCGTATTGCGCGACATCGCCCGCGTCGGCGCCGAGGCCATCGTGTCCTTTCCCAACTTCGCCTACTGGCCGCACCGCTTCGCGCTGCTGCGCGGCCGCATGCCGGTCTCGCGCAGCCTGCCCTACGAGTGGTACGACACACCCAACCTGCGCTGCGCCACCATTCACGATTTCCAGGATTTGGCCAACGAGGTCGGCCTGGAAGTGCTGGAGTTCGTTGCGCTCGACGAGGCCGGCAAGCCGGTGAATTTCCTGCCCAACTGGCGCGGCAGCCTGGCCGTGTTCCGACTGCGCAAGCGGGCGGCTGCATGAAGCAGGACGTGCTGACCTGGCACAGCTACCTGAACCGGCGCATGCTGATCTGCGTGTTCCTGGGCTTCAGCTCCGGCCTGCCGCTGTTCATCCTGCTGTCCCTGATGCAGGCCTGGCTGGCCAAGTCCGGCCTGAACGTCAAGGCGCTGGGCCTGTTCGCGCTGGTGATGTTTCCCTATACCTGGAAATTCCTCTGGTCGCCGCTGATGGACCGCTTCAGCTTCGGCTGGCTCGGCCGCCGGCGCGGCTGGATGGCGCTGACGCAGGGCCTGCTGTTTCTCGGCATTGGCCTGTTGGGCATGCTGGACCCGCTGACCCAGGTGCCGCTGATCGCCGCCGCCGCCAGCGCGATCGCCTTCCTCTCGGCCAGTCAGGACATCGTGATCGACGCCTACCGGCGCGAGATCCTGCCCGACAACGAGCAGGGCCTGGGCGGCGCGATCCATGTCAATGCCTACAAGGTGGCCGGCATGGTGCCGGGCGCGCTGTCGCTGATCCTGGCCGACCTGATGGCCTGGCAGCCGGTGTTCTGGATCACCGCTGCCTTCATGCTGCCCGGGCTGCTCTGCACCTTCGTCATTGCCGAGCCGCGCGTCTACGGCGCGCCGCCGAAGAACATGCGGGAAGCGGTAGTGCTGCCATTCCGCGAATTCATCGCGCGCGGCGGCTGGGGCAACGCGCTGGCCATCCTCGGCTTCATCTTTCTCTACAAGCTCGGCGACAGCATGGCCACGGCGCTGGCCACCAAGTTCTACATCGACCTCGGCTTTTCGATGACGCAGATCGGTGCGGTCGCCAAGACCACCGGTTTCTGGGCCAGCATCGCCGGCGGCATCATCGGCGGCGTCTGGATGGTGAAGCTCGGCATCAACCGCGCGCTGTGGATTTTCGGCGTGGTGCAGGCGGTGGCCATCCTGGGTTTTGCCTGGCTTGCCTATGCCGGCGCCGACCTGGTGCTGCTGGCGCTGGTGATCGGTTTCGAGGCCTTTGGCGTGGGGCTGGGAACGGCCGCGTTCGTGTCCTATATTGCCACCACGACAGATCCGCGCTACACCGCCACCCAGTACGCGCTCTTCACCAGCCTGGCGGCGGTGCCCCGAACCTTTGTCAATTCCGCTGTCGGCTATATCGTCGCCGAGACAGGATGGTTTCTGTTCTTTATTCTGTGCTTTGTGCTGGCGCTGCCCGGCATGCTGATGCTCCCGAAAATTGCACCATGGAATAAATGATGAAAAAACTGCCCCGACTGTCCGCCCTGCTGTTTTGCCTGGTCCTGCCTGCTGTGCCGGCGCTGGCGCAGCAGGACGAAGGCGTCGCCGTGGAACGCATGTCCCGGCTGCGCGGCCTGATTCCGGAAAAGCAACTGGAAGAGCAGGCCACCATGCAGTACCAGGAACTGAAGCAGCAGGCTGCCCAGAAAGGCGTGCTGGCGCCGGACACCGACCCGCAGCTGCAGCGGGTGCGCGCCATTTCCCGCCGCATCATTTCCCAGGCGACACGCTGGAACCAGGGTGCGGCCGACTGGCAGTGGGAAGTCAACCTGATCAAGGCGGACAACGTCAACGCCTTCTGCATGCCGGGCGGCAAGATCGCTTTTTTTAGCGGCCTGGTCGACCAGTTGAAGCTGACCGACGATGAAATCGCCATCGTCGCCGGCCACGAAATCGCCCACGCGCTACGCGAACACGGCCGCGAGCGGGTGGCCAAGGGCAGCCTGCTGCAGCTCGGCGCCAACCTCGGCTCGGCCATCTTCGGCCTGGGCCAGCTCGGCCAGACGGTGGTGGGGCAGGGCGCGCAACTGGCGCTGCTGCGCTTTTCGCGGGAAGACGAAACCGAAGCCGACACCGTGGGCCTGGACCTGGTCGCCCGCGCCGGCTATGACCCGCGCGCCGGCGTGGCGCTGTGGCGCAAGATGGCCATGCTGGAAAAGAGCGCGCCGCCGCAGTGGCTGTCCAGCCATCCGTCGGGCAACAACCGGATTTCCCAGATCCAGAAAACCCTGCCGCAGGTGATGCCGGTCTATGCCCGCGCCGTGAATGCGCAACCGGGCGCATTGCCGCCTTATCGCAGCAATGTGAAGGGCGTGCCGCCGGTGCAGTGAGAGGAACAAAAGGCAACATGGCCAGCCTTGCAGCCGGCCATGTTGTATGGCGGCTGACGTGATACGCAGCCGGAATGAAATAGTTCTTTAATGAAATTTTCTGATTCATTGTGCGGAAAAGCGGAACGCGCTTTTCCAGCATGTGAACTCACGGGCGTAGCTTCCCGGTGGCGAAGCGTAACCTGATGAGCTTTTTTCATGTCCTTCCTTCCTTTCGCCGACGGGACGTTGTCTCGTTGCACCAATGTATCCGCACCGTCATCCAGGCAGACCGCCGCCGACAAAACCCATCAAGACGGCGAGTCGTCATTGCCCGTTGTCAGCCAACGAACTGGCGGAGCCGGCCCAACGATTTTCCAAAGGCGAACCATCCATGCCGAGACAAGCACCACGCTTCGTCGGTTGACGGAGGTGTTGAATGGGATGGATCCGATCGATACCCGGACCCTGCAGCGCCTGCATGAGTTGTGCACGCAATTGCATACAAGCCAAGCGGCCATCGATGATGCCATCGGCGCTAAATTGGACGTCGCGCCGGTTCCCGGCTTTCGTTATGCGGTACTGGCCTTTACGCAGCGTCTGCAGGTCGCGCTGCAAGGAAAGCAGCCTGCTTTGGTTCTACAACAGCCGTCTGATGTTGAAGCCATCTGCCTCGGCCTGAGTGCCTTTGCCAACGTCAAGGGCTTCTCGGCCTATCCCGCCAACACCAGGCTGATGGATGACGCTCTTCATGCGTTGGACGGTATTACTGCCAGCCTGCTTGCCAGCGTCGACCAGCAGCGAGGTATTGAAAGCATGTGTTATGGACAGATGCTGACTGTGCATAACTGGATAAGCCGGGCCTACAAGGCGGGATTGCTTGGGGCCGACAGTGCCTGCGCGCCGGAAGTAAAGATGTTCTCGAAGGAAGTCTTTGGCGAATTTCTGCGCGGGGCGCTGGTTTGGAAAACGAGTGGCCGCCTATCCAGGGAACTGGACGAACATAATCTCGGCAAGACCGCAGCTGAACTGGCAACAATGCTTCAATACGGCCTGGTGTCGTTTGTTGGCAAGGAAGACTCCCTGGCGCAAGTGGTTGCCTGGCTGAGTTCGGAGCCAGCATTCAAGTTGTTGCTGGCCGAGCGTGGCGTTGGCCTGTCCAGCCTGTTCAATCTCTTCAAGCGCCTGCTCGATATCGGGGCACGAGACGCAGCAGCATCCGCCAGGGCCGGTGTTGTGCAAGAACCATCGCAAGCCGAATCAGACCTGCTTGCCGCACTCTGGAAGCAGATGATCGCCAGCGTCGCCTTCCTGCAACCGGGACGCCTGCTGGAAAACGAGGGCCGCTTACTGGCTGCGTGCGTCAACTTGTTGCGGGCAATGCACGAGAGTGGTTTGCCAGCCGGTTGGAATACCGACCAGCGCCTGGGCTATGCCAATGCCGGCAGGCGCCTGCTCGACATGGTGGCCAATGCAGATCCAGACCAGCTGCTCGGCCTCTCCCTGCAGACGCTGACCAATCTCGTCAGCTTCATCAAAGCCTGGCACAAGCACGAGCTGCAGCGGATTGCAACGCCTGCACCCGCTGACGCGCAGGTCGTCGAGAAGCAGGATGAACAAGCCGCTTTACCCGCGGAGATGCTGAGCCGGATAGAACTGGCTGCGAAACAGGCATCGATGACCCTGATGCAATTCAGGCTGGCGAAATTGAATAAGCCTGAAACGGTCGGTGGCTTGCGCAAGGGTCTGTTTTATCTGCGCAATCAGCATCTGATCACACCTGAGTTGGCTGCCTCCTTGCTGACTGCTCTGGCGCGCGCGGCCGTACCCGTGAGCGAAGGCGATGTGAACGCATCAGAGCTTGAGGAAAACGAAGGCCAGCAATCCTTGTCGCTGCAGCTGGGCCGCTATCTGAAGCCCGTTTCCGGCGCCGGGGCAAAGCCGGTGAGGACCCATGTAGTGGGCGATCGTCCTTTGAAGACGCAGCCTGTAGTTACCACGGTTAGCGAAACAAGCCTTTCCTCATCGACAATTTCCGGCCGTAACTCGATTAGCAGGCCAACTTATGCCAGGAGTGACACTGAAGGATTTGTCAGTACTTCACGCGTCGCAAAGAAGAAGTTTGTCAGCCAGGAGGTCGTAGCGCGTGCTCGAGCGCTGCTTGAATCGAACAAGGAAATGAAACAGGAAGAGGAAGAGCAGCCATTGGTGGAATCCGGGCCAGATAAAGGAATGACCGCGCAGCACAACGCGAAAAAGCCTTCATCGAAACAGCCTGCTCAAGGCAAGAACAAAGGCAGCAGGAAAAAAAACCGGCATTTGGCAGCACCCACCCGGGATCGAAACGATGACATCCCGCCAATGCTGCCCGAAGCGTCCGCTTTGCCTGCAAAACGCGTATTACCGGCCACGACGCCACGCCAGCGTCGGGGAATTGCAAAGGAGCTTTTTGCCGCCATCAAGAGCAAGGATGAGTCCAGGGCATTGGCGCTACTGGCAGGCCCGGGCGGGGAACAAGTAGCCGGCTATTTGGGTGACGATAAAGCTTCCTTGTTGCATGGAGCAGCAAGCGCGCAAATGCCTTCTGTCATGCAGGCCTTGCTGGCATGTCCGGAAGGCAGAAAGCTTGCGGCGTACCCTGACCAATATGGCCTGACGCCTTTGTATCACGCTGCCGCCAACGGCGATATGGCAACGTTGGAAAGCCTGCTTGCAGTAGATGAAGTGGTGCAGGGCGTGTATCAGAGGACAGTAACGGGCCATGATGCCGTTGCTGTAGCAATTGATGAAAATCACCCCGCAGTTCTCCAGCGGCTGATGCGGATCGATGCGGTTTACAAGCAGCTTCCGGGTCGGCTCGATGGAAGGGGAAAGACCATGCTGGAAGCGGCTGTCGCTTCCCGTAGCGCGGCTGCATTGAAGGTATTGTTGACGCATCCCGAGTTGGCCCGGCAGGCTGCTTCGCCCGCAAGGTTCGGCATTACGGGTCTGGGTCAGAATACATGAAACCATGTCGCTCGCCAGGTGGGCAGCCAAGCTGGACGACGTGACTACCGTTACCGCGCTGACTGAAATTGCTTCAGTTCGCCAGTTTGAGGCAGCATCGAATAGCCCCTATAACCTGGCTGCCGTGGCACTGCATTCGGGGGACAGGGCACTGTTCCATTATCTTTGCACGTTTCCGGAGCTGCATCGCTTGTTGGGACTTCGCACCGTAACAGGTTTCACGCCATTAATGCTCGCCGTGCAGGCTGACGACGCTGGCCTGTTTGCCCAACTCCTGCAGATGCCGGAGGTGCGTGCCACGGTAATGCGTGGCCCGGAAGCGGAACGTCCCCTGACAGTAAGGTGGCCCGTCAATTTTCAACAGGAAAAATTGGCGTTCAGCGACGTTCTTGAACTCGCGATCAGGAAAGGACAATCCGTCATGGTTGGCGCCCTGCTCCAGGTCCAGCAGGTAATCGATGCCATCAACACCCAAAGCAACTATGCACAACATATTCTGCTATTGTTGATTGTGCACAGCATGGCAGGGTCGTTGAAAGCGTTGCTGCAGCACCCGATCATTGCAAAGATCGCTTGCATTGCCGATAGCGGAGGTAAGACTGCGCTACATCATGCAGCGCACCGCGGGCAGCATGACGTCGTGCAGTTGCTGCTGGGGAAGTTGCCTGCAAACGAAATTAACCGCACTGATGGCGCAAACAAGACCGCTGCCGAACTTGCGCGGGAATCAGGACATGGTGAGCTTGCCGATTTTCTGACATCGGTTGCTCGCTTCCGGTGCGTCATGGAATTGCAGTGATACGCTGCCACGCAGCGCCGTGGCAGACTGACACGTCGCGCAGCTATGCAGGCAATTTTTCAAGCCCATAACGGGTCTATGCCGTCTGCAATGCCCAGTCATAGGCAATGGTCAGCGGCGCATGGTCCGAGAACCGCGCTTCCTTGTAGATGGCCGCCGTGCGCGCATATTCGGCGATGCAGGGCGTGGCGACATGGTAGTCGATGCGCCAGCCGACGTTCTTGGCCCAGGCCTGGCCGCGGTTGCTCCACCAGGTGTAGGCATCGCCGGTGGTTTCGGGATGCAGGCGGCGGTACACGTCCACCCAGCGCAGCTCCTCCAGCACCGCGCTCATCCAGGCCCGCTCTTCTGGCAGGAAGCCCGAATTCTTCAGGTTGCCCTTCCAGTTCTTCAGGTCGATTTCCTGATGCGCGATATTCCAGTCGCCGCAGATCACCACCTTGCGCCCGCATTGCGCGAGGTCGGCCAGGTGTTTGTAGAAATGCTCCATGAAGGCGAACTTGGCAACCTGCCTGTGCTCGCCGCTGGAGCCGGAAGGCAGGTAGACCGACACCACCGACAGGCCTTCATAGACCAGTTCGATATAGCGGCCCTCGGCATCGATTTCCGGCACGCCCAGGCCCTGGATCACCTGCAGCGGCTGCTGCCGGGCATAGATGCCGACGCCGCTGTAGCCTTTTTTCTCGGCATAGTGGAAATAGCCGTAATAGCCTTCCGGGTTGAGCATGGCGGCCGTCATGTCGGGCGCCTGGGCCTTGAGTTCCTGCATGCAGACGAAGTCGGCGTCCTGCGCCGGCAGCCAGTCGAGAAAGCCCTTGGACGTGGCGGAGCGGATGCCGTTGAGATTGGCGGAAATGATCTTGAGCATGGAAACAGTCGTGGTGAAAAGAGGCCGGGGGCCGGCGGTTGGCAGCCGGTATTGTAATTGGCGCGGCGGGCCATGCGCTGGCGTGCAGGCATTTTCAATTGCCTTCCGGAATTTTTGGCCCGGAGCCGCAACGACTTCGCGTTAAAATGGCGATCCCGCAAGTCCAGTCAACACGGTCCCATCTTGGAAAATCTACGTCAGCAGTTCATCGCCTTTTCGGTCGATGCAGGCGTCCTGCGTTTTGGTGAATTCATCACCAAGGCCGGCCGCACCTCGCCCTATTTCTTTAACGCCGGCCTGTTCAACGACGGCGCCACGCTGGGCCGCCTGGCCGACTTCTATGCGCAGACGCTGATCGATTCGGGCGTCGAGTTCGACATGCTGTTCGGCCCGGCCTACAAGGGCATCACGCTGGCGTCCGCCACCGCGGTGGCGCTGGCGGCAAAAGGCCGCAATGTGCCGTTCGCCTATAACCGCAAGGAAGCCAAGGACCACGGCGAGGGCGGCACCATCGTCGGCGCGCCGCTCCAGGGCAGGGTAGTGATCATCGATGACGTGATTTCCGCCGGCACTTCGGTGCGCGAATCGGTGGACCTGATCCGCGCCGCCGGCGCCACGCCGGCCGCGGTGCTGATCGCGCTCGACCGCATGGAACGCTCCGGCGCCGACAGCGCGCTGTCGGCCAACTCGGCGGTGCAGGAAGTCGGCGCCGCCTATGGCATGCCGGTGGTGTCGATCGCCAACCTGAACGACCTGCTGAACTTCATTTCCGCCGGCGGCAATGCCGACCTGACGCAGCACCGCGATGCCGTTGCCGCCTACCGCCAGCGCTACGGCGTCAGCGGCGCCTGAAACGGACATGGCCGGCCTGCGTCCCGCCCTGCTATGGCTGCTGATGCTGGCGCCGGCGCTGGCGCATGCGCAGGCCAAGATCTACATCTGCAAGGATGCGGCCGGCCGCACCCTGACCTCGGACCGGCCGATCGCGGAATGCAGCAACCGCCCGGTGCGCGAAGTCGACAGGAGCGGCATTACCCGCCGTGAAATTCCGGCGCCGCCGACGCCCGAGGAAAAGCAGCGGCAGGCGCGGGAGGAAGCGGCGCGCCGCGCCGAGCAACTGGCGGCGGAAGAGCGCCGCCATCATGACCGCGCGCTGCTGGCGCGCTTTCGCAGCGAGGAAGAGATCATCGCGTCCGGCCAGCGCAACATCCTCCTGGTGCAGGAAAACGTCAAACGCGAAACCCTGCTGCTGGCCGCTGCCGAAAAGCGCCAGCAGGCAGCGGAGGACGAACTGGCGCTGTCAGTACGCAAGCAGCAGACTTCCCACGACCTGCGCCAGCGGCTGCAGGATGCCGACCACGCGGTGGCCGCCAGCCGCCGCCGGCTGGGGGACTATGAAGCGGAAATGTTGATGATCAACAGCCGAACCGACGCCATGCTGAAGCGGTTCCGCGAACTGCAGCAGGAGAAAGCGGCGCAGCAATAGGGCCGTCACACGCCTGCCGCGCCGGCCAGGCCCTGTCGAGCGCTGGCCGGCAGCTGGCTCATGCGCCCAGCTTTTGCTTGAGCAGCTCGGTCAGTTGCGCCGGATTGGCCTTGCCGCGCGAGGCCTTCATCGCCTGGCCGATCAGCGCGTTGAACGCCTTTTCCTTGCCGGAACGGAATTCCGCCACCGACTTCTCGTTCGCCGCCAGCACTTCGTCGACGATCTTTTCCAGCGCGCCGCTGTCGGAAATCTGCTTCAAGCCCTTGGACTCGATGATCTGGTCGGCCAGGTCCGCCGCATCCGACTTCGCTTCCCACATCGCGCCAAACACTTCCTTGGCGATCTTGTTGGAAATCGTGCCGTCGGCAATGCGCTTCAACAGCAGCGCCAGCTGCGCGCCGCCGACCGGCGCGTCGGCAATGTCCACGCCCTCGCGGTTCAGTGTCGAGGACACGTCGCCCATGAGCCAGTTGGCGGCCGGCTTGGCCTGCTCGCGCCCGGCGGCGGCCACCACGGCCTCGAAGTAGGCGGCCATCGCCTTGGACTGGGTCAGCACCACCGCGTCGTATTCGGGCAGGCCGTAGTCGGCGACGAAGCGCTCGCGCATCGCGCCCGGCAGTTCCGGCATCGCTTCCCGCACCCGGTCTATCCAGTCCTGCGAAATCGCCAGCGGCGGCAGGTCGGGATCGGGGAAGTAGCGGTAATCCTGCGCATCTTCCTTGCTGCGCATCGAGCGGGTTTCGCGGTGGTCGGGGTCGTACAGGCGGGTTTCCTGCACCACCCGGCCGCCGTCCTCGATCAGCTCGACCTGGCGCCGCACTTCGTAGTTGATCGCCTCTTCCAGGAAGCGGAAGGAGTTCAGGTTCTTGATCTCGCAGCGGGTGCCGTATTCCTGCTGGCCGACCGGCCGCACCGACACGTTGGCGTCGCAGCGGAACGAGCCTTCCTGCATGTTGCCGTCGCATACGCCCAGCCACGTCACCAGCGCATGCAGCGCCTTGGCATAGGCCACCGCCTCGGCGGCGCTGCGCATGTCGGGCTCGGTGACGATTTCCAAAAGCGGCGTGCCGGCGCGGTTCAGGTCGATGCCGGTCATGCCGTGGTAGTCCTCGTGCAGCGACTTGCCGGCGTCTTCCTCAAGGTGGGCGCGGGTCAGCTGCACGGTGCGCATCTCCGGCTTGCCGTCCTTTTCCACGATGAAGGAAATGGTGCCGCCCTGCACCACGGGGATTTCATACTGGCTGATCTGGTAGCCCTTGGGCAGATCGGGATAAAAGTAGTTCTTGCGCGCAAAGATCGAGCGCGGCGCAATGGTGGCGCCGATCGCCAGGCCGAACTGGATCGCCCGCTCGACCGCGCCGCGGTTCATCACCGGCAGCACGCCGGGCAAGGCCAGGTCCACCGGACAGGCCTGGGTGTTCGGTTCCGCGCCGAAACGGATCGGCGCGCCGCTGAAGATCTTGGATTGGGTCGTGAGCTGCGCATGCGTCTCCAGACCGATAACAACTTCCCACTGCATACTTACCTCGCTGTTTTATTGTTCGGTCGGCTGGCGCAGGTGCCAGTCGGTTGCGCCCTGATAGCGGTGCGCGATGTTAAGCAGTTTGGCTTCGCTGAAATAATTGCCGGTCAGCTGCAGGCCCACCGGCCGCTTGCCATTCTTTTCGCCCTGGCCGAAGCCGCACGGCACCGACATGCCGGGCAGGCCGGCCAGGTTGGTCGACAGGGTGAAGATGTCGGCCAGGTAGTTGGCCACCGGGTCGTCGGCCTTCGCGCCCAGGTCCCAGGCCACGGTTGGCGCCACCGGCCCCATGATCACGTCGCATTGCTCGAATGCGCGGCGGAAATCCTCGGCGATCAGGCGTCGGATCTTCTGCGCCTGCAGGTAGTAGGCGTCGTAATAGCCATGCGACAGCACATAGGCGCCCACCAGGATGCGGCGCTTGACCTCTTCGCCGAAGCCTTCCGAGCGAGTCTTGCGGTACATGTCGGACAGGTCGGTGTAGTTTGCGGCGCGGTGGCCGTAGCGCACGCCGTCGAAACGCGACAGGTTGGACGAGGCTTCGGCCGGCGCGATCACGTAGTACACGGGAATCGACAGCTCGGTCTTGGGCAGGGAAATCTCCACCAGGGTCGCGCCCAGCTTCACGAATTCCTGCAGCGCCGCGCGCACCGCCTGCTCCACGTCCGCGGCCAGGCCGGGGCCGAAGAATTCCTTGGGCACGCCGATGCGCAGGCCTTCCAGGCTGTCGTTCAGGCCCAGGGTGTAGTCCTCGCGGTCGCGCTCGACGCTGGTGGAGTCGCGCGGATCGAAGCCGGCCATGGTGTTCAACAGCAGCGCGCAGTCCTCGGCGGTGCGGGCGATCGGGCCGCCCTGATCGAGCGAGGAGGCGTAGGCGATCATGCCGAAGCGCGACACCCGGCCGTAGGTCGGCTTGATGCCGGTCACGCCGCAGAAGGCCGCCGGCTGGCGGATCGAGCCGCCGGTGTCGGTGGCGGTGGCGCCGGGCGCGAGACCGGCCGCCACCGCGGCGGCCGAGCCGCCCGAGGAGCCGCCCGGCACCGCGCTTGGGTCCCACGGGTTCTTCACCGCGCCGAAATGGCTGTTCTCATTCGAGGAGCCCATCGCGAACTCGTCGCAGTTGAGCTTGCCCAGGGTGACTGCGCCGGCGGCGTTGAATTGCTCGACCACGGTGGCGTCGAACGGGCTGACATAGTTTTCCAGCATGCGCGAGCCGGCGGTCGAGCGCCAGCCACGGGTGACGAAGATGTCCTTGTGGGCAATCGGGATGCCGGTGAGCACAGTGGCGTCGCCGCGCGCCAGCCGGGCATCGGCCTCGCGCGCCTGCGCCAGCGTCAGCTCCTCGTTGATGTCGGTATAGGCATTGAGGGCGCTGGCCTGCGAGCGCGCCAGGAAGTGGCGTGCCAGCTCGGTGGCCGACACCTGTTTGCCCTGCAGCAGCGCGGACAGTTCTTTGATGGTTTTTGTATGCATGGATCGGTTCTTTTGGCAGTGGCTGGGCCTGGGCTTATTCGATGACCTTGGGCACCAGGTACAGGCCGTCCTGGGTGGCGGGCGCGGGTTGCTGATAGTCCTCGCGGCGGTTTGGCTCATTGGCAATATCGTCGCGCAGACGCAACGAGAACGCCTGGTCGTAGGCAGTGATGGGCTGGGCCAGCGGTTCCACGCCGCTGGTGTCGACCGCCTTCATCTGTTCCACCAGATCGAAGATGCCGTTGAGCTTGGTCAGCGTGGAGGCGGCCTGCTCCTCGCTCAGGTCCAGCTGCGCCAGAATCGCTAATCTTTTGACATCGGAAAGGGCAAGGGACATGGTTTGTATGCGCGCGAGACGCTTGTCGGAAAAGGTTTTTGGAAATATTAAAGATAAGCTAATAGTCGATAAAAACTTGGCAAAACATCGCATTAGGCGTGCAATTCGGCTGTTTTCATCGTCTGGTAGGAGACAAATTATAAGGTAGAATGTCGGGTTACTGCCTGAAGGCGCCAGCAAAGCGGCTGCCGCGGGCGACAAATAACCCCTCAAGCGACGCGCACCGGTTGCGCTCAGGACCATTCAATGTTTGGATTTCTCCGCAGTTACTTTTCCAATGATCTCGCCATCGATCTCGGCACTGCCAACACCCTGATCTATGTACGCGGACTCGGCATCGTGCTGGACGAGCCATCGGTCGTCGCGATCCGCCAGCAGGGCGGACCCAACGGCAAGAAGACCATACAGGCAGTAGGCAAGGAAGCCAAGCAGATGCTGGGCAAGGTGCCGGGCAACATCGAGGCGATCCGCCCGATGAAGGACGGCGTGATCGCCGACTTCACCGTCACCGAGCAGATGCTCAAGCAGTTCATCCGCATGGTGCACGACACCAAGCTGTTCAAGCCTTCGCCCCGCATCATCATCTGCGTGCCGTGCGGTTCGACCCAGGTCGAGCGCCGCGCGATCCGCGAATCGGCGCTCGGCGCCGGCGCCTCCCAGGTGTTCCTGATCGAGGAACCGATGGCGGCCGCGATCGGCGCCGGCCTGCCGGTCTCCGAAGCCACCGGCTCGATGGTGGTCGACATCGGCGGCGGCACCACCGAGGTGGGCATCATCTCCCTGGGCGGCATGGTCTACAAGGGCTCGGTGCGGGTCGGCGGCGACAAGTTCGACGAAGCCATCGTCAACTACATCCGCCGCAACTACGGCATGCTGATCGGCGAGCAGACCGCCGAAACCATCAAGAAGGAAATCGGCTCGGCCTTCCCGGGTTCGGAAGTGCGCGAACTCGAAGTCAAGGGCCGCAACCTGTCCGAGGGCATTCCGCGTTCCTTCACCATTTCCAGCAATGAAATCCTGGAAGCGCTGACCGATCCGCTGAACAACATCGTCTCGGCCGTCAAGAATGCGCTGGAGCAGACGCCGCCGGAACTGGGCGCCGACATTGCCGAAAAGGGCATGATGCTGACCGGCGGCGGCGCGCTGCTGCGCGACCTCGACCGCCTGCTGATGGAAGAAACCGGCCTGCCCGTGATCGTCGCCGAAGATCCGCTGACCTGCGTGGTGCGCGGCTCCGGCATGGCGCTCGAGCGCATGGACAAGCTCGGTTCCATTTTCTCTTACGAATAAAAGCCGGCAGGGCGCGGCCGCTACGCGTGCCGCGCCTGGCATGCCGGGTCATGCATGCACGCTTCTTGTCATGTCAGCCCGGCCTGCCCGACCGGGGCAGGATAATCCTCACCGATGGAATACTATCCTCCGCCACTCTTCAAGCAGGGCGCTTCCGCCCGCGCCAAAGTCGTCATCTTCGCGCTGATCGCCATCGTGCTGCTGGTGGTGGACGGCCGCACCAACACGCTGGCGGTATTGCGACAGCTGGCCGGCACCGTGCTCTACCCGCTGCAGGTGGCGGCGCTGGCGCCGCGCGACGCTGCCTATGCGGTCGGCGGCTACCTCAACACGATGACGGCGCTGAAGCAGGAAAACGCGACCCTGAAGACCGAGCAGGTGCGCAATGCCCAGGCATTGCAGCAGGGACAGTTCCTGGCGGCTGAAAACGCCCAGCTGCGCCGCCTGCTGGCCGCCAATGAACGCCTGCCGGTGAAGTCGGTGCTGAGCGAGATGCTGTACGACACCCGCGACCCCTTCACCCGCAAGATCGTGCTCAACCGCGGCTCCCAGCACGGCGTGGCGCTGGGCCAGCCCGTGATCGACGACACCGGCGTGGTCGGCCAGGTGACGCGGCTCTATCCCTTCACCACCGAGGTCACGCTGCTGACCGACAAGGACCAGGCGATCTCGGTGCAGGTAGTGCGCAGCGGCGTGCGCAGCGTGGCCTACGGCCGCGGCCAGTCCGGCGTGCTGGAGCTGCGCTTCATCGCCGCCAACGCCGACATCAAGAAGGGCGACGTGCTGGTGACCTCCGGCATCGACGGCGTCTATCCGGCCGGCCTGGCGGTGGCGTCCGTGGTGTCGGTCGAGCACAAGTCCTCGGACGCCTTCGCCCGCATCATCTGCCAGCCCACCGCCGGCATCGACCGCAACCAGCAGTTCCTGATCCTGCTCAATGAGCAGAAGGAACTGCCGCGCCCGGCGCCGGAAGAAAACAAGAAAGAAAAGCTGCCGAAGAAAAAGACGAAGGATGCCGGCAAGGACGCCGCGCAGGCAGCGCCGGCGGCAACCGCGCCCGTTGCCAAAACGGAAGGCGCCAACGTGATCAGCGCCTCCTCGAAGAACATCACCCGGGTCGTCACGCCGTCCGCCGCCGAGGCAAAGAAATGAACCGTCCGCAATACATCCTGCTCCCGGTCAGTCCGCTGTTCATCGCCATCACGCTGGTCAGCGCCTTCCTGCTCAACCTGCTGCCCTGGGGCGACCTGTACGGCGTGCCCGACTTCGTCGCGCTGACGCTGATCTTCTGGAGCGTGCACCAGCCGCGCAAGGTCGGCATCGGCCTGGCCTTTCTGATGGGCCTCCTGATGGATGTGCACAATGCGTCGCTGCTGGGCGAGAATGCGCTGGCCTATACGCTGCTGTCCTATTTCGCGATCATGATCCACCGCCGCATGCTGTGGTTTCGTCCCATCACCCAAGCGCTGCATGTGCTGCCGCTGCTGCTCTTGATGCAGGTGGTGCAGATGCTGATCCAGGCGCTGGTCAGCGGCAAGTTTCCCGGCTGGTACTACTTCGCTTCCAGCCTGGTCAGCGCCGCGCTGTGGCCGCTGGTCACCTGGATGCTGCTGGCGCCGCAGCGGCGCGCCGTGGACCGCGATGAAACCCGGCCCATCTGATCCTGCTCACCGCCGAGTCCGCCAAGCATGACTGAATTCAAGAACACCGAACGGGAACTGCATTACTTCCGGCTGCGCCTGTCGGTCGCGGGCCTGTTCGTGCTCGTCTTCTTTTCCCTGCTGGCCGCCCGTTTCGTCTGGCTGCAGGGCTACCAGCACGACCATTACGCCGCCCAGGCCGAGGATAACCGGATCTCGGTGGTGCCGGTGGTGCCCAACCGCGGCCTGATCGTGGACCGCAATGGCGTCGTGCTGGCGCGCAATTTCGCCGCCTACACGCTGGAGATCACGCCGTCGAAGATCGACCGCGACCTCGACGACCTGATCGACCTGCTGGCCGGCATCGTCGAGATCCAGCCCAAGGACAGGCGACGCTTCCGGCGCCAGCTGGAAGAGTCCAAGCGCTTCGAGAGCCTGCCGATCCGCACCCGCCTGACCGACGAGGAAGTGGCGCGCTTCACCGCGCAGCGCTACCGCTTTCCGGGCGTCGACATCCAGGCCCGGCTGTTCCGGCAATATCCGCTGGGCTCGGTGGCGTCGCATGTGATCGGCTTCATCGGCCGCATCAACCAGCGCGAGTCCGCAAGGATCGAAGAGTCCGAGGACGCCGCCAACTACAACGGCACCAGCTACATCGGCAAGGAAGGCGTCGAGAAGAGCTACGAGAAGCAGCTGCATGGCCAGACCGGCTACGAGGAAGTGGAAGTGTCGGCCGGCGGCCGCGCGGTGCGCACGCTGTCGCGCACGCCGGCCACGCCCGGCTCCAACCTGATCCTGTCGATCGACATCGAGCTGCAGAAGGTGGTGGAACAGGCCTTCGGCAACCGGCGCGGCGCGCTGATCGCCATCGAGCCGTCCACCGGCGACATCCTGGCCTATGTGTCGATGCCGACCTTCGACCCCAACCTGTTCGTCGAAGGCATCGACCAGCAGAGCTGGGACGAGCTCAACAATTCGCCCGACAAGCCGCTGGTGAACCGGCCGCTGTCGGGCAGCTATCCGCCCGGCTCGACCTACAAGCCCTTCATGGCGCTGGCC
Organism: Noviherbaspirillum phoenicis; assembly: GCF_047237965.1. Taxonomy (NCBI): domain Bacteria; kingdom Pseudomonadati; phylum Pseudomonadota; class Betaproteobacteria; order Burkholderiales; family Oxalobacteraceae; genus Noviherbaspirillum; species Noviherbaspirillum phoenicis. The sequence continues at coordinate 2,951,703 of NZ_JBDFLX010000001.1, read as the reverse complement.
GCGCTGGAACTGGGCAAGCGCACGCCGATGTCGGCCATCAGCGACCCCGGCTATTTCATGTTCGGCAACCATCGGTTCCGCGACGACAAGGAAGGCGGCCATGGCACGGTGGACATGTACAAGTCCATCGTTCATTCCTGCGACACCTACTACTACCAGCTGTCGGCCGACATGGGCGTGGACATGATGCACGACTTCATGAAGCCGTTCGGCTTCGGCCAGCTGACCGGCATCGACCTCGAGCATGAGAAGAAGGGCATCCTGCCGTCCACCGCCTGGAAGCGCGCCGCTTACCGCCGGCCGCAGCAGCAGAAATGGTATGCCGGCGAAACCATCTCGCTGGGCATCGGCCAGGGCTACAACTCCTTCACGCCGCTGCAGCTGGCCCATGCCACTGCCATCCTGGCCAATAACGGCGTGGTGATGAAGCCGCACCTGGTCAAGACCATGGAGGACGGCGGCACCCGGGTGCGCACCCCGACCGTGCCCAAGGAAAGCTACCGCATCCCGCTGAAGCAGCAGAACATCGACATCGTCAAGCAGGCCATGGTCGGCGTGATCCGCGAGGGAACGGCGGCCAAAGTGTTCTCCAACCTCGGCTATGCGGCCGGCGGCAAGACCGGCACCGCGCAGGTGATCGCGATCAAGAAGAACGAGAAGTACAACGCCAACAAGATCGACGAGCGGCATCGCGACCACTCGCTGTTTACCGCGTTCGCGCCGGCCGACAATCCGCGCATCGCGATCGCCATCATCGTCGAGAACGGCGGCTTCGGCGCCACCGCCGCCGCGCCCATCGTGCGCGAGGCGCTCGACTTTTACCTGCTGGGCAAGCGCAGCGGCCGGCCGCAGGATGAAGCGCCAGTGGAGAGAATCGACCTGTCCGACACCCGGCCGCTGGCCGAGGTGCGCGCCGACCAGGACTCCGAGGGAGGCCCGCGCGACGGCGCCGAAACCCAGGGCAACCGGGACTGAGCAACCATGCAACTCACTGAAAAACGTTCGGTCTGGCAGATCGTCAAACCCCACCTGACCGTCTTCGACGGCACCCTGGCGCTGATCATCTTCCTGATCATGTCCACCGGCATGGTCACGCTGTACTCGGCCGGCATCGACTTCCCGGGCCGGGTCGAAGACCAGCTGCGCAACATCATCGTCTCCTTCGTGGTCATGTTCATCGCGGCCAATGTGCCGCCGCAGACCCTGATGCGCTTCGCGGTGCCGATCTATACCGTGGGCGTGGCGCTCTTGGTGGCGGTGGCCATGTTCGGCATGATCAAGAAGGGCGCGCGGCGCTGGATCAATGTCGGCATCGTGATCCAGCCGTCCGAGATCATGAAGATCGCCATGCCGCTGATGCTGGCCTGGTATTTCCAGAAACGCGAAGGCATGCTGCGCTGGAACCACTTCATGGTGGCGGCGCTGCTGCTGCTGATTCCGGTGGTGCTGATCATGAAGCAGCCCGACCTCGGCACCTCGCTGCTGGTGGCGGCTGCCGGCTTCTACGTGATCTTCCTGGCCGGCCTGTCGTGGAAGGTGCTGCTGGGCCTGGCCATTGCCGGCGGCGCCAGCCTGCCGATCGCCTGGACCATGCTGCACGACTACCAGCGCGCCCGCGTGATGATGCTGATCGACCCCACCGCCGACCCGCTCGGCAAGGGCTTCCACATCATCCAGTCCACCATCGCCATCGGCTCCGGCGGCATCGCCGGCAAGGGCTGGCTCAACGGCACCCAGGCCCACCTGGAGTTCATTCCCGAGCGCACAACCGACTTTATTTTTGCGGTATTCTCCGAGGAATTCGGGCTGATCGGCAACGGCGTGCTGCTGTTCCTGTATCTGATGCTGATCGCCCGGGGACTGATCATCGCCGCCAATGCGCCCACGTTCTTTGCGCGTCTTTTGGCCGGCGCGATCACGCTGATCTTCTTCACCTATGCCTTCGTCAACATGGGCATGGTCAGCGGCATACTCCCGGTGGTCGGGGTGCCCCTGCCTTTCATGAGCTATGGCGGCACCGCCCTGGTGACGCTGGGCCTCGGGGCCGGCATCCTGATGAGCATCCAGCGCCACCGGAAACTGGTACAAACCTGATCCACCGATCAGACCAGGCGCGCCCGCGGGTGGCGCGCCGAGAACAAAAAAGGAAAAGCAATGCACTTGCCATCCCGCCCATGGCCCGGCACGGCCCTCGTGTGCGCCGCGGTCGCGTTCATCGCCGCCGGCTGCGGCAGCGTGCCGCAGCAGCAGAGCGCCGATGCCGGCGCCGTTACCGCCTCCGCCAAGCCGGCGCGGCGCGGCCTGCCTTCGCTGCCGCCCGCCGGTTCCGGCCGCGGCGGCTATTACCAGGACGACGGTCCCGGCGAGAACATCCCCGACAATCTCTGGGATGTGCCCGACGCCGAGCCGCGCATCGAGCCCTATGCCAACCGCGGCAACAAGCCCTACGTGGTGTTCGGCAAGGAATACGTGCCGCAGATGAATGAGGAGCCCATCAAGCAGCGCGGCCGCGGCAGCTGGTACGGCCGGAAATTCCACGGCCAGCGCACCTCTTCCGGCGAGCCGTACGACATGTACAAGATGACGGCCGCCCATCCGACCTTCCCGATTCCGTCCTATGCCCGCGTCACCAATCTGTCCAACGGCAACACGGTGATCGTGCGCGTCAACGACCGCGGCCCGTTCCACTCCGACCGCATCATCGACCTGTCCTATACCGCGGCGCTGAAGCTGGGCTATATCGGCCATGGCAGCGCGCAGCTGGAAGTCGAGCGCATCCTGCCCGACGAGATCCGGCGCATGGAACTGGCGCGCAGCAACGGCGCCGCGCCGCCGGTGGCGTCGGCCGCGCCATCAACCGCGCCATCAACGCCGGGCGTGAGCACCGAGGCGGTGCCGATGCCGGTGGCCATGGTCAGCGCGCCGGCCGAACTGCTGGCGCCACCAGCGGCCGTGCCGGCTGCCGCAGCCCCGGCCGCGGCCAACGTAGCCAATGTGCCCGCCATGTCCGCCGTGTCCGCCGTGTCCACCACGTCCGCCGCGGCCGGCGGCTTCTACCTGCAGCTCGGCGCCTTCTCCCAGGCCGCCAATGCGCAGGCCGCGCAGGCGCTGCATGCCCAGCGCTGGAACGGCAGCCTGCGCCAGGTCGACATCGTGCAGAACAACACGCTGTTCCGGCTCTATGGCGGCCCGTTCGCCAGCCGCGCCGACGCCGAGGCCGTGGCGCGCCAGATGCAGGCCAGCGGCGGCGCCATGCCCATCATCGTTCAGCGCTGATCGTCGCTTTCGTCCTGCGCCTTCAGCGCAAGCGCGCGCTCGTACAGCGCATTCTTCTTCTGCCCGGTGATGCGGGCCGCCAGCCCGGCGGCCTGCCTGACCGTGCATTCCTCCAGCAGGATCGACAGCACCCGGTCCGACTCCGCCGTGCCGGCATCCTCCTGCTGCGGTGCGCCCTCCACCAGCAGCACGAATTCGCCGCGCTGGCGGTTGCCGTCGGCCGCCAGCCAGGCCGCGGCTTCCGATAGCGGGCAGCGATGGATCTCCTCGAACAGCTTGGTCAGTTCGCGCGCGAACACCACCTGGCGCTGCGGCTCGAATGCCGCCGCCAGCGCGGCCACGGTGTCGACGATGCGGTGCGGCGCTTCGTAGAACACCAGCGTCGCGGCCAGCCCGCGCAACTGCGCCAGCTCGGTCTCGCGCTGGCGCGCCTTGGCCGGCAGGAAGCCATGGAAATGGAAGCGGTCGTTCACCATGCCAGCGGCCGACAGTGCCGCGATGCCGGCCGACGCGCCCGGCACCGGCACCACCCGCAGCCCCGCCGAGCGCACCGCGTCGACGATGCGCGCGCCCGGGTCCGACACCGCCGGCGTGCCGGCGTCCGACACCAGCGCAATGCGCTCGCCGGCCTGCAGCCGGGCGACCAGTTTTTCCGCGACTTCGCGCTCATTGTGCTGGTGGGCCGCGATCAGGGGGCGCTGCAGGCCGTAGCGCGACAGCAGTTGCGCGGTGTTGCGGGTATCTTCGCAGGCGATGGCATCGCACTGGGCCAGCACCTGCAGTGCGCGCAAGGTGATGTCGGCTACATTCCCGATGGGTGTGGCAAGCACATATAATGCGGAGGCCGGATAATTCTGGGCAACAATCTCCTGCAGCAGCGGCAGGGCGCCGGAAAAGCTGAACGCGGGTTGTGTCATTGGGAGTCGAAATGTCGTTCCGAAAAGTGAAGACCGGATTGGTGGCGGCGGCGCTGGCCGGATTGTGCGCGCTGGCGCAGGCAAATACAACCGTGGCCATGCCGGCCCTGCCGTTGCTGGCCCAGAACGACATCAGCCTGATGCCGGGCGGGCCGGCCGACACCGGCCCGGTCGAGACCGAGGCGGTGCCGATGCCCGATGTCAGCCTGCAGCCGCAGGAGCAGGCGGCCCTGGCTGGCCCGGTGCGCATCGGCCTGCTGCTGCCGCTGCGCTCGGACAGCCTGGGCGCCGCCGCCGCCATGGTGCGCGACGGCTTCATCGCCGCCTATGAAAAGCGGCGCGAACCCAACATCATCCTGACCGTGGTGGAAACCGGCGATGCCGCCCAGGACGTGCTGGATGCCTACAACGGCGTGCTGGCCGACCAGGACATCATGGTCGGCCCGCTGTCGCGCAGCGGCGCCGCCGCCATCGCCTCGCGCGGCGCGGTCGGCAAGCCCACCATCGCGCTGACCCCGGCCGACGCGGTTGGCGCGCAGGCCGGCGCCCAGCCGCAGCTGCTGCTGATGGGCTTGTCGCTGGAGGACGAGGCACGCCAGGCCGCCGATCTCGCCGCCGTCGACCTGCCGGGCGAAGAGGCGCTGATCGTCTCCACCGCCACCGCATGGCAGCGCCGCGCCGCGCGCGCCTTCCAGGCCGCCTGGCAGCGCCGCGGCCTGCCGGCCGACCTGGTGGAACTGAGCGCCGCCGGCGGCAACCTGAGCGCCAGCGCGCTGGGCCAGCTGCAGGAACGACTGCGCAACGGCCGCCCCGGCCTGGTGTTCGTGGCGCTGGATTCGGCCCAGGCGCGGCAACTGCGCGAATCCATCGGGGCTGAACTGCCGATGTATGGCACGTCCCAGCTCAATCCTTACTCCCGCCAGGGCTGGTCCGCGGCCGAGCGCCGGCCCGACATGGACGGCGTGCGCTTCATCGACCTGCCTTACCTGCTGCGCCCGGATGCCGGCGCCGTGTTCGCCCCGCCGCCGGCGGCGCAGAAGAGCGCCGACATGGAGCGCCTCTATGCGCTGGGCATCGATGCCTACCAGGTGGCGCGCGAAGTCGCCGCCCGCCGCGGCGTGTTCGAGCTCGATGGCGCCACCGGCAAGTTGAAGGCCAGCATCGGCGGCGGCCGCGCCCGCTTCGAGCGCAGCGCATCGCCGGCGGTCTACCAGGACGGCGCTGCCGCGCCGCTGACTGGCCCGCAATGACGCTCGGGCCGCGGCGCACGCAGCGGCAGCTGGCCGGCGACGCCGGCGAGGAAGCGGCGCTGGCGCACCTGCAAGGGCATGGCCTGGTGCTGGTCGAGCGCAACTTCCACTGCCGTGGCGGCGAACTGGACCTGATCATGCGCGACGGCGCCACGCTGGTGTTCGTGGAAGTGCGGCGGCGCGCCGGCCGCGCCTTCGGCGGCGCCGCCGCCAGCATCGGCAGCGCCAAGCAGGCGCGCCTGTGGAACGCCGCCCAGACCTACCTGCAGCGCTACCGCATGCCGCCGCCATGCCGCTTCGACGTGGTCGCCATCGAAGGCGCCGCGCTGGACTGGCTCAAGAATGCGATCCAGGCCTGAACCGGCGGCCCGTTTCAACTTACCCTTATAATCGCGCATCATGACAAACCAACGTATCCTCCAGCACTTCCAGGAAAGTGCGCAGCTCATGCTGCAGGCTGCCGAGCAGCTCTCCGGGCCCATCGCGCAAGCGGTGGAAATCATGTTCACCGCGCTATCGAACGGCAACAAGATCCTCGCGTGCGGCAACGGCGGTTCGGCCGCCGACTGCCAGCATTTCGCCGCCGAGCTGGTCGGGCGCTTCGAGCGCGAGCGGCTGCCGCTGCCGGCGCTGGCGCTGACCACCGACACCTCGATCCTGACCGCGGTGGCCAACGACTACAGCTACAACGAGGTCTATGCCAAGCAGGTGCAGGCCTTCGGCCAGTCCGGCGACGTGCTGCTGGCGCTGTCCACCTCGGGCAACTCGGCCAATGTGGTGGCGGCCATCAAGGCGGCGGTCGAGCGCGACATGCGCGTCATCGCGCTCACCGGCAAGGGCGGCGGCGTGATCGGCGAGCTGATGTCGGAAGGCGACGTGCATATCTGCGTGCCGCATGAGCGCACCGCGCGCATCCAGGAAGTACACGGACTGACCATACACATACTGTGCGACGGCATCGACGTCGCCCTATTCGGAGGGGATGCAAATGACTGAAGGCGCGGCCGCGAACCAACAATCCAACGCCGCCGCCTGGCGCCGTCCGCTGGCGCGGCTTGCGCTCTGCGGCATGATCGCCATCAGCCTGCAGGGCTGCATCGAAATGGCGGTCGGCACCGCGGTGGTAGGCACCATCGCCGCCACCGACCGCCGCACCTTCGGCGCCCAGACCGAGGACAAGGCCATCGCGCTGAAGGGCGAGAGCCGGGTCGCCAACATGGTCGGCAACGCCGGTCATGTGAACATCAACAGCTTCAACCGCAAGGTGCTGCTGACCGGCGAAGTGCCGGACGAGGCCACCCGGACTTCCGTGGAGCGGGAAATCGCCGACATCTCGGGCGTGCAGTCCATCGTCAACGACCTGGTGATCGCGCCCCCGGCCAGCTACACCTCCCGTTCCAACGACACCCTCATCACCGGCAAGGTCAAGGCCTCGCTGGTGGACGCGAAAGACATCTCGGCCAACAGCTTCAAGGTAGTGACCGAGCGCGCCGTGGTCTACCTGATGGGCCGCGTGACCCAGCGGGAAGGCACCCGCGCAGCCGAAGTGGCGCGCGGCGTGGCCGGCGTGCAGAAGGTGGTGAAGGTGTTCGAGTACATCACCGAGGACGACGTGCGGCAGATGTCGAACACGCCCGCCCGGCAATAGCCTGCGATAACGAGCGATGAAGCGGCGCCTGTTCCTGCTCCTGTGCCTTGGCGGCCCGCTGGCCGTCACCGGCGCCGCGCGCGCGGCCGAGCCGGTGAAGGTGGTCTATCACATGGCCGACGGCATCGACCAGGCATCGCGCGGGCTGGCCAGCATCCGCAACCACCTGCGCGCCGCGCCCGATACCAGGATCGTGGTGGTGGCGCTGGGCGATGGCATCCGCTTTCTGTTGAAGGGCGCGACCGAGCGCAACGGCCGGCCGTTCGACGCGGCGGTGGCCGCGCTGGCGCGGCAGGGCGTGGAATTCCGGGTCTGCAACAACACGCTGACGGCGCACAACATCGACAAGGCCGAACTGGTGCCGGAGATCAGCCTGGTGCAGGCCGGCGTGGTCGAGATCGCCAGGCTGCAGGCGCAGGAAGGCTACGCCTACATCCGCCCCTGAGGCCGCCGGCGCCGGCAGAGGGGCGCTGTGTTGACTATAATGTCCGCATTCCAGCCTTTCCTTTCTTCACCGCTCTCATCCCGTCCTCATCATGGCTACTGCAAACCGCAACTGGATCAAACTGCTGGCCGGCATCGCTGTCGTCGTCATTGCCGCCGTCGCCTATTTTTCCGTGTCGTCGCGGCAGCCGGCGCCGCAGGTCACCTATACCGACCTGAACGGCCAGAAGATCACGCCCGAGAGCCTGAAGGGCAAGGTGGTGATGGTCAATTTCTGGGCGACCTCCTGCGTGACCTGCATCAAGGAAATGCCGCAGATGGTGCAGACCTATAACAAGTACAAGGACCAGGGCCTGGAATACATCGCGGTGGCGATGAGCTACGATCCGCCCAACTACGTGCTCAACTATGCGCAGACCCGCCAGCTGCCGTTCAAGGTGGCGCTCGACACCCAAGGCGAACTGGCGAAGTCGTTCGGCGACGTCAAGCTGACGCCCACCACCTATGTGATCGACAAGGAAGGCAACATCATCAAGCGCTATGTCGGCGAGCCGGAATTCTCCCAGCTGCACAAGCTGCTGGAGAAGGCGCTCGCCGCCTGAGGTCCGGGCCTCAGGCGCTTCTTTTCAAAACCCCGGCCTGACCGGGGTTTTTGCTGCTTGCCCAAACCCAAGATTGTTCGGCATTAAGACCAGTGCCTAGTTGTATGAAGTAGTATTTGACTGCAATTTAAAGGGGCAAATCGCGCGGCCGGGTCAGTCCTGCTGCGCGATGCCCGTCGCCTCCCGGCAGCCGTCATAGCGCCGTTCACATCAAAAGTTGGAAACAGATCATGGCCGTATCCTTGGTAAAAATGGGCATTCCCGGACTGGATGAAATCCTGCTGGGCGGCCTGCCGCGCAACAACAATGTGCTGATCGAAGGCCAGCCCGGCTCGGGCAAGACCACGCTGGGCCTGGGCTTCATCCATGCGGGCGCCGCGCTGTATGACGAGCCGGGCGTCATCGTCTCCTTCGAACTGGAGCCGGAAAAGCTGCTGCGCGACGCCATCGGCTTCGAATGGGACCTGCAGCGCCTGATCGACGCCGGCAAGGTCCGGATCATCCAGACCAGCCCGGCCGCGCTGCTCAGCGAGTTCCGCAGCAATGACGGCGCCTTCTCGGCGGAACTGGCCGCCATCGGCGCGCGCCGGCTGCTGATCGACGGCCTGACGCCGCTGCGGCTATATGCGGAAAACAATGACATGCCGTTCCGGGAAGACCTGCACCTGCTGGTCGAGGGGCTGACCAGGCTGGGCGTGACCACCATGGTGACCGCTGAGCGCGACGAAGGCGGCAAGGACGGTTTCGCGCATGAGCGCTTCGTGTTCGACACCATCATCTCGCTGAGCCGCAACGAGCAGCGCAGGCGCCTGCAGCGCAGCCTGTCGGTGGCCAAGTCGCGCGGCCAGGACTTCATCGGCGGCAGCCACACGATGCGCATCGAACCGGGCGTGGGCATCCATGTCTATCGGCGCGCGCAGTCGCGGCCGCTGGTGGCGGAAGAGCAGCCCACTTCCAGCAAGCGCCTGTCTACCGGCGCCGAGGCGGTGGACCGCATCATGGGAGGCGGCGTCTATGAAGGCTCGATCACCATGGTCTGCGGCATTTCGGGCACCGGCAAGACCGTGCTCGGGGTGCAGTTCCTGACCGCCGCGATCGCCGCCGGCAAGCGCGCGCTGCTGGTGACGCTGGACGAGCACCCGCGCCAGCTGATGCGCAACGCCGCCTCGCTCGGCTTCGACCTAGAGCCGCTGCTGGCCGACGGCTCGCTGTTCATGCTGTACGAGTCGCCGCTGGAGCTGGAGCTGGATGTGCATTTCGACAAGGTGGCCAGGCTGGTGCAGGAACACCAGATCGACTGCGTCGTGCTGGACTCGGTGGCGGTCTATGAACTGAGCAGCGCCCATGAGGCGGCCGACTTCCTGTATGCGCTGGCCAGCTTCTTCAAGGACCGCCTGGCCACCGTGTTCTTCAACTATGAAAGCCCGGAACTGCTGGGCCTGTCGCAGATCAGCGAGGAGCTGAAGGGCTCGCACCTGGTGGACAACATCATCCTGCTGAACTATGTGGAAATCTCGACCCGGCTGCGGCGCGCCATTGCGATACCCAAGGTGCGCGGCGCCGACAACCAGCAGCTGACCAAGGAGTACGTGATCGGCCACGGCGGCATCACGGTGATCGAGGACGATGAGGCAGTGGCCGATGGCGGCGCGGTGCCGCAACTGCCGTTCTCGTCCTATTACGGTCTGCTGGCGCGCTCGCCGTCCAGGCGCAGCCCGGTGATCGACGAAGCGCTGTCGCAGGGCAGGGGCCTGCCGGAGTCGAGCGCGCCGGCGGTGCGCGAAATGGACAAGGGTCAATGACCGAGCAGGAAAACGTCGACGCCGGTTGGGGCGCCTGGGAACAGGCGCTGGCCCAGTTCTCCGCCGCCAGCGGCCTGGTGGTGTCAGCCTATGACGCCACTGGCCAGCGCCGCCTCGGCCCTTTCCTGCAATCCCGCCTGTCGACCCTGCTGGCCGGCTCCACGCTGTGGGACGCGGATGGCGACGGCACCCGCTTCGAGCAGGCGCTGGCGATGCAGGCCGCGGCCGAGGGCCAGGCAAGCGGGCTGTTCTGCGAGGAGCTGTGCGTGCAGGCCGTGCCCCTGAGCCTGTTTGGCAAGGTCTATGGCGCGGTGGTCTATGGCTGGGCCTTCAACCGCTTCACTTCCGGCATGGCCTGCGAGCGCATCGCCCGCCAGCTGGGCATTTCCGGCGCGCGGCTGTGGACCCAGGCGCGGCTGGAGTCGCCGGTGCCGCGGAGCCGGATGACGGTCTACACCGAACTGCTGCGCACCCTGATCGACTCCACCACCCGGCAGAAGGAGGCGATTGCCCGTTTGAATGAACTGAACCGGATGCGCGACGTGTTCCTGGCTACCGTGTCGCATGAAATGCGCACGCCGCTGTCGGCGATCTCGATGCGGCTGGACATGCTGCTGCGCAGCCAGTTGAATGATCCCGAGCGCTTGCGCCGGGAACTGAGCACGATGACGCGGCACGTGGGGCAGGAAACCCGCATGGTGGAAGACCTGATCGACGCCGCCCAGACCCGCAACGGGCAACTGGCGATCCGACCCGAGCATGTCTCCCTGATCCGCATCCTGAAGGATGCATTGTCCACCGTGGAGCCGGGCGCGCAGGCCAAGCAGGTGACGCTGAGCGCCGCCCTGCCGGCTCAGGAAGAGCTGATGGTGTGGGGCGATGCGCAGCGCCTGCAGCAGCTGTTCTGGAACCTGCTGTCGAACGCGGTGAAGTTCACGCCCGCCGGCGGCACGGTGCGGCTGCAAGTGCTGCCCGGCGCAGAGCGGCATTTGATCGAAGTCACCGACACCGGGCAGGGCATTGCCGAACAGTTCCTGCCCGAGGTGTTCGGCGCCTTCAACAAGCAGCAGTCGCAGAATGCCGGCGGCCTGGGGCTGGGCCTGTTCATCGCGCGCCATATCGTCGAGCTGCACGGCGGCGTGATCGAGGTCACAAGCGGTGGCGCCGGCCAGGGCGCCACCTTCACGGTCAGTCTGCCGGCGCTGGCCGGCGCGAGCGCCTGATCAGGCCAGGCCGGCGCCGTGCGCCTGCAGGTCGGCATGGTAGGAGCTGCGCACCATCGCGCCCACGGCGGCATGCACGAAACCCATCTTGTAGGCTTCTTCCTCGTACATCTTGAACGTGTCCGGATGCACGTAGCGGCGCACCGGCAGGTGGTCGCCCGACGGCATCAGGTACTGGCCGATGGTGAGCATGTCGACGTCATGGGCGCGCATGTCGCGCATGACCTGCAGCACTTCCTCGTCGGTCTCGCCCAGGCCCACCATGATGCCGGACTTGGTCGGCGTATGCGGATGCATCTCCTTGAAGCGCTTCAGGAGGCTCAGCGAATACTGGTAGTCCGAACCCGGACGGGCTTCCTTGTACAGCCGCGGCGCGGTTTCCAGGTTGTGGTTCATCACGTCCGGCGGCGCGGCCTTCAGGATTTCCAGCGCGCGGTCCATGCGGCCGCGGAAGTCCGGCGTCAGGATCTCGATGCGGGTAGCCGGCGACAGTGCGCGCACGCGCTCGATGCAGGCCACGAAATGGGCGGCGCCGCCGTCGCGCAAATCGTCGCGGTCGACCGAGGTGATGACCACATAGTTCAGCTTCAGCGCGGCGATGGTCTTGGCCAGGTTTTCCGGCTCGTTCGCATCCAGCGGATCAGGCCGGCCGTGGCCGACGTCGCAGAACGGGCAGCGGCGGGTGCACTTGTCGCCCATGATCATGAAGGTCGCGGTGCCCTTGCCGAAGCATTCGCCGATGTTGGGGCAGGACGCTTCCTCGCACACCGTCACCAGGTTGTTGGCGCGCAGGATGTCCTTGATCTCGTAGAAGCGGGTGGTGGGCGAACCGGCCTTGACGCGGATCCAGTCGGGTTTCGGGATGCGCTCGGCGGGCACGATCTTGATCGGGATGCGCGCGGTTTTGCCGGCGCCTTTCTGCTTCTCGCTCGGGTTGTAGGCGGAGGAAGCAATCTCGGTCGGGTTGGATGCCATGGTATGCAGTGCGCCTGGCGGCGCCACTATCCTTTCAGTCGGTCAATGAGTTGGCGGGCCAGCGCCTGCTGCACGCCGTCCAGCGGTGCGGTAACACCCAGGGTTTGCATGTCCACTGTCGCCAGGCCGGCGTAACCGCATGGGTTGATCCAGCCGAAGGGCGCGAGGTCCATGGAAACATTGAGGGAAACGCCGTGGTAGGTGCAGCCGTTGCCGCGGATCTTCAGGCCCAGCGCGGCAATCTTGGCGCCGCGCCAGTCGCCGTCGGCGATGTAGATGCCGGGCGCGCCGGCCCGGCGCTCGCCGGCCAGATTATACGCCGCCAGCGTTTCGACCACAGACTGCTCGATATTCCAGACGAATTCGCGGGCGAACAGGCGGGCGTCGCGCTGGCGCCGCTTCAGGTCCATCAGCAGGTAGATCACCACCTGGCCCGGGCCGTGGTAGGTGACTTCGCCGCCGCGGTCGGTCTGTATCACCGGGATGCCGTGCGGGTCCAGCACATGGGAGGGATCGGCCGCCAGGCCCAGCGTGTAGACCGGCGGATGCTCGACGATCCACAGCTGGTCGGGCGTGGCCGCGGTGCGCGCGTCGGTATAGGCGCGCATCGCGTCGAAACTGGCCTGGTAAGGCTCGCGGCCGCGGTGAACGAGAACGGGCGAGCCTTCCATGGCGCTGTTACAGCACGACCTTGACCATCGGATGCGAGCTCAGCGCGCGGTACAGGTTGTCAAGCTGTTCACGGCTGGTGGCGCGCACGGTGGCGGTCAGGGACAGGTAGTTGCCCTTGGACGACGGCCGCATCTCCATGCGCCCGGCGTGGAATTCCGGGTCATGCTGCGTGACCACTTCGACGATCACCTCGGCAAACGTTTCCTGCATCGCACCCATGATCTTGATCGGGAAATCGCTCGGGTACTCGATCAGGCTTTCCGATGTTTGCAGATCGCTCAGATTCGTCAGGTTGCCGGTATTGTTCAGCTTGTCCATCATGCGCTCCTGGTTGATTCAGGCTGCGGCTTTCGCTGCCTGGTAGGCTTCATACAACTTAGCGTATATGGGGCCTGGCGCGCCGTTTCCAACCGGCTGGCCGTCGATGCGGGTGACCGGCAGCACTTCCTTGGTGGCCGAGGAAAGCATCACCTCGTCGGCGGCGAACACTTCCTCGCGGCTGATGCGGCGCACCTGCATCGGGATGCCCAGACCCTCGCACAGTTCCTGGATCAGGCCGTAGCGTATGCCTTCCAGGATCAGGTTGTCCTTCGGCGGCCCGGACAGCACGCCATCCTTGACGATCCACACATTCGACGACGAGCCCTCGGTCAGCATGCCATCGCGGAACTGGATCGCTTCCGTCACCTGGTTTTCCGCAGCATGCTGCGCTGCCAGCACGTTGCCCAGCAGCGAGACCGACTTGATCTCGCAGTGCAGCCAGCGCTTGTCGTCCATCGTCACGCACGACACGCCCTTGCCGCGCACTTCGGCCGAGGGCAGCACCAGCGGATTGGTCATGATGAAGACGGTGGGTATGACTTCGGCCGGGAAGGCATGCGCCCGGCGCGCCACGCCGCGGGTCACCTGCAGGTAGACCATCTGGTCGTCGTCCGGGCTGGCATCCACCACCTGCTGGATCAGCGCCATCCAGCCGTCAAGGTCATGCGGATTCGGTATGCCGATCTTGTCGAGGCTGCGAAACAGCCGCGCCATGTGCTGCCCGGAGCGGAACATGCGGCGGCCATAGATGGGAATGACTTCATAGACGCCATCGCCAAAGATGAAGCCGCGGTCCAGCACGGGAATCTTGGCTTCGGACAGGGGCGTCATTTCGCCGTTGAGATAGACCAGGGGATCGTTCATGTTTTTTTCCAGGGGATGTGGGAATACGGATTCTTGCATGCGCGGGCAGAGCGGGTGATGCGGATTCGGCATGACCCGCCGCAGATCCGATGGAGCAATTTGCAAAGGAGCGAATTATATCGGAGCAGCAAGAACGAACCTGGGGCGTGGCTAATAGTGCCTGACTGCAAGAAAGACGACAACATTGTTACAAGAATAATTTTGAGCGCTTAATAGTCCTGGCCCGAAAGCTGAAATCAATCGAAGTTACTGCAGCTTGAATGCATGGCTGCATGGTTGCCAGGTTCAAGCTCCACAGGTCGCCCGACGGTGCACACCTTCTCACCTTCCTCTCCCTTCATTTCGGACCCTGACATGAAAAATCATCGTCGTTCCATGCTGTACAGCGCAGTTTTTCTCCTGGCCTCCTCTGTTGCCGCTTGCGGCGGCGGCTCCGGTTCCAGTTCCAATGCCAGTTCTGACAACAGCGCAAGCGCACCGAAGGACGCGTCAACTGCGCAGAGCGTGATTGACCAGGGCAATTACGTGCAGACAGCGGCGCATGCCTATCTGGCGCCGCAATCGCTGACAGGCCTCACCCGAATCAATGACATTCTCGCCTCGGGCGTTAGTGTGGAGACGAGAGACCCCGGGCTCGTCGAACTGGCAACGGATGTGCTGCGGCAGCTTGTCGACAACCGGGGCCCCATGGTGACGGCGGTTGCCCAGTTGAACTCCTGTCCCAAGGGCGGCTGGGTAAAAGTGAGTAGCGCCGGTGATTCCCTCACCACCCTGAAACCGGGCGACGTTATCGCTTTGGAAACGAACGACTGCGGCGTGTCCAGTTTGAAGATCAATGGCGGTTTGACGATGACCGTGAAGGAAGGCAGTGCCGTTTCCTTGCAGGCTGGCACATCACGTGGCGTGGTGCAGTTTCAATTCAGCGGCCTGTCGATGGCAAGCGGGACCGAGACGTCGCTGATCGATGGCGACCTGACAGCAAAAACCGACCAGACCGGAGCAGGGGGCAGCACTCTCGTACTGTCAGGTGCCTCTCTAAGGAAGACGCTGAAAAAGGGCAGCACAGTCGTGACAGACCGCACCATCGCCGGATTCGAGTCCACCATCATCACTACGCCCGGAGACCAGACTTCCAGCGTGAACTACACGCTCACTGCCAGCTCATCCTCGGTCAAGGACTTGCAGGTTGTGGTGAAAACCGTCACCCCCTTTGTTTCTCAGGCCGCGAATAACCCTGTGTCCGGTTCGATGCTGGTAACGGGGGCAGCGTCAAGCGTGGCCGTCACGGCAGTCGATGCCGGCAACGTGCGGCTCGACTTCAGCAGCAAGGGCGATGGTGCGATCACCGAAACCAAGACGATTTCCTGGTCCGAATTCCAGAAATCACTCTGAGACCTGAAACCCATCCGGCAGGCTGCCAAATTGGCAGCCTGCCTTTTTTCGGCAATCGACATGCTTTTCAAAACCTTTCTGGCAATGCTGGCCGCCAGTGCCCTGGCCTCGCCGGTCCATGCCCAGTGGACCTCTGCGCTGGGCATCGCAGCCAGGCAGTTCACCCTGAACGAATATGATGCCGCCGGCCGCCGCATCGTGAGAGAACAGGGCTGGCTACCTGGTCTGGAAGGCCGCCTGGCTTACCGGACGGGCGAGTGGACGCTGTCGGCGCAGGCGTCGCATTATCAGCATGACATCGCTTATCACGGGCAGACTCAGTCCGGCGTGCCAGTGGATAGCCGCACCGGCACCGCATTGACGCAATCGGGCGCCGGCATAGCCTATGCAGTCAATACAGTGCTGAGCGCCTCGCTGGCTATCGAACTCGAGCGCTGGCGACGTGACATTCAGGACGTGGGACGGGTGCGGGGGCTGCAGGAGCGCACGTTGTCGCGTCGCGCGCTACTCGGGCTGGACGCAAAGTTTGCGACCACTTATGGCGAAGTAATGGCTGGCGCCGCGTTGCTGTTCGCAGCCCCGGAAAAGCTCCGGGTCGGGTTTTCAGGCCAGTTCGACGATGTCTCGTTCGACACCCGCCCTGCCCACGGCATGCGGCTGGGCCTGGGCTGGCAGCCGGCCGCGTGGCCGAATCTGGAATTGCATGCCGGCCTGGACTGGTGGAAGGTAGCTCGCAGTGGAGACGCTGCGCTGAACAGGAACGGCCGCCATGCCGGAACGGTCGCGCAGCCGGAGCATGCCGTGGCCAGCATGCGGCTGGCTGTGCTCTACCGGTTCTGATTCCAGTGGCAATTCCAATTCGGCCGGATAAAAACGACCGGTTTCATCGCACATGATGGGTTGCGCCATGACGGCGTTCTGATTCTCCCTGTTCGCAGGCGCAGGCTGAGGGTTTGACGCTCCTTATGAAAAAAGCCCTGGCGACATCCTCTGTCGCCAGGGCCTTGCATGACTTGAAGGGACTTGGGCGAGCCGCCCAAGCCGTTGCCGCATCACTTCATCATCAGCCGCACCGAATCCCAGGCCCGGCCGAATATGCTGGCTTCATTGACCTGGTCCAGCGCCAGGAGCGGCGCCTCGGTGATGGTCTTGCCGTCGGCGACCATCTTCAGCGTACCGACCCGGCTGTTCTGCGCAATCGGGGCCACCAGCGGGTCCTTGCGCTCCACCACCGGCTTCATCTTCTCGGCGGTGCCCTTGGGCACGGTCACGTACATGTCGCGGTCGAAGCCCAGCTTGACTTCCTTCTGCGAGCCTTTCCAGACTTCCGGCGTGGCCACTGCCTGGCCCTTGGCGTACAGCTTGACCGTGTCGAAGTTCAGAAAGCCCCAGTTCAAAAGCTTCTGGCTTTCCTGCGCCCGCACCGAGTCGGACTTGGTGCCCAGTACCACCGACACCAGGCGGCGCTCGCCGCTGGTGCCGTTGGGACGGTGCGAAGACGCGATCAGGCAGTAGCCGGCGGCCTGGGTGTGGCCGGTCTTCATGCCGTCGACAGTCGGGTCCAGCCACAGCAGGCGGTTGCGGTTGGGCTGGGTGATCTTGTTGTAGGTGAAACTCTTGGTGGAGTAGATCTTGTACATCTCCGGATAGTCCCGGATCAGGCGCGAGGCCAGCAGCGACAGGTCGGCCGCGGTGGAATAGTTTTCCGGGCTGGGCATGCCGGCCGCATTGGCGAAGCGGGTGGACTTCATGCCCATGCGCTCGGCTTCGCGGTTCATCAGCACCGCGAAGGCATCCTCGGTGCCGGCCACCGTTTCGGCCAGCGCCACCGCGGCGTCATTGCCGGACTGGACGATCAGGCCGTAAAGCAGGTCCTTGACCGACACCGGCGTGGCCGGCTCGATGAACATCTTGGAGCTGTCGCCTGAGACCTTCCAGGCCTTGACCGACACATTGACCATCTGGTCCAGCGTGAGCTTCTTGTCCTCGATCGCCTTGAACACCAGGTAGGCGGTCATGATCTTGGTCAGCGAAGCCGGCTCGATGCGCAGGTCGGGCTCCTGCGCGGCCAGCACCTGGCCGCTGGTGGCGTCGAGCAGCAGATAGGAACGGGCGGCCACGGTGGGCGCGGGCATGGTCTGGGCGACCGCGGCGGAAAGGGTCAGGACGGAAGCGGCAAGCGCCGCAAGAATCTTTTTCATGGAGTTGGACAGAATGACAACGCACCGGACTGGCGGCGCGAGCGGTTGAAAACGAAGGTTCGCATTATAAGGCGGATTGCGTCCGCGAAATCCGCCCGGGCCATGCAAAAACCCATATGGCCGCGTCGCGGCGCGGCCATATGGGCATGGCGCCTATCTGTGCCACATCGCCGTCACCAGGTTCTTGATGTGCTGCAGCCTGCGATGGAAGAAGTGGTCGGCGCCGGGAATCACGATCACCGGGATGTCCTGCGGACGGGCCCAGTCCAGCACCGCCGACAGCGGAATGGTGTCGTCCTGCTCGCCGTGGATCAGGATGGTGTCGGCCGGGATGTCGGGCATGGCCCACTTGCCGGCGGCCGCGCCCACCAGCACCAGGCGCTCGGCCGGCTCGCCCTGTTCCTGAAGGCGCTTCTGCAGCTGCGCCTGGACGAAGGTGCCGAAGGAAAAGCCCGACAGCGCCGCCGGCAGGCCGGGATAGCGCTGGCGCATATGGGCCAAGAGCAGCGCCATGTCGTCGGTCTCGCCGGCGCCGGCGTCATGCACGCCGGCGGACGCGCCGACGCCGCGGAAGTTCATGCGGGCCGTGGCATAGCCCAGCGCGACGAAGGCGCGGGCCAGGGTCTGCGCGACCTTGTTGTCCATGGTGCCGCCATACAGCGGATGCGGATGCGCCACCAGCGCAATGCCGCGCGGCGACGGGAACTGCGCGCTGTCGGGAAGGTCGAGCGCGCATTCGATCGTGCCGACGCTGCCGGCGATGGTGAAGGGCTGGGTGTGGGCATTCATGGCGGGCTCAGATCTTCAGGCGTTCGACCACCTTGCCGCCGACCAGGTCGGAGTCGATGATCTCGTCGATGTCGCTGTTGTCGACGAAGGTGTACCAGGTGCCCTGCGGATAGACCACCAGCACCGGGCCTTCCTCGCAGCGGTCCAGGCAGCCGGCCTTGTTGATGCGGATCTTGCCCTGGCCATTCATGCCCAGCTTCTTGATGCGGCGCTTGGCATGCTCCTGCGCCGACTGCGCGCCGCGATCGGCGCAGCAGGGACGGCCGTCCTCGCGGGCATTCATGCAGAAGAAGACATGCTTTTCGTAATAGGGTTTTTCGGCTTGGTCGCTCATGGGGATTCGATTCGGTGGGCTGCTCTGCGGAAGGGGGATGATACACCGCGGGGCAGGGGCTTGCAGGCAGGGCGCCGATGCCTGCCTGCGCAATGCGGCGCGGCCATGTCGTGGCAGAATCGGTGCTCGGCGCGCGGCATGGGAAGGCGACAAGACCTGGCAGGCCGCGCCTTCCATTCCTTCATCTCCGGGACAAGGTGAATCCATGCATTCCTCCGACGCATTCCTCGCCGCGCGCGACTTCCTGCAGCGCCATCGCACCGACTACGACACCGCCTGGCGCGATTTCCGCGCCCCGGCGCTGGACCGCTTCAACTGGGCGCTGGACTTCTTCGACCGCCAGGCAGAGGGCAACCATGCGCCGGCGCTGTGGGTGGTGGAGGAAGACGGCGCGCAGCAGAAGATCTCCTACGCCGAGATGGCCGCGCGCTCCAGCCGCACGGCCAATTACCTGCGCGGCCTGGGCGTGGCGCGCGGCGACCGGGTGCTGCTGATGCTGCCCAACCGGGTCGAACTCTGGGAGCTGATGCTGGCCTGCATCAAGCTGGGCGCGGTGATGGTGCCGACCACGATGCTGGTGTCGGGCGACGACCTGGCCGACCGGCTGCAGCGCGGCGCGATCCGGCATGTGGTGGCGCAGTCGTCCGAGGCGCCGAAGTTCGAGGGCATGGCCGGCAGCCATACCCGCATTGCCGTGGGCGGCAAGGTGCCCGGCTGGCATGACCTTGCCGATGCCGCCGGCGCGCCGGCCGCCTTCATGCCGGACGGCGAGACTCTCGCCAGCGATCCGCTGCTGCTCTACTTCACCTCGGGCACCACCTCGCGGCCCAAGCTGGTGCTGCACAGCCACCAGAGCTATCCGGTCGGCCATCTGTCGACGATGTACTGGATCGGCCTGGAGCGCGGCGGCCTGCACTGGAATATCAGCTCGCCCGGCTGGGCCAAGCATGCCTGGAGCTGCTTCTTCGCCCCGTGGAATGCGGGCGCCACCGTGTTCGTCTACAACTACGCCCGCTTCAATGCGAAGGATGTGCTCGACGTGATCTGCCGCTGCGGCGTGACCTCGCTGTGCGCGCCGCCGACCGTCTGGCGCATGCTGATCCAGGAAGACCTGGCCGCCTTCAAGGTGCCGCTGCGCGAACTGGTCGGCGCCGGCGAGCCGCTCAATCCGGAAGTGATCGAGCAGGTGGAGCGCGCCTGGGGCCTGAAAATACGCGACGGCTTCGGCCAGTCGGAAACCACGGCGCAGATCGGCAATCCGCCGGGCCAGCCGATCAAGCCCGGCTCGATGGGGCGGCCGCTGCCGGGCTACCGCATCGTGCTGCTGGATGCGGATGAACAGCCGGCCGGCGAAGGCGAGATCTGCATCGACCTTTCAGAGCGGCCGCAGGGGCTGATGCTGGGCTACGAGGGCGATGCGGCCAAGACTGCCGACGTGATGCGCGGCGGCTTCTACCATACCGGCGACATCGCCCAGCGCGACGCCGACGGCTACTACTTCTACGTCGGCCGCAATGACGATGTGTTCAAGGCCTCGGACTACCGCATCAGCCCGTTCGAACTGGAAAGCGTGATGATCGAGCATGAAGCGGTGCTGGAGGCGGCGGTGGTGCCCAGCCCGGATGCGCTGCGCCTGTCCGTGCCCAAGGCCTATATCACGCTGCGCGCCGGCCATGCGCCCGACCAGGCCACCGCGGCGTCGATCTTCCGCTATGCCCGGGAAAAGCTGGCGGCCTACAAGCGCATCCGCCTGATCGAGTTCGCCGAACTGCCCAAGACCATTTCGGGCAAGATCCGCCGGGTGGATCTGCGGCGGCAGGAAGAAGGGCGTTCGCAGCGGCGCGAGGGCGAGTTCAGGGAAGAGGACTGCGCGTAGGCCTGGATCGCTACGGACTGGCGTTTGTGGCGTCAATGGCGTCGATGGTGGCAGGGCTGGCCCGACGCCGCCGCCCGCACACTGCGGCGCGGGCAATAGCAGAGGCCAGCCACCTGCCGCCAGGGTGTAACAAATTACAACTGTCCTGGCCGTTAATCGGCCTTGCAATTATCCTTTGGCAACAATAACTGTCGCCGCGCGCCACCGGGCGCCGGCGGTTCATGCAACCCTCCAAGCCAAAGGTTTTTCCATGCGCATCACCATTCGCCCGCTTTCCGCCGCCGTCCTGCTCGCCGCCACGCTGGCCGCCACCGGCTGCGCCAACATGTCCCATCGTGACAAGAACACCGTGATCGGCGCCGGCGTCGGCGGCGTGGCCGGCTCGGTGCTGACCGGCGGCTCGGCGATCGGCACCGTGGGCGGCGCGGCGGTGGGCGGCTTTATCGGCAACCAGGTCAATACCGGACGGCGGCGTTAAGACGCCGCATCGGGCGCCGGCTTTTTCCGCCGGTGCACCGGGTGATACAGGAACCACAGCGTAATAAAGGGCCAGGCCAGCGTCAGGAATTGCGCGGCGCCGTTGAAGTTCAAGAACTTGCCCTGTACCCAGGTCTGCAGCGTGGACAGGAAGTAGGGATTGTCCGGCGCCATGTTGGCCACTACCAGGCTCACGATCAGCGCCAGCGCCGCCACCCGGCGCTGCGCCACCGGCGGCGCCATCGCCAGGCCGGACAGCATGATCAGGCCGATCAGCAGGCCGCCCTGGGCGCCGGGCGTGATCCAGGCGAAGGCATTGTCCGGCGAGAACAGCAGCGCGCTGGCCAGGGTCTTGGTGGCCAGCGCGGCCAGCAGCAGGGCCGCCGCCAGCGCCAGCCGCGGCGCGCGCCGGCGCGTCAGGCACAAGAGCGTCAGCAGCGCGCCGGTCAGGCCACAGGCGGTGATGATGGTTTCCGACAACCAGTACTGCTCGGCGCTGAGCTCGGCGTCGCGCCGCAGCAGCGCGCCCAGATCGATGTCGACCAACCATAATTCCGACAGCCATTCCGAAAGTATCGGCAGCAGCTGCCCATGGCCGAACAGATAGGCCTGCGGATAGATCTGCGCCATCGGCCATAGTCCCAGCACGATCAGGCCGCGGCTGGCCTCGGCCAAAAACCAGCGGCTGCGCAAGGCCAGCAGGCGGCTCTGCTCCAGGAAGGCGGGCGCCAGTAGCGCGCCCAGCAGCGCGCCGAGCGCGACGCCGCCGGCGTTGGTGAGGAGGTCGAGATTGGACGGCACCCGGCTCGGCAGGAAGTTTTGGCCGGCTTCCAGTCCGGCCGACAGCAACGCGCCAAGCAGGCAGGCCGGCAGCACCGCCCAGATGCCGCGCAGCCGCGGATACATGGAAAACACCAGCAGCGCGCCCAGCGGCATGTAGCCGATGATGTTGGTCAGCAGGTCGAACCGGGTCCAGTAATACGGCAGCGGCGCCGACAGAAAGCCCAGCACCGGCAGGCCATTGCTGCGCCAGCCCGAGAACGGATACCAGCTGGCATAGACGATCAGGAACACATAGAACACCAGGCCGCCGCGGGCAAACACCGAGGCGGAGGCGCCGCTGGCGGGCGATTGTTCCTGTTTGTCTGTCTCAGCCATGCAGCGGCCTGTTCAATGCGCCAGGCCGAGGCCGGCCAGCCACTGCAGCATGTCGGCAATCACCGCGTCGCTGGCGGCGGCCAGCGCGGCCACGCCGCCTTCGACATCGGCGCTGGGCGCCGGCGCGCGGCGCAGGAAGCTTTTCTGGCCCAGCAGGCGACGGCCGTCCAGCACCGACAGCCGCATCGCCACCAGGCCGTCGCTCTGGCCGGCGCTGGTGAAGACCTGGCTGAATTCCTCCGCTTCCAGGCGCAGCACCGGCACGCCGGCGGCGCCGTCCGAGGCCGACAGCAGGGTGCCGCCGCCCTGCACGATGCGCGACTTCAGGCGCTGCGCGAACAGCTGCGCCGGCGGCATGCTCCAGCGGCTGTTGGCATAGGGCCGCGGCTGGTGCTGGCTGGCATAGTTGAGGCGATAGAAGATGGCCGGCGAGTCCAGCCATTCCGGCGTGTCGACGTCGGCCAGGGCCAGCGCCGGCAGCGCGGGGATGGTTGCCGCCGGCGGCGCCAGCCCGAGGTCGAACAGGCCGGGCTGCGGCTTCTTCATGCTGGTGCAGCCGGAAAACAGCAGGCAGGCCAGCAGCAAGGCAATCAGGCGGGAGGGTGTCAGCGTCATGGCGTGTCGTTCCGTGTTCATGGGCGTCAGTTCCCCGGCGGCGCGATGAAGCCGGCTTCGCCCGGTCCCGGCGGCACGCCGGCGCCAAACAGGATGCTCTGCGGCCGCTCGTTCAAGTTGTTCAGGGTGCGGTTGAGCACCCGCAGCGAGCCGCGGATGTCGGATGTCAGCGGCAGCACCTCGCGCTCGAAGCGCTTGGCCAGCGCGCTGACATCGTCGGCGGCGCCGCCTATCCGCGCCACCGGGCTGCCGGGCGCCTGCAGGCCGGCGGCCAGCGTATCGGCGGTGCGCGAGAGCTTGCCCAGGGCGGCCAGCGAGCGCTGCGCTTCGCCTATCAGCGCCGGCATCGCTTCCAGCGTCGGCGCCAGCTGGCCCGGCAGCGCCTCGATGGCCACCGCGGCCTTGCCGACCTTGTTGAAGGTGGACAGGATGGTTTGCTGGTTTTCCGGGTTCAGCAGCACGCTCATGCGCTTGGTCAGTTCCTCGGTCTGCAGCAGGATCGCCAGGCCGCGCTTTTGCAGGCTGTCGAGCAGGCTGGGCCGCAGTTCGATGCGCGCCACATGGGCTGCGCTGCTTGCCACCCTGGCCGGGTCGCTGCCGTCGTCGTCGAGCTGCACGTAGGCCAGGCCGGTCACGCCCTGGTAGCCGAGCGTGGCGAAGGTGGAACGGGTAACCGGGGTGTCGGGCCGCACACCGAGGTCGATCAGGATCTGTCCCGGCACCTGCGGGTCGAAGCCGATGCGGCTGACGCGGCCCACATCCAGGCCGCGGTAGCGCACGGTTGCCTGCGGATTCAGTCCCGGCACCGACAGCCGGGTGGCGATCTGGTAGGGCACCCGCACCTCGCGGTCGCGGTTGAGCCAGATCGCGCCCAGGATGACGGCCGCCAGCATGGCGATGGTGAACAGGCCCGCGATCATCGCGTGCGACTTATTTTCCATAGTGATGCTCTTTCATGTCGCGCATGCCCTGCAGCGCGCGCAGGCCGCGCTGACCAAGGAAATAATCATGGATGAAGGGATGGTCCACCCGCACCACCTCTTCGGCGCTGCCAAAGGCCACCAGGCGCCGGTCGGCCAGCACCGCGATCCGGGAAGACAGCGCCAGCAGCGTATCGAGGTCATGGGTGACCATCACCACGGTCAGGCGCATTTCCCGGCGCAGCATCGCGATCAGGTCGACGAAGGCTTCCGACAGCGCCGGGTCGAGGCCGGCGGTCGGCTCGTCCAGGAACAGCAGTTCCGGCTCCAGCGCCAGCGCCCGCGCCAGCGCTACCCGCTTGACCATGCCGCCGGACAGGTCGGCCGGCATGCGCGCCGCCTGGGAAGGCGCAATGCCGACCATCTGCAGCTTGAGCAGCGCGGCGTCACGGACCAGGTCTTCCGGCAGCGCCCGCAGCTCGCGCATCGGCTGGGCCACGTTGTCGAAGGCCGACATCGCCGAGAACAGCGCGCCGTGCTGGAACAGCATGCCCCAGCGGTTGCGCAGCGTCTGCAGGGTGGCGGCGTCGGCGCGGTGGATGTCGACGCCGAAGACGCGCACGCTGCCGGCGCTGGGCCGTTCCAGGCCCAGGATCTGGCGCAGCAGCGTGGTCTTGCCGGAGCCGGAGCCGCCCACCAGCGACACCACCTCGCCGGCGCGCACGTCCATGGAAAGATTGTCATGCACGGTCACGTCGCCGAAACGGGTCGACAGCCCGGCGATGTCGATCACGGTCTGGCCACGGGCCTGAGCCTGGTCGAACGCCGCCATCAGTAATAGCCCACCTGGTTGAACACGATGGCAAACACCGCGTCGGCCAGGATCACCACGGTGATGGCGGTCACCACCGAGGTGGTGGTGCCCTGGCCCAGGCTTTCGGTATTGGGCTGGATGCGCAGGCCGAAATGGCAGGCCACCAGCGCGATCAGGCTGCCGAACACCACGCCCTTGCCCAGGCCGATCCAGTAATTGGCGATCGGCACCGCGCTTGGCAGCTTCTGGAGGAAATAGGCCGGCGCCATGTCGAGCTGGATATTTGCCGCGGCCATGCCGCCGATCAGCGCCATCGCGTCGGTCCAGACCACCAGCAGCGGCATCACCAGCGCCAGCGCCAGCACCCGCGGCATGACCAGCCGGAAGCCATGCGGCAGTCCCATCACCAGCATCGCGTCCAGTTCCTCGGTGACCCGCATCACCCCCAGCTGCGCGGTGATGGCCGAGCCGGAACGGCCGGCCACCAGGATCGCCGCCAGCATCGGCCCCAGTTCGCGGACGATGCTCATGCCCAGGATGTTGACCAGGTAGATGTCGCCGCCGAAGGTGTGCAGCTGCTGCGCCGACAGGTAGGACAGCACCACGCCGATCAGCACGCCGACCAGCGCGGTGATGCCCAGCGCCTGGAAGCCGATATGGTAGACGCTGGCCGATATCTCTTTCCATGGCCCCTGCCGCGGCCGGCGCGCGAAGCGGCCCAGGTCCAGCACCAGTTGGCCGACCAGGGCCAGCATGCCGGCCAGGTGGCTGCCGAAGCGGCGCGCCGTGCCGGCCAGCGAGACGATGGAGAACCACGGGTGGCCATCGCCCGCCGGCAGCGCCAGCGCGCCGGCCTGCTCCAGCCGCCGAAAGAATTCCTCCTGGCCCGGCGCCAGCCGCAGCTGGCCCGGACGCCGCCGCCCCCAGGCGTTCCACAGCATCTGGGCGCCGATATGGTCCAGCGCGCTGATGCCGGACAAATCCCAGGGCAGCGCCGCCGGCTGCGGCAACTGCCGCAGTGCCGCGCGCAGCGCGCCCATGGCGGCCGGCTGCGCCAGCGCCTGCACCTGCCAGTTGCCGCTGGCAGCCACCGTGGCCGCCAGCGGCAACTGGCCATCGAGCCGCAGCATCGGCGCGGCAGGCGGGGCGGGCAGGACAGGGGAGGAAAGCGGGGGTTGCGAAGCTGGCATGAGCGCAGTGTAAGTTACCGGGCCGGTTTCGTCATGCCTGCGCCGTCCGGCGCTTCCCGGTTTCCCGCCCGGCGCGTCCGGTGCCGCCCCGCGCCGCCCCGCGCTTCCCGGTTCCGCCGCCGCCCGCCTGCCGTTACAATGCGCTGCATGACTTTCCTGCCCTCCCCGCAGCAACTCGCTTCCCGCGCAACCGGCCCGGCGCGCCAGGTGGCGCTCGAATGCGTCGCCGAAACCGGATCGACCAATGCCGACCTGCTGGCGCGCGCGCCGCGCCTCTCCGGCCCGGTGCTGCTGCTGGCAGGGCACCAGACCGCGGGCCGCGGCCGTTCCGGCAGGACCTGGCAATCGGCCGCCGACGCCAGCCTGACCTTTTCGCTGGCCTGGAAATTCCAGCGCGCGCTGCCGCAGCTGGTCGGCCTGCCGCTCGCGGTCGGCGTGGCGATTGCCGACGCGCTGCGCGAAAGCGGCGTGCAGGCGCAGCTGAAATGGCCCAATGACGTGCTGCAGGGCGGCCAGAAGCTGGCCGGCGTGCTGATCGAGACCAGCGCCGCGCCGGACGGCGTCTGGGCGGTGGTGGGCATCGGCATCAACCTGGCGCTGCCGCCGGCGCTGGCGGCGCGCATCGACCGGCCCGCCGCCGCGCTGCCGTCGCAGGCCATCGACCGCGAGGCGCTCTTGGCGTCGCTGCTCAATGCGCTGGCGCAGGTGCTGACCGACTTCGACGCCGCCGGCCTGGCGCCGTTTGCTGCGCGCTGGAATGCGCTGCATGCCTGGCGCGGCGAGGCGGTGGCGGTGCTGGACCAGGGCCAGGTGCGCCAGCAGGGCACCGCGCTGGGGATCGACGACGCCGGCCGCCTGCTGATCGACACCACTGACGGCCAGATCGCCGTGCTGTCCGGCGACGTCTCGCTGCGCCGTCTGGATCCGGGGGCCTGAATGCTGCTGTTAATCGATGCCGGCAATACCCGCGTCAAATGGGCGCTTGCCACCGTCGCCACCTATGCCGGCACCGGCTTTGCGCGCGAGGAACTGGGCCAGTGGATCTGCTCCGGCGTGGTCGAGCACGACGCGCTGGGCCAGCTGGTGGAAGTCTGGCGCGGCCGCCAGGTGGCGCGGGTGGTGCTGTCCAACGTGGCCGGCGAAGGCATGCGCGACAAGCTCGACCAGCTGCTGCTGCGCGCCTTCGGCGCGCGGCCGATCGCCATCGAATGGTTCCGGCCCGCGCCGCTGCTGGCGGGCGTGCGCAATGGCTACCGCAATCCGCTGCAGCTCGGCGCCGACCGCTTCGCCTCGGCCATCGGCGCGCATGCGCTGTATCCGGGCGAGGCGATCATCGTCGCCACCTGCGGCACCGCCACCACGGTGGACGCCATCACGCCGGACGGAGTTTTCCTGGGCGGCATGATCCTGCCGGGCCTGGGGCTGATGGCCAGCTCGCTGGCGAAGAACACGGCGCAGCTGCCGCAAGTGGGCGCCAAGGTGGAGATCGTCACGCCCTTTGCCGACAACACCACCGACGCCATCATCAGCGGCTGCGTGGCGGCCCAGACCGGCGCCATCGGCCAGGCGCTCGCCGCGCACGCCGCGCAATACCGCGAGGTGCGCTGCATCCTGTCCGGCGGCGCGGGCAGCATGCTGGCGCCGCACCTGGACCATCCCAGCGTGCAGATCGACAACCTGGTGCTGATCGGCCTGCAGACCATGGTGATGAAGCAGAATTCATCATGCTGAAATTCGTCTGCGGTGCGCTGCTGGTGGCCAATCTGGCGATGTTCGTGATCGAGCGCGGCGAGCCCGCCGGGCATGAACCGGCGCGCATGAAGAACCAGCTTCATCCCGACCGTATCCGGCTGCTGCCGGCAACCGCCAGCCCGCCGGCTCCCGCTGCCGACGCGCCTGCCGCCGGCGTCTCGCCGGCCGCTGCGCCGGCTGCCGCCACGGCCGGCGCAGCGGGTGCGACCGGCCCGGCCGGCGCCTGCATCGAACTGGCCAGCTTCACCGCCGCCGAAGCCGGCCGCTTCGAAGCGCGCATGGCGGAGCTGGGCCTGGCCGACCGGGTCTCGCGGCGCGAGGTGCCGACGCCGTCTAGCTACATGGTGATGATTCCGCCGCAGGGCAGCCGCGAGGCGGCCGACGCCAAGACCGAGGAACTGCGCCGGCTGGGCATTAGCGACACCTTCATCATCCAGGACAATTCGCCGCGGCGCTGGGGCATTGCGCTGGGCACCTTCCGAACCGACGAGGCGGCGCAGTCGCACCTGGCGGCAATGAGCCGGCGCGGCGTGCGCACCGCGCGGGTGGAGCAGTTCGGCACCGGCCCGGCCCGCATCGCGATCCAGCTGCGCGGGCTGGACGCGGCGGCCGAGGCGCAAGTGACCCGGGCGCGGGCGGAGTTTCCGCGTCAGGAGGCGCAGGGCTGCGGCTAGCGCCTGCAGCGAAACTCGGGGCGGGGCCTGAAAGTTTGCGAGCATCGGCACGGTGTTGCGGCGCCTCGCCGTGACCGCTGAGTGGCTCGTCGCCGCGCATGCAGCGCCTGCATTGCACTGGCAAGCGCACCAGCCACGCAACTGGCCGGCAACCGCCTGCCGCTGCTGACGCTGAGCATGAACCGGCGCAGGACCGACGTCCCGGCCGGTCTGGCGTTGCTGGAGTGTCAGGCTTACTGGTCCTTGCGCAATGCGCGTAGTAATTCGTGTACGGCGTGACGCGTCTCCACGGTACCGGCATTGTCTGCGCCGAGGACTTTTTCCCGTATCGCCAGGGCCTTGCGATAGTGCTCCAGCGCCTGGTCAAGCTTGCCTTGGTCCTTTAGCAGCGAGCCCATGTTGTTGTAGGAGATTGCGGCATCGGTATGGTCGGCGCCGAGGACTTCCTCCCGGATCGCCAGGGCCTTGCGATAGTAGTTCAGTGCCTGATCAAACTTGCCTTGGTCGTGTAGCAAAACGCCGATGTTGCTGTAGGACGCGGCGGTAGCAATATGGTTGGTGCCGAGGACTTTCTCATCGATTGCCAGGGCCTTTCGACAGTAGTCCAGTGCCTGATCAGGCTTGCCTTGTTTATGTAGCACCACGCCGATGTTGTTATAGGAGCTGGCGATACAGGTATGGTTGGTACCAAAGACTTTCTCCCGGATCGCCAGGGCCTTGCGATAGTGCTCCAGTGCCAGGTCAAGGTTGCCTTGGTCGTGTAGCAGCGAGCCGATGTTGTTGTAGAGCTGAGCGGTATCGACATTGTCGGTGTCGAGGACCTTTTCCCGGGTAGCCAGGGCCTTGTGAAAGTGTTCAAGTGCCTGATCAGGCTTGCCTTGCTCCTTTAGCAGCAAGCTGATGTTGCTGCGGGAGGTGGTGGTAGTGGGATGGTCGGTGCCAAGGACTCTTTCCTGGATGGCCAGGTTCCTTTGAAAATATTCCAGTGCCTGATTAAGCTTGCCTTGCTCGCGCAGCAGCACGCCGATGTCGAGATAGGATCGACCGGTAGCGGAATCGTCGGCACCAAAAACGGTTTCCCGGATGGCCAGGTCCTTGTGCAAACATTCCAGCGCCTGATCAAGTTTGCCTTGATTCTTTAATATCATGCCAATGTCACGGTAAAAACGGCTTGAAGCGGGATCGTTGACGCCAAGCACTTTTTCCCGAATTGCCAGCGCCTTGCGGCATTGATCTAGCGTCTGATCAGGACTGCCTTGCTTACGTAACAGCATGACGATGTCGTAGTAAGACCAGGCGGTAGACAAATCGTCGGCGCGGAAGACTTTTTCCTTGACTGCTACTTCCTTGCGGTAGTGGTCCAGCGCTTGTTCAAACCTGCCTTGCTCTCGTAGCAGCGAGCCGATGGTGCGGTATAACGCGGCAGTATCGATATGGTCAGTGCCGAAGATCTTTTCCCGAATTGTCAGCGCCTTTTGAAAGTACTCGATTGCCTGGTCAAGCTTGCCTTGCGCCTTTAGTACCGAGGCAATGTTGTTGTAGGAGATTGCGGTCGACAGATGATTGGTGCCCAGGATTTTTTCCTGAATTACCAACGCCTTTCGATAGTACTCCAGAGCCTCATCAAGCTTGGCTTGATCCTGTAGCAGCGAGGCGATGCTGCTGCAGGACGTGGCGGTGGAGATATGGTCAGTGATAAAGCGTTTTTCCTTAACCGCGAGTGCCTTGTGAAAATACTCCAGAGCCTCGCGAAGCTTGCCTTGTGTCTGTAGCAGCGTGCCGATGTTTTGGTAGGACGTGGCAGTGGAGAGATGGCCTGTACCGAGAACTTTTTCGTAAACTGCGGTCGCCTTGCGATAATACTCCAGAGCCTCGCGAAGCTTGCCTTGTGCCTGTAGCAGCGTGCCGATGTTTTGGTAGGACGTGGCAGTGGAGAGATGGCCTGTACCGAGAACTTTTTCGTAAACTGCGGTCGCCTTGCGATAATGCTCCAGAGCCTCGCGAAGCTTGCCTTGTCCCTGTAGCAGTGTGCCGATGTTGTTGCAGGAGGCGGCGGTAGAGGGATGGTCGGGACCAAGGATTTTTTCTTTGATTGCCAACGACCCGCGGTAGTGCTTCAGTGCCTGGTCGGGCTTGCCCTGGTCCTGCAGCAGCAAGCCAATGTTGTTATAGGACACGGCGGTAGAGGTATGGTCGACACCGAAAACCCTTTCCTTGATTGCCACCTCCTTGCGATAGTACTCCAAGGCCTGATCAAGCTTGCCCTGGGCATGTAGCAGCGAGCCGATGCTGCTGTAGGACGTGGCCGTATCGGCATGATTGACGCCAAGGACTTTTTCCTTGATCGCCAGTGCCTTGTGAAAATGCTCTAGAGCTTGATCAAGCTTGCCTTGAACGCGTAGCAACATGCCGATATTGTTGTGGCACGTTGCAATATCGGCATGGTCGGTGCCAAGTACTTTTTCCTGGATTGGTAGCGCTTTTTGAAAATATTCCAGTGCCTGGTCGAGCTTGCCTTGAGTCTTTAGTAGGGAAGCAACGTCTTGGTAGAGCTTGGCGATATCATCATGCCCGGGCCCGAGGATTTTCTCTTTGGTCGCCACCTCCTTGCGATAATACTCAAGGGCCTGGGCATCCTTGCCTTGCGCTTGTAGCAGTGCGCCGATGTTGTGGTAGATCGCGGCGGTATCGGCATGATCCGCGCCAAGAATTTTTTCCCGGATTGCCAGCGCTTCTTGGAAGTAATCCAGAGCCTGATCAAGCTTGCCTTGCGCCTGCAGCAGCGAGGCGACTTTGTAGTGGGAACTGGCGGTGGAGAGATGGTTGGCACCCATGGGTTTCTTCTGGACTGCCAGCACCTTGTGATAGTACTCCAGCGCCTGATCAGGCTTGCCTTGCGCTTGTAACAGCGAGGCGATGCTGTTACAGGACGTGGCGGTGGAGGGGTGATCTGTGCCGAGAACCTTCTCCTTAATCGCGAGGGCCTTGAGATAGTACTCCATCGCCTGCTCAGGCTTGGTTTGCGCCTGTAGCAATGATGCGATGTTGTGGTAGGAGGTAGCAGTGTATGTATGGTCGGCGCCGAGCACTTTCTCGTAAATCGCCAAGGCCTTGCGATAGTGCTCCAGGGCCTGATCAAGCTTGCCTTGTGCCTGTAGCAACGAGGCGATGTTGTTGTAGGACGTGGCGGTAGAGGAATGCTCTGTGCCGAGTGTTTTCTCCTGAATTGCCAGGGCCTTGCCATAGTACTCCAGCGCCTGGTTAAGCTTGCCTTGCACTTGTAGCAGCGAAGCGATGTTGTTGTAGGACGTGGCGGTAGACGGATGGTCGCTGCCTTGGACTTTTTCCCGGACCGCAAGCGCTTTTTGATAGTGCTGCAGTGCCTGGTCATGCTGTCCTTGTTCCTGGAGCAGCAAGGCGATGTTGTTGTAGGATGTGGCGGTGGAGCTATGGTCGGCGCCGAGCACTTTCTCCTGGGTCGACAGGGCTTTGCGATAGGACTCCAGTGCCTCGTCAAGCTTGCCTTGTGCCTTGAGTAGGGAGCCGATGCTGTTGCAGGACATGGCAGTAGAAGGATGGTCAGTGCCGAGTACTCGCTCCCGAATCGCCAGCGCCTTGCGTTGGTATGTCAGTGCTTCTGCAAATATTTGCCTATCCTCAAGCACTCTCCCAATCGCTGTCATCAGCATGGCTTCGACACGCTCCAGCCTTGCGGTCACATTTTTCTCGATCACCCGCATTTCCGGCTCCCTGGCCGTTAGCTGTGCTTTCGCCATCATGATCGCTTCCGACGCAGAGGTTGTTGCCCAGTTTAGTAAAGCTTGTAGCGCTACCTCCGTCATGTGCTCCTTTTCTTCCGTCATCAAGTCCACCAGCCGTTGTGCCAGGCAGTGCTCGAATACTGACTTGTGGACGAATTCCAGCGCACCGGCGCGTAGCCGCAGCGGCAACACGGATGACATCTGCGCCGCCTTCTGCCGGCGCAGCCGGACAAAGTTTTCTTCCGTGAGCACCATGCGCCGGGCGGCTTCCTTCTTCTCGACCGCGTTCAGGCTATCCAGCCAAGTCTGGCGCTCCCGGTAACGCCGCTCTGCTTCCTGCCGCACGAGTGCCTCCAGGCCGGCCCAGGGCGAGTCAATGCTGCCCACTCTTGAAAGGGGAAGCACCATACTTCGCCCTGCTGCAGTCAGCAGGGCTGTTTCGTTGGTATAGGCTTGGAAGCTCGCCGCTAGACTGGCATGCCCCGTCTTCAGTTGCTGCAGTACATTGTCTTCCAGCAGAACCTGCTGGCTTGTGACCATGTGCGCGATGAAGCCGTCATAGATGTCCGCGCGGGTCAGTCCTTCCATCGGCTTCCTGCTGACTGTTTCCCAGCTTTGCCACAGCAGGTACAGCACGAACGGATTGCGCAGGACGGCACGCAGCTCGGCTGAATGTTCCAGCCTGGATTGGAAGCTGCGATAAGTCGTTTCGTCCCAGTCGAGGTGCTGCTTCAGGTAGGTTAGTAGTTGACCCGTGTTGAAAGGCAGATAGTGGCGGCTTTGCAGCGCACCCTGGAAAGCGAAGTGTTCCTGAACCTGGTCTTTTGGGATCGTGCCGGGCCGGCAGGTGACGATTAGCTTGGCATCGGCTGGCAGGCTCAGGTGCCTGGCCAGGTTGCGTGGCTTTTCCTCGTCGGAGCGGCATTCGTCGTATCCATCGACAAATACCAGCGGTGTGACCTGGCCAGGCTGCAGGCCATAGCGGGTCAGGACGTTGGCGCAAACGTTCTTCAACCCGGCATCGGTCCAGTTGGCCACATGATTGCGGAGGAAGACAGGCAGGTAGCGTGGTTTAGGATATTTGGCCGGATCGGCGAAGTGTTGCCACCACTGCTGCTGCAAGCGGTCAGCCAGAACGTAGATGCTGAGACTCTTGCCCAAGCCGCCCTCGCCCAGCAACAGCAGCGTACCGCCGCCTGGTGCTATCAGGAAGCCAGCAAGTTCGCCTTGCAACTGCTGCGGCGCGTTGAATACTTCGTTCGGGCCGGCATGTTGCTTGAGTCGTTCCCAGTATTGCTCAACCGAGCCTTCGATGGGCTTCAGGGTGACCTGGCTGGGCACATAATGCCGAGCGTCTTCGCGCCGGCCATGCAGCGATTGTTCGAGGTGCATGGTCAAGGACAGCAGCGCATGCTCAGGATGCATGATTGAAGCCATTTCTTGCAACTGCCGTATTACTTCTGCAATGTCGGCCCGTTCGGCGGGGCGGGCGCACCAGCAGGCCTGGATGAGCCTGCGCAAGGGAGCCGGGCAGCTGGCTGGGATGGGCATGCGCTCGCCGGCCTTGATGGCGGTGTAATTTGGATCTTGGGCAAACACATCGTCCCACGGAGTTGGCAGGGCGCCGTAGCTGACCATCTGCCAGAACACGATGCCCAGCGCATAGAGGTCGGTGGCTTTGCTACTGTGGCGGTTGCGATCGCCCCCGATGTTCTCAGGGGCAACGAAGCGAGTGTCCTGCAGGCCCTGATTGACCGCGCTGGCCTCCGAAGCAGCCAGCAGCGCGTCGACTTGGGCCATGCCGAGGTCAGCCAGCTTGGCGCGGCCATGGCGGTCGACCAAAATGTTTTCGGCTTTCAAGTCGCGGTGCAGCATTCCCTGATCATGCAGGTAGGCCAGCGCCTGGCTGATCTCCAGCATCCATTGCCACAGTCGGGATGCTGGAACTGGACTGCCGCTGGCGCTGCCCTTGAGCAGCGCGGCCTGTAAGCTGCCTTGGTGGCAGAATTCCAGCACCAGATATGACGCTCTGTCCTTATGGCAAATTCCATGGAACTGCACAATGTTTGGATGGTGGGTGGTGCTCAGGCGGGCGACTTCCCACTCCAGGGCTTCATTGATTTCGTCTTCAGAGAGTTCAAGGCGCTGGCGGGCATGGGCGAAGTCGATTTTTTTTAGTGCCACCTCGGTACCGGCCCAAGTGCCGCGATAGACGATGCCAAAGGTACCGTCGGCGATGTATGGTCCAATGCTGACTACGTTGGCAGAAATTTGGGTAACGCCGCTGAGTAAGGAAACAGTGCGCTTGAACTGACCTGGAGCGGCTGTGTCGGTGCGGAAAGCGGATTGCAGGTTGTCGAGAGGTTTCTCGATATCGGCATCGCTGTCGGGGTCGCCAACGAGTGCTTCGCTGGCATCGCTGTCGGGGTCGCCAACGAGTGCTTCGCTGGCGTCGCTGTCGGGGTCGCCAACGAGTGCTTCGCTGGCATCGCTGTCGGAGTCGCCAGCGTGTGCTTCGTTGGCGTCGCTGTCGGAGTCGCCAACGAGTGCTTCGTTGGCATCGCTGCCGGAGTCGTCAGCGGCGGTTTCGTAAGCATCGCTATCGGAGTCGCAATTGGGGACTTCGTTGTCATTGCTGTCGGTACTTGCTTCACTGCCAGCGCTGGCTTTTCCACCGGAGCTTGGGTAGGTGTTTTTTTGTTCCTCCTCGCTATCGCTGTCTGGCTCGCCGGCGTCGTCGCTGCTGGCTT
Source organism: Noviherbaspirillum phoenicis (assembly GCF_047237965.1). Lineage (NCBI taxonomy): Bacteria > Pseudomonadati > Pseudomonadota > Betaproteobacteria > Burkholderiales > Oxalobacteraceae > Noviherbaspirillum > Noviherbaspirillum phoenicis. The sequence goes on along the minus strand of NZ_JBDFLX010000001.1, from coordinate 2,917,006 downwards.
TCCCGGACATCGGCAAGGCGCTGGCGAGCTGCCTGGCCTGGCCTTGCCCACCCAATGCCATGGCGGTGGCGCTATGGGAAGCCAGCATCGGCTTGCCAGCCACGGGTTGCTGGCCGTGGGATGTACCTGGCGGCTGCGCCTGCTGCAGCATGGCCGGCGTTTGTGACGGCAGGGAAGACAGCACCGGGGTCGTCGTGGTCGGAAGGGGATGGACGGAGGAGTCGGCCGGTACGGTGAAGGGGCGGGTGGCGGATGCGTCTGGGACGAGGAAGGAAGTAGCCATTGAATGGAATCTCCATGTTGAAGCAGTGCTTCGAAGGGAATCGCGAGAGCCCTGGAGGCTGCTCCCGCCAGACTGGAACGACGCCTATGAGCAGGCTCGAACAAGCTCGGCCGCAGGCCGCCTGAGTGGTGGCAAGCGGCTGGCGGTTGCAGGCGCACGGGATGGAGAGCAGATATGAGCGTGCGCTATGAGCACGGATAGCAGGCAAGCTGTTTGCGTGGAACAGTTTTTGGTCGCGCGGCCAGCACCAGCGCTGCATGCATGCGGGTTGCCGAACCGGGCGGCCCTGGCGCCAAACCTGCCCGCGAACCTTGACGGCGTGTACGAAAACGGGTTCGCGCCGGGCACGTTCTGCAGCGACGATGGGGCGCGATCGCACCTGGCGGCATACAACTTCTGTCTCAGGCCAACGTGACGGGCTCCGTCACTCCAGGAGTGAGTGTGACGGCACTGGAATGGTTTGCTCAGTTTTTTTGCTTCACCCTCCTTGCGCTTTGCAGCCACTGCCGGGCGTTGCACGGGCTCAAGCGGCCATGCCGGCCTTGGTCAGGCTCGAACAGGTGCTTACGTCGGCTGGCGTGCTCCATGCCTACGCAGCAGGTCGGCGATGCCGTGGTGTCCAAGCTGGATGGCAAGGCCCAGCGCACCCGTCTGCGCTTCCTGGTCTGCAGGCGCGCCGTGTTCCAGCAGCAGCGAGGTCATCCTGAGGTCGCCACGGTAGACAGCCCGCTGCAGCGCATCCATCAGCAGCAGCGTGGGGCAGGGATGGTTTTTCGGGTGCCGCAGCATGGATTCCACCATGGCATGCTGTCCGGCTTCAACCGCCTCCTGAAAGGCCGATCGCTCCCCGGGCGGCATGGAACAGGGTTTGGCATCTGCGCGCGACAACAGGTCGACCATCTCCGGGTCGTCCCTCCGTACGGCAAACAGAAGCGCATCCCTGCCGTTGGCAATGACCTGATGCACGTCGGCGCCGGCCTGCAGCAGCATTCTGGCAATACAGTGATTCTTATGCAGCACGGAGCACATCAGGGGCGTCATTCCGCGCAGCGGGTGGATGTCCGACAGCGCAATATCCGGATCGGCGCCGGCAGCGAGGAGCGCGCGCACGAGCTCGGGGTAGTCCGTCTCGACCGCAATGTAGAGCGGTGTATAGCCAGCAGCGTTGATCCGGTCGAGCTGCGGGTTTCTCTCCAGTAGCATTCGGGTGATCTCCGTGTTGCCGGTCGAGACTGCGACGTCCAGTGCGCTCAAGCCTGCCCCGTTCAAGCCTGCTCGATTGACGTAATCCACGCCTGCGCCAGCTTCCAGCAAACGGCGCACGATAGGTTCCTGCATGCGCATTACGGCGGCGATGAGCGCCGTGTTTCCCTGCCCATCGACCTCATTGACATCCGTGCCGGCTTTCAATAGCAAGTCGACCTGGCGTAAATCGCCTTGATAGGCGCGCACCACCAGTTCGGACCTGACGACGGTCTGGCGCATGCCTTGGGCCGCATTCGGTGGGGCATCTGCCTGCTTGCTGCCTGGTTCCGTGCGCAATTCGGGGGAAGCAGGGACGTTGGCCTGACTGGCGCCGACGCTGAAACTGAACGAAACCCCGCCGGTTGCTGTGCCTTTCCGCGTGCCGGGCCGACTGGCCTCGTCGGATGCGCATGCCTGGGAACCGTCAGGGCGCACCGTGCAGGATGGCTCTGCCGCCGTTGCGGCGGGAAAGCGCAAGCCGGCGTCAATTGCCATCGCCAGCTTTGCCAGCCGACTCGCGAGCATGCCGGCCTGGCGCATGCCTTCCGCGGCGACGGCTGTGCACGTCTGTTTGGCCTGCTCCACCAGCCCCGGAAACGCGCCTGCGACAGGCGTTGCCGGTAGCAGCCGACCATGCGTACTGAGGAAGTGGCGGATGGCGGCGCGCCGGCCGTCCTCCTGGCTGGCCGGGCGCAGCAATGGGCGGCGGCAGATGGCGTCGGCGGCGAAAGCGTGGGTGCTTTCCATGGCATAACCGGCGGCCATGGCGCCGGCGTTGGAGGAGATCGTGTGACGGCTTGTGGTGGTTTGGCTGCAGGACATGGAGGCTCCTTGAAGAGACAGGCTGCATGAAGGAAAAGCATCGGGCCGTTTGTTGTCGAGGCATGCGGCGAGGTGCCTTGCCTGCGCTCCGTGTCTTGTTGACTAGCTGGATAACGGCCTGCTTGCCTCGTGTTGCCATTTCGCGAGTGAAGAATGCGGGAATACACCTGGAGGGCGTACTGCCTATCGAAACGGCAGGCCTGAGTAACAGACGGCCCTGTCGGGTTGCGCCGGCAACCATGGGGACGGTTCATCCAGTTCTCGCCTTTCATGGCGTCCCGAAAGGTTGGGCGCTGCCAGAGGCGGCCAGGCGTGAGCGCGGCGACGGCGTTCGCAGCCCGTCCCGGGGCGCTTCACAGGCCCCGAGCGCGGCGCGTTTCGCCATCCAAGCGATCAGCGCCCTCCAGCCGCTCTATCCACGCCTTCAGGCAGGCCGGGCACAGGCAGCGGCCGTCATCGGCGTCGGGCAGGCTGTCGGCGGGGAGCGCCGGGAGCGTGGTGCACCAGCATGGAGACTCCAGCGCCTCCACCATGCCGCAGGCAAAGTCGGCGCCGCAACGGCTGCATGTGCTCATCGATATCCTTTTGAAAATGGTCGGGAAAGCCGCTTGTCAGTCTTGAAACGGCTTGTTGCAATTTATCCGATATCCGGCCATTTTTTACGGAAAAATCCGCCGGGACGCTGCAGGCTTTCGTTGTAAAATCGCGCCCATCTCTCAATTTGGAACAGTCATGACCGATTTCGCCGATCTGTCGCAGGTGTCATCCGGCATCAAGGCCGAGATTCTTGCGCAAGCCTTGCCCTACATCCGCAAATTCCACGGCAAGACCATCGTCGTCAAGTACGGCGGCAACGCGATGACGGAAGAGCGCCTGAAGCACGGCTTCGCGCGCGACGTGATCCTGTTGAAGCTGGTCGGCATGAACCCGGTGGTGGTGCATGGCGGCGGCCCGCAGATCGACAATGCGCTGAAGAAGATCGGCAAGCAGGGAACCTTCGTGCAGGGCATGCGCATCACCGACGAGGAAACCATGGAAGTGGTGGAGTGGGTGCTGGGCGGCGAGGTGCAGCAGGACATCGTGATGCTGATCAATCACTACGGCGGACAGGCGGTGGGCCTGACCGGCAAGGACGGCGGCCTGATCCGCGCCCGCAAGATGAAGATGCCGGACCGCGAGAACCCCGGCCAGTTCCTCGACATCGGCTATGTCGGCGAGATCGAGGCGATCAACCCGGCGGTGGTCAAGGCGCTGCAGGACGATGCCTTCATTCCCATCATTTCCCCGATCGGCTTCGGCGCCGATGGCCAGGCCTACAACATCAATGCCGACCTCGTGGCCGGCAAGATCGCGGAAATCCTGCATGCGGAAAAGCTGATCATGATGACCAACATCCCGGGCGTGATGGACAAGCAGGGCAACCTGCTGACCGACCTGTCGGCGCGTGAGATCGACGAGATGTTCAACGACGGCACCATCTCCGGCGGCATGCTGCCCAAGATCTCGTCGGCGCTGGACGCGGCCAAGTCGGGCGTGAACACGGTGCATATCGTCGATGGCCGCATCGAGCATTCGCTGCTGCTGGAAGTGCTGACGGAGCAGGCCTTTGGGACCATGATCCGCTCGCACTGATAGCGTGGTGTGATGCGGAAAAGCGCGGCATTGCCGCGCTTTTTTGTTGGGGTTGGGGTTGGGGTTTGCAGTTGCCGTTGCCGTTGCCGTTGCAGTGAAATCCCGTTGAGCGCGCCGTGTCAGCGGTGCCCGGAGCGGGAAAAGGTGCGGCGTCTGTCTGAGTCAAGCGCAGCTTGGCGAGTTTAGCCGCGCCCCGCTCCGGGTACCGCTGGCACGGGCACCCCGCGCAGCGGGGCGCGATCATCGGGTCGCCTTTTTTGGTTACTTTTTTGGCGAAGCAAAAAAGTAACCCGGCCGCCGGGACGGACTCCCGGCTTGTCTCCACGGCAGTGCAGCCGCCTTGCGTCACCCGGCAAGGCACGGGCAGCACTGTCGCTGTTGCCTTTAGCAGTGATCGCAGCGTACTGCCGAAGGCAACTGCAACTGCTGCTTCGCAGTGACGTCTTTACGCCGGGTGAAGCAAGCCGACTGCACTGTCGTCATGACCAGGCCGGGAGTTCGCCCCGGCAGGCGACCTACTTCTTTTGCTTCGCCAAAAGAAGTAGGCAAGAAAAGGCGACCCGGTGATCGCGCCCTCGCTGCGCGAGGGTCCCCGTGCCGTCGATGCATGGAGCGGGGCGCGGCTAAACTCGCCAAGCTGCGCTTGGCTCAGACAGACGCCGCACCTTTTCCCGCTCCACGCACCGACGTCACGGCGCGCTCAACGGGACTTAAAAGCAACGGCAACTTCAAAAACAACTGCAACTGCAACTGTCGCTGCCGCTGCGCGTGCTTTAACGGCAAACGCATTAGCCCAGGCCACCCTCAACGCCTTGATCGGCGACAGGTGCAATGGCCCCGCCGGCTCCCATGGACTTGACCAACCTGGCTGTATCCCCGAAAGTCTGGTCCTGCCTGCCGCTAGCGGCACCTTCTGAATAAACTTTCTCATTTCATGCCCAAGCTGACCTGGCTGTTCGACCTCGACAATACCCTGCACAACGCATCGCACGCGATCTTCCCGGCGATCACGGCGAACATGAATGTCTACATCGCCAGGGTGCTGGAGCAGAACGGCATGGCGGCCACGGCGGAGGCGGTGAATGCGGCGCGGCTGGCTTACTGGCAGCGCTATGGCGCAACGCTGCTGGGCATGGTGCGCCACCATCAGGTGCGGGCCGACGATTTCCTGCATGAGGCCCATCAGTTCGACGACCTTGCCACCATGATCCGCGCCGAGCGCGGCCTGGGACGGCTGCTGGCGCGGCTGCCGGGCAGGAAGATCCTGCTGACCAATGCGCCGCGCCGCTATTCGCAGGACGTGCTGCGCCACCTCGGCCTGCACCGGCATTTCGCCCAGCATGTGCCGATCGAGGCGATGACGGTGCACCGGCAACTGCGGCCCAAGCCGTCGCGGCTGATGCTCAAGAGGCTGATGGCGCGTAACCGCCTGGCGCCGGGCCGCTGCGTGCTGGTGGAAGATACCGTCAATCACCTGAAGGGCGCGCGCCAGCTTGGCATGCGCACCGTGTGGATTACCCAGTATCTGCCTCTGCCGGCGCATGCGGCACAGCGCCAGCACAGCAGCGCGCATAGGGCGCTGGCCAATACGCGCAAGCCGGCCTACGTCGATGTAAAGCTCAGGTCGGTAACGCAATTGCCGCGGCATCTGCGGCGGCTGCGGTGACGCCGGCTGCGGCCGGAGATTGCATAAAGGTAACGATCCTGCGGGCGGGGCAGTTTCCGCCCCTGATGACGGCGTGCGGGAATTGACCAACTCCCGCCCGGCGTGCCGGCAAGCTCAACCGTATCCGCAGCCTCTTGTATAGTGTCGGCTTCGCCGTTGCGGCGCAGCATTTTGACGAGGCGCCGCCGCATCCGGTTTCAGCCATTGCGCCCCATTCCTCTTCAGAAAAGGAGCCCCATGCATCGTCGTGACCTGCTCAAGGCATCCGCCGCGCTGGCCCTGGCCGGCATTTATCTGCCCCGGCCCGCTGCCGCCAGCGACACCCCGACCCGACTGAAAACCCTGGGCAAGGCCCAGGCCTTCGACTACGCCTGGCTCAAGGGCCGCGCCCGCGAGATGGCGCAGCAGGCCTACAAGCCCGTGACCGACCAGCTGCCGCCGCGGGTGTCGGCGCTGGACTGGGACCAGTACCAGGCCATCGGCTACCGCGACGACCATGCGCTGTGGGCCAATGACAAGCTGCGCTTCCAGGTGAAATTCTTCCACCTCGGCCTGTTCTTCAAGCAGCCGGTGCAGATCCATGAAGTCGTCGACGGCATGGCGCGCGAGCTGGCCTATGATCCGGAAATGTTTAATTACGGCAAGAGCGGCCTGAAGGGCGGCGAACTGCCCAAGGACCTGGGCTTTGCCGGCTTTCGCGTCAACTTCCATACTGACCTGACCCGCGACATCACCGCCTTCCTCGGCGCCAGCTATTTCCGCGCCGTTGGCGGCGAATGGCAGTATGGCCTGTCGGCGCGCGGCCTGGCGATCGACACCGGCATGGAGCGGCCGGAGGAATTCCCGATGTTCCGCGACTTCTGGCTGGAGAGGCCGGGCAAGGATTCCAGCAAGCTGGTGGTGTATGCGCTGCTGGATTCGCCCAGCGTCGCCGGCGCCTACCGCTTCGAGATCGTGCCCGGCGCCACCACCGCGATGGATGTCGACGCCGCGCTCTATCCGAGAAAGCCGATCGAGCGGCTCGGCATCGGCCCGCTGACCAGCATGTACCAGTACGGCGAGAACGACCGCCGCATGGCCAACGACTGGCGCCCGGAAATCCATGACAGCGACGGCCTGGCGATGTGGACCGGCAGCGGCGAATGGATCTGGCGGCCGCTGGCCAATCCGCCGCAGCTGCGCTTCAACGCCTATGCCGACAACAATCCGCGCGGTTTCGGCCTTCTGCAGCGCGACCGCAATTTCGAGCATTATCAGGATGACGGCGTGTTCTACGACCGCCGGCCCAGCCTGTGGGTGGAACCCAAGGCGGGCTGGGGCAAGGGTTCGGTGCAGCTGGTCGAAATCCCGACAGTGGATGAAACCTTCGACAACATCGTCGCCTTCTGGAACCCGGAAGAAAAACCGCAGCCGGGCCAGGAACTGCTGTTTGGCTATCGCCTGCACTGGGGCACGAAGATGCCGGCCGTGCCCAATCTCGCCACCGTGGTGGCCACCCGCACCGGCGTCGGCGGCGTGATCGGCCAGAAGCGCAAGTATTTCTCCTGGCGTTTCGCCATCGATTTCGCCGGCGGCGACCTGGCGCTCTTGAGCAGCAAGGCCGTGGTCAAGCCGGTGATCACCGCCAGCCACGGCACGGTGGAAATCACCTCGGCGCGGCCGCTGGACTCGGTCAAGGGATACCGGGCCATGTTCGATTTGAAGCTGCCCGACACCGACAAGGAGCCGGTCAACCTGCGCCTGTATCTGGAAGTGGATGGCCAGCCGCTGAGCGAGACCTGGCTGTACCAGTGGACGCCGCCGACGGACCGGAGTTTTGCATGACCTGGCTGGCCAGTACCGGCCCGCAAAGACTAGAGCGCTTTCGGCCTGACTGGCTCAGGCGAAACGGCGTCGCCTATCAGGAAGCAATGCGCTCGGGCTGGTAGGCGAGCGTACTGTCCTGCGGCTGCCCCGCCTCACGCCGCCTGCCGCGCGCCTTCCCCGAACCAGGCCTGCGCCACCAGGTATTCCAGCCCCACCGCCAGCGCCATGAACGCAGCGCCGACCGCCAGCATCATGGCCGGCGCCATCGTCGCCGACAACGCCCAGAAGCCCAGCAGCGAAGCCATGCGCAATACCCAGAGCGTGACTTCGCGCACCACGATGCGGTCGCCGAGGTCGCCCTGGATGTCCAGCGCGCGCTGGTTCAGCACAAGCTCGCTGGCGCCCAGGAAGGGGCCGGCGGCGGCCTTGGCGATCAGGTGGACCACGAACAGTCCCGGCAGCCAGGCGCTGCCGGCCAGGAACAGGAAGGCCACCGCCATGGCAAGGCAGGAGCCGCCCAGCCAGGAGCCGCGGTTGCCGACGTCGCGCTTCCTGGCCGACAGGTAGAGGCCGACGCCGCCTGCCAGGCCGGCGACGGTGGCGACCCAGCCCAGCGCGGTGGCCGAGCCCATCGCGCGGGAAGCGCCGATCGAGGTCACCGCCTGGCCCAGGCCAAACAGGCCGGACTCCAGGAAGAACAGCGGCAGGCAGGCCAGGAATTGCGGCTGCCGCACCAGCGCAAACGGCGCTTTCAGCGGCTGCAGCGGCGCATCCGCCATGCCGCGTCCGAGCCGCCAGGCGGCCAGCAGGCAGGCCGCGCCATACAGCGCATACAGCAGGCGGGCGCTGTTGCCGGTCCTGGCCAGCAGCATGGTCGCCAGCAGCGTGGCGACGATGCCGCCGGCCACGCCCACTGCGCCGGCATGCGAGGCGTAGCCGTCGCGCTGGCCATCCGTCAGCAGCTGCATTTCCAGCCAGTGGCGGGCGCTCCAGGTCAGGCCCAGGAAGCCGCCGAAGGCAATCGACATCGCCCACACCGTCTGGTTACCGGACAACAGCACCACGCCCGGCAGGAAAAAGCCCAGTTTCATCAGCGTCTTGCCGGTCAGCCCCAGTCGCGGGCCAAGGCCGTAGGCCAGCACCGCGGCGATCATGGCCACGGTCAGCAGCAGCGCAGTGAATTCGAACATCGCTTCATGGCGGCTGCCGCCCATCAGGAAATAGCCGATGAAGCCGGACAGGGTGCCGACCGCGCCCTGCAGCGTGACGAAGGGCAGCAGGCTGCGTTCTTGCCTTGAGATTGTCATGGAAAAGGAAAAGAGAAACCCCAGGCAGCACCATGCGCCTTGAGAAAATGCATTCTGGAAAGTCGATAGGCTAGGGGAATTGCTTTATGGCAGCAATGCAATAAAGAAACTTTTGGTGAAAAAACGACAGAGAAACAAGTGGCCAATGTGGTGCCCGGCTTTACCATGCCGGCTTTTGCTCAGAAAGCAGTGTTGATGAACCTCTTGATAAGCCATTGGCAGCCACGTCTGGCCGACATCGCCCAGGCCGCGGCAGGCGACGACGGCGCCCATGACCTGCAGCACCTGCACCGCGTCTGGCACAGCGCCACCGAACTGCTGGCCCATTCCTCCGAAGCCGATGCGCTGGTGGTATTGGCCGCCTGCTACCTGCATGACCTGGTGAACCTGCCGAAGAACCACCCGCAGCGCAGTACCGCCTCGCGCCAGGCGGCCGCGCTGGCATCGGCAAGGCTGGCGGAGGCCGGTTTTCCCGCGGACCGGCTGGCGGCGGTGGCGCATGCGATCGAGGCCCACAGCTTTTCCGCGGCGATCGCGCCGCGCACCCTGGAAGCGCGCATCGTCCAGGATGCCGACCGGCTCGACGCGCTGGGCGCCATCGGCCTGGCGCGGTTGTTCTATACCGCCGGCCGCATGGGCTCGGCGCTGGCGCATGGCGACGATCCGGGCGCCCTTCATCGCGTACCGGACGACCGCGCCTATGCGCTCGACCATATCGAATGCAAGCTGGCGACCCTGCCGGCCACCATGCAGACCGAGGCTGGCCAGGCGCTGGCCAACGAGCGCCTGGACTGGCTGCGCGGGTTCCGGGACCGGTTTATCGCGGAGTGGGGCGGCGCCGCGGCAGGGGCTTAATCCGCCGTGTCGCGAAAAGCCAGCTGCTGCGCGACGAAACCGTCGAAGGCCTGCAGCAGCGGCCGATAGCGCGCTGCGTCGCCTTCCAGTTGGGCCAGCGCATGGCAGACCGCTTCCAGCGTCGAGAGCTGCCCCGGCTTGTGCGCCTTCCTGATCCGGTATTGCGACGGCGGCGGCGCCGACAGCGACAGCCGGGGCAGCGCCTGCAGGGCCGGGTTCAGCGCCAGCATCTTCCGACTCTTGCGCCAGGTCGCATCCAGTACCACCAGGCGCGGCGGCGGGCCGTCGGGATCGGGGAGAAAGGACGGTGTGTCCGGCGCCCCGGGATACAGCAGCACCGGCTGCGTCTTGCCCGGTTCGGGGCCATCGAGCAGTTGCTGCAGTTGAGCAGGCGCGAAGGCTTCGCCCACCGCCACCGCATAGCGCGCAAGGGACAGCCGCAGCAGGGTCAGACTGTTCTTGGCATGGCCGGTTTCCAGCGGATGCTGCAGCAGAAGCAGGTCGACCTGGTTCGCGGTGGGCATCGCCCAGGCGCAGATGCAGGCACGGGCCGGGCGCAGGCAAGTGGGGCAGACGGGGCGGGAAGGCGCGGATGACATGGATGATGGATCCCCGTGGCGTGGGGCAGTCGTGAAAGGGAAGGACAGGATCGTTTCTGTTGACGCGGCACTCACCCCAGCCACGCAAGGGCGCGCGCCGCCAGCGGCAGCAGCAGCGAGGCGATCAGCACCTGCAGGCCCAGCGCAATGCCGGCATAGGCGCCGGCGTCGGCATGCACCTGCAGCGCCCGCGCCGCGCCGATGCCATGGGAAGCGGTGCCCAATGCAAAACCGCGCACCGCCCAGTCGCGCACGCCCAGCAGGTCGAACAGGTATTTGCCCGACAGCGCGCCGACCATGCCGGTCAGCACCGCAAACACCGCCGCCAGCGCCGGTATGCCGCCCAGCCGCTCGGCGATGCCCATCGCCACCGGCGCGGTGGTGGACTTGGGCGCGAGCGAGCGGATCACATCGGCCGGCAGGTCGAATGCCCAGGCCAGCAGCACCGCGCTGCCGGCGGCTGCCGCGCCGCCCAGAGTGGCGGCCAGCACCAGCGCCATGCCGCGGCTCCTGAGTTCGCCGCGGCGCTGCCACAGCGGCCAGCCCAGCGCCACCACGGCCGGGCCCAGCAGCACATGCACGAACTGTGCGCCGGCGAAATAGGTCTGGTAAGGCGTGCGGGTAGCCACCAGCACCGAGCCCAGCGCCAGCACCGACCACAGCACCGGGTTGGCCCACGGCGCATGGTCCAGCCTTTCGTAGGCCCATTGCACCAGCACATACACCACCAGCGTCGAGGTCAGCCCGAACAGCGGCGCGGAAGACAGGTACACCCACAGCTGCACGAACTCACTCATGGCCGGGCTCCCGGTCGGCGCGCCGCAGCAGCGCGCGCAGCGTCAGCGCCGTGACCGCCAGGCCGATCCAGGTCGACAGCACCACCACGGCCAGCAGGCGCATGCCATACGCCGACACCAGGTCCAGATGGGCAATCACGCCGACGCCGGCCGGCACGAAGAACAGCGACAGGTGATTGAGCAGCAGCTGCGCCGCGGCCGCCACGGCCTCGCGCAGCGGCGTCCATTGCACCACCGGCCACAGCAGCAAGAGGCCGATCACGGGGCCGGGTATGGGCAGGGAAAGCAGGCGGCTCAATCCTTCGCCGCAGGCTTGCAGCAACAGCAGCAGGGCAAATCCGCGCAGGGCATTCATGGCATGGGGTGGCGTCAAATGGGGAATTATAGGGTGCGGGCTTGAAAGGCATTGCGCCTTGCCTGGCGACCTGGAAGGTCCATGGCACGCTGACCGGGGCCGGCGTGGTCTAGAGCGGTTGCCGATGAGGACGCGGCTGCGCTGCCGGAACCGTGGCTGCTGCTTTTCAACCGAGGGCGGCACTGCCGCGCAACCACAGGCGTGCCCTCGATGCCATCCCCGAAGGGCATGGCATCGAGGGCAATGAAACGACAGTCGACTGTCCAGCCTTGTCTTGTTCAACCGACGCCAGGAATGCAGTGCCCTTTTGGGGATGCACCCGCCCCGGCCCACATGCCGGAATGCAAACAGCCCATCCAGCAAGCGCTCGATCGAGATGCGGTGATGCCTGTCGCCTCAGGCGCGCCTGGTTCGGGCGCGGAATGCGCGAGAGCCTGCAAGCAGGGGATGAACAGTTTGGAGGAAAGCGTTACCGAGGCCGGCTGGCATGGCAATTCTCGCTCCTGCCTCGTTCCCCCACTTCATTTCATCGACATCACCATGGCCGATTCCACTTCCGCGTCATCATCCGCGCAGCGCGGCAACTCGCCTGTACGGCAGGGCTGGCATGCGCCAGCGCCCGAGGCTCCCCCCAACGCAAACCGGGACACCGCGCATCTCCTTACCCGGGAGCAAGCGCCACAACGGCTGCTCGACGGCACTGCAACCAGCCGGATCAATCTGGACGAACAGCCCGGGCAGGACGACCAGGAGGCGGTGCGACGCGCAATCTGCGCCCTTGGCGATGGCCTGTCCGATTGGAACAGGAGTGGCGAGACCGACCTGGGCGAAGCGATCGGCCTGTTCACGCAGATCAAGGAGACGTGCGGTGCGGGCTATCTGACATTGCAATGCCATGAAAAGGCCCTGGCAGGCATGATCAGCCAACTGACGGTTTTTCTGCGCCGCTTTTGCTGCGCGGTTCAGGAAGGGCGCATCGGCCTGGAAAGTTTGCATATTGCCGATGTTCATCATGCATGCAACGGCCTGTCGGCCTGTTTTGGCGCCAGCCAGGATGATTGCCTGCTTATGCCCGAGCAGCTTGAAAGGCTGCGTGAACCGCTGACGGCGCTGAATCAGGCGCTGATAGCGCGGGCCATGCAATGTGGCCTGCCGCGCCAGATCAAGTCCAACGGCATGCTGATGGACATACTGAACTGTCAGACGCGCGGTCTCAGGCAGGAATTGTTTGCCTTTAAGGACGAAAAGATCACCGCTCTGTTTCGAGCCAGCCTGAAGGTCATGTTCGAGTGGCTCGCGCCGCATGGCGATGGCGCGCCGATGACGCTGGTCGGGCCGCTCGATACCCGCCAACTGGGCAAGTGCATGGTGCAGCTCAAAACCATGTACAAGTACGGCCTGGTCGATCTCGACGCCGCCACGCCGGACGGCCGGGACAATCGCAGGCTGCTGGGCGAGGTGGCGCTGTGCCTGTGCGGCGGCCTGTCGGGCGGTTTCACGACATGGCGCCAGGCTGGCAATGACGACAGCAGTAGCAGCATCAGAGGCACGCATTGGCGGTTGATGCCGGCCGCTGCGGAAAGAGTGCCTGTCACCAATATCGGCAACACCATCAAGGACTTCATCGCCGCCGGCCTGATCAACACTTGCGCGCCGCAACTGCCGGCCATTGTCGGGCAGTTATCGGAATGGATGCAGCACCTCCCGGCGCGCGAGCTGGTCGATGCCGGCCACCGGGCTCAGGGCCTCGGCAACTGTTGCAACTTCCTGCGCGGCATGAGCGAGGCCCTGTTCCTGGGCATGACCCTGCCGGTGCAGGAGCGTAAGCGGTTCAGCCGCGCCTGCGCGCGCATGCTGGCGCTGGCCGAGCAGTTTGTCGGCAAGCCTCATCTGGTCAGCATGGATCAATCGCTAGTGAACCTGGTCAGCTTCATCAAGGCCATGGACAAGCTGGGCGAGCAGAGTCGCTCGCAGCTGGCCCGGCTGGCGGGCAGCCTGCTGCAGGCGTTCAACAGGCTGGCCGGTGCCATTCATCATATCGACAGCATCACCGGCCTGCTGGCCGGGCTGGCATACCTGCTTCGAAGCAAGCTGGCCGGAAGCGGGCAAATGACGGGCCTGCTTGAAACGTTGATCCGGCATGCACATGCCTTGAACATCGGGAACTGTACGCCGGAGGCGCGCATGCACCTGGTCGACGGTGCATTGCTGTGCCTGGCCATCTCGCAAAAAAGCCAGGCCCATCAGCATTGCGCCACCCTGCTCGATACGCTGCTGCGCTTATACCGTCAGGGCGAGGAACGTCTGCCTTATCTGAAGGCTGCGCGTCATCTGCTGGGAACGGGGGAGTCGCAGGCGCAGCGGCTGCAGCCGGTACTGCGGCTGCTGCTGGGCAGGCAGGCGGGCGATAGCATCGGCTTGCCGGAACTGGAAGAGGCAATAGGGCGGCTGCAAGAGGCGTCTGACACCCAGATGCAGGTGGCGCCGGATGATCCGGCGCCCGAGCTGTTCCCGCCTAACTCGGCCTCTGAAATTCAAAAGACACAGTGGCGCCCAGGTCCGACGTACCGGGCACCAATGCCCGTGACGACCACCACGACCACCACCACCACGACCACGACCACGGGCTTTTGCAGCCCGACCACCACCACGACCACCACGACGATGACTGCCACCAGCATCGCCAGCCCGACAATCACCGCGACAGCACCGCCTGCGGATCACCGCCACCATCAGCAGTTGACCCAGAACGACGTGGCGCAGCCGGACGACCCTGCCAGCACGGCAGTCGCGCCGACGATCGTGCCGGCGTGGGGCACGAAAACAAATGCAGCGACAAACGCATCGCCACCGTCGAGCAGGCAACCGGGAAAGCCGGGCAGGGGCGTGGCGCGACCCAGGCCGTCTTCCAATACAACCGTCAAGCCCTTGCCCGGCAACATGAAATGGAAATCGGATGTGGAGGAATGGTTTGCCCTTTTGGCGCAGCCCGGCAAGGAAACGGAGGAAAACCTGGCCAGGCTCAAGAAACTGGCAACGGCGAACCGCACGTTGCTGCAGGCAAGCATGGGAGAGGGAACGGGGACAGGTGGAGCGTTGTATCGTGCCCTCGCTACCGGCAGGCCACAAACGGTGTACTGGCTGACCAGGGAAATTCCGGCTGACACGCAAACCGAACCGGAGGCAGTGCTGGAACAACTGTTTGGCGACCTTGATGTGCTGATCGGCGGCAATCACAAGAAAGCGTTGGGTGTATACCTCGACAGCCTGCCCCGGCAGCGTCGGGACAGGGTCATGGCACATTTCACATCGGGGTTGACTGTTATTCCGCAAGGCTTCCAGCAAGTGATGAAGGAGCGCGGCCTTACGCTTCCCGGGGTGGTGGAAAAGACCGCGCGTCCGGTAAGGAAAAACAAGCGTCATCAAAAAGCGACGCCGTCGCCGGGGCTGGACGATTTTGCCAACCCCTTTTCGCTGGACAAGAAATCGAACATCCTGATATCCAGCGTGATGCTGGGCCTGTCCTCCCAGGTCAGCGACCTCCTTTCCACGACTGCGGGACAAGCCATGGCTGTGGAACAGGATGCCTCCGGCATGAACGCGCTGATGTACGCATCTACATGCAGTCCGATGTTGCACGCTTTATCCTTCTACGGCCCGGATCAATGCTTGCCGCCGGACAGACGGCCTGAAGCGGCAGCGACGCCAGGCAGCAAGCCGCCCAGGCCCCGGCGTGAACTCCTGGAGTTCAAGTTCACCATTCAGCTGCTCGCCCTGCCGTCGGCGCAGGTTCAGGCCCGGGCGATCGACCATGACGGCAACAATGCGCTGATGCATGCGATAACCTCACGTTGCTTGCTAAACGTGCGTCACTTGCTGCGGCTGCCGTCGGCGGATGAACAGGCAGGGGTACGCAACAACGAGGGCAGAAACGCCATGATGCTGGCCATAATGGATGGCGGAGTGACCGTGCTCGAATGGCTGCTCGAGCTGCCCAGCGGGAAAGCGCAACTCCAGGCCGTGGACAACAAGGGCCGCAACGCGATCGACTACCTACGGGAGCATCTCGTTGGGGAAGAGCGGGAAAGGTTGCTTGCCATGGCCGACGCCGTGCTGAACCCCCGCACGGACTGACCCGGCAGGGCCCGGCGCAGGCGCCTGCCGTAAGCAACGGTGCGGCGGAATGCCCCTTCGGGGTATTCCGCCCTACGCACTGCCTTACCCGCGCAAGGGCTTGTACCGGATGCGCTTGGGCTTGGCGCCTTCCTCGCCCAGCCGCTTCTTCTTGTCGGCCTCGTACTCCTGGTAATTCCCGTCGAAGAAGGTCACCTGCGAATTGCCTTCGAAGGCCAGGATATGGGTGGCGATGCGGTCCAGGAACCAGCGGTCATGCGAGATCACCATCACGCTGCCGGCGAATTCCAGCAGGGCGTCTTCCAGCGCGCGCAGGGTTTCCACGTCGAGGTCGTTGGACGGTTCGTCCAGCAGCAGCACGTTGCCGCCCATGAGCAGCGTCTTGGCCAGGTGCAGCCGGCCGCGCTCGCCGCCGGAGAGGTTGCCCACCACCTTCTGCTGGTCGCTGCCCTTGAAGTTGAAACGGCCCAGATAAGCCCGCGACGGCATCTCGAAACGGCCCACGGTGAGCAGGTCGGCGCCGTTGGAGACATCCTCGAACACGGTCTTCTTGTTGTTGAGGTCATCGCGCGACTGGTCCACCAGCGACAGCCTGACCGTTGAGCCGATTACGACTTCGCCGCTGTCGGGCTGTTCGCGTCCGGCCAGCATGCGGAACAGGGTCGATTTGCCGGCGCCGTTGGGGCCGATGATGCCGACGATGGCGCCGGGCGGCACCTTGAACGACAGGTCGTCGATCAGCAGCCGGTCGCCGTAGCCCTTGCTGACGTTCTTGAACTCGATGACTTCATTGCCCAGCCGCTCGGCCACCGGGATGAAGATTTCCTGGGTCTCGTTGCGCTTCTGGTATTCATGCTCGGACAACTCGTTGAAGCGGGCCAGGCGCGCCTTGCTCTTGGCCTGGCGGCCCTTGGGATTCTGGCGCACCCATTCCAGTTCCTTCTGCAGCGCCTTCTGGCGTGCGCTTTCCGAGGACTCTTCCTGCTTCAGGCGGTTTTCCTTCTGCTCCAGCCAGGAACTGTAATTGCCCTTCCAGGGAATGCCGTGGCCGCGGTCCAGCTCCAGGATCCATTCGGCCGCGTTGTCGAGGAAGTAGCGGTCATGGGTGATGCCGACCACGGTGCCGGGGAAGCGGTGCAGGAACTGCTCCAGCCAGTCGACCGATTCGGCGTCGAGGTGGTTGGTCGGCTCGTCCAGCAGCAGCATGTCGGGCTTGGACAGCAGCAGCCGGCACAGCGCCACCCGGCGCTTCTCGCCGCCCGACAGCACGCCGATCTTTGCGTCCCACGGCGGCAGGCGCAGCGCATCGGCCGCCATTTCCAGTTGCAGTTCCAGGTTGCCGCCGTCGCTTGCCGCGATGATGGCTTCCAGCCGCGCCTGCTCGGTGGCCAGCGCATCGAAGTCGGCGTCGGGCTCGGCATAGGCGGCATACACCGCGTCGAGCTTGGCGCGGGCGGCGAAGGCCTCGCCCAGGCCGGCCTCGACCGCCTCGCGCACGGTCTGTTCCGGGTCCAGCTGCGGCTCCTGCGGCAGGTAGCCGATATTGAGGTTGGGCATCGGAATGGCTTCGCCTTCGATGTCCTTGTCGACGCCGGCCATGATTTTCAGCAGCGTGGACTTGCCGGAGCCGTTCAGGCCCAGCACGCCGATCTTGGCGCCGGGGAAGAACGACAGGGAAATATCTTTCAGGATGTGGCGCTTGGGCGGGACGATCTTGCCCACGCGGTTCATCGTGTATACGTAATTGGCCATGTTGGGGTCTGGTTTGCTTGAGGGGCAGGGGAGGGATAAAGGAGGAGAAGGATAACGCAAGGGCGCGGCAGGGTACAGCCGCGTTCGCCGCCGCCCCTTGCCGTGCCGGCGCGGATCAGCCCGCAGCCTCCGGCCGGCGCCAGGCGCGCAGCATGCCGTCGGCCGAATACAGCGCCAGGCCGCCCCAGATTAGCGCAAAGCCGACCAGCCGGCCGATGCCGAACGGCTCGTGGTAGAGCCACACGCCCAGCAGCAGCTGCATGGTCGGCACCATGTACTGCATCAGGCCCAAGAGCGACAGCGACAGCTGGCGCGCGGCGGCGGCGAACAGCAGCAGCGGAACCGCGGTGATCGGGCCCGACAGCGCCAGCAGCGCCTGGGTCGGCGGCGTGGCGGCGGCAAAGCCGCTCTGGCCATGCAGCGCCAGCCAGGCCAGGTACAGGACGGCGAACGGAGACAGCAGAACGGTTTCCAGCGACAGTCCTTCCAGCGCGCCGAGCGAGGCGGTCTTGCGCAGCAGGCTGTAGATGCCGAAGGTCAGGCCCAGCGCCAGCGAGATCCAGGGCGGATGCCCGGCCTGCCAGGTCAGCCAGCCCACGCCGGCCGCGGCCAGCGCCACCGCCGCCCATTGCACCGGGCGCATGCGCTCCCCGAGCACGAAAAAGCCCAGCACCACGTTGACCAGCGGATTGATGAAGTAGCCCAGGCTGGCATCCACCACCCGGTCATGGTTGACCGACCAGATATAGATGCCCCAGTTGGCCGCCAGAAGAAAGGCGCTGGCGGCGAAACCGGCCAAAAGGCGCGGCTTGCCGGCCGCCGCGAGCAGCCACGACCACTGACGCCGCCACAGCAGCACCACGGCCAGGAACAGCAGCGACCAGACCATGCGGTGCGCCAGGATTTCCTGCGCCGCAATGCCCTGGAAAAGTTTGAAATACAGCGGAAACAGGCCCCAGGCCAGAAAGGCCAGAGCGGCGGACAGCATGCCAGGGTTCATGGAAGGGAACGGCGGTTCTTGAAGAAAGGAAAGGCGGCATTATGCGCCCGATGGCGCCTGCACGCCCGCTGCCGGCCCCGTGCCGGCAATCCGCCGCGCTGCTCGTTCATGTCAAGTCATGAACAACGGTCTGCAGGCATACTCCAGCGACAACATCATGGGTGCCGGCGAACGCGCCAGGCGGGCATGCTCTCGGTTAATATGCGGGTTTTTCCAGAAATCACAGGTGTCCATTGGCCTCTTCCACCAGCAACGACAGCCACGCCGAAGACGGCAGCGAGCACAGCGCTCACAGCCACGCGGGCCCAGGGCATGGCAGCCGGCTTCTGACGCTGACCATCGCCGCCATCGGCATCGTCTACGGGGATATCGGCACCAGCCCGCTGTACACGATGAAGGAAGTGTTCGCCGAGGAACACGGCATTGCGCTGACGCATACCAACATCCTGGGCGTGGTGTCGCTGATCCTGTGGGGCCTGATCCTGATCATCTCGCTCAAGTACGTGACCCTGGTGCTGCGCGCCAATAACCGTGGCGAGGGCGGCATCATGGCCCTGAGCGCGCTGGCGATGTCCTCGGTCGGCACCGGCTCGCGCTGGCATTATCCGGTGATGCTGCTGGGCATGATGGGCGCGGGCCTGTTCTATGGCGACGGCGTGATCACTCCCGCGATCTCGGTGCTCTCCGCCATCGAAGGCCTGGAAGTGGCCACGCCCGCATTGAAGCCCTATGTGCTGCCGCTGACGGTGACGGTGCTGGTGGCGCTGTACTCGCTGCAGCGCAAGGGCACGGCCGGCATCGGCAAGTTCTTCGGCCCCATCGTGCTGGTCTGGTTCGCCACCCTGGCGACCATGGGCGTGATCAACATCATCCATTACCCGGCGGTGCTGGCCGCCTTCAATCCGCTGCATGGACTGAACTTCATGCTGCACAACGGCTGGTTTGCCTTCATCGCGCTGGGCGCGGTGGTGCTGGCCCTGACCGGCGCCGAGGCGCTCTATGCCGACATGGGCCACTTCGGCAAGAAGTCGGTGCGGCTGGCCTGGTTCTCGGTGGTGCTCCCGGCGCTGGCGCTGAACTATCTTGGCCAGGGCGCGCTGCTCATGTCCACGCCGGCGGCGGTGACCAATCCCTTCTTCCAGCAGCTCGGCCCGTGGAGCATCTACCCGCTGGTGGTGCTGTCGACCATGGCCACCGTGATCGCCTCGCAGGCCACCATCTCCGGCGCCTTCTCGGTGACGCAGCAGGCGATCTCGCTGGGCTTTTTGCCGCGCATGCGGGTGGTCTACACCTCCGACCGCGAAATGGGCCAGATCTACATCCCGCTGGTGAACTGGGTGCAGCTGACCATCGTGCTGATGGCCGTGATCGGCTTCGGCTCTTCCGGCAACCTGGCCTCGGCTTACGGCATCGCCGCCACCGCCACCATGACCACCACCACCATCCTCACCTTCTTCGTGGTGCGCTACCAGTGGAAATACAATCTGCTGCTGGCCACGCTGGCCACGGGTTTCTTCCTGACGCTGGACCTCACGCTGCTGGCCTCGACCTCGCTGAAGATCGTCAGCGGCGGCTGGTTCCCGCTGGCGCTGTCGGCGCTGATGGTGACCATCATGCTGACCTGGAAGACCGGCCGCGAACTGGTGTTCAACAACCTGAAGAAGCACGCCATCCCGCTGAACGACTTCCTGCAGTCGCTGTTCTACGGCCCGCCGCACCGGGTCGACGGCACCGGCGTGTTCTTCCGCGCCGAAGGCGACGGCGTGCCGCATGCGATGCTGCACAATCTGCTGCACAACAAGGTGCTGCACCAGCGCATCGTGTTCCTGACCGTGTTCAACGAGGACATCCCCACCGTGCCGATGGAAGACCGGGTCAAGGTCGAGCCGCTGGGCCATGAGTGCTACCAGGTCAATGTGTATTACGGCTTCAAGGACGAGCGCGACATTCCGCTGGCGCTGGCCATGTGCGCCAGGCATGGCCTGGAATTCGAGATGATGGAGACCTCCTTCTTCATCGCCCGCCAGACCGTGATTTCCGCCGTTGGCGGCGGCATGGCGCGCTGGCGCGAGGCGCTGTTCGCCACCATGTCGCGCAATGCGCGGGATGCGGCGGACTACTTCCGGGTGCCCACCAACCGGGTGATCGAGCTGGGCACGCAGGTCGAGATCTGAGCGGGAAGCAGCCGGGCGGCAATCCAGGAACGCCCAGCGGCTAGCAGCTAACGGCGAGCCCGGCAGCAGCCATCCGGCTGCTTGCCGCGCCGTCGCCGGATAGCCGCCTTCCGGCGCGTGGCATCATGCCGCCCGTCGGCAACCCGGCCTGACGCTGGCACATCGTTGTCTTCCCTGTTACCAAGCGGCCCCATCAACGACAGGCGGGCGGCGAGGCTCCCCGCCTCGCCAACAGGAGGCCAGCCACCATGCAACCCGCCAATGCCGTTCCCGGCACGTCCGCCGCCGCGCATCCCTTGCCCCAGCCTGTCGCACCCTCTCCCGGCAATAACGCGAGCCCCTCCCAGCCCCTGCTGTACCAGGCCTGCCGCGAAGGCGACGTGGCCGCCGTCAAGCGCCTGCTGGCCGCCGGCGGCATCGCGGTCGACGCCATCGATCCCGACACCCGGCTCACGCCGCTGATGCTGGCGACGCGGCACGGCCATGACGACGTGGCCCTGGTGCTGATGAAGGGACAGCAGGGCGCAAGCGTGAACCTGCAGAACAGCCGCGGCGACAGCGCACTGTCGCTGGCCGCAGGCGCGGGCAAGGACGATGCCGTCGAGTTGCTGCTGCTGAAAAAGGCGCAGCCCGACCAGGCCAATCACGGCGGCCGCACGCCGCTGGCCGAGGCCGCCGCCGGCGGGCATTTGAAAACGGCCGGGCTGCTCATTGCCAGCGGCGCGCAGGTGAACGCGGGCGCCGGCACCGGCGAGCCGGCGCTGGTGGTGGCCGCGCAGCGTGGCGATGGCGCGCTGGTCGGGCTGCTGCTGGAAAAGAAGGCCAGCGCCGATGTGACGGACCGTTATGGCTGGACCGCGTTCAACCATGCGGCAAGCATGGGCCACGCGGCGCTGGCGCAACGCCTGCGCGGCGGCGATGGCGGCCAACCTCCGCAGCCGCAGCCGCCAATGCCGTCGGTACCGGCTCCGCCGCGCCCCGAAGCCGCCACCGCGCCGGTCTACCGCAGCCCGGTGAAGCCGGACGCCGCTCCTGCCGGCGCCAGCGTTCCAGCCGCGCAGGCCGCGCAGGATGCCAGGCTCCCGACCGCGCCCGCCGCCACGATCAAGGCCGCCACGGTCACCACGACCACCACCACCGCTGCAGCCGCCACGCCCCCGGCAAGCGCGACAGTCTCATCATTCCCTCCGCCAACCGGAATGACGGTCGACAGCAGTACCATCCTGCGCAAGGCCGCCGAAAGAAACGACCCCGAAACGCTGAGCCGCATCATGGCGGCCCATCCCGGCGAGCGCGCCGCGATCAACGAGCCCATCAAGTTCGCCTACCAGCGCAGCCCCTTGCCCGCGGGTTCCTACACCCTGTTGATGCTGGCCGCTGCGCGTGGACACATGCCGGTGGTGCAAGCGCTGCTGGCGCTGGGCGCCGATGCCAATGCGCACGGCAGCGACGGGATGACGGCCCTGCTGCTGGCGACCAGGCACGGCCAGGTCGAAACGGTCCAGGCGCTGCTGAAGGCGGGAGCCAGGGTGGATGCACAGGCGGCGGATGGCAGCACCGCGGTGATGCTGGCATTCACGCAGCGGGACAAGGCCGCGGTCAGCGCCTTGCTGCCTGGCGTGAGCAATCCCGAAGACAGCAGCGCCTGCCTGCGGGAAGCCGCATCCAGCGGTTATCTGAACACCGCGCGGCTGCTGCTCAAGGCCGGCGCGGCGGTGAACGGCTTCGAGGAAGTGAAGGGCGACGGTGAAAAAATCTGGGCATATGACCGGATACAACGCGCGCTCGACAAATCTTCCGGGGAGTCCGACAGGTACGAAGCCAAGGATCAACTTCGCTTCTACGACGATCAGGGCAAGTTGAATCCATGCGCGCGTATGGAATGGGCCAATTCCCTGGCTGTGTTCCGCGCGGCCCGCAATGGCCATGCGTCCACCGTGCAGGCGCTGCTGGACGCCGGCGCCAGGCTAGACCGTGGCTGCTACAGCCAGCAGCTGATGGTGGATGCATTGAAGGGCGAGCATACCGACATCGTGCGCATGCTGCTGGAGGCGCGGCAGCGTGCGTCCTATCCCAAGGACAGAGATGACTGTGTTGCATCCGACATGCCTGGCCTCTTCAAGGTGGCGATCGACTACCTCAAGGGAGACGATCCGGCTGTGATCCAGGCGCTGCTGAACCTGCCAGGAGGCAAGGAGGCCGCATGCAAGGACCCCTCCGTGCTGGTATCGGCTGTCAGATCCGGGAGCTGCGCAAAGGTCAAGGCTTTGCTCGATGCCGGTGTCGATCCCAACACGCCAAATGAACGCGAATACCCCATCTGCCTGGCGGTGGTGGGCTATGGGAAGAAAAAGGACTTGCTGGAAATGCTGATCAAGGCGGGCGCCCGGCCGGAGCTGCCCCGCGAGCGAGGCGGGGACAAAACGCTGCTGCAGCACGCGGCGCAGTACGGCGATATTGCGCTGTTCCGCTACCTGCTGTCGCTCGGCGTGGCCGCCTGCGGCGACAAGAACGATATCAACGCCGCGCTGGGTGACGTCTGTTACTACTCCTATGACACGGCCAACAAGGCGCAAATGCTGTTCGACGCCGGCGCCGATCCGAACTGGAAAAACCGCAACGGAAGGATTGCCTTGCATATGGCGGCATCGGGCTACGGTGATGAAGCTGGCATCCAACTGCTGATCAAGCGCAAGGCGCAAGTCGACTGCGCGGATTCTGCGGGCCAGACCCCGTTGATGCTTGCTGCAAAAGAGGGCCACGTCGACAGGGCACGCCTGCTGCTGCAGGCCGGCGCCGACCGCAACCTGAAAGACAGGAATGGCAAGACCGCGCTGCAGCTGGCGATGGATGGTCAGAAGAAGGACACCGCGGACCTGCTGCGCTCCTGGACGCCCACTGCCTCGTCCTGAACTGCCCGCTGCCTTTTGAAGCAAGGCTGACAGGGGCAGTCCGCAAGCCAGCGGGCAACGCCACATCATCAAGCCGTTCGGGTGCGCCATCGCAGACCCGGGCCGGCATCCACCATGGCGAAAAAGCAGGCCGTTCACCAACCATAGAGGAGATCAGAACCATGCAACCCGCCAAAGCCGTTCCTGGCGCATCCGCCGTCGCGCATTCCTTGCAGCCCCAGCCTATCGCACCCTCTCCGGGCAATAACGCCAGCCCCTTCCAGCCCCTGCTGTACCAGGCCTGCCGCGAAGGCGACGTGGCCATCGTCAAGCGCCTGCTGGCCGCTGGCAGCATCGCGGTCAACGCCATCGATCCCGACACCCGGCTCACGCCGCTGATGCTGGCGGCATGGCATGGCCATGACGACGTGGTGTTCATGCTGACCAAGGCTGCCGGTAGCGCCGACGTGCAGCTGCTGAACAGCCGTGGCGACAGCGCGCTGTCGCTGGCCGCCGGCGCGGGCAAGGATGAGGTCGTCGAGCTGCTGCTGTTCAAGAAGGCGCAGCCCGACCAGGCCAATCACGGCGGCCGCACGCCGCTGGCCGAGGCCGCCGCCGGCGGGCACTTGAAAACGGCCGGGCTGCTCATTGCCAATGGCGCGCAGGTGAATGCCGGCGCCGGCACCGGCGAGCCGGCGCTGGCGTTGGCCGCGCAGCGTGGCGACGACGCGCTGGTCGGGCTGCTGCTGGAAAAGAAGGCCAGCGCCGATGTGACGGACCGCCATGGCTGGACCGCGTTCAACCATGCGGCGGGCAGGGGACATGAGGCGGTCATGCGGCAACTGCGGGGCCATGGCGCAGCAGCCGGGCATGCATCAAGCACAGCGCAGGAAGCGCCGGCAGCATCGGCGCCGCCCGGGCCGGCGGCGGTCTTGCCCCCGGCACCGCAGGCAAGTAGCACAGCCAAGGTCGAAGGCGGCAATGCGGCGCCCCAGGCCAGCATACGCACCACCGCGATCACGGACACCACCACCACGACCATGGTGCTCACCAGCCCGGCCTATGCCGCGCCATCGCTGTCCACCGCGGCCTCGGGGGAAGTCGACACCGTGCTGGCGTCGCTGCGCAAGGCGGTGGAGCGCAATGATTGCGAGGCGCTGAACCAGATCGTGACAAGGCATCCGGATGAGCGCGCCGTGCTGAACCAGCCGATTGCCTTCACGCGCCAGCGCGGCCCGCTGCCGGCCGGCTCCTACACCTTGCTGATGCTGGCCACGGTCCATGGGCACGTGGCCATGGTGGAAGCACTGCTGGCGCTGGGTGCGGAGGCGAACGCCCGCGGCAGCGGCGAAATGACCGCCCTGCTGCTTGCGGTCAGGCACAGGCAGCTGGACGTGGTCGAGATCCTGCTCAAGGCCGGCGCCGAGGTGGATGCGCAGACGGCCGACGGCGACACGGCGGTGATGCTGGCGCGGGCACGGCGGGATGCGGCCGCGGTCCGGGCCTTGCTGGCCGGCGTAAGTAATCCGGAAGACATCAGCGCCTGCCTGCGCCAGGCCGCGGCCAGCGGCTATGTGAACACCGTGCGGCTGCTGATCAGGGCTGGTGCGGAGGTGAATGGGTTTGAGGATGTAAAGGGTGAGAAAAAGCACATTCCCAGTTATGAGTGTGTTCGGCAGGATTGGCACGCGCGTGACCAATATGGGCACTATTACGACAGCCAGGGCGCGCTGTCTCCCTTTGCCAGGCCGGGCTGGGCCGAATCCCTGGCCCTGTTCCGCGCGGCGCGCAATGGCCATACCGGTATCGTACGGATGCTGCTCGATGCCGGCGCCAGGCTTGACCGTGGATATGATTCGCAAGAACTGATGCTGGATGCCTTACAAAACGGGCATATCGACATCATGCGCATGCTGCTGGAAGGCAGAAGCAGAGCGTCCTTCCCTTACAGCAGAGGCGGTAACGATAATGATTTTGTCAAAACAGATATGGAGAAGGTATTCACCTACGCCATCAATGGCAACAAGCTGGGCATATTACAAGCGCTGCTGGACATGCCTGAAGGTAAAGCAGCTGTGCCGCGTACTCCCGCAGCGCTAAATGCTGCTGTCCAGCGAAGCAACCTTGAGATTGCCAGAAAGCTGCTCGATGCCGGCGCCGATCCCAACAAGCCGGCATATAACCAATACCCTGTAGTCCTTGCAGTGGAGAGTGGAAACAGGAAAATGCTGGAAATGCTGA
Source organism: Noviherbaspirillum phoenicis (assembly GCF_047237965.1). Taxonomy (NCBI): domain Bacteria; kingdom Pseudomonadati; phylum Pseudomonadota; class Betaproteobacteria; order Burkholderiales; family Oxalobacteraceae; genus Noviherbaspirillum; species Noviherbaspirillum phoenicis. The sequence continues at coordinate 2,891,447 of NZ_JBDFLX010000001.1, read as the reverse complement.
TCAAGGCCGATGCCATACCGGAACTGGCGCTTCAACACGGCAACGACAAGGCAACGCTGTTACAGCACGCCGTGCGACGGGGCCATCGCGAAATAGTGCAGATCATATTGTCGCTCGATGCCGGAGCGCATTGCGACAAGGCCGATGTCAGTGAGGCATTGGCTTTGAATGGCGCCATGAGTTGTGCGCAATTGCTGCTGGATGCCGGCGCGGACCCAAACTGGAAAGGTAAAAACGGCAGGACGGCCTTGTCTCAGGCAGTAAGTGGTGGCAATAAAGCCGTCGTTGAACTGCTGCTCAGGCACAAGGCGCAAGTCGATCTTGCCTTCGCAAGCGGGAGCATTGAATTGACGCCGCTGGCGGATGCCGCATACCGCGGCCACACCGGCATCGTGCGCCTGCTTCTCGAATCCGGCGCCGACCGCACCCTGAAGGACAGCGAAGGCAAGACCGCGGTGCATCGGGCAATAGAGAGCAACAACAAGGAAGTGGTGGACCTGCTGCGCAACTGGAAGCCCAACGCATCATCCTGAGCATGCGCATACCCGGGCACCCGCGCCGCCTTCCGGGGCCAGCCCGATCCAGTCAGCCGTAAAGCCACACGAAGGCCCGCGCCAGCGCGGCATGCCTGCGCTTGACTTATCCAGCCCACAGCCGGCGCGTCGCCTTTCATTGCATCATCCAGGTGCCCTCGCTTCCCCGACTGCGGCCGCAAGGCCGCTTGTCCAACGAACAGGAGAACAGAACCATGCAAGCCTCCAACGCCGTCACGCCCCCCGCAGCCGTTTCCTCCCGCCGGCAGCAAGCTACGCCATCCGCCACGGGCGACGCCAGCCCATCGCAGCCCCTGCTGTACCAGGCCTGCCGCGACGGCGATGCCACCGCAGCCAAGCGCTTGCTCGCCGCCGGCGGCGTCCAGGTCAATGCGGTCGATCCCGACACCCGGCTCACGCCGCTGATGCTGGCGGCACGGCATGGCCACGACGATGTCACATTGGTGCTGATCAAAGGCGCGCAGGGCGCCGATGTGAACCTTCTGAACAGTCGCGGCGACAGTGCGCTGTCGCTGGCGGCAGGCGCCGGCAGGGATGAGGTCGTCGAGCTGCTGCTGTTGAAGAAGGCGCAGCCCGACCAAGCCAGTCATGGCGGCCGCACGCCGCTGGCCTACGCCGCCGCGGGCGGGCATCTGCACACAGCCACCTTGCTGCTTGCCACAGGCGCGCAGGTCAATGGCAGCGGGAAGGGTGGCAAGCCGCCACTGGCGATTGCGGCGCAGCGCGGCGACAGCGCGCTGGCGGCCCTGCTGCTGGAGAACAAGGCCAGCCTGGACCTGGCAGACCGCCATGGCTGGACCGCGTTCCACCATGCGGCGGCCATGGGCCATGTGGCGCTGGCCGAGCGGCTGCGCGGCAAGGGCGCCGCGCAACTGCCCTTGCCGGCCGCCCAGCGTCCGGAGGCGGACGGGCAGTCCGCGGCTGGAAAGGAAAGCGGCAAGCAGTCCGAGCAGGGCGTCGTGCCGGGCGGCGCAAGCAGCGTGACCACCACGGCCACTGTGGCCAATGTGACTACCGCAAGCACCACGGCTACGGCGATCACCGTCGCCACCACCACCGCCACTTCAACCGCAACCACCGTCACCAGCATCGTCGCCACGCAGCCGGCATACGTCGCACCTGCCGCGCCGGCGATGCCGGCCATGCCTGTCGGCCCGGCCATGGAGAGCCCCACCGCGCTGCGCAAGGCGGTCGAAAGAAACGACGTCGAAGCCTTGCATCAGATCGTCGCAGCCCATCCCGGCCAGCGCGCCACGCTGAACCAGCCGATTGCCTTCACGCGCCAGCGCGGCCCGCTGCCGGCCGGCTCCTACACCTTGCTGATGCTGGCCGCGGTCCATGGGCACGTGGCCATGGTGGAAGCGCTGCTGGCCCTGGGTGTGGATGTGAATGCTCGCGGCAGCGCGGACAGGACCGCGTTGATGCTGGCGGTGGACAACAGGCGGCTGGACGTGGCGGAGACGCTGCTCAAGGCCGGCGCCGAAGTCGATGCGCAGGCAGCCGACGGCAGCACCGCGGTAATGCTGGCGCTGGCGCGGCGCGATCCGGTGGCGGTCAGCGTGCTGCTGCAAGGCGTGCGCGATGCCGGCGACATCGGTAGTTGCCTGCGCCAGGCCGCGGCCAGCGGCCATGTCAACACCGTGCGGCTCCTGCTCAAGGCTGGCGCGGATGTGAATGGCTTCGACGATGTGGAGGGCAAGAAGAAAGGTATCCCTAGCTATGACGATATACAGAACGCCCATGTCCGGGGCGATTTCTACTACCAGCAGCGCTGCCAGGCGGCGCGCCGCTACTACGACCACAAGGGCGCCTGGAATCCGTTCGTTGAAAAGGAATGGGCAGATTCCCTGGCCCTGTTCCGCGCGGCGCGCAATGGCCATGCGGCCGTGGTGCAGGCCCTTGTTGACGCTGGCGCCAAGGTCGATGGCCCCTACACCATCCCCGCCCTGATCTCGCAAGTGATAACGAAAGGAGATATCGAGACCATTCTTATCCTGCTGGCAGCCCGTTACAGTTCCCAGTGGCGCGATCACGACAGCGCGCCGCCCGAGTTGGGGGAGCTAATGTCATGGGCGATACGCAACAAACACCCTGCGCTGCTGCGTGATCTGCTGGGCAGCCGCGCAGGCAAGGCGGCGGCATGGAACATCCCCTGGCTGCTGGAACAGGCTATCCACAATGACCAGCCCGATATGGTCAGGATGCTGCTGGATGCCGGCGCCAGCCTCACCAGGCAAAAGGATAATCAACAGCTCCCGCTGCTGAGTGCAGCGTATTCGGCCGGTGTGGAAGTGGTGGCCATGCTGCTCGATGCCGGCGCTTCGTTCGACGAAGCCTGCCAAAGCAGCGGGTATTCACCGCTCTCTGTCGCAGCCAGGGACAACAGTGCCGATGTCGTCAAATTGTTCCTCAAGCTGGCGCTCAAGGCGTCCGACGCCAGGAAACTCCTCGATATCGCGCTCTGGGATGCTTGCAAAGGCGTCAGCCGTAAAGGGGAACGGACCGAAATAGCGCAGATGCTGCTGGATGCTGGCGCCGAATTCAAGGGCTACGACGGCGACGACATCCAGCAGCTGCTGGATGAGATCGTGCAGGATTACCATGCTGATCAACTGCTCGAAGGCGCCAGCGAGGATGCCAGCGTCCCGCGCGGCCGGGCCGCGGTCGTGCAGCTTCTGTTGAAGCACAAGGCCGACGTCAACCATGATCCCGGCAAGGAGTCCGCTTACCCCAGCCCGCTGTTTGCCGCCGTATGGACGGGCAAGACTGCGATCGTGCGCGTACTGCTGGAAGCTGGCGCTAAAACCGACCTGAAGGACAGGGACGGCAGGACGGCGTTGCAGCATGCGGTCAAAAACGAGTACAGGGAGATCGAGGCGCTGCTGCGCAACGGCGGCCCGAAAACGGCGTAAGACCAGGCCCGCACTGGCCAGGCCTTTGAAGCGCCGCATGCGCAACGCCGGCATACCCATGCCGTCAGCCGTGTCATGGTTTTGCGGCCCGGATGTGGGCTTGCCACCGCGACGGTGGCCGCCGGAGGAGCGTTGCGTTTGGCCGGCGGCTCTGCGCTGCCGGCATGGCCGGCGCATTCCGCTAGTCCGGTTGACGTCCCGCAATGTTCGGCCAAATCCGGGCGACGCCAGCACCTTGCCTTTTCATCCGTTACCAAGTCGCTCCCATCAATCACGGCGGGCGCCTGCGGCGCAGCCCGCTTGCCACCTGGAGCCTATAGCCATGCAGCCTCTTGCTTCCACGATCAAACATTCCGCCGACGCACAGCCGCCCAAGTCCCAGCCAGATGCGGGCATTGCCGGCAGCCATCCCGGCATGCCATCGGTGCATGCCGGCACGCAGCAACAGCAGCTGCTTCAGAGTGCGGCCGCCACCCTGCCTGGCGCCGGCGGCATGGCGGGCAATGCACAAGGCAGCCAGCAGCCGCACCACGGCGCTGTCGCGCCGCCAGCCAGCGTTGCCGGTGGCGGGAACACGGCCGCCAGGCCACCCCTCGCGCCGCCTGCGCCAGGCCAGCAGTCGACGACGACCGCGTCCGTCGTGACGACCACGGCGACGGTGGCGCCATCGTCCATCACGACAACAACAACCAGCACAATGCCCGCGTATGCCTCGTTGAACGTCCTGAACCTCCTGCCGAGCGAAGCGCCCGCCGCCGGCGCGAATAACAAGCTGCCCCGGGCTGGAAACGGGCAGGTCGGGCCATTCGCGGCAAGCATGACGCTGGACGATCCGCGCGTGCGGCGGCTGGATGCGATGGCCGAAAACGGCGTGTTGCAGTTGAATGGAAGCGCCATCGACGAAATGGCCGAGCCGCTTGCCGTGCTCCTTGCCAGCCCGCATTGCACGGTCACCCGCATTTGCATCAGTACAAACAGGGAGGGTGATGCCGGCCTGGCCTGCTTGTCGGAAGGGCTCAGGCGTAACGCCTCGGTTGTCGACCTGGAGATCCGTTGCCCAAAACTCGCTTCAACCGGCCTGGCCGCGTTGTCGGCGGCGTTGAAGGTCAACCGCACGCTTGTCGCACTCAATCTTGAAGGTAACCGGATCGATGCCGTCGGCGTGGGCTCGCTGTCGGAAGCGCTGAAGGTCAATGCCACGCTGGCCAGGCTCAACCTGGCGCGCAACGCCATCGGCGCCAGGAGCATGGCCGCGCTGTCCGAGGCACTGAAGGTCAACCGCGCGCTTGTCGCGCTCAATCTTGGCGAAAACGAGATCAGCGATGATGGCATGGCCGCGCTGTCGGCGGCGCTGAAGGTCAACCGCACGCTCGCCACCCTCGATCTCAGGGCGATTTGTTCCTCTGACATGATGTCCCTGTCGGAAGCGCTGACAGTGAACGACACGCTTGCCACGCTTCATCTCAAGCGCAACGCGATCGGCGATCATGGTGCGGCCTTGCTGTCGGCGGCGCTGAAGGCCAATAAGGGGCTGACGACCCTCGATCTTGATTATTGCGAGATCGAGGACGATGGCGCGGCCTCGCTGTCGGAGGCGCTGAAGGTCAATCGCAGCCTTGCCACGCTTTATCTTGGAAATAACAACATTCGTCATGATGGCATGACCAGGGTGGCGGAAGCGTTGAAGGTCAACCGCGCGCTCTCCAGGCTTTACGTTGAAGATAACCGGATCGACGCCGCCGGCATGGTCGCGCTGTCGGAGGCGCTGATGACCAATCGTGCGCTCGTCACGCTTGACCTCGGACTTTGCGCGATTGGTAGCGTTGCCCTGGCCCCGCTGTGGAAAGCACTGGCGACCAATCGCACGCTCGCCACGCTTAATCTTGCGTACAACAAGCTCGATGACGATAGCGTGGTTGCGTTGTCGGAGGCGCTCAAGGCCAATCGCACCCTGGTCACACTGAATCTTGCAATGAATGGCATCGAGGATGAAGGCGCAGCCGCGCTGGCGGAAGCGCTCAAGGTCAACAGCACGCTGGTGGCGCTTGACCTTGGAGCGAATGCAATCGGGGATCATGGCGCGGCCGCGCTGTCGCAGGCGCTGCAGGTCAACAGCACCCTTGCCACGCTCTCGCTCAAGAGCAACCGCATTGGCAGCGTAGGCGGGATATTGCTGTCGGAAGCGCTGCAGGCCAATGCCGCACTGGCCAGCCTTCACCTTTTCGGCAACGAGCTTGACGACGCCGCGCTTGTCGCTCTGCTGGAAACGCTCAAGGTCAACCGTAGGCTTGAAAATCTTGATATTGCCTATAACAAGATCAGGCTGATCGATGAAGATGCGGTGCTGAATGCCTTGACGGTCAATCGCACGCTCGATCGATTTGATCTCCGGCAGGATCATCGTTTCGATGACTCCCCTCTGGGCAGATCGATCCGTCAAATCCTTCTGGAAAACACGAAAGTCCGCAGCGCATTGCCTGATGCCGGCCTGTCCCTGGAGTTGGCCAGCGGCCTCGCTTATCCCAGGCAGGTCATGCATGCCATCACGCAGGAACTGGCTTTCCTGCCGCCCGGCAGGCGAGAGGAGGGCCGCGCCACGATCAGGGCGTTGCAGGCGGCGATACAGCCACCCGGAAAGAATAACTGAGCGCAGGCAGCATCATCGGCGCGGTCGCGCCTGCGTTTCAGCGCTTGGTACAAGCATGTTCATGCGCCTGCGAACTGGCACCCGCAAGCAATGCCGTCGGCTAGGAAAGCTGCGCAGCGCGCCTGCCTGTGACTGGCCCCGCCTGCTTTCCTCATCGCCGCGGCAAGCCTGCACAGCGCCCATGGCTGTCGGCGTAGCGGCTGCTTGCAGTTGAAGAAGCACGCCAGCAAGCCGGCACTGCCTGCCGGCTTGTTCCTGACAGGGATCCCGCTTGGCGCCATACCGTTCTGCGTAACGCTTCCACGCCAATGCCACCAACCACGCCATCCCTTGCCGGCGCAGTCGCGGTCTTGCCGCCGTAACTTTCGCAGCCGTAGCAGGCGCCGTACGTTGCCGGCATTGACACATCATTCCGCTTGCCTGGCGGATTGCGCACCCACGCTGGCGCAAGTCAGCGTGCCGCCGGCACCTCGCTCTTACTCCTGTTACCAAGTTGCTTTATCAATCAAGTCGGGCAGCAAGCATGCGGCTCGCTTTCCACCCCGGAGCCAAATCCTATGCAACCCTTCGCTTTCACTGGCAGCAGCGCAGCCGGCGCTACGCCGCCGCATTCACAGCTTAATGTTGCAAGTGCAGGCAATATGCCCGGCATGCCTTGGCTGCGTACTGAAACGCCGCAGCAGCAACTGTTGCGGGCCGCCCGCAACGGCGACAATGACACGATCATTCAACTGCTCACTTCCGGCACCGTCGACGTGAATGCGAGCGATAGCCAGCAGCCGGATTACAGCGCGAGCACACCGCTGGCTGCAGCTACGCGCGGCGGTCACCGTACGACAGTTGAGCTGCTTATTTTTTACGGTGTGCATGTGAATGGCATTACGGCCGACGGCAAACTGCCTCTAACCATTGCCGCGCGGTGCGGCGACAGTGCCCTGGTGGACCTGCTACTGCAAAACGGAGCCAATCCACAAATAATCGACCGGCGTGGCATGAGCGCATACGACCATGCATCAAGCCGGCGGCATGAGGAACTGGCGAGGCGCTTGCAGGGGCTGTGCAGATTGCCGGTGCAGGCGCAGCCACCCGTTCCAGGTTGCTGGATGACTGCGCCCACGATGTTAGCTAACACAACGACTACAACAAGCAGCATTCCAACGGCCGCTACAACGATATCCGGCACCATGCCAAGCTATGTCGCGGCGGGCTCATCGAGTATGCGTGGGGCGGCGTTCAGCGGAAACCCGGGTGCTATTGACAGGGAAGTCTTGTCCTTGCCTGAAAGTTCGCAAAGCACTTCGTCTGCGACGAGCTTGAAGGCAAACGATTCACCACTATTGCCGCTTGCGGGGAGTTTCCTGAATGGCGAATTGGAGCTGTGGTGCAGTCCGGATGACGTAAGGATTGAGGAGCTTGCCGTGGTGCTGGCAAGCCCGAATTGCACGATTGCCGCGCTCAGTGTTTTCTTTAATTCTCATGACGATGCTGATGCCAGCGAATACGAGTTGTCAGTAATGCCTGATCCGATGATTGTCAAAGTTAATTCAGGTCCTTCCGGCATCAGTGACGCCAGTATAGCCTTGCTGTGGAATGCGCTGAAGGTCAATCGCTCGGTTGCCAGGCTGAAAATCGAGGGTGAAAAAATGAGTGATGCTGCCATGGCCACGCTGTCGGAGGCGCTGCAGGTCAACACCACGATTACCGATCTTGACCTTGCAATTTACAAAATCAGTGCTGCTGTTATGACCTCGCTGTCAGGGGCACTCAAGGTCAACAACACGATTTCCCAATTGTCCGTCACACATACCGAGGTCGATGACATCAGCAAGCTCGCGCTGGCGGAGGCGCTGAAGGTCAACAGAGGGATCGTCACGCTGCGTTTTTACTCCTTTCACTTCACGCCGCATTCGGACATGGCTTGGCTCGCGGAGGCGCTGAAGTTCAACAACACGATTTCCACACTTGATGTTGGAAATGCCGGCATTGGTATTGCTGGCATGTCCTGGTTGTCTGAGTATCTCAAAACCAACCGCACGATTTCCACGCTTTGTCTCAAGAATAACCGCATCAATGATGAAGGTATCGTCCTTCTTTCGGAGGTACTCAAGGCCAATCACGTGCTTGCCACGCTTTATCTCGACAACAACAACCTGAGTGACCATGGCGTTCGCTCTCTGTCGGCGGCTCTGGCGCACAACAAAGGGTTAATCGAGCTCGATCTTTCATCGAACAAAATTAGTGGCAATGGCGCAAGATCGCTGTCAACTGCGCTACTGGTCAACAAGACACTGACTAAACTTGATCTTTCAAAAAACATGATCGGTAGCGGTGGCGTCGTCTTTCTATCGAAAGCCCTCAAGGTCAACAGCATGCTTGCGACGCTTGATCTGGCAGATAACGGGATTGATAACATTCACGTCCTGGCGGCGGCGCTGACGTTCAACAGGGGACTAATCAAGCTCAACCTTTCAAGCAATAAAATTGACGACGGCGGCATGAAATCGCTGGCAACTGCGCTCAAGGTCAACACCGCCCTTTCAAAGCTCAATCTGTGCTCGAACGCCATTGGTAATACTGGCATCGTCGCCCTGTCAGAGGCGCTCGAGATCAATGGCGCACTCACCATGCTTGATCTTTCGCGAAACCAAATCAGTCTGGCTGGAGTGAAAAGGCTGTCAAATGCACTGAAGACAAACAAATCCCTGACGAAGCTTGTTCTTGAACAGAATCATATTGATGATGCTGGTGGGGCCGAGATATCGGAAGCGTTGCGGGTCAATGGGAAGCTTGCCAAGCTAAGCCTCGGATCGAACGAGATAGGTAATGTCGGCGGAGTATCGTTGGCAGAGGCGCTAAAGGTTAATGACACATTGCGCCACCTTGATCTTCACAAGAACTCGATTGGTAACGTCGCCTTTGACGCGCTGTTGAAAGCGCTCCATGCGAACCGGACGCTTGAAACGCTTAATCTTTATGCAATCGAGGTTGAGAATATTGACAAAGAGCTCCTGATGGAAACGTTGAAGGTCAACGGCACGCTGAGTGATCTGGATCTTCAACAGGATCATAATTCCGGTTACCCCGATCACTCTCACTTATCCTTGTCAATCCATCCAATCCTTATGCAGAACAAAAAACGCCGCACTCAGGAACTGGCTTTCCTGCCGCCTGGCAAGCGAGAGGAAGGGCGTGCCGCGATCGGGGCACTGAGCGCGGCTGTCCGGCCACCCGTCAAGAAAAACTGAGCTTGCAGGCGCCATCCTCGGAAGGGATGGCGCCGCGTTTCACCCCTCGGTACAAGGCTATTCATGCGCTTGCCTGTGGCTTCACGCAGCTTGCTTCTCTTGTCGCTGCCGCAGCCTCGCGCAGCCTCCCGCCTGTTGGTGATGCAGCGACTTGTGACGGATGAACCCTGCGGCTGACCGGCACTACTGCCGGCTGATTTCCGACCAGCCCTCGCTTCAACGCCGTATGGTCCTGCGCAAGGCCTCCACGCCGATACCCCCGACCACGCCATCCTTCGCCGGCGCGGCCGCTGGCTTGTCGCCGCAACTGTCGCAGCCGCCGCAGGCGCCGGCGTTGCTGGCTGGCGTGGCCAGCCTTTGCGCCAGCCGTGCCAGGCCAACGGCGCCGGCCAGGCGCGCGGCGTGCCTGCGCAGCGCGGCGCGCAGCGGCCGCGGCAGCAGGCGGCTTGCCGCCACCCACACGGCCCAGATCACGATCAGTGCGACGATCAGGTTCTGCAGCATGGTCATCCTCCCAGCAGGGCGCGGCTGATCTGGAAAGTGGCGAATGCCGCCAGATAGGCCAGCGCAAACATGTAGCCTGCCATCGCCAGCACCGGCTTCCAGGAGTTGGTCTCGCGGCGCACGATGGACAGGGTGGAAATGCATTGCGGCGCAAACACGTACCAGGCCAGCAGCGACAGCGCGGTCGGCAGGGTCCAGGTTGCCGAGATCATCGGCGTCAGCGTGGTGGCCAGGGCGTCGCCGGTGGCCGACAGCGCATACACGGTGCCCAGCGCGCCGACCGCCACTTCACGCGCGGCCAGGCCAGGAATCAGCGCAATCGCAATCTGCCAGTTGAAGCCGACGGGCGCAAAGACAAGCTGCAGCCACTGGCCCAGCTGCCCGGCCAGGCTGTACTGGATGGCCGGACCGGTGGCGCCGGCCGGCGGCGCCGGAAAGCTGGAGAGGAACCACAGCAGCACCATCAGCGCCAGGATGATGGTGCCGACCCGGCTGACGAAGATGCGGGCCCGCTCCCACAGGCCGATGGCCAGGTTGCGCAGGTTGGGCCAGTGATAGTCGGGCAGCTCCAGCATCAGCGCATGCGCACCCTTGTTGCCCAGGGTGCGCTTGAAGACCCAGGCCACCGCCATCGCCGAGACGATGCCCAGCACGTACAGGCCGAACAGCACCAGGCCCTGCAGGTTGAAGATGCCGACCGAGCGCTCGGGAATGAAGGCGCCGATGATCAGCGCATACACCGGCAGCCGCGCCGAGCAGGTCATCAGCGGCGCGATCATGATGGTGGCCAGGCGGTCGCGCGGGTTCTGTATGGTGCGGGTGGCCATGATGCCCGGCACCGCGCAGGCAAAGCTCGACAGCAGCGGAATGAAGGCGCGGCCCGAAAGGCCGACGCTGCCCATCAGGCGGTCGAGCAGGAAGGCCGCGCGCGGCAGGTAGCCGGAATCCTCCAGCGCCAGGATGAACAGGAACAGGATCAGGATCTGCGGCAGGAACACCAGCACGCTGCCCACGCCGGACAGGATGCCGTCCACCAGCAGGCTGCGCAGCAGGCCCTCGGGCATCGCGTCGCGCACCAGCGCGCCCAGGCCGTCGACGCCATCCTTGATCACCTCCATCGGCCACTGCGACCAGGAAAACACCGCCTGGAAGATCAGGAACAGCACGACGGCCAGGATCACGTAGCCCGCCACCGGATGCAGCACCACCGCATCGATGCGCTCGCCGGGCACGTTCTCGCGGCCGGGGTTGGCGATCGCCGCTTCCAGGATGCGCCTGACGCGGGCCTGGGTGTCTTCCACCGTGGCGGCGTCGCCGTCCGGACCAGCCGCGCCGGCCTGGGGCGGCGGCAGGCCGGCATGGTCGGCGGCGATCTGGTCGAGCTGCGCCAGCAGCGCGCTGGCGCCGCCCGGCTGCACGGCCACGGTTTCGATGACTGGTATGCCCAGTTCGCGCTGCAGCGCGGCGATATCGATCTGCATGCCGCGCTTCCTGGCCACGTCCATCATGTTGACCGCCAGCACGGTGGGTCGCTTCAGGCGCAGCACTTCCAGCACCAGGCGCAGGTTCAGCCGCAGCCGGGTGGCGTCCACCACCAGCACCACCAGGTCGGGCGCGGCCTCGTCGGCGCGCGCGCCCAGCAGCACCTCGCGGGTGATGGCCTCGTCGGGCGTCATTGGTTTGAGGCTGTAGGCGCCGGGCAGGTCGGTGACCTGGTAGGCCCGTCCGGCGGCGGAGACGAACTGGCCTTCCTTGCGCTCGACGGTCACGCCCGCATAGTTGGCCACTTTCTGGCGCGCGCCGGTCAAGCGGTTGAACAGTGCGGTCTTGCCGCAGTTGGGATTGCCCACCAGGGCAAGGCGCAGGGGCCGGATGGCATTCATGGACGGTAATTACGAAGGAATAACGTGGACCATTGCCGCCTCGAAGCGGCGCAGCGCGAACGTGGTGGCGCCCACGCGCACCGCGATCGGATCGGCGCCGGGAAACGACACCGCCACGACGCGCACGGTCTCGCCGGGCACGAAGCCCAGTTCGCGCAAGCGCAGCTGGACCGCGCGTTCCTCGTCGCCGGCAGCTTCGGCCATGCCGGCGACCACGGCGCGCGCGCCCTTGCGCAGCAGCGACAGGGGCTGGCTGGCAGCCTGTGGAAGGAAAGAGGGCATGGCGGCTTGTTGAATGGCTGACATCGGCTGAAAGGAAGGGGCGTCGCGGAGATAGAAGTGTAGCACCGTAATGATAATTATTCTTAATTGAGAAGTGCGGTAATGGACACAATGGCTCGTGCGTAGAGAGCCGGATCGACAGGCTTGCCATCACTGTTTGTCTTCCTGCGGACTCCGCCATTTCTTTTTTAACAACTTAAGTTGTCAATTTGCACTTCTCTTGCGTCTGTTCAAGCAATGACGTTTTCTTCCCGGACGTAGGGCCGTCTACAAGAAAAAATAACGTGCGGTGAGAATTATGGCGTTCTACCCATATAATTGTCTGAATGCAATATTTCTCACTCTTAAGATTGTTCCTGGTCCTGCCGTCTTTGGCGTTTCACCCTGAATTGATTCCATGCTGAGTCCAGTTACGCTTCTGCTGATCACGGCTGCGCTATGCGTAGTGATGCTCTTTGTGCTGGGATCGCTGGCGCGCAGCAGCATGCCCGGCCTGCACGCATGGCGCGCGGCCAACGTGCTGGCATTCGTGGCGCTGCTGCTGTATGCCGGGCGCGGCGTGCTGCCCGGTTTGCTGACGATCGAAGGCGCGAATGGCCTGCTGGCGCTGTCGATTGCGGCAATCCATGTCGGCTTCAGGAAGTTCTTTGGCCAGACGGCGCCGTATCGCCTGCTGGCCGCCGGCTGGCTGGCCACGGTCGCCGGCGTCGCTTTCTTTCATTACGTGTTTGACGCGATTGCGATGCGCACCGTGGTGGTTTCCCTGTTCCACGGCCTGGTGTGCGCTGCCATCGGCGTCACCGTGCTGCGCTCGCTGGCGCAGGCGCGGGCGCGCTATCCCTTTTATTTCACTGCCGGGGTGGCATTGCTGCTGGCGGTGGCGCACCTGGGCCGGGGCCTGATGTATGCGCTGCAGCCCGACATGCAGACCGCCTTCTACCAGGCTACGACCTGGAATCTGGTATTCCTGTCGGTCGGCACCCTGGTGCTGCCGCTGCTGACCATGGGAGCGGTGATGATGGTGCATGACCGCTTGCTGGCCGAGGCGGATGACCGCGCCAACCGCGATTACCTGACCGGCGCCTGGACCCGGCGCGCCCTGTTCCAGATGGCCGACCATGAGCTGCGGCGGGCCCGGCGTCATTCTCATCCGGTCTCGCTGCTGGTGCTGGACGTGGACCGCTTCAAGCAGATCAACGACAGCCAGGGCCATGCCGAAGGCGACCGGGTGCTGGTCGATCTGGTGCGGCGCACCGGGTCGATGGTGCGCGACATCGACTGCTTCGCCCGCCTGGGCGGCGAGGAATTCGCGCTGCTGCTGCCGTATTCCGGCGCGGCGGCGGCGATGCAGGTGGCGCAGCGCCTGCGGCAATTGCTGGAACAGCCGGCGCCGGGCGCCTTGCCGCTGACGGCCTATACCGTGAGCATCGGCGTGGCCACCCTGGCGCCGGAAGAGCCGTTCTCCACGCTGCTCGGGCGTGCCGATGCCGCGCTGTACGAGGCCAAGCATGCCGGGCGCAACCTGGTCCGGCTGGCTGAAACCGCCTGATCCGGCACGCTCTAGCACGCGCCGGATCGGGTACGCCGCCCTACGCCGGCAGGCGGGCCAGAAACAGCTGGAATTCCGCCAGGGACAGCGGCCCCGCCAGCAGATAGCCCTGGCCGTCGTCACAGCCGGCGTCGCGCATCCGGTCGCGCAATGCCGCGGTTTCGATGGCCGTGGCGGTGACGCGGATGTCCAGCGCATGCGCCAGCGTGACCAGCGCTTTCAGGAAACCCGGCCTCGCGCTGTCCTGTGTCGGGTCGAGCTTGACAGTATCGACCGGCAGGTGCTGGATGCAGGCGAGGGCGCCGCCGCCCGCGCCGAAGTGGTCGACGGCGATCCGCACGCCATGGGCCTTCAATGCGCCGAGGCGCCGTGCCGCCGCGCCGAGGTCGTCGGTCAGCGCGGTTTCGGCCAGTTCCAGTTCCAGCAGCTGCGGGGCCAGTCCGGCAGCTTCCAGCGCCGCGCCCAGCCGTTCGCCCAGCGCCGGATGACCCAGCTCCCGTGCCGACAGGTTCACCGACACCCGCAGCGCGCGGCCGAACTGGCGTTGCAGGCGGCCGCCCTGCAGGCAGGCTTCCCGCAGCGCCCAGTGGCCGATGTCGTCCATCAGGTCGAGCTGCTGCGCCACCGGGATGAAGTCCTGCGGCGCAATCCGGCCCAGGTGGGGATGATTCCAGCGCAGCAGGGCTTCCATGCCGGTCACCGCCATGCTGCGCAGGTCGAGGCGCGGCTGGTAGTGCAGTTCGAACTCGCCGCGCTCCAGCGCCCGGTGCAGCGCCTGTTCCATCAGCATCCTGGCGCGCGCCCTGGCATTGACCTCGGCTTCGAAAAAGCGCCAGTTGTTGCGGCCGCCTGCCTTGGCGCGGTGCAGCGCGGCGTCGGCATGCCGGAACAGCGTTTCGCGGGTGGCGGCATCGGCCGGATGCATCGCCACGCCGATCGACGCACTGATGTTGGCTTCCCCTTCGCCCACGCTGAAAGGCGCCGCCAGCGCCGCCAGCAGGCGGCCGGCGATGGCCGCGGCGTCGGAGGCGCCCGCGGGGCAGCGCGCCGCCACGACAAATTCATCGCCCCCCAGACGGGCGACGATGCCATCTGCCGGCAGCATGGCCCGTAGACGCAGCGCCACCTGGCGCAGCAGCTGGTCGCCCGCTTCATGTCCCAGCGCCTCGTTGACCTTGCGGAACTGGTCGAGGTCGAGGAACATCAGCGCGACCGGCTCGCCGTGGGCCTGTTCCAGCAGTTGCTGCAGCCGTTGATTGAGCAGTGTGCGGTCGGGCAGGCCGGTCAGCGCATCATGCAAGGCCAGTTCCTGCGCGCGGTTCTGCTGCAGACCAGTGTCGGTCTGGCTCAAAAAACAGTTCATCCTGTCTGGCGCGCCGCTGGCATCGCGACTCACGCTGGCATAAAGGCGCACCGGAATTGCATGACCATCGCGGTGGCGCAAGGTACGGATGCCGGGCAGCATGGCAACGAAGTCGCCTGGCGTGCGCGGGCCTTCGGGAAGCAGCCAGGTCAGGTTGCGGCCGGTCAGATCGGCCGGGGCATAACCGCTGATGGCGCACAACGCCGGGTTGGCCTCCAGCAGTACCCCATCACGATTGGCCAGGAAGTAAGCCGAAGGTGCAAGTGCAATCAGGTCATGCAATTGCTGCCGCGACTCGCGCACGCGCTGCGCCGCCTGAAGCAGCGCCCCATTGGCCTGTTCGTCAGCATTTCCACGGTCCTGATGCGCTGTCCCTTCTCTCTTTGCCGGCGGGGCGCCAATGCGCGAACGCTGGCTCTGGCTGGCATGCTCACGGCTGTTTTCAGGAGAGGGATGCTGACTCATCGACGCTATCGAAAGATAATTTCTCTTCAGAAATATATAGCATGGCTATCAAAATTGCCATTCTCTATATCACCGTTTATTGCTTATGAACAATAAGTCGTGTAGGGAAATATTTTTCTGGAAGTCGATTTTTCGTGCGATTAAAGGATGTGTCCCGTTCCCAAACTGTGGATGCCTGAAGTGTGATCAAGGACTAACCATGCCTTTTCCCCAGAAACGTTCCTTTGTTTCTTTTATCCGCCCTGCCGGTTATCACGCCAGCGGTCAACGCGTCAGCTCCCGACACTCACCGGGCTTGGTCATGGCGACCCTGGGTTGGCCGCTGGCATGCGCCCTGGCTGCGCTGGCCCTCTGGCTCAGTCTGCAGTGGTGGGATATCGACCACGCAGCACTAGGCGACGCCAATGCGACGATCAGGGCAGGACTGGAAAGCAGCAATCTGCCTGGCATGACAGGCCCGCCTGCGTCGGCGACGCTGGCAAGCTACCGGAAACTGGTGCATCAGCATCTGTTCATTGCCAACATGCTGCTGTTCGGTCTGGGACTGGCCGGCATGGTGCTGGCGATGGGTCTGGACAAACGCAGGCGGCATGCCGAGCAAGTATGTGGGGCCTGCCTGAAAGCCATGGACGCCGACCAGGAAGGTTTGCTTATTCTGCGTCCGCTGCAGGACCACGACAGCCATGTCACCGATTTCATCATTCAGGACTGCAATGAGCGCGGCGCCGGGCACGCCGGTCTGGCCAGTCGGGACCTGCTGGGCAGGCGGCTGAGCGACCTGCGCGGCAGCGAATGGATTGCCGGCCTGATCCTGGCATGCCATCAGGCGATGGCCGCCGGATCGCATGAGGAAGAACTGGAAACCCTGCGTGACGGCAAGCGCGTCTGCCTGCATAGGCGCCTGCTGCGTGCCGACGCCGGCCTGGTCATCCTGCTGCGCGATATTTCGCAAACCAGGGCGGATCACGACAACCTGATGAAAATGGCCCATGTGGATGCGCTGACTGGTTTGCCCAACCGCCTCTGGCTCACGAGTTTTTTGCCCCGTGCAATTGAGTCGGCCGCTGCCACCGCTTCCGGTCTGGCTGTACTGTTCATCGACCTCGACAACTTCAAATCGGTCAACGACACCTTCGGCCATGATGCCGGGGACGCGCTGCTGGTGGCAGCTGCCGGCCGTCTGGCCGCGGCGGTTCGGACGAAAGACAGGCTGGCACGCCTTGGCGGCGATGAATTCGTCATCGTCCTGGCCCAGGCCGATCATGCCGAGATCGTCCAGATTGCCCGCCGCATTATCATCGCCCTGGCGGAAGACTTCATGCTGAACGACTGCGGATGCTGCCAGACCCGGGCCTCGATCGGCATCAGCCTGTATCCGCAGGACGGCACCTGTGCCGCTTCCCTGCTGCGCAATGCTGACCTGGCAATGTATACGGCCAAGAGCAGCGGCAAGGGCCGATATGCATTTCATGCCGCCAGCCCCGCCGCGCTGACCCATGCTTCAGCCGGCTGAAGCATGGGCCGACAATCTTGCCCGTGCATCCCGTGCCAGCAGGGGATAGGGGTTGATGGCGCCGGCATTGGTATAGATCCCGTAATGCAGATGCGGCGGCGTGCCGCGCGCGTTGCCGGTGGTGCCGACATAACCCAGCACATTGCCGCTGGCCACCCGCTGTCCGCGGCGCACGTCGGAGAAGCGGTCGAGATGGGCATAGTAATGCCGCTGCCCGCCTGGCCCCAGCACCCATACCACCTGTCCGCCGAGACGGTTGTTGCCCACATCCAGCACGATGCCTTCGGTCGTGGCCCGTACCGGGCGGCCGCGCGGCGCGAAGATGTCCAGGCCCTCATGGCGCCGGGCGCCGCCGTCGCGCGGCGCATGCCAGTTGTCGCGCAGCGCGGTGCGGTGCACGCCATCGACCGGCATGGCCAGCGACTGCGGCGCCGGCATCGCGGCCAGCCGGGCGGCGTACCAGGCCATCTTCAGCGGCGCCTCCGCCAGGAACAGCAGCAACAGCAGCAGCAAGGCGAGCGCGAGGCGGCCGGCGAGACGGGACAGCGTGGGCATACATTCGGAAAGGGAAACGGGCTTGCCGTTTGGAGTGCCAGCGCCGGCGCAGGTTCAACCCCTGCGCCAGCGGTCCGGCCAGGCCCGACTCAGGCCGAGGGCTTGCGCGAGGTCAGCGCCATCAGCGCATCGAAATTGATCGGCTTGACCAGGTGATGGTCGAAGCCGGCTGCCATCGCATCCTTCTTGTCCTTCTGCTGGCCGTAACCGGTCAGCGCCACCAGTGTTGCTTTGGCTGTTTCGGGCATGCCGCGCAGCGTCGCCGCCACTTCATAGCCGGTCATGTCGGGCAGGCCGATGTCCAGGAAAACGATGTCGGGCCGGAAGCTGGCCGCGGTGGCGATGGCGTCGCTGCCGGTATTGCTGGTGGCAACCGTGTGGCCATTGATCTCCAGCAGCGCGCACAGCATGGCGGCGGAGTCGGCGCTGTCGTCCACCACCAGGATGCGGTAGCCATGCAGGGCGCCGGCAACGGCGGCCGCCGCTGCCGGCGCCGGCAGCGGGGCGCTTGCCATCACCGGCAACCTGACCTCGAAGGTGCTGCCCTGTCCTTCGCCCCGGCTGCTGACGGTCACCGTGCCGCCGTGCAGCTCGACCAGCTTGCGTACCAGCGACAGGCCGATGCCCAGGCCGTCCTGGACCCGGTCGGCCACATGCTGGGCCTGGGCGAACAGGTCGAAGATGCGCGCCGCATTGTCCGGCGCAATGCCGATGCCGTTGTCGGTGATGCGTATCACCAGCATGTCGCCTTCGAGCGCGGCGCTCAGCGTGACCTGGCCGCCCACCGGCGTGAATTTGGCGGCATTGTGCAGCAGGTTGCCGATGATCTGCGCCAGCCGCACATTGTCGCCATGCAGCGTCACGCTCTGCGGCGGCAGGGTGACCGACAGCGCATGCTGGCGCGACGCCATGATCGGCTGCACGGTTTCCAGCGCGGTGCCGATGAAGGCGGCCAGTTCGGTCGGTTCGCGCCGCAGGGTGATCTTGCCCTGGTTGATGCGCGAGACATCCAGCAGGTCGTCGACCAGGCGCACCAGGTGGTTGGTCTGGCGGATGATGGTCTGGCGCGCCTGCTCCTGCTGCTGCGGCGCGTCGTTGCCGAGCTGGCGCAGCAGCTCCACCGCATTGCGGATCGGGCCCAGCGGATTGCGCAGCTCGTGCGCGAGCGTGGCCAGGAATTCGTCCTTCTGGCGGTCGGCGTCGCGCAGCTGCCGTTCCACCCGGCCCAGGCGCAGCAGCGCCCGCACATTGGCCACCAGTTCCTCCGGCTCGATCGGCTCGAACAGGTAGTTGTCGGCGCCGCCGTCCAGGGCGCGGATCTTGTCGGCGCTGGACAGGTAGGACGCCGAGGTCTGCAGCACCAGGATCGAGCTGGTGGACCCATCCTGCTTGAGCATGCGGCATACCTCCATGCCATGGATGTCGGGCAGCTTCATGTCCAGCAGCACCAGGTCGGGATGATGCTCGTTGGCCATCTGCAGGGCTTCGCCGCCGCTGGCGGCCTCGATCACCTTCAGCCCGGCGCGCGTCAGGATGCGCGTCTTGGCATAGCGGGCGCCGTCGTTGTCGTCGACATTCAGCACCAGGGGTTCATGCATGCTTGCACTCATAAAGCCGGCCGCCTCACAACGGACTCTCCTTGTTTGTCTGCGTGCCAGCGCCGGTCAGGTAGTCCAGCGTGGACAGCAGTTCCAGTCGTGACAATGGCTTGATGTAATAGGCGTCGGCGCCCAGCGCCAGGCCCTTGCGCTTGTCGTCGGTCTCGGTGGCCAGCACCACCGGCACCCGCGCGCGGCGCTGGTCGCTCTTGATATCGGCCAGCCAGCGCCAGGTTTCTTCGCCCTTCAGGCTCACATCCAGCAGCACCGCCGCCGGCTCCTGCGCCAGCCACTGCTCCTCGGCTTCCCGGACGCTTGCCGCATGCACCGGCCGGAATGCCGAGCCATGCAGGAAGCGCTCGTACAGCAGGCGGGTGGATTCGTCATCTTCCACCACCAGCACCGGGCGCCGCCCGTCGGTCATTCCAGCCTGGCTGCCGGCGGCGTCCACCGGCGACGCGGCCGGCTCCGGCAGCGCCGCATAATGCAGCGGCAGCACCACCGAAAAGGTCGACCCTTCGCCCAGCGTGCTTTGCAGTTCGACCCGCCCGCCCAGCAGCGCGGCCAGTTTGCGGCATAGCGGCAGCCCCAGGCCGGTGCCCTTGACCCGCTTCTGCAGGCGGTTCTCGACCTGGATGAATTCCTCGAACACCAGCTGCTGGCTTTCCTTGGGGATGCCCACGCCCGTATCGCGGACCGACAGCCGTACCGACTGCTCCGACGGCATGGCAACGGCGCTAATCCGGACTTCGCCGGCGTCGGTGAACTTCAGCGCGTTGGAAATGAAATTGCGCAGGATCTGCGACAGCTTGGCCTCGTCGGTGTACAGGGCCGGCACGCCGACCGGCTCGTCGAATTCCAGCCGCACGGACTCGCTGACCAGCAGCGGGCGCAGCATGCCGCGCAGCGCCGAAAACAACTCGGCCACCTCGAATTTGCCGGGACGGATGTCGATCTTGCCGGCTTCGATCTTGGCCAGGTCGAGCAGGTCATTGACCAGTTCCGACAGGTCTTCCGCGCCGCGCAGGATGAAGGTGACCTGCTTTTCCTGCTCGGTCGTGAGTTCGCCGTCCACCCGGTCCAGCAGCAGCTTGGACAGCGCCCGGATCGAACTGAGCGGCGTGCGGAATTCATGGCTCATGTTGGACAAGAAGCGCGACTTCATTTCGTCTGCGCGGCGCAGGTGGCCGGCCTTTTCATCCAGTTCGGCATACAGCGCCACCACGCCGCGATTGGTGTCTTCCAGTTCGCGCGTGAGCTGCAGCAGTTCTTCCTGTCTCGCCTTGAGTTCGGCCAGCGTGGACAGCAGTTCGCGGTTCTGCTGCTGCACCTCGGTCAGCGTGGCTTCAGCCGGCAATGCCGCCAGGCGCGCGCCGATGTCGCCGATCAGCGCCGGCGTGAGCAGCCGCGCCTGCGCCGGAAAGAGCTTCTTCAATTCCACCAGCGTCCCGCCGGGGCCGGTGTCGACCGTGAAGCGGTCCATCAGCCGCTGCGCGCCCAACAGGCCCATGCCCATGCCGGTCGGCGACTTGTACTGTCCCGCCAGGATGGCGTCGAGATCGGCGATGCCGCGGCCATGGTCTTCGATGCGGATGTTCAGCACCTGCGGCGCGGTTTCGCCCTCGATCAGGAATTCCACGCGGCCCGGCGCGGCATAGTTGAATACATTGCGCGCGATTTCCGACACCGCGGTGGCAATGCGCGCCTGGTCCTGCATGCCAAAGCCGCACAGCGCCGCGATCTGGCGGGCGCGCTGCCGGCAGGCCACCACATCGAACTCGGCCTGGATGCCCACGGTGAGGATGCGCTTGGTCATCTGCGGCTACTCCCGGTTCCTGTGCGCCACCACCACGCTGACATCGTCGCGATGGCGGGCATGGTCGCGGTACAGCACCGCGGCGATCAGGGAAGGATGATGCCGCAGGAGGCCGGGATAGCGTTCCAGGTCCCAGCGGGTGGCCAGGCCGTCGCTGTGCATGATCAGGATGTCGTCGTCGCCGAAGTCCATCCGGAATTCCTGCACCTTGCGCATATTGCTGCCCACGATGCCATTGTGCGACACCAGGTGCCGGGAGGTCCCTGCCGCATGCAGCGAGACGCTGATGTTGCCGATGCCGGCGAAGCGCAGGCTGCCTTCGGCCGGATTCAGGCAGGCCACCGCCAGCGCGGCGCCGCGCGTGCCGTGCAGGGCGGCGTGAGCGCGCTGCAGCAGTGCTTCCGGCACGAACGTCGCCTGCGCATCCACCAGGGCCACCGCCGCCTGGGAAGCGCGGGCCGCCTCCGGGCCGTGGCCGAGGCCGTCGGCCACCATCAGCAACAGCTCGGTATTCTTGCAGGCAGCGCCCCAGGCGTCGCCGCAGACATGCTCGCTGGGCAGGGGCAGGCAGACGGCGCCCACCGTCCATGGCGTCGACGGCGGAGCAGCAGCCCAGACCGCCATGCGCAGCACGGTGCCGTGATTGCGGTCGGTGTAGAGGTCGAATTCATCCGCCACCCGCTGCATGGCGCCCAGGCCCACGCCATAACTGCCGGCGGTGGACATGCCGTCGCGCATGGCCAGGTCCAGGTTGGCGAAGCCCGGCCCCTTGTCGATGGCCAGGATCTCCATGCCCAGCGTGCCGTCGCGCGCCAAAGGCCGCAGCAGGATGTCGCCGCTGCCGGCATGCTTCAGAATGTTGGTGGCGGCCTCGGTGATCACCAGGGCTGCCTTTCCGGCCACGGTTTCATTGAAGCCGAGCGTGCCGGCCAGGGTATTGCCGGCGCGCCGCACGGCGGCGATGCCGCTGCTCTCGGTGACCGGGTGGATGGTCTGGGGTGCCAGGGAGTTCAAAACAGCTTCCACTTCGCGATGCGTACCGTCGTGCCCTGGCCGGGCGCTGTAATCAGTTCGAAATCGTCGGCCAGGCGGCGCGCGCCGCCCAGTCCCAGGCCCATGCCGTTGCCGGTGGTGTAGCCATCCGTCAGCGCCAGGTTCACGTCCGCGATGCCGGGCCCCTGGTCGATGAAGCTGAGGATGACGCCGCGCCGGCCGCCGTCGGTCACTTTCTCGATATGCGCCTCGCCGCCGCCGCCGTAGCGCAGCGTGTTGCGCCCGAGTTCGCTGGCCGCGGTGATCATCTTGGTCTGCTCGATCAGGGAAAAACCGATGGACACCAGGCACTCGCGCAAGGTCTGGCGCATGCGCACCACGTCTTCGTCCGCGCGCAGCGGAACCACCTTCACATCGATGTCGTTGCCAATCAAGACGTTACCTTTCGTGCAGGCTGCAGGCCCGAATCCGGCATGCAGTCAGCCTCATGAAAAACTGCCCAGTTTCAACATGGTCATGCCGCGTTCGACATTCAGGGCGGTCTTCACGCCTTCCAGTGTCAGGCCCAGTTCGACCAGGGTGATGGCCACTGCGGGCTGCATGCCGACCAGTACCGTGTCCGCATCCAGAATTTTCGCCATTGCAGCAATGTTGTTGATCATCCGGCCGATAAAAGAATCTACCAGATCGAGCGCGGAGATATCGATCAGCACGCCCTTGGCACGATCTTTCACAATACGGGTGGTCAGGTCGTCCTGCAGCGTCATTGCCAGACGGTCATGCATGTCGACCTGGATGGTGACCAGCAGCAACTGGCCCATTTTCAATATTGGGATACGCTCCATGCGAACCTCAGCGGTCTTTCTGGACAATGACGGAACCGGCGCGCTGCAGCGCCACCAGGAAAGCATCGGCCAGGGTGGCCTTGGTGATCACGTCTTCCAGGTTCACGCCCAGGTGGACGATGGTCTGGGCAATTTGCGGGCGGATGCCGCTGATGATGCAGTCCGCACCCATGAGCCGCGCTGCCGCCACGGTTTTCAGCAGGTGCTGCGCCACCAGGGTGTCGACGGTCGGCACGCCGGTGATGTCGATGATGGCGATCGAGGCGCCGGTGTCGACGATTTTTTGCAGCAGGCTTTCCATCACCACCTGGGTGCGGGCGCTGTCCAGGGTGCCGATCAGCGGCAGCGCCAGCACGTCTTTCCACAACTGCACGACCGGCGTCGACAGTTCCAGCAGCTCCTGCTGCTGGCGCATGATGACCTGCTCGCGGGATTTCTGGTACGACTCGACAGTAAACAGGCCCAGCTTGTCGAACAGCGAATTGGTCGCCATGATTTCAGTCACCAGCGTGGCCGGGTCGCCCGACATTTCGGTCTGCAGGTAGGAGGTCAGCGGCTCCTTCAGCGAAAACACGAAGTTGGCGGTTTCGATCGAGCTGTAGCCCTGGCGCACCCGGTTGGCCGAGATGTCGCCCAGCAGTTGACGCGCCTCCTGCCACGCGCTGGAGTCGATGTCGGCGCTGCCGGCGTTCCTCAGCGTCGTGCCGACCAGGCTGAGGAAGCGGCTGGCCTGCTGGCGAAGTTCGGTTTCGGCATGCGCATCGCGGCGGCCGATGCGGGAAATCAGTGAAGCCAGCCAGCCTTCCAGCAGTTTTTCCTGGTGTTCAATGATGATGTCGCCCAGACGGCTGGTTTCATTTCGCATAGCGGTTCCTTGTAAGTGCATGTGCCATTGAGGCCAGGGAGGGAGGCATGACATGCATGCCATAAGGCAATAGTCATGGGCATTATAAAAGATGCAGCAAGGTTTCAGAGGAACGTTATTGTAAAAATGGACATTCCTTTAGTTCGCGCAATAGGGCGGCGCGTTAAATTCTTGCAGTATTTGATGGGTCTGATTCTATGCGGGGGCGCAGGAATGACGTTCGCCGCACACCGGGCAGGCCGGATTGCGTGATATCCGTATGCTGGTCCATTCCATGGCCATCGCGTCGAGCAGCAGCAGGCGACCGGCCAGGGGCTCGCCCAGGCCGGCCAGGAGCTTCAGCGCCTCGGCGGCCTGCATGGTGCCGATGATGCCCACCAGCGGCGCGAACACGCCCATGGTGGCGCACTGGACTTCCTCGAATTCCTGGTCGGGCGGGAACAGGCAGGCATAGCAGGGCGCGTCCGGGCGGCTGCTGTCGAAGACCGAGATCTGGCCGTCGAAGCGGATCGCCGCACCCGACACCAGCGGCACGCCGGCCGCGACACAGGCGGCATTGACCGCATGGCGGGTGGCGAAATTGTCGCTGCAGTCCAGCACCACGTCGGCTTCGGCCGTCAGCGCGCGCAGGCGCTCGCCTTCCAGCCGCTCGGTCAGGGCAAGCACTTCCACTTCGGGATTGATGCCCGCCAGGGTCAGCCTGCCGGACTGCGCCTTCGGCTGGCCAACCCGGTCGGTGGTATGCAAAATCTGCCGCTGCAGATTGGTCAGGTCCACCGTGTCGTTGTCGACCAGCGTGATGCGGCCGACGCCGGCCGAGGCGAGATAGAAAGCGGCGGGCGAGCCCAGCCCGCCGGCGCCGATCACCAGCGCGTGCCCGGCCAGCAGTTTTTCCTGGCCCTCGATGCCGATCGGGTCGAGCAGGATATGGCGGGAATAGCGCAGCAGTTGTTGGTCGTTCATGGATGGGGCAGGCCTGAAAAAACAAGGCCGCATCGCTGCGGCCTGTGGGATTGCTGCGGAGATTACTTCTTGCCGTCGTTCTTCTTCGGCTCGTCCGGGTCGTTGATGCTGGGTTCCTTCTTGTTCTCCACGACCTTTGCCTTGGCGACCTGCACCGGCAGGCCCTTCAGGTGGTTGAGCGCCTGCGCCAGCTGGAAGTCGTCCTTGCTGCCGAACTCCAGCGGCTTGCGCTTCTTGTCCAGCGCTGCCAGGCGCTGTTCCTCCTCCAGCTCATCGACCTTGTTGCGCACCTCGGCTTCCTTGTCCTTGTCGTTCAGCAGATGCTTGGTCAGGTCGGCTTCGCGCAGGCGCAGGCTGTTTAAGCCATCGCCTTCCGGGGTTTCGTCGACCATCAGGTCGGGCACGATGCCGCGGGCCTGGATCGAGCGGCCGTTGGGGGTGTAGTAGCGGGCGGTGGTGAGCTTGACCGCGGTGTCGGCGGAGAGCTGGCGGATGGTCTGCACCGAGCCCTTGCCAAAGGTCTGGCTGCCCATGATGGTGGCGCGCTTGTAGTCCTGCAGTGCGCCGGCCACGATCTCGGACGCCGATGCCGAACCGGAGTTGACCAGCACCACCATCTTCACGTTCTTCACCGCATCCGGCAGTTTCGACAGCGGATCGCTCAGCGAGCGGGTGCCGTAGAACTCGCGCCGGGCATAGAAGGTGGCCTTGGAGTCCGGCAGCTGGCCATTGGTCGAGACGATCGCCACGTCCTTGGGCAGGAAGGCGGCGGAGACGCCGATCGCGCCCGGCAGCACGCCGCCCGGATCGTTGCGCAGGTCCAGCACCAGGCCCTTGATGTTCGGGTCCTGGGCGTACAGGGCGCTGATCTTCTTGGCCATGTCCTCCACCGTCGGTTCCTGGAACTGCGATACCCGCACCCAGGCGTAACCGGGTTCGATCAGCTTGGACTTGACGCTCTGCACCCGGATTTCCTGGCGCACGATGGTGATCAGCACCGGCTTGTCTTCTTCCTTGCGCGCCACCGTCAGCGTGATCTTGGTGTTGGGCTCGCCGCGCATGCGCTTGACGGCCTCGTCCAGCGTCATGCCCTTGACCGGCGTGCTGTCAAGCCGGGTGATCAGGTCGCCGGCTTTCAGTCCGGCCTTGTAGGCGGGCGAATCCTCGATCGGCGAGATGACCTTCACATAGCCGTCTTCCATGCCGACCTCGATGCCGAGGCCGACGAACTTGCCCTGGGTGCCTTCGCGCAGTTCCTTGAAGGCTTTCTTGTCCAGATAGGCCGAATGCGGGTCGAGCGACGCCACCATGCCGGAAATGGCCTCGGTCAAAAGCTTCTTGTCTTCGACATTCTCGACATAATCGGACTTGATCAGGCCGAACACGTCGGCCAGCTGGCGCAGTTCATCGACCGGCAGCGGGGCGCCGGCATTCTTCTGCGCCAGCGCGTCGAATTGCATCGAGCCGACGACGCCGGCAAGCATGCCCAGACCAATAAGACCGAAGTTCTTGAATTTGCTGCTCATGTGTCACCTGGAAGTTACCCAACCGAGAGGATCGAAGGCGCGGCCCTGATGCCGCATTTCAAAGTATAAACCCGATTGTTCGTTGCCGCCGCTATTGCCTGCACTGGCAATGACCTCGCCGGCCCTGACCGCATCGCCCGGCCGCTTCAGAAGCGACTGGTTATTGCCATAGATGCTCATGTACTGGCCGCCGTGATCGACGATGATCAGGTTGCCGAAACCGCGCAGCCATTCGGCGAATACCACCCGGCCGCCGGCCACTACCTTGACCTCGGCGCCTTCGGCGGCCTTGATGAACAGCCCCTTCCAGCTCGGGCCGTCGCCGCGGCCGCCGCCGAAACGGGCCGCGATCTCGCCATGCACAGGCATCGCCATCTGGCCGCGCAGCGCCGGGAAGGAGGCCGGGAAGATGCCGGCCGGCGGCGCCGGTGGCGGCGGCGGCAGTGCCCGCTCCCGTTCCCGCTTGTTGGCAGCCAGGTTGGGGTTCTCGTCGGCGTCGATCGCATCCGGATTATTCGCCGGCAGCGGTTTGCCCTTCCCCGCATTGTGCGCCTGCTGTTCCCGCTGCCGCTTTGCGGCCGCTTGCTGCTCGCGCAGCTTTTCCTGGCGTGCGCGTTCGGCGGCGGCGGCCGCCAGCTGCTGCTGGCGCCGTTTTTCGGCGGCGATTTCAGCGCGCCGCTGTTCCTCGATCATCCTGGCCAGCTTGTCGACCAGGCCGCCCAGGCGCTGCTCGTCGCGCTGGATGTTGCCGACTTCCTTGCGCTGCTCGCCCAGCTTGTTCGACAGCTGCGCCACCAGCGTGGCGCGCTTGGCCTTTTCCCGCTCCAGCAGGGCTTTCTGGTCGCGCTGCTCGAGCGCGATTTCATCCAGCTCGTCCTTGGCGTCTTGGGTGTCGGCCTTGTTCTTTTCCACCGCAGCCACGTCGGCGCGCAGCGATTCGATCAGCCTGGCCTGTGCCTGCGACACATAGCCCAGGTATTGCAGGTCGCGGTTGATGCGGTTCGGATTGTCGCCCGACAGCAGCAGCTTGATGCGGTCCTCGCCGCCGGCCATGTGCTGCTGGCGCAGGAGCCGCGACAGCCGCGCCTTCTGGGCGTCGACCTCCTTCGTCAGCTGCGCCAGTTCCTTCTGCAGGCGGGCGATGCGGGCGGCCGTGTCCTTCTGCTCGCGGGCGAGGTCGTACAGCGCGCGGTTGGCGTCGGAGATCGCCGCTTCGGATTCGGACAGCGCATCGGCCGCGTCCTCCTTGGCGCTCTCGGTGCGGGTGATGTCGCGCTTCAAGGCCGTCAGCTTCTGCTGCAGCACGGCGCGTTCGGCCTCGGCGGCCTGTTTCTGCCGGGTGCGCTCGGTCAGCTTGGCGGCGCCGCCCGGGCCGGCCGCCAACAGCAGCGCCAGGCCCAGCGCGGCGCCGCGCCATCGTTGAACAGTCACTTATTGTCTCGGGAAGGATTACTTGGCCTTGCCCTGGCTGGCGACCGCCTGCATCGCCGCGGCAATCGCGTCGGCGTCGCCGAGGTAGTAGCTGCGGATCGGTTTCAGGTCGGCATCGAGTTCATACACCAGCGGCTGGCCGTTCGGCACGTTCAGGCCGACGATGTCGGCGTCGCTGATGCCGTCGAGCATCTTGATCAGCGCGCGCAGGCTGTTGCCGTGGGCCGAGATGATGATGCGCTTGCCGGCCTTGATGGCCGGCGCGATTTCCTCGTCCCAGGCCGGCATCACGCGCGCCACGGTGTCCTTCAGGCATTCGGTCAGCGGGATCTGGTCGCGCTGCAGGCCGGCGTAGCGCGGGTCGTTGTAGGAAGCGCGCGGATCGCTGGCGTCGAGCGGATTGGGCGGCGTGTCGTAGCTGCGGCGCCATACCAGCACCTGCTGGTCGCCGTACTTGGCGGCGGTCTCGGCCTTGTCCAGCCCCTGCAGCGCGCCATAGTGGCGCTCGTTCAGGCGCCAGTCGTTCTTCACCGGCAGCCACATCAGGTCCATTTCGTCGAGCGTGATCCACAGGGTGCGGATGGCGCGCTTGAGAACCGAGGTGTAGGCGACGTCGAAGGACAGGCCGGCCTCCTTCAGCAGCTTGCCGGCGTGGCGCGCTTCGGCCATGCCTTTCTCGGTCAGGTCGACATCGGTCCAGCCGGTGAAGCGGTTTTCCAGATTCCAGGTGGATTCGCCGTGGCGCATCAATACGATTTTGTACATGGGGCTTCTATGGTCTATGGGGAAATGGGGGGCAAATGCGGACAAATGCAGGTTTTGAATTGTAAACCGACTTCTATTTTATAATGTCGCGCTCTTTTGGCTGTTCCATCCCAATCCAACCGGTTTCCTCCCGATTCCACCTACTGACGGCAAGCTTGTGAAATTCTTCATTGACAATATCTGGCTGATCGCACTGGCCCTGTTATCCGGCGGCGCGCTCTTTCTGCCCACCCTGCAGCGCGGCGGCGCGCGTCTCTCCCTGCTGCAGGCCACTCAAATGCTGAACCAGGGCAAGGGCGTGATCCTGGACATCCGCGACCAGGATGAATTCGCCGCCGGCCATATCCGCGACGCCCGCCACATCCCGCTGAAGGACCTGAAGGCGCGCATCAGCGAACTGGACAAGTTCAAATCGAAATCCGTAATCGTTGTATGCTCCTCCGGTGCGCAGTCGGCCCGCGCGGCCAGCCAGTTGAAGAGCGCCGGCTTTTCCGAAGTCTACAGTCTCGATGGCGGCCTGGCCGCGTGGCGGGCACAGGGCCTGCCGACCGCGAAATAATCAAGGAACAACATCATGACCGCGCATGTTCTCATGTACAGCACCGGCGTCTGCCCTTATTGCGTGATGGCGGAACGCCTCCTGAAAGCCAAGGGCGTCGACGAGATCGAAAAGGTCCGCATCGACCTCGATCCCGAACAACGTAACCACATGATGCAGAAAACCGGCCGCCGCACCGTGCCGCAGATCTACATCGGCGACACCCATGTCGGCGGCTTCGACGACCTGTCCGCGCTCGACCGCGCCGGCAAGCTCGAACCGCTCCTGCGCGGCGAATAAGCAACCACCTTCATACACAGAAAGAAGTCCATGTCCGACGAAAACCTGCAACCCGTATTCCAGATCCAGCGCGTCTACCTGAAGGATGTCTCGCTCGAGCAGCCGAATTCCCCGACCATCTTCCTCGAGCAGGAAGCGCCCAACATGGAAGTGGCGGTCGATGTCGGCGCCGAGCCGCTGGCCGATGGCATCTTCGAATCCACCGTCACCATCACCGTGACCGCCAAGATCAAGGACAAGGTTGCCTTCCTGGTCGAATGCAAGCAGGCCGGCATCTTCGAGGCCCGCAACATCCCGGCCGAGCAGCTCGACCCGCTCCTGGGCATCGGTTGCCCGAACATCGTGTACCCGTACCTGCGCGCCAACATCGCCGACCTGATCACCCGCGCCGGCTTCCCGCCGGTGCACCTGTCGGAAATCAATTTCGAGCTGTTCTACCAGCAGCGCCTGCAGGCGCTGGCCGAGCAGCAGGGTCAGCAGGCGGGCGGCGCCGGCATCGTGATGCCGGACGGTTCGCAGGCCAAGCACTGAGCACTGCAATGAATCGCCGTATAGCCTGCGCCGCGGCCCTGGCCGCCCTGGCCGCCACGCTGGCGGCGCCGGCGGCGCGCGCTGCCGAGTTCAAGTCGGTGGGCGCCGCGCCCGCCATCCTGTACGACGCGCCGTCCGAACGCGGCCGCAAGATGTTCGTCGCGCCGCGCGGCATGCCGGTGGAAGTGGTGCTGAGCTATGGCGAATGGACCAAGGTGCGCGATGTCGCCGGCGACCTGTCCTGGATCGAGGCCAAGGCGCTGGACAGCCGGCGCCATGTGGTCGTCAGCGCGGCCGGCGCCAAGGTGCGCGCCAGCGCCGATGAGGCCGGCGCCGTGGTATTCACCGCCGACAAGGGCGTGCTGCTGGAACTGGCCGAGCCGATTTCATCGGGCTGGGTCAAGGTGCGCCATCGTGACGGCCAGGGCGGCTATATCCGCGCCGCCGACATCTGGGGCGACTGAGTCAGCGTGAAGATCACGGTATTGGGCGCTGGCGCCTGGGGCACCGCGCTGGCATTGTCGCTGGCTGCCCGCCATGACGTGCTGCTGTGGGGACGCAACCGGGAAGCCATCGGCCGCATGGCCGCCGCGCGCGAGAACCACGATTATCTTCCCGGTTTCGGACTGCCGCCGCAGCTGCGGCTTTCCAGCGACCTGCCCGAAGCGCTGGCCCATGTGGCCGCGCCCGATGCGCTGCTGGTCGTCGCCACTTCGGTGGCCGGCCTGCGGCCGCTGGCCATCCAGCTCAAGGCTTACGCCATCCCGAACATCGTCTGGCTGTGCAAGGGTTTTGAAGAAGAAACCCGGCTGCTGCCGCACCAGGTGGTGCGCGACGTGCTGGGCGCGGACCTGCCGGCCGCGGCGCTGTCCGGGCCTTCCTTTGCCCAGGAAGTGGCGCAAGGCCTGCCGTGCGCGCTGACGGTGGCTTCGGCCGACGCCGACCTCTGCGAGCGGGTGGTGGCGGCGCTGCACGGCGGCGCCATCCGGGTCTATTCCACCGACGACATGGTCGGCGTGGAAGTCGGCGGCGCGGTCAAGAACATCCTGGCGATCGCCACCGGCGTGGTCGACGGCCTGGGCCTGGGCCTGAATGCGCGCGCCGCGCTGATCACCCGCGGGCTGGTGGAAATCTCAAGGCTGGGCGTGGCGCTCGGCGGCCGTCCCGAAACCTTCATGGGCCTGACCGGCATGGGTGACCTGATCCTCACCTGCACCGGCGACCTGTCGCGCAACCGCCGTGTCGGTCTCGGCCTGGCGCAGGGCAAGCCGCTGGACGTCGTCGTGGCCGAACTGGGCCATGTGGCCGAAGGGGTGCGCTGCGCCCGGGCGGTGCGGGAACTGGCGGCGCAATACGGGGTAAGGATGCCGATCGCCAGCGCGGTGGCCGGCGTGCTGTTCGACGGCGATGCGCCGGATGCGATGGTGGCACGCCTGATGGCGCGCGACCCGCAGCCGGAGCAGGGCTGAACGGCGCTGCCCCGGCATGCCGAAAGCGCTTTAGGGCTTGCTGCCGGCCGGACCGCCGGTATTGACCGGCCGGTTCAGCAGCACTGTCATCAGCACCGAGGCGTTGTCCCTGGCATGCAGCGCATGCGGCACCTTGGGCGCGAGATAGACCATCTGGCCCGGACCCAGCGTTTGCCGCTTGCCGTGGGCTTCCAGTTCAATGCTGCCTTCCAGGCATTGCAGCGTCACATCGCCTTCCACCCAGTGTTCAGGCATCGATTTGCCCGCCTGCAGCACCAGGCGCATCAGCTCCAGATGCTCGGTTTTCAGGAAGGCCGTGGAGACCGCGCTTTCCAGTTGATCGCCCAGGGGCGCGATATTGATCAAATCGCCAGAGGCGGCATGGGGCAGGGACATAAACGTTCTCCCAAAGCAAAAACCTTAGCCTACATTGCTGCCCGAGGATGGCATTGCGCATGATCGAGTCGTTTTGAACTAGCCGCGGCACTTTGCTACTACTATTGCTGTCAGAGAAGATGCAAGAAAGAATGATTGCCTGAGCCTGCGGTCGCGGCAATTGTTACGGCTCTATTTCTTTATGTCATTTTCTTGTTTTCCCTGCATGCCGCCCCGGTACTGCCCTTATACTTTCACTTCTCCTCACCTGTAACCAATTCCATGCTCAAGTCTTCTGCTTCTGTTTCCCGGCGCGCACTGGCGCGTGGCTTTACCCTGATCGAAATCATGGTGGTGGTCGTCATCATGGGCATCCTGGCCGCGCTGGTGGTGCCCAAGCTGATGGGCCGCACCGACGATGCCCGCATCATGGCGGCGCGCCAGGACATTTCCACGCTGATGCAATCGCTCAAGCTGTACCGGCTCGACAACCAGCGTTATCCGACCACCGAACAGGGGTTGCAGGCGCTGGTCACCAAGCCCACCAACGGCCCGGCCGCCAACGGCTGGAAGCAGGGCGGCTACATCGACAAGCTGCCCAAGGACCCATGGGGCAATCCCTACCAGTACCTTTCCCCCGGCCTGCGCGGCGAAGTCGACGTGTTCTCGCTGGGCGCGGACGGCCAGCCAGGCGGCACCGGCAACGATGCCGACATCGGGTCGTGGGATCTCTGACCTGCCACCGGGCCAGCCGCGCGCAGCGCGGCTTCACACTGCTTGAATTGCTGGTGGTGCTGGTCATTGCCGGCATTACGCTGGGCATCGTGTCCTTCAATGCCATGCCCGGCCCGCAGCAAAACCTGAAAGACGACGCACAGCGCATCGCGCTGCTGCTGCAACTGGCGCGCGACGAAGCCATCGTGCGCGACCGCCCGATCGCCTTCGAGGCCGACAGCGAAGGCTACCGCTTCCTGCAGCGCGAGGAAAAAGCCTGGCAGCCGCTGCGCGCGGACGACATGCTGCGCCCGCGCCAGTTCAAGCGCGCGCCGGTGACCCTGCTGGTGTTCCCGCCGCCGGATGGCAATGCCGGTCCGCTGCGCATCGTGTTCGGCCGCGAGCCGGTGCAGCAGCCCTTCGTGCTGACCCTGGCGCTGGCCGATACCAGCGTGGCCATCCGCGCCGATGGCATCGGCCACTTTACCGTTGACTGAGATGCCCGCCCCGACCACAGCACTTGCGCGCCATGCCGGCTTCACCCTGCTGGAAGTGCTGGTGGCGCTGGCCATCGTCGGCACCGCGCTGGGTGCGAGCCTGCGCGCGGTCGGCAGCCTGACCCAGAACAGCAACGACCTGCGGGCGTCGCTGATGGCGACCTGGTCGGCGGAAAACCGGCTGTCGCAGATCCGCATGGCCAAGGAGTGGCCGCCGCTGGGCAACCGCAGCTTCGAGTGCCCGCAGGGCGAGCTGGCGCTGGTCTGCCAGGAAAGCGTGTTCGCCACGCCCAATCCGGCGTTCCGCAGGGTGGAAGTGAGCGTGGTCGATGCCGCCAGCCCCGAGCGGCGCATCATCAAGCTGACCCAGGTGGTGCCCAATGGCCTCTAGAAGACATCAATACCGACAGCGCGGCGTTGCGGTGGTGACGGCGCTGCTGCTGACCACGCTGGCCGTGACCATCGTGGCCAGCCTGTTCTGGCAGCAGCAGGTGCAGGTGCGCTCGATCGAGAACCAGCGGCTGCAGCTGCAGAAGCAATGGATAATGCGCGGCGCGCTCGACTGGGCGCGCCTGATCCTGCGGGAGAATGCCCGGCTTTCCAACTATGATTCGCTCGACCAGCCGTGGGCGGTGCCGCTGCTCGACACCCGGCTGGACCAGTACGTGGAAAACAACCGCGCCGACACCGAGAGCAGCGACGCCACGCTGTCGGGCCAGATGGTCGATGCGCAGGGGCTGTACAACCTGACCAACCTGGCGCCGAAAGGCACGCCAGACAAAAAGCAGGTCGAGATCTTCGCCCGCCTGCTGGCCAGCCAGCGGCTCAACCCGTCGCTGGCGGTGGATACGGCGTCGATGGTGGCGGCCAGTGTGCCCAGGCAAGCGCTGCCTGCGGCCAGCGAGGCCGGGGCCGGGCAGGAGATCGATCCCCAAACCGGGTTGCCGCGGGTCAATGCCGGCACCAACACCAGCAGCAACGCCGAAAATAGCCAGGGCAAGACGCCGGTCACCGTGAGCAGCCAGCGCCTGATGCCAATGACCCAGGTGGAGGACCTGCTGGTCGTGCCCGGCTTCACGCCCGAAGCGGTGGAGAAGCTGCGCAATCTGGTAATCTTCCTGCCGGACGGGGGAACCAAGCTGAACATCAATACCGCGCCGCCCGAAGTCATGGCTGCGGTAATTGACGATATTTCCCCGTCGCAGGCGGCCCAGATCGTGGCGATCAGGAACACTGCCAGCTTCCGTTCCTCCACGACCCTTGTCAACGATTTGAAATCGGTAACGCAGGGAACCCCAAGGAATGTCACTGTATGTTCGAGTTTTTTCCTGGTTAATGGGCGGGTAAGGCTAAACCGCGCAGCGCTGCAGACGCAAGCGCTGCTAAAGCGCACGGGCACGCGCACTACTGGTGGCGATTGTGCCGCTGGCCCTGCAAAGACCGAGCTGGTATGGATACGCGAAAACTAGAAGGAAGTCCTTGAGCACACTGTACCTACGCCTGCCGTCCAAGGCAGCTTTCGACAGCACCACCCAATGGGAAGTGCTGGACTGCCCCTACGCGCTGGCGGCGCCAAGCGGCTTGCTGGAGCAGGAGGGCGTCGCCGCCCTGTCACAGGTGTCGGCGCTGGTGGCGCGCGCGCAGCGCGTGGTGCTGCTGGTGGCCGCCAGCGACGTCACCATGCTGCGGGTGCAGATGCCGCCGATGTCGGCGGCGCGCCAGCGGGCCGCGCTGCCCAACCTGGTGGAAGACCAGCTGATCACCGATCCTGCCGAATGCATCGTCATCGGCGGCGCGCTGGCCGACGGCCTGCGCACGGTGGCGGTGGTGCAGCGCGCCTGGCTGGAACTGATGACGCGCACCGTGCTCGGTTCCGGCATGGCGCGCATTTCGGCGCTGCCGGCCCAGTTGTGCGTGCCGCATGCGGCCGACGCCGTGCAGGGCGTCGTGCTGGAGCAGGACGCCGACATCGAACTGACGCTGCGCCTGTCGGCCCAGGATGGCATGGGCGTGGCGATCCTGCCCGAGCATCCGGCCAGCGCGGCGCGCGAGGCGGTCGACGCGGCATTGGCGATGGCGCACGGCCAGCCGCTGCTGCTGCGGGTGCCGCGCGAGCGGGCGCCGGCCTACCAGCAGGCGGCGGCGGAGCTGGGCGCGGCCGAACTGGTCACCGTGCAGGCCGACAGCTGGCAGCAGTGGATCGCCGGCGCCGGCGGCGCCGACATCGACCTGGCGATCGGCCTGGGCGCCTCGGCCCGGCCCAAGCTGAACTGGAAGCCGTGGCGGCTGCCGCTGGCGCTGGCGGTGCTGCTGCTGGCGGTGAACCTGGTGCCGCTGAACCTGGAATGGATACGGCTGAAACGGGAATACGACGGCCTGCGCGCCTCGATGACGCAGATCTACAAGGCAGCGTTTCCGAACGAGACCGTGATCGTCGATCCGCTGGCCCAGACCCGGCAGAAGGTGGCCGCCGGCCGCCGCAACGCCGGCCAGGGCGCGCCGGACGATTTCGGCGCGCTGGCCGCCGCCTTCGGCGAAGCATGGCAGAGCGCCGCGGCGCGCACGCCGGGCGGCGCGCCGCCGACGCTGGCCGGGCTGGAATACCGCGAGCGCAGCCTGTTCGTCCGCCTGAAACCCGAGGCGCAGGTGCCGTTCGATGCGGTCAGCGCGGCGCTGGCGCGGCGCAATCTGTCCCTGACCGCCGCGCCGGAGCAGGCCGGCGTGGTGATGTGGCAAGTCAAGACCGGAAAATGAGGCAGGGCAGATGAGTCTGAAGACAAGCATGACCGAAGCAAGCCAGGCCGCTTCCCGTTTCTGGGCCGAACGCAACCTGCGCGAGCAGCGCATCCTGCTGGCCGGCATGGCGGCAATCGTGGCCGCACTGGTCTACCTGCTGCTGGTGTCCCCGGCGCAGGAAGGCATTGCGCGCTACCAGCGCAGCCTGCCGGAAATGCGCCAGCAGGTGGCGCAACTGCAGGCCCTGACCCAGGAGGCGGTGATGCTGCCGCAGGGCGACGCCGCCGCGGCGCCGGCCGCCGTGCCGCTGAGCCGCGAAACGCTGGAGGCAGCGCTGCAGCGGCGCGGGCTGAAAGCCGAAAACACCTCGGTTGCCGGCGAGATCGTGCGCCTGCA
The DNA here is from genome assembly GCF_047237965.1 of Noviherbaspirillum phoenicis. NCBI lineage: Bacteria > Pseudomonadati > Pseudomonadota > Betaproteobacteria > Burkholderiales > Oxalobacteraceae > Noviherbaspirillum > Noviherbaspirillum phoenicis. The sequence continues at coordinate 2,855,617 of NZ_JBDFLX010000001.1, read as the reverse complement.
GCTTCCGGGCGCCTCGTTCAGCGCGCTCAACGAATGGCTCAACGAGGCGCGCGCCGCGTTCCAGCTGACGGTGACCGAAGCCAGCATCACCGCCCAGCCGACGCCGGACATCGTCAATGCCAACGTGACCTTGCGCCAGCAAAAGGCGCAATAAGCGAAAGGCAGTGACCATGTTGTCGGAAAATGAAAGCCGGAAACCGCACAAAAAGGCGGGAAATTGCTGAGGGCCGTGATATGGTTGCTTTCGGCAACATTCGCTATCCTCTTGACTATGCTGGCTTTTTTGCCCGCGGCCTGGATGTCGGTGTTGCTGGAGCGGCAAACCGGCGGCAGGTTTTCGCTGGGCGATGCGCAGGGGACCTTGTGGCAGGGCTCGGCCTTTCTGGGCGGCGCGCCTGGCGCGGATTCTGCGGTGACGCCGCTGCTGCCGGGCCGGTTCGCGTGGCGGCTCTCGCCGCTGGTCGTGCTGGGAACGCTGGATGCGGAACTGAGCAATCCGGCGGCGCTGTCGACACCGGTGAAGATTACCGGCGGCTGGAGCGCCTGGACCATCAGTGCGGCGGCCATCACCCTGCCGGCCGAACGCCTGACGGCGCTGGGCGCGCCGCTCAACACGCTGCAGCCGTCCGGTCGCATGACGCTGGACTGGCAGCAGCTGCAGATTGCGCGGCAGGGGCAGCAGGTGGCAATGACCGGCACAATGCGCCTGACGCTCGACGATATTGCATCCCGGCTGTCGCCGATCAAGCCGCTGGGCGCTTACCGAATGACACTGGAATGGCGCGGCCAGCAGGCGCAATTGCAGCTCGGTTCGCTGCACGGTCCGCTGCTGCTGAGCGGCGCCGGCCGGCTTGACCGCGGCAGGATGCAGTTTTCCGGCAAGGCCGAGGCGGAGCCGGGGCAGGAGCAAAGACTGGCGAATCTGTTGAATCTGCTCGGACAACGTCGTACCGAAGGCGGCAAGGATTACATCTCACTCGAATTCAAATGAAAAAACTCTTCCCACTGGCAAAATGCCTGCCGACCAAGGCAACCTGGCGCCGCGCTGGCGCCGCCACTCTCGTGATGAGCCTGCTGGCCGGCATGGCGCCGGCGCGGGCGCAGGATCCGTCACGCAACGAGGCAGTGCTCAATTTCGTCGGCGCCGACATCGAGTCCGTGGTCAAGGCGGTCGGGCATTACACCGGCACCAATTTCCTGATCGATCCGCGGGTCAAGGGCACGATCAGCCTGATCTCCGAAAAGCCGGTGACCAAGGCGCAGGCGATGCAGCTGCTCAGTTCGGCGCTGCGCCTGCAGGGCTATACGGTGGTGGCCAGCGGCCCCTTCACCAAGGTGGTGCCGGAAGCCGACGCCAAGCTGCAGGCCGGCCCGATCCAGACCACGCCCGGCCGCGGCGGCGACGGCGGCGCGGTGCGCGGCGACCAGATCGCCACCCAGGTCTTCAAGCTCAACTATGAATCGGCGGTGAACATGGTGCCGGTGCTGCGGCCGCTGATCTCGCCCAACAACACCATCAATGCCAATCCCGGCACCAACAGCCTGGTCATCACCGACTATGCCGACAACCTGCGCCGGCTGGGCCGCATCATCGCCTCGCTGGACATGCCGGCCGCGGCCGACCTGGACGTGCTGCCGATCCGGCATGCGGTGGCGACCGACATCGCCACCATGGTCAACCGGCTGCTCGATGGCGGCAGCGCCGGCGGCCAGCCGGGCGGGCAGGGCGTCGCCGGCGGCAGCGACCGCACCAGCCTGCTGGCGGACAGCCGCACCAACTCGGTCATCATCCGGGCGCCGTCCGAAGCCCGCGCCCGGCTGGCGCGCTCGCTGGTCGACAAGCTCGACCAGCCCACCGCGATGCCCGGCAACGTGCACGTGATCTACCTGAAAAACGCCGAAGCCACCAAGCTGGCGCTGACGCTGCGCGCGGTGGTGGCCTCGGACCCGTCGGCGTCCGGCCTGCAGACCGGCAACACCGGCGGCGCATCCACGCCGAGCAACCCGGCCCTCACCAACACCAGCGGCGCCGGCCTCGGCCAGACCGGCGGCGGCCTGGGACAGGGCGGACTGGGCCAGGGCGGCATGGGCTTTGGCCAGTCCGGCCAGGGCCAGGGCCAGGGCAGCGGCCCGCTGCCCACCGGCGGACCCGGCGGCTTCATCCAGGCCGACCCGGCCACCAATTCCCTGATCATCACCGCCAGCGAGGCGGTGTACCGCAACCTGCGCAGCGTGGTCGACCAGCTCGACGCCCGTCGCGCCCAGGTCTACATCGAGTCGCTGATCGTCGAGGTCAGCGCCAAGCGCGCCGCCGAATTCGGCATCCAGTGGGCCGGCCTGTCCGGCAACGGCGACAGTGCCTACCGGGTCGGCACCATCACCGGCTTTTCCAGCGGCGGCAACAACCTGATCACCCAGGCCGCGGCGCGCCTGGCCGGCACGACCACCGGCACGAGTCAGCAGCTTCAGGCCCCGGGCAACGGCCTGAACCTCGGCGTGTTCCGGCAGGTGGCCGGCCAGCTCACGCTGGGCCTGATCGCCCGCGCGCTGGAGACCGAGGGCAATGCCAACATCCTGTCCATGCCCAACCTGATCACGCTGGACAACGAGGAAGCCCGCATCATCGTCGGCCAGAACGTGCCCTTCGTCACCGGCCAGTACACCACCGCCGCGTCCGGCGGCGCGGCCGGCGTGAACCCGTTCCAGACGGTGGAGCGCAAGGACATCGGCCTGTCGCTGGTGGTCAAGCCGCAGGTGTCGGAAGGCGGCACCGTGAAGATGGCGATCTACCAGGAAACCTCGGCCATCGACGAAACCAAGAACAACGTCTCGGGTCTGATCACCACCAAGCGCGCGATCCAGACCAATGTGCTGGTCGACAATGGCGAAATCATCGTGCTGGGCGGCCTGATCGACGACCGCAACAGTAATGGCACGGAGAAGGTGCCGGGACTGGGCGACATCCCCGTGGTGGGCAACCTGTTCAAGTACCAGAACACCAGCCGCGAAAAGACCAACCTGATGGTGTTCCTGCGCCCGACCCTGATCCGCAGCGCCGACCAGAACCTGAACGTGGCAAGCGACCGCTACGAGTACATTCGCGGCCAGCAGCTGCAGACCAAGCAGCCGGATTCGCCGGTGCTGCCCAACGTCGGCAAGCCCATCGTGCCGGTGATGGAAAACGGCCGCCTGCAGAACGGCGACCTGCTGAACCTGCCGCCGGGCGCCAATGGCATCATGCCGCGCAATCCGCTGCAGCCGGGCCTGCCGCCCGAGCCGCAGCCCATGCCCGTTCAACCCGCGCTGCCGCCACAACCGGCGGCGCCGCAACCAGGCCTGCCGCAGTTCACCCAGTAAGCGGCCGGCGAAGAGAGAAATCATGGAAGCCCGACTGTTACCGTATGCCTTCGCCCGCGACCATGCCGTGCTCGCGCAGCGCGGCGCCACGCCCGATACCGGCGTCGAGGTCTGGGTGTCGGATGCCACCGCGCCGCGCGCCATCGCCGAGGTCAGCCGCCGTTTCGGCCGCATCCGCCTGAAGCGCATGGACCGCGAGGCGCTCGATGCCGCCATCGCCCGCGCCTATGCCGGCGCCGGCAACGACGCCGCCCAGGTGATCGACGAATACGAGTCCGACCTCGACCTGGCCAAGATGATGCAGGACATGCCGGCGGTGGAAGACCTGCTGGAATCGGCCGACGACGCGCCGGTGATCCGCATGATCAACGCGCTGCTGACGCAGTCGCTGCGGGAAGGCGCTTCCGACATCCATATCGAGCCCTTCGAGCAGATCTCGGTGGTGCGCTTTCGCATCGACGGCGCGCTGCGCGACATCGTGCGGCCCAAGAAGGCGATCCATGCCTCGATGATTTCCCGCATCAAGATCATGGCCCAGCTCGACATCGCCGAGAAACGGCTGCCGCAGGACGGCCGCATCACGCTGCGGGTGGGCGGCAAGCCGGTCGACGTGCGCGTTTCCACCCTGCCCACCGGCCACGGCGAGCGCGCCGTGCTGCGTCTTCTGGACAAGGAAGCCGGCCGGCTCGATCTGCAGAGCCTGGGCATGGACGACCATACCCTGAAGGAGTTCGACCACCTGATCGCCCAGCCGCACGGCATCGTGCTGGTGACCGGCCCAACCGGTTCCGGCAAGACCACCACGCTGTATGCTGCGCTGTCGCGCCTGAATGCCGCCAGCACCAACATCCTGACGGTGGAAGACCCGATCGAGTACGAGTTGGCCGGCGTCGGCCAGACCCAGGTCAATGCCCGCATCGACATGACCTTCGCCAAGGCCCTGCGCGCCATCCTGCGCCAGGACCCGGACGTGATCATGATCGGCGAGATCCGCGACCTGGAAACCGCGCAGATCGCGGTGCAGGCTTCCCTCACCGGCCACCTGGTGCTGGCGACCCTGCACACCAACGATTCCGCCGCCGCCGTCACCCGCCTGCTGGACATGGGCATCGAGCCCTTCCTGCTGTCGTCCTCGCTGCTGGGCGTGGTGGCGCAGCGCCTGGTCAGGAAGCTGTGCCCGCACTGCCGGCGCCATGACGGCACGATGTGGCATGCGGTCGGCTGCGACAAGTGCGGCATGACCGGCTACCACGGCCGGGTCGGCGTCTATGAACTGCTGCAGACCACCGACCAGATCCGTTCCCAGATCCATGACCGCGCTTCGGAGGCCGACATCCGCATCACCGCCCAGCGCGACGGCATGCGCACCATGCGCGAGGATGGCGAACGCTGGCTGGCCGACGGCACCACGACGCAGGCCGAGCTGCTGCGCGTGACCAAGGATTAAAGAGGAAAGCCCGTGCCCGCATTCCGCTATGAAGCCGTCGACACGCTGGGCGCCACCCGCAAGGGCGTGCTCAACGCCGACAGCGCCCGCGCCGCCCGCTCCGACCTGCGCACGCAGGGCCTGGTGCCGATCATGGTCGACGCCATCGCCTCGCAGGTCGACGAGAGCGGCCAGGGGCGCCGGCGCGGCCTCGGCGACCGGCTCTCGACGGTCGAGCTGTCATTGTTCACGCGCCAGCTGGCCAGCCTGCTGGAAGCCAGCCTGCCGCTGGAGCAGGCCTTCACCGCCCTGCTGGAACAGGCCGAGCGCACCTATGTGCGCGACCTGATTGCCTCGATCCGTTCCGAGATCATGGGCGGCGCGTCGCTCTCCGACGCGCTGGGCCAGCATCCGCGCGACTTCGCCGACATCTACCGCGCGCTGGTGGCCTCCGGCGAGCAGATCGGCCAGCTGGCCAAGGTGCTGTCGCGCCTGGCCGATTACATCGAGCGCCGCAACTCGCTGGTGCAGAAGGTGCGGCTGGCCTTTACCTATCCGGCCATCGTCACCGTGGTGGCGTTCGCCATCGTGATCTTCCTGCTGACCTACGTGGTGCCGCAGATCGTCTCGGTATTCGCCAACACCAAGCAGAAGCTGCCGCTGCTGACGGTGGTGATGCTGGCCATCTCCGACTTCGTGCGGCATTACGGCCTGATCGTGGCGGGCGTGGTCATCGCACTGTTCTGGACCTGGCGCCGGGCGCTGAAAAACCCGGTGATCAAGATGCGCTGGCATCGCTGGCTGCTGACTGCGCCGATGTACGGCAAGTTCGAGCGCAGCCTGAACACCGCGCGCTTTGCCAGCACGCTGGCCATCACCACCGGTTCCGGCGTGCCCATCCTGCGCGCGCTGCAGACCAGCCGCGACACCCTGTCCAACGTGGCGATGCGGGCGCAGGTCGAGGAAGCGGCCACCAGCGTGCGCGAAGGCGTCGGCCTGGCGCGGGCGCTGTCGGCGCACAAGCATTTTCCGCCGATGCTGATCCACATGATCCGCGCCGGCGAAGTCACCGGCGAGCTGCCGGCCATGCTGGACCGCGCCGCCAATGCCCAGGAGCAGGACCTGGAGCGGCGCGCGCTGACCATTGCCGGCCTGCTGGAGCCGGCGCTGATTCTCGCCATGGGCGTGGTGGTGCTGCTGATCGTGCTGGCGGTGCTGATGCCGATTATTGAAATCAACCAGCTGGTGCGCTGATGTCGGAAGCCGCACAGATAAGGGAAGTCGAATGAAACGCTGGCCGCTGCTTACCAGTTTCGTGCTGTTCATTGCGCTCTGCGTGTCCGCCACCTATTGGGGCATGCAGTTGCTGAAGCCGCCGGCGCGCCCGGTCGCGGCGCCGCCGCCGGCGGTGCAGGCGCCGCCCGACCCGCGCGCCGCCGCCGTGCTGTTCGGCGGCCGCCAGGGCCCGGTGGCGGTCGCCACCAATTACCAGCTGCGCGGCGTGGTGTCGTCCGGCACCAGCGGCGAGAGCGTGGCCATCCTGTCGGCCGACGGCAAGCCGCCCGAGGCGGTGCGCGCCAACCGCGAATTCCAGCCCGGCGTGGTGATCAAGGAAGTGCATCCGCGCTATGTGCTGCTGCAGGAGAACGGCGTGATGAAGCGGGTCGAGCTGCTCGACGAAGACAAGGGCGGCATGATGGCCGATACCAGCAATCGCCCGCCCGTCACCAGAGCCGTGCCGCCTATGCCCGGCATGCAGCAGCCGCAGATGCAGCCCCAGATGCAACCGCAGATGCAGCCCCAAATGCAACCCCAGATGCAGCCGCAATCCGCGCCCATGCCGCCGCCCCAGGTCCAGGCAGTGCCGGGGGGCGCAGCGCCCGTGCAGGGGTTTGGCAGCCCCATGGGCGGCGGCCTGCAGCGTTGATCCGGCATTGGCGGCCTCTGCCTCGGCCGCTTTCCTTGCCGCCATCGTCGCTTCAGGGGCTGGCAGTCAATCCGGTCATGCGTGCCATCGCAGTGGTCGGCTGCGGATCTGAACAGTATTGACTGCAGGAACGCCCGCATTGCGGTGCATTGCCTTGCTCCTCCAGCCGGGTTTCCCAGCCGGGATTTCCCGGTATCAAGCCGATACGACTTCGCGCAAACAAGCGTCAAAACAGCCGGGCCAGGGCCTTCGAAGCCACGACCGACGCAAAACTCCCTTCCTTGAACCTTGTCAAACTTGCATCTGGTCAAGTGTTGAGGAATTCCCGTGGACAAGCGCGCGAGCCAGCGTCGGGGCTGGTTACGGTCTATTGCCGGCATGGGCTGGCATGCCATCAAGGTCATCACCGTCGCCGGCATTGCCGTGGCGCTGCTGCTGGCCGGGCTGGTGTACGTGACCGTCCAGGAGACGCCCGAGGTGGACCGCCTGCAGACGGTGCGCGCGGTGCAGCCGAGCGTGATCCTGGCGGCCGATGGCAGCGAGCTGACCACCCTGCGCAATGTGCAGCGGGAATGGCTGCCGCTGGAAAAGATATCGCCGCATGTGATCCATGCCCTGATCGACACCGAGGACCGGCGTTTCTACGAGCATCGCGGCTTTGATATCAAGCGCACGCTGTCGGCGGCGCTGCATACCGCCAATGGCGAAACCCAGGGCGGCTCCACCATCACCCAGCAGCTGGTGCGCAACCTGCATCCGGAAGAAATCGGCCGCGCCCGCACCGTCAGCCGCAAGCTGCGCGAAATCACCACCGCGGTGCGCATCGAGCAGCGCTACAGCAAGGACCAGATCCTTGAAACCTATCTCAACAGCGTGCCCTTCCTGTACAACGTCTACGGCATCGAGATGGCGGCGCGCACCTACTTCGCCAAGCCCGCCGCCGAACTCGGCCCGGCCGAGGCGGCGACCCTGGTGGGCATGCTCAAGGGCACCCATTACTACAACCCGGTGGTGAACCCGGAACGCGCCAGGGCGCGCCGCAACGTGGTGCTGGCGCAGATGGCGCGCGGCGGCCATCTGGCGCAGGCCGACGTCGACCGGCTCGGCGCCGAGCCGCTGCAGCTGCGCTTCCAACGCCAGGCCGAGCCGACCGGCAGCGCCACCCATTTCACCGAATACGTGCGCAAGTGGCTGGTGGACTGGGCCGACCGCAACCACCACGACCTCGGCGCCGACGGCCTGGTGATCCAGACCACGCTGGACCCGAAGCTGCAGGCAGTGGCGGCGCAGGCGGTGGAACGCCAGGCGCAGGTGCTGCAAGCGGTGGCCGACGTGGAATGGAGCCAGCCGTCCGGCAAGCTGCTGTCGAAGACGCCGGGCGCCTATGAAAAAATGCAGGGCAAGGTAGTGCCGTTCCGGCATTTCTGGACCGAGCGCACTGACCTGCTGGATGCCTTCCTGCGCGAGACGCCGGAATTCCGGCGCGCCGTGGCTGCCGAGGGCGAGGCCGCGGTGCTGAAGAGGCTCAAGCGCGATCCGGACTTCATCAATCGGCTGCAGCAGGCCAAGACCCGGCTCGAAGCCGGCTTCGTCGCGCTGGACCCGGACAGCGGCGAAGTGCGGGCCTGGGTCGGCAGCCGCGATTTCCAGCGCGACCAGTATGACCATGTGGCGCAGGCGGAACGCCAGCCCGGCTCCACCTTCAAGCCCTTCGTCTATGGCGCGGCGCTGGAAGCCGGCCTGGCGCCGGAGCGCATGTATGCCGACGGCCCGGTGGAGATCCGGCTCGGCGACGGCCGCGTCTGGCGCCCTGGCGACATGGGCGGCGCCAGCGGCCGCATGATGAGCCTGCGCGACGGCCTGGTGTATTCCAAGAACACGATCACCGCCCAGGTGATGCAGGATGTCGGCGTCAAGGAGATCGTCGACCTGGCCCAGGCCGCCGGCGTGCGCCGCAGCAAGCTCGACGCGGTGCCGTCGCTGGCGCTGGGCACCAGCCCGGTGACGCTGCTGGAAATGGCGGCGTCCTACGGCACCATCGCCCGCGGCGGCCTGTACCAGGAGCCGATCTTCATCCGCCGCATCAGCGACCGCAACGGCCGGGTGCTGGCCGAATTCAGCCGCGCGCCGGCGCGGGTGATGAGCGAGCATACCGCCGTCGAACTGATCGACATGATGCGCGGCGTGATCAGCCGCGGCACCGGCACCGCGATGAAGACGCAGTTCAAGGTCAGCGCCGATATCGCTGGCAAGACCGGCACCACGCAAAACAATACCGATGGCTGGTTCATGCTGATGCATCCGACGCTGGTGATGGGCGCCTGGGTCGGCTTCAACGATGCCCGCGTCACCATGCGCAGCGACTACTGGGGGCAGGGCGGCCACAATGCGCTGCTGCTGGTGGGCGACTTCTTCCGGGAAGCGATGCAGGCCGGGATGCTGGACGCGAAGGCGTCCTTCCCGCGTCCGGAACGCCCGCCGGTGATGGTGTCGGCGCCGCTGCCCTACGGCATGGATGCGCAGGGTGAAATCATCAGCGCCGACAGCCAGCGCGCGGCGCCGCCGCCCGCCACCACCATGGCCGGCATTGTGGTGCGCCGTTATGCCGGCGGCGGCGTCTGGATCGGCGACAGCCAGGCAGCGGCCCAAGCCGACAGCATGGCGCCGGCGAAAACCGAGGAAGAACTGAGCGGCGTGATGAGCGGCATGGGCCGCGATCCGGTCAGCGGCGCCCGGATGGCGGCGCGCAGCGCGGTCGATTACGGCGAGCGCCAGCCGGTCGGCAGCGCTGGCGCATCGGGCGGCGGCGATACGGCTTCTGGTTCGGATACCGACTCGATTCGCTGAAAATACCGATTTGGTCAGAACTTGGTGAATTTGCGCAGGCAGGCTCTTTCAAATTTCGTTGGCAAAGTGATATTCTCGCGACAGTTTTCTTAATGTCAAATTGGCATCATCCGGCGCGCCGAGACGGCGCCCGGTCAACCGTGTTGGAGAGAGACCAAATGGACCAGCCCCAGGACCCGCAGCAAGCGCATGAACTGACCTCGCAAGTGACCTATAACCCCGACAACCTGCTGGACTCCCTGATCGAGCGGCTCAACCTGAAGAATGATGCGGCGCTGTCGCGCGCGCTCGAAGTGGCGCCGCCGGTGATCAGCAAGATCCGCCACCGCCGCCTGCCGGTCGGCGCGTCGATGCTGATTCGCATGCATGAAGTGTCCAACATGGACATCCGCGAACTGCGTGAACTGATGGGCGATCGCCGCACCAAGTATCGCCTGAGCGATGCGCAGGGCAAGCCCAAGCCAGAAAAGGCATAACGCATTTTTCAGGTAGTACGGCGGTTATGTTGGGCAGCGCACCGCCAGCATCACTTCAAACCGGCATGATGGTTTCTACCGGTCAGGGTATGTGCCCTGGTCTTGTATCCATGCCGCTTTGAAGGAGATGTGATGAAAGCCAAACTGATCGCCGTTTGCCTGTTTGCCTCGCTTGCCAGCCTGTCTGGCGCCGCCTCGGCCAAGGGCTGTATCAAGGGCGCCGCCGTCGGCGGCGTGGCCGGCCATGTCGTTGGCAATCATGGCGTGCTGGGCGCTGCGGCCGGCTGTGCAGTCGGCCGTCACCGCGCCAACAAGAAGGACGCGGAAAAGGCCCAGGCCCAGACGCAAACCCAGGCGCAGGCACGCCAGTCCACCACCAGCAGCACGCCGGCAACGTCGCAATAAGCCACCCACCGTCAGGCCGGCCGGATCGCCGGCCTGAAGGAACGCTCAGCCGCCGGGCGCAAAGGCCCGAGGCCGGTTCCCGCTCATGCGTGGCTCGGCCGGCGGCTGTGCGGAGTAATGCTGAATGAATCCATGGCGCAGGGCGGCCAGCTGGTGGGCCGAGATGACGTTGCCCAGCAGCGCGGAACGCGCCAGCAGCATGATGCCCTTGTCCTCGTTTCTTGCCACGCCCCGGCCTTCCAGATGGCAGCGCGCCAGCCAATGCAGCGCATGGCTGTCATTCCTCTTCGCGGCAAGCTGCAGCCAGTAGACCGCGGCCCTGAACTTGCGGTGCCGCTGCAGCACCAGCGCCAGTTCGGTCTGGGCCAGCGCGTCGCCCCGGTCGGCCTCCCTCACCAGTTCCCAGTGTCCGACAGCGATGTCGGCGTTCAGATAGGCCGCATTCCGATCGATGGCAATGCCTTCCCGGCCGCCCGCATCGCCCGGCGGCAGCAGCTGGATGTCGCCGCTCCTGATCTTGCGCCGGAAGGTGCTTTCGCTGAGGTCGCTGAGCGTCATTGCGGTCGACAGGCTGACGGTGCGCATGGAGATGACCTTTCATGGATGGATGGCCGCAAACCGGCTTGTGGTCACGTTCATGCGCGGGCAGTTCCCGCACCGGGCAAGGCCGATGAGGATGCGGCGGTCCCCGGACGGCATTCAATTGCCAGGATGATTGGTCGTGGCGCTCGTTCATGCCTGTCATGAATGGCGATAAACAGATGTCGTTGTTCAAAAACGAGCGTCAAAAGAACGCATGGCCGTTTTTTAATTTGATTCCTGATGGCATCCGCCTTGCTACTGCGTTGCGCCGGCAATGTTGCCTTTACTGCCGGAACCGTCCAACTGCATGGAGCAATCATGATCAAACTTCCTTACCCGCGCAGCCGCGCAAGCGGCTTCACCCTGATCGAACTGATGATCGTCGTGGCCATTATCGGGATTCTGGCCGCGGTGGCGCTGCCGGCATATCGGGATTACACGAAAAGGGCCAAGTTCAGCGAGGTGGTACTGGCTACAGCAGCAGCCAAGATCGCGGTGGAAATCTGTGCGCAGGATCTGGATACCTTGACGGGATGTACGGGGGGAAGCAATCAAATCCCAGCGGACATCACCACGGCATCTCAGAATGTGGGAACCATGACTACTCTGAACGGCTTGATTACCGCAACCGCCATCAATGGAAACGGCCTTTCCGGAGAAACCTATGTTCTGACACCAGCCTATGCAAGTGGCAAAGTCAACTGGACTGTCGGTGGCACCTGCCGCGCCGCTAATCTTTGTAAATAGTTTGTTTTGCCCGACGCCGCGTGCGTATGCGGCTGGTTTCTGCCGACCGCCCGCGAAAGTAGCGTTTTTACCGGCGTAGTGCGTTGCTGTTGCCCTGCAACGCACCACGCCGGCCTGCTTAAGCCTTCAAACTGCCCCATCCTCCAATCCCGCCAGCACATGGTCTGCCCGCTTGTGCCAGACCCGGTTGCGGCCGGCTTTCTTTGCCGCATAGAGCGCGCTGTCGGCCAGCTTCAGCAGCTGGTCCATGCCGCTGACCTGGCTGTCCATGCTGGCCACGCCGACGCTGACGGTGTAGCGGATCTCCTGGCCGCCCACCATCACCTGCTGGCCTTCGACCGCGGTGCGGAAGCGTTCGGCCAGCTTCAGGGCGCCTTCGAGGTCGGTCGATGGCAGGAGCGCGGCGAATTCCTCGCCGCCCAGTCGCGCCACCACGTCGATTTCCCGCACCGTGGCCGACAGGGTCTGCGCCAGGTTGCGCAGCACCTCGTCGCCCGCCGGATGGCCCCAGCTGTCGTTGATCTGCTTGAAGAAGTCGGCATCGATGACCACCACCGACAGCGGCCGCGGAAAGCGCCGCCAGCGTTCCAGCTCCAGTTCGGCCGCTTCGAAGAAGGTGCGGCGGTTGGCGATGCCGGTCAGGTAGTCGCAGGCGCTGGCGCGCAGCAGGCTGTCGCCGGCTTCGCGCTTGTCGGTGATGTCGCGGATGATCAGCGCATAGCCGCGCTCTTCTTCAGGCAGGTCGTCATCGCGCGACAGCGGCGCGATCATGGTGTTGGCCCAGAAACGGCTGCCGTCGGCGCGCATGCACCAGCCATTGTCCAGGCTCCAGCCGTTGGCGTCGGCTTCAACCAGGCGGTCGGCGATGCGGTCGCTGGTGATGGCGCCGGGCGGATGGAACAGGGAGATCGGGCGGCCGATCACGGAACGTTCGCTATACCCCGTGACCCGCGCAATACTCTGGTTCCAGGATTCGATGCGGCCGCTCGGGTCGAGCGACATCAGCGCGTAGTCGGTAATGCCGGTCAGCACCGCGCTGAACCAGGCTTCGCTCTGCTTCAGCTGGCGTTCCCGCTTCACCGCCTGGGTGATGTCGCTGATGACGGCCATCAGGCGGCTGTCATCGAGTTTCAGCACCGTCAGCGACAGCATGCGCGCATCCTTCTTGCCGGGGATGCCGGCCGAAAGCTGCACCCGCAGGCTGTCGCAGACCGTGCCGTGCGCCTGCGGGAACTGGCTCACCAGGTTGCGCAGTTCCGGCGCCACCTGTTCCAGCGCGTCGAACAGATTGTCCAGCGTGCCGTCGCGCGACAGCGGCATCAGCAGCTGCGCCGACAGCGGATTGATCATCGCAATCGATCCGTCCAGTGCCGTCTGGACGATGCCCACCGGCGCCAGATACAGAAACTGCAGCAGCGCCTCGTATTCGCTTTCCAGGGTGTCCACGCCGGGCCTTGCCTACAGCGCGCGCTGTATCAGCACATAGCGCATGGCCTGCGCCGGGTCCGACAGCAGGCGCAGCTTCACCTTCACCGGCCGCATGCGCAGGGTCAGCACATAGTCGATGGTGTCATCCAGCGTGCTGCCGGCGTCGGCCGCATCCTCGAAGCGCTGGGCCACCATGAAATTGTTCATGCAGGGGGCGACATGGGTGAACAGGGATTGGCCGAGCACCCGCTGCGGCGACAGGCCGGCGGCGCGCGATTCGAAGGCGTTGTACTGGCGGACCGTGCCGTCGGCGTCGAAACCGATCAGCCCGAAGTCCAGGCTGTCTAGCGCCTCCGGCGAGGCCGATGTCAGAAGGGGAAGCAGTCCGGGCTGGGCGAAGGCGTGATGTGCTGGCAGTGTCATGGGAAATTGGGCTGGGCGGGGAGACGGTAAGTTACTGATATTTCTCAATAGAAATATGCTTATACCACAGATTATTTCCTTGTTGCAATAATCGGGGCATCAGCTTGTCGGCCATCACGCATTCGACAGATTTGACGAGGCATAAGCCTTCGTGCGCATGCCGTTGAATGACGGCAGCGCGGCGCGGTCCAATCATGACCGCACGACAGCTTGCAAGGAGACCAAGATGGGAATCGACACCGGAAAGCCCGGCGCGCAGCACGCCGGCAATGAAGGGAGCCGGGAGGAACGCGACCGCGACCAGCCGGCCGAAGAGGGCGACGAGGCGCTCAACGACGCCCGCGCCCTGCAGCAGATGATTGAGGGCGTGCCGGATTCGGACGGAGAATTCCGGCGCATCGAGCAGAAGCGCTGACGGCTCCTAGGCAACGCCGGCCTGGGCGGCGTTCGCGCCCTGCGCTTCGTTGTGGTAGTGCCAGATGCGCTTCAACGCATAGTCGGTGCCGGCCTTGCGGACTTCATTGCGGTCGCCGTCGAAACGACGGGTCTCGGTAAAGGTGGAAACCTTGCCTTTGTTCTCGAACGACCAGGCAAAGCAGATGGTGCCGGGCGCGATGCCGCCTTCGCCGGGGCCGGGGCCGGCCACGCCGGTGTCTGAAATGGCGACGTTGGCGCAGGTGCAGGCCAGCGCGCCCTCGGCCATCTCGCGCGCCACCTCCTCGCTGGTCAGGTTGTAGCGTTCGATGGTTTCCTGCTTCACGCCCAGGCAGCGCATCTTGGCTTCCTCGGAATAGGTGACAAAGGCGCATTCCAGCCATTTCCCGCTGCCCGGCGCGTCGGCCAGGGTGGAGGCGATCATGCCGGCGGTGCAGGATTCGGCGGTGACCAGCTTGAGCTTGTTGTCTTCGAGATAGCGCAAGACGCTCTGCAGTTGTTGATCCATAAATGGTTTCCGTTCTGTTCAGGGTGAGGGACGCCGCCAGCGCCGGCGGACCAGATAGGGCAGCACGAACCAGGCGGCGCCGATGATGAAAAGGAGCAGCGCGGCGACCGCCACGCTGAAGGGCTGCTTGTCCGTGGCGAGTCTGAAGACAACGAACATTTCAAGCGCGAAGGCCAGCATCAGCATGAACAGCGCGGCGCAGATGCAGCGGGAAGACAGGGCGACGAGCCGGCGCGACACCCTGCCCGGTTCGGCAATGCGATGAAAGGCGGCCGGCGCCATGCCCAGCGCGATCGCCACGGCCACCATGAACAGCGACAGCAGGTGGGCAACCGGGGAGAGCCCGCGCAGGTGCTCGAAGCGCTCATTGAAGACGGCGATGGTCTGGAAGCCGAACAGGGCCTGCATGCCGGGCAGCAGTATCCGGCATTCCTCGAGGATATTGCTCAGTTCTTCCTTCAGCGTTTCGGCCTGGCTGTCGTTGCGGGGCTTGCCGCTGGCGCTTGCGCTGGGTGAAACGTGGTCCTGCCGGCTTGTCAGATCGTACATGAAAAAATTCTACATACGATTTTTTGGGGTGGGTTTGCGGCGACGTAATGGCGGTGGCTGGGGGCTATTAGCCGGCGGGCGCTGTGGAGTTGATCTGCCGACTCGTTGTGACGATGATGCACAGCGACAGTTGCAGTTGCAGTTGCAGTTGCCTCTGTCGTTGCAGTTGCAGTGAAGTCCCGTTGAGCGCGCCGTGTCAGCGGTGCCCGGAGCGGGAAAAGGTGCGGCGTCTGTCTGAGCCAAGCTTTGCTTGGCGAGTTTAGCCGCGCCCCGCTCCGGGTACCGCTGGCACGGGCACCCCGCGCAGCGGGGCGCGATCATCGGGTCGCCTTTTTTGGTTACTTTTTTGGCGAAGCAAAAAAGTAACCCGGCCGCCGGGACGGACTCCCGGCTTGTCTCCACGGCAGTGCAGTCGCATTGCGTCACCCGGCAAGGCACGGGCAGCACTGTCGTAGTTGTTGTTCAAAGGGTTTTGAAGCTGAAACCTTTAACGTCTAAAGCAACTGCTGCTTCGCAGTGACGTCTTTACGCCGGGTGAAACAAGCCGACTGCACTATCGTCATGACCAGGCCGGGAGTTCGCCCCGGCAGGCGACCTACTTCTTTTGCTTCGCCAAAAGAAGTAGGCAAGAAAAGGCGACCCGGTGATCGCGCCCTCGCTGCGCGAGGGTCCCCGTGACGTCGATGCATGGAGCGGGGCGCGGCTAAACTCGCCAAGCTGCGCTTGACTCAGACAGACGCCGCACCTTTTCCCGCTCCACGCACCGACGTCACGGCGCGCTCAACGGGACTTAAAGGCAACTGCAACTTCAAAAGCCACTGCAACGGCAACGGCAACGGCAACGGCAACGGCAACGGCAACGGCAACGGCAACGGCAACGGCAACTGTCGCTGCGCGTGCTTTAACTGCAACTGCAACTGCTTCCGCTTCCGTTTTCTATCCGGCGCCGCTGGCCTGGTTCTACACGCTCCCCGCTCAGATCCAGGATTCGCGCACCATCGGGTCATCCTGGCTGCTGCGCTCCAGGCGCATCAGGCCGGGCGGCAGCTTGGCGCGTACATCGGTGAGCGTGTCGCCCACCACGTATTCGCCGGTTTCCACATAGCTGCGATAGCGCCGCGCCACATATTGGTTGGGAAAGGCGGGCGGCTCTTCATAGACGATCCACATCGAGGTGTCGTCATCGTCATGGCGTCTGGATTGTTCCTTGCTCATGCTATTCCCCTTTGTTCAGTCTGATGGCCGGGCACGGCGTCGCTGGGTTGCACGTAGCTGGCCAGGAAGGTCTTGTTCTCACCGCCGTCGCCGAACGCGATGGTCACCATGTCGCCCGCAATGGCAATCACTTCGCCTTCCTCGTGGCGCGGCACCCTGACCCGGCTGCCGACCGAAAACAGCAGCGCCGGCGCGACGGCCGCCGGCGGCGGGGCCGCCTCGACCGGGGCCGGGATGCTGGCTTCGAGCTGCCGGGTGCGCTGGCAATTGTCGCAGGTATTGCAGGACGCGACTGTGTCTTCTGCCTCGCCGAAATAGTGCAGCAGCAGCTGCCAGCGGCAGGTGCCGCTCTGTGCATACGACACCATCTGCTCCAGCGCCTCGCGGTCGCGCTCGGCCTTGTCGGCATAGGCGCCGGCAAGGATGTCGAAGCTGTCGGCGGCGGCGGCCTTCCGGCCGGCGCGGATGCGCAGCTGCTTGTCCTGGGCCAGCAGGCCGGCTTCCTTCAGCAGCTTCAGCGCCACCCGCACCCGCGCCGCCGACATCGACGGCAGCGCAGTGCACAGGTCGGCGAAGGGCGTCGGCCCCTGCTCGGCCAGGGTGGCGGCGGCGGCATACACATGCCGTACGTCGTCGCCGTCGGGATAGTCGCGCGCCAGGAAGAACTGCTGTACCCGCTTGTCCTTGAACTGGAACAGCAGGATGCATTCGGCAGGCTCGCCGTCGCGCCCGGCGCGGCCGGACTCCTGGTAATAGGCTTCCAGGTTGGCCGGCATCTGGTAATGGATGATGAAGCGGATGTCGGCCTTGTCGATGCCCATGCCGAAGGCGTTGGTGGCCACCATCAGCCGCTTCTCGCCCTGCATGAACTGGTCCTGGTTGGCCTGCCGCTCCTTTGCGCCGAGCCGGCCGTGGTAGAGCGTCACGCTTTCGCCGCGCTCGGCCAGCGCCGCATGCAGCTCCTCGACCGCGGCCACGGTGGCGGTGTAGATGATGCCCGGTCCGGGCTGGCGCATGGCTGTCTCCAGCAGCTGCGACAGCTTCTCGGTGTCGCTGGTGACCTGGGTCACGGTATAGCGCAGGTTCTTGCGGTAGATGCCGGTGTTGATGATGCGCGGCCGCGACAGGCCAAGCTGCTTGACGATGTCGGCGATCGCTTCCTCGGTGGCGGTGGCGGTCAGGGCCAGCACCGGCGGCTTGCCGAGCGCGCGGATGGCGGCGGCGAGGTCGAGATAGGCCGGCCTGAAATCATGGCCCCACTGCGACACGCAATGCGCCTCGTCGACCACGAACAGCGCCATCTTCTGCTGCCGCAGCAGCGCGATGAACTCCTGCTGGGTCAGGCGTTCGGGCGTGGCGAACACGATGCGGCAGCGGCCCTCTGCAATCGCTTCCAGCGCCGCGCTTTCCTCTTCCCGGTTCAGCGAACTGTTGACCTGCACTCCCGGTATGCCCATCTCGTCGAGCTTGGCGAGCTGGTCGCGCATCAGCGAGATCAGCGGCGAGACCACCAGCACCAGGCCGCGCAACTGCAGGGCCGGCAACTGGTAGCACAGCGACTTGCCGGCGCCGGTGGGCATCAGGGCGAAGGTGTCGGCGCCGGACAATACGCTGTCGAGCACGTCGCGCTGGCCCGGGCGCAGGCGATCGATGCCGAAGGTCTTGCGCAGGATGGGGGTGAACATGTCGGTGGCACGGCGGCGCAGCTTGGCCGGACTGGTGGGAGCGTTCATGAAGTGGCTGAAGGGCTATCGATGGAAAGACCCGTTCATTCTGTCCCGGTCCGATGCGCGAGCCGTTGCGTGAAATCACCGGCGACTTGAATATCCTGCGCATGGAAGCATATGGCAGCTTTGATGAAAACTGCGAGGAATGCCATGCCAGCCGCGATGAAGATCGACTTCGTTTCCGATATTTCCTGCCCATGGTGCGCCATCGGGCTCAATGCGCTGGAGCAGGCGCTGGCCGAGGTGCAGGGCGAGATCAGCGCCGAACTGCACTTCCAGCCCTTCGAGCTCAATCCGCAGATGCCGGCCGAAGGCCAGGATATCGATGAGCACATCGCGCAGAAATACGGCGCGTCGAAGGAGCAGATGGCGGCCAACCGCGAGCAGATCCGGCGCCGCGGCGAGGAGGTGGGCTTCATCTTCGGCGAAGGCAAGCGCAGCCGCATCTACAACACCTTTGACGCGCACCGTCTGCTGCACTGGGCCGAGGAAGAGGAAGGGGAGGGCAGGCAGCGCGCACTCAAGCATGCGCTGTTCGAAGCCTATTTCACGCGCGGAGAGAATCCCGGCGACCATGCGGTGCTGCTGGCGGCGGTGGAAGCGGTCGGCCTGGACCGCGACCGCGCCGCGGCCATCCTCGGCTCGGACGAATATGCCGCCGAAGTGCGCGAACGCGAACGCATGTACCTGGACGCCGGCATCCACTCGGTGCCGGCGGTGATCATCAACGACCGCCACCTGATTTCCGGCGGTCAGCCGGCGCAGGTGTTTGCGCAGGCCCTGCGGCAGATCGCCGCCGGCGGCTGAGCAGGCCGGGTGGGCCGGGTCAGGCCAGCGGCTGGTCGACGTTGACCGCCGCCGGCGCCGCCTCCTCGACTGGAATCGTGCCGTCCGGCCGCAGGTAGGTGCCGATCAGGCAGCCGCTGGCGATGCCGTGGGTGCGCAGCGCCTCCAGCACCGCCTCGCGCCCGGGCGTGCCGCCGAAGTCGGGCGCGGCTTCCAGCGCAAACACCTGGAAGGCATAGCGGTGCACGCCGTGTCCCGGCGGCGGATCGGGCGGCAGCCACGAGGCCTGCAGGTAGGAATTGCGGCCGGTGTGATAGCTCAGGCCCTCGCTGTGGCTGCTCTTCAATGCATCTTCTGGCAGTGCGCCGTCCTGCGGCGGCAAATCGACCACGATGGCATGCACCAGCGGATGCGGCGTCGGCGCGTCGGCATCCTCCACGATCAGCAGCACCGAGGCCGTGCCCGGCGGCACCCCGGTCCATTCGACCGGCGGCGAGATGCCCGTACCGTCAGCCGTGTACAGCGCCGGGATAGGCGCATGGTCGGCAAAAGCCAGGCTGCGCACCTGGATCGCCGCGGTGCCGCCGCCGACGCTGACGACATTGAAGGCGATCTGGTCGAGTCCGGCGCGCTGGTTGCGCAGGGCATGGCCCAGCGCCTGAGGCAGTTTTTCAAGCATGGCGATTTTGACTAACCCTTGATGAAGGACACCAGGTCGCGGTTGAGGTCGTCCTTGTGGGTGATGTAGAGGCCATGCGGCGCGCCGTCATATACCTTGTACTGGGCGCCGGGCAGGGCTTTCGCGGTCAGCGCGCCGCTGGCCTTGATCGGCACCGTCTGGTCGGCGTCGCCGTGCACGACCAGCACCGGCACGCTGATCGACTTCAGGTCTTCCCGGAAGTCGGTGCCGGAAAAGGCGCGCACGCAGTCGATCGTGGCCTTGGGCGACGCCGGCAGCGCCAGGCCGCGGGTCCATTCCAGGGTGGCGTCGCTGACCGGGTGGCGCAGCATGCCGACATTGAAGAAATGCTTGCCGAAGGTGTTCAGGAAGTCCGGCCTGTCCTTCTTCAGTCCGTCTATCATCTGCTGGAACACGCTGTCGTCGACGCCGTCGGGGTTGTCGGCGGTCTTGCGCATGAAGGGGGTAACGGCGCTGATGAAGGCCACTTTCTTGACCCGTGCGCCGCCATGGCGCGACATGTAGCGCGCCACTTCGCCGCCGCCCATCGAAAAGCCCACCAGCACCACGTCCTGCAGGTCGAGCTGGTCCAGCAGGGCCTTCAGGTCGTCGGCGAAGGTGTCATAGTCATAGCCTTCCCACGGCTTGGACGAATTGCCGAAGCCGCGCCGGTCATAGGCGATCACGCGCAGGCCGTGCGCCGGCAACGTCAGCATCTGGTGTTCCCACATCGCGTGGCTGACCGGCCAGCCATGGATCAGCACTACCGGCTGGCCATGGCCGATATCCTGGAAAAACAGTTCCACCTTCTGATTTTCGGCGCCCTGGCCGACTTCGATCGTGTTCATAGATCCTTTCCCCTAAGAAGCTTACTCATCGTTCTGTCGTCAAATAGAGTGGTGAGTAGAGATGAAGTTCTGGCAACGCTTTGACAGCAGACAACGAAGGCGCGTATCGCGGCCGCTGCCGCTTCACGCCGGCGCATTCGAGTGGCATGCTTTGCCGCAATCAACGACTGGAGCGACGATGCGCTTGCAATGGAAGGCATGGCGCCCACGGTTTTCGCGCGCCGCCATGCTGGCCGGCGCCATCCTGCTTGCGCCACAGGCCCATGCCGCGCCTGACTGGCTATATCGGGCTGGCGACAGGCTGGAAGCGATCGCGGACCGGGGCACGACCGATCTCTACCTGTCCGGCTATGCCCACCATGGCCGCAGCACCTATACGCGGGAGCGGCTGGCCGAACTCAATGAACAGGCCTGGGGCGTGGGCATCGGGCGACGCCTGCGCGATGACAGGGGCAATGACGAAATGGTGTATGCGCTGGGCCTGTCGGATTCGCACCGCAAGCCCCAGCTCATGGCGGGTTATGGCCGGGAATGGATACAGCCGCTCGGCGCCGGGCTGGAGGCGGGGGGCGGTTTCACCGCCATGCTGATGAGCCGTGCCGACTACTTTCACGGCATCCCGTTTCCGATGGTGCTGCCCATCGTGTCCCTGGGCAGCCGCGACATCAAGCTGCGCGCCTCCTACGTGCCGCGGCTGTCGCAGCACAAGGGCAACGGCGACGTGCTGCTGGTCTTCTTCAGCATGAGCTTGTGAGCGGCGCGCTGCGCGCACTGCCGCAATGCTTCAGCGCTGCCCGTAGTACACCGGCACCGCCGGGCTGAGATGCTCGGCCTGTCGCCGCAGGTCGCCAAACCCATTCAACTGGTCGGCCGTGGACCTGCGTTGCAGGCCCGGCTTGCGGCCGCCTTCCATTTGCTGCACCGCCGACTTCAGCTCCGCCGCAAAAGCCTGCCGCTGCGCCGCGTTGCCAAGGCAGCCGCCGTCGCCCACCACCAGGGAAATGGTGTCGCCGGCCGATGGCGCAACCCGGCACCCGGCGTGGGCGCACAGTGCCGGCATCAGCAGGGCAAGGAACAGGAGGGGGCGATGCATGGTGTCGAACTCCGTTGAAGCGGGCCGCGGCATTTGATTGCGGCCGGTAACGGATTGTAAGACACAATATTTCTTTTGGGAAATTAAAGAGGCGTTTTACGTGCTTGTGATGTGCAAAAAAACCACTGTTTTTGTCACAGTATGAAAGTTACGTGCGGGTCGAGGCGGGTGTGAAGCGGAACAGCCGGGAGCTGGCAAGGCTTACATCACCGCGCCCAGCAGCATCGGCAGGTCGCTGAAATGATAGCGGTTCTTGCCGGCCCGCTTGGCGTCATACAGCGCCTTGTCGGCGCGCGCCAGCAGTTCCTCGACGTCGTTGCCGTCGCCGGGATAGAAGGCGATGCCTATGCTGGCGCTGACCTTGACGGTCAGTCCGCCGATCTCGAACGGCGTCGACAGGAAACGCAGCACCTTGGATGCCGGGCGCACCACGTCGTCGACATGGGCGATGTCGGACAGCACCACCACGAACTCGTCGCCGCCCAGGCGCGCCACCGTGTCTTCCTTGCGGGTGGCGCGCAGCAGGCGGTCGGCCACCATCTTCAGCAGTTCGTCGCCGGTCTGGTGGCCATGGGTGTCGTTGACTGCCTTGAAGCCGTCGAGATCCATGTACATCACGGCCATCATGTTGTGGCCGCGGCTGGCATGCTGCATGGCCTTTTCGATGCGGTCCACCAGCAGGCGGCGGTTGGGCAGGGCGGTCAGCGCATCATGCAGCGCCATTTCCTTCTGCATCCGGCCCTGTTCCGCCACGGTCTTGTAGAGCAGGCGCACTTCGAGCATGTTGCGCACCCGCATCTGGAATTCGGTCATGTCATACGGCTTGGTCAGGAAGTCGCGGGCGCCGGCTTCCAGCGCAGCGATCTTGAAGCCGCGGTCGCCGGTAATCGCCAGCACCGGCAGGTAGGAATCCTTTTCCACTTCCCGCAGCCGCGCCATGACTTCCAGGCCGTTCATCCCCGGCATGTGCATGTCCAGCAAAATCAGGTCGTAGGCGTGCGCCACATGCATGGCCAGCACGTCGCTGGAATTCTTGCATGACGAGATCTGGCTGTAACCCGCCATCTTGAGGATCTCGATCTGCATGAAGAGGTTGTCCTCGCAGTCGTCCACTACGAGAATTTTCGCCTGATGGATCTCGTCTGCAGGAATCATGCTGTTTTCTTTAAGAAAGGGGTGAAGGGCGCAAGCGCCGGGAAAACTGAAATTCTGCCTCCTGTTTTGCACTCTGCTCGGTGCGCTGGCTCGCACATCGATGCATGCGAACAACTCAGACATGTTTCCATAGAAAAAGTTCTTGGTTTCTTTACGTCACCATTGATTGTCATCAATTAGGCAATATCCGGCTGTCCGGTCCGGCCAGCGACCCGCCGCGCGATGCCTGCCGGGCCGCTGCGCGCCGCGCCTGCATCATTTCCGCAATTACCTGCTCCCGGGTCTTGGTGCCGACAAATTCCACGACCGGCACCTCGTTGCTGCCAACCTGGCGCGGCGCTTCCTGGACCGGCGCCGGACGCGCGGTGCGCCGCAACGGCCGTTTTGCCCTGACCGGCGGGGAACTGTCCGCCTTGCGCGGCGCCGCCGCGGCCAGTCCGGCCGCGCCCAGCGCCGCCACGGTGCCCAGCGGCGCGCCGTCCGGTTCCTCGTTGCCACGGGTTTGCGGGATGGCCGGGGTGGCCGGGGTGGCCGCCGGTTCAGGCGCCGCATCGGATGGCACGGCAAGGGCGGGTACCGGTGCCGGCGACGGGCTTGCCGGTGCCGGCATTGCCACCGGCGTTGCCACCGCGGTTGCGCTTGGCGTCGGCGCGGTGCGCACCACGGCATGCGCCGGTACGGCAACCGCACCTTGTTGTTGATTTGGCAGCCATCCCAGCATGGCCGCCATGGCCGTGAAGCTGGCCAGGATCACCGCGCCGGCCGCGCACAGCACCAGCGGATGGGTGCCCGCGGCTGCCGCCGGCTCGGTCATGCCAGCAGGGGCCAGTACCGGCAGGTGCGCCACGGCCGGCACGGCGGCTTCGGCTGCCGGCTTTCTCCTGGCAGGGGCGGCCGTGTCGTTGTCGGCTCTCGGAGGGCGGGCGATGTCCGGCTGTGCCGTCAAGGCCAGCGGCATGGCCGCGATCAGTGCCGATACGCTGGCAAACACGCGGTTGGCGACGTCGCCCAGCTCGGTATTGGCATCGTCCTCGCCGATGGCGGTCCAGACCGGCGCCGGCGTGCGGCTGACCTGGCCGGGGATGATGCCATTGGACTCGGCAATGCCCAGCGCGTCGGCGCTGCCGTCGACCAGCAGTACCAGGTCATAAGGCTCGATGGCATGCTGAATGCGCAACTGTTCGAAAGCCTGCTCCAGAGTAGCGCTGCCGGCCTGATTGAATCCGGCGGCATAGTGGTCGCAGCGCAGCGGATGGCTGGCGCGCTGCGCCAGGCGCTGGCGCAGCGCAGCCAGTCCGGGCGAGGTATCCGGTGCGATGACCGCCAGTTTGCGCAAGCTGGTCGGAAAGGGTAATGCGCGATTGGCGTACCAGTTATCCAGTGTCTTGGCGCCTGCATGCTCCATGACTGTCCTTTGTTCAAATTCTGTTCACGCACCGGAATCGGTCCCGGTGCGTCATGTAAGCCTGACTGCACGATGCATATCGAAACGACAACGAATTGTAGAAGGAACGCTGTGCAAGGATTTGTTGCTACGCAGTACTTTTTCAGAAAGAACAATTATTTCTGAAAATTAAGCACCTTGCCGCAGATAGTGGCTTCTGCTCTGATGTTCGTCAATCGCCTCGATATCTCACGGTGATCAGCATTCTCCTACACGCGCTTGAGAAAGTGTCCTATACAAGCTGCGGTGAATGCTGCCTAAGCTGGTTTTTCGCTTGTCGGCAGTGTGCCTGGCACCTCGTTGCCGACATGTCATTCCATGCATGAATCACGACTGGAGAATCCGATGTTTGCTCATAACAAGCGTTTGCAGTACACGGTAAGGGTCAGTGAGTCCAATCCTGGCCTGGCGAATCTGATGCTGGAACAGTTCGGTGGTCCGCAGGGCGAACTGGCGGCCGCATGCCGTTATTTCACCCAGGCGCTGGGCGAAGACGATCCGGGCCGCAAGGATATGCTGTTCGATATCGCGACCGAGGAACTGAGCCACCTGGAAGTGATCGGCACCATCGTCGCCATGCTCAACAAGGGCGCCAAGGGCAGGCTGGCCGAGGGCGTCGAGTCGGAGGCGGAAATCTATCGTTCCATCACCGGCGCCGGCAATGACAGCCATCTGACCCAGGTGCTGTACGGCGGCGGCCCGCCGCTGGTGAACTCGGCCGGCGTCCCCTGGACCGCGGCCTATATCGACACCATCGGCGAACCCAGCGCCGACCTGCGCTCCAATATCGCCGCCGAGGCGCGCGCCAAGATCGTCTATGAACGCCTGATCAACCTGACCGACGATCCGGGCGTGAAGGAAGCGCTGGGCTTTCTGATGACGCGCGAGATCGCCCACCAGAAATCCTTCGAGAAGGCGCTGTACTCGATGGAGACCAACTTCCCGCCGGGCAAGCTGCCGGGCGATGCGCGCTTCACCAATGTCTACTTCAACATGTCGCATGGCGAACCCGAGAAGCGCGGTCCGTGGAATCAGGGCGAGCAGTGGCAGTTCGTCTCCGACCGCGAGCAGCAGATGGCGGTGGACGGCGGCAGCGGCGAGGGCAGCGTGCAGTTGACCACACCGGAAATGGCGGTGGTCGAGAAGATGGCGATGCGCACCGCGTCCGATCCGAACAGCGACCCGGTCACCGGCGCCGAACTGAAGCCCGGCAAGGAAGGCGGCAGCGGCACCGTCGCCGACGGCGCGCCGGCCAAGCCGTCGGCGTCCTGACGGACTGCTGATGCATTTGCCTTCGTTGCCGCGGGTGGCTGCGTGACGCCGCCGCCGCCCATCGACAGCGTCGCTGTCGATGCGGGCCTGCCGCCCCGTGCGGCAGGCCCGCACCCGTTGCCGCCCGGCCGCTGGCTGCGTCGGCTGCTGGGCTTCATGGGACCCGGCTACCTGATCGCGGTCGGCTACATGGACCCCGGCAACTGGGCCACCGACCTGGCCGCCGGCTCCGGCTTCGGCTATGCGCTGCTGTGGGTGATCATGCTGTCGAACCTGATGGCCATCCTGCTGCAGGTGCTGGCGATCCGGCTGGGCGTGGTGACCGGGCTGGACCTGGCCCAGGCCTGCCGCGCCAATTCTTCCCGCCTGTCCGGCCTGCTGCAATGGATCCTCTGTGAAATCGCCATCTGCGCCTGCGACCTGGCCGAGGTGATCGGCAGCGCCATTGCGCTCAATCTGCTGTTCCATATTCCGCTGCCGTGGGGCGTGGCGCTGACCGCGCTCGACGTGCTGCTGGTGTTCTGGCTGCAGGCGCGCGGCATGCGCTACCTGGAGGCCATGATCATTGCGCTTCTGACGCTGATCTTCTGCTGCTTCGCCATCACGCTGGCCATGGCCCAGCCGGACTGGGCCGACGTCGCCGGCGGCATGGTGCCGGCGCCGCAGGCGCTGGCCAATCCGGACATGCTTTATCTCGCCATCGGCATCATCGGCGCCACCGTGATGCCGCATAACCTCTACCTGCATTCCTCGATCGTGCAGCATCGCGCCCACGCGCCGGGAGACGCCGGCAAGCGCGAGGCGATCAAATTCGCCACCATCGACATCGTCATCGCGCTGTTCCTCGCCTTCCTGGTCAATGCCGCCATCCTGATCGTGTCGGGCGAAGTGTTCCATGCGCGCGGCCAGACCCAGGTCGCCGAGATCCAGGATGCGCACCGGCTGCTTTCGCCGATGCTGGGCAGCGCCGTCGCCAGCACCCTGTTCGCGCTGGCGCTGCTGGCGTCCGGCCAGAGTTCGACCATCACCGCCACCATGGCGGGCCAGATCGTGATGGAAGGCTTTCTGCAATGGCGCCTGAAGCCCTGGGTGCGCCGCCTGGTAACCCGCTCCGCCGCCATCGTCCCGGCCCTGCTGGTGGCGGCCTGGTATGGCGAGTCGGGCGTGGCGCGGCTGCTGGTGCTGTCGCAAGTCATTCTCAGCTTGCAACTTCCGTTTGCCATCGTGCCACTGATCCGGTTCACCAGCAGCAGCCGGATGGGCGGATTCGTCAACCCGCGCTGGCTGACCCTGCTGGCGTCGGCGGTAGCGCTGCTGATCATTGCGCTCAACATGACGATGCTGTTCAACCTGGGCCGCGAGCTTCTGGCCTCCTGAACCGGTAGTGCAAAAGGGCAGCACAGCATCCTTTGGCGCGGCGCAACTTCAGCCCGGCGCGGCGGCGGTAAAACATCGACTCGTCCGGCCCGCTTGTGGATATCCACAGTTGTGAGGCAAACGCCCGATGGTCAAAATCCGCGCCTTACTGTCCGTACCAGACTCTTTTTAGTAGGCAATCCATGACCCGAAAACCTTTCTACCGGTCCCTGTATGTGCAAGTGCTCTTTGCCATCGTGATCGGCGTGCTGCTTGGCCACTTCTATCCGGAATCCGGCACGGCGATGAAGCCGCTCGGCGACGGCTTCATCAAGCTCATCAAGATGATCATCGCGCCCATCATCTTCTGCACCGTGGTGGTCGGCATCGCCGGCATGGAAGACATGAAGAAGGTCGGCAAGACCGGCGGCCTGGCGCTGCTGTACTTTGAAATCGTCAGCTCGATCGCGCTGGTGGTGGGCCTGGTGATCGTCAACCTGGTGCAGCCGGGCGTGGGCATGAACATCGACCCTGCTTCGCTCGACACCAAGGGCATCGCCGCCTATACCGGCCCGGGCAAGATGCAGAACACCACCGAATTCCTGCTCAACGTGATCCCGAGCACCGTGGTGGACGCCTTCGCCAAGGGCGAGATCCTGCAGGTGCTGCTGTTTGCGGTGCTGTTCGGCTTCGCGCTGCACCGCTTCGGCGGCCGCGGCACGCTGGTGTTCGACTTCATTGAAAAGCTGTCGCATGTGCTGTTCGTCATCGTCGGCTACATCATGAAGGTGGCCCCGATCGGCGCCTTCGGCGCCATGGCCTTCACCATCGGCAAGTACGGCGTGGGTTCGCTGCTGTCGCTGGGCAAGCTGATGGGCACCTTCTACGCCACCTGCCTGATCTTCATCTTCGTGGTGCTGGGCACCATTGCCCGCCTCAATGGCTTCTCGATCTGGAAATTCATCAAGTACATCAAGGAAGAGCTGCTGATCGTGCTGGGCACCTCGTCGTCGGAGTCGGTGCTGCCGCGCATGATGGCCAAGATGGAAAACCTGGGCGTGAAGAAGTCCGTGGTCGGCCTGGTGATCCCGACCGGCTATTCCTTCAACCTGGACGGCACCTCGATCTACCTGACCATGGCGGCGGTGTTCATCGCCCAGGCCACCAACACGCCGATGACGCTGACCCAGCAGATCACGCTGCTGGCGGTGCTGCTGCTGACCTCCAAGGGCGCGGCCGGCGTGACCGGCAGCGGCTTCATCGTGCTGGCGGCCACGCTGTCGGCGGTGGGCGGCGTGCCGGTCGCCGGCCTGGCGCTGATCCTCGGCATCGACCGCTTCATGTCGGAAGCGCGCGCCCTGACCAACCTGATCGGCAACGGCGTGGCCACCGTGGTGGTCGGCCGCATGACCGGCGACCTCGATGCGGCGCGCATGCAGCGCCAGCTCAACAATGAAACCGATGAGGAGGCCGAGGAGCCGGAAGCGGTGCTGGACCGCAGCGAGGCCCACATGGCCGCAGACACCAGGCATTGACCGCCTGGCGCACCCGGGGGCGGCGCCTGCCGCCCCTTTTGGTTTTCCTTCCCCTCCGCAATTTTCCCTTTTCCCTCCCGATGGCCAATCACAGCATCCGGTTCCTGCTGATGGCGCTGCTTGCCCTGGGCGCGCAGCTGCTGCTGACATGGCTGATGTCGAATGCGGCACGGCGCGGCGGCGCGCCGCGCGGGCCGCTGGCGCTGGCCGTGCTGGCCAGCGGCGTGCTGCTGGCATGGCTGCTGTATCGCCATCTGCCCGAGCAATTGCCCGCCTGTACCGCCAGCCTGCCGACTTATCTGCAGTGCCTGGGGTTCTGATGCCGCGGCGCCGGTCGGGAAAACGCTGAAGCGGTGCCCTGCTGGTGATGTCATCCCGTCATGCTCTTGCAGAAATGACATAAGTATTTGATAAAAAAAGAAAATTTTTAGCGGAAAGTTAAAATTTCTCTATTGAATTATTTCCATAAAGAAATAAGATGACGTCTCCAATAACAAAGGAGACACCATGAGCCAGAGCTACCTCGACGCCGTCGCCCATTCCAGCCGCCCGGCCATGCCGCTTTCCGGCCGCGCCGAGCAGGCCCTGCCTTTTACCGTGCGCGTGGTCAGCGGCAGAAGCGCGCTGATGAAGGCGGTGCAGATACGCCAGGCCGCCTATGGCCGTCATCTTCCGGAATTCGCGCAGACACTGGGCGCGCCCGAGGCGCTCGACCTGCGGCCCGGTGTCGCCGTTCTGCTGGCCGAATCCAAGCTCGACGGCGCGGCGCTGGGCACGATGCGCATTCAGACCAACCGCTTCCAGCCGCTGGCGCTGGAGCAGTCGATCACGCTGCCGGCCAGCCTTGCCGGCCGGCCGCTGGCCGAGGCGGCCCGGCTCGGCGTCACCGAGCAGCGTGTCGGGCGCATGGTCAAGACCGTGCTGTTCAAGGCATTCTTCCAGTATTGCCAGCAGGCCGGCATCGAGTGGATGGTGATTGCCGGGCGCGCGCCGATCGACCGCCAGTACGAGCGGCTGCTGTTCGACGATGTCTATCCCGACGCCGGTTACATCCCGCTGCGCCATGCCGGCAACCTGCCGCACCGGGTGATGTCGTTCGAGGTGGACAGCGCCGAGCGGCGCTGGGCCGCGGCCGGCCACCCGCTGTACGACTTCATCTTCCGCACCGTCCACCCGGACATCCTGCTCGATGCGGCCGGCGACGCACCCGGTCGCCTGGCCCTGCCGGTAGCGGGGAATTACGTGAATTCCATGCGCATGGACAAGCTGGCTGCGTAAGCCGGCCATTGCGCAGCGCCATTTCAGCTAACGTAACGTCATTACGTTAGCCGGCAGCCCGTGACCGATGCGGGCGCCGCACGGAAATGACGCACTATGCACGGCACTCTCCTGCAGCCTGACAGCAATCCCTTCCACGGACGCACGCGTCTCGAGAATGCCCTGTACCTGCTGTCGGTGTATCTGGCGCCGGCCCTGATCGGCCTGGCAACCCTGCTGGCGCTGACTGCCTGGAGCGGCCATTACCCCTCAGGCAAGGGCGAGACGCTGATGTTCCGCGTCGCGCCCGAGGCGCCGGTCGGGCAGGGCGCGGAAGATCCGGCAGCGGCGCTGGCCCGGCTCAACGGCCAGCCGGCCTTTGAGCGCTTTCATACCAAGCTTGCCGAAACCCCTTTCTGGATCGCCTTTTCCACCGCAGCGCCGGCACAGGGCGCGCCCGTGATGCTGGAGTTTCCGTCGCGCCATACGCTGGACCTGCGCTGCTGGGATGCGCGCAGCCTGGCGCCGCTGGGCAGCGGCAGCCGCGCCGGCACCGAGGGCGGCGTCACCCGCATCAAGGCCGGGTTCGCGCTGGCGCCGGGCACGTCCACCGAGGTGCTGTGCCGGATGCGCTTCATCGGTCCGGCGGCGCTGTCGGTCATGCAGTGGCCGGCCGACCGCCTGCAGCTCTCCGCCTACGAGTTCCATCGCAACGCCGGCCTGCTCGACGGCGGCCTGCTGGTGCTGGCCGCCTTCGTGCTGATCACGGCGCTGATCCTGCGCTCCGGCACCTATGTGCTGTTCGCCGCCTGGCTGGTGATCAACCTGCGCATGGCGGCGCTGTCGGGCGGCTGGGACATCCAGTGGCTGGGCCGCAACCTGCCCACCGAGTGGCTGCCCAAGATCAGGCTGCTGACCACGGCGCTGTACTACACCCTGACCATCATGCTGTTCTGCACCCTGTTCCGCAGCGACCTCGCCAGGGTCGGCTATGGCTGGCTGCTGCGGCTGGCGCAATGGACCTGCCTGCCGCTGCTGCTGCTGTCGGTCTTGCTGCCGTTTCATGACTTCCTGCCCTTCATCTGGGCCGCCACCGGCATCTGCACCGGCGTGCTGGTGTTCTTCCTGGCCCGCATCCTGTTCATCGTGCCGTCGCGCAGCGCGGTCTGGTACAGCGCCTCGATCGCGGTGACGCTGCTGGCCAGCCTCTATGAAGTATTCGCCGCGGCGCTCGGCATGCATGCGCTGATCGGCACCGTCAACAGCGTCACCGCCGCGCTGTCGTCGAGCCTGCTGGCGGCGCTGGCGATTGCCGAGCAGATGCGCCAAGAGCAGCAGCAGCGGCTGGCGGCGCAGGCCGCGCTGCGCAATGCCTTCGATGCGATGCCGATCGGCCTGTTCACGCTGGACCTGCAGGGCCAGCTGCTGTCGGCCAATCCGGCGCTGAAGCGGATGCTGGGCGACGATGTGCTGGCGCCGGGCCGCAACCAGTGGAGCCGGCATTTCAGCGGCCATGCCTGGAGCAGCCTGCAGCAGATGGCGCGCCTCCAGCATCATGTCGAACTGGAACTCTCCAGCGCCCCGGCGCTGGCGCCGGAGACGCCGCAGCGCCATTTCCTGGTCAAGGCCACCCTGGCCAACGGCAAGATCGAAGGTTCGCTGCAGGATGTGACGGCGCAGCGCATGGCCACCGAGGAACTGCGTTTCCTGGCGCTGAACGATCCGCTGACCAAGGTCTGCAACCGGCGCGGCATCGAAGCCGTGCTGACCGAGGCGATCGCCCAGCTGGCGCAGGGCAGGCCGCTGACGCTGGCCTATCTCGACCTGGACCGCTTCAAGCTGATCAATGACCTGTACGGCCATGCCGCCGGCGACGAGATCCTGAAACTGGTGTGCCAGCGCATCCGCTCCATGCTGCAGGGCGGGCAGCAGATCGGCCGGGTGGGCGGCGATGAATTCGTGATCGTCATGCCCGACACCGCCATCGGCCCGGCCGCATGGACCTGCCGCGGCATCATCGACTGCATCGGCACCGAGCCCTACCGGCTGGGCGACAAGGCTTTCCAGGTGCGCGGCTCGATCGGCCTGATCGAAGTCGAGCCCGGCGCCGCGATCCGCGACCTGATGGCCAACGCCGACCGCGCCTGCCGCGCCGCCAAGAGCACCGCCAGCGACGGCCTGGTGGTCTACGAGCGCGGCTCGGCGGTGTTCCGGGAGCGCCAGGCCGAACTGCGTCTGGTCGAGCAATTGTCGGCGCCGGACATCGGCGATTTCCTGTTCCTGGAAATGCAGCCCATCATGTCGCTGTCGGCGCCGCATGGCTCGCTCAATTTCGAGGTGCTGCTGCGCATGCGCGAACGCGACGGCAACGTCATTACCGCCGGGCGCATCATCCCGGCGGCGGAAAGCTGCGGCCGCATCGGCATGATTGACCGCTGGGTGCTGAAAACCACGCTGGACTGGCTGTCGGCCAGCAGGGAGCGCCTCGGCCGCACCCAGTTCGTCTGCATGAACCTGTCCGGCGCCTCGCTCAACGACGAGCGCTTCGTGCAGGACACCTTCGCGATGCTGGCCGCCAACCCGGACGCGGCCCGCTGCCTGTGCATGGAAATCACCGAAAGCGTGGCGCTGCACGACCTCGACAACACCCGCCGCTTCATCGACCAGGTGCGCAGCCATGGCGTGAAGATCGCGCTGGACGACTTTGGCGCCGGCTACACCTCCTTCTCCTATCTCAGGGACCTGCCGGCCGACGTGGTGAAGATCGACGGCAGCTTCATCGTCGACATGAACGACGATCCGGCCAACATCACCATCGTCGAGGCCATCGTCACGCTGGCCGCCAGCCTGGGCATGCGCACCATTGCGGAATGGGCGGAAGACCAGGCCACCGTGCAGGCGCTGGCCGAACTGGGCGTGGATTATGTGCAGGGCTATGCGGTGGCCAGGTCGCAGGCGCCGGATACCCTGCTGCGCTTCACCTCCGCCGCCGGCTTCATCGAGGACGAAGCCATGCGCACCTATGTGCTGACCCTGGGCGCCGCCGCCGCGCCCGACCTGATCGCCCTGGTGCGTCCGCGCCAGGGCGAATAACGGCGCGCGGCACCGGCAGCAAGCGCCTGCCCGCCCTTGCTGCACCTTTCCGCCGCTGGCGTATTTCCGTGCGAAACCCAGCATTTATCGCCCCGCACCGCCTGCAGCTTGCTTCCATTTGCCGGTCGATTGCGGATGGAACTAAGCGTTTCAGGCAGTAACCGACTATGTAAGCCAATACCGCCTCCGGCAGTCATCATCGCGCCTGCCGCCCATTTCCCGGTCGAAGCCAACCATGCCGACTGCTGCTTTCGCGCCGCTGCTGCTGTGTCTTGTCCTGTCGCTTGCGCTGACCGGCGTGCCGTCCCACGCGCAAAACGCCGCCGAGGCGGCGGCTGCGCGGCAAGCCGAGATCCTGCAGCGCCAGAACCAGCAGCGCATCCAGCGCGACATCGACGGCGCAAGGTTGCCGGAGCCCGGGCCCGGCGGCGCCGATACCGGCGCGATGGCGCCTGCCGCCGGCGCCGCGGCTGGCCCCGCGGAGGCCGCCTGCCGCGACATCCGGCGCATCGTCATCAGCGGCGCCAGCAGCTTGAGCGCGTCCGCGCGGCGGCAGATCGTGGAAGGCCATGCCGGACGTTGCCTGGGCGTGGCCGACATCGAGCGCATGCTGGCGGCGATCACCAGGCACTACCTGGAGCAGGGCCTGATAACGACCCGCGCCTATTTGCCCAGCCAGGACCTGTCGGGCGGCGTACTGGAAATCCAGGTGGTCGAAGGCGTGGTGGAAAATATTTTGCTCGACGAGGGCGCGCGCGGGAGCATCAATCCGGCGAATGTCTTTCCGGCGCCCGGCACGCTGTTCAATCTGCGCGATTTCGAACAGGGCATCGACCAGCTCAACCGCCTGGAATCGAACCGGGCCCAGCTCGACATCCTGCCCGGCAGCTGGCCGGGCGCCAGCGACGTGCTCATCCGGAACGCGCCGTCCAGCCGCTACCGCGCGACGCTGGGCGCGGACAACCAGGGCTCCGACAGCACCGGCAGAAACCAGGTGAGCGTATCGCTTTCGGCGGACCGGCTGCTCGGCCTGAATGAACTGCTGCTGCTGACCCATCGCCGTTCCCAGCCAAGCGATGCCGGGAGCAAGTCCAGCCAGAGCAGCAGCCTGAACCTGATCGTCCCGTTCGGCTATGCCACGCTCAGCCTGTCGGCCCTGCGCTCCCAGTTCGTCTCCACCGTCGAGGCGCCTTCCGGCGCCGCGTTGCAGTTTCGCGGGCATAGCCAGGCCGGCAACATCCGGCTGGAACAGGTACTGCACCGCGACCGGGTCAGCCGCTGGACTGTCGCCGCCATGCTCACCGCCAAGGAGTCCAGCAATTACCTGGCGGACCAGTATCTGCGCCTGAGCAGCCGCTCGCTCAGTGTGCTGGATCTCGACACCACTGGCAGCAGCCTGATGCTGGGCGGCGTTGCCACCGCCAGCCTGGGCTATGCGCGCGGCGTCAAGCTGGGCGGCGCGCTGCGCGACGCCGACGGTCTGCCCGACAGTGCGCCGCATGCGCAATTCGGCAAGTTCAAGCTGGGACTGGGCTACCTGTTGCCGTTTTCCGTCGCCAATGCCGACCTGCAGTTTTCCACGCAGTTCAATGCACAGAGGGCGCAGCAGGTGCTGTACGGCTCGGAGCAGGTGCTAATCGGCGGCATCTACAGCATTCGCGGCTTTCGCAACAACACCCTGTCCGGAGACCATGGCTGGACCAGCCGCAACGAAGTGTCCGTGCAGCCTGCGCTTGCGCTGGGCAGCGTGGCCGTGCCGGTGCGCTTTTATCTCGGCGTGGACATCGGCGGCGTGAGCAACCGCGCTCCCGACGTGCCCGGCGGCCGGCTGGCCGGCATCGCGGTCGGCCTGTCGGCGACCTGGGCCGGCATCTCGGTCGACCTGTTCAACGCCCGCCGGCTGTCGCAGCCGGATTTCCTGCCGCGCGAAGCCAGCCAGACCTGGCTCAGGCTGTCGTTGACGCTCTGATCTCCCGATGGGAAAACCTCATGAACCACGCTTACTGTCTTGTATGGAGTGCGTCGCACGGCGCCTATCTGGTCGCGCCGGAAACGGCGCGGCGCGGGGGGCGCGCCGTTCTGGCCGCCTGCTGCCTGGCCGCTGCCGGCCTGGCGCATGCGCAAGTGCCCGCCGCTACCGTCGTCCCGGCATCGGCGCCGGGCAGCGCCACCAGGGCCACCGTGTCGGCCAACGGCATCCCGGTGGTCAACATCAATGCCGCCAACGGCGCGGGCCTGTCCTATAACCAGTATCAGCGCTATGACGTCGACAGCCGTGGCCTGGTGCTCAACAACAGCATGGCCAGGCGCCAGTCGGTCCTGGCCGGGCAGGTCGATGCCAATGCCGCGCTGGGCGCCGAAGCCAGGCTGATTCTCAACGAGGTCGTGGCGCCGCAGCGCAGCGTGCTGGCTGGCTTCACCGAAGTGCTCGGCGGACGCGCCGATGTGATCGTGGCCAACCCGTACGGCATCACCTGCAGCGGCTGCGGCTTCATCAATGCCGACCGCGTGACGCTCAGCACCGGTACGCCGGTATTCGGCGCCAATGGCAGCCTCAACGCATTGCATGTCAGGACAGGCGACGTGCTGGTGCAGGGCCAGGGCATGAATGCCAGCGATCAGCAGCTATTGGACATCGTGACCCGTTCGCTCAGGCTCGATGGCCCGCTCAACGCCAGGGACCTGCATGTCACCACCGGCCTGGCGCAGTGGGATTACGCCGGCCGTACCGTCAGCGGCGGCGCCACCGGCGTCGGCCCGGCGCCGGCCTATGCGATCGACAGCAGCAGGCTGGGCGGCATCTATGCCGACCGCATCAGGCTGGTGGCGACCGAAGCCGGCGTGGGTGTGCGCATGCGGGGCGAAGCCGCCGCCAGGGCCGACGACTTCACGCTCGATGCCGCTGGCCGCATCCAGCTGCACGGCCGGTTGTCGGCAGCGCGCAACGTGGCGCTGGCGCAGACCGGCGATGCGGCCGGCATCGAGATCGCCGATCCCGGTACCCTCGACGACGCTGGCCAGGCAAGCAGGGCATCGGTCACCGCCGGCGCCGCGCTGCATGCCAGCACGCCGGGCGAGCTCATGCTGTCGGGCGCGGAGCTCAAGGCCGGCGCCGACCTGGTGCTGCGCGCACGCGACCTGACGGACCGGTCCGTCAGCCAGGCCAGCCGCGCCGCCAATGGCCGGGTCGATGCAATCTTCAGCGGCGCTGCAAGCATTCAGGGCGCACGCTGGGGCGCCGGCTCCCGCTTCGGACTGGCCGCCGGCACCTTCCTCAGTGATGGCGCGCTGTTCTATAGCGGCGCCGATGCCAATGCCGCGGAAAGCGAGCTGCGCATCGCCACCGGCGCCGGCATGGCGCTCGATGCCACCCGACTGGTCAGCGGCACCGACGTGCGGCTGGCCGCCGGCGGCCAGCTTGCCGTGGGCGCCGGCACCGATATCGAAGCCCGCCGCGACATGGCGCTGACTGCACGGGGCACATTGCGCAATGCCGGCGAACTGCTGGCGTCGCGGGCGTTGAGCGTGCGCGCCGCCGCACCCGACGCCACGCTCGCCGTGGAGAACAGCGGCAGGATGCAGGGCAACGCGCTTGCCATCGGCGCCGCCGGTGAGCGACTGGCGTTGGGCAACAGCGGCAGCCTGGTCGGCGCATCGGTCGATATCGCCGGCGACAGCCTGGACAACGCAGGCCGCATCCAGGCCAGCGAGCGTCTCGCCGTGTCCGTCAGCGGCGGCATGCTCAACCGCGCCGGCGCCAGCCTGGCCAATACGGCGGCCGGCAGCCAGGTCGCACTTTCCGGGGCGACAGTGGACAACCAGGGCGCCGTGCAATCGGCCGGCGCGCTGGATGTCATTGCAGGCGGCGCCCTGGTCAATCGGGGCACGATGCTGACGCTGCGCGGCATCGACGGCGGCGCCGACGGCGCCATGCTGCTGCGCGCCGGCAGCATCGACAACAGCGGCTGGATCGACGCGTCCGGCGCAAGCCGGGTCATGGCCGACGGCGCCATCGACAATAGCGGACGCATCCGCGGCGATACCCTGGTCCTGGGCGCGGCGGCGCTGCGCAATCGCGATGCCGGCAGCATCCTGCGCGGCGCCAACGGTGTGCTGATGCTTGGCGGCGCCGGATTCACGTTCGACAATCGCGGCCTGCTGGCTTCGGGAAAGGACCTGGTCCTGCAGGCGCCGGCCGGCTCCAGCCTGCATAACCATGACGAAGGCATGATCGCCAGCGACGGGCACATGAACCTGAATGGCGGCACGCTGCGCAACAGCGGTGTCATGCAGTCGGGCGCCGCGATGACGCTTGGCCTTGCAGCGGAGGCTGTGAACGAAGCGGGCGGCACGATCCATGCACGGGGCGGACCGCTCAAGCTGTCTGCCGCCCGGCTGGATAACGACGGGAAGGTGCAGGCGGATGCCGGCCTGGATGCCGTCGTCGGCGGCCAGTTGCGCAACAGCGGCGCCATGCTCAACCAGGACGGCGCCCGGTCGCTGGCATTGACCGCCACCGCCATCGAGAACGCCGGCACGCTGCAGAGCGCAGGCGCAGCCTTGCTGAACGTGGACAATATCCTGCTCAATCGCGGCCTGATCCAGGCCGCGGCCGATATCGATCTGTTCTCGCGCGGCTACCTGGTCAACGAGAAGGCCGGGCGCATCCTGGGCGAGAACCTTGTGCGCATCGCCGGTCCCGACATGCAGCTCGCCGTGACCAACCTCGGGACCATTCGCGCCGACGGGCTGCTCGCGCTGGGCGCCGATGGCGCCATGCTCGATTTGCTGCACAACACGCCAGGCGCCATGCTCCAGGCAGGGCGCCTGGCGATCAATGCAAGGGAGCTGACCAACAGCGCGCGCATCCAGTCGGATGGCGCTGCCGACCTGCGTGCCGGCAGCCTCGACAATGACAACGGCGCCGCCGTGATCCTTGCCGGCCTGGACGGCAGCGCCAGCAGCATGTCGATCGATGCTGCCCTGCAAAACCGCGGCGCCATCCACAGCGGCGGCCGCATGCGCATCCAGGCGGGCAGCGTGATGAACGGCGATACCGGCGGCATGTCTTCCCTTGCCAACCTGTCGCTGCATCTCAACGCCCATGGGCTGGACAACAGCGGCACGCTGTATGCAGCCGGCCTGCTGACCCTGTCCGCGCCCGACCAGGCCATCGTCAACCGCAGCAGCGGCACGATGGACGGCGGGGATGTCGTGATCAGGGCAGGCGTCTTCGATAACTACAACGCCGTCAGTGCGACCCGCGATATCGACATTGCCGTTACCAATGCCTTTCGCAATCTGCCCGCGGGCGGCGTGCCTGCCGTGATCGAGAAGGTGACGAGCTCGCCCGTCAGCGCCACGTCGCGCGTCGAGGATATCGACCTCTTCACGCGCTATGTCACGACCTTGTACGAGGAAAAGGAAAGCGTCGCCCAGGAACTGGTCAGCCCGCTGCCGGAAGTGCGGGGGCGCATCATTGCCGGCAGAACCTTGTCGATCGATTACGGCGCGCAGGGAGAAAACCGGGCGTCGCTGTTGTCCGCTCCCACTGTCAACCTCTACAGCAGCAAGCCCGACGGCGCGGGCTTCGTCAATGCCGACCTGCATCTTGACGCCTATGACCGCGAACGGCGCTGGACCAAGGTCGAGCTGCAGAGCCTGTTCCATCCGGACACAGTCACTTACTGGTATCCGGAAAGTGCAGCCAGGTTCTCCTGCAATGGGGGAACGTGTTTTACCAGCCAGGCCGCCAGCGCGGAGGCGGCCAGGGCGGCCAGTTATGTGAACGAGGTCGGCCGCAAGACGATCAAGACCTATGATGCGGGTATTTATGCCGGAAAGCTGAACGTCCAGGGCGCCAGCCTGCTGAACCTGGGGTCGCCCTTTTCGCCGACGGTGCAGGCGCGATCGGCCAGCAGGCTGCCGGTGCCGGACGACAATACATGGCTGGCTGGCGACGCCGCCATGGCGATCGTTGCCGACAGTAACTCCGGGAGCCAGGTTGGCGCGCTGCCATTTGACGTTGCCAACCTGCGCCTGCCCACCAATCCCAACGGCTATTTCGTTCCTTCCAGGGACCCGCAGGCCCGCTACCTGGTGGAAACCAATCCCCTGTTCGTTTCGCCGCCTGCCGCCACGGTCAATTTCCAGCCGCAGTCCCCATCCCAGGCGCCGGCCGTGGTCGGCTCGGATTACCTGGTCAAGCTGCTGCAGCTTGACCCGGACAAGGTGCAGCGGCGGCTCGGCGACGCCGCGTACGAGAACCAGATCGTGCGGCAGCAGCTGATCGCGCAGGTCGGTCGCAACCTGCTGCAGACCGGCGTCGGCGAGGCTGCGCAAATGCAGTCGCTGATGGAAAGCAGCGTCGACCAGCTCGAAGCGCTGGGCCTGGTGTTTGGCCGCGCCTTGTCCGACGAGCAGGCGGCGGCGGTGGAAAGCGACATGGTGTGGATGGTGGAAGTGGAAATCAAGGGCAGGAAGGTGCTGATGCCCGTCGTTTATCTGTCGCAAGCCACCAGGAAGGGGTACGCCAGCGGCCCTGTGATTGCCGCCGGCAGTATCGACGCCAATGTGGCGTCGCTGACCAACCATGGCGGCGCGATCAAGGCCGACGGCAAGCTCGCGGTCAGGAGCGCCGGCGACGTGCGCAATCTGAGCGGCAGCATGAAGGCCGGCGACGCAGTGATCGCGGCAGGGGGGGACTTCATCAATGAAACCGTGGCAGTGGTCAAGGGCGGCGGGGATCTGTTCGCCCATACCGACATGGGCAGGACTGCCACCGTGGACAGTGGCGCCGACCTGTTGATCTCCGCCGAAAACGTCAATTTCAAGGGCGCAAAGGCAGCAGCAAAGAAAGATCTGGCCATTGAGGCGAGGCGGACAGTGCAGATCGATACGCAAGACGAGCATCAGGCGCGCTCGGGCGTGGGCAGCGTCAAGGGCCATGCCTCTGTGCTGAGCGCGGGCGGAAACCTGGACGCATCCGCCGGCACGGATATGCTGATCGCCGGCTCCCGGCTCGACAGCGGCAAGGACATGGTCCTGGATGCCGGGGAACATCTCGACGTCATCGCCCGTACCGACACGGAATCGAGCAGCAAGCAGTCCGGCAAGAGCGGCTTCGGCGTGGGCGGCGGCTTGTATGGCATCCAGACCACGACGGAGAAGAAGACCGAGCAGCAGAATCGACAATCCGCCCTGGCTGCGGGCGGAAAGGGCAGTCTGCTGGCAGGCAAGGACCTGGTGGTGAGCGGCTCCGACATTTCGGCGAAGGACAAGCTGCTGCTTACTGGTGACCAGGTCACGCTGCAGTCCGGGAAGACCGCCGCCACCAGTGAGAAGGTAACCGAAACCACCAGCTTTCTGGCCACGTCGACCTCCAGCAAGGTGGAGAAAGCGGCAAGCGCTTCCGCCCAGGCCAGCGCATCCGACAAGCTGCAGAAGCAGGCTTACAAGGATGTGGATGGCGTGTCCACGGTGGATGGCAGCAAGGGCGACACCACGTCCAATCGCGCCATCGCCATGGCCGAAACCTCGGTGAGCACCAGCCGTTCGGTCGACAAGAAGGGCAAGGTCGACGAAACCAGCAAGCGCAGCGGCAAGGCTGCCAGCCAGTCACTGACCGGCACGCAGACGAGGGAAAAGCCTGTCACGGCAGACAACAAGCCTGCCACGCAGGTCGCCACCAAAGCCGCATCGGCAAAAGCCGGGGCAAAGGCGGAGGCCAGCGCAACAGGCAAGGGCGAACTGAACCTGATGCGCAGCCAGGTCGATACCGAGCGCGAGGAAGAAGCCAGCCTGGCGCGGTCCAGTCTGTCGGGCAGGGAAGTGGAGATCAAGGCCGCGGACGCACTGGACATTCAAAGCGCTGCCGTGCGGGCCGAGCGTGACATCCGCATGTCCGGCAGGAGCGTGCGCATCACGTCGGCCGCGGAAACCAGCGCCAGCAGCAAGACGTCGAAGGTGACCGATGTCGGCTTGCTGGCCGAGTCGAACAATACCGCCAGCGCCAGTGCTTCGGCCAATGCCAGTGCCGAGGCCAAGGCCACAACGATGGGAAGCGACCGGGGCAAGGGGCTGGATGCAAAGGCCGCGCTGGAGGCCAGCGCAGAAGCCGCAGTCAAGGCCAAGAGCGACAACATTGTCGATCTGGTTCGCACCGAACAGACAACGGAAAACAGCGCCGCCGGGAAAAGCCTGGAAACCAGCATCGCAGCCGGCGGCAACCTGCAGATCACCGCAGTGGACAGCTTGAGCACCGAGGGCGGCACGCTCTCCGGCCGTGAGGGCGTGGACCTGAAGGCGCGCAAGATGGCGTTTGGCGTGGCCGCCGATTCCCGGGAAGCCGGCAGCACCGAAAGCAAGACCAGTTTCGGCCTGGCGCTGAAGGCCGAGGCCTCGGCCGATGCATCGGCCAAGGCCAGCGTGAAGGCCGAGACCAGCATGAGCGCCGCGACCAGGCAAGGCAATGATACGGGTGCTTACGGGCTGGCCGACCGCGATGCCGGACGTGCCAGCGTCAGCGCTTCGGCCACCGCGTCGGCCAGCGCCAATGCCGATGCGGGTGCGCAGGGGGGCTTGCAGTTCAAGCATGGCACCGCCGGCAAGAGCACCGGGTCCACGCAGGCGAAAGCCACCCGCATCGTGTCCGCGGAGGGCAACGTCAGCCGCATTGCTTCCGGCAGGATCACCGACGTCGGCACATCCATCGAGGCGGGTGGCGACGTCGTGCAGCAATCCGACGCATTCGAAAGCAGGGCGGGCAGCAATACCGCCAGCCGGCATGACGAGAGCAGCGCCCATGCAGGACGACTGGTGTCGTACGCGAAGGCGGGCGCCGGCGCGTCGGCCGATGCCAGCGCCAGCGCCAGCGCCGGCCTGGGCTACCTGGGCGGCAATGCCCTCGACAAGGAACAGGACAGCAAGACCGACACGCGCGCCGGCGCCAGCGTGGGCGCGCAGATCGAGTACAGCTACAAGTCGGCCCGGAAGGATGCCGGCAGTGCGACGGCTGTCGTGTCGAGCATCAGGGCCGGAGGCAATATCGCCATATCCACGTCCGATGCAATGCGCATGGAGGGCACGCAAATCAAAAGCGGCGGCAAGCTGGACTTGAGCGGGCGCCGCATCGATATCCTGGCGGCGGGCAACAGCGCTTCCAGCAGCAGCGCCGACACCAGCGCCAGCGGCACGCTTTCCGCCGGCACGGGCGTGGGCAGCAACTATGCTGTGGAAGGTGCCTTGAAAGGGCAACTGAAAAACAGCACGGACAATGCCACCCGGTCGAGCGCCCGGGTGGCGGGCCTGGACGCCGGCGGCGATCTGACGATACGCAGCCAGGGCGACCTGCTGATGGTAGGCACGAAACTGACGGCGGGCGGCAATGCCGACGTCAGCGCCGCGGGCAACATCGATTACCGGGCGGCGCGTGACAGGAGCCAGTCGGGCACCGACAAGGTGACCGGTAGCCTGGATCTGGCAGCTGGCCGGAATGACAAGGACAACCGAGAGGCCATCCTGGCCGTCAGCGGCGGCTACGAGCGGTCAAACGACGCCGATAACAAGGCTGTCGTCGGCGCTATCCGCGCCGGGGGCGACCTCTCCATCAGGGGCGGACAGGCAGTTGTCTTGGAGGGAGCGGCATTGGAGGCGAAAGGCGATGCTTCGATCGAGGCAGGCGGCGCATTGATCCTGCAGGCCGCCCGCGACAACGCGTTCTCGAATGCACAGGCATTCAAGGGCGGCATCAATACCGCCCGCGTCAAGGCCACGGACGATGACGGCAAGGTGATGAAAGCAAAAGTGGATGCCGTCAATGCTTCCGGCACCGTGGAAAAACAGGAATCCAGCCAGGCCACCGCGGTTGCCATCACCGCGGGCGGCAGCGTGAGCACGCGCAGCCGGGACGACACGCTGTTCGAAGGCACGGCCATCGATGCCCGTGGCGGCATCGCCGTCGCTGCGGGCGGCAATGTGACGATGGAGGCCGCGCGCAGCACCGACGAGGCCCTGAAGGTGAGCGCTTCGCTGGCGGGGAAAAAGGCCGAGCTGCCGGACAGCAGCAAGAACGTCGACAGCCGTCGCGCCGAGTCGGGAATGCGTTCCGAGAAGAACGAGAATTTTCAGGGCAGCATCCTGAAGTCCGACGGCGCCGTGGTGGTGGAAGCCGGCGGCAAGGCAGTGCTGGTCAACACCGAGATCAAGTCGCAGGGCCAGATGATCCGGGCGCAAAGCGTGGAGCAGCGCAGGAAGAAGAACAGGCAGAACGTGGTCAATACCGGCATCAGTGGCGTGAAAAGAAGCACGGGCCCAAGGCCGGATGCGGCAGAGGCTGCAAAGAACAAGGAAGCGGTGGCCAGATGAAAGCCTGCAACGGCGCGTGCCTGGCCAGTACAAGGGCAAGCCATTTGCAGCATCGCCAAAGAATCACGGCCCCTGGTGCGCAACAGGGCGTAGCTGCGACATCCTGAGAGAACCAGGCGGCCTGAAGGTGATGGCATTGCCCGGAACTGTAATTTTGCGCGTGGTTACGGATCAGGGAAGCAACGCCAAAAAGGCCGCGTAATGCGTGTTGCCGCCTTATCCCCGCGGCCCTTCATTCTCTCGTCTGGAAACATTCTCATGCCACACCGACCAGTCCCTTGGCGGCAAATAGTGCCCATCACAATGTTGTGCGTCGCGGCCATTGCCCAGGCCCAGACGGCGCCTGGCGCCGCCGCGGCACGACAGGCCGATATCCTGCAGCGCCAGAGCCAGGAGCGGATACAGCGCGATATCGAGTCGGCATTGCCTGCCGAACCTGCGCCCGGTGGCGCCGAGACGGCTGTTCCGGCGACGCCGGTCAATGCGTTTGCCGATGGCCTTGCCTGCCACACGATTGAACAGGTCGTGATTCGCAATGCGCCCAACCTGCCGCCGGCGGTGCAGGACGGCATCGCAGCGGCATACAACGGTCGTTGCCTCGGTGTGCGGGAGATGGAGCAGATCCTTGCCGACATCACGAAGAGCTATATTGACCGCGGTTATGTCACGACACGCGCCTATCTTCCCACGCAGAATCTGACGGCCGGACGACTTGACGTACTGGTGATCGAGGGGCGGGTTGGAAGCATCGTGCTGGATGACGGTGCACGCCAGAGCATTCATGCGCCGGGTGTGTTTCCGCCAGCAGGCGCGTTGCTGAATCTGCGCGATTTTGAACAGGGCATAGACCAGGTGAATCGGCTCGCTTCCAACAACGCGCGTCTGGAGCTGCGTCCAGGCAGCGTGCCAGGCGATACCGAGGTGGTGATACGGAATACGGCCTCGCGGCCCTATCACGCATGGCTGTCCGCCGACAATCACGGCGCCCGCAGCACCGGCCGCAATCAGCTTGCCTTTGCCTTCACCGCCGACCGGCTGCTGGGCCTGAATGAACTGCTGCTGATTACCCATCGCCGCTCGCAGCCCAACGATGAATCGCGCAGGGCCAGCGTTGCCGACAGCCTGTCCATGGTGGTTCCCTTCGGCTATGCCACCGCCAGCTTCTCGACCAGCCGTTCCCATTATGTGTCCGGTGTGACAACGCCCGGCGGCGCGACGCTGCGCTTCAATGGCACTGGCCGCAGCGACAGCCTGCGCATCGAGCGGGTGCTCTACCGCGACCGCGACAGCCGCTGGACGCTGGCCGGGTCGCTCACATCGAAGGACACGAACAATTACCTGGCCGATGAATTCCTTGCGGTGAGCAGCCGCAAGCTGACGGTGCTGGACATCGATGCGGGCGTCAATGCCGCCGTCCGCGGGGGCGTGCTGTCGGCCAGCCTGGGCTATGCCCGTGGACTGAAGCTGGGCGGCGCCCTGCACGACCCGGCGGACCTGCCCGATGCGGCGCCGCATGCCCAGTTCGGCAAGATCAAGCTCGGGTTTTCCTATCTGAAGCCGTTCCGGATACATGGCCTCAACGCGCAATTCTCGACCCAGTTTTCCGCACAGCGCGCCCTGCATGTGCTGTATGGCTCCGAGCAGATCCTGATAGGCGGCATCTACAGCGTGCGCGGCTTTGCGGACAACACGCTCTCTGGCGACCACGGCTGGGTCAGCCGCAACGAGATGTCGGTCTATCCGGCGCTGCCGCCCGGCACGATGACATTGCCCTTGCGGATGTACGCAGCCATTGATGCGGGCGGCGTCAGCGACCGTCATTCCGGACTGCCGCAAGGCCGGCTGGCGGGCGCCGCGCTGGGCGTCTCCGTCAGCTGGAACGGCATGACGGTCGACCTGTCCCATGCCCGGCCCCTATCCCGGCCAGACA
Source organism: Noviherbaspirillum phoenicis (assembly GCF_047237965.1). Lineage (NCBI taxonomy): Bacteria > Pseudomonadati > Pseudomonadota > Betaproteobacteria > Burkholderiales > Oxalobacteraceae > Noviherbaspirillum > Noviherbaspirillum phoenicis. Next base: position 2,810,752 of record NZ_JBDFLX010000001.1, on the reverse strand, counting down.
GCTTCAGGCGAGAACCGGCCCGGACCTGGCTGCAAATCAGCTATGCAATCTGATGCCAGTCACAAGCCATACCGTGGCGCGAAACCGCGCCGTTCCCTGCCCGGCGCCTCCCGCCTTGCCAGGCAGGAAAAACCATCGGCGCCATCTGGCACGTGATGCATCGGTGAGTGGCATCAGGCCATACCCATGTAAGGAGCACTTCCATGAACCATGCTTATCGACTCGTCTGGAGCGCCGCGCGCGGCGCCTATCTGATCGCGCCGGAAACCGCGCGCGGCCGCGGCAAGTCGGGTGCGACCGTCACGGCCGGCGCGCTGGCTGCGCTATTTGGCCTGGTCTTGCACGGTCTTGTGCAGGCGCAGCAGCCGCCCGCCGCGCCCAACGTGGTACCTGCGTCCGCAGCCACCGAAGCCTATGTGGCGCCTAACGGCGTCACCGTGGTCAACATCGGCGCCGCCAACGCCGCCGGCATGTCGCATAACAGGTTTCACCGCTATGACGTCGATGCGCGCGGGCTGGTCCTGAACAACAACGGCAATCCCAATGTCGCCGCAATGGAGTCGCAGCTTGCCGGCCAGGTCTATACCAACACCCGGCTGGGCAGGGAAGCCGGCGTGATACTCAACGAGGTGGTCTCGCCCAACCGCAGCCTCCTTGCCGGCTTCACCGAAGTGCTGGGGAAAAAAGCCGATGTCATCGTCGCCAATCCGTATGGCATTACCTGCACCGGCTGCGGCTTCATCAACACTGATCGCGCTACCCTGACTACCGGCACGCCGGTATGGAAAGCCGATGGCCGTGTCGCCGGCTTCAATGTGGCCGGCGGCGACGTGCTGATCAATGGCGGCGGACTCAATGCAAGCGGCCAGGCGCTGCTCGATATCGTGACCAGGACAGTAAAGGTGGACGGCCAGGTCAATGGCAATGACATTGTCCTGGCCACCGGCGCCCATGCCTGGAATTATGCAACGCGGGAAATCACTGGCAGCATGGCGCCTTCCGGAGGAAAGCAGGAATATGCGATTGACACCACCGCGCTGGGCGGCATGTATGCCAATCGCATTCAACTGATTGCGACCGAAGCCGGCGTTGGCGTGCGCATGCTGGGCGAGGCGGCCGCCAGGACAGACGACCTTCGGGTTGACGCGTCGGGTCAAGTGGTGCTGCGCGGCGCCATGTCAGCCGGGCGCGACCTGGTGGTGCGGGCCGCACAACTGGAAGCAGGATCCGGGCAGCCGGCCACCCGGTTTGCAAGGCGCAACATCGACATCAATGCCGTCGGCGGCGCCGCGTTCGACGGCGGTTCCTGGCTGGCAGGCGGCATGCTTGGCATTGAGGCCGGCATGCTCAGCGCCGTCGGCGGAGCACAGTTTTACAGCGGTACCGATCCAGCCGCAGCCAGCCGCGCCATGCGCTTGCGCACCGGCGGCGCCATGACGTTTGCCAATGCCAGGGTGGTCAGTGAAGGCGCCATGGGACTCGCCGCGGGTGGCGAACTGCAATTCGGGCAGGACGCCAATGTGCAGGCTGCCGGCGATATCGCCCTGAGCGCGCAAGGCAGACTGAGCAACCATGGCTCGCTCATCGCCGCCAGCGGCATGACGGCCACAGTCGGCCAGGCGCAAGGCGGGGGCGTCACGCCGTTGCTGGTCAATAGCGGCTTGCTGCAGGCTTCCGCCGGCATGCTGGCCATCGGCGCGCCGGGAAGCGCCCTCGCCATCGACAACAGCGCTCGCCTGCTGGGCGGCGGCATCAGCCTGTACGGCGATCGGCTGGCCAATCGCGGCTGGATACAGTCCGACAGCGACATGCTGAGCGTGCAGGCTGACACGATCGACAACGAGCGGGACGGCGTGCTGCTGGGCGCAGGCAAGGGGCATGCCCTGCGCCTGTCTGGCGCCACGCTGAACAATGACGGCGTGGCGCAGTCCGCCGGCAGGATCGACATTGCCACGCAGGCCCTGGCCAGAAATGCCGGCAAGATCATTGCCACGGACAGCGCCCATGGCGGCGCCGATGGCGATATCACGATCAATGCGCACCGTATCGATAACAGCGGCGTCATCGATGCCGCAGGCGTCGGCCGCTTCGATGCCGGCTACAGCATGGCCAATGCCGGCGAGGTCCGGGCCCGCGGCATCTCGCTTTCTGCATTTGAACTCGATAACCGTGGCACCCTGTATTCGCGCGCCGACCTCGACGCAGGGCCGGGCAAACAGCTGGACATCAGGAACCACGCCGGCGGCCAGATCGTCGCCAATGGCAAGCTGTCCATCGATGGCAGCACCCTGCAAAACAACGGCCTGATCCAGGCTGGCGACGACCTGGACGTAAAGCTGCTTGGCGGCATGGTCAACAATGCCGATGGCCGGATGCTTGCGGATCGCGGCAGCCTCATGCTGCGCGCCTATTTCCTCGACAACCCTGGCGTAATGCAGGCGGCACGCAACCTCGATGCGGTGGTTGTCGACAATCTGGACAACAAGGGGCGTCTGCAGACGATGGATGGCGGCGGCACGCTCCGGCTGGAAGGGCGCTCCGTGAGCAACCAGGGCACGGTGGAGGCTGCCAACAAGGCGCTGATCCGAGCCACCGGCGACGGGCCGGATGCAGCCATTGCCAACAGCAACCTGATTCAGGCCCAGGGTGATCTGGAACTGGATTCCGCAGTGGCAATCTACAACAGTAGCGCCAACAGCCGCATCCTGGGTGAAGGCGAAGTGCTCATCGGCAGCAGGAGCGGCAGGACCAATGTCATCAATCATGGCCGGATACAAGCCGCTGGCATGCTTGCGATAGGCGATGGACAGCAGCAGGCCGGCAAGCTCGATAATGCCATCAGCGGCACCGTGCTGGGGCAAGAACTGGTCATCGCGGCTGAGCGCCTGGAAAACGCCGGCGCCATGTCTGCCGACAAGGCAACGGTCAGGGTGGCAAGCCTGCTGAACAGGAATGCGAGCGCGAGCATCGTGACGGGCAAGGGCGGCGCCGCCTTCATCGTCGCCGGTCTGCTGGAAAACCGTGGGGCGATGCATGGCAATGGCGAAGTGATGGTACGCGCCGGCGCTATCCGTAATGGCCAGACTGGTGGCATCTCGGCATCCGGGCCGCTGTGGCTGAGCGCGAGCGATAACGGCATTGCCAATGCCGGCGCGCTTTACAGCGGCGGCCTGCTCACGCTGGGCGCCCGTCAGTCAATCGACAACAGCGGCACCATGGACGCGACCGATATCGCCGCCACCGCGGCCAGCATCATCAATACCCGCAGCATCGTGGCGGCGAATAACATCACGATCCGGGCATCGCAGGAATTTCGCAATCTCCCGGTGGGAGGCATGCCACACCTTGTCTACAGGACGACAAGTTCGTTGGAGCAGTTGCCGCCGACGACCGGCGGGTCTTTACTGGACCCGACCCTGATCAGCATCAGCAAGTACACCGACACCATCACCAGCAGCCTGCCTGACGGCACGACGGTCCTGCCAGGCCAGATTGTCGCGGGCAAGGAACTCAGGCTCAATTACGGCGGGCGTGCCGAAAACAGGGCATCGGTATTGTCGGCCGATAGTCTGGTCATTGTTGCCGAACCTGGCGCTCAAGCTTTCGACAACGGCAACCTGCAGATGAGCAGGGTTGATGCCGTGAGCACCATCAAGGCGGTCGGTCATATAAATACGGGCAGGGTTGAATATTATTACCCCAAGAGCGCGGCCGAAATCGCCGCTGGTCCGAGTGCCTATAGCGGATACGCCACAGACTTCAACGTTGCCAGGGAATACAGCACCAGAACTTTCATCGAGAACCCGCAGGGCCCGTCCTACGATGCTTCCATCCGCGCCAGAACCCTGGCCTTCGAGGGCGGCAATCTCATCAACGCGGGCAATCCCCTGCCAGCCCAGCCGCAAGCGATATCCGCCGGCGGCGCGGCCGCCGAGGATGTGACCCGGGGGGCAGGCCAGGCAGCCGTGGTGCTGCCGGCCGCTAGCCAGGGCGCTGCCAGGCCAGCGCCCTTTGCCGGGCTTGACCTGAGCCTGCCTGGCAATCCCAACGGCTATTTCGTGATCAGCCGCGATCCTGGCACACGCTATCTGGTGGAAAGGAATCCGCGCTTCCTGATGGCTGGCGGTATTGACAGCCGAACCGGAGAGGGCGGCAGCGTTGCTGGCGGCATCATCAGCGGTTCCGATTATCTGGCCATGGAACTTGGCTTCGATCCGGAGCGCATGCAAAAGCGCCTGGGTGACGCCGGCTACGAGCAGCGGCTGATTCAGCAGCAACTCATCGCGCAGACCGGCCGTCATTTGCTGGCGGGAAAACGCGAAGAAGCGGCGCAAATGCAGGCGCTGTTCGAAAGCGCGGCAGGCCAGGCCGGCGCGCTGGGCCTGCGCTTTGGCGTTGCGCTTGGCGAGGAGCAGATCAATGCGCTTGATCGCGACATCGTCTGGATGGTGGAGCAGGAGGTGCGCGGCGAGAAGGTGCTGGCGCCGGTCGTCTATCTCTCGCGCGCCAGCAGGGAAGGCGTGGAGCGCGGTACCGTGATTGCAGCCGACGACATCATGATGCAGGTCTCTTCCCTGAATAACCGTGGCGGCGTGATCGCCGGGAGTGGCAGGCTGACGGTGCGCGCCACGGATGATGTGCGCAATACCAGTGGAACCATCAAGGGCGGCAAGGTGGATCTTCAGTCGGCTGCTGGCGACATCGTCAACGCCACCCTGGCCGAGACCAGCGGCGATCCATACCAGACCCGCACCGTGATCGGCAAGACCGCCGGTATCGAGAGCACCGGCGACATGCGCCTCGATGCCGGCAGGAATGTCGCGGTCAGGGGGGCGCAGGTGCAGTCGGGCGGCGATGCCACCGTGCGCGCCGGCGGCAGCCTGGAGGCGGATACAGTGGCAGACCGGCGGGCGGATGCCACTTCGGCCAGCATGGGCATGATCACCGGGCTGGACCGCCAGGGCTGGTCCAGCAGCGTCGCCACCACAATGCATCAGGGCGCCAGCATCAAGGCAGCCGGCGCGCTGGACGCCTCGGCCGCCGGCGACATGCACATTGCCGGCTCGAAGGTGCATGCCGGTGGCGATCTGGCCCTCAAGGCGGGCGGTGATCTGACAGTCACCGGACGCGATGACACGACCAATATCAGGAGATCGGCCACCACATCGGGGGCCGGCATCGGCGGCGGGCTAAGCGGCACGCGGACAGTCATCGTGGAAAAAGACCGCAGCCGCAATGTGGCGTCGACCATCAGTGCGGACGGCAAGGCAGTCGTGGTCGCAGACAGGGACGTAATCATCAAGGGTTCCTCTGTTGCGGCCAGGGACAAGCTCGTCATTGCAGGCGATGCGGTCACAGTGGCGGCGGCACGGGATAGTGATCGCAGCAGCACCACAGTCAGCACCGTCAGCCTCCTCAAGGCCGACGCCTCCGGCAAGGCCAGCGCGTCTGCCAGCGCCGACGGCCGGGCCAGCGTCATCGATCAGCAGCGGGTGGAAGCGCTGAAGATGGTCGATGGCGAACGCGTGCAGGATGCACGCGGCGGCGCCGGCAGCAAAAATGAAAACAGCTTGTCTGGGAAGCGCTCGCTCACGACCAGCCGCACGATGGATGAAAAGGGAAAGTCCGGGACCGAAAGCAAGAGCGAAAGGACGGACGAGAAGGTCGCCTCGAAGGAAAAGAGTGAGGAAGGCGAGCGACCACCAGTCTCGGTCAGGCCAGCCAAGGCCACAGGCGGCGCTGCCGGCAGCGGCAAGGCAGGCGCCGTCATTGCCAGCGGCGAAGCCAGCAGCAGATCGACTGCACAGGCCAGTGCATCCGGCAATGCCTCTGCTGCGGCAAGCGCTTCCGGAAGGGCGGGCGTCAAGTTCGTTGAAAATTTTGTCGAGAAGGAGGAGCAGTCCTCCGAACGTCTGGCCCGGTCAACTCTCACCGGCAGCGATGTGAACCTGCTCGCCAAACAGGATGCGCTGCTGGAAGCGGCCACGGTGCGTGCGGCACGGGATCTGACGCTGCAGGGCAGGAATGTGCGTATTGAAAGCAAACAGGATAAAACGGTTGCCAGCAGGACCAGGCAGGTGACAGCCGCCGGCGTGCTGGTCAATTCCACCAATACCGCCAGCGCAGAAGCCAGTGGTTCGGCGAAGGCGGATGCCAAGGTCAGTCATCTGGCCAGGCCGCACGGCCATGACGGCGACGCCAACGCGAGCGCCAGCGTGGAAGCCAGTGTCAAGGTGGCGGCGAAAAGCGACAACAAGGTGGACCTGTTCCGCAGCAATGAAACCACAGAGGCTGTGACGACGATCAGTCAGGCCGGCAGCGACATCGAAGCGGGCGGGCGGTTGGCCGTCGCGGCCGGAAACGACATGCTGGTGGAAGGCTCCGCCTTGAAGGGCAGGGCGGCTGTCGATCTGGATGCGGCGCGCATGAACTTTGCCGCCGCGGAGGATTCCGTCACCCGCTCGACATCGTCCACCGATATCGGCGCGGGCCTGGCGCTGCTGGCCGACGGCAATGCGCAGGCTAGTGGCAAGGCCAGCGTGAGCGTGGAGGCCGGCGGCAAACTGGCCGACCGCGGCCTGCTCGACCGGGATTCGGCGCAGGCCAACATTGCCGGCGCCGCGGCCGCGGCGGCTTCGGTATCGGCCGATGCGCGTGGCGAGGCGGGCCTGCAGGCGCAGTACCGGCATGCCAGCGAGGAGACCAGGAGCACGACGGCGAAGGTGTCGCGCATCGTGTCCGGGGGCGGCGATGTGACGCGCACAGCCACCGGCGAGATCCGCGACGTCGGCACCGCGATCGAGGCGGCCCATGATGTCACCCAGCGGGCCGGTTCAATCAGCAGCCTGGCCGCGCGCAATACGACGAGTGAAAAGACCGTCAGCGACGATCACCAGGGTCGGTTGACTGCCTATGCCAGGGCCGGCGCGGCGGTGGCGGCCACCGCGACTGCGAAAGGCGGCGCGGGCGCTGGCTACCTTGGCGGCAACACGCTCGGTGGCGAATCGACCTCGGATACGGTCAAGGGCACGCGCGCCGGCGCCGGCATCGGCGGGCAGCTGAGCTATGAATTTGCCGGCACGGACAAGCAGTCTGCCAGCAGCACGGCCGTGGCCGGTTCCATCAAGGCTGGCGGCAAGGTGTTGAGCGACAGCGCTGAAGCCACTGTGTTCGAAGGAACGCAGATCAGTGCCGCCCGGGGCGTCGATCTTGCCGCACGGCGCATGGAACTGAAGGCCGCCGCCGATACGAAGGCGAGCACCGACAAAACAACATCGGCCAGCGGCAAGCTTGCCGCCGGCGCCGGCGTAGGCACCAGCAGCGCGGTCGAGGGTGAACTGGCAGGCAAGATGGAAAGGAAAGAAAGCATCAGCGACAGCGCCAAGGCCAGGGTGGTCAGCATCAATGCCGGCGAGGGGCTCAGCGTGCGCGCCGGCGGGGATCTCATCCTGGAAGGGAGCAGCCTGAAGGCGGGCGGTGACGCCGAACTGAAAGCAGGCGGCAAGCTCACCTATGGCGCCGCGACGGACACCACATCGTCAACCGTTGCCAGGACAGTGGGAGAGCTTGCGCTGGCGACTGGCAACAATGAGAACGACAGCAAGGCAAGCGTGAAGCTCAAGGGCGGTGACGATCGGACAACCAGCACTGAAAGCAAGGCGGTTGTGGGCAAGCTCGATGCCGGCGGCAACATCCGCGTCGAAGGCACGCAGGCCGCCACGCTGGAAGGCACCCAGTTCAGCGCCAAAGGCGATGTCGATATTGCTTCTCAGGGCAAGGTCACGGTAGCCGCGGCACGCGATGTGTCCGACACCGTCAAGCGCGTGATCAGCGGCGAAATTGAACTCGGCAACAAGCGGGCGGAAGACCCGGAAAAGAAGTCCAGTGAGCAGTCTTCCAGCATGGGCATTGCGGCTGCAGGCGCGTACGAAAAAAACCATGCCGAAACAGCGAAAACGGCTTCGATTGCCGCGGGTGGTTCGCTTGCAAGCCGCAGCGGTGGCGACAGCACATTCGAGGGAGCCGCACTGGCAGCCGGCGGCAGGGCGGAGATGAAGGCAGGCGGCAATCTGGCAATCGATGCAGCGCGGGACCGCCATACCTCCACCGCAATCGACGGCAGCCTGAAGCTGGGCGGCGACACGGGCAGCCAGACTGCGCCCGACAAGAAGACCAGTACGCCCGTCACCAACCAGAGCCGGGGAGGAAAAGCCAGCCTGGAGGCGGCTGCCAACCATGTCGACAAGACCACGAGCCGTGCCGGCAGCATTGCCGCCGGCACGGCTGGCGTGGCGCTCGACGCAGGCGGCAATGCCAGCCTGGAAGGCACCGCGGTCAAGTCCGGCGGCGACCTGGCCGTGGCAGCCGGCGGCGATCTGACCATAGGCACCGCCCGCAGCACGACCAGGTCGGCCGGCGCGTCGCTCGGACTGGCCGGCAGCGGCAAGAGCAACACGGTCAGGACCGACAAGAACGCCAGCACCCAGTCCGTCGATCTGGCGGCGCATGCCAGCAACAAGGAAACCCATGGCGCCGCCAGGCTGGACGCCAAAGGCGCCGTAGCGCTCGGTTCGGGTGGCAAGGCCAGCCTGGTCAATGCGCAGGTCAAGGGCGATACCGGCACGGGCATCAGGGCGAAAGCAGTGGAAAAGCGCACTGTCGGCAACAGCAGCTCCACGATCAACGCGGGTGCTTCGGCCTCCGGAGCGCGCAGCGGCGCCAGCAAGAAAAAGACCGACCCGAAGGCTGCGCAGGTGTTCCAAAAGGCGACGCCGGCCAAGACTGCGCAGCCATCCGTCGCCAAAATAGGCGAGCGGCGGGCCAGTCCCGCCGGGGCGGCCACCGCGAATGCGGCAGCTACCCGGCCACGGTCGGACGCGCAGGCCGCGCCGCGGCAACAGGACGGTGCTTCAGGCAAGTAGGTAAAAAGCCGCATTGAGCGGCGCCCTGGCTCTGGATAGGCGCCGCCGCAAGCCCCTATAGCTTGGGTATGCGCAGCGTCTTGCTGATCATCAGGGTGCCGGAGAGCACGAACAGCAATGCCAGCGGATGGAAATGCCAGGGACCAATCGCCATTTCCCCCCAGTACAGCGCGTCGCCGATGCGGCCCTGCCAGGCGGCGAAGGCCAGCACCGCGGAGAGCAGCACGCTGGTCGGGATCGGGGTGCCTTCGAAATAGGCGACCTTGTCGGCGCCCTCGGCCAGGCTTTCGGCGGTGACGTTATAACGCGCCAGCCGGCTCACGCCGCAGCAGACGAAATAGGCCAGCGCCGCGGCATCCCAGCCGCCGCGCATGCCGGCGGCAAAGGCCAGGGCCGCGGGCGCCACGCCGAAGGAGATCACGTCGGCCAGCGAGTCGAGCTCGCGTCCCAGCGGCGAATGCTGGCGCCGCCAGCGGGCGATGCGGCCGTCCAGCACGTCGAAGATCAGCGCCGCCGGCGCCATGGCCGCGGCGGCATAGAAATGGTCCAGGGACTGGCTGCCCATGTAGAGCATGGACAGCAGCACCGCCGCCACGCCGCAGGCGGCATTGCCCAGCGTGAAGAAATCCGCCAGGTGAAAGCCGCGCAGCATGGAAAAGTGCTTGGGTGGAGTGCCGGGTGTACGCATGAATGCAGGCCTGTTCAAAAGAAGAAACTGCAGGAAAACCGTCACCCGAGTGTATCAGCGCAGCCACATGGCCAATGACGACGCCATCAAGCCGCGCCGCAATGACCTCCGTGTATCAGTTGACCGACGGATGCACTTCCGGCGACGACGAGAACAGGTCCCAGCAGGCGATGAACAGCGCCGCGACCGCCGGTCCGATCACGAAGCCGTTCAGGCCGAACAGCGCCATGCCGCCCAGCGTGGAGATCAGCACCACGTAGTCCGGCATCTGGGTGTCCTTGCCGACCAGGATGGGGCGCAGCAGGTTGTCCACCAGGCCGATCACCAGAACGCCGAAGGCAATCAGCGTCACGCCCTGCCAGATCGCGCCTGTCACCAGGAAATAGATCGCCACCGGCAGCCATACCACGGCCGCGCCGATGGCGGGCAGCAGGGACAGGAACGCCATCAGCACCGCCCACAGCAGCGCGCCCTGGATGCCCAGAAACCAGAAGATGAGTCCCCCCAGCGCCCCCTGTGCCGCCGCCACCGCCACATTGCCCTTCACCGTGGCGCGGATGACGGTGGTGAATTTCTTGAACAGATGGCGCTTGTGGCTGGCGCTCAGCGGAATGGCGTCGCGGATGCGGGCGGCCAGCGACGAGCCGTCGCGCAGCAGGAAGAACAGCAGGTACAGCATGATGAAGAAGCTCACCATGAAATCGAAGGTGTTCTGCGTGATGCTGATGGCCTGGGTAGCCACGTACTGGCTGCCCTGCATCGCGCCGGATGACAGCCGCTGCTGGATGGAGTTGATGTCCAGCAGGTCCAGGCGCTCCAGCAGCCGGGTCAGCCATTGCGGCAGGGCCGCGACCACCTGCTGGAAATAGTCACCGAAGTTGATCTGCCCGGAACGGATCTTTTCGAAGATCAGCATGCCTTCCTGCAGCATGGCCATCGTGATCAGGGTCAGCGGCAGGATCACGCCGACCAGGCAGATCGCCAGCGTGGCCAGCGCCGCCCAGTTGGGCCGCTGGTGCATGCGCGCCAGCAGGCGCCGGTAGAACGGCGCAAACAGGATCGCCAGCACCGCGCCCCAGAATACCGCGCCGTAGAAGGGCAGCAATATCCAGCCAAAGGCGATGGAGACGAGGATCAACAGGATCAGAAAGGTTTTTTGCTGAAGTTCGGGATGGTTCATCGGAGGTTTAATCAAAAGATCGGCAAATGGAAAGGAAACCTCCGCTGCATCGCGTAATGGAGGTTACAAGCGTGAAGTTACCGCAATGCTAACCTTAACGCCCGATTCCGCCCCCGCGGCAATGGCCCCGATTTGTGCGCAAGCAATCGGGGCGGCCTGCGGCGCCTACTGGGTGCAGGGCTGCTCGCAAAGCTGGGCCGGCGTCCTGGCCTGGTAATGCAGGATGAAGTCGTCGAAACTGCCCGACTGGGTGGCTTCCATCGTGGCCTGCTCGGCCAGCGATGCCTCGGCCATGGCGGCGAAGGCCTGCCGCTGCGCCGGGGTGAGCGGCCGCGAGCGGAAGTTCTCGGCATGCAGCCGGCTCTGCGCCAGGCCGAAGGCGGCAAACGAGCCGTGCCGGCGGATGGCTTCCAGCGCCTGCGCCGAGGGCGTGGTGTCGAGGTCGGCCAGCTTGCCGCGCTGCGCGCGCAGCGCGTCGGCATGCTCGGTGCCGCCATGCTGCGCATCCAGCAGCGCGGCCACGGCCTCCATCTCGTCGAGCAGTTCCCGGCCCCAGGCTTGCACCGGGACCGCGATGCCATGGCGCCGCAGCGCCAGCCCCGGACGGCGGCCTTCCTTCACAGCCAGCGAGAAGTTCGTGGCATTCTCGATGCCTTCCGCATGGCTGGTCGGCGCGCTTTGCTGCAGCGTGCAGTACAGCAGGTACACATCCAGGAAGCGGGCCGTCTGCAGGCTGATGCCGACCGGCGAGAACGGGTCCACGTCCATGCAGCGCACCTCGATGTACTGCACGCCGCGCGCGCACAATGCTTCCAGCGGACGTTCGCCGGAAGCGATCACCCGCTTGGGCCGTATGCTGGCGTAGAACTCGTTCTCGATCTGCAGCACGTTGGTGTTGATCTGCACCCATTCGCCGTCGCGGCGGGTGCCCATCGCCACATACGGCGCATGCGGCTGGCGCACCGCGCGCGCCAGGCTGCGCATGTATTCCGGCAGGGTGTTGTAGGGCGGCACCAGGCCGGCCTGCACATTGTTCTGGTAGCCAAGGTCGCTCATGCGCAGGCTGGTGGCATGGGGCAGGTACAGGGTGTCGTCGGACAGGCGCTGAAGCTGATGCTCGTGGCCGCGCATGAAACCGGCGTCCAGCGCCGGCGCAGCGCCGAACAGCAGCATCAGCAGCCAGTTGGTCCGGTAGAAATTGCGCACCAGCGCGATATAGCTCTCGGACTGGTAGTCGCGCAGGCAACCCGAGGCGCCTTCCTCGTGCTGCAGCAGCGGCCAGAGCGATTCGGCCAGCGAGTAGTTGTAATGGATGCCGGCGATGCACTGCATGGCGCGGCCATAGCGCAGCGCCAGGCCGCGACGGTACACATGCTTGATCATGCCGATATGGGAAGTGCCGTACCAGGCGATCGGTATCTCTTCCTCGGGCGGCAGCGGCACCGGCATCGACTGGCTCCAGAGCAGTTCCTGCCCGAGCATGTCGGTGGCGTAACGGTGGATGGCGTCGAGCTGCGTCAGCGCGGTGGCGATGTCGTGCTCGGCCGGCGTGATGAATTCCAGCAAGGCTTCGGAATAGTCGGTGGTGATCTGAGGGTGGGTCAGGGCCGATCCCAGCGCCGGCGGATGCGGCGTGGTTGCCAGGTGGCCGCCGGCCGTCACCCGCAGCGTCTCGCGCTCGATGCCGCGCAGGCCCTGCAGCAGCAGGGGACGCGCCTGTTCGCTGGCAAGCAGCGCGAGACGGCGCTTGAGCAGATTGGTCATAAGGCTCCTCTTCCTGTCGTTATTGATTTTCGCTTTCTGTTACAAGCATGGCCACGGATGTGTCAGATGTAAGCAGATGCATCAACCATTGAATGCATTTTTTACCACGGTATATTGGGCCGCATCATCGCACAGATGGCGGTTTTCATCCGGCCGCCCGCCAGACGCCCATGCTCCTGCTTGCCACCGCGGACCAGAACCGCCTGCTGTCGGCCCTGCCGGCCCTTGAGCGCGATCATCTGGCGCACTATCTCGAACCGGTCGTGCTGCGCAGCGGCGACATCCTGTGCGAAGCCGGCACGGTGCCAACCCATCTGTATTTCCCCACCAGCGCGGTGCTCTCCATCCTGCATCTGATGGAAAACGGCGCTTCCTCGGAGCTGGTGGCGGTGGGCAACGAGGGCATGGTCGGCATTTCGCTCCTGATGGGCGGCGAAGCGACCGGCGCGCGCACCGTGGTGCAGGCGGCCGGCCACAGCCACAGGCTGCGCGCCGACCTGATGCCCCAGGCCTTGCCGCGCGGCGGATCGGCAATGCCGCTGCTGCTGCGCTATACCCAGGCCTTCATGGTGCAGATGGCGCAGAACACCATCTGCAACCGTTATCACAAGATCGACCAGCAGTTGTGCCGCTGGCTGCTGCAGAATTTCGACCGGGTGGGCAGCGCCGAACTGGCGATTACCCACAGCATGTTGGCCGCCATCCTGGGCGTGCGGCGGGAAGGGGTGTCGGAGGCGGCGGCGCGGCTGCAGCAGGCCGGCGCCATCGGCTGCCGGCGCGGCCACCTGCGGATGCTTGACCGCGGCCTGCTGGAGTCCATGGCCTGCGACTGCTACCGCGCCGTGCGGGCCGAATTCTCGCGCCTGCTGCCGCAGGCTGGCAGCCGGTGCATTGGGAAGGAAGTGCGGTCCTGGCAGTAGGCGGTGCCGGCGAACGACGGCAGCAGCAAGCGCGCCGGCAGGACCTGGGTTGCGCTGCGCTTACCAGGCTACCTTTCCACCTGATTATTTGACGGTGCTGTCAGGCGCTGCGGGTGTTGCCTACTTCGCAGACGCTGCAGATGGTTTCGATCAGGGTCTGGGCCGACAGCGGCTTGGCGACATGGGCATCGAAGCCGGCGAACGAGGCGGCGCGCTCGTCGCGCGTCATGGCGAAGGCGGTCAGGGCGATCGCGGGGACCAGCGCGCCCTTGTCGCGGCTGCGCTTGCGGATGGTGCGGATCAGTTCGTGGCCGTCCATGCCCGGCATGCCGATATCGCAGATCAGCAGGTCGAAGACCTGCCGGTCCAGCAGTTGCAGGGTGCCGGCGGCCGACGCCGACACCGCGACCTCGGCGCCGAAGCTGCCCAGCAGCGACTGCGTGGCCAGGCGCGCATCTTCCTCGTCGTCGGTCACCAGGATGCGCAGCCCCGTCAGCGGCGTCATCGGAAACTGCTGCAGCAGCCGCTCGGTGCGGTCGCTGACGATGTTTTCCGTCGCCTCGGTCAGCGCCGGCAGCCGCACTGTGAAGCGCGATCCCTGATTCAGTCCGGCGCTGTCGGCCTCGATCGTGCCGCCGTGCAGCTTGACCAGGCTGGCGGCAATGGCCAGCCCGAGGCCCAGTCCGCCCTTGCGCCGGGTGGCGGAGGCATCCTCCTGGCGGAAGCGTTCGAAGGCATGCGGCAGGAACTGGGGCGCGATGCCGCAGCCGGTGTCGGTCACCGAGACCAGCAGCGATTCGCCGTCGAAGCCCGCCTGCAGCGTCACGCGGCCGCCGCTGTCGGTGAACTTGATCGCGTTCGACACCAGGTTGGTGACGACCTGGTTGATGCGATGTTCGTCGCCGTCGATCAGCACTGGCGCCGGCGCGCGGCATTCGAGCACGATGCCTTTCTGCTCGGCCATGGGCTTTTGCGACAGCGCCACGCTGTTGACCAGCGCGGCGGCATCGAACGGCCGTTTCGCCAGGACCACCTTGCCGGCGATGATGGCGCTGGTGTCGAGCAGGTCGTTGATCAGCGCCGCCTGCAGGTGCACGTTGCGGTTGATGACTTCGGCGGCGCGGGTCACGGTCTCGTCTCCGGATGCGCGCCGCGCCAGCAGTTCGGCCCAGCCGGCAATGGCATTGAGCGGCGTGCGCAGTTCATGCGACAGCGTGGCCAGGAATTCGTCGGCCATCAAGGCCACGCGCTCCGCTTCCGTGCGGGCATGGCGCTCCATCTCCAGCGCCTGCTCGGTGCGCTCGGTCGCCAGGATGGCGTCATGCACATTGGTGATGGTGCCCACCCACCGTATGATGCGCTGGTCCTCGGCGCGCAGCGCGCGGCCATGGATGCGGAACCAGACATGGCCGCTGTCGTCATGGCTGCGCAGGCGCACCGTGCAGTGCAGGTCGGCGCCGCTGGCGCGGCTGATGTCCCAGGCATGCCTCAGGACCGGCACGTCGCTCTGGTGCGTCAGCGCCGCCAGGTGCTCCAGGCGCGTGACCGGGCCGGGGCCAAAGGTCGTATGCCACTGCTCGTTGCGGTATTCCAGCGCGCCCTGCGGGTCGGCCTGCCAGACGATATGCGGCAGCGACTCGGCCAGTGTGACGAATTCCAGTTCCCGCATCAGCGCCGTGTGCGACATCGCGCGGCTGTCATTGGCCAGCTGGTGCAGCACATCCTCGACCTGGGCGATCTCGCCGAAGCGCCGTCCCGCCTTCTGCGGCGCGGGAAAGGGGGGCGCCAGCGCCAGTGCGGAATCGGCCAGCTTGCGCACCGGCCTCAGAAGCCGGCCGGTGACGAACCAGGCAATGCCGGCGGCGAGCAGGCCCAGCGCCAGCGCGCCGGCGAAAAATCCGCGCTGCAGCATGGCCACCGGCGCGAATGCCACGGAAACCGGCTGGCGCGCCACCACCTTCCAGCCAAAACCGGGGAACTGGCCGCTCGGCTCGGTGGGGGTCATGACCGTCAGATAGTCGGCGCCGCCGGACCAGCCGATCACGCTGGCGCTGGCGTCGGGCAGTCGCCTGGTCAGCTGGCTCAGCGCGCTGCCGACCGGCGTGCTCTTGTCGGGCCCCAGAACGACCTTGCCGCGGGTGTCGAGTATCAGCATCTCGATGCCGCGCTTTTCCTTCAACGGACCCAGCACGCTGGCACGCACGCCTTCGGTCCATTGCCAGCTGATATGCGCGGCCAGCACGCGAACGATTTTCCCGCTGTGGTCGCGCACCGGCGCGGCCGCATCGAGAAAGCGCAGAGGTTCGCCGCTGGATGATCGTGGCAGCAGTTCGGCCAGCCGCACCGCTTCATGCACGTCGCCGACGAAGGCGCCCTTGCGGCCTTCCTCGTACACCGGGCGGCCGGTCAGGCTGCCGCCTTCGAACACGCCGCCGGTGGCGGCCAGCACCTTGCCGGAAGCGGCATCGATCAGCGCCAGGTAGGCGTATTCGGGACGGGTGGCGACGAACTGCTCCAGGGCGGCGCGCGTCTCCGCCGGTGCGGTGCCTGCGCCGCGGAAGACGTCGCGGCTTGCCTGCACTTCGACGTCGCGCGCGAAGTCGTCCATGCCGGCCGACAGCTCGCGCGCCATCTGCTGGGACAGGCCCTCGATATTGGCGCTGGCCAGGCGGGCGATCTCGTGCTTGGCCAGTTCGCCCAGCACGCCGGCCAGCGCGACGGCCAGGATGAGGATCACCGCGCAGGAGGCAGCGCTCAGGCAGACATGGAGGCTGATGTGTTTTCGGAACATCATTATTGGCGGGCAGAGGTTTCGACGAGGCGGGGGAACTGGAGCCGTATCGTCACTGAATCTACAAGGTGGGTCAAGATATGTGACAAATTTATTTCCCATAAGAATTATTCGTTGGTTTTGCCGCTGGCGGTTTGCGCATTTCCAGTCTGTCGCGCCGTTCTTCCTCCGCCGCATTGTGCAAGCGCAAACAATGGGGGGTAGCCGCCCGGAACTGGGCCAAAGCCGCCTTCTCTAAACGCCTGACATCGCGGCCATGCCCTACCAGCGCATTGCCGCGTCTTTCCACGCCCCCGCCCTTTATCCAACGCCACAAGCAAGGAGTTTCGTATGGCAACAATGAATCCGCATCTTACCGAGAGGCGCCACACGCCCGAGCGCCGCTCGCCTGCCGGCAGCAGCATGGCGCGCCGCATGGGCGCCATCGACTGGCTGGCCATGGTGCTGATGATCATCGGCGGCATCAACTGGGGACTGGTCGGCCTGATGAATATCGACCTGGTCGCCACGATCTTCGGCGACATGACCACCGCATCGCGCGCGGTGTATGGCCTGGTGGGCCTGTCGGCGCTGTATTCCATCTATACCCTGAGCAAGATGGCGGGTGAGGCCCATCGCTATTGACGCGTCGCGCCGGCTGGGCCGCACCGCTGTCGCGGCGCCTGCGCCCGCCGCCGCGCCGCCGTTCGCCCGCGACATGACACTGCCGGCAAGGCGCCATGTTTGATTTCATCGTCCGGTTCATCACCGAACACGGCTATCTCGCCGTCTTCGCGCTGATGGCCGCCGAGAACATCTTCCCGCCGATTCCGTCGGAACTGATCATGCCGCTGGCCGGCTTTACTGCCGCCAGCGGCAAGCTGAGCCTGTTTGCGGTGCTGCTTGCCGGCACCGCCGGCTCGGTGGCGGGCAGCGCGCCCTGGTACTACGCCGGGCGTCTCTATGGCCGGAAAAGATTGCGCGCGCTTGCAGGCAAGCACGGCCGCTGGCTCACGGTCGGGCCTGACGACATCGACAAGGCATTGCAGGCGTTCGAACGGCATGGCCGCAAGGCGGTGCTGTTCGGCCGGCTGGTGCCGGCGGTGCGCACCCTGATCTCGGTGCCGGCCGGCATCGCGGCGATGAGCCTGCCGCGTTACCTGGCCTATTCCGCGATCGGCTCGCTGATCTGGTCCTGCCTGCTGGCAGGCGCCGGCTACCTGCTGGAAGCGCAGTACGATACCGTCGCCCGCTATCTCGATCCGGTATCCAAGGCCATCGTCGGCTTCCTGACCGCGACCTATCTCTATCGCCTGGCAACCTACAAGAAGGAAAGCGCCTGACGCGGCGCCCGCCTCACGCTCGCAGCCTGCCGCGCGCCGCCAGCCATTCCATCGGTCCCTGCGGATAGCGCGCCAGCCACCAGCGGCAGGCCAGCGACTGCAGCAGCATGATGGCCAGCGCGACCAGCATCAGCGCCGCCGGCGATGCCTGCGCGCCCAGCGCCGTGCCCTGCAGCAGGCATACGCCCAGCAGGGATTGCATCAGGTAATTGGTCAGCGACATGCGGCCCACCGGCGCCAGCCAGGCGCTTGCCCGCCGCGCCAGCGAACCGCGCGCCAGCAGCAGCGTGGCGACATAGGCGGCGGCCAGCAGGGAACCGCTCAAAGGCAGCAGCGCATAGGCCAGTTCGCCATGGCCCGTTGCGGCCAGCGGGTTGGCTGCTTCGGTCGCCGCGGCAGCGGCCCAGGCCAGATTCAGCGGCAGCCCGACCAGCAGGCCCATGGCGCGCACCCGCCGCCACAGCAGCGCATGACGCTGCGGCGCGGTCAGCCATCCCAGCCGCACCGAACAGATCCCCAGCAGGAACAGCACCATCAGATGCGGCACGAGCAGCAGCGATCCGGACGTGACCGCCAGATAGTCCGAGAGTCTCTGCGCGGCGACCTCGCCGGCCGTGCCTTCTGTATAGATGGCGCGCGCTTCCTGCGCATCCTCGATATAGGCAATGGCCTGTTCCTGCCGCGCATCGTCGGCGTCCGGGCCGCTCGACGGCAGCGACAGCGCCACGCTGGCCGCCACCACGACCAGCCACAGCAGGCCCCAGCCGCGCAGCCTGGCGCGCACCACCCGCAGCCGGGCGTCGAAAAGGCCCAGCAGCAGCAAGCCGGCCGCGCCATAGACCGTGAGGATATCGCCGGCCCAGAGCAGCATGCCGTGCAGCATGCCGCAGCCCAGCAGCCAGCGGAAACGATGGCGCAGCGCGGCACGTACCTGGCTCGGGTCCCGCAGGCGGCGCCGCAGCGAACGGGCCTGCAGCGCGAAACCGGCGCCGAACAGGAAAGCGAAGATGGGATAGAACTTCTGCTCCGCCAGCAGGGCCACCGCAAAGACCGCAACGCGGTCCGGCCAGGACGGCTCGGCAATGGCGCCATAACGCAGCGCGCCGAAGCCCCAGACAAACGACCAGACATTGACCAGCAGAATGCCAAACACCGCCATGCCGCGCAGGACATCGATATGCGCAAGCCGGCGCGGGCTGGCGGCGGCATCGGGGCCGCCGGCGCGGAACATTTCGGTTGGCACAGGCATCGAACTTTTCTCTCAACAGACAGCCAGGACAAGGACAACATGAACGCTACGTGGATCGTCTCAGCAAATGCAAGCCGGGCAAGGTTTTTTTCCCAGGCCAACGCGGCCGCGCCGCTGGAAGAAGTCAATGACATGGTCAACGACGGCGCGCGACTGCGCATCGCCGAGAGCAGCGAGTCGGACAAGATCGGCCCGACCGCCGGCACCAAGAGCATGCACAACACCGGCGGCGCCGCGCCCAACAAGCTCTACGAGCCACGCCAGACACCCGACGAGCATGCGGCCGAACTGTTCGCCCGCGACATCGTCGCCTATCTGGAGGAGTCGCAGCGGGCAGGGCGGTTCCAGCAACTGTGCCTGGTGGTGTCGCCCCAGTTCCTGGGCATGCTGCGCAAGCTGCTGCCGCAGCAGCTGACCGCGCTGGTGAAGCTGGAACTGAACAAGGACTATACGATGTCCGGCGCGGAGGAGTTGCGCGGGCATCTGCAGACGGCGCAGGCGCTGAAGTAGGCCCTGACCTTGTGCGCCGGCCTTGCTGCTGGCGCTTCTCATTCCCCTCCAAAGGCCAGGCCGCCTCCAGACTGTAGAAGCCGGCGACATGCCGGTTGCACCGGGCGGCGCATGTGGCCGGTTTTCCGCCAAAAGTATTCCCAATAACGATGAACGACGCGGTTGAACACCGGCCAGTAAAACTCCACTACAGGATGGTGTATCGACAAACGTCAGCCAGAGTTTCATCCACGTCGTCTGACGATATACACGTCGTTTCAGCAGACATTCATCCACGGGGAGAAACTACATGGCATCAGGAACACTTTCAGTTCTGGCTACGGCATTGCTTGTTAGCCTGGCATTGGCCGGCTGCGGCGATGGCTCCAATGGCAAGGACGGCGCCAACGGCAAGGATGGCGCCAACGGCGCACCCGGAACCAGCACGCTGGTGCGTACCGTTGCCGAGCCGGCCGGCGCGAATTGTGCATCCGGTGGGCAGAAGCTGCAGCTTGGCGCAGATGTGAACGGCAATGGACTGCTGGATGATGGCGAGGTGCAGGAAACCCGGTATGTCTGCAATGGGAACAGCATTGCCGGGCCGGCAGGCGCAACGGGAGACAAGGGCGCAGCAGGGGAAAACGCGCCAGAGACTGCGCCCATCGGAAAATTCCTGGCTACGCAGATCATTAAAGGCGCCATCCTGACTTGCGACGGTGTTATTCAGCTGGATCGTTCGGTCACCTGTTTCCAACCGAGGGTGAATGGCGTTGTACTGGTTGAACTGGGAATGTTCCAGGAGCCATCAGGCTTGCAGACAATGAATTCGCTTTGCAAGGCCATTACCGGCAGCAATACATCCGGCTACACCACCGATCCGATCTCATCCGATGATTCTTTCTTCGCATCGTGGACTGAAGACGGCTGGCATTTTTCGCAAAATGTCATCCCTGGGCAGTTGCAGGTCAGGCAGGTCGGCTGTTCTTCCACCCTGTGACGAAGCGGGAATGTGGCGGCCTGCCGCCCATTCCATGCTAAGCCTTTTCCCTGAACGCCCGATATCCCTTCGCCCTCAACTCACAAGCCGGGCAAACCCCGCATCCATATCCCCAGTCATGCAACTCCCCGCGCTCGCCGAGATAGCAGGTATGGGTCTCGGTGCGCACCATTTCCACCAGCGCCTCGCCGCCCAGTTCGCGCGCCAGTTCCCAGGTCTGGGCCTTGTCTATCCACATCAGCGGCGTCTCGATGCGCAAGTCGGTCGCCATGCCGAGGTTGAGCGTGGTCTGCAGCGACTGCATGGTGTCGTTGCGGCAGTCCGGGTAGCCGGAGTAGTCGGTCTCGCACATGCCGCCCACCAGCACGTCCAGGCCGCGGCGGTAGGCCAGGGTGGCGGCCACCATCATGAAGAGCAGGTTGCGGCCCGGGACGAAGGTGTTGGGCAGGCCGTTTTCCTGCATCGCGATCGCCACGTCGTTGGTCAGCGACGTGTCGGAGATGCGGCCCAACAGGCCCAGGTCCAGCATGTGGTCCTCGCCCAGGCGCGCATTCCACTCGGGCGACATCGCGCGCAGCGACTGCAGCACGGCCGGGCGCACCGCCAGTTCGACCGCATGCCGCTGGCCGTAATCGAAGCCTATGGTTTCGACCCGCTCGTAGCGCTCCAGCGCCCAGGCGGCGCAGGTGGTGGAATCCTGGCCGCCGGAAAACAGTACCAGGGCGCCCTTTGCATTGCTCATTGTGTTTGTCCTTACTTTGCTGGTTGGCTACGGACTTCCCGCAGCGTCTGTTCGATGTAATCACCGTCGTTTTCGGTATAGCGCAGCTTCACCGGGTACCACTGCAGGTCGGGCGCCAGCCAGATGTCGAGCTGGCGTCCCTTGGCGTCGGGCGGCGGATTGCGGGTCACATGCCAGGCCGTGGTCGGTCCGGACGGGCCATTGACCTTTTCCTGGCCGACCACGCGGAAGGTCCACGGATCGCCGTCGCGCTGGCCGACCACGAAGAAGTGCCAGTTCGAGCCGGCCTTGAATTTCGCCGGCGCGGCGCGCGCCACCGAGCTCAGTTGCCAGACCACGCTGGCATGGTCCTGCTCGCCGCCCTGGATCGGATAGCTGCGGTCGGATGCCTCGAAACGGATCTTCTTCGCCGGCCGGTCGAAGGTGACGCTGGTCGCGCCCTTGCGGTAGCGCTGCTCGGTGAAGCGCGCCGGCGCCAGGCCCCAGGCATCGACGCCGCCTTCGCTCTTTTCGTCCAGGATCTTCCCGACCAGCATGGCGCGGGTGGTCACGCCTATCGTATAGCCCTGGCTGCCGTGGTCCCAGCGCATGGTCGCTTCGCCGTTGAGGGACAGGCCGCTCTGGCGCGCCTTGATGCCGTAGTCCAGCTCGGCCGGCGGCGGCAGCCGGGTCGGGTATTTCGGCGGCGCCGCCGCCAGTGCGGCGCCGCTGGCGACGAGGCACAGCAGCGCCGTGCAGAGGGTGCGGAAATGCATTGCGGGCAGGTTCTCCATGTCAGATCGGCGGGGCGGGCTGCAGCGCCGACACCGCCAGTTCAAGGTATTCGCCGCTGGTTTCGGTGAAGCGCAGCCGCACCGGGTACCAGGAATGCTCGGGCGCCAGCCAGATGTCGAGCTTCTGGTCGCGCGAGCCCGGCAGCGGCACGCGGCTGACATGCCAGGCCTGCATCGCGCCGGCCGGCGTGTCGATCCGTTCCTGTCCGATCACCCGGATCAGCCAGGGTTCCGCGTCGCGCACGCCGGCCACGAAGATGCGCAACTGCGCGCCGGGCGCATATTGCGCCGGATCGCCCAGGCCGATCGACGCCAGCTGCCAGACGATGCTGGCGCGGTCCTGCTCGCCGCCGGTGCGCGGATAGGAAGCCGCGGAGGACGAAAAGCGGATGCTGCCCGGGCTGGGTTCGAAGCGGGTGACGGTCTCGTCCTTGCGCATGCGCTTTTCGACATAGCTCTGCGGCGCCACGCCAAAGTCATCGAAGCCGCCCTGGCTCTGGAAGCGCAGCACGGTAAAGAACAGCACGCCGGCCTCGCCGTCGATGCGGTAGCGCTGGCCGTCGGCATGCCAGACGATGCGGCCGTTGCCATACACTTCCTTGCCCTGGCGCAGCGCGCGCACGTCGTATTTCATGTCGACCGAGGGCGGCATGCGCACCTGGTAGCGCGGCAAGCTTTCCTGCGCGGGCGCTGCAGGGTCGGGCGCGGGTGCAGGCGCAGGGGCGGGGGCGGAGTCCGGCGCGGCTTGCGGCGGGGCCTCGGCGAAGGCGCCGGCTTCCGTGCTCCCGGCCGGTGCCGCATCGGCAAGCGCGGGCGCGGTCGTGCTCTCGGCGGGCGGTGCAGCGGGCGGCGGGGCGCTGGCCTGCTGTGGCGCGACGGCTTTTGGCCTGGGCTTGGGACGCGGCCTGGGCTTGGGCGGCGGCGGTGGCGGCGGCTCGGGCGTCGCAACGGGCGCCGGCGGCGGCAGCAGGGCGACCGCCACCGGCGGCGCATCGTCCTGGGCCAGCGAGGGCAGTCCGATATGGCCGCCCGCCCAATGCAATGCCAGCGCGTGCAGCAGCAGCGACACCGCCAGCACGGCCAGCATGCGCAGCAGGGGACCGCGCCAGCGTTGGATGGGGGAATGTTTCTCGGACATTTCGCTAGTGTAGCCGCTCGGCGGCCAACGGTCGCCGGTCATGCTGCGGCGCGGCAGAGCAAGTAGAATGGCGCCTTTTTCGCGGGGGCACCATGTTCAGAACACTGCTGGCGGCGCTGCTGCTGCTTCTTGCCAAGGGCGCCGCGGCCGGCGCGCCGATCCGGATCGGCATGGTCGAAGGCATGTCCGGCCCCTTTGCCAATGCCGGCGAGGCCGTCGCGCGCAATGTCCAGCTGGCGGTCGACAAGATCAACGCCTCCGGCGGCGTGCGTCTGCCCGACGGCAGGCATCCGCTGGCGCTAACCGTGTTCGACAGCAAGCAGGGCGTGGAAGAGGCGCTGATCGAATTCCGCCGCCTGGCCGACCAGCGCATCGGCTTCCTGATGCAGGGCAACAGCTCGGCGGTGGCGTCGGCGCTGATCGACGCGGTAGAGCGGCACAATGGCCGCGCGCCCGACCAGCGCATCCTGTTCCTGAACTATTCCGCGGTGGACCCGGCGCTGACCAATGAAAAATGCAGCTTCTGGCATTTCCGCTTCGACGCCCATGCCGACATGCGCATGCATGCGCTGACCGAGGTGATACGCCAGGACAGCCATGCGAAGAAGGTCTATCTGATCGGCCAGGACTACAGCTTCGGCCGCCAGACCGCGAAGGCGGCGCGCAGCATGCTCGAAGCCAAGCGGCCGGACATTGCCATCGTCGGCGACGAACTGCACCCGATCGGCAAGATCAAGGACTTTTCCCCCTACGTGGCCAAGATCCGCGCCAGCGGCGCCGACAGCATCGTCACCGGCAACTGGGGCAACGACCTGACGCTCCTGGTCAAGGCGGCGCGCGAGGCCGGCCTGGACGCCAAGTTCTACACCTTCTACGGCAACGGCCTGGGCGCGCCGGCCGCGATTGGCGACGCCGGCGTGGGACGGGTGCGGGCAGTGGCCGAGTGGCATCCGAATGCAGGCGGCACGGCCAGCGACGCGTTCTACCAGGCTTTCGGCAAGCGCTATCCGTCGCCGAAGGACGACTACGTGCATCTGCGCATGCATGTGATGGTGGCCATGCTGGCGGCGGCGATCGAAAAGGCCGGCAGCACGGAGGCGGCGGCGGTGGCGCGGGCGCTGGAAGGCGCGCAGTTCAGGAACAGCTTCCACCAGGCCACCATGCGCGCCGCCGACCATCAGCTGATCCAGCCGCTGTATGTGTCGGTGATGCAGAAAAAGGGCGAGGGCGCGCGCTTCGACAATGAAGGCAGCGGCTACGGCTTTCGCACCGAGCGTTATCTGTCGGTCGAGGAAACCGCCCTGCCGACCAGTTGCCGGATGACGCGGCCGTAGAACTCCGGCTTCGATCAAGGTCAAGATGTATTAACCCGCCACTGGAATCGTTGCCCGGGCAGGTTTTTTTATGTGGCTTTTCTGCTACGCTAGTCGGACATCAAACGTGGAGATCAGCATGGCAGATTCGAGCATGTCCGGCATTCCAGGCGTGGGCGCGATGACCGACACACTGGAGTTCGTCAAGAACCTGTGGGGCGGCATGAAGATACCCGGCATGGCAATGCCTTCCCTGTCCGTCGACGACGTGAACAAGCAGATTGCCGACCTGAAGGCAGTCGAGTCCTGGCTCAACGTCAACATGAGCATGCTGCGCAGCACGATACAGGCGCTGGAAGTCCAGAGCGCCACGCTGGCCGCGCTGCACACCATGAGCAACAGCATGAATTCCCTGGCGCAGGCCGGCATGCCGCAGCCGGCGTCGGCCGACAGCAAGCCCGCCGCGGATATGGGCAAGGCCTTCTCGTTTGCCCCGCCGCAGGCAGAAAAACCGCCCACGCCGGGCGCCGGCGACCAGCCGGGAAGCGAGCCGCCGCAGGCCAATGCCGACATGGGCAATGCCACCGCCTTCGCCAATCCGGCAGCCTGGTGGAACCTGCTGCAGGATCAGTTCAAGCAGGCCGTCAGCACGGCGGTGACCGCCGAGCCGCGCGCCGAGTCGCGCAGCGAACCCAAGGCGCCGGAAGCGGAGAAGGCCAAGCCGCGCGCCCGCAAGACGGTGGCCAAAAAGCGCGCGCCCAAGGCCTGAGCGCTGGCGGGCAAGGCGGCGCCGCCCCGAATCAGGCGGCGCGGGCCTGCCTGCCGATGCGCGCCAGAAGCGCGATCAACCGGTCGATCTCCACCGGCTTGACCAGGTGATGGTCGAAGCCCGCCAGCACCGAGCGCTCGCGGTCCTGCGCCTGGCCGTAGCCGGTCAGCGCAATCAGCACGGCGTCGCTGGTGGCGGGCGAGGCGCGCAGGCGGCGCGCCAGTTCATAGCCGTCCATGTCCGGCAGGCCGATGTCGAGCAGGCAGATGCCGGGCGCCTGTGCCGCCGCCTGCTCCAGCGCGTCCTGCGCCTGGTAGGCCACCGAGACCTGGTAGCCCTGCAGTTCCAGCAGCATCGCCAGCGTATTGGCGGCGTCGACGTTGTCATCCACCAGCAGCACTGAAGAGGCCGGCGCGACGTGCGCCTGATGGCTGCCATCCTGCACGGGCGGCAGGCTCAGGTGCTGGCCCGGCGCCAGCGGCAGGTAGACCGAGAACGTGCTGCCCTTGCCCGGCCCCTCGCTATGGGCCGCCACCCGGCCGCCATGCAGTTCCGCCAGGCTCTTGACCAGGGCCAGCCCGAGACCCAATCCGCCCTGGGCGCGGTCCGGAGAGCGCTCGCCCTGGGTAAACAGGTCGAACACATGCGGCAGCAGGTCCGGCGGCATGCCGATGCCGTTGTCGGAGACCGTCAGCGCCAGCATGCCGTCCTCCACCCGCGCCCGCAGCTGCAGCTCGCCGCCCGGCGGCGTGTACTTGGCGGCATTGTTGAGCAGGTTGGTGCAGATCTGGACCAGGCGGATGCGGTCGCCCAGAAGCGGCGGCATGCCCGGCGCGATATCGATATCGAGATGATGGCGCCGCGACTCCACCAGCGAACGCACCTGTTCCAGGGTGCTGGCAACGACCTGGTCCAGCATCACCGCTTCCTTTTCCAGCGTGACCAGGCCGCGCGTGACCCGGGACACATCCAGCAGGTCGTCGATCAGGCTGGTCATGTGCTCCACCTGCCGGCTGATGATGTCGCTGGTCCGGGCAATGCGCGGATCGTCCACCTGCGCCAGGCGCAGCAGCTGGGCGGCGGTGCTGATCGGCGCCAGCGGATTGCGCAGTTCATGCGCCAGCATCGCCAGGAACTCGTCCTTCCTGCGGTCGGCCGCGCGCAGCGCTTCCTCGGCGCGCTTGCGCTCGGTGACGTCGATCGAGATGCCGCGCACCAGCACCGGCTCGCCGGCGTCGTCGCACACCACCTTGCCGCGCGCCTCGACCCAGATCGTGGCGCCATTGTCGGGGCGGATCATGCGCACCGTGCCTTCATACTCCCTGCGCTCGGCGATGGCCTTCTGCACCACGCCGCCGATCTGGGCCATGTCTTCCGGATGGACCGCCGACCAGCCCGGCGGCGCATCGTCCTGGCCATGCCCGAATACGTCCTTCACATTGAAGGAATAACGCACCTTGTCCTGCTTCAGGTCCCAGTCCCACACCACCATGCGCCCGACCTGCAGTCCCTCGCGCAGCCGTTCCTCGCTGTCATGCACCGCCTCGGCCGCCAGCCGCCGGTCGGTGACGTCATAGCCTTCGATGAAGATGCCCGATACCGCGCCGTCCAGCCCGAGCACCGGCTGGTAGATGAAATTGATGAAGCGCCGGGCCGGCGCGACCTCCGGCCGGGGCTGCAGCACCAGCAGCGACTCATGGCCGAAGAAGGGCTGGCCGCTGGCATACACCTGGTCGAGCAGGTCGAAGAAGCCCTGCGCCCGCAACTCGGGCAACACCTCGCGCACGCTCTTGCCCAGGATGTTCCTGCGGTCGATCAGCTGCGTGAAGCTCTTGTTGGCCAGTTCGAACACATGGTTGGGGCCGCGCACCACGGCCATGAAGCCGGGCGCCTGCTCGAACAGGCCGCGCAGGCGGTCGCCTTCGGCCGCCAGCTGGCGCGACAGCGCCGCTTCCGCCTGGCGCCGGCTGGCTTCGGCGGACGCCCTTTCCACCGCCGACCAGATGCGTTCGGCGATGTCCTCGGCCAGCGCCACGTCGCCGTCGCGCCAGCGGCGCGGCGCGGCCTGGGCCAGCACCAGCAGGCTTTGCTCCTGGCCGGTCTTGCGCAGCGGCACTGCCAGCAGCGCCCGCACCGCCACGCTGTCATACAGCGATACGTGGGCCGCGGTGCGGCTGTCGGTCTCCATATCGGTGACCCAGAACGGGCCGCCGCGCTGCACGTTCTCGGCCAGCGCCGCGCCGAGGTTCGCAACCGGATAGGTCTGGCCCTGGATGCCCGGCACGCTGCCGTCATGCCAGTCGCTGTTGATGCGCAGCTGCCGCCCGTCCGCGGCGATCTGCGCATACAACACGCGGGTCAGGCCGAGGTGGCGGCCGAGCAGGGCGGACGCGGTTTCGGTAATCTGGCCCGGTTCGGTCAGGCCGCGCAGCCGGTCCGCGATTTCCAGCTGGAAGCGCTGGCGCCGTTCCGACAGGATCTGCAGCGTGGTCTCGGTGCAGGCGCAGAACATGCCGGCCACCTGGCCGGATTCGTCGTGGATGGGGCTGTAGGAGAAGGTAAAGTAGGTTTCCTCGGGAAAGCCGTTGCGCTCCATGACCAGCAGCAGGTTGTCGGCGAAGATCGATTCCCCCGACAGGGCCGTGTCCACCAGCGGACTGATGTCCGACCAGATATCCGACCAGAGCTGCGCGAACGGCGTCGCCAGCGCATGCTGCTGCTTGTTGCCCAGCACGGGGATGTAGGCGTCGTTGAACAGGAAGGTCAGCGCCGGGCCCCAGGCCAGGAACATCGGGAAGCTGGAGTTGAGCATGATGCCGACCGCGGTGCGCAGCGACGACGGCCAGGTGGCCGGCGGTCCCAGCGGCGAATCGCTCCAGTCGTGGCTGCGCATGCGGGCGCGCATCTCGCCGCCGCCGGCGAGCAAATCGAAATTGCTCTGTGCTGTCTGGCTCACTCTGGCCTACCTCCGGTGCTGCGGCGGCCTGGCGCGCCAGCGCACGTGGCCGTCAGGGACGCGCGCGTGCGCCGGCGCACCAGGCCGGGAGGCGCCGGGGACGTCATCGGGCATGAGGGCTGGCGTGGCGTTCAAGGCCAGGGCGCGGGCGCGACGCTGACGAACTGGGCGCCGCCTTCGGAGGGCGCCAGCGCCTCGCCCCTGGGATGGCGCACGCGCTGGCTGATGGCATGCACCGCTTTCCTGACATCCTCGAAGTCAGCCAGGGAAACCGGACGCTCCCGGTCCGGCCAGCTGGTGACGGCCCATTGCATCAGGTCCTGGAAACGCTGCTCCAGGTCGGCCGCAAACTGCTCTTTATCGGTCTGATCACTCATTGCAACACCTCGCTCGCAGTTCGTATACCGGTCGATTTTACTGTAAGAAGCCATTTGCCCCCGGCATTCAGTCAAGCCCTGGCCGGATTGGAAAATCAGCGTTTTCCTACGCAATGGCCGCCGCCTCTCTGACACCAGCGCGAAAGGCTTGCGCCTATGATGCAGAATTGTCAGGAAAACAAGGAGACTTATCGTGGCCAGCAGAACGACAGGACCGGCCGGACCGGACAATGGCGCGCCAGCCGGCGTCGAGCCGGCAAAGAATCGCAGCGGCCATCCGCAGGATGGCAGCCAGCTGCAGACCGTGGTCGAAGAGCAGCTTTTTATCGAAACCGCGAAGGACGACCAGTTCAGCGAAATGCCGGGCGACCCGCGCTCCCAGCCGCCGCATCAGCAAAAGACAAAACAGGCTACGCAGGGCGCCGCCCCGGCATCCGATCTTGTACCTCCCGAGCAGGCACGCGAGACCACCCCGGAAAGCGCGCCGGAAGAGCCGGTGGAAGGCCTGGTGCTGGGCAACTCGGGATTCCCGGCCAGGGGCAATTGAGGCGGCCGGCATGGCTGGTTTGTTCCGCAGCGTGTAAAGGCAATTGTTTTGCCACCCTTGGCAGCATTACCATTTAGAATTTCAGGCTCCACATGCCAACTCCCTGCGCCGGCTCCCGGCCCAAAGCCTGAATCTGAATGAATGCGATTATTCGGTTGAATCCGGAAGCGACACGTTCGCGCCTGTGCGCCCTCGACTGGTCTGCCACGCCATTGGGGCCGCAGCAGGCATGGTCGCCGGTATTGCGCACCGCAGCCGATATCCTGTGCAACGCGCCGCTGCCCATGCTGCTGCTGTGGGGGCCGCAGCATACGCTGATCTACAACCAGGCCTTCGCCGCGCTGGCCGGCGAGCGCGATGCCGACGCCTTCGGCAAGCCGGCCGCGGCCGCGTGGCCGCAACTGCTGCCGGCCGGTGGCGACGGTCGCGAAGGCGTGCCGCAATGCCAGCATCTTTCCATTGGCCGGCAGGCGTTCGACCTGTATTACACCCCGCTGGGCAGGAATGGCGCCGAGGACGGCAACGATGCCGGCTACCTGGTCACGGTTACCGAACCAGCGCCGCAGGCGCAGGCCAGCCCGGACAGCGGCATGGTGCGGCGCCTGCACGAAGCGATCGCCGCGGAACGCCTGGAAGCCGACACCCAGCGCCATGCGCGCGCCGACGAGAGCGAATTCCTGCGCAGCCTGTTCGAGCAGACGCCGGGCTTCACCGCGGTGCTGCGCGGCCCGCGCCATGTGTTCACCGTCGCCAACGCGCCCTACCGCCACCTGGTGGGACGCGAGGACATCATCGGCAAGCCGGTCCACGAGGCGCTGCCGGAAGTGGTGGAGCAGGGCTTCGTGACGCTTTTGGACCAGGTCTATGCCAGCGGCGAACCCTACATCGGCAAGGAAATGCAGTTGAAGCTGCGCGGCGCCAACGGCAGCGCGCCGCGCACCGTGCTGCTCGATTTCGTTTATCAGCCGATACGCGACCCGTCCGGCGCGGTGACCGGCATCTTCGTGCAGGGCCTCGATGTGACGGAGCAGACCGCCAATGCCGAGCGGCTGCGCATCGCGCAGGAAGCCGGCGGCATCGGCAGCTTCGAATGGTTTCCCGATACCGACCAGCTGGCGTGCTCCGACACCTATCGCCGCCTGTGGGGATTGCCCGACGGCGTGCCCGTCACCGGCAGCATGCTGGTGGCCATGGTCAGCCCGCAGGACCGGCACGAGGTCGGGCCGGCCAAACTGGCGCGCGACGCCAATCCGCTGGAATATGCCGAATACGAGATCACCCGCGCCGACAACGGCGAAAAGCGCTGGCTGGCGCGGCGCGGCAAGGTGATCGAGCGCGACGGCCGCAAGCGCTACCTGGGCGTGGCCTTCGACGTCACCCACAGGAAGCGCATCGACCAGGCGCTGCGCGACAGCGAGGCGCGCATCCAGCAGAGCAATGAATTCATCCGCCTGCTGCTGGACTCGACCGAGGAAGGCTTCTATTCGATCGACCGCAATGGCCGCACCACCCTGTGCAACCGCGCCTTCATGCGCATGCTGGGCTTCACCCAGGCCTCGCAGGTCATCGGCAAGCCGCTGCACGACCTGATCCACCACAGCCATCCGGACGGCGCGCCTTACGCGCCCGACGAATGTCCGATCCTGCGCACCGCCCGCACCGGCGAGTCGGCGCTGGTCGACGAGGAAGTGTTCTTCCGCGTCGACGGCAGCAGCTTCCCGGTGGAGTACCGCTCGCATCCGGTGCGCCGCAACGGCGTGCTCGAAGGCGCGCTGTGCACCTTCACCGACATCACCGCGCGCCGCCAGCACATGGCCACGCTGCGCGACCTCAATGAAACCCTGGAGCAGCGCGTGGTGGAAGAGATCAGCCGCCGCGCCGACGCCGAGAACGCGCTGCGCCAGGCGCAGAAGATGGAAGCGATCGGCCAGCTGACCGGCGGCGTCGCGCATGACTTCAACAATGTGCTGCAGGTGGTCGGCGGCAACCTGCAGCTGCTGCAGGGCCAGCTGGCGGGCAACCAGGCGGCGCAGAAGCGGCTCGACACCGCGCTGGCGGCGGTGCTGCGCGGCGCCAAGCTGGCGTCGCAGCTGCTGGCCTTTGCCCGGCGCCAGCCGCTGCAGCCGGTGGTGATCAATCTCGGCGACCTGGTGCGCAACATGGACGACCTGCTGCGGCGCGCGCTGGGCGAGGCGGTCAGCGTCAGCACCGTGGTCGCGCCGGACCTGTGGAACACCCTGGCCGACCCCGGCCAGATCGAGAATGTGATCCTGAACCTGGTGATCAATGCGCGCGACGCCATGCAGGGCGAGGGCCGGCTGACGCTGGAACTGGCCAACGCGGGCCTGGACGGCCAGGCATTCGGCGCGGCCGACGCGATACCGGCGGGCGACTATGTGATGCTGGCCGTCAGCGACACCGGTTCCGGCATGTCGCCGGCGGTGCTGGAAAAGGCGTTCGAACCCTTCTTCACCACCAAGCCGGAAGGCGAGGGCACTGGCCTGGGCCTGTCGATGGCCTACGGCTTCGTGCGCCAGAGCGGCGGCACCATACGCATCTACAGCGAGGTCGGCGTCGGCACCACGATACGCATCTATCTGCCGCGCTCGACCCAGGCCAAGGACGCCTTGCCCGACCTGCTGTCGGGGCCTGTCATCGGCGGCAATGAAACCATCCTGGTGGCGGAAGACGATCCCGATGTGCAGTCCACCGTGGTCGACATCCTGAGCACGCTGGGCTACCGCGTGCTCAAGGCCGACGACGGCGAGGGCGCGCTGGTGATCCTGCGCAGCGGCATGCATATCGACATGCTGTTTACCGATGTGGTGATGCCCGGCCCGGTGCGCAGCGTGGAACTGGCGCGCCAGGCGCGGCTCCTGATCCCCGACATCGCCGTGCTGTTCACCTCGGGCTATCCGCAGAACGCGATCGTGCATGGCGGCCGCCTGGACGAGGGCGTCGAACTGCTGTCCAAGCCCTACCGGCGCACCGACCTGGCGCGCAAGATCCGCCATATCTTCGCCAACCGGCAGCAGGCGATGGGGCGCAGCGCTGCGCCGCCGCCGGCGCCGCCACCGCTGCCGTCCGCATCCGAACCGGCATCGGCGGCCGGCCAGCCGGCGCCGTCCGCCGATGCCACCGATGCCGCTGATGCCGCGCTGCGCATCCTGGTGGTGGAAGACAACGAGGATTCGCGCATCCTGGTGTGCGAGCTGCTTTCCACGCTGGGACACGAAGTGACCGGCGTGGGCAGCGCCGAGGAAGCGCTGGAGGCGTTGAAGGACGGCGTCTTCGACACCCTGTTTACCGATGTCAGCCTGCCCGGCATCTCGGGCGTGGAACTGGCCAAGAAGGCCGCCGTCATGGTGCCGGGCCTTTCGATCATCTTCGCCTCGGGTTACGGCGCCTCCATCAGCTCCCACCTGAGCATCCGCTCGCGTTCCCTGGCCAAGCCGTACGACCTGAACCAGTTGCGCGCCGTGCTGGCAGCGGTTGCAGCCGATGCGAGCGCCGCGTGACGGCGCCGGACGATCCGGCCGACCTGCCGCCCTACGCGGGGCTGGACCCGGCCGGCATCACGCTGGTCAGGGACAGCGCCGGCGCCGCCGCTGCGCGCCGGGTGCTGGAAGCCGCCGATGCGCTGGGCTTCGACACCGAGTCGCGTCCCACCTTCGTGCGTGGCGAAGCGTCCAGCGGCCCGCACGTGGTGCAGCTGGCCACCGACAGCCACTGCTTTCTCTACCAGGTCGACCATCTTGCCGACCTGGCCGACCTGCGCGCCGTGCTTGAATCGCCCGGCCTGGTCAAGGCCGGTTTCGGCCTGGGCGACGACCTGCGACGCCTGGCGTCGAAATGCGACATCCATTGCGGCGGCGTGCTGGACCTGGCGCAGCTGCTGCGCCCTAACCGGCGCGAGGCGATGGGCGTGAAGAAAGCGGTGGCCGGCCTGCTCGGCCGGCGCATGGAAAAATCCAAGCGGGTCGCCACCACCAACTGGGCCAGCCGCAAGCTGAGCGAACGGCAGATGCTGTATGCCGCCAATGACGCGCATGCGGCGCTCTGCGTTTATCGCGCCTGGGTCGCGGGGCAGGCCCGATGAATCAGGGACAGGGCCGCGCGGACGCCGCCCTGTCCGGCGCGGCGTCCGCGGACGACGCGGCGCGCGTGCCGTTGCTGTCCTGGCTGCTGCCGCTGCTGGTGCTGCTGCTGTGCCTGGGGCTCACTGCGCTGGCCTGGCATGAGGCGCGCAGCGCCGCCGCCCGCAGCCAGCAGCAGGACTTCGACTACCAGGTCCGCCGCATCCTGACCCTGCTGCAGCAGCGCATGGCGACCTATGAACAGGTGTTGCGCGGCGCCCAGGGCTTCGTCGGCAGCCACGCCATGGCCGAGCGCGCCGACTTTGCCCGGTACGTGGCCACGCTGCGGCTGGAGGAAAGCTTTCCCGGCATCCAGGGCATCGCCATCGCCGAGCTGATTCCGGCCAGCCAGCGCGAGGCCCACGTGGCGCGGGTACGTGCGCAGGGCGTGGGCGACTATGCCGTCCGCCCCGATGGCGAGCGGCCCATCTACAGCGCCATTGCGCAGATCGAGCCGGCCACGGCAATGAACCTGCGCGCGCTGGGTTACGACATGCTGACCGAGCCGGCGCGGCGCGACGCGATGGAACGCTCGCGCGACAGCGGCATGGCGGCGCTGACCGGCAAGCTGCGGCTGGTGCAGGAGCAGGAACCGCATGTGCAGTCGGGCGTGATCGTCTACCTGCCGGTGTACGGCCGCGCGCTGCCGCTGGACACCGTGGCGCAGCGGCGCGCCGCGCTGGTGGCCTGGGTCGGCGCGCCGTTCCGCATGGACGACCTGATGCTGGGCCTGCTGGGGGAGCGCGCCGGCGACGTGCGGCTGCGCATCTTCGACGGCGTGGACATGGCCGAAGACGCCCGGCTATATGATTCGGCCGTCGCCGGCAATGCCGCCCCGGCCCAGCTGCAGGCGCTGCGCCGCCTGCGCATTGCCGACCGCGACTGGACGCTGGCCGTCGACAGCACGCCCGCATTCGAGGCGCGCTTCAACAGCGGCGCGCCGATGCTTGTCGCCGGCGCCGGCGCCGGCATCGGCGTGCTGCTGGCGCTCCTGGTGTGGCTGCTGGCAAGCGGGCGCAGCCGCGCGCTGGCGCTGGCCGGCAGCATGACGCGCGCACTGCGCGCCAGCCAGCTGCGCTGGCAATACGCGCTGGAAGGCGCGGGCGACGGCGTCTGGGACTGGAACAACCATACCGGCGAAGTCGTGCTGTCGCGGCGCTGGAAGGAAATGCTGGGCTACGACGAGTCCGAGGTGGAAGACAGCGTTGCCAGCTGGGACAGGCTGATGCATCCGCAGGACAGGGAGCGCGCGGTGCAGGTGCTGCGCGACTATGTGGCTGGCGCCCTGCCGGACTATGCCCAGGAAATCCGCATGCGCTGCCGCGACGGCAGCTGGAAGTGGATCCTCACGCGCGGCATGGTGGTCAGCCGGGACGCCCAGGGCAGGCCGCTGCGCACCATCGGCACCCATACCGACATCAGCCGTCTCAAGCAGAACGAGGACGCGCTGCGCGTGGCCTACAGCGCCACCGCGGCGGAGCAGCAGCGCATCCGCGTCATCCTGGAAAACTCCTATGACGCCTTTATCGCCGTCGGTCCCGACGAGCGCATCACCGACTGGAACGTGCAGGCTGAACGCACCTTCGGCTGGAGCGCGCATGAAGCCATAGGCCGCAGCCTGGCCGGCCTGATCATTCCCAAGCAGCAGCGCGCCGGGCACCTGGCCAGCTTCGCCCGCTTCATCGAGCGCGGCGACGGCGCCGGGGGCCGACAGGAGATCATGGCGCTGCATCGCAGCGGCCGCCTGATCCCGGTCGAGCTTGCGCTGGCTGCCATGCCGCACGAAGGGGGCGGCTATGCCGCCACCGCGTTCGTGCGCGACATCAGCGACCGGCGCGAGGCCGAGCGCCTGCGCGCCGAGCATGAGCGTTCGCTGGAAGAGGCGCGCGCGGCGCTGCACCATGCGCAGAAGCTGGAGGCGGTCGGCAAGCTCACCGGCGGCATTGCCCACGACTTCAACAATGTGCTGCAGATCATCAGCGGCTACCTGCAGCTGATGCAGCGCGAGGTGGCTGCCGGCGGCATGCTGGCGCGGCAGATGGCGCGTGCGCTGGACGCGGTCGATCGCGGCGCGCGGCTGGCGTCGGGCCTCCTGGCCTTTGCCCGGCGCCAGCCGCTGCAGCCGGTGGCGGTGAACCTTGCCCGGCTGGTCCGCGGCATGGAAGAGCTGCTGCGCGGCGCGCTGGGCGAATCGACCACGCTGGCCATCCATGCGCCCGAGGCCCTGTGGAACACCCTGATCGACCGCGACCAGCTGCAGAACGTGATCCTGAACCTGGCCATCAACGCCCGCGACGCGATGGATGGCGTCGGCAGCGTCGACATCACCCTGGACAACCTGACGCTGGCTGCCGGCGAGCTGCGTTCCCGGCCAGACCTCCCCGCCGGCGACTATGTCGTGCTGGCGATGAAGGACAGCGGCACCGGCATCACGCCGGAAGTGCGGGAGCGCGCATTCGAGCCGTTCTTCACCACCAAGGCCGAGGGCGCCGGCACCGGCCTCGGGCTGGCGATGGCCTACGGCTTCGTTGCCCAGAGCGGCGGGCATATCGATATCGACGGCGTGCCCGGCGCCGGCACCACGGTGCGCCTGTTCCTGCCGCGCAGCACCGCGTCGGAAAGCGCGGCGCCGGAGGCGGCCGGCCCGGCGCCGCAGGGCGGCAACGAACACATCCTGGTGGTGGAGGACGATGAGGCGGTCCGGGATTCG
The DNA here is from genome assembly GCF_047237965.1 of Noviherbaspirillum phoenicis. NCBI lineage: Bacteria > Pseudomonadati > Pseudomonadota > Betaproteobacteria > Burkholderiales > Oxalobacteraceae > Noviherbaspirillum > Noviherbaspirillum phoenicis. The sequence continues at coordinate 2,774,970 of NZ_JBDFLX010000001.1, read as the reverse complement.
GTCTCCACGATGCTGGGCCAGCTGGGTTACCGGGTGCGCAGCGCCGGCGACGCGCAGGCCGCGCTCGACATGCTGCGCCAGGGCGTGCCGGCCGATCTGGTGTTTACCGACGTGGTGATGCCGGGCGCGCTGCGCGCGGCGGATATGGTGCGCGCAGCCCTGGCGCTGCGTCCCGGCCTGGCCGTGCTGTACGCCTCGGGCCATACCCGCGGCGCGGTGCTGCAGGGCGTCAACGGCGCCGAGCCGCTGCTGCTGAAAAAACCCTACCGGCGCGAACAGCTTGCGCTCGGCGTGCGCCAGGCGCTGGCCCAGGTCGCAACGCCGCGCACGGCGCAGCGGGTGCTGGTGGTGGAACAGCAGGAGGATTCGCGCCAGATCGTCTGCGACATGCTGTCGCTCCTGGGCCATGCGCCGCACGGCGTGGCCAGCCTGGACCAGGCGCGCGAGGCGCTGGCCGGGTCGGCGACGGACGTCATGCTGGTCGCCGACGATGTCGCCGACCGCGCTCAGGCAGGCGACGTCGCAAGCGCCTATCCGTCGCTGCGGCTGGTCATGGTGGACGAAGCGCCGCAGGGCGTGGCGGCGGCCCTGATCGACAAGCCCTACCGCATGGATGCGCTGCGCATGGCTATAGCCGGCGCCGGCGCCGGCTCCTAGGAGCCGGCGCGGCGGGAGAATTATTTCTGCTTGCTGGGACGGCCCGCCTTGACCGGCGTGAGCGTGCCGAGCGCCTGCTGGATCTCGGCGACGTCCATCTTGCGCAGCAGCGACACCGCCACCCGCAGCAATTCGCTCTTTTTCACCGCCACGCCTGCCTTGATGCAGGTTTTCTTCATGTCGGCCAGCACCTCGTATTCGGCTTCCGGCATCGTGAAGCTGTCGCGCACCAGCTTCTGCTTCTTCGCCTTGGGCTTGTCCTTGTCTTTATCCTTGTCCTTCTTCTTTTCGGTGACGGGCGCGGCGGGCTGGGCAGTCTCCTGGTCCAGCGCCACCTCGGGCAGCATCACTTCAGGCGAAGCCACGGTCGGCGCAAGCGCCGCCAGGACTTTCCTCTGCCTGGGCACGGCGGGTTTCCTGGTGGGTAAGGACAGTTCATTGGAATCTTTTGCCACGAAGCGCTCCCGAAATTAATTGTATAAATAATATATCCAGTTCCGCCGGCGCCGGCAATGGTCGGGCATGCCGGTGAAACGGGCTGCCGCCAGCGTGCCGCGCCTGCGGGACCGCATGGCCGGGACGCCAAGCTTGCCGGCCCGATGACGAACGATTGCAGCGCGACTTCATCATGGCTGGATGACGTCCTGATGACGCGCCGGCGGCGGCCGCCAGCGCATGCGTTCCGTCATCCTGGCTGCGGCACCCGCCGCAGGCTTTTCCAGCGCTTGCACAGCTTGCGCAGCGCGTCCGGCTCGCGCGCCTGCAACAGGCCGCAGGCGAATCCGGCGGCCAGCGCCTGGGACGGCTGGCGTTGCGCCAGGTCGCGCAGCAGGCCCTGGGCCACCGCGGCATCGTTGAGCCCGCCCAGGCTGTCCTGCAGCGCCGTCAGCGCCCGCACGAACGGCCGCACCTGGCGTTGCGGATACAGGCTGGACAGGAACTCCGTGGCGTAACGCATGCGCTTGGCGGCAATACGCAGCCGGTGCCGGGCCGGCGCGTCGGCATGCGCGAGGTTGCGGGCGCGCCGCTTCATCCGGCGCTCGCCCTGCTTCAGCACGCGCCGGGCAAAGCGGCCAACCGGCGCGGACAGGGCCTGGCGCTGTTCCGGCGACGCTTCATGCTGCCAGCGCGCGCCATGCAGCCAGGCGATTAGCTTCAGCAGCAGCCGGGCATAACGGGCCGAGCCCACCGCCTGCGCGGCGCGGGCGCGATTGCCGTCGGCCTGCGCCTGGGCCGCCTGCTGCAGCGGCGGCAGCAGCGCGTCGTTCTGTTCATGCATCAGGTCCGACAGGGTGTCGCCGGCAAGCACTTCCCAGTCGCGCGCCGCGCCCAGTTCGCCGCCGAGCCAGCGCAGTTCCTCATCCAGCCCGGCCGGCAGCGGCGCCAGCGCCTCGAACATCTTCAGCAGCGAACGCAGCCGGCGCAGCCCGACCCGCATCTGGTGCACATGCTCCGGGTCGCCGCCCTGCATCACGCCGGCCTCGTTGCCCTGCATCTGCGCAATGCAGTTGCCGGCGATGGCCTGGAGCGCCTGTTCCACCGCCATCGCGCCGGCCAGTTCGACCGGGGCCGCCTTGACCAGCGGCGGCGGCGCCGGATGCATCATCGCGTAACCGCGCGCGCTCTTGCTGGCATTGCCCAGGCGCAGCGGGATGTCGTCCAGCAGCGCCAGCGCGAAGTCGAACAGCGGCGCGGCGTCGCCCGATTTGACTTCCAGTTCGATCTCGCTGATGGCCTCGCGCTGTTCGCCACGGCGCAGTTCGCCCTGGTCCAGCACCAGTTCGGCCTGCCGGCCCTCGCCGAAGTCCAGCAGCCAGGCGGTGCGGTCGATGCGGTTGGAAAACACCGGCGCGATTGCCTCCTGCAATTTGGTATCAGCCAGCCGCTCGAACCAGGCGCTGCCATGGCCGACGGCCTCCCGCAGCGCCGCCAGGTCGGGCGCCTCGGCATCGACCTCGGTCTCCCATTCGTTGCGGCTGTGCAGCCCGCCCTGGACCTGGTTGCCGTCCTTCAGCGTCTGCACCCAGGCATTGTCGGCATGCCGCACCCGCAGCGCCGCCCGGTGGCGGCTGAAATACAGGTCGGGCGTGTCGAAATAGGTGGTGTCCATCTGATGCCGCGTCGGCGCCGCGCCGGCATGTTTTTTCAGCAGCGGATGATCAACGAGGGCCTGCGCATGCGCGGGCTCGATCAGGAGCTTGAGTTCGATTTCCATAAGGCGGCCGCTACGAAGGGGGAGGGCCAGTATAGCCGGCGCTATGGCCGGGCCCGTTGGCAGAGCGCAAGCCGCCGGCCACGAAGGCGGCGTTCAGATCACCGTGTATTCCGGCAGCCGGATCACCCGCATGTTCAGCGACGCATACATCAGCTCTTCATGGGAATTGACCAGCCGGACTTCATACGCGCCCTGCTTGCCGTTGCCGAAGCGGATCTCGCTGGCCAGTTCCTCCCAGTCGGTGCGGTCGCGGATGTCATCGGTTTCCAGGCACAGGAACACCAGCAGGTCGGCGTCGACCTTGCTCAGCGCATTCAGGCCCACCCGCACCAGCGCGCTGGGAATGCGGTCGTCGATGATCATGCCGTAGACCTTCATGCCCTCCGGATAGCGGAACTGCTGCTCGGGGCTGCTGCTGCTGTCGTTCGTGTTGTTCACTGTTTCCATCATGCTTTCCTCCGGTGGTGTTTGACCCAGGGCGGGCGTCGCGTGGCCGATGGCGCACGCCGGCTGTGTGCGGGCTTTCCAAATGGAGTGCCTGGAACACCAAAGATTCCTTGCAACCCTTGACGCAAACCCGCTCCGGGCGCGATTGGCAGCCAGTTCCTGCCCGGTACGCCGCTGTCACGCTGTTGTCACAGTGATTGGCTACAGTGCGCGCAGTTCGTTTGTCGCAGTCAGCTTGTTCATCACTCAAGGGAAACATCATGTTCAAAGCCATCAGGAAATCCATGGCAGTCGCCGTCGGCGCTGTTGTTCTCGTTGCTTCCGCCCACGCCGCGGACATCACCGGCGCCGGCGCCACCTTTCCCTACCCGATCTATGCCAAATGGGCGGAGGCCTACAAGAAGGCCACCGGCACCGGCCTGAACTACCAGTCGATCGGCTCCGGCGGCGGCATCAAGCAGATCAAGGCGAAAACGGTAGACTTCGGCGCCTCCGACATGCCGCTGGCGGCCGAGGAGCTGGACAAGGAAGGCCTGCTGCAGTTTCCGGCGATCATGGGCGGCGTGGTGCCGGTGGTGAACCTGGACGGCATCGCCGCCGGCCAGCTGAAACTGACCGGCCCGGTGCTGGCCGACATCTACCTTGGCAAGATCACCAAGTGGAATGCAGCCGGCATCGCGGCGCTGAACCCGGGCGTGAAGCTGCCTGACGCCGACATCACCGTGGTGCATCGCGCGGACGGTTCCGGCACTTCCTTCCTGTGGACCGATTACCTGTCCAAGACCAGCCCGGACTTCAAGAGCACGGTCGGCGCCGGCACCGCGGTGAAATGGCCGGTGGGCGTGGGCGGCAAGGGCAATGAAGGCGTGGCCGCCAACGTGCAGCGGATGAAGGGCGCGATCGGCTATGTCGAATATGCCTATGCGAAGAAAAACAATATTGCCCATGTCCAGCTGAAGAATCGCGACGGCCAGTTCGTGCAGCCGGACGATGAAACCTTCAAGGCCGCCGCCGCCAATGCCGAATGGTCCAGGACACCGGGCATGGCCGTCGTGCTGACCGATCAGGCCGGCAAGAACGCCTGGCCGGTGACGGGCGCTTCATTCATCCTGATGCATCGCAGCCAGGCCGACTCGGCCAAGGGGCGCGACGTGCTGAAGTTCTTCGACTGGGCCTACAGGGAAGGCGGCGCGATGGCCGCCGAACTGGATTACGTGGCCATGCCGCCGGCGGTGGTGAAGCAGGTGGCCGACCTGTGGAAAGGCGAAGTGAAGGACGGTGGCGGCAAGGCCATGTGGTAAGTCGCCCCGTCCATGGCGCTGAGCTCCCGGCTCGAAAAGCGGGTCAGGAGCCCAGCGCCTTTTCGATCGCGGCTTTCAGCCGGCCGTCCTGCGGCGTGACCTGGCTCGGGTAGCTGGCGATCACCTTGCCGTCCCGTCCCACCAGGTACTTGTGGAAGTTCCACGCCGGCATCTGGCCGGTGGCCGCCGCGAGCTGCGCATGCAGCGGATTGGCTTGTTTGCCGGTCACCCCGGACTTGGCGAACATCGGAAACTTCACGCCATAGGTGTTGTAGCAGAAGTCGGCGATCTGCTTGCTGTTGCCCGGCTCCTGGCCGCCGAAGTCATTCGATGGAAATCCCAGCACCACCAGGCCGCGCCCGCGGTATTTGGCGTACAGCGCTTCCAGGCCTTCGTACTGGCTGGTGTAGCCGCAATAGCTGGCGGTGTTGACCACCAGCGCCACCTTCCCGGCGTATTGACAGAGATTCTGCGGCGCATCGTCCTGCAGCCGCTTGAACTGGTGGTCCAGCAGCGCCGGACAGGACGGCGCCGGCGGCGTCTGCGCCCATGCAGGGCCGCTGGCAAGCGCGATGCCGGCGCACAGAAACAGGCGATGCAAACCCATGGAAGCCTCCCGACGAAAAGGCCATGATAAACCGGTAGCCGAAATCTTGCGGCGTATGTCCGGTGGGGTGCAATACCCAAAGGGCATTGCACCGTGGTTGCAGACCGGGGTCGCGTAGCCGGCATGTATCCTTGATCGGCCATCAGTGTAATGCCCGTGCGGGGTATTACACCTTACGGAGAAACCGTGCTTTGGTCACGGAGGACTTAATTCTGCTTCACTCCAAGAAACAATTCTTGACACACTATCAAAGCTGGTTGAGTAAAAGCTACGAATCGTGCCGGCAGGGTGCGTCAAATGATCGTTTATTGGTAAAATCAAAGGCTTAATTCATCCAACGAAAGCTTCTCATGTTGTACCCAGAACTGTTTAAATCGCTCGAGCAGGTGCGCTGGAGCATGGATCGCGACATTCCGTGGGATCAATTCGATGGCAGCAAGCTGACTGACGAGCAGGCGCAGACCATCAAGATGAATGCGATCACCGAATGGTCCGCGCTGCCGGCAACTGAAATGTTTTTGCGTGACAACCGCGGTGACAGCGACTTCTGCGCCTTCATGTCCGTCTGGTTTTTCGAAGAGCAGAAGCATTCGCTGGTGCTGATGGAATATTTGCGCCGTTTCCGCCCGGAACTGGTGCCGACCGAGGAAGAGCTGCACAACGTGCGGTTCGAGTTCGACCCGGCGCCGCCGCTGGAAACCCTGATGATGCACTTCTGCGGCGAAATCCGCCTCAACCACTGGTATCGCTGCGCCTCCGAATGGCATAGCGAGCCCGTCATCAAGAACATCTACAAGATCATCAGCCAGGACGAGGCGCGCCATGGTGGCGCCTACCTGCGCTACATGAAGAAGGCGCTGGTTGAACACGGCGATGTGGCGCGCGCCGCCTTTGCCAAGATCGGCGTGCTGATGGCGTCGGCCCGCCGCACCGAAAAGCCGCTGCACCCGACCAACCTGCATGTGAACCAGGCACTGTTTCCGAACGACACCGTGCAAAGCCGCCTGCCGGACCCGGAATGGCTGGAAGCCTGGCTGGATAACCAGATCCGCTTCGACGCCGAATGGGAAAAGAAGGTGGTCGACCGCATCCTGCACAACATGGCGCTGCTGTTCGACCGGCCGTTCGCCACCGTCCAGGAACTGAACCGCTACCGCAAGGAAGTCGCCGGCCGCCTGGCTGCCGAAGCAGTGCCGCAGGACGCCTGATGCCGGTGCCGCCGCTGCCTGCCGCCACGCCCGATTTCGAGCGCAAGCTCTGCTCCCGGGCGGAACTGGCGGCGCGGGTGGCGCAACTGCCCAAGCCGGTGGTCCTGACCAATGGCGTGTTCGATATCCTGCATCGCGGCCACGTGACCTACCTGGCCCAGGCCAGGAGCCTGGGCGCCTCGCTGGTGGTGGCGGTCAATACCGATGCGTCGGTCAGGCGCCTGGGCAAGGGCGACGACCGGCCGCTCAACCAGTGTGAAGACCGGATGGCCTTGCTGGCGGCGCTGGAATCGGTCAGCCTGGCCGTGCCCTTCGACGACGACACGGCGCTGGAGACGGTGCTGCTGGCGCATCCCGACATCTATGTGAAGGGCGGCGACTACGACATGGCCGCGATTCCGGAAGGCCAGGCGGTGCTGGCCTACGGCGGCCAGGCAGTGGCGATCGAATTCCGCCATGACCGCTCCACCACCAAGCTGCTGGAAAAGGTCAGGCGCGGCTGAGCCGACGGTGACGGAACAGCTGAAACGAAACGGGGCGCAATGCGTTTATTCGCATTGCGCCCCGTTGTTCATTCCCGCTCTCAGGCCTGCGGCGGAATGCGCAGCATCTGGCCAGGATAGATCTTGTCCGGGCTGGTCAGCATCGGCTTGTTGGCCTCGAAGATCGCGTTGTACTTGTTGGCGTCGCCATACATCTGCTTGGAAATCTTCGACAGCGTGTCGCCGCTGACCACGGTGTAATACTTGGCTTCCGGCGCCGACGCCGCCACCGTCATCTGGTCATCAACATGTTCGACGGAGTGGATGTTGCCGCAGCAGAGCACCACTTTTTCCTTGGTCGCCTGGTCCTTGGCCTGGCCGCTCACGGTCGCCGTGGCGCTGGCGCCGTCGAACTTCACCTGCAGGTTGTCCACCGGCAGGTTCTGGGTCTTGATGTAGGTGAGGATGGCATTAGCCGCCGTATCGTTCAGGGCGGCGACTTCAGCCTGGGTCGGAGGCGCAGCCGGTGAAGGCGCGGCGGCCGGGGTGGCTGCCTTGGCGTCGTTGCCGCCGAGATTGAACAATTTCTGGCCTGCTTCCTTGACGAACGATAAAAGTCCCACGTCGTACTCCTTTTCTTTGATGAATGGTTTTCCCGTACCGGGAAAAGTCAAAGCTCAGAGTAACCGCTGGCCGCCGTCTCATCGGTGCGATGTCGCACATTGCGTAACTGTTGACTAGGCCGCGTCGGCAGGCCGGCCGAACACCGTGGTGTAGCTGGGATAGAAGGAGCAGTACATCACCACCGTCAGCACCATGGACAGCGGCAGCAGCACTACCACCATCAGCGTCGGCGAGCCGGTGATCCAGCCCAGCACGGTGCTGAGCAACAGCGGGAACAGCACGCCCAGCAGGCCCCAGCCCAGGCCATACAGCAGGAAGGCGCGGCCGGCGCGGCGCACCGCGTGGAAGCTGTAGAACAGCGCCTTGACGATGCCCATGTCCTGCCACGCGATCAGCGGGGCGGCATACCAGAACGCCATCGCGGCCGGCACATAGAGCAGGCCCGACACCAGCATGGCGAGGCGGATGTTGGAATGCCGCATGGTTTCCACGTCGACCCTGGCGCTGCCGGCCATCACCTTCCAGAACACGCCGCCATCGACCAGGGTGGAGGCGCCTATGGCCAGCGCGGCGGCGCAGACGTACAGCAGGCCGAGCCAGAGCAGGCGCGACAATCCCGCGGACCGGAAGCCCGTCAGGAGCAGGTTGGGATAGACCCGCTCGCCCTTCTCGATCTTCACGCAGGCCTGCATGAAGGCCATGGAAAACACGGGTATCAGCAGCAGCGGCAATATCTGGCCCACCACCGGGATGATGGGCAGGATCATCATCAGGAACATGTAGCTCAGGAACAGGGTGGACATCTCCGCCGGCTGCTTGCGAAACAGCGCGAAGCCCTGCTTGATCCATTGCCACCCCGTGGCTGCCGGCAATTTTTCCATCAGAAGAGCGGCGGCACCGGCTGGTTGATGCGTTCGCGCAGGATGCGCTCGAAGTGGCCGGGGTCGTGCGGCGTAAGCATCTCCGCCTCGCGCGGCAGGTGGAAGTCGTACAGGCGCGACAGCCAGAAACGCAGCGCGCCGGCGCGCAGCATCGGCCGCCAGGCATCCTTCTCGTCGTCGGTGAAGGGCCGCACTGCATGGTAGGCCGCCAGCAGCGCGCGCACCCGGGCCGGGTCGAGCGCGCCGCTGGTCTCGTCTATGCACCAGTCGTTGACGGTGACGGCGACATCGAACAGCCAGGTGTCGACGCCGGCGAAGTAGAAGTCGAAGAAGCCGGTCAGGCGCTCGCCGTCGAACATCACGTTGTTGCGGAACAGGTCGGCATGGATGGGGCCGCGCGGCAGGCGGTGCGCGGCTTCCGTGCTGGCGAAGGTTTCCTGGAAATGCATCTCGGCGCGCAGCAGGTGCTGGCCGCCATCGGGCAGGTAGGGCAGCACGACGGGCGTGGTCTCGTTCCACCAGTCCAGGCCGCGCAGGTTGGGCTGGCGGATGTCGAAGTCGGCGGCGGCCAGGTGCATCTTCGCCAGCATCGCGCCCACTTCGGCGCAATGCACCGGATGCGGCGCCATCTGGCAGGCGCCTTCCAGCCGGGTGACGATGGAAGCCGGCTTGCCGTGCAGCGTGCCCATCAGCTCGCCGTCGCGGTTGGCCAGCGGCAGCGGCGCCAGCACGCCGCGCTCGGCGATATGGCGCATCAGCTTCAGATAGAAGGGCAGCTGCTCGAAGGTCAGCTTTTCAAAGATCGTCAGCACATACTCGCCGCGCTCGGCGCTGAGGAAGAAATTGCTGTTCTCGATGCCGGAGGAAATGCCTTTCAACGCACGCACCTGGCCGATGTCGTACTGGGCTGCCCAGGGGGCGATCTCGTCTAGGGTAACCGGGGTGAAAACAGCCATGGGTAAGTAGGGTAGGAGTTGCGTGAAAAGCCCGCGGCGGCGCGAGCGGGATGGGCTGGACCTGTCCGGCGGATTACTTCGCCGGCGTTGCGACCGGCGCGGCTGCCGGCTGTGCCTGCGGCTTCAGGTCCTCGGGACGCTGCAGGTCGAATTCCTTGACCTTGAATTGCGGCGCCCGGTTGGTGCTGGTCTGGGCGTCGCCCGGCAGCGCGCTGCCGGCCGGATTGATCGGCTTGACCACGTAGGTGCTGCGGCCGGTGCGCACCTCGACTTCCGTCACACGACCCTGCTCGCGCTTCTCGGTGATCGACTTCTCGGCCGGACCGCCGCCGGGAATAGTGACGGCCGGCGCCTCGCCTTCTTCCAGCCGCTCCAGGCGCGGCGGCGGCGGTGCGTCGGCGCGCTCGCGCGGCTGTTGGGCATGGGCCGGGATCGCGGCGGCAAAAACCAGGGGAAGAGCTGTCAGCAGGATAGGGGTGCGCATGGAAATGGCTGGTCAGGTTGGTTGCGCTGCCAGCGGGCGGCGGCCTGGAAGGGCCTGGGCATGTGGCTTCGCGCGGTAGGCCGCATTGTAGCAAACCCGTCGTGCTCCCCGGCGCCGCTTTTGACGCTACAGCAGGGCGCCGCTGGACGCCGCCTCTTCCTCCGTTGGCATTTCCTGCGCCTCGTAAAACGCGAAGATCGCCTCGACCACATTGGCCGGCTCGTCGATCAGCTGCACCAGGTTCATGTCTTCCGCGGCGATCATGCCGTCGGCGACCAGGCGTTCCCGGAACCAGTCGAGCAGGCCGCGCCAGAAGCTGGTGCCCACCAGGATGATGGGGATGCGGCGCGACTTGCCGGTCTGGATCAGCACCAGCGCCTCGGTCAGTTCGTCGAGGGTGCCGAAGCCGCCTGGCAGCACGACGTAGGCGTCGGCATGCTTGACGAAGGCCACCTTGCGGGCAAAGAAATGGCGGAAGGACAGGGAAATGTTCTGCCAGGTATTGGGCGTCTGCTCGCGCGGCAGCTGGATGTTCAGGCCGACCGAGGGCGACAGCCCCTCGAACGCGCCCTTGTTGGCCGCTTCCATCAGGCCCGGGCCGCCGCCGGAGATCACCGCGAAGCCTTCGTCGGACAGCCGGCGGGCGATGTCGACCGCCACCGCATACATTGGGTCGTCCGGCGCAATCCGGGCCGAGCCGAACATGGACACTGCCGGGCGCAGTTCGGACAGCCGTTCTGCCGACTCGACAAACTCTGCCATAATCGTGAACATTTGCCACGACTCGCTGGCCTTCTGCGAAGTTGCGCGCGCCTTGTTGGTCACCTGCCGCAACTGCGGCACATTTTTCCTGTCTGCTCTCATATGAACAAAACCCTTTTGTTGGTTGATGGCTCGAGCTATCTGTACCGCGCGTTCCACGCTTTGCCCGACCTGCGCAATGCGCAGGGCGCGCCGACCGGCGCCATCTACGGCATCATCAACATGCTGCGCCGCCTGCGCAATGATTACCCGGCAGCATACATTGCCTGTATTTTCGACGCAAAAGGCAAGACTTTCCGCGACGATCTCTACCCGGAGTACAAGGCCAACCGCGCCTCGATGCCGGAAGACCTGTCGCGCCAGATCGAGCCGATCCACGAAGCGGTGCGCGCGATGGGCTGGCCCATTCTGATGATCGAAGGCATCGAGGCGGACGATGTGATCGGCACGCTGTCGGTCGATGCGGTGAAACATGGCATGAAGGTGGTGGTATCCACCGGCGACAAGGACCTGGCGCAGCTGGTCAACGAAGACGTCACGCTGATCAACACGATGAGTAACGAGACCCTGGACCGCGACGCCGTGGTCGCCAAGTTCGGCGTGCCGCCCGAGCGCATCGTCGACTACCTGTCGCTGGTGGGGGACACGGTGGACAACGTGCCGGGCGTGTCCAAGGTCGGCCCGAAGACGGCGGCCAAGTGGATCGCGCAGTACGGCTCGCTGGATGGCGTGATCGAAAACGCCGCCAAGGTCAGCGGCGCGGTGGGCGAAAACCTGCGCGCCGCGCTCGACTGGCTGCCGCAGGCGCGGGTGCTGGTGACGGTCAAGACCGACTGCGACCTGGTCGAGCAACTGGTGTCCTTCCCCGACGACCTCGCGCAAAAGCCGGAAGACAAGGTGGCGCTGCTGGACTTCTTCAAGCGCTACGGTTTCAAGACCTGGATGCGCGAGCTCACCGCCGAACTGGGCGCCCAGGCGAGCGAAGGGCAGGGCGGCCTGTTCGACGCGCCGGCGTCGGCCGCCGCCGCGGCCGCGGGCACCGGCACGAAGGCGCCGGCGCCGCCGGTCCAGACCGTGTATGAAACCGTGCTGACCGACGAGCAGCTCGACAAGTGGCTGGCCATCATCGACGCCGCCGCGCTGACCTCGCTCGACACCGAGACTACCTCGCTGGAGCCGATGCGGGCCGAGATGGTCGGCATCTCGCTGTGCTGCGAACCCGGCCTGGCGGCCTACATTCCGCTGGCGCACCGCTACCAGGATGCGCCGCAGCAGCTCGGCCGCGAGCATGTTCTCTCGCGCATGCGGGCCTGGCTGGAAAGCCCGGACAAGCCCAAGCTGGGCCAGAACATGAAGTACGACAGCCACATCTTCGCCAACCACGGCGTCAGGTTGCGCGGCGTGGTGCATGACACCCTGCTGCAGTCCTATGTGTTCGAGTCTCATCGCAACCACGACATGGACAGCCTGGCGCTGCGCCACCTGGAGCGCAAGACCATCAGCTTCACCGATGTCTGCGGCAAGGGCGCCTCGCAGATCTGCTTCGACCAGGTCGCGCTCGACCGCGCCACCGAATATGCGGCCGAGGATGCCGACGTGACGCTGCAGCTGCACCAGGCGATGTGGCCGCATGTGGCCGAAAGCGAGCAGCTGACCTATATCTATGAAAAGATCGAGCTGCCCACCTCCTTCGTGCTGCAGAAGGTCGAGCGCAACGGCGTCCTGATCGACTGCGAACTGCTGGCCACGCAATCGACCGAACTGGGCCGGCGCATGCTCGAGATCGAGCGCCAGGCCTATGAGCTTGCCGGCCAGCCGTTCAACCTGAACTCGCCCAAGCAGATCGGCGAAATCTTCTTCGACAAGCTCAAGCTGCCGGTGGTAAAGAAGACGCCGTCCGGCACGCCCTCGACCGACGAGGAAGTGCTGCAGAAGCTGGCCGAGGACTATCCGCTGCCCAAGGTGCTGCTGGACTACCGCAGCCTGTCCAAGCTGAAGTCGACCTATACCGACAAGCTGCCCAGGATGCTCAATCCCGACACCGGCCGGGTGCATACCAACTATGCGCAAGCCGTGGCGGTGACGGGCCGGCTGTCGTCCAATGAACCGAACCTGCAGAACATCCCGATCCGCACGGCAGAGGGCCGGCGCATCCGCGAAGCCTTCATCGCGCCGCCCGGCAGCGTGATCGTGTCGGCCGACTATTCCCAGATCGAGCTGCGCATCATGGCCCATCTGTCGGAAGACGAGGCCATGCTGCGCGCCTTTGCCGAAGGCGAGGACATTCACCGCGCCACCGCCGCCGAGATCTTCGCGCTGCCGCCGGCCGAGGTCGGCAGCGAGCAGCGCCGCTATGCCAAGGTGATCAACTTCGGCCTGATCTACGGCATGAGCGCCTTCGGCCTGGCCGGCAACCTGGGCGTGGATCGGGCCGCGGCGCAGATGTATATCGAGAAGTACTTCCAGCGCTTTGTCGGCGTGAAGCGCTTCATGGACGAGACCCGCACCCGCGCCAAGCGCGACGGCTATGTGGAAACCGTGTTCGGCCGCCGCCTGTGGCTGCCCGAAATCAATTCGCCCAACGGCCCGCGCCGCCAGGGCGCCGAGCGCGCCGCGATCAATGCGCCGATGCAGGGCACCGCGGCCGACCTGATCAAGCTGTCGATGATCGCGGTGCAGGACTGGCTGGAAGCCGAGAAGATGTCCTCGCTGATGGTCATGCAGGTGCATGACGAACTGGTGCTGGAAGTGCGCGAGGACGAGCTGGAGCGGGTGAAAACGCGGTTGCCGGAACTGATGGCCGGCGTGGCGGTACTGAAAGTGCCGCTGGTGGCCGAAGTGGGCGTGGGCCCGAACTGGGAACAGGCGCACTGAGGCCGCTGCAGCGACTCGGGATTGCCCATATCATGGCCAGCCCTGCCCGCATCCGATGCGGACAGGGCTTTTTTCAATGGCGCCCGATTCAATCTTCAATCGCATCACTTCACATTGCACATGGAGCATATCGATGGACCGCATCAAGCAAGAACTGGACAGCCTCGCCCCCGCAACGCCGCTTTCCGGCAGCATGGATCGCCGCGACTTCATCAAAACCACGCTCGGCACCGGCTTTGCCGCGGCGGTACTGCCGGTCTGCGCGCAGACTCAAGTCAAGACCGACGCCAGCGGCCTGAAGGCAGGCACGGTCATGGTCAGGGTCAATGGCCAGGACGTGCCGGTGTATCGGGCACAACCCGAAGGCAAGGCCAATCTGCCGGTGGTGCTGGTGATCTCCGAGATCTTCGGCGTGCATGAACACATTGCCGACGTTGCCCGCCGCTTCGCCCGGGAAGGCTATCTGGCGCTGGCGCCGGATCTGTACGTGCGCCAGGGCGACCCGGCAGCCTATCCGGCCATCACCGACCTGATGCGGGAGGTTGTCAACAAGGTGCCCGACCAGCAGGTGATGACGGACCTGGACGCGGTGGTGGCCTGGGCCGGCGCCAACGGCGGCGACACGCGCAGGCTGGGCATCACCGGCTTCTGCTGGGGCGGCCGCATCACCTGGCTCTACAGCGCGCACAATCCGGCCGTCAAGGCGGGCGTGGCCTGGTACGGCCGGCTGGTCGGCGACAAGAACGCCAATCAGCCGCGTCACCCGGTCGACATCGCCGGCGAACTGAAGGCGCCGGTGCTGGGCCTGTATGGCGGCAAGGATGCCGGCATCCCGCTGGCGTCGGTCGAACAGATGAAGGCCGCGCTGGCCGAAGCAGGCAGCAAGTCCGCCTTCGTGGTCTATCCCGATTCCGGCCATGCCTTCCATGCGGATTACCGGCCCAGCTATGTCGAAGCGGACGCGAAGGATGGCTGGAAGCGCTGCCTGGCATGGTTCCGGCAGCATGGCGTGGCGTAAGGGCGGCTTGAGCGGATCGCGCTGAAGGCGGCGGCCGGGTTTGCCGAATCCCGGCCGCTGTGCTTTAATTCCGCGTCTCATCCCGCCGAGGTTCAAAATCAATCCCACGCTGCTCTCGATACTGCTTGCCACCACCATTGCTGGTGTCATCAGCATTTCGGCGGCCGCCGTCTTCTCGTTTTCGCTGCTGTCCAAGGTGGTCGACCGCATGGTCAGCCTGTCGGTCGGCATTCTGCTGTCGACCTCGCTGCTGCATGCATTGCCCGAGGCATTCGAGTCCAAGGCCGATCCGCATACTTTATTCGCCACGCTGCTGGCTGGCCTGCTCGGCTTTTTCCTGCTGGAGAAGATGGCGATCCTGCGCCATTCCCACCATTACGAGGGCGACGGCCACGGCCATGCCCATGGCCACGATGCGCACGAGGCCGGCAAGGCCGGCTGGATGATCCTGGTCGGCGACGGCCTGCACAACTTCACCGACGGCATCCTGATCGCCGCCGCCTTCCTGGCCGACCCCAAGCTGGGCCTGGTCACCGGCATCGCCATCATCGCCCATGAGATCCCGCAAGAGATCGGCGACTTCATCGTGCTGCTCAACGCCGGCTTTTCCCGTACCCGTGCCTATGTCTACAACCTGCTGTGCAGCCTGATGGCCATCGTCGGCGGGCTGGTAGGTTACTTCACCCTGGAGAGCGGCATGGAGGCGATACCTTATGTGCTGGTGTTCGCCTCATCGGGCTTCATCTATATCGCGGTCAGCGACCTGATGCCGCAGATGCAGCGGCGGGCGACGGTGCGGGAGACCATACCGCAGGTGCTGCTCATTACGTTGGGGGTGGGGCTGGTGCTGTTTCTGACTAGTCAGACGCAGATGCATGGACATTGAGGGGCATTGCCGTTGCCGTTGCCGTTGCTTTTGACGTACGCGCAGCGACAGTTGTTTTTGACGTTGCCGTTGCCGTTGTTTTTGAAGTTGCCGTTGCCGTTGCTTTTAAATCCCGTTGAGCGCGCCGTGTCAGCGGTGCCCGGAGCGGGAAAAGGTGCGGCGTCTGTCTGAGCCAAGCTTTAGCTTGGCGAGTTTAGCCGCGCCCCGCTCCGGGTACCGCTGATACGGGAACCCCCGCGCAGCGGGGGCGCGATCATCGGGTCGCCTTTTTTGGTTACTTTTTTGGCGAAGCAAAAAAGTGACCCGGCCGCCGGGACGGACTCCCGGCTTGTCTCCACGGCAGTGCAGCCGCCTTGCGTCACCCGGCAACGCCCGGGCAGCACTGTCGGTGTTGTTGTTGACGTTCGTATTGAAACTTCAAACTTCAAACTTCAACTTCAAAAGCAACTGCTGCTTCGCAGTGACGCCTTACCCCTGGTGAAACAAGCCGACTGCACTGTCGTCATGACCAAGCCGGGTGTTCGCCCCGGCAGGCGACCTACTTCTTTTGCTTCGCCAAAAGAAGTAGGCAAGAAAAGGCGACCCGGTGATCGCGCCCTCGCTGCGCGAGGGTCCCCGTGCCGTCGATGCATGGAGCGGGGCGCGGCTAAACTCGCCAAGCTGCGCTTGGCTCAGACAGACGCCGCACCTTTTCCCGCTCCACGCACCGACGTCACGGCGCGCTCAACGGGATTTAAAAGCAACGGCAACGGCAACTTCAAAAGCAACGGCAACGGCAACGGCAACGGCGCCCGCTGCCCCCTTACTCCCCTCAGTCGCCGGTCGCCACCGGCCGCGCCGGATCCGAACACCATTCGCTCCACGATCCGGGATACAGCGCCGCGCCCGGCAGGCCCGCCACTTCCAGCGCCAGCAGGTTATGGCAAGCGGTGACGCCTGAGCCGCACTGCATCACCGACGAGGCCGGCGACGCCACCAGCGCGTTCAGTTCCTGGCGCAGTTGCGCAGCCGGCTTGAAACGGCCGTCGGCCTGCAGGTTGTCCTTGAAGAAGCGGTTCTTCGCGCCCGGGATGTGGCCGCCGACCGGGTCCAGGGTTTCGTTCTCGCCGCGGAAACGGTCCGGCGCGCGCGCGTCCAGCACGGTCAGGCCCTGCTGGCTCAGGATGTCGTCGGCGCCCACGCTGCGCACCAGCGCGGCACGGCGCTGCAGGTTGCCGGAAGCGCTTGCCGCCGGCTCGGTCGACAGGGGCATGCCCTGCGCAGTCCAGGCCGGCAGGCCGCCGTCCAGCACCGCCACGGCGTCATGGCCCACCCAGCGCAGCATCCACCACAGGCGGGCGGCAAACATGCCGCCCTGGGCGTCATAGGCAATCACCTGGCTGTCGTCATTGATGCCCCAGCCACGCAGCGTTTCAACGAAGGCGTCGGCATCCGGCAGCGGATGCCGGCCGCGAAACGCGCCGCCGGGGCCGCGCGCATGGTCGGCCAGGTCGTGGTCCAGCGAGGCAAAGCGGGCGCCCGGGATGTGGCCGGCGTCATAGGCCTGCCTGCCGGCCTGCGGATTGACCAAGTCGTGCCGGCAGTCCAGCACCACCCAGTTTGCTTTCTTATACTGCTGCGCCAGGTCGGCGGCGGAAATCAGGGTGGTGTAGACCATGCTAGGACTCCTAGGATTTGGCGGCGACCGGGTCGACGCCGGCTGCCGGGACTGTCGTTGGGACCGGCGCCGGCCGGCTGCGGGAATTGTAGTAGGTGGCGGCGCTGCCGCTGGCGAGAATGATGGCAATGCCCAGCCAGCCCATCCAGCCCAGCGCATCGCTCCACAGCAGAATGCCCCAGATGCTGGAAAACACGATGCCGGTGTATTGCAGGTTGGCCGTCACCAGCGGATGACCGAGCCGGTAGGCGCGGGTCATCGCCATCTGCGCCGCCGTGGCGCACAGGCCGACGCCGGCCAGCAGCAGCACACCGTGCGTGGTATGGCCGTGCCAGGCGATCTGCCCGGGCGCGACCCACGGCGTGGCCAGGTTGCCCAGGGCGCCGGCCACGGCGCCGGTGACGGAAAAATAGAACACCACCCGGTATTCAGGCTCGCCCAGCTGGCCCAGCTTTCTGACCTGGAGATAGGCCAGCGCGCTGATCATGCTCGACACCAGCGCCACGCAGGCGGCAAACCACTGGCTGGCCTGCATCGACGGCTGCAGCAGCAGCGTGACGCCGCCGAAGCTGGCCAGGACCGCGAGCGCGCAATTCCATTCCAGCCGGCCCTGGCCGCGCCACCATGCCGCACCCAGCAGGATGGCGGCAAGCCAGATCGGCGCCATGCTGTTCAGGGTCATCGACATGGCCAGCGGCAGCCGGCCGATCGCATAGAACCACAGCCACAGCGCGGTGACGCCGATCACGCCGCGCGTGGCATGCGCCCATGGCAAGGGCGTGCGCATGCTGTCACCGCGCACCCGGCTCAGCACGAACAGCATGGCCGCGCCCATGATGCCGCGGTACATCACGATCTCGGAGGTGGTGTAGAGCTCGGCGGCCAGCTTCACGCATACGCCCATGGCGGCGAAGAGAAAGCTGGCCAGCAGCATCCAGAGCGACTGCATGCGTCAGGCCGCCATGCTCACAGCGCAATCTTCGAGCGGTACCACTCGTGGAAATGCTGCATGCCGTCTTCCATCGGCGACTGGTAGGGGCCGACCTCGTTGACGCCGCGATCCACCAGGATGCGGCGACCGGCGTCCATGCGCTGCGCGATTTCATCGTCCTCGACGCAGGTTTCCATGTAGGCGGCGCGCTCGGCCTCGATGAACTCGCGCTCGAACAGCACGATTTCCTCGGGATAGTAAAACTCCACCACGTTGGTGGTCTTCTGCGGCCCGTTCGGCCAGACGGTCGACACCACCAGCACATGCGGATACCACTCCACCATGATGTTGGGATAGAGCGTGAGCCAGATCGCGCCGTGCCTGGGGGCCTCGCCATTGCGGAATTTGAGCAGTTGCTCCTGCCACTTGCGGTAGGCCGGCGTGCCCGATTTTTTCAGCGCCTGATGCACGCCCACGGTCTGCACGCTGTAGCCTTCGCCGAATTCCCAGGTCAGGTCGGAGCAGGTGACGAAGCTGCCCAGGCCCGGGTGGAAAGGCTCGACATGGTAGTCCTCGAGGTACACCTCGATGAAGGACTTCCAGTTGTAGTCGCACTCGTGCACTTCGACGTGGTCCAGCATGTAGCCGGAAAAATCGAGGTCCTTGGTGACCGACAGGTTTTTCATCATGTCGGCCACGTTGGCGCCGCCGGCCTCGAACAGCAGGCCGTTCCAGTTCTGCAGCGGGGTTTTAGACAGGTTCAGGCAGGGCGTTTCACCGAAATGCGGCGCGCCCACCAGGGTGCCCTTGAGGTCATAGGTCCAGCGATGCAGCGGGCACACGATGTTCTTGGCGTTGCCGCGGCCATTGAACATCTTGGCCTGGCGATGGCGGCAGACATTGGACAGAAGCTCCAGGCCCTGGGCATTGCGCACCAGCATGCGGCCTTCGTTTTCCCAGGCCAGCGTTGCATAGTCGCCCACCTCGGGCACCATCAATTCGTGGCCGGCATAGCGCGGCCCCTGACGGAACAGATCAGAAATTTCTTTTTTCAGCAGTACTTCGTCGAAGTAGACGTGGACTGGAAGTTGCGCGTTGGAACGCGCCAGCTTGGCGAGATTAGCCAGATCGGACATCCCTACCCCCCAAATTAATTTGCACCAACCTAAGAGAGAAAGAATCCGCAAAAACCTATGTTCAAACGAGATGAAGAGGGAATTTTTGGACAGAACCGCAGATTATACCTTAGACGCCGTATCCGGGTCCGGCCTTGGCCAGGCGCAGTGTTTTGCCCCTGATCGGCAGGGGCTTGTGGACAATCGTAACTTCTGTTGCCTGTTTGTTCTAAAATAGCCGGTCCTGAGCAATCCGCAACCCGCAGGAAGGCCGCCAGCCTTCATTGCCCGCATTCAAAGACGATACCTTATGGCAAGTAAAACTCCCGTCAGCGCGCAGCCCGCTTCGTTCGAAGACGCGATGACCGAGCTGGAACAGCTGGTCGAGCGCATGGAAGCCGGCGAACTGCCGCTGGAGGCGTCGGTAGCCGCCTACAAGCGCGGCGCCGAGCTGGTGAAATTTTGCGCCGGTCAGCTCGACCGGGTGGATGCCCAGGTCAAGGTGCTGGAAGGCGACATGCTCAAACCCTTCGCCAGCGACGACGCGACGCTGGAGGCGGACGAATGAGCGCGCCGTCATTCCACGACTGGATGCGCAACGCGCAGTCCGGCATGGAAGACGTGCTGGCGACGCTGCTGCCGCCTGACACCGCCGCGCCGGCCCGGCTGCACGAGGCGATGCGCTATGCGGTGCTGGATGGCGGCAAGCGGGTGCGCCCGCTGCTGGTGTTCGCCGCCGGCGAACTGCATGACGCCGACCGCAATGCGCTGGCGCGCGCCGCCGCCGCGGTCGAGATGATCCATGCCTATTCGCTGGTGCATGACGACATGCCCTGCATGGACGACGACGCGCTGCGCCGCGGCAAGCCGACCGTGCATGTGAAATATGACGAAGCCACCGCATTGCTGGTGGGCGACGCGCTGCAGTCGCAGGCCTTCATGGTGCTGTCGGAGGCGGGGAATGATCCGGCCCGCACGGTGGCGATGCTGCGCGTGCTGGCCCAGGCATCCGGCTCGGCCGGCATGTGCGGCGGCCAGGCGATCGATCTGGCCAGCGTCGGCATCACGCTGTCGCTAGCCGAGCTGGAACAGATGCACCGGCTGAAAACCGGCGCGCTGCTGCGGGCTTCCGTGATGCTGGGCGCGCTGTGCGGCCGCATGCCGGATGCGGCAGAAACCGCCGCGCTCGACGCCTATGCGGCCGCGGTAGGCCTGGCCTTCCAGGTGGTGGACGACGTGCTCGACGCCACCGCCGATTCGCAAACCCTGGGCAAGACCGCCGGCAAGGACGCGGTGGACCACAAGCCGACCTACGTCTCCATACTTGGTCTGGAGCAGTCGCAGGCGCTGGCGCAAAAACTGAGGGAGGACGCCCACCGGGCGCTGCTCCCGTTTGGAGACAACGCACGACGGCTGCGCGAACTCGCCGACCTGATCGTGCAGCGGAAAGCATGAGTATGGATCTGTTGAAAAAAATTGAAGGCCCCGGCGACCTGCGGCGCCTCTCCCGCAGCCAGTTGAAGCCGCTGGCCGACGAACTGCGCGCCTTCCTGCTCGATTCGGTGTCGCGCACCGGCGGCCACCTGTCGTCCAACCTGGGCACGGTCGAGCTGACGATTGCGCTGCACTACGTGTTCAACACGCCGGACGACCGCATCGTCTGGGATGTCGGCCATCAAACCTATCCGCACAAGATCCTGACCGGCCGCCGCGACCGCATGGACAGCCTGCGCCAGCAGGGCGGCATTTCCGGCTTTCCGCGCCGCGACGAGAGCCCGTTCGACACCTTCGGCACCGCGCATTCCTCGACCTCGATCTCGGCCGCGCTGGGCATGGCGATCGCCGCTCAGACCATGGGCGAGAGCCGCCACGCGGTGGCCGTGATCGGCGACGGCGCCATGACCGCCGGCATGGCCTTCGAGGCGCTCAACAATGCCGGCGTGCATGAAAACGTCAACCTGCTGGTGATCCTGAACGACAACGACATGTCGATCTCGCCGCCGGTCGGCGCGCTGAACCGCTACCTGGCGCGCCTGATGTCGGGCCGTTTCTACGCCGCCGCCCGCAGCGTGGGCAAGTCGGTGCTGCCGGGACCGATGCTGGAACTGGCCAAGCGGCTGGAGGAGCATGCCAAGGGCATGGTGCTGCCGGCGACGATGTTCGAGGAATTCGGTTTCAACTACATCGGCCCGATCGACGGCCACGACCTCGATTCGCTGGTGCCCACGCTGCAGAACCTGAAGCAGCTGAAGGGTCCGCAGTTCCTGCATGTGGTGACGAAGAAGGGCCAGGGCTACAAGCTGGCCGAGGCCGACCCGGTGCTATACCACGGCCCCGGCAAGTTCGACCCGGCCGAGGGCATCAAGCCGGCCGCCGCCGGCAAGAAGACCTATACCCAGGTGTTCGGCCAGTGGCTGTGCGACATGGCGCAGAAGGACAAGCGCCTGATCGGCATCACGCCGGCCATGCGCGAAGGCTCGGGCATGGTGGAATTCGAGCAGCGCTTCCCTGACCGCTACCACGACGTCGGCATTGCCGAGCAGCATGCGGTGACCTTTGCCGCCGGCATGGCCTGCGAGGGCCTCAAACCCGTGCTGGCGATCTATTCCACCTTCCTGCAGCGCGGCTACGACCAGCTGATTCACGACGTGGCGCTGCAAAACCTGGATGTCACCTTCGCGCTCGACCGCGCCGGCCTGGTCGGCGCCGACGGCGCCACCCATGCCGGCAACTACGACCTGGCCTTCCTGCGCTGCATCCCGAACATGGTGGTGCTGGCGGCATCGGACGAAAAGGAATGCCGGCAGATGCTCAGCACCGCGTATCAGTATCCTGGCCCGGCCGCGGTGCGCTATCCGCGCGGCGCCGGCATCGGCGCGGCGGTCGACACCGGCCTGGACACCATTCCCCTGGGCAAGGGCGAACTGCGCCGCGACGGCAAGCAGGTTGCCATCCTGGCCTTCGGCACCATGGTCGCGCCAGCGCTGAAGGCGGGCGAGGAACTCAATGCCACTGTCGCCAACATGCGCTTCGTCAAACCCCTGGATGCCGCGCTGGTCCTGGAACTGGCCGCCAGCCACGACTTGCTGGTGACGGTGGAAGAGGGCTGCATCATGGGCGGCGCCGGTTCCGCGGTGGCGGAGGCGCTGGCCGCGGCGGGCGTGGTCAAGCCGCTGCTGCAACTGGGCCTGCCGGACAAGTTCATCGACCATGGCGATGCGCCGCAACTGCTGGCGCAATGCGGGCTGGATGCAGCGGGCATTGCGACGTCGATCCGTCAGCGGTTGGGCAAGAAGGAGCCGCGGCTGGTGGTGAATAACTGATCGGTAAGGCCCAGATGCAGGGACGGGACGGCGACGCAATGTCGCCGTTTTTTTTTTGACGGTGGCCTGCGCAGGATCCAGATAGATCGCTCCATCGAATTGACAAGCGGGCGATTCTTCATGCGTAGTCAGGATGGCAGCGGCCTCACACTGCCATCCATCATGTCTTCAGAAAGCGTAACTGCTGATGCCTGACCGATCAGGAAATGGCCAGCACGCCGGTCTTCAAGAGAGCCATTGGGTGTGGATGCGCCTGAAATGAGCTTTTCCAATCTGTCTTGGTCCCGTTTTTGGCCATAGCCTGTCAGAACCGTCCCTCGACGACTTCTACATTGGTCAATGGTGGCCGCAGCGCCCGCCGACCATGATTCTTCATCGCCTATACGACCGCATCATCGATTCCCTTTGCTGGCGCCGCATTCCATGCATTTGCACTGCAGCTCAAGGAAGGTGGCAACGGCGACGCAATGTCGCCGTGTCTTTGCATGCTTAGAAACCGCACCGTACGAAGTGCGAAAGTCGAACAATCTTCCGATTTTCGACACGAAAGGATGGATTAATGGGCGAGCGTTCATGCCCATTTATCTTCCATTTTCAGACGATTTTCAGCGCTCAAAAATATTTGACAGGCTGATAAGCGCAGTCCTTATGGATGGGTTTTTGAAGATGAAATCTAATTTTGATCGAGGAAATTATGGCTAACAGAGTAGGCGGGGATAGAAACATTGTTGGAAAAGACAATTATTCTTTAGGGGAAGATTGTGGCGCTAACCTGAAAGAAAATTCTTCTCAAGTCACAATGCGCTCCGAGCTGCCGGATCGTTCACTGATTTCAGAGGCCGCCACTACGAAAAATAAAAATCTCATGACGTCATCCGGATCGCATGGTATGGAAAGTGGCCTGACGGGAAAGTCCTTGCCTTCTAAATCGACGCAACCAGCATTCGTTGCGGGCAATAAAGGTGTCGAGATTGATGAAAATTCGGTGCCGTTGATCAGTGGCTCATCTTTTATCCTTGAGGGAATGATTCAATCTGTTTCGCCGAATGATGCAATGTCGCTTCGAGCGTTGAAGCATTTTGTAAAGGCAAGCAATCTGTCTGGTAATACTGTTTTCAATACTGAAAAACGCGAGTCATTATTGGAGATTGCTGCTGCTTTAAATAAGCCGGAAGTTTTGCAATGGTTGCTCGATGAAGGAGCTAATGTAAAGTATTTAAATGCGGAGGGGAAAACAGCGCTGGATGTGGCTCGGGAAAAAAATCACCATGAATGCATGAAGATATTGGGAGATCATGGCGCAAAACTTACCGATGACGATACTCCGAATATCAAGACCCGGGAGAGCCAGAGTGATCACATGCATCCCAGCGCGCAAACCCCGGTAAAACCTGGAATTACACAGACACCGCCCAGGCCGTCTCAGGCACTCCCACAGCCCCAGCAACAGTTTTTTAAAGCTATGCTGGAAAATGATATTACTAAGGCTAGCTCGCTACTGGAAACTCATTTCAAGGTAATTGACATAGCCGGGATTGATCCTGCAACAAATAAATCACCTTTGAGAGTTGCACTGGAGTCAAAAAATGATGCGCTTGCAAGTTTGCTGATAAAACATGGTGCGCCCGTCAATGCCTACGATGGCGAAAGAAGGACGCCGGTAATGCTCGCTAGCGCAGCTGGTATGAAAGAAACGGTCAAAAGCTTAATTAAGCATGGCGCGACATTGGATGATATGGACAAGATGGGGTTCACGGTCATGCATCACGCCGCATCAGGTACGGATGGTGAAATTGTAAAATTGCTGATTGACGCAGGTGTGAATCGCGACGCCACTGATAAACAAGGATGCACGGCCTTGCATCATGCCGCAGCGAAGGGAGGTATTGATGTTGTCAAGGAGCTTGTTACCGGCGGTGCCAAAGTGGATCCAAAGGACAAGGAAAGAAAAACGCCATTATGGAATGCATGCAGTAAAGGCAATGTTGAAATAGTCAAACTTCTCCTTCAAAAAGGCGCCAAGGCAGAAAGGCATTGCGGATCTTCTAAGCAAACTACACCACTTATTGCTGCATGCACGGGAGAAAATGATCTAACTGCACGCAACATGATCGCGCTTTTGATTGAGTATGGTGCATCTGCGAACGTCGCAGATAAAAAGAATGGGAGCACACCTTTGATGGCGGCAACAAAAAATGGGCTTCTGATTTCAGCCACTTATCTTCTACAGGAGGGAAAAGCCATGCCCAACGCAGTAGACAAGCTGGGTCAAACTGCCCTGTTCCATGCTGATAAAAATATGGTGCCGCTATTAAACAGGTACGGAGTAACAAAAGGCGTTCCCGGATCAAGTAAAGATCAGAACTAAGGGAGGCAAGACCTGCTGCCAGCATGCTTTGTTCAATGCAGGCAAGGCAGCACCATTAACTTCCCTGCCTCCCGCGCCCCTTCTCCCACAACACATCCCCGCCACCCGCATGCCGGTTCAGCACCCGCGCCAGCACGAACATCAGGTCTGACAGCCGGT
Source organism: Noviherbaspirillum phoenicis (assembly GCF_047237965.1). Lineage (NCBI taxonomy): Bacteria > Pseudomonadati > Pseudomonadota > Betaproteobacteria > Burkholderiales > Oxalobacteraceae > Noviherbaspirillum > Noviherbaspirillum phoenicis. The sequence continues at coordinate 2,750,015 of NZ_JBDFLX010000001.1, read as the reverse complement.
TCATGTACTGGCGCGGATGGTCATTCAGCGTCTCGGCCTTGCCCAGGGTCACGATGGCCCGTTCCGCCCGTCGGCACACAGTGCGGCAGACATGGGCCTGGGAAGCCGCGCGCGAGCCGGCCGGCAGGATGAAGTCGGCCAGCGGCGGCAGGTTGGCGTTGTAGCGGGCCAGCATGTCGTCCAGCCGCGCCACCTGCTCGTCCTTGATCAGCGTATACCCCGGAATGCAGAGTTCGCCGCCGAGGTCGAACAGGTCGTGCTGTATCGTCACCAGTTCCTCGCGCAGGCCGGCCGGCAGGTCCTCGCACAGCAGCAGGCCGAGGTGGGAATTCATTTCATCGACATCGCCCATCGCCTGCACCCGCAGGCTGTCCTTGTCGACCCGGCTGCCGTCGCCCAGGCCGGTGGTGCCGTTGTCGCCGGTGCGGGTGGCGATCTTGGAAAGTCGGTTGCCCATGCTGTCTCCCTTGTTGTCCGCTTGGTCTGGAAGGCAGTGAGCATACGGGAAATTTCAGGCCTCCGCCGCGCCGGCCGCCGCTAAACGCCCGGCAGGGGTAAAATCACACACCCCACGGAGGACAAGATGAATCACCCAGCACAGCTGGCGGCGCTGAAGAAGCCGCTTCCCGAGTCCCTGCTTGCCGCATTGTTATCCTTGTTCGGCGAGCGCTGTTCCACCAGCGAGGCCATGCGCACCCATCATGGACGCGACGAGTCGTCCTACGATCCGATGCTGCCCGACGCGGTGATCTTCGCCCAGTCCACCGAGGAAGTGTCGGACGCGGTCAAGCTGTGCGCCGCCCATGACGTGCCGGTGATTCCCTACGGCGCCGGCACCTCGCTGGAAGGCCACATCCTGGCGCTGCGCGGCGGTGTGTCGATCGACCTGTCGCAGATGAACAAGATCATCGCCGTCCACCCGGAAGACCTGACGGTGACGGTGCAGCCGGGCGTGACCCGCAAGCAGTTGAATGCCGAGATCCGCGACACCGGCCTGTTCTTCCCGATCGACCCGGGCGCCGATGCCTCGCTCGGCGGCATGGCCGCCACCCGCGCCTCCGGCACCAATGCCGTGCGCTACGGCACCATGCGCGAGAACACGCTGGCATTGACGGTGGTGCTGGCCGACGGCCGCATCATCCGCACCGGCACCCGCGCCCGCAAATCTTCCGCCGGCTATGACCTGACCCGCGTGTTCGTCGGCAGCGAAGGCACGCTGGGCATCATCACCGAAGTCACCGTGAAGCTGTATCCGCAGCCGGAGGCGGTGTCGGCGGCGGTATGCTCCTTCCCGACGCCGGGCGACGCGGTGCGCGCGGTGATCCAGACCATACAGATGGGCGTGCCGGTGGCCCGCGTCGAATTCCTCGACGAGCGCGGCGTGAAGGCCATCAATGCCTACGACAAGCTGAGCCTGCCGGAAAACCCCTTGCTGCTGTTCGAATTCCATGGCACCGAGCATGGCGTGAAGGAGCAGGCCGAGACCGTGCAGGAAATCGTCGCCGAGCACAATGCCACCGGCTTCGAATGGGCCACCCGGCCGGAAGACCGCACCCGCCTCTGGGGCGCGCGCCACAACGCCTATTTCGCGCTGCTGCAGATGCGGCCCGGCGCGCGCGCCATCTCCACCGACTGCTGCGTGCCGATCTCGCGCCTGGCCGAATGCATCCTCGACACCAAGGCCGACTGCGAAAGCCACAACATGGTGTACTCCATCATCGGCCATGTCGGCGACGGCAACTTCCATGTGCAGATGCTGGTCGACCCGAACGACCCGGAAGACATCGCCCGCGCCGAAGGAGTGAACGCGCGCATGGTGGCGCGCGCCATCGCGATGGACGGCACCTGCACCGGCGAACACGGCGTGGGCATGCACAAGATGGACTTCCTGGTGCAGGAGCATGGCGAAGGCGCGATCGACACCATGCGCGCCTTAAAGCATGCGCTGGACCCGAAGAACATCCTCAATCCCGGCAAGATCGTTCAGTGGTAAGCCCTGCCGGCGGCCGCATGCAGCAGACCAGACAGCCCCTGACCACCCGCCTGCCGCCGGTGCATGCGCTGTCCGCCTTCGAAGCCGCGGCGCGCCACCAGTCCTTCGCGCTGGCCGCGGATGAACTGTGCATCACGCCGTCGGCGCTGTCGCACCGGATCCGGCTGCTCGAAGATTTCGTCGGCGAGCGCCTGTTCCTGCGCGATGGCCGCTCGATCGGCCTGTCCGAGTTCGGTCGCCGCTATCTCGACGTGGTGCGCAGCGCGCTGCGCACCCTGACCGACTTCCCGATGCCGCATCGCAGCGCGCAGGCGCAGCCGAGGATCAAGGTCACGCTGCCGCCGACCTTTGCCCGCTACATGTTCGTGCCGCACCTGGCCGACTTCACGCAGCGCTATCCGGACATCGTGGTGGAAGTGTTCATGTCGGTGCCGCTATACGACCTGAGCCTGTCGGAGAGCGATGTCGAGGTACGCTTCGGCGCGGGCAACTATCCCAACATCATCACCGAGAAGCTGTTCGAGGAGCCGGCCTTCGCCGTCGCCAGCCCGTCCTACCTGGCGCAGGTCGGGCCGTTGCATACGCCGGCCGACCTGCGCGGCAAGACCCTGCTGCGCTCGGCGCTGGAACCCTGGCAGCCATGGTTCGAAGCCGCCGGCCTGGACTGGCAGGAGCCGTCCTCCGGCCTGCGGGTCGACGACCTTGGCCTGCTGCTGGAAGCGATCCGCCACGGCCATGGCATAGGCTTGACGCGCAGTCACTTCGCCCAGGCGGCGCTGGCGGCCGGCGACGTGGTGCGGCTGTTCGACGTCGAACTGGCATCCCCGCCGCATGCGTATTACATGGTGTACGAAAAGCCGGCGCGGGAGCGCGGCGAAGTGACGCTGTTCATCGACTGGATGAAGGCGACGTTTCGCAACGGCTGAGAGCAAGCTCAGACAGGGAACAGCTGGCTTGCAGGAATTGTAGTAATCCACTTTCCTGGCTTCATCTCATCGGCATTTTTCTAGGACCCAGGAATTCGCGATACGCATGGAACTGTATTTCCGTGCATATCCATATTTCTCCATCTAAAGAACGATCTGTCCTGAACCTAACACGTTCGAGTGGTAATCACCTTTTCGATACTTTTAAAGGGGAAATGTCATGTCCACACCATGTAATAAGGCCGGCATCGTTCGCGTGTCAGCGGAAATAACCACCTCGGAACATTACTTGCATTTTGAAATGCCAGGAGAGAAAACGCAGAAGCGTAAGGGACAGGGTGCTGTATCAAACCCTAATATGCGGTCCGGGGAAACGCAAGGGGGCAATGCCAGCAATACGTCACTGTTGTCCAAAACGCCTGTTCCAGAGGGCGGCGGAACGCTGATTACTTCCAGCAGGCCGGCCATATCAAATACGCAGGCAACCGTTCCGGGGCAACTGAAGCAACCGACCTTGGCCTTGTTTAACAGCTTATTGAAAATGAACGATGATCGGAAGATCAGACAGGCATTGATTGGTTTTGATGTAAATATGCCGATGGAGAACAAGGTAACCATGCTCGAAGACGCCTTGGTTCAGACAGATATCCGTTCTACCCGCTCGATGCTGGCGCAGACCTTGATGGAAATGGGGGCGCGCTTTGATTCGGTTAATCCAGATCGCTCCAGGGTGCTAGAGGGAGCAATTAAAATTGACAATATTGATTTGGTAAAATCTTTGGTCTCGCGCTGCAAGAATAAAGGCAATCAGGCAATGCATAAAGCGCTGCTTGATGCCGTGCGCGCCGTGAAGCCGAAAATTACACTCGCACTTCTCAAGGAAATGCCAAAGATTGACCCTTCCCTGATAGAAAAGAACGATCCGCAAATCCTTAGTAAGTTATTTGCCGAGGCTGTATTTCTGCGTGACCTGGAAATAATCAAAACACTCTGGGATAAAGCGCCAGGCATCGACATTAATGCTCACGTTAATAACCAGCAAACGGCGTTATCAATTGCAGCAGGGATCGCTGAGCCCGATCTCGTTGAATTCCTTTTGGCCAAAGGGGCAAAAGTAAATGGAACGGATAAATTTAACAGGGATGACGCGGTTGCCAATGTGCTTGCTGGACGCATAAATTATGTCCTGATGATGAATGTCGAGGAACGGGCGCAGTACAGGCAGAAGAAACTTGAAACCCTTCAAAAGCTGGTGGAGGCAAAAGATGTGTCGATTGATTTCAGCCGAAGAGTGACGACATCGCATGGTGAAAACGAGACGCTGTATGACATTGCGGCTAGAGATGGTCGCAAGATTGTCGGTGGGCCAGAATTTGTCACGTGTCTGGCGCAGGCACATTTACGCCTGGCATCCAGGCGTACGGGCGTGCCGCTGAAATATTAATCTTGATAAGACAAAAGTAAGGATGGAGGCAGTAAGCAAAACGCGATAACGCCAGTTCCTTCAACGCATCATCATGCGACACTGCGCCTCTGCCTGGCTTGGCAGAGGCGCAGCTTTATTTTATTAGTGCCGCTGCCTACGCTCTCTGCCCCTTCTTGGCATTGCGTCAGTGACGTTGCGCGACGTCGTAATCCCGTTTCACCGCGATTTTCGCGCACAGCCTCAAGCGCCGAGCGCCCTGAACGCGAAGCCGCTTCTTCCCCATCGCCACGAAATTTGGCTTTTTCTGTCAGCCACATCAAAATCTTTCACCAATCTCCGCAAAGCTTTTCAGTCATTCCGCCGCCGCAAACGCCTTTTATCGCCCCAGTTTCGCTACACTGTCCGCTTTCTTGAAGAGCGGGTGCCATTCGGCGCGCCCGCTACCCATCCCAGGACGTACAGCCATGAATGCTCCATCAGAAGCGCCGTTCGCCGCCGCGCGCCAGCGCGAGGTCGCCGATGCCCTGAACGCCGTGCTGCCGGCGGGCGCGGTCCTTTTTAACGAGGAAGATACCCGGCCTTATGAATGCGATGGCCTGGCGGCTTATCGCCAGTTGCCGATGATCGTGGTCCTGCCCGCCAACGAAGAGCAGGTAATCGCCGCTATCAACGTTTGCCGTCGCCTGAAGGCGCCCATCGTGCCGCGCGGCGCCGGCACCGGCCTGTCCGGCGGCGCGATGCCGATCGCCGACGGCGTGGTGATCTCCACCGCCCGGCTCAACCGCATCGTCAGGCTCGACGCCTACTCCCGCACCGCCATCGTCCAGCCGGGCGTGCGCAACCTCGCCATTTCCGAGGCGGCCGGCGCGCATGGCCTGTACTACGCGCCCGACCCGTCGTCGCAGATCGCCTGCACCATCGGCGGCAACGTGGCCGAGAACTCCGGCGGCGTGCATTGCCTGAAATATGGACTGACCGTGCACAACGTGCTGCGGGTGCGCATGGTCACCATCGACGGCGAGATCGCCGAACTCGGCGGCGAGGCGCTGGACGCGCCCGGCCTGGACCTGCTGGCGCTGTTCATCGGCTCCGAGGGCATGCTGGGCGTGGTCACCGAAGTGACCGTGCGGCTGATTCCCAAGCCGCAGCAGGCGCGGGTGGTGATGGCTTCCTTCGACGACGTGGTCAAGGGCGGCAATGCGGTGGCCAACGTGATTGCCGCCGGCATCATCCCGGCCGGCCTGGAAATGATGGACAAGACCAGCTCGCGCATGGTCGAGCCCTTCGTGCATGCCGGTTACGACACCGAGGCCGAAGCCATCCTGCTGTGCGAGTCCGACGGCCTGCCGGAGGAAGTCGACGAAGAAATCGCCCGCATGGAAGCGGTGTTCCGCGATTCCGGCGCGACTGCCATCGCGGTGTCGCAGAACGAGGCCGAGCGCCTGAAGTTCTGGTCCGGCCGCAAGAACGCCTTCCCGGCCGCCGGCCGCATTTCGCCGGACTATTACTGCATGGACGGCACCATCCCGCGCCGCAACCTGGCGCAGGTGCTGCTGGGCATTGCGGAGATGGAAAAGAAATACGGCCTGCGCTGCGCCAACGTGTTCCATGCCGGCGACGGCAACCTGCATCCGCTGATCCTGTTCGATGCCAACCAGCCCGGCGAATTCGAGCAGGCGGAGCTGTTCGGCGCCGAGATCCTGGAACTGTGCGTCGAAGTGGGCGGCACCATCACCGGCGAGCATGGCGTGGGCATCGAGAAGATCAATTCGATGTGCGTGCAGTTCTCGCAGTCCGAGCTCGACGCCTTCCGCGCCGTCAAGCAGGCCTTCGACACCGCATTGCTGCTCAATCCCGACAAGGCCATTCCCAGCCTGCGCCGCTGCGCCGAGTATGGCCGCATGCATGTGCGCGCCGGCAAGCTGCCGTTCGCCGATCTGCCGCGCTTCTGATTCTGAAAGAGAGTGTATGGAACAGGTATTGCAGGAATTTAAGGACCGCATCGCCGGCGCCACGGCCGAGCGTCCGCTGCGCATCCGCGGCGGCGGCAGCAAGGACTGGTATGGCGGCGCCCTGCGCGGCGACGTGCTCGACACCCGCGGCTGGCGCGGCATCGTGGCCTACGACCCGACCGAACTGGTCATCACGGTGAGGAGCGGCACGCCGCTGTCCGAGGTGGAAGCGGTGCTGGCGGAAAAGAACCAGATGCTGGCGTTCGAGCCGCCGCACTTCGGCGCCGACGCCACCGTGGGCGGCATGGTGGCGGCCGGCCTGTCCGGCCCACGCCGCGCCGCGGTGGGCGCGGTGCGCGACTTCGTGCTGGGCGCGGTGCTGTTGAACCATCGCGGCGAAGTGCTGCATTTCGGCGGCCAGGTGATGAAGAACGTCGCCGGCTACGATGTGTCGCGGGTGCTGGCCGGCTCGCTCGGCACGCTGGGCCTGCTGCTGGAAGTGTCGCTGAAGGTATTGCCACGACCGTTCGAGGAAACCACGCTGGCCTTCAGCCTGAGCCAGGCCGACGCCATCCGCACGCTCAATGAATGGGGCGGGCAGCCGCTTCCCATCTCCGCCAGCGCCTGGCTGGACGGCACCCTGGCGGTGCGCCTGTCGGGCGCGGCCGCGGCGCTGAAGGGCGCGCGCAGCCGCCTGGGTGGCGAGGAAATCGCCGACGCTGCCGGCTTCTGGCACAGCCTGCGCGAGCAGCAGCATCCGTTCTTTACCGCACAGGAAGCGCCGCTGTGGCGCCTGTCGCTGCCCCCGGTGGCCGCGCCGCTGGAACTCGACGGCAATCAGCTCATCGAGTGGGGCGGCGCCCAGCGCTGGCTGCACAGCAGCGCACCGGCCGACGGCATCCGCGCCGCCGCCGCGCGCGCCGGCGGCCATGCCAGCCGCTTCCGCGCCGGCACCGCCGCCGACGCACGCGACGCCGTATTTCATCCGCTTGCTCCCGCGGTGGCTGGCATCCAGCGCCGCCTGAAGCAGGCTTTCGATCCGGCTGGCATCTTCAATCCCGGCCGACTGGGAAACGATTACTGACATGCAAACCAATCTCGCTGATTTCATCAAGGACACGCCGGAAGGCAAGGAAGCCGATTCCATCCTGCGGGCCTGCGTGCATTGCGGCTTCTGCACCGCCACCTGTCCGACTTACCAGCTGCTAGGCGACGAGCTCGACGGCCCGCGCGGCCGCATCTATCTGATGAAGCAGGTCCTGGAAGGCAAGCCCGCCACCGCCAAGACCCAGTTGCACCTGGACCGCTGCCTGACCTGCCGCAACTGCGAAACCACCTGCCCGTCGGGCGTGCGCTATGGCCGGCTGGTCGACATCGGCCGCAAGATCGTCGAAGACCAGGTGCCGCGCGCGCCGGCCGACCGCGCCGTGCGCACCGCGCTGAAGGAAACCCTGCCGCGCAGCTGGGTGTTCAGCCCGGCGATGAAGGCCGGCCAGCTGCTGCGCCCGCTGCTGCCTGCGGTGCTGAAGAACAAGGTGCCGAAGAAGCAGTCCGCCGGCGCCTGGCCGAGGCGCGAGCATGCCCGCAAGATGCTGCTGCTGGACGGCTGCGTGCAGCCGTCGATGTCGCCCAACATCAACGCCGCCACCGCCCGCGTGTTCGATGCATTGGACGTGCAGCTGATCGTCGCCCCGCGCGCCGGCTGCTGCGGCGCGATCCGCCATCACCTGAACGACCACGACGCCGCGCGCGACGACATGCGCCGCAACATCGACGCCTGGTGGCCGCATGTGGAAGCGGGCGCCGAAGCCATCGTGATGACGGCATCCGGCTGCGGCGCCACCGTCAAGGAATACGGCCACCTGCTGGAGCAGGATGCGGCCTATGCGCAGAAGGCCAAACGCATTTCCGAGCTCACGCGCGATTTGTCGGAACTGCTGCCGTCCTTCGAGGAAGAACTGAAGCAGAAGCTGCGCGGAAAGGTCGCCAAGCGCGTCGCCTGGCATCCGCCCTGCACCCTGCAGCACGGGCAGAAGATCCGTGGCAAGGTGGAAGACGTGCTGCGCGGCATCGGCGTGGATGTGCAACTGTGCGCCGACAGCCATCTGTGCTGCGGTTCGGCCGGCACCTATTCGGTGCTGCACCCGGACATCGCCTATGCCTTGCGCGACCAGAAGGTCGCCAACCTCGAAGCCACCAGGCCGGACATGATCGTCTCGGCCAACATTGGCTGCATTACCCATTTGCAGTCGGGCACGGCGACGCCGGTGGCGCACTGGATTGAGCTGGTGGATAGCGCGCTGGCTTGACACGTTCCGCTTCTGGCGGATGCCGCTTTCCGCCCTGGTAGTTGCCGGGGACGGGAAGCGGCGTACGTTTCACCCCTGTCGTGTATCGCGCAGACAGGCGTGTCCCCTTTTTTCAACTGGCATGCCTGTCCCGAGGCCGCCGCCATCTAAGCGAAGTCCGTTCAAGGTGACGTTCATCGCCCTTTAATTTCGCTGCTTGCTGCCACGAAGTATCTGATCGACGGGACAGAGCATCTCGATTGATCAAAGCCGATGGCTTGTTATCTTCTTCTGTGAAGTTGCATCGCCTATTTCGGGAGGTTCTATGCCAGGCGGAAGCATTAGCATCAGCGATTCTCACTCCGAAACGGAGTCACTCCTACCTCCACAACATGGCAAGGAGCAGAGCGGCAAGCCAGGCGGCAAACAGTCCGCGCCAGCTACCAAGCCTTCACCCCGCGTGACCACCAAAAAAGAAAGCCAGCCCATCCTGTCCAATGCATCGAGCTCTACCGGTAAAAGCCAGGCTGCAAAGGCAGGCAAAACCGGCAAGGCCAAGCCCGGCAGCGACAAGTCGCCCTCCAGAAGCTATTTCCAAAAACAACTAACTACGCCATTGCTTGACGAGGTGAGCGGTTCCTGGGACGACACGGAATACGATGTAATTCCCCTGTTCCAAAATCAAAATACATCAAGCGGTACTTCCACTAAAGCGCAGGCAAAAGTAGCTAGCAAGCCTGTATTCAAGAGCAACCCTTCATCCAGCCCGGCATCGTCCGACAATAAGCCGCCAGCCACAAAAAAAACAGCAGACGCAGGAACTCAGATTGCCCGCACTACCTCGCTTGCCATAGATGATTACGACAGTTCCATAGTTGAAAGCAGTAGCGGAGATAGCAGGGGTAAGGACGGGAACAATAGGTCCCAATCCGGTAAGCCGGCAACTTCGGGCGCACCAAAAACAGACCAGCAAAAGATAAACCTGAGCGATTTGCCGCTTGTCCAGAAAATAAGGAGAAGGCAATCACAGGGTGGGTTGGCACCGACCGGATTGGTGGAAGCGGAGATTGCAAAAAGAAAAAAAATAGCCGAAAAACAACCCCCAGCGCCAATCGATAAAGCCACGTTAATGCATGGCTATTCGCACGTCAAAGAATTGACACTTCTTATGAGCGGCGAAAATACGAACGAGAACGCCGAAGCGGTCTATAAGAAAGTGGCTGAAATCTGCACCGACCCAAAATTGGGAAGTCAACTGAAATTATCTTGCCTTTTGGGAAAGCGGGGGCAGCCTTGCAAGACCTTGCAGGCTGATGTCAATGCCTTTTTTGATAAATGGGTGATAGAAAAATACATTGACAATCATGCGCCACAGATACCAGCTAAGGTGGCCAGAACAAAAGCGCGACATGTTGCGGAGAACACAAAGCTGATCCGTGCTGAAGAGGAAAGAAAGCGTAACCTTGCCGAAGAGGAAAGAAAGCGGAAGCTTGCCGAAGAGGAAAGAAAGCGGAAGCTTGCCGAAGAGGAAAGAATACGGAACCTTCCTGAAGAGGAGAAAAAACTTCTTTTGAAAGAAAATAAGCGGTGGATTTCTTACGTGGAATCAGAAAAATGTGATGATGAAAAAATCGGACCGGATTGGTCGTTTTTTTCTTGGAGGCCAGAAGATGAAGAGCGCGAGACGCTTAAGGAATTCAAAGCGACATTAAATTGGTGGGAGAGACGGAAGATAAACAATATCAGACCGGCCGGACTAAAAGGCGCCTGGTACGTGGTCCGAAAGCGCCAGCTGCAAAGAATCGAACTTCTGAGAAAAATGCAGAAACGTTTGACTGTGGAGGAAAGAGCGTTTATTCGTGAGGAAACAAGAGTCTATCACGATATATTGGCGAATTCCGGCTTGCCGCTTTTGCATATTGCAATAAAGAACGAAAGCGTGGAATTAGTGCGCGCCTATCTGCTTGCAGTGACGGCATTTGCGCCATGCGATATCAAGAAAGAAGCAATACAGGCAACTCAGCATCAGAATTTGCAGGCATTTTATTATGCGATGACACACTCCACGACAACAATGATAAAGATGTTCATGGAGACGGTCCTGTATTCAGCCTTTATTTCTGACAAGGACAAGGAGGAAATTCTTCACGCAAGAAGGCCGGATAAACTCAAGAATGGCACCTTTGGAATAAGCGCATTTTACATGGCCATGGCGCTGGGAGATATAGCGAGGGCAGATATCTTCATGTCCACATTGCTGCGCTTGGACCCAAATTGCGAGATGTGGGAGTATTCCAAAATGAAGGAGAGGCTGCTCTTGGGGCAAAAATCATTTTACTCCAACGATACGGCCAAATATGCTGCGCGCGAGCATGGACATAAGAAACTGGTAAAGCGATACGACAAATATATAAATAGCTCACTGCTCAGCACGAAGGAAAAAGACGGACTATATATCTGCGTGGAAAATCCAATTCCGGAACTCAAGGAACAGCCAAAGTTACGAAATCCGACTGAAAAAGAGAGGGGATTACACAAAGCTATCTGGAAAACTTTGGAGATACCTGAAAATCCCAATGAGGTGTCAAAGCCCGTAAAAATTTCGAAAAGTCTTTCCGTCGCCCATTATACAAAACGGGACAACATGCTTCTTTGTGAAGCTGAGTTTGACAGCAAGAAAAAGGCGCCCAAGGATCCTGAGAAGTACATGGCCAAGAAGCCGATTCAAGTTACATTCGAAGATCTGAAAGATGCCGGTAACTATGCGCAGCTGTCCACTTTTCCCACGCAGGGCGCATCCGAGAAGAGAAGAACAGATGGCGACATGTGGATAGGCGTGCTTCCCGCAACAAGCAGGCAAGCGAGGAAAAATACCTGGGAGGCAAGGGCCGCTAACGGTACGCTACCCCCGCGTTCTTCCAGCTATGCAAGCGGTTTGGTCAGATTGCCTACTGCACCAAGCTCGTTTCCCGTTCTACCCAGGATCAACGAACTTACTCCCAAGAAGAGCACGCCCAATTCTGAACGTCGGACGGGCCAACAGAATGGGCTCCCGAATCGCACGCCGACCAGGCTTGTTTCCGATCGAACCCCGAAGTCGGTTCAGTCGAGATCAGACAATTCTCCCGGCCGAGGAAAAGATCTTCGCAAGCAGCAGGCAAGCAACTCCAAAGCTGCACCTGCTAAGCCTATTCCAACGTGATGCGTCGACGATCCGGTTCAATAAATTAAATTGGGCTGGCGAGCAACGATAATTGGTTGAAGATAAGGCGCAGGGCTTCCCTGCGCCGCATAGACCGGCTTTCGCAACATCGCCGAAGACGCCTTGTTGCCGTTGCTGCATGATGCGGCTAAGACGGCCCAATGACGCATCAAGCTGTTTCCACACATCATGCGGCACATGCCGCTGTTTGCCGTTCAATGTCTTGCTGCACCCTGCCATGCTTAAGCGATGTGGAATCGCTGAGGGCTGCAATCGCTTTCGCGACGACGGTCATATCGATAGCAACAGGCTTAGTACGCACTGGGGCGCTTCCAGCTTCAAGCCGCGTAAAGACCTGGCCCCAATGATATCCAGTTGGAGATATGAAAAAGCCGACGCCAAGGGCAGTCGAACCAGCAACGCATCTGAGAAATCGCAAGGCATCAGCCAGGGCCGATCGCACGTGCGCACTGCATCGTGGTTGAAACTTTAGACGTTAATGGTTGCACGACCATCAAGGCAGGTAGCTAGTAAAAAGATTGGAAATACTTTAGGAATAGCAGGTTTAAAAAGTTACACACGACGCCTAGACGGAACGTCATTTCTCCTCCCTTGATCACAGTTTGGCACAAGCAAAACAAGTGCTGATCCACTGTGTCACAACATTCATTCCTAACGAGGCCACCTTGAATAGCGCGAACTTATCCAAGTCGTATGAATCTTCCCGATTTCCGTCTCAATCATCTAACAGCAGTTCCATCGTCCATGAACAGAGTCGGTTGAAAAACGTACAAAAAAAGCAAACCGCACCCCAGGATAGTAAAAATTTACATCTGTACCTTGATATCAATAACCCTAGTCACTGTGCTTTTTTGAACGGAGAAATTCCAGATGATGATGTCGAGCGGCATCAACTTATTCAGCAATTAATATGGCATGAAAAATTTGACGTATTGAACTGGATGGATGAGAAAGGTGTGATCACAGGGTGTGTTGGTCTTGACAACAGCAAAGTTTGGGAAGGATTTATGCGTTTTCTAAAAGGGGCGCGTAATGTGGTAGCGCTTGACTTGAGTGGAAATGGCATGGGAAGGGGAGAGGATTATGCTGTGCCTGGAAGCGAAAAGGAGGGGTATGGTTCAGTTATCATGCCAGGCCCAATCAATAGTCTGCAAGATTTCACCGAAATTTTGGCAGAGAATCAAAGTATAAAAATTCTGGACATTTCAAAAAATAGACTTGGTGATTATCATTTTTTTGAACTTGCCGAAGCGCTGGAAGAAAACTCAACCTTAACTGATCTGGATGTCAGTCAAAATGATGAAGTCACTGCAGAAGGTTTGTATCGGCTTCTGGTAGGAATTTCAATAAATGAAGCATTTAAATATTTAAAATTGAGCATTAATGAAAAAACAGTTCCGGCACTTGTTTCTGTATTGGAGGCCAGTAGCATCGATTTTTCGCTAGATATCTCTGGAAGTAACCTCAGTAAGTATTGTATTAAATCAATTTTAAAAGCAATGAAAAAAAATTTTTCGGTGCGACGCCTAAAATTAGATGAAAACAATATTCTTGTAAATCTTTTAAAAAATAGTATTCGATACAACCAATACTTTAAAAGTGCAAGGGCACTTGTCGAGGTTTTGGAAAATAACCGAGCACTCATATCGATTAATATCAGTGAGAATAAAATTGGTTCCAAAGGGATCGAAGATCTATCTGCAGCATTGCGAGAAAATACGACATTAAAAACGCTTGGTGTTAGTGTTGTTGGTATTAAAAATTTGAAACCCCTGCTCAATATCTTTGACAAAAATAAAACGCTCGCCACACTTGATCTTTATGGGAGTCATTTTGAAAGAGAAGGAATACGTCTGCTCGCGGAATTCTTAAGGGAGAACAGGACGCTTAAAGCGCTGCGATTGGAACAGTACAGAATTAAGCCCAGAAACCGGCAGCAGGAAGTTTATCCCTTGCTATCTGATGAAGATGCTAAACTGTTTGCGTATGCCTTGCTTGAAAATAGAAATCTGGATTTGCTTAGTATTTTTAGCAGCTCCTCCTTCAGTTCTATCGGCATAAGCGCATTAAGAAATGCGATTTTCGATAACCACGCGCTAACTTGGATAAGTTTAAAATTTAATGATACACACGAAAACCGGAAAATCTGGGCTGATATAAATGCTTTGCTCATAAGAAATAGTAAAGTGAAATTACATACTGCGACAGCGGCGTATATTGATTTATGTCTCCGTTATAGCCCTTACCGCAAGAAAATTATCAGCATACCGGAAATAAATAAAGAAATCGCGGAGCGGATATCATTAATCTCGCCTGTGACAGCGCTCAATATGGCAGAAAAAGTTCTCGACGTTCCGCTATACATCGAAAGAGTTTAATGCGACCTATTAAATAGGGGAGAAGACAGAATAAGCTTCGGCCTTTCCTGGATTTTCCTGAATCGTGTTGAAAACCTGCGTAGTGACAGGCAACGAAACGTATGACAAGGGAACCCAGGCCAATGCCGAAGTAGCGTTCGAGGCGATGCCTTGATGCAGGCAAGACCAGTTCCAGTTTTGCCTAACTCTTTCTTTGCTTACACGGCAATGCATCCATGCTGCGCTGAAATCGGCTGAAATTACCTTTTGCAAGTTCTATGTGGTTGGAGACAACACGATGAAGCATGCAGGGTGATTGTTCACGGCGGGGCAGGGCCAATAGCGATATAACCCCGCCCTGCCCCGCACTGCAAGATTTGCCTATTCGCTGGATTCCGAGCTATCCGAAATGTCGAGGCTTTCATTGACCAGATTCTTAACTTTCCTGGCTGGGGATGTCGGCCCAGTTCCTTCGTCAACGGTTTCTGCGACGTCAGCCTTGCTGGCATGGCCGGTATTTTCGGACACATTACGAGATGAACCTCTTCCTTGCTTTCGGCTCGGCGCCGCAGACTTCTCACTCTTGAGGCGATTGGCATCGACCCTTTCATCAACCATGTTGCGCCGCGTCACTCTATTGTCGTTGTCGTCTCCATTGACGTCTTCATCGCCACCATCCATGGTGCCTCGATGCTTGGGAGCTTTTTTACCCAGATTTGTTCTTTCTTTGTAATCCGCCATGAGTTCGGCCGTCGAATTCATCGAAGGCAGCCCTGGTTTGGGCCCTAGGTTTTCCGCATCCTCCCGTATCGGAATTTGCAAACAAGGAAACGTTTCTAGGAATACGTCCCGAGTTCCGAGCCCGAGGCCCAGAACACCACGATAAGCCAGTTCAAACTCCTTACGCGCATTGAATGCGAAAATCAGCATGCCATATTGGCCCCACATGATGCCGATCTTTCCGCTTGCGCTTGCTGTAGCTTGCAGCATGGGTGTCGTAAAGCCATAGTTCCATCCGGTACTGATGCCAAGTACACTTCCCTTGGCCAGAAGACCGGCAACAAATTCTGCTAATTTTCCAGCCACTTCGCCGCGTTGGTCGCCAATGCCACGTTTCACGTTGAACATGGCCCTCATTTCGAACCAAAGTGAACTCGGTAATTGGGATTTTTGCACTGCTTGATTGATTAATTTATTTAGCGCAGCTTTCTCGCGCTCTTTTACGCCTACCAATTCCCTACTGATGCCAGGAGTGTTGATAGATGCGACAAGAAGTTGTCTATGCAGGTCCAGGATTGTCAATTCTTTTTTCCAGATGGCCATTGTTTTGGTAATCCTTTGCCCGCTTGAGTTATGAAGCTGGCGGCGAAGAAAGTGCGTGGTGGTCGCCGTGCTTGCCCCCGCCAGCGTGCCTGCGACCAGCAGCGTAAACAAGCTGGCAAACGAGGTGGCAGGCAAATTCATGCGCGCAATGATGCTGTAGCGCGTGCCGTAACAGAGGGTATAGAAGTAATAGGGTAGGTCTTCCGTACTCATTTTTCCTAGCCAGGCTTTCAGGAATCCCGTCACGCCTATGTCGCTTAGCCGCACGTCATCTGAACCGTCTGAGGCATTCTGATTGTCGGCATATTGATGGGGTTGCATGCCGCCGATTCGGCGCACCAAGTTTCTGGCCGCTTGCTCAATCAGGTTGCCAAGCAGAGGGTAAGTCTTGTCAGCATGCGGATTGCTCCAGGTGGTGTTGCGTATCATCGGCGAGAACCGTTCCGTCAAAGCCCACAGAAGGGTGCTCATTCCCCAGCCGACCACCGGCATGCCCACCGCACTGGAGGTCAAGGTGCCAGCACCGAAGCACATCAGGAAGGCATTCGCGCCGGACAAAAAATTGAAGAGCATCTCCCGGGAGCAAAGATCCTGGTTGGACTCCTTTGCTTCCCGCATCAGGTCATTGTATTCAGCATGGGCGCTTCTCAGCGCTGTTCTCAGCTGGATTACATCCGGTGTATCGTCGAGCGCATCTTCGGATATAAAGCGTTGCAGGTAAGCTAACGGATCCTTCATACCGCCATGCGATGCATCGTCCATGTCAATGCCCGCATCAGCAGGCGATACACTTGGATCCACTGTTGCCCAGCTGCCGTTGACATTGCCGGGCGACGTGGCCAGTTTGTGCGCAATAGTCAAGGCACCTGGATGCTCCACCAATTCCCATTCCTCATCGTCCGGATCAGCTCTTTTCTGATCGGACAAGACTTGCTGATTGGGAACGAATTCCCAGTCATCGTCGCCTTCCATTAACTCCCAGTCATCCATGCCTGGATCAGTTTGCTTCTGCTCGGATTTTCCCTGCGTTGCTACCGGTTTTCCCCAACGGGTAGCAGATTCAAATGAGCTGCTTGAACTCCCGTATCTGGCTGTCCCATCCATCCGCTTCTCCTCTGTGAAAGTGATTGAAGGCATTGATTCCATAACGTGTTCGTGCCCAGGCATTTGCGTGAAGCCTGTTTGTCTTAAGGATGCATGTATTTTTCAACTGCACTATGTTCCCCGGCTCGCCGCGAAGGAGCCGTGGCCAATGAACAGACGGGCGGTTGCATTGCTGCACTGTGATCATTTTTGTTGCACGTGACGCCCACCATGGAAGCGGTCATTTGACCTTGCTGCAGATAGTGCATTCGCAGCGATAAAAAGGCTCAAGGCAGGCTTGCGGCGATCTGGATCAATCGCGATAGGTAACAGCGCGGCAATAGCCAACATGCTTAATTAGTCTTGTTAGCATGGGCATTAGCCCAAGTGTAAAAAGCAGGATTCATCTGGCGGCGTGGCGACCTGTAAGACGGCCAGCGCTATCTATGCATTGCCAGGGGTTAGCCTTAAACGTCTTCGTCAGCCCGGGCTGACACGCCACAGCAACATCTCCTTGCAATCGCTTGCCCCACACCCAGCATGGTCCTGCCCACGACTTCGAACTCCCGGCGGAAGGAAAAGCCCCAGGCGATCGACACCAGCGGCGGCACGATATAGCCACTCCATCTGACCCAGGGCAAGGCCGATCTTGTTGCGGCTGAGCCTGCAAGCTGGCCAACCGCGATGCCGGGCAGCTGGGAGGCGGCTTTGCCGATGAAGCTGGCGAGGGTGTCGAGCCGCTTGCCCGGCACTTCGGGGTCGATGCCCGTCGCGTCACGCCTGGACTGCAGCATCACGCGCCATTCGTAGGCAAGGGAGGGGATGAAGCGCGACTTTGCGACGGCTTTCTGATGCCACAGCAGTAAGGAAGCCTTCAGCTGTTCCAGGGTGTTTATCGCGGCGATATCCAGTCCATGCTCTGCAAGCTTGCCGTCGATGCGATCAAGCAGCATGCCGACATAGTGCGCCTCCTTTTCCCAAAGGGCGCATGGCTTGGTGACTGTTTCCTTGCCGCCGGTATGTTCCATGACCGAGGCGCGTAGCAAGTGCATGCCTTCCTGGATCAGGGCGCCAGCGACAAAGCCGCCGCCGGCGCGTATGCCGGCGAAGGCAAGCTTGCCTTGCCAGGTGGACATGTCATAGAAAGACTTGCCGAAGAATTCGGGCAAACAGTTGGTCAGCCCGTACATCACGCTATAGACGTGGTAGATCAGATCGTCGGTGAAATGCTTGCCTGCCCACAGCCCACGCCAGCTGGTGCGATCCAGCCATTCGCTTGCATTGAGCCATTCAGTGTGATTGCTGTCATGGTCCAACCACTGAAACTTCTTGTTGCATTCAAGGTCGGCAGTGCCTTCCAGTTGCTCCCGTATGGCGCGCGCCTGCAGGCGTTGGCGCACCATGTAGAAATCCATGTAGGGGTTATTGACCGTGGTGGCGCGCATCATGCTGATCAATGGCTCGGCGAAAGTCCAGGCAACGGTATTGACCGTCAAGCCCACCAGCCAGCTGCCGCTGTAGGCGGCTGCGAAGCCACCCAGGCCAAAGCAGATGAAGTTGCCGACGCCGCCGGCAGCCAGATTGTGCAGGTGCTTCAGCCCGCCTTCTCTGGTCACCTTTTGGTAGGCATCCCATTCCCGTTGGTAACGCGCATAAGCGGCCCTGGTGCTGGCGTCATTGATGGTGTGGAAAAGATAGCCTGGATCTGTGCTCTGGCTCAGTCTTGACCATGTGGCAACGGCTGCATCGAGGTCCGCTCGCGCTTTTTTCGTGTCTCCCCCTTGCCTGCTGATATTGATCAGACGGCTGCTGGCAAGGTCCATCTTGCGCTTGCAGCGGGCCAGCTTCTGTTGCAGCGCGCCGTCCAGCGGTATCGCCATGAATGCGGGTGCATCCTGAACGCCAATGCCGCTGTCTGCCGCTTGCGTTGCTGTGAAGGGCTGCAACACGATGTCGTCGTCATCACCGCCATTATCCCGGTCATTGCCTTTCACATAGGACGACGATGGCTGTTGCCGGTTCAGCATCGGCGTCGAGCTGTTGGACCGTTGCCTGCCCTCGGTGGCGCGCATGGGTTACGCGAGGTCGATCATGGACGCGGCACGGCCGTGTGCAGTAGCGCCGGTTGCCACAGTGCTCGCGGCAGCTTCTGGCGCATCGTCGTGCAACATCGCGCGCAGGCTGTTGGTCTGGGTTGCGTAGACGGTAAACGCCTGCGCCAGCATTTGCGTGTCGAGTTTTTCGGGCTGCATGAAGTGCACCACGAAAATCGCATTGCCACTGTTGGGGTCGAGCGAATAGACGCCGTTGGTCTTGGCGCCCGACAGCAGATTCATGGTCAGCAGCTGGCCATACATGTCGGTGCGCATTGCCTCCGGAATAGGCCCCATGTCCACGTAGCAGAACAGCATGTCCGGATTGACCTGCTCGTCAAAGAAAAGCGCAATCTCCACGCCGTCGATCGTGATGCGGCCTTGATCGCCCAGCGCGTCCGGTGCTGGATGATTGAGCGCCATGCAAACCTTGCGGCATAAGGCCTTGAACTCTTTTTCTTTCATGGGACAGCTCCTGAAGTTGAACAAGCGGGGCAGTAGGCGAAGCGGATGTGATGCGGCGCGCCAAGGCACGCAGGGGCGAAGGGCCAGACGCCATGCGTGGGGAATCGCGCCGCTATGTAACCTGCTTTTTGCCGGGGTTCACTCAGGGTGGGGCAGCCCCAGGCAGGCACTGCTTCATGCACTGTCGTCATCCGTGCTTGAGTCATCACCCGATGCGGTGTAGCTGTCACGGGCATCCTGCCTGGATGACGAAGAAGTCTCGCTGTCTTCGGAATCCTCTGACGTGACCGGGCTGGAGCTGGTATCGGAGCTTGGGCTTGTGCTTGTGTCAGACCTGGTCTCGACCTTGTCGGAGCTAAGCGATCCATCGTGATCCGCTTTTGTGGGTGTGCGTGCGGCTTGTCGCGCGGCGCTGTTGCCTTCATGGCTCTTATTGGCCTTGGCCAGACCGCCTTCATTGCTTGAACGGGCTTGTCCGGTGTTACCGTGCTCCTTGCCCTCATCGTCGTTGCCGCCGGTGCTTGCGCCGACGCCCCCTTCGTCGCCAGCGTCGGGATCGGCTGCGCAGCAGCATCCTGCGCGCAGGGCGCTGAGCTTGCCCTTGCTGGCGCCGTACAGGGAGCGCCACCAGTCCTGGAATTCCGTGCGCATCGCAAAGCCGGGCCAGGCAATCAGGAAAAACGGCGGCACGGTATAGGAGATCATGCGCTCCATCAGGCTGTTGGAATTGGCAAGCGGCTGGCACAGATGTGTCGCCAGCAGGCCGGGCAGCAGGCTGGTGGTCTTGCCGAGGATGCTGCATATGGTGTCGAGCCGCTTGCCAGGCATGTCGGGGTCGGTTCCTGTCGACTCGCGTTTCTTCTGGAACATCACGCCGAATTCATGGCCGATCGACGTCAACAAGCCGGACTTGGCCTGCGCCTTCCGATGCTGGGCCCGGACTTCCACAAGCTGTCGCTCCAGTTGCCTTGCATCGTTCGCCGGCAGGTTTGTTCTGGTCAGCTCCTCTTCCATGTCCTCGATATAGGACTTCAGATAGCGTGCCTCCAGCTTCCAGACGTGCAGGCTTTTGGTCACGACTTCCTGGCCTTTGGTGGCGCCCGAGATGGCACGGCGCAATCCCTGGGCAAGCAGGGTGGTGAGTGCGCCGGAAGCCAGTCCCGCGCCGAACTGCGCCAGCAGGTCATTGCGCATGCCAAGGGGAGAGGTGCGATCGAAGAATGCCGGGCCCAGCGCTTCATTGAGCGAATTCTTGCCGGCATACAGAAAGAAGAACACAAAGAAGGGCAGGTCATCCGTGACGACCTTATGCAGCCAGAGCCATAGGTCCTGATTGGTGGCGAGCGCCTGCGCGGCCGTCAGGCGGGAGTACTGCCCAGTTCGGGGATCCTGCCACAGCATCTTCGCCTTGGGTTTTATATGTGCGAGGTGGCGCCATGCATCGCCGTTGGCGCGGGCGCGCGCACGCTGACGTCCGACGCAGATTTCCGATGCCGGATTGGTCCAGCTGGTGGTGCGCACCATGGTCCAGATCGGCTCGGCCAGCGTGTGGAGCGTGCCGGCGAGCAGCACGAGATAGGGAATCTGCAAGCCGCGCGACAGCATGGTTGCCGTGCCAAACGGCATGGCGTAGGCCACCGCGCCGGACGCCATGTTCCACAGGTATTTCGTGCAGCTGTCGCGCTGTGTCTGCTGATAGTCATTCCAGACATGCCTGAAGCGGTTCTCGAGATCGACAGTGGCAGCGGTCTTGACCCGTTCCATCAAGGTGCCCGACAGGTCGGGCTGCAACAGGCTGGCACATTGCTGCAGCCGGGTGGCAAGCTCCTTGCGTTCCTTCTGCAGCCTGGTGAGCTCGTTCGCCGACGTGCCGTCGCCGGCAGGGCGCAGGCGTATCGCAGCCAGGGCATCGGTGTTGGCCTCGTATTGCTGGCAAAGCTGCAAGATCTCCCGGTCCACGCGCGGATGGCTGCTGAGGGCGCCTGCATTCTCTGGCCGTGGCTGGCGCTGTGTGTGGCTGCGATGGATCTGGTTGAACGACACCACGGGGGTATCGCTCACGGTTTCCGACAAGGCGCTTGAGCTGCTGGCAGAAGCGACGGCGGTCCCCGGCTTGCGGTTCGTCGGGGGGCTGCCAGCATGATTGTCATCATCGTTGCCATCCATCGAGATGATGGTGTGCTTCTGTGGCGTCTTGTTGCTGACTTGCCCGACCTGTGCGTTCCGCATGCTTTTCTCCCATTGCATTCTGCTGCTGGTTTTCGAGGGAGCGGGCAGGGCGGCCACGCACAGCCAGGAGCCTGAAGCGGAAGGCCCCGGGCGCGCGTTGGCTGGCTGTCGGTCTGGGTCAGACTGAACGCGGGATGGAGATGGCGCCTGCTCGCAAGATGCGCAGCTTGCGGCTGCCTCGTGGCCGGTTCATTGAGACAGCGCAAGCGCAACCTTGCGCCAGCGCAGGAGTCGGCTTGCTAGCGTGGGATGCGGACGGGCGTGGGGTGACTTACACGATGCCCAGATGGGCGGTGCCGGAGGACAGGTCGCGGTCCTTGGCTTCCTTGCCGTTGAGCTTGATCGACAGCCGCAGGTCATTGACCGAATCGGCATTGCGCAGCGCGTCTTCGTACGAGATGCGGCCGGCTTCGTGCAGGTCGAACAGCGCCTGGTCGAAGGTCTGCATGCCCAGCTCGCGCGACTTCTTCATGATCTCCTTGATCTCATGCACGTCGCCCTTGAAGATCAGGTCCGACACCAGCGGCGAGTTGAGCATGATCTCCACCGCGGCGCAGCGGCCCTTGGTGTCTTTCAGAGGCACCAGGCGCTGCGAAATCATGGCCTTGAGGTTCAGCGACAGGTCCATCAGCAATTGCTGGCGGCGCTCTTCGGGGAAGAAGTTGATGATGCGGTCCAGCGCCTGGTTGGCGCTGTTGGCATGCATGGTGGCCAGGCACAGATGGCCGGTCTCAGCGAAGGCGACCGCATAGTCCATCGATTCACGGTCACGGATCTCGCCGATCAGGATCACGTCGGGCGCCTGGCGCAGCGTGTTCTTCAGCGCGGTGCCCCAGTCGGCGGTGTCAACGCCGATCTCGCGCTGGGTCACGATGCAGTTCTTGTGCGGATGGATGTATTCGACTGGATCTTCCACCGTGATGATGTGGCCGTAGCTGTTCTCGTTGCGGTAACCCACCATGGCCGCCAGCGTGGTCGACTTGCCGGAGCCGGTGGCGCCCACCATAATGACCAGGCCGCGCTTGGTCATCACCACGTCCTTCAGTACTTCCGGCAGCTTCAGGTCTTCCATTTTCGGAATGGCGGTGGTGATCACCCGCAGCACCATGCCGACCTTGCCCTGCTGGACGAAGGCCGAGACGCGGAAGCGCCCGAGATTGGCCGGGCTGATCGCGAAGTTGCATTCCTTGCTGGCCTCGAATTCGGCGGCCTGCTTGTCGCTCATGATGGCGCGCGCCAGTTCCAGGGTGTGGCCGGGCATCAGTGGCTGGTTAGACACGGGCGTCATCTTGCCGTCAATCTTGAAGGCGGGTGGGAAGTCGGCCGTGATGAAGAGGTCCGAGCCGTTCTTGCTCAGCATCAGCCGCAGCAGGTCGTGCATGAATCGGGTTGCCTGTTCGCGTTCCATCGTACGTCCTTTGCGTCAGTGATGCCGGCGCTTAGCCGGGAAAGTTTTCCGGGGTCTTGGCGGCGGCGCGCGCTGCGGCCGACGAAATCACATTGCGCCTGACCAGGTCGGTCAGGCAGCTGTCGAGCGTCTGCATGCCGAGGTTCGCGCCGGTCTGTATCGCCGAATACATCTGGGCGATCTTGGCTTCGCGGATCAGGTTGCGGATGGCCGGCGTGCCCAGCATGATTTCATGCGCCGCCACGCGGCCGCTGCCGTCCTTGGTCTTCAACAGCGTCTGGGAGATTACGGCCTGCAAGGACTCCGACAGCATGGCGCGCACCATTTCCTTCTCGTCGCCGGGGAACACATCGATGATACGGTCGATGGTCTTGGCCGCCGACGAGGTGTGCAGCGTGCCGAACACCAGGTGGCCGGTTTCCGCCGCCGACAAGGCCAGCCGTATGGTTTCCAGGTCGCGCAGCTCGCCCACCAGCACCACGTCGGGATCTTCCCGCAGCGCCGAGCGCAGCGCGGCATTGAAGGAATGGGTATGGACGCCGACCTCACGCTGGTTGATCAGGCATTTGCGCGACTCGTGCACGAATTCGATCGGGTCCTCGATGGTCAGGATATGGGCATACTCGTTTTCATTGACATGGTTCACCATGGCCGCCAGCGTGGTCGACTTGCCGGAGCCCGTGGGGCCGGTGACCAGCACCAGGCCGCGCGGCTTCAGGGCCAGTTCGGCAAAGATCTTGGGCGCGTTCAGCTGTTCCAGGCTGAGGATGGTCGATGGAATCGTGCGCAGCACGGCGGCGGCGCCGCGGTCCTGGTTGTAGGCATTGACGCGGAAACGGGCCAGGCCGGGGATGGCGAAGGAAAAGTCGATCTCCAGGTTTTCCTCGTACGCCTTGCGCTGGCCATCGTTCATGATGTCATAGATCATGCCGTGCACATCCTTGTGCTCCAGCGGCGGCAGGTTGATGCGCCGCACATCGCCATGCACCCGTATCATCGGCGGCAGTCCGGCCGAGAGGTGGAGGTCGGAAGCCTTGTTCTTGACCGAGAAGGCGAGTAATTCGGAGATGTCCATTTATAATCCCAGGCCCGCGAAAGAGGAAAAATCAGGAAGTGGGCAGGCTGTCTGGCCCGGAACCACCAGGGTGGAGTGCACGAAAACCGGAAAATGTTTCCGTAAGTCATTAAATTATGTCCCACATCACGGAAAACCTGCAAGCAGTACATGCGGCGATTGTTGCTGCGGCGAGAAATGCCGGCCGCAATCCATCGGATATCGCCCTTTTGGCCGTTTCCAAAACATTTGGCCCGGATGCGGTGCTGGAAGCGTTCAACGCCGGCCAGCGCGCGTTTGGTGAAAACTATCTGCAGGAAGCCTTGGACAAGATCGCTGCGCTGCAGGACAAGGCCCCCGGCCTGGAGTGGCACTTCATCGGGCCGATACAAAGCAATAAGACCCGGCCCATCGCCGAGCATTTCGACTGGGTGCATTCGGTCGACCGCCTGAAGATCGCGCAGCGCCTGTCCGAGCAGCGGCCGCAACATCTGCCGCCGTTGCAGATCTGCCTGCAGGTCAACATCAGCGGCGAAGCCAGCAAGAGCGGCATCGCGCCTGAAGAATTGCCGGCGCTGGCCCGCGCCGTGTCCGCCCTGCCGCGGCTGGCGCTGCGCGGGCTGATGGCTATACCCGAGCCGGCAGGCGATGAAGCCGCGCAGCGTGCGCCGCTGCGCGCATTGCGCCAGCTGGCCGGGCAGCTGCGCGCCGATGGCCTGCGCCTGGACACGCTGTCCATGGGCATGTCGGCCGACCTTGCCGCGGCCATTGCCGAAGGCAGCACCATGGTTCGAATCGGAACCGCCATTTTTGGAAAACGCGACTATGCAAACTAACCTGAAGATCACATTCATCGGCGGCGGCAACATGGCCGCCGCCCTTATCGGCGGCCTGGCCGGCAAGCTGACCGACGGCGCCAACATCCATGTGGTCGACATCAATGCCGACGCGCTGGCGCGCCTGGCGCAGCAGTTCGGCGTCGCCACCTCGCAGCAGATCGACGGCGCGGTTGCGGCGAGCGACGTGATCGTGCTGGCGGTCAAGCCGCAGCAGATGCGCGAGGTGGCCGCGCAGTTGCTGCCGCACCTGAAGGCGCAGCTGGTGCTGTCGATCGCCGCCGGCATCCGCGGCGTGGATCTGTCGCGCTGGCTGGGCGGACACGGCGCCATCGTGCGCACCATGCCCAATACGCCCGCGCTGATCGGCATGGGCATCACCGGCATGGCGGCGCTGCCCGGCGTGAGCGCAGAGCAGCGCACCGCTGCCGACGCCATCATGCGCGCGGTCGGCGGCACGGTCTGGCTGGAGGATGAAAGCCTGATCGACCCGGTCACCGCAGTCTCGGGCAGCGGGCCGGCCTATGTGTTCTATTTCATCGAAGCGATGCAGCAGGCGGCGCAGGAGCTGGGCCTCACGCCGGAGCAGGGCACCGAGCTGGCGATCGCCACCTTCACTGGCGCCGCCCAGCTGGCAGCCCGGTCCAGCGAGCCGGTGTCGGTGCTGCGCGAGCGGGTCACGTCCAAGGGCGGCACCACCTATGCGGCGCTTACGTCAATGGAAGCGGCGGGCGTGAAGGACTCCATCGTGAAGGCGCTGCATGCGGCGTCGGCACGGGGCAGGGAATTGGGCGAGGAGTTCGGGAAGGACTGAACCGGCGCCACGTCGGGGTGGTGGGCGTCGGCACGCAGGGCAGTTGCGTTGCGTTGCGTTGCAGTTGCAGTTGCGGTTGCGGTTGTTGTTGAAGTTGTCGTTGCTTTTAAATCCCGTTGAGCGCGCCGTGACGTTGGTGCATGGAGCGGGAAAAGGTGCGGCGTCTGTTTGAGCCAAGCGCAGCTTGGCGAGTTTAGCCGCGCCCCGCTCCATGCACCAACGTCACGGGAACCCTCGCGCAGCGAGGGCGCGATCACCGGGTCGCCTTTTTTTGCCTACTTTTTTTGGCGAAGTGTATAGACCGGGGACATAGGTTACACATGTGCCGGGACATGGGTAACAGATTTAATCGTGCTTTTCGGCATCGCGCAAGTCGATTTGGCCAAATCGCTGATGCGCAAAGTACAGGTCATAGATGCCGTCCTGGCCTGACAGGGCGCGGGCCGCAATACGATGCCTGTGCAAGGCGCTGGAGACGCGAAAGCTGCGCTTGTGGAACTTCACATGCCCGTTCCACCCGACGGTCTCCACCAGGTCTTCCTGCGGATAAACAATCTCTGGCAATCGCTCGGGATAGGCCAGACGGCTTTGCCGGAACCGGGTTACCGGCGTGGCCATGCCGATGGCTTCATGCGGCCGCTCGTTGTTGTAGATCATTCGCCAGCGGTCGAATGCGTTCTGGACCTCCTCAAGGTCAACGAAGTGACGCCCGTGCAGCACATCTGCCTTGAGCGTGCGATGGAAACGTTCGTCCTTGCCATTGGTCTGTGGATGAGCCGGACGACTGTGACTGATGCGAATGCCCAACTGAATCAACCAGATGGTGAGCTTGGTGATGCCGTGTTCGTGCTGCGACGGACTGCCCCATGGAGAACCGTTGTCAGCGTTGATCCGTACTGGCATGCCGTGATGGCGAAAGGCAGTTTCCAGAGCTGCCTGCACAGTGGCAGTGTCCGGGTTCAGGCAAGCCTGCAGGACGATGTTGTAGCGTGAATGATCATCCAGCACGGTCAGTGGATGACACGTGGCCTGGCCGGTCTGGAAATGGCCCTTGAAGTCGATCTGCCAGAGATCATTGGGCTGGGCATGCTCGAAGCGCTGCCAGGCGGTGCTGTTTGCGCTTGCCTTTTCTGAGATCAAGCCATGTCGATGCAGAATCCGGGTAATGGTGCTGGGGGTTGGCACCTGGATGTGACCCTGATTGAGCAGGCTGCGATGAATCTTGCGGCCGCCCCAGGTGGGATGTTTCAGACGCACCTTCACTACCAGCTCTTCGTTTGCCTGGCTGGTACGCAGTGGCGTATTGCAGGGTCTGCGCGAGCAGTCCTGCAGGCCAGCAGGGCCCTGCGTCATGCTGCGTTCACGCCATTTGTATCCTGTCTTGCGACTGATTCCAAAACGCGTGCATAGGGCACTGAAGTTCACGCCATCCTGCTGCGCTAGCGCCGTAAATTCTTGTCGAAGGGTCATCATGTCAACGTCTTTCCAGGGCATGGTTAGAGAATCCTTTGGCTTGATATGGAATACGCCAAAGTGTTACCCATGTCCCGGCACAGTTGTTACCCATGTCCCCGGTCTATACAGCGAAGCAAAAAAAGTAGGTCGCCTGCCGGGGCGAACTCCCGGCCTGGTCATGACGACAGTGTGATCGTGTTGCTTCACCAGCCGTAAAGACGTCACTGCGAAGCAGCAGTTGCTTTTGAAGTTTGAAGTTTGAAGTTTCAATACGAACGTCAACATCAACACCGACAGTGCTGCCCGGGCGTTGCCGGGTGACGCAAGGCGGCTGCACTGCCGTGGAGACAAGCCGGGAGTCCGTCCCGGCGGCCGGGTCACTTTTTTGCTTCGCCAAAAAAGTAACCAAAAAAGGCGACCCGATGATCGCGCCCCCGCTGCGCGGGGGTGCCCGTGTCAGCGGTACCCGGAGCGGGGCGCGGCTAAACTCGCCAAGCAAAGCTTGGCTCAGACAGACGCCGCACCTTTTTCCGCTCCGGGCGCCGCTGACACGGCGCGCTCAACGGGACTTCACTGCAACTGCAACGACAGAGGCAACTGCAACTGCAACTGCAACTGCAACGGCAACGGCAACGGCAACGGCAACGGCAACGGCAACGGCAACGGCAACGGCAACGGCAACGGCAACGGCAACGGCAACGGCAACGGCAACGGCAACGGCAACGGCAACGGCGCAAGCCACTGCAACTTCCGTGGCGTGCCCTTCGGATATTCCCCTACCTATCCGCCCTCACAAGCTTGCCACGCCAGCCGGCTCAAACTTTAACCTGTCGCCTCAGCTGACAGTCGAACCCGCCGGTTCGTCCGGTTTCCTGATCGACGCATTGAAGGCCCGCTTGCCGGCACCCTTCGCCCCCGTACCGGCATCCGCTCCGTCACCGCAATGCGTAATCCAGCGCAATCCCCGCAAACACCGCCGCGCCCAGCCAGTTGTTGTGCCTGAATGCAGCGAAGCAGGGCATGCGTTCCCGTCCGCGAATCAGGAAGTAGTGATACACCGCCATGCCGGCGGCTGTCATCATGCCGGCGATGAACCAGATGCCCAAACCAGCGGACAGGCCGACCGCGGTCACCAGCCCCAGGCTGGCCGCGTAGCACAGCATCACCGCCAGCACGTCATACTGGCCGAAGGTGATGGCCGAGGTGCGGATGCCTATCTTTAGGTCGTCGTCGCGGTCCACCATCGCATATTCGGTGTCGTAGGCCAGCGCCCAGAAGATATTGGCCAGCAGCAGCAGCCAGGCTTCTCCCGGCACCGTGTCCTGAATGGCTGCATAGGCCATCGGTATGCCGAAGCCGAAGGCGATGCCGAGATAAGCCTGGGGCAGCGCGAAGAAGCGCTTGAAGTAGGGATAGCTGGCGGCGATCGCCACTGCCGCCACCGACAGCAGCTTGGTCAGCGTATTGAGCGGCAGGATCAGCAGGAAGGCCAGGACCGACAGCACGGCAGCGACCAGCAGCGCTTCCCAGCCGGCGATGCGGCCCGAGGTCAGCGGCCGTTCGGCGGTGCGCTTGACATGCCGGTCGAAGTCGCGGTCGGCATAGTCGTTGACGGCGCAGCCGGCCGAGCGCATCAGCACCGTGCCCAGCGTGAAGATCAGCACGACATGCCAGGGCGGATGGCCGTCCGATGCCAGCCACAGCGCAGCCAGCGTTGGCCACAGCAGCAGCAGGATGCCTATCGGTTTGTCCAGCCTGACTAACCGCAGGTAGAGTTGTAGTCGTGTCATTGCTTTAAAATAAGCCGGCAATTAAAAAGCCGCGCAAAAGCGCTGATTATAAGCGCCGCCAGTTGATCGATCGGGAGGTACAACAGGGCCGATGATGCCTGTAACCTGCCTGTCATCCACGGCGGCTACCATTCCGCAATTTCAGGAGACCCTTTCATGCCGCAACACTTCCGCGCCATTACTGTCGCCAGCGTCCTGCTGTGCGCCGCTGCATCGGCCCAGGCCGCCACCGAGATCACCTGGTGGCATTCCATGACTGGCGCCCTCGGCGAGCGCGTCGCCGCACTGGCGGACCAGTTCAACAAGAGCCAGTCCAACTACAAGGTCAATGCCGTCTACAAGGGCGCCTACGATGAATCGATGTCGGCCGCCATCGCCGCCTACCGTGCCGGCAATGCGCCCAACATCCTGCAGGTATTCGAAGTCGGCACCGCCACCATGATGTATTCCAAGGGCGCGATCGTCCCGGTGTCGCAGGTGATGAAGCAGGCCGGCGAGAAGTTCGACACCTCTGGCTATGTGCCGGCAGTGGCGGGCTACTACACCGCGCCCAATGGCGAGATGCTGTCCTTCCCGTTCAACAGCTCGACCACGGTCTTCTACTACAACAAGGACATGTTCGCCAAGGCAGGCCTGGACCCGGAGAAGGCGCCGGTCACCTGGCAGGAAGTGGTGTCGGCCGCGGCCAAGCTGAAGGCCAGCGGCGAGCGCTGCGCCTATACCACCGGCTGGCAGGCATGGGTGCACCTGGAAAGCTTCTCGGCCTGGCATAACGTCGAATACGCAAGCAAGAACAACGGCTTCGGCGGCCTGGATGCGCGCCTGAAGTTCAACAGCCCGCTGCATGTGAAGCACATCACCAACCTGGCGAACTGGGCCAAGCAGGGTTACTTCACCTACGGCGGCCGCAAGAACGAGCCGGAAGCCAAGTTCTACTCCGGCGAATGCGCGATGCTGACCTCGTCCAGCGGCGCCTATGCCAACATTTCCAAGAACGCCAAGTTCAAGTATGCGGTGGCGCCGCTGCCTTACTACAACGACGTGCCGGGCGCGCCGCAGAATACCGTGATCGGCGGCGCCTCGCTGTGGGTCATGGGCGGCAAGAAGCCCGACGAGATCAAGGCGACCGCGCAGTTCCTGAAGTTCCTGGCGCAGCCGGAAGTGCAGGCCAAGTGGCATCAGGAAACCGGCTACCTGCCCATCACCAAGGCGGCCTACGACCTGACCCGCCAGTCCGGCTTCTATGACAAGAATCCGGGCACGGATGTCGCGGTCAAGCAGATGATCGTCAAGACCACCGACAAGTCGCGCGGCATCCGCCTGGGCAATGCAACGCAGATCCGCACCGTTGTGGACGAGGAACTGGAAAACGTCTGGGCCGGCAAGAAGACGCCGCAGGAAGCGCTGGACGCGGCTGTGAAGCGCGGCGACGAGCTGCTGGTGCGCTTCGAGCGCGCCAACAAGTAAGAGAGGCGGGCGGCTTGTCGAGCGCCCGCGCAGACAAGAAAGGCCGGCGCATGCGCCGGCCTTTTTATTCGTTCGCGCTCACCGCTGCGTCGCGGCTTTACGCTTCCTCGACGCCGGCCTCGGTTAGCAAATCCACGCCGTGCAGGTCGCAGGCCAGCACCGCCTGCCGCACCGCCTCGATCGCCGGGCGCCGGGTAAAGCTCTTGCGCCAGGCGATCACCACGCGCCGGGTCGGCACCGGGTCTTCGAACGGCACGTAGCGCAGCAGGCCGTCCTGCGCCTGCATGTCCGGCACCGAGGCCTTGGGCAGCACGGTGATGCCGATGCCGGACGCCACCATGTGGCGGATGGTTTCCAGCGACGAGCCTTCGAAGGTGCGGGCAATGCCGTCGCCGGTGGTGGAAAAGCGCGCCATTTCCGGACAGACTTCCAGCACCTGGTCGCGGAAGCAGTGGCCATTGCCCAGCAGCAGCATGGTCTCGTTCTTCAGGTCGGCGGAACTGATCTTTTCCCGGTTCGACCATGGGTGGCTGCTGGGCATCGCCACCACGAAGGGCTCGTCATACAGCGGCTGTACCAAAAGGCCTTGTTGCGGGAAGGGCTGGGCCATGATGGCCGCATCGAGTTCGCCCTGGCGCAGCATTTCCACCAGCTTGACGGTGAAGTTTTCCTGCAGAACCAGCGGCATCTGCGGCACGCGCTCGATCATGTTGCGCACCAGCTGCGGCAGCAGATAGGGCGCCACGGTGTAGATCACGCCAAGACGCAACTGTCCGGTCAGCGGGTCCTTGTTCTGCTTGGCGATTTCGCGGATCGCGGCCGTCTGCTCCAGCACCCGTTCGGCCTGGGCGACGATCTGCGAACCCAGGGGGGTCATCGAGATTTCCGAGCCGCCACGTTCGAAAATCGGCACACCCAGTTCGTCTTCCAGCTTCTTGATGGCGACCGAAAGGGTGGGCTGGGCAACGAAACAGGCTTCCGCCGCATGGCCAAAATGTTTTTCGCGGGCAACCGCGACAATGTATTTCAGTTCGGTAAGCGTCATAGTCAATATATTCGCACATACGATCGTTGATCGTATTTTTGCATCGTCATACCTTCAGGTAATCCTCTTTCGACCCCAGCCAGCGCGCCAGATGGTCGGCCACCGTGGCCGGATCGTCGCGCAGCAGCCGTTGGGCCAGGTCGCGCGCTTCTTCCACCAGCCACTGGTCGGTTTCCAGGTCGGCGAAGCGCAGCAGGGCCTGGCCGGACTGGCGCGCGCCCAGAAATTCGCCGGGGCCGCGGATTTCCAGGTCGCGCCGGGCAATTTCGAAGCCGTCGGTGGTTTCGCGCATCGTGCCCAGGCGCTGGCGCGCCACCGGCCCGAGCGGGCTCTGGTACAGCAGCACGCAGACGCTGGCGGCCGAGCCGCGTCCGACCCGGCCGCGCAGCTGGTGTAGTTGCGACAGGCCGAACCGCTCGGCATGCTCGATCACCATCAGCGAGGCATTCGGCACGTCGACGCCGACCTCGATCACCGTGGTGGCCACCAGCACATGGGTCTCGGCCTGAATGAAGGAGTCCATCACCGCCTGCTTTTCCGCCGGCTTCATGCGGCCATGCACCAGGCCGACCCGCAGGTCGGGCAGGGCTTCGGCCAGCGTCGCGTGGGTGTCGGTGGCGGTCTGCAGCTGCAGCGCCTCGGATTCCTCGATCAGCGGGCAGACCCAGTAGACCTGGCGGCCCTCCAGCGCGGCGGCATGGACGCGGGCAATCACTTCCTCGCGACGGTTCTGGTCGATCACCCGGGTCACGATGGGCGTGCGGCCGGGCGGCAGTTCGTCGATCACCGACACTTCCAGGTCGGCGTAATAAGTCATGGCCAGCGTGCGCGGTATCGGCGTGGCCGACATCATCAGCTGGTGCGGCACGGTCGCTTCCTCGGGATGGTCGTCGCGGCCCTTGTTGCGCAGCGCCAGCCGCTGGCCGACGCCGAAACGATGCTGCTCGTCGACGATCACCAGTCCCAGCTTCCGGAACTGCACCGCTTCCTGGATCAGCGCATGGGTGCCGATCACCAGCTGCGCCTCGCCGGACTCGACCAGCGCCTGCGCCTGCTGCTTTTCCTTCTTCTTCAGGCTGCCGGTCAGCCAGGCGACCGTCACGCCCAGCGGTTCCATCCAGGCCGCGATCTTGCGGAAATGCTGCTCGGCCAGGATTTCGGTGGGCGCCATCAGCGCGGCCTGGAAGCCGCTGTCGATCGCCTGCGCTGCCGCCAGCGCCGCCACCACGGTCTTGCCGCTGCCGACATCGCCCTGCAGCAGCCGCTGCATCGGATAGGAAGCGACGAGGTCGGCGCGGATGTCGGTCAGCACCCGCTGCTGGGCGCCGGTCAGCTTGAACGGCAGCGCGGCCAGAAAGGACCCGGACAGGTGGCCGACCACGTTCAGGGGCGCCGCGCCCTTGGCCCGGCGCGCATCCTGCGCCCGCTTCAGCGACAGCTGCTGGGCCAGCAATTCGTCGAATTTCATGCGCACCCAGGCCGGGTGGGAACGGTCTTCCAGCGCGCTTTCATCGATCTCGGCAGGCGGATTGTGCAGCAGGCGCACCGCTTCTTCGAACGGCATCAGCCGGTGCGCTTCCAGCAGCGCTGGCGGCAGCGTGTCATGCCAGTCCAGCCGGGCCATCGCTTCGGCGATCGCGCGCCGCAGCGCGGCCTGCGACACACCCTCGCCGGACGGATAGACCGGCGTCAGCGCGCTGGGCAGCGGCGCGCCCTCGGTCACGACCTTGTAGGCCGGATGGACCATTTCCGGGCCGAAGAAGCCATGCCGCACCTCGCCGCGGGCCCGGATCCGGTTGCCCTCGGCAAACTGCTTGGTCTGGCTGCCGTAGAAGTTCAGGAAGCGCATCACCAGCGGACCGGAAGCGTCTTCCATCGTCACCACCAGCTGCCGCCGCGGCCGGTATTGCACTTCGCAGGAGGTGACCACGCCTTCGACCTGGGCCGGGCTGCCGCTCATGAAGCCAGCCTGGCGAATCTCGACGATTTCGGTTTCGTCCTCGTAGCGCATCGGCAGGTGCAGCACCAGGTCCATGTCGGTGCGCAGGCCGAGACGGGCGAGCTTGTCCTCCAGCCGCTTGGGAGCGGCCTTGGTCGTCTTTGCTGGCTTGGCGGTCTTGGCTGGGGCTGGGCTTGTCGCGGACATTTGATAGGAACTGCGCGGTACAGCGTAAAATAGCGGGTTTTCGCGATGGTTACGCCATTGCCGCCTGATTTACAAACCTGTAACCATAGCAGTTCCAGGCCTGCTCCGATACCCACCGCATCGCATGTACGCACTCTCCGACTACGATTTCGACCTGCCGCCCGAACTGGTGGCGCAAACGCCTCTTGCCGAGCGCAGCGCGTCGCGCCTGCTCCATGTGGAACAGCACGCCTTTGCCGACCGCGCCTTCACCGACATCGTCGACCTGCTGGCGCCGGGCGACCTGCTGGTGTTCAACAATACCCGGGTGCTGAAGGCCCGCTTCTTCGGCGTCAAGGAAACCGGCGGCAAGGTCGAGGCGCTGGTGGAGCGGGTGCTGGATCCGCGCACCGTCCATGCCCAGCTGCGTGCTTCCAAGTCGCCGCCGCCGGGCACGCGCATCCGCCTGGCCGACGCCTTCGACGTGGTGGTCGGCGAGCGTGCCGGCGAATTCTTCACGCTGACCTTTCCGGACGACGTGTTCGAGCTGATCGAAGCCCACGGCCGGCTGCCGCTGCCGCCCTACATCGAGCATGCCGCCGACGCCCACGACGAGGAGCGTTACCAGACCGTGTATGCCAAGGAGCCGGGCGCGGTCGCCGCGCCCACCGCCGGCCTGCATTTCGACGCGCCGCTGCTGCAGCGCCTGCAAGAGCGCGGCGTGCGCATGGCCTACGTCACGCTGCATGTGGGCGCCGGCACCTTCCAGCCGGTGCGGGTGGAAAACCTGGCCGAGCACCAGATGCACAGCGAGTGGTACACCATTTCCCAGGACACGGTGGACGCGGTGGCCGAAACACGGGCCGCCGGCCGCAGCGTGGTCGCGGTCGGCACCACCAGCCTGCGCGCGCTGGAATCGGCGTCCCAGGGCGGCCAACTGCTTGCCGGCAGCGCCGACACCCGGCTCTTCATCACGCCCGGCTACCGCTTCCATACCGTGAACCGGCTGATCACCAATTTCCACCTGCCCAAGTCGACGCTGCTGATGCTGGTATCGGCCTTTGCCGGCTACGACACCATGCGCGCGGTTTATCGCCATGCGATCGAACAACGCTACCGCTTTTTCAGCTATGGCGACGCCATGCTACTGACCTGCTCCAACAATGCTTAATTTCAAACTGAAGAAGACCGACGGCAACGCCCGCCGCGGCAGCATTACCCTGAACCACGGCGAGGTCGAGACCCCGATCTTCATGCCGGTGGGCACCTATGGCACCGTGAAGGCGATGTCGCCGCTGGAGCTGAAGGAAATCGGCGCCCAGATCATCCTGGGCAACACCTTCCACCTGTGGCTGCGCCCCGGCACCGGCATCCTCGACAAGTTCGGCGGCCTGCACCGCTTCATGGGCTGGGACAAGCCCATCCTGACCGACTCCGGCGGCTTCCAGGTGTTCTCGCTGGGCGCGATGCGCAAGATCACGGAGGAGGGCGTGAAGTTCGCCTCGCCCATCAATGGCGACAAGCTGTTCCTGTCGCCGGAGATCTCGATGCAGATCCAGCGCTCGCTCAACTCCGACATCGTGATGCAGTTCGACGAATGCACGCCGTATGAAATCAACGGCCGCGCCGCCACGGTGGACGAGGCCGCCAAGTCGATGCGCATGTCGCTGCGCTGGGCACAGCGCTCGCGCAATGAATTCAATGCCGGCGAAAACCCGAATGCGCTGTTCGGCATCGTTCAGGGCGGCATGTACGAGACGCTGCGCGATGAGTCCCTGGCCGGCCTGAACGACATCGGCTTCGACGGCATCGCCATCGGCGGCCTGTCGGTCGGCGAACCCAAGGAAGACATGATGCGGGTGCTGGAGCACATCGGCCCGCGCCTGCCGGCCGACAAGCCGCACTACCTGATGGGCGTGGGCACGCCGGAAGACCTGGTGGAAGGCGTCAACAACGGCGTCGACATGTTCGACTGCGTGATGCCGACCCGCAATGCGCGCAACGGCTGGCTGTTCACCCGCTTCGGCGACATCAAGATCAAGAATGCCCGCTACAAGGACGAGGACCGGCCGCTCGATGAAACCTGCGGCTGCCATGCCTGCCGCAACTTTTCCCGCGCTTATCTGCATCATTTGCACCGTGCCGGCGAGATCCTCGGCGCGCGCCTCAATACCATCCATAACCTCTATTACTACCTCGACCTGATGCGCCAGGCGCGCGAGGCAATCGATGCCGGCGCCTTCCAGGCATTCCGGACCCGCTTCCATCAGGAACGCTCGCGCGGCGCCTGATTTGCGGTAGCGCAGGCCATGTAGACGAACGGTATGTCGTAGCGCGTGCCGATGGAACAGGCATGTCCTGCCTTTTCCTCATTGGGGAAGTCAACGTGGCAGGCCTGGCTCGGGCAAGTCAGCGTTGTCTCGTTCCGACTCCCCCTGCCTCAGCGTCGCTGGCAGCGGGAGATGGCCTGCCACGACCCGCTTGAGGAATTCGATGATGGATGCGCGATACGATGACGATATACCAGCCCTATGGATGCTGCTGCAGGAAAATTATCCCGACTACCCGGAACCTTCCTTTCCCCACCTGGAAACTGCGCTGGCGCCGCGGATTGTTGCCGTGCCCGCCACGCAGGAGAACGTTGCGGACAACCGGCTCATGCCGCAGCAGGGCAGAATCTGGCATCAGCTTGACCCGTCGTCATTCTCACAGCCCGCATACAAATCGCAGCAGCAAGCGATCAACGAAGAAATGCGGCGCTTATGCTTCAACTGGAAAGCGGATGACGACCTGGCCACCGTACCCAAGCGTGCCAGCAAGGCAGAACCCCTCCAGGCGCAGGAACCCGCCGTCAGGTTGTCGGAAGGCGCGGCGGCGCTGCTTGCCGCCTGCATCCGTGGCGACCAGCAAGTCGTGCGGGCACTGCTCTGGGAAGGCGAGGAGGTCAATGCCCGTGATCACCATGGCCTCACCGCGCTGGACCATGCAGTCGATCGCAGGCAGTTCATCATCGCCGAGATCCTGACCACCGCCGGCGCAGTCTGGACCCGGTCACGCAACGATGTCACGTCAATGCTGATTCCCGCAGTCAGCGCCAATCTGCCCAACCTGCTGCGCTACGCGCTGGGCGCGGGCGCCGATATCA
Source organism: Noviherbaspirillum phoenicis (assembly GCF_047237965.1). NCBI lineage: Bacteria > Pseudomonadati > Pseudomonadota > Betaproteobacteria > Burkholderiales > Oxalobacteraceae > Noviherbaspirillum > Noviherbaspirillum phoenicis. The sequence goes on along the minus strand of NZ_JBDFLX010000001.1, from coordinate 2,713,518 downwards.
CTGTGACCGACCGCGACGGACGCACCCCCTTGCACCATGCGGTGCTGGGCATGCGCCATGCATTCCTGCATTGCCTGGCAAACCTGCGCACAGCGATGCATGCGGATGCATCAGGCAACACGCCCTTGCACCTGACCGCCCTCGCTTGCAACGAGTACGCGCTGAAGGCGCTTTTGCCCTGGCGTGCGGCTTTAAATGTACGCAATCAGAATGGCAACACCGCGCTTGCCTGTGCCTGTGCGCTTCCGGACGTCAATTCCGTCCTGCTGTTCCTGCGCGCCGGCGCCGACATCACGCTGGAAAACCGTCTCGGCCAGCGCCCGCTGCATGTCGCCTGCCTGCATGGCCAGACGGAGATCGTGCGCATGCTACTGGCGCATGGCGCCGATCCGTGCGGGCGCACCGCCGGCGGCGAGACGGCGCTGGACATTGCGCGGCGGGTGAATATTCCCGCCATCGTCAGCGCCCTGATGCTTGCCGGCGCGACCGATTGAACACGGCGCCGGCACTGCCGGACGGCGCGGAAAACCGGGTAAGCGGTGCTAAAATGCCGGGTCTTTCAAAACTACAAGGTGGAGCAGCACACATGTTGATATCGAATGCATACGCCCAGGCGGCCGGTGCGGGCGGACTGGAAAGCAGCCTGACCAGCTTCCTGCCCATCATCCTGATGTTCGTGGTCCTGTATTTCCTGATGATTCGCCCGCAAATGAAGCGGCAGAAGGAACAGCGGGCCATGATGGACGCGCTGGCCAAGGGTGACGAAGTGGTTACCGTGGGCGGCATGCTGGGTCGCGTCACCAAGGTGGCCGATGCCTATGTCACGCTCGACGTCGCCAACGGCACCGAGGTGGTGGTACAGAAAGCCGCCGTGGCCACCCTGCTGCCTAAGGGCACCATCAAGGCGCTTTAATACCGACCCGGTACGAGCGGCGCAGCGGGACGCAGCCAGTGTCCCGCAGCGGCCTCCCCAGGGCCGCGATCCTCTTCTGAATGCTCCCATGCCATGAACCGCTATCCCCTCTGGAAATACATCATCATCGTCATCGCGCTGCTGTTCGGCGTGATCTATACGCTGCCCAATTTCTTTGGCGAGTCGCCGGCGCTGCAGGTCAGCAGCGCCAAGGCCACTGTCAAGGTGGACAACAGCGTCACCGGCCTGGTGGAGGGCGCACTGCAGAAGGCGGGCGTACCGGCCCAGGGCATCGTGTACGAAACCATCGGCAACCAGGGTTCGGTGCGGGTGCGCTTCGCTGACACCGACACCCAGTTCAAGGCCAAGGGCATCCTCGAAAAAGAGCTCAACCGCGACCCGGCCGACCCGACCTACCTGGTCGCCTTCAACCTGCTGCCCAATACCCCGCGCTGGCTGCAGGGCCTGCATGCCTTCCCGATGTACCTGGGCCTGGACCTGCGCGGCGGCGTGCACTTCCTGATGCAGGTCGACACCAAGGCAGTCATGAACAAGCGGCTGCAGGGCCTGCAGACCAGCGTGCGCAGCATCCTGGTGGACAAGAAGATCCGCTACGCCGGCATCGGCCGCAGCGGCGACAGCGTCGAAGTGCGCTTCCGCGACGAAGCGACCCGCAATGCCGCGCGCGAAGCGCTGGCCTCGCAATTGTCGGAACTGGTGCTGGCCGACGCCGGCAATGGCGCCGAGCTGTCGCTGGTGGCCAGCCTGCGTCCGGAGGCATTGAAGAACACCGTGGAAGACGCGGTGCAGCAGAACATCACCACGCTGTCCAAGCGCGTCAATGAACTGGGCGTTGCCGAGCCGCTGATCCAGCGCCAGGGCGCGGACCGCATCGTGGTGCAGCTGCCGGGCGTGCAGGACGTGTCGCGCGCCAAGGACATCATCGGCCGCACCGCCACGCTGGAAGTGCGCTTCGTCGATGAGTCGGTCACCCGCGGCACGGAAGAAACCGCCGCCATTCCCTTCGGCTCCGAGCTGTTCAAGGTCGGCCGCGGCGCGCCCGTGGTGCTGTACAAGGACCCGATCATCACCGGCGACTATATTTCCAACGCGTCCGCCAGCTTCGACCAGAACCAGCAGCCCGCGGTAGGCATCGATCTCAACGGCGACGGCGGCCGTCGCATGCGCGAAGCCACCCGCAACAAGATCGGCAAGCTGATGGCCATCGTGCTGTTTGAAAAGAACCGCGGCGAGGTGCTGACCGTGGCCACCATCCGCGACGAACTGGGCGCGCGCTTCCAGATCACCGGCATGGGCTCGTCCGAGGCATCCAACGACCTGGCGCTGCTGCTGCGCGCCGGCTCGCTGGCCGCGCCGATGGAAATCATCGAGGAGCGCACCATCGGCCCACAGCTCGGCGCCGAGAACATCGCCAAGGGCTTCAACTCCACGCTCTACGGCTTTGCCGCCATCGCGGTCTTCATGGTCATTTACTACATGCTGTTCGGCTTCTTCAGCGTGTTCGCGCTGGCCACCAACCTGCTGCTGCTGATTTCCATCCTGTCGCTGCTGCAGGCCACGCTGACCCTGCCCGGCATCGCGGCTATCGCCTTCACGCTGGGCATGGCGATCGATGCCAACGTGCTGATCAACGAGCGCATCCGCGAGGAACTGCGAAACGGCGCTTCGCCGCATTCGGCGATTGCCACCGGCTTCGACCGCGCATGGGCCACGATCCTCGACTCCAACGTCACCACGCTGATCGCCGGCCTGGCGCTTTTGATCTTCGGCTCGGGCCCGATCCGCGGCTTCGCCGTGGTCCACTGCCTGGGCATCGTGACCTCGATCTTCTCGTCGGTGTTCATTTCGCGCGGCATCGCCAACCTGTGGTACGGCCGCAAGAAGAAACTCACCAGCATATCGATCGGCCAGATCTGGAAGCCGGGCACCTGAGCCCGGCCCCTACCGACATCAGAGGATTCCATGGAACTTTTCCGCATCAAGAAAGATATTCCCTTCATGCGCCACGCGTTGATCTTCAACGTGATTTCGGCGCTGACCTTCGTCGCCGCGGTGTTCTTCCTGTTTCACAAGGGGCTGCACCTGTCGATCGAATTCACCGGCGGCACCGTGATGGAGGTGGCGTATCCGCAGAGCGCCAATATCGAGGGGATCAGGCAGAACGTGGTCGGCATGGGCTTTACCGACAGCCAGGTGCAGAGCTTCGGCACCGCGCATGACGTGCTGATCCGCCTGCCAACGCAAAAGGGCCTGAACTCCACCCAGGTCAGCGAAAAGGTGCTGGGCGGCCTGAAGGCGCAGGACCCGACGGTGGAACTGCGTCGGGTTGAGTTCGTGGGCCCGCAGGTGGGCGAGGAGCTGACGCACGACGGCCTGATGGCGCTGGGCATGGTGGTGCTGGGCATCATGATCTACCTGGCCTTCCGCTTCGAATGGAAGTTCGCAGTGGCGGCCATTATCGCCAACCTGCATGACGTGGTGATCATCCTGGGCTTCTTCGCCTTCTTCCAGTGGGAGTTCTCGCTGACCGTGCTGGCCGCGGTGCTGGCGGTGCTGGGCTATTCGGTCAACGAGTCGGTGGTGGTGTTCGACCGCGTCCGCGAAACCTTCCGCGACCGCCGCTATGGCAAGCTGGCCACGGCAGACGTGATGAACCATGCCATCACCAGCACGATATCGCGCACCATCATCACCCACGGCTCGACCGAGGTGATGGTGCTGTCGATGCTGCTGTTCGGCGGCCCGACGCTGCATTACTTCGCCATTGCACTGACCATCGGCATCCTGTTCGGCATCTACTCGTCGGTATTTGTCGCGGCAGCTGTGGCGATGTGGCTGGGCGTCAAGCGCGAAGACCTGCTGAAGCCGGCAAAGGAAAAGGACACCACTGGCGGCGCTGTGGTCTGATGCACGCGTGATGCAGCAAGCACGGGCCGCAACGGCCCGTGCCAGCCGGGCTGCCAGGCCCGGCGAACCAGTATGACAGGCGTCCTTTTGCGCCAGTGAATTCTTCCCCTGCAAGTGTTACGAAGGCCGACATCGTCGTTGCGACGTCGTCTTGCACAACACTTATCTGGAGAATAGTCATGGCGGATTCAAGCGTGGAGTCATCGGGCGGGTCGAAGCGATCTAATAGCTATAGCGGTAGTCGAAGTAGCAGTCCGCGCGGCCTGGACGGCTTTTCAAGCGAGTACGGAGTAACGCAGAGTAAGCAAGAAAACGCGAAAACCAAGGCGCCTAATTCCGGTTCCGGCGCGCCCACTTTAAAAGTCAAAAGCCAGAGCAAGGATGGCACTGCGAATTCCAGCTTTTTCGCGCCAGGGTCTGGTAAGAAGCCGGGTATGGGCCCTGGCGCAAAAAGTGGGCAGCTAACTTTAAAACAGCAACTGAGCGCAACCCGGGTTGAAAGCTCCCACAGCTCGGAGTCCAGTCCGCGCAGTCCCGGCGCCTCCGGTAAGCAAAAGCGGGAGAAGGACAATGACAATGACAATGACGTCTACTCCCCCCTGATCGATAAAGATGCAAACGACAGCGCCAAGGAGCGCAAGAGCAGCAAAACGTCTGCGCTTCTCAAAAGGAGGGAGACTGCGAAGGCCAGGAAGCCGGCAAACATCAAAACCAAAGGAGCAACGACTACCACCACAACTACAACTACAACTACAACCACCACCACGACAACAACAGCCACCACGGTGCCTAGGTTAAAGGCGTCGAGTTCCAGCAGCGACAAAGTGGAATCGACGTCAAGCGAGGAGAAAGAACGCACGCCTAACGCCAGCACAAGGGAGAGGCGCCGCTCTTACCTCACTTCAAGCGTCGAGCCGGACAAACAGTCCATAGCGGCTGTGAAGGATGCAAGGTCGATTTTCGAGATGCCACCTAGCAAGCAAAGCGAAGCCTTCAAAACGGTGCTGGACAAGATAGAGCAGATGAAGCCTTGTAACCGCTGTGCCCCATTGGTCACTCTGGCACCCGCCTTGGATCTCCTTGATTCAAAGGAGCAAGCTGTTTACTTGCCGCGGTTGCGCAAACTTGCTTCTCCGCCAATGTCTGGGCAGGATAGAAAAAAAGTCATCGATGCGCTTATATGTGCTTTTGCCGGGTGTGCCATTGATGACACAGGTAGCGATCACAGTAATCTGGATGGAGAAGACTCGGATACGCAGCAGGCTTATCCACCGGACGATGCCAAGGCCCTGAAGCAATTTGAGCAGAAAATCAAGGACGCGAAATCAAGTATTGATGATGTCAATGCGCCCGGCAAGCAACGTTCAATCGACTCCATTAAACAGGTTATGCAAGACGTAGCCGATTCAGGAGATGTTTGCCTGGGGCTTGAATGTGCTATCGGGTTTCTCGACGACCTTGACAACTATCAGGACCATGACAAGAAGACGATTTTCAGTCAACTGCTCGATGTGCTTGGCGATGAAATCGTCGCCACCGCCTTGTTGCTGGGCGTGCTGGGCAAGGAACTGGAAAAGGCTGCTGACATCAACTTGTCGCCGTCGAACATGCTGGCTGGCTTCATCGAGGGCGACAGAAGCGTCATAAAATCGCTGCTAGAATTCATTGCAATACAGGCGCGCACGAAGTCTTTCCTGAATGTTTTCCTTCAGCGTATCCAGGAAAGGTCCAGGGAGATGTTCACGCCGGGAAAGAACAATCCCCGGAGAGCCGCTGCAACGATGTATTTGTTGATGGATATGGCAGCAGCAAGTCAACTGCCTGAAGCCAGTCGGTGCAGGCTGATCCTGTATCTGTACTCCATGAATCCGCCGCCGCTGTATCAATCCCTGTCCAGCACAAGGAAGCAGCATGGTGAAACGGGTTTCGACTTCGCCCATCGGGTGATGGCAACTGCAATCGATGTGTCAGCCTGTTCCAGCTTGCTGCCCGAATCCGTCGACAAAACGATGGTACACCTCGTCAGCTACCAGGACCGTGTTGATGCGGCGAACGGAAAGGAAAAGCAGCCAGGTCTCGAGCCTCGCGGCAAGCGTTTGCGGGCGCTTCTTCTGGACAGCAACGGCGATGCAGCGGAAGTGACGAAGGCAGTCCGAAAAGTGTTTGCGTCCAATGCCAGCTTTGACGACAAACGTATTCTGCTACAGGCAATGGAAACCACGCCGCTGACGGATGCGCTTCCCGCTTACGTTGAAGAGTTTTATTTTGAAAAAGCGGATGTTTACCTAAAAGAACAAAATCCCGATAAGGCCAGGCATTTGCCGGACATGGAACGGCTACGAACGGAAAAGAAGCCCTATTACAAAACACTTTCGCGCATTTATAAAGAACTTCCAGCGGAAAAGGTGGCAGAGCTCAGGAAGGAAACGAAGGAAGCGCATGATAAGGTTTTAAACAGCACTTTGCCAGCCGTGCATGCGGCGATCATGAGTAACAATGTGGCAATGGTGAAAGCTTATTTGAATGCTGTGCTGGCCCCTGATAACGGATTGTCATCGATTCAGGCGATGGAATTGATAAGTATGCCGCATGAGGGAAGATCCGCGTTCTATAGGGCGCTAATGCGCGGCACGCCGGAAATGATAAGCACCTTTTTTGAAACCATCCTTGCCTCGAAGCTGGATGAAACGCATAAGGTAGATCTGCTGTTGGCAAGGCGTGAGTCTGATAATTTTGGCGCATTTTATATTGCCATGTCTTCACGCAATCCCGAGCGGGTCAAGGCGTTTATGGAAGCGGTCTTGACCTCCAATCTGCTCTTGAAGAATAAGGAAAAACTTCTCAGATGTAAGAAAGAGCTTGGAAAAGGCGCTGCGGCAAGCCGAAACAAGATTAGTAAGATCTACGACGACGCTCAATTGTATGCACGCAGCGAAGCAGTACGCAACGAAGCAATATGGGCTTCCAGGGAGCAAAAAATCACTGCGTACGACAAGATCAGCTATGGCGCACGCAAGATACCGAGCACGGTTTATCCCAACATCAAGCGCGATCCTGCCGGCTTGCGTAACAGAGAGGAAATGCCCAGTCTCGTGGCGTTATTCGATGACCTGATTGACAAATCCGACCTGTCCCCTATAGGCAAGGATGGGTTGAAGGACAGGCTTCCAAGCAGAAAGCCGTTGAATTATTAAATCCGATGCCGGCCGTGTCAGCCGGCATCCTCCACCACCTCAGATATCCCGCGCCAGCCGCTCGGCGATGCCGAGATAATTCGCCGGCGTCATTGCCAGCAACTGCTCCCTGGCCTCTTGCGGTATCGCCAGGCTCTGCACGAACGCCTGCAGCGCCTCGCGGGAAATGCCTTTGCCGCGGGTCAGTTCCTTCAGTTGCTCGTACGGGTTCTCGATGCCGTAGCGGCGCATGACGGTCTGCACCGGCTCGGCCAGCACTTCCCAGGTGGCGTCGAGGTCTTCGGCCATGCGCGTCGGGTTGACTTCCAGCTTGTTTAAGCCACGCAGGCAGCTGTCGTAAGCCAGCAGCGCATAACCCAGGCCGACACCGATGTTGCGCAGCACGGTGGAGTCGGTCAGGTCGCGCTGCCAGCGCGACACCGGCAGTTTCTCGGCCATATGCTTCAGCACCGCATTGGCCATGCCCAGGTTGCCTTCTGAGTTTTCAAAGTCGATCGGATTGACCTTGTGCGGCATGGTGGACGAGCCGATTTCGCCGGCCTTGGTGCGCTGCTTGAAGTAACCCAGCGAGATATAGCCCCAGATGTCGCGGTTCAGGTCCAGAAGGATGGTGTTGGCGCGGGCCACCGCGTCGAACAGCTCGGCCATGTAGTCATGCGGCTCGATCTGGATGGTGTAGGGATTGAAGGTCAGGCCCAGGCGCTCTTCGATTACCTGGCGGGAAAATGCCTGCCAGTCCAGTTCCGGGTAAGCCGACAGATGGGCGTTGTAGTTGCCGACCGCGCCATTCATCTTGGCCAGGATTTCCACCGAGGCGATGCGCTGCGCCGCGCGCCGCAGCCGCGCCACCACGTTGGCGATTTCCTTGCCCAGGGTGGTGGGGCTGGCCGGCTGGCCATGAGTGCGCGACATCATCGGCACGGCAGCCTGCTCATGCGCCAGTTCGGTCAGGCGGTCGATCACGGCCTGCAGAGCCGGCAGCAGCACCGTGTCGCGGGCGGCCTTGAGCATCATGCCGTGCGAGGTGTTGTTGATGTCTTCGGAAGTGCAGGCGAAATGGATGAACTCGCTTGCGGCCACCAGCTCGGGCACGTCCTTGACCTGTTCCTTGAGCCAGTACTCGACCGCCTTCACGTCATGGTTGGTGACGGCTTCGATCTGCTTGATGCGATCGGCGTCGGCTTCGGTGAAATCATTGGCGATGCGGGTGAGCAGCGCATTGGCGTCCGCGGAAAACGGCTTAATCTCGGCCAGGCCCGCCGCGGCGAGCGCCTGCAGCCATGCAATTTCCACCTTGACCCGGTGATGCATGAAACCGGCTTCGGACAAAATGGGACGTAGTTTGTCGGTCTTGGCGGCATAGCGCCCGTCAAGTGGGGAAAGGGCGGTCAGGGTGGAGAGAGGCATGGCGATGAGGGAAAGGAAGATGGACACTGTGCCGCGGCAAGGGCGCCGGCCGGCAGAACGGAAAAAAGCGCCATTCTACCACCGGCGGGGATGCGTAATTTCCTTGTTCAGACGCGAAACCGCGTGTATTTTGCGGATTAAACCCGAATTTCCGGGTGCTATAATCGACCCGACCTATTCTAAAAACTCTCTATGAAACTACTCGGTTCCCTCGCCAGCCCCTACGTGCGTAAAGTGCGCGTCGTCATGGCCGAAAAAAAGCTCGATTACGAGTTGGTACTGGATAACGTCTGGGGCCCCGAAACCACCGTTCCGCAATCCAATCCGCTGGGCAAGGTGCCCTGCCTGATCATGGAAGACGGCGCCGCAATGTTCGATTCCCGCGTCATCGTCGAATACCTGGATACCCTGACGCCGGTCGGCAAGCTGATTCCCGCGCAGAGCCGCGAGCGCGCGGTCGTCAAGTGCTGGGAAGCGCTGGCCGATGGCGTGCTCGACGCCGCCATCCTGGTGCGGCTGGAAAAAACCCTGCGCCCGGTCGAGCAGCAGAGCCAGATCTGGATGGACCGCCAGATGGGCAAGGTGCATGCCGGCCTGAAGACCATGTCGCAGGACCTCGCCGAGACGCCGTACTGCATGGGAAACCAGTTCACGCTGGCCGACGTGGCCATCGGCTGCGCGCTGGGATGGCTGTCATTCCGTTTCCCGGAAATCACCTGGCGCGACGATTATCCGAACCTGGCGCGCCTGTTCGACAAGGTGTCCGAACGGCCTTCCTTTAAAGATACCGTCCCGCATTAATGCTTCATTAATGGCCTGTGCGGCATATGCCTGCATGGGCTTTCAAATTGAAAAACGGCGCTGATTGCGCCGTTTTGCTTTCATGCTCGCTGCCAACCATGCGCTTCAGGTGTCGGCCCACATCCGCAACAGGTTGTGATAGCAGCCCGTCAGCTTGACCACCGGCGGCGTGTCGCCCTCGGTGCCGCGCAGGGTGAGGATGGACATGTCCAGATCGAACAGCAGGCGGCGCTGCGCGTCGTCGCGCACCATGCTCTCTATCCAGAAAAACGACGCCAGGCGGCAGCCGCGGGTGACCGGCTCGACCCGATGCACGCTGGACGCCGGGTACAGGATCAGGTCGCCGGCGGCCAGCTTCACCGACTGGCTGCCGAAGGTGTCCTCGATCACCAGTTCGCCGCCGTCGTATTCCTCCGGTTCGGACAGGAACAGCGTGGCCGACAGGTCGGTGCGGACCCAGGCGCCGGTGATGGGCGAGGTGCGCACCGAATTGTCGATGTGGTTGCCGAAGGCATTGGACGCGCCGTCATAGCGGTTGAACAGCGGCGGATAGGTTTTCTTGGGCAGCGCGCCGGTGATGAACAGCGCGCTCCTGCCCAGCGCATCGAGCACGATGGCGCGCGCCGCGCGCGCGGCTTCCGAATCTTCCGGCAGTTGCCGGTTGTTCTTGACCTGCTCCGACTGGGTGCCGGCGGTGATCTTGCCATCCGCCCAGTCGGCTTGCTCCATGATGGCGCGGCACCGGGCCAGCGCGTCGGGCGACAGGACTTCGGGTACGCGCAACAGCATGGAGGACTCCCGGTCAGAACTTGGTGGACAACGTCAACTGGGCGATGCGGGTAGTGCCCGGCACGATATGGCCGGCATACACGCCCTCATAGTACTTGCGGTTGAACAGGTTGAACACGTTCAGTTTCAAGGCCCACTTGTCCATCTGGTACTCGGCCATTGCATCCCAGCGCACGTAGGATGGCGCCTCGTTGGTATTGGTGGTGTTGCCATAACGCTTGCCCACCGCTTCCACGCCGCCGCCGAGCTTGAAGCGCTCGCTGACCCGGTAGGTGCTCCAGATGTTGGCCGTGTGCTGCGGCGTATTGATCGGGCGCTTGCCCAGCGTGTCCTGCTGGGTGCCGGTGGCAGCGTCGATCTTGGCGTTCATCAGCGCCAGGCCGCCGAAGATTTCCCAGTTCGGCGTGATCCGGCCGGCCAACTCGAACTCGATGCCGTCGGTATGGCGCTTGCCGGAGAGCAGGTTCTGCTCGATGCTGACAGCCAGGTCGGTATTGCGCTCGTTGGTTTTTTGGGAGCGGAACAGCGCGGTGCGGAACATCACGTTGCCGTCCAGCAGGTCCCACTTGGCGCCAACCTCGATATTGCGGTTCTTTTCCGGCGGCGTATTCGCGCCGCGGTCGTCCAGCGCATACAGTTCGCCGGAAGGATTGAACGAGGTGCCATAGGAAGCGTAGTAAGACGCGGTATCGGTCGGCTGGAAGATCAGGCCGGTGCGATAGCTCCATTCGGCATCGGTGCGCGACAGTGGACCGGCGGGCGCGGCGCGCTCATAGTCGGCGGAGAAGCGGTCATGGCGGGCGCCCACCAGCACCTTCCATTGCTTGTTCAGGCTGATCATGTCCTGGCCATAGATGCCCACGGTATGGGCGTCATAGCTGACCGGATTGATGCGGGTCTTGTTGCCGTAACCGGGCGGCAGCACGGGGTAGGCATTGATGTTGCCCACCGTGGTCGACGGATTGGCCGGCGTGGTGGCGTAATTCCAGCGGTTGGCTTCTTCCTTCACCAGTTCCGCACCGAGCAGGATTTCATGCTTCATGCCGGCCGCTTCCAGCTTGGTGGTGAAGTCGGTCTGGCTGGTCAGCGTGTGCTCGACGCCGCCGCGGCGCTGTGCCTGGCGATTGATGAAAGTGCTCGGGCTAATGAAGCTGGTGTTGGCCGCCAGGCGCGGCGCTACGGCCCACAGGTCGCGGTCGTAGTCGGCCTTGCGCAGCACGGTGCGCACCGAGGTGTCGTTGTCGAAACGATGAATCCAGCTGGCGGTTGCCATGTCGGTGTCTTCGCGCTGGTAGTCCGAGTCAGGCAGACCGTAGAAGGTGTTGACCGGCACGTTCAGCGGCTTGCCCCGGAAGTAGGGCACGCCGAAGTCAGGCGTGTTATTGCCCTTGAGCTTGTAGTAGGACAGGTTGAACTCGTCCCTGGTGCCGATGCCCCAGCTGAACGACGGCGCCACGCCCCAGCGCTCGCTGTGCACGCCGTCGCGGAAGCTGTCGGTATCGGTCTTCATCACGTTCAGGCGCACGGCAGCATTCTCGCCCACCACCCGGTTCAGGTCGGCGGTGCCGCGCTTGTACGAATCGCTGCCCACGGTCAGGGCGGCTTCATTGATGTTGGACAGGAAGGGTTTCTTGCTGACCTGGTTCACCACGCCGCCGGTCGAGCCGCGGCCGAACAGCATCGATGCCGAGCCGCGCAGCACATCCACCTGCTCGATATTGAAAATCTCGCGGTTGTATTGCGCGATGTCGCGCATGCCATCCAGGTACAGGTCGCCCACCAGCGAATAGCCGCGCAGCGTGATGTTGTCGCCGATACGGCCGCCTTCGCCGGCATTGAAGGTCAGGCCGGCGACATTGCGCAGCGCTTCCTTCAGGGTGTCGGCGCCGCGATCCTGGATCAACTGCTCGGTCACCACCGTGACTGCCTGCGGCACGTCGCGCAGCAGTTGCGGCGTCTTGCCCACCGTGGTTTTCACGCCCTGATAGCCCAGGTTTTCCTCGCGCTGGGTCTTGACGTTGATTGCCGGCAGCGCAGCCGCTTCCGCCTGCGCGTTTTCCTGCGCATGCGCCACGCCGGACAGTGCAACGGCGGCCATCATTGCGCCCAGCGGCAGCAGGGCGGGACGACGGGCGCCGGCGGCGCTCAATTCGGGGTGGCTGATATCGGCGGCGAGGGGCCGCAGAGCGGGACGTTGCATGCTGTTCTTCTCCTGGGATAGCTCGTCGCGGCACACGCGACGAGAGGCGCTGACTGGTTTTGTGGCTGGCTATCCGCGGGAGGGAATTGCTGGCTGGATGGACGATGACCGAGCTGGCACTGGGCACCGCCAGAAATGATAACTATTCTCATTTACATTGGCAACCCTTTATGCAATCTTCCGTCCCCACTGCGGCACGGTCGCCACAGTAGCGGCCCGCGGGCTGATCAACCCTGCGCCAGGGTGACGAAAGGCAAGCAGGACGCATCTGTCAACTGCCAATGTTTCGAGCTTCCGGCAGCATTTGCGGTTTCTATACTCCCTCTCCACAAGGCAGCCATTCAAGCCTTGCCTCGCAAGCCCGTCCGACCGCAACCCTCTTCAACGTTGTCTCTTCAGGGAGTGCTCGCATGCGTCATCTTCGTGCAGTTCAATCACGCGGTCAGGGCATGACCGAATACATCATCATCGTTGCGCTGATCGCGGTGGCGGCTATTGCTGTCTACCAGTTCTTTGGACAAACCATACGCAGCCAGATGTCGGCGATCGCCAACGAGGTAGGCGGAAAATCAGGGGCCACCGCCGTCACGGCGGCAGGCACCGCGGCGGCCAAAACGGACGACCAGCAAAAGGCAAAAGGCTTGTCGAACTATGCGGATGGCGCGGACAAGGCGAAGTAGACAATTGCCGGATGCTTCCCATGCGCCTGCCTCGCCGTCTCCCGACAGCAGCCGTGCGCAAACCACTGCGTTCTTCGTTTTGCACACTGCACCGCCAGCGTGGCCAAGCGCTGATCCTTGGCATTTTCTTCCTGATCGCCGGGCTGGCCGGCACCTATTTCCTGTTCAACACCGGGCAGGTCATTACCGAAAAAAACCGCCTGGTCACCACCGCAGACGCGGTTGCCTATGGCGCGGGCGTGATGCAGGCCAGGGCATTGAACTTCGATGCTTACGGCAACCGCGCCCTGGTTGCCAATGAAGTACTGATTGCACAAATGGTCAGTCTGTCTTCCTGGTCGCAATATGTGAAGACGCATGCGGAAAATCTGCCATGGCAGTTTCCTGAATGCATGGATCCAAACGGCGTTGGTGAGGCGTATGGTGTGGCATTCAAATACGATCTCTTGTTCGCCGCTAAATGCTATCTATCCGTGCAATATGCGGGCGAGTTCGTTGCCCAAGCCGCTGAAAAGCTGCCGATGCTGATGCAGAAAATCGTCATCGGCGTGGAGGCCAACAAGAAGCTCATCCAGCTGGCGCAGAAAGCGCTACACGGCCCCGGCACAGCCAATGGCAGCGGCAACGCAACCCTGAGTGCCTTCCAGCTGTCGCGCGCCACGGTAATGCAGGAAATTGCAGATGCCAACTATCGTGGCGACGGCAGTGTGACCGCCACCGCGCAATTGCTGACCGACAGCTGGCCGGGCTTTACGCGCCGATATGAAGGCGCTGAGCGTGCCCGCTTCGCAGAAGTGACCAAGATCGCTGCCTATAGCGATGGCTTTGTCAAACAGCGCAACTGGACTGCTAACGCCATGTTCCCAGACCCAACCCAATGGGTTTGCGTACTGAATTGGCGAAAGAACTCGGTCAAGCGGCGCGGCGGCACCGAACTGGTCAATTACGATGAATGGAAGGCCGAAGATACCGAGTCCTATTGGGAGTTTCGCAATACCGGCCGCATTTTCAAGCGTTGCCGCAGCCGCGAGCATCCAATCGCCTGGGGCGAGCAGCAGGCGCATCCGGATGATGCTGACCAGGACGATTCCGAGGCAACGCTGGGCGGTTCGCCACGCACCAATCCCTATGCCCACAGCTTGGCCTCTTCCGATCAGTGGGCTGAGTACACCGGCCTGCCAGCCTTCCAGGACCTCAACGCCGACCACCTGAAGCCTGGCGAGCCTGAGCCCCGGCTCAAGCTGCAGGTCAAGCTGACCCGCCAGCGCGACCAGCTTGCCACGCCTGAAGGCCGATCGGCGATCAGGCAGGCGCCCGATCCTGCCGGGGCGCGGCCGAATGTAACGGCTTATCAGTCCAACCTGTCGGGCGGAGAAATGACGGCCAGCGCGGCAGTGGAAGTGTGGTTCGAAAGGCCGCCTGGCAGTGTGAACAACACCTGGGGTAGTGCGCACGGCAAGCCATCCGAATTGCCCAGCCTGTTCAATCCCTACTGGCAGGCGCGCCTGCTGGACCCGTCGCTGCTGGCAACGGTAGCCGGAGCGTCAAAATGAGCGGACTGGTGCACAAGCGCGGCGCAAGGGCAGGGGCCGTGGCAGCAATGCACGGTCAGGCACTGACGGAGTTCCTGGTCATCAGCCTGGTGCTGATTCCGCTGTTCCTGTTGTTGCCCGTTATCGGCAAATACCAGGACATCAGCCATGCAAGCCAGATGGCCAGCCGTTACGCTGCATTCGATGCCGTACTGCGCAACGACGGCAACAACAGCCAGAAGCCCCCGGCACAGCTGCAGAACGAGTTGCGGCAACGCTATTTTGGCCCTGCGCAGGCCGGCATCAGAAGCGGCCCGGAACAGGAAGCCGCACTCAAGGACTACTGGAATGACCCGTTCGGCAAGCCGCTGATACGCAATCCCGATGACATTGCATTGTCCTTTGGCGCATCCCATGGCGACAGACATGCCGATGGCTATGCCAAGGCCAGCGATACCCTGCTCTTCCCGTGGGCCAGCCTGGCGGGCCTTTCCGCCAACGGCATCTACCGTGCCAATGTCGCTGTCAGGCTTGCCAATCTGCCCGAAGGCCTGCGCAGCATCGAGCCCTTCGACAAGCTCGATTTGACCATCGAGCGGCATGCGAGCGTGCTGCCCGATGCCTGGACAGCCGCTTCGCCCGTCCAGGCAGAGCAGCGCTTTGGCCGCATGGCGCCGATCAATGCGCTGATGCCGGAAGACCTGATCTCGCTGGCCATCGAGTACGTCGACCTTGGAAAGGTCGAGGCGCCACGTTTCGGCAATCTGGCGGCCTGGCGTGACGTGGTGCCACAGGACCGGCTTCAGGGAAAAAAAACGCCATGAGACTCTCACGACGCTTCCTGCTGCTTGCTGCTCTGGCATGTCCTCTCGCCCGTGCAGCCGACACAACGCAATGGCCTGAAGTGCGCCTGCCTCCCGGTGCGCAGGGATTCTCGCTGGGCGGCCCCCTCTCCGCCAACGGCATGCCGATGCAAGTGCAGGGATTTCTCAGCAAGCAGCCGGCAACAGAAATCATTGCCTGGTTTCGTGCCAGCCTGGGCATGCCGCTGGTTGAAAACCACGTCGGCGCCAGTACGGTATTGGGTCGGGCGCAAGGCAGCCGGTACCTGACGGTGCAGATCGAGCCGGCGGGCAGTGGTTCACGTGGCTTGATTGCCCAAACTGACTTGGCGGCCATGGTGGCAGACCGTGGAGAGGAGCGCAGGCTGCAGGCACACTGGCTGTCGCGCCTGCCTTCTGGCATGCGACTGCAAAGCCTCACACGTGGACATGATGCGGCGCGCCACTACCAGTACCTGGTGCTGGACAGTCCGCATTCATCAAGCCTGAGCCGCAATGCCATCAACAACCTGATGCAACAGGACGGCTATGCATTGGAGCGCGAGCTGCGAGCCGTGAAGCCACCCTCCCAGACACTCTATTTTCGTGGCGCGGCGCGTGAGGCCACCGCTGTCATCCTGGCACATGCCGACGGCTCCAGCGCGGTCGTGCTCAACACCGTCGTCACCATCGATGGCATGCGATGAGACGGGCGCGGCGTTGCGGCGGCCAGTCCTCGGTGGAATACGCCGTGGTGTGCGCGGCCATTGCATTAACGCTGGGCATAGGCATGGCCGACCCGGACAGCGTGCTATGGCAACTCGTCGATGCGCTGCGCACCGCGTATCAGAAATTTACCTACGCCGTATCCCTGAGCGAATGACATCATGAAATTTGCGCTTCCTTCTTTTCCGCGGCCAGGAAAAACCACCATAGTGCTGGGTCTCGCCCTGGTCATTGGCGTTGTCGCAGCCCTGGCGGCCAACCGCTTTCTCTCCGCCCGCATCGATGCGATCGAGGCCCGCAGCCGGACCGCCATGGTGGAAGTGGTGGTGGCCAGGACAGATCTTCCCAAGGGACAGGAGATCGGACCCGGCAATGTCGCGCTGCGTCCCATACCCAGGGACTATGCGCATTCCAATGCGCTGACCAATGACAGCTTCGGCAGCGCTGTGGGACGCAAGCTCGCCTACAACATCAAGGGCGGTGAAATGCTGCTGTCGAGCATGCTGGAAGCGAGCAAGCCAGCCACATTTTCCGGGCGCGTCGGCATCGGGTGGCGGGCAATGACGGTTGCCGTAGATGAAATCAATTCCATCTCGGGCCTGCTGGAGCCGGGCGATGTGATCGACCTGATTGCAAGCCTGGAACGCAAGGGGAACAAGCTCACCATGCCGCTGCTGCAAGGGGTGCACGTGATCGCCACCGGCCAGCGGCTGGTCGACGACCCAGTCACTGGCGAGCGCAAGCAGTATGCAACGGTCACGCTCAATGTCACGCCATCGCAGGCGACTACTCTGATTGCCGCACGGGATGGCGGCAAGATCACCGCACTGCTGCGCAATCCGGGCGACAGGCAAGCCGCGCCCGGCGATGCACTCGACATGAATGCACTGTTCGGGCAGGGCATGAATGAAGACCCGGAGATTCCGGTGCTGTACGGCGGCCGTGTGAGCAAGTTTCCACCCGAAGCGCTATGGCTGGGCGGATACAGGGCGGCATCCGGTGGAACGACAGCAGGCGGCTTGAACGCAGCAAGCGGGCAAGCGCGCCCGGCTGCAGTTGTTCCAGTGCTGACACCGTCGATTACAGGCGCTGCGCCTTTGCCTTCAGGCGATGCAATCGATGCAGCCGATGCACCGGGCACATCCGCTCCCGCCATGCCACGCGCAAGCCGCGCTACCGATCCACGCTAGCGTCAATGATTGGGAACCCCTTCATGTACCTTCTGCCAGTTCGCTGCCAAGCCACACTGCCGCTAGTCTTCATTCTTGTGCTGATGAGCGCTGTTTCCGGTGCAGAGGAAACAGCGCTTGCGGGCGCCAGTTCCACCGGCGCCATCACTTCCGCGCAGGCGCCGGTTTCTGCTTCAGGCAAAACTACGAGTACATCGCCACCTGCACCAGTTGCCGGCCATGGCTACGCAGAACAGCTACGCCCGCGCAGGAAGGCGGCGCCAGTACTGGTCAACCAGCCGTATGCGCCGATCCGCAAGGCCGACGAGCCGGTCGACATTCCCGAAATCGAGATGTTTGTCGGCGAGTCGCGGGTATTTCCCACACCTGGCGTGGGCCGCATTGCGGTCGGTAATGGCCAGATCCTGACCGCCGCAGCGCTCGATGGCCGGGAAACCATCCTGTTCGCCAATGCCGTCGGCACCTCCTCGCTCTTTGTCTGGAACGAGGACGGCCGTTACCAGCGCCTCAAGATCAATATCGTTCCCGGCGACACCAGCCGATATGCGCGGGAAGTCGCTGCCTTCCTGGCGACGATACCAAGCGCCCGCGCATCGGTCATTGGCGACAAGGTCATCGTCGAAGGCGATGGTTTGTCCGACTTCGACCTGTTGAAAATCGATGAGCTGAGCAAGCGCTATCCGCAGATCGTCAACTTCACCAATCGCCTGGGCTGGGAAAAAATGGTGCTGCTGGATGTGAAGATTGCGGAGTTTCCCGTCAGTGAACTGCGCGAGCATGGCATCAAATGGACGCCCACTGGCGGTGGCGCGATTGCCGGCATCTGGTCGCCGCTACGCCACGGCACCGATGGGCCGTACCAGATCAATATCCAGACCGCAGGCCAGGGCAATGCCGCGCCAATTTCGGTGCCGCAAGGTGTCGAAGGTGTGCCGGCAGGCGGCGGCGTGCCGCTGCCGAACGGACTAAAGATCCTGTCCGGCATCAACATGGGCTTGAATGCGCAACTGAATTTGCTGGCGCAGAACGGCCGCGCCAGCATTCTGGCCGAGCCCCAGCTATCCGCCCGCAATGGCGCCAAGGCCAGTTTCCTGGCCGGTGGCGAATATCCCTACACGGTGTCCACCATCAACGGTCCGACGGTCTTGTTCAAGCCCTATGGCGTCAAGCTCGACATCCAGCCACGGGTGGATAGCCACGGCGTAGTACGGGCGATGATAGACAGCGAAGTCAGTTCGATCGATGCTGCCATCTCCACACCCGCCGGCCCTGGCCTGCGCACCCGCAAGACCAGTACCGAATTCAATGTGAACAGCGGCGAAACCATTGTGCTGTCCGGCCTGCTGTCACGCGAAACCAGCACCGATATCGACAAGGTGCCGTTCCTGGGTGACCTGCCCATACTGGGCGCGCTGTTTCGCTCAAAGCGCTTTCAGAACAAGGAAACCGAGCTGGTGGTATTCGTGACGCCCACCGTGGTGGACGGCAAGACGCCCGAACTGGCTGAGCGCGTGCGTCGCACCGACGAAAGACTGCAGGCAACCATGGGCCCGGCGCCCTATCTGAGCCAGCCGCTGCAACCCGGACGCGACGCCAGCAGCTTCACCCAAGCTGCACCAGCCGACGAAAAGCCCACACGGTCCAGTCTGCAGTTCGATCCTCCCGGTGGCAGCCTGCTGATGGTAACCAGCCCCAGTGCGCTGCTGCGCCTGCGGCCTCATGCGGCGTCGGCCGCAATCATGACTCTGGGCCGCGGCGCCGCGGTACGCATGGGTGCGCAGCAGCCCGAAGTCGATAGCAGTCGCTGGCGGCATGTGCTGGTGGGTGAAGTCAGTGGCTGGATTGCCGCTGATGCGGTACAGCCGGTAGGGCAGGCAACGCCGCAGCCCGTGCCGCGTGACAGCCAGAGCAAGGACAGCGATGCCATCGGCGTGCCAGTCTCGCCAATCAATGCGGCCAGCCCCGTAGCTCAGGCAGGCGACGCCAGCCCCGACCGGATGCGGGTCATTGCGGACCGGCTGGCGCTGCGTGTCACGCCCGACATCAATGCGCCGATGCTGCGCCAGCTGCGCGCTGGCACGGTGGTCGAAATCCTGCCGCAGCCACAGCGTGCTTACTGGACGGCGGTGAGAGTGGACGGGCAGCGCGGCTGGGTGGCCAGCCAGTGGCTGGTGCCGGACGAAGCAGGGCGGGTTAATCGATAACGGGGGATGCCATGCTGGACCTTGAACTGCTGGATGCGGATGGCAGCAGGCGCGTGCTGCAAGTGCCTGATGAATGCGTGATTGGCAAGGGCGCGCAGAATGAAATCAGGCTGGACAGCTGGCGCGTCGGGCGCGAGCATGCACGCCTGTTTGCCACGCCAGGCGGCGTGCTGGTGGAAGACCTGGGCGGCTTCGGCGGCGTGGCGGTCAATGGCAGTCGCATCAGCGGTCAGTACGGGCCATTGACCAGCGCAGACATGATCGCCATCGGCCCATTCCAGTTGCGCCTCCTGGCTAACGACAAAAGCGAGCCGCCTGCGCCGCCTTCATTGCGGCCAGCGCAGCCTGTGCGTGTGCCGCAGGCAACCGCGGTGGCAAGCGCCCCCAAGGCACTGCCGCGGGAAGTGCAGCATGTAGCCGGCACATCCGCCTTGCCCGAGGCGCTGCCAAGACCGGCAGGCGAGAACCTGGCGCAGCAGCATGAATTCGAATGGCGCAAGATCATCCATACCCGTTTGCTGGAAACCATGGACCTGCGGCGCCAGGATGTGCATGGCATGTCAGACCAGCAGCTGCGTCACGAGACTGAGCTGCTAGTGCGCCAGATCATGCGGGAGGCTGACGCCCAGATTCCACCGGAGCTGGACCGCGCTCTGCTGACGACACAGGTGATCAACGAAGCCATCGCGTTGGGGCCGCTGGAAGAGTTGCTGGCCGATGACAGCGTGTCGGAAATTATGGTCAATCGCTATGACGAGATTTATGTCGAGCGCAGCGGCCAGCTGCAGCGCCATCCGATGACCTTCACCGGCGACCGCGCAGTGATGGGCGTAATCGAGCGCATCGTCGCACCCCTGGGCCGTCGCATCGACGAGTCCTCGCCCATGGTAGATGCCAGGCTCAAGGACGGCTCCCGGGTCAATGCCATTATCCCGCCGCTGGCACTGAAAGGGCCTTGCCTGACCATACGAAAATTTGCCAAGCACAAGCTCAGCGCCGACGACCTGGTTCGCTTCAATGCGATCAGCCCACAGATGGCCAGCTTTCTGGAAACCTGCGTGGTGGCGCGCAAGAACATGGTCGTGTCCGGCGGCACCGGCTCCGGCAAAACCACGCTGCTCAATATCCTGTCCAACTTCATTCCCGGCGGCGAGCGAGTGGTGACGGTCGAGGATGCAGCTGAACTCAAGCTCAGCCATGCCCATCTGATCAGCCTGGAGTCGCGTCCGGCCAATGTGGAAGGCAAGGGCGCGGTGCTGATCCGCGACCTGGTAAAGAACACCCTGCGCATGCGGCCAGACCGTATCGTGGTCGGTGAATGCCGGGGCGCTGAAGCGCTCGACATGCTGCAGGCCATGAACACCGGCCACGAAGGCTCGCTGACCACGCTGCATGCCAATACGCCGCGTGACGGCCTGGCACGGCTGGAAACCATGGTGCTGATGGCCGGTATGGACCTGCCGCTAACGGCCATCCGCGAGCAGATCGCCAGCGCTGTCCACATTGTGGTGCAGCAGACCCGCTTTGCCTGCGGCAGCCGCAAGGTCACCAGCATCACCGAGATCAGCGGCATGGAGAGCGGCAAGATTCAGATGCAGGAGCTGTTCCGTTTCGTCAACCTGGGTTACCGCGGGCCGGGTAACAGGGTCACCGGCTACTTCACCGGCTGTGACATGGTGCCAAGCTTCTATGAGGAATTGCAGGCCTCGGGCACGCAACTGGACATGACGATCTTCCAGCCCTGCGAGCCGCCGGATGGTCATGGCCATGCCAGGCCGCAGCCATGAGTCGCAGCCTTGATATCAGGCTGGCTGCATTGCTGGCCATTGCCCTTGCAGCCACCTTGCTGGCCTGGTTCCTGATGCAGGCCGGCTCAGGCGCAATGGCGCGCTATCGTGCCAGCTTTACCGAACGCACCCGCTTCCAGGCGCAGGAATTTTTCCTGTTTGTCGACCCGAAACAGCTGTTCATGCTCAACCTTGCCGTGATGATGCTGGGCTCGGCCCTGGCATGGATTTTTACCGGCAACCTGCTGATAGCCATACCGGTGTTCTTCGCGCTGGCCATGTTGCCCAGGCTGGTCTATGCCGCCTTGCGCCGACGCCGCATGCAGCGCTTCGAACAGCAACTGCCGGATGCGCTGATGATGCTTTCCGGCGGCCTGCGCGCCGGCGTCGGGCTAAACGCGGCCATGCAGCAGCTGGTGGCCGAAGCCCATGCGCCGCTGGCGCAGGAATTCACATTGATGCTGCGCGAGCAGCGGCTGGGCGTGACCCTGGAACAAAGCCTTAACAACCTGGCCCGCCGCGTGCCGACCCAGACCACCGTGCTGGTGGTGTCGGCAATGCGCATTGCCAGCGAGACCGGTGGCGGCCTGGCCGAAACTCTGGAGCGCACCGCCCATACCATACGCAGCCGCCTGCAGATGGAAGGCAAGATCGGCGCGCTCACGGCGCAGGGCAAGCTGCAGGCCTGGGTCGTGTCTCTGCTGCCGTTGTTGCTGATGCTGATTCTGAATCACATGGAGCCGGAAGCCATGAGCTACCTCTGGCATACCCGGCTGGGCTGGGCCACGCTGGCTGGCATCGCGCTGCTGGAGTCGCTGGGCGTGTATGTGATCCGCCGCATTGTCGCCATCGATGTATGAGGTAGGTATGAGGGGTACGCCATCATGGACATGCTGACCGGAAGCCATGCCAGTCTCGCCCTGGTCGCCATCTCGCTGGCGGCCGGCCTTGCGTTCGCGCTGCTGACCTGGCTGGTGAGCCGGGCGCTGGCCGAGGTGCCGCCTGAAGACCGCTCCTACAAGGACACGCCGCCGCTGGGCTTTCGCCTGCTGTGGGCGCCGATCGGCTGGATGGCCCATTTCATCGGGCCGCGGCTCGCAGCCCGCCGCCACGCGTTGCTACTGGTGCGCCTGGGTCAGGCTGGAGTGGATTTTGCGATCAATCCGGCACAGTTCCTTGCCAGCCGTCTGATCGGTGCCTTGCTTGCCGCGTCGATCTTCTACTGGATGATGGCGTCCTTTGACCATCCGGCAGCCGGCGCTTCCGGCATGCCGGCGAGCCGCTATTCTCTGGTGATCGCTACCGGTGCGCTGCTGGGCTGGGCCTATCCTGGCATCTGGCTCAATGACCGCATCAGCCAGCGCCGGCGCGAACTGCTCAAGACGCTGCCGTTCTATCTGGACATCATCACGCTGTGCGTCGAAGCCGGCCTCAACATGCAGGGCGCATTGACACAGGCGGTGGCCAAGGGGCCCAAGGGCGTGCTGCGCGATGAATTCCAGCGCCTGCTGCGCGACATCCGCGCCGGCAAGTCACGCGCCGCCTCGCTGCGCAGCCTGGCATCCCGGCTGAACGAAGGCAGTGTCACGGCCTTTACCACCGCGGTGATCCAGGCCGAAAGCATGGGCATGAATCTCGGCCCCATCCTGCGGGCGCAAGCCGACCAGCGCCGCACCGAACGTTTCCTGCGCGCCGAAAAGCTGGCCATGGAAGCACCAGTCAAACTGCTGTTCCCGCTACTGGCCTTCATCTTTCCCTGCACCTTCGTCGTGCTGTTCTTTCCGATCGCAATGAAGTTCGTGCATTCCGGCCTGTGAACGCGGCCGGCTCACGCGCCCTGGGCAGGGCTGAAGACGCAGGCCGGCGTCGTTCCCCGCGCCGCGCAAGGCCAGCGTATGGCGCAAGCATGACCGAATTCGTTGTCGTGGCGCCAGTACTGCTACTGATCGGCCTGGCCTTGCTGCAATACACCCTGCTGTTCGTGGCCAGGAACCAGGTCAACCATGCCGCCTTCATGGCTACCCGCTCCGGCAGCATGCAAAGCGCCACAGCCGAATCCATCAGCACATCCTATCTACGCCATCTGGCTCCACTGTACGGCGGCGGCAGCAATGCGGCGGAGGTCGCCCAGGCAGTGGCGCGGGCTAGCGCCGACATGCAGGGCAACTACCGCATCGAACTGATCAACCCCAGCAAAGCGAGCTTCGATGACTTCAACGACCCGGCATTGAAGGAAGTGCTGAAAACCGAAGCGCGGGTCATACCGAATTCCAGCCTGGCCCTGCGTAATCCCGCCATCATTGGCAAGCAGTCCGGCCAGAACATTTTCGATGCCAACCTGATCAAGATCCGTATTACCCATGGCTACAAGCCGGGCGTGCTGCTGGTAGGCCGGATCTTCACCAAGGCGCTCGAAGCCGCGCAGGAAGCCAGCGACAACAAGGATGATTTCGCTGGCCGCCTGATCGCCGCGGGCCGTGTGCCCATCACCACCGATATCACGCTGCACATGAACAGCCCGGCCATTGAATGGGCCGACCCGGTCTGGATATCCGCTGGTGGGCCGCAAGCCAACCCGAAGCCACCCGCCGACCCGCCCACACCGCCTGGCGGGTCCGGCCCCACGGGCAGCGCAGATACAGGCAATGGCGGCAATGGCAGCGCCAGTCAGGACAACTCCGGCAATGCCAACGCTCCCACTAACACATCGGATGGAACGGGCGGCAACAATGCCGACACGCAGGACACCACGAATGAATGCGGCGGCAAGGCCTGTCCGATGTGTCCCGTCGACCCGGCCAATGCCGAGCCGTATTCCCTTTCTGCCGACACCTTGTTTGACTTCGATAGCGCAGTACTCAAAACCAATGGCCTGACACAGCTCGACACCCTGATCGATGAAGTCAAGGCAGCCCAGAAGGACGGCCAGACGATTCAATCCGCCACCGTCACAGGCTATACCGACCAGCTTGGCAGCGAAGCGGTGAACCTGAGGTTGTCGCAAGCCCGTGCCGAGGCGGTGCGCGACTACATGAAACGTCGCGGCTTTTCAGACGTGCCCATCACGGTCGTGGGCAAGGGTGCGGCCAATCCGGTAGTGCCTTTGGAGAGTTGCGGCGGCACCACTGAACAGAAAATCGCCTGCCTCGCGCCAAACCGCCGCGTGATGGTGGACATCAAGCGCAGCGCAAGCCAGCCATGAGCTGCGCCTGCCGCAAGCCCATGCACAAGGAACCGCGATGAAGGCTTCATACCGCCATGCATGCATCTGCCTGCTCTGGATACTGCAGGCGTTTGCCACCCTCCCGGCACAGGCCGCGGACGAGCCGCCTGCCTGTGGCCTGCAGCAGGCAGGACCCTCCTGCGAAACTGGTCAGCCCGCCGGCATGAGCAAGAGCAGCGGTGTCAGCCAGGAAGCTGGCAACCCGATCAATCTGATTACGGGAAACAAGGTCCAGCGGGAAGTCGACATGGCGCCCTTGCCCGGCCTATTGGGCCTGGAATTGGTTCGGCACTACAACAGCTACCATGCAGCGGCTGGCATGCCGCTGTCCGGTGCTGGCCGCGGCTGGCAGTTTTCCTATGACACCCGGCTGTATCCAGTGGGCGACAGCCTGCAGATCCTCCAGGCCGACGGCACCCGGCTGGTCTTTTCCCGCACTGCCTGGAGCAGCACGCTGTGCACCGCACCCGATCCGGCCCATGGACAGGTGCGCATCATCAGGCAGGGCCGCCAGCAGCACTACCGCTGGCGCTGGCCCAATGGCCGTGAACTGGCCTTTGACAGCAGCGGCCGCCTGACCCATATCTTTGCACCCAGTGGCGAGTGGCTGGGCATCGAGCGCGACAACGCCGGCCGGCTGCGCAAGGTCAATGATCCGCAGGGGCGCAGCATGCTGTTCCACTATCCGGATCGCAAGGCATTGAAGGCGGGCACCTACCCCGGCATACAGAGCGTCGATACGCCAGTGGGGCGTTTTCTCTATGCCTACGGTGCGCCGGAAACCGGCTCCGCCGCGCCCGAACCTGCACGCCGCGCCAATCTGACTGCCGTGCAGCTGCCCACCAGTTACGACCCCGACAAGCCGCGCCCGCCCTTCGCACTGGGCGACACGCCCACCACCACCAGCGTCAGCACCATCCGTCGCATCCACCACTATGAGAACCCGCGCTTTCCCAGCCTGCTCACTGGCATCACGGTGGAAGGCACAGGCAATGACGGTCGTGCCCTGCGCGAACGCATCGCCACCTGGGGCTATGACGGCAACGGCCTGGCCGTGCTGTCCGTCAGGGGCGAGCCAGCGGGGAAAGACCCGCATGGCAAGCCGCTTCCGGGCACCGGCATCGAGCAGATCAACATCGACCGCAGCACGCCCGGCCTGGTCCGCCTTACCAACAGCCTTGGCCAGGTAACGGTGTACCGCCACGCCATCGTCGCTGGCGACCGCCGCGTGCTGGAAGTGCGCGGCCCCGGCTGCGCCAGTTGCGGCGACACCGATCAGCGTTACAGCTATGACAGCAAGGGGCGCCTGCAGGAAGTCACCCGGCTCGATGCCGCCGGCAAGCCGCTGGAAGGACGCAGGTTATGGCTGGACGCAATGGGCCGCATCTACGGCGTCTCCGTGGTGGATTACCAGCAGGGCAGGACGGTTGGCCGCAGGCTGGTGCTGCGCCAGCAATATGCCCATCCCGGCCCCGAGCAGGCATGGCCCGCATCACGGATCGCACAGCAGCCGTATGGCCCGGTGCTCGTAGCCCGCGACAGCGCCGTGCCAGGCAAGGAGCGCCAGTGGCGTTTCGAATACAACCAGTACCAGCAGCCGGTCAGCCTCACCGAACGAGGCTTCAATCCATTGGACGGCAGCGAGATGGTGCGCACCACCCATTACCGCTACCAGAGCATCCATGGCCGCAGCCTGCTGGTGGAAATCGATGGCCCCTTGCCCAATGGACCTGCCGCAACGCCCGAGGATTCGGACATCACCCGCTACGAATGGGATACCACCGGCTCGCAGGTCGTGGTAGTCAGCGTGCCGGGCGGCGGACGCACCGTGCTGGAACATGATCCGCATACCGGCCGTGTCACACGCATGGTGCGGGAGGACGGCCAATCCATCGCCCTACGCCATGACAGCAGCGGCCGCATCATCGAAATGACTGCCACCGGGCCGGGCTGGCAACAGCCTCTAGTGCGCAGCATGCTGTTCGATGCCCGGGGCCGGCAGACAGGCAGCGGTGCCGGCATTCCCGGTCAGCCGGACTGGCAGCCCGAACTGCTCGCCGCATTCGATGCAGCCGGCCGCCCAGCCTGGACCGCCACGGCCACCGGCATCGCCCTGCAATGGCGCTACAACTCCGAGAACCACCTCCAGCAAACAAGCACTTTCAGCAATCGCATCCACCGCACCTGGCAATATCGCCATGACGAACGCGGCCGCATCATCGAAGCCATCGATCCAGCCGGCGCATCGCTGCGCCCGGACTACCCGGAAGACGGCAGGGCTCAACCTGCAAGCCCATCGGCGAGCATGACCAACAAGCCCGCCGGCAGGGTGGTGCATGTGTTCGATGACTTTGGCCGCCGTGTCGCCAGCATCAGCCCGGACAGCGGCAAGACCCGCTATGTCTACGATGAGGCCGATCGACTCATTGCCAGCACCGACGCCGCCGGCAACCGCGCCGTCTATGCCTACGACATCAGCGGCCGCATCCTGCGCCAGGACATCTGGCCGGCCAGCGCCGCGCAAGCCGACACCATCCACTGGCAATACCAGGGCAGGCGCCTGGTGGCGCTGCTGCATCCTACCCAGGAAGAGCGCTATCTGCATGACGAGCGCGGCCTGCTGATACGCAAGACCACGCTGCGCCATGGCCCTGTGCAAGGTGGTGCTGCCCTGGTCACGCAAACCCGCTACAGCCATGACAGCCTGGGCCGGCTCGACAGCATCAGCCTGCCGGACGGCAGCCTGATCCGCTATCTGCGCAACGGCCAGGGCCAGGTCACGGCGATGCAGCGCAGCCGCATCCAGACGGAATGGCTGCGCTGGCTGCTGCCGGCGCAAGTCATCGCCCGCGACATCGAGCGCGACCTGGTTGGCATTGCCCGCTACGTCACCGGCAATGGCATCGAGGCGCGTTATCAGCGCAGCCGGGAAGGCATGCTGGCACGCATCGTCCACCGGCCTGTCAATGGTCCGCCCGTCCCGCAAGACAAGACTGCTGCAAGCAGCCTGCCCGGCGCATTGCGGCTGCCGCCGGACCTGCAGGCGCTGTACGACGACAGGCTGCTGTGGGATGTGCGCGGCAACCTGCTGCACCGGCGCATGGAAGGGAAGGGCTGGCAAGCCATCGCCAGCAGCTACGCGTATGACCGTGCCAACCGCCTGATCGTCGCCACGCAGCCTGGCGCGGCCAGCCGCTATTTCCATGACGCCGTCGGCAACCGACTGCTAAGCCAGCAGGGCATTGCGAGCCAGAGCGAGGTCAAAGCCGGCACCGCGGTATCGCGCTACCAACCCGGCAGCAACCGCTGGCTGGGCGATGTGGTCGATGGCAAGGCATGGGCGCCATACCGCTACGATGCGAACGGCCAGCCCGTTGATGCGGGAGACCAGCGCTACGGATGGGATGCGCTGGGCCGGTTGATGACAGTGCAGCGCGGCGATGGCAGCGAGGTGGCGCGCTATGTCTATAACCATAGGGGCGAGCGGATTGCGAGCATTGCCGGGGGTGGCAACAGCGGCGACGGCAACAACGGTAATAGCGGCAACAGCGGCAACAGCAATAGTAGCCACAGCATGGTCGGCTTTCTGTACGAAGACGGCAAGCTGCAAGCGGAAACCGACCAGCAAGGCCGCATCCTGCGCCAGTACCTCTGGCTGGGCGACCAGCCACTGGCGGTCATTGACAGCCCGGTCGGCCGCGCTCCAGCTGGCGACGGCGCGCTATCCCAGGCCATGCGGGATATCGCCACCGTGCTGCGGGCATGGCTGGGCAATGATGACGAGATCAGCTGGCTGCATCCCGACCACCTCGGCGCAGTCGCATTGGCAACCAACGCCGCTGGTGCTGCAATCTGGCAAGCCAGCTACAGCCCCTATGGCGCCGCCACCATCAAAGCCCTGCAACGCCCTGGCCGCCCGGCCTTCACGCTGAACCTGCGCCTGCCGGGCCAGTACTGGGACGCGGCCACCGGCCTGCACTACAACCACCACCGCTATTACGACCCGCAGTCAGGCCGCTATCTCACACCCGACCCGCTGGGCATGCCGGATGGGCCAAATTCCTATATCTATGTAAAGAACAATCCCCTGCGTTATGTGGACCCGGAAGGGCTGGTGCTGTTTGCGTTCGATGGCACAGGCAATGCGGCCAAGCCACTGGCGGGGGACACGATATCGAATGTGAGGAAGTTCTGGATGGCGTATGACGAGAAAACGAATGGAAAGGGCTACTACATCACGGGTATAGGCACGACGGATGAGGATATGCCTGTGAAAGGGAATGTGGCCAACGGCAAGGGATTCGATGAACGGGTGGATCTAGGCTTTAAGTTCCTCGATAAATTTATTGATAAAGAATATGTGCCCGGCAAGCCAATCGACATCGACGTAGTGGGCTTCAGCCGTGGCGCTGCGGAAGCGCGAGTCTGGATGAACCAGTTGATAGAAAAGATGACTCAGTCGCGTTACACGAGCAAGGAAGGAAAGTCAGCCTGTCTCAGCCTGCGCTTCATGGGCCTGTGGGACACGGTGCCGCATCTTGGTTATTTCAATGAAGATGAATCGCGCTATGACTTCAGCATTGATGCGTCTGTTCCATATGTGGCACATGCCGTAGCGCTGAATGAACATCGGGGTGTAGGTATCAGCTTTGATGGCGTGTCGATTCTTCCCGCACCTGCAACAACGAGTGGTGGCAATCGGATTGAAATAGGTTTCATCGGCAGCCATGCTGACATCGGGGGCAGTTACGGCACGGGGGATTTGTCGGATGTGGCGCTGATGTGGATGATCGAACAAGCCCGAACTAGAGGAGTCGCCTTTGAAACCAAAGAAATTGAAGCAGCCGGATGGGATGTCATCTCTAGTCCTATCGTTCACGACAAAAGCAGTAACAAGATTGATCCACAGGCGTTTCCATCGGTTGGTGATCGTGACTTCGCTTACCGCGATGGCTCCAAGGTAAAGCAAGTCAAAGCGGTAGTGGGCGGTAACGACACTGCCTGGGCGAGAGGCCAAGTCAGCTACTACAGCACATGGTGCGGTCCTTCAGACTCACCAGCAGTAGGTACGGTTGATATGCAAAAGTACGGTGACTGGCTTGCTGGCCAAGGCATCAAGATGAAGCTCGAGCCTCTTTCTTCAACCCAGCTTTGCGAATAAGTGCAATGAAGATCAAATTAAAGCTTGCCCTCTGTGCCAGTTTTTTCTTGCTTGCATGCAGTGCTATCACTACAGACCAGGGACCCGGAATGATCACAAATTTCGGCAGCATGATGGAGGGGCGTTCGGCACGCCTTCAGGCCATCACGCTACCGAATGGTACTCCAGCGATGAGTGGCTTTACAGTGCGAGGTGGGAGAGTGCCCGGTTGGCGACAGGCGGTTGGTAGGACTACAGGGATGTCAGGTGACACTCGTGCGCTCCCAGAATGGCTTGACTTCGCGTGGCAGGAACCGTCCTACCCTGGTCCCCAACCAAGCGACTTTGCAACCAGGGAGGGTTACAGCAAATTTGTTTTTGACGAAAAAGCGACTTTGCCGGTCAAGACCCAACGCGTCTTCATTAGCAGCCGCATCCCGCCAGAGGTCGTTCAGGAAGTCACGTACTCAAGATCCCATATCCCAAAAGGCCAACACCTGCCAGAGAAGATGCTATGGATTTACTTCATCTGGACGGATGACGGCATCAAGTTCCGGTGGGAGATGAGTTGCGATAAGCCATGTGTGGAAAAGGGAGGCGGCGATGAGATCAACTAAGCAGCCGTTGGGGATAGCTAAAACCGTGGGCTAGCAGTGCCCTTAACCAGCAGCCGCTTGCAGTCATCGAAACAGTGCAAGCCACACCCTCACTGGGGCAAGAGTGCTGGCAAAACCAACCTCTTCAATGACATTAGCTGGGCGAGGAACTAGGTCAGCTATTACAGAGCATGGTGCGGCCCATCAGGGTCACCAGCAGTCGGTCTAGTCGACATGCAGAAGTACAACGACTGGCTTATCGGTCAAGGCATCAACATTAGCTATGCACCGCAATCTTCAACCCAACGCTGCGAATAAGGGCTATGAAAATCAAAATACTATTTTTGAGCTTTGCCAGTCTTGTCTTGCCCGCATGTGGCTCCATGCAAACGGTCGACGGCCCAGGGATGATCATGAACTATGGAAGCACGATGGAAGGGCGTTCGGCAGACATTCGGGCAATAACCTTCCCAAGCGGAAAGCGAATGATCTACGGTTTAACCGTGACGGGTGGCAGGAAGCCTAACTGGCGGCACGCAGTCGGTACAACTGAAGGCATGTCAGGCGATACCCGTGGCGTTCCCGAATGGCTGGATTTCGAATGGCGTGAGCCATCCTATCCTGGGTTGGAACCAGAGGACTTCCCTTCTAAGGAGGCTTACTCAAAAGCAGTAGCTGAGAAGTACAGCAAGCTGACTATCAAGACTCAACGCGTCCTTATTAGCAGCCGCATCCCCCCAGAGGTCATTCAGGAAGTCACGCACTCAAGATCGCATATCCCGAAAGGCCAACACCTGCCGGGAAAAATGCTATGGATCTACTTCATCTGGACGGATGACGGTATCAAGTTCCGGTGGGAAATGAGCTGCGATAAGCCATGTGTGGAAAAGGGAGGCGGCGATGAGATCAACTAAGCAGCCATTAAGGATAGCTAACACCGTCCGCTAGCAGTGCCCTTAACCAGTAGCCGCTTGCGGTCATCGAAACAGAGCAAGCCACACCCTCACTTGGGCAACAGCGCTAGCAAAACCGACCCAGCTTTTTGCACCACCAGCCTGGACCGCCACGGCCACCGGCATCGCCCTGCAATGGCGCTACAACACCGAGAACCATCTCCCGCAAGCAAGCACCTTCAGCAACCGCATCCACCGCACCTGGCAATATCGCCATGACGAACGCGGCCGCATCATCGACGCCATCGACCCAGCCGGCGCATCACTGCGCCCGGGCTAACCGGAAGACGGCATGGCCCAGCCCGCAAGCCCATCGGCGAGCATGACCGACCAGCCCGCCGGCAGGGTGGTGCGTCTAACCGACGACTTTGGCCGCCGTGTCGCCAGCATTAGCCCGGACAGCGGCAAGACCCGCCATGTCTACGACGAGGCCGATCGGCTCATTGCCAGTACCGACGCCGCCGGCAACCGCGCCGTCTATGCCTACGACATCAGCGGCCGCATCCTGCGCCAGGACATCTGGCCGGCCGGCGCGGCGCAAGCCGACACCACCCACTGGCAATACCAGGGCAGGCGCCTGGTGGCGCTGCTGCATCCCAGCCAGGAAGAGCGCTACCTGCATGACGAGCGTGGCCTGCTGATACGCAAGACCACGCTGCGCCATGGACCTGTGCAGGGTGGTGCTGCCCTGGTCACGCAAACCCGCTATGGCCATGACAGCCTGGGCCGGCTCGACAGCATCAGCCTGCCGGACGGCAGCCTGATCCGCTATCTGCGCAACGGCCAGGGCCAGGTCACCGCGATGCAGCGCAGCCGCATCCAGACCGACTGGCTGCGCTGGCTGCTGCCGGCGCAAGTCATCGCCCGCGACATCGAGCGCGACCTGGTTGGCATTGCCCGCTACGTGACCGGCAATGGCATCGAGGCGCGTTATCAGCGCAGCCGGGAAGGCATGCTGGCACGCATCGTCCACCGGCCTGTCAATGGTCCGCCCACCCCGCAAGACAAGACTGCTGCAAGCAGCCTGCCCGGCGCATTGCGGCTGCCGCCGGACCTGCAGGCGCTGTACGACGACAGGCTGCTGTGGGACGTGCGCGGCAACCTGCTGCACCGGCGCATGGAAGGGAAGGGTTGGCAAGCCGTCGCCAGCAGCTACGCGTATGACCATGCCAACCGCCTGATCGTCGCCACGCAGCCTGGCGCGGCCAGCCGCTATTTCCATGACGCCGTCGGCAACCGACTGCTAAGCCAGCAGGGCATTGCCAGCCAGAGCGAGGTCAAAGCCGGCACCGCGGTATCGCGCTACCAGCCAGGCAGCAACCGCTGGCTGGGCGATGTGGTCGATGGCAAGGCATGGGCGCCATACCGCTACGATGCGAACGGCCAGCCCGTTGATGCGGGAGACCAGCGCTACGGATGGGATGCGCTGGGCCGGTTGATGACAGTGCAGCGCGGCGATGGCAGCGAGGTGGCGCGCTATGTCTATAACCATAGGGGCGAGCGGATTGCGAGCATTGCCGGGGGTGGCAACAGCGGCGACGGCAACAACGGCAATAGCGGCAATAGCGGCAACAGCAATAGTAGCCACAGCATGGTCGGCTTTCTGTACGAAGACGGCAAGCTGCAGGCGGAAACTGACCAGCAAGGCCACATCCTGCGCCAGTACCTCTGGCTGGGCGACCAGCCGCTGGCGGTGATTGATAGCCCGGCCGGGCGCACTCCAGCTGGCGACGGCGCGCTATCCCAGGCCTTGCGGGATATCGCCACCGTGCTGCGTGCATGGCTGGGCAATGATGACGAGATCAGCTGGCTGCACCCTGACCACCTGGGCGCAGTCGCATTGGCAACCAACGCCGCTGGCGCAGCAATCTGGCAAGCCAGCTACAGCCCCTATGGCGCCGCCACCATCAACGCCCTGCAACGGCCCGGCCGCCCGGCCTTCACGCTAAACCTGCGCCTGCCGGGCCAGTACTGGGACGCCGCCACCGGCCTGCACTACAACCGCCACCGCTATTACGACCCGCAGTCAGGCCGCTACCTCACACCCGACCCGCTGGGCATGCCGGATGGGCCGAATTCCTACGTCTATGTAAAGAACAATCCCCTGCGTTATGTGGACCCGGAAGGGCTGGTGCTGTTTGCATTTGATGGCACGGGCAATGCGGCGGAGCCACTGGCGGGGGACACGATATCGAATGTGAGGAAGTTCTGGGTGGCGTATGACGAGAAGAAAAACGATCAACGTTATTACATCACGGGCATAGGTACCACAGACAAGGACATGCCCGTGAAAGGAAATGTGGCGAACGGCAAGGGATTCGATGAACGTGTGGATTTAGGATTTAAGTTTCTTGACGACTATACCAGGGACGAATACGTCCCCGGCAAGCCGATCGACATCGATGTGGTGGGCTTCAGCCGTGGTGCTGCCGAAGCGCGAGTCTGGATGAACCAGTTAATAGAAAAGATGACTCAGTCGCGTTACACGACCAAGGAAGGAAAGTCAGCCTGCCTGAGTCTGCGCTTCATGGGCTTGTGGGACACAGTGCCGCACCTCGGTTATTTCAATGGCGACGAAGCGCGCTATGACTTCAGCATTGATCCGTCGGTGCCGTATGTGGCACATGCTGTGGCGTTGAATGAGCACCGGGGCGTGGGTATCAGCTTCGATGGCGTATCGATTCTTCCCGCACCTGCAACGACGAGTGGCGGTAATCGTATTGAAATGGGATTCATCGGTAGCCATGCTGACATAGGAGGAAGTTACGGCACGGGAGATTTGTCGAATGTGGCGCTGATGTGGATGATTGAGCAGGCAAAGGAGCGCGGTGTCATCCTCAAAGACGATGTTGTTAAGGATAACAATTGGAACATCGTTTCCAGTCCCATCATTCACGACAAAAGTGCTAACAAGATTGACCCTCAGACATTTTCGTCTGCTGGTGATCGCGATTTTTCGTATGGCAATGGCACTTCTGTCAAGCAAGTCAAGGCGGTTGTCGGCGGCAACGATACTGCCTGGGCGAGAAGTCAGGTCAACTATTACAGCACATGGTGCGGCCCGTCGGAATCACCAGCAGTCGGCCTAGTCGATATGCAGAAGTACAACGACTGGCTTGTCGGTCAGGGCATCAATATCAGCTATGCACCACTCTCTTCAACCCAACGCTGCGAATAAGCACAATGAAAATCAAAATCCTGCTTCTGAGTTTTGCCAGCTTTGTTCTAACCTCATGTGGCTCTATGCAAACGGTCGATGGCCCAGGAATGATTACGACCTTTAAAAGTCTGATGGATGGACGATCGGCGTATATGCTGTCGATAACACTACCAAACGGTAAGTCGGCTATGACGCCGTTCAGTGTGTCAGGCGGTAAGGCAGCTAGTTGGCGGCGGGCGCCCGGTAGCACCACAGGCATGTCAGGTGATACCCGTGCGCTTCCCGAATGGGTCGATTTCAGCTGGAAAGAAACCGCTTACCCAAGTCCCAAGCCAAGCAGTTTCGCAAGCGACGACGAGTATGGGAAATACCTCTCGGATGAGAAAGCCAGACTACCGCTCAAAACCCAACGTGTCTTCATCAGCAGCCGCATCCCGCCCGAGGTTGTTCAAGAAGTCACGTACTCAAGATCCCATATTCCGAAAGGCCAAAATCTACCAGAGAAAATGCTATGGATCTACTTCATCTGGACGGATGACGGTATCAAATTTCGGTGGAAGATGAGCTGCGATCTACCATGTGTTAGGAAGGAAGGTGGCGATGAAATTAATTAAAAGGTGGCTGGGCGAGGTCAAATCATTGTCCGGCAACGCCCCTAACTAGCTCGTCCGTTGCTCCTCATCGAAATCTGTGCAAGTTGCATCCTCATCGCCGCAACAGCGCTGGCAAAATCGACCCAGCCTTTTGCACCACCAGCCTGGGCCGCCACAGCCACAGCCACAGCCACCGGCATCGCCATGCAATGGCGCTACAACACCGAGAACCACCTCCAGCAAGCAAGTACCTTCAGCAACCGCATCCACCGCACCTGGCAATACCGCCATGACGAACGCGGCCGCATCATCGACGTCATCGATCCAGCCGGCGCATCACTGCGCCCGGGCTACCCGGAAGACGGCATGGCCCAGCCGGCAAGCCCATCGGCGAGCATGACCGACAAGCCCTCCGGCAGGGTGGTGTATGTAACCGACGACTTTGGCCGCCGTGTCGCCAGCATCAGCCCGGACAGCGGCAAGACCCGCTATGTCCACGACGAGGCCGACCGGCTCATTGCCAGCACCGACGCCGCCGGCAACCGCGCCGCCTATGCCTACGACATCAGCGGCCGGATCCTGCGTCCATACCTTTGGCCAGGCGACCAGCCACTGGCTGTCATTCACAACCCGCCCGGCCGCGCCTCGGCTGGCGACGGCGCACTGGTCCAGGCCAAGCGGGATGGCGGCACGGCGCTGTTGCATTTCGCAACGCCATATGCTCATAAAGCGCAGTCAGTTTCCTCCTAATTGTTAAAAGAAACTTGCCGCTCAAAAACAAATCTTTCACAAAAAGCAGCCTTTGCGCATCCTGTGCGGCGCTACTCCTCATCGCGCCTGTTTTGTGTATTACCCAGTCGATCCGATGGACCGTCCGCAGGCGGAAGGCTTTTAATCCAGTGAAGGTTCTCGGAGAAAACATCATGTCCAGGGATGAAGCGTCAGCACGTCAACCCCACGATGACGACAAGGCGCGCAGCTACGCCTATGAAAGAAATGCACGCCAGCAGTCGCTGCGCAAGCGGGAGGCGCAGGCAAGGGCGGTGGAGGTATTAAGGTCAAGAACGGTGCTGGTGATCACCGGCGCCGGCCAGGCAAGGGAGACCGGACTGCAGTGCGTGAATATGCTGGCCAATGCCGGACACCGGGTCGTGGCGGTGCTGGCCGATGGCAATGCGCCCGAGGAGTTCACCAAGGGACCAGTGGCGGACCGGATCGCCTGTGTCAACAAGGACGTCGGCACGGATGCCATGCTGCGCAACGCCATTGCCGCATTGCCTGACCGCTTCCGGCAAATCGATACGCTGGTTGGCATGATTTGCCTGCGTTCCTGTCACAACCCCTTGCTGGAGAACGGGGCGTTTCCTTCCAATGCCGACCCGGCTGATGGCGTGGGCGACTTTGTGCATGCAGTGCGCGCCGTTCTGCCTGATCTGTCGGCGTCCCGGCGCAGCCATGCGCTTGCCGTACTGATCCCTGAAGCCGGTTTTCGCCATGCCAGGCCAAGGCCGTCGCTGCATCATGAGCAGGCGGAATTGCTCATTGCCGCCCTGCGTGCCGAGCTGACCGAGCTTGGCGTGCGCTTCACCCGCATACAGTCCGGCGCATTGGAGGCCAATGGCGAGCTCACGCCCAAGGACGTTACGCAGGCGGTGGCATGGGCGTTGGGACAGCCGCATCACCTTGCCGTATGCGATATCGATATCCAGCCCGCGCCGCTCGCCCGGCCGGCGCTGACACGGCGAGAGAGGGAAGTGCTGGCATGGACTGCCTGTGGCAAGACCTCCGATGAAATTTCCCGCATCCTCGATCTGTCGGTGAGCGGCGTGAATTTCCACGTCACCAATTTTCTTTTCAAGCTCGATACCTGCAACAAGATGGCCGCAGTGGCACGCGCAACGCAGCTTGGCCTCTTGCCCTGAGCACGGCGCACCCCAGCGCGCCTGCGCGCTGGCGAAAGGCGGCATGCAGGCTGCGGTGAACTCGCAGATGAAAAAAGCGGACCGAAGTCCGCTTTTCGTTTGTCCAACTGCCGATTATTTCTTTTCCGGCTCGGTCACGAAGCCGATCTTGCTCAAGCCGCCCGATTGGGCCGCGGCCATGACTTGTGCCACCTTTTCATATTGCGTGGTGCGCTCGGCCCGCAGGTGCAGTTCCGGCTGTGGCGTCTTTTGCGCCGCGGTGGCGATGCGCAGGCCCAGCTGGTCGGCGTCGATGGCTTCGCTGTTCCAGAAGATCTGGCCCTGCGCATCGATGTCGAGATTGATGTTCTCGGGCTTCAGGTCATCCGGCTGGCTGGTGGCGCGCGGCAGGTCGATTTTCACGCTGTGGTTGATCACCGGGATGGTGATGATGAAAATGATCAGCAGCACCAGCATCACGTCCACCAGCGGCGTGGTGTTGATTTCCGGGTTGAAGTCGTCGTCCGAGTCGGACAGGGAGCCCATTGCCATCATGCGCTCCTGGCAACCGTCAGGTGCTTGCCTTGCGGCTGCGCGCCGTCCGCGGTGCGGGAACCCGTGACGAACAGCGCATGCAGGTCGAAGCCGAACTTGTTCAGGCGTGCCAGTGTAGACTTGTTGCCACGCACCAGCGCGTTGTAGCCGAAGGTCGCGGGAATCGCCACCGCCAGGCCCAGCGCCGTCATGATCAGCGCTTCGCCGACCGGGCCGGCCACCTTGTCGATGCTGGCCTGGCCGCTGGTGCCGATCGATACCAGCGCATGGTAGATGCCCCAGACCGTGCCGAACAGGCCGACGAAGGGCGCGGTGGAGCCGACCGAGGCCAGGATCGCCATGCCCGACTGCAGCTTGGCCGACGATTCGTCGATCGCCTGCCGCAGCGACAGCGTGACCCAGTCGCTCACCGACAGCTGGTCGTGCAGATGTCCCTGGTGCGCGCTGTGATGATGCATCGCCTTCACGCCGGCCTGCGCCAGGTCGGCATAGGGATTGTTGCTGCCCAGCGCCGCCACGCCTTCCTGCACATTGCTGGCATCCCAGAACTGGCGGCCGGCCACGGCCGAGGCGCGCCGGTAGCGCAGCAATTGCAGTGCCTTGGTCACGATCACGTACCAGGAAGCGATCGACAGCAGAAGCAGCAGGATGGCGACGCCGCGGATAACAAAATCGCCCTGCAGCCAGAGGCTGTCCAGTCCGTAGGGATTACCTTGCATGATGATTCCTTGAAGATTGTTTGAAATGGGGTTGCGCGCAGCGCGCGTGGAGCTCTGCTTTTTACTGGATCGAGAAATTGATCGGGATCAGCGCATACACCGCCACTGGCCGGCCGTCTTCCAGGTGCGGCTTGAAGACGGCGCGCAGGGCGGCTTGGCGGGCGGCCTCGTCGAGCCGCGCATAGCCCGATGACTTCTGCACATCCACCTTCTCGGGGCGGCCGCGCTCGCTGACCAGCACCCGCAGCATGACCTTGCCTTCTTCGCCCATGCGCTTGGCGATTGGCGGATAGTCCGGTTGCGGCGGCTGCACGTATTCGACGCCGGAAACGGTTTTCGGCGGCGCCGGCGCTGCGGGAGCGGGCGGTGCCGGAGGCGCAGGCGGCGCGGCGGGCGCCGCTGCCTGGGGCTCGGGCACGGCGGGCGCGGCGGCGACGGGCGGCGG
This sequence comes from Noviherbaspirillum phoenicis, assembly GCF_047237965.1. NCBI lineage: Bacteria > Pseudomonadati > Pseudomonadota > Betaproteobacteria > Burkholderiales > Oxalobacteraceae > Noviherbaspirillum > Noviherbaspirillum phoenicis. The sequence continues at coordinate 2,675,061 of NZ_JBDFLX010000001.1, read as the reverse complement.
CGCCGGTGTGCTGATCGACTTTTCGGTAGGCTCCGGCGCCGGTTTCGGGCTTGGCTTGGGCGGCGCCGCTTTCTTGACCACCGGCGCTGGCTTGGGCGTGACCTTGGGCGCTGGCTTGGGCTCGGGCTTGGGTTGTGGCGCAGGTGGCGTGGGTTGGGGTTGTGGCGGCGTGGGCACCGGTTGCGGCGTGATCAGCGTGGCAATGACTTCACGCGGCACGGTGGGAATGGCAACCGGATGCTTCATGCCATGCAGCGCCGCATACAGCAGCGCTGCATGCAGCAGGACGATCAGTAAGAGGGGAACGGCGCGTATGCCCGATCCGGGCAGAGGTAATGCAGATGCGGGCATGGACGGTGATCAGGCGGCAAGCGCATTGGAGAAGAACACAATCGGCTGCACATGCGGCTCGCTCGGAAGCGGCTGCGACTGCGTCGGCGCTGCGGCATCCAGGCAATCCCGCAGGATACGCTTGGCGCTGGGATGGCACTTGCCGCAGCAGGTGCCGATGTCCAGATGCTCGCGCAGTTCCACCATGGTGGTCATGCCGGCATCGACGGCCTGGCGGATCTTGCGGTCGGAGACGTTGTTGCAGACGCAGACGATCATTTGATGTTTCCTCAGGCGGCCAAGGCCAAAAAGGGGTCAGTCAGGCGGTCAGGATCAGCTTGTTGAGCTGGGTCAGCCGCAGCCGGTAAATCCGGCCTTCATGGTCGATTTCAAGTTCACGCAGGTGCTGGAACAGGTCCTGGCTCCTGAGGCGGCGCACTGCTGGCGCAGGCGCCTGGTCCGGCTTCGATTGCGCCGCTGCCGGCATTGCATCTTTCGGGGCTGTGTCGCGCATGGCTGCCTTTGTAAATGCGAACAATTCGTATTTAGATTATTCCTGAAGACGCAAGTGATGGCAAGGGTTTATTTATGCCGCAGGTGAAACAAATTGCTGAAAATGGTAACGACCGGGCGTTGCCAGGTGGCGATGCAGTTGGACGGGACGAGGGAAAGCGGATGGAATGATGCGGCGGGGAAAGATAACATTCGCATGAGCAATCCCAGAAGAGTGTTGCCCTTGCGGATGAAAGACTTGTTATGGCGGGAGAGCGAAGGGAAGGAAAGGCGGGCCAGTGCGGCCCGCCCGGCATGCTCAGGCGTGCGACAGCGCCTCGGCATTGCTGATGATGCCGCCGCCCAGGCAGACATCGCCCTGGTACAGCACGGCCGACTGGCCCGGCGTTACCGCCCATTGCGGCGCGTCGAATGCCAGTGCGAAGCCGTCATCGGCGCTGCGCTGGCGGCAGGCGACATCGGCCTGGCGGTATCGGGTCTTGGCCGACAGGCTTTCCAGTTCAGGCGCGACGCCGGCCACCCAGCTTACCTGTCCGGCATCCAGCGTACCCGACAGCAGCCAGGGGTGGTCATGCCCCTGCACCACGTACAGCGTGTTGCTTTCCACGTCCTTGCGCGCCACGTACCAGGCGTCATGGCTGCCGTCGTCGTTGCGGTTGGATTTCATGCCGCCCAGGCCGATGCCCTTGCGCTGGCCCAGCGTATAAAAGCTCAGGCCGACATGCTCGCCGACCGTCTTGCCGTCCGGCGTCTTCATCGGGCCTGGCCGGTAGGACAGGTAGCGGTTCAGGAATTCCCGGAACGGCCGCTCGCCGATGAAGCAGATGCCGGTGGAATCCTTTTTCTTCGCATTCGGCAGTTGCAGCTGCTCGGCAATGCGGCGCACTTCGCTCTTGTGGATTTCGCCGAGCGGAAACAGGGTTTTCGACAGCTGCGCCTGGTTCAGCCGGTGCAGGAAGTAGCTCTGGTCCTTGCTGGCATCGACTGCCTTGAGCAGCTCGAAGCTGCCGCCGGCGGCCTGGCGCACGCGGGCATAGTGGCCGGTGGCGATCAGGTCGGCGCCCAGCTTCATCGCATGATCGAGAAAGGCCTTGAACTTGATTTCGGCATTGCACAGCACGTCCGGATTGGGCGTGCGGCCGGCCTGGTATTCGCGCAGGAATTCGGCGAATACCCGGTCCTTGTATTCGGCGGCGAAGTTGACGGCCTCGATGTCCACGCCGATCACGTCGGCCACGCTGACCGCGTCGATCCAGTCCTGGCGAGTGGAGCAGTATTCGGAATCGTCGTCGTCTTCCCAGTTCTTCATGAACAGGCCGATCACTTCGTAGCCCTGTTCCTTCAGCATCCAGGCCGCGACGGAAGAATCCACGCCGCCCGACATGCCGATCACTACCTTTCTAGACATGCAACTCTCCAAGCACGCTGGCATGGGTATAGAGCAGCGACAATGGCGCTCTCTTGCCGGCGAGATAATCATCCACGCATTGCATCACCAGGTCGCTTCGGTGGCGGCTGCGAGTGGCCTGCATTTCGTCATAGGTCATCCATACTGCGCGCAGGATGCCGGTGTCGAGCGGCGTATCGAAATTAGCGCCGACCCTGCCGCTGAAGGTGAAGCGCAGGTAGGTGACTTCAGTATGGGTGCGCGACGACAGGTAGCGTGACATGTAGACGCCCACCAGGTCGGTCGGCGTGAATTCATGCGCCGTCTCTTCCATGGTTTCGCGAGCGACAGCCTGCTCCAGGGTTTCATTCGGATCCAGATGTCCGGCCGGCTGGTTAAAGCGCACGCCATCGCTGGTTTCTTCCTCGACCAGCAGGAACCGCCCGTCGCGCTCGATCACGGCTGCCACTGTCACCGAAGGTTTCCAGATATCACTCATAAGCTTCCTCTTAAGAGGGCGCCATTTTACAGCGGTCCCCATCCGAAGTTGGTGCGGCATGCCGCGTAGCAGCATTTTCTTACAATATTTATCAGAAATTCCTTCAAGAAAAGCGGAAGTGCAGTTGCGGAACTAAAAAAAGAACGGTTGTTCCTTTTTTGCAAAGCCGTGTAAGATCGGTGCCAAGAAAATAACCTGGAGGTAGGCATGAGGATAGGGATTCCGGCCGAAACAAGGCTGGGTGAGACAAGGGTGGCCGCCACCCCCGAGACCGTCAAGAAGCTGGTGGCGGCCAAACATGAGCTGGTGGTGGAGGCCGGCGCCGGCATCCGCTCCAGCGTGACCGACGAGGCCTATGCCGTCGCCGGCGCCCGGATCGGCAGCGCGGCCGATGCCTTCGGCGCCGACATGGTGCTCAAGGTCCGTGCCCCCAACCCCGAGGAACTCGGCCTGCTGCGCCCCGGCACCGTCGTCATCGGCATGTTGAATCCCTTCGACGCCGAGAACATCGCCGTCATGGCCCAGCGCGGTCTCTCCGCCTTCGCGCTCGAAGCCGCGCCCCGCATCACCCGCGCCCAGAGCATGGACGTGCTGTCTTCCCAGGCCAACATCGCCGGCTACAAGGCCGTCATGCTCGCCGCCAATACCTACCAGCGCTTCATGCCCATGCTCATGACCGCCGCCGGCACCGTCAAGGCCGCCCGCGTGCTCATCATGGGCGTGGGCGTGGCCGGCCTGCAGGCCATCGCCACGGCCAAGCGCCTGGGCGCCGTGATCGAAGCCTCCGACGTGCGCCCGCCGGTCAAGGAACAGGTCGAGTCGCTCGGCGCGAAGTTCATCGACGTGCCCTTCCTCACCGACGAGGAGCGCGAGATCGCCCAGGGCAGCGGCGGCTATGCCCGCCCGATGCCGGCCGACTGGATGCGCCGCCAGGCCGAGCTGGTGCATGAGCGCGCGAAACAGGCCGACATCATCATCACCACCGCCCTGATCCCCGGCCGCCGCGCCCCAGTGCTGATCGGCGAAGACACCGTCAAGGCGATGAAGCCCGGCTCGGTGATCGTCGACATGGCCGTCGAGCAGGGCGGCAACTGCCCGCTGTCGGAACTGGGCAAGACGGTGACCAAGTATGGCGTGCACATCATCGGTGAGCCCAACCTGGCCACGCTGGTCGCGGCGGACGCCTCGGCGCTGTATGCGCGCAATGTGCTGGACTTCCTCAAGCTCATCGTCGACCAGGACGCCGGCCTTGCCATCAACCGGGAAGACGAAATCGTTGCTGCCACGCTGCTGTGCCACGGCGGCGACATCCTTCGCAAACAATAAGGTCGGAGACATCATGGAAGTCAGTCACACCATCATCAACCTCATCATCTTCGTGCTGGCCATCTACGTCGGCTACCACGTGGTCTGGACGGTCACCCCGGCGCTGCATACGCCGCTCATGGCCGTCACCAATGCGATCTCGGCCATCATCATCGTCGGCGCGATGCTGGCGGCCGGCCTGACCGAAGGCCGGCTTGGCCAAATCATGGGCGTGCTGGCCGTGGCGCTGGCCGCGGTCAATGTGTTCGGCGGCTTTCTGGTAACCCAGCGCATGCTGGAGATGTTCCGCAAGAAGGAGCCCAAGGCGGTCAAGACGGCAGAAGCCACGCCGGCGCTGGCCAAGGAGGGCGCGAAATGATGAACATGGCCTTCGTATCGATGAACCTGGTGACGATGCTGTACCTGATCGCATCAGTGTGCTTCATCCAGGCCCTGAAGGGCCTGTCGCATCCGTCCACGGCGCGCCGCGGCAACACCTTCGGCATGACCGGCATGGCCATTGCCACGCTCACGACCATCATGCTGATGATCAAGCTGCAGCAGGAAGCCGCGTCCGGCACCGGGCTGGGCATGTGGGGCGTGCTGGTGGGCGTGGTGGCCGGCGGCGTGATCGGCGCGACCCTGGCCAGGCGGGTCGAGATGACCAAGATGCCGGAACTGGTGGCGGCGATGCACTCGCTGATCGGCCTGGCGGCAGTGGCCATTGCGGTGGCGGCGGTCTCCGAGCCCTGGGCCTTCGGCATCTCGGCGCACAACCAGCCGATCCCGATCGGCAACCGCATCGAGCTGTTCATCGGCACCTTCGTGGGCGCGATCACCTTCTCGGGCTCGGTGATTGCGTTCGGCAAGCTGGCCGGCAAGTACAAGTTCCGGCTGTTCCAGGGTGCGCCGGTGAGCTTTCCGGGGCAGCACATGGTCAACCTGGTGCTGGCGGTGCTGATGATCGGGTTGGGCATCGTGTTCACGATGACGCAGGACTGGACGCCCTTCATCCTGATGACGGCGATCGCCTTCGTGCTGGGCGTGCTGATCATCATCCCGATCGGCGGCGCGGACATGCCGGTGGTGGTGTCGATGCTGAACAGCTATTCCGGCTGGGCGGCGGCGGGCATCGGCTTCTCGCTGAACAACTCGATGCTGATCATTGCCGGCTCGCTGGTGGGGTCCTCCGGCGCGATCCTGTCCTACATCATGTGCAAGGCGATGAACCGGTCGTTCTTCAACGTGATCCTGGGCGGCTTCGGCGGCGAGGCAGCGGCGGCGGGCGGCGGCGCGCAGCAGCAGCGCAACGTGAAGTCGGGCTCGGCGGACGATGCGGCCTTCCTGATGGGCAATGCCGAGACGGTGATCATCGTGCCGGGCTACGGCCTGGCGGTGGCGCGGGCGCAGCATGCGTTGAAGGAGCTGACCGAGAAGCTGACCCACAAGGGCGTGACGGTGAAATATGCGATCCACCCGGTGGCGGGGCGCATGCCGGGGCACATGAACGTGCTGCTGGCCGAAGCCGAAGTGCCGTACGACCAGGTGTTCGAGATGGAGGACATCAACAGCGAGTTTGGTCAGGCCGACGTGGTGCTGGTGCTGGGTGCCAACGACGTGGTGAATCCGGCGGCGAAGGACCCGAAGTCGCCGATCGCGGGCATGCCGATCCTGGAGGCGTACAAGGCCAAGACGGTAATCGTGAACAAGCGTTCGATGGCGGCGGGCTATGCGGGCCTGGACAACGAGCTGTTCTACATGGACAAGACCATGATGGTGTTTGGCGATGCGAAGAAGGTGATCGAGGACATGGTCAAGGCGGTGGAGTAGGGGGAGAGATGGCAGTTGCAGCTGCTTTTGACGTACGCGCAGCGACAGTTGCAGTTGCCTTTGAAGTGGCAGTTGCCGTTGCCGTTGCCGTTGCAGTTGCAGTTGCTTTTGAAGTGGCCGTTGCAGTGAAATCCCGTTGAGCGCGCCGTGTCAGCGGTGCCCGGAGCGGGAAAAGGTGCGGCGTCTGTCTGAGCCAAGCTTTGCTTGGCGAGTTTAGCCGCGCCCCGCTCCGGGTACCGCTGACACGGGGACCCCCGCGCAGCGGGGGCGCGATCATCGGGTCGCCTTTTTTGGTTACTTTTTTGGCGAAGCAAAAAAGTAACCCGGCCGCCGGGACGGACTCCCGGCTTGTCTCCACGGCAGTGAAGCCGTGTTGCGTCACCCGGCAACGCCCGGGCAGCACTGTCGTAGTTGTTGTTCAAAAGGTTTTGAACATTAAACCTTTAACTTCTTCAACTTCAAAAGCAACTGCTGCTTCGCAGTGACGTCTTCACGGCTGGTGAAGCAACACAACCCCACTATCGTCATAACCAGGCCGGGAGTTCGCCCCGGCAGGCGACCTACTTCTTTTGCTTCGCCAAAAGAAGTAGGCAAGAAAAGGCGACCCGGTGATCGCGCCCTCGCTGCGCGAGGGTCCCCGTGCCGTCGATGCATGGAGCGGGGCGCGGCTAAACTCGCCAAGCAAAGCTTGGCTCAGACAGACGCCGCACCTTTTCCCGCTCCACGCACCGACGTCACGGCGCGCTCAACGGGATTTAAAAGCAACGACAACGGCAACTTCAAAAGCAACGGCAACGGCAAAAGCCGACTGCAACTGCCCCCTTCCGGATATTCCGCATGCGCCGCCCCGAACTGTGGGCAGGCATGCGGTGCCATACCCCCAATGACCTGGACTCCATGCCGCGTGCTCCATGCCACCTCGCATGGAGCACGCATATTCAGGCAGCCTTCAGTTCAACAATTGCCTTTCTTCGCTTGCCCCGGCGGGCAGAAATTGCGTTCCGGTACGTCGTAGGCCGGTCCGCAATTGCCTTTCTTGGCTTGTCCGGGCGGGCACTTCGGCGCCGGTGTGTCATACACCACCGGTATGGGCACGACGGCGCATCCCGTTAGCAAAACGCTGGCAAGCAGCGCGGCGATCCTTGGTTTTTTCATGTCTGCTTCCTGTCTTTTGTGCGATCCGGCCGGCATTGCCGCCGTCTCCGCGGCCACTGGATTTGAGGAAGCGACTGTCGGCACCGCGTGGCGCCGCATGCGCTCGGCTGGTCATCCGATACTATCCTGTCACTCCTCTAAAGGTTCTTTAAGGAAACTTTGTGACGTATTGGACGTTATCCGGCGCAATGTTTCAACTGCAAATACTATTCTGTTGTTTTTAAGCAATCAATCTGCTGGACAAGCGATCGCTCAGCGTCGGCCGAACATCATCTGCTCGGCCAGCAGCTGCTTCAGCGGACGCACGGTATCGATCAGCCCCAGCGACAGTCCCAGCAAGCCCTGCGTATGGGCGCCGTCCGGCGCGCTGGCGAAGATGCGGGCCATGGTGTCTGTGACACGGATGGTCAGGCTGCGGTCGCCGCGCCGCTGCACCGCATAGTGCTGCAGTGTCAGCGGCGTGGCGTCCATGGCCAGCATGCGCGCCAGCACGGCGGCGTCGCGCAGGCCGAGGTTCAGTCCCTGGCCGGCAACCGGGTGCAGGGTCTGGGCCGCATTGCCGATGGCGACCATGCGGGCGCTCTGCGCGGCGCCGGTGTTCAGGCCAAGCGGATAGCTGATGCGCGGCGAGACGGTCAGGAAGCGGCCCAGGCGCTGGCCGAAAGCCTGCTGCAGCTGGGCCAGGAAGGCGGCGTCGGGCAGGGCGGCGACCTGGCTGGCGCGGGCCGGGCGCAGGCACCACACCAGCGCATAGCCGTCGTCCTGCGGCAACAGGGCCAGCGGCCCTTCGCCGGTGAAGCGCTCGAAGGCGCGCCCTGCCAGCGGGTGGTCGACGGTGACATGGGCAATCACCGCGGTCTGGTTGTAATCGCGGCTGATCGCCTTGCCGGGCTGGTCGGCGAACAGGCCGCCTTCGGCCTGCACCATCACCCGTGCCTTCAGCGTCGTGCCATTGGCCAGCGCCAGCGTGATGCCGTCGGCCTGCTCGATCCGGGAGGCGATCTGCATCGGACGCAGCACGGTCACGCCAGCCTGCGTCACGGCCGACGCCAGCGCCTGCACCAGGCTGCCGTAGCGGCTCACGTAGCCGAGTTCGGGCAGGCCGAATTCATCGGCGGCAATCAGCGTGCGGCCGAAGTGGCCGCGGCGCGATACATGGATTTCGCGGATCGGCGTGGCGCTGGCTGGCCAGGCGCGGATTTCCTCCAGCAGCTGGCGGCTGCCCCAGGACAGCGCCAGCGAGCGCGGGTCCTGCACTGCCTGCTCCAGGCCACGGGCGTCGATCAGCGCGATGCGGCCCGGCGCGGCGCCATGCCGCACCAGCATCGCGGCCAGCGCCATGCCGACCGGGCCGGCGCCGCCGATGGCGATATCGTAGCTGCGCTCCACGATGTCAGCCGCGCATCACGGCTTCGATCTCGGCCACGGTCTTGGGCGCCTCGGCCGTGATGATGTCGCAGCCGCCAGGCGTGACCACCGCGTCGTCCTCGATGCGGATGCCGATATGCCAGTACTGCTCCGGCACCCCTTCGGCCGGCCGCACGTAGATGCCCGGCTCGACCGTCAGCGCCATGCCCGGCTGCAGCGTGCGCCATGGACGTTCGGCGCCGGCGGGCGCGGCGTCACGGTATTCGCCGACGTCATGCACGTCCATGCCCAGCCAGTGGCCGGTGCGGTGCATGTAGAACTGGCGGTAGTCGCCGTTGGCGATCACGTCGTCGAGGGTGCCGACCTTGTCGCGGTTGAGCAGGCCGGTGTCCAGCATGCCCTGGGCCAGGATCTTCACCGCCGCATCGTGGCCGTCGGTGAAGCGCTTGCCGGGACGGATCTCGGCGATCGCCGCCGCCTGCGACGCCAGCACGATCTCGTACAGGGTCTTCTGGGGACCGCTGAACCTGCCGTTGGCCGGGTAGGTGCGGGTGATGTCGGAGGCGTAGCCGTCGAGCTCGCAGCCGGCATCGATCAGCACCAGGTCGCCATCCTGCAGCACGGCGTCGCCGGCGCGGTAATGCAGCACGCAGGCATTGGCGCCGGTGGCGACGATGGAGGTGTAGGCCGGAAATTGCGAGCCGTTGCGGCGGAACTCGTGCAGCAGTTCGGCCTCGATCTGGTATTCATGCAGGCCGGGTTTCGACATGCGCATCGCGCGCTCGTGCGCGGCCGAGGAGATCAGCGCGGCGCGGCGCATGATGGCAATCTCGCCGGCATCCTTGACCAGCCGCATGTCGTCCAGCAGCAGATGCACGTCGAAGGCGGCCGCCGGCGCGGTAACGCCGGCGCGCACCTGGGAGCGCACCGCCTGCAGCCAGCCCTGCACCTGGGCGTCGAGCTTCGCATTGCTGCCCAGCGCGTAGAAGATGGCCGGCGCATTGGCCATCAGCTTCGGCACTTCGGCGTCCAGCGCCGACACCGCATGCGCGGCGTCGAAGCCGAACTGCTCGCGGGCGGCGTCCGGGCCGTAGCGGTAGCCGTCCCAGATTTCCCGCTCCATGTTCTTTTCGCGGCAGAACAGGATGGACTGGCCGCCAGCCGCGCCGGCCACCAGCACCAGCACCGCTTCCGGCTCGGTGAAGCCGGTCAGGTAATAGAAGTAGCTGTCATGCCGGTAGGGGAAGTCGGCATCGTTGTTGCGCAGCGCTTCCGGCGCGGTGGGGATGATGGCGATGCCGCCACCGCGGGCCTGCATCTGTTCGATCAGTCTGGCGCGGCGGGCTGCGTAAGCTGCTGTCATGGGCGGTTTCCTTGGTAGGGGGCATTCAGTTGGGCCAGGCGTTCCGGCGTGCCGACATCGAGCCAGTCGCCGCGGTAGACTTCGCCGCCGACCTGGCCGCGCGCCGCATATTCGCGCAGCAGCGGCGCCAGCTTGGCGCTGTCGCCGGGCGTGATCGCGTCGAACATCTGCGGCCGGTAGACGCCGATGCCGGAAAAGGTATGGCGCTCCCCGCCTTCATTGGCGATCGAAAAGCTGTTGAGCGCAAAGTCGCCGGCCGGGTTGTGGTCCGGGTTCTTCACCAGGTACAGCCAGGCCACGTCGCGTTGGTCCAGCGGCAGCGGATTGCCCCAGACGTCGTTATCGAGCAGCGCGTCGGCGGCCTGCGAGAAGTCGAAATGCGGCGCCCAGACATCGGCCGCCAGCGCGACAAAGGGCGCTTCGCCCAGCATTTCCCGGGCGCGGGCGATGCCGCCGGCGGTTTCCAGCGCGGTGCCTTCCGGCGAATAGGCAATCGATGCGCCGTAGCGGCTGCCGTCGCCCAGCGCTTCCTCGATCATATGGCCGAGGTGGGCATGGTTGACCACGATCTCGCTGATGCCGGCGCGCACCAGGTTGAGCACATGCCAGACGATCAGGGGCCGGCCGCGCACCTTCAGCAGGGGCTTGGGGCAGCTGTCGGTCAGGGGCCGCATGCGTTCGCCGCGGCCGGCGGCGAGGATCATGGCTTTCATCGCGGCCTCAGAAGGTAAAGCCGACGCCGGAGTCGGTGTTTTCCAGCACGTCGAGGATGCGGATCAGCGGCGCCAGCTCGCGGTAGCGGCCTGCGGTCTTCCTGGTGTATTCCATCACCAGCGGCATGTCGTCGAGATAGGCGGCCTTGCCGTCGCGGTGGTACAGCCGCGCGAAGATGCCCAGCACCTTCAGGTGACGCTGCAGGCCCATGAATTCGAAGTCGCGGTAGAAGCTGTCGATGTCCGGCGCCACCGGCAGGCCGGCGCGGCGCGCCCGTTCCCAGTAGCGTATCGCCCAGTCCAGCACCAGTTCCTCGTCCCACTGGATATAGGCATCGCGCAGCAGCGACACCAGGTCGTAGGTGATCGGGCCATAGACCGCGTCCTGGAAGTCGAGGATGCCGGGATTGCCGCTGTCCATCACCATCAGGTTGCGCGAATGGTAGTCGCGGTGCACATAGACCTGCGGCTGGGCCAGGTTGTTGGCCAGCAGCGCATCGAACACCTTCTGCAGCGCGGCCTGCTGCTTGTCGTCCAGCGTCACGCCGCGGTGCTTCGCGACATACCATTCCGGGAACAGGTTCAGCTCGCGCAGCAGCAGCGCGCGGTCGTATTCGGGCAGCACTTCGGGCTGGCTCTGCGCCTGCAGCAGCACCAGCGCGTCGATCGCGTCGAGGTAGAGCTTGTGGGCGGTGTCGCTGTTCAATAGCTTCAGGTAGGTGGTGGCGCCGAGGTCGGTCAGCAGCAGGAAGCCGCGTTCGGCATCCTGCGCCAGCACCTTGGGCACGGACACGCCGGTCTTGCCGAATACCTCGGCCACATGGATGAAGGGCTTCACGTCTTCCTGAGGCGGCGGCGCGTCCATCAGGATGTAGGTGTCGCCGTCGGCGCCGTCGACGCGGAAGTAGCGGCGGAAGCTGGCGTCGGCCGACGCCGGGCGCAGGGTGTCGCAACGCAGCGCGGGCGCGGTCAGCGTCGCCAGCCACTGGCTGGCCTGTTCCAGGCGCGGATCGTTAGGGAATTGCTCGGGCATGATGCGGTATCGGATAGCGTCTGAAAGTGGTCCGGGAGCGGGCCCGGGATGGTCAGGGAGTCGTCCGGCAAAGCGGGCGGACTGCGGAGTTCTCATATAATAAGGGATTCAACCTAAAAAATCCGCCTCCTTTATGGTGTTGCAATTCCCCTGTTCATGACTCGCCGCCAACGCTATTTCCGCACCCGGCCCGCGGTGCGTGCGCTGACGCTGGCCGTGCTTGCCTCGCTGCCCGCGCTGGCCGCCGCCCAGACCAAGTACCAGCGCCCCGTGGACGATCCGAACGCGCCCACCACGCTGGGCGCGGAGCGCCTGACCGGCCGGCCCGACCGCGAGATCACGCTGGAGCGCGACGCCGAAGTCACCCGCGGCGGCACCACGCTCAATGCCGACCGTGCCGAATACGACATCGTCGACGACCGGGTCAAGGCCAGCGGCAACGTCCGGCTGAAGCGCTTCAAGGACCGCTTCACCGGCGACGACGCCAACCTGAAGCTCGACACCGGCGAAGGGTATATCGACAATCCGACCTACCACCTGGAAATGCGCAATGCGCAGGGCAAGGCCGACCGCATCGACTTCGAGTCGGACGACCGCTCGGTGGTGCACAACGGCACTTACAGCACCTGCGAGGCGCCGGACCAGGACTGGTACCTGTCGTCGCGCACCATCAATCTCGACAGCGGGCGCGACATCGGCACGGCCGAGCGGGCAGTGCTGTACTTCAAGGGCGTGCCGCTGCTGGCCTCGCCCTACATGAGCTTTCCGCTGTCGGACCAGCGCAAGACCGGCTTTCTGCCGCCCACCTTCGGCACCAGCAACCGCAACGGCATCGAAGCCTCGACGCCTTACTACATCAACATTGCGCCCAACCGCGACCTGACGCTGTATCCACGCATGATCTCCCAGCGCGGCCTGCAGCTCGGCGCCCATGCGCGCTACCTGGGCGACGGCTATTACGGGCAGACGCGGGTGGAAGGCCTGATGAACGACAGCCAGACCGGCCAGAGCCGCGGCGCGCTGACCATGCTGCATAGCCAGAGGCTGGCGCCGTCGCTGTCATTCAATGCCAACGTGAACATGGCATCGGACGACCAGTATCCCAACGACTTCCCGCACAGCATTACCAACAGCCGGCAGCGGCTGCTGGCGCGCGACCTGAGCCTGAACTATGCGCAGCCTTACTGGAACCTGCTGGCCCGCACCTCGAGCTACCAGGTGCTGCAGGATCCGCTGGCGCCGATCGCCATGCCGTATGACAGGCTGCCGCAGATCAGCCTGAACGCGGCCCGCCAGGAACTGGGCGGCTTCGATTTGAGCCTGAAGTCCGACTTCACCCGCTTCTATCATCCGACCCTGGTGCGCGGCGACCGCTCGGTGGTCAATCCGCGGATTTCCTATCCGATCCTGGCGCCCGGCTATTTCGTTACGCCCAGCCTGTCGCTGCATGCAACCAGCTACAGCCTGACCAACCAGGCGGCGGACCAGCCGACCACCCTGACCCGCACGCTGCCCACCTTTTCGCTCGACAGTGGCCTGGTGTTCGAGCGCGATGCAAGCTTTCTGGGCAGGCCGGCCACGCAGACCCTGGAGCCGCGCCTGTTCTATACCTATACGCCGTACAAGGACCAGAGCAAGTTTCCGATCTTCGATACCGCGCTGGCCGAGTTCAGCTTCGCGCAGATCTTCAGCGAAAACCGCTATGTCGGCAACGACCGCATCACCGATTCCAACCAGCTGACCGCGGCCGTGGTGTCGCGCTTCATCGAGGAGGACGGCGTCGAGCGGCTGCGCGTGGCCCTGGGCCAGCGCTTCTATTTCAACCAGCAGCAGGTGGCTGGCAACACCAGCAATGCCGAAAACAAGTCCGACCTGCTGGCCGCGATGTCGGGCCAGGTCACGCCCACGCTGCTGCTGGACGCCGGCATCCAGTACAGCCAGAGCCAGCGCAAGACCAATGCGTCCAGCCTGGGCGTGCGCTGGCTGCCGGGCCCGCAGCAGGTGTTCAACCTGCAATACAAGCGCGACGTGCCGACCGCGGTCGACCTGTTGAACGTGTCCACCCAGTGGCCGATCACGCGCCGCTTCTATGGCGTGGGGCGCGTGAATTACTCGCTGGAGGAAAAGAAGGTGTCGGAAAGCCTGTTCGGCGTGGAATACAAGGCCGACTGCTGGATCTTCCGGGTCGTGGCCCAGCGCACGCCCACTGCGACCAATGTCGCGACTTCCTCGCTGTTTTTCCAGCTTGAACTGAACGGCCTGTCCAGCCTGGGCTCCAATCCCTACAGGGCGCTGCGCAACAACATCCCCGGTTACAACCGCCTCTCCGAATCGGAGCCCTGAACCCAAGGGCAGCACTCTCATGAATCAAGGCACTATGAAAACCGATATCACTTCCCGTTCGCTTCTCCCATCGCTGCGCATCAGGCGCATCATGCCGGCGCTGCTGTGCGCATTGCTGGCCGCGCCTCCTTCCTGGGCGCAGACGCTCAAGGCGCCCGGCGCCGGCGCGGGTCCGCGCCTGGGCGGCCCGGCGACGTCTCCAGCGCCCGCCGCCCAGTTGCCGTCGGCCACAGCCCCGGCGGCGTCCTCCGCTTCCCAGCGGGTACGCCCGATCGACGCCATCGTCGCTGTCGTCAATAACGAAGTCATCACCGCCCAGGAACTGGAAACGCGGATGCAGACGGTCGAGGCGCGCTTGCGCAGCCAGGGCGGCTCCGTGCCGCCGCGCGCCCAGTTCCAGCAGCAGTTGCTGGAACGTATGATCGTCGACCGCGCACAGTTGCAGTTGGCCAAGGAAAACGGCCTGCGGGTCGACGACGCGCTGCTCGACGCCGCGGTGGGCCGCATTGCCGAGCAGAACAACGTCACCGTGGCCGAAATGCGCCGCAAGGTCGAAAGCGACGGCGTGAGCTTCGCCCGCTTCCGCGAGGACATCCGCAACGAAATCCTGCTGCAGCGCCTGCGCGAGAAGGAAGTCGACAGCAAGGTGCAGATCACCGAGTCCGAGGTCGATAACTTCCTGGCTTCCGGCGGCGGCGCCACGCAGGTGGCGCAGCCCGAGATCAACCTGGCGCAGATCCTGGTGCGCATCCCCGAAAACGCCAGCGCCGAGCAGATCGCCCAGCGCCGCGCGCGCGCGGAGGAGGCCCTGCAACAGTTGCGCACCGGCGCCGACTTCGCCCAGATCGCCGCTGCCTATTCCGACGCCAGCGATGCATTGAAGGGCGGCGAGATGGGATGGCGCACGCTGGACCGCCTACCGCAGCTGTTCGTCGACGCGGTGGCGGAGCGACGCGACAACGAACTGGTCGTGGTCAAGAGCGCCAATGGCTTTCACATCCTGCGGGTGCTTGGCCGCCGCACCTCGACCCCGGCCAAGGCAGGCGCTTCGGTGCCGGCCGTCACCCAGACCCATGCCCGCCACATCCTGATCAAGGTGAACCAGGTGGTGCCGGCCAACGAGGCCAGGCGCAAGCTGGTCGAACTCAAGGAGCGCCTGGACAACAAGGCCGCCACCTTCCCCGAACTGGCGCGCATGTACTCCAACGACGGTTCGGCCTCCAAGGGCGGCGACCTGGGCTGGCTGTATCCGGGCGACACCGTGCCGGAGTTCGAGCGCGCGATGAATGCGCTGCAGCCGGGCCAGATCAGCGAGCCGATCGAGTCGCCATTCGGCTTCCACCTGATCCAGGTGATCGAGCGCAAGACCGACGATGTCACGCAGGAGCGCCAGCGCATGATGGCGCGCCAGGCGCTGCGCGAGCGCAAGATCGAGGAGGCGACCGAGGAATGGCTGCGCCAGCTGCGCGACCGCACCTATGTCGAATACCGCTCCGAGGAACTCGGCGCGGCGACCGGCCCGGCGCGGTGAGCGCGATGCAACGTCCAGGCGTGCCGCCCGCCATTGCCATCACGACCGGCGAGCCGGCCGGCATCGGCCCGGAGATCGCGATCCGTGCCGCCTGGGAGCTGCGCCATGAAGTGCGCAGCGTGCTGATCGGCGATTCCGCCTTCCTGGCCATGACCGCCGCGGCGATCGATCCGGACATCAGCCTGGTGGCGCTGTCGCAGATGGCGGTCAACAACAATGGCCTGCCGGCCTTCCCGGCCGGCCGCATCGCCGTGATCGACTGCACGCTGGCGGCCCATGTGCAGCCCGGCGAACTCGACGCCAACAACGGCCGCTATGTGCTGGAGACCCTGGATGTGGCGATCGCCGGCGCCCTGCGCGGCGAGCTGGCCGCCATCGTCACCGCGCCGCTGCAGAAGAGCACGATCAACGACGCCGGGGTTGCCTTCACCGGCCATACCGAATACCTGGCCGAAAAAACCGGCACGCCGCAGGTCGTGATGATGCTGGCCACCGACGCCACGCCCACGCCGCTGCGGGTGGCGCTGGCCACCACCCATCTGGCGCTGAAGGATGTGCCGGCCGCGATCACCGCCGACAGCCTGGCGCGCACGATCGATATCATCGATGCCGACCTGCGCGGCAAGTTCGGCATTGCCGCGCCGCGCATCCTGGTCACGGGCCTGAACCCGCATGCCGGCGAGAACGGCTATCTGGGGCGCGAGGAGATCGAGGTGATCACACCGGCCCTGGAAGCGGCCCGCGCGCGCGGCATCGATGCGCAGGGACCCTATCCGGCAGACACCCTGTTCCAGGCCAAGTACTTGGAGCAGGCCGACTGCGTGCTGGCGATGTACCACGACCAGGGCCTGCCGGTGCTTAAGCACGCCAGCTTCGGCCGCGGCGTCAACATCACGCTGGGCCTGCCCATCATCCGCACCTCGGTCGACCACGGCACCGCGCTCGACCTGGCCGCCCGCGGCCTGGGCCACGCCGACCATGGCAGCATGGTCGAAGCCATCCGCACCGCGGCCCGCATGGCCGCCGCACAAGACAGCAAGGCGCAATGAAACACATACCCCGAAAGCGTTTCGGCCAGAACTTCCTGACCGACCAGGCCGTGCTGCACGACATCATCCGCGTGATCGCGCCGCAGGCCGACGATGTGATGGTCGAGATCGGCCCCGGCCTGGCCGCGATGACGCGGCTGCTGCTGGAACAGCTGCGCGAACTCCATGTGGTGGAACTCGACCGCGACCTGGTCGAGCGCCTGAACAAGACCTTCGACCCGAAGCGCCTGCACGTGCATGCCGGCGACGCCCTGCAATTCGACTTCGCCGCGCTGGCTCCGCCGGACGGCAAGCTGCGCGTGGTGGGCAACCTGCCGTACAACATCTCCAGCCCGCTGCTGTTTCATCTCTCCGAGATTGCGCATCGGGTGCAGGACCAGCATTTCATGCTGCAGAAGGAAGTGGTGGAGCGCATGGTGGCGCAGCCCGGCAGCAAGACCTATGGCAGGTTGTCAGTGATGCTGCAGTGGCGCTACCACATGGAGCTGCTGTTCATCGTTCCACCCACCGCCTTCGACCCGCCGCCGCAGGTGGACTCGGCCATCGTGCGCATGATTCCGCTGGCGCAGCCGCTGCCGTGCGACGCGGCGCGGCTGGAAGAGGTGGTGCAGAAGGCCTTTTCGCAGCGACGCAAGACCTTGCGCAACTGCCTGGCGGGGATGTTCAGCGAGGCGGACCTGGTTGCGGTGGGGATCGATCCGCAGGCGCGGGCGGAAACGGTGGGGGTGGAGGGGTATGTGGCGCTGGCCAATTTGCAGGTGGGGTAGAGGGGCTATTGCGGCGGGGGCGCGAACCCTGCGGTTGCGGTTGCTTTTGACGTACGCGTAGCGACAGTTGCCGTTGGTTTTGAAGTGGCCGTTGCAGTTGCCGTTGCCGTTGCTTTTGACCTTGCCGTTGCTTTTGCCTTTGCCGTTGCCGTTGCTTTTAAGTCCCGTTGAGCGCGCCGTGCCGTCGGTGCATGGAGCGGGAAAAGGTGCGGCGTCTGTCTGAGCCAAGCGCAGCTTGGCGAGTTTAGCCGCGCCCCGCTCCATGCATCGACGGCACGGGGACCCTCGCGCAGCGAGGGCGCGATCACCGGGTCGCCTTTTCTTGCCTACTTCTTTTGGCGAAGCAAAAGAAGTAGGTCGCCTGCCGGGGCGAATTCCCGGCCTGGTCATGACGACAGTGCAAGCGTTTTGCTTCACCAGGGGTAAGGCGTGACTGCGAAGCAGCAGTTGCTTTTGACGTTAAGCCATGTTCAACGAACGCGTTAAACGTCAACTACGACAGTGCTGCCCGGGCGTTGCCGGGTGACGCAATACGATTGCACTACCGTGGAAACAAGCCGGGAATCCGTCCCGGCGGCCGGGTCACTTTTTTTGCTTCGCCAAAAAAAGTAACCAAAAAAAGGCGACCCGGTGATCGCGCCCCCGCTGCGCGGGGGTTCCCGTGTCAGCGGTACCCGGAGCGGGGCGCGGCTAAACTCGCCAAGCTGCGCTTGACTCAGACAGACGCCGCACCTTTTCCCGCTCCGGGCACCGCTGACACGGCGCGCTCAACGGGATTCCACTGCCACTTCAAAAGCAACGGCAACGGCAACGGCAACGGCAACGGCAACGGCTACGGCTACGTCAAAAGCAACTGTCGCTGCGCGTACATCAAAAGCAACTGTCGCTGCGCGTACATCAAAAGCAACTGCAACTGTCGCTGCGCGTACATCAAAAGCAAAAGCAAAAGCAAAAGCAAAAGCAAAAGCAAAAGCAACTGCAACTGCAACTGCAACTGCAACTGCAACTGCAACTGCAACTGCAACTGCAACTGCAACTGCAACTGCAACTGCAACTGCAACTGCAACTGCAACTGCAACTGCAACTGCAACTGCAACTCTTTCCACTCCTCGTCACGCTTTCTTAAGCCCAGCCGTGGCCGGCGCAGCGCCACGAAACACAACGGCTGCTGCTGCAACAGCACCCATCAAATCCACCCGAACCACCCCAGCAGCCCCCCCGCGGCCAGCAGCCATAGCAAATGCACCCGCGTCTTCCATACAACGACCGCAGTGACTGCGGTCAAAAGCCATAGCGGCCAATCCCTGGCGGGATCGCCGTGGGCGCGGCTCATCAGCCAGCCGGTGGCCAGGATCAGCCCGACCACCACCGGCGCCATGCCCTGCTTGAAGGCGCGCACCGCCCGCAGGTCGCGGTTGTTGTGGCCCCAGCGCGAGGCGACGTAGGTCAGCGTGGCGCTGGGCAGGAGGATGCCGGTCATCGTGATGGCCATGCCCATCAGCGCGTTCAGGAGGCTGCCGCTGTTGACGCCTACCTGCCAGCCCATCAGCGCAATGAACAGCACGTTCGGGCCGGGCGCGGCCTGGGCCAGGGTGATGGCGGCGGTGAACTGGGATTCGCTCATCCAGTGCTGCTGGTCCACCAGGTAACGGTGCATGTCGGGCGCGGTGGTGATGGCGCCGCCCACCGCCAGCAGCGACAGCGACAGGTAATGCAGGAACAGGTTGAGCCAGTCCGCCGGATGCATCTGCAGCAGCGCGCTCATGGACGTATCTTCCGCCAGGTCAACACGCAGGTAAGCAGGCCCAGCCCGCCCAGCACATACAGCAGCGGCCACTGCAGCAGCGCCACCGCGCCGAAACAGAGGGCGGCCAGCAGCAGGCAGGCCGGCTTGCCCAGGGGATGGCGTTCCAGCGCGCTGATGAGCTTGATGCCGGTCGCAATGATCAGGCCGGCCGCCACCGCGCCCATGCCGCGCAAGGCCCCCGCCACCTGCGGACTGTCGGCGAAATGGCTGTAGGCCAGCGCCATGCAAAGCACCACCACCAGCGGAAAGGTCAGCATGCCGGCCAGCGCGGTCAGGGCGCCCGGCAGGCCGAAATAGCGGCTGCCTATCATCATCGACAGGTTCACCACGTTGGGGCCGGGCATGATCTGGGCCACCGCCCAGTCTTCGATGAATTCCTCGCGGGTCAGCCAGCGCTTGCGCTCCACCAGCTCATGCTGCACCACCGCCAGCACGCCGCCGAAGCCTTGCAGGGCCAGCAGGGAAAAGGATATGAAAAGGTCGGACAGCGAGCGCGGCTGGGGATGGTCCTGCGACGGAGGCAAATTCATGAGGGATGTCGGTGAGCGGCTTGATGGAGGCCATCCGGGGCCACCGGACGGCCTGGTATCCTAACATTTCACAAGGGCCGCTGACCACAGGCAAACTGCACTCCCCCTGGTTTGGGTTAATCTGGCGCTTTCCTTCCGACCAGGCCCGCTTTCGCCATGAAGTTCATCCAACCCCTGCTGTGCGCCTCTTTGCTGTGCCATGCCGCCGTCCATGCCGAACAGGTCGGCGAGGTCAGCACCGTGTTCAAGTTCATCGGCCCCAACCACAAGATCGTGGTCGAGGCCTATGACGATCCCAGGGTGGGCGGCGTGGTCTGCTACCTGTCGCGCGCCAAGACCGGCGGCATCAGCGGCGCCATCGGCATCGCCGAGGACAAGGCCGATGCTTCCGTGGCCTGCCGCCAGGTCGGCGAGATCCGCTTCAACGGCAGCCTGCCGAAGCAGGAGGAAGTCTTCAGCGAGCGCGCCTCCATCCTGTTCAAGCGGGTGCAGGTGGTGCGCATGGTCGACGTCAAGCGCAATGCGCTGGTCTACCTGGTCTATTCCGACCGGCTGGTCGAAGGCAGTCCGCAAAACAGCGTGACCGCGGTGCCGCTGCCCGCCGGCCAGCCTATCCCGCTGGCCAAGTGACGGCCGGGCCCGCATCTTGCAAATCCATTACTGGCCAGTCCGGCGCGCGCAGAGCGGCGGACTGGCTTGCCGCCGCAGTTGCTGCATGATTGACAGGCAGCCGTTACAAGCCCGGCAGTTCTTACAGGCGAGCCGCCACCGCAAGGGCGGGCGCCCCTCAACAACTGGAGAGCCTTCATGCTAGTGATTCGTCGTATTTCATGGGCCGCGGCCATCGTGCTGCTGGCCGGCTGCGAACAGGCCACGCTGCCGCTCAAGGCCGGCACCGGCCCGGAACCGACGCTTCCGCCGCCCAACCATACGCTGCTGCCAACCGTGCATATCGCGCCGGCCAAGGGCTGGCCCGACGGCGGCAAGCCCACGCCCGCGGCCGGCCTGGCGGTCAATGCCTATGCCAGCGGCCTGGACCATCCGCGCTGGCTGTACACGCTGCCCAATGGCGACGTGCTGGTGGCCGAGACCAATGCGCCGGCCAAGCCGGAAGACAGCAAGGGCATCAAGGGCAAGATCATGAAGATGGTGATGAAGCGGGCCGGCGCCGGCACGCCCAGCGCCAACCGCATCACGCTGCTGCGCGATGCCGACGGCGACGGCGTGGCCGAGCTCAAGACCGTCTTCCTGGAAGGCCTCAATTCGCCGTTCGGCATGAGCCTGGTAGGCAATACGCTGTATGTCGCCAACACCGACGCCATCATGCGCTTTCCCTACAAGGCCGGCGACACCCGCATCAGCGAGGCCGGCGTCAAGGTGGCCGACCTGCCGGCCGGGCCGCTGAACCATCACTGGACCAAGAACGTGATCGCCAGCCGCGACGGCAGGAAGCTGTATGCCACGTCCGGCTCCAACAGCAACGTCGGCGAGAACGGCATGGAAGCCGAGGAAAACCGCGCGGCCATCCTGGAAATCGATCCGGCCAGCGGCAAGACCACGCTGTTCGCCTCGGGCCTGCGCAATCCGAACGGCATGGCATGGCAGCCGCAGAGCGGCGCGCTGTGGACCGTGGTCAATGAGCGCGACGAGATCGGCAGCGACCTGGTGCCCGACTACATGACCTCGGTGAAGGAGGGCGGCTTCTATGGCTGGCCCTACAGCTACTACGGCCAGACCGTCGATGCCCGCGTCAAGCCGCAGCGGCCCGACCTGGTGTCCAAGGCGATCAAGCCCGACTATGCGCTGGGGCCGCACACCGCCTCGCTGGGCCTGATGTTCTACCAGGGCGACCTGCTGCCCAGGCGCTATCAGAATGGCGCCTTCGTCGGCCAGCACGGCTCCTGGAACCGCAAGCCGCGCAGCGGCTACAAGGTGATCTTCGTGCCCTTCAACAAGGGCATGCCGGCCGGCGAGCCGGAGGACGTCCTGACCGGCTTTCTCAGTGAAGAAGGCGACGCGCTGGGCCGTCCGGTCGGCGTGGCCAGCGACAAGTCCGGCGCGCTGCTGGTGGCCGACGACGTCGGCAACGTGATCTGGCGGGTGGCGCCGGCGAAGTGACGGCGGATCAGCCGCCGCCGGCGCGCCAGGCGCCGTTGTCGAGGCTGACGCGGCCTTCGGCGGCCAGCTTCTCCAGGTGCGCCAGCAGCGAGCGCTCGGCCATCGCCAGGCGCTCGGCCGGCACGTCGTCATAGACCCGTGGCAGCAGCGCCTGCGTGGTGGCGGCGCCGGCCTCGCGCAATACCCGCAGCACCTTGTCTTCCCGGCTCTGGCGATGCGCCAGCAGCCGCCGCACCGCCCGGTGCGGCTGGTCGATCAGGAAACCGTGGCCGGGCGCCAGCCATTCCAGGTCTTCTTCCAGCAGCGATTGCAGCGAGGCGAAATAGGCCTGCATGTTGCCGTCCGGCGGATTGATCACCACGGTCGAGCCCTGCATGATGTGGTCGCCGGTGAACAGCATCCTCTCTTCTTCCAGCAGGTAGCACAGGTGGTTGGACGCATGGCCGGGCGTATGCACCACCCGCAGCGTGGCGCCGCCGATGGCGATGCGCTCGCCATGCGCCGGCACCCGGTCGGGAGTGTACGCCTGGTCCTGGCGCGCATGCGGCGGCGCCGGCATGCCCAGCACCTCGGCGCCGGTGGCTTCCTTCAGGCGGCGCGCGGCCGGCGAATGGTCGAGATGGGTGTGGGTGGTGAGGATCAGCCGCAGCGCCGCGCCGCCCTCGCGCAGCAGCGCCTCGATATGCGCGGCGTCGTCCGGGCCGGGGTCGATCACGGCCAGCGCGCTGGCGTCGCCGACCAGGTAGCTGTTGGTGCCGGGGCCGGTCATGTAGCCGGGATTGGGCGCTGTCAGGCGCAGCACCCGCTCCGACAGGCGCACCGGCTTGCCGGGCACGATCTCGGACCAGGTCTGGCCTTCGCCGAACGGGTCGAGCTTGCCGACCTCGGCATAGGCGCGGTCGGCCGGCAGCAGCATGCGCCGGCCCTTGCTGCCGGTGGACACCCGCGGCATCAGCGCCGGCACCGCTTCCTGCGCATGGGCATGGGCCAGCATCGCCTCCACGCTGCCGAAGCCCGACAGCGCCTTCAGGGTCTGGATGGTGGCGAACACCATTTCCATCTCGCCGCGCTGCTGCCTGGCCAGCGCGTCTTCCGGCCGCAGCCAGGCATGGGCGATGGTCTCGACCTGGTCGGCCGCGGCGATCTGCTCGGCCGGCGCGGCGGCCAGGAAGAAGCGGGTGTCGAAGCGGCGCGGCAGGCCGGGCGGCGTGATCCAGTGGCTGAAATAGCGCAGCGACGACAGGGCCGGGAACAGCCCGCGCTCGCGGCACAGCGTGTTGAAATCCAGTTCGCCGGCCGCCGATCGCGCCCGCAGCGCGGCCAGTTCGGCGGCGCCGGGCGTGTTGCCGGCAACGTCGGCGGCCAGCAGCAGGCCCGATTCCTCGAAGCATTCGCGCACCGCCGCCACCCAGTAGGCCAGACCGCCGCTTTCCAGGCCGAGGATGCGGCTGGCCTGGCCATCGTCCAGGCCAGCGCAGTCCGACCAGCAGGGATCGTGGTCGCCCGGGTCCACCGCGCCGCCCGGAAACACATAGGCGCCGGCCACGAAGTTGGCCTTGAGCGTGCGTTGCATCATGAAAATCTCGGGACCTTGGTCGCCGTCGCGGGCAAGGATCAGCGTCGCCGCCGGGCGGGGAATCAGCAGGGTGGGGGTCATGCGCTAGGCCTGGAAGGAATCGGGTGGCGACGATTGTAAAACAGCATGACGATTTTCACCGGACGCCCTGCGCCAGCGCCAAGCCGCTGTTCCCGCCGCTGCCTATAATGCAGGTCCATTCATTGCCCACGGAGAACCGCGATGCCCAACCACCTCGCGCAGCGGCTGCATGTCGATTACCCGATCTTTCTGGCGCCCATGGCCGGCGAAGCGGCCAAGGCGCCGCTGGTGGCCGCGGTCAGCAATGCCGGCGGCCTAGGCGTTCTGGGCGCGGGCTACATGTCGCCCGAGAAGCTTCTGGCCACCATCGCCGAGATTCGCGCGCTGACGTCCCGGCCTTTTGGCGTGAACCTGTTCGTGATGGCGCCCGGCGAGCGCGGCAGCGCCGGCGTCGACACCATGCGCCAGGCGCTGGCCCGCTATCACGCCGAACTCGGCATCGCGCCGCCTGCGCTGCCGGCCAGCCTGGAAGAGAACTACGATGCGCAGATGGAAGCGGTGCTGTCGGCCGGCGTCGCCGCCTTCAGCTTCACCTTCGGCGTGCCGTCGGCGCGGCACATCGATGCCCTGAAAGCCGGCGGCGCCTGCGTGATGGGCACCGCCACCACGGTGGACGAAGCGATCGAGCTGGAACGGCGCGGCGTCGACGCGGTGGTGGCGCAGGGCGCCGAGGCCGGCGGCCATCGCGGCACCTTCCTGACCGACGACTTCCAGGGCGCCATGATCGGCACCATGGCCCTGGTGCCGCAGGTGGCCGACGCGGTGCGGCTGCCGGTGGTGGCGGCCGGCGGCATTGCAGACCGCCGCGGCGTGCGCGCCGCGCTGGCGCTGGGCGCCTCGGCGGTCTCGGTCGGCACCGCCTTCCTCAGCACCATCGAATCCGGCGTGTCGGATGCCTACAAGCTGGCGCTGACCGGGCCGGCCAGCCGTAACACCGGCGTGACCCGGGTCTTTTCCGGGCGGCCGGCGCGGGGCGTGCGCAACCGCTTCATGGACGAGATGCGCGCCTTCGAAATCAGCGCGCCGGTGTATCCGGTCGCCAATGCGCTGACCCGCGACATGCGCGCCGCAGCCAGCCGCCAGGGCCGGCCGGAGTTCCTGTCGCTGTGGGCCGGGCAGGCCGCGCCGCTGTCGCGCAACTGCAGCGTGGCGCAGTTGATGGAGGAATTGCGGGAAGGGCTGTCGCAGTCGGACCTGCCGTTGTAGGGGGGAAGGAGATTCCATCATTTGCCGATGATGGAAGTGATGGGGCATTAGGTGACGGTTGCAGTTGCTCTTGACGTACGCGTAGCGACAGTTGCAGTTGCAGTTGCCGTTGTTTTTGAAGTTGTCGTTGCTTTTGAATCCCGTTGAGCGCGCCGTGACGTCGGTGCATGGAGCGGGAAAAGGTGCGGCGTCTGTCTGAGTCAAGCGCAGCTTGGCGAGTTTAGCCGCGCCCCGCTCCATGCATCGACGGCACGGGGACCCTCGCGCAGCGAGGGCGCGATCACCGGGTCGCCTTTTTTTGCCTACTTTTTTTGGCGAAGCAAAAAAAGTAGGTCGCCCGCCGGGGCGAACTCCCGGCCTGGTCATGACGATAGTGCTTTCGCGTTGTTTCACCCGGCGTAAAGACGTTACTGCGAAGCAGCAGTGGCTTTTGAAGTTTGAAGTTTGCCGACAAACGTCAAAAGCAAAGACGATGGTGCTGCCCGTGCGTTGCCGGGTGACGCAAGGCGGTTGCACTGCCGTGGAGACAAGCCGGGAGTCCGTCCCGGCGGCCGGGTCACTTTTTTGCTTCGCCAAAAAAGTAACCAAAAAAGGCGACCCGATGATCGCGCCCCCGCTGCGCGGGGGTCCCCGTGTCAGCGGTACCCGGAGCGGGGCGCGGCTAAACTCGCCAAGCTGCGCTTGACTCAGACAGACGCCGCACCTTTTCCCGCTCCGGGCACCGCTGACACGGCGCGCTCAACGGGATTTCACTGCCACTTCAAAAGCAACGGCAACGGCAACTTCAAAAGCCACGGCAACGGCAACTTCAAAAGCCACGGCAACGGCAACGGCAACTTCAAAAGCCACGGCAACGGCAACTCCAAAAGCAACCGCAACTGTCGCTGCGCGTACGTCAAAAGCAGCTGCACTACGATGTAGCCGGCGCCCGGCCCAATCGGCTAGACTTGTCTTCCCACTCCCGTCCTGATCCCGGAGAACAATCATGCAGGATAGCCCCGCACCCCAGCAGGTGACCGCGCTGCGCGCCGGCCCGGAAACCGCCACCGTCCAGGGACTGCCTTATTTCAACGGCATCTCCGCCGATAGCGCCGGCGCGCGCGGGCTGGCGATGCACCTGGTGGTGATCCCGCCCGGCGGCGCGGCGCGGCCGCATGTGCATGAAGGTTATGAAACCGGGATCTATGTGCTGGAAGGCCGGGTGGAAACCCGTTACGGCATGCGGCTGGAGCAGGTGGTGGTGAGCGAGCCGGGCGACTTTCTGTTCATCCCGCCCGGCGTGCCGCACGAGGCGCGCAACCTGAGCCAGACCGAGCCGGCGCGCGCGGTGGTGGCGCGCAACGATGCCAACGAACGCGAGAAGGTCATTCCCTACGA
This sequence comes from Noviherbaspirillum phoenicis, assembly GCF_047237965.1. Lineage (NCBI taxonomy): Bacteria > Pseudomonadati > Pseudomonadota > Betaproteobacteria > Burkholderiales > Oxalobacteraceae > Noviherbaspirillum > Noviherbaspirillum phoenicis. The sequence goes on along the minus strand of NZ_JBDFLX010000001.1, from coordinate 2,649,180 downwards.
TCCGCCGGCGCAGGACGCGCAATCGTAATGCAGTGATGCGTGATGCGTGATGCAGTGATGCCGTACGCCGCGCCGTGCCGGGTTGGCCTCGGCTATCCTTATCGGCTATACTCGCCGCCGGGTGCTCACACAATCCTGTGTGGCAGGTAACGCGATGGTCGGGCCGCCACGCGGCTTGCTCACGACTATGAACGCACCCACTCTGATCCAGATCATTGGCGCCACCCTGTTCGCCATCGCCGTCCTCCACACCTTTTCCACCAAGTTCTTCGAGCATCTCGCCCATACCCGGCCGCGCCATGCGGGGATCTGGCATCTGCTGGGAGAGGTCGAGGTCGTGTTCGGCTTCTGGGCCATGGTGCTGATGCTGTTCATGTTCGCCGTCAGCGGCAAGCAGGAAGCGATCGGCTATCTGGAGTCGCGCAACTTCACCGAGCCGATGTTCGTGTTTGCGATCATGGTGATCGCCGGCACCCGTCCCATCCTGCAGTTCGCCGGCGCCATCGTGCGGCTGTTCGCGCGCCTGCTGCCGCTGCCGCGCGCGATGGCGCTGTATTTCCTGGTGCTGTCGCTGGTGCCGCTCCTGGGCTCCTTCATCACCGAGCCGGCGGCCATGACGCTGGCCGCGCTGATGCTGCGCGACACGCTCTTCTCGCGCCAGGTGTCCGAGAAGCTGAAGTACGCCACCATCGGCGTGCTGTTCGTCAACGTGTCCATTGGCGGGACCCTCACGCCCTTCGCCGCGCCGCCGGTGCTGATGGTGGCGGCCAAGTGGAACTGGGACATTGGCTTCATGATCGCCACCTTCGGCTGGAAGGCCGCCATCGCTGTCGTGATCAATGCCGGCGCGGCGATGCTGCTGTTCCGCCGCCAGCTCGGGCATATGGCGGATGCGCCGCAAGGCGGGGCATCGAGCGTGCCCTTGCCGATGATCCTGGCCCATCTCGCCTTCCTGCTGCTGGTGGTCGTGTTCGCACACCATCCGCCGGTGTTCATGGGCGTGTTCCTGTTTTTCCTGGGATTTGCGACTGCCTATCAGCGCCACCAGGACACGCTGATCCTGCGCGAGGCCTTGCTGGTGGCCTTCTTCCTCGGCGGCCTGGTGGTATTGGGCGGGCTGCAGCAATGGTGGCTGGAGCCGGTGCTGATGAGCATGGACGCCAATGCCGTCTTCTTCGGCGCCACCGCGCTGACCGCTATCACCGACAATGCGGCGCTGACCTACCTGGGTTCGCTGGTGGAAGGCCTGAGCCTGGACTTCAAGACCGCGCTGGTGGCGGGCGCCGTGACCGGCGGCGGCCTGACGCTGATCGCCAATGCGCCCAACCCGGCGGGCGCGGCCATCCTGAAGGAAAAATTCGCCGAGAACGCGATCCAGCCGCTGGGCCTGCTGCTGGCCGCGCTGCCGCCCACGCTGGTGGCGGCGATGGCGCTGCGCCTGCTGTAGCAGGCCGGCGCCTGGCCAGGCTCAGGCGGCCTGGCGGGACAGCGGGAACGCCTTGCCGTGGATCGCGCCGAGGATGGCCTCCACCGCCGGGTGCTTGATCTTGCGCTCGTTGGAGATCGCATAGAACTGTTCCTTGACCGAGGACAGCGCGCCCACCGGCACCGCGCCGAACTGGTCATGCACATCCTTGGCCAGCGCCGAGTCGGCCGGGAACAGGCCCAGGCCGTTGCGGCCGAAGGTGTTGAGCAGCGCGTTGTCGTCGAACTCGCCGACCACGTCGACCCGTATGCTGTTCATCTCCAGCCAGTGCTCGATGCGGCCGCGGATGGCGTTGTTGCGGGTTGGCAGCAAGAGCGGCGCGCCATTCAGGCTGGCCGGAAAGCCCGGCGCATAGCGCTCGGCCAGGGCCGGCAGGCCGAACAGCGTGATCTCGCTCTCGCCCAGCAGGTGGCTGAAGACGCGCATGTTGGTGCCCGACGGCACCGGCCTGTCGGTCAGCACCACGTCCAGCTTGTGCAGCGCCAGGTCGGCCAGCAGGTTGTCGAGCTGGTACTCGTAGCACACCAGCCGCACCCGCTGCGGCAGCGCCAGCGCCGCTTCCAGCAGGTGCGAGGTGATCAGCTTGGGCACCGAGTCGGAGATGCCGACGGTCAGGCGCATGCTGTGCTCGGTGTCGGATATGGCCAGGGTATCCATCATCTGCTCGGAGAGCAGGAAGATCTGGTCGGCATAGGACAGCGCGATGCGGCCGGCCTCGGTCAGCACCAGCCGCCGGCCCTGCGGCGCCAGCAGCGACTTGCCGATCGACTGCTCAAGCAGGCTCAGCTGGGCGCTGATGGTCTGCACCGCGACATCGAGGCGGTCGGCGGCGCGGGTGATGCTGCCTTCCTTGGCAACCACCCAGAAATAATAAAGATGGCGAAAGTTGAGTCCGAGTCCGGAGGTCTTCATGGTCGGCGGGATAGTGGCGATGCCGACATTATCTCCGCAAATGTCGCTTCGGCATGCATGCGGCGTATCGCCGCCCGATTCCCGCCATCAACGAAAGCCATCCGCCGCCAGTTGCGCCGCCCAGCGCGGCGCCTGCGCCAGCAGCATCTCGTCCATGCCGGCCTGCGCGATGAAGGACAGGCTGACCGGCGCGCCGGCCACGTGCCCGGCCGGCAGCGCCAGCTGCGGCAGGCCGGCATGGCCGGCGATGGCATTGACCGCCAGCGCGACTTCATAGAAAGCCGACAGCGCCGCGCCGCTGGCGTCCTTCTTGAGCGACGGCAGCGGCACCGTCGGCAGCACCAGCACCCTGCCGTCGGCCAGCAGCCGATGCAGCCTTTCGCTGACGATCAGCCGCAATGCCTGCTGGTCGCGGATGTCGTCGTCGGCGATGTCCAGCGTGGAGGCGAAGCGCGGCCCGATGTCGCTGCCGAAGCGCGGCTTCCTGGCGGCGATCCATGGGCCCAGCGTCTGCCGGATCTCGGCGCCCTGCAGCACCTGGTAGCAGCGCAGCCATTGCGCCGCGCGTCCCTCGAACACGTCCAGCGACGCGCCCGCGCCGAGCGCTTCGGCGGCGCTTTTCAGCAAGGCCGCGCTGCGCGGCTCGGTCATTGCATACACGTCGGCAGCCAGGCACAGCCGCGGCGCGCCTGCCGCCAGGGACGGTCCGAGCAGCACCCGGCCGACCTGTGCGAGCAGGTCGGCCGAACGGGCAAGCCAGCCCACGGTGTCGTAGCTGGGCGCGAAGGGCAGCACGCCGTCGAGCGACACCCGGCCATGGCTGGGACGAAAGCCGGCGATGCCGCAGAAGGCGGCCGGCACCCGGACCGAGCCGCCGGTATCGGTGCCCAGCGCGAAGTCGGCCAGCCCGGCCGCTACCGCGACCGCCGAACCGGATGAGGAGCCGCCAGGCAGGCAGTCGGGCAGCAACGGATTGCGCGGCGTGCCGTAATGCGCATTGCGTCCTTCAAGGCTGAAGGCCAGCTCATCGGTGACGGTCTTGCCGCACAGGTGCGCGCCTGCCGAAAGCAGCGCTGCCACGCAGGGCGCATGGCGCGCAGCCGGGCCGTGGTCGGCGGCCCAGTCGGGATTGCCGCCGCCGGTGACGGCGCCTGCGATGTCGATCAGGTCCTTGACCGCCATCGCCGCGCCGTCCAGCACGCCGGCCGCGCTGGGCGGCGCGGTGCAGCGCCCGCCCGGCAGGAAGGCGCCCCACAGGTCGGGCGGCGCGGCCATCATGCCGGCCGCGCCGTTTCCAGCGCCGTCAGCAGCCGCGTGCTGTCGGTGGTGAAGCCGAAGCATTTCTTGACGTTCCATACCGCCGCCTCGGCGCAGAAGCCGGGCGAAGTGGTGGCGCAGCAGTCTTCCACCAGCAGGCAGCCATAGCCGAGGAAGTTGGCGTCGGTTAAGGTGTGCAGCACGCACTGGTCGATGTTGACCCCGGCGAACAGGATGGTGCGTATGCCCAGGTTACGCAGGATGCTGTCGAGCGGCGTGTCCCAGAAGCCGCTGATGCGGTACTTGTCGACCATGATGTCGCCGGCCTCGGGCTGCAGCTCGTCCACCACGGCCGCGGCCCAGGAGTCTTTCTGCAGCACCGGCGCGGCATTGCTGCGCAAGGGGTCGCCCAGGCCAGTGCCCGTGCCCGACGGCTTGTACAGGTGGATCTGGTTGGGCGGCATGTTGGCCAGGTCGGGGCGGTTGCCCCAGTTGACCCAGATCACCGGCACGCCCGCGTGGCGCAGCGCCGGCAGCAATCCCTGCAATGGTGCAATCGGCGCACGGTTCGGGGTCGGATCGCCGCCAATCTCGTGCACCCAGCCATTCGTGGTGCAGAAATCATTCTGCATGTCGACCACGATGATCGCGGTCTGGCGCAGATTTACCAGCACCGACTGCGGCTGGCAGGCGATGCGGGCCAGCACCGGATGCGGCGGCGGCACCGCCATGTCGATCTCTTCGGCGCTGGCGCGCCATGCGGTGTTGGGGCTGTGGCCCAGCATGCCGTCGGCGGGACGGGCAAGTGGCGGTAGGGCTTTCTGCATGCGGTTCTCCTGATGGCGTTGCCGGCAATGGCATCGAACTTGCTATGGATGAGTCAGGCCCGTTCAGGGCGCGTCAACTTTCCCAATGCAAAAGGAGTGCCAGTCATGCGCTGCAAAATGTCATCACGTCGCCGCCTGCTGTTGTCCGTGTCCGCACTGACGATTGCCGCTGCGTGCGGCACGGTCCAGGCCGCCGACCCGGTCAAGGTCGGTGTGCTGATTCCCGGCTCGAAATCCGACAAGGGCTGGATGGAATCGGGCTATACCGGCCTGGCCCAGTCCGAGAAGGAGTTCGGCAGCAAGATCAAGGTGCAGATGATCGAGAACATCAACTATGCCGACATGGAGCAGGCGCTGACCAACCTGGCCAGCAAGAACGACCTGGTGATCAACGTCGGCGGACAGACCCAGGCGGCGGTGCTGAAGGTAGCCAAGCGCTTCCCGAAGAAGAAGTTCTCCATCGTCGGCGGCAACCAGGGCGAGTCCGCGCCCAATGTCGCCGGCTATGACGTCAAGCAGGCGCAGATCGCCTATGTGGCCGGCGCGGCCGCGGCCATGCTGTCCAAGAACGGCGCGGTCAGCTATGTCGGCGGCATGGAGATTCCTTCCATCGTCAATGCCGGCAAGGAGTTCGGCAACGGCGCACGCGCGATCAACCCGCAGATCAAGTACGTGGAGAACTACACCGGCGACTTCGACAACGTCTCCAAGTCCAAGGAAGCCACGCTGGCCGCGATCGCCCAGGGCGCCGACGTGCACTATCACATCCTGAACCTGGGCCTGCGCGGCATGGAGCAGGCGGCCAAGGAGAAGGGCACCCATATCATCGGCAGCTATACCGACCGCTGCGGCAGCGACCCGCTGTATGTGGCCTACAGCATCACCGGCGTGGGCTACCAGGTGCACTACGCGATCTCGCAGGCCGTGTCGGGCGAATGGAAGCCGGGCTACAAGCCGTTCGGCCTGGCGATGGGCTCTGATGCCTCCGACATGAAGATCTGCGGCGCCACCCCCGAGCAGAAGGCCAAGCTGGAGCAGATCAAGAAGGACATCGCGGACGGCAAGATCAAGGTGCTGGAAGGCTGACGCGATGCATGCCGCCTTTGCACCCGCCATTGCCGTCGCCGTTGCCGCTGCGTCTTCCTCGGTGGAGGCGGGCCGGCTGCGGCTGAACAATGTGGGCAAGCGCTTCGGCGCAATGGCCGCGCTGGACGGGGTCAGCCTCGACATCCGCGCCGGCGAGATCCATTGCCTGCTGGGCGAGAACGGCGCCGGCAAGTCCACGCTGTGCAACCTGGTGTTCGGCGTGCATGCGCCCGACAGCGGTTCCATGCTGCTGGACGGCGCGCCGTACCGGCCGCGCGGGCCGGCCGATGCGCTGGCCAGCGGCATTGCGATGGTGCACCAGCACTTCAGCCTGGTGGAAGACGCCAGCGTGGCCGACAACCTGCTGCTGGGCCAGAGCAGGGGCCTCTTGAAGCGCCGCGAAGCCGGTGCCCGCATCCGCGCGCTGGCAGCGCAGTACGGCCTCGAACTGGACCCGGACGCGATGATCGCCGACCTGTCGGTGGGCGAGAGGCAGCGGGTGGAGATCATCAAATGCCTGATGCGCGAGCCGCGCCTTCTGGTGCTGGACGAGCCGACCGCGGTGCTGCTGCCCGACGAGATCGCGGCGCTGCTGGCGGTGTGCCGCAAGGTGGCCGACAGCGGCTGCGGCGTGGTGCTGGTGACCCACAAGCTGGCCGAGATCCGCCAGGTGGCCGACCGCGTCACGGTGCTGCGCGGCGGCCGCACGGTGGCCTCGTCGACCGCGCCGGCCAATGACATCGACAGCTTGGTGGCGGCCATGATCGCGCGCGACCCGAAGGCATCCACCATGCCGGCCGCGCCTGCCGCGCCGCGCCGCGCGCTTTCCAGCGACGTGCGCGATGAAGTGCTGCAGGTCGACGGCCTGACGGTCAGGGACGCGCATGGCGCGCTGCGGCTGGACAATGTGACGCTGATCGTCAACCGCCACGAGATCGTCGGCATCGCCGGCGTCGAGGGCAATGGCCAGAGCGAACTGGCGGCGGCGCTGTCGGGCATGACCAAGCCAGCCGCCGGCCGCTTCTTCGTCAACGGCAGGCCGCTTGCGGGCAGCGCGCCGCAGGAGATCACCCGCGCCGGCGTGGGCATCGTGCCGGAAGACCGGCATGCGGTGGGCTGCGTCACCGGGCTGTCGGTGGCGGAAAACATCTTCCTCAACCAGCTGCACAAGTTCACCCGGCGCGGCATGCTGGACCGCAGCGCGATGCGCGCCGCCGCCCGCGGCCTGATGCAGCGCTTTGACGTGCGCGCCGCCAGCGAGGATGTGGCCTTCGGCGGCCTGTCCGGCGGCAACCAGCAGAAGGCGGTGCTGGCGCGCGAACTGACGCAGGACAATCTCGCGCTGCTGATCGCGGCACAGCCCACGCGCGGCCTGGACGTGGGCGCGGTCGAGGCCGTCTACAACCATATCCGCGCCGCCCGCGACCGTGGCGTGGCGGTGCTTCTCATTTCCTCCGAACTCGATGACCTGCTGGCCGTGGCCGACCGCATCGTGGTGCTGTACCGCGGCCGCATCATGGGCGTCTGCCCAGCCGGCCCGGAGCAGCGCGCGCGCATCGGCGCCATGATGGCGGGACAATCCCATGACTAACGCACCTTCCCTGAATTTCACGCCGGCGCGGGCGCTGCCGGTGGCGGCGGTGCTGCTGGCCATGGCGGTCGGCATCCTTCTGGTGGCATTGACCGGCGTGCCGGTCGGCGAGGCGCTGGGAGCCTTTGCCGACGGCGCCTGGGGCTCGCCGTATGCGATCGGCGCATCGGTCAACCGCGCGGTGATCTTCGCGCTGGTGGGCACCGGCTTCGTGCTGGCCGACCGGGCGCGCCTGACCAATGTCGGCGGCGAAGGCCAGATCGCGGTGGGCGCGATTGCCGCCACCGCGGTGAGCCTGTATGGCGGCGTGCAGGGCCTGCCGATGGGCCTGGCCTTCGTGCTGCCGCTGCTGGCCGGCGCGCTGGCCGGCGCCGCATGGGGCGCGTTGCCCGGCCTGCTCAAGGCGCGCGCCGGCACCAATGAAGTGATCAGCACGCTGATGCTGTCCTTCATCGGCGTGTGGCTGCTGTACTGGTCGGTGCAGTCCGAGCGGCTGCTGCGCCAGCCGATGAGCAATTCCGGCACGCTGCCCGAGTCGCTGGAAATCCCGTCCACGACCAGGCTGCCCTTCTTCCTGGGCGACGAATCGATGCCGATCAACATCGGCCTGCCGCTGACCGTGCTGCTGGGCCTGGGCGCGGCCTGGCTGCTGGCGCGCAGCCTGTTCGGCCTGCACCTGCGCTCGGTGGGCCTGAATGCGCTGGCGTCGCGCCAGGCCGGCATGCCCATCGCCCGCACCGTGGTGCTGGCCATGACGCTTGCCGGCGCGCTCGGCGGCCTGGCCGGCGCCATCATGCTGCAGGGCGACCAGTACGCATTGAAGAGCGGCTTTTCCTCCGGCTATGGCTTCGACGGCCTGGTGGTGGGCCTGCTGGCGCGCGGCTCGCTGCCGGGCGTATTCGCTGGCGCGCTGCTGTTCGGCTTCCTGCGTTCGGGCGGCATCAACATGGAAATGGCGGCCTCGGTGCCGTCGGCGCTGGTGCAGGTGGTGCAGGGCATGATCATCCTTGCCGTGGCCGGCGCGGCCTTGTGGATGGACCGGCATGGAGCGGCCAGATGAGTCCTGAACTGTCAGCGGTATTCATCGGCTCGGCGATCCGCTTCGCCACGCCCCTGCTGCTGGGAGCGACCGGCGAGCTGGTCAGCCAGCGCGCCGGCGTGCTCAACATGAGCCTGGAAGGCATGATGCTGACCGGCGCCTTCGCCGGCGCGGTGGGTTCCTGGGCCACCGGCAACCCGCTGATCGGGCTGGCGCTGGGCATCCTCGCGGTGCTGCCGGTGGCGCTGCTGCAGGCCTTCCTGTCGATCACGCTGCGCGCCAACCAGATCGTGACCGGCATCGGCATCAACATCCTGGCGCTGGGCGGCACCACGCTGGCCTACCGCGAACTCTTCGGCAGCCGCTCCAGCGCGGCGATTCCGGGCCTGGACAAATGGGCGCCGCCGCTGCTGCGCGACATTCCGGTCGTGGGGCAGATGGTGTTCGAGCAGGTCTGGCTGTTCTATCTGGGCCTGGCGATCATTGCCGCCACCGCCTTCATGATGCGCCAGACCGCGCTTGGCCTGGCGCTGCACGCCGCCGGCGCTTCGCCGCGCGCGGTCGACAAGTCGGGCCTGTCGGTGAATGGCCTGCGGTATGGCGCGGTGATGTTTTCGGGCGTGATGGCGGCGATTGCAGGCTGCTTCATTTCGATTGGCGACATCCATACCTTCACGGAGGGCATGACCAGCGGCAGCGGTTATCTTGCGATTGCCGCCATCATCTTCGGCAACTGGAAGCTGGGCCGCATGCTGCTGGCCTGCCTGCTGTTCGGCGCCGCGACGGCCCTGCAGTTCTTCCTGCCGACGGTGGGCGTGCAGGTGCCGAGCGCGCTGCTGATCATGCTGCCGTATCTGCTGGCCTTGCTGGCGGTGGCGGGGGTGATTGGGCGGCAGACTGCGCCGGGGCATCTGGGGGAGGCTTACCAGAGGGGATGAGCGGTGTGACAGCAGTTGTTGAGGCCGACGTCCCCTTGATCACGCCTGCAATAGCTGCGGTGGTAGGTTGCAATATCCCGAAAGGGCATGCCACCATTGGTCGATCGGGACGTCGGTGGCAACGCCATACCGATTTGCTAACGGCGGTGCAATGCCCTTCGGGTATTGCATCTACGGCCCTGGTCAATCTTCCTGCGCAGGCTGATGGTTGCAGTCCACATGGAAGGCGTCGTTACAAGGCAGCTGCAAGGCGGGCGCGAACGTTATGACCTTGGTGCGAGGGCTTAGTAAGCCGGCGATCTTGCGCTGTTCTGCGGTAGGCGACGGGTAGCATACCCCAGCGGGATGCGGCTGAAGACGGGAATTTGAACGGCAACCCAACTGTTCATTCTCATCAGGCAGATACCGACATATAGACCTATTCCTTCTGGAACAGTCTGATGCAATTTCATCGAAGGGCATTGCACCAGACCTGTGCAACTGCTTACGTCAATCTATTCTTTTGATTCTTTTGACAATTCTAGGATATACCTGAGTGGAGCTGATGCCAAGATAAGTGCCCTCTCAGCAGGATCCTTTGCGTTAGCAACGCGTTGACGAAACTCCTCGGAAGTTTCCCCGCCAGCAATTTTTTCCAAGGCATCATTGCTTAATAACGTTTCCTTGATGTCGTCATTCGATTCGGCTTTTGGGACTGATGGTTTCGTTTCCATATAAATTTCCTTGATATCTGGGCCGATGCCACAGGTGGATTACGTTCCGGCGGGCGGAGAGGAAAACTTTGCCGGGCATTTTTGATGTGATTCCCGCCGGTGTTTCTCGTACCCGACGGCATCACAGAATTTGTGTAGCTTCCCGGATAAATTGGTTGCAATGGAAATGCTTTTTGACGAGATGCCTACAGAGCTTGGTCAAGCTGTGCGATCGATCTCTGCTGAAAATCGCTAACCGTTGCAAACTGCTTCCCTACCAGGACAGCGATGGTAGGGTGCAGTACCCCACAGGGGAATTGCAGCGATTGCGATCAGCGTGGCCAACCTGGTTGGCCGCCGGAACGGATTATCCGGCTTGTCTCCATGGCAGTGCATTCGCATTGCGTCACCCGGCATGGCCCGGGATGCAGTGGCGCTCCGGCTTCAGGGCTGAAGCGCCAGGCAGATTGCAAAGCCTCTGCTTGAACGAGCGCTTGGTACAAACCGAGATGTCACTGAGATCCGCGTTTCTATCATCGAGCAACGATGTAAAGCCCCTTCAGAAAATTTCCCTGTCTACCCCAGTTAAACCAACGCCCCACGCTCGACGCTTCCCGCACCAAAACAGGCTGGCACGCAAGCTGCATGTACACCAGCCTGTATACAGGCCGGTGCACCATCCCCGACCGGCCTGACGTTCAACCCCTTGCCCGGAGATCCAATGAAAGACATCAGCCCCGCATCCGCCATCGCCATCGCATCCGAGCACGCCGCACCGCAATCGCCACGCCGTCGCCGCGTGCTGCGCGCGGCGCTTGCCGGCGGTGCGCTGGCGGCGTTTGGCGCGCCTGCCATCGTGCGCGCGCAGGCCTCGCCGAAGATACGCATCGGCTACTGGCCCGTCGCGTCGGGCCTGCCGTTCTTCGCCGCGGTGGAGAAGGGCTATTTCAAGGAGGCCGGCCTGGATGTGGAGGCGCAGAAGTTCGCCAGCGCGCAGCAGGTGATGGAAGCGATGCTGGCCGGCCGCGCCGAAGGCAGCAGCAATGGCACCGCGTCGGCCGTGCTGGCCATCGGCGAGATCGCGCAGCCTGGCCTGTTCAAGATCTTCTGCACCAATCCCACCAACGCCAAGTTCGTGCTCGATGAATTCGTTGTGCCCAAGGACAGCGTGGTCAAGAGCATCGCCGAGCTGAAGGGCAAGCGCATCGGCTGCGGGCCGGGCGTGCAGAACATCACGCTGGCCAAGGTGATGCTGGAACGCGGCGGCGCCACCGGCGTGACCGTGGTCGAGCTGCCGATCGGGCAGCATGTGGCGGCGCTGGCGGCCGGGCAGGTGGATGCGGTCTACACACTGGAACCCACCGGCACCGTCGGACGCCTGAATGGCGCCACCCGCACGCTGGAAACCGGCGTGGTGGCGAAGTACATCCTGGGCGACGCGATGGCGCCCTGGCATGGCGGCGCGGCCAGCCTGACCTCGGAATTCCTCCGCCAGCATCCGGAGGCGGCGAAGAAGTACATGGCCGCCTACCTGCGCGGCGTGGACCTGGTGCGCAAGTCGCCGGACGCGGCGCGGCCTTACCTGAAGGGCTATACCGCGATCGAGGGCGCGCTGACGGCCGAGGTGCCGATGTCGGACTACATGTTCTACAACGAATTCAAGCCCAGCGACGTGGCCCACTTCCAGAAGTTCTACGACCTGTTCGCCGACAAGGGCATCTTCCAGAAGCGCGTGATGGTGGACTCGCTGCTCTACAAGGGATAAGCCATGAACAAGACCGTAGTCAACCCGGCCGGCGCTTTCATGCCGCCAGCCAGCGCCGACGCCGCGAAAGCGCCGGCGCCGCCGGCGTGGAAGAAGGCGCTGCCCTTCATCGGCCCGCTGGTGCTGTTCATCGTCTGGGACCTGGTGGTGCGCTTCGGCCTGATCAAGGCCATCCTGCTGCCCAGCCCCGCGGCCACGCTGGAAGCGCTGGTCACCGGCATGGCCGGCGGTCCGCTGTTGACCGACTTCGCCGTCACCTTCGGCCGCACGCTGCAGGCCTTCCTGATCGCCGCCGTGGTCGGCGTGCCGCTGGGGGTGCTGTTGGGCAGCAACGAGAATGTCTATCGCAGCATCGAGTTCCTGATCGACTTCTTTCGCTCCACGCCGTCGTCGGCGCTGATCCCGCTGTTCCTGCTGATCTTCGGCGTGTCCGACATCAACAAGGTCGCCATTGCCGCCTTCGGCGCGCTGCTGATCGTGATCTTCAACAGCGCCTATGGCGTGATGAACGCGAGGAAGCAGCGGGTGATGGCGGTGCGGGTGATGGGCGCGACGCGCTGGCAGATCTTCCGCGACGTGCTGGTCTGGGAAAGCCTGCAGTCAAGCTTCGTCGGCCTGCGCTCGGCGGTGTCGATGGCGCTGGTGATCGTGATCGTGGCCGAGATGTTCATCGGCTCGGAAAACGGCATCGGCCACCGCATCATCGATGCGCAGCAGGTGTTGAACGTCAAAAGCATGTACGCGGCCATTCTTGCGGCCGGCGCGCTGGGCTATGCGCTCAATGTGCTGTTCCTGCTGATCGAGCGCCGCATCATTCACTGGAACGGGAGATAAGCAATGCGACCTGCCACCATGCTGGCTGAACTCGAACCGCCCGCGCCGCGCTTTGCGCCCGGCCCGGCCGGCACCCACATCACGATACGCGGCCTGACCAAGTACTTCGCCGGCTGGCCGCTGTACGAGAACTTCGACCTCGACATACCGAAGGGCCGCATCGTCTCGGTGTTCGGCCCCAACGGCTGCGGCAAGAGCACGCTGATCAACATGATCGCCGGGCTGATACCGGTCGACGCCGGCCAGATCCTGTTCGACGGCAAGTCACTGGCCGATACCAAGGTCGGCTACGTGTTCCAGAACTACCGCGAGGCGATGCTGCCCTGGCTGCGCACCATCGACAACATCGCCTATCCGCTGAAGCTGGAAGGCAAGTCGCCGGCCGAGATCAACCGCCGCATGGAAGAGCTGGTTGCCTCCTTCGACGTGAAGTTCGACCTGCGCCGCTATCCCTACGAGCTGTCCGGCGGCCAGCAGCAGACCGCGTCCATCATGCGGGCGCTGGCGCCGCGGCCGGAAGTGCTGTTCCTCGACGAGCCGTTCTCGGCGCTGGACTTCGAGATGACGCTGTTCATCCGCGAGAAGCTGCAGGAGGTCTTCATGCAGACCGGCACCACCATGGTGCTGGTGTCGCACGACCTGGAAGAGGCGGTGTACCTGGCCGACCAGGTGCTGCTCCTGACCAAGCGGCCGACCCGCGTCGCCGAGATCCTGCGGTACGACGACCCCAGGCCGCGCACGGTGGAAACCCTGTCCGGCGCCGGCTTTATCGCGACCAAGAAGAAGAGCCTGGAAATCTTCCAGCGCGAAGTGCGGCGATAAAAGAGGGACGCCATCATGGACGACGACATCCGCGCCTACGTGGCGCAGGCCCTGCGGCTGCAGGGCTATCAGCTGGGGGAGGCGCAGGAGGCCGGCGTTGCCGCGGCCTTCGAGGGCATTGCCGCGATCGCCGCGGTGCTGATGCAGGACGAGCTGCCGCTTGCGCTGGAGCCGGCGCCGGTGTTCCTGCCATGAGGCGCGCGCTCGACATCGTCGCGCGGATCAAGGCAGGGGAAGCCAGCGCGCTGGACGTGCTGGCCGAGACCGAGGCCCTGATCGCCGCGCGCGACCCGGTGCTCAACAGCTTCACCAGCCTGTGCCTGCAGCGGGCGCGGGTCGAGGCGGCCGCGGTCGATGCGCTGTGCGCTGCCGGCAAGCCGTTGCCGCCGCTGGCCGGCGTGCCCTATGCGGTCAAGAACCTGTTCGACATCGCCGGCGAAGTGACGGTAGCCGGCGGCCGGGTCAACCGCGCCAATCCGCCCGCCGGCGCCGACGCCGAACTGGTGCGCCGCATGCGCGCCGCCGGCGGGGTGCTGGTGGGCGCGCTGAACATGGACGAGCATGCCTACGGTTTCACTACCGAGAACAGCCACTACGGCGTGACGCGCAATCCGCATGACGCTAGCCGCATCGCCGGCGGCTCTTCCGGCGGCTCGGCGGCGGCAGTGGCCGGCGGCCTGGTGCCGCTGGCGCTGGGCTCGGATACCAACGGCTCGATCCGGGTGCCGTCGTCGCTGTGCGGCATCTTTGGCCTCAAGCCCACCTTCGGCCGCCTGCCGCGCACCGGCAGCTTTCCCTTCGTGCACAGCCTGGATCACCTCGGCCCGTTCGCGGCCGACATCGATGACCTGGCGGCGGTCTACGATGCGCTGCAGGGGCCGGATGCGAGCGATCCGGCCTGCGCGCCGCGCGCCGCTGAGCCGGTCGGGCATGCCGCGCCAGCGATCCGCGGCGAGCGGGTGGCGGTGCTGGGCGGCTGGTTCGGGCGGCAGGCCGGGGACGCGGCGCGGGAAGCGGTGCAGCTGGTTGCGGCTGCGCTGGGCGCGGCGCGCAGCGTGGAATGGCAGGGCGCGGAAGCGGCGCGGTCGGCGGCATTCCTGATCACCGGTTCCGAGGGCGGCGCGCTGCATCGCGCCCGCCTGATGCGCCAGTACGAGGACTACGAACCGCTGTCGCGCGACCGCTTGATCGCCGGCTCGCTGATGCCGTCGGCCTGGCTGGCGCAGGCCCAGCGGGTGCGCCGCCGCGCCCATGAGGAAGTGATGGCGCTGTTTGCCGGCGCCGGCCTCGATTTGCTGATCGCGCCGGCCACGCCGGTGCAGGCCACCGTGGCCGGCGCTTCCACCCTGCAGATCGGCGGCCGCGCCTTGCCGCTGCGCGCCAGCATGGGCCTGCTGACCCAGCCGATCTCCTGCATCGGCCTGCCGGTCTGCACCGTGCCGGTCTGGCCGGCCGGCGGCGAGCCCGGCCTGCCGATCGGCGTGCAGCTGATCGCGCCGCCATGGCGGGAAGACCTGTGCCTGGCGGCGGCGCGGCTGCTGGCGCGGCAGGGCGTAGCCATGGCGCGGGAGCCGGGAGTGTTTGCCTGATGGCTGCGCAGCCATGGCGCCAGGCGCCGGCAAGCGCGGCCAACGACAGCCCGGCCACGCTGGGCGATGCAGCCTACCTGCGGCTGAAGGACGAGCTGTTTGCCTTCCGCCTGCTGCCGGGCGAGCGCTTTTCCGAAACCGCGATGGCGACCCGGCTCGGCATGTCGCGCACGCCGCTGCGGCAGGCGCTGGCGCGGCTGCAGCGGGAAGGCTACCTGGACATGGATGCCAGGAGCGGCTGGTCGGTCAGCCTGCTGGACTTCGAGCAGTTCGATCATCTGTACGACCTGCGGCTGGTGCTGGAGACGGCGGCGGTGCGCCGGCTTTGCGAAAGCGCCGCCGCGCATGACGCGCTCGGCACCCTGCGTGACTTCTGGCTGGTGGCGCCAGAGGCGCGCCTGGACGATGGACAGCGCGTGGCCCAGATGGACGAAGCCTTCCACACGGCGCTGGTGGCCGCGGCCGGCAATCCGGAAATGGCGCGGGTGCACGGCGACGTCACCGAGCGCATCCGCATCCTGCGCCGGCTCGACTTTTCCAGCGCCGGCCGCGTGGCCTGCACCTATGACGAGCATGGCGCCATCCTGCGCGCCATCCTGGCGCGGCAGCCGGAGCAGGCCGTCATGCTGCTGCGGGACCATGTCGAGGCCAGCAAGACCAAGGTGCGCAACATCACGCTGCACCGGCTCTACACCGCGCGCGACCAGCGCCGCTGACAATTTCATGGAGGAAGGGATGACTGCAAGCCGAAAACGCGAGGTCGATGCCGCGCCGTATGCCTACCGTTATGCGCCGGAGCGCACCGCGCTGGTCGTCATCGACATGCAGCGCGACTTCATCGAGCCCGGCGGCTTCGGCGCGGCGCTGGGCAACGACGTGGGCACGCTGTCATCCATCGTGCCGGCAGTGGCGGCGCTGCTGGGCCATGCGCGCACGCTGGGCCTGCTGGTGGTGCATACCAGGGAATCGCATCTGCCCGACCTGTCGGACTGTCCGCCGGCCAAGCGCCTGCGCGGCAACGCCGCGCTGCGCATCGGCGACGCCGGGCCGATGGGCCGCATCCTGGTGCGCGGCGAGCCGGGCAACCAGATCCTGCCCGAGGTCGCGCCGCTGGAGGGCGAGCTGGTGATCGACAAGCCCGGCAAGGGCGCCTTCTACGCCACCGGGCTGGACGCGATGCTGCGCGAGCGCGGCATCAGCCATCTGCTGCTGGCCGGCGTGACCACCGAAGTCTGCGTGCAGACCACCATGCGCGAAGCCAACGACCGCGGCTACGAATGCCTGCTGGTGGAGGATGCGGCGGCCAGCTACTTCCCCGCCTTTCACGAAGCGACGCTGTCCATGATCCGCGCCCAGGGCGGCATCGTCGGCTGGACCGCGCCGCTGGCGGCGCTGCTGTCGGCATAGCGCAGGGGCGCAGCGGCGGCGGACGGAGCCGGCGGCGCATTGCGCCACAGCGTGATGACGCCCAGGCCGGCGGCCAGCAGCAGGCCGAGCGCCACCAGGATCAGCCAGGCCGGATGCAGGCGCGGCGCCACCTTCACCGGCGGCAGGATCACCCGGCCCGACGGCAGCGGCTGGCCCAGCAGCCCGGCCAGGTCGGCCACCAGCTGGCGCGCGCCGGGCGCATCGGCCGCGCCATCCCAGCCCGACAGGTCGGCCGCCTGGATGCTGCGCAGGCCGGGCGGCGGCGTCACCTGTTCCAGCAGCACCGGCACCAGCGCGTGCCGGGCGCGCCCCTGTTCGGCCTGCGCGGCGACCTGGTCGCTGTTGACCGAGTGGCGCGACCACAGCACCACCATGCAGCGCGCTTCGGCATCGTCGCCAGCCTGCTGCAGGCGCACGCTCCAGCCCTGCGCCTGCAGCAGGCTGGCGACGCGGCGCGCGGTATCGCCGTCCTCTTCGGCGTAACTCAGAAAAACGTCGGGCATTGCAGGCTCCGTATTGATGTAGAACGCCTGACGGAATGTCTGTGGCGTGCTCGCGCTGGCTTGCCGTTCCGCGCGCATGGCCTGCGCCGGCGCGCCTGGCCGGAAAGCGCCGCGCTGATTGCGTCAGCGCCTTCTCAGTTGCGCCGGCGTTCCCTGGTCTTGCGCAGCAAACGGGCGGCATCGATGGTGATGACCTGCCCAGTATAGCGATGCATCGCCTCCATCAATTGCGCGGTCCCGCCTCCGGCGTCGAAAGCGTTCGGGCTCTCCGACAGCGTCATCAGCCATACCCGGTCGCTGCCATGCGAAAGCGCGGCATGGAGCTGCCACTGTCCCGCCTCGGCGAAAGGGTCGCCGCCAGCCGGCATGGCCTGGTCGGGCAGGCAATACGCCACGGTCCTTGGATGACCGCGGATGCGCAGGTAGCGCGACAGCCAGTGCCGGCCGGCGAAGGCGACCGCCTCGCGCAGGAAGCGCTCCTCGCCGAACGGCAGGCGCAGTTCCAGCCGCATGCCGCGCGCCAGCGCCGCTTCGGCAAACAGCAGGCTGCCGCCGCAGGCGCCGTCACACAGCGCCAGGTCGCCCGGACCGGCGTTGAGCAGCGCCAGGCGCAGCGCGATTTCAGCGGTGGCCAGCGGCGCCATGTCGGCCGGGAAGCGTTCCCGCGCGCAGAGCGGCGCGTCCAGCATCGGGCCGGCGAACAGCACGATCCAAGGGGCGCGTGCCTTCATGGTGCCGTGTGCCGCGGAAGGGCCGGCGTCATGCCGGCTCGCTGCGCCAGGCGGCGTTGCAAGCGGGTGTTCCCCGGGTGCGGGAGAAGGGCGGCATGACCTGCCCATCCAATACGAGCGGTCAGTTTTCTTTCCGGCGTCGCATGACGGCACTGCCTATCAGCAGTCATCATGGGTGGGTACTCCCGGCAGGGCAATCAGGATGCGCCAGGATGGTATGGGAACGCGCCCGGCACATCGGCCGGCGCTGTATGAACAAGAAACCTCGGGTCTTAATCATTTGGCGAATAATTGTGCGTTTGTCGCAATTAATAAGAAAACCAATGTAAAAGTCTGCCCAAGGCGGAATTTGCAGTTTCTCAAGCTTCGCCGGGAAATTCCCGGCGGCGCTCTTCAAGAGGAAAAGGAGCTTCGGACTGTCTTGAACCAACGATGCCCAGTGCGCCATGGAATCAGCATGAGGCAGCAGGGCGGTAGCGTCATTTATGTAGAAAAAAAACGAACAAATATCCTTCTATGGGTTTTGTTGCGTTTAAGCCGTGGCAGCCGGATGGCAACACCCAGTCGCGGCAGTGCTGCGCGACGAAAGGTCGAAGACAACATGGCGCCGGCGGGAAGGCATCGTCTCGCGGCGATACTTTTTCATGGCGCGTGCAGAACTGTCAGCAGGGTCGCCGCCGGCTGAACGGCACCCTTGGCTGGCAGGGGCCTGGAAAACGCATGCAGATCGACAGCGCCCGGGCAGTTCCTTTTTTACCTTTCATTTAGATTCTTAAAAGAAATATTGCATTGATATAATCTGGCGCGTTCGTGCCGATGCAACCAACCGTGGCTGCGACCCGTGTGTTTCCCGATCCGGGAGGCTCCTGACTTTGACGATACAAACCAATGCGCTTTACCGGGGTACTTTGCGACTGGAATGATGAAAGGGGCTTCGGCTTTATCGTCCCTGATCAAGGCGGCGACAGGATTTTCGTTCATGCCAAGGGATGCCGACCAGGCACGCCTCGTCCTCAGTCCGGACAACGATGCAGCTTTGAAGTGCAAGTCAATGCGCAGGGAAAGAAGCGGGCGCACAACGTCGAGCTCATCAGGAAAGCGGTGAGCCGGCCACGTCCCGGACGACCGGATGGGCCAGCCAAGTGGGGCGGAGCAAGCTATTTCGCGATTCCGCTGTTCCTCTGCGTTTTCCTGGCGGCCGCGATGCGATGGCATGTTCCGCGCTGGGAGCTTGCCTGGTACGTCATCGCCAGCCTGATCACCTACCTCGTCTATCGCCACGACAAGCAGGCTGCGGCCGCGCATGCCTGGCGCACGCCGGAAAGCACGCTTCTGCTGCTGGGCCTGTGCGGCGGCTGGCCGGGCGCGATCGTGGCGCAGCAGCGGCTGCGCCATAAATCGGTCAAGCAGTCATTCCGCTGCGCCTTCTGGATCACCGTCGTGGTGAATGTGGCGCTGTTCCTTTACCTGAATTGGCCTCGTGGCTTGCGCGCCGGCTGGTAAGCCGCCAGCAAATCAGCCCGGCAATTTGTGCAGGGCCACCGGCGCAAACCCATGATTCAGCGGCCCATGCCCGCCGCCGACCCGCACATCCGCCCCGTGCCGGATCGCCTCGACCACATAGGCCCGCGCCAGCCGCACTGCTTCCGGCAACGCATGCCCCATCGCCAGATGGCAGGCAATGGCCGACGACAGCGTGCAGCCGGTGCCATGGGTATTGCCGCTGGCAATGCGCGCGCTGGCGTAGCGCTGCGGCGGCCGGCCGGTTTCCAGCAGCAGATCGACCAGTTCCTCGCCCGCCAGGTGGCCGCCCTTGAGCAGCATGGCCGGCGCGCCCAGCGCCAGCAGGTCGGACGCTGCCTGCGCCAGTTCGGCTTCCCGCGTCACGGGCCGGCCCAGCAGCAGGGCGGCTTCGTCCAGGTTAGGCGTCACTACCGTGGCCAGCGGGAACAGTTCGCGCACCAGCACCGCCACCGTTTCGCGGGCGATCAGCGCGTCGCCGCTGGTGGCCACCATCACCGGGTCCAGCACCACTTTCGTCCAGCCGTAGCGGCGGATCGCCGCTGCCACCGCCAGCACCACGTCCGGATCGTGCAGCATGCCGATCTTCACTGCGTCCACGCCGATGTCGGTGGTCACCGCGTCGATCTGCTGGGTCAGTAGCGATGCCGGCAGGGCCTGGATGGCGGTCACGCCCAGGGTGTTCTGGGCCGTGATCGCGGTAATGGCGCTCATGCCGTAACAGCCCAGGGCGGCGAAGGTCTTCAGGTCGGCCTGGATGCCGGCGCCGCCGCCGCTGTCGGAGCCGGCAATGGTCAGGACGCGAACGTAACGCTGCGATGGTGCGGGAGAAGCGGGCATGGACATGGCTGGTGGAAGGCGTGGTGGATGGAACGACAAACAGAACCGGAGGAAACCTTGCTCAAGGGTATGATAATTGCATGGAACTTGCACGCGGCAGCCAATTCTATCAAGGCAGGCGCGCCTGACGGCCACGGTTTTCCTTACATGGACTAGCGCAGGAACAATACTGGCGGCCGGCGATTGAGAGATAGTTTTGACAATAAACACGTTTTCCAGGTGACGCCGGACGGCAGACATGCATGCTCCCCGCCACACCAAACCATCACAAAGACACGAAAAATGAGACGATCAATGGACAAACTTCTGGTCTCGCGGCAACTGCCCAAGCGCACCATGGCGCTGGTGCTGGCCGGGGGCCGCGGGTCGCGGCTGGAGCGTCTGACGGACAAGCGCGCCAAGCCGGCGGTGTATTTCGGCGGCAAGTTCCGCATCATCGACTTCGCGCTGTCGAACTGCCTCAATTCCGGCATCCGCCGCATCGGCGTGGTGACGCAGTACAAGTCGCATTCGCTGCTGCGCCACCTGCAGCGCGGCTGGAGCTTTCTGCGGCCGGAAATGAATGAATTCATCGACCTGCTGCCGGCCCAGCAGCGCGTCAGCGAAACCCACTGGTATCGCGGCACTGCCGACGCGGTCTACCAGAACCTCGACATCATCCGCGGCTACGCCCCGGAATACGTGGTGGTGCTGGCCGGCGACCATATCTACAAGATGGACTATTCGCTGATGCTGCTGGACCATGTCGAACGCGGCTCGGGCTGCACGGTCGGCTGCATCGAGGTGCCGCGCATGGAAGCCACCGCCTTCGGCGTGATGGCCATCGACAGCAACCGGCGCGTGGTCGACTTCGTCGAGAAGCCGGCGCAGCCGCCCGGCATGCCCGACAACCCGGACATCGCTCTGGCCAGCATGGGCATCTACGTGTTCAATGCCGACTACCTGTACCGGCTGCTGGAAGACGACCTGAAGGACCCTTCCTCCAACCACGACTTCGGCAAGGACATCATCCCCAAGGTGGTGCGCGACGGCAGCGCCACCGCCCACCCGTTCAGCATGTCCAGCATCCCGCCGACGGAAAGCGCCGAGCACATCGCCTACTGGCGCGACGTCGGCACCGTGGACGCGTTCTGGTCGGCCAACCTCGACCTCGCCACCGACAAGCCGGAACTGGACCTGTACGACCGCGACTGGCCGATCTGGACCTTCCAGGAGCAGCTGCCGCCGGCCAAGTTCCTGCCCGATGAAAACGGCGTGCCCGGCAAGGCGGTCAATACCCTGGTCTCCGGCGGCTGCATCGTCAGCGGTTCGGACATCAACCAGGCGGTGCTGTTTTCCAGCGTCACCGTGGACACCCACTGCGTGATCAACCAGGCGGTGATCCTGCCGCAGACCAAGATAGGCAAGAACTGCCGGCTGACCAAGGTGGTGATCGACCGCGGCTGCAACATCGAGGACGGCACCGTGATCGGCGAAGATCCGGAACAGGATGCCCAGCGCTATTTCCGCACCGAAGACGGCGTGGTGCTGGTCACCGCCGACATGCTTGGGCAGGGCGGCGCCGCTCCTGCCGCATGATGCGGGTACTGCAGGTCTGCGCCGAACTCTATCCGCTGCTCAAGACCGGCGGCCTGGCCGACGTCACCGGCGCGCTGCCGCCGGCGCTGGCGCTGCTGGGCTGCGACACCCGGGTGCTGGTGCCAGGCTTTCCGGCGCTGCGCGACGGCATCGTCGAGCAGCAGCTGGTGACGGACCTGTCGGGCCGCTTCGGGCCCGAAACGGTGCGGCTGTACTGCGGCCTGCTGCCGGGCAGCGCGGTGATGGTGTACGTGATCGACGCACCCCAGTTCTACGACCGGCCCGGCAATCCCTATTACGACAGCGAAGGCCGGGACTATCCCGACAATGACCGCCGCTTCGCGCTGCTGGGCCGGGTCGCCGCCTGGCTGGCCGAGGGCGGCGACAGCTGGTGGCAGCCGCAGGTGGTGCATGCGCACGACTGGCATGCCGGCCTGGCGATGGCCTACCTGAAGGCGCGCGAGCACCAGACCGGGCGGCGCCTGGCCGGCACCGTCTACACCGTGCACAACCTGGCCTACCAGGGCATTTTCAGCGACTGGTCCTTCGGTGCGCTGGGCCTGCCGGATTATTTCTTCAACCTGTACGGCCTGGAATACCACGGCCAGGTGTCCTTCATGAAGGCCGGGCTGTACTACGCCGACAAGCTCACCACCGTCAGCCCGACCTATGCCCGCGAGATCCAGCGGCCGGAGCAGGGCTGCGGCATGGACGGCCTGCTGGCCTCGCGCGCGCATGACCTGCACGGCATCATGAATGGCGTCGACCCCGCCGTCTGGAACCCGGTGTCGGACCGGCTGCTGCCGGCCAATTACGATGCCGCCGACCTGTCCGGCAAGGCCGCCTGCAAGCGCGAGCTGCAGGCCGCGCTGGGCCTGGCGCAGCGCGCCGATGCGCCGCTGTTCTGCGTGGTGAGCCGGCTGGCGGAGCAGAAGGGCCTGAACCTGGTGCTGGCCGGCCTGCCGGCGCTTGTTGCGCGCGGCGGCCAGCTGGCGCTGCTGGGCAGCGGCGACCCCGGCATGGAAGCGGCCTTTCTCGACGCCGCGCGCGCGAACCCGGCCGCCGTCGCGGTGAAGATCGGCTACGACGAGGCGCTGTCGCACCGGCTCATCGCCGGCGCCGACGCGATCCTGGTGCCGTCGCGCTTCGAACCCTGCGGCCTGACCCAGCTGTATGGCCTGGCCTATGGCACGCTGCCGCTGGTGCACCGGGTCGGCGGCCTGGCCGACTCGGTGGTCGACTGCAGCCTGGAAAACCTGGCGGAAGACCGCGCCACCGGCTGCACCTTCGACGGCTTCACGCTGGAAGCCTACGAGGCGGCGCTGCGGCGCGCCTTCGCCCTGTTCGCCCGCCCCGACGACCTGGCCCAGGTGCAGCGCTGCGCAATGCGGCAGCAGTTCAGCTGGGACGTGGCGGCCCGGCAGTACCTGGCGCTGTATGAGCAGGTGGCGGTCCCGGCCTGACGGCATGGCCGGCGTGAGCCCGGAGGGCGCGCGGCCGGCTTGACAAGCTGTCAGCAGGCGGGACTGACAAGTTGTTGTAAATCAACCGCACGGGCGCTTGTCGCCTGCGCTATCCGCCCCGGCTCGTGTACGCTTGCGTTCCTGGGCAACGATGCCAACCCTTCCAAACCGCTCGCGCCATTTCCCTGTCCTGTCGAAGAAGACGGCAGCCGGCGCCGATGCGGTCAATGCCATCTTCGTCCATCACCTGCCATTCCATTCCGTCCTGATACCGACCAACCATGGCCCATTCCGAATTCGAGTACGACCGCGTTGCGCATGACGTTCATACCCTGATGCGCTCGATCGCCAACAAGCTGATGTACGCCGTTGGCAAGAACCCCGCCGCCGCCCGTCCCCAGGACTGGCTGCAGGCCGCCGAACTGGCAGTGCGCGACCGCATGGTCGAGCGCTGGATGAAAACCACCAACGAGTACTACGCGCAGGATGCCAAGCGCGTCTATTACCTGTCGATGGAATTCCTGATCGGCCGCACCTTCACCAATGCGCTGCTGGCGCTGGGCATCTACCAGGAAGTCAAGGATGCGCTGCGCGCGCTGGACATCGACATCAACGAACTGGCCGAGCTGGAGCCGGATGCGGCGCTGGGCAACGGCGGCCTGGGCCGGCTGGCGGCCTGCTTCCTCGACTCGATGGCCACGCTGGGCATTTCCGGCATGGGCTACGGCATCCGCTACGACTACGGCATGTTCCGCCAGCAGATCATCGACGGCCGCCAGGTCGAGGCGCCGGACTACTGGCTCTCCGGCGGCAACCCGTGGGAATTCCCGCGCCCCGAGGTGCAGTACCGGGTGCGCTTCGGCGGCCGTATCGAGAAGGAGGGCGACAAGGTGCGCTGGCTCGACGGCGAGGATGTGCTGGCCATGGCCTACGACACCATCATCCCCGGCTACGGCACCGAGACCACCAACACGCTGCGGCTGTGGTCGGCCAAGGCCACCAGCGAGATGGACCTGTCGGCCTTCAACCAGGGCAACTACTTCGCCGCGGTGGAAGACAAGAACCATTCCGAGAACGTGTCGCGCGTGCTCTATCCCGACGACTCCACCCAGTCCGGCCGCGAACTGCGGCTGCGCCAGGAATACTTCTTCGTCTCGGCCAGCATGCAGGACCTGATGGCGCGCCACCTGCGCAACGGCCACAGCTTCGACAGCCTGCCCGACCATGTCGCGGTGCACCTGAACGACACCCATCCGGTGCTGGCGGTGCCGGAGCTGATGCGCATCCTGCTCGACGAGCACCAGCTCGCATGGAGCCATGCCTGGGGCCTGGTGCAGCGCATCTTTTCCTATACCAACCACACCCTGATGCACGAGGCGCTGGAAACCTGGCCGGTGGAGATGATGGGCCGGCTGCTGCCGCGCCATCTCAACATCATCTTCGACATCAATGCCGACTTCTTGAACAGCGTGACCGCGCAGTTCGGCCATGACTTCGAGCTGATGCGGCGGCTCTCGCTGATCGACGAGCATGGCGAACGCCGGGTGCGCATGGCCTATGTCGCGGTGGTGGCCAGCCACAAGGTCAATGGCGTGTCGCGCCTGCACTCGGAACTGATGAAGCAGTCCATCTTCGCCGACTTCGCCCGCGTGTTCCCGGACCGCTTCAACAACAAGACCAACGGCGTGACGCCGCGGCGCTGGCTGGCGCAGGCCAACCCGGGATTGTCCAACCTGATCGACAGCCATATCGGCCGCGGCTGGCGGCGCCATCTCGACCAGCTGGCCGAGTTGAAGCCGCTGGCCGCCGACCCCGACTTCGCGCAGCGCTTCAAGCATGCCAAGCGCCAGAACAAGCTGCGCCTGGTGGACTGGGTGCGCGAGCACATGGACATTGCGCTGAACCCGGACTCGCTGTTCGACGTGCAGGTCAAGCGCATCCATGAATACAAGCGCCAGCTGCTGAACCTGCTGCAGGTGGTGGCGCGCTACAACCGCATCCTGGCCAACCCGGAGGCCGACTGGGTGCCGCGCACCGTGCTCTTCGCCGGCAAGGCGGCCTCGGCGTACCACACCGCCAAGCTCGTCATCAAGCTGATCAACGACGTGGCGGCCAGGGTCAACAGCGATCCGCGCGTGGGCGACCGGCTCAAGGTGGTGTTCATGCCCAACTACAGCGTCAGCCTGGCCGAACTGATCATCCCGGCGGCCGACCTGTCGGAACAGATTTCCACCGCCGGCACCGAGGCTTCCGGCACCGGCAACATGAAGCTGGCATTGAACGGCGCGCTGACCATCGGCACGCTGGACGGCGCCAATATCGAGATCATGGAGCAGGTCGGCGAGCAGAACATCTTCATCTTCGGCGCCACCACGCCGCAAGTGGCCGACATCCGCGCCCACGGCTACCAGCCGCGGCAGCTGTACGAGACCAATGCCGAGCTGCGCCAGGTGCTGGACCAGATCCGCGACGGCGTGTTCTCGCCGGACGAGCCGGGCCGCTTCCAGCAGCTGTTCGACCTGCTGGTCAATTTCGGCGACCACTACCTGCTGCTGGCCGACTTCAGCAGCTACATGGAGGCGCAGGACAGGGTCGACGACCTGTACCGCCAGAGCGAGGAGTGGACCAGGAAGTCCATCCTGAACGTGGCCGGCATGGGCGTGTTCTCTTCCGACCGCACCATCGCCGAGTATGCCGAGCAGGTATGGCATACGAAACCGCTCAAGCTTTGAGCCGATGCCGGCGCGCCGCCGGAATCTTTCGGCGGCGCCTCTTGTCAGACGGATATGTCGATGTGGCATGAAACCGTTGCAAGGAGCACAGCATGAGCAGTGATAAAACCAACGACAAGACCAGCCAGCAGAAGGCCAACACGCCCACCGAAGCCGAGTCCAAGGCGCATCAGCACAAGCAGAGCGGCAAGGACGGCGCCAGCCATACCAAGGCCTCGACGGGCGAGGGCGCCGGAGGCGGCGCGAAGCAGCAGCGCAACCACTAGAGCGCCTTGGTGCGCAGCGCCGTGACTACAGGCGTTGCGCCCGCGAAAGGCGCATGGAAGTCGCCGCCGGCCATGGCATGCCAATGCCATGGCCGGCTGCTTGATGCCACAGCCTGAAAAGCCGCCGCACCCTCGCGACGATTCCGCTAAACTTGCGCCTTTCATTTTCCCTACTGGTTCCGCCACAGGCGCGCCGCGGCCCGCTGTCAGCATCGCTGCCGCTTTGCGGAAAACTCGCCATGCTCAAGAAACTCCTCATTACCGCCGTCTTCGTCTGCGGCGCCGCCGCTGCGCACGCGCAGTCCTTTCCCGCCAAGCCGATCCGTCTGGTAATTCCCTTTCCGCCCGGCGGCGGCACCGATATCCTGTCGCGCCTGGTAGCCAACCGGCTGAGCGAATCGACCAAATGGAACCTGGTGCCGGACAACCGTCCCGGCGCCGGCGGCACCATCGGCGTTGCGGAGGCGGCCCGCGCCGCGCCGAACGGCTATACGCTGCTGATGGGCCAGAAGGACAACATGGCCGTCGCTCCCTGGCTCTACAAGGAACTCAGCTATGAGCCGGTGCGCGATTTCACGGCGGTGGCGCATGTCGCCTACACCCCGGTGGTGATCGTGACCGGCGCGCAGTCGCGCTTCAAGTCGCTGGCCGACGTCGTCGCCGCGGCGCGCAGCGCACCCGACAGCATTACCTACGGATCGCCGGGCAACGGCACTACCATCCACCTGGCCGCGGAAAGCTTCAACCAGGCAGCCGACATCAAGCTGCGCCACGTCCCCTACAAGGGTTCGAATGCCGCGATGATGGACGTGCTGGGCGGCAGCATCGACCTGGCGGTGTCCTCGGTGCCTTCGGCGCTGAGCCAGATCAAGGCCGGCAAGGTGAGGGCGCTGGCCGTCACCTCGGCGGCGCGCAGCACTTCGCTGCCGGACGTGCCGACGGTGGCCGAGTCCGGCTACAAGGGCTTCGACGTCAATACCTGGTACGGCCTCTTCATGCCCGCCAAGACGCCGAAGGACGTGGTCGAGCGCGTCAACCGGGAAGTCAACAGCCTGCTGCAGACCCCGGCAATGCAGAGCGCGATTCACGACCAGGGCGCCGAGCCGAAGGCCATGACGCCGGAACAGTTCGGCGCGCTGCTGCAAAGGGACTACACCGACTCGAAGAACGTCGTCGCCCGCACCGGGATGAAAATCGAGTAAGGCGCTGTAGCGAACGGCAGCGCCGGTGGCGTGACTATCCGGCGCGGTTCCGGCCTGGCGCCGCGCGTGCGCGCCGGGCATCCGGTCAGGCCGGGTAGAGCGCGCCCATTATCCGCGGCCCGCGCGCGCCGGTGACGGCCGGCAGGTTGCCGGGCAGGCGGGCGACGAAGCGCTGCGCCAGCCAGGCAAAGGCAAGCGCTTCCACATGCTGCGCCGCCATGCCCAGCGCATCGGTGGCGGCAATCGCAACCGGCTGCTTCAGTTGCGCCAGCGCGGCCCCGAGTTCGTCCAGCAGATGGGTATTGAAGGCGCCGCCGCCGCACACATAGACCGCCCTGGCCGCCGGCGCATGACGATGGATCGCCTCGGCCAGCGTGACCGCCGTGTAGCGCGCCAGGGTGGCCTGCACGTCCACCGGGGCCAGCATGCCGAACGGCCCGAGGCGGGCGGCCAGCCAGTCGGCATGGAACAGGTCGCGCCCGGTGCTCTTGGGCGGCGGCAGTGCCAGGTAGGGTTCGTCGAGCAAGGCCTGCAGCAGCGCGGCATCGACCCGGCCGCTGGCGGCCCAGCTGCCCTGGTCGTCGTAATGCCGGCCGCGATGCCGGAATATCCAGCCATCCATCAGCGCATTGCCGGGGCCGGTGTCGAAGCCGGCGGCGCTGTCGCTGGCCGGATCGAGGATGCTGATATTGGCGATGCCGCCGATGTTGGCCAGCACGATGGCCTGCGCCGGATCGGCAAACATGGCGTGGTGAAAGGCCGGCACCAGCGGCGCGCCCTGGCCGCCGGCGGCGATGTCCCTGCTGCGGAAGTCGGCGATCACGTCGATGCCGGCTAGCTCCGCCAGCAGCGCCGGGTTGTTGGTCTGGCGGGTATAGCCGGCCCCCGGCTGGTGGCGGATGGTCTGCCCATGCACGCCGATGGCGCAGACCTGCGCTGCGGACACGCCGGCCTCATCCAGCAGGTCGGCCACGCACTGCGCGTAGAGCCGTGCAAGCGCATCGGCGGCCAGGCTCTCGCGGTGGATTTCGTTTTCGCCGGGCGCCTGCAAGGCCATCAGCGCGGCGCGCAACTCGTCCGGAAAGGGACGGTGCGCCGCCGCCAGCGTCGTAATGCGCGTCGGCTCGCTGCCGATGGAAGCCAGCACGCCGTCAACGCCATCCATGCTGGTGCCGGACATCAGGCCGATAAACAATGAGGAATTAGTGTGCGCCATGAAAAAGACCGCTTTCCTTGGCCGATTGCGCTGACGTGCAAGCCGGTTTCGGAAAACGGTCCCATGAAAGTGGACGAAGCCGGCATGGTGCCGGCAGGATGCGTTCTAGTTGGATGCCACCCGGACCGCATCTTCCTGCGGCATCATCAGCGCGAAACGATGGGTCATGTCGCCGGCAACCCTGCGGAAGCGCTGCAGTTCGGCGCCTGCCAGCGGCGCCACGTTGGGCAGGTCGATGCTCAGCGGATCGCGCGGCTCGTTGTTGACGCGGAACTCGTAGTGCAGGTGCGGCCCGGTGGACCAGCCGGTGGAGCCGACATAGCCGATCACGTCGCCTTGGCTGACTTTCTGGCCCTTCTGCAGGCCGCTGGCAAAGCGGCTCATGTGGGCATAGGCGGTCGAATAATTCGACCAGTGCTTGATGACCACGATGTTGCCGTAGCCGCTCTGCACGCCCGAGAATTCCACCACGCCATCGCCGGACGCCCGGATCGGGGTGCCGGTGGCGGCGGCGAAGTCGACGCCCTTGTGCTGGCGCCAGTGTCCCGAGATCGGATGCATGCGCATCGAAAAGCCCGAGGAGACGCGGGAGAATTCCAGCGGCGACTTCAGGAAGGCCTTCTTCAGGGACTTGCCGTCGAAGCCGAAATAGCCGCCAGCCTTGCCCGGCTCCTCGAACCAGACGGTCTGGTAGGTCGATCCGCCATTGCGGAACTCGGCCGCCAGGATGCGCCCGGAACGGACGTACTCGCCGTCCTGCCAGAAGGTTTCGTAGATCACATTGAAGCGGTCGCCGCGGCGCAGGTCGGTGCGGAAGTCGATATTGGTGGAAAACATGTCGACGATCTGGCTGGCGATCGCATCTGGAATCTGCGCCACGTCGGTAGCGGCAAACAGGGAGGAACGGATTTCGCCGGACCGCATTTCCATCCGCTTTTCCAGCGCTGCCGCCACCACCGAGGCCTTGAAGCTCTCGCCGTCGCGCTTGATGAGCAGGTTCCTCACCGGCGTGTTGTCGCGAGTATCGTTATCGGCCGCGCTCATCCACAGCAGCTGGCCGTCGGCGCCGGTTTGCGCCTGTACCCGCTTGCCTGTCTTCAGCTGCAGCATGCCGCGTGCAATTGGATCGGTCTTGATGAAGGCGATGGCGTCGTCGTCGTCGATGCCGAGGCGCTGCGCCAGCGTGGCCAGCGTATCGCCGGAACGGACGCGCTCTTCGTTGATGAAGGTTTGGGCGGAGGGCGTCAAGCCGGCGACCTGTTCCGCCAGCGTGGGCAGGGCCAGCTCCTCGACGATCGACTGCACCGGCAGGTCGGAGGCGTCAGGCGCCATCGGGGCAACGCCGGCCGCGCCAAAGGCGCACATGGCCAGGAATACTGCCGATGCGGATATGATCCGGTGCTTTCGTGACGATCCGACAAACCGTGCGCTGCGCGCGCCCATGCTCAGTAATTTATCTATAGCGACCATTCGATCAGTTAAAATCTGCCGTTTTGTCGTCAACATCGGCGAAAAGTTGCCGTGTTGATATCGAGCAAGGTTAAAGAAAGCCGGCATTATAACAACGTAAATTGTCGATTTCCCTCAAAAATGCCATTTTGATCAGTGTTATGACCAACCATTCTCAAGAGAAACAAAGCCTTACGTCGCCGGCCGCAGAGTCATTGCCGCTCACCGAAAGCGTGCAAAACGCACTCAATATCATCAAGCGCGGTATCGATGAGCTGCTGGTGGAGTCGGAACTGGTGCAAAAGTTGCTGCGATCTGAAAAAAACGGCAAGCCGTTGCGCATCAAGCTGGGCCTGGACCCCACTGCGCCCGACCTGCACCTGGGCCATACCGTCGTGCTCAACAAGATGCGGCAATTGCAAGATCTGGGCCACACGGTCATTTTCCTGATCGGCGATTTCACCTCCATGATCGGCGACCCGTCGGGCCGCAACGTCACCCGGCCGCCGCTGACGCGCGCGCAGATCGAGGAAAACGCCAAGACCTACTTTGCCCAGGCCAGCCTGGTGCTGGACCCGGCCAGAACCGAGATCCGCTACAACTCCGAGTGGTGCGACCAGCTCGGCGCGCGCGGCATGATCGAGCTGTCGTCGCGCTATACCGTCGCCCGCATCCTGGAGCGCGAGGACTTCACCAAGCGCTTCAGGGAAGGCACGCCGATCTCGGTGCATGAGCTGCTGTATCCGCTGATGCAGGGCTACGACTCGGTGGCGCTGAAGGCCGACCTGGAACTGGGCGGCACCGACCAGAAATTCAACCTGCTGGTGGGGCGCGAACTGCAGAAGCACTATGGCCAGGAGCAGCAGTGCATCCTGACCATGCCGCTGCTGGAAGGCACGGACGGCGTCGACAAGATGTCCAAGTCCAAGGGCAACTACATCGCCATCACCGAGCCGGCCAACACCATGTTCGCCAAGATCATGAGCATTTCCGACCCGATGATGTGGCGCTACCTGGAACTGCTGTCCTTCCGTTCGCTGGCCGAGATCGCGCAGTTCCGCGCCGAGGTGGAGGGTGGCCGCAATCCGCGCGACATCAAGGTGCTGCTGGCGCAGGAAATCGTCGAGCGCTTCCATTCGCGCGCGGCGGCCGAGGCGGCGCTGGCCGATTTCGACAACCGCGCCCGCGGCGGCATTCCCGACGACATCGCCGAAGTCGCGGTGTCCGGCGCGCCGCTGGGCATCGGCCAGCTGCTCAAGCAGGCCGGCCTGTGCGCGTCGACCTCGGAGGCGCTGCGCATGGTGGAGCAGGGCGGCGTGCGCATCGACGGCGCCGTGCTGTCCGACAAGGCGATGAAGGTCGAGGCGGGCAGCTTCGTGCTGCAGGTCGGCAAGCGCAAGTTTGCCCGGGTGACCCTGGCGTGATCGCGCTCTTGCAGCGGGTCAGCAGCGCCGGCGTGGTGGTCGATGGCGCGCTGGTGGGCGCGATCGACGCCGGCCTGATGGTGCTGGTCTGCGCCGAGCGCGACGACAGCGAACGCGAAGCCGACGCCCTGCTGACCAAGCTGCTGGGCTATCGCGTGTTTTCCGACGAAGCCGGCAAGATGAACCGCAGCGTGGCCGATGTCGGCGGCGGCCTGCTGCTGGTGCCGCAGTTCACGCTGGCGGCCGATACCCGTTCCGGCACCCGGCCCTCGTTCACGCCGGCGGCGCCGCCCGAGCAGGGCCGGCGCCTGTTCGACCATTTCGTGGCGGCCGCGCGCCAGCGGCATCCGGTGGTGGCCACCGGCGTGTTCGGCGCCGACATGAAGGTCAGCCTGACCAATGACGGGCCGGTGACCTTCTGGCTGCAGATCAGGCCGCCGCAAACCGTCCGCACCAACTGAAAGAGATACGCATGACCGAGATTTTCCTGATCCGCCACGGCGAAACCGCCTGGAATGCCGAGAAACGGCTGCAGGGCCACCTGGACATTCCGCTCAATGCGGAAGGCGAACGCCAGGCGGCGGCACTGGCGCGGGCGCTGGCTGACGAGAAGTTCGACGCCATCATCAGCAGCGACCTCGGCCGCGCCCGCAGCACCGCGCAGGCGGTGGCGACCGCGCTGGGCATGCCGCTCTCCACCGACCCGGCGCTGCGGGAACGCTGCTTCGGCGCCTTCGAGGGCCTGCTGTACGAGGAACTGGAAGCGCGTTTTCCGGAGGCGCATGCCCAGTGGCGCGCGCGCGACCCGCATGCCCGCTATCCGGATGGCGAACGGCGGGCGGAAACTTTCGCCGAATTCGCGCAGCGCGCGGTCGACGCGGTGATCCGGATTGCCGAGGCGCATCGCGGCCAGCGCATCGCGCTGTTCAGCCACGGCGGCGTGCTGGACTGCGTCTACCGCGCCGCGCACGGCATGGACATCAGCGCGCCGCGCAATTTCGACGTGCTCAATGCGGCGATCAATCACCTGCGCTGGGACGGCGAAACGCTGCAGGTGTTGCGCTGGTCCGACAATGCGCACCTGACGGCTGCCCTGGATGAACTGGGCAACTAAGGTAGTTACAGCAATTTAGTTGCCTCATTGCATAGTAAGTGTGTATACGGCCCGGAGCGGGAGGCGATTGAGGCTAAAATAGCGCTTTTCGTTTTTTGGCCACCTCGTGCACATCGGACCTTATCAGTTGCGCAACAACGTATTTGTCGCTCCGATGGCAGGGGTGACCGATCGTCCGTTCCGCCAACTCTGCAAGCAGCTTGGCGCCGGCTATGCGGTGTCCGAGATGGCGGCGTCCGATCCACGCCTGTGGGCCAGCGAGAAGACCTCCCGCCGCATCAACCACGATGGCGAGATGGAACCGCGTGCCGTGCAGATCGCCGGCGCCGACCCGCAGATGCTGGCCAATTGCGCCCGCTTCAATGTCGAGCGCGGCGCCCAGATCATCGACATCAACATGGGCTGCCCGGTCAAGAAGGTCTGCAACAGCTGGTGTGGTTCTGCCCTGCTGCAGGACGAGGCGCTGGTGGCGTCCATCCTTGAAGCGGTCACCGGCGCGGTGGACGTGCCGGTGACGCTGAAATTCCGCACCGGCTGGGACCGCCAGCACAAGAACGCGCTGAAGATCGCCGCCATCGCCGAAGCCAGCGGCATCGCCATGCTGACGCTGCATGGCCGCACCCGGGCCGACGGCTATGCCGGCGAGGCCGAGTACGACACCATTGCCGCGGTCAAGGCCAGCGTCGGCATTCCGGTCGTGGCCAATGGCGACATCACCTCGCCGGAAAAGGCCAGGGCGGTGCTGCAGGCGACCGGGGCCGACGCGGTGATGGTCGGCCGCGCCGCCCAGGGCCGGCCCTGGATCTTCCGCGAAATCGCGCATTTCCTGCGTACCGGCACCCATCTGCCGGCGCCGCTGGTGGACGAGGTCGCGGCGCTGATGGAAGAACACCTGCTTGCGCACTATGGGTTTTACGGCGCCTACCTGGGCGTGCGCACCGCGCGCAAGCACATAGGCTGGTACGTAAGGTCGCTGCCCGGCGGCGAGGCATTTCGCCGGGCAATGAATCTGTTGGAGGACTGCGACGCGCAACTCGCGGCCGTCAGGGACTTTTTCCGCGCCCAGCACGCCTATGGCGAGCGGCTGCGGTACGGCCTGGCGGACGACAAGCTCGCAGCCTGAATCCATAATAAAAACACTCAACTACTGAATATGAGCAAAGACAACATCCAGGACGTCGTCAAGAAGAGTCTGGAAAAGTATTTCAAGGACCTGGGCGAGCAGCAGCCCTCGAATGTCTATGAAATGGTGGTATTCACCGTTGAAAAACCTATTCTGGAAGCAGTCATGGCGCGCGCGGAGGGCAACCAGTCGCATGCGGCCGAAATGCTGGGCATCAACCGCAACACCCTGCGCAAGAAGCTGCAGCAGCACGGCCTGATCTGACGCCCGCCAGGCTGCCCCACCGGGGCCGCCGGGTCCACCGAGTCGGATGCTTACGGCCGTGCCGCGCAAGGCGCCATGTCTGCCATGGCACACCGCAACGGCTTTCACCACATCAATCACTTTGGCTATCTCCATCATGATCAAACAAGCCCTCATCTCCGTTTCCGACAAGACCGGCGTGCTCGACTTTGCCCGCGCGCTGTCTGCCATGGGTGTCAACATCCTGTCCACCGGCGGCACCGCCAAGCTGCTGGCTGATAACGGCGTGGCAGTGACCGAAGTGGCCGACTACACCGGCTTCCCGGAAATGCTGGATGGCCGGGTCAAGACCCTGCATCCGAAAGTGCACGGCGGCATCCTGGCGCGGCGCGACTTCCCGGAGCATGCGGCGGCGCTGGAGCAGCATGGCATCCCGACCATCGACATGGTGGTGGTCAATCTCTATCCCTTCGTGCAGACGGTGTCGCGCGAGGAATGCTCGCTGGAAGACGCGATCGAGAACATCGACATCGGCGGCCCGGCGATGCTGCGTTCCTCGGCCAAGAACCACAAGGACGTGATCGTGCTGTGCGACCCGTCCGACTATGCGCCGGTGCTGGCCCAGCTGCAGTCCGGGTCCGGCGAGGTCGGCTATGCCACCCGCTTCGCGCTGGCCAAGAAGGTGTTCGCCCATACCGCGCAGTACGACAGCGCGATCACCAACTACTTCACGTCCCTGGGCGACGACCTGGCCCACGCCAGCCGCAGCGCCTATCCGGAGACGCTGAACCTGCATTTCGAGAAGGTGCAGGAAATGCGCTACGGCGAGAATCCGCACCAGTCGGCCGCCTTCTACCGCGACCTGGCCGTGCCGGCCGGCGCGCTGGCCAACTACCGCCAGCTGCAGGGCAAGGAGCTGTCCTACAACAACATCGCCGACGCCGACGCCGCCTGGGAATGCGTGAAGACCTTCGAAGGCAGCGCCTGCGTGATCATCAAGCATGCCAATCCCTGCGGCGTGGCGGTTGGCGCCAACCCGCTGGAGGCCTACAGCAAGGCGCTGCAGACCGACCCGACCTCGGCCTTCGGCGGCATCATCGCGTTCAACCAGGAACTCGACGGCGCGGCGGCCGAAGCGGTCGCCAAGCAGTTCGTCGAAGTGCTGATCGCGCCGTCGTTCACCGAGGAAGCGCGCAAGGTGTTCGTTGCCAAACAGAATGTGCGCCTGCTGGAAATCCCGCTGGGCAATGGCATCAATGCCCATGACTTCAAGCGCGTCGGCGGCGGCCTCCTGGTGCAGTCGCCGGATGCGAAGAACGTGCAGGTAGCCGAGCTGAAGGTGGTCAGCAAGCGCCAGCCGACGCCGCAGCAGATGCAGGACCTGATGTTCGCCTGGCGCGTGGCCAAGTTCGTCAAATCGAACGCCATCGTCTTCTGCG
The DNA here is from genome assembly GCF_047237965.1 of Noviherbaspirillum phoenicis. NCBI lineage: Bacteria > Pseudomonadati > Pseudomonadota > Betaproteobacteria > Burkholderiales > Oxalobacteraceae > Noviherbaspirillum > Noviherbaspirillum phoenicis. Next base: position 2,614,070 of record NZ_JBDFLX010000001.1, on the reverse strand, counting down.
GCAACGGCATGACGCTGGGCGTGGGCGCCGGCCAGATGAGCCGGGTCGACTCGGCCCGCATCGCCTCGATCAAGGCGCAGAATGCCGGCCTGTCGCTGGCCGGCTCCGCGGTGGCGTCGGACGCCTTCTTCCCGTTCCGCGACGGCCTCGACGTGGTGGTGGCCGCGGGCGCGACCGCGGTGATCCAGCCGGGCGGCTCGATGCGCGACCAGGAAGTGATCGCCGCGGCCGACGAGCAGGACGTGGTGATGGTGCTCACCGGCACCCGCCATTTCCGTCACTGATCCGGCGGGGCAGGCAATCATGCGCATACTCGGCATCGATCCCGGCCTGCGGGTGACCGGCTTTGGCGTCATCCACAAGGAAGGCAACAAGCTTGCCTATATCGCTTCCGGCACCATCCGCACCGTCGATGCCGATTTGCCGTCCCGCCTGAAAACCATCCTGGCGGGCGTGTCGGAAGTGGTGCGCACCTACCAGCCGGACTGCGCCGCGATCGAGAAGGTATTCGTCAACGTCAATCCGCAGTCCACGCTGCTCCTGGGCCAGGCGCGCGGCGCGGCGATTTGCGCGCTGGTGCACAACGAATTGCTGGTGTCGGAATACACTGCGCTGCAGGTCAAGCAGGCGGTGGTCGGCCACGGCAAGGCGGCCAAGCAGCAGATGCAGGACATGGTGCAGCGCCTCCTGGTGCTGCCGGGCCTGCCCGGCACCGATGCCGCCGATGCGCTGGGCGTGGCGATCTGCCATGCCCACAGCGGCGAGACCCTGGCCATGCTCAACGGCCTGGCGCCGGGCCTGTCGCGCCGCGGCCTGCGGGTGCGGGGCGGACGGCTGGTTGGCTAGACGGTTTGACCCTTGGGGGCTATTGCGTGGGCTTGGTGAGATTGCCGATGTAACTGCTGGATTGCAGATTGGCGGGGCTGTGGGGCACGGTTGCAGTTGCAGTTGCAGTTGCAGTTGCAGTTGCAGTTGCAGTGGCCGTTGCCGTTGCCGTTGTTTTTGAAGTTGCAGTTGCCGTTGCTTTTAAATCCCGTTGAGCGCGCCGTGCCGTCGGTGCGTGGAGCGGGAAAAGGTGCGGCGTCTGTCTGAGCCAAGCGCAGCTTGGCGAGTTTAGCCGCGCCCCGCTCCATGCATCGACGGCACGGGGACCCTCGCGCAGCGAGGGCGCGATCACCGGGTCGCCTTTTCTTGCCTACTTCTTTTGGCGAAGCAAAAGAAGTAGGTCGCCCGCCGGGGCGAACTCCCGGCTTGGTCATGACGACAGTGCAGTCGGCTTGTTTCACCCGGCGGAAAGACGTCACTGCGAAGCAGCAGTTGCAGTTGCCTTTAGCAGTGCGCTGCGATCACTGCTAAAGGCAACACCGACAGTGCTGCCCGAGCGTTGCCGGGTGACGCAATGCGGCTGCACTGCCGTGGAGACAAGCCGGGAATCCGTCCCGGCGGCCGGGTCACTTTTTTTGCTTCGCCAAAAAAAGTAACCAAAAAAAGGCGACCCGGTGATCGCGCCCCGCTGCGCGGGGTGCCCGTGCCAGCGGTACCCGGAGCGGGGCGCTCAACGGGATTTCACTGCAACGGCCACTTCAAAAGCAACGGCAACGGCAGAAGCCACTGCAACATCAACGGCCGAAGCCACTGCAACTGCAACGGCTTTGGAAAATTCCATGCCCCAAGGACATTGCACCAAATTGCCGACTGGGCCGAACGATGGGCAGCCTATTGCGCTTCAGGCATGGCGCCCCGCGCCGGCTGCTCGCTTACTCCCGACGGCCTCAGGCGTGCCGTTCCGCCTTGCGCGCGGCAATTTCAAACACGTTGTTCCAGTAGGCATCCTGGCCGCGCAGCAGCGCCCAAGCGCTGGCGCCAAGATAGACGAAGGGAAATAAAATGCCCCAGCAGGCGGCCTGGCGCACATGCGCCAGTTCATGGGTCAGGATGCGGCGGGTCAAACTGCTGCGTTCGGCAATCACTACATGGCCAATCGCCATTGCGCACATCGCGCCGAAAGGATGCCGCTCCAGCATGTAATCCGCAGCCCGGCCGCTGAACAGCAGCGCCGGCGCGCGTGCGGAGCGCACCAGCCGCACCTCGCCGCGGCAGGCGATGACCGGCAATGCCAGCAGCAGGCCGACCAGCGTCAGCGGCAATGCCCACACGATGCCAACCAGCAAGGCCAGCATCTGCAGCAGCTTTTGCAGTGCCGACGGGCGGGGCGGGATCACAATAAGGTCGTCTCCGGCATCAACCATGGCGGTGTCCTGTAGTCCTGTATGATTCCAACACTTATATGAAAGCTTAACCAGATGATAGGCCGACTTTCCGGAACTTTGCTTGAAAAAAATCCACCGCAACTGCTGATCGATTGCAGCGGTGTCGGCTACGAAGTCAGCGTCCCGATGAGCACCTTCTATAACCTGCCGGGGCTGGGGGAAAAGGTGGTGCTGCTGACCCATCTGGCGGTGCGCGAGGATGCGCATTTATTGTACGGCTTCGGCAATGCCGAGGAACGCGAAGTGTTCCGCCAGTTGATCAAGATCTCGGGTGTGGGCGCCCGTACCGCGCTGTCCATCCTGTCCGGCATGTCGGTCGCCGAATTGTCCAGCGCGGTCACGCTGCAGGAATCGGGTCGGCTGACCAAGATCCCGGGCATCGGCAAGAAAACCGCCGAGCGCCTGCTGCTCGAATTGAAGGGCAAGCTGGGCGCCGACATCGGCGCGGGCGGCGCGCAGCACGGCGACGCCAGTTCCGATATCCTCAATGCACTGCTGGCGTTGGGTTACTCCGACAAGGAAGCCACGCTGGCAATGAAGCAGGTGCCGGCCGGCGCCGGGGTGTCGGAAGGCATCAAGCTGGCGCTGAAAGCCCTGTCCAAGGGGTAGGGATTAAGCGCACTGCATGCAGTGCGCACTGTAAACAGACAAGCGCAGGACCCACGCCATGAGCATCCAGACAGACAATTTTTCGGAACAACGCATCATCGCCGCCACGCCGGCCTCGCCGAACGAGGAAGCGATCGAACGGGCGCTGCGGCCCAAGCAACTCGACGAGTATGTCGGCCAGGAAAAGGTGCGCGGCCAGCTCGAAATCTTCATCGCCGCCGCCCGCAACCGCAAGGAAGCGCTCGACCACACGCTGCTGTTCGGCCCTCCCGGCCTGGGCAAGACCACGCTGGCGCATATCATCGCGCGGGAAATGGGCGTGAACCTGCGCCAGACGTCCGGCCCGGTGCTGGAGCGCGCCGGCGACCTGGCCGCGCTCTTGACCAACCTTGAGGCCAATGACGTGCTGTTCATCGACGAGATCCATCGGCTGTCGCCGGTGGTCGAGGAAATCCTGTATCCGGCGCTGGAGGATTACCAGATCGACATCATGATCGGCGAAGGCCCGGCCGCGCGCTCGGTGCGGCTGGACCTGCAGCCCTTCACGCTGGTCGGCGCCACCACCCGCGCCGGCATGCTGACCAACCCGCTGCGCGACCGTTTCGGCATCGTCGGCCGGCTGGAATTCTATACGCCGGACCAGCTGGCGCGCATCGTCAGCCGCAGTTCGGCGCTGCTCAATGCGCCGATCGACGATGAAGGCGCGCTGGAAATCGCGCGCCGCAGCCGCGGCACGCCGCGTATCGCCAACCGGCTGCTGCGCCGGGTGCGCGACTATGCCGAGGTCAAGGGCAACGGCGCCATCACCAAGGCCATTGCCGATGCGGCGCTGGTGATGCTGGATGTCGACCCGGTCGGCTTCGACCTGATGGACCGCAAGCTGCTGGAGGCGGTGCTGTTCAAGTTCGGCGGCGGGCCGGTCGGCCTCGACAACCTGGCCGCCGCCATCGGCGAGGAGCGCGACACCATCGAGGATGTGCTGGAGCCCTACCTGATCCAGCAGGGCTTTTTGCAGCGCACGCCGCGCGGCCGCATCGCCACGCCGGCGGCCTATAGTCATTTTGGCATCGCCGCGCCGCGCACCAGTCCGAACGGCGATCTGTGGGACCCCGCCAGCATGGGCTGATACCGGCTTTCATGCCCGGCGCTGCCCAGGCGGCTTGCGTGGACGCAATTGGCGGCGGGAAGGCTTGTGCAAAGATTGTCCGTCGCTGAAAATGCGATGTCTTCCCGGATCGCCTATCCTTCCTGCTGCGAGTTCCCTATGCTTTTGTCCGCCCAAGCTGCCCGCCATGCACATCGCCTGCTCGCAGCCCGTGCCGATGCCGAACTGATTCCCTGCCTGTCGTCGCAAGGCCCGCTGTCGATGGCGGATGGCTATGAAGTTGCCAAGAACATCATGGATATCCGGATCGCGCAGGGGGAAACCATGGTCGGGCGCAAGATCGGCTTCACCAACCGCGCCGCCTGGCCGCGGTTGAGCGAGACCGAGGCCCTCAAGGAACCGATCTGGGCGCCGCTGTTCGACAGCACCGTGCGCTTTGCGCCGGACAACCACGGCATCCAGAGCCTGGCCGGCGCCCAGCAGCCGCGGCTGGAGCCGGAAGTGGTGTTCAAGTTGGGCGCAACGCCCGCGCCGGATGCCAGCCCCAGGCAGCTGGCCGACTGCATCGAATGGATGGCGCATGGCTTCGAGATCGTCACCTGTCCCTATCCCGGCTGGACATTCGAGCCGGCCGACGCGGTGGCCGCCTTCGGCCTGCATGGCGCCCTGATCGTCGGCGAACCCAAGGGCGTATCGGTCGAAACCCGCCGCAACCTGGGCGAGGTGCTGGGCATGGCCAGCATTTCGATGTCCTGGGGCAGGGATGGCGTGATGAGCCTGCGCGGCGCCGGCTTCGGCAGCGACGTGATGGGCAGCCCGGTGCAGGCGCTGTGGCACCTGCATGCCATGCTGCAGAAGCAGCCGCAGTTCCCGCCGCTGGCCGCCGGCGAGATCATCACCACCGGCACCTGGACCGAGGCCTATCCCATCGAAGCCGGGCAGACCTGGATCAGCGCATTTTCCGGCATCATCCTGCCCGGGCTGAATATTTCTTTCGTATAAAGAAAAACGCCGGAGGACCGGCGTTTGTCGTGTTGCGTTTCATGCCCGAAGCGGCTGCAGCGCGCAAGCAAAGCGCCGCAACCGGTCTTGTCAAACTCAGGCTTTCGCCAGCTTGCCCAGTTGCTCGCGCAGCTTGTCCAACGTGCCGGAGAAGCTGGTCAACCTCTCCTTTTCCTGCGCCACCACCTGGGCCGGCGCACGGGCGACGAAGCTCTCGTTGGACAGCTTGGCATTGGCCTTGGCGATCTCGCCTTCCAGGCGGGTGATTTCCTTGCTCAGCCGCTCGCGCTCGGCGGCGACGTCGATCTCCACCTTGAGCATCAGCTTGGCATTGCCCACCACCGACACCGGCGCCGGCGAGTCCGGCAGCGTTGCCAGCACCTGCACTTCCGACAGCTTGGCCAGCGCCTGCAGGTAGGGCGCGAACGACTGCAGGAGCGCCTGCTCGCCTTCCAGCAGCAGCGGCACTTTCTGCGCCGGCGACAACTGCATCTCGCCGCGCAGGTTGCGGCAGGCATCGGTCATGGCCTTCAGCTGCGCCATCCACTGCTCGGCCTGCTCGTCGACCTTGCCGGCTTCGGCGACCGGGTAGGGCTGAAGCATGATGGATTCGCCGCCGGCCGGTGCGCGGCCGGCCAGCGGGGCCACGGTCTGCCACAGTTCCTCGGTGATGAACGGGATCACCGGATGCGCCAGGCGCAGCACGGCTTCCAGAACGGTCAGCAGGGTGCGGCGGGTGGCGCGCTGCTGGTTCTCGGTGCCGGTCTGCACCTGCACCTTGGCCACTTCCAGGTACCAGTCGCAGTACTCGTCCCAGATGAACTTGTAGATGGCGGAAGCGATGTTGTCGAAGCGGTAATCGGCAAATCCCTTCTCCACCTCGGCCTGGGCGCGCTGCAGCAGCGAGACGATCCAGCGGTCGGCCGCGGAATAGTCGAGCGCGGATTCGTCGGCGTCGATGCCGCAATCGCGGCCCTCGGTATTCATCAGCACGAAGCGGGTGGCGTTCCACAGCTTGTTGCAGAAGTTGCGGTAGCCCTCGCAGCGGCCGAGATCGAAGTTGATGTTGCGGCCCAGCGAGGCATAGCTGGCCATGGTGAAGCGCAGCGCATCGGTGCCATAGGCCGGGATGCCGTTCGGGAACTCCTTGCGCGTGGCCTTGGCGATGCTGTCGGCCTGCTTCGGGTTCATCAGGCCGACGGTGCGCTTGGCCACCAGGTCTTCCAGCGCGATGCCGTCGATCAGGTCGATCGGGTCCAGCGTGTTGCCCTTGGATTTGGACATCTTCTGGCCGGCGGCGTCGCGCACCAGGCCGTGCACGTACACGTCGCGGAACGGCACCTTCCCGGTGAAGTGGGTGGTCATCATCACCATCCGGGCAACCCAGAAGAAGATGATGTCAAAGCCCGTCACCAGCACCGAGGACGGCAGGAACAGGTCGTATTCCGGCGTCTTTTCCGGCCAGCCGAGCGAGGAGAAGGGCACCAGCGCCGACGAGAACCAGGTGTCGAGCACGTCTTCGTCGCGCTTCAAGGCCTTGCCGCCGGCCTTCTGGCGCGCTTCCTCCTCGCTGCGGGCGACATAGACATTGCCTTCGTCGTCATACCAGGCCGGAATCTGGTGGCCCCACCAGAGCTGGCGGGAAATGCACCAGTCCTGGATGTTGTTGAGCCACTGGTTGTAGGTGGTGGTCCAGTTTTCGGGGATGAAGCGCACTTCGCCGCTGGCTACCTTTTCCAGCGCCACCTCGGCGATGGACTTGCCGGGGAAATGGGTGCCCTCCGGCGCCGGCTTGCTCATCGCGACGAACCACTGGTCGGTCAGCATCGGCTCGATCACCACGCCGGTACGGTCGCCGCGCGGCACCATCAGCTTGTGCGGCTTGACCGATTCCAGCAGGCCCTGCGCGTCGAGGTCGGCCACGATCTGCTTGCGGGCGGCGAAACGGTCCAGGCCGCGGTAGGGCGCGGCGCCGTTGTCGTTGATCTTCGCGTCCAGCGTCATGATGGAGATCGGCGCCAGGTCATGGCGCTGGCCGACCGCATAGTCGTTGAAGTCATGCGCCGGCGTGATCTTCACGCAGCCGGTGCCGAATTCCTTGTCCACGTATTCATCGGCGATCAGCGGAATCTCGCGGCCCGTCAGCGGCAGCGTCAGCATCCTGCCAACCAGGTGGGCATAGCGCTCGTCGGTCGGATCGACCGCCACCGCCACGTCGCCCAGCATGGTTTCCGGCCGGGTGGTGGCCACCGTGATGTGGCCGCTGCCGTCAGCGAGCGGATAGCGGATGTGCCACATGCTGCCGTCTTCCTCTTCCGACACCACTTCCAGGTCGGACACCGCGGTGCCCAGCACCGGGTCCCAGTTGACCAGTCGCTTGCCGCGGTAGATCAGGCCCTGCTCGGACAGGCGAACGAAGACTTCGGTGACCGCCTTGGACATCTTGTCGTCCATCGTGAAGTATTCGCGGCTCCAGTCGGTGGAGGCGCCGAGGCGGCGCATCTGGCCGGTGATGGTGGAGCCGGATTTTTCCTTCCACTCCCAGACCTTTTCCAGGAAGGCCGCGCGGCCGAGATCATGGCGCGAGACCTTTTGCGCATCGAGCTGGCGCTCCACCACGATCTGGGTGGCGATGCCGGCGTGGTCGGTGCCGGGGATCCATGCGGTGTTGTAGTTGCGCATGCGGTAGTAGCGCGTCAGGCCATCCATGATGGTCTGGTTGAAGCCGTGTCCCATGTGCAGCGTGCCGGTCACGTTGGGCGGCGGCAGCTGGATGCTGAAGGCGGGCCGGCTGCTGTCGGTGGTGGCGGTGTAGTAACCGCGGCTTTCCCACTCGGTGCGCCAGTGTTTTTCTATGTCGGCGGGCTCGAAGGACTTGGCTAATTCCATGATTTGGCTGGGTGTAGGCGAAACCGGTGATTATAAGGGACGGCAGGACAGGGAACGACGCGCCGGTCTGATGACTGATTTCTACTAGGAAATTATTGACCTGAATCAATAAAATAGTAGCCCCGCCAGACCATCATTCAGTCCTTCAAAAACCATCCTGATCCGCCTGAGCCAAGCCATGAATATCCGGGAACAAAAAGAGGCGGCCGACGCCTTGCGCATTGCCGCGCTGGTCTACGAGCATAGCAGCGAAGCGATGATGGTGACCGATGCCGCCAACCATATCCTGTCCATCAACCCGGCATTCACCCGCATCACGGGCTATGGTTTCGAGGAAGTGGCCGGCAGGAATCCACAGTGCATGAGCTCGGGCCGGCATGACGCCCTGTTCTATCGGCAGATGTGGGACAGCCTGCTCGCCAAGGGCACCTGGTGCGGCGAGGTCTGGAACCGGCGCAAGAACGGCGAGGAATACCCGGAGTGGCTGACCATCAACACCATCACGGCGCCCGACGGCAGCGTGCAACGCTACCTGGCGCAGTTTTCCGACATCACCGAGAAGAAGCGCACCGAGGAAACCATCTGGCGCCAGGCCAATTTCGACAGCCTGACCGGGCTGCCCAACCGGCGCCTGCTGATCGAGCGGCTGGGCCATGAAATGCGCAAGGCCGAGCGCAGCGGCCTGTCGGTAGCGGCCTTGTTCATCGACCTGGACGATTTCAAGCAGGTCAACGATGTGTTCGGCCACGACATCGGCGACCTGCTGCTGGTGGAAGCCTCGCGCCGGATTGCTTCGCACCTGCGCGCCACCGATATCGTGGCGCGCCTGAGCGGCGATGAATTCGTCGCCGTCCTGCCCGACTTCAGCCACATCGGCGACATCGAGCGGGTGGTGCAGGACGTGCTGCAGGCGCTGGCCAGGCCGTTTTTGCTAGTCCATGAAACCGCTTTCGTGTCAGCCAGCATTGGCGTTGCGTTTTACCCGCAGGACGTGTCCAGCGCGGAGGAACTGATCCGCTACGCCGACCAGGCGATGTATGCGGCCAAAGGGGCCGGGCGCAACCGCCATTGCTATTTCACCGCGGCCATGCAGCAGCAGAGCGTGGAGCGCATGCGCCTGGTGCAGGATCTGCGCGTGGCGATCGAGAAGAAACAATTGCGGCTGCATTTCCAGCCCGTGGTCGACCTGGCCGACGGCAGCGTGCTCAAGGCCGAAGCGCTGGTGCGCTGGCAGCATCCGGAGCGCGGCATGGTGGGGCCGGGCGCATTCATCCAGGTGGCGGAGGAAACCGGCCTGATCGCCCCGATCGGCGACTGGGTCTTCTGCGAGGCGGCGCGCTGGGCCAGTCGCTGGAGCGTGCTGACCGGAAAGACTTTCCAGGTCAGCGTCAACAAGTCGCCGCTGCAGTTCCTTGCGCCCAAGTCGCTGTCCTGGGCCGATCATCTGTGCAGCCTGGGCCTGCCCGGCCAGGCCATCGTGGTGGAAATCACCGAAGGCGTGCTGCTCAACGCTTCGGGCGACGTCGACCGGCAGTTGCAGACCTATCGCGATGCCGGCATGCAGATTGCCATCGACGACTTCGGCACCGGCTATTCCTCGATGGCCTACCTGAAGAAATTCGCCATCGACTACCTGAAGATCGACCGTTCCTTCATCCGCGACATGGCAACGAACGAGGACGACCGCGCCATCGCGGAAACCATCATCCTGATGGCGCGCCGGCTGGGCATCAAGGTGATCGCCGAAGGCATCGAGACCGAGGAGCAGAAAGCGCTGCTGCGCGCCGCTGGTTGCCAGTATGGCCAGGGCTATCTGTTTTCCCATCCCTTGCCGCCGGAAAAGTTCGAAACCCTGCTGCAGGCAGGGTATCCGGAGCCTGGAATAATCCACGCCGAAATCTCTGCACAGCCGCAATTGATAGGGCTATAATCGCCCGACCGCCAGGGAACCGGCGGAAAAAATGCTAGGGGTCCTGTTTGCGGGAAATGCTGCAAGCGGGTGAGAAATACCCTCCAACCTGATCTGGATAATGCCAGCGAAGGGAAGCAGCCGGCCGCACCGCACCCGGACTTCCTTCGCTTCTCTGCCCGAAGGAAGCCATGAACGCCAATCCGCACTTTCTCGCCGCCACCGCCCAGGTGGACGAAGCCGCAGTCCAGCCGCTGCCCAATTCCCGCAAGATCTATGTCGAAGGCTCGCGCCCGGACATCCGCGTGCCGATGCGCGAGATCAGCCAGAGCGACACGCCGGCCTCGTTCGGCGCCGAGCCGAATCCGCCGGTCTATGTGTACGACACCTCCGGCCCCTACACCGACCCCGAAGCCCAGATCGACATCCGCTCCGGCCTGGCGCCGCTGCGCGCAGCCTGGATCGCCGAGCGCGGCGACACCGAGGAACTGGCCGGCCCGACCTCGCAGTACGGCATTGAGCGCCTGAACGACCCCAAGCTGGCAGAGCTGCGTTTCAACCTGCACAGGAAGCCGCGCCGCGCCATTCCCGGCAAGAACGTGACCCAGATGCACTATGCGCGCCAGGGCATCATCACGCCCGAGATGGAATACATCGCCATCCGCGAGAACCTGCGCCGCAAGGAATACCTGGAAAGCCTGAAGAACGCCGGCCCGATGGGCCAGAAGCTGGCCGACCTGATGGGCCGCCAGCATCCCGGCCAGGCCTACGGCGCCGCGATTCCGGACGAGATCACGCCGGAATTCGTGCGCAGCGAAGTGGCCCGCGGCCGTGCCATCATCCCAAACAACATCAACCACCCCGAGTCCGAGCCGATGATCATCGGCCGCAACTTCCTGGTGAAGATCAACGCCAACATCGGCAACTCGGCGGTCACGTCTTCCATCGGCGAGGAAGTGGAAAAGATGACCTGGTCGATTCGCTGGGGCGGCGACACCGTGATGGACCTGTCGACCGGCAAGCACATCCATGAAACCCGCGAGTGGATCATCCGCAATTCGCCGGTGCCGATCGGCACGGTGCCGATCTACCAGGCGCTGGAAAAGGTCAACGGCAAGGCCGAGGACCTGACCTGGGAAATCTTCCGCGACACCCTGATCGAGCAGGCCGAGCAGGGCGTGGACTACTTCACCATCCACGCCGGCGTGCTGCTGCGCTATGTGCCGCTGACGGCCAAGCGCATGACCGGCATCGTCTCGCGCGGCGGCTCGATCATGGCCAAGTGGTGCCTGGCGCATCACCGCGAAAGCTTCCTGTACGAGCATTTCGAGGACATCTGCGAAATCATGAAGCAGTACGACGTCGCCTTCTCGCTCGGCGACGGCCTGCGTCCGGGCTCGATCTACGACGCCAACGACGAAGCCCAGCTGGGCGAGCTGAAAACCCTGGGCGAACTGACCCAGATCGCCTGGAAGCATGACGTGCAGGTGATGATCGAAGGCCCTGGCCATGTGCCGATGCAGCTGATCAAGGAAAACATGGACCTGCAGCTGGAACAGTGCCACGAGGCGCCGTTCTATACGCTCGGACCGCTGACGACCGACATCGCGCCCGGCTACGACCACATCACCTCCGGCATCGGCGCCGCGCAGATCGGCTGGTACGGCACCGCGATGCTGTGCTACGTCACGCCCAAGGAGCACCTGGGCCTGCCCAACAAGACCGACGTCAAGGACGGCATCATCACCTACAAGATCGCGGCCCATGCGGCGGACCTGGCCAAGGGCCATCCTGGCGCGCAGATCCGCGACAACGCGCTGTCCAAGGCGCGCTTCGAGTTCCGCTGGGAAGACCAGTTCAACATCGGCCTGGACCCGGACAAGGCGCGTGAATTCCACGACGAGACCCTGCCCAAGGACTCGGCCAAGGTGGCGCATTTCTGCTCGATGTGCGGACCGCATTTCTGCTCGATGAAAATCACGCAGGAAGTGCGCGACTATGCCAACCGCGAAGGCATCTCCGAAGTGGCGGCGCTGAAGCAGGGCATGGAAGTCAAGGCGGTGGAGTTCGTCAGGAACGGCGCCGAAATCTATCGCAAGCAATAGGGCTGCCGGCATGATGGAGATCGAACTCAACGGCGCGCCGCATGCGCTGCAGCAGGGTGCATGCATCGCCGACCTGGTGTCCAGCCTGGACCTGGCCGGCAAGGCGCTGGCCATCGCCGTGAACCGCGAGGTGGTGCCGCGCCAGTCCTGGGCGGCGCGCCAGCTGCAGCCGCGCGACCGGGTCGACATCGTGCGCGCCATCGGCGGCGGCTGAGCCTGGCGCCGCACCGCCCCACATCGAAAGGAAAGCATGAGCAAGCACACTGATGGCCTGACCATCGCCGGCACCACCTACAACTCGCGCCTCCTGGTAGGCAGCGGCAAGTACAAGGACCTGGAGCAGACCCGCCTGGCCACGGAGGCCAGCGGCGCTGACATCATCACGGTGGCGATCCGCCGGGTCAATATCGGCCAGGACCCGAACGCGCCCAGCCTGCTGGACGCGGTGCCGCCGTCGCGCTACACCATCCTGCCCAACACCGCCGGCTGCTACAACGCCGAGGACGCGGTCTACACCCTGCACCTGGCGCGCGAGCTCCTGAACGGCCACAAGCTGGTCAAGCTGGAAGTGCTGGGTGACGAGAAGACCCTGTTTCCCAACATGCCCGAGACGCTGAAGGCGGCCGAGCGGCTGGTCAAGGATGGCTTTGACGTGATGGTCTATTGCAGCGACGACCCGATCCAGGCGCGCATGCTGGAAGACCTCGGCTGCGTGGCGGTGATGCCGCTGGCTTCGCTGATCGGCTCGGGCATGGGCATTCTGAATCCGTGGAACCTGTCCCTGATCATCGAGCAGGCCAGGGTGCCGGTGCTGGTCGATGCCGGCGTCGGCACCGCTTCCGACGCCGCCATTGCGATGGAGTTGGGCTGCGACGGCGTGCTGATGAACACGGCGATCGCCGGCGCGCAGGACCCGGTGCGCATGGCGCGGGCGATGCGGCTGGCGGTCGAGGCCGGCCGCGAAGCCTACCTGGCCGGACGCATCGCGCGCCGCTTCGCCGCCTCGCCATCGTCGCCGATGGCTGGCCGGATTGCATGAGGAGAAGGCAATGCAGACAACGCTGAAGGGGCTGTACCTGGTCACGCCGGACTGGGACGACACGGCCAGGCTGGTGGAAGTGAGCGACGCCGCGCTGCGCGGCGGCGCGGCCCTGCTGCAGTACCGGCACAAGACGGCCGGTGAAGCGCAGCGGCGCGAGCAGGCCGGCGCGCTGCTGGCGCTGTGCCGCCGGCACGGCAAGCCTTTCATTATCAATGACTATCCGGAACTGTGCGTGGAACTAAACGCCGACGGCGTGCATGTCGGCGGCACCGATGCCGCGGTAGCGGCGGTGCGGGCGCAGGTCGGCCCGGACCGCATCGTGGGCGCCTCCTGCTACGGCAGCTTCGAGCTGGCGCAGTCGGCGCAGCAGGCCGGCGCCAGCTATGTGGCTTTCGGCGGCTTCTATCCGTCGCGGATCAAGAAGTACGAGGTCAGCACGCCGGCCGACATCGTGACCCGGGCCAGGGACGCGCTGACGGTGCCGAACGTGGTGATTGGCGGCATGACGCGGGAAAACTCGGCGCCGCTGGTGACGGCGGGGGCGGACATGGTGGCGGTCATCAGCAGCGTCTACTTTGCCGACGATCCAGAGGCGGCGGCACGTGAGCTGGTAGGCCTGTTCGGCTGAGGGGATGGTTTTCGCGCAATGCTGCGCGGCGGGGGCTAGTTCGGTGGGGGCGTTGTGCCATGGCGATGGGCAGGGCCTTGCATCGGTGCTGAAAGATGAAAGCCGTAGGACGCAGTTGCAGTTGCAGTTGCTTTTGACGTACGCGCAGCGACAGTTGCCGTTGCTTTTGAAGTGGCAGTTGCAGTGAAATCCCGTTGAGCGCGCCGTGTCAGCGGTGCCCGGAGCGGGAAAAGGTGCGGCGTCTGTCTGAGCCAAGCGCAGCTTGGCGAGTTTAGCCGCGCCCCGCTCCGGGTACCGCTGGCACGGGAACCCCCGCGCAGCGGGGGCGCGATCACCGGGTCGCCTTTTTTTGGTTACTTTTTTTGGCGAAGCAAAAAAAGTGACCCGGCCGCCGGGACGGACTCCCGGCTTGTCTCCACGGCAGTGCAATCGCATTGCGTCACCCGGCAAGGCACGGGCAGCACTGTCGCTGTTGTCGTTGACGTTCGTATTGAAACTTCAAACTTCAAAAGCAACTGCTGCTTCGCAGTGACGCCTTACCCCTGGTGAAACAAGCCAACTGCACTGTCGTCATGACCAGGCCGGGAGTTCGCCCCGGCGGGCGACCTACTTCTTTTGCTTCGCCAAAAGAAGTAGGCAAGAAAAGGCGACCCGGTGATCGCGCCCTCGCTGCGCGAGGGTCCCCGTGCCGTCGATGCATGGAGCGGGGCGCGGCTAAACTCGCTCCGCTGCGCGGCGCTCAGACAGACGCCGCACCTTTTCCCGCTCCACGCACCGACGTCACGGCGCGCTCAACGGGACTTAACTGCAACTGCAACTGCAACTGCAACTGCAACTGCAACTGCAACGGCAACGGCAACGGCAACGGCAACGGCAACGGCAACGGCAACGGCAACGGCAACGGCAACGGCAACGGCAACGGCAACGGCAACGGCAACGGCAACTGTCGCTGCGCGTGCTTTAACTGCAACTGTCGCTGCGCGTACGTCAAAAGCAACGGCAACTATCCCCTTCACCTCCACAATTCCGCTCTCCGCCGGATTGTTACAGACCACCGATACACCGGCTTATAATCCTGCGGATGCAAAATCTACTTCACAACCTCAATCCAGAACAACTTGCCGCGGTGACACTGCCGGCGCAATCGGCCCTGATCCTGGCCGGCGCCGGTTCCGGCAAGACGCGCGTGCTGACCACCCGCATCGCCTGGCTGATCCAGACCGGGCAGGTTTCTCCCGCCGGCCTGCTGGCGGTCACCTTCACCAACAAGGCCGCCAAGGAAATGATGACGCGGCTGTCGGCCATGCTGCCGATTAACACCCGCGGCATGTGGATAGGCACCTTCCACGGCCTGTGCAACCGGCTGCTGCGCACCCATTACCGCGACGCCGCGCTGCCGCAGAGCTTCCAGATCCTCGATACCCAGGACCAGCTGTCGATGATCAAGCGCATGTTGAAGGCGCTCAACATCGACGACGAGAAGTACCCGGCGCGCAGCCTGATGTACTTCATCAACGGCGCCAAGGACGAGGGCCTGCGCGCCAAGGACGTGGAAGTCCATGACGACTACCACCGCAAGTTCGTCGAACTCTATGACTTCTACGACCAGCAGTGCCAGCGCGAGGGCGTGGTCGATTTTGCCGAACTGCTGCTGCGCACCTATGAACTGCTGTCGCGCAACCAGGCGCTGCGCGAGCACTACCAGGCGCGCTTCCGCCATATCCTGGTCGACGAGTTCCAGGACACCAACAACCTGCAGTACAACTGGCTCAAGCTGCTGGCTGGGCGCGACAACGCGGTCTTCGCCGTCGGCGACGACGACCAGAGCATCTATGCCTTCCGCGGCGCCAACGTCGGCAACATGGCGGCCTTCGAGCGCGAGTTCCAGGTCCAGAACCTGATCAAGCTGGAGCAGAACTACCGCTCCCACGGCCATATCCTGGATGCCGCCAATACGCTGATTGCCCACAACGCCAAGCGCCTGGGCAAGAACCTGCGCACCGACGCCGGTCATGGCGAGCCGATCCGCATCTATGAAGCCAGCAGCGACCTGCAGGAAGCCAACTGGATCATCGAGGAAAGCAAGAGCCTGATCGCCGACGGCTCACTGCGCAGCGAGATCGCGGTGCTGTACCGTTCCAACGCGCAGTCGCGGGTGATCGAGCATGCCCTGTTCACAGCGGGCATTCCGTACCGGGTGTACGGCGGCCAGCGCTTCTTCGAGCGCGCCGAGATCAAGCATGCGATCGCCTACCTGCAGCTGATCGACAATCCGCACAATGATTCGGCCTTCCTGCGCGTGGTCAATTTCCCGACCCGCGGCATCGGCGCGCGCAGCCTGGAACAGCTGCAGGACGCCGCCAAGCAGCATGACATGTCCCTGCATGACGCCGCCGCCCATGTGCCCGGCAAGGCCGGCACGCTGCTGTCCGGTTTCGTGCGCATGATCGAGAAGGCGCGCCAGGACACCAGCCTGCTGCCGCTGCCGGAACTGGTGCAGGTGATCCTGGACATGAGCGGGCTGATCACGCATTACCAGAGCGAGAAGGAAGGCGCCGACCGGATCGAAAACCTGGAGCAGCTGGTCAGCGCGGCGACGCTGTTCGTGTCCGAGGAAGGCTTCGGCAAGACGTCGCCGGCCCTGCTCGGACCAAGCGCCCAGGCCATGGCCGGCCAGGCCATCGTCAACGAGGACGGCATCGAGATTCTCGACGCCGACGCGCCGCTGGCGGCGGTGATGTCGCCGCTGTCGGCCTTCCTGTCGCATGCGTCGCTGGAGGCGGGCGACAACCAGGCGCTGGCCGGCCAGGATGCGCTGCAGCTGATGACGGTGCATTCCGCCAAGGGACTGGAATTCGACGCGGTGTTCATCACCGGCCTGGAAGAAGGCCTGTTCCCGCATGACAACAGCGAGAAGGAAGAGGGCGGCATCGAGGAGGAACGGCGGCTGATGTATGTGGCCATTACCCGTGCCCGGCGCCGGCTCTACATGAGCTTTTCCCAGACCCGCATGCTGCATGGCCAGACCCGCTTCAATCTGAAGTCACGCTTCTTCGATGAACTGCCGGAAGAGTCGCTGAAATGGCTTTCGCCCAAGGTGCAGCATCACTGGTTCGCCAACCAGCAGCAGAAGGCCGCGTGGGTCGAGACGCCGTCGCGTTCGGCCAGTGCGCAGAAGGATTGCGGCTGGCGGATCGGGCAGAGCGTGATGCACCAGAAATTCGGCGAAGGCGTGATCGTCAACATCGAAGGCGGCGGCGACAGCGCGCGCGCCAGCATCAACTTCGGCCGCAACGGCATGAAGCTGCTTGATCTCACCATCGCCAAGCTGGAAAAGGTGGAGTAGGACGAGGGCTGCATCGGCCGGCAAGTCCGGCCGGCGCGTCAGTGTCCGTGGCCGGACGGCTTGGCTTCCTTGCTGTCGACGCTGACCGACACCTCGATCTTGCCGGCCTTCTCGAAACTGAGCGTCATCGGAAACTTGTCGCCCGGCTGGAGCGGCTGCTTCAGGCCGATCAGCATGATGTGATAGCCGGCGCCCGGCTTCATTTCCACCTTGGCCGCCGGCGCCAGGTCCAGCGCGCCCACTTCCCGCATCCGCATCACATCGCCTTCCATGCTCATGGTGTGGATCTGCGCCGACGCCGCCACCGGCGAGGACGCTTCGAGCAGGCGGTCGGCCGCGCTGCCGCGGTTTTCCAGCGTCATGTAGGCGCCGCCGCTGGGCTGCTGGGCCGCGGTGGGACGGGCATGCGGATGGCCGATGCGGATGGCGCCGAGTTCATAGCTGTGGCCATGGGCGGCGCCAGCCAGGAGCAGGGCGGCGGAAAAGACGGACAGGACGGAAGCGAAACGCGGGATCATGGATTTCTCTTTATCTGCTGGAAGGACATTGCTGCAAGGCCGCAGGTCGGCCACGAAGCCGGATTATAACCATCGCCATTCTTCAGGCGCCGCCGGCATAGCCATGCTGGCGCCAGGCTTCGTACACGACCACCGCCACCGTATTGGACAGGTTCACGCTGCGGTTGCCGGGACGCATGGGAAGGCGGATGCGCTGGCCGGCGGGAAAGCTGTCGCGCCGTTCCGGCGCCAGGCCACGGGTTTCCGAGCCGAACACGAACACGTCCCCCGGCTGGAAGGCCAAGCTGGCGAAAGGCGTGGCGCCGTGGGTGGTGAGGGCGAACATCCGCGCCGGATCGGGCTGCTCGCTGGCCAGCCAGGCTTCCCAGTTGGCATGCACCTTCATCGCCGCATATTCGTGATAGTCCAGCCCCGCGCGGCGCATGCGCGCGTCCTCCAGCGGAAAGCCCAGAGGCTCGATCAGGTGCAGCTGGGCGCCGGTATTGGCGCATAGCCGGATGATGTTGCCGGTATTGGGTGGAATTTCCGGCTCGACAAGAACGACATGAAACAAGCAAATCTCCTCAGGTAAACAGATGATCGGATGATCCGATGATCGGCGCCAGCGGCCTAGCGCAGCCCGGTGCGGGCAAATGCCAGGCAGGTCACCCGCACGGCGCCGCCGCGCTTGAGCGTGGCGGCGATTTCTTCCAGCGTGGCGCCCGTGGTGAGCACATCGTCGACGACGCCGACGTGCCGCCCTCGCACCTGGTCCAATGCGGCCGGCGGCAGGCTGAATGCGCGGCGCAGGTTGGCGCGCCGCTCGCCGGGCGTCAGCAGGCTTTGCGGCGCGGTCTCGCGTTCGCGGGCCAGCAGGCGAGCCGCCAGCGGCAAGCCGAGGCTGTGGGCCAGTGGCCGCGCCATCTCCAGCGCCTGGTTGAAGCCGCGTTCGGCCAGGCGGCGCTTTCCCAGCGGCACCGGCGCGAGCAACTCGGGCCACTGCGGCTGCGGCAGCCGGCGCAGCGCATCGGCCAGCAACTGGCCAAACAGCGGGGCCACCGCCAGCTGTCCGCCGAATTTCAGGGCCAGCACCAGCTGATCGAGCGGCGCCGCATAGTCGCTGACGACGACGGTGGCATCGAACGATGGCGGCCGGCGCAGGCAGCTGCCGCACCGCATCGCGCCGGCCCCGGCCGGCAGGTTGATCGCGCACTGCATGCAACGGGCAGGACAAGTCGCCAGATAGCGCGCCCGGCAAGCCGGACACAGCACGCTTCGGCCAACGCGGCCGCACAGCGCGCAACAGCATGGCGCCGACGCCAGCATTCTGGCGGCCTGGGTGCGCAAACGGATCAGGGCGTGTCGTAGCATGGAGCGCCAAGTGCGGCGAAAGGGTAAGATTGCCGCGATTATCTCATTTGACTGCTACCCGCCGTGTCCCAGCCTTCTCCGCCAGCCGAGCGCGCCAGCGCCCCGATCGACCTGCGCCGTGTGCGCACCCTGTTTTCTCGTCCGGCCGCAGTGGCTGAATCCGGTTTCCTGCGGCGGGAAGTGGCCGGCCGCATGTTCGAGCGGCTGGAACTGATCAAGCTGGCGCCGGCGCTGGTGGTCGACGCCGGCTGCGGTGAAGGCGCGGACCTGCCGGTCCTGCGCCAGCGCTTCGGCGACGCCCGCCTGCTGGGTGTCGATGCCTCGGACGCAATGCTGCTGGCGGCCCATGCCAGCCAGCATGCGGCCCAGTCATCGGTCAACCGGCTGCTGCAGCGCTGGCTGCCCAGGAGAGCGGCGACCAGCGGCATTGCCGCCGAGCTGGCCTGCGCCGACTTTGCCCAGCTGCCGCTGGCAGGGCAGAGCGCCGACCTGATCTGGTCCAACCTGGCGCTGCACTGGCATCCCCAGCCGCACCGGGTCTTCGCCGAGTGGCACAGGGTGCTGCGCATCGATGGCCTGCTGATGTTTTCCTGCTTCGGGCCGGATACTTTCCGCGAACTGCGCACGGCCTGGCAACAGGCGGACGCAACGCCGCATGCGTTGCCCTTTGTCGACATGCACGACTTCGGCGATATGCTGGTCGATGCCGGCTTCGCCACGCCCGTGATGGACATGGAAACCATCACGGTGACCTATGCCGACCCGCTCAAGCTGCTGGAAGATGTGAAGGCCTGGGGCGGCAACCCGCTCGCCACCCGTCGCCGCGCACTGCTGGGCCGCGACGCCTACCGGCGCATGCTGGATGCGCTGGAATCCGGCCGGCGCGCCGACGGCACGCTGCCGCTGACCTTCGAAGTCGTCTATGGGCATGCATTCCGCCCGGCGCCCCGAAAAACCGCCAGCGGCGAGTCCATCATTCATTTCGACCGGCCGAAACGGTAGGCGGAAATGCATGGCGGTATTTGTTTCGCAGCAACGAAAAAGCGTTTTGCACAACGCAGAATGCGCACGATTAAGCCAAATTTCGTGGCCGCTCATCGCCCGTTATTTCGCTTGATGCTATTGTGTATTCCACCTTATACTTCGCTGGTTTTGCATAGTGCGGGTTGGGTGCGACTAAAGAGCAGGTAGCCAGCAATGAGCAGCCGGGAATGGGTCCTGAAACGCAATTGTTCGATCACGCCGCGACAGTTGATGAGGGTCTACGCAGTCCTGTGCCTGGTTTCGCTGACGGTCGCCGGGATATTTACACTGCACGGCGCCTGGTACATCCTCGGTTTTGCGGTTCTCGAACTGGCGGCGGTAGGTCTGGCTTTCTTGCATTACGGTCGCCATGCAACGGATCGCGAACGTATCGCATTGAGTCAAGACACCCTCCTGATAGAACTGATTCAGGCCGAGCAGGCCAGCCAGCACCGGCTGAGCCTGCAAACGGTCAGGGTCAGCCCGCCAGACCGGCACCGTGGCCTGATCGCCGTGGAAATGCCTGGAACCAGGGTGGAAATCGGACGCTACCTGACCAGTTTGCATCGGCGCGAGTTTGCGCGGGAACTGGCGCTTGCGATACGGGAGACAAGGCTGGCGGGCCTGGCAGTACAGAATTCTAATTAAAGGGCATTTGAGGAAATCATGAAACAAGCGAAGCGCCTTCAATCATTGATGCTCGGTGCATTGTTCATGGCGGCTGGTATGCCGTCGTGGGCCGTGAACGACAGCCAGGGCGGACCGGCGGTACGGCAGATGACGTTCCAGCCAGCCACCACCCAGATCGCCGCGGAAATCAATACGCTGCACAACTGGATGCTCGGCATCTGCCTGGCCATCTTCATCGCAGTGTTCGGCGTGATGCTGTATTCCATCATGAAGCACCGCAAGTCGCTTGGCCACAAGTCGGCCAGTTTCCATGAGAGCACCGCTGTCGAGATCGGCTGGACCGTCGTGCCGTTCGTCATCATCATCCTGATGGCGCTGCCGGCAACCCGCACCGTGGTCGCCATGAAGGACACATCCAACGCCGACGTGACCATCAAGGCCACCGGCATGCAGTGGAAATGGGGCTATGACTACCTCAAGGGCGAGGGCGAGGGCATTTCCTTCCTGTCCAATCTGGCCACGCCGCGCGAAGACACCGTCAAGCCCGCCTCCATCACCAATGACAACTACCTGATCGAAGTCGACAACCCCGTCGTCGTGCCGGTCAACAAGAAGGTGCGCATCGTCACCACCGCCAATGACGTGATCCATGCCTGGGGCATCCCCTCGTTCGGCGTCAAGCAGGACGCGATCCCCGGCTTCGTGCGCGACACCTGGTTCCGCGCCGAAAAGGTCGGCGTCTACCGCGGCCAGTGCTACGAACTGTGCGGCAAGGACCATGCCTTCATGCCCATCGTGGTCAATGTCGTGAGCGACGCCGACTACACCAAGTGGGTGGAGACCAAGAAAAAGGAAATGGCCGCGCTGGCGGATGATCCGAGCAAGACCTGGACCGTGGACGAAATGAAGACCCGTGGCGAAAAGATCTACGCCGCCAACTGCGTGGCCTGTCATCAGGCCAACGGCAAGGGCGTGCCGGGCGCCTTCCCTGCACTGGACGGCTCGCAGGTCGTGAACGGTCCCAAGGGTCCGCAGATCGAGATCCTGCTCAACGGCAAGAACGCGATGCCGGCATGGAAATCGGTGCTGTCCGATACCGATATCGCCGCCGTGATCACCTATACCCGTAACAGCTGGTCCAACAAGCCGTCGGAAAACATCGTACAACCGGCCGAAGTCGTGGCTGCGCGCAAGTAATCGAAATCTAGGAGTCTGAGATGAGCACAACCGTTGTTGATCACGTACACGATCACTCACACGACCACGCGCACGATCATCCGCATGGCTGGCGCCGCTGGTTGTTCGCAACCAACCACAAGGACATCGGCACGCTGTACCTGTGGTTCTCGTTCATCATGCTGCTGTCCGGCGGCGTGCTGGCGCTGGGCATCCGCACCGAGCTGTTCCAGCCCGGCCTGCAATTCTTCGAGCCGCAGTTCTTCAACCAGCTGACCACGATGCACGGCCTGATCATGGTGTTCGGCGCGATCATGCCGGCCTTCGTGGGCTTTGCGAACTGGATGGTGCCGTTGCAGATCGGCGCTTCCGACATGGCCTTCGCCCGGATGAACAACTTCTCGTTCTGGCTGCTGCCTCCTGCCGCGATCCTGCTGGCAACGTCCTTCCTGATGCCAGGCGGCGCCACCGCCGCCGGCTGGACGCTGTACGCGCCGCTGTCGACCCAGATGGGCGTCGGCATGGACATGGGCATCTTCGCAATGCACATCATGGGCGCGTCGTCCATCATGGGCTCGATCAATATCATCGTCACCATCCTGAACATGCGCGCGCCCGGCATGACCCTGATGAAGATGCCGATGTTCTGCTGGACCTGGCTGATCACCGCCTACCTGCTGATCGCCGTGATGCCGGTTCTGGCGGGCGCCATCACCATGACCCTGACCGACCGTCACTTCGGCACTTCCTTCTTCAACGCCGCCGGCGGCGGTGACCCGGTGATGTACCAGCACATCTTCTGGTTCTTCGGCCATCCCGAGGTGTACATCATGATTCTGCCGGCCTTCGGCATCATCTCGCACATCATCCCGGCATTTGCCCGCAAGACCCTGTTCGGCTATGCATCGATGGTGTATGCAACCGCATCGATCGCGATCCTGTCCTTCATCGTCTGGGCGCACCACATGTTTACCACCGGCATGCCGGTGACGGCGCAGCTGTTCTTCATGTATGCCACGATGCTGATCGCGGTCCCGACCGGCGTGAAGATCTTCAACTGGGTTGCCACCATGTGGCGCGGTTCGATGACCTTCGAAACGCCTATGCTGTTTGCCATCGGCTTCATCTTTGTGTTCACCATGGGCGGCTTCACCGGCCTGATCCTGGCCGTTACCCCAATCGACATCATGGTGCATGACACGTACTACGTGGTTGCCCACTTCCACTACGTGCTGGTGGCGGGCTCGCTGTTCGCGCTGTTTGCCGGCTTCTATTACTGGGGTCCGAAGTGGACCGGCTACATGTACAACGAAACCCGCGGCAAGATTCATTTCTGGGTGTCACTGGTAACGTTCAACGTGACCTTCTTCCCGATGCACTTCCTGGGACTGGCCGGCATGCCGCGTCGCTATGCCGATTACCCGGCCCAGTTCACCGACTTCAACATGATCGCGTCGATCGGCGCCTTCGGATTCGGCCTGGCCCAGGTGTATTTCCTGCTGTTCGTGGTGCTGCCGTCCATCCGTGGCGGCGAGAAGGCGCCCGCCAAGCCCTGGGATGGCGCGGAAGGCCTGGAGTGGACCGTGCCCAGCCCGGCGCCGTTCCACACCTTTGAAACCCCACCGCTGGTCAAGTAAGGAACAGGGCGGGCGCAAGCCCGCCTTTCTCAGCTCATGCCAAATCCCAACAAGCCGAACAACCTCAGGACGGCACTGATCCTGGTCCTGGTCGCGCTGGGATTCTTTATCGCCGTATTCGTCAAGCGCGCCTGGTTCGTCTCATGACTCAGCCTCCCCACGACAGTGATACCAAGAAGCTCAATGCCAGCACGCTGAGCAAGCTGGTGGTGGCGGCCGTCATGATGTTCGGGTTCGGGTATGCGCTGATCCCGGTGTACAGGCAGATCTGCGAGCTGACAGGCGTCAACCTGCTCACGCAGAAGGACACCACCGTCGAGCGGCCGGCCAATACCCAGGTCGACAAGACCCGTACCGTCACCATCGAGTTCGATGCCAATGCGCAAGGCCCATGGCGCTTCCGGCCTACCGTGTCGAGCATGCAGGTGCATCCCGGCGAAATGGCGCAGGTCGTGTATGAAGTCGTCAATACCCAGTCGCGCAGCATCGATGCGCAGGCAATTCCCAGTTATGCGCCGCAGCAGGCCAGCGCGCATTTCAAGAAGGTCGAATGCTTCTGTTTCCAGCAGCAGACGCTGAAGGCCAATGAGGCAAAGCAGATGCCGGTGCTGTTCTATATCGATCCGGCGCTGCCCAGGGATGTAAAAACGATTACCTTGTCCTACACTTTCTTCGAGATCGGCGGCAGCGCCAAAACCGCCGGCTGACGAGACAGTGCTGACATGAATGAAGAAAAACAAGTAACGCGACGCAAGGCATCGTTTGCCGCCACAATGAAAGCCGTTTTCTGGTCTTTCTTCGGGGTGCGCAAGAAGCGGGACTATGAACAGGATGCGGCAGAGCTCAATCCGGTGCACGTGATCATTGCCGGGCTGATCGGGGCGGCACTGTTCATTGCCATACTGATCATCATCGTCAGAATGGTCGTGGCGTAAGCGTTGAATAACGATCTAAGCAGAATTGAATTTGCATATTGGAGGGGGATATGAGTACTCATCAACACGGCGGTAGCGCACCATATTACTTTGTGCCAGGACCATCCCGATGGCCAATGCTGGCAGGCATGTCGCTTCTCGTCACCATGATCGGCGCATCCGGCTGGGTCAACGGCGCGAGCTGGGCGCCCTATGTCAACATCGCGGGCATCGTGGCCTTCCTGGCCGTGCTGTATGGCTGGTTCGGCGACGCCATCGCCGAGTCCGAAGGCGGTCTCTACAGCAAGCGCATCGACGTCTCGTACCGCTGGAGCATGAGCTGGTTCATCTTCTCCGAAGTGATGTTCTTCGGCGCCTTCTTCGGCGCACTGTTCTATGCGCGCACCATCTCCATGCCCTGGCTGGCCGATCTCGACCACAAGGTGCTGTGGCCCGACTTCTCCGCGCAGTGGGGCAATGCCGGCCCGGGCGGCACGGTCGAGAGCTTCCGCACCATGGGTCCGTTCCCGATTCCGACCATCAACACCGCGCTGCTGCTGACTTCCGGCGTGACCCTGACCATTGCCCACCATGCGCTGCGCGCAGGCCACCGCAGCAAGACCGCTTTCTGGCTGGCTGCCACGATCCTGCTTGGCGCCGTCTTCATGGGCTTCCAGGTCTATGAGTACATGCATGCCTACAGCGAACTGAACCTGAAGCTGACCTCGGGCATCTATGGCTCGACCTTCTTCATGCTGACCGGCTTCCACGGTTTCCATGTGACCATGGGCGCCATCATGCTGGCCGTCGTGCTCTACCGGGTGATGAAGGGGCACTTCACACCTGAACACCACTTCGCATTCGAAGGCGCCGCCTGGTACTGGCACTTCGTCGACGTGGTATGGCTGGGCCTGTATGTCGTGGTGTACTGGCTCTGAAAACCGTCCTGTCAAAAAAAGCCGCACCTCGGTGCGGCTTTTTTACTGAGGGCTGCGGTCATGGCAAATACCAGGCCGCGCTTTCCCCAAAGGTGCTAGCGCAGGCCGATGCCGGTGGGCTGGATATAGCCCAGGTAATGCGCAACCAGCAGCAGCACAAACAGCGTGATTGAGAAACCGACCCTGAACGCCAGGGCGCGCACTGTACGATTGGTCGAGCCCTTGTCCCGCATCAGAAAGAACAGAGCGGAGCCCAGGCTGCCGATGATGAGGATGAAGCCGATGGCAACGATGATTTTCATGACGGCGTTGGAAGTGTGGCACATGGAGCGCATGCGCCTGGTAGGGAAAGTCAGACAGGACTCATTGTAATGCCATTCAGTTTTCGCTTCCGGCTGCTGCCTTTCATCGCGACGCTCATCGTCGTCGCCATTGGCTTGTCACTGGGACAGTGGCAGGTTCGCCGCGCCCATGAAAAGGAAGCGATCGAGCGCAGGATCAGCGAACGCGCCGCTGCGCCGCCGGTGCGGCTGGATGACAAGGCATTGCAGCAGGTCAACGTGGATGCGCTCGAATTCCGCCAGGTCGTGCTGAAAGGCGAGTTTCAGGCAGGCTGGACGATCTACCTCGACAACCGTCCCCATGAAGGCAAGGCCGGCTTTTATGTGGTGACGCCATTGAAAATTGCCGGGTCCGGCCGCCATATCATGGTTGCGCGCGGCTGGCTGGAACGCAATCTCGCCGACCGCAGCCATCTTCCCGACATTGCCACGCCGGCCGGCACCGTTGAACTGACCGGCATCGTGCGCCAGCATGCCGGGCGCCTTTTGCAGCTGGGCGAGGCGGCTGCCATCCGGCCCGGCGCCATCGTGCAGAACCTCGATGTCGCCGACATGGCCAAGGCCAGCGGCCTGGCGTTCGCGCCATTCATCGTCGAGCAGACCAGCGATGCCGGCGACAGCCTGGTGCGGGCCTGGCCCAGGCCGTCCCAGGGCGTGGACAAGCACTGGGGGTATGCGTTCCAGTGGTTCGCGCTGGCCGGCACCGCCCTTATTTTTTTCGTTGTCACAGGATTCAAACGTGGAAGCCAATAAATCGAAAGCCACCGGCCGCTGGAAGCTGTTTCTGGTGGTACTGATCTGCGCCTCGCCCATGATCGCGTCTTACCTCACCTATTTCGTGATCAAGCCGCAGAGCCGCACCAACTATGGCGAGCTGGTCGATCCGCGCAAGCATCCCATGCCTACCCTCGGCTCGGCTTCGCTGGACGGCAAGCCGACGGAACTCGATGCCTACAAGGGCAAGTGGATCATGCTGCAGGCCGATAGCGGCGATTGCCCCGACAGCTGCCGCACCAAGCTATTCCAGCAGCGCCAGCTGCGCCTGACTACCGGCAAGGAAATGGATCGCATCGAGCGCGTGTGGCTGGTCACGGACGACAAGCCGGTCGATACCATGCTGCTGCGTGAATACGACGGCACGCGGGTGCTGCGCGCGGATCCGACAAAATTGAAGCAATGGCTACCGGTGGAAGAGGGCGCCGGCATCGCCGACCATGTCTACATGATCGACCCGCTGGGTAACCTGATGATGCGCTTTCCGAAAAATCCCGATCCGAACAAGATGAAGAAGGATATCTCCAAGCTGCTGCGCGCTTCCAGCATAGGGTAGCCACATGCTGATCCAACTCGCCATCCTCGGCCTGCTGGCCGCCATGCTGCCGCTGGCGGTGGTCTGGGCTTCAAAGGACGCCAACAAGTTCCGCAAGCTTGCCTGGGTCACGCTGTTCCTGACCTTCGATCTGATCATGTTCGGCGCCTTTACCCGCCTGACCGATTCCGGCCTGGGCTGCCCGGACTGGCCCGGCTGCTACGGTCATGCCAACCCGGTGCAGGCCCATTCCAGCATCAGCGCGGCCGAAGCCGCCATGCCGCACGGCCCGGTCACGGTGGTCAAGGCCTGGATCGAGATGATCCACCGCTATCTGGCTATGGGCGTGGGCGTCCTGATCGTGGCGATGATGGTGGTGGCCTGGTTGCGCTGGGTGAAATCGCGGCGCACGGACGCCACTTATTCGCCGCTGTTGCCAACGCTGCTGTTCGGTTTCGTTTGCCTGCAAGGCGCTTTCGGCGCATGGACGGTCACCATGAAGCTGCAGCCCATCATCGTGACCGGGCACCTGCTGCTGGGCATGACCCTGCTGGGCCTGCTGACCTGGCTGGCGGCGCGGCAAAGCACGCATGCACCGGTGGCGGCAGCGCCTGGCCTGCGGACCGCGGCCGTCGTTGGACTGGCGATACTTACCGTGCAGATCGGCCTTGGCGGCTGGGTCAGCACCAATTACGCGGCGCTGGCCTGCACCGATTTTCCGCTGTGCCACGGCGCGCTGCTGCCACGCATGGACTTCGAACACGGCTTCACGCTGTGGCGTGAACTCGGCATGACTGCCGGCGGCGACTACCTGCCGTTCGACGCCCTCACCGCGATCCACTGGACCCACCGCAGCTTTGCCTTCATCGTCGTCGCCTATCTCGGCTGGCTGGGCCACAAGGCAATGCGCATCGACGGCCTGCAGCGCGCCGGACGCTGGCTGCTCCTTGGCGTGCTGGCGCAATTCTGCATCGGCATGGCCACGGTTTTCCTGAAATGGCCGCTGGCAATCGCGGTGTTGCACAATGGCGGCGCAGCGGCGCTCGTCGTTTTGACGGTCATGTTAAACTACAAGGCTACTCTTTCCGCCGGAAGCAGGCCTGTCAGAAACGTCAGCAGCGCCTATCCTGCCTGATTGTCAACAAGCTGCCCGATTTCCGTTCCACGGACGAATTCCAAGGATGACTACGCTGACCGCAACTCCCAATCGCGTCGCCCAGTATTGGGCGCTGACCAAGCCGCGTGTGACGCAACTGGCTGTGTTCTGCGCAGTCATCGGCATGTTTCTGGCAACCCCTGGCTTGCCCGACTGGCGCGTGGTCGTCGCGGCCACAGTCGGCATCTGGCTGCTGGCCGGCGCCGCATTTGCCGTCAACTGCCTGGTCGAGCGCGAAATCGATTCCCGCATGGCGCGCACCGCGCGCCGGCCCATGGCGCGCGGCGAAATCACGGTGCCGCAAACCCTGCTGTTTTCCGGGATCATCGGCGGCGCCGGCATGTGGGTGCTCTACACCCTGGTCAATCCGCTGACCATGTGGCTGACTTTTGCCACCTTCGTCGGCTACGCAGTGATCTATACCATCATCCTGAAACCAGCCACGCCGCAGAACATCGTGATCGGCGGCCTATCGGGCGCGATGCCGCCGGCGCTGGGCTGGGCCGCCATCGCCAATGACGTGCCGATGCAGGCCTGGATCCTGGTGCTGATCATCTTCATCTGGACGCCGCCGCATTTCTGGGCGCTGGCCCTGTACCGGCGCGACGATTATGCGAAATCCGGCTTGCCGATGCTGCCGGTGACGCACGGCATGAAGCTGACCCAGTTCCATATCTGGCTCTACACCATCGCGCTGGTCGCCACCACCATGCTGCCTTATGCGGTGCGCATGAGCGGGCTGCTCTATCTGGCCAGCGCCGCCGTGCTGGGCGCGATCTTCCTGTGGCATGCGTGGCGCATCTATCGCCACTACAGCGACATCGTCGCCCGCAAGACCTTTGCCTATTCCATCATCTACCTGTCGCTGCTGTTTGCCGCGCTGCTGGCTGACCATTACCTGCCGTTCTGAGATGCGACTGATACTTCCTGCACTGCTTCTGCTGTCGGCGCTGGCCGGCTGTTCCGACAAGCCCGGCGCCGAGGGCGGCCAGATGAGCCTGACGCCAGCCAGCAAGACCTTCAAAAACAGCGACGTGACCGGTCTCGGCTACGCCCGCGACTTCGCCCTCCCGGACCAGGACGGCAAGCCGCGCACCCTGGCCGATTTCAAGGGCCGTGCGGTCGTCGTCTTCTTCGGCTATACCCATTGCCCCGATGTGTGCCCGACCACGCTTTCCGAAATGGCGGCGGCCATGAAGGAACTGGGCCCGGATGCGGATCGTGTCCAGGTGATATTCATCACGCTCGATCCCGAGCGCGACAAGCCCGAACTGCTGAAGTCCTACGTGTCATCCTTCGATCCACGCTTCATCGCCTTGACGGGGGATCAGGAAGCCACCGCCAAGGTGGCCAAGGAGTTCAAGGTGTTCTACCAGAAGGTGCCCGGGAAGTCGGCCGACAGCTACACCATGGACCATACTGCGGCCAGCTATGTGTTCGATCCGCAGGGCAGGGTCAGACTGTTCGTCCGGCACGGGCAGGGGACTGAGCCCATCGTGCATGACCTGCAGGCGCTGCTCGCGGGCAAGTAAGCCGACAAGAAAAAACGCCATGGCCTCGCGGCACATGGCGTTTTTTTATGCAGCTGTTTCCAGCCAGGCCTGACGTCAGACGTAGCTGGCCAGGCTGCCCTTCATTTTCTTCAGCGCGACCGCTTCGATCTGCCTGATGCGCTCGGCCGACACGCCGAACTCATCCGCCAGCTCATGCAGGGTTGCGCCTGAACCGTCGTCATTGGCCAGCCAGCGCGCCTCGACGATGCGGCGCGAGCGCGGATCGAGCTTTTCCAGCGCACTGGCCAGGCCCTCGGATTGCAGCCGGTCGAACGCCTGCGCTTCCAGCACCTTGCTGGGCTCCGAGTTGTCGGAAGACAGGTAGGCGATCGGCGAGAACTTGTCGTCCTCGTCGTCCGTCGGCGCTTCCAGCGCGATGTCGCGGCCGGACAGCCGGGTTTCCATCTCGATCACTTCCTCGCGCTTCACATTCAGCGTCTTGGCCAGCGCGTCGACCTGCGCCGGCGTCATCGAGTCCAGGCCTTCCTTGTGGCTGCGCAGATTGAAGAACAGCTTGCGCTGCGCCTTGGTGGTTGCCACCTTGACCAGCCGCCAGTTCTTCAGGATGTACTCATGCATTTCCGCCTTGATCCAGTGCATTGCATAAGACACCAGGCGAACGCCCTGGTCCGGATCGAAACGCTTGACTGCCTTCATCAGACCGATATTGCCTTCCTGGATCAGGTCGGCGTGCGGCAGGCCGTAACCCAGATAGCCGCGCGCGATCGATACCACCAGCCGCAGATGCGACAGCACCAGGCCCTGGGCAGCGGCGAGGTCGTTGGTGTCGCGCCAGCGACGCGCCAGGGAAACTTCCTCCTCCTGCGTCAACATGGGCAGGCGGTTTACCGCGGAAATATACGCGTCGATATTGCCCAGATTGCCAGAGAAACCGAGGGCCAGTGCATTTTGGCCTGCAGCTACTATCGCATCCGACGAGGTCGATGCTTTCATGCTTTCTCCTTGCTAACTAGACGTAAATTTGTCTTGACTAAACGAAATCTTTTGCAGGTTCTATATTAGCACTCCCGCATCCGGACTGCTAATCGGCTATCCCAACCAGCGGCATAGGAAAAACCCTATCGACGTTCCGCGAAAGATACACAACCTTGCTGAAATTTTAGAACCCAGACCAGACTAAAAGTTTGCCCGCCCGGCCGCTGTATGGGGGGACATGACGAATCGATCAACGCACTTGGTTGACCGACATAGCAAATGTTTACACTGGATGAACGGGATAGACGTTGGTAACTGATAAGAAAGAAAACTGCTGAAGAAGTTGCCCTACTATGACCCGCGCGCTCTGCAATTGTTCCCGGCAATCTTCAGCTTGCGCGCCCGAGATGACGCCGGACCGACAACATGGCGCCGCACAGGCCCAGGAATGAACTGAGCAGCAGCAAGGCCGTGGTCAGCAGCCAGCCCAGCGGCAGCAACTGGAATTCGGACGCATAGAGACGGGCAAATTCCGCAATGGCGGCATTCAGCGGACGCATGCCCAGGGCAACCACGCCCAGCGCAAGCGCGCCGGCAGCCAGCCCGAGCAGGGCGCCACTGTAATAGAAGGGCCGGCAGATGAAGCCGTCGGTGGCGCCGACCAGTCGCGACACCTCGATTTCCTCGCGTTGCGTCATGACCTGCAGCCGTATCGTATTGAACACCACCGCCACCACCACTACGCCCAGCGTGGCTGCCAGGAACAGCAGCGCCATTCTCAGCACATTGAGCAACGCCGACAGCCGCTGCACCCAGGCCGAATCCACCTGCACATATTCCACGCCCGGCAATGCCTTGATCTGTACCGCGATGTCGTCCACGCGACGGGCATCCTGCGCATTCTCGAAGCCGGCCAGCTTGAGCACATAACTGTCCGGCAGCGGATTGTTGCCCAGCGTAGTCACTGCGTCGGCAATGGCGCTGCGTTCCTTCAGCGCGCTCAGTGCATTTTCCCGGGGGATGAATTCGATGGTGCCGCCGGTCTGGCTGGCCTGCAGCACCCGCTGGATTTCGGGCGCCAGCGCCGAGGCGCGCGCACGCGGCGTGTCCATCGAGAGGAAAACGCTGATTTCCGGTTCGACCGCCAGCTGGGCCGACACCGGCCGCATGTTTTCCAGCACAGTCAGGCCGGCGAAGGGCAGGGCCAGCGCGATCGCCACCACCAGCACATTGAAGGCGAAGCTGCCAAAGCCGCGTCCCGGACGCGGAATCGCGCCCTTCAGGGCAAACACATGCTGCCGCAACCACACCTTCATGCCACGTCCTCTTCCACCGGATTACGCCGCCAGGCTTCGGTGACCCGGCCCTGGCTCAGATAGATCACGCGGTCGGCGCGATCCAGAAAATATTCGTCGTGGGTCGATATCACGCAGGTCACGCCGGCGCCGTGGAATGCCTTCAGCGTCGACAGCACCAGGTTGGCGCTGTCGCGGTCGAGGTTGGCGGTCGGTTCGTCGGCAATGATGACCTGCGGCCGGTGCACGATGGCGCGCGCGATCGCCACCCGCTGCTGCTCGCCGCCCGACAGGCTCAGCGGCATGCTGGCCGCCTTGGACAGCAGCCCGACCTTGCCCAGCGCGGCGCGGGCGCGCTTGTCCGCATCCTCGCCGGCGATACCGGCGACCACCAGCGGCAGCATCACATTGGCCAGCACATTCCGGTCCATCAGCAAACGCTGCTCCTGCAGGATCAGGCCGAGCTTGCGGCGCAGATACGGCAAGCCGCGCTGCTTGATGCTGCTCACTTCCTGGCCATTGACAAGCACCCGGCCGGCGCTGGGGCGCTCGATAGCGGCAATCATTTTCAGCAGCGTGGACTTGCCGGCGCCGGACGGACCGGCCAGGAACACCAGTTCACCGCTGGCAATGGACAGCGACACCTCCGACAGGGCAGCCGATCCGCCCGGATACCGCTTGGAGACGTCGTGAAATTCGATCATGGCCATGTGTATTCGCTTCCCGGATGCGCGTCAGCTCAGCAGCGCGTCGACAAAGTCTTCGGCATTGAACGGCTGCAAATCCTCGATCTTCTCGCCCACGCCGATGAAGTAGACTGGCACCGGTCGCACCTTGGCGATCGCTGCCAGCACGCCGCCCTTGGCGGTGCCGTCGAGCTTGGTGATGACGAGGCCGGTCAGGCCAAGCGCATCGTCGAACGCCTGCACCTGGGCCAGCGCGTTCTGGCCGGTGTTGCCATCGATGACCAGCAGCACTTCATGCGGGGCCGAGGCCATGCCCTTGCCGATCACGCGCTTGATCTTCTTCAGTTCGTCCATCAGGTGCAGCTGGGTCGGCAGGCGGCCTGCGGTGTCGACCATCACCACATCGGTCTTTCTGGCCTGCGCCGAATGCACCGCGTCGAAGGCCACCGCGGCCGGGTCGCCCGACTGCTGCGAAATGACGGTGACGTTGTTGCGTTCGCCCCAGACCGTGAGCTGCTCGCGCGCCGCCGCGCGGAAGGTGTCGCCGGCGGCCAGCAGCACCGACTGGCCATGTGCCTGCATGTGCTTGGCCAGCTTGCCGATGGTGGTGGTCTTGCCGGCACCGTTGACGCCGGCAATCATCAGCACCAGCGGCTGCTCGCGGCCCAGCACCAGCGGTTTCTGCAGCGGCGTGAGCAGTTCCACCATCAGTGCCCGCAGCGCGGTCTTGACCTGGGATGCGTCGCTCAGCTTCTGTTCCTTGACCCGGCGCTTGAGCCCATTGAGCAGGAACTGGGTCGCCTCCACGCCGGCATCGGCCATCAGCAGCGCCGCTTCCAGCTCCTCGTACAGTTCGTCGTCGATGCGGGCGCCGACGAACAGGGTGGTCAGGTTGGTCGAGGTCTTGGACAGGCCGGCCTTCAGGCGCTTCATCCACGACTGCCGTGTTTCGGCAGGCGTTTCCACCGGCACCACGACTGCCTGCTGCGCAACGGCGGCGGGCTCGGGAATGGCTTGCGGGGCCAGGACTGGCGCAATGGGCGCCACAGGCGCAGCTGGCGCGGCAGGCGCCGGGGCGGGCGCGGTCGCTGGCGGCGCAGTCTCGGTATCGGTGGGCGTGTCTTTGGGTTTGCGCTTGAAGAAACTGAACATCGGATCGGGAGTCGTTGCGGTCAATGGCGCCAGGCAACCGGGATGGCTGCAAGCGGATACAATCAGTGCCTTGTTTTTCGGAACGCCAGAGCCGCATGCGGCGTGGAAAATCGGGTTCCCTATTCTAGCAGAGCGAGACTATGAAATTTCGTATCAAGGCAATCGCCTCGGCCTGCATGCTGGCCATCTGCTCGCTGGCCGCAGCCGAGCCGGCGCAGGAATTCATGCTGGACAATGGCATGAAGATCATCGTCAAGGAGGATCATCGCGCCCCGACCGCGGCCCACATGATCTGGTACCGCATCGGCTCCATGGATGAATTGAACGGCACCACCGGCGTGGCCCATGCGCTGGAGCACATGATGTTCAAGGGCACCAAGAGCCTGAAGCCCGGCGAGTTCAGCGCGCGGGTGGCCGCGCTGGGCGGACGCGAAAATGCCTTTACCAGCAAGGATTACACCGGTTATTACCAGCAGATCGAGAAGTCGCGGCTGGAGGCGGTGATGGCGCTGGAAGCGGACCGCATGGCCAACCTGGTGTTCGACAAGGAAGAATTCTCGCGTGAAATCCGGGTAGTGATGGAAGAGCGGCGCCTGCGCACCGACGACCAGCCCCAGGGCAAGCTCAATGAAGCCCTGAACGCGGCCGCCTTCAAGGCCCATCCCTATCACCATCCCATCGTCGGCTGGATGAATGACCTGCAGAACATGACGGTGGACGATGCCCGCGCCTGGCACGATCGCTGGTATGCGCCCAACAACGCCGTCATGGTCGTCACCGGCGATGTCGATGCGCAGCAGGTCAAGGCGCTGGCGGAAAAGCATTTCGGCAAGATCACGCGCAAGCGCATCCCGGTCACCAAGCCGCAGGAAGAGCCGGTGCAGGAAGGCATCCGGCGGGTTACGGTCAAGGCGCCAGCGGAAAATCCCTACGTGGCGCTGGCATTCAAGGTACCGACCCTGCGCGATGTGGAAAAGGATGACGACGTTCATGCGCTCGACGTGCTGTCGGCGGTGCTGGACGGCTTCGACAATGCGCGCCTGCCGGCGCGCCTGGTGCGTACCGAGCGGGTCGCCAACTCGGTCGGCGCCAGCTATTCGGCCAATGCGCGCGGCCCGGTGCTGTTCGTGCTCGACGGCGTGCCCGCCGCCGGCACCAGCACCGAGCAACTGGAAAAGCTGCTGCGCGCCGAGGTGCAGCGCATTGCCCAGGAAGGCGTGACCGAGGGCGAGTTGCGGCGCGTGAAGAACCAGCTGATCGCCAGCCAGATCTACAAGCGCGACTCCATCTTCGGCCAGGCAATGGAGATCGGCGTGATGGAAATGACCGGCATTTCCCACCGGCAGATCGACCGCATCATCGAGAAGCTGGGCCAGGTCACGGCGCAGCAGGTGCAGGCGGTGGCGGCCAAGTATTTCAACGATGACCAGCTGACCGTGGCTACCCTGGTGCCGCTGCCCCTGGCTGACAAGAAGCCCGCAGCGCCGCCCGCCGGCCTGCGCCATTGAGGACATGACTTCATGCCAAACAAGATCTCTTTCATGCACAAGCTTTTCCTCGCATTGCTGCTGGCCCTGTCCGTTGGCGCCGCGCATGCCGCCCTGAAGATCCAGCACTGGACGCTGGCCAATGGCGCGCAAGTCTACTTCGTCGAAAGCCACACGATTCCGGTCGTGGACATGAGCGTGGAATTCGACGCCGGCTCGCGCCGCGACCCGCAGGCCAAGACCGGCGTGTCGGGCCTGGCCAATGCGATGCTGGCGCGCGGACTGCGCGAGGCGAAGCTCGATGACGGCAGGGTCGAGCCGGCGCTGACGGAGGCGCAGATATCGGAAGCCTTCGCCAACATCGCCGCCCAGCGCGGCGGCGGCGGCGGCAGCGACCGCGCTGGCGCCTCGCTGCGCACCCTGTCTTCCAGGGCCGAACGCGATGAAGCGGTACAACTGCTTGGGCGCCTGCTGGCCCAGCCCAGCTATCCGGCCGACCTGCTGGAGCGTGACAAGGCGCGCGTGGCGGCGTCGATCCGGGAGGGCCTGACCCGGCCGGAAGTGATTGCCCAGCGGACCTTTTCCCGGACCGCCTACGGCGAGCATCCCTACGGCCGCGAGGAAACGGTGGCGTCGATCGAGTCCATCAACCGTGAAGACCTGGTGGCATTCCATGCCGCCCACTATGTCGCCAACCATGCGGTGGTGGCGCTGATAGGCGATGTGTCGCGGGAAGAGGCCGATGCGATTGCGCAGCAACTGACACGCCGCCTGCCGCAGGGCAGCGCCTTGCCGCCACTGCCTGCCACGCCGCCGGCCCAGGCCAAGGAAGAGTGGATTGCGCATCCGGCCTCGCAGTCGCATGTGCTGATCGGCGCGCCTGCGCTGCAGCGCGGCGACCCGGATTTCTTTGCGCTGACCGTGGGCAACTACATACTTGGCGGCGGCGGCTTCGTCTCGCGCCTGACGCACGAAGTGCGCGAGAAGCGCGGCCTGGCCTATAGCGTCTACAGCTATTTCAGTCCGCTGGCTCAGCCCGGCCCGTTCCAGATCGGCCTGCAGACGCAGAAGGCGGAAACCGCGACGGCGCTGAAAGTGGCGCGCGACACGCTGGGCGACTATCTGCGCAACGGACCCACCGCGGCCGAACTGAAGGCGGCCAAGGACAACCTGATCGGCGGCTTTGCGTTGCGCATCGATAGCAACCGCAAGATCCTGGACAACCTGGCCGTCATCGGCTTCTATGGCTTGCCGCTGGACTATCTCGACACCTGGACTGCCAACGTGGAAAAGGTCACCATCGCCGACATCCGTGCCGCGTTCGGCCGCAAGATCGCGGATGACCGCCTGGTCACTGTCGTGGTCGGCATGCAGAAGCCATGAAGCATCATCGTACCGGCGCATCGCGCCAGGCATCCGCCGCGCCACGCCATGCGCCGCGCCAGGTGCGCATCCTCGGCGGCCAGTGGAAGCGCACGCCGCTGCCGGTGATGGATGCCGAGGGCTTGCGGCCCACGCCCGACCGCGTGCGCGAAACCCTGTTCAACTGGCTCGATCATCTGCTGGACCGCGACTGGCACGACCTGCAGTGCCTGGACCTGTTTGCCGGCAGCGGCGGGCTCGGCCTGGAAGCGGCCAGCCGCGGCGCGGCGCGGGTGCTGATGGTGGAGTCGCAGCCGGCGGCGGTGCGCCAGCTGCAGGCCGTTTGCGACAAGCTCAAGGCTGACAAGGTGGAAGCGCGGCGCGGCGACGCGCTGGCCACCGCTGCCGCGCTAGCGCGGTCCGATGCCCGGTTTGGCCTGATTTTCCTGGATCCCCCCTACCATCAGGATTGGCTGCAGCGTATGCTCCCGCTATGCGAACGCCTGCTCACGCCAGGCGGGCTGGTCTATGTCGAAGCCGAGATGGCGCTCGACACCGTGCCGCCGCCCGAATGGCTGCAGGGATGGCAACTGCTGCGGTCGGATCGCGCAGGCATGGTCCATTACCATCTTTTCACTCTTCAACCTGCTGCTTAATCAGGCATAATGCGCGTTCAATTTAGGGAGCCATCATGGTCACAGCCATTTATCCGGGAACGTTCGATCCGCTGACACGTGGACATGAAGATCTGGTGCGCCGCGCGTCGGGTCTGTTTGACACGCTGGTGGTCGGGGTTGCCGACAGCAAGGCCAAGCGGCCGTTCTTTTCGCTGGAAGAGCGACTGACCATCGCCAACGAGGTGCTCGGTCACTATCCGAATGTGAAGGTGGAAAGCTTTTCCGGCCTGCTCAAGGACTTCGTGCGCACCCATGATGCCCGCGTGATCGTGCGCGGGCTGCGGGCAGTGTCTGACTTCGAATATGAATTCCAGATGGCGGGCATGAACCGTTACCTGCTGCCGGATGTGGAAACCCTGTTCCTGACGCCGTCCGACCAGTACCAGTTCATCTCGGGCACCATCGTGCGCGAGATCGCGGTGCTGGGCGGCGACGTGTCCAAGTTCGTTTTCCCGTCAGTGGAAAAATGGCTGAAGCAGAAAATTGCCGAACAGGCTGCCTGAGCCAGGCATGAGGAGTTGCCAGTCATGGCCTTGCTGATTACCGACGAATGCATCAACTGCGACGTTTGCGAGCCGGAATGCCCGAACGAGGCGATCTATCTCGGCGAGGAAATCTACGAGATCGATCCCCATAAATGCACCGAGTGCGTCGGGCATTTCAGCGAGCCGCAGTGCCAGCAGGTCTGCCCGGTCAGCTGCATTCCATTCAATCCTGCCTGGCGCGAGACTCCCGAAGAACTGCAGGCCAAGTACGAGCGGCTGCAGGCGGAGAAGAACGAGAAGGCCGGAAAGTAGGGCTGCTGGCCGTTGCCGCCTGTCCCGGCGTTGCTGGCGACGGCAGGCAACGCGAACCTGGCCTCAGAACGCCAGTTCCAGTTCCAATTCCTGTCCCACCCGCAGCACTTCTCCTTCGCCGCGGGTGACGATGCAGTTCATCCCGAATGCAATGCCATCGATGCCGCCGACGCCGGTCCGGTAGGTGCGCAGGATGTCGAGCGGGTCCGGGCCAGGCTCGCCGGTCTGCTGGTCGATCGAGGGAATCGGGCAGCGCGGGCAGGGCTTGACCGGCCGGATCTCGCTCTGTCCAATCAGCAGCCGGGCCGCATGGTCTTCCTCATGGGCCGGCGCGTCGGCGATCACGATATTGGGGCGGAACCTGTCCATGGTCAGCGCGGCGCGGCCTTGCGCGAGGAGGCGGTCGTTAAGCTCGTCCAGCGAAGCCTTGCCGATCAGCAGCAGCGGATAACCATCGGCAAACAGGGTGCCGATCTCCATGCCGCCAGTGCGCGCCGGATTGACCGGATGATGGGCGTCCGGGTGAAAGCGCACCAGGTGGCACGATACGCCCAGCAGCCGGGAGAACCAGGTGCGGGTGAGGTCGTCGCAGTCATAGGCCTTCAGGACGTGCTGCCATAGCTTCACTTCGCGCGTTGGCGCGTGCTCCGGGTCGGGAAGGTCCAGCGGAATTTCCAGACGCAGCATGCCGGGCGCGCGCAGTTCCATGGTGTCGCTGCGAAGGCGCGGCTCGACCAGCGCCATCTTCGGGTATTCGCGTTGGGTAAGGAAATTGCCGGCATCGTCCACCAGCATCCATTCCCTGTCGTAAATATGCTCGTGCATCAGGCCGGCGCCAGTGAGGGTGGCGCTCGAAAGGCTAATGCCTGCGCAGGACTTGATCGGATAGAAAACCAGCTGGCTGATCAGGGGCATGCTTGCGGTTCCGTAAGAGGCGCGAAGGCCGGATTCTATCACCGGCGTACGGCTTCCCCATGCCTGCATGGGTTTCGAGATGCTGCGCCGCCATACCGGCCCGCAGCGGTCACATGTGCGGCTGCCCGTGGGTCAGTTGAATGAAAGATCATCGAGTGCGCGCTCCAGCACTACCCGCGCTTCCAGGCAGCGTGCGCTCGCAACCGCATAGCGTATGGCCTGATGCATCTCTTCTTCCGGCGTCATGCCCTGCGTGTCGGTCATGCCGACATCGATGCGCATGATGCATTTGCGGTAAGCGTCCGCGCTCAGCTCGGCGATGGGCAGTGGCTGTTTCGGGGTCATACTCGATTCTCCGTGGCGTGTGCTACGGCCCATCTATAGCAGGGCCGCCGGCGGCGCTCTGTCTGCTAACCCACTTAAGCATGCTTTCCTTTGCGTCGGCTCCCATCGCTGGTCCGCAAAGCCCTGTATGGTTGCAGCCCATGAATGACGCAGCAATCAGCGGATCAAGCATGGCCGGGGGCAGGACGGTGCTGCTGGTCGGGGCCACCGGCCTGGTTGGCAGCGCATGCCTGCGCCTGCTGATGGCAGACCCGACGGTGGCCAGGGTAAGGACACTGACCCGGCGGCCGCTCCAGCGGATTCCGGCCGTCTGGAATGAACAGGGCAAGCTGGCGCAGCAGGTGGTGGACTTCGACAATCTGGCATCCCATCCGGCATGGCTGGCCTGCAGCCAGGTGATCTGCGCACTCGGCACCACGATGCGGCAGGCCGGCTCGGGCGCGGCGTTCCGCCGGGTGGATCATGACTATGTGCTGGAGGTCGCCCGCCTGGCGCTGGCCCAGGGGGCCAGCCATTTCCTCGTGGTGAGTTCAATGGGCGCGGATGCCCAGTCAGCCAACTTCTATTACCGGGTCAAGGGTGAGCTTGAAGATGACTTGAAGGCCCTGGACTATCCCTCATTGACCATCGCCAGGCCATCGTTGCTGCTCGGAGACCGCGCCGAGTGGCGGTGGGGCGAGGAATTGGGCAAGCGGCTGGGCGTGCTGCTGCCGCCGCGCTGGCGTCCGATCGATGCCGAACAGGTTGCGGCGGCGCTGGTGCAGGCATCCCGGTTGCCTGATGTGGGCGTGCGTCTTTTGGAAAATGCACAGCTCAGAAAAATGGCGTTGATTCCCTGATCAGGAGTCAACGCCCGTTCTCAATGCCGGCAGTGTCGCAGCCGGTCCGAGAGTAGACTACCTACTTCTGCTTGGCGTGACTGCACTTGAGTCTGTCGTATTCCTTCTTCACGCCTGCATAGCATTCGCATGCCCGGCTTTCCAGGCCCACGCGGTCCATCACCGTGATGTGTCCGCGACGGTACTGGATCATGCCTTCATCCTGCAGCTTGCCCGCGGCTTCGGTCACGCTTTCACGGCGCACGCCCAGCATGGTGGCGATCAGTCCCTGGGAGACAGCCATTTCATTGGATGGCAGGCGATCCAGCGTCAGCAGCAGCCAGCGGCACAATTGCTGCATCACGTTGTGGTGGCGGTTGCAGACGGCGGTATGCGACATCTGCGCGATCAGGGCATTGGTATAGCGCAGCAGCGACTGCTGCAATGCGCCGCCACGGCGGAATTCTTCCATGAACACGCTGGCCTTGAGGCGGAAGCCGTAGCCGGCGCTCTTGACCACTGCCCGGTTCGGGCTGGCGCCGCCACCCATGAAGAGCGTGACGCCGACGATGCCTTCATTGCCGATCACGGCAATCTCGGCCGACGCGCCGTCGCGGGTCTCATACAGCAGCGAAACGACGCTGCTGGTCAGGAAGTAGACATGGTTCATCTGGGTTTCAGCCTCGCATACCGTCATGTCGAAGGGCATGGAGATGAATTCCAGGTGCGGCAGCAGCCGTTCGAAGTCTTCGTCCGGAAGCGCGTTCAGCAGCTGGTTCTGTTTCGGGTTATGCCCGTACAGCGCGCTGATGCGCACCGGCGCAACGGCGGGATGGCGTGGCTGCGCAGACTTGCCTTCGGCCTTCTTTCTGGCGACCGGCGCGACGGCCGGCTTTGCGACTGCCCGTTCCGTAGCAGTACCGAAAGCATTCATTACGTTTGCCATGATTGATTCCCCCGTTATCTTGTTCGACGTTTCCATGAAGGCATCATTGCATAGCGTCAGCGAACGGAGCATCGGTGTAAATCCCATTTGTCTGTGGGATTGCGCTGACATCTATGTAAGGCTGGAAGGGGGTAGCGTAGGACTCTACAGTAGAGGGGAAATCAGGCGGGGGGTAGTGCGGTGTATCGGTGAGCGCATGGTGCCATGCGCTCACCTGCAAGGCTCAGTCGATCAGGTTCTGCTTGATCGCGTAGTAGATGATGTCGGCATTATTGGTCATGTTCATCTTCTCCAGCACCCGTGAGCGATAGGTGCTGACGGTCTTCACGCTCAGGCAGAGCTCATCGGCGATCTTGGTCACGCCTTCGCCCTGGCCCAGCTTGTAAAAAATCTGGTATTCACGCGCCGACAGCATTTCATGCAGCGGCTTCTCGGTATCCGCGCTCGCCGGGTCCGCCGTCAGCAGCTCCGCCACCGCAGGGCTGATGTACTTGTGGCCGCGAACAATGGTGTTGATCGCGTTGACCAGTTCCGTTGCCAATGCTTCCTTCTGCACATAGCCCGATGCGCCGCTGCGCAAGATCTGCACGGCATAACGGCTTTCCGGATGCATGCTCAGCATCAGCACGGGCAACTCGGGCTTTTCACGCTTGATCTGCTTCAGCACTTCCACGCCGCTCTTGTCCGGCATGGCGATGTCGAGGAGGACGATATCGAATTCCTGCGACCGGATCAGGCGTATGGCTTCCTGGGCCGTTCCGGCTTCAGCGGCGATCTCCATGCCGGGAATCTCTGAAATGAAATAGTGGACCCCGGCGCGCACAACTGCATGGTCGTCAACTACAAGGATTTTTATCATAGGTATTGCGACTTTAAATCAGGTTTGCATCGAAGTATTTGTATTCACCACGCATCGGCGCGCAGTAAAAAAGCCATAAGTTTCTGCCGAAGATTGTAGCGTTTCCATCCCATTTCAAAACATCTTTTTGCACCCCATTCGATCCAACCGTACACCATTGCTGCCATAGTTCAACAAGCCTCAATGCTTTGAACCTAAAGTAGCTTTCCATACTTTTGGTTACAGTCGACCGCATGAGCTTGTGGGTTCGACCAAGGAGCCGGATAAAAATTCCATGCAGCGCAACAGTAAGCGCCATGAAATTTCCGTTTTTCCTACAAAGTGTCGGGGAGGTGTCCTATATCTGCCCACCCGCCCAGGTGCTACGATTCTTTCCAAGGGCCAATGCTATCCGCAGAGTGCGGAAAACCTGTGTGGTCCTCCTTTGGAGCGCATCATGGAACTGGTTCTTTTCTCGGCGATCGCCGTGGTCCTGTCGTGGCTGGTCGCCATTGCCATCTTTTCGAGCAAGCCCCAGGCCAGCCTGGCACGCGGCATCCTCGCCAGTGCCGGCGTGGTAATGGGCGCATGGGCTACAACAGCCAGCGCCAGCATTGCCGAGCTCGGCGAAGCATCGCTGCTGGTTTCGCTGCTGCGTGTCCTCGGCTGACCCCGGCACAAGGGATGGCCCATGCAGCCAGCCTATTTGGGCTGGAAGTGCGACCTGCTCAATACGGCGATAGGCGATCGATGAATAATGTTATAAATATTCAACTGAAACGCGCGGAGGACAGACGATGAATTACCGCGCAAATCACTCAATTACATCTGGACATACAAACGGGATGAGACTTCTCGACCATGAACATACAACGAGAGCGCTTCAACGCGACGCAGGCCGGCACATGATGCCGGCCCAGCGCGATGCATCGTTGCTTGAACAGAAGCAGGCGGCGTTGCGGGTGATGCTGGTCGAAGACTCGCACATCATCAGCGATCTCATCAGTGAAAACCTTGCGCGTATTCCCAAGCTGCGGCTGCTAGGCATCGCAGAGACCGAAACCGAGGCCTTGTCCATGCTGCAGGAGCAGCCATGCGACGTGCTGATCCTGGACATCCAGCTGCGCCAGGGCAATGGCATCAATCTGTTGCGGGTTCTTTCAGCCGATCCGGCTTATGCAAAAACCCTCAAGATCGTGCTGAGCAACCATGTGAGCGGGACCTATCGCCGCATCTGTGAACAGTATGGCGTGCAGTTTTTCTTCGACAAAACAAGCGAATTTCCACAACTGCAAATGCTGCTGTCGCGTCTTTCGCAGACCGGCATCGACAGTTGAGATGAGAGGCGCATGCTTCCGTGGTGACTGATCAATCCGTTCGCGACGGGAAGGACGCCGGATCGTCAGGCCGGATGCCGGGAATGGATGGCCAACACCGTCCCGGCGCCCACATGCTGCGCCGCGCCTTGCCGTTGGCCTTGATGGCGCTGGCTGGCGTCAACTGGGCGCTGTACCGGGGCGCCCTGCACAGCCTGTATTCCTTGTCCACGCTGGTGTTCCTGCTGACGCTGGCCGACTGCCTCATTCTTCTGCTGGTGTTCTGGCAGGCTGCCCGCCTTGCCGACCGCGCGCACCAGGACCTGCGTCACGCCACCAGCGGTCTTTCGGAAACCATGTCCCTTCTGGCCGCTGTCAGTGACAGCACCGCCGATCCCATCTTCGTCAGGAACCGTGATGGCATGCTGGTCTTCGCAAATCCTGCGGGCCTGTGCATGCTGGGCAGGAGCCGTGAGCAGGCGTTAGGCCAGCCGCTGGGCGCCCTGCTGGGCGGCGCTGGCGGCGTGGGCCACGAAGCGATGGACGACAGCCGCGTGGTCCAGGAAAAGGTGTCGCTAACCGTAGAACACAGCGTGGGACCGTCAGAGACGAGGCGCACCTTTGCGACAACCATGTCGCCATGGCTGGGTCCGGACGGCGAGGCGCTCGGCGTGGTCTGCATCAGCACCGACATCAGCAGCCGCAAGGAGGCGGAAGACACGCTGCGCGCCCGCGAATCGCGGCTGGAAGAGATTGTCTCGCGACGCACGGCCACGCTGCGGCGCCTGGCCGACCATCTCGAAACGGTACGCGAGGAAGAAAAGCGCGCCATCGCGCGCGAACTGCATGACGACATGGGCGCATCGCTGACGTCCCTGTCCATGCATATGGAAGGCGCTTATCCGCTGCTTCCGAGCGACACCCAGTGGACCGAGCGCAAGGCCAAGATCCAGAACCTGCTGCGCTCCCTGGTCACCACGACACGACGCATGCAGACCGAGTTGCGCCCCACCATGCTGGACCTGTTCGGCATCAAGGCCGCGATCCATGAGCTGATCGATGACTTCAGGCAGCGCGGCAACATCGAGTACGACCTCAGCCTGCCGGACGAAGACATTGCCATTGGCCACAAGCTGGAAATCACCGTCTACCGCATGCTGCAGGAAATACTCAACAATGTGGTCAAGCATGCGCAGGCCACCCATGTGGACATCATCCTGGATGTGGATGAAGACCGCGTGGCGCTGACCGTGCGCGATAACGGCATCGGCCTGTCGCCTGAAAGCCGGGACCGGCCCAACGCCTACGGACTTCGTGGCCTGCAGGAGCGCGCCGCTTTCCTCGGCGGCACCGTCTCCTTCTCCAAGGGACGCAATAGCGGCACGGTGGTCTCGGTGCAGTTGCCACTGACAAACGATCAGGTCGATCCGGTAAGCCTATAATGTCAGGCGTTCGCCGTGCGTCCGACGGCGATTTTCCTACCGACGTTCAGGAGCAGAAATCAATATCAGTGCCAACAACGAGTCCGCAATCCGCATTCTGCTGGTCGACGACAATGAAGATGCGAGCGCATCCATGTCGGACCTGCTGAGCCTGTACGGCCACCAGGTCCGTACCGCCGCCAACGGCGCGTCGGCGCTGGACATCGCGAAGCAATTTCACCCGCAGCTGGTGTTGTCCGATATCGGGCTGCCCGGCATGGACGGCTATGCGCTGGCGCCCGCGCTGCGCCAGCTTGCGGGCGACCGGCGCATGGTGATGGCGGCCGTCACCGGTTACGGCCAGTCCAGCGACCGGGAGCGGGCCATCCGCGCCGGCTTCGATCACCACCTGGTCAAGCCGCTGGCCGCCGAGGCGCTGCTCAGGTTCATCGATGAGCAGCGCCTGTCCCTGTGCAGCGAAATGTCATGACATCCTCCGACCGGAACGAATCACCCG
The DNA here is from genome assembly GCF_047237965.1 of Noviherbaspirillum phoenicis. Lineage (NCBI taxonomy): Bacteria > Pseudomonadati > Pseudomonadota > Betaproteobacteria > Burkholderiales > Oxalobacteraceae > Noviherbaspirillum > Noviherbaspirillum phoenicis. Next base: position 2,569,112 of record NZ_JBDFLX010000001.1, on the reverse strand, counting down.
ACGCCGAGAATGCCCGCCTGCGGGCGATGCTGGCCCATGCGGAGGAGGTCAGCGAGCGCGAAAAACTGCAGCTGGCACGCACGCTGCACAACGAGTTCGGATCGGCGCTGACGGCGCTGGCGATGCGCATGGCGTTGCTGGCGCGCCAGCCCGCCGACGCCCCCGGGGCTGCCGAGCAATGGGCGAAGGCCAATGCCATCCTGGCCGGGCTGACAAGGACCGCGCGCCAGGTCCAGAGCGAGTTGCGGCCGGGCGCGCTGGACGTGGTCGGGCTGAAGATGGCGCTGGAAGAATACCTTGCCGACTTTGGCGAGCGTCATGCGATTAATGTGACGCTTGCGCTGCCCGATGACGAGCTTGCGCTGGAGCCGGCGCAGGCGGTTGCGCTGTTTCGCATGTTCCAGGAATTGCTCACGAATGTGCGCCTGCATGCCGACGCCAGCCAGGTGCAGGCAAGCCTCGCGCTGGACGGTGCGGCACGCACGGTCACCCTGACCGTGGCCGACGATGGCGCCGGCTTCGACGCGGCTGCCTGCGACCTTCAGCGCAGCCATGGCTTGCGCCGCATCGCCGAGCGCGCCGCCTTCTTCGGCGGCGCCATGCAGCTCGACAGCGCAGCCGGGCAGGGCACCCGCGTCGTGGTCACGCTTGCGCTTGCACATCCTTCGCCGGACGACCGAACCGCGGATCCACTGGACAACTGAATAACCGAGCCAACCACCTCCTGCCATGAGCTTTCGCACCTTCGACCTGAATCTGCTGCGCATTTTCGACGCCGTGATGACGGAGCAAAACCTGACCCGTGCCGCCGAGCGCCTGGCCACCACCCAGCCAGCCGTGTCGAATGCCCTGAAGCGCCTGCGCGAAACGCTGGACGATGAACTGCTGGTGCGCACCGCGCATGGCATGAAGCCGACCGCCCGCGCCGAGGAACTGTGGCCCGCAGTGCGCAGTGCGCTGTCGTCGCTGGAAGCGGCGATTGCGCCGGAAAACTTCGATGTCTCCGAAACCCATGCCACCTTTCGCCTGGCGATGGCCGACTCAACCGCCTCGCTGCTGTTGCCGCGGCTGATGCGGGCCATCAAGGAAGAGGCGCCCGGCGTGGATATCCGGATGCTGCCGCTGACCACGCGCGACCCGCGCGCCATGCTGCTGCAAAGCGACATCGACATGGCGATCGGGAATTTCCCGGGCGTGGTGGCGCAGCTGAGCGGCGGCCAGAGTTCGGTGTCGGCCATTCGCCATCAGCGCCTGTACAGCAGCGAGTCGGTCTGCATCATGCGCAAGGACCATCCCCTGGCATCGACCGAGCTGACGATCGACAGCTACTGCGCCGCCCATCATGCGCTGGTGAGCTTTTCAGGCCGCGCGCACGGGCCGGCCGATGAAGCGCTGGCCGCGATGGGGCGGCAGCGCCGCATCGCGCTGACCGTCAATCAGTTCTATACGGTGGGAAGGGTGGTCGCCGGCACCGACCTGATCTCGGTAGTGCCGCGCCATCTGGTGGCGTCGACCGGCGTGATCGAGTCGCTGGTGGCCAAGGAACTGCCGTTTGCGCTGCCCATCGTGCACGTCGACATGCTGTGGCATGAGCGCGATACCCGCAACCCATCGCACAAGTGGATGCGCAACCACTTCGCCAGCATCAATTACGGCCTCAACGAGCAGCACGCCTGATCAGGTCTTGTCGGGTATTGCGTCGCCGCCTGGCGTACTGCTGTCGTCATCATGGCGCCCCGTGTTCAGGTCGCCAGCCTGTGCGGCATCGGCAGGCCTGGCTGCGGCCCGGCGCGTGGTTCTGGGCTTGGGCGTGTCGTCGGTATGGCGCACCACGGCCTTGAGCCGCTGCAGCCGCGCATATTCCTCCGGATCGGTCTTGGCCAGCCGCTTTTCCCGCCAGCCGTAGTACACCATCATGCCCAGCGTTGCGGCCACACCGATGGCGAGCTTGCCCTTGTGCTCCGACAGCAGCGTCATTGCATCGTCCGCCAGGCTGGTCTCGCCAGGCGCGGCAGTGCCGTCCGACTGCGCCGCAGCGGATGGCGGCGCGCTGTCTGCGCCGGCTGGCTCAACCCCCGGGACAGGTGGAATGTCCTGGTCCGGCTGGTCATCGGGAATACTGGTCATGGTTTGCCTTTGTCTGGTTGATGCATTAGGTAATGGCAATTAGGTGTCAAAGCAGGCAAGTGGTTCACCGTGGGAACCAAAGCCGTCAAGCACTTCTCCAAATTTTCATCTGGATCAACTCATGAATGGAGACGACCATGCCTACCGGAGACAAGTCGGCCTATACCGACAAGCAGAAGCGCCAGGCCGAGCACATTGCAGAAGGCTACGAGAAGCGGGGCGTGCCCGAGAAGGAAGCCGAGCGGCGCGCCTGGGCGACGGAGAACAAGGTGTCCGGCGGCGGCAAGAAGTCCGGCAGCGGCCGCAAGGGAAGCTGAGGTCGTCGAGGCCGGCGCCGGCGCGCATCAGCGTCCGGTGCTCTGGAACGCGCCCGGAAGCGACGGCGTGCCGTTCAGGTGTTTGGTGCCGGCCGGATGCGCATATTCCGCGCGCGGCGTGAGGTCGATGCCGTTGGCCGTGCCCGGCGACTGGTATGCGCCAGGCAGCGCATGGTCCGGCCTCATGCGGTAGTCCAGCCGTTCGGGCGCTGAGAAGGCATCGCGGCCCACGCTGAAGTTGCCGCCTGATTCGATCCGGGTGCCATCGGCTGGCTGCCGCTGAGGATTCTGCTTGGCGGCAAAGACGCCGGCATCGCGCTTGCCTTCGCCGACCAGCAGATTGTTGACCGCCTTGATGGCCTGCAGGCCGGGTGCGGCACGCAGGAACACGCCGTCCGCGGCGCGGTCGTCGACGATGGTGTTGTTGGCCAGGTAAAGCGCGTTCTTGGGCCAGCGATAGCCTTCCAGGCCCACCGCAACGATAGCCGGGTTAGGCGACGTGGCGCTTTGCTGGATCAGGTTGCCCACCACATAGGCCAGGCCGCCATTGGGGAACTCGAGTTCGTAGCTGGCTTCGCCGCCGGCTTCATCGGTCAGGCGGTTGTAGATGATGGTGTTGTAGGCGGCGCGGCTCTTCAACAAATGGCCGCCGACCGTGCGGTGGAAGTAGCTGCCGCTGACCCGCAGCCGCGCAATGTTGCCGGCGTAGAGTTGATGCGCATAGCCTTCCACCGTGCCGTTATGGTCGAACTCGGAATTCTCGATCTCCAGTTCGGCCTTGCTGTTGCTGCTGGTGAGAATGCCGTTCTCGTTGTCCCGGAACAGGCAGTTGCGCAGCACCAGCTTGCCCGCTTCGAAGCGGATGCCGGCGCCGTTCTGCGCCGACGAGCGCGCGCCAATGAATTCGATGTTCTCCACCTGGATATGGCCGCCGCGCACCACCCAGGTCGCCTTGTCCTCGGCGCTGGCGCCGGCGGCATCGAGCCGGGCGCGGCCGCCGACGGCGCGTATGGTCAGCCGGTCCTGGGTGAAGATCGCGACATCGCGGCCATAGACGCCAGGATCGATCAGGATGGTGTCGCCATCCCTTGCCAGCCTGGCGGCCTCGGCAATGGTGCGTATCTTGCGGCCGGGGCCGACTTCCAGCGTCATCGGCCCGGGCGGGAAAGACTTGCGCAGCGCGGCGGAGGCGGCTTCATCGGCGGTGGACAGGCTGCGCGGCTCCAGCCGGCCGCCATCGCGCACCTCGTCCGGCGGGGTATAAGGCTTGACGACCACGCCGCCGCGGCCATCGCCGATCAGATCGCCTTTGAAGGAGGAATCGGGTGGCAGCGATGGCTCGGCGGCTGCGCCGGCGGCATGCAGCGCAAGCAGCATGGGCGCGGCTGCCAGGCAGCGAACAGCGCAGTGCATCAGCACTCGGGTTGCATGCGGGCCGCGATGCCGGGCTTGCATTGATGCGTTGGTACGCGTGCCTGCATTTGCGCTGGTCGTGTAGGGTCTTGAGATATCGATGGTCATGGAAAGCCGAATCGCATGGGCAGGAAGGCAGCAAGCCTGGCATGTGCAGGCATTGTCGGATGAATACGGATGGTGTTCATGGTCATTGCCGCATCTTTGCTGATTACGGCATGAATGTGTTGATCCGATTCATCTTTTGCGCTGGAAGCCGGCTGTCATCAGCCTGAACGTGTTGCCGTCTTCCATGTTGAAGCGCCCCGATGCGGAAAGCGCATTGGCACTGACCCGATCCTGCCGTGGAATCACTTTTCGCAGGTGCAATGAGAGAGAAACGGGCGCCCATGGCGGACGCCCGTCTTCACAGCCTGAAAAAGCTTACCGGATCTTGACGTTGATGCTGCCGCCGCCAAGGACGGTGCCTTCCAGGCTGCTTCCTGCAGCAATGGAGTCGATCTGGTTGTCGTAATCGGTCACGTCGGTATTGGTGCGGTCGTCGTGATGCCAGATCCTGATGCGGAACCGGTCCGGCGTGCCCTTGGCGATCAGGTCGCCATCCACGGCGGTGAGCATGAACTGGTAGCTTCCTGTGCCATTGATGGTGCCGCTGCCCTTGTATTGCGCCCGCGCGCCGCCGACCACCAGCCAGTCGTAGTTGTTGCTGTAGAAGTTCAGTCCGCTGGTCTGGAAGCGGAATTCGGTTTCGCCGCTGGGCTTGTTGGCGCCCTTGAGATATTTCGAGACGAAGCCGAAGGTCGCTCGGCCTGTCATGTGCTCATCCGCCTTGTAGGCGCCCTCCGGCGACATGATCCAGCCGCCACCGGTCACGAACCCGGCGGAGGGATCATAGACGACGACCTGGCGGCTGACGGTGCTGGGCGGCGCGATGCTGCCGTCTGTCACGCTGAGGGTGACGTTATAGAGGCCGGCGGCAGAGAAGATGGTGGAGCCTTTAATGGTACCGGGAAAGGCGCCGCTCGGTTCAGTCAGGACGCCAGGGCTGGTGCCATTGCCTTCCCAGGTCCATTGCGCACTGTGGGTATCGGAGGTGTTGATATCGGAAAATAGCACGCTGACATTGACTGGCGTACCGACGGCAACCGGATCGTTTGCCGTGATTGGGCCGAGCGTCGCAGGGGCAGGATCAGGCATGGCAACAGCGGGCTTGAGCAGTACCCAGCCGGTATTGGCCTCTGCAAGGATGTAGCCGCTGTCGGAAATTGCCACTGCATCAAAGAGTTCTACTCCTGGCGCATTGGTCAGTCGTGTATTCAGGTCGATCATCTGGCTGTCAGCAGGCGACTTGATGAAGGCGCGTACGCTGTTATCGGTCGCCGCTGATTTGCCTACTACCTGCCCGCTGGCATTGATGGCGCGCGCTGCGGAATATGCAGCTGGACCGCCGAGAGTTCCCAAGTCAATCATGCTGGTGCCGTCGTGCAGGAAGGCATGAATGGCGTTTCCGATATACGAGTTGCCTGTCACCAGTCCGCTGGCATTGATGGCGGTTGGATAGGAATAACTGCTTCCCAAGGCTCCCAAGTCAATCATGCTGGTGCCGTCGTTCAGGAAGGCATGCGTGGTGTTTCCGATGTCCGAGTAACCTGTCACCAGTCCGCTGGCATTGATGGCAGTTGGAAAGGACCGATTATCTCTACTTCCCAAAGCCCCCAAGTCCTTCATGGTGCTGCCGTCGTGCAGAAAGGCATGCGTGGTGTTTCCGAGACTCGAGTAGCCTGTCACCAGGCCGCTGGCATTGATGCCGATTGCTTCGGAATAATTTTTTAAACTATCCAGCACACCCAAGTCCTTCATGATGGTGCCGTCGTGCAGGAAGGCGTGAGTGATACCTCCGCTCGTCGAGTTGCCTGCGACCAGTCCGCCGGCACTGATGGCGACTGCCCTGGAAGAGTCAGCCGCACTTTCCAAAACTCCCAAGTCTTTGATAGTGGTGCCGTCGTGCAGAAAGGCGTGATCGGTATTACCGAACTGCGAGTAGCCTGCCACCAGTCCGCTGGCATTGATGGCGGTTGCATAGGAATAATTAACTGCACTTTCCAAAGCCCCCAAGTCGTTCAATACGCCACCGTCGCTACGGAATGCGCGGTCAATGTTTAAATCAGGAATGTTTTTATAACCTGCGACTTGTCCATGTTCATTAAGCACACGGTTACCCGTAGATAGAATTCGAAATCCCTCACCCATATTGGCCACGGTGTAGCTGGCAGGCGTAATAGCAGCGACTGCCATTGTGGTGGCGACAAGATTAACACCGCTGCCTGACGTGTTAGTGGCATTGGGAGAACTGCCTGTACCGTTTCCGCAAGCAGCAAGCAGAGGAATCAATGCCCATGCCACTGCCTTGCGGATAGCGCCGGGTCTATTTTTCAAGTAAATACGCATGACGAATCCTTGATATGGGTTGAGGAAATGCGCCTATAAGGAAGAGCGTTAAATTGAAAATCGGCAAACAAGGCAATGGCCGGCATCAAGATAATGGCAGTTAAGAGCCCTGAGCCAAATGGGCCTGTGCCTGCTTATTTTTTTGCTGTAAACGGCTGCGAGTTTGGCTCAGCCATTTCTCGCGGATTTCCCATGCAAACGTAATGGCATTAATGAAATTTATGACCGCATGCCGGGTCTTTTAAAAGGAAGTGATCAATATCGTTCAGCACACTTTAATCAGTAACGGCAGTGGAAAGTAGTTGCAGCATGTAGCTATCAATTTTCCTGTTTGTTAAATGCTGATTCAAAGGCGATGCCATCTGCTGAATGCCAGCATGTCGGGGATCACATTCGGATTTTGCAAACTGGCGTGGGTCATAACCAAATGAAAAAAGCCCTGAACGCTCAGGGCTTTTTTCATTTGGTTGCTGCAGCCGAAACGGATCGGCCTGCAGCAATCAGGCTGCGAGGCTAGATCAAACGTTAAACAGAAAATTCAGCACATCCCCATCCTTGACCACATACTCCTTGCCCTCGGCGCGCATCTTGCCAGCTTCCTTGGCGCCCTGTTCGCCCTTGCAGGCAATGTAGTCGTCATAGGCAATGGTCTGCGCGCGGATGAAGCCGCGCTCGAAATCGGTGTGGATCACGCCGGCCGCCTGCGGCGCGGTGTCGCCGATGTGGATGGTCCAGGCGCGCACTTCCTTGACGCCGGCGGTGAAGTAGGTCTGCAGGCCCAGCAGCTTGAAGGCGGCGCGGATCAGGCGGTTCAGGCCAGGCTCTTCCATGCCGAGGTCGGTCAGGAATTCCTGCTTGTCGGCGTCGTCGAGGTCGGCGATCTCGGACTCGATGGCGGCGCAGATCGCAACGATGGGCGCATTCTGCTTGGCGGCGTATTCGGTGAGCTGGTCCAGCAGCGGATTGTTGGTGAAGCCGTTCTCTGCCACGTTGGCGACATACATTGCCGGCTTGGCGGTGATCAGGTGCAGCGGGTAGATCAGCGCCATTTCCTCGGCGTCCAGGCCCAGCGCGCGCACTGGCCGGGCATTGTCCAGCTCGGGCATGATGCGTTCCAGGAGCGTCACCAGCTTGGCCGCGTCCTTGTCGCCGGAACGGGCTTTCTTGTTTTCGCGGTGGATGGCTTTCTCCACCGTGCCCATGTCGGCCAGCGCCAGTTCGGTCTGGATGACTTCGATGTCGTCCAGTGGGCTGATGCGGCCGGCCACGTGGATCACGTTCTCGTCCTCGAAGCAGCGCACCACGTTGACGATGGCGTCGGTTTCGCGGATGTGGGCCAGGAACTGGTTGCCCAGGCCTTCGCCCTTGGACGCGCCAGCCACCAGCCCAGCGATGTCGACGAACTCGACCGTGGCATGCAGCACGCGCTCGGGCTTGACGATGGCGGCCAGCGCATCGAGGCGCGCATCCGGCACTTCCACCACGCCGACATTGGGCTCGATGGTGCAGAACGGATAGTTCTCGGCCGGGATGCCGGCCTTGGTCAGGGCATTGAAGAGGGTGGACTTGCCGACATTGGGCAGGCCAACGATGCCGCATTTGAGACTCATGGAATTCCTTTGTGATCGATGCGCAGGCGCCGGACGGGCATGGGCAGTGGGTGCGGCGGCACGGCCGGGTCCGGCAGGACTGGTGCAACACGCCATGCCGCGGGCGCCGCTGTAAAAAGGGCTCAATTGTAACCCTGGCCGCTGCCGGCATCAAAAACTCTTGCCGTGGAACGACGCCTTGTCACAACCAACTGTATCCATGATCGTGACCAAGAATTCCTCAAGACGCCCGCAGGGCCGGACGTTAACGGGCTTTTGCAAATTGTTTCTCCTGGAAAGAACAACATGTCACTCAAACTGCGCCTGATTTCGGTTCTGGGCCTGCTGTCCCTGCTGCTGGTGGCCATCGGCGTGCTGGGCCTCTTTGGCATGCGCAAGTCCAATGAAGGATTGCGCACCGTCTACGAGACCCGCACCGTGTCGCTGGACCGCATCACCAACATCGACCGCAACATCGTGCGCAGCCGCCTGGCGCTGGCCGATGCCTACGCCAACCCGTCGCCCGACAAGGTGCAGACCGAACTCGACCTGATCGCCCGCAATGACAAGCTCATTGCCGACACCATGGAGCAGTACCAGGCCGGCAATCTGGACCCTGAGGAAAGCCGGCTCGCCGGCCAGTTCGTCGAGGCCCAGCGCCGGCTGTATGCGCAGGGCATGCGCCCGGCGATCGAGGCGCTGCGCGAGGGTCGGCTGGACGCAGTCCGGCAGCTGGTAGCCGGCGAGATCGCCACGCTGGCGCCGACCGTGACCCAGTCGGTGGCCGCGCTGCGCAAGCTGCAGGTGGACAATGCGCGCAGGGAGTACGAGGAAGCCATGCAGCGTTTTGCCACCCTGCGCAACGTGATGATCGCGGCCATCCTGCTTGGCCTGGCGGCAGCGGCGGCGGCCGGTGCGCTGCTGGTGCGCGCGGTGTACCGCCAGCTGGGCGGCGAGCCGGCCTATGCTGCGCAGGTAGTGGCAGCGATCGCGGCTGGCGACCTCGGCGTGACGGTCGCCACCCGGCCCGGCGACAAGGGCAGCCTGCTGCACGCGATGCAGGCGATGCAGCAGATGCTGGCCAGAACGGTCGGCAACATACGCCGCTCCAGCGACACCATTGCCACTGCGTCCGGCGAGATCGCCACCGGCAACATGGACCTGTCGGCGCGCACCGAGCAGCAGGCGGGCTCGCTGGAAGAAACCGCGTCGGCCATGGACCAGCTGACCGCGACGGTGCGCCAGAACGCCGACAATGCGCAGCAGGCCAAGCAGCTCGCCATGGCCGCTTCCGGCGTCGCGGCCCAGGGCGGCCAGGTGGTGGGACAGGTGGTCGAGACCATGAGCGCGATCGACATCTCGTCGAGGAAGATCGTCGACATCATTGGCGTCATCGACGGCATCGCCTTTCAGACCAATATCCTGGCGCTGAATGCGGCGGTGGAAGCGGCGCGCGCCGGCGAGCAGGGCAGGGGCTTTGCGGTGGTGGCAACCGAAGTGCGCGGCCTGGCGCAACGCTCGGCGGCTGCGGCGCGCGAGATCAAGGGCCTGATCGACGACTCGGTGGAAAAGGTCGAGGCCGGCGGCCGTCTGGTGGCGCAGGCCGGCAGCACGATGGACCAGGTGGTGGCCAGCGTGCAGCGGGTGGCGGACATCGTTGCCGACATCAGCGCGGCCAGCAACGAACAGAGTGCCGGCATCGGCAATGTGAACCAGGCCATCATCCAGATGGACCAGGTGACCCAGCAGAATGCAGCGCTGGTGGAACAGGCCGCGGCGGCCGCCGGCAGCCTGCAGGACCAGGCGCGCACATTGGCGCAGGAAGTCAGCGTATTCAGGCTGGAAGGCACGCAGGACGCGCCTGCCGCAGTTGGAGGCGTGGCATCGGTGGCATCCGGCACGGCGGCCGCCGCACGGGGCCGGCTGCAGGCGCCGGTTGCGGCCAGGCGCGAGCCGGTCGGCGCAGCGCTGCCGCGGCCCGCGTCGCGCGATGGCGACTGGGAGGAATTCTGAGTCGTGCCTGTGAGGCCTGATCGGCGTTGAAGAAGCGGGCATGCATGCCCGCTTTTTATTTGGTGGTATGCAGCTTCAGCATTGCCGCTTCGAACTTGCCTTCGCATAGCGTGGGCACCACGTCCAGGCTGTGGGCGATGGCCTCGTCGATCAGCAACTGCTCCTCGCGCCGCGGACGATGCAGCACGAAGTCCACTACCGCCTGCTGCAGATTGAGCTGGCGCGGGTGACCGATGCCGATGCGCAGCCGCCAGTAGTCCGGCGTGCCGAGCGCGGCGGTGATGTCCTTCAAGCCATTGTGCCCGCCGGACGAGCCGCCTTTCTTCAGCCTGGCCACGCCGGGCGCCAGGTCCAGTTCATCATGCACCACCAGCACTTCATCGGCTGCGATCTTGTAGAAGCGCGCCAGCGCGCCGACCGACTGGCCGGAACGGTTCATGAAGGTCTGCGGCTCCAGCAGCCAGACTTCCTGGCCGGCGATGCGGGTCCTGCCCGCCAGTGCCTGGAAGCGGGTCTCGCGGGACAGACTGCAGCCTTCTGCCTGCGCCAGGTTGTCCACCAGCCAGAAGCCGGCATTGTGACGGGTTTGTTCATACTCGGCGCCAGGATTGCCGAGGCCAACGATGAGGCGGATGGACATGGTGCTTGTGCTGGAAAGAGGGAAACCGGGATTATCCGGGAAGCATGGGATGCCGTCCAATCGGCGGGCCGGGATGTGCAGGCGAAAAAAAACCCGCCGGGCGCGGCGGGTTTGCAGCGTCGATGCCGGTTGCCCGGCATCAGAAACGCATTACTTCTTCTCTTCGCCTTCGCCGGCAGCAGCTTCGCCAGCGGCTTCAACCTTGCCTGCCGGGATCGATGCGGTAGCGATGGTCGGGTCGTCGCCATGGACGATCGCGGTCACGCCAGCCGGCAGGGTCACGTTGGACAGGTGCAGCGAGGCGCCGACTTCCATGTTGCCCAGGTCGATCTCGATGAACTCAGGCAGGTCCTTCGGCAGGCAGCTCACGTCCAGCTCGGTCAGCACGTGGCTGATGATGCCGGCCGACAGCTTGACTGCAGGCGAGGTCTCGGCGTTGATGAAGTGCAGCGGCACCTTCACGTGAATCTTTTCCGAGGAGCTCACGCGCTGGAAGTCGGCGTGCATCACCAGTTGCTTGTAAGCGTGAACCTGGAAGTCGCGCAGCAGAACCTGCTGCACCTTGCCGTCGATTTCCATGTCCAGGATGGACGAGTGGAAGGTTTCCTTCTTCAGCGCGTGGTACAGCGCGTTGTGGTCGAGCGAAATGGCGACCGGTGCCTCGGAACCGCCGTAGATGATGCCAGGCGTCATACCGGCATTGCGCAGGCGGCGGCTCGCTCCGGACCCCTGCTCAGTGCGTACAAAAGCGACTACTTTCATGATGAACTCCAATATATGCGGGGCTCTGTGCCCCGCGTTGCGCAATCCCCGCGACCAGGGACTGCAAAAAAGAATGCGGCTTTACGGCCGCATTCGGGATTCTGTATGGCGCAGGATCAGTCGATGAACAGCGACATCACCGAGTCGCCCTTGCTGATGCGCTTGAAGGTCTCGGCCAGCAGTTCGGCGCAAGTCAGTTGCCGGATCTTGCTGCAGGCGCGCGCGGCTTCGGACAGCGGGATCGTGTCGACCACCACCAGTTCGTCGAGCGGCGAGCTGGAAATGCGCTCGATCGCCGGGCCGGACAGCACCGGGTGGGTACAGTAAGCGATGACCTTCTTGGCGCCGCGTTCCTTCAGCACTTCGGCCGCCTTGGTCAGCGTGCCGGCGGTGTCGACCATGTCGTCCATGATCACGCAGTTGCGGCCTTCGACCTCGCCGATGATGTTCATGACTTCCGACACGTTCGCCTTCGGGCGACGCTTGTCGATGATGGCCAGGTCGCAGTTCAGGCGCTTGGCCAGCGCACGGGCGCGCACCACGCCGCCGACGTCCGGCGACACGACCAGCAGGTCGTCATAGTTCTTGGCAACCAGGTCGCCGAGCAGAATGGGGGATGCGTAGATGTTGTCGACCGGAATGTCGAAGAAGCCCTGGATCTGGTCTGCATGCAGGTCCATGATCAGCACGCGCTCGACGCCGGCTTCCTGCAGCATGTTGGCAACCACCTTGGCCGAGATCGCAACGCGCGCCGAGCGCGGGCGGCGGTCCTGGCGGGCGTAGCCGTAGTAGGGAATGGCGGCGGTGATGCGGCCGGCCGACGCGCGCTTCAATGCATCGACCATCAGCATGATTTCCATCAGGTGGTCGTTGGTCGGCGCGCAGGTCGACTGGAGCACGAATACATCCTTGCCGCGGACGTTTTCATTGATCTCGACGACGATCTCGCCGTCGGAGAATTTGGAGACAACAGCCTTGCCGAGAGGGATGCCCAAATGTTTGGCCACTCCCAACGCCAGCTCCGGATTAGCGTTGCCGGTAAAAACCATCAGGTTCTCGAGCGCCATGGGATCCCTAAATGCAGTCGTTAAAAGTTTAAAAAGCCGCAATGTGGTGGACGGGGAGTCTCAACATTGGCGGCTTGTCTTCTAGCTTCGATATTTAATGGCAGGGGAACAAGGATTCGAACCTTGGAATGCTGGAATCAAAATCCAGTGCCTTAACCGACTTGGCGATTCCCCTACACAACCTGCTGTTTGCCGCGGCATTGTCGCCGAACTGGGCGATGATTGCAACGTCAAACGAATTCTTTTCTACCGATCGAGCAAACTGGCTAAGGGATGCTGCTTCACGCCTTTCGCTTTCCAGGCTTTCCATCGACCCGATGCCGCTTGCAGCACCTGATCCGCCTGAGCTTCGGACGTGCAGGGCATGAATACACATGCGCCCGATCCTGTCATCCTTGCTGCGCCGTAATTGCCCAGCCATGAAATGGCTTCTGCAACTTCGGGAAACAGCCGGACTGCCACTGCTTGCAAATCGTTTTTTCCGAAGGCGTTTTGAAGTGCCCTTGAAAAGTCCGCTATTCTGACCGGCTTCGAATCTCTTGTCAATTCCGGCGAGCAAAAAATTGTAGGAGTGGGTACGGCAACGCCTGGTTCTATCACCACGAACCAGCAATCGAGGCCATCGACCGCCGTCAGGTGCTCGCCGACGCCCTCGGCAAACGCATTGCGGCCGAACAGGAAAAACGGCACGTCCGCGCCCAGTTGCAGCCCCAGCGCCATCAGTTCCTCGCGGCTCTTGCCCAGCCCCCAGAGGCGGTTCAGCGCCATCAGCGTGGTGGCCGCATCGGACGAGCCGCCACCCAGGCCGCCGCCCATCGGCAGTCGCTTGTCGATGCGGATATCGGCGCCTGGCGCCGGCTCGCCGGCGATGGTGGATTGCAGCAGCCGGGCAGCGCGCACGATCAGGTCGCTGTCTTCCGGCACGCCCGGCACGTCGTTGACGCGGCGGATGCGGCCGTCGTCGCGCAGGTCGAAGTGCAGCAGGTCGCCGTGGTCCAGCAACTGGAAAACCGTTTGCAGCAGGTGGTAGCCATCGGCGCGCCTGCCGGTGACATGCAGGAACAGGTTGAGCTTGGCCGGGGCGGGGCAGTCGTGCAGTGATCGCATGGCGGCCTTCAGCGCGGCTGGAAGGTGTCGATCACCAGCCGCAGCGCAACGTCGCCGGCCTGCTCGGTGCTGCGCGCCAGGTCGATGCGGCGCGGCCGCGCCGGGGCGCCGTCTTCCCAGGCCGGGAAGCGCAGGCGCCAGCCGTCGGCGCTGACGATGTCGCCGTCATTGCCTGGCGCGAGGGCCACACGCTTGCCGCCGGGCACAGTGACCATGCCCTGCAGCCAGTCGCGCAGGCCGGCCACCGGCAGCGGCCAGCCCAGCGCCTGGCTGGCCAGGGCGTCGGCATCGGCGGCCGACAGCGGCGGCTGCCCGGCCTGGGTGAGCGTAGCGCCGTCCGGCGTGACCATGATCTGCGCCAGGGTCTGGCCCAGCGGCGAGAGCAAGGTCAGTCGGGTGTTGTCCGGGCGCTGCTTCCATTCGAAGCTGCCGTGCAGCGCTTCGTCGCGTCCATTGAGGTTGTAACGCACCGACATGCGGCCGTTGATATCGACCGATTGCTCATAGGCGCGGGTGACGCCGGCCTCCGGCATCGTTGGCGCGGCGGGCGGGATGCCGGCGCAGGCGGCGAGAAAAATAGGCAGCGCCAGCAGGGCGGCGCGGTAGGGAAAGGTCATCGATCAAGGAAAAAAGTAAATGAAGCGGCGCCGCATCGCGCGGCGCACGCTGGAAGGGCAGAAGGCTAGAGCCGCACGCGCAGCCGGCCCAGCGTGTTTTTCAGGGTGTCGTTCTTGGGGTCCTTGACGCTGGCTTCGCGCCACAGCTTGCGGGCGTCGTCGCGCTGGCCGAGCGCCCACAGCACTTCGCCCAGATGGACCGCGATTTCCGGGTCCGGCCGCAGGCTGTAGGCGCGCCGCAGCAGTTCCTCGGCCTCCTTCAGGCGGCCCAGCCGGAATTGCACCCAGCCCATGCTATCCATGATGAACGGGTCTTGCGGCGCCAGTTCCAGTGCCTTGGAAATGAGCTGGTAGGCTTCCTCCAGCCGGATGTTGCGTTCAGCCAGCGAATAGCCGAGCGCGTTGTAGGCGTTCTGGTTTCTGGGTGCGATCGCGATGATCTTGCGCAGCGAGGCTTCCATCAGTTCCAGCCGGTTCAGCTTTTCAGCCAGCATCGCGTGGTCGTACAGCAGGTCGGTATTGTCCGGATAGCGCTTCAACGCCTCTTCCAGCACCGCCAGGCCCTCCTCGCCGCGCTCGGCCGTGCGCAGCATCTGCGCTTCGGCCACGACCAGCTGCAGTTCCTCTTCCTGGCCGCTGGCCTTGGTGTCATGCAGCACCTTGCGGGCGCTGTCGAGATCGCCGTTCCTGCCGACCAGCTGGGCGCGCTTGATCTGCGCGCTGACATAGGCCTGGGGCGTGCCTTCCGGCACCTGGTCCAGCCATTTGAGCGCGGCCGGAATGTCATTGCGCTGCTCGGCGATCTGCGCCAGGATCAGCAGCGCCTGCGTGGGGTCGCGCTCGTCGTCCGGCTTGGCGGCCAGTTCTTCGAGGTAGGTGGAGAGGTATTTTTCCGCGCCCTGCAGGTCGTTGCGCTGCGCGCTCAAGAGGCCCAGCGCGTACAGCACGGTCAGGTCTTTGGGCTGCTCCTTGAGCAGGATATTGAATTCGCCGCGCGCCGCATCGTACTGCTTCTGCTCGACCAGAAAGCGGGCATAGGCCAGGCGCACGTCGCGTGATTTGGGATTGCTTTTCAAATAGTCCGCCAGCGACTTCAGCGCCGCGGTCTTGTCCGGCAGCACCTGCGCCAGAGTCAGCGCGGCCAGGTCGGACGACGGGGAAATCGCCAGCGCTTCCCGCGCTTCCTGGGCGGCGCGCGGCGCGTCGCCGGCGGCATGCGCCGCCTGCGACAGCGCCAGGTGCATTTCCGGAAGCGCCTTGTACTCTGCCAGTACTTCTTCCAGCAGCCTGAATGCGGCGGCCTTGTCGCGCGCCCTGGACAGTAGCCGCTGTGTCTGCAGGATGGTTGCGCCCAGCGTCGGCTTGCTGGCGGCTTGCAGGCGCTGTTGCAGAATGGGGCGGGCGTCTTCCAGGTTGTCGCCGATCAGGGCGAAGCTCAGGTAGAACTGGGCGGCTTCTTCCGATTCAGGTGAAATCTCGCGCCACAGCCGCACCGCGGCCAGCGCTTCATCGGTTTGCTTGGCATTGATGGCGATCTCGGCGGCGCGCCGGGCCAGGCGCGGGTCGCGCGTCAACTGCGCAACCTGCAGCATGTTGACGAAGGCATATTCCCAGTCGCCGCGCTGATCGGCGATTTCCGCGCTCAGATAGCGGTACAGCACTTCCTCGCTCAACTCGGCCGCCGGCAGACGCTCGCCCGGCGCGGCGGTGGTGCTGGTGCTGCGCAGGCGCGGCCGGCGTGGCGCGGAGGCGGCAGCTTGCTGCTCCGGCGCATTCTGTGCGAGCGTTGCGGCCGCAGAAGCTGACTCGGCGGGCGACCGCGCAGGCAATCCCGAACAGGCCGACAGGGCCGCACAGAGGAAGGCGATAGCTGGAAGGTTTTTCAAGAGCTTATCCTGGCTGATAGGCAAATTTCGATTCTACGCCCAACATGTTGCCTGCGTGCGGCAGGCGCCCACGGGAGTGGGGCGTGGTCAAATCGACTCCGGATTGCCATTGTAGCCACAAGATGCGCCGCGCAAAAATAAGCGGGGAAATTGCGCAATTCATCCCCACCTACCGGGTTCGTTCACATTACCAAGCACGTTCTCATGCCTGAACTACCTGAAGTGGAAGTGACGCGGCGCGGCATTGCGCCGCACATCGAGGGGCGCACGGTGCGTGGCGTCCAGTTGCGCCATACCGGCCTGCGCTGGCCGTTTCCGACCGACCTGGAGCAGCGCCTGCTCAACCGCACCGTGCGCGCGACCAACCGGCGCGGCAAATATCTGCTGATCGCTTTCGACCATGGCACGCTGATCATCCACCTCGGCATGTCCGGCCACCTGCGGATACTGCCGCTGGCGACGCCGCCGCAGAAGCATGACCACTTCGACCTGGTGCTGGAAGACCAGGTGATGCGCCTGACCGACCCGCGCCGCTTCGGCGCCGTGCTGTGGCATCCGCATGAGGAGGGTGGCGTGGACAACCATCTGCTGCTGCGCGGCCTGGGCGTGGAGCCGCTGGAAAGCCTGTTTTCCGGGCAGACGCTGTACAAGGCCACCCGCAACCGCAGCGCGCCGATCAAGCAGGTGTTGCTTGCCGGCGACATTGTGGTCGGGGTCGGTAACATTTATGCGTCGGAAAGCCTGTTCGAAGCCGGCATCAATCCAAAGACCCCGGCGCACCGGATCAGCCTGGCCCGCTACGAAAAGCTGGCGCAGGCCATACGCCGGATTCTGGCGGCTTCCATAGAGCGGGGCGGCAGCACGCTGCGCGATTTCGTCGGCGCCGACGGCCAGTCAGGCTATTTCCAACAGAGCTATTTCGTCTATGATCGCGGCGGCGAGCCGTGCCGACAATGCGGCAGCGCGGTGCGCCAGATCCGCCAGGGCCAGCGTTCCACCTTCTACTGTGTAAATTGTCAAAAATGACGCCCGATGCTAGGCTGTTAATAGTTCCGTAGAGCAATAAGGCATATCGTGAGCAATCTGGTTGAAAAATTCGGTGAGTACAGCCACTGGCGCAGTGGCGTGGTGCGCGCGCTCGAACGCTATCGCGACGCGATCCAGGCTGCCGGCCTGGCCGATGAAGGCAGCCAGCAGCGCATCGCGCGCACCCTGGCCCGCCTGGCCGAGGACAGGATGACGGTGGCCTTCGTTGCCGAATTCTCGCGGGGCAAGTCGGAGCTGATCAATGCGATCTTCTTTGCCGGCTATGGCCAGCGCATCCTGCCTTCCTCGGTGGGCCGCACTACCATGTGCCCGACCGAGCTGATGTATGACGCCAGCCTGCCGCCCTCGATCCGCCTGCTGCCGATCGAGACCCGCGCCACCAGCCACTCCACCAGCGACCTGCGCGCCCAGCCGGATGCCTGGACCGTGATGCCGCTGGATGTGGCGTCGACCGATGGCATGCTGGAAGCCTTCCGCCAGGTCAGCCTGTCGCGCCGGGTGCCGGTCGAACAGGCCCAGGCCTATGGCCTCTACGACCCTGACGACGCCGACAGTGGCATGGCGGTGGGCGCCGACGGCCTGGTGGAAATATCGCGCTGGCGGCATGCGATCGTGAATTTTCCGCATCCGCTTCTGCAGCAGGGCCTGGTGATCATCGACACGCCCGGCCTGAACGCGATCGGCACCGAGCCCGAACTGACCTTGAACCTGATTCCGAACGCGCACGCGGTGCTCTACATCCTGGCTGCCGACACCGGCGTGACCCGCTCCGATATTGATGTCTGGCGCGAGCATATCGGCGCCAGCGCCGGCCGCATGGTGGTGCTGAACAAGATCGACAGCATGTGGGACGAGCTGCGCGGCCCCGCCGAGGTCGAGGCGCAGATCGCGCGACAGGTCGCCGGCGCTGCCCAGACGCTGGAACTGGATGCTTCGCAGGTCTACCCGGTGTCGGCCCAGAAAGGCCTGGTCGCCAAGATCAACGGCGACGCCGCGCTGCTGGAAAAGAGCCGGTTGCCGGCGCTGGAATCGGCGCTGTCGCAAAAGCTGATACCGGCGCGGCGCGAGCTGATGCAGGCGCAGCTGCATGCCGAGGCGGCGGAGCTGATTGCCTCGCGCCAGTCGCTGCTGTCGTCGCGCCTGCGTAATGTGGTCGAGCAGCTGGTCGAGCTGAAGAGCCTGCGCGGCAAGAACCAGAATATCGTGGCGCACATGATGAAGCGCATCGACATGGAGAAGGCCGATTTCGATGCCAGCCTGGTCAAGCTGCAGGGCACCCGCACGGTGTTCGGCAACCTGTCGGAAGAGCTGTTCGCCCATCTCGGCACCGACGTGCTGAAGAACAATATCCGCGATACCCGGGAAGCGATGCAGTCCAGCCTGTTCTCGGTCGGCATGCGCGATGCGGTCAAGCGCTTCTTCACCGAGGTCGAGGGCAACCTGATCCTGTCGGGCCGCAAGATCGGCGAGATCAGCGAAATGATGGCGGTGATGTACCGCCGTTTCTCCGCCGAGCACGGCTTTGCGCTTTCCACGCCGATGCCGTTTTCACTCAAGCGCTATGCCGACGAGATCGCGGCGGTCGAGGCTGCGTATCACAAGCAGTTCGGCGCGGGCGCGCTGCTGACCACGCCGCAGCTGGCATTGATGCAGAAGTTCTTCGACTCGATCGCATCACGGGTCAGGCAAAGCCTGCTGCTGGCCAACCGCGACGTCGAAGCCTGGCTGAAGGTGGTGATGGCGCCGCTGGAAGCTCAGATCCGCGAGCACAAGAACCAGCTGAAGCAGCGCCGCAATTCGATCGAGCGCATCCATCTCGCGGCCGACGACCTGGACGTGCGCGTCACCGCGCTGGAACGGATGCAGGCCGACCTGGAAAACCACAGGCAGGCGCTGGCCGAGGGCGAGTCCGGCCTGAAGGCGGCGCTGGCCGCCGATGCGCCGTCGCCGGCGCCATCCATGGTTGCCGGATGAAACGCATCGTCGGTCACGATACCCCGCTGCAGGACCCGTCCTTTTCCGCCGACGTGGTGCGCTGGCAGAAGCAGCACGGCCGGCATGCCCTGCCGTGGCAGAACACGCGCGACGCCTATCGCATCTGGCTCTCCGAAATCATGCTGCAGCAGACCCAGGTCGCCGCGGTCATTCCGTATTATCAGCGCTTCCTGGAGCGCTTTCCCGATGTGAGGTCGCTGGCCGGGGCGCCGGCCGAGGAGGTGATGGCGCACTGGAGCGGCCTGGGCTACTACTCGCGCGCCCGCAACCTGCATCGCTGCGCGCAGCGGGTGGTGGCGGAATACGGCGGCGTCTTTCCGGCCGACCCGGCGCTGCTGGCCGACCTGCCCGGCATAGGCCGCTCCACCGCCGCGGCGATTTCCGCCTTTGCCTACGGCACCCGCGCCGCCATCCTGGACGGCAATGTGAAGCGGGTGTTCTGCCGGGTGTTCGGCATCGAGGGCTTCCCCGGCGCCAAGCCGGTCGAGGACAAGCTGTGGCAACGGGCCGAAGCATTGCTGCCGCATGAGGACATGCAGGCCTATACCCAGGGTCTGATGGACCTGGGCGCCACGCTGTGCACCCGCAGCCGGCCAGACTGCCAGCGCTGCCCGCTGGCGCATCGCTGCGTGGCTTATGAAACCGGCCGCACCGCCGAACTGCCGGTCAGGAAGCCGAAGAAGACGGTGCCCGAGCGGCATGTCGGCATGCTGGTCATCGTCGACGATCGGCAGGTGTTGCTCGAGCAGCGGCCGGGCAGCGGCATCTGGGGCGGTCTGCTGTCCTTGCCCGAGGTCGCGCTGGACGACTGGGACAAGCGCATGGCGGCCGCGGTCGCCCCCTTCGGCGTGATGCAGGCGCACGAAAAACTGCAGCCCTTCAGCCATGCTTTCACGCATTTCAAGCTGCATGTGGCGCCGTACCGCGTCCATTTGTCGCAGCGGCACGCGATGGCGGCCGAGGCCGGCCATGTCTGGTATCCGGTGGACAAGCTGGCGCAGGCGCCGCTGCCGGCGCCGGTGAAGAAGATGCTGGTGGAATTGCTGGGGACGCGGGATCTGTTTGGAAGTTGATTTGCCGGGCCGGTAAAGGCGTGCTTAATGGCATTCCGTTTAAAAGTGTCCGTCCGTTCGGATCTTTTGTTTAGCGCAGCGTACTCAAATTTTTTAATCCTGATGCGGAGCGATAAATGGATCCCTCTTCCAGATTGGGCAAATCATCAAATTATGTAAACGAGCTTGATTCGCGCAATGGCGAAACGGTAAGCGGTTCCATGCCGTCCAATCAGAAGGTGCCTGTTCTTTCTAAAAGGGAAATAAACGCTGAACGGCTGTTGGAGCCGACTGCAGAGCAAATTGCGTATAAAGAAAACTTCGGTGAATTGGTGTTACACGGCGTGTTATACAACTCACGTGCTGGAGAACGGAACAATGAAACCGTAACTCTAGAGTCCTTCAAGCGCGCCGTCATCAGCTTGCTGCACATGCAGGAAAGCGAACAGGAAAATGCAGCTGATACCCTGTTGGGAATATTAACGGCACGAGTAGAGAGTTATACACGCAAGGCATCCGTGATGGGAAGCAACGGATCGAAGGAATTCCAGACGACGCGGCTTATGGTAGGGGTGCTGAAGTTGCTTGTGGAAAGCGAAAACCTCGGACTCGGTAAGGTCAGTCACACCAAAATCAAAGACGCGCTGCCAGCTTTGGAAAGCCAAGCCAAGGTGGAATATGAAGTGCGGAATGACAAAATAAAAGGCCTACATACCGTTATTGCAGAACCCAAAATGTGATGAGCTTTTCCATTGCCGGCCGTGGAATGCCGCATTGGGCTTTGCAAGCCACGGCTATGGCTGATTGGTCATCGCGCTGGTCAACGCTTCAATGCGACTTGTCACCCGCCACGATCCCATGCTGCACCAGATACTGATGCACGATGGCCAGACGGCTTTGCGCATCCGTCAGTTCCAGCAGCTTCTGCCGCGCCAGCGTGGAGATCGGCAGGATCTCGCACCAGCGATTGGCGACCCAGCAGGTGCTGTCCAGTTTCAGTTCCGCCGGAAAAGGACTGAAGCCGCCTTCGCCGCTGGCGCGGGCCGCTTCATTGATATCCTTGATGACGGTCTTCAGCGCGGTGGCGCAGGCTACCAGTTCGGCGCTCGGTGGCGCGTCGGCGTCGTCGGCGATCAGTTCCGTCCTGGCTTCGATGCGCTGATCAGGCAGTGTGCGGGTTTCCAGGATACGGAAGCGCTGGCCGCCGCTGGTCTGCAGCATCAGCAAACCCAGTTCGGGCATGTCCCACTCGACGATATGCGCCAGGCATCCCACGCTGTCGGGCTGGGCCGCAACGCCGACTTCCTTGCCTGACTTGATGCGCACCACGCCAAACGGCGCATCGCGCTTCATGCAGTCGCGCACCATGTCGATATAGCGCGTCTCGAACACTCTCAGCGGCAGCGCGCCGCCGGGAAACAGCACGGTATTGAGCGGAAACAGCGGTAGCCAGGTGTCGTCGGACATGGGAAAGCCTGAAAAGAAGGAAGAATCAGTCCAGTTCGCGGTGGCGTTTCAGCACCCGCGCGGCGTTCTGAAAATGGGCTGCCAGATGCTCGACGAAATACACCGAACGATGCTGGCCGCCGGTGCACCCTATGGCCACGGTCAGATAGCTGCGGTTGTCGTTCTTGAATGACGGCAGCCACTTCTCGACGAAATGGCGGATGTCGCTCATCAGGTCTTCCACTTCCGGCAGCGCATCGAGAAAATTGATCACCGGCTGATCGCGCCCGGTCAGTGGCCGCAGCGCCAGGTCGTAATACGGATTGGGCAGAATGCGCACGTCGAACACCAGGTCGGCGTCGAGCGGCACGCCGTACTTGAAGGCAAACGATTCGAACAGCAGCGTCAGCGGCGAGTGGTCGCTTCCGACCAGGTCCTTGATCCAGGCGCGCAGCTTGTTGGCCGACAGGCCGGAGGTGTCGATCACCTGTCCCAGGCCTTCCACGTCGGCCAGCATTTCACGTTCGCGACGAATGCATTCGACCAGGGTGGGGCGATGGGTCGGGCTCTTGTCGCCATCGCCGATGGCTTCGCGATGCGACAGCGGATGGCTGCGTCGGGTTTCGGAAAAACGGGTGATCAGCGATTCGGTCTTGGCGGTGAGGAACAGCACCTTGACGTCATGTCCCTGCTGCTTGAGCCAGCGTATGTCAGCGGGCAATTCAGCGAGTGACAGCGCGCTTCGGGCATCCACCGCAACCGCCAGCGCAGTGGCGCCCTCGTTTTGCCGGGTTTCGACCAGCGCGCGCAGCAGCGTGGGCGGAAGGTTGTCTACACAGAAGTAGCCGGCATCTTCAAGAGCCGCGAGGCCGATCGATTTGCCGGAGCCGGATATACCGGTAATGAGTATGATGCGCATCGCCCGATGATACCGCAAACCGCCCGGATTTAAAGGCGGGGCCGGCCTGCGGGCGCCTTTCCTCAGGCTTCGTCGTCCATCGCCTTTTGCTGGCGCTCCATGAAGTCCTTCAGGGTGTCGATGCCGCGCAGTTGAAGAATGGTATTGCGCACCGCGGCTTCCAGCAGCACCGCCAGGTTGCGGCCGGCCTCGACCGGGATCACCACCTTGCGGATCGGCAGCCCAAGCACTTCCTCGCTTTGCGAATGCAGCGGCAGGCGCTCGTAGTTTTCTTCCAGCGTGCTGCGCCTGACAAGGTGCACGATCAGCTTCAGGCGCATCTTCCGCCGCACCGCGGTTTCGCCGAAGATGGTGCGGATGTCGAGCAGGCCCAGGCCGCGCACTTCCAGCAAATTTTGCAGCAGCGTCGGGCAGCGGCCCTCGATCATGTGCGGCGCGATGCGGGCGAATTCCACCACGTCGTCGGCCACCAGGCCATGATTGCGGGAAATCAGTTCGAGGCCCAGCTCGCTCTTGCCCAGGCCCGACTCGCCAGTAATGAGCACACCCACGCCCAGCACGTCCATGAACACGCCATGCATGGTGATGCGCTGCGCCAGCTTCTTGGACAGATAAACCCGCAGGTAGTCGATCACCTGGGCCGCGGGCAATGGCGTGGAGAACAGCGGGATATTCTTTTCGTCGCAGATCGCCAGGATGTAGGCCGGCGTTTCCAGGCCCTGGGCAATGATGAATGCCGGCGGCGCGCCGGCCACCAGTTCTTCGGTCTGGTGCTGGCGCGACAGCGGCGAGAGCCGCTTGTAGTACTCGGTTTCCTGGTGCCCGAATACCTGGATGCGCCCCGGATGGATCAGGTTCAGGTGGCCGACCTGGTCCGCCGCCGACGCGGCATCGCCGGAAATCAGGCGCTCGCCGCCGGGAAAGCCGGCGAACCAGCCCAGTTGCAGCGCCTCGCGGTTATCGTCGTAGAGCTGCTGTATCGACAGCGGAGTGGAAAGCGGCATCGGTGTTCACACCTGAAAAAGGGAAAACAGGGTCGGCCGGGATGAAAATTCAGGCGACATTCTGCATGCTGGACTGCCAGCCTATGATGCGGTCATGCACTGCCTTGGCATCGGGATCCTGGGCCAGGCCGGTGCGGAATGCGTCGTCGGAAAACATCTCGGCGATTTCAGAAAGGATTTCCAGGTGCTGCTGGGTGACGTTGTCGGGAATCAGCAGGAAAATCAGCAGACTGACTGGTTGGCCGTCCGGCGACTCGAATGGAATCGGCGCGGCAAGGCGCACGAAGGCGGCGATCGGCGCCTTCAGGCCCTTGATGCGGCCATGCGGCACCGCAACGGCATGGCCCAGGCCGGTGGAGCCGAGGCGCTCGCGGGCAAACAGGTTGTCCGAGACCGTTGAGCGGGCGATGCCAAAATTATTCTCGAAGATCAGTCCCGCCTGTTCGAATGCGCGCTTCTTGCTGGATACGTCAAGGTCGAGCACGACATTCTCTATCGGGAGGATCTGGCTGAAGTGGGTCATGATGCGATGCACAATAAAAGTGGCTTGTCGCTGCGGATTATAGGCGCATTGCAAGGAGGAAGCTCCTGAACGCCTATGCCGTGGCGGCCGTGTTGGGGCCGCTGATGCAGTATATGGGTGCGGCTGTCCCTGTTTCCAGTCGCACTTTATACGCGATATCCCAGCGGGGCAATGTATTTGAGAAACATTCCGGTAAAAAAGGAATGACAATTATTGACGTGGCAATCGCAGGTTCGAAGGACGCTGGCTAGTCGTGAAATTGCTCCGCCAAGGATTGATGTCCAGCCCGCCGCGGCGTGTAAAGCGGGCATAGACCGCCAGCTTCTGTGGCTGGCAATGGCGCAACAGGTCCATGAAGATGCGTTCCACGCATTGCTCATGGAATTCATTGTGATTGCGGTAGCCGATCAGGTACTTCAGCAGGCCTTCCTGGTCGATGGCGGGGCCGACATAGCGGATCTGCACGCTGCCCCAGTCGGGCTGCCCGGTAACCAGGCAGTTGGACTTGAGCAGATGCGACACCAGCACTTCCTCGACCGGCGCTTCCTCGCGGGCGCTCCTGAGCAGCGCGGTATCGGGGCTGTAGTTGTCGACCTCGATATCGAGCCTGTCCAGCAGCAGGCCGTCGAGTTCGCCCATCTTCAGCTTGCCGAAATCCTCGGGCGCGGTCAGCGCCACCTGCACCGGCGCGCCGGTGGCCGCGGACAGGTCGGCGCGCAGCAGTTCCAGCAGCGCGTCGGCGCCGGCCAGCCGGGTCTGGTTGAAGGAATTGAGATAGAGCTTGAAGGACTTCGACTCGACGATGTTGGGCGAGTCGGCCGGGATCATGAAGCTCACCACCGCGATCTGCGGCTTGCCGCGCAGGTTCAGCCACGACACCTCGTAGGCATTCCAGATGTCGATGCCGAAGAACGGCAGCGTGCCCGACGACAGCCCCAGTTCACTGCGCTTGCCCTGGCGGGCAATCGGAAACAGCAGGGAAGCATCGTATTCGCTCTTGTAGGTGGCGGGCTTGCCGAGCGGGGAATCTTGCGGCGTGTCAGGCGTGGTCATGGTGACGGAATCCGGCGGAAACCGGCATTTTGCCAGATTCCGCCGGGCGGGGTTCCGCAGGGTTTCAGAGGAAGAGCTTGTAGGCCGGATTGTCGTTCTCGTCCCAGTAGCGGTAGCCCAGGCTGGAGAGCGAGGCGCGGAATGCCTTCATTTCCTTTTTCGGCACCTGCAGGCCGACCAGGATGCGGCCGACGTCGCCGCCCTGGTTGCGGTAGTGGAACAGGCTGATATTCCAGTTCGGCGCCATGCTGGCCAGGAAGCGCAGCAGCGCACCGGGGCGTTCCGGGAATTCGAAGCGGTACAGCAGCTCGTCCTGCGCCAGCGTGCTCTTGCCGCCGACCAGGTGGCGGATATGCATCTTGGCCAGCTCGTCGTGCGTCAGGTCGAGCGTACGGTAGCCATGTTTTTCGAAACTCCTGGCGATCTTGCCGGGCTCGTCCCGGTTGGCGATCTGCAGGCCGACGAACACATGGGCCTCGCGTTCGTCGCTGATGCGGTAGTTGAATTCGGTGACGCTGCGCCCGCCGACCAGTTCGCAGAAGCGCCGGAAGCTGCCGCGCTCCTCGGGTATGGTGACGGCGAACACCGCTTCGCGCGATTCGCCCACCTCGGCCCGTTCCGCCACCAGGCGCAGGCGGTCGAAGTTCATGTTGGCGCCACAGGCAATCGTTACCAGGGTTTCGTTCTTCAGCGGCCGTTTGGCCAGGCGCTCGCGTTCGATGTAGGCCTTGGCGCCGGCGACCGACAGCGCGCCGGCCGGCTCCAGGATGCTGCGGGTGTCCTGGAACACATCCTTGATCGCCGCGCAGACGGCGTCGGTGTCGACCACGATGATGTCGTCGACATACATCTTCGCCAGCCGGAAGGTTTCCTCGCCGACCAGCTTGACCGCGGTGCCGTCGGAGAACAGGCCGACATCCGGCAGCGCGATGCGGCGACCGGCGGCCAGGCTTTGCGCCATTGCGTCGGAATCGGTGGTCTGCACGCCGATCACCTTGATGTCGGGCCGCACCGCCTTGACGTAGGCGGCGATGCCGGCAATCAGGCCGCCGCCGCCGATGGCCACGAAGATTGCGTGGATCGGGCCGGAATGCTGGTGCAGGATTTCCATCGCGATGGTGCCCTGGCCGGCGATCACGTCCGGGTCGTCGAAGGGGTGGACGAAGGTCAGCTTCTGCTTCTTTTCCAGCGTCAGCGCATGGCCGTAGGCATCGCTGTAGGAGTCGCCGTACAGCACCACCTCGCCGCCGCGCGCGCGCACCGCGTCGATCTTCACCTGCGGCGTGGTGGTGGGCATCACGATCAGCGCCTTGCAGCCCAGGCGCGAGGCCGACAGCGCTACGCCCTGGGCGTGATTGCCGGCCGAGGCGCAGATCACGCCGCGCTTCAGTTGCGCCGGGGTCAGGTTGGCCATCTTGTTGTAGGCGCCGCGCAGCTTGAAGCTGAACACGCTCTGCATGTCCTCGCGCTTGTAGTAAATGCGGTTGCCGGTGCGCTCGGACAGGCCGGGCGCAAATTCCAGCGGCGATTCGATGGCAACGTCATAGACGCGGGCGGTCAACACTTTCTTCAGGTAATCGATGGTCATGGCTTCCTGGCTGATGAGGCAATTGCTGTGCGCCGTGGCGGCGCGCGGGCGGGGCAGGCATGCGTAGATCCATGGCAGGCTCTGCGCATGCGGCTTGGCAACACATTATAATGGACGCCCCTCGGCGGAACCCGTTCCCCGGCACAGGCCGGAGCCGCATGGATCACCAGTTCAACCAAAAAGGCGGGTCCGACTTCGCATGATACTTTCCGCAATCGAATGGCTGCTCAACGTCCTGGCCGCGCCGGCCGTGGGCCTGACCTCGGTGTTTTTCATCAGCCTCGTGTCGGCCACCCTGGTGCCGCTGGGCTCGGAACCAGCGGTGTTCGCGGTGGTCAAGGCCAATGCCGCCATGTTCTGGCCGGCGATCCTGGTCGGCACAGTCGGCAACACGCTGGGCGGCATGCTCAACTACGCGCTGGGCTATGGCGCCAAGCAGGTATTTGCCCATGAGCGCAAGACCCGCTGGTTTCACTGGCT
This sequence comes from Noviherbaspirillum phoenicis, assembly GCF_047237965.1. Classification (NCBI taxonomy): domain Bacteria; kingdom Pseudomonadati; phylum Pseudomonadota; class Betaproteobacteria; order Burkholderiales; family Oxalobacteraceae; genus Noviherbaspirillum; species Noviherbaspirillum phoenicis. The sequence continues at coordinate 2,542,019 of NZ_JBDFLX010000001.1, read as the reverse complement.
GGAGCGCTATGGCGCCAAGACCCTGCTCCTGTCCTGGCTGCCCGGCGTGGGCGACCCGATCTGCACCGTGGCCGGCTGGCTGCGCCTGCCGTTCTGGCCCAGCGTGGGCTACATGGCCATCGGCAAGTTCCTGCGTTATTTCATGATGACGGCCGCGCTGCTGTATGTGCCCGACGGTTTCTGGCGGCGCATCGCGGAATTGTTCTGATCGTTTTCGCACTGTCACGCTGACCGGCGGAAGGGGCGAATCGGGGCGGTTTCCGAATGGCGATGCCCTCAGCCTGATGCGACGCAATACGCTAGAATGCGCGTTTGGCGTCAGTCCCTCCTCAATTCCCCTCTGATGAACGCTCCAGCTCAAATCCAGGCTTTATTGTCCGACGTGCCGGCTCCGACCCGGCTGCGCGAAATTCCCTATAACTACACCTCGTTTTCCGACCGCGAAATCGTGATCCGGCTGCTGGGGGAAGAGTCCTGGCGCCTGCTGGACGCGCTGCGCGGCGCGCGCCAGACCGGCCGTTCGGCGCGCATGCTCTACGAAGTGCTGGGCGACATCTGGGTGGTGCGGCGCAATCCCTACCTCCAGGACGACCTGCTGGACAATCCGAAACGGCGCCAGGCCCTGATCGACGCCTTGAATCACAGGCTGGGCGAAGTCGACAAGCGCCGCCTCGCTGCCGACGGCAGCGACGGCAGCGACGGCGCCGAGATGGATGCGCAGCAGCGCAGCGACAGCGTCGAAATCCTGCTGAAAGCGGCGCGCAAGGCCGTGGCCGACTTCGGCGAGGAATTCCGCCAGACCTACGACCTGCGCAAGCGCGCGGTGAAGGTGCTGGGCCGCTACACCGAAAAGGACAACATCAAGTTCGACGGTTTGTCGCGGGTGTCGCATGTCACCGACGCCACCGACTGGCGCGTGGAATACCCGTTCCTGGTGTTGACGCCCGACAGCGAAGAGGAAATGGCCGGCCTGGTCAAGGGCTGCATCGAACTGGGACTGACCATCATCCCGCGCGGAGGCGGCACCGGCTACACCGGCGGCGCGATTCCGCTGACGCCAATGTCGGCGGTGATCAACACCGAGAAGCTGGAGCAGCTGGGCGAAGTCGAAATGATGACCTTGCCCGGCGTGGACCGCGAGTACGCCACCATCTACACCGGCGCCGGCGTGGTCACCAAGCGGGTGTCCGACGCGGCCGACAAGGCCGGCCTGGTGTTCGCGGTCGACCCGACCTCGGCCGAGGCGTCCTGCATCGGCGGCAACATCGCGATGAACGCCGGCGGCAAGAAGGCCGTGCTGTGGGGCACCGCGCTGGACAACTTGGCGAGCTGGCGCATGGTGGACCCGAACGGCGACTGGCTGGAAGTGACCCGCCTGGAGCACAACCTCGGCAAGATCCACGACGCGCCGGTGGTCAAGTTCCGGCTGGAATGGACCAAGCCGGCGGCGCGCGGCCGCAGCAACCAGCCGTTCCGCTCGGAAGTGATCGAAGTGGCGGGCAAGGTGTTCCGCAAGGAAGGCCTGGGCAAGGACGTGACCGACAAGTTCCTCTCCGGCCTGCCCGGCATCCAGAAGGAAGGCTGCGACGGCCTGATCACGTCGGCGCGCTGGATTCTGCATCGCATGCCGAAACATGCCCGCACCGTCTGCCTGGAATTCTTCGGGCAGGCGCGCGACGCGATCCCATCGATCGTCGAGATCAAGAACTACCTCGACGGCGAGACCGCCAAGGGCGGCGCCATCCTGGCTGGCCTGGAGCACCTGGACGAGCGCTATCTGCGTGCGGTCGGCTATGCCACCAAGTCCAAGCGCGGCGTGCTGCCCAAGATGGCGCTGTTCGGCGACATCGTCGGCGACGACGAAGACGCGGTGGCGCGCGCCGCCTCGGAAGTGGTCCGCATCGCCAATACCCGCGTCGGCGAGGGCTTTGTCGCGGTGAGCCCGGAAACCCGCAAGAAATTCTGGCTCGACCGCGCCCGCACCGCGGCCATTGCCAAGCACACCAACGCCTTCAAGATCAACGAGGACGTGGTGATCCCGCTGAACCGCATGGGCGAGTACACCGACGGCATCGAGCGCATCAACATCGAGCTGTCGATCAAGAACAAGCTGCAGCTGGTCGATGAACTGCGCGCCTTCTTCGCCAGGGGCAACCTGCCGCTGGGCAAGAGCGACGATGCCGAAGGCAGCGGCATTCCGCCGGCCGAGCTGCTGGAAGACCGGGTCAGCCAGGCCGAGCAGTTGCTGGCCGGCGTGCATGCGCGCTGGACCTACCTGCTGGCCAATATGGACAAGCCGCTGGCCGCGGCCAGGGCCGACCTCGCGGTGCTGGGCCTGGACAAGCTGTCTGCCGCCTTCGACGAGCGCCTGGCGCAGCAGCCGGAGGCGACCGTCTTCGACGTCACCCAGGACCGCACGGTGCGGGTGTCGTGGAAGAGTGAAGTGCGCGCCGGCCTGCGCCAGATATTCAATGGCGGCGCCTTCAAGCCCATCCTGGAAGAATCCACCGCGATCCACAAGAAGGTGCTGCGCGGCCGCGTGTTCGTCGCGCTGCACATGCATGCCGGCGACGGCAACGTGCATACCAACCTGCCGGTCAACTCCGACCACTACGAGATGCTGCAGGACGCCCATGCGGCGGTGGCGCGCATCATGACGCTGGCGCGCTCGCTCAACGGCGTGATCTCCGGCGAGCATGGCATCGGCATCACCAAGCTGGAATTCCTGACCGAGGACGAGATCGTCGAATTCCGCGAGTACAAGCACCGGGTCGATCCGGAAGGCCGCTTCAACAAGGGCAAGCTGCTGAACGACCCGAACATGCATTCGGACCTGCGCAATGCCTACACGCCGTCGTTTGGCCTGATGGGCCATGAGTCGCTGATCATGCAGCAGAGCGACATCGGCGCCATCGCCAACAGCGTGAAGGACTGCCTGCGCTGCGGCAAGTGCAAACCGGTGTGCGCCACCCATGTGCCGCGCGCCAACCTGCTGTACTCGCCGCGCAACAAGATCCTCGCCACCTCGCTGCTGGTGGAAGCCTTCCTGTACGAGGAGCAGACCCGGCGCGGCGTGTCGATCAAGCACTGGGAAGAATTCGAGGACGTGGCCGACCACTGCACGGTATGCCACAAGTGCGTCACGCCTTGCCCGGTCAACATCGACTTTGGCGACGTGTCGATGAACATGCGCAACCTGCTGCGCAAGATGGACAAGAAATCCTTCAACCCCGGCACCGCGGCCTCGATGTTCTTCCTGAACGCCACCGACCCGGCCACCATCAACGCCACCCGGCAGGTGATGATGGGCTGGGGCTACAAGGCCCAGCGCATGGGCAACGAGGTGCTGAAGAAGCTGGCGAAGAAGCAGACCAAGGCGCCGCCGGCCACCCACGGCAAGCCGCCGGTGCGCGAGCAGGTGATCCACTTCATCAACAAGAAGATGCCGGGCAACCTGCCCAAGAAGACCGCGCGGGCGCTGCTCGATATCGAGGACGACAAGATCGTCCCCATCATCCGCGACCCCAAGACCACTAGCGCCGATACCGAGGCCGTGTTCTACTTCCCCGGCTGCGGCTCGGAGCGGCTGTTCTCGCAGGTGGGGCTGGCAACGCAGGCGATGCTGTGGAACGTCGGCGTGCAGACCGTGCTGCCGCCGGGCTATCTGTGCTGCGGCTATCCGCAGCGCGGCTCGGGCAATTACGACAAGGCGGAAAAGATCATCACCGACAACCGGGTGCTGTTCCACCGCATGGCCAACACGCTGAACTATCTCGACATCAAGACCGTGATCGTGTCCTGCGGCACCTGCTACGACCAGTTGCAGGGTTATGAATTCGAGAAGATCTTCCCCGGCTGCCGCATCGTCGACATTCATGAATACCTGATGGAGAAGGGCGTCAAGCTCGAAGGCGTCAATGGCGTGCGCTACATGTACCACGACCCCTGCCATACGCCGATGAAGCTGCAGGACCCGCTCAAAACCGTCAATTCCCTGATCACGACGGTCGACGCGCAGAAGATCGAGAAGAACGATCGCTGCTGCGGCGAGTCCGGCACGCTGGCCGTGTCGCGGCCGGACATCTCGACCCAGATCCGCTTCAGGAAGGAAACCGAGATGGAGAAGGGCGTGGCCAAGGTACGGGCCGATGGTTTCGCCGGCGACGTCAAGGTGCTGACGTCCTGCCCGTCCTGCCTGCAGGGCCTGTCGCGCTACAACGAAGACTCCGGCACCACCGCCGACTACATCGTGGTCGAGATGGCGCGCCACCTGCTGGGACCGTCCTGGCTGGAAGACTATGTCGGCCGCGCCAACAGCGGCGGCATCGAGCGGGTGCTGGTATGACGGCGGCCTGCGAGCTGTGCGAGGGCAGCGGCGGCGAGGAGCTGTACCGCGATCACCAGTTGCGTGTGGTGCTGGTCGACGATGCGCAGTATCCCGGCTTTTGCCGGGTGATCTGGCAGACGCATGTAAAGGAAATGACCGATCTCGCGCCGACCGAGCGCAGCGCAATGATGCAGATGGTGATGAAGGTCGAGACCGCGCTGCGCGAGGTAATGAATCCGGACAAGATCAACCTGGCCAGCCTGGGCAACATGACGCCGCACCTGCACTGGCATGTGATACCGCGCTTTGCCGACGATGCGCATTTCCCTTCGCCGGTGTGGGCCAGTGCGCAGCGCGCCACCGACGCCGCCACGCTGGCAGCGCGCACCGCGCAATTGGCCGCGCTGCGCGATGCGCTGGCGCGGCAGACCGCACAATAATCTGGAGACTGACAACATGGCTGGCTCGAAACAGACACCACCGGCGCCAACGCCGACCGAACTCGCGGTGCGCAGGCAGTCGCGCCTGCTCGATATTGCCTTTGACGATGGCGCGAAATTTTCGCTGCCCTTTGAACTGCTGCGGGTGTATTCGCCCTCGGCCGAAGTGCGCGGCCACGGCCCCGGCCAGGAAACCCTGCAGACCGGCAAGCGCAACGTGGACCTGACCGCGCTGGAGCCGGTCGGCAATTACGCGGTGCAGCCGCATTTCGACGATGGCCACAACACCGGCATGTATTCCTGGGAATACCTGTACTGGCTGGGCAATAACCAGGCCGAACTGTGGGAAGACTACCTGGCGCGGCTGGATGCGGCCGGGCATGGGCGCGAGGCGGGGCGTGACTTGGCGATGGCGCCGGCCAAGGCGGGCGGGCATGGACATGGGTGCGGCGGGCATTGAGGCACGGTGAAGCAAACTTGCAGCTGCAGTTGCTTTTGACGTACGCGCAGCGACAGTTGCGGTTGCTTTTGACGTTGACGTTGACGTTGACGTTGACGTTGAAGTGGCCGTTGTTTTTGCAGTTGCCGTGAAGTCCCGTTGAGCGCGCCGTGTCAGCGGTGCCCGGAGCGGGAAAAGGTGCGGCGTCTGTCTGAGTCAAGCGCAGCTTGGCGAGTTTAGCCGCGCCCCGCTCCGGGTACCGCTGGCACGGGCACCCCGCGCTAGCGGGGCGCGATCACCGGGTCGCCTTTTTTTGGTTACTTTTTTTGGCGAAGTGTATAGACCGGGGACATGGGTAACACTTTGGCGTATTCCATATCAAGCCAAAGGATTCTCTAACCATGCCCTGGAAAGACGTTGACATGATGACCCTTCGACAAGAATTTACGGCGCTAGCGCAGCAGGATGGCGTGAACTTCAGTGCCCTATGCACGCGTTTTGGAATCAGTCGCAAGACAGGATACAAATGGCGTGAACGCAGCATGACGCAGGGCCCTGCTGGCCTGCAGGACTGCTCGCGCAGACCCTGCAATACGCCACTGCGTACCAGCCAGGCAAACGAAGAGCTGGTAGTGAAGGTGCGTCTGAAACACCCCACCTGGGGCGGCCGCAAGATTCATCGCAGCCTGCTCAATCAGGGTCACATCCAGGTGCCAACCCCCAGCACCATTACCCGGATTCTGCATCGACATGGCTTGATCTCAGAAAAGGCAAGCGCAAACAGCACCGCCTGGCAGCGCTTCGAGCATGCCCAGCCCAATGATCTCTGGCAGATCGACTTCAAGGGCCATTTCCAGACCGGCCAGGCCACGTGTCATCCACTGACCGTGCTGGATGATCATTCACGCTACAACATCGTCCTGCAGGCTTGCCTGAACCCGGACACTGCCACTGTGCAGGCAGCTCTGGAAACTGCCTTTCGCCATCACGGCATGCCAGTACGGATCAACGCTGACAACGGTTCTCCATGGGGCAGTCCGTCGCAGCACGAGCATGGCATCACCAAGCTCACCATCTGGTTGATTCAGCTGGGCATTCGCATCAGTCACAGTCGTCCGGCTCATCCACAGACCAATGGCAAGGACGAACGTTTCCATCGCACGCTCAAGGCAGATGTGCTGCACGGGCGTCACTTCGTTGACCTTGAGGAGGTCCAGAACGCATTCGACCGCTGGCGAATGATCTACAACAACGAGCGGCCGCATGAAGCCATCGGCATGGCCACGCCGGTAACCCGGTTCCGGCAAAGCCGTCTGGCCTATCCCGAGCGATTGCCAGAGATTGTTTATCCGCAGGAAGACCTGGTGGAGACCGTCGGGTGGAACGGGCATGTGAAGTTCCACAAGCGCAGCTTTCGCGTCTCCAGCGCCTTGCACAGGCATCGTATTGCGGCCCGCGCCCTGTCAGGCCAGGACGGCATTTATGACCTGTACTTTGCGCATCAGCGATTTGGCCAAATCGACTTGCGCAATGCCGAAAAGCACGATTAAATCTGTTACCCATGTCCCGGCACATGTGTAACCTATGTCCCCGGTCTATACAGCGAAGCAAAAAAAGTGACCCGGCCGCCGGGACGGATTCCCGGCTTGTCTCCACGGCAGTGCAGCCGCTTTGCGTCACCCAGCAAGGCACGGGCAGCACTGTCGGTGTTGTTGTTGATGTTCGTATTGAAACTTCAACTTCAAACTTCAAAAGCAACTGCTGCTTCGCAGTGACGTCTTTACGCCGGGTGAAGCAACACGATCACACTATCGTCATGACCAGGCCGGGAGTTCGCCCCGGCAGGCGACCTACTTCTTTTGCTTCGCCAAAAGAAGTAGGCAAGAAAAGGCGACCCGGTGATCGCGCCCTCGCTGCGCGAGGGTCCCCGTGCCGTCGATGCATGGAGCGGGGCGCGGCTAAACTCGCCAAGCTGCGCTTGACTCAGACAGACGCCGCACCTTTTCCCGCTCCACGCACCGACGTCACGGCGCGCTCAACGGGATTAAAAAGCAACGGCAACTTCAAAAGCAGAAGCAACGGCAACGGCAACGGCAACGGCAACGGAAACGGCAACGGCAACGGCAACGGCAACGGCAACGGCAACGGCTCCTCGCCCCCGCCACATCACACAACGTAAACCCGGATCGCATCCCCGGCCACTGTCCCATCGACCCATGGTGAAGCACCATTCTGTCCTGATGCCACGCTGCGGCAAATTCGAACGGCCATTGCAACGAAACGTCCCTGCCGTATGCGCATGCGACTCAAGCTATTCCATCGTTATTCCACTCCCAACATCCGCGCCAGGCTGTTGCCAGGCTGCTGCGCCACCAGCCGGATGCGTTGCTCCAGTTCCTGCAGGTGTTCTTCCATGGCCTGCACCGCGCCGGCTTCGTCGCCGTTGGCGATGCATTCGACGACGCGCGCATGCTCTTCGTGCTCGCAGCTGGCATGGCCGCCCGGTTCATGCAGGGCCACAATCAGCGAACAGCGCGACAGCAGCTCTGCCAGATAACGATGCAGGATGGGATTGCGCGCCAGTTCCGCCACCCGCAGGTGAAAGCTGCTGGCCAGCCTGGCCCAGTCGGTCTGCTTCCAGGTATGCATCACTGCATGCTCTTCCTTCAGGTGCCGGCGCAGCGCCGCGATGTCCTTCTTCGTCGCGCGCCTGACCGCCAGCACCAGCATCGATGCCTCCAGCGTGCGGCGCGCTTCGAAGATCTCGTGCATCTCCTGCGGCGTGGGCATGGCGACGATCGCGCCACGGTTGGGCCGCAGTTCGACGATGTGATCGTGGGCCAGCTTCTGCAGCGCCTTCTGCACCGTGGTGCGGCCGACATTGAACAGCTGGCACAGGGCCGCCTCCGGCAGCTTGGTGCCGGGCGCCAGCTGCTGGCTCATCACGCGCTCGAACACGGTCTGGTAGATGTGCCGCACCATGGCATCGGACGCGCCGGAAGGCTCGTCCGGGCGCGGAAGCGGAGAGGCGATCTCGGGTGGGGATTTGCTCATGATGGCCTGCCGGGCTCCTGTAGCTGCTGCCATATCGACACCGCCAGTTCCACCAGCGCCAGGTCGCTGCCGGCCGGTCCGAGCAGCGAGATCCCGGCTGGCAGGCCGGCGGCGGAAACGAAGGGCAAGCTTACCTGCGGCAATCCTGCCAGTCCAGCCACGCAGGTGATGCGGAAGGTGCGGGCGCGCACCGCGTCGACTTCGGCGCCGGAAGCATCCAGCCGTGGCGCCACGCTGGCCGCCGACGGCAGCACCGCGACGCCATCGTTGCCCAGCAGGGCACGCACCGAAGCGCGGATCGCGGCCTGGCGCGCTGACGCCTGCGCCCCGGTGTCTGCGCTGATGTCGCTGGCAGCGGCGAAACGCGACGCCACGGCAGGGCTGAAACGCGGTTCATGCGCGGCGATCCAGTCGCCGTGGGTTTGCCACGCTTCCCATGCCGACGCGGTGATATAGGTCTGGCGCCAGTTTTCGAGCTGGTCGGCGCCGCCGCCGCTGGTGGCCAGGGTGCGCAGCGCAGCACGGCCACGCGACAGCGCGTCGACTACCCGCAACGCCGGCGCCTGGAACGCTTCATCCGCCTGGGCCAGCGCATCTTCCAGCAGCAATACGCGCCTGAACTGCGTGGAGTCGGCCGGCAGCAGCACCCGGGCCACCTCGAGGAAGGTGGCGGCGTCGTGCGCCAGCCAGGTCGGCGTGTCGAAGCCGGGCGCCAGCGGCACCAGGCCGTCGCGCGACAGCAGGCCATGCGTCGTGCGCAAGCCCCAGACGCCGCAATAGCTGGCCGGCACCCGCGTGGAGCCGCCGGTGTCGGTGCCGAGCGCGAAGTCGCACAGGTGCGCCGCCACCGCCGCCGCCGAACCGGAAGACGATCCGCCCGGCACCCGATCCGGCGCGGCGCTGTTGACGGGCGTGCCGTAATGCGCGTTGTCGCCATTGATGCTGTAGGCCAGCTCGTCGGTCAGGGTCTTGCCGACTAGCGTTGCGCCGGCGGCCAGCAACTGCTCGACCAGCGGGCTGCTGCGCACGGGATGGTCATGGCTTTCCAGCCAGGCCGGGTTGCCGGCGCCAGTCGGATGGCCAGCGACGTCGAACAAGTCCTTGACCGCGAACCGCAAGCCCTTCAGCGGGCCGCAAGCCGCGCCGTCGATGCGGAAACGGCCATGCGGCACCCATGCGCCAACGTGGTCTTGAATCGGAAACATGCTGTCGTGTTGCGCGCTCATGCAAGCCTTTCGCTGTAAGAGGTGGGGAGGGACGCCGCGTGCGGCAGATCGAGCTGGTCGACGTATTCGCAGATCGCGCCCGGGGTGGCGAACCAGATTCGGCCCTGGTCGCGCGCCTGGGCGATGTGCTCCAGCGCGCGACGCAGATGGCGCAGGCGATATGGCTGCCCCACCAGGTAGGGATGCAGCGCGATGCCCATCACCAGGGGCTCCTTGCGCGACTGCTCAAGCATCTCGTCGAAGTTGTCGACGATGAGCTGGGCGAAGTCCTTGGCGTCCATCTGGCGCGCCACCAGCATCGGGATGTCGTTGACTTCCTGCGGATAGGGTATGGACCACAACGGCTTGCCGCTACGGGTCGCCATGCGCACCGGCTGGTCGTCATGGCACCAGTTCAGGGTATAGCGGTAGCCGCTTTCTGCCAGCAGGTCAGGCGTGAGGCGGCTCTCCGATATCCATGGCGAGAGCCAGCCCGCCGGCGCATGGCCACTGCCGGCCTGCATGCGCTCGCGGCAATGCACAAGCAGCGCCAGTTCGTCGGCTTCGGCCAGCGTTCCCTGCTGGCGCGCATTGGTGTGGCCGTGGCCGATCAGTTCGTCGCCCCGCGCGGCCAATGCCGCCACCAGTTCCGGGCAATGGTCATATAGCGCGGTGTTGATCAGTGCGCCGGCAGGCATGCCCAGCGTATCGAACAGGTCCAGGCAGCGCCAGGCGCCGACACGGTTGCCGTATTCGCGCCAGGCATAGTTGAGCACGTCGGGTTCGGGGCAGACCGGCCCCAGCCGCGCCCCCAGCCCTTCGCCGAATGCGAAGTGCTCGATGTTGAAGCCCAGGTAAACCGCCAGCCCGGCGCCGTTGGGCCAGCGGTAGCGCGGCCGGTCGCGGATGCCGGAATAGGGAAAGCGGCCGTGGCAGGGCAGGGCGGGGAAGTCGCTCGGTTTCATCGTGCCGTCCCCATTCACGACAGCGCCAGGCCGGCGCGTTCCAGCAGCCATTCCGCGCTGTCGTTCCAGACATCCATCTGTGTGATCAGGCCGCGGCTGACCACGTACCGGTCGACATAGCGGTTGCCCTCGAACTCCGTGCCGTCCGGCCAGGCGCCATACAGGGTGCCGCGACTGTAGACCACCGCATGATCGTCGCTTGCGCCATCGACGACTTCGGTTGCTTCGATGCGCTTCTTCACCCAGGCATAGCGGGTGGCATTGAATGCGGCGCACTGTGCCGGGTCGCGCATTTCGCGCCCGCCGGTGAACCGGATCCGGAGAGCGGGAGAGACCAGTTCGCGCGCCGCGTCGGGGTCGGGGATCATCAGGCGGCGCAGGTATTCGTCCACCACTGCCGCAGGCGGCGATGCCTGGTTCGCTTTCGTGTTCACTGCTGGTGCGTGCTGCATCGTTTTCTCCATATTCTGCACTCTCGTTGTGCTTTCCCTTCCTGTTTTCACCCCGTCCATCATGGCCAAAAAAGGATTGCCGCTGATGGAAGGCCCGGATTGTCGGCAAAATGCCTGCAATCTTGCTGCTATGGCATAGCCCTTGCATAAGTCATGCCGACATCGTTTCCTTCACTTTCATAAAGGGTGGCACCATGATTTCATTCAAGCGTCGAACCGTCATCGCCGCATGCATCGCGGCATTGGGCGCCGTATCCATGGCAGGCGCGCAGGCTGCCGACACCATCAAGATCGGCCTGGTGACTGCCTTGTCGGGCCAGTCGGCGCAGGCCGGCGAGGCCATCACCCGCGGCTTGTCGGTGGCAATCGACGAGATCAATGCCAAGGGCGGCCTGCTGGGCGGGCGCAAGGTGGAACTGGTCAGCCGCGACGATGAAGGCAATCCAGCCAAGGGCGTGGTGGCCGCGCGTGAACTGATCTTCAAGGAAAAGGTGGCGGTGCTGTTCGGCGGGCTGGATACACCGGTGTCGATGGCCATCGTGCCGATCGCCAACCAGGAGAAAGTGCCGTTCATGGGGCCGTGGGCGGCGGGCACCGGCATCACCAAGAATGGCGCCAACCCGAATTTCGCGTTCCGCGTCTCGGCCGTCGACGAGATCGTGGACAAGGGCATGCTGGTCTATGCGCAGAAGACCTTCAAGTCGGCCAAGCCGGGAATGATCCTGGTCAACAATGCCTGGGGCGAGTCGAATGAGAAAGGACTGGTCGCAGCGCTGAACGAAAAAGGCATGAAGCCGGCCGGCATCGAGAAGTTCGAGGGCAGCGACGTGGACGTGGTGCCGCAACTGAACCGCCTCAAGGCGGCCGGCGCCGACGCGCTGTTCATGGTGGGCAATGTCGGACCGTCGTCCCAGGTCGTGAAGTCACTCGACCGCATGGGCTGGCGGGTGCCGGTGGTGTCGCACTGGGGGCCGGCGGGCGGCCGCTTCACCGAACTGGCCGGTCCGAATGCCAAGCATGTGCATTTCGTGCAGACCTACAGCTTCTTCGGCAAGCAGTCGCCGGTGGGGGAGAAGGTGATCGCGGCGCTGAAGGCCAAGTATCCGGCCATCAAGGGTCCGGACGACATCACGCCGGCGGTGGGCGTGGCCAATGCCTACGACGGCATGCACCTGGCGGCGCTGGCCATCGCCAAGGCCGGCTCGACCAATGGCCCGGCGGTGCGCGAGGGCTTTTACAAGATCGATCGCTATGAGGGCCTGATCAAGACCTATGTCCAGCCGTTCAGCCCGACGGTGCATGACGCGCTCAGCGAGAACGACTACGTATGGGCGCAGTTCATCGACAACCGCATCCTGCCGGTAGGCGTTTCCAACTAGTTCGCCTGGCCGCATGCCGGCCATCGCATCGTTATTGAAAGGAGCTGACCATGCTGGTATCGGCGCTGATCAGCGGCATTGGGCTGGGTAGCATGTACGGCCTGATGGCGCTGGGTTTCTATATCACCTACGCGGTGTCGGCCACGGTCAACTTCGCGCAGGGCAGTTCCATGATGCTGGGCGCGGTGCTGTGCTTCGCCTTTGCCCAGACGCTGGGCCTGCCGATGGCGCTGGCGGTCCTGCTGGCGCTGCTGCTTTGCGCGGCCTATGGCCTGCTGGTGGAATACATCGCGGTGCGGCCGTTTGCCAGCCGCGGCTCGAACGCCTGGCTGATGTCGACCGTGGCACTGGGCATCGTGCTGGACAACCTGGTAATGCACACTTTCGGCAAAGAGCCGCGCAGCCTGCCTTCGCCCCTGGCGGTGACGCCTGTGGAAATCGGCGGCGCCAGCCTGGGCATCTATCCGCTGCACCTGCTGATCCCGGTGCTGGGCCTGACGCTGGCGGCGCTGCTGCATACGGTGTCGCGCCGCACCCGCTGGGGCACGGCCATGCTGGCGGTGGTGCAGAACCGCGGCGCGGCGCAACTGATGGGTATTCCGATCAGGCGGGTGGTGTCGGTTGCCTTCGGCCTGTCTGCGCTGCTGGCCGGCATTGCCGGCGTGCTGATCGCGCCGCTGTTCAATGTGAATGCCGACATGGGCACGCTGTTCGGCATCAAGGCCTTCGCGGTGGCCATCCTGGGCGGCATCACCAGTGCATGGGGCGTGATGCTGGCGGGGCTGCTGTTCGGCGTCGCCGAGGCGCTGATAACGGCCACCATGGGCTCGGGCTATACACAGATCATCACGTTCGCGCTGGTCATCGCGGTGCTGTCGCTGCGGCCCAATGGCCTGTTCGGACGGGCGGAGGTAAGGAAAGTATGAAGAATCCCTCGATTGCGGTCGCCGCCGCCAGGCCGGCCACGCCACTGGTGCTAGGCCTGGGCCGCCCATGGCAGCTGGCCTGCGCGCTGCTGGCGCTGGCGCTGGCCTGCAGCCTGGCGCTGAACCTCAACAGCTACTACGTCTTCGTCATCGCCAGCATTGCGCTGACCGCCATCGTCGGCATCGGCCTCAATGTGCTGCTGGGGTTGACGGGGCAGGTATCGTTCGGGCATGTCGGCTTCTATGCGATCGGCGCCTATGCGGTTGCGATACTCACGACGAAGCTGGGCTGGAGCTTCTGGCTGGCCTGGCCGGCGGCCGCGCTGATCGCCGGCGCCTTTGGCGTGCTGCTGGCATTGCCGGCGCTGCGGGTGAAGGGGCCGTACCTGGCGATGATAACGATCGCCTTCTCCTTCATCGTTCAGCATGCGATCGTCGAAATGCGTGACGTCACCGGCGGCCAGAATGGCATCATGGGCGTGGCCGCGCCGTCGCTGGGCCTTGGCCTGGGCGGCGAGCAGACCGTGGCCCTGCTGGCGCTCGCCACCGCCGCGCTGCTGCTTGCAGGCTATGCCTGGCTGGCGCGCGGCACCTGGGGCGCGGCGATGCGCGCAGTCAAGGACAGCGAGACCGCATCCGAATCGATCGGCGTCAATCCGCTGGTGATCAAGACCGTCGCCTTTGCACTCTCGGCACTGCTGGCCGGACTGGCCGGTGGTTTGTTTGCGCCGTTGTCGGGCTTTGTCACGCCGGACAGTTTCGGCTTCATGCAATCCATCCTGTTCATGCTCGTAGTGGTGGTCGGCGGCGCCGGCTCGGTGGCCGGGCCGCTGGTGGGCGCGCTGGTGGTTGGCCTGCTGCCGGAAATGCTGTCGGCGCTGGCTCAATACCGGCTGCTGTTCTTCGGCGGGCTGCTGTTGCTGGTGCTGTGGCTGGCGCCGGACGGCATGGTCGGCGCGCTGCGCGACCTGCTGCGGCGTCTGCGGCCGGCAACGGCGGCGCCCGCCTATCAGCCGGTGAGCGCGGATCTGGCCCTGCCAGCGCGCCAGCGGCAGGCGCTGGCGGCGCGCGACCTGGGCATGGTGTTCGGCGGCGTGCGCGCGGTGTCCGGCCTCAGCTTCGATGTGCCGCCGGCGGCGGTGACGAGCCTGATCGGCCCGAATGGCGCCGGCAAGACCACAGCGCTCAACATGCTGAGCGGCTTTTACAAGCCGAGCACGGGCGGCTTCACGCTCGGCGGCCGCGCGCTGGAGGGACTGGCCTCGTATCGGGTGGCGCGCAGCGGCATCGCCCGCACCTATCAGACTTCGCAATTGTTCGGCAGCCTGAGTGTGGAAGAGAATGTGGCGCTGGCGGTATGCCGCGGCCGCCTGGGGCCGCTCCTGGGCGCAAAGCGCTACGCAGCGCCGCAGGTGCGCGCGTTCACGCGCCAGCTGCTGGCCTACTGCGGCTATCTTGGCGCGCTCGACCTGCCGGCTTCGGGCCTCGCCCACGTCGACCGGCGCCTGGTCGAGATCGCCCGCGCGCTGGCGGCGGACCCGGACGTGCTGCTGCTGGACGAACCGGCCGCCGGCCTCTCCAGCGACGACAAGCACAAGCTGGGGCGGCTCCTGCGCCGCATCGCCGATGCCGGCATCAGCGTGGTGCTGGTCGAACACGACATGGCGCTGGTGATGGGCATCTCGGACCGGCTGGTGGTGCTGGATGCGGGCCAGCGGCTGGCGGTCGGCACGCCCGCGGAAATCCAGGACAACGCCGCGGTGCGCCAGGCTTATCTGGGCGAGGCCGCCCTGCTCGACGGCGGTGCGGCGCGGGGGCGCGGCTTGCCGGATGCACCCGAGGTGCTGGGCGTGGGCCGGCTGGTGACGGGCTACGGCGCCGAGCCGGTGCTGCATGGCATCGACCTGCAGGTCAGGCGCGGCGAGATGGTGGCGCTGCTGGGCGCCAACGGCGCCGGCAAGTCCACGCTGATGCGCGCGCTGGCCGGCCTGCAGCGTCCGGTGCAGGGCGGCATCCATTTCGAAGGCGCCGACCTGACGCGGCTGCCGGCCGAGGCCATCGTCGCGCGCGGCCTGGTGCTGGTGCCCGAAGGCCGCCAGGTCTTCGGCGAACTGTCGGTGCTGGACAATATCCGCCTTGGCGCCTTTCTCGATCCACGCGACATGGAGGCCAGGGTCGAGCAGATGCTGCAACGCTTTCCGCGCCTGCGCGAGCGGCTGCATCAGCGCGCCGGCCTGCTGTCCGGCGGCGAGCAGCAGATGCTGGCGGTGGCGCGCGGCCTGATGTCGCGGCCGCGCATCCTGCTGCTGGACGAGCCGTCGCTGGGCCTGGCGCCCAAGGTGATTGCCGAACTGTTCGATGCGCTGGACCGCCTGCGGCAGGAAGACATGACCATCCTGCTGGTGGACCAGATGGCTGCGCTGGCCCTGTCGCTGGCCGACCGCGCCTATGTGATCGAGGGCGGTCGCGTGGTGGCGCAGGGCAGCGCGGCCGAGATCGCAGCGGACGTGGCGCTGACGCAAGCCTATCTCGGCGAGCACTGAAAGGGCTGCGGCGAAAGGAGTGCAGCAAGGCGGGCGCGATTCCGATGTTGCCCGCCTTGCCGGCTCAGGCGGTCAGGCCGCCCGCCTCGGCGGTGTCGGCCTTGCCCTTGGCCCTGGCGCAATGCGGGCACGATTCGCCATACACATACAGCGGCGAGAGCTGCTCGCGCGGCGTGACCACCGCGCGGCAGGCATAGCACTGCACGGTGGGCGTGGCTTCCAGCTTCGGGTTCAATGCGGTGCGGCGGTCGAAAACGAAGCAGTCGCCGGTGTAGTGGTGGCCGCCGACTTCCTCGAAGTACTTCAGGATGCCGCCTTCAAGCTGGTAGACATGGTCGTAGCCGATGTTCTGCATGTGGATGGCGGCCTTCTCGCAGCGTATGCCGCCGGTGCAGAAGGTCACCACGGTCTTGCCGGCCAGCTCGTCGCGATGTTGCGCCACCACCTCCGGAAATTCGCTGAACTTCTCGATGCGGTAATCCAGTGTGTCGTTGAAGGTGCCGACATCGACTTCGAAGGCATTGCGGGTGTCCATCATCACCACCGGCCGGCCTTCGTCGTCGTGGCCCTGGTCCAGCCAGCGCTTCAGGTCCGGCGCCGCCACTGCGGGCGCGCGGCCCAGCTCGGGCTTGATCAGCGGGTGATTCATCGTGATGATCTCGCGCTTCAACTTGACCAGCATGCGCTTGAACGGCTGCTCGTCGGAATAGCTTTCCTTGACTTCGAGGTCGGCGAAGCGGGCATCGGCGCGCAGCCATTGCAGGAAGCGGTCGATGCCGGCGCGGCTGCCGGCCAGGAACAGGTTGATGCCTTCCGGGCTCAGCAGGATGGTGCCCATCAGGCCCAGTTCGGCGCAAATGGCCTGGAACGCGGGACGCTTTTCAACGGTGTCGTCGAAGGTGACGAATTTGTAGGCGGCAATGTTGACGAATGGTGAGGAGGGTTGCATGCCAGATAAGGTAAGTCATTGATTCGTCGGCATTATAAACCGCGGTGTGGCGTCCACGCCAAAAACCCGGTTTGGCGCGGACAGGGCTGCGGGTAAAATAGCCGGATGACCTCCCCGCAATTTATCCACCTTCGCCTCCATTCCGAATTCTCCATCGCCGACGGCCTGGTCCGCATCGACGACGCGGTGAAGGCGGCTGCGAAAGACGCGCAGCCCGCGCTCGCTATCACCGACCTTGCCAACCTGTTCGGCATGGTCAAGTTCTACAAGGCCGCGCGCGGCAAGGGCATCAAGCCCATTGCCGGCTGCGATGTGTGGATCACCAACAATGACGACCGCGAAAAGCCGTCGCGCCTGCTGCTCCTGGTCAAGAACCGGGAAGGCTATCTGCAGCTGTGCGAGCTGCTGTCCAAGGCCTGGCTGACCAACCTCTACCGCGGCCGCGCCGAGATCCGCGGCGAATGGCTGGAGGCGCTGGCGCCGGGCGGCCTGATCGCGCTGTCGGGCGCCCATTTCGGCGACATCGGCTGCGCCTTCGAGCGCGGCAATCCGCAGCTGGCCGAGCGCTGCGCGCAGCGCTGGGCAGCCGCGTTCCCGGGTCATTTCTATATCGAGATACAGCGCGCCGGCCAGCCCAACATGGAGCAGCAGGTGCGGCAGTCGGTGGCCTTGGCGGCCAGGCTGCAATTGCCGGTGGTGGCGACGCATCCGGTGCAATTCCTGTCGGCCGAGGAATTCGTCGCGCACGAGGCGCGCACCTGCATCGCCGAAGGCGAGATCCTGGCCAATCCGCGCCGCGCCAAGCGTTTCAACGAGCAGCAGGCGTTCAAGACCCAGGCCGAGATGGCCGAGCTGTTCGCCGACCTGCCGGGCGCGCTCGCCAACAGCATCGAGATCGCGCGCCGCTGCAACCTGGTGCTCGAATTGGGCAAGCCCAAGCTGCCCAACTTCCCGACGCCGGACGGCATGACCATCGACGACTTCCTGGTGGCCGAGGCCAAGCGCGGCCTGGAAGAGCGCCTGCTGCACCTGTTTCCCGACGAGGCGGTGCGCGAGCAGAAGCGGCCGCGCTATGAGGAGCGGCTGAAGTTCGAGACCGACACCATCATCAAGATGGGCTTCCCCGGCTACTTCCTGATCGTGGCCGACTTCATCCAGTGGGCCAAGAACAACGGCGTGCCCGTCGGACCGGGCCGCGGTTCGGGCGCCGGTTCGCTGGTGGCCTATGCGCTGTCCATCACAGACCTCGACCCGCTGGCCTACAACCTGCTGTTCGAGCGCTTCCTGAATCCAGAACGGGTATCGATGCCCGACTTCGATATCGACTTCTGCCAGGAAGGTCGCGACCGCGTTATTCAATACGTGAAGGATCGCTACGGCCGCGAAGCGGTGTCGCAGATCGCCACCTTCGGCACCATGGCCGCCAAGGGCGCGGTGCGTGACGTCGGCCGCGTGCTCGACATGGGCTACAACTTCTGCGACGGCATCTCCAAGCTGATTCCGTTCAAGCCCGGCAAGCTCGTCACCATCGCCGACGCGATCGAGGAAGAGCCGCTGCTGAAGGAGCGGATGGAGAAGGAAGAGGAGGTCAAGCAGCTGCTGGACCTGGCGCAGCAGGTCGAAGGCATCGCCCGCAACATCGGCATGCACGCAGGCGGCGTGCTGATCGCGCCCGGCAAGCTCACCGACTTCTGCCCGCTCTACACCCAGGGCGGCGACGCCGGCGTGGTGTCTCAGTACGACAAGGACGACGTCGAAGCCGTGGGGCTGGTGAAGTTCGACTTCCTGGGCCTGACCACGCTGACCATCCTCGACCGCGCGGTGCGCTACATTCGCCAGCTCGATCCGGCGATGGCCGAGTTCAGCCTGGACAAGCTGCCCCTGAACGACCGCGCTTCCTACGAGCTGCTGACCAAGGCCAAGACGGTGGCCGTGTTCCAGCTTGAAAGCCGCGGCATGCAGGGCATGCTGAAGGATGCAAGGCCCGACCGCTTCGAGGACATCATCGCGCTGGTGGCGCTGTACCGGCCCGGCCCGATGGACCTGATCCCCGACTTCTGCAAGAGGAAGCACGGCGAGCGTTTCGACTATCCCGACCCGCGCACCGAGGGCATCCTGTCCGAGACCTACGGCATCATGGTGTATCAGGAGCAGGTGATGCAGATGGCCCAGGTGATCGGCGGCTATTCGCTCGGCGGCGCCGACCTGCTGCGGCGAGCAATGGGCAAGAAGAAGGCCGAGGAAATGGCGCAGCATCGCCAGATCTTCCGCGAGGGCGCGGCCAAGAACGGCCTGTCCCAGGAAAAGGCCGACGAGATTTTCGACCTGATGGAGAAGTTCGCCGGCTACGGCTTCAACAAGTCGCATGCGGCGGCCTATGCGCTGCTGTCGTATTACACCGCCTACCTGAAAGCCCATCATCCGGCCGCCTTCATGGCCGCCAACTTGTCGTTGGCCATGGATGACACCGACAAGATCAAGATCCTGGTGGAGGACGCGGTGGACATCTGCGGCCTGACGCTGCTGCCGCCCGACATCAACCAGTCGGACTACCGCTTCATGCCGGTCGGCGAGCCGCCCAGCGTTAGCAAGAAGAAGGTCAAGGAGATTCGCTATGGCCTGGGCGCGGTCAAGGGCTCGGGCCAGGGCGCGATCGAGGCCATTCTCGCGGCCCGCCGCGACGGCCCCTTCACCGACCTGTTCGACTTCTGCAAGCGGGTGGACAAGAAGCAGATCAACCGCCGCACCATCGAGTCGCTGATCCGTGCCGGCGCCTTCGACAGCTTCGAGGTTGACCGCGGCATCCTGCTGGCCTCGGTCGGCTTTGCCATGGAATGCGCGGAACAGGCGGAAGCCTCGGCCAA
Organism: Noviherbaspirillum phoenicis; assembly: GCF_047237965.1. Lineage (NCBI taxonomy): Bacteria > Pseudomonadati > Pseudomonadota > Betaproteobacteria > Burkholderiales > Oxalobacteraceae > Noviherbaspirillum > Noviherbaspirillum phoenicis. Next base: position 2,522,476 of record NZ_JBDFLX010000001.1, on the reverse strand, counting down.
CCAGGTCAGCCTGTTTGGCGGCGACCACAGCGACATGGTGGCGCCACCCGAGTATGTGAAGGCGCCGCCCTGGACCGAGAAGCAGAAGCTGACCGAGGAAAAGACCGCGCTCGGCTTTTACCTGTCTGGCCATCTGTTCAATGCCTATGCCGAGGAAGCGCGCAAGTTTGCCCGCACCCGGCTGTCCGACCTGTCGCCATCGCGTGAGCCGCGGCTGATGGCCGGCATCATCGCCGGCCTGCGGGTGCAGATGACACAGCGCGGCAAGATGGTCATCGTGCTGCTCGACGATGGCAGCGCGGCGGTGGAAGTCACGGTCTACAACGAAGTGTTCGACGCCAACCGGCACCTGTTCAAGGAAGACGAGTTCCTGGCGGTGCAGGGCAAGGTGTCGGAAGACCGTTTTTCCGGCGGCCTGCGCATCACCGCGGAAAAGGCGATGGACATCGCCACTGCGCGCATCCAGTTCGGCAAGAAGTTTGCGTTCTCGATGACCGACAGCACCGACCCCGCGCAGATCAAGGCCATCCTGTCGCAGTTCCGCTCGGAGCAGGGCCTGCCGCTGGCAATGCGCTATACCCGGCACGGCATCGATTGCGAGGTGCAGTGGCCGGATGAATGGCGCGTGGCGCCGGCCGATGCGCTGAAGCAGTCGTTGTTTGACAGGCTGGGGGCGCGCAGCGCGGCAGTGGAGTACTGAGCCGCGCCGCCTGGGCGGACCAAAACGGCCTGCCTTCTTACCTGGCTTTGGCGAGCTCGAGGGTGTCGGTGATGCCGACTTCCTGAAGAAACGCTTCGTCATGCGAGATCAGGATCATCGCACCCGGAAAGGCCTGCAGCACCTGTATCAGGTGATTGCGGGTTTCCAGATCGAGATTGTTGCCTGGCTCATCGAGAATGATGAGCCGTGGTGTCGAGGCGCCAATGCGGGCCATGCAGAGACGGGCCTTTTCACCGCCAGACAGGAGCGCAACCGGCGTGCGCACTTGCGCATTGGTGCGAAACAGATAATCCGCGAGATGGCGCCGCACCTGTGCCTCCGGCCATGCCGGCCGCAGGGAAGAGATCGTTTCCAGCGCTGTTTGTCGCGGCGCCAGCATGGCGTAATGCTGATCAAGAACTGCCATGTCCTCTGGCCGTGGCAGCATCCAGTCGCCTGTACGCCACAACTTGGGATCGTCCAGCATGGCGCGCAACAGGGTTGTCTTGCCGCTGCCATTGTCTCCCTTCAATGCCAGGCGGTCGCGTGATCCCAGCGTCAGCGCAAGTTCCCGCACGATGGGCGCGTGCTCCTCGTAGCCGGCGCTTCCCCGCCGGATGGCCACCAGGGTTTTTTCGCCTTGCGCTGCTGCGCCAAAGGAAAAGCTTGGCCTGATTGCTTCGGGCAGGCGCAGTGCGCGGCGCTCTTCCGCGAGCGCATTGCGCCTGTCCTGAATGGCAGCCTGCTTGCGGCCCGGCGTCTCCACGGCGCGCGCCGTCTTGCTCTTGCTGACCACGGTAGGCCATTTGCGCTGGTCTATGCTTTTTTCTCCGCGCCGCTTGCTCTTTGCCGCCCGTTGCTGTTCACGCATCAGTGCCTCATGCGCAGCATCTCTCTCGCGGTCGACAAGCCGTAATGCATGCGCGATGGCTTCTTGCCTATCGCGCCGCTCCTGCAGGTAATGCAGATAGTCGCCACGAAAAACCTGCATTTTTGCATCCTCGATGTGCCACACGATATCGGTGCATTGCCCTATCAGTTCGGGATCATGGGAAGCCAGAAGCAGGGTGCCGCGCCAGTTCTGCAGGCATCGCATCAGGGAGCGACGATGGCGTTGATCGAGATGGTTGCTGGGTTCGTCCAGCAGCAGCATGTTGGGTTTGGCGGCAAGCGCCTGGCTCAGGCAGGCATTCAATCTCTCGCCGCCGCTTTGGGTGTCGAAATCGGCAATGACCTGCGGCACGTGGGCGCAGGCGATATCCGCAGCGTGCCGGATATCGGGATCGGCGCCGGCAAGGCCTTGCTTCAGGCGGTGCAGCAAACTCGACTTTCCGCTGCCATTCCTGCCGACGATGGCAATGCGGTCGCCATAGTGGATCGTGCAACTGAAGTCATCGAAGCACACCTTGTCATGGAAGGACAAGCCGAGCCCCTGAATATGAACAGGCATGTGAATCATGCAAACCTCCTGGAACCAGAGAAAATACACGCCGGCGTGGATCGCGCGCGCATGGCGGACTTGATGTGGATTGGTTTCAGAGGAAGAGCTTCATGATTCGACAGGATGGGCGGAAGAAGGGTTGATCCGAGGGTAACGTCATTCTTCGTAACCGCTTTTCGATCGCGGATCCTTGGATGAACAAGGAAAAAAGCGACGTGGGAGCATGCGCAGTGACTCATTGATTTCCAACTGCAAATCCACGCCATGCAAGAAAAAAATCCACCTCCAATGATCGACGCTGCGCTGGCGCGCAGCCTGGTCGCTGACCAGTTTCCGCACTGGGCCGGACTGCCGCTTGAGCTTGGCCCCCGCAGCGGCTGGGATAATCGCACCTTCCGTCTCGGGCGACACATGCTGGTCCGGATGCCCAGTGGCGCCGCCTATGCGCAGCAGGTGAAAAAGGAGCATCGATGGCTGCCGCAGCTGGCGCCCTTGTTGCCTCTTGCCATACCCAGGCCCCTGGCCATGGGAAGCCCCGGGCGGGCTTATCCATGGCATTGGTCCGTGTATGGCTGGATAGAAGGCGATACCGCTGGTCGAGGCAGCATTGCGGATATGGATGAATTTGCGGCAAGTCTTGCCCGGTTTCTCCTTGCCTTGCGGCGTATCGACGCTTCCGGGGGACCCGCGCCGGGATTGCACAGTTTCCACCGCGGAGGCAGACTTGTTGTCTACGATAGGGAGACCAGACAGGCCATCGCCGCTTTGGGGAGACACATTGACAATGATGCCGCGACCCGGATCTGGCAGGCAGGACTTGCCAGCGCCTGGAACGCGGAGCCAGTGTGGGTACATGGCGATATCAGCGTCGGGAATTTGCTGGTGCGTCAAGGCCAACTGCATGCCGTCATCGATTTTGGCCAAATGACGACGGGAGACCCGGCATGCGACGCAGTCATCGCATGGACGCTGTTCGAGGGGAGCAGCCGGAAAGTATTTCAGGAAGAACTCGCATTGGACGCTGCCACATGGTTGCGTGCGCGTGCATGGGCCTTGTGGAAAGCCATGATCGTCGCCGCCGGGTTCGTGAAGACCAACGCAGAGGAATGGAGCAAGCCATGGAAGGTGATTCGGGAATTGCTCGCAGCCCAGTGAGCGGTGCGCTGCAATGACGCAGGCGCGGCGCATCATCTTCTCCGGCGCGCCGGGCGCCGGCAAGACGACCTTGCTGGACATCCTGGCGGCGCGCGGCCATTGCGTGCTGGAGGAAAGCGCGCGGGCGATCATCAGGGAGCGTCTTGCCCGCAAGTTGCCGCCGCGGCCTGCGCCACGCGAGTTCGCGGCAGAGGTGATGCGGCGGGATATCGACAATTTCCGGAAGGCGTTGACCGCGCCCGGTCCGGTTTTCTTCGATCGCGCCATGCCGGATGCCATGTGCATGCTTGACCAGGCCGCGCCGTTGGAGCGTCGCAGGATCGAGGCGCTCGCGGGGCGCTTTGCCTATCATCCCCAGGTCTTCATGTTCCCGCCATGGGAGGCTATCTATTGCACCGATGCCGAACGCGACCAGACCTTTGCCGACGCCATCGAGGTTTTCAGGATGCTGTGCGCCTGGTATCGGCGGTGCGGATATGAGGTGGTGGAGATGCCGCTGGCGAGCCCCGATGAGCGGTGCGATTTCGTGCTGAAGATGCTGGACCAGGGAAAGTCCGTTGCATAGATACGGCGTGCTTCCAGGCGGTGCTTCGTGGGCAAGGCATGCCAGCGATGCCTGTGATGCCAACCTTGCGCTTGTTGTATCGAAGCCGCCGTCCTTCGCGTCCTTCGCCCTTGGCAGGCTCGCCTTGCTGCTTATCGATCAGTAGACCTAGCGGTACATCAACTGTGCGAAACACCTTGTCCTTTCTCAAGTCCGCGTTGGAGCGGATGCACACACTGGCGCCTTCTGTCCTGCAACTGCCTTGTCTGCCAGCCCGATGAAAGGATATTGATGCAACGTCGATCGCCATCTTGTCGCCTGCCTGTTCTGGTCTTTCCGCCCGCGCGCCGCGTGCCACGCTTTTGCTGTCCGGTCGAAAGAATGGGCGCTCACGAGCGGCGATTGCGGAACAAGCATGGGCGATAGGGCAGGCGGCGAGGCGTCGGCCATGCCGCGGGCGACGCGCACAGGACATGGCGGCTCCATGGTTGCCGTCCATGCCGACAGTCCGGACTGTGCATCAAGGCGCCTGGAAGGCATGCGGCGCCTGGCCTTGCGGGCCGGGCCGATCGCCGCTGCGCCGCGGGAGAATGCATGAGCAATAACGATCTGGTTCTGGCACTGACGGTCTTCATCGTGGTGCTGATGCTCATTGAAGGACTGCGCATCAGCCTGGCGATGCTGGACGACGCCTTGCGGCCATCGGAGCGTTTGCGCGATGTCGGCCGGTCGGGCCTCATCGCCACGCAGAGCGGGCCGGTGCTGTGGCAGTGGCCGTCGCGCCTTGCCTTTGCCGGCGCGGTCGAAACGCTGTTGGCGCAGGTTGGCGCGTGCATCAGGTTTGCGCCTTTCCTGCTGCCGGAGTTGGGCCCGGCCGCGCTGCCCTCGCTGCTTGCGCTGCACCGTCGGCGCAAGCGCCTGGCGCGGATGGAAGCGCAGTTGCCCGCTGCGCTGGACTTGCTGTGCCGTGCGCTGCGCGCCGGCCATGCGCTGCCATCGGCCCTGCGGCTGGTAGCCGACGACAGCGTGTCGCCGCTGGCGGACGAGTTTCGCATCCTGGTCGGCGAGGTGGAATGCGGCGCATCGCTGGCCGACTCGCTGCGCCGCATGGCGCTGCGCAATCCCGGCGGCGATATTGGCTGCTTCGTGGTGGCGGTGCTGATCCAGCGCGACACCGGCGGCAATCTCGCCGAACTGCTGGCCCGCATCGCCGCCCTGATGCGGGAGCGCCGGAAGCCGCATGGCCAGATCCGGATGCATACGGCCGATGCCAGTTTGCCGGCATGGATACTGGGGCTGCTGCTTCTCGTGCTGGCGGCCGGGCTGCACCTGGCGCATCCGCAGTTCATCAGCCTGCTCTGGACCGGCGACATCGTCTGGCGCGCATTGCCATGCGCGTGACGCGGCCGAACGCGAAGCCCTGTTTAGCCATTGCCGGCGAGCAGGTTTGCGGCTGACGAACTAGCCCCGGCGCAGGCCCGTTACGCTTGCCTGCCACGCCAGGAAGCAGAATGAAAAAAGCCGCCCTGCGGCGGCTTTGGTGCTTGTGCCCGAACCCGGTCAGATGTTTTCCAGGAAGGTCTTCAGCGTGTCCGAACGCGACGGATGGCGCAGCTTGTTCATCGCCTTGGCCTCGATCTGGCGAATGCGCTCGCGGGTCACGTCGAACTGCTTGCCCACTTCTTCGAGCGTGTAGTCGGTCGACATTTCCACGCCATAGCGCATGCGCAGCACCTTGGCTTCGCGCGGCGTGAGCGAGTCCAGCACTTCCTTGACCGCATTGCGCATCGAGGCATGCAGCGCCGCGTCCACCGGGGCCAGCGTGTTGTTGTCCTCGATGAAGTCGCCCAGCTGGGTGTCGCCATCCTCGCCCATCGGGGTTTCCATCGAGATCGGCTCCTTGGCGATCTTCATCACTTCGCGGATCTTGTGCTCGGGCATGTCCATCTTCTCGGCCAGCGTTGCCAGGTCCGGCTCGCTGCCGGTTTCCTGCATGATCTGGCGCGAGATGCGGTTCATCTTGTTGATGGTCTCGATCATGTGCACAGGCACCCGGATCGTGCGCGCCTGGTCGGCGATGGCACGGGTGATGGCCTGGCGGATCCACCAGGTCGCGTAGGTCGAGAACTTGAAGCCGCGACGGTATTCAAACTTGTCCACCGCCTTCAGCAGGCCGATATTGCCTTCCTGGATCAGGTCCAGGAACTGCAGGCCGCGGTTCACATACTTCTTCGCGATCGAGATCACCAGGCGCAGGTTGGCCACCGTCATTTCACGCTTGGCCTGGCGGGTGCGCATTTCGCCGGCCGCCATCTGCTTGTTGATGCGGCGCAGTTCCGGCAGCGGCAGCGCAACGCGCTCCTGCAGCGCCACCAGCTTGGTCTGCAGTTCCTTGATGGCCGGCACGTTGCGGGCCAGGACCACGCTGTACGGATGGTTGCCGGCGACTTCGCCGTCCACCCATTCCAGGTTGGTCTCATTGCCCGGGAAGACCTTGATGAAATGGGTGCGCGGCATGTTGCAGCGGTCCACGGCCAGCGCCAGGATCTGCTTCTCGATATGGCGCACTTCATCGACCTGGGCGCGCAGCGTGTCGCACAGCGCTTCCACGGTCTTGGCGGTGAAGCGCATGCCCAGCAGTTCATGCGAGATCACTTCCTGTGCCTTGGCATAGGCCGGCGAGCCGTAGCCTTCTTTGGCGGCGGCGCGGTTCAACTTGTCGAACTGGGTACGGATCGTGGCGAATTTCTCCAGCACGCTCTTGCGCAGCTGGACCAGCTGTTCGCCGGAGAAGGTCGAGGCGCCACCGGCGCTGGCGGCGGCGCCGCTTTCCTCTTCTTCCTCGTCTTCCAGCTCGTCGTCCTCGTCGTCCGACTCCTCATCGCCGGCGGCTGCCACAGCGGCGGCCGGCGCGGCATCTTCGCCGGTGGACAGGTCGACCATGTCGTCGACGATGTCGTCGACCTTGATCTCATCCTTTTCCAGGCGCTCGGCGGCGGCGATGATTTCCGAAATCGTGGTCGGGCAGGCGGAGATGGCCTGGATCATGTCGCGCAGGCCGCCTTCGATACGCTTGGCGATCTCGATCTCGCCGTCGCGCGTGAGCAGCGGCACCGCGCCCATCTCGCGCATGTACATGCGCACCGGGTCGGTGGTGCGGCCGAAGTCGGAATCGACGGTCGACAGCGCGGTGGCGGCGGCGGCCTCGGCTTCATCGTCGCTGGCGACGGTAGCCACGTTATCCGACAGCAGCAGGGTTTCGGCGTCCGGCGCCTGCTCGTAGATCGCGATGCCCATGTCGTTGAAGGTGCCGATCATGGTTTCGATCGCTTCAGCGTCGCCGACGTTGGTCGGCAGATGGTCGTTGATCTCGGCGTAGGTCAAAAAGCCGCGTTCCTTGCCCAGATTGATCAGGGTGCGGATCTGCTGCAGGCGGTGCTGGATTTCCTCTTCGGTCGCGCCGTCGTCGTCCTTGCCCGCCTTCTTGCGGTCCTTGGCCTTGCTGGCCGCTTTCAGTTCGGCGCGCTCGACGGCGTTCAGCGCCGCGACTTCATCGTTTTCCGGCGTGAACTCGGACGGCTTGCGGCCGCGGCGGCCCGGCACCTTCACCGATGGCAGCACGTAGCCGGAAGTGTCGATCGCGGCCAGCGTGGCGGCGTCAGTGGTCTGGCTGACCACTGGCGCGGTGCTGCGCGGCTCGGCGGCCGGCTGCTGCGGCTTGGCCGCTTCCACCTTCGACACCGTCTTGGCCGACACCTTCTTCACGGTGGCCGGACGTGCAGTGCCAGCGTCGGCCACAGCCTCCGGCGCTTCATTACCCTGCGCCACCGGCGCGGGTGCCGCGGCTTCCGGCTGGGACACCAGGCGCGAACGCTTCCTGACCACCGTCACCGGCGCCGCGGTCTGCGCGGGATCGAGCGGTTCTACCAGCGTGGCTTTGGGTTGCGCCGCGGCGGTCGCGGCCGGCTTGACGGTTTTGGCGGACAGGGTAAGTGTTTTCGGGGTATTTTTCATTGCGTCGATATCAGGTCGGACAAGACTTGCGTTTTACGTAATTGCATCAGCGCCCGGCATTGCGCTTGAACACATGCGGGTCATGCGGTAAGGGGTAGCAGGTAAGGTCGTTAGGTAGGAATTCAACCGGCAGGTTCCGTAGTCGACCCGCATGATAGACCTTCAAGCATGCTGCGTCAGCAAATGCGTCCATATTCAGTGTAAGTATGTGATTTGCCTCAGGCTGAGGTTGCGCTCGGACGACAGCGCGATTTCATACAGTCGGCCGAGCTCGTCGCAGACCTGATCGCCGATTTCCAGCACCGGCGCCTGGCGCCACGCCTTCAGATCGATGGCTTCCTCGCCGTAGACGCTCGAGGCCGGCAGCAGGAAGGCATGCGAGGCGGAGCAGCGGAAAAACTCCATCAATGCCTTCATTGCCTCATCGTTGCCGCGTGCATAACCGGCAACGGTGCGAAAGACCATGCACTGGCCATGAATGAGCGCCTTGCTGTCATGGGTAAAGGAATGGACGTGGCAAGTCGGCAGGTTCAAGGTCAACGGTCCGGTTGTCAAACATGCTTGACGGCACGTCGCAGAGTATTGCAAAGCGTGCCGGAATGGAAAAAAAGCCCGCTGTAAAAAGCGGGCTTGAATCTATTTCCTGAAGGAGATAGAGGAGACAGGACGGATTATGTTGGCTAACGGAAAATATGGCCAATTGATTGTGCGCATATCAGACATGTGATTCATGAATGGCAGCTTTTTTGATGTTGTTTCACGGCTGATGAAATGCGACGCGCGCAAAAGCACGGTGTCAATTTGATTGTTCCTTTAATATCCTGTTTCGCAACGCGCATCCATCACAGCCAAGGACAAGCAATGACGGCAGTAGTACGCAGTCTCCTGGAGACCGATCTCTATAAATTCACGATGTGGCAGGCACTGCTGCACAGCCATCCTGGCGCCCAGACCGAATACACCTTTGCGCTGCGCAACACGCCCGCCTTCCCGCTGGCTGAACTGAAGGAAGAAGTCGACCGCGAACTGGACCATCTGTGCCGGCTCACCTTCCGTGACGAGGAACTGGCCTACCTGCGCGGGCTGCGCTTCATGAAAAGCGACTTCGTCGACTTCCTGACCGTATTCCGCTTCCAGCGCAAGTTCATCGAGGTCACTACCGAGGGCGATGCCTTGCGCATCCGCGCCGTTGGCCCCCAGGTGCATGTGATGGGCTTTGAAATTTTCGTGCTGTATATCGTCAATGAGTTGTATTTCCGGCGTTTCGCCAGGGAGCCGGCCATCGAGGAAGGACGGCGGCGCCTGGCGGGGAAGATCGAGCTGCTGCGCCGCTTCAGCAGGGAATTGCCGGAAAAGCACAGCTTTTCCTTTTTCGATTTCGGTACCCGCCGCCGCTTTTCGGGCGATTGGCATGACGAAGTGCTGGCTACCCTGGCGCGCGAGGTGCCGATGTATTTCAAGGGCACGTCCAACGTCTACCTGGCGCGCAAGCACAACCTGGTGCCGATCGGCACCATGGCCCATGAATACCTGCAGTCGTATCAGTCATTCGGCGTGCGCCTGCGCGATTTCCAGAAGGCGGCGCTGGAAGGCTGGGTGCAGGAGTTCCGCGGCGACCTCGGCACCGCGCTGACCGACGTGGTCGGCATGGATGCCTTCCTGAACGACTTCGACCTGTACTTCTCGAAGCTGTTCGATGGCCTGCGGCATGATTCCGGCGATCCCATCGTCTGGGGCGAAAAGGCGCTGGCCCATTATGCGAAGCTGCGGGTCGACGCCAATACCAAGCGCCTGGTCTTTTCCGACGGTCTGGACATTCCAAGGGCGTTTCAGCTCTACCGCCATTTCGCCGGGCGCACCCAGACCGGCTTCGGCATCGGCACCAACCTGACCAACGACCTCGGCATACAGCCGCTGAACATCGTGATGAAGCTCACCTCGTGCAATGGCCAGCCGGTGGCCAAGCTGTCGGACTCGCCGGGCAAGGGCACGATGTGCACCGACGAGACCTTCCTGGCCTATCTGCGCCAGGTATTCCACCATCCCGGCTGAGGCTGGGACGGCTGGCGCTCGCCTAGCCGCGCTTGACGAACACCAGGTCCCAGACGCCGTGGCCCAGATTCAGCCCGCGGTTCTCGAACTTGGTGACAGGCCGGTAGTCCGGCCGCGGCGCAAAGCCGGATGCCGTGTTCTCCAGCGACGGCTCGCCGCCCAGCACCTCCAGCATCTGGTGCGCATAGTCTTCCCAGTCGGTTGCGCAATGCAGGTAGGCGCCCGGCGCCAGCCGGGACGCCAGCAGTGCGACGAACTCCGGCTGCACCAGGCGGCGCTTGTTATGGCGCGCCTTGTGCCAGGGATCGGGGAAGAATATATGCACGCCGGCCAGCGATTCCGGCGCCAGCATGTGATTGACCACCTCGACGGCGTCATGCTGGATCAGCCGCAGATTCTCCAGTTGCTGTTCGCCGATCAGCTTGAGCAGGCTGCCCACACCTGGCGTGTGGACTTCCACCCCCAGAAAATTCTTTTCCGGCAGGCCGGCGGCAATGGTCGCCGTCGTGCCGCCCATGCCAAAGCCGATTTCCAGCACGGTGGGGGCGGCCCGGCCGAAGGCGGCATCGAGGTCCAGCGGAGTTTTCTGATAGGGCAGGCAAAAGCGCGGCCCCAGCGTGTCGAGCGCGCGCGCCTGCGCCGGGGAAAGGCGGCCGGCGCGGGTCACGAAGCTTCGGATACGTCGCTCGGTCGGGTCGTAGAACAGGGGCTTGCCGGCTTCGTTGGCGGGTAGATGATCGGACATGCGGGAATCGTGTGGATAAGGGAACGTGCGCCAGGCCATGGCGCGTCAGGGAAGAGGGCGGTATAACAGGCCGCCGGGAAGGGCGGCTGGCGCCCCGGCATGCACAAAGGCCGGCGGGCGGCGCGATTATGTCACAGGAGCAAAGCGCGGAAAAGCATTGCCGGTAGGGCGGCTTGCGTCCGTCTCCCTGCGGTTGTGCTGATCGGACCTTGCGTCTTTGGTCTGTGCGGACCGGGTCGTGGCATGAAAGGCAAGTCCGGGAGCAGGCAGTTGGAGCGGGTGAAGGGGATCGAACCCTCGTCTAGAGCTTGGGAAGCTTTCGTTCTACCATTGAACTACACCCGCGGGAACCTGCATTTTACGCAACTTCCGGAACGCCGGGCAAACCGCCTCGCCATCCATGGCGATCCCAAAAAAAATCCATGACTGTTGCCAGTCATGGATTCCTGTTACCGGCTTGCCGCCGTACTGCGCGGGAAGCGATCTTTCCTTATGTCTTAAGCCTTCTTGCTGCGACGACGGCTCAGACCCAGACCCATCAGGCCCAGACCGATCAGTGCAACGCTGGCTGGCTCAGGCACGGCATTGCTGAACACTACGTCCAGGGAACCGTTGATCGTCTGCGTGCCGGCTGGCGTGAAGTTGTTCAGCTGACCGGACTGGAACGACACGTTGTAGAACGGGTTCGGTGCGGTGAAGAACTGGCTGCCAGCGGCGGTCAGGCCGAAGCTGGAGGTGGCGCCGAAGCTGCCGCAGTTGATGCCGTTGGTGCAGGTGCTCAGGGTCGGATCCAGCGTGCCCTGACCAGTGGTCGGGACACCATTTGCGATCAGGATATCGTCGCCAGAGCTGACGGTAGCCCATGCGGCTGTGCCGGTGCCAGGCGCGGTGAAGGTGGTGTTGGAGTTCGGATCCAGGAACAGGCGCAGGCTGCTGCTGGCGCTGGGCAGGAAGTTGAACGTGGTAACGCCGCCGGACTGGCTAAAGGTGCCCGAAGCCTGGTACAGCGCATACAGGCCATACTGGGTAGCGGTGCCGCCGGTTGGGCTCAGGTTCGATGCAACAGGCGAGGTGCCGTTGTTGGCAACGAACTGACCGGCATTCCAGAGCAGCGAAGCCTGGAAGGTGTTGCCGGAGAAGGTGATCACTTCGGTGTAGTTGCCAGTGATCTTGTCGGCGGTGATGCCGCTGAAGGTGCCGCCGGCAATGGTTTCATTGACAACGAAATCAGGGAATGCTGTTTGCGCCATTGCGCCGGAACTGAAAACGCCCAGAGCTGCGGTGACTGCAGCTGCGACCAGAGTCTTGCTAACCATTTTTTTCATTTTGTTTCTCCGAGAGTGTTAAATGTAATCAACTTTCCGAGCCTCCCCTGCTTTGGATTAGCTCCTAAAGTCGTGGTGTTTTCATTGTTTATTTTTAACTTATGGTCCGACGTTTTGAAATTAGCATTAACTATGCCAGTTAAATAAAAACAATAATATTCAAAGGCTTAGATAATATTTTTCCTAAATGAAATTGAGCTGTGTAAAAATAATCGACAAAGTTCCAAAGATTAATATTCTCAATAGAAATGTTTTATTGCAATAATTTCTTGGATTAAACTGTTTCTCCAAAATAAACTTTCTTAAATGAAAATAATTGAATTTGATCACTAAATTGATTTCATACGAAAATATTGTTTGATCGCAAAGAAAATCAATTGTGGATTGATTATTCTCAACGCCGGTTTCGCCAGGGCATCAAATGACTGGCAATTGCACAAGCGATCGATTGCGGCGGTAGCGTGTTGTCGGGAGAGGAAAGAGAGCCGCAGGGTAGGCAGGAGCATCCTGAAAGAGAAGGGAGCAGATGGGCAGAGCAGGGCTGGGAAAAGCACGTTCCTATTAGAGCGCATGCCTTGTGAAGTCCAGATGAACCTTGCAGGCCGGCTTTTTTGACTCTGAGAGAAGTGTCGTCCTGCCGGCGGTCAGTGTGCGTCTGATCATTGCCGTTTGAACGTGCATGACAAAAATGCACGGTTTATTCTGGATGGCTGGCTAGGCGCGTAGTCTTTTTGCTAATGGACGTTAGCAGGTCGTTAATAATATCTCGTCGGGATAACATTGTTAATCTGCCGGATATGCGGATTTGACATGCATTTCATCTCGTCGTGCATATCAGCCTGACCATGTCTAAACGACCTTTTTCCCCACGTTTGATGTCATTTGAATAGTTTATTCAAGGGAAAACCTGCCGTTCGTCGCCTAATTTTGCACTTCGCGAACCTATTGGCGACACCCCCTTCTAATCTCGCGTGTTGCATTTAGTCAAAACCTTGTTCGCAGGGTAATTTTTTAATTGAGCAACTATTTTCTATTGAGTAATATTTGTGACGAGGAGCCTGTACAGTGTTTGACTATCAAGAAAGCAAGACCTATCTGGAGCCGGAGCTGAATGGCCAGGATGCGCAGCCGGAAGTAGCGATCAGGCAAGTACGCGTCGAGCAGCCCGACGAAACAGATGCTCATGAACTTGATGTTGACGAAAGAACTTTCCAGATCCGTCTTGCCAACACCGAAACGGTACGCAGCCACGCCAGCTCCCTGATACACAGGATGTATGCATCGCGCGGTTACACGGTAAACAATCCCCTGCAGGAAAATCCCCATCGCGTCACCATGACCATCTCGGAAGAGGACAAGGTCATCGGCACGATTACCCTTGGCATCGATTCCCCTTCCGGCCTGCTGGCCGATGAGATCTTCAAGGATGAAGTCGACGCCTACCGTGCGCGCGGCCGCAGGGTATGTGAATTAACGAAGCTTGCGTTTGATCCTACAACGCGTTCGAAAACTGCATTAGCATCTTTGTTCCATATCATTTTCATTTATTTGCGGCGTGTGCAGAAATGCACCGACATCTTCATCGAAGTCAATCCGAGGCATCGCCGTTTTTATGAACGCATGCTGGGTTTCAAGAAGCATGGCCCGAAGAAGATGAATCCCCGAGTGAACGCACCGGCTTACCTGCTGTGCGTCGAGACCGATTATGTCGAGGAGCAGATTCAGAAAATGGGTGGCACCAGCGGCCACGACAACGCTGAAAAATCGCTTTATCCTTATTTCTTCTGCCCGATCAGCGAGAAACAGAACAAGGCAGCGATTGATAGACAACTGGCAGTGCTGCATACTGACCAGGGCAATGCCAACGCAGTCAATGCGCTGGCTGCAATTTACCAGGCAAGCAGAGGCGCCACTTCGGTGGAAAGTTTGACACTATCGCATTAGGGAAACATGAAACTCCAGCGATCATTTAATAGATTCCCCATCTGATGTCCGGCAAGATCGGACCGAACAAATCGCTGGATGCTCCCGACAGCCATGGACTGATCGGCGATGGTCATGCGCTTGGCCTGGACAGCGTCGCGTTGTCCAATGACGCCGACGATCTCGTCATCGAGCAGAAGAACTTCCGTATCCGCCTGGCAGACACCGAGAGCGGCCGCAATTCAGCCTCGATGCTGATCAACAAGATGTATGCGTGGCGCGGCTATGGCAGCGCGCACCAGGTCAAGGCCAGCCCGTCCCGCATCACGCTGACCGCCTCCGATAAGGAAAAGGTGATCGGGACCGTCACGCTGGGCATCGATTCCGAGGAAGGCCTGCTGGCCGACGAGATCTTCAAGCCGGAAATCGATGCGCGCCGCAATGCCGGCGGCAAGGTATGCGAGCTGACCAAGCTGGCATTCGATCCGGACATCCGCTCCAAATTCGCGCTGGCCTCCCTGTTTCATATCGTCTTCATCTACGGACGGCGCATGCATAACTGCACCGACGTCTTCATCGAAGTCAATCCGCGCCACCGCCGCTTCTACGAGACCATGCTGGGCTTCAAGCGGCAATGCGAGATACGCACCAATCCGCGCGTGAATGCGCCAGCGGTGCTGCTGTGGGTGGACATCGGCTATGTGGAAGAGCAGATCCACAAGTACGGCGGCACCAGCGACAATCCGGACACCACCCGCTCGCTCTATCCCTATTTCTTCTCGCCCCGCGAAGAGGCCGGTATCCACGGCCGCCTCGTGTCCCTGGGCTAGTGTCCGGAGGGGGATGCCCCCTCCCCGGATCATCCCCTCCTAGGCCGGCTTCGCCGGCTTGCGGGCCACCACATTCCAGGTGTTGCCAGACTTGAATTCCCGCGAGATTTCATAGCCGGCCGCGATCAGGCGCTGGCGGATGTCATGTTCCTGGAAAGGGCTGTACAGGATGCCCTTCTTGATGCCCCAGTCGTTGATGCGCTGCGCCGCCCAGCGCAGCGGCGGCAGGCCGTCTGGGTAGAGCAGCACGTTGGCCGCCAGCGTGCCGCCCGGCTTCAATACCCGGTGGATGTCGCGTAGCGCGCCGTCCACGGTCGGGAAGCAGTGGATGGAATTGGCGATATTGGCCGTGTCGAAGGACGCATCGGGAAAGGGCAGGTCCGCGGCGTCGGCATGCTGGATCTTCACGTTCGGGTCCTTGGCGAAACGCTTCTTCGCGCCGGCCAGCATCGAGGGTGCATAGTCGATGCCGGTGACCTTGACCGGCTTCATCTTTTTCCAGCGCCGCCATTTCAGCACCAGCTCCAGCAGCGTACCAGTGCCGCAGGCGACTTCCAGATGATTCGGCCCGAAATGCGGACCAAAGAAGCGCAGCTGGGTATTGATGGTGCTGTTATAGGCGAATGTCAGAATGAAGAAGCCGCGCAGGTCGTACCACCATGGCTCGGATGAATATGCTTCTGCGATTTCGTCGCGGGTTTTGCCTGTGCTCATTAAGCCTTCCTGTTCTTGCTGTTGCAGGGTTGGATGCCGGGACTGGGTGTCCGACTATAAGACGACAGTTGACAACTATCAAGAATCTTCGCCGAGAACCGCCGGGTCAGTGTGGGACTAAGTCAAAGCCTCGACTGATAGACGCTTTTTTTCTGGTACAGTTTCCTCCTTTCACGTTTTCGACGCATGCGGAAAGGTCGTTCAGACCATTCATCGTTTCCCAGTTCCGCTGTCGTTCATCATGCAAACTGAATTCAATTATTCGCAGGCCTTCTCACGCAATATCGGTTGGGTCACTGTCGATGAGCAGAACCGGCTGCGCAACGCGCGTGCCGCCATCGCAGGGCTGGGCGGCGTAGGCGGCGGGCATCTGCTCACGCTGGCCCGGCTGGGCGTGGGCAACTTCACGATCGCCGACTTCGACCATTTCGAGGTGCACAACTTCAATCGCCAGGCAGGCGCGATGATGTCCACGGTGGGCCAGCCCAAGTCGGACACGCTGGCGCGCATGGCAAGGGATATCAATCCCACGGCCGACATCCGGGTCTTCAATGAGGGCGTCACTCCGGAGAACGTGGACGCCTTCCTGAAGGACGTCGACATCTACATCGACAGCATCGATTATTTCTCGGTGGAGTCGCGCCGCCTGCTGTTTGCCGAATGCTACAAGCGCAATATCCCGGCGGTGACCGCGGCGCCGCTCGGCATGGGCGTGGGATTCCTGTACTTCAAGCCGGGCAGGATGAGCTTCGAGGATTACTTCCTGCTGGAAGGCCAGACCCGCCGCGAGCAGTTGCTGCGCTTCATGGCGGGCCTTGCGCCCAAGGCGCTGCACCGGCACTACCTGGTGGCGCCCGAGGCAGTGCATTTCGCCGAGGAGCGCGGGCCGTCCACCATCATGTCATGCGAGCTGTGCGCGGGGTTTACCGGCACCCAGGTGCTGAAGATATTGCTTGGCCGCGGCAAGGTCAGGCCCGCGCCATGGAGCATGCAGTTCGACGCCTACGAGCAGAAGCTGCGCTTTACCTGGCGGCCGGGCGGCAATGCCAACCCGATGCAGAAGCTGCTGCTGAAGATCATCCGCGCCCAGTTCAAGGATTGACCGGGCTTACTTGCCGTTGCCGCCCTTGAGTTCGCGCCAGCTGCCTTCGGCGACCTCGACGCCGAACTTGCGGGCCGCGGCAGTAATGCGTTGCCATGCCTCGTCGCGCTCGTCGTCGCTGACATCCTTTACCTGGTTGAAGCGGGCAATCGCATTGCGCACGTGGGCCGCATCTTCCAGCGGCTCCTTGCGCTGTTTGGCAAAGGCGAATTCCCGCTTCGGCAGGTCATCGCGGTCTTCCTGGTCCAGTTTGCTCATGACGGGCTTTTCCTTTCCGTGTTGGCTATTGCCTATTGTCCGCCGGTCACGCCGCCCATCACGGGCAGCACCACGCCGGTGATAAAGCTCGAGCAGACGGGCGAAGCAAGGAACACATAGGCCGGCGATATCTCCTCGGGCTGCGCCGGACGTTTCATGTCGGTGCTGGCGCCGAACTGGGCTACTTCATCAGCCGGACGGTCGGCCGGATTCAGCGGCGTCCATACCGGCCCCGGGGCGACCGCATTGACCCGGATGCCGCGCGACACCAGATTGCTCGCCAGCGCCTTGGTGAAGGCATGGATCGCGCCCTTAGTCGCGGAATAGTCGAGCAGCTTGGCGCTGCCGAACAGGCCGGTCTCGGAACCGGTGTTGATGATGGATGCGCCATTGTTCAGATGCGGCAGGGCCGCCTTGGCCATGTGGAAGTAGCCATAGACGTTGGTGCGCAGGGTCTGGTCGAAATGCTCCTCGGTCAGGTCGGCCAGGCCGTCCGCATGTTCCTGGAAGGCGGCGTTGTTGACCAGCACGTCGAGCTTGCCGAATTCACGCACCGTGCGTTCCACCGCGTCGCGGCAGAAGGCCGCATCCTTCACGTCGCCCGGGATCAGCAGGCAGCGACGGCCCTCCTTTTCAATATGCCGGCGGGTTTCCTCGGCATCGCTGTGCTCATTCAGGTAGACGATGGCCACGTCCGCGCCTTCCCGCGCGAACAGCACGGCCACTGCGCGGCCGATGCCGGAATCGCCGCCGGTGATGATGGCGGCCATGTCGGCGAGCTTGCCGCTGCCCTTGTAGCCGGGCGCCTCGAACTGAGGCCGGGGCTTCAGGTCCGATTCCAGGCCGGGCTTGACCAGATGCTGCTGCGGCAGCGGCGGCTCGGGCTGCTTGCGGTCGCCCGCCTGCACCGCGCCTTCCTGCTCCGGCTCGGCTGGCTTGCTGGCATCGCGCCGGTCGGTTTCCTGCTGGATCTTGCGCTGCTGCGCCGCTACCCGTTCAACGTCGCTGTCCTTGCCTTTGGCCATCATCTGCTCCGGTGCATGTCAAAACAGACAGTGTAGGCAGGAGCGGCAGGCATGACCGGCGAGCCGCCGCGGCCGGTTGCGTGCCATCAAAAACGGCAGCGCGGCGCAATGCCTGCGCCGCTTCCTGCCTGGCGCCAAGGAAAGATCGGAAAGCCGCTTATGCGATGCGCTGCCGCACCCGTCCGGCGCGCAGCCACAATGCCAGCGCAATCCCGGTCAGCGCCAGCTGGCCGGCGGCCAGCTTGGGCACCGAGTCCCACAGCAGCGGCGCCACCAGGCCCGACACCGCCGATGCAAGCACCGTCATCGCGCAGGACTGGCAGGAAGCGACGATGCCGCGGATATTGGGGAACAGGTCGAGCACCAGCAGGGTGGCGCCGGGCGCCACCATCGACATGCCGAAGGTGTAGAAGAACAGCGGCAGCACCGACCATGGCAGCGCCGGCGGCAGCAGCAGGTGATAGAGCAGGTTGGCGCCGGCCGCGCCCAGCAGCAGCGTGAAGCCGATGCGCGCCTGACGCTGGATCGAGTAGCGCCCGGCCAGGCGGTTGACCGCCAGCGCCCCGAAGAAGATGCCGGCCACCGACGGCACGAACTGCCAGGCGAACTGGTCCGCGCCCAGCTTCAGATGCTGGGTAATGAATACCGGCGCCGCCGACACATACAGGAACAGGCCAGCGAAATTGAAGGCGATGGCGCCGGCCTCCAGGTGGAACAGCTGCGAGCGAAACACCGAACGATAGCTTTGCCACAGGTGACTCGGGTTGAATGGCTGCCGCTTTTCCGGCGGCAGGCTTTCCGGCAGCCGCCGATAGCAGTACCACAGCAGCAGCACCGTGTAGAAAAACAGCGCGATGAAGATGGCCCGCCAGTTGGCCAGCTTGACGATCCAGCCGCCGATGATGGGCGCGATCGCCGGCGCCACCGAGAAAATCATGGTCACCAGCGACAGCAGCCGCGCCGCCGGCGCGCCGGCATACAGGTCGCGGATGATGGCGCGGCCGATGACCACGCCGGCGCCGGCCGACATGCCCTGCATCACGCGGAAGATCCACAGGTACTCGACGCTGTGCACCGACGCGCAGGCCAGCGTGGCGACCGCGAATGCGGCCAGCGAGATCAGGATGATGTTGCGCCTGCCATAGGCATCGGACAGCGCGCCATGCCACAAGGTCATGATGCCGAAGGAAAGCATGTAGGCAGTCAGCGTTTGCTGCACCTGGATGGCGCTGGCATTGAGCGTGGCCTGGATGTCGGGGAAGGCGGGCAGGTAGGTGTCGACGGCGAACGGCCCCAGCATGGCCAGTGCGGCCAGCATGATGGCAAGCGCCGATGAAGTAATGCCGGGATGGAGTGACGGCCCTGGTGTCGCGGGAATGGCCTGGTCGGTCTGATCGGGTTTATGCATTGTTTTTTGGCGATGCTGCCGCAGCGCGACGCGCGGTGCAGTCCAGGCCTGGAGGGGCCTGGAACAAGGACGTCGCTCCGGATGGGCAAGGCGAGAGGATGGCGGTCTGCGAAAGGCGACAAGGATAGCCTAAATGCCCATGCCTTGCAGATTCGCCAAGGCGAAAAAGACCGCTAAAACAAGGGGCTCGGACCATTTTGACTTACATCAAGGAAATCAGGCCACCCGGTTCTTACACTGCACTCGCCTGAATCGATGATGCAGTCCGCACCCGTCAGGCCGCAGGAGAAAGATTATGTTGGGCCCCCATGCAGCCGCGTGCGCTGCTCCAGTCGTGGAGTTCGATGCCGCATTGATCAAGCGACAAAGCCAGCTTGGTCCGCGCTATACCTCGTATCCCACCGCCGACCGGTTTTCCGAATCATTTGATTATGGTGATTATCTGCAAGCGGTTGCCAATGTGCGTAACCGCGGCGGTTTGCATCCCCTGTCGCTGTATCTGCATATCCCGTTCTGCGATACGGTGTGCTACTACTGCGCCTGCAACAAGATCGTGACCAAGAACCGCGAGAAGGCGGTGACCTATCTGAGCTACCTGAAGCGCGAGATCGAGCTGCAGGGGCAACTGTTTGCCGGGTTCAACCACGTCGAGCAATTGCACCTGGGCGGCGGCACGCCGACCTATCTGTCCAACGAGCAGATGGCCGACCTGATGGCGCACCTGCGCCGCTGCTTCCACTTCGCCCCCGATGCCGTTGGCGAGTATTCGATCGAAGTGGACCCGCGCACGGTCAGCGTCGAGCGCGTACATGCGCTGCGGCAGCAGGGTTTCAATCGCATCAGCCTGGGCGTGCAGGATTTCAATGCCGATGTGCAGAAGGCGGTCAACCGCATCCAGCCCGAACAGGAAACCCGCGCAATCATCCAGGCCGCGCGCGACGCCGGCTTCCGCTCGGTCAGCATCGACCTGATCTATGGCTTGCCGCGGCAATCGCAGGCCACCATGGAAGACACGATCGAGCGCGTGATCGCCGCCAGCCCCGACCGACTTTCCATCTACAACTATGCGCACCTGCCGCATCTGTTCAAGCCGCAGCGCCGCATCCTCGATGCCGAACTGCCGGCGCCCGACGAGAAGCTGCGCATGCTGCAGCTGTGCATCGACAAGCTGCGCGCCGCCGGCTATGTGTACATCGGCATGGACCATTTCGCCAAGCCAGACGATGAACTCGCCGTGGCACAGCGCCAGGGCCGGCTGCACCGCAACTTCCAGGGCTATTCGACGCATGCGGACGCAGACCTGGTGTCATGCGGCGTGTCGGCCATCAGCGCGGTCGGCCTGACCTACAGCCAGAACGTGAAGACGCTGGATGCCTACTACAGCCATCTCGACCGCAACGAGCTGCCGATTGCGCGCGGCATCCGGCTGTCCATGGATGACGTATTGCGCCGGCTCATCATCCAGATGCTGATGTGTAATTTCGAGCTGTCCATCGCATCGGTCGAGCAGGCATATCCGATTACCTTCGCCGCCTACTTCGCGTCCGAACTGGCCCAGCTGAGGAAGCTGGAAGAGGATGGCCTGCTGGCCATCGATGCCGAATGGATCTCGGTGAGCCCGCGCGGCCGCCTGCTGATACGCAATATCTGCATGGTGTTCGACCGCTACCTCCAGTCGCGCCAGGCGGAAGCGCCGCGCTATTCACGCACCATCTGAACGTCCATGAGCGCGCTGTCCCTGTTTCCCTTCTTTGTCGCCGGACTGGTGGGCAGCGTCCATTGCGTGGGCATGTGCGGCGGCATCGTCAGCGCCTTTTCGATGGCCGCGCCGCGGCCGGCGTTTCCCATTGCCGTGACTACCATTCCTGCCGCGGCCGTGGTCGACGGCGGCCTGCGCGTGCTGGCTTACAATGCTGGCCGTCTCGGCAGCTACATGGCGGCTGGCGCGCTGGCCGGCGGCATGCTGGGCGGCGTGCGTCAACTGGCGGGCGTAGCGCCCCTGCAGATGGCTGCCTACTGGCTGGCCAATCTGATGCTGGTGGCGCTGGGCCTGTACCTGATGGACGCCTGGCGCGGCCTGGCCAGGCTGGAAGCGAGCGGCCGCTTCCTGTGGCAACGGCTGCAGCCGCTGACGCGGCACCTGTTGCCGATCCGGCATCCCGGACAGGCGCTGGCACTGGGCGCGCTGTGGGGCTGGCTGCCATGCGGCATGGTCTACAGCATGCTGCTGACAGCGATGCTGACCGGTTCGGCCTCCGGCGGCGCAGCCGTGATGCTGGCCTTCGGGCTGGGCACCATGCCTGCACTGGTGACCATGGGCCTGCTTGGCAACCGCCTGCAGACATGGACCCGCAAGCGTGAAGTGCGGCTGGGCGCCGGGCTGCTGGTGCTCCCCTTCGGCCTGCTTGGCCTGGCGCGCGCCAGCCATGGCATCAGCGCAGGCTGGCTGGATGCGCTGTGCCTGACGCCAGCGGCCATGGGAGTGGGGCTGTGAGCGCGCTGCCGAGAGAAATCAGGGCCCACGACGGCTGCTTCCATTGCGGCCTGCCGGTCCCGGCGAACAGTCACTGGGCAGTGGAGATCGACGGCCTTTCCCGCAGCATGTGCTGCCCGGGCTGTGAGGCGGTGGCGCAGGCCATCGTGCAGAACGGCATGACGGATTACTACCGCAACCGTACCGACTTCGCCGTCACGGCGGAGCAGGGCGCTGCGCTGCCGGCGCAGCTGCGGCTGTACGACCAGGCCGCGTCGAAGGATGCATCACGCAATCCCGACGGCATGCTGGAAGCCACGCTGTCGGTCGACGGCCTGCGCTGCGCCGCCTGTGTCTGGCTGATCGAGCGGCGCCTCGGCCAGTTGCCCGGTGTGATGGCGGCCAACATGAATGTCGCCACCGGACGCCTGTTCGTGCGCTGGGATCCGGCGCAATGCAAGCTCAGCGGCATCCTGGGCGCGATGCGGGAAATCGGTTATCCCGCCTATCCTTTCGATCCGGCCCGGCATGAGGCGCAGCTGCGCCGCAGCGGCAGGACGCTGGGCCGGCAACTGTTCATCGCCGGCCTGTCGATGATGCAGGTGATGATGTATGCGGTGCCGGCCTATCTTGCCACCGACGGCACGCTCGAATCGGACATGGCAGCGCTGATGCAATGGGCCAGCCTGCTGCTGACGCTGCCGGCGGTCGTCTATTCGGCGCAGCCCTTCTTCCGCGGCGCGTGGGCGGCATTGCGCCAGCGCGCGCTGACCATGGACGTGCCGGTGGCGCTGGGCATCGGCGCGGCCTTCATCGCCAGCGTGGCCGCCACCGTGCGCGGCAGCGGCGAGGTCTATTACGACTCGGTGACGATGTTCATCTTCCTGCTGCTGTGCAGCCGGCTGCTGGAGTTGACCGCGCGCCGTCGCGCCGCCCATGCGCTGGAGCGTCTGCAGCATGGCCTGCCCGATGCCGCGCAGAGGCTGCCGGCGTATCCGGCCAGCCGCGACACGGTGACGGTGGCGGCGGCAGACCTGGAGCCGGGCGACGTGATTCTGGTGCGGCCCGGCGAACCTGTTGCCGCCGACGCCGTGCTGCTGGAAGGCCAGACCAGCATCGACGTCTCGCTGCTGACCGGCGAAAGCGCGCCGCAGAGGAAGCTGGCGGGCGACGCCATTCCCGGCGGCGCCGTCAATGCCGGCCAGGCGGCGCTGCTGCAGGTGAGCCGCCGTGCCGGCGCCAGCACGCTGGCCTCGCTGGTGCGCATGGCGGAAAGCGCCGGCCAGGGCAAGCCGGCTTTGTCGCAATGGGCCGACCGGGTTGCGGCCTGGTTCGTCGCAGGCTTGCTGCTGCTGGCCGGCGCCGTGTTCCTGTTCTGGCAATGGCACGATGCCGCCCGCGCCTGGCCGGTGGCGATCGCTGTGCTGGTGGTGTCCTGCCCGTGCGCGCTGTCACTGGCCACGCCGAGCGCGCTGGCCGCCGCCACCGACAGCCTGCTGCGCCGCGGCGTACTGATCCTGCGGCCGCATGTGCTGGAAACCCTGCACCGCGCCACCCATGTGGTGTTCGACAAGACCGGCACGCTGACAATGGGCAAGCCGGTGTTGCGTGATGTTTGCCTGTATGGCGACGTTGAACGCGAGACCTGCCTCGACATCGCCGCCGCGCTCGAAGCGTGCAGCGCGCATCCGCTGGCGCAAGCGCTGGCGGCCGCTGCCGGCGGGAAGCGGCCCAGCGCCAGCGAGCTGATGCAGTTTCCGGGACAGGGTATCGCCGGCTCGGTCGACGGCATCCCATACCGGCTCGGCCGCGCTGATTTCGTTGCGCAGCTGAGCGGGCGTTTCCTGGCGCCGGCCGGCATGCCTGGCGTCAGCGCCGTATGGCTTGGCCGCGAGGGCCGCCTGCTGGCCCGCTTCGACCTGGCGGACGGCTTGCGCGACGATGCGCATGACGTGGTCGAGCGCTTCAGGAAGGCAGGCAAGCAGGTCATGCTTCTGAGCGGCGACCAGCAGGCAATGGCGCAGGAAGTGGCGCAGAAGCTCGGCATTGCCGACGCGCTGGGCAACCAGCTGCCGGAACAGAAACTGGCTTATGTGCAGCGCCTGCAGCATGAAGGCGCGGTGGTGGCGATGGTGGGAGACGGCATCAACGACTGCGCGGTGCTGGGCGCGGCCGATGTCTCCTTCGCCATGGGCAGCGGCGCCGCGCTGGCGCAGAGCCATGCGGACGCGGTGCTGCTCACAGGCAGGCTGGAAGCGCTGGCCGATGCCGCGGAAAGCGCCGACGCCGCGATGGCGGTGGTGCGGCAAAACCTGGCATGGGCCATGGTCTACAACATGATCGCCATTCCCGCGGCGGCGGCGGGGCTGATCAGTCCATGGATGTCGGGCATAGGCATGTCGGTCAGTTCGATGCTGGTGATTGCCAACGCGCTGCGTCTGCGTGGCGGACGGAAAGGAAGTTAGGAAATGGATGCCTTATATCTGCTGGTGCCGCTCAGTATCGTGATCGTGTTTGCGGCGATCTGGGTGTTTTTTCGGATGTCTGATAGTGGGCAGTTCGAGGATATGGTGGGGCCGGCGCTGCGGGTGCTGCAGGATGATGACAGGGGAGAGGGCTAGGCCGCGGCAGCGGCCGTTGCTTTTGAAGTGGCCGTTGCTTTTGAAGTGGCCGTTGCAGTTGCAGTTGCAGTTGCAGTTGCAGTTGTTTTTGCAGTGGCCGTTGCCGTTAGGGTCCCCGTCTGTGTACCGCCGTGACGGCGATGCCCGGAGCGGGAAAAGGTGCGGCGTCTGTCTGAGCGCCGCGCAGCGGAGCGAGTTTAGCCGCGCCCCGCTCCGGGCATCGACGGCACGGGAACCCCGCGCAGCGGGGCGGCACAGTCGGGGTCGCCTTTTTTGGTTACTTTTTTGGCGAAGCAAAAAAGTGACTCGCCCGCCGGGGCGAACACCCGGCCTGGTCATGACGACAGTGCAGTCGGCTTGTTTCACCCGGCGGAAAGACGTCACTGCGAAGCAGCAGTTGCAGTTGCCTTTAGCAATGCGCTGCGATCACTGCTAAAGGCAACACCGACAGTGCTGCCCGAACGTTGCCGGGTGACGCAAGACGGCTGCACTGCCGTGGAGACAAGCCGGGAATCCGTCCCGGCGGCCGGGTCACTTTTTTTGCTTCGCTGTATAGACCGGGGACATAGGTTACACATGTGCCGGGACATGGGTAACAGATTTAATCGTGCTTTTCGGCATCGCGCAAGTCGATTTGGCCAAATCGCTGATGCGCAAAGTACAGGTCATAGATGCCGTCCTGGCCTGACAGGGCGCGGGCCGCAATACGATGCCTGTGCAAGGCGCTGGAGACGCGAAAGCTGCGCTTGTGGAACTTCACATGCCCGTTCCACCCGACGGTCTCCACCAGGTCTTCCTGCGGATAAACAATCTCTGGCAATCGCTCGGGATAGGCCAGACGGCTTTGCCGGAACCGGGTTACCGGCGTGGCCATGCCGATGGCTTCATGCGGCCGCTCGTTGTTGTAGATCATTCGCCAGCGGTCGAATGCGTTCTGGACCTCCTCAAGGTCAACGAAGTGACGCCCGTGCAGCACATCTGCCTTGAGCGTGCGATGGAAACGTTCGTCCTTGCCATTGGTCTGTGGATGAGCCGGACGACTGTGACTGATGCGAATGCCCAACTGAATCAACCAGATGGTGAGCTTGGTGATGCCGTGTTCGTGCTGCGACGGACTGCCCCATGGAGAACCGTTGTCAGCGTTGATCCGTACTGGCATGCCGTGATGGCGAAAGGCAGTTTCCAGAGCTGCCTGCACAGTGGCAGTGTCCGGGTTCAGGCAAGCCTGCAGGACGATGTTGTAGCGTGAATGATCATCCAGCACGGTCAGTGGATGACACGTGGCCTGGCCGGTCTGGAAATGGCCCTTGAAGTCGATCTGCCAGAGATCATTGGGCTGGGCATGCTCGAAGCGCTGCCAGGCGGTGCTGTTTGCGCTTGCCTTTTCTGAGATCAAGCCATGTCGATGCAGAATCCGGGTAATGGTGCTGGGGGTTGGCACCTGGATGTGACCCTGATTGAGCAGGCTGCGATGAATCTTGCGGCCGCCCCAGGTGGGATGTTTCAGACGCACCTTCACTACCAGCTCTTCGTTTGCCTGGCTGGTACGCAGTGGCGTATTGCAGGGTCTGCGCGAGCAGTCCTGCAGGCCAGCAGGGCCCTGCGTCATGCTGCGTTCACGCCATTTGTATCCTGTCTTGCGACTGATTCCAAAACGCGTGCATAGGGCACTGAAGTTCACGCCATCCTGCTGCGCTAGCGCCGTAAATTCTTGTCGAAGGGTCATCATGTCAACGTCTTTCCAGGGCATGGTTAGAGAATCCTTTGGCTTGATATGGAATACGCCAAAGTGTTACCCATGTCCCGGCACAGTTGTTACCCATGTCCCCGGTCTATACACTTCGCCAAAAAAAGTAACCAAAAAAAGGCGACCCGGTGATCGCGCCCCGCTGCGCGGGGTGCCCGTGCCAGCGGTACCCGGAGCGGGGCGCGGCTAAACTCGCCAAGCTGCGCTTGGCTCAGACAGACGCCGCACCTTTTCCCGCTCCGGGCACCGCTGACACGGCGGTACACAGACGGGGACCCTAACGGCAACGGCCACTGCAAAAACAACGGCAACGGCAACGGCAACGGCAACGGCAACGGCAGAAACCATTGAAACGTTAGAAGGGCTTTCAGCCGCTTTTGTAAGGTGCAATACCCGAAGGGCATTGCACTACGGTCCCAAGCGGGACGTGCCTTGTCATGCTGACTTGCTTGATCGACCCATCGTGCAATGCCCGTGCGGAGCATTGCACCCTGCAAGAGCTCAGGAAGACGCCGCACTTTGTCCACGCCAGGCACCGCCGAGATGACGTTCAACGCGACACTTGCATGACCACCGCAACTGCTTTGAAGCCTGACTTCACAACGTGCGCCACAGTTGCTATGTATGCTGGATGACAGAGAGCTCCAGCCATCGCAATAAGGCAAGTTGAAAAATAGCCTTTAAACAAAGGACAAATTCCACCTTTCCATGTTGCTGATGTATTTCGTCCACAAGCATGGCGTCATTGTCATGCTTTTTAAACCGGCGATTCATCGTCCTCGCACCGCTTCTTCACAACCCGGTCATTTTTGACTCATATCAAGGATTTTCGAACACCCGAAACGTACCCTCCAGCAATGACATTACTTGTTTCTTCTGGAGCGTTTGCGTGGACACTGCACTGAACTATAACTATCGGATCGTGAAGCAATTCGCGATCGCGACTGTGGTGTGGGGCGTTATTGGCATGCTGGCCGGCGTATTCATCGCCGCCCAGCTGGCATGGCCAGCCCTGAACTTCGATATCCCCTGGCTGACCTATGGCCGGCTGCGTCCGCTGCATACCAACGCGGTGATCTTTGCATTTGGTATCTGCGGCCTGTTCGCCACGTCCTATTACGTCGTGCAGCGTACCTGCCAGGTAAGGCTGTTCTCGGACAAGCTGGCTGCGTTCACTTTCTGGGGATGGCAACTGGTGCTGGTGTCCGCCGCCATCACGCTGCCCATGGGCCTGACCCGCGGCAAGGAATACGCCGAGCTGGAATGGCCGATCACGCTGCTGATCGCGGTGGTGTGGGTTGCCTATGCGGTGGTGTTCTTCGGCACCATCGTCAAGCGCAAGGTCGCGCATATCTATGTGGCCAACTGGTTCTTCGGCGGCTTCATCCTGGCTGTGACGCTGCTGCATGTGGTCAATGGCATGAGCATGCCGGCCTCGCTGACCAAGTCCTATTCGGCCTATTCGGGCGTGCAGGATGCAATGATCCAGTGGTGGTACGGTCACAACGCGGTGGGCTTCATCCTGACCGCGGGCTACCTGGGCATGGTCTATTACTTCATTCCCAAGCAGGCCGAGCGCCCGGTGTATTCCTACCGTCTCTCCATCGTCCACTTCTGGGCGCTGATCTTCACCTACATGTGGGCCGGCCCGCATCACCTGCACTACACCGCGCTGCCTGACTGGACCCAGTCGATCGGCATGGTGTTCTCGCTGATCCTGCTGGCGCCTTCCTGGGGCGGCATGATCAACGGCGTGATGACCCTGTCGGGCGCCTGGCACAAGCTGCGTTCCGATCCGATCCTGAAGTTCCTGATCGTGTCGCTGTCGTTCTACGGCATGGCCACCTTCGAAGGCCCGATGATGTCGATCAAGACCGTCAACTCGCTGTCCCACTACACCGACTGGGGCATCGCCCACGTCCATGCCGGCGCGCTGGGCTGGGTCGGCTTCATCACCATGGGTTCGCTGTACTACCTGCTGCCGCGCCTGTCGGGCAAGCAGGCCATGTACAGCACCCGCCTGATCGACCTGCATTTCTGGGTCGCCACCATCGGCATCGTGCTGTACATCGCATCGATGTGGATCGCCGGCGTGATGCAGGGCCTGATGTGGCGCGCGGTCAATGCCGACGGCACACTGACCTACAGCTTCGTGGAAGGCGTCAAGGCAACCTACCCGTATTACGTGATCCGCTTCACCGGCGGCACGCTGTACCTGACCGGCATGCTGCTGATGGCCTACAACACCTACATGACGGTGCGTGACGCCAAGCCGGTTGCCGCGCGTATCCCGGCAATCCATGCCGCGCATGCTTGATCAAGAAAGACGGAGCACGATATGAAGTTTTCGCATGAGTCGATAGAAAAGAACCCCTGGCTGCTAATTGCGCTGGTGGTGCTGGTGGTCAGCATCGGTGGCGCGGTGGAGATCATTCCGCTGTTCTTCCAGAAATCCACCACCGAGCCGGTCGCGGGACTGAAGCCTTATTCCCCGCTGCGCCTGGTGGGACGCGACATCTATGTGCGCGAAGGCTGCTACGGCTGCCATTCGCAGATGATCCGTCCGTTCCGGGCCGAGACCGAGCGCTATGGCCACTATTCCGTGGCGGGTGAATTCGTGTACGACCGGCCCTTCCAGTGGGGTTCCAAGCGCACCGGTCCGGACCTGGCCCGCGTCGGCGGCCGCTACAGCGACGAGTGGCACCGCGCCCACCTCGACAACCCGCGCGACCTGGTGCCCGAGTCCAACATGCCCGGTTATCCGTGGCTGGCAAAGACCAGGCTGGACCCGCAGGAAGTGCAGCCCAAGATGCGCGCGCTGCGCCGCCTGTCGGTGCCCTACAGCGACGAGGAAATCACCGCCGCGCCCGCCGAGCTGGCCGGCAAGACCGAGCAGGACGCATTGGTCGCCTACCTGCAGGGCCTGGGCACGCAGATCAAGGCCCGCAACTAGGCCTGCTTAATCCATCGACATTGTCATCATGAATATCCAAACATTATTCGACCAGGCCAGCAGCGCCATGACCGTGGTGAGTTTCGTCACCTTCATCGGCATCCTGTGGTGGACCTTCATTCGTCACAAGGACTGCGACTTCCACGCCGCTGCGCAGCTGCCTTTCGCTGACGAAGACGCATCCGATCAAGCACAGCAGGAGCAGGGCCATGTCTGACTTCACCAGCGGTTTCTGGAACATCTACATCGTGGTGCTGACGCTGATCGGCATCCTCGGCTGCGGCCTGCTGCTGTGGTCGCAGTCCCAGCACAAGATCACGCTGCCGCCCGGCGCCAAGGCGCAGACCCAGACCACGGGCCATGTGTGGGATGAGGACCTGACCGAGCTGAACACGCCGATGCCGCGCTGGTGGATGTGGCTGTTCTATATCACCATCGTGTTCAGCCTGGCTTACCTGGTGCTGTATCCGGGCCTGGGCGAGTACGCTGGCAAGCTGGGCTGGAAGTCGGCCGGCGCCTATCAGCAGGAACTCAAGCAGGCCGAGGCAGAATATGGCCCGCTGTTCGCGAAGTACCAGCAGCAGGACCTCAAGGCGGTGGCCGCCGACCCGCAGGCCCGCGCCATCGGCGAGCGGCTGTTCCTGACCTATTGCGCGCAGTGCCATGGTTCCGACGCCCGCGGCAGCAAGGGCTTTCCCAACCTGGCCGACAATGACTGGCTGCATGGCGGCGAGCCCGATGTGATCAAGACCACCATCATGAACGGCCGCAACGGCATGATGCCGCCAATGGCCGCCGCGGTCGGCTCGGAGAAGGACGTGGAGAATGTCGCGCACTATGTGCTGAGCCTGTCGGGTTCGACCTCCGACCCGATCAAGTCGGTGCTGGGCAAGCCCAAGTTCTCCGCTGCCTGCGCCGCCTGCCATGGCGCCGATGGCCATGGCAACCAGATGCTGGGCGCACCCAACCTGTCGGACAAGACCTGGCTGTATGGCGGTAGCCTTGAGACCATCATGGAAACCATCCGCAAGGGCCGCACCAACACCATGCCGGCATTCAAGGACTTCCTCGGCGAGGCGAAGGTGCATGTGCTGGCCGCCTATGTATGGGGCCTGTCCAATGTCAAGGGAGCGGCGCCGCAGTAAGGCCCCGGCTACAGCTAAAGAGCATTGAAATGAGCAGCAATACCACGCCCGAAGTGGCGGTCGTCAAGATGTATGCGGCGCGCGAGGAAATCTACGCGCGCGAAGTGCAGGGGCGCTATGCCAGCCTGCGCTGGGTCTGCGTGTGGCTGACCCAGATCCTGTTCTACGGCCTGCCGTGGATCAACTGGAACGGCCGCCAGGCCGTGCTGTTCGACCTGCTGGCGCGCAAGTTCTATATCTTCGGCATCGTGCTGTGGCCGCAGGACTTCATCTACCTGGCCGCGCTGCTCATCATTTCGGCCTATCTGCTGTTCCTGGCCACGGCCATTGCCGGCCGCGTATGGTGCGGCTTCGCCTGTCCGCAGACGGTCTATACCGAGATCTTCATGTGGATAGAGCGCAAGATCGAAGGCAGCCGCAGCGCCCGCATGCGCCTGGACCGCCAGCCGGCCTCGCTGGGAAAGTTTGCCCGCAAGTTCGGCAAGCATGCCGCCTGGGGCGCTGTGGCGCTGTGGACCGGCTTTACCTTCGTCGGCTATTTCACGCCTATCCATACGCTGGCGCGCGAAGTCGCCACCCTGGGGCTGGGTCCGTGGGAGTGGTTCTGGGTGCTGTTCTATTCCTTTGCAACCTACGGCAATGCCGGCTGGATGCGGGAGCAGGTCTGCAAGTACATGTGCCCGTACGCACGTTTTCAAAGCTCGATGTTCGACAAGGACACGCTGATCATCACCTACGATGAAAAGCGCGGCGAGCCGCGCGGCGCGCGCGCCAAGAGCGCAAGGGCCGATGCAACGCAGAAGCAAAAGCAGGGCGACTGCATCGACTGCAGCATGTGCGTGCAGGTATGCCCGACCGGCATCGACATCCGCCGCGGCCTGCAATACGAGTGCATCGGCTGCGCCGCCTGTGTCGACGCCTGCAACGGCGTGATGGACAAGGTCGGCTTGCCGCGCGGCCTGATCCGCTACAGCACCGACCATGCGATGAAGCAGGGCCTGTCCAGCGCCGACATCCGGCGCCGGGCGCTGCGGCCCAGGGTGCTGATTTATCTGGCCATCCTGCTGGCCATCGTGACCGCCTTCGGCATGTCCTTGGCGATGCGCACGCCGCTGAAGATGGACGTGCTGCGCGACCGCGGCGCGATGGGCCGCGAGATCGAGGACGGCATGATAGAAAATGTCTACCGCCTGCAGATCATGAACACCTCCGAGAGCGCGCACCGCTACCGCATCGTTGTGGATGGCCTGCCGTCGCTGCGACTTGCCGGCGCCGACGAGGTCACGCTCAATGGCACCGAGACCCGTTCCGTGCCGGTGCGCCTGCGCATCGATGGCGGACAGGCCGCCAGGGGGTCTAACAAGATACATATCGGCCTGCAGGCGCTGGATGACTCCGGGCTGAAGGTCAGGGAAGAAGCGGTCTTTTACGTGCCGCGCTGAAGGAGAATGCAAATGCAGTCAATGAATACGCTCGAATGCCCGTCCACGCCCTGGTACAAGCACCGTTGGCCCTGGCTGATCATGCTGGGTCCGTTCCTGGTGGTGCTGGCGGGCAGCTACACGATCTGGCTCTCCTACTCGCAGCAGGATGCGCTGGTGGTGGGCGACTATTACCGGCAGGGCAAGGCCATCAACCAGGACCTGCGGCGCGATCAGGCCGCCAGCCGGCTGGGACTGTCGCTGGCGCTGCACTTCGATGCCGCCGCGGGCCGGCTGACAGGCGCGATGCGCGGCGCGCAGGGGATTCCGCATGGCGCGATGACGCTGCGCCTGGTTCATTCCACGCGTCCGGAAAAGGATATCGTGCTGCCGGTGGTGGCGGATGCGGAAGGCCACTTTGCCGTGAGCCTGCCGATGCTGGAGATGGCGCGCTGGCAGGTGATGCTGGAAGACCAGGGCCGGACCTGGCGCATCAATGGCGTGTGGCCCTGGCCGCAGCAGGCGACGGCGACGCTGTCGGCCGACCAATCCTGAAGGAGGCATAGATGCGGCGTCTTGCAATGGTGATCCTGTGGCCATCCTTCCTGGTGGCGGCGATGGCGGAAGGTTTTTTCTTTTCCCTGCTCGATCCGCAGGATCTGCACCTGGGCGGCGCCGAGTTCACGCTGTCGCCGCTGGCGGCTTATACGGTGGGATTCTTCCTGTTCTGGCTGTTCTGCGCGCTGGCGGCGATGCTCAGTTATTACCTGGCCAATGTGCCGGCCGACCGCCAGCCGCCGCTATGACGGCGACAGGGCCGAGCCTAATCGCATTTCTCGGTGCCGGCCGCCATGGCTTTCAGGCGGGGCGGATCGAGAATCACGATTTCGCGGTTGCTTACCTGCAGCACGCCCAGCTTCTTGAAGCGTGACAGCAGGCGGCTGATGCTCTCGATGGTGAGTCCGAGATAATTGCCGATTTCCTCGCGCGACATGCGCAGCTGGAAGGCGGTGGAGGAATAGCCGCGGGCGGCATAGCGCGTCGTGAGATTGACCAGGAAGGCGGCGAAGCGCTGGCCGGCGCGCATATTGCCCAGCAGGAGCATGACGCTCTGCTCGCGCGTGATTTCCTGGCTCATCATCCGGTGGAAATGGTGCAGCAGCGTGGGAATGTGGCCGAACAACTCTTCCAGCCGGCTGAATGGAATGTCGCAGACTTCACTGTCTTCCAGCGCCACCGCCGAACAATGGTGGCGCTCGGTGCCGATGGCGTCCATGCCGAGAAGCTCGCCGGCCATCTGGAAGCCTGTAATCTGCTGCTCGCCGCTGACATTGATCTGGAAAGTCTTGAAATGCCCAAGCCGGATCGCGTACAGGTTGGTGAACGGATCGCCCATGCGGTAGAGATGGGTGTCGCGCGGCACCTTGCGCCGGCGTCCGATGATGGCGTCGAGACGCGACATGTCGGTATCGTCCAGGCCCATGGGCAGGCAAAGCTGGTGCATGCTGCACGCCGCGCAACTTGCCTTCAGGGCGTTGACGTTGATGGGCGTGGTCTGGCTGTTGACTGGAATGGACTGGATCATGGTCGCCAATGATATATCTCAAGCCGTTGAAAACGCGAAACGCTACGGTATGAAACGTGCCGCAAGACTGATCTGCGGATTAGAACGGTCGGTACGGCGAAGTGTAGCAAACACATCGTAACGCGGATACAACAGATATTAGCGGCGTATCAAAATGTTAAGCAAAATGTGGGTTGTGTTCGTTAGCGCACAGTCGATCGGAGGAAAGATGGGTATCTTTTTGACACGATATGGCTGTGCTGGTGTTCCCCTTTCTTCACCCTCAACGACTGGATGCGCAAAATGAAAAAAATGTTAACGCTGTTGGCACTTCCCCTGGCTCAGGCCGCAATGGTTTCGGCTTTCGCGCAAGCGCCTGCCGCCACTTCCACCGATCCATCGGCCAGCCAATCCCGCGCCGAAGTCAAGTCCGGCGCCAGCGCGGCGAATGCAGACCGCGTCAACCAGTTCAACGACCGTCCCGGCGCAGCCGTGAAGGGCAGCGGCACCAGCCGTGCCGAAGTCAAGTCCGGCGCCAGCGCTGCCGAATTCGACAAGGTCAACCAGTTCCAGGACAAGCCGACGGCTGGTATGCCTTCAGGCAACAAGAGCCGTGCAGAGGTCAAGGCTGAACGCAATGCAGGCGCCGGCCAGCTGCGCGCCAACACCGAAGTGCCGACACCGGGCACCTCGTCGCAGCAGAATCTGAACAATCCCAAGGCCCTGACGCCCGAAGAGCGTGCCGCCCGTCGCGAAGCGCGCAAGCAGCGTGCCGCCGAACGTCGCGCCAAGCGCGCTGAAAGCCGCACGGCAGCCAGCGGCAAGGCAGCCGGCACCGAAGGCACCCGCACCATGCCGGCCGATGGCGGCGCTGGCGCCGGCAATCCGGCTCCAGGCAAGTAAGCCGCTCCGCCGGGGTTTTCCCCGGCACGGCTTGCAGAAATGGCACGGCGCGCATGACGCGCCGTGTTGCATTACAGTATCGGTTTTTCTTCGGCAGCTTGCGGACACACCATGAAACTTTCCGTTCTTGACCAGTCCACCGCCGTCAGCGGCCGGCCCCAGACCGACGCCATCGCCGAATCGCTGGCGCTGGCCCGGCACTGCGACGGGCTGGGCTACCACCGATACTGGGTTTCCGAACACCATCACAGCGGCAGCATCGTCGGCAGCGCGCCGGAGGTGCTGATGGCGGCCATTGCTGCGACCACGTCACGCATCCGGGTCGGAAGCGCCGGCGTGATGCTGCCGCATTACGCCGCCCTGAAAGTGGCGGAACAGTTCCGGGTGCTGGAAGGCATCGCGCCCGGCCGCATCGACCTCGGCGTGGGCCGGGCGCCCGGTTCGGACCGGCTCACCGCCTATGCGCTCAATCCGGACGCCGGCCAGGCTGCCGAACGCTTTCCGCAGCAGGTGCAGGATCTGCAGGCCTGGGTCAGCGGCATGCCGCTCGCGCCCGGCCATCCGTTCGGCGCGATCCGCGCCCATCCGCAAGGCCCGACCTCGCCGGAAATCTGGATTCTGGGAAGTTCCAACTATGGCGCCCAACTGGCGGCGCACTTCGGCCTTCCCTATGCCTATGCCTATTTCTTCAGCGAAGGCGAGGGCGTGGAAGAGGCGCTGGCGTTGTACCGCAGCCTGTACCAGCCCAGCGAACGTCATCCGATGCCGCAGGCCACGATCTGCGTCTGGGCGCTGGCAGCCGATACCGAGGACGAGGCGCGGCATCTGCTCAGGACCCGCGAGCACTGGCGTATCGGCTTCGAGCGCGGCCTGCGCCTTCCCCTGGTTTCCCCGGAAGAGGCGGCGGCCGCCGTCTACGACGAGGCGGACCAGGCCCGTATCGCCGCTTTGCGCCGCCGCGCCATCGTCGGCACGGCCGCGCAGGTGGCGGACCGGCTGCATGCCCTGGCAGCCGAGTTGAAACTGGATGAAATCGTGGTCAACACCTGGACCCACGACCCGGCGGCCCGGCGCCACTCCTACACCCTGCTGGCCAAGGCGTTCGGCCTCACGGGACTTCCTTCCGGGCAAGCTCTCGGTTAAAGTTAGATTATTTCCTGCCGTAAATAAGTTTGGGGTCTCACCCGAAGATAGGCTTTCGGTACCGTGGATGCGCTCAGGCGCCTCCGGGGAAAGACGGCAGCGCCGATCGGAGCGGGTTATTGCTTTTTTGCACGGTGCGGCGTCCGAACTTTGCCCTGGTGGCTTCAGGAACGAGCGTTTGGAAATTCAGCCCATAACCATCACCGAACATGTTTTCGATGCCAAATGACGTTTTGATAGAACACCTGAAAGGCCAGCTGACGCGTTTGACGGAGTCGGCCGGGGATCTGGTGTTCACGCTCTCCGAGAACGGCGAGATTCTGCACGCCAGCCAGCGCGCCATCGGCATCATCGCGCCGGGCGCCGTGCTGTGCGGCAGCATGCTGCACGAGCGCGTGGATACGCCGGACCGGGCTGGCCTGGCGTCGGTCATGGCACAGGTGGTGGCCAGCGGCCTGCACGACAGGGTCAATGTGCGGGTGCATACCAGCACCGGCTTGCACTGGTTCGAACTGGAACTGTCTTCCCACCGCGACCTCGACGGGCAGACCGAAGTCCTGGTGGTGGGTCGCAATATCTCGGGCCAGCAGGAAACCAAGGAGCGGCTGCTGCACCTGGCCACCCACGATGCGCTGACCGGCCTGCCCAACCGCGCGCTGCTGTCGGACCGGCTGCGCATGGCGATTGCCCACGCCCGCCGTACCGGCCGCGGCTTCACCGTGCTGGCGCTCGATCTCGACGGTTTCAAGAAAGTCAACGATGCCCTCGGCTATGGCGCCGGCGACGCGCTGCTGCGCGAGGCCGCCAGCCGCCTGCAAAAGGCGCTGCGCGACAACGACACCCTGGCCCGCATCGGCGGCGATGAATTCATGGCCGTGCTGTCGGGCGCGGTCCATCCCGATGAAATCAATCCGATCGCGCGCCGCATGATCAGCGCGGTGCAGCTGCCGTTCGAGATCGAGGGCCAGTCGCTGTATCTGTCCACCTCGATCGGCGCCGCCGTCTACCCCGAGCACGGCGACAACGAGGTGCGGCTCCTGGCCCATGCCGACACCGCGATGGCGCGCGCCAAGGAAACCGGCCGCGCCCGCTGCGTCATCTACAGCCGCGCCACCTTCAGCGCCCCCGACCACGATGTGTCGATGGAGGCGGCGCTGTTCGAGGCCGTGCGCAACGGCGAGTTCTTCCTGCACTACCAGCCCATCGTCAATGCCGTCACCCGGGAAATCGTCGGCTTCGAGGCGCTGATGCGCTGGATGCACCCGGAACTCGGGCTGATCGCGCCCAGCCAGTTCATCCAGATGGCCGAAAGCAACGGCCTGATCAACCTGCTGGGCGCCTGGGTGCTCAAGGCGGCGTGCGTGCAGCTGAAACGGCTGCAGGAAGTCGCCGGGCGCGAACTGTACGTGTCGGTCAACGTCAGCCCGCGCCAGTTCCGCAATGACCAGTTCCTGGCCCTGATGGAAGACGCGCTGAAGCTGTCGGGGCTGCACGGACGGCAGCTGCTGCTGGAGATCACCGAAGGCATCCTGATGTCGGACCCGGCGCATGCGGAAGCGCTGCTGCTGCAGATCGCCGCGCGCGACGTGCGCATCGCCATCGACGATTTCGGCACCGGCTATTCCTCGCTGGCCTATCTGAAGCGCTTCCCGATCAGCACGTTGAAGATCGACCGCGCCTTCATCAAGGACCTGCCGCAATCGGTCAAGGACGCCGCGATCTGCAACGTGGTGCTGAGCCTGGCCCAGCACCTGAACCTGACCACGGTCGCCGAAGGCGTCGAGAACGAAGAGCAGCTGCAGTTCCTGTCCCACCAGGGCTGCAGCCTGATACAGGGCTACCATACCGGCCGCCCGATGATGTTCGACGACGCCATGGATGTGCTGGGCGCGGGCGCCGCCGAACTGGCGCTGCCATGACAATCAACGAGGAATGCAGACCATGACCACCATGCCGCCCGAGCTGGGCGACTCGCGCAAGACCCAGGAACTGCTGTGGAAGCAGATCAAGGAGCAGGGCCATCTTCCCGGATTTTCCAATGTCGTCCAGCAGATCGTGGGCGCCATGCAGAGCGAGAACGAGCGCGAATTCAGCATGACGCGCACGGTGCTGTCGGACCCGGCGCTGACGCACCGGGTGCTGCGCCTGGCCAACAGCGCGATGTATGCGATGTTCGGCGAGATCAATACCGTGTCGCGCGCCGTGATGGTGCTCGGCACCGAGTCCATCGGCCATCTGGCGCTGGGCTTGAAGCTGGTCGACAGCCTGGCCACCGTGTCCAGCACCTCGGTCGGCGTGCGCACCGAAATGGAAAAGGCAGTGCTGGCCGGCCATATCGCGCGCCAGGTGACGGCCCAGGCCAGCACCCGCGACGCCGAGGAAGCCGTGGTCTGCTCGCTGCTGCACGGCCTGGGCCGCATGGTGGTGGCGTTCTACCTGCCGCATTACTGGGAAGCGATCCAGGCGCTGACGGCCGAAGGCAATGACGAGGCGGTGGCGGTGGTCAAGGTGCTGGGCATGACCATGGTGGACATCGGGCGGCTGATCGCCCGCCGCTGGGGCCTGCCGCGCGACCTGATCGAAAGCCTGCATGACGTGATGCCGCAAGCCGGCGAACCGCTCGACCATGCCGGCTGGCTGGCCGCGCTGTCGACCATGTCCTCGTCCTGCGCACGGGTGCTGTGCGAAAAGGGCGAGAACGACGAGGCGCTGGCGGCCATCGTCGACGGTTATGCCGACATGCTGGGCATGGAGAGCGAAACCGTGCTGGCCGCCGTCAGCGCCGCCCGCGAAACCGCGCGCGACGACCCGGCGCTGGTCCGCCCCGCCACGGTGCAGGCGGCGCCGGAAGCGCCGGCAAGCGACGAGCGGCGCCGCGACGCCACGCCGGCGCTGGCGCGCGGCGTGGCCGACATGCGCAACGTGATCAGCACCATCAACACCGGCCAGCTGATGACCATGGCGCTGGAAACCATCTACAAGGGGCTGCACCTGAAACGCGCGGTGGCGTTCCTGCGCAACCGCAAGGAAGGCAAGTATCTGGCCGGAATGTGTTTTGGCGACGACATCGAGCACCTGGCGCCGCGGCTGGTATTCAATGACGCCTATCAGCCCGACGTGTTCCATGCCGCGCTGGCCAACGACAAGATGGTCTGCGTCAAGGACGCCTGCGACCCGGCTTTCCGCGCCAAGCTGCCGCGCTGGTGGAAGGATGCCTTCCCGACGGTACGCAGCTTCATCGTGCTGCCGCTGACGGTCAATCGGCATCCGGTCGGCTTCATCTACGGCGACTGGGATGACGCCCTGCCGGTGGCGCTGGAGCAGGGGGAAATCGCGGCCCTGAATGAACTGCGCGCGCTGGTGATGAGCAAGCAGCCGCACTAGGCGCCCGGGAATGGACCTCACTGCGTAACGTGGTTTTTGCGCTGCAAAATTCAAGGAGTGAGACGAAAGAATCAAGAAAATCGTCCGGAATGCCATTTTTCTATTGCGCTGCACAATTTCCCGGACTATAGTTGAACCGTCTCCTCCACCCTCCCAAGGATGGATTAACCCGCTACCGCAAGGTCAGCGGGTTTTTTTTGTCCTGCTTTTTGGCCTGTTTTTCGTCGTTGGCTCTTGCACCGCGCTGGTGCGGAAGCCGGCTTGAAGGCTGGCATGGCAATTGCTCAAAGGAATATACCTCCAGTGGTTGCCCAAGCGACGACTTTCCCCCGGCCTTGCGCCGGGTTTTTTTTCGCCCGCTACAATGCCAGCCTGATTCTTTTCGGGACAACGACATGCGAGCAGTGCAGTGCACCCGCGAGCGCCACGGCGACGCTATCCTGGACATCTTCAACGATGCCATCCTGCATTCCACCGCCCTCTACGACTACAAGCCGCGCACCGCGCAGAACATGGATGACTGGTTCGCCGCCAAGGCGCGCGGCGATTTCCCGGTGCTGGGCCTGGAAAACGAGGACGGCAGCCTGGCCGGCTTCGGCAGCTACGGCACGTTCCGCGCCTGGCCGGCCTACAAGTACACGGTCGAGCATTCGGTCTATGTGCATCCGTCACGGCGCGGGCAGGGTATCGGGCTGGCGCTGATGCAGCAGCTCATCGCCGCTGCCCGCAGCCAGCAATACCATGTGCTGATCGGCGGCATCGACATGGAAAACCAGGCCAGCATCGCGCTGCACACCCGGCTGGGTTTCGTGCATGCCGGCACCATCCGGCAGGCCGGCTTCAAGTTCGGCCGCTGGCTCGACCTGGGTTTCTACCAACTCACGCTGGACACGCCGCTGCAGCCGGTCGACGGCTGAGCCGGCGCGGCGCACTGTTTGGGCAGCGACAGCACAAAGCCTTGCGTCTGCGCCAAGGTAGGCGGGAACCAGCGCCGGCGCCAGCCGGTCTGCTCACTTGTATAATGCGCAATCGTTCAATCAAGCTTTCCCCGCCATGACCCAGACCCATTTCGGCTATCAGACCGTCCAGGAAGAAGACAAGGTGCACAAGGTCGCCGAGGTCTTTCACTCGGTCGCCGCCAAGTACGACGTGATGAACGACCTGATGTCAGCCGGCCTGCATCGCATCTGGAAGGCGTTCACCATCGCCCAGGCGGGCGTGCGGCCGGGCTTCAAGGTGCTCGACATCGCCGGCGGCACCGGCGACCTGGCCAAGGCCTTTGCCAAGCAGGCCGGCCCGACCGGCGAAGTCTGGCTGACCGACATCAATGAATCGATGCTGCGCGTGGGCCGCGACCGGCTGATCAACAACGGCCTGACCAACCCGGTGCTGCTGTGCGACGCCGAGCGCCTGCCGTTCCCCGACAATTACTTCGACCGCGTCAGCGTCGCCTTTGGCCTGCGCAACATGACCCACAAGGACGCGGCGCTGGCCGAGATGCGACGCGTGTTGAAGCCCGGCGGCAAGCTGCTGGTGCTGGAGTTTTCCAAGGTCTGGGAGCCGTTGAAGAAGCCGTACGACGTGTATTCGTTTTCGGTCCTGCCCTGGCTGGGCAAGCGCATCGCCAACGATGCCGAAAGCTACCGCTACCTGGCCGAGTCGATCCGCATGCATCCGGACCAGGACACCTTGAAAAAGATGATGCAGGACGCAGGTTTGGAACGTGTCGAGTACTACAACCTGACTGCCGGCGTGGCTGCGCTGCATACCGGCATCAAACTCTAGGAGCCTCAAATGAAAAAGTATCTGGTCATGATGATGCTGGTCGCCAGCACGCTGTCGATGGTGGCGGTCGAGGCCGATGCCAAGCGCCTCGGCGGTGGCGGTTCCTTCGGTCGGCAGTCACAGGGCGTAAGCCGTTCCGTTCCCTCCTCGCCGCAAAGCGCGCCGATGCAGCAGGCCGCGCCGCGTCAGGCCACGCCGCCGGCCGCCGCGCCGGCCACCCGCCCGGCCAGCCCGTGGCGCGGCATGCTGGGCGGCGCATTGCTGGGCCTGGGCCTGGGCGCGCTGCTGTCGCACCTGGGTATCGGCGGCGCGCTGGCCAGCGTGATCGGCACCGTGCTGACGGTGGCGCTGCTGGCCATGGCGCTGATGTTCATCCTGCGTCTGTTCCGCCGCAAGGACAGCGTCAGCCCGGCAATGGCCGGCGGCTATGCCCGCAACACCACGCCCGAGATCGGTTCCGGCGTGCAGTCCTATCCGCAGTCGGTGCCGGCGGCCGGCGCTGCTGCCACTGCGGCCAATGCGGCCGCGCCCTGGGGCGTGCCGGCCGACTTCGACGTGCCGGCCTTCCTGCGCCATGCCAAGAGCTATTTCCTGCGCCTGCAGGATGCCTGGGACAAGGGCGACGTGAATGACATCCGCGAATTCACCAATCCTGAAATGTTCGCCGAACTGCGCATGCAGATCGAGGAACGCGGCGCGGCGCTCAATGTCACCGACGTGGTGCAGCTCAATGCCGAGCTGCTGGGCATCGAGAGCGCCAACCATGACTACCTGGCCAGCGTGAAGTTTTCCGGCCTGATCAAGGAAGCGCCGGACGCGTCGGCCGCCGAGTTCGCCGAAGTCTGGAACCTGTCCAAGCCCAAGTCGGGGCAGGGCGGCTGGGTGCTGGCCGGCATTCAGCAACTCTCCTTGTCTTGAGCAAACACGTCTTTTATAGCAACTGCTAAACTCCAGACCGCCCGTGAAACCTCACGGGCGGTTTCTTTTTGACCGCTCATGATTCCCTCTCCCTTTCCCGCCATCCTCAATCATCTGCTCGCGCAGGAAGCCTGGGCCGGCAAGAAGCTGGCCCTGCATGCCGGCAAGGTCGCGCGCATCGATACCGGCGTAGTGGCCGTGCAGCTGCGCGTGGCCGCCGACGGCATGGTGGAAGACGCACCCGACGCATCGGCCAATGTCACCATCCGCATGAAGCTCTCCGACCTGCCGCTGATGATGCAAAACCGCG
Organism: Noviherbaspirillum phoenicis; assembly: GCF_047237965.1. NCBI lineage: Bacteria > Pseudomonadati > Pseudomonadota > Betaproteobacteria > Burkholderiales > Oxalobacteraceae > Noviherbaspirillum > Noviherbaspirillum phoenicis. Next base: position 2,480,873 of record NZ_JBDFLX010000001.1, on the reverse strand, counting down.
AGCGCGCCTTTTCCTACGTCCAGGTCGAGGGCGACGCCGAGTTTGCCAACGCGGTGTCGCAGGTCGCGCAGGGCGTGCGCTGGGAAGCCGAGGACGACCTGGCGCGGCTGGTGGGCGACATCGCTGCCCGCCGCATCGTCGCCGGCGGCCGCGCCGTGTTCGGCGCGGCCCAGTCCACCCGCCGCCGCATCGAGGAAAACCTCGCCGAGTATTTTCTGGAGGAGCAGCCGCTGCTGGTGCGGCCGGAAGCCGTGGCCGGATTCAGCGCCGACGTGGCCGAGCTGCGCGACGATGTCGAGCGCCTAGCCAAGCGCATCGAGCGCCTGCGCGGAGGGCTGGCATGATCCGGCGGGTGCTGCGGGTATTCAAGATTCTGTCGGTAGCGCTGCGCTATGGTCTGGACAATATCGCGATGTCGGGCGTCACCCCGCGCATCGCGCTCCTGACCAACCGGCTGCTGTTCTGGCGCGACATCAGCGCGCCGCGCGGCGAGCGGCTGCGGCAGGCGCTGGAAGAGCTTGGCCCGATCTTCGTGAAGTTCGGCCAAGTGCTGTCGACCCGGCGCGACCTGATGCCGCCTGACATTGCCAACGAGCTGGCGCTGCTGCAGGACCGGGTGCCGCCGTTCGACTCCGACCTGGCCATTGCCCAGATCGTGCGCTCGCTGGGCGCGCATCCGGACCAGCTGTTTGCCTGGTTCGACCGCAAGCCGGTCGCCTCGGCCTCGATCGCCCAGGTGCATTTCGCCCGGCTGCGCAACGGCACCGAGGTCGCGGTCAAGGTGCTGCGGCCGAACATGAAGAAGACCATCGACGAGGACGTGGCCCTGATGCAGATCGTGGCCGGCTGGGTCGAGCGCTTCTGGGCCGACGGCCGCCGGCTCAAGCCGCGCCAGGTGGTGGCGGAGTTCGACAAGTACCTGCACGACGAGCTGGACCTGATGCGCGAGGCCGCCAACGGCAGCCAGCTGCGGCGCAATTTCGCCGAATCGAAGATGCTGCTGGTGCCGGAAATGTACTGGGACTTCTGCTCGGAATCGGTGATCACGATGGAGCGCATGCGCGGCATCCCGATTTCCCAGATCGACCGGCTGCTGGCCGAGGGCGTGGACCTGAAGAAGCTCTCCAGCGACGGCGTGGAGATCTTCTTCACCCAGGTGTTTCGCGACGGCTTCTTCCATGCCGACATGCACCCCGGCAATATCCTGGTGTCGGTCGAGCCGGATACCTTCGGCAGCTATATCGCGCTGGACTTCGGCATCGTCGGCACCCTGACCGATTTCGACAAGGATTACCTGTCGCAGAATTTCCTGGCGTTCTTCCGGCGCGACTACAAGCGGGTGGCCGAGGCGCATATCGAGTCCGGCTGGGCGCCCAGGGAAACCCGGGTCGACGAACTCGAGGCCGCGGTGCGCGCCTGCTGCGAACCGATCTTCGACCGTCCGCTGCGCGACATTTCCTTCGGCCAGGTGCTGCTGCGCCTGTTCCAGACCTCGCGCCGCTTCAATGTGGAAGTGCAGCCGCAGCTGGTGCTGCTGCAGAAGACCCTGCTCAATATCGAAGGCTTGGGCCGCCAGCTCGACCCCGATCTCGACCTCTGGAAAACCGCGCGGCCCTACCTGGAGCGCTGGATGAGCGAGCAGATAGGATGGCGCGGCCTGCTGGAAAAGCTGCGCGAGGAAGCGCCGCGCTACAGCCAGCTGCTGCCGCAGCTGCCGCGGCTGGCGGTGCAGGCTCTGCAGGACAGCAAGGGCCATTCGAACCAGGAAAACACGGAATTGCTCAAGCGCGTGCTGGCCGAGCAGAGGCGCACCAACATGCTGCTGGGCGTGGCCGTGTATTTCGGCGGCGGGCTGGCGGCGGGCGTGGTGCTGGTGCAATTGCTGATGCGCTGGTACTACCTGATCGAGTAGACGCCGGTTTTGGCGGTGCATGCCTCTTGATATTGCCATGAAGCTATAATCCGGAACCTTTCCGAACCTTCCTTAAAGCGCTCAAGAAATGACCACGCTGTCAGTCTTCGTCATTCTCTATCTGGCCATCTCGGTTGCCATCGGCCTGTTCGCGTCGCGCCGGGTAAAAACGTCCGGCGACTATGCGGTGGCCGGTCGTTCACTGCCGCTGTACATCGTGATCGCCACCGTGTTCGCGACCTGGTTCGGCTCCGAAACCGTGCTCGGCATTCCGGCCAAGTTCGTCAAGGAAGGCCTGGCCGGCGTGATCGAGGACCCGTTCGGCGCATCGATGTGCCTGGTGCTGGTCGGCCTGTTCTTTGCCCGCAAGCTGTACCGGATGAACCTGCTGACCATCGGCGACTACTATCGCCAGCGTTACAGCCGCACCGTGGAAGTGCTGGTGTCGCTGTGCATCGTGGCGTCCTACCTCGGCTGGGTATCGGCACAAATCACCGCGCTGGGCCTGGTGTTCAATGTGCTGTCGCAGGGCGCGATCTCCATGCCGGTGGGCATGTGCGTCGGCGCGAGCATCGTTCTTCTTTACACCCTGTTTGGCGGCATGTGGTCGGTTGCGCTGACTGATTTCTTCCAGATGACCATCATCGCAGCCGGCCTGCTGTATATCGCCTACCTGGTATCCGGCATGGCAGGCGGCGCGTCGCAGGTGATCTCCCACGCCGCCGCGGCCGGCAAGTTTCATATCGCCCCGGCTGTTACCGCGAAGGAAGTGCTGGCCTTCGTCGGCGCGCTGGTCACCATGATGTTCGGCTCCATTCCGCAGCAGGACGTTTTCCAGCGGGTGATGTCGGCCCGCTCGGAAACCGTCGGCATGGCCGGCTCGATCTCGGGCGGCGTGCTGTATTTCCTGTTTGCCTTCGTTCCCATGTTTCTGGCCTATTCCGCCTATGTGATCGATCCGAAGATGGTGGATGCGCTGATCGAGAGCGACGCCCAGATGATCCTGCCCTCGCTGATCCTGAACAACACGCCGGTGTTTGCCCAGGTGATGTTCTTCGGCGCGCTGCTGTCGGCCATCATGTCGACCGCCAGCGGCACGCTGCTGGCGCCCAGCATCACGCTGACCGAAAACATCCTGCGCGAGATCTTTCCGATGAATGACGCGCAGATGCTGCTGGCAACCCGGATTGTGGTGGTCTGCTTCGCCATTGCGGTGACGGTCTTCGCGCTGATGTCCCAGGGCACTTCCATCTACGACATGGTCGGCAACGCCTACAAGGTCACGCTGGTAACCGCCTTCGTGCCGCTGGTCATGGGGCTGTACTGGAAGGGCGCAAGCAACCAGGGCGCGCTGTGCGCCGTCATTGGCGGCCTGGCGACCTGGCTGTTGATGGAGCGCTTCGGCGGCGACTCGATCTGGCCGCCGCAACTGGCGGGCCTGCTGGTCAGTTTTGCTGGCATGCTGCTGGGTTCGCTGCTGCCGCAATACACGCGCGCCACGGCCGGGGCGACCGTGCCGCGATAAACCTGCGGCGTCACTGTGAAACCCTCTATAATTCAGGGTTTTGGATGATTTTTGCAGGGAATTTTCATGCCGATTTATGCATATCGCTGTGAAGCGTGTGGTTTTGCCAAGGATGTTCTTCAGAAAATGTCCGATGCCCCGCTGACCCAATGCCCTTCATGCGGCAAGGCCGAGTTTAAAAAGCAGGTGACTGCCGCCGGTTTCCAGCTCAAGGGCTCGGGCTGGTACGTGACCGATTTCCGCGGCGGCTCGGGCGGCACGGCCGCGCCGGCCACGTCCGGCCCGGCAAAGAGCGAAGCGAAATCCGAGCCGGCGCCCGCCGCGCCGGCGCCGGCCGCCAGCAGCGGCTCGTCGGACTGATGCGTGCCGCCTGCGCAATCGCCCGCTGAGCCGTCCTCCATGCGCAAATATTTCGTCACCGGCCTCTTGATCCTGGTGCCCCTGGCCATCACGATCTGGGTGCTCAACCTGATCATCAGCACCATGGACCAGTCGCTGCTGCTGCTGCCGGAGCGCTGGCGGCCGGAAGCGGTGGTCGGGTTCCACATTCCCGGCCTTGGCACCATCCTGACGCTGCTGTTCATCTTCCTGACCGGCCTTGCCACCCGCAACTTCATCGGCAAGCGCATCGTCTGGGCCTGGGAAGGGCTGCTGACCCGGATTCCGGTGGTGCGCTCGATCTATTCCAGCGTCAAGCAGGTGTCCGACACGCTGTTCTCGTCGTCGGGCAATGCCTTTCGCAAGGCGCTCCTGGTGCAGTATCCGCGCCAGGGCAGCTGGACCATCGCCTTCCTGACCGGCGTGCCGGGCGGCGACGTGCGCAATCACCTGCAGGGCGACTATGTCAGCATCTACATACCGACCACGCCCAACCCGACCTCCGGGTTCTTCCTGATGGTGCCGCGGGCAGACACCATCGAGCTCGACATGAACGTCGACGAGGCGCTGAAATACATCGTGTCCATGGGCGTGGTATCGCCCGAGCACTTCGAAAAGAAACTGATCATCGATCCGGCCAAGGTTGAAGCGACCGACCGGCATCAAGCAAAGCAAACTGAAACTGGAAACTGACTATGTCTTCTATGCGAACTCATTACTGCGGCCTCACCACCGAGGCGTTGCTGGGCCAAACCGTGAGCCTGTGCGGCTGGGTGCATCGCCGGCGCGACCACGGCGGCGTGATCTTCATCGACCTGCGCGACCGCGAGGGCCTGGTGCAGGTGGTGTGCGATCCGGACCGCGCCGAGGTCTTCAAGGCTGCCGAATCGGTGCGTAATGAGTACTGCCTGCGCATCACCGGCATCGTGCGCAGCCGCCCCGAGGGCACCGGCAACGCCAACCTGAAGTCGGGCGCGATCGAGGTGCTGTGCCACGAACTCGAAGTGCTGAACGCGTCGGTGACGCCGCCGTTCCAGCTCGACGACGACAACCTGTCGGAAACCACCCGCCTGACCCACCGCGTGCTCGACCTGCGCCGTCCGCAGATGCAGAACAACCTGCGCCTGCGCTACAAGGTGACGATGGAAGTGCGCAAATTCCTCGACGCCAACGGCTTCATCGACATCGAGACGCCGATGCTGACCAAGTCCACGCCGGAAGGCGCGCGCGACTACCTGGTGCCGTCGCGCGTGAACCCCGGCCACTTCTTTGCGCTGCCGCAGTCGCCGCAGCTGTTCAAGCAGCTGCTGATGGTGGCCAACTTCGACCGCTATTACCAGATCACCAAGTGCTTCCGCGACGAGGACCTGCGCGCCGACCGCCAGCCGGAATTCACCCAGATCGACTGCGAAACCTCGTTCATGAAGGAACAGGACATCCGTGACCTGTTCGAGAACATGATCCGCCTGGTGTTCAAGAACGCGCTGGATGTCGAGCTGCCCAACCCGTTCCCGGTGATGGACTTCGCCACCGCGATGGCGCTGTACGGCTCCGACAAGCCCGACATGCGCGTCAAGCTGCAGTTCACCGACCTGACCGCGGTGATGAAGGACGTGGACTTCAAGGTGTTCTCGGGCGCCGCCAACATGGAGGGCGGACGCGTGGTCGGCCTGCGCGTGCCGGGCGGCGGCGCGATGCCGCGTTCCGAGATCGACGCCTACACCCAGTTCGTCGGCATCTACGGCGCCAAGGGCCTGGCCTACATCAAGGTCAATGAAAAGGCCAAGGGCCGCGATGGCCTGCAGTCGCCGATCGTCAAGAACCTGCATGACGCGGCGCTGGCCCAGATCATCGAGCAGACCGGCGCCGAAGACGGCGACCTGATCTTCTTCGGCGCCGACAAGGCCAAGGTGGTCAACGACGCCATCGGCGCGCTGCGCGTGAAGATCGGCCACAGCGACTTCGGCCGCAAGGCCGGCCTGTTCGAGGACACCTGGCGTCCGCTGTGGGTGGTCGACTTCCCGATGTTCGAGCATGACGAGGAGGGCGACCGCTGGGTGGCGCTGCATCACCCGTTCACCGCGCCCAAGGAAGGCCACGAAGACTTCATCGAAACCGATCCGGGCCGCGCCATCGCGCAGGCCTACGACATGGTGCTGAACGGCTGGGAACTGGGAGGCGGCTCGGTGCGTATCCACCGCGCCGACGTGCAGAGCAAGGTGTTCCGCGCGCTGAAGATCAATGCCGAGGAAGCGCAGCTGAAGTTCGGCTTCCTGCTGGACGCGCTGCAATACGGCGCGCCGCCGCACGGCGGCCTGGCGTTCGGCCTGGACCGCATCGTCACCATGATGACCGGCGCCGAATCGATCCGCGACGTGATCGCCTTCCCCAAGACCCAGCGCGCCCAGTGCCTGCTGACCCAGGCGCCGTCCGAAGTCGACGAGAAACAGCTGCGCGAGCTGCACATCCGCCTGCGCAACGCCGAGCCGTCGGTCAAGGCCTGACGCGGCTGCCGCGTCCGCCCAGGCGGGCGCGATAAAAAAAGCCGGTCGGCGCGAGCCGACCGGCTTTTTGTTTGCGCAGGCCCGGTCGCGCTACTGCTGCGCCACCGGCGTATAACCCGCTTCGCGGATCGCATTGGTGACGGCGGCATCGTCGCTGGCCTGGTCCACCCGCACCAGGTGACGCTCCAGGTCCACTTCCACCCTGGCGCCCGGCGCAGCCTGCGTCACCGCCTCGGTGATGGCCTTGACGCAATGCTGGCAGCTCATGTCGTTGACGGTGTATTGCAGCATGGTGCTTCCTTTCGCTTTTCGTGATGTCGAGGGAGCCACTCTAAACCTTCTCGCGCTGGCGGGGTCGGAGTCGGCGCAAGCCATCCACCGTCGTGCTGCGCGCTATGCCTGGCGCCGCAGCACCTGGCGCCGGCCGCCGAGCAGCGCCAGCAAGCCCATCGCAAGCAGGCTCAGGCTGGCCGGTTCCGGAACGGCGCCGGCATCGGCTGCGAAAACGTCGGAAGGCGGCATGTCGGCGGCTTCGCCGGCCACATCCTTGACGAGCAGCGTCGCCGCCAGTAGCTCGTCGGCGCTGCGCGTGGTGAATGTCGGCGTGAGCAGATAGGCATGGGTCTGGAAGTCGCCGGTCAGGCCAACGGCGGCGATCTGGCCGAGGTCATTGATGTCGCTGGCCTGGTACAGCAGGAAATTCGGGTCGCTGCTTTGCACGAGGGTGTTGAGGTCGATGATGCGGCCATCCTCCCACAGGGTGGCATTCGGCCTGCCGCCAAAGGGCGAACCGCTGTAGCCGACCACCTGCCCACGCGCATTGATGCCCAGCGCGCTGCTCATGCCATCGCTGGACAGTGCGCCGAGGTCGGTGATGGCGCCATTGCGCCACAGCGTCGCATGCTGCGTCCGGTCGCCGGCGAGGTCGCTGCTGCCGGCCACCAGGCCGGCGTTATTGACGGCCTGCGCGGTGCTGCCGCTGCCGCCCAGGGTGCCCAGATCGATCGCGCGGCCGCCTTCCCACAGCGTTGCATGGTTGGCGGCGTTGCCGGCGATGCTGCTGTAGCCGACCACCCGGCCGCGGTCATTGATGTCGTAGGCGCTGCCGTAGGTGCCGCCCAGGGTGCCGAGGTCCTGCGCGCGCTGGCCATTCCAGAGCGTGGCCCGGCTGGCGGTGTCGCCGGCAATGCTGCTCATGCCCACCGCCTGGTTGCGGTTGTTGATGCCATAGGCCGCGGCATAGCTGCCGCCTAGGGTGCCAAGCGGCGTCGGCGTGCCGCCCTGCCACAGCGTGGCCCGGCTGGTCGTGTCGCCCGCCATGCCAGCCCAGCCGGCTATTACGCCGGCATTGTTGATGTCGTGAGCAACGCTGTAACTGCCGCCCAGGGTGCCGAGGTCGCGCCGGGCACCGCCGCGCCAGGCGGCTGCATGCGATGCGCCGTTGGCGGTGTCGCTGCTGCCGACGACCGTTCCCGCATTGTTGAGCCCATAGCTGGTGCTGACCGGCCCGCCCAGCGTGCCGAGATCGGTCAGGACATAGGGGCCGGCGGCAATGGCGGTGTGGCTTGCCAGTCCCAGGAACAGGGAAGCAAGGGCGGGCGGCATGGTTTGCTTGATGACGGGCATGACTCCTCCGTGTGACGGTTACCGTGTTGCGCTGGCTGCGCGGTGATTGCATGGATGACTATTTCAGCCAGACCGCAGGCAACTCTGCGCTAAATCAGAGGTCGGGCATCCACACCCGCCATGGCGGCTTCGACGCAACACCGGACCGTCTTGCGCTGCCGTTGCCGGCGCCAGAGCTTGATCGGGCTAAAGAAGTGACCTGATGGCTGGAACTTCATCTCCGGATTCCGGCCACACCAGGCAGCGCAGGCGGACGGCAGGCGCAGCAGCCTCGCCGTTCCCGCCCTGAGCGGCTTTCCCACACCCTGAGCCTGGATTCGGAGTCCTCGATGGAAACACTGGCCGGCATCGATACCACCTTGCTTGCGCGGGTGCAGTTCGCCTTCACGATCGCGTTTCACATCATCTTTCCCTCCTTTACCATCGGCCTGTCCGCCTTCATCGCCACGCTGGAACTGCGCTGGTTCTACAGCGGCAAGCAGCATTTCCATACGCTGGCCCGGTTCTGGACCAAGATCTTCGCGGTCTCGTTCGCCATGGGCGTGGTGTCGGGCATCGTGATGGAATACCAGATCGGCACCAACTGGAGCCGCTTTGCGGAAATCATCGGCAACACGCTGGGCCCGCTGTTCAGCTATGAAGTGCTGACCGCCTTCTTTCTGGAGGCCAGCTTCCTTGGCATCATGCTGTTCGGCTGGAACCGCTTTCCGCCCTGCCTGCATACGCTGGCATCGGTGATCGTGGCATTCGGCACCATGCTCTCGGGCTTCTGGATCCTGTCGGCCAACAGCTGGATGCATACGCCGGCCGGCTTCGCCATCGAAAACGGCATTACTTATCCGGTCGACTGGTCCGACATCATCTTCAATCCCAGCTTTCCCTACCGCTTCACCCACATGATGATCGCGACCTACCTCACCACCTCGCTGGTGGTGCTGGCCGCCGGCGCGCGCTACATGGTGCAGGGGCGCTTCGAGGTCGAGGCGCGCACCATGGTCCACATGGGGCTGGGCATGCTGGCCGTCCTGGCGCCGCTGCAGGCGGTGGTGGGCGACTTCCATGGCTTGAACACCCTGAAGCACCAGCCGGCCAAAATCGCCGCCATCGAGGCGCACTGGGACGGCAGCGAGCCGGCCGCCCTGGTGCTGTTCGCCTGGCCCGACAAGGAGGCCGAGCGCAATCATGCGGAGATTGCGATACCGAATCTGGGCAGCCTGATCATCACCCATGACTGGAATGGCCGCTTCAAGGGCCTGCGCGACTTCAAGCGGGAAGACAGGCCGCCGGTGGCGCCGGTGTTCTTCATGTTCCGGCTGATGGTCGGGCTGGGGCTGCTGATGATGGCCATCGGCTTCATCGGCGTCTTTCTCTGGTGGCGCAAACGCCTGCACCTGGCAAGCTGGTTTTTGCGGCCGCTGTCGCATGCCTGGCCGATCGGCTTCATCGCCCTGCTGGCGGGATGGATGGTGACCGAGATCGGACGCCAGCCCTGGATTGCCTACGGCGTCCTGCGCACCGCCGACGCAGTGTCGCCGGTGACCTTCGGCTCAGTCATGGTCTCGCTGGTGCTGTTCGTGCTGGTCTATTTCGTCGTGTTTTCGATCGGCATCTGGTACATCAGCCGGCTGATCGGCAAGGGACCTCAGCAGATTCCGGCCGACCAGGAGGCGCTGCCCAACCGGCCGCTGTCGGCCGCGCAGGAAACCACCCGGGAGGCGGCCACATGAGCGACGTATCCGAAACTATTCCGGTCATCCTGGCGCTGCTGCTGGGCTTCACGGTGGCAATGTATGTGGTGCTGGACGGCTTTGATCTTGGCATCGGCATCCTCTTTCCCTTCTTCAGCACGGAAGAGGAGCGCGACCAGATCATGAACTCGGTGGCGCCGTTCTGGGACGGCAACGAGACCTGGCTGGTGCTGGGCGGCGTGAGCCTGTGGGCCGGTTTCCCGAAGGCCTTCGCGGTGATCCTGCCGGCGGTCTACATGCCGGTGATGTTTCTGCTGCTGGCGCTGATCTTCCGCGGCGTGGCCTTCGAATTCCGCTGGGTGGCCAAGCCGCATCACCGCAAGTGGGATATCTCGTTCGCGGTCGGCTCCATCGTCTCTGCCTTCGCGCAGGGCCTGATCCTGGGTGCGCTGCTGCAGGAGATCCGCATCAGCGGCAACCAGTTCGCCGGCGGCCCGCTGGACTGGCTCACGCCATTCAGCCTGATGTGCGGCGTGGCCGTAGTGGTTGGCTATGCGCTGCTGGGCGCCACCTGGCTGATGATGAAGACCGTCGATGGCGTGGAGCAGCGCTCACGCAAGCTGGCCTTGCCGCTGCTGGCGGCGCTGATGGCCTTCATCGCCATCGTCAGCGTCTGGACGCCGCTGCAGATCGGGCGCATCGCCGAGCGCTGGTTCAGCATGCCCAATATCTTCTTCCTGAGCCAGATCCCGGTGGCCACGCTGCTGGTGGCCTGGCTCTGCTATTACGGCATTAAAAAGGGCCGTCCGATCCTGCCGTTCGCCACCTCGGTTGGCCTGTTCCTGCTGGCCTATCTCGGCTTGGTGGCATCGAATGCGCCGTACATCGTGCCGCCGTCGATGACGATCTGGCAGGCGGCGTCGCATCCGTCATCGCAGGTGTTCTACCTGATTGGCGCATCGATTTTGATGCCGATGATTCTGGTTTATACGGTGCTGGTGTTCTGGCTGTTTCGGGGCAAGGTGAAGCCGGGGGAGGGGTATCACTAAGGGGCGCATGGGCGATGAAGTTGCAGGCATGCGGTTGCTTTTGACGTACGCGCAGCGACAGTTGAAGTGGCGGTGGCGGTGGCGGTGGCGGTGACGGTGGCGGTGGCGGTGGCGGTGGCCGTTGCTTTTGAAGTGGCCGTTGCCGTTGCAGTGAAATCCCGTTGAGCGCGCCGTGTCAGCGGTGCCCGGAGCGGGAAAAGGTGCGGCGTCTGTCTGAGCCAAGCTTTAGCTTGGCGAGTTTAGCCGCGCCCCGCTCCGGGCACCGCTGACACGGGAACCCCCGCGCAGCGGGGGCGCGATCATCGGGTCGCCTTTTTTGGTTACTTTTTTGGCGAAGCAAAAAAGTGACCCGGCCGCCGGGACGGACTCCCGGCTTGTCTCCACGGCAGTGCAGCCGCCTTGCGTCACCCGGCAACGCCCGGGCAGCACTGTCGTCTTTGCTTTTGACGTTTGTCGGCAAACTTCAAACTTCAAAAGCAACTGCTGCTTCGCAGTGACGTCTTTACGCCGGGTGAAACAAGCCGACTGCACTGCCGTCATGACCAGGCCGGGTGTTCGCCCCGGCGGGCGAGTCACTTTTTTGCTCCGCCAAAAAAGTAACCAAAAAAGGCGACCCCGACTGTGCCGCCCCGCTGCGCGGGGTTCCCGCGCCGGCGATGCCCGGAGCGGGGCGCGGCTAAACTCGCTCCGCTGCGCGGCGCTCAGACAGACGCCGCACCTTTTCCCGCTCCGGGCATCGCCGTCACGGCGGTACACAGACGGGGACCCTAACTGCAACGGCAACAGCAACGGCAATAGCCACGTCAAAGGCAACTGTAACTGCAACTGCAACTGCAACTGCAACTGCAACGGTCACAGCCACCGCTCGCCGGAAAGCAGTCACAACCGCCAGCCCCAATACAAAAAGGGCTTGCATGTTGCCATGCAAGCCCTTCGTATTTGGTAGGCCGTGCGGGATTCGAACCTGCGACCAACGGATTAAAAGTCCGCTGCTCTACCAGCTGAGCTAACGACCCAAAAACTTCTTACTGCAACTTCAAACCTGCATGCAACGATGCTGCATTCATGCTGAACCACCGCATTAAAAAAGGACTGCCTCGCGGTAGTCCTTGAATACAACATGCTGCGGTATTCGTGGTAGGCCGTGCGGGATTCGAACCTGCGACCAACGGATTAAAAGTCCGCTGCTCTACCAGCTGAGCTAACGACCCGAAAGACCGCCATTATAGGGAGCCGACCCTGGACTGTCAAATCGTTGCACTGATTTAACAGCTGGCCGGTCAGGCTCCCGCCACATCTATTTCAATGCGACCAGACGCTGGCGCGCGGTTTGCGCCGCGTTCGAGTCGGGATACTGCGCAATCAGGGTTTCCAGCGTCTTCTTGGCGGCCGTCTTGTCCTTCAACTCGGTGTAGCAGCTGGCGATGTTGAGCATCGCGTCAGGCGCTTTCGGGTTGTCGGCGTAACGGCTTACCACCACCTGCTGCGCCGCGATCGCGCCGCGGTAGTCGCGCTCGGCATACAGCGCATTGCCCAGCCAGTACTGGGCCGATGCCGCATAGCCGGACTGCGGATAGCTGCGCAGGAAGGTGGAGAAGGACTGGCCGGCGCCCTTGTAGTCGCCGCCCTTGAACTGGGCCAGCGCGGCGTCATAGGACTGCTGCTCGGACTGCTGCACATCGACCTCGCGGCCATCCACCGTCATGCGCTGCGGCTCGAGCTTGCGCAGCCGGCCGTCGAGGTCGGCGTAGAAATCCTTCTGCCGCCGCTGCTCGTTGGCCAGCTCGTTGGTGAGCACCTCGATCTGTCCACGCAGCCGCGCGATCTCGCCGCGCAGCTGTTCGTTCTGGCTTGCCAGGTCGAGACTGGTGGTCTTGTCGGCCTTGCCGTCGACGCGGGCATTGACCGCGTCGATGCGGGCGCGAATGTCGAGGATGGCGCGACGTGCTTCATCGTCGTCAAACAGGCCGGCATGCGCCTGCAGCGGCGAAGCCAGCGCGGCCGCGGTCACGGCCAGCGCCAGTGCGGATCTGATCAGGGTGCGCATGGCGATCAGTAGGCGATGTCGGCGCGGCGGTTCTCAGCCCATGCGGCTTCGTCGCTGCCCAGGGCCTTCGGCTTTTCCTTGCCGAAGGAAACGGCTTCCATCTGGCTTTCCTGCACGCCCAGCAGCGACAGTGCGCGACGCACGGCCTCGGCGCGCTTCTGGCCCAGCGCCAGGTTGTATTCGCGGCCACCGCGCTCGTCGGTGTTGCCCTGGATGACGATCTGGCGCGACTTGTTGGCGTTGAGGTAGCGGGCGTGGGCGTCCAGCACCGGCTTGAACTCGTCCTTGACACTGTAGCTGTCGAGGTCGAAGTAGATGCTGCGCTTGGCCAGTACGCCTTGCGGGTCGTTCAGCGGGTCCATGCCGGAACGGGTGGCGTTGACGGTGCCGACGCTGCGCGGATCGGCGTTTTGGCCGGTGGTGCTGCCGGTGCGGTCTTCAACGGCGGCCTTGTCGTCGAGCTTGACGGGCGACGAGCAGGCTGCGACCAGCATGGCGCTGGTCAGCATGAGGGCGAGGATTTTTGGGCTGCGCATGGGTAGTTCTCCTGTTTGGGTGATCGGATTAATTCATGAAGGGGCCCCAGTTGGGCTCCCGGATATCGCCTGCCTGGGTGGTAACACGTTGCTTGATTCGGCCATCGACCGAAACCACCGCCAGCGTGCCGCGCCGTCCGCCCGATTCGGTGGCATACATGATGTATTTACCGTTGGGCGAGAAGCTGGGCGATTCATCCTTGGTGGTATCCGACAGGCGCAGTTCCTGGTTGTTGGACAGGTCCAGCACATACAGCTGGAAACGGCCGTCGCGGCGCGAGATATAGGCTAGCGACTTGCCGTCCGGCGAGATGCGCGGACTGATGTTGTAACTGCCGGTGAAGGTTACCCGCTGCGCATTGCCGCCAGTGGCAGGCATGCGGTAGATCTGCGGACCGCCGCTGCGGTCGCTGGTGAAATAGATCGACTTGCCGTCGGCCGAGAATTGCGGCTCGGTGTCGATGCCGTCGGTATTGGTCAGGCGCTGCAGGTTGCTGCCGTCGGCATTGACGGTATAGACCTGGGTCAGGCCGTTGCGCGCCAGCGCGATCGCGATCTTGCTGCCGTCCGGCGACCAGGACGGCGCCGAGTTGCTGCCCTTGAAGTTGGCCACCACGGTGCGCTGGCGGGTCACCAGGTTCTGCACGTAGACCACCGGCTTCTTGTTCTCAAACGACACATAGGCAACCCGGGTGCCGTCCGGCGACCAGGCCGGCGAGATGATGGGCTCGTTCGAGCGCAGCGCCACGTTCACGCCTTCGCCGTCGGCGTCGGCCACTTCCAGCCGGTATTCATTGCCGACCTTGGTCACATAGGCGACCCGGGTGGCGAAGGCGCCGCGCACGCCGACCAGCTTTTCATAGATGTCGTCGGCAATCTTGTGGCCGGTCACGCGGGTGAACTGCGGCTGCGCGGCCAGGGCCAGCGCGGACAGCTGGCTGGACTTCAGGGTGTCGAGCAGGCGATAGCGCACATCGAAGCGGCCGTCGGCCAGGCGCTGCACGCTGCCCACCACCAGCGCCTCGGCGCCGCGCGACTTCCATTCGCCGTAGTTGATCTGGGCGGCATCCGACATCACGCCGGCATCCATCACCTTGAACATGCCGCTGCGTTCGAGATCGGCCTTGATGATGGCGCTGACCTGCTGCGGCGCGATGCCTTCATCAGCAAAACCGGCCACGGCGATCGGGATCTGCTGCGCGCCGACACCGGCGATTTCCACCCGCAACTGGGCGTGCACCTGGGTCGTCGCGCCGGTGAGCAGGGCAGCCACAGCGACCGCGTGTACGAGTAATTTCTTGATCATGGCTTACTGGTCCTTCGGTTTGTGGGAGACGGTGAAGCCCGACGGCGCACGTCCGGAACTGTCGGGCGGGAAGGGCTGCGACTTCTCGATGGCGCGCTTGACCGCCTCGTCGAAGCCGGGCACGCCCGAGCTCTTGATCTTGCGGATGCTGCGCACCGAGCCGTCCGGCAGCAGGTCGACCGAGTACTCGACAGCCGGGTTGTTGGACAGCTCGTCCGGCACATTGAACACGGTGTTGGAGCGGATCTTGCCGCCAACCTTGGCCGCATAGCCGGCATCTGCCCGCGATGCGCCCTGCGATTTCGCTGCCTGGCCGCTGCCGCCGGAGCCGGTGGCCTGCGCCGTCATGCGCGATAGGTCCTCCAGGCGTCGCTGTTCCGCCGCGGCCGCTTCCGCGGCGGCTTCGGCGCGTTTCTTCTTCTCGGCTTCCGCCAGCTTGCGCTTCTTCTCGGCCTCAGCCAGTTCGCGCTTCTTCTCTTCCTCGGCAACGCGCTTCTTTTCTTCCTCGGCGGCGCGCTTCTTCTCGGCTTCGGCCTGCAGCTTGCGCTCGCGCTCGGCTTCGGCGCGGCGTTCCTTTTCCGCTTCCAGGCGCTTTTCCTTTTCGGCTTCGGCCTTGGCCAGTTCCTTCTTGCGGGCCTGCTCCTGTTCCTTTTCCTTCTTCAGCGCCAGCTTCTTCTGTTCCTCGCGTTCCTCGCGCTCCTCTTCCAGGCGGCGCTCTTTCTCGAGACGCTTCTTCCTTTCCTGTTCCAGCGCGATGTCGGGATTCGGCACCGGTTTCTCCACCGGCTTTTCAACCGCCGGCGCCGGCGTCGGCTTGGGCGCTTCCGCCACGCGCGGCGCCGGTTGCGGCGGCGGCGGTGGCGGCTGTTCGGGTTCCGGCTCCGGTTGCGGCTTGGGCGCGGCCTGCTGTGCCTGCGGGTTCCAGATCTCCGCCTCGACCGCCACCGGCGTCTCGTTTTGCCAGCGCACGCCTATCCATAACAGCGCCACCAGCGCCAGATGCACCAGCACCGCCAGCGCGAATGCGCGGCCGCCGCCGGGTTCCTTGGGGATGGTATAGGGCGTTGCCTTGTCGTTCATGGACGTGTTGACAGTGTTAGCGGGTGGCCAGGCCGACGCGCTCGAAACCGATCTTCTTGGCCTCGGACACCATCTGGATCACTTCATCGTATTTGATGTTCTTGTCGGCGGCGATCATGATCGCCGTCTCCGGATTCTCGGCATGCATCGCCTTCAGGCGCCGCACCAGTTCGGCCCGGCTCGACACGGTCTGCTGCGAGCCCGCGCTCTTTCCTCCGGTGATGCCGATACTGGCCGCCTCGTCCGGCTTCAGCGAGATCTGGATGTACTCCGGCGGCGGCAGCGCCGACTTGCCGGCGGTGGGCAGGTTGATGACGCTCGGGTTCACCATGGGCGCGGCGGCCATGAAGATCACCAGCAGCACCAGCATCACGTCGATATACGGCACGACGTTGATCTCGGACTTGAACTTGCGCGAACGGCCGCCGCGCATGCTTGAATTGGCCATCAGCGCGCCTGCCTTTGCAGAATGTTGGAAAACTCTTCGATGAAGGTTTCGAAGCGGATCGCCAGGCGGTCGATGTCATGGGAATAGCGGTTGTAGGCCACTACCGCCGGAATCGCCGCGAACAGGCCGATCGCGGTGGCGATCAGTGCTTCGGCGATGCCCGGCGCGACGGTCGCCAACGTGGCCTGCTGCACATTGCCCAGGCCGCGGAAGGCATTCATGATGCCCCACACCGTGCCGAACAGGCCGACGTAGGGCGAGACCGAACCGACCGAAGCCAGGAAGGCCAGGTGCGATTCCAGCGCATCCATCTCGCGCTGGTAGGCCGCGCGCATCGCGCGGCGGGCGCCTTCCAGCGGGCCGGCGCCCTGGGCATCGGCCCGCGAGCCGATCGCGCGCGCCTTGTTGAACTCGCTCATGCCGGATTCGAAGATGCGCTCCAGCGCGCCGCTGTCGTTCTTGTACTGCCGGCGCGACGAGGTGGCGTCCTGGTACAGCGCGTCGAGATTGCCGCCCGACCAGAACAGCCGCTCGAATTCATCGGTCTGGGCGCGGGCGTTGCGGATCGCGAACATCTTGCGAAAGATGTAGGTCCAGCTCATTGCCGAGACGGCCAGCAGCAGCGCCATCACGAGCTGCACCAGAATCGATGCGTTGGAAATCAGGTGGAGAAAAGACAGGTCTGCGGTGGGAGTCATGGAATCGGCTTGTCGGTAAAACGAATTCAGTCTGGTTAGGCGCGGCGCTGTTCAACACGGCACATGGCGTTGAAGGCGGCACTGGCGGAGTCGGTCATGCGGCGTCGTCCGTGATCCGGTCATATACTTGCGCCGGTATCGCGCCGGGGCGCAGGGTATTGGTGTCAACGCAGCCGACCTTGATCCGGCCGGTGCTGAGCAGTTCGGGCCCGGCCGGCGTGGCGCGCCAGGCTTCCTGGAAAAACTGCACCGACGCGCGGCCCAGCCGCTCCACCTTCACGCTGATCGTCAATTCATCATCCAGCCGCGCCGGCGCATGGTAGTCCACTGCGGTGCTGCGCACAACAAACATCACGCCATGGGACTGCGCCAGTTGTTGCTGTTCCACACCAGCCGCGCGCAGCCATTCGGTACGCGCCCGTTCAAAGAACTTCAGGTAATTGGCATAGAAAACAATGCCGCCCGTGTCGGTATCTTCGTAATAGACGCGTATCGTCCAGGTGAACTGTGCTGCGGTCATCGAACGACTTTCAGAACTTTCCCTTGTGAAATGCGCCTATGTTGCGGCGCAAACATTCTACTACTGCTTGCGTTTGACGGTAAATGCCGAAAAGCCCTGGCAAGTCGGCATCATCTCGATCATGTTGATATTCACATGCCTGGGCAGCGTGGCGATCCAGTAAGCGGTTTCGGCGATGTCGGCGGCGGTGAGCGGCTCGGTGCCTTCGTACACCTTGGCGGCGGCGGCATCGTCGCCGCGGAAGCGCACATTGGAAAACTCGGTGCCGCCGCACAGGCCGGGCGCGATATTGGTCGCGCGTACGCCGGTGCCGACCAGGTCGGCGCGCAGGTTCAGCGTGAACTGGTCGACGAAGGCCTTGGTGGCGCCGTAGACATTACCGCCGGGGTAGGGATAGCCGCCGGCCACCGAACCGATGTTGATGATCAGGCCGCTGCCGCGCGCCACCATCTGCGGCAGCACGCGCCGCGTCATCGTCACCAGGCCCTTGCAGTTGGTGTCTATCATGGTTTCCCACTCGTCCAGCGAGGCGTTGTGCGCCGGCTCCACGCCCAGCGCCAGGCCGGCATTGTTGACCAGCACGTCGATCTCTTTCCAGTCCGCCGGCAGCGCGGCCAGCGCGGCGTCGATGGAGTCTTTGCTGGTCACATCCATTTCGACCGGCAGCAGCGCCGCGCCCAGTTCGCCGGCGAGCGCGTCCAGGCGTTCCCTGCGGCGGCCGGCCGCGATCACCCTGTGGCCATGGGCCACGAATTTACGGGCCATTTCGGCGCCAAAGCCGGCGGTTGCGCCAGTAACCAGAACAATCATGGAAATTCCTAAACGGTGGATGAACGAACCGAAAAGCGGAAATTGTAGCTGAAAGGGTAAGCAGCCGCAGGTGCGGCGGCGCACCAATCTTGCTCAAAATGGGCCGTTAATCTACAATGCGCGGACCATTTCGTCTCACGTGACTGGCGAAAAGCCGGAACTCTGCATCCGGCGCAAGGTGGGCATCCACCGGGAAGCGTGAGATTTCAACAGCCGTGCGCCTGGGCAGCCAAGATGGTAAGTAGATTGAGGCTGCCGTCATTCCCCCTGCATTCCGGCTGGCCTTCATCCCATCGCATCGTTGCTGTCCGTCCCCATCGATTGGAGTACTCCATGTTTGCCAAAGACCACACCATCGCCAAAGTCGATCCTGAACTCTGGTCCGCCATCCAGCTCGAAAACACCCGCCAGCAGGAACATATCGAGCTGATCGCCTCCGAAAACTACACCTCGCCCGCGGTGATGGAAGCCCAGGGCAGCCAGCTCACCAACAAGTATGCGGAAGGCTATCCCGGCAAGCGCTACTACGGCGGCTGCGAGTACGTGGACGTGGCCGAGACCCTGGCCATCAACCGCCTGAAGGAGCTGTTCGGCGCCGAAGCCGCCAACGTCCAGCCCAATTCCGGCTCCCAGGCCAACCAGGGCGTGTTCTTCGCGATGTTGAAGCCCGGCGACACCATCATGGGCATGTCGCTGGCCGAAGGCGGCCACCTGACCCACGGCATGGCGCTGAACATGTCCGGCAAATGGTTCAACGTCGTGTCCTACGGCCTGGACGAGAAGGAAGAGATCGACTATGAAGCCATGGAGCGGCTGGCCCGCGAGCACAAGCCGAAAATGATCATCGCCGGCGCTTCCGCCTACGCGCTGCGCATCGATTTCGAGCGCTTCGCGAAAATCGCGAAGGAAGTCGGCGCCTACTTCATGGTCGACATGGCCCACTATGCCGGCCTGATCGCCGCCGGCGTGTACCCGAACCCGGTGCCGCATGCCGATTTCGTGACCTCCACCACCCACAAGTCGCTGCGCGGCCCGCGCGGCGGCGTGATCCTGATGAAGGCCGAGCACGAGAAGGCCATCAATTCGGCGATCTTCCCCGGCATCCAGGGCGGCCCGCTGATGCATGTCATCGCCGGCAAGGCGGTGGCGTTCAAGGAGGCGCTGAGCCCGGAATTCAAGACCTACCAGCAGCAGGTGGTGAAGAATGCCGCGGCGCTGGCCAACACGCTGATCGAGCGCGGCCTGCGCATCGTCTCCGGTCGCACCGAGTCGCACGTGATGCTGGTCGACCTGCGCGCCAAGAAAATCACCGGCAAGGAAGCCGAAGCCATCCTCGGTTCGGCCCACATCACCTGCAACAAGAACGCGATCCCGAACGACCCGGAAAAGCCATTCGTCACTTCCGGCATCCGCCTGGGCAGCCCGGCGATGACCACCCGCGGCTTCGGCGAGGCCGAGGCAGTCAAGGTCGGCAACCTGATCGCCGACGTGCTCGACAATCCGCATGACGCCGCCACCATCGATCGCGTCAAGGCCGAGGTGAAGAAGCTGACCGACGCCTTCCCGGTCTACGCGGCGTAATCGCCGGGCGCCATCGCGGCGCATCCCGCCTGCCGGTTGCACGAGCCGACAGGCGGCCCTTATACTCGTTGCCCATTCTCCAATGGCTGTCGCTTCCGGTGCCCGCTCATGAAATGTCCTTTCTGCCAGCA
Organism: Noviherbaspirillum phoenicis; assembly: GCF_047237965.1. Classification (NCBI taxonomy): domain Bacteria; kingdom Pseudomonadati; phylum Pseudomonadota; class Betaproteobacteria; order Burkholderiales; family Oxalobacteraceae; genus Noviherbaspirillum; species Noviherbaspirillum phoenicis. The sequence goes on along the minus strand of NZ_JBDFLX010000001.1, from coordinate 2,461,034 downwards.
CGAAGACACGCAAGTCCTCGACACCCGGGTGTCCGAGGAAGGCGACAGCATCCGCCGCAGGCGTCGCTGCAATTACTGCGAAAAGCGCTTCACCACCTATGAACGGGTGGAACTGGCAATGCCGGTCATCGTCAAGAAAAACGGCAGCCGCACCAATTTTGAACCATCCAAGCTGCGCGCCTCGATGATGCTGGCCCTGCGCAAGCGGCCGGTGCCGGCCGACGCGGTGGACACCGCGATCCAGCACATCGAGGAAAAGCTGCGTTCCAGCGGCCAGCGCGAAATTCCGTCCGGCCAGGTCGGCGAACTCGTCATGGCCGAATTGCAGCGTTTGGACAAGATTGCCTACATACGCTTCGCTTCGGTGTACCGCAGTTTTCAGGATGTCGCCGAATTCCGCGATGTGATCGCGGAAATCGACCCCGACCGCAAGAAGCCCCAGAAATAGTCCGTAGCCTCAAAAGTCCATACACAGAAGTCGGTTGTCTGTCCGCCTGTCTCGCTGCGCGTGCCCATCGGGTCGCAGTCCGGAACGGTGTTCGCCTGATCTGTCCAGCCTGAGCCGGACGGTCGCAAGAACACTGCCCACGCCTTTCGTCTCGCATGTCCCGTCCCGCCGCTCCTGCGGCTGGCGGGCTATTGCCGGAGTTTGCGACCATGGGAAATACTGCGCGCGGCTTTACCCTGATCGAAGTGCTGATCGTGCTGTGCCTGATGTCGCTGGGTGCACTGAGCCTGCTTGAACTGCAATGGCGTTCGCTGCATGCCACTCGGCAGTCCGCGCTGCATGGCGTGGCAATGCAGCTGGCGGTCGACATGGCTGAACGCCTGCGCGCCGGCGCAGCGCCCGATGCGGCCGAACAGGCAGCCTGGCAGGCCCGGGTTGCCGCGGCGCTTCCCGCCGGCCGGGCGCTGATCTGCCAGGATGCCTCGCCCTGGGATGAGGCGGCCGGCGCCTATCGATGGGCCTGCGGCGGCGAGCCGCCCGGCCCGCAGGTGGTCAAGCTGGGCTGGCGCAGCGGGGCCGACGGCGCCGTGCCGCATCCGGGCGTGGTGATCGTCGTTGCGCCGGCGCAGCCATGAAGCGCGCGCCGCGCCGGCATGCGGCCGGTTTGTCCCTGCCCGAACTGATGGTGGCGCTGGCGATCGGCATGATGCTGGTGCTGGCCGCGATCTCCCTGCTGCTGGCTGTACGCGCCGCCTACCTGCTGCATGATGATCGAGCCCGGCTGGAAGAGAACGGCCGCTTCGCGCTGGAACTGATCAGCCGGGCGGTGCGGCAGGCCGGCCACCGCGACTGGGGCGTGGCCGGCAGTGGTGCGGCGGCGCTGCAGCCCGTCGCCGGGCTGGACGCAAGGTCGCTCAGGGATGCCGCCGATGGCATAGCCGGCCCGTATGGGAGCACGGTCAATGGCAGCGACGTGCTGGCCTTGCGCTTCGAGGGCAGCGGGGAGGGCGGCGGCGATGGCGCGATACAGAACTGTGCCGGCGCGGCCGTCGGCGCCGATGGCGGGCAAGGCGGCTGGAGCATTTTCTACATCGCCAATGACGCCGGCGGCGAACCGGAGCTGCGCTGCAAATACCGCGGTCCCGGCGGCTGGAAGTCCGACGCGCTGGTGCGCGGCATCGAGGGCTTCCAGGTGCTGTACGGCATCGAGGCGCAGCCTGGGGCTGCTCCGGACCGCTTCGTCAGCGCCACCGCCGTGCAGGCGCAGGCCGGCGCCTGGCAGGCGGTGGGCGCGGTCAGGATCGCGTTGCTGGCGCGTGGCACGCAGGCCGACGCCGACGCCAGCGGCGCCGGCAGCTACGCGCTGTTCGGTGCGGCCTACGAGGGCAGCGCCGATCCCGGCACGGTGATCCAGGTGGCCGAGCTTCCTGCCGCCAGCCGCAGGCTGTCGCGCCGGATCTACGGCGCTACCGTGTATTTGCGCAATCGCGTCCAGGAGGCGCCATGAGCCGTGCCGCCGGCAGTGCCCTGCTGATGTGCCTGCTGGTGATGGCGGTGGCGCTGATGCTGGGCCTGTCGGGCGCCCGGATTGCGCTGCAGGAAGAGCGGGCGGCGCGCAACGATCGCGACCGCAAGACGGCCTTCCAGGCTGCCGAAGCCGCCTTGCTCGACGCCCAGCGCGATATCGAACAGCCGGCCGGCGCCAGTCCGCGTGCCGCGCTGCTTGCTTCGGCCGCGCCAGTGTTCCCGGCCGGCTGCGGCGCCGGCGCCGCCAATCCGCTACTGGGCCTGTGCGCCGGTCAGGGCGCCGCGCCGGCCTGGCTTGCCGTCGACTTCCGTGATGAAGGCGAAGCCACGATGCGCAGCATTGCATATGGACGCTTCACCGGCCAAGCCATGCCGGCCGGCGGCGGCGCACTGCCGGCCCGCCGGCCGCGCTACCTGATCGAAGCCTATCCCGACCGCCGCGCCGGCAGCAGCGCCGACCTGGCCGGCGCCGGCACGCTTTATCGCATCAGCGCGGTCGGTTTCGGCGCCCAGGAGGATACCTGGGTGCTGCTGCAGGCCTGGTACCGGCGCGTGGGGGGAGGCTGACATGCGATGCGCATTGCTGGCCCCTCTATTGCTGCTGCCCGGGCTGGCGGCTGCCATGCCTTCGCTCGACCTGGCCAATGCCGCGCAACTGGCACGGGCCGGCGCCTGCGCTGCCAGCGGCATCGATCCGGCCGCGGCCGCGCTCTATCAGGCGGTCGCCAGCGACTCAGGCATGGATGGCAGCCTGAAAAAATATGCGCTGATGCATGACCAGTCCGGCCGGCCCGTGCCCGCCGACGCACCGGCATGGGATGCCGCTGCCCTGCTGGAAAGGCGCGATCCGGCGATGCGCGCGCTCTATACCGGCCAGCGTGACGGTAACCGCTTGCGCACCATTCCCCTTGACTGGACCATGCTGGACCCGGCCGGCCAGTCGCTGCTGTCGACCGGCGCCGACGACGGGGGCGCCAGCCGGGTAGCCTACCTGCGCGGCGAACGCGCACTGGAAGCCGGTTCCCGGCAAGGCCCATACCGGCGCCGCGCGAGCCTCCTGGGCGCGGCGGTGGTCGGCGCGCCGCTGTTCGTGGATGCGCCGCCGCCGGCAAGCGCCGATGCGCGCTATCCGTCATTCCTGGCAGCGTACGCAAGCCGGCCGGCCGCGGTCTATCTGCAGGCCAACGACGGCATGCTGCACGGCTTCGACGCGGCCACCGGCAATGAACTGTTTGCCTACCTGCCGCTGGCGCTGCGGCCGCAATGGCCGCGCTTGCCCACGTCGGCCTTCGCCGCCAGTCCCTATGCCGAAGGCGGCCTGGCCGCCGGCAATGCCCTGGTGCGGGGCGCCTGGAAAACCGTGCTGGCCGGCGGCCTCGGCGGCGGTGCGCAGGGCGTGTTCGCGCTCGATGTCAGCAATCCGGCGCGCTTTGCCGGCGGCGACGGCGTGCTGCTGGAGTTCACCGACAGCGACGATCCCGATATCGGCAATGTCTTTCAGCCGCCGGCACTGGCGCGCTTTCGTACCGGCCCCGGGCAATACGGCGACTTCATCGTGGCCGCGTCCGGCTACAACAGCCAGCGCGCCGACGGCGAGGGGCGGTCGAACCCGGCCGGGCCGGGCGCGCTGTTCCTGCTCTCGCTCGACAAGGACCCAGCCGCGCCATGGCAGCAGAACCGCAACTACTTCAAGTTTCTGCTGCCCGCCGGCAGCGCCGCGCTGCCCAATGGCCTGGCGCCTCCGGCGCTGATTCCGGACGTCGATGGCAGCGTGCGGCTGGCCTATGCCGGCGATCTGCAGGGCCGGCTGTGGCGGCTCGACTTCAGCGCCGGCCAGCCGCCCTGGCCGCAGGCCGCCGGTTCCGGCCAGCCGCTGTTCGTCGCCACCGATGCGAGCGGCCGGCGTCAGCCCATCACCAGCGCGCCGCGTGCGCTATATCGCGGCGATGGCGGCCTGCTGCTGCTGTTCGGCACCGGCCGGTTGCTGGAAGCCGACGATGCGCAGGACAAGTCGGTGCAGTCGCTTTATGCCGTCGCGGACACACAGGCCGCGACCACGCCTACCCTGACGCGTGCCGACCTGGCCGTGCGCAAGCTGGTCACGGACAAGGCAGGGGCCTACCGGCTTGACGGCGGCGCCAGCGCAGCCGCAGGCTGGCTGCTCGATTTCCCGGTTCCCGGCGAGCGCCTGCTTGTCAGCCCGCTGATCGAGGATGGCGTGGCGACCATCGTCACCATGCTGCCCGGCGCTTCCGCATGCGGGTCCAGCGCCAGCCTGTATCTGCTGAATGCGCAAAACGGCCTGTCGCCGTCCGGCACCGCAGCGCCCTGGCTGTCCGTGCCGATGCAGGCGGCACGGACGCTGAACGTCATCGCCGAGCGTCGACCGGCCCAGCCGGGGCAGGCGGAAGGCGGCGGTGCGGGCACCGGCACGGTGGAAACGCGGCATACCGTCATTGGCGGCAGTGCCGGCGGCCAGCCGGCGGCGTCCATCGTGCGCAGGTCACGCGCCGGCCGCCTGGGCTGGCGCGAGGTCGCTGACTGGGAGGCCATGCGTAATGCGGCATCGCAGAGATAGGGCGGGCGCTCATGCCCTCCCGGGCCATACGCTGCCGGAAGTGCTGGTGACGCTGGCGATTTGCGCGGCGCTGGCGGCCGTCGGCGCTGCGAGCTGGCAGAGCCTGGCGCACAGCCAGCGCCGGGCCGAGGCGAGGGCGGCATTGCTGATGCTGATGCAGCAGCAGGAACGCCATTTTTCGCGCCACGGCCGCTACCATGCCTTCGATGCCGCGGCGCCCGGCCCCTTCAAATTTCACTCCGGCGCCAGCCCGGCCGACAGCGCCTACACCCTCAGCGCCACTGCCTGCGAAGGCGAAAGCCTGGAGCGCTGCGTGAGCGTCGCCGCCCGTCCGGGCGGCCCCGGCGCGCGGGCCAGCCATGCCGATCCCGACTGCGGCGTGTTGCGGCTCGATAGCCGTGGCCGGCGGTGGGCCGATGGCAGGCTTGCCGCCTGCTGGCCATGAACCGGCGCGCCGGCCATACGCTGCTGGAGATGCTTGCCGTTCTGGCGCTCGCGGCGCTGTTGCTGGGGATGGCGGCGCCATCGCTGCAGGCGCTGCTGCAGCGGCAAAGGCTCACGACCACCGTCAATGATTTCTTCGCCGCCGTGACCCTGACCCGCTCCGAAGCCCTGCGCCGCGGCGCGCCGGTGGTGCTGCTGGCGACAGGCGCCGGCTGGGACAGCGGCTGGATGGTGCTGGTCGACCGCAATGGCAACCTGCGGCCCGATGCGGGCGAGGACATCGTCGCCAGCCATGGCCCGCCGCCGGCCGGCATTGCCATCGCCAGCAACTTCAACGACGACCGCGTGCCTTATCTCGTGTATGGCGCCAATGGACGCAGCCGCACCAGCGCCGGCGGCACACAGGCCGGCTCATGGGACTTCAGCGCCGGCGACCTCCGGCGCAGGATCATCGTCAACCTGCTCGGCCGCCCGCGCGCCTGCAATCCGGAACGCGACAAGTCGAATTGCTAGAATAGCCGCCTCTTCCCTGCAAAACACACCGTCGTGCATCTCACTTCCGACCTGCAAGCCATGCAGCTGGCCCTGGACTGGGCCGAAAAAGGCATGTTCATCACTTCCCCGAACCCGCGCGTGGGCTGCGTCATCGTGCGCGACGGCATGCTGCTGGGCGCCGGCCATACCCAGGCCGCCGGCGGTCCCCATGCCGAAGTCCAGGCGCTGCGCGACGCCGCCGCCAGAGGCCACGATGTGCGCGGCGCCACCGCCTACGTCACGCTGGAGCCGTGCAGCCACCACGGCCGCACGCCGCCCTGCGCCGACGCGCTGGTGGCGGCCGGCCTGGCGAGGGTGGTGGCGGCGATGCAGGACCCCAATCCGCTGGTGGCCGGGCAGGGGATGGCCGTGCTGCGCGCCGCCGGCATCGCCACCGAAAGCGGGCTGCTCGCGCAGCAGGCGCGGGAACTGAACATCGGTTTTCTTTCGCGGATGGAGCGCGGCACTCCCTGGGTGCGGATGAAGGCGGCGGCCAGCCTGGACGGCCGTACCGCGCTGCATAACGGCGTGAGCCAGTGGATCACCTCGCAAGCGGCGCGCGACGACGGCCACTGGTGGCGGGCGCGTGCCTGCGCCGTGCTGACTGGCATTGGCACCGTGCTGGAGGACGATCCGCAGATGACGGTGCGCGCCGTCGACACGCCGCGCCAGCCGCAGCGCATCGTGATCGACAGTCGCCTGCAGATCAGTCCAAACGCCCGCATCCTGGAAGGCGGCGGCGCCTGGATCGTGGCTGCGCAGCCGGATGCCGAAAAACAGGCCCGCTTGCGCGAGCGCGGCGCCGAGGTGCTGCTGCTGCCGAATGCACGCGGCAAGGTGGATTTGCCGCAGCTGTTGCAGGAACTCGGGCGGCGCCAGATCAACGAGCTGCATGTCGAGGCGGGCTTCAAGCTCAACGGCTCGCTGCTGCGTGAAGGCTGCGTCGACGAGCTGCTGCTGTACCTGGCGCCGACGCTGCTGGGCGATGCGCAGGGCATGTTCGACCTGCCGGCGCTGCAGGAACTGGGCGGCCAGCCGCGGCTGGCCTTCCATGAAGTCAAGCAACTCGGCCCGGATTTGCGTATCCTTGCCCGTTTTCCCTGAACTGAATCTGCTTATGTTTACCGGAATCGTCGCTGCCGTCGGCAGCATACAGACCCTGACGCCCCTGGGCAGCGCCGCCGATGCCGGCGTGCGCCTGACGATAGATGCCGGCGGCCTGCCGCTGGCCGACGTCGCCATCGGCGATTCGATCGCCATCAACGGCGCCTGCATGACCGTGGTCGCCAAGACCGACAGCCAGTTCGACGTCGATGTCTCGCGCGAGAGCCTGAACCGCACCGCCGGACTGGACCGGCCGGGTGAAGTCAACCTGGAAAAGGCATTGACCCTGGCCGACCGCCTGGGCGGCCACCTGGTGTCGGGCCATGTCGACGGCCTGGGCACGGTGCGCCGTTTCGAGCCGGTGGGCGAGTCCTGGGAGCTGGTGGTGGAAGCGCCGCGCGAACTGGGCAAGTACCTGGCCTACAAGGGTTCCATCGTGGTCAACGGCGTGTCGCTGACCGTGAACCGGGTGGAAGATACCGCCGGCGGCTGCGAGTTCTCGATCAACTTGATCCCGCACACGATACAGGTCACCACCCTGAAGCACCTGCAGGCCGGCAGCAAGGTGAACCTGGAAATCGACCTGATTGCGCGTTATGTCGAGCGCATGCTGAGCGCCAAGGGCGTGTCCTGACCCGCATTGGAGCGCGGCGCCCGGTCGCCACGCTCCTGGCGCGGCCTCGTCGCGCGGGCGCTTCCTGTGCGTTTTGCAATGCGCTTCTATAATCCGGGGACATTGCAATCCAAGGCCGTCGATCCGCATCGACCGGCACCAGACCGACAGGACACACTATGGCTGACACCCTTCCCGGCGCTTCCGCCCCGGCACACTGGAACCTCGACACGGTGGTCGCGCAACTGCGCGATTCGCGCGAGGTCACGCACAAGATCCGGTACCAGGGCAATATCCGTGAACTGCCTTCCAAGGCGGCGCTGGTGGGCATACTGCAGGGCCTGTGCGCGGCGCTGTTTCCGACGCATTACGGCCGCGCCGGGCTGACCGACGAAAGCATCGACTACTTCGTCGGCGATACCCTCAACACCACGCTGTCGCTGCTGTCGGAGCAGGTGCGCCGCGGACTGGTGTTCGGCACCGACGCCGGCAAGCTCACCGGCGCGCAGCTGACCGAGCGGGCGCAGCAGATCACCCGTGAATTCGCCAGCCAGTTGCCGGCGATCCGGGCGCTGCTGGTCAGCGATCTGCAGGCCGCTTACCAGGGCGATCCGGCGGCCACCAGCATCTCCGAGATCCTGCTGTGCTATCCCGGCACCGTGGCCGTGATCTACTACCGGCTGGCGCACGCGCTGTACCGGCTCGACGCCAAGCTGGTGGCGCGGCTGATTTCCGACATCGCCCATTCCGACACCGGCATCGACATCCATCCGGCGGCGCAGATCGGCGGCAGCTTCTTCATCGACCACGGCACCGGCGTGGTCATTGGAGAAACCGCGATCATCGGCCAGCATGTGCGCCTGTACCAGGCCGTCACCCTGGGCGCGCGCCGTTTCCCGGCCGACGCCACCGGCGCGCTGATCAAGGGCAATGCCCGTCATCCCATCGTCGAGGACGACGTGGTGATCTATGCCGGCGCCACCATCCTTGGCCGCATCACCATCGGCCGCGGCTCGACCATAGGCGGCAATGTCTGGCTGACCCATGACGTGGCGCCGGGCAGCAATGTGTCCCAGGCCGACGCCCGCAGCAATTGCCCGGAATGATCGGGCGGCAATAAGCGCCGGGCCGCATGGCAAATCCATTAAAATAGCGGTCTGTCCCTGGAACTGTCTTATGTCTCTTTCAACTACGCAAGAAATCGTTGCCGAGCTGCGCGCCGGCCGCATGGTCATCCTGGTCGACGAGGAAGACCGCGAAAACGAGGGCGACCTGGTGCTCGCCGCCGAGTTCGTCACTCCCGAAGCCATCAACTTCATGGCCAAATACGGCCGCGGCCTGATCTGCCTGACGCTGACCGAGGAGCGCTGCGACCAGCTCAACCTGGCGATGATGACTTCCCGTAACGGCACGTCCTACGGCACCAATTTCACCGTATCGATCGAGGCCGCCGAAGGCGTGACCACGGGCATTTCCGCGGCCGACCGCGCCACCACCATCAAGACCGCGGTGGCGCGCAACGCCAGGCCGTCCGACATCGTGCAGCCCGGCCATATCTTTCCGCTGAAGGCCGTCAAGGGCGGCGTGCTGATGCGCGCCGGCCATACCGAAGCCGGTTGCGACTTCGCCGAACTGGCGGGCCTGACGCCGGCCGCGGTGATCTGCGAGATCATGAAGGACGACGGCAGCATGGCGCGCCTGCCCGACCTGATCGAATTCGGCCGCGAACACAACCTGAAGATCGGCACGATTGCCGACCTGATCCATTACCGCAGCCAGCACGAGAGCATCGTCGAACGGGTGGCCGAGCGCACCATGCAGACCGCGCACGGCACCTTCCGCGCCATCGCCTATCGCGACAAGCCCAGCCGCGGCGCGCACCTGGCGCTGGTGCAGGGCGAGCTGTCGCCGGAACTGGAAAGCCTGGTGCGGGTACACCAGCCGGTGTCGATCCTGGACCTGCTGGAAAACCAAGTGACCACCCACTCCTGGACCATGGCCTCGGCGCTGGAAGCCATCAAGGCGGCCGAGCGCGGCGTGGTGGTGCTGCTCAACTGCGAGGAATCGGCCGACCAGATGTTTGCCCAGTTCGAAGCGCTGGCCGCGCCGCAGCAGGAGCGTGCCCCGTCGCGCAGCGCGCGCATGGACCTGCGCACCTATGGCATCGGCGCCCAGATCCTGAAAGACCTGGGCGTGGGCAAGATGACGCTGCTGGCAAGCCCGCGCAAGATGCCGTCCATGACAGGCTTCGACCTGGAAGTGATGGGCTTTCGGGCCTGCCCGGAAAATTAAACAGACTACTCGGGAGGCGGCGCGCCTGCAGGCTGCCGTCTCCGCTGATCAACGAATGACGCTTAGGCGCACGAAGGAAGAAAATGACAGTTGGCATCTATGAAAGCAACCTGGACGGCCAGGGTCTGCGTATCGGTATCGTCCAGGCCCGTTTCAACGAGGATGTCTGCCATGGCCTGCTCTCCGCCTGCCTGGCCGAACTGAAGCGCCTCGGCGTGGCCGACGAGGACGTGCTGCATGTCACCGTTCCCGGCGCGCTGGAAATCCCGCTGGCGCTGCAGAAAATGGCGGAAACCCACCAGTTCGACGCGCTGGTCGCGCTCGGCGCGGTGATCCGCGGCGAGACCTATCACTTCGAACTGGTGTCCAACGAGTCCGGCGCCGGCATCACCCGCGTCGGCCTCGACTACGGCATCCCGATCGCCAATGCGGTGCTCACCACCGAAAACGATGAGCAGGCGGAAGTGCGCATGGCAGAGAAGGGCGCCGATGCCGGCCGCGTCGCGGTCGAGATGGCCAATCTGGCGATGGCGCTGGAAGAGCTGGCCGAAGTCAGCGAAGAAGAGTGATCCGAAAGGACGCTTCCCCTTACCTAGTTAATCCGAACGTATGTCCGCCTCGCGCGGACCAAGGCCGTCATGAACCAGAAATCCCAGCATGCCAATCCCAGCAAGAACCGCACCCCGCGCCACCGCGCGCGCGAGTTCGCGCTCCAGGGCCTCTACCAGTGGCTGCTCAACAATGAAGACTCGGGCGTGATCGACGCCCATATCCGCCAGGCGCATGGCTTCGACAAGGCCGATGCCGCGCATTTCGACACGGTGCTGCACGGCGCCATCCGCGACGTCGCCAAGCTGCGCGCCCAGATCGCGCCGCTGATCGACAGGCCGCTGGACCAGCTCTCGCCGATCGAGCATGCGGCGCTGCTGATCGGCGCCTATGAGCTGGAACACCACCTGGAGATTCCCTACAAGGTGGTGATCAACGAGGCGGTCGAGCTGACCAAGTCCTTCGGCGGCATCGACGGCCACAAGTACGTCAACGGCGTGCTCGACAAGCTGGCCGCCAGGGTGCGCACGGTGGAAACCGGCGCCGCCCGCGGCGCCTGAGCCTGAACAGCGCCCGGCAAGCAGGCTGCAAGCATCACACTTCCGGCCGGAGCCTGCTCCGGCCGCATCACTTTCCCGTTCCCACCCCGACCGTCAAGGATTGCTGTTCATGGATCTGAACCATCTCGCCTCCCGCCTCGACCATATCGCACCGTTTCATGTCATGGAGCTGGCCAAGATGGCGACCCGGCTGGAGCGGGAAGGGCGCAGCATCATCCACATGGGCATCGGCGAGCCGGACTTCACCGCGCCGCCGCCGGTGGTGGCGGCCGCCACCCGCGCGATGGCCGACGGCCAGCTGCAATACACCGCCGCGACCGGGCTGCCGGCGCTGCGCGATGCGATTTCCGACCATTACCGCCAGGTGTATGGCTTAGACATCGCGCCCGGCCGCATCATCATCACCGCCGGCGCCTCGGCGGCGCTGCTCCTGGCCTGCGCGGCGCTGGTGGAGCCGGGCAGCGAAGTGCTGATGCCCGACCCGTCCTATCCCTGCAACCGGCATTTCGTTGCCGCCTTCGAAGGCCGGGCGCGCATGGTGCCCAGCGGCCCGGAACACCGCTTCCAGCTGTCTGAGGCGATGGTGCGGGAACACTGGAACGACGCCACCCGCGGCGTGCTGCTGGCTTCGCCGTCGAATCCCACCGGCACCTCGATCGCGCATGACGAATTGGGCCGCATCGCCGGCATGGTGCGGGAGAAGGGCGGCTTCACTATCGTCGACGAGATCTACCAGGGGCTGACCTACGATGAGGCGCCGTTCTCGGCGCTGTCGCTGGGCGAGGACATCATCGTCATCAACAGCTTTTCCAAGTACTTCAACATGACGGGCTGGCGCCTGGGCTGGCTGGTGGTGCCGGAAAACATGGTCCGGGCCATCGAGAAACTGGCGCAAAACCTGTTCATCTGCGCTTCCAGCATCGCCCAGCATGCCGGCGTGGCCTGCTTCACGCCGGAAGCGATAGCCATTTATGAAGAGCGCAAGGCCGAGTTCCGGCGCCGGCGCGACTATATCGTGCCGGCCCTGCGGGAACTGGGATTCAACGTGCCGGTGACGCCGGATGGCGCGTTCTACGTGTATGCCGATTGCAGCGCGCTGTCCGACGATGCCGACCGCCTGACGCTGCAGATGCTCAACGAGGCGGGCGTGGTGATGGTGCCTGGCCTGGACTTTGGGCCGTACACCGCTCACCAGTACATCCGGGTTTCCTATGCGACGTCGATGGAAAACCTGCAGGAAGCGGTCAGCCGGCTGCGCGTGTTTTTCAAGGCATGAAAAAAGCCGCCGGGCTGCCGGCGGCTTTCAGGTTGGAAGGCGATCAGGCTGGGAGACCGCCAAGCTGTCAGAGCGCGGCGACGATGCCGTCCCGGTCCTGCGTGTTCTCGCGCAGCGAAGGCGTTTCGGCCTGGGTCAGCACATCCACCTTTTCTTCGGCGGCAGGCTGCGGCGTCGGCTTGGGTGGCGTCTTGGCCGCCACCGTGGCAGCGTTCGACGAGGTCCAGGGGACCGACTTGCCGCTGGCCACGTCCTTGAGCCGCTTGTACTCGGCCAGCACCTTGTAGCCATAGCCGGCGTCGTTTTCGAATGCGGCTGCGCCGACGTACATCTTCAGTCCCGACTCCACCGAGCCGCCACGGCTGACGTATTCCTTCAGGATGGTGGCGCCAACCTTGATGTTGGCCACCGGGTTCAGCGCCGCCTTGACGCCGCCGAGCGGCTGAAACTTGTCATGGTGGACTTTGGACATCACCTGCATCAGCCCCTGCGCGCCCACCGGGCTCTCTGCGAAGGGATTGAAGCCGGACTCGATGGCCATGACCGCCAGCACCAGCAGCGGGTCGATCTTGACTTCCCTGGCGGTGCGATAGGTTGCGCCGACCAGCATGTTGGCCGCATCGCCGGCGACGCGGTAACGCTTGGCCAGCCAGTTGGTGACGAACTTCTGTTCTTTCGAAGCAACTTCCTTGCCTTCGGTCGCCGGAATGCTGGCGGCATGCTCGACGGCATTGGCCTGCTCGGGAGCGGCTGCGGCGGCCACCGGGGTGGCCGGCAGCGTGGCCTGAACCAGTTGAGCGGGCGCCTGGGAAGGCGCAGCTGCCGGCTGGATGGCCGGCATGGCTGATACGGGCGCTACAGGTGCTGCCGCCAGCACAACCGGGCCGGGCGCCGGGGAGGCCGCTGCCTGCTGCGTGCCGGACGCGGCAAACGGCGACATCGCCTTGATATGGTCGGTCAGTTCGGGCTTGACGAACATCACGCCGATTGCGCCGATTGCGCTGACGCCCGCCACCAGAACGGTACGGTGCGCCACAACGCGAACACGCTGCATTGTGCCGGGGGCAGTCAGCAATTCCCGCAATCGGGTCCGGGCGTTCGCCCCGGGCGCTTTCTCCTCTGGCTGCGCTGGCCCTATTGAACTCGTCAACATTTGTACTCCTCTATCAGCGCGGCAAAGCACATCCCTGCGGGTGACGCACACAGGTAAATCGTTTGCTTGGCTTGCCGCGTATCAGAACGATCGCCTGCCGTCGCTGGGAGCGCACGGGCAAGCGGCGGAGTCATCTTTCACAGACCGCGGCCAGGCCGTGGCGGGTCGGTGTCCGATAACGTTGTCGGGGGATAAGGCTGACGCCTTGCGAAAACACTCCTTAAAATGTCGTTGGGGCCCCGAACCCCGTAAGCTGAGTGCAACCGAATTAGTGTTGCTTTGTTAACAATTTCGATCGCGTTGGCCGCATTGTATAAACCCGAATATATCGAGTCAATAATATAAATACTTATTTCTATAACTTATAGATATATAGCTTGGCCGTGCGTTTCCGTAAACATGAATAAAATCAGTGACTTAAAATCATGTTATTCATGCAAAAACCCACCTTTGAAAAATATCAATAAACATGAAATATGCTGATTTGCGCGACTTTATTGCCCAATTGCATGCAATTGGCGAACTTCGCCATGTAACGACCCCGGTTTCTCCACACCTGGAGATGACGGAAATCTGCGATCGGGTGCTGCGCGCGGGTGGCCCGGCTTTACTTTTTGACCATCCCACCGGCCATGACGTTCCGGTTCTCGGAAATTTGTTCGGCACGCCGCGCCGGGTGGCGCTGGGCATGGGCGCGGACGATGTCGGCGAACTGCGCAAGATCGGCCATGTGCTGGCCACGCTGAAGGAGCCCGAGCCGCCCAAGGGCTTGCGCGACATGATGGGCATGGGCTCGCTGGTCAAGGCGGTCTGGGACATGGCGCCGAAGGAAGTGCGCGGCGCCCGCTGCCAGGAAGTGGTGTGGGAAGGCAATGACGTGGACCTCGGCCGCCTGCCGATCCAGCATTGCTGGCCGGGCGATGTGGCGCCGCTGATCACCTGGGGCCTGGTGATCACGAAAGGGCCGAACAAGAAACGGCAGAACCTCGGCATCTACCGCCAGCAGGTGCTGGTCCGCAACAAGGTCATCATGCGCTGGCTGGCCCATCGTGGCGGCGCGCTGGATTTTCGCGAGCACGGCATCGTCAACCGCGGCAAGCCCTACCCGGTGGCGGTGGCGCTGGGCGCCGATCCCGCCACCATCCTGGGCGCGGTGACGCCGGTGCCGGACAGCTTGTCCGAATACCAGTTCGCCGGCCTGCTGCGTGGCAGCCGGACCGAACTGACCAAGGCCATCGGCAGCGAACTGCGGGTGCCGGCGTCGGCGGAGATCGTGCTGGAAGGACATATCTATCCCGACGAAAGCCATCCGAGCGGCTACGAGCATGCGCTGGAAGGGCCGTATGGCGACCATACCGGCTATTACAACGAGCAGGACATGTTCCCGGTGTTCACCATCGACCGCATCACGATGCGGCGCAACCCTATTTATCACTCGACCTATACCGGCAAGCCGCCGGACGAGCCGGCGATCCTGGGCGTGGCGCTGAACGAGGTGTTCATCCCGCTGCTGCAGAAGCAGTTTTCCGAAATCACCGACTTCTACCTGCCGCCGGAAGGCTGCAGCTACCGGATGGCGGTGGTGCAGATGAAGAAGGCCTATGCCGGGCATGCGAAGCGGGTGATGTTCGGCGTCTGGAGCTTCCTGCGCCAGTTCATGTATACCAAGTTCATCGTGGTGGTCGACGAGGACGTCAACATCCGCGACTGGAAGGAAGTGATCTGGGCCATCACCACCCGGGTCGACCCGACCCGCGACACCACGCTGGTGGACAACACCCCGATCGATTATCTCGACTTCGCCTCGCCGGTCAGCGGCCTGGGCAGCAAGATGGGCATCGACGCAACCAATAAATGGCCGGGCGAAACCAGCCGCGAATGGGGTGTGCCGATCGAGATGAGCGAGGACGTCAAGCGCCGGGTCGATGCCCTGTGGCAGCAACTGGGGATCTGATCGGCAGGAACAGGAAGAATCAGTTCGCCAAGCGGCTGGCGCGTGTGCCCGAGTACCAAGAATCCGGCACACGGCGCCGGCTTTGCTGCTAGAATGCCGGCTGGCGGGCCCCTGCGCATTGTGGCATGGCCAACCTGGTCAGGTCGGGAACGAAGCAGCCACAGCCGTTCACCATAAGTGCCGCAGACAAGGCTCGCCTCCTTCCTTTATCGTCTTCCCCCCGTTTCATTCCTGGTTTTCCGTTCTGCCGTCCTGCAAGCCGTAGAGATTGTCGCGGATGCGCGTCATCGCCTGCGAGCATTGGTCCAGTTGCTGGGTTGTCAGGCCGGCCATCATGCTGCTGCGCAGGTCCTCGGAAAGCGATTCAAGCAGCCGCACCTGTTCCGCCGCCTTGGGCGTGAGCACTGAATACTTGCGTCGCCGGTCGTCGGTGGCGACGATGCGCGCGATCCAGCCTTTTTCCTCCAGCTTGTCCAGCAGCCGCACCAGCGTCGGGCCTTCTATGCCCAGGTTGCGCGCCAGCTCCGCCTGCATCAGCCCGCCAGGATTGCGCTGCAGCTGCACCAGCACCTGCCGCATCGACAGGTTCAGGCCCAGCGGCCGCAGCGCGCGGTTCATTTCGTAACGCCAGGCGCGCGATACTTCGCCGATCAGCCGCGCCAGCAGCTTCGGATACATTTCGGCATCAGGCAGGTTTTCCAAGTCTTTTCGCATTGCCAACCACACTTTCAAACAACGACAGGCCGTATGCTATGCTATTCAATAGCATTGCTACCATATTTCTTTTACGATACGTTTTTCGTGTCGGCCCGCCTGGCTGCCCCCATTATTCTTCCGTTCATCATGCGTCCTGTCCGTTCCCTGCTGTTGACCGCCGCCGTACTGCTGGCCGCCGGCGCCGGCTACCACTATTACCAGAGCCGCCCGGCGCCAGCCGTCGCCAAGGCGGCGCCGGCGCTAAGCATACGCAGCACGACGGCGCAGCAGAAGCCGGTGGCGATCACCGTGCGCGCCAATGGCTACGTGAGTGCGCTCAAGATGGTGGA
This sequence comes from Noviherbaspirillum phoenicis, assembly GCF_047237965.1. Classification (NCBI taxonomy): domain Bacteria; kingdom Pseudomonadati; phylum Pseudomonadota; class Betaproteobacteria; order Burkholderiales; family Oxalobacteraceae; genus Noviherbaspirillum; species Noviherbaspirillum phoenicis. Next base: position 2,444,956 of record NZ_JBDFLX010000001.1, on the reverse strand, counting down.
TGTGCGGCCGCAGACCCAGAACATCGTGCGCGAGGTGCATGTGCAGGAAGGGCAGGACGTGCGCGCCGGGCAACTGCTGTTTACGCTGGACCAGCGCAGCGACACCTCCAACGTCGAACGCGCCCGCGCCCAGGTGGCGCGCGACCGGGCCGATCTGGTGGAGGCGGAAAGCGCCCTGCGCCGCAACCAGGAACTGGCAGCGAAGAATTTCGTGTCGCAGGCGGTGGTCGAAACCGCCCGCAGCAAGGTCGATGCGCTGCGCGGCACGCTGCAGGCCGACGAAGCCGCCATCCGCAGCAATGCGATCGCGCTCGGCAACAACCGCATCGTCGCCAGCATGGACGGCCGCATCGGCGCCATCAGCGTCCATCCCGGCAGCCTGGCCCAGCCCGCCGGTGCGCCGATGCTGACCATCGCCCAGCTCGACCCGATCACCGTCACCTTCGCGCTGCCGGAGCGGGAATTGTCCAACCTGCTGGCCAGCTACCCGAACGGCGAAGCGCCGGTCACGGCGGAACTGGCCGGCGAGCGGCGGGTGGAAGGCAAGCTGGTTTTCATTGACAGCGCGTCCGACCCGCAAAGCGGCACCATCAAGATGAAGGCGCTGTTTTCCAACCAGCAGCGCATGATGTGGCCGGGCACCTTCGTCAATGTCAGCATGGTGTCGCGCACGCTGCCGCAGGCGGTGGTGGTGCCGGCGCAGGCCATCGTCACCGGGCCGACCGAAAAATTCGTCTACCTGGTCAAGCCCGACAACACGGTAGCGGTGCAGAAGGTCACGGTCCTGCATATCGACGGCGGACAGGCCGCGGTCGGCGGCCTGCAGCCGGGCGCGCGCGTCGTGGTCGAGGGCGCGCAGAACCTGCGGCCCGGCGCGCGCGTGAAGGAAGCGCAGAGCGGGCAGGGCCAGACGCCGCGCACCGCCGCCGACGCATGACCGGCAGGGCCGGTCGCAACCTTTCACCAGGCATCCCGTGAATATCTCCGAACTCTGCATACGCCGCCCGGTCATGACCGTGCTCCTGGCCATCGCCATCGTGGTGGCCGGCGCCTTTGCCTATACCCGGCTGCCGATCGCCGCGCTGCCCAGCTATGACACCCCGGTGATCAATGTGACCGGTGTGCTGCCGGGCGCCAGTCCCGAAATCATGGCGGCCTCGGTCGCCACGCCGCTGGAGAAGCAGTTCTCCACCATCGCCGGCCTGGCCACCATCAGTTCCACCAATACGCTGGGCAACACCTCGATCACGCTGGAATTCGCGCCCAACCGCGACATCGACGCCGCCGCGGTGGACGTGCAGGCGGCGCTCTTGCGCGCCCAGCGCAGCCTGCCGGTGGAAATGACGGCCTTGCCGGCCTACCGCAAGGTCAATCCGGCCGACGCCGCGGTGCTCCTGGTGGCGCTGACGTCGCCGTCGATCTCGCTGGCCGACCTGAACGATTACGCCGAAAACCTGATCTCGCCCTCGCTGTCGACGATAGAAGGCGTGGCCCAGGTCAATGTCTACGGCCAGCGCCGCTATGCGGTGCGGATCAAGGCCCGGCCCGAACAGCTCGCCGCCCGCAACATGACCATGGACGAACTGGCCGCCGCGGTGCGCTCGTCCAATGCCAACAGCCCGGTGGGCGTGCTGGACGGCCCGCGCCAGAGCCTGACGCTGCAGGCCAACCGCCAGCTGCCCAATGCCGCCGCCTTCAGCGAGCTGGTGATCAGCAGCCGCGACGGCGTCGCCACCCGCCTGAAGGACGTGGCGACGGTGGAAGACAGCGTCGAGTCCACCCGCAGCGGCAGCTGGGTCAACAAGGAGCCGTCCATCGTGCTGGCGGTGCAGCGCCAGCCGAACGCCAACACGGTGGCGGTGGTCGATGCGGTCAAGGCGACGCTGCCGCAGTTTCGCGCGCAGATGCCGGCCTCGATCGAGGTCAAGGAACTGAACGACCGCTCGCTGTCGATACGCGAGGCCATCCATGACGTGAACTTCACGCTGGCGCTGACGGTGGTGCTGGTGGTGTTGGTGATCTTCCTGTTCCTGAAGCGCCTGTCGGCCACTGCGATTCCGGTGGTGTCGCTGCCGATCTCGCTGATCGGCTGCTGCGGCTTGATGTACTGGCTGGGCTACAGCCTGGACAATATCTCGCTGCTGGGCATCACCATCGCGGTCGGCCTGGTGGTGGACGACGCGATCGTGATGCTGGAAAACATCGTGCGCCATATCGAGGATGGCATGGCGCCGATGCAGGCGGCGCTGGTCGGCTCGCGCGAGGTCGGCTTCACCATCCTGTCGATCTCGATCTCGCTGATTGCGGTCTTCATCCCGATCTTCTTCATGCCGGGCGTGATCGGCCTGATGTTCCATGAGTTCGCGGCGGTGGTGTCGCTGGCCATCATCGTCTCGGCGCTGGTGTCGCTGACCCTGGTGCCGATGCTGTGCAGCCGCTACCTGAAGCATGAGGGCCATGCCCGCGACAACTGGGTCAGCCGCGGCTTCGAGCGCGGCTTCAATGCGGTGCTCGATGCCTACCGCGCCAGCCTGGACTGGTGCCTGAAGCACAACCTGCTGGTGCTGGCGGTGGCGCTGGCGACCTTCGCGCTGACCGTGCTGATGTTCGTCAGCATGCCCAAGGGCTTCTTCCCGAATGAAGACATCGGCCAGATCAGCGTGACGCTGGAAGGCCCGCAGGATGCGTCCTACCAGGCGATGTCGGCACTGACGCAGACCGCGGCCGACATTATCGGCAACGATCCGAATGTCGACAGCGTGACCTCGCGCCTGTCGGACGGCACCAGCGCCCGCATGTTCCTTGGCTTGAAGCCGCGCAGCGAGCGGATGGCGATGGACGCGGTGGTGGAGCAGCTGCGGCGCAAGGTGCGCGACGTGCCCGGCCTGTCGGTGTACCTGACGCCGGTGCAGAACCTGCGGCTGGGCGGACGCATCAGCAAGAGCCGCTTTCAGTATGTGCTGCAGAGCGTGAAGGCCGATGAGCTCAATGCCTGGGCGGAAAAGATGCAGGCCAGGCTGCGCGCCGACCCGGTGTTTCGCGACGTCACCAGCGACTCGCAGTTGAAGGGCCTGCAGGCGATGGTCAACATCAACCGCGACCGCGCCAATGCCGCCGGCGTGCAGGTGCAGGACATCCGCACCGCGCTCTACAGCGCCTTCGGCGACCGCCAGGTGTCGACCATTTTCACCAGCAGCAACAGCTACCAGGTGATCCTGCAGGACGCCAACTGGGGCGGCCAGGACGAGGGCGACCTGAACAACATCTTCGTGCGCAGCAAGACCGGCACGCTGGTGCCGCTGCTCAGCGTGGCCAGCGTGGAGCGGGCCGCCGGCGCGATCTCGGTGAACCACCAGGGCCAGCTGCAGGCGGTCACCATCTCCTTCAACCTGGCGCCGGATGTGCCACTGGGCGACGCCACCGCGAAGATCGACCAGTTCAAGGCCGAGCTGCGGCTGCCGGCCAACATCATCACCAGCTATGCCGGCGACGCCGCGGTGTTCCAGTCCTCGCAATCGAGCCAGGTGGTGCTGCTGGTGCTGGCGGTGGTGGTGATCTACATCCTGTTGGGCGTGCTGTATGAAAGCTATATCCACCCGGTCACCATCCTGGCCGGACTGCCGTCGGCGGTGGTGGGCGCGCTGCTGGCGCTGCGGCTGTTCAATTTCGAGCTGACCCTGATCGCCACCATCGGCATCCTGATGCTGATCGGCATCGTGAAGAAGAACGCCATCATGATGATCGACTTCGCGCTGGATGCGCAGCGCAACCAGGGCATGGCCCCGGCCGAGGCGATACGCTCGGCCTGCCTGCTGCGCTTCCGCCCGATCATGATGACCACGCTGGCCGCGTTGATGGGCGCGCTGCCGATTGCGCTGGGCCTGGGCGCCGGCGCCGAACTGCGCCAGCCGCTGGGCGTGGCCATCGTCGGCGGCCTGCTCGTGTCGCAGGTGATCACGCTGTTCATCACGCCGGTGATCTATCTTTTCCTGGACCGCTACAGCGGCAAGGGGCCGGTGGTGGAACTGGCGGTACCAGGGGAATTGTTTAGGCAAAACTGATCCGAGGCCATCCATTTCAAAATGCTTCGGATGGCCGGTTTGGATTTTTCAGAATACCTGCGGGCCTTTTTGCGCTAAATACGTATCATCTCGTGCTGTCGCTTTAGGTTTTTCACGATACGTAGACAACCATCCAATAATTGGAATGCCGCCGCTACGTCCCGTACCTGCAACTTGTTCCAGCGCAGACATTGATAACGCATTAGCTTTTTCATGATACGTAGACGGCCATTCAACAACTGTATTTTTATTAGGTTCAATGGCATCGGCATCAGCAAGATTCATAAGAATCGACAATGCGTCTTCCCTGCCCTTAGCTACTTTAAGGTTTTGAGACAAAGAAGAGTCACTTGTAATTGCCGCATCTAGTTTGATTTTGGAATTGTTTAACATACGCGTTTCCTTTGAGGTAAGTTGGCTAAATTGCTGGTGGCCAGTCGGCGCTGACAGAACAAGTCAATCACAGTTGTGCCGATTGAGAGTTTTAAGTATTAAATCCAGGGGGCAGCGTTCCACCTCTGAAGCTTCACAAATAAACAAATCCATTTTTTGCCAAGGTGAGGGCAGTTTGCTGAATCTAAGCCTCATTGAACGCATTGATAATGGCCCGATTTCTTGTAATTACCGCGGCCAGGCACGGTCCAATATCCCCTCCTGAAGCGCCGGCGTTCCCATCGTCCCGTACACCCGGCCGCCATCGGCATCGAGCCGGCTGGCCACGAAGGCTTCGGCGATATCCCGCGGCGCGTGGCGCAGCATCAGCGCCGCCTGCGCCGCCAGCACCAGCCGCTGCACGAAGCGCCGGGCCAGCGCTTCCCGTTCTTCCGGCGCGGCCTGCATGTCGCGCCGCAGCGCATCGAGCAGCGCCAGCAGGGCAGGGTGGCCGGCCGCCGCTTCCCGCAGGTCGGCCAGCAGCAGCAGCGCGCCTTCCGGATCGCGCTCCAGCGCCCGCAGCACGTCCAGGCACATCACGTTGCCCGAGCCTTCCCAGATCGAATTGACCGGCGCTTCCCGGTACATGCGCGCCATCGGCCCGGTCTCAACATAGCCGTTGCCGCCCCAGACTTCCATGCATTCGCCGGTGAAGGCGATGGCGCGCTTGCAGATCCAGAACTTGGCGGCCGGCGTGACGATGCGGCGCCAGGCGCGCAGCAGCGGATCGTCGGGCGCGTCGAAGGCGCTGGCCAGCTTCAGCATCAGCAGCGTGGCCGCCTCGCTTTCCAGCGCCAGGTCGGCCAGCACATTGCGCATCAGCGGCTGCTCGGCCAGCAGGCGGCCGAAGGCGCTGCGGTGGCGCGCATGGTGCGCGGCCTGGACGAAGGCCTGGCGCATCAGGCCGGCGCTGCCGATCACGCAGTCGAGCCGGGTGGTGTTGGCCATTTCGATGATGGTGGGAATGCCGCGGCCTTCCTCGCCCACCATCACGCCCAGCGCCTCCTGGAACTCGACCTCGCTGCTGGAATTGGACTGGTTGCCCAGCTTGTCCTTGAGGCGCTGGATCAAAATTGGATTCTTGCTGCCGTCGTCGCGCCAGCGCGGCACGAAAAAGCACGACAGGCCGCGGTCGGTGCGGGCCAGCACCAGGTGGGCGTCGCACATCGGCGCCGAGAAGAACCATTTATGGCCGGTCAGCGCATATTCGGCGCCACGGCCTTCGCCGCGCACCGGCACGGCCACCGTGGCATTGCTGCGCACATCCGAGCCGCCCTGTTTCTCGGTCATGCCCATGCCGATCAGGATCGATTTCTTGTGCGCCATCGGCAGGTCGCGCGGGTCATGTTCCTGCGAAAACAGCTTGTCGCGCAGCCGGGCAAACAGCGCCGGCTCGTTGGCCAGCACCGGGATCGAGGCGAATGTCATCGTGGTCGGGCACAGCGAGCCGGACTCCACCTGGGCATGCAGGAAATAGCCGGCGGCGCGCGCCGCCTGGGCGCCGGGTCGCGGCGCGCTGAAGGGCAGGGCATGCAATCCTTCCCGGCGCAGCAGGCCCAGCAAACGGTGCCAGCTCGGGTGGAATTCCACGCTGTCGATGCGGTTGCCGACCCGGTCGTGGGTAAGCAGTTCCGGCGGATGCCGGTTCGCCAGCGCGCCCAACTGCAGGATGTCGGCGCTGCCCAGTTCGCCGCCCAGGCGCGCCAACTGCCCGGCATGCCAGCCGCCGCCGGCCTGCTCCAGCCCGGTGGCCAATGCGGCATCCGTGGCAAAAAGGTTGTAATCCAGCAATTCTGGCACCTGGTTGGTGACCGTGTGGGTAGGCCATGGCATGATGTCGTCTCCTCCGATTTTCCGTTCTCCCGATTCTGGGCCTGACGCGATTCCGGTTCAAGCGGCTTCAGGCGCTGATCGGCAGTCGGGTAAAATGCTGCTTCAGTCAATTTCCGCAACGCCATGTCCTATCAAGTCCTCGCCCGCAAATATCGACCGAAAAGCTTCGAAACGCTCGTCGGGCAGGAGCACGTGGTGCGGGCATTGAGCCATGCGCTGGAACAAAAGCGCCTGCACCATGCCTACCTGTTCACCGGCACCCGCGGCGTGGGCAAGACCACGCTGTCGCGCATCCTGGCCAAGTGCTTCAACTGCACCGGCCCCGATGGCAATGGCGACATCACCGCCCATCCCTGCGGCGTCTGCGAAGCCTGCGTGGCGATCGACGCCGGCCGCTTCGTCGACTATATCGAGATGGACGCGGCCTCCAACCGCGGCGTCGACGACATGGCGCAGCTGCTGGAACAGGCGGTGTATGCGCCGTCGAACGCCCGCTTCAAGGTCTACATGATCGACGAAGTCCACATGCTGACCAACCAGGCCTTCAACGCGATGCTGAAGACCCTGGAAGAGCCGCCCGAGCATGTGAAATTCATCCTGGCGACCACCGACCCGCAGAAGATTCCGGTCACGGTGCTGTCGCGCTGCCTGCAGTTCAACCTGAAGCAGATGCCGCCGGGCCATATCGTCGGCCACCTGGAAAACATCCTGGGCCAGGAACAGATCGAATTCGAACTGCCGGCGCTGCGCCTCCTGGCGCAGGGCGCCCATGGATCGATGCGCGACGCGCTCTCCCTGACCGACCAGGCCATCGCCTATGCGGCCGGCCGGGTCACGCTGGACGCGGTGCAGGGCATGCTGGGCACGCTGGACCAGTCCTTCCTGGTGCGCCTGCTCGATGCGCTGGCGGCCGACGACGGCGCCGCGCTGCTGGCGGTGGCCGACGACATGGCCGCGCGCAGCCTTTCCTACAACGCCGCCCTGCAGGATCTCGGTTCCCTGCTGCACCGGGTGGCGCTGGCGCAGTCGGTGCCGGCCGCGCTGCCGGAGGATGTGCCGGAGCGCGAGCACATCCTGCGCCTGGCGCAGCGGTTCGATGCGGAGGAAGTGCAGCTCTATTACCAGATCGCCGTGCACGGCAGGAATGAGCTGGGCCTGGCGCCGGACGAATATGCCGGCTTCACGATGACGCTGCTGCGCATGCTGGCCTTCCGGCCAGGCAACCTGCCCCAGGAGGAAGCGCCGGCGCGCGCCGCGGTTTCGGCCCGGCCGGCAGCGCCAGCCGCACCTGCCGCACCTGCGCCGTCGCCGGTACGCGCCGCCGCCGCCGTGGTGGCGGAGCCGCCGGCAAGGGCGGCAGTCGCCCCGACCGAACCGGCGGCGAAAGCGCCGCCGCCACGCGGCGCGATCAGCCCGGCCCGTGCAGCGCTGGAAGCGGCGCGCAACATGAAGCGCGGCGGCGCGCCGGCCGCGACGCCGCCGGCGGCCCAGCCGGTGGCCGCTCCTGCAGTCGCTGCACCAACGCCAGCGCCGCAGCCCAGGCCTGCTGCGTCGGCCACGTCGGACATGCCGCCGCCATGGGACGACATTCCGGTGTTCGACGACGACTACACGGAACCGGCTCAAAAAAAAACTGAAATCGCCATAGCCGAGCCCGCCGCGCCCATCATTGCCGCGCCGCCGGCTTTGGAATTGCCGCCGGCGCCCCCACCTGTGCCGGTAGCGGCGCTGGAATGGGATGGCGACTGGCCGGTGCTGGCGGCCGCGCTGCCGGTGCGCGGCGTGGTGCACCAGCTGGCGCAGCAGAGCGAGTTGCTGGAATGCGTGCAGGAAGGCAATACCTTCCTGTTCAAGCTGCGTGTGCCGATCGAAACCCTGTGCTCCAGCGCTACGGTGGACAAGCTCACCGCCGCGCTGGAAGAGCGCTTCGGCAAGCCGGCCCGGGTGACCACGGAAATCGGCGCGGCGCGCCAGACCGCCAATGCGAAGGCGGTCGCGGAGCGCGAGGCGCGGCAGTTGCAGGCGGAAGAAACCATGCACAGCGATCCATTCATCCAGACGCTGAAACGCGAGTTCGGTGCGAGCATCGTACCGGGATCCATCAAACCAGTTTGACCATACCAGGAGCGGAACATGATGAAGAACCAGTTGGCAGGCCTGATGAAGCAAGCCCAGGCAATGCAGGACAACATGAAGAAGATGCAGGACCAGCTCGCCACCATCGAAGTGGAAGGCCAGTCCGGCGCCGGCATGGTCAAGGTCGTGATGACCTGCAAGAACGACGTCAAGCGGGTGTCGATCGATCCGTCGCTGCTGGGCGACGACCGTGACATGCTGGAAGACCTGGTTGCCGCCGCCTTCAACGACGCGGTGCGCAAGGCCGAAGCCACGACCCAGGAAAAAATGGCCGGCATTTCGGCCGGGCTGCCGCTGCCTCCCGGCTTCAAGATGCCGTTCTGATCCGGGCGCAAGCTTGTGAAGACCCCGTCCAGTCTCGACTTCCTGACCGAAGCGCTGCGCCGCCTGCCCGGCATCGGCCCCAAGTCCGCGCAGCGCATCTCGTACCACCTGATGCAGCACGACCGCGAAGGCGCGGCCATGCTGGGCCGGGCATTGACCCAGGCAGTGGAGCGGATTCACCACTGCCGGATGTGCAATACCTTCACCGAGAACGACGTCTGCGAGACCTGCCTGGACCAGGAGCGCGATCCGGCCCTGCTGTGCGTCGTCGAAACGCCGGCCGACCAGTTGATGATCGAGCAGACCCTGACCTACAAGGGCCTGTACTTCGTGCTGATGGGCCGCCTGTCGCCGCTCGACGGCATCGGCCCGCGCGACATCCACCTGGAACGGCTGATGCAGCGCGCCAGCGATGGCGTGGTGAAGGAAGTGGTGCTTGCCACCAATTTCACTAACGAGGGCGAAGCGACCGCCCACTACATCAGCGAAACCCTGAAGGCGCGCGGCCTGAAGGTCAGCCGCCTGGCGCGTGGCGTTCCGGTCGGCGGCGAACTCGAATATGTCGATGCCGGCACCATTGCGCGCGCCATGCTGGACCGACGCGCGACCTGACAGGCAAGGCCGGTGGCCAGGCAACATCCCTTGATAAGCAAGATTTTTACCTTATCTGCGGCAATAAGCGCGTAAAGTGCATTCTTCCGCTGAAATGGCATTGATGCATTGCATCAATGCCATCGTTTTGGGCTAGAATTCGGCAACATTTTTTTGAGGCAAGCAATAATGGAATTCCACAAGGATCTCGACGCGCGCGGCCTGAACTGCCCGTTGCCCATCCTGAAAGCGAAAAAGGCCCTGGCCGAAATGGTCAGCGGCGAAGTGCTGCGCGTGGTGGCGACGGACTCCGGGTCGGTGCGGGATTTTCAGGCATTTGCCCGCCAGACCGGCAACCAGTTGCTGGAGCAGTCTCAGGACGGCGCCGAGTTCACTTTCTACATGCGCAGGAAATAGTTTTTTTCACTATTTAGTGGCCGCACTCTACCCACTAATAGCACGAGCGTGCTAAATTTCGGCAGGTTAGCTGATTCTCTCTTATAATCCCGTTTCGGTTTACGTTAACGTCAATTCGATTTTTCAAAGGCAGAGCTATGAAAGTACTGGTTCCAGTCAAGCGCGTGGTGGACTACAACGTCAAGGTGCGGGTCAAATCCGACGGCTCTGGCGTCGACATTGCCAACGTGAAGATGTCCATGAATCCCTTCGACGAAATCGCTGTGGAAGAAGCGATGCGTCTGAAGGAAGCCGGCAAGGTCACCGAAGTCGTCGCCGTCTCCTGCGGCGTGACCCAATGCCAGGAAACCCTGCGCACCGCAATGGCCATCGGCGCCGATCGCGGCATCCTGGTCGAGACCGCTGAAGAACTGCAGCCGCTGGCCGTGGCCAAGCTGTTGAAGGCGCTGGCCGACAAGGAGCAGCCGCAGCTGATCATCCTGGGCAAGCAGGCCATCGATGACGACAGCAACCAGACCGGCCAGATGCTGGCTGCGCTGCTGGGCTGGGGCCAGGCGACGTTCGCCTCCAAGGTCGTGCTGGAAGACGGCCGTGCAACCGTGACCCGCGAAGTCGACGGCGGCCTGGAAACCGTGGCGCTGCCGCTGCCGGCCATCGTCACCACCGACCTGCGCCTGAACGAGCCGCGCTACGTGACGCTGCCCAACATCATGAAAGCCAAGAAGAAGCCGCTGGAGAACGTCAAGCCGGCCGATCTGGGCGTCGATGTCACGCCGCGCCTGAAGACCCTCAAAGTGTCCGAGCCGCCCAAGCGCTCCGCCGGCATCATGGTGCCGGATATCCCGACGCTGGTTGCCAAGCTGCGCAACGAAGCGAAAGTCATCTAATTTCACGATAAAGAGACATCATGGCCGCACTCGTCATTGCAGAACACGATAACGCTAGCCTCAAGGGCAGCACCCTCAACACCGTAGCCGCCGCCGCCCAGTGCGACGGCGACGTCCATGTGCTGGTCGCCGGCGCCAATTGCGGCGCCGCCGCCGAAGCCGCCGCCAAGATCGCCGGCGTGTCCAAGGTGCTGGTCGCCGACGGCGCCCAGTTCGCCGACGGCCTGGCCGAGAACGTCGCCGCGCAGGTGCTGGCGCTGGCCTCGAACTACGGTCACATCCTGGCCCCGGCCACCGCCTACGGCAAGAACATCCTGCCGCGCGTGGCAGCCGTTCTCGACGTGGCGCAGGTTTCGGAGATCACCAAGGTCGTGTCGCCGGACACTTTCGAGCGTCCGATCTACGCGGGCAACGCCATTGCCACCGTGCAGTCGGTCGACCCGGTCAAGGTCATCACCGTGCGCACCACCGGCTTCGATGCGCCGGCACAGGACGGCTCGGCAGCGGTGGAGAACGTGGAGGCCGCTGGCGACGCCGGCAAGTCTTCCTTCGTCTCGCGCGAACTGGCCAAGTCCGACCGTCCTGAACTGACCGCCGCCAAGATCATCGTTTCCGGTGGCCGCGGCATGGGTTCGGGCGAAGCGTTCAAGATCCTCGAGCCGCTGGCCGACAAGCTGGGCGCGGCGATGGGCGCATCGCGCGCCGCGGTCGACGCCGGCTACGTGCCCAACGACTGGCAGGTGGGACAGACCGGCAAGATCGTGGCGCCGCAGCTCTATATCGCGGTCGGCATCTCCGGCGCGATCCAGCATCTGGCCGGCATGAAGGACTCCAAGACCATCGTCGCCATCAACAAGGACCCGGAAGCGCCGATCTTCTCGGTGGCCGACTACGGCATCACCGGCGACCTGTTCGAACTGGTGCCGGAACTGGTCAAGGAACTGGGTTAATCACACCGGCTTGAATCCATCCGGGCAGGGCGCGCCAACCAGCGTGACCTGCCCATTTTTTTGGGAGTAATCAGATGAGCTATGTCGCCCCCCTGAAGGACATGCTGTTCGTGGTCAATGAACTGGCCAACCTGCCGGCCGTCCAGTCCCTGCCCGGCTGCGAGGATGCCACACCGGAAACCGTAGAAGCGGTGCTGGAGGAAAATGCGAAGTTCTGCGGTGAGGTCGTGGCGCCCCTGAACGTGGCCGGCGACCGCGAGCCCAGCGCCTGGAAAAATGGCGAAGTCGCCACCACCCCCGGCTTCAAGGAAGCCTTTCACGCCTTCGGCCAGGCCGGCTGGCAGGGCGTGCAGCATCCGGTCGAATTCGGCGGCCAGGGCCTGCCCAAGCTGGTGGCCACGCCCTGCATCGAGATGCTGAACTCGGCCAACCTGTCGTTTGCGCTGTGCCCGCTGCTGACCGACGGCGCGATCGAGGCGCTGCTCACCGCCGGCAGCGACGAGCAGAAGAATACTTATCTCGCCAACCTGATCTCGGGCAAGTGGACCGGCACCATGAATCTGACCGAGCCGCAGGCCGGCTCCGACCTGGCCCTGGTGCGCACCCGCGCGGTGCCGCAGGGCGACGGCACCTACAAGATTTCCGGCACCAAGATCTACATCACCTACGGCGAGCATGACATGGCCGAGAACATCATCCACCTGGTGCTGGCAAGGACGCCGGACGCGCCGGAAGGGGTGAAGGGCATCTCGCTGTTCGTGGTGCCGAAGTTCCTGGTCAATGCCGACGGCAGCCTGGGCGCGCGCAACGACGTGCATTGCGTGTCGATCGAGCACAAGCTGGGCATCAAGGCCAGCCCGACGGCGGTGCTACAGTTCGGCGACCACGGCGGCGCGATCGGCACCCTGGTCGGCGAGGAGAACCGCGGCCTGGAATACATGTTCATCATGATGAACGCGGCCCGTTTCGCCGTCGGCATGCAGGGCGTGGCGGTGGCCGAAACGGCTTACCAGAAGGCGGTTGCCTATGCCCGCGACCGCGTGCAGTCGCGCGACCTGGCCGGTTCGGCCGGCCCGGTGGCCATCATCCACCATCCCGACGTGCGGCGCATGCTGATGGCGATGCGCGCCCAGACCGAGGGCGCGCGTGCGCTGTCCTATGTCACGGCCGCCGCCTACGACGCCGCCCATCACCATGCCGATGCCGCGGTGCGCCGCGACAACCAGGCCTTCTATGAGTTCATGGTGCCCATCGTCAAGGGCTGGTCGACCGAGATGTCGATTGACGTCGCCTCGACCGGCGTGCAGGTGCATGGCGGCATGGGCTTCATCGAGGAAACCGGCGCGGCGCAGTTCTACCGCGACGCCCGCATCCTGACCATTTATGAAGGCACCACCGCGATCCAGGCCAATGACCTAGTCGGCCGCAAGACCGTGCGCGACGGCGGCGCCACCGCCCGCGCGATCCTGGCCCAGGTGCGGCAGACCGAGGCCGAACTGGAATCGGCCGCCGGCGGCGACCTGGCGGCGATCCGCAACCAGCTGGCCGCCGGATCGAAGGCGCTGGAGGAGGTGGTGGACTACATCGTGGCCAACATGAAGTCCGACATCAAGGGGGTGTTCGCGGGCAGCGTGCCTTACCTGAAGATGGCCGGCATCGTGCTGTGCGGCTGGCAGATGGCACGCGCGGCACTGATCGCGCAGAAGAAGCTGGATGCGGGCGAGGGTGATGCGCGCTTCTACCAGGCCAAGATCGCCACCGCGCGCTTCTTCGCCGACTACCTGTTGTCGCAGGCAGCGTCCTACCGCGCGGCCATCGTCGGCGGCAGCGCCGGCGTGCTGGCGCTGGCGGAAGATCAGTTCTGAGGTTTTGACGCCGGGAAGGCGGCGATGCGCTGGCGCGTCGCCGCTTGAACCTCAGCCGTAGGAGCCGCCGGTCAGCAGGATGTCGAAGGTGCGGGCGATGGCGGCAATCAGCGCCGTCGACCCGCATGCCAGCGCCACCACCAGCATCAGCGGCACCGGCCAGCGGGTATTGGACTGCCGTCCCGAACCGGCATTGTGGCGCGCATCCCATTTCTCGTCCGGCGTGACGCCGATCACCAGGGTTTCCAGGAAGCCCGCCAGCACCGACAGCACCAGCGGTCCCGCGGTGAAGATTGCCGGCGCATCCGGGTTGCCCAGCACCAGCAGCGCCGACAGCGGCAGCGTCGCGAAGTGCAGCCAGCCCCAGAAGTCCTTGCGGCCGTACAGGTAGAAGCGATGCAGCCCGGCGGCGCCGAACAGCAGTGCGAGCAGGGTGGCCAGGGTCTTGTTCTTGTGGCGGGACATGGAATGGGCGGTAGCAGGCGGGATTGCGGGCGTAGTGTGCATCAGCGCTGGACGCAAGGCAATCTCCGCAGGCCGGGAAAAGCGCCTTATACTGTCGCCTCGCCGCATTTCCTGCGCCGCGCTTTCCCCAAAATACCGATTAACTTAGCCGTAGCCGGAAGAAACCCGCTATAATCTCTGGTTTTTTCCGTCTCCGTACACTTTTTGGAAATATTATGGTCGTGATTCGTTTATCCCGTGGTGGCGCAAAGAAGCGTCCGTTCTTCAACCTGGTTGTGACCGATTCCCGCAATCGCCGCGACGGCCGTTTCATCGAGCGCATCGGCTTCTACAACCCGATGGCTTCCGGCGCTGAAGAGTCGGTTCGCATCGCCCAGGACCGTCTGACCTACTGGCAAGGCGTTGGCGCGCAACTGTCGCCGACCGCTGCCCGTCTGGTTGAGCAGGCTGGCAAGAAGGCCGCTGCCTAATACAAGGTTTTACAGATGACCGCATCGGGAACGCCGATTCCTGACGACCTGGTGCTGGTCGGCTATGTGACAGGCGCATACGGCATTCAGGGCTGGGTGCGCATCAGGCCTTACTCGTCGGACGGCGATGCATTGCTGTCCGCCAAGACCTGGTGGCTGGACAAGCCGGAACTGCATGATGTCGAGATGCTGCAGTCCAAACTCCACAACGACGAAGTGGTGGCGCGCCTGATGGGCGTGTCCGGCCGTGACGCGGCCGAAGCGCTGAAGGGCGCGACGGTGCAGATACGCCGCAGCCACTTCCCGGCGCTGGACAATGATGAATTCTACTGGGTCGACCTGATCGGCCTAGCAGTGGTCAACGAGCGCGGCGAGCATCTCGGCGTGGTCGGCGACCTGATGGACAATGGCGCGCATCCTATCCTGCGGGTGGAACAGCCGGTGGCGGAAGGCGAAAAGCCTGCGCCGGAACTGCTGATTCCCTTCGTCGACCAGTTCGTCAAGACCGTGGACCAGGCGGCACGCCTGATCACGGTGGACTGGGAAGCGGATTATTCGTGATGCAGGCAGCCTGGCTGCGGGAAGGGCGGCGGTATGCAGTTTGATGTCGTAAGCCTCTTTCCGGAAATGTTCGCGGCCATCACCCAGTCCGGCATCACGCGGCGCGCTTTCGAGCAGGGCCGTTGCGGCCTGGGCCTGTGGAATCCGCGCGATTTCACCAGCGACAATTACCGCACCGTGGACGACCGGCCTTACGGCGGCGGCCCCGGCATGGTGATGCTGGCCAGGCCGCTGGAGTCGGCGCTGACGGCTGCCGCCGCGCGCCAGCAGCAGTTGGGCCTGCCGAAGCCGCGCGTGGTCTACCTGTCGCCGCAGGGCCGGGTGCTGGACCACCAGCGCGTGATGCAGCTGGCGGCCGAACCGGGCCTGGTGCTGCTGTGCGGACGGTATGAAGCGGTGGACCAGCGCCTGCTGGACCGCTGCGTCGACGAGGAAATCAGCATCGGCGACTTCGTGCTCTCGGGCGGTGAACTGCCGGCGATGGCGCTGATGGATGCGGTGATCCGGCAACTGCCGGGCGTGCTGCATGACGATGCCTCGGCGGTGGAAGACAGCTTTGTCAACGGCCTGCTGGACTATCCGCATTACACCCGGCCGGAAGTGTACGAAGGCGTGCCGGTGCCGCCGGTGCTGATGGGCGGCCACCATGCCGAGATCGTCAAGTGGCGGCGTCAGCAGGCGCTGCGGGCAACGATGGCCAAGCGGCCGGCGCTGATCGCCAGCGCCCGCGCCGCCGGTCTGCTGAGTCCGGCCGACGAAAAGTTTTTAGGCAGCCTGCAGGCTGAAAAACCTGCAGGCAGCTGAATGGAGCGCCTGGCCATGTTGGCCAGGCGATAATGTTGAACCCCATCCTCTACCGGGCTGATTCGCTATCGATGCGCCGGCAAGATGGTTACAGGAGCAATAAATGGATCTGATCCAGCAACTCGAGCAAGAAGAGATTTCCCGTCTCGGCAAGAACATCCCCGACTTCGCGCCGGGCGATACCGTGGTCGTCAGCGTCAACGTGGTTGAAGGCACCCGCAAGCGCGCCCAGGCTTACGAAGGCGTCGTGATTTCCCGCCGCAACCGTGGCCTGAACTCCAACTTCATCGTTCGCAAGATGTCGTCGGGCGAAGGCGTCGAGCGTACCTTTCAGCTGTATTCCCCGCTGATCGCATCGATCGAAGTCAAGCGTCGCGGTGACGTCCGTCGCGCCAAGCTGTACTACCTGCGCGAGCGTTCGGGCAAGTCGGCGCGTATCAAGGAAAAGCTGCCGCAACGCCGCGTCGCGGCAAAAGCAGCGCCAGCAGCGTAATCGGCTGCGACGTATCATGCGAGGGCACCGTTGGTGCCCTTTTTTCATGGCCGATCGCACCCATCTGGATGGGATCTCAACTACTGACAGCCAGCCTTGCGCCAGCCACGGGCTTGCAATGGCGTAACAGGCCGGGAATTCCGCTTTGAGCAAACTGCATTTCGACCCCAAAATTCTTCCGATTGAATCCCTGGCCGGCGAGGCCGCGGTGCTGGCCGAGGAACTGAGCGCGGAACGCCTGCGCGCCCGGTTCGCCAATCCGCCCGCATGGGCAGCGGAAACCATCGAGGAAAGGCTGCTGCGCGTGCGCGACGGAAATCCGACGCCGGCTTCGGTGCTGATGCCGCTGGTGCAGCGCGAAAACGGGCTGACCATGCTGCTGACCGAGCGCACCGCCCACCTGACCGACCATGCCGGCCAGGTCAGCCTGCCCGGCGGCCGCGCCGAGCCCGAGGATGCATCGGCGATCGACACCGCGCTGCGCGAGACCGAAGAGGAAATCGGCCTGGGGCGGCGCCATATCGAGGTGCTGGGCACCTTGCCGGACCATTTCACAGGCACCGGCTACCGGGTCACGCCCGTGGTCGGGCTGGTGCATCCGCCATTCGACCTGCGGGCCGACCCGTTCGAGGTGGAAGAAATCTTCGAAGTGCCGCTGGCTTTCCTGATGGATGGCATGAACCATCAGGTCAGGAGCATAGACGTACCGGGCGGAGGCGGGCGGCGCAGCTTCTACACGATGCCGTATGACCGTTTCTTCATCTGGGGCGCCACCGCCGCGATGCTGCGCAACCTGTTTCATTTCATGCGCGCCTGATCCGCGGCGGGGAGGCAGCGCCGGGCGCAGTTTGATTACTCCAGGGCACTACGTTATCGTAGCGCCTGACTGACATCCAGGGCGACCGATGACCTTTCTTTCCATTCTTTTCGCGCTTCTGATCGAGCAGTTGAAGCCGTTGCGCGCCGACAATCCGGTGTACGGCGGCATCAAGGCCTATGCGGTCCGGGTCGAGCGCTGGTTCAATGCCGGCCATGTGGACCACGGTCGCCTGGGCTGGTTCGTGGTCATGCTCACGCTGGTATTGCCCACCTTGCTGATCCATTGGCTGTGCACGCAGGTCAGCCCGCTGCTGACGCTGGGATGGAACATCGTCATCATTTACCTGACCCTGGGTTTTCGCCATTACAGCCATTACTTCACCGCCATCCAGTACGCCCTGAATGCCGGCGACACCGAAACGGCGCGCCAGCTGCTGGCGCAATGGCTGCGGCAGGACACCACGGGCATGGAAGTGCCGGAGATTTCCCGGCTGGCGGTGGAAAGGGCGCTGCTGACCACCCATCGGCATGTGTTCGGCGTGTTTTTCTGGTTCCTGATGCCACTCGGTCCGGCTGGCGCGGTGATGTACCGGGTGGCGGAATACCTGGCGCGTGCCTGGAGCGAGCCGGAGCACATGCGCAGCGAGGCCTTCGGCCGCTTTGCGATCCGCGCGTACTACCTGATGGACTGGGTGCCGGCGCGCCTGACCGCGTCGGCCTTCGCCATCGTCGGCAATTTCGAGGATGCGGTCTATGCCTGGCGCAACTTTGCCCGGCGCTGGCAGAACGAGACTACCGGCATCATCCTTTCCGCCGGCGGCGGCGCGATGGGCGTGCGGCTCGGCACGCCGCAGGAAAATGCCACCAGCCTGCTGCTGACCGTGGATGCGGCGACGATAGATGCCGCCACGATCGACGCCGCCGGCGTGGAAGCCGCCGCGGCCGAAACGGAAACCCTGCCGGGCGAGGAGCCGGGCGTGCGCGCGCTGCAGAGCACGGTGGGCCTGGTGTGGCGGGCGCTGCTGCTGTGGATGATGCTGTTGCTGCTGATTTCCCTTGCCGTCTGGCTGGGTTGAAGATCCAGAGCGGGAGTGGAAGTTGCCGCGGGAAAGCCGCTGCCGGCAAGGCCACCCTGGAAATTTCATAATGTGGAGGGCTGTTTCGGGGCAAGTCTTCTATAAGATATAATACCTAAGAGAGCCGCAAGTCATTCGCCACACAATGGCCTCTTGCCTACTTCCCCAGATTGCCTTTCCACAGAAACAGCATCCGCCATGGCCGATCCCCATCCGACAGACAACGCGCCCGCCAATGAATTCTTTATTCAGGGAATTACCAGCAATGGGCGGGTATTCCGCCCCAGCGACTGGGCCGAGCGGCTGTGCGGTGTGATGTCGCATTTCCGGCCGGAAGGTTCGGGCGGGCGCAATGCCCATTTGAAGTATTCTCCCTATGTACGGCCGACGCTGCTCAACGGCGTCAAGGCCGTGGTGGTCAACGAGGAATTGCGTAGTATCGAACCGCTGGCCTATCATTTCGTCCTCAATTTTGCCAAGGATAACGACCTGCAGGTGATCGAAGCCTGCCTGCTGCCGGAACCGGCGGGCAAGGGCGGCTGATCCTGGGCCGGGAAACCACAGCCATGGCGCATGCGCATACCGACCACCATCACGATCATCACGGCCATCACCATGGCCACCATCATCCGGAGCCGGGCGACCACAGCCGCGCATTCCTGATCGCCATCGTTCTCAATATCGGTTTCGTCGTCGTCGAATTCGCCTACGGCTTCATCGCCCATTCCACCGCGCTGATGGCCGACGCCGGCCATAACCTGTCCGATGTGCTGGGCCTGATGCTGGCATGGGGCGCAGCGGTGCTGACCAAGAAGCGCCCGGCCGGACGCTATACCTATGGCCTGCGCGGCAGCTCCATCCTGGCCGCGCTGGGCAATGCCATGCTGCTGCTGGTGGCGTGCGGCGGCATTGCATGGGAAGCGCTGAACCGCCTGCTGGCGCCGGCGCCGGTGGGCGGCATGACGGTGTCGGTGGTGGCGGGCGTCGGCATTGCCATCAATGCGTTTTCGGCCTGGCTGTTCATGGCCGGCAGCAAGGGCGACATCAACCTGCGCGGCGCCTATCTGCACATGGCGGCCGATGCGGTGGTGTCGCTGGCAGTGGTGGCCGGCGGCGTGGCGATGGTCTACACCGGCTGGTTCTGGGTCGACCCGCTGCTGTCGCTGGGCATCGTCGCGGTGATCCTGTTGAGCAGTTTCGGCCTGCTGCGCGAAGCGCTGCGGCTGTCGCTCAATGCGGTGCCGGCGCATATCGCGCTGGAAGAGGTGGAGGCTTTCCTGGCGTCGCGCCCCGGCGTGGCGTCAGTGCAGGATCTGCATATCTGGGCGATGAGCACTACCGAAACCGCACTGACCGCCCATTTGCGCATGCCGTCCGGCCATCCGGACGATGCCTTCTTTGACGAGATCGCCGCCGAGCTGGCGCAGCGCTTCGGCATCAAGCACAGCACCCTGCAGGTCGGCCGCGACCAGCAGCCGCGCTGCGCGCTGGTCAGTTGACCGGCTGCGTAATTGCCGCTTCAGCCAAAACAATCCAATCCGCATTAACAATGCATGCGTCATCCGGCGCAATTCTGCACTCTCCGCCTTCGGGAAAAACGGTGCTGCAATAGGCCTGCTGCACACCGGGTTTCCCAGTCTTGTTCGCTGTACGGACTCTTGCGCCGAAATTTAAAAAAGTCCGTGCCGCATGCCTGCCACGCTAGCGGAAAACCACCATGGATCGTGTCATTCCAGCCGGATTCACGCTGATCGAATTGCTCGTCACTGTCGCCATCGTCGGCATACTCGGCAGCCTTGCCTGGCCTTCTTATGTCGACCATGTCAGACGCGGCCGGATCGCCGAGGCGACCGGGCAGCTGGCCACGCTGCGCGTCGCCATGGAACAGTATTACCAGGACTACCGCAACTACGGCGACGCCAGCGCCACCGCCTGCGGCATTGCGATGCCGGCCGCCGGCCAGTTTTCCTATACCTGCACGACCAGCAGCAACGCGCAAGCCTTCACGATCGTCGCCAGCGGCACAAGCGGTACCAGCGTGGCCGGGCTGAGTTACCAGATCGATCATGTCGGCCTGCGCAGCACCACCGCCCTGCCTTCGGGCTGGGGCGCGGCGCCCCGGAATTGCTGGATAGCGAGCAGGGGCGGCACATGCTGAGGCCGGTGGCGCAGGGCGTGACGCTGGTTGAAATGATGGTCGGCCTGGCCATCATTTCCTGCCTGCTGCTGGTTGGCATGCCATCCTTCAGCCAGTGGATACAGGATCTGCAGATCCGTGGCGCGGCCGAGTCGGTGCAGTCGGCGCTGCTGCTGGCGCGCAGCGAGGCGATACGCCGCAACCGGCCGGTCAGGCTGCGGTTGAACGACGCCGGCGGCCTGGTGGAATGGGAAGTCGGCTGCGTGACCGTCACCGCGGATTGCCCGGCCGGCATCGCCCGGCGCAGCCGCAACGAAGGCGGACGCAATGCGCGCATGGCGTCCGGCGCAATGGCCAACGCCGACAGCCTTGCCAGCCCGCTGGCCCCCGGCAGCGGGCTGCCTGCCAGCCTCGACTTCAACGGCCTTGGCGCCGTCATCGGCGCCGCCCCCGGCCGCATCGAGATCAGCCATGCGGCGCTGGGCGGCGCGCGCCGGCTGGTGCTGCTGATCGGCGGCAGCGGCCTGATCCGCCTGTGCAATCCGGCGCTGGCGCGCAACGCATCGCCGCAGGGATGCGCATGAGCGGCCCGCGCCATCGCATCCAGGCATGCCAGCGCGGCATGCTGATGCTGCAAAGCCTGGTGGCGCTGGCGCTGTTCTCGGTCGGGGCGCTGTCGGTGCTGATGCTGTCGGTCAATGCGATGCGCCAGGCTGCCGAAGCGCATTACCGTACCGCCGCCAGCGTGCTTGCGGTGCAGATGGCCTCGCAGATCAGGCTCGGCCCGCGCGACACCGCCACGCTGGCCGCCATCACCACAACCGGCGGCTACGATGCCTTCCGCGAGGCGGCTGCGAGGGCCTTGCCCGGAACGACGGCTTTTCCGCCGCTGGTCACGGCGGACGGCGCCGGCCGGTTCGTCATTACCGTGCGCTGGCAACAGCCTGGCGATACGTCGGTACATCAATATGTCGCGCTCACCCGCATCACGGAATAGTCGCGCTGGCTTCAGCCTGGCCGAACTGATGGTGGGCCTGGCGCTGGGCCTGCTGACCCTGCTGGCGCTGTCGCAGGCCTACATCGCATTTCACGGCAGCCGCCGCGCCACGGCCGGCACGTCGGACGCGCAGACCGCCGCCATGGGGGCGTTGTTCGCCATCGAGCGCGACCTGCAGCACGCCGGGCCGGGCCTGGGCGACGCCCGGCTGCTCGGCTGCAGCATTGCGGTCAATGCCGGCCAGTCCATCACCGCTGTGCCGGTGCGCATCGAGGCGGGCCTGGATGGCGCGCCCGACACGCTGGTGGTGTACGGCAGCGACCTGCTGGCGCCGCCGGCCCGCCTGGGCGCCGCACTGACGGCAAGCAGCACCGGCATTGGCCTGTCCAGCACCCAGGGCATGCGACGTGGCGACATACTCGGCGTGCAGGAGGCCGGCAAGCCTTGCGCTCTGGTGCGTATCGACAGCGTGGACAGTGCCGTGCGTGTCAGCCACGCCGTGCTGGCGCCGCAAGCGGGCATCACCGTTGACTACAGCACGATGGCAACCGCCTTCAACCTGGGCCGCCTGAGCCAGGTGTCCTATTCCATCGTCAGCGGCGAACTGCGCCGCAGCAGCGGCGACCATGCCGGGAACAGTGCGCAGGTGCAGACGCTGGGGGGCAATATCGTCAGCCTCAAGGCGCAATACGGCTTTGATACGCGTGCCGTGATCGCCTCGGTGCCGCTGGTGACCCGGTGGAGCGCGTCGATGATCGATGCCGACGGCAGCGGCACCACGGGCGACAGCGGCGACTGGCAACGCATCGCCGGCGTGCGCATCGCGGTGGTGGCGCGCAGCCCCAACCGGGAGGCCAGCGCCTGTGCCGCGACGGCGTCGAACCTGCCCGGCTGGCAGGCGCCGGACAGCGCCGGCACGCTGGCGCGCACCGCTATCAGCCTGGCCCATGTTCCCGACTGGCGCTGCTACCGTTACCGCAGCTATGAAACCGTGGTGCCGCTGCGTAATGTGATCTGGGGCCGTCCTTGAAGGCGTCGACGCCGCCCTGCCAGCAAGGCGCGGTCCTGCTTACGGCGCTGGTGATGCTGGTGGCCCTGATGCTGGGCGCGGCTTCGCTGATGCGCCTGGTCGAGAGCAGCAACCAGCTGGCCGGCAATCTGGCGTTCAAGCGCGCCGCCACACTGGCGGCGGACAACGGCGTCGAGGCGGCGATCGACTGGCTCGAGCGGCAAAGCGCCGCCACGCTGGCAAGCGATGCTGCCGCCTCCGGCTACTATGCCTCGGCAACCGGGGCCGTCGACGCCAGCGGCAACGCCGCCACCAGCGTCACCGCGGCGATCGACTGGAAAAACGATGGATGCAACGGCGTGGCCCGTTCGGCCTGCCTGACAACCATGGCGCTGCCCGGCGTCGACAGCGCCGGCCACAGCGTGCGCTACCTGATACAGCGGCTGTGCAGCGCTGGCGGCACGCCTGCCGCCAACGGCGAATGCGCGCTGTACCTGGAATCCGAAGCCGACAGCAGCAGCCGCGGCGCCATTGCCTATGGCAGCGAAAAGCGCCTGACCGGCCAGCCATGGGCGTTCTACCGGATCACCGCCCGCGCGGTCGGCCCGCGCGACACCGTTAGTCTGGTGCAGGTGCTGGTGCGCTGGTGAGTCCGCCCGGACGCGGCCGGCCGGCATGCCTGGCAGGCCTACCCCGATGTCCCCTTTCAGACAGGAGTTTTCCATGTCCCACGCCATGCCCTGCAGACTGCTGCGCCTGTTGCTGCCGTTCCTCGTGAGCCTTGCCTGCGCGGTGGCGCAGGCGGCGCCGACGGACATCGCCAGTGCGCCCCTGAAGACGGCCGGCGCCAAGCCCAACGTGATGCTCATCCTCGATGATTCCGGGTCCATGCAATGGAGCTTCCTGGATGACAGCGTCAAGACCAAGGGTTATCAGAACACGGTCGGCTACCGCAGTGCCTTGTGCAACAAGCTTTATTACAACCCGGACTCCGTGTACGCGCCGCCGGTGGGCGCAGACGGCGCGGTGTTGCCTGACGCCTCGTTTGACGCCGCCTGGCTGGACGGCTATCAGCGCGGCGTCAACAGCCTGACGGTCAATCTGGGCACGTCCTTCCGTGCCTGGCGCTCCTCCGTGTCCGATCCCCAGCAGCGTCCATGGGACTGCTGGGACGCCACGTCGTCGTGCGAGGCGACCGGCGCCGGCATCATTCCGAACGCGCCCGAAGCAGCCTATTACTTCGTCTACCGGGGATCGCGGCTGTCCAGCCTGGGCGACAACTCCGCATCGGACGATTGCAAGGACACCGCCTTCGACAGCGCGCCTGGCGGCAATGCGAACTGGCTGAAGGTCACCGTGAGCGCGACTTCCGGCCCGGGCGGCAGCGACGAGCGGCGCAATTTCGCCAACTGGTACAGCTATTACCGCACCCGGATACTGGCGATGAAGACGGCGCTCACGCGCGCGGTGCGCGACCTGGACAGCAATTACCGCATTGGCTACAGCACCATAGGCTATGCCGGCACCGAATCCGGCAATAACGCCTTTCTTCCGGTCGGCGACTTCGATGCCGCACAGAAGAATGCGCTGTATGCCAAGCTGGCCGCCCTGGTGCAGCCCGCGTCGGGCACGCCCTTGCGGGGCGCCCTGTCCAAGGCTGGCAGGGTGTATGGCGCAAGAATTACCGGCGCCAGCGATCCGGTGCAGTACGCCTGCCAGCAGAACTTCGCCATTCTTTCCACCGACGGCTACTGGAACAGCAATGTCGGCCTCGGCGTGGATGAAGGCGCGAGCTATGGGCCGCTGGACCTGTCCGGTGCGCCGGTGGGCAACCGTGACGGCACGCTGCCGCGCCCGCTGCATGACGGCACGCCCGCCGCGAATGCGGCCGGCGCGGCAGGCGGCGCTTCCGACACCCTGTCCGACGTCGCCGCCTACTACTACGATACCGACCTGCGCACCCCGGCGCTGAACAATTGCCGCGGGGCGCTGGGGCTGGATGTCTGCGCCAACCAGGTGCCGGCCACCAGCGCCGACCCGGCGACCCACCAGCACATGACCACCTTCACGCTCGGGCTGGGCGTGAGCGGCACGCTGGCCTACCGCAGCGACTATCCGACGGCCACCTCGGGGGACTTCGCCAACATCGTCAGCGGGGCGAGAAACTGGCCGCCGCCCAATGATTTCGGCCCGTCGCGCATCGACGACCTGTGGCATGCGGCGGTGAACGGCCGTGGCTTTTACTTCAGCGCCGCCGATCCGGCCATGCTGGCATCGACATTGTCCGGCACGCTGGCCGCGCTGCGCGCCCGCCTGGGCAGTGCGGCGGCCGCCGCCAGCAGCAACCTGGAGCCGGTCCCGGGCGACAACCTGGTGTTCGCGGCCAGTTACCGCAATGTGCAGTGGGATGGCGAACTGGAAGCCCGCACGGTGGACCCCGCCAGCGGCGCGGTGTCGCAGCAGGTCCTGTGGTCGGCCCAGGCGCAGCTCAGGCGCCAGGCGCAGGACGGCAGCCGGGTCATCCACACCGACGCGCCGGCATCGCCGGGCACGCGGCTCAAGCCCTTCGCCTGGCAGAACCTGAGCGATACGGAAAAAGCCCATTTCAATTTTCTCTGCGAGCCGGCTGCCAGGCTCACGCAGTGCGGCGACTTCAATGCCTCGCAGCTGGCTTTGGTGACAGGCGAACGGCTGGTGAACTACCTGCGCGGCGACAGCAGCGCCGCTGCCGGCAGCGGCGCGCTGTTCCGGCCGCGCGACCGGGTGCTGGGCGACATCGTCAATGCCCAGCCGCTGTATGTCGGCGCGCCTGCGTTCAACTATGCCGATGCCGGCCATGCCGCATTCCGGGCTGCCAGGGCAAGCCGCGCGGCCAGGGTCTATGTCGGCGCCAACGACGGCATGCTGCACGCATTTCATGTCAGCGGCGCCGATGCCGGCAGGGAAGCCTGGGCCTACGTGCCCGCCCCGATGCTGCCGCGGCTTTTCCTGCTGGCCGACCGCAACTATGCGGCCATGCATCGTCCCTATGTCGACGCTTCGCCGGTAGCGGGCGACATCTGTCCGAACGCGCCCGCGGCCTGCGCGGCCAGTGACTGGCGCACCATCCTGGTCGGCGGCTATGGCGCGGGCGGGCGCGGCTACTATGCGATCGACATCACCGACCCGGATGCGCCCCGGGCGTTGTGGCAGTACACCGCCGCCGATGACAACGACCTCGGTCTCAGCTTTGGCAATCCTGTCATTACAAAGGACTCCGATGGCACCTGGGTGGTGATCCTCGCCTCGGGTTACAACAATGCCAGTCCGGGTGATGGGAAAGGCTACCTCTATGTGCTGAAGGCCGCCGACGGCAGCCTGCGCAGGAAGATAGGCACGGGCGAAGGCAGTGACGACACGCCCTCCGGCCTGGCCCGCATCAACGCCTGGGTTGAGAGCCCGTCGGACAATACCGTCCGGTACATTTATGGCGGCGATCTGCTGGGCAATCTGTGGCGTTTCGATATCAGCGCCGGCAGCGTGCTCAAGCTGGCTGAACTGGGCAACGTCGGCAATGTCGGCACGCAGCCAGTGACGACCCGGCCTGAACTGGCGGTCGTGCGCAGCGGCGGCCAGCGCTACGCGGTGGTTGCGGTCGGCACTGGGCGCTATCTCGGCCTGAGCGACATCGCCGATGTGTCGCAGCAAAGCATTTATGTCGTCAAGGATGAGCTGGGTAATACCGGCCTGGGCAGGGTGCGCACGGAAGGCGTGCTCAGGCCGCGCACCCTGACTGCGTCTGACGATGGCAACAGCAGGCGCATTGCCGGCGACACCCTGGACTGGGGCCGCGACAAGGGCTGGTATGTTGACCTCAATCCCGCCAATGCATCCGCCGGCGAACGCGTCAATGTCGGCATGGACCTGCAGCTGGGGATGCTGAAGGCGGTGGGCAATGTGCCGTCGAATAACGCCTGCGCGCAGGGCGGGTCGGCCTGGCTGTATGTGATGGACCTTGGCACCGGCCTGGCATTGCCGCGTGCAAACTCGGCGGCTTCCCTCTTCACCGCGACTGCCTTGCTGACCGGCATCCAGACCCTGCGCCTGACCAGCGGCGTCAGCAGCACCCTGACATCCGACAGTGCAGGCGAGATCAGCGGCAGGTTAGACGAGAGCGGAGCGGCCTCGTCGCGCCGGGCAAGGCGGATGGGCTGGCGCGAACTGGGCGACTAGGAACCTGCGCGGCGCGAGCGCAATGCGCCCGGGAACTTGCGCCGCGTTCGAAGTCCAATCTCTATCTTTCAACAGGAGCGGCGCATGAGCATCAGAACCGAACGCGACACCTTTGGCCCGATCGACGTCCCCGCCGAGCGGCTGTGGGGCGCGCAGACCCAGCGTTCGCGGGAACACTTCCGCATTTCTTCCGAACGCATGCCGGCCGAGCTGATCGATGCGCTGGCCGAGGTCAAGCGGGCGGCGGCGGTGGTCAACCGCGACCTGTCGCTGTTGCCGGCCGACCGCGCCGATGCGCTGGTGCGCGCGGCCGACGAAGTCATCGCCGGCACGCATGCAGAGGAGTTTCCGCTGTCGGTCTGGCAGACCGGTTCCGGCACCCAGAGCAACATGAACATGAACGAGGTGCTGGCCAACCGCGCTTCCGAACTGCTGGGCGGCGAGCGCGGCCAGGCGCGCCTGGTGCATCCGAATGACGATGTGAACATGGGCCAGTCGTCCAACGATATTTTCCCGACCGCGATGCATGTGGCCGCGGCGCGGGCCGTGTCGGCGCACCTGCTGCCGGCGCTCGACCAGCTGCGCGCCACGCTGCAGCAGAAGGCGGATGCCTTTGCCGG
Organism: Noviherbaspirillum phoenicis; assembly: GCF_047237965.1. Classification (NCBI taxonomy): domain Bacteria; kingdom Pseudomonadati; phylum Pseudomonadota; class Betaproteobacteria; order Burkholderiales; family Oxalobacteraceae; genus Noviherbaspirillum; species Noviherbaspirillum phoenicis. Next base: position 2,417,797 of record NZ_JBDFLX010000001.1, on the reverse strand, counting down.
CATCATCAAGATCGGCCGCACCCATCTTCAGGACGCCACGCCGCTGTCGCTGGGCCAGGAGTTTTCCGGCTACGTCGCCCAGCTCGACCATGCGGGCCAGATGGTGCGCGCCACCCTGACGCCGCTGCTGCGCCTGGCCGCCGGCGGCACGGCGGTGGGAACCGGCCTGAACACCCACGTCGAGTTCGGCGACCGGCTGGCGGCGCAGTTGCGCCAGCGTACCGGACTGGACTTCATCAGCGCGCCCAACAAATTCGCTGCGCTGGCCGCGCATGACGAACTGGTATCGGCGCACGGCGCATTGAAGACCCTGGCGGCGGCGCTGATGAAGATCGCCAATGACGTGCGCTGGCTGGCCTCCGGCCCGCGCTCGGGCCTGGGCGAGATCACGATACCCGAGAACGAGCCGGGGAGTTCCATCATGCCCGGCAAGGTCAACCCGACCCAGTGCGAAGCGATGACCATGCTGTGCTGCCAGGTGTTTGGCAACGATGTCGCGATCAACTTCGGCGGCGCTTCCGGCAATTTCGAGCTGAACGTGTTCAAGCCGCTGCTGGCGCATAACTTCCTGCAGAGCGTGCGGCTGCTGGCCGACGGCATGCACAGCTTCGACGAGCACTGCGCGCATGGCATCGAAGCCAACCAGGAGCGCATCGCCGACCTGATGGAGCGTTCCCTGATGCTGGTGACGGCGCTGGCGCCGCACATCGGCTATGACAAGGCGGCGCAGATCGCCAAGCAGGCGCACAAGCAGGGCGGCACGCTGAAGGACACGGCGCTGGCGCTGGGGTACGTGACGGCGGAGCAGTTCGAGCAATGGGTCAGGCCGGAAGACATGATCCGTCCCGGAAGCTGAGGCCTGGCGCGTCGTGCAGGGATGATGGTGGCCGGTTTCCGAATGCAGGCGTTCATGGTCCCGGTGAAATGCCTTTGCGCAGACCTGCATCGGAAGCGCTAGGAGCCTGCACAGCAGAAGGCTTTGATGCGAAACGTGCGAAAAACGAGGCCAGTTTGGTAGTACCGACAAGCCCAGGGTGGACCCCTGGGCGCAGGTGGTGGTACCGAACTGGACCGTTTTGTCGCCCGTTGCAGCCGCCGAATCTTCTGCCGCGCAGGCTCCTAGCCCCGAGAGCGCTTCAATCCCGACAGCATGCGCCGTTCGCAGATGCCATTCTCCCATGGCAGTGCACCGTTGCCGGTTGAACGCGCTGGCCAGGTAACCAATCTTGACCTGATCACATCCTGTTGCAATGGCTGCTAAAAAACATCTTCCCATCGAAGCGGAACCCGTCGAGTCGCGCATACGCGCTTTCTTTTTCCGCTGTCAGTAAAAAAATTGCCATCACCCTCCCGCAACGGGCCTGCGATGCCAGTTTTCCGTCGCTTTAAAAAACAAAAAATTTAACGAAGTCTATAAAAATTTGTTTATTTCGTTGAATTTGATTATATTCACGGACTTGCATCTGGGAAAGTCCAAAGGCTGGCTGGCTCGGCTGTTCCTTTTCTGAAAACCGCGCTTGCGTTGCCTGCCTTGTTGACGGCGCCGCTTCCTGTTTTATTACCTCTTCCTTGGCCCGTCCTGGCGTGCCGGTTTGCACTGCCCCCTTTGCTGGAGAAATAATGAAAGTCGTAATCGTTGACGATATGCCATTGGTGCTGACGCTGTTGCGGCATCTTGTGAGCAAGTTGCCCGATTGCGAACCATTGTGTTTCAGCGACCCGCTGGAAGCGATGCAGTGGTGCATGAAGAACGAACCCGACCTGATCGTCGCTGACTACGACATGCCGCAAATGAATGGCACCGCGCTTCTCGAAGCGGTGCGCCTGTGTCATCCCGACGTGCCGGTGCTGATGATTACTTCCAGCTCTGTTGCGGAACTGCGTTACCGCGTGTTGCATCTGGGTAGCAGCGACTTCCTGACCAAGCCGTTGGACAATGTGGAATTCGTCGCGCGTGCCTCCAATCTGCTGGCGGCGCATGCGCACTACAAAACCCTGTCGTCCAGGGCAGAGGCGCTGGCGGGCGTGGTCGAACAGACTGCCACGGAAGTGGTCAATTATCAACGCACGGCGCTGCTCTGCCTGTCCCGCGCGACCCGTTACCGCGACCCGGAAACCGGAGCGCATATCCAGCGCATGGCCCACTATTGCCGGCATATCGCCCGCAATCTCGGTTTGCCTCAGGATCAGCAGGCGTTGCTGCTCGACGCGGCGCCGATGCATGACGTGGGAAAGGTCGGCGTGCCTGACGCCATCCTGCTCAAGCCAGCCAGGCTGGAGCCATATGAATTCCTGATCATGCAACAGCACGCAGCCATCGGCCATGCGATCCTGAGCCGGACCAGGTCTCCCCTGCTGGACATGGCGGCGCAGATTGCCTACACCCATCATGAAAAGTACGACGGCACGGGCTACCCGCGAGGCCTGGCGGGCGAGCAGATTCCGCTGGTGGGCCGCATCGCCGCAGTGGCCGATGTCTATGATGCATTGACTTCCCGCCGACCTTACAAGGAAGCCTGGTCGCCCGGCGCTGCCGCCGATTATCTGGTGAAAGGAAGCGGCAGCCATTTCGATCCAGTATGCGTCCAGGCCTTTCTGGAGGGATGGGACGAAGTCCTGGATATCCAGCAGCAGTTCAGCGACGACCAGCAGGATCCGCTGCGCAATGGGAGGGCCGCATGATGCCACCGGCCATGCATGCCATTGTCCCGGCCTGTCGCGCAGCGCGGACCGCCGTGCAGGGCAAGACGATCCGGTTTCTTCTTCAACCGGGCCGGCGTCTGGTCCGGACCTGTGTCCTGGCATTAATGACGCTGCTGGCCCTCCCGGCGCTGGCACAGGAACCGCGGACCTATTATTTTTCGCCGGTCAATCAGTACGGCATCGAGCTGACGGCGCGCTACTGGAATCCGCTGATCCGCTATGTGTCCGAGCGCGCCGGGGTGCGCCTGCAGCTCAAGCTGGGCCGCACGTCCGCCGACACCACAGCCTATGTGCTGGCGCATGAAGTCGATTTCGTTTTTACCAATCATCTGTTCAGCCCCGAGCGCGACAGGCTGGGCTGGAAGACATTCGGACGGCGCAACACGCCGCCGATCCACAGCCAGATCGTGGTGCTGGCCGATTCGCCGGCGCGCACGCTGGAACAGCTGTCAGGCCAGACCGTCGCCTTCCCCGGCCCCGAAGCGCTGGTGGCGTACAAGTTTTCCTATGCCGAGCTGATTCACCGGTCAGTGCCGGTGCAGGTGGTCTTCAGTGGAAACATGGATGGCGCCTTTGCCCAGCTCTCCAGCGGCAGGGCGCAGGCGGTGGGCGCCAACTCCCAGCTGACCGAGGGATGGACCCGGCGCGAAGGCAAGGCGCTGCGCGTGCTGTGGCAGTCGCAGCCGCTGCATGACCTGGCGCTGATGGTGTCGAAGAATGTGCCGCCGGCGGATCTGCGCGCCGTCGAACGCGCCTTCCTCGACATGGCCAGGGACCCCGAGGGCCGCAAGCTGCTGGCCAGTGCGGCCGAGCTGGTGAAGCTGCCGCCGGACACCGCGTTCGTCGCCTCCGACGGCAGTGAATATGGCGCTTACCGGAGCTTTTACCAGAATGCGCCGCCGGGCTTGCGCTAGAGGCAGGGGGCGGCGATGAGAAGACGTCTGGCAAGATTGGCGCGGCTGCTGCCATCGTCGCTGGTCAATCGCGTGTTTCTGCTGTACGGCATGAGCCTGCTGCTGTTCGTGGCTGGCGGCCTTGCCGTGTCGCTGAAGTTTCAGTACGAGAGCGAAATCGAGAACACCCAGACTGCCTCGGTGATGCTGATCGAAGTGGTGGCGCAAGCGGTGCAGGACAGCGCTGTCATCGGCGACTACGATACGGTGCGCCGCACGCTGGAGCGCGCCGTGCAGGGTTCGCTGTTCCGCTCGGCTTCCTTCATCGATCTGCAGGGTGGACGGGTCGAAGTCGAGTCCAAGGCTGTCCATGCCGGCATGCCCGACTGGCTCGCACAGGCGGTAGAAAGCGCGCTCTACGACGTCAACCGCACTGTGTCGGTGGGCGGCCTCGACTACGGCCTGCTCAGGCTGCGCTTCGATACCGACCTGGTGGCCGCCAGCTTCTGGGCGATGGCCAAGTCCGCGCTGCTCGTGGCCGTGCTGAGCCTGGTCGGCGGCCTGCTGGGCATCCGGCTGCTGCTGTCGCACTGGCTGGGCGGTCTGGACCGCTTGCGCAGCCTGCTGCAGGCACTGGGCCGCGGCACCCTTGCCGTGGAAACCTTCGATGCCAGCAATGAGCCCACCGAGATCAGGCGGGTGGTCGACATGTTCAATGAAACCGCATTGCTGGTGCAGGAGCGCCAGGCGATGCTGCGCGCCCTGGATGAGCAGAAATTCGCGCTGGACCAGCATGCCATCGTCAGCATCGCCGATGCCGATGGCAATATCACTTACGCCAATGCGCTGTTCTGCGAGATCAGTGAATACAGCCTGGAAGAACTGATCGGCCGCAATCACCGCATCGTCGGCTCGGGCCTGATGCCGCCGGCGTTCTTCAAAAACATGTGGAACACCATCACGGCCGGCCAGGTCTGGCGCGGCGAAATCTGCAATCGCAAGCGCAGCGGCGCGCTGTACTGGGTCAGCGCCACCATCGTGCCTCTGCTCGACGAGCAGGGCAGGCCACGGCAGTACATCGCCATCCGCACCGACCTGACCAGCCAGAAGGAAGCCGAAAGCGCGATCCTGCGCGCCAAGGAAGCGGCCGAGCAGGCCAACCGGATCAAGAGCAACTTCCTGGCCAACATGAGCCATGAAATACGGACTCCGATGAACGGCATCATCGGCATGACCGAACTGGCGCTGGACACCGAGCTGAGCGCCGAGCAGGCCGAGTACCTCGGCATGGTGAAGGGCTCGGCCGACGCGCTGCTGCAGATCATCAACGACATCCTGGACTTTTCCAAGCTGGAAGCAGGCCGGGTGGACATCGAGACCATCGAGTGTTCGCCCGAGAAAGTGATGCAGGACCTGGTCGGCGAGCAAGCCATCCATGCGCACGCCAAGCGGCTTGAATTGCTGCTGCGGATAGGGCCGAACGTGCCGGACCGGGTCATCGCCGATCCTGGCCGGTTGCGCCAGGTGGTGCTCAACCTGCTGGGCAATGCCATCAAGTTCACCCATGCCGGCGAGGTGGAAGTGGCCATCGAGCGGATCAATGATCCGGGCGATACGCTGGCAGCGCTGCGCATCAGCGTGCGCGACACCGGCATCGGCATTCCCGACGAAAAGCGCGACGCGATCTTCGACGCGTTCTCGCAGGCCGATACCTCGACTACGCGCCAGTATGGCGGCACCGGTCTGGGGCTGTCGATTTCGGCGCAACTGGTCAGGCTGATGGGCGGCCGGCTGGAACTCGACAGTGTGCCAGGCCAGGGCAGCCACTTCCATTTCACGCTCTGGTTGCCGGTTGTTGCGCATACGACGCCGCTGCTGCCATCGCAGTCGCGGCTGGCCGGATTGCCCGTGCTGCTAGTGGACGACCATGCCGGCGCGCGCCAGCTGGCCGCCGCCTTGCTGCATGACTTTGGCATGGTGCTTGCCATGGCGGCAAACGGGATCGAAGCGCTGATGGAACTGGAGCGGGCCGCCGCGGCCGGCACGCCGTATCCCTGTGTGCTGCTGGACACGGACATGCCCGGCATGGATGGCTTTGCGCTGGCTTCCACGATCGCGGCAAGGCCCGGCCTGGCCGGCGCAACGGTGATGCTGGTGGCCGGCGCAAACCGGCGTGACAATGCCAGGCGGTGCCGGCAAGCCGGCGCCAGCAGCCACCTGATCAAGCCGGTCATGCGCCGCTCACTGCTGACGGCCCTGATGCAGGCGCTCGACGGCATGCGGCCGGCGCCGGCCAGGCGGGCTGCGCCCGCTACCGCGCAGCCCAGCCGGCATCCGCTGGCCTTGCTGGTGGCGGAAGACAATCCGGTCAACCAGGCGCTGGCCCGTCGCCTGCTGGAAAAACAGGGACATCGTGTGACCATTGCCGCCAATGGCCTGGAAGCGGTAGAGCAGTGGCGACGTGGCGGCTTCGACGCCATTCTGATGGACATGGACATGCCGCAGATGGACGGCGCCGAAGCGACCCGCTGCATCCGCCGCGAGGAAGCAGCCGGCCCGGACCGCATTCCCATCATCGCGATGACAGCGCATGCAATGCAGGGCACCCGTGAAGCCTGCCTGGCGCACGGCATGGACAGTTACCTGACCAAGCCGATCAACCTGCCGGCACTGTGGCGCGAACTGGAAGCGGTTGGCGATCGTCGCAACGCCATGCCGCCAGTGGCTTGCATGGGCGTTCTCGACGTCGGGCGCCTGCGCAGCAATGTCGACCACAGCCAGCCGCTGTTCGAGGAAATGAAGGCATTGCTGCTGCGGGATACGCCAGCCCAGTTGAGCACGATTCGCGCCGGTATCGTAGAGGGTGACGCCGAAGCTGTGCGGCGTGGCGCGCATGCGCTGCATGGCATGGTCGGCGTGTTCTCCGCACAGCGGGTGCAGGAGGCGGCACTGGCGCTGGAACAGGGCGCCGAGCAGGCGCGGTCCGGGCTGGAAACGATGGAGCGGGAACTGCTTGCCGCCACCGCCGAACTGATGTCGGCACTGGAAGGCTACCGGTGGAGCATCGAACCGGGCGCTGCCTGAACCATGTCGTTCTCTTCAGCATGAGCCTGCGTCCTGGAAATGTCGTTCCCGCATCCAACCAGACTGGCCGGACCGGCTGGTTTTCGCCAGCGCCATGCATCCTCCATGTCCGATCCGCAGTAGCCCATCGCCCATCTCCATACCCATCATGGACTTATCAAAGCAACGCCATTTCCGCCCAGCCGCACTGATGCATGCCGTGAATGACGACCGGCAGATCTACCAGGAAATGTGCGATCTGTTCCTGCGCACCGTGCCGGAACTCCAAAGCACGCTTTGCGCTGCAGCCAGCCGGCACGACACCGAGGCGGTACGCAGGCAGGCGCACAGCTTGCGCGGATCCTGTCTGGTGGTAGGAGCGGTGGAACTGGCCAATTGGCTGCATGAGGCTGAACGGGCCGGCGTCGAAGGAAACGTGGTGGAAATGGCTGCCCGGGTGGACCAGGCGGCGCTGGCGCTCGATGGCCTGCTTGCGGAAATACGGAGCGCGCTGAAAGCGGCATCCGGCCCCGGCGCGTGAACTGGTTTGGTCAGGTGAAAGGCGCGCCCGCCATCATTGCACCGTAATGTCTTCCGTGAAGATATAGCCGACCGCATGGGCAACCTTGATCGGCTGTGACAGCGGATAGGCGGCACGGATCTTCTTGCGCAGCCGGCTGACCATCGCCTCAAGGCGGCGCGCGTCATATTCAAGCGGGTTTTTCTTCAGCGCCAGTCCAATGATGTCGCGCCGCTCGACCGGCTTTCCCACGTGGCAGGCGAGGATGTCGACGAAGGCCGCTTCGGTATGCGTCAGCTCCAGCGCCGTGCCGGATGGCGCCAGCAACTGGCCGGCCTGCCTCCTGTAATGCCAGCGCCGTGTGCTGGACGCTTCCTCGCCGTCATGCAGCCGGCGGTGCAGGCGCTGCACATAGGCGTCGAGTTCCTGGGGATGCACCGGCTTGGTCAGGTAGATGTCGGCGCCGCTGCTGATGCCGTCAACCCGTTCATCCGGGCTGTCATGCGCGGTCACCATGATGATGCCGATGCGTTTCGTGCTGCGCATCGCGCGCAGTTCCCGGGCAACGTCGAAGCCGTTCTGGTCAGGCAGCTCGACATCCAGCACCACGATATCGGCGCTGGCCTGCAGCAGTTCGCGATAGAGCCCGGCACTATTGCCCACGCCGGTTGCCTGGTGTCCTGCCTTCGTCAGATTGGCTACGAGCAGTTCACGAAACAGCACGTTGTCTTCGACCACGATAATGCGGATCACAACTTACCTCATGGTTGGAAATGCAGACGCCGCCAGCTTGGCCGGATGTCAGCAAAAGCGCGTAATGGTCAGTTTGCTGACTGAACAGGAAGTCATAATTTTATCGTTGATTGGCGGCAATTGCGATAGATTCTGTAACGCATACGCTGCTTTCCTTGACTGTCCTGGGAGTGGTGGCGATGATCGGTGGCGTGAGTGCCGGAGCAAGCAGCGGAAGTGGCAGCGCAATGCAGGGCCTGATGGCGGGCGGCGGAACAGGCCGTGCCGGCAGTGCAGCCAGCAGCGGCCAGGCGGCGACTTCCAGCATCGTCAGTCTGTCCTCTTCGGCCGCAAGCCAGCCGACTTCCGCAGACGGGCTGGGTCTGTACGGGCCAAGTAAAGGCGGTGCCGCAACGATGGCCCAGAGGCTGCGCCAGGCAGCCGATGCCAACCTGCATCCGAAGACCAGCAACGCGCAAAACCCGATGGGCGACGTGATGCTGATGTTGCTCATCGCGCAGGCCAAGGGCTTTCTGTCGACCGCCCATGGCACGATCTGACGTATCCTGAGACCTGGTTCGCAACGTGAGAACTGTTCCTGCCGCCGTGGGCTGAAGGCGGCAGGATATCCAGCGGCTGCCCGGTCAGTTGACTTTCAGCGTGCCGCCATTGCCCAGTCCGCCCTCGACTTCCTGCGCCTTGTAATTGCGCACCGCCCTGACCAGGCCGTTATAGGAATCCATGAACGCGGCGGCAAGCACCTTGCCCTGCGGCGTATTGGTAAAGCCGCCGGCGCCGCCCCACGCGCCGCCGCCGAACAGGCCGCCGGCAATGCCCAGATCCCAGTTCTTGGCGCTGCCCTCGGAGGCGGCCAGCTGCACGCCGGACCGGTTGTCCGTCAGCAGCAGCATGGTGGACGCTTCGTTGGAGCGCACCGAGCCGGCCAGCGCGCCGATCGGCCCCAGATAGCCGCCGATTGCCGCGCCGATGCCGCCGGTGCCGCGCGCGCTGAAGCTGATGCTGGGCGTGGCGGTATAGTCCGCGGCCACCATCTGCCCCTTCTGCATCTTGCTGGTGGAACGCAGTTCGCCGCTGGCGGCCAGGTCGCGCTCCATGTTCATGTTGCTGAAGGCGCGGCCGCGCTCGACCACCACGAAGCAGTTGGACTGCTGCGCCATCAGGCGCAAGAGCGGCACCGTGGACTGGATGTTGTACTGCTGCGTCAGCTGCGCTATCCACGGCTGGCTGGCGTCCTCGACGAAGGCGATGGTGCCCAGCGACTTGTCGCAGCGTTCCAGCTGGCTGTTGGCGCTCTGCGCGTTGGCGCCGCCGGCCGAGCCGGTGGCGGCGGTCTTGGCGCCCGGTGCGCCCATGTTGACCGGCATCGATTCGCAGCCGGACAGGACGGCCATGCCCAGCATGGCGGTGAGGATCGTGCATTTCATGGAATTTCCCTGGATGGATGGTGCCTGCAAGCGGGCTGGCGCCGATGCGGGCGGGATGGCGTGGCACCTGCCTTCGGACAGGCAGTCTCGGTGCCGGGATCGGTGCGACATGGCCGCATCGGCGCTTCCGACTGGCTTGCTGCGGTGAATGACAAGCGAAAGGGCGGCCTTATGTGGCGGCGGCCTGGTCTGGTTCAGGTCGCGGCCCCGCGGTGCGTTGAAAGAACCCGCCTGTGCGCCGCATCACCATGCGATGCAGGGCCCTTGTGTAGAATGGCGACCTCGGGGCCGGCGCCCTTGCCGCGCTGCCGGCGCACCTGGATCACCACAGGAAACCGCGGAGCCCATAGCCTATGACCAAGCACAAGCACACTTTCGATCCGCCAACATCGGCCGCACAACTGGACGCCCTGATGCGCCACATCGACACCGGCGACGGCGACCTGGCGTCGCTGTCGGACGAGCAGCGCGAGCAGTTGAAGAATGAGCTGAGCGATGCCTGGCTGGAAGACTATCTCGACGACTACCCGGTGCCGGCCGACATCCGCGCCGCCGCGGCCGAATACCAGGCCATCTTCAGCGGCGAGAAATACCCCAGCCTGCCGGACCATGTGCGCTTCGACCTGCTGCTGCAGTTCGAGGAGCACCATGGCGAAGGCGGGCCCGACCACTGGAACCTGCACGCGTGAAGAAACATCGAAAAGCCGGCGCGCCGCCAGCGCCGGAACGGCAGGACCAGCCGCATCCGCTGGCCGCCGAGATCCGTCCCGGCCAGTCGCTGGAGCTGCTCAAGGAGCTGCACATCCTCACCCGCGACGGCAAGCTCAACCAGGACAGCCGGCGCAAGCTCAAGCAGGTCTACCACCTGGTGCAGTTCATCGAGCCGCTGCTGCGGCAGGTGCTGGCGGACCAGCCCGAGATCCGGCTGGTGGACCATGGCGCCGGCAAGTCCTACCTCGGCTTCATCCTGTACGACCTGTTCTTCAAGGACCAGGCGCCGGGCTCGCACATCTACGGCATCGAAACCCGCGACGAACTGGTGCAGAAGTCGGAGGAGCTGGCGGCGCGCCTGGGCTTTGCCGGCATGTCCTTCCTGAACCTGTCGGTGGCCGAGTCGATCACTTCCGAGCGGCTGCCGGAACGGATCGACGTGGTGACTGCGCTGCATGCCTGCAATACCGCCACCGACGACGCGATCCATTTCGCGTTGAAGAAGAAGGCCCGCTTCATCGTGCTGGTGCCATGCTGCCAGGCCGAGGTGGCCTCGGTGCTGAAGAAGAACAAGGCGCGCTCCCTGTCGCGCGATGCGCTGACCGAGATCTGGCGCCACCCGGTGCATACCCGGGAATTCGGCAGCCAGCTCACCAATGTGCTGCGCTGCCTGCAGCTGGAAGCGCATGGCTACCAGGTCACCGTGACCGAGCTGGTGGGCTGGGAGCATTCGATGAAGAATGAACTGATCGTGGCCAGCTACCAGAACCTGCCGCGCCGCCGACCGTCGGAGCGGCTGCAGGCGGTGCTGCAGTCGCTGGGCCTGGAAGAGCTGGGCGAGCGTTTCTTTACCGAAGCGGCCGAACCGAAAAGCGCCGAGCCCGCGGCTTCTTGACTTTCGTTATCGGGACGGAGAAGATGAATGCGCGCCGGGCTTGCCCGGCGCACGATTATAAGAGCGTATGCAGCCGCATCACGCTTCATCTCAGGAGACAAGAACAATGGCATTTCCCACCCGCCCGCTTGCGTGCGCGCTTTCCGTCGCCGCTGCCTTTACCGTCCAGACAGCCAGCGCCGACACCGTCAAGGTTGCCGTCATCGATGCCTTCTCCGGCCCGATGTCGCCGATTTCCAGCAATATCCTGAACAGCTTCCAGCTCATTTCCGACAAGGCCAACAAGGAAAAATGGGCCGGCGAGCATACGCTGCAGTTCACCGCCTTCGACAACAAGCTGAGCCCGCAGGAGTCGCTGTCGCAGTTGAAGAGCGCGATCGACCAGGGTTACCGCTATATCGCGCAGGGCAATGGCTCGGCGGTGGCGCTGGCGCTGGTGGATGCGGTCAACAAGCACAATGAGCGCAACCCGGGGAAGGAAGTCGTGTTCCTGAACTATTCGGCGATCGACCCCGACCTGACCAACAGCAAGTGCAGCTTCTGGCACTTCCGCTTCGACGCCAATTCCGACATGAAGATGGAAGGCCTGACCAGCTATATGGCCAAGGACCAGAGCATCAAGAAGGTCTACATCATCGGCCAGAATTACTCCTTCGGCCACCAGGTTACCCGCGCCGCCAAGGATTACCTGAAGCGCAAGCGCCCGGACATCCAGATCGTCGGCGACGACCTGCATCCGATCGCGCAGGTGAAGGACTTTTCGCCCTACATCGCCAAGATCAAGGCGTCCGGCGCCGACACGGTAGTGACCGGCAACTGGGGCGCGGACCTGGCGCTGCTGATCAAGGCGGCCAAGGATGCCGACCTGAAGGCCAACTTCTACACCTACTACGCCGCCACCAGCGGTGTGCCGACCGCGATGGGCGCCGCCGGCGCCGACCGGGTCAAGCAGATCGCCTACTGGAACGTCAACAACGACGGCTTCATGGGCGCCGACATTGCCGACGCCTTCAAGCAGAAGTTCAACGATGACTTCTATGTGATGGATACCTACACCGTGGTGTCCATGCTGTCCAAGGCAATCAAGGACAGCAAGTCGACCGACCCGGTGAAGGTAGCCGTTGCAATGGAGGGCATGAAGGTCAAGAGCCTGAACGGCGAAGTGGAGATGCGCAAGACCGACCACCAGGTGCAGCAGCCGCTGGTGGTGGCGACCTGGGTGAAGACCAATGGCAAGGACGTCAAGTACGACCAGGAAAACACCGGCTACGGCTGGCGCACCGACCAGAAGATCGACACCTATGTGGCGGCGCAGCCCAGCTCCTGCCAGATGAAGCGCCCGGGAGCGTAAGCCCGGCCTGAAGCGGCGCGGCCTTCGTGCGGCGTCCCGGTGCGGCGGCTCAGTGCAGCAGCGGGACGCCCTCGGCCGACGCCGCCGGCCAGCACGGCGACTCGTCCGCTTCCTGGCCGGTCTGGGCCGCATAGCGTTCCTCCGCCTTAGCCATGCGCACGATGGAAGCAAGCGCCTCGACGTACAGGTCGCGGTACTTGCGGTCGCCAAGCCGGGAAAAGGCTTCGGCAAAGGTCAGGATGGCTTCGTCAGTGCTGTTCATGGGCGTCCTCGGCTTGGTCGGTGATCTGCCGCCTCACGGCAATATGCGAAATGCATGTACAGGCGCAACAATTAAAGCATCGATGGCCCGCGCCGCACGTAGGAAAATGCCGGCAATTCATGTAGGAACCACCCGCGTATGTTGCATCGCATTGGATGACAAACATTTCATCAACTGCCTCCCAACGCCCTTATGCCGATGATCAGCAAGCCATTTTCCGCCGCCAGCGCCCGCAATCGCGAGCCGATTCTTGCTGCATTGCGCGATCTGCTGCGCGGCTGCCATACCGTGCTGGAAATCGGCAGCGGCACCGGCCAGCATGCGGTGCATTTCGGCGCCGCCATGCCGCACCTGCTGTGGCAGACCAGCGACCTTGCCGCCAACCATGCGTCCATCCGGGCCTGGCTGGACGGCGCGGCCTTGCCCAATGTGCTGCCGCCGCTGCTGCTCGACGCCGGGTCAAATGACTGGCCAGCCGGCCCGTTCGACGCCGTCTACACCGCCAACACCTGCCACATCATGGCGTGGCCGGAAGTGCAGTCGATGTTCCGCGGCATCGGCCGGGTGCTGGCGCCGGGCGGCATGCTGTGCATCTACGGCCCGTTCAGGCGCGACGGCCAGTTCACCACGCCCAGCAATGCCCAGTTCGACGCCAGCCTGCGGGCGCAGGCGCCGCACATGGGGCTGCGCAACCGGGAAGACATCGACGCGCTGGCGCATGCACAGGGACTGACGCCGGTGGCCGACCTCGCTCTGCCGGCCAACAATGAGTTGCTGGCCTGGCGACGCGCGGGCTGAACCTCAACGGCCGCGCAGCGACGCGGTCAGCCCCGGATCCACTGTTTCCTGCCGCTCGCCGCCAGCCAGATTGGCCGGCACGGCCGCATCTTTGTTCCAGACCACGTAATCATCCACCGCATACAGCCGGCACGGCTGCTGGCTGTTGGCCTGGCAAGCCTTGAGCACCCGGCCGGCCGGATCCTCGCCTTCCTCGGCCCAGCTCCATGCGCCGCTGGCCGAGACGGCGAAGGCGCGCGGCGTCGACTTGGCCAGGAAGGCCCGATAGGCTTCACGGCCGCGCTCGCGCAGGAAGGGCACGGAATCGATGTCGCCCACGGCGGCGAAGTAGCTGCGCGGAATCGGCGCATCTTCGGCGATCGCCACGACTTCCTCGGTCGGCATGCCCAGGCGCTGCAGGAAGCCGCGCGCCTGCGGCCACCACACCGCGAAACCGTCGCGGCTGCCGACCATGCCATGGGCGTCGTGCTTGAAGGCGTCGTAGGCAACCAGCTGCGCCTGGCCGCCGGCGGCGACATAGGCCTGATGCAGCCGGCCGGCCAGCTCATGATTGAAGTAGCTGTCGTTGGCGCCATAGAACCACAGGCTGGGCAGGGTGCTGCGGCTGCCGTAGGCGGCAAAGGCCTCGATCAGCGCCGTCTTCCACTGGCACTCGCCACCGTCGGCGCGCAGGCCGCCGGCAAAGTTCAGCAGGCCGCGCACGCCGGGCAGGGCGCCGGCGCCGGCGGCCAGCGTTGCCAGGCCACCGTAGGACTGGCCCGCCACCAGGATGCGTTCGCCGTCCACCCAGCTCTGGCTGCGGGCATAGGCAATCGTGGCGCGCAGGTCCATCGCCTGCAGATAGCCGTTGCCGGTCATGTTGCAGCCGTAATCCATGTAGTCGCCGCCGGAGCGGGAAAAGCCGGTGCGCATCGGCACCATCACCGCATAGCCGCGCCGCACGAATTCCCGGCTCATGTAATAGAAACGGTCGCGCGGCTGCAGGCGCGGGTCGCCCGGCTGCTTGCCATGGTTCATCACCAGCAGGGGAAAGGGGCCTTGGCCAGGCGGTCGGAAGATCGTGGTTTCCAGTGTGGCGCCATTGGCCGTCGGCACCATGACCACCTGTTCGTTCAGCCGGGCGTCAAGCGCGGTCGCATGGGCAGGCATGAGCGCACCCACGGCAAGGCATGCGGAAAATGCGAAACGGACGAGGCGGGCAAGCATTGCAGCGCTCCTGAACGGTTACCGAAAGCAGGAACCCATTCTAAAAATCAAGTTTCTGCAACTCAATACCGCAATGACAATTTCAGGAAAAAAAATTCTCTGATGCAATTTTATTAATGGGTTTGCGACGAGGCGGCCAGTTGGGCATTCAGCGACTTGCCCTGCATGCAGCTCACGGCAAGGGCCAGCGCCGATTCCCGACAGGCGGATTCGCTATCCATGCGGCGCGCAAGCACCATGCTCCGGCTTAGGGAATCGACGGTGTACCAGCCGTAGGCGTCATAGGAAGGTTGGGACTCGATCAGGTGGCTGTTGAACAGCACCAGCGCGAGCAGGGTGAGACAGGCAACGCCACCCATCAGAAAACGGGCGCGTCGTTCCAGGCGGAAGAGGAGGTTGGTCATGATGATTCCTGGTGGCAACTGGCTTTATCTTGCCATAAATTATTTCCAGGTATCAATTTTGGTGTTCGGTTTTCGGCTACTTGTTGTTTTGAGGGCAAAAAACAGCCCGGCGGCGCATGGGCGGGCCGGGCTTGCATCTCTACGGATCGTCGCCGTCGCGTCAGGCGCTCAGTTCCCGCATCACGCTGATCAGGTTGGACTTGCCTTCGAAACCGATGCCGGGCAGCTCAGGCATCACGATGCGGCTGTCCTTCACCTCGACGCCGTCCGGGAAGCCGCCGAAGGGCTGGAACAGGTCCGGGTAGGATTCATTGCCGCCCAGGCCCAGGCCGGCCGCGATGTTGAGCGACATCTGGTGGCCGCCGTGCGGAATGCAGCGGCTGGGCGACCAGCCGTGCTCGCGCAGCATGTCCAGCGTACGCAGATACTCGACCAGACCGTAGGACAGCGCGCAGTCGAACTGCAGCCAGTCGCGGTCGGCGCGCATGCCTCCGTAGCGGATCAGGTTGCGCGCATCCTGCATCGAGAACAGGTTCTCGCCGGTGGCCATCGGATTCTTGTAGTAGCTGCGCAGGATGGACTGCAGTTCATAGTCCAGCGGGTCGCCGGCTTCCTCGTACCAGAACAGGTTGTACTGGCCCAGCGCCTTGGCATAGGCGATGGCGGTGTCCATGTCGAAACGCCCGTTGGCGTCGACGCACAGCCGCTGGCCGTCCTCCAGCACCGACAGCACCGCCTCGATGCGGCGCTGGTCCTCGGCCAGGCTGTCGCCGCCGATCTTCATCTTCACCACGCTGTAGCCGCGCTCGATATAGCTGCGCATTTCATTCTGCAGCGCTTCCAGGCCCTTGCCCGGATAGTAGTAGCCGCCGGCGGCATAGACGAATACTTCACGGTTGGGCTTGCCGTCGCCGTAGCGCTCGGCCAGCAGCTGGAACAGCGGCTTGCCGGCGATCTTGGCGACCGCGTCCCAGATCGCCATGTCCATGGTGCCGATCGCCACCGAGCGCTCGCCATGGCCGCCCGGCTTTTCATTGGTGTACATGCAGTTCCAGATCTTGTGCGGATCGAGGTTGTCGCCCTCGTCGTTGACCAGCGAGGCCGGGTCGGCTTCCATGATGCGCGGGATGAAGCGCTCCCGCATCAGCATGCCCTGGCCGTAGCGGCCGTTGGAGTTGAAGCCATAGCCGACCACCGGCTTGCCGTCGCGGATGACATCGGTGATCACCGCCACCAGCGACAGCGTCATCTTGGAAAAGTCGATATAGGCGTTGCGGATGGGGGAGCTGATCGGCAGGGTTTTCTCGCGGATTTCTACGATTCTCATGATGGGTTCCGGCAGGGTTGGAAAGTGGCCACAGCATAGCCCGCCGCGGGGTTTCGATTATTTACCATCGTTCATTCCATTCTTTACCCTGGGTGAATGACGCATCCGCTTCGCGGCTTGCAGGGCAAGGGTTTATGATTCGCTTCCATGATGAAAACCGACGCCATCTCGGAAATGGCCTTCTTTGCCACGCTGGCCAGAAAGGGCAGCCTGTCGGCGGCCGCGCGCGAACTCGACATCACGCCGCCGGCCGCGACCAAGCGGCTGGCGCAGATGGAGCAGCGGCTCGGCGTGCGGCTGCTCAACCGCACCACCCGCCGCATCAGCCTGACCAGCGAGGGCGAACTTTATCTCGGAGAGGCGCAGCGCATCCTGGCCGACATCCGCGAGATGGAAGATGCCGTCAGCAGCCACCGGGCCGAGCCGCGCGGCCTGCTGCGCGTCAATGCCACGCTCGGCTTCGGCCGCACCACCATCGCGCCGCTGGTATCGGCGTTTGCCCGCAGCTATCCCGACATCGAATTGCAGCTGCAGCTGACCGACCGCCCGATCGACCTGGTGGAGGAGGCGTTCGACCTCGGCATCCGCTTCGGCGCGCTGCCCGACACCCGGTTGTCGGCCCGCCGCATCCTTGCCAACAAGCGCTTCCTGTGCGCGTCGCCCGGCTACCTGAAGCGCGCCGGCGTGCCCCAGACGCCCGACGACCTGGCGCGGCACAGCTGCATCCTGCATCGCCAGAACAACGACCCCGGCAACCTCTGGCGCCTCGGCCGCGGCCGGCGCGAGCAGCTGGTGAAGGTGCGCGGCGCGCTGTCGAGCAACGATGGCGACGTGGTGCTGGGCTGGGCGCTCGACGGGCACGGCATCCTGCTGCGCTCGGAATGGGACCTGGCGAAATACCTGGCTTCGGGACGGCTGCGCGTGGTGCTGCCGGACCATGCGCCGGCGCCGGCGGACCTGTACGTGTTCTATCCGAGCCGGCGCCAGCTGCCGGCCAAGGTGCGGGTGTTCATCGACTTCCTGATCGCGCATTTCAACGAAGGAGAGGGCGAAGGCGCGGCCTGAATGCCAGGCGTTGAGACAGGGTATCGACGCAGGATCGACGCGCTTGCGGCAGGCCGCGCCGTCCGGGCAATTTTGACCCATGTCAATTTTCCAAACGGGACCGTTTGCTACAGTCGGCCGGTCTTCACTGTTCCAGGAATCCCGCCGTGCTGCCCACCGATCTGCCTTCCCTCGTCATTCGAAACAAGACCTTGCTGCCCGTGGTGCAGGGCGGCATGGGCGTGGGTATTTCCGCGCATCGCCTGGCGGGAACGGTGGCCGGGCTGGGCGGGCTGGGCACGATCTCCAGCGTCGATCTGCGCCGCCATCATGCCGACCTGATGGCGCAGACCGGCCGTTCGCGCGACAAGGCGGCGATCGATGCCGCCAACCTGGTGGCGCTGGACCGCGAGATCCGCGCGGCGCTGGCGCTGGCCGGCGGACGCGGCATGATCGCGGTGAACGTGATGCGGGCCGTGGCCGAGTACGCTTCCTATGTGCGCCAGGCCTGCGAGAGCGGCGCCGAGGCCATCGTGGTGGGCGCCGGCCTGCCGCTGGACCTGCCGGAACTGGCCAGCGACTTTCCCGATGTTGCGCTGATTCCCATCCTGTCGGATGCGCGCGGCATTGCGCTCCTGCTGAAGAAATGGATGCGCCGCCAGCGCCTGCCGGATGCGATCGTGATCGAGAACCCGCGCTTTGCGGCCGGCCACCTCGGCGCGCCGCGCATCGCCGACATCGACGCGCCGCAGTTCGCCTTCCCCACGGTGCTGGAAGGCACCCTGGCGCTGCTGCGCGAGCTGGGCCTGGAATCGGAGCGCATCCCGCTGATCGTCGCCGGCGGCATCCACAGCCATGAGCAGGTGCGCGCGCTGATCGCGATGGGCGCCAACGGCGTGCAGCTCGGCACCCCCTTTGCCGTCAGCGAGGAGGGCGATGCCCATCCGGAATTCAAGCGCGTGCTGGCCGAGGCGAAGCCGGAAGATATCGTCACCTTCATGAGCGCGGCCGGGCTGCCGGCGCGCGCGGTCAAAACCCCCTGGCTGGAAGGCTATCTGATGAAGGAGGAAAAGCTGCAGCGCCGCGCCCATGCACGCGACTGCATCGCCGCCTTCGACTGCCTGCACCAGTGCGGGCTGCGCGACGGCAACCCGAAGGCGGGCCAGTTCTGCATCGATACGCGGCTGGCCTATGCATTGAAAGGCGATGTGCAGCGCGGGCTGTTCTTCCGTGGATCGGAAAGCCTGCCGTTCGGCGCGGCCATCAGGCCGGTGCGCCAGTTGGTCCACTATCTGTTGACCGGCGAGAAGCCGGTCGGGGAGGACGATGATGTTTTCGAAGATACTGCTGGCCAGCGACGGCTCGCCGTTGTCGGCCAAAGCGGCTGACGCGGCGCTTGCCTTCGCCCGGGAGTCCGGGGCGGAACTGGTCGTGCTGTCGGTCGCGGTGATGTATCCGCTGCTGCCCGAGGCCGGCGCCATGGTCGACCTCAATGCCTTCGAGGCAGCGGCGCGGGCGGAGGCGCAGGCATTGATGGAGCCGATCGCGGCAGCCGCGGCGCGCGAGCATGTGCGCTGTGAACTGGTGGTGCGCTATGCACCCGACCCGTGGCGGGAAATCGTTGCGCTGGCCGAGGAGCGCGGCTGCGACTGCATCTGGATGGCGTCGCATGGCCGGCGCGGCCTTGACCGCCTGCTGCTGGGCAGCGAGACGCAGCGCGTGCTGGCCCACACGACCATCCCCGTCATGGTCTACCGATAAGGAGAGCGGCATGGCATCGACTGACAGTGCCGAGCGTACCGGCCGGCATGGACCTGCCGCCCCTTCGGCGCCGGCGGGCAGGCAGCCGCTGGCGCTGCGCATCGTTCGCGAAGAGCATGAGCGGCTCGCAGCCGTGGTGCATGGCATGCGTCACCTGGCGCGGGCCATGGAGGAAGAGGGCCTGCGGCCGGACCTGAAGGTGCTGCGCGCCATGCTGCTGTATATCAGCGAATACCCCGGGCGCCTGCATCATCCCAAGGAAGACCGCTTCCTGTTCGCGCCGCTGCGCGACCATACCCATCTGCATGACGCGATGCTGGTGGAACTGGAAGTGCAGCATGCGCAGGGCGAGGCGATGGTGCGCAGGCTGGCGCATGCGCTGGCCCGGCATGAATTCGGCGGGCCGGTGGAGTTGGCGTATTTCGTGCAGCAGGTAAAGCGCTATGCCGACTTTTATTCCCGACACATGCGGCTGGAAGAGGAGGTGATCTTTCCGGCGCTGCGCGAGCATCTGACCGAGCAGGAATGGCAGGAAGCTGACGAGGCATTCGCCGGCAACCGCGATCCGCTGGCCGGCCTGGACCTGAAACAGGACTTCGAACGGCTCTACACCACCATCGTCAGCATCACGCCAGCCCCATGGGGACTGGGGCCGGCGCTGTGATGGATGCATGAAACGCAAAGCGCCGCGCCGCCGTTGCGGACGCGGCGCTCTGCGTGCCGTGTCAGTGGGACATCAGCACCGGCAGCGTCATCGATTCCAGCACCGTGCGGGTGGCGCCGCCCAGCAGCACTTCGCGGAACCGCGAATGCGCATAGCAGCCCATCACCAGCAGGTCGGCATTCACATCGGCCGCCAGCGACAACAGCGCATTGCCGCTGTCCTGCTCGGTGGTTTCCTGCAGCACATCCACCTTCACGCCGTGGCGCGCCAGGTAGAGCGCCAGGTCGGCGCCCGGCTGCTCGCCATGCACATTGACCTGGCGCTCGGCATTGAACACCACCACCTTCACCTCCTGCGCCTGACGCAGCATCGGCATGGCGCCGTTGATGGCGCGGCTGGCTTCCATGCTGCCGTCCCAGGCCAGCAGCACCTTGCGGCCAAGCTGCGTGAATTCGCCGGCGTAAGGCACCAGCAGCACCGGCCGGCCGGCGTTCATCACCACATACTCGGGAAAGTCGCTCATGATGCCCGGCAGCGATTCGCTGGTGTCGGTCTGGCTCATCACCACCAGGTCGGCATAGCGCGCTTCCAGGCTGAGGCCGCCGGCGGGCTCGTCGTCGACCAGGCGTTTTTCCCAGGACAGCACGCCCATGCGGCGCACGGTCTCCTCGTACTGCGTCAGCGCCTGTTCGGCTTCCTTGCGAAGATAGTCGAGATGGGTGACCAGGACCGGTTCATGCTGATTGACCACGTCGCCCTCCAGCAGATAGCGCGAGATGCCGGTCATGGCCACGCCGGTCAGGTGCGCATTGTCGCGCAGGGCAAGCTCGGCGGCGATGCGGATACGCTGCGGCGCATGCCTGGACCGGTCGACATGCACCACAATGGTCTTGTAGCTCATCACAATCTCCTTGCTGGAATTTTGGAAAGGTTTGCATGTCTAGCCTAAGATTCTCTTACTCGGCAGTCCACTGTTCCAATGCCTTGCCGCGCCATGTTTCTGCGCCGTTTGACCCAGGTCAAAATGTTCCGATACCCCTCTTGTGGAGCGCTTCATGAGCACACGCAACCTGCAATACCTGTTCGAGCCGAAGTCGGTCGCGGTGATCGGCGCGTCGGCGCGGCCGCACAGCGTGGGCGCCACCGTGCTGGCCAATCTGCTGGCCGGCGGCTTCCGCGGCGCGCTGTACGCGGTCAATCCCAAGTACGACGAACTTGCCGGCCAGCCGGTCTACCGCGACGTGGCCGCGCTGCCGGCGGCGCCCGACCTGGCCGTGATCTGCACGCCGCCGCACACGGTGCCGGACCTGATCGCGCAACTGGGCGCGCGCGGCACCCGCGCCGCCATCGTGCTGACCGCTGGCCTGGGCAGCGCCGTGGACCGGCATGGCGTGAGCCTGAAGCAGCGCATGCTGGACGCGGCGCGCACCTCGCTCTTGCGCATCCTCGGCCCCAATTGCGTGGGCATGCTGGTGCCCGGCATCGGCCTCAACGCCAGCTTCGCGCACATGGGCGCGCGCCCGGGCAAGCTGGCGTTCGTGTCGCAGTCGGGCGCACTGGTGACGGGCGTGCTGGACTGGGCCGGCAGCCGCGGCATCGGCTTCTCGCGCTTCGTATCGCTGGGCGAAGCCGCCGACATCGACTTCGGCGACCTGCTCGACTATCTGGCCGGCGACAGCGCCACCCGCGCCATCCTGCTCTATATAGAGGACATCCGCGATGCCCGCAAATTCATGTCGGCGGCGCGGGCGGCGGCGCGCAGCAAGCCGGTGCTGGTGATCAAGGCCGGCCGCGCCGCCGAAGGCGCGCGCGCGGCGGCCTCGCACACCGGCGCCATGGCCGGCGCGGACGATGTGTACGACGCCGCGATACGCCGCGCCGGCATGCTGCGGGTCGATTCCACCGAAGACCTGTTCTCGGCGGTGGAAACGCTGGGACGGGCGCGGCCGCTGGTGGGCGAACGGCTTTGCATCCTCACCAATGGCGGTGGCCCGGGCGTGATGGCGACCGACGCCCTGATCGCCGACGGCGGCAAGCTCGCCACGCTGGCGCCGCAAACCCTGCAAGCGCTGGACGCCGTGCTGCCGCTGACCTGGTCGCATGGCAATCCGGTCGACATCATCGGCGATGCGCCGGCCGAACGCTACCGGCAGGCGGCCGAACTCCTGCTGGCCGATCCGGGCTCGGACGCGCTGCTGTTCATCCATGCGCCGACTGCCATCGTGCCCAGCATGGACGTGGCCGAGGCAGTCGCGCCGCTGCTGGCCAAGAGCGCGCGCAACGTGCTGGCCTGCTGGCTGGGCGGCGACGGACTGGCGGCGGCGCGCCAGGTGTTTGCCGACCAGGGCATCCCCACCTATGACACGCCCGAGGAAGCGGTGCGCGGCTTCATGCAGATCGTGCAGTACCGGCGCAACCAGGAACTGCTGATGCAGGTGCCGCCCTCGCTGCCGCAGGACTTCGGTGCCGACCGTGCCGCCGCCCGCGAACTGGTGCGCGAGGTGCTCGCCGGTTGCCGCAGCATGCTGAGCGAACCCGAATCGCATCGGCTGCTGGCGGCCTACGGCATTCCGGTGGTGGCCACCCGCACCGCCGCCAGCGCCGAGGAAGCGGCGGCGGCGGCCAGCGAGATCGGCTTCCCGGTGGCGCTGAAGATCCTGTCGCCGCAGATCAGCCACAAGTCCGACGTCGGCGGCGTGGTGCTGGACCTGGAGGACGCGCCGGCGGTGCTGGCCGCGGCCACCGCGATGCAGCGGCGCCTGCGCGACCTTCTGCCCGAGGCCACGCTGTCGGGCTTCACAGTGCAGGCCATGGCGCGCCGGCCGCGCGCGCACGAGCTGATCGTCGGCGTTGCCACCGATCCCGTCTTTGGCCCGGTGCTGCTGTTCGGCCAGGGCGGCATTGCCGTGGAAGTCACCGCCGACCATGCCATGGAGCTGCCGCCATTGAACATGCCGCTGGCGCAGGCGATGGTGGCGCGCACGCGGGTTGCCAGGCTGCTGCGCGGCTACCGCAACCAGGCGCCGGCCGACATCGACGCCATCTGCCTGACGCTGGTCAAGCTGTCGCATCTGGTGACCGACATCCCGGAGATCGTCGAGCTCGACATCAATCCGCTATTGGCCGATGCCAACGGCGTGATCGCGCTGGATGCCCGCGTCAAGCTGGCGCCGCGCCCGGTCGGCGATGGCCGGGCCAGGCTGGCGATCCGGCCCTATCCGAACGAACTGGAGGAAACGGTGCCATGGCAGGATGAAACCCTGTTGCTGCGGCCGATCCGGCCCGAGGACGGCGAGGAACACCTGCACTTCTTCAATGCGCTCGACCCCGAGGATGTGCGCTTTCGCATCTTCTCCCGCATGCGCGAGCTGCGGCCGTCGCAACTGGCACGCCTGACCCAGATCGACTATGACCGCGAGATGGCCTTTGTTGCCGTGCGCCGGCGTGCCGATGGCAGCCAGGAAACCCTGGGCGTGGCGCGCGCCATTGCCGACCCCGACAACATCAAGGCCGAGTTCGCCATCATCGTGCGCTCCGACATGAAGGGCCGCGGGCTGGGCATGATGCTGATGCACAAGCTGATCGCCTATTGCAGGAGCCGCGGCACCCGGGAAA
The DNA here is from genome assembly GCF_047237965.1 of Noviherbaspirillum phoenicis. NCBI lineage: Bacteria > Pseudomonadati > Pseudomonadota > Betaproteobacteria > Burkholderiales > Oxalobacteraceae > Noviherbaspirillum > Noviherbaspirillum phoenicis. Next base: position 2,394,403 of record NZ_JBDFLX010000001.1, on the reverse strand, counting down.
TCGTCGGCGAGGCGCTGCTGGACAACCGGCCGCTGCTGGACATGGTCAGGAAGCTGGGCTTCGATGTGCATCCGGCGGTGGGCGAGGGCGTGGCAGTGCTGCGGCTGCCGCTGCAGCAAACGGCGCAGCAGCCGGCATGAGGGGCGTTGCCGCGACCGCCTGATCAGGCCTTGGCGTCGCCCTTTTCCTCGTCCGCCGCGGCCGTCTCGCCCGGCCGCACCAGTTCGTTCGCATCCGGCAACGGCGTGTCGGCGCGCGCCAGCTGGTCGGCATCGAGCTGATGGGAAAAGCCTTCCACCGAATCGACCCAGCGCTCGCGGTCGCTGGCGATGGTGGGGCCGCTCTGGATATACAGCGCCAGCAGTTCGGCCAGGTTGACCAGGCCCGACAGATGGGTGCGCTCATAGCCGTGCGAGGCGTCGGCGCCGAAGCACAGCAGGGCCGTGCGCACGTCGTGGCCCGCATTCACCGCCGCGCTGGCGTCGGAATGGTAGAAGCGGAATACATCGCGGTGGCTCGGGATGTCGTGATCCTCGCACAGCCGCAGCAGGCGCCGCGTCAGGTGGTAGTCGTGCGGCCCGGCCGAGTCCATCAGCGGGATGGTGACGCCCAGTTCATGCGCGCCCTGGCCGGTGGCCACCGGGCCGATGTCCACGCCGATGACTTCGCTGACGTCGCTCTCGATCACGGCGCGTGCGCCCGAGCCGACCTCCTCGGTCAGCGTAAACACCAGGTGGCAGTTCATCGGCACCGTGGCCTTGCTGTCGACCACGGCCTTCAACGCGGCCAGCACCGCGGCCACGCCGGCCTTGTCGTCGAGGTGGCGCGAGACGATGTAGCCGTTTTCCAGCACTTCCGGCGCGGCGTCGAAGGCAACGAAGTCGCCGATCTGGATGCCGCGCGCCTTTGCGTCCGCCGCCGACGAGATCGGCGCGTCGATGCGCAGTTCGAGCTGGTCCCAGTTGACCGGCTGGCTGTCGATGGCCTCGTTGTACACATGGCCCGAGGCCATCAATGGCAGCACCGAGCCGCGCTCGCGGCCGGTATCGGTAAACAGCGTGACGCGGCCGCCTTCGGCCCAGCGGCTTGACCAGGTGCCCACCGGCATCAGCGACAGCCGGCCGCTGGGCTTGATCTCGCGCACCATCGCGCCCAGCGTGTCGAGATGGGCGACGATGGCGCAGGCCGGGTTGGTGCGCCGCCGTTCCGGCAGGTTGCGGCGCAGGATGGCGCGGATCGTGCCGCGCCGGGTCAGTTCATAGGCCACGCCGAGCGCTTCGAGCTTGGCGCCGGTGTAGTGGACGATTTCATCGGTCAGCCCGGTCGGGCTGGGGATGGCCAGCAGTTCGAGCAGCGTGGTCTTGAGGTAGTCGGCATCAATCGGGAGTTTCTGCATGGGGGCTCAGGCGGTATAGGGAAACAGGAGGTCGATGAAGCGCTGCGCGGTCGGCTGCGGCTCATGGTTGGCAAGGCCGGGACGTTCATTGGCCTCGATGATCACGTACTCTTCCTGCTCCGGCGCAGGCACCAGGAAGTCGAGGCCCACCACCGGGATGCGCAGCGCCCGCGCCGCGCTTTCGGCCGCGGCGCGCAGCGTCGGATGCAATGACGCGGTGACATCGTGGATGGTGCCGCCGGTGTGCAGGTTCGCGGTCTTGCGCACCTGCACCCGCTGGCCGTCTTCCGGCACCGATGCCATCGTCAGGCCCTGTTCGGCCAGGCAGCGCTCGGTTTCGGCATCCATCGGAATGCGGCTTTCACCGCCGGTGGCGGCCGCGCGCCGCGCGCTGTGGCGCTCGATCAGCTGCGCCAGCGTGGACTGGCCGTCGCCTGTGACTTCGGCCGGCCGGCGTATCGCCGCGGCCACGACTTTGTAGCCGATCACGACGATGCGCAGGTCCTGTCCGCTGCAGAATTGCTCCAGCACCACATGGCCGCCTTCCTTCTGTGCCCGCTGTATCGCATTGGCCAGGTCCTCTTCGGTGCGCACGCCCATGCTGATGCCCTTGCCCTGTTCGCCCAGCGCCGGCTTGACCACGATCTCGCCATGCTCGCGCAGAAAGGCGGCGTCGGCCTCGGCGTCGCCGGCCACCCGCTGCTGCGGCACGCGCAGGCCGACCGACGCCAGGCGCCGCAGCGTCAGCACCTTGTCCTGGCACCAGGTCATGGCGACGCCGCCGGTCAGCTCGGTCAGGGATTCCCGGCACAGCATTTCATGGCCGACATGGCGCAGCTTGAAGATGCCGGCCTCGGCATCGACGATTTCCACGCCGACGCCGCGCCGGCGCGCTTCGTCCACGATGATGCGGGCATAGGGGTTGAGCGCCGACACCTCGGCGGTATCGATGAACAGCCGCTCGTTGATCGAGTTCTTGTGCTTGACCGCAAAGCCGGTGGTCTGCGTAAAGCCCAGCTTCTGGTACAGGCCGATTGCATTCTGGTTGGTGTGCAGCACCGACAGGTCAAGGAAGGCGCGGCCGCGGCTGGTGAAGAGATCGATCAGCTGGTTGACTAGCGACGTGCCGACGCCGGCCATGGTGGTTTGCGGATCGACCACCAGGCACCAGAAGCTGCTGCCGCCTTCCTGGTCGCCGAAGGCCAGCGCATGGTCCACGCCCATCACCGAGCCGATCACTTCGCCGGTGCGTTCATCCTCGGCGATCAGGTAGATCAGCGCATCCGATTCGCGCTGCCGCCACACGGTGCGCGGCTCCAGCGGCACCATGCCGCGCATGCTGTAGAGCCGGTTCATCGCGGCAATGTCGGCGCGCGTGGTCAGGCGCCGTATCACCACGCCCTGCGCGGTGCCGGCCGCCGGCGCATCGGCCGACAGCGGCCGCCGGAACATCAGCGACGGATCGAGGAACAGGCTGGCCGGCGCTTCGGCCAGCAGCAGCTGCGGCGCCTGCACGTACAGCGCGATGTCGCGCTTGCCGGCTTCTTCCTGCATCAGTTCCGAGGCCAGCAGCCTGGTGGATTCGAACGAGGGCGCGTACATCAGGCGGCCCCAGCCGCAATCGAGGATCACATTGGCGTGCGGCGCGGTGCTCGTTTCAGCGTCGGTGGCCAGCGGCGGCCGCAAGGTGGTGCCGGCGCCTTGTTGTTGCGGAGTGTTCATTTGCTTCTTTCCATATTCATCGTTGGGCCGCTGGGTCACAGGCCATTGGTCTGCAGCCAGGCTTCCAGCAGCGCCAGCTGCCACAGGGTGGAGCCGCGCAGCGGCGTGATGGCGCTGTCCGGCGCGGCCAGCATGCGTTCCACGGCGTCGCGCTGGAACAGGCCGCGTTCGCGCGCGCGCGGCGAGTCGAGCAGGCCGCGCACGTACTCCAGGAAATCGCCGCGCAGGTACTTCAGTGCCGGCACCGGGAAATAGCCCTTGGGACGGTCGATCACCGCGGCCGGTATCACGCGGCGCGCCGCTTCCTTCAGCACATACTTGCCGCCCTCGGCGATCTTGTGGCGCGCCGGGATGCGCGCCGCCAGCTCCACCAGGTCATGGTCGAGGAAGGGCACGCGCGCTTCCAGGCCGAAGGCCATGGTCATGTTGTCGACCCGCTTGACCGGGTCGTCGACCAGCATCACCGTGGTGTCGAGGCGCAGCGCGCGGTCGATCGCGCTGTTCGCGCCGGGCATCGCGAAATGGTCGCGCAGGAAGTTGCCGCTCCAGTCGGGCATGTCCTTGCCGGCCTGGAGCAGTCCCATCAGGTCCTGGTGGCTGCGGTCGAAGAACACCTTGCGATAGGCCGCCACGCCGGCCTCGTCGTCATGCATGTCGGCCAGCGGCGGATACCAGTGATAGCCGCCGAACACTTCGTCGGCGCCCTGGCCGCTCTGCACCACGCGGCTGTGCTTCGACACCGCCTGCGACAGCAGGTAGAAGGCCACGCAGTCATGGCTGACCATGGGCTCGGACATCGCGGCGATCGCGTCCGGCAGCGAGGCCAGCAGATGGTCGGCGGGAATGTGCAGTTTTTCATGCACGGTGCCGTAATGCTTCGCAATCAGGTCCGAGTAGTAGTACTCGTCGCCGGCCTCCTGGTCCACCGCCTCGAAGCCGATCGAGTAGGTGCGCAGGTCCCTGGTGCCGGCTTCGGCCAGCAGGCCGGTGATCAGGCTGGAGTCCAGGCCGCCGGAGAGCAGCACGCCGACCGGCACGTCGGCCACCAGGCGCCGCTTGACCGACAGGCGCAGCGATTCCAGCACCATGTCGCGCCATTCCCCGAAGCTGCGCTGTTCATCCTCGGCCTTGCCGGGGAAGTCCAGACGCCACCAGGTGGTGGTCTCGCTGCGGCCGTCGGGATGCACCGTCATGTAGGTCGCGGGCGCGAGCTTTCTCACGCCGCGCAGCATCGTCAGCGGCGCCGGCACCACCGCATGCCAGCTCAGGTAATGATGCAGCGCCTGCGCATCCAGCGTGGTGTCGATGCCGCCGCCCTTGAGCAGCGCCGGCAGCGTGGAGGCAAAGCGCAGCCGCTCCCGGTCCTGCGCGTAGTACAGCGGCTTGATGCCGAGCCGGTCGCGCGCCAGGTAAGTGATGCCGCTATCGCGTTCCCACAGGGCAAACGCAAACATGCCGTACAGCCGGTCCAATGCGGCCGGTCCCCATGCATGCCAGGCCTTGATGATGACTTCCGTGTCGCCGGTGGAAGCGAACTGATAGCCTTGCGCCTGCAGCTCTGCGCGCAGCTCGTGATGGTTGTAGATGGCGCCGTTGAAGACGATGCCCAGGCCGAGCAGATTGTCGATGAAGGGCTGGTGGGCGCGCTGGCTCAGGTCCATGATGGACAGGCGCCGGTGGCCGAAGCAGCGGCTGCCGAGGCTGAAGATGCCTTCGCCGTCGGGACCGCGACGCGCCTGCGACTCCGCCATCCGGACGACCGCAGCGACGTCCGCAAATTGTTGATCGAACCGCAGTTCTCCTGCTATGCCGCACATGACTGTTTCCAATAACTGTGATGATTGACTACGCCGGCGCGTGGCCGCGCCGGCACCTGTTAGGTAGAAGGCACTCGGCCGTATGGGTTCCGTCGGCTGGCCGGATTTCTGGCCTGTATCACGAATGCCTCAAACAGAGTTCATAAAGACCGGCGCGCATGGCGCGGCAAACACTGGCAAGCGGCGCGCGCTAGGCCGGGGCGCTAGGCAGGCCGACGCGGGTGTATGTTTTTGCAAACACTAGATATGGCGCTTTTCAGGCTTCAGGCCCTATCTGTAGTGGTCATTTTTGCCGACTGGTGTAAAATACGCCCACCATTTCGGGGCCGCGATCGCGTGCTTTCCAGCAGTGCAGCATTGCAGGAAAGCGCCGCCGGATGACGGTCTCCGAGGCGGTTGCCAGCGCTTCACGAGGCTCCGAAGAACGCCGCCCGACACCGCATGGCGGCTGCAAATCAAAGACATGTAAAGGACACGACGATGCTTTCCTGGGACGATGAAGTTACCTCTACACCCGCGCCGCGCGCACCCGAGCCGCAAGCCCGCCTGCAAGCCGCAGTGCCTGCCAGCCCGGCAAATCAGGACGTGGCATACAACCCCGCGGTGATGGCGCAGCCCGATGCCGCGCCGGTCGCCGAGCGCCGCGTCAATGCCGCCGACAAGCGCATCATCAACGGCCAGACCGACGTCAACCAGCTGGTGCCGTTCAAGTACAAGTGGGCTTGGGACAAGTACCTCGCCGGCTGCGCCAATCACTGGATGCCGCAGGAAATCAACATGCAGCGCGACATCGAGCTGTGGAAGAACCCGAACGGCCTGACCGACGACGAGCGTCGCCTGGTCAAGCGCAACCTCGGCTTCTTCGTCACCGCCGATTCGCTGGCCGCTAACAACATCGTGCTGGGCACCTACCGCCACATCACTGCGCCCGAATGCCGCCAGTACCTGCTGCGCCAGGCCTTCGAGGAAGCGATCCACACCCATGCCTACCAGTACATCGTCGAGTCGCTGGGCCTGGATGAAGGCGAGATCTTCAACGCCTATCATGAAGTCGCATCGATCCGCGACAAGGATGAGTTCCTGATCCCCTTCATCGACGTGCTGACCGATCCCGCCTTCAAGACCGGCACCACCGAAGCGGACCAGAAGCTGCTCAAGTCGCTGATCGTGTTTGCCTGCCTGATGGAAGGCCTGTTCTTCTATGTCGGCTTCACGCAGATCCTTGCGCTGGGCCGTCAGAACAAGATGATGGGTGCGGCCGAACAGTACCAGTACATCCTGCGCGACGAGTCCATGCACTGCAACTTCGGCATCGACCTGATCAACACGATCAAGATGGAGAATCCGCACCTCTGGACGCCCGAGTTCAAGGACGAAATCAAAGCGTTGTTTTTGCAGGCCGTGGAGTTGGAATATCGCTACGCAGAGGATACAATGCCGCGTGGTGTGCTAGGGCTGAATGCACCCATGTTCAAAGGCTACCTCCGCTTCATCGCAAATCGTCGCGCACAGCAAATCGGTCTGGAAGCGATGTTCGCGCAAGAAGAAAATCCGTTCCCCTGGATGAGCGAGATGATCGACCTGAAGAAAGAGCGAAACTTTTTCGAAACAAGGGTCATCGAATACCAGACGGGTGGAGCGCTTAACTGGGATTAAGTTAAAGCGACAAACGACAGCGGTTGGCCTTATCAGCACCAAGACGGCATCGCAGTTGATCCGTCCCCGAGCATCGGTATCGGTGGGATGCATGAAAGCGAGAGCCGCTGCCCAAGATGAACTGGAACCAGAAAGACGGTGGGCCAAGAAAGGGTAAAACCGAATTGAATGGACAGTAGAAAATCTGAACGCTCTGACCTGCAAACGCCGCTGCGCCCGATCCTGTCGGGCAAGGCGGCGTTTTCTTCGAAAAACGGTTTGTCCTTTTTGAAACAGTATTCCGACGCCGGCTTTGTGGCCGGCGTTTTTTTTGGCGGTCGCCGCGCGCTTGCGCGCCGCAACAGCCAATGATGGCTGAAGTGCTGCATGAACGAGGAGATGCAGCAGTTCAGCTGGTGCCGAATTCATTAGCGCAAGCGCAGCCTGCTTGTGCCGATGAATAACCCGCCCGGGGCAGCGCGATGCCACGGGCGGGTTCGATCTTTAGCTTGATTTCCTATCACGTGAAGGAGAAACAAATGGCAACAGCAGCAAAGAAAACCGCAGCGAAGAAAACCGCTGCGAAAAAAGCTGCTACCGGCAAGCCGGTAGCAAAGAAGGCAGCCGCTCCGGCCAAGAAAGCGGTCGCCAAGAAGGCCGTAGCCAAGAAGGCAGTCGCCAAGAAAGCGGTAGCCAAGAAGGCGGTAGCCAAGAAGGCAGTCGCGAAGAAGGCGGTAGCCAAGAAGGCAGTCGCCAAGAAAGCGGTCGCTAAAAAGGCGGTAGCCAAGAAGGCAGTCGCGAAGAAGGCGGTAGCCAAGAAGGCAGTCGCCAAGAAGGCGGTCGCCAAGAAAGCGGTCGCCAAAAAGGCGGTAGCCAAGAAGGCGGTCGCCAAGAAAGCCGTCGCCAAGAAGGCGGTAGCCAAGAAGGCAGTCGCCAAGAAGGCGGTAGCGAAGAAGGCGCCAGCCAAGACGGCCGTCGCCAAGAAAGCGGTCGCCAAAAAGGCCGTTGCCAAGAAAGCGCCAGCCAAGACGGCCGTAGCGAAGAAGGCACCGCAGGCTGCGCCAGCGAAGAAGGCTGCAGCACCGGCCAAGACCGCAGCGCCTAAAAAAGCGGCAGCCCGTAAAAGTGCAGCCACCACGGCCGCCAAGACCGCAGCACCTGCACCAGCAGCAGCGCCCGCCGCGCCGGCAACGCCCGCTGTGAAGACCGTCATCAACCCGGCTGCAGCCTGGCCGTTCCCGACCGGCACCAACCGTCCTTAAGACGCTGGCTGCTTGGTCGCCCGCTTAAGTTCGGGCACAATGCCCGCTGCATGACCGCCCGTCATGCAGCGGGTTTTTTATCAGGGAGAACAACGCCGTGCTGTACAGCATTTTTGGTCTGATCGTCGATACCGTTACCGGCATCCTGGGTGCGCTTTTTCTGCTGCGTTTCTGGATGCAGGCAGTGCGGGTGCGCCCGCCGATGAGCTTCGCGCATTTCATGTTCCAGGCGACCGACTGGCTGGTCAAGCCGCTGCGCCGGCTGCTGCCGGGCGTGGGCGGCTATGACTGGGCTTCACTGATCGGCGCCTTCCTGATGATCATGGTATCGGTTGCGCTGGATTTGCTGATCGCCGCCAGCGTCACGCCGCAGGCACTGATCGTGCTGTCGCTGTTGCGGCTGGTGCAGTGGATACTGTATGGCCTGATGGGCCTGTTGCTCATTGAAGTGATCTTCAGCTGGGTCAATCCGCATGCGCCGCTGGCGCCGCTGGTCAGGGCCATGAACGAGCCCATGATGCGTCCGCTGCGGCGGATCATACCGCTGATGGGCGGCATCGACTTGAGCCCCATCGTTGCCTTCCTGCTGCTGCGCATCGCGCTGTCGGTCAGCAGCGCGCTGCTGCTGCCGCTGGCGTTCTGACGAACGAGCGGCTTACTCCAGCCGCTCGATGCGCGCGGTGCCGCGGCTGTGGGTGACCCTGACCTTGTCGCCCACCTTGAACACTTCGGTCGTCATCACTTCTTCAGTGGCAACGCTGCCGTTGTCATAGCGCAGCTGCAGGCGGGCGATCGCGTCCGCCGAGGGCGGCATCTCCACCCCGATCACCATGGCGTTGCGCACCACCGTGGTTCCCTGGGTGGATGACGTGAAAGGCAGGCCGGGGTCGCCGGCGCAGCCGGACATCGCGGCGAGGGCCAGGCTGATGCCCAGTATCTTGCGCATGCTGTTCTCCCTGTCTGTGCGTGGTCAGAAACGGTAACCGAAAGCCTGCTCGAAGCGCTCTTCGATTTCGGCCAGCGACGGCGCATGGTTCTGGCCGCCCTGATGGGTGATCTTGATCGCGCCCATCAGGCTGGCGATGCGACCCGTGGTTTCCCAATCGTAGCCGCGCGACAGGCCATGCATCATGCCGGCGCGGAAGGCGTCGCCGCAGCCGGTGGGGTCGACCACTTTCTCGACCGGCACGCAGGGGATGTCGATGCGCTTGCCGCCGGTATGGATTTCGGAGCCGTTCTCGCCGCGCGTCACGACCAGCGCATCCACCCTGGCTGCGATGTCGGCCAGGGAAAGGCCGGTGCGGGCCGTCAGCATTTCGGCTTCGTAGTCGTTGACTGCAACCCAGGTGGCAAGTTCAATGAAGCGGGTCAGCTCGGCGCCGTCGAACATCGGCATGCCCTGGCCTGGATCGAAGATGAAGGGCACGTTCAGGTCGGCGCATTGCTGCGCATGCTGCAGCATGCCGTCGCGGCCATCGGGCGCGATGATGGCCAGCTTGACGGCGCCGGCGTCGGCCACCTTGTTCTCGAACGACACCGACATCGCGCCCGGATGGAAGGCGGTGATCTGGTTGCTGCCGGCATCGGTGGTGATGAAGGCCTGCGCGGTATAGGCGTCGTCTATCGTGCGTATGCAGCGCCGCGAGATTTCCAGCTGGTCCAGCCGCTCATGATAGGCGCCGCCGTCCTGGCCTATGGTGGCCATGATCAGCGGATCGCCGCCCAAAAGCTTCAGGTTATAGGCGATGTTCCCGGCGCAGCCGCCAAACTCGCGGCGCATGCTGGGCACCAGGAAGGCCACGTTGATCTTGTGCAGCTGGTCGGCCAGCAGGGCTTCGGAAAAGCGGCCGCCGAAGGACATGATGGTATCGAAAGCAAGCGAACCGCAGATGAGGGCAGTCATGGAAAGTCCGTTCAGGAAAGAGGATGAGGATCAGGGATAGAACAGGTAGACGCGAAAACCGGCGGCCTTGACCTGCGTGAGGTTGAACACCAGCCGTGCCGGCTGCTCGGAATTGGGTGCAAAGCCTTCAGCGGGATCCTGGCCGGCGGGCAGGTAGTCGCGTGGCGCGATCACCCGGCGCGCCACCGCGGCCTCGTTGGCGTCGTTCAGGGTCAGCTCGATGTGCGGCCATTGCTGTCGGGTGGCGCTGCGGTTGCGCAGCAGGGCCAGCAGCGTAAACGTATCGGTGTTGCCTGGCAGGGCCTGCAGCTCGCTCGACTCGATGGTTACCATCTCGATATGGGCCGGCAGGCCAACGGTGCAGCCGGCCAGGCGGCACACCCCGGCCAGCATGGTGGAGGCGGCGGGCGAAGCGGCCGCCAGCTGCACTCTGAAGTGATACACGACCTGGAAGGCCAGCAGCAGCGACAGGACTGCCGATCCGGCCAGCAGGCCCAGCCTGGTGCCGCGCGACAGGCGCTGCTGGCGGCGCGCCTGCATCACGAAGTCCGGCTCGGCCGAGTCGAGCGCGTCGATCGCATCCTCGTCGGGCCGCGCGCGCTTGCCGCTCATGCCGCGCCACGGCTTGCTCTTCAGGTCGTCGATCACGCGCCCGAGGTCGTCGCCGCTGTCGGCGGCGCGTGCGCCGGCGCTGGCCTGCTCCGCGGCTGGCGCGGCGGCCGTGCGCGGCAAGGAGAACGCGGGCTGGACGGGCGGCTGTGTTGTCGCGGGCGGCGGCGTGTCGGGCTTTTCGGGCTTTCCGGGCTCCTCATCGAAGTGGGAGAAGTCCATCAGCGTCATGCGCAGCAGCGGATCGGGTGATGGCTGGTCGGCCGGCGGGGTAGCCGCCGGCGGCGTGGATGAGGCGGCTGGCGCAGGGGACGCATCGGCCGGCGGCTGTGCCGGCGCAACGGGCGTGGTCGGATCAGGTGAAGCAGATGAAGCAGACGCCGCCGCTGGAGCTGCCGCGTCAGGCTGCGGCGCAGCCGCGGGCGCCGGCGGCTCCATTGGCCGCAGCAGGTGGTCGGTGCCGTTGAAGATTTCCTTGCAGGCGCCGCAGCGCACCAGGCCGCCACGCAGCTTGAGCTGATCCTGGACGACCCGGAACGTGGTCCGGCAGTGCGGGCAGCGGGTCGCCAGCACCGTGGCCATTACCGGCCGCCGTCGGTCTTGGCGGCACCTGCCAGCGCCACCCAGCCTTCACGCTCGGCCCAGACGCTCAGCGCGATGTAGGGCGCATAGGCATCGATGACCTCCTGCGCCTGGCGCGCCAGTACGCCCGACAGCACCAGGGCGCCGCCCGGCTTGACCCGGCCGGCCAGCATCGGCGCCATCAGCTTCAACGGGCTGGACAGGATGTTGGCCACCACCACGTCGTAGCGGGTGTGCGCTTCGGCGGCGCCGAACTGGTCGGGCAGGAAGTAGGCAATGTCGCAATGGTTGCGCTGCGCATTGAAGTTGGCCGATTCGATCGCCTGCGGGTCGATGTCGACACCGGCCACCGGCGTTGCCCCCAGCTTCGCGGCTACCATGGCCAGGATGCCGGAGCCGCAGCCATAGTCGAGCACCGACAGGCCATGCGGCGGATGGGATTCCAGCCACTCCATGCAGAGCCGGGTAGTGGGATGGCTGCCGGTGCCAAACGCGAGGCCAGGGTCCAGTTCCAGCACCAGCGCAGCTGGATCGGGCGCGTCGTGCCAGCTCGGCACCACCCAGATGTTCCTGCCGATATGGATGGGCTCGAACTGCGATTGCGTCAGCCGCACCCAGTCCTGGTCCGCCACCGCGCGCAGCTCATGCCGCACCTCGCCGGCCGACAGGCCCAGCGCAGCGAGCGCATCGGCGATGATGGCCTTGTGGTCGGCATCGGCATCGGCCAGCGCCACCACGCGGCTGCGTTCCCAGCCGGGCTGGGTCGGCTCCATGCCGGGTTCGCCAAACACCGGCTGCTCGGCATCGGTGCCGGCATCGGCATCTTCCACCGACACCGACAGTGCGCCGGCCTCCATCAGCGCGTCCGACAGCAGTTCGGCCTGGTGCAGGGGTACTTCGATCACGATTTCAGTCCAGCTCATGAGTATTCCGTCGGGTTGGATGGATGGTGTCCGGTCTGGCCGCTATATATAACAGCTTTGTTCGGGATGGGAAGCGCAATCGCAGCGTGCAATCGGCAATCGGCAATACGCAAAGGGCAATCACGAATGCAAGCGGGCGGCATGCCGCCCGCTTGAAAAAGCCCGGAGGCCGGCGGCTGCCGGCCCTGCATCATCCGGTCAGGCCGCTTCCTTGGGCAAGTCCGGCTTGGTCGCCAGCTTGTGCTCCAGGTAATGAATGTTGGTGCCGCCCTCGATGAAGCGCGCATCCACCATCAGTTCGCGGTGCAGCGGGATGTTGGTCAGGATGCCTTCCACCACCATTTCCGACAGCGCGATCTGCATGCGGCGGATCGCCTGCTCGCGGGTGGCGCCGTAGGCGATCACCTTGCCCACCATGGAGTCGTAATGCGGCGGCACGTAATAGCCGGCATAGGCATGGGAGTCGACCCGGATGCCGGGGCCGCCGGGCGGATGCCAGGATGTGATGCGCCCTGGCGAGGGCGTGAACTTGAACGGGTCCTCGGCATTGATGCGGCATTCGATCGCATGGCCCTTGAGCTCGACATCGCGCTGGCGGAAACGCAGCTTCTCGCCGGCGGCGATGCGGATCTGCTCCTGCACCAGGTCGATGCCGGTGATCATCTCGGTCACCGGATGCTCGACCTGGATACGGGTGTTCATCTCGATGAAGTAGAACTCGCCGTTCTCGTACAGGAACTCGAAGGTGCCGGCGCCGCGGTAGCCGATGCGGCGGCAGGCTTCGGCGCAGCGGTCGCCGATCTTCTCGATCAGCTTCCTGGGAATGCCGACTGCCGGCGCTTCCTCGATCACCTTCTGGTGGCGGCGCTGCATCGAGCAGTCACGCTCGCCCAGCCAGACCGCGTTCTTGAATTCATCGGCTAGCACCTGGATCTCCACATGGCGCGGATTTTCCAGATACTTCTCCATATAGACTTCCGGGTTGCCGAACGCGGTGCCGGCCTCGGTGCGGGTCATGGTCACCGCCGACAGCAGCGCCGCCTCGGTATGCACCACGCGCATGCCGCGTCCGCCGCCGCCGCCGGCCGCCTTGATGATGACCGGATAACCGACCTTGCGGGCGATACGCACGATTTCCTTCGGGTCTTCCGGCAAGGCGCCGTCCGAGCCGGGCACGCAGGGCACGCCGGCCTTGATCATGGCCTGCTTGGCGGACACCTTGTCGCCCATCAGGCGGATCGCGTCCGAGCGCGGGCCGATGAAGACGAAGCCGGATTGCTCCACGCGCTCGGCGAAATCGGCGTTCTCGGACAGGAAGCCGTAGCCGGGATGGATCGCTTCGGCATCCGTCACTTCGGCCGCGCTGATAATGGCCGGCATGCTCAGGTAGCTCAGGGAAGAGGCGGCCGGGCCGATGCAGACCGATTCATCGGCCAGTTTCACGTACTTGGCTTCGCGGTCCGCTTCCGAGTGGACGACCACGGTCTTGATGCCCATCTCGCGGCAGGCGCGCTGTATGCGCAGCGCAATTTCACCGCGATTGGCAATGAGGATTTTTTCAAACATGGTTGGGGAGTGTCAGGGTGTCGGCGTTAAGGGGAGGAACAGGAGCAGGCATGACCGCGGCGGCCGGGCCGCCGCAGGCCGCTTCCCGTTAGCCGATGATGAACAGCGGCTGACCGAACTCGACTGGCTGGCCGTTCTCGACCAGGATTTGCTGGATCACGCCGGATGCATCGGCATCGATCTCGTTCAACAGCTTCATTGCCTCGATGATGCACAGGGTGTCGCCTTCCTTGACGGTGGCGCCGACATCGACGAACGGCGCCGAGCCGGGCGAGGCGGCGCGGTAGAAGGTGCCCACCATTGGCGACTTCACCACATGGCCCGTGGGAGCGGCATCGATGGCCGCGGCAGCTGGAGCCGCCGGCGCCGGCGCGGCGCCCTGGACCGGCTGCTGCGCCATGGCCTGGGGCTGCATCATCACCAGCTGGTTGTGCGGAGTGGCCGAGGATTTGACGATGCGGACCTTGCTTTCGCCTTCAGTCACTTCAAGCTCGGCGATGTCTGATTCTGCGACCAGGTCGATCAAGGTCTTCAGTTTACGTAAATCCATGGGAACCCCTCAAAATATTCGTAGTAGTAATCGGCAGGAAACTTGCCGATCGATTGCAATTATTGTGATTTATAGCTTTTTGAGCGCGAAATCGATCGCAGCACGGTAACCTTCGACCCCCAGGCCGCAGATCACGCCGACGGCGATATCGGAGAGAAACGATTTGTGGCGGAACGGTTCACGCTTGTGGATGTTGGAGATATGGATTTCCACGAACGGAATGGCGACGCCTGCCAGCGCATCGCGCAAGGCAACGCTGGTATGCGTCAGTCCACCGGGATTGATGATGATGGCGTCGACTTTTTCTAGGCGTGCCGCCTGAATCCGGTCGATCAATGCACCTTCGTGATTGCTCTGGAATGTCGCGATGACGGCATCAGCGGCGCCTGCCTGTGCCTTTGCTGCCTGTTCAACGTCCGCCAAGGTGGTCGATCCATACACTTCCGGCTCACGGGTTCCCAGCAGATTCAGGTTGGGACCATTGAGCAAGAGTAGATTTTTTGCCATCGAGGTGGATTCCAATTGACGAAGTTGGCGGCATTTTGCCGGTAAATCCTGAAGATTGGCAAGGAAAATGCGCCAAACTTGCTTACAAGGCGTTCAGGTCGCGCCGCAGCTCATCCATTTTCAGTCGTCCGAGATAGGTCTTTTTGACCTTGCCCGATGCATCCAGCAGTACGGTAAACGGCAGGCCGCCAGCCTGGTTGCCCAACTGTCGCGACAGTTCGGAGCCGTCGACGCCGGCAACGTAAAGCGGATAGGCAATCTGGTATTTCTCGGCAAAAGCACTGATGCTGGCCGGCTTATCGATGCCGATGCCGAGAATCTGGATGTTTTTGGACTGAATCTCCTTTTGCAGCGCGGTCAGCTCAGGCATTTCCTCGACGCAAGGCGCACACCATGTCGCCCAGAAATTCAGCACCAGCGCCTGGCCTTTCCATTTTGCCATGGCCACGTTGTCGCCCTTGGCATCCGGCAGCGTGCGGCTATAGAAACTGGCGCTGGCTTCGGGCTGCGCCGGCTGTGTGGCGAAGCGTTTGCTGCCGAACCAGGCGCCGGCCAGGCCAAACACGAGGGCAACGATCAGAAACGGCAGGAAACGCCGCTTCATTTGGCTTCTTTCTCGATCAGCGCGCGAACGGCGTCGATGTTGGCCCGTTCCGGGCGGTCCGGGTCGGCCGGCTTGCGCGCGGCGCGCAGGTCGTTGTAGTCGTACAGCGCCAGGTGGACGCCGTCATTGCCGCGCAGGAAGGACAGGGTTTCGACCGGGTCGCCGCGCTTGTGGAAATGCGGCGATTCCGATACATCGAACTGGATGTTCCGGTTCATCAGAAACACGGCGACATCCTTGGCGTTTTCCACGAACAGCTGGAGATGGATGTCCGACTGGTCGCCCGCGGTGCCGTTCAGCACGGCGCCGGTCAGGTAAGGCGAAAAGTCGGCAAGTTCGGTCATCAATTGCAAGGCCAGCTTGCGCAGGTGCAGCAGCCGCGCCGGCTGGGTGGCTGAAAAAAACAAGTCGTTATAAACCCGCACTTCATCCTCTATTTGTGCATTGTCGGGCAGAATATCGCCCCTGACCTTGACGTCGCCCAGGATCTGCCGGGCGGCGCGCCGCTTGGCGGTGCCATAGTCAGCGCCGTCTTCCGCGATCATGCGGGCTGCCGCTGCTGCAATTTCGGCGCGCAATAATTCGGTTTCCGTGGGGTGGCTACTCATGGTTTTCGGTATGTGGGGAGGCGGGCCTGGCGCGGCGGGTCGGGTAGAATCCCGGTTAATCCAATCCGAAATTGTACAATGCATATACATATCCTTGGCATTTGCGGCACGTTCATGGGCGGCCTGGCCGTGCTGGCACGCCAGGCGGGCCACAAGGTCACCGGCTGCGACGCCAATGTCTATCCGCCGATGAGCACCCAGCTGGAAGAGCAGGGTATCGCGCTGATCGAAGGCTTCGGCGCCGAGCAGATCGCGCTGCAGCCCGACCTGTACGTGATCGGCAACGTGGTGTCGCGCGGCAATCCGCTGATGGAAGAAATCCTGAACCGCGGCCTGCCCTATACCTCCGGCCCGCAGTGGATAGGCGAGCACATCCTGCGCCATCGCTGGGTGCTGGCGGTGGCCGGCACCCATGGCAAGACCACCACGTCCTCGATGCTGGCCTGGATACTGCAGGACGCCGGCTATGCGCCGGGCTTCCTGATCGGCGGCGTGCCGATGAACTTCGGCATCTCGGCGCGCCTGGGCGGCGAGGGCAGGGACGGGGAGTCCGCCTTCTTCGTCATCGAAGCCGATGAATACGACACTGCTTTCTTCGACAAGCGCAGCAAGTTCGTGCATTACCATGCGCGCACCGCGATATTGAACAACCTGGAATACGACCACGCCGACATCTTCCCCGACCTGGCTGCCATCGAGACCCAGTTCCATCACCTGGTGCGCACCGTGCCGGGCGTGGGCCGGCTGGTGGTCAATGCGCGCGAACCGGGGCTGCAGCGGGTGCTGGCGCGCGGCTGCTGGAGCGACAAGGAGCTGTTCGGCGCGCGCGACGCCTCCGGCTGGAGCCTGCACGAGCATCACGACGGCAGCTTCGACGTCTTCCTCGACGGCGAACTGCAGGGCACGGTGCAATGGAAGCTGTCGGGCGAGCACAACCGCCTCAACGCGCTGGCGGCGATTGCCGCGGCGCGCCATGTCGGCGTGCCGCCGGCGCAGGCCATCGCCGCGCTCGCGAACTTCGAGAGCGTGCGGCGGCGCATGGAAGTGCGTGGCGTGGTCGATGACGTCACCGTCTACGACGACTTCGCCCATCATCCGACCGCCATCGCCACCACCGTGGCCGGCCTGCGCAAGCAGGCCGGCGGCAATGCCCGCATCCTGGCAGTGCTGGAGCCGCGTTCCAACACCATGAAGCTGGGCGCGATGAAGGATGCGCTGCCCGACAGCCTGGCCGAAGCCGACCTCGTGTATGGCTATGGCGCCGCCAGCGGCAAGGACGCGCTGGGCTGGAGCCTGGCGGATGCGCTGGCGCCGCTGGGCGCGCGGGCGCAGGCGTTCGACGACATCGACGCACTGGTGACGGCGGTCGCGCGCGACGCCCGTCCGGGCGACCAGGTGCTGGCGATGAGCAATGGCGGCTTCGGCGGCGTCCACCAGAAGCTGCTCGACGCGCTGGCGCGCCGCTGAGAAACATCGCATTCCATGATCGTCTACCTGCACGGATTCCGCTCCTCGCCGCAGTCCTTCAAGGCGCGCCTCTTGGACCAGAAGCTGCACGCGCTGGGCCGCGGCGCGGAATATCTGTGCCCGCAGCTGCCGGCCTCGCCGGCGGCGGCGATTGCGCTGGCCGAGTCGCTGGTTGCCGGCCAGGCGCCGCATGACCTGACCCTGATCGGCTCGTCGCTGGGCGGCTATTACGCGACCTGGCTGGCCGAGCAGACCGGCTGCCGCGCAGTGCTGCTGAACCCGGCGGTGTCGCCGCCAGGCGATTTGGAAAAATATGTGGGCATCACCACCGGCTGGCATGACGGCCAGCCTTTCGAGTTCAAGCGGGAGTACATCGCCGAGCTGCAGGCGCTGGCGGTGCCGCAGATCAGCCGGCCCGAGCGTTACTTTCTAGTGGCCGCCACCGGCGACGAAGTGCTGGACTGGCGCGACATGACCCGTCACTATGCCGGCGCGCGGCAACTGGTAATACAGGGCAGCGACCACGGCCTGTCCGGCTTTGCCGACCAGATCGACGCGGTGCTGGCATTCTGCGACGGCGTGGAGCCGGCGGCGTGAACCGCTGGCTCGCCCATCTGCCGCCGGGCAGCGCGCCGTCGCTGCTGCGGCCCTGGCTGCTCGAACCCGGCTCCCTGACCGCCAGGCTGCAGGCGCATTGCCGGCAGTTCGACGTCAGGCTGCTGCGCCAGTCGCACGGCGTATGCCAGCCCGACCAGGCCGGCATGATCGGGCTGGCGCGCACGGCCCGGGTGCGCGAGCGTGAAGTGCTGCTGTGCTGCGATGGCGAACCGGTGGTGTATGCCCATACCGTCACGCCCCTGTCGTGCGCTGCCGACTGGCCCTTCTTCCAGCGACTGGGCCAGCGCTCGCTCGGCACGGCGCTGTTTTTCGATCCCCTGATTACGCGCGGCTGCCTGCAGCATGCGCGCCTCTCTGCGCGCCACGCACTGGCGCGCCGTGCCGCGGCCGCGGCGCCCGCGTGCGGGGAACAGCGGGTGCTGCATGCCCGCCGCTGTCTCTACCGACGGCACCGCGGGCTGCTGCTCGTGACTGAATTATTTCTGCCGACACTGGCACGACTGGCGCCACGGCGCTGATTCCCTTACCCGATACAAAACAGGCAGTGACTGATGAATTTATTTTTTGAAGAGTCCGGCGATTTCAAGGCCGGCGCGGTGTTATCCCAGCAGGGCGAGGCCTACCAGGTCGAACTGCCGACCGGCAAGCGGACCAAGGTCAGGGCGCGCGACGTGCTGCTGCAGTTCGCCGCGCCGACGCCGGCCGAGATGCTGGCCGATGCGCAGCGCATCGCCGATGAAGTCGACCTCGACTTCCTGTGGGAAGTGGCGGGCCAGGAAGAATTCGGTTTCGCCGAGCTGGGCGAGGAATATTTCGGCCACGCGCCGCAGGCGCATGAGGCGGCCGGCCTGGTGCTGAAGCTGCATTCGGCGCCGATCTACTTTCATCGCAAGGGCCGCGGCCGTTACAAGGCGGCGCCCGAGGCGACCTTGAAGGCGGCGCTGGCCGGCCTGGAAAAGAAACGGCAGCAGCAGCTGGTGCAGGCCGGCTATGTCGAGGAACTGAAGGCCGGCCGCCTGCCGGAGGCGATGAAGCCCATCACCACCCAGCTCCTGTTCAAGCCGGACAAGAACAGCATCGAGTACAAGGCGCTGGACGCGGCCGCGGCCGAGTTGCAGACCACGCCGCAGCGGCTGATGCTGTCGGTCGGCGCGATCGCCTCGCCCAAGGAACTGCATTTCACCCGCTTCCTGCTGGAGAATTTCCCCAAGGGCACCGGCTTTCCGGCAGTGTCGATCCCGGCGCGGCCATCGCTGCCGGTGGCCGACGTGCAGGCGTTTTCGATCGACGATGTCACCACCACCGAAATCGACGACGCCATTTCCGTCACCCGCCTTGAAGAAGGCAAGGTCCGTATCGGCATCCATATCGCCGCGCCCGGCCTGGGCATTTCCCGCAACGACGCCATCGACGCCATCGCCCGCCAGCGCATGTCCACCGTCTATATGCCGGGCGACAAGATCACGATGCTGCCGGACGAACTGGTCGAGGCCTTCACGCTGGCCGAAGGCCAGACCTGCCCGGCGCTGTCGCTCTACCTGACCCTCGACACCACGGACTGGAGCGTGATCGCCAGCGAGACCCGCAGCGAGGCGGTGCCGATCGCGGCCAACCTGCGCCACAACGACCTCGATGAACTGGTCACCGAGGACAACCTGGCCCGCAATGCCGGCGACTATCCCTACAAGGAAGAGATCGCTTTGCTGTGGCAGTGGGCGCAGGTGCTGGAACAGGGCAGGCAGGTCAAGCGCGAGTCGTTTGGCCTCAAGCCCGAGCAGAACAACCGCGTCGACTTCAATTTCTATGTCGAGGACGACATCGTCACCATCAGCCGCCGGAAGCGCGGCGCGCCGCTCGACAAGATCGTCGCCGAGCTGATGATCCTGGCCAACAGCACCTGGGGCAAGCTGATGCACGACCATGGCGTTCCCGGCATCTACCGGGCGCAGGGCGGCGGCAGCGGCGGCTGGGCCACGCGCATGCAGGTGCGCATGGTCACCCACGCGGCGCCGCACCAGGGCCTGGGCGTGGACCAGTATGCATGGAGCACTTCGCCGCTGCGCCGCTATACCGACCTGGTCAACCAGTGGCAGATCATGGCCTGCGTGCAGCATGGCGTGACCGCGCCGCTGGCCGCGCCGTTCAAGCCCAAGGATGCCGACCTGTTCGCCATCGTCTCCGCCTTCGATGCCGCCTATGCGGCCTATGCCGAGTTCCAGTCCTCGATGGAGCGCTACTGGTGCCTGCGCTGGCTGGCGCAGGAACAGGCGCGCCAGGTGGAGGCCGTGGTGCTGAAGGACGAGATCGTGCGCTTAGTCGACATTCCGCTGGTGCTGAAGCTGTCGGGCATGGCGCAGCTGGCGCGCGGCACCCAGGTCAAGCTCGACCTGCTGCGCTGGGACGAGGTCGACCTGTCGGTCGAGGCGCGTCTGCTGGAGGTGGAAGCCGGCCCGGGCATCGGCACCCTGGCCGAAGTCGAGGATGCGCTGGCCGACGAGGCCGAACTGGCGGCCGGCATGCCGCCGCTGGAAGCCGACCCGGCGCAGCAGACCGAGGCCGCCGAATCGGTGGAAGCGGGCGCGGATGCCGGCGCCGATGAAGCGCCGCCTGTTGCGTGAAACCGCCGGCAACGTGGCCGGCCGGCAAATCCCGGCCGCCCGTTTTGCCCTTTGGCGTAAAATCGACGTCCCGATGAAATCTGACTAAGCTGCGCGTGAAGCATTTTCTACAAGACCGCACCCTGGTGATCGCGGTCGTCATTTCCCTGCTGGTGCATGCCCTGCTGCTCGCCGTGCGTTTCGCCGCGCCCGAGCCGGTGCGCTTCAAGCCGGTCGATCCCGGCCTGGAAGTCATCCTCGTCAATGCCCGCCACGAGAAGAAACCGGTGAAGGCCGAGGCGCTGGCCCAGGCCAATCTCGACGGCGGCGGCAATGCCGACGCCGGCCGCGCCAAGTCGCCGCTGCCCAACCTGAAGAAGAGCGAGGACGGCGACAACATCAAGGCGGCGCGGCGGCGCGTGGCCGAGCTGGAAGAGCAGCAGAAGATCCTGGCGCAGAACGCGAAGCAGACCCGCACCAAGGCGCCCAAGACCACGCCGCAGGATACGCCCAGCGCGGCGCCGCCGACGCCGGCCGCGCCCGACGACAATGAGAACGCCCGGGCGCTGGCGCGCGCGGAGGCCGAGATCAACCGCCAGATGGAGGACTACAACAAGCGGCCGCGCAAGACCCAGATCACGCCCAGCACCCGCGAGGTCGGCTATGCGATGTATTACAGCCAGCTGCAAAAGCGCATCGAGAACATCGGCACCCTGAACTTCCCGCAGCAGAACGGCAAGAAGCTGTACGGCGAACTGGTGGTCTACATACCGGTGTTCCAGGACGGCACCATCTATGACAAGGAAGGCGGCCCGCGCGTGGAGCGCTCGTCGGGCAATCCGGCGCTGGACGAGGCGGCATTGCGCATCGTGCGCCGCGCCGCGCCCTTCGGCCGCTTCCCCGACAACATGCGCACCAGCGGCAAGGACGACGTGTGGGAAATCATCACCCGCTTCAAGTTCACCCGCGACGATGCGGTGCAGACCGAACTGCGTGGAGGAAGCAGCTGATGACTGACAATTACGTTGTGATCGGCAACCCGGTCGCCCACAGCAAGTCGCCCGAGATCCATGCGCGCTTTGCGCAGCAGACCGGCGAGGACATCCGCTACGAGCGGCTGCTGGCGCCGCTGGACGGATTCGCGCAGACCGTGGCCGACTTCATGCAGGCCGGCGGCCTGGGCGCCAACGTCACCGTGCCCTTCAAGCTGGAAGCCTATGCGCTGGCCACCGAGCTGAGCGTGCGGGCGCAGGCGGCCGGCGCGGTCAACACGCTGCGTTTTTCCGGCGACGTGATCTACGGCGACAACACCGATGGCGTCGGCCTGGTGACCGACATCGTGCGCAATGCCGGCGTGGCGCTGCAGGGCAGGCGCCTCTTGCTGCTGGGCGCCGGCGGCGCCGCGCGCGGCGTGCTGCTGCCGCTGCTGGACCAGCAGCCGGCGGAGATCGTGATAGCCAACCGCACGCCGGACAAGGCGCACCTGCTGGTGCAGGAATTCTCGGCGCCGCATGGCGTGCTGCGCGCCAGCGCCTTCGATGCGCTCGACGGCGTGTTCGACGTGGTCATCAATGCCACCTCGGCCAGCCTGGAACAGGCGCTGCCTCCGGTGCCCGCCGCCTGCTTCGGCGGCGCCACGCTGGCCTACGACATGATGTACGGCCGCGAGGCCACGCCGTTCATGCGCCTGGCCGAAAGCCATGGCGCCACCGCGCGCGATGGACTGGGCATGCTGGTCGAGCAGGCCGCCGAATCCTTCTTCGTCTGGCGCGGCGTGCGGCCAGACACCGCGCCGGTGCACCAGGCGCTGCGCGCGCTGCTGTAGTTCATGCTGAGGAAGCTGCTGTTCTGGCTGGTGCTGCTGCCGGTGGTCCTGGTGCTGGCGCTGCAGCTGTATTTCTTCGCGCAGATCTGGTGGTGGGTGGAGCACAACCCGACCTCCACCAGCTTCATGCGCCAGCAGCTGGCGGTGCTGCGCGAAAAGAATCCGAACGCCAGGCTGCAGTTCCAGTGGGTGGACTATGAGCGCATCTCGGGCAACCTGAAGCGCGCCATCATCGCCTCCGAGGACGCCAACTTCTCCGGCCATGAAGGCATAGACTGGGACGCGCTGCAGAAAGCCTACGAAAAGAACAGCAAGCGCGGCAAGGTCGTCTCGGGCGGTTCCACCATCACCCAGCAGCTCGCCAAGAACCTGTTCCTGTCCGGCGAACGCAGCTACCTGCGCAAGGGCCAGGAAGTGGTGATTGCCTACATGATCGAATACTGGATGGACAAGGAACGCATCTTCGAAATCTATCTGAACGTGGTGGAGTGGGGCAGTGGCGTGTTCGGCGCCGAGGCCGCCGCCCGGCATTATTACGGCACCTCGGCGGCCAGGCTGTCTGCCAGCCAGGCCGCACGGTTGGCGGTGATGCTGCCCAATCCGCGCTACTACGACCTGCACCGCGATTCGGGCTATCTGGCGCGCCGCACCGGCCTGATCCTGCGTCGCATGGGCTCGGCCGAACTGCCCTGAAAGCCGCATTTCACGCTGCATGCAACAGGCCTTGCGCCGGTCTGCATTGGCTTCCGGTTATGACTTGCCTAGGCATGGCCTTGTCAGTACACTTGCGCTGTTTTTGTTCCTGGAGACCCGACTTGGGTAGTCCTTATTCAGACATGCGGCCATCTTTGCATGGCCGGTTGGCGAGATAGCGCGCTGCATTCCCCAGTCGCCTCTCGCCAGTTTTGGTGGGCGGGCGCATCCAAAAGGCCGTATCGGCCGCGTTCCCTGATTTGTTATACACCCCTGGCGCATGCCGGGGGGCGCTGCGCTTGCGCGAGCGCTGCGGGCGGGAGGTCAGATGATCAATGTATTTGTGCTGCAAAACGGCCGGCTGAACCAGGTCAATATCAACAGCCGCGACGACCTGGTGCAGGCCGTGCCGGTCTGGGTGGACCTGACCGACCCCAATGATGAAGAGCGCAACTGGGTCCGCAGCATTTATGGCGTGACGCTGCCGGGCGAGGATGAGGTCAAGGACATCGAGGCATCGGCCCGCTATTACGAAGCCGAGAACGGCGACCTGCACCTGCGCACCGACTTCCTGCTGGAAGACGACGACGGCCCGGCGCGGGTGGTGACGGTGGCGTTCATCCTGGCGCGCAACATGCTGTTCTCGGTGCATACCGACGACCTGCCGGTGTTTCGCCTGGTGCGCATGCGCGCCCGCTCCCGGCCCGGCTCGATCGACGACTACAAGGATGTGCTGCTGGACCTGTACGCCACCGATGCCGAGTACTCGGCCGACGCGCTGGAAGGCATCTACCAGAGCCTGGAGGAAGTCAGCCGCAGCGTGCTGCAGAAGGACTTCACCGACCAGGACGCGGCCGAGTCGCTCAACGCGATCGCGCAGGAAGAAGACTTGAACGGCCGCATCCGCCGCAACATGATGGACACCCGGCGCGCGGTCAGCTTCCTGATGCGCGGCCGCCTGCTCAATGCCGACCAGTTCGAGGAAGCGCGCCAGATCCTGCGCGACATCGAGTCGCTCGATGGCCACACCGCCTTCCTGTTCGACAAGATCAACTTCCTGATGGACGCCACCGTCGGCTTCATCAACATCAACCAGAACAAGATCATCAAGATCTTCTCGGTGGCCTCGGTCGCCTTCCTGCCGCCGACGCTGATCGCCAGCATCTACGGCATGAACTTCCGGCTGCTGCCGGAACTGAACTGGGATTTCGGTTATCCGTTTGCGCTGGTGCTGATGGTGGCCAGCGCGATCACGCCGTTCTGGTATTTCAGGAAGCGCGGATGGCTGAAGTAAGGCGGTAAGGTCGTTGCCGCCGCGGTTTCTTCGTTCATGAAGCAGGCGGCTATTTAGCCTAGGAGCCTGCGCGGCAGAAGGAGGCTGCAACGCGCGAGAAAACGGTCCAGTTCGGTATCACCATCTGCGCCCAGGGGTCCACCCTGGGCTTGTTGGCACTACCAAACTGTCCTCGTTTTTCGCACGTTTCGCTTCGCCGCCTTCTGCCGCGCAGGCTCCTAGAACCTTATTGAAGACAGGAGGGGCAGGTCGTTGACTGTCTCCGCAATGCGGGACGCCCACTGACGATGCGCCGGCATGAACAGTCATTCATGCCGGCATTGCTGCGGTGCCGGGCATTCCCGCCTTGAAGACCGCGCATGCGCAAGCCGATCATCGGGCGCTGCACTACGGCGGCTACTTCGGCATCAACCTAACGGTACGGCAGCTACGCTCAGCCCGTTCCAATCCCAAGCCAGTCATTCATCGGCTTCCGTTTTCCAGTTCGTCCCCGCAGCCACGCCGTCGCATCTCCACGGTAGGCCGTGCCACGTCCCGCATCGCTTCGCTCAGACAACCCACCCAGCATCCACAACCAGAATGTGATGCATTCTTGCAATGTGAAAAAGGTTTGACACAGGCTTCACAGTCTATATACTCCATTTGGATGGTATATGGATTCCAAATAGATTCCAATAGGATGCCATGCAGAACCCAAGCCATGGAGAAGCCAACTTAAATGACACAGCCGACCGTACAGCCACCCCTGCCAGTCAAGGCAAACGACACTGAAAAGGTGACCATCAACCTGGGCCTGGTGGATCTCGGCCAGATCGACCTGCTGGTCCAGGAAGGTTTTTATACCAACCGCACCGACCTGATACGCACGGCCATACGCAATCAGCTGGTCGCCCATGCCGACGTGATACGCCAGACCGTCACGCGCAAGAGCCTGGTGCTGGGTCTGCAGCATTTTTCCCGCGCCGACCTGGAAGCCTTGCAGGCCGCAGGCCAGACGCTGCGCATCCAGGTGCTGGGATTGGCCACGATCGCGCACGACGTGACCCCGGAACTGGCGCTGGCCACTATCACCGACATTTCCGTCCTGGGCGCGCTGCATGCCAGCCCAGCCGTCAAGGCCGCATTGGCCGGGCGGATACATTAAACGAATTGAGGAAAGCACAACATGAACATCAACCAGCAATTCCTGGCGCAAATGCAGGAAGCAGCGCAACTGCTGCAAACAGAAGGCCCGATGGCGGCCACCGCCGCGATCCAGCGCGCCCTCAACGGCGGCGCAACACCTGCCGCGCCGCATGCCACTCCATCGGGCAAGGCGCAGCCTGATGGCCTGATCGACATCAACCCGGTCAACGCCGCATCCGGGGAGGCGCCCCAGCCGCCGCGCGCCGGCCTCTCGGGCCTGGCGCAGCGGCTGCGTGCCAGGATGGCCAGGGCAGGCGTGCAGGATGTGCAGGACGTGCAGCCCGGAGCCGGCGAGAGTCCGGAGCAACTCAAGGGCAAGTTCCTGAGCCTGACTGCCAGCACGACGTCGGGCAGCCGCACCTACAAGCTGTATGTACCGGCCAGCTATGCGCCGGGCGGCGCGCTGGTGGTCATGCTGCACGGCTGCAAGCAGCATCCGGACGACTTCGCCGCCGGCACCGGCATGAATGCGCTGGCGGAGGAGCAGGGCTGCCTGGTCGCCTATCCGGCGCAGTCGAAGAATGCAAATGGCTCCAACTGCTGGAACTGGTTCCAGGCCAGCGACCAGCGGCGCGAGCGCGGCGAGCCGGCCATCATCGCGGCCATTGCCCGCGATATCCTGCGCGACTACCAGGCCGATCCGGCGCGCGTCTATGTTGCCGGGCTGTCGGCGGGCGGCGCGATGGCGGCCATCCTGGCAAGCGAATATCCCGACCTGTTCGCCGCCGCCGGCATCCATTCCGGACTGCCGACCGGCGCCGCGCATGATGTGCCCTCGGCCTTTGCGGCGATGCAGAAAGGCGCGATGAAGGCGGGGCGCGCCGCCGGCATCCCGCTGATCGTGTTTCATGGCGACGCCGACAAGACCGTCCATCCGCGCAATGGGCAGGCGGTGCTGGCGCAACGCACCGCGGGCCGTGCCAGCGCGGCTACGCTAGAGAAGGGGAATGCGGCAAACGGCCGCGGCTATACCAGGGCGATACACCGCGACGGCGCCGGCAAGCTGCTGGCCGAGCACTGGACGGTGCATGGCAGTGGCCATGCCTGGTCAGGCGGCAGCCGGCGCGGCTCGTACACCGACCCGCAGGGCCCGGATGCATCGCGCGAGATGCTGCGTTTTTTCCTGGAGCACCGCAAGAACGCCTGACGGCAAGGGGTGAAACAGGAGTGATGGTTCCCGCGCAATGCAAGCCGCATGCGCTGGCGCACTCCAGCCGTGTCTCAGGCTTGTCCCTGATGCACGGCTAGGCCCGCCACGTCGAGTTCGGCGCGCAGGATGCTGCCGCTGACCGACTCCGTGCAGTAAAGCGTCTTGCGTCCGGCACCGCCAAAGGCGACATTGGTCAGCGACATGCCTTCGGTGCTGCGCAGCACCAGCACCGGCTCGGCGCGATGGTTGAGCACCCAGGCATAACCCAGCCCTGGGTTGGCGACGATGACCCGGCCCTGCTGATCGACGGCCAGGCCATCCGGCCCGCTCGGTCCATAGGAGGTAAAGAATTGTCCGACCTTGGCCACGCTGCCATCGTCGAGCAGGGGAAGCCGCCACACCGCATTGCCCCGCGTGACCGCAAGGTAGAGCACCTTCTCGTCCGGCGACAGCGCCAGTCCGTTCGGGCTGGGCGCGTTCGACAGCAGCAGGTCGAGCTGCCCGTTCGAATGCAGCCGGTAAAGCCTGCCGGTCGGATCGTGCATGCCGGTCTGGCCTTGGTCGGTGAAGTACAGATTGCCCCGGGAATCGAAGACGAGGTCGTTGATGCCCTTGAAGGACTCGCTGTTGCGGCGGGTCAGGTACGGCCGCACCGCGCCGCTTGCGATATCGCACAGCATCAAGCCATTCTTGTAGTCGGCAATCAGCAGTTCACGCTGATTGAGGAACTTCATGCCGTTGGGTTCGCCGTCGTATTCGGCGACCAGTTCCCATTCCCCCGCGGGACTGATGCGGAAGATCCGGCCGAAGGGAATGTCGGTGACGTACAGGTTGCCGAGCTCGTCGAAGACCGGGCCTTCCAGAAAGGAGTCGGTTGGCGCGCCGCCGCGATTGGCATCGGCCCACAGCGAGCGTGCGCCGGTGCGGCGGTAATGCGCCGGCATGCTGGTGAAGACTTCGGTGTCACGGAGCACCGGCGGTTGGAGAAGGATCATGCTGGCTTTCCTGTTAAAACCATCACGATGCATTACCTGCCAGACCCGACGAGGCAGGTCTCATCGCATGTTTACGGATGGGGATTGATATCGAGCCCGGTTCGGACCGGCGCTTCGCCGAAGTATGGCCTTCGGCTGTGGGCATGTCCAAGCCGGTCAGCCCGACCGCCATGAGGCGCATGTCGGTATGACCGGCTCGGCAGCTCCTAGCGGGCAAGCACCGCCAGCGCATTGCGCGCCGCGCCCACGCCCATCTTCACATACGCATCGCCGGTCACGCCGCCGATGTGCGGGCTCAGCACCAGGTTGGCAACGCCCAGGAACGGATGCCCGGCCGCCATGGGTTCGACCTGGAAGCTGTCCAGGCCGGCGCTGGCAACCTGGCCCGACTTCAGCGCGGCAAGCAGGTCGGCTTCGTCGATCAATCCGCCGCGCGCGGTATTGATGATGATCACGCCTCGCTTGCACGCTGCCAGCGTGGCGGCATTGATCAGGTTGCGGTTGTCCTCGGTCAGCGGGCAATGCAGCGAAATGACGTCGGACTCGCGCCAGATCGTCTCCAGGTCCGCAAGGCTGACGCAGCCCGGCACTTCCTTTGCGTAAGGATCGAAGCCGATCACACGCATGCCGACTGCATCGGCCATCTTCGCGAAGCGCTGTCCGATCGCGCCCAGGCCTATCAGGCCAACGGTGCGTCCCTCCAGTTCCAGGCTCTTGTGGGTCGACTTGTCCCAGTGGCCGGCATGCATGCGCGCATCGAGCACGGTGACGGATTTGGCGCATGCCAGCATCAATGCCAGCGCCTGCTCGGCAACCGCGGCAGCGTTGGCGCCGGCGGCGGCAACCACTTCGATGCCGCGCGCGCGGGCCGCCACCTTGTCGATCGTGTCGGTGCCGCTGCCATGTTTCGAGATCACCTTCAGCGAAGGCGCGGCCGCCATTGCGCGTTCGCCGACCTTGCTGTAGCGGACGATGATGGCCACCGGATCATGCTGCGCGCACAGCGCGACGATGTCATCCTCGCTCGGCGTCTTGCCGGCAAAGACGATCTCATAGTCCCGCAGCAGCTGCAGCGCCGGCTCGGCGAGGTCTGCCCCCGTGACCAGGACGACGGGCTTGTTCTGGCTCACAGGGTTTCGCCTTCCTTGATCACGCCGGCCGCCAGCAGCGCGCCATCGAGCCAGGCCGGGCGCAGCGCCTTGCGGCTCTTGATGTCGGCAATGCGTTTGGTTTCCATTGCCACCTTCTCGGCGGCCAGCGGCAGCATGGCGGCTGCCTTGTCGCGCTCGATGACGGTGACGCCATCGCCGTCGCCCACCACGAGGTCGCCCGGATTGACGGTCACGCCGCCGATGGAAATCGGATGGTTCAGGCGGCCCGGCACGAATTTGGTCGGGCCGCTTGGATTCGTGCCGGCCGCATACATCGGGAAGCCCAGTTCGCGGATCGCTTCGGCATCGCGCACGGCGCCGTCGATCACCACTGCCGCCACGCCCAGCGCCACGCATTGCTGCGACATGATTTCACCGATCAGCGCGCTGTTGAGATCGCCCTTGCCGTCGACCAGGATCACGTCGCCGGGCTTGGCAATGGCCATCGCGGCATGGATCATCAGGTTGTCGCCGGGCCGCACTTCGACAGTGATGGCCGGGCCGGCGAATTTCATCGTTGGCGCCAGCGGTGCGATGCGGCCGGAGAGGCCGCCACGGCGTCCCGCCACGTCGGCCAGGATGGACGAGGGATACGCGGCCGCGGCTGCGACGATCTCCGGGGCGACGCGCTCGATCTCGCGAATGACGTCGGGTAATACGGCAGCTTGACTCATGAAAGTCTCCTTTGTTATGCCGGCGGCGCCGGCGATGTGCAGTCGAAGAGGGAAGAACGCAGCAGTCATACAGGGCGCGCCCAGCAGGCAGATGCAGATGCGCCACCAAGTGCGCCTGCGCTTGCCCGTGCTGAAAAGCGTCCGCTGCGAGAGCCGCCGGCCAGGCATCCTTGGGCGCGGCTCATGGTTCTCGGGCTTGAGTATTGATGGCTGAAGGCCTATAGTCCAATCGATTGTTTTTTGGGATTCATAATCTGGACTTTTGCAATGGACTTGCGTGATCTGCATTATTTCGAAGTCATCGCCGAACTCGAGCATATGGGACGGGCTTCGGAGCGCCTGCACCGCACGCAACCGGCGCTGACCAGTTCGATCCGGCGGCTGGAGCAGGACTGCGGTGTGCGGCTGTTCGAGAAGTCGGGACGTGGCATACGCCTGACCGAAGCGGGCCAGGTGCTGCTGAAGTGGGCGCGGCGCACGCGGCTGGACGTGCATGATGCGCAGCAGGAGATCAATCATCTCGCGCATGGCCTGGTCGGCACGGTGCGGGTCGGGATCGTGCCGACCGCGGCGCAGTTTCTGCTGCCATCGGCCATGCGCCAGCTGATCCGGGAAGCGCCCGAGGTCAACCTGCATACCGTGGTCGGCCTGATCGACGTGCTCAGGTCGCTGCTGCATTCGGGTGAAGTGGATATGACGATAGGAACCGAAGGGATGGCCGAGCCGGGCTTCACGTCGGAATTTCTTGCGGAAGACCCGATCGTCGTGGTCGCCAATGCCGGCCATGACGTCTTTCAACGCACCCCGACCATCAAGGACCTGGGCGCCTATCGCTGGGTGCTGCAGTCAGCGGGGGCGCCGACCCGGGATTGGCTGGACCAGACATTCGAGCGGCATCATCTGCCGCGTCCGCGGGTGCAGGTCGAGTCCAACACCCTGCTGATGCTGCCCACGCTGATTGCCGAGACCGGCTTGCTGAGCTTCATCTCCCGCCGCCATTTGCTGCCAGGCCAGCCCAGCTTCGCGCTCAAGGAAGTCGACGTGAAGGAAACCGTGATGCAGCGGCGCATGGTCGTCACCTATCGCGAAGGCGGTTATCTTTCGCCGGCCAGTCGGCGCCTGATCGAACTGCTCGCATCTGCTGCGGCCGCGGAAGGATGATGTGAGCAGAGGCGCCGCATGGCCCGCTGCCTGTCAATCGAGCTTGATATTACCCTTGCGAATCACTTCAGCCCACTTGGCGTCTTCCTTCTTCAGGAAGTCGGCAAACGCTTCAGGCGTGGAGCCTATCGGCTGCGCGCCCAGTTCATTGAAGCGCTGTTTCACCTCGTCTTCCTTGAGCGCGTCGGACAGGGCGGCATGCAGTTTGGCCACTACGGGTTCCGGCGTGGCGGCGGGCAGCAGCATGCCATTCCACTCGTAAGCCTCATAGCCCGGCACCACCGTTTCGGCCACGGTGGGAACGTCGGGCAGGCGCTTGGACCGCTCGGGCGACGACACCGCCAGCGCGCGCAGCTTGCCTGAGGAAACCATCGGGTAGGTCGCCGCAACCGTGCCGAACATGAAGTCGACCTGGCCTCCCATCACATCCATGATGGCCGGGCCGCCGCTCTTGTAGGGCACGTGGACCATGTCGAGGTCGAGCTTTTGCCGGAACAGCTCGGCCGCCAGACGTTGCACCGTGCCGCTGCCGCCAGAGGCGAAATTGATCTTGCCTGGCGCGGCCTTGGCCTTTGCAATCAGGTCCTTCACATCCTTGAACGGCGCATCGGACTTGACGATCAGCACGTTGGGCGTCAGCGCCACCAGCGACAGCGGCTTCAAGGCGCCGGCGGCATAGGGCATGCGTGCAAACAGATGCGGGTTGATCGAATAGGGCGTGGCGTCGTACAGCACGGTATAGCCGTCGGCCGCCGCCCGGGCGACATAGCTGGCGCCTATGGTGCCGCTGGCGCCGGCGCGGTTGTCGACGATCACGGGCGTGCCCAGCCTGGCGCTCATGCGCTGAGCCAGAACCCGCGCCAGCGTGTCAGCCGCGCCGCCAGGCGCATAGGGCACAACGAAGGTAATGGGCCGCTCCGGATAGGCGGCATGCGCCGAAGAAGCGGCGAGGGCGCATGCGCCAATCAGCGCAGCGCAGCGAACAATCAATGTACGTCGGTTCATGACCTGTCTCCTAATGAATGGATAGCGCGGATTTTCCATATCGCCAACCGGGATACGGGCATCCTGCAGTTCTTGCGTGGGGGAGTATCGAAGCAGACCGGGGCGACGTCCAATTGATAC
Organism: Noviherbaspirillum phoenicis; assembly: GCF_047237965.1. NCBI lineage: Bacteria > Pseudomonadati > Pseudomonadota > Betaproteobacteria > Burkholderiales > Oxalobacteraceae > Noviherbaspirillum > Noviherbaspirillum phoenicis. The sequence continues at coordinate 2,362,784 of NZ_JBDFLX010000001.1, read as the reverse complement.
TTGGCGGCGATTCATAGATACGGCTTTTGCAGTGCCGGCAGATCGGTAGGACGGCATGGATAAAGCCGTATTTATGAATCTTCAAAAATTATCAATTGGACTGAAAAAGTTTAGCTGCAATACTTGCTAGCCAGGAGCCGCATGGCGGCAACGGGCATCGCCAGGAAATTTAGAGGGCGCCATTTTCATGAACGCGTAGGGCTGTCGAGCTTGCCTTTTCCCTCTTTCCTGCGTGAGTCGCGCTTGCATGCGGTGCCGCCTGCAGCACCAGGTCATGCCCTGCAACGCGGTCAGGCACCTGCCTTCCATGTCACACCCGGCGCCTTCCGGAAAGCGCTGCCGGCATAAAAATCACATTACGAGGAGAACACCATGTACCCATTGAGCCGCATGATTGCCGGCATCGCGCTGACCACCATGGCCTTGCACGGCGTCACGGCGTCGGCGCAGGACAGTTATCCCTCCAGGCCGATCCGCCTTGTCGTGCCGTTCCCCCCGGGCGGCGGCACCGACACGATGTCACGCGTCGTCGCCAACAAGCTGACGGAAACATTGAAGTGGACGATCGTCGTGGACAACCGGCCCGGCGCCGGCGGCAACATCGGTGTGGACGCGGCGGCCAAGGCGCCGGCTGACGGCTATACCATCGTGATGGGCCAGACCAGCAACCTCGCGGTCAATCCCACGCTGTACGCCAAGCTGCCCTATGACCCGGTCAAGGACCTGGCGCCCATCACCACTGTTGCCGATGCGCCGCTGGTGCTGGTGGTGGCAGCCAGCTCCAAATTCAAGACGCTGGCGGACGTGGTCGCCGCTTCGAAGGCAAAGCCGGGCGATGTGACGTTCGCCACGCCTGGCAACGGCACCGTGGCGCACCTGACCGGCGAACTGTTCCAGCGCGCAGCCGGCATCAAGCTGCAGCACATTCCCTACAAGGGATCATCGCAGGCAATCACGGACCTGATGGGCGGCACCATCGACGTTTTCATGGCGTCCGTGCCGACCGCCATTTCGCATATCAAGAGCGGAAAGATGCGTGCGCTGGCGGTAACCTCGGCCAAGCGTTCGGTGAGCCTCCCCGATGTGCCTTCGATCAATGACCTCGGCTACAAGGGCTTCGATGCCAATACCTGGTTTGGCCTGGCCGCGCCCGCCGGAACGCCGGCCAACGTCATCGCGCGCCTCAACAGCGAAGTCAACCGTGTGCTGCAGATGCCCGACGTACGCGAAAAGATACGTGCCGAGGGCGGCGACATCCTGGGCGGCACGCCGGAAGCGTTCGGCAGCCTGATCAAAAACGATGGCGTGAAGTGGGGCAAGGTCGTCAAGGACTCCGGCGCGAAGGTCGACTAGGCCATCATCGATGACGAGGCGCCTGACCTGCCAGGCGCCTGTTGCATTGCATGCCGATCGCTGCCTTAATGGTGTCTCTTCAAAAACGAAGGAGACACAACAATGCACGATGCGCCGCTCATCATCCGCAATATCGTGGCGCGTGCCGTGGTCGCGCCGATCGGCCGCCCGGTGCGCACCGCCATGGGCACGATACCCGCTGCACCGCTGGTGCTGCTGGACGTGCACACCGAGCAGGGCATCACGGGAAGCGCCTATCTGTTCGGCTACACTCCGCTCACGCTGGTTCCGCTGGTGAAGCTGACTGAAAACCTGGGCGAACTGCTCAAGGGCAAAGCGGTCGTGCCCTTCGAAAGAATGAAGGAACTCGATCTGCAATTCCGGCTGCTGGGAACGCAGGGGCTGCTTGGCATGGTGCTGTCCGGCCTGGACATGGCTTTCTGGGACATCCTGGGCAAGGCGGCTGGCAAGCCGGTCGTTGCGCTGCTGGGCGGCGAGCCCAGGCCGATACGGGCCTATGACAGCTACGGATTCGTCGACCCGGTGGCCGACGCCGCCCAGATACGGCGCTCCCTGGACCAGGGCTTCCGGGGCATCAAGATCAAGGTGGGCGCCGAGACGCTGGCGCAGGACATCGCATCGGTCGGCGCGGTGCGGCAGATGATCGGAACCGACATTGCCCTTATGCTCGACTTCAACCAGAGCCTGGGTCCGATGGAAGCCTGCCATCGCATCGCAAGACTTGCCGAGTTCGATCCCTACTGGATTGAAGAGCCGGTGTCGGCGCAGGATTTGCAGGGGCATGCCAGGGTGAAGGCATCGACCAGCGTACCGATCCAGACCGGCGAAAACTGGTGGTTCCCGCGTGACATGCAACGCGCCATCAGCGCCGGCGCCTCCGACTTCGTGATGGTGGACATGATGAAGATCGGCGGCATCACCGGCTGGATGGCAGCCGCCGCGCAGGCGGATGCCGCATCCCTGCCGCTTTCAAGCCATATCTTCGTCGAAGCCAGCGCCCATACGCTGCCGGTGACGCCCACCTGCGACTGGCTGGAATACCTCGATTTTGCCGGAGCGGTGCTGCAGCCGCCTTATCAGGTAAGCAACGGCACCGTCTGCGCGAGGGGCGACGGACTGGGCATCGCCTGGAATGAGGACGCGGTCTCCCGTTACGCGGTGCAGTGAGCTGCGCCTGCCCGGGACCTGCGCGCCAACTGTCTGTTGCGCTAGCCTGCACAGGTAGCCGGCACGAAGGCGGGAACGCGCGTCCGACACGTTCTTTCAGGGAGTGCCGGGGGCCGCCAGGAGGGCATCAGGATGGAGCTCAGCCATGAGAGACATGGCTGAGTATTTTTCTTCGCCGCGGTTCGTTATCGCCCTCACGCCCAGTCGAAGGCAAACCGTCACCAGTGTAGGATGCAGTTAAAGTTTGCAATGAACAGCCTTGGTTTCCAAGGCTTTTTTTGTGCTCAATTTTACACAATGCAGTATTTTGGACCGGTTAATCTCGCAATTTCCTCAGATAGTCATGAGGATGGTCGGTGCAGTGGTTTAGCCGACCGCGTGTCACGCTTGGCGCTCATGCGCAGTGCTCGACCAAAGGCTTTAAAAATGGCTTCGCGTTGATGGCGGACGTTATCGCTGCGCAGATAATAATGTGCAGCACCTTCTCCCGGCATCATGCCGGGCGCCTTCATGGTGATCTTGACCTGCGTGCTGGAGACATTCAGAAACGCATCGATTGGCAAGCCATGGTGGGCATACCATCCTGCGCCTGTCACGATTAAGGTGATTATCAACACAAACAGTCGCTGCGCCAACGAAACCTGGATAAGGCGGGCCAGCATTACTTGCGCTCCTTTTCGTCGAGCTAAGCACCTAGAGCGCGACGACGCTGGAAACGGCAATCTGATCTGCAGTTTTGAACGGGCTCTGGACGCGCACCCGCTGCCCAGCGCTTGCGATCACTTTGACCGACTTGGCTTCAAAGCCATCGGTGGTACGCAGAAACAGGTAAGCTGATCGCCATCATGCACAGCGGCAGACGACGGGATACCGCACCTATCTTGTGTAGTGGATACTGGCAACTCGACACTGAAGAATTTACCGACTCGAAGCTGCGTCAGCTTGCCTTCCGTGACCGCGCAGTACGATGGTTTGGCTGCCCGCAGCAACGTTCGAACCGGCGCTGACAATATGTTTTCGCCTACGGTGCAGACATGCCTTATACCGACACTTATGGCGACAGCCAAATTTTTCTGCCAGAGGCGCCCCAAAAGTTTGGAAAACTATTTGAGAAACTAATAAGTCGACCCTGAAGAATTCTAGCGTTCAATATATTGGGTTGGTGCGGCAAGTACCTTTGAGCTTATTGATGATCAGGCGCAGGTTATGTCCTGCGCCACACAAGACGGCATTCAGGGCATCACCAAGGGCGCCTTTGAGCCAGTTGCGATCCAACTTGCCATCGCTTTTCATATGCCCGATGGTCGGTTCGATCGCACTACGACGACGAATCATGGCTTTAAGCCCACGTGTCACACCGCGTTTCTGCCCCGAACGCCAGATCTGTACATGGTCAACCTCTACCCCTTTGTAGCCACGATCGACGAACACCATTTCCGGCTCGACGTCCGAGAGGATCGCTGCCTGCTCTAACGCTTCGTGCAGCGTGTGTCCATCGTACGGATTGCCCGGCATTGAACGTGCCCCAACCACCAGCCCCTCTTTCAAGGTGGTCACGATCGACACTTTGACGCCAAACTCGTAGCGCACTCGTGCCTTACCTTTGCTAATGCACTCAACTTCCGGTGCATGCAACGCGTACAACTTGTTCTTGTCCTTGGGCCGTTGCCGCAGGATACGGCGAGTGCGGCCCAGCAGTTCATCCAGCCGTTCCTGGGCTTCAGGTGGCACACGCTGCAATTGCCGTTCGATGTCACGCTGCACGCGCCCCACGCGTGAGCGCAACGCCCGCAAGGCGCGGCGCATGCGCTTGAACTGGCGGGCATGGGCGTACTGCGCCACTTGGCGTACCAAACACGGCGCCAGCCGATTGTAATTCTGGCGCAGCGACAGGCCGTATTGCCGGGCCGCTTTGACGAGCAAGACGCGACTCTTCTCCAGCAGTGCTGAATCGGTCGGTGGCGCAATTGCCTTGGCCATAACGGTCGTATCGACGATCACGCGCTTGATGCTGGCTGGCTTGATCACGCTGGCGCGCTTGGCTGCTTCAATGCTTTGCGCCAGCAGTTCCTCCACACCGGCTTCTCCCAGCCGCTTACGCCAACGTGACAGGCTGGAGGGATCAATGGGCGGCTCAGTTTGCAAATAGGTTTCGCCGGTGAAGACCTGCCAATAAGGATTTTCCACCCACCCCCACACGACTTCTTCATCGGACAGATCAAAGGTGTGCTGCAGATACAGCAGACCTGCGACCAGCCTCGGCCGTAAGGGCGGGCGACGATGCCTGGATCCCATGGCTTCATAGGCAACCTGATCGATGGCGTTACAGTCGATCAGCCTGGCCAGCACGATAAGCGGATGGTGCAGGTTGAGATGTTCCAGCAAGGGGAAATCTTGCCGCAGTGACGATGCTGGCTCTCCGGAATGATGACGCGGGTCCATTCTGGCCTCATCAAAATTTGCAGGAAAACGCATATGACACCGGCCGAACCTTGCAAATTCCGCACGCGCGATTTCGCGCCCCCGCCTGCATGGCGCCTCGGTCAAACCAATTTTTCAGCACGGACTAATAAGTGTAGGTCAGTTTTTCTGATTATTTTTTTAAGAAGCTGATCAAGGAATGCGCCCAAGACTGCGGACGTTATTACCGTTCACTACCGTTAAGCGAATGGTCTTGCCCCTGTTTAGCATTCCAGCCCGCTCTCCAGGAGGAGACGCTTTCCCAATTGCCGCAAATGTGGCGCTAAAAGTGGAAGCACCGTTTTTTCCATCGCCCGGTATACGTCTCGTTGCTGTTCTCCATACGCTTTCGACTGCAGTGCAGGAGCAAGCCGCCAGTCACCGCCGGTAATTTCGGCCCAAAGCCATGCTGCGGCGTACCGGCTTCTGCCGCCTCGATTGCCGACGCGCAGTTCTGCGGCCCTACATACGCTTTTCCAATCGTTCATAGGAATATCTTGGAAATTTTCGAAGACGCGGCGCGCAGCGGCATAGTCAATTTTTTTGGATTGCTCAGAAAGTTGGACGGCCCACCGGTGTAGCTCCGTTGCGAACTGGTCGTAAAAGCCTTGCTGATTCAGCAGTATCACCGCGCGGTTCGAGAACCGATGCATGGATTGGGGCAGGTCGAGCTCTCTCGCGGCCTCCGCCCAAGTGTGTCCGAGAAGTTTGACCAATGCCATTGAGCAGAAGGAACGGGCGTGATTTTCCAAGAGGCTAGGAAACAGCGGAGCGAACGACTGCTCAAAAAGATCAAAAGGAATAAGTTGTGGGACGTTGCACGATCGAAAGGCGTAGGGCTGCGAAGCCGAGGCCGCCTTTAAAGAACGCTGCCCGGCCCTTCGGTTAAAAGTGCTTCGCGCCTCAAAGCACTGTGTGAACGCGATGCGCAAGCGATCACTGAATTGAAAATACTCGAGCGCAGCCCACCGGTACCCAGGGCTTCTTTCCTGCAGTCGGTCCGCCAGCGGCTGAAGACGACAATGAAGCTCGTCGTCTAGCGAATCGGCAATCGTCAACGCAAGTGGAACAATAGCCGACATGAGGGCCGGATCTTCTGGTGTTCCTATGTAGGAACGGGGACGTGGTCCGGTGCGCCCATCCGCCATGGACTTGCGCTCGGCTTGAGCCTGCTTTCGTGCATCGACGTGACGTTGCAGAGCAATCCAACTTGGCTCGGGCAGCGATCCAAAGTCGTCCACGTCGGCGCTGTATAGGAGGAGCGCAGAGAGAGACCTCATCTCTTTAAAGAACGAGGCTGCGGCGACTTTCCGGCTTGGCGTGTCGTCGGGCCGAAGCATTTGGTAGATGCGTTCCTGCACCGCTAACAGCCCAGGGAAGTTCGCCACACTGGTCGCCGGCGCGTCACCCAAAAAGCCCCCACAAGGCGCACCGTCTTTTCCACGTGCGGCCTGACCATGGGGCAGAGGATTGCCGCAGTAACCTGGAAGCGGAACGCGTGCGTGGAATACTGGAGACGACCACCCGTCGCGTCGACCGCGAGCGGCCCGTTGATTGCAGTAGGGGCAAAACTTATTCAGAAGACACTGGTGTTGCGGACAACAGTACGACCAAGGGAGCTTCCACGACAACTGCCAAGCACCTTGTGACTCTTTTAGGCAGCTGGGGCAGTAGTGAGAGCCTGAGAAGTAGGCCCACTGCGCGACCGCGGCCTTCCGAAGCCTGTCGGGTTCAGCGGACGTGGCGCCCGCCAAGTCGAGCGCGATGCCGTCGTACGCCGACAGCAGCAGGGTCCGAACCGTGTCCGCCGGGAGCCGCGAGACCGTGCAGAACAACTGCAGGTGTTTTTCGTCGAGCACTACCCCATAACCGGCCGGGGGACGTTTGCTGCTGGGGCTCACTAACCCCAGGCAACTGAGAATGACCGCAAGCGCGACATCATGCTTGGCTGCCAACCGCTCTACATAGCTCGAAAACGACTCCCCGGAATGTGGTTCGAGGAAGGTGACGAGTGAACGCGGTGCGCCCCGCAACGGGACATAGGTGGGTTGCTGCGACATGATCGTTTATTGTCCTTGAGTCGCTGCAGTATCCGATGTTGCACTGGCAGGATCTGCAATGAGAGTGCCGGGTCCTAACGGGTCCCCGTTTTTTGAGGTGGCTCTACCCGTTTTCACAGCTTGAGAAGTTCCGGACGCGGGGCGCGCCGGCCGAACAATCCTGCGGTGCTGTTCGGCGGCGTGGTCGAGACGAATACGGTTTAGGACCTTCTCGCTAAGACGCTCGTCTCCTGCCTGAATGGCCGAATTCGCCCCTTCTCGCATCAAATTGCTAATGGCCCCAATGTACCCATCTGTTCGGTCATGGATGTAATCGGCCAGCGTCAAGATGCTTTTTTCGGGCTGCAAGAGCAGCAAGAGGTTTTTCTCGAATGCCAGCAACAGGTTCAAGAAGTCTTCACTGCCTTTCTGAAAGGGAGAAATGGTGTATTTCTTGAAACGGTGCCTCGTCTGCGAAAATTTTTCCCGATCTTTGGAGGAACTTTCTGAAAACAATCCCGTGTCTTCGACATGAATTCCGGCGTAGATGAAAGTTGCGCTGATGGAGCTGGCCAAATACTTGAAGTGATTATTGACGGATTCCGCGCTGCGATTTTTCATCTTGAGAAAATGGATGTCGTCGATGATCACGAGGGAGACACCACATTCATCCGCCGTTTTAATGATGCGCTCGTTCAACCACTCGACATCGCCGTTGGCGGCACCGGGAATCCCCAAGAACTGCGCGATCAACCTGTTGAAAGCTCGGATGGTAAGTTCGCCGGGAAGAGTGACGTACACGACAGGAATGAAATCGCTACCAAGTTTTGCATCGATTGGTCGCATCAGTTTCTTACGAAGGGACTTTTCGTATTTCTTGCCCAATTCAACAGAAATGGTTGACTTGCCCAGCGTCCCTTCGCCATCGAGAACGATTCCTGGCCTCGCGCCCGGCGCCGACACGTAATTCAGAGCAGCCAAACGGAGCGCTTCCTCATGAATGCGGGACAGTGCAGGCGTCTCGATGGGACCGAACTTGCCGTGATACCGCTTGCGGTCCGTCGCGAATTTCCCTTTTTCTTTCTTTGTCATGGCGTGGAAGACGGCCAATGATGGCATCAGTGGTCGCACAGGGGGCGTCGCCTCTACAAACGTTCGCCATCCTTCGAATCGAACGAGAGGTGGTGGCGGAAGCGGCGATATTTCGCTCAGATCGATCGAGCCGAATGGATCATTCGACACCCTGTCAGGCTGGTTGCTCATAAAATGGTGCCTCCTTCCAACAACGTGTTTTTAAGAGTTCCGACGGGATCAACCGTCGCACATGCCCCCGCGTCAGATGTCGAGATCGTCGTCTGCGTCTTCGTCGACTTCATCGACAGTGGGGAACGCTTCGAGCGCGTCTTCATCGACTTGGAAAACGCCCGCCTTGGCCGGCTTGGTGGAACGCTGGGTAGCCACCGGCGCGTCTATTCCCACGAGGGAGGACTCAGCATCAGGTTCATACGCCTCGTTTCCACGCGGACGGTCCCGCGCCGCAGCGGCGGCATTCATGTTGTTGACGGCAGCGATTCGCCGCTCCCTGCCGCCCTCCATCTGTCGATCTTCAATGCGGTTCAACAGTTCGTTCAGGGCCTTTTCCAATTCGGCGTGATTGCTCGGATTGCCGCCGTTTTTTAAGATATGGGCCTTGGCGTAGCTGATGGTCTTTTCGTTGAAAGGGCGCAATAGACCAGAGTGCCCCGTCCATTTGAGCTCGTGCCACTTGTCAAGCAGAGGATCGTAAAAGAAGGCGGTGGACCGATCGCGAGGGTCATACCGGATCGGCCACTTGCCAGCATGTTCCCCGAGGTAAGGTGACTTTTCACCTCGAAAGTCGTTCAGAATGTCGCCGTCGTAGCGAAGTCTTCTCAACTCGACGCCATAGTGTTGAATTGATACCCATTTGGTCGGAAGCAAATCATAGAAAAGCCGTTGATCCGGGATGACATAAACGAAACCCGCCCGTGCAATGCCTTCCTCGTACATGTTGTTGGGGCTGATATTCAGATCGGGAACATGGGGCAGCGACAAACCGTCGTGGTGTCGGGGCTGCCAAAATGTTGCCACCCACAGTGCAAATTCCGACTCGATCTCATCGATGAACCAGTACGCTTCTTTTTCCACATCTAGACCACGGGAGTAAACGTCCGGTCCTTTGTAGCCAGCCAGGTTTTCGACGAATCGTTCTCTGATGGTTCTGAAAACGCGTTCGACGTGGGCCTTGTCGGTGGGTGTGTAAGGCCGCGCAACAAACAAGTTGATGCCCAAGTCGTTGCATGCCCGCGAGAATGCCTCAGAAAGAAATACCCGTCCTCGGTCAACAATAACCGATTCGGGATGCAGGAAGGGTACGGCAGCGAGCCGTGGACTGGATTCCTCCTTGCCGTCTCCGCCAACCTCGACAACAATGCTTTCTGGCACGCCACAGTAGGACCATGCGATGCTATCGGGCCAGTCCTGTTGCATGGCTTTGGGCCTAACGGTGTCGTAGAGCAGTAACGCGGCATCCACGCCTTTGGTGCTCACGGGCGTGAATCGCCAAGCTACCACCGAGCGCGTAAAGATATCGAGCGCGATGGTCAACTGGATTTGAACCCACTCGTACGAGTAGGGATCCATCGCGAAGGCGTCGAATGGCGTCGAGTCAATGGCCAACATTTCGCCGGGTCGCGTCGCCGCAAAGTGACTGTACGGGGTATCCGGGCGGTTGGCGATGCTGCGGCGCCGCTTGGCAGGTCCGAATAGCTCACTGCCTTTGGGCATCGAATCGAGCAGGCGGTTGAAAGACGTGTTAGATGGAAGTTGGATGATCTCGTTCGGATAAGCGGTTTTCAGCTCCTTTTCGACGAGGCGCCTGATCTTCATCTTCGTCGGGTTGGAGGCGTTCTCCAGCGAGTCGATGACTGTGCGAATCGCTTCTTTGACGCGCTCGTCCACCATGGAGGTCGCTAAGCGAGTGACGCGTCGATCGATTAGGCCATATAGACCGTATTGCTCATAGCGGGACTTCTTCGCCCACAGCGTTCTGAACGCCATGTTGAGTTCAGCGGCTTTGGCCCGGATTCTCTCAGTCAACGTGGTCGTTTCCGGGTCAAATCCGGGAAGGGGTTCGTCGATTTTTGCATCAGCCCGCGTGCCCGACTTGTAGCCTGTGATGGCTTCCATGACGTGCGCAGCAAGGACTTGGGCGGCGTTGAGCGTCGCAGCGGGAACGTTGTCAATAAAAGTCGGGCCGTTGGTGTCGCGGCCCTCGATTCTTTCGAGAAGTCCAAACGACTCGGAAGTAAGGACTTCAACCGTGGCTCGCCGATTCAGCCGGCCGCGCGGATCTCGCATTTCCATGACGGCACCGGCAAAACCAGTGACGACGTGCACCTCGCCGTCGTACCGGATCTTGCTTCCGACTTGGACGCACAATTGAGACTTGCGCACGGAGAACCCTTTCAAGGCGCCTACGTTAACCACACCTTCGATGCCGACGTCAGTAGGACGTCGTGGTCGAATTCGATTTGTCTTTTCCACAGCAGATAGAAGAAGACCGGCAGGACAAAGGGAGCCGGTCCAGCTTCCGTGAGAAGCTGCGCGATCGTCGGGCTATAGGACGCTCGTTCCACGAGCGTCGTGGCGTACAACTCGAACCCCGGGGGATGACGTCTGTAACCCGCCAGCCAATTGATATTCGCGCGCAGCGTAGGGGGCGGCTCGCTTTGTGTCGAGTAGCTCCAGTTGAGGTATTGGGCCAAGTCCAAGCACGCGCGAAAGGCCCGCTGGTTATGCGGCGCAGCCAAGTGGCGAGTGGGCTTGACGTTGACGAGCAAGCGGCTTCCGTCAGTGCACCAGACCAAGAAATCCGGCGTGTGCCAGTAGCGCTTGCCATCGGACGTGTAGTGGAGGATGAAAGGCTGCGGCAGCACGCCGATGAGCGGAATCCCGAAGTCGAGCTGCTTCAGGCACATCATTTCGAGCCGGCTTTCGTACCACACCAGTTCGCGAAGCTGGGACATCCAGAAATAGGCGGGTATGTGCTTCTGATTCTTGTGCACGCCAGGCTCGCGCACCGGCCGCAGGTCGTCTCGGGTGAGGTGGTCCAGGAAGGTCGGCGCCTCGCCCTTGATAATCCTTCCATCCTTCAGGTGAACAGAGACCGTCGCGTCCACGTTGCCGGCGTTTCGGCTTGAGTTGGAAAGGGAAGGCACACGTGAGTTAGGGCCTGTCGGGCGGTGGTTGGAATCGTCATGAGGTCCGCTCGAGGACGCGGAGCGCGGACGGTTGCCGTACTTCAAGCTGTCCACCTGCAAGCGACGACAGACTGATCCTGCCGCTCCAGCTGCGGATGCACCCAGTACCCGGGATTCCGCGTGCTTGTGCAAAAATGCGGGCGTCTTTCGCGCCGTTCTATCTGACTCTTGATATTAAGGTAAACCCTGATGCCATTCTGAGACATTAGGCCCGCGAATGACCGGATTTGAGAGTATCGAGCCTTGCAACTACGAGCTACCCTCGGCGGTTCGCATGGGGGCAACGGCGCGTTGTCCATTGCCTGCACAGTGGGCCGGCTGAGGCAAAATCGTGCCGTATCATCGACCGGGCGGACAAGTATAAACGCATTGGCAGCATGCCTAATGAAGTGCGTTCCTGGGTTGGGCCGTCGTCCCGGGACCGTTGTACCTGAGCAGCATCGAGCGCTACCCGTCTTGGCCGGCGCAGTCCTAATGAGCGCATCTCGGCTTCGTTTCACAATGTCTAGCTCCTCTGCAGTCCAGTGCAACTAAGCTTAGCAACTCACATTACACGCCAGTGGTTCCTGCGCCTTAAGCTCGGGGCACATGGTTCGCCGCTGGCCAATTTGATGAAGAATGAAAAACTAAAGCGTTTGGCCAGTTATTACTGTCGTTTTTTCACTGAAAATATTCAGCTAAGCCGCAGTTACATTCAAACTTGTAATTGCTATTTGGCACAGTAGTGTGTTATGTCCTGAAAAAATGTATGCCACACAGTGCAAATAAAACTGCAAGTCATATGCCGGTCTTAGCTAAAGCTCTAAGAAAGGCCAGGCAATGCGAAGATTCCGCGATTCAGGCCGAATCTAATTCTAAATAACAAGTACAGTTAGCTTGTATATTAGCTTAAATATTTAAAAATGTAACTTGGTCGAATAAATAAATTTATTTTTTATTCTCTATTTTTTATCCTCTCTCATTTTCTTTATTGGTTTTTTCCTCAATTCTCCTCAGTTTCGCATGCTGTATCTTATTAAGAGAATTTGCCATCCATGACGTGATATTAATCGCGTGTTTTTCTTCTTTGGCCAGGTTTTCTCTTCGGCAATTAGTTATAATGCTTATGCCACTACGTCGCTGTCCAGTTTTGGTTAAGAATATAAGATTTGGCTGATAGTCAGCAATGGGTCGCATCTCATCTGTGGGATGTTCCAACTCTGTCTAGTCGATTACATTAAGATTATCGACTCTCAGTCAACAGAGTTCGGAGCATGGAAATTGCGTTATCCCGTTGAGGCCTAACCAGTATATTTCATCAGGGACAGCGGCTAAAGTGCGAGTGTACAACCGCAATCTTTACCATCGTTTTTTCATAAATTGAGCGCTTGATCAAACTGGGGCGTCCATGTGCGAACACCCGTTAGCTTAAGCAACATGTCTTGCTTAGTACCGTTTTACAACTTGGCAGGTGCATTCATCCAAAACACTTACCAAGTTCATGCTCGAATGATGTTTGGCGTGAAGACGAGAGACAAATAGACAGCATCATGGCCCGGAGCCATCTAAGGGGTAGAACCATATGCAGGCGCGGCGGATTGGTAGCGAACTAAGATCCAATATCAGTTGCCGTTGGAGCGGCGTCATCAAAGTGCATCACTAGCGCGTTGAGGACTGCAGATTTTTGGCTGCGCAACATTTCTCTCGGACGTTTTCCGTCCAGATAGTTGTTTGGGGATTCCATCCACGCAGCGATTTCAATCGGGGAGGAGGCGCTAAACTTATGAACGACCTCTTTAATTATTGGAACGGGCGTAAAGTCATCATCGAATTGATAGCGTGGGTACCAATCTGTGCCCTCTCGCTGAACTGCAAATATTTTCTTTTCGGCCTTCCAACGATTTATTCGAGCGCAGCCCGCCTTTAGCATGACGCGAGTACTGGCTACAGCCATGCCCCTAGCAGCTGCCTGTTCAGAGGTCAACCATTCGGTGCCCGAAAAAATATCGCGCATGGCTTTTGCCATCATCCGCGCCTTGCGTCCTTCGAGCGTCTGCAAGGTGGTGTTTTGCGGCAAATATTTGGACATACAGCGCCTTTAATGTTTGGCAAATTTGCTGAGGATTACTTGCTATGGTTTCTCGATGTGAACCGGTCGTATAAACGGGAAAGTATGATTAAAGTAAAGCCTGCTGCATATCTTCAATATATTGATCGTAACTATTCCAGCAAAGGATGTCTAAAACATTTGAGGCTAGGTATTCTGCATGCATGCTATAAAAGCCCGAACTTCGTTCGACGAAATTTTGGAATTCTAGTCGTCTGCTGAAGTTGGCAAGCCGGGCAAACACCTCCTGATTTATTGCCTCAATGACTCGACCGGAATAGGTCTTAAGATACTGGTCCCGACCAGAGTAAATTACTAACCCGACAGGCACTGTGTGTACAGTTCTGCCAATGAAAAATTTAGGTATAGGAAAACTCCTTCTGACTATTTTTCCCCACTCATTTGGAACCGTGGTGTTTTCCGAGTAAAGCTCAATCGCTCGAGCCGCGATTTGCAGTACAGTACCCGCTAGCAGGCTACTGGCAAATGCCTCTAGTGAATATCTTTTGTGTGCCTCGAAAGTAACGTCCTTCTCATTTTTGTTTTTCACCCACCAATCAATAAATGATTTAGATGAAACCAGCGATTCAGATAAGGCACTGTTAACCATTATATTTTCTTGTATTAGTCTAACTTTGGTTTTACAGGTTTCATTTTCAGCCAAAAGCATACGTACGGTATTTTCTGTACGTAAGAAATAGTCAATTGCGTTGTTCATTAAATTTCTCCTGCACTGCTGCAAATTCAAGTTTTCGCTTTTAGCAAATTAAATTTTGAAAAATCGAAAGGTAACCTAAATTTAGTCCAATTTTAAGGTCGCTGAATATCTGTGTGATTATTCAATAATAGAAAGAATTCAGTACGCTGGACACATTGGCGGCACCACTAATTATTTCTTTAGGGAAGGTTAAGGAAAACTCGATAGCGCTTCGAAGCTAATTGAGTAAGAGAAACGTAATTCGGCATCTGAAGCATGCCGAAGAAGCAAGGAAGAAAAATGGGTATTCGATCACGTGGCATTAAAAGCATCATAGCGCGACTATGTCGTTATGCCAAGGCTCTCATCAAAGGTCGATGCTGATAAAAAGCTAACCCGGCTGGGATTGGCAATTCGGCAAAAAAGAAAAGAAATCGGGATGTCTCAGGAAGCTCTCGCAGCAATCTCGGGAGTTGAGCGGAGCAACATGGGGAAAATTGAAAGGGGGGAGAATAACCTTTCAATTTTAAACTTGATCCGCATCGCTGAGGCGCTTGATAGTAAAGCTACAAGCATTTTGGAAGCGGCAGGCCTTTGACGGTGGAGGTCTTGAAAAACGTTTTTTGCAAGTAGCCAACTCTACATTTCGTTTTAAACGAGGTTTCCCAGCCCTTAGGGCTGCCATGCAGCCCTAAGGTGCCTGTCTACGATATAAAAGAAAGGATAGTTTAAGGCCGTGAGCTGCTAGTCACGATAGGTAGGTGTCGGCCACAAGCGGCCAGTCGACTGGTCAGCAGTACCGGTCTGCTTTACTGTCCAGAGTTGCCGGTCCCGCTTTCAAGAAGCGTCCACTTAACAATCGGTTCAGGAAGTTGCCAATGCGGTAATCTCGGACATGCCGCATTCGGTTGTTGACATCCCTGCCATTTCGGCCTAATTTAAATTTTCAGTAGTGTCCCTAAAAAGGGGAGTAGCCTTACTGCACAAGCCGTCAATACGGGAATCCTCCCCGGCCTGCAGACAACGACGACGTTGCGGCGAGACCTTTACCGGCCCTGGTAAAGGTTTTTTGCTCAAAACATGGCCGAAGATCCATCCGCTCAATTGATCGAGCCGATGTCGGGCCAAACATGTCGCTGGAGGCTTTCTTTCATGGACATACTCTCGGCGGAATTCTTTTCTGCGCTTCTCGCTATTATCATCATTGATCTGGTGCTGGCCGGCGACAATGCCATTGTCATCGCTCTGGCCGCCCGCAACTTGCCGCGGCATCTGCAGCGTGTAACGATCATTGCCGGTACGGCGGCCGCGGTGGTAGTGCGCATCGGCATGACCCTGGCTATCGTCTGGCTACTCCGTATTCCAGGATTGTTGCTGGCAGGGGGCATGCTTTTAATCTGGATCGCTCACAGGTTGCTCGCTCCGAATCCGTCGACAAAAACTGCGGCGCATGCGTCGTCGGCGAACGTCGGACCATGGACGGCTATCCGCACCATCGTCATCGCCGATGCGGTGATGGGTATAGATAACATGCTGGGCGTGGCGGGAGCGGCGCAGGGGGAATTTTTACTGGTGACGGTCGGACTCTTGATCAGCGTTCCCATCATGGTTCTCGGCAGCACGCTCATCCTCAAGTGGGCAGACCGTTATCCCATCATTATTTATGTCGGCGCCACGGTCCTGGTCTGGACTGCCGCCAAAATGATCACTCACGAGCCCGTGGTCAAGGACGCCATTGGGCAAAACAATTTCATCGTCTGGGTGTTTTACGCACTGCTGATTTGCGGAGTCTTGATCAGCGGGCTGATCGGGAGGACGTGGTTGAAAACCGGCCATCCTGCAAAGTCATCCCGCAACGATAACCACTCGGAAAAACGCCTGGAGTTTCATAGGTCTAAAGGAGATCGACATGTTGAAAATCCTGATTCCTGTTGATGGTTCCAGTTGTGCGCTGGAAGGCGTGAAATACGTCATTCAGGAGAGTAAGCAGCATACCGAGCCGATGCATGTGCATTTGGTTAACGTGCAGCCGCGCTTGCCCAATGACGTAACGCGTTATGCACGGCACCAGGATGTTCATGCATACCAGGCGGAATGCGCCGGCAAGGCTCTCGCAGCGGCAGTTGCCTTGCTTGGCGGGGCGAGCCTACCGCACTCGGTGCACATCAGCAAAGGGGATGTCATCGAATCCATCGTGGCTTGTGCCGAGACATTGCACTGCGACCGAATCGTCATGGGAACGGCACGAAAAAATGCATTGGTCCGGTTTATCGAAGGGTCGATGATCAACAGGGTCATTGCCCGGTCCGATATCCCAGTTGAAGTCATTGCCAGGGAACGGGGAACGCTGCTTGAGCGGTTTGCCGTACCGGTCGGATTCGGGGCGGGACTGATGCTACTGTGGGCTGCCCTCTCCGAGTAGGGGGCCGTAGCCGCTCGAAAGCGCCACCGAGTGCCTGACTGCGTTCTTGTCAAAAAAGGAGGCAGACGGCTCCCTTTCCCATCATGGAAAACAGAAACGCTTTGCTTTTGTTCCAACGACCGGCGCCCAAGCAACAACTCCCGCCGCGCGAGCCGGTTAGTCCATAACTGAGTCGGAAAGCGGCCGAGATAACTTCGCCGTCTGCTTTTGCGTGCGTACCGGACAAATAAAGAACGCCACCGGATGGCAGCAACGGGTCGTTGAGTGCCCGTTTGCCTAACCACAATGAGAGTCCGTTCATTGAAGGAGACTCTCATGAACTCTCATCCTCAGACTCCCAAGACGTCGGTTCCTTGGAACAAAGGCAGGCTCGTTGGCCAAAAAGCGCCATTGAAACTCAAAGAGATCTGGGCGATCCGAATAAGGCTGCAACTCGCCGGAATGGCTCGTGACCTGGCGCTGTTCAATCTCGCCATTGATAGCAAGCTGCGTGGCTGTGACTTGGTAAGCCTTCGCGTTTTGGATGTCGCGCAAGGCAACGCGGTCCTGCCGCGCGCCATGGTCATGCAGCACAAGACGCACCGGCCAGTGCAGTTCGAGATCACCGAGCAGACTCGGCAGTCAGTCGCGGCTTGGATCGACAAAGCGCATCTCGCTTCTAGCCAGTATCTTTTCCCGAGCAGGGTCGCCAAGTCACCGCATTTATCCACCCGGCAGTACGCGCGCATTGTGGTTCGCTGGGTAGAATCAATTTGTTTGGATGCATCAGCTTATGGCACCCGCACCATGCGTCGGACGAAGGCAACTTTGATCTACCGGCGGACAAGGAACCTTCGAGCTGTCCAACTTCTTCTGGGGCACACGAAACTGGAGAGCACGGTTCGTTACCTTGGCATTGAGGTTGACGATGCGCTTGAAATAGCTGAGCAGACGGAGGTATAGCACCCGGCCGGTAAGCGGCGCAGGTAGCAGGGCGCTTACCGGCCAAATATAGTTACTCAACGCTGTTTCTCGACGAGTTTGCCCGTACTGGTTTGCGCGGCAAACCAGTACGGAATGCGATCTTAATAACATGCTGTTTGGCAAGATGGCATTCCGTTCTGCTGTCCGTAATACTGGCTGCGGCTGGCAAGTTGTCACCAGTGGCGGCAGGACATGCACCGGCAGGTCACGAATATTCGGCCAGAGCATTCGATGCTTTCCGCTTTTGCTTCGGGCCTGTCGGTGCGCTTGGGTTCACTAACGAACACTCAGGGCATGTTACTTACTAGCTTCCTATATTTGCTTCGCAGAACCCATGCACGCATGCCTGCCATTGCATCTTCACTGTGATGGAGGCGACCATGGCTTCAGCTACAACTGCACTTTTTACCGCCTATATCGGCATCGATTGGGCTGACCGCAAACATGATTTCTGCCTGCAGGGGGCAGGTTCCACCGCTGTGGAATTTGGTGTTATAGAACACAAGCCTCAAGCGATCGAGAAATGGGCTCAGGGCTTGCATGAACGCTTTGGTGGCCCGATCGCCATTTGCCTGGAGACGGCCAAGGCCCACTGGTCTACGCATTACAACGGTACGAATTCCTGGTCCTCTTCCCGGTTCATGCAGCAACGCTGGCGGGTTACCGCAAGGCCTTTGTTCCCAGTAGCGCCAAGGATGACCCATCCGATGCCCATGCTTCACTGGACTTGCTTCGGCGCCATCCGGAACGCTTGCAACCACTCAAGCCTCAAAGCCCAGCCATGCGCATGCTTGCTTCGCTGGTCGAGGAGCGGCGCCAGCTGATCAACAGTATCACGCGTACTAGCAATCGCTTGGTCAGCACCCTTAAGCTTTACTATCCGCAGGCGCTGGACTGGTTCGAACACCGCAATACCAGGATGTTCTGTGACTTCCTGGATCGGTGGCCTACATTGGCGCAAGTCCGACGTGCACGAGTCACTACGCTCGAATCGTTCTTCCATGAACATAACTGTCGACGTCCGCATGTCGTCACAGCACGCATCGAGAGCATTCGTTCGGCCAGACCACTAACGGAGGATCAGGCTGTGATCCGGCCTGCACAGATGGTCGTTGAAACGTTAGTGGCCCAGCTACGGGTGCTCATCAAAGCGAGCGAACGGTATGATGAAGAAATCGATGCGATATCACGCACCCTGCCAGATTACTGGTTGTTCACCTCCTTCCCCGGAGCCGGGCAGATCCAGACGCCACGCCTGGCAGTGGCCTTCGGTGAAGACCGTGATCGATTTGCCAGTGCTTCTGAAGTGCAGCGGTATGCCGGCATCGCACCGGTCGTCGAGCGCAGTGGAAACCGATGCTGGGTACATTGGCGCATCGCCTGCTCGACGTTCCTGAGACAAACCTTTGTGGAATGGGCTGGATCAACTATCTCACGCTCGTCCTGGGCCGGCGATTTTTACTGGCAACAGCGCAAAAAAGGATGCTCCCATGGCGTGGCCGTTCGTGCGTTGGCGTTCAAGTGGATCAGGATTCTCTACAAAGCCTAGAAGACCTGGAAGACGCGCAAGCCATACGACGAAACGATATACCTTGATGCACTGAAAAAGCACGCGTCTCCGTTGGTCGTCTCAACTGCTGAAACCGTAAATACCGCTTGACGAGTGACTCAGGGCGAAAAGCGGGCACCGACTGCATAAGACGCTACAGTCGGTTAAGCGCAGTAACCTGCCATTTGGCGTTGGATTCCTGGTCTACACTCTGGACAATTCCAGCTTGCGGTCCCCAGAATCGAGAATGGCTCTGTTCTTCCCTGCTTTCTTAGACGCATACATGACTGCGTCGGCTCGCGACAGAAGCTGTTCCCCAGTTTCCGAAAGCGTGTGAAATACCACACCAATGGACGCACTTAACGCGCATTCCCCTTGTACCGCTAGAAACTCATCCGAGCCGGCGGATAACGCGGCCCGAGCTACCTGCTCAGCCCTTTCAAATGACACGTCTTCCAAAAGAATCACGAACTCATCGCCGGCGAGACGCGCGACCGTGTCAATTCCATCGCGCACAAGATGCTGCAGCCTTTGCGCAAATGTACGTAGCACTTCGTCACCGGCATTATGTCCCAGCCGATCGTTCACCTCTTTGAAGCCGTCCAGATCGATAAACAGCAGTACCACATGCTGGTCTTTCCCTGTTCTGGCCTCACGGCAGATGGCGGCTTCCAAACGGCTCATGAATTCATAGCGATTGGGCAGGGCAGTCAGGAAATCCCTTGTCGCCTGATAATGAAGCTGTGCCTCCACTGCCTTTTGATGGGAAATGTCGCGCATGAAGGTGGCGAAGTAATAACCATCACCATGCTTAATGGCACCTACCGTCATCTCGACGAGCAGTTCACTCCCGCTTTTTGTCAGGACAGGTAGCTCAACGCGCTTGTTGACGATATGTGCCTTTCCTGTAGTGAGGAACCGGGAAATACCTTGGTCGTGCTGCGCTCGGTAACGTACCGGGGCAATCAAGGTCGACATTTCTGCGCCAAGCGCTTCTTGTGCTGTCCACCCCAGCATGTATTCCGCTTGACGATTCCATTCGGTGATTTTGCCATCCTGGCTCATTCCGATGAAGGCATCGCTACCGTTCTCAATCAGAAGCCGAATCTTGTCTTCTTGCAGCGTACGCGCTGCTTCCGCTTCCACCCCATGAGTCACATCCCGCGCGATGCAAAAACTGTGATCATCCAGGAGTTTCGGAACGCCCCACTCTAGCCAGCGATAGCGTCCATCTTTGTGCCGATAGCGGTTGCGGAATCCAATAATAGAATTGTGTTCATGGAGGTTCTTCGCTTCCGCGAGTGTTCTTAGCCTGTCGTCAGGGTGGACGAACTCGATGTACTGTATGGACGTCAGTTCTGAACGGCTCCATCCGAGTAAATCTGTCCAAGCAGGCGATACTTCCACAAAGAAGCCGCGCCGGTCCGCGATGGCGAGTAGCTCCGGCGATAAGTTAAAGAAGAGATCTTGGTACGACCGCCGGTCCGTTTCCTCTGTGGTATGGATTACCTCAACAACAAGGGAAGTGGGAGTGCCGCCGCTGTCGCGTGCTAGCGTGACAAGTACGTCGACCCACACTGCCGCTCGGTCTTCCCTGATATGCAGCGCTCCGATGCGGCATGATGTCTGAAGGCTTGTTGATACCTCTTGCAGCAAGTTGACATCCGAAGCATTGCCTCGCAAGATTTGCTGGAGGCTCATGCCCGAAAGCTTTTCTTTCGAAAGGCCTAAAAGCTTCAGAAAGGCTTCGTTAGCGTACAGCCAAGTACCAGCCAACGTGAACAAGGCCTTCCCGATCGGCGAAGTATGGAAAGCAAGGGTGAGGAGTGAATCTTGAGGAAACCCGTCCTCAGAGTCGCATAGTGACATCGGAATTACGCTTAGCGTTGGTAACGTTAGCGAAACTATACTGCATGGCTTGCCACAGCATTAGGGATGAGGGTCCTGACTGCAAAGATGGCTAACGTCAATTTACCTGTTCATGCCACCATTTTGTGTAACTACTTGTTAAAATTCGACGCAAAATCTGAGCTGTTCAACCTGTCCCATTGATGACAATCATCAAGTTGGTTAGCATCAAGAAATACAGCCACGTGGGTATGTGCCATAGAATGGCAAGTTTTCTTGTAAGCTTAACTTTCTAGGCAGTATCAATGTGGATATGGCATGGAATTTTCTAGGTAGCAGCAAAGTTGCAGCTCTTTCACGCAAGACAGATTGGTCAAATTCCGTACTTGGCCATCCAAACTCTTGGCCGTTGTCGTTGCAGTCTGTCGTCAGACTAATCCTCACCTCGAAGTTTCCGATGTGCGTGGCATGGGGGCCGGAGTTAGGGTTTCTCTATAACGACGCGTATGCAGAAATCCTGGGAAGCAAGCATCCGCATGCGCTCGGCGCCCGATTCCAAGACATCTGGCCCGAGATTTGGACTGAGCTCAGTCCCATCGTTGATTCGGCTCTCCAAGGTGAATCGCGCTATTTCGAGGACTTACCTCTCGTCGTTGAGCGTGCCGGAAACTCCGAGCAGGGGTGGTTCACATTTTCCTGTTCCCCTCTCCATGATGATCATGGTGTCATCGCCGGCATGTATTGTACGGTTGTCGAGACTACCAGGATTGTTAAAGATAGAACGCTGCGCCAGTTCCAACTGAACTTGGCTGATACGTTACATCCATTGACCACGTCGGACGAGGTCGTGGCGACCGCTGTCGAAATGCTGGGAAACCATCTTAGTGCTTCGGGTTGCTGGTACGCCGAAATCGACGATGCTGCGGGTATTTTTCATACCCAATGTGGTTGGTTTGAACCAAGCGCTCCAGTGTTACCGCAGAGCGGCAAGATAGACGCATTCAGTCCTGCACTACTTACCACGCTGCGCACAGGCAAGGCCTTTGTTTCCAACGATCTAACAACCGATCCACGCACGCGTGATTTTGCAGACCGCTATCTTGCACTTGGCATCAGGTCCATCTTGATCATGCCGATATTGAAGGACAAGCGTCTCCTCTTCAACATCAACGTCATAAAGCGTGAAGCCTATCTTTGGGCGGCGGAAGATATTCAGGCCGCGAAAGATGTGGTCGACCGCACTTGGGTCGCCATGGACAACGCGATTACCCGGCAGCGGCTTCAAACCGAGCGCGACCAGAGTGACTATATCCTCAACCAGATGGGCGAAGGTTTCATACTCATTGAGCATGACGGGCGCATCGCTAATCTGAATGCAGAAGGCGTGCGCATCCTGCAGCGTCCAGCAGTTGATGTCGTCGGTAAAAGTTTTACCGAGATATGGAACGACGATATCGGCTACAAAGTTGCGGCTGCTTGTAAGGAAGTTGCAGACACTGGGACTGCGACGATCTTTGAAATCAACCATCAGGTTTGCCAGCCAAACGAAAGCTGGTTAGAGATGCGGATTTCGTTATTGAAAGCGGTAGGACTGGTGATTTTCTTCCGCGACGTGACGGCACAAAAGCGCTCGACACTGGCTTTGCGTCAAAGCGAGGAGCACTTGAGTGCTTTGTTCGAACAAACGTCGGCAGGCATTGCCGAGCGCGATCTTCAAGGACGGCTTATTCGGGTGAATGAACGCCTTTGCGAAATTCTCGGGCGTCCGCGGGAGGCTGTCTTGGGCGTCAACATCCACGATCTGACCCATCCCGATGACCTGCCCAGAAGTGAAGCTGCTTTTAAAAAGCTTCTCAAGGATGGCCAGCCATTTGAGATCGAAAAGCGCTACCTCCAACCTGATGGAAGACCCGTCTGGGTGAGCACAACCGTCAGCCTGATTCGCAAGGTGGAAGGTCGACCAAACTCGGTTTTGGCAATCATCGCAGACATCACCAAACGTAAACTTACAGAACAGGCACTGCAAGATGAGACGCGCATTCTTGAGCTTCTCAACCAGTCCGGGCAGGCACTGGCTGAAACTTTGGACCTGAACACCTTGCTGCAAACAGTCACGGACACGGGCCGCGCCCTGACGGGTGCCGAGTTTGGCGCCTTCTTCTATAACGGCAAAGACGCCAGTGGCGACGCCTATCTGTTGTACACATTGTCAGGGGCGCCGCGAGAAGCCTTTGAGCGGTTCGGACATCCCCGTGCGACCGCCCTTTTTAAACCAACGTTTGTCGGTGAGCCGGCGATTCGTAGTGATGACATTACGAAAGACCCGCGCTACGGCAAAATGGCTCCGCACTTTGGAATGCCGAAAGGACATCTTCCAGTCAGGAGTTATCTGGCAGCCCCTGTGGTCTCTCGTTCTGGTGAAGTCATCGGCGGACTGTTTTTCGGCCATTCTCAAGTCGGAGTCTTCACTGAGCGCAGTGAGCGCCTGATTACTGGACTTGCTGCCCAAGGCGCCATGGCCATCGACAACGCAAGGCTATATGACTTGGCACAAAAAGCCGCAGAAGAGCGCCAGGCGCTCCTGACTAGCGAGCGCGCCGCACGGGCAGAGGCGGAGCGATTGAACCGCTCTAAAGACGAGTTTCTTGCAATGCTGGCGCACGAACTGCGCAATCCATTGGCGCCGGTCAGTGCCGCCACAGCGGTTCTGCGCATGGCTGGCAATGATCCGGCCAAGGTGCGGCAGGTCAGTGAAATCATTTCTCGCCAGATAGGGCACTTCACTCATCTGATCGACGACCTGATGGACGTTTCCAGGGTAACGCGCGGCCTGATTCGCTTGGAGGTAGAGCCTCTCGATATCAAGACGATCGTACACGCCGCCGTTGAACAAGTCAGGCCTGTGATCGAAGCAAGAAAGCACACGCTAACGACGCGCATCGACGCCGATCATACCGTTGTGAATGGAGATCGCACACGCCTAGTACAGGTTGCCGCCAATCTATTAACCAATGCGGCAAAGTTCACACCGCCTCACGGTGAAATTACGTTGAGGGTCCAGGCAGACGATAGTGACGCAAAAATTATCGTATCGGACAATGGCAGCGGTATCGATGAAGCGCTCTTGCCCCATGTGTTCGATCTCTTCACGCAGGGCAAGCGTGGCTTAGATCGCGGACAAGGTGGCCTTGGCATTGGTTTGGCGCTTGTGAAAGCCATCGTCACGCTCCATGAGGGCGAAGTTCAGGCAGTCAGCGGCGGTCCCGGTAAGGGAAGTACCTTCAAAGTGTCCATCCCGTTACTTCATCAAGCAGGCGTTCCATGTCAAGAGGCGGAGAGTGGTCCTGCGGAATCGGGACATCTTTCAATCTTGGTAGTGGACGACAATGTGGATGCGGCAAACGCGATTGCGATTTTGCTGATGGCAGTTGGCCATCAAGTCAGGGTGGCGCCGACTGCGCACGATACACTCAATAAAACGAACCTTCATGAGTTCGATGTTTTCATACTCGATATCGGCTTGCCCGATATGACGGGTTACGAACTGGTCAAGGCATTGCGCCGGCAACCTGGTTTAGGAAATAAGACGTATATTGCGCTAACCGGCTATGGACAGCCACAAGACCGCCAACTTTCCAAGGATGCTGGGTTTGCCCATCATTTTGTCAAGCCGGTCGATAATCACGAGTTGTTCAAGATGCTTTCTGACGTTGAATCGAAGAACCCCCGCACGTAGTTCTTTGCTGCATGAGCAATCCTCGGAAAAACGTTGACTTTTAGCTCCTACGAAACGAATGCGTAGGGCATAACCGGCCTTGAGCAGAAATTTGGATAGGTTGCATACGTCAGCGTTGTCTGAACCAGCGCCATAACCGAAAGGACAAGACATGGCAAAGCTTCACGATTTCGTTTCGTCGATTGTCTGGACTGGGACCCGTGGTGAAGGTACCCGCGCTTATAAAGGCTACGACCGGACTTGGGATATTGCGTTGCCCGGCAAGGACATAATTCATTGTTCGAACGATCCTCTGCTCGGCGGCGATCCAACCAAGATGAATCCTGAAGATCTCCTGATTTCAGCTTTGTCCGCCTGCCACATGCTCTGGTACTTGCACTTGGCAAGCAGTGCCGGGATTGTTGTCACAGGCTACCGTGACGACCCGGTTGGCCACGGAGAGACGCTGTCGAACGGAGCGGGACGGTTTCTTGCTGCAGTCCTCCGCCCAACAATTTCAGTGCAGGAAGGAACGGATCTGGAACTTGCCGCCGAACTGCACCAGAAAGTCCATGCCTTTTGCTTCATTGCACAATCTGTCAATTTCCCCCTGAGCTATGAGCCAACCTTCAAGGTAGTTGCCCGCTAAGCCTTCACGAGTCATGCCCGCGAACTTCCGCTTTGGATCGTGTCCGGTCTTTGCGCTTCGGTAGCAGTCGGCCAAAGCAGACGGATGCAGTAAGCTTGATGGCTTTGGACTGCTACGAAGGTTCTGCCATGCCGAATGCATATGTCGTTGGTCAAATCAGTGTTAAAGATGAACGCAAATGGGTGGAGTATCGGAATCAGGTTCCTGCCACAATTGCACCTTGGGAAGGCGAAGTCGTATTTCGAGGAAAGAAGGCGTCCGATTTTGCCAAAGAAAATCCGCACACAGATATTGTAGTGATTCGCTTTCCAAGCATGGAAGCGGCCAAGACCTGGGAAGCATCACCTGCGTACCAAAGTATCATTCCGCTTCGTCAAGAAGCTGCTGAGGTAATGCTCACGGCGTATCAGGCGTAGTGATCTCTGCGCGATAGAATTCAAGGAGCCAAGCTCCTTGGAAAGGCGTAAAGCGTTGGATCAGAGAAATCGTTTTTTGCAGTGTGGGCGATAAGCCTACCGTCCACTTGTGCTGCAATTCCTGATTTGGGCAACAGCCGGCCAAGAGCGAACGTAAGGACTGCCGTTCATTTAGGAGTGTCATGCATTGGGTGGAAGAACGATTAGAGCAACTCGGTTCCGAACTGCTTGGTCTGATGATCATCGATAGCGCAGCCGTGTTCCACGTTCAGCTATCTGGAACGCTCCACCCGCACGAAGGGAAAGCGAGGGTGTCGTCATGACCTATGGAGCTTCGCAAGGTGAATCGTTGATGTCTGCTGAGGTGCAGAGAATCGGCTTTGGTGGAGGCTGCCATTGGTGCACCGAAGCCGTGTTCGCTGCTGTTCGCGGCGTAATCCGCGTGGAGCAGGGGTTTATCCGGGCCGGCGCGCCCGACGACAATTTCTTCGAAGCCGTGCTGCTCATCTTTCAACCAGACCAAATCTCACTTGGATCCTTGATCGAGATTCATTTGCGGACGCATTCAAGCACGTCGAACCACTCCATGCGGCGCAAGTATCGCAGCGCGGTTTATGTGATGGACGAGGTCCAGGCCGAGGCTGCACGACGCATCCTGATAGAAGTCGGGCCAGGATTCGATGCGCCTCTTGTCACCCTAATCCTGCCCTTTCAAACTTTCAAAGCATCGGATGAGCGCTTTCAGCGCTATTCTGAAAAGAATGCCGGCGGCCCGTTTTGCACCACCTATATCGACCCGAAGCTGGCGCTCCTTAGAAAGGAATTCGGCGGTTTACTGAGGTCGGCATGTGAGTAGCCGCCGAATCCAGACGAGTGCGAACTTCCGAGATCGGCCAATACCGGTCTTTCATGCTTTACTTGTCAACTGGCTAAAACATGCCGGAGAGCGGACATTGAAAGCGCTCTATCCAGCGGGCAGGTCAAAATCAAGTTGCTGCCTACGCATCGGTGTGAGTCAGTTTTTGCTGATGCAATTTCATTCCGAGGCCAGACGCCAGCACGCTCTGCATGACATGCGTTGCTTCTTTGCCCTCCAATTTCCGTAAATTGGCACCATGCTGTCGCCCAATACGACCAATGTCGTGACAGCATTGCCCATTTGTTCCGACAAGAATGACATTGAATATATACGCCTCGCGCTTCAACGAGCAAGTATCAATTCGTACACTTTCTGTTGGGTCGCCTATGTTCAGCCGCTTCTGCGCGAACTGATTAACGCTAATCGGAGAAATTTCGGTGAAGTATGAGGAAAATGGAGCCGTATGACTTCAGCTTTTCGAGGCTGATTACTAAAAAATGGGGTGTTCTAAATATTAAAACTAATGCATAATTTCTTGATAGAAAAATTGGGTTTTTTAAACATGAGAATGGTAAAAGGGGCGGACGCCGCAATGCTCGATTCCGCATTTGAAAACTTTAATGTAGGAATGAGAGTACAGTTGCGTACCCAGCGTGATACTGGAACGGTAGAGCATTTTTCTTCGTTGATCGGGTTCGTCAAGGGTGAGTTCTTGATGGTGAAATGCCCCATGGTGCGTAATACGCCATTCATCCTTAATGATGGAGAACAGGTCCTCGTGCGTGCATTCACGGGGACAACGATTCACAGCTTCCCTTCAATCGTGATACGTACCTTGCTCAGCCCCCTCTATTACATGCATCTTGAATATCCGCAAGCAATGCATAGTTCAGCGCTTCGTGCGGAACTACGCATCAAAGTGAGTGCGCCCGCTGAAATCGAATATAAAGACCTCACAGGCAGTAAGGCAAGCAATCAGGCAACGCTTGTCGATTTAAGTCTGTCCGGCGCACGGATCGCTTCCGAAGACCTAATCTCGGTCGGTAACAAAGTCCAACTTTCGTTTGCTGTTCAGTCCGATGATGTAGAGCACGTCGTACGGGCGAAAGCGGTCGTGCGTAGCGCCAAGCGCAATCCAGCAGCTCGCTTTGACGACCGGGATACTTTTTCATATGGCCTGCAATTTGAGAGTCTGGATTCAGAAGATCAAGCGGCGATCCGGTTGATGACGTATGAGACGGTGCTTTCCAACCGGCAGAACATTGCTTAACACAAAGCTGCCAAGCGCCCCCGGTTCTGTTGATTGCGTAACCAATGAAAAAGCGTGCAAATGAATTTTTTTGAGGCAACGTCAATTGAGGCAACGTCAATTATGACGGCTGCTCTGCGCTTTTAAGCAGTCTGTCAATATGATGTGTGAAAGGACTGCTTTGGGTCGGGTACGGTCCTTCCGCACCGGCGGCAGCCGGCCAGTACCGGTCTTTTCGTCCATAAATGCGGCCGACTCCTTCCTCGCACTTAGCAGACATGCAGGGCGGAGCGGCAGGCGTTATTGCATTTCAGGCCCTAAACATTAGAAGCTGGCGTTGAGCCCAAGACACGACAAGGCCGGCTAAATTGGAGAAAAGCAGATGTTCGCTGTAATGCAGTTTGTCGACTCAGTCAGTAGTGGACCCCATGTTAAACTGCTTCCTTGTCAAGGATGCAATAACAGCCTTGGTGAAGTATTGACCTCTAGGGCGTGTCATCAATTGAGCCAGACTACAGCGGCAGCGAGATGGATAGCACCAAGGAAGTTGCGGGCGGTCTTGTCGTAGCGGGTGGCAATGCTGCGATATTGTTTAAGCTTGGCGAAGAATTGCTCGATCAGGTGACGTGCCCGGTACAGATGCTTGTCATAGTCGCGCGGCTGCTTGCGGCAGCGCTTGGGCGGAATCACGACGTTTTTGCCAGCATCGAGCAACGGATCGATGACCCGTTCCTGGGCATCGTAAGCTTTGTCGGCAATGATCGTGGCTGCTGGCGTGTCGGGTAATAAGGCATCGGCGCCGTCCAAATCATGCGCCTGCCCCGGCGTCAGATGAAACCCCGTCGGGTTGCCCAGCGCATCGACAGTAGCGTGGATTTTCGTGCTCAGCCCACCGCGGCTGCGCCCGATCGCTTCAGCTTCGGCCCCCCTTTTTTCGCGCCTGCGCTATGTTGATGCGCACGCACGATGGTCGAATCGATCATGGCGTATTCATTGTCGGCGTCGGCCGCCAGCGCCTCGAATATGCGTTGCCACACGCCGCTTTTGCTCCAGCGGGAGTGCCGGGTATGGATCACCCGGAAATCCCCGAACCGCTCCGGTAAATCGCGCCAGGGAATGCCTGCCCGGTAGCGGTACAGCACCGCCTCGACAAACAGGCGATTATCCTTGGCTGTTCGCCCGACATGTCCTTCCCGACCAGGCAGCCATGCCGTTCCTTCCATTCCCACAAAGCCAGTCAGATCCACAACCGCCCCTTGCCGCCAGCCCATCTATCTCTTTGCCTTCCGTTTTTACACAGCCTGGGTCGAATGCTGCCGTTGACCGAAGCGAGGAGCCGACATCGTGCTCGACTTCGCACGCCATTACGGCATCTCGATCTTGCTAGCACGTCCGTACCATCCACAGGATAAAACCAAGGTGGAATCGGCGGTGCAGTTTGTCGAACGCCGTATCATAATGCGCCTGCGCTGTTAGCAGTTTGACAGCGTGCATGAAGTCAATGCGGCCATTGCGCCGAGCTGACACGGCTCGACGAGAAGTCATTCCAGAAGCTGCCCGCAGCCGAGCAAGCAGCTTCATGGAGCTTAACGCACCGGCCTTGCAGCCGCTGCTATTGCAGTGCTATGAGATGGCATACTTCAAGAGCGTCAAGGTGCATATCGACTATCACGTCGAAGTCGGACGTCATCGCTACAGCGTACCCCATGCGCTGGTCGGGCAAGTGCTGGAAGCGCGCATGACGACGGCCGTGGTCGAGTTCATGCATCGCGGGTAGCGGGTAGCGGGTAGCTGGCCATCCTCGCAACAGTTGTCAGGGCGACTTCACCACGATCGCTATCCACATGCCGGCAACCCATCGTGCGCACCTTGCGTGGACGTCGCAATGTCTTATCCACTGAATTTGTTTTCATGTTCACTTTAAGTTTGTCCGTGACACCGGCGCCGATGGACATGAAAAAAACTGCTGCAGCCGCCAAAGCTTGCGCTTTGGTTCATTCTCGGCGCATCGGTTCTTCATGTCGTCAAGCTACCCCATCGCAGAGTATTTTTATAAAATACCTTACTTGCTTTAAAGAAACTATGTGTCTGGGTGGAATTTCGCATCGTTCCAGCAGTTCCGTCAGCCTGATTCGGTCAATCCGGTCGCATCAATTTTAAGCGCGGAAAGACTGGCCGCCATACCGACACGACAGTCGAACAGGGGAAATTTACCTGCGTCTTAAGCAAATCAAAAATCCCGCTTTAAATATTTTTCAATCGCCAAAAAAAGTTGTCATTTTGTATTTTTCTTCTGTTATATTTAATCAAATAAAGACGCCATACTAAAAACCGGAACGCCATTGGTTCGTTAAGAAAAGCGCATCCATAATTTCACAATACGAGTAATGCTCAGTAAAGACGCACCTGTACTATCAAGGGGAGAATTGATGAACTTGATTGCGACTGCCTGTCCGGAATTGCGCGCCCGATGCAATCAGGGAGTGCAAGCATATGGCCCGGTGCTGACCACGGCCAGCTACGAATCCGTCGCGCATCTCATCGTCAGACTGCAGTTGAACATCATCTTCATCGACATCGCATTGCCGGGATTCGATGGCCCCGCCGACTTACTCGAACTGCATCGGTTGAACGTTACAGCAAAGATCATCGTGCTGGGCAGCGACGTGCCGGAAGAAATGGAACTGCGCATGTTTCTTGCAGGAGCGCGAGGGATTTGCAATATTGATAGCGATATCGACAAGATTGCAGGTGCTTTCGCCGCGGTCGATTGCGGCCAGCTTTGGTTGCGCCGGTCCCTTGTCTCGCGCCTGCTCGACGGAATGCGTGTAAACACGCCCCCCGATCCTGGCGCCAAAGCGCTTTCGTTGCGTTCCTTGCTAGCACTGACGCCGCGCGAACGCGAGATCGCTACGCTGGTAGGCCGTGGCAAATCCAATAAGCAAATCGCCAATTCCCTGGCAATTACCGAGCGAACCGTGAAAGCGCATTTGTCGGAAATATTCCGCAAGCTTTCAATCGGTGACCGGTTGACTCTCGCATTGCGGGTAATTGAACAACGTGAATCGAGCAAGCCGCTCGTAGAGAAAAACGCCGCCTAGTTTCCAAGAGCGACAACCGGTGAATACCAATAGGACAATGCGAATTGTAAAGCCATTGGTTTGAAAAGTTTTGCACTGTGGATCAGGTCGCACGCTGGCGGCTTAAGCCTGGACACAGAATTAAAAGGGGAGCAGGATGAAAAAGTTATGGGATGAATTGCGTCCGCTATTGTTATGCATTGCGGCGTTTTCACTGGTTATCAACCTTCTTTTTCTGATTCCTGCCATTTTTACGCTGCAGGTATTCGACCGGGTCATTCCCAGTAATAGCCATGAAACGCTACTGGTACTGATGGGGGGAACCGGCATTGCGCTCGGCATTCTGCTTCTGATGGATTACATTAGACATCGCCTGCAGAACACGCTGGGCAATCTGGTCGAGGAACGGTTGTCGCCACCCGTGCTGCAGACCATCGTCGCCGGGGCCGCCCGCTCGCTCCACGGCGGCCGCACTGACGGCTTGCGCGACGTCGCCGCGCTGCGCGCCGTGTTTGCCGGCAATGGCCTGACCGCCTTGTTCGATGCACCATGGGCGCCTATTTATATTGTGGTGATCTGGCTGTTCCATCCTGTGTTGGGGATCGGCGCCGCGTTTTGCGGACTGGCCATGCTGCTACTCGCCTGGCTCAATGACCGTATCAGCCGTGCAGAGATGGAAGGCCTGCAAAAGGAGTCGCGCCGGGTGGGTCATTATGTGGAAAGCTCGATGCGCAATGCCGAAGTGCTGCAGGCGCTCGGCATGACGGAAAATCTGCTGGCCCGCTGGCGGCACTTCCAGGCGGAAGTCACGCGTTCCCAGAGCAAGGCGAACGGCAAGGGCGCAAGCTTCAATGCGCTGACACGTTTCACGCGCCAGACGATACAGGTCGGGATGATGGGCCTCGGCGCCTATCTGGTGCTGACGCAGCAGGCATCCGCCGGCGTAATGATTGCAACTACGGTGCTGCTGGGTAAAGCAATCCAGCCGATCGAACAGCTGGTGGGCAACTGGCGCTTGCTGGTCGAGGCGCGCGCGGCCTATGCGCGGCTAGGCGAACTCTCGCGCGATTTTCCAAAGAATGATTCCCACCTGACCATGCCCGCTCCGCGCGGCGAGTTGGCGGTGGATGGCCTGTCGTTCCGGGCACCTGGAACGGAGCGCGTCATACTGGGCAATGTCGCATTCCGCCTTGCCGCCGGCGAAGCGCTTGCCATTATTGGGCCCAGCGCCGGCGGCAAGTCGACCCTGGCCCGCCTTCTGACCGGTATCTGGCGGCCCAACGCTGGCACGGTGCGCCTGGACGGTGCCGATGTCGCTTCCTGGCCGCGGGCCGAACTCGGTCCCTGGATCGGCTACGTGCCACAAGATGTCGAGCTGTTCGACGGCACCGTCGCCGACAACATCGCCCGCCTGGGCGAGCTCAGGTCGGATGCGGTCGTGGCAGCCGCCGTACGGGCCAACGTGCATGAGCTGATACTCGGCCTGCCCAATGGCTATGACACCCAAGTCGGCGAGCAGGGCGCCCGGCTCTCGCCGGGACAGCGGCAGCGCATCGCCCTGGCCCGGGCACTGTACGGCAATCCGAAGCTGATCATCCTCGATGAACCCAATTCCAACCTCGACGGTCTTGGAGAAATCGCGCTGGCCCAAGCATTGGCCGGGCTTAAGAGCGAGGGCATCACGTCCATCGTGGTCACGCATCGCCCGGCGCTGATTGCGCACGTCGACAAGATTCTTGTCCTCGAGACCGGCCGTGTGAAGCAGTTCGGTCCGTCCGCCGAAGTCATGAAGGCGATGCAGAGGCAAGCGCAGGTTTTTGTGAACGAAAAGGCGGCCTGACCATGAGCACCCTGTCCCCGACATCCCCGACTTCCCCAGTCGCGCCGACAGTTTCCTTCGGAAGCCAAGAACTGGCTACCCGACTGGCACGTGGCGGCTGGTGGATCATCCTTCTCGGCGTCGTGCCTATCGCCCTGTGGTCGACCTATGCGCCGCTGTCGATGGCCGTGGTCGCGCCTGCGTTCGTCAAGGTCGACTTGAACCGGCGCCCTGTCCAGCACCTGGAAGGCGGCATCGTGCGCGAAGTGCTGGTGCGGGACGGCCAGCATGTGAAGGCCGGTGAGCCGGTGCTGGTTCTGGGCGATGTCAGCGTCGATGCCGACCGTAACCGGCTGAGCTACCGGGTCAATGTCGAACGCGCCGGCATCGCGCGGCTGGAAGCGGAACAGGCGCGCGCCCGTGTGCTCGCCTTTCCCGGGGGAGTGACGGCAGCGGCGCAGGACGATGAACGCATAGGCGAGGCATTGAACAAGGAAAAGTCGCTGTTCCTGGCGCGCCGCCATTCGCTGGCCAGCGAAATCGTGCTGCTCAACTCGCAGCAGCAGCGGATTGCGCAAGAGACAGCCTCGCTGAAAACGCAGATCGCGCACATGGAGTCTTCACTCGCGCTGCAGGAAAAAGACCTGGAGGTGAATCGCGGCCTGCTCAGTTCCGGGTTTATTTCAGCCATGCGGATTGCGCAACTGGAGTCGACGGTCATCGACTATCAGGCCAGGCTGGAGGAGCGCCGGTCGGAACTGGCGCGCGCGGCTCAGCGCATGGGTGAGATCGACCTGAAAATCAAGGCAAGCGAAAACGCTTACGTGCAGACGGCCAGCGACCAGCTGAAGATCGCGATTTCGCGCCTGAGCGAAATCGAGCAGGAAGTGCGCAAGTCCGAAGATGCCGCTGCGCGCCAGGTGGTGGTGGCGCCCGCCAGCGGCAAAGTAATCGACTTGAAGTTCAGTTCCGCGGGTGCGGTGCTGCGGGCCGGCGACGCCATTGCCGAAATCGTGCCGGACGACGCTAGGCTGCTGGTCGAGGCGCGTATCCGTCCCGAGGAAATCGACCATGTCTTCTTGGAGCAAAAAGCCCGGGTGAAGATCACTTCCTTCAAATACCGCACCACCTCCATGTTGGCCGGAAAGGTGAGCTATGTATCGCCAGACCGCCTGGTCGATCGTTCGAACAACATGCCCTATTTCAGCGTGACAATCATGGTCGACGAGCTTGCGCTGCAAGCGGCCAGCGAACTCAAGCTGCAGGCCGGCATGCCTGCGGAGGTCTACATGGAGGGTGTCAAGCGCACCCCGCTGGAATACATGCTCGAGCCCATCACCGCGACGGTACGCAGGGCCGGCAAGCAGATGTAGCTGCAAAACGGGCCGGCTTGCCTGCCGGTTTTTCCATACCTCCCCGGCCTGCCGAGTCGGGCGGCCGACAGCATACGGTTTACAGCCGCACGCCTCTGCTTGTCCCTTGCCTCTCTTATCCCTTTCCGATACAAGCGAACGCCGCCTTGCCCTTACGGGCGGGCGCCGGCGTGCTTGCGCCGCGCAGGCACCTAGGTCAAGGCTGTACCGAAGTACAGGTGTACCAAGGTCCAATGGTGCTGCGCGACACCTTCATTTATTGTCGAATTGTAAAAATTGCAAACAATTGTTTCCATGGTGCGGCGTACACAGAGGAGATCCAAATGGCTTCGTTGAACTTGCATGACCTCAATTTTATCCTGCAGCAAATCCGCATTGCCGAGCAGCACGCGGCCGGTACGCCACTGAGCGAGCTCGTCGACAATCCGCTGCTGCCCTATGGCCTGCGCACGGTGGATGGCACGTTCAACAATCTCACGCCGGGACGCGAAACCTGGGGCGCCGCCGACCAGCCTTTTCCGAGCATGCTGGACCCGCATTACGGTAACGACCAGGACGGTGACAGCTTCGACCCGGACGGTCCGGGCCCCGCCGGCGGCGTCATCAACACCGACTATGCGCAGCCGGGCAACGTGGCCGATGCCGATCCGCGCATCATTTCCAACCTGATCGTGGACCAGACCGGGGGTAATCCGGCGGCAATCGCCGCAGCGCTGGCCTATTACGGTTCGGACGATCCGGTTGCCGATGCCGCCGCCATCACACAAGCCTACAACTCGGCAAAATCGGCCGGTACCGACGCTGCCAGGGAAGCGTATTACGACGTGCTGGAGAGCTTCGGCATCGAGCACCAGAACGGCTCGATGATCATTCCCAACGTCTCGCCCGACGAAGGGTTGTCGGCGCCCTACAATTCCTGGTTCACCCTGTTCGGCCAGTTCTTCGACCACGGCCTCGACCTGGTCGCCAAGGGCGGCAACGGCACCGTCTATGTGCCGCTGCAGCCGGATGACCCCCTGTATGTCGAGGGCAGCCATACGAATTTCATGGTGCTGACCCGCACCAGCGCCGATGCCGGCGGCGATGGCCTGTTCGGCACCGACGACGATGTCCGGGCGCCCAACCTGACGACCCCGTTCATCGATCAGAACCAGACCTATACCTCGCATGCCTCGCACCAGGTATTCTTGCGCGGCTATACGGAGAACGCCGCTGGCAAGCCGGTCGCCACCGGCGAACTCATGGATGGCGCCAGCGGCGGCTTGCCGACCTGGGCCGAGATCAAGCAGCAGGCGCGCGACCTGCTCGGCATCAACCTGACCGATGCGGACGTGGGCAATATCCCGCTGCTGCTGACCGATCAATACGGTCAGTTCGTGCGCGGCCCGAACGGCTATCCGCAAGTGGTGACAGGCGTGGCCGTGGTGAACGGCAAGCTTGTTCCGACCAACACGGTGGAAGGCAATCCGGACGCCCCAGTCAGCACGCAGAACGCCGTGCGGACCGGGCATGCCTTCCTGGATGACATTGCGCACAATGCAGCGCCCGTCTTCAACGCGACCGGCCAGTTGGCCGCCGATAGCGATAGCCTTACCGGCAACGACGTGGCCATGAACAGTCGTGGCCAGAACGTGGAATACGACAACGAGCTGCTGGACCGCCACTTCATCACCGGCGACGGCCGCGGCAACGAGAACATCGGCCTGACCGCCGTGCACCATGTCTTCCACTCGGAGCACAATCGGCAGGTCGAGGAGATCAAGGCCACGCTGCTGGCTTCGGGCGACAACGCCATCATCGACGAATGGCAGCTGCCGGACGGTTCCTGGGATGGCGAGCGTCTGTTCCAGGCGGCGCGCTTTGCCACCGAAATGCAGTACCAGCACCTCGTGTTCGAGGAGTTTGCGCGCAAGATCCAGCCCGACATCGATCTGTTCGTGTTCAATGCCTCGACCGACATCAACCCCGCCATCGTCAGCGAATTCGCCGATGTCGTCTATCGCTTCGGGCACTCGATGCTGACCGAAACCGTGGCCCTGATGAGTCCGACCAACCAGGCCGGCGAACAAGGCCTGATCAGCGCTTTCCTGAATCCGGTAGCGTTCTCGGACCTGGGTTCGGCCGATCAGGCTGCCGGCGCCATCGTGCGCGGCATGACGCGCCAGACCGGCAATGAAATCGACGAGTTTGTCACAGGGGCGCTGCGCAACAACCTGCTCGGCCTGCCGCTCGACCTGGCGACCATCAACCTGACCCGGGCGCGCGAAAACGGCGTGCCGACCTTCAACGAGGCCCGCGCCCAGTTCTTCGAGATGACCGGCGACACGCAGTTGAAGCCGTATGAAAGCTGGGTCGACCTGGCCCAGAACCTGAAGAACGTGGCTTCCATCGTCAACTTCATTGCAGCCTACGGCGAGCATGACACCATCAGGGCCGCGAGCACGCTTGCGGGCAAGCGCGCCGCTGCCGAGGCTCTGATTTTCGGTGACGACGACAACGTGGCGCTCGCCGATCGCCTCGACTTCCTCAACAGCACCGGCGCATGGGCCGACCGCGAAACCGGTCTGAACCTGGTCGACCTGTGGATAGGCGGCCTGGCGGAAAAACACATGCCGTTCGGTGGCATGCTGGGTTCCACCTTCAGCTTTGTGTTCGAACTGACCATGGAGAACCTGCAGAACGGCGACCGCTTCTATTACCTGTCGCGCACCCAGGGCCTGAATTTCCTCAATGAGCTGGAAGCCAATACTTTCGGCGAGCTCATCATGCGCAACACCGACCTCGGGTCGCCGGGCCAGGGCCATGTGCCGGGCGACATATTTTCGGTGCCCAACTACATCCTGGAAATGAACAAGCTGGTGCAGATCGGGAACGATCCGCAGCATGGCAACCCGCTGCAGCAGGCTCTTTCCCCGCTGGTGATTCGCAAGGACCTGGATAGCGACGGCGATTCCGATTATCTGCAGTACACTGGCAATGACCATGTTGTGCTGGGCGGCACCGAAGAAGACGACGTGCTGATCGCCGGCGGTGGCGACGACACCATCTGGGGCGACGGCGGCAACGACATCATCGAAGCCGGTTATGGCGTCGACCGCGTGCATGGCGGCGACGGCGACGACCGCATCACCAACTCTGGCACCGACATTGGCGAAACCGACTTCCTGCATGGCGATGCGGGCGATGACGTGATGCATGGCGGCAGCGGCCTGGCGCTGATCTTCGGCGGCGACGGCAGCGACTTTATCAGCACCGGCAAGGACGGCAAGGAAGCCTTCGGCGGCGAAGGCAATGACTTCATCCTCGGTGGCGAGGGCGCCGACTTCCTGCTCGGTAACGAGGGTGACGACTGGATCGAGGCCGGCAACGGTTTCGACACCACCGCCGGCGACAACTCCGAGCTGTTCTTCAACAGCACCGTGATCGGCCATGACGTGATGTTCGCCGGCCAGAACGAGCATGACTTCGACGCCGAGTCGGGCGATGACATCATGGTCCAGGGCGAGAGCGTAATGCGCAGCAACGGCATGGCCGGTTTCGACTGGGCCATCCACAAGGGCGGCCAGGTCGGGGCCAATTCCGACCTCGGCGTTCCCATCTTCGTCAACCAGCCGGATGTCATCCTGCGCAACCGTTTCGACCTGGTGGAGGGGTTGTCGGGCTGGAGCCATAACGATGTGCTGACCGGCCGCGAATTCGTCATTGGCCAGGCCGATGGAAACGGCGGCGCGGCGATCCCGGCCCCCGGCACGCCGCTGGCGTCCTACTCCAACGCGCTGTTCCAGTCGGGCGTCGACCGGATAGCCGGCTTCGACCGCCTGGTCGATCATATCGCTCGCAATACCGGCAATCCGGACGCGGTGGTGATGGAGACCAGCGACGCCACCGACATCCTGCTCGGCGGCGGCGGCAGCGACGTCATGTTTGGCAAGGCCGGCAACGACATCATCGACGGCGATGCCTGGCTGAATGTGCGCATCAGCGTGCGCGATGCCGCTGGCAACGAGGTACGGACGGTCGACAGCCTGACCGAAATCGAAGCCGAACTGCTCGCCGGGACCATCAAGACCAAAGACCTGCACATTGTGCGGGAAGTGCTGTTCGAGCCTTCGGCCAACGCGATCGACACGGCGCGTTTTTCGGATATTCGCGCCAACTACACCGTCACCCACAACCTGGCGCTCGATACCTGGACCGTGGCCCATACCGGCGGTGACGGCAGCGATGGCGTCGATACCTTGCGCAACATCGAACGGCTGCAATTTGCCGATCTGGTCCAGACCATCAATAACGCGCCTACGGGCTTGCTCGCCATCAGCGGCTCGGCGGGAATTGGCCGGACCCTGACGGCAAGCATCGGATCGGTCGCCGACGCTGACGGCATGCAGGGCGCTGCCCTGAGCTACCAGTGGCAGGTACTGCGCGGCACGACCTTCCTGAACATCGCCGGCGCTACCGGCGCTTCGTTCACCCCGGGCGCGGCACAGGCCGGCGCGCAACTGCGCGTGGTGGCCACGTACACCGATGCGCTCGGAACACGCGAGATGGCAGCGTCGGCCCCGACCGCGCAGGTGGGCATGAGCATCACCGGCACCGGCCTGGCCGATACCCTCGACGGCACCAGCGGGGATGACGTGATCAGCGGCCTGGCCGGCAACGACAGGCTCAACGGCCTGGCGGGCAACGACTACCTGGATGGTGGCCTCGGCGCGGACACCATGGTGGGGGGCACAGGAAACGACACATATGTCGTCGACAATAGCGGCGACACCGTGGTGGAAGGGCCGGGGGCTGGCACGGACGGCGTGGAAACCACGCTTGCGAGTTATACCCTGGGCGCCAACCTGGAGAACCTGGCTTACATCGGCAACGCCAACTTCAACGGAACCGGGAACGGGCTGGACAACCGCATCGACGGTGGCGCCGGCAGCGACACCCTCAACGG
Source organism: Noviherbaspirillum phoenicis (assembly GCF_047237965.1). Classification (NCBI taxonomy): domain Bacteria; kingdom Pseudomonadati; phylum Pseudomonadota; class Betaproteobacteria; order Burkholderiales; family Oxalobacteraceae; genus Noviherbaspirillum; species Noviherbaspirillum phoenicis. Next base: position 2,323,794 of record NZ_JBDFLX010000001.1, on the reverse strand, counting down.
CGGCGCCGGCAATGACACCCTGAACGGCGGCGCAGGCGCTGACCAGATGGTCGGCGGCGCCGGCAACGATGCCTATGTCGTCGACAATGCCGGGGACACGGTCGTCGAAGGCGCGAACGGGGGCGCCGACACGGTGTCGACGACGCTGGCGTCCTACACGCTTGGAACCGACCTTGAAAACCTGGCCTACATCGGCATCGGCAGCGCCGCCTTTACCGGGACCGGCAACGCGCTGGACAACGTCATCACTAGTGGCGCGGGCAATGACACACTCAACGGCGGTGACGGCAATGACACCCTGGATGGCGGAGCCGGCGCCGACCGGATGGTGGGGGGCACGGGCAACGACACCTACGTCGTCGATCATGACGGAGATGTCGTCGTGGAGGTAGGCACCGGCGGCGCCGCCGACACGGTGCTGACTTCACTCGCCACCTACGTCCTGGCGAACACGATCGAGAACCTGAGCTACACCGGGACCGCCGACTTCAGCGGTAGCGGCAACAGCGCGGCCAACGCCATCACCGGCGGCATTGGCAACGACACTCTCGATGGCGGCGCGGGCGTCGACCTGCTGGTCGGCGGCGACGGCAACGACACGCTCCTGGGTGGCAGCCAGAATGACACGCTGCAGGGGGGTGACGGCAACGACATGCTGAACGGCGACCTCGGCGCCGATACGATGGCTGGCGGCAATGGCAATGATACCTATGTGGTCGACAATGCCAACGACAGTGTGGTCGAAGCCAGCGGCGAAGGCATCGACCTGGTCCAGACAGCGCTGGCGAGTTATACCCTGAGCGCTAATGTCGAAAACTTGCTTTACAACGGCACCGGCAACTTCACCGGCACCGGCAATACGCTGGACAACACCATTACCGGCCACGACGGCAATGACACGCTGGACGGCGACACTGGCAACGACACCATGGCAGGCGGTCGCGGCAACGACACCTATGTCGTCGACAGCGCGCTCGACACCATCGTCGAACTCGCGGAAGGCGGCAACGACACGGTGCGAACGAAGCTCAACACATATACCCTGCAGGCGGAGATCGAAAACCTGAGCTTCATCGGTCCGAACAACTTCATCGGCACCGGCAACGCGCTGGACAACAACATCAGCGGTGGCGCCGGCAACGATGTGCTCGACGGCGGGGCCGGCGCCGACATCATGACCGGCGGAACCGGCAGCGACCGTTACATCGTCGATCACATCAACGATGTGGTGATCGAGGCCAACGGCGCGATCGGCATCGACGTGGTGGAAACAGCGCTGGACGCCTATATGCTGGGATCAGGGGTGGAGCAAATGGTGTACACCGGCATCGGCAACTTTACCGGCACAGGCAGCAGCCAGGCCAACACTATCGTCGGCGGCAACGGCAACGACGTGCTGGATGGCGGGCTCGGCGTCGACCGGCTGGAAGGCGGCCAGGGCAATGACACCTACTACGTCAACGTCGCGACCGATGTCGTCGTGGAGAGCTTCAACGCCGGGACCGATACCGTCTTTGCCAGCTCGAATTACACCTTGGGTAACAACGTCGAGAACCTGAGCTATGCAGGGGCGGCGGGCGCCACGCTGACCGGCAACAGCCTGGCCAACGTGCTGACGGGCGGGGCGGGCGCCGACACCCTGCGCGGCCTGGAAGGTAACGACAGGCTGATGGGCCTCGGCGGAAACGACGTCCTGACCGGTGGCACGGGCAGCGATATCTTCGTGTTCAAGTTGGGCTTCGGCAATGACAGGATCACGGACTTCGATGAGCTGGCTCAGGGAGGGCAGGATCTGCTCGACATATCCGGTTTCGATGGAATCAACGCCGGCAACTTCGCCAGCCAGGTGACGATCGCGGGCGTGCCAAATACCGGAAACGTCATGGTGACCATCGGGTCGGACTCCATCACCCTGGTCGGCGTCAATAGCGGGCAGATCGACATGAGCGACTTCTTGCTGGCCTGAGAAGCCGGAAGTAAGGGAGCTGGCGTGTCGCGTCCGGGCAGTACGGCCCGGACGCGACACGCCAGCCATTTGCTCTGCGCATCACATCGTTGACGAAAAGGAGATGAACATGAACAGCAGACGAACCATGCTTGCGGCAGCCGGCGTGGGCGCAATGTCGCTGACCGGCTTGGCCGGGGCGGTGCGGACGACAGGTGCAGGAAATCGCGCCGGACCTCGTGCCGGCTACTTCCCGAATGCCCTGCTGCAGACCCATGACGGCAGGACAGTGCGCTTCTATGACGACCTGATCGCCGGAAAGGTGGTGGTGATCAACATGATGTACACCTATTGCAGCGTCAATTGTCCACCCGCCATGGCGAGCCTGCTCAAGGTGCAGGAAGCCCTCGGCGGTCGCCTCGGCCGCGACGTGCACATGTATTCGATGAGCCTGCAGCCCGAAATCGACACCCCCGAGGCCTTGCGTGCCTATGCGGCAAAACTGGGCGCGCGGCCGGGCTGGCGTTTCCTGACCGGGCGCCGCGGCGATATGGACGATATCCGGCGCAGCCTGGGGTTTTCCGATCCCGACCCGGCCGAGGACATCAGGCCGATGCGCCACACCGCGATGGTCCGTATCGGCGATGAAACGCTGGACCGCTGGCTGATGGTGCCGGTGATGAGTTCGACCCGGCAGATTGTCTCCAAAGTCACCAATTTTCTGAGCTGAGGACACCCATGGACAATCCTAATGTCCCCGATCCCGGGAAAAGAGCATTGCTGAAGTCTTCCGCCCTGGTCGCCGGGGCCAGCCTGCTGGCGCCAGCGACCTTGCAGAGCAAGACCATCAGGCCGCCGACGACGCAACCGTTCCTGGAAGCGCTGCCGGTGCGCATGGCCAAGCTGCCGCTGACTTACCTGAGCCCGGCGCCGACCGCGGCGCCCGGTCCGCGCGAGGCAGGCCGCGCCGCGCACCAGGGCTGGGACTACTGGCCGCCGCAACGGTTTTACGAGCTGCGGGCGAACGAATTCATTCACTCCTTTCATCCCCATCTGCCGCCCCAGAAAATCTGGGGCTTCGACGGCATGAGCCCCGGTCCCACCTTCGTCATGCGTCATGGCCAGCCGGCGCTGGTGAGGGTATTCAACGAACTGCCTCCCGACAGCGTCGGATTCGGTTCACCCGAGATTTCGACGCATATGCATAACGCCCATACGCCGTCGGAAAGCGATGGCTTTCCGGCCGACTATTTTAGCCCCTACAAGCATGGTCCGGGGCTCACGCGCGCGGGGGAGTACAAGGACCATCATTATGTGAACTGCCATTCGAACTATGCGGAATACGACTACAGCGATGGCGACCCGAATGAAGCGCTGGGCACCCTCTGGTATCACGATCATCGTCTCGATTTCACCGCCGCCAATGTGTACAAAGGCCTCGCTGGATTCAGCCTGATGTTCGACGAAATCGATTCCGGCAATGAGAACGATGCCAATCCCAAGGCCTTGCGGCTGCCGTCCGGCGTCGGCGAATACGATATTACGCTGATGTTCGAGCACAAACACTTCAATGCGAGCGGCTACCTGACGTTCAACCAGCTCGACCCGGAAGGCGACGAGTTCGGCAACAAGTATGTGGTCAATGGCAAGGTCCAGCCTTTCTTCCAAGTGGAGCGCCGCAAGTACCGTTTTCGCATGCTCAATGCGTCGATCCTGCGCTTTTTCGAGTTTTACCTGGTCAAGGGCGGGCAGGATCTGACGTTCGACTACATCGCCAACGACGGCAACCTGTTGCCCTCGCCGCTGAAGATGAATAAGGTGGCCATCGCACCGGCGGAGCGGGCCGACATCGTGGTCGATTTCTCCCAGTTTGCCATCGGCGACGAGTTGTTCATCGTTGACCGGATCAACCAGGATGACGGCCGCGGACCGAATTCGATACGCGATTTTCCCGGCACCCAGGTTCTCCGTTTCAATGTCGTGCGCGACACGCCGGTTGGCCGGCCTGATTTGAGCCGCGTGCCCGAGGTTTTGCGCCCGCTGACCCAACCCGACCTGAAAAAGGTCAGGCGCAAGCGGAATTTCAAGTTCGAGCGCGAGGACGGCGTATGGGTCATTAACGACAGGCTGTTCGATGAAAACAAGGCGACGGTGACGTTAAAGCTGGGCGAACCCGAAATCTGGACGCTGGAAGGCAAGGGCAGTTGGCATCACCCGATCCATATTCACCTGGAAGAAGGGCGGATACTGTCGCGCAACGGCAAGCCGCCACCGCCGCACGAGCGCGGCCGCAAGGATGTCTTCGTCCTCAACCCCGGCGAGAAAGTGGAGGTGTATTTGCGCTTTACCGATTTCCCCGGCAAATACGTGATGCACTGCCATAATCTCATCCACGAAGATCATCACATGATGCTGCGCTTCGATGTCGTAGCCTGAGCGGCGAGCTTTAGTCGTTCCATTCGAGCCCGCCCAGGCAATTGCCCGGGCCGGGCCTTTCTTGTGACTTTGATGTTGCTCTTCTGCATCAAGACTTCTGCATTCGGCCTAGTCGGCACCTTCTACCCGGCCACGGGCGACGCGTTGCCCGTTTTCTGTATGTCGGGAAATCTTACAATTCTGCAACGTCATTTTTTGTAACGGTTAAAACCTATTGTTTTTCAAGCAATTTTCATGACTGGCATGTTTTTCGCATAAGAAACGTTGCGGCCCGGAATAGTTTGACCGTCCACTGATTCTGAATCAATTCCGGACTCGGACTTTCGATTGATTGCATTGCTATTCAAGGAGTTTGCGTTGAAAAAATTCTTCCTCAGCAGTTTTATCGCCATTGCATCCACGGCATCGCTGCCCGCCGCAGCGGACATCATTACCTACGCCGGGTCGACAGAAATAAGCCGGGTCGTGTTCAGCGCCTCCGCCACCTTCGAGATAGATGGCGACACGTTGATGATTACCCTGCGCAATACCTCGCCCTCGACCAACTCTCCCGATGTTCCAGGTCGTACGCTGACCGGCTTGTTCTGGGGATTTATCGGTAATAAGGGCGACACCCTTTTGCCGGTGTCGGTGATGCTTGCTCCGGGTTCATCGATCATAGGTGCGTGCAATGCGGCCGACTGTTTCGGTGTAACGGACGTCGGCGGTGAATTCGGCTATCGCGAAGCGCAATTGCAAGGTGGAGCGGATCGCTTCGTCTCGAGTGCCAGCTACCAGATAGCTGGTTTTATCGGGAACTTCAATGGTGCCAACCTCAACGCTCAGAAGGGACTTGGCGGAATCGACTTCGGCATCGTATCGCCGGCGGATGGCTATGCACCCAATACGAATCTGAGCGCCGCGCCGGTCGTCATGGGGGGAGTGAAACTGACGTTTTCCGGTGCGAGCGGCCTGAGCCTCGACGACATCGCCAATGTCAGCTTCCAGCCGGGAACCCGCTTGCAACAAAACTACGTGCCTGCATCGGTCGTGCCGGAGCCGGCATCCATTGCGCTCCTCGGCCTTGGATTGGCAGGCCTGGCCGCAGCGCGCCGAAGCCGTCGGCGCAGTGCTGCAGCGAACTGAGTCTTTCTCCAATTGGAAGTGGGGCAGAAGCAGTCCCGGAGGGCTTTGTTGCGCAAATCGGGCAGCCAAGCGCATTGGCAGCAGCTCGGGTAGGCTGGGTGCATGAAACCCGCTCCTCGGAAGTACCAAACGACGAACTGGAAAGCCTATAACGCGGCATTAAAGGCGCGTGGCTCTCTGCTGATCTGGCTCGATCCCACTATGAACTGGCACGGCCAGGCAAACGGTAAGCGTGGACGAAGTCCAACCTTTAGTGACGAAGCCATTCAGTTCTGTCTGAATATCAAATGCCTGTTCAGCTTGCCGCTACGCCAGGCCATGGGCATGACGCAAAGCTTGCTGCAATTGGCACGCCTCGACTGGCCCGTCCCCGACTACAGCACGGTAAGCCGACGGCAAAAAACATTGCGCGTTGCCATCGAAGTCATGCCTACCACGACCGGCCTGCACCTGCTGGTCGATAGCACCGGCATCAAGATGCTGGGCGAAGGCGAATGGAAGATCAGGAAGCATGGCGCCGATTACCGCCGCCAATGGCGCAAGGTCCATCTCGGCATTGATGCTTCCACACTCGAGATTCGCGCGATGGAAGTGACCGACAACAGTATCGGCGATGCGCCTATGCTGCCCAACCTATTGGGTCAGATTCCTCCAGAAGAGCTGCTCGCCAGCGTCAGTGGTGATGGCGCTTACGATACGAAGGGCTGCCATGAAGCCATCGCACGACGTCAGGCCGATGCCATCATCCCGATCCGGAAAAATGCCAAGCCATGGAAGATGAATCGCATTGGTGCCACGGCACGAAATGAGATTCTACGAGCGACACGCCGACTGGGGCGAACGATCTGGAAGAAATGGAGTGGCTATCACCGACCAAGTTTGGTCGAGACGAAGATGCGCTGCTTCAAGCTACTTGGCGAACGCATCATGGCCCGTGACTTTGATCGGCAAGTCGCTGAATTACAGGTCCGTGCCGCTGTGCTGAATCGCTTTACGCGCCTTGGCACGCCGCTTACGGTCGCTATGCCATAAATCCATCTACAGCAAGGTTAAATCGCCCCTTACTTTATTTCTGCAACAGAGCCCAACGGTAATGTCAGTGCAAACAAGCTGGTTGAATGCAAAGAAGGCGGTAAGAAGCTGTTTATTGCAAAGTCCGCGACTTCTCTTGGCTTCTCGTCCGTACGTTGGACCCATAGTCATTGATAAAGAAATGGGTTTTCGAGCCCGCTAGGGCGCTAGGGCGCTGATAAGGATATTTCAGCGCACCTAAGCTTGGGAAGAAGCCAGCATTCCTTGGTATCGGCGGCTTATTTTCAGTGCAAACAAGCTGATTAAATTCAAAATAGGCGGTAAAAGGCCATTTAGTGCAAATTCGGCGGCCTATTTGCCATGGTGAGGTGCCTCTCAGAGATGGTTTTCAGGGACAAAGGCTGCTCCCAGGTTCTCACAACGACAAAAGCGCCACCTGCGCCTGAATGCCCAGATGCCACTTTTGTTGGTTCCACAGCCTGCTTTAGTGCAAGCTACGCGGGAAGATGCTGTCTAGTGCAAAGTCAGTGCAAACTAGGATGGTTTAGTGAAAGACAGAATGGTTTCCTACACAACCAGCATCAAACCACCGAACCCAGCTTGAAGATAGGCAGGTACATCGCCACCACCAGGCCGCCGATCAGCACGCCCAGGATCACCATGATCAGCGGTTCCATCAGGCTGGACAGCGATTCCACGGCCTGGTCGACCTCATCTTCATAGAAGTCGGCAACCTTGCCCAGCATCTGGTCCAGCGCGCCCGATTCCTCGCCGATGGCGACCATCTGCGTGACCATGTTCGGGAACACGTCGGCGTTCTGCATCGCAATCGTCAGGCTGGTGCCGGTGCTGACTTCAGTCTGTATCTTGCGGGTGGCATCCTGGTAGACCGCATTACCGGAGGCGCCGCCGACCGAGTCGAGCGACTCCACCAGCGGCACGCCGGCGGCGAACATCGTGGCCAGGGTGCGCGTCCAGCGTGCGATGGTGGCCTTGCGCACCACCGCGCCGAAGATGGGCGCCTTCAGCAGCAGCGCATCCATCCTGCGCTGCATCGCAGGCGAGCGGCGCCAGGCCTGAAAGAACAGGTAGAGGCTGCCGAACAGGCCGCCGAAGATGAAGTACCAGTTGGCCACGAAAAAGTCGGACATGGCCATCACCATCAGCGTCGGCGCCGGCAGGTCGGCGCCAAAGCTGGTGAAGACTTCCTTGAAGGCGGGCACCACCCAGATCATGATCACGGCGGTGACAATAAAGGCCACTGCCAGGATGGATACCGGGTAGAACATCGCCGACTTGATCTTGCCCTTGATGGCCAGGGTTTTTTCCTTGTAGATCGCCAGCCTGGTCAGCAGGTCTTCCAGGATGCCGGCCTGCTCGCCGGCGGCGACCAGATTGCAGAACAGCGGATCGAAATAGAGTGGAAACTTGCGAAACGCCTGGTTCAGGCTGGTGCCGGTTTCCACGTCGCCGCGGATGTCCTGAACCAGCTTGGACACCGAGGGATTGGCGTGGCCCTTGGCGACGATGTCGAAGGACTGCAGCAGCGGCACGCCGGCCTTCATCATGGTCGCCAGTTGCCGGGTGAAGAGCGTGATGTCCTTTTCGGTGACCTTGCGGCCGCTGCGCAGCGTGCGCTTCTTGACCTTGTGCACCAGGATGCCCTGGCGCCGCAGCGTGGCGCTGACCACGTTCTCGCCGCTGGCGCGCAATTCGCCGCGCACCTGCTTGCCGCTGCGGTCGCGGCCTTCCCAGGCGTAGATCGATTCCTTGATGTTGTGAACGCTTGCGGCACTGGCCATGGGATTTTCCTTTAGATGTTGGTGCAGCCCAGCACTTCTTCGAGGCTGGTCAGGCCGCTTCTGACTTTGGCCAGTCCCGCCTCGCGCAGCGTCTTGACGCCGTCGAGCCTGGCTTGCGCTTCGATTTCCAGCGCGGTGCCATGCGCCAGGATGATTTTTTCGATGGCTTCCGAGATCGGCATGATCTGGTAAATGCCGACCCGTCCCTTATAGCCGCTGCCGTTGCAGCGTTCGCAGCCGACCGCCCTGTAGGGCGTCCAGGTGCCGTCCAGTTCGTCTTCGGTATAGCCGGCTTCGAGCAGGGACTCATCGGGAATCACGGTCGGCTGCTTGCAGGAGCAGAGCCGGCGCGCCAGCCGCTGTGCGGTGATCATGATCACAGAGGAGGCGATGTTGAACGGCGCCACGCCCATGTTCATCAGCCGCGTCAGCGTCGACGGCGCGTCGTTGGTGTGCAGCGTCGAAAACACCATGTGGCCGGTTTGCGCCGCCTTGATCGCGATGTCGGCGGTTTCAAGATCGCGAATCTCGCCAACCATGATGATGTCCGGGTCCTGCCGCAGGAACGCCTTCAGCGCCACCGGAAAGGTCAGGCCGGCGCGGTCGTTCACGTTGACCTGGTTGACGCCGGGTAGGTTGATTTCGGCCGGGTCTTCCGCGGTCGAGATGTTGATGCCGGGCTTGTTCAGGATGTTGAGGCAGGTATAGAGCGAAACGGTCTTGCCGGAGCCGGTTGGCCCCGTCACCAGCACCATGCCGTAGGGACGCTGGATCGCATCCATCAGCAGGTCTTTCTGGTACGGTTCATAGCCGAGCGACTCGATGCCCATCTGCGCCTGCGTCGCATCCAGAATACGCATCACGATTTTTTCGCCGAACAGCGTCGGCAGGGTGCTCACGCGAAAGTCGATGGCGCGCGTCTTTGACAGCACCAGTTTCATGCGCCCGTCCTGCGGCACCCGCTTTTCGGAAATGTCGAGCTTGGAAATGACCTTGATGCGCGACGCCAGCTTTTCCTTGATCGCCAGCGGCGGCTGCGCCACCTCGCGCAATACGCCGTCCACCCGGAAACGGATCTGGTAATACTTCTCGAATGGCTCGAAGTGCAGGTCGGACGCGCCCATGTTGATCGCGTCGATCAGGATCTTCTGCAGGAAGCGCACCACCGGGGCGTCGTCGATGTCGGTCGACAGGCCGTCGGCGGCGGTGTTCGGGGCGGCATCGTCGTCGGCGAAGTCGATGTTGTCGAGATCGTCGCCGATCAGTTCATTGAGATTCTGCTCCGCGCTCTGGCTCAGCTTCTCGATGGCTCGCACCAGCTGCTGGTGATCGACGATGACCGGTTCGACCGTCATCTCGGTCTGGAACTTGATCTGTTCCAGCGCCTGGGTATTGGTGGGATCGGAAAGCGCCACCGACAGGCGGTTGCCGCGCTTGGCCAGGGCCATGACCCGGTGGCTTTGCATCAGCTTGGCATCGATCGCCTTTTCCGGCAGGTTGCCCAGGTTGAAGGCGGACAGTTCCAGCAGGGGATAGCCGAAGGTCTCGGCGCAAAAAATAGCCAGCGACCTGGAGTCGATCGCCTTTTCCTCGAGCAGCGCATCGATCAGCGATATCTTTTCGCTTGCTGCCTTCCTGCTGCAGGCTTCGGCCTGCGTCATGCTCAGGCGCCCGGCCTGGGACAGCGAACGGGCAAGGCCGGACAGAGGCATGCTGGACACGGTATTCGGAGGATTTGCCGCCATGTTGGGATGTGTGGGAAGTTACGCCGGCAGGATAAAAACGCTCAGATGATGCCTATAGGGTATTGATCTGTAAAGAAATTTTGTCTGATCGCGTCGCGCTGTTCGTATGGCTGAACCGCAAGACGATATACGCACATTAGTTTATCAGAAGAAACTTATTTGTTTCCTGGCTGTACCAGTTTTACCACTTTGATTGCCTGGTTTTGTACCTGCACGATTTCAATTACGCAGCCCGCCAGCTTCAATGCCACATGGGGTTCGGGAATATCCTGCAGCCATTCCAGCAGCAGGCCATTCATGGTTTTCGGCCCGTCGAGCGGAAAATGAAGGCCCAGGCGCTTGTTAATTTCACGCAGCGTGGCCGAGCCTTCGATCAGGCACTCGCCGTGCGCATCCCAGCCGTGGCCATCCGAACGCGATCCGCCCGGCGTGGAAGTCGTGAATTCACCGACGATTTCCTCGATCAGGTCATCCAGTGTCACCAGGCCCTGCACTTCGCCGTATTCATCCACGATCAGCCCGAGCCGCTCGTGGTTTTCCTGGAAATACTGCATCTGGGCAAACACATCGGTGTCTTGCGGGATGAAATAGGGCGGCGTCAGGAGGCGGCGAAAATCGTCCGCTGTCAGCGCTTCCTGCTGGTTCAGCAGAGCCACTGCCTTGCGCACATGCAGAATGCCCAGCACCTGGTTGATGCCGCCCTGATGCACCGGCAGCTTGTTGTGGTAACAGGTGGTGAGCTGCTGCCTGATGTCCTCCACCGGCGCCGACAGGTCCAGCGATTCGATCTGGGCGCGCGGCGTCATCACGTCTTCCACCGAAATCTTTTCCAGGTCGAACAGGTTGAGCAGGATGGCGCGGTGCTTCTTCGGCATCACATTGCCGCCTTCCATGACCATCGCCCGCAGTTCGTCCGCCGATAGCGGTTGCTCGTTGGCGCCGGCGCCGACCCGGATGCGCATGAGCCGCAAGAGGCCGCTGATGAGCAGGTGCACCAGCCAGATCATGGGGCTGGCCAGGGTCAGCAGCGGGCGCAGCACGCGGCTCGCAGGCAGGGCAATGCGTTCCGGATGGCTTGCGCCGAGGATCTTCGGCAGGATCTGCGCAAAAATGATCAGCATCAGCGACACCAGCACGATGGCAACGACAAGCACGGTTTCCTGGTTGCCGAACATGGTCACGGCGATCAGCGTCACCAGTGCCGTGGCGACGGCGTTGATCAGCGTGCTGGCAATGAGCACGACGGTCAGCATGCGGTCGGTGCGTTCCAGCAGCCAGATCGCCGATGCGGCCCCCTTGTTGCCGCCTTGCGCGAGATGGCGCAGGCGATGCCGGTTGGCCGCCATCAGGGCCGTCTCGGTCATCGCAAGGAAGGCGGAAATGCAGATCAGTACAGTCAGCGCAAGAATTTGCGCCCACAAGGGGACGGCGTCCAATCAGTGATCCCGGAAATCGGGCCGCTGCTGCGCATGCCGTCTCGTGCGCAGTGCGGCGGTAATGGAAAGGAAAGTCGGCGCCAACAATGTAATGCAGGTCGGGTTGGCGCTACAAGCCGTTCGGGCATGGCCGCATGCTCAACTGCCCTTGGCGGCTTCGACCAGGCATTTTGACAGCTTGTCGAAATGCAGCAGCGCGGCCTGCGTCAGTTCGATCTGCTTGCGCCGGCTGTCTTCCGTGTCGGTCAGCATGATCCAGCCTTTCTCGCGCATCGACTTGAGCCGGTTGTGAACGGTTGCGGGAGAGCCCAATTCCTCCTTCGCCATCATGTCGCGCACGCAGAGCCGCTGCTGTTCCTTGCCGGCACGGGCAACCATCGCCAGGATGCGTTCCTCAAGCGGATCCAGCGAAGGCAACGATGGAAGCCCCCGTATTGCCTCGGCCAGTTGCAGAAAACGCAGATAGATGTCGGCTGGGCGGGTCTGTCTTTTCATTGGCATTTATGGGCGTGGATTCGCGGATGGATTTCAGGCCGTTTATCATGGGCATGATAAAGCCGGAGCAGATTCTATCCTATTCAACATTTCGCCTTCCTGATGTCACAATTCCGCCTGCAATTGATGATGGTGCTTGCCACCATGTTCTTCTTCATCCTGATGCTTTGCATTAATGAATGGCTGTTCAGTTATGGCGAACTCGTTCCCGGCATTAACTGGATCTACCTGCCGGCCGGCGTGCGTCTGCTGTCGACCCTGCTGTTCGGCGGCGCGGGGGCGCTTGGCTTGCTGATCGTTTCATGGCTGGTGTCCTTCTGCTATTTTTTTCCGCACGACTTCATGCGGGCATTCGCTGGCGGCATCGTGGCGACTGTCGCTCCCTACGGCGTCTATCTGGTGGCGCAGCGCGCGTATGGCCTGCGCTCCTCCCTCTCCAACCTGACTTCCGCCCGTTTACTCATCTGTATTATCGCCGCCTCGCTGGCAAGCCCTTTGTTGCATCACATCTGGTTTGCGATTTATGAGCCGCCGCGTCCGCTGCTGAAGAGTTTTCTGGTGATGGCGGCGGGCGACCTGAACGGAACCCTGCTGGTTGTCTATGCCGCCAAGCTGATGCTGAGCCTGCTTTCGCGGCGGCGTACGGACTGAGCAAGGCCGACCCCGGCCCACATTCGTCGCAACCGCCTGCGCCCTCTATAATGGCTACCATTTTTGCAAACCATCTTGCAGACAGGAGCGGACATGGCAACCACGTTCAAGAAAGGCGACAAGGTGCAGTGGCATTCGGCGCAGGGCACCATCACCGGTACCGTGAAAAAAAAGCTGACGGCGCCCACCGATATCAAGGGTCACCATGTTGCCGCCTCGACGGAAGAGCCGCAATACCTGGTCGAAAGCGACAAGACCGGCGCTGAAGCGGCGCACAAGCCGGACGCGCTGACCAAGGTGCACTGACGGTCCCGCGATCCGCGGGCCAGGAAAAACACAAGCATGACTTCAGCATCCCCGAAGATTTCCGCCGATCTTTTGCGCAAGAGCGACAAGATACTTTTCATCGCGCACCTCGCGCTCGGCGACTTTACCTATCTGCAAAACTTCTTCCAGCGTTTTTCGCAGGCCTACCCGCATCTCAGGGTGCATCTGTGGGTGGACGAGGTCAGGCGCACCAACAAGGCCGCAGAATGGAAATTCCTGAAAAAGTACTCGCTCTACGACTGGGTCGCACAGTGCCCGTTCTTTGAAAAAATCTACGACCGCACCTACAGCCCGCAATTGCTGCGCGAGTCCATCGCCGAAGCGCAGTCCGGGCATTACCCGATCGTGGTGTCGCTGGCCACGCTGCGTCCGCATTTTTATGCCAGCCTTGCCCGGGAAATCAGTCCGGATGGTTTCGTTGCGGGCATCAAGCCGCCACTGAAGCTTCTTGAACTGCACCATCAGCCTGCCTATCGCAAGCTTGACGTCGCGATCCCGCCGAAAGAGGCGGGCGCGGCGCAAAGGCATATTACGGATACCTATGCCGGCTGGTTTCAGCAACTGTTCGGGCTCGATGTGCCGGTATCGGCGCGCCATCCCTTTGTCGACATACCGGAGCAGTGGCTGGGTGCGGCGCAGCGACAGCTTGCACTCTGGGGGTTTTACCCCGGTCACGGAAAGATTGTTTTCATCAATCCGTTTGCCAAGACGAAGAAGCGCTGCTGGTCCCTGGACAAGGTAGCCGCGCTGATCAAGGCGATGCAGGCGCAGGAAGCATGGCGCGATGCCTGCTTCATCGTCAATGCCGTGCCGCAGGAGCTGGAGCAGGCCAGGGTCATGATAGGCAAACACCGTCTGGCGCGGACCGAATTGTTCAGCGCGGAAGAAAATTTCTTTCAGCTGCCTGCAATGCTGCGGCTATGCGATCTCATCATTTCCGTTGAAACGGCTGTGATGCATCTGGCCAATGCAGTTGGTGTTCCCGTGCTGGCCTTGATGCGTCAAAAAAACCCGGAGTGGGCGCCGATCGATGAAGAAAAGAGCACCGTGATCACGACGGTAAAGCGCAGCGAATGGGTCGATGCCATCCCCGTTGAGCGGGTGATGGCTCAACTGCCGTCCAGCCTGGCAATGGTTCCTGACAGATGCGCTGAGTGAGCGGGGCCTGACTGGAGGCGGCATGGTCGGCATGAGGCAGCGCCTGGCCACGCCCCTGCGGCGCCTCTGACGCGTTTTCATGCTTGCGCCTGACGATGCTGGCGAGCAGCAGCGCAGTGCACAGCGTATAAAAGCTGCCTATGCCGGTCCAGAAGAACATCAGATCGGTCAGGCCGAAGAGAAAATAGCAGACGCACACCATGATGCCCATCAGGGCGCTGGTGCGGATCTGGCGGTCGGGATGCCTCCGGTCACGGAAAAAGTAAAAGGCCGGCGCGAGGTAGATCGCCAGGGTCGCCAGGCATCCAACGACGCCGCCGATGGTCAGGTTGAACAGCAGCTCATTGTGGGAATGTGCATAATGCGCCGCTGCCTCGCTGACGATGCCGGCCTTCGCGAGGCGCTCCATGCCGAGGCCATAGTTATCCTTCCCGATGCCAAACAGGGGACGCTCCTGAAACAGCAGCCAGGCGCCGTGCCACATCTGCAGCCGCATGCCCACCGAGGTGTCCATGTCGGTGCCCTTCTGGTAATTGCTGACTTCCGCAACCGCTTCATTGAGCCGGTGCGGCCCGTTGCTGGTCGAGAAAATGGCGCCGACCAGCAGCAGGCCGCTGAAGGCGATCACGAGCTTGCGACGGAGGGAAACGCTGTCGCTGTTAAGGAAGATGAGCGCAATCGCGGCCAGGATGGCAAGCCAACTGCCTCGCGTGGCGGTCAGTGCCGTGGTGTATATGCCGGCAACGAGGGCAGCGCTTTTCAGCATGACCATCGAAGGCCGGCGCCGCTCCTCCCATCCCAGTGAAAGAAACACCAGTATCCCGAGCAGAAGGGCAATGTCGGAATAGGCGATGGTCGACAGGAAGCCGATGTTGGTGGGGCGGTCGGCGCCGCCGCTGGTGGCGATGTAAGCCTTGACCGTCGCGCCGGTCAGGCCCGCCATCGCGGTCCATTGCAGGCTTTTCAGGTAACGAAACGGCAGCAGCAGCAGGATCCACATGACTGGAGCGAAGACCGCTATCCGCAGTGCGCGATCGTAGTGCTTGACGGTGAAGCTGCCGAGCGACGCCTGGTTCAGCAATACGCTGATCAACCATGCCGCCATGGCCAGATGCAAGGGCCAGTAACGCCGGAGAAACGTCGAAAGGCTGATGTCGAGCGGTTTCATGCCAAAGCCGGCTGCCACCAGGGCGCATGCAAGCAGGAGAAAGAGGCACGCATTTGCCGCGCTGTGTACCACGATCGCCAGCGCCGGGAACGTAATCACCAGCGACAGGACGACCCACTTCATGTAATTCAAATTCTTCTCCAGTGCTGCGGGCATGCAATGCCATCACGGTTGATCAAGTACTGCAGGCCTCGTTCCTGGCATGCTTCTCGCGCCCCGCTTCTTCTGCCCATTGCAGCACAATCTCGCTGACGGCTTCCGGTGTGATGTTCTCCATGCATTCACAGCTCGGCGTCGTCTTTTCGCGGCAATTGGGGCATGACGTGGGCATGAACAGGCTTTGCGCGCGCGGTCCCACCGGCGCCCACCTGCCCGGATGCATGGGCCTGGTCGGCGGGAACAGGCCCAGCGTGCGCTGCCCAAGCGCCGCGGACAGATGCAGCGGACCGGTGCCGCTCGCAATCAGCCCGTCGGCCAGGCTGATCATCACACCTAGCTGTGCCAGCGTCAGCTTGCCGCATACATTGCTCACATTCTGCGACTCCAGCAGGGCGGTGGCATGTTCCTCCAGCCAGCGGCCTTCGGCCGCGCTTCCGGTCGCCCATAGATGGATGTCCGGCTGCGTTTTCAGGATGTCAGCCAGCTTGGCGAAATGGCCGATCGGCCACTCGCGTCCATGTCCGTTCGACTTGGTGTGGATAATCAGATTGAAGCGGTGCGGCGCCAGCAATGCGCTGACCTGCGCATCCGTCTCCGGCTTGAACTGGTAAAGCCCGGCGATCGTTTCCAGATCCGGGATGCTGCCGAGCCCGAACGGACGAAGGAACTCGAAATTGATCTGGGCTTCATGAAGATCGGTGGTGCGCTTGGAAAAACGTACGCGCCGATTGCAGAAAAGAAGCTGGTAGACCTTCTGCCGCGCATTGCCGACACGGTGTTTGATGCCTGCCTTGAAGGCAGCAATGGCAAACCGCCGGTCAGGCTGGGCAAAAATGACGGTGTCGATATCGGACTGCCTGAAATAGCGTACGGGATCGTCCATCACGCTCTCGCATTCCACCACGTCATCGACCGTACTGCAGCGCCGCACCACCGCAGCGGCATAGCCGCGGCACATGACGCTGATTTTGACGGACGGGAAATGCTGCTTCAGCCAGGCGGTGATAGGCAGTGTGAGTACGACATCCCCGATGTTGTCGTTGCGGCATATCAGGATATGCGAGCTCTTTATTGCCATTGCTGCTGCCTTCGATGAGATGAAACCGGATTGTAGCGCAAGCCGTGTTGCACGAGCCAACGCGGCGCACGGCCATGATGCAGGGGTCGCAGGCAGGACAGCCAGAGAAAAGCTTGCTAGGGAGGGGAGTTCCGGGGAGTGACAGTACGCCGGAAGATACCGGCTGGCAGGGAACCTATTGAAATACCGGACTGGCCGTCCGGCATGTACTGCAATGTCTGGTCGGGGTGAGAGGATTCGAACCTCCGGCCTCTACGTCCCGAACGTAGCGCTCTACCAGGCTAAGCTACACCCCGATGACCAATGCAACGCTTGCTGTCGAGCCGCTGTTAGTGATTGCGGTCAACTGCGAAGGCGCATAAGTGTAGCAAAGAATTTTTGAAATCGCTAGAAGGCAGGCCAACAATTGTTGCTCTCGCTGCATCGGCCGCCAGGGTCGCCTGCTCGCGGGTATATTGCAGCGCGCCGGACTCCGTCACCGCTGCCAGCACGGCATCGAAATGCTGTTCATCGCCGGTTTCGATGCAGGTGCGCACCAGTTCTTTCTGTTCTGACGTGCCATGTTGCATCAGGTAGATCAGCGGCAGCGTGGGCTTGCCTTCGCGCAGATCGTCGCCAACGTTCTTGCCGATGTCATCGGCATTGCCCGAATAGTCGAGAACATCGTCGATCAGCTGGAATGCCGTTCCCAGAGAGCGGCCATATTCGGCCGCCGCCTCGATTTGCTCGTCGGAAGCGCCGGCAATCAGGGCGCCCAGCTGGGCAGCGGCTTCGAACAGCTTTGCGGTCTTGGAGCGGATCACCTGCAGATAGCGCGCCTCGGACACATCCGGATCATGCATGTTCAGCAATTGCAGCACTTCGCCTTCGGCAATCACATTGGTTGCATCCGCCAGGATCTGCATGACCCGCATGTTGCGGATGGTCACCATCATCTGGAACGAGCGGGAATAGAGAAAATCGCCAACCAGCACCGAGGCGGCGTTGCCAAACAGCGCATTGGCGGTCTTGCGTCCGCGCCGCATCGAGGACTCGTCGACGACATCGTCATGCAGCAGGGTGGCTGTATGGATGAACTCGACAATCGCCGCCAGCGCATGATGTTCCATGCCGCGATATCCCCAGGCATTCGCAAACAGCAATACCAGTGTGGGCCTGATCCGTTTGCCGCCGGCGCTGATGATGTAGTCCGCGATCTGGTTGACCAGGGGAACTTCGGAATGCAGCTCGCGGCGTATGACGCGATTGACGGCGTCGGTATCGGCGGCGATGGCGTCGCTTAACAGGCGGGAGGAGGCAGTGGTTGGCGTGGCGGACAAGGTAAACCTGCTAGTAATCTTCGAGTGAGCGAATTATACGATGAGCAGGCGGACACGCCATGAGCGCCCTCTAGGCGAGGGCCGGGCCATGGATTGGGGCGCAATTTACCGCGACTTTGCCGCGCGGCGAAAATTTATGTATAATCCGCGGTTTTCCTGATTTCGCAGGGTTCAAGCCCGGCATCGCAGTTCAAAGGGAAAAGTCCTTTAATCAATTGATGAGGTTTCACATGTACGCGGTCATAAAAACCGGTGGCAAGCAATATAAGGTTGTCGCTGGCGAAAAATTCAAAGTAGAACAGATACCGGCAGACATTGGTTCCGAAGTCACGTTAGATCAAGTCCTCGCAGTGGGCGCAGGCGACACCATCAAGTTTGGTGCGCCGTTGGTCGAAGGTGCTACGGTCCTGGCTACGGTTGTGGCGCACGGTCGCCACGATAAGGTGAAGATTTTCAAGATGCGTCGTCGTAAGCATTATCAGAAGCATCAGGGCCATCGCCAAAACTACACCGAACTGCAAATCGTCTCGATCAACGGCTAATCGTTGACCTGACCAACCCGATACCAAGGAGTCTGAAATGGCACACAAAAAAGGCGGCGGCACTACGCGCAACGGTCGCGATTCCGAGTCAAAACGACTGGGCGTGAAAGTCTACGGCGGCCAGGCGATCAACGCCGGCGGCATCATCATCCGTCAACGCGGCACCAAGGTGCACGCTGGTGAAAACGTCGGCATGGGCAAGGATCACACCCTGTTCGCGCTGGTCGACGGCAAGGTGCAGTTTGCAACCAAAGGCGCCCTGCAGCGTCATACGGTTACCGTGGTACCTGCGTAATCGACAGAATACGCATCAAATGAGGCGCAAGCCTTCATCGAAAAGGCTCTGCCTCCGGTAGGGCCTTTTTAGTTTTTGGGCGGCACAAATCATGAAGTTCATAGACGAAGCAAAAATCGAGGTCATTGCGGGCGACGGCGGCAACGGCGTGGCTTCCTTTTGCCGTGAAAAATTCCGTCCCTTCGGCGGTCCCGATGGCGGCGACGGCGGCAAGGGCGGCAGCATCTGGGCCGTGGCCGACCGGAACATCAATACGCTGGTGGATTACCGCTTCTCCAAGCTGCACAAGGCCAAGAATGGCGAAAACGGCCGCGGTTCGGACTGTTACGGCAAGGGCGCGGACGACATCATGCTGCGCATGCCGGTGGGCACCCTGATCATCGACCAGAACGATGGCGAGATCGTGGCGGACCTGACCGAGCATGGCCAGCAGGTGCTGCTGGCCAAGGGCGGCGAAGGCGGCTGGGGCAATATCCACTTCAAGACTTCGACCAATCGTGCGCCGCGCCAGAAGACCGAAGGCAAGGAAGGCGAGCGGCGCGAGCTGCGGCTGGAGCTGAAGGTCCTGGCCGATGTGGGCCTGCTGGGCATGCCGAATGCCGGCAAGTCGACCTTCATCACCGCCGTGTCGAATGCACGTCCGAAAATTGCCGACTATCCGTTCACGACGCTGCATCCGAATCTGGGCATGGTGCGGGTGAGCCACGAGAAAAGCTTCGTGATTGCCGACATTCCCGGCCTGATTGAGGGTGCCGCCGAAGGCGCCGGCCTGGGCATCCAGTTTCTGCGTCATCTGCAGCGCACGCGGCTGCTGCTGCATATCGTCGACCTGGCGCCATTCGATAATGTCGACCCGGTCAAGGAAGCCAAGGCGATCGTGAAGGAGCTGCAGAAGTACGACGAGTCGCTGTATGACAAGCCGCGCTGGCTGGTGCTGAACAAGCTCGACATGGTGCCGGAAGACGAGCGCAAGAAGCGCGTCAAGGACTTCATCAAGCGTTTCGGATGGAAGGGGCCGGTGTATGAAATCTCGGCGCTGACCCGCGATGGCTGCGAAGAGCTGGTCCAGGATATCTATCACTACCTGGCCGAGCAAAAGCAGCTGGAGCAGCGCGTTGAGGCATCGCCGCAGATGGAAGAAGCGGCGCGCGGCATCAACTCCATCGATCCGGACGACCCGCGCTTCAAGATTCTGGATTGAGCCGCAAGGCATGTTGTTTCGCAGGGCGCCTCGGGCGCCCTTTATAATTGCCGGGCTATCACTCATCCATGCTTCCATGAATTCCGTCATCCACAACGCAAAGCGCCTGATCATCAAGGTAGGTTCATCCCTGGTCACCAATGATGGTAAGGGGCTGGACCACGCCGCTATAGCGAAATGGGCGGAGCAAATTGCGCAACTGCGCGCATTGGGCAAGGAAGTGGTGCTGGTGAGCTCCGGCGCAATCGCGGAAGGCATGCAGCGCCTGGGATTTGAAAAGCGGCCGACCGGCATCCATGAACTGCAGGCGTGCGCCGCCGTTGGTCAGATGGGGCTGGCGCAGATTTACGAAACCAGTTTTCGCGCCCACCAGTTGGGTACGGCGCAGGTCTTGCTGACGCATGCCGATCTGGCCGATCGGGAGCGCTACCTGAATGCGCGGTCGACCTTGTTTACGCTGCTGAAATTCGGGGTGATCCCGATCATCAACGAGAACGATACGGTGGTCACCGACGAAATCAAGTTCGGCGACAACGATACCCTTGGCGCGCTGGTGGCCAACCTGATCGAGGGCGACGCGTTGATCATCCTTACCGACCAACGCGGCTTGTACACCGCGGATCCACGGCGCGATCCGCAGGCCCGCTTCGTTGACGAGGCCAAGGCGGGCGACCCGGCGCTCGAGGCAATGGCGGGCGGCGCCGGCACCGGTATCGGACGCGGCGGCATGCTGACCAAGATCCTGGCAGCCAAGCGCGCCGCGACATCGGGCGCGCATACCGTGATTGCCTGGGGCAGGGAAGACCGGGTGCTGTCACGCCTGGCCAGCGGCGAAATGATCGGAACCCAACTAACCGCGCAGACTGCGCAGCTTACTGCGCGCAAGCAATGGATGGCGGATCACCTTCAGACCGCGGGCAGCGTGATCCTCGACGACGGCGCGGTACAGGTGCTGACCGCGCACGGCAAATCGCTGCTGCCCATCGGCGTAGTGGAAGTCAGCGGCGATTTCGGCCGTGGCGACGTGATCACCTGCCTCGACGGACAGGGCCGGGCGCTGGCGCGTGGCATCACGAATTACAGCAGTTCGGAGGCGCGTCGCATCCTGCGCCGGCCGTCATCCGACATCGAGTCCATCCTGGGTTTTGTGGAAGAACCTGAGCTGATTCATCGCGACAACATGGTCCTGCTGTAGCCCCTGGCGTCGGCGCATCGCAATGCGGAGGGTTTGCTCCCTGCCGCAGCGCCGCGTCGCTTTTGCGCAGGCTCGTCAGCCGCCTGTCTTCGGATTGATCGGCTGATTGTTGCGAAGTCTTTTCAGCAGGGTTTCACGATCGCCCGCGACTGCCTTGCTTTCGCAGAAAAAATCCACTGCCAGAATGCCGTGCTGGCGATTTGCCGCATTCCGGACGATCGGTTCCCACTGGTCGCGCCGGGAGCGTGACCAGGTGCCGTCATCGCGGCCGTAGGCGTAGGACTTCTTTTCAAAGCTCGCGCAGCGTATGCCTTCATAGCTGATATTTTTTGCGCCGCTGGCGCTGGTCGACACCAGCGTGAACCGGACGACGCCATCCTTGCCGATGCTGAATGATTTCTCATCGATAGCAAAGGTTTGCGTGGCCGTTGCGCTGACGTAGAAGGGAATCAGATTTTCAGGGGTTGGCGGCGCCGGGAGTTGAACGGCAATTTCCTGCCATGTCTTTCCCGAGTCGTCGAAGTCCTCTTCAAACTCGGATTGCGAAAACGCTGGCGGAATGCAGAAGAAGGCCGCCAGCGCAGCCGCGGCCAGAATGGCCGGACCACGATGGTTCAGGAACATGTAAAACTCACTTGTTGTTGGTTTCAGTGACGATCAGCGTCACCTTCTCCCGCGTTTCGCAAAGTTCGGGCAGCTTGTGCTGCTCGCGCGCCTGCATGCCCGTGTCGGCTGGCTGGCGCAGGTAACGTGCCGGATGCCGGTGGCCGCCGTGACCAGAGCGATGCAGGAAACGTGACAATTCCTGCAATGCCCGCTGGTAGACCTCGCGCTTGAATTCAATCACCACGTCGAGCGGCACCCAATAGTTGTGCCACCGCCATGCGTCAAATTCTGGGTGATCGGTCATGCGCAGGTTGACGTCACAGTCGCGCCCGGTCATGCGCAGCAGAAACCAGATCTGCTTCTGCCCACGATAGTGGCCGCGGATTTCACGCTTGATGAAATGATCGGGCACTTCATAGCGCAGCCAGTCGCGGGTGCGGCCGATGATCTTGACGTGCGACGCCTTCAGGCCGACTTCTTCCTCGAGCTCGCGGTACATTGCCTGCTCTGGTGTTTCTCCAAATTTGATTCCGCCTTGCGGAAACTGCCACGAATGTTCGCGCACTCGCTTTCCCCACCACACTTCGTTCTGTGTGTTGAGAAGAATGATGCCGACGTTCGGGCGAAAGCCTTCACGGTCCAGCATGTTGCACCTCAGTTTTTCTGCGGCTACCTGTGCAGCATTTGCATGTCAATTGTCCTGACTGTCGCTTTCTGCTGCGACAGGGTGTTACTGCAATGAGCAATCGGGCAAAGAGTAGGCACAGGCAACCAGCTAATCCTTTAAAATTGAGTTGATTATAACCCTCTCTTTTTAAAAAGAATTCACCGTTATGCGCGCCTCACGTTTTTTTGTATCAACCCTCAAGGAAGCCCCATCGGACGCCGAGATCGTCAGTCACAAGCTAATGATGCGCGCCGGTATGATCAAGCGCCTGGGGTCAGGCATCTATACCTACATGCCCATGGGCCTGCGGGTGATACGGAAGGTGGAAGCGATTGTCCGCGAGGAAATGAACCGTGCGGGCGCGGTGGAACTGCTGATGCCGGTGGTGCAGCCTGCTGAGCTCTGGCAGGAAACCGGCCGCTGGGACAAGATGGGCCCGGAGCTGATGCGGGTGAAAGACCGCCATGGCCGCGACTATGCGATCCAACCGACCTCGGAAGAAGTCATCACCGACGTGGCGCGCACCGAGATTCGCTCCTATCGCCAGCTTCCTGTCAATTTCTATCATATCCAGACCAAGTTCCGCGACGAGCGTCGCCCGCGCTTCGGCCTGATGCGGGGACGTGAGTTCACGATGAAGGATGCCTATTCCTTCGATCGCGACGTCGAAGGCATGCAGCGCTCCTATCAGCAGATGTATGACGCGTATGTCAGCATCTTCAACCGTTTCGGGCTGCAGTTCCGTGCGGTGGCTGCCGACAATGGCGCAATCGGCGGCTCCGGCTCGCATGAGTTCCATGTGATTGCCGATACCGGAGAAGATGCGCTGGTCTATTGCCCGAGTTCGGACTACGCCGCCAACATGGAGGCGGCGGAAGCGCCGGCGCTGCTGGATCAGCGCAAGGCGCCTTCCCAGGACCTGGCCAAGACTGCGACGCCGGGCAAGGCCCGCTGCGAGGACGTGGCCGAGCTGCTTGGCCTGCCTCTGGCGCAGACCGTGAAATCGATCGTGCTGGCGCGGGATGCCGCGGAAGAGGACGGCGAAAAGGAAGTGTGGCTGCTGCTGCTGCGCGGCGACCATGAACTGAACGAAGTGAAGGCATCCAAGGTGCCGGGGCTGGGCGCTTACCGCTTTGCCTCCGAATCGGAAATCATCGAGTGGTTTGGCACCAAGCCTGGCTACCTTGGTCCGATCGGCACCGTCAAGCCGGTCAGGATCGTGGCTGACCGCACGGTCGCCAACATGAGCGACTTCGTCTGTGGCGCCAACGAGGAAGGTTTTCACTACACCGGCGCCAACTGGGGCCGCGATATTGCCGAGCCCGTTGTCTGCGACCTGCGCAATGTGGTGGAAGGCGACGCATCGCCGGACGGCAAGGGCGTGCTGGCGATACAGCGCGGCATCGAGGTCGGCCACGTGTTCCAGCTCGGCACCCGCTATTCGGAAGACATGAAGGCGACCTTCCTCGACGTCAATGGCAAGCCGGCGCTGATGCAGATGGGTTGCTACGGCATCGGCATCACCCGCATCCTGGGCGCCGCCATCGAGCAGAACTTCGACGACAAGGGCATCATCTGGCCGGTGTCGATCGCGCCGTTCGAAGTCGTACTGTGCCCGATGGGCTACGACCGCAGCGAGACGGTCAAGGCCGAGACCGACCGGCTGTATGCGGCACTGCAGGCTGCCGGCGTGGACGTGATCGTCGATGACCGCGGCGAACGTCCGGGCGTGATGTTCGCCGACTGGGAACTGATCGGCGTGCCGCACCGGGTGGTGATCGGCGAGCGCGGACTCAAGGAAGGCAGCCTGGAATACCAGGGACGGCGCGATAGCGCCGCCACGCCGGTTGCGCTGGCCGACATGACCGCCTTCATCCAGGACAAGCTGCGGGCGTGAACCGGGCGGCGCAGAGCCGAAGACTGCTGTTGCGGCTGCTTCTGACGTCGGGTTTCAGCGCCGGCCTCGGCCTTGCGTCCGACAGTCATGCCGGCAATCAGAAGGAAGAAGCGCTTGCGGATTCAGTCCGTGTGGCGCTGTCGCGCGCCATCACCGATTCAGCGCCGCCCAAGGTGCGCATCGAGGATATCGGTCAGCGCATCAGGTACCTGAACTGGCTGGCCGAGATGTCCGACCGGCTCAAGCGGAGGCTGCCGGACCGCCAGGTCCGCATCGAGTTCCTCGAAACCCTGTGGTATGAAGCCACTCGCGCCGGGCTGGCGCCAGACCTGGTGCTGGGCCTGGTGCAGGTGGAGTCGGCATTCCGCAAATATGCGGTATCTCATGCCGGTGCGCGCGGCTACATGCAGGTGATGCCCTTCTGGACCCGGGTCATTGGCGACGGCGATCCCGCCAAGCTGTTTCACATGCAGACCAATCTGCGTTACGGCTGCTCGATACTGCGGCTGTACATCGACATGGAACGCGGCGATCTGTTCCTGGCGCTGGGCCGCTACAACGGTAGCCGGGGCAGGCCGGAGTACCCGAATGCCGTGCAAAGCGCCTGGAAGCTGTGGGAGCTGCAAGAACCGAAGCGCTAGAGCGATTTCGGTGGGCAGTCGGTGATGCATCAACAAAAACGCCCGCGATAGCGGGCGTTTTTGTTTAGCTCCTGAAAGATTATTTCAGGTGGCCGGAAATGAGTTTCGTCATCTCGAACATCGATACTTGCTTCTTGCCGCCGAAGACTGCCTTCAATTTGTCATCTGCGTTGATGTTGCGCTTGTTGGCTTCATCCTGCAGCTTGTTCTTCTTGATGTAGTCCCAGACCTTCTTGGTGACTTCGGTGCGCGGCAACGGCGCATTGCCAACAACGGCGGCCAGCGTGTCGGACGGCGTCAGTGGTTTCATGAATGCTGCATTGGGGGTGCGCGGGCTGGCGGTTTTGGCTGCCTTGGCGGCGGTCTTGCCAGCGGCTTTTTTCGCTACCGGAGCGCTGGAAGATTTTTTTGCGGGTGCTGCTTTTGCTGCCGGGCTCTTGCTGGAAGCTGCGGTTTTTGCAGCTGACTTCTTGGCGGCCGGTTTAGTGGCTGCTGATTTTTTGGCTGTTGCCATCTTCAAACCTCCTCACTATAGCGTTAAAAAATTGCGCCATGTCACGCATCGCTAATAGTGGGTGGCTTTTGAAAGGTACGCAAGTGTTTTTTACAACTATGTGGCCGCAGGATCGCATTGCGGCCACAGCCGGTTCTTCATAGGGAAAACGGGGCTTGCGAACGGCTGTTTGGCCGGTCTTGCGACCGGCTTCCGCGCGGCCTTTCAGCGCATGCCGGGCATCATGCCTTTCATGCTGCGCATCATCTTCATCATGCCGCCGCCCTTGAGCTTCTTCATCATCGATTGCATCTGGTCGAACTGCGCCAGCATGCGGTTGACTTCCTGCACCGGCACGCCGGCGCCGGCGGCGATGCGGCGCTTGCGCGACGCCTTGATGAGTTCGGGCTTGCTGCGCTCCTGCGCCGTCATCGAATTGATGATGCCTTCCATGCGCCGCACCTGCTTTTCGGCCTGGTCCATGTTGGCGCCGCTGGCGGCCTGCTGGAACTGGGCCGGCAGCTTGTCCATCAGGTTGGACAGGCCGCCCATTTTCTTCATCTGGCCCAGCTGCGCCTTGAAGTCGTTGAGGTCGAACTTGCCGCCACCCTTGATCTTTTCCGCCAGCCCCTGCGCGGCGGCGACGTCGACGCCCTTGCGCGCCTCCTCCACCAGCGCCAGGATGTCGCCCATGCCAAGAATCCGGTTGGCCATGCGCTGCGCGTCGAACGCTTCCAGGCCATCGAGCTTCTCGGCCACGCCGGCAAACTTGATCGGCTTGCCGGTGATGTGCCGCACCGACAGCGCCGCGCCGCCGCGGGCATCGCCGTCGAGCTTGGTCAGCACGATGCCGGTCAGCGGCAACGCTTCGTTGAAGGCGCGCGCGGTATTGATCGCGTCCTGGCCCAGCATGGCGTCGACCACGAACAGGGTTTCGATCGGCTTGACGGCCGCGTGCAGCCCGCTGATTTCCTGCATCATCGCTTCATCGATGCCGAGGCGGCCAGCGGTATCGATGATCAGCACGTCATGGAAATGGCGTCTTGCATGGTCGAGCGCGGCGCGGGCGATGTCGACCGGCTTGTCGGTCGGCTGCGAAGGAAAGAAGTCGGCGCCGACCTGGGCCGTGACGGTTTGCAGCTGCCCGATGGCGGCCGGACGATAGACGTCGGTGGAAACAGTCAGGACCTTTTTCTTCTTCTGCTCGCGCAGGTATTTGGCCAGCTTGCCGACGGTGGTGGTCTTGCCGGCGCCCTGCAGGCCCGCCATCAGGATGATGGCCGGCGGCTGGGTAGCGAAATTGAGCTGGCTGGCTTCGGGGCCGAGATCGGCGCCCATCAGCTTGGCAAGCTGGTCCTGGACCACGCCCACCAGGGCCTGGCCGGGCGTGAGCGAGCCGATCACTTCCTCGCCCAGCGCTTTTTCCTTCACGCGGGCGATGAATTCACGCACCGCCGGCAGCGCGACGTCGGCTTCCAGCAGCGCCAGCCGCACTTCGCGCAGCATATCGGCGGTATTGGCTTCGGTCAGGCGGGCTTCGCCGCGCATGGTCTTGACCACTTTGGCAAGACGTTGAGTCAGGTTGTCAAGCATGGGAACGATTCTGTATAGGAAAGAGGAGGGCGAACATCTAAAGAGAGTCGCATTTTACCCGATGCGGCGGCTGGGAAATCAGGCAGCACGGCACTAAAGCGGCAGGCAGCCGCCACGGGACATGGTGTAAACTTGCGCGATGCAAAATTCCCTTTTCTTCCTGGCTGCCCTGATCTATCTGGTTTGCGCCGTGTTGCCGGCGCAGCAGCGCACGGCAATCGCCGCCGGTACGCTCGTGGCCTGGCTGGTCCATGGCGGCGCGCTGTGGACCGATATGGTGGTGCCGGGCTCGCTGCGGCTGGGTTTTGCGGTAATACTGTCGGCCACATTGTGGATCTCGGTCGCAGCCTACTGGCTGGAAAACCGCAACTTTTCGCTCGACAGCCTGCGCGTGCTGGTATTGCCGAGCGCGGCGGTGGCCGTGGTGCTGCCGGCGCTGTTTCCGGGCAGCCTGGTGCCCCTGCAGGACAAGCCCGTGCTGTATGGCTGGCATATCGCCATCGCCATCATGGCCTACAGCTCGCTGACCCTGGCGGCATTTCATGCGGTGCTGATGGCGGTGCAGGAAGCCAGCCTGCATACCCGTCCCGGCGGCCGGCTCGGCTGGTTCGCCGCCATGGTGGAACGCCTGCCGGCGCTACTGACCATGGAGCGGCTGCTGTTCCGGATGATAGGCTTCGGCTTTGCATTGCTGACCCTGACCGTGCTGTCGGGCATCGTCTTTTCCGAGGAATTGTTCGGCCAGGCGATGCGCTGGGATCATAAAACTATCTTCACCCTGCTTTCCTGGCTGCTGTTCGGGCTGCTTCTCGCCGGGCGCCACTGGCGCGGATGGCGTGGCAAGACCGCGCTCAGCTTTACCCTGTCCGGCTTCGCCACGCTGCTGCTGGCCTATGTCGGCAGCCGCTTCGTACTGGAAGTGGTGCTGCACCGGGGACTGGCATGAAATTCCTGATCTGGGGCGTGATCCTTGCGCTTGTGATGTTCTGGCTGCTCAGGCCGAAGGCGAAGCCGGTGCCGCAGCGCAGGCCGCCGGCCGCCGTCGACGCACCCGAGGCGATGCTGCAATGCGCTGAGTGCGGCATGCATTTTCCTTCTTCGGAAGCGCTGCCGGCGGCAACCGGCGAGGTGTTCTGCTGCGAAGAGCACCGGCGTCATCATGCGTCGCGCTGAAGGATGAGCGCTGTTGCCGGCAGCCTGCGGCCAGGCAATCGGGAAACCCTCTGGCGCACGCTGCAAACCTTCAATGTCACCCGCATCGCCATCGCGGTAGTGCTGCTGGCCTATCTCAGCATCAACGCCCGGCAAGGTTTCTGGATGGTGGAAGGCTTTCTCTACCGGCAGATCTGCGGCGTCTATCTCGCGCTTGCCGTGGGTCTGGGCGTTGTCACGGTCTGGCGCCGTCAGCGCTTGCTGCTGCAGCTGACCGCGGGCGTGCTGGCCGATATCGTTTTCATCAGCACGCTGTACGCGGCCGCCGGTGGCGCCCGGAGCGGCCTTGCCATCCTCTATCTGTTTCCGCTGGCCGGCAGCGCGGTGCTGGCGCCGATGGTGCTGGCGCTGTTCTTCACGGCGCTGGCAGCGCTGGCGATGCTGCTGGAAAGCGCCTATCAGCTGCTCAATTTCACGGCCGAGTCGACCATTTCCCAGGCCGGGCTGTATGGCGCCGCATTCTTTTCCGCCGTCTACGTGCTGAACCGGCTGGCGGGAAGGCTGATACGGCAGGAGCAGCTGGCGACGCAGCACCACGAGGGCTTGCAGACGCAGCAGGCGATCAACCAGCTGGTCATTGCCGATATGGGCGATGGCGTGCTGGTGATGGGCGCGGATACCACCATCTCCATCGTCAATCCGGCCGCCGAGCGCATGCTGGGCCTGTCCGGCGCCGCCGCGCAGGGCCGGCTGGTCGACGTCGCCTGGCTGGCGCCCGTGGCCGACGCCTACCTTGCCTGGGCCGGCAACAGCGCCGCTGCGCTGGCATTCGTGATGCTGAAGCCGGCGGAAGAGCGGATGACGCATCTGCGGCTGCGCTTTGCCAGCACCGGCGCCACCGGCAACGAGCGCATCGTGGTGTTCCTGCAGGACGTGGGCGAGATAGAAAACCGGGCGCAGGAACTGAAGCTGGCGTCGATGGGGCGCCTGACCGCCAGCATTGCCCATGAGGTGCGCAACCCGCTGTCGGCGATTTCCCATGCCAATTCCCTGATCGCCGAGGACGCCGTCGACCCGGTGCAGCTGCGCCTGGTCAATATCATCAATGACAATGTCGGCCGCCTGAACCGGATGATCGAAGACATTCTGCGGCTCTCGCGCAAGGCGCAGCCAGGCAACGAGCCGGTGCGGCTGGCGGCGCTGGTGCCACAGATGGTGGAGGAATTCCGTGACGCGCAGGCGCTGCGGCCCGGCCTGATCCATGTCGGCATGCTGGATGACTGCAGGGTGCTGTTCGACCCGCTGCACCTGCGTGAAGTGATTGTCAACCTGCTGTCCAATGCGCTTCGCTACGCCAGCGGCCAGGATGCGTCGATCCGGCTGTTCATGGTGACCGGCTCGGCGCAGCGGCGCGAATTGCATGTGCAGGACGACGGCGCCGCCATCACGCCGCAGGTGCGGGCGCACCTGTTCGAGCCTTTCTACACCACGTCGAGCAAGGGCACTGGCCTTGGCCTGTACGTGGCGCGCGAACTCTGCATGAACAATGGCGCCATGCTCGACTATGAATACCGCAGCGATGCCTGGAACCAGGCGCCGGCCCAGGCCAGCGGCCGCTTTGTGATTACCCTAGCCACTCCCGACGCCTGAACGCCATGCCACCTCCCCGCATATTAATCGTCGACGATGAAGCAGACCTGCGCGAACTGCTCGACATCACCTTTTTGAAAATGGGGCTGGACAGCGACTGCGCCGCCACATTGGCCGAAGCCAGAACTTATCTGACGCGCCATGCCTATGCGATGGTGCTGACCGACATGCGCCTGCCCGATGGCCTGGGCATCGAACTGGTGCGCGAGGTCGCAGCCAGTTACCGCAATACGCCGATCGCCGTGATCACCGCTTTCGGCAGCGCCGACAATGCGGTGGCGGCGCTGAAGGCGGGCGCCTTCGATTACCTGTCCAAGCCGGTGGCGCTGGACCAGCTGCGGGTCATGGTGCAGTCGGCCCTGAAACTGACGCCGTCGCCGGCAACGATCCCGGCTGCCGCGCCGTCTGCCGCGTCGGGTCCGGCATTGCGGCTCCTGGGCGAATCGGAGGCGCTGCGCAACGTGCGCACCCAGATCGTGCGGCTGGCGCGCAGCATGGCGCCGGTGGCCATTACCGGCGAATCCGGCTCGGGCAAGGAACTGGCGGCGCGCGACATCCATGCGCAGAGCGCGCGGGCCGACAAGCCGTTCGTCGCGGTCAACTGCGGCGCCATTCCGGAAGCGCTGATGGAGGCCGAGTTCTTCGGCTACCGCAAGGGCGCGTTCACCGGCGCCGCCGAGGACCGCGACGGCTTCTTCCAGGCGGCCAATGGCGGCACGCTGATGCTCGACGAGGTGGCCGACCTGCCGCTGCCGATGCAGGTCAAGCTGCTGCGCGCCATCCAGGAGCGGCGGGTGCGCAAGGTCGGCTCGACGGTGGAAGAGCCGGTGGATGTGCGCCTGATCAGCGCAACCCATCAGAACCTGGCTGCCTGCGTCGAGGCCGGCAAGTTCCGGCAGGACCTGTATTACCGGCTCAATGTGATTGAACTGAGTCTGCCGCCGCTGCGTGAGCGCAAGGACGATATCGGCCTGCTGGCCGAAGCGGTGCTGCAGCGCCTGACGGGTTCGACGCGGACCAGGCTGTCCGCCGCCGCGCTGGATGCGCTGCTGGCACACAGTTTTCCGGGAAACGTGCGCGAACTGGAAAATGTGCTGGAGCGCGCGCTGGCCTTTGCCGGCGGCGACACGATAGAGCTCCAGGATTTGGCCCTGAAGCCGGCGACGCCCGCGGCCGCGCCGCCTGCTGCCGCGGCGCCGCAGGTCGAGGCCGCGCCTGCAGAACCAGCCGCACCGACGCAGGCGATGCCATCGGAAACTTGGCCGCCGCCGGCGACGCTGGCCGGCTCTCTGCCCGATCATCTCGACAAGGTGGAGCGTGCGCTGATCCAGGAAACGCTAATGCGCACGGCCAACAATCAGGCGCAGGCCGCCAGCCTGCTCGGACTGACGCTGCGCCAGCTAAGGTATCGGATGCAACGACTGGAGATCGGCGAGGATGAATGAGACCGCGCCATGGAAGGGCATGACGCCATTGTCCACGTTATCGATCGACCCGGACGGCTGGTGCCCGCAGGCGCGGCGCCTGCCATCGCCGAACTGCGATGCCCGTCCGCCCGGCGTGTTGCCGGAATTGCTGGTGATTCATAACATCAGCCTGCCGCCGGACCAGTTTGGCGGTCCGTATATCGATGGCTTGTTTACCAACACCCTCGACCATGCGGTCCACCCGTATTTCGACCAGTTGCGGCCCCTGCGGGTGTCGGCCCATTTCCTGATCGACCGGCATGGGCTGGTGACGCAATTCGTCGCGGCCAGCGCGCGGGCCTGGCATGCCGGCGTATCCAGCTTCGAAGGGCGGGAGAAGTGCAATGATTTTTCGATCGGCATCGAACTCGAAGGCAGCGACTTCGTGCCGTTCGAGGCGGCGCAATATGACAGCCTGGCGGCGCTGACCCTGGCGCTGCGGCAGCGCTATGGCCTGCGGGCCGTAGCGGGGCATGAGCATATCGCGCCGGGCCGCAAGACCGATCCGGGGCCGTTTTTCGATTGGCCGCGTTACCGGCAGGCATGTTCGGGGGCAGGCGATGCGCCGGCCCTTCGCTTCGCGATGCTGGCCTGAAAGTCAAATTTTTTTACGCCGGAACGTTGGGAAAACGCTATTGCATGTGTGCGCCCAACGCACTAGAATTAGTGCCTACTGCGTCAACCATCACTATATATAGTGTTTCATCTTTGGTGCAGATGGTGCGCTGCCATGGTGCCGATCCCGATGCGAGATCGTGCGCCTGAAGCCGGCGGTGGCCTTTCCGGCAGTGATTTCCCTCTTCCGGAGCCCGTGCGACAGCGGTATGCCGCGCACGACAGACAGATCACCAAAACGCCCAGTCAACAATATCGATTCAGGAGGCCTCGTGTACTCATCCCAGGAAATTTCCAGCAAGACAGGCGTAGATGCGCCTGTCAATCCATCCCTGTCCGCCGTTGCAGGCGTGATGCCTGCCAGCAATGCTTCGGCGGATTACCGGATCCTGCGTCGCAACGGTGCGGTCGTTGGCTTCGAGCCCTCCAAAATCTCTATCGCGATGACCAAGGCGTTTCTGGCGGTCAATGGCGGCCATGGCGCCGCCTCCGCCCGCGTGCGTGAGCTGGTCGAGCAACTGACCGACAGCGTCGTGGCTGCGCTGATGCGCCGCCAGCCCGCCGGCGGCACCTTTCATATAGAGGACGTGCAAGACCAGGTGGAACTGGCGCTGATGCGTTCCGGCGAGCATGACGTCGCCCGTGCCTACGTGCTGTACCGCGCCAAGCGCATGGAAGAGCGCGCGCAGCAGCAGGCTGCCCGTGCCGCCGTGCCTGGCGCGCCGCAGTTGCATGTAGTCGAAAACGGCCAGCGTCGCCTGCTGGACATGGAACAGGTCCGCACCCTGATCACCGCCGCCTGCATCGGGCTGGAAAAGCATGTCGACGCCGACGCCATCCTGGCCGAGACGGTAAAGAACCTGTATGACGGCGTGCCCGTGGAAGAACTGCACAAGTCGGCCATCCTGGCGGCCCGCGCGCTGATGGAAACGGATCCGGCCTACAGCCTGGTTACCGCGCGCCTGCTGATGCACACCATCCGCAAGGAAGTGTTCGGCCAGGAAGTCGCGCAGGCCGACGCTGCCGCCCACTACCTGCATTATTTCCCGCGCTTCATCCAGAAGGGCATCGAAGCCGAACTGCTCGACACCAAGCTGGCCGAGTTCGACCTCGACCGCCTGGCCAAGGCCATCAAGCCCGAGCGCGACCTGCAATTCGGCTACATCGGCCTGCAGACGCTGTATGACCGCTACTTCCTGCATATCCGCGACGTGCGCATCGAAATGCCGCAGGCCTTCTACATGCGCGTGGCCATGGGCCTGTCGCTGAATGAAGCCAGGCGCGAAGAGCGCGCCATCGAGTTCTACAACCTGCTGTCGTCGTTCGACTTCATGAGCTCGACCCCGACCCTGTTCAACTCCGGCACGCTGCGCTCGCAGCTGTCTTCCTGCTACCTGACCACGGTGTCGGACGATCTCGAGGGCATTTACGACGCGATCAAGGACAATGCGCTACTGGCCAAGTTTGCCGGCGGCCTGGGCAATGACTGGACCCCGGTGCGCGCGCTGGGCGCCCACATCAAGGGCACCAATGGCAAGAGCCAGGGCGTGGTGCCATTCCTGAAAGTGGTCAACGACACCGCGGTGGCGGTGAACCAGGGCGGCAAGCGCAAGGGCGCGGTCTGCGCCTATCTGGAAACCTGGCACATGGACATCGAGGAATTCCTCGACCTGCGCAAGAACACCGGCGACGACCGCCGCCGCACCCACGACATGAACACCGCGAACTGGATTCCCGACCTGTTCATGAAGCGCGTGATGGAAAAGGGCGAATGGACGCTGTTTTCGCCGAGCGACGTGCCCGACCTGCACGACAAGGTCGGCCGCGCTTTCGAGCAGGCCTACCTCGGCTACGAAGCCCGTGCCGCCAGCGGCGAACTGCGCCTGTTCAAGAAGGTGCAGGCGCTGGACCTGTGGCGCAAGATGCTGTCGATGCTGTTTGAAACCGGCCATCCCTGGATCACCTTCAAGGATCCCTGCAACATCCGTTCGCCGCAGCAACACGTGGGCGTAGTGCACAGCTCGAACCTCTGCACCGAGATCACGCTCAACACCAACGATTCCGAGATCGCGGTCTGCAACCTGGGCTCGGTCAACCTGCCGGCGCACATGAAGAACGGCCAGCTCGACCATGCCAAGCTGCAGCAGACCATCCGCACGGCGATGCGCATGCTGGATAACGTGATCGACATCAACTACTACGCGGTGAACAAGGCGCGCGACTCCAACATGCGCCATCGCCCGGTTGGTCTGGGCATCATGGGCTTCCAGGACTGCCTGCACATGATGCGGGTGCCGTATGCCTCCAATGCGGCGGTGGATTTCGCCGACCGTTCGATGGAAGCGGTCTGCTACTACGCCTACTATGCATCGACCGAACTGGCTGAAGAGCGCGGACGCTACAGCTCCTACCAGGGCTCGCTGTGGGACCGCGGCATCCTGCCGCAGGATTCGCTGAAGCTGCTGGCTGAAGAGCGCGGCGGCTATCTGGAAGTCGACGGCAGCTCCACCATGGACTGGAGCGCGCTGCGCGGCCGCATCGCCCAGCACGGCATGCGCAATTCCAACTGCGTGGCGATTGCGCCGACGGCGACGATTTCCAACATCATCGGCGTGTCGGCATGCATCGAGCCGACCTACCAGAACCTGTATGTGAAGTCCAACCTGTCGGGCGAGTTCACCGAGATCAACGAACACCTGGTGCGCGACCTGAAGGCACGCGGCCTGTGGGATGAAGTGATGGTCTCCGACCTGAAATATTTCGACGGCAGCCTGGCCCGCATCGACCGCATTCCGCAGGACCTGCGCGAGCTGTATGCCACCGCGTTCGAGGTCGAGCCGAAGTGGCTGGTGGAAGCGGCATCGCGTCGCCAGAAGTGGATCGACCAAGCGCAGTCGCTCAATATCTACATGGCAGGCGCCTCGGGCAAGAAGCTGGACGAAACCTACAAGCTGGCATGGCTGCGTGGCCTGAAAACCACCTACTACCTGCGCACCATCGGCGCGACGCACACCGAGAAGTCGACCACCCGCACCGGCGCGCTGAACGCGGTCAACAGCGACGGTGGCGCCAGCGGCGGCCTGATGTCGCATGCAGCGGCGGCAGCGGCGATGGCAACGCAGGAACCGGAAGGCCCGGCCTGCATGCTGCGCCCTGGCGACGATGGTTTCGAGGAATGCGAAGCCTGCCAGTAATACTTGCGGCGAAGGCCTGACAAGGGCCTTCGTCCCGCCTGCCACGCCCCCTGTTTCACCGAGGCATAGCCTTGGATGAAATCGGGGGCGTTTTCTTTTGTGGGTTTATGGAAATGGGGTATGAACGCAGTTGCAGTTGCAGTTGCTTTTGACGTACGCGCAGCGACAGTTGCCGTTGCCGTTGCCGTTGCTTTTGAAGTTGCCGTTGCAGTGAAGTCCCGTTGAGCGCGCCGTGACGTCGGTGCGTGGAGCGGGAAAAGGTGCGGCGTCTGTCTGAGTCAAGCGTAGCTTGGCGAGTTTAGCCGCGCCCCGCTCCATGCATCGACGGCACGGGGACCCTCGCGTAGCGAGGGCGCGATCACCGGGTCGCCTTTTTTTGCCTACTTTTTTTGGCGAAGTGTATAGACCGGGGACATAGTGAACATGTGTACGAGGACATGGTGAACACTTTTGAGCATGATGCAGGATTGCTCAAAGGAACATCAAAATGCCCTGGTCACCGAGAGATGTCATGAGTCTTCGTCAAGAATTTGTGCTGCTGGCGCAGCAGCCCGATGCCAATATCCGTGAACTATGCCGACGCTTCGCTATCAGCCCGGCAACCGCCTACAAGCTGCTCAAGCGGTATACCCAGCATGGCCTGGCCGGCCTGGCTGACCGATCACGCCGCCCGCAAACCTCGCCGGGCCGCACGCCAGCCGACATGGAGCACGCCATCGTGACACTGCGCCAGGCGCATCCGGCCTGGGGCGGACGCAAGATCTCTGCACGCCTTGCCGAGCTGGGCCATGCCGACGTGCCGCCACCAAGCACGGTAACGTCGATCCTGCATCGCCATGGCCTGATCAGCCAGGCCGCCAGTGCCGCCGCCGCGCCCTGGCTGCGCTTCGAACATGACCAACCCAACGCGCTCTGGCAGATCGACTTCAAGGGCCATTTCGAGACCCCGGCCGGTACCTGCCATCCGCTCACGCTGCTGGACGATCACTCCCGCTATAACCTGCTGCTCTGCGCCTGCGGCCGCACCCATACGGGCGCGGTGCAGGAGGCGCTGGCCAGCTCATTTCGCTGGTATGGGCTGCCGGTACGCATCAATGCTGACAATGGCCCGCCCTGGGGAGTCCGCGTGCGCCAGAGCATGGCTTGACCGAGCTAACCATCTGGCTGCTGCGCCTGGGCATCAGTGTGAGCCATAGCCGGCCGCATCATCCCCAGACCAATGGCAAGCTCGAGCGTTTCCATCGCGCGTTGAAAGCCGAGGTGCTCAATGGACGCAGCTTTGAGAACTTGCAACAGGCCCAGATGGCGTTTGACCGCTGGCGTGCCGTCTACAACCAGGAGCGTCCCCATGAAGGGATTGGCATGGCCGTTCCGCTGTCGTGCTACCGCCCCAGCCAGCGGCCATTCCCGACCACGCTGCCCAGCATTGAGTATGGTCCCGATGACGAGGTGGTTACGGTGAAGTGGGACGGCAAGGTCGATTTCAAGGGGAAACGGTGGAAGGTATCGAACGCGTTGACGGGCTTGCCGATCGCCTTGCGGCCCGATCCTGCGCAGGATGGCTGCTACGACGTGTACTTCTGCCATCAACGGTTTAAGCGGCTGGATTTGCGGCTGCTATGATCTGCAAATGTGTTCACCATGTCCTCGTACATGTGTTTAACATGTCCCCGGTCTATACAGCGAAGCAAAAAAAGTAGGTCGCCCGCCGGGGCGAACACCCGGCCTGGTCATGACGACAGTGCAATCGTTTTGCTTCACCAGGAGGAAGGCGTCACTGCGAAGCAGCAGTTGCTTTTGAAGTTGAAGTTTCAATACGAACGTCAACAACAACACCGACAGTGCTGCCCGTGCGTTGCCGGGTGACGCAAGGCGGCTGCACTGCCGTGGAGACAAGCCGGGAGTCCGTCCCGGCAGCCGGGTCACTTTTTTTGCTTCGCCAAAAAAAGTAACCAAAAAAAGGCGACCCGGTGATCGCGCCCCGCTGGCGCGGGGTTCCCGTGTCAGCGGTACCCGGAGCGGGGCGCGGCTAAACTCGCCAAGCTGCGCTTGACTCAGACAGACGCCGCACCTTTTCCCGCTCCGGGCACCGCTGACACGGCGCGCTCAACGGGACTTCACTGCAACTGCAACGGCCACTGCAAAAGCAACGGCAACGGCAACGGCAACGGCAACGGCAACGGCAACCGCAACTGTCGCTACGCGCACGTCAAAGACAATCGCCACGACTACTGCAGAAGCAACGGCTTCAACCCGTTCAACAACGCCCGGATACCCTGATCGTCAGCCTATCCTTCCGATCCGCAAGGCACCTTGCAGCAGCCGGCTCTTACTTTTTGTGCAACCCCGACGACGCCTCCGGCCGTTCGATCAGTTCCACCTTGTAGCCATCCGGATCGGTCAGGAAGGCGATTACGGTCGAGCCGCCCTTGACCGGGCCCGGCTCGCGGGTTACGTTGCCGCCAGCGGTGCGGGCGGCATCGCAGGCTTTCTTCGCATCGTCCACGCCGATGGCGATGTGGCCGTACGCGGTGCCCATCTCGTAGCTCTCGACGCCGTAGTTGTAGGTCAGTTCCAGCTCGGCATGTTCCGGGTTGGTGCCGTAGCCCATGAAGGCCAGCTTGTATTTGTATTCCGGGTTGTCGCTGGTGCGCAGCAGTTTCATGCCAAGCACGTTGGTGTAGAAATCGATGGAGCGTTGCAGGTCGCCGACCCGCAGCATGGTATGCAGCAAGCGCATGGTTGTCCTTTGGATAAAACAGGGAAAGCCGGATTGTAACCGGGTGACGTCCGCTTCGCTGGCGGCAGATCAAAACCCCGGCAACAGTTCCGGCCCGCGCTCTCGCAGCACCTTCCTCGCCGCCGCATAGTCCGGGAACACCGACGCCACGATGGCCCAGAAGCGCGGGCTGTGGTTCATTTCGCGCAGGTGCGCCAGCTCGTGCGCCACCACATAGTCGATCTGCTCGTGGGCGAAATGCATCAGGCGCCAGTTCAGCCGGATCGTGCCGGCCGCGGTGCACGACCCCCACTGGGTGCGGGCCGAGGTCAGGGTAAAGGCGCGGTACTGCACGCCCAGGCGCTCGGCATACAGCGGCAGGCGCTCGGCGAACAGGCGGTGCGCCTGCTGCTGCAGCCAGTGCTTCACCATGTCCTTCAACGCTTCTTCCGGCGCATCGTCCGGCAGATGCACCGCCAGCTCGTTGCTGGCCGCATGGTGATAAATGGCAGCCACCGGGGCCGCGTGCAGGCGCAGCGTCAGCGCGCCGCCCAGGTAGGGCAGGGCGGCGCCGTCACGCCATTCCATGCGGGATGCGCTGCGCTGGCTGGCGCGTTCGTGGCGCAGCCGCAGCTTGGAGACGATCCAGCTTTCCTTGCCGAGAATGGCGGCTTCGATGTCGCGCAGCGTGACCCAGCGCGGCGCGGTGACGCGCAGGCCGCTGTCGCTGATCAGGAAGCCGATGGTGCGGCGCTTCGAGCGCAGCAGCACATAGTCCAGCATGCCGGCGGCCAGCTGCAGGCGGCGCAGGCTGGCGCCGGGCGGAGGCGCCGCCGGGCTGGACGTCCATGCCAGTGGCGGCTGTTCCGCCGTGGCCGGCTTGCGCGCCGCCTTCATTGCATGGATCTCACTTTGCCGGCGCAGCCTGGGGGACGGGCTGCTTTTCGCCTGCATAGACCGCGGGCGAAATCACCCGCATTTCCGATTCGATCCAGGTTTCGACCTGCTGCAGCAGTTCGCCGGGCGTCAGGCCTTCCGGCGAAATCGGCTTGCCGATCGATACCGTGATCAGGCCCGGCTTCTTGATGAAGGCGTTGCGCGGCCAGCATTCGCCGGAATTCATCGCAATCGGCACCACCTGCGTATTGGTTTCCACCGCCAGTCGGGCGCCGCCGCCCTTGTACTTGCCCTGCCTGCCGACCGCGCTGCGGGTGCCTTCGGGGAACATGATGATCCACTGGCCGTCCGCCAGTCGCTGGCGGCCGATCGAGATCACCCTGGCCATCGCATCCTTGCCCTTGCTGCGGTCGATCGGGATCATGCGCAGCAGCGCGATGCCCCAGCCGAAGAAGGGAATGTAGGTGATCTCCTTCTTGAACACATACACCAGCGGACGCGGCATCGCGCACAGGTAGAAGATGGTTTCCCAGGCCGACTGGTGCTTCGACAGCAGCACCGCCGGGCCGTCCGGCAGGTTTTCATAGCCGCGGATCTCGTAGCGGATGCCGCATACCACCTTGGCGGCCCAGATCACGAATACATTCCAGCGCGAGGTCCAGTAGTAACGGTTGGGGTAGGACATGGGCGCGAACAGGAAGCACAGCGGCGCCCAGACCACGGTGGCCAGGGTAATCAGCAATGCAAACAGCAGCGAACGCAGAAACAAAATCGTGCGTGACATTCAATCTCCAATCGGGTGGCGGCGGGATGCGGCAGGGGCTCAGGCGAGCCGCCTCTTGCCGTCCTTTTGCGGGGTCAGTTCTTCCAGCGGCGCCGGCGCGCTGTTCTTGAGCAGGCTGTCGACCACGCTGGCGAGGTCGGGAAAGATCAGGGTGCCGGGTGGCAGCCCGCCTTTTTCCAGCGTGCGCTCGCCCTTTCCGGTCATGACCAGATACGGCACGCAGCCCACGCCATAGCCGGCCTGCAGGTCGCGCAGCGAATCGCCGACGTTGGGCACGCCCTTCAGGCTGCTGTTGAAGCGGGTGGCGATGGTGTGCAGCATGCCGGGCTTGGGCTTGCGGCAGTCGCAATTTTCATCGGCCGCATGCGGGCAGTAGAAGATGGCGTCGACGTCGGCGCCAACCTGCTGCGCCGCGGTGTGCAGTTTCTGATGGATCGCGTTCAGGGTGGAAACGTCGAACAGGCCGCGCGCCACGCCGGACTGGTTGGTGGCAACCACCACCCGGTAGCCGGCCTGGTTGAGCCGGGCAATCGCTTCCAGCGAGCCCGGAATCGGTATCCATTCGGCCGGCGACTTGATGAACTCGTCCGAGTCGTAGTTGATGACGCCGTCACGGTCGAGAATGATGAGCTTCATGCCGGTTCCCGTCAGGCGGCCAGCTTGGAGATGTCGGCCACGCGGTTCATCATGCCGTGCAGCTCCGACAGCAGCGCGACGCGGTTGTTGCGCAGGCCGATATCCTCGGCCATCACCATCACATCGTTGAAGAAGGCGTCGACATCGGTGCGCAGATGCGCCAGGCCCTTCAACGTCGTGGCGAAGTCGCCCTGCGCATAGGCTTGCTCGACAGTGGGCTTCAAGCTGGTCATGGCCGCATACAGGCCCTGTTCCGCGCTTTCCTGCAGCAGGCCGCTCTGCACCGCGGCGCCGGCCGTGTCGGCCTTCTTCAGGATGTTGGTGATGCGCTTGTTGGCCGCGGCCAGCGCCTCGGCTTCGGGCAGCGCGGCAAAGGCCTGCACCGCTTCCAGCCGCTCGACGATGTTGTCCAGCACGTCCGGCTGCTGGGCGATCACGGCCTCGACTTCATTCTGGGTGAAGCCGCGCTCGCGCAGCAGGCCGCGTAGCCGGTCGTACAGGAAGGCGGTGACGTCTGCCACCGGGTCCTTGAAATTGGCGTTGCCGGCGAACAGCGCGGCGGTGGCCTGCAGCAGGGAAGAAATCGCCAGCGGCAGCCGCTTTTCCACCAGCATGCGCAGGATGCCCAGCGCATGGCGGCGCAGCGCGAACGGGTCCTTGTCGCCGGTCGGTGCAAGACCAATGCCCCAGATGCCGACCAGGGTTTCGAGCTTGTCGGCCAGCGCCACCACGGTGCCGGTGGTGGTTGCAGGCAGGGCGTCGCCGGCATAGCGCGGCTGGTAATGCTCGGAAATCGACTGCGCCACTTCCTCCGGCTCGCCGTCATGGCGGGCGTAATAGGTGCCCATGATGCCCTGCAGTTCGGGGAACTCGCCGACCATGTCGGTCAGCAGGTCGGTCTTGGCCAGCTGCGCGGCGCGCGCGGCGAGGTTGGCGTCGGCTTTCAGCATGCCGGCGATTTCCACCGCCAGCGCGGTGACGCGGCCAGTGCGCTCGCCCTGGCTGCCGAGCTTGTTGTGATAGACCACGTTGGCCAGGCCCGGCACGCGCTCGGCCAGCTTTTTCTTCTTGTCCTGCTCGAAGAAGAACTTGGCATCCGACAGGCGCGGCCGCACCACGCGCTCATTGCCGCCGATGATGTGGCGCGGGTCGTCGGTTTCCAGGTTGGAGACGATCAGGAAGCGCGAGCGCAGCTTGCCGGCGGCGTCGGTCAGCGCAAAGTATTTCTGGTTGGTCTGCATGGTGAGGATCAGGCATTCCTGCGGCACCGTCAGAAACTCGCTCTCGAAGTTGCAGGCATAGACCACCGGCCATTCGACCAGCGCATTGACTTCGTCGAGCAGCGACTCGGGCATGAGGATCTGGTCGCCGTTGGCGGCAGCCTGCAGGGCGGCGCGGATGCGCTCCTTGCGCGCCTCGATGCCGGGAATCACGCGGCCCTGGTTCTCCAGCGTGGCGGCATAGCTGTCGGCGCTGGCGATGACGATCTCGCCGGGCGCCAGGAAGCGATGGCCGAGGGTGACGTTGGACGCCTGCAGGCCCAGCAGCGACACCGGCACGATGTCGGCGCCGAGCAGCGCGGTCAGGCGGTGCACCGGGCGCACGAACTGCACGGTGGCGCCGTCCGGACGCTGGTAGCTCATCACTTTCGGGATCGGCAACTTGGCGACCGCTTCCTCCAGGCTGGCCTGCAGGCCGGTGTGCAGCGGCGCGCCGGGCGCGGTATAGGTGAAGAAAAAGCTTTCGGCCTTGCCGTCCTGGGCGCGTTCAAGCTGCTCCAGGCCGATCTGCTGCACGCCGGCGGTTTGCGCCAGCGCGGCCAGCTTCTTGGCCAGCGGCGCGCTGGGCTTGCCTTCGGCGTCCAGCGCGACCGTTACCGGCAGCACCTTTTCGCGGATCGACTTGTCCGGCGAGCCGGCGCGCACGCCGCTGATGGTGACGGCCAGGCGGCGCGGCGTGGCATAGGCGATGTAGGCGGCGTCGGCTTCAAGGAAGGCGCGCGCTTTCAATCCGTTGAAGAGGCCGGCGGCAAAGGCCGCGCCCAGCTTGGCCAGCGCTTTCGGCGGCAGTTCTTCGGTAAGCAGTTCGACGAGTAAGGTCTGATTCATGTTGTGATTTCTTGGACGGTGCTGATATCAGGCGGCCTGGCGGCTGTCGCCGCACATCGGGAAGCCCAGTTTTTCGCGCGATTCGTAATAGGCCTGGGCCACTGCGCGCGACAGGTTGCGGATGCGGCCGATATAGGCGGCGCGCTCCGTCACCGAAATGGCGCCGCGGGCGTCGAGCAGGTTGAAGGTATGGGCTGCCTTCAGGATCATTTCATAGGCCGGCAGCGTCAGCGGCACCGCCAGCAGGCGCTTGGCCTCGCTCTCGTAGTTGGAAAAGAGGGAGAACAGGAATTCCGTGTTGGAGTGCTCGAAGTTGTAGGTGGACTGTTCGACCTCGTTCTGGTGGAACACGTCGCCATAGGTCAGCTTCTTGGTCACGCCGTTTTCTTCCCAGGTGGTCCACACCAGGTCATAGACGTTTTCCACGCCCTGCAGATACATCGCCAGGCGTTCGATGCCGTAGGTGATCTCGCCCAGCACCGGCTTGCAGTCGAGGCCGCCCACCTGCTGGAAATAGGTGAACTGGGTCACTTCCATGCCGTTCAACCATACTTCCCAGCCCAGTCCCCAGGCGCCCAGGGTCGGGTTTTCCCAGTCGTCCTCGACGAAGCGCACATCGTTCTGCTTCAGGTCCAGCCCCAGCGCCTGCAGCGAGCCGAGGTACAGGTCGAGAATGTTTTCCGGCGCGGGCTTTAACACCACCTGGTACTGGTAATAGTGCTGCATGCGGTTCGGGTTCTCGCCATAGCGGCCATCCTTGGGGCGGCGCGACGGCTGCACATAGGCAGCCCGCCACGGCTCCGGGCCAATCGCCCGCAGGAAGGTCGCAGTATGCGAGGTGCCGGCGCCGACTTCCATGTCGTAGGGTTGCAGCAGCGCGCAGCCTTGCGCGTCCCAGTACTCTTGCAGCGTGAGGATGACTTGTTGAAATGTAAGCATGTTGTTTTTCTGCTGAGGGAGCAGGCGATGGTGAGAGGCGCGGTGACGCGGAACAAACCGTGGATTCTAGCGGGTTTTGGGGGGAGGTAGGGGGGAGCGGGTGCAATTGACGGGCTGCCGCGGGTGCAGTGGTGGTTGCTGCTGCAGCGGCCTGTGCAGTTGCAGTTGCGGTGGCGGTGGCGGTGGCGGTTGCCGTTGCCGTTGCAGTTGCAGTTGCCGTTGCCGTTGCCGTTGCAGTTAGGGTCCCCGTCTGTGTACCGCCGTGTCGGCGATGCCCGGAGCGGGGCGGCACAGTCGGGGTCGCCTTTTCTTGCCTACTTCTTTTGGCGAAGCAAAAGAAGTAGGTCGCCTGCCGGGGCGAACACCCGGCCTGGTCATGACGACAGTGCAATCGGCTTGTTTCACCAGCCGTAAAGACGTCACTGCGAAGCAGCAGTTGCTTTTGACGTTTGAAGTTTGAAGTTTCAATACGAACGTCAAAGACAACACCGACAGTGCTGCCCGTGCGTTGCCAGGTGACGCAAGCCGGCTGCACTACCGTGGAGACAAGCCGGGAGTCCGTCCCGGCGGCCGGGTCACTTTTTTTGCTTCGCCAAAAAAAGTAACCAAAAAAAGGCGACCCGGTGATCGCGCCCCCGCTGCGCGGGGGTTCCCGTGTCAGCGGTACCCGGAGCGGGGCGCGGCTAAACTCGCCAAGCAAAGCTTGGCTCAGACAGACGCCGCACCTTTTCCCGCTCCGGGCACCGCTGACACGGCGCGCTCAACGGGACTTCACTGCAACGGCAACTGCAACGGCAACGGCAACGGCAACGGCAACGGCAACGGCAACGGCAACGGCAACGGCAACGGCAACGGCAACGGCAACGGCAACGGCAACGGCAACGGCAACGGCAACGGCAACTGCAACTGCAACTGCAACTGCAACTGCAACTGCAACTGCAACTGCAACTGCAACGGCAACTGTCGCTATGCGTACTTCAAAAGCAACTGCAATTGCACCTGCTCCCTCCTTACCGTATCCCCAACGGCGCAGGCTTGCGCCCCCTCAGCCAATGCCCCGCCAGCGCCAGGCCGGCGATCAGGTAGGCCAGCGCGCCGGGGATCCACATGATCAAGCCGCCCAGCTGCTGGTCTTCCAGCGCATCAAAGCCATACAGCCCGGCAGTGGCGATATAGCTCGGATACCAGATCACCGCCGACCAGGTCAGCAGCGCGCCCAGCGCGCCAGTGTGCAGCATGGTGGTGAACAGGTACAGCATCGCGCCGCCGCGCTGCGGGCGGTCGCGGCCGTCGCCCAGCACGGCCCACCAGAACAGGAGGGCGGAGGCGAGGAAGCTGGTGTGCTGCCAGCCATGCATGGTGCTGTCGGCCAGCGCGCCTTCGAACAGCAAGGGCGCATGCCAGGCCCACAGCGCTACCGCATGCAGCAGCCATGACACCAGCGGCAACGTCAACCATTGCCATGGAAGGCGCACCGCCGGATGATGCAGCGCCGCGCCAACGGTATCGCGACAGGGCAAGGCCCATATCCATACCGCCAGCGGCCGGCCCATCACCAGCAGCGGCGCGGCGACGATCATCAGCAACTCGTGCTGCAGCATGTGGGCCGAGAACAGCTGCACGCCCAGTCCGTC
Source organism: Noviherbaspirillum phoenicis (assembly GCF_047237965.1). NCBI lineage: Bacteria > Pseudomonadati > Pseudomonadota > Betaproteobacteria > Burkholderiales > Oxalobacteraceae > Noviherbaspirillum > Noviherbaspirillum phoenicis. The sequence continues at coordinate 2,278,994 of NZ_JBDFLX010000001.1, read as the reverse complement.
CAGCGGCGATGCAAGCGCTGCCACCAGCGTCAGCCAGCCACCGGCGAAAAGCCCAGCCTGGCGCAGCAGCCGCGGGCGGCCGGCACGGGCGCGCAGCCACAGCCGGGCGCCGCCCACAAGGTAAAGCGCTGCGGACAAGGCCAGCAGGACCAGCACCCAGGGTTCGGCGCCCCAGCCGGGCTGCGCGTCGGGCGCCTGCGCCACGTGCGCCTGCGCGCCGGGCGCGGCCAGCAGCAGGAGGGCAATCAGGGCAGTCAGGAAACGCATGGCGAGACGATCCACTGCGGTATCCACATCGCAAACAGCACCAGCGACGACAGCAATCCCACCATCACCGCCACCTGCGCCAGGAAATGCGGACGCACCGCTGCAGCATCCCCCGGCAAGGACACAGCCAGCCGGCGCTGGTTGCGCCATGCCATCAGCGTGAAGAGCAGCGACAGCAGCAGCGACGCCACGCTCAGCCATTGCATCGCGCCGGTGCTCTGGCGGCTGCAGGACGGCGTCACCAGCGCATACACTGCCGTCAGGTTGGCCAGCGCCAGCAGGGGGGAAACGATCAGTGCAGGCCAGTTCGGCATCATGTTCGACCTCTCAGTAGCGCGGCGCCCAGTAGATCACCGCGTAGATCGGCAGCCAGCTCAGCACCACGAAGTACCAGTACATCGCGTTCTCGCTGACATCGACGAAGCGCTTTCCCTCTAGCGGCCCGGTGAACATCAGCACCGTCAGCACTGCACTGTCGTAGGCGTCGGTGACCAGGTGCGTCGTGTGCAGCGCCATCAGCATCCATACCACTGAGCCATAGGCCTGGCTGTCCCAACGGGTGTTGAGGCTGGTGAATTCCATTACACGGATGGCCAGGAATGCCAGCGAGAACAGCAGGCACGCCACCATCCAGATGCGCACCTTGTGCAGATCCATCTTCTCGGCAGCCTTCTTGGCAAGCTGGTTGGGCACCATGCTGGCCAGCAGGACCGCAGTGTTCAATGTTCCCCACAACAGCTCAGGCGGCGCCGCGTTCATCGGCCAGGAGGCCGAGTGGCTGCGCAGATAAAAATAGGCGGCGATGGTCAGCGCGAAGATCATGCCTTCGATCAGCATCAGCCCGAAGGTGCCCCACCACATCAGGCTGCGGTGCCCGAAGCCGAAGGTGGGAAGGGCGCTCACGTCGAGCCTGCCCGGTTCATGCATGCCCGGCTTCATGGATGCACCTCGCTTTCGACATTCTTCCTGGTCTCCTTCTTCCTCGGCCAGAACCACAGCGTCATGCCGATGGCCACCGGCACCGCGCCCCAGACCACGGCCCAGGGCGTGAAGATGCTGCCGACGAACAGGATCGTCACCGCCACCGCGCTTGCGAACGGCCAGATGTTGGGCGACGGCATCGCCGGCCGCAGGTCCGGCACCGCGTCCATCAGCGTGGTGGTGAGGATTTCCCGCTTGTCGTCCGCCAGGCCGGTCACATGGGCCGGCACGCCGTCCGGCTCCCACAGCGGATAGCGGCCGCCGCATACCGGCGGCGAGACGAAGTTGCCGGCCGGCGGCGGCGAGTCGGTGCCCCATTCCAGCGTGCCGGCGCCCCATGGGTTGGGGCCGGCCGGCACGCCGTGGCGGCGGCTCCTGAGCACGTTGATGATGAACAGCAGCACGCTGACGGCAATGATCATGCCGCCGACGGTGGCGGCCAGGTTCATCCGGTCCCAGCCCATGCCGGCCGGATAGGTCCAGACCCGGCGCGGCATGCCGGCCAGGCCCAGCAGGTGCATCGGAAAGAAGCTGACATTGAAGCCGATGAAGAACAGCCAGAAGTTCCATTTGCCCAGCGTCTCGCTCAGCAGCCTGCCTGTGAACTTGGGGAACCAGTAATAGAAGGCGCCAAACAGCGGAAACACCGCGCCGCCGATCAGCACGTAATGCAGGTGCGCCACCACGAAAAAGGTGTCATGCACCTGCAGGTCCAGCGCCACCGAGGCCAGGATGATGCCGGTCAGGCCGCCCAGGGTGAGAATGAAGAAGAAGCCAAGGGCAAACAGCAGCGGCGTCTTGAAGTTGAGCCTGCCGGTCCATAGCGTGGAGATCCAGCAGAAGATCTGGACCGCGGTCGGTATCGCGATCATCGCGCTGGACGCGGTGAAGAAGCTCTTGCCAAGCTCGGGAATGTTGGTGGCGTACATGTGATGCACCCACAGGCCGAAGGCGAGGAAGGCGGTGGCGATCACGGCCAGCACCATCGCCGGATAGGCATAGATCGGCCGGCGCGAGAAGGTGGCGATGATGGACGACATGAAGCCCAGCGGCGGAATGAAGATCAGGTACACCTCCGGGTGGCCGAAGAACCAGAACAGGTGCTGCCACAGCAGCGCGTCGCCGCCCTCGGCCGGATTGTAGAAGTGCGTGCCGACCAGCCGGTCGGTGATGAGCGCGGTGCTGGCCAGCATCACCGAGGGCATCGCGAACAGCACCATGAAGGAAGTCACCAGCATGGTCCACACATACAGCGGCATGCGGTTCAGGGTCATGCCGGGCGCGCGCATCTTGAAGATGGTGGTGATCAGGATCACCGCCTCCAGCAGCGCCGACAGCTCGGTGAAGGTCACCAGCTGGGCCCAGAAGTCGACCCGCTTGCCCGGCGAGTAGTCCGGACCGGCCAGCGGCACATAGGCGAACCAGCCGGCGTCGGGGCCGATGTCGAGCAGGAAGGCGGCATACAGCATCAGGCCGCCGAACAGGAATATCCAGTAGGCGAAGGCGTTCATGCGCGGGAAGGCCAGGCTGCGCGCGCCCAGCATCAGCGGCACCAGGTAGGAGCCGACCGCCTGCATCACCGGCACCGCGAACAGGAACATCATCGTGGTGCCATGCATGGTGAAGAGCTGGTTGTAGAAGTCGGGTCCGACCAGGGTGTTTTCCGGGCGCGCCAGCTGCAGCCGCATGATCAGCGCCAGCACGCCGCCGGCAACGAAGAAACCGAAGGTGGTGAGCATGAAGCGCACCGCGATGGTCTTGTGGTTGATGGCGGCGAGCCAGCCGTACAGGCCGGGTGGATCGCGCCATGTCTCTTCCAGTCGCCGCGCGCTGTCGCGCTGGCCGGTCTGCGTCGGTGTGGTGATGGTGGTCGTCATTTCAGTGTGCCCAGGTAATCCAGCAGCGCCTCCAGTTCCTCGCCCGACAGGGCCGTCGCCGGCATGTTGGTGCCGGGCTTGAGCTTCTGCGGCTGGGTGACCCAGGCAGCCATCTGCTGGCGGTTATTGGGCAGCACGCCCGAGGCCAGGGTCTGGCGGCTGGCCACGTGGGTCAGGTCGGGGCCGAACACGGCATTGGCGCCGCTGCCCTGGACCGTGTGGCACATCACGCAGCTGCGCTCCATGAACACCTGGCGGCCGCGGCTTTCCCGCGCGCTCAGCACATTGGAGGCTTCGCGGCGCTGGGCATCGGCCCAGGCTTCATAGCTCTCGTTGGGCTCGGCGGTGACGAGGAAGGCCATCATCGCGTGCTCCAGGCCGCAGAACTCGGCGCACTGGCCGCGATAGGTGCCGGGCTGGTCGGCGCGCAGCCGGATCAGCGAGGTGCGGCCGGGGATCATGTCCTTCTTGCCATGCAGGTTGGGCAGCCAGAAGGTATGGATCACGTCGCTGCTCTTCAACGTCATGATCACCGGGCGCCCCACCGGGATATGCAGCTCGTTGGCGGTGCTGAAGATCTTGCCGGGCTCGGGGTCGTTGTAGCGGGCTTCCCACCACCACTGGTGCGCGGTGACCTCGATGTGCACCGCGTCGGCCAGCGGCATGCGGCCGAGCAGGCGGTCGGTCTGGAAGTCGGCGACGATCAGCACGAACAGCAGCGCGATCGAGGCGCCGACCGCCAGCAGCACATTGCGCTTCAATGTCGGCTCGGGCGCGGCCAGCGAGGCAACGTCGGGCGCCGTGGTGGCGTCGCTACGGCCGGAGCGCCACAGCGCCAGCAGCAGCGCCACCAGCACGGCCGCGAACACCACGGCGCAGACGCCGACCGTGAGCAGCCACAAGTCGTGAATGCGTTCGGCCTGGATGCCGGCCGGCCGCAGCGCGTTCTGCGACGGCGCCGCCGCCACCGTGGCCGCATGCAGCAGGAAGGGAAGGAGGACGAGGGCTTTCATGGTCATTGCGCCTGCTGCGGCTGCCCTCCCTCCTTGGGCTCTTCCTTCTCGCGCTGCTGCTCTGCCTTACCGGGGCTGAGGCTGTCGCTACGCGCCGGCGCGACGGCTGAACCCAGTTGCCCGCTGAGCGAGCGCACATAGGCAACCAGCTGCCATAGTTGCTCTTCCGGTATGTGGCCGCCGAATGACGGCATGCCGTTTGGCCGGCCCTGCACGATGGTGGCGTAGACGTTGGCCGGCTCCGGCCCATAGATCCACTTGTCGTCCATCAGGGCCGGGCCCATGCCGCCACCGCCGCCGCTGCCGTGACAGCCGGCGCAGTTGTACTGCTTGAACAGGCGTTTGCCCTGGGAAGCCGCATAGGCATTCTCTTCAAAGGGATTGCTTGCCTTGGCGCTGGCCTTGGGCTCGCCCGGTTGCAGCCCGCTCAGGCGCAAGGGATCGGTCGGTGAGGCAGTCGGCGGTGCACCAGGCAGCGGCCGCTGTTCCCGGTAGCAGCCCGACAGCAGGACCAGCAGCACAGCACAGGCGCACAGGCGGCGGACAAAAGGCGGATTCATCGTGTGTTCTCCTGGCCGGGGTCAGTGCGGGGGACTGCATACTGCGCCAGCACCGCGTCGATATCGTTGCGGCGATGCCGCAGCACGGCGTCGAGTTCGTCACGCAGCACGGCATTGCCACGGGCCACGCCCATTGCGATAGCGAATTCGAACGGCGCCTGCAGGCCGGCTGGGGCATCGGCTATTGCCATCTCCATCGGGACCGCGGCGCGCCTGGCGAAGTAGCCTGCCTGCGGCCCCCACAACAGCGCGCTGTCAATCGCATGGCTGGCCAGTGCCTTGATCATGCGGCTGGCGGCCGGCCGGTCACCGTAGACCGGGTAGCCAATCACGTTCGACAGCGCGCCGGCGCGGGCCAGCGCGTGGCCCGGTGGCGTGGCCGCCATGTCGTTGCCCACCAGCTGGACGCCGATGGGCTGCGTTGCAATGCGCGGGTCGGCAAAGCTGTGCGGCGCATCGTCGCCGCGGCGCCAGACGAACACATAGGAAGAGCGGTAATAAGGCTGCGTGGTCAGCACCCGCTCGAAGCCGGCCGGCACGCCGATGAAGACATCGCAGCGGCCAGTGCCCATGGTCTTTCTGACGAAGCCGCGGCGCAACGGCTGCCATTCATACTGCAGCGATGCGCCGAGCTCGTCGGCCACGATGGCCGCGATGCGGTTCTCGAAACCGCTTTCATCCTGATGCGAATAGGGCAGGTTGTCCGGGTCCGCGCATACGCGCAGCACGCGTCCCGCATCGGCCGCATCGGCGCTCGACATGGCGGCCAGGGCCAGCAGCAGGCAGCGGGCAAGCGCCCGTGGGTCAGGGAAGCGCGAAGACATAGAGCATGCCGCCCATACCGGTTTGCTGGGGAAGGTCCGCCGTTGCATTGACCATGCCGTTGGCCGCCGTGCCGTCACGCGCATCCAGGCCGCCCGCGACGATGGCGCCGGCCCAGCCGCCCACGCCCGACAGCACGGCGATGTACTGCTTGCCATCCGGGCCGCGATAGCTGATCGGCTGGCCGATGATGCCGGAGCCGGTCTTGAACTGCCACAAGAGCTTGCCATCCTTCGCGTCCACCGCCTTGAACCAGCCTTCCAGCGTGCCGTAGAACACCACATCGCCCGCGGTCGCCAGCGCGCCGCTCCATACCGGGAAATTTTCCTGGATGCGCCAGGCCTTGGTGTTGCGCACCGGGTCCCAGGCACTGAACTCGCCGCGATGGCCGCCCGGGCCGGGATGCATCTTGATGTCCGCGCCGACATAGGGCGTGCCGGCGATATAGCTGGCCTGGGACGTGGATGCGTCCTGGCACAGGTTCTGATGCGGCAGGTACAGCAGCTGGGTGCGCGGCGACCAGGCCGATGGCTGCCAGTCCTTGCCGCCAGGTGAGGCCGGGCAGATATTGCGGACCACTTCGCCAGCCCGCGGCTCGGTTTTCGAGTCGTACTTCAGGGCGCCGGTCTGCAGGTCCACGCCTTGGCTGGTGGTGATATGCACATAGGGCGTGGCGGACAGCACCTGGCCATTGCGCCGGTCCATCACGTACACATAGCCATTGCGGTCCGGATGCAGCAGCACCTTGCGCTGCGTGCCTTCGATGCTCAGGTCGACCAGCACGTTTTCATTCACGCCGTCGTAGTCATGCAGGTCATGCGGGCTCAGCTGGTAGAACCAGGCAGCCTCGCCAGTGTCGGGCTTGCGGGCGAAGATGCCGGAGGTGAACTTGTTGGCGCCGGGCCGCTGCTCAGGGTTCCACGGGCCGGGATTGCCGGTGCCGTAATAGACCAGGTCGGTTTCCGGGTCGTAGGAGACGAAGCCCCAGACATTGCCGCCGCCAATCTTCCAGGCGCCGCCGGGCCAGGTCGACACGCCCAGGTCCTTGCCGCGGTCCTGCGCGTAATACGGCTTGTAGCTCTCGCCGATCAGCACATCACGGTCGGGGCCGGTGCTGTAGGCGCGCCAGACCTGCTTGCCGGTGGCGGCGTCGAGCGCCGTCAGCCAGCCGCGCACGCCCAGTTCGCCGCCGCTGTTGCCAACCAGAACACGGCCCTTCACCACCAGCGGCGCCATGGTGATGGTTTCGCCGACATTGATGTCGCCCAGTTTGGCGCGCCAGATTTCCTTGCCGGTTTTGGCGTCGACCGCGATGGTCTGGTTGTCGAGCGTATTGAAGAAGATGCGGCCATCGGCAAAGGCGGCGCCGCGATTGACCACGTCGCAGCAGGCCACGCCCTGGGAACTGGCATCGGGCTTGGGCTCGAAGCGCCATTTCATCGGCGCGCCCGGCTGCTTCAGGTCCAGCGCATACAGGTAGTTGGGATAGGGCGCGACGATGTACATCGTGTCGTCTACTACCAATGGCGCGCCCTCATGGCCGCGCAGCACGCCGGTGGAAAAGGTGAAGACAGGCTTCAGGTCCTTCACATTGGCGGTAGTGATCTGGTTCAGGCCGCTATAGCGGGTGTTGGCATGGTCTTTCGCCGCCATCGGCCAGTTGCCGTCATCGGTGGCCGGGTCTGCGGCATGGGCACCGGATGGCATCAACGCCAGTGCCAGGATGCTGGCGGAAAACAGGGTGGTGGTTCTGCGGAGCGTCATGTGGTGGTCAACCTATTGTTTTATGAACAACAACCCGATGGCTCCCTATCTGCAAAACCTGTGCCTGCGGATGCCAGAGAGCATCAGCCTGAAAAATCCTTCACGTTGTAAAAGTTGCATGTAAAAGTCATATTTAGTACTCGACAGTTCGCATTGCCGGAAGGTGATGTGGGGGTTGAAGTGGACATTGCCGGCATCGCTGGCGGCACTCCAAGCCGACCCGCAACCCTCTCTCAGCCCACCACCGCCGCGATCAGCTTGTCGCGCAGCCAGCGGTTGGCCGGATCGTCCTCGACATTCGCATGCCAGTACATATACACATCCCATGCCGGCATGCCGATCGGCAGCGGCAGCAGCTGGTTGTCGAACTGCTGGTTGGCCACGCGGGCATAGCGCTCGGGCATGGTCAGGATCAGGTCGGTCTGGCTGACCACGCGGCAGGCGGCGAAGTAATGCTGGCAGCGCAGGCGGATGTTGCGCTGCATGCCCAGGCGGCTCAGTTCGAAGTCCTCGATGCCTGGGCCCTTGCGGCGCGAACTAGCAAGCACATGGTCTTCGGCCAGATACTGCTCCAGCGTGATGCCGCCCTGCAGCCGCGGATGGCCGCGCCGAGCCACCACCAGGGTGCGGTCGGCCAGGATGCGGGTATGGCGGATGTCGTCGCCCAGCGGCAGCAGCACGTCGATCGCGCAGTCCAGGGTGCCGGCCTGCAGCTCGCCTTCCAGTTCGCGCCGATCGACCTGCACCGCGGCCACTCGGGCCCTGGGCGCGTCGCGGTCCATCGCCGTCATCAATGGCGGCAGTATGGTGGCTTCCAGCACGTCGCGCAGCGCCAGCGTGAACTGCTTCTCAGTGGTGGCCGCATCGAAGCGATTGAGCTTGTTGAGGGTCACCTCGAAGCCGCGCAGGGATTGCCGCACCGGCTCGATGATGCTGCGCGCCAGCGGCGTCGACACCATCAGGTGCCCCTTGCGCACGAACAGCGGGTCGCCGAACATCGTGCGCAGCCGGCCCAGCGCATGGCTGATGGCGGGCTGGGTCAGGTTCAGCTTGGCGCTGGCGCGGGTCACGCTGCCTTCGCTATAGATGGCGTCGAAGACGATGAAGAGGTTCAGGTCGACCCTGGATATATGCATCATATTGATGGAAGTTGATTATCCGTATTCATTTGATCGATTGTAATCGACTCTGTACCATGGTTTGCATCGCAACATGAGCAGAGGTAGTCATGGGACAGATTTATCTGGTGCGGCACGGTCAGGCTTCCTTCGGCAAGGAAAACTATGACCAGCTGTCCGAGCTCGGCATGGAACAGGGCAGGCTCTTGGGCAAGTGGTTTGCCGACTGCGGCGTGCAGTTCGACCAGGTGGTCACAGGCGACATGGAACGGCATCGCCAGACCGCGGAAGCTTGCCTCACGCAACTGCCGCAGCCTTATCCGGCCACGGGCTGGGTGACCGACGCCGGCTTCAATGAATACGACCACCGCGAGGTGCTGCAGCGCCACCGCCCGGATTTCGTCGACCCGATCGCGGTCAAGCAGTTCTTCCTGGAAACCGACAATGCCAAGGAGGTCTACCAGCGCCTGTTCGAGGAATCGATGTCGCGCTGGATGGATGGCCGTTACGACAGCGAATATGCCGAGACCTGGCCGATGTTCCGGGAGCGTGTATTGGCCGCGTTGCAGCGCCTGCTGGAGGGCGCCGGCGCCTCGCAGCGCATCGTGGTGTTCACCTCCGGCGGCACCATCGCCACGCTGTGCCAGCATCTGCTGGGCCTGTCGGACGAGCGCATGGCCAAGCTGAACTGGACGCTGGTCAATGCCGCCGTCACCCGCCTGCTGTACCGCCCCGGCCATGTAACGCTGAGCACGATGAACAGCTATGCCCACCTGGAACTGCTGGGCGAGAAGAAGTCCATCACCTACCGATAAGACAGATACCACGAGGAGACAAGCATGAACCCGAAGAACCCATTCGACCTGACCGGCAAGATCGCACTGGTCACCGGCGCATCGCGCGGCATCGGCGAGGGCATTGCCCGTCTGCTGGCGGCACAGGGCGCGCATGTGATCGTGTCGAGCCGCAAGCAGGATGCCTGCGAGGCGGTGGCGGCATCGATCCGCGAGGACGGCGGCAAGGCCGAGGCCTATGCCTGCCACATTGGCGAGATGGCCCAGATCGACAAGCTGTTCGCTGACCTGGAGGCCAAGCATGGCCGCATCGACATCCTGATCAACAATGCCGCCACCAATCCGCATTTCGGCCACATCACCGAGACCGATGTCGGCGCCTTCCAGAAGACTGTGGACGTCAACATCCGCGGCTACTTCTTCATGTCGTCGGCGGCGGCGAAGCTGATGGCCAGGAACGGCGGCGGCAGCATCGTCAACGTGGCCTCGGTCAATGGCGTCACGCCCGGCGCGCAGCAGGGCATCTATTCCATCACCAAGGCGGCCGTGATCTCGATGACCAAGGCCTTTGCCCGCGAATGCGCGCCGCAGAAGGTGCGCGTCAATGCGCTGCTGCCGGGCGCGACCGACACCAAGTTCGCCTCGGCCCTGTTCCACAACCCGGTGATCCTGGAACAGGCGCTGTCGCGCATTCCGATGCGGCGCGTCGCCGAGCCTTCCGAAATGGCGGGCGCGGTGCTGTACCTGGCCTCCGACGCGGCCAGCTATACCACCGGCGCGGCGCTGAACGTCGACGGCGGCTATCTCTGCAGTTAAGCCAGTCAACCCAGTCAAACCCACAATCACGCAAGGGAGCACCCCATGGATTTCCAGTACAGCGACAAGGTGAAGGACCTGCAGTCACGTCTTTTGGCCTTCATGGACGAGCATGTATTTCCAAGTGAGCAGCGCTATTTCGACGAGGTGGAGACCAACCGCAGGAACGGCAATGCCTGGCAGCCAACCCGTGTGATCGAGGAACTGAAGCACAAGGCGCGCGACGCCGGCCTGTGGAACCTGTTCCTGCCGGAGTCGCGCCACGGCGCCGGCCTGACCAACCTGGAATATGCGCCGCTGTGCGAGATCATGGGCCGCGCGATCTGGTCGCCCGAGGTCTTCAACTGCAGCGCGCCCGACACCGGCAACATGGAAGTGCTGGCTCGCTACGGCACCGAGGAGCACCAGAAGCAGTGGCTGGCGCCGCTCCTGGCCGGCGAGATCCGCTCCTGCTTCGCCATGACCGAGCCGGCGGTGGCGTCGTCGGACGCCACCAATATCGAAGCCCGCATCGAGCGCGATGGCGACGAGTATGTAATCAACGGCCGCAAGTGGTGGTCGTCCGGCGCCAACGACCCGCGCTGCAAGGTCTTCATCTTCATGGGCAAGACCGACCCCGACAACCCCGACCGCCACAAGCAGCAGTCGATGATCATCGTGCCGCGCGACACGCCGGGCGTGACCATCGCCCGCCATCTGCCGGTGTTCGGCTTCGACGATGCGCCGCATGGCCATGCCGAGACCGTGTTCGAGAACGTGCGGGTGCCGGTCTCCAACATCCTGCTGGGCGAGGGCCGCGGCTTCGAGATCGCCCAGGGCCGCCTCGGGCCGGGCCGCATCCACCACTGCATGCGCCTGATCGGCCTGGCCGAGCGCGCGCTGGACCAGATGTGCAAGCGCACCCTGTCGCGGGTGGCATTCGGCCGCCCGGTGGCGGAGCAGGGCGTGACGCTGGAGCGCATCGCCGAGGCCCGCATCGACATCGACCAGGCCCGCTTCCTGGTGCTGAACGCGGCGCAGATGATGGACACGGTGGGCAACAAGGCCGCCGCCAAGGAGATCGCGATGATCAAGGTGGCCGCGCCCAACATGGCCTGCCGGGTGATCGACTGGGCGATCCAGGCGCAGGGTGGCGGCGGCATGACCGACCCCTTCCTGGCCCCGGCCTATGCCGGCGCGCGCGCGCTGCGCATCGCCGATGGCCCGGACGAGGTGCATCGCAACCAGATCGGCCGGCTGGAACTGGCCCGTCACAAGGCGGCGATGAAGGCGCATTGAAGCCCACTCTCGATGAAGCATGAGGCATGAACAATGCCCTGTGCGCCACGCCTGCTGCGGCAGGTTCCGGCGCGCAGGGCATTTTGCCTTTCTGCATTCGGCCGCTTGAGATAAGCTTGCCACTGGCGCAACAGGCATCCGAAGAATGCCGCCCACCCCGGAACACCTACACGGAGACAACAGAATGCATCAACACCCCTGGATCAAGTCCTATCCCCCCGGCGTGCACTGGGACGCGCCGCTGACGGCGATGCCGGTGCAGCAGATCCTCGACGACGCCGCCGCGCGCTGGCCGGAGCAGACCGCGCTGGAATTCATGGGCAAAAAGACCAGCTACCGCGAACTGAAGGACCTGACCAACCGGGCCGCTGCCGGCTTCCAGAAGCTGGGCGTTGCGCCCGGCGTGCATGTCGGCCTGTTCCTGCCCAACACGCCGCATTACGTGATCGGCTTCTTCGGCGTGCTGAAGGCCGGCGGCACCGTGGTCAACTACTCGCCGCTGGATGCGGCCAAGGTGCTGGAGCACAAGGTCGAAGACAGCCGCAGCGACATCATGGTGACGCTGGACCTGGCCGCGCTGTATCCGCAGATGCGCGGCCTGATGGGCAAGAGCCGCCTGAAGAAGCTGGTGGTCGGCAGCCTGGACGAAATGAGCGGCCATCCGCAGGCGGTGCGCGCGCACCTGCAGGGCGCCGGCATGCTGGCCGAGGTGCAGGACGACGACATGCAGATGCCGTTTTCAGGCCTGCTCGACAATGACGGCCACTATGAGCGCCATGCATTGCCGGCCAACCTGCATGACGCGGTCGCCGTGCTGCAGTACACCGGCGGCACCACCGGCCTGCCCAAGGGCGCGATGCTGACCCATGCCAACCTGAGCTCGGCGGTCGCCCAGATCATGGCCATCGTCAGCGGCGAGCCGCGTGTGCTGGAAGAGGGCAAGGAAAGGGTGCTGGCGGTGCTGCCGCTGTTCCACATCTATGCGTTGACGGTGGACATGCTGTTTGGCCTGCGCCTGGGGGCCGAGATCGTGCTGCATACCCGTTTCGATGCCGACGCGGTGCTGAAGGACCTGGCGGCCAAGAAGATCACCGTGTTCCCCGGCGTGCCGACGATGTACACCGCCATCCTGAATCATCCCGACGCCGGCAAGTACGACCTGAGCGCGTTGAAGTTCTGCGGCTCGGGCGGCGCGCCGCTGCCGGTGGAAGTCAACCAGCGCTTCCAGCAGGCCACCGGCTGCAGCCTGCTGGAAGGCTGGGGCATGACCGAGACCTCGCCCACCGGCACCTTCACCCCGGCCCATGTGCCGCAGCGTGCCGGTTCCTGCGGCCTGCCGACGGTGGGCGTGACGATGAAGTTCATCAGCGTCGACGATCCGGCGGTGACCCTGCCGCAGGGCGAGCGCGGCGAACTGTGCATCAAGGGGCCGAATGTGATGAAGGGCTACTGGAACAAGCCGGAAGCGACCGCCGAGTCGATGACGGAAGACGGTTTCTTCCGCACCGGCGACGTCGGCTACATGGACCAGGACGGCTATGTCTACATCGTCGACCGCACCAAGGACATGATTCTGTGCAGCGGCTACAACGTCTATCCGCGCGTGGTGGAGGAGGCGATCTACGAGCATCCGTCGGTATCGGAGGTGAGCGTGATCGGTGTGCCTGACGCCTACCGTGGCCAGTCGCCCAAGGCTTTCGTTACCTTGAAGCAGGGGGGTGCCGGCTTCACCCTGGAAGAATTGCAGGCTTTCCTGAAGTCCCGCCTGGGCAAGCATGAAATGGTGCAGGCGCTGGAGATCAGGCAGGCCTTGCCGAAGACGCCGGTAGGCAAGCTGTCGAAGAAGGAACTGTATGCGGAGGAGGCGCAGAAGCGCAGCGCGGGTTAGCGGGAGGGGGCCTGCGGTTGCTTCTGCTGTTGCTTTTGACGTACGCGCAGCGACAGTTGCGGTTGCGGTTGCGGTTGCGGTTGCGGTTGCGGTTGCGGTTGCGGTTGCGGTTGCGGTTGCGGTTGCGGTTGCGGTTGCGGTTGCGGTTGCGGTTGCGGTTGCCGTTGCCGTTGCCGTTGCCGTTGCCGTTGTGGTTGCAGTTGCCGTTGCAGTGGCTTTTAAGTCCCGTTGAGCGCGCCGTGTCAGCGGTGCCCGGAGCGGGAAAAGGTGCGGCGTCTGTCTGAGCCAAGCGCAGCTTGGCGAGTTTAGCCGCGCCCCGCTCCGGGTACCGCTGGCACGGGCACCCCGCGCAGCGGGGCGCGATCACCGGGTCGCCTTTTTTTGGTTACTTTTTTTGGCGAAGTGTATAGACCGGGGACATGGGTAACAACTGTGCCGGGACATGGGTAACACTTTGGCGTATTCCATATCAAGCCAAAGGATTCTCTAACCATGCCCTGGAAAGACGTTGACATGATGACCCTTCGACAAGAATTTACGGCGCTAGCGCAGCAGGATGGCGTGAACTTCAGTGCCCTATGCACGCGTTTTGGAATCAGTCGCAAGACAGGATACAAATGGCGTGAACGCAGCATGACGCAGGGCCCTGCTGGCCTGCAGGACTGCTCGCGCAGACCCTGCAATACGCCACTGCGTACCAGCCAGGCAAACGAAGAGCTGGTAGTGAAGGTGCGTCTGAAACACCCCACCTGGGGCGGCCGCAAGATTCATCGCAGCCTGCTCAATCAGGGTCACATCCAGGTGCCAACCCCCAGCACCATTACCCGGATTCTGCATCGACATGGCTTGATCTCAGAAAAGGCAAGCGCAAACAGCACCGCCTGGCAGCGCTTCGAGCATGCCCAGCCCAATGATCTCTGGCAGATCGACTTCAAGGGCCATTTCCAGACCGGCCAGGCCACGTGTCATCCACTGACCGTGCTGGATGATCATTCACGCTACAACATCGTCCTGCAGGCTTGCCTGAACCCGGACACTGCCACTGTGCAGGCAGCTCTGGAAACTGCCTTTCGCCATCACGGCATGCCAGTACGGATCAACGCTGACAACGGTTCTCCATGGGGCAGTCCGTCGCAGCACGAGCATGGCATCACCAAGCTCACCATCTGGTTGATTCAGCTGGGCATTCGCATCAGTCACAGTCGTCCGGCTCATCCACAGACCAATGGCAAGGACGAACGTTTCCATCGCACGCTCAAGGCAGATGTGCTGCACGGGCGTCACTTCGTTGACCTTGAGGAGGTCCAGAACGCATTCGACCGCTGGCGAATGATCTACAACAACGAGCGGCCGCATGAAGCCATCGGCATGGCCACGCCGGTAACCCGGTTCCGGCAAAGCCGTCTGGCCTATCCCGAGCGATTGCCAGAGATTGTTTATCCGCAGGAAGACCTGGTGGAGACCGTCGGGTGGAACGGGCATGTGAAGTTCCACAAGCGCAGCTTTCGCGTCTCCAGCGCCTTGCACAGGCATCGTATTGCGGCCCGCGCCCTGTCAGGCCAGGACGGCATTTATGACCTGTACTTTGCGCATCAGCGATTTGGCCAAATCGACTTGCGCAATGCCGAAAAGCACGATTAAATCTGTTACCCATGTCCCGGCACATGTGTAACCTATGTCCCCGGTCTATACAGCGAAGCAAAAAAAGTGACCCGGCCGCCGGGACGGACTCCCGGCTTGTCTCCACGGCAGTGCAGCCGCCTTGCGTCATCCGGCAAGGCCAGGGTAGCACTGTCGGTGTGGTTTTTGACGTGCTCGTTGGACCATGGCTTAACGTCAAAAGCAACTGCTGCTTCGCAGTGACATCTTTACGGCTGGTGAAGCAACACGACCTCACTATCGTCATGACCAGGCCGGGAGTTCGCCCCGGCAGGCGACCTACTTCTTTTGCTTCGCCAAAAGAAGTAGGCAAGAAAAGGCGACCCGGTGATCGCGCCCTCGCTGCGCGAGGGTCCCCGTGCCGTCGATGCATGGAGCGGGGCGCGGCTAAACTCGCCAAGCTACGCTTGGCTCAGACAGACGCCGCACCTTTTCCCGCTCCACGCACCGACGTCACGGCGCGCTCAACGGGACTTAAAAGCAACTGCAACGGCAACGGCAACTGCAGCACTGCAGCAACTGCAACGGCACCATTCACGCGATCAATGCCGTGGCAGCCATCGAATGGCGACCCAAAGCAAAACGATCAGAAGGAAAAAACGGAGAGGGAGAACAGAGGGAGAACAGGAAGGGGAGCGGACGAAAGCATGACGATCATTCGGAAGGGGTAACCCACCGGCGGACCAGCCAGCCGATGGGTATTCTTCCGAAGATCAACGATTCCTCCGTGCTTAGCGTGGGCTGCCGCGGCGGAACAGATTGACGATGGCCAGCAAGATCACGGCGCCAAGCAGCGAAACCAGCAGCGAGCTAATGGAGAAATCGTTCTGGTTAATGGTGCCAGTGCCAAACAGAGGGGCCAGCAACCAGCCGCCCAGCAACGCGCCGATGATGCCAACAACAACGTTCAGGAACATCCCTTGTTGTGCGTCGGTACGCATGATCATGCTTGCTACCCAGCCCAGAAGGCCGCCTACCACTATCCAGATAATAAAGTTCATTTTGATCTCCAAAAAGTACATCAAGAAAAATGTCTCCGGCCAGACGCGGCGTTTGACGACTTAAAAATCCGGGATGGAAAGTCTTTCCTTGAATTACTGTCCAGCCCGCATTCGACCTTGGTCATGAACAATATAGCAATCTGTGGGCCAGCTCTTCCCTCCTTTAAGAATCAATGGGTTAGATAAATTCTGTTATATCTCTGTAAATGTTCCATGCTGGCTTGAAAACAATACAGTGCTTCCCTTGAAAAGTTTTCAGACGCCCGAATTCACGTTTACGCCCATCCCGCGGCCCTGCAGGTCCGGGTCGCCCGTAAATACCTTGGACTGGTATTCATTAAGCCGGTTGTAGAGCGTCTTCAGGCTCACGCCCAGCACTTCCGCGGTCTGCGTCTTGTTGCCGCCGCAATAGCCCAGCGTGGCGAAGATCAGGCGCTGCTCGGCATCGGCCAGCCTGCTGCCCAGCGGGAAGGTGACGCAATCGCTTTCCACGCCCGACACTACCGGCTTGGTGGCGCCTATCGCCGCCGCCAGGTCCACGTCCTGGTCGGCCAGGATGAAGGCGCGGTGCACCATGTTCTTCAGTTCGCGCACATTGCCCGGCCAGTGGTATTCATTCAGGAAGCGGCGCGACGATTTGGAAAACACCTTGCGCGTGCCGTCCTCCTCGTTGAGCCTGGCCAGGAACACCTTGGCCAGCAACTCGATGTCCTGTTCGCGCTCGCGCAGTGTCGGCACCGAGATCGGGAAGACCGAGAGGCGATAGAACAGGTCGCTGCGCAGGATGCCGGTATCGACCGCCTGCTGCGGGTCGCGGTTGGTGGCCGCGATCACCCTGACCTTGACATGGATTTCATCGTCGGCGCCGACACGGGAGAAGCGGCCGGTTTCGAGTACGCGCAGCAGCTTGACCTGCATTTCCATCGACATTTCGGTCAGCTCGTCGAGAAACAGGGTGCCGCCGGCGGCACGCTCGAAACAGCCCTTGTGCATGCGCACCGCGCCGGTGAAGCTGCCGCGCTCGTGGCCGAACAGCTCGGCCTCGATCAGCTGTGGGGAAATGGCGCCGCAGTTGAGCGCAACGAAAGGCTTGTCGCTTTCCCTGCTGAGCCGGTGTATCTCGCTGGCCACCAGCTCCTTGCCGGTGCCGCTTTCCCCGCAGATCAGCACGTTGGCGCGCGTGGGCGCGACCTTGGTGATGAGCTTGTACAAGTGCTGCATGGAATCGGAACTACCGTACAGTTCGCCGCAGCGCATCATGGCATCGGACGCAGCGGCAGGGCGCAGGCAGTCCTGCTCATCGTTCTGGGCCTGGAATGGGGTGACGTTTCGGTTTTCTCTGTCTGGCACACCCAGCACTGCACCGCATACGTTCAGTCCATTGTTCATGGGGTTCTCCCGTCGTAATCGGTTTTGCAAATTTTGCGTATCCCATCATCTCTGAAATGCAAAATTTTCAATACCCGTGTTTCTCCGATTCTCGTGTAGGAGCTTACCGACAGTTCCGGCATGGCCGCCACGAGATGGCCGATGCTGCGCCTGCTGCTTCATGTTTATCCCACGATGCGCGACTGCGGCCTTGCGCCAGCTTAATGCTGTGCCGGGCTGGGTAATGAGAACCATCTTGTGCGTGCCATGAACGATTTTCTGTTCCTGGAACGAATGGCTGACCTGCCTGATTGCTCTTATGGAACTACAAGTTCCACGTATTCACCAATTGAGCGTTCTGTAGACAAACAAGCAAATCGAAAAATTTAAGGAAAACGCTTTTCAGCCGCTCCCACGTTGGCCATCCGCCATGCATGGCCAATTGATGGGCATGTTCATTTCGCAGCCACGGCATGCCAGTTGTCGTATTGCCCCATCCTCCACGGAGATTTAATTGAACGACCATTCTCTGCATTCCACTCCGAAGCATGCCGATCCGGGCACGCTGCCCCAGCCCCGCACGACACCCGTTCAGGTCTTTCACGTTGCACCGTCTGCCGGCTGCTACCGCCTTGCGGGAACGCTGACCCTGCTCAGCCTGATTGCGGCGCCCGGCGCCTATGGCGCGCCCGGCGGGGGAAGCATTGTCGGCGGCAGCGGCGGCATCGCGCAAAGCGGCCCCACCACCACCATTACCCAGGACAGCCCCAGGCTGGCAATCAACTGGAACAGCTTCTCGAGCAAGGCCGGTGAAGCTATCGTGTTCAGGCAGCCTGGCGCCTCCGCCATTGCGCTCAATCGGGTCGTCGGAACGGGCGCGACCGAACTGTCCGGCAGCCTGAGCGCCAATGGCCAGGTGTTCATCCTGAACCCGAACGGCGTGCTGTTCGGCGCCGGCGCCACCGTCAATGCGCAAGGGCTGCTGGCATCGACCCTCAATATAGACACCGCCAGCTTCATGCAGGGCGGGAAGGAACTGCTGCTGCAGAATGCCGGCGCCGCTGGCGGCATCACGAACCAGGGCAGTTTGACTGCCAGTCCGGGCGGCTATGTTGCGCTAATCGCGCCGCAGGTCATCAACGAGGGCGGCATATCGGCGCAACAGGGCAATGCCTGGATGTCGGCCGGCGACAAGGTCACCCTCCAGCTGGGCGACAGCGGCCTGATGTCCGTGACGGTCAACACTGGCAGCCTGAATGCGCTGGCCGACAACCGCGTGACCGGCCGCATCAGCGCCAACGGCGGCAATGTCAACCTTGAGGCGAAGGCAGCGGAAAACATCGGTGCGGCGCTGGTCAATCATGACGGCGTGATCGAGGCGCAGACGCTCAACGATGTCAGCGGCCGGGTCAGGCTGATGGGCGACATGCAGCGCGGCCAGCTGACGATGAATGGCCAGATCGATGTGTCGGCGCCGGTGTCAGGCGATGGCGGCGCGGTGGAGACCAGCGCTGCAAGAGTGAAGATCCTGGATGGCGCACGGGTCCATGCCCGAGCCCGGGAAGGCGTCAATGGCAGCTGGCTGATCGATCCCGAAGATTTTTCCATTGTCGAAGGCGGTGGTCAAACGAGCTCATCCATAGGCAATCAGACGCTGACGGATGCCCTCAAGGGCGGCGCGGTGGTGACGCTTGCAACACAGGGCTCCCCTGGCACGGGCGGTGACGTCTTTGTCAGTGCCGCAGTTAAATGGGAGGGAGCAGGCAAGCTTACGCTGAAGGCGCACCGTAACATCTATATCAATGCCGATATGGAAGCCAAAGGCGACGCAGGCCTCAGTCTGTGGACTGGCCAGAGTTCGGACGGCATAGGAACGTATTTCCTCAATAATGCCAAGATAAACCTTGCCGACACCACGACATTCACAACAAGGCAGGGTCTTGGTAGTGAGTTGAAGTCCTATAAAGTCATCACAACCGTTGGTTTGCCAAGTGACGTGAACGGAGGCACAAGCCTGCAAGGTATGAGAGGCAAGGAAAATTACGTACTAGGTACAGACATCGATGCAAAAGAGACCCGCAACTGGAACGTTGAACAGGGTTTCAGGCCGATAAGAAACTTTGGGGGTACCCTGGAGGGACTAGGACATAGCATCAACGGCCTGTTCATTAATTACGCCGCAAATACCCAAGCGGGACTGTTTGCCACAACCACCAGTACTGCCGACATTCGTAATATCAAACTGGTCGATGCAGACGTCACAGCGCGCGTGGATGTCGGCATACTGGCAGGCCAAAATTTAGGCAGGATAAGCAATGTTTCTTCCACTGGCACAGTCACCGGCACGGTTGGAGGCGGTGCTGACGACGGCTGGAACATAGGTGGCTTGGTGGGAAGAAATTTGGGAACGGGCAATATCGATGGTTCATCATCAGCGGCCAACGTAACGGGTACACAGGCCGTAGGCGGTCTGGTTGGGTGGATGACGGATGGTGCATCGGTAAGCAACAGTAATGCTACCGGCAAGGTAACCGCGGTCAAGCAAGGTGACAATGCCCTTCTGGGAGTTGGCGGATTGGTGGGAATAAATATCCAGAGCACAATCAGGAACAGCTATGCCAAAGGAAATGTGGATGCCGCAGAAATGGCACAAGTGGGCGGCCTGGTCGGCCAGAACGGCGGCTTGATCGAGAATAGCTATGCGGTCGGTAACGTAACAGGCCGTCAGACCATAGGTGGTCTGACCGGGATTGTCATTCTGGACACTGGCGTCATTAAAAACAGTTATGCCACGGGCTCAGTGAATGCAGTCGGCGATGGGGCGGTTCAAATAGGCGGCCTGGTCGGTTACGCGCAGGAAAAAACAAAAGTAACTGACAGCTATGCCCGTGGCTCGGTAAACATCCCTGGCAATAATCCGGTACATGTGGGCGGTCTGATCGGGTACATGCAGGGAGATGCGGAAGTAAGCAACAGTTATGCAAGCGGAGCGATGAATGTCACTGGCAGCAATCCGTTATCAGTCGGCGGTTTGATAGGTGCGGCAGAAGCAAAGGCGAAAATAGTTTCCAGCTACTGGAACACTGATTCCATTGCCAATGGTGGTACTGGGATTGGCTCTAAAGGCGATTCTGATTTTGGCGTAGGCAGGACCGGCAAGGAACTGATGGCAACGGGGACGTTTGCAAATAGCGGATGGAGCATCAGCAACGCCGGCGGCAGCACCGCGGTATGGCGCATTTATGACGGCGTGACCATGCCGCTGCTGCGCAGTTTCATGCAGGACCTGACGCTAGGGGGGCTTACCTCTGTCTATAACAGTGAAAAACAGTCCGGACCGCTGCCAGATGCGCCCAGGCTTGACTTTACTGCGGCGACCGGCAGGGATGCGGGCACCTATTCCCCGTCTTCGACGCAGCAGGGATATGACATCACAGGCGGCAATCTGAAGATCGTCCCTGCGCCACTGACGGTCACCACGGAAAATGTCACCAAGAACTATGATGGGACACCCAGCGCGGTTGGCGGCGGTCCGCAAGTCACCCAGGGCACCGTGTACGCCGGCGATCGCGTCGTCGGTGGTACATACGCCTTTACTGACGTCAATGCTGGCAGCGGTAACAAGACAGTCACGGTCAGAGACGTAAGAGTGATTGACGGAAACGATGGCAATAACTACGCGCTGACGCTGCTGAATAATACAACCAGCACCATCAATCCCGCGCCGCTGGTGGTCAGCACCAGGGATGTGATCAAGACCTATGACGGTACCGACAGCGCCCTTGGCGCCGCCGCGGCCGTTGCCGATTCCAGGCTATACAAGCTCTACAAGGATGACAGTCTTGTCGGCGGCACATTCGCCTTTACCGACCCCAATGCCGGCGCCGGCAACAAGACAGTCACTGTCAGCAACGTGACAGTCAACGACGGCAATGGCGGCAGGAACTACACGCTTGTGCTGGCAGACAACAAAACCAGCACCATCAATCCCGCGCCGCTCGTGCTTGGTGTGGACGATGTCAGCAAGACCTATGACGGCACCGTGTCGGCGGCCGGTACTGTGCGCACGCTCAATGGCCGTCTTTACAACAACGACGCGCTGGCGGGCGGCGTGTTTACCTTCAGCGACCAGAATGCCGGCGACAACAAGACCGTCAACATCAGCAGCGTCAGCGTCCTGAAACCGAACAATGACAATAACACTGGCAATTACGCGATCACCTACAGACCCAACACCACGAGCCGGATCAGCCGCGCACCCTTCAATGTCATCGTCGATCAGGTGGTCAAGACCTACGACGGCACCAATGCGGTCAGTGGCTTTCCGGTGACCATCAAGGACCGGATATTTGGAAACGATTCCCTGGTGAGCGGCATTGCCAGCTTCGCCGACCGGAATGCCGGCAACAACAAGACCGTTACCGTCAAGGACATGCGCATCATCGATGGCAATACGCGTGATGAAAGCAGCAACTATGACGTGACGATCGTGCCGAACAGGACCAGCAGGATCGATCCTGCCGCGCTCACGGTCGGTGTGAACGACGTCGTCAAAACCTACGACGGCACCCTGGCCGTCGCCGCAACGCCCATCGTGTCGGGCGGCACGCTGTTCGGCGACAAGCTGGCGGACAACGGCCTGATTGCCTTCACAGACCGCAATGTCGGCGCCGGCAACAAGACGGTGACCGTGAGCGGCTTCACAGTCGACGACGGCAATGGCGGCAGGAATTACCAGGTGAGTTATGCGCCCAATCGCAGCAGCACGATCAATCCGGCAGTGCTCACGGTGAGCGCCGGCAATGTGGCCAAGACCTATGACGGCACGGTCGATGCTCCCGGCGCGGCTGCCGCGATTGTTGAGGGCAGGCTGTATGCCGGCGACAGCCTGAGCGGCGGCGCATTCGCCTTCGCCGACCGCAATGCCGGCGCGGGCAACAAGACGGTGACCGTCAGCGGCATCACCGTCAATGACGGCAACGGCGGCAACAATTATCTGCTCAGGCTCTCGCCCAACATGAGCAGCACCATTTCACCGGCGCCGCTGACCGTCACCGCCAACGGCGCTCGCAAGACCTACGACGCCATCCCTTACGAGGGCGGCAACGGCGTCGCCATTGCAGGCCTCGCAGGCGACGAGACTGCCGATGTGCTCGGCGGCCAGCTTGGCTACGGTGGTACGGCACAGGGGGCGCTGCTTCCCGGCAGCTACCGCATCACGCCGGCCGGTCTGCAGAGCCAGAATTATGCGATCAGCTATGCCAGCGGCACACTGCAGATCGACCAGCCACCCAACCTGACTTCCCGTGTCAACCTGCTCGATCCGATGCAGCGTGCAGGCGCCAGGCAAACGCCCGCAACCGGCGCCGCAGTGCAGGTTGCCGGTTGCGGGGTTTCCCTTCCTGCCAACGTACTTGGCGTGGACTGCATTGCCGCATCAACCCAGCGCGGGCGCTGAACCGGTTCCGGTATTGCAAGCCGGCGTAGGCATGCGCCGGCTTGCAAATCGGGAATCCTTGCGGTTTTCGGATAGGGTTTTGTTCCTGCTTGGCTTAGAATGGCGACCGTTTTGTTAAATGATTGCCATTTGCGGAAAGACCTGTCATGAAACCTTTGAAACTTGTAGTCGCCTGCGCCATGGCTTTTGCCGCCAGCGCCCATGCCGATAGCTCCTATCCCAACAAGCCGGTGACCCTGATCGTGCCATTCGCGCCGGGGGGCACCACCGACATCGTGGCCCGCATCGTTGCCGACAAGCTGACCAAGGAACTGGGCCAGACAGTGGTGGTGGAAAACCGCGCCGGCGCCGGCGGCGCGCTGGGCGCGACCGCGGTGGCCCGCGCCGCACCCGATGGCTACACCCTGGGCATCTCCACGATTTCCACCCACGCGGTCAATGCCGCCTGCAATCCGAACCTGCAATACGACCCCGTCACCAGCTTCGCGCCGGTGTCCAACCTGGCGCGCACGCCCAACGTGCTGACCGTGACCAACAAGTTCCCGGCGCAGGACTACAAGCAGTTCATCGAGCTGGTGAAAAAGAATCCGGGCAAATTCAACTACGCTTCTTCCGGCGTCTGCAGCGTGCTGCACATGATGGGCGAGCAGTTCAAGATCTCGACCGGCACCTTCATCACCCACATGCCGTATCGCGGCTCGGGCCCGGCGCTGATCGACCTGCTCGGCGGCCAGGTGGAAATGATGTTCGACAACCTGCCTTCGTCGATGGGCCATATCCAGAGCGGCAAGATCCGTCCGATCGCGGTGGCCGCGCCCAAGCGGCTGGAAGTCTTGCCGAATGTGCCGACCTTTGCCGAGCTGGGCTTGAAGGAAGTCAACGACCCGGCATGGTATGGCCTGGTGGCGCCGGCCAAGACGCCGGAAGCCATCATCACCCGCCTCAACGCCGCGGCCAACAAGGTCCTGGCCCTGCCGGACGTGCGCGACAAGCTCAAGCAGAACGGCGCCGAATCGGCCGCCAATACGCCGGCCCAGCATGCCGCCGAGATCAAGTACGAGCTGGAGAAGGCGAAATCGGTGGTCAAGAAGCAGAACATCAAGTTCGAGAACTCCTGATCCGCAACGACCGTGGCGGCCTGGCCGCCGCGGTATCACCTTATTGAAAAGCCAGCGCTTTCAGGCCGCCGGCATGGCGCCATCCTTGCGCCATGCCAGTCGTAGGGCGGAATACACCACAGGGGCATTCCGCCGCGTCGCACCGCACTTTCACGCCACGGCTGCTGCGCCTTCCCTGCGGCGCTTCCGCGCGCCATACCATACTCCCCCCAGCACCAGCAGCGCCGCTGTCAGCACCAGCGTATTGCCGAACAGGATGTAGGGCGTCCAGCCGCGCATGCCCTGCACCTGCGCGCTCAGCACGCCGAAGGTGAAGGGCGCCAGCTGCGCCTGCACCCGGCCGCGCGCATCCACCACGGCGGTGGCGCCGGTATTGGTGGCGCGCAGCATGGGCCGACGCATTTCCAGCGCGCGCATCTGCGAGATCTGCAGATGCTGCGGCAGCGCGATGGAATCGCCGAACCAGGCGATATTGGACACGTTGAGCATTATGGTGGCCTGCGGCTGGCCGGAAAAATAGCTGGCGGCGATCTGGTCGGCAATCTCTTCGCCGAACAGGTCTTCATAGCAGATATTGGGCAACACCCACTGGCCGGCCGCCTCGAACGGCGCCTGCACCGGCGCGCCGCGGGTGAAGTCGCCCAGCGGAATGTTCATCAGCTCGACGAACCAGCGGAAGCCCGGCGGGATGAATTCGCCGAACGGCACCAGGTGGTGCTTGTCGTAGCGGTAGGGCTGGGGCGCGCCGGCGGCATTGAAGCCGAGCAGGCTGTTGGCATAGGCGCCGGGATGGTCGCTGACCGGCACGCCGACCAGCAGATTGCTCTTTGACTGGCGAGCAAAGGAGGACAGCAGTTCCAGGTAGTCCGGCGGCAGCGCATGCGCCATCAGCGGCAGCGCGGTCTCCGGCGTGGCGATCAGGTCGGCGCGGGCCTCGGTCAGCATCTCGTGGTACAGCGCCAGGGTGTCATTGGTGCGTTCCGGATTGAACTTCATTTCCTGCGGCACATTGCCCTGCAGCAGGCGCACCGAGATCGGCCCGCCATTGTTTTCGGTCCAGGCCAGCTGGTTCAGCGCCAGGCCCAGCGCCATCACCGCGACGCCCAGCGTCCATGCCAGCTTGCGGCGCGGGCCGAACGCCAGCACCAGGCAGCCGGCCAGCAGCACCGCCAGCCAGCCGATGCCGTAGACGCCCAGCACCGGCGCATAGCCGGCCAGCGGGCTGTTGACATGGGCATAGCCGGACACGATCCACGGAAAGCCGGTGGCGACCCAGTTGCGCAACCATTCGCCCAGCGCCCACAGCGGCGGATAGACCAGCAGCAGGGTGGTTGCCGGCGACAGCGCGCAGCGCAGCCGCAGCCAGGTGCCGGCCGCCATGGCCATGGCTGCATACAACGCCATCGCCGCCGACAGCAGCAGCACGGCCGCGGCCGCGATCGGCGCCGGCATGCCGCCATAGTCGTGCATGCTGATGTACAGCCAGTGGGTGCCGGCCACCATCCAGCCGAGGCTGAAGCACCAGCCGATCAGGGCGCTGCGGCGCGGGCGGTTCTGGCCCAGCGCCAGCCACAGCAGCAGCGCCAGGCTGACGATCTGCAGCGGCCACCATGACAGCGGCGCAAAGGACAATACGGCAAAGGCGCCGGCCAGCAGCGCCCACAGCGGCGCCCAGCGTGAAAGTGCGGGGGAAAGGGAATCGGAAGGCATCCGCGTCTTGTTATTGGTTGATGTCAGGCAGCCCGGCGCTGCCGCCCCGGAAGAGGCGGGCGGCGCCGGGATGAGGCGGCTTGCGGCCGCTTCGGTTCAGAGATTGTCTTCGTCCTGGGGAGGCGGCGCGGGCGGGAGTTTTTCCACCAGCAGCACATGCACCTGGCGGGCGTCGGCCCGCAAGACCTCGAAGCGCAGGCCGGCCAGGTCGAAGGCTTCGCCCTTGCGCGGCATGCGGCCCAGGTGGCCGGCCACCAGGCCGCCTATGGTGTCGACGCCGTCGTCGTTGAAATGGGTGCCGATGCTGTCGTTGAACTGCTCGATCTCGGTCAGCGCCTTGACCCGCCAGCGCGGGCCCAGGGGGCCGTCCTTTAAGGCGAGGATATTGTCCTCTTCCTCGTCGAAATCGTATTCATCCTCGATGTCGCCGACGATCTGCTCCAGCACGTCCTCGATGGTGATCAGGCCAGCCACGCCGCCGTATTCGTCGACCACCACCGCCATGTGGTTGCGGTTGGCGCGGAAGTCGCGCAGCAGCACGTTCAGGCGCTTCGATTCGGGAATGAACACCGCCGGACGCAGCATGCCGCGCACGTCGAACGATTCTTCCGCGTAATAGCGCAGCAGGTCCTTGGCCAGCAGGATGCCGATCACCTTGTCGCGCTCGCCATCGACGGCGGGAAAGCGGGAATGCGCGGTTTCCAGCACCAGCGGCATCCATTCCTCGATCGGCTTGCTGATGTCGACCATGTCGACCTGGGAGCGCGGCACCATGATGTCGCGGGCGGACAGGTCGGAAACCTGGAACACGCCTTCGATCATCGACAGCGCATCGGCGTCGATCAGGTTGCGCTCATGGGCGTCGTGCAGAATTTCCAGCAGTTCTGCGCGGTTTTCTGGTTCGGGGGAAATCAGGGCGGTCAGGCGTTCCAGCAGTGACCGGTGGGGTTTGGCGTCAGGATTCTTAACGCTACTGGGATAGTCTTGCATAGTGGCGTAATGCCGTCGTTTTAAAGGGAGATAGGATACAACAGTTGACAGGGAGGCCACGAAAACCGGATGCGCACTTGCGCCATGGCGACTCGGCGTTCAGCGTTCGGCATAGGGATTGGCAATGCCCAGCGTGGCCAGGATCTCGGTTTCCAGGGCTTCCATTTCGGCCGCTTCCACCTCGTCCTCATGGTCGTAGCCCTGGGCATGCAGCACGCCGTGAACGATCAGATGGGCGGCATGGGCGCCGATTTCAAGGCCCTGTTCGGCCGCTTCCCGTTCCAGCACGTCGGTGCAGAGAATGATGTCGGCCTC
Source organism: Noviherbaspirillum phoenicis (assembly GCF_047237965.1). Taxonomy (NCBI): domain Bacteria; kingdom Pseudomonadati; phylum Pseudomonadota; class Betaproteobacteria; order Burkholderiales; family Oxalobacteraceae; genus Noviherbaspirillum; species Noviherbaspirillum phoenicis. The sequence continues at coordinate 2,252,197 of NZ_JBDFLX010000001.1, read as the reverse complement.
GGTGACCGGCGCGTTTTCATCCTCGGTATAGGCGAAGGTCAGCACGTTGGTGGCGTAGTCCTTGCCGCGGTAGTCGCGGTTCAGGGTGCGGCCTTCCTCGGCATCGACGAAGCGGATGGTGAGTTCGGCCGGCGCGAACAGCGCGGCCTGCGCCCAGCGCCGCACGTCGGAGCGGTTCAACTGCTCGCGGGCGCGCGGGTCGGCAAACTGCAGGGACAGTGTCAGCTTATTTTTTGAGGGCATCTTTGAAGCTGGCTGTGGCCGCGCTGACTTCGCTGGCCAATTCATAGGCGTCCACGATGCGCGCCACCAGCGGATGGCGCACCACGTCGGCGCTGGTGAAGTGGGTGAAGGCAATGCCGCGCACGTCCTTCAGTACATTCATCGCGTCGACCAGGCCGGATTTCTGGTTGCGCTGCAGGTCGATCTGCGTCACGTCGCCGGTCACCACCGACTTGCTGCCGAAGCCGATGCGGGTGAGGAACATCTTCATCTGCTCGGGCGTGGTGTTCTGCGCCTCGTCCAGAATGATGAAGGCATGGTTGAGCGTGCGGCCGCGCATGTAGGCCAGCGGCGCGATCTCGATGGCCTGCTTCTCGAACATCTTCTGCACCCGGTCGAAGCCCATCAGGTCGTACAGCGCGTCGTACAGCGGGCGCAGGTAGGGGTCGACCTTCTGCGCCAGGTCGCCGGGCAGGAAACCCAGCCGTTCGCCGGCTTCCACCGCCGGGCGGGTCAGCACGATGCGCTTGACCGCGTCGCGTTCCAGCGCATCGACCGCGCAGGCCACCGCCAGGTAGGTCTTGCCGGTGCCGGCCGGGCCGATGCCGAAGGTGACGTCGTGCTCCAGGATGGCCTTCAGGTAATGGTTCTGGTGCGGCGTGCGCCCGCGCAGGTCGTTGCGCCGGGTTTTCAGCACCGGCATCTCCACCGGCGGCTGCTGTTCATCGATCTCGGTCTTCCTGGCCAGGATCGCCGGCTTCTCGACCGCCTGCGCCAGGGTGGCGCGCTGTTCCACCAGCGCCAGCTGCACGTCTTCCACCGACACCGGCCGGTCGGCCAGCGCATAGAACTTTTGCAGGATGTCGACCGCGCGCTCGGCGTTGGCGCCGGAGACGATGAATTTTTCGCCGCGCCGGAACAGCGTGACGTCCAGCGCCGCGGAGATCTGGCGCAGGTTTTCATCCATCGGACCGCACAGGTGGGCCAGCCGGTTGTTGTCTACCGGCTGGGGCTCGAAATGCATGGGTTGCAGGGGTTTGTTCTTCAAGTCGGGGGTGTGCTTCTTGTCTGTGAGAAAGGGTTTCAATCGGATATCAGTTCGCCGCGCAGCGAATAGGCAAAGGACTCGGTAATACGAAGATCGACCATCTGGCCGATCAGTTCCGCATTACCTTCAAAATTGACAACACGGTTGTTTTCCGTGCGTCCCTGCAGCTGCTGCGGGTCCTTCTTGGAAGGACCTTCGACCAGGATGCGCTGCACGCTGCCCACCATGCGGTCGCTGTAGCGCCGGGTGTTGTCGGCAATCGCCGCCTGCAGTCGCTGCAGGCGGGCCAGCTTGACTTCGTGCGGCGTGTCGTCGGCCAGGTTGGCGGCCGGCGTGCCGGGGCGCGGGCTGAAAATGAAGGAAAAGCTGTTGTCGTAGCCGACGTCGCTGATGAGCTTCATCATGGCCTCGAAGTCGGCATCGGTCTCGCCCGGAAAGCCGACGATGAAGTCGGAGGAGATCGCAATGTCGGGCCGCACTTCGCGCAGGCGGCGGATGATGGACTTGTATTCCAGCGCGGTATAGCCGCGCTTCATTGCCGCCAGGATCTTGTCGGCGCCGTGCTGGGCCGGCAGGTAAAGGTGATTGACCAGCTTGGGCACGCGGGCATAGGCGTCGATCAGGCGCTGGGTAAATTCCTTGGGATGGCTGGTGACGTAGCGGATGCGCTCGATGCCGTCGAGTTCTGCGATGTATTCGATCAGGAGCGCGAAGTCGGCGATCTCGCCGTCGGCCATTTCGCCGCGGTAGGCATTGACGTTCTGCCCCAGCAGCGTGATTTCCTTCACGCCCTGGGCTTCCAGGCCGGCCACTTCGGCCAGCACGTCGTCGAAGCGGCGCGACACTTCCTCGCCGCGGGTATAGGGCACCACGCAATAGCTGCAGTACTTGCTGCAGCCTTCCATGATGGAGACGAAGGCGGTCGGGCCTTCCACCCGCGCCGGCGGCAGGTGGTCGAACTTCTCGATCTCGGGAAAGGAAATGTCCACTTGCGAGCGGCCGCTGTCGCGCCGCTTGTGCAGCATGTCGGGCAGGCGGTGCAGGGTCTGCGGGCCGAACACCAGGTCGACATAGGGCGCGCGCTTGATGATGGCCTCGCCTTCCTGCGAGGCCACGCAGCCGCCCACGCCGATCACGAGATCCGGGTTTGCCCGCTTGAGCTCGCGCACCCGGCCAAGGTCGGAAAATACCTTTTCCTGCGCCTTTTCACGCACGGAGCAGGTATTGAAGAGGATGATGTCGGCATCGTCCGGCGTGTCGGTCTTGACATAGCCTTCCGAAGCGTTGAGCACGTCCGCCATCTTGTCCGAGTCGTACTCGTTCATCTGGCAGCCGAAGGTCTTGATGAATACTTTCTTTTGCATGGAATGTTATTGCTGAGACTGTTTGGGCAGCGGCGCGCTGGCTTCGGCCGGGGTTAGGATCCATACCCGGTCGATGTCGCCCTGCGGGTTTTCGGTGTAGTTCACGGTGAACTCGCGACCGCGCAGCGTTACCGGCATATCGATCATGTTGTTTTCGTTCCTGATCCATGCGCCCGGCGCCAGCTTGCGCTGGCTGCCATTCACGCTGACGCTGGGGAAATCGACATTGGATAGCGTGCCGCGCTTGAAGTTGGGCGGGAACAGCCGTTCCAGCGCCTGCGCGGGCAGGCTGGCGGCCAGCATCGCGCCGATTGCCAGGGTCGAAAGGATGCGTTTAGCGCCCATGAACAGGATCCGAAATCATGAAAAATCAGGAGTTTATCGTAATCGGGGAGGCTGCGCCGCCGGAACGGGTGCAATTTACTCGGGTCGCTTTGTGCCTTTAATAACAACAGGGAGTGCATATGGGTAAGCGCAGTCGGCTGTGCGGCGTGGCCTTGCTGGCCTGGGCCGTGCTGGCTCAGGCAGGAACCATCAGCCAGTTTTCGCCGCAGGGCACGGTCAGCAAGGCGCGCCAGGTGCGGGCCACGTTTTCCGAGCCGGCGGTGAAGGCCGGCGATCCGCGCGCGCCGGCGCCGTTCGACATCCGGTGCAGCGAAGCCGGCAGCGGCCGCTGGGCCGACGAGCGCAACTGGGTGTATGACTTCGAGCGCGACCTGCCGGCAGGCGTCAGCTGCCGCTTTCTATTGAATAAGGACTTCAGGCTGCTATCCGGCACGCCGGTACGGGGCGCGACCAGCTTCCAGTTCGACATCGGCGGCCCGGTGGTGCAGCGCATCGTGCCGCAAGAGTGGATGCCGGTGGAAGAGGAGCAGGTATTCCTGACCGTGCAGAACGGCCAGGCCACCGAGGCCAGCCTGCTTGCCCATGTCCATTGCGAGGCGGAGGGCATACAGGAACGCATTCCGGTGAAGCTGGTGACGGGGCCGGTGCGCGAGGCGCTGATCAAACGGTTCGCGCAGAAAACGCCGCCCGAGCGCATCACCGCGCTGCAATGCGCGCAGCGCCTGCCCAACGATGCGGCGGTGCGCCTGGTCTGGGACAAGGGCGTGGCCACGCCCAGCGGCATGGCCACCAGCGAGCCGCAGCACTTCGACTACAAGGTACGCAAGACATTCACCGCCAGCTTTTCCTGCGAACGGGAAAACGCCCGCGCCGGCTGCATGCCGCTGTCGCCGCTGACCCTGTCCTTCAGCGCGCCGATCAAGCGCGAAATGGCGCAGAAAATCGCACTGGGCGGCAGCAGCAGGAAATACACGCCGGTCATCGAAGGCGATGAAGGCGCCGACATGGTGACGATGCTCACTTTCAAGCCCACCTTCCCGGAAAACGGCCGGCTGGTGCTGGAACTGCCGCACCGGCTGGTCGACGATGCCGGCCGGCCTCTGGCCAATGCCAACCTGTTCCCGATGCACCTGACCATGGCGGCCTATCCGCCGCTGGCCAAGTTCGCCGCCGCGCCGTTCGGCATCATCGAGCTGGACGACGCGCCGGCGGTGCCGGTGACGGTGCGCGGCATCGAGGCCGCCGCCGCGCCCATGCTGGCCAGCCTGAAGGTGGAAGGCGACGTCGCCATCATGGCCTGGATGAAGCGCCTGAACCGTTACCATGAAAGTTCGGTTGCGGTTGGCGGTAAAAACGTGGAGACACGCAGCCTAGCCTTGCTGGACAAGGAGCCAGGCGCGCGCAAGACGCCGCTGCCCGGGCCGCATGTCGATGGCGGCGCACAGCGCCCGTTCGAAGTGCTCGGCATCCCGATGCCGGGCGCGGGTTTCTATGTGATGGAGCTGGCTTCGACCCGGCTGGGTACGGCGCTGCTGGACAAGCCGGCGCCGATGTATGTGCGCACCAGCGCGCTGGTGACTAACCTGGCCGTGCATGTGAAGGTGGGCCGCGAGAATGGCGCGGTCTGGGTCACCACGCTCGACTCAGGCAAGCCGGTGCCCGACGCCGATGTGCGCATTTCCGATTGCTTCGGCAAGGAACTGTGGCGCGGCAGGACCGGCGCCGACGGCGTGGCGACGGTGTCCCGGCAGCTCGACGCGCAATGCGGCAGCGAACGCTGGGACAAGCGGCTGGTCGACGGCCTGTTCGTCAGCGCCCGCGCCCCTGATGCCCGCGGCAAGCCCGACATGGCCTTTGCGCTGACCTCCTGGAATGACGGCATCGAGCCGTTCCGTTTCAATCTGCCGGTCGACACTGCTACGGTGGCCACCAGGCGCGCCCATACCGTGTTCGACCGCACCCTGTTCCGCGCCGGCCAGACGGTGTCGATGAAGCATCTGATGCGGGTGGAAACCGGCAAGGGCCTGTCGCTGCCGCCGGCGGGCGACTTGCCTAACCGGGTGCGCATCATGCACCAGGGCAGCGGCCAGGAATTCCGTTTTCCGCTGGCCTGGCGCGGCGAAGGCAGCGCCGAGACCAGTTTCGCCATCCCGGCGCAGGCCAGGCTGGGCCGCTACGACGTGATGCTCGACCGCGGCCCGGTCAAGGCTGGCGGCGACAATGCCGATGGCGATGCCGATGGCGATGCCGATGGCGATGCCGATGCCGACGACGGACACGGCCGCCGCTACCCGAGCGGCAGCTTCCGGGTCGAGGAATTCCGGCTGCCGGTGCTGCAGGGCCGCATCGCGCCGCCGAAGTCGCCGCAGGTGGCGCCGAAGGAAGTGCCGCTCACGGTGCAGCTGAACTACCTCAACGGCGGCGGCGCGGCCGGCTTGCCGGTGCAGCTGACCGCGCTGATGCGCAATCGCACGCCGTCCTTTGCCGGCTACGATGAATTCCGCTTCTCCGGCAGGAACGCCGAGAACGAGGAAGAACAGAAGATCGTCGCCGACAAGCTTGCCATCCGGCTCGACCGCAACGGCATTGCCAGCACCGCGGTGCGCGAGCTGCCGGCCGTCACCGGTGCATCCGAGCTGCTGGCGGAAATGCGCTTTGCCGACCCCAACGGCGAAATCCAGACGGTGTCGCAGGTCGTGCCGCTGTGGCCGGCGGCGGTGGTGGCCGGCATCAGGATGGAACACTGGGCTTCGGCTGGCAGGCGCAGCCGGCTGACCGCGCTCGCGCTGGACCTGGACGGCCGGCCGCGCGCCAATGTGGCGATGGAAATCAGCGGCGTGCGCCATAGCCGCAATGCCCATCGCAAGCGCATGGTCGGCGGTTTCTACGCCTATGAAAACGACACCGTCAGCAAGGAACTCGGCCGGCTGTGCAGCGGCAAGTCGGATGCCCGCGGTTTGTTCGTCTGCGAGGCCGACCTGGGCGAGGCCGGCGAGGTCGAACTGACCGCGCAGGCCAGCGACGACAAGGGCCGGCATGCGCGGGCATCGACCACGGTCTGGGTCAGCGGCGCCGACGATGTCTGGTTCGGCGCCGGCAACCAGGACCGGATGGACCTGCTGCCGGAGCGCAAGCAGTACCAGCCCGGCGAAACCGCCGTGTTCCAGACGCGCATGCCGTTTCGCCAGGCCACCGCGCTGGTGGCCATCGAGCGCGAGGGCGTGCTGGAAACCCGGGTGGTGCAGCTCAACGGCCGCGACCCGGTGATCCGGGTGCCGGTGACGGCAGCCCATGCGCCGAATGTCTATGTGTCGGTGCTGGCGGTGCGCGGCCGGCTGCGCGAGGTGCCGTGGTATTCCTTCTTCACCTGGGGCTGGCGCGAGCCGCGCAGCTGGCTGGCCGACTTCCGCACCTGGAAGGCGCCGGGGCCGATGGTGGACCTGGCCAAGCCGGCCTTCCGCTTCGGCATTGCCGAGATCGCGGTGGGCACCGCCGGCCACAAGCTGGAGGTGAAGGTCGATGCGGCGCAGTCGGCCTATCCGGTGCGCGGCAAGGCGCAGGTGACGATCAGGGCCACGCTGCCGGATGGCCGGCCGGCGGCCGGCGCCGAGGTGGCCGTGGCGGCGGTGGACGAGGCGCTGCTGGAACTGCAGTCCAACGACAGCTGGGACCTGTTGCCGGCCATGCTGCAGCGGCGCGGCTATGGCGTGCAGACGGCGACCGCCCAGATGCAGGTGGTGGGCAAGCGCCATTTCGGCCGCAAGGCCATGCCGGCCGGCGGTGGCGGCGGCCGCGCCGCCACCCGCGAGCTGACCGACACCCTGCTGCTGTGGCGGCCGGCGCTGCGGCTGGACGGGCAGGGCAGCGCCGTGGTCGAGGTGCCGCTCAACGATGCGCTGTCCTCGTTTCGCATCGTCGCGGTGGCCACCAGCGGCGCTGCGCTGTTCGGCTACGGCCAGACCAGCATCCGCAGCACCCAGGACGTGCAGCTGATCGCCGGCCTGCCGCCGCTCGTGCGCCAGGGCGACCGCTATAGCGCGATGGCCACCGTGCGCAACGGCGCCGAGCGCGGCATGGAGCTGTCGGTCAGTGCGCTGGTCGACGGCCGGGCGCTCGATGCCGCGCCGCGCAGGCTGACGCTGGCGGCCGGCCAGGCCCAGGAACTGCGCTGGGAGGTAACGGCGCCGGCGGATGGCGAGCGGGTGACATGGGAATTGAAGGCGCAGGAAAGCGGCGGCGTGCGCGCCGCCGACGCGCTGAAGGTCGAGCAAAGGCTGGCGCCGGCGGTGCCGGTCACGGTGCAGCAGGCCAGCCTGTTCCAGCTGGACGGCAGTCGCACCATCGCGCTGGCCCAGGCGGCCGACGCGCTGCCGGGGCGCGGCGGCATCGCGGTGTCGCTCTCGCCCAGCCTGGCCGGCGCGGCCGACGGCCTGCGGCGCTATTTCCGCGAATATCCGTATTCCTGCCTGGAGCAGAAGACCTCGCGCGCGATCGGCCTGGACGACCAGGCGGCCTGGCAGCGCCTGATGGCCGAACTGCCGCTGTATCTCGATACCGACGGCCTGGCCCGCTATTACCCGTCCTCCAGCGCCGATGCCCATGGCAGCACCGCGCTGACCAGCTACCTGCTGGCGATCAGCCATGAAGCCGGCCTGGCGCTGCCGGAGCAGAGCAGGGAACGCATGCTGCTGGGCCTGCAGGCCTATGTCGAAGGCCGCATCGACAGCCGCGACTGGGCGCCGCGCAAGGATGGCGACGTGCGGCGGCTGGCGGCGCTGGAAGCGATGTCGCGCTATGGCCGCATGCCGGCGCGCGGGCTGGACGCGATCCAGGTCCAGCCCGGCCTGTGGCCGACCTCGGCGCTGCTGGACTGGATCGCCATCCTGCGCCGCACGCCCGGCCTGCCCAACCATGCGCGCCGGCTACAGGATGCGCAGCAGGAATTGCGCGCACGCCTTAACTTCCAGGGCAGCCGCATGGGCTTTTCCACCGAGGCCAGCGACCACTGGTGGTGGCAGATGGCCGGCGCCGACGCCAACGCGGTGCGCATGGTGCTGGCTTCGCTGGACGATGCCGCCTGGCGCGAGGACCTGCCGCGCCTCTTGACCGGCGCCATCGGCCGCCAGCAGCGCGGCCACTGGGACACCACCACCGCCAATGCCTGGGGCGTGCTTGCGCTGCGCAAGTTCTCGGCCCGGTTCGAGGCCGAAGCGCCGGCCGGCGCCACCCGCGCGCTGCTGCGCCAGGGCGGCGCCGAACGGACGGCCAGCCATGCCTGGAGCGGCGGCGCCGGCAAGATCGAACTGCCGTGGAAGGCGGCGCCGCCCCGGCCTGACGACGCCGTCACCCTGACCCAGCAGGGCGCGGGCAAGCCCTGGGTCACGCTGCAGAGCTTGGCCGCGGTGCCGCTGAAGGCGCCGTTCTCCAGCGGCTACCGGATCACCCGCAAGACCGAGATGGTGGAGCGGCAGACCGAGGGCGCAATCAGCCGCGGCGACGTGATGCGCATTACGGTGGAAGTCGATGCCCAGGCCGACATGAGCCAGGTGGTGCTGGCCGACCCGGTGCCGGCCGGCGCCACCATCCTGGGCTCGGGCCTAGGGCGCGACTCGGCCATTGCCAGCGCCGGCAATGCCCAGCCGTCCGGTGGCTGGCTAGCTTTTGAGGAGCGCAGCTTCGACAGCTTCCGCGCCTACTACAGCTACCTGCCCAAGGGCGTGAGCACCATCAGCTACACGGTGCGCCTGAACAACCCCGGCCGCTTCCAGCTGCCGCCCACCCGGGTGGAAGCGATGTATGCGCCGGAAATGCATGGCCTGGCGCCGAATGCGCCGCTGGAGGTGAAGTGATGCGGCGCTGGCTGCCCATGCTGCTGCTGTGCGCGGCATCCGCCGTCCAGGCAGTGCCAGGCTATGACGCGGTGCGCGCCGGCTTCCGGCCGTCGGACGCGCTGCTGCTCGACCGGCACGGCGCGCCGCTGCAGCAGGTGCGCATCGATGCCAGCGCACGCCGCCTGGCCTGGGTGTCGCTGGCCGACGTCTCGCCGGCCATGCGCGGCGCCCTGATCGCTTCCGAGGACAAGCGTTTCTACCAGCATGCCGGGGTCGACTGGAATGCGGTGGCCGCCGCGGCCTGGGGCAGCGTCTGGCACAGCCGCACCCGGGGCGCCTCCACCATCACGATGCAGCTGGCCGGCCTGCTCGACGAAAACCTGCGGCGCGGTGCGGCGCCCCGCAGCGGCGGCCAGAAGCTGGAACAGGCCCTGACCGCCAAGGCGCTCGAGCGCACCTGGCGCAAGGACCAGATCCTGGAAGCCTATCTGAACCTGGTCAATTTCCGCGGCGAGCTGGTCGGCGTGCATGCGCTGGCGCGGGTCATGTTCGGCAAGCATCCGGAAGGGCTGGACCAGGTCGAGTCGGCGCTGGCGGTGGCGCTGATCCGCGGCCCCAATGCCAGCGCCGCGCTGGTGGCGCGCCGCGCCTGCGCCATCGTCACCGAGCAGGGCGCGCCGGCGCTGTGCCAGGGGCTGGAAGGGCTCACGCAGCTGCGGCTGGCGCGCCTGGCCGGACCCGACCGCGCCGTTGCCAGCGCGCCGCAGCTGGCGCCGCATCTCGGCCGGCGCCTGGTGAAGGCGGCCGGCGGACAGGTCGCCAGCACGCTGGACGCCAGCCTGCAGCGCCATGCGCGCGACGTGCTGCAGCGGCACCTGGCCGCGCTCGACGGCCGCAATATCGAGGATAGCGCCGTGCTGGTGCTGGACAATGCCAGCGGCGAGGTGCTGGCCTGGGTCGGCTCCAGCGGCGCGCTGTCGGACGCGCGCGAGGTCGATGCGGTGCTGGCGGCGCGCCAGGCCGGCTCCACCCTGAAGCCTTTCGTGTACGGCCTGGCGCTGGAAGAGCGCCGGCTGACGGCGGCCTCGCTGCTGGACGACAGCCCGCTGAACCTCGCCACCGCGTCCGGCCTGTACATGCCGCAGAACTACGACCAGCAATACAAGGGCGCGGTCAGCCTGCGCACCGCGCTGGCGTCCTCGCTCAACATTCCTGCCGTGCGCACGCTGGTGATGGTCACGCCCGAGCGCCTGTTCCAGCGGCTGCAGGCGCTGGGCGTGAAGCTGCCGGAATCGGGCGACTTCTATGGCTACAGCCTGGCGCTGGGCAGCGCCGACGTCAGCCTGCTGGCGCTGACCAACGCCTACCGGGCGCTGGCCGCCGGCGGGCGCAGCCAGCCGGTGCGCACCGTGCTGGGCGCGCCGGCGGCGCCGGCTACGCAGGTCATGGACGGCAGCACCGCCTGGATCATTGGCGACATCCTGTCCGACAACAGCGCCCGCGCCCGCACCTTTGGCCTGGACAGCCCGCTGTCCACCCGTTTCTGGAGCGCGGTCAAGACTGGCACCTCCAAGGACATGCGCGACAACTGGTGCATCGGCTATTCGGCGCGCTACACGGTGGGCGTCTGGGTCGGTAATGCCTCGGGCGAGCCGATGTGGAATGTTTCCGGCGTGACCGGCGCGGCCCCGGTCTGGCAGGACATCATGCATTACCTGCATGCCGGCGCGCCGGCCGCCGCGCCGGCCCGGCCGGCCGGCGTTGCCGCGCGCGAGATCCGCTACGGCCACGGCGAGGAAGCGGCCCGCACCGAGTATTTCCTTCCCGGCACCGGGCAGGCGCTGATCGTCGCCGTCGAACCGGATGCGCTGGCGCCGGCGATCCGCTATCCGACCCCGGGCATGGTGGTGGCGCTCGATCCGGACATTCCGCCGGCGCGCCAGCGCATCCGGCTCTCGGCGCAGGGCACGGCGCAGCCGCGCTGGCGCATGGACGGCAAGCCGCTTGCCGATGGGCGCGACGGCCATGCATGGGCGCCGTGGCCAGGCCGGCATCGCCTGGAACTGCTCGACCGGCAGGGCAGGGTATTGGACAAGGTGGAATTCGAAGTGCGCGGTGCGCTTGCTAAAATTTCTATGAAGAAATAATTTTGTGCAGATGCATCAAGTTTTCCGGTTGGCCGCCGTGATTGACTTGTAGTCTCCTCCAATGTTGTTTTCAGCCCGCCCATTCTGGCGGGCATTTTTTTCTGCGCGTTTCAAGCGGTTTCCGTGTCCCTGTACCGATCACGGTTTTGCTACACTGCGACAGCAAAAACCGATCACCGCCCGACATGCATGTACTTTCACTGGCAAACCTCCGCGCACACCTGATGTGCTGGTCCATCACGCTGACCATGATGGTGGTGGACGATGCCGCCATGCTGGCGCTGATGTTCTGCTGACCTGAAAAGGAAATGCCTTATGACCATGCCTGACCTGTCCGGCAAGCGGGTGCTGATTACCCAGGCCGACGCCTTCATGGGACCGACGTTGTGCGAGGTGTTCGCCGAACTCGGCGCGCAGGTGGTGGCCGACACCCGGTCGCTGTGGCTGCCCGAGGCTTCGGCCGCGGCGTTGGCCGAGGCCGGCGAGATCGATGTGCTGCTGCTGAACCTGGCGGTGCCGGCGCCGACTTCCAGCGTCACCGACGCCACCGACGAGGAATGGGCGCATGTATTCGGCCACATGGTGGACCCGATGGCGCGGCTGGTGCGCGGCGCGCTGCCGGCGATGATTGCCCGCCGCGCCGGCAGGATCCTGCTGATGGGCAGCGCCTCGGCCCTGCGCGGCATGAAGCGCACCTCCAGCTACAGCGCCGCCCGCGGCGCGCAGCTGTCCTATATACAGGCGGTGGGCGTGGAGGTGGCGCCGCACAATGTGCAGGTCAATGCGATCGCCCAGAACTTCGTCGACAACCCGACTTACTTTCCGCCCGAGGTGCAGGCGCTGCCGGCATTCCAGGAACGGCTGCGCCGTGAAGTGCCGCTGGGCCGGCTGGTGTCGCCGCGCGAGGATGCGCTGTTTGCCGCCTTCCTGTGCAGCGACGCGGCGGCGTGCTTCGTGGGGCAGGTGTTTCCGGTGTGCGGCGGCTGGGTGGCGCGATAGCGCCCGTCATGAATATCGGCATGGGGCTGGAAGCGCCCGGCCAGCGCTTGCGCCAGGTAAACCCCCTCTAGTGCGGCTCGCCCCATAACTCCCTGAGCCGTGCATCGCGGCCGCAGTTGTAGCGGTAGAACTTGTAGCGCACCGGATTCTTCTTGTAATAGTCCTGGTGATATTGCTCGGCCGGGTAAAACGCGCCGGCTGCCGTCACTTCCGTCTCTATCCGTGCAAAGCGTTTTTCCTTTTCCAGCGCCGCCTTGCTGGCCAGCGCCGCTTCGCGCTGCGCCGGGTCCTGGTAGTAGATGGCGGTGCGGTACTGTGCGCCGCTGTCGCAGAACTGCCTGTTCTTCACGGTCGGGTCGATATTGCGCCAGAAGTGCGTCAGCAGTTGCGCATAACTGATCTGCGCCGGATCGTAACGGACCCGCACCGCCTCGGCATGGCCGGTACGGCCGGCGCTGACCTGCTGATAGGTCGGGTTCTTTTCCGCGCCGCCGGTGTAGCCGGATTCGGCGGCTATCACGCCGGGCAGCTTTTCAAAATCCGCTTCGACGCACCAGAAGCAGCCGCCGGCGAAAATCGCCGTGGCGCCCAGGCCCGCCGGAGGTGCGGGACTGTCGGCGGCCATCGCGTGGCTCGCCACGAGCAGAATGCTGGCGATCATGTGTTTCATCGCATGACTCCTTGTAAGGAAAGGAATGTGGGATGGTGGCGCCAGGCGCCGGCCGCCTCAGGCCACGGCCTGCCGGCTGCGGGTGCCCATCGGCACCGGCTTCTGCACGCCGTAACCCTGCGCATAATCTACGCCGATTTCCCGCAGCGCATCGAGCACCGCGTCGTTCTCGACGAACTCGGCCACGGTCCGCAGCTTCATTACATGGCCGATATGGTTGATCGATTCCACCATCGCGCGGTCGACCGGATCGTCCAGCATGTCCTTGACGAAGCTGCCGTCGATCTTCAGGTAGTCCACCGGCAGGTGCTTCAGGTAGGCGAAGGACGACATGCCGCTGCCGAAGTCGTCCAGCGAGAACCGGCAGCCCATCACCTTCAGTTCCCGGATCAGCGCGGTTGCCTGGCGCAGGTTGGCGATGGCTGCCGTCTCGGTGATTTCGAAGCAGATCCGGCGGGGATCGGTGCCATGGTCGCGGAAGCTCTGCTGCACGAATGCCAGAAAGGTCTCGTCGCAGACGGTGGCGCCGGACAGGTTGATCGCATAGGTCGTTGCGTTCGCGGCGGCATGCGCCAGCACGGTGCCGACGATCCAGCGGTCGATCTGCGGCATCAGGCCGTAGCGTTCCGCCGCGGGGATGAAGGCGGCCGGCGCAATCAGGGCGCCGTCGCGGTCGACCATGCGCACCAGCACTTCACGATGGTCTTCCGCGGCATTGTCCGGCCCCAGGCCCTGCAGGCGCTGGGTGTAGAGCACGAAGCGCTGTTCGCGCAGCGCCTCGTGGATGTGGCCAACCCAGTTCATCTCGCCTTCGCGCTGCCGGATCGCCTGGTCGTCGGCCGTCGACAGGTGGATGCGGTTGCGGCCCCTTTCCTTGGCGATGTAGCAGGCCGCGTCCGCCACCCGCAGCGCGTCGGTGATCGACATCCGTCCCGGCGCAAGCAGCACCGCGCCGATGCTCGCACCGATGGGAAACAGCTTGTCGCACCAGACGAAATGAAAGTCCGACACGGTCTCACGCAGCCGCTGCGCCACCGCCATTCCCTGTTCGGGCGTGGCGCGGCGCAGAATCACGCCGAACTCGTCGCCGCCCAGGCGGGCCAGGGTATCGTTGTCGCGCAGGTCGCCCTGCATGATGGTGGCCACCTGGCGCAACAGCTCGTCGCCCGCGGCATGGCCGCAGGTATCGTTGACGATCTTGAACTGGTCGAGGTCCAGGTAGAGCAGCATGTCGCAGCTCCTGGCCGGCGCCGCCAGCAGGGTTGTCAGCCTGCGCTCGAACTCGCTGCGGTTGGTCAGGCCGGTCAGCGCGTCATGGGTGGCCTGGAAATGCAGCCGGGCCTGCATTTCCTGCGCTTCGGTGACGTCCCGGATCGCAATCACGGCGCCCACCAGTTCACCGGCCGCATCGCGCATCGACTGCGCCGACAGCGTCACATGGGCGATTCCGCCCGCGGGACGATGCAGCCGGGCCACCCGGTGGCCGGGCTGGCCTGGCGCCGGCCCGGTGGCCGATGCCAGCAGCGCCGCTGCCTGCGCCTCGCCTATCGGCAGCACGTCGGCCAGCAGCTTGCCCCTGGCCTCGCTGCGGCTGCGGCCGGTAATGGCTTCCGCCACCGGGTTGAGATAGGTGACCTGGCCGGCCACGTCGGTGGCGATCACGCCGTCGGCGATCGAATTCAGGATGACCCGCAGCCGTTCGCCTTGCGCATGCAGCGCGGCATTCGTGTCCATCAGCTGCTGGTTCAGCGCCTCGAACTGCTGGCTGGACTGTTCGGAGGACTGGCGCGCCTTGAGCAGTTCCTGTTCGTAGCGCCAGCGGTCGGTGGCGTTGAACACGGTAATGCGCCGCACCAGCGCGCGGCCCTGCCCGTCATTCTTTTGCCGGATATTGACCAGCGCCGGCAGCCGCTCGCCGTTGCGGGTGACGATCTGGTAAGCCACCTCGTCAATGCGGCCCTGCAGATGCAGCAAGGGCCACGACTGGCTCTGGAAAAAGATGCGCGCGGCCGGCGTCAGGAAGTCTTCGAAGCGCTTCCTGCCCAGCACTTCGTCGCGGGCGTAGCCGGTGCTGTCGAGGAAGGTCTGGTTGACCTTGATGATCCTGCCATCCGGGCCGGTGGACAGGTAGCCGCACGAGGCTTGCTCGTAGATTTCCTCGACGCTGTCTTCCGGCAGCACGGGACCGGGCTGGCAGTTGCCTGCCTGAGCTGAGGCGTCAGCGGCTTTCATACGAAGGAACGGATCGCAGCGATGGTTTCCTGCGGCGCGGACATGTGCGGGCAGTGGCCTGCCGCCTCCATCCGGATCAGCGTGCTTTGCGGCATATGGCGATGCATGTAGTCGCCCACTGTAGGCGGCGCAATCGCATCGTCGGCGCATTGCAGTATCAGTGCAGGCCGGGTCAGCAGCGGCAAGTCGGCCCGGTTATCGCTCAGAAAGGTGACGCGCGCGAACTGCCTGGCCACTTCCGGGTCGGTGCGGCAGAAGCTGTTGTAGAGCTCGTCCGCCAGTTCCGGCCGGTTGGGCTGGTTCATGATCAACGGCGCCATGCTGGAGGACCAGCCGAGGTAATTTGCGCTCAGCACTTCCAGCAGTTCATCGATGTCTGCCGGCGTGAAGCCGCCGATGTAGTCGCCGTCATTGAGGTAGCAGGGCGAGGGACCGACCAGCACCAGGCGGTCGAACCGTTCCGGCGCGCGGATTGCTGCGAGGATGCCGATCATGGCGCTTACCGAATGCCCGACATAGATTGCCTGCTCGACATCGAGTGCTTCGAGGATCTGGAGCAGGTCGTCCGCATAGGCCTGCAGCGAGCTGTAACGCCGGGCACTGTACTGCGCGAGGTCGGACTTGCCGGCGCCCACATGGTCGAACAGCACGGTGCGGTATTGCGCCGAAAGGGCGGGCGCGATGAAACGCCACACATTCTGGTCGCATCCGTAGCCATGGGCGAAGACCATGGCTTTTGGCCCGCTGCCGAGGATGTGGACATTGTTTCTCTTCAGGACTGACACGATTTCCACTGCCTTTTCTGCTGATGCGGCTCTGCCGACGCCTTCAAGTGCGGCGCCCGCATCGATTTGCTGTCGCCTGCGTTGCATGAAATGCAAGATCGCCTGGGAGCAGGGGAGCCGCTATCCCATGTCAACAGCAAGGGGATGCATGGTAACTATTTCCGGTTCCGGATGGCAAATTATTTTTCTTTTAGGAAATTATGTGTGCGCGGTGTAAGCAACTTCGCACGAAAAGAGGGGAATGGTCGTCGATCAGCGATGCAGCGGGAATGCAGGCGCCGGCCAAAAGGGCATTCTGGCCGGCCAACGTCGTGAAGGTCTCAGTGTTTTGCCGAAGGGAAGAACAGCTGCTGGCCATCCACCTTGAAGCTGGCGATGCTGGCCTGTCCTTCGGCGGACGTGATCCATTCGATCAGCTGCATTGCGCCTTTGTAGTTCACCGCCGGGTGGCGTGCCGGGTTGACTGCGATGATCCCGTACGGATTGAACATCTTCGGGTCGCCTTCCACTTCGACGGCAAGGCCGGTCTTGGCCTTGTAGGCGCCATAGGTGGCGCGGTCGGTCAGGGTATAGGCCTGCATTTCCGCCGCCATGTTCAGCACTTCGCCCATGCCCAGGCCGGCTGATACATAGGCGCTGCCTTCGGGCTTGGCGCCGGCTTCCTTCCAGTAGGCCTTTTCCATCTGGTCGGTGCCGGAGTTGTCGCCGCGGGAAATGAATTTCACCTTGCTGTCGGCGATTTTCTTCATGGCCTTGAGCACATCCTTGCTGCCCCTGATGCCGGCCGGGTCGGCGGGCGGGCCGACCAGGATGAAGTCGTTGTACATCACGTCGCGCCGGTTCACGCCATGCCCTTCGGCGACGAACTTGTCTTCGGACGGGCGGGCATGCACCAGCGTCACGTCCACATCGCCGTTCCTGGCCATTTCCAGCGCCTTGCCGGTGCCAACCGAGATCACATGCACCCGCTTGCCGGTCTTGGTTTCAAAGGCGGGCAGCAGGTATTGCAGCAGGCCGGAGTTCTCGGTGCTGGTGGTGGTGGAGAGCCGGATCACTTCCTGGCCCATTGCCGGCAGCGCCGCCGCTGCCACCGTTGCCGCCATTGCAAAAACCAGTACGCGTCGTTTCATGTTCTGCACGTTTTTCCCCTGAGGTGATCGCCGCTTTCGGGCACCGTGCTATGTTACGCATCGAAAATTAAGCTCTCAATATGAACGGGTTTTCCTATGTTACGCATAAAAATGGCCTACACCCTGGTGCAGGAAACCAGCACCCAGACCCAGCTCGACAACCCGCTGTTCGACATGCTGGCCGCCATCCACCAGACCGGCTCGGTGGCGCAGGCCGCGCAGCGGCTG
This sequence comes from Noviherbaspirillum phoenicis, assembly GCF_047237965.1. NCBI lineage: Bacteria > Pseudomonadati > Pseudomonadota > Betaproteobacteria > Burkholderiales > Oxalobacteraceae > Noviherbaspirillum > Noviherbaspirillum phoenicis. Next base: position 2,235,196 of record NZ_JBDFLX010000001.1, on the reverse strand, counting down.
AAGCTGTCGTACCGGCATGTCTGGGGCGCATTGCGCAAATGGGAGAGCCAGCTCGGCTCCGAACTGGTGGTGTGGAACCAGGGCCGGGGCGCGCGCCTGTCCGGCTTCGGCGAAAAACTGCTGTTTGCCGAGCAGCGCGCCAAGGCGCGGGCGCTGCCGGAACTGGAAAACCTGCGCGCCGGCATGGAACGGGAATTCGCGCTGGCCTTCGACCCGGAAGTGCATGTGCTGTCGCTGCATGCCAGCCATGACCTGGCGCTGTCGCGGCTGAAGCAGTACACCGAGCGCGAAGCCAGGCTGCACCTGAACCTGCACTTCTGCCCGAGCATGGAGTCGATCGAAGCGATGTCGCGCGGCGAATGCCTGCTGGCCGGCTTTCATGTCAGCGAAGACCGCGCGCCCGGCAGCCTGACCCAGAAAGCCTTCAAGAAGCTGCTCAAGCCCGGCAAGCACAAGCTGATCAATTTCCTGACGCGCCGGCAGGGCATGATGGTGGCCGCCGGCAATCCCGGGCGCATTGCCGGGCTGGCCGACCTCAAGCGCGCCGGCGTGCGCTTCATCAACCGCCAGCCTGGATCGGGCACCCGGCTGGAAATCGACCAGATGCTGGCGCGCGAAGGCATAGACAGCGGCTCGGTCATCGGCTACGACAATACCGAGACCACCCATCTTGCCGTCGCCGCCGCGGTGGCCAGCGGCGCGGCCGATGTCGGCATCGGCATCGAGGCCGCCGCGGCGCAGTTCGGGCTGGAGTTCATTCCGCTCGGCCGCGAGCAATACTACTTCGCCTGCCTGAAGGAGACGCTGGACACGCCGGCCGTGATGCGCCTGCGCGAACTGCTGCGGCAGCAGCAGTGGCTCGAAGCGATCGCCAACATGCCGGGATACAATGCGCAGTCCAGCGGGGAGGTGGCGGCGCTCAGGAAGGCATTGCCCTGGTACGCATTCCGCAAGCCCAGGGGAACAACCGCTGCCGGCCAGAGCCCGGCGGATGCGCAGGGTCCGGCCATGCAATGACATGCGCCAGCCTGTGCCGGGGGAAGAAGAATCACGAACAGCCCGGCATGGCGTTTGCCGATGGGGCAGGAGCGCAGTGCGAACATGAATCGGCAGAAATTTTGTGAGCAACATCGTGGCAAGACGCCTGCGAAACGCAAACGGCACCTGGCCAGGACCGTGGCCGCCCTGGCATTGAGTTTCGGCGCCTGCACCGTCCACGCCCAGCAGGCGGATCAGAAACCGGACCAGCAAGCGGACCAGCAAGCAGAGCAGGACAAGCGCTGGGATGCCCGCTTTCAGGCCACCTATATCTGGCAGCAGAAGCCCTCGTTCAGGGCAGCCTACAGCGGTCCCAACAGCCTGCTGCCCGGCAGGGAAAAAGCCTATACCTTCAGCAGCACCGCCTATCTTGGCTGGCGCCCGGCATCCGATCTGGAAATCTGGTTCAACCCCGAGCTGGTGCAGGGCGTGGCGTTTTCCGGCCTGCACGGCTTTGGCGGCTTTCCCAACGGCGAGCAGCAGAAGGTCAGCGGCCCGAATCCGACCCTGTACCGGTCGCGACTTTTCCTGCGCAAGACCTGGGCACTGGGCGGCGAGGACCTGCCGGTGGAAGGCGAGGCCAACCAGTTCGCCATGACAACGAAGCAGGAACGCCTGGTGCTCACCGCCGGCAACCTGGCCGTCACCGACGTATTCGACCCCAGCAGCTATGCGCACGACGCCCGCACCCAGTTCATGAACTGGGTCTTCCTGACCCATGGCGCCTACGATTTCGCCGCCGATGCGCGCGGTTATTCCTGGGGCGCCGCGCTGGAGTACTACCGGGACGACTGGGCATTCCGGGCCGGCCGTTTCATGCAGCCTGCCCAGTCCAACGGCCTGGCGCTGGACAGGCGCATCGGACGCCACTACGGCGACCAGATCGAGATCGAGCATGCGCACCAGCTGGCTGGCCGGCCGGGGCAAACGCGCTTGCTGCTGTTCCGCAACCATGCTCGCATGGGCGCTTTCGACGACGCCATCGCCAGCGCCGCCGGCGCCATCCCCGACCTGTCCGCGGTGCGGCGCGAGCAATCCAAGCGCGGCGTGGCATTGGCGTTCGAGCAGGAAGTGTGGGACGACATTGGCATCTTCGCCCGCGCAAGCAGGCATGACGGCCGCACCGAGACCTATGCCTTCACCGAGATCGACCAGTCGCTGTCGACCGGCGTATCGATCAAGGGACGCGCATGGTCGCGCGCGGACGACACGCTGGGAATGGCGGTGGCATTCAATGGCCTGAGTCCGGCCCACCAGCGCTACCTGGCCGCCGGCGGCCTCGGCGCCTTCCTGGGCGACGGCGCGCTGAACTATGGCCGCGAGCGCATCGGCGAGATCTATTACAGCCTGCGCCTGGCCAGAAGCGCCTGGCTCAGCCTGGATTACCAGCGCATCATCAACCCCGGCTACAACCGTGACAGGGGGCCGGTGTCGGTGGCCTCGGCGAGGATGCATTTGGCGTTTTGACGGACGGCCGCGTCCGCCAGGCACGGCTTTTCGCTGTGCCGAAACAGAAAGGCCGCTGATCCTTGCGAATCAGCGGCCTTGGTATTTCTGGTGGTGATAGGTGGACTTGAACCACCGACCCCAGCATTATGAGTGCTGTGCTCTAACCAACTGAGCTATATCACCAAACGAGCACGAGATTCTGACCGGTTTGGCTGGAACTGTCAAGCCATAAGTTGCACCAGGGATGCAAAATCACGCCTGCGCCGCGTCGATCTGTTTCAGAACCCGTTCCGCCGGCGTCGTCTGCAGGCAATCCACCACGATGCGGTCGGGCATGGAACGCAGCCAGGTCAGCTGCCGCTTTGCCAGCTGGCGGGTGGCGGCGATGCCCTTGTCGCGCAGCGCTGCCTGGTCGATCTCGCCATCCAGGTATTCCCAGGCCTGGCGGTAGCCGACGCAGCGCATGGACGGCAACTCGGGATGCAGGTCGCCCCGGGCCCGCAGGCGGCGCACTTCTTCCAGCAGGCCGCCGCCCGGCGCCTCCAGCATCGCATCGAAACGCGCTGCGATGCGGGCATGCAGCTGGGCGCGGTCGGAAGGTTCCAGCGCGATCGGCAGCAGGCGGAAGGGCAGGGCGGCGGGCGGCGCCTTGGCCAGTAGTGCCGACATCGGCTGGCCGGTCAGGCGGATGACTTCCAGCGCGCGCTGGATGCGCTGGCTGTCATTGGGCTTCAGGCGCGCCGCGGTCGGCGGATCGAGTTCGGCCAGGCGGGCGTGCAACGCCGGCATGCCGAGTTCGGCGGCGTCGCGGTCGAGTTCGGCGCGCAGCGCCGGGTCGGCGCGCGGCAGGTCGTCCAGGCCGTCGCGCAGCGCCTTGAAATAGAGCATGGTGCCGCCGACCAAGAGCGGCAGCGCGCCGCGGCCTTGAATCTCCCGCACCAGGCGCAGCGCGTCGTCGCGGAATTGCATCACCGAGTAGCTCTGGGCCGGGTCGATGATGTCGATCAGGTGATGCGGCGCCGCCGCCAGTTCCTCCGGCGTGGGCTTGGCGGTGCCGATATCCATGCCGCGGTAGACCAGGGCCGAGTCGACCGAGATGATTTCGCAGGGCCGCCGGCGCGCAATCTCCAGTGCCGCGCCGGTCTTGCCGGACGCGGTCGGGCCCATGATGGCCACCGCCAGCGGCAGCGCCTGGCTTGTCGGGTCGCTCATGCTATTGGCCGCGCAGGAACAGGCGGTCGAGCTCGGACAGCCCAAGCTGCACCCAGGTCGGCCGGCCATGGTTGCACTGGTCGGCGCGCTCGGTGGCTTCCATCTGGCGCAGCAGCGCATTCATTTCCGGCACCGTCAGCGCCCGGTTGGCGCGCACCGCGGTATGGCAGGCCAGCGTGCCCAGCAATTCGTTGCGGCGCTCGACCAGCACCCGCGAGCCGCCGTATTCGCGCAAATCGCGCAGCACGTCGCGCGCCAGGCCCTGGGCGTCGGCATTCTTCAGCAGCACGGGAATTGCCCGCACCGCCAGCGTGGTGGGCGACATCACCGCGATGTCGAAGCCGAGCGCTTCCAGCGTCTCGCGGTTTTCCTCGACGGCGCCGACCTCGACCGGGTCGGCGAAGAAGGTCACCGGGATCAGCAGCGGCTGCACCTGCACCGCGTCCGCGTCCAGCGAGCGCTTGAATTCCTCGTACAGGATGCGTTCATGGGCCGCATGCATGTCCACCAGCACCAGGCCGGCCGCGTTCTGCGCCAGCACGAAGATGCCGTGCAGCTGGGCCAGCGCGAAGCCCAGCGGGAATTCCTCGGCATCCGCATTCCCGGCCTGGGACTGGGCATGGGCGGCTGGCGCGGCGAAGGCTGTCGATGCGGAAGCGGCCAGGTCGCCGGCGTCGAACAGGCTGGCTGGCCTGGCGTCGCCGGCCGGCTTCAGGTCCGAAAACAGCGCACCGTAACTGGCGGTGGACTGGGCCACGCCGCCGCCGCTGCCGGTATCGCCGAAGCGCGGCGTGAACTGCGACGCGAACGTGGCCTGCTGCTGCGGCTGCGGCCGCCAGGGCGCCGTGCCCGCCAGTGTGGCGGCCGGCTGCGGCGCCGGCGCGGCGCCGGCGGCGGTGGCCGAGGTCTGGGCCAGCGCCCGGCTCACGGCGTGGAACACGAACTGGTGCACCGCCCGGCCGTCGCGGAAGCGCACCTCGATCTTGGACGGATGCACGTTCACGTCGACCAGGGTCGGGTCCAGGTCCAGCCGCAGCACATAGGACGGATAGCGGTCGCCATGCAGCACGTCCTGGTAGGCGGCGCGCACCGCGTGCGTGAGCAGCTTGTCGCGCACGAAGCGGCCGTTGACGTAGAAGTACTGGGCGTCGGCGCGCAGCCGGGCGGCGGTGGGCAGCCCGGCAAAGCCGTGGATGCGCAGCACGCCGCTGGCTTCCTCCAGTGGCAGCCTGGCGCGGGCGAAGTCGTCGCCCAGCAACTGTGCGCTGCGCTTGTCCATCTCGCAGGCGGTCCAGTGCTCGGCGGTGCGGCCGTTGTGGCTCAGGGTGAAGGCGACATCCGGCCGCGCCAGCGCGATGCGGCGCACGACTTCCACGCAGTGGCCGTACTCGGTCTGTTCCGACTTCAGGAACTTGCGCCGCGCCGGCGTATTGAAATACAGGTCCTGCACATCGATCGTGGTGCCGACCGCGCCGGATGCCGGCGCCGGCTCGCGGGCGCCGGGCGCGATTTCCCAGGCATGCGCCGCGTCGGGCGTGCGCGAGGTCAGCGTGACCTGGGCCACCGAGGCGATGGAAGCCAGCGCCTCGCCGCGAAAGCCCAGCGACAGCACGCTTTCCAGGTCGGACAGTGAGGCGATCTTGGAAGTGGCATGGCGCGCCAGGGCCAGCGGCATTTCCTCAGGCGGAATGCCGCGGCCGTTGTCGCAGATGGCGATGCGCTTGACGCCGCCCTGGTCGAGCTTGATCGTGATCTGGGTGGCGCCGGCGTCGAGCGCGTTTTCCAGCAGTTCCTTGACCACTGCGGCGGGGCGCTCGATGACTTCGCCGGCGGCGATCTGGGAAATGAGCTGGTCGGAAAGCGGCTGGATGGCGCGTCGCGCCTGCTGTATCTGTGCATTCATACAGCGATTATAGCCTTCTGCGAACACCAGGTTTGCGCGCCGTCGAGCGTTGAACGCCCGGCAAGGATGGTCGTTCCGGCAAGTCGTAGTGTATGATTTTGCGGCCTTTCTTTAACATTTTTACAAGGAAAACAATGGATTTCATGCAACTCGTCGACATGATCCTGCATGTCGACAAGTCTCTCGGCAAGGTCATCGCCGAATATGGCCAGATGGTCTATGGCGTGCTTTCCGCCATCGTGTTTGCCGAGACCGGCCTGGTCGTGTTTCCTTTCCTGCCCGGCGACACCCTGCTGTTCATCGGCGGCGCCTTTGCCGCCACCGGCGAACTGAATGTCTGGCTGCTGATGGGCCTGCTGCTGTTTGCGGCGATTGCCGGCAATACCGTGAACTACCTGATCGGCAGTGCCATCGGCCAGAAGGTGTTTACCCATGACTACCGCTGGCTGGACCGCGCGGCGCTGGAAAAAACCCATGCCTTCTACGAGAACCACGGCGGCAAGACCATCATCCTGGCGCGCTTCGTGCCGGTGGTGCGCACCTTCGCGCCGTTCGTGGCCGGCGTGTCGAACATGAGCTTTGCCAAGTTCCAGCTGTATAACGTGACCGGCGCGCTGCTGTGGGTGGTGGGCCTGGTGGCGGCCGGATACTTCTTCGGCAATATCCCCATCATCCGCGACCACCTGACCACCATCGTCCTGATCGGCGTAGGCGCCGCGGTGATTCCGGTGGCGCTGGGCGTGATGCTGAAGTTCTACCGCCGCTTTGCACGCGGTTAAGCCACGCAGTCATCTGGATTAACCCGCCCGGCGCGTTCGCCGCTCAGGTCAGCTTGTTCCTGGCCAGCGGCGGGTTCTTCGAGAAGTACTTGCGGATGCCGGTCATCAGCGCCTCCGCCATCTGGTCCTGGTAGCCGTTGTCGGTCAGCCGCGCTTCCTCCTCCGGGTTGGAGATGAAGGCGGTTTCGACCAGGATGCTGGGAATGTCCGGTGCTTTCAGTACCGCAAAGCCGGCCTGTTCCACCGAGCGCTTGTGCAGCCGGTTGATGCCGCCGATTTCATTCAACACCGCGCGCGCGAGCTTCATGCTGTCATTGATCTGGGCGGTGGTGGACAGGTCCAGCAGCACGCTGGCCAGTTGCCTGTCCTGGCCGCGCAGGTTCACGCCGCCGATCAGGTCGGCCGCGTTTTCCTTGTTGGCCAGCCAGCGCGCGGCGGTCGAGCTGGCGCCCTTTTCCGACAGCGCGAACACCGAGGAGCCGCGGGCGGTCGGCTCGACGAAGGCGTCGGCATGGATGGACACGAACAGGTCGGCCTGCACCTTGCGCGCCTTCTGCACCCGCACCTGCAGCGGCACGAAATAATCGGCGTCGCGGGTCAGCATCACCCGCATGTTGGGCTGCTGCTCGATCTTGGCCTTGAGCCGCTTGGCGATGGCCAGCACCACGTCCTTCTCGAAGCTGCCGGAAGCGCCGACCGCGCCCGGGTCCTCGCCGCCATGGCCGGGGTCGAGCGCAATGGTGATCATGCGGTTCAGGTTGGGCGGGGCGTCTTCCTGCGGCTCCTTCTTCGCGATCTGCGGCTCGGACGGCTGCGGCTTGGGCAGCGGCCGGTTTTCCAGCGCAGGCGCGCCGAATTCCGGCGGCAGCTCCCGCGAAGGCCCCTTGGGCAATTCCTTCATCCAGTCGCCCTTTTCGATCAGCGCGGCGATCAGGTCGGGCGGATTGACCGGGTAGAGGTCGAAGATCAGCCGGTGCTGGTAGCTGCCCACCGGCGGCAGCACGAACACCTGCGGCCGTACTTCCTCCTTCAGGTCGAACACCAGGCGCACCACGCCGGGCCGGTTCTGCCCGACCCGCACCTGGCGGATATAAGGGTCGTTGGACTGGATCTTGGCCACCAGGCTCTTCAGGGCCGGGCTCAGGTCCAGGCCTTCGATGTCGACCACCATGCGCTCCGGATCTTTCACCAGGAAGTGGGTGGTCTTCAGGTCGCTGTCGTTTTCCAGCGTGACGCGGGTATATTCCTCGGCCGGCCAGACACGCACGCCGACGATCTGCGCGGCACGCGCCGGTGCCGGTCCCATCATCGACAGCAGCAGGGTGCCGCCGGCCTTGAGCAGCACGCGGCGGTTGCGCGACGTTACAGGTTGGGCGCGAAGTGCAGGCGTTCGAGACATTGGGAACCGTGGGGAGACAGGGCCTGTAATTCTACCTTACGGCCTGTGCCATGCATGGTGAGGAAGACGTTGATGTCGGGCGGGGGCAACACGCCCTCTGCCTTTTCCGGCCACTCGATGATGCAGACGGTGCGGTGGTTGAAGTAGTCGCGGAAGCCGGCGTCGAGAAACTCGTCCGGGCCGGCCATGCGGTACAGGTCGAAATGCACCACGTCCACCGGCTGGCCGGCCAGCTCCACCGTGTAGGGCTCGGCCAGGGTATAGGTCGGGCTCTTCACATGGCCGGGATGGCCGGCCGCATGCAGCAGCGCGCGGGTGAGGGCGGTCTTGCCGGCGCCGAGGTCGCCATGCAGGTAGATCGTCAGGCCCGGCGCCAGCGCGCGCGACAGCGCCGCGCCCAGGGCCAGGGTGCCGGCTTCATCCTTCAGTTCTGCTTCGAAATGCTGCATCTTTTAAAATGGCTGGCTCAGAGAAAACGGGATTGATCATTGTGCAACACGAAAGCGCTATCGACGCTATCGACCTTGACGCGCTGGCCGTGGCCATCAAGGCCTGGGGCCGCGAGCTTGGCTTTGCCGACGTGCGCATCGCCGATGCCGACCTGTCTGCCAGCGAACCGGGGTTCGAGGCATGGCTGGCCGCCGGCTTCCACGGCGAGATGGATTATATGGCAGCCCACGGCAGCAAGCGTACCCGCCCGGCGGAACTGGTGCCCGGCACCCGGCGCGTGATCGCGGCGCGCATGGACTATCTGCCGCGCGACGCCGGCGCCGGCTGGCGCGAGCGGGAGGCGGCGCGCCTGGCCGATCCGCGGGCGGCGGTGGTGTCGGTGTATGCCCGCGGCCGCGACTATCACAAGGTGCTGCGCAGCCGGCTGCAGCAGCTGGCACAGCGGGTGGAGGCGGAAATCGGCGCCTTCGGCTATCGCGTTTTCACCGATTCGGCGCCGGTGCTGGAAGTGGCGCTGGCCGACAAGTCCGGCCTCGGATGGCGCGGCAAGCACACGCTGCTGCTCAACCGCGACGCCGGCTCGATGTATTTCCTGGGCGAGATCTATACCGACCTGGCGCTGCCGGTCGATGCGCCGGTCAGCGCCCATTGCGGCGGCTGCCAGGCCTGCATCACGGCCTGCCCGACGCAGGCCATCCTCGGCCCGCAGCGCATGGATGCGCGGCGCTGCATTTCCTATCTGACGATCGAGCTGAAAGGCAGCATACCGCTCGACTTGCGGCCGCTGATCGGCAACCGGATCCTAGGCTGCGACGACTGCCAGCTGGTCTGCCCCTGGAACAAGTTCGCGCAGCGCGCCAGCCTGCCGGATTTCGACGTGCGCAACGGCCTGGACCAGGCAACGCTTTCGGAACTGTTCGCCTGGACCGAGCAGGAATTCGACCAGCGCCTGCAGGGCAGCGCGATCCGCCGCATCGGCCATGAACGCTGGCTGCGCAACATCGCCGTCGGCCTGGGCAATGCGGCCGATGCCGGGCTGGCCGGCGATGCCGGCATCGTCGCCGCGCTGCAGTCACGCGCGGCGGATGGTTCGCCGCTGGTGCGGGAACATGTGGCCTGGGCGCTGGCGCGCCATGCGTTAGCGCGACAGGTATAGCCAGAGCGGCAGGGTGGCGATCGACACCAGCGTGCCGGCCGAGATGATGAAGGCCACCAGCGGCGCATTGCCGCCCAGCCGCGCCGCCAGCACATAGGCGCTGGACGCGGTCGGCAGGGCGCCGAACATCACCAGGATCTGCAGCTGCAGCCAGGGCAGCCCGAACAGGCGGCCCAGCAGCATCGCCAGCGCCGGCATCGCCAGCAGCTTGACCGCGATGAAATAGGTCGACATCGCCTTGCCTTCCGACAGTCCCGACAGCCGCAGGCCGGCGCCGACCAGGATCAGGCCCAGCGCGATCGACGCATTGCCCATGCGCGACAGCAGCACGCCGGCCACCTCCGGCATCGGCAGGCCCGACAGGTTGTACAGCACGCCGCTGGCGGTGGCCAGCAGCAGCGGATTCTTCGCCAGTTCCTTCGCCAGGCCGCCGCTCTTGTGGACCAGCGCATGGACTGCCGCCATATTGCACAGCGGGACCGCGAAACCGATGATCAGCGCCATCATCGAGGTGCCGTTTTCGCCGCCCAGACGGTAGGCAATCGCCAGCGCCATATAGGAATTGAAGCGGAAGGCGGTCTGCAGCGCCGACTCGAAGCTCATCGGCCCGACCTTGAACAGCGGCTTGGCCAGCCAGCCCATCGCCACGCCGCCCAGCACCAGCAGCAGCGCCGCCTGGATCAGCCTGCCGGTGGCGGAAAAGTCCAGCGGCGTGCGCGAGGTGGAATAGAACAGCAGCGCCGGGAACAGCACGTAATACACCATCTTTTCCAGCCCGGCCCAGAATTCGCTGCCCCAGCGGGTGATGCGCATCAGGATCACGCCAAGCAGGATCAGGGAAAAATCGGGCAGAAGAATGGATGCGATGGACATGGAGGGGCGCTGTCTTGCCGTGCGGCGAAAGGCTACATGTTACCGGATGAAAAGCCTGGGCCGGGTGCGGTGGGGGATATCAAGCCCGTTCCAGGTAGTCGCGCAGCTGCGCCACGGTGTGCGCCAGCGTGTCGGGCTGGTGCGCCGCCAGCGCGTCCGGCAGGGTATAGCCCCAGCCGACCGCGGCGGCGGCGGCCCGCACGCCGCGGGCGGCCTCGATGTCGCGAATCTCGTCGCCTACGCACACGGTCTGACCCGGCGCAAAGCCGGTCCGGTTGAGCAGCGCGCGCAGCTTGCGCTTCTTGCCCAGCAGCGACACGCCGCAATCGAGATGGCGGATCAGCCCGCTCAGGGCGGGGCCGAGCACCGCCTGCACGTTCTCGCGCGAATTCGAACTCAGCACCGCCAGTTCGACGCCGGCATCGGCCAGGTCGCGCAGCAGGGCGGGCATGCCGTCGAACAGCGTGATCTGCGCCGTCCTGGCCGCCATCAGGCGCCGGAAATCCATCGCCACCAGCGGCACCTTCCATGCCGGCAGGCCGACATGGCGCATCAGTTGCCTGGCGTCGAGCCGGCGCAGTTCATCGAGATTGCCGCGGTCCAGCGGGCGGAATCCGTGGGCACGGGCCAGTTCGCCGAAGCTGGCGAGAAAGAAGGGAAACGAGTCGGCCAGCGTGCCGTCGAAGTCGAATACCGCAAGCCTGTGCTTCACGCGCCGTTCCTGCCGTTCATGCTGCGCCGCCTACTTCAGCAGGCGCGCCAGTTCGACGGCGGTCTTGACGTTCATCTTGTCGAAGATGTGCGCCCGGTGCACTTCCACCGTGCGCATCGAGATGCCCAGGCAGTCGGCGATCACCTTGTTCATCTTGCCTTCCAGGATCAGGTCCAGCACTTCGCGCTCGCGCGCCGACAGCGCCGTCAGGCGGTCATGGATGGCGGCGGAAGCGCCCGCGCTGCGCGAGGCGGCCAGCGCCTCTTCGACCCGGTCCATCAGGCTGTTGTCGTTGAACGGCTTCTCGAAAAAATCGAAGGCGCCGCGCTTCAGGGCGCTGACCGCCATCGGCACGTCGCCGTGGCCGGTCAGGAAGATCACCGGCAACCGCGCCGTCAGGCCGCGCGCATCCAGCGTCTCGAACAGCGCGATGCCGCTGGTGCCGGGCATGCGGATGTCCAGCAGCAGGCATTCCCCGCCTTCGTCGAAGCCGGGCCGGGCTTCCAGCGCGGCGAGGAAGGCGTCGGCGCCGTCATAGGCGGTGGCGGCGATACCGCGCGACTGCGCCAGCCAGGACAGCGCGTCCTGGATCACTTCCTCGTCATCGACAATGTGCAGCATCGGTGTTCCTGGTGAAAGATGGTTTGCGGCGGTGGCGCCAGCATCAGCTCCGGCTCCGGCAAACCAGTGTATCGAAAATTCCCGATGCGCATTCTGCGCCGCCTCATTGCGCAGGCAGCGCCGCATCCGCGGCGCGCGTCATGACCGGCAGCGTGAAGCGGAACACCGTGCCGCCTTGCGGATTATGGCTGTGGCTCAGGGTGCCGCCGTGGAATTCCACGACGGTGCGGCAGATGTTCAGGCCCATGCCCATGCCCTCGGACTTGGTCGAGAAAAAGGGCGAGAACAGCCGCTCGGCCACGTCGTCCGGGATGCCGTGGCCCTGGTCGGTGACGGAGATAGCGATCATCGGCGTGGATGCGCTCTGGTCGAGGGCGGCCTGGATGCGCAGGATGCGGCGTTCCGGCTGCACCGTCTGCATCGACTCGATGCCGTTGCGGGTCAGGTTCAGCAGCACCTGCTCCAGCATCACGCCGTCGCCCAGCACCCTGGGCAGGCCGGGCGCGCTGTTGATGTGGATGGCCACGAAGAACTGGCGCGCCTGCAGTTCCACCAGCGGCAGCAGGCCGTCGAGCAGCTGGCCGACATCGATCGGCATCCGCGCCGGGTCGCGCTTCCTGACGAAGGCATGGACGCTGCGGATGATCTGGCCGGCGCGCTGCGCCTGGGCGCTGGCTTTTTCCAGCGCGCTCCTGAGCATGCCGTGGTCGACGCCGGCTGCCGGCGCCCGTTCCAGCAGGTTCAGCGCGCCGGTGGCATAGCTGGAGATCGCCGCCAGCGGCTGGTTGAGTTCGTGCGCCAGGGTGGAGGCGATCTCGCCCATGCTGGCCAGGCGGGCGCTGGCCTGCAGCTTTTCCTGCTGCTGGCGGTTGATGTTCTCGGCGCGTCGCAGGTCGGACACGTCGAGGATCGAGCCCATCCAGCCGGTCTGGCGGCCGGCATCGTCCAAGAGCGGCGCTTCGAACACCAGCACCGGGAAGCGCTCGCCGTCGGCGCGCTGGAATACCGTTTCGAAGCGCGGCGTGACGCTGCCGGCCAGCACCCGGGAAAACCGGTCGTGGTATTCGTCCATCGCTTCCGGCGCCCAGTAGGGCATGGGCGGCAGGCGGCCGATGATGTCCGACGCCGGCAGCCCGACCATCCGGCAGAACGCGGGATTGACATAGGTGACCCGTCCTTCCAGGTCGCGCGCCCGCAGGCCGGTCACCAGCGAGTTTTCCATCGCGGCGCGGAACGACACCTGCTGGCGCAGCGCGCCCTCGGCCGCCAGCCGGCGGTTGATGTCGCGCCACAGCGCCGCCAGGCTCCACAGCAGGCCCAGCGACAGCACGATCACCGAGCCGACCAGCAGGTTGGGCAGCAGCCGCGGCGCGCTCTTGATGCTGTTGGTGCGCAGGTTCAGCACCACGCCCGGCAGGTCGAGCGCGCGGGTATGGGTGTACACATTGCGGCCGGGGCCGCCCGAGGCGCGCCGGTCCAGCACGGTGTCGTCGCTGTCGGTGAGCAGGATCTCGTTATCCTGCGCAAACCACCATGGCACCAGCTGGTCGAGGATGCTGGCGGTGGAGTAGGTCGCCACCAGGGTGCCCCGGTACTCGCTGCCGCGCAAGAGCGGCACGTAATAGTCCAGCGTCATCGCGCCGCTGGACGAACGCACCGGCTGGCCGTATTGCGGCGTGCGGGTGTCGCGGGCCTTTTCCAGCGCCTGGCGCGAGGCCAGCGGCAGCTCGGCCAGTGTCAGTTCGCTGCCGTCGTCGGTGCCCTTGACCTGGTTGCCGTCGGCATCCAGCCAGGCCACCCGCGCCAGTTCCCGGCTGTTGCGCAGCAGGGCGTCCAGCCTGTCGTTCCATTTGCGGCCTTCCAGGTAGCCGGCCAGCATGTCGGACGCCACTAGGCGCAGGCTTTCCTCGTTGCGCCCGAGCTGGAAACGCACCGTCTGCTCCACCCACAGCGTGTCGGCGATCAGCTGCTCCTGGCGCTCGGTCGATTCCATGTGCTGCGCCTGCCAGGGCAGCCACAGCAGCGCAAACAGGAACAACAGCAGCAGGAATACCGGCAGCAGCCAGCGCCAGGCGTGCTTTCTGCTTGGAAAACCGGGCAGCGAAAAGAAGAGGGGAACAGGCATGGCAGAAATTGTATCTTTGCGGAAACATTAAGTCCGGCTTTGGCTATTGTGGTTATCCACAGTTGTGACATTGGAACCACTTGCACAGAATGTGCTGCCTGTTAATTAACAGCAAGAAAAACAAGAAACATTCTTATCCACCTGGAGAAATCATGAAATTCAAGTCCCTTTATCTGGCGCTGGCTGGCGCCGCCATCGTGGCCGGACCGGCCTTTGCCCAAGCGCCCATCGTGATCAAATTCAGCCACGTGGTGGCGAACGACACGCCCAAGGGCAAGGCGGCGGAGCGTTTCAAGGAACTGGCGGAGAAGGGCACCAAGGGTCGCGTGAAGGTCGAAGTGTACCCGAACAGCACGCTGTACAAGGACAAGGAAGAAATGGAAGCGCTGCAGCTGGGCGCGGTGCAGATGCTGGCGCCGTCGCTGGCCAAGTTCGGCCCGCTGGGCGTGAAGGAATTCGAGGTTTTCGACCTGCCTTACATCTTCCCGTCCAAGGACGTGCTGTACCGCGTCACCGAAGGCCCGGTCGGCAAGGACCTGTTCAAGAAGCTCGAACCCAAGGGCATCACCGGCCTGGCCTACTGGGACAACGGCTTCAAGGTCATGTCGTCCAACAAGCCGATGCATGTGCCGGCCGACTTCAAGGGCATGAAGATGCGCATCCAGTCGTCCAAGGTGCTGGACGCGCAGATGCGCGCGCTGGGCGCGAACCCGCAGGTGATGGCCTTCTCCGAGGTCTACCAGGCGCTGCAGACCGGCGTGGTGGACGGCACCGAGAATCCGCCGTCCAACCTCTACACCCAGAAGATGCATGAAGTGCAGAAGCACGTGACCGTGTCCGACCATGGCTACCTGGGCTATGCGGTCATCGTGAACAAGAAGTTCTGGGACGGCCTCCCGGCGGACGTGCGCACCCAGCTGGAAGTGGCGATGAAGGATGCGACCAAGTACGCCAACGCCATCGCCCAGCAGGAAAACGACAAGGCCATGGCGGCGGTCAAGGCGTCCGGCAAGACCGAAATCTATGCGCTGAACGACAAGGAGAAGGCCGAATGGCGCAAGGCGCTGGCGCCGGTCCAGAAGGACATGGAAAGCCGCATCGGCAAGGCCACCATCGACGCCGTCAACAAGGAAGCGGCCGCGCTCGGCGGCAAGTAATCACAAGCGGTCCGTTGCAGCAGCCTCCTGCGGCTTGCCGGCATTGCGCCGGCAGGCCGCATTGCGTCGGGCGGGCCATCCATGCGTCTGTAGGAGACTCCCATGAAAATTCTTGACCATCTTGAGGAATGGCTGATCGCCAGCCTGATGGCCGCGGCGACCATCGTCGTCTTTGTGGCGGTGGTGCACCGCTATGCATCCGGTTGGCCGATACCGGGCGTGCAGGACTGGCTGATACAACTCAACACCAGCTGGGCACAGGAACTGACCATCTACATGTTCGTCTGGATGGCCAAGTTCGGCGCCGCCTATGGCGTGCGCACCGGCATCCACGTCGGCGTCGACGTGCTGATCAACCGCATGAACGGCCCTTGGTACCGCCGCTTCGTGGTGCTGGGTCTCCTGGCCGGCGCGCTGTTTACCGGCATCGTCGGCACCCTGGGCGCAACCTTCGTCTATGAGCTCAGCCACACCAGCAGCACTTCCGAAGTGCTGGAAATTCCGATGTGGATGGTCTACCTGGCCGTGCCGCTCGGCTCCTACCTGATGTGCTTCCGCTTCCTGCAGGTGGCCTGGAGCTTCATCCGCACGGGCGAGCTGCCCAAGCATGACCATGCCCATGTCGAAGGCATCGACCCCAATGAAGAAGACATCGCCGGAGCCAAGGTATGAATGCGCTGATTATCTTTGTACTGCTGCTGGCGCTGATGCTGACCGGCATGCCGATCTCGATTTCGCTTGGCCTGACGGTGCTGACCTTCCTGTTCACCATGACCGAGGTGCCGATCGAATCGGTGGCGCTGAAGCTGTTCACCGGCATCGAGAAGTTCGAGATCATGGCGATCCCGTTCTTCATTTTGGCCGGCAACTTCCTGACCCATGGCGGCGTGGCGCGGCGCATGATCAACTTCGCCACGGCGATGGTGGGCCACTGGCATGGCGGCCTGGCGCTGGGCGGCGTGGTCGCCTGCGCGCTGTTCGCCGCGGTGTCCGGCTCCAGCCCGGCGACGGTGGTGGCGATTGGCTCGATCATCATGCCGGCCATGGTGCGCCAGGGTTATCCCAAGGGCTTCGGCGCCGGCGTGATCACCACCTCGGGCGCACTGGGCATCCTGATCCCGCCGTCGATCGTGATGGTGATGTATTCGGTCTCCACCAACACCTCGGTGGGCAAGCTGTTCATGGCAGGCGTGGTGCCCGGCCTGATGCTGGCCACGCTGCTTGGCCTGACCACGTGGTACCTGGCGAAGAAGCACAACTATCCGCGCATGCCCAAGGCCAGCTGGGCTGAGCGCCTTGCGGCCTTCCGCAAGAGCGCATGGGGCCTGCTGCTGATCGTTATCGTGATGGGCGGTATTTATACCGGCGTATTCACGCCGACCGAAGCGGCCGCGATGTCGGCGGTGTATGCCTTCGTCGTTGCGGTCTTCGTCTACAAGGACATGGGTATGAAGCAGGTGCCCAAGGTGCTGCTGGACTCGGCATCGATGTCGGCCATGCTGCTCTACATCATCACCAACGCGGTGCTGTTCTCCTTCCTGATGACCTCGGAAAACATCCCGCAGGCGATGGCTGGCTGGATCATGGACAAGGGCTTTGGCGTCATCAGCTTCCTGCTGGTGGTCAATGTGCTGCTGCTGTTGGCGGGCAACGTGATGGAGCCGTCCTCCATCGTGCTGATCATGGCGCCTATCCTGTTCCCGGTGGCGATGACGCTGGGCATCGACCCAGTGCACTTCGGCATCATGATGGTGGTGAACATGGAGGTCGGCATGTGCCATCCGCCGGTGGGCCTGAACCTGTACGTGGCCTCGGGCATTACCAAGATGGGCATCAGCGAGCTGACGGTGGCGGTGATGCCGTGGCTGCTGACCATGCTGGGCTTCCTGCTGCTGGTGACGTACGTGCCGCAGATTTCGCTGTGGCTGCCTAATCTGCTGTACGGGAGCTGAGTTGCGTTGAGACGCTCAGGCAAAAAACCGTCGCTCCTGTGAGCGGCGGTTTTTTTATTGGGCGGTCGTATGAGGCCGGGATGAAGTTGACTGTGGAAGAAGAGGGCCACAGTAGCAGTAGCAGTAGCAGTAGCAGTAGCAGTAGCAGTAGCAGTAGCAGTAGCAGTAGCAGTTGCAGTTGGCTTTTGCCGTTGCCGTTGCCGTTGCCGTTGCTTTTGACGTTGCCGTTGCCGTTGCCGTTGCAGTGAAATCCCGTTGAGCGCGCCGTGTCAGCGGTGCCCGGAGCGGGAAAAGGTGCGGCGTCTGTCTGAGTCAAGCGCAGCTTGGCGAGTTTAGCCGCGCCCCGCTCCGGGTACCGCTGACACGGGAACCCCGCGCAGCGGGGCGCGATCACCGGGTCGCCTTTTTTTGGTTACTTTTTTTGGCGAAGTGTATAGACCGGGGACATGGGTAACAACTGTGCCGGGACATGGGTAACACTTTGGCGTATTCCATATCAAGCCAAAGGATTCTCTAACCATGCCCTGGAAAGACGTTGACATGATGACCCTTCGACAAGAATTTACGGCGCTAGCGCAGCAGGATGGCGTGAACTTCAGTGCCCTATGCACGCGTTTTGGAATCAGTCGCAAGACAGGATACAAATGGCGTGAACGCAGCATGACGCAGGGCCCTGCTGGCCTGCAGGACTGCTCGCGCAGACCCTGCAATACGCCACTGCGTACCAGCCAGGCAAACGAAGAGCTGGTAGTGAAGGTGCGTCTGAAACACCCCACCTGGGGCGGCCGCAAGATTCATCGCAGCCTGCTCAATCAGGGTCACATCCAGGTGCCAACCCCCAGCACCATTACCCGGATTCTGCATCGACATGGCTTGATCTCAGAAAAGGCAAGCGCAAACAGCACCGCCTGGCAGCGCTTCGAGCATGCCCAGCCCAATGATCTCTGGCAGATCGACTTCAAGGGCCATTTCCAGACCGGCCAGGCCACGTGTCATCCACTGACCGTGCTGGATGATCATTCACGCTACAACATCGTCCTGCAGGCTTGCCTGAACCCGGACACTGCCACTGTGCAGGCAGCTCTGGAAACTGCCTTTCGCCATCACGGCATGCCAGTACGGATCAACGCTGACAACGGTTCTCCATGGGGCAGTCCGTCGCAGCACGAGCATGGCATCACCAAGCTCACCATCTGGTTGATTCAGTTGGGCATTCGCATCAGTCACAGTCGTCCGGCTCATCCACAGACCAATGGCAAGGACGAACGTTTCCATCGCACGCTCAAGGCAGATGTGCTGCACGGGCGTCACTTCGTTGACCTTGAGGAGGTCCAGAACGCATTCGACCGCTGGCGAATGATCTACAACAACGAGCGGCCGCATGAAGCCATCGGCATGGCCACGCCGGTAACCCGGTTCCGGCAAAGCCGTCTGGCCTATCCCGAGCGATTGCCAGAGATTGTTTATCCGCAGGAAGACCTGGTGGAGACCGTCGGGTGGAACGGGCATGTGAAGTTCCACAAGCGCAGCTTTCGCGTCTCCAGCGCCTTGCACAGGCATCGTATTGCGGCCCGCGCCCTGTCAGGCCAGGACGGCATTTATGACCTGTACTTTGCGCATCAGCGATTTGGCCAAATCGACTTGCGCAATGCCGAAAAGCACGATTAAATCTGTTACCCATGTCCCGGCACATGTGTAACCTATGTCCCCGGTCTATACAGCGAAGCAAAAAAAGTGACCCGGCCGCCGGGACGGATTCCCGGCTTGTCTCCACGGCAGTGCAGCCGCATTGCGTCACCCGGCAACGCTCGGGCAGCACTGTCGGTGTTGTTGTTGACGTTCGTATTGAAACTTCAAACTTTACAAGCAACTGCTGCTTCGCAGTGACGTCTTTACGCCGGGTGAAACAACACCATCTCACTATCGTCATGACCAAGCCGGGAGTTCGCCCCGGCAGGCGACCTACTTCTTTTGCTTCGCCAAAAGAAGTAGGCAAGAAAAGGCGACCCGGTGATCGCGCCCCGCTGCGCGGGGTCCCCGTGCCGTCGATGCATGGAGCGGGGCGCGGCTAAACTCGCTCCGCTGCGCGGCGCTCAGACAGACGCCGCACCTTTTCCCGCTCCACGCACCGACGTCACGGCGCGCTCAACGGGACTTCACTGCAACGGCAACGGCAACGGCAACGGCAACGGCAACGGCAACGGCAACGGCAACGGCAACGGCAACGGCAACTGTCGCTGCGCGTACTTCAAAGGCAACGGCACACCGCACCCTGCCAACACTCACCTCGTCATTGTCCCTTCACACAACCGTGAAGCACGCTCCTAGTGCCCGAAATGCCCATACAGCGACACCACCAGCTCCATCACGATCAGCGCCACGATGTACCACTCGACCCGATGCGAACTCTTGTAGCGCACCGTCTCCAGCAGCGTCTCGGCAGTGCGCACCAGCGTGGCCAGCTTGCGTTCCAGCGCCTTGGCGCGGTCGATGATTTCATAGTCGCCTTCCAGCCGCGCATGCAGCCCTTCAAGGTGGCTGTTGCTCCACAACAGCTCGGGCTTGTCCATCACCTCGGCCCGGCTCGTCAGCCTGTGTTCCGACAGCAGCATGTTGCCCACCGCCCGCATCAGCTCCTGGGAGCGCACCGAGAAGCGGCCGTCGTCGGCCAGGTCCTGCGCCAGGGGTTCGATGCGGTCGAATTCGCCGGCCGAGCGACTCTCCTGGAAGGACAGCATGGCCGCCTTGGACATCACTTCGGCCAGGAGTTGCAGCCGGTCGCGGTCGGCGGCGTGGATGTGGATCGCATTGCCAACCGGGCCTTCATGGGTTTCGGGGTCGACGATGACCGTCGCCTTTTCCTCGGCCAGCGCATCACCCTTGCCGGAACTGGCGGGGCCGATGCTGGCCATCAGCCATTCGCGGTCGCCGCCTTCTTCGGCGAAGAAGGCCACCGCGCCATAGCGGAAGATGGCCGCCACGCCGGCGCCGGGCAGGCGCACCATCAGCGGCGACTGCGCCACCATCGGCAGGTGAGCCAGCGCCTTGATGTCGATGCGCTCGGCGACGATGGCCACGGCGGCGGTGAATTCGGTGGCGGCGATCAGCGGCTTGCCTTCGCGGCGCACGATGCGCTGGGTGCGCGACCGGCGGCGGCCGGCGCGCGGCGTCCAGTTGATGGCGGGCCGGTGCGGGATGAATGGCTGTGTCATTGTTCTTCTCCCCGTAAATGGAAAACGTGTTCCTGCTCAGTAACGTGGCGTGCCGGCAGGTATGCAGCCCGCTCGGGCTGCCTTTGTACTGTAGCGCATGCCCGATGAAAGCTTTACCCTCCGGCGCAAGCCTTGCCGGTGCCGCGCGCGCATTTTTCCTTTATGCTGGCGGCCATGCCGATTCCCTCGATTTTCTCCGCCGTCCTGCCGGCCCCGTTTGGCGCGATGGGCGTGCGCACCGACCATGGCCTGGTGCGCGAACTGGTGTACCTGCCGCCATCCCATGCGCTGCTGGACCCGGCCGACGACCTGGCCGAACAGGTCGCGCGCCAGCTGCAACGCTATTTCGCCGACCCCGACTTCCGCTTCGACCTGCCGCTGCAGGCAGCTGGCACGCCGTTCCAGCAAAAGGTGTGGTCCGCGATTTCCGCCATCCCGCGCGGCCGGGTGCGCACCTATGGCGACATCGCCCGCCTGCTCGGCTCGGCGCCACGCGCGGTGGGCCAGGCCTGCGGCGCCAACTGGTTTCCGCTGGCAGTGCCGTGCCACCGCGTCACCGCGGCCGGCGGGCTGGGCGGCTTTGCCAACAGCGCCGACGCCGACGGCTTTCACCTGCGCGTCAAGCGCTGGCTGCTGGCCCATGAAGGCGTGGAGGGCTACTGATGGAACAGGCAGCAAAGGCGCTCGCCAGCCAGCCGCAGATCGACGCCTTCTGCGACACCCTGTGGCTGGAAGACGGCCTGGCGAAGAACACCCTGGAAGCCTACCGCCGCGACCTGACCCTGTTTGCAACCTGGCTGGAAGCCGAGCACGGCAAGCCGCTGGACGCGGCGGGCGCGCCTGAACTCAACGGCTATTTCGCCGCCCGCCATGCCGACAGCCGCGCCACCTCGTCGAACCGCCGGCTGGCGGTGCTGCGGCGCTATTACCAGATGGCGCTGCGGCAGAACCGCATTGCGGTCGACCCCTGCCTGCGCATGCGTTCGGCGCGCCAGCCGCAGCGTTTCCCCAAGACATTGTCGGAAGCCCAGGTCGACGCGCTGCTGGCCGCGCCCGACACCAGTACGCCGCTGGGCCTGCGCGACCGCACCATGCTGGAACTGATGTATGCCAGCGGCCTGCGGGTATCGGAACTGGTGCTGCTCAAATCCATGGAAGTCGGCATGAACGAGGGCGTGCTGCGCATCACCGGCAAGGGCGACAAGACGCGGCTGGTGCCCTTTGGCGACGAGGCGCGTGGCTGGATCGAGCGCTACCTGAAGGAGGCGCGCGGCGCCATCCTGAACGGGCAAACCGATGACGCGCTGTTCGTCACCGCCCGCGGCGGCGCGATGACCCGGCAGATGTTCTGGATACTGATCAAGAAGCATGCGCTCAAAGCCGGCATCAATGCGCCGCTGTCGCCGCATACCCTGCGCCATGCCTTCGCCACCCATCTGCTCAACCATGGCGCCGACCTGCGGGTGGTGCAGTTGCTGCTGGGCCATGCCGACATTTCCACCACCCAGATCTATACCCACGTCGCCCGCGAGCGCCTGAAGCTGCTGCATGCGCAGCATCATCCGCGCGGCTGACTGAACAGTCGGAAATCATGGCCATCCGCATCGTGCGTCTCGGCAGCCCGCGCGTGGAAGGCGAGGGATTGCGGCTGGGCACCGTGCGGCGTCCGCCGCGCGGCGTGCCCAAGGCCGATTTCGCCCGGCGCGATTTCTACGACGTCTGGCTGCCGCTGCTCTCGCCCGAGCCGGAACTGGTGAAAACCTGGCTGCAGGCGGACGACGACGCCACTCTATCCCGCTGCCGCAAGCACTTCATCGCCCAGATGAACAAGCCCGACGCCGCCCGCCTGCTCGACCTGCTGGCGGCACTGTCGCATCAGACCGGATTCTCCCTGGGCTGTTACTGCACCGACCCGGCCCGTTGCCACCGGACTGTATTGCGCGATCTCCTGATCGAGCGCGGAGCGATTATCGAATAAAAGTTCGGCATGCTAGGATGCTGGGACAGCCCACCCAGTAGTCCTTCATCGGAGAGAACGTCGTGGCGAAAACCAATTTTCAGTACGAGAAGCGGCAGAAAGAGCTTGAAAAGAAGCGCAAGAAGGAAGAAAAACTGAAACGCAAGCAGGAGCGTGCAAGCGAACCCGGCGAGAGCGGCGAGGGAGGGGAGGGAGGCGAGGGTGGCAATACCCAGGCCAGCGGCACGGAAGCGCTTCCCGAACCGGTGGAACACGATTCCCAGACGGAAACGCCCTGATCCGGTCAACCCTGGAACAGGCGCAGCCTGACCAGCAACGCGCCATGATCGGAAGTCTCGGGGGCGCGGAAAATCACATGGTCGTTCAGGTAGGCCACGTCGAGCACTTCACCCAGCGCATGCTTCGATGCAGGGTTGAATTCCTCCGAGACCAGCACATGGTCGATGGTCTCAAAGTTGCCGTCATGCACATGGGTATAGCCGACATCGCGCAGCGGGTCGCGCCGTGACTGCAGCCGGTAGCATTCAAACATCCGTTCGTCATGGCCATTCGGGCCGCGGCCGCCACCCAGCACCATCTGGGTCGGCACCGCGTCGGCCACGTCATTGAAGTCGCCCATCACCATCATCGGCAGGCGTCGGCCGGCGGCGAAATCGGTCAGCAGGTAGCGCAGGCCCAGCGCTTCGGCGCCGCGCCGCACCATGGACCGCAACACCGCCGCGCCGACGCTGGCGGGATCGGTTTCATTGTCATCGGTTCGGTAGTCAGGTCGCTTGGATTTGAGATGGACCACAAAAATCGTCAGCGCCAGTCCGGGCGCCAGCAGCACCGGCACCTGGAGCACCGGCCGGGTGAAGCGGGTCATGGCTTCCTTCAGGTCCAGCAGCGGCACCGCCAGGCCGCGCGGCAGGTCCACATGCTTGAGAGGTTCGCCGGCCAGCGGCAGCCGGGTGACCAGCGCAACACTGGGCGTGAGCTTGCCCGGCTCGGGCTCGAAGCCGATATGGACGGCGTCGCGGTAGCGTGCGCTGCGCGCCATCACTTCCCTGACCGCATCCTGTGAAAACACTTCCTGCAGGGCAATGACGTCGGCGTCGAGCCGGTCGAACTGGCGCGCCAGCCAGTCGATCTTGGCGTCGTACTGCGCTTCGGTATAGGGTTCGATGCCGTCGTAGAAGCGCAGGCCGGGACGGGCGAGGTTCAGGACGTTGAAGGTCGCTAAGCGAATTTCCTGTTGCATAATACCTCACCAAAATTTCGAATGAGCGTATCACGCATGAGCAGGAAAGAGCATATCTCCGAGACCCCGGCCACCCAGTATCTGCGGCGCCAGCGCATTGTCTTCTCGGAACACCCCTACCAGTACGAGGAACATGGCGGCACCGCGGTGTCGGCGCGCGAGCTGGGCGTGGATGAACACCAGGTGGTCAAGACCCTGGTAATGCAGGACGAGGCCGGCAAGCCGCTGATCGTGCTGATGCATGGCGACTGCAAGGTGTCGACCAAGAACCTGGCGCGCCAGATCGGCTGCAAGTCGGTCGAACCCTGCGCGCCCGAGGTGGCGCAGCGCCATTCCGGCTACCAGGTCGGCGGCACCTCGCCGTTCGGCACCCGCAAGACCATGCCGGTGTATGTCGAACAAGGCATCCTCGGGCTGGAGCGGATCTACATCAACGGCGGCCGGCGCGGCTACCTGGTCGGCCTCGATCCGGCCGTTCTCCCTACGATACTCCCGGTGACCGCTGTATCATGCGCGCTGGCCGGGCAATAGCCGGCTCCGACACTATCAATAAGACCCAGGGAGTCTATGTATACCGTTCTGTTCGCCGTGGCCGCCTATCTGATCGGCTCCATTTCCTTTGCCGTGGTGTGCAGCCGGCTGTTCGGCATCGCCGACCCGCGCACCTACGGCTCGAAAAATCCGGGCGCCACCAATGTGCTGCGCAGCGGTAACAAGAAGGCGGCAATCGCCACGCTGATCGGCGACTGCGCCAAGGGCTGGTTCGCGGTCTGGCTGGCCATTCGCCTGGCGCCGCAATTCGGCGTGGAAGAGGGCGGCATCGCGCTGGTGGCGATCGCGGTCTTTCTCGGCCACTTGTGGCCGGTGTTTTTCCGCTTCGTCGGCGGCAAGGGCGTGGCTACCGCGCTCGGCGTGCTGCTGGGCCTGAATGTCTGGCTGGGCCTGGGAACGCTGGCCACCTGGCTGATCATCGCCTATGCCTTCCGCTACTCGTCGCTGGCGGCGCTGGTGGCCAGCCTGTTCGCGCCGTTCTTCTATGTGCTGCTGTTCGGCGTCGATGTGCAATTGCTGGCGGTGGTGGCGATGAGCGTGCTGCTGGTCTACCGGCACGGCAAGAATATCGCCAACCTGATCAGCGGCAAGGAAAGCCGCATCGGCAGCAAGAAGTCGTAGCGGCTGTTCTGGCGCCCGTGCGGGATCGCGGTCCATCGCAGGCGCCGGCAGGCGGCATCCGCGCCGGCCCTGGCCTCAGATCCTCAGTTCATCCAGCGGCCAGCGCGGACGCACATTGAAGGCATAGTCCTTCTGCGCCGCTTCCGGCTGCAATTGCAGCCGCATCGCGCCGGCAAAGGCGATCATCGCACCGTTGTCGGTGCAGAACTCCAGTTCCGGATAAAACACCCGGAAGCGTTTTTTCGCCGCCGCCGCATTCAGCGCTTCCCGCAGCTGGCGGTTGGCGCCGACGCCGCCGGCGATCACCAGCCGCTTCAGCCCGGTCTGCTTCAGCGCCGCCAGGCACTTCGCCACCAGCACTTCCACGATTGCATCGACGAAGGCACGCGCCACATTGGCCTTGTCCTGCTCGCAGATATTGGTGATGTTGTTCTTCACCAGCGTCAGCACCGCGGTCTTGAGCCCGGAAAAGCTGAAGTTCAGATTCTTCGAATGCAGCATCGGCCGCGGCAGGGTATAGACGGCAGGATCGCCGAATTCCGCCAGCCGCGAAATCGCCGGACCGCCCGGATAACCCAGGCCCAGCAGCTTTGCCGACTTGTCGAACGCTTCGCCGGCGGCATCGTCCACCGTCTCGCCCAGTAGCGTGTAGCGGCCCACGCCATCGACTCGCATCAGCTGGGTGTGGCCGCCCGATACCAGCAGCGCCACGAAGGGAAATTCCGGCGGCTCGCTGGCCAAAAGCGGCGACAGCAGGTGGCCTTCCAGGTGATGCACGCCCAGCACCGGCTTGTCCAGCGCCAGGCCCAGGCCGCAGGCGACGGAGGCGCCGACCAGCAGCGCGCCGGCCAGGCCGGGGCCTTGCGTATAGGCGATCGCATCGATCGCATGGCGGTCGGTGCCGCCCTGGGCCAGCACCTGTTCCAGCAGCGGCAGCGCGCGCCGTATATGGTCGCGCGAGGCCAGTTCCGGCACCACGCCGCCGTATTGTTCATGCATGGCCACCTGCGAATGCAAGGCATGGGACAGCAGGCCGCGCTGCGTGTCATACAGGGCCAGGCCGGTTTCATCGCAGGAGGATTCGACGCCGAGGACTATCATTCAGAAGGACCGGAAGAGGGTGGCAAGCTTTTTGCAAAGCGGTATTGTAAAGGAAAGCGCCCCTGCGCTTATCAGACCCATGACCTCCATGACCGATTCGAAACTGCTGCGCATTGTCGTCGTCAATTCCCTGGTTCCCGCCGACGGCGCGGACGACGCCGCCATCGAGCGGGCCGAGCGCGCCCGCACCCTGCGCATCAGCCTGCTCGAAGCCGGCTACAACATCCTGGCCGCGCTGCCGCCGGATGCCAGGCTGCAGGAGCAGATCGCCCACCTGCAGCCGGATGTGATCATCGTCGACGCCCAGTCCGACGCCGCGCTGAAGGAAGTGGTGTCGGCCACCACCAACGCGCCGCGGCCCATCATCTGCTTTTCCGAGGACGGCGACCGCGACCGCATGCATGCGGCGCTGGAGGCCGGCGTATCGGCCTATGTCGCCGCCGGGCTGTCGGCGGACTGGGTCAAGGCCGTGCTGGACGTGGCGGTGGCGCGTTTCGAGGTTGACCGCAAGCTGCGCGACGAGCTGTCCGAAACCCGCATGAAGCTGGCCGAACGCAAGGTGATCGAGCGCGCCAAGGGCCTGCTGATGGAGCGCCACCGCTGCAGCGAGGACGAGGCCTACCGCAAGCTGCGCCGTTTGGCCATGGACAAGAACCTGAAGCTGTCCGATGTGGCGCAGCGCATGATCGACGTGGCCGATCTGCTCATTTGACCGCACCAACGCCGGGCCATGTTTAGGGCATGGCCTGCACTTTTCCCGCCGCCGTCCTCTTCTTCCCCGTTGAAAACCCGCGCTGTCCTGGTGCGTCGCACAGGCGCAGGGCAAATCACGCCTCGCGGTGAAGCAAACCGATTTTCCACCGTGCTGGCATACCAATTGCTGTATGGCAGTGAGCGCCAAGGGAGGCGCACAACACGGTAGTGGGTCGCGGCCAATGGTGGCCGCGATCTTATGGGATCGCTCCCGTTTCTCGACGCAAGGAAGCCATGACAGCCAAAGCAGACACATCATCATTGACCCGCCGCAGCATGCTCAAGGCGGGCGCCGCGGCCGGCCTCGCCGGCGCCTTTTCCGCCCTGTCCACCCGGGGCGCCTGGGCAGCCGGCTCGGACAAGCCGGAAAAGGAAGAGGTCAAGGTCGGCTTCATTCCGCTGACCGACTGCGCGTCGGTGGTGATGGCATCGGTGCTGGGCATTGATAAAAAGTACGGCATCAAGATCACGCCGTCCAAGGAGGCGTCCTGGCCGGGCGTGCGCGACAAGCTGGTCAACGGCGAACTCGACGCCGCCCATGTGCTGTATGGCCTGATCTATGGCGTGCACCTGGGCGTGTCGGGCCCGAAGAAGGACATGGCGGTGCTGATGACCATCAATAACAATGGCCAGGCAATCACGCTGTCGAAGAAGCTGGCCGACAAGGGCGCGGTCGACGGCGCATCGCTGGCCAGGCTGATGAAAGCCGAGAAGCGCGAATACACCTTCGCCCAGACCTTCCCGACCGGCACCCATGCGATGTGGCTCTATTACTGGCTGGCGGCCAACGGCATCGACCCGATGAAGGATGCCAAGATCATCACCGTGCCGCCGCCGCAGATGGTGGCCAATATGCGGGTCGGCAACATGGACGGCTACTGCGTCGGCGAGCCCTGGGGCCACCGCGCCATCGCCGACGGCATCGGCATCACCGCCATCACCACGCAGGACATCTGGCGCGATCATCCCGAGAAGGTGCTGGGCACCAGCGCCGAGTGGGTAAAGAAATATCCGAACACGGCGCGCGCGCTGACCGCGGCGGTGCTGGAAGCGGGCAAGTGGATCGATGCCTCGCTGTCGAACAAGAACAAGATGGCCGAAACCATCGCCGACAAGTCCTACGTGAACACCTCGGTGGACGTGATCAACCAGCGCATTCTCGGCCGCTACCAGAACGGCCTGGGCAAGACCTGGGACGACCCGAACTACATGAAGTTCTTCAACGACGGCGCGGTGAATTTCCCCTACCTGTCCGACGGCATGTGGTTCCTGACCCAGCAGAAGCGCTGGGGCCTGCTCAAGAGCGACGTCGACTACCTGGCCGTGGCGAAACAGATCAACCAGATCGACCTGTACAAGGACGCCGCCGGCATGGCCAAGGTCAGCGTGCCGAAGGACCCGATGCGCAGCAGCAAGCTGGTCGACGGCGCGGTATGGGACGGCAAGAATCCGCAGGCCTATGCGGCCTCCTTCAACATCAAGGTCTGACCGACCAACCGCCAGAACAGGAAACGCCATGAGCGCTGTGATGAAATCCCTCGACCCTGTCAATCCCCTCGCCACGCCGGACGCGGCGAGCCCGGCTGGCGCGGCCGGCCATGCCGCCGCGGCGGCCCCGGCGCACAAGCCCGTGGCCCGCGCCAGGCCGGCCGGCATGTCCCTGCGGCTGCGGCTGCGCGCGCTGGCCGGCGTGGTGCTGCCGCCCATGCTGGGCATGGGCTTTCTGGTGCTGATCTGGCAGATCGTCTCGGTCAGCAGCAGCGGCATCCCGTCGCCGCTGGCCACGCTGGAAGAGGCGGTGAAGATCTTTTCCGACCCCTTCTACAGCAAGAGCCCGAATGACCAGGGCATAGGCTGGAACCTGCTGGCTTCGCTGCAGCGGGTGGCGGTGGGCTTCGGCCTGGCGGCCGCGGTCGGCATCCCGGCCGGCTTTCTGATCGGCCGCTTCCGCATCCTGGCGGCGATGTTCAATCCCCTCATCTCGATACTGAAGCCGGTGTCGCCGCTGGCCTGGCTGCCGATCGGCCTGCTGGTGTTCAAGGCCGCCAATCCGGCATCGATCTGGGCCATCTTCATCTGCTCGATCTGGCCCATGATCATCAACACCGCGGTCGGCGTGCAGCGGGTGCCGCAGGATTACATGAACGTGGCGCGGGTGCTGAACCTGTCGGAATGGAAGATCCTGACCCGCATCCTGTTCCCCTCGGTGCTGCCCTACATGCTGACCGGCGTGCGCCTGTCCATCGGCACCGCCTGGCTGGTGATCGTGGCGGCGGAAATGCTGACCGGCGGCGTCGGCATCGGCTTCTGGGTGTGGGACGAATGGAACAACCTCAACGTGCCGCACATCATCATCGCTATCTTCGCCATCGGCCTGGTCGGCCTGGTGCTGGAGCAGGCGCTGGTCATGCTGGCCCGCGCATTCACCTATGAAGATGTCAAGAACTGAGGACAGCACCATGGACAACCGTAAATTCATCGATATCCAGGACGCGCAGATGTCCTTCAACACCCGCAACGGCGTGTTCCAGGCGCTGCGCGACATCAACCTGACCGTGGCCAAGGGCGAATTCATCACACTGATCGGCCACTCGGGCTGCGGCAAGTCCACGCTGCTAAACCTGATCGCCGGCCTGCTCAAGGCCAGCGGCGGCGCGCTGCTGTGCGCCAACCGCGAGATTGCCGGCCCGGCGCCGGAACGGGCAGTGGTGTTCCAGAACCATTCGCTGCTGCCTTGGCTGACCTGTTTCGAAAACGTCTATCTGGCAGTGGAGCGGGTGTTCGGCGCCAGCGAGAGCAGGGCGCAACTCAAGGAGCGCACCAGTGCCGCGCTAGCGATGGTGGGCCTGTCCCATGCGGCGCAGAAGCGTCCGCATGAAATTTCCGGCGGCATGAAGCAACGCGTCGGGATTGCGCGGGCGCTGGCTATGGAGCCCAAGGTGCTGCTGATGGACGAGCCCTTCGGCGCGCTCGATGCGCTGACCCGCGCCCATCTGCAGGACGAGTTGCTGAAGATCGTTGCCCGCACCAGTTCCACCGTGGTGATGGTGACCCATGATGTCGACGAGGCGGTGCTGCTGTCCGACCGCATCGTGATGATGACCAATGGGCCGGCCGCCACCATCGGCGAGATCTTGCAGGTGGAACTGGAGCGGCCGCGCGAACGCGTGGCGCTGGCGCAGGATGCGCGCTATTCGCAGTACCGCACCGCGGTGCTGGAATTCCTGTACCACCGGCAGGCGCATCCGGCGCAGGAAGCGGCCTGACTGACTGCGGTTGCCCGGCTCAGTTGACGGGCTCGACTTTCAACTCCAGCACCCGCGGCACACCGCTCGGTCCGGGAAAGTCGGCAAAGGCGCTTTTCACCATGGCCGGCATTACGGTCGCCAGCGTCGGCGTCTGACCCTGGCTGTTGACCGTGACCTGATACAGGTTGCGGCCATCGGCGGCGCGACTGATCGTGATCTTCAGCTGCCGGCTGTAGACCACGAAGCGCCGCTCGACCGGCTGCACCACCGGCGGCCCGAACCAGAACGGATCGGCGAACGGGCTGTAGTAGCCGTAGGGATAGCGATGGCGGCCAAAGAAGCCGGGTCCGTACCAGGGATCGACAACCACCGGCTCGACCACCCGCAGGTCGCGCGCATCGACGTGGTAGTCGAGGCCCACGTTCAGGCGGCCGCGTTCCGACTCAGCAAAGCCCAGGCGCTGCAGTTCGGCGCGCACCAGGTTCTCGTAATTGCGGTATTCCAGGTCGTTGGCCTGTGCGGCGTCGCGCCGGAAGGTATAGCTTTTCTCGCCCGCATCAGCCGGCCATTCATGAAACGCCGTGACCTCGCTGCGCACGATGGTGCCGGCGCAGCCGGAGAGCAGCAGCACAAACAGAATGGCTAGCCAGGGCAGAAACCGCCGCGCCAGTTGGCCGGGAAGAGACATATCAGGCTCCCTCATGCAGATGGACTATTCTGCGCCGCCCGCATGCCGCCTGCACAGCCACGGCAGGAGCCGCATGACGGCGAACAATGGCGCGCCGCCTCAGGCGATGGCGGCAAAGGCGGTGCGGGCCGCTTCCAGCGTGGCATCCACCACCGCGTCGTCATGCTGCGCGGAGAGGAAGCCGGCCTCAAACGCCGATGGCGCCAGGTAGACGCCGGCGTCCAGCATGGCATGGAAGAAGGCGTTGAAGGCGCTCTTGTCGCACTTCATCATCTCGGCATAGGAGCGCGGCACCGCCTGCGCGAAATAGATGCCGAACATGCCGCCCACCGAATCGCCGCAGAAGGCCACGCCGGCTGCACGCGCCGCTTCCGTCATGCCTGCCACCAGGCGCGCGGTCTGCGCCGACAGCGCCTCGTAGAATCCGGGCGCCTGGATCAGCTTCAGCGTCGTCATGCCTGCCGCCACCGCCACCGGGTTGCCCGACAGGGTGCCGGCCTGGTACACGCCGCCCAGCGGCGCCAGGTGCTTCATGAGGTCGGCGCGTCCGCCAAAGGCCGCCACCGGCAGTCCGCCGCCGATCACCTTGCCCAGCACCGTCATGTCGGGCGTGATGTTGTAGATCGACTGCGCGCCGCCCAGGGCCACGCGGAAGCCCGACATCACTTCGTCGAACACCAGCAGCGCGCCGTGCTTGCTGCACAGGCGACGCATGGTCTGCAGGAATTCCGGCGTGGCGGGCAGCAGGTTCATGTTGCCGGCCACCGGCTCGACGATCACGCAGGCGATGCGGTCGCCGACCTTGGCGAAGGTGTCCTCGAGCTGTTGCGGGTCGTTGAAGTCGAGCACCATGGTGTGGCGGGCAAAGTCTTCCGGCACGCCCGACGAGGTCGGATTGCCGAAGGTCAGCAGGCCGCTGCCGGCCTTGACCAGCAGCGAATCGGCGTGGCCGTGGTAGCAGCCTTCGAACTTCACCACCAGGTCGCGGCCGGTCGCGCCGCGCGCCAGGCGCAGCGCGCTCATTGCCGCCTCGGTGCCCGAGGACACCAGACGCACCTGCTCCAGCGACGGCACCAGCCGGCAGATTTCCTCGGCCATCTGCACCTCGCCCTCGGTCGGCGCGCCGAACGACAGGCCGCGCTCGGCCGCTTCCTGCACCGCCTTGATCACGGTGGGATGGGCATGGCCGACGATGGCCGGTCCCCAGGAGCCGATGTAGTCGATATAGCGGCGGTCGTCGGCATCCCAGAAATAGGGGCCGGCGGCGCGGGTAATGAAGCGCGGCGTGCCGCCCACGGAACGGAAGGCGCGCACCGGGGAATTGACGCCGCCAGGCGTGGTGCGCTGGGCGCGTTCAAACAGGATGTCGTTATTCGAGGTCATGGTAATCGCTTTATAAAGGTTGGCGCGGCGGCTGCGGGGAGAGAAGAGGGCAGGGGCGCGGTCAGGCCATTTCGTCGGTATCGCGGGCCCAGAACAGGCGGTCGGGTATCAGCTTGCCCATGCCCATCCGACCGGCATGGGCCAGCGCGGCCACGATGAATTCCTGCGCTTCCAGCACGGCTTCCGGCACGTCCAGGCCATTGGCAAGCATGGCCGCGATGGTGGCCGACAGCGTGCTGCCGGCGCCGCTGAAGGCGCCGGGCTGGCGCGCCCAGCTGTCGTGCCGCACCCGGCCGGACTCGTTGAACAGGCTGTTGGCGACCTTCTGCACCTCGTCCGGCGCATTGGTGACGAACACGTATTCGCAGCCCAGGTCCACCAGGTGCATCGCATCGTCTGCCAGCATGTCGCGGCTGCTGGGTTCGCGCCAGGTTTCGGCGAGCCGCGACAGCTCCACCGCCGACAGCAGCAGCAGGGTGGTCTGCGGCACCAGCAATTCGCGCACGGCCACCAGCAGGTCCTCGCCGTCGCTGCCGAGGTCGGGCATGCGGCTGGAGAAGGGGTCGAGCACCAGCGCAATGTCGGGATAGTCGGAGACGATCTCGGCGATCACCGAGACATTCTCGATGCCGCCCAGGTAACCCACCTTGAAGGCCGACACCGGCATGTCCTCCAGCATGACCCGGGCCTGGTCCGACACCCAGTCGGCCTCGATGGTCTGCGCATCCTCGACGCGGGCGGTATCGCCGACGGCAATCGCGGTAACGACGGAAAGGCCGTGGCAGCCCATCGCGGCGAAGGAAGCCAGGTCGGCCTGTATGCCGGTGGCGCCGACCGGATCGGCGACATTGAAGCTCATCACGAGCGGAGAAGTTTGGTTTTGCACAGGGACTAGATTAAGATATCCGACTTTGCATTTTACTTGAAGGGCAGTACACCGTGAGCAATGACACAACGGCCGCAACCGACTACAAAACCTGGATGTGCCTGATCTGTGGCTGGATCTATGACGAGGCCGAAGGCCTGCCGGAAGAAGGCATCGCCGCCGGCACCCGCTGGGACCAGGTCCCGATGAACTGGACCTGCCCGGAATGCGGCGCGCGCAAGGAAGACTTTGAAATGGTCGCGGTTTAACAATGTGACATTGGCATTTCGCGCATTCGTGCGATTGCCAGTAGCAATTTCTCAAGCATTCGCATAAATACCACGTCAGGGAATGATGGCCCCGTAATGCCGATTTAACGATCTTGCTTTTAGTCATGAATGCGCCGTATATTACGAAGCTTCAACAGGATGGCGCCATGACAACACCTACTGAAAACGTCGCCCTGAAAATCATGGTGATCGACGACAGCAGCACGATCCGACGGTCGGCAGAGATTTTCCTGGGGCAGGCCGGGTACCAGACCGTTCTGGCGGAAGACGGTTTCGACGCGCTGGCGAAAATGAATGACCACAATCCGGCTCTGATCTTCTGCGACATCCTGATGCCACGTCTGGACGGCTATCAGACATGCTCGCTGATCAGAAAAAGCGTGCGGTTTCATTCAACGCCGGTCGTGATGCTGTCCTCCAAGGACGGCCTGTTCGACCGTGCGCGCGGCGCCATGGTCGGCTCCAACGCCTATCTCACCAAGCCGTTCACCAAAGACAGCCTGTTGCGCACGGTGCGCGAATACACCGCAGCCGCGGTTTCCCGGTAGTGCACTCATTCCAAGGTTAATGCGATGGCCATACAAAAAATTCTGGTAGTCGATGATTCGCCGACAGAACGTTACTTTCTGTCCGACATCCTGATCAAGCACGGTTTTTCCGTTTCCACTGCCGAAAACGGCGAGGAAGCGCTGCTGAAGGTCAAGGCCGACCGGCCCCAGCTCATTCTGATGGACGTGGTGATGCCGGGCCAGAACGGCTTCCAGGTCACGCGCGCCATCAGCCGCAACCCTGAAACCCAGGAAGTGCCCATCATCATGTGCACCAGCAAGGGCCAGGAAACCGATCGCATCTGGGGCCTGCGCCAGGGCGCCCGCGACTACATCGTCAAGCCAGTCGATCCCCAGGAACTGCTGGCAAAAATAGCGGCGCTTGGCTAAGCCATGGCCAACCTCCAGCCCGCGCAGCAGCACGCTTCCCCAGCCACTCACAGCGTTGCCGACCGGGCCGGCCGGCGGGCCCGACTGCGTGATTACCAGACGCACCTGGTCGACCGCATGCAGGCCGCGCGCAGCGGCGCCGAGCTGCATCGCAACCAGCTTGGCGTGATGGTCGGCGCAAGCCGCCTGCTGCTGGACCTGAAGCAGGCCGGCGAAATCATGACCATCGCCGGCATCACGCCGGTGCCGCTCACGCAGGACTGGTATCGCGGGCTGGTGAATGTCCGCGGCAACCTGATCGGTGTGATCGATCTTGCCCGTTTCCAGGGCGAGGAAACCACCGCCATCACGAAGGAAAGCCGCATCGTGGCTTTCGCGCCGTTGCTTGGTTTCAACTGCGGACTTCTGGTGTCGCGGGTGCTGGGCCTGCGCAGCAGCGACGACATGACGTTAAAGAATCCGGCCGCAGCTGCCGATAATGCGTCATGGCTGGGCCGGAAGCATCTGGACCAGGAGGCGCACGAATGGACTGAGCTGGATCTTTCCCTGATCACGCGGGATTCCCGATTTTTGCATGTAGGTTCATGACCGCCAGGCGGTCGCGCCTGGAATTACCGTAATCGGCATCAGGAGACTATGCATGGCGTTCAATCTGGATTTTCTCAACAAGCTCAAGAAGCAGCGCGCATTGCCTGAACTCGAGCCTGCGCTGGCCAATACCGCTTCCGCGCCGTCCGCACCGCCTTCCGCCGGTGCTGGCCGCAAGGCCAGGGGAAAAGACAAGACCAGGAATGCCGGCAGCGCGGCTGCGTCCGCCGCAGCGATGAGCGCCAGATTTTCCCCGTCGATGTTCCGGCACTTTCCGCTGCAATACCAGATGCGCATCCTGCTCGGCCTGCTGGGCGGCTCGCTGCTGCTCGGCTCCGGCGCGGTCTGGCTTAATTCGTCCACCTCCAGCATCAACTCGCTGCAGTCCCAGATCGCCGGCAATGCGCTGATGCACTCCCAGCGTATCGGCAAGGCGGCGCCGAATGCGATCCAGGGCAATGCGTCGGCGTTCTCGCAGCTGGTCGACAGCCGGCGCGAACTCAACACCGATCTCGATGTGCTGGCCAACGGCGGCGCCTACCAGGGCCGCTCTATTCCCGGCGCGCGCGGCGACATCAGCGACATCCTCACCGAGACGCGCAAGGCCTGGGCCAGTTCAGACAAGGCCGCGGGCACGGTGCTGAAGCTGCAGAAGGAATTGTCCGGTTTCGGCGCCACGCTGCAAAAGCTCAACGCGCTGTCGCCGACGCTGCTGGAACTGACCGAGCAGATCTCCACGCTCAAGGCCCAGGGCGGCGCTTCGCCGCGTGAAATCGCCGCGGCCGGCCAACTGGTGATGCTGACCCAGCGTCTGGGCCGCAGCGCCAACGAATTCCTGACCTCCGAAGGCGTGAATCCGGAAACCGCTTTCCTGCTCGGCAAGGATACCAATACCTTCCGCGACATTACCGATGGCTTCCTGAGCGGCAGCGACATCATGCGCCTGTCCGTGACCCGTGATCCGGACACCCGCGAAAAGCTGATGGAGCTGCAAAAGACCTTTGGCGACTATCAGAAATCGGTATCCAGCATCCTCGGCAACCTGCAGAACTTCATCGCCGCCAAGCAGGCGGAACAGTTGATCTTCACGGAAAACGAAGCGCTCCGCGAGCGTTTGACCAACCTGCAGCGCGCTTACCGCGCCCATGAGGAATCGATAGGCTGGACCTTCTGGCCCATGCTGGTCTTCGCGCTCACGGCGCTGCTTTCCGCTGCCGGCATTGCCCGCGTGCTGCTGCTCGACAGCCGCAACCGCGCGCAGGAAGCGGAAACGCGGCGCGAATCGGCGGAAGCCCAGCGGCTGGAGGCGCAGCGCCAGGAAGAGCAGGCCAAGGCCGCCAATGACCAGAACCAAGCGGCGATTCTGCGGCTGATGAATGAACTGCAGGAGGTGGCTGACGGCGACCTGACCGTGCAGGCCACGGTGTCGGAAGACATTACCGGCGCAATCGCCGACTCGCTGAACTACACCGTCGAGGAATTGCGCGGCCTGGTCGGACGTGTCACCAAGACCGCCGAGCAGGTCCGCTCGGCATCGAATGAAGCGCAGAATATTTCCGCCGAACTGCTGGACGCATCGCAAAAGCAGTCCAGGGAAATCCAGGAAACCGGCCAGGCGGTATTGCAGATGGCGAGCCAGATTACCGAGGTGTCGCGTTCGGCCAGCGAGTCCGCCGAAGTGGCCCGCCACTCGGTGACCGCTGCGGAGCAGGGTTCGCGCGCGGTGGAAAACGCGATCAAGGGCATGACCGAGATCCGCGAGCAGATCCAGGAAACATCCAAGCGCATCAAGCGGCTGGGCGAATCCTCGCAGGAAATCGGCGAGATCACCGAGCTGATTTCCGACATTACCGAACAAACCAACGTGCTGGCGCTCAATGCCGCGATCCAGGCCGCCTCCGCCGGCGAGGCGGGGCGTGGCTTCTCGGTGGTGGCGGAGGAGGTGCAGCGGCTGGCGGAACGGTCGGCCGAAGCGACCAAGCAGATCGGCGCGCTGGTGCGCACCATTCAGACCGACACCCACGATGCCGTGGCGGCAATGGAAAAGTCCACCCAGGGCGTGGTCGAGGGCGCCCGCCTGTCGGACGCTGCCGGTGCGGCGCTGCTGGATATCCGCCGGGTTTCCAATCAGCTGGCGGAACTGATTCAGGAGATTTCCGCGGCCACGGGGCGCCAAGCGCAGTCGGCCAGCAGCGTCGCCGGCAACATCCAGAACATTCTGACAGTGACCGAGCATACGCAGCAGGGCACGCAACAGACCGCGCAATCGATTCATACGCTTTCCCAGCTGGCTGAGGAGCTGAAGAATTCCGTCTCCCGCTTCCGTGTTGCGTAACGCCGGGCCGACGGTGTCGCGGCCGGACACTGCACCCTGACCGGGCGCATCCGATGCAGGCGCGCGCATCGTACCCATTTGAAACCATGAGGCATTCATGAGCAGTCATTCTTCCAATCCGGGTGCCCTGGATCAATTCGATACCGGACCCTTGTCCTGGGTGATGGAAGAGATCCGCGCCAGCCTGACGCGTGCCAGCGCCCTTGCCCTTTCGGTCGGCGGGCAGGAGTCCGATGCCCGGGCCACGGCGCTGCGCCAGGCCGGCACGCTCTTGCACCAGGCGCGGGGCGCATTGCAGATCGTCGACATAGCGGGCGCACCACAGGTTATCGAAGCAATGGAAGCGCTTCTGACGCGAGCCGCCGAAGCCGAAGCCGCGTCGGGAGGCGAAAGCCTTGCGGCAGTGGCCGCTGGCTGTCATGCCCTGGTCGAATACCTGGATGAACTGCTGGCCGGCGTGGCGCCGCAGGCGCTCAGGCTGTATCCCTATTTCCGCGACCTGCAGCAGGCGCGCGGGATAGGCCGGGTACATCCTTCCGATCTCTATTTCCCCGACCTGACGATCAGGCCCAGGCTGGCCACGCCGGCAGCGGCCGCCAGTGCGGCAGACGTGGCGCAGTTGCGTCAGCGCTTTGAGAAGGCATTGCTGCCCCTGCTCAAGAGCACCGATGCGCAGGCCGAGAAAGGCAGCGCCGCGGTGCTGGCCGACGTGCTGGCCGATTTCGTGCGGCGCGCGCCGGGCAGGCTGGGGCAGGCCTACTGGTGGGTGCTGCATGGTTTCGCGGCCGGCGTGGCAACCGGCGAAATCAGTCCCGCCGTCCATGTCAAGCAGCTGTTCGGGCGCATCAACATGCAGTTGCGCAAGCTCGACGATGCGCCTTCCGAAACCAGCGAACGCCTGCTCAGGGATGCGCTGTTCTTCATCGCCACAGCGGCAGATCCATCGCCGAAACTGCAGCAGATCCGCCAGGTATATGGCCTTTCCGCGATCAATCCCGATGAGGTGGAAATCGCTCGCTACGGCCTGGTTGACAGCGCCATCCTGCACAGCGCAAGAGAGCGCCTGCAGGCCGCCAAGACCGCATGGGACCGCGTGGCTGGCGGCGATGCGCAGGCCGGCGACAGCTTTGTGCAGGAGATTGCCGCCCTTGCCGAACTGGTGGCTGGCCTGCGGTCTCCTTCTCTGGACGACTTGACGCAGCAGTTGCGCCGCAGCGCCGACCAGCACCGGGCAACACAGGACGAAGCCCTGGCGCTGGATGTCGCCGCCAGCCTGCTTTTCCTGGAAAACGCGTTGCGCCACGGTGCGCGTTCCAGCGCCAGCATGCATGCCACTGCAGCCAGCCTGGCTGCGCGCCTGGCGGCACGGCTGGATGGCGTCGCGCCGGCTGGCCAGGCGCAATGGCTGGATCAGTTTTCCCGCGATGCCCAGCAGCGCGATACGGTCGCCACGCTTGCAGATGAAATGCGCGGCAACCTGGCGCAGGTTGAAAAGCTGCTGGATGAATTCTTCAGCAATTCCGCCAAGCGTACCGCGCTGGCGCCGATTGACGGCATCCTGCACCAGATCGAGGGCGGGCTGTCCATCCTCGATCTCGATCAGGCCGTGCTTGCGGTGCGCAATGTGCGCGCGCGGGTTGCGGAATTCGCCTTGCCGGAATTCGAGGGCGAGCCTGGCCGGCCCGAATTCCAGCAGGTGGCGCGTAACCTTGGCCTGCTCAGTTTCTTCCTGGAGAGCTTGCGGGTGGATAGCGAGGCGGCGAAAGGCCGTTTCGTGTTCGATGCCCATAACGGCTTGTTCAGAAACGTCAATGTGCCGCGAGGCCAGGGCAGGGAGGTCGATGTCGCTGCCATCGCGGAGTCGCAAGGCGCTGCCATACCGAAAGCCGACGCTGTACTGGCTGAGCCAGCACCTGCTGATGCCACCGTGCCAGCTGCGCCTCTGGAAACGGAGGCCGCCAAAGCGGCGACGAACTTGTTGCAGCCACTCCAGGCGGAAACGGTGACAGCGCCGTCGCCGGTCGCGGCGGAAGCCGATGCCGCCGACACGGCAATGCCAGCCCCGGCGGTGCCGATGGCAGCCGCCATGATTGTCGACGGCGCGGAGCGGCAAGGCATTGCCGCCACCCAGCCGTCAGAAGAAGACCCTGTGCCGGCAGAGCAGGCGCATGGGTCCGTGGCTGCACCAAACCCGGTACCGGCGCCGATAACCGAAAGCACATCTGACGAAGCGGTCGACGCCGAATTGCTGGAAATCTTCCTCGGCGAAGCCGAAGAGGTGCTGGAGAATGTCGCGATTACCCTGCCGCTGCTGCGCTTGGCGCCACATGACCAGGCCAGCCTGACCACGTTGCGGCGGGCTTTCCATACGCTCAAGGGCAGTGGCCGCATGGTTGGGCTCAATGCATTCGGCGAAGCCGCATGGGGACTGGAAAAGACCCTGAACCTGGCCCTGTCGGATGGCACGCCCGCCAGCGCCGATCTGTGCGACCTGATCGAGCGGGCGCATCGCGAATTGAGCGCCTGGGTGGCCGACCTGAAGCAGGAAGGCTCGTCTGCACGCCGCCCCGACGCATTGGTATTCGCCGCAGAGGCAGTCCGCGATGGCGGCAGGTTGCCTGCCGAGGAAGCTGCGCCACTGGCCGCGCCCGCCGAGGCGGCGCCGGTGTTGCCTGACCAGCCCGAAGCCGCTGGCGAAGCACCGTACCAGCCTGAAACGCTGGAAAACCTTGAAGCGGTCACGTTGACGCTTGAAACCGGGCAGGCGCCTGCCGCCGGGGTCGAGCATGCTGGACTGGACGCATTCGCCACCGCCGATCATGCGGATCATGTCGCGCTCCCGCACGGGGAGCTGTCGGACCCGCTGCACCCTGAGCCTTTGCAGGCGCACCCGGTGGAAGCGATTCCAGCGCAGGAGGATCTGTTGCCTGCCGTCGGGGAAGTCGAGTTGCCCGAACTGCCGGCATTGGAAGAAGCCGGCGTCCTGGACACCAAAGCGCTGCTGGATGACGTCCAGGAACCGGCGATTCCCGCCCAGATGACAGAGGCGGCGCAGCCGGCGGAACCGGCGGAACCGGAATTGTCAGGCGACATGGTGCAAGCGCATGAAGACGGCGCCAGCATTGACGACATCACGCCGGCGCTTCCGGCCGAAACCGCGCCCATGGCGCAGGTGATCAGTTTCCCCGAAGTGCATGCGGTGGAAAACCGGCTGGACGACAGCATCAAGCGCATCGGCGATCTCGAAATCAGTGTGCCGCTGCACAATATCTACCTGGCCGAGACCGACGACCTGGTACGGGTGCTGGCCCAGGACCTGTCCGAATGGCGGCATGAGGCCGGCCGCACCGTCAACACGGTTGCCGTTCACGCGGCGCACTCGCTGGCCGGCAGCTCAGCCACGGTCGGCTTCGTTCCCTTGCAGGAAGTGGCCTATGCGCTGGAACGGGTACTGCAGGCGCTGGCGCGCAAGCCCGTTCCCTTGAGCGTGCAGGAATTCGACGACCTCGACGCCGCAGTCAGCGAGCTCAGGCAGATGCTGCGGCAGTTTGCCTTGGGCGACATGCCGCCCGCCGCGCCGCATCAGGTACGCATCCTGGAAGAAATGCGCCAGCAGGTCATGGCCCGCGCCGCCACGGCGGCTGTGGAAGTGCAATCCGCCTTGCCTGCCTTCGTTGCCGAGGAACTCCGGCAAACAGGCGATGTCGCTGCGGACACGAGCGGACTTGCCGAGCCGGATCAGGTCGAGGCGGCAGACCCAGGCATTCCCGGCGCCAGGACGCGGCCGCTGGCAGGCTTTGGCAGCCAGGCATCCGCCGGCGCCGACCTTGCTGCGACGCCGGAAACCGGTGCGACCGTGGAGCCGTCAGCCGACACCGGCCGCATGCCGCGCGATGAACTCGATCCGGATTTGCTGCCGGTGTTCCTGGAGGAGGCCAGCGACCTGCTGCCGCAGATCCAGTTGCTGTTGCGCGCCTGGCAGGCTGAACCGGCTTCCAGGGAACCGGTGCAGGGTCTGCTGCGCCTGCTGCATACCGTCAAGGGCAGCGCCAGGATGGCCGGCGCAATGCGCCTGGGCCAGCAGATGCATGATATGGAAAGCCGTATCGAGCAGGTCAGCGCGGTCGGAACGCCGACGCCTGCCGTGTTCGAAGATCTGCTGGGCCGCTTCGATGTCGGCCTGTATCTGCACGACCAGTTGCAGAATCCGGAAGCCGGCAAGCTGGCGCCCGCCGTGGTCCACGGCGCGGTATCGAGTGCCGTCGTTGCCGAAGCGCCCGCCGAAAAAACCCATGCTTCCGCCAGCGCGCCGCTGCTGCGGGTGCGTGTGGATATCATCGACCGGCTCGTCAATCAGGCCGGCGAAGTATCGATTTCCCGCTCGCGGGTGGAGAACGGCGTTTCAGGCCTCAACCAGTCGCTGTCCGAACTGACGGACAACGTGACGCGTCTGCGTTCCCAATTGCGGGAACTGGAAATCCAGGCCGAAAGCCAGATGGCCTCCCAGATGGCGCATTCCGCCGAGCGCGGCTTTGATCCGCTTGAATTCGACCGTTTCACCCGGCTGCAGGAACTGACCCGGATGATTACCGAAACCGTGAGCGACGTCTCCTCGGTGCAGCAGAATCTGGTGCGTGGCGTGGAGCAGGCCAGTGCCGACCTGCAGCAGCAATCGCGCCTGACGCGCGACCTGCAGCAGGACCTGATGCGGGTGCGCATGGTGCAGTTCGGCAGCGTGGCCGAGCGGCTGTACCGGGTCACGCGCCAGGCAGCCAAGGAACTCGACAAGCGCGTCAACCTCGACATCCGCGGCGGTGCCGTGGAAATCGACCGTGGCGTGCTGGAAAAGATGGCCGGCCCGTTCGAACACCTGCTGCGCAATGCCATCGTGCACGGCATTGAAAGCAGGGAAGAGCGGCTGGCGGC
Source organism: Noviherbaspirillum phoenicis (assembly GCF_047237965.1). Lineage (NCBI taxonomy): Bacteria > Pseudomonadati > Pseudomonadota > Betaproteobacteria > Burkholderiales > Oxalobacteraceae > Noviherbaspirillum > Noviherbaspirillum phoenicis. Next base: position 2,193,652 of record NZ_JBDFLX010000001.1, on the reverse strand, counting down.
GGGCAAGAAGGACATTGGCGAGCTCAAGGTTGAAATCCGCCAGGAAGGCAATGAAGTCGTCATCCAGTTTTCCGACGATGGCCGTGGCCTCGACCTTGCGCGCATCCGTGCCCGGGCCGAGGCCGCGGGCTTGCTGGAACCGCATGCCTCGCCCAGCGACGCCGAGCTGCGGGAACTGGTCTTCCATCCCGGTTTTTCCACTGCGCAGGATGTGACCGAGCTGGCCGGACGCGGCATCGGCATGGACGTGGTGCGCTCCGAAGCCGCCGGGCTAGGCGGCCGCGTGACCATCGACAGCCACCCCGGCCAGGGCGCCACCTTCCTGGTCAGGCTGCCGCTGACGCTGGCGGTGACGCAGGTGGTGGTGCTGACTACCGGCGGCAATACCTATGCGGTGCCCTCGGTGCTGGTGGAGCAGGTGCAGCAGCTGAAGGCCGGCGCGCTGGCCGATGCCTATGCCGAAGGCGCGGTAACCTGGCGCGGCGAGCAGGTGCCGCTGTATTACCTGTCCGAACTGCTGGGTGACGCCAAGGCATCGCCGGTGACCCAGCAATACTCGCCGCTGCTGATTCTGAAAAGCGGTGACAGCCGGGTGGCGGTGCATGTGGACGATGTGCTGGGCAACCGCGAGGTCGTGGTCAAGAACGTCGGGCCGCAACTGGCGCGGATGGCGGGCGTGGCCGGCGCCACGGTGCTGGGCTCCGGCGATATCGTGCTGATTCTCGACCCGGTGCCGCTGGCGCAGCGTCTGCTGGAAGCCGCGCCACGTTCCCGGCAGGGCGCCAGGCTGGCATCCGAGCAGGCGTCGCATTCGCCGCAGAGCCAACCCATCGTGATGGTGGTCGATGATTCACTGACAGTGCGCCGCGTGACCCAGCGTTTCCTGACGCGCGAAGGCTATCAGGTGATGCTGGCCAAGGATGGCGTGGACGCGCTGGAACAGTTGCAGACCGTCACGCCCGACCTGATGCTGGTGGACATCGAAATGCCGCGCATGGATGGCTTCGACCTGACCCGCAACGTGCGCGGCGACAGCCGCACCCGTCACATTCCCATCATCATGATCACCTCGCGCACTGCGACCAAGCATCGCAACTATGCAATGGACCTGGGCGTGAACGAGTATCTGGGCAAGCCCTACCAGGAAGCCGACCTGCTGAAGTTCGTCCTTGCATTCACAGGGCGCGAGATGCAGGCGGCCGCAGGGCAATGAACCGGGGTGGGCCAGGCCGGACACCTCACTAGGTCGACCAAAGGCGGCATGCCCTTTCCGGGTATTCCGCCCTACGCGCCGTCCGATGTGCCGCAAAGCCCGCAGCCATTCATGCTGCTTCCGTCGCTTCTTTTTTCACTACCGCATAGCGCTGCAAGGTAAGCTCGCGCGCTTCCTCGTGGCGCACCAGCGGCATCGGATAATGCTCGCCCAGCGTCACGCCAGCCTTCTTCAGTGCCTCGGGCGCCGCCTTCCATGGCGCATGGATATCCCTGGCGCTCAGCCTGGCCAGCTGCGGCAGCCAGCGCCGGATGAAGGCGCCATCGGCATCGAATTTTTCCGATTGCGTGACCGGGTTGAAAATCCGGAACCAGGGCTGCGCGTCGCAGCCGGAGGAGGCGGCCCACTGCCAGCCGCCATTATTGGCGGACAGGTCGAAGTCGTTGAGCTTCTCGGCGAAATACCGTTCGCCGCGACGGTAATCGATGCCCAGGTCCTTGATCAGGAAACAGGCGGCCACCATGCGCAGGCGGTTATGCATGAATCCAGTGCGGTTGAGCTGCAGCATGGCCGCATCCACCAGGGGATAGCCGGTGCGGCCCTCGCACCATGCCTGGTAAGCCTGGTCGGCATGCGCTCCGGTTTCCCAGGAAATGCGGTCGTATTCCGGCTTGAAGGCCTGCGTGGCCACATGCGGGAAATGGTGCAGGATGCTGAAGTAGAAATCGCGCCAGATCAGTTCCGACAGCCATACCGCCGCGCCCTGGCCGCCTTCGCCATTGTGCATCGCCTGCAGCGCGCGCCGCGCCAGCGCCCTGACCGACACGGTGCCGAAGCGCAGATGCACCGACAGGTGCGAGGTGCCGCGCACGGCCGGAAAGTTGCGGGCCGTGTCGTAGTCGCGGATGCGGTCCATGAATTCGTCGATCAGGTCCTGCCCGCCGGTCATGCCCGCGGCGATACCCAGGCTGGCCAGGTCGCTGGTTTCAAAGCCGAGGTCGGCCAGCGACGGCATGCCTGCCGGCGCAGCTGCCAGGCGGCGATAATCCGGCGCTGCCGCATATTTGTGCAGCAGGGGATGGTCCGCATGCGGATCGGCTGCGGCCATCAGGGCCTTCATCCAGGCATTCTTGTAGGGCGTGAAGACCGAGTACGGCCGGCCAGCCTGGGTCAGCACTTCCGATTTCTCGAAGATGACCTGGTCCTTGCAGAGAACCAGGCGGCGGCCCTCGGCCATCAGCGCGCCGGCGACCGCGGCATCGCGCGCCACCGCGGCCGGCTCGTAGTCTTCGTTGATGAAAACGGCTTGCACGCCCAGTTGCGCCGCCAGCCGCGGGATCTCGGTCGATGCATGGGCATGGCGCACGATCAGCCCGCCGCCGTGCATGCGCAGTTCGGCATCCAGTTCGGCCAGGCTCTGGTGGATGAAATCGACCCGGCGGTCGGCTTTGTTGGCCTGCGCCTGCAACGGATCGAGAATTTCACGGTCGAAAATGAAGACGCAGTGCACGGTGGCCGATAGGCTGAGCGCCTCGTGCAGCGCGGCCTGATCGAACGTGCGCAGGTCGCGCCGGAACCAGACGAGTGATGTGTTGAATAAGCTCATGACGGGGAAAATTGCGGAGAATGGCGCAGGGCGGCCGGGCCGCCTCGCAAAGAGTTGCCATGATGCCAGATCGGGCATCCGGCTGGGCAAAACTGATAAAATGCGCGGATTATGGCCAAGCAAAGCGATACTCCAGACCCCTCTTCCAGATCGCGCGGCACGGCACAGGCGCGCAGCGATGCGGCTTTCGCGGCCGAGCCCGGCCTGCATCTGGCCAATCACTTCCTGATCGCGATGCCGTCCATGCTCGACCCGATCTTCGGCGGCGCGGTGGTCTACATGTGCGAGCACAATGAAGACGGCGCGCTGGGCGTGATCATCAACAAGCCGACCGACATGATGATGCCGACGCTGTTCGAGCGCATCGACCTTTCCCTGGACATCGACGCCCGCCAGATGGCTGACAAGCCGGTGCTGTTCGGCGGCCCGGTGCAGGTCGAGCGCGGCTTCGTGCTGCATGCGCCGTTCGGCGACTTTTCCTCGATGATGAAAGTCACCGACGACATCGTGCTGACCACCTCCAAGGACGTGCTGGAAACCGTGGCCGCCACCGGCGGGCCGCGCCATCTGCTGGTCACGCTGGGCTGCGCCGGCTGGGGCGCCGGCCAGCTGGAAGAAGAGATCACCCGCAACGGCTGGCTGACGGTGAAGGCCGACCCGGCCGTCATCTTCGACCTGCCGGTGGAGGAACGCTTTTCCGCCGCGCTGAAACTGCTGGGCATCGACCCGATGATGCTCAGCGGCGAGGCCGGGCATGCATAAACGGCCGGGTACGGCGCCGCTGAGTACGGCGGCCGCGTGAAGACGGTGCTCGGCTTTGACTTCGGACTCAGGCGGATCGGCGTGGCGGTAGGCAATACCGGCATGCGCCAGGCCCAGCCGCTTGTGATCATCGATGCGCCCACCAATGACGGCAAGTTCGCCGCGCTGGGCGCGCTGATCGCCGAATGGCAGCCGGCGCTCTGCGTGGTCGGCCTGCCCAGCCATCCGGACGGCGCCGAACATGAAATGACGGTGCGCTGCCGCCGCTTCGCCAACCAGCTGCACGGCCGCTATGGCGTCGACACCGTGCTGGTCGACGAGCGCTACTCGTCGGCGGTGCTGTCGCAGCGCCGCGGCGAGCGCATCGACGACCAGTCCGCCGCAATCATCCTGCAACAATACTTTGACGAATATGCCCCATCATGAACTCGACGCCGAGGCGCTGTACGCCGCGCTCGCCCGGCAGGTAAAAGACGCGCTGGCCAATGTGGACAAGGTCGCGCTGGTCGGCATCTACTCCGGCGGCGCCTGGCTGGCCGACCGGCTGGCCACGGAACTCGATGTCGATGGCCGCCTGGGCTATATCGACGTCTCCTTCTACCGCGACGACTATGCCGAAAAAGGCCTGCCCACGGATGTGAAGCCCAGCCAGATCCCGTTCGACGTGGATGGCGCGACCATCCTGCTGGTCGACGACGTGCTCTACACCGGTCGGACCACGCGCGCGGCCATCAACGAGCTGTTCGACTATGGCCGCCCGGCGCGCATCATGCTGGCCGCGCTGGTGGACCGCGGCGAGCGCGAGCTGCCGATCGCCGCCGACTTTGTCGCCCACACCCTTGCGCTGGCCCCCGGCGAGCGCCTCGTACTGCAACGCGCCGACGACGGCAAACTTTCCTTTACCGTAGACCATGCATAATCCGCAACTGAACAAGAATGGCGAACTGCAGCACCTCCTGACCATCGAAGGCCTGCCCAAGGCCATCGTCAATCAGATCCTCGACACCGCCTCTTCCTTCGTCGGCATCAGCGACCGTGAAGTCAAGAAAGTGCCGCTGATGCGCGGCAAGAGCGTCTTCAACCTGTTCTTCGAGAACTCGACCCGGACCCGCACCACCTTCGAGATCGCCTCCAAGCGCCTGTCGGCCGACGTAATCAACCTGAACATTTCCGCCTCCAGCGCCAGCAAGGGCGAGTCGCTGCTCGACACCATCGACAACCTGGCGGCGATGCATGCCGACATGTTCGTGGTGCGCCATGCGCAGTCGGGCGCGCCCTACCTGATCGCCAAGCACCTGACCGACACCGGCCGCTCGCATGTGCACGTGGTCAACGCCGGCGACGGCCGCCATGCGCACCCGACCCAGGGCCTGCTGGACATGTACACCATCCGGCATTACAAGAAGGATTTCAGCAACCTTACGGTCGCCATCGTCGGCGACATCCTGCATAGCCGGGTGGCGCGCTCGGACATCCATGCGCTGACCACGCTGGGCGTGCCGGAAGTGCGGGCCATCGGTCCGCGCACCCTGCTGCCCAGCGGGTTGGAGCAACTGGGCGTGCGGGTCTTTACCGACATGCGCGAAGGCCTGAAGGATGTCGACGTGATCATCATGCTGCGCCTGCAGAACGAGCGCATGAGCGGCGCGCTGCTGCCGTCGGCCCAGGAATACTTCAAGAGCTACGGCCTGACCACCGAACGGCTGGCGATGGCCAAGCCGGATGCGATCGTGATGCATCCCGGCCCGATGAACCGCGGCGTGGAAATCGAGTCCGCCGTGGCTGACGGCGCCCAGGCGGTGATCCTGCCCCAGGTCACCTTCGGCATCGCGGTGCGGATGGCGGTGATGAGCATCCTCGCCGGCAATTAATGCCCGCATCAACGCCGAAGAACAGCAGAGCAGAAGAACAGAGATCGCCAGGCATGCCTGGCCGCAGAACTAGGAACTTATGAAACTCCATATCAAGAATGGCCGGCTGATCGATCCGGCCAACGGGATAGACGCCAGCCGCGACCTCTACCTGGCCGATGGCAAGATCGCCGCGGTCGGCGCCGCGCCGGCCGGCTTCCAGGCCGACCGGACCATCGATGCGCAGGGACTGGTGGTGGCGCCTGGCCTGGTCGATTTGTCGGCGCGGCTGCGCGAACCCGGCTACGAGTACAAGGCCACGCTGGAATCGGAATTGCAGGCGGCCATCCAGGGCGGCGTGACCAGCCTGGTCTGCCCGCCCGACACCGACCCGGTGCTGGACGAGCCCGGCCTGGTCGAAATGCTGCGCCACCGCGCCCGCAGCATGAACCAGGCCCATGTCTATCCGCTCGGCGCGCTGACCGTCGGCCTGAAGGGCCAGTCGCTGACCGAGATGGCCGAACTCACCGATGCCGGCTGCGTCGGCTTTTCCCAGGCCGATGAGCCCATCCTCGACACCACGGTGCTGATGCGCGCAATGCAATATGCGCAGACCTTCGGCTACACCGTCTGGCTGCGCGCCCAGGATGCGCACCTCGGCCGCAACGGCATCGCCCACAGCGGCCCGATCGCCTCGCGCCTGGGCTTGTCTGGCGTGCCGGTGATGGCGGAAACCATCGCGCTGTACACGATCTTCGAACTGATGCGCTCGACAGGCGCCCGGGTACATCTCTGCCGGATTTCCTCCGCCGCTGGCGTTGCGCTGGTGCGGGCGGCAAAGAAGGAAGGCCTGCGCCTGAGCTGCGACGTTTCCGCCCACCATGTGCACCTGACCGATGCCGATATCGGCTTTTTCGACTCGAATGCCCGCATGACGCCGCCGCTGCGCTCGCAGCGCGACCGCGATGCGCTGCGCCAGGGACTGATGGACGGCACCGTCGACGCGATCTGCTCCGACCATACGCCGGTCGACGACGACGAGAAACTGCTGCCGTTCGGCGAGGCCTCGCCCGGCGCCACCGGTCTGGAACTGCTGTTGTCGCTGGCGTTGAAGTGGGCCGAGGAAGACGGCAAGGGCGACGGCCTGTCGCAGGCCATCGCCAAGATCAGCCCGGCGCCGGCGCAGCTGGCCGGGCTGGCCGGCGGCCGGCTGGAAGAGGGCGCGCCGGCCGATCTCTGCATCTTCGATCCGGAAGCGCGCTGGACCGTGAAGGCCGCCGCGCTGGCCAGCCAGGGCAAGCACACGCCTTTCCTCGGCTATGAACTGCGCGGCCAGGTCAGGCATACCATTGTCGCCGGCCAGGTCGTCTTCAGCCGCCCATGATCAAGGACGGCCGGCCGGGAAAGGGCAGGGCGTGAGCACGCTGCACCTGGTGCGGGTGGTGCTGCACCTGCTGCAAGGGCTGGCGACCTGTGCGCTAGTGTTCCCGCTGGCCGGACCGGCGCTGCGCGAGCGCTGCATACGCAGCTGGTCGGCGAAGCTGCTGGCAATCTGCGGCGTGCGGCTGTCTGTCAGCGGCGTGCTGTCGGATACGCCGGCGCTGATCGTCTGCAACCATGTGTCCTGGCTGGACATCTTCGCCATCAACAGCCTGCGGCCCTGCCGCTTCGTTGCCAAGTCGGATATTCGTGACTGGCCGCTGGTCGGTTGGCTGTGTGAGCGTTCGGGCACGATTTTCATTGCCCGCGGCCGCCAGCGGGATGTGCGGCGGATTTTCCAGGGTTTGGTGAACAGCATCCATGCCGGCGAACGGGTGGCCTTCTTTCCGGAGGGCACCGTGTCGCTGCAGGGAACGGTGCTGCCTTTTCACGCCAACCTGTTCGAGGCGGCAATCGATGCCGACGTGCCGGTGCAGCCCTACGGCTTGCGCTACCTGGACCGCCATGGCCGGCCGCATCCGGCGGTGGAATACGTTGGCGACACCACCTTCGTGCAAAGCATGCTGACCATACTGCGCCACCGCGACATCCGCGCCGAACTGCTGCTGCTGCCGGCGCTGCCAAGCGCCGGCGCTCACCGCCGCGAACTGGCTGCGGCGGCCCATGATGCGGTCGCCGGCGCGCTGGCCGCCGAAAAGGCGGCCGCGTAATGCCTGTTCAGCGGGCCATTGCCGGCTGGCTGACGATGCGCTAGCCCGGCTGCTGGTATTGCGGGCAATCGACCTGCAGGATTTCCCTGTCTTCCAGGCACACCGCAGTCAGCTTGCCGCCCCAGACGCAGCCGGTATCGAGCGCGATGAAGTCGGGGCGGACCACCAGTCCCAGTGTCGACCAGTGCCCGGCCACGACGGTCACGTCGGAGGAGCGCCGGCCCGGCACATCGAACCATGGCATGAAGCCGGCCGGCGCTTCGCCAGTGCCATCCTTGGTATGGAAATCCATGGTGCCGTCGGCGCTGCAGAAGCGGATGCGGGTCAGCGCGTTGACGATGCAGCGCAGGCGGTCGGCGCCCTGCAGGTGATCGTCCCAGCGCGCTGGCTCATTGCCATACATGCCGCGCAGGAAATCCTTCCAGTCAGGGCCGCGCAGGGCTGCTTCCACCTCCCGGGCCAGGGCCAGCGCCTGGTCGGCCGTCCATTGCGGCAACAGGCCGGCATGCACCATCAGATAATCATCCTCGCGCAGCGCGAGCGGCCGGTGCCGCAGCCAGTCGAGCAGTTCCGCGCAGTCGGGTGCTGACAGGATATCGTCAAGCGTATCGCCGCGCCCGGGCTTGCGGATACCAATCGATACAGCCAGCAGGTGCAGGTCGTGGTTGCCCAGCACCATTTCGGCCCGGTCGCCGAGTTCGCGCACCAGTCGCAGCATGGCAAGGGATTGCGGCCCGCGGTTGACGGCGTCGCCGACGAAGACGAGGCGGGCGTCAGGGGTACGGGTCTGGATCTTGTCGATCAGGTCGATGGCGCGCGCGTGGCAGCCCTGGATGTCGCCGATGGCGTAGGTGGTCATAGAGTAAAGCTGAGTTGATGTAGCGTTAGGTTGGCCTGAGTTTGGGTTGCAACACCATAAACAAAGAGAGGCCCGATAAACATAGCTTGAAAGCGAAAATTTTTTGCGAGGCAGGTGGTCTCGCCCCTATATTCCCGTACCACCGGCGTTAGTTAATCAAAGCCTGTTTCTCTCTAAACATGCGTGGCGGCAGGTACTTTAGGGCGCTATGCGGGTGCTTCGTATTGTAGTGCTCAAACCAGTCCACCAATTGTTGCATCACAGTTTTGGCATCCGGACGCAATGCCAGCTTGGCGTAATCGCGCTTGATGGTTTTGACCAGACTCTCGGCCATCCCGTTGCTCTGCGGGCTGGAAACCGGCGTGGTCACCGGCTTGAGACCAAGTGCACGCGCAAATGATCGTGTCTCAGCAGCGGTATAGCAACTGCCATTGTCGGTCAGCCATTCAATCTCCGATGGCGCCGTGCTGTTTGGACCAAATCGTGACTCGATCGCTTGCATCATCAAGTCGCCCACCAGCCCGGCGTCAATGCCTTTTGTTGTCGCCACCCAGCTCATGACTTCCCGATCGCAGCAGTCCAGCGCAAAGGCTACCCGTACCCGTTCGCCATTGTCGCAAGCCACTTCAAAGCCATCCGAGCACCAGCGGGTATTGCTGCTGTCGACGGCTACCTTGCCATCGTGTCTGCGGGTAGAGACCGGTCGCTGACCATGACGATAGAGCAGCAGGCCATGGTCCCGCATGACCCGATAGACGCGTTTGTGGTTAGGAGACTGTCCGTTCGGCCTGGGATGCTGATGTCGCAATACGCCCCAGACCCGTCGATAGCCATAGGTGCCGAGGCCGTGAATGACGTGCCGAACGTCTTCCAGCAGTAACGTGTCATCCATCCGGCTGCGTGCCGTGCGGCGGTCAGTCCAGTCGTCAGAACGGTTGAGCAGTGCCACGAGATGACTGCGCGCCACGCCAAGGGTCGAACACACCAGTCTCATTGGTCGTCCCCGGGCAACAGCGGCGAGCGCGCAATCCACTTTTTTGCTTTGGCAAGGTCCACCGCTTCCTTGAGGATGTCATTCTCCAGGGTCTTGCGTCCCAATGCCGCTTCCAGTTGCTTGATGCGCTTCATTGCATCCTGCAGTTCAGACGCTGGCACGACGGGCTCATTGGCACGCACGGCAACCAGCGATCCTTCTGTATAGGCCTTGCGCCACTGGAACAGCTGGCTGGCGGTGATACCCGCTTCCCGAGCCACCAGGGACACCGACATCCCCGGTTCCATACTGCGCTTGACCCATTCCAGCTTCTGTTCCGGGGTCCAGCGTCTGCGCCGCTGGACCCCGGTAATGACTTCCACTTGCTGATTTCTTCCCGAAGGCATAGGCATATCCATAGCAGTATTCCTAATCGTTAGTTTAAGGAATACCGACGGTCCGGAGAATCACGGGGCTACTTCAGCAGGCATTACCGTAACCACGTAATTTAATTCACGTAGAATACTGCCCTCACAGGATGTTGTTATATTGTATAAAGGCAATAGTATGATTTTAGTCACTGGCGGCGCCGGCTTCATTGGGTCCAACTTTGTCCTGGAATGGCTAGGGGCTGACGATGAAAGTGTTCTGAACCTCGACAAACTGACCTATGCGGGCAACCTGAACAATCTCGCTTCATTGCGTGAAGACAAACGACACACCTTTGTGCAAGGGGATATTTGCGATCGCGAGTTGATTGACCGCTTGCTGGCTGAGCACCAGCCTCGCGCCATTGTACATTTCGCTGCTGAAAGCCATGTCGACCGGTCCATCCATGGTCCCGCCGCCTTTGTTCAGACGAATGTGAACGGCACCTTCAATCTGCTGGAGGCGAGCCGCGCTTACTGGTCTACCTTGTCCGACCGAGCGCGTGACGACTTTCGTTTTCTGCATGTGTCGACCGACGAAGTGTATGGCTCCCTCGGCCCATCGGATGCGCCGTTCAGCGAAACCCATCCCTACCAGCCCAACAGTCCTTATTCGGCGTCGAAGGCAGCGTCTGACCATCTGGTGCGCGCCTATCATCACACCTACGGTTTTCCCACGCTGACCACGAACTGCTCTAACAACTACGGTCCGTATCACTTTCCCGAAAAGCTTATTCCACTCGTAATCGCCAACGCACGCGCCGGCAAAGCCTTGCCAATCTACGGCGACGGTCAACAGATCCGCGACTGGTTGTATGTGAAAGACCACTGTGCCGCTATCCGCCGGGTGCTGTCCGATGGCCGTTTGGGTGAGACTTACAACATCGGTGGCTGGAATGAAAAAGCGAATCTGGATGTCGTGCATGCCCTATGCGACATCCTTGACGAGATGGATCCACGCTCAGCCGGAGGCAGCTATCGTCAACAGATCACCTACGTGGCTGATCGTCCTGGACATGATCGCCGGTATGCGATCGACGCAAGAAAAATAGAGCGGGACCTGGGCTGGAAGCCTGTTGAAACCTTTGAAACCGGATTGCGCAAGACTGTCCGCTGGTATCTGGACAACGAGGCATGGGTGAAGAACGTGCAGTCGGGCGATTATATGAAATGGATAGAGCGCAACTACAGTCAACGCGATAACGTCGAGGAGCAGGCATGATCGAACAAAAGACGACAGGCCGCAAAGGCATCATTCTTGCCGGTGGTTCTGGAACACGGCTTTATCCGGTGACAACATCGGTTTCGAAACAGCTGTTGCCGGTATATGACAAGCCGATGATTTACTATCCCTTGTCGACGCTGATGCTATCCGGCATCAGGGATATCCTGATTATTTCAACGCCTCAGGACACGCCGAGGTTTGCGGAACTGCTTGGCGATGGTAGTCAGTGGGGCCTGAATTTGCAGTATGCGCAGCAACCAACTCCGGATGGACTGGCGCAGGCTTATGTCATCGGGCGGGATTTTATTGGAAATGCTCCCTCGGCGCTCATTTTGGGAGACAACATCTTCTATGGCCATGATTTCGAATCGCAGCTCCGCGCAGCATCCGACCGTGAGGATGGTTCCACTGTATTCGCTTACCATGTAACTGATCCTGAACGTTACGGCGTCGTTGAGTTCGACGAGAAAAACGCTGCTGTCAGCATTGAGGAAAAGCCGCTTAACCCTAAAACAAATTATGCGGTCACAGGCCTTTATTTTTATGACAATCAGGTATGTGATATCGCCGCAAGCATAAAGCCATCGAAGCGAGGCGAGCTTGAAATTACTGACGTTAACCGAATTTATCTCGAGCGTGGCTTGCTTAAAGTGGAACTGATGGGACGGGGAATGGCATGGCTTGATACCGGCACGCATGACTCGTTGCTCGACGCATCTCACTTCATTGCAACGATTGAAAAGCGTCAAGGGCTGAAAATTGCGTGCCCCGAAGAAATAGCTTATCGCAGGAAATACATTAACGAAGAGCAGCTTCAGGCTCTGGCAGAGCCATTGAAAAAGAATGGCTACGGCCAATATTTGCTCGGTCTGTTGCGTGACTGTGTTTACTGATGCTCGGTAACTCCGTTGTGATTGAAAAATAGAAAATATATGCAAGTTATTTCCACTTCGATACCTGATTTATTAATTATTGAGCCGAAAGTATTCGGTGATGATCGGGGTTTTTTCTTTGAGAGCTTTAATGATCAGCGTTTCAGAGAATTGACGGGGGTCTCGACAAGCTTTGTGCAAGATAACCATTCCCGCTCGGCAAAAAATGTATTGCGTGGACTGCATTATCAAATTCAGCAACCTCAGGGAAAGCTGGTGCGGGTAACTGTGGGTAGTGTATTCGACGTGGCAGTGGATATAAGAAAGAATTCTCCGACATTCGGGAAATGGTTTGGGCTCCAACTATCGGCCGAAAACAAGCTTCAGTTGTGGATTCCCGCTGGGTTTGCGCATGGATTTGTTGTAACTAGCGATCACGCTGAGTTTTTGTACAAAACGACTGATTATTGGGCTCCGGAACACGAAAGATCTATTTTGTGGAACGACCCATCATTGGGAATAGACTGGCCAATAGCGGATGAGCCGATACTCTCCAACAAGGACAGGCTCGCGAAGGCATTGTCAGAGGCCGAGGTTTTTCAATGAAAATCTTGCTTACGGGGGTGAACGGACAGGTTGGATATGAGCTTCAACGCAGCCTTCAGCCTTTGGGCGAAGTTATGGCTCTTAATAGAGCGCAGTTGGATATTGGTAATTTCAACCAGATACGTAACGTTATTCGCGAATTAAAACCTGATCTCGTCGTTAATCCAGCAGCATATACTGCAGTTGATAAAGCCGAGGTTGAGCCTGAGTTAGCAATGCGTATCAACGGGGTTGCGCCTGGCGTTATGGCGGAGGAGTGCGCGCGCATTGGTGCGGCACTGATTCATTATTCAACGGATTACGTCTTTGACGGAACAAAGGACGGCGCTTACGCTGAAGATGACGCAGTCTGTCCGATCAATGTATATGGACGGACCAAAGCGGAAGGTGAACGTGCAATACAGGCAGCAGGTTGCGAATTCTTTATTTTTCGAACCAGTTGGGTGTACGGGATGTATGGCAACAATTTTTTAAAGACCGTTCTACGTCTCGCCCGTGAAAGGGACGAGTTGAAAATTGTCAGTGATCAATATGGCGCCCCGACATGGAGTCGCACGATTGCGGATACGACAAGTAATGTACTCGCTCAGCTATACGGCAGCAAACGATCCACGATGGACAGGAAAGGCTTAAGTGGCATCTATCACTTAAGTTCTCAAGGAAGTGCCACATGGTACGATTTCGCCAAGGCGATATTGGCGAACGCGGATGCCAAAAAAAACCGTGTCTTGCCGATTCGTACTGAAGAATACCCACTTCCAGCGAGCAGGCCAAAAAACTCCTCCCTTTCCTGTGAGCGGTTGATTAGCACTTTCTGCCACCTGCCGGAATGGGAAACTGCGCTCGCCCTGTGTCAAAAATAGATCCTGCTCAGAACATCCCCGTTTAGCTCATCTTTGTGTTGGTTGGCGGCCATTTCGTATTACGCTTAAGTTTTCTCATCAAAAGAAATAATTTTAAGCTTATAAAATTTTGGCAATGCGAGTGGTCTGGTACTTCTGCGCGTTGCAGCGAAAGCGCGCAGTTCTTCAAAATTGGCGATTTGTATTTTAGACTTGAAATTTTCACCGTATTCAGGCGTAGTGCAGAGCTGAAAAATCCAATGGCTTCGTTAAGTTCATCCGAAGGCCTATCCTTGGCAGTGCTGAAAATGCAGTAGGCATCCGGTAATACGAATAAATATTCTAGTTGGTTCTATGATTCCTGTTAATCCACATGGTCCACAAAAATTGTCCTTCTTGGCCATGGTCCAAAGCCTCTGGAGCAACCGCCGTCTGATTTTGCAAATGACAAGGCGCGAAGTTGTTGGCCGGTATAGAGGATCTGCCATGGGCCTCGCTTGGTCCTTTTTCAGTCCTGTTTTCATGCTATTCGTGTACACCTTTGTGTTCTCGGAAATATTCAAGTCGCGATGGGGCGGCGTGGGAGGCGACGAAAGCAAAACGCAATTTGCTGTGGTGCTATTCGTCGGCATGATAGTTTTAAATCTTTTTAGCGAAGTGATCAATCGCGCGCCCGGGCTGGTTTTGTCAAATACAAACTATGTTAAAAAGGTCCTGTTTCCGCTTGAGGTGCTTCCAGTAATTTCAATGGGTGCGGCAATTTTTCATGCCATTATTAATATTGGCGTGCTGCTGCTGGCATTTCTCGTTTTCAATGGATACTTAAACTGGACCGCAATATTTATTCCAGCTGTATTGTTTCCCCTAGTCGTCCTCGTTGTTGGCATTGCCTGGATTCTTGCCTCCTTGGGCGTTTACCTCAGAGACGTTGCTCAAACTGTCGGGATTATTACAACCGTTTTGATGTTCCTCTCTCCGGTCTTCTATCCAATCACTGCAGTTCCCGAGCGATTCAGGCCAGTCATTATGGCGAATCCGCTAACCTTCATTATTGAACAGACGAGAGATATTCTTATATGGGGGAAGATGCCTGATTGGACTGGTCTGCTCATATATACTCTGGTCGCAATGGCAACTGCTTGGATAGGCTTTGCATGGTTCCAGAAAACGAGAAAAGGATTCGCAGATGTCCTCTAGTTTGGCAATCAAGGTCGATGAGCTGAGCAAGTGCTATCACATTTATGATAAGCCGAGAGACAGATTGATGCAGATGCTGTCTCGTGGAAAAAAACAGTTTTTCCGTGAATTCTGGGCACTGCGCAATGTTTCTTTTTCTATAAACAAAGGAGAAACGGTAGGAATCATAGGGCGCAATGGCAGTGGAAAATCGACACTGCTCCAGATGATTTGCGGAACTGTAACACCAACGTATGGGACAGTGAGTGCGTATGGCCGGGTAGCAGCTTTACTTGAACTAGGCGCCGGGTTTAATCCCGAGTTCACTGGGCGGGAAAACATATTCATGAATGCCGCGATACTTGGATTTCCCCATGAAGAAATGGCTGCCAGAATGCAAGATGTTCTCGCATTTTCCGAATTGGGAGATTTTCTTGATCAGCCAGTCAAGACCTATTCGAGTGGCATGTATGCCAGGCTGGCATTTTCTATTGCGATTAATGTTGATCCCGAGATTCTTATTATCGACGAGGCGCTGGCAGTAGGCGACGCTCGATTCGTTGCCAAATGCATGCGTCGGATTAAGGATATCCAGGAAAAGGGAGCAACCATATTGTTCGTCAGCCATGATGTTGCCTCGGTTCGCACTTTATGCGAACGGGCCATCTGGCTTGATCACGGAAATATGGTCGAAGACGGCGATGTCTTTCCCGTTTCGGGGCGTTTCATGGAATTCATGTTCAGTGATGAAAAGTCCGACAAAGAATCGCTGAATGGAGAAACCAGGGAAGAGGTTGATCATTTGGAGGGGCAAACAGGTTCCGACGTGGCAGCCAAGGGCCTGTCGACAAAATCTGGGGAGAGTGGCGCCGAACCGGTTATCTCGGCTCCATCACTTGATTCCCGGCCCGTCACGCATTGGGGCTCACGGAAAGGCCTTATACTTTCTGCCGCCGTCTGTGATGAGAGCGGAATTGCCAGAGACGTTCATTCATGGGGCAAGCCACTCAATATCGCAATTGAACTCGATATTGCACCGGATATACCGCGTGAACATTTGAGCATTGCCTTTTCAATTAAAGACCTGAAAGGCACAGATTTGATTGTGTCCGCAACCGATGACCAAGAGGTCGCGTCGCTTCCAGAAAGCGGGCGGTTTAAAATGGTATTTCGCCTGACTAACTATCTGGTTACTGGAAAATACTTGCTCGTGGCTGCTGTAGAGAACCGCCAATATCGGGATATTCATTATTATGAATATGTCGAGGGTGCTCATTATTTTTCCTCGGTTTCCAATGAGAGGTTTTTTGGCTTGTTCCAGCCGTCCATTGAACAGGAAGTTCTAGTTAAATAAATGACAGACGAAAATATTATTAATTCCAGTATTTACTGGGATGGCCGTTTCCAGGAAAATTGGGAATCTCGCGAGGGTCCCCGGCAATCCCGTTTCTTTTCCCATATTGCGATCGATAACCTTCCGGACTGGCTTTTGGAAGAGATTAAGCGAAATGCTTTTTCCCTGGTGGACTGGGGTTGCGCGCAGGGGGACGGAACTGACGTCTGGGCCAGCTACATCGCTGCAGACCAAATTACGGGTGTGGATTTTTCACATGTCGCAATCAATCAGGCGACAAGCCGTTATCCGGCAATCCGTTTTATTGCCGAAGATTGGGTTGGGCAGCCGTCAGAGCCAAGTGCTCAATTCGATGTTGTTTTTTCATCAAATACGCTTGAGCATTTTCATAAGCCATACGATGTTCTGGAAGACATTTCCTTGCATGCAAGGAAGGCAGTCGTCCTGGCATTGCCTTACAGGGAATATGAGAGGATCGATGAGCATTTTTATTCTTTCCTTCCAGAAAATATACCAGCCAATTTAAAAAATGGATTCAGGTTGGCATGGTGCAAGGTGGTTGATTGTCGTTTTCTGCCAAATACGCTGTGGGGAGGCGATCAGGTAATTGTGGTGTACGGGGAGCCCCAATGGTTAGACAGCCTCAAACTAAATTTGTCCGACTCCCTGGTGTATGCCAGCGATACGACGACTGAAATCGGGCGCTTGTCATCAGCTATTAGTGCTCGCGAGTCAGAATTAATTGTGGCAAATTCTCTCATTGAGGAAAACAAGCAACAAATAGCTCGCCTCAACAATTTGCTGGAGGAGAAGCAATCAGAGTTTGCGAAGGCCATAGAGGCGCGTATCCATGAAATTGCTAAAGCAGAGGACAAGATTGCACGTAGCCTGGAGGAAATCGATTCCCTGACATCTGAAGTCAAAGTGCAGAACGGGGAAATGAATTTCCTGAGAGAGGCTGTCGCGGAAAGGGATAGATGGTTAGAGCAATATGGCCAGCAGATCGCGGCTCTCAAAAGCAGTCGTTCATGGAAAGTCACCAGACCGCTCAGAATGGTAGGAGCGGTCATGAAGAATCAGGGCAGGGCGCAGGGAAATGTGTCTGTAGACGGCGTTGAGACAGCTCCTGTTTCAACGTACGAGGATTACCCGCTTTGGCGTAAACGGCTTGCCTATCTTGCAACCCGCTATCGGCAGGGTGTCCGGCGACATGGGCTGCTGCGTTCTATTCCTCTGGCGGTACGCGCTTCCCACAGATTAAGCACCTCGTGGATGGAAAAACTGGTCCGCCGCCGCACCTACGAACAGCGCTTGCAGCAATTAAGAAAAATCATTATCGGACATCCCGATTTCATTGATATTTTCCATGTCCCAATGGGATGGAGCACGCCGCTGTTTCAGCGCTTTCAGCATATGTCGTTACAGGCTGCCCAACTCGGAGGACTAGCCCTTTACGGCGGCCATTTGCAAGTGGACAAGGATATTTTTGTTTTCAATCGAGCCGAAGGTAATGTAATCGTATTTGATGCACTCGACGACCAAGTCGTGCATTGCGTATTTAATGCACTCTCGGAAGCTAGCCAGCCGAAACTGCTGCGCTTGCAGTCGATTGATCTTGCCACAAAAATAAGCGACGTTGAGCGTTTTCTTGGCGATGGGATTATGGTCGTTTATGAATACATTGACGAGATCAGTGAGGAGATCACCGGGGAAATTCCTTCGTTCGTAATTGAACGGCATAAATGGCTATTGAAACACGAAGCAGTTTTCGTTGTAGCTACGTCAGACAAGTTGTTTGCGGAAGTGAATAAATACCGTAGTGACCGATGCATTCTTTCCACGAATGGGGTGGATCTCGCACATTGGCGCAAACAAGTTCCTTATCCACCCGCAGACATGGAGCCAGCATTGGCGTCGGGGCGGACGGTAGTTGGCTATCATGGCGCATTGGCAAATTGGATCGATTACGATTTGCTGGAAAAAATAGCGCGCGATGGCAAGTATGAGTTGGTGCTTATTGGATACGCACATGACGAATCGCTGGCGCAGAGCGGCATTTTACAAATGCCAAATGTGCATTTTCTCGGTAGCAAATCCTATTTTGTTCTGAGTGAATATGCAGCTTTCTACGATATTGGCATCCTGCCATTCAAGCGTTACGAACTTACGGAATCTGTCTCGCCGGTAAAGCTGTTCGAGTACATGGCCGCTTCGAAGCCGGTTGTTACTACTTATTTGCCTGAGTGCGCCAAATATAAATCATGCCTGGTCTCGAATACTCATGAAGATTTCATGCGTAATCTTGTTACTGGAGCTTCATCAAAGGACGATGCTGCTTACATGGAGGCGCTTGCCAACGATGCGGAAAAAAATTCATGGGCTGAAAAGGCCCTGTCAATGTATCTTCTTGCAGGCATAAAAACCGTCAATAACCCATAGTGGCAAGATCGAAATCTGCTTTTTTAACATATGAATTGAGAAAAGAGTGAACCAAAATTTATATCAACTGCTACGGAGAATATATTGGCGGCTGCCATTGCCTGAAGAAACCAAGGAGTCACTCGTCGGACGTGCTCGGAGATTTTCACGCAATATGAAAAGAGCCGCGAGCGACCCCGGCACAGCGACAGTATCAGCGCCGGTCAGCCGTGAAGAACTCCTTCAGAAATATGTCAGTCAAGTTCTCGCGTTGCCTGGAAAGCCGACTGAAGAGCATGTCGAGCTGAGTTCGCGCCGTTATCAGCGCGAGGAGGGCGATGCAAAGATACTCGCTTATTATCTTCCTCAGTTTCATCCGACCGAAGAAAACGATCTGTGGTGGGGGAAGGGAGTCACCGAATGGAACAATGTGTCGCGGGCCGTACCGCAATATGTGGGACATTATCAGCCACGCTTGCCCGGTGAACTTGGGTACTATGATTTAAGAATTCTGGATAACATCCGGCGTCAAGTCGAATTGGCACAGATGTACGGCGTCTATGGTTTTTGTTTTTATTATTACTGGTTCGATGGCAAGCGTTTGCTGGATAAGCCGCTCGATATGTTTCTGGAAGCCCAGGATATTGATTTTCCCTTTTCGCTTTGCTGGGCAAATGAATCCTGGACTCGCAGATTCGATGGGTCCTGTGGTGAAATTCTGATGAAGCAGAGCGAAACTGTGGAAAGCTATACTGCGTTCATCGAAAGCGTTGTCCCATACATGCGTGATGCCCGGTATATACGGATGAATGGCAGACCAGTTCTCACTGTATATCGCCCATCATTCATTCCGGAATGTGCCAGTACCATCGCAGCTTGGCGGAAACACTGTATTGACGCCGGCATTGGCGATATCTATATCATTGGTGTGAAAGAGCATACTTGGGACGTCAATTTGCTTGAACTCGGTTTTGACGCACAAAGCGAATTTCATCCAGGCACGCTTTTCAAGCATTGTGTTGATATAAGCTCGAAGATCGACTATATGCAGGAATTCGGCGGCATCGTGCTTGATTATCGCGATATCGTAGAACAGAAAAAGTATTTCGCATATGACCATCCTAAGCTGCATCGCGCTGCAATGCCGATGTGGGACAATACCGCGCGACGTGACAATAAAGGAATGATCTTTGAGGGAGCAACGCCGGCTTTATATGAGCGCTGGCTGAAAGATATTCTGCTTGAAGCCAGGAATCGCGACGATCTGGAAGACCAGTACATCTTCATCAATGCTTGGAATGAATGGGGTGAAGGCACCTATCTTGAGCCAGACAAGCGGTATGGATACGCTTATTTGAACGCCACTCGCCAAGCCATCGAGGGAGCAAGGGGTTAGCGAAATGAAAATTCTAATTGTTGTTGGTACGCGGCCCGAGGCTATCAAGATGGCTCCTGTCATTTTGGCGCTTAAAGAACAACCGTGGGCGCAAGTCAGGGTTCTCGCTACCGCCCAGCATCGCCATATGCTGGATCAGGTATTAAATTTCTTCGATATTACGCCCGATATCGATCTCGATATCATGCGCCCCAACCAGGCGCTGACAACGCTGACCGCGCGCCTGCTGCTCGACATGGATGATGTGCTGCTTGCCGAAAAGCCCGACGTGGTTCTGGTGCAAGGCGATACCACCACAGTGATGGCGGTGTCTCTGGCATGTTTCTATCACCGTATTCCCATCGGCCACGTCGAAGCCGGTTTGCGCACCTGGGATATGGATAATCCGTTTCCTGAAGAGGCCAACCGCGTCATCACCGGGAGGTTCGCGCGCTGGCATTTCGCGCCGACCGAAAGTTCGCGGCAAAACCTGCTCAGGGAAGGCATTGTCGACAGCGCCATTACGGTTACCGGCAACACGGTCATCGACGCGCTGTTGATGACTGCGAAAAAAGACCTCGACCTGGGGATCAACATCGATGCCTCGAAACGGCTGATCCTGATCACTTCCCATCGCCGGGAAAATTTCGGCGAACCGTTCCGCAACATCTGCCGTGCGCTGAAAACGCTTGCCGAGCGTAACCCTGACGTGCAGTTCCTGTACCCGGTGCATCCCAATCCGAACGTCAAGGATGTTGCTCACGAAATGCTGGGCGCCAGTCCGAACATCATCCTGTGTGCGCCGCTCGACTATGCGCCTTTCGTGGCTGCGATGCAGCGCTCCTATCTGATCATCAGCGATTCGGGCGGCGTGCAGGAAGAAGCGCCTGCCCTGGGCAAGCCTGTATTGGTCTTGCGTGACGAAACCGAGCGACCCGAGGCGGTTGAGCAACTGGTCGTGAAACTGGTCGGCTCCGACTACGATCGAATCGTGAGCGAAACGCAACGCCTGCTGGATGATGAAGCGGCCTATGCTGGCATGTCGCGCGGCATCTCGCCCTATGGCGATGGCCGCGGCGCGGAGCGCATCGTCAATGTGCTGAAAGCTTTTGCAGCCTGATGCAGCTCGTTTACCTGTCGCCGGTGCCGTGGGCGAGCTTTGCTCAACGTCCCCACAAGTTCGTTGAATGGTTTCAGGCCCGCCACGGCGACAGGGTTTTATGGATAGATCCTTATCCCACCAGATTTCCAGAATTGTCCGACTTGCGCCGGATCGTTTCCAGGTCGGCAATTCAGGGCAAAGAGGACGCAAAACCCGGTGCGAATGCCTGGCTGACGGTGCTTAAGCCCCGATCGCTTCCTATCGAACCGGGTCCTGGGTCAGGCGCGATCAACCGCCTGTTGTGGACGGAGCTGATGAATAAAGTGGCGTCTTTTGTTTCAGTGAAAGAGACTTGCCTTGTCATTGGAAAGCCGTCCGAACTCGCTTTGCAGTTAACGAAAAGACACTTCGACATACCGCGCGTCTACGACGCCATGGACGACTTTGCTGCTTTCTATGGCGGATTTTCTTCCTGGGCCATGCGACGCAGGGAAGATCGGATTGCCGCCAATGTAAGCATGCTGTTGGCGTCGTCCACCGCGCTGCTCGAAAGATTTTCAGGAAATGTGCCCAAGCCGGTGTTGGCGCATAATGCCTGCGCCACCGAGGTCCTTCCCGATGCCGGGGTGGCGCGTTACTCCGGTAAGCCGGTGTTCGGTTATGTCGGCACAATTGCGAATTGGTTTGACTGGCCGCTGGTGATCAGGCTGGCGATCGCAAACCCCGAAACCGTTGTGCGCCTGATCGGGCCGGTTTACTCGCCGCCTCCGGCGCCGCTGCCGAAAAATATCGAGCTTGTGCCCGCTTGCCCGCACCCAGAGGCAATCGAGATGATGCAAAATTTTTCTGCCGGACTCATTCCCTTCAAGATCAATGCATTAACCTCATCCGTCGATCCCATCAAATATTACGAATATCGCGCACTGGGCTTGCCAGTCATTTCCACAAGCTTCGGGGAAATGGCCTTGCGAGGAAATCTGCATGGTGTATCCATCATTAATCATGCTACCGATTTGCAAGGCCTGTTGCAGTTGGTAAAAGACTACCAGCCAGAACTGGAAGAAATACGAAACTTCCGTTCTGAAAATAGTTGGTACGCGCGCTTTGACGCAGTAAATCTCTTCGGGAATGCGCTAGCCTCATAGTCACGCGGCACGGCATTAATTAAAGCCGGCCGGCTATGTTTTTAAAAGCGGTGAGTACCCGGCCCTGACCGGTCGTCCGGCATGACGTTGCATCGACAATCGTTAACGCGGTAAAAGCAAAAGCCGCGTTGACCAAAAGCACTGTAGATATCCAGGGTGCGTCAGGCCTGCCTTCACAGACTGCTCATCCTTTCTTGCCCGCAAGGCGTCTCTCTGCCTCCCCAAACTATCCCGGATTGCGAGCCTCGCGCTGAATGCAGGTGGAATTTCAACGACGCATCCTGCAGCAAAGCTGATTCCCGGAATGATGTGAATCTGTACCTCCTCCCGGTCTGCCACCTGAAATAATGTAAAAATGTATGACGGAATTTAGCAACAATGTTGCCAAAATTTACTTTTCATGATAGTTTCCCGGCGAAAATAAGGTAGGATGCTGCCCTGTTGCAGGCATCAAGCATTGCGCTGTGTGGGGAAATCGGGCATGGGAGTTGCCCTTCATTTAATAGATTACATTTTGAAGCTGGAGTCGGCGGTGCATTTCCTGCGGCTCGCAGGCCATTGGATGCAGGAACACGCAACGCAATTTTTGAGCTTTCTAAGTCCAGGCGCTTTTGAAGTATTTTCGCCCTTGGCGAATGCTTATATTTTCAGCCATTTATGTGCCGGCTCCTTCCAGCAGGAAGCATTTCGTTTCTTATCATGGATCATGCTGCACTGAAATGATTTATTCAAAATTTAACAGCGCATTTCTGATGGGTCTGATTTTTTAAATTACGATCACGACTATTTAAGACGATTTCATGAATTTTTCAAAATTTTCCCGCCTCCTTGTTTCGCTTGCCCTGATTTATTTTTCGGTAGCGCATGCCAGCGGTTGGGAATTCGGCGTGAAATCGTTTTTTCTGGATCAGCCGAAACTTCTGCCGGTCTATGCTGTCATTTTTTTGCTGCTTCCTTTTCTTACCCTTTTTCAGTCTTCCTTGTTTTTGTCTTTCATCATCGTGCTGCTGGGCGAGGTAAGTTCCACCAAGCTGGCAATGAACGGTGAACCCTTGGGATTTTACGATTTTCTGGCAATCAGGCAGGTCAGCCAACTTCCCAGCTACGCGCCATCGACCATTCTCTGGCTATCCGTTGGCTTGCTTCTCGTCTGCTTCTTCATCATTTATTCGGCTTGGCGCAATGGCTTCCGCAAGAGAAATTCATTGAAATTCGCATTTTTAGGCGGGCTGGTTTCTATTTTTTCTTTATACCCGCATTTCACTGAACACAAGGATTCGCCGCTAATTAGCCAACGCTTCTTTTCCCAATTTCTCGGATTGGAATATGTGGGCTGGCATATGGTGACCGACGTCCGGAAGAACGGACTTCCTTTTCATCTGATCTACACCAGTAAAAAGCGTCTTATCCAGAATATACCGCCCAGGGAAACAGCTTCCCTGGCATTGAAGTTGAAATCTTCCAAGGCTGCGGGAGGCAGCAAGTTGCCTTTGCCAAGGAAAATCATTCTTGTTCTGTGTGAGGCATGTTGGGACGTGGGAGCGCAACAAGGAAAATCCAGCTTTTTCAGCCTGTTGGAAAATGGTTTTACCCTTACTGAAATGGTGTCTCCGGTTTTTGGCGGCGGCACCGCGAACGCCGAATTCGAAGTGCTGACGGGCCTGCCTTCCTCGAAACTGACGGGATATGTGTACCAGGAGTATCAGGATGAACTCTCGCCGCAATCCGTCACTTTTCCCAGTGAGCTGAAAAGGCTGGGCTACCGTTCATATGCAATGCATAACTTCCACCGCGGCTTTTATCACCGCGACAAGATCTATCCCAAGATGGGATTCGAGAAGTTCGTCTCGCTGGAGCAAATGAATTACGAAGGCGATGAATTTTTTCCGCGCGACTCGCTGCTGTATGAGGCGGCGCAGGGTTTGTTAAACACCCCGGAAGAGCGCGTTTTTCTCTCCGCAGTGACGGTATATACCCATGGGCCGTATGTCGAGAGCGAAGGGGACGGCGGGCTGAACGAATATGAAAAACGCCTGGAAAAATCGGTGTCGGATCTTAATGATTTCGTGACGATGCTTGATCAACAGGGGGCTGACTATCTGGTGGCAGTCTATGGCGACCATAAACCTTCGATGGCGAAATATTTCTTCGACAGACATATCCTGCCGGGACGCGTTTTTACTAAAACCGGTGACACCAATATGGATTTTCAGATCGATTCGGAAAACGACAGGAACCAGGACCTGATCGGCAAGGTGCCTGTTCTGATCAAGTCCAGTGCCAGGACAAGAAGCGTTGAAAATCTGGTCAGGAAACTCAAGGAGAAGCCGCTTTACTGCCTGACGCCATCCATAGTTTCCTGGTTAAAAGTAGAAAGCGATCCTTCCTTTTACATGATGTCGGGCATCTGTGAGAGCGCACGGGGCGGATATGCGAGCTACCCCAATCGTTATCCGGATGCCCTCTATGAACGCAATTTGTTCCGGGGTTTCAGCGATTTCGCAAAAGCCGATTTTTAGCCTTGGTAAGGGTGTGCAGAAAATACGCCTTTGACAGAAAAAAACGCAAAGCGCTTTGTAAATGCCATTTGAGAAAACGGAATTCCCTGTGACTGCTGCGCTGGGCATGATGTATCGCGACCGCTTCCTTGAGTACATAGATGTCTATTCCTGAAAGGCGGGCGCGAGCGCATAAATCTACGTCTTCGTAATAAAGGTGGTACTTCTCGTTAAAGCCGCCCAATCTCTGAAAAACCTGGCGTGGCATTGCCATGAACATGCCTGCCACCCAATCCGGGGCGAGCAGGCTTCCAAGGTCCGGTATTTTTTCGACATGCATGTCGCGGCGCAGAATTTTCGCCGCCAGCTTCGCCGTCAGGCTCAACGGACTGGGGAAGTGGCGGGCACTATCCTCGATTTTCGAATCCGGTCCGAGAATTGTCGGTGCACAAATGCAATGGTCGCATTGTTGCAAAAGTTCGAGAATGGGTTCAAACGGGTCACGCTCAAGACTGATGTCCGGATTAAGCACGACGAAATTCTTCCCAATGCTGCTGGCGAATGCCTTGTTGTGGTTCTGACCAAAGCCAGCCGGCAGCCGGTTGCGGATTTCCCTGATTTGCAAACCGGGGAATTTCTCCGCGAAGGAAATGGATTCGCTGGTCAGATTCCAGGTGATGATCACTTCAAGATCTTCGCGCTGAAGACGCAGGATATCCTTCAGCAAGGATTCGATGAAATCCGCATGACCATGACTGACCACGGAAATGGAGAAATTGACGCCGCTAGCGAGATGCATGTTTGCTGTCTTATGCTGGTGCATGATCCGGTGAATCGAATTGGGCGGTCATTATAGGTGGGTTAAGATCCTTGAACCGCGTGAGCCGAACAGTTTTCATTACAATACCGGCACTCGGCTATTTTTGGACCAAATGTGATAAAGACGCTTGTGACCGGCGCTGGTGGGTTCGTCGGATCGGCTGTATGTAGTGAAATGAAAAGTCGGGGCATGGATCATGTGCCTGCGGTCAGGACCGGCCGGAATGCATCCCACCGCGTCGTTGGTGATATTGGCGCTGGTACCGACTGGCGCGATGCGCTGTCCGGTTGCGACACCGTGCTGCACGTTGCGGCACGCGTTCACCAAATGAACGATACCGCATCCGATTCCATGGCCCTGTATCGCAGCGTGAATGTGGACGGCACGATCAATCTTGCGCGGCAGGCCGAGGCCGCAGGCGTGCGGCGCTTTGTGTTCGTCAGTTCAGTCAAGGTCAATGGCGAGACGTCGGTCGGAAAGCCGTTTTCCGCCGGCGATGTCCCCGCGCCCGCTGACGCATATGGTCTTTCGAAGTGGGAAGCAGAGCAGCAGTTGCGCGCCATGCGGCGATCGTCCATGGAGATGGTGATCGTGCGGCCGCCGCTGGTCTATGGACCCGGCGTGCGCGCAAATTTTCTTCAACTGATGAAGATCGTGCAACTGGGCCTTCCCTTGCCTCTGGGCGCCGTCGCCAGTTCCCGAAGCCTGGTCGGCATCGATAATCTGGTGGATTTTTTAATCGTGTGTCTGCTGCATCCGGGCGCCGCAGGAAAAACATGGATGATTTCCGACCAGCACGACGTTTCCTTGCCCGAACTGGTGAGAATGATTGCTGCTGCGATGCACAAGCCGGCGCGGTTGTTGCCTGTTCCTGTCTGGCTGCTGAAGACCGGCGCCGGTCTGATCGGGAAAACGGCCATGATGCAGCGGCTTACCGACCCACTTGTTGTCGATGCAAGGCCGGCCAGAGCCGAACTGGCATGGCGGCCGCCCGTCACAATGGAGGCAGGCATTCGCCGTACCGTTGAACACTTTCTGTCTGGGCGCGCATGAAACGTCTGTTCGATCTGTTGCTTGGCTGCTTTCTGACCCTGGTTTTGCTGCTGCCGTGCCTGTTCGTTGCATGTGCCGTCAAATTCACTTCCCCCGGTCCAGCCCTTTACTGGTCCGACCGCGTCGGTCGCAAAAACGCCATCTTCCGCATGCCCAAGTTTCGCACCATGCGCACGGACACCCCAGCAGTCGCCACCCACCTGCTCGGCAACCCGGACCAGTTCCTGACCCCCATCGGTTCCTTCCTGCGCAAAACCAGCCTGGATGAATTGCCGCAGCTGTGGAGCATCCTGAAAGGCGACATGAGCTTCGTCGGGCCGCGGCCGGCGCTGTTCAACCAGTATGACCTGATCGAACTGCGCACCCGCTACCACGTGGACGCGTTGCTGCCCGGACTGACCGGCTGGGCGCAGATCAATGGCCGGGATGAACTGGCGATTCCGGACAAGGTGAAACTCGATGTCGAATACCTGCAACGGCAATCCTTGCTGTTCGATCTCAATATCCTCGTTCTTACCTTCCTCAAAGTAGTGCGTCGCGAGGGCGTCACGCATTAGCAGGCTGGCTTGATTCAAGCTGGACAATTGGGCAAGCCTTTGCAGACAAGCAAAAGGCGGCTTGTCCATGGATGCTATCTTGTGCTGCCCGGCCAGTCCGGGATATTCAAGGCAGTTAACCGGCTTCGGTGACCTGTTCCGTGGTGTCGCTCGCGGCGTAAAGTAGCCGGTTCAGCATCTTGCATTGAACGCAGGAAAGGGCGTGTCAGCGCATTTGCCTCGGTGAATGCACTGGATACGCAGCACTCATCATGATCAACAATACAACTTCGTTTTTTACCGATTCCAGGCCGGAGGTTTGTGAATTCCCCCAGGAGCAGGAAATGCCTGCACGCCGCATTGCAGTTGTCATTCCAAGCTACAAGGTAACCCGCCATATTCTCGGCGTCATTGACTCCATCGGCCCGGAAATTTCGGCTATTTATGTCGTCGACGACAAATGCCCTGACGGCAGCGGCGACCTGGTGACGGCACAGTGCCGCGATAACCGGGTAGTCGTGCTGCGGCATGAGGTCAACCAGGGCGTCGGCGGCGCGGTGATGACGGGTTACCGGGCGGCAGTGGCCGATGGCGCCGAAGTGATCGTCAAGATCGACGGCGACGGCCAGATGGACCCGAACCTGATCTCGTCCTTCGTTCAGCCCATCCTGGATGGCGAGGCGGACTACACCAAGGGCAACCGCTTCTTCAATCTTGACGAGATCGGCAACATGCCGCCGGTGCGGATGTTCGGCAATGCGCTGCTGTCGCTGATGACCAAGCTGTCATCCGGCTACTGGGATATCTTCGATCCCACCAATGGCTATACCGCGATCCACGCCAATATCGCCGGGCAGTTGCCCTATGCAAAGATCAGCAAGCGCTATTTCTTCGAGACCGACATCCTGTTTCGTCTGAATACCCTGCGTGCCGTGGTGCAGGACGTGCCGATGGATGCCACCTACGGCGACGAGGTGAGCAACCTGAAGATTTCCAAGATCGTCGGGGAATTCATGGGCAAGCACATCCGCAATTTCGGCAAGCGGATTTTCTACAACTACTATCTGCGCGACATGTCGCTGGCCTCGCTTGAACTGCCGCTGGGCGTGGTCTCGCTGCTGTTCGGCCTGATCTACGGCGGGCTGCGCTGGGCTGGATCGAGCGAGGCGGGCGTTGCCACGCCGGCCGGCACCGTGATGCTGTCGGCGCTGCCGGTCATCATGGGCATCCAGCTGATTCTTGCCTTCTTCTCCTATGACATTGCGTCCGTGCCGTCACGGGCCGTGCATCGCAGCGCCCGTTTTGCAAGGAGGCGCTCGCGTGGTGCTTGATCAGCGGTTTCTCATTTACCTGGCTGGCGGTGCGCTGAGCGCGGCGATCGATGTCGGCCTCTTCCAGGCGCTGCTGGTCTACGGCGCCAGCCTGGTGGTTGCCACATCAACCGGCTTTTTCGTTTCACTGGTGGTGAATTATCTGTTTCATGCAAAGTTCACCTTTACCTCTGCCGCACGTACCTCGTCGTTCGGAAAATACCTGGTTGTGGTGGCCTTCAATTACGGGATTGCACTGGGCATGGTGTCGCTTGCAGCGTCCTTGCTGGGGAGCCCGCTGACTGGAAAGATCCTATCCCTGCCTGTGATTGCCATCATTGGATTTCTTGCTGGGAAGCATTGGATATTCAAGTAAATATGTTTTTAAGGAATGAAAAATTGCTGTTCTCACGATTTTTCAAATTCTTTAACAAAGGCTGCGGTCGATCAATTAATTCGAAGACCGGCCAACGTTGAAATGCTGCAAAGCGGCATCGCCGGTTAAAATGCTGTTTTTATTGCACAAAAACCGGCGTCGATGAGAGCCATTCTCGAATTATCCCGTTTCAAGAAACAGCTCCTGGCAGCCAGCATCGATGCCGTCATGCTGCCGCTCACGCTCTTCTTCGCCATCTGGCTGCGCTACGACCATGTCGACCTGTTGCTCATCAAGCAATATGCCTGGTTGATGCTGGCCGCGCCGCTGGTCTCCATCCCGGTCTTCATCCGCATTGGCCTGTACCGGGCCATGATCCGCTTCATCGATCCGAAAATCGTCTATGTGGTTGTGCTGGGCGTGTCGCTGTCGCTGGTGGTCCTGGTCACGATGTCGGCCATCGTCACGCGCCTGGAAGGCTTGTCGCGCGGCGTATTCGGCATCTACTGGGTCAGCGCCATCCTGTACATGGTGGCCGGACGCTTCATTGCGCGCGGCTACTTCATCCGGGCGATGGGTCCGCTGGACGGCACCCGGGTAGCCATCTACGGCGCCGGCAATGCCGGCGTGCAGCTGGCCAGCGCCTTGCGCATGGTGCCTGACTACACCCCGGTGGCCTTCATCGACGACAACCGCGACCTGCAGGGCGCCACCATCGCCGGCATCCGGGTCCATGGTTCGGACAATCTGGAGCGGCTGATCACCCGGCGCGCCATCAAGGAAATCCTGGTGGCCATGCCCAGCCTGAGCCGCGCCCAGCAGAAGACCATCCTGAACCGGCTGGAACCGCTGAAGGTCAAGGTCAAGATCACGCCGCCGGTGGGCAGCCTGCTGTCCGGCCAGCTGCGCCTGCAGGATGTGCGCGACATCGAGATCGAGGATCTGCTGGGGCGCGACCCCGTCGCGCCGGACATGGGCCTGCTGTCCTCCTGCATCACCGGCAAGTCGGTGCTGGTGACGGGCGCGGGCGGCTCCATCGGCTCCGAACTGTGCCGGCAGATCGTGCGCCTGAAACCCAGCCGCATGCTGCTGCTGGAAAGCGCGGAATTCAATCTCTACAGCATCGAGCAGGAACTGCAGGGCATGCGCCAGTCGCTGGGCATCGAACTGGAACTGATTCCTTTCCTGGGCTCTGTGCTGGACCAGCAGAAATGCACCCGCATGCTGCAGACCTTCGACGTCGATACCATCTACCACGCTGCGGCCTACAAGCATGTGCCGCTGGTGGAGCACAACCCGGTCGAGGGCATACGCAACAATGTATTCGGCACGCTGGCCATTGCGCGCGCCGCGGTCGACGCCCGGGTCGGCCGTTTCGTGCTGATTTCCACCGACAAGGCGGTGCGGCCGACCAATGTGATGGGCTGCACCAAGCGCATGGCGGAACTGATCCTGCAAGCCTTTGCCCGCGAGCAAAAACATACCCGCTTCTGCATGGTACGGTTTGGCAACGTGCTTGGTTCCTCGGGTTCGGTGGTGCCGCTATTCCATAGCCAGATCATGGCCGGCGGCCCGATCACCGTGACCCATCCTGAAATCACCCGCTACTTCATGACCATTTCGGAAGCTGCGCAGCTGGTGCTGCAGGCCGGCGCGATGGGCGAGGGCGGCGACGTGTTTGTTCTGGATATGGGCGAACCAGTTAAAATCATCGACCTTGCCAAGCGCATGATCCACTTGAGCGGCTACGAGGTCAAAAGCGATGCCACGCCGGAAGGCACGATAGAGATCCGGCAGATCGGCTTGCGTCCCGGCGAAAAGCTGTATGAGGAGCTGCTGATCGGCGCCAATGCCCAGGGCACCGGGCATCCGCTGATCATGCGAGCGCAGGAGGCGGAGCTGGCATGGCCGGCGCTGCAGCGCATCCTGGACCGTCTCAACGAGGCCTGCAACCGCTTCGACGTGGAGACCGTGCGCGCGCTGCTGCTTGAAGCGGTGTCGGAATACGCGCCGCAATGCGGGATCGAGGATTTTATCTGGACCGCGCGCACCGCGCGCACCAGGCCGGAGACGGCACGCATTCATGCCGTGAAATGAGCATTGCGCAATGGCCCCGTGCCGATTGCCATTGCTCCTGAACAGAGCGGCGCCGGCGGAATGCCGGCGCTTTTGCCAACCGAGACAACGAAACGACAAGACAACCATGCTCAATCTCTCTCCCTCCATTTTCAAGGCCTACGACATCCGCGGCATCATCGGCAAGACGCTGGACGAATCCGTGGCGCGCCGCATCGGCCAGGCCTTTGGCACCGCTGTGCGGGCCAAGGGTGAAACCACGGTTGTCATCGGCCGCGACGGCCGCTTGTCCGGCCCGGGGCTGGCCGCGGCGCTGGCCGAAGGCCTGCAGGCCGCCGGCGTGGACGTGATCGACATCGGCGTGGTGGCCACGCCCATGGTCTACTTCGCCACCAGCACGCTGGAGGCGCGCTCCGGCATCATGGTGACCGGCAGCCACAATCCGCCGGACTACAACGGCTTCAAGATGGTGCTGTCGGGCGAGGCAATCTACGGCGACGCCATCACCGCGCTGTACCGCACCATAGACAGCAATGGCTACGCGAGCGGGCAGGGCAGCTACCGGCAGCTGGACATCCGCAACGACTACCTGCAGCGCATCATCGGCGACATCAAGCTGGCGCGGCCGATGAAGATCGTCATCGATGCCGGCAACGGCGTGGCCGGCGCCTTCGCGGGCGACCTGTACCGTGGCCTGGGCTGCGAAGTCACCGAGCTTTTCTGCGAGGTTGACGGCAACTTCCCGAATCACCATCCGGACCCGGCGCACCTGGAAAACCTGGAAGACCTGATCCATGCGCTGAAGACCTCCGACGCCGAGCTGGGCCTGGCCTTCGACGGCGACGGCGACCGCCTGGGCGTGGTCACCAAGGATGGCCAGGTGATCTTCCCCGACCGCCAGCTGATGCTGTTTGCCAAGGATGTGCTGTCCCGCAATCCCGGCGAAAAGATTCTCTATGACGTCAAGTGCACCCGCCACCTGGCAAGCTGGGTCACGCAGAACGGCGGCGAGCCGCTGATGTGGAAGACCGGCCATTCGCTGGTCAAGGCCAAGATGCGCGAGACCGGCGCGCCGCTGGGCGGCGAGATGAGCGGCCACATTTTCTTCAAGGACCGCTGGTATGGCTTCGACGACGGCATGTATGCCGGCGCGCGCCTGCTGGAACTGATGAGCCGCGAGAGCGATCCGTCGGCGGTGCTCAACGCGCTGCCGCAGTCCACCAGCACGCCCGAGTTGCAGCTGAAGCTCAATGAAGGCGAGAACTTCGCGCTGATCGAGAAGCTGCAGAAGGAAGCGCAGTTCCCCGGCGCCGACCAGGTCATCACCATCGATGGCCTGCGCGTCGAATATCCGGACGGCTTCGGCCTGGCGCGCTCGTCCAACACCACGCCGGTGGTGGTGATGCGCTTCGAGGCGGAGAACGATGCGGCGCTCGCGCGCATCCAGTCGGAGTTCAAGCGGGTGATCCAGGCTGCCAAGCCGGACGCCGCGCTGCCTTACTGACGCGTCGATGCATCCGGCAGTCCGGCGCGGAGCCGGCATGAAGATATTGATCGTGCGGGTTTCTTCGCTGGGCGACGTGGTGCATAACATGCCCATGGTGGCCGACCTGCGCCGCCATGCGCCCGATGCGCAGATCGACTGGGTGGTGGAGGAGGCGTATGCCAGCCTGGTGCGCCTGAACGACGGCGTGCGCAACGTGATCCCGGTGGCATTGCGGCGCTGGCGCAAGAGCCTGGCCTCGGCCGCCACGCGCGCCGAGATCCGCGCCTTTCGCACGGCGCTGCGCGCTACCGACTATGACCTGGTGTTCGACACCCAGGGCCTGTTCAAGACCGGCCTGTTGATGCGCATGGCGCGGCTGGCGCCGGGCGGACGCCGCATCGGCCTGGCCAACGCCACCGAAGGTTCTGGCTACGAGGCGGTGTCCCGCGTCTTTCATACGAACAGCATCGCGGTGGGCAGGCGTACCCATGCGGTGCAGCGCGCGCGCGAGGTGGCGGCCGGTGCGCTGGGCTACCAGGTCAGCGGGCCGGCTGACTTCAATCTGCAGCCGCCGACGCTGCAGCCGGACTGGCTGCCGCCGGAGCCTTATGCGGTGTTCTTCCACGGCACCGCGCGCGCAGCCAAGCAGTGGCCGCAGCAGAACTGGATCGCGCTCGGCAATCGCCTTGCCGCGCAGGGACTGGCCGTGCTGCTGCCATGGGGGAGCGCCGCGGAACACGAGGCGGCGCAGCAAATTGCGGCCGGCATTCCCGGCGCGCGGGTGCTGCCGGCGCTGCCGCTGATGGAGGCGGTCACACTGGCCCAGCGCGCGACGCTGGCGGTGGGCGTCGACACCGGCCTGACCCATATCGCCGCGGCCTTCTGCCGGCCCACGGTGGAGCTGTATTGCGATTCGCCGCGCTGGAAGACCGAGGGCAACTGGTCGCCGCGCATCATCAATCTCGGCGACCAGGGCATGCCGCCCGACGTGGCGCAAGTGGAAGCGGCGGCGCTGTCTGTACTGGAACGCCAGGCCATTCGTTAGCCTGATACCGACCCGACACGGCATAATACGGCTGATGGAACAGCAAATCATTGATCTCGACCGGCGCGACTGGGACGCCGGCTCCGAACCAGCCAACCCCGAATGGATCGCCGCGCTGGAAGCCGGCAAGGTGCTGCACTTTCCGCGGCTGCCGTTTGCATTGCAGCCGGGCGAGGAAGCCTATCTGACGCCGGACGTGCGCGACCCCAAGGTGCGCAACATCAGCCTGGACGCCAACGGCGGCCTGAAAGGCACGGTGCTGGACGCTGCCGGCCAGGCTGGCCTGGCGCGCATGGTCGGCCGCTTTCGCCAGCAGGCCCAGACCCTGGTGGCCCAGCTGCTGCCGGCCTATACCGGCAAGCTGCGCAGTGCGCCCACGAGCTTTCGCCCGTCGCAGGTCGAGACGCGGGCGCAGTCGTGGCGCGCCGACGACCGCCGGCTGCATGTCGATGCCTTTCCGTCGCGGCCCAATTACGGCGAGCGCATCCTGCGCGTGTTCACCAACGTCAACCCCGAAGGCCAGCCACGCGTCTGGCGCGTGGGCGAGCCGTTCGAGGACGTTGCCCGGCACTTCCTGCCGCGCATGAAAAAGTATTCGCCGGTGCAGGCGCGCCTGCTCCGCGCGCTGCATGTGACCAAGTCGCTGCGCAGCGAATACGACCACCTGATGCTGCAACTGCATGATGCAATGAAGTCGGACCTGAATTACCAGCGCGATGCGCGCCAGGTCACGATGCCGTTCGCGCCGGGCGCGGTCTGGGTCTGCTTTTCCGACCAGACTTCGCATGCGGTCATGTCCGGCCAGTACATGCTGGAGCAGACCTTTCATCTTCCCGCGGATGCCCAGTACGATCCGGCATCCAGTCCCCTTGCCATCCTGACGCGGCTGACCGGCCGCACACTGATCTGATGCGTCTGCTTTATTCGTTGTTGTGGTGGGTTGGCCTGCCACTGGTATTGATGCGCCTGTGGTGGCGCGGCCGCAGGGAGCCGGGCTATCGCCGGCATATCGGCGAGCGGCTGGGCTTCTACAAGGATGCCGCGCCGGCGCCGGGCAATCAGCTGATCTGGCTGCATGCGGTATCGGTCGGCGAAACCCGCGCCGCCGAGCCGCTGATTGCCGCGCTGCTGGATGTCTATCCCGACCGCAGCCTGCTGATGACCCATATGACGCCGACCGGCCGCGCCACCGGGCGCGAGCTGTATGGCCACTATGGCGACCGCTTCCACCAGGTCTACCTGCCGTACGACACCGGCTGGATGGTCAAGCGCTTCCTGAAGCATTTCGCGCCGCGCCTGTGCATCCTGATGGAGACCGAGGTCTGGCCCAATCTGATCGCCCAGTGCAACGTGCGCCACGTGCCGGTGGCGCTGGTCAATGCGCGGCTGTCGGCCCGTTCGCTGGCGCGCGCCGGCCGCTTCGGCGGCCTGCTGCAGAAGGCCGCGCAGGGCATTGCCTGCATCGCCGCCCAGACCGAGGCCGATGCCCAGCGCCTGCGCCAGGCCGGCGCCAACAGCGTGGAAGTCACCGGCAACATCAAGTTCGACGTCAGCCCGACGCCGGCCATGCTGGATGCGGGCGCGGCCATGCATGGCCGCTTCGGCAAGCGCCCGGTGCTGCTGTGCGCCAGCACGCGGGAAGGCGAGGAGACGATGATCCTGGATGCGCTGGTCCAGACGGAGACGCCGCTGGGCGAAGCGCTGCTGGTGATCGTGCCGCGCCATCCGCAGCGTTTCGACGACGTGGCGCGCGAGATCGAGGCGCGCGGCCTGGCCTACCGGCGCCGTTCCTCCCTGGGATACGAGGTGCCGCCCGAGGTGCGCGTGGTGCTGGGCGACTCGATGGGCGAGATGTTTGCCTATTACGTTGCCGCCGACCTGGCCTTCATCGGCGGCAGCCTGGCGCCGCTGGGCGGGCAGAACCTGATCGAAGCCTGCGCGGTCGGCACGCCGGTGCTGATCGGCCCGCATACCTTCAACTTCAGCGCCGTCAGCGAGGACGCCATCACCGACGGCGCGGCGATCCGCGTCGACAGCGCCGCCGCCATGCTGCAGCAGGCGGCCGCGCTGCTGACCGATGGCGACGCGCGCAAGGCCATGGGCATGCGCGCCCGCGAATACGCGCTGCAGCACCGCGGCGCCACCGCTCGCACGGTATGGCTGCTGGCGCCCCTGCTTGGATGACGACGATGGCTACCCGTATCTCTCACGACCCCCGCCCGCTGCCGCCCGAGCAGCCGGGCGACGATGAATGCTGCCGCAGCGGCTGCGATCCCTGCATCTTCGATCTCTACCAGCAGGAGCTGCAGCAGTACCGGGAGAACCTGGCGCGGTGGGAGGCGCGGCAGGCGGCAAGGCAGGGCAGCGAGGGCGAGGCGCAATAGACGGTGGCCGCGCCCGTGCTACATGCCCTGCACGGTGCGTCGCAAGCCCCTTGCCAGCAGCATCAGGATGATGCTTGCCGCAAGCGAGAGCGCAATCATCAGCCCGAAGAAGCGCTCGCTGCCGATGCGCTCGTAATAGCTGCCGAGGTACCCGGCCATGTAGTTGCCGAAGAAGCTGGAGAGCAGCCAGATGCCCATCATCATCGCGATGATCCTGCGCGGCGCGATCTTGCTGACGAAGGACAGCCCGATCGGGGACAGATAGATTTCACCGACCGTGAAGAAGAACACGCAGGCAAGAAGCCATAGCCAGTGCAGCTTGCGGCCGGCGGGCAGGCCATGCATCAGGGCCAGCAGCAGGACGAAGCCCAGCCCCATGATCAGGCAACCCATGCCCATCTTGACGATGCTGCCGGGTTCGCTGGCGCGGCGCGATTGCCAGCCCCAGAAGCGGTTCAGGAAGGGCGTCAGCACAAAGATCAGCAGGGGATTGAAGGACTGAAACCAGCTCGACGGCATTTCCCACCCAAGGACATGCCAGTCGGCCTGCCGGTCCGCCAGCAGTTGCAGCGTATTGCCCTGCTGTTCATAGATGCCCCAGAAAATCACGGTCACGGTGCACACCGCGATGAGCGCAACCACGCGCTGCCATTCCTCGGCAGTGAGCCGTTCCGGCTTCGTTGGACCGGCATGGCTGCGATGCGGACGCGCCGGCTGGCTGGCGGGCGGCAGCCGATGCTGGCCTAAGTGGTACACCGCTAGACCGATGCACATGCCGACGCCGGCCGCGCCGAAACCCCAATGCCATCCCACCTTCTGGCCCAGGGTGCCGCAGACCAGCGGTGCGAGGAAGGCGCCCAGGTTCACGCCCATGTAGAAGATCATGTAGGCACGGTCGCGCCGCGTGTCGCCCGGGGCATAGAGATAGCCGACCTGGGTGGAGATATTGGGCTTGAAGAAGCCGTTGCCCACGATCAGGAACAGCAGGGCCAGCAGGAAGAACCGTTCGCTGGCCATCAGGAAGTGGCCGATGCCCATCAGCAGCGCGCCGTAATAGATCGATTTCTTTTGCCCGATGTACTGATCGGCAAGCAGGCCGCCGAACACCGGCGTCAGGTACACCAGCCCGGTATAGAGGCCATAGATCTGGCTCGACAATGCCTGATTGCTGAGCGGGCCGAACAGGGCTTCGATGCCTGACCTGAGCGCGGCAAAGCCCATCACTTCCGCGCCCTGTTCGATTTGCGCAAGCAGGTGCTTGGTCATGTAGAGCACCAGCAGCGCCCGCATGCCGTAGTAGGAAAACCACTCCCACATTTCGGTGAAGAACAGCACGAACAGGCCTTTGGGATGGCCTAAGAAATCGTTCTCCAGCCTGGCTGCCGTACCTGGTGATGTAGCGGAATCCAAGATATCTCCTTGCCTGAGGAAGTCAGGATGGTAACTGCTGTTTGTGGTGGAGAGGTTCGGGCATATCCCGGCTGTTGGCACGAATGGGGGATCACGATCAAAGGCAGAGTGGCAATGAAACACCTGCTTTCCGGAGTGTCACGAGCGGACAACCCGCTTTCCCAGGGGATCTGTTGACACGCCAACGCCACCAGACTGCGATCAGCAAGCATTTGCCCGGGCCGCAGATGCCTTCCAGGACCGGCGGAACACGATTCGGACAATGGTTACCCACGGCTGTCTTTCGCTGATCGCGCAAGTACTACCCGGACGATGCCGCTGCCACGGCGCGAACGAAAGCGCAATCACACCCCGTCACCGCCATTCCCATCGCCTTTATCCCGCTCGTCTCAAGGAGAATATTTCATGCAGCCTGCTTTTTCGCGCTCACGTAGTCATCGTCAGGATGGCCCCGGCTACATCGCTGTACTCAACGATGGCCCAAAAACGACTGCTGAAGGAAGCGGTCCGGCTTTTGAATTGTCCAAACCGTGCCCAGGCTGTCCCGACAACATCGGCCATCAGGTATTCCAGGACTTCATCGAGCAGGGCAAGGTGCCGGACGATCTGGCGGACGTCGTGAATCTTGGAATCTGGTGCATGCGCAACGGCGAGCCGAAGGCATTGGCCCATCTGTTCGAGCACGGTGATATCGGCACAGCAAGCTTCAAGCTGGGACGGTGGAACGATGCGGAACTCGGCGTGGTCATCGATGCGCTTCGAACCACGGCCTGCCTTACCAGGCTCAGTCTGGCTGGCGTGAAGCTTTCCGCGGCAAACCTCGGGAAATTGTGTGACGCATTGCAGTCCGGCATCCGGCTCACTTCCCTTGACCTAGACTACAACCACCTTGGCGAAGAAGCCGTAGCAACCCTTTCCAGCATGCTGGCGGCCAACACGAGCCTGACCGAACTTGATCTATCGAGTTGCGACCTCGACGGCGCAAGTGGCGTTATGCTTGGGCACGCCTTGAGCACCAACAGCACGTTGACCGCACTGAACCTGTTCTGCAATTCCTTGGGTACGGGCGGCGCGCAGGAAATATTGCTTGCCTTGAAGACCAACAAGGCGTTGCTTACCCTGAATCTCAGCGGCAATCAGATTGACTACGGCATTGCGGAAACGATAAGCGATTTGCTGAAGCAAAACAGCACCCTGACCGCACTTCACCTGACCAGCAACAAGATCGGCATGACGGACAAGTTTCGTCGCTCCCGAACGGTCGAGCACATAGTCGACGGATTCCAGTGCAATCCTGTGCTGATACATCTGAGTCTTATGAATAACAACCTGGACCAGTTCATCGAACCCACAATACCTTACCTGTTGGGTGGGCGGCTCGATGACCTCCAGCAGAGAAATCGCACGCTGGCTTCTCTTTCAATGCAGGACGGTGAGAGGTTTGCACAGCCATCCCTGCCGGTTGCTCTGCCCGCAGAAGTGGGACAGCTGCTGTCCCGGTACCTGATTCTCGTCTCCAAAAGCACAGAGCACTATGAGAACACCATCGTCGACGTGCATGCTGCACTGAATGCATGCGCCCGGGAAGCCGAGGCGGAGCGGGCCAGGCAAAACACGGCGCGTTGGCATAGGTTGCATGGGACGTTGGACTGGCATGCAGCCAGCTACTCCTATCCGTCCAGTTCCGCGTATGCGCCGGGCTTGCCGTACGCGCAGATACCGGCGCCGTCGTTGCAGCAGCAGGGCACAGGCGGTCATTCCTCTGCGGCGCAAAACGCAGCGAGCACCGCATCCGCGCCTGTCCCTGATTGCTGCAGGCTGGTTTGACTGGCAACCCTGCAGAGACCTTCAACCTATCCTGTTCGAATGCTCGCGTGGTCTATCCAGCATGCAGAGTAGCCATGCATGAATCGGCAGCCACAGCCGCCCGCTCATCCAGCCCAAAAAAAAGCGCGCACCGGCCAGGCCAGGTGCGCGCTGCATGAATCGTTGCCAGCCTAAGCCGGCAAGGCGTCATTCCACCTTCAACCCACCCCCCAGCGTGCGATACACATCCACCGCATTGGTCAGACGCAGCAGCCTGGTCTGCACCAGGTTCTGCTCCGCGGTGAAAAGCTCGCGCTGCGCGTCCAGCACGTCCAGCGAACTCGATACGCCGGCCCGGAAGCGCTGGTCGGCCAGCTTCAGGCGGTCGGCCTGGGCTTCGCGCACCAGGCGCTGGGCTTCCACCTGCTCCTCCAGCGTGCCACGGGCGACCAGCGCGTCGGCCGCTTCGCGGAACGCGCCCTGTATCGTGCGCTCGTAGTCGGTGACGGCAAGGTCGCGACGCACTACGGCCAGGTCCAGATTGCCGCGGTTGCGGCCGGCATCGAAGATCGGCAGCGTCAATTGCGGCGCGAACGACCACGACATCGTGCCCGAGTCGAACAGGCCCGACAGCGCGGTGCTGGCCGTGCCGAGCGCGGCGGTCAGCGAGATGCGCGGGAAGAAGGCGGCGCGGGCCGCGCCGATATTGGCATTGGCCGCCACCAGGCGCGACTCGGCGGCACGGATGTCGGGCCGGTTGGTTAGCAGGTCCGACGGCAGGCCGGCGGGGATCGCGGTGATCACGTTCTGCGACGACAGGTCGGCGCCGGCCGGCAGATTCTGCAGCGGCGCGCCAACCAGCAGCGTCAGCGCATTGCGGGCCTGCGCCTGCTGGCGCTGCAGCGTCAGCACCGATACCCGCGCCGACTGCACCAGGGTTTCCTGCAGCCGCAGATCCAGCGCGGACGAGGCGCCGACGTCGAAGCGCTGCTTGGCCAGCTTGTAGCCTTCCTCGCGCGACTGCAGGGTGCGCTGCGCCAGCACCAGCTGCTCTCCGGCGCCAAGCTCGCTGAGATAAGCCTTGGCGGTTTCGGCCACCAGGCTGATCTGCGCGGCGCGCTGGGCTTCCTCGGTGGCGAGATAGGCAGCGAGCGCGGCTTCGTTCAGGCTGCGCACGCGGCCGAAGAAGTCCAGCTCGAACGACGCCAGGCTCAGGCCGACCTGGTACACCGTGGTGTTGATCGCGCGGCCCACCGGCGACACATTGGCCGGCGTGCGGGTGCGGGTGCCGCTGCCGACGCCGTTCAGGTTGGGCAGCAGGTCGGCCGACTGCACGTTGTACTGGGCGCGTGCTTCCTCGATGCGCAGCGCGGCGGTGCGCAGGTCGCGGTTGTTTTCCAGCGCCGACGCAATCAGCGACTGCAGGCGCGCATCGGTGAAGAATTCACGCCAGCCGATGTCGACGGCGGCGCGCGCTGGCGTCAGGCCAGGCGCTGCCGCGGCATGCGGCGGAAAGGCCGGCGCCACCGGCGCCTGCGGCCGCACCAGTTCCGGCGTCAGCGAGCAGCCGGCCAGCACCGCCGCGGCGATGGCTGTGACAGCCAGGCGGGCAGGGGACGGGATCATAGTTGTTCCTCATGGGTATGGATGCGGTGGGAGGCGTAGAACTCGCGCTGGCGCTTGCTGCCCTTGAACAGGCTGCGCACCACCACGAAGAACACCGGCACCAGGAAGACCGCCAGCACGGTGGCGGTGATCATGCCGCCCATCACGCCGGTGCCGATCGCGCGCTGGCTGGCCGAGCCGGCGCCGCTTGCAATCACCAGCGGCAGCACGCCCAGGATGAAAGCGAGCGAGGTCATGATGATGGGGCGGAAGCGCAGGTGCACCGCTTCCAGCGTGGCGTCGATCAGGCTCATGCCTTCCGCCTGCAGGTCCTTGGCGAACTCGATGATCAGGATCGCGTTCTTGGCCGACAGGCCGATGATGGCGATCAGGCCCACCTTGAAGTACACGTCGTTGGGCATGTCGCGCATGGTGGCGCCCAGCAGCGCGCCCAGGAGGCCCAGCGGCACCACCAGGATCACCGCCAGCGGAATGCTGGTGCTCTCATACAGCGCGGCCAGCACCAGGAACACCGCCAGCAGCGACAGCGCAAACAGCGCCGGCGCCTGCGAGCCGGAGGTCTTTTCCTCCAGCGACTGGCCAGTCCATTCATAGCCGAAGCCGGTCGGCAGCTGCGAGGCCAGGCGCTCCATCTCGGCCAGTGCGTCGCCGGTGCTGCGGCCAGGCGCGGCATTGCCGGCCAGCTTCATCGCCGGATAGCCGTTGTAGCGGTTCAGCTGCACCGGGCCGGTGTTCCAGGAAGTGCTGGAGAACGCCGAGAACGGCACCATGTCGCCGGCGCTGTTCTTTGCGTACAGCTGGCCGATGTCTTCCGGCTGCAA
The DNA here is from genome assembly GCF_047237965.1 of Noviherbaspirillum phoenicis. Classification (NCBI taxonomy): domain Bacteria; kingdom Pseudomonadati; phylum Pseudomonadota; class Betaproteobacteria; order Burkholderiales; family Oxalobacteraceae; genus Noviherbaspirillum; species Noviherbaspirillum phoenicis. The sequence continues at coordinate 2,152,449 of NZ_JBDFLX010000001.1, read as the reverse complement.
ACGGTCCTCGGCATCGGCCTGGACGATCACCCGCTGCAGGCGGCCCGCATTCGGGAAGTCGTTGATGTAGGACGAGCCGAAGGCGGTGGTCAGCGTGGCGTTGATGTCGGCGAACGACACGCCCAGCGCATTGGCCTTGTCGCGGTCGACATTGACCCGCAGCTGCGGCGTGTCTTCCAGTCCTTCCGGACGCACGCCGGCCAGCACCTTGCTCTGCGCGGCCATGCCCAGCAGCTGGTTGCGCGCTGCCAGCAGCGCGTCATGGCCGAGGCCGGCGCGGTCCTGCAGGCGGAAGGTGAAGCCGGTCGCATTGCCCAGCTCGGGAATCGGCGGCGGATTGACCGGGAAGATGATCGCGTCCTTGATCTGCGACAGCGCGCCGAAGGCGCGGCCGACGAAGGCATTGACCGAATGTTCCTCGCCCTTGCGCTCGTCCCAGTGCTTCAGCGGCGTGAAGGCAAGACCCGCATTCTGGCCGCTGCCGGAGAACGAGAAGCCGCGCACCGCGACGATATGGGCCAGGTCCTTCTGCTTCATGTAGTAGTTCTCGACCTGCTCGATCACCTGCTCGGTGCGGGCGGCGGAGGCGCCCGGCGGCAGCTGGATGTTGGTCACCGCATAGCCCTGGTCTTCGGCCGGCAGGAAGGAGGTTGGCAGGCGCGCATACAGCAGGCCCACGCACAGCAGGATCGCGCCATACACCAGCATGTAGCGGCCGGCCTTGGTCAGCATGCGGCCGACGAAGCCCTGGTAGCGAGTGGCGGTGCGGCCGAAGCCGCGGTTGAACCAGCCGAAGAAGCCGCGCTTCTCGACATGATGGCCTTTCTCCACTGGCTTGAGGATCGTCGCGCACAGCGCCGGCGTGAGCGTCAGCGCCAGGAGCGCCGAGAACATCATCGACGACACCATGGACACCGTGAACTGGCGATAGATCGCGCCGACAGCGCCGCCGAAGAAGGCCATCGGAATGAACACCGCCACCAGCACCAGCGTGATGCCGATGATGGCGCCGGTGATCTGGCTCATGGCCTTGCGGGTGGCGTCGCGCGGCGACAGGCCTTCCTCGCTCATGATGCGCTCGACGTTCTCCACCACCACGATGGCGTCGTCGACCAGGATGCCGATGGCCAGCACCATGCCGAACATGGTCAGCACGTTGATGGAATAGCCGAAGGCGGCCATGGTGGCGAAGGTGCCCAGGAGCGCCACCGGCACCACGATGGTGGGAATCAGGGTGTAGCGGAAGTTCTGCAGGAACAGGTACATCACCAGGAACACCAGGATCACCGCCTCGACCAGGGTCTTGACCACCTCCTCGATCGAGATCTTGACGAAGGTGGAGGTGTCGTAGGGGATCTCGTACTTCACGCCCTGGGGGAAGAACTTCGACAGCTCGGCCATCTTGGCCTTGACCAGGTCAGCGGTCTGCAGCGCATTGGCCGTTGGCGACAGCTGCACGCCGATGGCGGCGGTGGGCTTGCCGTCCAGGCGGGCGGCGGTGGCATAGGCCTGGCCGCCGATCTCAATGGTGGCGACGTCGCGCAGGCGCACGGTGGAGCCGTCCGGATTGGCGCGCAGCACGATCTCGCCGAACTGCTCGGGCGAGGTCAGCTGGCCGCTGACCACCACCTGCGCGGCGATCTGCTGCCGGTTCGGCGCGGGCAGGTCGCCCAGCGTGCCGGACGCCACCTGCGCGTTCTGGGCGCGGATCGCGTTGGAGACGTCGGCGGTGCTCAGCTTGTAGCCGACCAGCTTGGCCGGGTCGATCCAGATGCGCATCGCGCGCTCGGTGCCGAACAGCTGGGCCTGGCCCACGCCCGGCACGCGCCGGATTTCATTCAGTACATTGCGCGAGAGGTAGTCGCCCAGCGCGATCGGGTCGAGCCGGCCGTCGGTGGAGGCGAGGGTGGTGAAGAGCAGGAAGTTGGCGCGCGACTTGGTTACCTGCACGCCCTGCTGCTTCACCGACTCCGGCAGGCGCGGCTCGACCCGCTTCATGCGGTTCTGCACGTCCACCGCCGCCAGGTCAGGATTGGTGCCGGGCAGGAAGGTGGCGGTGACCTGGGTCTGGCCGTTGGACTGGCTCTGCGACTCGATGTACTGCAGGCCGTCGGCGCCGTTGAGCTCCTGCTCGATCAGGCTGGTGACGCTTTCGTCCAGCGTCGCGGCCGATGCGCCGGGATAGGTGGCGGTAATGACGATCTGCGGCGGCGCGATCGTCGGGTACTGGGAGATCGGCAGCGTGCGCATCGACAGGAGACCTGCCAGCATGATGAACAGCGCGATCACCCAGGCAAAGACCGGGCGGTCAATAAAAAACTTGGCCATGTGGCGGCTTCCTTATTTCTGGTTGGCTGCGGCTGCCGGAGCGGCTGGGGCAGCGCCGGCAGCGGCAACCGGGGTGCCGGCCGCGCCGGCCGGCTTCCAGGGCACGCCCTTGGCCGGCGCGCCGGGCTTGACCTTCTGCAGGCCTTCGACGATGACGACATCGCCTTCCTTCAGGCCTTCGGTGACGATCCACTTGTCGCCCTGCACGCTGCCGGTCTTGATCGGGCGCGGCGCAACCTTGCCGTCGGCGGCGATGGTCATCACGGAGGCGCCGTTGTTGTCGCGCTGGACCGCCTGCTGCGGCACCGTGATGGCCGACTCGGCCACCGCCTGCTCCAGCCGCGCCCGCACATACATGCCGGGCAGCAGGAAGCGTTCCGGATTGGGCACGATGGCGCGCAGCGTGATGGCGCCCGAGCTCTGGTCCACCGCCAGGTCGGAGAACAGCAGCTTGCCGGTGCGCGGGTAGGGCGTGCCGTCCTCCATCACCAGCGACACGCTGGCTTCATCCTTGCCGACGGTTTTCAGCTTGCCGGCGGCCAGCGCCTGGCGCAGCCGCATCAGCTCGCTGGAAGACTGGGTCAGGTTGACGTAGATCGGGTCGAGCTGCTGAACGGTGGCCAGCGGCGTGGCTTCGCCCTGGCCAACCAGCGCGCCTTCGGTGACCTGTGCGCGGCCGATGCGCCCGGAAATCGGCGCGGTGACGGTGGCGTAACCGAGATTGAGGCTGGCGGTCTGCTGGGTGGCGCGGGCCGCTTCCAGGTCGGCCTGGGCCTGCTTCTGCGCGGCCAGCGCGTCGTCGTATTCCTGACGGCTGATCGCATTGGTTTCCACCAGCGGCCGGTAACGCTGCACCTTCAGGTTGGCCTGCGCCAGGTTGGCTTCCACACGGGAGCGCGCCGCCTGGGCATTGGCCAGCGAAGCCTGCAGCGAGGCCGGGTCGATGCGAAACAGCACATCGCCGGCCTTCACATCGCTGCCCTCGGTGAACAGGCGCTTCTGCACGATGCCGGGCACCCGGGCGCGCACTTGCGCGGTGCGGGTGGCTTCCAGCCGGCCCGGCAATTCATTGGTGATGGCGATGCGCTCGGGGGCGACGGTGACGACCGACACCTCGGGCGGCGGCATGGCTGCCTGCTGGGCCTGGGCATCGGCCTTCTTGTCGCCGCAGGCGCCCAGCGCCAGCAGCGCCAGGGAGGCGGCTGCCCAGGAAGAACGTTGGAAAGCTGTCATGGAAATCTCACACAAAAAGACCGCGCTGGCACACGGTGGGTTGTCATCGGAAACAATGGATAAGGAATTGGGGTAACGGTGCGGTCAACAGTACGTAGTAACGAAAACCGTCAATATTGCCGTCAAAGTCTGCTAGTATATATACATTCATGAATGTATGTATGGCGTGCCGATGAAGTTTTTTTTCCTGCAATGGAAATTCATCAACGGTGCGTCCCCCACCGGACCATCATGGCCAGATCAACCAAGGAAGAAGCCCTAGAAACCCGTAACCGCATCCTCGATGCGGCCGAGGAAGTGTTCCATGCCAATGGCGTGTCGCGCACCTCGCTTGCGGACGTGGCGCAGGCAGCCAACGTCACTCGCGGCGCGATCTACTGGCATTTCAAGAACAAGGGCGACCTGTTCGACGCGATGTGCGAGCGGGTGCGGCTGCCGATGGAGGAAATGGCAGCCGCCGGCCTGGACGACCGGGAAGCCGATCCGCTGGGGCAGTTGCGCAAGACCATCCTGTTCGTGCTCAACGACGTGCGCCACAATCCGCATTCGCGCAAGGTGCTGGGCATCGTGTTTCACAAATGCGAGTTCGTGGAAGCGGCCGGACCCATCATCGAGCGCCAGCAGGATGTGTTCCTGAAAGGCCGCAGCGACCTGCGCCGCATCCTCGACAATGCGTTGGCCAGGTCGCAGCTTCCCGCCGATCTCGACACCGAACTGGCCAGCATCATGATGCAGGCGCAGATCGACGGTCTGATCAATATCAGTCTTTTCACACCCGACAGCGCCGACTTCGACGCCCATGCCGAACGCATGGTCGATGCGGCCATCGAGATGCTGCGCTGCGCGCCTTCGCTGCGCACCGTCGCCGAGCGCAAGCCGCAACGCATGAGCCGCAACGCATAAGCGCCTGCAGACAGCGCGGCCAGGCCTGTGGCCGCCATCACGCTGTTCTCCTTTCGTGCCGCTTCGCATGTGCCGCCTTCCCCGGCCGGTGACACGGCGGCGCACGCGGTTCGATGCAGCCGCTTGAGCCGTCCCAAGGCGGCGCGGGCGGTCAGGCCTTACTGTCGCTTTCCTTCATCGACCCCGAAGCAGGAAAGGCCGTCATGCATCAAGCAACCACGTTTTATTCCGATGGGCTGGACGTCATCGCCGAGTTCCTCGCTTGTTCCAGGCCCGCCGCCGACGGCATCGTCGCCGTCTATCAGGACCCGCGCCAGTATGAGCATGCGATGCGCCAGCTGGCCCGCTGGAACCGCAGCCACGGGCTGATCAGCGGCGACGAAGCGGCGCTGCGCATCGGCGTCAGCACGGGCACATGGAACGGCCTGTATGCCGCCGCGCTCAGCATGGGCCGTGCCGCGACGCCGGATGCGATCGGCATGTCGGCACGCGGCGCCGGCGGCATGCTGGCCGAGCTTTCGGCCGTGCCGCTGATGGCCGATGCCATGCAGCCTTGCGACAGCCATCCCCACCTGCGCAGCCCCGGTCAGGGTGCGGGTCATGAGGATGGGCCATGGCTGCAGCTGGCCTGGCAGCCGCTGCAGAAGCTGCTGCTGCGCGACCGCCTGCTGGAACAGGAGGCCAGGCGGCCGCGCCTGAGCGTCGCGGCAATGCCGCAAGGCTGCGCCTGGCTTGATGCCGACACGCTGGCGCATGGCTTCCTGCTGCAGGCGCCGGGCCAGCCGCCGCAGCTCATCTGCGCGCCCGGCTGGCAGGCCCGCGTCGCGCAGGAAGTGGAGCGTCACTTCAAGGCGTCGGTGCTCCTTCTGTTCAGGCTGATGTTTCATGACGCCGGCCAGGGCTGGGGCTGGGATGCCGATTCGGCGCAGTGCCGCGGCTTGGCCACGCTGATGGCGCAGGCCGAAGACACGGGACTGAGCGACTTCAACGGCATGAGCGAAACCTGCATGCTGCTGGCCGACGCCATCGACAAGGCAGCGTCTGGCGAAGCACTGGAAGGCAGCCTGTCGGCCGCTGTGCTGCTGGCCGATGCGGTAATGAAGCTGGCGGCCATGTGGCCGCAGGAGATGCTGCATCCCCGCCATCCCTCGGCCCGGCTGATGGCCGGATGGATGGCGCAGGTGGACGAGAAGGCGCAGGTGGCGCCGGATGCGCTGCTGGGGCCGGGCGTGCGCATCGGCAGGGGCAGCGTGGTGGAAAGCGGCGCCATCATCCAGGGCGGCGCCGAAGTCGGCGCCGGCGTGCTGATCCCGGAGGGCGTGGTGGTGGCTGCCGGCGCCCGGGTCACGAGCCTGGCGCTGGAGGGCGTATTGCTGCCGGCCGGCACCGTGCTGTGCGGCAGCGCGCGCCTGCAGCGCGGCGTGCGCGTGGGCAGGCAGGTAAGCCTGGGCGCGAATGCGGAGATCGGCGCCGGCGTCCATCTGCCTGACGGCATCGTCGTGGCCGACCTGGCGCGGGTGCGTCAGCTCTACCTTGGGCGGGGCGTGGTGCTGGCGCCGGGCACCCGGATCGAGGGCAGCCTCTCCGTGGGGACGCGCAGCCGCATCGGCGGCGGGGTGTGCTTCGGCGCCGACGTCGAGGTCGGCGCCGAAGCGGAAATCGGCAGCGGGCTCCATCTGCCGCGCGGCATCATGGTCGCCGCCGGCGCCAGGATCAGCCGCTGCAACATCGCCGCCAGCGCCAGCATACCGCCCGGCACCGTGCTGCACGGCGACCTGACGCTGCGCCGCAACTGCGTGGTCGGCATCGGCGTGGTGTTCGGCTATGGCGCCGACGTCGGCCCCGACGTGATCATTCCATCCGGCGTGACGGTGATGGCAAATGCGCGCATCGAGCGCCTGCAACTGAACGGCTGCGAGCTGCCGCACCAGACCATGATCGGCGGCAACCTGACACTGGGACGCCAGTGCCGGGTCGGACGCAGCGTGGTGTTCGAGGGAGACAACCGGATCGGCCCGGCAGTGCAGCTGCCGGCTGGCGTCCATGTCGCCAGAGGAGCGCGAATCAACTACCTGCGGCTGCATGCGCCGCTTCCGCTTCGCACCGCCATCCATGGCAATCTCATCGTCGGTCCGACTGCGCGGGTCGGACGCGGCGTGATCCTGGGCGCGGACGTCACCCTGCGCGCCACGATCCCGGACGGACTCTCGGTCGCTCCCGGCGCAGTAGTGCGCAAGTGCGACGTGGCTGGCGCGCTGCTGGGATCGGATACCTGCATCGCTGGCGACCTGTATCTCGCCAGCGGCGTCGCGCTTGGCGACCATATCCGCTTGGAGCATGGCGTGCGCATCAAGACCGCCTGCCGGGTTCCGGATGGACTGGTATTTCGCGCCGGCGCCCGGGTGCGCTTCTTCGAAGTCGCGCCTGACGTGACGCTCCCGGCCGGCACCCGGATCGGCGGAAGCCTGCGCCTGGCGCAGGGCGTGCGGGTCGGGGCGGGCGTCGAGTTCGGCGACGATGTGGAGGTCGGACCCGGCGTATGCATACCTGACGGCGCGCGCATCGCCGACCAGGCGCGCATCACCCGCCTTGAGATCGCGCCGGACGCGGACCTGCCCGCCTGCTTTCACCTGCATGGCAACGCCATCGTCGGCGCGGCTGCCTGCATCGGCGACAACGCGATGCTGGGGCGGGACGTGGTGATCGGCCCGGGCGTCGCGCTGCCGGCCGGCACGATGCTGTGCGACGGCGCTCGGCTGGGCGATCTGCGCCTGGGCGAGGGCGTGTCGCTGCCAGCGGGAACGCGCATCGGCGGCAACCTGATCGTCCGGCGCGGCGCCGTGCTGGGCAGCGATGTCGAGTTCGGCGCCAACGTGGAAATCGGGCCCCATGTGCGCCTGCCGGAAGGCCTGCAGGTGGCGCCCGGCACCCGCCTGGGCGCGCTGTCCATCGCCAGCAATGTCCGGGTGCCGTACGGCACGCGCATACATGGCGACCTGTCGATGTCAGCCGGCGTGACGATCGGCCGGCAGGTCGTTTTCGGCGCCGGCATACGGCTCGGGCCAGGCGTGCCCGTTCCGGACGGCGCCGTCATCGGCGACGGCGCCCGCATCGACCGTCTGCAGATTGCCGGCAATGTCACGCTGGGCAGCGAAGTGGTGTTTACCGGCAATGCGGTGATAGGGGCCTGCGCCTGCGTCGGCGATGGCGTGCTGCTGGGGAAGGATGTGGTGATCGGGCCGCGCGTGCGTTTGCCTCCTGGCGTAGTCGTGGCCGACCGCGCCCGGGTGCGCCGGTTCTGCGTTGGCCCACGGACCACCCTGCCGGCGATGTTTATCGTCGAAGGCAACCTCACCCTGGGTCAGGGCGTCGTGGTCGGCCATGGCGCGCGCCTTGGCGCCGACGTACGGGCAGAGCCAGGCGCAGTCATCAACGACTATGCGGAGATACCGGCAGGCACGCGGGTGACGGCGGCGATACGGGCCGCGGGCAGCATTCCAGTCGCACCGCCGCCGGATGCCAGCCTGCCCGTCTGGCAGGCCTACATGGCGCAGCTGTCGCTGAACCTGCAGCAGGGGACGACGCCGGTCGATGCGCAGACGCCTGGTCCGCAGCCGAGCCAGGCAACGGTGAGCACAGCACAGACGGCCGATACCGAAACGGCGCTGGCGCCCGAGGCATTGCCGCGACCGGTATCGGCGCCCATCGCGATACCCCAGGCCCTGACAGCGTATCCGTCGCATGCACCCGGCCTGCGGCCGCTCTCGCCATTTGGCTGAATCCACCGCGCAAACGGGCATTATCAGCGGGCTTCGTTGCCGCCTGTGCATGCTCGATTCGATAGAAGAACAGCCTGCAAACCGGCCTTGCCGGCCGTCGCCGTTTTCCTGCCATTGCGCCAGACGCGCTTGCCTTTGACGGGCAGGCGCAGCAGCATCGCAGTCCTGCCTTGCCTCACCGTTTCCGTAGCGCCCGGGCACATGCCCGCGCCGGCCTGGCCGGCACTGCCTCAGTCTTTGGTCTCGCACGTCTTGCCCGATTTACCCGACTTGCCCGTATCGCCTTCCTTTCCCGCCTGCGACGCAGCGCGGCAGCCCGTGGCCGGCAGGCAGCCCGCCGCGTTGATTGCCTTGATTGTTTGCCGATCGCGTCGCCATGCGTGCATGCCTTTGCCGGATCCTTCCGATTGCCTTGCTGCTGCTTGCCTGCGTCATTCCCAGCCATGGCCGGGCCGCCGAGCCGTCCGCCTGCGGGCCGGATGTCGCCGGCTCTCCCTGCGGCGAGGAGCAGGTCGCCGGGCTGCCCGCCACCGGCGGCGTGCCGCAGGGCGTGGGCAATCCGGTCAATCTCATCACCGGCAACAAGCACCAGCGCGAGACCGACATGGCGGCGCTGCCCGGCGCACTGGGCCTGGAACTGGTCCGCCACTACAACAGCGAACTGGCGCGGCCGGGCATGCCGCTGTATGGCATCGGCCGAGGCTGGCAGTTTTCCTATGACACCCGGCTGCATGCGCAGGGCCGCACGCTGCACATTGTGCAGGCCGACGGCGCGCGGCGCAGCTTCGCGCGCAGCGCGCTGCGCACCACACTCTTTGCCAGCGCCAATCCGGCCGAGGGCGTGGTGCGCATCGCGCGCGGCGACGATGTGCTGCATTACCGCTGGCGCTGGCCGGATGGCCGCGAACTCGGCTTCGACCGCAACGGCCGTCTGCGGCGCATCACACTAGCCGGCGGCGAGGCGCTGGTAATCGAGCGCCTGGCCGATGGCCGCCTTGCCAGCGTCACCGATCCGCAGGGCCGCAGCCTCAGCTTCCACTACCCCGGAAAGGCAAGCCTGCGGCCGGGCCGGCTGAGCGCGATTCGCCACGTGGATACCCCGGTCGGCCGCATCCTCTACGACTATGGCGACGCCGCGCCGGGCGACCCGCCCCAGCAGGCGGAAAACCTGCTTGCGGTCCATCTGCCGACCCACCACGAGCCGGGCAGGCTGCGCTCGCTCGACGGCCGCGGCGACCGGCCCGCCGACTACAGCCGCAGCACCCTGCGGCGGCGCTATCACTACGAGGATCCGCGCTTTCCCGCGTTCCTGACCGGCATTTCCGTCACCGGCGCCGGCAGCGACGGCCGCCAGTTCGACCAGCGCATTGCCCGCTGGGCCTATGACCGCAACGGCCTGGCGGTGCTGTCGGCCAGCGGCAAGGCGGCGCAGGACGCGGCACCCGGCAGCCAGCCGCATGCCGGCGCCGGCCTGATCATGCTGGACCGGCGCACGCCCGGCCGCACCACGCTCACCGATGGCGATGGCCGCGTCACCGTCTACCGCCATGCCATCGTCAACGGCGCTTTCCGCCTGCTGGAAGCGCGGGGCGCCGGCTGCGAGCGCTGTGGTCCGGTCAATCTGCGCTATGGCTATGACCACCTTGGGCGGCTGCAGGAAGTCACCCGGCTGGATGCGCGGGGCATGCCGGTCGAAGGCCGGCGCGAGGAGCACGATGCATGGGGCCGGACATATTCCAGCAAGACCGTTCAGTATGCCCATGGCCGAGAAACCGGCCGCACCCTAATGCTGCGCCAGCTGTACCGGCCGGCCGGCATCGCGGCTGCGGCGTCCGGGACATCGCCTGCAACGCCGTTGCCGGCCGGCCAGCATGGCCCCAAGCAGGTCGCCATGCCCAGCGTGCTGGCCGGGCACGATCACAAGACCGTCATCGAGTACAACCAGCGGCGGCAGCCGCTGACCGTGACCGAAACCGGCTACCACCCGGCGGATGGCAGCATGCAGGCGCGCACCACCCGTTACCGTTATGCAGAGATCGCCGGGCGCAGCCTGCTTTCGGAAATCGACGGCCCGCTGCCCAACGGCCCGGCCGGCACGCCGGCCGACTCCGACATCACCCGCTATGAATGGGACGCCGCGGGCGCTTACGTGCGCCGCGTTCGCCATCCGATGGGCGCCATCAGCGAGATGGAATACGACCCGCACACCGGCCGCCTCGCCGTGCTGACGCTGCGCTGGGAGCGCACGGTGCGGCAACTGCGCTATGCCTACGATCCGCTGGGGCAGGTGGAGCAGGTGGGGGAACGGGTGCTGGATGTGGACGGCCTCACGGTGCTGGCCGAACGGGAGCTGGGCATTCGCTGGAATGCGCTGGGCCGGCCGAGCGCGCTGGTGGAAGCCGATGGCACGGTGCGGGAACTGGATGAAGGCGGGTTGGTCGGGGCGCAGGCTTCGATGGCATCCACAACTTCCACGACCTCGGCGACCTCTGCGATTTCTACAACTTCCATGAAGTCAGCAGCAATGCCATCTGCTGTTGCCGTCAGAGCGCTTGCGGCATCGCTGGCAGGCACTGCGGTCAGCCCAGCCCTTGCCGCACCTGGCCTGTTGCCCCCGGCAGACCAGACCAATGCTCCCGGTGCGCTCTGGCCGACCCAGTACGGCGACCCGCTGACCGCGGCCGCCCATGAAGCGCTGCGCTTCGACGCCAATGGCCGCTCGGCCGAACGCCGCATCGACGATTTCGGCCAAGTGGTGGCCATACGCAATCCCGGCCAGGGCTGGCAGCATGCCCGCTATGACGAAGCCGGCCGCCTGGTCGAGATCCGCGATGCGCGCGCCGCCATCACGCTGGCCCGCTACGACGCCGCCGGCCGCCTGCTGCGGGTAGAGCGGACCATGCCGGGCGCGTTGCCCGAGCGGGTGGACATTGCCTGGCGCGGTCCCGAGCGGCTTACTGAAACCGTGCGCATCGCCGGACAGCAGACCCATGCCACGCATTACCGCCACGCCCCCTGGGGCCAGGTCAGCCAGATGCAGGTGGAAATCGCGGGCGCCGACGGCGGCGCGCCGGTCCGGATGAGCCTGCAGTCGCGCTACGACAGCGCCGGCCGCCTGATCTCGCGCACCCTGCCGGGCGGCGAGCGGCTGGCCTGGCGCTACTACGCCAGCGCACCGTATCGCAGCCAGCAGGCAGCCATCGAGCAAATCCACTGGCCGGTCTGGCTGGATGGGCTGATGACCCGATTGCCCGAAACCTGGCTGGACCGCTGGCATTGGAAAACCCGCATTGCGGTGTTTGCGCCGCGGGAAGCGGAGCAAACGTTGGCGGCATCGGGCGCGGCGGCGATGACGATGACAGCGGGATTGAATGCGGTGAGGGCAGGAGCGGCAGGAGCGGCAGGAGCGGCAGGAGCGGCAGGAGCGGCAGGAGCTGCCGGGCCAATCGCCTGGCCCGGGAGGCCGCCTGATGCCGAACCCGGCTTGAGCGCCCAGGCGCCAGGCGCCGACCATGATGCAGCCGGCTTGCCGCACCGCCTGTCCGCTCCCGGGGGAAAACTACTGCTGCGCTGGAATGCCGCCCGCCAGCTGAGCGAGGTAGGTGTGGTGCCCGGCGCCGACCAATCCGGATCTCAACCGGTTGCCCGCTACCGCTACGACGCCCGCGGTCGCCGCGCCAGCAAGCACACCGCTGCTGGCGATGAGTACTACCTGTACGAAGGCACGCAACTGGTTGCTGCGGTAAGGATCAATCCAAAGCGCCGTCGCAGCCTGAACCAGTACCTGTATGAGGGTTATCGGGCAGTAGCCTGGTTGCGCGAGGGCGTCGCGCATGCGCTGCAAACCGACAGCCGCGGCGCGCTGAGTGAAGTGCGCGCCCTGGCCAATGATGGCAAGCCAGCCCAAACCCTGTGGCGCGCCGAACTCGACGCCTGGGGCAGTCGCCCCAAGAACGCGCTGCCCAGCCCGCACGACCCCAGGTTGCGTCTGGTGAACCAGTATGCCGACGATGAAACCGGCCTGTCCTACCACATCGCCCGCTACTACGACCCATCGCAGGGTCGCTTCCTGAGCCCCGACCCGGCCGGCATCGCCGACACCCTGTTCGCCGACGTCCCGCCCGCGCTACGCCTGGACCTCACCGCCTACGTCGCCGGTCAACCCTGGCAATACATCGACCCCGACGGCGCCGCCCGCCTGATCTATTACGCCTTGACCACCGACGCCAAGGGTAAGCAGCTGGGCGTGACTCAGGGCTTCACCCGCGCTCGTTGGGCCTTCAGCATCGACGGCATCGAAGCCAGCGGCGACGGCGGCAGCGACGCGATCAATCAGTTAATGGAAAAGTACGCGAAAAACCAGACCGGTCTGCTGTTCGACGGCGGCGGGGATTATCTAACGGGTGGGAAGAAGGCGGTGTCATGGAATGGCGCGGCGGATGAGACGGTGGATGGGTTCAGGAAGCACTACGGGAAAAATTTGATTGGGTTGCCGAATTTTACGATTGGGAATTTTAGTAATCGGGATGCGGCGTTGTTAGTGGCAGGGTTAGTAGGCAATACGGAAGACGCGAAACTGTGCCCTGTTAAAAACATGCTTCTTCCTCCAATAAATTTTGCTGCAGATGAAAATCCGATATCGCCTATTGAAAATAAGGTTCCGCAGAGAATTTTGAATTGCGGTGATATATCGCTCAGCAAAAATGAAGTGGAAACAATAAGAATCAGAAAATTTTTAAAGCTAAATCAGGCGATTTCATTAAATGAAATAACTGAGGTTTATAAAGACTGTGCATTGAACGGTTGCCCATCTAAAGCTGGTATATTTTTGAAAATTCCAAGTGAATACAAAAATAGAATACCTGCTGCGTTCAGTCATCTTCAATTCGCGCCAGAAACTTTTACTGAAATTATTACGGAAAATATTCTTAATGACTCTGCGGTCATAAAATACAAAATTAGCACAGTATTAATTGATAGAATATTCGATAGTAATGCTAGTAAGAGTGATATTAATTTGGCATCGACGCGTGCCAGATGGGCCTATGTATACGCTGATTGTTTGAGTGGTAAAAAAAGTCGTTATCTCTATAGAAATATGGATTGCCCTTCGGGATTGGACAGTTCAAAGCAATGGGAAGATTTAAAAGTGACTGTTAGAGAAGAGTTTTCGATGAAAACAGGTCTTGAAAGCAATGCTTGGGATTTTTTGAAAAAATTCGTTAATGGTGAACTTAAATCAAAAGTAGATTATGTTAATGGAACTAATCCAAAGGAACTGCTGGATTCACTTTCCTGGCATGCATGGAATACAGTTTCTGATGCAGAAAAATGGTTTAGGAATCTTGCTAGTGATAATTCAGCCGGCGGAAAGATGGAGGCACTTGCTATTTTGTATTTTCAAATTCGGGAGCAGCAGTTAATAAATGACAAAGAGCATGGCCTTAAGTACAGTGAAGACCATCTCTATCCTTTGGCAAAAGAAAAAACCGCGGAAAACCAGCTGAGTATAAATTTAGAGATGGCTCTGCGTCTCGCACGTAGACACAACGGCGGCGCTTGGTGGTCTAGCATTCAAGATTTAAAAAAGAACGATGCACATGATTACGTAAAAAAAATGGCTGGCTCTCCAGGCTTCGATGAATATGGCAATTACTCTTCGCTGCGGTGTGCCAGAAAGTCAGATATTAGTTTGAACGGTTTGCTTCTTTTGCCTTTAAACCTTGGTTGAATCATGAAGAAAATCTATATTTTTTTTCTAGGAATGGCTATTTTAAAAAGTTCAGTAGCAGGTGATCTTGGTGAACCACAGCAGCCTGATAAATTTAAAGAAGATTTTTTGTGGGTGAATGCTGGAAAATGCAATAGGCCATCGGCAAAGCCTATTCCACCAATATTTTTCCTCGATCCAGAAAAAAATAAACATAAAATATTTATGCGGCGTTGGCTTGATGCTGATGGTGATGGTATGTGTGAATTATATGATGTAGGTGAGATGGAGACATCAAAGTTCACTAGTAAGATTTATGGATATCCAATACGGATTTCAAAATACACCGGAGGGCGATGGAAAGTTTCGCCTATCATGGCTGGAAGCTGGGTACCGCTAATTTTATTGGATAAGGTTAGTGGAGAAAGAATGCAAGTCGATTATGTTTATGGGAATGCAGGTTACAGTGCCGCTGCGGGATTTAGTCCCGTAAATTGTGAAATTTCGAGAAAATATTTAGCCATAAGCTATATGCTTCTATTCCATTTTCCTGAATTTGCGAAAAATGATCCATTGACTGATCCTAAGGGATATTGGAATGATGTCATTTCTGGGTGGCTAAATGCAACATACACCGATCCGTTGGAGCTTCGTCAGCTTGAATTGCCTATTGAGTGCAGGAATCGTTATCGCTTGGTTGTGTCGGCCATAATTGAAAAACTTGGTCGGTAGCAATTCGTTCTTTGCCAAGGAGAGTAAGGCGTGATGAAATTTTTATTTCTATATATTCTATCTTTTATTTCTTCGAATTGTAATGCTGAAGAAGAATATTCTGACCGGGAAATCACGAGCCGCTTCGTTGTGGAGCCGGAATCTACTTGTAAAAAAGTTAAGGCTCCTGAGCCAAAAAGGCCAAATACTCCGTTTTCCTCGCGACGATACTATTTATCTATTGATGGGAAAGAAAGCTGTCAAATCCTTGATGTATGGATTCAGCGAATTACAAATCTTTCGACTGACAATAGAAGAGAGATATACTCAATAATTCACCGTTTTGATGGTCACTTATGGGTGAAAGAGTTTGGATTAGATGATAAGCCTTTGTTAAGAATAAAAGATAAAAAGACAGGCATTATCTATTTTTTTACTGAGTTAAATGAAGATCTTTTCTATAGAAAAGGAATAATTTACTTTTCTGGTGAGTGGCGAGGTAATGACTGGAGAAAAATGAATGCAGGTTTGCAGTCATTGTATAGTTGTCAAGATGTTCCTATTTTTGAATGCAAATTCATTCAAGCGGCTGTAGAAAGAATTATTTGGCTCGAATTAGGCAAGGAGGCATCCTAAAAAGCAGCCATCGTAGCCTGGGTGGAGCGCTGCGAAACCTGTGCCCACCTACCAAAAACTGCAAATAACCTGAAAAGCCATGGTCCAATACCGTCGCAATTTCCTTCACGGCGCCAGTTACAGATTTACTGGCGCCGTGCTGAATCTGATCTCCTCTTTCCTGATTGAGCACATCGCAATCCTGCGCAACGCATTGCAATCAGTGTGCGCCCAATGGCCCTTCATCCTGGATGCCGTCGTTGTATTGCCTGTGCCGCGCATGGTGCAATGGACTTCTTCCTCATTTCACTGGTTTGTGCGCCAGGTGATTTATCCGGTTGACCGGGGTGGCAAGGAGGCTGGGAGCGGAGGATTTTGTGAGTGAGGCAGGGATGGTTCGCGTTTCACTGCGCTCAACCCAGGCTACGGGCGCTGACATCACAACCGGTCTGCATACCGGCTCTGGCTTCAAGCCGTTGAATGTCCGAACCGCCGACAACTTCTGGCACCGTCTGCGCGGGCTGATGTTCGCACGCCCTCTGGAACCGATGACCGCCTTGCTTCTGACCCGCTGCGCCAGCATCCATACCGCCTTCATGCGGCAAACCATCGACGTTCTCTATCTCGACGCCCACGGCGTGGTCCTGCGCTGCGTCGCCAACGTCCCCCCGTGGCGCGCCAGTGCCAGGCCGGGCGCAAAACATGTGCTGGAAATGGCCGCCGGCAGCATCACGCGTCTGGGCATCGCGTCCGGCCACCACCTCGCCCATCCCTTCTTCAGCAAGCAAGCCGCGATACCCTCCCACCCCCAGCGCGGCGCCTCGATGACCGAGTTCATCGTCGTCGCCCCGGTTTTGCTGCTGATCGGCCTGGCGCTGCTCCAATACGCATTACTGTTCTTCACCAGGAACCAGGTCAACCACGCCGGCTTCATGGCGGTGCGGGCCGGCAGCATGCACAATGCGACCGCCGAGTCGATCAGCGCTGCCTACCTGCGCCATCTGGCGCCGCTGTACGGCGGCGGCAGCAACGCCGAGGAAGTGGCGCAGGCGGCGGCGCGGGCGGCGGTCGACATGCAGGGTAACTTCCGCCTCGAACTGATCAATCCCACCAAAGCGAGTTTCGATGACTTCAGCGAGCCGGAGCTGAAGGAAAAGCACAATACCGATGCCCGCGTGCTGCCCAATTCCTCGCTGGCGCTGCGCAATCCCGCCATCATCAAGGCCAACTCAGGGCAAAACATCTTCGACGCCAATCTGCTCAAGGTGCGCATCACCCATGGCTACCGGCCGGGCGTGCCGCTGGTGGGCAAGGTGTTCACCGGCGGCCTGCAGGCGGCCGACGATGGCAAGGACAGCTTCGTCAGCGCCTTGCTGGCCAAGGGAAGGGTGCCGGTGGTCACCGATATCACGCTGCACATGAACAGCGATGCCTTCGAGTGGGCGAACCCGGTGTGGATATCGCCGGAAGGCAGCAGGTCAGCCGATCCCGCCGGACCAGGCGGTTCGTCGAATCCACCCGCTTCGCAGCCGCCCACCTCGCCCGACCCGGCCGGCAACAAGGGCAGCGGCGATCCGCCGGCGCCACCCACCAGTGGCAACGATCAACCCGTCCCCGGCAATGACGACGCCAATACGCCAGCCAATACCACATCCGACAGCGGCACCGCCTGTGGCGGGCAACCATGCCCGGTGTGCAAGGCGGATGTGCCCGCGTCGGACGACCTGGACTTGTCGTCCGACGTGCTGTTCGACTTCGACCAGGCAACGCTGAAACCGGAGGGTAAGGAGGAACTGGACAGCCTGATCGAGGAAGCGAAAGCGTCGGTGGAGGATGGCGAGCCAATTGCCGGCCTGACTATCAGCGGCTATACCGATCAGCTCGGCAGCGATGCGGTCAACCTGAAGCTGTCGCAGGCGCGGGCGGAAGCGGTGCGCGACTACCTGAAGGCCAACGGATTCCCGGACGTGCCGATCACGGTGCGCGGCATGGGCGCGGCCGATCCCAAGGTACCGCTGTCAAGTTGCGCGGGCAGCGGTCAGGAGCAGCAGGATTGCCTGGCGCCAAACAGGCGGGTGGTGATAAGTGTGAGGCGGGCAGGGCAGGCCTGACGCCGGATTCGATCCATGACGGGGCCTGACGCTGCAGATTTACTGCATCGCGGTTTCCGCCCTTTCACCTATGGCATGGCAGGTAATGAAACGGCCCAAGCACAAGAAGCGCTGATCGCGCTGATCGTGCCGATTGCGTCGGCTCATAGCCGCTTCCCTATGGAGCGCCCATGCACTGAGCTAGCGCTCAAAATGACTGCAGCAGCGCATTCACCTGCGTTAGGTCTTCCTCGCGCAGCACGCCAGCCGCCGATTTCAGGCGCAGGCTGTTGACCAGGGTGTCATAGCGGGCGCGCGCCAGGTCGCGGCGGGTGGCGTAAAGCTGCTGCTGCGCATTGAGCACGTCGATATTGATCCGCACGCCCACCTGGTAGCCGAGCCGGTTCGATTCCAGCGCCGACTGGCTCGACACTTCCGCCGCCTGCAGCGCCCGCACCTGGGCCAGGCCGCTGTTGATGCCCAGGAAAGCCTGGCGCGCGCCCTGGGTGGCGACACGGCGGGCGTTTTCCAGGTCAGCCCGGCTACGCTCTTCCAGCGCAATCGATTCTCTTACGCGGCTGGTTACTGCGAAGCCCGAGAACAGCGGGATATTCCACTGCACGCCGATATTGCTGGTGTTGGAGACGATGCCGGATGCCTGGTTCACTGCAGTAGGCAGCACGCCGGTCTGGTTCGAGTGGGTGCGGCTGGCCACCAGGTCCAGCGTCGGATAATGGCCAGCCCGGTTCTTGCTGATTTCGCGCCGCGCCACTTCCAGCGACAGCTGCTGCGCCATCACGCCATAGTTGCGGGTCTCGGCACTGTCTATCCACGGCTCCATGCGTTCCGGGTCCGGCCTGGGCAGCAGCAGGCCGGGTTTCAGCGTCGCCAGGTCGCCGGCCGGGCGGCCGATGATCTGCTGCAGCGCGCTGCGCTTGACTTCCAGGTCGTTCATGGCCGCCGATTCCTGCGCCTCGGCCAGGTCATAGCGCGCCTGGGCTTCCTGGCTGTCGGTGATGGTGGCGGTGCCGACTTCGAAATTACGCTTGGCCGAGGCCAGCTGCTCGGTGATCGCCACCTTCTGCGCCTGCACCGTGGCCAGCACATCCTGCGCCGCCAGCACGTCGAAATAGGCCTGCGCCACTCGCACGATCAGGTCCTGCTGGGCCTGCGCGAACTGGGCTTCGCTGACCGCGGTCAGCAGCTTGCCCTGCTGGTAGGTTTCCCAGTTGGCCCAGCGCAGCAGCGGCTGTGCCAGCGACACCGTATAGCTGTTGACGGTGGCGCCGCTGTCGCGCCGCACATTCAGGCTGGAGATATCCACCGTGCCGTCGGTTCGCACATAGCTGCCGGTGACGCCGATGTTGGGCAGCAGTCCGGCCAGGCCCTGCGGCGCGCGTTCCGCGCCGGCCGTCAGCGCCGCCCGGGCGCTGGCAAACACCGCGTCATTCGCCAGCGCCTCCCGGTAAACCTGCAACAGGTCGGCGGCCTGCGTCTGGCAGGCAAACAGGGTGGTGGCAAACAGGGCGGCAAGGCGGGATAGGCGCATAGAGTCTCCGGCGTGGATTTCAGTAAGTGGGCATGTTGTTGTCGACCTGCAGCGCCCATGCATGGATGCCGCCGGTCAGGTTGGACACTTCGGAAAAGCCGTGCTGCTCCAGGAAATTCGCCACCTGCATGCTGCGCGCGCCATGGTGGCAGATGCAGACCACCGGCGCATCCTGCGGCAGATCGGCCAGCCGCGCCGGCACCGTGCGCATCGGCATCTCGGTCGAGCCGGCGATCTGGCAGGTCTGGAATTCCCAGGGCTCGCGCACGTCCAGCAGCAGCGGCTTGTCGCGGGCCGGATCGGCCAGCCATTGCGCCAGTTCAGGCGCGCTCAGATGTTGCATCGCTGGTCCTCAGAACTTGAAGTGGGAAGGATGAACCGCCTGGCGCAGCGGCGTCACGCTGGTTTCGAACAGGTTGCGGGTGTGGTAGCCGGTTTCGGAGGTGCGGGTGATCAGCCGCGCTTCCATCACCGGACGCTCGCCAATCACGCACAGCAGGCGGCCGCCGACCTTCAACTGGCGCAGGAAGGCGTCCGGCAGCACCGGCAGGGAGCCGGAAATGACGATCACGTCATACGGCGCGGTGAACTGGCCGCTGCCTTCCCAGCCGAAGGCGCCATTGCCTAGCACCACGTCGACATTGCCCACGCCGTAGTCGGCCAGGTTTTTCTCGGCCATTGCCTTCAGTTCGGGCGAGATTTCCACGGTCGTCACATGCAGCGCCCGGTGCGCCAGCAGCGCCGCCATGTAGCCGGTGCCGGCGCCGATTTCCAGCACGGTTTCATGCTTCCTGGGCGCGACTTCCTGCAGCACGCGCGCTTCGAACTTGGGCGGCAGCATGTTTTCGCCGCCCGGCAGGGGAATCTCGGTGTCGACGAAGGCCAGGCTGCGGACGGCTTCCGGTACGAAGGCTTCGCGCCTGACCACATGCAGCAGGTCCAGTATCTCCGTATCCAGGACGTCCCAGGTGCGGATCTGCTGTTCGATCATGTTGAAGCGGGCTTGCTCAATGTTCATGGAGAGGCTCAGTGTCAGGAATGGAAAAATGGCGCAATTTTATCAAAGCCCGTCGTCGCGATGACCGGCCTGTGGCGCGACGATCGGCGCCGCACCCTGGCCGACCGCTTCGGCAGGGCGCCGCCGCCGCTTCGCCCAGGCGGCGAAATCGTCGAGATAGGTATAAATCACCGGCACCACCACCAGCGTCAGGATGGAGGAGGTGATGATGCCGCCGATCACCGCCTGGCCCATCGGCGCGCGCTGCTCCGATCCCTCCGAGAGGCCGAAGGCCAGCGGCACCATGCCGAACACCATCGCCAGCGTGGTCATCAGGATGGGGCGCAGCCGCACATGGGCCGCTTCCAGCAGCGCTGCGCCGCGCTCCATGCCGGCCTGGCGCGATTGGTTGGCAAAGTCCACCAGCAGGATCGCATTCTTGGTCACCAGCCCCATGAGCATGATGAAGCCGATGATGGAGAACATGTTGAGCGTGGAGCGGAAGGACATCAGCGCGAGAAACACGCCGATCAGCGTCAGCGGCAGCGCCGACATGATGGCCACCGGCTGCAGGAAGCTGGCGAACTGCGAAGCCAGGATCATGTAGATGAAGATGATGGCCAGCGCCAGCGCCGACAGCGCGTAGCCGAACGACTCCTTCATGTTCTTGGCGGCGCCGCCGATCTCGTAGCGGTAGCCGGGCGGCCAGTGCATCTCGTCCAGCGCCTGCTTGATGTCGGCATTGACCTGGCCGGCCGAGCGGCCGACCGCGTTGGCCGAGATCTCGACCTCGCGGTTCAGGTTGCGCCGGTTGATCTGGTTCGCGCCCAGCGAGGGCGCCACGGTGGCGACCTGGCGCAGAGGCACCATGCGCGGCGAGCCGTCGGCATTGAGCTGGGAGCTGGTCAGCATCAGGCGCGACAGGTCTTCGCTGCTGCCGCGGTCGGACGGCGCCAGGCGCACGGTGACGTCGTAGTTTTCATCATCCGGGCCGCGCCAGCTGCTGGCCGCTTCGCCCGCCAGCAGCGGCCGCAGCGCATTGCCGATCTGCGCCACGCCCACGCCCAGGTCGGCGCCGATGTCGCGCCGCGGCTGGATGGAAATGGTCGGTTTTTGCGCCTTCATGCTGGAGTCGAGGTCGACCACGCCGGGTATCCTGCGCAGCCGCTGCTGCACCTCGTCCGAGATGCGCGCCAGCTGCGCCAGGTCGTTGCCTAGGATGGAGAAGCGCACCTGCTTGTTGTCGCCGCCGACGTCGTCCAGGCTGCCGACCAGGGTGACCGTAATGCCGGGAATGCCGGCCAGGCGCTGCCGCAGCGGCGTGGTCAGCTGGGCCGCGCTGCGGCTACGCTCGGCGCGCGGCTTCAGGCGCACGAAGGTGGTGGCGAAATTCTTGCCGGCGGCGTTGCCGGTATTGATCGTGGTGTAGAGGTCCAGCACTTCCGGAAATTCCCGCAGCACCGCTTCCACCTGCCGCGCCTTGGCTTCCGTCAGTTCCAGCGAGGAGCCCACCGGCGTATAGAAGGCCACGCCGGTTTCGGAATAGTCCGCCTGCGGCACGAATTCGCTGCCGATCAGGCCGGAGGCCGGCAGCGCCAGGCCGGCAAAGAAGGTGGCGATGGCCAGCACCAGGGTGGCGACCCGGTGCCGCAGCGACCACTTCAGCAGCACCTGGTAGACGCGCGACAGGGATTGCACCCATTCCTCGAACTTGCCGGTGACGCGGCCAATGGTGCGGTCATACAGCGTGCGCTTGCCGGCGCGGCCATGGGCGTCGGGGTCGGGCCATACCGAGGACAGCATCGGGTCCAGCGTGAAGGAGACGAACATCGAGATCAGCACCGCCGCCACCACCGTGATGCCGAACTGGTGGAAGAAGCGGCCGATGATGCCGCCCATGAAGCCCACCGGCAGGAACACCGCCACGATGGAAAAGGTGGTGGCCAGCACCGCCAGGCCGATCTCGGCCGTGCCTTCCAGCGCCGCCTGCCTATGGGTCTTGTAGCGGCCGTTGATGCGCATGCCCGCATGCCGCACGATGTTTTCCCGCACCACGATGGCGTCGTCGATCAAGAGGCCCACGCACAGCGACAGCGCCATCAGCGTGATCATGTTGATGGTGAAGCCGAATGCGTACATGAACAGGAAGGTGCCGATCAGCGCCACCGGCAGCGTCAGGCCGGTAATGACCGTCGAGCGCCAGGAATTGAGGAACAGGAACACGATCAGGATGGTCAGCACCGCGCCCTCGATCAGGGTCTTGCGCACGTTTTCCACGCCGACCCGGATCTGGCGCGAGCCGTCCTTGATCACTTCCAGCCGCACGCCGGGATAGAGCGCGCGCATGGTCGGCGCCATCTCGGTCAGGGCCTGGCGCAGGCCGTCCACCACCTCGATGGTGTTCTGGCCCTGCGCCTTCAGGATGTCCATGGCCAGGGTGCGGCGGCCGTTGTACAGCGCCAGCGTCTCCTGTTCCTGCTGGCTGTCCACCACCGTGGCCACCTGCGACAGCAGCACCGGCTGGCCGCCGCGGCGGGCCACGATGATGCGCCTGAACTCCGCCGGGTCGCCGATGCGGCCCTGCACCTGCACCACCTTTTCATTGTCCACCGCGCGGATCGCGCCGGTCGGCAGTTCCTGGTTCTCGTTGCGCACCGCGGCGATCACCTGGTCCACGCCCACGCCCAGCGCTTCCATGTCGCCGGGCCGCACATAGATCTGGATCTCGCGCTTGACGCCGCCCACCAGCGTCACCGAGCCGACGCCGCGCACATTCTCCAGCCGCTTCCTGACCACCTGGTCGGCAATCGTGGTCAGCTCGCGCAGATTGCGCTGGCTGCCTTCCTCGGCCGAGACCGAGATCGAGAAGATGGCGCGGTCGGCCGGATCGTAGCGCATGATGCGCGGCTCCTTGACCTCCTTGCGGAAGGCCGGCTTGACCAGCGCCACCTTCTCGCGCACGTCCTGCGCCGCCTGGGCCGCGTCCACCGTCAGCAGGAAGCGGATGATGACCACCGAGTTGCCCTCGTAGGAGCGCGAGGTCAGGCTGTCGATGCCGTTGATGGTGTTGACCACTTCCTCGATCTTGCGGGTGACGTCGGACTCCACCGACTCCGGCGAAGCGCCCGGATATTCGGTCTGCACCACCACGATGGGGAAGGTGATGTCAGGGAACTGGTCCACCTGCAGCCGCTGGTAGGAAAACAGGCCGAGGACGACGAACGCCACCATCATCATGGTGGCCAGCACGGGATTGCCGATACTGATGCGGGTGAACCACATGGCGGCCTCCTCTAGCGCGCCGACGCGTCAACCGGGCCGGCGGCGGTCTGCAGCACCTTCACCGTCGCGCCGGTGGGCAGGTTGCCGAGATTGCGGCGCACCACCTGCGCGCCCGGCGCCAAGCCGCCGGTGATTTCCACCAGCACCGCGTCGCCGTCGCTGCCGGTGATGCCGGTCTGCACCGTCTTGCGTTCCAGCTTGTCGCCTTCGATCGCATAGACGAAGAAGCTGTCGCCATTGCCCTGCAGTGCCGACTGCGGCACTGCCAGCACGCCGGATTTCTTCGACAGCGTCAGCCGCGCCTCGCCGAACATGCCGGCCCGCAGCAGGCTTTGCGGATTATCCAGCTGCAGATAGGCCATGATGGAGCGCGAGCCGGCCTGGGTTGCCGGGTTGATCCGCGCCACCCGCGCCGGCATCGGCTTGTCCAGGCCTTCCACCCTGACCGCCACTTCCTGGCCGGGCGCGATGCTGAGGATGTCGCTGGTCGGCACCGCCACTTCCATTTCCAATTTGGACAGGTCGACCACGTCGAGCAGCTTGCCGTCGACCGCGACCTTTTCGCCCGGCTGCACGCTGCGGCTGGCCACCAGGCCCGCGATCGGCGCGCGGATCACCGTATCGGCCAGCGCCTTCTTCGTCACCGCCAGCGCGCCCGCCGCGGCGTCGACATTGGCCAGCGCGATGTCGTACTGGCTGGCGGTGGTGTCGAACGCGTTCTTGGAGATGAAGCCGCGCTCCAGCAGGGCCCGGTTGTTGTCGCGCGCCTTGATGGCGATATCGAGCTGGCCGCGGGCGGCCACCAGCGCCGCTTCCGACTGTGCCTGCCGCGCCCGGTAGTCGCTTTCGTCCATGCGCACCAGCACCTGGCCGGCAGTCACCGCCTCGCCTTCGCGGACCAGCACTTCCCGCACCTCGCCCGCCACCCGGGCCTTCACCGCAGCCTGGTTGATGGCCCGCAGCGAACCCGTCACCGACAGCGTCTGCCGCAGGTCGCGCGGCGTGACCGTCAGCAGGTCGGAGGCCAGGAACTGCAACGGCGGCGCTTCGATGCGCGCGCTGGCCTGCGTGCTGGCGGCTGCCTGGCGCGACTTGACGAAGCCGCGTGCGCCGACCGCGGCGAGCAGCACTACGATGGCAATGATCCAGAATGACCGGCGTCTGAGCATGACTATTCCGTCGGAGTAGGAGAGGGAGTTGGAGAAGGCGGAGGCGAAGGAAGAAGGCCGTGCATCATCAGGTCGATCACCGTTTCCAGGTAATGCGATACGGAAATCGGTTCCGGCCGGCAGAGATCGAACGAATGCTGCCACAGCGTGAGCATCAGTATGGGCGACACGATCACCAGCCGCGCCTGCGCCGCATCCACCTGGCGAAACTCGCCGCGGGCCATGCCGCGTTCCAGCATGCGCACGATCAGCGCGTCGCTGCGCGAAATGATTTCATCGTGATAGAACTTGGCGACTTCGGGAAAGTTGCCCGACTCGGCCATCATCAGCTTGGTCAGGCCGGACAGCGGCGTATCGCCGATACGCTGCCACCAGCCAAGAATGAATTCGCGCAGCAGGCTCGCGCTGTCACCGGCATAGCCGTCGATGATCTGTTCAGCCTCGTCCAGCACCGGCACCAGGTTTTCCCGGACCACTGCCCGGAACAAGTCTTCCTTGCTGGCGAAATAGAGGTAAAGCGTGCCTTTGGATACGCCGGCGCGGGCGGCTACGTCATCCAGGCGGGTCGCTGCGTAACCGCGTTCAACGAACAGCGCCAGCGCAGCGGCCAGCAGTTCCTGAGGCCGGGCATCCTTGCGGCGCGTCCAGCGGGGTTTGTTTTTGAACGGGCATTGCATCTGGGCACTTCTTATAACTTACTGACGAGTCAGTAATGTAAGTGCCCGTTGCGCGAAGCGTCAAGTGAAACTACAAGCTATACGGCGCATGTTGCGGCTGGAAGGCACTGGCACGCACTTGCACCGGGCCGACAGCATAAGCGCCGTCTGCTGCAAACAGCAGCGTGCCGCTGAACCGGATGCTGGCTGGCGCAAGAAGCGGCGCCTCGTGCTCGTCGTGCTCCTGTGGACCAACCAGCATGACTCTGTCGACATGGTCATCGCTCGCGCTATAGCGGACCCTGATCGCTCCATCCGGGTTACAGGCGATTTCGAACGTGACACGCAGGTTTGCCAGCGGTTCGATGCGATGATGGCCGACATTTCCGAACAGGCAAAGTGCGGGGTTATACAGATAAGTCTGGCACAGAAAGTTGGACAACTGCGGCCCCGCCACGTGCAGGAGGCGGTCCGGCATGTCAGGTACGGCGCTGCTGGCGACGAAACGGGCAAGTTCGCGGTAGGTCGTGCATCGGCGAGATTGCCCGTTGCCATGGGTTAGCACGTACTCGCTCTGCTCGAACTGCTGCGGCTGGCTGAACGGAAGCCGGCTGGGCCAGGTATCCGTGAAATACCTGGCGAGATTGCGCATGTGCTGATGAGCGATCCGCTGATCGCTAAGTTGTTCGTCAAAGCACAGTACAGCGTCGTGCGGAGTGGAAAACGGCTCGTTTGCCGGCCGCTTGCAAGACTGCTGTCCGGCGTCCGGGAAACTGGCATTGATCTGACATGAAAGCGCCGGGAAAGGCAAGGAAGCAAGCTGTAGTGGAACGGGGAGAGGGCCTGCCTTGCTTTCGCCTTGCGCGGCACGCATGAACTTTTCGGCATGTTCCGGCCTTGCCAGCAGTCTTGGGGTAGTCAGCTCATTGCGCCTTGCCTCGTTGAAAGCCAGCCCGGACGAGCTCAGGTGCGGTTCCGCCAATCTTTTGCCGTCGATTTTCATGGGACGCCCTCGCCAAAGTGAAAAGAATGGTCCGATGGGTACCACCGGGACTTGTCGAGTTCCCTGCACCGTGCTCGTGCCATCTCTGGCGTACCGGATTGCGCTGCGCAATGGATACACCCTCAGCTTCGCCAGCGGGAGTCTGGACTAACGGAAAGAGTGTTTGCGTATTGACAACTTGTCAGTTTGTCATCCCTATAAAGTTGTAAAAAAATCAACTGGAGTAGTGATGGCGTCGCATATCGTTCGTTGTAAGAAGGCATTGCTGCTGATGGCGTTTGCCGCGCCTCTTTCTTGCCTGGCCCAGCAGGCTGATGCCGCAGGCGATCAAGCAGGTCCCGAGCAAAATGCGTTGGGTGCAGCCATCGACCGTGTATCCGGTATCGCGGATCGCGGCAACTGGGATCTCTATTTGTCCGGTTATGCCCACCATAGCCGCGATACCTACAGCCACAAGCGTTTGCAGAAACTTAATGAAAAGGCGTGGGGCGTCGGCGTGGGCAAAACGATACGCAATGAGCAGGGCAATGACGAATCCCTTTATGCCCTGGTCATCCGCGACTCCAACCGGAATCACCAGTGGTCTGCAGGCTATGCCTACCAATGGATATTTCCGCTTGGCTCGACAGGTCTCGAGGCGGGTGCCGGCCTGAGTGCCGGGCTGATCCAGCGCAAGGACTGGTTCGACGGCGTGCCCTTTCCTGCAGTCTTGCCCATGTTTTCGCTGGGAAGCCGCAACTTCAAGCTGATGGGCACCTATGTGCCGCACATGTCGACGCGCAAGGGCAAGGGGGATGTGCTGTTTTTATTCGCAAAATACACCTTCTGACATCCCTTCCGATCAGGTTGCCCCAAGACGCAGGCCTTCCCTGGATTGAAACCGGCATCGGGTCAAGCGCCCATCACAGGTCATCGCCTCAACGTGTTTGCAGGCAGATCAGCGCCAGTCCCGGTACATCACCCCTGCTTTCCCAAACAGGTAACCAAGGAATTTCCAGCATTCTGAAGCCGCCGGCTTATGAATACTTGTTACATCCGATCAATGAGTGCGAAACGAGTTTTACGCACGCCGCATCGGCTAAAAATGAAAATGTTAAGTCGCGGACTAATATTTCTTGGAATTGCATGAAATCGAAATCAGATTGACGGAAAAGCTGTGCTTTATTTCCCACTGCAATAGCTCTCATTCGTCGATTTAATAAATGTCGTTTGATTAAATAGATTAAGCAGATTGCTTAAGCAAAAGCAGCATGGCGTCACCACTTTGATCGGCTTTGTAAGGAAGCTGACATAGTGCACCGAGAAGTTCTCACTTTAACAATTGTCGATAAAAATTCCGCTCCGTCTCTCGACTTATTTCCATTCATCAATATATAATATTTCCTTTACGAAATTGTGCGGTATGGAAAGTTGATGGCGCGGAAAGTAATTTTTGTTAATGAAATACACCTTCTTTTGGTTCCAACGGAACGTCTTTGCACCTCAATAAAGGTGCATTCCTGCTGAGCGGGCATTCAGCATTCATGTCAATTCGTCAGTTGAAGAAATTGAACGTCGATACGGAATTTCTTCGTCATCTTTTCAGGTAAGCAGAAATGAGAAGTCATTGGAACGTGCAAAAGTCGGTCGCGTCCGCGCTTTTTCTGCGCGAAGCCATCACCCGGCTTTCGGCCAGCCGCATCGCTTGGGTCTGGATCCTGCTCGAGCCATTGGCGCATGTCATTTTCCTGATGACGATGTTCGGTTTCGTTTTCCACCGCATGGTGCATGGCGTCGAAGGCGGGGTGTTCATCATGACTGGCCTGCTCGGCTTCATCATTGCGCGCAACACCGCGACCCGCAGCGCCGGGGCAGTCAGCGCCAATGCGGCGCTGTTCGCATATCGTCAGGTGCTCCCGGTCGATACGGTGCTGGTCCGGGCGGCGCTTGAAGGATTCCTGATGCTCATCAGCACCCTGGTCCTGCTGGCTGGGGCCGCCCTGGCGGGATTCAATGTGGCGCCGCATGATCCGTTGACTGCGCTCGCGGCCTTTTCGGGGCTGTGGCTGTGCGGCCTGGGGCTGGGTCTGATGCTGTCCGTTGCCGCCGAGCTGCTGCCCGAAGTGAACAAGCTGGTCAACATTGCCTTCATTCCGCTTTACTTCATCTCCGGCGTCATGGTCCCGGCAATGGCGATTCCACAGCCATACCGTCAGTGGGCGCTGTTCAATCCTTTCCTGCATGGACTGGAAATGCTGCGCGCCGGCTTTTTCGTGCAGTTTCATCCGGCGCCCGAAGCGGGACTGTCCTATCTCTATGGCTTTGCGCTGGTCGCCATTTTTCTCGGCCTGGCACTGCATGTCCGTTACGCCGGGCGGATGGTGGCGCAATGATCATCGTCGATGATGTTCACAAGCGCTACAGCGGCGAGCATGGGCCGAGCCGCTGGGTATTGCAGGGAGTCAGTTTCACCATTCCACCGCGGGTCAATGTCGGCCTGGTGGGTCGCAACGGCGCCGGCAAGTCCACGCTGTTGCGCCTGATCGGCGGCATCGACACCCCGACCCGTGGCCGCATCGAGCGGCAGTGTCGCGTCTCCTGGCCCATGGGCTTTGGCGGCGGCCTGCAAGGCTCGCTGACCGGGCGCCAAAACGCCAAGTTTGTCTGCCGCATCCACGGCCATGACGACGCGCTGGCCGACCGGCTCGCCTATATCAACGACTTCGCCAATCTTGGCGACTACTTCGACCAGCCGGTGAAGACCTATTCATCCGGCATGAAATCGCGGCTCCAGTTCGCGCTGTCCATGGCCTTCGACTTCGACGTCTACATCTCTGATGAAGTGACCGCCACCGGTGACGTCGCCTTCAAGAACAAGGCTGCCGCCGCCTTCAGAAACCTGGCCGACCGCGCCGGGCTGATCATGGTCTCGCATGGCGAGGGCACGCTCAGGCAGTTCTGCAGCGCCGGCATCTGGCTGCATGAGGGCTGTGCCCATTGGTTCGACGATATCGGCGACGCCCTGAAACACTATAAGGAAAGCATTCCAGCATGACCCCGCCTGTTCCACAACAACGCTTCGCGCGCGGCTTCCTGCAAGTGGGCACCATGCCTCTGCGGCTGAAGCTGCGTGCATTGAAGCGCCGGCGCACGCTTGCGCTGGCACTGCTGGCCTGCCTCCTCATCAGCCTCTATTGGGGCATGATCGCGTCGGACCGCTATGTATCCGAGGCGCGCATCATCATCCAGCGCACCGACCTCGCAGGCAGCCAGGACATGGACTTCAGCTCGCTGCTGAGCGGGGGCAGCGGCGCCAACCGCGCCGACCAGCTTCTGCTGCGCGACCACCTGCTGTCGGTCGACATGCTGAAAAAGCTCGATGCAAAGCTCGACCTGCGTGCCCATTACAGCAACAGCAGCCACGACCTTCTGTCGCGCATGTGGTCCGCCGGCACGCCGCAGGAACGGTTCCACAGGTATTACCTCTCGCGCGTCAGCGTGGAGTTTGACGACTATGCCGGCGTACTGGTGATCAAGGCCGAAGGCTATGACCCGGAAACCGCTCACGCGATTGCCGCCATGCTGGTGGAAGAGGGCGAGCGCACCATGAACCTGGCGGCCCATCAACTCGCGCGCGAGCAGGTGTCTTTCATCGAGAAGCAGGTGACCGTGCTGGCCGACCGCTTCCAGGAAGCGCGCCGGCAGGTGCTGGCGTACCAGAACACGAAAGGCCTGGTGTCACCCCAGGCCACCGCCGAAAACCTGGCCAGCGTGATCAGCCGGCTGGAAGCCCAGCGCACCGACCTGCAGGCACGGCGCACCGCCCTGCTGGCCTACCTTGCGCCCCAGGCGCCGGGCATCGTGGAGATCGAGGCGCAGCTTGCTGCGGTGGACAAGCAGATTGCGCAGGAGCAGGCCCGCCTCACCGCGCCGAAGGGCAACACGCTCAATAGCACTGTCGAGGAATACCAGCGCCTGGAAATGGCGGCGACGTTCGCGCAGGACATCTACAAGACCGCGCTCGTGGCGCTCGAAAGAAGCCGGGTGGAGGCTACCCGCACCATCAAGAAGGTCACCGTGCTACAGCAGGCAACGCTGCCTGAATATCCATTGCAGCCAGCCCGCCTCTACAACATCGTCCTGTCCATTCTGGTGACCTTGCTGGCTGCCGGAATCGTTCATCTCCTCGCGGTGATCATCCGCGACCACAAGGATTAATTCATGCATCGCCCGTACCTGCTTGCCACCCTGCTCGCCGCGCTCAGTGCCGGTGGCGCCCTTGCCGCAGATAGTGGCCCTTCGCTCAACCTGTTTTCCGGAGGCGCACCATCGCCGGTGATTGGCGCCGCCACGGCGCAGCCGGTGACAGCGCCGGTGGCGCCCGCCGCTGCGAATACCGCAGCCGCACAGCCGGCCGACCAGGGCATGCCGCCGCCTTTGGTCGCACCGCAGTTGGCTGATTACGCCGCCAACCTCAAGAGCGATGTGTTCGGCGCCCAGCTTTTTTCCGGCAGTTTTGCGCGACCAGGACCAACGCAGTTCAACCCCGACTACATGATCGCGGTGGGTGACCGCGTGCAGGTGCGGCTGTGGGGCGGATTTTCCTTCGACAGCGTCGTGGCGGTCGACCCGCAAGGCAATATCTTCCTCCCGCATGCCGGTCCGGTGAAGCTGCTGGGCGTGCGCAACCGAGATCTGCAGCGCGTCATGGAAGCCGCCAGCCGCCAGGTATTCCGCAACAACGTCTACAGCTACGCAAGCCTGGCCGCCGCGCAGCCGGTGCGCATCTTCGTTGGCGGAAATGTCAACCGTCCGGGCCTGTACAACGGCACCAGCATGGACAGCCTGCTGCACTACCTCGACCAGGCCGGCGGCATCGACCCTGAGCGCGGTAGCTTTCTCGACGTGCAGGTCAAGCGCGGCGAGCAGGTAAGAACCACCGTCAGCCTGTACGACTTCATGCTGGAAGGCCGGCTGCCTCTGATCCAGCTTGCCGACGGCGATGTCATCTTCATCAGCCCGCGGCGCAATACGATTCAGGCAAGCGGCCTGGCGGAAAATGCCAAGCGTTTCGAATTCAATGCCTCGTCCCTGACGATCGCGCAACTGTCCAGGCTGGCCAAGCCGCGCGCGCAGGCAACGCATGTACGGGTGGTGCGCAATACCGGCACGGTGCGCAACGTCGACTATTACCTGCTGGCCGATGCCGCCAACATTGCCATCGGCAACGGCGACGAGGTCGAATACACCGCCGACAAGAAGCCCGGCACCATTACAGTCAGGGTGGAAGGCGAACATCTGAGCGCCCAGGAATATGTGCTGCCGTATGGCGCGCGGATGGGCCAGTTGATGCAGCAGATCCAGTTTTCCGAGCGTTCCGACACGCAGAGCGTGCAGTTATACCGTCAAAGCGTGCGCGAGCGCCAGAAGACCATGTTGCAGGCATCGATGAAGAGCCTGGAAACCACCGTGCTGACTGCACGCAGCGGCACCAGCGACGAAGCCAGGCTGAGGAGGGAAGAAGCCGACCTGATCCTGCAATGGGTAGAGCGCGCCAAGAAGGTTGAGCCAAGCGGCCAGGTGCTGATCGCGCAAGCCAGCAGCCGCGACCGGCTGCTGCTGGAAAACGGCGACGTGCTGAAAGTGCCGTCGCGAGACGGCCTGGTGCTGGTCAGCGGCGAGGTGCTGTTTCCCAACGCCATTGCCTACGACATTACGCTTTCGCTGGACGACTACATCAGCCGCGCCGGCGGCTACACCCAGAACGCGGACAACTCGCGGGTAGTGGTGGCGCATCGGGACGGCAGCTATAGCGCCAATGGCGCGGAGGCATTGCGCGCGGGAGATGAAGTGCTGGTGCTGCCGAGGATTGATGTGAAGTCGCGGCAGATATGGAAGGACATGACGCAGATTATTTACCAGATCGCGGTTAGCGCGAAGGTCGTATTGGGATTGTAAGGTGGAGAAAAGAAGCACACCGCTGGGTGCCATCGTCATTCCGGTGGATTTCGCTCGACGCGCGACCCAGCTACTGTCGCGAACTATTTCGCTTGTATCTGTATTGCAGGATGCGCCGTTTGAAGTGGTGGTCGCTCACAACGATCGGGGCGGACTGCATGACAAGTTGTTACAACTTTGGGTCCGGCAATTTGGCAATCACTCCCTACGTCTGGTATCAGGCAAATTTACTGAACACGTCGGCCACCAGAGCTTGCTACGTAACCGGGCCATGGAACAGGTGATGTCCGAAATAGCACTTTTCTTGGATGTGGACATTTATCCGGATAAAGCCTTGTTCGCGCACTTGATGACTGAAGTACAAAAAGGTACAAGGCTGGCTATGGCTCCATGTCTATACCTGACTGCTCGGGGCACGCAACGACTACGCAGCAGTGGAGATGTCAGCGCTGCGATGAACGATTATCTCGCATTCGACCGCAAGTGCGTCTTGCATATGGCCATGCCATCGTCGGTAATGTCGATGAAAGTCGTCGATTATTGGCAAGCTGGCGGGTTTGACGAGCGTTATTACGGTCATGGCTATGAAGATTTTGATTTCATGGTCCGTTTTGCACACTGGTTCGCACTGGTAAAACCTTGCTTCGATGTTTTTGTCGACAAAACATATCGGGCGCCCCTGTTGGCGGAAGGATTCCGGGCGACCTTGTCGCAGCTTGCCATAGCGAACTTGCTAGACGAACACGTGGCGCTGCACTTGTTTCATTCAAATGAGATGCAAGGGCCATACCGCGAGCGACGCAAGAAAAATGCGCTGCTGTTTCAGTCGGTTCTCATCGATTTGTATGACAGTGCCAGACAATTGTCGACAACTGGCAGCCGGCTAGAGCTGGAAGCGCGCTTCGAGCGCGAATGCAAGCAACGGGCAGTCGATCCTCAACAATTTAAGGTTCTTTCGGATAACCGCGCAGGGCATGTGGGCAGGGGGTTTTCCCTGCAGCGTCAGGTCCGCAAAATCGAAAAATGGGTAAGGCAATGAACAAGAAACTTCGGAAATTAATTAGCAATCCTCAATTGTTCGTTGTCGACGCGGCAAAGAACAGATTCAGGAAATTCCGTTCGGATTCCGCCCCGGCGCGAGAACGAGAGAAGTCGACCGGCATCCGCTATTCAGTAATTTCTGCCGTGTATGGAGTCGAGCAATACCTAGAGCAGTATTTCAACAGCATGGTCAAGCAGACCATGAATTTCAATGAGAGCGTCGAGTTGATCATGGTTGACGATGGCTCGCTGGACGGATCGGCTGCAATCGTTCTTAAATGGCAGGCCAAGTACCCGAACAATATCCATTACATCAAGCAGGAGAACGGCGGACAGGCCGCAGCACGCAATACGGGCATTCCACACGCCCGCGGCGAATGGATTACCTTCATCGACCCAGATGATTTCGTGGACAAGAATTATTTTGGCGCAGTGTCGGATTTTCTCACCGAGCAGACGGCTGGCAATATCGGTATGGTGTCCTGCAATTTCATTTTTTACATTGAAAACACCAATCAGTACAACGATGCACATCCCCTGAAATACCGTTTTGCAAAAGGAAATCAGGTGCTTGCTCCGGGTAACCTGGGAAAGCACGTGCAATTGTCGGTCAATTCCGCGTTTTTCCGCCGGTCGGTGATGCAAGCTAAAGAGATCCGCTTTAATCCAGCGATCCGCCCCTGTTTTGAAGATGCGCATTTCGTCGGGCAATATCTTCT
The DNA here is from genome assembly GCF_047237965.1 of Noviherbaspirillum phoenicis. Taxonomy (NCBI): domain Bacteria; kingdom Pseudomonadati; phylum Pseudomonadota; class Betaproteobacteria; order Burkholderiales; family Oxalobacteraceae; genus Noviherbaspirillum; species Noviherbaspirillum phoenicis. The sequence continues at coordinate 2,118,727 of NZ_JBDFLX010000001.1, read as the reverse complement.
GCATACAGCCAGCATGAGCGCAGGATTCTGCGCCAAGGCCAAGTACTACTATCGCAAGCGCGAAGATGGGACGTCTACCCTAGATGGCTCATGGGCAAAGCCTGCATATTTTACCGATGTGCTGCGCCTAGGATGTGTTGATCTGGCCAAGCAGTCGCTCTTAAAGACCGGCACGGTACCGGAATGGCTGCAGCGCACCATCCTTTACCATCTGTTCTGGTCTATCACAAAGATTGTCGGCGCGCCGGCGGCGCTGTCGCATCTGACCGACGAGCAAAAAAACGAATTCAAGGTGTTAACATATCAGCTCTTCAGCTATATCAAACCGGAAACGGTGATGGCGTTTGATCTGGCCGGTTGCTGGTTTTTTCACAAAGTCGGCTTGTTAGGCATGTTCTATGACACGGCGCCGCCAATGCAAATCAGCTATGTCGATGCCTATGACGATGCCAAGGAAATGGTGCAACTTCGCTATTTCGTCAATGGCCCTATGCCGGTCGAATCGATAATGATTGACGGTATTGAAGTCATACCCGCGTACGCCAAGTCGAAAGAAAATCTGCTGTTTGAAAAGAGCTTCGTTACCGAACGCTTGCTCTGGGTGCGTGTCCCGTCGGAAAATTCGCGCATTATCTTAACGCTGAACGATAAGCCGGTGCGGCTGTCGTTGAATGGAAAGCAGCATCCGCTGGGTCTGGTGGTGAAAGAGATCGTCGCTCACTTCACCACAGTAGTGAAACTTAACTTGGAATTCCCGATCGGTGTGCGCCTGTTGCGCCACACTGCGCGCAGCCCTTCAGTAGTAAAGCGGTTCCACAACTCTTGGATTTTCATGGACAGGGATACCGTGGCCGATGACAATGCCGAGCATCTGTATCGTTACGTCCAAAAGCATCATCCGCAAGTCAACGCCTACTTCGTGTTAAGTAGAAAATCTCCGGACTGGGACCGCTTGCGGCAAGAGGGCTTTCGCCTGCTCGCATTTGGTAGCCTTGCGCACAAACATTGTCTGTTAAATGCCGAGCATGTGGTGTCATCACATGCCGATGCATATGTCGTGTCTTATCTGCCGCAGAAGTGGTACAAGGACATGTTGAACTTTAAATACACGTTCCTGCAGCATGGTGTTACGAAGGATGACTTGGCGACCTGGCTGAATACCAAGGATATCGGCGTATTCGTGACTTCGACCGTCGACGAGCATGAGTCCATTTGCGGTGATGGCAACCGCTACAAGTTCACCCGCAAGAATACGGTGATGAGCGGCATGCCGCGTCATGACGCATTGCTCAATTCCAAGGTGCCAACCGAGAAGCTGATTCTCATTATGCCGACCTGGCGGTTGAGCTTGGCCGGAAGAATTCTTGGCAAGGGCGCAGAACGCGCGGTCAATCCGGATTTCTATGCGTCTGCCTATGCCACCCAATGGAAGGAGGCGCTGCATTCACAGAAATTGCGCGAATTATCCGAACAACACGGTTTTAAAATTATATTTTTTCCGCACCCGAATGTGGCGATGTACCTGGACTGGTTCGAGGTACCCGCCCATGTGGAAATTATGAAGCAGGGCCCAGCCGGCTCCATGCAAGCCGTTTTCCGTCGGGCTGCCATGTTAGTCACCGACTATTCGTCGGTCGCATTCGAGATGGCGCTTCTGGATAAGCCGACTGTCTATTTTCAATTTGACCGAGCCACCCACTTCTCTGGTGGGCACACGACCGAGAAGGGCTATTACGATTACGACGATCATGGTTTCGGGCCCTGCGTATACAACAGCGTCGAGCTAGCCGATACCATTACCTTCCTGGCAAAGAATAGTGGCATGCCGCCGACATACCAGGCGCGTGTCGAGAAAACCTTTGTGCTGCGGGACGGTCAGAACTGCCAAAGGACCTTTGAAGCGATCGCTGGACTGAATGCGCCGGACCGTGATGCGGCAGCGCCGGCATGTCTTGCTATTTCTGCGGCTCGTACAGCCCTGATGGATGAACGCTTTGCGCATGCTAAAGAACGTTGGGAAGCGGCGTTGAAAAACTGGCCCGAACAAGTAGCAACGGAGGCGCTGCCGGCCATCGCCGCCTGCACAATGCGGCTTGGCCAACGCGGCAATGCGCATGTCGTGCTGAAACAGATCGATCACAATGCGATTATTGAGGCAATTCCCACTCTCGATGCCGCGCAGCTGCTATCGCTTGCCCGCAGCTACCGATTTATGGGCTTTACCCGGCGCGCCAAGCGTTTCCTACGCCAAGTGCGGGTCGCACATCTGCAGGCCGAGGTTACCTGCGAATATGCAGCCATCGCCGCACATCACGGTCAGCATCAGCGTGCTATACGCCTGTGGCATACCGCAAAATTTGTAAGCGACGGCGCGATTCCGCTGCGCGCCCGGTTGGATCTTGCCAATGCCACGCTCCTAGCTGGCGATAGCCTTTCGGCAGCAAAAAGACTCAAGGAATTTGAGCGCCGCGCCGGACGGGTGCCGGAGAGTCTGTTGCTGGAAATTGAGATTGGTATACATCAGAACAACTTGGCAGTGGCCAAAGCCTTGGCACCGCAACTAGCCAAGGATGCCGGCCTCTTGCCTACGTTAGTAATGCGCCATCGCGCAGCGCAGCTACTTTACATGGCGGGGATGAAAAAGGAATCCTTGGCCCTTTTCCTCTCCAATCCGGCAGTATTGCGCGGTACTTATTTGCTCAGCTACATGGAAATGCTGTTTGCCAGCGGCGCCTGGTACAAGCTGCTGGCGGTTGATCTCCGCTATGCGGGCGAGTTAGAAATTAGCATTCAGCATCGTATGAAGTACCAGCGCGCTCTTGCGAGTTTCAAAATTGGAAAAATGGACGAGGCACGAAAGGCGGTCGCATTCCTTTATGAAATCGACCCGGAATGCAGGGAATACTTGCACCTGTATGGGGAGGTCTGTCACGCAATGGGCGATTGGGAAATATCGAGCAAGGTTTGGCAGCTTCATCTGGAGCTTTATCCTGATCAGGCAACGGACAAGGCAGTTGCTAACCTGTTGACTGCTTTTGCCAAGTTGGGGAAAGCCAAGGAAGCTGCGCAACTGGTGTATGCCGCCACTAAAAATCGCTTGATGAATGAAGTGATCAAGAAGCCTACAGATAACGCGAAAAGCATCCAACTGCTTCAATTGCTGTCCATGCCGTTTGAAAGTGCTGCGTCAACAGCTCAGCATGAGGCACCGAAACTGTCGATCATTAAAAATATGTAAGGCAGGACGTCATGACTATTTCAAAAAATATTTTTGTTCTGGCCGCCGGCCTGGCAGTGCTACCCGCCAGTTACGCTTTTTCCAGGCAGTCAATCGGCCGGTGCGCTGAATACAGCCAGCCACAGGCCCACGTGCACGTTGTTAAAATTGACCTGAACTGCAAGCAGGTCAAATTGACGGGCACTCCTGAAGGACTTGGCTTGATGACGACGACCGAATTCGCGCGCCGCGCAGCAGTCGATGTGGCCGTCAACGGAAACTTCTATGCGCCGGATGCCTCGGCCCGGCCATACGGCTTGATCGTTACCGATGGCAAACATTGGCCCGACACCAAGGATTCTAAGCACCATGCCTATTTTGCTTGCGACTCGGAGAATCGGTGCAGCATCGAAACCAACGACACTATCAGCAAGGTCGATCCTGCCTGGATGACCGTGTTAACCGGTTCCCAAATATACGAGAATGGCAGCTTCCAATGTGCGCCCTCGGCACCTGTTGGCTGCCGTATCAATAACGCAATCCCGACCCATCCGCGCACTGCCTATGGCCTGGATGCAAACGCTGAGCATCTTTATCTGGTCGCCGTAGAAGGCCGGTTGGTGGATTACCCGGGCATGACGCTAGGCGAACTCTCCGCACTGTTTCGGCGCCTGCATATTACACGCGGCGTAAATATGGATGGCGGTGGGAGTACGTCATTGGTTATCCATGGCCAGCGCGTTAATGCGTTGCCGGAAAACCAGCTGATTGAGCGTCCAGTCGTGAATCACTTAGGCTTTCGTCTCCAATAAGGGGGAAACCATGCTTTATACCTCTTTCAATTCGCCCCGCCTGCCGAATTTCCACTATGGCGACGACTGCTCCATGTCCGATTCGTCCCTCGCGCTCGAAGGGCCTGCTGCCTTTTTTGAATGCGGCGACGACACTCAACTGCGTGAGGTGCGCATTATCGTGCGTGGTAGCGGCAAGTTGAGAATCGGTGTTGGATGCGAATTGCGCGGCACGATCATCGTCGACGACAAGAGCGAGATCGTCATCGGTGATGGTCTGATATGCAACGACCTGTGCAAATTCCATGCGTCTGACGGCACGCGCATCGAGATTGGTAACGATTGCCTGTTTGCTAATGTCGCTATTTATTCAAGCGACATGCACGGCATTTTTTCTGTCGAGGACGGTCGGCGCATTAACACCTCTGCTGATGTAGCCATTGATGCGCGGGTTTGGATTGCCCGCGATGCCGTAATTCTGAAGGGCACCAAGATTGGCGCTGATAGCGTAGTGGCTGCAGGCGCCGTCGTTGGCAAGAGGTTCAGCGAAGCGAACTGCCTGATTGGCGGTGCGCCGGCCAAGCTACTGCGGGCCGGAATTCGTTGGGATCGAGCCATGGATGCACACCACAAACTACAACTGCCGGTTACATTTTCCGCGGCTCGATTCAAGAGTCGTGCGCGGCGGTTCGACCATGTTTATGTACTTTCACACGGCATGCCGCTTTTGCATCTCTACCCAGATGCGAATACCTATAACGTGTACCTGTTCTATTACACTGCTCGTTCCCTGTTTGACCTGCATTTCAAAAACGAAGATGTCCGCGCCATTGATTATGCCGGGCAGTCGGTGACGCTTGATTTGCTCCATGACGTGATGCAGCACTGCTACCTGACTTCAGCCAAGCGCAATACTGCCTGCGGCGCATATTTGCTGGCCGCTAAAGTCAAGCTTGAAATGGCAGATACGCATGCCTTGCATGTCGAACTGATGGCCGCAACAGAACATGCTGCCAAACGCATTCGAGGCCTGTTGGGCATGAAAGCGGATTTCCTTTTTAGCGCAAGCGAGATTGCACCTAAATGATAGGCATTTTTTCGAGTGGCATTCTGCGTATCCCGAATTTGGGCAACCTACTGAGCCATACCTATCGACGGCAGCACAAATTTATGAAGCCGACTGGCCTAGATGCAATCGCCGGCTGGGGTCTAAAAACTACGTCCGATGCGGCACGCGCCTATGCTCGCAAACACCGATTACCTTATGTGGCGCTTGAAGATGGTTTTCTTCGCTCTGTTGGCTTGGGTGTGGCAGGGTACTCTCCCTATTCGATCGTGATCGATGAAAAAGGCGTTTACTACAACGCTGCATGGCCATCGCGCTTAGAAAATTATATTCTTGAACCGCACATGGATCCGGTTCTGCTGACCGACGCGAAAGGGGCGATAGCACTGGTCATCCAGAACCGCTTATCGAAATATAATCATGCGCCGGCATCAGGTTGCGTTAGCCTTCCCGCTGGAAAAAAAGTGCTGGTGATTGACCAAACCGCCGGGGATATGTCGGTGTCAGGCGGATTTGGCACTGCCGATGTATTTTCGGCCATGCTCGAAGCGGCGATTGCAGAAAATCCTGATGCTGCTGTTCTGGTGAAAACTCACCCTGATGTTCTATCAGGGAAGAAGCAGGGTTATCTAACAAATCTTGCCGACGACGAACGCATCATCTGCACTGCGGCCGATCTCAATCCGGCCTGGCTCATCGAACAAGTCGACAAAGTCTACGTCGTCACCTCCCAAATGGGTTTTGAAGCGCTGATGCTGCGCAAGTCCGTAGTCTGCTTTGGCCAGCCGTGGTACGCGGGCTGGGGTCTTACCGACGACCGGCATCCTGGCATGGATGCCTTGCGCGAACGCCGCAACGTCAAGCGCACGCTGGAGGAACTGTTCGCCGCAGCCTACCTGCAATATGCCCGGTACATCGACCCGGTGACTGGCAAGCCCGGCACCATCTTTCATGTGATCGACTGGCTGGCCCGCAATAAGGAAGCCAATGACGTCACGCGCGGCGAGCTCTGGTGCGTGGGCATGAGCATGTGGAAGCGCGCGATAGTGCGTCCGTTCCTCGACAGTCCTTCCACGCGAGTGAGGTTCGCAAGGTCGCCTGCGCAGTTGGCGCGCATGGCAATGGCTGCCGATGCAAAGGTCGTCATCTGGGGGATCAAGAACGAAAAAGCGGTACGGGAAGTCGCGGCGCAAAAACAGGTGCCCGTCTGGCGCATGGAAGACGGCTTCCTGCGGTCGGTCGGCCTCGGCTCCGATCTGCACCGCCCGGTGTCGCTGGTGCTCGACCGTAGCGGCATGTACTACGATCCGGCGTCCGCGAGCGAACTGGAAACCATGCTGGCAAACCAGGCACTATCCGAGGAAGACCTGCAGCGGGCGGTGCGCTTCAGGCAGGCGTATGTCGACATGCGCGCCAGTAAATACAACATTGGCGGCAAGCCGATTCCCATCCCTGCAAGCGGGCGTCGCGTGCTGCTCGTGCCGGGACAGGTCGAAGATGATGCATCCATACAGCGCGGTTCGCCTCTCGTGACCAGCAATCTCGCGCTTCTGCGCCAGGTCCGCGAGCGCAATCCGGATGCCTACATTGTCTACAAGCCGCATCCCGATGTCGTCGCTGGCAATCGCCGCGGCGCGATCGATGCGCAGATGTTGAACGGCCTGGTCGACCAGTGCGTGCCGGACGCAAACATCATCGACTGCATTGCTGCGGCGGACGAGGTGCATACCATGACGTCGCTCTCTGGTTTCGAAGCATTGCTACATGGCCGCGTGGTGCATTGCTATGGCGGCCCGTTTTATGCGGGCTGGGGCCTGACCGTGGACCATTTTCCATTGCCTCATCGTCAGCGCCGGATAGCGCTCGATGAACTGGTATTCGCGGCAATGCTGAAATATCCACGGTATGCCCTGCCAGGCGTTTCCGGGCTGGCATCGGCGGAACAGGTGCTGACCGCGCTGCTGGCACAGGCCGCCTCGTCAGGCACGGGCATGCATCGAACCGGCCTGGCCGGGTGGATCGACCGCAAGTTACGCAAGGCGGGCGCGATAGGACAATTACTTTTCTCTGGGCGGAGGGGCAGGGCAGCCTGGTAGGGGAAAGAGGGAGTTGTGCTGCTTGCACATCGCCGGCGTTACAGAAGCCGGCGCCACAAAAGTCGATTAGAAGAACACGAAAAATGATAGTTCAAGGTCTGGCAGCGTTCCGCAACAAGCGGGTCCTGCTATTGCAGGGGCCGGTGGGGCCCTTTTTCCAGCGGCTTGCGGCCGATCTGGCCGCCGCTGGCGCGCAGGTGTTCAAGGTCAATCTGAATGGCGGGGACTGGCTCTTTTACCCGCGCGGCGCAATGGCATTTCGCGGCGCCTTCGATGAATGGCCTGTCTTCCTGAATGAGGTCATCGACACCCATGCGATCGACACCGTTTTACTGTTCGGCGATTGCCGCGCGTATCATCGCATCGCGCACCAGATCGCGAAGGAACGCAAGCTGGAAGTCGGCGTGTTCGAGGAAGGCTATATCCGTCCCGATTACATCACGCTGGAGCGCGACGGCGTCAACGGCAATTCGACGCTGCCAAACAACCCGATCTTCTATCTCAACAAGGTGCCGTCCGGTGAGGTCTATACCGAGCCGGTAGGCAATACTTTCTGGCTGGCTGCGCTGTGGGCCTGCCTTTACTACCTGGCGGCGCAGATCCTGTGGCCGGTGTTTTCCCGCTACCGCCACCATCGCCCGTTGAGCATTCTTGAAACCGGGCCCTGGGTGCGGTCGATATGGCGCAAGGCGTTTTACCGGATCAAGGAGCGCGACATGCAATCCCGGCTGACCGGCGCGCTGTCCAGTCGCTTCTTCCTGGTGCCCCTGCAGGTTCATAACGATGCGCAGATACACAGCCATTCCCGCTTTGCCTCGGTGGAGGAATTCATACGGCATGTGGCGACATCGTTTGCGCTGCATGCGCCGGCCGGCACGGTCCTGGTGGTCAAGCATCATCCGATGGACCGGGGCTACAACGACTATAGCCGCCTGCTACGCCGTCTCGGCCGCGAACTGGCCATAGCTGGCCGGCTGCTCTACGTTCACGACCTGCACCTGCCCAGCCTGCTGCAGCATACGCGCGGCACGGTGCTGATCAACAGCACGGTCGGCTTGTCGGCGCTGTTCCACAAGTCGCCGCTGAAGGTGTGCGGCGAGGCCATCTATGCCATAAAGGGGCTGGTGTACCAGGAGGAACTGGACCAGTTCTGGCAGGATGCGGAAAAGACGGTGGTCAATTGCGCACTGTTGAATCGTTTTCGCAGTTATCTGATCGAGCATACCCAGTTGAACGGGAGTTTTTACCGCCGCCTGCCGATCCCCGGCTCTCATGCCGGGATAAGGTGGGAAGAACGCCGGCGCAAGCCGAGGAAGAAGCAAGTGGGTAGCGCGCGGCAGCAGGGCAAATCCGCAGCGAAGCCGACAGCCCGCGCCAAGGAGGTTACGGGCGGCGCTGACCTGCCGCATTCGGCCGGTGTAACGCAGGAGGAAGCGGGCGTTTCAAGGAAACAGCGGCAGCAAGGCGCTTCCCTATAGCCGTTCGTGGATGATCTGCAGCCACGCCATCGCGGAGCATGCGATGCCGTCCTGCCAGTCACTGCCGATCACTGCTAATAACCGTCCATGTCGCGGTCAGTTACGGCATAGCGGATGCAGACGGCGACGGCACCTGCCAGGGCAACGAGCGAAATTCCGGCGATGAGCATGCGATTTCTCCGGTGCACAATTGTAGAGACAGTGACGAAAACCGCCACGCGCAACGTGCCTTGTATTTTCCAGGGTGAATTGGGACGCCTGATCACTGTCAGACTTGGTCGTTTTTTGATTGTAATTTTCGAATAACGAACAATATAAACGTGAACTAACTATTTACAAACTAGCTTTGGGTCAGTCATGTATTGCACTATGACGAGTCCACGAACATTTCTGTTGATTTCATGCAAGGCTGTGACCTTTACGCTTGCTGTCCGAATCTTGCCGAAAGGCAACACTTCAAGCCCTCCGCCATTTTTCAGTACAATCCCCCGATGATTTCCGCTCTGTCATGCCGCCCCGGCTGCGGCGCCTGCTGCACCGCGCCTTCCATCACCTCCGCCATTCCCGGCATGCCTGACGGCAAGCCGGCCGGCGTGCGTTGCATCCAACTGGATGATGCCAATGGCTGCCGCATCTTCGGCAGTCAGGCCCGGCCGGCGGTGTGCGCCAGCCTTAGGCCTTCCGCCGAGATGTGCGGCGAAAGCCGGGAACAGGCGCTGGCCTGGCTGGACAGGCTGGAGAAGGAGACCATGGCATGAAGCGCTTGTTTTCCCTGCTGGCCGTGCTTGGTTTGCTGCTGCTGGCATCCTGCGCCGGGCTGATCGGCCCGCGCGAGGTGGACGTGCCGGTGTCGCGCCTGCAGCAGGGCCTGGAGCGACGGTTTCCGTACAACCAGCGCTACCTCGGCCTGTTCGACGTCACCGCGGTCAATCCGCGCCTGGCCATGCAGCCCGAGCTGAACCGCATCGCCACCAGCGTGGACCTGTCGGTGGCGCCGGTGCTGGCGTTGGGCAGGGGCATACGCGGCAGCCTGACCCTGTCGGGCGTGCCGCGGGTGGACATGTCGCGCGGCGTGCTGCTGCTGGGCGACCCGCGGGTGGATGAACTGCGCATACCGGGTCTGGACCAGGCATTCGGCGGCCAGCTTGCCAATATCGCCAGTTTCCTGGCCGCGCAGCTGCTGGGCGACCTGCCGGTGTACAGCTTCGCGCCCGGCGACCTGCGCTATGCCGGCATGCAGTTTGCGCCCCAGAAAATCGTCACTCAGCCGGATCGCCTCGTGGTAACCTTTGCGCCGGTCAACTGAACCAGCCTGTCTCGGGGGCTACCTACCGAACCCGCCTGTATCATCCCGGCGGGTTTTTCCTTTTCAACGCGCAGGCTCCCGCAGCGCATCTTTCACCCAAGAAAAATACAAGCATGGATCTGGTATTACTTTTTAAAGCATTCATCATGGGCGTCGTCGAGGGATTCACCGAATTCCTGCCGATTTCCTCCACAGGCCACCTGATTCTGACTGGCAGCCTGCTCAATTTCACCGGCGACAAGGTCAAGGTGTTCGAGATCGCGATCCAGGCCGGCGCGATGCTGGCCGTGATATGGGAATACCGCGTGCGCATCGCGGCGGTACTGACCGGCATGTTCAGCGATCGCCGCGCACGGCTGTTCGTGCTGAACCTGATCGTCGCCTTCGTGCCGGCCGCCGTGCTCGGCTTCATTTTCAGCAAGAGCATCAAGGCGGTGCTGTTCGCGCCGGTGCCGGTGGCGATGGCCTTCATCCTCGGCGGCCTGGTGATCCTGTGGGTGGAAAAGCGCCAGCGCGCGCAGAACCGGCCGGCCCGGGTCGAGTCGGTAGACGACATGACGGTGCTGGATGCCTTCAAGGTCGGCTGCGCCCAGGCTTTTGCGCTGATTCCGGGCACCAGCCGCTCCGGCGCCACCATCATCGGCGGCATGATGTTCGGCCTGTCGCGCAAGGCGGCCACCGAGTTTTCCTTTTTCCTGGCCATCCCCACATTACTGGCAGCCACGGTGTATTCCCTGTACAAGGAGCGCGCCTTGCTGTCGGCGGCCGACCTGCCAATGTTTACGGTGGGCACCATCGCCGCGTTCGGCTCGGCCTTCCTGTGCGTACGCTGGCTGCTGCGCTATATCAGCACCCACGACTTCACCCTCTTTGCCTGGTACCGCATCGTGTTCGGCCTGTTCGTGCTGCTCAGCGCCTACAGCGGCTGGGTGGTGTGGGCCGACTAACCGGAAAAGGCGAAACACAGAACCATGTCCGACCTTCGCGAACGCGCGCTTGACCTGCTGCAAACCATCTTTGGCTATCCGGCTTTCCGCGGCCAGCAGGCCGAGATCGTCGATACGCTGGCCAACGGCGGCGATGCGCTGGTGCTGATGCCCACCGGCGGCGGCAAGTCGCTGTGCTACCAGATCCCGGCGCTGCTGCGCGACGGCGTCGGCGTGGTGGTGTCGCCGCTGATCGCCTTGATGCAGGACCAGGTCGACGCGCTGGCCGAGGTCGGCGTGCGCGCCGCCTTCCTCAATTCCACCCAGAACTGGCAGCAGGCCTCGCGCATCGAGCAGCAAGTGCGCGACGGCGAGCTTGATTTGCTCTACGTCGCGCCGGAGCGATTACTCACGCCGCGCTGCATGGAGCTGCTGGAGTCGTCGAAGATCGCCCTGTTCGCTATCGACGAGGCCCATTGCGTGTCGCAATGGGGCCATGATTTCCGGCCGGAATACATCCGCCTGTCCATCCTGCACGAGCGCTTTCCGAATGTGCCGCGCATTGCGCTGACCGCCACCGCCGACCAGCAGACCCGCGAGGAAATCGCGCGCCGGCTGCAGCTGGAGGAGGGCCGCCAGTTCGTCTCTTCCTTCGACCGGCCCAACATCCGCTACCAGATCGTGGAAAAGGCCAATGGCCGCAAGCAGCTGCTGGACTTCATCGAGGCCGAGCATCCGGACGATGCCGGCGTGGTGTATTGCCTGTCGCGCAAGAAGGTGGCGGAGGTGGCCGAGTTCCTGAACCAGAACGGCCGCACCGCGCTGGCTTATCACGCCGGCATGGACCTGGAAACCCGCACCGCCAACCAGGCCCGCTTCCTGCGCGAGGAAGGCATCGTGATGGTGGCTACCATCGCCTTCGGCATGGGCATCGACAAGCCCGACGTGCGCTTCGTCGCCCACCTCGACCTGCCCAAGAGCATCGAGGGCTATTACCAGGAAACCGGCCGCGCCGGCCGCGACGGCGCGCCGGCCAATGCCTGGATGGCCTATGGCCTGCAGGACGTGGTGCAGCAGCGCCGCATGATCGACGAGTCCGAGGCGGACGAAACCTACAAGCGCATCCAGGGCCAGAAGCTCGATGCGATGCTGGGCCTGTGCGAGACCATCGGCTGCCGCCGGGTGCGGCTCCTGAGCTATTTCGGCCAGGAGTCCGGGCCGTGCGGCAACTGCGACACCTGTCTGCATCCGCCGGTGTCGTATGACGCCACGGTGCCGGTGCAGAAACTACTGTCGGCGGTGTACCGGGTTGACCAGCGCTTCGGCGCCGGCCATGTGATGGATGTGCTGCGCGGCATCGATTCCGACAAGGTCAAGCAATGGAAGCATGACCAGCTGTCGGTGTTTGGCGTGGGCTCGGAAATCGGCGAGGCGGAGTGGCGCGCCATCCTGCGCCAAGTGATCGCGCTGGGCCTCCTGACGGTGGACCATGACAGCTACAACGCGCTCAAGCTCACCGCCGAGGCCAAGCCGGTGCTGCGCGGCGAGCGCCAGATCCAGCTGCGGCGCTATGAGAAGCCGGTCAAGCAGAAGCGCAGCGCCTCGACCAAGCCGCGCGGCTATGTCGAGGCCGACCTGTCGCGCAGCGAGCAGGAAATCTTCGAGAAACTGCGCTGGTGGCGGGTGGAAACGGCACGCGCCCATAATGTGCCGGCCTATGTGATCTTCCACGACGCCACCATGCGCGAGATCGCCAAGGCCAAGCCGCTGTCGCTGGACGACCTGCGCGGCGTGTCCGGCGTTGGCGAAAAGAAGCTGCAGACCTATGGCGAGGAAATCGTCGCGCTGATTGCCGAGCTGGTCTGAATCCCGCGTCGCCCCGGCTCGCCCGGGGCGCGCAATGACACGCATTGACACACACTGGCACTGTTCCAGATCCGGTCAACTGTTCCATTCCGTGACAGTCCTTGATCGTATCGGCATGGACTGTTTTTCCCTGCCGGGCCGGTTTTGCGTATGAACAAGGCTACATAAGTCTCCTGGCCCTGGCCTGGCTTGCTTTTTGCACATCATCCTGCGTTTTGCCCAAAGCGCGCCGTCGCTTGCCCGCCCTGCGCGGCGCATCGCAGCGAAGCTTCCACCAGGAGGAGACCAGAGTGCAAAAGTCGCTACATATCGAGCCGGAGAAATGCACCGGCTGCCTGCAATGCGAAATGGCCTGCAGCTATGAGCATTACGGGCTGTTCAACCCGTCCAAGTCCGTCATCAAGGTGTTCGAGTTCCACGACACCGGCAAGAAGGTGCCTTATACCTGCACCCAGTGCGCCGAAGCCTGGTGCCTGCATGCCTGCCCGGTCGACGCCATCAAGCTCGACCTCACCACCGGCGCCAAGCTGGTGTTCCAGGATATCTGCGTGGGCTGCAAGGTCTGCACCATCGCCTGCCCATTCGGCACCGTCAATTACGTGCAGGACACCGGCAAGGTCCACAAGTGCGACCTGTGCGGCGGCGACCCGGCCTGCGCCGATGCCTGCCCGACCGGCGCCATCACCTATGTGGACGCCGACTGGACCGGCCTGGACCGCATGCGCCAGTGGGCCGACAAGCTCGGCAACAGCAACGCCGCCGCACCCGCGGCCTGAATCAGCGAGGAGAGCACATCATGTCGTGGACTGGAAAAATACTGCGGGTCAACCTGACGGCCGGCACCTGCGTCGCCGAACCGCTGAAGATGGATTGGGCAAAGGAATACCTGGGCCAGCGTGGCCTGGCGACCAAGTATTTCGTCGATGAAGTCGACCCGGCGGTCGATCCGCTGTCGGCCGAGAACAAGATCATCTGGGCCACCGGCCCGCTGACCGGCACCATGGCCTCCACGGGCGGGCGTTACTCCGTGATCACCAAGGGTGCGCTGACCGGCGCGATCGCCTGCTCGAATTCGGGCGGCTATTTCGGCGCCGAACTGAAGATGGCCGGCTGGGACATGATCATCTTCGAAGGCCGGGCCGCCAGCCCGGTCTACTTGTCGATCAACGATGACCATGCCGAACTGCTCGACGCCTCCTGGCTGTGGGGCAAGTCGGTCTGGGAAACCGAGCCGGCGATCAAGACCCGGCACCAGGACCCTCTGATGCGCGTTTCCACCATCGGCCGCGCCGGCGAGACCGGCTGCCTGTATGCCGCGGTGGTCAACGACCTGCACCGCGCCGCCGGCCGCTCGGGCGTGGGCACCGTGATGGGCAGCAAGAACCTGAAGGCGATCGCCGTGCGCGGCAAGAAGGGCGTGGGCAATATCCGCGATCCGCGCGCCTTCATGAAGGCCACCGTGGCCGCCAAGAAGGTGCTGGCCGACAATGCCGTCACCGGCCAGGGCCTGCCGACCTACGGCACCCAGGTGCTGATGAACGTGATCAACGAGATGGGCGCCATGCCCACCCGCAATCACCGCGAGGTGCAGTTCGAAGGCGCCAAGGACATTTCCGGCGAAGCCATGCATACGCCGCGCCCGACCGACGGCAAGAAGAACCTGGTGACCAACCAGGCTTGCTTCGGCTGCACCATTGCCTGCGGCCGCATTTCCAAGATCGACGAGAACCACTTCACGGTGCAGAACAAGCCGCAGTACTGGGGCGCCTCCGGCGGCCTGGAATACGAAGCGGCCTGGGCGCTGGGCTCGGCCAACGGCGTCAACGACCTGGAAGCGCTGACCTATGCCAACTTCATCTGCAACGAACAGGGCATGGACCCGATCTCCTTCGGCGCCACCGTCGGCGCGGTGATGGAGCTGTATGAAATGGGCGTGCTGACCGCGGAGCAGCTGGGCATCGACGCCAAGTTCGGCAGCGCCGAGGCGCTGACCCATTTCGTCGAGATCACCGCCAAGGGCGAGGGCTTCGGCGTGGAGATCGGCCAGGGCTCCAAGCGCCTGACCGCGAAGTACGGTTACCCGGACCTGTCGATGTCGGTCAAGGGCCAGGAATTCCCGGCCTACGATTCGCGCGGCATCCAGGGCATGGGCCTGGCTTACGCCACCTCCAACCGCGGCGCCTGCCACCTGCGCGGCTACACCGTGGCTTCGGAAGTGCTGGGCATCCCGGTCAAGACCGACCCGCTGGTGACCGAGGGCAAGGCCGAGCTGGTCAAGGCCTTCCAGGACGCCACCGCGGTGTTCGACTCGGCCGGCGTGTGCGTCTTCACCACCTTCGCCTGGACCCTGGCCGACCTGCAGCCGCAGCTGCATGCCGCCTGCGACGAGTCGTTCACGATGGAAAAGCTGGGCGAGATCGGCGAGCGCATCTGGAACATGGAGCGCGACTTCAACAATCGCGCCGGCTTCACCAACCTCGATGACACGCTGCCCAAGCGCCTGCTGACCGAGGCCGCCCAGACCGGCCCGGCCAAGGGCCTGGTCAATGGCCTCGACCAGATGCTGCCGGAGTACTACCGCATCCGCGGCTGGAACGCCGAAGGGCAGCTGACCGAGGAAACCCGCAGCCGGCTGGCGCTGTAGGCCGCGTCTTTCATGCAGGGCAGGCGTCGCCGGCAAGGCGCCGGCGACGCCTTGCCTGTTTACCGGAAACCACCATGAAACATCTGATCATAGGCAACGGTCCGGCTGGCGTGATCGCCGCCGAGACCATCGTCGGCCATGCGCCGCAGGACCAGGTCGTGCTGCTGGGCGACGAACCGGAACCAAGTTATTCGCGCATGGCCATTCCCTATCTGCTGATGGGCAACATCACCGAGCAGGGCACTTACCTGCGCAAGGACCCGCAGCATTTCAGCAGCCGCGGCATCCGCCTGGAGCATGGCCGCGCCAGGAGCATCGACACAGCGGCCAGCATCGTCCACTTGGCCGATGGCCGCGGCTTGAGCTATGACCGGCTTCTGCTGGCCACCGGCTCGTCGCCGGTGGCGCCGCCGATTCCGGGCATGGACAGCCCCGGCGTGCATACCTGCTGGACCATGGAAGACGCGCGCCGCATCATGCAGCTGGCCCAGCCTGGCGCGCGGGTGGTGCAGATGGGCGCCGGCTTCATCGGCTGCATCATCATGGAAGCGCTCGCCGCGCGCGGCGTGGATCTTTCCGTGATCGAGATGGGCGACCGCATGGTGCCGCGCATGATGGGCGCCGGCGCCGGCAACATGATCAAGGCCTGGTGCCAGCACAAGGGCATCAAGGTCTATACGTCGACACGGGTCAACGCCATCGAGCCTGGCACGCCGCTGCGTCTTACGCTCTCCAGCGGCGAGGTGGTGGAAGCCGACCTGATCATTTCCGCCACCGGCGTCAAGCCGCAGATCGACATTGCCAGGGACAGCGGCATCCATTGCAAGGATGGCATCCTGGTGGACGCCACCATGCAGTCCAGCGTGCCCGGCATCTATGCCGCCGGCGACTGCGCCGAGGCATTCGACCAGGCCACCGGTCACACCGTGGTGTCGGCGATCCAGCCGAATGCGGCCGAGCAGGGACGCTGCGCCGGCATGAACATGGTCGGGCGCGCGCTGCGCATGACCGATGTGCCGCAGATTAATGTGCTCGACACCCTGGGCCTGATCTCCACTTCCTTCGGGCGCTGGGACGGCGTGCCTGGCGGCGAGCATGCCGAACTGATCGACGTGCCGGCATTCCGCTTCCTGCGCCTGGAATTCGAAGGCGACCGGCTGATCGGTTCCAACGCGGTCGGCCATACCCAGCATGCCGGCGTGCTGCGCGGCCTGATCTCGCAACGGGTCAGGCTGGGCGCCTGGAAGGACCGGTTGAAGGAAGACCCGACGCGGCTGATGGAAGCCTATATCGCCTGTGCCCAGCAGCAGGAAGTGTGGCGGCATGCAAGCTGAGTCCGTGGCATGAGGATTACCTTCAAGTTGTATGCGACCCTGTCTGACTACCTGCCGGCAGGGCAGCGCCATAACGCGGTGGAACTCGATATCGATCCGGCCACCACCATCGGCGACCTGATCGAGCGTTTCAACCTGCCGAAGAAGCTGGTGCACCTGGTGCTGGTCAACGGCGTCTATGTGGAGCCGTCGCAGCGCATGGCGCGCACGCTGGAAGCCGGCGACGCGCTGGCGATCTGGCCGCCGGTCGCGGGTGGATGACGGCCGACCACGAGCTGTACCGGGAGATGGGCTGCACCCGGGAGGAGTTTTTGCGCTGGCTGCCGGGCGCAACTCGCAACGCGCCCATCATCAGCATCGGCGACCTGCATACCGTGCTGTCTGACCAGGGCACTGTGGAGATCGCCCTGAGCGAACTGCCGCCACGGCGCATCGCCAGCATCACGCTGCCGGTGTTGGGCGTGCGCTTCCGGTTCGTCGCCATGGAGGAGGCGCAGTGGTCGGCGTTTCTGAAGTATTTCGATCATTACACCCGGCGCGGGGGCGGCTGAGCCGTTCCTGCGCATGACCGGTTGCGCAATGCCCTTCGGGTATTGCGCCCTACGAGATGATTGCTTGGGTGAGGTACCGAGGCAGGGCGGAGTGGCCCGCGGGGGCAATGTACGGAAGTTGCCGTTGCGGTTGCAGTTGCAGTTGCAGTCGCTTTTGAAGTGGCCGTTGTAGTGAAATCCCGTTGAGCGCGCCGTGTCAGCGGTGCCCGGAGCGGGAAAAGGTGCGGCGTCTGTTTGAGCCAAGCTTTAGCTTGGCGAGTTTAGCCGCGCCCCGCTCCGGGTACCGCTGGCACGGGGACCCCGCGCAGCGGGGCGCGATCACCGGGTCGCCTTTTTTGGTTACTTTTTTGGCGAAGCAAAAAAGTAACCCGGCCGCCGGGACGGACCCCCGGCTTGTCTCCACGGCAGTGCAATCGCATTGCGTCACCCGGCAACGCCCGGGCAGCACTGTCGGTGTTGTTGTTGACGTTGACGTTGACGTTGACGTTGACGTTCGTGTTGAAACCTCAAACTTCAAACGTCAAAAGCAACTGCTGCTTCGCAGTGACGTCTTTACGCCTGGTGACCCAATGCGCATGTCCTCGCATCATGACCAGGCCGGGTGTTCGCCCCGGCAGGCGACCTACTTCTTTTGCTTCGCCAAAAGCTGGACTTTGTCCATTCAAGCGGCGTAACTGAGCGTATCAGTCAGGCGCAGAAACAAATCCGTCGGGATTTTTATCATGTCTGGTGGTTTTTCAGAGATCGCTAAATGATCGGCTTGCCACAGCCATCGCCGTACCATGGCAATGGTGTCGGAGAAGGTGGCGCACTCCTTGCGATACCAGGCTGCCTGACGAACCGTGATGACTTGTGATGTCAGCAGTTGACTTGCCAGCAACGTCACCACCGAGTACAGGCCCAGGATGGCGGGCGTAGCCCGGGCAATGGCGCGGTCAGACCATTGCCGCTGGGTTTGCACGCCCAGATGGGCACGTGCTTCTTCGAAGGTCACTTCGATCTGCCAGCGCTTGACGAACCAGTTCAGGATCTGCGGCGCACTGGCCTTCTGGTCGGTGCAGAGAAAGGCCTGGGTCTTGAGTTGCTTCATAGGGTCGCGTACCAGCACCCAGCGCAGGGGCACTGCCGGCGCGCCACCGTGGTACCACAGGGCGGTGCCGGTGGCCACGTCAAGCCGCTTGTGCGTGTGCCCGTACCAATAAGCCAGCGTGATGGCTTTCCATTGCGTATCTGCGGCATCCAGCACCTGCTGCAACTTCGGCAGTGCATGGCCGACGAGCCGTGGCCGCCCGCGCGTGCCGGGCACCCGCGCAGGCGCCGGTTCGTACAAGGCTGCATCGAGTCGCAGGCGCGTGACCATGGTCACGTCGCGCCGCACCGCGGCAAGCAGATGAAGCACCGAGAAGCTGTTGTCGGCCACAACCACGATGCGCCGATCGGGCAGCCAGCGATGCACCTGGCGCAGCATCTGACGGGCTCGGTCCGTCAGCGTGACCGGCTGGCGACGGCGGTTGGCGTAGTAGCGCGCCGAGGGCGTCAGAGCGCAACAGAAGGGCAAGGCCCAATGACGCTGTGCCCAGGGAATGGGCACCACCAGCATCAGGCAAAGCCATCGCAGGCCGCTGGTCTTGACGACATTGCTGTGGCTGGACCAGACCGGGTCGCGGTAGATGCCACGAGCGGCAATCCTGGCGCCGCGCCGGCGCTCGATGGTATCGTCCAGCGCCATGACCAGAGGGCCCAAGGGAGCGAAGGCGTCGATGAGTGCCATGAGCAAACGCCGGCTTGCCTGCAGGGTCGACCATGTGTTGCGATTGAGCACCCGATGGAAGCGTTGGAACTGTTGGTCTTCAGACAGGCCCATGACGCGCAGGATGGCCGTCACGGTGCGCGAACCCACAGCAAGGATGGCCCCCTTGATCAGGATCTGAACGGAGTGCCATACCCGCTTGGAAAACAGGGGACGGAATACTAAACTGCAATCGGTAAGCTCGGGGAACGATGGCATGATGCACCTCTCGTTGCGGAGTCGGTGCTTCATGGTAGAACTCTTCGGGCTTACCCGCTGTGGAAAAATGGACAAAGTCCAGCAAAAGAAGTAGGCAAGAAAAGGCGACCCGGTGATCGCGCCCTCGCTGCGCGAGGGTCCCCGTGCCGTCGATGCATGGAGCGGGGCGCGGCTAAACTCGCCAAGCTGCGCTTGACTCAGACAGACGCCGCACCTTTTCCCGCTCCACGCACCGACGTCACGGCGCGCTCAACGGGACTTAAAAGCAACTGCAACTTCAAAAGCAACGGCAACGGCCACGGCAGAAGCAACGGCAACGGCCACGGCAACGGCAACGGCCACGGCCACGGCAACGGCAACGGCCACGGCCACGGCATTGCGCCACCGCCTTCCCATCGGTCCCGCGCCGCTTTTCGCGTAAAATCGCGCGCTATCCCCATTTCTTCCCGATAGCACCCACATGACCATCAAATCCGACAAGTGGATACGCCGCATGGCCGAACAGCACGGCATGATCGAACCCTTCGAGCCGGGCCAGGTGCGCACCGCGGCCAACGGTCAAAAGATCGTGTCCTACGGCACGTCTTCCTACGGCTACGACATCCGCTGCGCCGACGAATTCAAGATATTCACCAACATCAACAGCACCATCGTCGACCCCAAGAACTTCGACGAGAACTCCTTCGTCGACATCAAGAGCGATGTCTGCATCATCCCGCCGAACTCCTTCGCGCTGGCCCGCACCATCGAATACTTCCGCATTCCGCGCAGCGTGCTCACCATCTGCCTGGGCAAGTCGACCTATGCCCGCTGCGGCATCATCGTCAACGTCACGCCCTTTGAGCCGGAATGGGAAGGCTATGTGACGCTGGAGTTTTCCAACACCACGCCGCTGCCGGCCAAGATCTATGCCGGCGAAGGCTGCGCCCAGGTGCTGTTCTTCGAAAGCGACGAGGTCTGCGAAACTTCCTACCGCGACCGCGGCGGCAAGTACCAGGGCCAGCGCGGCGTGACCCTGCCCAAGACCTGAGCCGGACTGCCATGCAGCAGGAATGCTGGGTCCTGCTGGACGATTGCAATGCCAAGGCCGACGCGCCCACCTCGCGCCTGTATTCGGGCTACAGCGAGACCCTGGAATGCGCCGATGCCGGCGGACTCAACATTTGGATGGCACAGATCCAGGAAGCGCTCGACGGCGGCCGCTGCGCCGTGCTGCTCTGCGATTACGAGCTGGGCGCCGGGCTGCATGGCATCGCCGTGCGGCCAGGACAGGGGCCGGCCGCACGGGCGCTGCTGTTTGCGCAGTGTCGCCGGCTGTCGCGCCAGCAGGCCGACGACTGGCTGGCTGCCCAGGCCGGTGAGGCGCCGGCCGGCATCGCTGGACTGAAGGCGGGCGAGGACGCGCACCGTTTCGCCGATGCCATCGGCCGCATCCACGCCTGGCTGGAAGCCGGCGACGCCTACCAGATCAACCATACCTGGCGCTTCCACTTCGATGTCTGGGGCGAGCCTGCCGCCCTGTACCGGCGCCTGCGCGCGCGCCAGCCTGTGCCTTACGGCGCGCTGGCGCTGCTGCCCGACGGCGCCGCCGTGCTGTCGCTGTCGCCCGAACTGTTCATGCGCCAGCAAGGCCGCACCCTGACGGCCCAGCCGATGAAGGGCACCGCGCCCGCCGCCGGCGACGCCGCGCTCGATGCCGTCACCGCGGCGCAGATGCAGGCCGATCCCAAAACCCGGGCCGAGAACCTGATGATCGTCGACCTGCTGCGCAACGACTTCGGGCAGGTGGCCGAGACCGGCTCGGTGACGGTGCCGGCGCTGTTCCAGGTCGACCGCTACGGCGCGGTGCTGCAGATGACCTCCACCGTCAAGGCCACGCGGCGCACCGATGCCGGCTTTGCCCGCATCCTCTCGGCGCTCTATCCCTGCGGCTCGGTCACCGGGGCGCCGAAGCGGCGCGCAATGCAGATCATCCGTGAACTGGAAGACACGCCGCGCGGCATCTACACGGGTGCGATCGGCTGGCTGGAGGCTTCGGGCGACTTCTGCCTGTCGGTGCCGATCCGCACCCTGGCGCTGGCCGCGCCGCAAGGCGGCGTGCGCGCCGGCGTGCTGGGCGTGGGCGCCGGCATCGTGCATGACAGCCGGGCGCAGGACGAGTACCAGGAATGCCTGCAGAAGGCGCGCTTCCTGACCGGCCTGCCGCAGGAATTCACGCTGTTCGAGACCATGCATGCAACGCGCGATGCAGGCTGCCGGCATCTGGAGCGGCACCTCGCGCGGCTGGCTGCCTCGGCCCGCTATTTCGGCTTTGGCTGGGACGAGCCGGCACTGCGCGCCCGGATCGCCGCCGCCTGCATCGCGCTCGGCGAGGGCGAGCATGCGCTGAAGCTGGTGCTGTCCTTTAACGGCGAGGCGACGCTTGCGGCCAGTCTGCTGGCGCCCTGGCCGCAGCCGGTGTCGGTGCTGCTGGCGCCGCAGCCCACTGTCTCCGACGACCTTTTCCTGCGCCACAAGACCAGCCTGCGCGCGCGCTACGACCAGGCCTGGCGCAGCGCCCAGGAGCAGGGCGCATTCGACATGCTGTTCCACAACGAGAAGGGCGAACTGACCGAAGGCGGCCGCAGCAATGTCTTCCTCCGGCTGGACGGCCAGTGGCTGACGCCGCCGCTGGAGGCTGGCGTACTGCCGGGCGTGATGCGCGGCGTGCTGCTGGACGACCCGGCCTGGCGCACGCGCCAGGCGCGCCTGACGATGGCGGACCTGCATCGGGCCGAGCAGATCGTGGTGTGCAATGCGCTGCGCGGGGCGATGCGGGCGCGGGTCGCTGGTGGGGTGGCCTAGGGCGCGATGCCGCTGCGGGGTATTGCGCCCTGGGGCAGGGGCGGGCATGGTATTGAACGGCTGCGGCATGCCCGCCGTCGCGCCGGGCGCTGCCATTGCCGGCTGCGCTCCTCTCCGCATCACACTGCAAAGGAACCGCCATGCCTACCACTACCCATCCACGTCTTCATTCGCCGCTGCGCGCCACCGGCGCCCAGGCAGCGGGCAGCCTGGCGCTGGGCGCCGCGGCCGCCGGTGCACTGGCCATCGGGGCATTGGCCATCGGCGCGCTTGCCATCGGCGCGCTGTCGGTCGGCAGGGCACGCATCCGCCGTCTGGAAATCGACGAACTCGTGGTGAAAAATCTCAGCGTGACCGGCTCGCTGGACCTGCCCGGGCGCGACTGAAGCCTGGGTGCAACGCGCCGCTTGTGCAATCTCAAGGTCGTCCGGCCCACCTGCCGTTAGGGTAAGGCAACGACTTTTGCGACTGGCGCCATGCCCCATGCCGATGCCCTGAATCACGCCGACAGCGCCGAGAACGCCGCCACGCCAGATGCGGACTGGCAGGTCCCCGCCGCCGCAATGGCGCATGACGACCCGCTGCTGGCCTGCCTGCTGGCGCTGGCGCGGCTGCATGAACGGACCATCAGCGCCGCGGCGGTGCTGGCCGGCCTGCCGCTGGTGGACGCTCGCCTGACGCCGGAACTGTTCGTGCGCGCGGCGCGTCGCTTCGGCCTGGATGCGGCGCTGTCGCGCCGGTCGCTCGACCAGGTCAGCGCCGGCATGCTGCCGGTGGTGCTGCTGCTCGACGGCCGCGATGCCTGCGTGCTGACCGGCGTCGAAGGCGACAGCGCGCAGCTGATCCTGCCGCAGGAAGGCGCCGTCGTGCTGCCGCTGGCGCTGCTGCGGCAGCGGCATGCCGGCGTGGTGATCCTGGCCCGGCCGCTGGTGTCGGCCGACGCCCGCAGCGCGGCCAGCGCGCCGCCGGCCCGTGCGCAGTGGCTGCGCGACGCGGTGCTGCCGCTGTGGCCGCTGTATGGCGAAGTGCTGGCGGCTTCGCTGATGATCAACCTGTTCGCCTTGTGCATGCCGCTGTACTCGATGAATGTGTATGACCGGGTGGTGCCCAACCAGGCCGAGGCCACGCTGTGGGCGCTTTCCGCGGGCATGGCCATCGTGCTGGTGTTCGACTTCGGCATGCGCATGCTGCGCGGCTATTTCATCGACATCGCCGGCCGCCGCATCGACTTGCAGCTGTCCTCGCAGGTGTTCCAGCGGGTGCTGGACCTGAAGATGGCGGCGCGGCCGCAGTCGGCCGGCGCATTCGCCAACAACCTGCAGGAATTCGAAAGCGTGCGCGACTTCGCCACCTCCGCCACCATGGCCGCGCTGGTGGACCTGCCCTTTGTCGCGCTGTTTCTGGCGGCGATGTTCTGGGTCGGCGGCAGCCTGGGCTGGATACCGGTGCTGGCCATCCCCGTGATCGTCGGCGTCGGCCTGCTGCTGCAGTTGCCGCTGGCGCGGCTGGTGGCAAGCAGCAGCCGCCTCGGCGCGCAGCGCCAGGCGGTGCTGGTGGAAAGCCTGGTCGGCCTGGAAGCGATCAAGGCCGCCGGCGCCCAGGGCATGCTGCAGCGGCGCTGGGAAGCCCTGGTCAGCCAGCTGGCGCGGATGGGCCTGCGGGCACGGCTGCTGTCGGCCTGCGCGGTCAATTTCGCGCAGTTTGCGCAGCAGGCGGCGTATCTGCTGGTGATCGTGTTCGGCGCGCTCAGGATCGCGGAAGACAGGCTGACGCTGGGCGGCCTGATCGCCTGCACCATCCTGGCCGGGCGGGCGCTGGCGCCCTGGTCGCAACTGGCCACGCTGCTGACCCGCTACCACCAGGCGCGCAATGCGCTGCACGCCACCGGCAAGATCATGGCGCTGCCGGTGGAGCATGAGGCCGGCCGCCAGTTCCTGCAGCGCGGGGCTATCCGTGGCGAGATCGAGCTGCGCAACGTGCGCTTTGCCTATCCCGGCCAGCAGGCCGAGGCGCTGGCCGGCGTGTCGCTGCGCATCGCCGCTGGCGAGCGCGTGGCCATCATCGGCCGCATCGGGTCGGGCAAGACCACGATCGAGAAGCTGGTGATGAACCTGTATGCGCCGGACGCCGGCGCGGTGCTGGTCGACGGCACCGATGTGCGCCAGCTCGACCCGGCGCTGCTGCGGCGCCAGATCGGCCATGTGCCGCAGGACATCAACCTGTTTTACGGCAGCATCCGCGACAACATCGTGCTGGGCGAGAGCGGCGTGGACGACGAGGCCATGCTGCGCGCGGCCGCCATCGGCGGCGTGGCCGACTTCGTGGCGGCGTCGGCCGAGGGCTACGATCAGCAGGTCGGCGAGCGCGGCGTGAATCTGTCGGGCGGCCAGCGCCAGGCCATCGCGATCGCCCGCGCCGAACTGCTGGCGCCGCCCATCCTGCTGCTCGACGAGCCCAGCAGCGCGATGGACGCCCGTTCCGAGCAGCTGTTCAAGGAAAGGCTGGGCGCGCAGCTGGCGGGACGCACCCTGGTGCTGGTGTCGCACCGCGGCTCGCTGCTGTCACTGGTGGACCGGGTGCTGGTGATGGACCAAGGCCGGCTGGTGGCCGACGGGCCGCGCGATGCCGTCCTGGCCGCGCTGGCGGCGGGCAAGGTCCATGTCGCGCGCTGAACAGAAGGCGCGCCCGGTGTCGGGCTGGGAGCCGGCGACGGCGGCGCTGCCGGAGCCGGTCAATGATGCCGACTACCTGCATGGCGTGGCCGGCATGCTGGCGCACGGTCCACGCCGCGTCACCCGCTGGGCGTTCTGGCTGGGCCTCCTGTTCTGGCTGGTGGCGCTGGCCTGGGCGGCGCTGGCGAAGGTGGATGAATTCACGGTGGCCGAAGGCAAGGTGATTCCGTCGTCGCGAGTGCAGCAGGTGCAGAACCTGGAAGGCGGCATCATCGCCGAGGTATTGGTGAAGGACGGCGACAGCGTGGCCCGCGACCAGCCGCTGCTGCGCATCGACAAGGTGCGCTTCGCATCGCAGTCGGAAGAGGGCAGGGCCAAGAACCGGGCGCTGCTGGCGCGCATTGCGCGCCTGTCGGCCGAGGCCAGCGGCCAGCCGTTCAGCGCGCCCGAACAGCTTGCCGGCAGCCATCCGGCGCTGGTGGCGCAAGAGTCGGCGCTGTATGCCAGCCGGCAGCAGGCGCTGCGCGCCAATCTCGCGGTGCTGCGCCAGCAGCTGGGGCAGCGCGAACAGGAACTGGCGGAGAAGCGCGCCCGCCAGCAGCAGCTGCAGCAGAGCCATGCGCTGGTGAGCCGCGAGCTGGGCATGGTGCGGCCCATGGCCAACCAGGGCTATATCACCCAGCTCGACGCGGTGCGCCTGGAGCGCCAGGCCAATGACCTGCAGGGCGAACTGGACGCCGCGCGCCTGGCGCTGCCGCGCCTGGAAGCGGCGCTGCGCGAGGCGCGCGAGAAGGTCGATGAACTGGCGTCGCGCTTTCGCGCCGACGCGATGAAGGAGCTCAGCCTGGCGCGCGCCGAGCAGCAGGCGCTGGCCGCGGCCAACACCGAGCTGGAAGACAGGCTGCGCCGCACCGAGGTCAGGGCGCCGGTGGCCGGCGTGGTCAAGCAGCTCAAGGTGCACACGGTGGGCGGCGTGATCCAGCCCGGCATGGAGCTGATGGAGATCGTGCCGCGCGAGGACAGCCTGCTGATCGAGGCGCGGGTGCGGCCGGCCGACATCGCCTTCCTGCGCGTCGGACAGGAGGCCATGGTCAAGCTCAGCGCCTACGACTTCACGATCTATGGCGGCTTTCCCGGCACGCTGGAGCATATCGGCGCCGACACGGTGACGCCGGAACGTCCGGGCGAACGCGCGGAAAGCTATTACCCGGTGCAGGTGCGCACCCGCGGCAGCACGCCCACCGGCGGCGGCGCGGCGCTGTCCATCATGCCCGGCATGGTCGCCAGCGTGGACATCCGCACCGGGCGCAAGACCGTGCTGCACTATTTGCTCAAGCCGATCATGAAGGTCAAGGACGGCATGTTGCGGGAGCGCTAGGAGCCTGCGCGGCGGAAGGCTTTGATGCGAAACGTGCGAAACACGAGGACAGTTTGGTAGTGCCAACAAGCCCAGGGGGCAAAGCACTGCTTTGCCGAACCCCTGGGCGCAGGTGGTGATGCCGAACTGGGCCGTTTTCTCGCGCATTGCAGCCGCCGACCCTTCTGCCGCGCAGGCTCCTAGAGCAACTGGCGACTGTCTGATCGGCGTCAGGCCTGGCAGCCGCGCTGTTGATCCATATCGTCATTGGTTCGCGACGCTGCTTTAGCGTCATAAGATTGACCAAGCATCCGGCGGCACCGCTGCTGGGTGGAAGTTTGCGGGGATTCGGGCATGGCTACCATCAATGGCACCAACGGTGCGGACAACCTGGTCGGCACCAGCACTGCCGACACCATCAACGGGCGCAACGGCAATGACACGCTGCGCGGCAACGGCGGGCGCGACACCCTGACCGGCGGCGCCGGCAACGACACCTTCGTCTACCTGGCAGTCACCGATTCGGCCGCGAGCGGCAACTGGGATCTGATCACCGACTTCACCCGGGGCGCCGACCGGATCGACCTGTCGGCCCTGCTCGGCGCCACCGACTTGGTATGGGGCGGTACGACGCCCACCGCCAACGGCGTCTGGTACACCAGGAGCGGCACGACCATCTCCGTTTTCGTCGATACCAACGGCGCGCCGGGAACGGCGGAAATGCGGATCGACTTGCAGAACATGGCAAGCGGCACCGTGCTCAGCGCCAGCGACTTCATCGGCGTGGCAGCGCCTCCCAACACCGCGCCGTCCTTCACCTCGCCGGCTGCGTTCACCGTGGCCGAGAACAGCACCGCGGTGGGCACGGTGGCGGCAACCGATGCCGAGAGCCAGGCGCTGACCTACAGCCTGGTGGCAGGCGGCGACGCGGCGCTGTTTACCATCAATGCCACCACAGGCGCATTGAGCTTTGCGGCAGCGCCCAACTTCGAGGTCCCGACCGATGTCGGCGCCAATAACGTCTACAACCTGACCGTGCAGGCCAGCGACGGCGCGCTGAACACCACGCAGGCGATTGCGATAACGGTCACCAATGTGAACGAGGCGCCGGCGTTCACCTCGCCACAAGCCTTCAGCATGGCCGAGAACAGCACCGCGGCCGGCACCGTGGCGGCGGCCGATCCCGAAGGCCAGGCCCTGACCTACAGCCTGGTCGCGGGCGGCGACGCGGCGCTGTTCAACGTCAATGCCACCACCGGCGCATTGAGTTTCATCACCGCGCCCAACTTCGAGGCGCCGGGCGATGTCGGCGCCGACAATGTCTATAACGTCACCGTGCGGGCCAGCGACGGCACGTTGAACACCACGCAGGCAATTGCCGTCACTGTCACCGATGTCAACGAGAACCCGACCGGCGCGGCGCCCGTGTTTTCCTCGGCCACGGCGGCCTACAACGTGGCCGAGAACAGCACCGCGGTGGCCACCATCACCGCGACCGGTGCCGACAGCCCGGCGCTGACCTACAGCATCGCCGGCGGCGACGACGCGGCCCGCTTCGCCATCAACGCCACCACCGGCGCCTTGCGCTTCGTGACCGCGCCCGACTTCGAGTCTCCCACCGATGTGGGCGCCAACAACGTCTACAACGTCACGGTGCAGGCTAGCGACGGCACGCAGTCGGCCAGCCAGGCGGTTGCGGTGACGGTGACCAACGTGGTCAATGAAGTCCTGACCGGGGACGCCAATGCCAACACGCTGGTGGGCGCAGGCGGCAACGACACCATCAGCGGCGCGGGCGGGGCGGATACCCTGACCGGTGGCGGCGGCAGCGATGTGTTCGTGTACCAGACCACGACCGAGTCCACGCCCAATGCGAACTGGCAGACGCCGCCGGACGCGACGGTCACCCGCACCTGGGACGCCATCACCGATTTCACCCAGGGCACGGACCGCATCGACCTGTCGGCGCTGCTGGGCGCCACCGACCTGGCCTGGGGCGGGCAGACCGGCAACAGCAACACGGTGTGGTACGCCAAGTCGGGCACCAGCACCTTCATCTATGTGGATGTCGGCGGCGACGGCCAGCCGCCGCCGGAGCTGATGATCGAGCTGCGCAACACGCAGGCGCTGGTGCCGGTGGCAACCGACTTCATCGGCGTGGTGGGCGGCAGCCCGGCGGGCAACAACACCGCGCCGACCTTCACATCGCCGGCTACGTTCACCGTGGCGGAGAACAGCACGGCGGTGGGCACGGTGGCGGCAACCGATGCCGAGAGCCAGGCGCTGACCTACAGCCTGGTGGCAGGCGGCGACGCGGCGCTGTTTACCATCAATGCCACCACAGGCGCATTGAGCTTTGCGGCAGCGCCCAACTTCGAGGTCCCGACCGATGTCGGCGCCAATAACGTCTACAACCTGACCGTGCAGGCCAGCGACGGCGCGCTGAACACCACGCAGGCGATTGCGATAACGGTCACCAATGTGAACGAGGCGCCGGCGTTCACCTCGCCACAAGCCTTCAGCATGGCCGAGAACAGCACCGCGGCCGGCACCGTGGCGGCGGCCGATCCCGAAGGCCAGGCCCTGACCTACAGCCTGGTCGCGGGCGGCGACGCGGCGCTGTTCAACGTCAATGCCACCACCGGCGCATTGAGTTTCATCACCGCGCCCAACTTCGAGGCGCCGGGCGATGTCGGCGCCGACAATGTCTATAACGTCACCGTGCGGGCCAGCGACGGCACGTTGAACACCACGCAGGCAATTGCCGTCACCGTGACCGACGTCAACGAGAACCCGACCGGCGCGGCGCCCGTGTTTTCCTCGGCCACGGCTGCCTACAACGTGGCCGAGAACGGCACCGCGGTGGCCACCATCACCGCCACCGATGCCGACAGCCCGACGCTGACCTACAGCATCGCCGGCGGCGACGATGCGGCCCGCTTCGCCATCAACGCCACCACCGGCGCCTTGCGCTTCGTGACCGCGCCCGACTTCGAGTCTCCCACCGATGTGGGCGCCAACAACGTCTATAACGTCACGGTGCAGGCCAGCGACGGCACGCAGTCGGCCAGCCAGGCGGTTGCGGTGACGGTGACCAACGTGGTCAATGAAGTCCTGACCGGGGACGCCAATGCCAACACGCTGGTGGGCGCAGGCGGCAACGACACCATCAGCGGCGCGGGCGGGGCGGATACCCTGACCGGTGGCGGCGGCAGCGATGTGTTCGTGTACCAGACTACGACCGAGTCCACGCCCAATGCGAACTGGCAGACGCCGCCGGACGCGACTGTCACCCGCACCTGGGACGCCATCACCGATTTCACCCAGGGCACGGACCGCATCGACCTGTCGGCGCTGCTGGGCGCCACCGACCTGGCCTGGGGCGGGCAGACCGGCAACAGCAACACGGTGTGGTACGCCAAGTCGGGCACCAGCACCTTCATCTATGTGGATGTCGGCGGCGACGGCCAGCCGCCGCCGGAGCTGATGATCGAGCTGCGCAACACGCAGGCGCTGGTGCCGGTGGCAACCGACTTCATCGGTGTGGTGGGCGGCAGCCCGGCGGGCAACAACACCGCGCCGACCTTCACATCGCCCAATGCCTTCAGCATTCCCGAGAACAGCACCGCGGTGGGCACGGTGGCGGCAACCGATGCCGAGAGCCAGGCATTGACCTACAGCCTGGTGACAGGGGGCGACGCGGCGCTGTTCAACATCAACGCCGCCACCGGCGCACTGAGTTTCATTACCGCGCCCAACTTCGAAGCCCCGGCCGATATCGGCGCCAATAACGTCTACAACCTGAGCGTGCAGGCCAGCGATGGCACGCTGAACACCACGCAGGCGATTGCCATTACCGTCACCGACGTGGTCGAGGCGCCGGCCAATACGGCGCCCGTGTTTTCCTCGCCGACAGCGGCTTACAACGTGGCGGAGAACACTACTGCAGTGGCGACGATCACTGCCACCGATGCCGACAGCCCGACGCTGACCTACAGCATCGCCGGCGGCGACGATGCGGCCCGCTTCGCCATCAACGCCGCCACCGGCGCGCTCCGTTTCGTGACTGCGCCGGACTTCGAGGCGCCGGTCGATGTCGGCGCCAACAACGTCTACAACGTCACCGTACAGGCCAGCGACGGCGCTCTCGCCGCCAGCCAGGCCGTCACGGTGACAGTGACCAATGTGCTGGTGGAACCCATCGCCGGCACCGCGGGCAACGACACCCTGAACGGCACCACCGGCACCGACGTCTTCGATATCAGCGCCGGCGGCAACGACACGGTGACGGCGGGCGCCGGCAGCGACACCATCCTTGCCGGCGCCGCGTTCAACGCCAATGACCGCATCGACGGCGGCTCGCCGGCCGACGACACGGTGGAAACCGACACCCTGGCGCTCAACGGCGACTATGCCGCAGGCGTCACGCTCACCGCGACCACGCTGGTCAATGTCGAAGAGATCACGCTCGGCGCAGGCAACAGCTACAGCCTGACCTTCAACGATGCCAACGCGGTGGCAACCACCGTCACCGTCGACGGCTCGGCCCTGGGCGCGGCCAATACCATGACCATCAATGCCAGCGCCGAGACGGAGTCGTCCTATACCATCACCGGCGGCGCCGGCAACGACGTGCTCACCGGCGGCGCCTGGTCGGACTACTTCGACATCAGCTTCGGCGGCAACGACATCGTCACCGGCAATGCCGGCCGCGACTCGGTATATGCCGGCGCGGCGATGACCGCGGCCGACCAGTTCAACGGCGGCGCCGGCGTCGACACGCTCTACCTGAGCGGCGACTACAGCGCCGGCCTGACCTTCGGCGCAAGCACCCTGGTCGGCGTCGAGGTCATCGTGGTCCAGGCTGGCAACAACTACAACCTGACCATGAACAACGCCATGCTGACCGGCACCCAGCAGGCCAGCGTGGAGGGCTTCGGGCTGGGAAGCGCCAACAGCCTGACCGTCAATGCCTCGGCCGAGACCGACACCGGCACCGTCTATACCCTGAGCGGCGGCGCCGGCAATGACAACCTCACCGGCGGCGCCGGCAACGACGTGCTCAACGGCGGCGCGGGCAACGACATCCTGGTAGGGGGCGCCGGCAACGACATCCTGACTGGCGGCGCGGGCAACGATACGCTCACCGGCGGGCTGGGCAACGATGTCTACGACTACAACACGCTGAGCGACCGCGGCACCACCGGCGACATCATCACCGCCTTCAGCAAGACCGGCACCAACGGCGTCGATACCCTGAACCTGCATGACCTGCTGCTCACGTTCACCGGCTACAACGGCGCCAATGCCTTCAGCGGCGGCTACCTGCAGTTCGATACGTCGTCTGGCGCCAATACCGTGGTGCGGGTCGACAGCACCGGCGGCGCCAACAGCTTCGTCACGCTGGCCACGCTGAACGGCACGCTGCTGCTGCAGTCCGATACCGCCAACTACGTGCTGTGAGCGCAGGCTCTCCGGCGCCTGCGGGTTTTCAGCTCACGCCGGAAGGCCCGGCCAGCACCGCCTTGACCCGCCGCGCCAGTTCCTCGCGGCGATAAGGCTTGTTGATGATGTCGAATTCGGCATGCCCGGTCTCGTTGCGTTCCAGCGCCGGATCGGCATAGCCGGTGGTCAGAAGGATGCGCAGTCCCGGATGCTGCCGCTTGGCCTCGCGCGCCAGCATCACGCCGTTCATGCCGCCTGGCATGATCAGGTCGGAAAACAGCAGCGCAATGCCGGCCGTGCTGTCGAGCGCCTTGAGCGCCTCGGCCGGGCTGGTCACCACGATGCTGTGGTAGCCGAGGCTCTCCAGCATGGCCTGCGCCAGTTCGGCCACCTCCATCCTGTCGTCCACCACCAGGATGGTTTCACCGGTTCCGGCATCAGGCGTGAAGGCCGGCGTAAAGGTGGTGCCAGGAATGGCGTTCTCGGTGGCGGGAAAGTAAAGCCGCACCGTGGTGCCGACGCCGACTTCGGAATACAGGTAGACCGCGCCACCGGACTGCTTGGCAAAGCCATACACCATCGACAGGCCCAGCCCAGTGCCTTTGCCTTCCTCCTTGGTGGTGAAGAAGGGGTCCATCACCCGGTTGAGCAGTTCCGGCGCAATGCCGGCGCCCGTATCGGTGACGGCGATGGAGACGTGGCGGCCAGCCTGCAGGCCGGAGAAGATATGCAGGTCTTCCTCGTTGATGACTTCATTGCGGGTGCGCAGCGTCAGCAGGCCGCCGCCCGGCATGGCGTCGCGCGCATTGAGCAGGATGTTGAGCAGGGCCACTTCCATCTGGGTCGGATCGACCTGGCAGTTCCATAGATCGGGCGCGGGCTCGGTGCGCAGCGTGATTTCGCTGCCCAGCGTGCGGCGCGCCAGGTCGGCCAGGTTTTCGGTCAGCGAGTTGAGGTTGAGGGTGCGGCCGTAGAGCCGCTGCTTGCGCGCGAACGCCAGCAGCCGTTGCGTCAGCAACGATGCCTTGTTGACGGCGCTGCGCACGCTGTCGACGTGGCGGCGCAACTGGCCACGGTCCGGGTTGGGCGTGGTCAGGTTCAGGTCCATCATCTCGAGATAGCCGGCCATCACCTGCAGCAGGTTGTTGAAGTCGTGGGCAATGCCGCCGGTCAGCTGGCCCAGCGCTTCCATCTTCTGCGCCTGCCCCAGCGCTTCCTCGGCATCGCGGCGCCGGCTGACGTCGAGCTGCGAACCGAAGAAATAGACCAGTTCGCCACTGGCATCGAACACCGGCGAGACAAACAGCGCATTCCAGAAGGACGAGCCGTTCTTGCGGTAATTCAGGATTTCCAGCGCGACATCGCGCCGCTCGCGGATCGCCTGGCGCATCTCGGCCACGGTGGCCGGATCGGTTTCCGGGCCCTGCAGGAAACGGCAGTTATTGCCCACCACTTCTTCCACGGCGTAGCCTGTCATCTGCAGGAAGGCCGGATTGGCGAACACGATCGGGTTGTCGGGCTTGCGCGGGTCGGTCACGACCATCGGCATGCGGGTCTTCTCGACCGCGGCAAAGAAGATATCGCGTTCGCCCAGCGCGTCGTTGGCTGGTGCGGTTGTCTGGCGGTGGCGCTGGGTTTCTGATGTGGGCATGGTATCGGGGCGTCGCCAGTGCAGCCGCGAGCACCTTTCCGCACGGCTTGCTGATGAGTTGCGAGTTATGGATGTTGTACTCTAGGCAGCTTTTCCGCGGCTGTCTGTAAGCGCAGCGGCAGGAACTATGTAGGATTTTGACTTTTCGGAAAGTACGGCATTGCGTTGCCATGGTCCGACGCACCTCCATCCGCATCAACATCGGCCGCTGCCGGATGTGGCATAGTCTGGCGGTTTCCCGGACTCTTTTCGCCATGGACAGCATAGACCTCGACGTACTCAAGACCTGCGAGCAGTGGATCGCCCAGGGCCGACCCTGCCAGCTGGTGACGGTGATCCGCACCTGGGGCTCCAGCCCGCGCCCCGAAGGCGCCACCCTCGGCTTGTCCGGCGACGGGCAGGTGATCGGTTCAGTCTCGGGCGGCTGCGTGGAAGACGACCTGATCGCCAGGGTACGGGCCGAGGGCATTACCCATACCCGGCCAGAGATCGTGACCTATGGCATCACCGCCGACGAGGCCCATCGCTTCGGGTTGCCCTGCGGCGGCACCATCGAACTGGCGATCGAGCCGCTGTCGGCAAGGAGCCGCATCGGCGAACTGCTGGCGCAGCTCGGCCGGCACCAGCTGGTGGCGCGCCGGCTCGACCTCGCCACCGGAGACGTGACGCTGAGCCCGGCCAGCCCCGGCATGAGCATGCAGGTGTCGTCGTCGGCGCTGACGACGGTGCATGGACCACGCTGGCGCCTGCTCATCATAGGCGCCGGCCAGCTGTCGGCCTTTCTGGCGCAGATCGCTATCGGCATGGAATACCAGGTGACGGTGTGCGACCCGCGCGAGGAATACCGCAGCAGCTGGAACGTGCCGGGCGTGGACGTGGTGCATGCGATGCCGGACGACCTCGTGCTCGACATGCGGCTCGACGCGCGCAGCGCGGTGGTGGCCCTGACGCATGACCCCAAGCTCGATGACCTGGCCCTGATGGAAGCGCTGAAGTCGCCGGCCTTCTATGTCGGCGCCATCGGTTCGCGCGCCAACAACGCCAAGCGCCGCGAGCGGCTGAAGCTGTTCGACGTCAGCGATGAGGAACTGGCGCGCCTGCATGGCCCGATCGGCCTCTACATCGGCAGCAAGACGCCGGCCGAGATCGCCATTTCGATCCTGGCCGAGCTGACGGCGGTAAAGAATGGCGTGCAGCTGCCGGCCGGGATGCAGGTGGAGGCCGCCAAGCGCGCCGCGCAGCAGGCGCAGAGCGCGGCGTCCTGCGGCATCACCGGCTAGGAGCCTGCGAAGCGGCGCATTGTGCCGCTCGCGGCATGCTGTTTCCCGCAAGGGCCGTCTTCACGCCGCGGCGTTTCGTCCCCATCATTGCAGCCTGTGCCAAATGCATGAAAGGATGCGCCATGAGCAGCAAGACACTGCAACGCCAGCATGAGGCGCTGCGCGACGATATCGGAGACCTGATCACGCGCCGCCCCTTGCCCGGCCCCGGCCTGGACACGCGCCGGCTCGACCCCTTCCTGTTCCTGAACCACCACGGACCGCAGGTCTATGGCCGCGACAACCGCGGCCTGCCATTCGGCCCGCATCCGCATCGCGGCTTTGAGACCGTGACCTTCATCCTGCAGGGATCGCTGGCGCACCGCGACAGCGGCGGCCATGAAAGCGTGATCGACGAGGGCGGGGTGCAGTGGATGACGGCCGGCAGCGGCCTGATCCATGAGGAAGTGTCGCCACGGGCCTTCCTGGAAAGCGGCGGGCCGCTGGAGATCCTGCAACTGTGGGTCAACCTGCCGGCGCGGCTGAAGATGACGCAGCCGCGCTATACCGGCCTGCAGAAGGAAGCGATACCGGCGCTCCCCACCGCGGACGGCCGCGGCACGGTCAACCTGATCGCCGGAAGCTGGCAGGGCCGGCAGGGCCCGTTCCAGTCGCTGACGGGCGTATTCATGAGCACGGTGACGCTGGCCGCCGGCGGCAGCGTACGCTTCGAGGGACTGGCCGGGCGCCATGTGTTCCTGTACCTGGCGCGCGGGACGATCCGCATCGGCGATGAAGCCGCGCAGCAGCACCGGCTGCTGCAGCTGAGCGACGAAGGCGACATGGTCGACATCGTCGCCGACTCGGATGCGGTATTGCTGTTCGGCCATGCCCAGCCCATCGGCGAGCCGGTGGTGGCCCACGGCCCGTTCGTGATGAACACCCGCGAGGAGATCCAGCAGGCCGCCCGCGACTACATGGACGGCAAGTTCGGGGCTGCGCTCTAGCGGCGCAAGGAAATCGCCGCATCCCGCGCGGCAGCCACGGGAATGGCAGGCACGATTGCGCAGGTGCGTGGCCTGCCGCCTGCCATCAGGCCGCGATCCGGCCCGTGCGGTCGCACAGCAGGCGCCGGCCCTGCTGGCTGCAGGTCGCCATCACCTTGCCGCCGGCGGTATAGGCCTTGTAGGTCCATCCGTTGCCGCCGCGCTCCATCAGCATGAAGCCGAAGGTGGTGCTGTGGGTAATGCGTTCCAGCGTCACGCCCGGGGCCGGCGCCAGCGGCGGCAGGGGCGATGGCAGGGCAGGGCTGACGTCGTCGCCGCCATTGCCGCTGACGATGGTGGCCGGATGGTCCGTAGCGAAGGTGAGCGCCTGGAAACTGTGCACATGGCCATGCAGCGCGAGCTGTATGCCGGCCGGATAATAGGCAAGGCCATTGACCTGCGCCATGGCGTCCTGTAGCGGCACATTGCCGCCGACAAGTTTGCCGTTATCCAGCATCTCGTAGGCCAGCACCGGATGATGGCTGGCAAAGAAGCTGCCGCCGCGCACGCCGCCGGCCAGCCGGGCCACGCTCATCATCTGCTGCTGGTAGTTCAGCGACTTCGGATCATCCACGGCCAGCTTGGCAAACCCCGCCTTTGACGAGTCGAACACGATGAACTGGTCGCCGCCGCCCAGCGGCACCGCGTACGGCGGCGACAGGTTGGCCACGGTGTCGTTGCCCGCATCATTGCAGCTGCGTGCCGGCGTATAGGGCTCGGGCGCCAGGAAGCGGAACCAGCCCTGGCCGGCGCGCGCGCATTCCTCGTGATTGCCGCGCACGACCACCCAGGGAGCCGCCTCCAGCAACGGCGCGGCCGGCTTGAACAGATCGGCCTGCCACGTATCCCAGCCATAGCCCCAGGGACTGTCCTTGCAGCCGGCATTGCCCTCCGGGCAGGCGGTTTCGCGGTAATGGTAGTCGCCAACGTGCAGCACCAGGTCGGGCTTCAGGCTGGCCGCGGTGGCGGCAATGCGTGCCAGCGGCCACTGGTCGGCGTTATTGCAGTCCTGGAAGGCATTGTCGGCCTTCTTCATGCGGCAGCCGGTGTCGCCCAGGATGACGATGCGCTGCGGCTGCGCCTTGGGCAAGGGCAAGGTCTGGCCGCCGATGCTGGCGCTGGCGGCACCGGCCGGCAGGGTCGCCTCGCAGGTAATCACCGGGAAGTCGGATGGCTTGGAGTCGGCGGGCGCACTGGCGGTGGGACGCTGCGGCATGGTACCGCTGCCCGCCCGCAACTGCATGCGTTTCCCCACACTGCCAATGTTGATGATGGGGCAGGCGCCGTAGGTGCTGATTGCCCGGGCAACCGCCGCGCCATCTGCGCCAACCACCACATAGCTGTATTGCAGGTATTCAGGCTGGCTTGCTTCATCATTGTCATCCGAGAGGCCGTTACAACCGGCGACGAGCATGGCAAGCGCCAGCCCCATGAGTTTTTGCATGACTTGTCCTTGATTGGTTCCGGCCCGGACGGAATGGGAAGGGGCGGCGTGTTGCAGCCGCGTGGGCAATGTTCTGTTGCCGCTACCGTTTAGCCGGTTCACTTTATTAACGGCGCCGTGAAATCCGGGCGGCATCCTGTGATTCGCCTACGGCAAGACGGGCCTGTGAGCGCTGAAAGCACAGGTGGGAGGCCGGACTGGACGTGGCGAATCGACACCGCGGCAAGGCCGGCAGGCCTGGACTTCAAAAAGTTTATGTTAATGTTTCACGTCGTCAAAAAGACGCCGCAACGAACCCAAAACAATCCATGGCCGCGATGCCTGGCGCACAGGCGCCGCGAGCCGCACGGGAGACCAGGAGACAGCATGAAAATCCGCTTGAAGAAATTCGCCGCCATGGTCGGCATGACCGCCATCGGCATCCTCGCCACCAGCAGCAGCGCCTGGGCGCAGGCGCTGGAAAAACAGAAGGTGTCGATCGCCGTTGGCGGCAAGAACCTGTTCTATTACCTGCCGCTGACCATTGCCGAGCAGCTCGGCTATTTCAAGGACGAAGGCCTGCAGGTCGAGATCAGCGACTTCGCCGGCGGCGCCAAGGCGCTGCAGGCGCTGGTGGGCGGCAGCGCCGACGTGGTGTCCGGCGCGTTCGAGCACACCATCAACATGCAGGCCAGGAACCAGGTGATCACGGCCTTCGTGCTGCAGGGCAGGGCGCCGCAGATCGTGTTCGGCGTCTCCAGCAAGACCATGCCGAACTACAAGTCCATCGCCGACCTGAAGGGCAAGAAGATCGGCGTGACCGCGCCTGGCTCGTCCACCAACATCGTGGCCAACTTCGTGCTGGCCAAGGGCGGCCTGAAGCCCAGCGACGTTTCCTTCATCGGCGTGGGCACCGCAGCCGGCGCGCTGTCGGCGCTGCGTTCCGGCCAGATCGACGCCATTTCCAACCTCGATCCGGTCGTCACCATGCTGGAGCAGAAGCATGAGATCAAGGTCATCGCCGACACCCGCACCCTGAAGGACACCAATGAGCTGTTCGGCGGACCGATGCCCGCCGCCACCCTCTACACCACCGAAGCCTTCCTGAAAAAGAATCCGAACACCTCGCAGGCGCTGACCAATGCGATGGTGCGTGCGCTGAAGTGGCTGCAGAAGGCCGGGCCGTCCGACATCGTCAAGGTGGTCCCGGAGAGCTACCAGCTGGGCGACCGCGCGCTGTATCTCGAGACCTTCACCAAGGTGCGCGAGGCGCTGTCGCCGGATGGCCGCTTCCCGGAAGCGGGCGCCCAGACCGCGCTGAAGACCCTGCAGGCATTCGAGCCCGAACTCTCGGGCAAGAACATCGACCTGTCCAAGACCTTCACCAACGAGCTGGTGGCCAAAGCGAATGCCAAGGTCAAGTAATCCGGACCTGGCGCCGGCGCTGCTGTTGAACGACATCAGCTGCACCTTCGTTTCGAAGGAAAACCGGGCCCAGCGCTATACCGCGGTGGCCAACACCACGCTGGCCATCGCGCCCGGCGAGTTCGTGTCGGTAGTGGGGCCGACCGGCTGCGGCAAGTCCACGCTGCTCAACGTCGGCGCCGGCCTGCTGCAGCCGTCCTCGGGCGAGGTCAGCG
The DNA here is from genome assembly GCF_047237965.1 of Noviherbaspirillum phoenicis. NCBI lineage: Bacteria > Pseudomonadati > Pseudomonadota > Betaproteobacteria > Burkholderiales > Oxalobacteraceae > Noviherbaspirillum > Noviherbaspirillum phoenicis. The sequence goes on along the minus strand of NZ_JBDFLX010000001.1, from coordinate 2,080,107 downwards.
TATTCGGCGAGCCGCTGGACGGCATCAACCGCCGCGCCGGCTACATGTTCCAGGCCGAAGCGCTGATGCCGTGGCGCAGCGCGCTGGAGAACGTGATTGCCGGCCTGCAGTTTCGCGGCATGCCCGATGCCGATGCCCGCGCGCTGGGCGAGCAGTGGCTGGCCAGGGTGGGGCTGCAGGGCTTCGGCGACCGCTATCCGCATCAGCTGTCGGGCGGCATGCGCAAGCGGGTGGCGCTGGCGCAGACCCTGATCCTGGACCCGGACATCATCCTGATGGACGAGCCGTTCTCGGCGCTGGACATCCAGACCCGCCAGCTGATGGAAAACGAAGTGCTGGACCTGTGGAGCGCCCGGCGCAAGGCGGTGCTGTTCATCACCCATGACCTGGACGAGGCGATCGCGATGTCGGACCGGGTGGTGGTGCTGTCGGCCGGCCCGGCCACGCATCCGATCGGCGAATTCATCATCGACCTGCCGCGTCCGCGCGATGTCGCCGAAGTGCGCGCGCATCCGCGCTTCGTCGCGCTGCACAGCCAGATCTGGGCCGTGCTGCGCGACGAGGTACTGAAAGGCTATCAGCAACAGAAGAGGCTGGCGTAGAGCATGTGGAATGTCATCAAACCGAATCACAGGAACATGCGCGTCTGGCAGTTCCTGGTGCTGGTGGCGGTGCTGCTGGTCTGGCACGTCGCCACCCGCAATCCGCAGGCCGCGTTCTTCTTCGGTGAACCGCTGAAGGTGCTGGTCAGGATCTGGCAATGGTTCACGGTGGGCAGCGGCACGCTCGACGTGGGCACCGGCGACAACACCTGGTTCACGCTCCATTTTCCGGCCGAAATCTATCCGCACCTGCTGGTCACCCTGACCGAGACGCTGCTTGCCTTCGTGATCGGCACCGCGCTGGCGCTGGTGGTGGGCCTGTGGCTGGCGCTGTCGCCGGTGGCGTCAGCCATACTCGACCCCTACATCAAGGCGGCCAACTCGATGCCGCGGGTGATCCTGGCGCCCATCTTCGCGATGTGGTTCGGCCTGGGCATCTGGTCCAAGGTGGCGCTGGCGGTGACGCTGGTGTTCTTCATCGTCTTCTTCAACGTCTACCAGGGCGTCAAGGAAGTCAGCCCGGTGGTGCTGGCCAATGCCAGGATGATGGGCGCCAATGCCCGCCAGCTGCTGCGCTCGGTGTACCTGCCTTCAGCCACCTCGTGGGTGTTTTCCAGCCTGCATACCTCGGTCGGCCTGGCCTTCGTCGGCGCCATCGTCGGCGAATACCTGGGCTCGGCGCGCGGCGTCGGTTACCTGATCCTGCAGGCCGAAGGCACCTTCGACATCAACACGGTGTTCGCCGGCATCGTCGTGCTCACCCTGTTTGCGCTGGTGCTGGACGGGCTGGTCGGCGCGATCGAGAAGCGGCTGATGAAGTGGCAGCCGAAATCGGGTGAGACCGAGCGGCTCTAGGAGCCTGCGCGGCAGAAGGGTCGGCGGCTGCAACGCGCGAGAAAACGGTCCAGTTCGGTATCACCACCTGCGCCCAGGGGTCCACCCTGGGCTTGTTGGTACTACCAAACTGGCCTCGTTTTTCGCACGTTTCGCTTCGCCGCCTTCTGCCGCGCAGGCTCCTAGGACGGCGTCCGACGCAATAAAAAAAGCCGCCCTGACTGGCGGCTTTTCCGATTTTCTGCTGGCGGCGGGCTGTGGGCAGCCCGTATCGCGGCTGACGCTTATGCCAGGTAGGCGGCGTAGCTGCAGGACTCGTCCGACTGCGCTTCACGGAAATCGACCATGAACAGCACGGCAAAGATGGCAGCCAGTTTCGCCGGGATTTTTTTCGCTTCTTCAAACGGGACGTACAGGGATGGCAGTGTTGCGGTGGTCATTGCGATTGCTCCTGAAGGTGAATTTTTCTATAGGGCGAAGATAAGGCCGGCCGCACTGGAAAGCCAATTGCGATCTTTGATGTGAGTTATCACGTCAATGAATGCCAGGGGCGCTCCCTTGCTACTTGGTGGTGATAGTGGAGCGCCGGCGGGGCAGGCGTTTGGTCTTTTGTGGTGCGCCAGACACATCAGGCCGCCATTCTTCCTGGTGCCGGCCTCGCTGCAGCCTGCCGCACCAGCGACGGCATCGCACGAAAATTGCTCGACCAGGCCGGCGCGGGCGTATGCGGTCGGCAGCGCCGATCCATTGCCCGCCAAATACCGGTATAGTGCCGCCCGAAACAGCTGGCAGAACCGTCCCGGGCTTTGACCAGGCCCACGGACCATTGATCAGGAAACCGCATGTCTCTATCCAACGCATCCTTCACCGAAACCGACCGCCGCCTGATGCGCGCGGCCCTTGCCGTTGCCGAGCGCGCCAAGGCCGCCGGCCGCCATCCCTTCGGCGCCGTCGTCGCCGACGAGCAGGGCAACATCATTGCCGAAGCCGGCAATAATTCGATGCCGCCGCAGGGCGACCCGACCCAGCATGCCGAGCGCGTGGCCGCGGCGCTTGCGGCGCAGAAGCTGGCGCCGCAAGCGCTGGCCCGCTGCACGCTCTACACCAGCGCCGAACCGTGCGCGATGTGCGCCGGCGCCATCTACTGGTGCAACATTGGCCGCGTGGTATATGCGATGTCCGAGGAAAAGCTGCTGGAACTGACCGGCAGCCATCCGGAAAACCCCACCCTGGCGCTGCCTTGCCGCACCGTGTTCGCCAGCGGCCAGCGGCCGACCGAGGTCGTCGGTCCGCTGCCCGAGATGGAGCAGGAAGCGGCCGCTCCCCATATCGGCTTCTGGGAGTAGGCGATGGAAACCATCGATCCGGTACTGTGGAATGACTGGCATCCGGTTGCCGCCGGCGCCAGCCTGGCCGTTGGCGCGATGCAGCCGGTGCGGCTGCTGGAGCAGGACCTCGTGATCTGGCGCAGCGCTGACGGCGCGGTGCAGGCCTGGGACGACCGCTGCCCGCATCGCGGCGCGCGGCTTTCGCTGGGCTGGGTGAAGGACGACCGACTGGTCTGCGCCTACCACGGCTGGCAGTTCGATCATGCCGGCGCCTGCCGCCTGCAGCCGGCCCATCCGCACGACACGCCGCCGCGCACCGCCTGCGCCACGCGCTTCCAGGCGAAGGAGGCCTACGGCATGGTCTGGGTTTGCCTGGGCGAACCGGCGCGCGCGCTGCCGCCGTTTCCGGAACACGGCAACGACCAGTTGCGGCAGGTGCTGTGCGGGCCTTATCCGGTGCATGCCTGCGGCCCGCGCATCATCGAGAACTTCCTCGACATGGCGCATTTCCCGTTCATTCACACCGGCATCCTGGGCGACCCGCAATTCACCGAAGTACCGGACTACTGGGTCGATCCGTATGACGACGGCCTGGGCGCGCAGGGCATGGAAGGCGTGATCGCCACCGGCTGCCGGGCTTACCAGCCGCAGGCCAACCTGCTGGCCGCCGACGGCGCCATGGTGGAATACACCTACCGCGTGGTGCGTCCGCTCACGGCCATCCTGACCAAGCTGCCGCAGACGCCGGACGGCCTGACCGAAGCCATCAGCCTGCATGTGCAGCCGCTGGACGAGGAGCATGCCCACGCCTGGATCGTGCTGGCCATGCACAACGACAGTTCCAGCGACGACGACCTGCGCGCCTTCCAGGACCGCATTTTCCTGCAGGACCTGCAGATACTGGAATCGCAGCGGCCGAAGCGGGTACCGCTGGAACCGGGCCTGGAAGTGCCGCAGCGGGCCGACCGGCTGTCGGCGGCCTATCGCCGCATGTTGAAGCGCATCGGGCTGCGCTATGGGGTACTGCAGGCCGGGCAGGGCCGGTATTAGGAGCATGTAAGGCAGAAGGGTCGGCGGCTGCAACGCGCGAGAAAACGGTCCAGTTCGGTATCACCACCTGCGCCCAGGGGGCCACCCTGGGCTTGTCGGTACTACCAAACTGGCCTCGTTTTTCGCACGTTTCGCTTCGCCGCCTTCTGCCGCGCAGGCTCCTAGTCCTGCGCCTTGCGCGTCAGGCCCAGGTAGGTGTCGATCACCTTGGGATCATTGGCCAGCTGCTGCGCCGGGCCTTCCAGCGCGATGTCGCCGGTTTCCAGCACATAGGCATGGTCCGCCACCTGCAGCGCCGCGCGGGCATTCTGCTCCACCAGCAGGATCGCCACGCCGGTTTCCTTCAGGCCGACGATGATGTGGAAGATTTCCTTCACGATCAGCGGCGCCAGGCCCAGGCTGGGCTCGTCCAGCATCAGCAGGCGCGGCTTGGCCATCAGCGCGCGGCCCACCGCCAGCATCTGGCGCTCGCCGCCGGACAGGGTGCCGGCTTCCTGCTTGCGCCTTTCCTTCAGGCGCGGAAAGAGGCGGTAGACCTCGTCGAGCTGGTCGTTGTAATGGCTCTCGCGCGCCTTGTAGCGGCGGTAGCTGCCCAGCTGCAGGTTGTCTTCCACCGTCATGCTGGCAAACAGTTCGCGCTTCTCGGGCACCAGGCACATGCCGCGCGCCACCCGCGACTCGATCGCCACGCCGGTCATGTCGTGGCCGTCCAGCATGACCCGGCCGCGGGCCGCGCCGGCGGCGGGCAAGGCGCCGGCGATCGCGTTCAGCATGGTGGACTTGCCGGCGCCGTTGGGACCGATCACGGTGACGATCTGTCCCGCGCCGACCGTCAGGCTGGCGCCATGCAGCGCCTCGACCTTGCCGTATCCCACATGCAGGTCGCTTACTTCAAGAATAGGTGTGCTCATTGTCTTTCCCGCCGCTTCAGTCTATGCCGCCCAGGTAGGCTTCCAGCACCGCCGGGCTCTGCTGCACCTCGGCCGGCAGGCCTTCCGCGATCTTGGTGCCGAATTCCATCACCACCAGGCGGTCGGTCAGGTTCATCACGAAGTCCATGTCATGCTCCACCAGCAGGATGCTCATGCCCTCGGCCTTGAGCTTCTTCAGCAGCTCGGCCAGCGCCTGCTTTTCCTTGTAGCGCAGGCCGGCCGCCGGCTCGTCGAGCAGCAAGAGGGTAGGGTCGCAGCACAGCGCGCGGGCGATTTCCAGGATGCGCTGCTGGCCCAGCGCCAGGCTGCCGGCTTCCTCGTGCATCAGGTGGCCCAGGCCGACCCGTTCCAGCTGGGTCTTCGCCTCGAACAGCAGCGCCTGTTCCTCGGCCCGGTTGGCGCGCACGATGCTGGTGGCGATGCCGGCCACGTCGCCGTGGGTGCCGCGCAGATGGCCGCCGATGGCGACGTTTTCCAGCACGCTCATGGTCGGCATCAGCCGCACATGCTGGAAGGTGCGGGCAATGCCGCGCCGCACGATCTCGCGCGAGGCCAGGCCGTCGATGCGCTGCAGCTGGCCGCCGCTCCTGAAGCGGATCTCGCCGCGCGTTACCGGCAGCACGCCGGTCACCAGGTTGAACATGGTGGACTTGCCGGCGCCGTTGGGCCCGATCAGGCCCATGATCTCGCCGGCCCGCACATTGAACTGCATGTCGTTGACCGCGACCAGGCCGCCGAACTCCTTGCGCGCCTTGTCCACTTCCAGCACGATCTCGCCGCCGGTCTGCTTCGCGCGCATCGGCAGGGCAGGCGCCGACGCCGGCGCCACCACCTGCGGCTTCTGCGGGAAGCGGCGGCGGATGAAGGGCCACAGGCCTTCGCGCGCGCGCTGCAGCAGCAGCACCATCAGGATGCCGAACACGATGACTTCAAAGTTGCCGCTGGCACCCAGCAGCTTGGGCAAGAGCGACTGCAGCTGGTCCTTCAGCACGGTCAGCACCGTCGCGCCCAGGATCGCGCCCCACAGATGGCCGGCGCCGCCCACCACTGCCATGAACAGGTACTCGATGCCCTGGTTCAGGCCGAACGGCGTCGGGTTCACCGCCCGCTGCATGTGGGCATACATCCAGCCCGAGATGCAGGCCAGCAGCGCGGCGATGACGAAGATCACGATCTTCATCCAGGCAGTGTTGACGCCCATCGCCTCGGCCATCACGCCGCCGCCCTTCAGTGCCCGGATCGCGCGGCCGGGACGGGAATTGAGCAGGTTCTGCAGCGCGATCACGGTGGCCAGCACCACGAACCAGATCAGGTAGAACATCGCGCGGCCGCTGCCCAGCGTGATGCCGAACAGCGTGATCGGCGGCACGCCGTTCAGGCCGTCGTACTTGCCGAGGAAGTCCAGATTGCCGAACAGGAAATACAGCGACAGTCCCCAGGCGATGGTGCCCAGCGGCAGGAAGTGGCCGGACAGCCGCATCGTGATGGCGCCGATGAAGAAGGCCGCGCCGGCGGTCACCAGCAGGCCGGCCGCCAGGCCCACCCACGGCGACAGGCCGAACTGGGTGGACAGGTAGGCGGTGGCGTAGGCGCCCAGGCCGACGAAGGCCGCCTGGCCGAAGGAGGTCAGGCCGGCGACGCCGGTCAGCAGCACCAGGCCCAATGCAACGATGGAATACAGGCCAATGTAATTGGCGAGCGTGATCCAGAATTCCGGCGTGGGCAGCAGCGGCAGCGCCGCCATGATCACGGCAAACAGCAGAAAGGACTTGTTCATTATTCTTCCTCCTCCTCGACATGCTTGGAGGTCAGCGAGCGCCACAGCAGCACCGGGATGATCAGGGTGAAGACGATCACTTCCTTCAGCGCGCTGGCCCAGAACGAGGAATAGGATTCCAGCAGGCCCACCATCACCGCGCCGGCGGCGGCGATCGGATAGCTTGCCAGGCCGCCGATGATGGCGCCGACGAAGCCCTTCAGGCCGATCAGGAAGCCGCTGTCGTAATAGACCGTGGTCAGCGGCGCGATCAGCACGCCGCACAGCGCGCCCATGGCGGCGGCCAGCGTGAAGGCCAGGCGGCCGGCCTGGGTGGTGCCGATGCCGACCAGGCGCGCGCCCAAGCGGTTCACCGCGGTGGCGCGCAGCGCCTTGCCCGACAGGGTACGCTCGAAGTAGAGATACAGGCCGACGATGAGCAGGATGGACACCGCGACGATCACCAGGCTCTGGCCGGAAATGGCCAGCGCGCCGACCTCGAGGCGGGCATCGGAAAACGGCGTGGTGCGCGAGCCTTCGGCGCCGAACATCACCAGGCCGAGGCCGATCAGCGCGAAGTGGGTCCCGACCGACACGATCAGGAGCACCAGGGTGCTGGCCTCGGCCAGCGGCTGGAAGGCCAGGCGATACACCATCGGCCCCATCGGGATCACGATGGCCAGCGCCAGCGCCACCTGCGCCAGCATCGGCGCCTGCGCCGCCGCCACCGCGCGGGCGACGAAGAACAGGGCAATCGGGAACACCAGGAATTTGAATGCCGCCACCGGGATGCTGCGCGCCGCGCCATGCCGGCGTTCGGCGTTGCGCAGCGTGCCTACCACCTCATACAGGAAGCAGGCCACGCCCAGCGCCACCAGCAGCGTGGCCGAATGCGGAAAGCGGCTGGACTGCAGCGCGGCCACGGTCAGCGCGCCAAAGGCGACGAACTCGCCCTGCGGAATGAAGATCACGCGCGTGACCGAAAACACCAGCACCAGCGCCAGCGCCAGCAGCGCATAGATCGCGCCGCTGGTAATGCCGTCCTGGGCCAGGATGGCGGCGATTGATAAATCCATGTTTGATTCCCCGGATGGAGGACGTTAAAAAGGCGCGATTATAATCGCGCCCCGGTTTCGGCGACCGCCTGTGGCGTCGCCGTGTTCGCCGTTTCCTACTTGGCGTCGCCGCCCAGCTTCCACTTGCCGTCGACGATCTGCACCATCACGCGCGAGCGCTGGTCGAAGCCGAGGTGGTCGGTCGGGCTCATGTTGAAGATGCCATGGGCGCCGGCGACTTCCTTCGTATTCTCGATGGCGTCGCGCAGGCCCTTGCGGAAGGCCGGCGTGCCCGGCTGGCCGGCCTTGAGCGCGGCCGGCACGGCATTGGCCAGCAGCGCGCCGGCATCCCAGGCATGGCCGCCGAAGGTGGACACGGTGCCTGCGCCATACGCCTTTTCATACGCGGACTTGTAGGCCAGGGCGGATTTTTTCACGGGGTTCGAGTCAGGCAGCTGCTCGGCCACCAGGATCGGGCCGGAAGGCAGCCAGGTGCCTTCGCAGTCCTTGCCGCAGACGCGCAGGAAGTCATTGTTGGCCACACCGTGGGTCTGGTAGATCTTGCCCTTGTAACCGCGCTCCTTCAGGGTTTTCTGCGGCAGCGCGGCCGGCGTGCCGGAGCCGGCGATCAGCACCGCATCCGGATTGGCCGACAGGATCTTCAGGATCTGGCCGGTGACGGAGGTGTCCGGGCGGGCGAAGCGCTCGTTGGCCACCAGCTTGATCTTGCGGGTGTCGGCCAGCTTGGAGATTTCACGGTACCAGCCTTCGCCGTAGGCATCGGAAAAGCCGATGAAGCCCACGGTCTTGACGCCGTTGTCGGCCATGTGCGACAGGATGGCGGTGGTCATGTGGGAATCGTTCTGCGGCGTCTTGAACACCCAGCGCCGCTTGGCGTCCTGCGGCTCGATGATGGAGGCCGACGCGGCCATCGAGATCATCGGCGTCTCGGACTCGGCGGCGACGTCGGTCATGGCCAGCGAGTTGGGCGTGACGGTGGAGCCGATCAGCAGGTCGACCTTGTCCTCGCTGACCAGCTTGCGGGCATTCTTCACCGCGGTGGTCGGGTCGGTGGCGTCGTCGAGCACGATGTATTCGACGGTCTTGCCGGCGATGGTCTTGGGCAGCAGCGAGATGGTGTTCTTTTCCGGAATGCCGAGCGAAGCGGCCGGGCCGGTGGCCGAGACGCTCACGCCGACCTTGATCTGGGCAGCGGCGGTGCCGGCATAGGCCAGGGCGATCAGGGCGGGCAGCAGGGCGGCGGCGAAGGTTTTTTTCATGTTGGGTCTCCGGATTGGGAAAAGCGGTTTGCGGGGTGGTCCCGTCGGTTGTTGGTCGCGTTGATCCTGGGCGGGCTAAAAGGGCGCGGGCGGCATGGCCCGGGCGCCTGGGCCGGATGGCCGGCGGTGCATGCCAGCTGGAACTCCGGGATTTTTGCTCGCCGAACTATAGCATCAAAGAGGGTGGGAAGGTCCCGATTTGCTTGCTATAGGGCATTGGGTGCCCTTGTTAAAAGTGCTGGAGATCTGACCCGATTGTAAGTGTAATGAAAGTTGGCCAGGATCACGCCGCATTAAGGTCTAGGCTGGGACAGCGGTCGTGTTCAGCTAAAGCCTAAATATTGGTGAAAAAGTGCGGGCATTGGGGAATATAGCCAGTTAGGCTTTCGACTGATTGCATACATAAAGTGTCACGTTTTCGCCCCCACTGGGCAATGAGGTTACGGCGAGCTTTTGACGAACGGTTGCCCTCAGCGCCATGGACAATTGTTGGCCCTAGAACAACTAGACTACCCGATGGGCAGAGTAGCGCCTTCCCCATTGCTTCCAACGGCCATTTATGTCGTTGCCAACTTTTAAACCTCGCATTGTCCCAATGCTGACTTCCTGGAATCACTCGGGTTGCACCCTGTCCGCTTTTCATCCCATCCAAGCAAATCATGAGGCGGATTTGGAAGCCATCGCGAGTAGAGCAGTAAGAATTTGGCCAATCACGATGCCATTGGCAACATGCTCCTATTCTTGCTGCACGGCCCGTAAAATTGCTGAAATGGCATATGACTTCTTCGCCCAATATATGCTGAGCTACCGCTATGCAATATGGAGAAAGAATTATATTTCTTAATTCAAAATGATGCATTGCAATGTCTCCGAAAATATAGATCTGCGAAAATGCATCCCGCATTTTGCTTTCTGGGATGCCATTAAGTTGGGCAATTGGAATGTCCTTTTGCCAAAGGACGTATTCGCTCCACTTAACTGGATCCGCATGCGCGGATGCAATCACTTCTTCCAATGCATGTAACACCTTATCTAGCGACGGTATATTCCAGACTTCAGGAATAATCGCAAATCCTTCAAGTAAAAACTGTCTTTTTGCCTCGCGAACTTTTTTTTCAAATTCGGTTGAAAAGTCCGAAATCTTCATAGTCTTGCCTTGTTTGAGGAAGTGCTGAAATATGGATGGTAAAACACAAGTTGATGATCTAAAGAGGCGGCAACAAAATTGGATTTTATAAGAAATTTTTGACTGACAACTGAAAGAGTAAAAAAATATAATGACACTCGCAACGCGCAAAAGCTATTGAAAGATAAGTTGGCGAAGAATTGTTATCGCCATATTGCTTCGTATGTTAAATGATATAGATATGCTCTCATATAAAATTTTCGCCTTTACCCTGAGAGGTGGTTAATATTTTCAGAGGTCATTAATAAATATAGTTTGGCCTCTCGTCGGGATGTTAGTTTTGCGCGTCATTGCGACGCTGTAAAAAGACTGCAATGATTTGCACTAAGCCGAAAAATGTATTTTAAATAAACCAGTTGAAAAGGGAGTTATGAATGAAAGTCCAATTTGGCATTGACAAGACTTACCAAGCTTTGGTTGATGATTCCAATAAGGCAGTTAAGACCAAAAGCTTAGTGAAGACTTTTGAGGTTTATAATGACGTTTCGTATTATAAGACAGGAAATAATGGTTCGGCGGGCGGTAGTACTAAATGCTGTGGCACAGGAACGTGCGACATCGATCACTGATCTTTGTTATCAATGAAAAATACTGCACACAAAGTGTGCAGTATTTTTTTAATTAACCGACTATTTTATTTGGACTTTCTATAACAATGATATGTTTTGGTTATTTTATGGAATTCGAAAGAGATATTCAATATGAATACAGCGATAATTTATACTGCTTGTGATGAATTCGTAACCTTTAAAGAGGTGGCTGATCTTTATGAAAGTGTTGGATTCGGATCTTCAGAATTCTATCTTAATGATATTGAATTCAAGTCTGCTTTTTTTGCGCATGGTAGTTACCGATGCTTCGCCTTTGGTCAAAATAAAGTCCTCATTGGCATGGCTCGAGTGTTTAGCGATAACAAAATATGCTCATGGATAGCTGAATTGTGCGTGCATCCTGAGTGGCGCAACCACGGCGTAGGAAATGGACTCCTGGATATGGTGCTAGAAAGATCTGGGCACACCGCCATTTATGTGGAAGCCCTTTCCGGAGTAGAGGGTTTTTATTCCAAGCGCGGTATAAGCCCTAAAAAAAGGTTGGTGGCATGCAGTCGTGCGGGAAGACCAAACCATGCCTCGCCGGATTCAATAGACTTAACTAAAAAAATGCCGGGTGCAAAATGTTAGACGAGCTTGCAGAGAAAATAATTGCAGGCTTTTTGAATGATTGTAATAAATTTCATAAAATAAATAAACAGAGTCTTAAAAATATTGTCAAGGCTGATTTATTTGAAATCTTGCAGCCAACGCTGAGCACTCTTCAGTTTCATCATTCTGATAAAAGTGGTCCACATTCTTTCTCCTCTGTTTCAAAGAATTTAATAAAAATTGCGGAAGAACGTCTTGGTCGAGTGATTGAGGCGGTAGAGGCGGCCGTTGACGCTTCTTTATACTACGGCAACCACACCTTATGGAATCACGAAGGAAAAGTTTTTGATTTAAATGCGCTGTCAGGTGATTCTCATAGAGAAGGGTTTCGACCTTTTCTGCTGACAGGGCCTGGGTTGAAGCCGACAGTCATAAAGTTTGCCGATCCTCGCCCTTATCAGTTTTTGGCTGAAATTCTGAAAAGATTGTCTGAAGCATTATCTGTTGATTTAAATCCTCCGGCATGCTTCGCAGCGCCAGATAATCAATGGTATTGCGTCGATTATGTTGCCGAAAATGATCACCATAGGCCTTGTGATCCTTCACTATTGATGTTTGGTATGGGAGTGTTAACCTCGGTCGCCTTTTGTCTCGGCTTTGTCGATCTTCATCTTGAGAACATAATTGTAAAAGATAATAAACCAATAATTATCGATCCGGAATGTATTTTTTATTGTTTCTCTGATGGTGAGTCCGTTTCTGAGCGGTTGTTAAATACAGGGTTTTTGAGTCATAACGTACATTTATCCGCATTGAGAGGCGGGATTTCATCAGCCGTTCCGTTATATGACTTCAGCATGTGCGTTGACGAGGACGGATTTTTGCGTTACAAAAAGCCCGTTAGTAGTCACAGAAATAAAGTGAAATTGGCTGATGGATCGTATGCTGATCCCTGTAACTATAGAAATGAAATCTTAGCGGGTTACCACGCGGGATATAGATGGTTCGTCGAAAATGCCGATCAACTAAGCGAATTTATTATCGAAAACGTCCCAGATGATTTTCGTGTTCGCTTTTTAGCTAGAAAAACTCGACACTATGCGTCTGTTATATATATGTTAAACCTTCCTATTGAAGAAGATTATAATTTGTGGATGGAGTACGTTCTGAAACGCTTCCGAAATTCAGGATTTTTTCCAGAATCTATTTCTGAGAAATTAATAAATGCTGAAATAGGAGACATAAAAAGACGTGACATCCCCTATTTTTGGACGAGGGCTGGTGAAAATGGTATCGTTACGCATCAATCGGGTGTCGTGCATCACCTTAATTTAAAAGGAACTGTTAGAAGTCGTGCAATTAACCATCTCCAGATGCTACGTGATCTGAATTTTGATGAGCATATACGAACAATAAATAATTTCTTAGATATTGATATTTCATTAGTGGGCGCCTAACTGCATCTTGCATTTTAATATTGCAGCTTCTTTTATAATCAAGAACGACGGCGATTCGAAAATCAACAATAAAAATTCGATAAGGGCAGTTTCTGTTTGAATTTTTGCTTTGTAACAAAAATTGCCTGAATCATTGTATTTTGATTGCTTAACCCGTTTGAAGTATCTGCCAGCGTCGTCAATTTGTTAGCTTGCTATCGGGCCACTCTGGAGAGTAAAGCCGACGTCCGAGTCGTCCTCTCCAGCTATCTAGTAGAGCGCGCACTTTTATTCCATCGCACACCTACACTCCCAGGTACCGCGTCAGCGCCTCATGATCCTGCGCCAGCCCGGCCGACTCGCCGGCCAGCACGATGCGTCCCTTTTCCATCACCACCGCCAGGTCCGTGTTGGCCAACACCATCCGGTAATTGCGGTCCACGATCAGCGTGCTGATGCCTGTTTCGCGGATCTGCCCGATCACGCGCCAGATTTCCTGCACGATCAGGGGCGCCAGGCCTTCGGTGGCTTCGTCAAGAATCATCAGGGTCGGGTTGGTCATCAGCGCGCGGCCGATGGAGAGCATCTGCTGCTCGCCGCCGGAGAGCTGGCCGCCGCCGTTCTCCAGCCGCTCGGTCAGACGTGGGAACAGCGACAGCACCCGGTCGTAGGTCCATGCGTTGCCGCCATCCACGCCGGGGCGCGCGCTCATGATCAGGTTTTCCTTCACCGACAGGTTGGGAAAGATGCCGCGGCCTTCCGGCACATAGCCCATGCCCAGCCGCGCCATTTTCTCCGGCGGCCAGCCGGTGACGTCACGGCCGTTCCACACCACCTTGCCGCCGGCCATGGGCACATAGCCCATCAGCGAGCGGATCAGCGTGGTCTTGCCCATGCCGTTGCGGCCCAGGAGGCCCACGGCCTTCCCGGCCGGGATGTGCAGGTCCACGCCCTGCAGGATGTGGCTGTCGCCGTAGTAGGTGTTGATTCCGGTGAGATCTAGCATGGCGATATCAGTGGGCCTCGCCCAGGTAGGCGGTCTGGACGTCGGGATTGGTGCGGATGTTGTCGGGGATGTCGCTGGCGATGACTTCGCCGTTGACCATCACGGTGATCTTGTCGGCCACGCGGAACACCGCGTCCATGTCATGCTCGACCAGCAGCACCGCATGGTCGCGCTTCAAACGTTCCAGCAGCGACAGCATGCGCTCGGATTCCTCGGCGCCCATGCCGGCTAGCGGCTCGTCGAGCAGCAGCACCCGCGGGCGGGTTGCCAGGCACATCGCGATTTCCAGCTGGCGCTTCTGGCCATGGCTCATGCTGCCGGCCGGGCGCTCGGCGAAGGACGCCAGGCCCGCTACTTCCAGCACCTCGCGCGCGATGCCCACGCTGTGTTCGCAGTCGCGCGCCGACTGCCACAGGTGCCAAGGCCGCTGCAGCGCGGCCTGCGCGGTCAGGCGACAGTTTTCCAGCACCGAGAACTGCGGAAAGATGGTGGTGCGCTGATAGCTGCGGCCGATGCCGGCGCGCGAGCGCCTGGGCTGCGGCCAGGCGGTGGCATCCACGCCGTCGAACTTCAGCACGCCTTCGGAGGCGGCGATCTCGCCGGACAGCATGTTGATCAGCGTGGACTTGCCGGCGCCGTTGGTGCCGATCACGGCATGCAGTTCGCCGACATGCAGGTCGATCGACACATTGCGCACGGCGGTCAGGCCGCCGAAGCGGCGCGTCAGCGACCCGGCCTGCAGCAGGGGCGTGGTAGCGGTTTGTTCAGTGCGCATGATGCGACTCCGGTGAACGTGTGAAACGGCGCGCCAGGCCGATCAGGCCCTGCGGCAGCAGGGCCACGAACAGGATCATGGTCAGGCCCAGCGTCAGCTGCCAGCGCTCGGCGAAGGCGCCGAAGATGTCCGACGATGCATAGAACTCCTTCAACAGCACGAAGGCTACCGCGCCCAGCACCGCGCCGCGCAGGCTGCCCAGGCCGCCCAGGATGATCATCATCAGCACGCCGCCCGACTCGTGCCAGGACAGCAGCTCCGGGTTGACCGCGCCATTCTTGGCGGCCATCAGGAAGCCGGCCACGCCGGCCAGCATCGCCGCTAGCACGAAGGCGGCCAGCTTGTAGAAATAGGTGTTGAAGCCGGCGGCCCGCATGCGCTGCTCGTTGATGCGGATGCCGGCCAGCGCATGGCCGAAGCGCGAGCGCAGCACCGCGGCCAGCAGCGCATAGGTGCCGACCAGGCAGGCCAGCGCCAGGTAGTACATGTGGCTGGACTTTTCCAGGTCGAGCAGGGTGGCGCCGCCGATGGCCAGCACTGGACGCGAGGTCAGGAAGATGCCGTCGCTGCCGCCGCCGACCGGCGTGTCGTGGAAGACGAAGTAGGCCATCTGGGCAAAGGCCAGCGTGACCATGATGAAGTACACGCCGCGGGTGCGCAGGCTGAGCGCGCCGGTGACCAGCGCATACAGCCCGGCCGCCAGCATGGATGCCGGCAGCAGCCAGAACACCGACGCGGCATTGTCGCCGGAGGCCAGCACTGTGACATAGGCGGCGATGCCGAAGAAGCCGGCATGGCCCAGGCTGACCAGGCCGGTGGTGCCCACCAGCAGTTCCAGGCTCAGCGCAAAGATCGCATAGACCATGATGCGCAGCACCAGGTCGGCGCTGTACGAGGACATGAAGGCGGGCAGGGCGGCCAGCAGCAGCACCACTGCCAGCGGCAGCAGCGAGGCTTGCAGGCCGCGGCGCGAAGTGCGGGTTACGGGAAGGGAAAGAGGCGTGCTGTTCATGATCAGTAACCTTTGCTCTTCAGGCCTTCCGGCCGCCAGATCAGGATCAGCGCCATCAGCAGGTAGACGCTGATGCCGCTGTATTGCGCGAAAAACACCTTGCCGAAGGTATCGACGAAGCCCACCAGCAGCGCGGCAATGAGGGCGCCGGAAATCGAGCCGATGCCGCCGATGACGACCACCACGAAGCAGATGATCAGGATCTGCCCGCCCATGCCCGGATAGACGGAAGCGGCCGGCGCGGCGATCATGCCGGCCAGCGCCGCCAGCGCCACGCCGGCGGCGAACACGATACGGTACAGCAGGCGGATATTGATGCCCAGCCCGCGCACCATGTCACGGTTGCTGGCGCCGGCGCGGATCATCATGCCCAGGCGGGTGCGGTTGACCACGAAGTACAGGCCGATGGCGACGACGATGCACGCCGCCGAGGCGAACAGGTTATAGACCGGGTAGGTCATCATGCCGCCGAGCGAGATGCCGCCTGACAGCCAGGGCGGGGCGGTGACGCCGTGCACGTCATTGCCGAACAACATGCTGCGCACCTCCTCGAATACCAGGATCAGCGCATAAGTCATCAGCACCTGCTGCAGGTGGTCGCGCTGGTACAGGTAGCTGAAGAACACCCACTCCAGCACGAAGCCCAGGATCACCGCCAGCACGATGCCGGCCAGCAGTTGCAGGATGAACTGTTCGCCGAACAGCGGGGCGAGGGCGAAGGCCATGTAGGCGCCGATCATGTAGAAGCTGCCATGAGCCAGGTTGATCACGCCCATGATGCCGAAGATCAGGGTCAGGCCGCTGGCGACCAGGAACAGCAGCAGGCCATACTGGATGGCGTTGAGGCACTGGATGAGGAAGGTGGGGAGATCCATGATGATGTCTATTTGTGAATCAGATTTCAGATGCCTCTAATGTTGCCGTTGCCTTTGACGTACGCGCAGCGACAGTTGCCGTTGCTTTTGACGTAGCCGTAGCCGTTGCCGTTGCCGTTGCAGTGGCCGTTGCCGTTGCCGTGAAATCCCGTTGAGCGCGCCGTGTCAGCGGTGCCCGGAGCGGGAAAAGGTGCGGCGTCTGTCTGAGTCAAGCGCAGCTTGGCGAGTTTAGCCGCGCCCCGCTCCGGGTACCGCTGGCACGGGCACCCCGCGCAGCGGGGCGCGATCACCGGGTCGCCTTTTTTTGGTTACTTTTTTTGGCGAAGCAAAAAAAGTGACCCGGCCGCCGGGACGGATTCCCGGCTTGTCTCCACGGCAGTGCAGCCGCCTTGCGTCACCCGGCAAGGCACGGGCAGCACTGTCGTCTTTGCTTTTGACGTTTTTCGGCAAACTTCAAACTTCAAACTTCAAAAGCAACTGCTGCTTCGCAGTGACGTCTTTCCGCCGGGTGAAACAAGCCCACTGCACTGTCGTCATGACCAGGCCGGGTGTTCGCCCCGGCGGGCGACCTACTTCTTTTGCTTCGCCAAAAGAAGTAGGCAAGAAAAGGCGACCCCGACTGTGCCGCCCCGCTACGCGGGGTTCCCGTGCCGTCGATGCCCGGAGCGGGGCGCGGCTAAACTCGCTCCGCTGCGCGGCGCTCAGACAGACGCCGCACCTTTTCCCGCTCCGGGCACCGCCGTCACGGCGGTACACAGACGGGGACCCTAACGGCAACGGCCACTTCAAAAGCAAAAGCAACTGCAACTGCAACGGCCACTTCAAAAGCAACGGCAACTGTCGCTGCGCGTACGTCAAAGACAACCCCGACAGTCCTCCATACGCGCCGCTTCGGCCGGTACGCCGGGCCGCCCCCACATTACATCTTGCATCCCTTGGCCGGATCGGCAAGCGCCTTCACCGCCACACCCTTGACCTCGTTCAGGTTGCCCTTTACCTGGCGCAGATAGATGTCCTGCACCGGGTTATGCGCGGACGACAGCTTGAACTTGCCGCGCGGGCTGTCGATCTCGGCCTTCTCCATGCCCGCCACCAGTTTGTCCCGGTTCTTGATGTCGCCGCCGGCCGCCTTCAGGCCCGCCGCCAGCATCTGCGCCGCGTCGTAGCCCTGCACCGCATAGACGTCGGCATTGACCTTGTACGCCTTGGCAAAGGCCAGGCGGAAGGCATTGTCGCGCGGGGTGTTGAGGTTGTCGGCATAGTGCAGCGTGGTGTACATGCCCTGCGCCGACTCGCCCTGCGCTTCCAGCGTGCCGTCGGTCAGGAAGCCGGGGCCGTACAGCGGCGCGCTCTTCATCAGGCCCGCGGCCGCATAGTCCTTGACGAACTTGACCGCGCCGCCGCCGGCGAAGAAGGCATACACCGCATCCGGCTTCTGCGCCGCAATCTGCGTCAGGAGCGCCTGGAATTCGACGTTGGGGAAGGGCAGGGTCAGCGCTTGCATGACCTTGCCGCCGGCGGCTTCGAAGCCTTCGGTGAAGCCCTTCACCGATTCATTGCCGGCTGCATAGTTCCAGGTGATGGTGACCACTTTCTTGTGGCCGCGCTCGGCCGCGACCTTGCCCATTGCATAAGCCGGCTGCCAGTTGGAGAAGGAACTGCGGAAGATATTCTTGGCGCACATCGGGCCGGTGACGACGTCGGCGCCGGCATTGGGCACGATCAGCAGGGTGTTCGATTCCTTCGCCGCCTTGGCCATGGTCTGCGCCACGCCCGAATGCACGGTGCCCACCAGTACGTCGACCTGGTCGCGCTTGATCAGCTTGTTGACATTGTCGGCCGCCTTGGCGGGGTCGGATTCATCGTCGACCTTGAAGTACTGCACCTCCTGGCCGCCCAGCTTGCCCCCCTGCTCGGCGACATACAGCTTGAAGCCGTTTTCTATCATCGTGCCGAGATTGGCGAAGGTGCCGGTGGCCGGCAGCATCAGGCCGACCTTGATCGGCGCGTTCTGCGCATGGGCCTGGCTGCCCAGGGCGAATACGGCGGCGGCGATGGCCAGGCGTGCGGGCGTGAATCTGATCTGCATGGTGTCTCCTGATTTACGTTCTTGTTTGTTGTATGACTGCTGTTTGCCAGGCTTCTTCAGGCCAGGCCGTTGATGAATCTGCCAGCTTCCCTGCTCAACGCCGCCGGCTGGTCGCGGTGGGGCGAATGTCCGCATTGCGGCAGCACCAGGACCCTGGTCTGCGGCGCCTTGCGGGCAATGCCATGGACCTGTTCCAGCGTGCCGTATTCGTCGTCCTCGCCCTGAACCGCCAGCACCGGGCAGCCGATGCGCGCCAGTTCGGCTTCGATGTTCCAGTCGCGGAAGGCAGCATCCAGCCAGATGTCATTCCAGCCCCAGAAGGCTGAATCGACATCGGCGTGATAGCGCGCCAGCCGCTCGCGCAGGCCCTGCGAGAGGTAGGCTTCCCGCGCCGCCGCGATGCTGGCGACGCTGATGTCCTCGACGAAGATATGCGGAGCGAGGACGATAACACCGCGCAGGTGTTCTGCAAAGCGTGCCGCATGCAAAAGGGCAATAGAGCCGCCGTCGCTATGGCCGAACAGCCAGGGCCGCTCGATGCCCAGCGCGCTGAGCAGCGCCGGCAGCACTTCATGCGCCTGGCGATGCATGAAGTCCGGCGCCCAGTGTTCACCCTGCGGGCGCGGCGTCGACTCGCCATAGCCATAGCGGGAATAGACCAGGCCGCGCAGGCCGTGCTCGTCGCAGAAGCGTTGCGGGAAGTCCTTCCACATCGCCACCGAGCCCAGGCCCTCATGCAGGAACACCACCACCGGCCGGCCGGCATCGGCGCTGCCGACCCACTGGTACTCCAGCGACAGCGGCCGGCCGCGCCAGTCCAGCTCGATGAAGGAAGAGGCGAGGGCGGGATTCTGCTCGGCCATCCTCATGCCTCCAGCGCGCGCAGCTTGAAGCGCTGTATCTTGCCGGTGGCGGTCTTGGGCAGGTCTTCCACGAAGATGATGTCGCGCGGGTACTTGTGCGGCGCCAGCCGGCCCTTGACGAAGGCTTTCAGCTCGGCGCACAGCGCATCGCCGGCGGCCTGGCCGGCGCGCGGCACCACATAGGCCATGGTCTTGGTCAGGCCCTGTTCATCGGGCTTGCCGACCACCGCGCATTCCAGCACCGCCGGGTGGGCAATCAGCGCCGACTCGACCTCGATCGGCGATACATACTGCCCGCTGACCTTGAGCATGTCGTCGCTGCGGCCGGCATAGCTGTAGTAGCCCTCGGCGTCCTTCACATACTTGTCGCCGCTCCTGACCCATTCGCCCTGGAAAGTGGCGCGTGTCTTGTCGCGGTTGGTCCAGTACATCAGCGCCGCGCTCGGGCCGCGGATGTACAGGTCGCCGACCTCGCCGACGCCGACCGGCTTGCCCAGTTCGTCGCGCAGCTCGATGTCATAGCCCTCGACCGGCTTGCCGGTCACGCCATAGCGCACGTCGCCGCTGCGGTTGGACAGGAAAATATGCAGCATCTCGGTGGAACCCAGGCCGTCGAGGATGTCGGCGCCGAAATGGTCGCGGAAGCGCTCGCCGACTTCGCGCGGCAGCATTTCGCCGGCCGAGGCGCAGATGCGCAGCGCCACCTGCTCGCGCGCCGGCAGCTCGGGCGAGGCCAGCATGCCGACATACAGCGTGGGCACGCCGGCAAACACCGTGGGCCTGTGCTCGATCAGCCGCCTGAACACCGCCTGCGGCGTCGGACGCTCGGCCATCAGCACCGTGGTGGCGCCGACCGACAGCGGGAAAGTCAGGCCGTTGCCCAGGCCATAGGCGAAGAACAGCTTTGCGGCCGAGAACACCACGTCGTCCTCGCGCACGCCCAGTACCGGCTTGCCATACAGTTCGGCGGTCCAGTACAGGTTGGCATGGGAATGCACCGTGCCCTTGGGCCGGCCGGTCGAGCCGGAGGAATAGAGCCAGAAGGCGAAGTCGTCGGCATGGGTGTCGGCATGGCTGCCTTCGGGCAGCGGCCGGGCGTCGAGCAGCGCGTTGAAACCAAGCGCGCCGTCGGGCAGTTGCTGCGCGTCGCCCGATACCACCAGCTGCGGCTTTCTGCCCGACTGGGCAATGGCGTCCTGCACCACTGGCAGCAGGCCGGCCGAGGCCAGCACCACGCGCGCGCCGCAGTGGGCCAGCATGTAGGCATAGTCGGCCGCCGGCAGCAGGGTGTTGACCGGCACCGGCACGATGCCGGCAAGCATCGCGCCCAAGAGCGCCACTGGCATGTCGGTGGTGTCGTGCATGATGACCAGCACCCGCTCTTCCGGGCGAAGGCCTAGGGCGAGCAGGCCAGCCGCGCAGCGGCGCACCCGTTCGTCCAGATCGCCATAGCTCAGGGTCTCTCGGTCATCGATATAGGCGGGCTTGCCAGCGCGGCTGCGATTGATTTCCAGGATGTGTTGCGCGAAGTTGAACCGCTCGGGCGGCTGCTTGTGTGGGTGCTGCATGGTGTCTCCTCCAGCTGCTGAAGTCTTGGTGCGGTGCCGCCGGCTAGCCCGGTGGCGCCGCGCCAGGAATGCGGTGGCGCGGCGGTTTGCTCATGGTCAGGCCGCGGCGGTGAACTGGATCGAACCCTGCGGCAGCAGGTACAGAACCAGCGCCCGGCCGTCGGTCACGGTAGGGTGGTGGGCGCTGCCGGCTTCATACACGCACCAGCCGGCAGGGCAGCCGTCGAAGCGGGCGCCGGGCGTCAGCGGCATGATCAGGTCGATCTCGCCGTTCGGATGGCTGTGGTGCGGGCCGGCCAGGTCCTGCATGTCGACCACGTCGACCGAGAAGCCATGGGTGGCGTCGGTGGCCTTGAGCACCCGGCCGTATTTGATGCCGCCGCCTTCACGATTGCACAGCCAGCCTTCGGCGACGCCGGCCTGGCAGGCAGCGAACAGCGCTTCATAGGTGTCGCTGCCAGGGCCATGGTCGGCATTCAGGTGAGCTTCGAGCGATGCATCGAGCGGCGCGCCCGAGATCTCCGACGTCAAACGGCTAATGCGTTGCTGGAATTGTTGAACATCCACACAGGTTCTCCTCGAACAGCACTTCGCTTATAGTGAGTGCCTTTATTTTCGTTAAGACCGCAACTTATATTGCATCTGAAATCGAGTGTACATGCACTATCTTGCAACGGTCAATACCGTAAGTCATAATATAATTCATCGCAAAAATGCGGCTGGCCCAGGCGAGCGGCAATCAAGGGTAAAAACAGCATGACGGACTTATCCGACCCAATCAAAGACCCTTTCCTGATTACCCTGGGCGAACGCCTCAAGACGCTGCGCGCCCGGCGCGGCATGACGCGCAAGGCGCTGGCCAGGCTGGCCGACGTGTCCGAACGCCATCTGGCCAATGTGGAGTCGGGCGTTGGCAATGCCTCGATCCAGTTCCTGCGGCAACTTACCCTGGTGCTCAACTGCACGCTGGCCGAGATGATCGGCGACGAAACCGCTTCCTCGCCGGAATGGCTGATGATCCGCGAGATCCTGCGCGGCCGGTCCGAAGCCGAACTGGCACAGGCGCGCGCCGCGATGACCGACCTGTTCGAAACGCCCACCAGCGAAAGCGCGCGGCGCCAGCGGGTGGCGCTGGTGGGCCTGCGTGGCGCCGGCAAGTCCACGCTGGGCCAGATGCTGGCCGATACCTGGATGGTGCCCTTCGTTGAACTGAACCGACAGATCGAGGCGCTGGCCGGCTGCAGCATCGCCGAGATCCATGCGCTGTACGGCGCCAATGCCTACCGCCGCTATGAATACCGGGCGCTGGAAGACGCGATCCGGCGCTTTCCCACTGCCGTCATCGCCACTCCCGGCGGCATCGTGTCCGACCCGGCTTCCTTTAACCTGCTGCTGTCGCATTGCTATACGGTCTGGCTCAAGGCCACGCCCGAGGAACATATGGAGCGGGTGCTGGCGCAGGGCGACAAGCGTCCGATGTCGGGCAACCGGGAAGCGATGGACGACCTGAAGAACATCCTAGACAGCCGCGCGCAGTTCTATTCGAAGGCGGACCTGACCTTCGATACGAGTGACATCACGCAGGAGGCGGCGTTTGTCGGGTTGACGGAGCAGTTGCGGGGCAAGGCGCTGGCGGGGGCGAAGGGAGTGGCTTGATCTTTGGACGCATGGCGCCGGAACGGGTAGCACGCAACTGAGTACTGACTGAATCAACCAAGGACCCTGCCCGGATCCTTCTGTGTCAGGACTTCCCATGCAAAATCATGTCTCCCTTATTGCAAGCAAGCATGCTTCCGAACAGCGTAGGCAGTTGGTCAGGCTAATGGAAATGGCAAGAAAAACCGCCGGCTTTGATCCTGACCGGAGCGTGCGCGCCAGGGAGCTCAAGAGCAAGGCTGCTGATGGTTCTGAAATAACAGTGACTGTGCTGTTTGTCCGCACCGGCAAGGAATCCATCCTCGAATCGATCGAGAACTGGTTTTTCAGCAGGCAGGACCAGAAGCTCGGCAGACAGCTTGTCGAGCGGGCCTTTCCGGAGTGGCAGGGCACCGAGAAAAAAACATTTCTGACGTCCTTATTTGAAAAAGACCGTATCACGATAAGGACGCTCGACGACAAGGTCGAACCGCGCAAGAAAGCGTCCGCCGCATTCCGTATTTCATGGCAACAAGCCGCTGAAGCATTCCGGACAGTTCTGGACCGCCATCCGGGCAAGGGCTACTTGCCAAGCCAATGGGGTTTTGCCGGGAGCCAGATTGTTTATATGCGGTCATGCGTGGGCTTGTCGCCACGCTGCAGCAAGGCCGATGATATGTTCGAAAAATTCATTGCGTTCGCCGAAGGGCTTCAGAGCGATGATTTCAGACTCGTTCCTGTGGACACGCGGCAGCATCTTGTCGAGCAGGCGCGCCAGTTTTGCACGGCATGGGCTGGCCAGAAGGCGCTAAAGCCCGAACGGCATAAACATACCGTTTGCACCGGTAAACTCGGGTTTCTGGACGAACTGGTCGTCCAGTTCCAAAAAAGTTTCGCGGCCTAATCAAATAGAAGGTACATGCACTAAGCCTTTCGTCCCCGACGGGTGATGGCAGGCCGTAGCCAATTGCTGCATATGCATGTCGAATTAAACTGCATTTAAATTCTTGACGCCTCCACATTGATGCAATATAGTGCGTTCACCACTTCGTTAATGCACCATATTGCTTTCAAGGATGACGTCATGAGCACTACGCCGCAGGTCGATTATCAAACTTCCCCCGAGCAGTACAAGCACTGGACCCTGAGCTGCGACGGCCCGGTAGCGACCTTAACGATGAACGTGAACGAGGATGGCGGCCTGCGCGAAGGCTACAAGCTGAAACTCAATTCCTATGACCTGGGCGTGGATATCGAACTCAACGACGCGGTGCAGCGCATCCGCTTCGAGCATCCGGAAGTCAGGACGGTGGTGATCACCAGCGCCAGGGACCGCATCTTCTGTTCCGGCGCCAACATCTTCATGCTGGGCAAGTCCAGCCATGCGTGGAAGGTCAACTTCTGCAAGTTCACCAATGAAACCCGCAACGGCCTGGAAGACTCCAGCCGCCATGAAGGCCTGAAGTTCATCGCCGCGGTCAATGGCGCCTGCGCCGGCGGCGGCTATGAACTGGCTGCGGCCTGCGATGAAATCATCCTGGTGGACGACCGTTCCTCGTCGGTCAGCCTGCCGGAAGTGCCGCTTTTGGGCGTGCTGCCGGGCACCGGCGGCCTGACCCGCCTGACCGACAAGAGGCGTGTGCGCCATGACCATGCCGACATCTTCTGCACTACGTCCGAAGGCGTGCGCGGCCAGCGCGCGGTGGACTGGAAACTAGTGGATGCCATCGCCAAGCCAGCCCAGTTCAAGGAAGCGGTGCAAAAGCGCGCCCAGGAACTGGCGGCGCAGAGCGACCGTCCGGCCGACGGCCGCGGCGTCAAGCTCACGCCCCTGAACCGCAAGGTCGGCGACAACAGCATCGACTACGACCATGTAAGCGTTACCATCGACCGCGCCGCCCGCAATGCGGTGCTGACGGTGCGCGGCCCGAAAGGCCCGCAACCGGCGACGGTTGCCGCGATCGAGGAAGCCGGCGTGCAATGGTGGCCGCTGCAGATGGCGCGTGAACTCGACAATGCGATCCTGCACATGCGCACCAATGAACTCGACATCGGCACCTGGCTGCTCAAGACCGAGGGCGACGTGCAGGCCGTGCTCGATGCCGATGCCGTGATGCTGGCCAACCAGTCGCACTGGCTGGTGCGCCAGACCATGGGCCTGATGCGCCGCACCTTTGCCCGGCTGGACGTGTCCTCGCGCTCGCTGTTTGCACTGATCGAGGAAGGCTCCTGCTTTGCCGGCTCGCTGCTGGAAGTGGCGCTGTCGGCCGACCGCATCTACATGCTGGCACTGCCGGACAGCCCCGAGAAGGCGCCGAAGATTGCGGTGTCCGAGATGAATTTCGGCGCCTTGCCCATGGTGACCCGCCAGTCGCGCCTGCAGCGCCGCTTCTATGACGACGAGGCGACCATCGCCAAGGTGCGCGAGACCCTGGGCCAGCCGCTCGATGCCGATCAGGCGATGGCGCTCGGCCTGATCACTTCCAACCCGGACGACATCGACTGGGCCGATGAAACCCGGATGGTGATCGAGGAGCGGGCCAGCATGTCGCCGGACGCATTGACTGGCCTGGAAGCGAACCTGCGCTTCAACGGCCCGGAGACCATGGAGACCCGCATCTTCGGCCGCCTCACCGCATGGCAGAACTGGATCTTCATCCGCCCGAACGCGGTGGGCGAGCTTGGCGCGCTGAAGGTCTACGGCAGCGGCAACAAGGCCCAGTTCGACATGAACCGCGTTTAATCACATACACAGTCAGCACATCGGCAACAGCCTCTCTTAAAGGGAAATATTGTGAGCACAATCGACTACAGCGAAAAGATCCCGAACAACGTCAATCTCTCGGAAGACCGCACCCTGCAGCGCGCGCTGGAGCACTGGCAGCCCAACTACCTTCAGTGGTGGCGCGACATGGGGCCGGACGGCTCGAACAATTTCGACGTCTATCTGCGCACCGCCATCAATGTGACCCCGGAAGGCTGGGCCAACTTCGACCATGTGAAGATGCCGGACTACCGCTGGGGCATCTTCCTGGCGCAGCAGGACGAGAACCGCAAGGTCAATTTCGGCGAGCACAAGGGCGAGTCGGCCTGGCAGGAAGTGCCGGGCGAGCACCGCGCCAACCTGCGCCGCATGATCGTCACCCAAGGCGACACCGAGCCGGCATCGGTCGAGCAGCAGCGCCACCTGGGCCTGACCGCGCCATCCAACTATGACCTGCGCAACCTGTTCCAGATCAACGTGGAAGAGGGCCGCCATCTGTGGGCCATGGTTTACCTGCTGCACAAGTATTTCGGCCGTGATGGCCGCGAGGAAGCCGAAGCGCTGCTGCAGCGTAATTCCGGCGACCAGGACAATCCGCGCATCCTCGAAGCCTTCAACGAGGAAACGCCGGACTGGCTGGCCTTCTACATGTTCACCTACTTCACCGACCGCGACGGCAAGTTCCAGTTGAATGCGCTGTCGGAATCCGGCTTCGATCCGCTGTCGCGCACCTGCCGCTTCATGCTGACCGAGGAAGCGCATCACATGTTCGTGGGCGAGTCGGGCATTTCCCGCGTGCTCTCGCGCACCGCCGCCATCATGAAGCAGCATGGCATCGAGGACCCGGAAGAAGTCAGGAAGCATGGCGTGATCGACCTGCCGACCATACAGCGTTACCTGAACTTCCACTTCAGCGTGACCATCGACCTGTTCGGCGCGGACCAGTCGTCCAATGCGGCCACCTTCTACAGCACGGGCTTGAAGGGCCGCTATGAAGAGACCAAGCGCGATGACGACCATCTGCTGAAGAACAACCAGTACAAGATCCTCGACATCGCCAACGGCCAGCTGGTCGAGCGCGAAGTGCCGATGTTGAATGCCCTGAACGAAGTGCTGCGCGACGACTACATCCGCGACTCGGTGGCCGGCGTGGCGCGCTGGAACCGGGTGCTGGAAAAGGCCGGCCTGGCATTCCGCCTGGTCACGCCGCACAAGGCCTTCAACCGCCACATCGGCACCTTCGCCGGCCAGAAGGTGTCGCCGGACGGCCGCGTGATTTCCGAAGCCGAATGGGCTGCGAACGTGCGCAACTGGCTGCCTACCGAAGAAGACCGTGCCTATGTGGCCTCGCTGATGGGCCGCGTGGTCGAGCCGGGCAAGATGGCGAACTGGATCGCGCCGCCGCCGGTGGGCATCAACCGCCAGCCGGTGGACTTCGAGTACGTCCGCTTCAATTAAGCAATGCACAGGCGCGCCGTCCGGCGCGCCTTCGATGGAATCAGCCCCATGAACGCTCCCGAACAGATTGTCCTGATCCGCCAGCACCTGATCGATCCCGAGGTCTGCATACGCTGCAACACCTGCGAGGAGACCTGCCCGATCGACGCGATCACGCATGACGGCCGCAACTACGTGGTCGACCCCGCGGTCTGCAACGGCTGCAATGCCTGCATCTCGCCATGCCCCACCGGCTCGATCGACCACTGGCGCACCCTGCCCAGGAGCGCGGCCTACAGCCTGGAAGAACAGTTCAGCTGGGACGAGCTGCCGCCGCAGCAGGACGTGCCGGAAGACAGCGCGGTGGAAACCCCGGCCGAGACCGCGGTGGAGCAGGCGCTGGCCGAAGGCATGCAGATCAATGCCGCGGTGTCGCCCACTTCGGCGATCGCGCCATGGTCGGCAGCCCATCCCTACATCAACCTGTACCTGAACAAGAACCCGGTGACGGCCACCGTCGCCGGCAATTACCGGCTCACGGCGGCCGACACCGAAAGCGACATCCATCACATCGTGCTCGACTTCGGCAACCAGTTCTTTCCGATACTGGAAGGCCAGTCGATCGGCATCATCCCGCCCGGCCTGGATGAGAACGGCAAGCCGCACTACATCCGCATGTACTCGGTCGCCAGCCCGCGCGGCGGCGAGCGCGAAGGCTACAACAACTTGTCGCTGACGGTGAAACGGGTGGTGTCGGACCATGAGGGCAGGGCGGTCAGGGGCATCGGCTCCAACTATCTGTGCGACCTGCAGAAGGGCGACCAGGTGCAGGTGACGGGCCCGTTCGGCGCCAATTACCTGATGCCCAACCATGCCGGCTCCAACATCCTGATGATCTGCACTGGCACCGGCTCGGCGCCGATGCGCGCCATGACCGAGCACCGCCGCCGCATGTTCGCCAGGGGCCAGCCGCTGGACGGCAAGCTGATGCTATTCTTCGGCGCCCGCACGCCCGAGGAGCTGCCGTACTTCGGACCGCTGCTCAAGCTGCCGCCGGCCTTCATCGACATGCACCTGGCCTTCTCGCGCCAACCCGACCAGCCGCGCGCTTATGTGCAGGACAAGATACGCGAGGCCGGCACGGCCGTGACCGAGCTGCTCGGCGGCGATACTTACGTCTACATCTGCGGCCTGAAGGGCATGGAGGCGGGCGTGATGGAAGCGCTGCGCGAAGCCTGCGCCGCGTCCGGCATGGACTGGGCCGCACTGCATGCAAAGATGGTGAAGGAAGGGCGTTTCCACGTCGAGACGTACTGAACCAGAGGCGGCCAGCCTGTTGCGGCTGGCGGGCCTGCGCCTGCGGCAACAGCGGCCGCAGGCGCAGGCCCGCCAGCATCACAGCATCACACCTCGAACCTGCTGCGCATCTTCTTGCTGATCTCCTGCTTCAGCTTGAAGTAGTCCGCCCACGGGTCCTGCTTGAGGTCGGCCAGCCGCTGCCGCAGGTTCAGCACGGTGTAACGGTCCGAGCGTAGATCGCTGTCGGCCAGCTCATCCCAGTGCAGCGGCGTCGACACCGGCGCATGCGGCTTGGCGCGGGTGGAGTAGGCCGCCACCGCGGTCGCCTCGGACGCATTGCGCAAGTAATCGACGAAGATCCTGCCACCGCGCTTGGCCTTGCTCATGTTGGCGATGAATCGGTCCGGCAGCACCTGCTCCAGCTGCGCCGCCACCGCCTTCGAGAACGCCTTGACCTCATCCCATGTATGCCGCGGCGCCAGCGGCACCACCACATGCAGGCCCTTGCCGCCGGTGGTCTTGACGAAGCTGGTCAGGCCGATGTCCTGCAGCAGCGAGCGCACCAACTGCGCGCCTTCGACCACGTTCTTCCATTCCAGGTCGGCATCCGGGTCGAGGTCGAAGATCATGCGGTCGGGCCGGTCCAGATGGCCTTCGCGGGCGCCCCAGGTGTGCAGTTCCAGCACGCCCATCTGCACCAGGCTAATCAGGCCGGGCAGGGTGCCGGCGCTCATGTAGGTTGCGGTGGCGCCGCCGGTAGGCACTTCGATGCGGCCCACGCCTTCGGCCGTGGTCTCGTTCGCATGCTTCTGGAAGAAGCAGTGATGGCCCTGCGGGCATCGCACCAGGGTCAGCGGCCGCTGTTTCAGGTGGGGCAGGATCCAGTCGGCGATGTCTTCGTAGTAATGCGCCAGGTCAAGCTTGGTCACGCGGGCCTCGCTGAACAGGATGCGGGTTGCATGGCTGAGCCTGACGCCGGCCACCACGGCCTGGTCTGGCGCGGGCTTGCCATTGCCTGCGCCGCGCTTTGCGCGGGCGGTCGTGGCGGCAGTTGGCGCGGCGTCGCCGGCTTCTTCCCGCGCATGCTGCTCGGCCTCTTCCACCGGCACCGGCCGTTCCTGGCGGATCTCGCGCGCCGGCTTGTCGCTGCGCATGCCCATGAAGGCGCCCTGGCGTATCAGGCCGTCATTGGTCCATTGCGCAAACTTCACTTCGGCGATCAGCCTGGGCTGCAGCCAGTGCAGGCCAGGCGCGCCGCGTTTTTTCGGCGGGTCGCGAAACGGCGGCGCATCAGTGGCCAGATCGGCAAAATCCTTGTGCAGCGCGCGCAAGGTGTCGGCATTGAAGCCGGTGCCGACCCGGCCCGCGTAGCGCAGGCTGCCGTCGTCCTCGAACACGCCCAGCAGCAGCGCACCGAACTTCTCGCGCTTGCCGGCCGGGTCGGTATAGCCGCCCACCACGAACTCCTGGCGTTGCTGGCACTTCACCTTGAGCCAGCTTTCGCTGCGGGTGGCGGCGTAGGGCGCATCGGCGCGCTTGACCATGATGCCTTCCAGGCCATGCATGCAGGCATGCGAAAAGGCGTCGGCCACCTTGCCCTGCAGATGGTCGCTGTAGCGCACCGGTCCGGCCGGGTCGGCCTTCTCCAGCAGCGTGCGCAGCAGCTCCTTGCGCTGCGATAGCGGCATTGCGCGCAGGTCATAGCCGTTCAGGTAAGGCAGGTCGAACGCATAGTAGGCCAGGCGGCCGCGGTGCTGCGCCATGTTCTGCAGCATCTGGAAGCTGACATTGCCCTTTTCATCCAGCGCCACCACTTCGCCGTCCAGCCAGGCATTGTCGGCCGGCAGTTGTGCGGCGGCCTGCACAATGTCGGGCCACTTTGCGGTCCAGTCATTGCCGGCGCGGGTATAAAACACCGCCTTGCCCTTGTCGATACGGCACAGGGCGCGGTAACCGTCGAACTTGATCTCGGCCAGCCAGTCGTCGCCTTCCGGCGCACGGTCGGTCAGCGTGGCCAGTTGCGGCTCCAGCATGGCGGGCAACGGCGCCTTGACGCCCTGGCCTGTCCTGGCGGGGCTGGCTCGCTTCGCGGCCTTGGGCTTGGCCTCGGCGCGGACGGGTGCCGCGGCTTTCCCGGCTTTGGCCCGGGCTGCCCGCGCCGGTTTGCCGATTTCCTTGCCTGACAACACACTGTCCGGCAGGCGCTCCGTGATCTCCGCTTCCGGGCCGTCGCGCGCGGCCTCGTCGCGCTCCTTGACCAGGAGCCAATTGTCCTTGTCCGAGCCCGGCCTGCGCATGCGCAGCAGGGCCCAGCCGCCGGACAGCTTCTCGCCGTCCAGCCTGAACTTCAGATGGCCCTTGCGATAGCCCTCGGCCGGGTCGCCAACCGGCGCCCAGCTGCCGCGGTCCCATACGATGACCTCGCCGCCGCCATATTCATGCGCCGGTATGGTGCCTTCGAAGCTGCCATAGGACACTGGGTGATCTTCCACGTGGACTGCCAGCCGCTTCTCCTTCGGATCAAGGCTGGGGCCCCTGGGAATGGCCCAGCTCTTGAGCGTACCGTCCAGCTCAAGCCGGAAGTCGTAATGCAGCTTGCTGGCCGCATGCTTCTGGATCACGAATGACAGCCGGGAGCCGGACTGGGCCATTTCACCGCGTGGCTCCGGCGTCTTGCTGAAATCGCGCTTGGCGTCATATTTATCGAGTGTCATGCGCGGGCCCGGGTTTTCCTGGCGGGTTCATGATTCGCCGCCTTTTTTGCGGGCGCCTTCCTCGCGGCCGGCTTGCCTCGGCTGTTGACGCTCTCCCGCAGCAGCGCCATCAGGTCCACGATATTGTCGCCACGGGCCGGCGCTTCCTCTTCGGCTTCGGGCGGCGTGATGAGCCTGGTCTGGTTGGCCTTGATCTTGCGCTGCACCAGGGCCAGCACGTCTTCGCGGTAGGTGTCGTGATAGTCCGCGGGCGCGAAGTCGCCGGCCATGCCCTTGACCAGCGCCAGCGCCATCTCGATTTCCTTTTCCTGCAGCGCCAGCTTGCGGCTATTGCTGCGCGGCAGTTCGAAGTCGTCTACGCTGCGGATCTCGTCGTTGTAGCGCAGCGTGTTCATCACGATCATGTCGCCCATGGGCAGCAACGCGACCAGATGCTGGCGGGCGCGTATCACCACCTGGGCAATGCCCATCATGCCGGAGCGGGACAGCGCCTCGCGCAGCAGGGCATACACTTTCTCGCCGCCCTTGTCGGGCGTCAGGTAATAGGGATGCTCGAAGTACACCACCGGCACTTCGGCGGCATCGACGAAGGTCATGATGTCCACGGTCTGGGTGGCTTCGACATTGGCGCGCCGCAGGTCTTCCGGCGACAGCACGACGAAATGGTCCTTCTCGTATTCGTAGCCCTTGACGATGTCGTCCCAGTCGACTTCCTTGCCGGTGTCCTTGTTGACCCGCTTGTAGCCGATCGGCGCGAAGTCGCGCTTGTCCAGCATGGTGAGATCGAGCTCGTGGCCGCGGTCCTCGGCGGAAAACATCTGTACCGGGATATGAACCAGGCCGAAGCTGATCGCGCCTTTCCACAGGCTTCTCTGCATGGCGTCCTCCTTGTTTTACCTTGCCCCATTTCAGGCTAGGACAGGGCAGTCAGGCACGCCATAGGACAATTACTGAAAACAATGTAGGAATGGCATGCAGGCGGTGCAGCTTGGCCACTGCGTCTGCAGGACAGCCGAGGAATCTCGACCTTGATTGAAAAAGGTGCCAGTTTCGATGAAAGGCAGCGGTCTAGTGCTTCCAGCAACGGCATGTTTCCATGTGCCATGGCAAGATAGGAAGTGCCACGCCACGTCGGCACTTCGCATCATCCGTTTCAGAATTGATTGGGCTACTTTTTTTTGAAAATAGCAGCAATGGCGTTAATTGCGTCGTCGATCATCGCGGCAATAGGTGCTAACAGCACCTTGACTGCATCCTTGTCGCCAGCGGAAATCGCATCGAGGGCTGTGTCATCCAACTGGACTCCCGCATTATTGCCGCGTGGTTGGAATTGCTTGCTGCTGTTGTTTTCGAATTTCATGGTGATCCTTTGCTTGGGAAGAACAGGGAAAGCGATGGCCTGCTTTGTGCAACGGGCCGCCCGCTTGCTTATGTAATTACCAAAAAAATTCCCATCGTTTCAGGAATTGACGCTGTTCTTCCCTTTCGGCGCGTCATGCGCCCGCCCGATTCGCCGCAATACGCCCGCCGCGCCAATCTGCGATACTTGCCGCCTTGCCATGCCACCCGCGTCCGCCATCCTCGCATCATGACCGATCTGTCCCAGCCCGCCGCAACCGAACGTCCCGCCTTTACCCATGCCCAGGTCCGCTCCATCATCATCGGCGTGCTGCTCGCCATCCTGATGGGCGCGCTGGACCAGACCATCATCTCGGTTGCCTTGCCGGTGCTGTCGGCCGAACTGGGCGGCTTCGCCTGGCTGGCCTGGGTCGTGTCCGGCTATCTGGTGGCGGTGGCGGTGATCACGCCGATCTACGGCAAGCTCGGCGACCTCTATGGGCGGCGGCTGATGCTGTCGGTGTCGATCGGCATTTTCCTGGTGGCCTCGGTGCTATGCGCGCTCTCGACCTCGATGGCGATGCTGGTGGTTGGCCGGGTGCTGCAGGGGCTGGGCGGCGGCGGCCTGATCTCGATCTCGCAGGGCATCATCGCCGACGTGGTGTCGCCGCGCGAACGCGGCCGTTATCAAGGCTATGTCAGCGGCACCTATGCGGTGGCCAGCGTCGCCGGGCCGCTGCTGGGCGGGGTGCTGACGCACTACTTGTCATGGCGCTGGGTGTTCTGGATCAACTTGCCGCTCGGCCTGGCGGCATTCCTTGTCTCGCGTCGCGCGCTGGCCGCGCTGTCGCCGCCGCGGGTGGAGCGACGCATCGATTATCTCGGCGCGCTGTTGCTGTCGGTGGGCCTGACCGCGCTGCTGGTTGGCATCACGCGCATCGGTCAGGGCGTGGCCTGGGACGAGACGCGCAACCTGGCGCTGTTCGGCGGCGCGCTGGCCGTGCTGGCCGTCTTCCTGCGCCAGCAGGCGCTGGCGGCCGAGCCCATTTTGCCGCTGTATCTGTTTCGCATTCCCACGGTGGTGCTGTGCTGCGGCATCCTCTTCATCGCCTTTGCGCAGGTGGTATCGCTGTCGGTGCTGATCCCGCTGCGCCTGCAGATGCTGACCGGCAGCGGCGCCGACGGCGCGGCGCTGCAGCTGGTGCCGCTGACGCTGGCCATTCCCCTGGGCGCTTACACCGGCGGCCAGCTGATGGCGCGCACCGGCCGTTTCCGGCCGCTGCAGCGCATCGGCGCAGCCATCGTGCCCTTTGGCATCGCAGGCCTGGGCCTGCTCGGACCGGAGCGGTATCTGCTCAGCGGCGTGCTGATGGTGGCCATCGGCGTGGGCATCGGCCTGCAGTTTCCGACCGCGCTGGTGGCGGTGCAGAGCGCGGTGGCGCGCCGCGACATCGGTGTGGCCACCGCCACCGCGGCCTTCTCGCGCTCGCTGGGCGCGGCTATCAGCGTGGCGGTGCTGACCGCAATGCTGCTGTCGGCGCTGCAGGCCAGCGCGCCGCACCTGGCGGGCACGGTGGGCGGCGGCGAGATGATGAAGGACCTGGTCAGCGGCGCGCTGGCCCGCTTGTCCGGCGACGAACGTCTTCAGGTGGCAGCCGCGGTGAGCCAGTCGTTCAGCCATATCTTCTTCATCAGCGCAGCCTTGTCCTGCTGCTCGTTCCTGTTTGCGTGGCGGCTGCCGGATACGGTGCTGGCCGGGCCTGGCGGGCGTTGATAAGGTCTTTGGCATGACAAGCAAGGCCTGGCGGCTTCCGCTTATCCGCCGCGGCGTGGCACGCTATCCACGGTCACGGCAGGGTGGATAGGCGCCCATAGTGAATTCGCTGCGGGCGAGGCGGCGCGGGCTGGCGCGATTCCATGCCGACTGGAATGCCAGTTCTGCCAGATCGGGCACTGCCCGAGAAATGGATGCATGCGTCGGCCCCGGTACATAGGGCATTGCAATGAAGATCCGGTTCAAGACCCGCAGTAAGCCACAGGGCCTGGCTGGTTAGTGATGTCGTGCAACGCCCTTGATCTGCCGCCGTGCTTGCAAAGCCCGCTGCTTCACCGATCCTTTTGATCATCATCGTTAATCACTCACCAATGAGTTGCTCGCCAACGCGTCTGCCTGGCCAGCGTCGGGTTCGATCGATGCACGGGGAAATCGCCACCCAATAGCACCCTGCCGCGCCTGAGCGGCACTTCCGGGGTTTCCTTGCGGGTTCCATGACAGGCTGCAGAAAGGGAGACATGATGACAGCGGTGACACGAGGATTGGCGCAGGACGCGCTGGCAAGCCAGATGCGCGCGAAAGCTTCCGCCTATCGCTGGCTGGTCCTCGCATGTGCGTGGGGAGCCTTGCTGATCACCTTCGTCGACCGCCTGGCCTGGGGAAACCTGGCCGCCACCGTAGGACAGTCGCTCGGGCTGCAGATCGGCGCACTGGGGGTGTTCGTCACCGCGTTTTATGTTGGCTACGTGGCGGCGAATGTGGGCGGCGGAATTGCTACTGACCTGTTCGGCCCACGCAAGGCCTTGACCTTGTCGCTGCTGCTGCTTGGACTATGCACCTGTCTTTTCGGGCAAGTTTCGTCAGTGCCGGCCGGCCTGGCGCTCCAGGCGATGATGGGGCTCGCCGCCGGCTGCGATTACTCGGCGTGCGTCAAGCTGACCGCCGCCTGGTTCGACATCAAGAGCCGCGGACGTGCAATCGGCCTGCTCATGACGGCGACTTCCCTCGCCGTGGTGCTGACCAATGCCCTTATTCCCAGGCTGCTTGGCACGCAATCGTGGCACCGGATCTATGAGGGCATGGGCATCGCGACCGTTGTGTTCGGGCTTTGCTGCCTTGCGCTGGTGCGTGACGGGCCGCTTTCAGGACAAGCTCCCCGCCACCGCCTTCTTGTCGGTAGCTTGTTCAAGAATTGGGACTTGTTGCTGCTGGCTGTCGCGGGCTTTGGCGCCATGTGGGGCACCTGGGGCTTCACATTCTGGGCGAATGCCCTGATGAACAAGGGGCATGGCCTGTCGGTTCCTGAAGCAGGAGGGATCACCATGCTGTTTGGCGTCGGGGCGATTTTTTCCAAGCCACTCATCGGTTTGCTGTCCGACTGGCTTGGTGGAAAGCGCAAGCCGCTCGTGGTGGCGTGCCTGCTCGGCTTTGCCTTGCTGTTGCTGGCTTTTGGCTCCCTTCACGACGCCGCGCAGTTCCGGTTCATTGCCCCCTTTCTGGGCGTCACGGCCTTTGCGTACAGTCCATTGCTTGCCATGATGGTGGCAGACGCAGCCGGCCCCGCGCTTGCTGGTTCCGCAACAGGGCTGACCAATGCATTCTGGCAGCTTGGCAGCGTGGCGGTTCCCTTAGTCGTCGGTGCGGTTTTTCAGTCGACGCACTCGTTCCCGGCCGCATTCATGACGCTTGCCATTGGACCCATATTCGCTGTGGCCATCCTTCTTGCCGTTGGCGAAGCCAAACCGACGTTGAACGAGGAGTAATTCACCGGCGACATGCGTTCATGCGATTGCACCTGGGTATGGGTATGGCATCTGCCAACGCTCCTGCAACCGCGTTGCTGCACGCGTCGTGGTTTGCCTGAGCCACATTGAACCTGCTGGTGTATGTAAGCGCTGGCGCGCCAGGGCGCTGTGTCTGGGCAAACCGGCCCGCAGCAAGAGGGCGGCAGCAAGGGCCGCATCAAAAGGCAATTCCCATGGTTGCCACTTCGACCCACTCCGGTGCGCCCCGCTCCATAACCGTGCATCGCACCCTCACTTTCTCCCGCATTACCCTGGCACAGCCCTTGCAACAACAAAGAAAGGGTAGAAGCGGCTAGTGTTCCAGCCTCTGGAATGCGGGGCATTGCTCTTGCGGAGAGATCCGCGCGTCCATCACCGATGGGCGCTTGATATCGGGCCATCCTGAATTCAAGAGAGAGATGCAATGAACGCTGTGACACCTTTTCCCGTGAGTCCCGCCCAGCCGCCCGGCTGCGGTTTTTCCTGTTCGCCCCTTCTCATAAAGAAAGCATCAACATGACTACGACGCCCTCATTCCGTCGGCTGCGGCATGCCGCCTGTGGCCTGCTGCTGACGCTCAGCGCCGCGAGCGCCATGGCCGCCGACAAGGTGACCTTCCTGACGTCCTGGTACGCGCAAGCCGAGCATGGCGGCTTTTATCAGGCGCTGGCCAAGGGCATCTACCAGAAGCATGGACTGGACGTGACCATCAAGATGGGCGGCCCGCAGGTCAATGGCATGCAGCTGCTCACCAGCGGCCAGGCCGATTTCCTGATGGGCTATGACCTGCAGGTGCTCAAAAGCGTGGAGCAGGGCCTGCCGGTGACGACCGTCGCCGCTTCCTTCCAGACCGATCTGCAGGGCATGCTGACCCATGACGACGTCAATGGCCTGGCCGACCTGAAGAACAACAAGACCGTCCTGGTGTCGACCTCGGGCCGCACCACCTGGTGGCCGTGGCTGAAAAGCCGCTACAGCCTGACCGACGCCCAGTCGCGGCCCTATACCTTCAACCTGCAGCCCTTCATGGCCGATGCCAATACCGCGCAGCAGGCCTATCCCTCATCCGAACCGTTCCAGGCGATGAAGGCCGGCGTGAAGTCGAAATTCTTCCTGTTCGCCAGTGACGGCTATCCGCCTTACGGCACCACCATCGTCACCATGAACAAGACGGTGCAGGACAAGCCGGACGTGGTGGCACGCTTCGTGAAAGCCAGCATGGAAGGCTGGAAGAGCTACATGGCCGACCCGGCCGCGGCCAATGCGCTGATCAAGCAGGAAAACCCGAACATGAAG
Organism: Noviherbaspirillum phoenicis; assembly: GCF_047237965.1. Taxonomy (NCBI): domain Bacteria; kingdom Pseudomonadati; phylum Pseudomonadota; class Betaproteobacteria; order Burkholderiales; family Oxalobacteraceae; genus Noviherbaspirillum; species Noviherbaspirillum phoenicis. The sequence continues at coordinate 2,043,277 of NZ_JBDFLX010000001.1, read as the reverse complement.
GATGACCAGCTCGCCTTCGCGATGGAGAAGCTCAAGGAATTCAACTTCATCGGCGGCGGCGATGCGGCGAAACAGGGCATAGGCACGATGTCGGACGCGCGCTGGAAGAAGACCTACGACTTCATGGTCGAGGCCGGCCTGCTCAAGGCGGAGGCAGACTGGAAGAAGGCCTACACCACCCAGTTCGTGAAAGACCTGAAGGTCATGCCGTAACGATGCGCAAACATCTCGGCCGCCCTGCCAGGCATGCGGCCGTTAGACCGGCGAAGGCGACCAACAACGGCGCGCCGGCCGGGGCGGGCAGGGCCCGCCAGCAACAGGAGTGATGAAGATGTTGACCACCAAGCAGAAAGTGCTCAGGAAATTCTGGTACGCGATCATGCCGGTTGCGCACCTGCAGGACGGCCCGAAGCCGTTCCGGCTGATGGGCGAGGACATCGTGCTGTTCCTGAAAGAGGACGGCACGCCGGCCGCGCTGAAGGACCGCTGCTGCCACCGTACCGCGAAACTCTCCAAGGGCTTCGTGGAACGCGGCAATATCGTCTGCGGCTATCACGGCTGGACCTATAACGGCGAGGGCGCCTGCGTGCGCATTCCGCAGAACCCCGACGGCAACATACCGCGCGGCGCCTGCGTGCCGGCCTATCGCTGCGAGGAGAAATACGGCTATGCCTGGGTGGCGCTGGAAGAGCCGCTGCAACCGATACCGCATTTTCCGGAAGAGGGCGATCCGGCCTACCGCCGCATCCACCAGTTCTACCAGAAATGGAACACCAGCCCGTTCCGCATGATGGAGAACTCCTTCGACAATTCCCATTTCAGCTTTGTGCACAAGGCCAATTTCGGGATGATGGACAAGCCGCTGCCGTCGAAATACGAGTTCCGTCCCAATGACTGGGGCTTCGAGGCCGAGACCCATGTGCCGATTCGCAATCCCGAGCAGAGCCACCGCATCACAGGCACCACCGAGCCCGTGACCGAACGCCATCTGATCAACCGCTGGTTCATGCCGTTCTCGCGCCGCTTCGGCTGCGTCTATCCGGCCTCGGGCCGCCATCACATCATCTACAACTGCGCCACCCCGATCGATGACGACACCATGATGCTGGCGCAGTGGCTGTACCGCAACGACAGCGAGGAAGACTGCTCGACCCAGGAGCTCATAGCCTGGGACCGCCCGATCACGGACGAGGACCGCGAGATCCTCGAGGCGACCGATGCCGATGCCTGCATGGATACCCGGCGGCGCCAGGAATTCCACATGGAGTCGGACAAGCCGGGCCTGCTGATGCGCAAGATGCTGCTGGAACTGCTGCAGCGCGAAGGCGAGGACGAAGTGTTCCGCGTATCGACCCAGATACCGGTCAGGCAATCCTAGGAGGCAGGCATGAAGCGTGAAGATCTATCCGGCGTCGCCAAGGCGCCAGCGCCCGACAGCGTGGATGACGATGTGCTGCTGCTGGCCAACCAGGTCGAGAAGACCTATCCGAACGGCACCCATGCGCTGGACCGGGTGCGCCTGAAAATACGGCGCGGCGAATTCGTGTCGCTGCTGGGGCCGTCGGGCTGCGGCAAGAGCACGCTTCTGAAGATGTACGCCGGCCTGGAGACGCCGTCGGCCGGCCAGATACGCTGGTGGGGCGGCAGCATGGCGACCGTGAACACGCCGGGCCGCACGCTGGCCATGGTGTTCCAGGAAGCCACGCTGATGCCCTGGGCCAGGGTGGAAGACAATGTGCGGCTGCCGCTGGACCTGGCCGGCGTGCCGCGTGCCGAAAGCACGGCAAGGGTGGATGAGGCGCTGGAACTGGTGGGCCTGGCAAAGTTCGGCAAGTCCTACCCGCGCGAGCTGTCCGGCGGCATGCAGATGCGCGCCTCCATTGCCCGCGCGCTGGCGACCCGGCCCAACCTGCTGCTGATGGACGAGCCCTTCGGCGCGCTCGACGAGTTCACCCGCAACAAGCTCGATGCGGACCTGCGCCGCCTATGGGCCGAGCGCGACATCACCGTGGTGTTCGTCACCCACAGCATCTACGAAGCGGTCTACCTGTCGAGCAAGGTGGTGGTGATGGCGGCGCGTCCGGGTCGCGTGATTGCCGAAGTGCCGATCGACGGGCCGCTGCTGCGCGACGAGGCGTTTCGCGTGTCGCCGCAATTCCTGGGCTATTGCCAGCAGCTGTCGGCGCTGCTGGTCGAGGCCAACCAGCTCTGACCATGGAGACCGTGATGACATCCCCATCTTCCGCGCCGGCGCCGGCGCCGGCGCGCCGGCCGCTGCTGGCCAATCCGCATGCGCAGCGCATCGTCGCGCCGCTGGTCGTGGGCGCACTGCTGCTGCTGCTGTGGCAGGCGCTGTGCACCGCCTTCGAGGTGCCGGTCTACCTGGTGCCAACGCCGTCGGCCATCTTCAAGACCCTAGTGGCGGACTGGCCGCTGCTGTTCGGCGCGCTGCTGGTGACGCTGCGCATCACTTTCCTGGCCTTTGCGCTGGCGGTGGTGCTGGGCGTGGCGGCTGCCTTCCTGTTCGTGCAGAACCGCATCGTCGAGGCCAGCCTGTTTCCCTATGCGATCCTGCTGCAGGTCACGCCCATCGTGGCCATTGCGCCGCTGATCATCATCTGGGTCAAGACGCCGCTGCCGGCGCTGACCATCTGCGCCACCATGATGGCCCTGTTCCCCATCATCTCCAATACGGTGCTCGGGCTGCGCAGCGTCAACCCCGGTTTGCTGAACCTGTTCAGGCTCAACCGCGCCACCCGCTGGCAGACGCTGGTGCGGCTGCGCATCCCGAGCGCCCTGCCCAGCTTCTTCGGCGGCCTGCGCATCTCGTCCGGCCTGGCATTGATTGGGGCGGTGGTGGCCGAGTTCGTCGCCGGCACCGGCGGCAGCGGCACCGGCCTGGCCTACCAGATCCTGCAGGCCGGCTTCGAGCTCAACATACCGCGGCTGTTTGCGGCGCTGCTGATGATCACGGTCACCGGCGTGCTGCTGTTCGGCCTGATGGTGACGCTGTCGCGGCTGGCGCTGTCGCGCTGGCATGAAAGCGAAATGGAGTAGGGATGCTGCATCCGCCCCGGCTGTATGTGTATCTCGACGCGGTCGCACGCGCCGGCTCGATCCGCAAGGCGGCCGAGGCGCTGCATGTGGCGTCGACCGCGCTCAACCGCAAGATACTGGAGGCCGAGGAAGACCTGGGCACGCCGCTGTTCGAGCGGCTGCCGCGCGGCGTGCGCCTGACCGCCGCCGGCGAGGTGATGCTGTCGTTCGTGCGGCGCAGCCTGTCCGAGCTGGAATCGGCCACCAGCCAGGTCGAGCAGCTGCGCGGCCTGATGCGCGGCGAGGTGCGGCTGGGCTGCGCGGAGTCGGTCGGCACCGACATCGTCCCGCGCATCGTCGCCGGCTGGCAGGCCAGGCATCCCGGCGTGCAGTTTCATTTGCAGGTGGGCGGAACGCAGAGCCTGATGGCGGCGCTGATGCAGGACGAGGTCGAACTGGTGGTGGCGCATGATCCGCCGCCGCCGCCGCAGGTCAAGCTGCTGGCCGACATGGCGCAACCGCTGCATGTGATGATGCGGCCCGACCATCCGCTGGCGTCGCGCCGCAGCCTGCGCCTGGCCGACTGCCAGGCCTATCCGGTCGCGCTGGGCGACACCTCCTTCGGCAGCCGCCGGCTGATCGATGCGCACATCGCCAGATCGAGGCTGAAGCTGCGTACGGTGGTCCAGTCCAGCTCGGTGGAAACCATCAAGGCATTCGCCCGCCACGGCGATGCGCTGTGCTTCCAGTTCGAAGCCGGCACCCGGCGCGACTGCGCGCTGGGGGAGCTGGTGAGCCTGCCCCTGACCGATGCGGCGCTGGCCGGCAGCCGGCTGCAGCTGGTGGCGCGTGCCGGCCGTACCCTGCCGGTGGCGGCGCTGACCTTTGCCGAAGCGCTCAGGCAGGCGCTGTTCGGGGATGGTTAGACGGGTATATGGCGCAGTGACTTCGGCCCGCAGCACGGCTGTCGCCTGCAGGACGTTCCACAGCGGAAGAGGGCACCGCAGGGCATGATGCGCCTGCCGCCATCAGCGGGCGGCCGCTACAGTATCCGGTTGAACCACAGCATCGACAGGCCGGCCGCCAGCAGCGCGAGGAAGGCGGCCACCGCCGAAAAGAGCGCGGTGATCTCGGTCGATTTCTTTTCCATCACCAGCCGCGAGTTCAGCGACTTGTAGATGTTGGTCAGGTCGGTGGCATTGCCGGCATAGAAGTACTGGGCGTGTGTGGTCTTGGCGATGTCCTTCAGCGCATCCTCGTCCAGGCGCACCCGCATCGACCAGCCTTCCTCGCCCAGGATCTCGCCGTTGACCGTGCCGACGCCCACCGTGAAGATGCGTATGCCGCGCTCGGCGGCCATCTTGGCCGACTCGAGCGGGTCGGGGCCGGTGGTGGTCTGGCCGTCGGTGAGCAGGATGATCACCGCCGACGAATAGGAGCCGGGCGCCACCGGCTTGAAGTCCGGGGCCGGCGCCTGGCCTTGCGCCGCCGGCTTGTCCAGCGAGCGGGCGCCGCCTTCGCGCTTGGCCGGGCGCGGATTGTCCGACTGCAGGTCGAATTCGACTTCCGGGATCAGCGCCTTCAACGACACCAGAATGCCGCTGCCGACCGCGGTGCCGCGCTGCAGCTGGAAGCGGTCGATCGCGGCCAGCAGGTCTTCCCTGACCCGGGTGGGCGCCTGCACCAGCGAGGCGGTGCCGGCGAAGGACACCACGCCGATGCGGGTGGTCTGCGGCTGGTCCTCGATGAAGGCGCGCGCCGCCGCCTGCGCCGCGGCGAGGCGGTTGGGCTGCACGTCATTGGCGCGCATGCTGCCCGAGACGTCGATGGCCAGGATCACGGTTTCGTTCATCGATGGCAGCGTGACCACCGCCGCCGGACGGGCCACGGCCAGCAGCATCAGGATGATTGAAAGCAGGAACAGCAGCGGCGGTATGTGGCGCCGCATGCGCTGCGCCGGCCCCATCGCTTCCCTGACCATGGCCAGGCTGGCGTAGCGCACCGCCATGCGCTTCCTGCGTCGCAGCAGCCAGAAGTACAGGCCCAGCAGCAGCGGCACGAGCAGCAGCAGGAACAGCATTTCTGGCCACAGAAAAGTCATTTAATGCTCCAGATGTTTGGGCAGCACGCCGCCGGCCGAGAGACTGCTGCGGCGGCGGCGCAGGTCGGCGAAACGCATCACCGCGTCCATCAGATGGTCTTCGGTGGACAGTTCCAGCACGTCGACGCCGGCATGCGAGAAGGCCGTGCGCAGCGCGTTCTCGCGGGCTTCGGCCAGCGCGGCGAAGCGCTTGCGAAAGCCGCGGTCGTGGGTGTCGACGAACAGCTGCTCGCCGGTTTCGGCATCCTGCATCATCAGAAAGCCCAGGTCGGGCAGGTCCTGCTCAAGCGGGTCGTAGAGCCGCACCGCCAGCACCTCGTGCCGCTGCGACAGCTGGGCCAGCGGCTTTTCCCAACCGGGCGCGCTGATGAAGTCCGAGATCACGAACAGCAGCGAACGCCGGGCGATGGCATGGCCGGCGGACTGCAGCAGGTCCTGCAGCCGGGTTTCGGACGGCGCCGGCGCGGCGCGCCGCGCCGCCGGCTGGCGGGTCTGCTCCGCCAGCGCCAGCATGCGATGCAGGATGTGCAGCACATGGCGGCGCCCGCTGCCGGCCGGAATCACCGCTTCCACCTTGCCGCTGTAGAGCACGGCGCCGACCCGGTTGCCGTGGCGCGACAGCATGCGCGCCAGCACGCCCACCAGTTCGGTGGCGATCGCGCCTTTCTTGATCGCGCCTGAACCGAAGTCGAGCGAGGAGGTCAGGTCCAGCAGGAACCAGGCGCTGGTCTCGCGCTCCTCGTTATAGACCCGCACATGCGGCGTCTGCAGCCGGGCGGTAACGTTCCAGTCGATATGGCGCACGTCGTCGCTGTGCTGGTATTCCCGCAGGTCGGCCAGGTCCACGCCATGGCCGCGGAACAGGGTGCGGTAGTCGCCGTGCAGCAGGCCGTCGAGCCGTCGCAGCACGGTCCATTCGAGCCGGTGCAGCAGGGCTTCAGGCGTTGTTGTCGTAGCGGACATGGGCTTCGAGCGCGCGTTCCGGCGCCGGCAGGTGCTTCATGATGCGCTGGATCAGCACGTCGCTGTTGATGCCTTCCGACAGCGCCTGGTAGGACAGCGACAGCCGGTGCCGCAGCACGTCGGGCGCGATGTCGACCATGTCTTCCGGCAGCGCGTAATTGCGGCCGCGCAGGAAGGCCAGCGCCCGTGCGCACTCCACCAGGCCGATGGTGGCGCGCGGGCTGGCGCCGTAGGTCAGGTAGGGCGCCACGTCGCGCACGCCCAGCCTTTCCGGCTCGCGGGTGGCGGCCACCAGCCGCACCGCGTACTGGATCAGCGACGGGTCGACGTAGCCGTTGCGGCACTCGCGCTGCAGCTCGGCCAGGTGTTCCATGCTGGTGACCGCGGCCACCGACGGCGCCGGGCCGGTGACCCGGTTGGCGATCACGAATTCCTCTTCCTCGGTCGGATAGCCGACCAGGATCTTCATCATGAAGCGGTCGACCTGGGCTTCCGGCAGCGGATAGGTGCCCTCGGTCTCGATCGGATTCTGGGTCGCCATCACCAGGAAGGGCTGCGGCACCTTGTGGGTTTCGCCGGCGATGGTGACCTGGTATTCCTGCATCACTTCCAGCAGCGCGCTCTGCACCTTGGCCGGGGCGCGGTTGATCTCGTCGGCCAGCAGCAGGTGGGTGAACACCGGGCCGAAGGAGGTGGAGAAGTCGCCGGTCTTCTGGTTGTAGATGCGGGTGCCGACCAGGTCGGCCGGCACCAGGTCGGGCGTGAACTGGATGCGCTTGAAATTGCCGCGCAGGGTGCGCGCCAGGGTTTTCACGGTGAGGGTCTTGGCCAGGCCGGGCACGCCTTCCACCAGCAGATGGCCCTGGGCCAGGATGGCCACCAGCACCCGTTCCAGGAAATGGTCCTGTCCCACCACCACTTTCTTGACTTCATCGAGCACCTGCTCCATCTGCCGCGATACATCGGTGCCGCCGGTCTGACGTTCTATCATGGGATTGTTCCGTTTGCGTTCAGAAGGGCGACATGCCGACCGCCGCCGCCGCGTTTTCGATCGGGACCGCAAAGCCGATGCCGATGAATACACCCTGGTCGCCAGGGTTCAAGATGGCGGTCACGATGCCCACCACCTCGCCATCCATCGTCACCAGCGGTCCGCCGGAATTGCCGGGATTGGCGGCGGCGTCGAACTGGATCAGGTTGGACAGGATCTTGTTGCCTTCCGGCGAGCGGTATTCCCGCTTCAGGCCGGACACGATGCCGGCCGACACCGACGGGCCGATGCCGAACGGGAAGCCGACGGCGATCACATGGTCGCCCATCGCCAGGTCGCGGCTGGGGCGCAGGGTGGCTGCCACCAGGTCGTCCGGGATGGTCTTGGCCTGCAGCACCGCAAGGTCGTTTTCGGGCTGCACATTCATCACGCCGGCTTCCGAGACGCTGCCGTCGGCGAAGGTGATCTGCACCCGCTCGGCGCCGGCCACCACATGCAGATTGGTCAGGATCACGCCCTTGTCGAGGATGACCACGCCGGTGCCCACGCCCTTGACCACGTCGCCTTCCTTGCCGTCGACGTGACCGAGCTGGCGTATGCGCACCACCGAGGGATGGACTGCCCGAAAAGCGCGCGCCTCGGCCGAGGGCATCACCTTTTCCTGCATGGTGTGCAGCACCGCGGCGTCGATGTCTTCCTGCTTCAGCTCGCGTGGCAGCGGCCGGCTGGCGGTCCAGGCGATCATCAGCGCCAGGGTCAGCAGCGCCGAGCCCAGCACCAGCAGCAGGCGTTCATGGCGCGCCATGACGCTGCGCAGGCGATGCATGCGGCGCGGCTTGCTGTGGACTGACGTTGCGGGAGAAGGCGCTGCACTGGCAGCGGCGACGGCGGGGGAGGGCGTAGCAGGCTTGTGGCTGCCTTCCCTGGCCGGCTCGCCATCGGAGGGCGACGCAGGCTGTCTGGGAGGACTGCGGCGTGAGCTGCTGTAGAGCGGCGCTTTCTTCATCAGATCCTGTCCGGATAGTCTGATTAAAATGCAAACGGTCTCTCGAAGGTATCACTTATCGAACTTGTTTGCATCGGCAGTACGCCGATTTTTTTAATCGCTTGATTGTTCGCAAATCCGGGGCGGCGCTTGTACTTTCGATGATTCCACGCAAGCCCGCACAGGCCTGCCGGCCGAACTGTTCCACCTGCTTCCCATCTAAATTTATCAATCGATCATTAAAGGAGCAGATCATGGCAGACAGCACCCTGGACCCGGACTATCTCACCAGCGGCCCGGATCGCAGCCTGGGACGGGGCCACGGCACCGACGCGCTCGGTCCCAGCGATATATCCGACACCGGCAGCGACATGCAGGGGCCGGGTCTTTCACGCGATGTCGGCCTGGACATGGAGATGGGCACGACCTCCGACCCGGACGCCTCAATGGCTGGCGGCACCGCAGGTCCCGACGTCGGCGACGCCAATCTCGACAGCGATTCCGACTCGGGCGGCACCGGCGAACGGGCCGCGGCATCGCGCGACAGCATCGAGGCCGATGGCAATGACATCGATACCGATAGGGTGGATAACGTCGAAGCCGTCGATCCCGGCGACGCCGACGTCGACGCCGGAAGATAGCAGGGCAGGCCGTTCCCGCGCAGCAGGCGGGGAGAAAAGGAAAAAGCCCGCGTCGTTGGACGCGGGCTTTTTTTGTCTCCTCACCTTCAGGCAATGGATTTTTTTGTATGAAGCCCGCGCATTCTGCCTGATTTCGGTGGAACCGCCAACAACAAAAAAAAGCCCGCGTTGCCTTGCGGCCGCGGGCTAACCCGTTCCCTTACAGGAAGGAGGAGACGGACGCATCATAGCGCAGATCAGGAATTTTGTATCCTTGAAGAAATAAATTGCCGTATAAAAACAACGGAAAGTTTCTGTGCCGCAATTTTTCATTGTCTCCAGGAAATAAATTTTATAATGGCGAATGTCGTTAAAAGTTGTTTTCTTGGTGTTATCTTCCTGGAAATTGTCATAAATGAATAAGTTTGTTTTCTGTCTTGCCGCTACTGTCGCCTTTCCGGTTATTGGATTTGCCATGGATCACGACCTCTCGGTGTCGGCCGGTACGACCGGACTTGCGCTGCATGTCGCCACTCCCTTGAGCGACAGGCTGAGCCTGCGCGTGGGCGCAAGCCTGCTCGAACATGACAAGTCCGAGCGTACCCGTTCCGTCGACTACGATTTCCAGCTCAGGCTGCGCACCATCGACCTGCTGCTGGACTATTACCCGGTCGACCAGGGCTTTCGTCTGACCAGTGGCCTGATGTTCAATGGCAACCGGATCGATGCCGCCGGCCTGCCCAATGCCAGTGGCAGCTACATGATCAATAACCGTCAATACAGCGTGTCGGAAGCCGGCAGGCTGGATGGCCGCATCGATTTCCGCCATCTCGCGCCCTATCTCGGGCTCGGCTGGGGCAGGGCGCCCAAGGCGGAAAAACGCTGGGGTGTGGCCGTGGATGTGGGCGCCATGCTGCAAGGCAGGCCGCGCGTGGCGCTGGCGACCACCGGCTGCAGCCTGCCGCAGCCGATGTGCGCCCAACTTGCCGAGGATATCAATGTCGAGCGCGCCAGCCTCAGCGACAAGGTCGATAACTTCCGCGTATATCCGGTCATCAGGGCCGGCGTCACCTATCGCTTCTGACAGCGCCAGAGCGTGCTTCTGGCGTGTCTGCTTCACGCGCCAGGAGCGTTTGCGCTGGTCAGGTCCTGGTGTGGCAGGGCGGGCCGCGCATTTCCACCATCATTGTTTCCCTCAAGACAATAATGCATTGCCATCCGCAGCATTTATCCGGCTGGCGGGGCAACGTACACTCCCGCCTGGAACAGACTCGTACCGTTTTTCTGCGCGTTGACGGCATAAACGCAGGGAAGTATTGTTTTGCGGTTCTGCTTTCCATGTTTCGGCTATATTACTGCCTAGTCAATTAAAGCCGACATTGAAACATCCTTCTGGCATTTCCTGGCGCATGATGCCGGGTCATCCGGTCCCTATCCGAACATTTCCACGAGTACAGCATGACGAGATTCACGCCAATGCGATCCGGCAGGATCAAGGCCGGCGCCGTCGCCCTGACTGGCGCGCTGCTGCTGTCTTCCTGCGCCAACTTCAAGGGCATAGAAAGCAGCAAGCAGTTGCAGACGCCATCCGACCTATCCGCTGCCGCCAGCCTGCCGGCCCAGGGCGGCGCCTGGCCCACCCTGGACTGGGTGGCCCAGCTTGGCGGCGCGCCGCTGCGTGCCCTGGTGGAAGAAGCGCTGGCCGACAATCCCGGCCTGCAGGTCACCGCGGCGCGCCTGGCCTCGGCGCAGGCTGCCGTCGACCTGAGCCGCGCCAACCGCCTGCCCACCGTGGGCGCCGGCCTCAGCAGCACTTACCAGCGCTACACCGAAACCGGGCTGATTCCGCCGCCGCTGGCTGGCGAATACAAGGCCGACACCCAGCTTGCGCTGAATTTTTCCCATGAACTGGACTTCTGGGGCCGGCACGATGCCGAGCTGCGCGCCGCGCTGGCGCAGGGCCGGGCGGTGGACGCCGAGCAGTACAGCGCGCGCCTGACGCTGACAGCCGCCATCAGCCGCGCCTGGCTGCAGCTGGCGCGCCAGAACGCCCAGCTGGAACTGACCCGGCAGCAGCTGGTGGCCCGTGAAAAGCTCGGCCGCCTGACCGCGCTGCGCTTCAAGGCCGGCCTGGACACCGAAAGCGAGAGCGAACAGACGCGCCAGCAGCTGGAAGGCTTGCGCGCCGAGATCGTGCAGTGGCAGGAAGCGATGGCGCTGACCCGCAACCAGCTGGCGGCGCTGACGGGCAAGGGCCCGGACCGCGGCCTGGCGATTGCGGCGCCGGCGCTGCCGCCGGACTCGGCGACGGCCTTGCCCGACCAGCTGCCGCTGGGCCTCCTGGGCCGCCGGCCCGATATCGTCGCCAGCCGCTGGCGGGTCGAGGCGGCGCAGGGCGAGATTGCCAGCGCCAAGGCGCAGTTCTATCCGAACGTGAACCTGACCGCCTTCGCCGGCTTTTCCACGCTGTCGCTGCCGCGCCTGCTGGAAGCCGGCAGCCGCATCGTCGGCATTGGCCCGGCGATTCGCCTGCCGGTGTTCGAAGGCGGCCGCTTGCGCGCGCAGCTCAAGGGCCGGGTCGCCGGTTACGACAATGCCGTCGCCGGCTATAACCAGACGCTGGTGGATGCGCTGCGCGACGTGGCCGACCAGGTGCAGTCGCTGCGCGCCGCCGAGGCGCAGGGCGGCCATCAGCGGGCCGCCACCCAGGCCGCCAGCAATGCGCTGCGCCTGGCGCGCGAGCGCGAGCGGGTCGGCACCACCAATATGCTGCCGGTGCTGGCCAGCGAACTGGCGCTGATCGTGCAGCGCAAGGTCGAGCTGGAAAACCAGGCGCGCCGCGCCGACCTGCGCGTAAACCTGATCCGGGCGCTGGGCGGCGGCTTCGATGCCGATGCCGATGCCGCCGGCCTGGGAGCCTGCGCGGTAGAAGGCGGCGTAGCGAAACGCGCGAAAAACGAGGACGGTTTGGTAGCGCCAACAAGCCCAGGGTGGCCCCCTGGGCGCAGTTGGGGGTGCCAAACTGGACCGTTTTCTCGCGCGTTGCAGCCGCCGACCCTTCTGCCGCGCAGGCTCCCAGTCACCGAACAATCCTCTTCCTCATCGAAATCCGCATCATGACCATGCAAAGTTCCGCTCCACAGGCAGCGCCGGCCCCAACGCCGGCCCCGGCCCGCAACGGCAAGCGCCGTGTCTTCCTGATTGGCTTCACCCTGCTGGTGCTGGCCGCGCTGGTGGCCTACGGCATCTGGTGGTTCATCTTCGCCCGCCATTTCGAAAGCACCGACGACGCCTATGTCGCCGGCAATGTGGTGCAGGTCACGCCCCAGGTCGGCGGCACCGTGATCGCCATCCATGCCGACGACACCGAGCGGGTGGAAATGGGCAAGCCGCTGGTGGAACTCGATCCGGCCGACGCCAAGGTGGCGCTGGCCCAGGCCGAAGCGCAGCTGGCCCAGACCGTGCGCGAAACCCGCACCCTGTTCGTCAACACCGGCGCGCTCAATGCCAACATCGCGCTGCGCAGCACCGAGCTGGCGCGCGCCCGCGACGACCTGGCGCGCCGCACCCGCCTGACCGGCACCGGCGCCGTGTCCGGCGAGGATATCGAGCATGCGCGCAATGCCGTAAAGGCGGCGGAGTCGGCGCTGCAGGCCGCGCGCGAGCAGCTGGCGTCCAACCAGGCGCTGACCAGCAGCACGCCGGTGGCCGAGAATCCGAATGTGCTGCGCGCCGCCGCCCAGGTGCGCTCGGCTTACCTCGCCTATGCCCGCACCAAGCTGCCGGCGCCTATCACAGGTTATGTGGCGCGGCGCTCGGTGCAGGTCGGCCAGCGTGTCGCGCCCGGCGCGCCGCTCTTGTCCATCGTGCCGCTGGATGCGCTGTGGGTGGACGCCAATTTCAAGGAAGGCCAGCTGGCGCAGATGCGCATCGGCCAGCCGGTGACCCTGCATTCGGACCTGTATGGCGACGACGTGGTCTATCACGGCCAGGTGGTGGGCCTGGCCGCCGGCACCGGCGCCGCCTTTGCCTTGCTGCCGGCGCAGAATGCCAGCGGCAACTGGATCAAGGTGGTGCAGCGGGTGCCGGTGCGCATCAAGCTCGACCCGAAGGAGCTGGCTGAAAAGCCGCTGCGCATCGGCCTGTCGATGGAAGTGAAGGTGGACATCGCCCATGCCGAAGGCACCTCCCTCACCTCCAGCGGCGCGGCCCGCACCGCGCCGGCCTACGAGACCCGGGTATTCGATGCCGCCGACCGCGAGGCCGAGCAGGACATCGCCCGCATCATCGCCGACAACAGCGCGGCCGTGGCGAAGCGCTGAGATGGCCACTGCTCCCCGCGCCGCCCTGCCGCCGCTGAGCGGCACGCCGCTCGTGCTGGGCACGCTGGCGTTGTCGCTGGCGGTGTTCATGAACGTGCTCGACTCATCGATCGCCAACGTGTCGATCCCGGCCATCTCCGGCGACATGGGCGTGTCGCCGCAGCAGGGCACCTGGGTGATCACCTCGTTCGCGGTATCGAACGCGATCTCGGTGCCCCTGACCGGCTGGCTGACGATGCGCTTCGGCCAGGTGCGGCTGTTCATTACCTCCATCCTGCTGTTCGTGCTGGCTTCCTTCCTTTGCGGCGTCGCGCCCAGCATCGAGATCCTGATCGCCGCCCGCGTGCTGCAGGGCGCGGTGGCGGGGCCGATGATTCCGCTGTCGCAGTCGCTGCTCCTGGCCAGCTATCCGCCGGCCAAGAGCGGCATGGCGCTGGCGTTCTGGGGCATGACCACGCTGGTGGCGCCGATCATGGGGCCGCTGCTGGGCGGTTGGATTTCCGACAACTACACCTGGCCGTGGATCTTCTACATCAACATCCCGATCGGCCTGTTCGCGGCCTGGGCCAGCTGGTCCATCTATCACACCCGCGAATCGAAGACGGTCAGGCTGCCGATCGACAAGATTGGTCTTGCGCTGCTGGTGATCTGGGTTGGCTCGCTGCAGCTGATGCTGGACAAGGGCAAGGAACTGGACTGGTTCGCTTCCGGCGAGATCATCGTGCTGACCGCGGTGGCGCTGGTGGCTTTCATCTATTTCATCATCTGGGAGCTGGGTGAAGACCATCCGGTGGTGGACCTGTCGCTGTTCGCCGGCCGCAATTTCAGCGGCGGCGTGGTGGCGATCTCGGTGGCCTATGGTCTGTTCTTCGGCAGCCTGGTGATCCTGCCGCTATGGCTGCAGACCCAGATCGGCTACACCGCCACCGAGGCCGGCAAGGTGATGGCCCCGGTCGGCATCTTCGCCATCCTGCTCTCGCCGCTGGTGGGCAAGATGCTGCCCAAGGTCGACGCGCGCTTCGTCGCCTCGACTGCCTTCCTGATCTTCGCGCTGGTGTTCTTCCTGCGTTCGCGCTTCACGCCTGAAGTCGACACCATGACGCTGATGATCCCGACCGTGATCCAGGGCGCGGCGATGGCGATGTTCTTCATTCCGCTGACGTCTATCATCCTGTCCGGCCTGTCGCCGGATCGCATCCCGGCAGCGGCCGGCCTGTCGAATTTCGTGCGCATCATGTTCGGCGGCATGGGCACCTCGCTCACCTCGACGCTGTGGGACAGCCGCAGCACGCTGCACCATGCACAGCTGGCCGAGCATGCCGGACCATCCAACCCGGCCTTCGCCCAGGCGGTGCAGGCAATGCAGGCGCAGGGCATGTCGGAGCAGGGCGCCTGGGCCGTGATCGAGCGCAGCCTGTCGGTGCAGGCGGGCACGCTGGGCGCGACTGACATCTTCTACATGTCGGCAATTCTGTTCATCCTGCTGATCGGGCTGGTGTGGATGACGCGGCCTGTGAGGTCGAAGACGCCGGTGGATGCGGGCGGGGCGCATTGAGGGGAGGGGGCTGGTGCCGTTGCAGTCGCGGTTGCCGTTGCAGTTGCTTTTAAATCCCGTTGAGCGCGCCGTGACGTCGGTGCGTGGAGCGGGAAAAGGTGCGGCGTCTGTCTGAGTCAAGCGCAGCTTGGCGAGTTTAGCCGCGCCCCGCTCCATGCATCGACGTCACGGGGACCCCGCGCAGCGGGGCGCGATCACCGGGTCGCCTTTTCTTGCCTACTTCTTTTGGCGAAGCAAAAGAAGTAGGTCGCCTGCCGGGGCGAACTCCCGGCCTGGTCATGACGACAGTGAGGTCGTGTTGCTTCACCCGGCGTAAAGACGTCACTGCGAAGCAGCAGTTGCTTTTGAAGTTGAAGTTTGAAGTTTCAATACGAACGTCAACATCAACACCGACAGTGCTGCCCGGGCGTTGCCGGGTGACGCAAGGCGGCTGCACTGCCGTGGAGACAAGCCGGGAGTCCGTCCCGGCGGCCGGGTCACTTTTTTTGCTTCGCCAAAAAAAGTGACCAAAAAAAGGCGACCCGGTGATCGCGCCCCGCTGCGCGGGGTTCCCGTGCCAGCGGTACCCGGAGCGGGGCGCGGCTAAACTCGCCAAGCTGCGCTTGACTCAGACAGACGCCGCACCTTTTCCCGCTCCGGGCACCGCTGACACGGCGCGCTCAACGGGATTTAAAAGCAACTGCAACGGCAACGGCCACTGCAAAAGCAAAAGCAACGGCAACGGCAACTTCAGAAGCTACTGCACCCTCCCCCTTAACTGTGCCGCGCCGCTTCCATCAATTCCCGCGCCAGCCCGTTATGCCGCTCCACCAGCGGCCCCAGGTCCAGCGTAGCAAGCTGGCCTTCCTTCACCACTACGCGGCCGTGGATGATGCTGCAATCCACACTCGATGGCGTGCAGAACACCAGCGCAGCCACCGGGTCGTGCAGCGCGCCGGCATAGGCCAGCTGATCCAGCCTGAACATCACCAGGTCAGCCGACATGCCCGGCGCCAGCGCGCCAATGTCGTCCCGACCCAGCACCTTCGCGCCACCCAGCGTGGCCAGTTCCAGCGCCTGGCGCGCCGTCATTGCGTCCGGGCCGAATCCCACCCGCTGCAGCAGCATCGCCTGGCGCGCCTCGCCCAGCATGTGCGCGCCGTCGTTGGAGGCGCTGCCGTCCACGCCCAGGCCGACCGACACGCCATGGTCCAGCATGCGCCGCACCGGCGCGATGCCGGAGGCCAGCCGCATGTTCGAGCACGGGCAGTGCGCCACGCCGGTATGGGTGCGGGCAAACAGCTCGATGCCGGGCTGGTCCAGCTGCACGCAGTGGGCGTGCCAGACATCGTGGCCGACCCAGCCGCAGTCCTCGGCGTATTGCGCCGGCGTCATGCCGAATTTCTCCAAGCTGTAGGCGACGTCATTCACGTTTTCGGCCAGATGGGTATGCATGGCCACGCCATGGCTGCGGGCCAGTTCGGCGGATGCCTTCATCAGGTCGCGCGAGACCGAGAACGGCGAGCAGGGCGCCACCGCAATGCGCAGCATCGCGTGGCGGCTGGCGTCATGCCAGGTCTCGATCAGGCGCTGGCTGTCCTTCAGGATCGCGTCTTCCTGCTCCACCACCGCGTCCGGCGGCAGGCCGCCCTTGCTCTGGCCGACGCTCATCGCGCCGCGGGTGGCATGGAAACGCATGCCGATCTGCTGCGCCGCTTCGATGCTGTCGTCCAGCCGGCAGTCGTTCGGGTAGATGTAGAGATGGTCGCTGCTGGTGGTGCAGCCCGACAGCATCAGCTCGGCCATCGCGGTCTGGGTGGAGACCCGTATCATCTCGCCGGTGAGACCTGCCCATATCGGATACAGCGCGCCCAGCCATTTGAACAGCTCGCCGTCCTGCGCATCCGGCACCACCCGCGTCAGGCTCTGGTACATGTGGTGATGGGTATTGACCATGCCGGGCATGACCAGGCGGCCGCTGGCATCAATGATCTCGTCGGCCTCGCCTGGCAATTCGGCGCTTGGGCCGACCTGCTCGATCACATGGCCGCGGATGAAGACCGCGCCATCCGGTATCTCGCGGCGCTGTGCATCCATGGTGACGAGCAGGCGGGCGTTGCGCACCAGCAGGGTCTTGCCGGCGGCGGAGGAAACAGGGGAAGGAAGCATGGTTCAGGATGGTGTTGAATGAAGGCGTTCAGGAAGCAGCGCGTGGCTGCAGCTCGCGGGCAACCGCGCCGATCAGGTCGCGCAGCCACTTGTGTTCGCTTGCATGATGCACCCGGTCATGCCAGAGCTGGTAAAAGCGCATCGGCGGAAACTTCAGCGGCACGCTGTAGGTTTTCAGCGGCAGGTTCTGTTCATAGAAGCGCAGGAACTGGCTGCCGGTGGTCAGCACCAGGTCGCTTTGCAGCAGCATGTAGGGCATCTGGCCGAAGTATGCCGACTCCACCACCACGTTGCGGCGCAGGTTGTGGCGTTCCAGGAAGGACTCGATCACGCCGTGATAGCCGGGCATCATCTGCGACGGCGCCACATGCGGCAGCGACAGGTAGTCTTCCACCGTCATCGCGTCCGGCGCGGTGCGGCGGGCATAGGCGCAGTCGGCGCGCATGATGCAGGCGATCGGGTCCTGGAACAGCTTGGCCAGATGCAGGTGGGCGGGCGGCTCGTCCCAGTTGGCGATCACGAGATCAAGGTCGCCGTCCGACAGCAGCCGGATATGGTCGATGTCGCGGCTGATGTTTAAGATCACCACCCGGCTCTTGGGCGACTCGCGCCGCACCCGCGCCACCACGTTGGGCAGGAACTGGCTGTCCAGGTAATCGGGCGCGGCGATGCGGAAGGTGCGCGCTTCCTCGCGCGCCTCGAACGGCAGCTTCTGCACGAACAGCCGCTCGGTCTCGTCGAGAATGCGCTTGGCCGGCTTCAACAGGCTTTCGCCATGCTGCGTCGGCACCATCCCGCGCGAGCCGCGCACCAGCAGCGGGTCGCCGGTCAGTTCGCGCAGCTTGCGCAGCGAGGCCGAGATCGACGGCTGCGGCTGGTTCAGCTTCAGCGCCACCCGCGACACGTTCTTCTCCGACAGCAGCAGGTAAAGAATGCGGATCAGGTGGATGTCGATATGGGCGGGCAGGCGGGACATGGAAGACGGGCTGGCTGTTGACGCATTGCACCGGACTATACCGGAAGCGGCGGGGGCGGCGCCAGCACGGGCTGGCGGAGGGTGAACAGTAGAGCCAGCGGGCTGCGCAAGCTCGCCAGCGAAGAGTTGCCTATTTGTCGCGCGGCGCGGGATGGCCGGCCCGCAGCAGCGCGATGATGTCGGCGTGGCCTGCATGGGTGGCATGGTCGAGTGCGGTAAAACCATCCCGGCAGGCGTAATGCAGGTTTGCGCCCAGCTTTAGCATCAGTGCGACCGTCGATATCATTCCATGGAAAGCTGCCACGATCAGCGCGGTACGGCCATTGAAGCCGAGATGATGTACATTCGCACCGTTTTGCGCGAGCAGCATGACAATATCGTCGTGTCCGTTGCCCGCCGCCAGGATGAGTGGCGAATGCACACCTGCAGCGACATGCGGGCTAGCGCCCTGACTTAGCAAGTATTCAACGACAGGTATGTGTCCGTTTTTTGCGGCATGACCTAAAGCGGAGATGCCACGCCCATCTTGCATGTTCAAATTGGCCTTGTTACTGACCAAGAGCTCGACTGCTGTCAGCCGACCGGATGTTGCGGCGGCATGCAAGGGCGTTTGCCCATTCCTGGATAGGCCGTCGATATCGGTACTGGCGTCAAGCAGCATCTGGATTATTGCGTCGCCCTGTTCTCGCGTGAAAGCGGAGTTTTCATTCTGCAAGGTGCCAGGCCGGTATTTCGGCATGGTGGCGGCAAGCCAGAGCGGCGTTATCCCGTCGGGACTGGCATGATTAACCAGCGCACCGTGCTGCACCAGGATTCTGGCGGTTTGCTCGTGGCCGTTGGCGATGGCCAGGTACAGGGGCGTCAAGCCTTTATTGTTCTGCCGGTCAATATCGACCGGGCTGGCAATTGCCGGCACGTCCCATCTTGCTAGCAGGTCATCGCGCATTCTGTTGCAGTCGGGGTCCTGCAATAGCCTGAACCCGTCCTGCTGCCGGATTGTTGTCATTGATAAGTCCAAAGCGTGGTCGGTCGGATTGATGAGGTGGCTCACCATGGCCTCATGGCCGTAGCGCGCTGCCAGGGCCAGGGAGGAATTGCCTTGACGGTCGACTTCCGGGATCTTGACGGATGAGGCCTGCAGCAACAGGGGGCCGAGTAGCGGTATGTTGGCAAGCGGCGCCAGTATTCCTGTCATGGATTGGGATGCGCTGAGTGCCTTTTGTTCCGCCGCTTCCAACAGTTCGACGATTGCCGTATGTCCATGCGCCGCCGCTTCCAGCTTGGCGCTGCGCCCGATCGCGTTGACATGCAAGACCTTTGCTTTTGCATGCAGCAATTCCTTGACAATCGGTTCGTTGCCGTTGGCAGCGGCAATTGTGAGTGCAGTGTCCTTTTCCTTGTTGGGCGTATTGATGTTATAGAGATCGTTAGCGTAGATCGGTAGGAGCAACACTTTGAGCGTATCGAGGTTGCCGTATCGCGCTGCGATCATGATGCCGGAATTGCCTGCATGATCAAAAAACCGGTGCGTGGCGCGATGGTTGGAAAGCAAATTCACCATTGCCCCGTCGGCCTTGGCGACGGCCCATAAAAGTGCATTCATGCCATTGATGTCGCGGGCGTGCAAGTCGCTTCCTTGCCTCAAAAGAATGTCGACCATGGCCGTGTGGCCGTTCAACGCAGCCAGCATCAACGCGGTTCGACCGTGGTGATCGGTTTGTTTCAACAGGGCGCGTATGGAATTGTCTGCATCTGCTACCGCCGCCTGCCTGCGATGGACCAGCAAAGCATGTACCACCCCGACATGACCATTGGCGGCCGCCAGGGTGAAGGCGGTATGGCCGTCATAGGATCGATGATCCAGGTTGGCACCGGCAGACAGCAGGAACTGCAAGCCGATCAGGTCGCCGTTTTTTGCGCAGACAGCGAGCGAGAGCGTGCCGTCACTATTGGGCAGATCACCGCCCAGAGGCAGTTGCTCTTGGGCGATATTGCGGCTGCCGAACTTGATGGCTAGCGCTATCAGCGTTTTTCTGGCCTTGCCATTGCGCGGAAAACCCTTTTCCCCATCCACGAGCGCATGCACGACCTCGGTCGAATCGGCCCGCACGGCCAGCGTTAGCGCCGATTCTCCGTCTTCTCTTTGCTGGTCGATCGATGCGCCTGCCTGAAGCAGCACAGCGATAACAGCGACTTGTTGCGCCATGACGGCATGCATCAATGGACTCGTTTCGCCATCATCGATCCCATTGACCTTGGCGCCGACGCACAACAGCAGTCGAACTATGTCGATGCTGCCGCGCCTGGCGGCATGGCTCAGCAGGGGTAAGCCGGGCTGATCGGCAAAATCAGGGTCCATACCGCCCGCAGCGATCATGCGGGCGGCTGTGTCGAACTTTCCCGCGTAGACTGCCTTGGACAGGTTTTCCTGGCGCTCAGCTTCTTCCAGATCCCGCCACTGTCTTGCTGCCTCTTCGTAGCGATGCAGATTGTGTTTTGCCGATGAAGCCGACAGGCTGGATTGGCTGTCGGACGTGGCCGGGACATTGTCATAGGTCAGTAAAATTTCGACGGCGATGCAGCGTCCCTTTTTCGCCGCCAGCATCGTCGCCGTGGCGCCATCGGCGGACAGCATATCGGTTTGCGCGCCTTGCTGCAGCAAGGTGAGCAACGCGCGGTTGCTTCCCTTGCAAGCGGCATGGTGCGCAGCGGTGTAGCCCTTGTGGTCGGCTTCGTTGACGTCAGCCGGTTTTCGATCCCCCGTATCGTTGTCGGACTTGTTGCTGCCGTGTTTCAGCAGGAAATCGATCTGCGCCACGTTATTACTTCTGGCTGCGATGATCAGTTGGCTCCAGGCCTTTGCCGACCGCTGTCGCGAAAGGAGGGAAGAAGCAGACGCCTGTGATCCGGTTGCTGGCGAGGTGGGCGAGACCGATCGGGGCGGTGATACGGGAGCGATGTGTCTGGCGCTTAGTCTTTCGGCGTTTATGCTGGCGATGGCTATTGAGGGTGACAAGGGACGGCTGTGCATTTTGGGCAAGCCGGGCCGCGATCCTTGCGCATCCGGCCTGCTGGCCGAATCCATATCGTCGTCTGCGGACGATTCGGATTCCGCCGTTCGGGAGTCGACGTCGAGCGCAGTCACGCGATCCGATGTGCTGCCTCCATCGGTGTTGCGCCGGTTGTGATTGGCGCGTGGGCTATTCCTGTTTTCCGGCATTTCCGATGTGTGCCGCCAAAAGTTGACTCCGTCACTACTATGTCCGCCGGGACTGCCACTTGTGCCATCCATATCCACGCTCCTTTGAGATTGCAAATAAAACCAGTTGTATGCAGAGCCTGTCAGGCCATTCGAAAAAGAAGGCCGGTTTGTGGCTTTGGGGCAATTGAAGTTCAGCTCATCATTTCTTCCGCGCGTCCTGGCAACTCCGCATTTTTCGCTGGCGCGGCGTACGGCTGGGCAAGGTGGACGGACCTTTTTCTTTGCTAAACTTGCCAACCCCGATCAACGCCGTTCAATGGCAAGTCACCTCATGGAAATCCTCGCGCTCGTCGCCACACTCCTCGTTTTCGTCTTTCTGCTGCGACGTAATCTCGCTTCCGGCAAGCGCGCCGACGCCGCGCTCAATGTGCTGCTGGCCAAGCACGTCTTCTCCAAGTCGTCGCCCGATGAACGGGAGAGGATAGAACTGCGTGCCCGCGAACTGATGGCCGAGCGCGGGCAGGCGCCGGAATTCATCGGCGAAGTGGACCGTTACGGCTGGCATGCGCTGGCCATGAAGGACCTGGGCATCGCGCCCGGCGTGAAAGGCTTCAAGGACTGGAAAGCGATCGCCAATCCGTCCGCCGCGATCAAGGCCGGCGATCCGCTGCTGCGCACCGCCGGCTATCTGCTCAAGAGCAAATGCGGCATCGATGTCGTGGTGAACTGAGTTCACGCATTACCGGACATTGCAGGGCCGCGCATGATGGCCCGGCTCTTACCGCAAGTCCCCGTGTTCTTTCCAGGCGGTTGATCAAAACAAAAAGCCCCGCTGAAAGCGGGGCTTGCATGCCTTGCGGGCCGGCATGGACGCCATGCCGGCGACAGGGATGGATCAGAAGCGGTGACGCACGCCGACGGCGAAGCTCTGCGCGTTGTCGTAGCTGGTGACCTTGTCGTTCATCAGGTAGGTGTACAGGTCGGTGCGCTTGGACAGGTTGTAGTCGTAGCCGATGGTATAGGTGGTGCGGCGCAGCTCGGAGAACAGGTCGCTGGTGCGACGGGTCTGGGCAACGGCTGCCAGGATCTTGCCGGCGCCGCCGGCCGGGATCGACAGGCCCAGGGTGCCGGTCTTGTCGCGCAGGTCCGCCACGTCGTGCTTGGCCTGGTCGTAGGTGGCGAACAGCTTGGCCACGCCGAAGTCGTAGGCGCCGCCAACCAGCCACAGCTTCTGCTCGGTCGCGTTGATCGGCGCGGTGGCGCTGAAGGGCACCGAGGCGCCGGTCAGCGAGAGGCGGTTGACGTTGCTGGTCACGCCCAGGGCGTCGGTCGGGTTGTTGACCTGCACGTCATGGTAGGCCGCGGTCAGGGACAGCGGGCCGCTGAAGTACAGCACGTTGCCGCCGAAGTTCTTCTTGCTTGCGGCAGCGGCGACTTCGCCCGGCTGGTAGTACAGGTTGGCGGTCAGCCCGCCGAAGGACGGAGTGGTGTAGCGGATCGCATTGCTCCAGCCGGTGTCGCCGGCGAAGGTGCTGGCCCAGCCGGTGGTCGGGACGGCCTTGTGCAGGATCAGCGGCGAGAAGGTGAAGGAGTCGCCGATCGGGTTGAACAGGAAGGCCGGCAGGGTTGCCGGGGAGATCATGCGGCCCAGGGTCAGGGCGCCGAAGTTGCCGGACAGCGCGACGTTGGCGTCGCGGGAGAACAGGGTGTCACCACCGAAGCGGCCTTGCGTGCCGCTGTCGAGCTGGAAGAACGCGCCCAGCGTGAAGGACGCCTTCAGGCCGCCACCCAGGTCTTCCACACCCTTGAAGCCCAGGTAGGAAGTCGACATGCCGCCGCTGCCCATTCTGGTAACGCGGCCGGTATCGCCGCTGTTCTTCATCGAGCCGACATACATGTCAGCGATGCCTTCGACGTTGACGCTGGTTTGCGCCATGGCAGGGCTGGCAAAGGCCGCAGCAATGGCGGTGGACAGCATCAGCTTGACGAGAGGGGATTTGGATTGCATGACTTCTCCGGGTTTCTTACGAGTGGTTAAAAAATTCCGTTTGGAGCACGGAACGATAAAAAATCGAACACGTGCTCTCTAAGCAAAACTGGTGCCATATGTTGATTACGGGTATTTTTTCATAGCCACGGATATCAGTCATGGATTTTTGCCACTGTCTGCACCGCGATCAGGCGCGACATGCCGTCTTGTGGTGCAAACGAGACGAAACCATGCGTCGTCAGCTTGATGGTCGGGTTGTTGTCGAACAACAACCCGACAGTGTCGTCAATGAGCCGCTGTTCCAGAGGAGGACGCCAGCAGCCGGCCGGCGGAATAGGTGGCTGCGACGGCGCGGTCGTCGCCCAGCAGCGCGAGAGCGAAAAGCAATTCCTCCAGCGATTCGCAGCGATCGGTGCGGCGTGCCAGCAGCGGCGTGCACTGTGGGTCCAATACAACAAAGTCGGCTTCATTGCCGGGCGCAAAGCTGCCTATCGTGTCTTCCAGGCGCAGGCTGCGCGCGCCGCCCAGGGTGGCGAGGTAGAACATGCGCAGCGCCGGCAGATAGGTGCCGCCCATGCGGGCGACCTTGTAGATCTCGTTCATGGTGCGCAGCATCGAGAACGAGGTGCCGCCGCCCACATCGGTGGCCAGCGACAGCCGCATGCGCGCGGCGTCGGCGGCGGGAAAGTCGAACAGGCCGCTGCCGAGGAACAGGTTGGAGGTCGGGCAGAGCGCCGCCGCGGCGCCGGTGTCGGCCATGCGGGCGCGGTCGGCGTCGTCGAGGTAGATGCAGTGGCCGTACATGGCGCGTTCGCGCAGCAGGCCGTAGCGGTCGTACACGTCCAGATAGCTGCGCGCCTGCGGGTACAGCGTCTTCACCCAGGCGATCTCGTCGGTGTTCTCGGCAACGTGGCTCTGGATGTAGGTGTCGGGATAGGCGCGCGCCAGGTCGCCGGTCAGTTCGAGCTGGGCTTCGGTGGAGGTGGGCGCAAAGCGCGGCGTGAGCGCATACAGCTGCCGACCCTGCTTGTGCCAGCGCCTGATCAGTGCCTCGCTGTCGCGGGCGCCGCTCTCGGCGGTGTCGCACAGGAAGTCGGGCGCGTTGCGGTCCATCATCACCTTGCCGGCGATCATGCGCAGGTTGCGCGCGCTGCTCTCGGTGAAGAAGGCATCCACCGATTCGGGGTGCACGGTGCAGTAGACCATGGCGGTGGTGGTGCCGCTGCGCGCCAGTTCATCGAGGAAGAAGCGGGCGACGTCGCCGGCGTGTTCCGGGTCCTGGAACTTGCGCTCGGTGGGGAAGGTATAGGTTTCCAGCCAGGGCAAGAGGCCGGGTGCGGGCGAGGCGATCATGTCGCTCTGCGGGTAATGGATATGGGTGTCGATGAAGCCCGGCAGGATCAGCTTGCCGCGCAGGTCGTGCAGCTTCGCATCGGCCGGCAGGGTGGCGGCCAGCGCGTCGTAGTCGCCGGCGGCGAGCACGCGCTCGCCATCGACGACCAGCAGCCCGTCTTCATGCCAGTGATAACTGTCGCCGGCGAAGGCCGGGTCGTCGTTGAAATGCAGCACGCTGCCGCGGTATGCCTGGATGGTGTTGCTCATGCCTGTTGCTTCTTTCCGTGTTCGGTCGCGCCGGCCGCGGCCTGGGCCTGCCAGAGCTGCAGCAGCTGCGCCGCGACCGCGATTGCAATGACCGCCGGCTCCTTGCCGGCGATGCCTGGTATTCCGATCGGGCAGACCATGCCGGCCAGCCGCTCGTCCGTGATGCCGCGCTGGCGCAGCCGGCGTTCGAAGGACACGCGCTTGGTCTTGGAGCCGATCAGCCCGAACCAGCCTGTGCCTTCGCGCCGCAGTATCGCTTCGGCCAGCGCCTGGTCCAGCGCATGGCTGTGGGTCATCACCAGAAAGCTGGCATGGCCGGGCGCGGTAGCGACCAGCGCCTCCGGCGTATCGGTGGCTTCCATGCGGACGTTGGCCGGCAGCTGCGCCGGAAACATGTCTTGGCGCTCGTCGACCCAGATGATCTGGCAGGGAAGGTCCGCCATGGCGCGCACGATGGCCGCGCCGACATGGCCGGCGCCGAACAGGTAGAGCTGGGCCGCCGGCGGCGCGCACAGGTCCAGCAGCCAGCGCGCGCCCTGCGCATCGCCGAGGAAGCGGGTCGGTCCGGCGCTGGCCGGGGCCGGCTCCAGCAGCGGCGGCGCGGCGCTGTCCAGCGCCACCCGCCGCAGGCAGGCCGCATTGCGCGCCAGCGCGTCGGCGATGTCGCGGAAATGCGCATGGCCGGCCGGCTCGACCCGCTCGAAGGCGAGAAAGGCGACGCCGCCGCAGCATTGCCCCAGCGTCGGCCCGAGCGGCAGCCGTTCCAGCCGGCGTTGCGCGCCGGCTTCGTCCGGCGCCTGCGCCAGCATCGCGCGCGCCATCCGCTCGGCCACGTATTCGAGATGACCGCCGCCGATGGTGTCGTGCAGCCGGTCGGCCGCAACCAGCATCCTGGCGCCGGCTTCGCGCGGCACCGAGCCTTCGGCATGCGCCACCGTCACCAGCACGGCCGGCGCCTGCTGCTTCAGCAACTCAGTGAGCCAGATGAACATGACGGCTTCCTCAGGCGGCGGCGCGGACCGCGTCCACCGCATCGAGTATCGCTTCGCTGGTGGCCGGCGCGCGCAGCGGCGGGCTGACCTTGTCGTTGCCGACGCTGGCGATGGCGTCGCGGATGGCGAAGAACACCGAGAACGGCATCAAAAGCGGCGGTTCGCCCGTGGCCTTGGAGCGGTGGATGCTGTCGGTCACGTTGCTGTTCTTGAACAGGCGCATCGAGAACGCTTCGGGGCAGTCCGAGACAGCCGGGATCTTGTAGGTCGAGGGCGCATGCGTCATCAGCTTGCCGGCCTCGTTCCACCACAGTTCCTCGGTGGTCAGCCAGCCCATGCCCTGGATGAAGGCGCCTTCCACCTGCCCGACGTCGATGGCCGGGTTCAGCGAGTTGCCGGCGTCATACAAACCGTCGGCGCGCAGCAGCTTCCATTCGCCGGTCAGGGTGTCGACCACCACTTCCGACACGGCCGCCGCATAGGCGTAATAGGAAAACGGGTGGCCGGTCATGGTCTTGCTGTCCCAGTGCAGGCCGGGGGTGGCATAGAAGCCGTCCGACCACAGCTGCACCCGCGCCAGGTAGGCCTGCGCCACGATCTCGACGAAGGGATAGACCTCGCCGTTCACATGCACCTGGTCGGCGGCAAAGCGCACCTCGCTGGCGGCGCCGCCGTAGCGGGTGCTTGCGAATTCGGCCAGCCGCTCGCGCACCTGGCGCGCCGCCGCCTGCGCCGCCTTGCCGTTCAGGTCGGCGCCGGTGGAGGCGGCGGTGGCCGAGGTGTTGGCGATCTTGCTGGTGTCGGTGGCGGTGGCGCGCACCCGGTTGAGCGTGATGCCCAGTTCATGCGCCACCACCTGCATCACCTTGGTGTTCAGTCCCTGGCCCATCTCGGTGCCGCCGTGGTTGACCAGCACCGAGCCGTCGACATAGACATGCACCAGCGCGCCGGCCTGGTTCAGGTGGCTGACGTTGAAGGCGATGCCGAATTTCACCGGCGTGATCGCGATGCCTTTCTTCAGCACCGGGCTGGCGGCGTTGTAGGCACGCACCGCCTCGCGCCGGGCGCGGTACTGGCTGCTCGCTTCCAGCTCGGCCACCAGTTCATGGATCACGTTGTCCTCGACCTTCTGGCCGTAGGGCGTGACGTTGCGGCCCTCGGCATCGTTGCGGCCGTAGAAGTTGGCCTTGCGGATGTCGAGCGGGTCGCGGCCCAGTGCGCGGGCGATGTCGTCGATCAGGTATTCGATCGCGATAGCGCCCTGCGGACCGCCGAAGCCGCGGAAGGCGGTGTTGGACTGGGTGTTGGTCTTGCCGCACATCGCGCGGATATCCACGTCCGACAGGTAATAGGCATTGTCGAAGTGGCAGACGGCGCGGGTGGCGACCGGGCCGGACAGGTCGGCCGAGAAGCCGGCGCGGCTGACCATCTCGATCTTCGCGCCGAGGATGCGGCCGTCGTCGTCATAGCCCAGGTCGTACTCGTAGTAGAAGCAGTGGCGCTTGCCGGTGACCATCATGTCGTCGTCGCGGTCGGCGCGCAGCTTGACCGGGCGCTTCAGGCGGGCCGCGGCAATCGCGGCCGCGGTGGCCCACAACGCCGACTGCGACTCCTTGCCGCCGAAGCCGCCGCCCATGCGACGGCATTCCACCCTTACCTGGTGCGACGACAGGCCCAGCGCGTGGGCCACCACATGCAGCATCTCGGACGGATGCTGGGTCGAGCATTGCACCAGCATGCCGCGGTCTTCCTGCGGAATCGCATAGGCGATCTGGCCTTCGAGGTAGAACTGTTCCTGGCCGCCCACGTGCAGTTCGCCGCGCAGACGGCGCGGCGCGGCCTGCAGCGCGGCCTGCGCATCACCGCGCTGCAATTGCATCGGCGGCAGCACGAAGGACTGCGCATCGCGCGCTGCCTCGGGCGTCAGCACGGCCGGCAGTTCCTCGTAGTCGACCATGCCCAGGCGCGCGGCGCGGCGGGCGTTGTCGTGGCTGTCGGCCACCACCAGGAACAGCGGCTGGCCGACATACTGCACCAGGCCGTCGGCCAGGATCGGATCATCATGGATGATGGGGCCGCAGTCGTTGACGCCGGGGATGTCCTGCGCGGTCAGCACCGCCACCACGCCCGGCGCGCCGCGCACGCGGTCCAGGTCCATGTTGCGCACCTTTGCATGGGCTTTCTGCGACAGGCCCAGCGCGGCATGCAGCGTGCCCTGCAGCTCGGGCAGGTCGTCGGTGTAGCTGGCCTCGCCGGACACATGCAGCAGCGCGGATTCATGCGGATGGGCGCGGCCGACTTCGGCCCAGTCTGCGCCCTGCTTGATGAAGGATTCGTTCTGGATATTCATGCTTGTGTCTCCGGTTGCACGGCGAAGGCATTGACGTCCGCATTGGCCAGCGGCGCATCGGGCCGGGTTTCGAGCCAGAAGCGGCGCAGCAGGTTCTTCGCGGTGCGGATGCGGTAGCTGGCCGAGGCGCGCATGTCGGTCAACGGCGCATAGTCCTGGTCCATCGCGGCCATCGCGGCGGCGAGCGTGGCTTCGTTCCACGGCTGGCCGCGCATGGCGGACTCCGCCGCCGCTGCGCGTTTCGGCGTGGCCGCCATGCCGCCATAGGCGATGCGGATCTGTGCCACCCGCTCGCCGTCCAGCGTCAGCGCGAAGGCGGCGCAGACGGCGGAAATATCCTGGTCAAAGCGCTTGGACAGCTTGTAGGTGCGGAAGTGCAGGGCGGGGGCCGGCTGTGCCTGCGGCAGCGGCAGCCGCACCGCGGCGACGAACTCGTCGGCGCGCATGTCCTTTTTCTGGTAGCCGAGATAGAAGTCTTCCAGCGCCAGGATGCGTTCTCCGGCGACCGAATGCAGCACCACCTGCGCGCCCAGCGCGATCAGCCACGGCATGGAGTCGCCGATCGGCGAGCCGTTGGCGACATTGCCGCCCAGGGTGCCGGCATTGCGGATGGGCAGCGAGGCAAAGCGCTGGCGCATCTCGGCCAGTTCCGGGTAATGGGCGCAGACCGCGGCATAGGCATCGTCGAGCGTGACGCCGGCGCCGATTTCCAGGAAGCCGGCGTCTTCCCGGAGGCGCCTGAATTCCGCCACCTGGCCGAGATAGATGATGTGCGGCAGTTCGCGCATCTGCTTGGTGACCCAGAGGCCGACATCGGTGGAGCCGGCCAGCAGCGTGGCATGCGGGTGGGCGGCGCGCAGTTGCGCCAGTTCGTCCAGCGTGCGCGGCGCGTCGAAGCGGCGGCCATCGAATTCATAGCGCAGCGGGGCGTCGCGGCGCAGGGCGCGCAGCGTGTTCGACAGGGCCGCCCGGTCGAAGCTGGCCGGCGTCAGCTCGGTCATGCGCCGCGCCGCATCGATGATGGGGCGATAGCCGGTGCAGCGACAAAGGTTGCCCGACAGGGTGTCGTCGATCTCCTTGCGGCAGGGCGCGCCCTGCTGGCCGCTGCCCTCGCGTTTCAGGTACAGGCCCCACAGCGACATCACGAAGCCCGGCGTGCAGAAGCCGCACTGGGAGCCGTGGCATTCGACCATGGCCTGCTGCACAGGGTGCAGCGCGTCGTCGGCCTGCTTCAGGTCTTCCACCGTGAACAGCGCACGGCCGTCGAGGCTGGGCGTGAACTGGATGCAGGCGTTGACCGCCTTCATCGCCAGGGTGTCGCCCTGCAGCTCGGCGATCACCACGGTGCAGGCGCCGCAGTCTCCCTCGGCGCAGCCTTCCTTGGTGCCGGTGCAGTGCAGGTCTTCCCGCAGGTGCTGCAGCACGGTCTGGGTGGGCGGGGCATCGGTGACGGTATGGGTTGCACCGCGGTAATGGAAACGGATGGGTTGTGACATGGCCGTGGAGTTTGATTGTTATGGGCGCAGCGTAGCACTGTGCGGGCAGGGGATTATATGCATTGGTGGATGTGCGATATACGCACATTGGTATTTCTACTCTTTATCAGAGGCCATCAAATCAGCTTTGATGCGCGGTACTTAAGCATGATGCGTGCCAAATTGAAATGCTTACGTCTGATAAGCGTCGGTGACAGGCTGAGATGGCCGCTCTATTGCATGGGGCAGCAAAAGCTCCACGCTGTAGAGGGTTGCGACTCGGAGAGCTACGAATCAGTGGGATTTTTAGAAGGGAATTGAAGCGAAGGGGCTTTGCCACTGCGGCCGGAATGTATCTATAGCCGCAGCACTGGCAGTTTGGCTGAATTACTTCAATTTTTGTCTCGAAAGCCCAATTGCGGCATCAATCCGATCGCCATAATCAATAAGAATAATTTGGGTCTTATTTTCCCCTGGATTGCCTATCGTACAGTTAACGTGTTTGCCTTCCAGATTTGGCTTGTAGAGCGTGACATATATATTT
Organism: Noviherbaspirillum phoenicis; assembly: GCF_047237965.1. NCBI lineage: Bacteria > Pseudomonadati > Pseudomonadota > Betaproteobacteria > Burkholderiales > Oxalobacteraceae > Noviherbaspirillum > Noviherbaspirillum phoenicis. The sequence goes on along the minus strand of NZ_JBDFLX010000001.1, from coordinate 2,013,425 downwards.
GAAGAGCGAAACGCTTTGCTCTCCGGTAATTTCGCGAGCAACGCTTCAACTTGTTCTGCGTGGGAAACGGTCCGGTTTTTTTTGAGGTAATTCTTGACTAGGATATTGTCCGCATCGTCATCGCTGTCAGCAACAATGACATCACTTTCCTCAGTGCTGTTTGTTCCAACGTCCTCGGCGCCATCCATGTTGCTGGTTGAATTGGCTTTAAGTTTGTTTGCGCACTGTTGATGCGTTTTAAATAACGTTTGTAAATCAGGGTGCTTTTCATTTGCAAAGCTTTTCAATGCAGAAACAATCATGCACTCGTCTTTCCCAGGCAAGCCGTTTACAACGTGGTAATCATTGTCTTCCAGAGTTTTTACTAGCTCTGCATTCGCTTTTTTCCGGCCGTCCGATTGTTTCTCGTCGTCTGATGGCCTTTGCTGACTAGCTAATCCTTTAGCATTTTTGATCGCGTCGGTCTGATCTGAAGTCATTGGATTTTGGTCGCTGTGTATTTTTAGGGTGTAGAGCGCCAAAACGTCGTCGTCCGCCTTACCGAGTTTTTCGCTGTCATTGGCCAGTGCCGCGTCAAGTTGCGCATCGCTGATGAAGCCCTTTGCATGAAGCTCTTCCGGCTTCCTGATGATGGGGACGTTGGGGACGTGATTCTTGTTTAATGGATTCATTGCCATCTCCTGACTGAACGATGTGCTGTAAGTAATCGCTCCAGCCACCCGGTTCCCCGAGCCCGCCGCCACTCAGCCCGCCACCCCCAACGGCAAATTCACCAGCAGATTCTGCGGCTTGACCCGCAGCACATTCTCCTCATCCATCGCCGCCGCCAGATACACCGGCCGCCCGGCCATTTCCGGCCGCAGCAGGCTGCCATCCGCGAAATCCATCCGGAACAGCGACAGGATGCGATGCTGCCGGGACGCGTCCAGCGGTTTTCCCTGGTACAGGTCGTTCAGGATGCCGCTGGCCTGGGCATCCAGGCCGATATGCCAGGCCCAGTGCGCATCCTCGATCGCCCGCAGTGGCGTCATCGTCGCCTGCAGCCGGTAGAAATGGTGCAGCCACTGCTCCACCAGGCGGCAAAACGCTTCCAGGCCATCGCCGCCGAAGCGAAACTCCAGCACCGTGTCGAAGCGTTCGCTGCGCGCCCAGTAGCGCTCGGCATTGCCGCGGTCCAGCACATCAAGCTCGACCCGGCGCGGCTTGATGCGGGCTTCGGCCAGCAGGCGGCCGAGGTCGCCGTAATTGCCGCCGGTTTCATGCAGGCGCACCGTGTCGGCGTCGGCCAGCAGCACGGCGCCGTCGCGCAGCGACACCTTCTGCGCCCGGAAGAACAACTCGGCCGCCCGCAACCGCAGGGGATCGCCGCAGCCGTCCAGCATGCCGCGCAGCAGGGTTTGCGTGAGGCTATGGATCAGCACCGGCGGCGCCGTCACTTCCGTGCGAAACAGCGCGAGATAAGCCGCTTCCAGCGTCGGCGCGGCGGTCAGGCGCTGCCGCCAGTCCAGCATCACCCGGTAGTTTTCCACCGCGTCGGCATCCTGCAGCGCAGCCAGTTCGGTTTCGGTCACCGGCCGCAGCGGGTCGTCCAGCAGCGCCGCATGCAGGCGGCGCTCGGCATCCAGCGATTCCTCCACCGGCGCCACCTCCGGCCGCTGCCAGGCGGCGCGCAGGAATTCGGGCGTGAGAAGCAGGCGGTGATCGGCGTCGCGGCGCAGCAGGGAATAGCCGCAGTCGGGCCAGAAATCGTGGGTAGTCAAGGGTCACTCCATGTCGCGTGTCCGGTCGGCCACGCCAGCGGTCATCAGGGGCCGCTATAGTATCGCGCCCTCGATTGCCGCGATACAATTCGCCGCCTACCGCACAACGACGGGTTTTTACCTGCCGACGTGCGGCAAAAACTATCAGCATGGACGCGCTAGCGCAGAACGCGGCCATGGACTGTCGGGCACAATCGGCGGGCTTGGTCTGACTCTTGCTTCCGGGCAGCAGGCAATTCCTGTCCATGACTGCACTATCAATACAACGAACACATGATGAATGCGCGTTTGACGCTGACCGGCATCACCAAGAAATATCCTTCCGTGGTGGCCAACGACGGCGTGAGCCTGACGGTGCAACCCGGCGAAATCCATGCGGTGCTGGGAGAAAACGGCGCCGGCAAGTCCACTCTGATGAAAATCATCTACGGCGCGGTCAAGCCCGATGCCGGCCAGGTGCTCTGGAACGGCAGCGAGGCGAAGATCGCCAACCCGGCCGCTGCCCGCCAGTTGGGCATTGCGATGGTGTTCCAGCATTTTTCGCTGTTCGACACCCTGACCGTGACCGAAAACATTGCGCTCGGCCTGCCGCCGGACACGAAGCTCGATACTCTGGCCACGCGCATCACCGAAACCGCCAGCCAGTACGGCCTGGAACTGGAGCCGCAGCGCCATGTGCACACGCTGTCGGTGGGCGAGCGGCAGCGGGTGGAGATCGTGCGCGCGCTCTTGACCAAACCGCAGCTGCTGATCCTCGACGAGCCGACCTCGGTGCTCACGCCCCAGGCAGTGGAAAAGCTGTTCGGCACGCTGCGCCAGCTGGCCTCGGAAGGCTGCAGCATCCTGTACATCAGCCACAAGCTCGACGAGATCCGCTCGCTGTGCCACACCTGCACCGTGATGCGCGGCGGCCGCGTGACGGGCGTGTGCGATCCGCGCCAGGAAACCGCGGCCAGCCTGTCGCGCATGATGATCGGCTCCGAGCTGCCGCATGTCGAAAGCCGCAGCCACACCCCTGGGGCGGCGCGGCTGGTGGTGAACCGGCTGTCGCTGGCGAAAAGCCATCCCTTCGCCACTGAACTCCAGGACATTTCCTTCGAACTGCTGGCCGGCGAGATCCTCGGCGTGGCCGGCGTCTCGGGCAATGGCCAGCAGGAGCTGCTGGCCGCGCTGTCGGGCGAGGACCCGCGCGCCGCCCATGACGCAATCCGCCTCGACGGCCGTCCGGTCGGGCGTTTCAACGCGGCGCGCCGGCGCGACCTCGGCCTGGGCTTCGTGCCGGAGGAAAGGCTGGGGCGCGGCGCGGTGCCGGAGATGTCGCTGGCGGCCAATGTGCTGCTGTCGCACCAGGGCCCGGCCACGGTGGGCATGGGCATGATCAAAAACGGTGCGATCGGCACAATGGCCGCTTCGATCATCGAGCGTTTTCGGGTCAAGGCCGGCGGGCCGCAATCCCTGGCCAAGAGCCTGTCGGGCGGCAACCTGCAAAAATTCATTGTTGGCCGCGAAGTCGTGCGCCAGCCCAAGGTGCTGATCATCGCGCAGCCGACCTGGGGCGTGGACGTCGGCGCGGCCGCCCAGATCCGCTCGGAACTGATCGCCCTGCGCGACGCCGGCTGCGCGGTGCTGGTGATATCGGAAGAACTGGATGAACTGTTTGAAATATCGGACCGGCTCATGGTGATCGCCAAGGGCCGTATGCGCGCGCCGGTGCCGGCGCGCGGTGTGAGCCGCGAGCAGATCGGCTTGTGGATGAGCGGCATGGAGCAGGCGGAAGTCGTGGCGGAGCGCAATCATGCTTAAGCTCGAACCGCGTCCCGCGCCGTCGCGCCTGATGTCGTATGCGTCGCCGCTCTTGGCGGTGCTGCTGACCACGCTGTGCGGCGCCATCCTGTTTTCCCTGCTGGGCAAGAATCCGCTGGCCGGCCTCTCGGTATTCTTCTGGGAGCCGATCAAGAACCTGCGCGGCTGGACCGAGATCGGCGTGAAATGCACGCCGCTGATCCTGTGCGCGATCGGCTATGCGATCTGCTACCGCTCCTCGGTGATGTCGATCGGCGCCGAGGGCATGCTGGTGGCCGGCGCCATCGGCGGCGGCGGCATGGCGCTGCTGCTGGACAAGGGCAACAATGGCGGTGCCGCGATGATCGCCATGATCGTGGTGGCCGGCATGCTGGCCGGCATGGCCTGGGCTGGCCTCACCGCCTTGCTCAAGGACCGCTTCAACACCAATGAGATCCTGGTGTCGCTGATGCTGGTGTATGTGGCCCAGCTGCTGCTGAGCTATCTCGTAACCGGCCCGTGGAAGGACCCGATGGGCTTCAACTTCCCGCAATCGAAGATGTTTTCCAGCGGCCTCTTGCTGCCAACGCTGGTGCCGACCACGCGCCTGAACCTGGGCTTCGTGTTCGCGCTGCTGGCGGTGCTGGCCGGCTGGGTATTCATGTCGAAAAGCTTTGCCGGCTTCCGGCTGCAGGTGGGCGGCATGGCGCCGGCCGCCGCGCGCTACGCCGGGTTCTCGCAGCGCAAGGCATTGTGGATGACGCTGTTGATCAGCGGCGCGGCGGCCGGCCTGGCCGGCACGATCGAGGCAATCGGCCCGGTCGGCCAACTGACGCCGTCGATGTCGCCCGGCTATGGCTTTGCCGCCATCATCGTCGCCTATGTCGGCCGGCTGCATCCGGTAGGCATCCTGTTTTCCAGCTTCATCATGGCGCTGTTCTACATCGGCGGCGAACTGGCGCAGTCGCGCCTGGGCTTGCCAAGCGCGATTACCGGCGTGTTTCAGGGCATGCTGCTGTTCTTCCTGCTGGGCGCCGACGTGCTGATCGGCTACCGCGTACGCTGGAGTAAATAGATGGATACCTTTCTGCTGTTGCTGACCCCGGCCCTGGCGGCCACCATCAATGCCGGCACGCCGCTGATGCTGGCCGCCTTTGGCCTGCTGGTCAATGAAAAGGCCGGGGTGCTGAACCTGGGCGCGGAGGGCATGATGCTGCTGGCCGCGATCGCCGGTTTCGCCGCCACCATCGCCACCGGCAGCGCAACGCTGGGCTTTGTGGCCGGCGCGCTGGGCGGCATGGCCGCGGCCGGCTTCTTCGCCGTGCTGGTGCTCTGGCTCAATACCAATCAGTACGCCACCGGCCTGGCGCTGTCGATCTTCGGCGCCGGCCTGTCGGCTTTCGTCGGCATACCGTACACCGGCCTGAGCCTGAAGACCTCCAGCATGGCAATTCCGGTGCTGTCCAAGATTCCCTTCATCGGCCCGGTGCTGTTCAACCATCATCCGATGGTCTATCTCGCGCTCGTTCTTTGTGCATGGCTTGCCTGGTTTCTGAACCACAGCCGCACCGGTCTGGTGCTGCGCGCCGCCGGCGAGTCGCCGGAGTCGGCTCATGCGCTGGGCTACAACGTGCGCCGCATCCGCCTGCTGGCGGTGCTGTTCGGCGGCGCCTGCTGCGGCCTGGCCGGCGCCTACCTGGCCCTGGTCTACACGCCGATGTGGCAGGAAGGCATGACCGCCGGCAAGGGCTGGATCGCGCTGGCGCTGACCACCTTCGCCTGCTGGAAGCCGTGGCGGGTGGTGGCCGGGGCGCTGCTGTTCGGCGGCGTCACCATCCTGCAGCTGAACCTGCAGGGCCTGGGCATCGCGGTGCCGTCGCAGATCATGGCGATGCTGCCCTATGTCGCCACCATCGTGGTGCTGGCGCTGATCTCTCGCAATCCAGACTGGATCAGGCTGAATATCCCGGCCTCGCTGGGCAAGAACTTTAATCCGAACGCGGCCTGAGTGTGCTGGCGGCTTCTGGCGTAAAATTTGCTACCGGAAATATTCTGGTTTTTTTGTTTGACTCTCGCTCTTCACCTTGGGGAATTTTTTATGTTTGACCTGAAAAAACGCAGCACGCTCAAAGCCGGCCTGCTGGTGGTTGCATCGTCGATGATGCTGGCCGCCTGCGGCGAAAAGACCGAAACCAAGACGGCGGCCGCGCCCGCCGCCGCGCCCGCGCCGGCTGCGGCGCCCGCCAGCGGTCCGCTGAAAGTGGCTTTCGTGTACGTCGGCCCGGTGGGCGACGGCGGCTGGACCTTCGCCCACGACCAGGGCCGTAAGGCGGTCGAGGCTGCGTTTGGCGACAAGATCCAGACCACCTTCGTCGAGAAGGTGCCGGAAAGCTCGGACGCCGAGCGCGTCTTCCGCGACCTGGCCAGCCAGGGCAACAAGCTGATCTTCGGCACCACCTTCGGCTACATGGAGCCGATGCTGAAAGTGGCCAAGGATTTCCCGGATGTGAAGTTCGAGCACGCCACCGGCTACAAGACCGCGCCCAACATGGCCGTCTACGAGACCAAGACCTATGAAGGCGCTTACCTGGCGGGCGTCATCGCCGGCAAGACCACCAAGTCCAACAAGCTGGGCGTGGTGGCTTCCTTCCCGATTCCGGAAGTGATCCGCAACATCAATGCCTTCACCCTGGGCGCGCAGTCGGTCAATCCGAGCGTCACCACCCGCGCTGTCTGGATTTCCTCCTGGTTCGATCCCGCCAAGGAGCGCGACGCCGCCATGACCATGATCGGCCAGGGCGTCGACGTGCTGATCCAGAACACCGACTCGCCGGCAACGCTGCAGGCGGCCGAAGAGAAGGGCGTCAACGCCTTCGGCTGGGATTCGGACATGTCTTCCTACGGTCCGAAAGCCCACCTGGGTTCGGCCATCATCGACTGGGCGCCGTACTACAAGCAGGCCATCCAGTCCGCTCTGGACGGCAACTGGAAGAACGGCGAAACCTGGTGGGGCGTGAAGGAAAAGTCGATCAACCTGGTCAACGTGAACGCCTCGGTTTCGGAAGAAGCCAAGGCCGCGATGGAAGCCAAGAAGGCGCAGCTGGCTGAAGGCAAGGCCATCGTGTTCGCCGGCCCGCTGGTGGATCAGTCCGGCAAGGAAATGGTCCCGGCCGGCAAGGAAGCGGATGTGGGCATGCTCAAGGGCATGAACTTCTACGTCAAGGGCGTGGAAGGCTCGATTCCGAAGTAATTCGGTATTACAACCGTTTCCCGATGCCGTTCAGCGCAAGCTGGACGGCATTTTTTTTGCCCCCTCGATGAAGGTCCTTGTTTCCCCGGGCGAGCTCGATGATGACTTTGCGCCGAAGCTTGTTACAAAGAAGCGCTCGGCGCATTACTTGTACAATAAGCTGTACATTAAAATCGTCTGCGACATCCTGGAGGCATCATGAACATCATTAACTTTTCGGAAGCGCGTAGCAGCCTGAAGGAAGTCATCGACCGTGTAGTGCAGGATGCCGACGTGACCATCATCACCCGCCGTGACGCGGCGGATGCAGTCCTCATGTCGCTCGACTATTACAACAGCCTCGTGGAAACCGTCCACCTGCTCAGTTCGCCTGCAAACGCTGTTCACCTTGCGCGTTCAGTTGAGCAGTTGAGTGCCGCGCGACCCCGGGAACTGATGGATCCGGAAAGGGAAGCCCATGGCGACCCGGACGCTTAAGTTCACCGACGAGGCTTGGGACAACTATCTTTTCTGGCGATTGCAGGACAGGAAAACCCTGCGGCGCATTAATGACCTGATCAGGGAAGTGCTGCGGTCACCCGAGGAAGGCATCGGCAAGCCCGAGCGTCTGCGCGGCAATCTGGCCGGGCTGTGGTCCCGCCGGATCGATGACACGAACCGATTGGTGTACAAAATCCTCGATCAGGAAATCGTTATTGTTTCGTGTCGTTATCACTACTGAAGTGGTGGCTCGCATCGACGACCTTGCAGATCATCGTTAGCCTGAACCTCTCATGAGAAAGCCCTCGTCAGTGCGACGAGGGCTTTTGCTTTCAACGCGCGCGCGGATCTCCGGCCCGCGCTGACGAACAGCGATGCCGGCTTACGCCAGGTTCTTGTTCGCGAATTCCCAGTTCACCAGGTTCCAGAAGTTTTCCAGGAACTTGGGACGGGCATTGCGGTAGTCGATGTAGTAGGCATGCTCCCAGACGTCGCAGGTCAGCACTGGCTTGTCGCCCGTGGTCAGCGGCGTGCCGGCATTGGAGGTGTTGGCGATGTCGACCGAGCCGTCAGCCTTGGCCACCAGCCAGGTCCAGCCGGAACCGAAGTTGCCGACGGCCGACTTGGTGAACTCTTCCTTGAACTTGTCGAACGAGCCCCACTTGGCATTGATCGCATCGGCGACCTTGCCGGTCGGCGCGTTGCCGCCCTGTGGCGACAGGCAGTTCCAGAAGAAGGTGTGGTTCCAGACCTGGGCCGAGTTGTTGAAGACGCCGCCGGAGGACTTGCGGATGATGTCTTCCAACTGCATGTTTTCGAACTCGGTGCCCTTGATCAGGTTGTTCAGGTTGGTCACGTAGGCCTGGTGATGCTTGCCGTAGTGGTATTCCAGGGTTTCCTTGGACATGTGCGGCTGCAGCGCGTCCATCGGGTAGGGCAGGGGTGGCAGAGTGTGTTCCATGGTGTGTCCTTATGGTTTTTGGGTTGAACGTAAATTTGCCAAAACAGCATTGTAAAGCGGATGGCCGTTGGCCGCACTGCCTGTAAAAATGCAATTCATTCCAGCGATGGCTGCACACTGTCCAGCGTCACGTCGGCGCTGCCCTCGGCCAGCGTCATCGTCAGCCTTTCGCGCACCTTCAGCCCGGCCGGAGAACGGATCACCGCGCCGCTGCCATCGGTCACGATGGCATAGCCGCGTTCCAATGTGCGCTGCGGGTTCAGCAGTTCCAGTTGCGAGGCCAGCGCCAGCAGGGCCTGGCGCCGCTGGCGCTGCTCGATGCTGACGCGGGCATGCAGCCTGCGGCCCTGGTCCTGCATCCGGCGCCGCGCGGCGACCAGGTCGGGCAACTGCCCCTGCAGCCGCGTCTCGAGCTGCCGCACCGCGAAGCGCGCCATGTTCAGCGGCGTGCGGGTCGCATGCGCCAGCCGCAACTGCATGGCATTGAGCTTCAGGCGCTGGTGCGCGGCATAGGTTGCCGGACTGACCAGCCGGTGCGACAGCCAGTCCAGGCTCTGGGATGCATCCGACAGCCGGCGCCGCATCACGCGCCGCATTTCCTGCGCCGTGCCTTCCAGCGACGCCAGCCAGTCGGCCCGCGGCGCGGCCGCCATCTCGGCCGCCGCGGTGGGCGTCGGCGCCCGCAGGTCGGCGGCGAAATCGGCGATGGTGAAATCGGTTTCATGGCCGACGCCGGAAATGACCGGCATCGTGCAGCCGGCAATCGCCCTCGCCACCACCTCGTGGTTGAACGACCACAGGTCTTCCATGCTGCCGCCGCCACGGCAGACCAGCAACACATCGCATTCGGCGCGCAGGGAGGCGGTGGCGATTGCCTGGGCGATTTTCTGGGCCGAACCTTCTCCCTGCACCGGCGCCGGGTACAGCACCACGGCCACATGCGGCGCGCGCCGGCGCAAGGTGGTCAGCACGTCGCGCAGGGCCGCCGCCTGCAGGCTGGTGACAATGCCGACCGTGCGTGCGAACAACGGCACCGAGCGCTTGCGCGCCGGATCGAACAGGCCTTCCTCGGTCAGCCTGGCTTTCAGCTGCAGGAAGGCTTCATAGAGATTGCCGATGCCGGCGCGGCGTATCGCTTCCACGTTGAGCTGATAGTCGCCCCGTGGCGCGTACAGCGTCACCAGCGCCCTCACCTCGACCCGGTCGCCTTCGCGCGGCATGAAATCGGCGTATTGCGCCCGGCCGCGAAACATCACCGCCCGCACCTGGGCCGCGCTGTCCTTCAACGTGAAGTACCAGTGACCGGAGGCGGCGCGGGTGAAATTGGAGATTTCACCGGAAATCCAGCTCAGCGGGAAACTCCGCTCCAGCATGCGGCCCACTGCCTGGTTGAGCGCCGACACGGTCAGCACGGGGGGTGATGCCGGCACCGGCTGCGCGGGATGCAGTTCGCTCATGCGCTTACCTTTCCACAGAAAAAAGCCCGAGACATCTGCCTGTCACAAATCATCCAAAAACTCCAGAACTTTATGTAAGTATTTGATTTTATTGATTATCTGGCTGTGCATGTTTCCTGAGCACACAAAAAAATGCCTTTGAAATCAAGCACTTTGCCAGCGCATCCCACCCTTGTTCACAATGTTATCCACAGCACCTGTGCAAAACTTTTGGGCTTATTATTTTCCTGACAACAATGTCTGTGGAAACTTGCCCATGCCGGGACAACACGTTACATTCCTGCATCCAGCAATTTGCCCCCCCAAAACTGAGGAGTTTTTTTTGTTCGCCATTATTCAAGCCGCCGGTTGGCCGATCTGGTTTTTGCTTATCGCTTCCCTGGTGGCGCTCACCCTGATCGTAGAGAGAACATTGTACTTGCGGCGCAACAGGATACTGCCGCCGACCCTGTTGCAGGAAGTCATACGGGTTTACCAGTCCGGAAAGATCAACAGGGAAGTCGTCGACAACTTGGCCCAGAATTCCCCGCTGGGCAGGGTGCTGGCCGCCGGCCTGCGCAATGTGAATGCGCCGCGCGAGGTGATGAAGGAATCGATCGAGGAAGCCGGCCGCGGCGCCGCGCATGAACTGGAGCGTTTCCTGACCACGCTGGGCACCATCGCCAGCCTGGCGCCGCTGATGGGCCTGTTCGGCACCATCGTCGGCATGATCGAGATCTTCGGGGCGCAGGACGCCGCCGGCGCCAACCCGGCGCAACTGGCGCACGGTATTTCGGTAGCGCTCTACAACACCGGTTTTGGCCTTGCCATCGCGATGCCTGCCGTTGTCTTCTACCGGCACTTCCGGGCGCTGGTCGACAGCTTTATTGTCGACATGGAACAGCAGGCGGTGAAGTTCGTCGACACCGTGCACGATGCCCGCAAGTAAGCATCCGCATTGAGGAGCCGACCATGAATTTCCGCCGAGGCAAGGCTCGCGACGAGCCCGAAATCAACCTGATCCCCTTCATCGACGTTCTGCTGGTCATCCTGATCTTCCTGATGGTCACGACCACCTACAGCCGCTTCACCGCGCTGCAGGTGACGCTGCCCACGGCGGAGGCCGAAAAAGCCCAGCAGCGTCCACCCGAAATCCACGTGGTGGTCGATGCCCAGGGGCGTTATGCGATCAACAATGTCCAGGTCGCTTATCGCGACGTGGCCGGTCTTGCCGAAGACCTGCGCCGCGCCGCCTCGGCTGCATCCGGCCCGGGCAAGCCCGACCCTGTGCTGATCATCAATGCCGACGCGCTGGCGACGCACCAGACGGTGATCAACATCATGGAGGCGGCCCGTATCGCCGGCCTGCCGCAGCTGACCTTCGCCGCCCAGTCCGGCGGCACGAAATAGGGCGGCCGTCCGGCCAGCCCGAGCACCGCGTGTCCAACCAGCCTGCCGGCCTGGCGCCGGCCCTGCAACGCATCTGGCAGCGGCGCGGCGCGGCAGCCTGGCTGCTGCTGCCGATATCGCTGCTGTTCGGCCTCTTGGCCGGCATGCGCCGCTGGCTATACAGGAACGGCTGGCTGAAGGCCGCCCGGCTGCCGGTGCCCGTGCTGGTGGTCGGCAATATTTTTGTCGGCGGCACCGGCAAGACGCCGCTGACGATCTGGCTGGCGCAGCAGTTGCACCATGCCGGCTATCGGCCGGGCGTGCTGTCGCGCGGCTACGGCGCCCATGTCGACGTGCCGCGCCTGGTCACTGCCGACTCGCTGCCGGAGGAGGTCGGCGACGAGCCCCTGCTCATCGCCAGCCATGCCGGCTGCCCGATGGCGGTCGGGCGCAACCGCGCCGCCGCCGGCGCCGCGCTGCTGCGAGCCCATCCCGAGGTCGATCTGCTGCTGCTGGACGATGGCCTGCAGCACTATGCGCTGGCACGCGACCTTGAAATCATGCTGTTCGACGGCCGCGGCGCCGGCAACGGCTGGATGCTGCCGGCCGGACCGCTGCGCGAGCCGCTGTCGCGTCGCCGTGACGTCACCGTCATCAATGGCGCGGCCAGCGCGCCCGGCGTTGCCCCGGATGCATTCCGCATGAGCCTCAAGGGCGACATGGCGGTACAACTGGCCCAGCCCGGCAGGCGCATTGCGCTGGCGGAACTGGCCGGCCAGCGCCCGGCGCCGCGCATTGCCGCTGCCGCCGGCATCGGCAACCCGGAGCGCTACTTCGGCATGCTGGAAGCGGCCGGGCTGCGCTTCTCGCGCCTGCCGCTGCCAGACCACTATGCATTCCATGACAATCCCTTCGCCGGCGTGGACGCCGATGTCATCCTGATCACAGAGAAGGATGCAGTAAAATGTCGCCACTCTGAGCCCCTCAGGAACGACCCGCGGCTATGGTTCGTGCCGGTCGAGGCCGTCATCGATGTCGCGCTGGCCGACACAATTGTGGAGAAATTACGTGGATTCCCGACTGATAGACATCCTGGTTTGCCCCATCTGCAAACGCCCGCTGGACTATGACAAGAAGGCGCAGGAACTGATCTGCCGGCCCGACAAGCTGGCCTATCCGATACGGGACGGCATTCCCATCATGTGGCCGGACGAGGCGCGCGACCTGCAGGCGGCAACGCTGATGCCGGGCGAGCCGGGCCAGCAGACTTCCAGCCATGCCGATTAGGCAGGGCATGGCTTTCACCGTCATCATCCCGGCCCGGCTCGCGTCGACCCGTCTGCCCAACAAGCCGCTGGCCGACCTCGGCGGCAAGCCCATGGTGGTGCGCGTGGCCGAGCGCGCCGCGCTGTCCGGCGCCGAACGCGTCATCGTCGCGACCGACCATGCCGACATCCTGGCAGCCTGCCGCGAACATGGCGTGGCCGCCCACCTGACGCGCGCCGACCATCCTTCCGGCACCGATCGCATCGCCGAAGTGGCTGCGGCAATCGGCCTGCCAGCCGATGCGGTGGTGGTAAACGTGCAGGGCGACGAGCCGCTGATCGACCCGCAACTGGTTGCCGCAACCGCCGGCCTGATCACCGCAGACGTGCCGATGGCCACCGCCGCCCACCCGATTTCCGCCATGGAAGACGTGTTCAATCCCAACGTGGTGAAAGTCGCGCTCGACAGGAACCAGCGCGCGCTGTATTTCTCGCGCGCCGCCATCCCCTGGCACCGCGATGGTTTTGCACTATCCACGGCAACACTGCCGCCCGGCTATCGACCGCTGCGGCATATCGGCCTGTACGCTTACTCCCAGGCCTTTCTGCAGGCTTATCCCGCCCTGGCGCTGTCGCCGCTGGAACAGATCGAAGCGCTGGAACAGCTGCGTGTGTTGTGGCACGGCTACCCGATTGCGGTCCATTTGACCGATCATGCGCCTGCCGCCGGTGTCGACACGCCCGAGGACCTTGCCCGGGTGCGTCGCCACTATGACGACACCTGCGCTGCGTCATAGCGGAAAACGATCCAAATGCTGCCGTAGTTGCAAGGTTCTGTGGTAAGTTTCGTGCAAAGTTAATATGGTAAAAGAGACTACCACGGCGCCGCAAACCGGCCGCCGCAACAGATTTCAAAACTCGTTAGGAAAGATTCATGCGCCTCATCCTCCTGGGAGCGCCTGGTGCCGGTAAGGGCACGCAGGCGACCTTTATCAAAGAGAAGTTCAACATCCCCCAGATTTCCACCGGCGACATGCTCCGCGCAGCAGTCAAGGCAGGTACGCCGATGGGATTGGCTGCCAAGAAAGTGATGGACGCGGGTGGCCTGGTATCGGACGACATCATCATCGGGCTCGTCAAGGACCGGCTGAAGGAAGCGGACTGCAAGAACGGCTATTTGTTCGACGGTTTCCCACGCACCATTCCGCAAGCCGACGCGATGAAGGAAGCGGGCGTGGCGATCGACTACGTTCTGGAAATCGATGTGCCAGACAGCGCCATCATCGAACGCATGAGCGGCCGCCGGGTGCATCCGGCATCCGGCCGTACCTATCACGTCAAGTTCAATCCGCCCAAGGCCGAGGGTCGGGACGACGTCACCGGCGAGGAGCTGATACAGCGCGATGACGACCACGAGGAAACGGTCAAAAAGCGCCTGGCGGTCTATCACGAGCAAACCGAAGTGCTGGTTGGCTATTACAACAAATGGGCGGAGTCCGGCCAGCCGGGCGCGCCTAAATATCGCAGGATAGAAGGCGTCGGACCGGTCGAGGAAATCCGGGACCGGGCCTTCGCCGCACTGGCGAACTAAACAACAGCAAGGCGGACCAGGTGTCCGCCTTGTTTTTTGCGGCCTTGCCGTCGCATGCAGTACAGACTCAGCCAGCCCGGGCACTCCATAACAACAGGGCAGCGCATAAGTTTCGGTAACAGGCGTCCACTCATAGCGGCGTCACGGTCCTTGCAACTTTGTCGTGAAATAACAATGGAGGAGTCAACATGGCAGCAGCTTTGGGATTCGCCGTCTTGTGCGGCCTGATCGCGGTGATTTACGGCTTGATGTCGCGCGGATGGATCTTGCGGCAGGACGCGGGCAATGCCCGCATGCAGGATATATCGTCGGCCATCCAGCAGGGCGCCGCCGCTTATTTGGCGCGGCAATATCGCACGATCGGCATCGTCGGCGTGATCCTGTTCCTGCTGATTGCCTTCATTCCCGGACTTGGCCTGATCACCGCCGTCGGCTTCCTGATCGGCGCGCTGCTGTCGGGCGCCTGTGGCTTTATCGGCATGAACGTGTCGGTGCGGGCCAATGTGCGCACCGCGCAGGCGGCCAGCGTTGGCATCCACGAGGCGCTGAATGTGGCCTTCAAGGGTGGGGCGATCACCGGCATGCTGGTGGTCGGTCTCGGACTGCTGGGCGTGACGCTGTTTTACTGGGTGCTGATCGCCAGCGCGCCGCACGGCGCCGGTTTCACGGTATCGCAGCATGACATCATCAAGCCGCTGATCGGCCTGGCTTTCGGTGCTTCGCTGATCTCCATCTTCGCTCGCTTGGGCGGCGGCATCTTCACCAAGGGCGCCGACGTCGGCGCCGACCTGGTGGGCAAGGTCGAAGCCGGCATTCCCGAGGACGATCCGCGCAACCCGGCCGTAATTGCCGACAACGTCGGCGACAACGTTGGCGACTGCGCCGGCATGGCGGCTGACCTGTTCGAAACCTATGTCGTTACCCTGATCGCCACCATGCTGCTCGGCACCCTGATGCTCAATGGTCTGGAAACGCAGGCGGCGCTGTACCCGCTGCTGCTGGGCGCGGTGTCCATCCTGGCTTCCATCGTCGGCTGCTCGCGGGTCAAATACCTGCCGGGCAAGAAGATCATGTCGGCGCTGTATGTCGGCCTGTGGATTTCAGCCGTGCTGTCGCTGATCGGCTTCGGCATCGTCACCTGGCTGATCATGCCGCCGGAACTGCGGGTGCCGATGATGGGTTCCGCGGTGGTGGGCATCGTGCTGACCGGGCTGATGGTCTATATCACCGAGTACTACACCGGCACCGAGTACAAGCCGGTCAAGCATATCGCCGCCGCTTCCACGACCGGACACGGCACCAACATCATCGCCGGACTGGGCGTATCGATGAAATCCACCGCCTATCCGGTGCTGGCGGTCTGTGCCGCCATCGTGGTTTCGTACACCCTGGGCGGCCTGTACGGCATTGCGATTGCGGCGACCTCCATGCTGTCCATGGCCGGCATCATCGTCGCGCTCGATGCCTATGGGCCGATTACCGACAATGCCGGCGGCATTGCCGAAATGTCCGGCATGCCGGAGGAAGTACGGGCCGTCACCGATCCGCTGGATGCGGTTGGCAACACCACCAAGGCCGTCACCAAGGGCTATGCGATCGGCTCGGCCGGCCTGGCTGCGCTGGTGCTGTTCGCCGACTATACCCATGCGCTCGACAGTGCCGGCATTTCCGTCGCCTTCGACCTGTCCGACCCGGCCGTGATCGTCGGCCTGTTCATCGGCGGCCTGGTGCCGTATCTGTTCGGGGCGATGGCGATGGAGGCGGTCGGCAGGGCAGCCGGCGCAGTGGTGGTCGAGGTGCGCAGGCAGTTCCGCGACATCGCCGGCATCATGGACGGCTCCGGCCGGCCCGAATACGACAAGGCGGTGGACATGCTCACCTCGGCCGCGATCAAGGAAATGGTGCTGCCTTCGCTCCTGCCCGTGATTGTGCCCATCCTGGTTGGGATGCTGCTGGGGCCGGCGGCGCTGGGCGGGGTGCTGATGGGCGCCATCGTCACCGGCATCTTCGTCGCCATCTCGATGACCACCGGCGGCGGCGCCTGGGACAATGCCAAGAAGTACATCGAGGAAGGCAATCACGGCGGCAAGGGCTCGGAGGCGCACAAGGCTGCGGTCACCGGCGATACCGTGGGCGACCCGTACAAGGACACCGCCGGCCCGGCGATCAATCCGCTGATCAAGATCATCAACATCGTGGCGCTGCTGATCGTGCCGCTGTTGCCGGTGACCGTGGTGGAAACCGGCGCCGCAAAACCGGCCGCGGTGTCGCATGCCGTTGCGGCCGCAACGCAGCCGGGCTTGCCGCGTTAAGCCGGCAGCTTCAAGTCGAAACGCACCGCCAGCAGCCGCATCACGCAGGTCACCGCGATGCCGGCGCTGACGGTGAGGCTTTCCGGCGCATTGATCTTGTCCAGCAGCAGCGCCACCCAGCAGCCGAAAAACGCACACGTTGCGTATAGCTGGCCACGCCGCAGCACCAGCGGGATCTCATTGCACAGCACGTCCCGCAGCACGCCGCCGAAAATGCCGGTGATCACGCCCATCATCACGCAGACGAACAGGGGCATGCCGGCATCTTCGGCAATCGACGTGCCAAGCACGCTGAACAGGCCCAGGCCGAGCGCGTCCGCCACCAGGATGAATTTTTCCGCGCGCCCCGAACTCAGGTGGCGGGTAAATGGCGTGATCACCAGTGCCAGCGCAAAGATCAGCAGCACATATTCCTGGCGTTCCACCCAGAACAGCGGGCGCTGGTCGAGCAGGAGGTCGCGCAGCGTGCCGCCGCCGAAGGCAGTGATGAAACCGACGGTGAAAATGCCCACCATGTCCATTTCGCGGCGCCGCGCCTCGATGAAACCCGACATGGCAAAGGCGACGATGCCCAAAACCTCGATCGCCTGAAGCAAGGTGCTGAGATTGACCTGAATTGTGAGTGCCATGCTGTTTCCCGGGGGCCAGGGTAAAAAAGGTGTGAATTATAAAAGTGGCGGGCCATGATCTTGGTGGCTAATTTTTGCCCGGTTGCACTTCTGGTGACGCCCGGCCAATGCCTCTGGCACCCATGCGCTTTGCGTGTACCGTCGGCGCCAGCACGCCTGGCCGAAGGCCGCCACATCCGTTCCGCACGCCGCCCAGAGCCGCACTTTTTGTTATTCAAATAAAAATCGCTACAATCCGCTGGTTGACGTTAACGTCAATCGTGCAGGCAATCCAATATTTTCCATCCCCAGAGAGGACAAGATGCAGATTCAGGAGAACGTATTCATCATTACCGGCGGCGCATCAGGGCTGGGCGCAGCCACCGCGCGCATGATCGTGGAAAATGGCGGCAAGGTGGTGCTGGCCGATGTGCAGGTAGAGGCAGGAGAAAAGCTGGCCGCCGAACTCGGCGGCAAGTTCGTGCGTTGCGATGTCACGTCGGAAGCCGATGGCAAGGCCGTGGTGGAAGCGGCGCTGGCATTGGGCAAGCTGTGTGGCCTGGTCAACTGCGCCGGCGTGGCGCCGGCTGTGAAGACGGTAGGCAAGGATGGTCCGCACCCGCTGGAAGTCTTCCAGCGCACCGTCAATATCAATCTGGTCGGCACATTCAATATGTCGCGCCTTGCCGCGGATGCGATGGCCAAGCAGGAAGCCAGCGCCGACGGTGAACGCGGCGTGATCATCAATACCGCTTCGGTAGCCGCCTACGATGGCCAGATCGGCCAGGCAGCCTATGCATCGTCCAAGGCCGCAGTGGCTGGCCTGACCCTGCCTATGGCGCGTGACCTGTCCCGCAATGGCATCCGGGTGATGACCATCGCGCCGGGCATCTTCGAAACGCCGATGCTCTTGGGCATGCCGCAGGAAGTGCAGGACGCGCTGGGCCGCATGGTACCGTTCCCACCTCGCCTGGGCCGGCCGCATGAATATGCCCACCTCGCCAGGACCATCATTGAAAACACGATGCTCAACGGCGAGACGATACGGCTGGATGGCGCTATCCGCATGCAGCCCAAGTGATCCCGGTCCGCCGTCTGGCGACGTTCGCCCATCTGAGCAAGGCGCTGCTGCTGGCCGCGCTTCTGGGCGGCTGCGCCTCGCCCGACGGCTGGCCGGAGGCGGTTTCCGTCGATGCCAGCCTGGCGGCGCCGGAAACCGCCTCCGGTTATGTCGACAAGCCGGGATGGTATGCACGCAGCTTCATGGTGTCCGCTGCCAATCCCCTCGCTGCGGATGCCGGATACGACATCCTGAAGCAGGGCGGTTCGGCTGTGGACGCCGCCATTGCGGTGCAGATGGTGCTTGGCCTGGTCGAGCCACAGTCGTCCGGGCTGGGCGGCGGCAGCCTGATGCTGCATTTCGACGGCAAGCAGCTGCGCACGCTGGACGGCCGCGAAACCGCCCCGGCGGCGGCCGACGAAAAACTGTTCCAGGATGCCAGCGGCAAGCCAGTTCCTTATTTTGACGGATTGATCGGCGGGCGCTCGGTTGGCGTTCCGGGCATGCTGCGCATGCTCGAACGGGCGCACCAGCAGCATGGAAAACTGCCTTGGGAAACGCTGTTTGCGCCGGCGATCAGGATGGCGGAGCAGGGCTTCGAGGTCAGTCCCAGGCTCGCCAAGCTGCTGCGCGACGACCCTTATCTCAGGCAGGACCCGACGGCGGCAGCTTACTTCTACGACCAGGATGGCCAGCCGTGGCAAGCCGGTCATTTGTTAAGAAATCCCGCATTGGCAGCGGTCATGCGGCGTGTTGCCAAGGAGGGCGCGGACGCCTTTTACCAGGGAGAAGTCGCGCGTGACATGGTCGCCAAGGTAAGGCTGCATCCACGCAATCCGGGGCGGCTGAGCGTCCAGGATATTGCAGGCTATCAAGCCAGGGAGCGTGAACCGCTTTGCACCAGCTACCGCATCTGGCGCATCTGTGGCATGCCGCCGCCGTCCTCCGGCGGACTGGCCGTTGCCCAGATGCTGGGCATACTGGAAAACACGGAGATCGGCAGGCTGGCGCCGGACGGCAACGGCATGAACCCGCAGGCAGTGCACCTGTTCAGCGAAGCGGGCCGGCTGGCCTATGCGGACCGCAACCGCTATGTGACCGATCCGGATTTCGTGCCCGTTCCGGGCGGCATTGCATCGCTGCTGGACAAGCGCTACCTGGCGCAGCGTGCGGCCTTGATCGGCGAGCGCTCGATGGGTACGGCGGCTGCCGGCAAGCCGGAAGGCATGCAGCTGGCCTGGGGCGATGATGTTTCGCCCGAATTGCCTTCGACCACGCATATTTCCATCGTCGACAGGGACGGCCAGGCGGTGGCGATGACGTCGACGGTGGAGAGCGCATTCGGGTCGCGCCAGATGGTGCACGGGTTCCTGCTCAACAATGAGCTGACCGATTTTTCCTATGTGTCGGCAGATGAGGCCGGCCCGGTCGCCAACCGGGTGCAGGGCGGCAAGCGGCCGCGTAGTTCAATGGCGCCGACCATGGTGTTTGATCGTTCGTCGGGGAAACTGATCCTGCTGGTAGGTTCCCCGGGGGGTAGTTACATCATCAATTATGTTGCGAAGACACTGGTCGGCGTGCTGGACTGGCGCATGGATGTCCAGAGCGCAATCAGTCTTCCGAACTTTGGTAGCCGAAATGGCCCGACGGAACTTGAGCGAGGCCGGTTCCCGGGCAATTTCATCAGTGCGCTGAAGCAGAAAGAGCATCAGATCAGGCTTGACGAGCAGACTTCCGGCCTGCAGGCCGTCATGCGCGTCCGGCGCAATGGCGAGGAAATGTGGTTCGGCGGCGCTGACCCCCGTCGGGAAGGCGTGGCACGCGGCGACTAGCGCCGGCCTGGTTTGCACCGCGAGCCTCATGGCAGGCTTCGGTTTCGGGACGCTCCGCGCTTCGGTTCAAGCACCTCGAACCATCTTCAGTTGCTTCCCACAAACTGTACAGGTAACCTTGGAACCGGTTTTTCCATCGGTGTCGACCTGCGCAGAAAGTGACATGGCCTTGTTTTCAATGAGAATTCTTATCCGGCAGACATTGCTCCTGTTGCTTGGGATGCTGCTGGCATTTGGTGTGTCGGCGCGTACCGGCAGTGGCCGCGATGTCGTTTTCGTCTCCGAACTGCCGGCCGAAGCGCGGCAGACGCTGCAGCTGATCAGGCAGGGTGGGCCATTTCCATACGAGAAAGATGGGGCGGTATTTGGCAATTATGAAAGGCTTTTGCCAAAACAAAACCGAGGGTATTATCGTGAATTCACTGTAAAGACCCCAGGTGCGCGCAACCGTGGTGCCAGACGCATCATTACTGGCGGGGAATTAAATAGTCCACGGGAACTCTACTACACAGAAGACCATTACGCGTCATTCCGACGCATTCAAGAGTGAGAAGTGAATATCTATACCCTTATGGTTCCGGAGAAAGGTCCGCAGTTGATGCCAGAAGCGCCAGCAGAAGCGAGCTTGTTCCAGACCGTTCCACCGAACGTGGTGCAGTCGATCCGTGCTTTCCGTGTCACCGAACTCCAGGCGGAGGCGGCCAAGCTGGGCCAGCATTTCCTCTATGCCTATTGCGGCGATGCAACGACCAAACAGCAGGTATTGACGACGATTGCCGAGGCTTTTCAGTTCCCGCGGCATTTTGGCAAGAATTACGACGCCTTGTCAGACTGCCTGACCAGCCTCGTGTACAAGGCAGGTCGCCAGTCTGGGTTTCTCGTCGTGCTGGAACAGCTTCCCAATACCCAGAAGTTTGACCGCGAGGCGCGCGAAACCCTGCTCGATGTGTTTCGTGACGCAGCGGATTTCTGGGCTGAAAAGAACGTGCCTTTCCGGGTTTTCTATTCTTTCCAGTAAGGTTTTCCGGACTTTGCCCGGTGAGCTGAGCGCAAAATGCGCGCAGGTCGTCATGTACAATGCGCGCCATGAAAAGTATCGTCATCCTTATTTCCGGACGCGGCAGCAATATGCAAGCCATCGTGCAGGCCGCACGGAAGGGAAATTGGCCGGTGCGCATCGCCGCCATTATCAGCAATCGTCTGGATGCACCCGGCCTGGCATACGCAGAACAGCATCAGATTCCAGCTGTCACGGTCCCAAGCAGGAATTATCCTGACCGGACTGCGTTTGATCGCGCGTTAAAGCATGAAATCGATCGGTTTTCCCCTGACTTCGTGGTCCTGGCCGGTTTCATGCGGATATTGACCGCTGAATTCGTTGCCCATTACGCCGGACGCATGCTCAACATCCATCCTTCCCTGCTCCCCAGTTTTCCTGGTTTGCATACGCACAGGCAGGCGCTGGAGGCCGGCGTCAAACTCCATGGGGCGACCGTCCATTTCGTTACCGCAGAGTTGGATCACGGGCCCATCGTTGCCCAGGAGGCGGTGCCGGTCCTTCCCGATGACACCGAAGAAACCTTGTCGGCGCGCGTGCTGGAGGTGGAACATCGTCTCTATCCCGCAGCAGTGCTGGCGGCGGTCGAAAGCCGCCTTTCCATCAGCAACGGCTGCGTGCGCGTTATCCCCGAATCCGAAAACCATTTGACCTTGAAAGAATCCGCATGAGGCTGCCTCCCGCCCTGATCGGCCATACCGAGGAAGTCCTGCGGGAAATCCTTCGCTTTACCGGCCCGGCCGACAATACCCTGTCCCGTTATTTTCGCGATCATCCCCGACTTGGCAGCCGCGAGCGCGGCGTGATTGCCGAGGCAGTATATGGCCTGTTGCGCAACAAGCTGGTCTATACCAGTTTCGCTGAATCGGGCCAGGGGCCAAGCATGCGCCGGCTGGCCTTGCTCGGTCTTGCCGATGCGGCCGGAATCGAGGCGCTGGGCGGACTGTCGCCTGAAGAAAGCGATTGGCTGAATCGGGTAATGCAGATCGATCGCGACATGCTGCCCGCAGCGTTGCGTGCAAATCTGCCGGCGTGGCTGTATGAGCGCCTGCTGGAGCGTTTCGGGGAAGAGGAAGCGCAGAAGCTGGCGCAGACCCTGAATACGCCGGCGCCGCTGGACTTGCGCGTCAACAGCATCAAGGCCGACCGGGAGCAGGTCATCGCCGCATTGGCCGAAGCGCCCATCCTCGCCGAGCCTACGCCCTACGCGCCGTTGGCGCTGAGGGTAAGGAAAAAGCCCGCGCTGCAGAATCTGCCCTTGTTCAAGAGCGGCGCGATAGAGGTGCAGGACGAAGGCAGCCAGATTCTGGCGCAAATACTGGGCGCGCGCCGCGGCGAAATGGTGGTGGATTTCTGCGCCGGCGCGGGCGGCAAAACGCTTGCACTGGGCGCCCTCATGCGCAATACCGGCCGGCTGTATGCATTCGATATATCTGAAAAGCGGCTGGCGAAACTGAAGCCAAGATTGGCGCGCAGCGGGCTGTCGAACGTGCATCCGGTCGTGATCGCGCATGAGAACGATGCCAAGGTCAAGCGCCTGGCGGGAAAGATAGATCGTGTGCTGGTAGATGCGCCGTGCAGCGGGCTTGGCACCTTGCGTCGTAACCCGGATGTGAAATGGCGCCTCAAACCTGAATCGATTACTGAACTCAATACCAAGCAACTTTCGATTCTGGAAGGCGCAGCACGGCTGGTGAAAGCAGGCGGTCGTCTGGTGTATGCCACCTGCAGCATCATGGAAGAGGAAAACGAGTCCATCGTCCGGAAATTTCTTGAGACAAATACATCGTTTCAACTCGTGCCTATGCAGCAAGTGCTGGACGAACAAAAAATCCCGTTGCAAATGGGTGATTTCCTGAAACTGGTTCCGCACTTGCATCAGACCGACGGCTTCTTTGCTGCGGTCCTAGAACGAAACAAGTAGCCTTGTTACTTTGAGGATGCGCTTGGTTGACCCCTTTTGATTTGCGGGGTACGCTCAGCGCCATCCTTAATCGTTCCCTGCAGAAATAGATGACGCTTTCGTTTCCCTGGCTTGATCTATGGTCGGAGGTCCGTACTGCCGGCTTTATCTGGCAGGCAATCGCGGTTGCGGCTTCCATACTCCTTTCTTTGTTGCTTTCGCGTCTGGCAGTTCGCTGGGGTTCAGCGCAAAGTCGCACCGCAGACCCCGAAGCTAGCCAGGCCTGGTCGGTCCATCCTGTACTGTGGCCCATTGCTGCCTTCGCCCTCCTGGCGGCGGCGCGCATGGTGTTTCTAAAATGGCAGCCAGCGCCGCTACTGACGCTTGCCTTGCCTATCGTTGGCTCTCTTGCACTGCTACGCCTGGTGTTCTACCTGTTGCGTCGTGTATTCATGCGTAACGGCAATGCCGGTGGCTTGCTGCTCGGCTTTGAAAAGGTGTTTGCCACGCTGGTCTGGCTGGGCCTGGCCATTCATCTGACCGGTCTGTTGCCCGACCTGATCGCCTACCTGGAACGCACGTCGATTCCGACCGGACGCTACCAGACCTCACTGCTGGTCATTATCCAGGCCATTGCATCCATCGGCGCAACACTCATCCTTGCGCTATGGCTGGGCGCCGTGCTGGAAGAACGGCTGATGAAAGTGAGCACCATACACTCGTCGGCGCGCCTGGTGATGGCAAGGGCAGGGCGTGCCAGCCTGATTCTGGTTGCCATTCTGCTCAGTCTCTCGCTTGCTGGAATCGATTTAACCGTGCTTTCCGTGTTCGGTGGTGCGCTTGGCGTCGGTATAGGCCTTGGTTTACAGAAGATCGTCAGCAGTTATGTGTCAGGGTTCGTCATTTTGCTCGAACGAAGCATGGCAGTAGGCGATATGGTTTCCGTGGCGACTTTTTATGGACAGGTAA
The DNA here is from genome assembly GCF_047237965.1 of Noviherbaspirillum phoenicis. Taxonomy (NCBI): domain Bacteria; kingdom Pseudomonadati; phylum Pseudomonadota; class Betaproteobacteria; order Burkholderiales; family Oxalobacteraceae; genus Noviherbaspirillum; species Noviherbaspirillum phoenicis. The sequence goes on along the minus strand of NZ_JBDFLX010000001.1, from coordinate 1,989,770 downwards.
CGCGGATCAATACGCGCTACACGATCATTCGTAGCCTGGATGGAATAGAAACGGTGATTCCGAATGACATTCTCATTTCAGGTGCGGTACAGAACCACTCCCTGAGCGACCGGAAGCTCAGGCTCGCTACCCGGGTAACGGTGGCTTATGAAACCGATGTGGAAATGATGCTACCTAAACTGGTTGATGTCATTCGCGATATCCCGCGAATCTGCCAGGACCCGGCGCCGCATGCCTTGCTGACAGGCTTTGGCGTGAACGGTCTTGAACTGGAACTGGGTTTCTGGATAGAAGATCCGGAGAATGGAAAAGGCAATTTGTTGTCACTTGTTAACCGTACCATTTGGCGGGTGTTGAGCGAAGAAAACGTCAGAATTCCCTATTCACAACACGAGATCAGGATGGCAACGAATGTGCCGCAATCATTTCCATCGCCAGAACTTTCCTCCATAAAGCAATAAAGCGCGTAAAATACCGGACAAAATTCAACAAATGCGGCTAATCCAGACCTCGGATCATGACCGCCAGGGAAAATAACCTCCCGCCCATCAACTTTGGAGCCTGAATGATTCTGAATGCAGTTTTGGACTTTCTGTCGAATGGACTGACCCGTGCCAGTGCTTGGGAAATCGTCATCTATACGCTGGTCGTTACGCATATAACGATCGCCGGCGTGACGATTTACCTGCATCGGAGCCAGGCACACCGCGCACTCGAATTGCATGCCATCCCGAGCCACTTCTTCCGTTTCTGGCTCTGGATGACCACTGGCATGGTCACCAAGGAATGGGCGGCCATCCACCGTAAGCATCATGCGAAGTGCGAGACCGAGGAAGATCCGCACAGCCCGGTCACCCGTGGCATCAAGAAAGTGCTGCTGGAAGGTGCTGAACTGTACCGTGCAGAATCAAAAAACCAGCAGACCATGGAGAAGTACGGCCATGGCACGCCGGATGACTGGATCGAGCGCAACCTCTATACCAAGCACAGTGCGCTTGGCATCGTGCTGATGCTGTTCATCGACATTGCCCTGTTTGGCATTGTCGGCCTGTCAGTGTGGGCAGTGCAGATGCTCTGGATTCCCGTGACTGCGGCCGGCATTATCAACGGCATCGGCCATTTCTGGGGCTACCGTAACTATGACTGCAACGATGCGGCGACGAATATCTTCCCGATCGGCATCCTGATTGGCGGTGAGGAACTGCATAACAATCACCATACCTTCGGCACTTCGGCAAAACTGTCCTCGAAGTGGTACGAGTTCGATATCGGCTGGATGTATATCCGCATCCTGGAAACGCTGGGCCTGGCAACCGTGAAAAAAGTCGCACCGGCGCCGAAATTCGACAGTGGCAAGCGTGTTGCAGACCTGGCTACCTTGCAGTCCATTGTGTCGAACCGCTATGACGTAATGGCGAAGTACACCAAGTCCATTCGCCATACCTGGCGCGAAGAAATTGGCCATATCCGCAGCAAGACGGAAATGGGCAGCGATGCGCTGCGTCGGTCGCGCAAGCTGCTGCAAAAGGAACCCGCCAAGCTGGAAGCGCCGCAGCGTCAGCAGTTGAGCGAATTGCTTGCACATAGCAAGGCACTGAAGACGATGCACGACATGCGTGCTGAATTGAGCGCCCTGTGGGAGAGGTCGCATTCCACCAGCGACCAGCTGCTGCATCATCTGCAGGACTGGTGCCGTCGCGCCGAATCCTCCGGCATCCGTTCGCTGCAGGAATTTTCGCTACGGCTGCGCAGCTATGCCTGAGCAAGGCTAGGAAGCAGTGCTTCAAAAAGAGCCCGGTTCGCCGGGCTTTTTTCATGGTTGCCTGGCTCGGGCAGAAATTGCATTGCAAACCTGCAGGCGAAAAAAAACCCGCAGGCAAGTGCGGGTCTTTCGAAAGCCAGACCAATTACTTGATCTTCGTTTCCTTGTATGCAACATGCTTACGAGCCTTGGGATCGAATTTCATGATCTCCATCTTTTCCGGCATGGTGCGCTTGTTCTTGGTCGTGGTGTAGAAGTGACCCGTGCCTGCAGTCGATTCCAGCTTGATTTTGTCGCGGCCTTTGGTAGCCATGATGATTCCTTTACTGTGGGATTAGACTTTTTCGCCACGGGCGCGCATATCGGCCAGGACGGCATCAATGCCGATCTTGTCGATGATGCGCAGGCCAGCGTTGGACAGGCGCAGGGAAACCCAGCGGTTTTCCGACTCTACGAAAATGCGGCGATTCTGCAGGTTAGGCAGAAAGCGACGCTTGGTCTTGTTGTTCGCATGGGAAACGTTGTTGCCGACCATCGGCTTCTTCCCGGTGACTTGGCATTGACGTGCCATGTTTCACTCCTTCAAATATTTCCGAAATTGGAAAAAACGAGAGTATAGCCAAAAAAAGTAGAATATTCAACGACTTGCGAAAAACAATTGTTTCTTGTTTTTCCTCTTTGATTTAACAATTCGATGCATCGGTTTTCATAGTTCTCCATGCTCGATGAAAGAGTAGATTTGCCTGCCTGCGACAATCAGATGGTCGAGTACCCGCACCTCGATCAGGCCAAGGGCATCACTCAGCAGATGCGTGATTTCATGGTCTTGGCTACTCGGGAAAGCCTCGCCGGAAGGGTGGTTGTGAGCCAGTATGCAAGCGGCCGCGTTGCAATGCAGTGCTGCCCGTACCACTTCACGCGGATGGACCTGGGCCCGCGTCAAAGTGCCCCGAAATAATTCCTCGCATGCAATGACATAGTGTTTTGCATTCAGAAAAATGACGGTAAAGCTTTCATAGGGAAGGGTGGCCAGGCGCAACTGGAGATAGCGCTGCACGGCCAGGGTATTGGTCAGCGGCGATTCGCGTTTTATTTCTTCCAGTGTGGTGCGGCGCGCCAATTCCAGTACCGCCTGCAACTGTGCAAATTTCGCTGGACCCAGTCCGGGCAGCTTGCAGAACTCATGCAGCGCTGCGTTGCAGAGTGCATGCAGCGACCCGAAGTGCAGCAGCATGCGCTGGGCCAGTTCAACGGCGGAACAGCCTGGCAGACCGGTGCGGAGGAAAATCGCCAGCAGTTCTGCATCGGACAGGGTGTGTGCGCCAAGCGCAATCAGTCTTTCCCTCGGTCGCAGCGCTTCCGGCCAGTCAGCAATTCCCATGTTCTGTCTTCCATGCAGGGGTGCTTCGATCGGTGCAATCGCCGCCAGTCGGCGCGAGCGGCTGTGGTGGCTTAAAATGGCGGATTATTTTGTCTGGCGGAACCTCATGGAAAATCTAACACAGCCAGTCGTGGGCCCAGGCGCCTATCTGACGCTGCATTACCGACTCGCGTCGCAGGATGGCAACGACATTGTTACCACCTTCAACGGCAATCCGGCCACGCTGCAACTCGGCACGGGCCAGCTTGCGCCCTTTCTTGAAGAGCGCCTGATCGGCCTGTCCGACGGCGCCGAACGCAGCTTTTCGCTGGCGCCGTCTGAAGCATTCGGCGAGCGCAACCCGGAATTGCTGCAGCGGGTTTCTCGCAGCACGCTTGCCGAAAATTCCCAGCTCGGCGAGGAATACAAGGTGGGCGATGTGGTTGAATTCGCGGCGCCGGGCGGCGGCCGCTTTGCCGGAGTGCTGCTTGAAATCAACGCCGATGATGCGCTTTTCGATTTCAATCACCCGCTGGCGGGACAGACGCTCCGTTTCGACGTACGCATCATCGGCATACTGTAGCGTGCGCAGCGACAGCCAGGCAGCGCGTTTTTAATCGATCAGGGAATACACACAGTTATGGAACAGGAAATCCTGCTAGCGCAGCCGCGCGGTTTTTGCGCTGGCGTCGACCGGGCAATCGAAATCGTGGAACGGGCGCTGGCGCAATTCGGCGCTCCCATCTACGTGCGCCACGAGATCGTGCATAACGCCTATGTGGTCGATGACCTGCGACGCAAGGGTGCGATTTTCATCGAGCAGCTTGCTGATGTCCCTCCCGGGAACACGCTTGTGTTTTCTGCTCACGGCGTGCCGCGTTCCGTCCAGGAAGAAGCGGCGCAACGCGGCCTCACGGTATTCGACGCAACTTGCCCGCTCGTGACGAAAGTGCACGTCGAAGTGGCAAAGATGCGGCGTGAAGGCAGGGAAATCATCATGATCGGCCATGCCGGTCATCCTGAAGTCGAAGGGACCATGGGGCAGGCCGACCAGGGCATGTATCTCGTGGAAACCGCCGAGGACGTCGACCACCTCCAGGTGCGCAACCCTGACCAGCTGGCCTATGTGACGCAAACGACGCTGTCGGTGGACGATACCGCCGACGTCATCGCTGCACTCAAGCGCCGGTTTCCGAATATTGCCGAGCCCAAGAAAGGTGACATCTGCTATGCCACCACCAACCGCCAGGAAGCGGTGAAGTTCATGGCGCCTCAGGTTGACTTGGTGATCGTTGTCGGCAGCCCGAACAGTTCGAATTCAAACCGGCTGCGCGAAGTGGCCCAAAAGAAAGGGACGGCCGCCTATATGGTGGATAACGCGGCCCAGATCGACCCGGCCTGGCTGGATGGAACAAGGCGCATCGGCGTCACTGCCGGCGCGTCCGCACCTCAGGTGCTGGTCGATGCAGTGATTGCACAGTTGAAAGTTTTCGGTGCGCGCAGCGTACGCGTGCTGGAAGGTGTGGAAGAGAATGTGACGTTTCCCTTGCCCAAGGGTTTGAATGGTCTGTCCGAACCCAGGTAATTTCCCGGGTACGGAATAAAAGGCGCGCGATGACCGATTGCCGTTTTGGCGTAAAAAAATAACTACTCTTGAGCATGGCGGGCCATGGAAATCTTCCTGCAACAAATCGTCAACGGCCTGGTATTGGGCAGCATGTATGCGCTGATCGCCTTGGGATACACCATGGTGTACGGCGTTCTCAACCTGATCAACTTTGCCCACGGCGAAGTACTGATGATCGGTGCAATGTCCGGCCTGACCATATTGAAACTGGTCAACAGCGCCGCCCCGGACCTTCCCGGGGTAGTCAAGCTGATCATCGCTATCCTTGGCGCGATTCCCGTCTGCATAATCGTCAATATCGTGATCGAGCGCGTTGCTTACCGGCGGCTGCGCAATGCGCCGAGGCTGGCGCCGCTGATTACGGCAATCGGTGTTTCCATCCTGCTGCAAACCATTGCGATGATGGTGTGGGGCCGTAACCCGCTTCCTTTTCCGCAGGTGATGCCTTCCGAGTCGCTGAACCTGATGGGCGCGCTGATCACGCCGACGCAGGTCATGCTGCTGGTACTGGCTGCGCTGTCGATGCTGTTGCTGGTGTTGCTGGTGGAGAAAACCAAGATGGGCCGCGCAATGCGGGCTACGGCCGAGAATCCGCGCATTGCCGGCCTGATGGGCGTGGATGCCAACCGTGTCATCGTCGTCACGTTCGCGGTGGGCGCGGCGCTGGCAGCGGTGGCGGGCGTGATGTGGGGCGCGAATTACTCTTCGGCCCAGTTTGCCATGGGCTTTGTGCCCGGGCTGAAAGCATTTTCGGCTGCTGTGCTCGGCGGCATCGGCAATATCTATGGCGCCATGCTGGGCGGTATCCTGCTCGGCCTGATCGAAAGCCTGGGCGCCGGCTATATCGGCGAACTCACCGGCGGATTCCTCGGCAGCAACTACCAGGATATCTTTGCCTTCATCGTATTGATCATTGTGCTGACGCTGCGTCCTTCCGGGCTGATGGGCGAGCGCGTTGCTGATCGCGCCTGAACGGAACGGAACCTATCCCATGGCCTACACCATTTCTCCGCGCGCAACCCGCAGCCGCGCCAGCCTGATCGTGCTGGCGGTCGTCGTGCTGGCGTTCCCTTTCATCGCTTCCAATTTTGGCAATTCCTGGGTGCGCATCATCGACCTGGCGCTGCTCTACATCATGCTGGCGCTGGGCCTGAACATCGTGGTCGGCTTCGCCGGGCTGCTCGATCTCGGCTACATCGCCTTTTATGCGCTCGGCGCCTACCTGACCGGGCTGATGGCGTCGCCGCAGTTCGCCACCCTGCTCGAGTCGCTGGTGAACCAGTACCAGCCGCTGGGCGAGGCGGCGATCGCCTTTTTCGGGCCGGAGGTGGCGCAGCAGGGCATTCATCTGTCGCTGTGGGTGATCCTTCCGCTGGCGGCATTGCTGGCCGGCGTCTTCGGCGCGCTGCTGGGTGCGCCGACGCTGAAGCTGCGCGGCGATTACCTGGCCATCGTGACCCTGGGCTTTGGCGAGATCATCCGGATTTTCATGAACAACCTGAATGGCCCGATCAACATCACCAACGGACCGCAGGGCATCAACCTGATCGACCCGGTGCGCATCTTTGGCGTGTCGCTCGGCGGCGAGGCTGGATCGGGCGCCATGGTGAAGATAGGCGGCTTTTCGATGCCCTCGGTGAATGCCTATTATTTCCTGTTCCTGGCGCTCTGCCTGGCGATCGTGTTCATTTCCTACCGCCTGCATGACTCCCGCCTGGGCCGCGCCTGGATCGCCATCCGCGAGGACGAGATCGCGGCCAAGGCGATGGGCATCAATACCCGTAACGTCAAGCTGCTTGCCTTTGCGATGGGCGCATCGTTCGGCGGCGTTGCGGGCGGCCTGTTTGCGGCCTTTCAGGGCTTCGTTTCTCCTGAGTCGTTCAGCCTGACCGAATCGATCGCCGTGCTGGCCATGGTGGTGCTGGGCGGCATGGGGCATATACCGGGCGTGGTGCTTGGCGGCGTGATCTTGGCGGCCTTGCCGGAGGTGCTGCGGCATACCGTGGAGCCGGTGCAGCATGCGCTGTTCGGCAAGGTGCTGGTGGACGCGGAAATCCTGCGCCAGCTGCTGTATGGCCTGGCGATGGTCGTCATCATGCTGACGCGCCCGGCAGGCCTGTGGCCGGCGCCGCGGCATGAAGATCGTCCCGAAGCCGATGTCGACAAGCCCGCGCCCAGCACCGGCGTCGCGCCGGTGTAAGGGGAGCAAGCAATGGAAAACAGCTTGTTGAACATTAGCGGCGCAACCAAGCGCTTTGGCGGCCTGCAGGCATTGTCGGGCGTGAACATGCGCATCGCCAAAGGCCAGATCTATGGCCTGATCGGTCCGAATGGCGCCGGCAAGACCACCTTTTTCAATGTGCTGACGGGACTGTATCAACCCGACGGCGGCAGCTTCGAACTGGATGGCAAGCCGTATTCGCCGTCGGCGCCGCATGAAGTCGCCAAGGCCGGCATTGCCCGCACCTTCCAGAACATTCGCCTGTTTGGCGAAATGAGCGCGCTGGAAAACGTGATGGTCGGACGCCATGTCCGCACGCGACAGGGCGTGCTGGGCGCGGTGCTGCGGCATCGTGCTGCGCGGGAAGAAGAAGCGGCAATCCGGCGGCGTGCGCAGGAATTGCTCGATTTCGTCGGCATCGGCGCCTTTGCCCGCCGTACCGCCCGCCATCTGTCGTACGGCGACCAGCGCCGGCTGGAAATCGCCCGGGCGCTGGCAACAGATCCGCTGCTGCTGGCGCTGGACGAGCCCGCCGCCGGCATGAATGCCACCGAAAAGCTGGGCCTGCGTGAACTGCTGCTGAAGATCAAGGCGGACGGCCGCACGATCCTGCTGATCGAGCATGACGTCAAGCTGGTGATGGGCCTGTGCGACCGCATTACCGTGCTCGACTACGGCAAACCGATTGCCGAAGGCACGCCAGCGGAAGTACAGAAGAATCCTGCCGTCATTGAAGCCTACCTGGGAGGGTCGCACTGATGGCCGCAACCGTATTGAAGGTCGACGGGCTGACGGTCGCCTACGGCGGCATCCAGGCCGTCAAGGGCATCAGTCTCGAAGTCCGCGAAGGCGAGTTGATCACGCTGATCGGCGCCAACGGCGCTGGCAAGACCACCACGCTGAAGGCGATCACGGGAACGCTGCCGGACTGCAGGGTGGAAGGCCACATCGATTATGCGGGACAGCCGATCCGCGGACTGACCTCGTTCCAGCTGGTGCGCCGGCAGCTGGCGATGGTGCCGGAAGGCCGTGGCGTGTTCACCCGCATGTCCATCCACGAGAACCTGCTGATGGGCGCCTATATCCGCAACGACAAGGCGGGCATCGAGGACGATATCGAGAAATGGTACGGGGTTTTCCCGCGGCTCAAGGAGCGTTCAACGCAACTCGCCGGAACGCTGTCCGGCGGCGAGCAGCAGATGCTGGCAATGGCGCGCGCACTGATGAGCCACCCGCGCCTGCTGCTGCTGGATGAGCCGTCGATGGGGCTGTCGCCGATCATGGTGGAGCGCATCTTCGAAGTGGTGCGCAATGTCGCTTCCCAAGGCGTGACGATCCTGCTGGTGGAACAGAATGCGCGGCTGGCGCTGCAGGCCGCGCACCGTGGCTATGTGATGGAGTCGGGCCTGATCACCATGAGCGGCCCGGCGCAAGCCATGCTGGACGACCCGAAGGTGCGCCAGGCCTACCTGGGCGAGGAATAAGCCGGTTGCTCAGGCCCGTCGCCAGAAAGCCCACTTCGACAGGAAGCGCTCGCTGGCGCTGCGGGCATCGGTCAGCGCGCCTGCAGGCATCAGTTTCAGCAGCGCCGGAATGCCAAACGCGAGGATGGTTGCATCATCCAGCCAGCCCAGCACGGGCAGCGCATCGGGCACCAGGTCGATCGGGCTCAGCAGGTAGACCGCGAGCAGTCCGGCGCCCAGCTTGACCGCCAGCGGCGTTGCCGGGTGGCGGCAGGCAAACCACAGGATGGTGACTTCACGGCCAGCCAGCCGGGCCAGGCGGCGCAAACGGTTGAACATGTCGAATACTCCTTGGAAAGTCGCCCACGGCCGGTTGCCGCGCTGCCCTCTATCTGGGGGCGCTCGCTGGATTTAAAGAGGCGGAGGCATCGATTTCGTCGCTCATCGCCGGATTGGGCGAAATACATATCAGAGTGGCATAATCCACGCACTATTAAAAAAGGAGCCAACATGGAGTACACCTTCACGCCGCCTGCCCAGGCCGTCGTTCCCGTTGCCGGAAGCACCCAGATGTTCCCGGTTCACCGCGTTTATTGTGTCGGCCGCAATTATGTTGAGCATGCCAAGGAGATGGGCCACACTGGCCGCGAAGCGCCGTTCTTCTTCCTGAAGCCAGCCGATGCGCTGCTGCCGGTGGCCGCTGGCGCCACCGGCGAGATGCCATACCCGGCCATGACGTCGGACCTGCACCATGAAATCGAACTGGTGGTGGCGATCGGCAAGGCCGGGCGCGACATTCCCGCAGCGGAAGCGGGCAACTATATCTGGGGCTACGGCGTTGGCCTGGACATGACCCGCCGCGACCTGCAGGGCGAGGCCAAGAAGCTGGGCCGTCCCTGGGACACCGGCAAGGGTTTCGACAAGTCGGCGCCGATTGCGCCCCTGCATCCGCTGTCCGAAACCGGCCTGCTGGAAACCGGCAACATCCGTCTCGATGTGAATGGCGCCGCGCGTCAGAACAGCGACATCAGCAAGCTGATCTGGAATGTTGCCGAAACCATCGAGCACCTGTCGCGCTACTTCGAACTGCAGCCTGGCGACCTGATCTTCACCGGCACGCCTGAAGGCGTGAACGCGGTGCAGAAGGGCGATCTGCTGGAAGGCAGCGTCGAAGGGCTGACCCCGCTGCGCGTCAAGGTGATCTGATGAGCCTGAAGCTCTATACCTATTTCCGCAGTTCCGCCTCGTTCAGGGTGCGCATCGCGCTGAACCTGAAGGGCCTGGACGTGGATATGGTGCCGATTCATCTGGTCAAGCAGGGCGGCGAGCAGCTGACCGAGGAATTCCGCCGCATCAATCCGGAAGCGCTGGTACCGGCGCTGGTGGACGAAGAGGATGAAAACGGCAGCCAGGTGCTGACGCAATCCCTGGCCATCATGGAATACCTAGACGAGATGTATCCGGAGCCACCGCTGCTGCCAGCCGCGCCGCTGGACCGGGCCTACGTGCGCAGCATTGCGCTGGCAATTGCCTGCGACATTCATCCGCTGAACAACCTGCGGGTGCTGCGCTACCTGGTGCGCGATCTGAAGGTCAGCGAGGAAGCCAAGAATGCCTGGTATCGCCACTGGTGCGAGCAGGGCCTGGCAGCGCTGGAAGCCAAGATCAACGCCGATGGCCGCGCCGGCAAGTTCTGCTTCGGCGACACGCCGACGCTGGCTGATTGCTGCCTGGTGCCGCAGATCTTCAATGCGCGGCGGCTCGACTGCGACCTGTCGGGCATGCCGACCCTGCTGCGCATTACAGAAAACTGCGCAAAGGTGGATGCATTTTCGATGGCGGAGCCGTCAAGGCAGCCCGACGCGGAGTAAGCCTGGTCCTTGCAGGCCGTAGCCTGCAAGGACCATAAAAAAACCGCTGCGACACATCCATGTCGCAGCGGTTTTTTTTCAGAGCCGCTTCAGTAGCGGTAAACCCTGCCGTTGTCGATCCGTACCCGGTTGCCGATGTTCATGTCGCCGATCGATTCCTGGGTGAAGGTCTGATAGGTGCCATTGTCCAGCCGCACGCCGATCTGGTAGGCGGTGCCGCCCTGGCGGTTGCGTTGCTCGACTTGGTTGCCCACCACGGCGCCGCCCACGGCGCCCGCGGCGGTCGCCACGGCACGACCGGTGCCGCCGCCGACCTGGTTGCCCAGAATGCCGCCAGCCAGTGCGCCGATGACCGTGCCCGCGTTGATGCCGCTATTGCCGCCGGCGGTGTTGACCACCTGGATCGAATCCACCACGCCGTAACTGGTGTAATAGCCTTGCTGGCCGGCGGGAGCGGGGTAAGGCGACGATGCGGCCGGGGGATAGCCGGGGGCCGCGCAGCCAGCCAGGAAGGTGGACGCGGCCAGGGCCGATGCGATGATGATGCGATTTGTTTTCATATGACCTCCTGATATTGTGATCACAGCCTAATCCCTGTCTGCCGCAAGGGTCTGTACGCCATCGAACAGAATCGGACAGCGCCAGCGCGGGCCACATAGGCTGCATGGCGGCGTCAAGCCAGTGACGATTCTATGCGGCCTGATCGGGGCGATGCCAAGCTTGTTACAGCTGATTACCTTCCGGCGCCTTCTCCATTGCGTTGCGCGGCGAGTCCCGTTTCTCTGCTTCACCCTGCCTGATTCTTGCTGTAAATTGCGTCGACAACGCTGCATCGCCACCGCTTTGCGTCTGAATCAGCACAACAGGCAACCAATACCATGATGACCGACTTTGAATGGCCCATACCGCCGCACTTTCAGCTTGCCACGGACGCAATTGGTCCCGAACCGGCAATGCTGGCCATGCACGATGGCCAGCGGGCGACGGGAACGATGGTGCGATTGGATTCCGAGAACGGCCTCATCGAATTCCTGATGCCGAAGTCCCTGCTCGCCAACCAGATCGGGTTCCGTGAATTCAAGAGCCTGCGCCTGACCCGCCCGATCGCGCTGAAGCCGCTGCCACTGAACCAGAACGACCAGTTCGATCCGGCCAACCTTTCCCTGCGCAAGCGTTGCGTCGTCAATTTCAAGGATGGCGACAGCCTGATTTCGGAAACCATCGGCTATGTCGAGCATCCGTTCGGCCTGTTCCTTTTCCTGTGCAGCTATGGTGATGACGTGCTGCGCTGGTTCATTCCTGCCGGCGCGATTACCAGCTATCAGATCGGCGAGCAGCTCGGGCAATTGCTGGTGGAGGGCAGGCTGGTCAGCCAGGACGCTGTCGACCTCGGCCTGAAAAAGCAGGAGGCCCTGCGGTCCCAGAAACTGGGGGACTATCTGCAGAAGCAGCATATCGTCAGCCAGGAACAGGTTGAAAAGGCATTGCAGCAGCAGAAGGAGATGCCGCACGTCCGGCTCGGCGAGGCGCTGCTGCAGGAGGGGCTGATCTCGGTAGCGCAACTGGAAGAAGCGCTGACCCTGCAGGCGCGTGACCGCAAGACCCATCTCGGCGAAATCCTGGTTGAGATGGAAGTGGTCAAGCGCGATACCCTGCGCCGGGTGCTGGCCCAGAAGCTCGGCATTCCCCTGGTCAGCCTGCGCAAGTTCGATTTCGACCTGAACCTGATCAAATCCGTGCCAGCCGATCTGGTGCGCAAGCACCAGATCATGCCGCTTTACCGTACCGAGACCCGCATGGTGGTTGCGCTGGAAAATCCGCTTGCCATCGAAGGCCTGCAGGCGCTCGGCTTCTACACCAAGCTGAAGATCGATCCGGTGATGGCGTCGGCGGACGACCTCAGCGGCGCAATCAGGAAGTTTTACGGCAGCCAGGCCAGCCGGGAAAGCATGGAAGACCTGGTGTTCGAACTGGGCGGCACCGACCTGGTCACGCCGGCAAGCACCATCAGCGTGATGGACGATGTATCGGAGTCGGACAACACGCTGGTGCGGCTGGTCAACAAGATCATCATGGATGCCTACGAGGACGGCGCCTCGGACATCCATATCGAAACCATGAAGGGCAATCGGCCAACCCGGGTGCGTTTCCGCAAGGAAGGCGTGATGTCCCACTATTCCGACATCCCGGCCAACTTTCGCAATGCGCTGGTCTCCCGCCTGAAAATCATGAGTCGCCTGGACATTTCCGAAAAGCGGCGCTCGCAGGATGGAAAGATCGATTTTTCCCAGTTCGGTCCGGCCCGCATCGAACTCAGGGTGCTGACCATGCCCACGACCGAGGGCCTGGAAGATGTGGTGATGCGCATCCTGAGCGCACCCAAGGTGGTGTCGCTGGACGGCCTCGGCCTGTCGGCTTATGCGCTGGAAGGCATACGCAAGATCGCTGCGCGGCCTCATGGCCTGCTGTTCGTCTGCGGCCCGACCGGGTCCGGCAAGACCACGACCCTGCATTCCGTCCTGGCCCACATCAACACGCCGGAACGCAAGATCTGGACGGTGGAGGACCCGGTCGAAATTACGCAGGAAGGCTTGCGGCAGGTGCAGGTTCAGCCGCGCATCGACTGGACTTTTGCCGCGGTGCTGCGCAGCTTCCTGCGTGCCGACCCGGATGTGATCATGGTCGGCGAAACCCGCGACGCCGAAACCGCGCGCACAGTGATCGAAGCTTCGCTGACAGGGCACCTGGTGTTTTCAACCATGCACACCAACAGCGCCGCTGAAAGCGTGGTGAGGCTGCTTGACCTTGGGCTGGACCCCTTCAACTTCGGCGATGCGCTGCTGGGCGTCGTCGGCCAGCGCCTGGCCCGCCGCCTGTGCGTATCGTGCCGCATCGCCTACACGCCCTTTCCCGACGAACTGGCCATGCTGGCCTATGAATACTGCCTGGATACCAACCTGGAAGCTGACAAGGTGCTGGCTGACTGGCATGCAAGCCATGCCGGCAAGGATGGCAAGCTCACGCTGTACCGTGCCCATGGCTGCGAGGAGTGCAACGACAGCGGCTACAAGGGGCGGCTGGGCATTCACGAACTGCTGATCAACAGCGTGACGATCAAGCGCATGATCCTGAACCGGGCCAGCGTGGCCGAACTGACGGCGCAGGCAATGGAAGAGGGCATGAGCACGCTGCGCCAGGATGCCATTGCCAAGGTCCTGCAGGGTTATACCGACTGGGAGCAGGTGCGCGCCCTGACCGGTTAGCATCAGGGGCCTGCGCGCCTGGTCTGGCCGTGGCCTTTGCGCGGGCTCTTAGCCCACCCGCTCTTCACGGATGCGCCAGGCGCCGTCACGGCGGATCAGCATCAGGGTTTTCTGGTCGGTCGAGCGCAGCTTGTCGGAACTGAATTGCTGCCTGAACTGCACGGTTGCCTGGTCGCCATTCAACGTTACCCTGGGCGCTTCCACCTTGACGCTGATACGCTGCTTGCCGGTGATGCGTTCGGTACGCTCAGCGGCCCATTTCTGGTGGCTCATGCCGCGCGGCGTCACGAAGTCGCTGCTGTAGGCGGCAAGATAGGCATTGACATCGCGCGCGCTCCAGGCGTCGGCCCATGACTTGACCGCATCAAGCACGGCAGCCTGCTCGGCCGTGCTGGCGGAGGCGGCCGGCGCGGCCGTGGGTTTCGGCGCTGCTGCCTTGTCCTGGCCAGGTTTGGCAACCGCCGTCGTACTGTCCGCCATCGCCAGCGTGCCTTTTCCGGGCAGGCTGGTCGGCTTGACGATGCCCCCCGCCGACTGGACATTGCCTCGCAGTGCCGCCATCTTGGCCCGGGCATTGCCGTTGCCATCGAGTTTGACTGCCTTCTCGTAGGCCTGGCTGGCCAGTTCGGCGTAGACATCGCCCAGATTCTCGTAGGCCATGCCGTAGTCGGGGTTGTTGGCAGTCGCCTTGTCCAGCGCAATGCGCGCACTTTCGTATTGGCCATTGGCGGCATAGAGCACTGCCAGGTTGTTATAGGGTTCGGGAAGATCCGGATAGTCTTCCGTCAGCTTGAGCAGCAGCGTGATCGCCTCGGGGGACTTGCCTTGCTGCGCAAGGATGATGGCTTTGGTGAAGCGCATCTTGGCGTTGCCGGGATTGAGCATCAGCAGGCCTTCCACTCGCCTCAGTGCCTCCGCAAGCTGTCCGCTCTGCATGAGCCGCGCAATGTCCGCTTGCTCATCGACCGGGCCGGCCTGGAGATTGCCGGCGATGACGCCGACGAGCAGGATGGCTGCGCCAGACCGGGCACCGTAATGCCGGCACCGCTTGAGGAGGTGGGAAATTACCATGGTTTATTCAAGGTAGATGATGGAGAGAAACCATATGGTACATCGGCGCAGGAACTGTTCAATGAAAGTCCAGCGTCATGGTTGAAATCTCGGCTGTTTTCACAGCCTCGTCGGCGATGCCGATGGCACGGACAATCTCGCGGTAGGTGGAAAAGTCGAATGGTTCCGGCGCCAGTAACAAGCCCCTCAGGTAAGACGGCAGGGCGTCGCTGCCTTTCAAGGTATCGATCATTGCCTGCACGCCGGGGAAATCGGCGATAGTGCGGCGCCCCTGTGCGCCTGCGCTCCACTGGCTGACTTCCTCCGGGAACCAGGCCTGAAGCTGCGTCTTGACCGCTTGTATCCGGCCCTCGTCTTCCAGGGTCCGGTACAGCGTCAGGAGATACAGGCCAGGCGCCGGGGACAGCATGTCCTCGCGTTCCAGATAAGGCTGCAGCAAGTCTGCCGCCCGTTTCGGATTATGTTCGGCCATCCAGCTTTCGGCAGCCAGCAACATGTCGGCCACCTGCGTGGCATGGCTTTGCGCAGGGCCGTCCGCCATGACCTGCACCGCCATCTCGGCCGGCGCGCGCGGTTGATCGCGCAGGCCATCTATCTGTTGTTCGATCAGTTGCCATGACGCCGGCATGTCCACCGCCTCCGGCGGCGTGGTCGCCACCGGGACTTCATGCGGATGCGTCCCCCACTCGAATGGCGTGGGCGGGATGGCCTCTGGCGCCAGGGGGTCGGCTGGCACCGGCTCCTGGGGCATTGCGGCGGGAACCGGGTGCGTCCGGTCTGCGCCAGACGGTGCCGGGACATTGCCTGCACTGGTTTCCGGCATCGCTGTATCGAACGGCATGGCAAGTATCGCCAGTTCGTCCTGGTGACGGCGCTGGTCCTGGCGGCGACGCCATAGCAGCCAGCCGCTGAGCGCCATGCCGACGAACGCCAGCACTGCCAGCAGAGTGGCCCACAGCGCCGGGATCATGCTCTGCCGTTCCGTTTCCAGGGCCTTGCGTTCGTCATCCACCTGGCGCCTGGCCTCCAGCGCATCCTGCCTGGCTGTCTTCAGCGCGAGTTGCGCATCCTGCAACTGGGCCTGAACGCCGACGGCCGGGTTCTCTCCACGCAGCAGTGCCGCCACGCGTTGCTGATCGGCGCGCAGGGCAGCCAGTCTGGCCGGGTCATTGGCCACGCGCGGCTCGGACAGGCTGGTCGCATAACGCAGAACCAGGTTGGTACGCACCTGTTCAATTTCGGCATCGCCGGTGGACAGCGCCAGCACGCTCTTGCCTTCCGCCGGTTTCTTGCTGGGCGGGGAGGGCGCGGCGGTCCTGCGTTGCGCCACAGTTGGGGAAGGCGCAGCGGTGGGCGAAGCCGCCGCAGTTGTTGAAGGCGCAGCGGTTGCAGGCTTTGCGATTCTGGCTTTGACCGGGGCTGGCTGTGGCAGGCCGGGCTGCCTGACGTCGGCAGCAGGCGGGGCAGACGGCTGCGCAAGCGGCACCGGGTCGAGCAATACCTGGTATTCACGCCTGACCGCGTTCGCGCAGCCAATTTCCACCGTAATGCTGACCGCCGGCTCGCCAATGCCTTCACGGCCGGTGATGCGTACGCTCGCATTGGCGCCGCTTCCGGTTACCGCAGCGGCTGGCTTGGAAAGCATGCTGCCATCCAGGGTCGTCACACGTGCCTTCAGGCAGTTGGCGGTCAACTCTTCGCTGGGAAGGCCATATACCGGGATCGTGGCCTGCAGCGGGTTGCCGAGGCTGGACTGCAGCGCGAGCGGCCCAAGTCCCAGTGCCTGCGCAGGAAGGCTGGAGGTAGCCACAACGCATAGCAGTAGCCTTTGCACGGGACGTGGTCTTGCAAGATGCATCATGATTGTTTAGCCGATTGGCGGACTTTCAGCCGAAAGGTGAACAATAAAGGATGGAGAAAGATGTCATACCCCTGAACAACGATGTTTCCGTCTATTAATTTCTCGCATGTTGCCGCGAAACCACATTTCTGCCTGCCGGATCGCTGCTTTGTGCCGCTGGCCTTCCGTAATCGCTTGCAATCCAGTGGTTTGATCGAATTTAAAAACTGGAATGCGTGATACGAACCAATCGGTTGGCCGCAGTGTCATCCGCTAGTACCGGCACAGCCCGCGCGGTCCAGCCTTGATCTACGTGGTTCTGCAGCCGGCTTGTCAGACGGCTCCCCGAGCCTTACTCAGGAGAACGATGATGGTTAACAGACTTGTTACAGTAGCTGCGTTGGCCGTTGGCGGCATGTTGTTGTCCAAGCAGATGGGCAAATCGCGCGGATCGGGCATGCTTTCCTCCACATCCGAATCGATCGATGTGAATGTGCCGGTGCGCACGGCATACAACCAGTGGACACAGTTCGAGGACTTTCCGAAGTTCATGGACAGCGTGCACGAAATTCGCCAGATAGACGACACCCATCTTCACTGGCGCGCCGACATCGCCGGCAAGCCGGAGGAATGGGACGCCGAGATCACGGAGCAGATCCCGGACAAGCGTATCGCCTGGCGCAGTACCGGCGGCGTGAAAAATGCCGGCGTGGCGACCTTCCACAAGATTTCCGACAATGTCACGCGCATCATGCTGCAGATGGATTACGACCCGCAGACCATGGATGAAAAGGTAGGCGACGCGCTTGGCCTGGTGAAAATGCAGCTCAAGGGCAACCTGAAGCGGTTCAAGGAAATGCTGGAAAGCCGCGGACAGGAAACCGGCGCCTGGCGCGGCAAAGTGACGGAGCATTGATCAGCCTGATTCAGCGCCGACCCGTGGCGTGCCGCTGCAACTGCCGGCGGTGCGCCTGGAGGGAAGATTTCAATAAAGCAGGCACCGGCGTCGGCCGCCATGACTGAAGTCTCACCGTCGAGACTGGATTGTTCCGTTTTGCGGGTCTATACGGGTTGCGTGCAAGTGAGGCTCAAGACGCGGGCGCGTCGGCCGGCGATAGTGGATGCTGCACTGAAATTTGGTCCCGCCGACAGGAATCGAACCTGTATCTAGCGCTTAGGAGGCACTCGTTCTATCCATTGAACTACGGCGAGACGCGCGTAAGAAAGCGCTGGGCGCTGAATTACGCCCGAGATTATAGCTGACATTGCGGCAATCTCCAGTCCCGCCGACGCAGGCGGTACAATGCGGCCTCCGATCACCCCCTCTCTGGAACACCATGGCAGTCATCTCCCTTTCCAATGCCCAGTTGGCATTCGGTCACGTTGCATTGCTCGATCATGCGGAATTCTCTCTGGAACCGGCCGAGCGGGTGGGGCTGATCGGCCGTAACGGCACCGGCAAGTCCTCGCTTCTGAAGATCATCGCCGGCACATCCAAACTGGATGATGGCCTGATGGTGATGCAGCAGGGCCTGAAAATCGCCTACGTGGAACAGGAGCCGCAATTCTCGCCTGACATGTCGGTGTTCGATGCCGTTGCGGCAGGGCTGGGCGACCTGCCTGGCCTGCTGGCGGAATACGACCATCTGACCACCCAGTTCGGCGGCGACAACGACGACGCGCTGATGGAGCGCATGCATGAAATCCAGATGCGGCTTGACGCCGCCGATGCCTGGACATTGAACAACCGGGTCGAAACCACGCTGGACCGCCTGAACCTGGAAAAGTCGTCCCTGATGGGCACGCTGTCAGGCGGCATGCAGAAGCGGGTGGCGCTGGCCTGCGCGCTGGTCAGCGCACCGGATGTGCTGCTGCTCGACGAGCCGACCAACCATCTGGATTTCACTTCCATCATGTGGCTGGAAGGCCTGTTGCGCGACTTCCGCGGCAGCGTGCTGTTCATTACCCATGACCGCAGCTTCCTGGACAACGTCGCCACACGCATCATTGAACTGGACCGTGGCCGCCTGCTGTCCTTTCCGGGCAACTTCACGACCTACCAGAGCCGCAAGGCGGAACTGCTGGAAAACGAGGAAGTGGAGAACGCCAAGTTCGACAAGTTCCTGGCGCAGGAAGAGGTCTGGATACGCAAGGGCGTGCAGGCGCGCCGTACCCGCGACGAGGGCCGGGTGCGGCGCCTCGAGCAACTGCGCCTTCAGCGCAGTGCGCGGCGCGAACAGCAGGGCCAGGTGAAACTCGATGTGGCAACCGGCGACCGCTCCGGCAAGATCGTCGCGGAACTGGTCGATGTCAGCAAGGCCTTCGGCGACAAGGTCATCGTCAACAACTTCAGCGCCACCATCCTGCGCGGCGACAAGGTCGGACTGATCGGCCCGAACGGCGCCGGCAAGACCACGCTGCTGAAGCTGATCCTCGGCGAGGAGCAGGCCGACAGCGGCACCATACGCCAGGGCTCCCGCCTGCAGGTGGCCTATTTCGATCAGATGCGCGCCCAGCTCAACGAGGAAGCCAGCCTGGCTGACACCATTGCGCCGGGCAGCGACTGGGTCGAAATCAACGGGCAGCGCAAGCACGTGATGACTTACCTGAACGACTTCCTGTTTGCGCCCGAGCGGGCCCGTTCGCCGGTCAAGTCCCTGTCGGGAGGCGAGCGCAACCGGCTGCTGCTGGCGCGGCTGTTTGCCAAGCCGGCCAATGTGCTGGTGCTGGACGAACCCACCAACGACCTCGACATCGACACGCTGGAGCTGCTGGAAGAGCTGCTTGAAGAATATGACGGCACGGTATTCCTGGTCAGCCACGACCGCATGTTCCTGGACAACGTCGTTACCCAGGTGATCGTGGCCGAGGGGGACGGCAACTGGAAGGAATACATCGGCGGCTATACCGACTGGGAGCGGGTGCGCGCCGTACCCGAGCCGCGTACCACTGCGTCGAAGGCGGAAGCCAGGGCGCCGCAAAAGGAAAAGCCTGCCGCATCGGCGCCAGCGCCAGCGGCCGCACCCGCGCCCAAGGCAAAGAGGCTCAGTTCGAAGGAGCAGCGTGAACTGGACGAACTGCCAGCCCAAATCGCCGCGCTGGAAGCCGAGCAGAAGTCGATCACGGAAAAGCTGGCCGATCCCAACCTGTATCGCGAGCAGCCGACGGAGGTCAAGAAGCTCAACGAGCGCTATGCGCAGCTGGACGAGCAATTGATGGCCAGCCTGGAGAAATGGGAAGCGATCGAAGCCAGAAGCAAGGCCTGATGCCGCAGGGCCCAGAGCCCCCTCCGGCTCAGTTCAGGCGCCGCGCCGCTTCCTTCAGGGAAGGGAGCATCTGGCGCAGCATCCCTGCATCCTGAGCGTGCGGCCGTTGCTCCAGATAGTCTTCGATATCCTTCAGGGCCGCCTGCGGGCACTCCAGGTTGGCATAGGCCATGCCGCGGTCGCGTCGTTCGGCCAGGTCGTCGGGCAGCAGGATTACCAGCCGCTGCTGCACGCCCAACGCCAGCTCCCATTCGGCGCGCTCGAAATACAGCGCTTTCAGGTTGCGCAGCATGCGCACCAGGATTTCCCGTGGCCGGGCTTCATGCAGATAGGCGGAGAGCGCGCTGTCCCGGTCCGGGCTCTGCGAAAGATAGGGCTCCAGCCGCTCTTCCAGCTCTTCGCGCGACAGGCTGGCGCCGTTGAGCGGATCAAGCACGATATCGCCGGACTGCACCGACAGCTTCATCAGGAAATGTCCCGGGAATGAGATGCCCTTGATATCCAGACCGATCTGGTGCGCCAGTTCCATGTAAAGCACCGCCAGGGAAATCGGGATGCCGCGCCGCGAGTCGAGCACGCGGTTCAGGTAGCTGTTCGACGGATCGTAATAGTCGTTGATATTCCCGGCAAATCCCAGTTCCTGATAAAAGAAATGGTTGAGCAGCCGCAGTTTCTGCACCGGCGAGGTATCCGACGGCAGCCTGCGGCGCAGGCGCGCCGCCATGGTATCGACCTGAAGCTGGGTTGCCGCCAGGTCGAGTTGCGCATCGGCATCCTGGGCAATCGACAATGCCGCCTCAAATAGCGGAATGGTATTGTCCTGCTGCACCAGCGCCGCGAAGAAATCGAGATTCTTGATCATGGTGGTCTGACCGTGGACTGGCTCCGGCGTTGCACGAATCCGGACGACATTGCTCAACGCGCAATGCGTTTGAAGTTGGCAAAGCGGAATCCGGTCAGCAGCAGGGCGCCGAAATACACCGCGCCGCCCACTGCCATCACCAGAAACAGTGCGCCCATGCGCAGCAGGGGATGGGCCTGCATCGCAATCCAGTCGAAGTGCGCAGCCACCCACATCGTCGTTCCGGCCAGCAGAAACAGCGCGCCAGCCAGTCGCGCCAGGAACAGGCCCCAACCCGCCTGCACCTGGTAAATGCCGCGGCGCCTCAGTCCCAGGAAGAGAAACCCGGCATTCAGGCAGGCGCCCAGGCCGATCGACAGGGCCAGTCCGGCGTGCGCGATCCAGGGAACAAACACCATATTCATCAACTGCGTGGCGATCAGCACGCCGATGGCGATCTTCACCGGCGTGCGGATATCCTGGCGCGCATAAAAGCCCGGCGCGAGTATCTTCACGACAATCAGGCCAATCAGGCCGACGCCGTAAGCAATCAGGGCGCGG
The DNA here is from genome assembly GCF_047237965.1 of Noviherbaspirillum phoenicis. Taxonomy (NCBI): domain Bacteria; kingdom Pseudomonadati; phylum Pseudomonadota; class Betaproteobacteria; order Burkholderiales; family Oxalobacteraceae; genus Noviherbaspirillum; species Noviherbaspirillum phoenicis. The sequence goes on along the minus strand of NZ_JBDFLX010000001.1, from coordinate 1,968,624 downwards.
CCAGTCATGTTGACTGACTGCACATCGAATTTGCCGTAGTGAAAGAGCGTCGTCGTGATCGGTTCCGACAGGGAGGCCAGCGCCACCGCGGCGGGCAGGGCCAGCAGGAAGGTCAGGCGCAATCCCCAGTCGAGCAGCGCGGAATATTCAGCCGAGTCGCGGTCCGCATGTGCCTTGGAAAGACTGGGCAACAGGATGGTGCCCAGGGCCACGCCCAGCAGGCCGGTTGGCAATTCCATCAGCCGGTCGGCATACGACAGCCAGGAAACGCTGCCATTTTCCAGATGGGAAGCGATGTTGGTATTGATGATCAGGCTAATCTGGGCGACCGACACGGCAAAGGTGGCCGGTACCATCTGCCGCAGCACCCGCCGCACGCCCGCATCCGACAGGGCAATGCGCGGATTCCACGAAAGCCGGGGCAGCATCCCTATCCGGACGAGGGAAGGAATCTGTATCGCCAGTTGCAGCACGCCGCCGATGAAGACTGCGATGGCGAGCGCGTATACCGGCTGATCGAGCAGGGGCGCCAGGAATAGCGCGGCCGCGATGAAACTCAGGTTGAGCAGGACGGGTGTGAATGCCGCCACCTTGAATTGCCTCCAGGTGTTCAGAATGCCGCCCGCCAGCGCCACCAGCGACATGAAGACGATGTAGGGAAACATGATGCGGGTCATCGTCACCGCGGCGGAGAATGCCTCGGGATCAGACTTCAGGCCGGTTGCCATCAGATACACCACCACCGGCGAAGCCAGAATGCCGAGCGCGCAGGTGGCAAGCAGGGTCCAGAGCAGGATGGTGGCTACATGGTCGACCAGACTGCGGGTGGCCGCTTCGCCCTTCTGATTCTTGTATTCAGCCAATATGGGAACGAAAGCCTGGGAAAACGCGCCCTCAGCAAACAGGCGACGCAGCAGGTTGGGGATCCGGAAGGCAACGAAGAAAGCGTCGGTGTAGGAGGAAGCGCCAAATGCGCGGGCAATCAGAAACTCGCGGATCAGGCCGGTTACCCGGGACACCATGGTCATGCCTGACACCGCGGCAAGGGTTCTATGCAAATTCATGGCCGGCATTATAGCCCGGCAGGGGTTGCAGCCCAGACAAGTCCACGGTATTGTGCCGGCGCGAAGCGCCATACCAATCCCAATCCATAACGTGTCAGATGAAATCGCTGGATTTGTCGGCTGGCAAGACGGGTAAGAGTCAATAGCCCGGCTATTGACGACGATCCCAACGCAGCCAGGCGGGAAAATACACGGTGTCACGGCGCGTTATGGGTTGGGATTGGTATTAGTGCTTTACCGCCCGGTGGAAAACGGTTTATAATCCGGGGCTTTATTGAATTGGTTTCGCAACTGGTAGGTGTTGCGAACGCAACCGACCACGTTTAGGGAATTTCATGGCAAATACCGCACAAGCACGCAAGCGTGCTCGTCAAGCAGTCAAGCAGAACGCACACAACTCCAGCCAGCGTTCGACGCTGCGTACCGCCATCAAGGCAGTGCGCAAGGCAATCGAAGGTGGCGACAAGTCCGCAGCGACCCAGGTTTTCCAGTCCTCGATCTCGATCATCGATCGCATCGCCGACAAGAAAATCATCCACAAGAACAAGGCAGCTCGCCACAAGAGCCGTCTGTCCGCTGCGCTGAAAGCACTGGCCTAAATAGCATCTGGCCAGTCATCGACTGGCCGGACGTTGCAGAGCTAGCGAAACCCCGCCAGTCTTGGAGCTGGCGGGGTTTTTGTGTTTCTCGAACCAGAAAAAGCGGCAGTCTCTGCAGAACTGCTATTACAGCTGACTATTGACGCGCCTTCGGTAGTCCGGCAATCACGGTGCCCGGCTTGATATTTTTCTGCGCAAACCATCCCTTGTTCATTTCCAGCGCATAGCTCGCCTGGCTGCCGGCGCAATGGGAATTGGTGGTTTGCGGCTGCATTTCTTCGATGTTGATGATCTTGCCGCCGTCGTCAATAAAGGCGACCGATAGCGGCACCAGAGTGTTTTTCATCCACATGCAAACCTGGGCGGGCCGATTGAACACGAACACCATGCCGGCATTGGACGCCAGTTTTTCCCTGAACATCAGACCTTGCTGGCGTTGCGCCTCGGTGGCTGCGACTTCGGCCTGTATGACATACATGCCGGCGGTCAGGGAAACGACAGGGAATTGCGGCTCTGCGTGAGCGCTGCCAAGCGGCAGGAGGGCAGTGGCCAGAATAGAAACGAATGTCGGAATTTTCATGGGCAGCAGTGTAAACCAAAAAAAGGCAGACCGAGTCTGCCTTTCCTGAGGAATGCTGCCTGTATTACTTCGATGCTGCCATTTCCGACGTTTTTGCCTTTTTTGATTTTTTTGCCTTCTTGGCTTTTTTCGTGGTTGGTGCCGCGGCAGGTGCGGCAGGCGTCGCTGGCATTGCGGCGGCGGCTGGCGCAGCCGGGGTGGCTGGGGTTGCCGGCGCGGCGGTGTGTGCTGCGGCGAAAGCGGAAAGCGAGAACAGACCTGCGACGGCTGCAGCGATCAGTTTTTTCATTTTCTATCCCTCATTTCGGTAACTGGTTTGATTATTGGGCGATCCTTGCGAATCACTGCGAGTAACGCAGCATCATTGCAATGGTTGACACGCATTAAAGAAATAACCGAAAGAAATAAATTCCGTTTCCATGCGAACGTGTGCCGGCTTGCTATCATGCACTGCCATCCATTCCGCCATGATCCATGTCCCGCCCTGCTCTGACCGGATTTTTCCTTGCCGCCACATTGCTGCTCGCATGCCATGACCACGTTGCCTTAGCAGCGCCGTTCGTGCCGCAAGCCGACGACCAGGTCCTGGAAAACCTGCCATTGCGTCCGAACGATCCGGTTGCGCGCGAAATGCGCCAGTTGCGCGAACAGCTGCGTGCCGATCCTCGCAACGTCAATATTGCCACCGCGTTGGCCAGCCGTTACTACGGCCTCGTCGGAGAAGAGGGCGATCCACGCTACCTCGGTTATGCCCAGGCGGCGCTGGCGCCGTGGTGGGACATGCCCGAGCCGCCAGTGGAAGTGCAGGTGCTGCGGGCGGGCTTGGCCCAGTTCCGGCATGACTTTGATGGTGCGCTGAATGACCTCGGCAGTGTGTTGCGGCGTGATCCCGACCACGCCCAGGCACGTGCCCTGCGCGCCACGATCCACATCGTGCAGGCGCGCTATCAGGAAGCCAAGGCGGACTGCCTGCGCTTGCGCGGCATTACCAGCGAACTCATTGCTGTGGGTTGCAGCGCGATGGTCGATGGCCTGACCGGCAAGCTCGATAGCGCCCATGACAAGCTGGCCGAAACGCTGGCTGCGCATCCGGAAGCCACCGCCGCGGAGAAGCTCTGGGTACTGATCCGGCTGGCCGAAATGGCGCAGAGGCAGGATCGTGCGCTGGCTGCCGAGTCTTATTTTCGCCAGGCGATCGGCCTCGGCATTACCGACACCTTTCTCCTTGCCGCTTATGCCGATTTCCTGCTGGACCATAAACGATATGGCGAAGTGGTCGCCATGTTGAAAGACAGGACGCCATCGGACGGATTGCTGCTGCGTCTGGTGCTGGCTGAAACCCGGCTCAACCTGCCGGTCGCCGAAGCGCATGCCGCAACGCTCGCCGCGCGCTATGAAGCGGCCCAGTTGCGTGGCGACACAGTGCATCAGCAGGAAGAAGCGCGCTTTCGTCTGCAGGTCTATCACGATGAAAAGAACGCGCTCGTCCTGGCCCGGGAAAACTGGAAAGTGCAGAAGGAGCCGCGGGATGCGCGCATCCTGCTCGAAGCAGCCCTGGCCGCCAAGTCTCCGGCTGCCGCTGCGCCGGTCGTGCAATGGCTGAGGGAAAGCCGGATCGAGGACACGCGGCTGCGTGACCTTGCCAGGCAGCTCGGCGAGGTGCGCCGATGATCCGGCTGCTCATCGGGCTGGCCTTCTTCATATGGACGGTTTCCGCACATGCGCACAAACCCAGCGACAGCTATCTGTCGCTCTCGGTGAAAGAGAATGTCGTGGCTGGCCAATGGGATATCGCCCTGCGCGACCTGGACTTTGCCATCGGTCTTGATACCGATGCCAACGGCGCCATCACCTGGGGCGAACTGCGATCCCGCCGGGCCGAGATTGAAGCCTATGCCTTGTCGAGACTGCAAATTTCCAGTGCCGGATCGACATGTCCTTTACGGCCGGATGCGCTGCTAGTCGATAACCACACCGACGGCGCCTATGCCGTGCTGCAGTTCCAGGCGCAATGCGCGGCAGTGCGCGACAGCCTGCAGGTGCGTTATCGCCTGTTTTTCGATATCGACCCGCAGCACAAAGGACTGTTGCGGCTGCAATACCAAGGTGCTTCTAGCACCGGCATTTTCAGTCCGGACAAGGCTGACCAGCCATTTTCTCTCAGCGCGCCAAGCCGCCTGCAGCAGTTCCTCGACTATCTGCGCGAAGGCATCTGGCATATCTGGATAGGTTACGACCATATCCTGTTTCTGCTTGCGCTGCTGTTGCCCGCGGTTGCCATGCGCGAGGCGGGTGCCTGGAAGCCGGTATCGGCATTCAGGCCGGCATTCTGGAATGTGCTTCGCATCGTCACTGCCTTCACGGTCGCACATTCGATCACTCTGACGCTGGCCACTCTGGGCGTGGTCAGCCTGCCATCACGCTGGGTGGAGTCCACCATCGCCGCATCGGTGGTGATTGCAGCGCTCAATAATGTGTTTCCCCTGTTCCGCGAGCGGCGCTGGGTGATGGCGTTTCTCTTCGGCCTGATCCACGGCTTCGGCTTTGCCAGCGTCCTGTCGGACCTTGGCTTGCCGCAGGATGCGCTGGTGCTGGCGCTGGTCGGCTTCAACGTTGGCGTCGAGGTCGGGCAACTTGCGATCGTCGCTGCCTTTCTACCCTTGATCTATTTATTGCGCCGCAGCTGGCTGTACCGCCGGCTGCTGCTGCTTGGCGGATCGATCCTGATTGCCATCCTCGCTTCCATCTGGCTGATCGAGCGTGCCGCCAACATCCGGCTGTTGAGCTTCTAGCAGCGCCGCACGCAAGGTATTAGGCGTCGTTGCGGCGGACCAGCCGCCGTTACGCCCGGTGCGTTCGACGCGCTACTTGCGCCGCATCTCCAGCGGCGAGACCTCCATCCACTCGCCTGGCAGCAGCGGGTGGGTGGCAAGCGCGTAAGGACCGATGGCAATACGGATCAGGCGCAGGGTTGGCAGGCCAACCGCTGCCGTCATCCGGCGTACCTGCCTGTTCTTTCCTTCCGTCAGGGTCAGTGCTATCCAGCTTGCCGGGATGCCGAGCCGGGTCCGGATGGGTGGCGTACGCGGCCATAGCCAACCGGGTTCCGCGATACGAACCGCCTGGCAGGGAAGCGTAATGAAATCGCCCAGGTCGAGCGGCGCACGCAGGCGTTGCAGTGCCTCGTCGGTCACCACCCCTTCCACCTGCGCCAGGTAGGTCTTGGCCTGCTTCTGCAGCGGATGGCTGATGTCATACTGCAGGCGGCCATCGTCGGTCAGCAGCACCAGACCCTCGCTGTCCGCGTCCAGGCGACCGGCGGGGTAGATGCCCGGAATCGTGAGGTGATCCGCCAGGGTCGGTCGGGTGGCATGGGCGGAAAACTGGCACATGACCTGGAATGGCTTGTTGAACAGGATAAGAGGCATGGGAAAGGATGGCGGCAGCGATGTACGACACAGGATTGTACTTGCCCCTCCGGCGCGGGTCGTATCGGCTGGCCGATCGCATCAGCGGTGTAGGGTAGAATTGTGATGCTTAATGCAACACAGGTCTTCTGTCTTATATAAGAACAGTTTGAAATCAGTCAGAACGTCGAAGCAAATTCACGTTCCAAGCTGTCAGCCTGTTCTTATATGTGAAATAAATTTTCCCGCCTTCCTTCCGGAGACAACGATGTATCAGCATATCCAAGTGCCTGCAGAGGGCAGCAAGATCACCGTCAACGCAGATTTTTCCCTCAAGGTTCCAGACAATCCCATCATTCCTTACATCGAGGGCGATGGCACCGGCGTGGATATTTCCCCGGTCATGATCAAGGTGGTTGACGCCGCCGTCGCCAAAGCCTATGGCGGCCAGCGCAAGATCAGCTGGATGGAGATTTACGCCGGCGAAAAATCGACCAGCGTCTACGGTCCCGACGTCTGGCTGCCTGAGGAAACCCTGCAGGCAGTCAAGGACTATGTGGTCTCCATCAAGGGGCCGCTGACCACGCCGGTGGGCGGCGGCATCCGCTCGCTCAACGTCGCGCTGCGGCAGGAACTCGATCTCTATGTCTGCCTGCGCCCGGTGCGCTATTTCAAGGGCGTGCCGTCGCCGGTGCGCGAGCCTGAAAAAACCGATATGGTGATCTTCCGCGAAAATTCGGAAGACATCTACGCAGGCATTGAATGGGCGGAAGGCTCGGACGGCGCCAAAAAGCTGATCAATTTCCTGGTCACTGAAATGGGCGTGAAAAAGATCCGTTTCCCGGAAAGTTCAGGGATAGGCATCAAGCCCGTCTCGCGCGAGGGCACTGAAAGGCTGGTGCGCAAGGCAATCCAGTATGCGATCGACAATGACAAGCCTTCCGTGACCATCGTCCACAAGGGCAACATCATGAAGTACACCGAGGGTGGCTTCCGCGATTGGGGATACGCCTTGGCGCAGCGCGAGTTTGGCGCCGAGATGATTGATGGGGGGCCATGGTGCAAGTTCAAGAATCCAAGGACGGGCAAGGAAATCATCATCAAGGATTCGATCGCCGACGCATTCCTTCAGCAAATCCTGCTGCGTCCGAATGAGTACAGCGTGATCGCAACCCTGAACCTGAATGGCGACTACATCTCCGACGCCCTGGCTGCCCAGGTTGGCGGGATCGGCATTGCGCCCGGCGCCAATATGTCCGATTCGGTGGCGATGTTTGAAGCAACCCATGGCACCGCGCCAAAGTACGCTGGCAAGGACTATGTCAACCCGGGTTCGCTGATCCTGTCGGCCGAGATGATGCTGCGTCACATGGGCTGGGTGGAGGCCGCCGACCTGATCATCTCCTCGATGGAAAAGGCAATCAGTTCAAAGCGGGTGACTTACGACTTTGCGCGCCTGATGGAGGGCGCAAGCCAAGTATCCTGCTCCGGCTTTGGCGACGTGATGATCGAGAGCATGTAAGGAAGGAGTTTGCCTGACCAGGAAGCCGGATCTGATCCGGCTTCTTTTTTTGTCAAGCTGGCGGGACTGGCCTGCTTTCCAGAAGGTAGGCAAAAAAAATCCCCGCTGTGCGGGGATTTTGATGCTGTCCGTTCGGATATCAGGAAGCAGACTGGATGTTCGAAGCTTGCTTGCCTTTTGGGCCCTGCGTGACGTCGAAATTCACTTTTTGACCTTCTTTGAGAGTCTTGAAACCACTCATGTTGATTGCAGAGAAGTGTGCAAACAGATCTTCGCCGCCGTCATCAGGAGTAATAAAGCCAAAACCTTTGGAATCATTGAACCACTTAACGGTACCAGTTGCCATAAAAGCGTCTTTCAAATATTAACAATCACACGAGCCGTAAAAGCAGAAGCTTCATGCAACGCTGCCCCCTCTTATAACCTGCTCTCTTCGATCAATAATGCTTGGTTGCATTAATTGATAATCTACATTGTTCGCGGAAATTTTAAAAAAGTCAAGTTTTTTGCCGGGATGCTAAAAGTCTGAAATTCGACGCGAACTTCCCTTGATTTTGAGCATTCGAACGTCATCTGCGCTTCAACAAGAAAGGGCGTAATATCGATGCCTATATCAATGACCATCGGTGCGCTGGCACAGGCGCCGACATGAAGGCAGTAGAAGAAACGCATGGCAACCAAGGACCAAAACGATACTGTAATAGAGCGCAAGGAGCAGCAGGAAAAGCTCCAACCGCCGCCGATGTATCAAGTATTATTGTTGAACGACGATTACACCCCCATGGAATTCGTCGTGGCGATCATCCAGGAGTACTTCAACAAGGATCGTGAAACGGCGACGCAAATCATGCTCAAGGTTCATCGAGATGGTAAAGGCATGTGTGGCGTGTATCCCAAGGATATCGCCAGCACTAAAGTGGAACTGGTTTTAACGCACGCGCGCAAGGCAGGGCACCCTCTGCAATGCGTGATGGAGGAAGCATGATTGCTCAGGAATTGGAAGTAAGTTTGCACATGGCATTTGTCGAGGCCCGACAGGCCCGGCACGAATTTATTACGGTAGAGCATCTGCTGCTGGCACTGCTCGACAACCCGTCAGCGGCGGAAGTGATGCGGGCCTGCGCGGTCAACATCGAGGATCTGCGCAAGACGCTGACGAATTTCATCAACGACAATACGCCGACCGTACCTGGTTCGAGCGAGGTTGATACCCAGCCTACGCTTGGTTTCCAGCGTGTGATCCAGCGCGCGATCATGCACGTGCAGTCGGCATCGAACGGCAAGAAGGAAGTGACCGGCGCCAATGTGCTGGTGGCGATCTTCGGCGAAAAGGATTCGCACGCCGTTTATTACCTGCATCAGCAGGGCGTGACACGCCTGGACGTGGTGAACTTCATTTCGCATGGCGTGCGCAAGGACAGCCAGGCGGAATCGCAAAAGGCGCCCGAGGGTTCGGAAGAAGCGCAGACCGAAGCCCAGCAAAAGGAAAGCCCGCTGGATCAGTTCACGCAGAACCTGAACAAGCTGGCTGCCGAAGGCAAGATCGATCCGCTGATCGGTCGCGAGTCCGAAGTGGAACGCGTGATCCAGACCCTCTGCCGCCGGCGCAAGAACAACCCGCTGCTGGTTGGCGAGGCTGGCGTTGGCAAGACCGCCATCGCGGAAGGACTGGCATGGCGCGTGGTGCAGGGCGAAGTGCCTGAAATCCTGCAGAATGCCGTGGTCTATTCGCTGGACATGGGCGCGCTGCTGGCTGGCACCAAGTACCGCGGCGACTTCGAGCAGCGCCTGAAGTCCGTCCTCAAGCAATTGAAGGACAACCCGAACGGTATCCTGTTCGTCGACGAGATCCACACCATCATCGGCGCGGGTTCGGCATCGGGCGGCACGCTGGATGCGTCGAATCTGCTGAAGCCGGCATTGTCGAGCGGACAGTTGAAGTGCATCGGCGCGACCACCTACACCGAGTTCCGTGGCGTGTTTGAAAAGGATCATGCGCTGTCGCGTCGTTTCCAGAAGATCGACGTGAACGAGCCGACGGTCGAGCAGACTATCCAGATCCTGCGTGGCCTGAAGTCACGCTTCGAAGAGCATCACGGCGTGAAGTATTCGGCGTCGGCGCTGACCTCGGCGGCGGAATTGGCTGCACGCTTCATCAATGACCGTCATCTGCCCGACAAGGCAATCGACGTGATCGACGAAGCGGGCGCGGCGCAGCGCATTCTGCCGAAGTCCAAGCAAAAGAAAACGATCGGCAAGTCTGACATCGAGGACATCATCTCGAAGATCGCGCGGATTCCACCGCAGTCGGTCAACCAGGATGACCGCACTAAGCTGCAGACCATCGATCGCGATCTGAAGAACGTGGTGTTCGGGCAGGACCCGGCGATCGAGGCGCTGGCATCGGCCATCAAGATGGCGCGTGCCGGCCTGGGCAAGACCGACAAGCCTATCGGTTCCTTCCTGTTCTCCGGCCCGACCGGCGTCGGCAAGACCGAGGTGGCCAAGCAACTGGCCTTTATCTTGGGCATCGAGCTGATCCGCTTCGACATGTCGGAGTACATGGAGCGGCATGCGGTGAGCCGCCTGATTGGCGCGCCGCCGGGCTATGTGGGCTTCGACCAGGGCGGTCTGCTGACCGAGGCGATCACCAAGAAGCCGCATGCGGTTCTGCTGCTGGACGAGATCGAGAAGGCGCATCCGGATATCTTCAATATCCTGCTGCAGGTGATGGACCATGGCACGCTGACGGACAACAACGGCCGCAAGGCTGACTTCCGCAACGTGATCATCATCATGACCACCAATGCCGGCGCGGAAAGCCTGCAGAAGCGGACCATCGGCTTCACCGAGAAGAAGGAAGCCGGCGACGAGATGGCGGATATCAAGCGGATGTTTACGCCGGAATTCCGCAACCGTCTCGATTCCATCATCAGCTTCCGTGCGCTGGACGAGGAAATCATCCTGCGCGTGGTCGACAAGTTCCTGATGCAGCTGGAAGAGCAGCTGCACGAGAAGAAGGTGGAAGCCGTGTTCTCGGACAGCCTGCGCAAGTTCCTGGGGCGCAAGGGCTTCGATCCGCTGATGGGTGCGCGGCCGATGTCACGCCTGATTCAGGACATGATACGCAAGGCGCTGGCCGACGAACTGCTGTTTGGCAAGCTGGTGGAAGGCGGACGCGTGACGGTGGATCTGGACGAGAACGAGCAGATCAAGCTCGAATTCGTCGAGGGCGATGTGCCGCCGGCAGCGTCGACGCCGGAAGCGGTGGAAGTCGAGTAAGCCTTCAAGAGAGCAGTATCAGAAAAGCCCGGACTGGCAACAGTCCGGGCTTTTTATTTGGTCGCTCCCTATGCAAGAGCGAACGGTCGGAAGGGACGCGACGCGGAAAGCGCCGCGTCGCGCAGATCAGGGCAACAGCGGCTGGCGCTGTGCCTGCTTGGTCTTCACGTCCTGAAGAATCCTGTCCATCACGGACAGCCGATACGATGTGGCGGGATGCAGCGCGGTGTAGCCGTTGAGGACGCTGGGCGGATACTGGGACGCAAGCCGCTCCCAGAAACGCGGCGCCTGGTCGATGTTGTAGCCGGCCCGCGCCAGCATGTAGAGCGCCAGGGTATCGGACGCGGCGTCCATGGTCTGCGGCATCGGTTTCATGCCGGACAGGCCAGCCATGCTTGCCATGTCGGGACGGATGCGCACCAGGTTGTCGATGATGGCGCCTGCGGTCGCCGTGGTGCGCTGGACGCGTGCATGATTGAGCGAGTTGTGCGCCATTTCCTTGGCCAGCACATAGGCCAGCTCATTGTCGCTGGCGGCGAAGTTCATCATGCCGCGGGTGATCAGCACGCGCCGGCCGTCGTTATAGGCGTTGACGTTATCCGCATTGCCCAACTCGATGCTGTAGGCGCAGGCACGGGTGAAGGGCACCGTGACCTGGACCGGCTGGCCATTGCGCAGCATGGTCAATTTGGCCGATGCATTGCGGGTGATCAGCGGCGCCAGCATGGTGGCGGCCTGGCGCTCCGCGCCGGGGCCGGGCGGCACCGGCTTGCCTTCCACCATGTCGAGCTTGTCGCCGATGCGGATGCCGGCCCGTGCCGCGCCACTGCCGTTGAGCACGCCCATTACCTGCAGCCTGTCATCCATGCCGTACAGCTGCTGCGCCGCTTCGCTCAGCTCGTCGGAAAAGGAATAGCGGTTCTTGGCGGTGAAGCCGAGCAGGTTGCGGGCGTTGCCCTTGCACAGTTCGGTATTGTTGACCAGGAGCGGCGCGGCGACCCGGTACAGCCGGTCCTGCTGGCTGACGATGTCGCGCAGCATGGCTTGCTGCGGGCTGGGCGCGGCGGGCACGACCGCCGTGGGCGATGGCGGCATGTCCTGCTGGGGCAGGCGCGGCATGCCGGGTGCGGGCATGTTCAGCGGCACCTGGCTGGCGCAGCCGGCCAGGAAGATCATGGGCAGCACCGCCATGCGGGCCTGACGGCCGATGCGGTTTCGCAGAGAAATAGGTTTCATTGGCATGAATGTCTCCTCAGTGTTTCCCGGTGCTGCCGAAACCGCCGGCGCCGCGTTCGCTCAGGTCGAAGGACTCGACCACGTTCAGTTCGACCTGCAGCACCGGCACGATCACCAGCTGGGCCAGGCGTTCCATCGGTTGCAGCACGAATTCGGTCTGGCCGCGGTTCCAGGTGGAGACCATCAGTTCGCCCTGGTAGTCGGAGTCGATCAGGCCGACCAGGTTGCCCAGCACGATGCCGTGCTTGTGGCCCAGGCCGCTGCGCGGAAGGAGCATCGCGGCATAAGCCGGGTCGCCGATATGGATGGCCAGGCCAGTGGGAATTAGATGGGTGCTGCCGGGCGCGATGGTCAGCGGCTCGCGCAGGGCGGCACGCAGGTCCAGGCCGGCGCTGCCGCCGGTGGCGTAGGCGGGCAGCACTTCCTTCATGCGCGGGTCGAGAATTTTGACGTCGAGTTTTTTCATGGCTTTCGGTGATGGGGAAACCGGCAGCCCGCTGCATGATGCGCCGGTTCAGGCGCGCAGTCGACTGGCGATTTCACTGATTAACTGTCGTGCGAGATGCAGCTTGTCTGCCGCGGGCATTGCGGTGTGTCCGTGCTGGTCGAACAGCACCAGTTCATTGCGGTCGCTGCCGAAAGTGCTGGGACCGATATTGCCGACCAGGAGCGGAATGCCTTTCCTCTCGCGCTTGGCGCGGCCGTACTCCAGCAGATTGTCTGATTCGGCGGCGAAGCCGACACAATACGGCTTATTTGCCAAAGCGGCAACCGAGGCAAGGATGTCGGGATTCTGCTCGAACACCAGCGCCGGCATGGCGCCGCTGCTGTCTTTTTTCAGCTTCTGCGCGCTGGCATTGGCCACGCGCCAGTCGGCCACCGCGGCCACGGCAATGAACACATCCTGGCCGGGCACCTGCGCCATCACGGCGTCATGCATCTGCTGCGCGGTCAGCACGTCGATGCGCCTGACGCCGTAGGGCGCGGGCAGGCCGGTAGGCCCGGACACCAGCAGCACTTCGGCGCCGGCTTCGCGGGCGGCGCGGGCGATGGCGTAGCCCATCTTGCCCGAGGACAGGTTGGTGATGCCGCGCACCGGGTCGATCGGCTCGAAGGTCGGGCCGGCGGTGATCAGCACCCGCTTGCCGGCCATCGCCTTGGGAATGAAGGACGCGATGATCTCTTCCAGCAGCTGTTCCGGCTCCAGCATGCGGCCCATGCCGACTTCGCCGCAGGCCTGTTCGCCGGCGGCCGGGCCGAGCACGGAGATGCCGTCGGCCTTCAACTGCGCGGCATTGCGGCGGGTGGCCGGGTTCTGCCACATCTCGACATTCATCGCCGGCGCCACCAGCAGCGGCACGCTGGCCGGGCGGGCGATGCACAGCGTGGAAAGCAGGTCGTCGCAGGCGCCATGCGCGAGCTTGAACATGAAGTCGGTCGAGCAGGGCGCGATCACGATGGCGTCGGCGTCGCGGGTCAGGTCGATGTGGGCCATGTTGTTGGGAATGCGCGCGTCCCACTGGTCGAAGAAGACCGGCTTGCCGGACACCGCCTGCATCGTCACCGGCGTGATGAACTGGGTGGCGGCCTGGGTCATTGCCACCTGTACCGAGGCGCCGGCCTTGACCAGGGCGCGGGTCAATTCGGCGGACTTGTAGCAGGCGATGCCGCCGGTCAGGCCGAGAACGATTTTCTTGCCGTCGAGTTCCATGAACATGCTCCGTGCGGGACAGTGCCTAGCGGTTGACGCGGCGCAGTTCGTCAATGATAAACATCGCCGCGCCTATGCATATTGCGCTGTCTGCAATGTTGAACGCGGGCCAGTGCCAGCCGGCGACATGCACATCGAGGAAGTCGATCACATGGCCGTAGACGATGCGGTCGATCAGGTTGCCGACCGCGCCGCCCAGCACCAGCGCCAGTGCCCAGCAGAACAGGCGTTGGCCGGCATGGCGCTTCAACAGGTAGATGATGAAGGCGGCGGCGGCAATCGCGATGCCGGAGAACAGGTAGCGCTGCCAGCCGCCCTCGGCGGCCAGGAAACTGAAGGCGGCGCCCTTGTTATAGGCCAGCACCAGGTTGAAGAAGGAGGTCACGGGCTTGCTCTGGCCGTAGCTGAACATCTGGGTGATCATGATCTTGGTCAGCTGGTCGACCAGCACCACCAGCGCGGCGATGCACAGCCATGGCGTGATGCCGGCGGCGGGTTTGGGGGCGAAAACGGTTTTCTTGATGGTGGCCATGGAAGGTCGCTATCGGTGCGGTTGGAGAGGCGGGCGGCGCATTGCGCCGCCCGCGTTGTCGGATGCCGGTGCTGGGTGTCGCGGTCTAGGCGCAGCGGCGCGCTTCGCCTGGACCGTACAGATTGGAGACGCAGCGTCCGCAGATGCCGGGATAGCGGGCGTCTGCATTGACATCCTTGCGGTAGTGCCAGCAGCGCTCGCACTTTTCCGCATCCGACGGCGTGACCTTGACGCCGTTCTGGCCGTCGGCAGCCGGGCTGACCCGGGCGGCAGAGGTGATCAGCACGAACTTCAGATCGTCGCCCAGGCTTTCCAGCAAGGCCTGGCGCTCTTCGTCGGCGGTGATTTCGACTTCGGCCTGCAGCGAGGAGCCGATCGCGCCGGATACCCGCACCTCTTCCAGTTCCTTGGTGACTTCGGCCCGCACTTCGCGGATGCGGCTGTACTTGTCCAGCAGCGCGGCGCCGTCTTCCACGTGCGGCAGCAGGTGAAAGGTCTGGGTGAAGATGGTCTCGCCGCTGGCGGCATAGGCCTCCTCGCCGGCGAAGTAGGACCAGGCTTCCTCGGCGGTGAAGGACAGGATGGGCGCCATCAGCCGCAGCAGCGCGTGGGTGATGTGCCAGATCGCGGTCTGCGCCGAGCGGCGGATCGTCGAGTCTGCGCCGGCGGTATAGAGCCGGTCCTTCAGGATGTCGAGATAGAAGCCGCCCAGGTCTTCCGAGCAGTACATCTGCAGCTTGCCGGTCACCGGGTGGAATTCATACGCCTGCAAATGGGCCAGGATCTCGTCCTGCAGCTGCTGCATGCGGGCGATCGCATAGCGGTCCACTTCCAGCATGTCGGCCACCGGCACCGCGTGCTCGGCCGGGTTGAAGTCGGCGGTGTTGGCCAGGAGGAAGCGCAGCGTGTTACGGATGCGGCGATAGCTTTCCACCACGCGTTTCAGGATCTCGTCGGAGATAGACAGTTCGCCCGAGTAGTCGGTGGCGGCCACCCACAGGCGCAGGATTTCCGCGCCCAGCGAGTCCGACACCTTTTGCGGCGCCACCACGTTGCCCTTGGACTTGGACATTTTCTTGCCTTCGCCGTCGACCACGAAGCCATGGGTCAGCAGCGCCTTGTAGGGCGCGCGGCCATTGAGCATGGAGGAGGTCAGCAGAGAGGAGTGGAACCAGCCGCGGTGCTGGTCCGAGCCTTCGAGATAAAGGTCGGCCGGGAAGTCCAGTTGCTGGCGGTGCGAGCCGCGCAGCACGGTCTGGTGGGTGGTGCCGGAGTCGAACCAGACGTCGAGCGTGTCGCGGTTCTTCACGTACATGTCGGCTTCGTCGCCCAGCAGCTCGCGCGGATCGAGCGCATGCCAGGCTTCGATGCCTTGCTGCTCGACCAGTTTGGCCACCGCTTCCAGCAGCTCGGGCGTGCGCGGATGCAGCTGGCCGCTTTCCTTGTGGACGAAGAAGGCCATCGGCACGCCCCACTGGCGCTGGCGCGACAAGGTCCAGTCGGGCCGGTTGGCTATCATGCCGTGCAGGCGGGCCTTGCCCCAGCTCGGGAAGAAGGCGGTTTCCTCGATGCCGCGCAGCGCGGCCTCGCGCAGGGTTTCACCACCTGCCTTGGGCGCCACGTCCATGCCGGCGAACCATTGCGAGGTGGCGCGATAGATGATGGGCGTCTTGTGGCGCCAGCAGTGCATGTAGCTGTGGTCGAACATCACCAGCTTGAACAGCGAGCCGGCCGCTTCCAGCGCGCCGCAGATCGGCTTGGAGGCTTCCCAGATCGTCATGCCGCCAAACAGCGGCAGCCAGGAGGCGTAGCGGCCGTCGCCCATCACCGGGTTGATGATGTCATCGTCCTTCATGCCATGCGCCTTGCAGGACAGGAAGTCGTCGACGCCGTAAGCCGGCGAGGAGTGGACGATGCCGGTGCCGGCGTCCAGGGTCACATAGTCGCCGAGATAGATGGGCGAGAGCCGGTCGTAGCCGGCGTCTGCCGTGGCCAGCGGATGGCGGAAGGCGATGCCCGACAGCGCCGCGCCGGCGCAGGTGGCGATCACGCGGCCGGACAGTCCATAGCGGGCCAGGCAGTCGTCGACCAGTTCGGCGGCCAGCAGCAGCAGCAGCGGTTCGCCGTTGCGCTCGGTCTGCACCAGCGCGTAGCTCAATTCCGGATGCACGTTCAGCGCCTGGTTGGCCGGGATGGTCCAGGGCGTGGTGGTCCAGATCACCGCATAGCCCTTGTCGGTCGGCAGGGCGGACAGGTTGAAGGCGGTGGCGAGGCGGTCGTGCTGGGCGAAGGCGAAGCCGACATCGATGGCCGGGTCGCGCTTGTCCTGGTATTCGACTTCCGCCTCGGCCAGCGCCGAGCCGCAGTCGAAGCACCAGTTCACCGGCTTCAGGCCACGGTACACATAGCCCTTTTCCAGGATGGCGCCGAGCGCGCGGATCTCGTCGGCCTCATTGCTGAAGTTCATGGTCTTGTAAGGGTTGTCCCATTCGCCCAAGACGCCCAGGCGGATGAAGTCCTTCTTCTGGCGCTCGATCTGCTCGGCCGCATAGGCGCGCGACTTGGCCAGCACTTCTGCCGTCGGCAAACCCTTGCCGTACTGCTTCTCGATCTGGATCTCGATCGGCATGCCGTGGCAGTCCCAGCCCGGCACGTACTGCGCGTCGAAGCCGGCCAGCTGGCGCGACTTGACGATCATGTCCTTCAGGATCTTGTTGACCGCGTGGCCGATGTGGATGTCGCCATTGGCGTACGGCGGGCCGTCATGCAGGATGAACTTCTCGCGCTGCGCCGATGCTTCCCGGATCTTCTGGTAGACCTTGCGCTCCTGCCACTGCTTGACCCACTGGGGTTCGCGCTTGGCGAGGTCGCCGCGCATCGGGAAGGGCGTCTCGGGCATGTTGACCGGGTAACGGCTTTGCGGCTTGCTGGCTGGTTTGCTGGGCTTGTTGTCTGACATGAAATGGCTTTGCTGGAATCGGTGACTTGTCGGTATGCCCGGCGAAAGAAATCCGCCGGGCGCAATCGGATGCGGCGCTCTTGGGCAGCGTCAAATTCGGTCGGTGGCGGACACGGCGCCGCTATTGTGCTGGCGGAACCAGGCGCGGGCCTGTTCCTCGTCGTTGCGGATGGCGGCGGTCAGCGCCGCCAGGCCGTCGTATTTTTCTTCGTCGCGCAGCTTGGCCAGGAATTCGACCCGGATCAGCTTGCCGTAGCACTGCTCCTTGTAGTCGAACAGATGGGTTTCCAGCAGCACCCGGCCGCTGTCGTCCACCGTCGGGCGCACGCCCAGGCTGGCCACGGCCGGCAGCGGCTGCGGCGCCAGGCCGTGCACCTGCACCACGAAGATGCCGGACAGGGCGGGGCGGCGATGGGCGATGCGCAGGTTCAGCGTCGGAAAGCCCAGGGTGCGGCCCAGTTTCTGGCCGTGGATCACGTGGCCGGAGACGGTGTAGCCGTGGCCGAGCAACTGGCGCGCATGGTCGAAGTCGGCGGCGGCCAGCGCGGCGCGGATGGCGGAAGAGGAGATGCGGCTGCCATCATTGTTCACCGTCGGCAGCGCCTCGACCTCGAAGCCATGGCGGCGGCCGGCTTCCATCAGCGTGGCCATGTTGCCGGCGCGGCGCGCGCCGTAGCAGAAGTCTTCGCCGACGATGAGCCATTTCACGTGCAGGCCTTCGACCAGCACGCGGCTGACGAATTCATCCGGCGACAGCGCCGCGAAATGCGCATTGAAGTGTTCGACGATGACCCGGTCGACGCCGGCATTGGCCAGCGACTGCAGCTTGTCGCGCAGGCTGGCGATGCGGGTCGGCGCCCTGGACAGGTCGCCGGCGCGCTGGGCGAAATATTCCCGTGGATGCGGTTCGAACGTCATGACCGCGGTTTCCAGGTTGCGCAGGTCCGCCGCTTCGCGCAGTCGCGCCAGCAGGGCCTGATGGCCGCGATGCACGCCGTCGAAGTTGCCGATGGTGAGCGCACAGGGCGCGCGCGATTCGGCATTGGGAAGTCCGCGAAATACCTTCATTGGGAGAAGCCGGGTCGGGAGTCGGTCGAAAAACCTTGGATTATACGGGCAAACCTTTGCCTTTCCGTATCAGGCGCCGGGACAACGCCGTTCAACGAACGCGCTGAAGGTAATAATTTTCAAGCAATTCAAAGACTTGCGGGTAAGTGGCGCGCAGCGGGGCGGGTCTGGCGAAAAATGCCTCCGACGCAACCGCGAAGAATTCCGCCGGCGCCTCGGCGCCGTAGGGGTCCATCGGCAGCGCCTGGGCGAGTTCGGCGTACCGGTCGAGGTGGTGCTCGTTGTCGTCGTCGAAATCGGGCGGCAGCTGGCGTTCCAGCGCGTCTACCCGTTCGCAGAAGTCGTCATAGGTGGCGGAGAATACGGCTTTCCAGCGCGCCGGGTCGATGCCGGCATGAAACGCCGCCAGGAACGGCGGGCAGCCGTTGGCGCCGCCGCTGCCCATGTCGATCTTGTGCACAAATTCATGGATGACCAGGTTGCCGCCGTCGTCCCAGAGATGGTCTTCCTGCGCGTCTTCCCACGACAGCACCACCGCGCCCCCGGCATCCAGCGCTTCGCCGGCCATGGCCGCTTCCCATTCATGCACCACGCCGGCTTCGTCGACCTCGCTGTGGCGCACCACGAAGGCGGCGGGATAGACGATCACGCCGGCCATGTCGTCGTAGAGGTCCAGCGTCAGGTTGAGCACCGGCAGGCAGGCCTGGGCGGCGATGCACAGCGCCACGTCATTGCCGACCGCAAAGCCGCCGGCGCCGCTGACGGCGTGTGTATCAAGGAAGCGGGCCGCCAGGGATTTCAGGCGCGCCAGTTCGCCGGCGTCGAGGCGGTGCAGGAAGGGCATGCCCTGCACCGCCTGCCGCCATTGCGATTCATCGATGTCGGGCGCGGCGCGGCGGAACAGGCGGTTGAGGAGTTTCACGATCGCTGCCGCCTCACATCGCGCCCCAGACCGCGTTCAGCGCCGCCAGCGCGGCAAGGCCAGCGGTCTCGGTGCGCAGCACCCGCGGCCCCATGCCCAGCGCCAGCGCGCCATGGTCGAGCGCGGCCTTTTCCTCTGCGTCGGAAAAGCCGCCTTCCGGGCCGACCATCAGCGTCACCGCCTGCGGCGGATGATGGCGCGCCCAGTCCGACAGCGACTGTTCAGCGCGCGGCGACAGCAGGATGCGCTTGTGCAGGTCGTGCTGGCTGATCCAGGCGCCGAAGTCGCCGACCTCGGCCAGGTGCGGCAGCCGGTTGCGGCCGCACTGCTCGGCGGCGGCGGTGATGATGCCCTGCCAGTGCGCCGTTTTCTTTGCTGCGCGGTCGGCGGATAGGCGCACCACGCAGCGCTGCGCGGCCAGCGGCTGCAGCGCGGTGGCGCCCAGTTCCACCGCCTTTTCGATGATCCAGTCCATCTTGCTGCCCTCGGGCAACGCCTGGGCCAGGGTCACCGCGTAGGGCAATTCCGCTTCCTGCGGCGAAAACAGCTTGATTTCAGCCTGCGCCCGCTTGCGGTCCAGGTTTTCCAGCGTGGCGTGGTATTCGCCGCCCTGGCCGTTGAACAGGATGATCCGGTCGCCCGGGGCCAGCCGCAGCACGTGCAGATGATGCGCGACATGATCGGGCAGGGCGACGATGGCGCCTTCGGCCAGGGCATCGGGGAAGTAGAAGCGGGGCATGGTCGATCCGTTAGGGTGGGCGGCTGATTTTAGGCCAGGCCGGGTGTCCTGTCATCAAGCCGGTCGGCCGCCTGCGCCGCCCGGTTCGGCATTCTGCGGCATCGGTGCTTGTCTTGCTGGTAATAGCCGGGAACTACGATCAACGCCCGCCAGTCTGCTAGAATGTGCGGCTTTGCAGCAATGCCTGCATTCATGTCCCAAACCGCCTCCGCGCCTCGTCCACTACCCGAATCCATCATGACTTCCACCCCTTCCACCAACAGAATGGCCAATGCAATTCGTGCGCTGGCAATGGATGCCGTTCAAAAAGCCAACTCCGGCCATCCCGGCATGCCGATGGGCATGGCCGAGATCGCCGTTGCATTGTGGGCGCGGCACTATCGCCACAATCCGGCCAATCCGCGCTGGATCAACCGCGACCGTTTCGTGCTTTCCAACGGCCACGGCTCGATGCTGCTGTATGCGCTGCTGCACCTGACCGGCCATGAACTGTCGATGGACGAGATCCGCAACTTCCGCCAGCTGCATTCGAAGACGCCGGGCCATCCGGAATACGAGATCACGCCGGGCGTGGAAACCAGCACCGGCCCGCTGGGCCAGGGCATCACCAATGCGGTCGGCATGGCGCTGGCCGAGAAGCTGCTGGCGGCGCATTTCAACCGCCCGGGCCTCGACATCATCGACCACCACACCTATGTGTTCGCCGGCGACGGCTGCCTGATGGAAGGCATTTCCCACGAAGCCTGCTCGCTGGCCGGCACCCTGGGCCTGTCCAAGCTGGTGGTGCTGTATGACGACAACGGCATCTCGATCGACGGCAAGGTGGAAGGCTGGTTCACCGACGACACGCCGAAGCGCTTCGAAGCCTATGGCTGGAACGTGATCCGCGCCGTCGACGGCCATGACGTGGACGCGGTCGACGCGGCGATCCGCCAGGCGCGCGACGCCGGCAAGCCGACCCTGATCTGCTGCCGTACCGTGATCGGCAAGGGCGCGCCGACGCTGCAGGGCAGCGACAAGGTGCACGGCGCCGCGCTGGGCGACAAGGAAATCGCGCTGACCCGCGAAGCGCTGGGCTGGTCCGACCAGCCGTTCGACATCCCGGCCGATGTGTATGCCGACTGGGATGCGCGCGAAAGCGGCGCCCGCGTCGAGGGCGACTGGAACAACCTGTTGGGCCTGTACCAGGAAAAGTATCCGCAGGAAGCGGCCGAACTGCAGCGCCGCATGAAGGGCGAACTGCCGGCCGGCTTCGACGACACCGTGCGCAATTACATCGCCAGCTGCGTCGAGAAGCAGGAAACCATCGCCACCCGCAAGGCCAGCCAGAACGCGATCCAGGCGCTGGCGCAGGTGCTGCCGGAATTCCTGGGCGGCTCGGCCGACCTGACCGGCTCGAACCTGACCAACTGGAAGGAATCGGTGCCAGTGCGCTACAACCAGCCGGGCAACCATATCAACTATGGCGTGCGCGAGTTCGGCATGAGCGCGATCATGAACGGCATCACGCTGCATGGCGGCTTCATCCCGTTCGGCGCAACCTTCCTGACCTTCTCCGACTACAGCCGCAATGCATTGCGCATGGCCGCGCTGATGAAGATCCGCACGCTGTTCGTCTTCACCCACGACTCCATCGGCCTGGGCGAAGACGGTCCGACCCACCAGTCGGTCGAGCATATCTCCAGCCTGCGCCTGATCCCCAACCTGGACAACTGGCGTCCGTGCGACACCGTGGAATCGGCGGTGGCATGGGCCGAGTCGGTGCGCCGCAAGAACGGCCCGTCGACCCTGATCTTCTCGCGCCAGAACCTGCCGTTCATGCCGCGCAATGAAGCCCAGATCGCCGACATCGCCCGCGGCGGCTACGTGCTGCGCGACGCGCCGGACGCCAAGGCCATCATCATCGCCACCGGCTCCGAGGTCGAGCTGGCGATCAAGGCCGCCGACGCGCTGGCCCAGCAGGGCATCGCGGTGCGCGTGGTCTCCATGCCCTGCACCGACGTGTTCGACCGCCAGGACGCTTCCTACAAGGCCAGCGTGTTGACCAAAGGCATACCTCGTGTTGCTGTCGAAGCCGGCGTGTCCGACTTCTGGTACAAGTATGTCGGCCTCGAAGGCGCTGTTATCGGAATTGACACATTTGGCGAATCCGCCCCGGCCGGCGTGCTGTTCAAGCACTTCGGCTTCACCCCGGAAAAGGTGGCGGACGCAGTGAAGATGGTGCTGGCCTGAGTCCCGCGCCAGCCGCCTGTGCGGCTGGCCTGCGTGGCGCCCCCGGGAAGCCGCGAGACGGCGCCACGACACCAGTTCACGAATTCGGTTTGCTTAACTATGTTTGGAGATAAAAAATGACGATCAAGGTTGCAATCAACGGCTACGGCCGTATCGGCCGCAATGTGCTGCGCGCTCACTATGAAGGCGGTAAGAAGAACGACATCCAGATCGTCGCCATCAACGACCTGGGCGATGCCAAGTCGAACGCGCACCTGACCCGCTACGACACCGCGCACGGCAAGTTCCCCGGCACTGTGGAAGTCGATGGCGATTTCATGGTCGTCAACGGCGACCGCATCCGCGTGTTCGCGCAGCGCAATCCGGCCGAGATTCCATGGGGCGAGCTGGGCGTGGACGTGGTGCTGGAGTGCACCGGCTTCTTTACCACCAAGGAAAAGGCATCGGCCCACCTGAAGGGCGGCGCCAAGAAGGTGATCATCTCCGCGCCGGGCGGCAAGGACGTCGACGCCACCATCGTGTATGGCGTGAACCACTCGGTGCTGAAGGCTTCCGACACCGTGATCTCCAACGCTTCCTGCACCACCAACTGCCTGGCGCCGCTGGTCCAGCCGCTGAACGACAAGATCGGCCTGGAAAACGGCCTGATGACCACGGTCCACGCCTACACCAACGACCAGGTGCTGACCGACGTGATGCATGAAGACCTGCGCCGCGCCCGTTCCGCCACCCAGAGCATGATCCCGACCAAGACCGGCGCCGCCGCCGCGGTCGGCCTGGTGCTGCCGGAACTGAACGGCAAGCTGGACGGCTACGCGATCCGCGTGCCGACCATCAACGTTTCCATCGTCGACCTGTCCTTCATCGCCAAGCGCGACACCACCGTCGATGAAATCAACAGCATCATGAAGGAAGCCTCGGAAGGCGCGTTGAAGGGCATCCTGACCTACAACACCGAGCCGCTGGTGTCGGTCGACTTCAACCACAATCCGGCATCGTCGAACTTCGACGCCACCCTGACCAAGGTTTCGGGCCGCCTGGTGAAGGTGTCTTCCTGGTATGACAACGAGTGGGGCTTCTCCAACCGCATGCTCGATACCACCGTTGCACTCATGAACGCGAAGTAATCGCCGGTTTTTCCGGTGTAGGAACGCCCCGCGCCGCGGGGCGTTTTCGTTTTCGGCCGCGTATCTGGTCCCACGCGCTGGCCTTTTGTCCGCAGGCAAGATCAACAACGGCGCCTATGCGATAGTGGCAGGCAATTCCATGCCCATGCCCCATTGCCGATCGCCCAGCCCATGCGCCTTTGCCTGCCTTCCCTGTTGTTTGCCGGATTGTGCTGCCTGGCAGCCCTGCCTGCCTGTGCCCACGAGTTCTGGCTGCAGGCCCGCCCGTCGCTGCTTGCCGCCGGCGGCGTCAGCGAACTGACGCTACGGGTCGGCGAGAACTTCGACGGCGAACTCACGCCCTTCGTCGACGAGCGCACGGTCGCCCTGCGTCACTACGCCGCCGGCACGGTGACGGACCTGGCCGCCCGACTGCCGCGCCGCACCGCCGTGCCCGGGCTGGCCGTGCCGCTTGCGGCCGGCACCAGCCTGATCGCGTTCGACAGCCAGCCGATCACGTTTTCCCTGTCCGCCGACAAATTCCACGCCTATCTGCATGACGAAGGGCTGGACCAGGTGATCGAGCAGCGCAAGGCCGCCGGCAAGGACGCCACGCCCGGCCGTGAACGCTACCGGCGCCACGTAAAGGCCCTGCTGCGCGCAGGCGAGATGTCGGACGGCACCTATGCGCTGCGCACCGGACAGCGCATGGAGATCACGCCGCTGTCGGACCCGTTCGCGGCCGTTCCGGGCGCCACGCTGCGCCTGAAGCTGAGCTTTGACGGCAAGCCGCTATCCGGCGTGCTGGTCAAGGGATGGCACCGGCACCGTGACCAGTCGCAGCTGCTGATCATCCGGGCCCGCGCCGATGCCGCGGGCGAGGTGGCCCTGAGCCTGCCGTATGCCGGCGAATGGATGGTCAGCGCGGTACATATGCAGCCGGCCCAGGGCACGGCGGACGCCGACTGGGACAGCTTCTGGGGCAACCTGACCTTCACCCTGCCGGGCGCGCCGTAGCCCCCGCGCAGATGCCGTCATGACGCCGTCGGCGCCGGCTCCATGCCCATGGTCGAAAGCAGATCCTCGCAATACTGCGGCATTACCAGCTGCCCTTGTTCATTCATGACCGCCTCGATGCCAATGACTGGCGGCTGCGAAAACACCCTGCCGAACACGGTGGCAAAGGCGGCGTCGGCGGCGTCGCGGCCGGTGCCCAGGCGCACCAGGCCCATCGGCGCCGAAACGCCGCTCGGGTCGAACAGGTACCAGCGACCGGAAAGCATTACCTCGACATAGGCATGGAAGTCGGTGGGGCCAAGCGCCGGGTCGGCGCCGTAGTCGATGCCCGAGACGAAGCGCGCCGGGATGTTGAGGGCGCGGCACAAGGCGATCATCAGGTGCGCGAAGTCGCGGCAGACGCCGCCGCGCTCGATGATGGTATCCATCGCCGACGTGCTGCCGTTGGAGCTGCCGCTCTGGAAGCGCACATGGCCGCGCACCCATTGCTGGATCGCCCACACCCGCGAATAGCCGCGCGGCAGTGCGCCGAACTCGGCGGCGGCGAAGTTCTGCAGCCGGTCCGACTGGCAGTATCGGCTGGGCAGGATGTAGGGCAGGGCCTCCGGCGGCAGGTCGGCGATCGCCATTTCCTGCAGCGCCTGCGGCGGCGCCCGGTGATGGTCGATGTCGACCACGGCGTCATACCGTAGCGTGAGCGGGCCGCGGCCGGCCTTCAGGCGCAGCAGGCGGGTGCCGAGCCGGCGGTCGACATGGCTGTCAGGCCGGAGTGGCTGGCTGATCTGCAGCGACTCGGTGACGATCTGCTGGTGCGCGGTGCGCGCCGCCTCGATGTTGAAAATAAAATCCGCGCTGGCGTCGACGATGTCGTAAGCCAGCACGATCGAAAATTTCATCCTGACCATATGTGTCCCATGTGCCTTTCGAACCCGACTGTATGCCGCGGCGCGGCGCGGGTCGGTGCGCCAGTGCACGCCTGGCGCGACGGGAAACGTGATGCCCGCCCGCGTGATCAGGCGCAATGCCGCACCGGGCATGCGTGATAGCATTTTTGTTCCATTTCAGCGCGGAGATCGTCATGCACCGAGCCCCTGTGCCGCATCCGGACCATGAACCGATGGAAGAGGATGATTCCATCCCGGTCCCGGGGGTTCCCGCTCCCGACGAGGAGCCGGTGCCTGACCACAATCCCCAATGATGCGCGATCGCCCAGGAGGATTGATGACAGGAAGCACCCTGCAAAGCGGCACCCATATCGCCCGCACCGACACCAAGCAGATGCCCGACGGCACCTATGAAGCCCAGGTATTCGTGCGACTGAGCCGCGAGCCGGAAAACGCCGAGACCTTCATCCCGGCCGGCATCCATCCCGACGAGGCGTCGGCACTGGAGGCGGCCCAGGCACGCGCGCAGCGGGCGCTGGACGAGCATGAATTCTGAGCACCTGTCCGAAAAAACCGGCCGCTGCCTGCGCCGCGGGCGTTTCGCCGTTTCTTCTGTCCGGGTGACTGGCGCTTCCGCACGCGCCTGATCATCATCCGCAAATCCCGTCCGCGGCCCTTGCGCGGTCGCAAGCAGCGCTTGCCGGATGCGGGCATTTCCCTTCTCGAACCCTTACAGGAACCACCATGGCAGCAGTGACCTATACCAAGCAGGACTGGAAAGCCGAAGCCGACATACAGCGGCTGCCCGACGGCACCTATCAGGGCGTCGTGCTGTTGACCCGGATGGGCAGTCCGGGAACCGACAGCGCGCCCCAGACTGTCAATAGCGTGTCGGAGACGCCGGAAGAAGCGCTGGAAGAAGCCAAGGCGCTGGCGCACCGCCTGCTGGCCGATGTCGGCGGCGGCTGAGCCGGCGGGCAGCTAGGCCGCCACTTTCGCGCGGCGTTCTATCACCCGCAGATACCACAAGAGGCCGATGGCCACGAGGCCCAGGCTGGCGCTGTTGCCGAGCCAGAAGCCGGCCGCGCCGCGCACCGCGGCGGGCGCGATGCCGAGCGGGTCCAGGCCCATCAGGTAGCCGCCGCACAGCCCCACGCCCCATAGCGCGACGGCGTAGATCACGGTCGGCACCACGGCCACCTTGTAGGCGCGCAGCACGAAGGCGGTGGTCACCTGCACCGAGTCGAACAGCTGGTAGAACGCGATGAACAGGAACAGCGGCATCGCGGCCGCGATCACCGCCTCATCGGGCGTATAGGCCCGGATGATGAAGCCCCGGAACAGCCAGACCAGCACGCCCACGGTGACCGACGTCAGCGCGGCCAGCCGGATGCCGGCATGGCCGATGCGCCTGGCTTCGTCCAGCTGCCTCGCGCCCAGCGCCTGCGCCACCAGCGTGCCGGTGGCATTGGCGATCGACAGCGGCAGCATGTAGAGCACGGTGCCGAAGTTGGCCGTGACCTGGTGGCTGGCAACCGCGTTGGTGCCGATGCGGGCGATGAACAGCGCCATGAAGGTGTAGGCGGTGACTTCGATCAGGTAGGACAGGCCCATCGGTATGCCCAGCTTCAGGAAGGCGCGCTGCGCCGCCCAGTGCGGCCGCTCGAAGCCGGCGCCGAACAGCCGGAACATGTCGTAGAAGCGGTCGCGCCGCAGCAGGAACAGGCTGGCCAGCACCGCGATCCAGGCGGCGATCGCGGTGGCGACCGCGCAGCCCGGCCCGCCCATGGCCGGCAGGCCGAGGCCGCCGAAGATGAACAGCAGGTTCAGCGGAATCTTCAGCAGCAGGGTGCCGACCTGGATCACCATCACCATCCTCGGCCGGGCCAGCGCGGTGTTGAGCGAACTGTAGATGCGAAAGACCAGCGTGGCCGGCAGGGCGAGCGCCAGGATGCGCAAATAGAGGCTGACCTTGTCGGCCACTTCGGGCGACGCCTGGGCCAGGGCCAGCAGCGGCTGCGGGAACAGCAGCAGCGCCAGTCCGGCAAGGCACAGGAACAGCGCCAGCCACAGGCTCTGCCGGATCTCGAAGCCGATGCGCTCATGCTTTTTGGCGCCATACAGCTGGCCGATGATGGGCGACACCGCCTGCAGCACGCCAGACAGGCCGACGAAGGAGCTGACATAGATCGAGGCGCCGACCGCCAGCGCGGCCAGGTCGGCGGAGGAAAAGCGCGATGTCATCGCGGTGTCGATCACGCCGTTGGCAATGACCGCCAGTTGCCCGATCAGCAGCGGCCAGGCCAGCGCGCCGATGCGGCGCGTGCGGCCGGCGGGCACGGCGATCATTGCTTCACGCGCCGGTACAGGCGGAACCGTTCATCGCGGTCGGAGGGGCGGCGTCCTTCCCACATCAGTACCAGGCGGCCATCCTCGTCCTTTTTCATCAGCGGGTCGCTGCCGCGGTCCTGCAGCAGCAGGTAGGCGCAGTCATGGTTGTCGAAGCGGGCGAACTCGACGCCGCCGAAATAGGCGAAGGAGGCGCGCTGCGCCGCGCCGACATTGGTGTCGACGCAGTAGCCGGCGGACGGCAGCTTGGCGCCGATCTGCTTGGCCACGCCGGCATAGCTCTTGCCATAGTTCAGCCATGGCAGCCACAGGGTCATCAGCAGCAGCCAGCACAGGATCACGCCGCCCGACGACAGCACCACGGCGCGCCACAGCACCGACGGATGGCGCGCGATGCGCCAGCGGATCACCAGGATCCAGGCGATGGTGGCGGCGGCGGCGATCAGGAAGGCCAGCAGGTTGAACTCGGGCTTGAAGCCGGGCGCCAGCTTCAGCGCATTGTGTGCCAGGCGCGGCGGCCAGCCGGTCTGCTTGGCGATCCAGCCTATCCAGATGAAGGCGGCGCAGGTGGACAGCGTCATCATCGCGAACCAGTCGACCGCATTGATGGCGCCGCGCTTCATGGTCGGCAGGCCGAATGCGGCCAGGATGGACAGCGGCGGCAGCAGCGGCAGCAGGAAGCTTTCCTCGCCATGCGGATGCAGCAGCATCAGCAGAATGAAGGCAATGATCAGGCCAAGCGGCAGCGTGACATGCAGCGCGCCGCGCTGCTTGCGCCATGCATACACCGCCCAGGCCGCGAAGGGCCAGGCGGGCCAGGCGAACCAGGGAATGTATTTGAAAAAATAAACGACGCTCTGGAGCGACGGCGGCGCCAGCTGCGCCGCATTCCACTGCAGCCAGGCCGGCGTGGGATTGCCGCCGAAAGGCTGCATCAGCGCATTGAGCAGGGGCCAGATGCTGGCCGTAGCAAAGCCCAGCGGCAGGGTCACCAGCGCCAGCCGCTGCAGCAGCCGGTCGCCATGGCGTGGCGACACCAGCACCAGCGCGCTCCAGAACGCCATCGGCACCAGCCAGCCGCGCGTCAGAACCAGGAGGCCCAGCGTCACGCCCAGCACCATGGCCGAGCGCAATGACTGCGACTCGAACAGCCGCACCGCGGAATAGATGGCAAAGCCGATCATGGAAACCTGCAGCGCCTCGGCGGTGGTTTCATGGCTGCGCAGCAGCAGGCCAAGGCAGGCGAGATAGATCAGCAGCGCGCCATCGGCCAGCGTGCGGCCATAGTCGCGCGCCTCCGGCTGGCCGCCGAAGGCCAGGCGCAGCGGCTGGGTCTCGCTGCGCCGGCCGAGCAGGTAAGTCGAATACCAGACCGACAGCGCGCCGATCAGGAAAAAGCCGATGGTGGAAATGCGGGCAGCCAGCGCATCGCCCAGCAGCCAGCCGAACAGGCGGATGAACAGCGCGCCCAGCCAGAAGGCCAGCGGCCCTTCTCCCGGCGCCGGCAATCCGGCCACGTGCGGCCACAGCCAGTCCTGCCAGGTGCCGCGCGCCATGGTCCACATGATGCCGAAGCCGGCGGCGTCGTCGCTCTTCCACGGATCGCGCCGGATCAGGCCGGGCAGGATGTAGAGCAGGCACAGGGCGATCAGACCCCAGCGCGGCAGGGCAAGCGTGGCGGAAGCGGGTAAGCGGACAGGCTTCATGGATTCCTGGTCTGTTCGGCGGTCATAACAAAAAAGGCAGCCGAAGCTGCCTTTGTGGCCTGGGCAGCGTGATTACTCTGCCACTGCGGTCTTGGAACCGACCTTGCCGAATTTCTGACGGAATTTCTCGACGCGGCCTGCGGTGTCGACGATCTTGTGCTTGCCGGTGAAGAAGGGATGCGACTCCGAGGACACCTCGATCTTGATCAGCGGGTAATCCTTGCCTTCGTGATTGATCGTTTCACGGCTGGACATCGTGGAACGGGTGATGAATTTGGTGTCGGCGGAAACGTCGTGGAACACGACTTCGCGATAATTCGGGTGAATGCCTTCTTTCATGTTTGCCTCGGTAGGTTGGGTAGCCAATCGTCACTTCGTCGGTCTGCCTGCTTCTTGACCCGATTGTCGATCACTTGCCGGAAAATGGAGGCCGGATTATACCCTAATTCGGCGGCCTGTCTTGCAGTCCGCCAATCCGGATGTGTGCCGGCAGGCGAAGGCGCGCCGCCCGGCGGCGCGCCTTCGTTGTGCTGCATGGGATGCGTCAGGAGCCGCCGCGCCGCATCATGTCGAAGAACTCGGCATTGTTCTTCGTGCCCTTCATCTTGTCGAGGATGAACTCCATCGCCTCGATCTCGTCCATGCTGTAGAGCAGCTTGCGCAGCACCCAGATCTTCTGCAGCTGATCGGGCTTGATCAGCAGTTCCTCGCGACGGGTGCCGGACTTGTTGAGGTTGATCGCCGGGTAGACGCGCTTCTCGGCCAGGCGGCGCTCCAGGTGGACCTCCATGTTGCCGGTGCCCTTGAATTCCTCGTAGATCACGTCGTCCATGCGGCTGCCGGTCTCGATCAGCGCGGTGGCGATGATGGTCAGCGAGCCGCCTTCCTCGATGTTGCGGGCCGCGCCGAAGAAGCGCTTGGGGCGCTGCAGCGCATTGGCGTCCACGCCGCCGGTCAGCACCTTGCCCGATGCCGGGATCACGGTGTTGTAGGCGCGCGCCAGGCGGGTGATGGAGTCGAGCAGGATCACCACGTCCTTCTTCATTTCAACCAGGCGCTTGGCCTTTTCCAGCACCATCTCGGCGACCTGCACGTGCCGCGTTGCCGGTTCGTCGAAGGTGGAAGCCACCACTTCGCCGCGCACCGAGCGCTGCATTTCCGTCACTTCCTCGGGCCGCTCGTCGATCAGCAGCACGATCAGCACGATGTCCGGATGGTTCGCCGTGATCGCATGCGCGATGTGCTGCAGCATCACCGACTTGCCCGACTTGGGCGACGCCACCAGCAGGCCGCGCTGGCCCTTGCCGATCGGCGCGATCATGTCGATGATGCGGCCGGTGGTGTTTTCCTCGCCGCGCATCTCGCGCTCGAGCATCAGCGGCTTGTTCGGATGCAGCGGCGTCAGGTTCTCGAACAGGATCTTGTGCTTGGACGCTTCCGGCGATTCGCCGTTGACCTTGTCGACCTTGACCAGCGCGAAGTAGCGCTCGCCATCCTTGGGCGTGCGCACTTCGCCTTCGATCGAGTCGCCGGTGTGCAGGTTGAAGCGGCGGATCTGCGATGGCGAGATATAGATGTCGTCGGTCGAGGCCATGTAGCTGGCGTCGGGCGAGCGCAGGAAGCCGAAGCCGTCCGGCAGCACCTCGAGGGCGCCGTCGCCGAA
The DNA here is from genome assembly GCF_047237965.1 of Noviherbaspirillum phoenicis. Lineage (NCBI taxonomy): Bacteria > Pseudomonadati > Pseudomonadota > Betaproteobacteria > Burkholderiales > Oxalobacteraceae > Noviherbaspirillum > Noviherbaspirillum phoenicis. The sequence goes on along the minus strand of NZ_JBDFLX010000001.1, from coordinate 1,938,046 downwards.
GATCTGTTCGCCGGATTTGGCGCGCTTCTTCAGGATCGCGAACATCAGTTCCTGCTTGCGCAGGCGGGCGGCATTGTCGATGTCCAGGCCGATTGCCATTTCGAGCAGGGCAGAGACGTGCAACGCCTTGAGTTCAGATAAATGCATGTGTATGTGTCCCGGGATGGGAAGGTAAAAGGTGGGGGAGGGAACAGCGTGGGATAGTCGTTAAACACAGCGGCGCGAGGGCGCCGCTGCGGCTAGTGCTTGTCTCAGATGTTGTTATCGATGAAGGACATCAGCTGGCCCTTGCCGAGCGCGCCGACCTTCTGTGCGGCGACCACGCCGTTCTTGAACAGGATCAGGGTCGGGATGCCGCGGATGCCGAACTGGGCAGGCACTGCCTGGTTGGCGTCGACGTCCATCTTGGCGATCTGGATCTTGCCGTCGTATTCCTTGGCGACTTCTTCCAGGATCGGGGCGATCATCTTGCAGGGGCCGCACCATTCGGCCCAGAAGTCGACCAGAACCGGCTTGTCGGACTTGAGCACGTCGGCGTCAAAGGACGAGTCAGAGATATGTTTAATGTTTTCGCTCATGGTTTCCTCAAGGTGAGGGGATATAAGGGGATTAACGCTGCAGTATGGATGCCGAGTCTGCTCCGGGCCTGTGCTGCATGCTGCCGGTATGCCTTAAGCAGTTGCGGACAAGGTATGCAAATTCAAGTTCAAAGCGGGATGGCAAGAGGTGCTGCGGCGGGAATTTCGGGGAATCATAACCGATTTTCAAGAAAAGTGTGGCAATGCTACTGGTTTTGCCCGGGGCTCGCATAAAATGCTTTCCCGTCCGCTATCCCCCGCTGCTCATCCAATGTCCCTGGCTCCCCTGTTGATTCCCGCTGATGCCGCATTCTGGCCGCATGTTGCCCAAACGCTCATTGCGCATTCGCAAACAGTGTTGCAAGACAGGGTCAGCCCGCTGGACCTGTCCGGATTAAGGGTGCTCACGCCGGGCTTTGCGCACGCGCGGCTGCTGCAGCGGGCGCTGGCGGAGCAGCTTGGCGACGCCTGCATTCCGCCGCGCACCGGCACGCTGACGGCCTGGGTCGACCTGCTGCCGCCGGACCCGGCGCTGCCGGCGCCAGGCGGCGGCAGCGAGCGCCTGATGGCGTTGTATGGCGAGTTGCGCCAGCATGCCTGGCTCAAGAAGCTGTTCAGCACGCGCCGCAACACCGACCTGCTGCCGCTGGCCGAAACCCTGCTGACTTTGTTCGATGAACTGAGCCGCACCCTGCTGCCCTCGGTGCGGCACAGCGTGGAAGCCGCCGACAATCTCTGGCATGCAGCGCTGGCGCAGCTGCCGCCGTCGGCGCGCACCCTGCTGTCGGATGAAGGGCAGATGGTGTGGACACTGTGGAAGTCGCAGCTCGATGGCAACGACGCCTGCGCGGAACGCTTCGCGCGCATGCTGCAGATCGCCGCGCAGGCCCGCGAGCCGCTGGTATGGATTGCTTCCTGCGAGCCGGATGCCTACGAGCTGGCCTTCCTCGAAGCCTATGCCGAGCGCCAGCCGGTGCTGCGCCTGCAGCCCGACTGGCGCGCCGGCGCGGTGCTGCCGGCCTGCGCCGCCGCCTGGCCCGAGATGCTGGAGTCCGGCGGCGGCGGGCACGGCGGCCCCGAGGGCGACCACGCGCCCGTGCCGCAGTCGCTGCCGGGCGTGTCGCTGCTTGCCGCCGCCAGCATGGAGCAGGAAGCCGTCAGCGGCGCGCGCACCGTGCTTGACTGGCTGGCGCAAGGGCGCCGCCATATCGCCATCATTGCCCAGGACCGGGTGGTGGCGCGCCGCATTCGCGCACTGCTGGAACGGGCCGAGGTGATGGTGACCGACGAGACCGGCTGGAAGCTTTCCACCACCCGCGCCGCCGCGTCGCTGGCGGCATGGTTCGACGTGGTCGCCGGCCGCGCGGAAACCGCGGCCCTGCTCGACCTGCTGAAGTCGCCCTTCATGCTGGCCGAGCTGGAGGACAAGCCGGGCCTGGTGCTGGACATCGAGCTGGCGCTGCGCGCGGCCAATGTCGCCGGCGGCTGGGAAGCCGTGCGCGGCGCATTGCGCGCGGTGCCGCAAGGGCTGGCGCTGGTGCAGCAATGGCAGCAGCTGGCGCAACGCTTCGCCGGGCGCAAGAGCCTGGCGGACTGGGTCGCCTGCACCGAAGCGATCCTGCGCGAGCTCGGCATGCGCGCCGCGCTGGAAGCCGACGCCGCCGGCGCCCAGGTGGTTGCGATGCTGGACCAGCTGGCGTCGGAATCGCCGCGGGTGGCGCCGGCGTTCTCCTTTGGCGAGTGGCGCGCGCTGGTCGGCCTGCAGATGGAAGCCACCGACTTCCTCGCGCCCGCGGTGGACGACCGGGTGCTGATGCTGCCGTTGGCCGCGGCCCGCCTGCGCAGCTTCGATGCGGTGCTGATGGTGGGCGCCGATGCCCGCCACCTGCCTTCGGCCCACAATGAAACCCTGTTCTTCGCCAGCGCCGTGCGGCGCGAACTGGGCCTGCCGACCCGCGAGAGCCGGCAGCGCCAGCAGATGCGCGACTTCGCCGGCCTGCTGCATGCCAATCCGGACGTCGTGCTGTCCTGGCAGGCGCAGCATGACGGCGAACCGAATCCGGTGAGCGTCTGGATCGAGCGGCTGCAGCTGTGCCTGGCGCGCACCGGCTGCGCGCCGCTGCGCCAGCATCAGGCGGACAGTCCGCCGCGCCGGCTGCGCGCTGCGCCGCCGGCGCGGCCGTCGCCATCGGCGCCGCAACTGCTGCCGCAGCGCCTGTCGGCCAGCGGCTACAACACCTTCGTCGCCTGTCCCTACCAGTTCTTCGCCACCCGCATGCTGAACCTGTCGGGCCTGGACGAGTTTTCCGACATGCCGGAAAAACGCGACTATGGCGACTGGCTGCACCAGGTGCTGCATGCCTATCACAGCGCCGTGGCGGCCGGCGCCGTGCCGCCCGAGCAGCGCGAGGCCTTGCTGCGGTCGTGCTCCGAGCAGGTGTTCGGCGAGGTCCTGGCGCGCAACAGCGCGGCTATTGCCTATTACGCGCGCTGGCAGAAGGCGCTGCCGGCCTACCTGGCCTGGGCCGGCGAGCGCGAGGCGCAGGGCTGGCAATTCCTGTTCGGCGAGCAGCGCTTCGAGCGCACGCTGGCATGGCCGGGCGGCAGCGTCACCCTGCACGGCCGCGTCGACCGCATCGACGGCAACGCCGATGGCGAACGCGCCGTGCTCGATTACAAGACCCGCGACGCCGCCAGCCTGCGCGCCAAGCTGAAGCTGGGAGAGGATCATCAGCTGGCCTTCTATGGCCTGCTGTCGGATGCGCCGGTCGCCAGCGCCAGCTATGTGGCGCTGGAGCCCAGCCGAGACCGCGCCGGCGACGCCGAGGCGCCGCGCTATGCCGAATCGCAGGAAGCGCTGATGGCCCACATCGTGGCCAGCATGCAGGCCATCGCCGGCGGCGCGCCGCTGCCTGCCAACGGCGTCGAAACCATTTGCCAGTACTGCGACGTGCGCGGCCTGTGCCGCAAGGGAGCATGGTGATGGCGGCCCGCGCTTATGAAGTCAATGGCGATGCGGTCGATGCCGCGCGCTTCATCGCGGTCGCCTGCGACCCGGCGCGCTCGGTGGCGGTGGAAGCCTGCGCCGGCAGCGGCAAGACCTGGCTGCTGGTGGCGCGCATGCTGCGCCTGCTGCTGGCGGGCGCCGAGCCGTCCGGCCTGCTGGCCATCACCTTCACCCGCAAGGCGGCGCAGGAAATGCGCGAGCGCCTGATGCTGCTGCTGCGCGACCTTGCGCTCCTGCCCGAGGCCGCGGTGCGCGCGCTGCTGCTTGAGCGCGGCGTGCCGGAGCACACGCTGCCGCAGGCCATGCCGCTGGCGCGCAGCCTTTACGAGCGGGTGCTGGCCAGTCCGCAGTCGCTGTCGATCGACACCTTCCACAGCTGGTTCGCGCGGCTGCTGCAGCTGGCACCGCTGAGCTCCGGCGTGCCGCACGGCTATGCGCTGGCCGACAACAGCGGCGAAATGATGACCGAGGCCTATAACGGCCTGATGCAGTCGCTCGACGAACCGGAGCTCGCGCCGGTGCGGCAGGCGCTCCTGGCGCTGTACGAGCAGGTCGGCGACTGGACCACCCGGCGCCTGCTCGATGCCTTCATCGACAAGCGCGCCGAATGGTGGGCCGCCAACCAGGCCGGCCAGCCGCTGCAATGGCTGCGCGCGCTGTGCTGCGCCGACCAGCCCGATGCGCGCCTGTCGGTATGGGAAGACGACGCGCTGCAGCAGGGCATCTGGCAGATCGCCGCCTTGCTGGGCCAGGGCGCCAAGCGCAACCAGGAGCGCGCCATGCTGATCGAGGAAGCGATGAGCAGCGGTCCTTCGGTTGCCGCCTTCGAGCAGCTGCTGGCCCAGTTCTGCGACGACAAGGGCGCGCCCAAGGGCAACGACCACAAGCGCGGCAAGCTGCTGGCGGCCATCCAGAGCGATCTTGGCGAACAGGGCGTGGCCTTGTTCGAAGCGGTGCTGGGCGCGTTGTCATCAGCCCTGTGGACGCTGCAGCGGCGCAGCTGCGAGGCGCTGGTGCTGGCGATGAACGAGGCGCTGTTCACCGTCGGCGCCGCCTATCTCGAGCGTTACCAGGCATTGAAGGCCGAGCGCCGCGTGCTGGATTTCTCCGACCTGGAGTGGCAGGCCTGGCGGCTCCTGAACAACGAGGAGCATGCGGCCTACCTGCAGAGCCGGCTCGATGCCCGCTACAGCCATATCCTGCTGGATGAATTCCAGGACACCAACCCGCTGCAATGGAGCATCGTGCGGGCCTGGCTGGCGGCCTATGGCGGCGATGCGGCGCAGCCCAGCGTCTTCATCGTCGGCGACCCCAAGCAGTCGATCTACCGCTTCCGCCGCGCCGAGCCGCGCGTGTTCGCGGCCGCCACCGCGCTGCTGGCGGCGAATGGCGCCGATGTGCTGCGCACCAACCAGACGCGGCGCAATGGCGAGGCCATCGTTGCGCTGCTCAATGAAAGCCTGGGAACCAATCCGATCTATGCGCCGCAGACCACGCTGTCGGACCGTGCCGGCATGGCATGGCGGCTGCCGCTGGTGGAAGCGCCGGCCGCTCCCGCCGCGCCGGCGGCCGAGCCCGACAGCATGGCGCTGCGCGACCCGCTGACCATGGCGCGCGCCGAGGAAGAGGATGCGCGCCGGCTGGAAGAAGGGCGCATGGTGGCGCGCGCCATCATCGAAGGCATGCAGGCCATCGATAGCACCAGCTGGTCGGACGTGATGCTGCTGGTGAAGAAGCGCACCAACCTGGCGGCCTATGAAAGCGCCTTGCGCGAAGCCGGCATTCCCTTCCTGTCCGACCGGCGCGGCGGCCTGCTGCAATCGCTGGAAGTGGCCGACCTGATCGCGCTGCTGGGCTTCCTGATCACGCCCGGCGACAACCGCGCCCTGGCCCATGTGCTGAAAAGCCCCATCGTCGGCGCCCGGGACGATGACCTGATCGCGCTGGCGCAGCGCGGCGAAGGCAACTGGTGGCGACGCCTGCAGGCGCTGGCCGGCGAGGGTGCGTCCGACGCGTTGATGCGCGCCGCGCACCTGCTGTCGCGCTGGCTGGAAATTGCGCCGCGCCTGCCGGTGCATGACCTGCTCGACCGCATCCTGCACGAAGGCGAACTGGCGGCACGCTATGCGCAGGCGGCGCAGCCGCTGACGCGCGGCAAGGTGCTGGGCAATATCGAGGCCTTCACCGCGCTGGCGCTGAACCTGGATGCGGGCCGCTATCCGAGCCTGCCGCGCTTCATCGATGCGCTGCGGGTGCTGCAGAACGGCCTGGACAACGAGGCGCCCGACGAGGCCAGCGTCGATGCCGCGGTGGACGCGGTGCGCATCATGACCATCCACAGCGCCAAGGGGCTGGAGGCGCGCATCGTGGTGATGCTCGACGCCAATCACAGCGAGCCGGCGCGCGACGACGTCGGCATCCTGTGCGACTGGCCGCAGGATGCCGATACGCCGCGCCATTTCTCCGCCTTCGCCCGCGCCGACGAGCGCGGCGCCGCGCGCGACCACCTGTTCCAGGAGGAGCAGGGCTTCCGCGAGCAGGAAGACTGGAATCTGCTGTACGTCGCGGCGACCCGCGCCAAGGACCTGCTGATCGTCAGCGGCGTGGCCGGCCGCCGCGGCGCCGCTGCCGATGGCGTCGTGGATGGCAGCTGGTACCAGCGCCTGGGCACGGCACCGCTGGCCGAGCCAGGCACCGGCACGGTTGCGGGCATGGCGGGCGGCGAGCAGGAATTCTCGCTTGACCTGTTCGCGCCTGCCGCCATGCCGGGCGTGCCGCCGGCCGAGGCGCCCGCCGAATTTTCCAGCGCCGCCATCGACGAGGGCGTGGCGTTGCACGGCCTGCTGGAGCGCCTGACGGAATGTCGCGCCTGGCCGCTCGCCCTGCCGCCGGTGGACATGGTGGCGCGCTGGCTGGGCTGCAGCGCCGCGCTGGCCGAGGTGGCGCGCCGGCATGCCGAAACCATCCTGTCGCAGCCCGCCCTGCAGCGCTTCTTCGATCCCGGCATGCATCGCGAAGGACGCAATGAAATGGAAGTCATCGTCGGCGGCCGCCTGCTGCGGCTGGACCGGGTGGTACTGTTCGACGACGAGGTCTGGATACTCGACTATAAGCGCGCCTTCCTCGATATCGAGCGTGAAAAGTACGCGCAGCAACTTGCGCAATACCGGGCGGCGCTGAATGCGGTCTTTCCCGCCATGCGCCTGCGCTCGGCGCTGATCACGGTCGACGGCCGGTTGTGGGAGCTCGGCTAGGAGCCTGCGCGGCAAAAGGCAGGCCCTTCTGCCGCGCAGGCTCCTAGGGCTTTCCCTGCGTTGACTGATCTCAAGCGGCAGGCTGGGATTTGCCCTTAATTTAAGGGCGTTTCCTCCATCGCGCGGGCCTGGCCATGCACTTGCTCGATCTCACCATGTTCTATCCCGCGATCACGGGCGGGGTCGGCACTTACCTGGGGGCGAAGGCACGCTGGCTGGCGCGCCACACGCCGATCCGCCACACCATCGTTGCGCCGATGTCGCCGCGCGAGCCGCATGCGGCCAATGTGACGCCGATCGCCGGTTTTCCGCTGCCGGGCAGTCATGGCTACCGGCTGCCCCTGTCGATGCGCCAGGCGCGGCGGGTGGTGGAGCGGCTGCATCCGGACCTGATCGAGTGCAGCGACCCTTACCAGTGCGCATGGGGCAGCCTGCGCGCCGGGCGCCACCTGGGCGTGCCGGTGGTGGGTTTCTATCATTCCGATCTGCCGTCGCTGGTGGGCCAGCGCTTCGGCGCTTCGGCGCGCCGGCTGGCCACGCGCTATGTCGCGCGCCTGTACCGCCAGTTCGACCTGGTGCTCGCGCCCAGCAACGTCATGGTGGAGCGCCTGCGCGACCTGGGCATACAGCGCGTGATGCGCCAGCCCCTGGGCGTGGACACGGACGTCTTCACGCCGCGCCGCGCCGCGCCGAACCTGCGCGAGCATCTCGGGCTGCCGGGCAATGCGCGCCTCTTGGTCTATGCCGGTCGCTTCACCCGCGAGAAACATCTGCCGCTGCTGCTGGAAGCGGTGCGCCGCCTCGGCGCGCCATTCCATCTGCTGCTTATCGGCAGCGGGCCGCGCCTGGCGCCGATGGAGCGGGTGATCCAGCTTCCGTTCCAGAGCGAGCCGGGCGTGCTGGCCAGCCTAATCGGCGCCTGCGACATGCTGGTGCATCCCGGAGACCAGGAAACCTTCGGCATGGTGCTGCTGGAGACGTTGGCCTGTGGCGTGCCGGTGCTGGGAATGGCAGCCGGCGCCGTGCCCGAACTGGTCGACAGCGACTGCGGCATGCTGGTCGCGCCGCGCAACGTCGAGGCGCTGACCCAGGGCATCGCCGACATGGCGCGGCGCGACCTGCGCGCCATGGGCCAGTGCGGCCGCAGCCGCATGCTGCGGCAGTATGACTGGGATGTCGTGATGCCCCAGCTGGTCCAGCATTACGGCAAGCTGGTGGCGGATGAGCGGCGCGGTCGGCATGCGCTCGAAAACAGTTATGCCATCCGCTGAGTTCCAGAAGCATCTGTGCGTTTCCATCCACGATGTCGCGCCGGCGACCTGGCAGCTGTGCCAACACCTGATCGAAGCAGTCAATGCGGTGGCCAACATCCCGCTGACCCTGCTGGTGGTGCCCGCTTACCATGGCGACAGCCGGGACATGCCGTGGTATGACCGCGAGCTGGCGCGTCGGCTCGCGCTGGGCGACGAACTGGCGCTGCATGGCTATCTGCATCTCGACCAGGGCCCGCCGCCACGCGGCTTGCGCCAGCGCTATGCGCGCCACGTCTATACCAGGGGCGAGGGCGAATTCGCGGCGCTGACCGAGCTGGAAGCGGCGCAGCGGCTGGCACTGGGCATGCAGTGGTTCGCCTGCCGCGGCTGGCCGCTGCAGGGCTTCGTGCCGCCAGCCTGGCTGCTCGGCGATGGCGGCTGGCGCGCGCTGCGCGCCTCCGGCCTGCTCTACACCACCACCTGGCGGCACTTTCATTTTCTGCAACACGCAGCACCGGTGGAAGCGCCCAGCCTGGTCTACAGCAGCCGCAATGCATGGGGCAGGGCGCTGTCGCGGCAGGCGGTGCGTTGGGCTGCTCTCGGCCAGCGCAACGCACCGCTGGCGCGGCTTTCCCTGCATCCGCGCGATGCGCTCGATGCACGCACCGTGCGCCATGTCCAGCACCTGCTGGCGACCCTGCTGGCATCGCGCGTTCCCGCAACCAAGGCAGCCTTTGCGCGCGACTGGCTCGACAGCCTGGCCAGGCCCGCCGTCGGCGGGATCGCTGTCTGATGCGCGGCGACGGAATATATTGACGTTGCTTTGGCGGCGCAACTATAGTTGCGGGATGACTTCAGAATTCGACCAACTTTCCGACAAGATCAACCAACTGGTGCAACTGGTGCAGTCGCTGCGTCAGCAAAATGCCACGTTGCATCATCAGATCGACGCACTCAACGCCAGCAACGCCGCCCTTGCCGCGCGCATGAACGAAGCGCATGACCGCGTCGTCGCTGTGCTCGAGCAGTTGCCCACTCCAGAGGCCGAGCAGCCGCAGGCGTCCGACCAGCCCGAGGGCGAGAAAGCCGCATGAGCCAGTTAAACGTGATGATCATGGGCCAGTCGTTTGCCCTGACCTGCAAGGAAGGCGAGGAGGGCGCGCTGCTGCAGGCGGTGCGCTACCTCGATCAACGCATGTCGGCCATACGCGACGCGGGCCGGATCAAGGGCAATGACAGAATCGCCGTGATTGCCGCGCTCGGCATGGCAGCCGAATTGCTGGCCACGCGCGCGCCGCAAGGACCGCTTGCGGGACAGAGCATGGCAGAAGTGAAACAGAAACTGGGCGCCATGCATGCCGTGCTGGATGCAGCCCTTGCGTCCAAATAAACACTTCCGGATTTTGGCCCAAAAGGTTTGACATGCGGCCCGATTCGCGTAAACTTAGCCACTCCTGCCGTGTTCGCGATTGCCATAAAATCCTTGAACCATTTATGTGCATAGGTTGCGGAAAATTGTTTGACGGGTGTGAGCGTCGCTAGTCCGATGAACCCGAAGTTGAACTGACTGTGACCACCTTGAACCTCTTGGTTCGGGATGCCGGCAAAGCGGCACAGGCGGGGCTTAATACCGGAAACGGCTGCATGAAAATGCAGCCGTTTTTTTGTCCTTGTTTTTTTCTTCTTTCCTTTTAACGCCGACCAGGAACAACCAACGATGCGCCACTGGTTGATGAAGTCCGAACCTGATGAAGTCAGCATCGACGACGCGCTCGCCGCGCCGGGCGGCGTCGTGCCCTGGACCGGCGTGCGCAATTACCAGGCGCGCAACTTCATGCGCGACGCGATGAAGCCTGGCGACGGCGTGCTGTTCTATCATTCCGGCTGCGCGCAACCGGGCATCGTCGGCATTGCCGAAGTGGCAAGCAGCGCCTATCCCGACCCGACCCAGTTCGATCCCGCCAGCCATTACTACGACCCGAAAGCCACGCCGCAGGAGCCGCGCTGGCAGATGGTCGATGTGCGCGTGCTGCGCAAGACCAAGCTGCTGCCGCTGGCCGACATGCGGGCCGATCCCGCGTTGGCCGAGCTGATGATGCTGCGGCGTGGCAGCCGCCTTTCCATCACGCCGGTTACCCCTTCCGACTGGCGTCATATCCTGAGTCTGCTGGGCTAGCCGCTTGCGGGTGGCCCGTATCCCGACGAACGTTCGTGCGGGTTTCCGGGATCCTTTTCATCGATGACGGAACTCACCGGGAGTCTGCCTGGCGTTCATGCTGCCGCGTCGGGCAGGCGCCCGACCACACCGGCATGCCGCATCGGCATCCATACTCCGGAGTCATCATGACATCGATGTTTTTCAAGCGACTGCTGTTCGTCTCCTGCGCAATGTTCGCCGCAATCACCGCATGCGCGGCGCCGCAGGCGGCAGCACCCTGGAATCAGCAGGTCCATTTCAATTTCGTCAACGGCACCAACGGCCAGTTTGCGGACAACCAGATTCACTGGGCCATCGTCGGGCGCCGATGGGACAAGGATGGCAAGCATCCGTTCGTGTATGTCGACGCCAACGGCAATCTGGTGGACATGAGCATCAGCGACAACGACGCCCTGATCAAGAGGGGGCAGGGCTATACCAATTACTTCCATACCCTGGCTGAAAAAAATTCGGTCACGGTGCCATTGATCGATTCCGCGCGCATCCTGTTCAGCGTTGGTCCCACGCCGATGTACATCCAGGTGAACAAGGATGTGAACGGCGAACTGGCCTATGCGGGCGCCAATATCGAGAACAAGGACGATCCCAATCTGGACGTGATCTTCGACTTCGTCGAAATGGCGATCCCGCCCAACGATGGCATCTATATCAATACCACGCGGGTCGATCATTTCGGTTTTCCGATCCGGCTGCGGCTGCAGGGCGCGGATGGCTATGACCAGGAAGTCGGGGAAGTGGCGGGCCTGTCGCGCGACAAGGTCTTTGCCGATTTCAGCAGCATTGAACCGGCCGAGTTTCGCAGCCTGGTGCATGCGCCGTATCGCATCATCGCGCCCGCCCATGGCACTTTCCGCGATGGCGAAAAGGACGCGCACTATCTCGACCGCTACATCGACGAGGTATGGGAAAAGTACCGGCTCGAAGACCTGACGTTCACCAACCAGCAGGGCACATTCACCGGCCGCGTCGGCAGTGATGGCGTGTTCCGGTTCACGGAAGCGAAGGACGCCGATGAGGACATGTACCGGATCAAGCGCAAGCCAAGCACCATGGAAGCCCTGCTGGGCAACGGCGTGCTTGACGATGCCGGCGATACCAACGGCGATCCGGTCAGGATAGCCAGGCAGTTGCAGATCCAGGCACAGCTCTGCGCCGCCCTGAATCGCCATGTCGCCGAAACGCCTGAAAAATGGAGCGACGCGGCGTCCTATTATCCCGCCGACAAGCCGTCCAATGCCTATTCAAAGTTCTGGCATGACCGCAGCATCAGAGGGCTCAGCTACGGCTTTGCCTATGATGACGTGTGGGACGCCAGCCCGTCGCTGCACACCACGTCGCCCACCACCGCGACCATCACGATAGGCTGGTAAGGCCTGGCGCAGCCGTCATGCAAAGCGGCTGCGCAGCAGGTTCTTCTGCACCTTGCCCATGGTGTTGCGCGGCAGTTCGTCGATGACATGGACCTGCTTGGGCACCTTGAAGTTGGCGATCGTCTGCTTCAGGCTGGCAATGATGCCGGCCTCATCGAGGACGACGCCGGAAGCAGGATCAGGAATCACCACTGCCACCACCGCTTCGCCAAAGTCCGGATGCGGCACGCCGATCACTGCGGATTCCAGCACGCCGTCCATCGCATCGATGACGGATTCGACTTCCTTCGGATAGACGTTGTAGCCGCCTGAAATGATCAGGTCCTTGCTGCGTCCGACGATCCACAGATAGCCGTTCGCATCGAACCTGCCGACGTCGCCGGTCTTGAAGTAACCATCGGCGGTGAACTCCTCCGCGGTCTTTTCCGGCATGCGCCAGTAGCCCTTGAACACGTTCGGGCCGCGCACCTGGATGTCCCCGATCTCGTCGACGGCACAACTCTCTCCATCCTTGCCGACCGTGCGTATCGTCACGCCGGGCAGCGGCATGCCGACCGAGCCGGGAATGCGCTTGCCGTCATACGGATTGGAGCTCAGCATCGCGGTTTCGCTCATGCCATAGCGTTCCAGGATCGTGTGGCCGGTGCGCTCGCGGAATGCGTCGAAGGTGGCTGGCAGCAACGGCGCCGAGCCGGAGATGAACAGGCGGATGTTGGCCGATGCCGCGCGGTCGAAGGCTTCATCATCCAGCAGGCGGGTGTAATAGGTCGGCACGCCCATGAACACGGTTGCGCGCGGCAGCTGGCGCACGACTTCGGCGCTGTCGAACTTGGGCAGGAAGATCATCTTGCTGCCATTGACCAGCGCGCCATTGCAGGCCACGAACAGGCCGTGGATATGGAACAGCGGCAGCGCATGCAGCAGCACGTCATCGGCCTGCCAGCGCCAGTAGTCGCGCAGCACCAGCGCATTGGAAGCGAGGTTGCCATGACTGAGCATCGCGCCCTTGCTGCGGCCTGTCGTGCCCGAGGTGTAGAGAATGGCTGCCAGCTGGTCGGCATCGCGTGGCACGGTGTCGAAACGGTCGGCGAAGGCGGCGGCGCTGTCAAGCAGGCTGCCGCTGTTGCGGCCGTCGCGCAATTCATCGAGGGTGAACACGTGCGGGGTGCCGGCCTGGTGCGCCAGCGGCTGTACCCAGTCGAGATTGCCGGGCGAGCAGACCACCACCGATGGCGCGGCATCCTGCAGGAAGTACTCGATCTCCGACGCCCGATAGGCGGTATTCAGAGGCAGGTAGATCAGGCCGGCGCGCAGCGTTGCCAGATACAGCATCACCGCCTCCGGCGATTTCTCTACCTGCACCGCCACCCGCGCATCGGCCGGCAGGTCGAGGTTGGCCAGCAGATTGGCGATACGCGCGCTTGCGCGATCCATCTCGTCCCAGCTGTACTGCCGGCCGCAGCCGGTTTCGATGCAGCAGGATGCGCGGTTCTCGGGAAAGCGGGAAAGGAACAGGTCGTAAAGGTTGGCGTTCATGCGGAGATAGGGGACGAGGTCAGACAGGCGAGGGCGCGGTGCTGCCCTGGCGGCGATAGGCAATGACAAGCAGGATCAGGCCCAGCACGATCATGGGCACCGACAGCATCTGGCCGGCCGAGATCGTGAAGCCGGCGAAATGCACTTCGTAGTCCGGCATGCGGAAGTACTCGGTGAAGAAGCGGGCGCAGCCGTAACCCAGCGCGAACATGCCCGACACTGCCAGCCGTGGCCGCGGCTTGCGCGCATACAGCCAGAGCACGATGAACAGCAGTACGCCATCGACCAGCGCCTGGTAGATCGGCGACGGATGGCGCGGCAATTGGTCGACGTTGGGCCAGATCATGGCCCATGGCAGCGTTGCATCGGCCACCCGGCCGGGCAGTTCGGCGTTGATGAAGTTGCCGATGCGGCCGGCTGCATAACCCAGCGGCACCAGCGGCGCAATAAAGTCCATGATGTCCATCAGGCGCCGGCCATGACGCCTGCCCCAGATCGCCATCGCCGCCATCACGCCGAGGAAGCCGCCGTGAAAGGACATGCCGCCCTTCCAGACCGCGAAGATTTCCAGCGGGTGGCTGAAGTAGTAGGCGGGGTTATAGAACAGCACCTCGCCCAGCCGGCCGCCGATCACCACGCCCAGCACGCCGTAAAACAGCATGTCGTCCAGATGCTCGGCCTTCCATCCGGCCGCGGCAATGGGCGGCTGCCTGATGCGCAGCCGGCCCAGGCCGATGAACAGTGCAAAGGCCAGCAGGTACATCAGGCCATACCAGCGGATCGCAAGCGGGCCGATCGCAATGGCGACCGGGTCGGGCATCGGGTGTATCAGCATAAGGGAGTCTTTCCGAGCAGTTCTAAAAAAGCGTGCAGCACCGGCGACGCATTGTCGCGGCGCCAGGCCAGTCCGGTTTCGATCAGGGCCGTCTTGCCGGCCAACTGGCGGTAGGCCACGCCTGGCCGTTTTAAATTGGACACAGATTGTGGCACAAGAGCGATGCCCATGCCGGCCGAAACGAGGCCGACGATGGTTTGCATCTGTATCGCTTCCTGGCCGATGCGCGGCGGCAGCCCGGCCTCGCGGTAGCAATCGAGGATGGCGTCGTGGAATGCCGGCGCGATGCGGCGCGGGAAAATGATCAAGGGCATGCCGGCCACCGCATTCAGCGGAAGCGGTCCGGCGCCATCGGGCGCGCCCATCTCCTGCGGCACCGCCAGCACCAGCGGCTCGGAGAACACGGGCCGGTACGACAGCATGTCCCTCATCCGGTCGGGCAAGGGCGGAATCAGCAGGCCGACATCGATGGCGCCCTGTTCCAGCGCATCGAGCTGCAGGTCGCTGGTGGCTTCGCGCAGTTCGATCTGCACTTGCGGATAGGCAGTCCTGAAACGGTGCAGGAAGGGCGGCAGCACGCTGTAGTCGGCGGTCGAGACGAAGGCCAGCGACAGGCGGCCGGACTCGCCGGCGGCGGCGCGGCGGGCGAGGTCGGGCAGGGCCTGCGCATCCTGCAGCAACTGGCGCACATGCGGCAGCAGCGCCGCGCCGGCCGGGGTCAGCGTCACGCTGCGGCTGGTGCGGGCAAACAGCGGCGTGCCCAGCAGCGCTTCCAGCGCCTGGATGCTCTGCGACAGCGGCGGCTGCGTCATATGGAGGCGCTGCGCCGCGCGGCCGAAATGCATTTCCTCGGCGACCGCCAGAAAATGGCGCAACTGGCGCAGTTCCAGATTCATTGATATGCAAAACAGATTGATCCAGGCTGAATGATATATTTGACAGCGCACCTCAGGCAAGGCAAGGTAGCGGCTCACTTTCCGGAGGCACTATGGCATTCAATCGCCGCTCAAAAAACGTTACCCAGGGCGTCGCCCGCAGTCCCAACCGCTCGATGTACTACGCGATGGGCTATGAAAAGGCTGACTTCGACAAGCCCATGATCGGCATTGCGAATGGCCACTCCACTATCACCCCCTGCAATTCCGGGCTGCAGAAGCTGGCTGACATCGCGATCAAGGCAGTCAAGGACGCAGGCGCCAATCCCCAGGTATTCGGCACGCCGACCATCTCGGACGGCATGTCCATGGGCACCGAGGGCATGAAGTATTCGCTGATCTCGCGCGAAGTCATTGCCGACTGCATTGAAACCGTGGTCAACGGCCAGTGGATGGATGGCTGCGTGGTCATCGGCGGCTGCGACAAGAACATGCCTGGCGGCATGATAGGCATGCTGCGCACCAACGTGCCGAGCATCTATGTGTACGGCGGCACCATCAAGCCGGGCAACTGGAAGGGCAAGGACCTGACCATCGTTTCCGCCTTCGAGGCCGTGGGCGAATTCACCGCCGGCCGCATGTCGCAGGAAGACTTCGACGGCATCGAGCGCAATGCCTGCCCGTCCTCCGGCTCCTGCGGCGGCATGTACACCGCCAACACCATGTCGTCCTCGTTCGAGGCGCTCGGCATGGCGCTGATGTATTCCTCCACCATGGCCAATCCGGACGACGAGAAGGTCGGCTCGGCCGCCGAGTCGGCGCGGGTGCTGGTCGAGGCGGTCAAGCGCGACCTGAAGCCGCGCGACATCGTGACCAAGAAGGCGATCGAAAACGCGGTTGCCGTGATCATGGCCACCGGCGGCTCCACCAATGCGGTGCTGCATTACCTGGCCATTGCCGATGTGGCTGGCGTCGAATGGTCGCTGGACGACTTCGAGCGCATGCGCAAGAAGGTGCCGGTGATCTGCGACCTGAAGCCGTCGGGCAAATACGTCGCGACCGACCTGCACAAGGCCGGCGGCATCCCGCAGGTGATGAAGGTCCTGCTCAAGGCCGGCCTGCTGCATGGCGACTGCATGACCATCACCGGCCGCACGCTGGCCGAGGAACTGGCTGACGTGCCCGATGTGCCGCGCGCCGACCAGGACGTGATCCGCACCATCGACCGCGCGCTGTACGACGAAGGCCATCTGGCCATCCTGAAAGGCAATCTGGCCATTGAAGGCGCCGTGGCCAAGATCACCGGCCTGAAGAATCCTGTCATCACCGGGCCGGCTCGGGTATTCGACGATGAGCCTTCGGCGATGGATGCGATCCTGGGCGACAAGATCAAGGCGGGCGACGTGCTGATCCTGCGCTACCTGGGTCCGAAGGGTGGGCCGGGCATGCCGGAGATGCTGGCGCCAACGTCGGCGCTGATCGGCAAGGGCCTGGGCGAGTCGGTCGGCCTGATCACCGACGGCCGCTTCTCGGGCGGCACCTGGGGAATGGTGGTTGGCCACGTGGCGCCGGAAGCCTTCGTGGGCGGCACCATTGCGCTGGTGCAGGAAGGCGATTCGGTGACCATCGACGCGCATGCGCTGCTGATTCAGCTCAATGTGCCGGAAGAGGAAATCGCCCGTCGCCGCGCCGAGTGGAAGCAGCCAGCGCCGCGCTATACCCGTGGCGTGCTGGCGAAGTTTTCGGCGCTGGCCGCGCCGGCGAGCAAGGGCGCCATCACGGGCTGATGCCGCATTGCCGGGAAGTTTCCGGCATCAATCAAAACCGCTTTCCATGCGCCTGTGGCGCAGGAAGCGGTTTTTTATTGCGCATGGGAGCTGAACTGTCGTGTGCCTGCAGGTAGGCGCGTTGTTGGCTGATGCTGGATACCGACGCTCCGGGCATTGCACCCGCGGCTCACTTTTTCCTGAAGGTGGAATCGACCCGCTTGCGCCTGGCTTCATCCGACTGGTCATGGGCGCGGCGCTTGTCCAGGCCCAGCATCTTTTCGAGGTATTCAAACCAGAGAAAGGCGACGACGAACAGGGCGACGATCCACCACCATGACAAATCGGCAAGCGGGCCGATTTCAAAAAAACGCAGCAGGCCAAGGGCCGCAATGAGAACGATCAACAGCATGGAAACTCCTTTGCGGCAGGATATTGTTAAACCCTGTAACGGTCAACAAGTCGGTAATGGGTCATGTGATAATGTAGCCCCGCAACAATAACCCATATGGATACCCAGGAGAATCGAATGAAAGCTCTGTTGTTCATCGGCCTTGCCGCCAGCGCACTGGCATCGAATGCCGCCATGGCAAATGCCGACCTGGCGAAGGCAAAGAATTGCATGGCCTGCCATGCGGTGGCTAACAAGGTGGTTGGTCCGGCCTTCAAGGACGTGGCCGCCAAATACGCCGGCCAGAAGGATGCCGAGGACAAGCTGGTTCAGAAGGTCATCAAGGGCGGCGGCGGCGTCTGGGGTCCAGTGCCCATGCCGGCCAACACCCAGGTGACCGAGGCTGAGGCGCATACCCTGGTGAAGTGGATTCTGGCGCAGAAATAAGCGCCGGGGAATCATGGAAAAACGCCGGCTTGCAGCCGGCGTTTTTCATTTGGGGAAGCGTTGCCGCGTTGCGCCTTACTTGACGACGGCGATCTTCTCCTTCTTGCCGCCCTTGAAGGTGAACAGGGTCAGCGTGCCTTCCTTGATGTCGCCCTTGCTGTCGAAAGTGATCGGGCCGGTGACGCCGTCATAGCTGATCTTGGCCAGTTCAGGCAGATACTTCGCCGGCTCGGCCGAATTGGCCTTCTGCATTGCGGTGGCCATGGTCATCACCGCATCGTAGACATACGGCGCATACAGCTGCACATCGATGTTGAAGCGCTTCTTGTAGCGTTCGATGAACTGCGCCATGTCCTTTTCTTTGGGGCCGGTGACGCCGCCGGCTTCGGCGCAGACCACCTGGTTGTCGCTGAGGCCATCGCCGGCCAGCTTGGGCAGCTCGGTGGTGCAGATGCCGTCGCCGCCCATGAACTTGGCGTTGATGCCCAGCTGCTTCATCTGGCGCAGCATCGGGCCGCCCACGTTGTCCATGCCGCCGAAGAAGACGATGTCGGGATTCTTGCCCTTGATGGCGGTGAGGATGGCGTTGAAGTCGGTCGCCTTGTCGGTCGTGTATTGCTGGGTGATCTGCACGCCGGGCAGGGCTGCCTTGGCGCCCTTGACGAACTCGCTGGCCACGCCCTGGCCGTAAGCGGTGCGGTCGTCGATGACAGCGATGTTCTTGGCCTTCAGCGTTTCGATCGCATACTTGCCCAGCGTGCCGCCGAGCTGGCCGTCATTGGCCACCACGCGGAAGGCGGTCTTGTAACCCTGCTTGGTGTACTGCGGATTGGTGGCCGAGGGCGAGATCTGCGGGATGCCGGCGTCGTGATAGATGCGCGAGGCGGGGATGGTGGTGCCGGAGTTCAGGTGGCCGATCACGCCATTGACCTTGGCGTCGACCAGCTTCTGCGCCACCGCGGTTCCCTGCTTGGGATCGGCGGCGTCGTCTTCATTGACCAGTTCAAACTTGACCTTCTTGCCGCCGATGGTGATGCCCTTCGCATTCAGGTCCTCGACAGCCAGGATGGCGCCGTTGGCATTGTCGCGGCCATAGTGCGCCTGTCCGCCCGACATGGGCGCCACATGGCCCAGGCGAACCACGGTTTCCTGTGCAAGCGCCGAACCGGAGAGCAGGGCGATGGCGGCTGCGACGGGAAGCATTTTTGGAATGAACTGCATGAATTTCCTCCTGAGGATTGAAGTCTTCAATGGTTGCCGCAATGCCGGAGTTGGGCGGTCGCGAGTGTCTCCGGCGGTATCCTGGTGCCGCGTCATTATGCAGGTTTCTGCTGATTTTCTGAATGACTGAATTGCCGGCCGGGCCGCGCCGGAAACGAAGGCATGGAAGGTTGCCCAAGATGCTGCAGCGAAACGGATGCCTTTCCGGCAAGAATGGCTTGCCACATGCGACAACGCCGGCTGCGAGCCGGCGTTTTGTTCGTCTGCAGCAGGGCTATTTGACGACGGCGATCCTCTCCTTCCTGCCGCCCCTGAAAGTAAACAGGGTCACCATGCCGTCCTTGATGTCGCCCCTGGCGTCGAAGGCGATCGGGCCGGTCACGCCCTCGTGGCGGATGCTGGCCAGTTCGGGCAGGTACTTCGCCGGCTCGGCCGAATCGGCCTTTTGCATCGCAGCCGCCATGGTCATTACCGCATCGTAGGCAAAGGGCGCGTAGGCCAGAACATCCATGCTGAAGCGCTTCCTGTAGCGTTCGATGAACCGGGCCATGTCCTTTTCCCTGTCGCCGGTGATGCCGCCATTTGCTGCGCAAACCATCTGGTTGTCGAGGAGGCCGTCGCCGGCCAGCCTGGGCAGTTCGGTGGTGCAGATCCCGTCGCCGCCCATGAACCTGGCATCGATGCCCAACTGCTTCATCTGCCGCAGCATCGGGCCGCCGACATTGTCCGAACCGCCGAAGAAGACGATGTCCGGCTTCTTGCCCTTGATGGCAGTCAGGATGGCCTGGAAGTCGGTGGCCTTGTCGGTGGTGTACTGCTGGGTGATCTGCACACCCGGCAGCGCTGCCCTGGCGGCCTTGACGAACTCGCTGGCCAGGCCCTGGCCGTAGGCCGTACGGTCGTCGATGACGGCAATGTTCCTGGCCTTCATGGTCTCGACCGCATACCTGCCCAGCGTGCCGCCAAGATGCGCATCATTGGCGACCATGACGAAAGCGGTCTTGTAACCCTGGCGGGTGTACTTGGGATTGGTGGCCGAGGGCGAGATCTGCGGGATGCCGGCGTCGTGATAGATGCGCGAGGCGGGGATGGTGGTGCCGGAGTCCATATGGCCGATCACGCCGTTGACCCTGGCGTCGGCCAGCTTCTGCGCCACCGCGGTACCCTGCCTGGGATCGGCGGCGTCGTCTTCATTCAACAGCACAAACCTGGCTTTCCTGCCGCCGATGGCGATGCCGCGGGCATTGAGGTCTTCCACAGCCAGGATAGCGCCGTTGGCAGTGTCCCGGCCCAGGTGCGCCTCTCCCCCGGACAGCGGTCCTGCATGGCCAAGCCGGATGGCCGCCTCCTGTGCAAAAGTTGAACCGGCGAGCAGGGCAATGGCGGCTGCGACGGGAAGCATTCGTGAAATGGATTGCATGGATTTCCTCCTTTGGTTTGCGATCTTCGATGATTGCTGCTATGGCCAGGTCCGGCGCTGCGCCGTCTTCGCCGTCCCGGTTTCGCCCGAGCCGGCCAGGCGCAAAGCGCTCCCGTCCGTACGGCAACGCGAAACGTGGACCGGGAAACTGGCTGGACGAGGTGCATGTGCGGCAGCGGGCCTTGCCTGAGGACGGCGATCCTTTCCTTCCTGCCGCCCTTGTAGGTGAACAGGACCAGCTCCCGGTCCCTGATGTCGCCGTTGGCATCGAAGGCGATCGGGCCAGTGATGCCGTGGTAGCTGATCCTGGCCAGTTCCGGCAGGTACTACGCCGGCTCGGCAGAATCGGCCTTTTGCATTGCGGCCGCCATGGTCATCACGGCGTCGTAGACATAGGGCGCATACTGCCGCACGTCCGTGTGGAAGCGCTGCCTGTAGCGTTCGGTGAACTGCGCCATGCGTTTTTCACTGGCGTCGCTGACGCCTGCTTCCAGGCAGATGACCTGGTCGTCGATCAGCGCGTCGCCCGCCAGTTCGGGCAGGCCAGTGGTGCAGATGGCGTCGCTGCCCATGAATCTGGCGTTGATGCGCAGCTGCTTCATCTGGCGCAGCATGGGGCCGCCGACGTTGTCCGTGCCGCCAAAGAAGACGATGTCCGGATGCTTGCCCTTGATGGTGGTGAGAAGGGCGGTGAAATCGGTGGCCTTGTCGGTGGTGTACTCCTGGCTGATCCGCACGCCGGGCAGGGCTGCCCTGGCACCCCCTGATGAACTCGCTGGCCACGCCCTGGCCGTAAGCGGTGCGGTCGTCGATGACCGCGATGCTCTTTGCCTGCAGCGTGTCGATTGCATATCTGCCCAGCCTGCTGCCGAGCTGACCATCATTGGCTACAAGACGGAATGCGGTGCCATAGCCCTGGTGGGTGTATTTGGGATTGGTGGCCGAACCCGTTATCTGTGGAATGCCGGCGTCGTGATAGATGCGCGAGGCAGGGATGGTGGTGCCGGAGTTCAGGTGGCCGATCACGCCATTGACCCGGGCGTCGACCAGCTTGTAGGCCACCGCCGTGGCCTGCTTGGGATCGGCGGCATCGTCTTCATTGAGCAGTTCAAACCTGACCTTCTTGCCGCCTATGGCGATGCCCCTGGCATTGAGGTCCTCGACAGCGAGGAGGGCGCCGTTGGCATTGTCCCTGCCGTAATGGGCCTGCTCGTCGGACATGGGCGCCACATGGCCCAGGCGGACCACGGTTTCCTGCGCAACGGCAGCGCCGCAGAAAAGTGCGATCGCGGCCGCGACCGGACCTTTTTTTGGAATAAACAGCATGGACTTGCTCCTGAAGATTGAGATGGCGGCCCTTGCCACTGCGCTGCAGCCTGGCGCCGGCAATCGTCTGCCGGCATGGCCGGACCTCGCGCTGGCGTTCAGTTGCGTGGCAATGCCCCCGGTTCGTCACCTTCGGTCGCGCCTTGTTCGATAGCGATGCGCAAGTGGAAGCGCCGGTCGGGTCGCGTATCCGTGTGTCCTTGCATCTGCGGAAGATGCCGGCAGGACGATGGCAGTCGCGCACGGTTGCTGCAACCCGCGCGCAGGCATTAGACTTGCACGCGCGTCTTTCTTCCGTCACCGCGGCAGCGCCTGCATCCGTCAGCCCAACCACACATCGCCATGCCCATATTTCGCCCGCTAGACAAGGTCGACCGCAAGATCCTCAACCTGCTGCAGAAGGACAATCAGATTCCGACCAGGGAACTGGCCGACAAGGTGCATGTGTCGCAGCCGACCTGCCTGCGCCGCATGCGGGAACTGCGCGAGGCGGGCATCATCAGCGCCGACGTCGCGCTGGTGGACCCGTTCGCCATCGGCTACGGCATGATGGCGTTCCTGGAGGTGTCGCTGAACAACCAGTCGGACGAACAGATGAAGGAGTTCGAGGCCCGCATGAACCGCGAGGCCGAGGTGCTGCAATGCTATTTCGTGTCCGGGGATTACGACTATTTCCTGGTGGTGCATGTGCTGGACATGGATGCGTATTACCAGTTCGTGCGCCGCGCCATTTCGGGGTCGGGCAATGTGCGGCATTTCCAGTCGCGCTTCCCGATGAAGCGCGCCAAGTTCGTCACCCGCATTGCATTCGATGAGAAGGCGGCGGAACTGCAGGTGAGGGCGGAACGCCAGAAATAAAAAAGGGCGCCCTGTCGGCGCCCCTGCTGCAGAAGGCAATGCGTCAGGCGCTTGCCACCTGCTTGCCCGGGAAGGCGGCGCCGCGCGGGCGTTCCATGCCGGTGAAGGCGAAGTCCACCTCGGGCTGGCGGCCCGACACGATCTCGGCGATGGCCCGTCCGGAGCCGCAGCCCATGGTCCAGCCCAGCGTGCCGTGGCCGGTGTTCAAGAACAGGTTGCCGTAGCGGCTCTTGCCCACGTAGGGCACGTTGGACGGCGTCAGCGGACGCAGGCCGGTCCAGTAGGCCGGGTTGTCGTAGTCGCAGGCATCCGGAAACAGCTCGCGGGTGCGGCGGGTGATGGCTTCGCAGCGGGTGGTGTTGAGTTCGCGGGTATAGCCGTTGAGCTCACAGGTGCCGGCTACCCGCAGGCGGTCGCCCAGGCGCGACACCACCAGCTTGTAGCCGTCGTCGGTCAGCGAAACCGTGGGCGCGGCGTCGGGGTTGGTCACCTTGTAGGTGGCCGAGTAGCCCTTGCCCGGATAGATCATCAGATCGATGCCCAGCGGCTTCATCAACTGCTCGCTGAAGCTGCCCATCGCCATCACATAGGCGTCGGCGCGCAGGGTGCGGTGCACGCCATGCTCGTCGATCACTTCCACGCCGGTGATGCGGGCTGAAGCGCCGGCGCCTTCGGTCAGCAGCCGGGTCACCGTGGTGTTGAAGCGGAATGCCACGCCGGCCTGTTCGGCGCGGTCAGCCAGGCCGGTGGTGAACTTGTAGACATCGCCCGATTCATCGGTGGCGGTGTAGTCGCCGCCGACGATGCGGTCGCGCGAGGCGGCCAGCGCGGGCTCGATGCGCACCACCTCGTCGGCATCGATCGACTGGCGCGGACAGCCGAGGTCGCGCATCAGTTTGGCGGCGCGCAGCGACTCGTCGAAGTCGCGCTGCTCGGTATAGAAATGCAGGATGCCGCGGGTCAGGTGGTCATATTCGATGCCGGTCTCGGCGCGCACTGCCTGCAGCGTCTGTCGGCTGTATTCGCAGAGGGCGACGATCTGGCGGATGTTGTGGTCGGTGCGGGCGGCCGTGCATTCGCGCAGGAATTGCAGGCCCCAGCGCCATTGCAGCCATTCAGGACGTAGCCGGAACAGCAGCGGCGCATCTTCCCGGCCCAGCCATTTCAGCACTTTCATCGGCGCGGCCGGATTGGCCCAGGGTTCGGCATGCGACACCGAGATCTGGCAGCCGTTGGCGAAGCTGGTCTCCTGCGCGGCGCCGGGCTGGCGCTCGATCACCGTGACTTCATGACCGGCCTGGCGCAGAAACCACGCCGATGCCGTCCCGATAATGCCCGAACCCAAAACCATGACCTCCATTTCGCTCTCCCCGATGCGATGCAATCCGATAGGCGGAATTGTAAGAAATTCCAGTTTTTTTGAGCGAACAAAACAAGGCGGAAATTTTTGTGCTTCCCGCGTTGCGCTGCAATTTTTGTTTATAAAAACAAAAATTCGCTAAAAAGTTTTATTTTTTAGAAGATTGCAGACGGGTAATTTCCTGCGCCACCGCGCGCGACACCACATCTTCCAGCGTCTTGTGCAGACTCAGCCGCAGGCTGGCGGCCAGGCCTTCCACGGCCTGCTCGACCACGCCGGTCAGGCTGGCGCGGATGCGTTCCTCCAGCATCGCGTCGGTGCGCGACAGCAGCTGACCCAGGATGCGTTCTCGCACCCGGCGTTCCATGCGTTGCCATTCCTCGTCGTCCATGGCGGCCGGCTGGGCGTCAGGCCTCGCCGGCTCGGCGGCCGGCGGGAAGGACGGGGGAACGGCCCGCGGGGCGGCCGCTGCGGGCGCCGCCACGGCGGCAGGCTTGAGCGGAAGCGGATACGCCGGCGCAAATTGCGGTTGCGGTTGCGGCAATGCCAGGTCGGGCTTCGGCTCCGGCGCGGCAGCGGCCGGCGACGCCGGTGCCGGTGCCGGCTCTTCCACCGCCAGGCCATGCGGCGCAGCCGCCTGCGCCGCATCGTGATCGAGCAGGCCTGCCGCCCGTTGCTCCGCCTCGGAAAGAGGCTCGACCAGTTCGGGCGGGCCGGTCAGCTCCATATCCGCATCGTTGATCACCTCGGTCAGCATCGGGATGCCGGCGTCGCGCGGGGGTGTGCTCATGCTTTATCGGCGTCGTAATGGGTTAGGGGATAGCCGCGCTGCTGGTAATGGCGATAGCGTTCGCGGCCTGCCAGGCGGTCGGCATCTTCCGAGGAAACGATCTCGAACATGCGCTCGAAGCGGGCGAAGTGGGCCGGCGGCTGCTGCGACAGGTTCACCAGGATCTGGTGATGCGGCAGGTCGTCCGTCTCGGCGCCGGCTTGCATCAGCAGGATCGGCGTCTGCGCCGCCAGCGGGCTGTCGGCCGTTACATGCGGCAGGAAGTCGAGGTCGGAAAAGGTCCACAGGCTTTCATCGAGCTGGCGCAGCTGGTCGGCATCGGCGGCCAGCATCACCACCCGCAGGTTCTGCGACCGCGCCTTGCGCACCAGCCGGCAGGCGTAGGCGACCTTATCCGGCACGTTGCTGTGAAAGTCGATGCGGGTCATTGCACTTGCCTGGCTCAAAACCGGAATCCCGGCGGCGCCTTGCCGGCAGGCGGCGGCGCTTCGGCCGGAAGACCGGCCGGCTCGCGGCGCTGCTGGGCAACCGGCGCGGCGGGAGGCGGCGCCGGTTCGGCCTGGGCTGGCGCCGCGGCCTGGGGCGGCGGATTGCGCCAGCTGGCCGGCAGCTGGCTGGTTTGCGGATAGCCTGCCGCCGACAATGCCCGGTTCCAGATGCCTTCCTCGAAGCCCTGTTCCTTGACTGCGCCTATGGTCAGCAAGGGCAGGCGCGCCTCGCCGGCAACGGCGGCCAGAGCGGCAATGTCCTCATTGCTGCTGACGATTTTCTCGACATAGGGCACGCCGCGCTTGGCCAGCAGGTTGCGCGCCGAAAAGCAGGGCGGGCACTTGTCGGAGGTGTAGAGCGTCACCGGATGCGCCCTGGCCACCAGCGCCAGTTCGTAGGGCAGCGCGGTGCCGCTGACGGAAGCGACCGGCGCCTTGCGGGTATCGACCGGCTGGGCCTTGGCGGTGGGCGTGTCGCTGTAGGTGACGCGCCCGTCCGGCCCGACCGACTTGTAGAGCTCGGCCTGGGCCAGCGTGGCGCAGGCCAGCAGGGCGATCGGCAGCAGTGTGATGTTTCTGGTCATCGTGATTCTCCCGGCTCGCAGCGTCAGGCGGTCATGCCGCTATGCCGCAGCAGCGCATCGATTTCCGGTTCGCGGCCGCGGAAGGCCTTGAACGATTCCAGCGCCGGACGTGAACCGCCCACCGACAGGATCTCGGCCAGAAAGCGGCGGCCGGCTTCGGCCAGGTGCTCCTCGTCGCCGCTGCCGCTGGCTTCCTCGAAGGCGCTGTAGGCGTCGGCGGACAGCACCTCGGCCCATTTGTAGCTGTAGTAGCCAGCCGCATAGCCGCCGGCGAAGATATGGCCGAAGGAATTCTGGAAGCGGTTGAAGGATGGCGGAATCATTACCGCGAAGCGGCGGCGCACGTCGTCCAGCACGTCCTGCACGCTGCGCTGGCCGCGCGGGTCGTAGTCGTAGTGCAGGTGCATGTCGAACAGCGAGAACTCGACCTGGCGCAGCATCTGCAGGCCGGACTGGAAGTTCTTCGCCGCGGTCATCTTGTCGAACAGCGCGCGCGGCAGCGGTGCCCCGGTGTCGATATGGGCGCTCATGTTCTGCAGCACGTCCCATTCCCAGCAGAAGTTTTCCATGAACTGGGAGGGCAGCTCGACCGCATCCCATTCCACCCCGGAAATGCCGGACACGCCCAGCTCGTCGACCTGGGTCAGCATGTGATGCAGTCCATGGCCGAATTCATGGAACAGGGTATTCACCTCGTCATGGGTGAACAGCGCCGGCCGCGCCTTGCCGTCGACCACCGCCGGCTCGGTGAAGTTGCAGGTCAGGTAGGCAACTGGCGTCTGTACCGCTTCGCCGGCCAGACGGCGGCCGCGGGCGTCGTTCATCCAGGCGCCGCCGCGCTTGCCGGTGCGGGCATACAGGTCGAGATAGAACTGGCCCAGCAGGCGGCCGTCGCGCTCGATGCGGAAGAAGCTCACATCCTTGTGCCAGACCGGCGCGCTGTCCGGCGCGATCTTCACCGAAAACAGCTTTTCGATCAGGCGGAACAGGCCGTCCACCACCTTGTGCTCCGGGAAGTACTGCTTGACCTCCTGCTCGGAAAACGCATACCGCTTCTGGCGCAGCTTTTCCGAGGCATAGGCCAGGTCCCAGGCTTCGAGCTGGTCTATGCCCAGTTCCGCTTTGGCAAAGGCGCGCACTTCCTCCAGGTCCTTTCCGGCGAAGGGGCGGGCGCGCTGCGCCAGGTCTTCCAGGAAGCCGATCACCTGCTGCGGCGTCTCGGCCATCTTGGGCACCAGCGACACTTCTGCATAGTTGCTGTAGCCCAGCAGCTGGGCTTCCTCCTGCCGCAGCTGCAGCAGTTCGCTGATGAGGGCGGTGTTGTCCCACTCCGGCTTCGCGCCCAGTTCGGATGCCTTGGTGGCGTTGTCGCGGTAGATGGTCTCGCGCAGCGCGCGGTCGTTTGCATACTGCAGCACCGGGAAATAGGAGGGGAAATGCAGGGTGAAGCGGTAGCCCGGCTTGCCGGCCTTTTCGGCGGAGGCGCGGGCGGCCTGGCGCACGTCGTCGGGCAGGCCGGACAGGCGTGCCTCATCCTCGACGATCAGTTCGTAGGCATTGGTGGCGTCGAGCACGTTTTCCGAGAATTTGGTGGCCAGTTCCGCCTGGCGTTCCTGGATCGCCGCAAAGCGCGCCTTCTTGTCGTCCGGCAGGTCGGCGCCGCCCAGATGGAAGTCGCGCAGCGCATTCTCGATGATCTTCCTGCGCGCCGGCGTCAGCGTGGCGAAGTCGGCACTGTTCTTCAATGCCTTGTATTTCTCGAACAGCGCCGGATTCTGCGCCAGCGCGGTCCAGAACTCGGTGACCCTGGGCTGATTCTCGTTGTACACCGCGCGCAGTTCCGGCGTGTCCACCACCGCGTTCAGATGTCCGACCACGCCCCATGCCCGGCCCAGCTTCTCGGTTGCCTGTTCCAGCGGTTCCACGAAATTGGACCAGCTGGCCGGGTCGGTGGAGGCTTCCAGCCGCGCCACCACCTCGCGGCATTCACTCAGCAGGCTGTCGATGGCGGGGGTGACGAACTCCGGCGCGAAGGTGTCGAAACGCGGCAGGTCGGAAAAGTCGAGCAGGGGATTGGTCTGTGCATTCATAGGTTCAGGTTCTCTCGGCGGCTTCTATGGTGTTTACCAGCAGCATGGTGATGGTCATCGGGCCGACCCCGCCCGGGACGGGCGTGATCCAGCCGGCGACTTCCTTGGCGTTTTCAAAATCGACGTCTCCGCACAATTTACCGTTGTCGTCCCGGTTCATGCCGACGTCGATGACGACTGCGCCCGGTTTGATCATGTCGGCGGTGACGATGTTGCGCTTGCCGGTGGCCACCACCAGGATGTCGGCCTGGCGGGTATGGTGGCCCAGGTCGCGGGTCTTGGAGTTGCAGATGGTGACCGTGGCGCCGGCCTGCAAGAGCAGCATCGCCTGCGGCTTGCCGACGATGTTGGATGCGCCGACCACTACCGCATGCGCGCCGCGCACCGGATAGTCGATCGACTCCAGCATCTTCATCACGCCGTAGGGCGTGCAGGGACGAAACAGCGGCTGGCCCGTCATCAGCAGGCCGGCATTGCTGATATGAAAGCCGTCGACATCCTTTTCGGGTGCGATCGCTTCCAGCACCTTGTGCGAGTCGATATGGGCCGGCAGCGGCAGTTGCACCAGGATGCCGTTGATCTTCGGGTCGGCATTCAGCGCGGCGATGCGTTCCAGGAGCTGCGCCTCCGACAGCGTGGCGTCGTACTTCTCCAGAACGGAATAGAGGCCATTGTCCTCGCACGCTTTCACCTTGTTGCGCACATAGACCTGGGAGGCCGGATTGTCGCCCACCAGCACCACGGCCAGGCCCGGCTGGCGGCCTTGCGCGCTCAGCGCGGCGGCGCGGCGCGCGACGTCGGTGCGCAGTTGTTGGGAGAGCAGGGTGCCATTGATGATTTGTGCAGACATGATGAAGGGAGGTTGCGGTTGGAAAACCGGATTATAAGGGGGCTTGGGCGCTTGCCGCTCCGGGAACACGGCGCAGACGATGTTGCGCTGCACAGTAAATCCCACATTATGAAAACGTATATCGTAGTTTGAAATTTCAAATTTCGCTGATAAAATGCGCGGGTTGTTCATCCCACAAGTCACGCCTGTAACAAACCCACGCCCGCGATGTCTAAACCAATCCGGCAAAGATAGGAGACGCACGATGTCTGCCCAGCTCGACCAGGTAATGGCGCAAGCCGCCAACGATCCCGATGTAATGGAAACCAAGGAATGGCTCGACGCGCTCGAAGCCGTTATCGAAAACGAAGGCCCGGAGCGCGCCCACTACCTGATGGAGCGCATGGTCGACCTGGCCCGCAGGCGCGGCGCCCACATCCCGTTTTCCAGCAATACCGCCTACGTCAACACCATCCCTGCGCACCTGACGGTACACTGCCCCGGCAATCTCGAGTATGAGGAGCGGCTGCGTTCCTGGATGCGCTGGAACGCCATGGCCATGGTGGTCAAGGCCAACCGCGCCGACGGCGACCTCGGCGGCCATATCTCCAGCTTCGCCTCGCTGGCCAATATGCTGGGCATCGGCTTCAACCATTTCTGGCATGCGCCGACCGCGGACCATGGCGGCGACCTGCTGTACCTGCAGGGCCATTCCTCGCCTGGCATTTATGCCCGTTCCTACCTGGAAGGCCGGCTGTCGGACGACCAGCTGCTGAACTTCCGCCGCGAAGTCGACGGGGGCGGCCTGTCTTCCTATCCGCATCCGAAGCTGATGCCGGACTACTGGCAGTTCCCGACCGTCTCCATGGGCCTGGGCCCGCTGATGGCCATCTACCAGGCGCGTTTCCTGAAGTACCTGCATGCCCGCGGCCTGGCCAACACCGAGAACCGCAAGGTCTGGGTATTCTGCGGCGACGGCGAGATGGACGAGCCGGAATCGATGGGCGCGATCGGCATGGCCGGCCGCGAGATGCTGGACAACCTGATCATGGTGGTCAACTGCAACCTGCAGCGCCTGGACGGTCCGGTGCGCG
The DNA here is from genome assembly GCF_047237965.1 of Noviherbaspirillum phoenicis. Lineage (NCBI taxonomy): Bacteria > Pseudomonadati > Pseudomonadota > Betaproteobacteria > Burkholderiales > Oxalobacteraceae > Noviherbaspirillum > Noviherbaspirillum phoenicis. The sequence continues at coordinate 1,908,456 of NZ_JBDFLX010000001.1, read as the reverse complement.
GCAACGGCAAGATCATCCAGGAACTGGAAGCCGACTTCCGCGGCGCCGGCTGGAACGTGATCAAGGTGATCTGGGGTCCGGGCTGGGACGACCTGCTGCGGCGCGACAAGGACGGCATCCTGCAGAAGGTGATGATGGAAACCGTCGACGGCGAGTACCAGAACTACAAGGCCAAGGACGGCGCCTACGTGCGCAAGCATTTCTTCGGCAAGCATCCGAAGCTGCTGGAAATGGTCGCCAACATGAGCGACGACGACATCTGGCGCCTGACCCGCGGCGGCCATGACCCGCACAAGATCTATGCCGGCTTCAAGGCCGCTGTCGAGAACAAGGGCACGCCGACCGTGCTGCTGGTCAAGACCGTCAAGGGCTTTGGCATGGGCAAGTCGGGCGAGGCGCGCAACACCGCGCACCAGACCAAGAAGCTCGACGACCAGGCGATCCGCGAAATGCGCGACCGCTTCAACATCCCCATCCCGGACGACAAGCTGGCCGAAGTGCCGTTCTTCAAGCCGGCCGACGACGCGCCGGAAATGGTGTACCTGCACGAGCGCCGCAAGGCCCTGGGCGGCTACCTGCCGCAGCGCCGCGTGAAGGCCGACGAGACCCTGCCGGTGCCGCCGCTGGAAGCCTTCAAGGCCGTGCTCGACCCGACCGCGGAAGGCCGCGAGATTTCCACCACCCAGGCCTACGTCCGGGTGCTGACCGTGCTGCTGCGCGATGCCAACCTCGGCAAGCGCGTGGTGCCCATCCTGGTGGACGAGGCGCGCACCTTCGGCATGGAAGGCCTGTTCCGCCAGATCGGCATCTTCAACCAGCGCGGCCAGCTCTACGAGCCGGTCGACAAGGACCAGGTCAGCTATTACCGCGAGGACAAGGCCGGCCAGATCCTGCAGGAAGGCATCAACGAGGCGGGCGCGATGAGCTCGTGGATCGCGGCGGCGACGTCGTACTCCACCAACAACACGGTGATGATCCCGTTCTACACCTTCTACTCGATGTTTGGCCTGCAGCGCATCGGCGACCTGGCATGGGCCGCCGGCGACATGCGCGCCCGCGGCTTCCTGCTCGGCGGCACCGCCGGCCGCACCACGTTGAACGGCGAAGGCCTGCAGCACGAGGACGGCCACAGCCAGGTGCTGGCGTCGACCATCCCGAACTGCATGTCCTACGACCCGACCTTCGCCCATGAAGTCGCGGTGATCATGCATGACGGCCTGCGCCGCATGGTGGAAAACCAGGAAGACGTGTTCTATTACATCACCCTGATGAACGAGAACTACGCGCATCCGGGCATCAAGCCAGGCCAGGAAGAGGGCATCCTGAAAGGCCTGTACCTGCTGCAGGAAGGCGGCAAGGACTCCAAGCACCGCGTGCAGCTGATGGGCTCCGGCACCATCCTGCGCGAAGTCATCGCCGCCAGCGAACTGCTGCGCAATGACTGGGGCATCGAGTCCGACGTCTGGTCCGCGCCGTCGTTCAACCTGCTGGCCCGCGACGGCGCCGAGGTCGAGCGCTGGAACATGCTGCATCCGTCCGAGCCGGCGCGCCTGTCGCACCTGGCCCAGTGCCTGGCGCCGACGTCCGGCCCGATCGTGGTGTCGACCGACTACATGAAGGTGTTCGCCGAGCAGGTCCGCGCCTATGTGCCGAAAGGGCGCAGCTACAAGGTGCTGGGCACCGACGGCTTCGGCCGCTCGGACTCCCGCGCCAAGCTGCGTGAATTCTTCGAGGTCAACCGCTACTATGTCGTGGTTGCCGCGCTGAAGTCGCTGGCCGATGAGGGCGTGCTGTCCTCGGGTGTCGTCACCCAGGCCATCGAGAAGTACGGCATCAATCCGAACAAGCCGAATCCGGTCACAGTGTAAACAAGACTAACGAATCCCCTGTCATGCCCAAACGGGTCCGGGAACCGCAAGCATCACGGCAGCCATGCCGCGGCGCTTCCTTTCCCGGACTTTTTTTGGCAAGCGGCGGACATAAAACGGAGCTAGAACAATGAGCATGGTGGAAGTCAAAGTCCCGGATATCGGCGATTTCAAGGAAGTCGAAGTCATTGAGCTGCTGGTCAAGCCGGGCGACACGGTGGCGGTGGACCAGTCGCTGATCACGGTCGAGTCGGACAAGGCCAGCATGGAGATCCCGTCCAGCCAGGCCGGCGTGGTCAAGGAGCTGAAGGTCAAGCTGGGCGACAAGGTGGCGGAAGGCACGCTGTTGCTGATGCTGGAAACCGAGGGCGCGGCCGCAGCGCCGGCTGCTCCGGCGCCTGCGCCTGCAGCCGCCGCCCCGGCGCCCGCGGCCGCCGCACCGACGCCTGCGCCTGCAGCAGCCGCGCCGGCACCGGCGCCTGCGCCCGCAGCGCCCACCCCGGCGCCTGCGCCGGCACCCGCTGCCGCGCCGGTGGCCTCGGCCAACGGCATCAAGCCGCATGCGTCGCCGTCGATTCGCAAGTTCGCCCGCGAACTGGGCGTGGACCTGACCCAGGTCAAGGGCAGCGGTCCGAAAGGCCGCATCACCCAGCAGGACGTGCAGGGGTATGTGAAGGGCGTGATTGCCGGCGGCGCCGCCGCGGCCGCAGCGCCCGCTTCGGCTGCCAAGGGCAGCGGCGTGGGCCTGGACCTGCTGCCGTGGCCGTCGCTGGACTTCTCCAAGTTCGGCGCCACCGAGCTGCAGCCGCTGTCGCGCATCAAGAAGATCAGCGGCCCGAACCTGCACCGCAACTGGGTAATGATTCCGCACGTAACCCAGTACGACCAGGCCGACATCACCGAGCTGGAGGAATTCCGCAAGTCGGCCAATGCCGCGATGGCCAAGTCGGGCGTGAAGCTGACCATGCTGGCCTTCGTGATCAAGGCATCGGTGGCCGCGCTGAAAAAATTCCCGGTCTTCAATTCTTCATTGGATGCCAAGGGCGAGAACCTGATCCTGAAGCAGTACTACCACATCGGCTTTGCCGCCGACACGCCCAACGGCCTAGTGGTTCCGGTGGTGAAGGATGCCGACAAGAAGGGCGTTGCCCAGATCGCCCAGGAAATGGGCGAACTCTCGGCCCAGGCCCGCGACGGCAAGCTGAAACCGGCCGACATGCAGGGCGCCAGCTTCACCATCTCGTCGCTGGGCGGCATCGGCGGCACGGCCTTTACGCCCATCATCAATGCGCCGGAAGTCGCAATCCTGGGCTTGTCCAAGTCCGAGTTCAAGCCGGTCTGGGACGGCAAGCAGTTCGTGCCGCGCCTGATGATGCCGACCTCGCTGTCCTATGACCACCGCGTGATCGATGGCGCGATGGCGGCCCGCTTCACGGTCTACCTGTCCGAAGTGCTGGGCGACATGCGCAAGACGCTGCTGTAATGGGCAGGGCGGCCCGAGGAGCCTGTCAAGCCGGCCGCCCGTCGTTTGGAGATCTGCAATGACCACCTGTGTCGTCGTCAGAAAGAATGGAGAGGTTGCGATCGCCGCCGATTCGCTGGTGACGTTCGGCGACACCCGGCTGCCCGGCAATTACGAGGCCAACAGCAAGATCTTCCAGGTCGGCGCGTCCTGGGTCACGCTGGCCGGCACCACCGCCCATTTCCCGGTCATGCGCAAGGTGCTGACCGAGATGGGCGACGACTGCCGGCTGGGCAGCAAGGACGAGGTCTTCGAAACCTATACCCGGGTGCACAACATCCTGAAGGAAAAGTATTTCCTCAACACCCGGGAAGACGAGGACGATCCGTACGAGTCGTCGCAGCTGATCTCGCTGATCGCCAATCCGCATGGCATCTTCGGCGTCTATTCCTATCGTGAAGTCTTTGCCTTCGACCGTTTCTGGGGCATAGGCAGCGGCCGCAACTTTGCGCTGGGCGCGATGCACGCGGTCTACGACAGCCTGGAGTCGGCGCGCCGGATTGCCGAGGTGGGCGTGGCGGCCGGCATCGAGTTCGACAAGAATTCGGCCGGACCCATGCAGATCCACAGTATCGCGATGCAATGAAACACCCATCCTCCCGCTTTGTCCCTGCAGGGAGCAATAACAATTCCCCGGCGCGCGCCAGATGGGCGGCCCGGGCAGAACATGGAGCTATGTGATGAGCCTGGTTGAAATCAAGGTTCCCGACATCGGGGATTTCAAGGAAGTGGAAGTGATCGAGGTGCTGGTCAAGCCGGGCGACCGGATTGCGGTGGACCAGTCGCTGATCACGGTGGAGTCGGACAAGGCCAGCATGGAGATTCCGTCCAGCCAGGCCGGCGTGGTGAAGGAGCTGAAGGTCAAGCTGGGCGACAAGGTGGCCGAAGGCTCGCTGCTGCTGATGCTGGAAACGGAAGGCGAAGCGCAAGAGGCGGCACCGGCTGCCGCTGCGCCCGCTGCTGCACCAGTTCCTGCTGCTGCGCCGGCGCCTGCCGCTGCACCTGCACCTGCGGCGGCCGCCCCGGCCGCAACCGGCGGCATCATCCATGTCGAGGTACCCGACATCGGTGACTTCAAGGAAGTGGAAGTGATCGAGGTGCTGGTCAAGCCGGGCGATACCGTCAGCGTCGACCAGTCGCTGATCACGGTGGAATCCGACAAGGCCAGCATGGAGATCCCGTCCAGTCATGCCGGCGTGGTAAAGGAGCTGAAGGTCAAGCTGGGCGACAAGGTGTCCAAGGGCTCGCCATTGCTGGTGCTGGAAGGGCAGGGCGCCGCCGCTGCGCCGGCTCCGGCCGCAGCGCCTGCTGCCGCTGCCCCCGCCGCGCCGGTGCAGGCGCCGACTGCCGCCAGCTTCAGCGGCCAGGCCGATATCGAATGCGAGACCCTGGTGCTGGGCGCCGGCCCTGGCGGCTACACCGCCGCCTTCCGTGCCGCCGACCTGGGCCAGAAGGTCGTGCTGGTGGAGCGCTATGCCTCGCTGGGCGGCGTCTGCCTGAACGTGGGCTGCATTCCGTCCAAGGCGCTGCTGCATGCGGCCAAGGTGATTACCGAAGCCGAGGAGATGTCGCATTTCGGCGTGAAGATGTCCGCGCCCGAGATCGACCTCGACGGCCTGCGCGGCTGGAAGGACAGCGTGGTCAAGAAGCTGACCGGCGGCCTGTCGGGCCTGGCGCGTGCGCGCAAGGTGCAGGTGGTGCATGGCAAGGCGGCGTTCTCGTCGGCCAATACGCTGACGGTGGAAACCGCCGAAGGCAGCAAGACCATCGCCTTCAAGAACGCGATCATCGCGGCCGGCTCGTCGGTCGCGCGCATCCCCGGCTTCCCGTATGACGATCCGCGCGTGATCGACTCCACCGGCGCGCTGGAACTGCGCCAGATCCCGAAGCGCATGCTGGTGATCGGCGGCGGCATCATCGGCCTGGAAATGGCCTGCGTCTATGACGCGCTGGGCACGAAGATCACCGTGGTGGAATTCGCCGACGGCCTGATCCCGGCCGCCGACCGCGACATCGTCAAGCCGCTGCAGAAGCGCATCGAGAAGCGCTACGAGGGCATCTACCTCAAGACCAAGGTCACCAAGCTGGAAGCGCGCGAAGACGGCCTGCTGGCCACCTTCGAGGGCGCCAACGCGCCGGCCGAACCGCAGCTCTACGACATGGTGCTGATGGCAGTGGGCCGCCGCCCGAACGGCCGCGACATTGGCGCGGAGAAGGCGGGCGTGATCGTCAACGAGCGCGGCTTCATCCCGGTGGACCGCCAGCAGCGCACCAACGTCGGCCACATCTATGCGATCGGCGACATCTGCGGCGACCCGATGCTGGCCCACAAGGCCACCAACGAAGCCAAGGTGGCGGCGGAAGTGATCGGCGGCCACAAGGTCGAGTTCGACCCGATGACCATTCCTTCGGTGGCCTACACCGACCCCGAAGTGGCATGGATGGGCCTGACCGAGAACGACGCCAAGTCGCAGGGCATCCCCTATGAGAAAGCCAATTTCCCCTGGGCCGCCTCCGGCCGCGCGCTGGCCATGGGCCGCGACGATGGCATGACCAAGCTGCTGTGGGACCCGGAAACCAAGCGCATCATCGGCGCCGGCATCGTTGGCGTGAATGCAGGTGAACTGCTGGCCGAGACCGTGCTGGCGATGGAGATGGGCGCGGACCTGGAAGACCTGGCGCTGACCATCCATGCGCATCCGACGCTGTCGGAGACGCCGATGTTCGCGGCGGAGATGGGGCTGGGGGTGATTACGGATCTGTACGTGCCGAAGAAAAAGTAAGGCGGCAGGGCGGTATCAAGGCGAACGGTGGAAGCGCGAAAGCGCTTCCACCGTTTTTTTATTCCTTAAGGAACCTTGCTTTTCGTGCGGCGTACGAAGAAAGGTTGAAAGTTGGCTATGGTCAACAGTAGCAGCTATCTTGGTTTGCGAAAGGAAATAATGAAATTACAAATCAGCGGTATCGATGGATCGAAACGTGACGATTTTCTCGGCCGAGCGAAAAACTTTCTTAACAAGACGCAGGGCCCGTTGAGATTGGCTGACATTATCGATAAGGAAAAAAAAGAAAAAATCTTATTTCTCCGTGAGCGTACCTGGGGTGAATTTTTGCTGGAAAAGTTGATTCTAACCCCGCAGGAAATGGAAGACCTTCAGAATGAGGTTCTTTCTGCCATTGAATTGGCATTTTCCTCGCTTGCTGAGGAGCCGAAAGCCTGCGAAGAAAAAAAATCAAGGGCGACCAGGGAGAGGGAAGTACCTTGCTTGGATGAATCGGCTGATGTAATCGGGCTGAAAAATTCTGATAATGATGATTATAATGATAAGGAAATGGGCGCTGGTGCTCATGCCAGTACAGCAAAGGATCAACTCATATTTAGGGTGTTGCATAAAAAAAAATCAACATTTGAATTTAAAGCCGCAGCAAATGGCCGTATCCGATCGCTTAATGGGCTCGTGGCTGTGCCCAAAGGAATTTCGGTATCAACATGTCCTGCCTTGCAAGTCATTGCACATAATGTTGTTGCAAACAATATCAATGCTGAAAGGATTTCCAAGGTTGAACGATTTTCTCCTCTTGAAAGGGCTTTGGAAGCTTTTCAGGCCGGCTGGCGTGCATTAGGAAGCAGATCTCCAGTAGCGACGGGAAGCTATTGCAAAATGCCACTTGATCGAGGACTGCGGCATATCCAGAATTTGTATTGTTTGGCAGATGAAGTAGGTCGAGACGATAAGAGCGTATTTGAGAACCAAGACGAGAAGTTTTGGAAAGATTTTTATCTAAAAGTGTGTGGATCCCTGAACGGAAGTATTGTCATGGAGCTTTATCCGGATTTTTACGAAAAAGATAAAAAAACCGGAGACAGTCTGCCACGTTATTCAGAAGAAAATATAAAAGGGGCGGTTGCTGCTGCTTTTAAACTAGGTGAAAACGATAGAGGAGGAAAGCGAGAGGCATTTTCCTTTATGTTTGCGGGAATGTCGCTCGCTGTGTCCAGGAAGATTTGCGATCAGATAAGGATCAGGTCCCAAAGGCTGATGGAAGACGAAAGTCAGAAATGCGATAAATCAATTGTCAAGGATGAAGGCGGCAACGATAGCCCTTTCGTGACTGATAAAAGTAAATCCTATCTGCGCCAAAGTAGGGTGGGATCCAATAGGGTTGAAAATATTGTTTCTCCAACCAAGAAATTTTTGAACAATCAATTTTCGAATGCTAAAAAGCAGACAGTAGTTATGCGAAATGCGCGAAAGGTTGAAGAAATTTCTGGAAAAATTCGCAGACTTTCGAATGGAGAGTTGGCTGAAGTACTTAACAGAATTGACGAAAATAATTTATATGACGCCCTTGAAATAGTGGTTGCCGGTAAGGAATCTAAAGGGCCTAAGGCTGTGAGGTCGGACGATGAAAAACTTGGAAGTCTGCATAATCGGTCAGCACAACATACGCATCCTGCGCCGCCGCATAGGCCCGTTCTTCCAGAAAACATACCTACGCCGCCAGAAGGTAACCTTACGCCAAAAACAATATCCTTAAGGGCTGCTATCAAGAAAAGCCTGGACGACTACAAAAAAAATGCATTACCACCTCGAAATTTGAATTTAGATGCTGATGTGAACTTGTAATGCAGATTCATTTCTGTATTCGGTCATATGAATACCTAGCTAATTAATCACATGCCCCCGTCCATTCTTGTACAAGAATGAATGGGGACCTGCGTTGCTACTGGCGCTTACGTTGCCTTTTCCACCTTCTCCAGCACCTCAGCCAGCATCGCGATCATCTGATCAATCTCCTCCGTGCTCACATTCAGTGCGGGCATGAAGCGCAGCAGATCCGGCCGTGGCGAATTGAGCAGCAAGCCCACCGGCCCCATGTCGCGCGCCAGTTCGACGATCTGCGGGCCGATAGCACGGCCCAGCTTCAGCGCCCGCAGCAAACCCTCGCCGCGCTCGCCCACCAGGCCGAAGCGCTCGGTCAGTTTCAGCAGTTCGCCGCGCAGGTAGTCGCCTTTCTCGCGCACACCCGGCAGGAAGCCCGGCTCGAGCAGCGCTTTCAGCACCGCGCCGCCCACCGCCGTCATCAGCGGATTGCCGTTGTAGGTGCCGCCCTGGTCGCCCGGTTCGAAGCAGGCGACTTCCTCCTTGCACAGCATGGCCGACAGCGGCACGCCGCCGCCGATGCCCTTGCCCAGGGTCATGATGTCGGGCTCGATGCCGGAGAGCTGATACGCAAACAGCTCTCCGGTCCTGCCCATGCCGGTCTGCACTTCGTCGACGATCAGGAGCAGATTGCGTTCCTTCGTCAGCTTCCTCAGCGCCTGCATGAATTCGCGGCTGGCGGGAATCACGCCGCCTTCGCCCTGCACCGGCTCCAGCATTACCGCCACGGTACGGTCGGTGATCAGGTTCTCGACGGTAGCAATGTCGTTCAGGTCGGCCTTGTGGAAGCCCGATACCTGCGGCGCGAAGATCTTGTCCCAGCCGGGCTTGCCGCTGGCCGACATGGTGGCCAGCGTGCGGCCGTGGAAGCTGTGGTCGAAGGTGATGATCTCGTGGCGGCTCTCGCCCTTCTCGTTGGGCGTCTTCTGGCCCCATTTGCGCGCCAGCTTGATAGCGCTTTCATTCGCTTCGGCGCCGCTGTTGGCGAAGAACACGCGGTCGAAGCAGGAGTTGGCGGTGAGCGCCGAGGCCAGCGTCACCATCGGCTCGTTGTAGAAGGCAGGGGAGGGGTTGATCAGCTTCTTCGCCTGCGCGCTCAGCGCGTCCTGTATGCATTGCGGCGAATGGCCCAGGCAGTTCACGGCCCAGCCCTGCAGGTAGTCGAGATAGCGCTTGCCGGTATGGTCGGTGAGCCACATGCCCTGGCCTTCGGTGAAGACCAGCGGCGGGCGGTTGGTGATGTAGAGCAGCGCGTCGGTGTCGTACTGGCTGAATTCCATTTGATGACTCCTGTTCAAGAAATTTTTCCACGGACCATTGTGACCGAAGCGCTCACACAGGGCGCAAGTCCGGCGCTTTTTGCGCGCTCACGCTGGTCCGTGATGAATCAAAAAAAAAGCCACAGGGCTGACCTGTGGCTTGGTGACTGACTGACACTCACACGCACGGCTTCCCGGGTTCAGGATGCGGGATGCGGCGTCGCGAGGCGGTCAGTGAATTTGGCATGCGGGCGATAGTATGATTTTTATCGCAGCGCGTCAAACGACCCGCATCCCATCCTTGCTCAATCACGGTGCGGCCAGGTCGGCTTCCGAGGTGAAGGCGTCGGCGTAGAACTCCTCAGCCGGCAGCCTGCACTGCGCGGTGAAGTCGTTCTGGGCCGCATCCACCATGGCCGGCGCGCCGCAGGCATAGACCTGGTAGGCGGACAGGTCGGGCAGGTCTTCGATCACGGCGCGATGCACGAAGCCGGTGCGGCCCTGCCAGTTGTCCTCGGGCTTCGCATCCGACACCACCGGCACATAGCGGAAATTCGGCAGGGTTTCGGCCCATTCGCGGCACAGCGCATCCATGTACAGGTCGCGCGGCCGCCGGCCGCCCCAGTACAGCGTGATCGGGCGCGTCATCTTGTTGTGCTGCGCCTGCTCGACCATCGCCTTGATCGGCGCAAAGCCCGTGCCCGAAGCCAGCATCACGATCGGCTTGCTGCTGTCCTCGCGCAGGAAGAAGGTGCCCAGCGGGCCTTCGAAGCGCAGGATGTCGCGCTCCTTCATCGTGTTGAACACATGGTCGGTGAAGACGCCGCCGGGCAGGTGGCGGATGTGCAGCGTCAGATGCTCGTCCAGGTGCGGCGCGTTGGCCATGCTGTAGCTGCGGCGGCGGCCATCCTTCAGGATGAATTCGATGAACTGGCCGGCGCGGTACTGCAGCCGCTCGTTGGCCGGCAGCTGCAGGGAGAGCACGATCACATCGTCGGCGACGCGGTCTATCTTCGCCACCCGGGTCGGCATCTTCTTGATCGGGAATTCACTGATGCCCAGTACTTCGCGCGCCTCGATCACCAGGTCGCTGTGCGGCACGGCGCAGCAGAACAGGGCGAAGCCGCGCGCCTCGTCGGCCACCGGCAGCGCCCGTTCCTGGTGGGCGCGGTGGCTGACTTCGCCAGACATGAGCTTGCCGCGGCAGCTGCCGCAGGCGCCGTTCTTGCAGCCATAGGGAAGGCCAACGCCGGCGCGGATCGCCGCGGCCAGCACGGTTTCGTCTTCGTCGCAGCTGAATTGGCGGCCGCTGGGCTCTACCGTTACTTGGAAAGTCATACAATCCCGCAGATGAAAAAATTGTCCATGAATAAGATCGGCAAGCCACGGCTGCTGATCATTGGTTGCGGCGACGTCGGCATGCGGCTGTTGCCGCTGGTGCGCGACCGCTTTCGGGTCTATGCGGTGACCAGCCAGCCGGCGCGTCATGCCGAACTGCGCGCGGCCGGCGCGGTGCCGCTGACGGCAAACCTGGATCAGCCGGCGACCCTGGCGCGTCTGGCGCGGCTTGCCAGCCATGTGATACACCTGGCGCCGCCGCCCGCTGTGGGCGCCATCGACAGCCGCACCCGCAATCTGGCCGCCATTCTACCCCAGGGGGCTAGCCTGGTTTATGTGAGCACCACCGGGGTCTATGGCGACTGCGGCGGTGCGGAGTTCGATGAAACCCGTCCGGTGCGGCCCGCCAATCCGCGCGCGGTGCGCAGGGTCGACGCCGAGCGCGTGCTGCGGCGCTGGGCGAAGAAGGCCGGCGGGCGGCTGGCGATACTGCGGGTGCCAGGCATCTATGCCCAGGACCGGCTGCCGCTGGAGCGGCTGCAGAAGGGCATGCCGGCGCTGGCCGAGCAAGACGATGTGTACACCAACCACATCCATGCCGACGACCTGGCGCGACTGATCTTGCTCACGCTGTTTCGCGGCGCGCCACAGCGCCTCTATCATGCGGTGGACGACAGCGACATGCGCATGGCCGACTATTTCGATGCGGTGGCAGACGCCCATCAGCTGCCGCGGCCGCCGCGCCTGCCGCGCGCGCAGTTGCGCGAGGCGGTGTCGCCCATGATGCTGTCCTTCATGTCGGAGTCGCGCCGCCTGCGCAACGACCGCGTCAAGCAGGAGCTGGGCATGCGGCTGCGCTACCCGACGGTGCGCTCGGCGCTGGCGGCGCCGGCGCAACAGGACTGAGCCGAGCCCGGCACTTTTTACTGGGTAATTTCCAGCACCGTTACGGCGCCGTCCGCCGCATTCCAGCTGCGCCCGGCCAGGCGTTCGCCATTGAACTCCGCCTGCACCGCGCGCGGCGCTGCGTCCTGCAGCAGCAGCTTGCTGGTGGCCAGCATGCCGCCGCGGGCGGGCAGGCCGGCGGGCGCACGGCCGTCCAGCAGCATGCGGTCGCGGCCGGCGTCGAGGTAGCCGCGCGGCCGGGTCAGGATCACGATCTGCTTCGCGGCGCGGTCGGCCTCGGCAATGCGCTCCGGACGCAGTATCACGATGTCGCTGGAGCGCGGAAAGCCGCTGCGGTAGACATGGGTGCTTGCATAGCCCGGCGCGCTGACCACGAATTCGTAGGGCTTGCTGGCTTGCGCCCGGAAGGGCCCCCACTTGCCGTCGGCGCCTATGGTCTGGACATGCAGCGCCTGGCCGATGCGCGCGCCGGCGTCCGGGCCGTCCGGCTGCACCGCATACACTTCCAGCTTCGCGCCGGGCAGCGGCAGGTTGTTGGCGAAGTTGCCGGATTTCGGATCCAGCGGATCGACGCCGGAGCCGGTCACCATGCCCGACAACTGCACCTGCGCCTCGGGTGCAATGTCCAGCCGGGCCGGCGCCCGCCCGGTAATGAAGCGGTAGGTCGCCTCGAATGCCGGCGCGCTGTAGGAGGTTTCACGATGGTCGATGCCGGGGATAACCACGTTGCGCGCGCCTTTCAGTTCCGGGCCGGCGTAGCTCACCCCGGTGGGCTTGCCGTTGCCTGCCGGCCAGCCGGCGTCGGGCTGCGCAAACTTGTCGTTGTTGTCCGAGCGTATCGTCATCCAGCGCACCGGGCCGGCGACTTCATCGCCGGCGGCATTCTTCGGCGCGTTCAGGCCGGTCAGGAAAGGGCCGGTGCCGGCGAATTCATTGCCTTCGCGCTCGCCCGGACGCGCCCACACGCCGTGGTTGGGCGTGCCGCCCAGGATCGCATGGGACACGGCCACCGTGCCGGTCTGCTGCATGCTGGTCTGGATGTAGTTGCGGATCGCATTGCCGCCGCGCGAGTTGCCCACCAAAACCACCTTGCTGGCGCCGGTACGGCGCAGCACCTGGTCGATCTCCTTCTTCAGGTAATCCCGGTGCTCGGCGGTGGAGGTGCGGCCGGGCTGCGGCTTGCCGTCGTCGTCGCGCGCCAGCGGATAGGGCAGGTTGATCGCATGCAGATGCGAGCGCGGCCAGCCATTGCTTTCGAAGCGCCAGTAGGTGGTTTGCCAGAGTGCGGCGCTGTCGCCATTGCCGTGCACGAAGACGATGGGCGGGGTGGCGTCGGTGGCGACGGTATCGCCCTGGCTGGCGCAGCCGGCCAGCAGGGCGGCGGCAAGCAGGGAAAGAGGGAAGGCAGATTTCATCGGGTCTCCTTGGTTTTTGTTAAGAACGGGCAGTGTCGGACAGTACAGGATTGTCGCGCCTGCCGCCAACTGCGGCAGCATGCATGGCTCGGCTGTAAAAATTACATGGCTTTTGCCGGCAGGCCACCCGGCGCGGCGCGCCTGCATGGGACGGCTTGCCCGCGCAGCCCCGTGGTATCAAATTTGCATTGGTCGTGACCGCATCGGGCCAGGCAAAGATGCCGGGCCGTCACATCCAGACAGGCGCCACACCATGCACAACGATTCCTCCGACCCTGAAAAGTCGTTCGGCGAACTTCCCCGCGCAGCGCTGACGCGGCGCGGCTTCATCCAGTCCGCAGTGGCCACCATAGGCGGTCTGGCCGCGCCGCTGGGAGGGGCCGAGGCGGCGACGCCGGCGCGCCCATCCGGCGCCGCGCAGGCAGCGGCCACGGTGCCGGTGCTGCTGCGCATCAACGGCCGCGAACATCGCCTGAACCTGGAGCCGCGAGTCACCTTGCTGGACGCGCTGCGGGAAGTGGTGGGGCTGACCGGCGCCAAGAAAGGCTGCGACCGCGGCCAGTGCGGCGCCTGCACCGTGCTGGTGGAGGGACGCCGCATCAATTCCTGCCTGACGCTGGCCATCATGCACGAGGGCCAGGAAGTCACGACCATCGAGGGCCTGGGCCAGGAAGGCGCGCTGCATCCGCTGCAGGCGGCCTTCATCGAGCGCGACGCCTTCCAGTGCGGCTACTGCACGCCGGGCCAGATCTGCTCGGCCGCCGGCCTCCTCAACGAAGCCGCCGCGAATGCCGCCAGCGCGGTCACGAAAGACGTCCGCCAGATACCGATTGCGCTGGACGCCCAGGAAATCCGCGAGCGCATGAGCGGCAATCTCTGCCGTTGCGGCGCTTACCCGAATATCGTTGCGGCGGTGCAGGATGCCGCCGGCGTCAAGCTCTAGCCCGAAGGCCATCATGCATCCCTTTTCCTATGAACGTCCGGCCGATGTGGCGCAGGCAGTCGCGCTGGCCCAGCAGCCGGGCGCCCGCTTCATCGGCGGCGGCACCAATCTGCTGGACCTGATGAAGAACGGCGTCGAGACGCCGCAGCGCCTGATCGATGTCAGCCGTCTGCCGCTGGCCGCCATCACCGAACTGCCGCAGGGCGGCCTGCGCATCGGCGCGCTGGCCCGCAACAGCGACACCGCCAACCACCCGCTGGTGCGGCAGCGCTATCCGCTGCTGTCGCAGGCCTTCCTGTCGGGCGCCTCGCCGCAGCTGCGCAACATGGCGACCGTGGGCGGCAACCTGCTGCAGCGCACCCGCTGCTACTACTTCTATGACACCGCGTTCGACAAGTGCAACAAGCGCCAGCCCGGATCGGGCTGCGCCGCCCTTGAAGGCTACAACCGCATCCATGCCATCCTTGGCGCCAGCGAGCAGTGCATCGCCACCAACCCGTCCGACATGAGCGTGGCGCTGGCCGCGCTGGACGCGGTGGTGCGGGTGCGCGGGCCGAACGGCGAGCGCGCCATCGCGATGACCGACTTCCATACGCTGCCCGGCGACACGCCGCAGCGCGACAGCGTGCTGCAGCCGGGCGAACTGATCCTCGGCGTGGACCTGCCGCCGGCCATGCATGCGGACCACAGCCATTACCTGAAGGTGCGCGACCGCGCCAGCTATGCCTTCGCGCTGGTGTCGGTGGCGGCGGCGCTGCGCATGGAAAACGAGGTGGTGCGCGAGGCCCGCATCGCGCTTGGCGGGGTGGCGCACAAGCCCTGGCGCGCGCGCCAGGCCGAGGCCCTTCTGGTGGGCCAGGCACTAACCCCGGAGGTGCTCGACCAGTGCGCGGCAGCGGCGGTGGCCGGCGCCAAGGGCTATGAGCACAACGGTTTCAAGATCGCGCTGGCCCAGCGCGCCATCACACGCGCACTGCGCAAGGCGGGACAGACAGCATGACTTCCACAGGACAGCCACTCAACCGCGTCGATGGCGTACGCAAGGTAACCGGCACGGCCACCTTTTCGGCCGAGCACAAGATTCCCCGGCTGGCGCATGCGGTGCTGGTGATGAGCACCATCGCCAACGGCCGCATCAGCGCGGTCGACAGCGCACAGGCGGAACGCATGCCCGGCGTGATCGCGGTGCTGACCCACAAGAATGCGCCGCGCCTGCCTTCCGCCGGCAAGGCCGCCGCCGGCCAGCCGCCGGCGGGACGGGTGCTCAACCTGCTGCAGGACGACCGGGTGCATTACAGCAACCAGCCGGTTGCGCTGGTGGTGGCCGAGACGCTGGAACAGGCCGCCGACGCGGCGCGCCATGTGCGCCTGAACTATCAGGCCGAACAGGCAAGCACCGACTTCGACAAGGCCAAGCTGCAGCCGGTCGATCCGAAGAAGGCCAAGGACGGCCCGGCCGACACCAACCGCGGCAATCTCGATGCGGGCATCGCCGCGGCCGCAGCGCAGATCGACGTGGCCTACCGCACGCCGATGGAGCATCACAATCCGATGGAGCCGCATGCCACCATCGCGGTCTGGGAAGGCGAGCACCTGACCCTGTACGACTCGACCCAGTACGTCACCGGCGACCGCAACACGGTGGCCAAGACGCTGGGCATCGCGCCCGACAAGGTGCGCGTCATCTGCCCCTATGTCGGCGGCGGCTTTGGCTGCAAGGGATCGACCTGGTCGCACGTGGTGCTGGCGGCGATGGCCGCGCGCCGCGCCGGCCGCCCGGTGAAGCTGGTGCTGGACCGGCCGCAGATGTTCGGCCCGGTCGGCGGGCGGCCCAACACCGAGCAGCGCATGCTGCTGGCGGCCGGAAAAGACGGCGCGCTGACCGCGGTGCGCCATAACGTGCTGGCCAGCACCTCGTTCCAGGAAGACTGGCTGGAAACCGCCGCGCTCGTCACACGCATGATGTACGAGGCGCCCAACCAGCAGACCACGCACCGGCTGGCGCGGCTCAACATCGGCACGCCGACTTTCATGCGCGCGCCTGGCGAGGCCACCGGCAGCTTCGCGCTCGAATGCGCGATGGACGAACTGGCCTATGAGATGAAGGTCGACCCGATCGAGCTTCGCCTGCGCAACTACGCGCAGCGCGACCCCGAGAAGGACAAGCCGTGGTCCAGCAATGCGCTGCGCGAATGCTACCGGGTCGGCGCCGAACGCTTCGGCTGGGCCAGGCGCGATCCGCGTCCGATGTCCATGCGCGACGGCAGCACCCTGATCGGCATGGGCATGGCCAGCGCAACCTATCCGGCCAACCGCTCCGCCGCCAAGGCCAGCGCCAGCCTGCTGCCGGACGGCAGCGCCGTGGTGCGCTCCGGCACCCAGGACCTGGGCACTGGCACCTACACTGTGATGACCCAGGTGGCGGCCGACGCGCTGGGCCTGGCGCCGGACAAGGTGCGCTTCGAACTCGGCGACTCGTCGCTGCCGCAGGCGCCGGTGTCGGGCGGCTCGCAGTCCGTGGCCAGCGTCTCGCCGGCGGTGCAGGCGGCTTGCGCGGCCCTGCGCGAGAAGCTGGTCAGCCTGGCGCTGGCGGACCAGCGCTCGCCGCTGGCCGGCGCAAGACCGGACGACGTCGCCATGGAAGAGGGCTGGCTGTTCCTGCGCTCGTCGACGGACCGGCGCGAACCCTATGCCGCCATCCTTGCCCGTAACGGCGGGCGCGCGCTCGAAGCCAGCGGCGAGGCCAAGGCCGGCAGCGAGAAGGAAGAATATTCGATGCATTCCTTCGGCGCCGTGTTCGCCGAAGTGCATGTGGATGCCGACCTTGGCGAGGTCCGGGTGCCGCGCATCACCGGCGCCTATGGCGTGGGCCAGCTGCTCAACGCCAAGACCGGCCACAGCCAGCTGATGGGCGGCATCGTCTGGGGCGTGGGCATGGCCCTGATGGAGGCCACCGAATACGACCTGCGCTATGGCCGCGCGGTCAATGCCAACCTGGCTGAATACCATGTGCCGGTGAATGCCGACATCGGCGCGATCGATATCGTGGTGGTGCCGGAAAAGGATGCGCACATCAATCCGTTGGGCGCCAAGGGCATCGGCGAGATCGGCATCACCGGCGTGGCGGCGGCGATTGCCAATGCGGTCTATCACGCAACAGGCAAGCGGGTGAGGGACCTGCCGATCACGCTGGACAAGTTGCTCTGACGGAGCGGGACGGCGCCAGCGCGGATTGTCCATAACGCTTAAAATACTGTACTTAAACACAGTAAGAGGGCGCTATGGAACTGACCGACAAGCTGGAAATCCTGGCCGACGCCGCCAAGTACGATGCCTCCTGCGCCAGCAGCGGCGCCGCGCAGCGCTCGTCCAGGGGCAAGGATGGCCTGGGCGCGACCAACGGCACCGGCATCTGCCACAGTTACACGCCCGATGGCCGCTGCGTGTCGCTGCTGAAGATCCTGCTGACCAATTTCTGCCTGTACGACTGCCAGTACTGCGTTAACCGCCGCAGCAGCAATGTGCCGCGCGCCCGGTTCTCGCCGCAGGAAGTGATCCGGCTCACCATCGACTTCTACCTGCGCAACTACATCGACGGCCTATTCCTCAGCTCCGGCATCATCCAGTCGCCGGACTACACGATGGAGCAGCTGATCCTGGTGGCGAAAACACTGCGCCAGCAGCACCAGTTCCGCGGCTACATCCACCTCAAGACCATTCCCGACGCCGCGCCCGAGCTGATCGAGGAAGCGGGGCGCTGGGCCGACCGGTTGAGCGTCAACATCGAGCTGCCCACCGACCGCGGCATCGAGACGCTGGCGCCGGAAAAAAGCATGCACACCATCAAGTTCGCGATGGGCTCGATCCGTCGCCGCATCGATGAAAAGGCGGAGGAGCCGAAGGCGCCGGCGTTTTCGCCGGCCGGGCAGAGCACGCAGATGATCGTCGGCGCCGATGCCACCGACGACAGCACCATCCTCAACACCGCGCAGACCCTGTACAGCGCCTACCGGCTGCGGCGGGTGTATTACTCGGCCTTCAGTCCGATTCCGCAAAGCCCGAGCGGCCTGCCGCAGCGTCCGCCGCCGATGATGCGCGAGCACCGGCTCTACCAGGCCGATTTCCTGATGCGCGGCTATGGCTTCCAGGCTGCCGAACTGCTCGACGGGCCGGGCAACCTGCCGCTGGACATCGATCCCAAGCTGGCCTGGGCGCTGTCGCACCGCGACCTGTTCCCGCTCGACCTGAACCTGGCCGAGCCGCAGATGATCGCCCGCGTGCCCGGCATCGGCCTGCGCAATGCCAAGCGCATCGCCGAACTGCGGCGCAGCCGGCGCGTGCGCTACGCCGACCTGGCGCGGCTGCGCTGCAGCATGGAAAAGCTCAAGCCCTTCATCATCACCGCGGACTACCGGCCGCAGCGCGACACGCTGCCGTCGGAGGCCCTGCGCCGCATGATGTCGGAAGCGCCGCAGCAGATGAGCCTGTTTCCCGCCCTGCAGGAAGCGGCTTGAGCCGGCGCGTCGCGGTCGGCGCGTTCGGCGAGTGGCGCAACGCGGCGCGCACGCTGCTGGCGCAGGCCGTGCCGCCGCATGATGTCGACTGGGTGGCGCCGGGCGACGCCGACCTGTTCGGCAACGAGGCGCTGGACACGCTGGCAGCGGCCAGCACGCCCGGCCCGGCGCTGCGCATCTCGTCCGGCCTCCTGGGCATGCTAGAGGCGGCTTCCTGCTTTCGCGCCGACGACCGCTGGGCGCTGCTCTACCGGATCCTGTGGCGCAGCCAGCATGGCGATGCCGCGGTGCTGTCCGCCGCCGACTGCGACGGCGCCCGCCTGCATGCGATGGTCAAGGCGGTGCGGCGCGAGCAGCACAAGATGCATGCCTTCCTGCGCTTTCGCGAACGCGACCCGGCAGCCGGCGATCCGCGCTTCATCGCCTGGTTCGAGCCGGCGCATGATGTGCTGCACCAGGCCGCCGGCCATTTCGCCAAGCGCATGGGGCGCGCCAGCTGGCTCATCGTCACGCCCGATGGCACCGCCGCGTCGGATGGCGAAACGCTGCGTTTCGGGCCGGCGCCCGCCGAACGGCCGGCCGAGGTGGATATCGACGACCAGGGCGAGGCGCTGTGGCTGGCGTATTACCGCAGCATCTACAATCCGTCCCGCCTGAATACCGGCGCGATGGAAATGCACATGCCGGTGCGCTACTGGAAAAACCTGCCGGAAGGACGGCTGATACCGGGGCTGATCAGCAGCGCCAGCGCCGGCGGGCGTCGGGTCGGCCAGGCGCTGGAAGTGGGCGCGCGGCCGGGCGCGCTGGTGCAGGTCGACGCGCAGCAGGCCATGCCGCCGCGCGCGCTGCCGTCCGAGCTGTCGCAGTGCCGCCGCTGCGAATTGTGGCGCAATGCCACGCAGGCGGTGCCGGGCGCCGGTCCCGGCCAGGCGGCGCTGATGCTGGTGGGCGAACAGCCTGGCGACCAGGAAGATCTTGCCGGCCTGCCGTTTGCCGGGCCTGCCGGCAAGGTGCTGGATGACGCGATGCGCCAGGCCGGCATCGAACGGCAGTCGGCCTATCTGACCAATGCGGTCAAGCATTTCAAGTGGGAGCCGCGCGGCAAGCGGCGCATCCACAAGACGCCGGCGCAGCGGGAAGTCGATGCCTGCAATCCCTGGCTCAGGAAGGAACTGGCCGACGTCGCGCCCGAGGTCGTGGTCGCTCTCGGCAGCACGGCACTGCGCGCATTGACCGGCCGCACCGACCTGGCGCTGTCGACAGTGCAGGGGCGGGCGCTGCGCCTGGGCGAATGCTGGCTGGTGCCGACCTGGCACCCTTCCTACGTGCTGCGCCTGCCCGGCCAACAGGAGCAGGCGGCGGCGTTCGATGCGATGCGCAAAGCGCTGCAGCTTGCGAAAAGCCTGCTCGCAGGGCAAGCGGAGCCGGTCTGAACGCAGTGCCGCTGTTATGATGGCGGGTATTGCGCCACGTCATCATTTCCAGGCGCATGACTTGCCGGTTCGGCGCGGAGGAAGAATGTTTGGCAGCGGGGTGCATGTAACGCGGATCGGCCGGTATCGCATGGCGGCGCGGGATCACTCGTGAAGGCACGCGCCTATCTGGCAGTGATGGCATTGGCCGTGCTGGTGCCCATCGTGCTGTTTTCCACCATTGCGCTGTCCATGCTGCTGCAGGCGGAACGCGACGCGGCGTTGCGCAGCCTGCAGGAAATCTCGCGCGCCGCCGCGCTGGCGGTCGAGCAGGAACTGAGCCTGGCGGAGGCGAGGGCGAAGTTTCTGGCCTCGGCCGACACCTTGCTCAAGGGCGACCTGCAAGCCTTTCATCAGCGTGCCAGCAACGTCAACCAGGACGGCACATCCTGGACCGTGCTGTTCGACGAGGACGGCCAGCAGCTGGTCAATACCCTGGTGCCGTATGGCACCGCACTGCCGCGGCGCGGCCGTCCCGAGCTGGGGCGCGAGGTATTGCGGTCCGGCCAGACCCGGATATCGAATCTGACCAGAGGCAATGTGGTCGGGGCGCAGGTAGTGGCGCTGGAGGTGCCGGTCGTCGTGGACGACCAGCATCGCTACGTGCTGAACCAGGCATTCCTTCCCAGCCAGCTGAACAAGCAGCTCAGCCGCGGCAAGATACCGCCGCATTACATCATTGGCCTGTTCGACCGCGAAGGCATATCCATCGCGCGCTCCCACCGCCAGGAGGAACTGGTGGGCAAGCCGGTGCGCAAGGAATTGTTCGACGGCTCGCGGCGCGCGTCCGAAGGCGTGCTGCAGCATGACACCCGCGAGGGAATCAAGGTCTACGATGCTTATACCCGGCTGCCCGTTTCAGGCTGGACCGTGGCGGTCGGCATTCCGGTTCACGTCATCGAGGCATCCGCGCGCGGGGCCGTGCTGGTGGCATCGCTGGGCTTTGCCGCCGCCATCGTTTGCGCGCTCGGCCTGGCGCTGTTCTTCAGCCGCCGCATGGCGCTGTCGATCGACAGCGCCGCCGCTTCCGCGGCCGCACTGGGCCGCGGCGAAATGCCGCAGCCCTTCGCGTCCGGCGTACTGGAATTCGACCGGCTGCATGCGGCGCTGGACGCCGCCGGCGTGCTGCTGCAGCAAGAGCAGCAGTCGCGTGAACGGGTCGAGCGGGAGCGCGAGCAGCTCTTCGTGAGTGAACAGGAAGCGCGCCACCTGGCGGAGGAGCAGAACCGGGCCAAGGATGAATTTCTTGCCATGCTCAGCCATGAATTGCGCAATCCGCTTGCCGCGATCAGCAATTCGATCGCGCTGCTGGAACATCCGGCGGTGCCGGCCGAGACCGCCGAGCGGGCGCGGGTGATCATCAAGCGCCAGAGCCGGCACCTGGCGCGCATCGTCGACGATTTGCTCGATCTCGGTCGCCTGATGAACGGCAAGGTGTCGCTGGTGCGGCACAGGCTGGACCTGGCCGAGGCCGTGCGCGACTGCGTTCAGGGCCTGCAGACGACCGGGCGGGTCGACCAGCACCGCATCACTATCCATGCGGTGCCCAGCTGGATCGAAGCCGACCCGACCCGCATCGAACAGATCGCGTCCAACCTGATCGGCAATGCGCTGAAATACACGCCTGCCGGCGGCAGCATCACGGTCGACGTCGTCAATGCCGGCGACATGGCCGTACTGACCGTCAGCGATGACGGCGTCGGCATGCCGCTGGAACTGGTGGAGCGGGTGTTTGACGTGTTCGTTCAGGGCAGCGGCACCCTGGACCGCGCCCAGGGCGGCCTGGGCATCGGCCTGGCCCTGGTGCGCCAGCTGGTCATGCTGCATGGCGGCACGGTCAGCGCTGCCAGCCCCGGACCGGGTCAGGGCAGCACGTTTGTGGTGCGCCTGCCGCTGGCGCACGCCTAGGAGCCTGCGCGGCAGAAGGGTGGTCCCCTGGGCGCAGGCGGTGATGCCGGACTAGCCTCGTTTTTCGCACGTTTCGCTACGCCGCCTTCTGCCGCGCAGGCTCCTAGCAGCCGGTGGCGGTACAATAGCGGCTTCCCCGCAGCAAACCCTTTCCATGAACCAGCCTCCAGCCAACCGTCCCGACACGCCTTGCGTGGCGATCTGCTCCACCCTGTTCGACGAAGTCTGCCGCGGCTGCGGCCGCACCGTGGCCGAAGTGGCGAACTGGGTGTTCATGAGCCAGGAAGAGAAGGATGCGGTATGGGAACGCATCACCCGCGAAGGCTATCCGCGCCGCTAGGAGCCTGCCGGTCCTCACCGGTCACGGCAGTTCCGCCCTGGGGCAGACCCGCACCGGTATCGTGATCCGCAGCTCGGTGCCCCGATCCGGAACGCTGCTGATCTCCAGGCTGCCGTCCAGCATGCGCAGCCTCTCCCGCATTCCCTGCAAGCCAAAGGTTTTCGGCCTGTTCATGCGTTTCGGACCGATGCCCACGCCGTTGTCGGCAATGCGCATCCGGAACTGGCTGGCGTCGCGGTCAAGCTCGACCTCCACGCGGCTGGCCTGGGCGTGGCGCAGCACATTGGTCAGCGATTCCTGGAGTATCCGGAACAGGGCCGTGGCGCTGCGTTCATCCAGCCCGTCGTCGAAATCGCTGCGCCTGGCCAACAACACGCAGTCCAGGCCGCTGCGGCGCCGGAATTCGTGCACCTGCCATTCAATCGCTGCCTGCAGGCCCAGGTCCAGCACCGGCGGCCGCAGATCATTGATGATGCTGCGCACGCTGCGTATGGTCGAGTCGATCTGGTTCAGCGCCATCCGGGTCTTTTCGTTCAGCCGGGGATGCCGGCTGGCCGTGCGTGCGTTGAGCATGCAGGCGTCGATGCGCAGGGCCAGCAGGTTCTGGCCCAGTTCATCGTGGATTTCACGGGCGATGCGCTTGCGCTCCTCTTCCTTGATGATTTCCTGGTGCGAGGCGAGCTGCTGGAGCAATAACTTGGAATGGCGCAATTCCTCGGCTTGCCGCAACAGCCGTTTCTGCAGATGGAACAGGTCGACGAAGATCTTCACCTTTGCGGCCAGCACCTCGGGCACGATGGGCGAGCCGATGTAATCCACCGCGCCGGCGGTGTATCCGAGCGCCCGGTCGACATCGGACTGGGCCTCGGCGGTGATGAAGATCACCGGCGTATGCGCCGAGCGCGGCCTGCCGTGGATCAGTGCCGCGGTCTCGAAACCGTCCAGTTCCGGCATGCGAACGTCGAGCAAAATCAGGGCGAAATCCCGCTTCAGCAGCAGGCGCAGCGCATCGCGGCCGGAGGCGATCTCGGTGGCATGCAGTCCGAGCCCGTGTATCACGGCGCCGATTGCTCTGCGCTTGGCGGCATTGTCGTCCACTACCAGCACCGATGCTGCGCCATCCGTCATGTGTTCGCTGTCCATGGCTTCCTCAACGGTGCAGCCGGCGCCGCATCAACGCCAGCAGTTCATCGATATCGACCGGCTTGCTGACGTAATCGCTGGCGCCCGCGGCCAGGCACTTGTCGCGGTCGCCCTTCATCGCCTTGGCGGTCAGGGCAATGATGGGCAGGGCGTCGAAGGCGGCATGGCGGCGTATCTCGCGCATGGTGTCGAAGCCATCCATGTCCGGCATCATGATGTCCATCAGCACGATGTCGCATGCCCGCTGCGCGTGCAGCAGGTCGATGGCCTCGCGGCCGTTTTCCGCCGCGCACACAGCCATGCCGTGGTGTTCCAGCATGCCGGTAAGCGCGAAGACGTTGCGGATGTCATCGTCCACAATGAGCACGGTGCGTCCGCTCAGTGCGTGGCTGCCCTGATGCAGCGCGGCGATGCGCTGCCGCTGCGCCTGGCTCATCGCCGCCAGGTCACGATGCAAAAACAGCGCGCTGTCATCCAGCAGCCTGTCTTCCGTATGAACGCGGCATACCAGCGCCTGCCGTTCCAGGGCGAGCAGGGCGTGCCGCGCTTCCGACGGCAGGCCATGAGGCATGTAGACCAGCAGGGGCGACCGGCTGTTGACGCCGTGCCGACACGCCGCATGCAGCGCCAGCGCCGGACGCGCATCGGCGCCGGCCAAGTGCAGCACGATGCAGTCGGTGCGGCGCCGCAGGGCCGGCGCCAGGTGCGACAGCCTGGCGGTGCGCACCAGCAGGTCTTCCCCGGCCAGCAGGTCTTGCAGCCGGTCAAGCGCGGCGGCGTCGTCGCCGGCCAGGAGCAGGCGGCGCCGATGGCGCGCGGCCTTGCGCAGCATGGCTGGCACGATGGCCTGCATGCTGCCCGCAGACGGCGGGCTGCCGCACATCGATGCACCTTCCTGCAGCGCACGCAGTGCATCGCCGGGCGCGCAGGCGACATGCAATGGCAGATGGCGGGTCGCGTCATCGCGCCTGATGGCCCCCAGCAGGCGCCAGCCATCGATGCCAAGCAGATGGGCATCCAGCACGATGGCGCTTGGCGCATGCCGTTTCAGCAGGTCCAGTCCGTCGGCGCCGCGTCGAGCGACCAGGGCGCGGCAACCGTGCGCATGGGCCGCCATGAGAAAGGCGGCGCCAGACCCGGTATCGGCGCCGATGAGCAGCAGGGCCTTGTCGCCAGGGGCGAGCCGATCGCGGTCATCGCTGTCGATCGGCGCAGTTGCCGCCAGCATTGGCGCAGCAGCGACCTTGACGCGGGCAGCGTCCCCGGATGCAGTGGCCCGTCGTGGCTGCAGCGGCATGTAGAGGGCAAAGCGGCTGCCTTTTCCCGGTTCACTGGAGAGCAGCCGCAGTTCCCCGTGCATCAGTCGCGCCAGGTCGGTGCTGATCGACAGCCCCAGGCCGGTGCCGCCGTATCGTCGGGAGGTGCCCGTGTCGGCTTGCCGGAATGCTTCGAAGATCAGTTCCTGCTGCTGCGGCGCCACGCCGATGCCGGTGTCGCATACCTCGAACGCGATGACCATGCCGGCCGCGTCCAGCGCAGGCTGCCCGGCGCCCCAGCCCCCGGACACCGGCTTGATCGACAAGGTCACGCTGCCATGCTCGGTGAACTTGAAGGCGTTGGACAGCAGGTTGCGGATCACCTGCAGTAGCCGGGTCTCGTCGGTACGGATGATTGCCGGAAGCGCGGGCGAACGGGTGACCGAGAAATCCAGCCGCCGGCTCTGCGCCACCGGATTGAACATGCGCAGCACTTGCTCTTCCAGCGCGCTGAACGAAACGTCGCGCTGGTCGAGCACGACAGTGCCGGACTCGATCTTGGCGAGGTCGAGGATCTCGTTGATCATGCCAAGCAGGTCGCCGCCTGCGCTGTAAATGGTGCCGGCATATTCCACCTGCCGCGGCGTGAGGTTACCCTCGGCGTTTTCGCTGAGCTGCCGCGCCAGTATCAGCAGGCTGTTGAGCGGGGTGCGCAGTTCATGCGACATGTTGGACAGGAACTCGGACTTGTAGCGCGAACTCAGCATCAGCTGCTCGGCTTTTTCTTCCAGCGACATGCGCGTCATTTCCACTTCGTGATTCTTCGCTTCCATCGCCGCTTTCTGTCGCTCCAGCAGGACTGCCTTCTCGTGCAGCTCTGCATTGCTCTTGCTAAGCGCCTCCTGCTGGCTTTGCAGTTCCTGCGCAAGGGACTGGGCCTGGCGCAGCAGGTTTTCGGTCCGGGTCGACGACGCGATGGTATGCAGCACGATGCCGGTCGATTCGGCGAGCTGGGTCAGGAAGCTACGCTGTATCGCCGTGAAGCCTGAAAAGGAAGCCAGTTCCAGCACCGCCCTGACCTCGCCTTCGAACAGGATGGGCTGGATCAACAGGCAGCACGGCGTGGCCGCGCCGGTGCCCGTGCTCACCGTCAGGTAGCCCGCCGGCACATTGGTAATCAGAAGCGGCTTGCGGTCCAGCGCACATTGTCCGATCAGGCCCTCGCCCAGGCGCCATTCCGGCCTGGCGTCCAGTGCCGCCGCATAGCTTGCATACAGGCGCATCCTGGGTTGCCCGAGTTGGATGTCGTCCATCAGGTAGAACAGTCCATGCTGGACGTCGATCAACGGCGCCAGCTCCGACATCACCATGCCGGCCACGGCTGCAATGCTGCGCTGTCCCTGCAGCTGCTTCGTCAGGCGGGCGACATTGGTCTTGAGCCAGTCCTGTTCGGCGTTGCGGCGGTTGCTTTCCCGCAGGCTCCGCGTCAGGGCATTGATGTTGTCACGCAATTGCGCCAGCTCCCCGCTGGCGGCCATCTGCAGGTCGACGCTGAAATCGCCATTGGCCAGTGCCGATGTGACTTCCGACATGGTGCGGACCTGGCTGCTCAGTCGCGCGACCAGGCTGTTGACGTGGTTGCCCAGGTCGCGCCATGCGCCTTCCGGCCCGGGCAAGGCTGCCTGGCCGCCAAGACGCCCCTCGACACCGACTTCCTGGGCGACGCGGCCTATCTCGGACGTCATTTTGAGCAGTTGAGTCCGCATCCGGTTGATGCGCTGCGCCAGTTCCAGCAGCTGCCCGCGCAGGGGATGGCCATTCACTTCCAGCGGCATGGGCTGTTCGAGCCTGCCTTCGGTGATGTCTGCGACAACCCGGTCGAATGCGCGCAACACGCTGCCGGCCGCATCCAGCCATCGATCAACGCCGGCAGCGAGCTTGCCCGGAACTGAATCGGGTGCGGACGACATCCGCGCCGACAGGTCGCCGCTGCAGAACGCGGCAAGCGTTGTCAGCAGGAGGCGTTCGCATGGCTGTTCTTGCTGCTGCTCCGGCAGCGTCGGGAAGGGCGGTTCCATGGCAATCTCCATTACTGGGTGGCTTGCTCGGGAAATAAGAATTCGGCGCACATTTTAACCAAAAGTAAAATCAATCCCATATCTTTCGGTAACAATTGGCGCCGCCTTCCGGAAAGGCGTTAATCAAATTGGGCGCATTCGCGATTTCCGGGCAGGCTGCAGGACCGATCCGTTATGATTGTTTGGCCTGAGCGGCACCGGCATGCCCAGTGTCAACGCCGGCCAGGCATTTTTGACGCGGGAAATCCAGAAGAAAGGCAGACATGTTTGCAGCGGTTGATCTCGGTTCCAACAGTTTTCGCCTGCATGTGGGCCATCACGACGGCAAGACCATACGCATCATCAAGAGCGCGCGCGAACCGATCCGGCTGGGCGCGGGGCTGGACGAGCACGGCATGCTGACGCCGCAGGCCATGCGGGTGGCCACCGAGTCGCTGGCCCGGTTCGCCACCGTGCTCGGCGCCTACCAGCTCGACGCGGTGCGGGTGGTTGCCACCAACACGCTGCGTATCGCCGGCAACTCGGCGGACTTCCTGCCGCTGGCGGAAAAGGCGATCGGCTATCCGATCGAAATCATTTCCGGCGAGGAGGAGGGCAGGCTGATCTACCTCGGCGTGGCCTGCGCGCTGGACAATCCCGGCGAGCGGCGCCTGGTGCTCGATATCGGCGGCGGCTCGACCGAAGTCATCGTCGGCAAGGGGCTGGATATCCTGGCCGTCGAATCCTTCAGCACCGGCACGGTGCGCCAGAGCGACGGCTTCTTCATTGGCGGGCGCATCGACGATGCGAATTTCGACGCGGCCATCATGTCGGCGCGCGGCTATTTCGAGGATGCGGTGCCGCTCTACAAGAACCATGTCTGGGACATGGCCTATGGTTCGTCGGGAACGCTGCGCTCGATCTCCGAGGCCATTGCCAGGAACGGCCTGGGCGACGGCACGCTGACCCTGCCCAGCCTGAACGCGCTGCGGCAGCGCCTGATCGGCTTCGGCCATGTCGACGCCATACAATTGGCCGGCATGAAGCCGGACCGGGCGCCGGTGCTGGTGGGCGGCCTGGCGATCCTGATGGCCGTGATGCAGGAAATGGACATCAGCAAAATGCTGCCGATCGAAGCGGGATTGCGGCTGGGCGTGATGTGGGACATGCAGTTGCGCGCCACCCGGCATGACCGGCGCGAGCAGTCGGTGCGGGGCTTCCTGCAGCGCTTCCAGGTCGATGAAACCCGCGCCAACCGTACTGCCGACATCGCCAGCACGCTGTATGCGTGCCTGAAGCCGGGCAATGACGCCTATACCCGGCCGGTGTACTGGAGCGGGCTGCTGCACGAAGTCGGCATGGCGGTATCCCACAGCGGCTTCCACAAGCATGGCGCCTACATGATCGAAAACGCCGACCTGTCCGGCTTCACCAACCGCGAGCAGCGGCTGATGAGCCAGCTGATCCTGGGCCAGAAGGGCAACCTGAAGAAGCTCGACCGCATGCTGCTCGACCCGGACTTCGTGCGGGCGGTGCTGGCGCTGCGGCTGGCCGTGGTGTTCATGCATGCGCGCATCGAGGGCTCGCTGCAGCAGGTGGGACTGCGCATCAGGAACCGCATCGAACTGGAATTTCCACGCGCCTGGCTGGATGCCCATCCGACCCTGGCCTTCTGGCTGCAGAAGGAACGCGATTACTGGAAGGACGTCGGCACCGAGCTGCAGGTCCGGCATGCCGCCTGAATCATGGCGCGGCGCGATGATTTCATGCTGATCCTGCGCCCGTGCGGGAGCCGCGCCTGATGCGGCTGTCCGCGACGCCGCCCTCGGCGCAACTGACCCGGATGCGCCGCATCGCCACCGGGCTGCTGATCCTGATGGCGCTGACCTTCGTGGCGGCGCGCCTGCTGCAGCCGCGCTATCCATGGCTGTCCTTCGTGGCGGCGTTTGCCGAAGCGGCCATGGTCGGCGCCCTGGCCGACTGGTTTGCCGTCACGGCCCTGTTCCGGCATCCGCTGGGCCTGCCGATTCCGCATACGGCCATCGTCCCCAACAACAAGGACCGGATAGGCAGCAGCGTTGCCGACTTCCTCGAACATAACTTCATGACGCGCGAGGTGTTGGCGGAGGAACTGCGGCACATCGACTTTGCCGGCGCCGCCGCGCACTGGCTGTCGGAGCCGGCCAACAGCCGTACCGTGTCGCTGCAGATTGCGCATGGCGTGCCCGGCCTGATGCGCATGATGGAAGACCGCGACATGGCCGGCTTCCTGCAGGCCACGCTGGCCTCGGGCCTGAAGAACGTGCGCTTCGCGCCGCTGCTGGCCGAGGTGTTCGAGGTGCTGATTGCCGACCGGCGCCATCAGATGCTGTTCGACCACCTGATCGGCATGGCGGCCGATGCGCTGGACCGCAACCGCGATTTCATCCGGCAGAAGATCCATGAAAAGAGTCCGCGCTGGATACCGCGCATCATCGACGACAAGCTGTTCGAGAAGATCGTGGGCGAATCGCAGAACATCCTTGACGAGATGCGGCAGCCCGACAGCGAGTGGCGCGAGCGCTTTCATCGCAGCGCCGAGGCCTTCATCGAGAAGCTGAGGACGTCGCCGGAGTACGAGGCGCGCATCGCCGGCATGGTGGAGCAGACGCTGCAGCATCCGCTGTTCAGGGATTACACCCATACCGTCTGGGGCAACGTGCGCGAGCGCCTGCTGGCCGACGTCGAGCGGCCTGACTCCCGCATCGCCGCCCAGCTGGAGCGGGCGCTGGCCGGCCTGGGCGCGGCGCTGGGCCGGGATGCGCTGGTGCGCGACAAGCTCAACGGCTGGATCAGGGACTTTTCCGCGACCGCGATTTCCAGCCGGCGGCATCTGATCGCCGGGCTGATCAAGCGGGTGATCCAGAAATGGGATGCCGAGACCGTGTCGAACAAGTTCGAGTCCTATGTCGGCAAGGATCTGCAGTACATCCGCATCAACGGCACGCTGGTCGGCGGGCTTGTCGGGCTGCTGCTGCACCTGGTGTCGCTGGCGCTGTAACGCGCGCCTGCGTCCGGGGCGCTATCTGCCGCACAGGTCGGGCGTCATCACCGCCTTCAGATAGACCTGCGGCTGGCCGCCGCGCTCGCGCCTGGCCAGCCACCATATCGCCCCCTTGCGCACCGTCCAGTCCGCTTCCACGCCATGCATCAGCAGCGCGGCCAGGCGGCCCAGCACCGGCTGGTGGCCCACCAGCAGCACCGGTTCGCTCGCCAGCGGCCAGTTGACCAGCTCCATTATCCGCTGCGGCCGGCCGTCGATGCCCAGGTCGGCATGGATGCGGAACTTGCGCCCCAGGGCGTCGGCGGTCTGCACCGTGCGCCTGGCCGGGCTGCACAGGATGCGGCAGCCGGAAGGCAGGTTGCGGTCCAGCCAGCCGGCCATCTTCATTGCCTGCCTGCGGCCTCTGGCAGTGAGCAGGCGCCCGGCGTCGGGCGCGCCGGGCAGGCCATCCTCCGCTTCGGCATGACGCCACAGGATCAGGTCCATGCTTGTCCTCGCTTTCAGGTCATCTTGCCCAGGGTTTGCATCAGGTAGTCCTGCGCGCTGAACGCCGCTTGCTTGCCGCGTGGCCGGCGCCGGGTGTAGCGGCCGTCCGCACCCAGTTCCCATGCATTGGTATTGTCCTTCAGGTAGGGGTCCAGGCCTTCCTGCAGCACGCGCCGCTTCAGCGCGCGGTCCAGCACCGGAAAGGCGACCTCGATGCGGCGGAAAAGATTGCGGCTCATCCAGTCGGCGCTGGACAGGTAGACATCGTGCTTCAGGTCATTGCGGAAGTAGAAGATGCGGCTGTGTTCCAGGAAGCGCCCGATGATGGAGCGCACCCGGATGTTTTCCGACAGGCCCGGCACGCCAGGCTGCAGCGAGCAGGCGCCGCGCACGATCAGGTCGATCTTCACGCCATCGGATGAAGCCGCATACAGCGCCCGGATCACCGATTCGTCGACCAGCGCATTCATCTTGGCGATGATGCGGCCGTGCCGTCCGAGCCGGGCAATCCGCGCTTCATTGCGTATGGCCCGCAGGAATTCCCGCTGCAGGTCGAAGGGCGCCAGCCAGAGCTGCTGCAGCCTGGTCGGCTTGGTCAGGCTGGTCAGGTGGATGAACACCTCGTTGACTTCCGCCGTCAGCAGCGCATTGGCGGTCAGCAGCCCGAAGTCGGTATAGAGCTTGGTCGTGGTCGGATGATAATTGCCGGTGCCAAGGTGGGCGTAGAGCCGCAGATCGCCTTCCTCGCGGCGTATCACCAGCGCCAGCTTGGCATGGGTCTTCAGGCCCACCACGCCATAGACCACCTGGGCGCCGACCCGCTCCAGCCGGTCGGCCCAGTTGATGTTGGCTTCCTCGTCGAAGCGCGCCATCAGTTCGACGATCACGGTCACTTCCTTGCCGCGCTGGGCGGCCAGGATCAGCGATTCCATCAGCAGGGAGTTCATGCCGGTGCGGTATATCGTCTGCTTGATCGCCACTACGTTCGGATCATGCGCGGCGCAGCGGATGAACTCCACCACCGGCAGGAAGGACTGGAAGGGATGGTGCAGCAGCATGTCCCGCTGGCGCAGCACGGCAAACATGTCGGCATTGTCCAGGATCGGCGGATAGGATGGCGTGAAGGGCGCAAAGCGCAGGCCGGGCTTGTCCACCGCGTCGGCCAGCGCCAAGAGCCGCGTCATGTTGACCGGGCCATCCACCGCGTACAGCCGGCTGGACGGAATGGAGAACTGTTCCAGCAGGAAATTGGACAGCGAGGGCGGGCAGTTGCGCGCCACTTCCAGCCGCACCGCAAAGCCGAAATGGCGCGACTGCAACTCGCTCTGCAGCGCCTGGCGCAGGTTCTTGACCTCTTCCTCGTCGACCCACAGATCGCTGTCCCGGGTAACGCGGAACTGCGAATAGGACAGCACCTCGCGGTCGGTGAAGAGGTCCGAGATATGGGCATGGATCACCGAGGACAGCAGGCAGAACGACATCGCGCCATCCTGCGACAGCTCGTCGGGCAGCCGGATCACCCGCGGCAGCACCCGCGGCGCCTTCAGGATCGCGATGGCGGTGCCGCGCCCGAACGCATCCTTGCCCGACAGCTCGACGATGAAATTGAGGCTCTTGTTGACCACCTGCGGGAAGGGATGCGCCGGGTCCAGGCCGATCGGCGTCAGCAGCGGCCTGACTTCACGGTCGAAATACGACTTGACCCAGGCCCGCTGCGCTTCGTTGCGGTCCTGGTCGCGCAACAGATGGATTCCCTGGCGGGAAAGCTCGGGCAGGATTTCCTCGTTGAGGATCCTGTACTGCTTCTCGACAATGTCATGCGACTCGATGCTGGTCTGCGCGAAGTCGGCGCCCGGCCCCGAGGCTTCCGGCGTATGGCCGTCCATGCGCGCCAGCAGGCTGGCGATGCGGACCTCGAAGAACTCGTCCATGTTGCTGCTGACGATGCACAGATAGCGCAGCCGTTCCAGCAGGGGCAGCCGCTGGTCCTCGGCCTGCGCCAGAACCCGCCGGTTGAAGGCGAGCTGGGACAGTTCGCGGTTCAGATAATTGTCGGCTCCCGGCTGCTTGGTCGTCAGATCGGCGGGTTTTGGTTTTCGTTTCATGGCTGGCCGGTCGGGTTGCATTTGTCCTAATGTAGTAAGGCAATATTACGTGTTCATGACAAATTTTCCATGCGATCTGTCCAATGTCATGTTTGTTATGGAGCGTCATAAACCTGTCATATTTGTCCGCTAGAGTGCGCGCTGTCCTGTATCACATCTGCAAGGAGCATCATGAGACTTCAGCAACTCATCCGCGGCGGCCTGCTGGCCATGGCCTGCGCACTGCCGTTTTCCGCGAGTGCGGCCGACATCACCGGCGCCGGAGCAACCTTTCCCTATCCCATCTATGCAAAATGGGCAGAGGCCTACAAGAAGGCCACCGGCAACGGCATGAACTACCAGTCGATCGGCTCCGGCGGCGGCATCAAGCAGATCAAGGCGAAGACGGTGGACTTTGGCGCTTCCGACATGCCGCTGGCGGCGGCTGAACTGGACAAGGCAGGACTGGTGCAGTTTCCGGCCGTCATGGGCGGCGTGGTGCCGGTCCTCAACCTTGATGGCGTCAAGCCCGGACAGTTGAAGATGAACGGCGCCGTGCTCGGCGCGATCTACATGGGCAAGATCACCAAGTGGAATGCGCCCGAGATCGCCGCGCTGAACCAGGGCGTGGCGCTGCCCGCCGCCGACATCACGGTGGTGCACCGCGCCGATGGCTCCGGCACCACGTTCCTGTGGACCGACTACCTGTCCAAGGTCAGCCCCGAATTCAAGAGCGCGATCGGCGCCGGCACCGCGGTGAAATGGCCGGTGGGCGTGGGCGGCAAGGGCAATGAAGGCGTGGCCGCCAACGTGCAGCGGGTCAAGGGCGCGATCGGCTACGTTGAATATGCCTACGCGAAGAAGAACAACATCACCCATGCGCAGTTGCAGAATCGTGATGGCCAGTTCGTGCAGCCGGACGACGAGACCTTCAAGGCCGCCGCCGCGGGCGCGGACTGGGCCAAGACGCCGGGCATGGCTGTGGTGCTGACCGACCAGGCCGGCAAGAACGCCTGGCCGGTGACGGGCGCCTCCTTCATCCTGATGCAGAAGGCGCAGGACGACGCCGGCAAGGCGCGCGAGGTGCTGAAGTTCTTCGACTGGGCGTTCAAGGAGGGCGGCGCCATGGCTGCCGACCTGGACTATGTCGCGCTGCCGGCTCCTGTGATCAAGCTGGTGCAGGACGGCTGGAAGGCGCAGATCAAGGACGCGTCCGGCAAGGCTGTCTGGTAAGTTTTTCCAACTGGCTGGCCTTGCCATGGCAACGCCAGCCGCTCCAGGATGATCGACGCCATGAGCGCAAATAGCCCCACCCTGCACGACACCGCGCCGGATGCCGCAGCCGGCATCGATGCCGCCGAGCGCGCGCTGGCCAGCGCCATGCGCCGCCAGCGCATCCAGGACTTCTTCTTCCACAAGATCACACTCGGCTTTGCGATGCTGGTGTTGCTGATGTTGGCAGGCATCATCGTCTCGCTGATCATCGGCGCGATCCCGGCCTTCCGCGAATTCGGCCCGGGTTTCATCACTACCATCGAATGGGACCCGGTCAATGACCAGTACGGCGCCCTGATCGCCATTGCCGGCACCCTGATCACCTCCTTCATCGCCTTGCTGGTGGCCTTCCCGGTCAGCTTCGGCATCGCGCTGTTCCTGACCGAGATCTGCCCGGCATGGCTCAAGCGGCCGCTCGGCACCGCGGTGGAACTGCTGGCCGGCGTGCCCAGCATCATCTATGGCATGTGGGGCCTGTTCGTGTTCGCTCCGTTCTTTGCCGACCATGTCCAGCCGCTGCTGAAGGAAACCATAGGCCAGCTGCCGGTCGTGGGCCAGCTGTTCAGCGGCCCGACCATGGGCATCGGCATGCTGACCGCCGGCTTCATCCTTGCCATCATGATCATTCCCTTCATCGCCTCGGTCATGCGCGACGTGTTCGACGTGGTGCCGGCGGTGCTGAAGGAATCGGCCTATGCGCTGGGCTGCACCCGCTGGGAAGTAGTGCGCAAGGTGGTATTGCCCTATACCCGCATCGGCGTGGTCGGCGGCGTGATGCTCGGCCTGGGCCGCGCGCTCGGCGAGACCATGGCGATCACCTTCGTGATCGGCAATGCCCACAAGCTGTCCTGGTCGCTGTTTGCCGCCGGCAACAGCATCGCGTCGACGCTGGCCAACGAGTTCGCCGAAGCGGATGCGCCGCTGCATGTGTCCTCGCTGTTCGCGCTCGGACTGATCCTGTTCGTGATCACCTTCATCGTACTGGCAGCCGCCAAGATCATGCTGCTGACCATGCAGAAAAGAGAGGGCACCAAATGATGCACGACGCAAGCAACCCGGTTTATCGCAAGCGGCTGCTGATGCACCGCATCGGCATCGCGCTGTCGGTGCTGGCCATGGCCTTCGGCATTTTCTTCCTGTTGTGGATACTTGTTACGCTGATCATCAATGGTTTCAGCGCCATCAGCGGCGCGCTGTTCCTGGAAAGCACGCCGGCGCCGGGCAGCGAGGGCGGCGGCCTGCTCAATGCCATCGTCGGCAGCCTGATGATGGTCGGCACCGCCACGCTGGTATCGACGCCGATCGGCATCCTGGCCGGCATCTACCTCGCCGAATACGGAGAGGAAAGCCGCTTCGCGCAAATCACCCGTTTCGTCACCGACATCATGCTGTCGGCGCCGTCGATCGTGATCGGGCTGTTCGTCTATGCGATCTACGTGGCCAACATCCGGCACTTCTCCGGCTGGGCCGGCAGCTTCGCGATTGCGCTGATCGCCATTCCGGTGGTGGTGCGCACCACCGACAACATGCTCAACCTGGTGCCCACCAGCCTGCGCGAAGCCGCATTCGCACTGGGCGCGCCGCGCTGGAAGGTCGCCACCATGGTGCGGCTGCGGGCAGTGAAGGCCGGCGTCATTACCGGCGTGCTGCTGGCGGTGGCGCGCATCTCCGGCGAAACCGCGCCGCTTCTCTTCACCGCTCTGAACAACCAGTTCTTCAGCACCAACATGAACGCGCCGATGGCCAACCTGCCGGTGGTGATCTACCAGTTCGCGATGAGCCCCTATGACAACTGGCGCGCGCTGGCCTGGGGCGGGGCGCTCCTGATCACCTTCAGCGTGCTCGGCCTGAATATCCTGTCGCGCACCGTGTTCCGCCCGAAAACGCAACAATAACCGTTGATAGACGATAGCCATGATCAGCAATCCATCCACAGCAGCAAGCCATGCGCCCGGCCCGAAGGCGACGATAGAGATCAGCAACCTGGACTTCTACTATGGCGGCTTCCAGGGCCTGAAGAACATCAACCTGCGCATCCATGACAAGAAGGTCACGGCCTTCATCGGCCCGTCGGGCTGCGGCAAGTCAACCTTGCTGCGCACCCTGAACCGCATGTACGACCTGTACCCGGGCCAGCGCGCCGAGGGCCAGATCCTGTACAACGGCCGCAATATCCTCGAGCCGGGGCTGGACGTGAACATGCTGCGGGCACGGGTCGGCATGGTGTTCCAGAAGCCGACGCCGTTCCCGATGTCGGTCTACGATAACATTGCCTTTGGCGTGCGGCTGTATGAAAACCTGTCGCGCGGCGAGATGGACGAGCGGGTCGAATGGGCGCTGAACAAGGCCGCGCTCTGGACCGAGGTCAAGGACAAGCTCAACAAGAGCGGCCTGTCGCTGTCGGGCGGCCAGCAGCAGCGGCTGTGCATCGCGCGCGGCGTCGCGGTCAAGCCGGAAGTGCTGCTGCTCGATGAGCCGACGTCGGCGCTGGACCCGATATCGACGGCCAAGATCGAGGAGCTGATCAGCGAGCTGAAAGGGGAATACACGATTGCCATCGTGACCCACAACATGCAGCAGGCGGCACGCTGCTCGGACTACACTGCCTACATGTACCTGGGCGAACTGGTGGAGTTCGGCGAAACCGACCAGATCTTCATGAATCCTGGGCGCCGCGAGACCCAGGATTACATCACCGGCCGCTTCGGCTGATGCATCAACAGACAGCAGAACAAGGAGAACACCATGCCAAGCGAGCATTCTTCCAAGCAGTACGACCTTGACCTGGAGCAGATTCGTTCCAAGGTGCTGCTGATGGGCGGCCTGGTCGAAAGCCAGTTCCACGACGCGCTGGAATGCTTCCGTCATGGCGACGTCGATCGCGCCGGCCGCGTGATGCAGGCCGACGAGCAGGTGAACCGGCTGGAGGTCACGCTGGACGACGCCTGCAGCCATCTGATCGTGCGCCGCCAGCCGGCCGCCAACGACCTGCGCACCGTGATGGCCACGATCAAGGTCATCACCGATCTCGAGCGCATAGGCGACGAGGCGACCAAGATCGCCCGCGCCGCGCGCAGCATGCAGGAACGCGGCGTGGTCTCCATCAACCACTACGAGACCGTGCGCGTGATCGCCGATTCGGCCGGCGCGCTGCTGCATGATGCGCTGGACAGTTTCGCCCGGCTCGATGCCCAGCAGGCCACCCGGCTGATCGCCCAGGACAAGGCGGTCGACCATGAATTCCGCTCCATCATGCGCAACCTGATCACCTTCATGATGGAAGATCCGCGCACCATTTCCAGCGCGCTGGAAACACTGTGGGTGGCCAAGGCGGTGGAGCGCATCGGCGACCATGCGAAGAACATTGCCGAGTACGTGATCTATGTGGTGGAGGGCAAGGACATCCGCCACACCGACTACGCCAGCACTGCCCAGTCGGCGCAAGGGTGATACGGATGGCGGCAGACAACCCGGAAATTCTGATCGTCGAGGACGAGCCGGCCATCGTCGAGCTGGTGCGGTACACGCTGCGCGACAGCGGCTGGGATGCGGCCGCGGTTGATACCGCCGGCGGCGCCTGGGACTATCTCCAGCAGCGCACGCCGCAATTGCTGCTGCTGGACTGGATGCTGCCCGACCAGTCCGGCCTGCGCCTGCTCTCGCGGCTGCGCGCCGACCGCAATTTCTCCAGCCTGCCGGTGATCATGCTGACCGCCAAGAGCATGGAGGAGGACAAGATCGCCGGCCTGAACCAGGGCGCGGACGACTACATCACCAAGCCGTTTTCGCCGCGCGAGCTGGCGGCGAGGGTCAAGGCGCTGCTGCGGCGCAAGGCGCCCGAGCATGCGCAAACGCTGATGCGGGTCGGCGCGGTCACGCTGGACCCGGTCAGCTGCACCGTGAGCCTGAACGACAACCGCATCGACATCGGCCACGCCGAATACAAGCTGCTCAAGTTCTTCATGGCCCATCCGGAGCGTGTGTTCTCGCGCAGCCAGCTGCTGGACCGGGTCTGGGGCGACCATGCGGTGATAGAGGAGCGCACGGTCGATGTGCATGTGCTGCGTCTGCGCAAGGCCCTGAAGGAAGCCGAGTCGCTTATCCGGACGGTGCGCAGCGTGGGTTACATGCTGTCGGAGAAGTAGGGATGCGCCTGCCACGATGAGTCCAAAGATGCTGTTCTGGGTGCCGACCCTGCTGCGCCTGGCGCTGATCCTGCTCGCCGCGGTGGTGCCCGGCTATTTTTTCGGGAAGACCGTCGGTTTGCTTGCGGCGCTGATTGCGGTCTGCGCGCTGGTCATCCTGCAGCTGGGCTACCTGTGGCGGCTGTCGCAGTGGCTGGACGATCCGGACAGCCGCCTGTCCGATGCATCGGGCATCTGGACCGACATCTTTTCCAAGCTGTACAAGCTGCGCCGGGAAGACGAGCACAACCGGCAGCAGCTCAACGAGTGGCTGACCCGGTTCCGGCAGGCGATGAGCCTGTTGCCGGACGGTGTGGTGATCATGGACGACGTGCTGTTCCTGGAGTGGTGCAACCCGGCCGCCGAACAGCACCTGGGCCTGTCCAACGACCGCGACAAGGGCATGCGCGTGACCAACCTGATCCGCAGCCCGCACTTCATCGACTACCTGATACTCGGTCGCTATGAGCAGCCGCTCACGCTGTCGCTGCGCGACCGCAAGCTGATCGTCCATATCATCCCGTTTGAAAACCGGCGCCAGATTCTGGTGACCCATGACGCCACCGAGTCCGAGCGCATCGAGCGCATGCGGCGCGACTTCATCGCCAATGCATCGCATGAGCTGCGCACGCCGCTGACGGTGATCAACGGCTTCCTGGAAATAGCGCAGGCCGATGCCGGCCTCGACAAGGAAACCCGGCAGGCGCACCTGAAGCTGATGGCGGAGCAGGGCAAGCGCATGCAGAACCTGGTGGAGGACATGCTGGCGCTGACCCGGCTGGAGTCGGTCGAATATCCGTTGCGGCCGGAACCGGTGCGCATGGCAACGCTGATGGAGCAGGTGTTTCAGGAGACGCAGGCCTTATCGGGAGGGCGCCACGAGATCACGCTGGAAGTGGACGGTCCGGACATCAGCGGCAGCCTTGAAGAACTGCGCAGCGCCTTTGGCAACCTGGCGTCGAACGCGGTGCGCTACACGCCGGATGGCGGACGCATCCGGCTAAGCTGGCGCCTGGGCGAGGACGGGCCGCGGTTCGCGGTATCCGACACCGGCATCGGCATACGGCCGGAACATATCGGTCGCCTGACAGAGCGCTTCTACCGCGTCGACAAGAGCCGGTCACGGGAGACCCGCGGCACCGGCCTGGGGCTTGCCATCGTCAAGCATGTGCTGCTGCGCCACGGGGCGCAGCTGGACATTGATTCGACGCCGGGGCAGGGCAGCACCTTCACCGCGCGTTTTCCGATGCGCAGCGCCATCGTCGCCACGCCGCACCTGGAAACCAGCGGCTAGAACGCCGGATTGCGGCGCTGCTGCCACGCCGCAATGCAAAGAACTTACTTGTAGCCGGCCTTGTCCAGGATCTTCTGCGCGGTTGCCTGATTCTTGCCCATCGCGGCAACCGACACATTCTCCATCTTGAACTTGCCCAGTGCGTCCAGGGCCGGGTTCTTCACCACGGCCGACTGCACCACCGGCCACTCGTTGTTGCCGTTGGCGAAGTAGGCCTGCGCCTCGTCGCTGGACAGGTATTCAAGGAACTTGACCGCGGCTTCACGATGCGGCGCATTGCGCGCCACGCCGCCGCCGGACACATTCACATGGGTGCCGGAGGTTTCCTGGTTGGGCCAGACGAAGCCGATCTTGTTGACCATCTCCTTGTCTTCCGGTTTGGTCGAACGCAGCATGCGCACGTAGTAATAAGTATTGGCCAGCGCCACGCCGCATTCGCCGGTGGCCACGCCCTTGATCTGGTCGGTGTCGCCGCCGCGAGGCGGACGGGCAAAGTTGTTGACCATGCCCTTGGCCCAGGTTTCCGTCGCCGCTTCGCCGTTACGGTCAATCATGGCGCCGATCATCGACAACATGTAGGGATGCGAGCCGGACCGGGTGCAGACCTTGCCCTTGTTCTTCGGGTCGGCCAGGGATTCGTAGGTCGATACATCCTTCTTGTCGACGGCCACCTTGTTGTACACGATGATGCGGGCACGGGTGGAAAAGCCGAACCATTCCGGTCCCTTGCCCTCATCGGAAGCGCGCAGGTTGGCAGGAATGCGCGCATCCAGCACTGCCGACTTGACCGGCTGGAACAGGCCGTCCGCTTCCGCGCGCCACAGACGGGCTGCGTCCACCATCAGGATCACGTCCGCCGGGCTGTTTTTGCCTTCGCTCTTCAGGCGCTCCAGCAACTGGTTGTCGTCCGCCTCGATCCTGTTGATCTTGATGCCGGTCTGCTTGGTAAAGTTTTCGTACAGCAGTTCATCGGTCTGGTAATGACGTGCCGAATACAGGTTCAGCACGTTTTCCTGCGCAAAGCTGGCATGGGTGACGGCAAGCGAGGCAGCGATCAGGGTCAGGCGAAAGGCAAGTTTCATCACGTAAGCATCCTGGCAAGTTAAGAAAGTTAAAAGCCGGGCAAGTATAGCAAACCGGGTGCAAATGTGAATCATTCTCAATTAGATCCCATGCCAGTTATGGCTCTTTTCGACGGGAACTTCCGCTACAATCCGTGGTTCGTTTTTCCCTCAAGCTAAATTTCCTTATGCCAACGTTCTTGAAGCGCCTGCTGCCAGGCGTTCTTGTCCTTCTCGCCGCCTGCGGTACGACCAAGACACCCGCACCCGCACCCGCACCTGAACCTGTGGCCGCGCCTCAGACGCCGCCGGCTGCGCCGCATCCGGTACGCATCGGTCTTGCGCTTGGCGGCGGTGCCGCCCGCGGCTTCGCGCATATCGGTGTCATCAAGGCGCTGGAAGCGCAGGGCATCAAGCCCGAGATCGTGGTCGGCACCAGCGCCGGCAGCGTGGTGGGGGCGCTGTACGCCGCCGGCAATAACGGCTTCAAACTCAACCGGATGGCGCTCGAGATGGACGAGGCCGCCATTTCGGACTGGGCCGTTCCGCTGTTTGCCAAGAGTTCGGGCGTGTTGAAGGGGGAGGCGATCCAGCGCTATGTCAACCGCGCCGTGCGCAATGCGCCGATCGAGAAATTCCCGATTTCCTTCGGCGCGGTGGCAACCGACCTGCAGAACGGCAAGCCCATCCTGTTCCAGCGTGGCAATGCAGGCATGGCGGTGCGTGCTTCGTCCTCAGTGCCCGGCGTGTTCCAGCCGGTAAAGATAGGCGAGAAAAGTTATGTCGATGGCGGCCTGGTGGCGCCGGTGCCGGTGCGGTATGCCCGTGAAATGGGCGCCGACTTCGTCATCGCGGTCAATATCTCGGCCGACCCGGACGCCCAGGCTTCCACCAGCAGCCTGGACGTGGTGCTGCAGACCTTTGCCATCATGGGGCAAACCATCAACCGGCTGGAAATGAAGGACGCCGATATCGTGATCACGCCCAGCCTGGGCGCGATGAAAGGCAGCGACTTCAGCGGAAGAAACCTGGCAATTCTGGCGGGAGAGCAGGCCGCGGCAACCGTCATGCCGGAATTGCGGGCCAAGCTCAAGATGAAGCGGGAAGGTACGGCGACGATCAGTTCTGTTCAGGATCGCTGATCCTGCGGGCGCCGTTGAAACGCTTTTTCCAGTAACTCAGATCCATGCTCTCGATGCGGATGGAGCTGCCGGCGGCGGGCGAGTGAACGAACTTGTTGTCGCCCAGATAAATGCCCACATGGGAGAAACCGCGGCGCAGCGTGTTGTAGAACACCAGGTCGCCCGGCCGCAGGTCGTTCTTGTCCACGGTGTCGCCGACGCGGCTGATTTCCTCGGCGGTGCGCGGCAGGTCGGCGCCCCAGGCCTGCTTGAACACATAGCGCACCAGGCCGCTGCAGTCGAGGCCGTTTTCCGGATTGTTGCCGCCGTACTTGTACCGTATGCCGATCATCGACATCGCGCGGATTGCAAGGTCGCCGGCGCGGTCAGTGATGTGATGCAGCGCATGCAGCGCCGCATTGCGCTCGGCCGGCGCCGACTCCGTGCTCCAGGCAACCGGCGTGACGGCAAAGGTTGCCGCCAGCAGGGCTGGCGCAAGCAGCAAAGTGGAAAGTTTTGATCGTTTGACTGTCATTCTTCCTGCCTTGTACCATGCAAGGCGTCGAATGTAAGCGAAGCCAATGGGGATTGTCAAAGAAAAATTGCAGTAAAGTAATCTGATGTTTTGGCCAGTTGGAGGCAATGTTGTCTGATAATTCACAAAAAATATCGCACGGAAAGTTGCGCGCGCTCATTGCGGATGACTCGCGCATCGTGCGGGCCACGCTGACCAAACACCTTGGAGACCTGTTCGAGTTCGCCGAAGCCCACGATGGCGAAGAGGCCTGGGACAGCTTGCTGCGCGATGAGGAGATCGCGCTGCTCATCACTGACTTGACCATGCCGCGGCTCGACGGCTACGGTCTGTTGCGGCGCATGCGCGCGTCGAAGGCGCAGCGGCTGCGCGAAATGCCTGTCGTGGTGGTCTCGGGCGCGGATGAGATGGAAGAGCGCCGCCTCGCCAGGGAAGCCGGCGCCACCGACCTGATTACCAAGGGCATGGCAACCGCCAGGCTGGTATCTCGCCTGGACTTGCTGGCGCAACTGGTCATTGCGCAGCAGGAATATGAGGAAGCGGCCGATGCTGCGGCCGCATCGGGGCAGGCAACGGTCACCGTGTCTCCCTATCTTCTCCAGTCCGGCGCCGAGCGGCGTCTCGGCTACGCGATCCGCCAGCAGGAAAACTTCGCCCTGCTCAGCCTGTGCCTGTCGGTGCCGGATGGCGTCGATCATGCCAGCCTGCGGCGCGACCTCGAAGCCATGCTGAGGCAGATCCTGCGCCAGACCGACGCGGTCGCGCGCACCGGCAGCGCCGATTTCACGATTGTCACCAGCAATGTCGAGCCTGCTTCCCTGTCAGGCTTTGCCGGCCGGCTGTGTCGTGCCGCAACCGAGGCAGCCGCTGAGCGCCATGGCGCCGGCACGGTCGTGTGCTGCGGGACCGCCAGCCTTGCTGAATATTCCAGCGGGCAGCCGCCGTCGCTGCATGAATTATGGGATGCCGCACGCCGGCGCGCGATTGCCGGTCTTGGCAGTGGGAAATCGGGCGTGATAGGACGTGAAGAAGAATCCGCCGCCAGCGCCGGTTAACATCGTACAATCGTGCTTTTTTAAAGGAGCAGAGATGCAGTCCAAGCAAGTGTTGACCCTCGAAGAAGTCCGAAAAATAGCAGCCGCCGCGGAAGCGGAAGCCTTGGCCAACAACTGGGCAGTGACGATCTCGGTCGTCGACGACGGCGGCAACCTGCTGTGGCTGCAGCGCCTGGACAATGCCGCTCCGATTTCCGCGCACATCGCGCCTTCCAAGGCCCGCACCGCCGCCCTCGGCCGCCGTGAGACCAAGGTCTATGAGGACATGATCAACAACGGCCGGTTCTCCTTCATCACCGCGCCCAATCTCGACGGCCTGCTCGAAGGCGGCGTTCCCATCATGATCGGCGGACAATGCGTCGGCGCGGTGGGCGTGTCCGGCGTCAAGTCGTCCGAAGACGTCCAAATCGCCAAGGCGGGCATCGCAGCGCTGAACGCCTGAGATGCCGCGGCGGCAAGCCGCAGCTAGTAATCCGGCGCGCCACGGCGCGCCGTTAAAACGGGCAAAGCCATTTGCCTGTGAGGATCGTTACGCGCTATAATCGCTGGGTTTAGCCAAAATATTTTCCGCCGTAGCGCCTACCTTCCACCCAGTTCCGAAACCAGCCCTTGCATGTGCTTCGCGTCGTCACGCGGGGCGGCGCGCAGGCGGTGTCCAGGCCCAGCGCAGCGGCGGTAACCATCTCAGGAGTTACCCTTGCCGCCATTTTTCCAGGGCCAACCAGTACCGGCCATCCTTGCGCTCGCAGACGGCTCGATTTTCCGGGGCGTTTCGATCGGCGCTTCCGGCCAGACCATAGGCGAAGTCGTGTTCAATACCGCGATGACCGGCTATCAGGAAATCATCACCGACCCCAGCTACAACAGCCAGATCGTCACGCTGACCTATCCGCATATCGGCAACACCGGCGTCAATCCGGAAGACAACGAGTCCAGCCGCATCCACGCCGCCGGCCTGATCATTCGCGACCTGCCGCTGCGCGTTTCCAATTTCCGCGCCACCCAGTCCCTGCCGGACTTCCTGAAATCCCAGAACGTGGTCGGCATCGCCGGCATCGACACCCGCCGCCTGACGCGCCTGCTGCGCGAAAAGGGCGCCCAGAACGGTGCGATCCTGGCCGGCGCCGACGCCACCGTCGAAGACGCGCTGGCGCTGGCCCGTTC
This sequence comes from Noviherbaspirillum phoenicis, assembly GCF_047237965.1. Taxonomy (NCBI): domain Bacteria; kingdom Pseudomonadati; phylum Pseudomonadota; class Betaproteobacteria; order Burkholderiales; family Oxalobacteraceae; genus Noviherbaspirillum; species Noviherbaspirillum phoenicis. Next base: position 1,864,549 of record NZ_JBDFLX010000001.1, on the reverse strand, counting down.
CTTCCCCGGCCTGGCGGGCATGGACCTGGCCAAGGTCGTGTCGACCAAGAAGTCCTATGTCTGGACCGAGACCGAGTGGAAGCTGGGCCAGGGCACCGGCAAGCAGGAAGCGCCGAAATACCACGTGGTCGCCTTCGACTACGGCGTCAAGTTCAACATCCTGCGCATGCTCGCCGAGCGCGGCTGCAAGGTCACCGTGCTGCCGGCGCAGGCCACCGCGCAGGAAGCGCTGGCGCTGAATCCGGACGGCATCTTCCTGTCCAACGGCCCCGGCGACCCGGAACCCTGCGACTACGCGATCAAGGCCACCAAGGAACTGATCGAGCGCGGCATCCCCACCTTCGGCATCTGCCTGGGCCATCAGCTGATGGCGCTGGCGTCCGGCGCCAAGACCCTGAAGATGAAGTTCGGCCACCATGGCGCCAACCATCCGGTCCAGGATCTCGACAGCGGCAAGGTGATGATCACCTCCCAGAACCACGGCTTCGCGGTCGACCAGGCAACCCTGCCGGCCAACTGCCGCGTCACGCACGTCTCGCTGTTCGACAACTCGCTGCAGGGCTTCGAGCGTACCGACAAGCCGGCCTTCTGCTTCCAGGGTCACCCGGAAGCGTCGCCCGGTCCGATGGACATTGCCCCCTTGTTTGATCGCTTCGTTGCGATGATGGAGAAAGTGAAACATGCCTAAGCGCAACGACATTAAAAGCATCCTGATCATTGGCGCCGGCCCGATCGTCATCGGCCAGGCCTGCGAATTCGACTACTCCGGCGCACAGGCCTGCAAGGCGCTGCGCGAAGAGGGTTACCGCGTCATCCTGGTCAACAGCAATCCGGCGACCATCATGACCGACCCGGAAATGGCCGACGTCACCTATATCGAGCCGATTACCTGGCAGATGGTGGAGCGCATCATCGACAAGGAGCGTCCCGACGCGATCCTGCCGACCATGGGCGGCCAGACCGCGCTGAACTGCGCGCTCGACCTGCATCGCCATGGCGTGCTCGACAAGTACAAGTGCGAACTCATCGGCGCGTCGCCGGAAGCCATCGACAAGGCGGAAGACCGTTCCAAGTTCAAGCAGGCCATGACCAAGATCGGCCTCGGTTCCGCCCGTTCCGGCATCGCCCACAGCCTGGACGAGGCCTGGACAGTGCAGAAGGATGTAGGCTTCCCGGTCATCATCCGTCCGTCCTTCACCATGGGCGGCAGCGGCGGCGGCATTGCCTACAATGCGGAAGAATTCGAAGCCATCTGCAAGCGCGGCCTGGAAGCATCGCCGACCAATGAACTGTTGATCGAGGAATCGCTGATCGGCTGGAAAGAGTACGAGATGGAAGTGGTGCGCGACAAGGCGGACAACTGCATCATCGTCTGCTCCATCGAAAACCTGGATCCGATGGGCGTGCATACCGGCGACTCCATCACCGTGGCACCGGCGCAGACCCTGACCGACAAGGAATACCAGATCATGCGTAACGCCTCGCTGGCGGTGCTGCGTGAGATCGGCGTCGACACCGGCGGCTCCAACGTGCAGTTCTCGATCAATCCGAAAGATGGCCGGATGATCGTGATCGAAATGAATCCGCGCGTGTCCCGTTCCTCGGCGCTGGCATCGAAGGCCACCGGCTTCCCGATCGCCAAGGTCGCCGCCAAGCTGGCGGTCGGCTTCACGCTCGACGAGCTGCGTAACGAGATCACCGGCGGCGCGACCCCGGCGTCGTTCGAGCCCAGCATCGACTACGTGGTCACCAAGATCCCGCGCTTTGCGTTCGAGAAATTCCCGCAGGCCGACAACCACCTGACCACCCAGATGAAGTCGGTGGGCGAGGTGATGGCCATTGGCCGCACCTTCCAGGAATCCTTCCAGAAGGCGCTGCGCGGCCTGGAAGTGGGCGTCGATGGCATGAATGAAAAGACCACCGACCGTGAAGTGATCGAGGAAGAGCTCGGCGAGCCCGGCCCGGACCGCATCTGGTATGTCGGCGATGCCTTCGCCCAGGGATTCACGCTGGAGGAGGTGCAGCAGCTGACCCATATCGACCCGTGGTTCCTGGCCCAGATCAAGGAAATCGTCGACATCGAACTGTGGCTGGAAACCCAGACGCTGGAAAGCCTGAACAAGGATGTGCTGTTCCAGTTGAAGCGCAAGGGCTTCGCCGACCGCCGGCTGGCCAAGCTGCTCAAGACCACCGACAAGGCCGTGCGCGACAAGCGCCGCGCGCTCAACATCCGCCCGGTCTACAAGCGCGTCGACACCTGCGCCGGCGAATTCGACACCGATACCGCCTACATGTACTCGACCTATGAGGAAGAGTGCGAGTCGCGTCCGACCGACCGCAAGAAGATCATGGTGCTGGGCGGCGGTCCGAACCGTATCGGCCAGGGCATCGAGTTCGACTATTGCTGCGTGCACGCGGCGCTGGCAATGCGCGAGGATGGCTATGAAACCATCATGGTCAACTGCAACCCGGAAACCGTGTCGACCGACTATGACACCTCCGACCGCCTGTACTTCGAGCCGCTGACGCTGGAAGACGTGCTGGAAATCGTCGACAAGGAAAAACCTTACGGCGTGATCGTCCAGTACGGCGGCCAGACGCCGCTGAAGCTGGCGCTGGATCTGGAAGCCAACGGCGTACCCATCGTCGGCACCTCGCCCGACATGATCGACGCAGCCGAAGACCGCGAGCGTTTCCAGAAGCTGCTGCAGGACCTCGATCTGCGCCAGCCGCCCAACCGCACTGCGCGCACCGAGGAAGATGCGTTGCGCCTGGCGCAGGAAATCGGCTATCCGCTGGTGGTTCGTCCATCCTATGTGCTGGGCGGCCGCGCCATGGAAATCGTGCATGAGCAGCGCGACCTGGAACGCTACATGCGCGAGGCGGTCAAGGTGTCGCATGATTCGCCGGTGCTGCTGGACCGCTTCCTGAACGACGCGATCGAAGTGGACGTCGACTGCCTGTCCGACGGCAAGCGCACCTTCATCGGCGGCGTGATGGAACACATCGAGCAAGCCGGCGTGCACTCGGGCGACTCCGCCTGCTCGCTGCCGCCTTACTCCCTGTCGCAGGCCACCATCGACGAACTGAAGCGCCAGACCTCGCTGATGGCCAGGGGCCTGAACGTGGTCGGCCTGATGAACGTGCAGTTCGCCATCCAGCAGAAGGAAGTCGACGGACAGATGCAGGACGTGGTCTACGTGCTGGAAGTCAACCCGCGCGCATCCCGCACCGTGCCTTATGTCTCCAAGGCCACCGGCCTGCAACTGGCCAAGATTGCGGCGCGCTGCATGGTAGGTCAGTCGCTCGACAGCCAGGGCATCATGAATGAAGTGGTGCCGCCGTATTTCAGCGTCAAGGAAGCGGTGTTCCCCTTCGTGAAATTCCCTGGCGTGGACACCATCCTCGGACCGGAAATGAAGTCGACCGGCGAAGTCATGGGCGTGGGCAAGACCTTCGGCGAAGCCTTCGTGAAATCGCAGATGGGCGCAAGCATCCGCCTGCCGAGTTCCGGCAAGGTCTTCCTGAGCGTGAAGGCCAGCGACAAGCCGCGCGCAGTGCAAGTGGCGCGTGACCTGGTCAGCATCGGCTTTTCCATCGTTGCGACCAAGGGCACGGCAGCAGCCATCAGCGCTGCCGGCATTCCGGTCGAGGTGGTCAACAAGGTGGCCGAAGGCCGCCCGCACATCGTGGACATGATCAAGAACCAGGAAATCGCTCTGGTGGTCAACACGGTGGAGGAGAAGCGCAATGCGATCACCGATTCGCGCGCGATCCGCACCTCCGCGCTGGCGGCGAGGGTGACAACCTACACCACGATTGCTGGCGCAGAGGCCGCGGTCGAGGGTATGGCCCACCTGGATGAACTGCATGCCTATGATTTACAAGGCCTGCATAACACCTTAAACTAACCCATCGATTCAATCCCGGGCCACAGAGGCCACAACGCACAGCATTCCCCGGTTCGCCGGGGAATCGTCTTTGTGGCCTCTGTGGTTTTCATTTCTACACGTCAAAATATGAGCTCAGTTCCAATTACGAAACACGGTGCAGAACTTCTGAAGGAAGAACTGGCCCGCCTGAAGTCCAAGGACCGTCCCGCAGTCATCAACGCCATTTCCGAAGCCAGGGCGCAAGGCGACCTTTCCGAAAATGCGGAATACGACGCCGCCAAGGAGCGTCAGAGCTTCATCGAAGGGCGCATTGCCGACCTGGAAGGCAAGCTGAGCGCCGCGCAGATCATTGACCCGGCGTTGCTGGATGCAGACGGCCGTATCGTCTTCGGTTCGACTGTACGGCTGGAAGATATGGAAAGCGGGGAAGAGGTGACTTATCAGATCGTCGGCGTCGACGAGGCTGACTTGAAGGACAAGAAAGTGTCCATCACTTCGCCAATCGCGCGTGCGCTGATCGGCAAATCAGCTGGCGACGTCGTGGAAGTGCAGGCACCCGCCGGCATCCGCGAATATGAAGTTCTGGAAGTGCGCTATATATAAGAGCGATCAGCGCCGCGCTTGCATCGGCGGCGCTTGCTGAACTCGTCGCTCAGTTTCCGCCGAGCGACGATTTTTTCTGGCTTGTCTGGCGTGCCTTGGCGCGCTTGATATTGCCGCCTGCGGTTACGCGCTCATTTCCCTTGAGAAGAACACGTGTGACGGAAGGGCGCTTGGTGCCGCTGGCGCTGGGTTTGACGATGGTCACCTCGCGCATGCCCCGGCCCTTTTTCTCCTGGCGCTGTTTTTCTTCTTCCTTTTTCGGACGGAACAAGACCAGCAGCTTGCCAATATGCTGCACCGGCGCCGCACCGAGTTCCGCGCAAATGGTGTCATACATGCCGACGCGTGCTTCGCGGTCGTCGCCGAACACCCGGACCTTGATCAGGCCATGCGCATTCAAGGCGGCGTCAATTTCCTTCGTGACGGCCGGCGTCAGACCGGCTTCCCCGATGAGTACGACAGGGTTGAGTCCGTGGGCCTGTGAGCGCAGTTCGCTACGCTCTGCGGGGGTGAGTTTCAGCATAAAAATCCTTTAAAAGCAGTATTCTACGCGAATGGCAAAGAACAAATTAAACAAAAACTGGCTGCACGATCACATAAACGACCCCTATGTGAAGCTGGCCCAGAAAGAAGGCTATCGCGCGCGCGCCGCATACAAGCTGAAGGAAATAGACGAAAGCGAAAAGCTGATCCGTCCCGGCCAGATCATCGTCGACCTGGGCAGCACCCCGGGCAGCTGGTCACAATATGTGCGCCAGAAACTGTCGGGCGCAGAAAATGGCGGCATCAACGGCACCATTATTGGTCTCGACATGCTTCCCATGGAACCCATAGCCGATGTCCATTTCATCCTGGGCGACTTCCGTGAGGAAAGCGTTCTGGCAAAACTCGAACTCATACTCGCAGGAAGGAAGGTGGATCTGGTGCTTTCCGACATGGCGCCCAACTTGTCCGGCATCGCAATCGCAGACGCCGCGCGGGTGGAGCACATTATCGACCTGGCAATCGAGTTTGCTCGTGCACACATGAAACCTTCCGGCTCCTTGCTCGTCAAATGTTTTAATGGCACCGGTTTCAGTCAACTGGTGGAAAAGTTCAGGCAGGAATTCAAGACTGTCATACAGAAAAAGCCCAAGGCCAGCCGGGATAAATCATCCGAGATTTTCCTGCTTGGTAAATCGTTAAAAAACCCCCTTTAAATCGGTAAATCGCTTCTTTAGTCCTTGATTAAGCAGATATTCGGCCTGATATCTCGCCTAGTAAGCGGCCTTTAATGCGGGTAGAATTTGCGGACGCATAGAAGGACCAATCTGAGTCCAAGGAGTTCTAGTGAACAACATGTTTTCAAAAGCCGCCATCTGGGTGGTGATCGCGCTGGTCCTCTTTACTGTTTTCAAACAGTTCGACGATCGCGGCCTGTCTGGTGGGGCGACGCCGATTCCTTACTCGGATTTCCTGGATGAGGTGAAGGCCAAGCGCATCAAGGAAGCGACGATCGAGGATCGCACCATCATCGCCACCACCGCGGATGGCAAGAAGATCAAGGCCACCGTCACCAATCTGGATCGGGGCTTGATCGGCGATCTGGTCAACAACGATGTGAAATTCGACGTCAAGCAGCCGGAACCGCCTTCCTTCCTTTCGCAAGTGTTTATCTCCTGGTTCCCGATGCTGTTGCTGATCGGCGTCTGGGTTTTCTTCATGCGGCAGATGCAGGGCGGCGGCAAGGGCGGCGCCTTCTCCTTCGGCAAGTCCAAGGCGCGCATGCTGGATGAAAACAGCAATGCCGTGACTTTCGCTGACGTGGCCGGTTGTGACGAAGCCAAGGAAGAGGTGCAGGAGCTGGTCGATTTCCTGCGCGACCCGACCAAGTTCCAAAAGCTTGGTGGTCGTATTCCGCGCGGCGTGCTGATGGTCGGCCCGCCGGGTACGGGTAAAACCCTGCTGGCGCGCGCCATTGCTGGTGAAGCCAAGGTTCCGTTCTTCACGATTTCCGGTTCCGACTTTGTCGAGATGTTCGTCGGCGTCGGCGCTTCCCGCGTTCGTGACATGTTCGAAAATGCGAAGAAGCATTCTCCCTGCATTATTTTCATCGATGAAATCGACGCAGTTGGCCGTCACCGCGGAGCCGGCATGGGCGGCGGAAATGACGAGCGTGAGCAGACCTTGAACCAGTTGCTGGTTGAAATGGACGGTTTCGAGGCGAATGCCGGCGTGATCGTGATTGCTGCCACGAACCGTGCAGACGTGCTGGACAAGGCGCTACTGCGTCCCGGCCGTTTCGACAGGCAGGTGGTGGTCGGTCTGCCCGATATCCGCGGCCGTGAGCAGATTCTGTATGTTCACATGCGCAAGGTGCCGATTGCGCCTGACGTCAAGGCCGACGTGCTGGCCCGTGGCACACCGGGCTTTTCCGGCGCCGACCTCGCCAACCTGGTGAACGAGGCCGCCCTTTTTGCCGCCCGCCGCAGCAAGCGCCTGGTGGAAATGCAGGATTTCGAGGATGCCAAGGACAAGATCGTGATGGGTCCGGAGCGCAAATCCGCCGTGATGCGCGAGGAAGAGCGGCGTAACACTGCTTTCCACGAGTCGGGCCATGCCGTAGTGGCGAAACTCCTGCCCAAGGCTGATCCGGTCCACAAGGTCACCATCATGCCGCGCGGTTTTGCCTTGGGCCTTACCTGGCAGTTGCCTGAGCATGACAGGGTGAATATGTACAAGGACAAGATGCTGGAAGAAATTGCCATCCTGTTTGCGGGCCGCATTGCCGAAGAAATCTTCATGCACCAGATGTCCACCGGCGCATCGAATGACTTCGAGCGGGCAACCAAGCTGGCACGCGCCATGGTAACGCGCTATGGCATGTCGGAAACACTTGGCACCATGGTCTATGAAGATGCCGAACAGGATAATTATTTCGGCCGCATGTCCGCCAAGACTGTTTCAGAAGCCACGCAACAGAAGGTCGATCAGGAAATCCGCAGCATTCTGGATCAGCAGTATGCACTGTCACGCCGCCTGCTCGAGGAGAACAAGGCCAAGGTCGAACTGATGGCCAACACGCTGCTCGATTGGGAAACCATTGATGCCGATCAGATCAATGACATCATGGAAGGCCATGAGCCGCGTCCGCCAAAGGCTGGGGTGCCGGTCAAGAAGCCGACAGACAGCGGCGGCGGCGTAGCGCCGACCGCCACAGCACCGGCTTGAGTTATCTCCAAAATTTGATGCGGCAAAACAGTTGAGACGGAAGGTGGGGAGTAAAATCCCCACCTTTGTTTTTTTGTGGAATGCCATGCAAGGAATCATGCATTGTGGGCGTTACGATTTGTCTTTTGACGACGCATCGCGTCCCCTGGTCATGGGAATTCTTAACATTACTCCTGACTCCTTTTCCGATGGCGGCTCATTTCAGCGCCTGGAAAGCGCCATTGATCGCGCGGAACAGATGATCGCTGAAGGCGTGGATATCATCGACATAGGCGCTGAATCAACGCGTCCCGGTGTATTAGCCTTGCCAGACGGGGAAGAACTGAACCGCCTGCTGCCCGTGCTGTACGCGCTGCGCGACTGCGGCAAACCCATTTCGGTAGACACCCGCAATCCGGAGGTCATGCGCGAGGCTTTGCTGGCGGGAGCCGACATGATCAACGACGTGAACGGTTTTCGCACTTCCGAAGCGGTGGAGGCAGTAGCCGACAGCGATTGCGGACTCTGCATCATGCATATGCAGAACAATCCTGAAGATATGCAGATTGCACCCCGTTACGAGAACGTGGTGGAAGAAGTCGCCGATTTTCTGCGGGTTGCAGCCGCACGCTTGCAAGAACGCGGAGTAAGCCGTCACCGGATCTGCGTCGATCCAGGATTCGGCTTTGGTAAAAATTTGGAACACAACTTGGCCTTGTTCAAGCATCTTGAATCTCTGAAGGAGCGCTTGGATATACCTGTTCTGGTCGGCGTGTCTCGTAAGTCCATGATAGGGCAGCTTACTGGCAAACCAGTGCAGGAGCGGCTGGCAGGAAGCGTGGCGGCTGCTTTATGTGCCGCGGCGCACGGAGCAGATATCGTCCGAGTGCATGATGTGGCTGCAACAGTCGACGCACTCAAGGTTTGGCGCGCATTGTCGTAATTTCTGGAAGTTAACCTGGGTAATTTATGAAAAGAAAATATTTTGGCACCGACGGCGTGCGTGGTCTGGTAGGGCAAGCACCGATTACAGCAGACTTCGTGATGCGCCTGGGCTATGCCGCGGGAAAGGTGCTGGCGCAGACAAAGGCCTCAACCGGGCGTCCGGTCGTGTTGATCGGGAAGGACACCCGCATTTCGGGCTACATGCTGGAAGCCGCGCTGGAAGCCGGTTTCGCCGCCGCCGGTGTCGATGTGATGCTGGGCGGGCCGCTGCCTACGCCAGCTGTTGCCTACCTGACCCGGGCGCTGCGCTTGTCTGCCGGTGTTGTCATTTCCGCATCCCACAACCCCTTCCATGACAATGGCATCAAGTTTTTCTCGGCGCTGGGCAACAAGTTGCCTGATGAAGTGGAACTGGCGATCGAAGCCGCATTGGAGGAACCAATGGGGTGCGTTTCCTCCGAAAAACTCGGTCGTGCGAAGCGGCTCGACGATGCCAGGGGACGCTACATTGAATTCTGCAAGAGCACTTTTCCCAATGAACTAGATCTGCGCGGCCTGAAGCTGGTTGTCGATTGCGCCCATGGCGCTGCTTACCATATCGCTCCCGATGTATTTCATGAACTGGGGGCCGAAGTGGTTGCCATCGGCAACCAGCCCAACGGGATGAACATTAACGACAAGCATGGCGCAACCGCACCGCAAAACCTTGTGAAAGCTGTGCGCGAGCATGAGGCGGATATTGGTATCGCGCTGGATGGAGATGCCGATCGGCTAGTGATGGTCGACAATTCAGGCCGGGTCTATAACGGCGATGAGCTGCTCTACATTATGGTCAAGGATCGCATGGCGGCTGGCCGAATTGATGGAGCAGTAGGCACCTTGATGACGAATATGGCATTGGAGGTGGCTTTCAAACGGATGGGCGTTGGCTTTGCGCGCGCCAAGGTAGGTGACCGCTACGTGCTGGAAGTATTGCAGGAAAAGGGATGGCACATTGGCGGCGAAGGCTCTGGCCATCTGCTCTTTCTGGACAAGCATACGACCGGTGACGGTATCGTGTCAGCCTTGCAGGTCCTGTCAGCCCTGAAGCGCTGTGGTAACTCGCTTGCCGCATGTACGGCGGATATCGACATGTATCCCCAAAGCCTGATCAACGTGAAAGTACAGCCTGGTTTCGACTGGCAAAATAACGAGGCGATCCTGACGGAAAAGGAGAGGGTAGAGAACGAATTGGGCGATGAAGGCAGGGTATTGATTCGTCCATCCGGCACTGAACCCCTGATCCGTGTGATGGTAGAGGCCAAACACGCAGAGGCCGCTGAAAGAATGGCGAAGCGCATCGCCAGCCGTGTCCCGTTTTAAGAAGAAGATTTCAACAGGAAATTGACCGCCTGCGTTTGATGTTGTATAGTCTTGCTTCTCGGAGTGTGGCGCAGCCCGGTAGCGCACCTGGTTTGGGACCAGGGGGTCCAAGGTTCGAATCCTTGTACTCCGACCAGTAACATGAACGGGCTGTCTTTTGACAGCCCGTTTTCAATTCAGTCCGCATCTTAGCTCCGTTCTTGCTGCCCATAGCTCAGTTGGATAGAGCATCGGCCTTCTAAGCCGAGGGTCGGGGGTTCGAATCCCTCTGGGCAGGCCAACCGGCATTTCCTATTTATGTCCTTTGTCCGATTTCTGTCTTCCAGGCGGATTTCTAAAAGGCACGTCATTTCTCGCCGCAATCACCGCGTCCGGTGCCTCGGTATGCAGGTCACGAAGCTTTTTATTGATTTCGGTAAGCTTCGAAAATACTTCCCGCTTTTCATCGAATAAAAGCTTTGCTTTTCCGTATGCGTCAGTCGAGCGCAATTGTTCAGCCAATGGTGACGAAAAATTTGCCATGTTGAACCTATGATGCAGTTGATGATGCTTCTATAAAACCTCTTCTATTTTAGAAGACACTCAATCGCATAGATTGTGCAAATTCAAACGGCGTAAATTTTAGGATTTGTCTATCACTTTGATAGATGACCTGTATTGCTTTGCGTTTCGTAGGCAAAGAAAATAGCCATGTTCATTACTGGCATGGCTATTTTGACTTGCTGTGTTTGACGGCGACACTACTGTTTGTTGCAGGCGGTTGTTGATGCCTTCATAAAACTGTTTTCCTGTTCGTGTTAACTGGAAAAGTCAGTGGGACGTTGTGTGCAATATCCTGTATTTGCAGCAGGTTTCCGATGTGTATGTCACTGCGTGCTCCGTCAACACAGGTAAAGTTGTAGTGGCCTGCGGATGCAGGGTTTTCTACCTTTTCATCTAGCTTCTTTCCACGGGTGATGCCATCCACCGCGCCTTCTTTGAAAAGAATGTTCAACATTCCTTCAAAATCTTTTCCAGTGCAGCTAGGGCCTTTTCCGACAGCCGACATCACGAACTCCCCCATCGCAATTGCACCAAGATTGGAGTTCCACGCAATGACCTGATGTGCCGCCGGGATAACTGCCTGCATTTCCTCCGAGTTAAGCGCTTTTGGAACACCTTTTATCTGACCCATTCCTGCCTCATTTCCGCCGTCGCCAACACCGATTGTGTGAATGCGACGCGCATTAGCCAAGTCGGCAATTCCATCCAGAGCGGCATTGAAGTCACTGATTTTTATCCCGCGCATATTGAGATATTTGCCATCCTTATTCCGTCCAGGAACTTCGGTGTGCACGACCGCATCAGGTTGGTGTCTGTCGAGAATGTCTTTCCATAAATCGCAGGGTGCCTGGCTATTGGCTTTGACTTCCTCAATCTGCACGTTTTTCGCACATGCCGGATCAAGGAGAATTAATTGTTCCCTTACGAGATGGGCATTATGATGGTCTGCAACCAAGACAACGTATTTATCGGCACGAAAGCATGCATAGGCAAGAAGCGCCGTTCCCAAAGGACCATCTGTTTCCGGCATATTTTCTGCTACGTTAAAGCCGGTGCAAAGCAGGACTCTGCTTGCCTGAAACAATGTATGGACGGCTGTATTGAAATTGCCCGCTCCCGACTCGCGCACAAAATCGCCGATGCCGCGTGCCTGGAAGGACATGAGCAACGGCGTTACAAGGTTCATACGGTTCCATGTCGCTTCGGAGAATGCCTGTCTGGACTGTTCTATATTCACGAACAATGGCTGGGAGAAATTCGTCGGGGGAGTATGCGTGCCTTGACTCTCTCCTCGATCAGGGAAAAAGGTCGGACTGCTACCTTCAGGATTGGCTTTTGGCTGTTTTAAAGCGATGCCTGCTTTTTTTGAAGGAGCGTGTCGGGTTGAAAGATATCTTTTACCTGTTCTTGAAGGCTGTTTATTTCTTGGGGAACCCAGTTGATCCTGCTTCGAGCGCACCATTCTGCCTGCTATTGTTCGCAGCATTATTTCTCCATAAAGTGTCATTCAACGAGGGATGGAAAATTGAATAGCTAAGAGTATGGAATACGGTCGATATGCATCGAGAATCCTTCCGGAGCGTCAGTATCAGCGCCGGAAAGAAAAAATTGATCACGCCATGTCAATGCTTGCTGGGCATGATGCGAGAATTGCTCAACCAATAGTTTTCCGGTCGCCTCTGCGAGTTGGATATCCGCCACCAAAATGATATGCCCGGTGTGCGGGGATGAGGAAAATATTGCCTTTGTGCTGCAAAACTGCAGGTAATTTGCCTTCAATAATTGGTCATATACCGCGGGGAGATGATGGCCAGGGGGAAGGCCATAGTCGATATAGCAGTAAATGTCTTCCGGCTTGATATGATGCTGGTAAATGATGGCGCATTCCACCTCATCGACATTAAATGACTTGCCTTCCGCTATGGCATCGGGCTCTTCCAAGCCGGTAAGGTCGCAAAATTCCTTAATCAGTTGCCTAAAACCCTGTTCCATCGATATCCCTGAATTCCGGTGAAGTAACGAAACAACTGAATCCTAACCCTGATCGTTGCGAGCTTTAGGAGTAGGTTATTCCTATCTTCAATCAGCCCAGGCGCGTGAGTTGCCGCGACTGCTGCCAAGTTCCGTGACTTTGAATTGGAAGAACTGAAAGAAGGGAGAGATCTCGGAAGAGAGACTGTTCGATGAATCGAATGGCCGGAGTTCGGCCATTAGAAAGGTGGCGTCTATTGTGCAGCGAGAGAAACCAGAACCGGCTTCACTTGCCTCGGCATTCTGCATCGAAGCGCTCCGCTTTCCGACGCGCATGACGTTTCAATGCTTCGGATTTTTCGGAGACCAGATGACTTGAAGAGGCGGCATCTTCAGCACTCCACTTTTTCTCCAGGCCGAGCTGTGTGCATCGCTTCCTGGCGGCAGCCACGGTTTTTTCGCGGCCAGTTTCCCGTCGACGACGTTCACTCTGTGCACGCTCTTCCTGCTTCTCCATCGTGGCGAGTTGTTCCCGCTCTTGCTGGGCAAGCCGGCGGGCGCCTGCCGGGTCGGAAGCAATGGGCGGAGGCGGGAGTTCCACCTGCTTCATGGCGCACGGGGTGTCGGTATAAAGGATGCCGCCGTGCGTTTCGCATCGGTACACCGCCAGGGCAGGTGCTGCAACGATCATCATCGAAAACAGCATCAGCTCTGAGCGCATGTATCCCTCGTTTGTCTGGTTATAAGACCTTTCCCGGATTCATCAGTTGAAGCGGGTCCAGTGCCTGCTTGATCGTGCGCATCAGGCGCATTTCAACGTCAGACTTGTACTGCTTTACTTCCTCGCGTTTTAAAGCTCCCAGGCCATGCTCGGCGGAGATCGAACCGTTGTAGCTGTTGACGCTGTCATGCACCACCTGATTGACTTCATGCTGACGGTTGATGAACTCATCCGCTGGCACGCCCACTGGTGGCGAGACGTTGTAGTGCAGGTTGCCATCTCCCAGGTGGCCGAAGGTGACCATCCGTATGCCCGGGAATTGCTCGGCAAGCGCGGCATCGGTTTCCCGTATGAAGTCACGGATACGGGAAATCGGCACCGATACATCGTGCTTGATATTCTTGCCTTCGTCGGCTTGCGCCAAGGTAATGTGTTCACGCAGATCCCACAGCGCACGCGACTGCGCGATGGACCCTGCAACCACTGCATCCTGGATGACGTCTTCCTCCAGCGCGCTGGTGATCAGCGACTCCAGCGTTTCCATCGCATGCTCTTCGGATTCGCTATCCGATAATTCGAGCAGCACATATTGTGGATACGGCTGCGGAAATGGAAGCTGCATTTGTGGATAATGTTTCGCAACAAGTTCCAGGCAAAACTGCGACATCAGCTCGAAGCCCGTCAGTGTCGCCCCGCAGCGCTGCTGCGCCAGTGTCAGCAGGGCCAGGGCGTTATCGGTCGTCTGCATGGCCGCCAGTGCGGTCAGCTGCGCCTTCGGCTGGGGAAATAGCTTGATCACCGCGCCCGTGATGATGCCCAGCGTGCCTTCGGCGCCAATGAACAGGTCGCGCAGGTCGTAGCCGGTGTTGTCCTTGCGCAGTCCGCGCAGGCCATTCCATATCTCGCCTTGCGGCGTGACGACTTCCAGGCCCAGGCATAGTTCGCGGGTATTGCCATAACGCAGAACCCCAGTGCCGCCCGCATTGGTCGACAGGTTGCCGCCTATCGTGCAACTGCCTTCGGCTCCCAGCGAGAGCGGAAACAGGCGGCCCGCTTCGGCTGCTGCGTTCTGGATTTGAGCGAGGATGCAACCGGCGTCCACCGTCATGGTGTTGTTGATCACGTCCACCGCCCTGATCCGGTTCATGCGTCCGAGCGAGAGCACGACTTCACGACCGCTGTCGTCGGGCACGCTGCCCAGCACCAGGCCGGTATTGCCGCCCTGCGGCACGACCGGCACCCGTGCTTCACTGCACAGTTTGACCAGGGCGGCGACTTCCTCCGCCGATCCCGGCCGCAGGATGGCCTGCGCGCGGCCGGTGAAGCGGCGGCGCCAGTCGGTAAGGTAAGGGACCATGTCGGCCTCGTTGGTAATGACATAAGGCGCACCGATGGCGGCGCGGCACAGATCGAGAAAATTATTCATTCACGGATTCCGAAGCTTTTTTGATGACCTGCCGGGCCAGCATCTTTGCCGACTTTTTATAGGGGCGCAGATAGAGCAGGCTGCAGAGGAAAAAAATGCTGACCAGGGCGATCTCGCCGTAAGCCAGCCACGCGGAAAGGCCGGTGTCGGTATAGGCGCGCACCGAGCCTTCGGCCAGATAGATCAATATCAGCATGGACGACCATTGCAGCGTGTAGACGTCACGCTTGATGATGCCGCGCAATGGCAGCAGCAGAGGAATGATCTTGAGCACCAGCCAGGACCCGCCGGGACGCAGCGGCGCCAGCACCGTTTCCCATAGCGCGCAAAGGATGATCAAGGCGATCAGGCTGCCTACGGCGCCGAAGTAGAAGGCTTTCTGGGCGGGGCTTTGCATCATGCGCCTCGTAATTTCAATGCGGTAAGCGCCAGGCGGCGGCCGAGTGCGATGGTCAGGGTACGGCTGTCCTCGCCGATCTGGCGGTCGCCGTTCAAGCCTGCCCAGTGGCTGGCGCCATAGGGCGTGCCGCCGCCGGCGGTGGTCATCAGTTCAGGATGGGTGTAGGGCAGGCCCAGCATCAGCATGCCATGGTGCATGAGCGGCAGCATCATCGACAGCAGGGTCGATTCCTGGCCGCCGTGCAGGCTGCCGGTGGAGGTAAATACGCAGGCCGGCTTGTCGACCAGCGTGCCTGCCAGCCACTCGGCGCTGGTGCCATCCCAGAAATATTTCATCGCCGACGCCATGTTGCCGAACCGCGTGGGCGAGCCCAGCGCCAGGCCGTCGCATTCGCGCAGGTCATCGAGTTCGATGTAGGGAGGACCATGGTCGGGTATGGCGGGCGCACTCGCCTGGGTCACCGTCGAGACCGCCGGCACGGTGCGCAGGCGGGCTTCGCAGCCCGTGACGCTGTCGATGCCCTGGCAGATCAGGTCGGCCATCTTGCGGGTGGCGCCATGGCGGGAATAGTAGAGAACCAACAGGGTGAGCGTGCGCTGAGTCATGCTTGGTATTATAGGGCGCTTTGGCTATAACAAAATCGCACAGCGCATGCTCTCGGATGACCAATCGCTCTTCGCCGGATTCGCCAATGTGCAGGTGCGCGACCTGCTGCGGTTCGCCGGCCGCCGCCTGCAGGAAGAACGCCTGCCCCAGGTCGCTGGCAGCCTGACCTTCACCACGGTGCTGGCCCTGGTGCCGGTGCTGACCATTGCGCTGGCTGTCTTCACCACCTTTCCCCTGTTCGATACCTTCCGCCGCGCGCTAGAAAGTTACTTCCTGCGCAGCCTGATCCCGGGCGGGATCGCCACTACCATCCTGAACTACCTGAACCAGTTTGCCAGCCAGGCGACCCGGCTGTCCGCCGTCGGTGCGGTGGCCCTGATCGGCACCGCGGTGGCCATGGTAGGCACGGTCGACCGCACCTTCAACCGGATCTGGCGGGTCCGGACCAAGCGGCCGTTCGCGCAGCGGGTGCTGACTTACTGGGCTGTGATCACGCTGGGACCCTTGCTGATCGGCGTTTCCATCTCGTTGACCGGTTACCTGTTTGCCGCCACCAATGGCGTCGTGCTGAGGGTGCCGCTGCTGGGTGCGCTGGCGTATACCCTGGTATCGCTGGCGCTCAATTCGGGCGCTTTCACGCTGCTTTACATGGTGGTGCCGAATCGGCTGATCGACTGGCGCGATGCCGCCTGTGGCGGGGTGCTGGCGGCAATTGCATTTGAATTGTCCAAGCGGCTCTTTGCGGTGTTCGTCGCCAGCTTTCCCACTTATACCGTGCTGTATGGCGCGCTGGCCGCCATGCCGCTGTTTCTGGTCTGGGTCTATCTTGGCTGGCTCATTATTTTGATCGGCGCGACGCTGGCGGCGGCGCTGCCGGTGGTGCGTTATGAACGCTGGTGGCATGTGCCACAACCCGGCAGCGAATTCATCGATGCGCTCGCCCTGCTGGGCGTGCTCTACCAGGCCCGGCATGAAGAGTCGGCCGCGGTATCTGCGGCAACGCTGCGCACCCGCACCCGAATTGGCTTTGAAGAGTCGGAACGGCTGCTGCAGCAAATGCTGGAAGCGGGCTGGGTCGGTCGCATCAGGCAGGAGGCGGTGCGCCGCCGCGTGCAGTTCGGCAAGCGCCAGACCGAGGGACTGGACAGCTGGACCCTGCTCGGCAATCCGGATCAGTTGCGGCTGGCCGATGTCTACCGGCTGTTCGTTTTTACTGCCACCGACGGCATGCCGCTGTCGCAGGCGGTGGAGGAGGCGGTGGAGCAGGGGCTACAGCAGGCGCTGTCGGACTACTTCCGCCGGCATCCCCTGCCTGCGCTTGCCTGAAGGCGCTATTTTTCGCCGGCAAAGCCGTACAGCGCGTCCAGCACCGCATCCGGCTGCTCCGCCATCAGCGAGTGGCCGGCGGCCGGGACGATCACGGTGCGGGCATGCGCAATCGCCTGCTTCAGCATTGAGGTCGCCTTCGATGGCGTCATCATGTCGCGCTGGCCAAGCAGCAGCAGGGTGGGGCAGCTGACCTTTGCGGCAGCGGCCTCGCCATGGGCATAGTCGTTGCAGACTGAAAAGTCGGTATGGAACAACAGGTCCGGGCCGCGTTGCGCGATACGCTGCATCAGCCGACGCGAACCCTCCATCACCGAGAAGCCTGGTCCCGGGCTGGACGGCTTGGCCGACATCGTCGAGTGCGACCAGATGTTGACCATGTCGATGGCGCGCTGCTCCTCTTCCCGCGCCGCGCTCAACAGCGCATCGGAGACCTTCATCGGATAGGCGGTGCCAACCAGCGCCAGCTTGCTCACACGGCCGGGCGCGCTGCCCGCGGTTTCCAGCGCCGCCAGCGAGCCCATGCTGTGCCCGATCAGCATGGCCTTGTCGATGCCGGCGGCATCGAGCAGCGCAAGCAGCCAGGCGCTGATCGCTTCGATGCTGTCCAGGGCCGGGCCGGCGCTGCGGCCATGGCCTGGCAGATCGACCGCCAGCACGTTATAGCCGTGATGGGCGAAGTAGCGGGTCTGCAGGATCCATACCGAATGGTCGGATTGCGCGCCGTGAATGAACACCACGCTGGGCTGCGCCGGATCGAAGGCCTTGCCGCCGGTGTAGCAGTAGGCAGTCTTTTCCTGTATCTGGAAGTCCATCTCAGCGTCCTTTCTGCGCAGCCTTCAGGCCGCGCGACAAGTCTTCGATCAGGTCGTCGGCATCCTCCAGGCCGACCGACAGGCGCATCGTGCCCTCCTTGATGCCGGAGGCGGCCAGCTGTTCGGCGGGCACCCGGAAGTGGGTGGTGGAAGCAGGGTGAATCACCAGCGACTTGGCATCGCCGACATTGGCCAGATGGGAGAAGATGGTCAGTGCCTCGACGAAGCGGCGGCCGGCGGCGCGGTCGCCGCGGATGCTGAAGGAGAACACGGCGCCGCAGCCGCGCGGCAACAGGCGCTTGGCAAGCTCATGGTCCGGGTGCGATGGCAATTCAGGATAGGACACCGATTCCACCGCCGGATGGGCAGCCAGGAATTCCACCACGCGGCGGGCGTTGGCCACATGCCTTTCCATGCGCAGCGGCAGGGTCTCTATGCCCTGCAGGATCGCAAACGCATTGTGCGGGCTCATCACCGCGCCGAAGTCGCGCAGGCCTTCACGCCGCGCGCGCAGCGCGAACGGCGCCACCGTCGACTCTTCGGAAAAGACCATGCCGTGGAAGCCGTCGTACGGCTCGCACAGTTCGGGGAAGTTGCCGGTACGGTCATGCGCCGCCTGCCAGTCGAAGGTGCCGCCATCGACCAGCAGGCCGCCGACCGCGGTGCCGTGGCCGCACAGGAATTTGGTGGCGGAATGAAACAGCAGGTCGGCGCCGTGCTCGAAGGGCTTGAGCAGCCAGGGCGTGGTGAAGGTCGAGTCCACCATCAGCGGCAGATGATGTTCATGCGCGACCTCGGCCACGCGCGGAATGTCCAGCACGTCCAGGCCGGGGTTGCCGAGGGTCTCGCCGAACAGCACCTTGGTGTTGGGCCGGATGGCATTGCGCCAGGCATCGATGTCGCGCGGGTCGACGAAGGTGGTGTCTATGCCGAAGCGCTTCATCGTATAGGCCAGCAGATTCTGCGAGCCGCCATACAGCGCGCGCGATGCGACCACATGCGCGCCGGCGCCGGCGATGGTGGCCAGGCCCAGGTGCATCGCTGCCTGGCCGCTGGCGACCGCGATGCCGGCCACGCCGCCTTCCAGCGCCGCGATGCGCTCTTCCAGCACCGCATTGGTTGGATTGGAGATGCGCGAATACACATGGCCGGCGCGCTCCATGTTGAACAGCGCGGCGGCATGGTCGGAGTCCTTGAAGACGTAGGACGTGGTGAGGTAGATCGGGGTGGCGCGGGCGCCGGTGGCGGGGTCGGGAACGGCGCCGGCATGCAGCGCCATCGTGTCGAAGCCCGGGTATCTGGGGTCGCTCATGGCTGGTCTCTCTCCTTGATTATTGCCGGGCATCGTAGCAGTTGCGGCCCGGGCGTGCGCTGGATTTTTCAGGACGGTTACGCTACATTGCGGAAGGCAAAACAATAACGGGCAGGGCGGACATGAAAGTTTCAGAGATTTTAAAGGTCAAGGGCGACATCCTTTATACCGTCACGCCGGAAACCCCATTGCAGCAGGCCATCTCCACCATGGCTGACAGGGACATCGGTTCCCTGGTCGTGATGGAATTCGGTGAACTGGTCGGCATGCTGACCTTCCGCGAAGTGGTCAAGGCAGTGCATGCAAACGAGGGCGTGGTGGGTAATGGCACGGTCAGGAGGCACATGGATGACCACCCGATCACGATCACGCCCGACACCGACATCAACGAAGTGCGCCGCCTGATGCTGGAGCGCCATGCGCGCTATGTGCCGGTGGTGAATGCCAGGACGCTCCTCGGCGTGATTTCCTTCTATGACGTGGCCAAGGCCGTGTTCGAGGCCCAGAGCTTCGAGAACAAGATGCTGAAGGCCTACATACGCGACTGGCCCAACGAGGGAGACGAGTAGGCCGTCGCATGCAGATCCAAGCCGTTCATCGCGTTTGCCGCATGAACGGCTTTTTTTATGGCCGCGGCCAATGAGACAGCCGTCGCGGCATGCCGCATAACAGACAAGGAGACTTATGCATATCGCCATCATCGGCGCCGGGCTTGCCGGCTTGAGTTGCGCGCGCGAGCTTCTGGCCGCCCGCCATACCGTGACGATCTATGAAAAGCATCCCGATGTGGGCGGCCGGACCCGTACCTGCGAGACCGAGGTCGGCGGCCTGGATTTTGGCGCCCAGTATTTCACTGCCCAGAGCGATGCCTTCCAGAAGCGGGTGGCTGCCTGGCGCAAGGCGGGCTGGGTGGCGCCCTGGGGCGGCAAGCTGGTGCGCCTGGAAGACGGCAAGGCGCAGCCGGCCGGCCGCGCCCAGCAGCGGCTGGTGGGCGTGCCGGGCATGGGCTCGCTGGCCGGCCACCTTGCGCTGGGCGCCGACGTGCGCCTGGAGCAGCGGGTCAATGCAATCGAAGCCCATGGCGACCAGTGGCTGCTCTCGGTGGAAGCCGACACGGTGCCGATCCCGGCGACCGCCGGGCCGTTCGACGCAGTGATACTCGCCATCCCGTCCGACCAGGCGACATTGCTGCTGGAGCCGGCGCCAGAACTGGCGGCCAAGACCGCTGCGATGCGGATGGCGCCTTGCTGGTCGCTGATGCTGGCATTCCAGGACACGCTGGGTCTGGCGTATGACGGCGCCTGGGTGCAGGGCGGGCGGCTGGGCTGGATCGCGCGCGACGCGTCCAAGCCGCAGCGCCGGCCCGGCGAGCACTGGATCGCGCATTCCACGCCCGAATGGGCCACCGAGCATTTGATGGAAGACCCGGAACGTGCCCGCGAGAAGCTGCTCAAGGCCTTCCACGAGATCACCGGTTCGGCCGTCCAGCCCGTGTATTCGGCGGTGCATCGCTGGCCGTATGCGCAGGCGCTGCAGCCCTTGCCAGGCGTGTTCCTGTGGGATGAAGCGCGCCGCATCGGCGTCTGCGGCGACTGGTTCGACTGCGGGCTGGAAGGGGGCGGGCGCATCGAAAATGCCTGCCTGAGCGGGATGGCGCTTGGCAACGCGATTGCCTGAGGTAGACTGCGGTTTTTGATTTCCTGCCGGCATGTATCATGCCGGCAGATTTTCTTTCATCCTTGACCATGCAAAAGAACAGCCAGTTCGCCCTGCTGCGCCAGCGCCGATTCGCGCCTTTCTTCTGGACCCAGTTTCTGGGCGCATTCAACGACAATGTTTTCAAGACCGCGCTGCTGACCATCATCACCTATGAAGCGGCAAGCTGGACCACGGCCGATGTCGGCCTGCTCAACAACCTGATCCCTGGCCTCTTCATCCTGCCCTTCCTGCTGTTCTCGGCCACTGCCGGGCAACTGGCGGACAAGTTCGAGAAGTCCATGCTGACGCGCTACGTCAAGCTGCTGGAGATCGCCATCATGCTGCTGGCCGCGGTGGGCTGGGTGACGCACAGCCTGTGGCTGCTGGTGGCCGCGGTGGTGGGCATGGGCCTGCATTCCACGCTGTTCGGGCCGGTGAAATACGCCTACCTGCCGCAGCAGCTCAAGGCCGAGGAACTGGTCGGCGGCAACGGCGTGATCGAGATGGGCACCTTCGTCGGCATCCTGCTGGGCGAGGTCCTGGGCGCGGTGCTGGTGCTGCACAAGCCCTGGGGCGTGGAACTGGTGGCCGGCGGCACCATCGCGATTGCCATCCTCGGATGGCTGACCAGCCGCGCGATACCGCTGACGCCGCCGCCGGCGCCAAGGCTGCGCATCAACTGGAATCCAGTGACCGAAACCATACGCAACATCGGTTACACCCGGCAGAACCGCACGGTGTTCCTGTCGGTGCTGGGCAATTCCTGGTTCTGGTTTTACGGCGCCATCATGCTGGCCCAGTTTCCGCTGTATGCGAAGAACTACCTGCATGGCGACCATGGCGTGTTCGTGCTGCTGCTGACGGTGTTCTCGCTCGGCATCGGCGCCGGCTCGCTGCTGTGCGAGCGGCTGTCCGGCCACAAGGTGGAGATCGGCCTGGTGCCGTTCGGCTCGATCGGCCTGTCCCTGTTCGGTTTCGACCTGTTCCTGGCCAGCCTGTCCTATGTCAACACCGAGCTGGTCGGCGTGTCGGGCTTCCTCGGGCAGCAGGGCAGCTGGCGCATCCTGTTCGACTGCGTGATGATCGGCGTCTTCGGCGGTTTCTACATCGTGCCCCTGTTCGCGCTGATCCAGACCCGCTGCGACCCGGCGCATCTGTCGCGCACGATTGCCGGCATGAACATCATGAATGCGCTGTTCATGGTGACGGCGGCGCTGGTGGCCATGCTGCTGCTGGGGATGGGCTTGTCGATACCGCAGATCTTCATGGTCACCGCGCTGATGAATGCCGTGGTGGCGCTCTACATCTTCCTGCTGGTGCCGGAATTCCTGATGCGCTTCTTCGCCTGGATGCTGATCCACACCATCCACCGCGTGCATACGGTCGACACCGACCGCATTCCCGAATACGGGCCGGCGGTGCTGGTGTGCAATCACGTCAGCTACGTCGATGCGCTGGTGATCGCCGCCGCTAGTCCGCGCCCGATCCGCTTCGTAATGGACCACCGCATCTTCGCGATACCGCTGGTCTCCTGGGTGTTCCGGGCCGCCAAGGCGATACCGATTGCGCCGGCGAAGGAAGACGCGCAGCTGATGCGGCAGGCGTATGACCGCATTGCCGCTGCCCTCGAGGAGGGCGAACTGGTCTGCATTTTCCCGGAAGGCAAACTGACCCGCGACGGCGAGATCGATGCATTCCGCAGCGGCGTGCAGCACATCGTCGCCCGCACGCCGGTGCCGGTGATCCCGATGGCGCTGCGCGGCCTCTGGGGCAGCCTGCTTACCCGCAGCGACGGTAATCCGTTCGAGCGCTCGTTCCGGCGTGGCTTCTGGTCCAGGCTGTCGCTGTCGGTCGGCGAGCCGCTGGCGCCGGCGCAGGCAACGCCGGACGCCTTGCGCCAACAGGTCATGACGCTGCGCGGCGACTGGAAATAGCCGCGAACCGCAGGAGTGGCGCCGGCAAACGCCCGGCGCTTGCCGGGCAGCGTCGGCGCGCTGGTAAAATCACGGCTTTCCGCTAAACACTTCCTCTGGCGACATCATGGCTGGCAATACCTTCGGCACGCTCTTTACCGTTACCACCTTCGGCGAATCCCATGGCCCGGCAATCGGCTGCGTGGTGGATGGCTGCCCGCCCGGCTTGGCCCTGACGGTGGAGGACATCCAGCCCGAACTCGATCGCAGAAAGCCCGGCACCTCGCGCCATGTCACCCAGCGCAAGGAGCCGGATACGGTGGAAATCCTGTCGGGCGTCTACGAGGGCAAGACCACCGGCACGCCGATCGCGCTGATGATCCGCAACCAGGACCAGCGCAGCCATGATTACGGCAACATCGTCGAAACCTTCCGCCCCGGCCATGCCGACTATACCTACTGGCACAAGTACGGCATCCGCGACCCGCGCGGCGGCGGCCGTTCCTCCGCCCGGCTGACCGCACCGGTCGTGGGCGCGGCGGCCATTGCGAAGAAATGGCTGCAGCAGCAGTACGGCACCGTGTTCAAGGGCTGCATGAGCCAGCTGGGCGAGATCGCGATTCCCTTCGTCGGCTGGGAGCATGTGCCGGAGAATCCCTTCTTTGCTGCCAACCCGGATGTCATTCCCGAACTGGAAGCGTATATGGATGCGCTGCGCAAGGCGGGCGACTCCTGCGGCGCGCGCATCGACGTGGTGGCGCAGAACGTGCCGGTAGGCCTGGGCGAACCCATCTATGACAAGCTCGACGCCGACATCGCCTACGCGATGATGGGCATCAATGCAGTCAAGGGCGTGGAGATCGGCGCGGGCTTTCGCTCGGTGGCGCAGAAGGGCACCGAGCACGGCGACGAACTGACGCCGGCCGGCTTCGCCAGCAACCATGCCGGCGGCGTGCTGGGCGGCATCTCGACCGGCCAGGACATCACGGTCTCGATCGCCATCAAGCCCACGTCCAGCATCCGCACCGCGCGCAACTCGATCGACAAGGCCGGCAATCCGGTCATGGTGGAAACCTTCGGCCGCCATGATCCCTGCGTGGGCATCCGCGCCACCCCAATCGCCGAGGCGATGCTGGCGCTGGTGCTGATGGACCATGCGCTGCGCCATCGCGCGCAATGCGGCGACGTCGCGGTGGACACGCCACGCATTCCCGGCCATATCGCTTCCTGATTTCACACCCGGCGGCGCCCGCTCAGCACATGTCCAGCCGCCTTCCCGCCGCGGACCAGGCCGGCGCCGCCTGGCCGCGCCAGGCGTTTCCGTTCGCGCTGTTCCTGTTCGCCTATTACGGCTATGTCGGCGTGTTCTCGCCGTATGCCAGCCTGTTTTTCGCGCATCAGGGCATGAGCGCGCCGCAGATCGGCGTGCTGATGTCGATGATGCAGGTGATGCGCATCTTCGGGCCGGCGGCCTGGGGCTGGCTGGCCGATGCCAGCCAGCGCCGGGTGCTGGTGCTGCGCATGACCGCGGCCGGCGCGGTGGCGGCTTGCAGCGGCCTGCTGTTCGGGCAGGGCTTCGCCTGGTATTTCACGGTGATGGTGGCCATCAACACCTTTACCAGCGCCCAGGGGCCGTTGTCCGAGGCGCTGATGCTCTCCAGCATGCGCGGCGACCTGACGCACTACGGCAAGCTGCGCCTGTGGGGCTCGATCGGCTTCATCGCGGCGGTGACGCTGGCCGGCGAATTGCTGGACCGGTTCGGCATCGTCAACATGCCCTGGGTGGCGCTGGGCCTTTTGGCCATGGTGCTGTGTGCCAGCCTCTGCATGCGCGAGGCGCCGCATCTGCCGCCGGATAAGGATGCGCCATCGGTCACGCAGCTGATGCGGCGTCCCGAGGTGATCGCCTTCTTCGCCTCGACCTTCCTGATGATTGCCGCGCATGCCGCGCTGTATGTGTTTTTTTCGCTCTACTTGTCCAATCTGGGCTACAGCAATACCCTGATCGGCCTGATGTGGTCGCTCGGCGTGGTGGCGGAAATCGTGTTCTTTTATTACCAGGCGCCGATCTTCCGCCGCCTTGGGGTACGCGTGCTGATGCTGGGTTGCCTGCTGGCGGCGGTGCTGCGCTTCCTGCTGATCGGCTTCGGCGCGGAATCGCTGGCGCTGCTGGTGCTGGCCCAGGTGCTGCACGCCGCCACCTTCGGCACCCATCATTCCGCCTCGGTTGCGATGCTGCAGCGCTGGTTCAGCGGGCCGCTGCAGGCGCAGGGGCAGGCCTTGTACATCAGCATTTCCTATGGCCTGGGCGGCACGCTGGGCGGCCTGGCGCTGTCGGCCGCCTGGGACGCCTGGGGTGCGCGCTCGGTGTTCGTGCTGGCGGCCGCGGCGTCGCTGGCGGCGACCTTTGCGGCCGCGCTCTGCTTCCGCTTTCTGCACGGGAGCGGGCGCGCAGCGACCTGACAGCGGTTTCCAGCGCCGGAAGGCAGGTTTGCGCCACTCTGGGATATGGCATAATCGCAGACTATTTTTGACGAAACCTGCGCGCTGCGCGCCTTCCCGACCATGGCTCAAACTCTGTACGACAAACTCTGGGATTCCCACGTCGTTGATACCGGCGATGACGGCACCACCCTGCTGTATATCGACCGCCACCTGCTGCATGAAGTCACCAGCCCGCAGGCATTCGAAGGGCTGAAGCTGGCCGGCCGCCAGCCGTGGCGCCGTTCCGCCAACCTGATGGTGGCCGATCACAATGTCCCGACAACCGACCGCACGGAAGGCATCGCCGACCCGATCTCGCGCCTGCAGGTCGAGACGCTGGACCACAACGCCAGCGAGTACAAGCTGACCTACTTCAACATGCGCGACCGTCGCCAGGGCATCGTCCACGTGATCGGGCCGGAGCAGGGCGCGACCCTGCCGGGCATGACGGTGGTGTGCGGCGACTCCCACACTTCCACCCACGGCGCATTCGGCGCGCTGGCCCATGGCATCGGCACTTCCGAGGTCGAGCATGTGCTGGCCACGCAATGCCTCCTGGGCAAGAAGTCCAAGTCCATGCTGGTGCAGGTCGACGGCGCGCTGCCGGCCGGCGTCACCGCCAAGGATATCGTGCTGGCCATCATCGGCAAGATCGGCACGGCCGGCGGCACCGGCTACGCCATCGAATTCGGCGGCTCGACGATACGCGCGCTGTCGATGGAAGGCCGGATGACGGTGTGCAACATGGCCATCGAGGCGGGCGCCCGCGCCGGCATGGTGGCGGTGGACCAGACCACGATCGACTACGTCAAGGGCCGTCCGTTCTCGCCGGTGGGCCCGCACTGGGACCGCGCCGTCGAATACTGGCGCACCCTGCATTCCGATGCGGGCGCGCGCTTCGACCTGGTGGTCACGTTGAACGCCGCCGAGATCAAGCCGCAGGTCACCTGGGGCACCTCGCCCGAGATGGTGGTGCCGGTCGATGGCCGGGTGCCGGACCCTGACAAGGAAAAAGATTCCGTCAAGCGCGACGCGATCGAGAAGGCGCTGGTCTACATGGCCTTGAAGCCCAATACCGCGATCGAGGATATCCGCATCGACAAGGTGTTCATCGGTTCCTGCACCAACTCCCGCATCGAGGACCTGCGCGCCGCCGCCGCCGTGGTGCGCGGCAAGTTCCGCGCCTCCAACGTGAAGCTGGCGATGGTGGTGCCGGGCTCCGGCCTGGTCAAGGAACAGGCCGAACGCGAAGGCCTGGACCGCATCTTCCGCGACGCCGGCTTCGAATGGCGCGAGCCGGGCTGCTCGATGTGCCTGGCGATGAATGCCGACCGGCTGGAGCCGGGCGAGCGCTGCGCCTCCACCTCGAACCGCAACTTCGAGGGCCGGCAGGGCGCCGGCGGCCGCACCCATCTGGTCAGCCCGGCAATGGCCGCCGCGGCCGGCGTGACGGGCCACTTCGTCGACGTGCGCGCACTGTAACCGGATAGGAAGCGATACCCATGAACAAATTCACCCTGCTCGAAGGCCTGGTGGCGCCGCTGGACCGCGCCAACGTCGATACCGACGCCATCATTCCCAAGCAATTCCTGAAGTCCATCAAGCGCACCGGCTTCGGCCCCAACCTGTTCGACGAATGGCGTTACCTGGACCATGGCGAACCCGGCATGGACAACAGCAAGCGTCCGCTGAACCCGGACTTCGTGCTGAACCAGCCGCGCTACCAGGGCGCCTCCATTCTGCTGGCGCGCAAGAACTTCGGCTGCGGCTCGTCGCGCGAGCATGCGCCGTGGGCGCTGGACCAATACGGCTTCCGCGCGGTGATCGCTCCCAGCTTCGCCGACATCTTCTTCAACAACTGCTACAAGAACGGCCTGCTGCCCATCGCGCTGACGGAAGCGCAGGTCGACCAGCTGTTCAATGAAGTCAAGGCCTTCCCCGGCTACAAGCTGGTGGTCGACCTGGAAAAGCAGACGGTCGCCACCAGCAATGGCAGCGCGGTGTTCCCGTTCGAGATCGACGCCTTCCGCAAGTTCTGCATGTTGAACGGCCTGGACGACATCGGCCTGACGCTGCAGAAGGCCGACCGGATCCGCGCCTTCGAGGAACGCCACCTGGCGGCCCAGCCCTGGCTGGCCAACACCATCTGAACCAACAGGAAAGAAAAGAATGAAAATAGCAGTCCTGCCGGGCGACGGCATCGGTCCGGAAATCATTGAACAGGCAGTGCGCGTGCTGCAGTCGCTGGACGAGAAGTTCGAGCTGGAAAGCGCGCCGGTCGGCGGCGCCGGCTACGAGGCGCACGGCCATCCGCTGCCGGAAGGCACGCTGAAGCTGGCGCAGGAAGCCGACGCGGTGCTGTTCGGCGCGGTCGGCGACTGGAAGTACGACACGCTGGACCGTCCGCTGCGCCCCGAGCAGGCCATCCTGGGGCTGCGCAAGAACCTGCAGCTGTTCGCCAACCTGCGTCCGGCCATCCTGTATCCGGAACTGGCCGGCGCATCGACGCTGAAGCCGGAAGTGGTATCGGGCCTGGACATCCTGATCATCCGCGAACTGACCGGCGACATCTATTTCGGCCAGCCGCGCGGCGTGCGCGCCGCGCCCGACGGCCCGTTCAAGGGCGAGCGCGAAGGCTTCGACACCATGCGCTATGCCGAGCCGGAAATCCGCCGCATCGCCCATGTCGGCTTCCAGGCGGCGCAAAAGCGCGGCAAGCGCCTGACCAGCGTGGACAAGGCCAATGTGCTGGAAACCTTCCAGTTCTGGAAAGACATCGTGACCGACGTCCACAAGGAATATCCGGACGTGGCGCTGGACCATATGTATGTCGACAACGCCGCGATGCAGCTGGTGCGCGCGCCCAAGAAATTCGACGTGATCGTCACCGGCAACATGTTCGGCGACATCCTGTCGGACGCCGCCGCGATGCTGACCGGCTCGATCGGCATGCTGCCGTCGGCCTCGCTGGACGCGGCCAACAAGGGCCTGTACGAGCCGTCGCACGGCTCGGCGCCGGACATCGCCGGCAAGGGCGTGGCCAATCCGCTGGCCACCATCCTGTCGGCCGCGATGATGCTGCGCTACTCGCTGAACAGGCCGGAACAGGCCGACCGCATCGAGAACGCAGTGAAGAAGGTGCTGGCGGCCGGACTGCGCACGCCCGATATTTATGAAGAAGGCACGACCCGTGTCGGCACCCGTGAAATGGGCGACGCGGTGGTGAAGGCGCTGGCTTCCTGAGCCGGCGGCAATTTAATGACATCCAGGGAAAGATGATGAAACTCGTAGGCTTGGTAGGTTGGCGTGGCATGGTCGGTTCGGTCCTGATGCAGCGCATGCAGGAAGAGGGCGACTTTGCCCATATCGAACCGGTGTTCTTTTCAACGTCGAATGCGGGCGGACGCGCGCCGGCGCAGGCGAAAAACGAAACTGCGCTGAAAGACGCCAACGATATCGAAGCGCTGAAGAAGTGCGACATCATCCTGACCTGCCAGGGCGGCGACTACACCAGCGAGGTCTTCCCCAAGCTGCGCGCCGCTGGCTGGAACGGCTACTGGATCGACGCCGCCTCGACGCTGCGCATGAACGACGACGCCATCATCGTGCTCGATCCGGTCAACCTGGACGTGATCAAGAATGCGCTGAAGCGCGGCGTGAAGAACTACATCGGCGGCAACTGCACCGTGTCCTGCATGCTGATGGGCCTGGGCGGCCTGTTCCAGCATGACCTGGTGGAATGGATCACCTCCATGACCTACCAGGCCGCCTCCGGCGGCGGCGCGCAGCACATGCGCGAACTGCTGACCCAGTTCGGCTCCATCAATGCCGAAGTCAAGTCGCTGCTGGACGACCCTGCATCGGCGATCCTGGAAATCGACCGCAAGGTGCTGGCCAAGCAGCACTCGATGAGCGCCGACGAGACCAAGCAGTTCGGCGTGCCGCTGGGCGGCAACCTGATCCCGTGGATCGACAAGGACCTCGGCAATGGCGTGTCCAAGGAAGAGTGGAAGGGCGGCGCCGAGACCAACAAGATCCTCGGCCGCGGCGCGGCATTCGGCGCCGAAGCGCGTTCGGCGATTCCGGTCGACGGCCTGTGCGTGCGCATCGGTGCGATGCGCTGCCACTCCCAGGCGCTGACCATCAAGCTGAAGAAGGACGTGCCGCTGGATGAGATCAACGACATCCTGGCCAGCAACAACCAGTGGGCCAAGGTGGTGCCGAATACCCGCGAAGCATCGATGAAGGACCTGACGCCCGCCGCGGTGACCGGCAGCCTGACGATTCCGGTCGGTCGCCTGCGCAAGATGCAGATGGGTAATGACTACCTGTCGGCCTTCACGGTGGGCGACCAGTTGCTGTGGGGCGCCGCCGAACCGCTGCGCCGCATGCTGCGCATCGTGCTGGACGCTTGACAAGCGCAGTCCCAAGTCGTAGATTATGTTGCCGTAACGCAACGTCAGCCCGTCAAATTGTCGCTCACGCGAACTTTGACGGGTTTGCTTTATCCGGCGCACCGGGGCTTGCTTGCAAGCGCCAGCGCGCCGGTGATAAGGTGAAACTTCCCGATCGCAGCCTTTATGGCGCAGTCCGGCCCAGCCGGATGTGCCGCGGAACAAGCCCCTATGCCCAAAAAAACCACTGAAAAGATGTCCGGAAAATCGTCTTCCCTTGCACGGAGGGCGCTAGGCGCAGCGGTGGTCTCCGCTGCTATTTTGGGCAGCGCCAGCGCAGGCGCCGCGGGCTTGGGCCAGTTGACCGTGCTGTCCGCCCTGGGTCAGCCGCTGCAGGCGGAAATCGAACTGACGTCGGTCAGCAAGGAGGAGGCCGGCAATGTGTCGGTCAGGCTGGCGCCGGCAGCGGCATTCCGGCAGGCCAACATCGAATTCAATCCCTCGCTGGCGAATCTGCGCTTCGCCGTCGAACAGCGAGGCAATCGCCAGGTGGTTCGTATTACTTCATCGCAGCCGATGAACGAGCCGTTTGTCGACGTGCTGCTGGAAGTCAGCAGCAACGGCACCCGTCTTCTGCGCGAATACGTGGTGTTGCTGGACCCGGTCGGAAGCCGCCGCGCCCAGCCGGCCGAAACGGCGCCCGCTCCGGCAGCAACGCCGGCCGCTCCGGCAGCCCGTCAGCAAGCCAGCCGTGCCGCACCGGCCGCCGCGCCAGCGGCCGAAGCCGCCGCCAGCGGCGACAGCTATCCGGTCAAGCGCGGCGATACGCTGGCCGCGATCGCCGGCCAGGTCAAGCCGGAAGGCGTGTCGCTCGACCAGATGCTGGTGGCCCTGCAAAGAGCCAATCCCAATGCCTTCGTCGGCAACAACATCAACCGGCTGCGAACGGGACAGATCCTGTCGGTGCCCAACGCCGAAGCCGCCCGCAGCGTCAGCAACGGCGAGGCGCGGCGCATCGTGGTGGCGCAATCGGCCGATTTCAATAATTACCGCAACCGCCTGGCCAGCCAGGTCGCCGGCAGCGCCACCGGCCAGGGCGAGGGCGGCCAGCTGGCGTCGGGCAAGGTGACTTCCCGCGTCGAGGAACAGCGCAACACGGGCGGCGAAACGCGCGACCGTCTCCAGGTGTCGCGCTCCGGCGCACCGGTTTCGGGTGCGGACGCCGAGGAGCGGATTGCCCAGGAAAAGGCGCTGGCCGAAGCCAATTCGCGGGTCAAGGAACTGGAAAAGACGGTCGGCGACCTGCAGCGCCTGCTGGAAATCAAGAATCGCGATCTCGCCGCCCGTCAGAATCAGGCGGCCGCGCCTGCCGCGCAGGAAAAGCCAGCCGCTGCCAGCGACCAGCCGGCAGCCGCCGCGGTAGCCAGCGCTGCACCAGCCTCTGCCGCCAGCGCCACGCCGCCGGCAGCAGAGGCTGGCGCGCCGCTGGCTGCCACCACGCCAACGCCTACGCCTGCGCCGGCGGCTGACAATGCCGCCGCCGCAGCAGCGCCAGCCGCCCAGGCTGCCAAGCCGGCGTCGAAACCAGCCGTCCCGGCACCGCCGCCTCCACCCGAGCCAGGCATGCTGGAAGAATTGACCGGCAATCCGGCCGTGCTGGGCGGATCGGCGCTGGTGCTGGCCTTGCTGGCGGCGCTGGGCATCACCCGTTCGCGCAAGGCAAAGCAGGCGAAGGCCATACGCGGCACCAGCATCATGCCGACCTCGACGCTGAAGACCAACTCCCTGTTCGGCGCCGCCGGCGGCCAGAGCGTGGATACCAACAACAGCGTATTCAATTCGAATTTCTCGCCCTCGGCCAGCCAGCTCGACACCAATGAAGTCGATCCGGTTGCCGAGGCCGACGTCTACATTGCCTACGGCCGCGATGCCCAGGCCGAGGAAATCCTGAAGGAGGCCCTGCGCACCCAGCCGGATCGCGCTGCCGTGCGTGGCAAGCTGCTGGAGATCTATGCCGCCCGCAAGGACCTGCGCGCATTCGAAGCAACCGCCACCGAGCTGTTCAGCCTGACCAAGGGCGAGGGCGAGGAATGGGCACAGGCTGCAATCCTGGGCCTGTCGCTGGATCCAACGAATCCGCTGTACGCGTCGGCGCGCAAGCCATCCGACGGGTTGGACACGGGTGCAGGCGCTGGCCTGGCCGCCGGTGCCGGGCTCGGCGCAACCGCCGCCGCATCCGCCGCGGACGAGGCGCACGGCAACGAGATCGATTTCGACGCGCTGCTCAACACGACCCAGCAGTCGCATCAGGACGATGCGCCGACCGCCGGCGAGAAGGCCGATGTCGAGCCATCCGGCCAGCAGCCAGCCGCGTCCGACCTGACCGAAACGCCACTGGCAAGCAGCGAGATGCCGGTCGCTCCGGCACTTCCGGATGTCGACAGCGCCGACGTGCCTGATCTGCATGCCGCTCCCGCTGCCGGCCCCGCAGCAGATCCGGAAGCGACTCCGGCCACCCCGGAGCCAGCCTCCAACCTGCTGGATTTCGACTTCGACCTCGACAGCTTCGGCAAGACGCCGCCGCCCACGCCGCCGGCGGTCCATGCCGACGAAGAACCGGCCGAAGCGGCGCCTGCCGACTCCCGCCTGATGGATTTCAAGCTCGACGACCTCGATTTGCCGAAACCGGATGCGGCATCGGCGAGCGCTGCGCCCAGCCTGGATGACGATGAATTCCCGCCGCTGGAACTCGATGTGCCGGGCAGGCCGGCTGAAACGGCCGCCGTCCATGACGAGTCGGCGCCGATGGATTTCGACCTGTCCGGCATCAGCCTGGACCTCGACCCGCACGGCGGCACCGATGCCGCGCTGCAGGACGTGCCAACCCTGGGAGAAACCTCGTATTCCAATGCGGCCGAGATGGCAACCAAGCTCGACCTGGCATCGGCCTATCAGGAAATCGGCGACCGCGAGGGCGCCCGGGAACTGCTGGAAGAAGTCATCAAGGGCGGCGACAACGAGCAAAGCGAAAAGGCCAAGGTCCTGCTGGCCAAGCTCGACTAAACCTGTCTTGCTCCTTCAGAAACGGGCGCAGCGCTGCTGTCGCCCGTTTTGTCATTATCACGACATCGATACAACGGACTTACCTTGAAACGCATTGCAATCGGCATTCAATACGACGGCACGCCCTGGCAGGGCTGGCAGACCCAGCCGCACCGGCAGACCGTGCAGGATATGCTGCAGGCAGCCGGCTTGCAGTTCGCCCAGCGCGATCTCGATATCCAGTGCGCCGGCCGCACCGACGCGGGCGTGCATGCGATCGAACAGGTCGCCCATTTCGATACCGACATCGACCGGCCGTCGCAGTCGTGGGTGCGCGGCCTCAACAGTTTCCTGCCTCCGTCCATCGCGGTGCGCTGGGCGCAGGATGTGACGGCGGAGGCGGGCGCCGACCCGTTCCATGCGCGCTTCTCCGCCCGTTGCCGCACCTATCATTACTACCTCTACAACAGCCCGGTCCGCTCGCCGCTGCTGCATTCCCGCGCCGGCTGGGTATTCCGGCCGCTCGACGCCGAAGCGATGCACCGCGCCGCGCAGGCGCTGATCGGCGACCTGGATTTCTCTTCATTCCGGGCCGCCCAGTGCCAGGCCAATTCGCCGGTGCGCGCCATGCGGGCGATCGACATCGAGCGGCAGGGCGAGCTGATCCGCTTCACGCTCACGGCCAATGCCTTCCTGCATCACATGGTGCGCAATATCGTCGGCTCGCTGATCTATGTGGGCAACGGCAGCCGCCCGGAAAGCTGGATCGCGGAACTGCTGGCGTGCCGTGACCGCACCCAGGCGGCGCCGACCTTCATGCCGCAGGGCCTGTACCTTGCGAAGATCGATTACGGCCCCAACTGGAAATTGCCTGCCCACGCTATTTCCAACCCGGTGTTCGCCCTATGACCTTTCATTCCATGCAGCAGCGTACCCGCATCAAGCTGTGCGGCCTGCGCCGTCCGGAGGATGTCGCCGACGCGGTCAGCGCCGGCTGCGACGCGATCGGCCTGGTGTTCTATCCGCCCAGCCCACGCAGCGTCTCATTGGCGCAGGCGGCGGTGCTGGCGGCGGCGACGCCGCCTTTCATTGCCACCGTGGGCCTGTTCGTCAATCCCGGCGAGGAGGAAGTCCGGCAGGCCAGCGCCGCGGCCAGGCTGTCGCTGCTGCAGTTCCATGGCGATGAAACACCCGAGCAGTGCCATGCGCTGGCGGCGGCGGTAAACCTGCCGTTTCTGAAGGCATTCCGGGTCCGTCCCGATACGACGGCCGCCGATTTGCTAGAATACGACTCCATTTGTCGCGCCGGCGGCGACCGTTATTCGGCCCTGCTGCTGGATACCTGGGTCGATGCCTACGGCGGCGGCGGAAAGGTTTTCGATTGGTCTCTCATCCCAGAAGAACTCGCGCCTCGGGTCGTTTTAAGTGGTGGCTTGAGCGTACAAAACGCGACTGAGGCGGTGTTGCGCGTTCGACCCTACGCGGTCGATGTCAGCAGCGGCATCGAACGCGAAAAGGGCGTCAAGGACGGCGGCATGATGCGCGCTTTCACAGCGGCAGTGCGCGCCGGCGACGCCCGTCTCCAACAGGCACACCCCGAAGGAACAGCATGACTACCCAAACCAGCAATGCCCAGCCATTGGGCCAGTACAACCTGCCCGATGCCCGCGGCCATTTCGGCCCGTATGGCGGCAGCTTCGTCTCCGAAACCCTGACCCACGCACTGACCGAGCTGCGCGAGGCCTATGCGCATTACCAGAAAGACCCGGAATTCCTGGCCGAATTCAACTACGAACTGAAGCATTTCGTCGGCCGTCCCAGCCCGATCTACCATGCCAAGCGCTGGTCCGAGATGGTCGGCGGCGCGCAGATCTACTTCAAGCGCGAAGACCTGAACCACACCGGCGCCCACAAGATCAACAACGTGATCGGCCAGGCGCTGCTGGCCAAGCGCATGGGCAAGCCGCGCGTGATCGCGGAAACCGGCGCCGGCCAGCACGGCGTGGCCACCGCCACCATCTGCGCCCGCTTCGGTCTGGAATGCGTGGTCTACATGGGTAGCGAAGACACCCGCCGCCAGATCCAGAACCTGTACCGCATGGAACTGCTGGGCGCCAAGGTGGTGCCGGTGGAATCCGGCTCCAAGACCCTGAAGGACGCGCTCAATGAAGCCATGCGCGACTGGGTCACCAACATCGAAAACACCTTCTACATCATCGGCACCGTGGCCGGCCCGCATCCGTATCCGATGATGGTGCGCGACTTCCAGTCGGTGATCGGCGAGGAATGCCTGACCCAGATGCCCGAAATGACCGGCCGCCAGCCGGACTACGTGGTGGCCTGCATCGGTGGCGGCTCCAATGCCATGGGCATCTTCCATCCGTATATTCCCTACCAGGACACGCAGCTGATCGGCGTCGAGGCCGCCGGCAACGGCATCGAGACCGGCAAGCATTCGGCATCGCTCCTGGCCGGCACGCCGGGCGTGCTGCACGGCAACCGCACCTATCTGCTGCAGGATGCGAATGGCCAGATCATCGAGACCCATTCGGTCTCGGCCGGCCTGGACTATCCCGGCGTCGGGCCCGAGCATGCCTGGCTGAAGGACATCGGCCGCGCCCAGTATGTGTCGATCACCGATGACGAAGCGATCGACGCCTTCCACAAGAGCTGCCGCATCGAAGGCATCATTCCGGCGCTGGAATCGAGCCATGCGCTGGCCTATGCCGCCAAGCTGGCCGCGACGCTGCCCAAGGACAAGAGCATCCTGGTCAACCTGTCCGGACGCGGCGACAAGGACATGCATACCGTCGCCGAACGCACCAGGCGCGCTCTGTAGGAAGCGGGCGGGAACCCGGCGGGCAGTAGCGCCGCGGTTTTCGCTCCCGGCAGCAAATTCGACTAATTCCCCAGCCGGCCTTTGCCGGCTGCATCACACATACAGGCCATGTCCCGCATAGAACCTACCTTCGCCGCGCTGGCGGCACAAAAAAGAACCGCGCTGATCACCTTCATCACCGCCGGCGATCCGGCGCCTGAACTGACGGTGCCGCTGATGCATTCCCTGGTCGCCGGCGGCGTCGACGTGCTGGAACTGGGCGTTCCGTTTTCCGACCCGATGGCCGAAGGCCCGGTGATCCAGCGCGCCAGCGAGCGCGCCCTGAAGCATGGCGTCGGCACCGGCGACGTGCTCGGCTATGTGCGCGAATTCCGCCGCACCAACACCACCACGCCGGTGGTGCTGATGGGTTACGCCAATCCGATCGAGCGCATGGGCCAGGAAGCCTTCGTCACGGCGGCGCGCGACGCCGGCGTCGACGGCACCATCGTGGTCGACTATCCGCCCGAGGAGTGCGAGGAATTCGCGCGCCTGATGAAGGAAAACGGCATGGATACAATTTTCCTGCTGGCGCCCACGTCCACCGAAGAGCGCATCCGCCAGGTGGCCAAGGTCGGCGGCGGCTTCAGCTATTACGTGTCGCTCAAGGGCGTGACCGGCGCCGGCAATATCGACATAGCCGAGGTCAGCCGCCGCATCGAGCACATCCGCCGCGACGTGAAACTGCCCATTGGCGTCGGCTTCGGCATCCGCGACGCCGCCACCGCCTGCGCCATCGCCTCGGTGGCGGATGGCGTGGTGATCGGCAGCCGCATCATCCAGGAAATGGAAAATGCGCCGCAGGACGAGGCGGTGGCGGTGGCCCATGCCTTTGTCGCCACGATCCGCCAGGCGCTCGACGAACGCAGCGCAGCCGTCGGTCGGTCGGTGTAATATTGCCGCCTTGTGCGCGGCCGGCGCCGCGTCCATGGGGCATCCCAAGAACAGCACAATATTGAAAAAGAGGTCGCCATGAGCTGGCTAGAGAAACTGCTACCCCCGCGCATACAACGTTCCGGCACGGCCAACCGCAAGTCGGTGCCGGAAGGACTCTGGGTCAAGTGCCCGTCCTGCGAGGCGGTGCTGTACCGCACCGATCTGGAATCGAACATCCACGTCTGCCCCAAGTGCAGCCACCACCTGCGCATCCGCGCCCGCGAGCGCCTCGACGCGCTGCTCGACGCCGAAGGCCGTTATGAAATCGGCCATGAGGCGCTGCCGGTCGACACCCTGAAATTCAAGGACAGCAAGAAATATCCGGAACGCCTGAAGTCGGCCATGGAAGCCACCGGCGAAACCGACGCGCTGGTGGTGATGGGCGGCTCCATCATGTCGCTACCTGTGGTGATTGCCTGCTTCGAATTCGAATTCATGGGCGGCTCGATGGGCTCGGTCGTGGGCGAGCGCTTCGTGCGCGGCGCCCAGATGGCGCTGGAACAGAAGGTGCCCTTCATCTGCATCACCGCCACCGGCGGCGCCCGCATGCAGGAAGGCCTGCTGTCGCTGATGCAGATGGCCAAGACCACCGCCATGCTGACCAAGCTGTCGGAAAAGCGCCTGCCCTTCATTTCGGTGCTGACCGACCCGACCATGGGCGGCGTGTCGGCATCGTTCGCCTTCATGGGCGACGTCGTGATTGCTGAGCCAAAGGCGCTGATCGGCTTTGCCGGCCCGCGCGTGATCGAAAACACGGTGCGCGAAAAGCTGCCGGAAGGCTTCCAGCGCGCCGAATTCCTGGTGCAGAAGGGCGCGGTGGACATGATCGTCGACCGTCGCAAGATGCGCGAGGAAATCGCCCGCCTGCTGGCGCTGCTGCAGAACCAGTCAGCCGACGTCCTCGCGTAAGCGGCCGACTTCTTCTCCATGGCCCGGACCTGTCGCAGGTCCGGGCCTTTTCAATTGCCCATCCGTCTCCAGATAGCCTGTCATGAACAATCCAAACCTGCCCACCACGCTTCCCGACTGGCTGAGCCGCCTCGAAGCCATGCATCCCAAAGCGATCGACATGGGTCTTGAGCGGGTAGCCCGGGTGCGCGACGCCCTCGGCCTGCGCTTTGACTGCCCGGTCATCACCGTGGGCGGCACCAATGGCAAGGGTTCGACCTGCGCAATGCTGGAGTCCATCCTGCTGCAGGCGGGCTATCGGGTCGGACTCTATACCTCGCCGCACCTGGTGCATTTCAATGAGCGGGCACGCATGAACGGCGAGATCGTCGACGATGCGACCCTGGTCGAGCAGTTCCAGGCGGTCGAGGCTGCACGCGGCGACGTGTCGCTGACCTATTTCGAATTCACCACGCTGGCGATACTGCGCCTGTTTGCCCAGGCCGGCCTGGATGCCGCGATCCTGGAAGTCGGGCTGGGCGGGCGGCTGGATGCGGTCAATGTGATCGACGCCGATGTGGCCATCGTCACCAGCGTCGACATCGACCATACCGAATACCTTGGCGTGACGCGCGAGCAGATCGGCTTTGAAAAGGCCGGCATCTTCCGCAGCGGCCGGCCGGCGATCTGCAGCGACCCGGTGCCGCCGGAGTCGCTGAAAAAGCATGCGGAGGATATCGGCGCCGACCTGTGGCTGCTGGGCAGGGATTTCAATTATTCCGGCGACAAGCAGCAGTGGAATTACGGCGGCCGGAACATGCGCCGCAATGCCCTGGGCTATCCCGGGCTGCGGGGCGCCAACCAGCTGCTCAATGCCTGCGCAGCGCTGGCGGCGCTGGAAGCGCTGCGCGACCGCCTGCCGCTCGGCGCCCAGGAAGTGCGCAGCGGACTGGCCATGGTGGAGTTGCCGGGGCGCTTCCAGGTGCTGCCTGGCAGGCCGACCGTGGTGCTGGATGTTGCGCATAATCCACATGCGGCCGGCGCACTGGCCCAGAATCTCGGCAACATGGGTTTCCATCCTTACACCTTTGCGGTGTTCGGTGCGATGAGCGACAAGGATATTGACGGCATCATTTCGCACATGAAGCCGCATATCGACCATTGGTGTGTGACTGATTTACCTCTGCCTAGGGCGGCCAGTGCAGCGAGCATTGCGGAAAAATTATCCGAAGCCGGTGTACAGGGTGCCGGGGCGCTGGATGCCGAACATAGCATCCTGACCTTTGCCAGCCCGGAAGAAGCCTATGCAAATGCGAGAAGCAGGGCAGGGGAGAATGATAGAATTGCGGTTTTCGGATCTTTCCTTACAGTAGCAGGCGTGATAGCCGCACGTAAATCCGAATATCACTGACAAATTCAGCATCAATCGCATGGGCTTGCTCTCATTCCTCCGCAAAAACAAGCAGGAATCCCGTTCCGACAGCACCTTTCAATCGCGTGCCGAGGAGGATTCCGACGCCGTGCGCAGCCGCGGCAAGCGCGGCAAGACGGGCAAGGAACGCAGGGCGTCCGACCCGGTGCTTCCCGAGAAGAAACGTGCCCGCCGCCGCCTGGTCGGCGCCGTGGCGCTGGTGCTGGCCGCGGTGGTCGGTCTGCCGATGATCCTGGATTCCGAGCCCAAGCCGGTCACCGACGACATCGCCATCGACATTCCCTCCAAGGACAAGCGTACCCAGGCCGGCACCGTGCAGACGCCGCCGCCGGTGGCGAGCGCACCGAAGCTGCCCAGCAACGCCGGCCTGGACAAGGACGAGGAAGTCATCGATCCCGCCAGCCTGCCAACCCCGAGCGAAGCCGTGCCTTCCACCGCGGCGCGTTCGGAAATGCCGCAGCTGGTCAAGCCTGAACCCAAGCCCAGGGCCGAGCCGCGCGCCGAAACGCCGCGCCCACCCAAGCCCGAGGGCAAGAACGAAGCCAAGCCCGAGCGCAAGACCGAACTGGCCCATGCCAAGCCGGAAGCCAAGCCGACGCCGCACGCGGTCGAGAAGGTGGACGAAGCCAGCCGCGCCAGGGCCATCCTGGAAGGCCGCGCGGAGCCCAAACCGGAAGCGAAGAAGGAATCCGGCCGCTTCGTGGTGCAGGTTGCGGCACTGGCAACGCAGGACAAGGTCGATGAATTGCAGGACAAGTTGCGTTCCGCCGGTATTTCTTCGTTCACGCAGAAAGTATCGACGGATGGCGGCAGCCGGACCCGCATCCGCGTCGGCCCCTTCAGCAGCAAGGAAGAAGCCGATCGGGTACGTGCCAAGCTGTCGAAGATTGGCCTGGCTGGCACGCTGGTGCCGGCCTGATCCAGGCTGGCAGGCGGCGTGACGATCTTCGACTATTTGACTCTGTTCATTCTGGTCGCGTCGGTCATCATCAGCACCATGCGCGGCGTGGTTCGCGAAGTATTGTCGCTGGTGAGCTGGGTGGCGGCATTTGTGGTGGCGAACATGTACGGCGAAATCCTGGCGCAGTGGCTGCCGGCAGCCGTGCCGGGCGCGCTGACCCGGCTCATCATCGCTTTCGTGGTGCTGTTCATCGGCACCCGGCTGCTGATGGGTTTGCTGATTCTGATGTGCGAGGCGCTGATCAAGGCCGGCGGCCTTTCATTCATCGACCGCGGCCTGGGAAGCGTGTTCGGCTTTGCGCGCGGCATGTTGATCGTGCTGGTAGCAGTGTTGATATGCGGCATGACTGCCATTCCGCAGCAGCCTTTCTGGAAAGATGCGATGCTTAGCCCCCTGGCCGAATCCGCGGCCCGCAGCGTCAAGCCTTTCCTGCCCGGCGAATTTGCCCGGCATGTACAGTTTTGAATTGTCTTAGTTAGGAGTTCCACCATGTGTGGCATTGCAGGCGTCGTCTCCCAAAGCCCCGTCAACCAGCTGATCTACGATGCATTGCTGCTGCTGCAGCACCGCGGTCAGGATGCGGCGGGCATTGCGACCAATCAGGGCAACAAGTTCTACATGCACAAGGCAAACGGCATGGTGCGCGATGTGTTCCGCACCCGCAACATGCGTTCGCTGCCAGGCAATATGGGCATTGGTCAATGCCGTTATCCGACCGCCGGTTCTTCCAGCGAAGAGGAAGCCCAGCCTTTCTACGTGAATGCGCCGTTCGGCATTACCCTGGCCCATAACGGCAACCTGACCAACTGGGAACAGCTCAAGATCGAGATGTTCCGCAACGACCGCCGGCACATCAACACCAGTTCCGACTCGGAAGTGCTGCTCAACGTGCTGGCCCATGAAATCCAGCAGGCAACGCTGGGTTACTCGCTGGATCCGTCGGCGCTGTTCAAGGCGGTGGCGTCGCTGCACAAGCGCGTGCGCGGCTCCTACGCCGTGGTGGCGCAGATCGCCGGCGTCGGCATGCTGGCCTTCCGCGATCCTTTCGGCATCCGTCCGCTGTGCCTGGGCGTGAACGAAACCGACGCCGGCACCGAGTACCTGGTGGCCAGCGAGTCGGTCGCGCTGGAGGGACTGGGCTTTCGCTTCGTGCGCGACGTGACGCCTGGCGAAGCGATCTTCATCGACATCGACGGCAACATGGTCAGCCAGCAGTGCGCGGAAAATCCGGTGCTCAATCCCTGCGCCTTCGAATTCGTCTACCTGGCCCGTCCGGACTCCGTCATCGACGGCGCCTCGGTCTACCATTCCCGCCTGAAAATGGGTGAATACCTGGCCGACAAGATCCGTCGCCAGTTCAGCGCCGGCGACATCGACGTGGTGATGCCGATTCCCGATTCCTCCCGTCCGTCCACCATCGAACTGGCGCTGAAGCTCAATCTCGATTACCGCGAAGGCTTCATCAAGAACCGCTATATCGGCCGCACCTTCCTGATGCCGGGGCAGGCGATCCGCCGCAAGTCGGTGCGCCAGAAGCTCAATGCGATCGGCTCCGAGTTCAAGGGCAAGAGCGTTCTGCTGGTGGACGATTCCATCGTGCGCGGCACCACCAGCCGCGAGATCGTGCAGATGGCGCGCGACGCCGGCGCCCGCCGCGTGATCTTCGCCTCCGCCGCGCCGCCGGTGATCTTCCCGAACGTGTACGGCATCGACATGCCGACCCGCAGCGAACTGATTGCCTACGGCCGCACGGAAGAGGAAGTCTGCCGTGAAATCACCGCCGACGCGCTGGTGTACCAGGACTTGGAAGCATTGAAGCGCTCGATTTCCGACGCCAATCCGGCCATCCAGCGCTTCGAGGCGTCCTGCTTCGACGGCAACTACGTCACCGGCGACATTTCCCGCGACTAT
This sequence comes from Noviherbaspirillum phoenicis, assembly GCF_047237965.1. Classification (NCBI taxonomy): domain Bacteria; kingdom Pseudomonadati; phylum Pseudomonadota; class Betaproteobacteria; order Burkholderiales; family Oxalobacteraceae; genus Noviherbaspirillum; species Noviherbaspirillum phoenicis. Next base: position 1,822,900 of record NZ_JBDFLX010000001.1, on the reverse strand, counting down.
CTCGACCGCATCGAAACCACGCGCGGCAATGCGCAGCCGTCGAACGAAGACATGGTGCGCTCCCAGCTGAACCTGTCGCTGGCGCCGGCCGACTGAGCCTGATGCGTCTCATGCCCGTGGCTGCTGCCGGCGGCCACGCGGCGCAACCCGCTTTTGCGAATCTGCACACCGATGAACGAGAATCACAAACCGCAGTACGGCTTCACCACCACCATCCTGCACGGCGACCGGCAGAAACCGATCGAGCATGGCTCCCTGCATAAGCCCATCCATACCTCGGTCGCCTTCGGCTACAAGGATGCACGCGAGCTGGCAGCGGTATTCCAGGGACGGCAGCCCGGCTACCGCTATGGCCGCCAGGGCAACCCCACCGTGTCGGCGCTGGAAGACAAGATCACCAAGATGGAAAACGGCTACGGCACCATCTGCTTTTCGACCGGCATGGCAGCCATAGGCGCAGTGGCGCAGGCGCTGCTGCGCGAGGGCGATCATGTTGTTTCGTCGGCCTTCCTGTTCGGCAATACCAACAGCCTGTGGCAGACCGTAGGCGCGCAGGGCGTCACCGTTTCGATGGTGGATGCAACCGAGGTGGCCAATGTCGAAGCGGCGCTGACGCCGGCCACCCGGCTGGTGTTCGTGGAAACCATCGCCAATCCGCGCACCCAGATAGCGGATCTGGCGCGCATCGGCACGCTGTGCCGCGAGCGGGGCATCCTGTTCATCGTCGATAACACCATGACCTCGCCGTATCTGTTCCAACCCAGGGCGGTTGGCGCGGGGCTGGTTGTCAATGCGCTGACCAAGTCGATTGCCGGCCACGGCATCGCCCTGGGCGGCAGCCTGACCGATACCGGTGTATATGACTGGACCCGCTATCCGCATATCGCCGAAAACTACAGGAAGTTTCCGCCGGTGCAGTGGGGCATGGCGCAGATCCGCGCCAAGGCGCTGCGCGACTTCGGCGGCACGCTCGGTCCGGAAGCGGCCCACCATATCGCCGTCGGTGCGGAAACCATGGCACTGCGGCTGGAGCGGGAATGCAGCAATGCGCTGTCGCTGGCCGAAATGCTGGATGCCGACGAGCGGGTGGCGGCGGTGCATTATCCGGGGCTGAAGTCACATCCGCAGCATGCGCTGGCCGGCGAGCTGTTCCGCGCCTATGGCAGCCTGCTGAGCTTCGAGTTGAAGGATGGCATCGACTGCTTCGACTTCCTGAACCGGCTGCGCCTGGCCATCCCGGCCAGCAATCTCGGCGACACCCGCACGCTGGTGATCCCGGTAGCGCATACCATTTTTTATGAAATGGGCCCCGAGCGGCGTGCCAGCATGGGCATCGCCGAGTCATTGATCCGGGTGTCGGTCGGCATCGAGGACAATGCAGACCTGCTGGAAGACTTCCGCCAGGCGCTCGCCGGCTGAGAGCTCTCAGCTGTCAGCTTCAGGGCACGATCTTCTGTGCCTGTTCCCGCTCCAGCCACTTCACCGTGTGGCTGGGCACGAAATTCTCCAGCAGGTCCAGCAGCGCGGGCGCGCCGGGCGCATGCATCAGCAGGCTGGCATGGTCCGGGCGCACGAAGCCCTGACTTACCAGATGGCTGGCAAAGCCGGTCAGGCCGTCATAGAAACCGTCGACATTCAGCAGGCCGATCGGCTTTTCATGCAGGCCCAGTTGCGCCCAGGTCGTGACCTCGAACAATTCCTCCAGCGTGCCAAAGCCGCCCGGCATGGCGATGAAGCCGTCCGACAGCTCGGCCATCATGGCCTTGCGTTCGTGCATGTCCTTCACCACATGCAGTTCGGTCAGGCCATGATGGCCAACCTCGCGCTTCATCAGCGCCTGGGGAATCACGCCGGTGGCGCGGCCGCCGCCCTGCATCACGGCATCGGCGATGGCGCCCATCAGGCCGACATTGCCGCCGCCGTACACCAGCCCGATGTCGCGCCTGACGAGTTCCTCGCCCAGTGCGCGGGCTGCCTGTGCATAGCGCTCGGAGGCGCCCATCGCGGAGCCGCAATAGACACAGAGTGATCTGATTTTTTTCATTGTGATGCAACCTGATTGAATGAATTGAATGGACTTGATTTGACTTGCTCTACCGTTTTACCTGGGTCGCTTGGAGTATTCCTCGACCAGCTTCAGAAACAGCGCATGCGTATCGCCCCGCAGATAGGGGCCGATCAGCGACAGCACCTGGTAACAGCCGCGCATCAGGGCGTCCGCCATCACCTGCTGCTCGGTGTACCTGCGTGGATTGAGCACGTACTCATATGACATCCAGTAGCTTGCCACCACCACGATGTTCGATGCCAGCGCATCGATTTCCATATCGCTTGCCTGCAATGCACTGTCGCTGCGCAAGCCTTCGCAAAGCTGCCGTGCGACCAGGATCTTGTGCTTGTAGATTTCCTTGAACTGCAGTTCGAGCTTGCGGTTGCGCGAGAGCAGGTCGGACAGGTCGCGGTAGAAGAAACGATAGCGCCAGTGCAGCTCGAAAATCAGGTGCAGGTAGAGCCACACGTCCTCGATGGTCGGGCGGCGGTCCGCGGGCACCGACAGCATGCGCAGGATCTCACCTTCGAACTGGGCAAAGATCGAGTCGACGATGTCGTCCTTGTTGCGGAAGTGGTAGTACAGGTTGCCGGGCGAAATGCCCATCTCCTCGGCAATGATGGTGGTAGTGATGTTCGGCTCGCCGAACTCATTGAACAAGCGCAGCGATAGTTCCAGTATCCGTTCGCGGGTGCGGCGTGGCGCTTTTGCTTGCATTGGCGGGGAAGGGGGCGTGAACTGTCGGGTGGGGGCATAGGATAGCATCGACGGCGGCAATCCCGAAGCAGGAGCGCCGGCTCATGACGCTCGCTGGCCGCTGCTTCACTCGGGCATCACCACCTTGTCGAGGATATGGATCACGCCATTGTCGGCGGCCACGTCGCTCTCGATCACGTTGGCCTGGTCGACCGTGATCTTGCCATTGTCGGACTTGACCGTGACGAAGTCGCCCTGCGTGGTCTTGATGTGGCCCGGCTTGACTTCGGTGACCAGCATCTTGCCCGGCACCACATGGTGCGCCAGCACCGCGGCCAGCTTGACCTTGTCCTTCGACAGCGCTTCCCAGCTCCCTGCGGGCAGCTTGGAAAATGCCTCGTCGCTGGGAGCAAACACGGTATAGGGGCCGGTTCCCTTCAGCGTTTCATTGAATCCGGCGGATTTGACGGCGGCCGAAAAAATCTTGAGATTGGTTGCCGACGCCGCCTTGTCCACCAGATCGGCTGCGCCGCTGGCTGTGCTGGCGGCCAGCAATACCGCAGCAGCCAGAGAGTTGAAAATTCTGTTCATTGCAATTCCTTTAAGGCCATGCCCGCTGCGCCGTGCCGCATGCACGGAAGCATCAAGGCTCTTCCATATGGTTGCCATACAATCGAAAAGTTTCAATTGCAACCTGGCCACGCAATGGCAGTCCCGCCATGCGCAAAGGGTGACGACACGTTCATGGAAATAAATCAAACCGTCAGGACCTGCATCATTGCCATCGCATGGGCATGGCTGGCTGGCATTGCCTGTCTGTTTCTTTCATTGCAGTTCAGTCCGCCGCGCTTTTCATTCGATGCGATGTACGGCGCGCTCTGGACTTCGGTCAAGTCCAGCCTGCTCTATGTTCTGCCGCCGCTGCTGGCGCTGGCGGCATGGCGGTTGCGCCAGCGCAGGCTGGATGCGGCGATCGCGGTGCTTGCCGCCTGCCTGTGGATGGTGCTGACGGTGGGATGGTGGGCGATCCACTTCAACCCGTTTCCGTGGATGGCGACGCTGCGCAACATGGTGCTGCTGCTGCCATCGATTCTGGTGCCCTGCCTGATCTTCTGGCGGCTGCTTGCCCGGAAGGCGGCATAAGGCTTTTCAGGCGGCGGGTACCTGCCTGATTGCCGCAATGACTTCCTTCACCACCCGCGGATGCATGCCCAGGGCGACATGGCCAACGCCATTGAACTCGATATTGACGGCGCCGGGAAGCGACGAGGACAACTGCGGCGACACGATGTTGTCCTGGTGGGAGTAGATCGACAGGAACAGGCTGCGCGCCGCCGGGTCCTCGGCGCGCTCAAGGCGCGCCAGCCAGGCACTGCAGCGGCCTTCGGTGGCGCTGCCACGCCAGCGCATCTGGCGCGAATTATGGCCAGCCCCGAAGCGGGCCAGGCCGGTGCCGCGGTGCGGCGTTCCCAGCGTGATGACGCGCGCCACCCGTGCCGCCCCGTGGTCGCGCAGGTACGCGCGCGCCACCAGGCCGCCCATGCTATGGCCGACGATGATGAGCTTGCGTTGCCCGGTCATGCGGCAGATTTCCTCGATGCGCGCATGCAGCGCGGGCACGAACTGGTCGATGCCGGCAAATACCGGTTCGAGGTCGATCGTGTAATGGCTGATGTCCGCCTGGCGCAATGCCCGGCTCATGAAGTGCCAGTAGCCGCTGTTGCAGCCGTAACCATGGACCAGCAGCACCGGCGGCAGGTCTGCCTTGCCGCGCCATTCGCGGAACGTGCAGAAGCCCATGGTCCAGGAGGAGGTGATCATGGAAGCGCAGTACTCGGTCAGGAACAGGCGGATGGCCGTGGCGCGGCTGAGTCTGTGGTGAACCGGCGTTTCGCTGCGGTACAGCCAGGCCAGGCCGAAATTGTTCGCCGTAATGGCCATTCTCACCAGCAGCACCACGCCGATGGCCAGCAATGCCGCCAGCAGGTGATTGCTCATGTCGAATCGCTTGATCGCGAGCAGGTAGAGCGCTGCCGCAATCAGCAACTGGACGGACAGCAGGATACGCGTGGCGCGGATGACCATATCTGGGCAGGGCTTGGTTGAGTCGGACTGGAATGCGGCGCCATGCGCGGCGCTCACCGGCGCAGACGCTCAGGCTGCCTTTGCGCGCTTGCGCTTGCCCAGCGTCAGAGGCAGCCGTACCAGGCGTGTGCCGGCTATCCTGTCATGCAGGAATTGGCGCTGCGGATCGAGAAAAGCCAGCATGGCCCAGATGGCGGCACTGGCACACGGAATCAAGACCAGCATCCAGCCTTTGGCGCCGACCAGCCAGGCCACCACCAGGCCGGGCAGAAACCACATCCAGGCCAGCGCATAACGCAGCACCGCATGCCAGAAGCCGACCGGACCGCCGGCGGCGCGTTCGAGGCGGATGCGCCAGGTTTTCATCGCCAGGGTCTGCCCGCCGTGCGACCAGAACCAGGCGAAATACACGGCAAGAACAACGAACAGCCAGATTTCCATCGCGCTGCGCAGGTACAGGGCATGACGCTGCTGCGTCATCGTCGAGAACAGCCAGCCGGCAATGAAAAGGACGCCAAACAGCAGCATTGCTTCGTAAAGCATGCAGGCAAAGCGAACGCGCAGGGAAGGTGTCGCAGAATTTTCCAAGACCGGGCTTTATTTCGAGATGGATGGCAGCAGAGGGGGTTGCTGCTGCTCCTGTGGCGGTTGCGCAGGCTGTGGCAGTGGTTGCGGTACAAGCGGTTGTGGTACAGCTTGTGGCGCCTGCTGCGCGGCTTTCTTCTGCGCGTCAGGCTGCCTCAGCACTGCCTTGGAGGGCGGCACCAGCTTGCCATTGTCCTGCGCCGCAGGCGGCAGAGCGGTGACCCGTTTTCTGGCCAGGGCTTCTTCCGCCAGCTTGTTCTTCTGTTCTTCCGAAAGTTGCTGATACTTTTCCCACTGCGCGTTCTTCTGCTCGGGTTCCAGCTTTTTTGCCCGCGCATAGCTCTCGCGGGCGACGCGGCGCTCGTCCGGACTGAGCTTGGCCCACTCGCGCATCCGTTCCTGCATGCGTGCCTGCTGATCCGGCGTCAGGCTGGAATAATGCCTGGTGAGCTCTATCCATTTTTTCTTGCGGGCTGCGTCGAGCTTGCCCCAGTCTGCGGCGAGCGGGCTCAGGGCCTGTTGCTGTTCCTGACTCAAATCCTGCCAGAGCGGCCTGGCGACCTGTACAGACTTTGCCTGTGCTGCGGTTTTTGTCAGCGTGACCGAAGGCTGCGTGCCGATGCTGTTCGAATGGGCGGCCGGCGGCAAGGCAAGCGCGCAGGCCAGAAGAGCAGGGGCAAAGCGCAGCAAACCCGTCATCCTAGTCGCCCCGCTTGGCCAGATAGGCATTGAAACCGTGGTCCAGATAGGCATTCAGCGGCAGTTCGTCCGACAGCACCATGGCGTCGATTTCCGCCAGTTCGCTGATCCGGTGCTGCTTTTCCGCCTGGTACATGCCGACCAGGCTGGCCATCACGACCACGACCGGCAGCGCCACCGAGAGACGGCTGAGCCAGGAAAACGGATTGCCAAGACGTGCGCCGGTCACGCCATGTGCCGTGGCAGTCGCTGCGTTCAGTACACGGATTGGCGCATCGGGCTTCTTGCGGGCCAGCGCCGCCTGGCGGGCGGCAGCCAGGCGGCTGGTGGTGGAGGCGGGCAGGTGTTCGAGGTTCTGATTCAGCGCGTGCCGCACCTTGTATGCGAAGTTGGTTTCTTCCATGTTCATAAACGTATTCCTTTGGCTTTCAGGGCATGAGCAAGGGCGTGTGTCGCTCGCGAGCAGTGCGTTTTCACGCTACCTTCGGAACATCCCATGATCGCGGCGGTCTCCGCGACATCCATATCCTGCCAATAACGCAGAAGAAACGCTTCGCGTTGACGTCCGGGCAGTTTTTGTACTTCAGCGTCGATCGCCTGCAGCACCTGGTCGCGCGATACCTTGTCCTCGCTGGATTCGGCCGCCTGCGTGCCTTCCTCGGCTTCGTAATTTTCAAGCAGGTCGAAGGGCTCGTTGTCGTCGCTGTTGCCGCGCAAGCCCGAAAACAGCGTGACCCATGTTCCCCTGACTTTTTCGCTGCGGAAATAATCGTGGATGGTGTTCTGCAGGATGCGCTGGAATAGCAGCGGCAGTTCGGCGGCCGGCTTGTCGCCGTACTTTTCCGCCAGCTTGATCATGGCATCCTGGACGATATCCAACGCGACTTCATCCTTGCGCACCGCGAACGCGGCCTGCTTGAAGGCGCGGCGTTCGACGCTTTCAAGAAAGTCGGAGAGTTCTTTGTCGGAGGCCATTCAGTGCGGCACGTTCTTGTTTTTGCGGGAAGTATCGGAAGGTGCGGAGCCTGCGGCAGACTGATGCGGCTTGGCAATGCTGCGCATGCTAGCAAAAAAGCCCCGTATTGTGCGTGTTTTTAAGTCAGAAAAGGGCAAGTTGCCTGATTTTCGAACAATTTATCTTGACCAATAGTGCATAAGGAAGTACGGTATCGTTCCCTCGTAACGCGAGGTCGTTTCAATGTCTTTCGGCGCGCGACCCATGATGATGCCGCCGACTTAGGCACGCTTCTTTTGAAAGCTGTTTGCTCTAACCCGCGCCACAAGCGCGATGAATCCGTACCAGAATTGCAGCACCTCCGGCTGAACGAGTGGCGTTTAGCGTCGATTTGAACCGCATACAACCCTGCGCAACGAACCGGCGTCACCGCACAAGAAAGGGATGCCCCAGGACTGTCTTCATGTCGGTTTCGCCAGGAGAGAGCATCCGATCAATCTCCAATGGACCTTGAAAGGACTAGTATGACCCAGGAACTCACCGGCGCAGACATCGTTGTCCGCTGCCTGGCCGAAGAGGGCGTCGAACACGTTTTCGGCTATCCCGGCGGCGCCGTGCTCTACATCTACGACGCAATTTTCAAGCAGGACAAATTCCAGCACATCCTGGTGCGCCACGAACAGGCCGCCATCCATGCCGCTGACGCCTATTCCCGCAGCTCCAACAAGGTCGGTGTCGCCATCGTCACTTCCGGCCCGGGCGTGACCAATGCCGTGACCGGCCTGGCAACCGCCTACATGGATTCGATCCCGATGGTGATCATTTCCGGGCAGGTGCCGTCCACAGCGATCGGTCAGGACGCCTTCCAGGAATGCGACACCGTCGGCATCACCCGCCCCTGCGTCAAGCACAACTTCCTGGTGAAGGATGTGAAAGACCTGGCGGCAACGATGAAGAAGGCCTTCTATATCGCCACCACGGGCCGTCCCGGACCGGTGCTGGTCGATATTCCGAAGGACATCAGCATGCACACCTGCGCCTACGAGTACCCGAAGGAACTCGAGATGCGCTCGTACAAGCCGGTGGACAAGGGCCATGCCGGCCAGATCCGCAAGGCGATGCAGCTGCTGCTGTCGGCCGAACGCCCGATGATCTACACCGGCGGCGGCGTGATTCTCGCCAACGCCTCGCCTGAACTGAACAAGCTGGTCGACCGCCTCGGCTATCCCTGCACGAACACGCTGATGGGCCTGGGCGCATACCGTGCCTCGAGCGACAAGTTCGTCGGCATGCCGGGCATGCACGGCACTTATGAAGCCAACATGGCCATGCAGCACTGCGACGTGCTGATCGCCATCGGCGCCCGCTTCGACGACCGCGTGATCGGCAACCCGAAGCACTTTGCCTCGCATCCGCGCAAGATCATCCATATCGACATCGACCCGTCGTCGATTTCCAAGCGGGTGAAGGTCGATATTCCCATCGTCGGCAACGTCAAGGACGTGCTGCAGGAACTGCTGACGCAGCTCGACGCCGCCGATGCGCAGGCTATCCGCCCGAATCCTTCCGCGCTGGCCAGCTGGTGGGTGCAGATCAACCAGTGGCGCGAGCGCGACTGCCTGAAGTACCCGACCTCGCGCGAAGTCATCAAGCCGCAGTCGGTGGTGCAGAAGGTGTGGGAAGTGACGAATGGCGACGCCTTCATTACGTCCGACGTCGGCCAGCACCAGATGTGGGCCGCGCAGTACTACAACTTCGACAAGCCGCGTCGCTGGATCAATTCCGGCGGCCTGGGCACCATGGGTGTCGGCCTGCCGTACGCAATGGGCGTGCAGATGGCCAATCCGGATGCGACCGTCGCCTGCATCACCGGCGAGGCTTCGATCCAGATGTGCATCCAGGAACTGGCCACCTGCAAGCAGTACCACCTGACGCCCAAGATCATCCTGCTCAACAACCGCTTCCTGGGCATGGTCCGGCAATGGCAGCAGATCGACTACGGTTCGCGCTATTCCGAGTCGTACATGGATTCGCTGCCGGACTTCACCAAGCTGGCCGAGTCGTTCGGCCATGTCGGCATGAAGATCGAGAACCCGAACGACGTCGACGGCGCATTGCGCGAAGCGTTCGCGATGAAGGACAGGCTGGTGTTCATGAACTTCATCACGGACCAGACCGAGAACGTCTGGCCCATGGTCAAGGCGGGCAAGGGCCTGACTGAAATGCTGCTGGGTTCGGAGGATCTGTAATGCGCCATATCATTTCTGTGCTGCTGGAAAATGAAGCCGGCGCCTTGTCCCGCGTGGTTGGCCTGTTCTCGGCCCGCGGTTACAACATCGAGACCCTGACGGTTGCGCCGACCGAAGATGCAACGCTGTCGCGCATGACCATCGTCACCTCCGGTTCGGATGACGTGATCGAGCAGATCACCAAGCACCTGAACCGGCTGATCGAAGTCGTCAAGGTGGTCGACCTGACCGAAGGCTCGCACATCGAGCGCGAACTGATGCTCATCAAGGTGCGCGCGGTGGGCAAGGAGCGTGAAGAGATGAAGCGCACCGCGGACATCTTCCGCGGCCGCATCATCGACGTCACCGAGAAGACCTACACCATCGAACTGACCGGCGCCAAGAGCAAGCTCGACGCCTTCATCGACTCCATCGATCGCAGCGCCATTCTCGAAACCGTGCGCACCGGCGGCTCCGGCATCGGCCGCGGCGAACGCATCCTCAAAGTTTAACCAGCCACACACTACCCATATCTTAGGAAGATCATGAAAGTTTTCTACGACAAAGACTGCGACCTGTCCCTGATCAAGGGCAAGAACGTTGCCATCATCGGCTACGGCTCCCAGGGTCATGCCCATGCGCAAAACCTCAACGATTCCGGCTGCAAGGTTACCGTTGGCCTGCGCCGCGGCGGCGCTTCCTGGAACAAGGTGCAGGCTGCGGGCCTGAACGTGGCTGAAGTCAACGAGGCGGTCCAGGCTGCCGACGTGATCATGATTCTGCTGCCGGACGAGAACATCGCCCAGGTCTACAACGAGAACGTTGCGCCCCACGCCAAGGAAGGCGCCGTGCTGGCCTTTGCCCACGGCTTCAACGTGCACTACGGCCAGGTCGTGCCGCGCGCCGACCTCGACGTGATCATGATCGCGCCGAAGGCGCCGGGCCACACCGTGCGTTCGACCTATGCCCAGGGCGGCGGCGTGCCGCACCTGATCGCCGTCTACCAGGACAAGTCCGGCAATGCACGCGACATCGCGCTGTCCTATGCAATGGCAAACGGCGGCGGCCGCGCCGGCATCATCGAAACCAACTTCCGCGAAGAGACCGAGACCGACCTGTTCGGCGAGCAGGCTGTTCTGTGCGGCGGCACCGTCGAACTGATCAAGGCCGGTTTCGAGACGCTGGTGGAAGCTGGCTATGCACCGGAAATGGCTTACTTCGAATGCCTGCACGAACTCAAGCTGATCGTCGACCTGATCTATGAAGGCGGCATCGCCAACATGAATTACTCGATCTCCAACAACGCGGAATACGGCGAATACGTCACCGGCCCGCGCGTGGTCACCGAAGACACCAAGAACGCGATGCGCCAGTGCCTCAAGGACATCCAGACCGGTGAATACGCCAAGAGCTTCATCCTGGAAAACAAGGCCGGCGCGCCGACCCTGATTTCCCGCCGTCGCCTGAACGCAGAGCATGACATCGAGCAAGTCGGCGCCAAGCTGCGCGCGATGATGCCGTGGATCGCCAAGAATAAGCTGGTGGATCAGTCCAAGAACTAATCGGCTTTTGCTCCAACAAAAAGCTGTGCGTCCGCGCAGCTTTTTTTTCGTCCATTTTTATCAGGGAGTCACCATGAAAAGACATGTCATGCTCATGCTGTCGGGCGCCAGCCTGCTATGCACCGCCGCGCTGGCGCAGACCCCGGCGCAGCAGCCGGTGCAGACCAGCGGCACGCTGGTCATCGTGCCGGCATCGGGCGAGGTCCGCCATGGCAATGATGAAGCGGTGCTGACATTGATGGTGGAAGAGCAGGACAAGGACAAGGCCGCCGCGGCCTCGCGCGTGAATCTGAAGATGAAGCAGGGCGCCGACATCGTGAAGCGGCAGGATCCTTCTGCCGTGCTGCAGACCCGCGGCTACTACACCTATCCGGTCTATCCCGAGGGGCAGCCGCAGCCAAGGCCGGCCGGTGCCAGGCTGCAGCCAGTTGGCTGGCGGGTCGGGCAATATCTCGATGTCACCACGACCAACCTGGCTGGCTTGCCGGCCACCGTGGCGGCAAGCCAAAAGACGCTGGCGCTGAATGGCCTGCGCTTCGGCCTGTCAGCCGGCACCGCGAAGAAGCTCGACGAGCAACGCATCGCCGCCACCTACGTCAACCTGAACGAGCGCATCGCGGCGATTGCCAGGGCCATGGGCCGCAATCCGGCAGACGCCGTGCTCGATACCCTCGACTTCGAAGGATCGGGCAATTACCTGCCGCAGGATGCCGCGCCGAAGGCCATGCGCGCTGCCGCAGTCCAGGAAATGCAGGCGGTGGAAGAGCCCAGCTTCGAGCCGGGCGAGACCACGCTGCAGATGCGGGCGGTGGGCAAGGTGCGCTTTCGTTGAGTCCGCGGGCGTTACTTTTGGGCAGCCCTCGTCTAGAATAGCGGCGCTTCTCTATAATCCAGCTTTTGCCCACCGGAACGCTATCTTCCCCGAGTCTGCCTTGCCAGTCTGTTTCGCGGGCGCCCGATGCGGCCGCGACGGAACGCTCGCATCACATTAAAACGGAATCGCTATGGCTACATTCAACCGGCGCAAGCCCAAAGGCAATGTCACGCAGTTTCCCAAGGGGCCGCGCTCCCTGCGGCATGGGCTGCGTCGCGCGCCGCCGGAGGCAGCGACGGCCGACGATGTCGTGATCCGGCGCCGGCGCGGCATCTATCTGCTGCCCAATGCCTTTACCACCGCGGCATTGTTCTTCGGCTTCTATGCGATCGTCATGGCGATGAACCTGAAGTTCGACCAGGCCGCGATCGGCATCTTTGCCGCCATGGTGCTGGATGCGGTCGACGGCCGCGTCGCGCGCCTCACGAATACCCAGAGCGAGTTCGGCGCGCAATATGACAGCCTGGCCGACATGGTGTCCTTCGGCGCCGCGCCGGCGCTGGTGATGTATGAATGGTCGTTGCGCGGTCTGGGCAAGTGGGGCTGGCTGGCGGCCTTCGTCTATTGCGCCGGTGCCGCATTGCGGCTGGCGCGTTTCAACACCAATATCGCCGTGGTCGACAAGCGCTATTTCCAGGGGCTGCCCAGCCCGGCTGCGGCCGCGCTGGTCGCCGGCTTCATCTGGCTGATGGACGACCTGCGTTTCGTCGGCAACCAGCTGACCTGGGCGGCGTGGGGCATCACCCTGTTCGCCGGCCTGACCATGGTGACCAATGTGCCGTTCTACAGTTTCAAGGACGTCAATTTCCGCAAGTCCGTGCCCTTCATCGCGATATTCGTGATCGTGCTGGTATTCGTTGCGATCTCCAGCGACCCGCCCAAGGTGCTGTTCGGCCTGTTCATTCTGTATGGGCTGTCGGGCTACATCATCTTCTTCTGGCGCCTGCTCAAGGGCAAGCCGGTCAGCATCGTGCAGACCAAGCCGGAACATGACGGCGCCGAAGAGCGGGAATAAACTGCATTCTTTCATCGACCGCAGCTTCATCAATCGACATCAACAGGAGAGCAGCCATGGCCGCCACCCCAGAAAAACTGATCATCTTCGACACCACGCTGCGTGACGGCGAGCAGTCGCCAGGCGCGTCGATGACCAAGGATGAAAAGATCCGCATTGCCCGTCAGCTCGAGCGGCTGAAGGTGGATGTGATCGAAGCCGGCTTCGCCGCTTCCTCGCAAGGCGATTTCGAAGCGATCAAGGCCATCGCCGGCGTGATCAAGGACTCCACCGTCTGCTCGCTGTCGCGCGCCAATGACCGCGACATCTCGCGCGCGGCCGAGGCGCTGGCCGCCGCGTCGCGCAAGCGCATCCACACCTTCATTGCGACCTCGGCGCTGCACATGGAGAAGAAGCTGCGCATGACGCCGGACCAGGTGCATGAGCAGGCGAAGCTGGCAGTGCGCTTTGCGCGCCAGTTCACCAACGACGTCGAATTCAGCCCGGAAGACGGCAGCCGCTCCGACATGGACTTCCTGTGCCGGGTGATCGAATCGGTCATCAACGAAGGCGCCACCACGATCAACTTCGCCGACACCGTCGGCTACGGCGTGCCCGAGCTGTACGGCAACATGATCCGCACATTGCGCGAGCGCATTCCGAATTCCGACAAGGCGATCTGGTCGGTGCATTGCCATAACGACCTCGGCATGGCGGTCGCCAACTCGCTGGCCGGCGTGATGATAGGCGGCGCGCGCCAGGTCGAGTGCACCATCAATGGCCTGGGCGAGCGTGCCGGCAATACGGCGCTGGAAGAGATCGTGATGGCGGTGCGCACCCGGCGCGACCATTTCAATCTGGAAGTCGGCGTCGATGCCAGCCAGATCGTGCCGACCTCCAAGCTGGTGTCGCAGATCACCGGTTTCGCGGTGCAGCCCAACAAGTCGGTGGTGGGCGCCAACGCCTTCGCCCATGCCTCCGGCATCCACCAGGACGGCATCCTGAAGGCGCGCGACACCTACGAGATCATGCGCGCCGAGGACGTGGGCTGGACCGCCAACAAGATCGTGCTGGGCAAGCTGTCCGGGCGCAATGCGTTCAAGCAGCGGCTGGAAGAGCTGGGCATCAAGCTCGACTCGGAAGCCGAAGTCAACGCCGCGTTCAGCCGCTTCAAGGAACTGGCGGACCGCAAGGCCGATATCTTCGACGAAGACATCATGGCGCTGGTGTCGGACGAGCAGCAGTCGCATGAAAACGAGTATTACCGTTACGTGTCGCTGTCCCAGCATTCCGAAACCGGCGAGCGGCCCACCGCACGTGTGGTGTTTTCCGTCGATGGCCGCGAGGTCAGCTGCGAAGGGCAGGGCAACGGCCCGGTCGACGCCATCGTCAATGCGATCGAGTCCAACACGCAGAGCGGCGCCGAACTGCTGCTGTTCTCGGTCAATGCAATCACCACCGGCACCCAGTCGCAGGGCGAGGTGACGATGCGCCTGTCCAAGTCCGGCCGCATCGTCAACGGCGTCGGCGCCGACCTCGACATCGTGGTGGCCTCGGCCAAGGCCTACTTGTCGGCGCTCAACAAGCTGCATTCCAAGACCGAGAAGCTCAACCCGCAGCTTTGATCGAATCGGCGCGAAGGCGACGAAGCGGTCATGGCCGCCTTCGTCGCCTCCTTGTTCCATGCTATGGTTGTTGCGAATTTGTTACGTGGCCTGGTGCGCCGGGCCTTCTCTTTCGCAACTTGGCAGCCGGTCGCCGTGCCGTCTGCAATGCCGCCTATGACACATATCGTTATCCTGGGCTGTGGTTTCGGTGGCCTGGAAGCCGCGCGTGGACTGGCACGCGCCGACGTAAAAATCACGCTGATCGATCGCAGCAATCATCATCTTTTTCAGCCTCTGCTGTACCAGGTCGCCACCGCAGGCTTGTCCGGCCCGGCCATTGCCGCGCCGATCCGGCATATCCTGGCGCGCCAGCGCAATCTGACCACGCTGATGGGTTCTGTGACGTCGGTCGATGTGTCACGGCGCATGGTGCAGTTGAACGACGGCGCCACTATCCCCTATGACTACCTGATCGTCGCTACTGGCTCGACCCACAGCTACTTCGGCAATGACCAATGGGCGGAGGTGGCGCCGGGACTGAAGACGCTGGGCGATGCATTCGAGATCCGGCGCCGCATCCTGATGAGCTTCGAACACGCGGAGCGTGAACTCGACGAGGAGGCCAGGGCGCCCTGGCTGACGTTCGCCGTCGTCGGGGCGGGCGCCACGGGCGTGGAAATGGCTGGGACGATGACCGAAATAGGGCAGTACACCCTGAACGGCGAGTATCGCCGTATCGACTCCAGGAAGGCCCGAGTCGTGCTGATCGAAGGAAGCGACCGGGTATTGCCGCCGTATCCGCCGGACCTGTCCGAAAAGGCGAGAAAGCAACTCGAACGACTGGGCGTGGAAGTGCGCACCGGCTGCCGCGTGACGGCCATCGACAGGGATGGCGTCACCTTCACCAGCGCCAATGGCGAGGAACGGCTGAATGCGAAGACGGTGATCTGGTCAGCCGGCGTTGCGGCGTCGCCGATCGGCAAGACGCTGGGCGTGGAGCTGGACCGCGCAGGCCGGGTTCCCGTTGGCCCGGACCTGACCATTGCCGGCCATCCGGAGGTCTACGTGATAGGCGACCTGGCCGCCGCCAAGTCCGATGGTGAGCCGGTGCCGGGCGTATCGCCGGCGGCAAAGCAGATGGGAAGAACCGCTGCCCGCAACATCCTGCTGCACATGCGGGGCAAGCCGCCGGAAACCTTCCGCTACAAGGACTATGGCTCGCTTGCCACCATAGGCCGCAAGTCAGCGGTCGCCAAGGTGGGCAACATCAAGTTTTCCGGCCTCCCGGCCTGGCTGTTCTGGCTGTTCGTGCACGTCTATTTCCTGATCGGCTTTCGCAGCCGCCTGATGGTGCTGACCGACTGGGCCTGGGCTTACTTCACCTTCAAGCGCAATGCCAGGCTGGTAGTGGGAACCGACGATGAGCCCGATGCGCTGGAGGCAGGCGCCGCGGCCCATCGCAGGCGCGCCAGCCAGGAAGCTTGACCATCAGCATCAAGGCAGCCGCCGCAGCACTCTTGTGCGGTTGCCATTACAATCAGTTTCCTTTTCAACCCGGTCTTACCGACTTTTTTGATGGACATTCCATGCGCGCTATAGAAATCACCCAGCCAGGAGCCCCCGACGTCCTGCAGTTATGCGATCGCCCCATGCCTGTGGCCAAGCCAGGCGAGGTCATCATCAAGGTGCATGCCGCCGGCATCAATCGTCCCGATGTATTTCAGCGCACCGGCAACTACCCGGTGCCGCCGGGCGCATCCGACCTGCCTGGCCTCGAAGTGGCCGGCGAGATCGTCGATGGCGACCTTGGCAATAGCGGTTTCTCCAAGGGCGACATGGTTTGCGCGCTGGTGCAGGGCGGCGGCTATGCCGAGTACTGCGCCGCACCGGTGGAGCAGTGCCTTCCGGTGCCCAAGGGCATGTCCGCGGTCGAGGCGGCTTCGCTGCCGGAGACCTTCTTCACTGTCTGGAGCAATGTGTTTGATCGCGGCAACCTGAGCGAAGGCGAAACCCTGCTGGTGCAGGGCGGCACGTCCGGCATTGGCGTGACTGCGATCCAGCTGGCGACCGCGCTGGGCCACAGGGTGTTCGCCACCGCTGGGTCGGACGACAAGTGCCGCGCCTGCGAAGAACTGGGCGCCGAGCGCGGCATCAATTACCGCAGCGAGGACTTCGTGGAAGTCGTCAAGGCCGCAACCGGCGGCAAGGGCGTGGACGTGGTGCTGGACATGGTGGCCGGTGACTACCTGCCACGCGAAGTGAGCTGCCTGGCTGACGACGGCCGCATCGTCATCATTGCGCTGCTCGGCGGCGCAAAAGCCAATGTCAGCCTCGGCGACGTGCTGCGCCGTCGCCTCACCATCACCGGCTCGACCCTGCGTCCGCGTCCGGTCGCATTCAAGGCTGCCATCGCGGCAAAGCTCAGGCAGAACGTCTGGCCGCTGCTGGAGTCAGGCAAGATCAAGCCTGTGATCTACAAGACTTTCCCGCTGGCGGAAGCGGCCCAGGCGCATACGCTGATGGAGTCGAGCACGCATGTGGGGAAGATTGTGCTTGAGGTGATTTAAGGGGCTTGCAGCCGTTCGTGGCGGTGGCGACGAACCGGCACGAAGTTCGGGTTACGAATCAGCCCCATTCACTTTTCGACAGCGTCAAGGCGGCTGAAGCGGGCTGCCTTGGCGCGAACAATCCATGGCGGAAAAGGCCCCAGGCACAAGACCGTTTGAATCGCTCATTAGAGCCAACATGTCGGTTCGATTTACCCCGCTGATCATTCGGCAGCCCAGTCCCGGGTCTCGCCTTGCGACTGAAATTTCTCCTCCTTCCGATTCGGCGCCAGCAAATACGGACGTCTCGAAGCCGACATTACGCACCGTCGTCAACCCCTGTCCGCCTGTAAATCTGAAAGTTTTACTTGGGCCTTATCACGCCAATATAAGGATTCTTCAGAGTCCGGCATGGCTGCTTCAGGAACAGCGCAGCCTTAATAGGAAAAACGGAAAAGATCCTGCCGGAAAAAAGCTCGTTGCAGCCGCTCATTCGCTGCTTGATCTATGTCGCTTCATAGAAATTCTGCTTAACAAAATCAATCGGAAGACATCTGTCTCAGCTGATGACAAGGCTGTTGAGAAATTGGAAAAGAAACTTAACGCAATCTGGAGCGAACTCTACCTTGCGGTCGAATATTTAAAAGTCGATTGCAAACGCTCGAGAGCGTTTGTTCGTCTTGCCGCGGTAGAGGTTCTGGATCTTGGCGTCGAACTTGAAGATGGACGATCCTATGCAGAAGTCTGGGCCCAAAAACTGGTGTCGCCATTGGAGATTCTCTCTGCCGGTATTGCGGACGCACATGAACTGTTGCCCCGGACTCTCACACGTGATAACGACAGAAGTAAATCCATCAAAAACGTCCTTCCGCCTAATGCTTCCATCCTGAAGAGAAGCGAAGGGGAGAAAAGGATCGGTATTTTCGACGAGTCAAGCGATGCAACTACTGAATTTGCCCGCGAGATCAAGGTGATTTGTGAGGCCGTGAACGAACTCGTACACAAACTGAGTGAATCGGATCAATACAGTACCGAAATGATAGGGATGTTCAAACTCTGCGCAGCACGGTTAAAAGGCATTCTCTCATCTTCTTATTCACTAAAAAGGTGGGAGGTTGAACTGCACCGGGCTCATTACTTCTTCAGACAGGCGGCGAGACCGTTGTCCACGATGCAGGAAATGGCTAATCAGAGCAAGCCAATTTCTCCGGGAAATCGGCCCTACGGCAGAATGGCTGACTATATCGCTGACAGATTTGAAGATACGATGGACCTTGTTTTGAAAAAGGCAGACCGGGGTTATGCAAGGCATAATTTCATCAGCCGGAAACAAAGCGGATACCTTCCTCCGGCACGCGTTTTGCGGTCGCCGGTAAGTGCACCAGTTTCAAAAACCATGCTAGTCGGTTACAAGGCTATTCAACCGAGTCTGATTTCTTCTCCAAAACAGCCGGATAAGGAGACCAAACGCCACATAACCACGCCGCCGATATCGCTAGCAGCTGCGACTTCGCCCTTACCAATTAATGCTATCAATGTCGGACATGCAGAGCCGGGCGCCCAATCGAAAGCCGGCAAGGATAACCCGGCAAATAAGCCGGCTGACATCGATGCCAAGCCCGGCGGTGTCCGCCAGAACGTAGTAAATTCCAGGAATGCGGTTGCACCGCGCCAGACGAGCGTCCGGGCTGCGAAGATGTCTGTCCAATGGCAAGAACTTCAGGCAGTGTCACAGCAGCAGCGCTCGGACAAGAAGACTGCATAGGCGTGGCGTTTACCTGGGCGCTGTAATTCAGATGGACCGCCTTGTTTGACCGGTGTACGCCCTCAGGCTAGAATGATGGGTTCTCAAAAATCCAAAATTCTATGCGTCGCAAACTGATCACCGGAAACTGGAAGATGAATGGCGGCCTGGCATCGAATGCCGCCTTGCTCTCTGCAGTCAAGTCCGAACTCGCGCAGCCTGCATGCCAGGTCGCGGTCTGCGCGCCTGCGCCTTACCTGGCACAGTGCCAGCAACTGCTCGCCGGCACGCCGGTCGCATGGGGAGCGCAGGACGTTTCCGCTCATGATGCCGGCGCATACACGGGCGAAATCTCGGCGGCCATGCTTAGGGATTTCGACTGTGCTTATGTCATCGTCGGCCATTCCGAGCGTCGTGCCTATCATGGCGAAAGCGATGAGGCAGTCGGTCGCAAGGCGGCGCGTGCGATCGCGGCTGGCCTGATTCCCATCGTGTGTGTCGGCGAAACCCTGGCCGAGCGGGACGCCGGGCAGACCGAACAGGTAGTGCAGCGGCAACTCGAGGCGGTGCTTGCGCAGCTTGCCGGTAACGACCTTGAAAAACTGGTCGTGGCTTATGAGCCGGTTTGGGCGATAGGTACCGGTAAAACCGCGACGCCGCAGATGGCCCAGGATGTGCACGCCTTTCTGCGTGGCCGGATCGCGGCACGCGATGCGCAGGCCGCATTGGGCATCCAGATCCTTTATGGCGGGAGCATGAAGCCCGACAATGCCGCCGAACTGCTTGCGATGGCCGACATCGACGGCGGCCTGATTGGCGGCGCCGCGTTGAAGGCTGCTGACTTTCTGGCAATCGTGCGCGCCGCGGCTTAACGCTTTATTTATCTTGTACTGGAATTTGCAATGAATACCCTATTTACCGTCATCGTCGTGATCCAGGTGCTGTCGGCCCTGACGATCATTGGACTGGTTCTGCTGCAGCATGGAAAGGGCGCCGACATGGGCGCTGCATTTGGCTCAGGCGCCTCGGGCAGCCTGTTCGGTGCCACCGGCTCGTCGAATTTCCTGTCCAAGTCGACCGGCCTGGCTGCGGCGATCTTCTTCGGCGCGACGCTGGCGCTGGCTTTCATCGGTAACCGGCCTGCTTCGGTGACCGGCGGCGTGATGGACAATCTGCCTGCCACTACGGCGCCAGCTGCCGCGCCCGCTGCTCCCGCACCAGCGCCGGCTGCCCCTGCGCAGGGTGAAGGCCAATCCGGCCAGATTCCAAAATAGTTTTACTTTTATGCTTGTCCGATGCGCAACTGTGCATTGAATAAAGAGTTCGGACAGGTTAAAATGCAGGGCTTGCCGACGTGGTGAAATTGGTAGACACGCTATCTTGAGGGGGTAGTGGCGAAAGCTGTGCGAGTTCGAGTCTCGCCGTCGGCACCACAATAATAAAGCCAGCTCGGGGCATCCCAAGCTGGCTTTTTCTCGAGAATGTTGTTTAGTTCGCATGCTCTTCATGGCGGCTGGGGCATTCTAGGCTGGACTTTCATCATACGGCGACCCATCGTGAACCTCGAAAACTACTTCCCCGTACTCCTGTTTATTCTCGTCGGCATCGGCGTTGGCGTCGCGCCCCAGGTGCTGGGCCGCCTGCTGGGTCCGCACCGGCCCGATGTGCAGAAGAACTCTCCTTACGAATGCGGCTTTGAGGCGTTCGAAGATGCGCGCATGAAGTTCGACGTGCGCTACTACCTGGTTGCAATTTTATTCATCCTGTTTGACCTGGAAACTGCTTTCTTCTTCCCGTGGGGCGTAGCCATGCGCGACCTGGGCTGGGCCGGATTCGTCACGATGCTCGTGTTTATCGTCGAATTCCTGGTCGGCTTCTGGTACATCTGGAAGAAGGGCGCTCTGGATTGGGAATAAGCCATGTCTATTGAAGGTGTAATGAATGAAGGCTTTGTCACCACTACGGCTGACAAGCTGATCAACTGGACCCGTACCGGGTCCATGTGGCCAATGACCTTCGGTCTGGCCTGCTGCGCAGTCGAAATGATGCATGCCGGTGCATCCCGCTACGATCTCGACCGTTTCGGCGTGGTGTTTCGCCCGTCGCCGCGTCAGTCCGACGTGATGATCGTGGCCGGCACGCTGTGCAACAAGATGGCGCCGGCACTGCGCAAGGTGTACGACCAGATGGCCGAGCCGCGCTGGGTTATCTCGATGGGTTCCTGCGCCAACGGCGGCGGCTACTATCACTATTCGTATTCGGTCGTGCGCGGTTGCGACCGCATCGTGCCGGTCGATATCTACGTGCCCGGCTGCCCGCCGACAGCGGAAGCGCTGCTGTACGGCATCATGCAGCTGCAGAACAAGATCAAGCGCACCAATACCATCGCCCGCTAACGGCGCCCAGACGCTTATATGACGACCAAACTAGAAACGCTCGAAGCCGGGCTGCGCAACGCGCTCGGCGACAACCTGCATGACCTGACCGTGGCGCTTGGCGAAGTCACCATCGTGGTCAAGGCAGCCAATTACCTGTCCGTGATGCGCGTGCTGCGCGACCACTCCGAACTGCGCTTTGAAGAGCTGATCGACCTGTGCGGCGTCGACTATTCGGCATATGGCGACGGCGCCTATGACGGTCCGCGCTTTGCTGTGGTGAGTCATCTGCTGTCGCTGACGCATAACTGGCGTCTGCGCGTGCGCGTATTCGCGCCCGACGACGATATGCCGCTGGTGGCGTCGCTGGTGGACGTCTGGTCGACCGCCAACTGGTATGAGCGTGAGGCATTCGACTTCTATGGCATTTTGTTCGACGGTCACAACGACCTGCGCCGCATCCTGACCGACTACGGCTTCATCGGTCATCCGTTCCGCAAGGACTTCCCTGTGACGGGCTATGTCGAAATGCGCTACGACCCCGAGCAGAAGCGCGTGATTTATCAGCCGGTGACGATTGAGCCGCGTGAAAATGTGCCGCGCGTCATCCGCGAGGAAAATTACGGGATCAAATAATCATGGCTGAAATCAAGAACTACACCCTGAACTTCGGTCCGCAGCACCCGGCCGCGCACGGCGTGCTGCGCCTGGTGCTGGAGCTGGACGGCGAAGTCATCCAGCGCGCAGACCCGCATATCGGCCTGCTGCATCGCGCCACCGAAAAACTGGCGGAGCAAAAGACCTACCTGCAGTCGGTGCCGTACATGGATCGCCTCGATTACGTGTCGATGATGTGCAACGAGCACGCCTATGTGATGGCCATCGAGAAGATGCTGGGCATCGAGGTGCCGCTGCGCGCCCAGTACATCCGCGTGATGTTCGATGAAATCACTCGCCTGCTCAACCACCTGCTGTGGCTAGGCGCGCATGCGCTCGACGTCGGCGCAATGGGCGTGTTCCTGTACGCCTTCCGCGAGCGCGAGGACCTGATGGACTGCTACGAAGCGGTGTCTGGCGCGCGCATGCATGCGGCCTACTACCGTCCGGGCGGCGTCTATCGCGACCTGCCGGACGCCATGCCGAAGTACGCAGCATCGGTGCTGCGCAATGAGAAGGCGATCCGCCAGCTCAATGAAAACCGCCAGGGTTCGCTGCTCGACTTCATCGAGGACTTCACCAACCGCTTCCCGGGTTATGTGGATGAATACGAAACCCTGCTGACCGACAACCGGATCTGGAAGCAGCGTCTGGTCGGCATCGGCGTGGTCTCGCCGGAACGCGCCAAGGCCATGGGCTTCACTGGCCCGATGCTGCGCGGCTCGGGCATCGAGTGGGACCTGCGCCGCAAGCAGCCTTACGAGGTGTACGACCTGCTGGACTTCGATATCCCTCTGGGCACCAATGGCGACTGCTACGATCGCTACCTGGTGCGCGTGGAAGAGATGCGCCAGTCCAACCGCATCATCAAGCAATGCATCGAATGGCTGCGCAATAATCCCGGCCCGGTGATGGTGGATAACCACAAGGTGGCGCCGCCGCCGCGCGTGGACATGAAGTCCAACATGGAAGAGCTGATTCATCACTTCAAGCTGTTCACGGAAGGCTTCCATGTGCCTGCCGGCGAGGCCTATGCGGCGGTTGAGCACCCGAAGGGCGAGTTCGGCATCTACATGATTTCCGACGGCGCCAACAAGCCGTATCGCCTGAAGATCCGCGCGCCAGGCTTCCCGCACCTGCAGGGCCTCAATGAAATGGCCAAGGGCCATATGATCGCGGACGCGGTCACCATCATCGGCACCCAGGACATCGTTTTCGGCGAGATTGACAGATAAGGTCGTGCGCCTCATGCGAGGCGCATCGATATTCGAGGCAAACACAATGGTGTTATCAGAGCAAGCGTATAAAAAGATGGATCGCGAGATCGCCAAGTTTCCGGCTGACCAGAAACAGTCCGCGGTCATGGCCGCGCTGGCGATTGCGCAGGACGAGGCCGGCTGGCTGTCGCCCGAAGTCATGGAAGCCGTGGCCGCCTATCTCGACATGGCGCCGATCGCCGTGCAGGAAGTCGCGACCTTCTACATGATGTACAACCTCAACCCGGTTGGCAAAAGCAAGATCACGATCTGCACCAACCTGCCGTGCGCGCTGTCCGGCGGTGAAAAGGCGGCGCACTATCTCAAGCAAAAGCTGGGCATCGACTACCGTGAAACGACCGAAGACGGCAATTTCACGCTGATGGAAGGCGAGTGCATGGGCGCCTGTGGCGACGCACCGGTCCTGCTGGTGAACAACAAGCGCATGTGCAGCCTGATGTCGGATGAAAAGATCGATGCGCTGCTGGAGGAACTGAAGAAATGACCAGCCTGCATAACCGTCATATCAAGCCGCTGATCCTGGCGGGCCTGGATGGCTCCAACTGGCACCTGAAGGATTACGTCAAGCGTGGCGGCTACGAGTCGCTGCGTCGCATCCTGACCGAAGGCATCACGCCCGAGCAGGTGATCGCCGAGCTGAAGGCTTCCTCGCTGCGTGGACGCGGCGGCGCCGGCTTTCCGACCGGGCTTAAGTGGAGCTTCATGCCGCGTCAGTTCCCGGGCCAGAAATACCTGGTCTGCAACACCGACGAAGGCGAGCCGGGCACCTTCAAGGACCGCGACATCATTCGCTACAACCCGCATGCGCTGATCGAAGGCATGGCCATCGGCGCCTATGCGATGGGCATCACCGTGGGCTACAACTACATCCACGGCGAGATCTGGGCCGACTACGAGCGCTTCGAGGAAGCAATTGAAGAAGCGCGCGCCGAAGGCTTCCTGGGCGATGGCATCATGGGCAGCCAGTTCAACTTCCAGCTGCACGCCTTCCACGGCTACGGCGCCTACATCTGCGGCGAGGAAACCGCGCTGCTGGAGTCGCTCGAGGGCAAGAAGGGCCAGCCGCGCTTCAAGCCGCCGTTCCCGGCCAGCTTCGGCCTGTACGGCAAGCCGACCACCATCAACAACACCGAGACCTTTGCCGCGGTGCCTTTCGTGATGAAGATGGGCGGCGAAGCCTATGCCGCGCTGGGCAAGCCCAACAACGGCGGCACCAAGATCTTTTCGATGTCGGGCGACATCGCCCGTCCGGGCAACTATGAAGTCCCGCTGGGCACGCCGTTCGCGACCCTGCTGGAGCTGGCCGGCGGCATGCGCGACGGCAAGAAGATCAAGGCCGTCATTCCGGGCGGATCGTCGATGCCGGTGCTGACCGGCGACGTGATGATGGCCACCGACATGGACTACGACTCGATCGCCAAGGCCGGCTCGATGCTGGGCTCGGGCGCGGTCATCGTGATGGATGAAACCCGCTGCATGGTGCGCTCGCTGCTGCGCCTGTCCTACTTCTATTACGAGGAATCCTGCGGCCAATGCACGCCGTGTCGCGAAGGCACCGGCTGGCTCTACCGCATGGTGCACCGGATCGAGCATGGCCAGGGTCGTCCGGAAGACATCGACATGCTCAACTCGGTGGCCGACAACATCCAGGGCCGCACCATCTGCGCGCTGGGCGATGCCGCCGCAATGCCGGTCCGGGCAATGATCAAGAATTTCCGGGAAGAGTTCGAATATCACATTGAGCACAAGCAGTGCCTGGTTCCGGCCTATCTGTAAATCAGGAACAGGCCGCAAGGCTCCGGTGCGCGAAACGCACGCTACGGGAAAAAGATAACCATGGTTGAAATCGAAATAGACGGCAAGAAGGTGGAAGTGCAGGAAGGCAGCATGGTGATGGAAGCTGCCAACAAGATCGGCACTTACATTCCGCATTTTTGCTATCACAAGAAGTTGTCCATCGCGGCGAACTGCCGCATGTGCCTGGTGGAAGTCGAGAAGGCGCCCAAGCCGCTGCCGGCCTGCGCCACGCCCGTCACCAACGGCATGATAGTGCGCTCGCACAGCGAAAAGGCGGTCAAGGCCCAGAAGGGCGTGATGGAATTTTTGCTGATCAATCACCCGCTGGATTGCCCGATCTGCGACCAGGGCGGCGAGTGCCAGCTGCAGGATCTGGCAGTCGGCTATGGCGGCTCCAATTCCCGTTACGCGGAAGAAAAGCGCGTCGTGGTGCCCAAGGATGCCGGTCCGCTGATCTCGATGCGCGAGATGGCTCGCTGCATCCACTGCACCCGCTGCGTGCGCTTCGGCCAGGAAGTGGCCGGCGTGATGGAGTTCGGCATGCTCAACCGCGGCGAGCATGCGGAGATCACGTCCTTTGTCGGCAAGACCGTCGATTCCGAGCTGTCGGGCAACATGATCGATCTGTGCCCGGTCGGCGCACTGACCTCGAAGCCGTTCCGCTACAGCGCCCGTACCTGGGAGCTGTCGCGCCGCAAGTCGGTCAGCCCGCATGACGGCCTGGGTTCCAACCTGATCGTTCAGGTCAAGGGTGGCGAAGTCAAGCGCGTGCTGCCGCTGGAAAACGAAGAAATCAACGAGTGCTGGCTGTCGGACCGCGACCGTTTTTCCTATGAAGGCCTGAATGTCGAGGAGCGCCTGACGCGCCCGATGATCAAGCAGGACGGCAAATGGATGGAAACCGACTGGCAGACCGCCCTCGAGTATGTCGCGCATGGCCTGCGCAACATCCGCCACGAGCATGGCGCCGATGCGATCGCCGCGCTGGCCACGCCCAATTCCACGCTGGAAGAGCTGACGCTGCTGAAGAAGCTGGTCAATGGCATCGGTTCCGATAACGTCGACTTCCGCCTGCGCCAGTCTGACTTTGCGCTCAGTGGCGAAGTCGCTCCCTGGCTGGGCATGTCGATCGCCGAGTTTGCCGAACTCAAGCGCGTGTTCGTGATTGGCTCCTTCCTGCGCAAGGACCATCCACTGCTGACGGCCCGCCTGCGTGCCGCCACCAAGAACGGCGCCAAGATCGGCATCCTGCATGGCAGCGACGACGACCTGCTGATGCCGGTTGCCGCCAAGATGATCGTTGCGCCGTCGGCCTGGCTGTCGGCGCTGTCCGAAATCATGGCAGCCGTGTCGGTGGCCAAGACGGTGGCGCTGCCGGCCGGCTTCGACAATATCGAGCCCTCCGAAAATGCAAAGCTCATCGCAGGCAGCCTGCTGTCGGGCGAGCCGCGCGGCATTTTCCTGGGCAATGCCGCCGCGAACCATCCGCAGGCATCGCAACTGCATGCGGCAGCGCAATGGCTGGCAGAGCAGACCGGCGCACACTTCGGCTACCTGACCGAGGCGGCCAACACCGTCGGCGGCCACCTGGTGCAGGCCTATCCGGCCAAGGGCGGCAATGCGCAGCAGATGCTGTCGTCGCCGCGCAAGGCTTACCTGCTGCTCAACGCCGAACCGGAACTCGACTGCTACGACCCGCAACTGGCCCGTCGCGCGCTCGACCAGGCCGAGATGGTGGTGTCGATGTCGGCCTATCGCCAGGGCCTGGACTACGCTGACGTGCTGCTGCCGATCTCGCCCTTCAGCGAGACCGCCGGCACTTACGTGAACTGCGAAGGCCGCGCGCAAAGCTTCAACGGCACCGTCAAGCCGCTGGGCGAAACCCGTCCGGCCTGGAAGGTGCTGCGCGTGCTGGGCAACCTGCTGGACCTGGAAGGCTTCAATTACGAGACTTCGGAAGAGATCCGCAACCAGGTGCTGGGCCTGGACGCCAACGCCAAGGAAATCCAGGGCGACCTGCGTCCGCGCCTGAGCAACAAGGCCAGCCTTGCGCCGCAGGCTGGCAAGGCAATAGCAGGCGACGCGCTGGAACGCCTGGCGCCCGTGCCGATCTACAGCACCGACGCCATCGTGCGCCGTTCGCCGCCGCTGCAGCAGACCAATGATGCAAAGGCGCCTGTCGCCGCCATCTCCGCCGCACTGGCCGAGAAGCTGGCCGTCGTCGCCGGCGATCCGGTGCGTGTCAGCCAGGGCGGCGCAAGCGTCGTGCTGAATGTGGCCATCGATGCCCGCCTGCCGCAGAACGTGGTGCGTGTCGCAACCGCGCGTGCCGAGACCCAGATGCTGGGCGGCATGTTCGGTGAAATCCGTGTGGAGAAAGCGTAATGGATCAAATGCTGCTGAACCTGCAGACCACCGGACAAGGCATTTTCGGCGCTGTCTGGCCCCTGGTCTGGAACCTGGTCAAGATCGTGCTGATCGTGCTGCCCATCATGGGTTGCGTGGCCTACCTGACCCTGTGGGAAAGGAAGATGATCGGCTGGATGCACGTGCGTATCGGCCCGAACCGCGTTGGCCCCGCAGGCCTGCTGCAGCCGATCGCCGACGCGCTGAAGCTGCTGCTGAAGGAAATCATCGTGCCGGCCCGCGCCAGCAAGGCGCTGTTCGTCATCGCGCCGATCATGACCATCATGCCGGCGCTGGCCGCATGGGCCGTCGTGCCTTTCGGTCCGGAAGTGGCGCTGGCCAATGTCAATGCCGGCCTGCTGCTGGTGATGGCCATCACTTCGATGGAAGTCTATGGCGTGATTATCGCCGGCTGGGCATCCAACTCGAAGTACGCTTTCCTTGGCGCGATGCGCGCATCGGCCCAGATGGTGTCATATGAAATCGCGATGGGCTTCGTGCTGGTCATCGTGCTGATGGTGTCGGGCAGCCTGAACTTCACCGAGATCGTGATGCAGCAGACCACCGGCCGCATGGCCTCGATCGGTCTGAACTTCCTCTCCTGGAACTGGCTGCCGCTGCTGCCAATGTTCGGCGTGTACATCATCTCCGGCATCGCCGAGACCAATCGCCACCCGTTCGACGTGGTCGAAGGCGAGTCCGAGATCGTCGCCGGTCACATGGTGGAATACTCGGGCATGTCGTTCGCGATGTTCTTCCTCGCGGAATACGCGAACATGATCCTGATCTCGGCCCTGGCGTCGCTGATGTTCCTCGGCGGCTGGGACGCACCGTTCGGCGTGGCGCCGTTCACCTGGATTCCAGGCTGGATCTGGCTGGGCATCAAGACCTTCCTGGTGGTATCGATCTTCATCTGGGTACGCGCATCCTTCCCGCGCTATCGCTATGACCAGATCATGCGCCTGGGCTGGAAAGTGTTCATCCCGCTGACGCTGGCATATCTGCTGATCGTCGCGATCTGGATCCAGTCTCCCTGGAATATCTGGAATTAATGGAAAAGGCTGAATAAGACATGGAAGCCATCAAGGATTTTTTCGGCAGCCTGATGCTGCGCGAGCTGTTCAAGGGCCTGGCCCTGACCGGCCGCTATATGTTTGCTCGCAAGATCACCGTGCAATTCCCGGAAGAGAAGACGCCGCTGTCGCCGCGCTTCCGCGGCCTGCACGCACTGCGCCGCTATCCTAACGGCGAAGAGCGCTGCATCGCCTGCAAGCTGTGCGAAGCGGTCTGCCCGGCTATGGCCATCTCGATCGAGTCCGACGAGCGTGAGGACGGCACCCGCCGCACCACCCGTTACGACATCGACCTGACCAAGTGCATTTTCTGCGGTTTCTGCGAAGAGTCCTGCCCGGTGGACTCCATCGTCGAGACCAATATGCTGGAGTACCACGGTGAGAAACGGGGCGACCTGTACTACACCAAGGAAATGCTGCTGGCCATTGGCGACCGTTACGAAAAAGACATCGCCGCCAACCGCGCCGCCGACGCCTCTTACCGTTGATTTGATTAATTCGCTGCAGAACCGGCCTTTCCGGGGCCGGTCGAGGGCGATCATTGTGGTCCATTATGGAATTTAAAACTGCGCTGTTCTACGTGTTCTCGGCCGTCCTTGTGGTGGCCGCGACCCGCGTCATCACGGATCGCAACCCGGTGCATGCTGCCCTGTACCTGGTGCTGTCCTTCTTTTCGGCCGCCGCCATCTGGATGCTGCTGAAAGCGGAATTCCTCGCCATCGTCCTGGTGCTGGTCTATGTCGGCGCGGTGATGGTGCTGTTCCTGTTCGTGGTCATGATGCTCGATATCGACATGGATAAACTGCGGCAGGGCTTCTGGAGCTACTTCCCCTTCGCGGCCACGATAGGCGTGATCATCGTGCTGGAAATGGCGGCGGTGCTGTTCCGCGGCTTCCTGACGCTGGACCCGCGCGTGCCGGAAGCTGCCGCCAACATCGGCAACACCCGCGAACTCGGCAAGCTGATCTATACCCAGTATGTGTACGGCTTCGAAATCGCCGCGGTGATCCTGCTGGTTGCCATCGTTGCCGCCGTGGCGCTGACCTTGCGCCGCCGCAAGGACAGCAAGTACTTCGATCCGGCCGACGCGGTCAAGGTCAAGAGCACCGACCGTCTGCGCATCGTCAGCATGAAATCCGAAACCGAGCGCGTTGCCGCGCCTGCAGAGGCTGACGCCGCTTCCGCGTCCGCCCCGCAAAAACAATAAGGGCCGCATTGTGACTCTGACTCTTGCTCATTACCTGATCCTCGGCGCGATCCTGTTTTCGATCTCCGTCGTCGGTATTTTCCTCAACCGCAAGAACATCATCATCCTGCTGATGGCGATTGAACTGATGCTGCTTGCGGTGAACATGAATTTCATCGCGTTCTCGCATTATCTCGGCGATGCCGCCGGACAGATCTTCGTTTTCTTCATCCTCACTGTGGCCGCCGCGGAATCCGCGATCGGCCTGGCGATCCTTGTTGTGCTGTTCCGCAATCTCGACACCATCAACGTCGAAGATCTGGACACACTCAAGGGCTAATAACAAATAAACGATAAGGTTCATCATGGCGGGGCAACTCAACCCACAACTCCTTCTGGCCGTACCTCTGGCGCCGCTCGCGGGATCGGCCATTGCCGGCCTCTTCGGCACCAAGTTCTTCGGCAACAAGATAGGGCGGGGCGCTTCCCACAGCGTCACCATCCTCGGCGTGCTGATCGCGCTGATCATCTCGGTGCAGACGCTCTTGGCGGTGCTGGATGGCGCAACCTACAACGGCACGCTGTACAACTGGATGACGGTCGGCGGCATCAAGCTGGAAATCGGCTTCATGGTCGACAGCCTGACCGCGATGATGATGTGCGTCGTGACCTTCGTATCGCTGATGGTGCATATCTACACCATCGGCTACATGAAGGAAGACCCGGGCTATAACCGCTTCTTCTCCTACATTTCGCTGTTCACCTTCTCCATGCTGATGCTCGTGATGAGCAACAACTTCCTGCAGCTGTTCTTCGGCTGGGAAGCGGTGGGCCTGGTGTCGTATCTGCTGATCGGTTTCTGGTACACCAAGCCGACTGCGATCTACGCCAACATGAAGGCATTCCTGGTCAACCGCGTCGGCGACTTCGGCTTCATCCTTGGCATTGGCCTGCTGCTGGCGTTCGCCGGCTCGATGAACTACACCGAAGTGTTCGCCAAGCGCGAAGCGCTGGCCCAGCTGACCATGCCGGGTTCGAGCTGGATGCTGCTGACGGTTGCCTGCATCTGCCTGTTCATCGGCGCGATGGGCAAGTCGGCGCAGTTCCCGCTGCATGTATGGCTGCCCGATTCGATGGAAGGCCCGACCCCGATCTCCGCGCTGATCCACGCCGCCACCATGGTGACCGCTGGCATTTTCATGGTGGCCCGCATGTCGCCGCTGTTCGAACTGTCGGACACCGCCTTGTCCTTCGTGCTGGTGATTGGTTCCATCACTGCCTTGTTCATGGGTTTCCTGGGCATCATCCAGAACGACATCAAGCGCGTGGTGGCATATTCCACGCTGTCGCAGCTGGGTTACATGACTGTTGCGCTGGGCGCATCCGCCTACCAGGTCGGCGTGTTCCACCTGATGACCCACGCCTTCTTCAAGGCGCTGCTGTTCCTTGCCGCAGGCGCGGTCATCATCAGCATGCATCACGACCAGGACATCCGTAACATGGGTGGCCTGCGCAAGTACCTGCCCATCACCTGGATCACCTCGCTGCTCGGCTCGCTTGCCCTGATCGGCACGCCGTTCTTCTCGGGTTTCTATTCCAAGGACAGCATCATCGAAGCGGTGGCGGCAACCCATATCGCGGGCGCCGGCTTTGCCTACTTCTCGGTGCTGGCCGGCGTGTTCGTCACCGCGTTCTACTCCTTCCGCATGTATTTCCTGGTGTTCCATGGCGAGGAGCGCTTCGGCAAGGCCCATCATGGCCATGACGATCATCACGACCATCACGCGGCGCATCACACGTCGGACGACATCCACGGGCATGAGGTCGAGGAAGAGGCCGGCCACGAGGAGCACCATGGCCTGGCGCCGGGCGAGAAGCCGGTCGAAGCCCCGCTGGTGGTCACGCTGCCGCTGATCCTGCTGGCCATTCCGTCGGTGATCATCGGCTACCTGGCGATCGGCCCGATGCTGCACGGCGACTTCTTCAAGGGCGTGATCTTCGTCGGTGAAAACCACCATGCGATGGAAGAGCTGGGTCACGAATTCCACGGCGCAATGGCCATGGCGCTGCACGGCTTCACCAGCCTGCCATTCTGGCTGGCGCTTGCCGGCGTCGTGACTGCCTACTACTGCTACATGATCAATCCGCGCGTGCCGGCCTGGTTCTACAGCAAGTTCCACGGCGTCTACACGCTGCTGGACAACAAGTACTACATGGACCGCATCAATGAAGTGGTGTTCGCCGGCGGCGCCCGCGGCCTCGGCCGCGGCCTGTGGAATGTCGGCGACCGCGCCCTGATCGACGGACTGCTGGTCAATGGCAGTGCGCGCGTGGTGGGCTGGTTCTCGGTTATTTCCCGTGCCTTCCAGACCGGCTACATCTACCACTACGCATTCACGATGATCCTCGGCATAGCGCTGTACCTGGGCTATCTGCTGCTGGCCAACTACATGAAATAACGTCGCGCTTCCAGAAAAACAAACATGATGCAGTCAACACTACCTCTACTCAGTCTGGCGATCTGGTTGCCGATTCTTTCTGGCCTGCTGGTGCTGGCCGTTGGCAACGACAACAAACCCGGCGCGTCGCGCATGCTGGCGCTGCTCGGCGCAGTGATCAGCTTCCTGCCGACGCTGGCGATCGTCGCCGGTTTCGACAATGCCGCGCATGGCATGCAGTTCGTCGAGCGCGCCGCCTGGATCAAGACCTTCAACATCTTCTATGCGCTGGGAATCGACGGCATCTCGCTGTGGTTCGTGCCGCTGACGGCCTTCATCACGATCATCGTCGTGATCGCCGGCTGGCAGGTGATCGAGAAGAAGGTGTCGCAATACATGGGCGCCTTCCTGATCCTGTCGGGCGCAATGATCGGCGTGTTCTGCGCGCTGGATGGCCTGCTGTTCTATGTGTTCTTCGAAGCCACGCTGATCCCGATGTTCATCATCATCGGCGTCTGGGGCGGCAGCAACCGGATGTACGCCGCGGTCAAGTTCTTCCTGTACACCTTTCTCGGCTCGCTGCTGATGCTGGTGGCGATCATCTACCTGTACTTCAAGGCCGGCAACAGCTTTGACATCCTGGCCTGGCACGCGCTGCCGCTGCCGCTGGCGGTGCAGATCCCGATCTTCCTCGCCTTCATGATGGCGTTCGCCGTGAAGGTGCCGATGTGGCCGGTGCACACCTGGCTGCCGGATGCCCACGTCGAGGCCCCTACCGGCGGCTCGGTGGTGCTGGCTGCCATCATGTTGAAGCTCGGCGGCTACGGTTTCCTGCGCTTCTCGCTGCCTGTTACGCCGGACGCCAGCCATTACCTGGCGCCGCTGGTGATGTCGCTGTCGCTGATCGCGGTTATCTACATCGGCCTGGTGGCGATGGTGCAGGCTGACATGAAGAAGCTGGTGGCATATTCCTCGATTGCCCACATGGGCTTTGTCACGCTGGGCTGCTTCCTCTTCAACGACATGGGCGCGCAGGGCGCAATCATGCAAATGATCTCGCACGGCTTCGTGTCGGGCGCAATGTTCCTGTGCATCGGCGTGCTGTATGACCGCATGCACACGAGGCAAATCGCCGAGTATGGCGGCGTCGTCAATACCATGCCGCGCTTCGCCGCCTTCTTCGTGCTGTTCTCGCTGGCCAATGCGGGCCTGCCGGCAACCTCGGGCTTCATCGGCGAGTTCATGGTCATCCTGGCATCGGTCCAGTTCAACTTCTGGATCGGCGTGCTGGCCGGTACCGCCCTGATTTTGGGCGCGGCCTACTCGCTGTGGCTGGTCAAGCGGGTGGTGTTCGGCAACATCGGCAACAAGCATGTGGCCGAGTTGCAGGACCTGAGCGGCCGGGAGTTCATGATGCTGGGCGTGCTGGCGATTGCCGTGATCGTGATGGGTGTCTACCCGGCGCCGATCGGCGATACGCTGCAGACGTCGGTCACGGATCTGCTGAAGCATGTGGCTGTCAGCAAGGTGCCCTGAGATCCGGCGCATGAGGCCAATCAGGCAACTCCATTTTTACCTTGCCGCACGGCGGCAGGGGCAAGTTATCGGTGGCATGCGGCGCGCTGCATGCCACCTGCAATAAAACCGGCGCAATCAAAGCGGAAACCATGAACAACCTGAATCTCGCACCGTTGTACCCCGAAATTTTTCTGGTGGTCGCGACGTCCGTCATCCTGCTGATCGACATGTTCCTGAGCGATGCCAGGCGCAACCTCACCTACCTGCTGTCTCTCGGCGCGCTCGCGGTGTGTGCCGCGCTGACGCTGGTGGACTTCAATCACGGCGCTACCCAGTACACCTTCGGCAACATGTTCGTGTCGGACCCGATGTCCAACCTGCTGAAGCTGTTTTCCTATCTGGCAGTCGGCCTGACGCTGATCTATTCGCGCCAGTACACCACCGACCGCAACATGGTGACGGTCAATACCGGCGGCGAATTCTACGTGCTGGCGCTGTTTTCGCTGGTAGGCCAGATGGTGATGCTGTCTGCAAACAACTTCCTGATCATTTACCTCGGCCTCGAACTGATGTCGCTGTCGCTGTACGCGCTGGTTGCGCTGCGCCGCGACCATACGGCGTCCACCGAAGCGGCGATGAAGTATTTCATTCTCGGCGCGCTGGCCTCCGGCTTCCTGTTGTATGGCATCTCGATGCTGTATGGCGCAACCGGCTCGCTGGATCTGGCTGAAGTGGCGCGCATCACCGCCTCCGGTACCGTCAACCGCATGGTGCTGGTGTTCGGCGTGGTGTTCGTCGTGGCCGGCCTGGCATTCAAGCTGGGCGCCGCACCGTTCCATATGTGGGTACCTGACGTCTACCAGGGCGCGCCGACCTCGGTCACGCTGCTGCTGGGCGGCGCGCCGAAGCTGGCGGCGTTCGCCATCTGCATGCGCCTGCTGGTGGAAGGCCTGTGGACGCTGGCTGTCGACTGGCAGCAGATGCTGACCGTGATGGCCGTGGTCTCCATGGCGATCGGCAACATCACAGCGATTGCGCAAACCAATCTGAAGCGCATGCTTGCCTATTCGACGATCTCGCAGATGGGCTTCATGCTGCTGGGCCTGCTGTCGGGCGTGTATGCCGGCAGCGATGCCAATGCCGCTGCCAATGCCTACAGCTCGTCGATGTTCTATGCCATCACCTATGTGCTGACCACGCTGGGCACCTTCGGCGTGATCATGCTGCTGTCGCGCGCCGGTTTCGAAGCCGACAACCTCGACGACTTCAAGGGACTCAACCAGCGCAGCCCGTGGTTTGCGGCGGTGATGATGGTGCTGCTGCTGTCCCTGGCCGGCGTGCCGCCGATGATGGGCTTCTATGCCAAGCTGGCCGTGCTGCAGTCGGTAGTGAGTGCGGGCATGCTGTGGCTGGCCATCGTTGCGGTGCTGTTCTCGCTGGTCGGCGCGTATTACTACCTGCGCATCATCAAGCTGATGTATTTCGATGACGCGACCGATACGAACCGCATCGTCGCCAACGGCGACATGCGCATTGCGCTCAGCCTGAACGGCGCAGCTGTGGTCGTGCTGGGCCTGCTGCCCGGCCCGCTGATGGCTGCCTGCGGCGCCGCCATCCTGCGTACCCTGGCTTCCTGATGCCGGTTCTCTCCCGCTAGATGGACGTTTCCCTCTCCAGCTGGCTGGTGATCCTGTTGGCCGCTCTTGCGGCCAACCTGCCTTTCTCAGCGAGCGCGTGTTTGGCCTGATTCCCTGGCGCGGCGCGGCCAAGCCGTTCTGGCTGCGCCTGCTGGAAATGTTCTGCCTTTATGCCGCGGTCGGTTTGCTGGCATTTCTGCTCGAGTCGCGCATGGGCAACCGTTTTCCGCAGCGCTGGGAATTCTATGCAGTCACCGGCTGTCTCTTCATTGTGCTGGCCTATCCCGGCTTCGTGTACCGCTACCTGCGACGCCGCCAGGGCTGAGCGCCGTTATTGGCGAAAGGATCATCATGGACAAGCACCTGAGAGAAACCCGTGTCGACAGCTCGACCGTGTATGACGGCGACTTTTTGAAGGTTCAGAAAGACAGGGTCATGCTGCCCAACGGCGCGCACTCCGAGCGCGAATACATAAAGCATCCGGGCGCGGTCGTGATCCTGCCCGTGCTCGATGACGGCAGCATCCTGATCGAACGGCAGTACCGTTATCCGCTGGACCAGGTCTTCTATGAATTCCCGGCCGGAAAAATCGATCCGGGCGAGGACCATCTCGACTGTGCCAAGCGTGAACTGAAGGAAGAAACCGGCTACACCGCGACCGACTGGCAGTTCGTCTGCACGATTCACAATGCCATCGCCTATTCCGACGAGCATCTCGAAATCTACCTGGCACGCGGCCTGGTGGCGGGCGAGAGCGCGCTGGATGATGGCGAGTTCCTCGAAACCATGACGGTGTCGGTCGATGAACTGCTGCAATGGGTCAGGGAAGGCAAGATCACCGACGTGAAGACCGTGATCGGCTCCTTCTGGCTGGAGAAAATCGTTTCCGGCGCGTGGCCAGTGAAGTAGGGACGGCGGATGGGTTACCGTTCGTCCGTATGAAAGACTGGTCGTAAAAAAAGCCGCTTGTCGCGGCTTTTTTGTTCTTACATGTTCGGATAGTTTGGCCCGCCGCCGCCTTCCGGCGTCACCCAGACGATGTTCTGGGTCGGGTCCTTGATATCGCAGGTCTTGCAGTGCACGCAGTTCTGGGCATTGATCTGCAGCCTTTCCTTGCCCTCGTCGCTGGTCACATACTCATACACACCCGCCGGGCAATAGCGCTGCTCGGGGCCGGCATAGATATGCAGGTTGATGTCGACCGGCACGTTCGGGTCCTTCAGCGTCAGGTGCACCGGCTGGTCTTCGGCATGATTGGTGTTGGAGATGAATACCGAGGACAGCCGGTCGAAGGTCAGCTTGCCGTCCGGTTTCGGATAGACGATGGGCTTGAACTCGGCTGCCGGCCGCAGATACTCGTTGTCCGGCTTCTTGTGGCGCAGTGTCCATGGCGCCTTGCCGCGGAACAGCACCTGGTCGATGCCCACCATCAGCGTGCCGGTGTACAGCCCCTGTCCCATGAAGGGCTTGAAGTTGCGCGCCTTGTGCAGTTCGTCGTACAGCCAGCTGTTGCGGAAAGCCTCTGGATAAGCCGTGAGCTCATCATGCTGGCGCTCCGCACCGAGCGCATCGAACGCGGCTTCGGCGGCCATCATGCCGGTTTTCATCGCGGCATGGCTGCCCTTGATGCGGCTGGCATTGAGGAAGCCGGCATCGCAGCCCAGCAGCACGCCACCGGGGAAGGTCAGCTTCGGCAGCGACTGCAGGCCGCCCGCGGTGATGGCGCGCGCGCCGTAGGAGATGCGCTTGCCGCCTTCGAAGAACTTGCGGATTTCCGGGTGCGTCTTGTAGCGCTGGAATTCCTCGTACGGCGACAGGTAGGGATTGGAGTAGGACAGGCCCACCACATAGCCGACCGCCACCTGGTTGTTCTCCAGGTGGTAGAGGAAGGAGCCGCCATAGGTGGTCGCGTCCAGCGGCCAGCCGGCGGTGTGGATCACCAGGCCCGGCTTGTGCATCTTCGGATCGATTTCCCACAGTTCCTTGATGCCGATGCCATAGGTCTGCGGATCGCGTCCGGCATTGAGGTCGAAGCGCTGCATCAATTGCTTGCCCAGATTGCCGCGCGAGCCTTCGGCAAACAGGGTGTACTTCGCGTGCAGTTCCATGCCGAGCTGGAAGGCGTCGGTGGGCTTGCCTTCGCGGTCCACGCCCATGTTGCCGGTGGCAACGCCCTTGACGGAGCCGTCGTCGTTGTACAGGATCTCCGCGGCCGGAAAGCCGGGGAAGACTTCCACGCCGAGCGCTTCAGCCTGCTGGCCCAGCCAGCGCGTCACATTGGCCAGCGACACGACGTAATTTCCATGGTTCTTGAAGCAGGCCGGCAGCATCCATTCCGGGGTGGTGCGGGCCTTCTTTTCGGTCAGGAACATGAAGCGGTCTTCGCTGACCGGAGTGTTCAGAGGGGCGCCCAGTTCGCGCCAGTTGGGGAACAGCTCGTTCATGGCGATCGGGTCCATCACCGCGCCCGACAGGATGTGGGCGCCGACCTCGCCGCCTTTTTCCAGCACGCAGACCGAGACCTCGCGGCCGCTCTTCTCTGCCAGTTGCTTCAGGCGAATCGCGGCCGACAGGCCGCCGGGTCCGCCACCGACGATCACGACGTCATACTCCATCGCTTCGCGCGGACCGTATTGTTCAAGAATGCTCTGGTTCTCCGTCATGGTCTCGTTACCTTTACTTTATTTTCGAACGTGCGTGCTAATTGTCCGGGATTTTGCGTCAGAATACTAGATGCGCGCCTCTAAACGCCCGCCATTCATGTAATCTTAGCGGCTTGGCCAGCGCCAGCGTCAAGGTAAAACAATTCAAGGAGAAAATTGTGGGGATAGAACTCAATTTCGAAGGCAAGGTCGCCATGGTCACCGGCGCGTCGAGCGGCCTGGGTGCACGCTTTGCGAAAGTACTTGCCCAGGGAGGCGCGCAGGTGGTGCTGGCGTCGCGCCGCATCGAGCGCCTGAAGGAACTGCGGGCCGAGATCGAGGCCGACGGCGGCGCCGCCCACGTCGTCAGCCTGGACGTGACCGACTATGCCAGCATCAAGGCCGCGATTGCGCATGCAGAGACCGAAGCCGGCCCGATCGATATCCTGGTCAATAATTCCGGCGTGTCCACCACCCAGCGCCTGATCGACGTCACGCCTGACGACTACGCCTATGTCATGGACACCAATCAGCGCGGCGCCTTTTTCGTCGCGCAGGAAGCGGCCAAGCGCATGATCGCGCGCGCCAAGGGCGATCCGAAGAAACAGCACCGCATCATCAACATTGCGTCCGTGGCCGGCCTGCGGGTGTTGCCGCAAATCGGCATCTACTGCGTCAGCAAGGCAGCCGTGGTTCACATGACCAAGTCGATGGCTGTGGAATGGGGCCGCTACAACATCAACGTCAACGCGATCTGCCCCGGTTATATCAGCACCGAAATCAATGCCGAGCATTTCCAGTCGGAGCAGGGCAAGGCGCTGGTCAACATGCTGCCCAGGAAGCGCGTCGGCGAGCCGCAGGACCTCGACGGCCTGCTGCTGCTGCTGGCATCCGATGAAGCCCACTTCATCAACGGCGCGATCATGACGGCCGACGACGGCATGAGCGCGTCCTGACCATGGCAGACCGCACGCTGGTGCATGTGACCCGCATGCCGATACGCTGGGGCGACATGGACATGATGGGTCATGTCAACAATGCCAAGTACTTCACCTATATCGAAACCGCCCGCATCGACTGGTTCACCAGCATCGCCTGTTCTCCCAATCCACAAGGCGAGGGGCCGGTGCTGATCAATGCAAGCTGCACCTTCCTCAGGCAGCTTGAATATCCGGGCCAGATCGAGATACGCACCTTCGTCGGCGCCTTCGGCCGCACCAGCTTCGAAACCTTCCACGAGATCCGGCGAGTCGATCAGCCGGACGTGCTGGCGGCGGAGGGCGCGGCCAAGGTGGTCTGGGTGGATTTTACGGCAGGCAAGTCGACGCCAATCTCCCCGGAACTGCGGGCCATCCTGTCGCGCCCTTTGCAGGCCGAATAGCCGGCAAGCCAGTAATCAGGCGTTCAAACGACGGTGGCTTCGGCCGCGGCCGGGTTGCCCGGCGGCGCCTGGCGCGCCACGCCCAGCAATCGATTGACCAGTTCGCTGGACGTGGCGGCGGCGAACTTGCGCATCAGCCTGGCGCGATGCATCTCGACAGTACGCGGACTCAGGCCCACCTGGCGTGCGATCAGCTTGCTGGTCTTGCCTTCCACCAGCAGGGCCGCGATCTCCCTCTCGCGCGGCGTCAGTTCGGCGGTGACGGGGCGTTTCGCGCTCAGATCATCGAAGGTCCAGATGCCGGCTGCGTGGGCGTCCTGCGGCACCAGCGCGCTGCCGGACACATGGCACCAAAACAATTCCTGGTTTGCACGCTTCATGATGCGTTCATCGGAATAACGGCCGCAGGCATTCATGATGGGCACGATGCGGGCGCCGGTGCGCTCGAATTCGTCCGGCGAAGGGTAGAGCACGGAGAAAGACTTGCCGTTCAGCTCGCCCTGGGCGTAGCCAAACATCCGGTCCAGCGCGCGGTTGCTGGCCTGGATTACGCGGTTATGGGAAACACACATGCCCACCGGGGCATGCATGAAGATGGTCTCGAAGTCGATGGCAACGCCTTGTCTCATGGGGTGATACGCTCTTTATCCGAGATGAAGTTCGTACTTCTACGGTATTGTGCTGCGGTATACGGCAATCTATTCTTCCGGTTGCATCATAAATGACCGCATTTCTTATTGGAATCCGGTCTACTTTACACAAAGGGACGCTATGAAGAAAGTTTATCCCGATGCGGCATCCGCACTTGCCGACATCGTCAAGGACGGGCAGACCATTGCCGTAGGCGGCTTTGGCCTGTGCGGCATACCCGAGGCACTGATCGCAGCGCTGCGCGACTCCGGCGTCAAGAACCTGACCGCCATTTCCAACAACGCAGGCGTGGACAACTTCGGCCTTGGCCAACTGCTTGCAACGCGTCAGATCAAGAAGATGATCGCGTCCTATGTCGGTGAGAACAAGGAGTTCGAGCGCCAGTATCTGGCCGGCGAACTGGAACTGGAATTCACGCCGCAAGGCACCCTGGCCGAGAAGCTGCGTGCCGGTGGCTCCGGCATTCCAGCCTTCTTCACCAAGACCGGCGTCGGCACCATCGTCGCGGAAGGCAAGGATGTGCGGGAATTCGACGGCGAACAATATGTGCTGGAGCGCTCGCTGGTCGCGGACGTGTCCCTGGTGAAAGCCTATATGGCCGACAAGGCCGGCAACCTGGTGTACAACAAGACTGCGCGCAACTTCAACCCCAACGTCGCGATGGCCGGCAAGATCACAGTGGTCGAAGTCGAGAAGCTGGTCGAGGTTGGCGAGATCGACCCTGACCATGTGCATACGCCCAGCATTTTCGTGCATCGCATCGTCGTCAATGCGAGCCCGGAAAAACGAATCGAGCAACGCACGATACGTGCTAAATAATCGGGAGACAGATCATGGCATGGACTCGTGAAGAAATGGCCGCGCGCGCGGCCCAGGAATTGCAGGACGGTTTTTACGTCAACCTCGGCATCGGCTTGCCCACCATGGTGGCCAACTATGTGCCGCAAAACATGGAAGTCTGGCTGCAGTCGGAAAACGGCCTGCTGGGCATCGGTCCTTTCCCGACCGAAGAGACGATCGATCCCGACCTGATCAATGCCGGCAAGCAAACCGTGACGGCATTGCCGGGCGCCTCGTATTTTCCATCGGCCGATTCGTTCGCCATGATTCGTGGCGGCAAGGTCAATATCGCCATCCTTGGCGCGATGCAAGTATCCGAGCATGGCGACCTGGCGAACTGGATGATCCCCGGCAAGATGGTCAAGGGCATGGGCGGCGCGATGGACCTGGTTGCAGGCGTCAAGCGGGTCGTGGTGCTGATGGAGCATGTGGCCAAGGCCAAGGACGGCAGCACGTCGCACAAGATCCTGAAGAAGTGCGACCTGCCGCTGACCGGCGTCAACGTGGTGGACCGCATCATTACCGACCTTGGCGTGATCGACGTCGCCGAGCAGGGCCTGAAGCTGGTCGAGCTGGCGCCTGGCGTCACCGTCGACGAGATCGTCGCCAAGACCGGCGCACCGCTGGATACCTCGGCAGTTGCCTGATCGGACGGCATCAATAAAAACGGCGCCTTTGACCAGGCGCCGTTTTTTATTCCCGTTCTGAAGTGGGTTACTGCGCGACCCAGCCGCCATCCATGTTCCAGGCCACGCCGCGCACCTGGCTGGCCGCCTCGCTGCACATGAAAACCGCCAGTGCGCCTAGCTGTTCCGGGGTGACGAATTCCCCCGACGGTTGCTTTTCCGACAGCAGCATGCGCTTGGCTTCGTCGTTGGACACCCCGTTCTCGGCTGCACGGGCATCCACCTGCTTCTGCACCAGCGGCGTCAGCACCCAGCCCGGGCAGATCGCGTTGCAGGTAATGCCCGTTTGCGCTGTTTCGAGCGCAGTGACCTTGGTCAGGCCGACCAGTCCGTGCTTGGCCGCGACATAAGCTGACTTCTGCGCCGATGCCACCAGGCCGTGCGCCGAGGCCACGTTGATGATGCGGCCCCAGTTCTGTTCCTTCATGCGCGGCAATGCCAGGCGGGTGGTGTGGAAGGCTGAGTTGAGGTTGATTGCAATCACCGCGTCCCACTTGTCCACGGGAAAATCCTCGATGTTGGCGACATGCTGAATGCCGGCATTGTTGACGACGATATCGACGCCGCCGAATTGCTCCACGGCGCTGCGCATCATCAGTTCGATCTCGGTCGGCTGCGCCATGTCCGCATTGTGATAGGACGTCTTGATGCCGAATTCCTTGGCCACGTCCGCCTGCAGCTTGGTAATGGCGGTGGCGTCGCCAAAGCCGTTGAACATGATGTTTGCGCCCTGCGCCGCCAGCGCGCGCGCGATGCCCAGGCCGATGCCGGAAGTGGAACCGGTTACCAGGGCGGTCTTGCCTTTCAGAGTGGTGCCTTGCATGAAGTCCTCTATCGCCAAGATTGATGAAATGTAAAGAAGTTATCGGATTCTAAGCGGAACGCTTAGTAAAATACAGGTTTCGCATGCCAGTACTTCTACGGTAAATCCTCATGACAATTCCTCCCGCTCCCGGTCCAGGCTATCCCCCGATCAAGTATGTGCAATGCATTTCGCCAGGCGGGCTGCACCGCATGGCGTACAAGGAATGGGGCGACCCGCGCAATCGCAATGTGCTGGTCTGCGTGCATGGCGTAACCCGCGTCTCCGACGATTTCGACGCGCTGGCGCGTGAACTGAGCGACGTCTACCGCGTCGTATGTCCTGACGTGGTTGGCCGCGGCCGTTCCGGCTGGCTGCGCAATCCCGCCTATTACCTGCTGCCGCAATATGTGTCCGACATGGTGACGCTGCTGGCGCGGCTGGATGCCGACAGCGTCGACTGGGTCGGCACCTCCATGGGAGGGCTGATAGGCATGGGCCTGGCCGGACTCGAAGGCAATTCCATACGCCGCCTGGTACTGAACGACATCGGTCCCGCCTTGAACCACGCGGCGCTGGAACGCATCGGCGCCTACATCGGCGAACAGGTGCAGTTCGACACGTTCGAGGAGGGCGAGCAGTACATACGCACCATTACCGCGACCTTCGGCCCGCACGCCGACCACGAATGGAAGAAGCTGGCGGCCGATGTACTGCGCCAGGACGCGGAAGGAAAATGGATCAGGCATTATGATCCGCAACTGGCGCTGCCATTCAAGAGCAGCACGGTGGAAGCCACTGCCCAGGCGGAAGCCATGCTGTGGGCGGCCTATGATGCGATACGTTGTCCCACCCTGCTGCTGCGCGGCGCCGAGTCGGATCTGCTGACTGCGGAAACCGCGCGGGACATGGCAAGCCGCGGGCCCAAGGCGCGCCTGGTCGAATTCGCCGGCGTTGGTCATGCGCCCAGCCTGATGCATGGCGACCAGATTGCGGTCGTGCAGAAATTCCTGCTCGACTGAGCTGCCGGTTGCAACATTTTGGAAAGAACGATGGATATCAAGAGAATGCATGTCGGGCCGCGCCTGTCTGAAGCGGCGATCCATAACGGCGTGGTTTATCTGGCCGGCCAGATCGCCGAGGATGCGACCCAGAATATCGAAGGACAAACACGCGAGGTGCTGGGGCATGTCGATCGCCTGCTGGCCGAGGCGGGCAGCGACAAGAACCGCATCCTGATGTGCCAGATCTATCTGGCCGACATCAAGGACATCGCTGCGATGAATGCCATCTGGGATGCGTGGGTGCCGGCCGGGCATACGCCGCCGCGCGCCACCGTGCAGGCCCTGCTGGCGCGGCCCGAATTGCTGATTGAAGTCGTGGTCACAGCGGCCGTGTAGGAGTATCCGGGTTCATGGTATCGATTTCGACTGCGAGCGACGAGGCATCGGTTCAAATGGTAGCCGGTCTCTCCGAGGCCGATGCAAAGCGCGTGCTGGATGCGCTGGAATTCGTTCGTCCGCTGTATTCAGGAAACCCGGTGGCGACCGGGCAGGACGCCTTCGTGTTTTCCGAGAGCGTCGGCGTGACGCTGGCGTCGTTGAAGACCGATGCCGAGACCAGAATCGCCGGCCTGCTGTTCGAGCTGCCCATCATCGATGACAAGGCAGCGGAACAGATCGAGGAACGTTTTGGCGCGGAGATTGCCGGACTGGTCGATCACATACGGCAGCTGATGCGGCTGCATGAAATGACCTTCGGACAGCACAAGGCGGTTTTCGACCGGACCGACAAGGCCAGCAGCCAGCAGGCAACAGCCCAGGTCGAGACGCTGCGCAAGATGCTGCTGGCCATGGCTTCCGACATGCGGGTGGTGCTGGTGCGACTGGCCTCGCGCCTGACCACGCTGCGCTATTTTGCCGACAACAAGCTGCAGAATGAACGCACCTGCCAGTACGCGCGCGAGACATTCGACCTGTACGCGCCGCTGGCAAACCGGCTCGGCGTGTGGCAGTTGAAATGGGAGCTGGAAGACCTGTCGTTCCGGTTTCTCGAGCCGCAGACCTACAAGCGCATCGCCAGCATGCTGGAAGAAAAGCGGCTGGGCCGCGAGCAGTTCGTCAATTCGGCGATCGGGCGCCTGAAGTCGGAACTGGCTGCGGCCGGCATCAAGGCCGAGGTCACGGGCCGGCCCAAGCATATCTACAGCATCTGGAACAAGATGCGCGGCAAGTCGCTCGAGTTTTCCGAGCTGTATGACGTGCGCGCATTCCGGGTGATCGTCGAGGACATCAAGACCTGCTATGCGGTGCTGGGCATCGTGCATAACATCTGGGCGCCGATTCCCAAGGAATTCGACGACTACATCTCCCGGCCCAAGGCCAATGGCTATCGTTCGCTGCATACCGTCGTGCTGGCCGAGGATGGCCGGCCCCTGGAAGTGCAGGTGCGCACCAGCGAGATGCACCACTTCGCCGAATACGGTGTCGCCGCGCACTGGCGCTACAAGGAAAGCCCGGGATCGGCCGGGGAAAAATACGACGCCAAGATCGCCTGGCTGCGGCAGCTCCTTGCCTGGAAGTCGGAGGTGGTGGATGCCGTGGTCGGCCAGGAGGAAGTGCGGCGCGACTGGGTCGAGAAGCTCAAGGCCGCCGCGCTGGACGACCGCATCTACGTGCTGACGCCGCAGGCGCGCGTGATCGAGCTGCCCAGC
The DNA here is from genome assembly GCF_047237965.1 of Noviherbaspirillum phoenicis. Lineage (NCBI taxonomy): Bacteria > Pseudomonadati > Pseudomonadota > Betaproteobacteria > Burkholderiales > Oxalobacteraceae > Noviherbaspirillum > Noviherbaspirillum phoenicis. Next base: position 1,778,196 of record NZ_JBDFLX010000001.1, on the reverse strand, counting down.
GGCGCCACGCCGATCGACTTTGCCTATCATCTGCACAGCGATGTCGGCCATCGCTGCCGCGGCGCCAAGGTCGACGGCGCGATGGTGCCGTTGAACACCGCGCTGAAAAATGGCCAGACCGTGGAAATCATCACCGCCAAGGGAGGGGTTGCCGCGTCGGGTGCGGCTGGTCCGTCGCGGGACTGGTTGAGCGCCGATTACGCGGTGAGTTCGCGCACCCGGGCCAAGATACGCGCCTGGTTCAACGCCATCGACCAGCAGGAAACCCTGAACAGCGGCCGTTCGCAGGTGGAAAAGACCTTGCAGCGCGAAGGCAAGACTTCGGTCAATCTGGAAGACCTCGCGCACAAGCTGGGCTTTGCCAAGCTCGACGATTTTTTCCTGGCCATCGGCAAGGAAACCTTCAGCCTGCGCCAGGTAGAGCAGGCATTGCATGCCGAGGATGGCAAAGCGGGCAAGCCGGTCAATCCGGATGATGCCGTCGTGCCGCGAAAGAGCCGGGCCTCCAGCGTGACACAGGGCGCGAAGTCCGGCGTGCTCGTCGTGGGCACGGAAGGCTTGCTGACCCAACTGGCGCGCTGCTGCAAGCCGGCGCCGCCGGATGAGATCGTCGGTTTCGTCACGCGTGGCAAGGGTGTTTCCATCCATCGCGTGGCCTGCAAGAACTTTGCGGCAATGGAGGCGGCGGCGCCGGAGCGGGTGATCGCCACTGAATGGGGGCTGCCGGCCGCCGAGACGGTCTATCCGGTTGACCTGTTCATTCTGGCCAGCGACCGTCAGGGTCTGCTGCGCGACATCTCGGAAATCCTGCTGCGCGAGAAAATCAATGTGATCGGCGTCAGCACCCAGAGCAGCAAGGGGCAGGCGCGCATGGCGTTCACTGCCGAGATCACCTCCACATCCCAGTTGCAAAGAGCCTTGCAGATCATCCGCGACGTGAACGGCGTGCAGGAAGCCAGGCGGAATTGAAGAAGTTTGAAATGACCCTTGGCAAATCCGATTCATGCCCCTATAATCCTGCTTCCTCAGGCGCGTAGCTCAGCTGGTTAGAGCACTACCTTGACATGGTAGGGGTCGTTGGTTCGAGTCCAATCGTGCCTACCAATGAATTTTGATCTTTGGATGTATCGAGGGTGAAAAATCATTGGTTTTGGAAAAAGCACCGTCGAAAGACGGTGCTTTTTTTTGTCCCCATGTTTCCTTTCCTGCTTTTTTTCCTCTTTTCAGGCTTTCATCTCCGGTGGCGCTGTCGTGCCGTGCATGCTCGCCGCGGACTTTGATGTACATCATTCCGCTCCATCCTGTTCATTCAATACCATCTCCTCAGAATCGTCCCGGTACGGCTCCTGGCGGCTGTCAACTGTCAGCTAGCGCAAGGGAAGGAGAGGCAGATGGCGTCCACATTGAAACAGTTTCTTCTTGGCCTGGTGGTCTTCTGTATGCCGTTGGCAGCGATGGCGGGTGGCAACGCAGCGTCGCATTTGGGTTCAGGAAACACTTATCTGACCGGCAGCGACGTCAGAATCAGTCAGGCAGTCCCGGCTGATCTTTACGCGGCTGGCGGGGCGGTAGTGGTTGCGGAGCCAGTGGCCGAGGATGCCACGCTGGCCGGCGGCAGGGTCGATGTGATGGCGGCGGTGGGTCAGGATCTGCGTGTCGCCGGCGGCAAGGTAGCCGTCGATGCCAAGATTGGCGGCGACCTGCTGGCAACTGGTGGCAATGTCAGCGTTTCTCCAGCCAGTCGCGTGGGAGGCGATGTGATGCTGGCAGGCGGAGAGGTCCGCTTTGCCGGGCAAGCCATGAGGGATGTCAAGCTGGCTGGCGGCAAGCTTGTGCTGGCTGGCGAGGTCAAGGGCAATGCCCGTCTCTACGGTCAGGATATCCGGCTTGCGCCTGGAGCGAGGATAGGGGGAGATCTGGTATATGCCAGCAGCAATCCGCTTTCCGATCAGGAACTGGCGCTGGTCGCCGGCCATGTCACGCGGGAAGCCGACGCGCCAGGCCGCAGTCGCAACGCCGGCAGTGGCTGGATGCATCCGCTATTCTTCATCAGCATGCTGGCCTGCGGCGCCATTCTGTTTCTTGTCTTTCCAAATGCAGTGAAAGGCACGGAGCAGGCCATGTGGCATACGCCGCTGAAAAGTCTGGCGCTTGGCCTTGCCCTGTTATTTACATTGCCGCCCGTGGCTATCCTTTTCATGATCACTGTGATCGGCATCCCGATCGGTTTCGGATTGATGCTGGCGTATCCGCTGCTGTTGTTGCTGGGCTATCTATGTGCTGCCTTATTTGTTGGTCATGCTGTTGCACATGCATTGAACCAATCAGGCAAAACCGGCACGGGCTGGCAGGTCGTTTTCCTGGCGTCGGCGTTGCTGCTGTTCAGTCTGGCTGCCAGCATCCCTGTTCTTGGCGGCATGCTGGTTTTTCTGGCAACTCTGATCGGCATGGGCGCCATGGTGCAATGGCTTTACCGGCGTTACCGGGGCAGGGCGGCCGGTGCGGAAGTGCTGCTTTGAGTCTGGAAATCCGGCGTTGAGTCTGGTAAGCTCGCCCCTCATTCCAAATTCTGTTTATGTAAGAGCGAGAAAGGCAATCCGGTTATGACACCGCGAACTACCCCGCAGCAAGTCCAGGAGCGACGCTAGTCGGGATCTTTTTCGTCTTACTTATTGAAAAAGCGCGGCTGGTCCGCGTTTTTTTTCGTCCCGGTTCTTTATCTTCCACACCGCAGTAACCCGGTTCAGGCCGGATATGGAGAGCACAATGATTGCAGTCAGACTTCCCGATGGATCGCAGCGCCAGTTCGAATCCCCGGTTACGGTGGCGCAGGTCGCCGCCAGCATAGGCGCAGGCCTGGCCAAGGCGGCGCTGGCCGGCAAGGTGGATGGCAAGGTGGTCGATACCTCCCACCTGATCGACCACGATGCCGAGCTGGCCATCATCACCGACAAGGATCCTGAGGGCATCGACGTCATACGCCATTCGGCGGCGCACTTGCTGGCCTATGCGGTCAAGGAGCTGTTTCCCGATGCGCAGGTCACGATCGGTCCGGTGATCGAGAACGGCTTCTACTATGACTTTTCCTACAAGCGTCCATTCACGCCCGAGGATCTGCAGGCCATCGAAAAGAAAATGGCGGAACTGGCCAAGTGTGACGAGCCGGTAACCCGTTCGGTGCTGCCGCGCGATGAAGCAGTCGCTTATTTCAAATCGATCGGCGAGGATTACAAGGCCGAGATCATTGCCTCCATCCCCGCCAACGAGGATGTCTCGCTGTACGCGGAAGGCAAGTTCACCGACCTGTGCCGCGGCCCGCACGTGCCGTCCACCGGCAAACTCAAGGTGTTCAAGCTGATGAAGCTGGCTGGCGCCTACTGGCGCGGCGATTCCAAGAACGAAATGCTGCAGCGTATCTACGGCACCGCCTGGGGAAAGAAGGAAGACCAGGAAGCCTACCTGCACATGCTGGAAGAAGCCGAGAAGCGCGACCATCGCAAGCTGGGTCGTCAACTGGATCTGTTCCATTTCCAGGACGAGGCTCCGGGCCTGATCTTCTGGCATCCGAAAGGCTGGACCATCTGGCAGCAGGTCGAGCAATACATGCGCTCGGTCTACCAGGACAATGGCTTCCAGGAAGTGAAGGGGCCGCAGATTCTCGATCGCAGCCTGTGGGAAAAGTCAGGCCATTGGGAGAATTACAAGGAAAACATGTTCACGACGGAGTCCGAGAACCGTTCCTACGCCCTGAAACCGATGAACTGTCCCGGGCACGTGCAGATCTTCAAGTCCAACATGCATTCCTACCGCGAGCTGCCGCTGCGCTATGGCGAATTCGGCCAGTGCCACCGCAACGAGCCCTCCGGTTCACTGCACGGCATGATGCGGGTGCGCGGCTTTACGCAGGATGACGGCCACATCTTCTGCACCGAAGACCAGATCCTGGACGAGTGCGTCAATGCCACTGCTTTGCTGCAGAAGGTGTACAAGGATTTCGGCTTCAATGAAATCATCTACAAGGTCGCAACCCGTCCTGAAAAGCGGGTTGGCTCGGACGAGGCCTGGGACAAGGCAGAGGCGGCGCTGATCGAATCGCTGAAGCGTTCGGGATGCGAATTCGAAATTGCTCCGGGTGAAGGTGCTTTCTATGGTCCGAAGATCGAATATACGCTGAAGGATGCGATCGGCAGGATGTGGCAATGCGGCACGATTCAGGTCGATTTCTCGATGCCTGTACGGTTGGAAGCCGAGTATGTTGCCGAAGACAACACCCGCAAGGTGCCCGTCATGCTGCACCGGGCTATCCTCGGTTCGCTGGAACGTTTTATCGGCATGCTGATCGAAAACCATGCCGGCGCGTTGCCGTTGTGGCTCGCGCCGGTGCAGGTTGTGGTTCTCAATATTTCCGATGCCCAGGCGGATTATGCCCGTGAGGTAACACAAGCCTTGAAAAAACAAGGGTTTAGGGTGAATTCGGATTTGCGCAACGAGAAAATAACCTATAAAATACGCGAGCATTCCGTCCAAAAATTGCCGTACATCATAGTGGTGGGCGACAAGGAGCGGGATTCGAATACGGTGGCCGTGCGTGCGCGTGGCAACGTCGATCTGGGCAGCATGCCAGTCGATGCGCTGGTGGAAAGACTCTCCCAAGACCTCGAAACCAAAGCCTGAGCGGGGAACCCGCAGCGCAAAAGCACGGCTTAATCATTTGATTTTCAAAGGAAACTACAATAGCTACTGACAAGTCGCATCGCATTAATGGCGAAATCAATGCGCCCGAACTGCGCCTGAGTGGCGTCGAGAACGAGCCGATCGGCATCGTTAGCCTGGCCGAAGCCTTCCGTCTTGCTGAAGAGAAGAACGTTGATCTGGTGGAGATTGCGCCAAACGCTACTCCACCGGTCGCGCGTCTGATGGACTACGGCAAGTTCAAGTATCAGGAACAGAAGCGGGCGCATGAAGCGAAGCTGAAGCAGAAAGTCATTTCGGTCAAGGAAGTCAAATTCCGCCCGGGTACGGATGATGGCGATTACAACATCAAGGTTCGTAATCTCATCAAGTTCCTGGATGAAGGCGACAAGACCAAAATTACCCTGCGTTTCCGTGGCCGTGAAATGGCTCACCAGGAAATCGGCATGCGCATGCTGGAACGTCTGAAGTCCGATCTTGAGCCGTATGGCCAGGTCGAGCAGTGGCCCAAGATGGAAGGCCGTCAGATGATCATGGTGCTTGCGCCCAAAAAGAAGAAGTAGCTGTTGCAGTAGCCAAAAAATTCCGCGGGCCGCTTCTTGCAGGCGGCCTGCGCAATAACGTCAACTTTCAAGTTGCCGTAAAACAAGTGAGAGCAGGCATCAAAGTGCAGCCACAGGCGGCCACCTGCAATCATGTTAAAAAATGGAGCTGTCCATAAGGACAGGTATTGCTATGCCAAAAATGAAAACGAAAAGCAGCGCCAAGAAGCGCTTTCGTGTACGTCCGGGCGGAACCGTCAAGCGCGGCCAGGCGTTCAAGCGTCACATCCTGACCAAGAAAACCACCAAGACCAAACGTCAACTGCGCGGTGCTACCGATGTCCATGCCACAAACATGGTGTCCGTACGCGCAATGATGCCGTTCGCTTAACCTCACATTTAAGGAGTAACCATGCCTAGAGTAAAACGTGGGGTCACAGCACGGGCCCGTCATAAGAAAGTTCTCGATCAAGCCAAAGGCTACCGCGGCCGCCGCAGCAAGGTTTACCGCGTTGCCAAGCAGGCTGTCATGCGCGCAGGCCAGTATGCCTACCGTGACCGCCGTAACAAGAAGCGCGTGTTCCGCGCACTGTGGATCACCCGTATCAACGCGGCTTCGCGTTCGCACGGCCTGACCTACAGCGTCTTCATGAATGGTCTGAAGCGCGCTGCCATCGAGTTGGACCGTAAGGTACTGGCCGACATGGCTGTGACCGACAAGCCGGCATTTGCCGCTATCGTCAATCAGGTGAAAGCCGCGATCGCTGCTTAATTGTTAGCACCCATCATTGCTTGCAGATGATGGTAAGAGCGGGGCACAGGTGTACACCTTTGCCCCGCTTTGTTTGGCGGCTACATGGTCGTTTTCAACCGGCTGTCTCTTTCGGCTTCAATCAGAAAGCGGAAATACCGCATGACTTCCTTAGAACAACTCGTAACACAGGCGCAGGCTGATTTCGCCGCCGCGCCGGACGCCGCAGCGCTTGAAAATGCCAAGGCAAAATATCTCGGAAAAACTGGCCAGATCACCGAACAGATGAAGGGCCTGGGCAAGCTGGCGCCAGATGAGCGACGCGCCCAGGGTGCCGTGATCAACGCAGCCAAGGAACAAATCGAAACGGCGCTGACCGCCCGCCGCGACGCATTGGCCGATGCCCAATTGCAGGCGCGACTGAACGCGGAAGCGATCGACGTCACGTTGCCCGGCCGCGGACGAGGCAAGGGCGGTATCCATCCGGTCATGCGCACCTGGAAGCGCGTGGAAGAGATCTTTGGTTCGATCGGCTTCGATGTTGCCGACGGCCCGGAAATCGAGACCGACTGGACCAATTTCACCGCACTGAACAGCCCGGAAAATCATCCGGCGCGTTCGATGCAGGACACATTCTATGTGGATGGCAAGGACAGCCAGGGCAAGCCGCTGCTGCTGCGCACCCACACCAGCCCGATGCAGGTGCGTTACGCGCGCATGAACAAGCCGCCGATCAAGGTCATCGCGCCGGGCCGGACGTACCGGGTCGACAGCGATGCCACCCACTCGCCGATGTTTCATCAGGTCGAAGGCTTGTGGATAGACGAAAACATCAGCTTTGCCGACCTGAAGGGCGTTTATCTCAATTTTGTTCGGGCTTTCTTCGAGACTGACGACTTGCAGGTGCGTTTCCGTCCGTCCTATTTTCCGTTTACCGAACCTTCGGCTGAAATCGATATTGCTTTCGGCAGCGGCCCACTGAAAGGACGCTGGCTGGAAGTTTCCGGCGCAGGACAGGTGCACCCGACCGTGGTGCGCAATATGGGCCTGGACCCGGATCGCTACATCGGTTTTGCCTTTGGCTCAGGCCTGGAGCGGCTGACCATGCTGCGCTATGGCATCAACGACCTGCGCCTGTTCTATGAAGGCGATCTGCGCTTCCTGAAACAATTTAATTAAGACACGGTTTCCTATGCAATTCTCCGAAAGCTGGCTGCGCACGATGGCCGATCCGGGCATGACCTCGGATGAGCTGTCCCATCTACTGACGATGTCTGGTCTCGAAGTGGAAGAGGTGGAGCCCGTTGCGCCGCCGTTTTCCAACGTGGTGGTAGGCAAGGTGCTGGAAGTGACGCGCCACCCGAATGCGGACCGGCTCAATGTGTGCCAAGTCGATGCCGGTACCGGCACATTGCTCAATATCGTTTGTGGCGCGCCCAATGTGCGGCCTGGCATGAAGGTGCCTTGCGCAAAGGCCGGCGCAGTATTGCCGCCGGGTGACGATGGCAAGCCGTTCGAGATCCGCGTCGGTCAATTGCGTGGCGTGGAGTCGCAGGGCATGTTGTGTTCGGCACGTGAACTAAAGCTGTCGGAAGATCATGGCGGCCTGCTGGAATTGCCGGATGACGCGCCGGTCGGACAGAATTTCCGCGATTACTACCAGTTGAATGACCTGCGTTTCACGATCAAGCTCACGCCGAACAAGGCTGACTGCCTGTCTGTGCTGGGTGTGGCAAGGGAAGTCTCTGCGCTGACGGGCGTAAGCCTGCGCGAGCCGACCTTTAAGCCGGTTACCGTTACGTCCGATGAAAAGCTGCCGGTGACGATTTCGGCGCCGGATTTATGCGGCCGGTTCTCGGGAAGAATCATTCGTGGCCTGAATGCCCGGGCAGTCACGCCCGACTGGATGAAGCGCCGGCTTGAGCGCAGCGGCCAGCGTCCCATTTCCGCTCTGGTGGACATTTCCAACTATGTGATGCTGGAACTTGGCCGCCCTAGCCATGTGTTCGATCTCGACAAGATCCATGGCGGGCTGGCGGTGCGCTGGGGCCGCAAGGGCGAAAGCCTGAAGCTGCTCAACGGCAATACCGTTGATGTGGATGAATGGGTTGGCGTGATCGCCGACGACAAGGAAATCGAATCGCTGGCAGGCATCATGGGCGGCGATTCGACGGCCGTGTCGCTCGACACCCAGAATATTTATCTGGAAGCCGCATTCTGGCATCCGCAGGCAATACAGGGCCGCGCGCGTCGCTACAATTTTTCCACTGATGCTGCCCATCGCTTTGAGCGCGGCGTCGACTATGCAACCACAGTCGAACATCTGGAACGGATAACCGCCCTGATTATTGAAATATGCGGTCAGTCGGGAAGCACCGTGGTGGGGCCTGTCGATGACCATATCGTCAATCTGCCCCAGCGTACGCCGGTCGCTGTGCGCACCGAGCGTGCCCGCAAGGTCATCGGTGTGCCGCTCGACGATCAGCAGATTGCCGACATCTTTAGCCGTCTGAAGCTGCCTTACACCCAGGAAGCAGGCGTATTCCACGTCACGCCGCCGTCGTATCGCTTCGATATCGAAATCGAGGAAGACCTGATCGAGGAAATCGCACGGGTGTACGGATTTGAAAATATTCCCGCGCTGCCGCCTGTCGCTGCGAATGAAATCCGCATCGCTCCCGAGAGCACACGTTCGCTGTTCGACATTCGCCAGCAACTGGCGGACCTGGATTATCAGGAAGTCATCAACTTCAGTTTTGTCGAAGAAGCGTGGGAAAAGGACTTTGCTGACAATACTGCGCCCATCCGCTTGCTGAACCCGATTGCCAGCCAGATGAGCGTGATGCGCTCGACGCTGATCGGTAGCCTGGTCGCGAACGTACGCTATAACCTGAACCGTAAAATCAACCGTGTTCGCGTGTTTGAAATCGGAGCGGTATTCAGGCGTGATGAACAGGTGCAAGATGGCCCATTGTCTGTCGCCGGCTACTCGCAACCCAAAAAAGTGGCAGCAATCGCCTACGGACAAACGGTTGAAGAGCAGTGGAGCCAGCCAGCGCGCAACGTCGACTATTTCGATGTCAAGGCAGACCTGGAAGCGCTATTTGCGTCAGGGACGCTGCGCTTTGCCAAGGCCTCCCATCCGGCGCTGCATCCCGGACGTTCAGCCGACATTTTGTTGGATGGCAAGGTGATCGGCATTTTGGGCGAGCTGCATCCACGCTGGCAGCAAAAGTACGATCTGCCACTGGCGCCGGTAGTCTTCGAGGTTGACGCAACCGCGCTCCAGCAGCGCGCAGTGCCGACTTACCAGGAAATATCGAAATTTCCGGCCGTGACGCGCGATATTGCCTTGTTGGTAAAAAGCCACGTGCAAGCGCAGGACCTGCTAGACGCCTTCGACGCCGAACGGCAGGCCAGCACGGTTGGCGGGATTGTGCAAGCCATTGTTTTGTTTGATGAATATCGCGGGAAAGGACTGGAAAATGACGAAAAAAGCCTTGCTTTCCGATTCACCTTGCAAGATACTCAAGCGACCCTGAACGACAACAATGTGGACGCGGCCATGGCTCGTTTCATCGAGGCTGCCCACCAAAAATATGGTGCCGCACTGCGCACTTGAGGCAGGTGGGGATAACTGAAATGAATGACGTGAACTCAGCCGAATTTCAATCTGTACTAGCCGCTGACCTGAACCGTGCGATGATCGAAGCTCAAGCCCGGTCCCAGCTGGAAAAAGATCTTCCGACGCTGACAAAAGCCGAGCTCGCTGAAATGCTGTTCGAACAGGTGGGCCTGAACAAGCGGGAAGCCAAGGACATGGTCGAAACCTTTTTCGACGAGATCCGCAACGCACTCGAGCGTGGCGAATTGGTGAAGCTCTCCGGCTTTGGCAACTTCCAGCTTCGCGACAAGCCTCAGCGGCCGGGCCGCAATCCCAAGACGGGGGAAGAGATACCGATCACCGCAAGGCGCGTCGTTACCTTTCATGCAAGCCAGAAGCTCAAGAGCATGGTGGAACTCGCCAGCCGCAAGCCCATCACTCGTGCCGCCTGACTGACTGCCCATGACAGAGCGTACCAGCAAGCCAGAACTGATCGAATTGCCCCCCATTCCTGCAAAGCGCTATTTCACGATAGGCGAAGTCAGCGAGCTGTGTGGCGTCAAGCCGCACGTGCTGCGCTACTGGGAGCAGGAATTCACCCAGCTCAAGCCTGTAAAGCGGCGCGGCAACCGTCGTTATTACCAGCACCATGAAGTGCTGCTGATCCGGCGCATCCGCGAACTGCTTTATGAGCAGGGCTTTACCATCAGCGGCGCCCGCAACAAGCTGGGCAATCGCCTGGCCGAGCATGGCGCGATCGAGGAAGAGCCGGTTGCGCCGCCCGAGCCGCAGGTCGACCTGCTTGCCATTCGCAATGAACTGGTCGATATTCTGCGGCTGTTGCGGCCCAACGCCTGACGCCTGACGCCTTTGGCCCTTTGTTTCTTTTCTTGCCTGACGCCTTGAGCAAAAGGCTCCTTCAAGACTGACTTACTGAGTCACTGAATCGCCTCAAGGGCCGCGGCAATCTGCTGCGGCGTATCCGGCGCGCCCATGATGCGCGCGACGTCGAGGGCGGTCAGGCCGCCGGCATCGCGTGCGTCCGCTCGGCATTGCGCCTTCCACATTTACTTACCGTTCCAGCAGCAGCGACGCCATTGCCGCCTCGCCTGTGTACCCTGCACCAGCGAGCGGCCCCTGTCCCTAGTCGTTGCTGCACAGGGCCGCATCGGCGTAGAAATCAGGCAGCAGCCGCGCCGCCTCCGCATGGCCGTGATAGCTGGCCAGCATCAGCAGGCTGTCGCCCTTGTGGTTACCCAGGTTGGGCGGCAAGCCTTGTTCCAGCAACGAACGAACCCTCGTAAAGCGGTTTCGCTTGACAGCAGCTTGTTTGCTCCCGTATGGTTCGCAAATGTTTTTCGCTCACCGACCCTTCTTTTCGTTCAGCCTGCGTGACAGCCTATCGCTGTCGCTACGACTACGCCTACCGCGCCACGCGTAAGCAAGTCAGGCCGGCACGTCCGGCCCCAGGCAATCAGAACGAAGGTCCATGAGCATGCATTCCCACCGATACACAGCAAAAAATTCCCACCGCATCGAGTCCCTGCCGGGCGCGTTTTCGCGCGCATTCGCAGCGCTACTGCTACCGATCGGTTGCCTGGCCTCGCGTTGAGTGGCAGTCCGGCAGCCTTTCCGCCACATCCAGAATTCCAGAACTCCCGAAGTCCCGTTTGCCCGACGCCGCGTTTGCGGCGCCCACTATCCGACAAGGAATTGCCATGATGCTCGTCAACCCAGCAACTAAATACCGTCCTTTCGCGCCTGTAGCGCTCGTTAACCGCACCTGGCCCGACAAGGTCATCACGACGCCGCCGATCTGGATGAGCACCGATCTGCGCGATGGCAACCAGGCGCTGATCGAACCGATGAGTCCGGCGAAGAAAATGCAGTTTTTCGACATGCTGATCAAGACGGGCCTGAAGGAAATCGAAGTGGGCTTCCCATCGGCGTCGCAAACGGACTTCGACTTCGTGCGCATGCTGATCGAGGAAAATCACATTCCCGAGGATGTGACGATTATCGTGCTGACGCAGTCGCGGGAAGAGCTGATCCGGCGCACCGTGGAATCGGTGCGCGGCGCCAGGCGGGCGGTAGTGCATCTGTATAACTCGACCGCGCCGGCTTTCCGCCGGGTGGTGTTCAACCTGCCTCGCGAGGAAATCCGCGAGATCGCCGTCAGCGGCGCACGCCTGGTGCGCCACCTCGTCAGCGACATGCCGGAAACCGAATGGGGTTTTGAATATACGCCTGAGTCGTTCAGCCAGACCGAACTCGATTTCGCCAAGGAAGTATGCGACGCCGTCAGCGCCGTCTGGGAGCCGACGCCGCAGCGCAAGATGATCATCAACCTGCCGGCAACGGTAGAGAGCAGCACGCCGAATCTCTACGCCGACCAGGTCGAGTGGATGCACCGCAACCTGGAACGGCGTGATGCGATCATCCTGAGCGTGCATCCGCACAATGACCGGGGCACGGCCGTTGCCGCAGCCGAACTGGCAGTGATGGCGGGCGCACAGCGGGTAGAGGGATGCCTGTTCGGAAATGGCGAGCGTACCGGCAATGTGGACCTGGTGACACTGGCGCTGAATCTTTATACGCAGGGCGTGCATCCGGGACTGGACTTTTCCGACATCGATGCCGTGCGCCAGTGCGTGGAGGAATGCAACCAGCTGCCGGTGCATCCGCGCCATCCGTACGTGGGCGACCTGGTCTATACCGCGTTTTCAGGCTCGCATCAGGATGCGATCAAGAAGGGTTTCGCACAGCAGAAGCCGGATGAAATCTGGGACGTGCCGTACCTGCCGATCGACCCGGCCGATCTCGGCCGCAGCTATGACGCGGTGATTCGCGTCAACAGCCAGTCCGGCAAGGGCGGCATGTCCTACTTGCTGGAACAGGAACACGGCCTGGCATTGCCGCGTCGCCTGCAGATCGAGTTCAGCCGTGTGGTGCAGGCCGCGGCGGATACGACCGGCAAGGAGGTCACGGCGGAGGAGATCTACCGTATCTTCCGCGCTGAATATCTGGAGCAGCGGACACCGTACGCCTACCTCAGCCACCGGATGAGCGAAGACACCACGCAGGCGTGCCCGGTGCAGATTGCGGTGGCGATGGAGCAGGGCGGGGTGATGCGCGAGCAGACCGGCGCCGGCAATGGTCCGATCGATGCTTTCGTCGACGCGCTGGGGCTCAATGTTCGCGTGATGGATTACCACGAGCATGCGATTGGCGCGGGCGCCAATGCGCAGGCCGCCAGCTATGTGGAACTGCGCGTCGGCGATGGTCCGACCATGTTCGGCGTGGGCATCGATGCCAACATCGTCACCGCGTCGTTCAAGGCCGTGATGAGCGCGGTGAACCGGGACGTGGCGCGTACGGCTGCCTGATCTGGCGCGTCTCAGCGCGTGCGCAGCTTGAGCATCAGGGCGTCGGTCTGCAACTGGGCCACGCTCTGCAGTCCCGACTGCCAGGCGGCGTTCAACTGATTGACCGACTGGCGCATCATCTGGAAGGCATTCGAGGCAGCTTCGGCCGGGGTCGCAGCGCGTTGCCGGCTCGCCTCGATGCACAACAGGAGTTCTTCCAGGGCGGGACGGTGGCGGCGCGGCGCTTCGTCCACAGCCTGACGCAGCAGCTGGCGGCGGAAAGCCTCGAACGCGCCCGGGTCTTCCTGATAGAGGCGGGATAAGGTATCAAAGTCCGGCAGTCTGGTGTCTGTGCCCATCACGACCTCAATTTGTTGTATTAATGATAATTTAATATAGTACCTGAAGTTGCCTTTTACGCAATGTCAATAGACTGGGCGGCTTATACCGAACAGTTTATTAAGTTTGTTAGCGAACAGACATCCTTTCCGTTCGCTTTTAATCTGCAATTTTTCAGATGGAGAATTGCAATGAGGGCATCTTTCATTCCCGTATCAAGGCAATGGGCTTGCGCCGCGCTGATGACTGTCGGCATGCTGAGCGGCATGGCAGGTACGGCTCAGGCCGCCGACCAGAATGCAACTATCCAGAAAGAGCGTGCTGACTGCATGAACGGCAACAGCCAGCAGGACCAAGCCACCTGCATGCGCGAGGCCGGTGCTGCCAAACAGGAATCGCAGCGCGGCAATCTGCGCGACAGCGGCGATTACCAGGCCAATGCCAGCAAACGCTGCGCCACGCTGCCGGCGGCGGAAAAGGCCGATTGCGAACGGCGTGCCAATGGCGAAGGAAGCGTCAGCGGCAGCGTCGGTAGCGGGGGCGTGGTTCGTGAACTGGTCACGCCGGTGCCGGCCGGACAGGGTGGAAGCAAGCAGTAAGCGATGAACAGGACGAGCGCTTTCATGCCTGCTTCATACACGACATAGCCAAGCATCCCTAAACCCGTCTGCCTGCCCGGCGCCCGTCTCCGGAAACGGGAACGCTCATCGTGCAATTTTCTGCCGGGGAAATCGAAAATGTAAGGATCTGCATCATTTGAATGATCGTTGCTGTTTGGCATGTATATTGGTCGGCAGTTCATCAAGGAGCCAGACATGAAATCGATCCTCAGCGCCGCCGCTTTAATGATTGCCACTACCAGCGCCGCCTTTATCGCGGCACCGGCACAGGCACAGATCAACCTGAACATCATCATTGGCGACGCGCCGCCGCCGCCGCGCTATGAAGTGGTGCCGGCGGGCCGGCCGGGATATCTGTGGGCGCCGGGCTTCTGGAGCTGGGATGGCCGCCGGCATGTGTGGCAGGACGGGCATTGGGAGCGGGCGCGGCAGGGAGAGGTCTATGTGCGGCCCGAATGGGTGCGCGTGGACAATGGCTGGCGCCTGAGGGAAGGCGGCTGGCGGCGCGATGCGCGGCCGCATTACGAGTCGCATGAGCGGCATGAGCGCCATGAGCGCCACGACCATGACCGGGACGAACGGCGTGGCGGTTTCTGCCCGCCGGGACAGGCCAAGAAGGGCAACTGCTGAGAGGAGCGTCACGGTGGCGTGCATGATAGTCTGCGCCCGCGCATGACCGGCTCTTCGGCAGCGGTATATTTTTTCAACATGCAAAGGAGGACATCGTCATGCCATCGGAGTATTACACCCGCCGCGTCGGCCAACGCCTGACTTATCTGATCGCCTATGACAAGGGCGAGTACTTTATCGAGCGCGACGGCCAGATGAAAAAGGCCGTTCCGGATGCCGTTGCCACCGGCATCGACCCGGACGAGGCAACGCCCAGCCTGATGCGGCGCCTTGCGATCGGCGATATCGAAAGCCTGAACGGCATGGACGAATAGCGCAGGCCGGCCAGCATAGTCCACGCGCAAAGGCGCGGCGTCTGTGGCGCCGCGCCTTTGTCTCATGGCGCCTTCCTGCCTGCCGGATCCGGCATGGCGATACAACTCGATACAAAGCGGACAATGCTGACATTTCCTTGATACAAGCGGTGGGCATCATGCATACCTGTGCATGGCACAACCCTAAACCGTCGAAAGGAATCATCATGAAACATCTGCGCGCCACACTCGTCTCCGGTCTCATGGCTGCCGGCCTTGCTTCCGCCGTCTATGCCGCGCCGCCGATGCCCGCCGGTCCGGCGCCCGATCATGGCGGCATGCAGGGCATGGAGCATGGCGGCGAACACCGCCGCGAAGCCATGGCGCGCCGCCAGGCGGCGCTGCATGACAAGCTCAAGCTGACCGGCAGCCAGGAAGCCGCCTGGAAAACCTATGTCGAGGCAATCAGGCCGCCGCAAGCCGAAGGCCGGCCGGGCCGTCCCGACCGGGCCGAATGGGAAAAGCTGTCCGCGCCGGAACGCATGGAAAAAATGCTGGCCATGATGAAGGAGCGCGAGGCACGCATGACGACCCACCTGGCTGCAATGAAGACCTTCTACGCCACGCTGTCGCCGCTGCAGCAGCAGATCTTCAATGACAACGTGGGCGGTCGCATGCACGCCCACCACGGTGGCCGCGGCCGCGGCTGACCTTGACCATTGCCCCGGACCGGGGTTGACTAGCCAGGCGCCTGGCCGTTCAGGCGCCTGGCTGGCGCAGCACCAGCCAGGCCAGGACGGCTGCCACCGCCAGGAAGGGCACGGAGTAGGCATGGAAAACGATCCATGCGCGCCGGTCGGGCGTCATGCGCAGCGCGATGATGTTGGCAAGCGACCCGAGCATGAAGCCGAAACCGCCGACGTTGACGCCATAGGCAATCACTTTCCAGTCCTGGCTGTATTGCGCCAGCAGGATGGCAGCCGGCACGTTGCTGACCACTTGCGAGGCAGCGATGGCCGTGGAGTACAGATGCCAGGCAATGTCCAGATTGATGGTGGCGATCAGGTTTTTCACGGGCGGCAGCGCGCCCAGCAGCCGCAGGTCGATGAACATCAGCACGAATACCAGCAGCAGTCCCCAGTCTATGCGCAGCAGCACGCCGCGACGCGCAATGAGCAGCGGCGCAAGCACCAGCAGCGCCGCAAGCGGACGGTGCATGTCAGTCAGCACCAGGAAGGGCAGATAGAGCGCCAGCGACAGGGCAAGCTGCAGCCGGTCGGTTTTCGCCGCGGCTTGCCGCTGCGGGAAATGCAGGGTGCGGCCGGAAAAGGACAGCAGGGTCAGCAGCAGCAATGGCGCCAGCAGCAGCAGGGTCAGCGGCAGCATCGTCCATGCGAACTCCGCGAAGCCGGTATGGGACAACTGCCACAGAAACAGGTTTTGAGGATTGCCCACCGGGGTCAGCACCGAGCCTGCGTTGGCGGCAAGCGCCTCGAACACGATCAGCCTGGTCAACGGCACTCCGGTGTCCTTCAGCGTCAGGGTCAGCGGGACGATGACGAACAGGGCAACGTCATTGGTCAGCACGGTGGCCAGCGCCGCGGTCGACGCCACCAGCAACAGCGCCAGCAGGCGTTCGCTGGACATCAGGCCGACCAGCCGCCGCGCCAGATGCGGCAGCCAGCCGCTCAACTCGATACCCTTGGTCAGAATCAGCAAGCCCAGCAGGGTGCCGACGGTGCGCCAGTCCACCAGGGACGGATAGCTGCCGATCCGGTCGGGTGCGGCCAGCGTCAGCGCCACCAGCGCCAGCAGCAGGATGCGCAGCAGCATGTCGCCCGCCAGGCTTTTGGCCAGGGCCTGCAGAGGCGACATGGATGGCGTTGCGGTTATGCCGTCAGCCATTATTTCTGACCCATTCGACCGACCAGGCGCGGGCATGTTCGATGGCCGCGGCCCGGCTCGCGAACGGCACTTCGGGCGTGAACTCGGTAGTGCCCATGTCGGCACGGTCGGCATAACGCGTTATCTGCACGCTGGCATGGAAGCTGCCGTCCGGCAGCGGTACGGCAATGCAGCGCAGCAGGTAGCCCTGGTTGGCAAAGGTTTTCTCGCCCTTTATCACGATCGGATGCTTGGTGTCTTGGAATGAGGCTGGATTATAGCCTCGTGTAACTCTCTGTCGGGAGCTACTGCTGGGAATTGAGTCAGTCGAAATTTAATCCAACAAATCAAAGGATTAGCGCAGGATTTTCCGAGTTATCCACAGTATTGTCCACTAGAAATGTGGGTAAGACAGGATTCAGCGCAAGGGAAAGCGCGCTTCCAGCACGGTTCTGACGGCAAAGCTGCGTGCGGTTTCCCGCACATCCTTCAGGGTTGTCTGGGCCGCGGTCATGCCGCCGAGCAGGCTGGCGGTGGCGTTCAGCAGGTCCTGGTATCTGTCCTGGCATGCCGACATGGCGGCATCGGCGATGTCGGCCACCAGCGCATCCGACTTGATGTAACGGCTTGCATACACATTCATGCAGCGAAAGTAGGTGCCATAGGCCTCGTCCTGCGCAGTCTGGCGGTCTGCGCCCTGGCTGTGCGCGCCAAAGGCCGGGAAAACGAAAGCGAGGGCAATCCAATATTTTTTCATGATGAGTACGGTTGGAATGAACGGCGAAGTTTGCCATGAATTGCACGGAGGGCGGCACCGGGCTTCATGACGGCGGAACGACTATTCAGTTTTCTCGAAGTAGGACGTTATAGGGCGTAAGCCAGTCAACTGTGTAACTTCCTTTCAAAACTGATCCATGCCTTCTTTTTTTAACCGCCTGCAGCAATCGGTCGGCGCCCGTATTTCCGTTGTCATATTCCTGCTGGCCACCGTGATCTTCACGCTCTATGCCTGGGCGCTCGCTTATTCCAGCGCACAGGATGTCGAGCGCCGGGCAGTGGAGGTCGCAAGCGAGAAAAGCCGCTCCGTGGTGGACATGATCGCCATGTTCGCCCACGCCTCCGCCAGCGCCACCAAGCGCTTTGCACGGATGCTGGAGACAGGATTCCCCGGGCAGTTCGCCTTGGACGACAGCCGCGCGGTGGAGATTGGCGGCCGCAGGGTGGCGATGCTGAAGAACGGCGACAGCGACATCAATCTCGATTTCACCGTGGTCGACCGCTTTACCGCGCAGAGCGGCGTTTCCGCCACGGTATTTGCCAAGCAGGGCGACGACTTCGTCCGCGTGTCGACTTCCGTCAAGAAGGAAAACGGCGAGCGCGCCGTGGGCACCATCCTCGACCGTGGGCATCCGGGCTATGCGCCGCTGATGGCCGGACAGCGCTACGCCGGACTGGCGACCCTGTTCGGCAAGCAATACATGACGCAGTACGATCCGGTGCGCAATGCCGCCGGCCAGGTAGTCGGCGTGCTGTACGTGGGCGTGGACATCGACGCCGAGATCGCCGCGCTGAAGGAGCGCATCCGCTCGGTCAAGGTGGGCGATACCGGTTACTTCTATGTGCTCGACGCCAGGCCGGGCAAGGACTTCGGACGCATGCTGGTGCATCCGTCGCTGGAAGGCCAGAACGTGCTGGCGTCCAGATCGGCCGACGGGCGTGAACTGTTCCGGGAAATCCTCGAGCGCAAAGAGGGCGAAATTCGCTACCTGTGGCAGGACAAGGACGATGCGGCAGCAAGGGAAAAGTTTGCTGCGTACGCCCACGAAAAGAACTGGAACTGGGTGGTGATCGGCAGCGCTTATGTCGATGACATGACGCGCGAGGTCAAGGCGCTGCGCAATCGCTATGCCTTGTTCGGCATCGCCGCGGTGCTGGCGCTGGTCGGCCTGCTGTACTTCTTCATCCGGCGCGCCGTCACGCTGCCGCTAACACGGGCCACCGCCGCGGCGCAGCGCCTGGCGACCGGCGACCTCACCGCCACCCTGCAAACCCATCGCAGCGATGAGATCGGGCAGCTGATGCTGGCGATGAACGGCACCGGCCAGGGGCTGACCGATGTGGTGCGCCAGGTCAGGACCGGCGCCGGCCAAATCGCCGCCGCCTCCGGTGAGATCGCCACCGGCAATCTGGACCTGTCCGAGCGGACCGAGCGCCAGGCCGGGTCGCTGCGCGACACCGCGGCGGCGATGAACCAGCTCACGGCCACCGTGCAGCAGAACAGCCATGACGCCGACCAGGCGCAGCGCCTGGCCGCCAGCGCGGCCGAAGTCGCCGCCCGCGGCGGCGCAGCCGTGGGCGACGTGGTGCAGACGATGGAACAGATCAGCCAGGCATCCCGTCGCATGGCCGATATCATCAGCGTCATCGACGGCATCGCTTTCCAGACCAATATCCTGGCGCTGAACGCGGCCGTGGAGGCAGCGCGGGCCGGCGAGCAGGGCCGCGGCTTTGCCGTGGTGGCGTCCGAGGTGCGGGTGCTGGCGCAGCGCAGCGCCGCGGCGGCGCAGGAAATCAAGGGATTGATCGATGCGTCGGCCGGCAAGGTGGAAGCCGGCGGCGTCCAGGTCCGTCGCGCAGGCGCAACAATGGACGAGGTGGTCAGCGGGGTCCAGGAACTGAGTGCGCTGATGGCCGCAATCAGCCAGGCAAGCCGCCAGCAGAGCGAGGGCATTGCGCAGGTCGACAGCATGGTCAGCCAGATGGACGACGTCACCCAGCAGAACGCGGCGATGGTGGAGCAGGCGGCTGCCGCGGCGGCGTCGCTGCAGGAGCAGGCAGCCACGCTGGTAGGCATGGTCGATACCTTCAAGGTCGACTGAGACAGCCAAAATATTTCCATATGGAAGCAAAAAAACCGAAATGCTGAGACAATGCGGTTTTAATTTCCGTTAGGCATTATGTCGGTCGGACCCGTCCAGCCAGTTTTTCCAGCGCGACGCCCTGGCGCCGGTCGTGCGTACGGCATCGTGGTGGTGCTCGTCCTGTGCAGCCTTCTCCTGCTCGGCTTGATCGGCTGGCGCGGTTGGGCTTCCCATGAGCGACGGTCGGCCGAAGCGCGCCAACATGCGGCGGTGCTGGCGCAGGCGGCGACGCGCCAGGCAGACGATGCCCTGATGACCGTCGATCTGGCGTTGCTGGCGGTGGTACGCGAAGCCGAGTCCGCCCTGGACCGCGCCGATTTCTTTGGCGACCTGGCGGAATTCCTGGCCGACCGCGCGGCTGCGCTGCCCCAGGTGGGCGGACTGTTCGTCTTCAGCGAGGATGGCGCCTGGGTCGCCAATTCCCTGCGCAACCTGCCCAGAGACGCCAACAACAGCGACCGCGCCTATTTCATCCATCACCGGGACCATCCCGGCGACGAAATCCACATCGGCCGGCCATTGAAGAGCCGGGTCAGCGGGGAATGGGTGCTGCCGCTGACGCGCCGCATCTCCCGGCCGGATGGCAGCTTTGCAGGCGTGGCGCTGGCCACCGTGCCGGTATCCTATCTGCAGTCGTTCCAGCAGCAACTCGATGCCGGCGGGGAGATCGTCCTGCTGCGCGATGACGGCGTTACGCTGGCCCGGCATCCGATGATGGAAGCGGCCCTGGGCGCAAGCCAGGCCGACTCCACGCTGTTCCGGGCCTATCAGGCCAGGCCCGCCGAAGGCGCGGCGCGGGCGTCGTCCCTGCTCGATGGCGTCGACCGCGAATATGCGTATCGGCGCTCCGAACGCTATCCCTTGCTGGCGCTGGCCGGCGTGCCGCGCGCGGCGTGGTTTGCGCCCTGGAAGGAGGATGCGCTGCTGCAGGGCGCGGCGGTGCTGGGACTGGTCCTGCTGGCGGCAATCGGCGGCGCGGGTTACCTGCGTCAGTCGCGGCGCAGCCTGTATCTGGAGCAGAGGCTGCGCGCCAGCGAGCGGCGCCTGTCCGACCTCGCCGACAATCTGCCGCTGATGGCCATGCGCCTGGACGCCGCGCATTGCGTGGACTTCTGCAACGGCGCCGGGCGTGCCTGGTTTTCCATGTCGCCGCACCAGGCGCGGCGCCTGCCCCTGTCCGACATCATTGGCACTGCGCTGTATGAACAGTGGCGACCCATGCTGGACCAGGCGCTGGCCGGCGAGCGGGTCGAGTTCGAATGCGTCGCGGTCCTGGCCGGCCGGGCAATCGACCTGCGCATGGTCTGCATGCCCGACCGCGCGCACGATGCGGCGGTGCAGGGCGTGATCATGCTGGGCCGCGACATCACGGCGCAGAAGGCGGGCGAGCGGCGCATCCGTACCATTGCCGACAATACGCCGACCCAGATTGCCTTCATCGACACCGACCTGCGCTTTGCCTACGCCAATAGCCGCGGCGATGCGGCGACCGGCGTGGACGTCGGCCAGATACTGGGGCGGACCATGGAAGAAGCCTATGGCGCGGCCATCTACGCGATGCTGGAAGCGCATGCAGGCGTCGCGCTGGCCGGCGAGCGGGTGGAATTCGAATACAGCGTGGAACAGGGCGGCGAGCGGCGCGTGCTGCATGCCAGCTACGTGCCCGAGCGCGATGGCGCCGGCCGCGTGACCGGCTTTTATTCGCTGACCAACGATGTGACCGCCTTCAAGGAGGCGGAGCAGAAGCTGGCGCGGCTGGCGCGCTTCGACGCGCTCACCGGGCTGCCGAACCGCGGCTACCTGACCGAGCGCCTGGGTGAAGCCCTGCAGCGCAGCGACCGCAACGGCCGCGCGGTGGCGCTGCTGCGCATCGAGATCGACCGCTTCGACGAGCTCAGCGACAGTCTCGGCCACGAGCGCAGCGACACCCTCCTCAAGGAACTGGCCGCTCGGCTTTCGCGCAACTGCCGTTCCACCGACATGGTGGCGCGCCTGGGCAGCGATGCGTTCGTGGTGCTGATGGAAGGACTGGCGCAGGCCGATGAAGGCCGCATCGTGGCCGACAAGGTGATGGAAGCGCTGCGTCAGCCCTTCCTGCTGGAAGGCACGCCGCATGAAGTCGCAACGACGGTCGGCATCGCGCTGCGTCAGGGCGACGCCACCGGCGCCGACGCCCTGCTGCGCCAGGCGGGCGCCGCGCTGCGCTGCGCCCGGGACGCGGGACGACAGGCGGCATAGGAGCCTGGTTTTACGGATACTGCCGCAGATAGGCCAGCAGGTCGGCGATCTGGCTGTCGCTGCCCATTCCCCAGAAGCGCATCCTGTTGCCCGGCACGGTGTCGCCCGGCGACTTCAGGAAGCTCTTCAGGTTCTTTTCCGACCAGACCAGGGTGGCGTTTTTCATCGCCGGCGAATAGGCATAGTTGTCGAGGCTGCCGGCGCGCCGGCCGAGGATGCCGTTGAGTTGCGGTCCGAAGCCGTTGTGGGCGGACGGACCCACCTGGTGGCAGGAAGCGCACCGTGAAAACAGCGCGCGTCCTTTCTCGGGGTCGCCTGCGGCGAGGGCAGGGGGCGCCTGGAGCGTCAGCGCTAGCAGGGGAAGAATCAGTGAGTTCAGCGGTTTCAGCGATTTCAATGGTGTGCAGGCTCTGAATGGGATCGTTTGAACCAGACGAAGGGCGGTCTGTCGCACGCCATTGTATGTGAGGAATGGTTCGATTAGCGCAACTACCAAACGTTATTCGCCCCATCAGTGATCGATGCCGGCCGGCTCGTGCTATGTTTGCGGCTTGCCATCGCTCCCCTCGCCACCATGCCCATCGCCATGCCTCAGGGTCTTTTCACGCGGCGCCTGCTGCATGCCGGGCTGCTTGCGGCTTGCCTGGTGGTCCAGGCCGGTTGCGGCGCGATCCAGACCGCAGGCAGCGGCGACGCCGAACAGCCGTGGAAGGTCGGCGACCGGCGCCACGTCGCATTCAGCGAGCTGGTGCGCCAGGCGCGCGAGGCCGACATCGTGCTGCTCGGCGAAACCCACGACAACCCGGCCCACCATGCGACGCAGCGGCGCCTGCTGGAATCGCTGGCCGACAGAAAGCCTGCGCTGGTGATGGAGCAGTTCGACCTTGAGCAGCAGTCCAGCCTGGATGCGATCCTGCGCTCCAAGGATACGCAGCCGGAAAAGCTGAAAGCGCTGAAGGCGCTGATGAAGCCGGGTTGGGAGTGGAACGGTTACGAAGGCCTGCTGACCACGGCGCTGGAGCGCGGCCTGCCGGTACTGGCGGCCAATATCTCGCGGGACGCGCTGCGCGAAGTTGGCCGCAACGGTGTTTCCGCGCTTGGCAGCGGCGCCTCGGCCCAGCTTGGGCTCGACACCGGCTGGAGCGCGGCGCAGCAGGCCAGCCTGCGCCAGGAGGTGGAGGCAGCGCATTGCGGCATGCTGCCCGAGGCGGCCGTGGGCGCCATGGCCAATGCCCAGCGCGTGCGGGACGCCATCATGGCCGACCGCCTGCTGTCGGCGCCGGGCAGCGCCGTCGCCATCCTGGGCCGCGGGCATGTCAGGCAGGACCTCGCTGTGCCGGTTTACCTCAAGCAGCGCGCGCCGCAGAAAAGGGTGCTGTCGGTGGCGCTGGCCGAAGGCGAGCTGGCGCCGGATGCGCCACAGCCGTATGACTACGTGATTCCCGGTCCGGCAGTCAGGCGCGCCGACGACCCGTGCGCCGAACTGGCGGCGCAAAAGCCGGGACCGGCAGCGCGCTGATCAGCCGCGCAGCCGCATACCGCACAGCCATCAATAGCGGCGGGTACGGAAATCGTGCCGGGGCACGATGGTGGTCGAGGCGATCAGCATCGACAGCCCCAGGATCAGCTGCGTGAGCAGATAGGCGGGCAGCGGCCAGATCTGACCGCCGGGCGGCGCGGTGCCGGTGGCTGCGCTGATCACCGGCGTGGCCCATTCCGCTTCCGGCGTCACGTCCAGCAGCACGTCGCCATCGTTGGTGGTGTGCAGATAGATTTCGCCGCCCGCTTCCAGGTTGAAGCAGATGCCCTGACCCTGGCCGGGTCCGAAGGACATGCTGTCCGGCCGGCCCAGGGTGCGCTGCAGGTCGCGGTTGTAGTTTTCTATCCAGCCTTCCACATCGCCGCTGGTCTCCAGGTGGATCCAGGGCCGGGTAATGGGCGGCGGCGCGTCGTCGAAATCATCCATGGCTTGTCGGTGCTCGTTCATCAGTAAAACGGGCCGACATGGTAGCGCATGCCGGCCCGTTCAATGCGTGGCGCAATGCCCGCCCTGCGTCGTTCAGGCCGGCGTTGCCATCTGCTGCGGTGTTGCGCTCTGCGCCTTGAGCACGTCGGCGATCGCGCCGAACAGCTGGTCGATCTGGGCACGGTCGATGATCAGCGGCGGCGACAGCGCAATGATGTCGCCGGTGGTGCGGATCAGCACGCCCTTGTCCCAGAAGCATTTCAGGAACACGTCGAAGGCGCGCGCGGTGGGCTTGCCGGGCACCGATTCCAGTTCGATGCCGCAGATCAGGCCGAGGTTGCGGATATCCTTGACCCAGGGCAGGCCGCGCAGGCTGTGCGCCGCTTCCTCGAAGCAGGGCGCCATCGCGGCGGCGCGCTCGAAGATCTGCTCGTCGCGGTAGACATCCATGGTGGCCAGCATGGCCGCCGACGCCAGCGGATGGCCGCTGTAGGTATAGCCGTGATAGAACTCGATGCTGTCTTCCGGCGCGGCGCGCATGAAGTCGTCGTAGATGTCCTGGCGCACGATCACCGCGCCCATCGGCACGGCCGCATTGGTCAGGCCCTTGGCGCAGGTGATCATGTCCGGCACCACGCCGAAATAGTCGGCCGCGAACGGCGCGCCCAGGCGGCCGAAGCCGGTGATGACTTCATCGAAGATCAGCAGGATGCCGTGCTTGTCGCAGATCGCGCGCAGCTTCTGCAGGTAGCCCTTGGGCGGCAAAATGACGCCGGTAGAGCCCTGCACCGGTTCCACGATCAGCGCGGCCACCGTGGACGGGTCGTGCAGCGCCAGCAGGCGCTGCTCGAATTCGTCGGCGATCTCGGCGCCATGGTCGGGCAGGCCGCGGCTGAAGGCGTTGCGGCCGATGTCCAGCGGATGGCGCAGATGGTCGACGCCGGCCAAGGTCGGGCCGAAATGCTTGCGGTTGCCGGCGATGCCGCCGACCGCAATGCCGCCAAAGCCCACGCCGTGGTAGGCGCGTTCACGGCCGATCAGGCGGGTGCGCAGCGAGTCGCCGCGCATGCGCTGCCAGGCCACGGCGATCTTCAGCGCGGTGTCCACCGCTTCCGAGCCGTCGTTGCAGAAAAATACCCGGTTCAGGCCTTCCGGCGCGATCGCGGCCAGCGCGCTGGCCGATTCGAAGGCGCCCGGATGGCCCATCTGGAACATCGGTGCGAAATCCATTTCGCCGGCCTGGCGCCGGATCGCTTCGGTGATCTTCGGATGGCCATGGCCGGCATTGACGCACCAGAGGCCGGCGGTGCCGTCGAGGATCTGGCGGCCGTCGTCGCTGGTGTAGTGCATGCCGGACGCCGACACCAGCATCCGCGGCTTGTTCTTGAACTGCCGGTTGGCGGTGAAAGGCATCCAGAGGTGTTCGGTAGTCAGGTCTGCGGGCATGTCGGCTTCCTGTTGAAAAATAAAGATCCTGCCATGGTAGCCGTTGTTCGGCTATGCGGTGGTGTAAGGTTTGGTTCCTCCGGAAAAATTGTCGGTTGCCGGATAGGCCCGCCATGTCTGATGGCCGCAGACACTGTGTATGCATGCGTTAAACTGTGTGCGTTTGTAAAAACTGCTCATGGATGCCGAACGACGATATATCGTTACGCACAAGCAATTCAACGTCCCGTTTTCCCGACTGTCTCTTCCAGGAACAAGAAATGATCCCGAGAATTTCCTTGGTTGCGCTGCTGCTTGCCAGCGCCTTTTCCAGCATCGCCGTCGGCGCCCATGCGCAGGACTATCGCTACGACAACCGCTACAGCCAGGACTACCGCACGCCGCCGCCGGCCTATGTCGCGCAGCCGGCGCCGGCAGGTCCTCCGCCGATGGTGTTCCAGGACAATGCCCGCGTCACCCGGGTCACGCCGCGCATCGAGCAGGTCAGCATGCCGCAGGAAGAGTGCCACATGGATGTGGAGCGGGTCGCGCCGCCGCCGCAGGCTGCGCAGGGACAGAACATCGGTGGCGCGATCATCGGCGGCCTCGCCGGCGGCTTGCTGGGCAACCAGGTCGGCGGCGGCAACGGCCGCGCGGCGGCAACCGCGATCGGCGCGGTCGGCGGCGCGCTGGTCGGCCAGAATGTGGCCGGCAACATGAACGGCAGCCAGTTGCCGCCCGGCCCGATCGAACGCCAGGTGCGGCGCTGCAATGTCGTCAACCGCGTGGTCGAGCGCAATGCCGGCTACGACATCACCTATGTCTACAACGGCCGCACCTACAGCACGGTGATGCCGAGCGACCCGGGCACCAGCCTGCGGGTCAATGTGTCGGTCAGCCCGGCGTACTGACCGGGCCGCACGCCATGCTGAAAAGCCTCACCCGCCTGTGGCTCTCCGGCGTCAAGCAGGCGGCCAGGGCGCAGCGCAGCCAGCAGCGCAAGCTGCTCAAGAGCCTGCTGCCCAAGCCGCCGGCCAAGGCCAGGCGCAAACCGGTGAAGGCGGCCGTGACCAGCCTGGCGCCGGCCAAGTCCCCGCGCCAGGCTGCGGCCCCGGCCGGGGGACGTTTGCCCGGCAAATGGATGGCTTTCTACTATTCCTCGCTGGCTGACGGCGGCAAGCTGCCGGCGCGGCGCATGCCTTACTGGCTCTACATACCGGCCAATGCGCCGCTCGGACCGCTGCCGCTGGTGGTGATGCTGCATGGCTGCGAGCAGTCGGCCGAGCAGTTCGCGCGCGGCACCCGAATGAACGCGCTGGCCGAGCAGAAGGGCTTTGCGGTGGCGTATCCCCAGCAGTCGCTGCGCGGCCATCCGAACCGCTGCTGGCACTGGTACGAGCGCGCCACCCAGGATGGCGGCGACGACGTGCGCCTGATCGCCGGCATCATCGACAAGGTCTGCGCGGCCTATCCAATTGACCGTGGCCGCATCTATGCCGCCGGGCTGTCGGCCGGCGCCGGCATGGCCAATATCCTGGCGCTGCGCCATCCGGACAAGATCGCCGCGGTCGGCCTGCATTCCGGGCCGGTGTTCGGCGCAGGGCACAGCAAGACCGGCGCCTACGGCGTGATGCAGCTCGGCGCCTCCCATCTGGCCGAACAGGCAATACGCACGCTTCTGCAGGGCGCGGCCGGCTTTCCGACGCTGCCAGCCATCCTGATCCAGGGCAGGGAAGACCGTGTCGTGCGGCGCATCAACCAGGAGCAGCTCGAAGCGCAGTTCCGCCTGATCAATCGCCTCGATGCCGGCAGCGCCGAGCCGCCGGTGGAGAAGCCGGGCCATGCCTCCGGCCGGCGCCAGTCGCATGCCTACCGGATCCAGGATTACCGGCGCGGCCGCAAGGTCCTGCTCCGGGTCTGCGACGTCGCCCAGCTCGACCATGCGTGGAGCGGCGGCGACTGCAGCCTGAAATACAATGCCTGCGCCGGGCCGGATGCAAGCCGCATGATGTGGGACTTTTTTTCGCGCCATCGTCGCTGAATCCCAACGAAGCAGGCTTGCGAAAGCCGACTATCGCCCGCATACTGTTTTTTCATACAGTTGAGCCGTCATCATCTTGCCCAAGTCCGTCTCCCCCCGCCTGGCATTTGTCGATCTGGAAACCACTGGCGGCACCGCCACCACCGACCGCATCACCGAGGTCGGCATCATCGAAGTCGATGAAGACGGGCAGGTGCGCCAGTGGAGCAGCCTGGTCAATCCGGAAATGCCGATCCCGCCCTTCATCCAGTCGCTGACCGGCATCAGCAACCAGATGGTGGCCGATGCGCCGACCTTCGCCGAGCTGGCCGACGACATCCATGCCCGGCTGGCCGACCGCATCTTCATCGCCCACAACGCCCGCTTCGACCACGGTTTCCTGAAGAATGAATTCCGCCGCACCGGCCATGAATTCCGGCCGCCGGTGCTGTGCACGGTGCGCCTGTCGCGCAAGCTGTTTCCCGGATTTGCCCGTCACAACCTGGACTCCATCGTCGAACGCCACCGGCTGGAAGTCACGCAGCGCCACCGCGCGCTCGGCGACGCCCAGCTGATCTGGCAATTCTGGCAAAAGCTGCCGGAGAGTCATGCGCCGGAAGCGATCGAGGAAGCGGTGTCGCGCCTCCTGACGCGGCCGACGCTGCCGTCGCGGCTGGATGCGCTGCAGATGGACAGCGTGCCGTCCAGCCACGGCGTCTACCTGTTCTATGGCGAGAACGACCTGCCGCTGTATATCGGCAAGGCCAACAACCTGCGGCGGCGCATCCTGTCGCACTTCAGCACCGACCATGCGCTGCCCAAGGAACTGGCGATCAGCCAGCAGGTCGAGCGCATCGACTGGCTGCATGCCAGCGGCGAGCTGGGCGCGCTGCTGCGCGAGGCGGCGCTGGTCAAGAAGCTCAAGCCCGCCCACAACGTGAAGCTGCGCGCCAACGAGGAAATCTGCTCCTGGCGGCTGATCGAACGCAACGGCAGCCTGCGGCTGGCGCTGGCCAACACCAACGACCTGTTCTTCGGCCACGACCCTGCGCTGTATGGCCTCTACACCAGCAAGCGCAAGGCCACCGACGCGATGAAGTCCATCGCCGACGCCCACAAGCTGTGCCACGTGACGCTGGGCCTGGAAAAGCCGCGTGGCGGCAAGGCCTGTTTCGCCAGCCAGGTCAAGAAGTGCCTGGGCGTGTGCGCCGGGCGTGAACCGGTGGAAGAGCACAACGCCCGGGTGCGCGAGGCGCTGGACGGCTTGCGGTTGCAGCCCTGGCCGTATGCCGGGCCGGTCGGCATCAGCGAAGGGGATAACCTGCATGTGGTGGATGGCTGGGCCTATCTCGGCACCGTCCATATCCAGGATGACCCGGCCATACTCACCCGGCGCGGCCAGCAGCCCTTCGACCGCGACGTCTACCAGCTGCTCAACAAGAAACTTGCCGGTCTCGGGAATCGCGTGCGCATGCTCGTGCCCTGAGCGGCTTGAAGCAATTCCGGGTCGGCCCAGGGCGGTTCGCCGCAGTGCGCGGCCTTGCTGAAGCTTCGCCTTGCCGGTCCCGGAAAAGCACATGGATTTTTCACGGGAAATTGTTTCTACGCAATAAATTTGGGTATTATTGCACTTTCGCAATCGTGATGAACCTTGTGCCAATCCGTATTGCCCGTTGAGACGTCCCGGCATAGCCTTTTTATGCAATGGCAACGTTCGCGGAATTTTGGCTTAATGCTTTGGCAGGATGAATTCGGCATTCCGGAAGCGACAGGGTGGTCAGAGCAGAGGCGGGGATCGATGGTGAAGGTAGGCATGAAGACGGCGTTGCGGCGCGTGCGCCTGTCCACGGAAATGGGGCAGGCCTGGTTCCGCCTGGCAGCCGCGATACTGGTGCTTGGCGGTTTTTCGCTTGCGCGGCTATGGCAGGCCGGCCCGGGCCTTGACGAGATCACGATCCTGACCGGCTGCTACGCCGGCTTCTCCGCACTGTGGGTGCAGGTGGTTGCCCGCGGCCTGCTGCCTGGCAAGGTCAGGCGCGTCGCCAGCATCCTGCTCGACCAGCTTACCTTTGCCGCCGGCATTGTCGTCGGCGACGCTTATAGCGCGCCTCTCATCTGGATGCCGGTCAGCATCGCCCTGGGAAATGGCCTGCGCTTCGGCCGTCGCTATACCCGGCTGTCGGTGTATGTCGGCGCCGCTTCCGCCGCGCTGGCGGTGACGCTTTCTCCTTACTGGCTGGGGCAGCCCAGCCTGGCGCTGGGCCTGGTGCTGTCGATTTTGATCGTGCCGCTGTATGCCTCGGCGCTGAATGCGCGCATGGCCCGGGCCAAGCGCACCCTGGAGCGGCGGGCCGCGCGTTTCGAACTCGCCTCCATGACGGATTCGGTCACCGGTGCCCTGAACCGGCATGGCTTCATGAACATCCTTAACGAGCGCGCCGGGGCCATACGCTCGACGCGCGCTTCGGGAGCGCTGATGCTGCTGGACCTGGACGGTTTCAAGGCAGTCAACGACGCCTGCGGCCATGCGGCCGGCGACATGGTGCTGGTGGACACGGTCAACCGCCTGACGCGCTGCTTTCGCGCCAGCGACAGGGTGGCGCGCATAGGCGGAGACGAATTCGCCGTGCTGCTGGTGGACATCAAGGACCAGGCGCAGGTCGAACAGCTGGCCGGGCTGGCATTGTCGGCCATTGCCGACATACGGATCGAACAGGACCCAAGCCTGTGCCTGAGCGCCAGCATCGGCATCTGCATGCTGCCGCATCCCCAGGCGCACAGCCTGGAAGACATGCTGCACCTGGCGGACAGCCTGATGTATGAGGCGAAGAAAAGCGGCAAGAACCGCTTCCGTATCTCGGGCCCGGACTACCAGCGCGCCGCGCTCGCGGCCTGAGCGGAAACGCGTGCGTTTTTGACGAATTGCGCAAAAGGCGCCCGCGTGGCCCATGCTAGCATCGCCGCTTCGTGCATATCGATGAGGTCAAGAATGGCAACAGTGCGGATTTCGCCTACGGAAGTTCAGGTTGACGAAGTAATTTACAGCTATGCGAGCGCCGCTCAGGCCGATGCATTCGAGGCCTGCGTGGCTGCGGTGGATGTGGCGCACTGCGTGACCGATCATCCGCCGCAAGCGACCCGCAAGGTCGATGAAGGGCAGGACGACGCCAGCGCCTGATGCATGGCCGCGGCGGTCGGGCCGGACACGCACCGGTTCAGCCTGCCGCCTCCCGGCAGACTGATGTGCTGGCCACCCGCGCCAACCGCGCCGCAACGGCGCATTGACAGGCACCTTCCCGACGCCACCACGCCGGTCAGCCCAATGGCCAGCGGTCAAACACGGTAGCCGGCTGCGACTCAGCCTGCGCCGGCAATCACTTCCCGGGCGTTCCTTCAACGCCATTCATCCGATCGGCATCCACCAGAAATAGGTCTCTCCTGCAGGTGTCCGCGACATGGTCGCGCAGACCTGGCGTCTCGGAACGCGCCGCAGCTGGCCAGGGATGGCGGAACGGCTCCGGCGCCATTTCGCGGCTATCACTTTGAATCGGCAAAAATTCCGGTTATCCTGCGTGTTGCTTCAAAGAAAAAAAGAGACGATGGCCGGAAAGGCCGCGCGATCGGACGCATAGCTGGAGATCCCGGGCAGTGAACAATCAGGAAACGGACGAACTCAGGAGCGCCCTGGCGCAACTGCGGTTCTTGAAGGGAAACATGCGTCATGTGCTGGCGTGGCCGCTGCTGTGCATTGGCACCGCGGTCCTTGCCTGGGTGCTGACGCTGTCGCACCTGGCATCGGAGGAAAGGCGCATGCATGACGCCGCCCTTCTCGATGCGCAGGCGCTGGCCAGGTCCTATGCGGAGCAGCTGTCGCGCTCGGTCGAGCAGATCGACCAGATCACGCTCAACCTGGCTTATCACTGGAAACGCAGCGGCGGCGCCATGCGGCTGGAGGAGCAGGCCGGGCAGGGCCTTTTCCCCGATCATCCCGATTTGTCGATCGCCATCTATGACCGGAACGGCAGGCTGCTCACCAGTCTTCTGGCGGCGCAGCGCCGCGTCGATATCGTGGACCGGCATTACTTCCAGGCGCACCGCGACGGGCAGGTAGCCGGGCTGCACATCGAAAGCGTGCAAAGCAGTCGCATGACCGGTCGGCCAACCGTGATTTTCAGCCGCACGCTGACCGATGACGCAGGGCGCTTCAACGGCCTGCTGTATGTCGCCGTGCCGCCCGCTTTCCTGGCCTCGTTCTATGACAAGGCAG
Organism: Noviherbaspirillum phoenicis; assembly: GCF_047237965.1. Classification (NCBI taxonomy): domain Bacteria; kingdom Pseudomonadati; phylum Pseudomonadota; class Betaproteobacteria; order Burkholderiales; family Oxalobacteraceae; genus Noviherbaspirillum; species Noviherbaspirillum phoenicis. The sequence continues at coordinate 1,746,639 of NZ_JBDFLX010000001.1, read as the reverse complement.
CGCATGGCGCCAACGACGTCATGGCGGTGGTATCGAAGCAGGGCGACTTCATCGCCGCCAGGACCGGCAGCAACCTGGCCGACCCGGGCACACTGGCGCGCCGTCCGGTGGTATTTCCCGCCGCGCAGGGCAGCCGGGTGGTCGCCGGCCAGGAGTTCATCGACCAGCGTCCGCGCATCGTTGCCTGGGATAGCCTGGCGCACTATCCGCTGGTGTCGGTGGTGGCGCTGTCGGAAGAGGACATCCATCTGCCCTTCATGGCGCAAAAGCGCAGTTACATCAACATGGCCAGCGGCGCCAGCCTGCTGCTGCTGGTGGCGGCAGCGCTGGGCAGCGTGCTGTCTGGCCGCCTGGTCTGGCGCAAGCATCAGGCGGCTGCCATCGCCGACACTTACCGGCTGGCGATCGAGGGCGCACGCGAGGGCTTCTTCATGGCGCGCGCGCTGTATGGCAAGCAGCGCAACATCACCGATTTCGTGCTGGAAAACTGCAATGAGCAGGGCGCGCGCATGCTGGGTTATCGCAGAAGCGATCTGCTGGACGTGCGCTTTTCCCAGATATACCAGGGCAGGCAGCTGGCGAAGGTGATGTCCATCTTCATCACCGCCATGGAGGCCGGTTTCCGCGAGGACGAATTCAGGCAGGTCCACAACGGCCGCATCAACTGGATGCACCGGCGCCTGGTGCGTTCCGGCGACGGCGTGGCCATCACGCTGCGCGACATCAGCGAGGCCAAGGCCCACGAGCAGGCGCTGGAAACACTGGGCAACACCGATGCCCTGACCGCGTTGAACAACCGCCATTGGCTGACCAGCTACCTGCCGGCGGCGCTGGCCGATGCGCGCCGCCAGGATGCCAGGCTGGCGGTGCTGTATCTGGACCTGGACGACTTCAAGGACGTCAACAACACCATGGGCCACGACGCCGGCGACGATGTGCTGCGCCAGGCGGGGCAGCGTATCCAATCGGTGCTCAGGCCGGGCGACCACGTGGTGCGCCTGGGCGGCGATGAATTCACCGTGCTGCTGTCGCGGGTCGATGCCAGGGATGATGCAGTGCGTGTCGCCGCCCGCATCCTGGACGTGCTGGAGGCGCCGTTCCAGGTGCGCGGCGGTTTCGCGCCGAAGGTGAGGGCGTCGGTGGGCATCAGCCTCTATCCGGACGATGGCGGCAGCGCGGAAGCGCTGCTGAAGCATGCCGATACCGCGATGTACGCCGCCAAGAACGAAGGCAAGGCCCGTTATGCCTTCTACACGCCTGAACTGACTGAAGAGATCGTGCGTCGCGTCAGCAATGAATCGGCATTGCGGCGCGCCATCGAGGACCGGCAGTTCCTGCTGTACTACCAGCCCCGGGTCAATGCCGCCAACGGCGAATTGCTCAGCATGGAAGCGCTGGTGCGCTGGGCGCATCCCGAGCGGGGCATGGTGCCGCCGCTGGAATTCATCCCGCTGGCCGAGCAGACCGGCCTCATCATCAACATTGGCAGGCTGGTCATCGAGCAGGCCTGCGCCCAGATGGCGGCATGGCAGGCGCGGGGGTTGAGGGTGGTGCCGGTGTCGGTGAATGTCTCGCCGGCGCAGTTCGCCCAGTCCAGCCTGAAGGAAGTGATTGCAGAGGCGATCGCCCGGCATCGGATTCGTGCCTCGCTGCTGGAGATCGAGATCACCGAATCCTGCATGATGCAGGACAGCGACCGGGTCGCCGCAGACATTGCCGCCGTCAAGGCGCTGGGCGTGCGGATTTCGGTGGACGACTTCGGGACCGGTTATTCGTCGCTGTCGCAATTGCAGCGGCTCGATCTGGACGTGCTGAAGGTGGACCGCGCCTTCACCCAGGCGCTGGATGGCGGCAAGCAGGGCGAGGCATTCTTCATGACCATTGTGTCGATGGCCCATATCCTGGACATGCAGGTCGTCGCGGAAGGCGTGGAAACCCTGGAGCAGTTGAAGATACTGCAAACCCTGGGCTGCAACGAGGTGCAAGGCTATTTCATTTCGCGGCCGGTGCCCGCGGTGCAGGCCGAGGCATTCATGGTGCAGCGCTATTTCCAGCTGCAGCCGGAAAACTCCCTGCAGCCGGCCTGAAGATCAGGACCGGCCCGCCGCTTGCCGCTCTTCTTATTCCTTGCCCAGTTCGGGCAGGAGCGGCTTGACTTCCAGCGCCGCGGAACGCGCCTTGCGGTCTCGCGCTACTTCCACGCAGGCCGCGACCATGCCAACCGGCAGGTACAGCAGCGCGCCGCAGAGGAAGAGCACGGCCGCAGCAATGTAGCCGGCAAGCATGACTGAGCAGGTGATGATGTTTTTCATGAGGTAAATAGTGATGGAAGGCAGGCAGGCGCGCTCTGCGTTTTAACAAAGCTATTGTGCCACTAATAAATTGCCCATAATAAATTTTTCGATGTTTTAGGGACGGGAACGGCGCAATAGATGCCATGGGTGGGAATGGCGCGCCACAAAACCGGTCAAAATCGCATGCATCGTTGTTTTGCATGGAAGGAGCGCATCATGACCCAGACCACCGACTACAAGGGCTACAAGTTAACGGCAAGCGCGGAAGAGCGTGATGGAAAGTGGTACGGCGCTTATGTCCGTGAAAAAGATGGCGACGTGTTTCGCAGCGAAATGAGCGTGATCGAGGCCGGATCGCAGGACTCGGCGGAAACCCAGTTGCTGGATACGGCGCGCGAGCATATCAATCGGCTGGACAGGTAGACAGGCTTGACGCCTTTGACGGGAATGCCGCCGACGGCGGGCAGGATCGGCAGCGCCTTGGCTTGCCGCCGCCAAAACAAAAAGCCCGGCTGTGAACCGGGCTATTCGCTTGAATTTCTTGGGGTGGCCGATGGGACTCGAACCCACGACGACAGGAATCACAATCCTGGACTCTACCAACTGAGCTACGGCCACCACTGATGCTGTTCTCTCGGCTGTTGCTTGCGAGACAGGCGGCAATTATACAAACAACAGCCCCCTCATGCAAATCTAATCCGGCCTTTCTGCAATTCTTTTCGCCGCGACCGTCAAATGCAGCAATCTGCGCATCGCCGTGCCCAGGCTGCTGGCGCTGCCGGTGGTCCATGCGGCAATGGGCGCTGGCGTTTCCGACGGCGGGCGCAGCAGGCCATGCTCTGCCAGCAGCCTTGCCAGCTGCTGGGCCACGGCCTCGCCGGTGTCGATGACGGCAAGGCTGGCTGCGCCGGATTGCCTGGCAGCCGATTCGATCTGGGCGGCAAGGAAAGGATAGTGGGTGCAGCCCAGCACCAGGGTGTCGGCGCCGGCGGCGATCAGCGGTTCGACAAAACGTCTTACCAGCGCCATGGTAGCGGGCGAGCGCAGCTCTCCCTTTTCCACCTGGTCGGCAAGGCCGGGGCAGGGCTGGCCGATGAAGCGCACGCCGCTGGCTTCTGCGATCTGCGCTTCCAGCGCGAGGAAGCGCTGGCTGGCCAGGGTGCGCTCGGTGGCAAGCACGCCGACCGTGCCGCTTCTTGTCTGCAGCGCGGCAGGCTTGAGGCCCGGCTCCACGCCAACCACCGGCAGCGCCGGATAGCGTTTTCGTATCTCGACGATGGCGCCCGCCGTGGCGGTATTGCAGGCAATGACGAGCGCCTTGACGCCCTGGGCCGCCAGGAAGTCGGCCATGGCCACCGTGCGCGCCAAAACCGCAGCCTCGTCCTTGCCGCCATAGGGCGCGAAGGCGGAATCGGCGGCGTAGACCAGCGCCTCGTGCGGCAGCAGGCGGCGCACATGGCGCAGCACCGACAGGCCGCCCAGCCCGGAATCGAAAATGCCCGCCGGGGCATGGACCGCGGTGGGCATTTGGGACGCAATCGTCACGGCAGTATCAGCCAACCGATACCGGAATGCGGCTGATGCTGCTGTCTTTCGCAATGCGCTCCTGCCATTCCTTGGGGCCGGTGTTATGCACCGAGACGCCATTGGAATCGACCGCCACCGTGACCGGCATGTCGCGCACGTCGAACTCATAGATGGCTTCCATGCCGAGGTCTTCGAAGCCGATGACCTTGGCGTCCTTGATCGCCTTGGAGACCAGGTAAGCCGCGCCGCCAACTGCCATCAGGTAAGCCGACTTGTGCTTCTTGATCGACTCGATCGCCACCGGGCCGCGCTCGGCCTTGCCGACCATCGAGATCAGGCCGGTCTGCTCCAGCATCATGTCGGTGAACTTGTCCATCCGGGTGGCGGTGGTCGGGCCTGCCGGTCCGACCGCCTCGTCGCGCACCGCATCGACCGGGCCGACGTAGTAGATCACGCGGTTGGTGAAGTCCACCGGCAGCTTCTCGCCCTTGGCCAGCATGTCCTGGATGCGCTTGTGGGCGGCATCGCGGCCGGTCAGCATCTTGCCGTTCAACAGCAGCGTCTGGCCCGGCTTCCAGGAAGCGACTTCCTCCTTGGTCAGCGTGTTGAGGTCGATGCGCTTGGACTTCTCGGTGTCGGGCGTCCAATGCACTTCCGGCCATTCGGACAGCGCCGGCGGCTCGATGTAGCTGGGGCCGGAACCGTCGAGCACGAAATGCGCATGGCGGGTTGCGGCGCAGTTCGGGATCATCGCCACCGGCTTGGATGCCGCATGGGTCGGGTACATGTTGATCTTCACGTCCAGCACCGTGGTCAGGCCGCCCAGGCCCTGCGCGCCGATGCCCAGCGCATTGACCTTCTGGAACAGCTCGATGCGCAGCTCCTCGGTCTTGTTCTGCGGGCCGCGCTTTAAGAGCTCGTACATGTTGATGTCTTCCATCAGCGACTCCTTGGCCATCAGCATCGCCTTCTCGGCGCTGCCGCCGATGCCGATGCCCAGCATGCCCGGCGGGCACCAGCCGGCGCCCATGGTCGGCACGGTTTTCAGCACCCAGTCCACCAGAGAGTCGGACGGGTTGAGCATCACGAACTTGGTCTTGTTTTCCGAGCCGCCGCCCTTGGCTGCCACCTGCACGTCGAGCTTGTCGCCGGGCACCACTTCCATGTGGATCACGGCCGGGGTGTTGTCCTTGGTGTTCTTGCGCTCGAACTGCGGGTCGGCCACGATGGAAGCCCGCAGCATGTTGTCCGGGTTGTTGTAGCCGCGGCGCACGCCTTCGTTGACGGCGTCATGGATCGAGCCGGAAAAGCCCTCGAAGCGCACGTCCATGCCGATCTTCAGGAACACGTTGACGATGCCGGTGTCCTGGCAGATCGGGCGCTTGCCTTCGGCGCACATCTTTGAATTGGTCAGGATCTGGGCGATCGCGTCCTTGGCGGCCGGGCTCTGCTCGGACTCGTAGGCGCGCGCCAGGTGCTGGATGTAATCGACCGGATGGTAGTAGCTGATGTATTGCAGCGCAGCCGCTACGGATTCGATCAGGTCTTCTTGCTTGATGATGGTAGTCATGTGAGCGTCTTTAAGGTCAGTGAGTGTCGCGGTCGGCATTGGCTGTCATTGACATGATGCGGTCGCTGTAGGCAATCGCCAGCGCCGAGATCAGGAACACCAGGTGGATGCCGGTCTGTGCAAGCAGGGTCTTCTCGTCATAGGCCCTGGCGTTGATGAAGGTCTTCAACAAGTGAATGGACGAGATACCGATGATGGCCGTGCCGAGCTTGACCTTCAGCACGGTGGCATTAACGTGGGACAGCCATTCGGGCTGGTCCGGATGTTGCTCAAGATTCATGCGCGAGACGAAGGTCTCGTAACCGCCAACGATCACCATGATAAGGAGATTGGAAATCATGACCACGTCGATCAGTCCAAGCACCACCAGCATGATGGTGGTTTCGGTGAGCTTGGAAGGCCGCGTCGCGCCTTCCACGGTGACGGCGTCGAGGATATGCGCCAGCGAGTCGGGATTGCCCAGCACCGCGCCGATCAGGTCGGACAGCTCTACCCAGAAATGGTAGACATAGACGCACTGCGCGAGGATCAGGCCGAGGTACAGCGGCAGCTGCAGCCAGCGGCTCATGAAGATGAAGCTGGCAAGCGGGCCTATGGGTTTGGTGACCTGTTTCTCGGAATTCTGGGACATCGTCATTGTGATCTTGGCTTGTATCAAATTGGCGCATCTGTGCCGCCGGCATTCTACACTGCAACAGCATGTGCGGTCTGCGGCTATGCCCCGGGGATAAAAGCCCGACATTATGCATCAGACAATGTAAGGAACGAGTAAGTCCTTGCGTCTATCGTGAGCAGCAACTTTTCATTTAATTAAGGCAGGAGACGAACATGGCAGACATGGAAGCTTTAAAGCAGGAAAGCCGCATCTTTAATCCGCCGGCCGCGCTGGCCGGCCAGGCCGCTATTTCCGGCATGGACGCGTACCGCGCCCTGTGCGACGAAGCCGAGCGCGACTATGAGGGATTCTGGGGCCGGCTGGCACGCGAGAACCTGAGCTGGCAGCAACCCTTCACCCAGGTGCTGGACGAGTCGGACGCGCCTTTCTACAAATGGTTTGGCGACGGCAAGCTCAACGTTTCCTATAACTGCCTCGACCGCAACCTGGAAAACGGCAATGCCGACAAGACCGCGGTCATCTTCGAGGCCGACGGCGGCGAGGTGACCCGCCTGACCTACCGTGAACTGCACGGCCGCGTCTGCCAGTTTGCCAATGGCCTGAAGTCGCTGGGCATCAAGAAGGGCGACCGGGTCGTGATCTACATGCCGATGTCGATCGAGGGCGTGGTGGCGATGCAGGCCTGCGCGCGCATCGGCGCGACGCACTCGGTGGTGTTCGGCGGCTTTTCCGCCAAGTCGCTGCAGGAGCGCATCATCGACGCCGGCGCTGTCGCGGTGATCACCGCCGACGAGCAGGTGCGCGGCGGCAAGCAGCTGCCGCTCAAGGCCATCGTCGACGATGCGTTTGCGCTGGGCGGCTGCGAAGCGGTGCGCAATGTGGTCGTCTATCAGCGCACCAAGGGCAAGATCGGCTGGACCGAAGGGCGCGACCTGTGGATGCATGAACTGGTGGCGCAGCAGCAGGACAGCTGCGAGCCGGAGTGGGTGGAGAGCGAGCATCCGCTGTTCATCCTCTACACTTCCGGTTCCACCGGCACGCCCAAGGGCGTGCAGCATTCCTCGGCCGGCTACCTGCTGTGGGCCGCGCTGACGATGAAGTGGACCTTCGACATCAAGCCGCAGGACGTGTTCTGGTGCACCGCCGACATCGGCTGGGTGACGGGGCACAGCTATATCGCCTATGGCCCGCTGGCCGTGGGCGCGACCGAGATCATCTTCGAAGGCGTGCCGACCTTCCCGAACGCAGGCCGTTTCTGGGACATGATCGCGCGCCACAAGGTATCGATCTTCTACACCGCGCCGACCGCGATCCGCTCGCTGATCAAGGCGGCGGACGCCGATCCGGCGGTGCATCCGGACCGCTACGACCTGTCTTCCCTGCGCCTGTTGGGCTCGGTGGGCGAGCCGATCAATCCGGAAGCCTGGATGTGGTACTACAAGAACGTCGGCCATGAGAAGTGCCCGATCGTCGACACCTTCTGGCAGACCGAGACCGGCGGCCACATGATCACGCCGCTGCCGGGCGCAACGCCGATGGTGCCGGGCTCCTGCACGCTGCCGCTGCCGGGCATCATGACGGCCATCGTCGACGAGACCGGGCAGGATCTTCCGAACGGGCAGGGCGGCATCCTGGTGGTGAAGCGTCCATGGCCTTCGATGATCCGCACCATCTGGAACGATCCGGCGCGCTTCAGGAAGAGCTACTTCCCGGAGGAACTGGGCGGCAAGACCTACCTGGCCGGCGACGGCGCGATCCGCAACAAGGACAACGGCTACTTCACCATCACCGGCCGCATCGACGATGTGCTGAATGTCTCCGGCCACCGCATGGGCACGATGGAAATCGAGTCGGCGCTGGTGGCGCATCCGCTGGTGGCCGAAGCCGCCGTGGTCGGCAAGCCGGATGAAACCACCGGCGAATCGATCTGCGCCTTCGTCGTGCTGAAGCGTCCGCGCCCGGTGGGCGACGAAGCCAGGCAGATCGCCAAGGAACTGCGCGACTGGGTCGGCAAGGAAATCGGCCCAATCGCCAAGCCCAAGGAACTGCGCTTCGGCGACAACCTGCCCAAGACCCGTTCCGGCAAGATCATGCGCCGCCTGCTGCGGGTGCTGGCCAAGGGCGAGGAAATCACCCAGGACGTCTCGACCCTGGAGAACCCGGCCATCCTCGACCAGCTCAAGCACGCTATTTAAGAAGGCGCGCCATCCGAGCCGCCATGCCTGCCGCACGGCGGTTTTTTTTGTGGTGGCGATTGGTCGCGGTATGGAAATCCCTGGCTCGCAAACCATGATTTCCAAGCGGTGCAAAAAGACGTGTGTTTCTGGGAAATTTTGCTATAATCTGCGCCTTCGTCGGGTAGCGCCGGCCATGCCGCGCTACCGCCAGATGCAGGAGAGATGGATGAGTGGTTTAAGTCGCACGCCTGGAAAGCGTGTATAGGTTCATAGCCTATCGGGGGTTCGAATCCCCCTCTCTCCGCCAGAAAGACACATAAGCCCTTGATTTCAAGGGCTTTTTTTATTGTTGAGACAAATTACCTACAAAGCTACCCACAAGACAGATATTGTGAGTAGCTTATGATTGATTCACTTTCGACTGAGAGAACGCCATGAAGCCCGATGTGTTTTACCGATTCTCGCCGCGCGCTCTGGAAGCGATTGGCAAACAAGGCATCAAGGAACTGCCCCGCTTCGATTCGGGCGCCGTCCCGCTGCCAGGTGATTCCCTGACGCTTGAATACCTGCCAGGGCTCGTTTTCATCGTCGAGCAGCGGCGCTTTCATTGGATCAGCCATGACAGCCTGCAGATCCATCTCGGCATCGATCTGCACACTGCCGCGGACAATTGGGTCAGGACTGGCAAGCACCTTTAAGAGCGTCAAAGTTTGACACTCTCGCTCGCTACCGTATAAAACTGTTGAAAACAACTTAAAAGGAAAACGGTCATGAAGGTTAGAGGCTGGGTGTTTTCGGTGTGTGCTGCCGCTCTTTTCGCCGCTTCTACGGCATCCGCACAGGTTATGTGCCCAGATGGGAGCTTCGTATCGCGTGGGCCGTGCGTGATGTGCCCAGATGGCAGTTTCATTGGGGGTGGTGGGAGCTGCCAATTGGCGCCGAACGGCCAGTTTGTTCCGCAAACAAGCCAAGGCCCTCAAATGACACCCAATGGGAATTTTATTCCGGGTGGCCGTGGGATGACTATGTGTCCAGATGGATCATTCGTAGCTGGAAGTACCTGTGTTTTGATGCCGAACGGCCAATTCTTGGGGCGGTGAAATAGAAAGTTAGCGAGGCGGCCCTGGGGGATGAAAAGTTTGCCAGGCAATCTTCTCCTGACCGACCGTTCCCGTAAATTTTTTCGTCCACAAAATTCAAGATTTGCCGGGTAGCCCAAACCTTTATTTTGCGGATGTAAAAATCTATGGGAACGGTCGGTCAGGGCTGCTCAGTCGGCCAAACATTTTCAGCCCCCTAGCGCTTGCAATAGCCTAATGCGCACTTCTTCTCAACAAAAAAGCCCGCATATAACGGGCTTTTGGCTGGGCTTGAGAGCTTACGCTTTTCCGCTCTTCCCTGACTTGCGATGGGCTGCAGCGAATCCGAGCAGACCAAGGCCGAATAATGAAATAGTGGCAGGCTCTGGAACGGCTGTCGCAATAAAGTCGTCTATGACAGTAGCATTCGGCGATCCATATAGGTCGGTGCTAAGAAGGAGAAGGGAATCAATATTACGAAAATTGGCCGGTAGGTAGGACCAAACCGTCGTTTTTTCCATGGTAATTGATCCGACTTCAATACCGTCTGAGTAGCCTATTGCTTTGTACATTCCTTGATTCTGCCAATACCAACTTCTGAACCAAAGCCCGTCAAAATCAAATTTCCCGCCATCAGCTAGACGGACAGTCACAGGCACGTTGTAGTTATCTATGGCACCAAATTTTCCGCTGTGCGCTGGGCCACTACCCCAAAATCCTTCAGAACTAAGGTCCACAGTTGCCATCGTTGCGTTGAAGACATAACCGTTCAGAGGTTCAGTTATGTATCCCCACCACTCTACTCCATCTGTTTCAAAATCAATGGTGGTGGCAGAACTGTTGCCTGTTGTAGCTAAGCTGATTGCTAACAGAAGGGACTGGAGAAATTTTTTTGCTTGTCGCATTTATGGCCTTAGTGAAGTTGGGCAGGCAAAGATAGGACTTCTGCGTTTCATTAAAAAAGCCTGCGGGAGGCAGGCTTTTTGCAGAAGGAGAAAACTTAGGAGTTCTTGTTTTTTGCCGACTTGCGGCGCGATGCGGCGACGCCAAGCAGACCAAGCCCGAGCAGGGCGATAGATGCTGGCTCAGGAACCGCAGCCCCACTAGTAGCCGCAGCCAGGCTATAGGTAGCAGAGAAGGTTCCGCTACCAGTAAAAGTAGGAGTAATAACGGTAAGAGTCGTGCCGACCAGCGATGCTGAGGCACCGCCATTCAGAAAACTGTCCGCTGTTTCTACCAGCGTCAATCCGGCGAATTCTGTGCTGTTAAAAATGTACGTCGCAAATATGCTGCCGTTCCTTGAGACGTCAGTAATTGTAAGAGTCCCACCGTTGAAATTTGCGGAATCCGTATTGAGGGAGTCAGCAAAACCAAATTCAACCTTGTTACCTGTGATCGTTACAGTTGCGCTGTTTTGTTGTGATGACGAGTTCGTGAACCCAGTTGCTGGCACAAAGCCATTCATAGGATCGAAGTAATTCGTGCTACCACCACCGAAACCCAGAAAGCCAGTAACAGAGCCACCGATTAGGCTCGCACTGGCGGGTGCTACGACGAGGAAGGATGCCGAAGCAAGAGCAAGACCTGACCAAAATTTACGCACAATTGACTCCCTGAATTAGTATGTAGTTTCACTTCAGCAAGTAATGTGCCACCAGGAAATTATTGTTTTAAATCAAGTGCTTGATCTTTTAAGCAATATTTATTTTGTACCAACTGTAAGGAAGTCCGACACCTGTTTATGAAAGAAGGAAAGGATTTTGCAGCCGGCTACGAATATAGGGGGTTTTCGAGCGACTCAGACGCAACGGATTTTATGTGAAACCCAAGCCGAATTTCTGTAGCCAGTTGCGAAATAGAGTAAATTGATGTTTTTAAGGAGAATAAATGTTCATTCCGCTAGAAAAAGAAGACGTTGCAAACGGAGTAGAGAGATACGCTTTTGTCAACCCAACTTGCATTGCCAAAGTTGTAATCGACCGGTCTACAGCAATGACAATGATTAGTTTTCTTTCCTCATCTGGCACTACCTTGTATTCCAGATTGTTTCACAACAAAGATGAAGCAAAAGAGTTGAATGACATGGAGATTACGGTAATGGGGATAATCCATGATCTCGAGAATAAGAGTGATACGTGACTAAAGTTGGAAGGCCTGCCGGTTTTGGTGCGCAGTTGCCAGACACTGTGGGCGCTAAGCAGAGCCGCTAAAAGCGCATAGCAGCCGGCGCTGGCAGGATAGCGTCGATTGTCGATGCAGAGACGCAATCAATGTGTGGATGGAATTTCTTCAACAAAGTTAGGCTCCTCATCGAGATCGCAGTGTGATGTGATGGCAATGTTATAACGTGCCTTGTCGTGTGCGCCGATATCTCGACCTTCGCCGGCAACCTCGGGCATGAAGCCGCTGCCGATTGTCGGCCTGATCTACCCGCCAATCATGGCACCAAGCGGATTGCCGCCAGTTCCCACAAAACCGATGATGGAATCCACTACGCTACCAACTGACTGTCCAGACATAACTTTTCCTTGAATGTGTTTAGAAGGACGTTCTATGCCCATAGAGGGCAATGCGGCGTAGCGGCCGATAAAGACCGCTACGCCGCAACGCTGTTAGGCGCGGACGCCGGTAACGACTGCAAAGGCAGACGGCTGGGTGACAACCACATCAGCGCGAACGTGGCACATGAAGCCAATTTCGCCGGTAGTGGAGAAGGCTTCACGCAGCAGCTGAACGCTGAGGTTCTCGCGCATCAGGAAATACATCTTCGAGAAGTCGCCCAGGTAGATCTCGCTGCAATCGTTCGATGTGCCGACCGTCAGATTGGTCGGGATCTGCGAAGTAGCGATCTGCGAGACGTTCGCCAAGATCTCAGGCTTGCGCAGCGGCTGGCCGGTGCTATCGACCAGGCCGGCCAGCTTCACCAGCGAGCGCGGCGCCATGATGGCAGCGGTCGGCATCGAGGCATTCGCATTCAGCATTGCTTCAGTTGCGGCCATGAAGCTGCTATAGCCGGCCAGCGCCGCACCATTGGCGCCGCCGGTGGCAATCGCACTCACGCCGGCAGTTCCCAGCAGGCCCAGCGGCTCAGGATTGACGCCAGAGCCACGCAGGCCGGCATAGTCCAGCGCCTTGGCGAAAGACTGCGCAATGGCGGTCTGCAGGGCCGCCTCGATGCCTTGACCATCAGCCAGCAGCTCGCGGCTGATCTTGAAGTAGAACGCCAGGCTCTTGGGCGATGCCACGATGCCGCGGAATGCCGGATCGCTTTGCGCCACGTTGCCGGCTTCTAGGCGCCATGCTGCGGTCGGGATGGTGTTGACGGCAACGGTAGTCACCGACTTGGCGCCCTCGTCCATCGGCACGATGCCGGCACCAGCACGCAGCAGGCTCGATACCGGCGTCAGCGCGCTGAGGATCTGCGGCATGGTTTGCACTGGAACGCTATAGCCGCCCGAGGTGTTGGTGCCGATCGACAGTGCGGCTTTTACGGCATCGGTTGCGCCCATGCCGGCCACCCCGCGCAGGAAGTCGGTCATGCTGACTTGGTCGCGCGAGTCGCCCTTGCTGGCAAAGTGAGCCTTGAAGTCGCCATACGTGCGCAGCGCCTTAGGGCCGACTTGCGGCGCCACTGCTTCATTGCCGCCGCTGCCGTTCATCTGCTGCGCAGTTGCGCCCACAGCCAGGCTATCGACCGCCTTTTCGATATTGGTCATGCGGTCGTCTTGCTTGGCCTTGAACTCGCCGAAAGCAGCGTTGATTTCCTGGATGACTTCAGCGACTTGCATAGTGGTTTGGTCCATGTTCATTACCTCTTGAATGATTGGGTGAGACTACGAAGGGCGTCCGCCAACTCATCGAACTGGTCACTCACAGCGTCGTCAGGCTTGAAGCCTTTGAAGCCAGCACTCGCGATTGCTTTCGCTTCGGCGCGGCTGTATCCCAGCGCACGCATGGCGACTTCAAATTCACGAATCGTTTGGGGTTTGGATGCGGCAGCGTGCGGCTGAGTGCTCTCAGCGTGCTGCATGGTGGGAGTGGTCCCGGTCATAACGCAATCCTTCCGCAAATGAGTAAACGGCCCGTCAATTGACAGACTTGTTTGCTATTCGCGCAGATCACATCCCGTGGCCGGCTAAGCAAGGCGCTGTTCGACATCCCATCGAACTGGCACAAGCTAGAGTGTGCCAGTTTAGTTTCCATTAAGAAATCCTTTCTGGAAATATATTTGCGCGATTTTTCGCGCTACAGACCGACTTACGCCAGCCTCGCCACATGCTCGCTCAAGCCGGCGCAGATCCTCGATGTCGCGCCGACCTGGCAGCACGGACTTGCACAGCGCCTGCAGGCGTTGACCAATGCTGGGAACTGCGCGCCGCGGCTCGCTTGCAGCAATGGCCGCGACTTCTATTGGCGCTGCTTCAGTCGCTTTTCTTTCGGCCACGCGCTGGCGTCCAGCTTTGCTGCGCTCTTTGCGTCCTGCAGTGCGCAGGTAATTCGGCTTCTGCTTAGTTTCCATTCGAAGCCTCCTCGCCGGCCTGGGTCAGTCGATCCTTTAAGACGGCAATCATTGACTGCGCTCGCGCCGTGTTTGCCTCGCTGATCTCGGCTAGTCTTTCTAGCTGAAAGATCGCGTTCTTTAAAAATTGGACTTCATTCATAGTCAATATTCTCTCTTGTTGATCCTTGGCCGGCATTTGTGCGGAGACTTTCCAGCTCTCGCCAAAACCATTCAAACGATTCTGGAATAGAAATCAGGCTCTGGTGTCGCCTCGTCGCCAATATGCGTTCCCGACCGAAGTCAGATAAGCGGTGACCTAAGCAGTAGCGGTCGATTAAACAGTCGAGCGCATGTATCAATTCCAGCCATTCATCCGGTGTGAGGTCTGCGCTTTCAATAATTTCGGCCTTGTATGGCCTTAAAAGCGGCGCGTACTCCGCAACCACGGCGGGATCGCCTTCAAGGGAGACGATCTCGCCGTGGACGCTAATAGAGATGCCTACTTCCGCGCATTTCTCCATCAGCTCCCAGACCTTCATAGCTGCACCTTTGCCGAAGAGTGCGCCGAAGAGAGCGAAGGGAGCAGCGTTTTTTCTGTGCGCTCTTCGCTCCCTTCGTGCGCTCTTCGCGGATCAGCACCATAGATCCGCCAAACCCAAGGACCAGTCATGCCGTCCTTTTCGGAAACAATGCCCAGCGATTTTTTCAATCTCTTCGCTGCATCCCATGAGTGGCCGGCGTCGCGAACTTCACTCATTAGTTGCTTTGTGGTCATTTTCCCGCCGTGGTGGGTCAATGTATCCATCAGCATGTTTCCCAGGTCTGTTTGGGTGTCGCTGTCGCCATGCTCGTCGTGCTCGACTTCCCCAAGAATTTCTCGGGCGGTCCCCTCAATTGGTCCTTCCCAAATTACATGAGTCGCCTCGATGCCAGAGGGCAGGGCGGTAAGCTCTACGTTGTAGGAGACGCCGCCATCGTCTGGCGCGATATTCGACTTGGCTCTTGCTAACACGCGCCTGGTGCTGTCTTCTTCTTTAGCTGTAACCAGAACCATCCTGGCGAGCGCACCGAACGCCTGTGATCCGATGACGCGATCCATAGGCGATTTCCCGACGCCGCCTTTGCTGAAGTGGGTGATGCCAAGAACCGCACACTTATGCGCTTCGCCAAAGTCGACCAGCGCCTGCAGGCTGCGGCGCACATCGTTAGCCTTATGCATATCGCCAGAGACAGCACTGACAATCGGGTCAACAATTAGGAGCGCAACTCCACCGATTCCCTCAACAGCTCGATGCAGTTCGGGAATGTCCTGCGCCGGGTCGAATGGGAGTCGCTCGCCGTTCTCTGTAATGCCGTCAATGAAGTGGCATCGCTTCATGTTGGCGCCTGACGCAATCAGGCGAGGGACCAAGGTGTCATCTGGGTTGTCTTCGCTAGACCAAATTAGGACGTTTCCGGCTTCAGCGCATGCTGCGCCATCCGGCCATTTCCCCCATGCAGTCAGAATGGCTGCTAGCCCGAGAGCCAAGGTTGTTTTGCCCGTTCCACCATTGCCAGCCAAGATCGTGAGCTTGCCTGCAGGTATCCAGTTCTTCCATAGCCAAGTGATCGGCTTTGCCGTGATGTCTGCCGCGCAGCGCAAGTTCACAGTTCGCAGGCTGGCTGCCGCCGCTCGCTCCAGCATTACCCGAGCAGCCTTTGATTCATCCGCCTCGATTCCTAGTTTGAATCCAGTCATAGTGTCTATAGTTTCCATGAGGTACCCACCGTTTTTAGAAAGGCGCTGCGGCTGTAATCCAAGTCAACGATCATCAGTCGACGTGGGAGAGCTTGGTAAAGGGAAGCGGTAAGTTTGCGAAGTAGGCCGTACCGGACGGAGTCGCCTCGGTAGACTAGGACAACGTCAAGACCTGCTACGGCGTAGCACTCACGGTCTGTCGGCAGGTTGGCGGGGTCAATGGCGATGGCATTGAGCTTTGGCGGGCGAAATCCCAGGCCTAGGTAGATCAATCCGTCAGCTGGCGCAAGTCCAAGCTGCGTACGGATGCGGTCGAGTTCCTTAAGCGTGCTCATGCTTTTCCTCCGACCACTTTCAGAGTGCGCTCAGAGAGAGCGAATCTCAGATCGGAATCCGTCTGCTGCATGGCTTGAGCTTCGACTGCGAGATGGGTGATCAAAGCACCGAGATCAGCCATGCTGCCTCGATCAAGCTCATGATCGTCGTTAGCATTAGCGATGAATATCAGCTTTCCAATTGCCTCAAGCCCGAACAGGACGGTATCGCTTGCATTCCTGGCGTGGTTGGCCGCTGCTTCAGCAATTTTCCGAGTATCGGCGTTCGATTTCGAAAGCTTCGAAAGGGAAGAGGGCAGTTGTCGGATTAAGTGAGTCAGCTCGTAAGGAGCGCGCTCAATATTTTGGAAATGGGAATTTTTGCGGGAACCGCGGTTTTTCTTAGACATGGTTTTGCTCCTGATAGTGAGACGGAACCTGCTTTTGAGACAGGCGGGCGGGAGCTCAAAACCGCTATCAGACGGCGGGCATATTCCCCTTACGGGTCTTTTATTAGCCGCACTCCCGCCCATTGGAGCAAAACCAATAGACGTAAAAATAGCCGCTGACTTTCGGGGCGACTTTACCGCTGATAGAGGTGTTTTGAGCACCTGGCAGCCAGAGTAGTCGAAGTTTAGTAAAAGCGCAATCATCGGCAGCCTTTATTTGCGCGCAGCTGCAGAGATCTTGATTTGATCCTGAATCCACTTGTCCAGGTCATCTTCAAGCCAACCAACAGCGCGGCCGCCACCGAGTTGAATGCAATGCGGGAACTTTGACTCCCGCATCAATTTGTAGATCTTAGTTTTCTTAATTCCTGTTTTTGCCTCAGCGGCGCGGAGTCGTACGATTTGCATAACTACCTTCCTTTAGCGTGCGTTGTGATGCACAGAAGATAGTTTTTTTTCCTATAGGAAAATAGTCCGCCTGCTAGGAGGCTGTACACGCTCCAGAAGACTGTACAGTCTGCATGCAGACGGTCTTCTTAAATTTGGAAACGTATGAGCTAAGAGTCCTCAACTTCAAGGGGATCTGCTTCATAAGGATCGCTGCGGCCTCGTCGTTTGACACTCTGGGGTCTATATTTTGCCGCCAGTATTCAAACGCCTCTTTTTCGAGTTTCCGTGTTTCTGCATGGCGAGCATCCGCAGCTTTTCTACTATTTGTTGTCAATACAGTCTGCTCCAAGTCACTTTGCCTCTGAAGAAGAAATTGCTGAGCTGCGGTTAATGCTTGAAAACCCAAAACAACGCAACTATTGCGATGATTAATGATTTGTTCTTTCGAAATCCCATCGAGATTAAAGCCATTCGACTCAAATTTCTGCTCAGCCGTTCCAAGGTAGATAAGTTCTGAACTAAGAGTCCAGATCCCAAACGCCGCTAAGTGTTCAACAGGAGAAATAGTTAATGGCATATTCTTTGGGATTGAGATTCCCTCATCATCTAATAGTTCTCCATTTTCTTCGGCTAACCATTCAATATCAATGCTCCAACCGTCATCAAGGTACCCAACTAAACAGTCAACGGGGAAATACAAAGAGAACTCAGATTCTTCGTCTTCCAATAAATAATTATGCAGTTCCCTGCCAATTTTCGAGATACAACGAGAAACGAAAGAGTTTTCTTTAATCAGACTCTCTAATGATTTTAAAAGCTGCGGTACGTATAGTGACTCACCTAATTCAATCATTACTATTCCTGTTCTGTAGTTCTTGAGTCGGCGCCGAGCAGTAGCTGCCCCATGCCTCCATAAGCTCTCTGCGCTTTTCGAATAAGTCACTGCGGAAATACGCAGCTTCGGTTGCATCTTTAGTTGTATGTGCCAAGGCGGCCTCACATACTTCCCGAGGGAATGATGTTTGTTCAGCACTCCAGTCGCGAAAGGTGGACCGGAAACCATGCATCGTGTAGTCAAAACCTTCCCGGCGAAGCAGCATCGTGAAAACCATATCGGAAAGCGGTTTTTGTCGATCACTAGCGAAGATAAGGGGCGAGTCGTTTCCCGCCTTGCGACGGCGTTCTAAGATTTCCACAACAGGGCCAGATAGTGGTACCCGATGTTCCCGTTTTGCCTTCATTCGTTCAGCAGGAATAATCCAGCGCCGGCTCTCGAAGTCTATTTCATCCCATCTGGCGCCGCGGGCCTCGCCGGATCGCGCCGCCGTCAACACGGCGAATTCGAAAGCGTCTTTTACTGTGTCCGTAGCTGCACTACTGCGGATGGTTAGTAAGGTGGTTAGTGCAGAAACATAGGGGCAAGCAGCGAAGTGGCTAACTTTCTTAATAGATTTCGCCTTTGGGAGTGAGCGGTCGACCTGGTCCCAAAGTCGCGGGTCATGCCCAGATCGGTAATCCCGTGCGGCCGCCCAGTCGAGTACAGCGCGGATGCGCTGTTTCACTCGAGAGGCTGTCTCCGTTTTTGTCTGCCAGATCGGTTCCAATGCCTGCAAAATCTCACCCTTAGAAATGACAGACACATCCTTATTGCCAAAGATGGGAAATGCGTAGGTAGTTAGCGTGTTGATCCACTGGTCCACATGTTTTGGGTTCTTCCATCCTTTGGCATGCAGCTTGTGATACTCGTGTGCGCATTCAGTGAACGTCTTGCGAGACATAGTGGCCAAGAGATTGGCCTGGCGCTGCGCCTTACGGGCGTCAATGGGATCAATCCCCTCGGCCAGTTGCTGACGATACTTCTTAGCCTGCTCCCTGGCTTCGGAAAGTGTACGGTCCACAATAGAGCCCAGCCCCATTTCTCGGGCCTTCTTATTCAGGCTAAATCGCAGCACCCAAGACTTTGAGCCGCTGGCGCTAATTTGAAGGTATAGCCCATTACCATCTGGGTAGTAACCAGGGTCTCTCTTAGCGTTGACTGCAACGGCAGTTAGAAGATTGGCGCGACGGCTTCCCATGATTCTACCCACAATTAGTATGCGGATGTCATGATACCTTAACGAACTATCGCGAACGATGAATGACGAAAAAAGTTATAACATCAGGGAGATACGAAACGTCCATGAACTGTCGCGAACTAGTATGAACTGATTTGATAAAGACCCTCTCTCCGCCAGGAATAAGACCCCAAGTAATGGATTTGCTTGGGGATTTTTTTTTGGTTTTTCAATGTATTAGCCAATCCCCTCATGCAATATCCTCGCATGATACTCGACTACAACGCTTTGATAGCTAGGCGCTTTGGGTCAGCAACCGTTCACAGTTGAAATTCTTTAGCTTGCGTCCAAAAGCGACTTTTATAAATGCTCAGAAGCCAACTACGCTGATATAGCATTCAACCAGCACATCATAAGCTTGTGTTGCCTTTAGTGCAGCCTCACCGCGAATATACAGGATGATGTTGAGTTGTCGTATGTCGGTTTATATACGATCTTCGCTTCAAGTTTTTTCATATTGGAAATAATGTTATGATTTGGTTTAAAAGTTATTTCCCTCGGAGAAAAAATGGACCGTATTACCGCGTCGTTAGTAGATGAGTTTTCCGAAGAATACGGTATTGAAAAATATCCTGCAGACAAGAAGTTCGAGGCGCTAACGGCGCATTTGCTCATTGGTCGTGTTCTAGGTGACAATGTCGATTTTGAAGATCTCATCTGTGCCGGAGGCAATGACCTAGGTATTGATGCCATTGCCATAATCGTTAATGGGCAAGTAGTGGTGCACCCTGATGAGGTGGATGAAATTGCGCACAAGAATGGATATCTCGAAGTAAAATTCGTCTTTGTTCAAGCGGAAACTTCCTCAAACTTTGATGGGCAGAAGCTTGGAAATTTTGCTGATGGCATCAAAGAATTCTTTTCCCAAAATCCGACTCTTCCGCGTAACACAACAGTCGAGGGATTGGCGAAGGTGATGAGTGCAGTCTATGCAAAGAGCGGTAAGTTCACGAGAGGAAATCCTGAGGTGTATGCATTTTATGCCACCACAGGGATGTGGACAGCGGACGCACATTTAGAAGCTAAGCGCGCAGCAAAAGAGAACGAAATCGCAGAAACTGAGGGTGGACTCTTTAAACTAGTTGAGCTACGTTGCATAGATCGTAGCCGCATTCAAACTTCTTACAATAGCCTGAAAAATGCTGTTAGCCGTGAGTTTGTTTTCGAGCGAAAAGCCGTAGTGCCTGACATTCCTGGTGTCAGCGAAGCGTACGTTGGAGTTCTGCCCGCGCCAGAATTTATTAGAATTGTCGAGGATGAGTACGGGCAGATTATAAAGTCGATCTTTTATGATAATGTTAGGGATTGGCAAGATTTCAATGAAGTGAACAATGAGATACGTGGCACTTTGAGTAACGCTCAGCACCAGTTAAGGTTTGCTTTGATGAATAACGGTGTAACGATCATTGCCAAAGAATTGCGATCGACAGGGAATAAGTTTTTCATCCAAGATTATCAAGTAGTTAATGGTTGCCAAACCAGTCACGTTCTTCAACAAAATAAAGATCTGTTGTCGGATAAAGTCATGGTGCCGCTTCGATTAATTGCGTCTACAGATGAAGAAGTGATTAGCGGAATTATAAAAGCGACGAATCGTCAGACGGAAGTCAGCGAAGAGCAACTACTTGCAGTCTCAGATTTCCAAAAAGATCTAGAACGCTTCTTTTTATCCTATGCGGATAAAAAACGACTGTATTATGAGCGCCGCTCTCGGCAATATAATAGTCGTGCTGATATCGAAAAAGTTCGTATTGTTTCACCTACTAATCTTATCAGAGCGTTTAGCTCGATGTACTTAGGCGTTCCACATCGAACTTTAAGAAGTTATAAGTCGCTTTTAAGCACTGTTGGTAAAGATCTATTTGTGGCGGGTCATAAACTCGAACTCTACTATGCATGTGCATTCGCGTTCTACAAATTAGAATATTTTTTCCGAAGCGGTCTTATTGATTCAAAATATAAAGTAGCTCGTTTTCAAATTCTGTTAGCTTTTAAGCTTAGAATCATTGGTGCGGCAAATCCTCCATTAAACTCTGGAAAAGCCGAGGCGAAAGCTAAAGAGATGGAAGAAATTTTGTGGGACGATGAGAAAGCAGCAAAAGCTTTCCTGAATGCCGTAAATATGGTCGAAGAGATTCAGGAAGCAGGTCATTTGGATCGGGATTCAGTGCATACAGAACAATTTACCGAAAAGCTTTTAAAACATCCCGCTACCAAATAGGCGACATTGCCTTCGATATACAATGCGTACGGTTACCGCGTCTTTATGATCGAAAGATTGCGAGACGCGCAGCTATAACATGTATGTTTTTTGTTCAATTGTGTGAAAAGGGTCGATCAGGAATTTACGGTTTTGTGAATTAAGAATTCGACACAATACGCCTGAGCTGGACAATTTTAGTTGACTGATAAGAATAGACCTACGAAATCTACATAACCGATTTGCAGACTTACCGCTCCCCCGAGGTGACCGCACTTGCCCGCCCAAATCGGAAGCCATTAACGGTGCAATTTTGATATCAAGAGATCCACTGCCCCAACTGCCAACGGTCGATCTCACTGCGAACCTCCGCGATCTCAACAACACTTCTCATAGGGCTAAACCATGTTCGCTTGGTTCAATTTCGGCGACTTTGACTTCATCTCGAATCATGGTCGGACTGCGCCTAAAAAAGCCACATTGATCGTTGGCTTATGCTTAGCGGCCTAAACGCTGACGCAAAGAAATTGCAGAAATTCGCTCATGCGATATTTTCGCCGTGGCTGTGTTGGTACTTGAAGCCGTCAATTGGGTAAAGCAAGCTCGGCTCAAAATAAGCCGTGCGATGGTCTATCTGATCAGTGTGTTCGTCAATCCAAGGCCACGTAAAATTGTGTTTTCCATTCCCAAGCGGTTGTTTATATAGACCGCATTTTTTGAGGGTCTGCAAAACTTCGTTTTCATCGGAGCGGTTGGTGTGCACGCTGCTCTCAACATTAATTTTTGTCGCACCAACCGCGAGCGTGTGGAATTTCCTCCGACGCGCGGTGGCAGGGCCAGCTGTAAATCATCGAAAATATGATCAATGTTATAGCGACGCTCGGGATGGCATTCGATCATCCTATGTCCGCATGCATACCGTCAAAATCCCCAATCCCACCTACCATGGCCCAAACTCAACATGGACAGGCATGGAAGACAAGGTGCATCAGCAGGCGAGTCTGGTCTTGATCGATATGCAGATCGAGGAACTCGAGCAGAGACTGAATGCGCTGCAGGAAGTCATTGTTGCGATGACCGCTGCCGGAGGCGATACCAGCGAGCAGGCGGAGCTGATGCTGAAAATGCTGCGGATGCGGCGCGCCTTGGCGACTTTCCGGATGGAGTTGAAGGAGGATGCACCTGATCGCCATGACGATGGCGAAGCATCGTAGCGCGAGTGCTGGCATGGCGGTCGTAATGACCGCCTGGATGCGCGCATCGCACCCGAATGCCGGTTTTTAAACTTATTCCCATCTCCGTAGGTTGCCGATACCCGAAGGCCTGATCGCCTCACGCAAATCAATCGCGCCCGTCGTTGAAACCGCACGGCATTTATGGAGTCGGATAAGTCTTCGTTTTATTTCTTATTCACCACCAAGAGAGGCTGCCGATGGCAAATATCCGTGTTTCCCCGACTGAAGTGCAGGTCAACGACATCATTTACACCTTCGAAAGCGCCGGCGTGGCGGATGATTTCGAGGCCTGCGTCGCCACGGTCGATGTCAGCCATTGCGAGCAGAAATACCTGTCCGTCGACAGGCGCGCGGCGCATCCGCTGGCGCCGCCCGACGAATTTCCGGTCGACTGAGCGGCCGCAGTAGCGGCGGCACGCACGTAGGCAGGAAGGCCCGCAGGCGGATTACAATAACAACATTCCCTCAAGAAACCTTTGTCATGATACGTGCCGCCACGATTGCCGACGCCCCGGCAATCTGCCAGATCTATAACCACTTCATCCTGCATTCCACTGCCACCTTCGAGGAAGATGCCATCAGCGCCGACGAGATGGCGCGGCGCATCGGCGCCATTCTTCCCGCGCTCCCGTTTCTCGTTGCCGAGATCGATGGCGCGGTGGCCGGTTATGCCTATGCCACGACATGGAAGCCACGCAGCGCTTACCGGCATACGGTGGAATCGTCGGTCTATATTGCGCCCGGCTGTGCCGGCATGGGCCTGGGCACGCGCCTGTATCAGGCGCTGCTGCAGGCCTTGCGCGGGCGGGGCGTGCATGCGGTGCTGGCCGGCATCGTCCTGCCCAACGAGGCCAGCGTGGCGCTGCACGAGGCGTTCGGCTTTTCTGCCGTTGGAAGGATGCGGGAAGTCGGGCTGAAATTCGACCAGTGGCTCGACGTAGGCTACTGGGAATGCCTGCTGGCGCAAGCGAACTGACAAGCCCGGCAACGGTGGTAATTATTGACGGACAATAAACTTTTCCAGAGGTTAACGTTTTAGCCATAAAGCGGCGATAATGGCGGCTTTTTTTCCGAGTTATTCGATTGAAAAGCCTGCTGATCGACTGCGCCGGTGGCGCGCATTCCGCGCCGATGCCAAGCCGCCTTGCTCCTGCCTGTCCCGCCATGCGAGCACGCAGTGCATAAGCTGCAGTCTCGCCCGAACGGCGCGCAGCATCTTGGGTTCCTCGATGGATTCAAGGGTCTCGCGGCGCAGCTGATCGTTCTTCACCATCTCGCGTTCTACGGGCCGATGTCGGATCACGTGCGGCCCGCCGCGCCGCTGCTGATCGACTGGCTGGACGTGTATGCCCGCATGGCGGTGCAGGTGTTCCTGGTGATAGGCGGATTCCTGGCGGCGCGCTCGCTGTGCCCGGACGGCGTTGCCAGGCCGGGCGCAACGCCGGGCCTGGCCGGCCTGCTGGCGCGCCGCTATCTGAAGCTGGCGCCGCCGTTCATCGTGGCGATGCTGCTGGCAAGCTGCGCGTCGGCGCTGGCCGCCGGCTGGATGAGCCACTATTCGATTTCCGCGCCGACCACGCTGGCGCAGCTGGCAGCCCACGTGCTGCTGGCGCATGACATCCTGGGTTACGAGGCCATCTCCGCGGGCGCCTGGTATGTCGCCATCGATTTCCAGCTCTATGCCCTGATGGCGGCGGCGGTGTGGCTGTGCGGCAGGGGCGGGCTGATGGCGGATGCCCTGCGCCGGCCCTGGTCGGCGCCGCTGCTCATTGCGCTGCTGGCTGCCGCCTCGCTGCTGGTGTTCAACCGGGATGCGGCGCTGGACGTCTGGGCTCCCTACTTTTTCGGCAGTTACGGCCTGGGCGCGCTGGCCTGGTGGGCACGGTCCGGCACCGCCCGGCGCAGGCGCCTGCTGCTGGCCGCGATGCTGTCCTGCTCGCTGCTGGCGCTGGCCATCGATTTTCGCGAACGCATCGCGCTGGCAGCGGTGCTGTCGCTGCTGCTGGCGTTCTGGCGTTCCGGAGGGCGCGCCACCGTATTCGCGCCGCTGCTGGGCTGGCTGGGCCGAATTTCCTATTCGGTGTTTCTGGTGCATTTCCCGGTCTGCCTGCTGGTCAATGCGCTGTTCATCTGCGTGATGCCGGGGACGGCAGGCTGGCAGGGACTGGGCATGCTGGCGGCCTGGGCGGCCAGCGTGGCTGCCGGCGCCGCCTTCTTCCGCTTCGTCGAGCGGCCGCTCGGACAGCGGCTGTCGCTGGCCAGGCGCGTGCAGGCAGACCGGGTGGGCGTTACCGCCTGAAGCCTGCCGCTTGCAGCACCGCCCGTGCAGCGGCGCTGCTTTTCTGGTAGCTTGCCGAGTGGCATCGGCACGTCGCTAGTCACTGGCAGGCAACAGGCGGCAGGCAGGATCGCCGGCTTGCGTCATCTCCCTTCAACACACCCAGGGTCGCAACGACCATATACCGTGGAACCATTGCAGGAAAGTCATCCAGCGCAATCCGTGTCGACACAGTCGCCTGCGTCCGCGCCGCTTCATGCAGACGCCGGCGGCGATGCCGCGCGGCGGGCGGGCGCGGCCACTGCCTTTGCCAACCGGCGTCAGGCGCTGGCGCGCCAGCCTTGGGTCAGTTATGCGCTGGTGCTGCTCAACGTCGCCGTCTGGCTGCTGACGCTGGCCTCGGGCGCCGCGCTGCTGCAGGCGCCGGCGGAGAAAATGCTGGCATGGGGCGGCAATGCCGCCTCCGAAGTGCAGCGCGGCCAATGGTGGCGTCTCCTCACCGCGGTCTTCCTGCACAGCGGCCTGATGCACCTGACGATGAACATGGCCGGCCTGTTATGCACCGGCCCTACCGTGGAACGGGTGTACGGCAGCCGGCGCTTTCTGCTGCTGTATCTTGGCGCCGGCCTGACCGGCAGCGCGCTCAGCCTGCATTTTTCAGCCCAGCATGGCACCGCGGTCGGCGCCTCCGGCGCGGTATTCGGCGTGGCCGGCGCACTGCTGGTGGCGGCGCTGCGCCATCGGCGTTTCCTGCCGACGATGCTGAGCTTCTATACGCTGGCCGGCATCGGCCTGCTGCTGCTGGACGGCATGCTGCGCGGCTTCGGCAGCGGCCGGGTCGACAATGCGGCCCATGTCGGCGGCCTGCTGGCCGGCTGCCTGCTGGCGCTGATCCTGCCGGAGCGCATCAGCGGCCGCTGCAGCGCACGCCAGGCCCGGCACCGCACCCTTGCCGCCAGCATGGCGGCAGTGGCCGCCACCGTGGTGCTGGCGGCGAGCGCGCCGCCGGCGGCGGTCGATGTGCGCGGCGCCTTCCAGGCGGGCAGCGCGATGGAGCAGGCGCTGCGCGACTTCGACATGATCATGACCCGCATGGCGCTGGAAGAGCGGGCCGCCAATGCCGGCCGCATGACCCAGTCCCTGCGCGTGCTGCGCCAGCAGACCGTGCATGCGCAGGCGCTGCACAAGACCGCCGAGAAACTGGCGTCGATCCGGCTGCCGGCCACCGATGCGCGGGTGCCGCTGCTGGCCGACCTGCAGCGCATGGTGGCGCTGATGGAAGACCTGGCGCGGATGGAAACCGGCTTCGCCAAGGGCAATGCGCCGCCGCCGCCGGCGGACCCGGCGCGTCAGGCAGAGATCCTGCGCGAGGTCAAGCAACTGCGCGGCCGCATCGTGAACTGGCAGCAGACGCACGCCGCCGAGCGGCGCTGATGCCGCGTTGGTACGTCAGGCGCCTTGCGGGCGCGGCGGCAGGATCTCCAGCGCCAGTTCGGGCGGCCGGCACAGCCGGGCGCCGCGCCCGGTTACCACGAACGGGCGATTGATCAGCACCGGGTGGGCCAGCATCGCGTCCAGCAGCGCGTCATCGGCGAGCGTGGGATTGTCCAGCCCAAGCTCGCGGTACACCGGCTCCTTCTCACGCATGGCACCGCGCACGGTCAGGCCCGCATCGGCAATCAGTTTGGCCAGCGTGGCCCGGTCGGGCGGCGTTTTCAGATACTCGATGATGTCCGGCTCGATGCCGGCCTCGCGGATCAGGCCAAGCGCGCCGCGCGAGTTGCTGCAGGCTGGGTTGTGATAAATCGTGGTACGCATGAAGTCCTCCTTGTGGGCCGCAATTATAGGCATGGCGCGCAAGGCCGGATGCTTGCGCGCCGCGCGCGGCCTCCACTACAATCGGACCCCATGGGGCGGTAGCTCAGCTGGGAGAGCGTCGCGTTCGCAATGCGAAGGTCGGGAGTTCGATCCTCCTCCGCTCCACCATCCATCATCGCCCGACCGTATCCGGTTGGGCGTGTTCATTTTCAAACGCTGTTCTCGCGACCTGCCCGGGTGGTATGCGGATTCCCTGGTGCGCACGCTTGCCGTCAAACCCGGTTCATCGCATGACGACCGGCTTCCACACGAACCTGTACATTGTTTCGTCCTGCAGCAGGGGCCAGGCGCAGATTCCGCGATGCGGCAGTCAGGACAAACTTTCAACCTTTCAGAGGATACGAACCATGACCAGCATGCCACCGCGCAAGCAAGCCCTCGGCCTCCTGGCCTGGCTGCTGCCCTGCTTCCTGACCGCCGCGCTGGGCGCGGCCGCGTCCATCAATGCGGGCAGCTTTTATGCCGAACTAGCGCGGCCTGACTGGGCGCCGCCCGGCTCCGTCTTCGGGCCGGTGTGGAGCATGCTCTACCTGACCATGGGCGTGGCGGCCTGGCTGGCATGGCGGGAGCGCGGCTGGCGCGGCATGGGCCATGCGGCCTGGCTGTTTCTGCTGCAGCTGGCGGTCAATGCGTTGTGGAGCTGGCTGTTCTTTGCCTGGCACCGCGGCGGGCTTGCCTTCATCGATGTGCTGCTGCTGCTGGCGCTGATCGCGGCCACCACCGCGGCGTTCTGGCGCATCCGTCCGCTGGCGGGCGCGCTGCTGCTGCCTTATCTGGCGTGGGTGGCGTTTGCCAGCGTGCTTAACTACGCGACCTGGCAGCGCAATCCGCAGTTGCTGGGCTGATCGCCGCGCCCGTTTCCGATGCATGCGCCGCGCCGCGCCGGCGCAGCGACGGCCGCCTGCGCCCCATTTGAATGAATCGGCCGCACCACGCCGGTTCGGCATGAAAAAGTCTTGCAAAAGACAACATCCAGTCATTGTGATTTCGCCTTTCAGTCAATAAACTTGCCGCGCGCAACATTTTTGAACCACGGCCGGCGGCGCAGCCAGTCGGCCGCCTCTGATGGAGAATACGGATGGGATATTTCCCGCAATGGCGTGTGCGGCAGGGCACGGAAGATGGCCTGGGCCAGGTGATCAGCACCGATGAGCGTCTGCCCTGGCCGCAGACCATCGCCATGGGCCTGCAGCATGTGGTGGCGATGTTTGGCGCCACCGTGCTGGCGCCGCTCTTGATGGGCTTCGATCCCAACCTGGCGATCTTCATGTCGGGCATCGGCACGCTGCTGTTCTTCGTCTTCGTCGGCGGCCGGGTGCCCAGCTATCTCGGTTCGAGCTTTGCCTTCATCGGGCTAGTGATCGCGGTGTCGGGCTATGGCGGGCAGGGGCCCAATACCAATCTCGGCGTCGCGCTGGGCGGCATCATTGCCTGCGGCGCGCTGTATGCGCTGATTGGCCTTCTGGTCAGCGCGGTCGGCACCGCCTGGATCGAGAAGCTGATGCCGCCGGTGGTCACCGGCGCGGTGGTGGCCGTGATCGGCCTGAACCTGGCGCCGATCGCGGTCAAGGGCGTGACCGCCAACAGCTTCGACGCCTGGATGGCGCTGGCCACGGTGCTGTGCGTGGGCGGCGTGGCGGTGTTTACCCGCGGCATGGCGCAGCGCCTGCTGATCCTGATCGGCCTGCTGCTGGCCTATGTGATCTATGCGCTGCTGACCAATGGCGCCGGCCTGGGCAAGCCCATCGACTTCGCCGCGGTGGCCAATGCCGCCTGGTTCGGCATGCCGACCTTCGTCGCGCCGGTATTCAAGGCCGATGCAATGGCGCTGCTGGCGCCGGTGGCCATCATCCTGGTGGCCGAAAACCTCGGCCATATCAAGGCGGTCAGCGCCATGACCGGCAAGAACCTCGACCAGTACATGGGCCGCGCCTTCCTCGGCGACGGCGTGGCCACCATGCTCTCGGGCAGCATGGGCGGCACCGGCCTGACCACCTATGCAGAAAACATCGGCGTGATGGCGGTCACCCGCATCTATTCCACGCTGGTGTTCGTGGTGGCGGCGCTGATGGCCATCGTGCTGGGCTTCTCGCCGAAATTCGGCGCGGTGATCCAGACCATCCCCGGCGCGGTGCTGGGCGGCGTGTCCATCGTGGTGTTCGGCCTGATCGCGGTGGCGGGCGCCCGCATCTGGGTCGAGAACCGGGTCGACTTCTCGGACAACCGCAACCTGATCGTCGCTGCCGTCACTCTGGTGCTGGGCGCCGGCGACTTCACGCTCAAGCTCGGCCAGTTCTCGCTGGGCGGCATCGGCACCGCCACCTTCGGCGCCATCATCCTGCATGCGTTGCTGTCGCGGGGCGGTGCGCGGCGCTAAAGGCGGGCCGTTGCAGTTGCTTTGCAGTTGCAGTTGCTTTGCCGTTGCCGTTGCCGTTGCCGTTGCCGTTGCAGTGGCTTTTGAAGTTGCCGTTGCTTTTAAGTCCCGTTGAGCGCGCCGTGACGTCGGTGCGTGGAGCGGGAAAAGGTGCGGCGTCTGTCTGAGCCAAGCTTTGCTTGGCGAGTTTAGCCGCGCCCCGCTCCATGCATCGACGTCACGGGAACCCCGCGCAGCGGGGCGCGATCACCGGGTCGCCTTTTTTTGCCTACTTTTTTTGGCGAAGTGTATAGACCGGGGACATAGGTTACACATGTGCCGGGACATGGGTAACAGATTTAATCGTGCTTTTCGGCATCGCGCAAGTCGATTTGGCCAAATCGCTGATGCGCAAAGTACAGGTCATAGATGCCGTCCTGGCCTGACAGGGCGCGGGCCGCAATACGATGCCTGTGCAAGGCGCTGGAGACGCGAAAGCTGCGCTTGTGGAACTTCACATGCCCGTTCCACCCGACGGTCTCCACCAGGTCTTCCTGCGGATAAACAATCTCTGGCAATCGCTCGGGATAGGCCAGACGGCTTTGCCGGAACCGGGTTACCGGCGTGGCCATGCCGATGGCTTCATGCGGCCGCTCGTTGTTGTAGATCATTCGCCAGCGGTCGAATGCGTTCTGGACCTCCTCAAGGTCAACGAAGTGACGCCCGTGCAGCACATCTGCCTTGAGCGTGCGATGGAAACGTTCGTCCTTGCCATTGGTCTGTGGATGAGCCGGACGACTGTGACTGATGCGAATGCCCAACTGAATCAACCAGATGGTGAGCTTGGTGATGCCGTGTTCGTGCTGCGACGGACTGCCCCATGGAGAACCGTTGTCAGCGTTGATCCGTACTGGCATGCCGTGATGGCGAAAGGCAGTTTCCAGAGCTGCCTGCACAGTGGCAGTGTCCGGGTTCAGGCAAGCCTGCAGGACGATGTTGTAGCGTGAATGATCATCCAGCACGGTCAGTGGATGACACGTGGCCTGGCCGGTCTGGAAATGGCCCTTGAAGTCGATCTGCCAGAGATCATTGGGCTGGGCATGCTCGAAGCGCTGCCAGGCGGTGCTGTTTGCGCTTGCCTTTTCTGAGATCAAGCCATGTCGATGCAGAATCCGGGTAATGGTGCTGGGGGTTGGCACCTGGATGTGACCCTGATTGAGCAGGCTGCGATGAATCTTGCGGCCGCCCCAGGTGGGATGTTTCAGACGCACCTTCACTACCAGCTCTTCGTTTGCCTGGCTGGTACGCAGTGGCGTATTGCAGGGTCTGCGCGAGCAGTCCTGCAGGCCAGCAGGGCCCTGCGTCATGCTGCGTTCACGCCATTTGTATCCTGTCTTGCGACTGATTCCAAAACGCGTGCATAGGGCACTGAAGTTCACGCCATCCTGCTGCGCTAGCGCCGTAAATTCTTGTCGAAGGGTCATCATGTCAACGTCTTTCCAGGGCATGGTTAGAGAATCCTTTGGCTTGATATGGAATACGCCAAAGTGTTACCCATGTCCCGGCACAGTTGTTACCCATGTCCCCGGTCTATACAGCGAAGCAAAAAAAGTAGGTCGCCTGCCGGGGCGAACTCCCGGCCTGGTCATGACGACAGTGAGGTCGTGTTGCTTCACCAGCCGTAAAGACGTCACTGCGAAGCAGCAGTTAGCTTTTGAAGTTGAAGTTTCAATACGAACGTCAACAACAACACCGACAGTGCTGCCCGGGCGTTGCCGGGTGACGCAATGCGGCTGCACTGCCGTGGAGACAAGCCGGGAGTCCGTCCCGGCGGCCGGGTCACTTTTTTGCTTCGCCAAAAAAGTAACCAAAAAAGGCGACCCGATGATCGCGCCCCCGCTGCGCGAGGGTTCCCGTGTCAGCGGTACCCGGAGCGGGGCGCGGCTAAACTCGCCAAGCTGCGCTTGGCTCAGACAGACGCCGCACCTTTTCCCGCTCCGGGCACCGCTGACACGGCGCGCTCAACGGGACTTCACTGCAACGGCAACTTCAAAAGCCACTGCAACGGCAACGGCAACGGCAACTGCAACTGCAACTGCTGCACCGCAGCTTGAGTTTCCGCACTCAGCCCCAATGTGCTTGTTCCCAAGCTTCAAGGAGAACAACATGGCTCTTTACTGGCCAGGCGGGCGGGGTCAAGGAGACAGCGCCGATGACCCGGACCTCGGCAGTTACGATTCCAACCACTTGCTCGATTCCATCCTGGACGAGCTCAACCTACCCAACGATGCCGCGCTGAGCGAGGCGCTGGAAGTGGATGAGTCCGTGATCAGCGACCTGCGCGAAATGCGACGGGAAGTCGATGCGGCAATGCTGATCCGCATGCATGAACTGACCGACATCAGCATTGTCGGACTGCGTAACATCCTTGGCGACCGTCGCCGCCGGTCGCGGTTTTCCGAAGGCGGCGAAGAGCAACCCTGATGTTGTCAGCAAAAGGACAATGCGATGAACCAGACGCCCGATAAGGAAAGCCCGCCCGCCGCCCCGGCGCCGGCCACCGGCAAGCCGGCGCAGCCAAGCCCGGCGCCACGTGAAATCAGCCGCGAGGAAATGGACCACAAGCAACCGGCGGACGCCGATCCGGACGATCCGGTTTCGCCCTGACACCTCCAGCATTACCGCGCCGGCGTGCTTGCCTCCGGGCACACGCCGGCGTTTCGCATTTCAGGACCCGATAGTCCAAGCCGCGTTTGCAGGTTGACTTTATGCACTACGTGCAATGCTGCTTTGCAGTATGCTTCTGGCTTTCCCAGTCTTGACCCGCCATGCCGCTTCCGTCAGCCGTCCGCGATGCGGGCGCCCCCTCCATCCCTCACGCCACGCCGCCTGAACCATCACCGCCGCCTTCGCCGCCGGCGTCGCGGCCCGGCAGCAGGGCCGGCATGCTGTCGGTGCTGGTGCTGATCGCCGTCACCCTGGCGCGGGCCTTTGGCGGACCGTCCTGGCTGTTCATGGTGGCCGGCGCGGCGGCGATGGTGCTGATCATTTCCGGCTACCGGCAGATCAACCAGCGCTTGCGCACCACCTCCTTCATCCTGTTCTGCATTGCCGCGCTGACCATGCCGTTCGCCCGGGCGCCGGTGGCGGCGCTGGAGCGCGGCGTCTTCATCGCGGCCCTGCTGATCTCGGTCACCTGCAGCGTGATGCTGATTGCCCGCTGCGCCATGCGCAGCCACCGCATCGGCTTCATCGGCGCCGGCCTGCGCGAGCGCCAGGGCACGCGGCGCTACCTGTCCTTCACCCTGGCCAGCCAGTTCTTCTCCGGCATCCTTGGCCTAGCCGGCGCCAACCTGATGTTCGTGATGGCGGCCCCGTCGACCGAAGGCATGTCGGAAAGCCGCACCGCCACGGTGGTGACGGTCGGGCGCGGCTTTGCCGCCGCCAGTTGCTGGAGCCCGGTGTTTGGCAACATGGCCATCCTGCTGGCGCTCTATCCCTCGCTCTCCTGGCTGCAGGTGTTCCCGGTCGGGCTGGCGATCGGGCAGGTGACCATCGTCGTCGGCGCCCTGATGAACCTGGCGGCGACGTCGGGCCAGGCAGTGAGGCAGGACGGCCCGGTCACGCCGATGTCGACGCTGCTGCGCAGCTCGCTGCCCCTGCTGATTTCGCTGCTGGGCCTCCTGGCGCTGATCATGACCACCAGCTTCGTGCTGCATATCGTGATCTCGGCGGCGATCGTGCTGCTGGCGCCGCTGGTGTCGCTGCTGTTCAATGCCGTCACCGGCCGCCCGGGCCACCGCGTTGCCGACGGCGTGCGCGGCCTGCGCGGCGCGATGGACAACTTCGGCGCGCTGGCCAGCGAAGCCCTGCTGTTCATGGCCGCGGGCTGCGCCGGCAGCGTCCTGGCCGACGCCTTTCCATCGTCATGGATCAATGCCATCGGCGCCGCGCTCAGCGGCCATGCCTTCCTTGCGCTGGCCTTTTTGGTCAGCGCCATCATCGTCACCGCGCTGGCCGGCGTACACCCGGTGCTGTCGGCGGTGTTCCTCGCGTCCAGCCTGCCGCCGCAGGTGGTGGGTTTGCCGCCGCTGACCCACATGGCGGCGATCCTGGCCGGCTGGGGGCTGTCGGCCAACATGACGCCGTTCTCGGTGGTGTCGCTGACCGCGAGCCGCTATGCCGGCATCGGGCCGGGCGAGATCAGCTTTGGCCGCAACTGGCGTTTCGCATTGACCAATGCGCTGGTGGTATGCGGCGTGCTGGCGCTGATATCGATTGCCATGCAGCGCTGAAGGCGGGGAACGAATCGGCCGCGCCCGGCTCTCAATTTTCGTGTGGCCGCATTCCGCGGCCAGCCGGTCGGGGAGGGGCGGCATGGGCTACGCAAGCACGGTGGGATGGCATGTCTATCGCTTCGACGACCTGAGGACGCTGCTGGCCCGGGCCAGCCCGTCGCGCTCCGGCGACAGCCTGGCCGGCGTCGCCGCCGGCAGCGACGAGGAGCGCATGGCGGCGCGCATGGCGCTCGCCGACCTGCCGCTATCGGCCTTTCTCAACGAAGCCCTGGTGCCGTATGAAGAGGACGAGGTCACCCGCCTGATCATCGACAGCCACGACGCCGCCGCCTTCGCGCCGCTGGCGCACCTGACCGTCGGCGGCCTGCGCGAATGGCTGCTCGACGACGCCACCGACAGTGCCGCGCTGGCGCGGGCCGCGCCCGGCATCACGCCCGAAATGGCGGCCGCCGTCAGCAAGCTCATGCGCAACCAGGACCTGGTGCTGGCCGCCCGCAAATGCCGGGTCGTCACCCGCTTTCGCAATACCATCGGGCTGCCCGGCCATATGGCGGTGCGGCTGCAGCCCAACCATCCGACCGACGATGTCGCCGGCATTGCCGCCAGCATGCTCGATGGCCTGCTGTATGGCGCCGGCGATGCGGTGGTGGGCATCAATCCGGCCAGCGACTCGCCGCAGGCGCTGCTGCCGCTGTGGCGCATGCTGGACGACGTGCGGCTGCGTTTCGACATTCCGATGCAGGGCTGCGTGCTGACCCATGTAACCAACCAGATTCGCGCTATCGAGGCCGGCGCGCCGCTGGACCTGGTATTCCAGTCGGTGGCCGGCACCGAGCGCGCCAATGCCGGCTTCGGCGTCACGCTGGCGCTGCTCAACGAGGCGCGCGAGGCGGCGCTGTCGCTTGGCCGCGGCACTGTGGGCGACAACGTGATGTACCTGGAAACCGGCCAGGGCAGCGCGCTGTCGGCCGATGCGCACCACGGCATGGACCAGCAGACCTGCGAGGCGCGCGCCTATGCGGTGGCGCGTTCGCTCAAGCCGCTTCTGACCAATACCGTGGTCGGCTTCATCGGCCCGGAATACCTGTACAACGGCAAGCAGATCCTGCGCGCCGGCCTGGAAGACCATTTCTGCGGCAAGCTGCTGGGCGTGCCCATGGGCTGCGACATCTGCTACACCAACCATGCCGAAGCCGACCAGGACGACATGGACACGCTGCTGACGCTCCTGGGCGCGGCCGGGGTGAACTTCATCATGGGCGTGCCCGGCGCCGACGACATCATGCTCAACTACCAGAGCACCTCCTTCCATGACGCGCTCTACCTGCGCCGCCTGCTCGGATTGAAGCGCGCGCCGGAATTCGAAGCCTGGCTGGCGGCGATGCGCATCACTGGCGACAACGGCGAACTGCTCGACACCCGCGCCGGCCACAGCCTGATGCAGTCGCTGCCGATGCTGCCGGGCCTGTCGGCGGGAGCGGCGCCATGACCCAGGGCCTGCCCGACAAGCCCGCCGCCGATCCCTGGCAGGCGCTGCGCCGGCGCACCGCGGCGCGCATCGGCCTGGGTCGTGTGGGCGCCAGCATGCCCACCGATGAACTGCTGCGCTTCGGCCTGGCGCATGCCCAGGCCAGGGACGCGGTGCATGGCGCGCTGGATGCGGCGGCGCTGGCGCAGGATCTTGCGGCGCAAGGCTTTGCCACGCTGGACGTGCACAGCATGGCGCCGGACCGCGAGACCTATCTTCTGCGGCCCGACCTCGGCCGGCGGCTCGATGAGGCCAGCCTTGGCCTGCTGCAGGGCGCGCCGCGCGCCGAGGTGGCGCTGGTGATTGCCGACGGCCTGTCGGCGCAGGCGGCGCAGCGGCATGCGCCGGCGGTCGCCCGCCTGCTGCGCGACGCGCTCGGCGGCTGGGCCTGGCCGGTGGTGATTGCGCGCCAGGGCAGGGTGGCGCTGGGCGACGACATCGGCGCGGCGCTGGGCGCGCGGCTGGCAATCGTGATGCTGGGCGAGCGGCCGGGCCTGAGTTCGCCGGACAGCCTCGGCATCTATCTCACCTGGTCGCCCCGGCCCGGCCGCATGGACAGCGAACGCAACTGCATTTCCAATGTGCGCCCGGCCGGACTGGACCATGCGGCGGCGGCGCGCAAGCTGCATTTCCTGATGACGCAGGCGCTGCTGCGCCAGACCAGCGGCGTGATGCTCAAGGATGAGAGCGATGCGGCGCAGCCCCTGGCCGCGCCGGGCCAATGAACATGCAGGCCGGCTTCAGCCCGGACGCGGCGGCGCCTCGGGCAGCCCGGACGGCGCATTCGCCTGCGTGGACTGGTTGCCGCCGCGCGCGCCCAGGATCATCTCGTTCATCCAGCTCACCAGCACAGAGGTGTAGGCACGCTGGCTGGCGGCCTCGGAGAGGCCATGGTCGGCATTGCTGATCATGCGGTAGGTCATCGAGCGCGGCCGCATCAGCGCTTCCTTGTAGCTGTTGATGACCGCATGCGGCACGATGTCGTCATTCTCCGATTCGATCAGCAATACGTCGCCGCGGAAGGCCTTGCAGGCGCGCAGCGCGCGGTTGTCCGCGGCCGGCACGAAGCGGCGGCGGTAGGCGCCGAGGTCCTGGTCCTGGTGCAGCTGCAGCTTGGGCAGTTCCCACCCGGTATCCATGTACAGCGCCGGCACCCGCAGCGCCAGCCATCGCACCGGGCGCTTGGTGGTGAGGATGGCCGACAGGTAGCCGCCATAGCTGCTGCCCACCACCGCGATCGAGGACGGGTCCACGCCGCGCTGCCTGGCCAGCAGGTCGTAGGCGGCCAGCACATCGGCCAGGTTGTTCTCGCGCGATACGGTTTCCTGCATCGGCAGGGTGTCGGCATGGCCGGACAGGTCGAAGGTGAGGCAGACGCAGCCCAGCGCCGCGATCTCCCGCGCCCGCGCCAGGTATTGCTCTTGGCTGCCGCCCCAGCCGTGCACGAACAGCACGCCCGGAATCAAAGTGGAAGGGCTGACCAGGGTGCCGGACAGTTCGCGGCCCTCGGCATGGATGGCGACTGCATCGTCACGGGTGGGCATAGGGCATGGTCCTCGTATATTTGGTGATCGCGCCGACATGCGGGTCGATCCCGTTGAAATAAACCTCGGCATCCGGCGGCGGCGCGCCGCCGCCATACAGCTCCGTGGTGCAGGCGCGCACCACGCGCAGGCCGGGATCGGACTGGAATGCCGCCAGCGCCGCCAGTTCCGCACCGGTGGCGCCGCCTATGCGCCATGACTGCTCCAGCACGCCCGAACGCCAGACGCCGCTGTCGTCGGTGCCCTGCGCCACGTCGTAATTGCAGCGCGACGCCATCAGGCCGGGGAAACAGGCCAGCGCCGCCCGGTGGTAGGCGCAGGCCTGGGCCACCGCGGTGCTCACTTCCGGCGCATGCGGCAGCGCCAGCAGCGCTTCGAAATCGCCATTGGCCACCAGCAGGTCGGAGCCGCCGTAGACTTCCTGGCCGGCATTGTTGTGGGTCACATGCTGGATGCCGCAATACGACGCCAGCTGCCGGCCGATGCGCACCTGGCCCACGCTATGGGTGACCACGTCGTTCAGATTTCGTTCCAGAACCACGCCGCCTAACCTCAGCTGCGCGTCGTCCAGCGCGCCGATCTGCTGCTCCAGCGCCGTAAGGTCGGCGGCCACGCTCTGGTCGCTGCCGCCTATGCCGCTGGCCAGCTTGATGCGCACCGCGCCCTGCTTCAGAAGCGCTTTCCCGGCGCGCAATGCATCCTCCCGGCTGAAGGCGGAGTAGCCGGGCAGCACCACTCCAAGCACCTGCTGGCCGAAGGCGTGCGACCAGGCCGGCGGCGCGGCGCAGTCGGCCAGCGGCAGCGGATGGGTAATCACCTTGGAGGCCACATAGGGCTGCGGCACCACGCCGCCGAACAGGTCGTGCTCGCTGCGCACGCCGAGGCGCGCCGCCTGGGCCGCGTCGGGTATGGTCTCGCGCGGGACGAAATAGAGCGGCAGGTCGTACTGCGCCGCGGCATCGTATTCGCCGCCGTAGGCATGGCCCAGCAGCGCCGCAACCCGTGCGGCGATGCGGTTCTGCGAAGTCGATTCATGGCCTTGCGGATTGCCGTGCGGCCGCTGCGAATACACCACCACGATGCGCGGGCCGTGCTGCGGCGGAGCCATGCCTGCCTGCGCTGTTTCAGGATGCCCTGACTTCATCTGTTGCTCCTCGCAGGCTGGGATGTCGGCTGGTCCGGCAGCGTGTACGTTGGCTTAGCGCGGCGATCCGCCCGCCGTTCGACACGCTTACAGGCCGGAAAAATTCTAGCAAAGCGACATGCCTCGCATATCGATTTGAACAAGCCCGCGCGATTCGCTTGCCGCAGGCAGCGGCGCTGCCCTTCATGCGCGGCGGCCATTGTTGAGTGATCTTGCCTTCGGCTATGATGGCGCCAGCGCTGCACTCCCGCCTCGCCAGTTCCGATGGACCTGCCCATGCCCGCAAGCCTGTCGCTTTATCTTGACCTGGTACGTTTCCTTGCCGCTGTCGCGGTGCTGCTGTTCCATCTGTGGCCGCAATGGTTTCCCGGTTTTCCGCTGCCCTGGCCCGGCCATGCCGCCGTGATCGTATTCTTCGTCCTGTCGGGCTACATGATCTGCCATGCGGCGCACCAGCCGGGCGTGACCGCCACAACCTTCATCGGGCACCGCGCCGCCCGCATCCTTTCCGTCGCCTTGCCGGCGCTGCTGCTGTCGCTGGTGATTGCGCCGCTGGCCGGCACCACGCCCATCCACAGCAGCGGCGACATGCAGATCGACCCGATGGCCTTCCTGCTGCGCATGCTGGCCTCGCTGCTGTTCATCGGGCAGTCCTGGAACCTGATGCTGACGCCGCCCTACAATCCGCCGTACTGGTCGCTGTGCTACGAGGTCTGGTATTACGCAATGTACGGCGCGTGGATGTTCGCGCCCAGGCGCTGGCGGCTGCTGGCCGTGCTGCTAGCGGCGCTCTGCGCCGGCCCCAAGATCCTGTTGCTGGCGCCAGTCTGGCTGCTGGGCGTTCTGGTATGGCATCTGCGCGGCCGGCTGGCGCCGGCGGCCGCCGCGCCGGTCTTCTTTGGCTGCATGGCGGCCGGCCTACTGCTGTTCTGGTTCGATGTCGGCGTGCTGCTGCGCAACCGCATGCTGGCGCACTGGCCGCAGGCGGGCAACCAGTTGCACGAGTCGGCGCTATTCCTGGGCGACTATCTGCTGGGCCTGGCCGTGGCGGGCAACTTTCTGGGTGCGGCTTCCATGGGGCAGCGGCTGCGTGGCCTGTTCCGACTCGATCAAGCAATCCGCCTGGCCGCCTCCTACACATTTTCAATCTACCTGTACCATATGCCTCTTGCCGTGCTTCTCTGGAACGGGCTTGAACTGCACAGTCCATGGCTGTTCATCCCGACGCTGTTGTTGCTGTTGCTGTTGCTGGGCACGCTGACCGAGCGACAGCTGCCTTTGTACAGGCGTGTGCTGCAGCGCGCGGTGGCCTGACGGCCCTGCGTGCGTGCCGCTGGCCTGGCCCGGACCTTCCATCTGAACGACATTTTTCGCTGTATAGGATCTTTGTATGAATGGCGCTGACGCACTTTGCGACACCCTGCTCGCTGCGGGGGTCGATACCTGCTTTGCCAATCCTGGCACTTCTGAAATGCATTTCGTCGCGGCGCTGGACCGCAAGCCGCAGATGCGCTGCGTGCTGGGCCTTTCCGAGGGCGTGGTCACCGGCGCGGCCGACGGCTATGCCCGCATGGCCGACAAGCCGGCGGCGACCCTGCTGCACCTCGGGCCGGGCCTGGCCAATGGCCTGGCCAACCTGCACAATGCCCGCCGCGCCAATTCGCCGGTGGTCAATATCGTCGGCGACCATGCCACCTATCACCTGCAGTATGACGCGCCGCTGACGACCGATATCGAGATGCTGGCGCGCCCGATGTCGCACTGGGTCAAGACCGTGCCCGACGCCGACCATGTCTCCGCCTTTGCCGCCGAGGCGGTGGCGCAGGCGCGCTCCGCGGCCGGCCGCATCGCCACCCTGATCCTGCCGGCCGACGCGGCCTGGAACACCACGGAGGCGCCATTGCAGCCGCTGCGCGAACTGCCGCCGCGGCGGCACGTCGTCCCGGAAAAAATGCGGGATGCGGTGCAGGCGATCCGCAGCGGCAAGCGCGTGGTGCTGATGCTCTCCGGCGCCGCGCTGCGCGAGCAGCCCATGCGCACCGCCGGCCGCATCGCCAGCGCCTGTGGCGTGCGCCTCATGGCCCAGCAGTCCAATGCGAGGCTGGAGCGCGGCGCCGGCCGCCTGGACATCGAGCGGGTGCCTTACCCGGTGGACCAGGCACTGGCGGCGCTGCAGGATGTGGACTACCTGATCCTGCTTGGCGCGGTGGAGCCGGTCGCCTTCTTTGCATACCCTGGCAAGCCAAGCCGGATTGCGCCGCCGCAGTGCACCGTGCTGGAACTGGCCGCCCCTGGCGACGACCTGGCGCATGCGCTGACCTGGCTGGCCGACGAGCTCGATGTGCCGTCCGGCCTGGTCCTGGACCTCCCGGCGGTGTCACGCCCGGCGTTGCCCACCGGCGCGCTGAACCCGGTGGCGATCGCCACCGCGCTGGCGGCGCTGATGCCGGAGCAGGCCATCCTCTGCGACGAATCGGTCAGTTCGGGCCGCAGCCTGTTCCAGCACACCCGCAACCTGCCGCCGCATGACTACCTGCAACTGACCGGCGGCGCCATCGGCCTGGGCCTGCCGATGGCGGCAGGCGCCGCCATTGCCTGTCCGGGCCGCAAGGTCATCAGCCTGGAAGCCGACGGCAGCGGCATGTACACCGTACAGGCGCTCTGGACCCAGGCACGCGAATCGCTCGACGTGGTGACCATCATCTATGCCAACCGGGCCTATGCGATCCTGCATGGCGAACTGAAGCAGGTCGGCGCGGGCGAGGCCGGCACCAATGCAAGCCGCATGCTGAACCTGGATCAGCCGGCGCTGGATTGGGTGAGGCTGGCGCAGGGGATGGGAGTGGAGGCGGTGCGGGTGGAGACGGCGGAGGGGTTTGCGGATGCGTTGCGGGCGGCGGTGGGGAGGAAGGGGCCGTTTTTGATCGAGGCGGTGATTTAAAGGGGGGCAGGGGCCGCTGCCGGCGCGGTTGCTTCTGCGGTTGCCGTTGCGGTTGCTTTTGAAGTGGCCGTAGCCGTTGCCGTTAGGGTCCCCGTCTGTGTACCGCCGTGTCGGCGGTGCATGGAGCGGGGCGCGGCTAAACTCGCCAAGCTGCGCTTGGCTCAGACAGACGCCGCACCTTTTCCCGCTCCGGGCACCGCTGACACGGCGGGCTTAACAGGACTTCACGGCAACGGCTACGGCCACTTCAAAAGCAACGTCAACGGTAACGGCCACTTCAAAAGCAACGGCAACGGCTACGGCCACTTCAAAAGCAACGTCAACGTCAACGTCAACGTCAACGGCAACGTCAACGGCAACGGCAATGGCAACGGCAAGGGCAACGGCAACGGCAAGGGCAACGGCAACGGCAAGGGCAATTGCGCCTCCGCCGACGAAAAAGGCCCATAAACCCCTCCTGTTCCCCGGATGCAACTTCTATGTGATCCCCAATAATCTGTCCTGTAAGAAACCCCTGCGCCGCACCGGCGCCGGATCACACCACAGGAGCGGCATTGGCTAAGAGCGACTTTCATGCAGACACTGGACCGACGGCATGCAGCGGCGTGTACGGGATCAGGTTGCCGTCGCTGGCCGGAATGCCGCCCGCCAAGAACATCAAAGTGACTGCCCTTGTGGGAGGCCAAGCATGAACGTCAAGAAATTCTCTGCCCAGACATCGCGTGAGGCACTGCGCATGGTCCGCGACGCCCTGGGCGCCGACGCGGTGATCCTGTCCAACCGCACGGTCAATGGCAGCGTTGAGGTGCTGGCCCTGGCCAGCGCCGACATGGCGTCCCTGGCCGAGCCGGCGGTGGAGAAGGAAGTGCTGCCGCAACCGCTGGTGGCAGCGCTGGCTGGCAAGCGCCTGCCGGCGGCAGCGCCGGCACCCGCACCCACGCCGGCGGCCGCTCCGGCACGGGCTGCAGCGCCCGCGCAGCCTCAGGTGCGCAATGGTTCGGCCGCCAGCGCCTTCGAGCGCCTGCGCCCGACTCCCGTAGCCGAGCCGGCGCCCGTGGCCGCTGCGCCCGCGCCCATCGAGCGCCAGAGCGCGCCGCAGCCGCGTCCAGCCGCCGTCACGGCTGCCGCTGCACCTGACAACAGCCAGGCCGAAATGCGCCAGATGATGGAAGAACTCCGCTCGATGCGCAGCATGATGGAAGCGCAGCTGGCCGAGATTTCCTGGGGCGCGCAGCATCGCCGCGAACCGATGAAGGCCACCGTGATGCGCGAAATGCTGGCCGCCGGCTTTTCCGCCAGCCTGGCGCGCTATCTCACCGAAAAGCTGCCCGAGCATGACGGCGTCGACGGCATGGCCTGGATCAAGGGCGTCCTGATGCGCAACCTGTCGGCCGCGCCCGATGAAAACGCCATCCTCGACAACGGCGGCGTGTTCGCGCTGGTTGGCCCCACTGGTGTCGGCAAGACCACCAC
Source organism: Noviherbaspirillum phoenicis (assembly GCF_047237965.1). Taxonomy (NCBI): domain Bacteria; kingdom Pseudomonadati; phylum Pseudomonadota; class Betaproteobacteria; order Burkholderiales; family Oxalobacteraceae; genus Noviherbaspirillum; species Noviherbaspirillum phoenicis. The sequence continues at coordinate 1,704,998 of NZ_JBDFLX010000001.1, read as the reverse complement.
CACCGCCAAGCTGGCGGCGCGCTGCGTGATGCGTCACGGCGCCGGCAAGCTGGCCCTGATCACCACCGACGGCTACCGTATCGGCGGCTTCGAGCAGCTGCGCATCTACGGCAAGATCCTCGGCGTGATGGTGCATTCGGTGAAGGATGAAGCCGACCTGCGCATCGCGTTGTCTGAACTCAAGAACAAGCACACGGTGCTGATCGACACCGCCGGCGCCAGCCAGCGCGACCAGATGGTGGCGGAGCAGGTGGCGATGCTGTCCGGCGCCGATACCCCGGTCAAGCGCATCCTGTGCATGTCGGCCACCTCCACCGGCGAGACGCTCAATGAAGTGGTGCGCGCCTACAAGGGCAACGGCCTGGCCGGCGCCATCATCACCAAGCTCGACGAGGCAGCCACCATCGGCAGCGTGCTGGACGTGATCATCCGCCAGAAGCTGCAGCTGCAATACATCGCCAATGGCCAGCGGGTGCCGGAAGACCTGCACCTGGCGCGGCCCAACTTCCTGATCGACCGGGCCTTCAAGATGAAGCGCGAGACCGCGCCGTTCCAGTACCAGGACGACGAGCTGCCGCTGGTGATCGGCAACACCGCCCGCATGATGAATGACCAGTCGCTGCGCGAGGTGGCAATTGGCTAGCATCCGCATCGACCAGGCCGAGGGCCTGCGCCGCATGGTCGCCAAGCCGGCGCCGCGGGTGCTGACCTTCCTGTCAGCCACGCCCGACCATGAAAAGAGCGCCACGCTGCTGAACCTGGGCGCCTCGCTGGCCCGCGCCGGCAGCGGCGTGCTGCTGCTCGACGCCTGCGCCACCGCGCGCGGCGTGGGCGCGGGGCTGGACCGCATGCACGGCGGCACGCTGCTGCAGGCGGCGCGCGCGGAGGCGCGCCTGGCGGACGTGGTGCTGCCAATGCCGCAGGGCTTTGGCATCGCCGTGATGGCGCGCGGCAGCACCAACGCCTTCGAGCGCGAACATCTGTCGGCGCTGTTTGCCCGACTGTCCCTGGACAACGACATCGTGCTGGTCGATGCCGAACTCGACGCCGCCAACGCGCTGCCGCTGGAGGCCATGGGAGAGGGCGACATCGTGGTGCAGGTCGAAGACAGCCCGGAATCGATCACCGCCGCCTATGCGCTGATCAAGCGGGTGTCGGAGCGGTATGGCCGCCGCCCTGTCAGCGTGCTGGTGACCGGTGCCGGCATCGTGCGCGCCGGCATGATCTACAGGAACATCGCAGCCGCCGCCCGACGTTACCTGGCGCTGGAGCTGCAATCCATCGGGTCGGTTCCGCACGACGAGCACCTGGTGCGGGCCACCCGTTTGGGCCGCACTGTAATCGACGCATTTCCACTGGCGGGCGCCTCCGTGGCGTTCCGCGACCTGGCTGGCCGCTTTTCCCGCTGCGCGATGCAGGCGGGCGGCCGGCGCAGCGCGCTGCCCTGCGGCGCCACCATCGGGGCTTGAAGCACATGTACACCGTACAAGGAAAATCCGACCGCAACCACCTGCTGACGCAGCATGCGCCGCTGGTGAAGAAGCTGGCGCACCTGATGCGCGCCAAGCTGCCGCCCAGCGTCGAGGTCGACGACCTGATCCAGGCCGGCATGATCGGCCTGCTGGACGCGATCAGCCGCTATGAGGAAACCCACGGCGCGCAGTTCGAGACCTATGCGGTGCAGCGCATCCGCGGCGCCATGCTGGATGAATTGCGCAGCAGCGACTGGATGCCGCGCAACATGCGCCAGAACATGCGCAAGATCGAGGTCGCGATGACCGAGATGCAGCAGAAGCTCGGCCGAGCGCCGACCGAAAGCGAAGTGGCGGCGCGGCTCAAGATGTCGCTGGCGGAATACCAGGACATGCTGGCCGACGCCGGCGGCCACCAGCTGGTCTATTACGAGGACTTCCAGGACGGCGAGGCCGGCGAGCACTTCCTGGACCGCTATTGCACCGACAGCTCGGCCGATCCGCTGCAGGCGCTGATGAACACGGGCTTTCGCAGCGCCGTCATCGAGGCCATCGAGGCCTTGCCCGAGCGCGAGAAGATCCTGATGGGCCTGTACTACGAGCAGGAGATGAACCTCAAGGAAATCGGCGCCATCATGGGCGTGTCCGAATCGCGGGTCTGCCAGCTCCATAGCCAGGCCGTAGCGCGCATGCGCGCCAGACTCCGGGAGCAGGCATGGACTGGGGTAGCCTAGCCGGTCTGCTGCTGGCCGTGGGCGGGATCGCCGCCGGCCAGATGCTCGAAGGCGGCCAGGCCCGCTCGCTGGTGCAGCCGGCGGCCTTCCTGATCGTGGTGGTCGGCACGCTGGGCGCGGTGCTGATGCAGTCCGGCCTGCGCAACTTCATCGCCGCCCTGCGCATGGCGCGCCATGCTTTCCTGCCGCCGGGCGACGACCATGCCCGGCTGTCGCGTTCTTTCGTCTTCTGGAGCAACAGCGCGCGCCGGGAAGGCCTGCTGAGCCTGGAGCGCCATTGCGAGCGCGAGACCGATCCCTTCATCAGGAAGGGCTTGCGCATGATCGTCGACGGCACCGACGGCGACCGTCTGCGGCTGGTGCTGGAGCAGGACATCAACATCTACGAGCGGCGCGAGCGCGCCGTGGTCAAGGTCTGGGAGTCGGCCGGCGGCTATGCGCCCACGGTGGGCATCCTGGGTGCGGTGCTGGGCCTGATCCAGGTGATGGAAAACCTGGGCGACCCGGGCAAGCTCGGCGCCGGCATCGCGGTTGCCTTCGTCGCCACGGTGTATGGCGTGGGCCTGGCCAACCTGCTGTTTTTACCGATCGCCGGCAAGCTCAAGGCGCAGGTGCAGAATGAAGTGGGGCGGCGCGAAATGCTGGTGGAAGTGATGGCGGGCCTGGCCGCCGGCGAGAACCCGCGGCTGATCGAGGACCGCATGGCGGCCTGGGCCGCCTGAACCGCTCATGGCGCGCAAACGCTACGAGGAAGAGCCGGAAAGCCAGGAGCGCTGGCTGGTGTCCTATGCCGACTTCATCACGCTGCTGTTCGCCTTCTTCGTGGTGATGTATGCGGTGTCCTCCGTCAACGACGGCAAGGTGAAGGTGGCATCCAATGCCCTGACCACCGCCTTCGGCCGCCTGCCGTCCGCCGCGCCGCCGGTGCATGACAGGCTGGCTCCCGAACTGCCGCTGCTGCCGCGCCAGTCCATCTACCGCAGCCGCCTGAACGACAATGCGATCCGGCGCGAGAAGGAGCAGCTGACCACGATCGCGCGCGACCTGCTGACCGCGCTGGCGCCCCTGGCCAGCCAGGGCAAGGTGAAAGTGACCCAGGGCGCGCGCGGCATCACGGTGGAGATCAATGCCAGCGTGCTGTTCGCGCCGGGCGACGCGAAACTGTCCGCGCCATCGACCGAAGCGCTGGCCGCGGTGGCGCAGGTGCTGAAGGACGACCTGCATGCGATCCAGGTGGAAGGCCACACCGACAATGTGCCGATCCGCACTGCGCTCTATCCCTCGAACTGGGAACTGTCCTCGGTGCGCGCCTCCAGCGTGGTGCGGCTGTTCATCGACAACGGCGTGGCGCCGGTCCGCCTCACAGCGATTGGCCACGGCGCGAACCGTCCGGTGGAGTCCAACGACACGCCGGAAGGCCGGCTGCGCAACCGGCGGGTGCAGCTGATGATCATGTCGAATCTGCCGGATGTGCAGCGGGAAGTGGAGATTGGGTCGGGGCGGTGACTACTGGCGCTCCATCACTGCTTGCATGGTGGAGCGGGAACAGTGTCCCGGTCCTTGTTTGAACCAAGGTAATCGGATCACTTTACGATTGTGTAATTGTCGTTGTCGTTGTCGTTGTCGTTGTCGTTGTCGTTGCCGCCAGGGGTTTCAAAAATGATGTCCAATCTCTCATCTCGCAGGTCTCCTTTGGAATTGACGCTGCTTGCATTACTGGTCTCAGGGGATGCAGCGAGATAAGAGGTCTGATTCGGAACTCTCACGTCTTCCATCCCTAACTTGTTTGCCATAAGCACCGGCCATCCCTGGTCGTGAGATTTCTTGTGCATCGAAGGCAGGAAATCATCGACCCGGTAGAGCGGGACCAGCATGACGGATGGTTTGTCAGTTGCTGGCTGTTCGGCCAGCCATTGGTGCGCGGCATCATATGCCGCACGCCAGTGTTCATCGCCGTCGTCTGCTACTTCAAGCACTATCGTGCGCTTGTTTTTAGCGTATGTATCCAGCATGCCTTTGTAGTATTCCTGCGGGCTGCGCTTGTTTCTAGACTGCTTCTTTTTTTTGCAAGTCCATGTCCCTGGTGGACTGCAGTTCTCACCAGGAGTCAGCAATTTATCTGCCAGGATGTGAGTTGTTCTTGTCAGGATGCGTACATCGGCCATCACTTTGAATGGCGCGATCCTGGCGATGGACAAGCCTTTGGGGACCGTAGTCATGCCGTGGTATGCCCTACGCATTTCCTGGCTAAAGATATTCCCTTTTTCTTTCTTATCCAGGGCATGCCTGGGCTTGCTGCCGTAAAAGGAAGCAGGGTCGATACGGTCGGTGTAGACGCGACAATCCAATCGATCGAGTATTGCCGTCCTTTCCGTGTTCAGTAAGGTAGCGGTCCGCGTTTCCCCCGGGTTTGGCGTCAGCGTAGTCGTTGTTTCCTGCGCATCCAGATAGGGGCAGATATACATCTGAATTGCGGCGCGAACCTTGTCGCATCGTGCTTCCTGCTCGGCAGGAAAGAGAAACAGCGTTTCGTAGAAATACTGACCCCAGGTTCGTGGACGCAAATACAGAACCCTTTGGCCGTCGACTTCGTCTTTCCATAATCTCAGAGGGCCTTGTCCAACCCTGATCAGGCTGTTGAGCCTTTTCCACTTCGTTGCGTCATCTAATGTGCGAAAGGCTATCAGGTTGATTTCTTTTATCTTTACTTCACGCTTGATATCTGGTTCCTGCAAGCCTACCTTGGCCTTGTTGATTTTACCTGGTGATTCGGAGCCAAGTCTTTGCTGTCTTGCTGTTGTGCCCGATGTGCTTGGAGATTTGTCCGCCATAGGTTTGGATTCGATGATGAGTGGGAATTGGGCGCAGTGCAGTATCGAGCCTGCGATTTGCAGCCTATGTATCCGATGGACTTCAGATCGTTCTCGAGGGTAAGACAAAAACCCGAACGCCTGCGCGGCGATGCGCCTTGTGCGAAGCGCTGTAATCAAGCCACGCAATGCTGCACCGGTCCAGCATTCCTGTTCATGCTAATAACCCAGTCTGTAACTGGGTTGCTCCTGCCAGAGGTTGCTCTTGAAACAATGCACATTTCATGAGCCGGAAATCAGTTCCCACATTATGAAAAATGTCCTGTGCATAGCACCAGATTTCGATTTCATACACAGGAATTTAATTTCGCATCGCAAAATAGCAAAATTAAGATGATGATTTAAAAGGATAAATTTTATGTCATATGTCTTATATAAGACCTTGTTGCCCTGCAAAATAAAGCCTACTATTTATCCCATGCCGGAACGTTTTCAAGCGCTTCCGGACCGACCCGAATCACTTACATCAACACAGGAGAAATCACCATGGCAACCCGTCAAGAGCAGATCCAGGCACTGGAAAAAGATTGGGCAGAGAATGCGCGCTGGGAAGGCGTGAAGCGTCCTTACACCGCTGAAGACGTGGTTCGCCTGCGTGGTTCGATGCAGATCGAGCACACCATCGCCAAGCACGGTGCGGAAAAACTGTGGAACCTGCTCAAGACCGAACCGTTCGTCAACACCCTGGGCGCGCTGACCGGCAACCAGGCGATGCAGCAGGTGAAAGCCGGCCTGAAGGCGATCTACCTGTCCGGCTGGCAAGTCGCCGGCGACGCCAACCTGGCCGGTGAAATGTATCCCGACCAGTCGCTGTACCCGGTCAACTCGGTGCCGATGGTGGTCAAGCGCATCAACAACACCTTCCAGCGCGCCGACCAGATCCAGTGGTCCGAAGGCAAGGATGACATCGACTTCTTCGCGCCCATCGTGGCCGACGCAGAAGCCGGCTTCGGCGGCGTGCTCAACGCCTTCGAACTGATGAAGTCCATGATCGAAGCCGGCGCCGCAGGCGTGCACTTCGAAGACCAGCTGGCATCGGTGAAGAAGTGCGGCCACATGGGCGGCAAGGTGCTGGTGCCAACCCGCGAAGCTTGCGAGAAGCTGGCGGCAGCCCGCCTGGCGGCCGACGTGTCCGGCACCCCGACACTGGTGATCGCCCGTACCGACGCCGAAGCAGCCGACCTGCTGACCTCCGACGTGGACGATATCGACAAGCCGTTCTGCACCGGCGAGCGCACCGTGGAAGGCTTCTACCGCGTGCGTCCCGGCATCGAGCAGGCGATTTCCCGCGCACTGGCTTATTCCGAGTATGCCGACCTGGTGTGGTGTGAAACCGGCAAGCCGGACCTGGCCTTCGCCAAGCAGTTCGCCGAAGCCGTGCATGCGAAGTTCCCGAACAAGATGCTGGCCTATAACTGCTCGCCGTCGTTCAACTGGAAGAAGAACCTGGACGACGCCACCATCGCCAAGTTCCAGCGTGAACTCGGCGCCATGGGCTACAAGTTCCAGTTCATCACGCTGGCCGGCTTCCATTCGCTGAACTACTCGATGTTCAACCTGGCCTACGGCTATGCCCGCAACAACATGAGCGCCTTCGTGGAACTGCAGGAAGCCGAATTCGCCGCCGCCGAGCGTGGCTTTACCGCCGTGAAGCATCAGCGCGAAGTCGGCACCGGCTACTTCGACGCCGTCACCCAGACCATCCAGCAAGGCCAGTCGTCCACGACCGCGCTGCATGGCTCGACCGAAGATGAGCAGTTCTTCGATGCGAACAAGAAGGTGGCCTGATCCGGCCTGAAACGTTCGTAATCGCATGACCACAAAAGGCCGCTGAATGCGGCCTTTTGTGTTTCCTTAGGACAATTTCACTGCAGCGCGTGTTACCATCTGGAACTTATGCGGACGGGAAAGCAACTTCGCCTGCATGAAACTTGCGCGACTGTTTCTGCGATCCGGGCTTCTGGCCAGCGAACCTGCGCGTTGCCGGCTTTACCCGCGTGGCGTCTGCCCGCGGCAGCCTGATCATCCATCGCAAGCGTCCAGGCATGCAAAAACTGCAGTTCTTGAAAGGCAATCTTCTCTCGGTGCTGATATGGCCAGCACTGTGTCTGCTGCTGGGCGGCCTCCTGTGGGGGGCGACGCTGGTCAGGCTCCATACCGACCGCCAGGTGGCGCAGGACAATGCCTTGAAGAGCGTGGCGTCCCTGTCCGGCGCCTATGCGCAGTACCTCACCCGCACCATCGAGCAGATGGACCAGATCGCGATGCAGGTGCAGTACGACTGGAACCATACCGGCGGCGCGCTCGACCTGAAGGACTTCCGCCGGCAGGGCTTGCTGATCGCGCCGCAGCTCATCACCGTCACCATCCTGGACAAGGACGGCATGCCGGTCACTTCCACGGTGAACCTGAATGCCCGGCCGTCGGGCGCCTCGCGCGAATACTTCATTTACCACCGCAACAACGATTCCCTCGCCGCCCGCGTGGGCATGCCCCTGATCTGGCCGGCGACGGGCACGGCCATCCTGCCCTTCACGCGCCGGCTCAATGCGGCGGACGGCAGCTTCGCCGGCGTGGTGGCGGTATCGATCGGCTCCGGCTATTTTTCCGAGTTCTATGACGATGTCAGCCTGGGCAACGATGGCCTGCTGGCCATGGTCGACCTCGAAGGCGCGGTGCGCACCGCGCGCCTGGGCGACACGATCCATACGTCGGCTTCGCCGGTTCTGCATCACAGCACCACCTTCAGCAGCACCGAGGGCGCAATGCGCATGGAAGGCCGGCCTGCCTTCGCCGACGGCCAGGCACGCTACGTCGGCTGGCGCAAGCTGCAGGGTTATCCCTTCATGGCGATGGTCGGCATTTCGGAAAACGAAGCGTTGACGGGATACCATGCCACGCGCGCGGCGTATCGCGACTATGCCTTGGGCGGCAGCGTCGCGCTGCTGTTCTTCGGGCTGGTGGCCAGCATCATGGCGGCCCGCCTGGCCTGGCGCAAGCAGCAGATGGAATCGGTGCGCGCCACCTACCGGGTCGCCACGGAGGGCGCCAATGAAGGTTTCTACATGCTGCGCCCGATGCGTTCGGGAGAGCGCGTCACCGACTTCGAAGTGGTGGACTGCAATGAGCACGGCGCTTCCTTCTACGGCATGACGCGCGGGCAGTTGCTGGGGCAGCGTTTTTCCACGCTGAATCCGCCGGCGACGCTGGCCGCCGTGCTGTCGACCTATGTCGAGGCGCTGTCGTCGGGCTTTTACGAGGACGAGGCGGAGATCATGCCGGGCGGTTCGCTGCAGCTGGCCTGGGCGCACCGGCGCCTGGTGCGCTCCGGCTCGGACCTGGCAGTGACGCTGCGCGACATCAGCGACAGCAAGCTGCACGAGCAGCAGTTGATCCGCATGGCCAGGGAAGACGCGCTGACCGGCTTGCCCAACCGGCAATGGCTCAATGAGGAGCTGGCCGGCGCGCTGGAGAGGGCGCGGCGGCAGGGCGGCATGCTGGCGCTGCTGTTCATCGACCTCGACCGCTTCAAGCATGTCAACGATACCGCCGGCCATCAGGTCGGCAACGACCTGCTCAAGGCGGTCGCGCGCCGCATGCAGTCGGTGATGCGGCCCGGCGACCAGGCGGTGCGGCTGGGCGGCGACGAGTTCACGGTGGTGATGGAGCGCCTGACCTCGGAGCAGGACGCCAACCATGCCGCAGAGCGCATCTGCGCGGTGCTGTCGGAGCCGTTCGGGCTGGCCGGTTCCCAGTACAGCATCGGCGCTTCGGTCGGCATCAGCATCTTTCCGCGCGACGGCGATGGCCTGGATGCGGAAAAGATGCTCAACAATGCCGACATCGCCATGTACGCGGCCAAGGCGCAGGGCAGGGGCGGCCACCATGTGTTCGAACCGCAGCTCTATGACCGCTTGCGGCAGCGCATCGATATCGAGCAGGCCCTGGGCAGCGCCATCGCCAACGATGAGTTCGAGCTGTATTTCCAGCCGCGCGTTCGCACCAGGGACGGCGTGCTGGTGGGACTGGAGGCGCTGTTGCGCTGGAATCATCCGGAGCGCGGCCTGCTGTCGCCGGGCGACTTCATTCCGTTAATCGACAGCGCCGGCCTGCTGCAGGCGCTGGGCGACATGGTGATCAACAAGGCCGCCCAGCAGATCGCCCAATGGCAGCGGCGCGGTCTGCCGCTGGCGCCGGTGGCGGTCAATGTGTCGGCGCGCCAGTTCAACCAGGGCGACGTCGTGCAGCAGCTGGCGGCCGCGATCAAGACCCACGAGATCAGCGCCTGCTGGCTGGAAATCGAGATCACCGACGTGGCCGCGCTGGCTGACAGCGCCAGCGTGAACGCCCAGCTGCAGGCGCTGGGGGCCATGGGCGTGCGCCTGCATATCGACGATTTCGGCGTCGGTCCGTCCTCGCTGGCCCAGCTGCAGCAATTGCCGGTGCAGGTGCTGAAGATCCATCCGCGCTTCACGTCGCGCCTGGGCACCGACCCGGCCGGGGCGGCTTTCGTCAATGCGATGATCACGATGGCGCATGCTTTGAAGTTGGTGGTAGTGGCCGAAGGCGTGGAGTCGCCATCGCAGCGCACGCTGCTGCAGCAACTCCACTGCGACGAAATGCAGGGTTACCTGATCGCGCCGGCGCTGCCGGCCAGCCAGGTGGCGGCGCTGCTGCGCGCGCCGCGCGTGGTCGACGAAGCGCTGGCATAGCCGCCGTCCCGCAGCGTGCCCGGACCTGCCGGATAGGGCCGATGCGGCTTGCTACAATCGGCGCATGACCATTTCCCACTCCCTGCAGCTGCGGCTGCTGCTTGACGGCGTGATCGCGCTGGGCCCCGGCAAGGCGGCCCTGCTGCGTGGCATCGAGGAAAGCGGCTCGATCTCGGCCGCTGCCCGCACCATGAACATGTCCTACCGGCGCGCCTGGCTGCTGGTGGAAGACGTCAACCGCTGTTTCCGTTCGCCGCTGGTGGAAACCAGCACCGGCGGCGCCCGCGGCGGCGGCGCCCGCCTGACCAACCACGGCCGCGCGGTGCTGGCCCGCTACACCGCGATGGAGCAGGCCGCGCGCGCGGCCGTGGAGGCCGACATGGCCTATCTGTCATCGCTGCTGGCGCCCGGCCTGCAGCGATAACGCCTTTCCATGCTGATGCGCAAGACAAGCGCTGCGGTTTTCGTTATATTCCTCCGGATATTACGAAAGCCCTCCATGTTCTCTTCATTCATCCGCTGCTGCCTGCCGTTGCTGGCCGCGCTGCTTGCGCCGGCCGCCGTGGCGCAGCAGGCGCCGTTGCGCGTCGCCGCCGCGGCCGACCTGGCCACCTGCATCGACCGGCTCAATGCGGCGTCCGGCACCGGCGCCAGCGCCACCATAGGCGCCTCCGGCAGCTTCTACGCGCAGATCAGCCATGGCGCGCCCTATGACGTGTTCCTGTCCGCCGACACCGCCTATCCGCGCGCGCTGGCCAATGCCGGCCTGGCCGATCCGGCCTCGCTGTTCGTGTATGCCCACGGCCGGCTGGCCCTGTGGGCCGCGGCGCCCGGCGTGCAGGTCGAGAACGGCCTGCGCGTGCTGACCGATCCGGCGATCCGCCGCATCGCCATCGCCAACCCCGAGGTGGCGCCCTATGGCAAGGCCGCCAGGGCGGCGCTGCAGCGGGCCGGCCTTTGGGAGCAGGTCAGGGACAAGCTGGTATTCGGCGAAAACATCGCGCAGACCATGCAGTTCGTCGAAAGCGGCAATGCGCAGGTCGGTCTGGTCAGCAGCGCGCATCTGGCAGGCAGGCGGGCGGGCTGGCTGCTGCCTGCCGATGCCTACCCGCCGATCGAGCAGGGCGCGATCCTGACCCGGCACGGCAGCGCCAATCCGCAGGCGGTGGCCTACCTGCGCTTCCTGCGCTCGGACAAGGGCCGCGGGCTGCTGGCCGATTGCGGCTTCACCTTGCCGCCGGGCCGGGAGTGATGCTGACGCCGCCCTGGGCGCTTCCGGCCGAGCTGTGGATGTCGCTGGCGCTGACGCTCAGGCTGGCGCTGGTGTCGACCGCCTTGCTGATGCTGATGGCGCTGCCGCTGGGCGCCTGGCTGGCGTCGGCCCGCAGTCGCCTTGCGCTGGGCATCGAAATCCTGATCGCGATGCCGCTGGTGCTGCCGCCCACCGTGATCGGCTTTTACCTGCTGGTGCTGCTGTCGCCGCGCCATGCGTTCGGCCACTGGTGGCAGGACGTGTTTGGCCAGCCGCTGCCGTTTTCCTTTGCCGGGCTGGTGATCGGCTCCTGCGTCTACAGCCTGCCGTTCGCGGTGCAGCCGGTGGTGGCGGCGTTTCGCATGCAGCGGCCCGAAGTGCTGCAGGCCGCCTACAGCCTGGGCATGACGCGGCGCCAGGCTTTCCTGCACATCGCGCTGCCGCTGGCGCGCTCGGGCGTGATGGCCGGCAGCCTGCTGGCCTTCGCCCATACCATCGGGGAATTCGGCGTGGTGCTGATGCTGGGCGGGAATATCCCCGGCGTGACCCGGGTGGCATCGATCGCGCTGTACGACCAGGCGCAGATGCTCAACTATGCCCATGCCCATGGCTTTGCGCTGCTGCTGCTGGCCATGTCCTTCCTGCTGCTGCTGTGCACGACGCTGGCCCAGAAGCGCCAGGAGCGGCGCCGGCTGGCGCCCATGACGCTTAAATAGGGATACCGGGGGCCGCTTGTTAAAATGGCCGCCACTACTTCATTTCACGCCAGGCTTTCCTATGCTTAGTTACCGCCACGCCTTCCACGCGGGCAATCATGCCGACGTGCTGAAGCACTTCGTCACCATTCAATTGCTGAAGTACCTGGGGCAGAAGGATGCGCCCTATATGTACATCGACACCCATGCCGGCGCTGGCCTGTATGCGCTCGACAGCGGCGAAGCCACCAAGAACGCCGAGTTCGATACCGGCATCACCCGGCTCTGGAACCGCAAGGACCTGCCGCCGCCACTGGCCGAGTATGTCGACCTGATCCGCGCGATGAACCCCAGCGGCAAGCTGCGCTTCTATCCCGGCTCGCCGTACTGCGCCGAGAAGGTGATGCGCGAGCAGGACAGGCTGCGACTGTTCGAACTGCATCCGCGCGACGTGAAGATGCTGGCCGAAAACTTCCGCAAGCTCGAAGCCCATGAGGCCGCGCAGGGCAGGCCGGCGGCGGCGCGCGGCAAGCGGGTGATGATTTCCCATGCGGACGGCTTTGCGGGCCTGAAGGCGCTGCTGCCGCCGCCGTCGCGGCGCGCCCTGGTGCTGATCGACCCGCCGTACGAGGTCAAGGACGACTACCGGCGCGTCAAGCAGACGCTGGAAGACGCGGTGGGCCGCTTCGCCACCGGCATCTACGCGGTCTGGTACCCGGCGCTGCAGCGCATGGAATCGCGCCAGATGCCCGAGAAGCTGAAACGCATCCCGGCCAACGGCTGGCTCAACGTCACCCTGTCGATCAGCGCGCCGGTGCCGGATGGCTTTGGCCTGGCCAGCAGCGGCATGTTCATCCTGAATCCGCCGTGGACGCTGGAGCCGATGCTGCGCGAAGTCATGCCCTGGCTGGTCAAGGCGCTCGGCAGCGACGCGGGCGCGAGCTTCGTGCTGGAGTCGGGCCAGACGCTGCCGGTCAATACCGGCACCCGGCGCACCGGATAGGGGGCGCGATGAACAAGGCTTTCGTGAAGGAATCCGAGGATGACGACGAAGACCTGGCCGGCGCGCTGCCGCAGATTCCGGCGGGCGCGAAGAACTACATCACGCCGGCGGGCTACCAGCGCATCCGCGACGAGCTGCTGCACCTGATCGATGTCGAGCGGCCGGAGGTGGTGAAGATAGTGCACTGGGCCGCCTCCAATGGCGACCGCTCGGAGAATGGCGACTACATCTACGGCAAGCGGCGCCTGCGCGAGATCGACCGCCGCATCCGCTTCCTGACCAAGCGCATGGACGCCGCCGAAGTGGTCGACCCAACCGTGCATCACGGCAGCGACCAGGTGTATTTCGGCGCCACCGTCACCTATTGCAACGCTGCCGGGGAAGAGCACACGGTCACCATCGTCGGCATCGACGAGCTTGATCCGCTGCATGGAAAGATCAGCTGGGTGTCGCCGGTGGCGCGGGCGCTGACCAAGGCGCATGTCGGCGACACCGTCACCCTGCAGACGCCGGCTGGCCTGGATGAGCTGGAAGTGCTGGAAGTGTCGTACCCGGGGCCGTCGGCATAGCGCCTGTCAGGGAGATTTTCGCAGTCGGCTTGCAATGACTTGGCGATTCCCGTCACCCACGTGCCACGCAAAAAACAGCACGGGGAGAAGCGGGGATGGCAATCTTGCAGATAGGCGCCGGTGGCGTCGGCTGGGTGATCGCGCACAAGTGCGCCCAGCATAACGATGTCTTCGGCGATATCGTGATCGCCTCCCGCGGCCAGGAACGGCTGCTGCGCCTGGCCGACAGCATTGCCCGCAAGCGCAGCATGAAGGATCCGTTCCGCAAGCTCGACACCCGGCTGATCGATGTGCACGATGTCGACGCGCTGGTCGGCCTGATCAACGAGGTGCGCCCCGAACTGGTGATCAATGCCGGCCCGCCCTGGACCAATGTCGACGTGATGGAGGCCTGCGTCAGAACCGGCAGCCATTACCTCGACACCTCGGTCGCCACCGACCTGTGCAGCCCCGGCCAGCAGGTGCCACAAGCCTATGACCCGCAATGGGCCTTCCGCCAGCGCTTCCTGGACGCCGGCATCACCGGCATCCTCAGCGTCGGCTTCGATCCGGGCGTGGTAAGCATCTTCGCGGCCCATGCGGCCAGGAAGCTGTTCGACCGGATCGACGCCATCGACGTGCTCGATGTGAATGCCGGCAGCCATGGCCGCAAGTTCGCCACCAATTTCGATCCCGAAACCAATCTGCTGGAAATCCAGGGCAATTCCTTCTACTGGGAAGAAGGGCGCTGGCACGAGGTCGGCTGCCACCAGCGCATGATCGAGTTCGACTTTCCCGAGCTTGGGCGCATGAAGCTGTACTCGATGGCGCATGATGAAGTGCGTTCGCTGGTGGAATACCTGCCTGCGCGCCGCATCGAGTTCTGGATGGGATTCAGCGACCGGTACCTGCGCTACTTCAATGTGCTGCGCGATGTCGGCATGCTGTCGCCAAAGCCGGTCAGGGTGAGCGACGCCGTCACGGTGTCGCCGCTGAAGGTGCTCAAGGCGCTGTTGCCCGATCCGACCAGTCTTGCCCCGCACTACAGCGGCAAGACCTGCATCGGCACCTTGGTGTCGGGCGTACGGCATGGCCGCGCCCGTCGGGTGTTTCTCTACAATCTCTGCGACCACCAGCATGCCTACCGGGACGTCGAGGCGCAGGCCATTTCCTACACCACCGGCGTGCCGGCAGTCACCGCCGCGCTGCTGTTCTTCGAGGGCGCCTGGCGGCGGCCGGGCGTCTGGAATCCCGAACAGCTCGATCCCGCGCCCTTTCTCGCGAAGATGCCCGAACTGGGACTGAACTGGGCCGAACTCGAGGTGCCGGAGGCGGCGATGACGAAGCCGCTGATGCTGGGCGACAGCGATGACGGACGATGAACTGCCGACGCCCTGTTTCCTGATTTCCGAAAGCGCTCTGCTGGCCAACCTGGCCTGCATGGAGCGCCTGCGCAGGGAAGCCGGCGTCAGGATGCTGCTGGCCCTGAAATGCTTTTCCTGCTGGGGCGCGTTTCCGGTGCTGGCGCCCTATCTGGACGGCACCACCAGCAGCGGCCCCTACGAGGCGCGCCTGGGCCGCGAGACGCTGGGCAAGGAAACCCACGCCTACAGCGTGGACTACGCCGACCGGGACATTCCGTGGATCAATGCATGCGCCGACAAGGCGATTTTCAATTCGCTGGGACAACTGGCGCGCTACCGCGCCATGTTGAAGCCCGCCATCTCGGTCGGCCTGCGCATCAATCCCGGCGTCAGCTACGCGCGCCAGGATCTGGCGGATCCGGCGCGGCGCCATTCCCGCCTGGGCGTGCCGTGGGAGCAGCTGCGGCAGGACGCGCCCGACGCCGACCTGCGCCGGCTGGGCGTGGACGGCGCGATGCTGCACATGAATTGCGAAAACGCTGATATCCACGCCTATGCGGACATGCTCGACCTGGTGTCTCGCCGGCTCGGGCATGTGCTGGATCGACTTTCCTGGCTCAGCCTGGGCGGCGGCGTCGCATTCACCGCGCCGGGCTATCCGGTCGACAGCCTGGCGCGGCTGCTGCGCGAATTCGGGCGCAGGCACCGGCTCGTGCTGTACATGGAACCTGGCGAGGCGGTGGTCACGCGCAGCACCGACCTGATCGTCACCGTGCTCGACATCGTGCGCAACGGCATGGACATCGCGGTGGTCGACAGCGCCACCGAAGCGCATCGGCTCGACACCCTGGTCTACCGCGAACCGGCGACCATCCGGCAAGCCAGCGCCGGCGGCGCCCATGCCTACCAGATCGCCGCCAGTTCCTGCCTGGCCGGCGACGTGTTCTGCACGGCCCGCTTCGACGCCCCGCTGCAGGTGGGCCAGCGCCTGCATGTGCAGGACAGCGGCGGCTACACCATGGTCAAGCTCAACTGGTTCAACGGCCTGCGCATGCCGGCAGTGTATTTCCGCCATCGCGACGGCCGGCTCACGCTGCTCAATCGTTTCGGCTACGCCGACTTCAAGCGCGCCATGTCCCTGCATGCCATTGCCTGCGATGGGCAGGCAGAGGCGCAACTGCAACTGGAACTCCCCATCGAATGACCCACGCGAGGCCACCATGCAATTGATCGATCCCAACCGGCTTGCTCCCGCCATCTATCGCGGGCCGTTCCACGAAAGACAGAAGGCGCTGGGGGCCGTATTCTACGAAGACATGGACTGTCTCTGGACCGCGCACTTCGGCGATCCGGTCCGGGAATACTGGGCAGTGCGCAGGGATGTGGGCATGTGGGATGTGTCGTCCCTGGTGAAGTTCGCGTTCTCCGGGCCGGATGCCAGGCTGGCGCTGGACCGGCTGACCACGCGGCGCATGGCCGGGGCGGCGCCCGGGACCATGCGCTACGGCGCCGTGCTCAACGAGGCCGGCGCCATGCTCGATGAAGCCACCCTGTGCGTGATGCATCCGGAACTGGCCTACCTGATCGGCAACGACGAGCGGCCGGACTTCGTGGCGCACCTGCATCGGCACACTGCCGGCCTGCGGGTGGACATCGCCAATGTGACCCTGGCGATGGGCAATATCGCGGTCCAGGGGCCGCGCGCCCTGCAGGCGCTCGCGCCGCTGCTCGATGCGGACATACGGTCGCTGAAATGGTTTCAATGCCTTACCCGGCCGGTGCGCCTGGCTGGCGTACCGGGCTGGCTGATGCGCTCTGGCTTCACCGGCGAACTGGGCTACGAGTTTTTCCTGGGCGCCGACGAGGGTGAAGGGCAGCGCGTCTGGGATGCATTGCGGCAAGCGCAGGTGGCGCCCATCGGGCTGGACGCCATCGAGAAGCTGCGCATCGAGTTCGGCCTGCGCTCCCAGGCAAATGACTACTTTCCCGGCGTGACCGATCCCTACGAGCTGTCCATGGATGCCTATATCGACCTGGACCATGCCTTCATCGGACGCGATGCCTGCCTGGCCGCCGCCAGCCGGCCGGGCAAGCGTTTCAAGACGCTGGTGTTCGGCGCCGACGATCCCTTACCCAGCCATCTGGCGCCGGTGCTGCGAAACGGCGTCTGCATCGGCGATATTCGCAGCGCCCAGAACAGCCCGCGCTTTGGCACCCTGGCCCTGGCGGTACTGCGCGCATCCGACGCCGTCGATGGCAGCCAGGTGGACGTCGACGGCCGCCGGGCAACGGTGCGTCCCGTGCCGCTGGACCCGGAAAAGCGGCCGGCGGCCGATCCGCTGACGTGCCTGGAGGGGCCGCGATTGCCCGGCACATTGCTCTCGGATGCGTGATGTCATTCGTCCCGGGCCAATGAGTCCGCGCTTTCATAGCGTGAGCAGCAGCAGGCTCAGTATGCCCAGCAGCATGCCTGCCACGCGCCTGGCGTCCAGGGTGTCGTTGAACAGCGCCAGGCCGGCCGCAAACAGGAACAGGTAGAGCAGCACCAGCGTGACGGGCGCGGCCTGCGCGAAGTGCGGCGCCCGCTTCTGGACGATCACGTAGGTGATATCCCCGAGGCCGGCGCCCAGTCCCATGATGACCGCGTAGATCCACAGCCCGGGCGCAACCGACTGGCGCGTCACATCCTGGTCGGGAAAGAAATAGTGCCATGCGAGGGCAACCGCGAGCGCGGTCAGGCTGGCCACGGCCGAGGCCAGCACCGGATTGAGCGACTGGCCGGACAGGCGCGCGCCGACGTGGAACAGGGTCCAGAAGGCCGCGGCCAGCAGCGAATAGGGAAGCCAGTTCATCGTTCCCCTCCCATGCCGGCCGGTGTCATGCGGCGCATGCTTCCCGCAGTGCGGCGATCAGGATGGACAAGCCTTCCTCGAGTTGTTCCGTGTCGATGTTCAGCGGCGGCAGCAGCTTGACGACGCTGCCGCCGCGTCCGCAGGTCTCGATGATCAGCCCCTTGTGGAAGCATGCCTGCGCCACCCGCGCGGCCGCCGCGCCGCCGCCGTGCGCGCCCAGGTCCACTCCCCACAACATGCCGACGCCGCGATGGCCGGGCGCCGGGTGCATCGCGCCCAGTCCGGACTGCAGGGCGGCCTCGATCAGGCGGGCATGGCCGGCGATACGCAAAGCCAGCGCCGGGTCGTCCCAATAGTCCAGCGCGGCGGTGGCCGCGAGGAAGGCAAGCTGGTTGCCGCGGAAGGTGCCGGTATGGTCGCCCGGTTTCCATTGGTCCAGTTCGGGACGCATCAGCACGAGTGACATTGGCAGTCCGCAGCCGCCGATGGATTTGGACAGGCAGACCAGGTCAGGGACGATGCCGGCCGCCTCGAAGGAAAAGAAGCGCCCGGTGCGGCCGCATCCGGCCTGGATGTCGTCGACGATCAGCAGGATGTCGTGCTGCTGGCACAGCCGCGCCAGGCCGCGCAGGAATTCATGCGGCGCGATGTAGATGCCGCCTTCGGCCTGCACGGTTTCCAGGATCAGCGCCGCCGGCTTGTCGAAGCCGGAATTCGGGTCGAGCAGCATGTTCTCGATATGGCCCAGCGCATCCGGGAAGGGCCTGGGGCCGGCCGGGTAGGGCAGCACCGCGGTATTGCCGAGCGCCACCGCGGCGCTCTCGCGGTGCCGGCGATTGGCGGTGGCCGACAGCGCGCCCAGCGACAAGCCATGCCATCCGCCTGAAAAGAAGCCGATGTTGCCGCGGCCGGTGACCATGCGCGCAAGCTTGATCGCGGCTTCCACCGCGTTGGCGCCGGTGGGGCCGCAGAACTGCACCTTGTAGTCGAGCTGGCGTGGCGCGAGGATCACTTCGTGGAAGCGTTCCAGGAAATCCCGCTTGGCCACGGTGTGCATGTCCAAGCCATGCAATATGCCGTCGCGCATCAGGTAGGCGATGAGTTGCTCGCGAATGCGCGGCGGATTGTGCCCGTAATTGAGGGCGCCGGCCCCGGCAAAGAAGTCGAGGAAGCGCCTGCCGCGCTCGTCGAACAGCTCGGCCCCGCTGGCGCGCTGGAACACGACCGGGAAATGGCGGCAGTAGGTGCGCACGTTGGATTCCAGGCGCTGGAAGATTGCCGTGTCGTCCAGGCCGGGCAGCGCCAGTTCCAGGCCTAGGTCCAGCGGAAGCGTCATGTGCTCATTCATCGGATTCCACCATCACGAGAAGATGCCGCAGGCTGGGATCGGAGGCGCTGACAGGCATGTTCATGTCGCGCAGGGCCAGCAGGAATGCAATCAGGTCGGGCGTGATGCGCTCGCCCGGCATCAGCACCGGCACGCCGGGCGGGTAGGGCGTGACGACTTCCGCCGCGACCCGGCCGCATGCCTGCTCCAGCGGCAGCGGCAGGCAGCGTCCGAAGTAGGCCTGGCGCGGCGAACAGGCCACGCCGGGTTCCTGCCTGGCCAGGGCATGCGCCATCGCGGCCAGGCTGGCGGAGGCGTGCGGCAGGCCTTCGCGGGCGGCCACGGCATGCCCGGCCGCAATCGCTTCCACCGCCAGCACGAGGCGGTCCACATCCTCCTGCCGGCTGCCCACCGTCATGATGCACAGCACGAAGCCGGGGCCGGCCAGTTCGGGGTGGATGCGATAGCGATCGTTGAGCTGCGCCTGCAAGGCCGCGCCGGACAAGGACAGGCCAGGCGCGCCGAACACCAGCTTGGTTTCGTCAAGCGCAAACAGGCCCGACCCGGCGCCGCGGCAGTGCGTCGCGTCAAGGACCGCGATGCCGGGAATGCGGCTCAGCCGCCTGCGGGCCTGCCGCGCCAGGTGCAGCAGTTGATCCAGGATGTCGGCGCCATGCAGGGCCATCTCGCGGCGCGCCAGGTCGATCGACGCCATGATGGGAAAGCTGGGGCTGGTCGTCTGGATCAGTTGCAGGGCGCGACGTATCGACCATTCTCCAATCCGCGCGGTGCAGCGATGCAGCACCGCGCCCTGGCTCAGCGCCGACAGGACCTTGTGCGCGGATTGCACGACGAGGTCGGCGCCGACGTCCTCGGCAGCGAGCGGGAGGTCCGGATGAAAGTGGAAATGCGGCCCGTGCGCTTCGTCGACCAGCAAGGTGATTCCGTGGTCGCAGGTCAGCTCGCGCAGGGCGCGGATATCGCCGCAGCTGCCGTAATAGGTCGGGTTCAGGGCCGCCACCGCCACCGCGTCCGGATGGGCCTGCAGCGCCTGCCTGCAGGTGTCGAGATCCAGGCCATGGGCGATGCCGAACAGGTCGTCTGTCGCGGCTGGCAGCCACACCGGCAGCGCACCGCTCAGGATCAGACCGGCTATGACCGATTTGTGCGCATTGCGCTGCACCAGCACCTTGTCGCCGGGACGGGTTGCGGCCAGCATGGCGGCGATATTGCCGCTGCTGCTGCCGTTGACCAGCAGGAAGGACTGCACGGCGCCATAGGCCGAGGCCAGTAATTGCTCGGCTTCGAGGATAGGGCCGTTCGGGCAATGCAGGGTGTCGGTGGCCGGCAGGTTGTTCAGGTCCAGCGCGCCGAGGCGGTCCAGGTATGGCGGCGGCAGCGTCCGGCCGCCCTTGTGTCCGGGAGAATGAAATGAGACTGGCCCGGACTGGGAAAAAGCGACAATGGATTCATACAGCGGCGCGGAGGCGGGGTTTCCCCGTGATCGTTCGCTCAAGTTGGTTTCCTCGCGGGACAGCGGCGCTATGCATCGCAGCAATGCCTTTGCGGGGCTGACGGTCAGGTCAGCGCTGGCAAGGCCGGGTGTGGCATCGGTCGTGCAATGAACTAGAAATAGGCGCCGCAGAAAAGATAGCGTTTCCCGGCGATGATGCCGCGTCCGGCGTGCACATGGGACAGTCCGCCGGGAAACAGCACCGCCGTGCCAACCGGCGGCCTGCCGGTGCTGTAGTTCCAGCGCGGGAAGTAGGTGCCGCCGCCTTCATAATCGTCGTTCAGGTAGATCAGCAGGGTGACGGTCTCGGCGTCGAAATGCAGTCCCATTTCAGACACGGCGGAAGGCTCGTATTTCAGTATGTAGGGACGTTTCATGCGCTGCATGCGGAAGATCGGCCAGGTCTTGTAGACGATGGGTTCGAGGTGGCGGCGCACGATATCCACATACACCCTTTCGAGGCCGGGCATGTTGTCCAGCCACTGCGTGGTGTCCCAAGGCGAATAATTCTTGACCTTGCCGTCGGCCGCCAGCGGGTTGTCCTCGATGTCGCGCCGGGTTTCCCAGCGGCCGCTGTGCTCGGCTTCCTCCACCAGCATGCGGCAAAAGTCGGGCGTCAGGAATTGCCAGCGGTAGATCTGCTCGGCATCTTCATGCACCGCATTGTCCCAATCGCCGGACCGTACCGCCGGATCGATGAAGTCGGGGTTGTACTGGAAGATTTCGGGATGCAGGGGCACATAGTCGGGGCGGGGCGGCGCGTCCGGGTAGCCGCCGAGGTCGGCGTCGAATACCAGCTTGTCCAATGGCACGTCATTGGCATCGACTTTTTCCATGCCGGTTATGTTTTCCATGATGGCCTCTGCGAGGTTGCGCGGGAACGGGATGCGGTGCGGAAAGGGGAAACTGATACAGGAACGGCTTGATGACGGCGCTGTGGGTATGCCTGATTACAACGCCGCGGGCTGAGTACCCTGATCGTTCAATTTGTTCTGAGGGATTGCGTAATATTTTCGGGCGTGCGGGCCGCAAGGCATGCCCGCCGGCAGGGACCGATGCCCGATTGCGGATGGAGGACGGGGCGCGAGCGCCCCGGGAGGGGGAACTGCTAGGAACGTTCCCGCAGGATGCGCGCCACGCTCGGTATTGCCCGCACATTGCGCATCAGGCGCGCCAGGTGAATGCGGTCTTCCACCTGCACCGTAAAGCGCAACTGCTGCATCACGTGGTCCTTGTCGTCGTCCATGCTGACATGGACGATGTTGGCGTCGGACTCGCCGAGTTCGGCGGCCACCCTTGCCAGCGCGCCTTTCTCGTTATGCACCAGCACCTTGATGCGGCAGTCGAAGCGGCGGTTGACTTCCGGGCTCCAGACCACTTCGGTCCAGCGCTCGGGCTCCTTGGCGCGCTGGCGCTTGGCGATGTCGCAGTCCGCGGCATGCACCGTCAGGCCCTGGTCGCGGCGGAACTGGCCATACATGCTGTCGCCCGGAATCGGCAGGCAGCACTGGCCGAGATGCACCGCAGTGCCTTCGCTGCCGGTGATGACCACCGGGTCGAGCTTGGTCGGTATCAGTTCGCCCTGGTCGTCCACCGCAGGCGCCGAGCCGGTGACGTTTTCCGCCAGCCCGAAGATATGGCGCGCCACCAGCGTGGCCATGCGCTTGCCCACGCCGATGTCGGCATGGAGGTCTTCAAGCGACTTGGCGCTGGATTCCTTGAGCAGGCGTTCGGCCAGCGGCGCCGGCAGGTCGGGGGAGAGGCTCAGCGCTTCCAGCGCCTGGGCCAGCAGGTCGCGTCCCAGCGCCACGGATTCGGAGCGGTTGATGGTGCGCAGGTGATGGCGGATGGCGGACCGCGCCTTGCCGGTGCGCACGAAACCCAGCCAGGTCGGGCTCGGCCGCGCGTCCGACGAGGAAACGATCTCGACGATGTCGCCGTTGCGCAGCTCGGTGCGCAGCGGCACATGCTCGTGATTGATGATGCCTTCCACCGCATGGTCGCCGATGTCGGTATGGATGGTGTAGGCAAAGTCCAGCGCGGTGGCGCCGCGCGGCAGCGAGATGATCTTGGATTTCGGCGTGAACACATAGACCGAATCCGGAAACAGGTCGACCTTCACATGCTCCAGGAACTCGGCCGAGTCGCCGGTCTGCTTCTGGATGTCCAGCAGCGACTGCAGCCAGGCATGGGTGCGCTGCTGCAGGTCGGTCAGCGCGCCTTCGTCGTTCTTGTACAGCCAGTGCGCGGCCACGCCGGACTCCGCCACCCGGTGCATGTCGGCGGTGCGGATCTGGAACTCGACCGGCGTGCCGTAGGGGCCGATCAGCGTGGTGTGCAGCGACTGGTAGCCGTTGAGCTTGGGGATCGCGATGTAGTCCTTGAACTTCCCCGGCATGGGCTTGTACAGCGCATGCAGCGTGCCCAGCGCGACGTAGCAGTTGGCAAAGCTGTCGACCACGATGCGAAAGCCATAGACGTCCAGCACCTGCGAGAAAGACAGGTGCTTGTTGCGCATCTTGCGGTAGATGCCGAACAGGGTTTTCTCGCGGCCATACACCTCGGCCTGGATGCCGGTGGCGGCCAGCGTGTTCTTGACCGCATCCATGATCTTGCTGACCACTTCGCGGCGGTTGCCGCGGGCCGCCTTCACCGCCTTGCCCAGCGTGCGGTAGCGCACCGGGTACAGATGCGAGAAGGACAGGTCCTGCAGTTCGCGGTACAGGTTGTTCAGGCCCAGCCGGTGCGCGATCGGCACATAGACATCCATGGTCTCGCGCGCGATGCGGCGGCGCTTGTGGGCGTCCATGTGGCCCAGGGTGCGCATGTTGTGCAGGCGGTCGGCCAGCTTGACCAGGATCACCCGCACGTCGCGGGCCATGGCCAGCAGCATCTTGCGGAAGTTTTCCGCCTGCATCTCGATCTGGGTCTGGAATTCGATCTTGTCGAGCTTGGACAGGCCGTCCACTAGTGACGCCACCGGCGCGCCGAAGCGCTCGATCAGCTCGTCCTTCTGCACGTCCTGGTCTTCCATCACGTCGTGCAGCAGCGCGGCCATGATGGCCTGGGCATCGAGTTTCCACTCGGCGCAGATTTCGGCAACGGCGATCGGATGCGAGATATACGGTTCGCCCGACTTGCGCATCTGGCCCAGATGCTTTTCATCCGAGAAGCGATACGCTTCCTTGACCTTCTTCAGTTCGGAAGGCGTCAGGTATTCGGCAAGCTGTTCGGAGAGTCGGGAAACGGAAGCCACCCCCGGCGGGGGGGCGGTTGCGGCCGACGGGTCCTGCCGGGTCGGCCGCTGGTTGGGCGTGCGGGGGGTATCACCCCGCTGCGCGGTTGCGGCTGATACGGTCGAATCTGTTGAGGTCAGGTTCATGAATGCTAATCAGCGACGAGGCGCGCAGGAAGAGAAGGATTAGCTCGGGACTTTCTTCAGCATTTCAATGCCTACCTTGCCGGCGGCGATTTCACGCAGCGCCAGGACGGTTGGCTTGTCCTTGGCATCCACCATCGCGGTGTGGCCCTGAACCAGCTGGCGGGCGCGGTAGGTGGCGGCCAGGGTCAGTTGAAAACGGTTTGGGATCTTGACGAGGCAGTCCTCGATGGTAATGCGTGCCATGTGTGCTCCAGGATGACAGTGATTAACTTAAGTTGGCATGAATGCCCAGTTGGGCAAACAGGGAGGCGTTGCGGGCCGCTTGCTGCGGGAACCTGCAGCGGGTTGCTTTAACGATGGAAGTCAGTTCGGATAAGGCCACGGAAAATTCGTGGTTGATAATAACATACTCGAAGTCGGGCGCATGGGCGATCTCCCCGCCGGCCGCCAGCAGGCGCCGTGTGATGACCTGCGGGTCGTCCTGGCCGCGCTTGTGCAGCCTTTCCTCCAGCGCGGCAATCGACGGCGGCAGGATGAACATGCCGACCGCATGCGGAAACTGCTTGCGCACCTGCTGCGCGCCCTGCCAGTCGATTTCCAGCAGCACGTCGGTGCCGGCGCGCATCTGTTCATGTATCCAGATGCGCGAGGTGCCGTAGTAGTTGCCATGCACTTCGGCCGACTCCAGGAACTCGCCGGCCTCGCGCCGGGCAAGGAAGTCGTCGACCGTGACGAAATGGTATTCGCGGCCGTTCTGCTCGCCGGGACGCGGCGGCCGGGTGGTGTAGGAAACGGACAGGCGGATCGCGCTGTCCTGCGCCAGCAGCGCGTTGACCAGGGTGGACTTGCCGGCGCCGGAGGGCGCAACGACCATGAACAGGCTGCCGGAGGGGGCCGAGAGAAGGGGCATGGAGAACCTTGATGTGTAAGCCGGGTATTGCGGCGGTATTGTAGCAGCCGCCCGGCCGCCGCTGCAGGCGCTGCCGGCGCGCACTGCCCGCAAGCGGCAGTCGGCGGTATGATGCGGGTTTGCAGTTAAACAAGGTCGGACCTGGGGTCCCGCCATCGAGGAGCAAGACTTTGCGTGCTGACAAGATCCGGGTGCTGATCGTCGACGACCACATCATCGCGCGCAATGGCGTGCGGCTGATGCTCAGCACGGCTGACGATATCGAGGTGGTGGGCGAGGCCGAGACGGCCGAGGCGGCCATGCAGCTGGTGCAGAGCGAGCAGCTGGACGTGGCGCTGCTCGACATTGCGCTGCCCGACAAGAGCGGGCTTGAACTGTTGAAGGCCATCCGTTCGGCACGGCCGCGGCTGGCGGTGCTGATGCTTTCCATGTATGCCGAGCAGGTGTACGCGGTGCGGGCGCTGAAGATGGGCGCGGCCGGCTACCTCACCAAGAACACGCCGGCCGCCACCATTGCCGATGCGGTGCGCAAGGCAGCCGCCGGCGGCCACCACGTCAGCACGGCGCTCACCGAGAAGCTGGCCAGCATGATCAGCCGCGGCAATGTCGCTTCCCATGAAACCCTGTCGCAGCGCGAGCTGGAAGTGCTGAAACTGCTGGCCGCCGGCGAGAGCCTGGTGCGCATCGCCGACATGCTGCACCTGAGTCCGAGCACCGTCACGACCTATCGCTCCCGCATCCTGGCCAAGACCGGCACCCGCAGCAATGTCGAGCTGACCCGCTACGCGCTCGAGACAGGTCTCCTGGTCTGAGCGGCCGCTCCTAGGCGGCAGCCTGCCCGGCCTGCGTCGCGCTCTGCGGCAGGCGCACCTCGAACACCACCATGCCGCCGGCGCAGCGCACGCCGATGTTGCCGCCATGCGCCTTCACGATTTCATGCACGATGTACAGGCCCAGCCCCTGGCCGCCGCGGTTGCGGCTGTTGTTGAGCGAGCCGGGCTTGTAGGGCAGGAACAGGGTTTCCACCAGTTCCTGCGCAATCGGCGCGCCGCGGTTGCTGACCGTGATCACGACCGCGTCGTCCAGCCGGCAGCCTTCCAGCAGCACCGGCGTGCCGGGCACGCCATGCTTGCAGCTGTTGCTGACCAGGTTCGAGACCATCTGGCTGATGCGGTCCGGATCGGCCCACACCGTGCCCAGGCCATCGAGCCGGGCATGGAGCTCGACGCCGGGCTGCGCCAGCCGTATCTCTTCCGTGACCTCCGCCAGCAGCGGGCCGAGTTCGACATCGCGCATGCTGACCGGCAGGCCCAGTCCGCCCTGCAGGCTGCTGATGTCGACCATCTGGTCGATCAGGCGCTGCATGCGACCGCTGGATGAGGTGATGCGCTGCGACAGCCGGTTGTGCACGCCGCCGCCGCTGCCGCTGTTCAAGTCCAGCATCTGGGCGGCGATCATGATCGCCTGCAGCGGGTCGCGCAGGTCGTGTCCCAGCGTCGCCATCAGCATCTCGCGCGCACGGCGCAGGGCGCTGGCCTTGGCCATCGAGCCTTCCTGCAGGCCGCCGCGCAGCGCAAAGGCGATGTCGATGTCGCTGCGGCCCCACGGCAGGCTCTGGCCGCGCACGGTTTCCTTCCATTCCTCGAAGGAGCCGCGCGGCGTCAGGCGCGGCCCCAGCGGGCCATTGGCGATTTCCTTGTGCGGCGGGCCGGCCCAGCGCACGTCCATCACCTGTTCATTGCGAAACCAGAAGGCATAGCCTTTCTGCTCGCGGTCGAAGCGCAGCGCCAGCACGCCGCAGACGCCGCCGAAGCGCCCGGCCAGATGCGGCACGTCCCTGGGCAGGCTGGCGGTATGGAAGACATCCGGCTGATCGGTCTCGATCAGCCATTCGATCAGCGCGCCCAGCGCTTCCCGTTCCGGTCCTGCGCCGCTGATATGCAGCGCGCCTTCGGCCGAGGCGGCCACGCCGTCGCAGGCCAGCAGTTGCCGGAACGGCGCCGGATTCTCGGCCAGCGCCAGCACGATGTCGTCGTTGCGTTCGAACTGCTGCAGGATCACGTCGCGCAGCGCGAGCGATCGCTGCAGTTCCGCCGCATGCTGCGCGGTCAGGTTGCGGTCGACCAGCATGCTGACGATCTGCGACAGCACCTGGCACGACATGCGCACCGCATGCGGCACCAGGTAGGGCGTTGCGTGATGGCAGGCAAACAGGCCCCAGAGCCGGCCCTTGACCACGATGGAAATGCTCATCGATGCCGCCACGCCCATGTTCATCAGGTACTCCACATGCACCGGCGAGACGCTGCGCAGCATGCTTTCGGACAGGTCGAGCGGCGCGCGGGTATGGGGCGCGATCTCCGGCACCAGCCGCACCGGCTGGTAGCCGACGTCCGCGATCAGGCGGATCGGATTGAGCACATACAGGCGCCGCGCCTGGCGCGGTATGTCGCTGGCCGGATAGCGCTGCCCGAGATAGGGCGACAGATCGGCGCGCCGGTGCTCGGCCACCACTTCGCCGCTGTCGTCATGCAGGAAGCGGTAGGCCATGACCCGGTCGAAGCCCGACAGTCGGGCGATCTCCTCTACCGCCACCACCAGCAGCTGCTCGATGCTGCGCTGGCGCTGGATGCGCGCAATCGATTTCTGGGCGCGCAGCGCAAAGGTTTCCAGCTTGTCGCTGGAGGCTTCGCGTTCCTCGAACTCGATGACCAGCAGGCCGTCGGCCTGGTGCATGATCACGTCGAAGCAGCGCTCGTGCAGTTCGGCCGACAGCGAGCCGAGCACGCTGTCGAAGGCCTGCAGCGCGCTGCCGATCTCGCTGCGCAGCAGGAGGCTCAGGTGGCGTTCGTCGAGCCGCTCGCCCGGCGCCGGCAGTTCGCCCAGCATCGCGCCCGCATTGGCGCTGCGCACCGCGAGGCCGCCATCGGGCGTGAATGCCAGCAGCGCGCCGTGCGGCTGTATCGAGCCGGGGATATGGATGGGCTCGCGATCGCAGTTGCTCAAATCCACTGCCGGCATGCCGCTGCTCATGCGGCGCCTCTTGCCTGAAACCAGTCTGCCAGGCTGCGGAATGCGGCAGCCGCGGCAGCGCCGGCCTCGGCCTGCGCCCGTGCGTCGTTCAGCGCCAGTTCGGCCTCCTTGCGAAAGCTCAGCCAGTAGGCGGAAGCGTTCTCGCCATAACCCGACAGCCAGCGCGCCGGCCACGGCGCCAGCTTCGGCTTCAGGGTTTTCGCCAGCAGTTGCGAGCCGAGCTGGGCGCCTTCCATCACATAGGCCACGCCGAAACGCCGCGCCGGCGTGTCCAGCAGCAGGGTGTCTGGCGCCAGCGGCAGCGCTGCGATGGCGGCGTCGTCCCAGCCCGCCGCGCGCAGGTCGCATTCAAGCCAGGCACTTTTCTGGCCGCGCGCCTGCGCCGCCAGTGTCGGCGGCCATTCGGCCTGCCACAGGCGCGCCTCGAACGGGCTCAGCCAGCCATACATGGCGCCGATGAAGCGCAGGTAGTCCTCGCGGCCAGCATCCGGCCGGCCGACTTTCAGGCCTGTTTCGAAATCATCATGAATGGCGCGGGTGGCTTCGCGCATGATGAGCATTGCATTTGGCATCAGGAAATATTTGGCAGGGCCGTCAGGCTGGCTATCGAAGTATGTTTACTTGGAAATTATACGCATCGCCAGAATGCTCGCTTAACGCCCCTGTGCAGAATTTGCGCCCGCGCATTATCCGGCAAAACCGGAAGCCGTCAATGTTGTGTGATTACCGCACGCAACGACCTATTCGAGGTTTTGCACCTGTTCGCGCATCTGTTCGATCAGGAGTTTCAGGGCCATTGCCGCGTCGGACAATTCCTTGGCCGGCGCCTTCGAGCCCACCGTGTTGGCTTCGCGGTTGAGCTCCTGCATCATGAAGTCCAGCCGCTTGCCGACCTGGCCGCCTTTTTTCAGGATATGCCGGGTTTCCCCGAGGTGCGCGCCCAGGCGGGTCAGTTCCTCGGCGATATCGATGCGGATGCCGTACAGCGTAACTTCCTGGCGAATGCGCTCGGCGGCTTCCTGCTGCGACATCTGCGGCTGGGCGCCGGCGTCGGCCGACTGCAGGGCCAGGCCCAGGGTTTCGCGCATGCGGTCGGTGGCCTTCTGCTGGAACTGGGCGATCACCTGCGGCACGATGGGCGTGATGCGGGTCACGATTTGTTCCATGTCGGCCACCCGCGCCAGCAGCATTGTCTCCAGCGCGGCGCCTTCGCGCTGGCGCGACTCGACGAAGGCGTCCAGCGTTTCGGCGGCGGCGGCGCCGATCTCGGCCTGCAGCGTTTCCTGCGAGGCGGCGGCTTCCTCCAGCATGCCGGGCCAGCGCAGCAGTTCGTTTACCGACAGCGGCGCGGCGTGGGTGAAACGCGCCTGCACCTGGGCCTGCAGGGCGGCCAGCTGCTCCAGCAGCGCGGCATTGAGCGCATTGCCCGGTCCGGCAGCCTTGCGGCCGAAGCTCATCCGGCATTCGACCTTGCCGCGCACGACGCGCGACATGATGGCTTCGCGCAACATCGGCTCGAACGAGCGCAGGTCGTCATTGATGCGGAACTGCAGGTCGAGAAAACGGGAGTTGACGCTGCGCAATTCGAGCGTCAGGGTGCCGTGCGCCGTTTCGCGGGTGGTGACCGCGTAGCCTGTCATGCTGCTGATAGCCAAGATGAAGTCCTTGAATTCTTTACAAATCGGGGATTGTTAAACACAATCCATGCTTGCCGGCGGCGCCGGCCTGCCAGCCAGTTGGTCAGTCAGGGCAGGGAGGGGCCGCGGATCACCAGACGCCTCGCGGCGGCAGTATACGACATCAAGGACTCAGGAAAGACATGGCCGCGCAAAACAATGCTCCATTGCCGGAAGGATTGCTGGTTTCCGGCTACCGCATTGTCAAGAAGATCGCGGCAGGCGGTTTCAGCATCGTCTACCTCGCCCATGACGAGGAAGGCAACCCGGTGGCGATCAAGGAATACCTGCCGAGTTCGCTGGCGCTGCGAAAGTCGGGCGAACTCGCGCCGCAGATCGCGCCGGAAAACCTGCCGGTGTTTCGCATCGGCCTGAAATGCTTCTTCGAGGAGGGCAGGGCGCTGGCCCGGATCGGCCATCCGAACGTGGTGTCGGTGCAGAATTTCTTCCGCGCCCACGACACGGTCTACATGGTGATGGCCTATGAATCCGGCCGCTCGCTGCAGGACCATATCCTGCGCCGCCGCGAGCGCGGCGAAAAGCCGCTGGTGTCGGAGCGCTTCATCCGCCGCATGTTCAGCCAGGTGATGCAGGGGCTGCGCGAGGTGCATGCCAACAAGCTGCTGCACCTGGACCTGAAGCCGGCCAATATCTACCTGCGGCTGGACGGCACGCCCATCCTGCTCGATTTCGGCGCGGCCCGGCAGACCCTGCGCGCCGACCTGCCCAAGCTGTACCCGATGTACACGCCCGGCTTCGCGCCGCCCGAGCTCTATACCCGCGGCGGCGACCTCGGACCGTGGTCCGACATCTACAGCATCGGCGCCTCGATGTTCGCCTGCATGGTGGGCGCGCCGCCGCAGGCGGCCGACCAGCGCCTGAAGAACGACCGCATGGAGCATCATTTCCAGAAGCTGCACGGCGTCTATTCGGCCGAGTTGATCCAGGTCATACGCTGGTGCCTGATGACCGATCCGCTGCAGCGTCCGCAAAGCGTGTTTGCGCTGCAGAAGGCGCTGCGCGAAGAGCCGCTGCAAGCGCCGCCGGCGCCCGACCTGCTGGAGCGCTTCAAGCGCCAGTGGCGCGCGCTGTGCTCGCCGCGTCGCCAGCCGGACGCCGACACCATCCAGGAAAACTCGAGGTAAGCCGCGATGCGATTCTCCATCTACCAGGAAAGCCTGATCGGCGGGCGCAAGCTCAACCAGGACCGCATGGGCTACTGCTATACCCGCGACGCGCTGCTGATGCTGCTGGCAGACGGCATGGGCGGCCACATCCAGGGCGAGGCGGCCGCCACCATTGCCATGCAGACCATGTCGGCGCTGTTCCAGGAAATGGCCACGCCGCATGTGAAGAAGCCCGAGCAGTTCCTGGAGGACGGCATGTTTGCCGCGCACCGCGAGATCCATCGCTACCGCGCCGTCAACAACCTGCCGGAAACGCCGCGCACCACGCTGGTGGCCTGCCTGGTGCAGCATGGCACGGCGCTGTGGGCGCACTGCGGCGATTCGCGGCTGTACTGGATGCGGCGCGGCCAGATCGTCTCGCGCACGCGTGACCATTCGCGGGTGGAGGCCCTGATTGCCCAGGGCAAGCTGGACCCGGCCGAGCGCGACACCCATCCCGACCGCAACAAGCTGTTCAACTGCCTCGGCGCGCCGCACATCCCGCTGGTCGACATGGGCAAGCCGGCCACCCTGCAGCCGGGCGACGTGATCATGATGTGCTCCGACGGCCTGTGGTCGGTGCTGCCCGAGCAGGCGCTGGCGTCTGCCCTGGCCGGCAGCACGGTGGTGCGCGCCGTGCCCGACATGGTGCATGCGGCGGCCTCGCTGGCCGGGCGGCACAGCGACAACGTCACGGCGCTGGCGATGATGTGGGAAGATGGCGGCTTTGCCAGCCAGGGCAGCGGCCTGATCACCACCAGCCTAGTGCCGCTGGGCGCGGTGACCACCACCATCCATGCGCCGCGCCATGCCGACCTGGAAGAAGCCGACCAGTTCGACGAGCAGGAAATCGAAAAGGCCATTGCCGAAATCCGCGACGCGATCGACAAGTCGTCGCGCCTGACTCCCAAATAAAAGGACAACCATGCAGCAGCCAGAACGCGCCGGCGGACGCGCCGCCGACCAGTTGCGCCAATTGCGCATCACCCGTCACTACACCAGGCACGCCGAGGGTTCGGTGCTGATCGAATGCGGCCACACCCGGGTGCTGTGCACCGCCAGCCTGCAGGACAAGGTGCCGCCCTTTTTGAAAGGCCAGGGGCAGGGCTGGCTGACCGCCGAGTACGGCATGCTGCCGCGCTCGACCCATAGCCGCATGGACCGCGAGGCGGCCAAGGGCAAGCAGTCCGGACGCACCCAGGAAATCCAGCGCCTGATCGGCCGCTCGCTGCGCGCCGCCTTCGACCTGCGCGCCTTCGGCGAACGCACGTTGCAGCTCGACTGCGACGTGCTGCAGGCCGATGGCGGCACCCGCACCGCGTCCATCACCGGCGCCATGGTCGCCGCCTACGATGCGTTTGCCAAGCTGGTCGACGGCGGCGCGATCGCCGCGGTGCCGGTGCGGCATTTCGTGGCGGCGGTGTCGGTCGGCATCTACCGCGGCCAGCCGCTGCTGGACCTGGACTACGTGGAAGACTCCGGCTGCGACACCGACATGAACGTGGTCATGACCGAGGCCGGCCAGTTCATCGAAGTGCAGGGCACCGCCGAGGGCGAGGCCTTCGACCGCCGCGCGATGAACAGCCTGCTGGACCTGGCCGAAAGCGGCATCGCCGAGCTGGTGCGCCAGCAGCAGCGCGCGCTGGGGCTGATCGCGTGATCGCGTGATTGCCTGATCGCCGGCTTCATTCAACACAAGTTCGCTTTTCCCATGACACAGACACTGATTCTTGCTTCAAACAATGCCGGCAAGCTGCGCGAGTTCGCCACCCTGCTGGCGCCGCTGGGCCTGGCGGTGGAACCGCAGGGCATGCACAACGTGCCCGAGGCCGAGGAGCCGCACCTGACCTTCGTCGAGAACGCGCTGGAAAAGGCGCGCCATGCATCGCGCCTGACCGGCCTGCCGGCACTGGCCGACGACTCCGGCGTGTGCGTCAATGCGCTGGGCGGCGCGCCAGGCGTGCTGTCGGCGCGCTATGCGGGCGAACCGAAATCGGACCAGCGCAACAATGACAAGCTCATTGCCGACCTGGCGCCGCATGCCGACAAGTCGGCCTATTACTACTGCGTGCTGGTCTATGTGCGCCATGCCGACGATCCGCAGCCGGTGATTGCCGACGGGCGCTGGAACGGTGTGATGCTGGATGCGCCGCGCGGCGAGGGCGGCTTTGGCTACGATCCCTACTTCCTGCTGCCGGAGCTGGGCCTGACCGCGGCCGAGCTGCCGGCCGCCGACAAGAACCGGCTGTCGCATCGCGGCCAGGCCCTGCGCGCGCTGGTGGAGAAGCTGAAGTGATCCCCATCGTTCCGGCCGGCGCCCGTCCCGCCGCCGCCCGCGCCGCCGGCGCCTACCTGTCGCCGGGCGCGCTCAACCTCACGGCCTTGCCGCCGCTGTCGCTGTATGTGCATTTCCCGTGGTGCGTGCGCAAGTGCCCTTACTGCGACTTCAACTCGCACCAGGCCAGCGGCGACTTTCCCGAAGAGGCTTACCTGGACGCGGTGCGCGCCGACCTGGAGACCGCGCTGCCGCTGATCTGGGGGCGCAAGATCTACACCATCTTCATCGGCGGCGGCACGCCCAGCCTGATGTCGGCGCGCGGCCTGGACCGGCTGATGTCGGATATCCGCGCCTTGCTGCCGCTTGATGGCGCAGCCGAGATCACGATGGAAGCCAATCCCGGCACCTTCGAGGCCGAGAAGTTCAGGTCCTACCGGGCGTCGGGCATCAACCGGCTGTCGATCGGCATCCAGAGCTTCAATCCGCGCCACCTGCAGGCGCTCGGGCGCATCCACGACGGCGAGCAGGCGCGGCGCGCGATCGAGATCGCGCAGGCCAGCTTCGACAACTTCAATCTCGACCTGATGTATGCGCTGCCGTCCCAGACGCTGGCCGAGGCCGAGCAGGATCTCGCGACCGCGCTGTCCTTTGCGCCGCCGCACCTGTCGCTGTATCACCTGACGATGGAGCCCAACACCGAGTTCGCCAAGTACCCGCCAGCACTGCCGGATGACGACGCCAGCGCCGAAATGCAGGACATGATCGCCGAACGCACCGCCGCGGCCGGCTTCGAGCATTACGAAGTGTCGGCCTATGCCCAGCCCGGCCGCCAGGCGCGGCATAACCGCAACTACTGGGAATTCGGCGACTACCTCGGCGTTGGCGCCGGCGCCCATTCCAAGATTTCCTTCCCGCACCGCGTCGTGCGCCAGGCCCGCTTCAAGATGCCCAGGACCTATATGGAGCATGCGATGGCCGGCAATGCGGTGCATGAGGAAAACGAGGTAGGGCGCGCCGACCTCGGATTCGAGTTCATGCTCAATGCGCTGCGGCTCACGGGCGGCTTCGATCCGCGCCTGTTTGCCGAGCGCACCGGCCTGTCGCTCAATGCCATCGAGGAACGTCTCAATGCGGCGGAGGCCAAGGGCCTGCTGTACCGCGATCACAAGCTGATCCAGCCCACCGTGCTGGGACAACGCTTCCTGAACGACCTGCAGGAAATGTTCCTGATGGAGCAGGCTTAGGAGCCTGCTCCGCCTGCCGGCGCTTCGCAAGCGTGCCATTGATCCCGTTTAAACATTGATCAGGAACCGGGGTTGCGTTTCTTGCACCGACGTTGGCTTCGCATTTTGGCGACGCGCGACAGCGATCCCCGCTCCGGGCTCGCGATATTCAGGGAAGCAGGCAATGGACAAGAGCAGGCACGTCGTTGGCAGTTTCAATCCCGCACTGCTGATGCCGACTTCGAAGGCGGGCGTTACAAGCGCACGCTTGGCCCGGCCACCGCGAAGCGCGTTCCGCCGCCGGCACTGCTGCTTGCGGTCTGCAAGGGCCTCGACGACATGGTGGAATTGCTGATCGACCGTGGGGCCGACATCAACGTCGTTGACGGCAATGGCGCCACCGCGCTGGCCAGGGCAAGGGAACTGGTGCATCGCGCGATCGTCGCGCGCCTCCTGGCGCATGGCGCTCGGCAATAGGGCAGGCCGGGACGGCCCGTGGCGCGATCTCACCACGTATCGATAAAGCCGCGCTTCTTTCCCTCCCGCGCCGCCGGCGCCGGCGCCGACTTCAGGCCGCGCATGATCCAGCCGCGTGTCTCGGCCGGGTCGATCACGTCATCGATCTCCAGGTAGGACGCCATGTTGACCGCGCGTCCGTTCTCGTAGGCCGCCGCCACCATCGCATCGAACTGCCGCTTGCGCTCGTCCGGGTCGACGATCGCTTCGAGTTCCTTGCGGTAGCCGAGCCGGATCGAACCCTCGATGCCCATCGCGCCGAACTCGGCCGACGGCCAGGCGATGGTGAAGAAGGGCGCGCCGAAGCTGCCGGCCGCCATCGACTGCGCGCCCAGGCCATAACCCTTGCGCAGCACGATGGCATACAGCGGCACCGACAGGCTGGCGGCGGTGACGAACATGCGCGACACATGGCGCACCATGCCGGTGGCTTCGGCATCGGGGCCGACCATGAAGCCGGGCGTGTCGCACAGCGACACGATGGGCAGGTCGAAGGCGTCGCACAGTTGCATGAAACGGGCGGCCTTGTCGGCGCCGTCGGCGTCGATGGCGCCTCCCAGGTGGGCCGGATTGTTGGCGATCAGCCCGACCGGCCGGCCCTCAATGCGTGCCAGCGCGGTGATCATGCCGACGCCAAAGTCGCGCCGCAGTTCCAGCACCGAACCGGTGTCGGCCAGCGTCTCCACCAGGCTGCGGATGTCGTAGACCCGCAGCCGGTTCTCGGGGATCGCATGGCGCAGCAGGCGCTGGTCGGCACAGGTCCAGTCGGCCAGCGCGCCCTGGAAGTAAGCCAGGTACTGCTTTGCCGCCCGCACCGCCTCGGCCTCGTCGCGCACCACCAGGTCGATCACGCCGTTCGGGCTCTGCATCGTCACCGGCCCGACTTCCTCGGGGCTGTAGACGCCCAGGCCGCCGCCTTCGATCATGGCCGGCCCGCCCATGCCGATGGTGGCATTTTCCGTGGCGATGATGACGTCGCTGCAGCCGAGGAAGGCCGCATTGCCGGCGAAGCAGCGGCCCGACACGATGCCCACCCGCGGCACCAGGCCCGACAGCCGGGCATAGGCGGCGAAGGAGGTGCAGTCCAGGCCGGCCACCAGCAGCGCATCGGTGTCGCCCGGCCGGCCGCCGCCGCCTTCGGTGAAGAACACTACCGGCAGCCGCCACTGCTCGGCCAGGCGCAGCATGCGGTCGGTCTTCTTGTGGTTCATCATGCCCTGGGTGCCGGCCATCACGGTGTAGTCGTAGGCCATCACCAGGCAGCGCGCATGCTCTTCGCCGAACAGGTCGCCATTGATGCTGGCGATGCCCGACACCAGGCCGTCAGCCGGGCTGATGCGGATCAGCTCATCCATCGGCCGCCGGCGCCGCTGCGCGGCCAGCGCCAGCGCGCCGTATTCGCGCAGGCTGCCGGCGTCGCACAGGTCGTCGAGATTTTCCCGAGCGGTGCGCTGGCCGGTCTTGCGCCGCCGCGCCACCGCGTCCGGCCGCTGCGCGTCCAGCCCGATGGCATGCCGTTCCAGCGCAAGGCGCAGGTCGGGGCGGATCGCGTCGGGGTCGATCTCGGCCGTGTGTCCGCTCTCGTCGCCGCCGACGTCGGCCGGCGCGATATGGCACAAGGCGTCGCCGGCGGCCAGTACCTGGCCGGGCCGCGCCGCCAGCCCATGCACGATGCCCGACAGCGGCGCGGTCACCAGATGCTCCATCTTCATCGCTTCCAGCACCGCGACCTGCTGACCGGCGCGCACCGTGTCGCCGGCCTTGACCATCATGCTGACCACCGAGCCCTGCAGCGGCGCAACCACCGTTTCCGTGCCGGGCGGCGCGGGATGGCTGGCCCGCACACCCGATGTGCCTGCCCCGGCGCGCTGCGGCGCATGGCGGCGCGGATGCGGCGCGGCCGACAGCAGTTCGGCCGCATGCCTGTCGATGAAGCCGGTGCTGACCCGGCCGTCGGCCAGCGCCGGATGGCGCAGCAGGCTTTGCAGGAAGCCGAGATTGCTGTCCACGCCTTCCAGCCGGAATTCCGACAGCGCGCGCGCCGCGCGCGCCAGCGCCTGCGCATAATGCGGCGCCTGCACGATGACCTTGGCCAGCAGCGAATCGAAGGCGGTACTGGTGGCGTAGCCGGCATAGCCATGGCCATCGACCCGCACGCCGGGGCCGGACGGCGGCTCGTAGGCGGTGATCACGCCACCGGCCGGCAGCGCGCCGCCGTCGGCCGTCATGGTTTCCAGGTTGACGCGGCATTGCAGCGCATAGCCGCGCGGCGCCGGGATGTCCTGCTGCCGCAGGCCGAGCGCGGCCAGCGTGGCGCCGCCGGCGATCTGCAGCTGGGCCTGCACCAGGTCGATGCCGGTAACCTGCTCGGTCACGGTGTGCTCCACCTGCAGCCGCGGATTGGCCTCGATGAAGGCCCAGTCGGCATGGTCGGCATCGGCCTCGGCATCGAGCAGGAATTCGAAGGTGCCCAGGCTGGCATAACCGGCTTCCTGCGCCATGCGCAGCGCGGCTTCCACCATGGCCTCGCGCTGGCGCGCATGCAGCGCCGGGCTGGGCGCGATTTCAATCAGTTTCTGGTGCCGCCGCTGCAGCGTGCACTCGCGCTCCCACAGATGGGAGACCGCGCCGCGTCCGTCGGCCAGCACCTGCACTTCGATATGCCGCGCCACCGGCAGATAGCGCTCCAGGTACAGGTCGCCATTGCCGAATGCCGCGATGGCCTCGGAGCGGCAGCGCTCGAAGGCTTCGTCCAGTTCGTCGTCATGCCGCACCATGCGCATGCCGCGCCCGCCGCCGCCCGCCACCGCCTTGACCATCACCGCGGCGCGGCCGTCCAGGCCAGCCATGAAGTCGCGCGCCTGCGCCAGCGTGGTCGGGCCGTCGGTGCCGGCCAGCACCGGCACGCCCAGACGCCGCGCCAGCGCCCGGGCCTGGCCCTTGTCGCCGAACAGCCGCAGCGCCCGTGGCGACGGGCCGACGAACGCCACGCCGGCGGCGGCGCAGGCCTCCGCGAAGGCGGCGCTCTCGCTCAGGAAGCCGTAGCCGGGATGCAGCGCGTCGCAGCCATGCGCCTGCGCCGCCGCCAGCATCTGGCCAATGTCGAGATAGGGGCGGGCGCCGCGGCCGTCGAGCGCGTGGCATTCGTCGGCCAGGCGCACATGCAGCGCATCGGCATCGTCTTCGCTGCAGACGGCAACCGTGAGAATGTCCAGCGCCGCCGCGGCGCGGGCAATGCGGATCGCAATCTCGCCGCGGTTGGCGATCAGTAGCTTCTTCAGTGTCATGCGGTATGTCCATTGTCAGGTTTGCTTGTCAGGCCGCACTGTCGGGCCACGGCAGGCTGCCGCACCGCCGGGATTCAGGCCTTGGGCCACAGCACCATCTGCGTGCAGCGGAACAGCGCGATCGTCTTGCCGCTGCCGGCGACGCTCACGGTGGCGTCCCAGACCTGGGTGGTGCGGCCCAGGTGCACCGGGCGCGCGTGGCATTCGATGCTGCCTTCCAG
Organism: Noviherbaspirillum phoenicis; assembly: GCF_047237965.1. Classification (NCBI taxonomy): domain Bacteria; kingdom Pseudomonadati; phylum Pseudomonadota; class Betaproteobacteria; order Burkholderiales; family Oxalobacteraceae; genus Noviherbaspirillum; species Noviherbaspirillum phoenicis. The sequence continues at coordinate 1,666,964 of NZ_JBDFLX010000001.1, read as the reverse complement.
CGCGGTGCCGAGGTGGTTGCTCTTGAGTTCGACCGTGGTGAAGCCGCTTGCGCCCTGCGGCAGCTGCGACATGCAGCCATAGCCACAGCAGGTGTCGGCCAGGGTCACGATGGAAGCGGCGTGCAGGAAGCCGTTGGGCGCCATGTGGGCCGGCGTGATGGCCATGGTGGCGCGCACGCCGTCGGCGCCGACCGCGGTGACCTGCAGGCCGAGCACGCCGGGCAGGCTGCCGTTCTGGATGGAATTGAAATGCTCGGGCGTATGCTGCATGGTGGGCTCCGGTCAGAAAAGGGCATGCTATTCTTGCACGAAAATTTCCTGTCCATGCAGCCTTTCCCCGCGCCGGCATCAAGAGAAAACCAGCGGAGTTGCCGTGCTGGCGCCGGGTCAAGCGTGACATCGCGCAGTGGCAGCCGCTGCCGGACTGCATGGATTGCCGACAACTTGCCTCATCTCATCCTCTGGAGCTTCCATGGACTTTTCCACCTGCGACCTGTGCGACGCCAATGAAAACCTGATCGCCGACGGCAGCCTGACCGTGCTGCCGCCGGTCTTCATCGCGCTCGGCCGGCGCGCCGCCTTTTCCGGCCAGGCCGCCACCCTGAAAGTATTCGAAGACAATGTGCTGGTGCGCGCCACGCTGGAAACGCCGGGCAACGGCCGGGTGCTGGTGGTGGACGGCGGCGGCAGCCTGCGCTGCGCGCTGGTCGGCGGCAACCTGGGCGTGCTGGCGGAAAAGAATGGCTGGGCCGGCATCGTCGTGCATGGCTGCGTGCGCGATTCGGCCGAACTCAATGCCTGCGATGTCGGCATCCGCGCGCTGGCGCTGCATCCGCAGCGCAGCGTGCGCAAGGGCGCGGGAGACAAGGAACTGCAGGTGTTCATCGCCGGCGTGGCGGTGCGGCCGGGCGACTGGATCTATGCGGATGCGGATGGGGTGCTGGTGTCGAAGACGGCGCTGGTCCAGGGCTGAAGCCCGGGCCGGACTGCTTTCCCGGCCAGGCGTCTCAGCCGGCGACGAAGCTGCGGCCCGCGGTGCGGACGTTCTGCTGGCCGTCGCGGCCATACACCGCCGGCTGGCCGCCGCCGCGCAGGGCCTGCAGGCCGGCCTGGTTGCGGCTCATGTGCTGGTGAATCAGCAGGCCGTTGGTGCGGTTGAGTTCCTTGCCGGCCGCGGCCGCGGCCAGCAGCGCCTGCCAGTCGGCGCGCACTGCGTCGTCCTGCGCGGTCAGCCAGGCCAGCATGCCGGCTTCGGTGGCCGCATGGCCGGCGGCGGCGACAGCCTGCATGCGGGACCGGGCCAGCAGGTTCATCTGGTCGACGATGCCGCTCTTGCGGTCTGCCGTCTGCGCCAGCGCAGCCACGTCCGCCCGCACCAGTTCGGCCTGCTCCTGCTGCAGGCATTCCTGCAACTGACGGGCGAGTTCGCGTTCCCTGGAGAGGCTCTCGGCCGGGCTGTGCTGCGCTGGATGCATGTTATTTCCGTTTCTGGGTCATCAGGTCCTTGACCGAGTCGATCAGGCCGTCGGCAACCTTGCTGGCGTCGACCTGGAAGGTGCCATTGGCAATGGCAGCCTTGATCTCCTCGACCTTTTTGGCGTCGAAGACGCCAGTGGACGACGTGGAGGAAAGCGCCTTGGCCTGGCTGGACAGGCGCACGTTGTCGGTCGCCGCAGTGGTGGCGGCGGCTTTTTCGGCGCTCTTGCTGGCGCCGGTCTGGGTTGCGGCCACGCTGGTCGCGGCAGGCTTCTTGATGGAGCCGGAGTCATTGATTTTCATGACGTTTCCTTAGTCGTTTCGAGGGGACATTCCTCTGCCATGTCTGCTTTACGGCGCGTCTGGCAAAAACTTTAACCCTCTTTTCGACAACAAGTTAAAAAGTCACTTCAACCGTGCCGCCGGCACGCGCCACGCCCGACACCACCTGGCCATTCTGGGTCTTGACCTGCACCACCTGGCCGTCGCTGCCATTGGCCAGCGCGCGGCCGTCGGCCGTGACCTTGAATCCCGGCCCGGAGGATACCAGCCGCACCACCTGGCCCTGCGCCACCGCCTGCTGGCTGCGCAGCGCATCCTGGCGCAGCGGCGCGCCGACCGCCACCGAGCGGGCCAGGGTATGGCCCACTGCCTGCGACTGTTCGGTGACGATGCCGGGCGGCAGCGCAGTCAGGTCGCCGCTGACCCTGGCGATGTCGTTCGGGCCTATGGTCTGGCCCTGGGCCAGCGGCACCGCCGCCGCCAGGTATTCGCCCTGCACCTGCACCATCGCCGGTATATAGACGGTCCAGGGCGAGGGCGCCACGCAGCGCACGCCGACCGAGGTCTTGCCCCAGGCGCGGGCGCCGTTGGGCAGGAAGGCTTCCGGCGCGGTGCAGGCGGCCAGGTTCAGGCGCGGGTCGATGGCCCCGACCGTGACCGTGATCTGGCCCGGCAGGCCGCCCGCCTGCACCGTCAGGAACTGGCTGGCCGTCTGGCGCAGCACGCCATGGTCCTGCCGCGCCGGCGCGGTTTGCGCGCTGGCGGCGCCGGCCAGAACGAGGAGCGCCGCTGCGGCTGTGTACGGAAATTTCATAGTCGGACCCGAGGTTTATTCCAGCCTGCATGGTAAGGCGCGGCGCTGGCGGCAAAGCGGCAAACAGGCCGTGATTTGCCGCCTTTATTGCCCGATGGATAGTCTCGCCGCTTATTTACCATGCACAGCATGCAATTCCACCATCAGGAGCGGAAATGATAGGAAAACTGGATCAGGCGCTGGCCTTTCATGAAGCGGCGCTGAAGCTCGGCGCCCAGCGCCAGCAGGTTCTGGCTTCGAATATCGCCAATGCCGACACGCCCAACTACAAGGCACGCGACTTCGACTTCGCGCAGGCCCTGCAGGGCGCGGTGGGCCGCGGCAATCCGGCTACGCCTTCCGTACCGGCGCCGGGCCTGGCCCGGACCGCACCTGGCCACCAGGCCGCAACGGGCGCCAATGGCGCGACGCTGGTTGCCGGCGCGCCGTCGCTGCTGTACCGCACCGGCGTGCAGGGCGGGGTGGATGGCAACACCGTGGACATGGAAGTCGAGCGCAACCAGTTCACCAACAATGCGCTGCGCTACGAAGCCAGCATCACGATGATCAGCAGCCAGATCAAGAACCTGCTGACCGCGATCCAGGGTTAAGGGAAAACGCCATGTCGCTGTTCAATATCTTCAATGTCGCCGGCTCGGCCATGAGCGCCCAGGGGCACCGGCTCAACACCGTGGCGTCCAACCTCGCCAATGCCGACAGCGCCACCAGCGCCACCGGCCAGCCGTACCGCGCCAAGCAGGTGGTGTTCGAAGCAGTGGAGGGCGCCACGCCCGGCTCGACCTCGGTCAAGGTGCAGCAGGTGATCGAGGACACCGCGCCGGCGCGCACCGTCTACAACCCGTCGCATCCGCAGGCCGACGACAAGGGCTATGTGCAGATGCCCAACGTGAACGTGGTGGAGGAAATGGTCAACATGATTTCCGCCACCCGTTCCTACCAGACCAATGTGGAAACGATGAATGCAGCCAAGACCCTGCTGCTGAAAACCCTGACCATCGGTCAGTAAAGGAACCAGGCATGACCACGATAAGCGACAACACCGTTTCCCCGGCGCTGCTCAACGCGATGAACTCGTCCAAGGCCAGCGCCGCCAGCGCCGAAGGCATCGCCGGCACCCAGGACCGCTTCATGAAGCTCCTGATCACGCAGATGAAGAACCAGGACCCGCTGAACCCGATGGACAACGCCCAGGTCACCAGTCAGATGGCGCAGCTCTCCACCGTGACCGGCATCGAAAAACTTAACGCCAGCATGTCCAGCATGCAGAGCAGCTACCAGGCCAGCCAGACCATGCAGGCCACCAGCCTGATCGGCCACGGCGTGCTGGTGCCGGGCAGCAGCGCCATGCTGGCCGACGGCAAGGCGGTGCTGGGCATCGAACTGCCGGCGGCGGCCGACAAGGTCACCGTCACCATCCGCGACGGCGCCGGCAAGGCCATCCACAAGATCGAGCTCGGCGAGCAGGCGGCCGGCACGCTGCCCCTGGCATGGGATGGCAAGACCGACAGCGGCGCTGCCGCCGCCAATGGCCAGTACAGCTTCGACGTCACCGCCAGCAGCGCCGGTTCGGCGATCAAGGCCAGCACGCTGACCTTTGGCCAGGTCGGCAGCGTCTCGACCGGCGCTTCCGGCGTCAAGCTCAACCTGACCAACGGCGCCTCGGCCACCATGGCCGACGTGCGCGAAATCATTTGACGGCATCCGCAAACCCATAGCAATCGGAGAAGAACATGAGTTTCCAGCAAGGTCTGAGCGGTCTGAACGCCGCGTCCAAGAGTCTCGAAGTCATCGGCAACAACGTCTCGAATTCCAGCACCGTGGGCTTCAAGGCATCGCAGGCGCAGTTCGCCGACGTGTACGCCACCTCGCTGTCCGGCGGCGGCGCCTCGCAGGTAGGCATCGGCACCAAGCTGTCCAAGGTGCAGCAGCAGTTCAGCCAGGGCAACATCACCGCCTCCAACAATGCGCTGGACATCGCCATCAACGGCGCCGGCTTCTTCCGCATGGACACCAACGGCACCGTGACCTATGCCCGTAACGGCCAGTTCGAGCTGGACAAGGCGGGTTACATCGTCAACGCCACCGGCGCCAACCTGACCGGCTACAGCGCCAACGCCGCCGGCGTGCTCTCGACCGGCGCGCCCGGCAAGCTGCAGATCAACACCGCCGACCTGCCGCCCTCGGTCACCAAGCTGGTCAAGGAAGTGGTCAATCTGGATTCCGGCCTCGCCGCGCCGAGCAACTCGCCGTTCAACCCGGCCGACCCGACCACCTACAACAACGCCACCTCGATCTCGGTGTTCGACAGCCTGGGCAATTCGCATGTGATGCAGAGCTTCTTCGTCAAGACCGGCTCCGGCGCCTGGGATGTGTACGGCGTGGCCGACGACAAGGTGCTGACCTCGCCGGTCGACGGCAAGATCGCCTCGCTCGCCTTCGGCCCGGATGGCGCGCTGACGCAGGCGTCGAAGGACGCGATGCCGTTCTCGATCACGATCCCCGCCACCGCCACCGGCGCCGCCGACATCGTGACCAAGATGGACTACACCGGCAGCACCCAGTACGGTTCGGCCTTCATCGTCAATGCGCTGTCGCAGGACGGCTATACCTCGGGCCGCCTGACCGGCTTCAACACCGGCGCCGACGGCGTCATCACCGGCCGCTACAGCAACGGCAAGTCGTCCACGCTGGGCCAGGTGGTGCTGGCCAACTTCACCAACGTCAACGGCCTGCAGCCCCTGGGCAACAACGTGTGGGCCGAGACCACTGGCTCCGGCGTGCCGCTGGTGGGGACGCCGTCGAGCGGCACCTTCGGCACCCTGCAGTCCTCGGCGGTGGAAGATTCCAACGTGGACCTGACGGCCGAACTGGTGAACATGATCACCGCGCAGCGGGTGTACCAGGCCAATGCGCAGACGGTGAAGACGCAGGACCAGGTCATGCAGACGCTGGTGAATCTGAGGTAAAGGGGAAGGGGCGGCGGCAGCCGCGGCTGCTTTTGACTTACGCGCAGCGACAGTTGCAGTTGTTGTTGACGTTGACGTTGCAGTTGCAGTTGCAGTAGCCGTTGTAGTTGCAGTTGCAGTTGCAGTTGCAGTGAAGTCCCGTTGAGCGCGCCGTGACGGCGATGCCTGGAGCGGGAAAAGGTGCGGCGTCTGTCTGAGCCAAGCGCAGCTTGGCGAGTTTAGCCGCGCCCCGCTCCAGGCATCGACGGCACGGGAACCCCGCGCAGCGGGGCGCGATCACCGGGTCGCCTTTTCTTGCCTACTTCTTTTGGCGAAGCAAAAGAAGTAGGTCGCCCGCCGGGGCGAACACCCGGCCTGGTCATGACGACAGTGCAATGGCGTTGTTTCACCAGGGGTAAGGAGTCACTGCGAAGCAGCAGTTGCAGTTGCCTTCAGCAGTACGCTGCGATCACTGCTAAAAGCAACAACGACAGTGCTGGCCGTGCCTTGCCGGGTGACGCAAGGCGGGTGCACTGCCGTGGAGACAAGCCGGGAATCCGTCCCGGCGGCCGGGTTACTTTTTTTGCTTCGCCAAAAAAAGTAACCAAAAAAAGGCGACCCGGTGATCGCGCCCCGCTAGCGCGGGGTCCCCGTGTCAGCGGTACCCGGAGCGGGGCGCGGCTAAACTCGCCAAGCTGCGCTTGGCTCAGACAGACGCCGCACCTTTTCCCGCTCCGGGCACCGCTGACACGGCGCGCTCAACGGGATTTCACGGCAACGGCAACGGCAACGGCAACGGCAAAGGCAAAGGCAAAGGCAAAGGCAAAGGCAAAGGCAAAGGCAAAGGCAAAGGCAAAGGCAACCGCAACCGCAACCGCAACCGCAACCGCAACTGTCGCTGCGCGGAGCCAAAAGCGACAAACGCAGGGAGCGCACCACACCGGCCGCCCTGCCCGAAACGAAGCGTTGAAAGGAATGAAATGGACCGTCTGATCTACACCGCCATGACCGGCGCAAAACACATCCTGGAACAGCAGGCCAACAACTCCAACAACCTCGCCAACGCCACCACCACGGGCTTTCGCGCCCAGATCGACGCCTTCCGCGCCGTCCCGGTCGTCGGCAACGAACTGCCCACCCGCGCCTTCGTGGTCGACGCCACCGTCGCCACCGACTTCACCCCCGGCCCGATCCAGCAGACCGCGCGTGAACTCGACGTCGCGGTCCAGGGCAAGGGCTGGCTGGCGGTGCAGACCGCCGACGGCGCCGAAGCCTATACCCGCCATGGCAGCCTGAAGCTGTCCGAGAACGGCCAGCTGCAGACCCAGCGCGGCGACGCGGTGCTGGGCGATGCCGGCCCGATCAGCATCCCGCCCGATACCCGCATCGCGGTCGCCAAGGACGGCACCATCACCGGCATGGCGGCCAACCAGCCGCCCACCGTGCTGGGCCGTATCAAGCTGGTCAACCCGCCGGAAAACAACCTGGCGCGCGGCAGCGACGGGCTGTTCCGCACCAAGGACGGCAGCGCGGCGGACGCCGATGCGGCAGTCAATATCATCGGCGGCGCGCTGGAAGGCAGCAATGTGAACACCGTCGATGCCATGGTTAACATGATCAGCCTGGCCCGCCAGTTCGAAATGCAAATGAACCTGATGAAGAACGCCGAGAGTAACGAGACAAAAGCCAGTCAACTCCTCGCTTTGAATTAAGGGTTTCTGCAAGACAATAAAGACTAGCCCACAAGAAGCGGCCGCGCCGCGACGGAGTTAGTCATGATTCGATCCCTCTGGATAGCCAAGACCGGCCTGGATGCCCAGCAGACGCAGATGGACACCATCGCCAACAACCTGGCCAATGTCAGCACCAGCGGCTTCAAGCGCTCCCGTGCCGTGTTCGAGGACCTGCTGTACCAGAACCTGCGCCAGCCCGGCGCGCAGACCTCGCAGCAGACCCAGCTGCCGTCCGGCCTGCAGGTCGGCACCGGCGTGCGCACCGTCGCCACCGAGCGCATCTTCACCCAGGGCAACCTGCAGCAGACCAGCAACGACAAGGACCTGGCGATCCAGGGCAGCGGCTTCTTCCAGGTGCTGATGCCCGACGGCACCACCGCCTATACCCGCGACGGCTCCTTCCAGGTCGATAACCAGGGTCAGATGGTGACCTCCAGCGGCTTCGTGATCCAGCCCGCCATCACCATCCCGGCCAATGCGCAAAGCATCTCCATCGGCCGCGACGGCACGGTGTCGGTGACGCAGCCGGGCAGCGCCAACGCAACCCAGGTCGGCCAGCTGCAGCTGGCCACCTTCATCAACGCGGCCGGCCTGGAAAGCCGCGGCGAGAACCTGTATGTCGAGACCACCGCCTCCGGCAACCCGAGCACCAATACGCCCGGCACCAACGGCGCCGGCATGGTCACGCAGGGCTATGTGGAAACCTCCAACGTCAATGTGGCCGAGGAACTGGTCAACATGATCCAGACCCAGCGCGCCTATGAGATCAACAGCAAGGCGATCACCACCTCCGACCAGATGCTGCAGAAGCTGACCCAGCTCTGAAGCGCCATCGTCCACTCATGAACAACCTCCTTTCCTTCCTCGCCAGGGCCGCCTTGCCGGCGCTGCTGCTGTGCGCCTGCAATACCGTGCCGGATTCCATCGTGCAGCGGCCCACCAGCGCGCGCGCGCAGCCGGTCGCCGTGGCCGCGCCGGCCAATGGCGCGATCTTCCAGACCGCCAGCTACCGGCCGCTGTTCGAGGACCGCCGCGCCCGCCATGTGGGCGATGCGCTGACCATCGTCATCAATGAGAAGACCAGCGCCGGCAAGACCGGCACCGACACCGGCAGCAAGACCGGCAGCAGCAGCTTCTCGGTCGGCAAGCTGCTTGGCCTGAACACCGCCGTCACCGGCCGCATGGGCGTGGATGCAAAGGGCGCCAACAAGTTCGAGGACAAGGAAGCGTCCAACTCCAGCAATACCTTCACCGGCACGCTGGCCGTCACCGTCAATGAAGTGCTGCCCAACGGCTACCTGGCCGTCAGCGGCGAGAAGCAGGTGGCGTTCGACAAGGGCGCCGAGTACATCCGCTTCTCCGGCACCGTGAACCCGGACACCATCCTGAACGGCAACCAGGTGGCCTCGACCCAGGTCGCCGACGCCCGCCTCGAATACCGCAGCAATACCCGCATCGACCCGGTGGAAGTGGCATCCCAGCTGGGTCGCTTTTTTCTCAGCGTGATGCCGTTCTGAGGATGCCCGCCATGCAAATGAATCTTCTGCTCAAGGCGCTGCTGTGCGGCGCCCTCATCGCCGGCAGCGCCGGCGCGCAGGCCGAGCGCCTGAAAGACCTGGCCAGCATCGGCGGCGTGCGCCAGAACCAGTTGATCGGCTACGGCCTGGTGGTGGGCCTGGACGGCAGCGGCGACCAGACCACGCAGACGCCGTTTACCGTGCAGAGCGTGGTCAGCATGCTGCAACAGATGGGCGTGAACCTGCCGCCGACCGGCCAGCTGCAATTGAAGAACGTGGCCGCGGTGATGGTCACCACCTCGCTGCCGGCCTTTGCCCAGCCCGGCCAGATGCTGGACGTGACGGTGTCGTCGATGGGCAATGCCAAGAGCCTGCGCGGCGGCACGCTGCTGATGACGCCGCTGAAGGGTGCGGACGGCCAGATCTACGGCATGGCCCAGGGCAACGTGCTGGTGGGCGGCGTCGGCGCGGCGGCCAATGGCAGCAAGGCCCAGGTCAATCATCTCAGCGTGGGCCGCATTTCCAGCGGCGCCACGGTGGAGCGCGCCGTCGCCAGTTCGCTGGGTCAGAACAACATGGTTACGCTGGAATTGAATGACAGCGACTTCTCCACCGCCAGCCGGGTGGTGGAAGCGGTCAACCGCCGCTTCGGCGCCGACACCGCGTCCGCCCAGGACGGCCGCGTGATCCGGGTGCGCACGCCTGCCGGCAGCGACGAGCGCGTGGCCTTCCTCGGCGCGCTGGAAAGCCTGAGCGTGACGCCGGCCCAGGTGGCGGCCAAGGTGATCCTGAATGCCCGTACCGGCTCGGTGGTGATGAACCAGTCGGTCACGCTGGACACCTGCGCGGTATCGCACGGCAACCTGTCGGTGATCATCAATACCGAGAACACGCCCAGCCAGCCGGCGCCGCTGTCGAACGGCCAGACCGTGGTGGTGCAGAACTCGGCAATCGAGATCAAGAAGGACCCGGGCCAGGTGGTGCTGCTGAAGCAGGCCGCCTCGCTGGCCGACGTGGTCAAGGCCCTGAATGCGATCGGCGCCTCGCCGCAGGACCTGCTGGCCATCCTGCAGGCGATGAAGGCCTCGGGCTCGCTGCGCGCCGAACTGGAAATCATTTGACCAACCAAGGACGGGCCAGCGCATGATCAGCCAGAATCCCCGCATCGCCACCGACGGCGCCGACCTGCCGGCGCTGCGCCGCGCCGGCAAGCAGGACTCGCCGGAAGCGCTGCGCGCCGCGGCCCAGCAGTTCGAGTCGCTGTTCATGAACATGGTGATGAAGTCCATGCGCGACGCCACGCCGCAGGACAGCCCGTTCGACAGCCAGCAGAGCCGGATGTACACCTCGATGCTGGACCAGAAGGTCAGCGACAACTTCGCCAAGCGCGGCATGGGCCTGGCCGACGCGCTGATGCGCCAGCTTTCCAACAATGCCGGCGTGGCGCCCGCCGCGGACGGCGCGGCACCGGGCGGTTCGGCTGCATCGCTCACATCAGCGGCATCAACCGCATCAGCCGCGCTGGCAAGGCAGACCGGCCTGTCGGCCACGCCGCCGGACGGCCCCACGCCGCTGGAAATCTCCAGCGCCCGCCAGTATCCGCCGCGGCCCGGCCATGTGCAGGCCTTCCAGGACAAGCTGGCCGAGCATGCCAACGAGGCCAGCCGCAGCACCGGCATACCGGCCAAGTTCATGCTGGGCCAGGCGGCGCTGGAAACCGGCTGGGGCAAGCGCGAGATCCGCGGCGCCGACGGCAGCAACAGCCACAACCTGTTCGGCATCAAGGCCGGCGCCAACTGGACTGGCAAGACGGTTGAGGTCGCCACCACTGAATATGTGAACGGCGTGCCGCAGAAGCGCATGGAGAAATTCCGCGCCTATGACTCCTATGCCGACTCGTTCCGCGATTACGCCGGCCTCCTGAAGAACAACCCGCGCTACCAGAACGTGATCGCCAACAGCCAGGACGCCAGCAGCTTCGCCCAGGGCCTGCAGCGCGCCGGCTATGCCACCGATCCGAATTACGCGGCCAAGCTGTCGCGCATCATCAAGCAGTCGCTGTCGGCCTAGGCGCGCTAAAGTTTTCCGCCCGGCCGCCGTAGACAGTGCCATAGAGACAAGGAAGGACCAGCATGTCCAGCATACTCAGCGTCGGTCAAAGCGCGCTCTCCGCGGCCCAGGCGGGCCTGGTCACGACCGGACACAATATCGCCAACGCCTCCACGCCCGGCTACAACCGCCAGGTGGTGGTGCAGGGCGCGGTCAATGGCCAGGATGCCGGCTACGGCTTCATCGGCAAGGGCACCGAGGTCACGGCGGTGCGCCGGGTCTACAGCGAATTCCTGAACACCCAGGTGCTGTCGACCCAGACCGCCAGCACCCAGCTGAGCAGCTATTACGGCCAGATCCAGCAGGTCAACAACATGCTCGCCGACAGCAAGGCGGGCCTGACGCCGGTATTGCAGGACTTCTTTTCCAGCCTGCAGGCAGCCGGCGCCGACCCCAGTTCGGGCGCGGCGCGCGAGTCCATGCTGTCGTCGGCCAATACGCTGGTGGGGCGCTTCCAGAGCATGGATGCGCAGCTCGGCGAAGTGCGCCAGGGCGTGACCACCGAAATGCGTTCCAGCGTGGACGCCATCAATGTTTATGCCCAGCAGATCGGCAAGCTCAACGACGCCATCGAAAAGGCCACCAGCAATGGCGGCAGCACGCCCAATGACCTGCTGGACCAGCGCGACCAGGCGATCTCGGAGCTGTCCAAGGAAATCAAGGTCAGCGTGGTGAAGCAGGGCGCGACCTACAACGTGATGATCGGCAGCGGCCAGCCGCTGGTGGTGGGCACCAAGACCTATGACCTGTCGATGGCCCAGTCGCCGACCGATCCGAAGCGGCCGATGGTGGCCTATCAGACTGTGAACGGCACGGTGCTGCTGTCGGACGAAAGCCTGTCCGGCGGCAAGCTGGGCGGCTTGCTGGAGTTTCGCAGCAAGACCCTGGACCAGGCGCAGAATGCGCTGGGCCGGATTGCGATCACGCTCGCCTCGTCCTTCAATGCGCAGCATGTGCTGGGGCAGGATGCCAACGGCAATCCCGGCGTCGAATTCTTCAAGGTGGCCGAGCCGGTGGTGTCGCCCAGCAGCAGGAACGGCGACCAGGCCGCCAGCGCCAGCGCGGCCATCGTCAATCCGTCGGCGCTGACCACCAGCGACTACAAGGTGCAGGTCACCGCCGCCGGCACGCCGCCAGGCTACAAGGTGGTGCGGCTGTCCGACGGCAAGCCGTTCGACGGTCCGGCCGACGGCTCGTCCATGGTGCTCGATGGCGTGAGCTTCGGTGTCTCCGGCCCGCTCACGGCGGGCGACGAGTTTCTGGTGCGTCCCACCGCTGACGGCGCCTCGCTGCGCAACGGCATCAATGTGAAGATCACCGACAAGGCAACGATTGCGCTGGGCTCGCCGCTGGCCTCGGCCGCCGCCAGCGGCAACAGCGGCACCGGCAGCATCAGCGCGCCCACCGTGACGGCAGCCGGCGCAGACCTGACGCAGCCGGTGGCCATCACCTTCACCTCCGCCAATACCTTCGATGTCACCGGCACCGGCCCGGGGCTGCCCGCCATCGGCGTGGCCTTCAAGGCCGGCGAGGACATCAGCTACAACGGCTGGAAGCTGCAGATTTCCGGCGTGCCGGCCAGCGGCGACAGCTTCACGGTGGGCGGCGGCAGCAATGGCTCCGGCGACAACCGCAATGCGCTGGCGCTGGCCGCGCTGCAGTCGGCCAGCACCACCGACGGCGCGTCCACCAGCTTCCAGGGCGCCTATTCGCAACTGGTCAGCCAGGTCGGCAACAAGACCCGCGAACTGGCATCCACCAGCGCCGCGGCCGAGCAGCTGCGGGCCTCGGCTGTCAGCTCGCAGCAGGCCGAGTCGGGCGTGAACCTGGACGAGGAAGCCGCCAACCTGCTGCGCTACCAGCAGGCCTATCAGGCCGCGGGCAAGGTCATGAAGACCGCCAGCGACATGTTCGACGTGCTGCTCTCGCTGGGCCGTTGAGGAGAAAAGCCATGCGCATCAGCACAAACAGCCTGTATGAATCGAACGTCAGCCGCATCGGCGACACCCAGTCATCGCTGGCCAAGGTCCAGCAGCAAATCGCCAGCGGCAAGCGGCTGCTGTCGCCGGCCGACGATCCGCTGGGCGCGGCCAAGGCGCTCGACCTGACGCAGAGCCAGGCGATGAATACGCAGTACACCGAGAACCGCAACAGCGCCCGCAGCGCGCTGTCGATGCAGGAGGGCACGCTGCAGAGCGTCACCAGCCTGCTGCAGGATGTGCGCTCGCAAGTCGTTGCGGCGGGCAGCGGCACGCTGGACGACACCTCGCGCAAGTTCATCGCCGGCGAACTGCGCAGCCGGCTGTCGGAACTGACCAGCCTCGCCAACAGCCGCGACGGCGTCGGCAACTACCTGTTCGGCGGCTTCAAGGACAATGCCGCGCCGTTCAGCAGCAACGGCAGCACCGTCAGCTATGCCGGCGACAATGGCCAGAAGATGCTGCAGGTCGGCACCTCGCGCCAGATGCCGGCCGGCGACAGCGGCGATGCCATTTTCATGAACGTGCCGGCCAGCGCGGTTTTTTCCAGCACCAGCACCAGCAGCGGCACCGGCAGCGCGGCGCTGTCGAACATCACCATCAAGGATGCAAGCCAGGCCGTGCCGGGCCACCAGTATGAAGTCCTGTTCGGCGCCGATGCCGGCGGGGCACCGACTTATACGGTGTACGACACCACCAGGGACCCGAACAAGTCCACGCCGCTGGCCACCGGCCCCTACGCCAGCCCGCAGACGATAGCCGCCGCCGGGCTCGAAATGACAGTGTCGGGCACGCCCGCCGCCAACGATACGCTGAGCATCAAGCCGGCGCGCACGCAAAGCATGTTCAAGACGCTGGACAAGCTGATTGCCACGCTCGAGGCGCCGGTCACCACCGACACCGAGCGCAGTCAATTCACCTACGACCTCGGCGTGGCCGGCCAGAACATCGACAATGCCTTGAACAACGTGCTGTCGGTGCGCGCCTCGGTTGGCTCGCGGCTGCAGGAACTCGACACCCTGGACGACGCCGGCAGCGCGCGCGACCTGCAGTATGCGGAGCAACTGTCGGACATCCAGGATGTGGACTATGTAAAGGCAGTCACCGAGTTGACCCAGAAGCAGATGCAGCTGCAGGCTGCGCAGCAGAGTTTTGCGAAGGTGTCGGGGCTGTCGCTGTTTAATTTCCTGTAATTGACGCTGGCAAGTCCAGGGCACGCGTGCAAACCGGGCGCTACATACAAGCACCTTTTCAAAGGACTTGTGATGAAAACCTACCGCGCCGATTCAGGAATCGATCACAGGCTGTCGACCTATGGCGAGCGCTCCATGCCGCAGTATTCGGCCGGGAAAGCCGCCGTAAGGCCTTCCGGCAGGGGCGTGCTGAAGCGCCTCGCCGCCGCCACGAGCCGTGCCGAACGCGGCATCTCCAGGGCCTGCAGAAGCACGTCGAAAACCTGATGGCAAGGTGCCAGCATTTGTCTCCTGGCGGGGACATCGAACCCGGATAAATCGATCGTCCCTGCATTGCCTTGTTTCAAATCTCCTGACAGACATGCCCGCCTCCTCGCTGCCTGCGCAAGTCAGCCGAGGAAGGCGCGCTATCGCATTTCCACCCAGATAACTGTTTCGTCATTGCGCAGGCGAGGACTGGCCTGCGCAGGCTTCCCGGGCGCTTGAAAACTGGACGAAACCTTTCTGCTCCCAGAGGATACATACCGGGCCTCAACGGGAGAACACCATGAAAAGCGCCGAACTGTTTACCCATTTCCGCTTGATGGCACCAAGGCTTTCCCTTTCGCCTGAGGCGAAGGTGCATGAAGACATCGAATTAAGGACACTTGGCGCGCCCGCGCCTGTACAGCAGGCGCCGCGTTCGAGCAGGGTTGACAACCGCATTGCAAGGATTCCGGCATTGCTGAAGCGCGAATGCAAGCAACTGCACGCCGCTTTTGCGGCCAGCGCCCGTGAAGTCGGCAAATGGTTCGATGCTTTCAGGTGCAAGGCGGAGCGCTCGTTGGCAGCGTCGAAACGCCGCAAGGCTTCCATGGAAACGTTGAAAGCACCTTGTTCCCAAGCCGCTGTGCGGCGCAAGGCCGCGCTTGCGCCGGCAAGGGCAATGCGCGCCAACGCGGCGCCGACCACCGGCAAATCACGCCCTGCCCACGCGCAAGCCGGCATGATACGCGCCCACGGCAGCACCCAGCCGTCGGACCATCAGCTCCCGACCTTGCGTGAAATCATGCGCCATGCTCAGTGGAATTTGAGGCCTGCGAAAGCGTTCGCCACGCGTATCAACCAACTCCACAACACCGGCACACTGGTAGCGCAACTTCACGAGTTGAATCTAGCCCAGCTCACATTGCTGTGGTCGCATCTCGGCGGCAACGGTCGGGCAGCGCTTGTGCCGGGGGCGATAGATATGCTGGTACGAACACGCAACGCGTTGCTATGCATCGGCTTCAAGGAAGATGCCAGGGCGTTTCGGCTTTGATCGGCCCAGGAAGCGCGCCGGTTGCCAGACTGGGCAGTGAAGGCGCCAGCCAAGTCGAGTCCGAAGAATGCCTTGCAACGGGCCTACGACAGGCAAGCCGGCCAGGCCGGCGTCAGATCCGCGGCAGCCCGGCCGTGACCTGCCGCATCATCGCAAAGCCATCCGCAAACAGTCGTTCCAGCGGAACCGCAAGATAGGGCAGCGTCAGCGCCAGCATCAGGAAGCCAACCGTCAGGGTCACCGGAAAGCCGACGCCGAACAGGTTCAACTGCGGCGCGGCGCGGGTCAGGATGCCCAATGCGATGTTGGTGATCAAAAGGCCTGCCACCACCGGTAATGCAAGTTGCACGCCGGCGCTGAAGATGCGGCCGCCCCAGCCGGCCAGCTGCCGGAACACGTCGCCGCCCATCGGCATCGCGGTGACGGGCATGGTGGTGAAACTGTCGACCAGCGTCGACAGCACAACCAGGTGCAGGTTGGCGGCGAGATACACCATCAGCGTGATCAGCGACAGGTACTGGCTGATCGCCGACGAACGGCCTGCCGACTGCGGGTCGAAGAAGGTGGCGAAGCCCAGGCCCATGGTCATGCCGCACAGCTCGCCGGCCAGTTCCACCGCGGTGAACACGATGCGCATCGCAAAGCCCATCGCAATGCCGATGATGAACTGCTGCGCCAGCACCAGCACGCCGGTCAGGGACATCGGGTCCATCTGCGGCAGCGCGCCGACGGTGGGCGCGACAATCGCCGACAGCAGCAGGCCCAGGGCCACCTTGATGCGGGCCGGTATGCTGCGGTTGCCAAACAGCGGCGCAATCGCAAGCAGCCCCATGATGCGGGTGAACGGCCACAGGAAGCTGGCAATCAGCGCATTGATGTCCAGGCTGTTGATGGTGATCATGCGACCAGGCTGCCTTGCTCAGCCCACCATGCCGGGTATGCCGGTCAGCATCTGGCGCATGTAGTCCAGCATCACCGACAGCATCCACGGGCCGGCCACCACCAGCGCCACGAAAATGCCGATCAGCTTGGGAATGAAGGACAGCGTGGCTTCATTGATCTGGGTGGCGGCCTGGAAGATGCTGACCACCAGGCCGATGATCAGCGCTACCAGCAGCATCGGCGCGGCCACCATCAGGGTGACCTCCATCGCATGGCGGCCCAGGGACATTACGCTTTCGGGAGTCATTGAGTGTTTCCTTGTTGCCTGGCTTGCGCCATCAGTAAAAGCTCTGCGCCAGCGAGCCGATCAGCAGCTGCCAGCCGTCCACCAGCACGAACAGCATCAGCTTGAAGGGCAGCGACACGATGGCCGGCGACACCATCATCATGCCCATCGACATCAGCACGCTGGCCACCACCATGTCGATGATCAGGAAGGGGATGAAGATGGCGAAGCTGATCTGGAATGCGGTCTTGAGTTCGCTGGTGATGAAGGCCGGCACCAGGATGCGCAGCGGCACGTCCTCCGGTCCCTGCAGCTGCGCATTGCCCGACAGCTTCACGTACAGCGCCAGGTCGGACTGCCGGGTCTGCTTCATCATGAATTCCTTCAGCGGGCCGGCGCCAGTGTCGAGCGCCTGCTGCATCGTGATCTTGTTTTCCGACAGCGGCAGATAGGCGTTTGCATAAATCTTGTCCAGCACCGGCCCCATCACGAACAGCGACAGAAACAGCGCCAGGCCCACCATCACCTGGTTGGGCGGCGCTGTCTGGGTGCCCAGCGCCTGCCGCAACAGCGACAGCACGATGATGATGCGGGTGAAGCTGGTCATCATCAGTAGCGCGGCCGGGATGAAGGTCAGCCCGGTCAGCAACAGCATGGTCTGCAGGCTGAGGGTATAGTTCTGGCCGCCGTTGGCGGTCGGGGTGGAGGTCAGCGCCGGCAGGCCCTGCGCGATGGCGCACAGCGGCAACAGCGCCGCGCCGATGACCAGGCCGCGCGCGGCCCACTTAATTTGCATTGCGTTTCTCTATTGTCTGCTTCAGCCATGCGCTGAAATTGGGCGCGCCGGGCAGTGCCGCGGCGCCTTGCTGCTGTTCCTGGCGCGGCATGTCGGCCAGCTTGCTGACCTGGCCCGGCGCCACGCCGATCACGATCCACTGGTCGGCCACTTCCACCACCATCACCCGTTCGCGGTTGCCCACCGATACGCCGCCGACGATCTTCACCACCGAGCCGCCAGCCAGTCGGCCGCCGCCAACCCGCTTCAACACCCACAGCGCGCCGGCCAGCAGGCCCAGCACCACGATCAGGCCGAAGATCACCTGCAGCAGGCTGCCGGCAGAGGAGGGCGCGCTGGTCACGGTGGCGGGCGCAGGCGCTGGTGCAGCGGCGGCCGGGGCGGCGGTAGCCGGGGACCCGACGGCCGGGGAGGCGGCCGGTACCGGCGCCGGCTGGGCAGCCACGGTCGCCGCCGGCGTTGCCGCTTCTTCGGCCACGGCGGCTCCGGCGGCCAGCGTCAGCGCCAGGATCAGCGCGCGGATCAGCGTCATTTGTTGAGCTTGCGGATGCGTTCCGACGGGGTGATGATGTCGGTCAGGCGGATGCCGAACTTGTCATTGACCACCACCACTTCGCCTTGCGCAATCAGGCAGCCGTTGACCAGCACGTCCATCGGCTCGCCGGCCAGGCCGTCCAGTTCCACTACCGAGCCCTGCGCCAGTTGCAGCAGGTTCTTGATGGCGATCTTGGTGCGTCCCAGTTCCACCGTGAGCTGGACCGGGATATCGAGGATGAAGTCGATGTCGTTGTGGGTATTGCGCGTGCCGGCGCCGGAAAACTCCTGGAAGATCGTGGAGCTGGCAGCCTGGGCGCGCAATGCGTTTTCCTCGGCCTGCGCCTGTTCGGCAATGGCGGCGCCCCAGTCGTCTTCGGCAATGATCTGGGTGTTGGGGTCATTGGACATTGTCATCTCCTGGTATCGCTTCATGCGAACTGTTGATCATGCGCTCGACGCGCAATGCGTACTGGCCGTTGATTTTGCCATACGAGCATTCCATCACCGGCACGCCGTCGACCTTGGCTTCCACGGTCGGCGTGAGGTTGAAGGGAATCACGTCGCCGGCCTTCATGTTGAGGATGGCGCCCAGCGTGGTGCGGGCCTGGCCGAGGTCCACCACGAGCTCGACTTCCGCGCC
The DNA here is from genome assembly GCF_047237965.1 of Noviherbaspirillum phoenicis. Lineage (NCBI taxonomy): Bacteria > Pseudomonadati > Pseudomonadota > Betaproteobacteria > Burkholderiales > Oxalobacteraceae > Noviherbaspirillum > Noviherbaspirillum phoenicis. The sequence continues at coordinate 1,648,475 of NZ_JBDFLX010000001.1, read as the reverse complement.
CTGGATCTGCTGCGTCATCAGGCGGATCCAGCGCTTGTCCACTTCCAGCGTCTCGCCCTGCAGGCTGCTGGTGAGCAGGTCGCGGATCGGCTCGATCATGGAATAGGGCATGCAGAAGTGCATCTCGCCGCTGACCGGGCCCAGTTCCACGGTGAAGGTGGTGGCCACCACCACTTCATTGGGCGTGGCGATATTGGTGAACTGGGTGTTCATCTCCGAGCGGATGTACTCGAACTCGATCGGGTACACCGGCTCCCACGACTTGGCATAGGACTCGAAGACGATGTTCAGGATGCGCTGGATGATGCGCTGCTCGGTCTGGGTAAAGTCCCGGCCTTCCACCCTGGTATGAAACCGGCCGTCGCCGCCAAACAGGTTGTCCACCATCAGGAACACCAGGTTGGGGTCGAGCACCATCAGCGCGGTGCCGCGCAGCGGTTTCATGTGGACCAGGTTCAGGTTGGTCGGCACCACCAGGTTGCGGATGAACTCGCTGTACTTCGACACCCGCACCGGGCCGATCGACACCTCGGCGCTGCGATGCAGGAAGTTGAACAGACCGATCCGCAACAGCCGCGCAAAGCGCTCGTTGATGATTTCCAGCGTCGGCATGCGGCCGCGCACGATCCGTTCCTGGGTAGCCAGGTTGTAGGGCCGGACGCTGGAGGTGTCGACCTGGGTGGTGCTTTCGTCGATGTCTCCGCTGACGCCCTTCAGGAGGGCGTCGACTTCATCCTGCGACAGAAAATTTTCGGCCATGGCTGGGTTACTGGATCACGAAGGCGGTGAAGAACACGTCCGACACATTCAGCGGCTGCGCGCCGGGCGAGAAGGGTTGCTTCAACTGGGCGATGATTTCCTCGGCCAGCTTCTTCTTGCCTTCGACGGTCGAGATCTCCGCGCCGCGCTTGGACGACAGCAGCAGCAGCACCCGGCTGCGCACCTGCGGCAGATAGAGCTTGATCGCATCGACGTCGGCCTGGCTGCCGACCTGCAGCGTGAACGCGGTCTGCAGGAACTGCTCGCCGCCGTCAGCCTGCAGGTTCACGGTAAACGGGTCCATCTGGGCAAACACCGGTGGCGCCGCCGGCGCGGCCTTGGCATGCGCCGGCTCGGCGTGCGCCTCGTTCTTGTGACCGAGGAAGTACCAGGCGCCCCCGCCGCCGGCGCCGAGCAGCAGGACCGCTGCGCCGATGATGATGAACAGCTTGGATTTGGACTTGGCGCCGCCTTCCGCCTGGGCGGGCTTGGCGGCGGCTTTGGATGTGGCCATCTGCGTTCCTTGACTATGCAATTCGGGTTGCTGCAATTATCGGGAAGATCGGGGTAAGGGAATGCCGAGATTAAGGGGAGGATAGGTGCGCATATCGTGGCTTGGCCGGGGGTGGTTGTGAATTTATCAATGCATATGGCGGGCTGATGACGGCCGCTGTCATTGGTGAAGCGGCTAGATGTCGGTCCGGGAGCGAAGCTGAGCAGAGCGTCGAGGCACAGTGGCTCATCGACCGGATGGGAGCGGCAGGCATGGGATGCGTCTGGAATCCAAAGCGCTATTCTGCCATGTAATGCATTGAGGAAATTTTTTAGCTGGGAGGCTTAGGCCATACTTCTGCCTGCAGTATGCCGCCTTCGAGCGGTGACCGCAGAACCTTCACCCGGACTCCTTCAAATCACAGGGCATTCGTCGCAGGACAGCCTGATGAGAATTAATGCGCGTCTGACTGAAAGGGGAAGGAGAGAAGGGCTTTGGCGGAAGCGGTGAGATTCGAACTCACGAACGGGTTACCCCGTCGCCAGTTTTCAAGACTGGTGCCTTCAACCACTCGGCCACGCTTCCGTTGGGAAGCCGGCATTATGCCACAGCGTCACTGTGCCGCAATAAAATTGATGGCGGCGTGCAATGGCCCTCAAGCCGAGGTCGCCCGTGGTTCCTGTTGCTGGAACTAATTGCTATTTTTGCTACCCAATCCTACCTAACATCAGGAGAGGTCATCATGAAAATGCGGAAAATCACATTGATGGTATTGCCCATGCTGTTTGCGACCGGGGCCGCGCTGGCGCAGGCGCCGGAGAGCACCATCAGGGAAAGCACCGATCCGGCCAAGGTCGCGGAGGTTGAGCGGCGCGCCGAGGCGCTGCGCAGCGGGCAGGCTTCGTCCACGACGCCGGCCATGCAGCCCCGCATGCGCGGCGACATGCCGGGCGATATGCGCGGCGATATGCGTGGCGATATGCGTGGCGATATGCGTGGCGAACATGGCCGCATGCACGGCGGCAAGGGCCACCATCACGGTGGCCCGGCGCATCACCGCGGTATGCATGGCGACCATCCGCGTGCCGCGCCTGGCGCCGGCGGCCCGGCACGCTAAACCAGGAATGCGCGGCCGGCAAGCCGTCCGGCCGCGCTTCCGGTCATCCTGCTAGCCTGCCGATGCAGGCTGGTCTTTCTGCTTGTCCGACTGGCGGCGTGTTTCTTCCACCTTGTCGCCCACCTGCTTGATCATTTCATCGGTCTCCCGTTCTCCAGGGCCTTTCTCGCCGCTCCCTACATCGGCTTCTGCCGGCATGTGCTTAATCGGTGTCTGCATTGCGCTCTCCAAATGTTGATGATTCGTACACGAGTTAAGATACGCACGCTGCCATATAGTTCGATGCAATGCAGGGCGCGGTGGGACGCGGTGGCCGGCGCGCCACTGCAGGCTCCAGTTGTGCTCCGTTTCAATACCCCGAAACCCTTGACGGCCGGTCCAGGCCTCTTTACGGAAGGATGACGATGCAAACCAATGACGACCTCGGCAAGCTGGTGCTGCGCGCCACGCTGGCCATCCTGATCCTGTTCCATGGCGTTTCCAAGCTCATCACCGGGGTCGACCCGATCATGGGCATGCTGGCCAAGGCCGGGCTGCCATCCGGGCTGGCCTTTCTGGTGTATGTGGGCGAAGTGATTGCGCCGCTGATGATCCTGTTCGGCATCTGGGCGCGGCTGGGGGCCGTGATTGTCGCCATCAACATGATCGTGGCGGTGGCGCTGGCGCATGGCGCGCAGTTCTTCACGATGGGCAAGACGGGCGGCTGGGCGCTCGAACTGCAGGGTTTCTACTTCTTTAGCGCGCTGGCAGTGGCGCTGCTGGGCGCCGGCCGCTACAGCATGGGCGGCATTTCAGGGCGGTGGAACTGAGCCGGCGGCATGGTTTGTTGAATTTGCCTGCCGCCGGCCCGGCGGCAGGCGTTCAGGGCGCGGCGTATGCGGGCGTACCGATCAGCATGCCGACGTTGGCCCGCACTTCGTTCATCTGTTCCGCCTTGGCCAGCCTGACCAGTGCCAGCAGGGACTGGCGGTAAAGATACTGTTCGCGCGCGGTGTGCATGCCCGCGGCTTCGATGAGGGTGCTGATTGCCTGGTCCGTGTCCCGCGAGGTATGCATGTCAGAGTCCGTGAACTGGGTGAGCTGGATAAGGAGAGTGTTGGTGAGCCGCTGTTAGCCAAGATCGCTGCCAGAGGTCACAGCGGGAATCTTAAGTAGATCCTCCGGGAAATGCTTGACCGAAATCAACCACACGGACCGGCTGTTGCGCGCTTTCCGCGTTTCGATGCGTGTACGCATAAGGGTGTTTTCGAACTGCTAACGAATCTGTTTTCAGGTTGTCAATGAAGCGCTGCGCGGCGGTTGCGCGGGCTGTTTTGCAGAGTTGCCGGCACAGCGCTTACCATGTCGCTTGTTAACCGATGGAGATCACATGACTGAAGCATTGACTGACCTGGTACGGGGCATGCCCAAGGCCGAACTGCACATGCATATCGAAGGCTCGCTGGAACCCGAACTCATCTTTGAACTGGCCGAGCGCAATGGCGTTACGCTGCCCTATGCCTCGGTGGACGACCTGCGGCGCGCCTATGCCTTCACCGACCTGCAGTCCTTTCTCGACATCTATTACGCCGGCGCCAGCGTGCTGCAGACCGAGCGTGACTTTTATGACATGACCTGGGCCTATCTGGAACGGGCGCATGCCGACAATGTGCTGCACACCGAAATCTTCTTCGATCCGCAGACCCATACCGAGCGCGGCATCGGCTTCCCGGTGGTCATCAGCGGCATACATCGCGCGCTGACGGACGCAAGAAAGCAGTGGGGCATGACCGCCTCGCTGATCCTGTGCTTCCTGCGCCATCTGTCGGAAGAGGCCGCCTTCGCCACGCTGGAAGAGGCGCTGCCGCATCGCGACAAGTTCATCGGCGTCGGGCTGGATTCTTCCGAGCGCGGCAATCCGCCGGAGAAGTTCGCCCGCATTTTCGCGCGCTGCCGCGAACTGGGCCTGCGGCTGGTGGCACATGCCGGCGAGGAAGGGCCGCCGGAATACATCTACACCGCGCTGGACGTGCTGCATGTCGAGCGCATCGACCATGGCGTGCGCTGCCTGGAAGACCCGGCGCTGACGGCGCGCCTGGCGCGCGAGCAGATTGCGCTGACGGTCTGCCCGCTGTCCAACGTCAAACTGCGGGTGTTCGACAAGATCCACGACCACAACATCCTGGAGCTGCTCGACGCCGGCATCGCGGCCACCGTCAATTCCGACGACCCGGCCTATTTCGGCGGCTATGTGAATGACAACTACGTCGCGCTGTTCGAGTCGCTGCCGCTGACCCGCGATCATGCCTGGCGGCTGGCGCGCAACAGCTTTGCCGCGGCCTTCCTGGATGACGACACCAAGGCGGCCTACTTGCGCGCGGTCGACGACTGGTTCGCCACCGCTTGAGATAGCGCAGCATGTCCGCATCTGGGCTTGACCAAACCGCAACCCCTTCGCCGCCGGCCGTCGCGCCGCGGTGGAATCGGGTAGGCTGTTTCCATCGTCTGAAGGAGAGCGACCATGGTTGAGACCCTGTCCGCCACCGCGCTGGCCGGCGGCCTGTCGTGGGCCAGCGGACTGCGACTGTACATGACCCTGTTCATGGCCGGCGCCATGGCGCGCGCCGGCTGGCTGGAACTGCCTTCGGCGCTGCAGGTGCTCGAATCGCCCTGGGTGCTGGGCGTGACCGGCGTGCTGCTGGCGGTGGAATTCCTGGCCGACAAGATACCCGGCGTGGATTCTGCCTGGGACGCCATCCAGACCTTCATCCGGATACCCGCCGGCGCGATCCTGAGCGTGGCGGCGCTGGGCCAGATGGACCCGGCCTGGACCACCATCGCGGCGCTGCTGGGCGGCACGCTGGCCGCCAGCGCGCATTTCACCAAGGCCGGCAGCCGCGCGCTGATCAATACCTCGCCGGAGCCGTTCAGCAACTGGGCCGCCTCGTTTTCCGAGGAAGCGGTGGTGGCCACCGGCCTGTGGGCCGCCTTCTTCCATCCGTGGCTCTGGTTCGTGCTGCTGGCGCTCTTCCTGGTGCTGACCATCTGGCTCCTGCCCAAACTCTGGCGCGGCATGCGCTGGCTCTTCCGAAAGTTCAGCACCTGATGTTCCTCCAAGCCCTTCGCATGACCCGGCGCGACTGGCGCGCCGGCGAGCTTCGCTTCCTCCTGATTGCCCTGGTGGTCGCCGTGGCGGCGCTGTCCTCGGTGGGCTTTTTCGTCGACCGCATGCGCAGCGCGCTGGCGCGCGATGCCAACCAGCTGCTGGGCGCCGACCTGCTGGTCCGGGCCGACCAGCCAATCGAGCCCGAGTGGCTTGCCGAGGCCGGCAAGCACGGGCTGCGCATGGCGCAGACCACGGTGTTTCCCAGCATGGCCAGCAGCGGCAGCGGCGACGCGGCCTTCACCCAACTGGCCTCGGTCAAGGCGGTCACGCCCGGCTATCCGCTGCGCGGCAGCGTCAAGCTAAAGGAAGGCAATGCCGACCGGCCGACGCGAGAGACGCCGGCGCCGGGCACGGTCTGGGTAGACGAGAACCTGCTGCTGGCGCACAAGGTCCAGGTGGGCAGCCAACTGCGCCTGGGCGAGCGCAGCTTCCGGATCGCGCAGCTGATCTCGGTCGAGCCCGACCGTGGCGCGGCCTTCATGAATTTTGCGCCGCGCGTGATGCTGGCCCAGTCCGATCTCGCTTCCACCGGCCTGATCCAGTATGGCTCGCGGGTGACCTACCGCCTGCTGCTGGCCGGCGAGCCGCTCCAGGTCAAGGCATTCCAGAAGTGGGTCGAGCAGCGTATTGCCAGCGCCGGCGTCAAGGGCGTGCATATCGAATCGCTGGAGTCGGGCCGGCCGGAAATGCGCGCCACGCTGGACCGGGCCGAACAGTTCCTGGCGCTGGTGGGGCTGCTCTCGGCCATGCTGGCCGCGGTGGCGATCGCGATGGCGGCGCGCCGCTTCATGCTGCGCCACCTGGATGCCTGCGCCATGCTGCGCTGCCTCGGTCTGACGCAGGGGCAGGTGACGCAGATGTACCTGATCGAATTCCTGCTGGTCGGGCTGGCGGGCAGCGCGCTGGGCGTTCTGGTGGGCTTTGGCGCGCATTTCGCGCTGCTGGCCTGGCTAGGCAGCCTGGTGGCCGCCGACCTGCCGGCGCCGGGCCTGCTGCCGGCCGTGCAGGGCCTGGCGACCGGCATGCTGCTGCTGCTCGGCTTTGCGCTCGCGCCCGTGCTGCAACTGCGCAACGTGCCGCACAACCGGGTGATCCGGCGTGAGCAGGCGCCGCCGCAGCCGATGACGCTGGCCACCTACGGCCTGGGCCTGGCGAGCTTCGTGGCGCTCCTGCTGTGGCAGTCGGGCGACCTGAAGCTGGGCGCGCTGACGGCCGGCGGCTTCCTCGGCGGCTTCGCGCTGTTTGCGCTGGTCGGTTGGCTGGCCCTGAAGTCGCTGCGGCTGCTGCGCACTGCCTTCGACCATCCCGGCTGGCGTTTCGCGGTGACGGCGCTGCAGCGGCGTCCCGGCGCCACGGTGGTGCAGGTGGTGGCGCTGTCGCTCGGGCTGATGGCGCTGCTGCTGCTGACCGTCGTGCGCGGCGACCTGGTGCAGGCCTGGCAGCAGGCGACGCCGGCGGACGCGCCCAACCAGTTCGCGCTGAACATCCTGCCTGAACAGCGCGAGCCGCTGGCCAGGATGCTGTCTGCCAACGGCGTCGAGCAGCCGCTGCTGTATCCGATGATTCGCGGCCGGCTGGTGCAGATCAACGACACGCCGGTGACGGGCGAGACCTTCATCGAAGACCGCGCCAAGCGCCTGGTCGACCGGGAATTCAATCTGTCCACCATGACCGAGATGCCGCCGCAGAACCAGGTGGCAGCCGGCAAGTGGCTGGACGACCGCAAGCCGGAGGCATCGGTGGAGCAGGGCCTGGCCAAGACCCTGAACCTGAAGCTGGGCGACCGGCTGCGCTTCGACATTGGCGGCCAGGTGGTGGAAGCGCCGGTCACCAGCCTGCGCAAGCTGGAATGGGGTTCGATGCGGGTCAATTTCTTCGTGATCCTGAATCCTTCCCTGATGAGCGGCATGCCGCAGACCTATATCACCGCCTTCCGGCTGCCGCCGGAAAAGGCCGGTCTGGTCAACCAGATCGTGCGCGACTTTCCCAACCTGACCGTGGTCGATATCGGCAGCGTGGTGCGCCAGATCCAGGGCGTGATCGACCAGGTGGTGCGGGCGGTGGAATTCCTGTTCCTGTTCACGCTGGCCTCGGGCGTGCTGGTGCTGTATGCGGCGCTGGTCGGCTCCCAGGACGAGCGCATCCGCGAAGCCGGGCTGCTGCGTGCGCTGGGCGCCACCCGGCGCCAGCTGTCGAGCGCGCAGTGGATCGAATTCGCGCTGGTCGGCGGCCTGGCCGGCCTGCTGGCCGCCACCGGCGCGGCGGCCACCGGCTGGGTGCTGGCCGAGCAGGTGTTCAAGTTTGAATGGCGCGTAAGCATCATGGTCTGGCTGGCCGGCATCGCCGTCGGCGCCGCCTGCGCCTTCATCGGCGGCTGGGTGGGGCTGCGCGACGTGCTGCGCCATCCGCCGATGCGCACGCTGCGCGAGGCCTGACGGCGGCAGCCGTGCGTTATCATTGGCGCCCATGACGACCCCTGAAGACCAAGACAATTCCCCGACCCTGTTCGAGATCATCGGCGGCGAAGCCCGCCTGCGCGAACTGGTCGACCGTTTCTATGACCTGATGGACCTGGAGCCCAGGTTCGCCGACCTGCGCGCGATGCATCCGCCCTCGCTGGATGGCTCGCGCGACAAGCTGTTCTGGTTCCTGTGCGGCTGGAGCGGCGGCCCGAACCACTTCATCGAGCGTTTCGGCCACCCGCGCCTGCGTGCACGCCATCTGCCGTTCTCGATTGCCTCCAAGGAGCGTGACGACTGGCTGCGCTGCATGGCGCAGGCCATGCACGAGCTCGACATGCCGCAGGCGCTGCAGGAACGGCTGATGACTTCCTTCTTCCAGACCGCCGACTGGATGCGCAACCGCCACGGCTGAACCCATGTCCAATACTGAATTTTTCGTACTGCTCGGCCTCGGGCTGGTGATGATCGCCCTGCAGGCCGTGCTGCTGACGCGGCGCGGCGGCCAGTCCGGCACTGACGCCGCCACCGATGAACTGTTCGACGCGCTGGAAAAGACCAGCGAGCGCACCGAGCGCGAACTGCGCAGCCAGGTGCAGACCAGCGCCCAGGGCACGCGCCAGGAATTGTCCGGCCTGCTGGCCGAGTTCCAGCGCACCATCGGCGCCCAGGTGACCGGCATGGCTTCGCTGCAGACCGGCCAGATCGATGCCTTCGCCCAGCAGCTGGCCAAGCTGACCGAGGCCAATGCGCAGCAGCTCGAGGCGATGCGCAATGCGATCTCGCTGCAGGCCAAGGCCGGCCGCGAGGAACAGGCCGGCGCATTGAAGCGCTTCGGCGACACCCTGAACCAGACCCTGGCCACGCTGACCGAGTCGAATGCGCAGCGCATGGCCGAGATCCGCGGCACGCTGGAAGCCAAGATCCGCGACCTGCAGAGCGACAACGGCGCCCGGCTCGAAGAGATGCGCCGCACCGTCGATGAAAAGCTGCATGCGACGCTGGAGCACCGGCTGGGCGAGTCGTTCAAGCTGGTGTCGGACCGGCTCGACAAGGTGCACCAGGGCCTGGGCGAGATGCAGCAGCTGGCCATTGGCGTGGGCGACCTGAAGCGGGTGCTGACCAATGTGAAGACGCGCGGCACCTGGGGCGAGGTGCAGCTGGGCATGCTGCTGGAGCAGATGCTGACAGCCGACCAGTATGCTAAGAACGTCGAGACCGTGCCCGGCAGCGGCGAGCGGGTCGAGTTCGCGATCCGGCTGCCGGGCGCCAGCGACGGCGGGGCGCCGGTCTGGATGCCGATCGACGCCAAGTTCCCGAAGGAGCAGTACGAGCGCATGGTCGACGCCGCCGACCGCGCCGACGCCGATGCGGTGGCGCTGGCGGTGCGCGACCTGGAGCGGGTGCTGCGCGGCGAAGCCCGCACCATCTGCGAGAAATACATCTCGCCGCCGCTGACCACCGACTTCGGCATCCTGTTCCTGCCCACCGAAGGCCTGTATGCCGAAGTGATGCGCCGGCCCGGCCTGGCCGATGAGATCCAGCGCACCTGCCGCATCACCATCGCCGGTCCGTCCACGCTGTGCGCGCTGCTCAACAGTCTGCAGATGGGTTTCCGCTCGCTGGCGCTGGAGAAGCGCTCGTCCGAGGTGTGGCAGGTGCTGGGTGCGGTCAAGACCGAGTTCGGCAAGTTCGGCGACGTGCTGGCCACCACCAAGCTGACGCTGGAACGGGCGGCGCGCAACATCGAGCAGGCCGAAGTGCGCAGCCGGCAGATGTCGCGCAAGCTGAAGTCGGTGGAAGCGCTGCCGGGCGATGCGGCGCAGGCGCTGCTGGGCGCGGCGGCGCTGGAGTTCGGGGAAGAGAAGGAAGGCACGAACGACCTTTGAGGCCAGGGCCGTTGCGCGATTGCTCGGAAAGCTGGTGTTGGCGAAGCTGTCGGTGGCGACTGTTTCGCCTTTGTGGATCAGCCACACCGCCTCGGCAGCCGGAACACTGTTGTTGCGGTAGGCGCGGCGCGCGATGGCGTGCTGGTGCTGGCTGGTTGCCGGAGCGGCAGGTATGGCTGTCGTACAAGGCTTGAACGGGTGAAGGGAGAAGTGCATGACGCTGGGGACAATCATCTTCGGTTAAACACCGAGTTCGATGCCGCGCGTCGTGCCAGTGAGGCAGAGTGGCAGGTTGGATGGCTCTGGTCCCCGATTGGCGGCAGGCCTGCAAGAGCGGTAAATAATGATCCCGTTTTGCAGCCTGTGACAGTCACATCGTTGATCTGCACCAAGGTTTGTTAATTGGTTTCGGCCTTTTCCGGTAAGCGAAAAGGTTAGACGAAACAAGGTTGTATATCCCGTTACCCAGACCGCCCGCACCTGTAGGGATCGCCAGGTTCCCAGACGAAGGCGCAACCCGCGGCAATTGCCTTTTCTTTCCCGCCACTTCCTGCTTGAAGATGGACATCATTTCCTCCCTACCTTTGCATACGGAAAATAATTGCCGTATATCGACCGAGTCTGCCAGCCAGGCACAAGGCAGCCCCTTGCTGCGCTCTCGGCCAGGCGCGCCTGTACCAGCAATTTCCCTGACGGCGCTTGCGCCAGAGCGAGCATCCAGTGCGCCCTGCACGCCGGCCAAGCGTTCATATGATGCTGCGCTCGGTAATCCCTCGCCACATGGCGGCTCGCCTGAGATGGCCAGCGCGGCGTACCGGGTGCGGGGCGGGCAACCTTTGCCTAAGCGGATACATACCGACGATGACATGCCGACCGCCATAAACGCTCCACGAAGCGAAAGGGAGGCGCCTGTTCCCTGCACATTTTCCACCTTGCCCGTACCGTGCCCAGGCTTGCTGCAGGCACCCCAGGCACCCCAGGCACCCCAGGCATCATCGGGCGCCAAGGTCGCGGTTGCCGGTTTATCCATGCTGGATATGGCCGAACGCGGCCTTAGTGCGAACGACCAGGTGGCAAACATGCATATCCGGCTATTTCTGAATTCCACACTCAAGTTGGGGTGCGACGTTCCTCAATTTCGTGGAGTGCTTGAAGATACTGACCACGCATGCGACGCTTCGCAAGCCGTCACCGGGATTCTGGTCCTCAAGCAGGATTTTTTGCGAAGGCCTATCCCGCATCGCGGCAGCATGTAAAACCATAGATGGGTCGGGGCGAGTCCAAGCCGACCGCGCCACGATGCGCCGCCAGATGAAAAATGCATTGTTTGGAGAGGGCACGTCCATCCAATTCATCGACCTGGCCACCTCCGTATGGAAAAGCAACAGGAAAGCGCGTTTGGCCGACCCCATATTGGCGACTTCCTACGGTTCCCTCAAAGAATTAGGGGTTTTCAGGGAGCTTAAAACGATCAATCGTGCAGGTGTTGCGGAGAGCAGCTTGTCATACCAGGAGCGCCTTGATGCCATGCGCAGGACATCGGCCGCCGAGACTGAGGCAAATCGAATCGGCAGCCCTCCCATGCAGCATGCATTGAAAGCAAGCCCGGCCATGGAGCCAACACCGCAGCCCCTGCCCGATTTCAATACGCCGTCTTGCCGGCCATATGATCAGGAGGTAGGTGAACATGTGGAACAAGCCCTTGCCGCCCCTGGAGCGGTAGCACCCGCAGCGGCTGGCATGGCTGCCGCCATTCCCGCGACGACCGTGTCCCAATTGTTGCCCACCAGTGCGACCCCCTTCATCTTCTTTCCCGCGCCGGAGCAAGTCGCGCCGGCTACTACGCGGCCGGTATATCTCATCGACAGCGTTTCCGTCCAGCGTGTACCGGAAGCAAGCCCTGCCATCGGTTGGTCATCATGGGCCTTGCTGGGCCTGGACAGGCCTTCCTGCGACAACCCTCCCGCGCTGGAGCAAGCCATTCCAGACACCAGGTGGCCGGTACATCAAATGAATAGTGTTGCCTCCTCGCTTCTTGCACCGGAAGCTGCCGCAGACATGTGGTGGGCAGAACAGTCTTTGCTTGACCTGGATTTCCTGTAGTGCCAGCCAACTTGGCAGTATTGTTTCAGCGATGGACGGCAGCAACGACTCCCATGCCGAGTCCAGCGAGGTTTATTGCATAATCTGCAAAACCCCACGGAGACTCCGCCATGTCACAGCTTCCCACCCAGGCAGCCAGCCTGGACCAGCATGCCGCCAGCGCGCGCCGCTCCCACCGCAACAAGATCGTCTCGGCCGCCGAAGCGGTGCGGCTGATCCACGATGGCGACACCGTGGCCACCGGCGGCTTCGTTGGCATCGGCTTCCCGGAAAACATCGCGGTGGCGCTGGAGCAGCGCTTCCTGGGCGTGGTGCCGGGTCAGGAAGGCGCCGGGCAGCCGCGCGACCTGACGCTGATCTACGCGGCCGGGCAGGGCGATGGCCGCGAACGCGGCCTGAACCATCTGGGCCATGAAGGTCTGGTCAGGCGGGTCATCGGCGGCCACTGGGGCCTGGTGCCCCGGCTGCAGAAGCTGGCGATGGAAAACCGGGTGGAAGCCTACAACCTGCCGCAGGGCATCATCAGCCATCTGTTCCGCGACATTGCTGCCGGCAAGCCGGGCGTGATCAGCGCAGTGGGCCTGGGCACCTTCGTCGACCCGCGCCACGGCGGCGGCAAGGTCAATGCCGCCACCACCGAAGACCTGGTCGAACTGATGACCATAGGCGGCCGCGAATACCTGTTCTACAAGGCCATGCCCATCAACGTCGGCATCATCCGCGGCACCACCGCCGACGCCAACGGCAACATCACGATGGAACGCGAGGCGCTGACGCTGGAAGCGCTGGCCATTGCGATGGCGGCGCACAATTCCGGCGGCATCGTGATCGCGCAGGTCGAGCGCATCGCCGAAAGCGGCAGCCTCAATCCGCGCCAGGTCAGGGTGCCGGGCGTGCTGGTCGACTGCGTGGTGCTGGCGGAAAAGCCGGAATACCACATGCAGACCTTCGCCGAGCCCTACAGCGCGGCCTTTGCCGGCGAACTGCGGGTGCCGGTGTCGAGCCTGCCGCCCATGGCCTTCAACGAGCGCAAGATCATTGCCCGGCGCGCGGTGATGGAGTTGAAGCCCAACAGCGTGGTCAACCTGGGCATAGGGATGCCGGAGGGCGTGGCCAGCGTGGCGGCGGAAGAAAAGATACTCGACCTGGTGACCCTGACCGCCGAGCCGGGCGTGATCGGCGGCATCCCGGCCGGCGGCCTGAACTTCGGCGCCGCCACCAATCCCGACGCCATCATCGACCAGCCTTCCCAGTTCGACTTCTATGACGGCGGCGGCCTGGATGTCGCTTTCCTCGGCCTGGCGCAGGCCGACCGCCAAGGCAACCTCAACGTCAGCAAGTTCGGCCCGCGCTTGGCCGGGGCCGGCGGCTTCATCAACATCAGCCAGAACGCGAAAAAGGTGGTGTTCGTGGGCACCTTCACCGCCGGCGACCTGCAGGTGGAGATCGGCAACGGCGCGCTGCGGGTGGTGCGGGAGGGCACGGCCTGCAAGTTCGTCGAGGAAGTGGAGCACCGCACCTTCAGCGGCGCGCATGCGGGCGAACGCGGCCAGCCGGTGCTCTACATCACCGAGCGCTGCGTGTTCCAGCTGACGGCGGACGGCCTGGAAGTGATCGAGATCGCGCCCGGCATCGACCTGGAGCGCGACGTGATCGGGCAGATGCGCTTTCGACCCGCGGTCAGCGCCAATCTCAAGACCATGGATGCGCGCATCTTCCGGCCGGCCGCCATGGGCCTGCGCGACGACATCCTGTTCCTGCCGCTGCCGCAGCGGCTGCGCTTCGACGCCCAGCGCAACATCTTCTTCATCAATTTCGAGGGCGTGGAGATCCGCACCATGGCCGACATCGACGAAATCCGCATCAGCGTCGCGCAATGCCTGGCGCCGCTGAAACGCAAGGTGCCCGCCATCGTCAACTACGACAACTTCGCCATCGCGCCGGAGCTGATGGACGACTACATCGCCATGGTGCGCGACCTGACCGAGCGCTTCTACAGCCGGGTCACCCGCTACACCACCAGCACCTTCATGCGCAGCTACTTCGGCCAGGCGCTGCGCGCCCATGATGCCGATCCGGCGCTGTATGCCACGCCGGAGGAGGCGCTGTCGCAGCTGATGGGGCCGGCGGGCCCGGCTGGCTGAGCGGCTTAACCGTTTTGGTCCGGCGCATCCGCGTCCCCGGGCAGCTGCTTGGCCACCTTGCGCAGCACATCGATGAACTCGCGCGCCGGTTGCGACAGCGTGTCGTTCTTGCGCGTCACGATGCCATAGCTGGCCATGCTGCGCGCCACCGGAACCGGGATGCGGCACAGCATGCCTTTGGCGATATATTTTTCCACCGCGACCCGCGGCTGCAGCGACAGCATGTCGGTAGCCTGCAGCAGTTCCAGCGTGGAGAAAATCGACGGTGTTTCCACCATGCCGGGCGGCGCCTGCATGCGGAGGTCGGCAAAGCATTCCTCGAACAGCTGGCGTATCGCCGTGGCCTGCGGATAAAGAATCCAGGGCCAGTCGGCCAGTTCGGCCAGCGACAGTTGCGGGCGCGCCAGCAACGGATGCGCCGGCCCGGAGACGATCCACACCGCTTCCCCGGACAGGGGTTCGAAGTCGAACAGCGCACGGTCCCGGGCTTCCATCAACCGGCCCAGCATGATGTCGATCTTTTTCTCTTCCAGCCAGACCGCGAGCTGGTCGCTGCTCTGCTCGACGATGCGGATCATCAGCATCGGCCGCTTCTCCCGCACTTCGCGGATGCAGGTGACCAGCAGTTGCGCGGCGGACGCGGAGGTGGCGCCCACGGTCAGGTGGCCATGGCCGCCGTCGCGCAGCGCGCCGAAGTCGCCGACGAAGCGGTTCAGGTCGCTCAGCGCGGCGCTGGCATAGCGCAATGCCACCGTGCCGAGATCAGTGGGCCGCATTTCGCGCGGCAGCCGCTGAAACAGCGCTGCGCCCAGCATGGCTTCGATATCGCCGAGGATCTTGGTCGCGGCCGGCTGTGTCATGTGCATCTGCTCGGCCGTCATGCGCAGGTTGCGGGTACGGCCCAGGATGTCGAGAAGCTGCAGTTGCCGGAAGCGCAGCCGGGCGCAGACGGTGGAGAGCGCCAGCGCGCCGGTGTCTTCCTTGCTCATGGGTGGACCGATAACGAAATGGAATCGATTCTACTAAATCTTTGATTGGATGTTTATCGCGCCGCCTTTTACATTAATGGGCCATAAGACGCGTAACAAGGCGCCGCGAACGAGCGACCGGCAGGACGGCGCAGCCCATTGAGAAGGAGACAGCATGACCCCTGCATTTTCAGACTATCTTTCCGCCACCCTGCCCAGGGATGGGCTGGCCGGCACCCTGGTCGGCCGCGCCTGGCTGCCCGCAGCTCATGGCCTGCCGGCCGGCCCGGCGGTCGTTGTGCTGCGCGCCGACGGCCTGCATGACATCTCCGACCTCGCCGCCACCATCAGCGATCTGGTGGAACTGGACGATCCGGCCGCCGCGGTGCGCGCCGCCGCCGGCCGCCATGTCGGCGCGTTTCAGGCCATCCTCGACAATACCGCCGCCGCCACGCGCAACCCGGCGCTGCCGCACCTGCTGGCGCCCTGCGACCTGCAGGTGATCAAGGCCGCCGGCGTCACCTTCGCCACCAGCCTGCTGGAGCGGGTGATCGAGGAACAGGCCAAGGGCGACCCGCAGGGCGCGGCCGAGGTGCGGCGCGAGGTGCAGGCGCTGGTGGGCGACAGCCTGGCCGAGATCCGCCCCGGCTCGGCCGAGGCCGCCGGACTCAAGGCGCTGCTGGTGGACAAGGGCATGTGGTCGCAATACCTGGAAGTCGGCATCGGGCCGGACGCCGAGATCTTCACCAAGGCGCCGCTGCTGTCGGCGGTGGGCACCGGCGTCGAAATCGGCCTGCATCCGGAGTCGGCATGGAACAACCCCGAGCCCGAAGTGGTGCTGTCGGTCGACAGCCGCGGACGGGTACTGGGCGCGATGCTGGGTAATGACGTCAACCTGCGCGACTTCGAGGGCCGCAGCGCGCTCCTGCTCAGCAAGGCCAAGGACAACAACGCTTCCTGCGCGCTCGGTCCCTTCCTGCGCCTGTTCGACGACACCTTCGGCATCGACGACGTGCGTCGCGCCAAGCTCGACCTGCGGGTCGACGGCCCCGAAGGCTTCGTGCTGCGCGGCAGCAGTTCCATGGACCAGATCACCCGCGACCCGCTGGACCTGGTGGCGCAGGCCATCGGCGCCACCCACCAGTATCCGGACGGCCTGGTGCTGTTCCTCGGCACCCTGTTCGCGCCGATCGAAGACCGCGATGCGCCCGGCGGCGGCTTCACCCACAAGCTGGGCGACATGGTGACCATTTCCAGCGACAAGCTGGGCACCCTGGTCAACCGCGTCAACCGCAGCGACCATGTCGCGCCGTGGGACTTCGGCGTGCGCTCGCTGATGCGCCATCTCGCCGCGCGCGGCCTGCTCGGCGGCGGCACGCGCTAGCAAGCAGTTACCTTCATTGCGCAAGAACATGAAAGCGGCGCCGGCATGCCGCCTTCGCGCTCGGCGCCAAGGCTGCGCCGGCCGTACGCTAGCGCCGGCGTAGCCAGGCCACAACCGTATTCATCCCGCATTCAATTCAGGAAACGCCACCGTGAGCCTGCACATAACCACACCGGACCACACCGGCCGCAGCAACGCCGCAACGACCGAACCCGTGATCCGCCTTCATCCGCAGGACGATGTCGTCATCGCCCGCCAGCAGCTGGTATCGGGCATGCGCGTCGCCAGCGAGCAGCTGATCGTGCGCGGCCTGATCCCGGCCGGGCACAAGCTGGCGGTGCGCCGCATCGAGGAGGGCGCGCCGGTGCGGCGCTATGGCCAGATCATCGGCTTTGCCTCCAAGGCGATCGAGCCGGGCGAGCACGTCCATGTGCACAACTTGGCCATGGGCGGCTTCAGCCGGGCGCACGAGGTCGGCGTCGATGCCAGGGACATGGCGCCGGCCGCGCAGCCGGCCTCCTTCATGGGCATCGTGCGGCCGGACGGGCGCGTGGCCACCCGCAACTACATCGGCATCCTGACCTCGGTAAACTGCTCGGCCACCGCGGCGCGCGCCATTGCAGACCACTTCCGGCGCGACATCCGTCCGGAAGCGCTGGCCGGCTTTCCGCATGTCGACGGCGTGGTCGCGCTGACCCATGGCCTTGGCTGCGCGGTCGATGCCGGCGGCGAAGGCCTGGCGCTGCTGCGCCGCACGCTGGGCGGCTATGCGCGCCATCCCAACTTCGCCGCGGTGCTGATCGTCGGCTTGGGCTGCGAGACCAACCAGATCGATGGCCTGCTGGCGTCGCAGGAACTGCAGGGCGGCGCCCGGCTGCGCACGCTGGTGATCCAGGAAAGCGGCGGCACCGCGCGCACGGTGGCCGCCGGCATCGAGCAAGTGAAGGCCTTGCTGCCCGAGGCCAACCAGGCGACGCGCCAGCCGGTGCCGGCCAGCCATCTGATGGTGGGTCTGCAGTGCGGCGGCTCGGACGGCTATTCCGGCATCACCGCCAATCCGGCACTGGGCCGCGCGGTGGACCTGCTGGTGCAGCATGGCGGCACCGCGATCCTGTCGGAGACGCCGGAGATCTATGGCGCCGAGCATTTGCTCACGCGCAGGGCGGCGCAGCCGGCGGTGGCTGAAAAGCTGATGGCGCGCATACGCTGGTGGGAGGCGCACTGCGCGCGCACCGGCGCCGACCTGAACAACAATCCCTCGGCTGGCAACAAGGCCGGCGGCCTCACCACCATCCTGGAAAAGTCGCTGGGCGCGGTGGCCAAGGGCGGCACCAGTAATCTGGTCAACGTTGTCGAATATGCGCAGCCGGTGACGGCCCACGGCCTGGTCTTCATGGATACGCCGGGCTACGACCCGGTGTCGGCCACCGGCCAGGTGGCGGGCGGCGCCAACCTGATCTGCTTCACCACCGGACGCGGTTCGGCCTATGGCTGCGCGCCGGCGCCTTCGCTGAAGCTGTCGACCAATACCGCCCTGTGGCAGCGGCAGCAGGACGACATCGACCTCAACTGCGGCGGCATCATCGATGGCGCCGAAAGCGTGGACACCGTCGGGCAGCGACTGTTTGCGCTGATGCTGGAAGTCGCTTCCGGCACGGCGACCAAGAGCGAACTGCATGGCTACGGGCAGAATGAATTCGTGCCCTGGCAACTTGGCACGATCACCTGAACGCTCCGCGTCCATTTCACGCCGATCCACGCATCCGGCCGTAGGGTGCGATATTCCGAAGGAGCATTGCACCGATCAATCGCTGCAGGACCAATCCTCTTCGATGCAAGCCGCCCCCGGAAACAAGCCGCGCCCGTAGGCCATGGCGCAAGCACCACCAACTCCCCAAGCGAGCCAGTCCACCGCCCCTCAGGCAAAGAACCTGCAATCACCCCGCCGCTTGCCACCCGCCAAAAAACAATGCCCACCCTCTTGCAAGGGCGGGCATCGCATCACGACGGAAAAAAGAGCGGGGCGCTTCAGCAGCCGATCACCCGGCATTCGCTGGCCAGGCCCAGCAGGTGCTGGACCTGGCTGGCCAGGTTGCCGAACAGCTTGTTGGCCATGCCGGTCTGGGCTGCCTCGCCCATCAGGATGCGGTCGCAGCGGACTTCCCGGGCGAAGGAAGCAATGGTTTCGGCGCTGCGCCCGGTCTCCGTATGGCTGAGAAAGGGCACGTTCGCCGCGGCAAAGGCGGCGCGGGCCGGCGCCAGGTCTTCCCTGGCGGCCTGCGCATGCAGCGCCTGCATCTCGCCCGGCGCAAAGCAGTCCGCTACATGGCGCGACACCGGCAGCTGCACGCTCAGCAGATGGATCTGCACCCCGTCTTCCTTGCGGAAGATCGCGATGGCTTCCTCCACCGCATGCCGCATCTGCTCCGGGCTGGTATGCACGGTGACAGGAACGAGCACTTTTTTCATGGCGCGGCCTGCCGCTCAGCCAGCGTGTTCCACGCGGGCGCCGGCATTGCGGCTCTGCATCCACTTGCCTACCGCCACTACCAGCAGCGCGCACAGTACGGGCGGGATCAGGTGCAGGTTGTGGTGGCTTTCCGCCCAGGTATGGATGCTGGGGTCGGAGAAGGCCATCTCGCCGGCGACCCAGCCCAGCAGGGCGGCGCCGAAGGTGATGATGATGGGGAAGCGCGTCATGACCTTCAGGATCAGCGTGCTGCCATAGATGATCAGCGGAATGCTCACGGCCAGGCCGACCACCAGCAGCACGATGTTGCCCTTGGCGGCGGCAGCCACGCCGATCACGTTGTCCAGGCTCATCACCAGGTCGGCGACGATGATGGTCTTGATGGCGGCGGCCAGGTTGGAATGGCCTTCCAGGTCCTCGTCGCCGTCCTCGCCCTTGAGCAGGCCTATGCCGATCCACAGCAGCAGGGCCGCGCCGGCCAGCTTCAGGTAGGGCAGGGACAGCAGATACACCGCGAAGAAGGTCAGCACGATACGCAGCACGATGGCGCCGACGCTGCCGGCCAGAATGGCCATTTTCTGTTGTTGAGGAGGCAGGGACCGCGAGGCCAGCGCAATGACGACCGCATTGTCGCCGGAAAGTACGATGTTGATCAAAATGATCTGGGATAAGGCAAGCCAGAATTCTGGCGAGGTCAGCATGGTCACGCGGGTCTCCTTGGAATGGACAGGGGAACCGGAAGGTGATTTCCCCTGCCCGCAAGGATAGAGAAGGAGTCTTTCGCCTTCCTGTCTGCCGCCTTACGCCAGCCTTTCAGTTTCCTTACGCCAGCCTTACAGCCTGTGCGCGGCGGAGGCCGTGCCCTGTCCGGCCAGCGCTGCATTGGCATCCAGCGCCGCCTGTTCCGGGGCCGGAAAGAACACGGTGAAGGTATTGCCCACGCCGTCCAGGTCTTCCTCCAGCGTGATCGACGCCTTGTGCAGGGCCGCGATCTCGCTGACGATGGCCAGCCCCAGGCCGCTGCCATCCATGTTGGTGCCGAGCAGCCGATGAAAGCGCTGGAAGATGCGTTCCCGTTCCTCAACGGGAATGCGCGGGCCGTCGTCGCTGATGGACAGCATGCGCCGTTCGCCCGCCACCACCCGGACCGTGACGCGCCCCGCATCCTGGCTGTAGCGCACCGCATTGTCGATCAGGTTGTTGATCAGCTCGCGCAGCCGGTGGCCGTCGCCATCGATGAAGACCGGCGTCTCCGGGCCTTCGAAGCCAAGGTCCACATTGCGCCGCAGCGCTTCCGGCACCCATTCCATCGTCACTTCCAGCGCCAGCGCATTCATGTCCAGCGCATGCAGCTCGATGCGTTCCACCGCGCCCGGCTCATTGCGCGCCAGCGACAGCAGCTGGCCGACCAGGCGCGAAAGCCGGTCGGCGCTGAGATAAAGCTGGGCCACCGAATGCCGCAGTCTGGCCTTGTCGTTCTCGCGCAGCGCCAGTTCGATCTGGGCCTTGATGCCGGCCACGGGCGTACGCAGCTGGTGCGCCGCATCGGCGATGAAGCGGTTCTGGAAGTCCAGCGTCTTGCCTAGCCGAAGCAGCAGGTCGTTGACTTCCTCCACCAGCGGCATCACCTCGCCCGGCACGCCCACCGCCTCGATCGGGCTCAGGTCCAGGTGGGAACGGTCGGACACGGCGCGCTTGAGCCGCTCCAGCGGCAAGAGGCCGCGCCGCACGCCGTAATAGACTGCGACGCCGGCGCACAGGATCAGCAGGATCTGCGGCAGGAACACGCTGGCCAGGATGTCGCGCGCCAGCCGGTTGCGCTTGTTCAGGGTTTCGGCCACCTGCACCAGCACCACGGTCGGCGCTTGCGCCTCGTTGACCGTCATCAGCGTCGACACCACCCGCACCGGCTCGCCATGCAGGACATCGTCATGGAACAGCGGCTTGCCCGTTACCACGCGGGCCGTGGGCGGCGCCAGTTCGGGGTCGCCGCCGACCAGCCGGCCGTCGCTTGTGGAAACACGGTAATAGATGCGGTCGTCCTGATCCACGCGCAGGATGCGTTCCGTCATCGGCGCGATTTCCAGTCTGGGCTGGGCCGGGCCGGGGCGCACATGCAGGAACACTTCGCGCGCCATCTCTTCCAGCGAGCGGTCATGCGCGCGGTTGGAAAAGCCCAGCGAGGTGGAGTAGGTGACCAGGGTATCGAGCAGCAGCAGGCCCAGCAGCGGGCCGAGCAGCCATGCCAGCAGCTGGCGCCGCAGCGTGGCCTTGCCCTTATTCAGCGGCATCGTCGCGTTCCATCAGATAGCCCATGCCGCGTATGGTGCGTATGGTGCAGCCGTAGGGTTCGAGCTTCTTGCGCACCCGGTAGACATAGACTTCCATCGCATTCGGCCCGACTTCATCGCCCCAGCCGTAGAGGTGATTGACCATGTGCTCCTTGCTGACCACGCGGCCCTCGCGCATGAGCAGCAATTCGAACAGCGCCAGCTCGCGCGCCGACAGCTCGATCGGCTGGTCGTCGTAATAGAGACGGCGGCCGGAGGTGTCCAGCCGCAGCCGGCCATGGTGCAGGTCGGGCGCCGAGCTGCCATGGCCGCGCCGCAGCAGCGCGCGCACCCGCGCTTCCAGTTCGGGCAGGTCGAACGGCTTGGTGAGGTAGTCGTCGGCGCCCAGGTCCAGGCCGCGCACCCGGTCGGCCAGCGCATCGAGCGCGGTCAGCAGCAGCACCGGCACGCGCGACTTGCGCGCGCGCAGCCGGCGCAGGATCTCGAAGCCGCTCATGCCGGGCAGGCCGACATCCAGCACCACCAGGTCATAGGTATGGATGGACAGGGCCTTGTCGGCCTGGTCGCCGTTGCTGGCCAGGTCGACCGCATAGGCCGACTGCACCAGGGCACGGTACAGGGCGTCCGACAGGATTTCATCGTCCTCGACGAGAAGAATGCGCATGATGTGACTGAAGGTGAGGTGAAGGCGTGGGCCGATTCTAACGGAGGATGGCCGGCGCTCAGCCCGCATCGATGCATTTATCGGAATACGGCGGTCGCCCGGCGCAGGTATCGCCGGGAAAAGGCCCGGCCGTTGTTGGCGAGCATGCGCTTAAGTTTTGCTCGGCCGTACCATGGAAGGCCTGCAAATCAAGGAGAACAAAGTATGTGGTGGACTGAAAGCTGGCTTGCCGTTCAGCAGGAATTTTCCGATCTAGGCGATGCGTCCGATGTCACCCGCGTCTGCCTGCGCCTGATGGTGGCGCTGGCGCTGGGAGCCCTGCTGGGTTACGAGCGGGAATCGGTTGGCGCCGCCGCCGGCCTGCGCACCCATATGCTGGTATCGCTTGGCTCGGCGCTGTTCGTGCTGGTGCCTTCCCAGGCTGGCATGGCGCTGGAAGACATGTCGCGCGTGCTGCAGGGCGTGGCGTCGGGCATCGGCTTTCTCGGCGCCGGCGCCATCATCAAGCTGCGCGAGGAAAGCCATATCAAGGGCCTCACCACTGCCGCCGGCATCTGGCTCACATCGGCGGTCGGCGTGGCCGCCGGGCTCGGGCTGGAGGCAACCGCGGTGCTCAGCGCCGTGTTCGGTTGGGTGGTGCTGTCGCTGCTGCGCCTGACCAAGGCGAAGTAGGCGGCAGATGCCGCAGGGCATCGTCGCCATGAGGCAAACCCTATTTTTGGCATTTTCGGGAACTTAATGCCCGTAAGTCTGTTTCACGCAAGCCCTTGTTTTTCTGTCATGCCATGATGAAACATTAAGTTAAAGCCGTTTCATCATGCTTCAGAAATGCAAGACCCTGCCGGAAGCGGCCGCAGGAATACACAATACCCGGCACCTGGCGCTTGCGGGCACTTTCCTGGCACTGCTCACCGTCATCCTCATTCCATTTGCCCTGGTGTCGCCGCTGCCCCTCAGCGATTATCCGAACCATGTGGCGCGCATGCAGATCATTGCCCACCTGTCGGAGTCGGCGACGCTGGCCCGGCATTACTATGGCTCGAAGGCGCCGTTCTCGGTCGATACTTCGCAGACTTTCCGCATGCCGCCAGAAGAGAAAGGCAAGGCTTATCTCTTTCCCGACATTCCGTTGAAACGCCTCGATCTTGTGATGCTGATCAATCCGGATTATTTCAGCCACGACGATCCGGCCCGCTTTGCGGCTATCTATGAGAAAGAGAATGTGATGCTCTTCAAGATACGTCCGCAGAAAGGTTCCTGATGAACACAACACCCCGGTCCGGCAACGTTTCCCTGCGCAGCCTGGCAAGCTTTCTCGTCGTGGGCGGCTTTGCCACCGGCCTGCAGTACGCCATCATGGCGCTGCTGATGGCGCTGGCCGGCCTGCCGGCGCTGACCGCTTCCAACATCGGATTCGCCATCAGCGCCGTCGTCAATTATCTGCTCAATGCGAAGCTGACCTTCCGCAGCGAGCGCTCGCATGCGTCGACCCTGCCGCGCTTTGCCGTCACCGCCGCGCTCGGGCTGGGCATCAACTCCCTGTTATTGAGCCTGCTGATCGCCGCCGGCCTGCATCCCGCGCCGGCACAGATTCTGGCCACCGCAGGCGTACTGATCTGGAATTACACATTGAACGCATTATGGACATTCAAAAAGCCACAAACCTAGCCCATCTGCCGGTATTGAGCCTGGTGCTTCCCTGCTACAACGAGCAGGAAGTGCTGCCGGAAACCACTGCCCGCCTGCAGGCCATGCTGGCCCGGCTGCAGGCCAGCGGCGAGATCGCAGCGGGCAGCGCAATCTATTACGTCGACGACGGCAGCCGCGACCGCACCTGGGAAATGATCCATGACTATGCCGAGCAGAATGCCGATATCTGCGGCATCAAGCTCAGCCGCAACCGCGGCCACCAGAATGCGCTGCTGTGCGGCCTGCTGACAGCGCCGGGCGACATTCTGATCAGCCTGGACGCCGACCTCCAGGACGACCTCGAAGCCATTCCGCAGATGATCCAGCGTTACCGCGAAGGCAGCGAAATCGTGTTTGGCGTACGTCGCAAGCGCACCAAGGACACTTTCTTCAAGCGCTTCAGCGCCGAGAGCTATTACAAGTTCCTGGCCATGATGGGAGTGCAGATCGTCTACAACCATGCGGACTACCGGCTGATGAGCCGGCGCGCGGTGGAAAGCCTGCGCGACTACGATGAAACCCATCTGTTCCTGCGCGGCCTGGTGCCCCAGCTGGGCTACAAGGGGGCCATCGTCGAATTCGATCGGGCCGAGCGCTTTGCCGGCGAATCGAAATACCCGCTGACCAAGATGCTGTCGCTGGCATGGCAGGGCGTGACCTCGTTTTCGGCTTATCCGCTGCGGCTCATTACCGGCATCGGCATGATCATTTCCGTTATCAGCCTGGTGATGGCCGCATGGGCCGTCATCACCAAGCTGTTTACCGACAACGCCCTGCCGGGCTGGGCATCGACCGTGATCCCTATGTACTTCCTGGGCGGCGTGCAGCTGCTGAGCCTGGGCATCATCGGCGAGTACGTGGCGAAGATCTTCGAGTCCTCCAAGAAACGCCCGCGCTTCCATGTCGAAAGCGTGTGCGGCGAACGCTTTACCGAAGTGACGCCCCGATGAGCCGGGCGAAGGGGGCAGGGCTGGGCCATGCGCCAGCCATCGTCGCACTGGCGGCGATGACGCTGGCGCTTTTCAGGACCACGCCCACCGGCGGCGACTTCTGGTGGTACGACGCATCGCGCCACGCGATGAACGGCGTATTCCTGCGCGACTTCCTGATGGAAGGCGGCCTGCTGCATCCATTGCGCTTCGCAAGGGAGTACTACCAGCAATACCCGGCGATCAACATCGGCTTTTATCCACCGTTCATGTACATCGCCTAGGTGCCCTTCCTGGCAGTATTCGGCGCAAGCCATGCGGTCTCGCAGTCCGTGGTGGCGCTGCATGCCCTGCTTGCCGGCGTGATGATCTATCTGATCTGCCAGCGCATGATGGACAGGTGAAGCGCGCTGCTGGTGGCGCTGGCCGTCCTGGCCTTGCCGGAAATGGCCCTCTGGGCGCGCCAGGTGCAGCTCGATGTGCCGGGGCTGGCGCTGCTGCTCTGTACCGCATGGGCGCTGATCCACTACCTGCACACCGGCAGCGGCCGCTGGCTGCTGATCACCGCGGCCTTCATGGGCCTGGCGATGCTGACCCGGGTGCAGACCGGCTATGCGGTGCCAGTGGTTGGCCTGTTTGCACTGTTTCATCGCACGCCCCAGCGTCCGCCGCTGCGGACATGGTTCACCGCCGCACTGCTTTTCCTGGTGCTTGCGCTGCCATCGGTCGGCAGCGTCTTCTACTTCAGCACGGTGTCCGGCAACCTGGCCGGCGCGATGCCCGACATGCCGCCCCTGTGGTCATGGAATAACTGGACCTGGTATGCCCGTGCGCTGCCGCAGCAGATCGGCTGGCACACCATCTGGTTCATCATCGCCGGACTGCTGGCCACCGTGGCCACGCTGCGCCCGGGCATGCCGCCAGCGGCACGGGTCGTCGCCGCATTCGCCCTATCGTCATAGGTCTTCTTCACTATCGTGTCGAACAAGGAGCCGCGCTTCAACCTGCCCAGCATTCCGTTCACCTTCATGCTCGCCGCTTACGGCCTGGCGCGCGTGCAGGCCTTGCTGGCATGCCTGCTGTTGCTGATGCTGGCCGTCTGGACGGTGTGTCAGGCGGTGCTGTTCCAGGTGCCGGTGGCGCAGGGCTACCGCGAGGCAGCAGCCTGGCGCAAGCCTATACACCGCCAGGCGCGAACGTGCTGATCTCGGCGCATCGCGACGGCAGCTTCATCTTCAACATGCGCGCCGACGGCAAGCGCCGCGACATCGGCACGCGCCGCGCGGACAAGCTGTTCGTCGAGATCAACATCATGCGCCAGCTCGGCATCCGCGACCGCGAACTGAGCCAGGACGCGATCCTGAAAATCCTCAACGACCAGAAGGTTGCAGTAGTCGTGGCGCAGACAGGCTATCTGGCGGACCAGCCCAGCATGCAGCAGTTCCAGCGCCTGCTGGACAATGGCGGCATGTTTGCCGTCGTTGGGCGTGTGCCCTTGCGCGGGGATGTGCGCAAGGATGAACGGGAGCTGGTGGTGTATGCGAGGAAGTAAGGGCAAAAATGGCAGCGTAGCGCGCTGTCGGGTTGGCGCTCACATTTTTAGTTACCGCTTCCTGCCGCTTCCTTTTCATTTCACGGAAGGCTTCAAGTTTGCAGCCCAGATGGTAAGGCCGGCGGTGGAAACTGACGGAGTCATCAAGCGACTTGCCTATGCAGGTGACAATCATCGAATCCATGGCGATGAAGCCAAGGCGAAGTAATAAATCTCATGCTTTTGCCGGATACGCCCGGTCCTCGGCAATCTGAGTGAATGAAACACTCTCTTTTCCAGGAATAGGCCGATTTGGTGCGACGGCACCTCCGAGCCAGCACCTCTTCGTCTGTGATGTTGGTCTCAACGACCTAGATCAGCCCTAGGATGGATTTTGGGGTAATAGGGCATTAAACCTGCCATGGTCATACACTAAATCTGTAGACGGTAAGGGGATAAGATTTTTCGGATAAAAAATATCCGCCAAGGGAGAAAGCTTGATTGTGGAAAGTTATTTAACCAAATAAGCTATGAAAAAATAATTGAGAATTCCCTTGAATGAATTAGCTGCATCTTCATTCCTATTCGTCGGTTAGCCAAATATTTTTCTTTTTGGAATGCGCTTGCATTTTAAATTAATCATATTCAATGTAGTGCTCCGGAAAGTTTATTTATAGTAAATTTCTATGAAGAATTGTTATAAACTAATCTTGTTGCTTTTGTCGGCATTAATGGCAAAAGAGACGTTCAACTGGAAGCATTCCATTTATAATTTGCGGCTTTATCTAATCGTTAAAAGTTTGCATGAATAAATTCTCGAAGATTCACCAATGTATTGGTCCATTGCTAGTTTCCATCGGTTGCGCTGTATCGCCAGTTGTTGCCGCGCAGTCGTCGCCGGAGATGCCGATGCAGCTTTATTTGACCATCACTGAAACCATAGCACCGACTCATAGCGACCCAGACCGTTGCCCAGCGGATAGTGGTGCAATGGGAATTGGAATGGTAGCTGGTTCAGGCATCATGAATGTTGCCACTGGTCCAGGCCCAAAAATTGTCACTCTCCCGGTCATTTTCGCCAGTTCGGACTGCCCGAATCCCGCTTTTCAGTTCAGCTATGGCGCTTTCATGCTTACAACCCCTACTGGGCACCAGTTGTATGCTAATTACTACGGTGGCTTCTATTCCACGAACGAAACTACATTGATGTTAGATCCGGGCAGGAGTGTCTTCGTGCTCTCGGGTGGTACTGGCTACTTCGCTGGCGCTTCAGGCCGAGGCACCCTTGGCGGTTATGAGTCGATCCTGCGAACGCAGCCCTCGTTTCTAGGATTTGGCAATATGGAAGCCAAAGGAACGATTACCTTTAAAAACCCAGGTTTCGCCCAACGCTTCATGAATAACCGGTAAGACTGCACTCTTGGAGCTTGGCCTAGGTTTCTTGCTCTGCCCAACGTCGATGGGCGGAGCCGGCCTAACAAGTTGTGACTGCAACTATTGCCTTAGCACGCTGCACCAACTCGATCGCCTCAGACGTCGACGATGTCCTGTGGGTGTAGTCGCTCAGCTGGCCGATCACCTGGTGGAGCGCCTGCACCTCTTCATCGGTGATTCGGGTCTCGGCGATCTGGACCAGCTTGAGCACAGAGCCAAGGTCTACGATGGAAAAGAATCGGCCGGGGTCTCCTGGCTCGCCGTCAGTCTCGAGGGCTTCCAGGCAGGCTTGTTTGAGGATGGGGAGGGCGTGCATGGAAAAGTCTAGCTGTTCCTCATCGCCCTTACCGAGAGCTGCCGAGATTTCTATTCTGCCGCAGCTTCGTTCTTTTGAATTTGACCTTTAAGTCGTACTTCAAACGTATTGGATATTAGTAAGCTGTCGACTTGTAAGTCAAAACGATACAAACCGAATTCAGTAACTACAAAAGGCTTTGCAGATAACACGACTGAAGCACTTTGCCCACGTGCGACCTCTAGATCTCCAAGATCAATGTCAGGGCTATGAGCTATCCCGCTTGGGTTAAAGATGGTGCCTCGGAATTTGTGAGTGCCTTCCTCTAACCCGCTTACAACTATCAAGAATCCAAGTCTTTCGATAGCATAATTCTGGTCAGATCCTGCCTCAGCTGAGCGCGCACCATTTTGTATAACTAAGACATCATCTGGCCAAAGACCAATGCCAATATGTCTTCCGCTCGCTTCGAGCCGAAATTCATCTGCTATCAGGAATTTAGTCTTCATTAGCGGGTCCGGTAATAACGCTCGGTTTTTCTCCGTTCGTTTTGCATTGAGCAAAACGAAGCTGTAACTGTCGGATTCGTAGCACCATGCAGTTCAACGTTAACGCAACTTTCAGCAGAGTATGCAACGACAATAGTGTCCAGAGTCACTACGTCCTTCTCACGCCCAGCAACCGCCTTGGCAGCTACTGGCAACGGATGTAACAGATTGAAGTAGCCCCGTGATTCTCCGGACCGTCGGTATTCCTTAAACTAACGATTAGGAATACTGCTATGGATATGCCTATGCCTTCGGGAAGAAATCAGCAAGTGGAAGTCATTACCGGGGTCCAGCGGCGCAGACGCTGGACCCCGGAACAGAAGCTGGAATGGGTCAAGCGCAGTATGGAACCGGGGATGTCGGTGTCCCTGGTGGCTCGGGAAGCGGGTATCACCGCCAGCCAGCTGTTCCAGTGGCGCAAGGCCTATACAGAAGGATCGCTGGTTGCCGTGCGTGCCAATGAGCCCGTCGTGCCAGCGTCTGAACTGCAGGATGCAATGAAGCGCATCAAGCAACTGGAAGCGGCATTGGGACGCAAGACCCTGGAGAATGACATCCTCAAGGAAGCGGTGGACCTTGCCAAAGCAAAAAAGTGGATTGCGCGCTCGCCGCTGTTGCCCGGGGACGACCAATGAGACTGGTGTGTTCGACCCTTGGCGTGGCGCGCAGTCATCTCGTGGCACTGCTCAACCGTTCTGACGACTGGACTGACCGCCGCACGGCACGCAGCCGGATGGATGACACGTTACTGCTGGAAGACGTTCGGCACGTCATTCACGGCCTCGGCACCTATGGCTATCGACGGGTCTGGGGCGTATTGCGACATCAGCATCCCAGGCCGAACGGACAGTCTCCTAACCACAAACGCGTCTATCGGGTCATGCGGGACCATGGCCTGCTGCTCTATCGTCATGGTCAGCGACCGGTCTCTACCCGCAGACACGATGGCAAGGTAGCCGTCGACAGCAGCAATACCCGCTGGTGCTCGGATGGCTTTGAAGTGGCTTGCGACAATGGCGAACGGGTACGGGTAGCCTTTGCGCTGGACTGCTGCGATCGGGAAGTCATGAGCTGGGTGGCGACAACAAAAGGCATTGACGCCGGGCTGGTGGGCGACTTGATGATGCAAGCGATCGAGTCACGATTTGGTCCAAACAGCACGGCGCCATCGGAGATTGAATGGCTGACCGACAATGGCAGTTGCTATACCGCTGCTGAGACACGATCATTTGCGCGTGCACTTGGTCTCAAGCCGGTGACCACGCCGGTTTCCAGCCCGCAGAGCAACGGGATGGCCGAGAGTCTGGTCAAAACCATCAAGCGCGATTACGCCAAGCTGGCATTGCGTCCGGATGCCAAAACTGTGATGCAACAATTGGTGGACTGGTTTGAGCACTACAATACGAAGCACCCGCATAGCGCCCTAAAGTACCTGCCGCCACGCATGTTTAGAGAGAAACAGGCTTTGATTAACTAACGCCGGTGGTACGGGAATATAGGGGCGAGACCACAGATGTTGCCACTGTCGAGCAGAAAAATGCGTGGCTACCACTTCATGAATCCATACAGTCAAATCACTCCTGTTAATTACCGTGCATGGAGTTGGATTTTGCCCCTCTGGTTTTTCGCAAAGTTGAAATGCAAACGGAACATTTACTGCAGCTAGAAATTTATTTTCTGCCGCAATTACGGCGAGCCGATTTTGCTCAACCTGTCTTGCGTTTGCTAACACGCTGCCGCAAACCGAGCATTCGGAGTGCAGAGAAACGTATTCAATTTCACTTCCATGGAACGAGAGCTTGTTAAGTTGAGATACTTCCTTCAAAACGCCCTCTTCACATACCGGACACAGTCCTATTTCCATTTTTTCCCTCAGTTATGGCAAGAAACCATTGCCATTGTCTGGCCCGACTTAAGTAACCCAAACTTCAAATAGATCTGAGGCCACGGTAGTGGCGACTGATCATCAACATAGTCAAAGATCACGAAATCATCGCAGGGGATCCACATGCCTTTCCCGGTCAATCCAGAGCCAGTGTTGCACCAAACAGATTCTCTATAGTGCTTATCGGTTAAATCTTGAAAAACTTTATATAAGGTCTTCGGTCCCCACTTCAGCCTAGCTGTGTCCTTAATACAATCAGGCGTTGCCAAATAGATGCGGTCTTCAGCAATTCTCTCCTGCAAAACACTAAGCCTGTATATCCGGCCCTCACCGACGAGCCGCTCGTCTTGGACGGTTCAACCCCAAATTTCGGCAGCTCCGGCCAATAATTTACCATGGTGGCGAGTTGTGGCGGAGGTGCTGGAGCAGCCATGGAATTCGTTCAATACTAGATGAATTTATATGATGCCGTGGTTGTTAGATGACAAGTGCTAGGTGAGCCTTAACGGTAAAGCTACAAATGCCGACATAACAAAACGCAGCACGATATTAGAAAATGTCTAATATACAGTGCTGCGTTTCTATACAGATTTCGCTGTAACTCTTTGATTCTATTGGTCGGGGCGAGAGGATTCGAACCTCCTACCCCTTGCACCCCATGTAGTTATTTCGCTCGGGATCACTCTTTGCACGCATCATGCAACGACGTCCAATACCGTCCAAGCTCCTCCGATTGCTCAACAAGTTCTATAAAAAACAAAAACTTAAATAAACAAAATGGCGAAAATTGATTGTCTAATGGCGGTCGGCCTCGTACACTGGCATCTACTATTTTTTAAGGCACGGTTAAGGCACGGAGGACGACGATGGCGAAACTGACAGCGATGCAAGTCGAGGCAATTAAGGCACGGGACAAGCCGTTCAAGAAAAACGTGGACACTGGCCTGCAAGTACGCGTCGCCGTCAACGGTGTGAAAAGCTGGATTGTGCAATATGTAGTCGACCGCAAGCAGCGCGAAGTTCGGCTGCCGCGCCCCTGGGGTGCGAAGACGGATGCTGGCCATTTGTCATTGCAGGATGCGCGCCTCAAGGCGCAGGAAATCCGGGCATTGGCGCGGCAGGGTATCGACGTTCAGATTCAACAGGAGCAGGCCCGTCAGGCGGAAACTGACCGTCTCGCTGCCCAGCAGCGCGCCGAATTAGAACGTTCTACGCAGCAGCGGATTGATAACCTGAGCGTCCAGGACCTGTTCGACAAATGGATCGTTGATGGCGTGCGCCGCAAAGATGGTAATGCGGAGTTAAAACGCTCGTTCGGCAAGGATGTGCTGCCAGTGATCGGCCAGATCGCCATCAAGTCCCTCACCGAGGATGATCTGCGCAGGCTGTTGCGCGCCATGGTTGGTCGCAACGTGAACCGCCTAGCGGTCATGACATACAAGAACCTAGTGCAGATGTTTGCATGGGCGCAGCAACGTCAGCCGTGGCGGCGGCTGTTAATAGAGCAGAATCCGGTCGACTTGATTGACATCGAACAGCTCGTTAGCGCTGACTACGATATGAGTAATGAAAGGGACCGCTGTTTGTCTGAGG
The DNA here is from genome assembly GCF_047237965.1 of Noviherbaspirillum phoenicis. Lineage (NCBI taxonomy): Bacteria > Pseudomonadati > Pseudomonadota > Betaproteobacteria > Burkholderiales > Oxalobacteraceae > Noviherbaspirillum > Noviherbaspirillum phoenicis. The sequence goes on along the minus strand of NZ_JBDFLX010000001.1, from coordinate 1,616,685 downwards.
TTGAAATCCGCCAACTGAATTCGATCTGCCAGGCGATGCGCACACAGTATGGCGCGGCACCCAACCGGCGCAGTGCACTGCGTCCGCTGGCGCGTACCACGGAACTGAGCCTGTGGATCATGTTGTCAACGTTGTGCCGGGTCGGGGAATTGTCGTTGGCACGCTGGGAACACGTCGATTGGGAGCAGGCGACCTGGTTCATCCCGGCGGAAAACACGAAGGGCAGCAAGAAGCATCAAACGGCGCTGACCGTGTACCTGTCGGATTTCGCACTCCAACGATTCCGCGCGCTCCACCAACTGACTGGCGATACCGACTGGTGCTTCCCAGCGTTGCGAAAGGATGACCATGTCGATGAAAAGTCGATTTCCAAACAGGTCGGTGACCGCCAAACTATATTCAAGAAGAATCGCCACGGCGATGCACGTCAGCCGATGCAGCATCGTAGCAGGCAAGCGAACGTACTCGTGTTGTCCGAAGGCAAGAACGGTGACTGGACGCCGCATGACTTGCGCCGGACCGGCGCGACCCTGATGCAAAAACTGAAGGTCGCGCCCGATGTCATCGACGCTTGCCTGAACCATAAACTGCACGGCAGCAAAGTCCGACGCCATTACCTGCATCACGACTATGCCGAGGAAATGCGCGAAGCCTGGCAGTTGCTCGGCGCACGGCTTGAACAGATTATTCATCCCGGCGAGAATGTCCTGCCTTTTTCTCAGCGGGCTAGATAGGCTGCGAACCTTGTTCGCGCTTTATAGAAACATCAAAAAATGTGGTTCTACAGGGAGCAAGCATGCCTATTAATAAAAAACAGCTTTTGCAACGTCAGCAAGCCGAAGCCATTGTAGCCCGGCTGGAGGAGACGCTGCCGCAGATACATGACTTTATCAGTCGCGAAGTCGCGGTCGAACTGCTGGTTTCCCGGGTGCCTGAAAATGACCCCTATCCGAGCTTTACTCGTAAGAAGGTGAACCAGCGGATCGACGTCGCCCTGAAGAATGGAGAATTGAAACTGGTAGACGGCCACTTCGTGTTTGGTGCCTTCATCAACTGGACCTGGACCAAGGAACAATGGAAGCTTAGCCTGGCCGATCTGCCGGCGTTGAATCAGGTACGTGTAAATACTCATCAGCCTGCACAGAATGTTCGTGCGATCGGCTATGTATTGCCCGCGACAAAGGAGGAATGCCACCAGGCGCTGCAAGAAGCGTATGCGCGCATTGCGCAACTCGAAGAAACAGCATTGCGCCAGCAAGCGACACGTCCCTAGTTGGCCAAGTGATGTGCAGTAACTCAGACTTCATCTGACAGTCAGTGTCATATGTGATCGAATTTCAAACTTCCTAATCGTCCGGGTTCGGCCAAAGCTGCCGAACGTCTTGCGGCTGCTATCGTTGTCTCACGATTGATCTATGTCAGGGCGATAAGTAGACTTGGCACACAGAACCAGAATTCCCAATTAACCGCGAACAAGCGAGGAAGGTGAGATGAGCGACGAGCTTTTTCCAAAAGAAAGGGGCGCCGAGATATTGGGCGAGCTCTCCGCCTGGACGTCCGTAGCTGACGTCATGGTCGCGGCGCGCATTCTTGAGGCGCGAACCGTTCCGGGCGACGAACCACAGAGCTTGCTGGTGATGCCACTTGAGCATGCAGAGCCTGCGTTCGAGCAGATCTTCGTAATCCTACTTGGGTACCTGATGAATGGATACGTAGTGCCTTCCCAGAAGGTTGCCGTTTGTCGCGCCCTGGATCCACAGATCACGAAGGCGACTGGAACTGCCTTGCAAGCTCTGCGTTTCAGGCCAACCGTTCGGGTGGGCAGGGCTCCCGAAAGGCACGACAAGCGGGTCTTCTTCATCCAGGATCAGCCTGCTGGGATTGAGCTTATCCGAGCGCCCCTGAACTGCCTCATGGGTCTTTATTTGGATAAGTACGAATACGCCAAGTCTTTGCGCGACGTGGTTGTCGAAGCTGAAAAGAAAACGGGGGGGCGCCCCACGATTTTTCATAGGCCCCATGCCGATGCACGCCTGCCCAGCTTTATCGAAGCAGCGTGTTTCTATGCACTTGGTTTGGAAGTTGGAACACGGTTCGCGTCGCCAGGTCAGGCGACCCTCGACTTCGCTTACCGGGCCGTGAATGTTCAAACTCTCCCACCAGTGGCCCCGGCCGTATTGGGAACCGCATTTGAGGCCGGCCAGAGGATGCTTGATGCGCTCCGTTGACCAGCTCTTCGCCCACCTAGATAACGTCAATCCGATTGCAGATCGGGTCTCTCCTGCCTGCGACATCGGACAAGTCAACAAGAGCGTAGGAACGCCGGGATTCGAAGATCCACTTCATGGCAACTGCTGGAGCTGGACTCCGGCCCACGGCGCCGCCGTCTACGGGCGCACGGAGGATCTGCCAGTTGGTCCCCTGGATGAGCTGGCCAAGGGATCATTCTTAAGAGTACCGTTCCGCCGAGTGCCTGTCATTGAGGTCCGTTCCATTGAGGAAGTTCGTGCCATCGCGGCAAGCGTGAAATCAGGTGACCCAAACTTTAGTGGTGTATGGCGCGGGCAGTCCAATCACTACACGACGGAAAAAAAAGGACGTACGAAGGATGAACTGCTCCGGCTATATGGAGCGGAGGACGTCGATGAGCCCTCATTGCTTCCTTCCGCAGCGAGAACTGATCTGTATTTTCCGGACAGCTTTGGTGCATGGTCCGCCTTGCTGGATCTCTACGTTCACGAGCGGGCGAAAGAACAGGGGATGCAGCGGGAGTTACTGAATTTCGTAAATTCCTATCGCTATCGGATGTGGGGCTTCGCAACAGCACAGCACTACGGTCTTCCAAGCGTAGGCTTGGACGTCACGCATGACATTGACGTGGCCTTGTTTTTTGCTCTCCACACATTCAAGACGAGTGCCGAGGGAGTCACTTCGGCCACGCGCGCGATTTCCACTGCGGCGCCAATCATCTATGGCCTTGGTGGCTTCGTCGATCATGAACTGTTCGAAGATGCGAAATTGGCACCGACACGCCTTTTGTGCAGCCGACCGGCTGCGCAATCAGCCATGTTCTTTTCCACGGGCTGGGGTCGCGCGCCGAACAACGCTGCCCAACGGATTTATGTCGCGTTGAAACTGGTAGGGCACGAGGCCTGGAAATTCGATTTGCATCCTTCCCACTATTTTCCCAAGCCGCAAGACGACGAGTTCCTCCGGTTCCTTCAGGAGCGCAAGAGTGAGCTCAAGCTGCCCGTCATTCAGGACTTGCTCTCGAAGATATACTACGTTCCTTAAGCAGCGATGGCGCCTCTGGTGCTAGTAGCTATGGTTGTGCGGGGGCCTAAAACTGGCTCGACTATGGGGCTGGCCGATGCGCGAAGCAGTCGTTTAAGCGGATAGAGCGACCGGCCGCAACGGGGCAGACCTGGTCCTTGGACTTCGGCAGTAGCCGGCCAGAAACAGTCGTTTATCGGGCTAAGCCGAGACCGTAGCTTCGGAAGTACGGTGACTGGCGCCGGCCTGCAATTGGCTTGGTAGATTTGTGCGCAAGACGACATTGCAGCGATTAAAGCGGCGCTGTTCGATGCGTTTTGAAGTCGCTGACTAGCCAAAACCCGCAGGGCGCGGTGCCAGCGCGCAGCGGCCAAACACGTGCCAGATGTCCGCGACTGGTTACAGCTACGCAGACGCTGCTGTCGCACTGCCCCGTGAGGTTTCCGTTTAAGTCGGAATTCTACGTGCTCGGCCTTCTCGATTACTCTTGCGCATCCTCACCGATTGTTGCTAGACTTGCCGCAAGCCCTGGTCCGGCCGAGTCCACGTCTCAACAGGATCGCAGCACCGTACACCTTTGCTTTACCTTTTCTCGCAACCATGCGTTTTCGCACGTGCGGGGAGGCACCGTGGGTTCTCTGCACGTGATGAATTGGAAAATGCATGTCGACGTCTATCAATTCCCTTACTCACGCTCTTCGTGTCCACCTGGCCGATACTGGTTCGCCTATCGTCCTGGGCCATGCCTTTCAACTGGTCGTTGCTGCAATGGGCTATACCAGCTCGGGTGTCCTTCAGGCTTCGGATGAGCCCGACTATCTCACTTCCTCGATGCACTGGATCGTCGACGTAGCCCAGCTAAGGGAACGCGCCGCATCTTTGGGCGTGTCAATCGCCGCCGACGTCCTTGTGCGAGCGCTGGCCGAGGCCTCACATGAGTGCGGTGGACCGCGCATCCACGTAACAGACGCCGATCTGGAGGATGAATTCATTGAGGCCGCCAAAGAGGAGGTGATTGATGACGATGACGTTGCGGCTCAGATGGCAGATACCAATACCACGGGTCCATGGGAAGTAAATTTGGAATTCGCAGGTGCTTCACCGTTGCCTCTCAAGATTGGCGACGTTTTCTTGATCGACTATGAAGGGCAAGTGGAGGGCGAAGTCGACACTGATCGGCCCTACAGTGGCCATGCCGCAGATGTGACGGTGCAGGTAGCGCTGACCGCCGTTGGCAGGCGGCTCATCGTCGGCCCGCCTAAGGTTCAGGTCGTGGGCGCCACTCTCGACGACGGCTATTACGGCATGGATAAGGACGAGACCCCGCCATTACTGGGCCACCTTGAAGCGATCGCCATGGAACTCGGCGTGTCGGTTGACGAGCAGGAGCAGCTGGAAGGAGCCGAAGTGTTAGCGGCCACTACCAGCGCAAATGTGTCGAATGGCTACCTAGTCAATATCGAGTACTGCGCTTCGTCTCCTGTTGTTGACCAGCTGCGGATCAAACACCCGTCGCAGGAAATCTGGGTATCGGGTCACGCGATCGACCGCACTGGCGCGTTCGATCGAGACTGAGTGGGACGCCGCCGCCGAACGCGAGCGGCTACTTTCGCTCTAGGTCGATATTTCCCGTTCCGGGTAGGGCGACAGCCGGCCACAAGCAGATATTCACCTTAACAAAGAAGCCCGGTACCAACCGGGCTTTTCATTTCTGGACACAAGTTCCTCAAATAGGAGAGGACGGTAACGTTGCTACAACTGCTGAAATTGTTGCTTTGCGATATACAATGAAAAACTGCCTGGACTTTGAAAGCCGAGGCAGCATATCTCTCTATTCAGCAATTTTCTGCATATGAATTTACACCGCGTCTGCTCCTCTTGCTTTTCCGACCAAGATTTACGTGCTTGGATTCGAGAACACAATGGACGTCGCGGTTGCGACTTCTGCGGCAAGTTTGACTCCCCAACAGTGGAGGCCTACAAAGTGGCGTCCCACATTGAGCGGTGCATTAGGCGGTACTACGGCAGAGCAGTTGAACAGCTTGGGTATTGCTCAGCTGAAGGAGGCTACCTAGGTCATCATTGGGACTCTTGGGACATGCTCAACAAGGTTGGGCTCGAATTGCCTCGAGACCATGCTGGCATTGATAGTCTGTATTCGGCAATCGTTGGCGCTATGGAGGGTGAGCCGTGGTGTGACTTCGATGTGGGCGCACTTGACCTTGACGATGCCTTATGGAGTAGTTGGGAATCTTTTTGCCAGACCGTAAAGCACGAGCGGAGATTTTTTTTCATCATAATGGCAGGGATGACCAAGATTCATTCACCCCAGCATCACTGCTAAGTAGGATTGCCCAAGCAAGTGAAGCACTCGGTTTAATTGTGGAGCTTCCTGCCGGTTTGAGCCTTTGGCGCGCGCGCACAGACCTTCCTAAAGGTCAGCGCGTGGTAGCGTCGGATTTCGGCCCTCCTCCTCTCAAGCTCGCCCTACAGAGCAATCGCATGAATCCAGCAGGCATTCCGATGCTTTATCTCGCCTCATCGGCAACCACAGCGCTGAAGGAGACACGAACGAAGCAAGCAAAGGTAGGGCTCTGGCGCTCGATTCGACCAATACGGATTTTGGACCTGCGGCACCTGCCGCCTGTACCGGGCATATTCGCAGAGGAACCTCGCAAGCAGGCCCTCACTTTGAGTTTCTTGCATGACTTCGCTAACGACATAATGAAGCCGGTTGCACGCAACAACGAAGTTCACATCGATTACTTACCCTCTCAAGTTGTCACCGAATTCATGCGCGACTATGAGTTTTCAGACGGAGCCTTGGATGGAGTTGCATACGGCAGCACTGTCCATCAACCTGGTTGGAATGTCGCACTCTTTCTCGGGCCTATCGATCTAGGACTTGCCACCCCTGGATGGGGTGTTACTCCCTCTCCAGCTTTTGCGTTCAAAAAGGCAACTTGGACAACTTCCGCTTAGGGTCGATCTTCTCCGTTTCGACTTAGGCGGCAGTCGGCCAATACCAGACCTACCGTCATGACGTGCTAATAAGCGGCCAATGGTGCAGTGCAATGATACTCCGACCGATTAATTTAAAGGGCCATACATGTTATTTGCGATGTTCCATGCGAGTTGCGCAACGGGAAAGCCAGCACCTATACCGCCGGGGCCAGCCGGCGCTGCGCTAGCAGCAAGCGTAGCGCCGCCGAACTGGCGACTCTTGTATAACAATCCGGTACTCAACCTCAACAACCCGCCGCCAGGAGGAGCTGGCCAGTTCGATCTTGTGCAACTGCCGGCTGCTGTTGGACTGCTGCAGTCCATCCTCGGTGTTAATGTCTACAGTGAGATTAATGTGCCGAAGGCTCATATGATTTTCGATGCAGTCACGGCGGGTTACGGCACTATTGCAGCGGTACAAATGCTGCCGCTTGCGAACTTAGCACAGGTCTATGCAATCTGCACCTACGCCCAAAGTAGAGCGCCTCTACTGCAATCCATTTATGGTTTTCCGAATGGCGCGGCAGCAGGTCCGGTAGTTTCTCCTGCCCAGTCTGAAATAGAGACAACAGAAAAAGTGCATTTGAGTTTTGTGCTCGGGCAGACGGTGGCAATGTGCATGGCTAGACAGGCTTGGGGTGTTCAACGGCTATTTCACCGCAGTCTGTACGGGCCGCTGCTCCCGATACTTTCACCTGGCATGGCAGCACTCGCACCGGGACTGTCTCCGGACTTTCTGTGTTTCAGCCCTCTTCCAAACGCTACTGGCGTGGGGTTGTGTTTCGTTGAGTCAAAAGGGACACACAGGAAAATAAATCAACACACTCGCATTAACGATCGAGACTTGATTAATGATGCATTCGAAAATCAGATCGCGCCGGCGCACAATGCGCTGCCAGGTGGTGCGTACATGTGTGCGGTGTCCTTGGCCTGCCGCGATGAAGCGCAACCCAATAATAGAGTGGTCGGCCAGTTCTGGGATCCGGTAAATGAGGATGCGATACCCGCTAATGTGGAAGCCGTCCACAGACTCACAGCGCAGTATTTTATGGCCATGCGCGCGTTCTTACTAAGTATTGGGTTGCCCAAGATTTCTCGCGGTGGGAGACGTGTGGCTTGGGACGCGCGACTAATGCGCATGCATATCGAGATGGCAGCGTGGCAGTGGCGGCTTATGGAAGAGCTCGCGGCGAGAAGAGTGTCAGAAAAGCAGTTTTTTTACCGGATTGAGAAACTTGACAAGCGATATTGGATTCACTTCGAAGATGGCCATAACGGAGACGGCTTATATTTAACTATGAATGAATAGCGCAATATGCTGTTCATGTAAGCGAACGGTGCATTAGATTGAACTGCCATGAAAGTTCCCATAATCAAAATGGGTGTTTTCGAAGTGAAAAGCGGCTTTAAAATGGGCCTAGCAATCGCAGTTAGGTCAATGGCAACGGATTTTTGAATGGCAGCTTTGGGTCCAGGCTGTGTAAAAACAAACAAGGCCCACAAATTTACGCAAGGTCCAGCATATCTAACCACATGCGAAAAGGTTACTTTGCTGCGCCAGTGAGGTAAAGCAGCATGGGCCGTGCGGAGCGTTCACGTTTTTACACATAGATGGTCGCCCCTGTTTTGCCAAGCCATCAGTCAATGAAGTGAGTAGGTGAAGATTGCAGCCATAGATCCGGACTTTGATTGAGGCCGTCGCCTCTGTCCCTGATGGAATATGCTGGCAGGTTCCTAAACAGCCTCTCGAGCTTTGCGCTCCTTGTGTAAAGTAGGTTTGACCTGCCACGGTCTGACCTAGCTCGCCATCACGTCATGATTGCCTGTGCAATTGGTGGAGTGCTCCTTCAAACTTGGTAAGAATGGTAATTTAATAACGTTGTATCTTCGGTATTACGAGTCGTCACTTGATATCCCCGCTGCGTGCAAGCCCGCTTTGTAATCTTGGTCATGCGCCAGGAGCGCCCAAATAATGCGTGCATTCTTATTGGCTAGCGCGACGGCTGCGACGTTCTGGTTTCGTCGTCCCAGCAAGTTGGCCAGCCAGCTACCAGCATAATTGGCTTTGCGTTCTGCCACTCGCAAAACGGCTCGGGCGCCTTGAATCAGGAGCGTCCTTAAATACGGATCACCACGCTTGCTAATCCCCAGAAGAGTTGGCTTGCCTCCACTTGAATGCTGTCGCGGCACCAGCCCCAGCCAGGCAGCTAACTGACGACCATTCTTAAAAAACTGGGCATCGCCAATCGAGGCCACCATTGCGCTTGCTGTGATGGCGCCAATACCAGGAATGTTTGCCAATTTCCTGCTGACGTCGTTCTCCCGATGCCAGATCTGGATTTGCAGTTCCAGTTCGCCCACCTGGCGATCGAGTTCCTTCAAATGCTCTACCAGGCGCTGCACCAAATGGCGAAAGACGGCTGGCAAATCGAATTCGGTATTATCCAGAATAGCAGGCAGGCGTTGGACGATCTGGCTTATTCCCTGAGGCAAGATGATGCCGTATTCGCTCAACAGCCCACGGATTTGATTGGCCTGAGCCGTACGCGCCTTGACGAAACTCTGCCGTGCGCGATGCAGAGAGAGCACTGCCTGCTGTTCCACATTCTTGATCGGTACGAAGCGCATGTTCGGCCTGCCTACTGCTTCGCAGATCGCCTCGGCATCGGCAGCATCGTTCTTATTCGTCTTGACGTACGGTTTCACGAATTGAGGTGCCATTAGCCTGACGGTATGCCCCACTGCCTGTAGTTTCCTGGCCCAATAATGGGCACTGCTGCACGCTTCAATGCCGATCAGGCATGGCGTCAGGTTAGCGAAGAGAGGCAATACCTGATCGCGCTTCAATGACTTTTTCAGCACTGCCTTGCCATGCTGATTTACTGCATGTACCTGTATGACATTCTTTGCCAGATCAAGCCCGACTGTTGTAATCTGCATTTCGTCGCCCCTCTCGGTTAGTGGATCGTCGCGCTTTCCACTGTGGCACTCTGATGCCGTTTCGGGAAGGGGCGACCATTCCATTAGCCTCGGTCGAACTCGGAAGTTTGTATTCTGAAACTTCTTGTCCGATTAAGTCGGAACTACTGCAAGTTATGCAATCAATGGATCATCGTTGGCGTCCATCTTTCCATCCGCAGTGTCCAGTTTGACATTCTCCAGTGGGATATATCGACAACCCGCTTGCACCTGCCAAATATCCCAACACGATAAGAACCATGTTTAACACAGCCCATAGGAGGGCAACATGGTTCAGCACACCCCACCACGGAAAACGCTCCGCATTGGCGCCAGCGCCAAAAAACTCGACATCGGTGTTTCGACGGTCTGGCTCAAGATCAACACCGAGCCAGATTTTCCGCGTCCGTTCAAACTTGGTCCCCGCACCACGGTATTTTTCGAGGATGAACTGGATGCTTACTTGGAGCGTTGCGCCGCCAAATCGCGCCAGGCAGACGCACAAAAGATAATAGCGCAATCCCCACACGTCATCGACCTGTGTGTCCAGGCCAAGCCTGTGCCGGACCCGGCAGATTCTTGCGCGACCATGCCGAGCTTTCCCGAAGCGCCTAAACGCTAATTAACAAGGGGAGAGCAAATGACAATTCAAACCAAACTTCCCGCAGGCGATGCAACCGACGCCATGGACGCCTGCGACGCCGCAACAAAACAGGAGGTGTCCGACCCTGGCGTTATGCCGATAACGGTGGCGCCTCCTGATAACGCTCCGATCCAGATACCGGACCTGTCCATGGCCCATATGAGCGGCGAACAGGCAGCGGCGGCGGCCCTCGACAAAGTCTGCCACTACTACGCCCACCCGGACGAGTTGTATTGGGCATTGCTACCACTGATTCCTAAAAAGCTCGGCGTCGAACGAATGACGAACATTCGTGGCTTTCTTCGCGCAATCCAAAAACACCTTGAAAGGAAGTAATCATGCAAAACCTGATGAAAACCATCGAAACTGCGATCGCCGATTCCGACAATGCGAGTTTGGCTGCCAGATTCGCCCACTTGAAATCGATCGGTGAGTGTGATGCTCGTACATTGGTGGAAACAGCTATAGACACGCCTTTGTTTCTTTTCCGTAAAGAGCAATTCAAGGCAGCTGTAGCGTATCTCGACAAGCAGGAGGCTGACGGCTCGCAAGCCATCTGTAGCGACACTCCTTTCACCAATTTCCTTCAGCAACTCGTCTATAACCACGGCTTCGACGGCGTATTGGAGCGGCTCCATGCGACTCTGGAGAAGGACCCGCAGAAGCTGGAATAAATAGGTTGCGCAATGTGGACGTGGGTAACTGGGTTGCCCATGCTTGTGCCCGAAACAGCCAATTTCATCCACGTCGCTGTCTGACGTTGGGCAACAACCGCACTCGACAGCACTTAGCCGGCTGCTTGGTGCAAAACATTCTTGGTAGATCCACCATTGAAAGGAAAACGAAAAATGACGACATCGACCGCTACTCCCCGCACATTTACTGCTTCGGCTATGAACAAATCAGAGTCCGGTGCATTCGAGCCCAATCCGTATATGTACCGGGCCGGCCGTTGCGATGCGCTCCTTTGGCTTGAGACGCCGGACAAGCACGACCTCAGTGTCTGGCAGCGCAATCGGTTTCCACAGCACGCAAGCAAAAGGTTTGACGACTGTTGGGCCATTTGCAGTCACGCTGAAAAGATTACAGATTACCTCCACTGGTACGACTCCTACCATGCCGGATTCAGCATGGAGCTGAGCGAGTACATCTCAAACGAGCTCCGTATACTTGTCGAGGCTCACCACTACCCGCCCACCTGCCCACAACATTCCGCTCCGAAAAGCCCTAACTCGAAAAGCTGCGCTGGGCCTACTTTTGATGATTTTCCCTTCTAGGGTCCGATCAAGCCTGCTTGGCTTTGGTATGAGCAACACATTTTAAGCCCGAACTCATGAGGGCATATCCGGCAGTGATTCCTGATCAATCACTGCCGGACAGCGGAAAGGAGTTTTTTAAAAATGCATAATCTCAATGTTGCTGAGAATAGTGACTTTCAATGCGATGCACGGTTTGCGCCCAGCGATGCCGAAGAGATATTTCGCTCGTCGCTGTCGGCAATCTCGGATAGTGTGTCAACGAAGCCGGAACACCTGTCGGTTCGCCCGGAAGGCGAAGCGTCCTTGGGCTGGTCCACCCCTCAAGCTATTGTCGCTGAGCTGCAGCCGGTTGTACCGTTATCGGTCGCATTACTGCCCAGGCGTCTGGCAGACTTCGTATTCGACGAGGCTAGTCGCATGCCGTGTTCCCCAGACTATATCGCTGCGGCGTTGATCACCGCACTCGGTTCCATCATCGGCGCGCGTACCGCCGTGAAGCCCAAAGCCCTGGACGACGGCTGGCTCGTCGTGCCTAATTTGTGGGGCGGTATCGTAGGCGAGCCGTCTACCAAAAAGACCCCGGCCATCAGCGTGGCGATGAATGACCTGGACCGGCTTGAGGCTGTCGAAGCAGTCAAGCTGGCTAACAAATTGGCTGCCTATACGGCTGAAAAGGCCGCTCATGACGCTTATAAAAAGGCGATCGAAAAGGATATGAAGGACGCGATCGCGGCCGATGGCGATGCCCACGAAAACAATAATCGGCTTGCGACGGCCAAGCGCAATCTGGCAGCGCTGCAAGCCCCGGTGGAGCCGTATCAGCGGCGCTTCAAATGCAACGATGCCACGACTGAAAAGTTGGGTGACTTGCTGACGACGAATCCAGCTGGCCTTCTAGTATTACGCGATGAGTTGACCGGTCTATTGAGCAGCTGGGACAAGACCGGCCACGAAGGCGACCGCGCCTTTTATCTTGAAAGCTGGAACGGATCAAACAGTTTTCACATTGATCGCATCGGACGGGGCAGCAAGTATGTGCAGAATTTGTGCCTGAGTGTATTCGGCGGCATTCAGCCTGATCTGTTGACCCAGTATCTCGGTGGAATTGTGAATTCCCTCGACAATGACGGCCGCATTCAGCGATTTCAGGTATTAGTTTATCCTGATCCAGTGCCGTGGGCCTGGCATGACCGCACTCCGGCCAAGGAGTCGCGTGCCGCTATGCGCGCCATCTTTGATCACTTGGCCAGCTTCGACCCGGTTATGGACGGTGCTACGCGGGCCAATGACCATGTCAAGTTGCCTTATTTCAGTTTTGATGACGCTGCTCAGAAAGTCTTCATTGCGTGGAGCGAAGACTTGTATCACCGTATCGTCCGGGAAACGAATCCCTTGATGCGCCAGCACCTGGCGAAATACGAAAAGCTGTTTTGCTCGCTAGCGCTGATTTTCCATTTGGTCGAGGGGCATGTCGGTCATATCAAAGAAGATATCGCCCTGCAGGCAGCGGCCTATTGCGCATACTTGGAAAGTCACGCTCGTCGCATTTACGCGATGACGGAGGCCGCCACCATGACGGCGGCGCAGGTGCTGAGCCGGCGGCTGGCTGAAGGCAAGCTCGACAATGGCTTTACGGCGCGCGATGTCCATCGCAAGGGGTGGGGCAGTTTAGCAGCACCGAAACAGGTTGAGAGCGCTCTCAGCCTGCTGGAAGAAGCCGGATGGGTCAAGCCGATCCAGCATCAGGGCGATACGGGCCGGCCGACCGTTATCTATTTGATCAACCCGCAGGTACAGTCCAAAAAAGAGGGAAGCCGTTCGTGATCGACTGGATCGCCCGTGCCGAAGCCCATTTGCTTGAAAAGTGGGCCACTGGTATCGACAAAACTGCAGAAATTCCTCTTTCGCCGGTTTTGTCAGTACCGTCTGAGCGCAATTGCGATAAGCTCGCTTCGGCTTTTGGCGGTTTTGTCAGTTCGCTTCAAGAAAACATTCATCACAATGTACCGGGTTCCGCACGGATGACTATACCGAGTGCGCCATTCCCAATTTCCCTTGCTAGATATCTTTCCGATATGGCCGAGGATAATGTCGAGCGGGCCTGCACATCTTCCGTACCAGCCTCGTCAAGAGAGCCAATGTCCACCCCAGGCGAACCGTTGGCTCTCGCGAGCTTATTAGCATTATTCCAACTCGAAACGATTGACGCTGATGAGCAGGACCATATGGCCGAGGGCTATGACACCGAAGAAATCCGGCGAGTGAACAATCTTGCGTATCACCTCATCACTACTAAAGCTTGGCCCTTTGAGACCGCGATGGGCTTTGTTGCGCAAATCACGCCGTCCAGCACATTGGAGGCAGCTCGGGTAGGCTGGGCGCATGAAACCCGCTCCTGAGAAGTACAGAACGACGAACTGGAAGGCATACAACGCGTCATTAAAGGCGCGCGGCTCGCTGCTTATCTGGCTCGATCCCGCCATGAACTGGCATGGCCAGGCAAGTGGCAAGCGCGGCCGCAGTCCGAGCTTCAGTGACGAAGCGATCCAGTTCTGTCTGAGTATCAAGTGCCTGTTCAGCTTGCCGCTACGCCAAGCCATGGGTATCGCGCAAAGCCTACTCGGGCTGGCAGGCCTGGATTGGCCTGTTCCGGATTACAGCATCGTGAGCCGGCGGCAAAAGACATTGCAGGTTGCTATTGAAGTCGCACCCACTACGATCGGCCTGCATCTGCTGGTCGACAGCACTGGCATCAAGATGCTGGGCGAAGGTGAATGGAAGACGAAGAAGCATGGTGCCGATTACCGTCGCCAATGGCGCAAGGTCCATCTCGGCATCGATGCCGCCACGCTTGAGATACGGGCCATGGAAGTAACTCACAACAGCATCGGTGACGCCCCTATGCTTCCCAACCTATTGGATCAGATTCCTCTGGAAGAGGCCATTGCCAGCGTCAGCGGTGATGGCGCCTACGATACGAAGGACTGCCATGAGGCCATCGCGTTACGCCATGCGGATGCCATCATTCCGACCCGGAAGAATGCCAAGCCATGGAAGACGAACCGGACTGGTGCCGCGGCGCGCAATGAGATCTTGCGAACCACACGCTGCTTGGGACGGACTATTTGGAAGAGGTGGAGTGGTTACCACCGACGAAGTTTGGTAGAAACCAAGATGCGCTGCTTCAAGCTGCTTGGGGAACCCATCATGGCGCGTGACTTCGACCGCCAGGTCGCTGAGCTGCAAGTCCGTGCCGCCGTGTTAAATCGCTTTACGCGTCTTGGCACGCCTATTACGGTCACGATGCCATAATTCCGCCGGCACAAAGCCAAACTCTGCTTTATCTTATTTTTGCAACAAAGCCACCGCGATGGATAAAGCAGCCGAATGGGTGGTAAGCCATTCGAAACACTCTGAGGAACGTGATTTTGTCGACGTCTTGGGCCTTAACAGAAGAAGGGTACTATGAATACAGTCACGATGGTCTGAATACGCAATATGCGTAACACTATCACGCCGGCATACGATGCCTTCAGCCATCGTGGCCAGTGATCTCAAGCAGGTGGGGAAATCGGCCACGATCAACTGGAATGGGTAATCACGTTCGTTCAGAGTCGTCGGTTACATCGCATAGCGAGGTCGGCCACGGTCTGTGACGTTCTGCCCAAAAGCCTGCGATTCTGTTGCTTGCAGGAATGCGCCAATAAGTGACAGCGGTTTTGGGACCACTCTTAAAGCGAACTTGTGATCGTGAGCCGCTGCATCAAAAAGTACTGCCGAAACTGACGAAAATCCCTTACATCATTTTTGACAGTGGAGTGCGCCATATGCAAAACCAAAATGGCTGAGCGGATGCGCAGAGCGTCAGACAGGCGGCATTGATTTCCAAATGGAAACTTTGGGTTGGCGCAACTGGGCTGCGCACAATGAAAGGGAAGGCGATCTCCAGCAAAAATGCCAGCAATTCGAACCCTTTGAGGCGGCAACTGATGGCGTTGCAGGTCGAGCCTGATCAAGTGCTGCGAAAGGCAAAGAAAATTGACGCTGCGCGGCGTCGGTCACCTTGGCCTATATCGTAATGTGGGTCAGAAGCTTGGTGATCTATGTAGACGGTAGCGCTAGTGGAGCGACCGCGAAATTGCGCGTCAAAGCAGCGGGGTCTTCATCATCGTGGTCGATAAGTTCAAAACGTCACTACAAGCCGTTTGCAGTGACAAAGGCGTTACCTACACCAACAAGCACTGTCATATGCCGATCATAAACACCGCCAACATCGGCCGCGCCAAGACTGCTGGCGTCTCGACAGGTTCATCATAAAGTCGGTAAACGGACCATCTGGTGACGGTTATCAGATTGCGATCCATCTGCCGAGGGTCACGATGCTGTGGCCGATGTAAGGAAGTCTATTTCTACAAATGCAGAGATACCGACGGTGCGTCTGGTCGAGCGCAACGGCGTCACTGCGTATGAAACGCAGTGATAATTAGTCGCCAATATTCCACTATCTCCCATAAGGCAGATACACCCACCATCCGCGTGGTCGAGCGCAACGTTGCGCTTGATCGGTCGCCGAACACCGCACTGCGATTCTGGAAATTCCCAAAATGCGCTCGCCCTGCTTGGGGCGGGAAGCAAAATTAGGGACATTTGCGGGCGGCGATGGTGAGCGCTTCAACTGAAGGACTTCACATTGACTATCGTTCCCTGTAATCATTGACTCGACAGCGGCTAGTATCGCAGCAGCCGATCAAGCCTAACGATACGTCGACTGAGTATTCCCCGAACAGGAACTTTATGATGGAAATGACGCCATGACCCAATTCGGACATGACTGAAACGTTTCAATGACGCAAACTTGGCGCAGGAGTTTACGCAGGAGCAAGTGCGTCAGATCTGCGTCAACGAGGCCAACCAAGACGTGTTGGATATGAATAAAGGGCTGCTGATGGCTCGCAAGATGATGGACACGTTGCTGACGCTGGTCCATGGAGTGTCGGATGCGGCTGACATCAAGCGGATCATAAGGAGTAATGCTGCCGCGGTGCAAACTATCCGCAAGATACGCAGCCTTGATGCGGAGGCGGTGCAGGAGCCGACGACTGAGGTGAATGTGACGGTATCGAGCGATCCTGGATTCAGTAAGTTGCGGCAAGCATTCCGTAATCGTCTGGCGCACATGGGTGACGCACCCGCGTCAATTGACGCACATTCCTGACGCAGCGGATGATAGGCGCCAGAGGTTTGGTCGGCTTTATGGACCCGTATGATGGTTTGGCGGCTGATGTTAAACGCTCGCGCAGGGCTGGCTACGGCTTCCTTGGCATTAAGCCGTGTTTTGATTTCAGCGCGTTGCGTGCGCATGACCGTGCAGCGGCGACCGGGGAATTTATCCTCAATTGCGGCCCTCGCTAAACCGGATTTGGTGTGCTCAATGGTGAGATCGCGCTCGAACTCAGCTACAGCGGTCAGAATTGGCATGGTCATACGACCGGCAGCCCTGGTCAACTGTATGGGGGATCAAACGGTGGGTGTAGGCCATAATGTGTGGAAAGGCCCGCTCTGGGTATCCCTTCAGCGAGCCAAACAAAAAATGAGGTGGTCGCACTTATTGCTTTAAGCAGTCAGTACCGCGGCTCACCTCTTGGGGCAGTTACCGTGTGCGCAACAATTCCGTGAGCCTTGGTCCATCCAGCAGCATGAAGTCACACCCAGCGGCGGCGTCCATGGCGCCCTGCGTGAAGCCCGACGTCGTTACGACCATGCCTTTGGTCCCTGTCGGGTAGCGGGAAAGCGAACCTGCCACGTCATGAATTGTTTCCGCGTCAACCTTCTGCCAAGTGCCAAGGCAGAGACAACGGATGGCCCAGATATCATTGGTAACGCTATTGAACGCAATAACGTTAATGCTGCTCTCACCCGACCCTGTGCCATTGACTTGCTCGACGGTCAGTCCAAGCGATTTCATCAAACTGCGAATATCCCGTTCAAAATCGAACCATTCTGCCTTGCGATTTATATCGCTCTCGACAGCGGCAAACAAAAGACGGGTCGCCGACCGGCTTCGGTATTCGCGCCGAATTTCCTGTTCTGCGTGAAGGCCCCGAGTGTGGGGGCGGACCCACGTAAAGCCCGCCGGCACATTGATTCCGTTTTTATGCGCGAGCAGGATTTGTTCGGCGGACGCTGAATTGGATCGGCGTAGGTGCCCGTTGACCTGGTGCGCTACCTTAGGTTTGAATTCCGAAAAAGCGTGTACCACTGGTTGAATATCGATAGCTTTATCGTATCGAACTCGCGGTAAATACACCACGGCCAGGCCGGCGTACGCAGCGCGACCTGCATTAGCACGTACTTTTTGGGTCCGCTGGCCAAACACGTTCTGCCGGTTTTCCACGACCAAGAAGTCACGGATGATCCCGGCAAGGATAACACCCAGAATCGCCATCGCGTTTTCATGCAGCTCCACCGTGTTGTCTATGTAGCTGTAGATATGAGGAACCATGACGGTTCCTCTTGTAAGATCGACTCGTGCAAGGAAGTAGCGTTCGCTGGCATCGCGCAGCATGCAATAAAATTCCGCGCCGATTTCGTAAAGGTCTGCATATTGGAACATGCCCAATCCAATCTGGACCCGTGCGCCCCAGGGCACGGTCCATTGGCGGTGTTCCGCCGCTTCCGCCAGCAGCGACTGGACCAGCGTCTGTACCTCTCCCAGCGTAGTTCCATGGAACTGCATCGTGCCGATGGACTGCATGATCTCGCGGAGATCTGCCGGGATATCGCGGCCCGTCATGAACATGCCGTGATTAAACGGGTCATCCAGATCCGCGTACCGCCAGTAATCCTGTTCCGCGACACCGAGTGCCACCGGGTCAAGGTCGATATATCGGGGCGTAATCAATGTGCCTCGTGTGTCGAACCAGGGCCGGCGAAGACCACTGCGAACCGTGGCATGAACATGCCAACTTGTCCTTAACGCCTGGTGCGCTACGAACAAAGTGTCATGATCGTGGTAATCCGACAGCCCGGCTTTGCTGATGGCGCTCATCATGTCTTCGGCTGCATCCACGCTCACGACAGACTCGCCAGCGATCGCCAGTACAGTGTCCAGAGCGTCGTTTCCATCAATAGCGTCGAGCAGGTGATTAAAGAGTGGATGCGCGTCACGGATTTCCACACTATCAAAGGGCACGGACAGGTCTCCAGCCGATTTGCGCTTCCGATGCGTGGCAAGCAATCGTGAAAAATGCATGACGGTACTAGCTGTCCACCTCCCCCAACTGGCTTGCAGCAGCTCCTTGGGTCGCTTTGCGACTTGCGCGGACCAGTTGGATTCTGGCAGTGCCATTAGCCACCAGTAGGCGAGCTCGAAATCTTTATAGAGGAAGGTAGGGGAGGCGGGAAGCGTGGCCAGCGCAACGAGTCCTTTGAATCGCTGCGGCTCAGTGTCGAGCTTAGCATGGAAAACCTGGGAAACGTTGCCGCCATGGTAGAGCGCGAAGGTGATTTTCCGCGTCACACAGGCGGCCTGGTAGGCCGCGGCGTCTACTGGCATGAAACTGCGCGCCGGGGACAGCGCCATGTCGACGCCAGAAGAAACGCTCAGGACGTTCCCAAAGGGCGTTTCCCAACACCAGATTGTCACGAGTGCCTGATGTTTTTTAAACGTCTTGAAGATGTGCGCATCTGGCGCCGTCATCAAAAAGAATGGTACTCCATCAGGCGCAATGGTAGCCACGCCATGAAAAACGGGTTTCCCATTCAAGTCCGAGATTAAACGACGCAACTCCACCGAAGTAATCGGTGGCGCTTTCAGTGCATGTGCTTTGAACTGTGGATAGCAATCACGATACCCGATTGGAAAGGGTGGCGGATGCCCTAGTGTTCCGACGCTGGATGCAAAATGGACTTGATGAGAGGATGGGGGTTGTGATGTCGAGTCCAAAGATACGAACTCGCCCTCCACGTGTTTATCACCACGAAAGCTCATGTTTCTTAATCTCCTTAAGATGAATAGACGAACAGCATTACTCCGTACTAGCTTCAGTACGGATTCCTAACTCCAATGTCTGAACCTTTTGCCGTGTATTAGGCGCAGGGCTCAGTTCATTGAAGGTTTGGAAACATCCTGTCCGTTCGTTTTCATCTTCAAGGTGATTACTTATGAGTCTTGGGTAGTTCGGCAGATAAATAAAAATTAATAGCAGCTCGATTATGCATTGAAAAAATAGTGCTGACAAGAAAGGTATGAATGTGACGTGATCCTCTTCCCAACAGCAGTAGTTCCATCGCACCAGTCCTAAATGCGGATGCCAATGTCAGCACGGCCTAACCGTTCGTATGTGGACGTCCCCAAAATACAAGAAACGACCGATATAGGCGGCATGTGAAGTGTATGACGGTCGAGTTAGGTGTTGACCCTGATTTGGGATGTGTTCCATGTGAATTCTCGCTGTATCGCGGGTACGAGATACCGACGAGAGACAATATTTTGGATAGCCTTGCCGATTAGGGAGGCCCTTTCGTACGTGCCTGACATTCAAGATTCTTTATTTCGATACAAGTCCAGAGATTGCCGCAGGCCCAGCATCGTCAAACCGGGAAGACAATTTTCGTGTCTACAAGTGAGCGCAAGTGTTCATCAAGCAACTTTGCAATACGCCCGCCGGAGATTAATACACCAGCCTCCATGTTCTTTTCCATAGCGTGTCCGGTGAGGTTCGCGCTGGTGATGAAGCAGGTCTTGCCGTCTGCGACGGCGACCTTAGCGTGGACGCGGCCATCGGAAAATGGATCGGGCTTGTCACGCCAAGCATAGAGCTTGGCGGCCGGAACCAGTATCCTCATCGTGCCTATTGCATCAAAGGTGATGCTGCCGCCGTGATCCTGGGACAATTCGAGTAGCATTGCGATTGCCACGCCGCGATGATTTGCCGCGTTCAATGCCTTGACGATGGTCGACACGTTATAGGCCACGAAGCTGGTAATGAACAAAGACTGTTCAGCGGAGTTGATGACTTGTAAAAGCGCCTGTTCTGTTCGCCGAGCGGATACGAAAGGCGTCGTCGGGCCAGTCCATACGAGTTCGGTGGATTGCTCAGAAGACACTTTGGTATAAATGTGGCTGGCAGTAAGAAGCATTGATGCCAGTTCGTCCGAACCGACCTTGGTGTTTTGCCAAGCTGCCGCAAGTTGCTCAACCACGGTCCTGGCCACCGGGGTTCCGACGACGCTTGGCAACGCCGTCGCAGCCTTGGTGGCATCGGTTCGACGAATGCGAGCAGCGACAGCTTGTACCTTTTCCGGCGAGACCAGAGAAACCAAGGCTGCAATAGCATCCAAAAGTTCATGCATGTTAGAAACCCTTGAAGAAAGCAGCATCGGCGTGTTCGAGTGTTGGTACGAGCAGCGATCGATCCAGATAGCGATTGCCCCGCTCGCAAGAGGTCTCCGCCACTAGAGAGCACGCATGGCAAGCAGCCCCATGCAATGAGCGATCTTTTCCGGGATCGTGTTCTGAGCAGAGCGGGTCTGATGAGCAGATCTTCGAACGATTCAGTGCTTGTTCCAGCAGGCGCCCAAGGTTTTCTGGTTTGCCAAGATCAACGAGACCGCCTAACGTGCCGTCTGAATCTGCTGCTGCGGTATAGATGAGGACGCCCGCCTGTGGGCTGTCGCCCGACGTATCCGCATAGATGCGCTCACGAATGCTCGCAGCGTTGTATCCGCACTCCAGCGCCAGCTCACGAATCAGTAGATGAGACAGCGTGTGCAGCATCGCATAGCGAATGCCGGGGTAACCTTCACTTGGATCAAGATGACGCGAATTGCGCCATCCCGTATGGCCACCACGGAGCATTTGGTCGACTTTCTTCACGCCATCCAACGCCTCCCATTTGACGAGCGCGGTTTCATCAAATTGCATGAAGATCCCTTCGCCATGAACTTGATTGGCTGGCACCCAGTCTGGCTTGCTGCGCGACAGCCTGGCCATTTGGGGACGTTCATTCGGGTCGCCAGACTCTTCGGGTGCTTCGACCCGAGTGAAGCCTAACAGGGCATTCACCTCGCGCAACCGCTCAAGAAGCAAGACTCGATTGATATGGCCGCTGAATCCCGGTGGCGTGCCGACCTTCTTGCTCATAAAGTGTGGGTAATCCGTGGGCGGGTTGGCCTCTGTCAGCACATCCCACTCGGGCCCTTTAATGTCGGCCTCACCTACGGCCTCCTGTCCGCCGCCATTGCGGTGTGCTTCGACGGCCGACCAGATCGACGCAGCGGGATACTTGTCGATTCCAGGCAACGCCCCGGTCTTCTTCAAGGTCTTCACTGTCACCGACACCTCGGCTTCGGATTCAAGTTCGTCGAAAAACTCCCAGCCATCCTGGATCAGTTGACTGAGCGGGTCCTTGGTCTGAGGGATTGCAAGTGCAGAGAGGGTCATCGGGAACCAGCTGTTCGTGGCACCCAATAGCACCGCGCGTGCTTCCTCATCGCATTCGTGGTCGAAGTGGTCTAAGTGCGGATGCCGTCCTCGACACCCCGGCAGATTCTCCTTTCCTGCCTTGCCGAAAGCGTGTGCCATGCTTCTGGATGCTTCACAGGTATCACACTTTACCCAAAGGTTTTCCGTTTGCAGCGACGCGCCGCTCTCGAAGAAGCGCAGCGTACCCTTGCACGAGCTGTTGCCACCATGGACGAAGTAATGCCACGGGAAATCGTCGAGGTGGCCGTCGCGGCAGGCCAACAAGAAACGTGCGGGAACGGCATCCGCATCCTTGGCGGGTTGGTCGCCTTTGGAGCCACGGCAACCTTTGTGAACGAAGCGGGTTCGCTCCGGCCTGAAACGGTTCTCCTTGATCTCAAAGAGGCCCGCATCAAAGGGCGACAGCAGGCCGCATTTCACGCAGCGCATCCAGCGCGGGAATGGCCGAACAGGAACGCCGATGTTGGCTTCGGCTGACCAGACATCAACGAGTTCGCTTTTCTGAAATGGAGGCATCCGCAGGTTCTCGACCTGCGCGCCCAATACCTTCCGAACGGCAGCAAGCAGCCGTGCCTCTTGAATCGGCTGGCAGCGGTCTTTTTCCCATCGGTCGATGCCGAGCGTCACGACTGACAGGCTGGGCAAGTCAATCAGCGCACCGGGGCCATAAGTCCACAGCAATTGGCTGGGTCGTACTTCGCCGACTGGCGTTTTGTTGTTGATGATCATGTTCAATCCTCATCCTTCGTTGCGGGACGAGGCTTCCAATTGTGGTCGTCCGTGATATGGCTCGTGTTCATGATCAGGCGCACGCCGGGCTCGACCTCCCGCATCGACATCGGTACGGTCCAGTTATCCCAGGCCTGAAGGCCGGGCGACTTGATCAATGCAACGGTTTTGTCTTTTTCAGGACCGCGCTTCTCATAGGCTAAGATGCGTCCGCCCTTGCTGACTTCTTTGGCCCATTCGTCTGCGCGTTCTTTCAGCTCAGTCTCAGCCAACTGCTTGCGCGAATTATTTTCAGCGACATTGCCTGCTCGAGTCGCCAATATCTTGATGGCATCTGTCATCTCGGCCTGGTTGGGTACGCTTAGTTGGCCCGCGCCTTCGTTCGGGCTGAAGACATCGTTCTCAAGGCGCATCAGACTAAGCATCGTGCCCGTCAGACCACGGTCCATCGCGCGCGGTGAGAACGGCGTTACCGATTGCGCTTCGACGTGTTTGTAGAACGTGGCGTGGTAGTGCTCAAAAGTTTCGTAATGCGACAGATCGCGCGGTCGGGCCCACGTCAGCACCGTACAGACCAAGCCTGGGAAGGAACGCCCCACACGACTGGTGGCCTGAATGTATTCAGCGGTCCCCTTGGGTTGCCCGTTCACTGCCATCAGCCCAAGTCGGTTCACGTCGACACCCACGGACAGCATGTTGGTCGCCAGCACGACATCGATCGCGCGCGCGTCGCCCTCCTGCCAGTGGGTTACGTATTTGCCGGTTGCAGTGTCGAATTCAGACTTAAATTTGACCTCCAGGTTGTCGAGGTACTTGGGAATGTCCTGGCTCGATACCCGAGACGTCAGCTCGCGAATGTTGCTGATACTGCGTTGTGCCAGTGCGGGCCGCTGCACCATGCTCATTTGCACGCGGTAGGAACGCGTCTGCACATCGTCCTCTGCCAGCCGCTTCATGCCGCCCAACTCACGCAGAGAGTTGAAGTAGCCGATCATGGTCATGTACGGGTCGGCGGGTTCGCCAAAATGGTCGAACAGTTCCTGCGCTGCCGTCAGAAACGCGGTGTAGACGCGGATCAACATCGCAGGTCGTGAACTGCCAGGTGAGCACACGCCAAGGTAACGCCGCCCCGGTTTTTCTTCGATCGGTCGTTGCACCGAGAAGAAGTTGTCTTCCACATCCAGTCCGTGCGGGGGAAACACCGAAACACGGCGCATGAAGACGTTATTCACTTGTTCCTTGGCTTTACGGACCGTTGCCGTGGAGGCAATGATCTTCGGTTTGACCGTTTTGCCATTAAGCGTCCAGCCGCACAGTTCATCCACGGCCGTCTCATACAAACCTACCATGGTGCCCAGCGGGCCACTGATTAAGTGGAACTCATCTTGAATGATCAAGTCAGGCGGGCGGATAGGGCTGATGGTCTTTACCTTCGAAGAAGGAAGCCCTTTACCAGCCTGGTGATTGCCATTGCAATCGGCACCCTGCCAAAGTAGCCCGTGGCGCTCGCATTCCCGTCCGACTCGACCAAACAATGTGCGCACTTGACCACGCCAAGCCATCATGGCGAACTTGTCCACGGTGGCGATCATCATGGTTGGTGGGCGGTGGTATATCTCTTCATCTACAACCAGTACCGGAATCCCTGGATGCGCCTGCTTGCTGGACTTACCTTTGGAAAAATCGCAGCGGCTTTTCTTGTCGCCACAATAGACGAAAGTGCGGCCAGAGCCTCTGTCGACCTCCACATCCCGTCCGGGTGCCACTTCCGAACCACACCACGGGCAACTGGTGAGTTGCGCGGGTGATGCAGCTCCTGCGTTGTACTTGCCAGGGTTGCGCACGTCCTCAATAGCGCGGTGACTGTCCTCAGTCGTACCCGGAGTTACCTTGTTGCCAACCCACAGGCCGATGGTGAAGGGTTCCGTGCCGAGCGATTTGTCGTCCTTGTCCAGCGCCTGTCGGCGCAATACTTCCATGGCGCAAATCAATGCTGTGGCACGCTGGAACTGCTGCAGCGTCAGCAAGCGGAGCGTGTAGCGCATGATCACGGCCAAACCGCGCGAACTGTCGAACCCGCCAAGATTACCCTGCATGCGCCGAATGGCCATGGTGAAGGCCGCCACGCCCAAATAGGCTTCGGTCTTACCGCCACCGGTCGGGAACCACAGCAGATCGGCGTAGGCTTCTACGGGCTCAACCCGATCCGGGTGGCTCGGGTTTGCCATTGACGGAATCGAAAGCAGAAGAAACGCCAATTGGAACGGACGCCAGCTGCGGTTCTTCAGCACATCGAACTTGTCGATGGTGACATCCTCGCCCCGGCGCATGGCCAGCGCGTATTGGCTGCGCACGCGTTGCGTCGCCATCGCCCGGTTGGCAAACTGGAACGCGGCCAGCGCTTTCTCATTGCTTTTCAGCGTGTCGATACCCTGCTGCAGGCGGGTGTGGATCTCTTGGCAGCGGTCCATCGCGTGTTGCGACTGGGCGTCGTAGCCGGTCACTTCTGCTCCGACGCGAGCACGCTGTTCATCAATCCACGCTGCGTAGTCCTTGGTCAGCATGCTCAGGGCGTCGACCAGCGGATCAATGTCCAAAGCCGCCAGCCGCTGCATATCGAGTAAACCACTACTAACCATCTCGCGCATCGCCGGGCGATCGCTTGGATCTAGCCCGGGAGTCTCTGTCACCTGTACCTCGTACTGTGGCATCACCGTAGTGCGCACCTCGGTGGCCAGCGTCACGTCCTCTGCCGTTTCGGCATGGACGGCGACGCCGTGACCCACGGCGAACTCGACGCGGTTGCGGTAGATCATCTCCAGAGCTTCACGCTCCGGGTCCATACCGTCGGCATCCAACACCGGCCTGCGCCGGAAGATTGCGCGCTTGGCGGCATCCTTCTCCGAACGCACGATCAGCACGGGCTGGAACACCCACGCCGTGTCGCGGTTGGTGGGAGGCTCTTCCTGTGCATTCACCAGGAACAACGTGACCAGTCGATCGCCATTGGCATTCTTGGCCCGGATGGAACCCTGCACGCGCACTTCGGGAAACTCGTTGTCGGGTGCCTGATGCGGAATCACTCCCTCGGTCAGCGGCAGCACGATCTTGCCGCCACAGGGAATACGTTGCCAGACCTTGGCCTTGGTCTGCACTTCGGCACCGGTTTCCTTGTTCTTGCGGGTACGGAAAATCTCGTGCTCATCGCTGCGCTCATACCTGCCCCAGCGCGCTTCGATCTCGATCCGATCGGCATCGCCATCGACGCAGAAGGTCATGCCGAGGCTGCTGGGCACCAGCGACTGGTTGCTGGCAGCATCAATCTCATCAGCCGAATCCGACTCCGGCTCCACACGCCCGGTAGCCGTTCCAAACTCCGCACCCGGCTCGTGCCGTCCGGGCGCCTTAGCCTCCGTGGGCTCTTCTGCGTCGTCATTGGCCAGTGGACCGTCCAACCCCTCAATGCCACCCTGCGCGGCCTCACGTGGGGCCAGTTTGCCAACCAGGTAGCGGTCGCGCACACCCATATCGACAATGCGTTCATGGGGGCCGCCAGCTGGGCCGAGCAGGTCGTCCATTACGGCTAGCTGCAGCAATTCGCGGATATAGGCCTGATCCTCAATGGTCGGTACTTCGGCGATGGTCTTGTGCAATGCCTTTGGGAGCGACTCTAGGAAGTCCGTCCACTGAACACGACCAACGCTGCCAGAAGATGGCGAGGTGAGCGATGTAAGGCCAATCGGAATCGCCGGATCGACCAGCAGCATGCGATCGAAGAAGATCGTGGTGGTCTCCAGACTGGAACGAAGCCGCAGCACCCGCCCGACTCGTGTGATGAGACCAGTGCTGCTCAGGATCAATACCCAATCATTATTCTCGATGGCTTGATACAGCGAATGCTCGCCCTTCAGCCGCAGTGTGTACTGTGCCAGCGTGAAATCGGCAGCAAGGCCATGGTCAATGGCTATCCATGCGTTGAGGCTTTTATTTTGTATCTGCTCTGACATAACGATCCTCAAACTTTAAATTCACTGGCCAAAAGCACCGCCACACGCTCTACGGTATTGAAACCGTTCGCGATCAATATCTCAGAAATGTCTCGTCCGGAAAGAAACAAGATTGGATGTCGGTCTTCCCGGACCTCTTCGTAAGCCTGCCGGGCGATCAAAGATGTAGTAACTAGTACTCCAAACTGTCTATGTCGAATACGAGAGATAAGGCGAGAAACTTCTTTAACGCCCACCGTATTGGGTGTTTTACCATTTATCGGTGGACGGTAGCACTTCGCCTCTAGAGAGAACTCTGCATATACCGGGTCATCGGCCAAACCGAGCAGGTATCGACCGATAGCATCGCGCCCACCATCAATCGTTCCACGAGTAATTTCATCAATGATGACTCTTGAATCTGTCATCTGATAAATACGAGCGGCAAACGCCTCGAAAGCAATAGGCGTGTCTTGGAAATGCGTCCAAACGCATTCCAAGATCGACCCTTTTAGCAAGGTGTCTGGCGTTTGCTGGTCTACTGATCGAATGACTGTCGTAGGTTCAGCAACAAGCGGATGATATCTTCCAGTCGCCACCCAATCCTGCCAGGCCTTCGGTGCGCTTTCAGTACTCGGTCTGCCAGCTGCCAAGTCTGCAAGCCAAAGCCTTGAAACTACCGGGACGTCCAAAATAGTGAATGTGGCGCGATAGTTCTGGAAGCGCTGGCCATCGGTAGACTTCCAAACAGCCACGAGATCCTCAGTTGCAGACATACCAGGAAAACCTGGCACTGCTAGGCCTTTGAATTGGACTGACCGAGCCCCATTTTTTGTTTGATGCTTTTTGAAGATGAAGAAAGGCGACACATTAATACGAGGCGACACATCATCGTGCAAGCGAGAAAAAGCGTGCCGAAGTACTTTGTTTCCACCAGCTCGCGTGTCATGTAGCTCGTGACCTGGGGTTTTGTTGTCCCCAAAATAATTGAACTTACCTGTGTTCATGTCAAGAAAGTCAGGCCAGTCTCGGTCCTCACCCGTAGTGAACAAGACCACCCAATTCTTTCTATCACCTCGGCCCGAAACGCGGAAGCCGCCCATGTTTCCGGAACCTGGCAACAACCTGGATATGGGCTCCCCCGCAAGTTGGCCGTCGACACTACTTTCGTAAACTGCATCGACAATTAAATTGGAAAGAGCCAGGTCAGCGTGCGGAACGACTCTCACCATCAGGCGCCTCGAATGGACACCAGCGTACCAAGGTAAGCTTTGTTGTCTACTCTCGCTTTCTTCACATAGCCAAGCAAATCACAAACAGCTTCGATTTTTTGGCAAAAAACATCTGCATTCAGCGGGATCATCCAAAGTTCGCCTTTGGTTGGCTCTTGCCGATTGGTGCTTTGCCACTGCATCTCATCGTTGAGAGGATGCTCGGGCCTGAAGGGATGAATGTTAAAGATCTTATGATCGACTTTGGTGATCCACGAAGCACCAACCTCCGTTATGGCGCCCCACGAAACCTTCGTGTTCTCGCTGGTTACGAAGAGTACATATATCTTCTGCGTTGAGTAGCTCTCAACAAAGAACTCGCGAAGGTAGTCATAGACGCCACGACCTTCTGGCACCCGGCATACCTCGTCATCGCAGTTGGTATACAGAATTTCATCGGCATGTACATTATTGAAGATGAGCATTTGGTAAACGATGTCAGCAAACGACTTGTCTGGAAAGGTTTGGCTGATCAGTATCTTCTTCTTCTGAGCGTCCACTTTCACTTTCAAACCAATGTCAGGGCTGTTGGCGTTGATTGATCTAGATATCGCTTCTTGCATCGCTTCACGCGACACATTGGATCCAAGCTTCACTAAATCCTGAGCTGCGTCTTCACTGGCTTTCTTCCGGAAAGCGTCAACAGATCGCCTCAATTTTTCCTCGTTACCCTTCTGATCCTCATCTTTGAGTCGCTTCTTCTCAGCATTCGCAAGGTCTGCAAACGTTTCTCGCATTTTTAAAATATCAGCAAGTAACTCGCTTCGCACGTAATCGCGCACAACCACATAGCGTGGGTCGTCGGATTTGTAGCCTTGCCTATTGCTCAGAGCCATATCAGGTAATTCCGAAAGCTCAAAAATATTTACATGCAACTGACCGACGACATACACCTCATTGAGCTTGTTCTGACCAACGACCGGAAGGATGTTGAACTCACCCATCTTCTCATTGGCGAAGAGCGAGATGAAGTTGTCCGGAAAATCCGTCATTTCGGCTTTTCGTCCACGTGTTGATTTGTAAGTCCCGATCCATCCCTCAACTACTAACGAGTATTCGTGCACTATCCCGTCGTTCGCTTTCAAGTTAAGCGGACGGGTTGTCCTTTCCCGTGCATCGACCAGATCACCTCTCTTACCTGGGTAGCTATCCGGTACAAGATCACACAATGGTGCGAACTTGTCTCCGAGCGTGATGAGCGTACTAAGCTCCCGCATTACGCTTCGATCGAAATCATCAATAGTCAACTTCTCTTCGCCACGGATGATATGGATTTTAAAATCCGCACCAACCAAAGGAAATATCTTGAGGAGGTTGCGCTTGACCGAATCCAATGTCTTGTGAAGCCGGTACTGCGGGTTGCGCATGACGATGGCGGAGCCATGGTCCGTAACACGCTCAAAAACAATCTTGTCTTCCTCAATAGCCTTTAATTCGTTGCCGTTCTCTGGACGTCGTGCCAAAACGAAGCCAGACCGTTCACCATTGGCGACTGTCAAGATTTCGACATTTTCTGAAACAGAGAGGGCTGCGAGTTTGCCTACGCCTTTGCGCCCCATCTTGCGACGCCTACCGGACTTGGTCTTCGAGTCCTCGTCAGAGGTTCTGGAGACGCCTGCGACATTCAAGTACCTATCGATGTCTCCGGCCTCATACGACATTCCGTGTCCGTCATCTTCGACGCGAACCTCATCTTTAGCGGAAATAATATAGACGTTTTTTGCGTCAGCGTCATATGCGTTGGCGATCAACTCTGCTAAGACGTAGTAAATATTGGTATAAAGATTCGGTCCAAGCAACTCCAGGATGCGTGGATCAACATTCAG
This sequence comes from Noviherbaspirillum phoenicis, assembly GCF_047237965.1. Lineage (NCBI taxonomy): Bacteria > Pseudomonadati > Pseudomonadota > Betaproteobacteria > Burkholderiales > Oxalobacteraceae > Noviherbaspirillum > Noviherbaspirillum phoenicis. The sequence continues at coordinate 1,587,251 of NZ_JBDFLX010000001.1, read as the reverse complement.
TCGGTACTGTTTCATCCTTCTATCCCTTTAATAATTGCCAATAACGGCATACGCGCTTTGTTAGCCTTGTTGCTCTCAGTATTTTTCTGATTTCACATTTGAGCGCTTGAATGTCTTTGGGCTTGCGCTTGGCGACCATGCCGAGGACTTTGCCGATCATGCCAGCCGCGCCGCCAGTCATACCGCTCAGGTCGATCAGACCACCGACACCTTCGGCAAGGCCCAGCAGATCGCCCAGTTTTTTAAACTTCTTGCTTTGGGTGGGTAGTACGGCCTGCAACTGGTCAAGAAAAGCGCGAGCGAGGTTTTCCTGGCCGGAGAACCACCACGGATTGAAGGTCACAATGACAGGCTGTTCGGCCTCCGGGCGCTGTTCCAGGAAGTGCTGCACATAACTCAGTACCGTGGACTTTCCCGAACCCCACGGACCATAGAGCGCCAGCACCAAGCCATCATTGCCGGGGTAGCGACAAATGCTGTCAGAAAGTCTTTCAGCGAACGGAGCGTGCTCGAACATATCGTCCTGCGGGTTTGAGCTGGGACGGTCAGCGGAGCGAGCGGTCATGCCTTCTCTCCGTCAAACAAGTCACCCGAACTCATTGAATGCGAGATATTGGAACGTAATCGACCTTTGCTAACTTTTTTTAATTCTGCACTTAATGCTTGGTTTTGGAGAAACTCTTCCTTATGGCGTTGAAGATTTAGAGTTAACAACCGTCTAAGCAACTCTTTTCTAGAGCCCTCCGAAATTGAAAAACGTTCATCTTTAGATACATCAGTAATGCCGTGCTCTAACTGGATGTCCGACCATCCGTAGCTTTCAACAACTGCCTCATCAAGAGAGCGCAACGCCATCCTAAGACCCTGAATTTCAGCCGAGTCTTCATTTGCATCATTCAATTTATTGATGAGACTGGTCACGCCAATTTCGAGCGCAGTCAATAAAGTTTGACGCTTTTGATAAAAATCCTCCGCGGAGCTTCGTATACGATTGGTGATGTTTGGAAAGGGAAATGTTTCAAAACAATCTGAAGATGCATACCTGATACGATCGCCCATTCTTGAGGAGTATTTTCTCACCCAGCAATCATGAATTGAACTATGCAAGACTCCAAGGAGGCCTAAATCATCAGATGCAATTACTACCATCGGAGAGGCAAAGACCATTCGTGCTGGCATCAAAGTAAATGACAAATATTTACTTGTGAATGGTTGAACAATTACCTTTTCGAGTCTTGCGATTGCTTTGTTTAGGCCAGGCCGCTGTTCAGCATATTGCCACCAGCGTTCCCGGTTAGCTTTGCGTTTTTGAAGATCTCGTTCCGGCTTAACTAACTCTCGAATTCGGTTGAGAGTAATTGGAAATCGTTGCTCGCATTCCTCTAGAGTTCTGTTCCCAAAGTTGATTACAGAAAGTTGAGTGCGTTGGGATGGTTGTTGATTAACATCTTCGCCTCGCAAATAATCAAATATCACTTCCTTTGCACTTGGTTCTTTCTTGAGTAGTTGTTCAACTTCACCATCTGTCAGAGTAAATCCCTGGCCCATTAAATAGTGCCCAACGAACGACAGGTTCTCACTGCCATGTAGCTTGGCAGGCTGAGGCTCTTCCGACTGATCAGACAGCCTTGAATCAATCGAGTCCACCATTTTTCCATCTAATTTGGAAAAGTTTTTCCAGTCACCTTTTCGAATAACCAGCGGTGAAATTTTCACCGACGCTTTGCCTGGCCATGGCGTACTTGATTGCGCCCATATAATTGCCAGATTCTTAGAGAGCAGCTTTCCAAGACCAACCTCACGGGTATCACCTTGAGAAATCGTATCAACTAGGATGAAACCTGTTGTCGATGAGCTTGATGTAATCTCGTCAGATCTAAGCAAGAAGTGCACGCATAAATCTGCAGCCCCTAAAGAAGACTGGGCTTTCTGCTCCAGGTACTTTAGGTAACTTGATCCGAACGTCGTGGAAATTCTCATTCCCCATAGAAAAGGCGGGTTGCCAACCATGGCATCAAAGCCCGATCTCTCGGATTGAAAAACCTCTGGGAATTCCAGCGGCCAATGAAATGTGCGACGTCTTGCTGCACCATTTGGGAGATCGACTGACAGGCCTTCATGTGCAATTGCATAAAGCACATTCGCTGACGGACTGTCCCCGTCAATAGCCGCACTCGCTTGAATAACAAGTGAATCAATTTGTGAATCAAGTAGAGCGCCACTGCCGTTTGCACTGAGAACACTCCCAATGAAGGCGTCTGAAATTTGTTCAGCTATGCATAGTCGCTGCCGCGCGTTAGCGTCTAGCCTCTTCATTGCCTCCACATCATGGATGTCGCGAATTGGCATCTCTCGCAAACGCTGGCGCAACTCAATCGCTTCATGCACGGCTTTTTCGATGTTCTGGCCAAACAGACGCTGCTGCCCTTTACCGCTGGGAGACATTGAGAGCTTGGTGAGCTGATCCAGCCTGTGAATGCCCAACAAGCTGTCGCCACAACGCAGGTTGTGGTCAAGGAACCCAAAAGGCCGCCCCTTGGCCAGTGTCACCAACCAGATCGAGAGTTTGGCTAGTTCAACTGCAAGCGGGTTCAAATCGACGCCGTACAGACAACGCTCGGCGATGAGACGGCGCGAGATCACCGTTCGTGCTTCGCTGTCCCGAGGCAGAGGTTCTTTAGCCGCTCCTGTTTCCAGAACGTCACCATCCACACTCACGGTCTTACCCAAGGATTCAACCTGTGACCACGCTTCGACTAGGCGATCAGACAACCAACGGCAGGCTTGAACCAAAAATGCACCCGAGCCCATTGCTGGATCGCAAATTTTGAGGTCTAACAGTTCGGCAGGGGATTTCAGTGTCCATCGATCACGCGGCGCTCCCTCGGCTGGGCCGACATAGGCCACCGGGGTGAGAGTCTCGGCGACGATGGCTTCGGTCAGCGATTTCGGCGTGTAGTGGGTGCCGGTTTCGCGCCGGTCGGAACCGGTGGTGACGATGAAGGCACCTGCGGGATAGACCAGCGGATAGCCCCATGGGTCGGTGCGCAGCAGATGGACATAGGGTTTTACGCGATCGCGGAGCTTGGTATCGCCTTGACAAGCGGTCAGCAGGCGGTCGGCCAGGGTGTCGTCGACAGCTTTGGCCAGATCATTGCGTACCCGGCTGACGGAACTGCCGGAGCGTTCTTGCAGCAACTCGGCCATTCGCGCAGTACCATCCAAACGCGCCGAATCCAGCTCGGCCAGCTTGACCCATGGCGTCTTGGCGCTCTTGGTGGCATCCAGTTCCAGCGTGACTTCATCGGTGCGCTTGACGGTGCGTTCGAGTAGACCCTCGTACACGTAGCCAATCTGTTCGACATCCAATGCACGGTAAGACAGCGTGCGGCCCTGGAACTGTTGAATGGCCTCTAGCAACAGCAGCACGGTGCGGTTGTCGATGGGCAGCGGCTTGGCTGCATCGCTGCGCCAATTGGAGCCTTTGGCCCTACCTTCGAGGAAAGGGAAGCGATCGGGATCAAACAGCGAACCGCCCAAGGCAGGCAGGCGCAGGTTTTCGTGCTCAATACCGCCAAACACCGCGCGGAAGATCGCCAACAAGCGTGACCAGGCGTCCCAGCGGCGCTCAAGGATTTCCTCAGATTCTTCGCGCAACTGCATGCGCAAGGTGGAGAGCGCGTAATTGGCCTCGTAGCGCTCGTCTCCCATCAAGAGTAGGCCACGCTCCTCAGCGGAGAGCAGGAACACTAAGCGCATCATCACCGTGAGCGCGGCCTCATACAGCTCGGGTTCCTTGACGCCGTGCAGTAGCTCTCGATTGCGATCCTGGTCGGCTTTGTCGAGCGTCTGAATCAATACTTCGACGGCGCGGCGTACTTGCTCGCCAAGGGCGTCGGTGACTTCGTCCTGGAACTTCAGGGAGCGATCGAACAGTGCGGGCAGTTGTTCAGATTCGTCGACAAAGAAACGACGAATGCCGAGCAGGTGCACAAAGGCCTGCAGGGTAATAGGCTCTTGGCTCCAGATGCGGGCATACCAACTGGCAAAGGTGGTAACTGCACCCACCGGGGCATCCACCAGCATCCAGCGCTCGCCGTTGGTCACTAGTCCGAGCCGGCAACCCAACGAACGGCACAAAGTAACCATGCGATCGGCAGGTTTGGCGGCCCATCCGTCTTGCTTCAGGGTGGCATCAAGGTCGACATCCTGCGCATAGGTTTGGATCAGCAGTAGCGGCTTGTTGGCGCGCTGTTCATCAATCACCGCAAGATCAGGCGACAGCGTCACGCCGTGTTCGGGCAAACTGGCTTTGAGGTTAGCGGCGCCCCAGTCGGCGCGTTTGAGAACGTCACCTTTACCGTCTTCATCAAGCTCAAGGCCACGCGACAGCACCTCGTCGATCCACGCACCGTGCAACTCGGGGAACTGGGCGTCCTCCAATTCCAGTGCTTCGCGCCATTCCTCGTAGGCTTGGCGCAGGCGTTTGCGCTTGGTGGCATCAAGTTCTTCCAGCCCTTGCGGAAAGGCTTCCTTCAGAACGGGAACGGCGAGAAAAGGACCAGAGATCTCGATCAGCGACAGCCAATCATCATGTACGCTGGGAGCACTCATACGGCACCTCCCTGAACGGCAAATGCAGGTACCAGAAAAATGACGGCGACCGGGAATGTGCGGTCGTTGAGTTTGGCGTAGCGGGTTTCGATGGCTTCAGCCTCCTGCTGGCGCTCGGCTGGAATGCGGGCAAGACGCGCCTCCAGTGCAGCGGTGTCGCGCCTGAGTTGTGTTCGTTCATCTTCCGAGAACAGGGAGAGTTGCGACGGTTGTTGATCTTTTTTCAGTTCGGCTTGGATGGTTTTTTCGAGCTCATCAAGCACGGTGCCAATGTCGACCACTTCCTGCTCCTTGCGTGATTGCAGGGTGTTGGTCAAGAACTTGAGTCGGTCTTTTGAGCGGGCTTCGACCGACTGCAGGATGGCGCCTTGCGCACGGTCAAAACGCACACGGAGGGCATCGAACAGAGAGTCTGTGGCCGTCAGTGGCTTGGCCTGATCCAGCCATTGTTCGACTTTGGTGACGCCGTCCTCACGCCGGAACGATTTGTCCCCCAGGTAGCCGCCGGCCACGGTCAGCTCTTCGTGTAGGCGATGATGGTTGCCGCCCGTGACGACCAGCCGCGAGATAACGACCACGGCAGGGCTGTCGATCAGTGCATTCGGCACAGAACGCACGGTAACACGATGCAGCTTCTTCACGTCGTCCTGTGCCCAGACCTCGGCGCGTAGCAAGCGCAGGCACATCTGCACCAGTCGGTGGTTGAGGTGAACCAGCACTACGTCGTCACGCCCGGTGGCGGCAGCATGATCGAAGGTGATGGGCCGAATTTGCAGTGTGTGGGGGTGACGCAGCCCCTCAAGGCATCGCGCCCACGAGCCCGACAGCGCGGGCATCTCGAATACGGTTCCTGCTGGAGCATCAGCCAAAGCAAAAGGCTTGAGCGGCGGGCGGCCTGCAAGTACAAGACCTGTCTTGACCGCCATGAGGATGTGTTCTGGCGTGAGATGGAAATCCTGCTGCGTGGTCAGGAGCCGTTCGTGCAGCTTGGCGACTCGGTCTTTGAGTTCGCGCTCGGCGCGCACAAAGCGTCTGGCCTTGGCGATTTTGGCTTCAGCAAGGCGGGTGTCGAGGTCTTTGAGTGAGCCTTCGATCAGCCCCGACATCTGCGGCGCGATGACCGGGTTGACGCTGCCCATGTCCGCACGCATCGATTCGAGTTTGCGTAGCGCCCGGATGATGTCGTCACCATGGCCACCGATGGTGACTCTTCCTTGCTCCCCACCATCGACGGGGTGCCAGATCAATACTTCCTTCTGACGCTGACCATGCCGGTCGATACGACCGTTACGCTGCTCCATCACATTGGGGTTGTATGGGATCTCCAGATGAATAAGGCAGTTACAGTGGTTCTGCAAGTCGATACCTTCGGACGCGGCGTCGGTGGCCAGCAAGATGCGCACCGCTGAATCTTTGGGCGCAGTCTGGAAGGCCGCTTTGACCTTCTCGCGTTCATCCTGCGGCATGCCGCCATGAAGGATGGCCAGCCGATCACCACCGAAACCGTGGCTTGCCAAAATCTCGTGCATCCACTGGTGGGTGGTGCGGTATTCAGTGAACAAGATCACCCGGCGCTCATTCCACTGACCGTCGGTTTTGAGATTGGCAGTGAGCCAGTCGAGGATCGCTTTGGCTTTGGCGTCGACTTGGTTTTTGGCAGTCTGAGCCCACTGCCGCAGTTCGTTCAGCATCTGTTGCTGGTCAACAGTCAGCGGTTGCGCGCGGCGTGAGGCTTCTTCAACGGCCTCGGACTGTGCGTTTTCGACCTCCTGATCGTTAGCGTAGTCTTCATCGACCCGCAGGATGGCCTTGCGCAAAATGCGGTCGGCCATCGTATCTTTGTCTTTGCGTTTGCTGCCATTGGTCAGACTGGCAATGTGCTTTTCAAGGGTGGAAGCAAAAGCAGCGGGAGAAGAAAAGAGTCGCTTCTTGAGTAACTGGTTGACGAATGACGTGCCGAAAGCATTGCCGACCTTCTCGGCATCCTGCTCGCGGCTCGTGCAGTAGTCGTTCAGTTTCTGGTGAATGGCGCGCTCCTGCGAAGAGTACGAGGCCAACAGTGCCTGCAACTTGCGCTGCGCATAGAGAGGCTTTCCTTTCGCATCGACCAGGTCGCTTTTGAGGCGGCGGATCATCACCTGACTCAGCTGCTTCTCATCCGGCAGGATGTTTCGAGCGAAGCGCTGGTCGTCCAGCAACTCCAGCAGAGAAGTAAAGGATTCGGTGTAGCCGTTGTGAGGGGTGGCGGTGAGGAACAGCCGATGCTGGAAGTGCGGACTGATTGAACGAATAAAGCGTGTGCGCTGGCTCTCCAGCGCGTAGTTCGCACCGGCAGCGGGGGCGATGTTGTGTGCTTCGTCGACGACGAGCATGTCGAACTTGCGTGGATAGCTGGTGTGCGCGGGCAATACGTCGCGCATGGCGCGCAATCCTTCGCCGCTTTTGACCCAGTCCATGGATGCGATCAAGCGTGGATGCGAAGTCCAGGGGTTGGCGTGGATGCCGCGATCTCGGCGCAACTGTTTAATGTAGCCCGTGTCGACAACCCTGAAATCGAGGCCAAACTTTTCCAGCATCTCCACTCGCCACTTCTCTTGCAGCGACGCGGGACAGACGATCAGTACAGTGCGGGCGCGGTGCCGCAGCAACATCTCTTGGATGACGAGTCCGGCCTCAATGGTCTTGCCCAAGCCGACGTCATCGGCGATGAGTAGGTTGACGCGAGCCATGTCGATGGCGCGCACCAATGGGTCGAGTTGGAAATCTTCAATGCTGACGCCGCTGCGAAACGGTGCCTGCAGAAAGCCTCTGTCCGCATTGGTCGCTGCACCCCAGCGAACTGCATTGAGGAACGCTTCGAGGGTGGCGGAGTTATCCTGGCCGGTGATCGAAGGCAGGCCGGCGCGGTCGATGACTTGCGCACCCGGCTCGATCTCCCAGATAACCTCGAGCTCCTCGCCCAGACCATCCTCGTCGATAGATGAAAGGGTTACCGCATTCTGTTGTGCCGACGTCGATGTAAGTTTGGATGAGGCGACTTCCGCGACGACCCATTGACGCCGCCTAACCTCGACTAACTGACCAGGTTCAGGACGTGCACGGTAGGCCTGGCTATCCTGTGTGTTCGAAATTTCCATGCGTCTGCTGTTTTCCTGTTCATTTTGTTTGGTTCGAGCTGGGTAGCGATTCACGGTGAGTCGATCTGGTCCTGATCACCCAATTCGCGATGGCGTCCGCAGCTTTGGGCGCTAACTCGTGCTCCCAAAATCGCAGTACCGTCCATCCCATACTGCGAAGTCGCTCGTTTGTGTCTGCATCTCGATGCCGATTCGCCTCTATCTTTTGTAACCAGAACTCCGCGTTTTGCTTCGGCCATGTGGCGTGTTCGGGGCATCCGTGCCAGAAGCACCCGTCGACGAATATGGCGATCTTCAGCCCTGGGAAAGCAATATCCGCGACCCGACGAGGTTTTTTCAGCACCTGGAAATCGACTCGGTAGCGCAGGCCTCTCCGATACAGCTCCTGACGCAATGCGATCTCAGGACCGGTTCCTTTTTGCCGTACTTTCGCCATTCGGCGACTTGCTTCTGAAGATGAAGGCTGAATGCGTGGCATTAATGAAGACTCGTCAGATCATCGGAACTTGGCTGAAGCCAAGTGCTCGTTGATGCTGCGCGCAATGGCGCGGCCGAGGTCAACTGGGACGGCATTGCCGATGAGGCGCCCAAGAGCTTTGAAGCTCAATTCACCGTCATTGGGAATAAACGCGTAGTCACGCGGAAAGCTCTGAAGGATTGCCGCTTCCCTCAATGAGATTGCACGATCCTGTTCAGGGTGCCCGAATCGACCATTCCCGAAGCCAAAGCACTGAGTCGTCATAGTGGGAGCAGGCTTGTCCCATTCCATTCGCCCATACACGCCCGGGTAAGTCCTGCCGCTTTCTGCGCGATGGCAGTCGGCCACGAGATGCTCCGGCCAGTCACGCCACGTTCCGCCCGGCTTCGAAGATTTGATACGCTTGAGATTCTTCTCAGATAACTTGGATGAAACATGCAGCTTGTCTTTGGGAGCTGCCTCGCCGGCGCTCAACGCGCGCAGGCGACCAATCGCCTGTCTTACCGTCTTGGGCGTTTCGAGCGTAGGTTCGAGCATCTTGATTTCGCCGTGCCGGGATGCCAACAACACCATGCGTCGGCGAGTTTGTGGCACACCGTATTGGGAGCTATCGACGACATCAAACCATACGTTGTAACCGAGTTTCTTCAGCGTGTCGACGAAGTCATGAAACACCTCGTGCTTGGCGACGGTCGGAACGTTCTCCATCGTGATGACATCTGGGTGAGTGCCCTCTGCCAGACGGGCAAACTCATACAAGAGCCCCCATTTCCCGTCTTTGCCATCCAGCTCGTAGCGTTGTGCATAGGTGGAAAAAGGCTGACATGGAGCGCAACCTGCAAGAATCTTCAAATCGGCATCGCCGAACAGCGAATTCAACTCGGCAGTGGTGACTTTGCTGATGTCTCGCTCTACAAACTTGGCGCTGTTGTTGGCCTCATAAGGAAAGCGGCAAGCGGGGTCCATGTCGATACCAGCAACGACCGGCACCCCCTCAAGCACGAAGCCATGCGTCAGCCCGCCAGCTCCACAGAACAAATCAACACAAGAAATTTTCGTCATTCCAACAATCCTCAATTCGTTTTAACCGCCGGATGAGGTGATCGAAACCTGTCTTTGGCAAGACAATCATTCTTTGCCTCGATTCTCGTTCTCTGCGGCGCCACCAGACCGCACCCATTCGTCGACTTCCTCGGTCTTGAATTTCCAAAACCGGCCGATTCGATGAGCAGGCATGTTCCGTTTGTTGATCCATGCATAAACGGTGTCCTTGCTCACGCCGAGGTATTCGGCAATCTCCTCGACCGACAGCCAGCGATCTGACATGGCATGGGTTTCCATTGAAAGTCGGAATAAGTACAGCGTGCTAATAATTATATAGATTAAGCCTGCAGGAAATATGAATAGATCAGATTTGAGGTGATTGGGTATGGTCTTATGCGATTGAATTCTGTGTCTCAGCTGAATCCGGAGGGCGTCCGGCTCTGCCCTAAGTCGTGTGTCCGCCAGACAACAGCGTGATCCCACATTCCCGTTCCGTCACCAGTCCTGGCAGCACTTTTCCCTCCGCTGTAGACCTATCGGTGCAGCTTCTGCCCAGCAGCGATTCGGTCTCGCTGGTTGACCCGTTGCCAGCACGTCGACGCCTGGGGTGCCCCGCGCCGAGACTGAAGGTGAAATCGACGATCGCGGCGAGTCTCCCCTCTGATTCGGTCGCGAGCACTGGGCAGAAGGGCAGCGTGGCAACCAGTGCAGTGTTCGGGTCCCAGGCTCGATAGATCTCTGCTCCGCGCTCTGTGATGGGCGAATCCTTCGGGTCGCAGCAGGCAGGCCGGATTTAAGGCACGCTTAAGGCACAGCCGATGTAAACAAGAAAAGGGTCACAGACCGGAATCTGTAACCCTTTGATTTTCTTGGTCGGGGCGAGAGGATTCGAACCTCCGACCCCTTGCACCCCATGCAAGTACGCTACCAGGCTGCGCTACGCCCCGACGAGGCACGGATTATAGCAGAGGGTTTCCAATCCGCGTATCCTTGCAGCATTTAAAAACATGTCTTTTTCAATATTTATGTCCATCAAGATCAGTCATCACTTTGACGCTGGCGCCATCGAGGTAGTCAATGCAACTTCAGCCACAGATATCCAGCTCAGGCTGCGCAAGGATAGCCATGCCGATTTCTCGCAATGGTTCTATTTCAGGTTGCAGGGCGCGCGTGCGCTTCCATGTCGCATGCGCATCCTTAACGCCGGGGAAGCCAGCTATCCGGATGGCTGGGTGGGTTATCAGGCGGTGGCCAGCTATGACAGGCAGTCTTGGTTTCGCGTGCCGACTACCTATGGCAACGGCGTGCTGGAAATCAGCCACCAGCCGAAACGCGACGACGTTTATTACGCCTACTTCGAGCCTTACTCGTTTGAACGCCATCTCGACCTGATCGGCCGCGTTGCCTGCCATGATCAGGTGCATGTGGAAGACCTGGGCAATACCGTCGATGGCCGCGATCTGAATCTGCTGGTTGTCGGCAACCCCGATGCCGCCAGCAAGGTATGGGTTATCGCGCGTCAGCACCCGGGCGAGACCATGGCTGAATGGTTCGTCGAGGGATTGCTGGACGCCTTGCTGAATGCGGGCGATCCGCATTCCCGCGCATTGCTGTCACACGCGGTTTTCTATTTGGTGCCCAATATGAATCCGGATGGCGCCGCCCGCGGCAACCTGCGCACCAATGCCGCCGGCGCCAATCTGAACCGGGAGTGGGTGTCGCCCAGCCTGGAGAACAGTCCAGAGGTTTTTCATGTCCGTGAGCGTCTCCATCAGACCGGCTGCGACCTGTTCCTGGATGTGCATGGCGATGAAGGCCTGCCTTATGTGTTTGCCGCTGGCAGTGAAATGCTGGAGGGTTTCAGCGCGGAGCAGGCGGCCGCGCAGCAGACGTTTATCGACGCCTTCAAGGTAGCTAGTCCGGACTTCCAGGACCGGCATGGCTATCCGTCAGGGAAGTATCGCGCCGATATGCTGAAGCTTGCGTCGAAGTATGTGGGCCATCACTTCAAGTGCGTATCGCTGACCCTGGAATTGCCCTTCAAGGACAATGCCGAGCGGCCCGACCCGGCAGTGGGCTGGAATGGGGCTCGCAGCGCGCAATTGGGTGCGGCATGCCTGAAGGCGATAGGGCGGTCGTTGAATGTCGTGAGCCAGGCGTGAGGCTGGGCTGCTGGTCAATGCGATAAAAAAGCGATGGGGTGGCGGTATGGATCACCATGCCGGTATGCATCCCGGCATGGTGAGGCAGCATCAGTGCAAATGACCTGAAGCCTGCGGCGTGTCTTCCGGCAGTTCGGCGTGCACCAGTTCGCCTTCACGGTCGCAGAAGAGCGGGGCGCCGCAGTCTTCGCAGAACTCCATCGCAAACCGTTCCTGGTGACGCATGATGTCAGTGATGCCATTGGCGCGCAGGGCTAGCACCAGCTGCGTGATCGGCGGGGGAATGTCCACTTCGGCGCCGGCGGGCGGGACAGTAAGCGTCATGCCGGCGCTTGCCGACACCGGCTCTTCGCTGTCCTCTTCCTGGCCATACAGCGGCCAGACGATGCCATAGACCACTTCCGCCTGGTCGCGCAGGGTGAAGCTGATGCGGTATTCATCCACCCGCATGTCGCCACCCTCGTCGCCAAAGGCGCCGATGATGGCCGACAGGCCGTTCGGCTCGATGCTTAGGATGTGGGTAAGGTAATGGATCGCCGAATGCACCGACACCGGCCTGATGGCACGGTCCGCTTCACGGCAGGCGACGTAATAGGCTTCAGGCGCCAGCAGTTCGACGCCGCAGCCGGGCAGCAGGCGCTCGATGGTGGGCTTGGCCTGCTCGCGCAATGCCTCGATCGCGCTCTGGCGCTGGGCGATGATGTCCTGTGCCGGCTCGGCGGTCTGCCAGCGAAACAGCGGTGCTTCGGACGGTGCGACGACGGCCGCCAGCAGATAGCGGGTGTCGGCCAGGAAAGGTGCGGTCTCGGGCGGATTGGAGATGGGCTTCAATACCGTATTGCCCAGTGCGGCCTGGGCCATGCGCAGGGTCAGCGCATGGGTTTCGGCATGGGTGCGCGGCAGCTGGTCGATCGAGTACAGCATCGGCGCCAGCGCAACCCGGGTATCGTCAGCCAGCACATGCGCGTGCAGCTGTGCGGCCAGGGTGATCAGGGTGTCGCCGGCAACCGTGCCGGAAAAGATAGCGAAGCGGGTCCAGGCCAGCACGGGCAGGGCAACCAGCAGCGCGTCGTAACGCTTGCCATCGTGCTCAATCACGGCGCTGGAACTGACCGCCTCGATCGATTCCATCAGCACGTCGTAGGCAATGGGGTCGGTGCTGAACAGCTTGTCAAGGGCGGAGTCCAGCGTGTTCTGGTGGTCGGTGCGCAGCAGCTTTTCGATCAGCATGTCCAGGCTGCGCTCCCAGGCCCGCTCTTCATGCCGGCTGCTTGCCAGGGCCATGGCTTGCGCCATCGCCGCCAGGCGCTGGCTATCTGCGGAAATACGGGGAGTGCGGGATTTGGAAGGGCGACGCATAGTCTGTGAAAGCTTTGATAACTCGGAGGGCTATTGTAGTGGATTCGACCTTTGGGGAAGGAAATAGTTTGGCGGGTTTTACCTTGCGGAAAACCGGGGCCTGCTGGATGGGTTGAAGGGATGATGCGGGCGCGCCGGAAGCGGGCGCTCTGAAAAGGGCGGCATGCACGAGCCATGCCGCCCTGCGGGTCACGCGGCTTATTTGGCCGCGGGCGCTGCCGGGGCTGCCGGCGTGGCGGGTGCGGTATGCTCGGTCTGCTCATGGGCAGCGGACTCGCCGCGCATGTCGACCTTGTCGCCGGCCTGCATGATGATGAACAGGGCCAGCGCCGCAAAAGCGACGAATCCCACAGCAACTTTCCACATAGTCTGTCTCCTCTTTGTCTGGATAAAAATAAACGCCGGACAATGCCGGCGTTGGTCCTGACAAGAAGCGTAACAACACAGTCTTACAGCATGCTTGCAAGGCCGGGGTCATTTCCCCGGCCTTGCTTCCGGCCCGGATTCAGGCGGCCAGCAGCTGGCGCAGCACGAATGGCAGGATGCCGCCGTGCTTGTAGTAGTCGACCTCGATCGGCGTGTCGATGCGCAGCAGCACCGTGACTTCCTGGGTCTGGCCATTGGCGCGATGAATCACCAGCGTGGCTTCCTGCTGCGGCGTGATCTCGCCTTCCAGTCCCTTCAGGTCATAGGTTTCGGTGCCGGTGATGCCCAGCGACTGCACGCTGTCGTCGCCCATGAACTGCAGCGGCAGCACGCCCATCCCGACCAGGTTGGAACGGTGAATGCGCTCATAGGAACGGGCAAACACGGCCTTCACGCCCAGCAACTGGGTGCCCTTGGCGGCCCAGTCGCGGGACGAGCCGGTGCCGTATTCCTCGCCGGCAAAGATCATGGTCGGCACGCCGTTGGCAATGTACTTCATCGCCGCGTCGTAGATCGACATTTCCTCGCCATCCGGCTGGTACAGCGTCAACCCGCCCTCGACCCGCGAGCCGTCCGGCTTGGCCGGGATCATCAGGTTCTTGATGCGCACATTGGCGAAGGTGCCGCGCATCATTACCTCATGGTTGCCGCGGCGCGAGCCGTAGGAATTGAAGTCGGCCTTGAGCACGCCATTTTCCAGCAGCCATTTGCCCGCCGGGCTGCTTTCCTTGATGGAGCCGGCCGGGGAGATGTGGTCGGTCGTGATCGAGTCGCCGAATACACCGAGGGCGCGCGCACCTTCGATGCCGCTAGCGGCGGCCTTGGGCGCCATGTCGAAATCGTCGAAGAAGGGCGGCTCGGCGATGTAAGTGGAATCCGGCCAGTTGTAGACCTCGCCGCTGGCCACGCCCTTGATCTGCTGCCACAGCTTGCCTGGCGCTTCCTTCACTTCCGCATAGTTCGCCGTGAATGTCTTCGGGTTCATCGCGAACTTCATCAGGTTGCTGATCTCGGTGCTGGTGGGCCAGATGTCGCCGAGATAAACGCCCCGGCCCTTGACCACGCCCACCGGCTCGGTCATCAGGTCGACATTCATGTTGCCGGCGATGGCGTAGGCAACCACCAGCGGCGGCGATGCCAGGAAGTTCGAGCGGATGTTGGGATGGATGCGGGCTTCGAAATTGCGGTTGCCCGACAGCACGGCGGAAGCGACGATGTCGTTCTTCGTAATCGCTTCGTTCATGGCCGGGGTCAGGTCGCCGGCATTGCCGATGCAGGTGGTGCAGCCGTAGGCGGTCACGCCGAAGCCGAGCTTTTCCAGGTAGGGCAGCAGGCCGGCCGCTTCCAGGTACTTGGTGACGACGCGCGAGCCGGGGGCCAGCGATGTCTTGATGTGCGGCGCAACCGTCAGGCCGGCTTCCACCGCCTTCTTGGCCAGCAGGCCTGCGGCCAGCAGCACGCTGGGGTTGGAGGTGTTGGTGCAGGATGTGATGGCGGCAATCAGCACGTCGCCGTTCCTGACCTTGATGCCGTCCGCATTCTCATACACCGTGTCGAGTTCTTCGGCGCGCTTGTTGAAGCCGTTTTCGGAAACCGGCTTGGAGAACAGGTCGGCGAAGGTGTTCTTGACCTTGCCGATCTCGATGCGGTCCTGCGGGCGCTTGGGGCCTGCCAGGGAAGGCGCCACCGAGCCGAGGTCGAGCGCGACCACATTGGTGTAGTCGATCTCGCCCGAGGTCGGCACGCCAAACAGGTTCTGGGCACGGAAGTAGGCTTCGAAGGCGTCGATCTCGGCCTTGCTGCGGCCGGTGCCGCGGAAGTAGTCGATGGTGGCTTCGTCGACCGGGAAGAAGCCCATGGTGGCGCCATATTCCGGCGCCATGTTGGCGATGGTGGCGCGGTCGGTCAGGGTCAGTGTGCGGGTGCCTTCGCCGAAGAACTCGACGAACTTGCCCACCACTTTTTCCTTGCGCAGCATCTCGGTGATGGTCAGCACCAGGTCGGTCGCGGTGCAGCCTTCGCGCAGCGCCCCGGTCAGGTTCACGCCCACCACGTCGGGCGTGAGGAAATACACCGGCTGGCCCAGCATGCCGGCTTCGGCCTCGATGCCGCCCACGCCCCAGCCGACCACGCCGATGCCGTTGATCATGGTGGTGTGGGAGTCGGTGCCGACCAGCGTGTCGGGATAATAGACGCCATCCCTCTGGTGCACGCCGCGTGCCAGGTATTCCAGGTTGACCTGATGGACGATACCGAAGCCCGGCGGCACCACGCCGAAGGTGTCGAAGGCCTGCATGCCCCATTTCATGAACTGGTAGCGCTCGTTGTTGCGCTCGAATTCCAGCTTCATGTTCAGGTCAAGCGCCTTCTTGTCGCGGTAATAGTCCACCTGCACCGAGTGGTCGACCACCAGGTCGACCGGCACCAGCGGCTCGATGTTCTTCGGATTGACGCCCATCTTGTTGGCCACGCCGCGCATGGCGGCGAGGTCGGCCAGCAGTGGCACGCCGGTAAAGTCCTGCAGCACGACCCGGGCGACCACGAAGGGAATTTCATCGGTGCGCGGCGCGTTCGGTTTCCAGTTCGCCAGTTCACGGACATGGTCTTCCGTGACCTTCTTGCCGTCGCAATTGCGCAGCACCGATTCAAGCACGATGCGAATGGACACGGGCAGGCGCGAGAGGTTGACGCCCAGTTCCTGTTCCAGCGCGGGCAGGGAATGAAACTTTCCCTTCTTCGCGCCGGAAATGGGGAAATCCTTCAGCGTATTCAGTGTATTGCGGGTCATGGCCTCTCCTTGTTATTTACCGTTCAAATCAAATTGACAATACCGCTGCTGGCTTTGTTTCCGTGTTTTCGCGTTTACTGCTTACTGGATGCCCAGGCCGGGGGCGGCCGGTGCGTCGGACGGCTTCAATTGCTCGGCGCTCTTGCATTCATTGGCCAGCTGCTGGCCCTTCCTGGAGTCGAGCAGGATGCCCTTGGCCGGGATGCCGATCCAGACCATGCCCTGGCGGCGGTTCTCGAAGCGGTGCGCGCCGGTGGTGGTTTCCACGCGGGTCAGGCGCATCAGCCGCTTGTTCCAGCGCAGCGCGATGTGCTTGTCATCCTCGGCGTTGGAGAAGATCGTGACCTTGTCGCCCAGCGCGCAGTTGTAGTCCAGGCCGGTGCTGCCGGCGGTATCCGGCTCGCGGTCTTCCTCATCCGTTCCCTGCGCCGCTGCTGCGCCTGCGCCTGCGGCCGTGCCAGCTGCGGCGGCGGCTGCGGCTTTCTTTTTCGACGGGGCTTCCTTCTTCACCGTCTTGGTGGCCGCAGCCTTGCTCTTCTTCTTGCTGCCGGCGCTGTCATGGTCCTGCGCCGCTGCGGTCATGCATGCGCCCATCAACAGCAGGGCGGTCAAAAACTTGCTCATCAATTACTCTCCAGGTTGCGCCCGTACCTCCTTTTCCGATCTGCGATCTCGCAAGGGCAGGGCGCGTGTTTTATAAAAGCGATAGGGCGTCGGCCGTGAGTGGCAGGCCGGACAGCTTGGCGCGCTGCAGAACGGTCCAGTAATAGCGGTAGCTGGCACGGTCGTGCAGGGCGCCCTGATACTGGGTCGGGCCCCAGCTGGCGGCGCGGGCGGCCAGCAATATGGCGGCCGCATCGTCGACCTCCGCCACCGGCGGCGCATACGCCGCCACGATGGCGCGGATCTGGGACGGGTGAATGCTCCACATGCGGGTGAAGCCGAACTCGCGGAAGGCGCGCGCGGCATCCTGCGCAACCACCGAGCCGTCCCGGATCTCGGTGGTGACGTTATGGGAAGGGCATTTGCCATGGGCATGGCAGGCGGCGGCAATCTCGGTCTTGGCGCGCGCCACCAGCGCATGCTCGAACTGGCCCGGCGAGCGCATGGCGGCGCCGGGAATGGCCCCATAGTGGTCCGACACAAAATCCATGATGCCGAAGGACAGGCATTCGACCTGCGGCAGCGCGGCGATCTCGCGCACCGCGGCCAGCGCGCCATGGGTTTCGATCAGCACATGCACCGGCAGACGCTCACGTCCGGCGGCCTGCGCATGGCGCTCGATGATGGCAAGGCCATGCTGCACGTCGGCCAGGCTTTCGGGCTTGGGCAGCACCAGGTAGGCCAGCCGCCGGGCGGCGCCGGCGCAGATGATGGCGGCGTCGCGTTCGAACCAGGGGCTGTGCACATCATGAAGACGGGCGCCGATGCGGCCGTGATGGTTGTCCGGGCCGGCGATCAGCGAGGCGACCAGGCGCGCATGCGCTTCCTCGTCGCCGGCGGCGGCGCCGTCTTCACAGTCAAAAGTAATGTCGAAAAGAGGGCCAAGCTCCTGCTGCAGGGCCATGGAGCGGCGCATCAGCTTTTCTGAGCCGGCGTAGTGATCACACACCGGAAGGGATACCGGCTGACGCTTGCCTTGGAAGAGAACTTCGGAAGGATGCATGTAAAGCGACGCTTCAGGTGGTGGGCAAGGTGGTGAATGATGCCGGACGTTAACCACGTTGCCCGCAGCGCCATGGAGGCGGCTGCGGGCAGGGTGATGCTTAGCCTACCAGGTGGCTCACGCCGTTACGCTCTTCCTGCAGTTCGTTCAGGGTGATGTTGATGCGCTCTTGCGAGAAGGCATCGACTTCCAGGCCCTGGACGATCTTGTACTCGCCATTCTCGGTTGTGACCGGGAAGCCGAACATGGTGCCTTCCGGAATGCCGTAGGAACCGTCGGACGGCACGCCCATCGTGGTCCACTTGCCGTTGGTGCCCAGCACCCAGTCATGCACATGGTCGATGGCTGCATTGGCTGCCGAAGCGGCCGACGACAGGCCGCGCGCCTCGATGATGGCGGCGCCGCGCTTGCCCACGGTCGGCAGGAACGTGTCCTTGTTCCATGCCTGGTCGTTGATCATGTCCTTGACCGACTGGCCGTCGATGGTGGCGTAGCGGTAGTCCGCGTACATGGTGGGGGAGTGGTTGCCCCAGACGAACAGCTTCTCGATCGAGGAAACCGGCTTGCCGGTCTTGGCGGCGATCTGCGACAGCGCGCGGTTGTGGTCCAGGCGCAGCATGGCGGTGAAGTTCTTGGCTGGCAGGCTCGGCGCCGATTTCATCGCGATGTAGGCATTGGTGTTGGCCGGGTTGCCGACAACCAGCACCTTGACGTTGCGGGAAGCGACGGCGTCCAGCGCCTTGCCCTGCACCGTGAAGATCTGCGCGTTGGCTTCCAGCAGGTCCTTGCGCTCCATGCCCGGGCCGCGGGGACGGGCGCCAACCAGCAGGGCGACGTCGGCATCCTTGAATGCGGTCATCGGGTCGCTATGGGCGGTCATGCCGGCCAGCAGCGGGAATGCGCAGTCGTCGATTTCCATCATCACGCCCTTGAGCGCTTTCTGGGCTTTCTCGTCGGGGATTTCAAGCAGTTGCAGGATCACCGGCTGGTCTTTGCCCAGCATGTCGCCGTTGGCGATGCGGAACAGCAGGGAATAGCCGATCTGGCCGGCGGCGCCGGTCACGGCGACACGCATTGGGGCTTTAGCCATGTTGAATCTCCAAAGTGATAAAGAAAAGGGCGGGGTAACGCCGCAGGCAGCTTGGTTCAAGAAGTTGCCGAAATCGACAGAACGCAATCATACCGTCGAAACCGGATAACGTCAGCCTGCGCTGCTTGATGCGAATCGCACTGGCCCGCGATGCGCGTGTTTCCTGCGGTCAGCCCGGGCCGGTCGCCCGCGAGTGTAGGTGGGTGTAATATCTCTGTCAATGCCTGCAATGGCTATCTTATATCTTATATAAGACATATATTTAAGGTTTTTGCTGGACGGCAAACCCGGTTTTATGGTGAAATCAACAGTTATGAGTTCCGCAGCCTCCAACCAGTCAAGCAGCAATGCGCCCGGCGCAGGGTCGGGGGTTGCCGTCAATGCTTCACCCACGTTCAGTCCCCTCTACCAGCAGATCAAGGCCCTGATCACCCAGAGCCTGCAGTCCGGCGAATGGAAGCCGGGCGAACTGATTCCCAGCGAAGTCGAGCTTGCCGCCCGGTTCAAGGTAAGCCAGGGAACGGTGCGCAAGGCCATCGATGAATTGTCGGCCGAAAACCTGGTAGTGCGCCGCCAGGGCAAGGGAACCTTCGTCGCCACCCATCACGAGGAACGCGCCCACTATCGCTTTCTGCGCCTGATGCCCGACGTCGGCGAGGCGCACCAGGCGGACAATCGCATCATCGAGGTCAGGCGCATGCGCGCCCCGGCCGAAGTGGCGCGCCTGCTCGACGTCAAGTCCGGCGATTCGGTGATCTTCATTCGGCGCGTGCAGTCGTTCGACGGCGTGCCCACCATTCTCGAAGAACTGTGGCTGCCCGGCGCGCTGTTTCGCGGTCTGACCGCGGAACGGCTGGTGGAGTACAAGGGGCCGATGTACGGCCTGTTCGAGACCGAATTCGGCACCCGAATGATCCGCGCCACCGAGAGGGTCAAGGCGGTGCTGGCAGAACCCCAGGTGAGCGAGTTGCTGGAAGTGCCGCCGGGCACGCCGCTGCTCAGCCTCGAGCGGGTGTCCTTTACTTATGGCGACAAGCCGGTCGAGGTGCGGCGCGGTCTGTACCGGACCGACAGGCATCACTACCACAATGAATTGAGCTGAACTGGCGTCATGCGCATTGCCGGCCGGGCAAGAGCGTAAGCTGCCTCCGGGCGGCGGATATCTGTGCGAGCGGCCATAATAACTATTGGTGTGCTGCACAAAAATCGGCGAAAATCGATGATTATTTGTTAGAAGAGGTGTTTGTATGTCAGAAGCCGCAAAAAAAAGCCGGCCGCAGTTCAGCAATATCCACGTCACGCAGCTGATGCACTACCGCCTGCCGCTGGCCGGCGTGGTTTCCATCCTGCACCGCATCAGCGGCGCGCTGATGTTCCTGCTGCTGCCTTTCGTGCTCTACCTGCTCGAGCGCAGCATCACCTCTGAAATCTCGTTTGACTACCTGCGCGGCTTCGCTTCGCAGTGGTACATCAAGCTGATCATCCTGGCGCTGTCTTGGGCCTACCTGCACCACTTCGCTGCCGGCGTGCGCCACCTGTTCATGGACATGCACATGGGCCTGAGCAAGGAAGGCTCGCGCCACTCGGCCGCCAGCGTGCTGGCCATCAGCCTGTTTTTGACCCTCCTGGTCGCACTGAAACTGTTCGGAGTGTTCTGACATCATGGCCATCAAGCACAACAACATCGGCTCCAAGCGCCTCGTCGTCGGCGCCCACTATGGCTTTCGCGACTGGCTGGCCCAGCGCGTCACCGCCATCGTCATGGCCCTCTATACCGTCATCATCCTGGTGACCTTCCTCACAGGCAGCAATTTCAGCTATGAAGGCTGGGCCGGCATGTTCGCTCGCCAGTGGTTCAAGATCGCCACCTTCGTCACCCTGCTCGTGATGTTCTATCACGTCTGGGTCGGCATGCGCGACATCTGGATGGACTATGTCAAGCCCGTCGTCGCCCGCCTCTTGCTGCAAAGTGCCACCATCGTGTGGCTCATCGGTTGCGCCGGCTATGCGGCGCAGATTCTCTGGAGAGTGTAATCGTGGCAGCAATCAAATCTTCCATCCCTTCCCGTCGCTTCGATGTGGTCATCGTCGGCGCGGGCGGTTCCGGCATGCGCGCCTCGCTGCAACTGGCGGAGGCCGGCCTGAACGTGGCGGTGCTGTCCAAGGTCTTCCCGACCCGCTCCCACACCGTGGCCGCGCAGGGCGGCGTCGGCGCCTCGCTGGGCAACATGTCCGAGGACAACTGGTACTGGCACATGTTCGACACCGTCAAGGGCGGCGACTACCTGGGCGACCAGGACGCCATTGAGTTCATGTGCCGCGAAGCGCCCAAGGTCGTCTACGAGCTCGAGCACTTCGGCATGCCGTTCGACCGCAATCCGGACGGCACCATCTACCAGCGCCCGTTCGGCGGCCATACCGCCAACTTCGGCGAGAAGCCGGTGCAGCGCGCCTGCGCCGCGGCCGACCGTACCGGCCATGCGATGCTGCACACGCTGTACCAGCGCAACGTGCGCGCCAAGACCCACTTCTTCGTCGAGTGGATGGCCATCGACCTAATCCGCGACGCCGACGGCGACGTGCTGGGCGTGGTGGCGCTGGAGATGGAAACCGGCGACGTGATGATGCTCGAAGCCAAGACCACGATTCTGGCCACCGGCGGCGCCGGGCGCATCTGGGCGGCATCGACCAATGCCTTCATCAACACCGGCGACGGCATGGGCATGGCGGCGCGCGCCGGCCTGCCGCTGGAAGACATGGAGTTCTGGCAGTTCCACCCGACCGGCGTGGCCGGCGCGGGCGTCTTGATCACCGAAGGCGTGCGCGGCGAGGGCGGCATCCTGATCAACAGCAATGGCGAGCGCTTCATGGAACGCTATGCGCCCACGCTGAAAGACCTGGCGCCGCGCGACTTCGTGTCGCGCTCGATGGACCAGGAGATCAAGGAAGGCCGCGGCTGCGGTCCCAACAAGGACCATGTGCTGCTGGACCTGCGCCATATCGGCGCCGAGACCATCCAGAAGCGGCTGCCGTCGATTCTGGAAATCGGCCACAAGTTTGCCAACGTGGATGCGACCAAGGAACCGATCCCTGTCGTGCCGACGATTCACTACCAGATGGGCGGCATCCCGACCAACATCTACGGCCAGGTGGTGGCGCCGAAGAACGGCAACCCCAACGAGATCGTCAACGGCCTGTACGCGGTGGGCGAATGCGCCTGCGTGTCGGTGCACGGCGCCAACCGCCTGGGCACCAACTCGCTGCTGGACCTCTTGGTGTTCGGCCGCGCGGCCGGCAACCATGTGGTCAACAGCAACCTGAAGGCGCGCAGCAACAAGGACCTGCCGGCGGATGCGGCCGATCTGGCGCTGTCGCGCCTGGCCAAGCTGGAAACCTCCACGGGTTCGGAGCGGGTGCAGGACGTGGCCAACGACATCCGCGCCACCATGCAGCACTACTGCGGCGTGTTCCGCACCGACGAGCTGCTGCAGCAGGGCTACAAGGAAATCATGGTGCTGGACGAGCGCAGGAAGCATGTGGCGTTCAAGGACAAGTCCAAGGTGTTCAACACGGCGCGGGTGGAAGCGCTGGAACTGGACAACCTGATCGAGACGGCCAAGGCCACCATCACCTCGGCGGCGGCGCGCAAGGAATCGCGCGGCGCGCATGCCCACCGCGACTTCGAGAAGCGCGACGACGAGAACTGGATGAAGCACACCCTGTTCTACTCCGAGGGCAACCGCCTGGAATACAAGCCGGTGCAAACCAAGCCGCTGACGGTCGAGACCTTCAAGCCCAAAGCCCGCACCTTCTGAACGCTTACAGAGAACACAGACCATGCCACGCACAGTCAAATTCAAGATATACCGCTACGATCCGGACAAGGACGCCAAGCCCTACATGCAGGACCTGACGGTCGAGTTGAAGGACACCGACAAGATGCTGCTGGACGCGCTGCAGCGCATCAAGGCCGATGTGGACGATTCGCTGGCGCTGCGCCGCTCGTGCCGCGAAGGCGTGTGCGGCTCGGACGCGATGAACATCAACGGCAAGAACGGCCTGGCCTGCACCACCAACCTGAACGAGCTGAGCCAGCCTATCGTGCTGCGCCCGCTGCCAGGCCTGCCGGTGATCCGCGACCTGATCGTGGACATGACCAACTTCTTCAAGCAGTACCACTCGATCAAGCCGTTCCTGATCAACGACACGATCCCGCCGGAGAAGGAGCGGCTGCAGTATCCGGCCGAGCGCGAGGAGCTGGACGGCCTGTACGAGTGCATCCTGTGCGCCTGCTGCTCGACATCGTGCCCGTCGTTCTGGTGGAACCCGGACAAGTTCGTTGGACCTGCCGGCCTGCTGCAAGCCTACCGCTTCATCGCCGACAGCCGCGACGAAGCCACCGGCGAGCGCCTGGACAACCTGGAAGATCCGTACCGGCTGTTCCGCTGCCACTCGATCATGAACTGCGTCGACGTCTGCCCCAAGGGCCTGAGCCCGAATGCAGCCATCGGCAAGATCAAGGAACTGCTGGTCCGCCGCGCGGTGTAAGCCGAGTCGGGGCGATAATGCCCCATTCCGATGCGCTGCCAGCCCGTGAGCGCATCGGGCCGATTGAATGAAGAATCCCATGTCTGCCAACCATCAAAGCGATCCCGCCAACAGAGCACGACTGCGCTGGCGCAGCCGTCGCGGACTGCTGGAAAATGACATCCTGCTGACGCGTTTTCTGGACGCCAACGAGGAATCGATGACCGACGAGGAAGTCGACGCCTACACCCGCCTGATGGATCTGACCGACAACGACCTGATGGATCTGCTGCTGGCCCGCAAGGAGCCCAGCGGCGAAATCGACCTTCCGCACGTGCACGCGCTGCTGGCACGTCTGCGCAAGGCTTGATTCTGATTCATCGGCTTTGCGGGGTTTTGTACTAGCATCATTCCCCATCGATAAACCGCTCAACAGAAGGAAGAGCCATGACCCAATCTGACAACAAAGCCACCCTGTCTTTCTCCGACGGGTCACCCTCGCTGGAATTCCCGATCTACAAGGGCACCATCGGCCCGGACGTCATCGACATCCGCAAGCTCTATGGCTCCACCGGCAGCTTTACCTACGATCCGGGCTTCATGTCGACTGCTTCCTGCAACTCGTCGATCACCTATATCGATGGCGACAAGGGCGAGCTGCTGTACCGCGGCTACCCGATCGAACAGCTGGCCGTGAACTGCGACTTCCTGGAGTCCTGCTACCTGCTGCTGAACGGCGAACTGCCAAATGCAAAGCAGAAGAAGACCTTCGTCGACACCGTGACCAAGCACACCATGGTGCACGAGCAGATGCAATTCTTCTTCCGCGGCTTCCGTCGCGACGCGCATCCGATGTCGGTGCTGGTCGGTACCGTCGGCGCGCTGGCGTCCTTCTACCATGACTCGCTGGACATCAACGACCCGCATCACCGCGAAGTGTCGGCCATCCGCCTGATCGCCAAGATGCCGACGCTGGTTGCAATGGCCTACAAGTACTCGGTCGGGCAGCCTTTCGTATACCCGCGCAACGACCTGTCCTACAGCGCCAACTTCATGCACATGATGTTCTCCACGCCTTGCGAGGAGTACAAGGTCAACGACGTGCTGGTGCGCGCGCTCGACCGCATCCTGATCCTGCATGCGGACCATGAGCAGAACGCATCGACCTCCACCGTGCGCCTGTCCGGTTCGTCGGGCGCCAACCCGTTCGCCTGTATCGCAGCCGGCATCGCCTGCCTGTGGGGCCCGGCGCACGGCGGCGCCAACGAGGCAGCCCTGAACATGCTCAAGGAAATCGGCTCGGTCGACAAGATCGGCGAATTCGTCAAGCAGGTAAAGGACAAGAACTCGGGCGTGAAGCTGATGGGCTTCGGTCACCGCGTCTACAAAAACTACGATCCGCGCGCCAAGCTGATGCGCGAAACCTGCCACGAAGTGCTGGCCGAACTGGGTCTGGAAAACGACCCGCTGTTCAAGCTGGCCATGGCGCTGGAAAAGGTCGCCCTGGAAGACGAATACTTCGTCTCGCGCAAGCTGTACCCGAACGTCGACTTCTACTCCGGCATCGTGCAGTCGGCGCTGGGCATCCCGGTCTCGCTGTTCACTGGCATCTTCGCAATGGCCCGTACCGTTGGCTGGATCGCCCAGTGGAACGAGATGATTTCCGATCCGGAGCAGAAGATCGGCCGTCCGCGTCAGCTGTATGTCGGCGCCACCCGCCGCGACGTGCCGACCATGGACAAACGTGGCTAATCGCCGCTTTGCCCACTAGCCCCGGACAGGGCTGTCACCTGAAAACCCCGGCCTCCTTGCAGGCCGGGGTTTTTTTATTCCCGCACCGCGCACCTTCACCGATGCGCAGCCGCCGCATTCGGATGCGGGATTGAGGCCGCCCGGCCACGCTTTCGCGACGCGCTCAAATAAACCTGCCGCCCGTTCCCGCCGCCTTCTTGGCATTCGGCTTTCTATGCTATTCTTTCGCACTTGATTTCAATCCACTCCGTGGTCCAGGTCAAACAGGTCCTTCCCCCACAACTTGATGTGCAATCCGCTAACCGGTCAGGCCGTGTCGCGGAAGGTTAAACAACCCGCTAATCTCGCGAAACGCGAAGAAAGGTGAGCAAGATGATGCAGCAGTACCTCTCCAATTCCTATCTGTTCGGAGGAAACGCACCGTACGTCGAAGAACTGTACGAAGCGTATCTGAACAATCCCGGCTCGGTGCCTGACAACTGGCGCGCTTACTTCGACGCCATGCAGCACGTGCCGGCAGTGGATGGATCGACCCGCCCTGACGTTCCCCACGCACCCGTCGTCGCTTCCTTTGCAGAACGCGCCAAGCAAGGCCCGATCCGCACCGTCACAGCGTCCACCGATGCCGAAATGGGCCGCAAGCGCGTCGCCGCCACCCAGCTCATCGCCGCTTACCGTTTCCTTGGCTCCCGTTGGGCCAATCTCGATCCGCTGCAGCGCCAGGAGCGCCCCAGCATCCCTGAACTGGAGCCGAGCTTCTATGGCTTCACCGATGCCGACATGGACATCGTGTTCAATATCAGCAATACCTACTTCGGTTCCGAGACCGCATCGCTGCGCGACCTGCTCAACGCGCTGCGCGACACCTACTGCCGCTCCATCGGTTCGGAATTCATGTACATCACCGATCCGGGCGAGAAGCGCTGGCTGCAGGAGCGCCTGGAATCCGTGCGCGCAACGCCGAACTTCACCGCTGAAAAGAAGCAGCACATCCTCGAGCGCCTGACCGCGGCCGAAGGCCTGGAACGCTACCTGCACACCAAGTATGTCGGCCAGAAGCGCTTCTCGCTGGAAGGCGGCGAGAGCTTCATCGCCTCGCTTGACGAAACCATCCAGCGCGCCGGCGAAAAGGGCGTGCAGGAAATCGTGATCGGCATGGCCCACCGCGGCCGCCTGAACGTGCTGGTCAACATCCTGGGCAAGATGCCGCAGGAACTGTTCGCCGAATTCGAAGGCAAGCATGCGGACGACCTGCCGGCCGGCGACGTGAAATACCACCAGGGCTTCTCGTCCGACGTCACCACGCCAGGCGGCCCGGTCCACCTGTCGCTGGCCTTCAACCCGTCGCACCTGGAAATCGTCAACCCGGTGGTTGAGGGCTCGGTCAAGGCGCGCATGGAGCGCCGCGGCGACAAGGATGGCTCGCAGGTGCTGCCGGTGCTGGTGCACGGCGACGCCGCATTCGCCGGCCAGGGCGTCGTGATGGAAACCCTGAACCTGGCGCAGACCCGCGGCTACGGCACGGGCGGCACGGTGCATATCGTGATCAACAACCAGATCGGCTTCACCACCTCCGATCCGCGCGACTCGCGTTCCACGCTGTACTGCTCGGACGTGGTCAAGATGATCGAGGCGCCGGTGCTGCATGTGAATGCGGACGATCCGGAAGCCGTCGTGTTCGCCACCCAGATCGCGCTGGACTACCGTGTCCAGTTCAAGAAGGACATCGTGGTCGACATCATCTGCTTCCGCAAGCTGGGCCACAACGAGCAGGACACCCCGGCGCTGACGCAGCCGCTGATGTACAAGAAGATCGCCAAGCATCCCGGCACCCGCAAGCTGTATGCCGACAAGCTGGCCACCCAGAACACCATCCCGGCCACGGCCGGCGACGAAATGGTCAAGGCCTATCGCGACGCGATGGATGCCGGCCGCCACACCGTCGACCCGGTGATCTCGAACTTCAAGAGCAAGTACGCGGTCGACTGGATGCCGTTCCTGAACCGCAAGTGGACCGACGCCGCCGACACCGCCGTGCCGCTGGCCGAGTTGAAGCGCCTGGCTTCCCGCATCACCACGGTGCCGGAAAACTTCAAGCCGCACTCGCTGGTGGAAAAGGTGCTGGCAGACCGCGCCGCCATGGGCCGCGGCGACATCAACCTCGACTGGGGCATGGGTGAGCACCTGGCCTATGCATCGCTGGTGTCGTCCGGCTATGCAGTGCGCCTGACCGGCCAGGACGCCGGCCGTGGCACCTTCGTGCATCGCCATGCGGTGCTGCACGACCAGAACCGCGAGCGCTGGGACGCCGGCTCCTACATTCCGCTGCAGAACGTGTCGGAACAGCAGGCGCCGTTCAACGTGATCGACTCGGTGCTGTCCGAAGAAGCCGTGCTCGGTTTCGAATACGGCTACTCGACCGCCGAACCCAACACCCTGACCATCTGGGAAGCCCAGTTCGGCGACTTCGCCAACGGCGCGCAGGTCGTGATCGACCAGTTCATCAGCTCCGGCGAAGTGAAGTGGGGCCGTGCTTCCGGCCTGGTGATGATGCTGCCGCACGGCTATGAAGGCCAGGGTCCGGAGCACTCGTCGGCACGCCTGGAGCGTTACCTGCAGCTGTGCGCGGACAACAACATGCAAGTGGTGCAGCCGACCACGGCAGCGCAGATCTTCCACCTGCTGCGTCGCCAGATGATCCGCCTGTTCAGGAAGCCGCTGGTCATCATGACGCCGAAGTCGCTGCTGCGTAACAAGGATGCCGGATCGCCCCTGTCCGAGCTGGCCAAGGGCACCTTCCAGACCGTGATCGGCGAAGTCGACGAAGCGATCGATCCGCGCAAGGTCAAGCGCGTGGTCGCCTGCTCCGGCAAGGTGTATTTCGACCTGGTCAATGCCCGCAAGGAACGCGGCCAGTCCGACACCGCTATCATCCGCATGGAACAGCTGTATCCGTTCCCGCACAAGGCATTCGCGGCCGAGCTGAAGAAATTCCCCAACTACACCGAACTGGTATGGGCGCAGGATGAGCCGCAGAACCAGGGCGCATGGTTCCAGATCCAGCACAACATCTTCGAGAACATCGAGGAAGGTCGCAAGCTGGCCTATGCGGGCCGTCCGGCCAGCGCATCGCCCGCTGTCGGTTACTACGACAAGCACTATGCGCAGCAGAAGGCATTGATCGACACCGCCTTTTCCAAGCTCAAGGGCTTCGTCCTGACCAAATAAGAAAAACTTTCGACGCGCCCGCCCGAAGCGGGCGGCGCGTTGCGCATATACCGAAACGGAGTAATACATGGCAATTCTTGAAGTCAAAGTCCCGCAACTGTCGGAATCCGTCGCCGAGGCGACCCTGCTGCAATGGCACAAGAAAGTCGGCGAAGCAGTCAGCCGCGATGAAAACCTGATCGATATCGAGACCGACAAGGTGGTGCTCGAGCTTCCCGCGCCGGACGCCGGCGTGATCACCGAAATCATCAAGACCGACGGCAGCATGGTCGTCGCCGGTGAAATCATCGCGAGGATCGACACCGAAGCGAAGGCCGGCGCCGCCGCGCCCGCCGCAGCTGCGCCTGCGCCCGCTGCCGCCGCACCTGCCGCCGACCCGGTACAGGCTGCGATCGCCAACCTGGCCGCCAAGGCATCGTCCGGCGTGGCCATGCCGGCCGCTGCCAAGCTGCTGTCGGAAAACAACCTGTCCGCAGGCGACGTCGCCGGCACCGGCCGCGATGGCCGCGTGACCAAGGGCGATGTGTTGAACAAGCTGGAAGCCAAGCCGACCGCAGCGCCTGCCGCCGCTCCGGCCCCAGCCGCCAAGCCTGCGCTGCCGCAGGTAGCCGCGCCGGTCGCCGGCAACCTGGGCGACCGCCCGGAAGAGCGCGTGCCGATGAGCCGCCTGCGCGCCCGTATCGCCGAGCGCCTGGTGCAGTCGCAGTCCACCAACGCCATCCTGACGACGTTCAACGAAGTCAACATGAAGCCGGTGATGGACCTGCGCAACAAGTACAAGGACAAGTTCGAAAAAGAACACGGCGTCAAGCTGGGCTTCATGTCCTTCTTCGTCAAGGCAGCGGTTGCAGCACTGAAGAAGTACCCGATCATCAACGCCTCCGTTGACGGCAACGACATCGTCTACCACGGCTACTTCGACATCGGCATCGCGGTCGGTTCGCCGCGCGGCCTGGTGGTGCCTATCCTGCGCAATGCCGACCAGATGTCGATCGCCGAGATCGAGAAGAAGATCGGCGAATTCGGCGCCAAGGCCAAGGACGGCAAGCTGACCCTGGACGACCTGTCCGGCGGCACTTTCTCGATCTCCAACGGCGGCACCTTCGGCTCGATGCTGTCGACCCCGATTATCAACCCGCCGCAGTCGGCGATCCTGGGCGTGCACGCGACCAAGGACCGTGCCGTGGTCGAGAACGGCGAGATCGTGATCCGTCCGATGAACTACCTGGCCATGTCCTACGACCACCGCATCATCGACGGCCGCGAAGCGGTTCTCGGCCTGGTGGCGATGAAGGAAGCGCTGGAAGATCCGGCACGCCTGCTGCTCGATCTGTAATCACCCCGCGGCGAACAATGGCGGCCACGAGCCGCCATTGTTTTGCCGACTGATGTACAAGAAATGGAAGGAAAACAATGTCCAAGAATTTTGATGTGGTAGTGATCGGCGGCGGCCCCGGCGGCTATATCGCGGCAATCCGCGCCGCCCAGCTCGGCTTCAACGTTGCCTGTGTCGACGAGTGGAAGAATGAGAAGGGCGGACCCGCGCCCGGCGGCACCTGCACCAACGTCGGCTGCATTCCGTCCAAGGCGCTGCTGCAGTCGTCGGAAAACTTCGAGCATGCCGCGCACTCGTTCGCCGACCATGGCATCACGGTGCAGGGCCTGGCTATGGACGTGCAGAAGATGCTGGGCCGCAAGAACACCGTGGTCAAGCAGAACAACGACGGCATCCTGTTCCTGTTCAAGAAGAACAAGGTCGCCTTCTTCCATGGCCGCGCTTCCTTCGTCAAGGCCGCCGATGGCGCCTATGAAATCGCCGTGGCCGGCGCCGCCGCCGAAACGCTGGTGACCAAGCACGTGATCGTCGCCACCGGCTCGAATGCCCGCGAACTGCCGGGCGCGCCGTTCGACGAGCAGCGCATCCTGTCCAACGTCGGCGCACTGGCGATCCAGGAAGTCCCGAAGAAGCTGGGCGTGATCGGCGCCGGCGTGATCGGCCTGGAAATGGGCAGCGTCTGGCGTCGCCTGGGCGCGGAAGTGACCGTGCTGGAAGCGCTGCCGACCTTCCTCGGCGCTGTCGACCAGCAGATCGCCAAGGAAGCCCACAAGCTGTTTACCAAGCAGGGCCTGGCCATCAGCCTGGGCGTGAAGATCGGCGCCATCACCGCTAACGACAGCGGCGTGACGGTCGAGTACGTCGACGACAAGGGCACCGCGCAGAAGGGCGAGTTCGACCGCCTGATCGTCTCCATCGGCCGCGTGCCCAACACCATCGGCCTGCAGGCCGATGGTGTTGGCCTGCAGCTCGACGAGCGCGGCTTCATCAAGGTCGACGACGAGTGCCGCACCAATCTGCCCAATGTCTGGGCAGTAGGCGACGTGGTGCGCGGCCCGATGCTGGCGCACAAGGCCGAGGAAGAGGGCGTGGCGGTTGCCGAGCGCATCGCCGGCCAGCATGGCCATGTGAACTTCAACACCATTCCGTGGGTGATCTACACCTCGCCGGAAATCGCGTGGGTCGGCAAGACCGAGCAGCAGCTGAAGGAAGAAGGCGTGTCCTACAAGGCCGGCACCTTCCCCTTCCTGGCCAACGGCCGCGCACGCGCGCTGGGCGATACCTCGGGCATGGTGAAATTCCTGGCCGATGCCAAGACCGATGAAATCCTGGGCGTGCACATGGTCGGACCGGTCGTGTCGGAACTGATCTCCGAAGCCGTGGTGGCGATGGAGTTCAAGGCATCGTCGGAAGACATCGCCCGCATTTGCCACGCCCATCCGTCGCTGTCGGAAGCGACCAAGGAAGCTGCGCTGGCAGTGGAGAAACGTTCGCTCAATTTCTAGGTCGAACGTTCTTTGACGGAGGCGATGATGCGAAGGCGCGCACTGCTTGCAATCCTGTCGGCGCTGGTCCTGGCGGCCTGTGCCACGGCGCCGGTCAGCAATGACCTCGGCATCGAAACCGTCAGCCGCGGCCAGCCCGTGGCTGGCGCCAGTTGCACGGTGCAACTGGTCGAAGGCAGCTTCAACATCGTCACGCCTGCGGTCGTACCGGCGCGCAACACCCGAGGCGACCTGCGGGTGATATGCAACAAGCAGGGCTATCGGACGTCCGAGGTGCTCTACCGTGGCGGCTATGCCGGTTACGACGGTTATGGCAGCCGCACCAGCCTGGGCTTTGGCCTCGGCGGCGGGAGCGGCAGTATCGGATACGGCATCGGGCTTGGCGTGCCCATAGGCGGGGGCGCCAGCCCGTCGCCGGTGCCGGCCACCGTCCTGGTTGAAATGAACCCGCTGTGAGGGTGCGACGGCTTGAAAAGGGCTTTGCCGCTGGATGACAGCCGGACAACAGTAGTAGCAGAAGGGCGAGGCATGTTCTCGCCCCAATTTTTTTCAGGTTCTTCACGGATGCCCGTGATCCCGCAAGGTGCAATACACCAAGAGGGGCATTGCACCGATGGTTGACACGGCAAACGGTCCATAAGGCCAATCGCCGTTTGGCGACGATGGTTCAATGCCCTTCGGGTATTGCACCCTGCGAGGCAATTACGAGGCCACGCTCATCCGTGAAAGACTTTGTTCATGGCCGCGCGCAAGACGCGGCACGGGAGGCGGAATTTGATGGATGTGCGCGAGTATTACCAGCATGCGCTGGCCGAGCGTGGCTTTTCGGCGGACCAGGCCCAGCATGCGGCCGTGGAGCGGCTGCAGCGCTGCTATGAGGAATGGGTGCATTACAAGGCGCAGCGCGCCAGCGTGTTCAAGCGCCTGATCAGTCGCCCGGCGGTGCCGCGCGGCGTCTACATGTGGGGCGGTGTCGGGCGCGGCAAGTCCTTCCTGATGGACAGCTTCTACCTGGTGGTGCCGGTCGTGCGCAAGACCCGGCTGCACTTCCACGAATTCATGCGCGGCGTGCACCGCGAGCTCGACGACCTGAAGGGCGTGGCCAATCCGCTCGATACGGTGGCACAGCGCATCGCCAAGAAGTACCGGCTGATCTGCTTCGACGAGTTTCATGTGTCGGACATTGCCGACGCGATGATCCTCTACAACCTGCTCAAGGCCCTGTTCGACAATGGCGTGTCGTTCATGATGACCTCCAACTACGAGCCCGATACCCTCTATCCGAACGGCCTGCATCGCGACCGCATGCTGCCCACCATCGAGCTGCTGAAGGACCGGCTGGACGTGATGTGCGTCGACGCCGGCATCGACTACCGCAAGCGGGCGCTGGAGCAGGTCGAGGCCTATCACACGCCGCTGGGGCAGGACGCCGATCGCCAGCTGCGCCATGCCTACAGCAAGATCGCCGAAAGCGAGGACCAGGATCCGCTGATCCGCATCGAATCCCGCGAAATCCGGGCGCTGCGGCGCGCCGGCGGCGTGATCTGGTTCGACTTTGCCACGCTGTGCGGCGGCCCGCGCTCGCAGAACGACTACCTGGAAATCGCCAGCCAGTTCCACACCGTGATCCTGTCGTCGGTGCCCAAGATGTCGGCCGCGATGTCGTCCGAGGCGCGCCGCTTCACCTGGCTGATCGACGTGCTGTACGACCATAAGGTCAAGCTGCTGATGTCGGCCGAAGTGCCGGCCGAGGAACTCTATACCGAAGGCGTGCTGTCCAATGAATTTCACCGCACGGTGTCGCGCATTGTCGAGATGCAGTCGCGCGAGTACATGCAGTCCGAGCGGCGCAACGTGATGGAGTCCCTGTCCCGATGATGCGATTGATTGCCGTGCGCCGGCTGGCGCTGACCATGGTGCTGGGCCTCGCTGCGCTGCATGCCGCGGCCAGCGACACGGATGAGGTCGTCGCACGCTATCCAAAGGGGTCGATCGACTCGGTCGAGTCGGCCGATGCGGCGCTGGCGGACGTCCGGCGGGAACGCGAGGAAGTCGAGGCGCATGCCCGCGATGCCGAATATGCCTGCTACAGCAAGTTCTTTTCCTCGCCTTGCGTCAGCAAGGTCAAGGAGCGGCGCCGGGCAGACCTGGAGCGGCTCAAGCCGATCGAGGTCGAGGCCAATGCCTTCAAGCGCCGCGATGTCGTCGAAAAACGCGATCGCGTGCTGGAAGAGCAGCGCGCGCGCGAGGCGCGCGAGGCGCCCGAACGGGCCGAGCGGGAGCGGATCAATACGGAGAAATCCGCCAGAAAGGCCGCGGACGTCGCGGCGCGCCAGGCGGCGCCGGAAAATCCGCCGAAAGGAAGAAAGCCGGCCACGCCGCGTTCCGAGTCCGACGCGCCCCGTACGGATGGCCGGGACCGCATCGCCGAGCATGAGGCGCGCATGGAAAAGGCGCGCGCCGAGGGAGAAGCCAAGGCGGCGGAACGGGAACGCAATATCGCCGCCTACCAGCGCAAGCAGGAAGAGGCGCTGGAGCGCCAACGCAAGGTGGAAGAGAAGAAAGCCAAGCGGGCGCAGCAGGACAAGGAAAAGCAGGACAAGGAAAAGCAGGGCGCGGCCAAGGCGCCGTGATACTGGCTGGCTGCGCGGCTCAAACCGCGCGCCGTATTCCCTGTGCCTGATAGGTCTTCTTCTCCGGCGGCGGCGTGACCAGCCTGACCAGCGCCAGCGTGCAGTTATCGGCGCGCTTGCCGGCGCTGCGATCGCGTGCCTTGGCGATCATCATTTCCGACGCTTCCCGCGGCGAGCGTGCGGCCAGGGCCGCGCCCAGTTCGGCATCCGCGAAGTAGTTCGACAGCCCATCGGAGCAAAGCAGAAAGCTGTCGCCTGCCTGCAGGCCGTCATGGCGGCCGCTGGTGATGCTCATGTGCTCGTTCCCGCCACCCAGCGTATTGACCAGCAGCCGCGCCAGCTTGGCGCCGCCGGGATCGTCCGGCCTGAGCTTGCCTTCGGCGATCAGCTTTTCGCGGTAGGAATGATCGACGGTGCGAAACGCCGGATTGGGGCCGCTGAAGCGGTACAGCCGTGAATTCCCGACATGCGCCCAGTGCGCCGAGCCTTCCGGCGTCAGCACCAGCGCAACCAGGGTGCTCAGCGGCCGTTCGCCGGAAGTGATCCGCGCCAGGTTGATCATGGTGTGCGCTTCCAGCGCGATGGAGGACAGCATCTCATCGACCTGATCGGTCAGCGGCGAAAACTGCTCGAACACCTGGCGCGCGGTGCGAATTACCTGTTCCGCCGCCATCGCGCCGCCCGAACCGGCGCCGCGGCCGTCGGCCAGCACCGCCATCATGTAGCCCGGCGCGCGGGGCGCGGCAAACAGCGCCACCCGGTCCTGCTGCTCGTCGCGGTCGCCGATGTGCTGACCGGTTGCTGCCTCTATCTTGTACTGGCCCATGTGTTCCGCTTGGATTAAACTTGCCGCCTGTCGAGAAATTCGCCAAATTATCCCACGCAAAATGTCCTGTAGGAAAGAATTGCGATGAAAGCACGGAAACTTTTCCATGAATAAGCTTGCTGAAGACATAAAAAAACGCATCATCGAACTGGAAGTGGAACATCGCGATCTCGACTCTGTCATCGACATGCTCAGCGCCAATGGCCAGCATGAAGAATTGCAACTCCGGCGCCTGAAGAAGCGGCGCCTGCAGTTGAAGGATCACATCACCCTCCTCAAGATGCAGCTGATTCCCGACATCCCGGCCTGAGCGGGCCGGGGCCGGCTCCTGATAAAATAGCGGCTCTTTTCCGGCCATCATGGTCCGGCCCACCGGCACGCAGCGCGTGCATCCAATACAGCATCGAACTTGACAGCAGAACATTCCAGCGCAGATATCACCGGCGAGCGCGACGCCGAGGTCGAGCAGCTCTTTGGCCCGACAGGTCCGTTGGTGGATGCCGTGCGTGGTTTCCGGCCACGCCTTCCCCAGACGGAAATGGCCAAGGCGATTGCCGATGCGATTGCCGGCCAGAAAACCCTGATAGCGGAAGCCGGCACCGGCACAGGCAAGACCTTTGCCTACCTCGTTCCGGCCCTGCTCTGGGGCGGCAAGACGGTCATTTCCACCGGGACGAAGAATCTGCAGGACCAGCTTTACCTGCGCGATATTCCCACAGTGCGCAAGGCCCTGAACGCGCCGGTGTCGGTCGCCCTGCTCAAGGGGCGTGCCAATTACCTGTGTCATTTCCACCTGGAGCGCACGCTGCAGAACGGCCGCCTGACCTCGCGCGAGGATGTCGGCTTCCTGCGGGAGATCTCGCGCTTCATCAAGACCACTTCCACCGGCGACAAGGCCGAACTGTCCAAGGTGCCGGAGAATGCCTCGGTGTGGAACCTGGTGACGTCCACGCGCGACACCTGCATGGGAAGCGAATGCCAGTATTACAACGACTGCTTCGTGATGAAGGCGCGCAAGGAAGCGCAGCAGGCGGACGTGGTGGTGGTCAATCACCATCTGTTTTTCGCCGATGTCGCGCTGAAGGACACCGGCGTGGCGGAACTGTTGCCTTCGGCTAACACCATCATCTTCGACGAAGCCCACCAGCTGCCGGAGACGGCGACCCTGTTCTTCGGCGAGACGGTATCGACCTCGCAGATCATCGAACTGTGCCGCGACGTACTGGCCGAGGGCCTGTCCCATGCCCGCGACGGCGCCGACTGGAGCCAGCTGTCGGGCGCCGTCGAACGTGCGGCCCGCGATCTGCGCCTGACCTTTCCGCAGGACTCGGTCAAGCTGGCCGCTCACCAGATCGCGCCGTCCAGCCCGTTCTTCCCGGCGCTGGAAGCGGTGCAGGATGAACTGGCGGCGATGATCGAGGTGCTGGAAGACCAGGCGCAGCGCGCCGAAACGCTGGAGCAGTGCCGGGTGCGCGCGGTGGAACTGGCCGCCCGCCTGGGCGCCTGGACCGCCGGCGGCGAGCAGGCCGCGTCCGACCCCGACAAGGTGCTGTGGGTGGAAGCCTATGCCTCCTCGCTGCAGCTGCACCAGACGCCGCTGTCGATCGCGCCCATCTTCAGCAAGCAGCGCGAAGGTCCGCCGCGCAGCTGGATCTTTGCTTCCGCCACGCTGGCCGTGAAGAACGACTTCAATCATTACACCGCCCAGATGGGCATGATGAACGAGTCGGCCCGCACTTGGCCCAGCCCGTTCGACTATGGCAACCAGGGCCTGCTGTACGTGCCCAACGACATGCCGCAGGCAAATGCGCCGAACTACACTGATGCGGTGATCGATGCGGCCTTGCCGGTGATCGAAGCCGCCGGCGGCCGCGCCTTCCTGCTGTGCACCACGATACGGGCAGTCAACCGCGCCGCCGAGCGGCTGCGCGAGGAGTTCGAGCAGCGTGGGCTGCCGTTTCCGCTGATGGTGCAGGGCGAGTCCGGGCGCACCGAACTGCTGGACCGCTTCCGGGCCGCCGGCAATGCGGTGCTGATCGGCAGCCAGAGTTTCTGGGAAGGGGTGGACGTGCGGGGCGAGGCCTTGTCCGTGGTGATCATCGACAAGCTGCCGTTCGCGCCGCCGGATGATCCGGTGCTGGCCGCACGCATTGCTGCGCTGGAAAAGAAGGGCCTGAACGGCTTCGTGCACCACCAGCTGCCGTCGGCCATCATCAACCTGAAGCAGGGCGCCGGACGGCTGATACGCGACGAGACCGACCGTGGCGTGCTGATGATCTGCGACACCCGGCTCATCACCAAGCCCTATGGCCGGCGCATCTGGCAAAGCCTGCCGGCATTCAAGCGGACCCGCGACCTGGAGCAGGTGCGGGCCTTTTTTGCGCCAAGCGCCGAGGCGCTTACTTCTGAGGCTGAATGACGACCTTGCCAGTCACCTTGCGGGCGGCCATGTCGTTCAACGCCTTGGGCGTGTCGGCCAGCGCATAGCGTCCGGAAATGTGCGGCCGGATCTTGCCTTCGGCCAGCCAGCCCATCAGTTCCCGCATGCCCGCCATGTTGGCCTTGGGCTCGCGCCGCACGTATTCGCCCCAGAACACGCCGACCAGCGAAGCGCCCTTCAGCAGCGTCAGGTTCAGCGGCAGCTTGGGAATCTCGCCGTTGGCAAAGCCCACGACGAGGTAGCGTCCGCGCCAGCCGATCGAGCGGAATGCCGGCTCGGCATAGATGCCGCCGACCGGGTCGTAGATCACGTCCGGGCCCTTGCCGTCGGTGGTGGCCTTGATCGCTTCGCGCAGGTCCTGCGTGCTGTAGTTGATGGTGGCATCGGCGCCGTGCTGCTTGCAGATTTCCAGCTTCTCGTCGGAAGAGGCGGCCGCGATCACGCGCGCGCCCAGCGCCTTGCCGATCTCGATTGCCGCCAGGCCAACGCCGCCGGCTGCGCCCAGCACCAGCATGGTTTCCCCGGCTTTCAGCTGCGCCCGGTCCACCACGGCATGGTGCGACGTGCCGTAGGTCAGGGTAATGGCGGCGGCGGTGTCGAAGTCCATGCCCGGCGGCATCGGCATGACCGATTTTTCCGGCACCGCGATCTGCTGTGCGAATGCACCCTGGCCGACAAAGGCGATCACCCGGTCGCCCGGCTTGTACTGGGTCACGCCTTCGCCGACGGCGGTCACGGTGCCGGCCAGTTCGCCGCCTGGCGTGAACGGCAGTTCCGGCTTGAACTGGTACTTGTTCTGGATGATGAGCACGTCCGGGAAATTCACGCCGGCGGCTTCGACCTTGATTGCCACCTTCCCGGCATCAGGAACAACGTCCGGCAGTTCTCTTACTGCCAATGTATCGGGCAGACCCCATGCTTCACAGACGATAGCCTTCATCATGTCTCCTTAAAATAGAACGGTCGTTTGGTTTTGGGATTATGCCGTAAAAATGCAGTCTGGTTGGCGAAATCACTGCGAAGGCATCGGTTAGAATCGCGCTATGAAAATTCTTGTGAGTAACGACGACGGTTATCTGGCCCCTGGCATCGCCGCGCTGGCGGATGCGCTGGCCGGCATTGCCGAGATTACGGTCGTGGCGCCAGACAGCAACCGTTCCGGCTCCTCGAATTCATTGACACTGGACCGCCCGCTGCGCGTTTACCGCGCCGCCAACGGCTTTTACTCGATCAACGGTACGCCGTCGGACTGCGTCCACATTGCCCTGACCGGCATCATGGCACAGCGCCCGGACCTGGTGGTGTCGGGCATCAACCAGGGCCAGAACATGGGCGACGATACGCTGTACTCCGGTACGGTGGCGGCTGCCACGGAAGGATTCCTGTTTGGCATTCCCGCGATCGCATTTTCACAAGTGCAGCATGGCTGGGCGCATCTGGACGCCGCGGCCCGCGTGGCCAGAGAGATCGTGCTGCGCCGCTTCGAGCAGTTGCAAAAGCCCTGGCTGCTGAACGTGAACATCCCGAATCTGCCGTACGAGGACATTGGCCCGGCGGTGGCAACCCGGCTGGGGAAAAGGCATCAATCCGAGCCGGTGATCCGCACCACGGACCCGCAGGGCAACGAGATATTCTGGATCGGGCCGCCCGGCGCGGCGCTCGACAGCGGCGAGGGCACCGATTTCCACGCGACGGGGCAGGGCCGCGTCTCGGTAACGCCCCTGCGCATCGACCTGACGCATTCCGTGCAACTCGACGCCTTGCGTCAGGCGCTTCCATGACACAAGGCAAACGCTTCCCGCTGTCGCTGGCTTCGCTGGGCGAGCGCGCCAAGACCAGCGGCGTGGCCACGCCGCAAACCGCCACCCGCAACCGCGCGCAGACCAGCGCCCGGGAAGCGGCGCCCGGCGCCGAGCCGGCGCGCCCGATGTCCATGGTGTCCGATGCAGTGCGTTCGGCCATGGTGACGCGGATTGCCCGCCAGGGCGTGCGCGACGAGAAAGTGCTGGCCGCCATGTCGGTGGTGCCGCGCCACCTGTTCCTTGAACCAGGCCTTGCCAGCCAGGCCTATATCGATGCCTCGCTGCCAATAGGCCATCACCAGACCATTTCCCAGCCCTACATCGTGGCGCGCATGATCGAAGTCATGCGCAGCAACCGCAACGGCGGAGCGCTGACACGGGTGCTGGAAATCGGCACCGGCTGCGGCTACCAGGCGGCGGTGCTGTCGCGGGTGGCAACCGAGGTGTATTCCATCGAGCGCATACGCGCCCTGCACGAGTTGGCGAAAGCAAACTTGCGGCCAATGCGCATCCCCAATATCCGCTTGCATTATGGAGATGGTATGCTTGGCTTCCCGCAGGTGGCGCCATTCGATGGCATCATACTGGCCGCCGCGGGCATGGAAGTTCCGCAAGCCCTGCTCGAACAGCTGACAATCGGCGGCCGCCTGGTTGCACCTGTCGGCGCGCGCCATCAGGTCCTGAAAGTGATCGAGCGCGTGGGCAATGAAGAATGGACGACAGCAACGCTGGAGGACTGTCACTTTGTGCCGCTGCGCCCTGGTACGGCAGCCTGACCGGCATACCCGAAATGAAACACTCAATATGGTAAGAATGAAGAATACACGCTTGGCATTGACGATCGTTATGGTGGCGGGTCTGGCCGCATGCGGCACGACTCACACTGTTGCGCCCGTGGTCGAGCGCGCGTCCGTGCCGCGGTCGGCGCCGGCAGCAAAGCCGCGCCCGGTGGAAAACGGACCGGGTTATTACACGGTCAAGAAGGGCGACACGCTCAACCGCATCGCCCAGGAATTCAATCAGAGCTTCCGCGACATCGTGATCTGGAACGGGCTGACCAGCCCCAACGACATCAAGGTCGACCAGGTGCTGCGGGTGGCGCCGCCGGATGGCGCCGGCGCGCCCGCGCCCGGAGCGGCGCAGACCGGCAGCATTGCCACCTCGTCGGGCGTGGAAGTGCGTCCGCTGGGTGCGCCGGCCGCGGCGCCTGCGGCGAACGGCAACCCGATCGCCGCGCCGGCAGCCAACGGCGGCAACAAGACCTGGCCGCGCGGCGACAAGCGGCCGTATTCCGAGGGCGCCCTGGCCGAGCTGCAAAAGCCGGACAGCGCACCGCCGGCACGGACTGAAGTTGCGCGCAGCGCCGAGAAGGCACTGGAAAAACCTGCCGACAAGCCCTCTGACGCCGCGCGGGCGCCGGACGACGGCATTGGCTGGATCTGGCCGGCCGAAGGCCGCGTGGTCGGCACCTTCGAAGGCGGCCGCAAGGGCATCGACATTGCCGGCAAGATGGGCCAGCCGGTGATGGCGGCCGGCGCCGGCACCGTGCTGTATGCCAGCAGCGTGCGCGGTTACGGCAATCTGGTCATCGTCAAGCACAGCAGCAACCTGCTGTCGGCCTATGCCCACAACAAGACCATCCTGGTCAAGGAAGGGCAGGCGGTCACCAAGGGACAGCGGATTGCGGAAATGGGCAACTCCGACACGGACAGCGTCAAGCTGCATTTTGAAATCCGGCAGCAGGGCAAGCCGGTCGATCCCTCGAAGTTTCTACCGGCCAGATAAATGCGATGAATCCCAACCACCGCGATCCGCCTGAAGATGACGATCTTCCGGAAGCTCCCCCGGAAATAGTGCTCGAAGGGGAGGGTGCGGTGGAGCAAGGCGCGGGCGAGCTGCGCATCGAGGTGGCCGCGCCGGTGGATGAACTCAGGACGGTGCTGGCGGCGGAGCTGTCCACCGACGCCACCCAGCATTATCTGAACCGCATCGGCCTGCATCCCCTGCTGTCGGTGGAGCAGGAGCAGCATTTTGCGACGCTTGCCAAGGCGGGCGAATTCAGTGCGCGCCAGAAGATGATCGAGCACAACCTGCGGCTGGTGGTGTCGATCGCCAAGCATTACATCAACCGTGGCGTGGTGCTGCTCGACCTGATCGAGGAAGGCAACCTCGGCCTGATGCGGGCCATCGACAAATTCGAGCCTGAGCGCGGATTCCGTTTTTCGACCTATGCCACCTGGTGGATACGCCAGAGCATCGAGCGCGCCATCATGAACCAGGGCCGTACCGTGCGGCTGCCGGTCCACGTGGTGCGGGAACTGAACCAGGTGCTGCGCGCGAAGTATCACCTCGAAGCCCAGCACCACGACGGCAAGGATGCTACCTGCGAGGACATTGCCCATCTGCTCGACCGACCGGTGGAGGATGTGCAGGACATCCTGAGCCTGTCGGAGCATGCCACCTCCCTGGACGCGCCGCTGGACAACGATCCGCAGGCCAGCCTGATGGATATGCTGCCCGGCAATCTCGATGATGCCCCCGACTCCCAGGCCGAGCACCATGAAATCATGGTGCTGGTGCGGGAGTGGCTGGGCCGCATGCCGGAGAAGCAGCGGGTCGTCATCATGCGTCGCTTCGGCCTGGATCATGACGATCCGGCCACGCTGGAGGAATTGGCGCTGGAAATGGGCGTGACCCGCGAGCGGGTGCGGCAGATCCAGCAGGAGGCGCTGGTCAAACTGAAGCGGGCGCTCGCCGCACGCGGTGTCGGCAAGGATGCCTTGTTTTGACGCCGGTGCTGGTGTTCGACATCGAAACCATCCCGGATGTAACCGGACTGCGCCTGCTGCACCGGCACCCCGATGCAATGACCGATGACGCGGTGGCCCAAGCCGCAGTCGAGGCGCGTCAGGCGCAGAACGGTTCGACCTTCCTGCCGCATCATCTGCACCGGGTCGCCGCGATTTCCTGCGTGTTCCGGGATGATCAGGGATTTCGCGTGCGCTCGCTCGGCAGCCCGGAGGATGGCGAGGCACGCCTGGTGGCGGATTTTTTCCGCGTTATCCAGCGCTACACGCCGCAGCTCGTTTCCTGGAACGGCAGCGGCTTCGACTTGCCGGTGTTGCACTATCGCGCTCTTGCGCTTGGCGTGCCGGCGCCGCGGTACTGGGATCAGGGCGAGGAGGACAGGGAGTTCCGCTGGAACCATTACCTGGGCCGCTACCACAGCAGGCATCTCGACATGATGGATTTCCTGGCGCTCTACAACAGCCGCGCCTATGCGCCGCTGGACGACATTGCCAGGCTGTGCGGCTTTCCCGGCAAGCAGGGCGTGGATGGCGCGCAGGTCTGGCCGCTGTACCAACGGGGGCGGCTGCAGGAAATTCGGGATTACTGCGAAACCGACGTGGTCAATACCTACCTCGTCTATTGCCGCTTCCAGTTCCTGCGCGGCCAGATGTCCGCTGCCGCCTATGAAGCGGAAATCGCGCTGGTCAGGTCCTCGCTCGCAGAACTGGAAGGCTGCCACTGGCCGGCATTCCTCGATGCTTGGCCCCGGCAACAATTGCAGCCATAATCTCACCCTTCGCGCCGGCGCCCCGTTCGCCGCGTCCCTGTTGAATTTTCCTAGCTCATGTCCCAATCACTGATAGAAATCGAATCCCTTGACATGGAGGCCCGCGGTGTCGGCCATCTGAAGAATGAGGATGGCTCGCCCGGCAAGGTGGTCTTCGTCGAGGGAGCTCTTCCCGGAGAACTGGTCAGTTTCCAGTCCTACCGGCGCAAGTCCAAGTGGGAAGCGGCGCATATGCTGGCGGTGCATCGCGAGAGCGCGCTGCGCGTCAAGCCGCGCTGCCAGTATTTCGGCACCTGCGGCGGCTGCGCGATGCAGCACATCGAGCCATCGGCCCAGGTGGCGGCCAAGCAGCGGGTGCTGGAGGACAATCTGAAGCATATCGGCCGGCTGCAGGCGGAAATGATGTTGCGACCCATCCATGGACCGACCTGGGGTTACCGCTACCGCGCGCGTTTTTCAGTGCGCAACGTGGTGAAGAAGGGCGGGGTACTGGTCGGTTTTCACGAGCGCAAGTCCGGCTTCATCACCGACATGCAGTCCTGCGAGGTGGTGCCGGCGCATGTGTCGGCCATGCTGGGGCCTTTGCGGCGCCTGATTGCCTCGCTGTCCATCATGGAGCAGGTGCCGCAACTGGAACTGGCGGTCGGCGATGGCGTCAATGGTCCGGTCACGGCGCTGGTGATGCGCAACATGGCGCCGCTGTCCGCGCAGGACGAGGCCCTGCTGCGCGAATTCGCCGACCTGCACCAGGTGCAGTGGTGGCTGCAGCCGGCCGGTCCGGACAGCGTGTACCAGTTTTACCCGACCGATACCCGCCTGCTTTACCGTCTGCCCGAGTTCGGCATCGAAATGCCGTTCAAGCCGACCGACTTCACGCAGGTCAATCACCAGGTTAACCGCACCCTGGTGGCGCGCGCGATGGCCCTGCTTGATGCACAGCCGGATGAGCGGGTGGCCGACCTGTTCTGCGGTCTCGGCAATTTCACTTTGCCGATTGCCACCCGTGCCAGGGAGGTAATGGGCATCGAGGGCAGCGCCACGCTGACTGCCCGGGCGCTCGACAATGCCCGTCACAACGGCCTGGCGGACAAGGTCAGCTTCAGCACCCGCAACCTGTTCGAAGTGACCGGGGACGACATGCTGGCCCTGGGCAGGTTCGACCGCATGCTGATCGATCCGCCGCGCGACGGCGCAGCCGCGGTGTGCGAGGCGCTGGCCAGCTTGAAGGAGCGCGCGCCGGAAGTCTTGCCCAAGCGGATCGTGTATGTCTCCTGCAGCCCGTCCACGCTGGCGCGCGACGCCGGCATACTGGTGAATCAGGCTGGCTACCGCTTGCACATGGCAGGCGTGATGAACATGTTCCCGCACACGGCCCATGTGGAGTCGATTGCGGTATTCGAGTTGCCGGCCTGATCGGAGCGCCTGAAAGCAAAAAGAAAGCCGGCTACGAAGGCCGGCTTTTCATTTGGCGGAAAGCCCGTCAGTCGCGATTGCCGCCCAGAAAGCCGAGCAGGGCCAGCAGGTTGGCGAACACATTGTAGAGGTCGAGATAAATGGCCAGCGTGGCGGAAATGTAGTTGGTCTCGCCGCCGTTGATCACTTGCTGCACGTCATACAGGATGTATGCGGAAAAGATGCCGATCGCCAGGACCGACACCGCGAGATACAGCGCTGGCAACTGCAGGAAGATGTTCAGCACGGCAGCGGCGAGGATCACCAGCACGCCGGCGAACAGCCATTTGCCCATGCCGGAAAAGTCGCGCTTGGACACGGTGGCGACGGTTGCCATCACGCCGAAAATCGCCGCCGTACCGCCAAATGCCGTCATTACCAGCGTACCGCCATTGCTGTAGCCGAGGGTGTGGCCGATCAGCCGAGATAGCATCAGGCCCATGAAAAAGGTGAAGCCCAGCAGGACCGCCACGCCGGCGGCGCTGTGCTTGGTTTTTTCGATGGCGTAGAAAAATCCGAAGGCAATGGCGAGAAACACCATGAAGCCGATCATCGGGCTGCCGGCAAAGAAAGTGAACTTCATCTGCA
This sequence comes from Noviherbaspirillum phoenicis, assembly GCF_047237965.1. Classification (NCBI taxonomy): domain Bacteria; kingdom Pseudomonadati; phylum Pseudomonadota; class Betaproteobacteria; order Burkholderiales; family Oxalobacteraceae; genus Noviherbaspirillum; species Noviherbaspirillum phoenicis. The sequence goes on along the minus strand of NZ_JBDFLX010000001.1, from coordinate 1,542,821 downwards.
CGCCCAGCCAGGCGCCCAGCACCGTGGGAATCATTGACAGCGCAAGCAGCCAGTAGGTGTTGCGCAGGACGCGGTGGCGGCTTGCCAGAGCTTCGCCGGCGCCGCCGAAAGTCGATTGCAATCTGGTATCCATGCTGTTTTCTCCGTATGTGAGCAATGCAGGTAAGTACCCGGAAAGCATACCACGCTTCATTTGAAGTTCCCTCCCGGTCCATTCCTGACGGCGGCAAGCTCGCTTCTTCTGTGCGGTAGAGCATTCGTGGTAAAATCACCGGCTAATCCTATTCCTTCCCCTGATCTTTAACCCATTATTTTCATTGGAGTTTTCAACTATGGCAATTGAGCGCACCCTGTCGATCATCAAACCGGACGCAGTCGCTAAAAACGTTATTGGCCAGATCTACACCCGTTTCGAGAACGCGGGTCTGAAAGTGGTCGCCGCCCGCATGATGCATCTGTCGCGTGCCGAAGCTGAAGGCTTCTACGCGGTGCACCGCGAGCGTCCCTTCTTCAAGGACCTGGTCGATTTCATGATCTCCGGCCCGGTGATGGTGCAGGCGCTGGAAGGCGAAGGCGCAATTGCCAAGAACCGCGACCTGATGGGCGCCACCGATCCGAAGAAGGCTGACAAGGGCACGATCCGCGCCGATTTCGCCGATTCCATCGACGCAAACGCCGTTCACGGCTCCGACGCGGCCGAAACCGCTGCCGTTGAAATCGCCTACTTCTTCCCCACCTTGAACGTCTACTCCCGTTAATTCGTTCAACCGGCGCCGCCATTCAGGCGGCGCCATTCCTCTGGAATGCTAGTGATGACGCACCTCACCAATCTGCTGGACAAGGATCCCGCGCAACTCGTCGCTTATTGCGCCGAGCTGGGTGAGAAGCCGTTTCGCGCCAAGCAATTGCTGCGCTGGATACACCAGTTTGGCGCCAGCGACTTCGATGCGATGACGGATCTTGCCAAGTCCCTGCGTGACAAGCTGGCCACGCGCGCCTTCATCGCGGCGCCGTCCGTGATCAGCGACCACACCTCCAGCGACGGCACCCGCAAGTGGCTGCTCGACGTCGGACAGGGCAATGCGGTCGAAACCGTTTTCATTCCAGAGGAAAATCGCGGCACCCTGTGCATCTCCACCCAGGCTGGTTGCGCGGTCAACTGCCGTTTCTGTTCGACCGGCAAGCAGGGCTTCTCGCGCAACCTAACGGTGGGCGAGATCATTGGCCAGCTCTGGATGGCTGAATTTGCGCTGCGTCGCGCCAAGGGTATCGAGCCCGGGCCGAAGGGCGAGCGCCAGATCACCAATGTCGTGATGATGGGCATGGGTGAGCCGTTGCTCAATTTCGAGCCCACCGTCACGGCATTGAAGCTGATGCTGGACGACAATGCCTACGGCCTGTCGCGCCGGCGGGTCACCGTGTCGACTAGTGGCGTGGTGCCGATGATGGACAAGCTTTCCCAGGAATGCCCGGTGGCGCTGGCCGTATCGCTGCATGCATCCAACGATGCGCTGCGCGACGGACTGGTGCCGCTGAACAAGAAATATCCGCTGCGTGACCTGATGGCGGCCTGCCGTCGCTATCTGGCGTTCGCGCCGCGCGACTTCATTACCTTCGAATACTGCATGCTGGATGGCGTCAACGACACCGACCAGCATGCCCGTGAATTGATCGCGCTGGTGCAGCAAGGCGATAACCCGGTGCCGTGCAAGTTCAACCTGATCCCCTTCAATCCCTTCCCCGAATCGGGCCTGAAACGCTCCAACAATGTGCGCATCAAGGCGTTCGCCAAGGTGCTGATGGATGCCGGCATCGTCACTACCATCCGCAAGACCCGCGGTGACGATATCGATGCCGCCTGCGGCCAGCTGGCGGGTGAAGTCCAGGACCGTACCCGGGTGCAGGAACGGATGCAGAAGATGGCGGAGTACCAGCAGAAGTTCGGCAAGGATTTCGGCCGCATCGTGGAGATATCTTCGTGAAGGCTGGCCTGGACGGCTGGTCAGGCGTAGCGTTTTCCCTTCTGTTGCTCGGCGCGTGCGCGGGCGTCGGCCAGGCGCCGGCGCCGCAGGACCTGCGTACCAGCGTCGATCAGACTGACATCGAGCGTCGCGCCCAGATCCGGCTGCAGCTTGCGGTCGGCTACTATGGCCAGGGCCAGCTCGCCACTGCGCTGGACGAGATCAAGCAGGCAATCCAGATCAATCCGGCGCTGGCGGATGCCTACAGCGTGCGCGCGCTGATCTACATGGACATGCATGAAACCCAGTTGGCGGAAGACAGCTTCCAGCGGGCGATGAAGCTGGCGCCCGGCAACCCGGACTTTGCCAACAACTATGGGTGGTTCCTGTGCGAAAACGGTCGTGCAACGGAATCGCTGGCTTATTTCGAAAGCGCGCTGAAGAACCGCAGCTACACTTCGCCCGCCAAGGCGTTGAACAATGCCGGCGTCTGCAGCCTGCGGCTCAAGGACGCGGCGGCAGCGGAGCGCTATTTCAACCAGGCTTTCCAGGCCGATCCCGGCAATCCGGATGCGAACCTGAACCTGGCCCGGCTTTACTACGACCGCGGCGACTATCAGCGCGCGCGTTTTTACGTCAGCCGCCTGTTGCGCGCAGAGCAAAGCAACGCCGCCGCGCTCTGGATGGCAATCAGGGTCGAGCGCAAGCTCGGCGACCGGGACGCCGAATCCTCGCTGTCGAACCAGCTGCGCCGCCGCTTTCCGGATTCGCGTGAATATGCCGCCCTGACGCGCGGGGCATACGATGAGTGATTTTTCCATGACTGAACCGACTGAACACGCCAGCCAGCAGACGCCGGCGGAACACGGACAGCCAACGCCAGGCATGCAACTGGCCATGCGGCGTCAGCAATTCAACTGGACCGTCGACCAGGTGGCCCGGCAGCTCAACCTGGCGCCGCGCCAGATACTCGCGATGGAAACCGACGATTACGGCGCGCTGCCGGGTATGGCGGTGGCACGCGGATTCATTCGCGCCTATGCCAAGCTGCTCCAGCTCGACGCGACGCCCATGCTGGCGCAGATTGCCCAGATCCCCGGCGTGGCGGAACAGGCGATTCCCCTGCGCCGGGCGATCCCGACCGCCACCTTCACGCCGCACCGCGCCGCTTCACACCGTCGGCAGCGTGGCCCAGGCAAATTGTTGATGGTGGGCGGCGTGGTCGTGCTGGCCTTTGCCGCGGCTGCCCTGATCAGTCAGCGCGACCGTTTGGCTGAACTGATGCCGCCGTCGGTGGCCGAGCGCCTGAACAAGGAGGCAGCGCCGACGGTTGCCGCCGACAAGCCGGGCCGCGTGGTGGAAACGGACGTGACGCCGCCGCTGTCGCATGCCGATTCGGCCCCGGCACAGCAGGCTGCGCCGACGCCGGTCCCGGCAGCCCCGCCGCCCGAGCCGGCAACGCCGGCGCCGGCCGCGCAAGCGCCCCTGGCCGTTGCAACGCCAGCCAGCAGCGCGCTGGTGCTCAATTTCAGGCAGGATTCCTGGGTTGAAGTAAAGCGGGCGGACAACAGCACCGTGGTGGCGCGCGTGATGCGTGCCGGCACGACCGAATCCTTCGAGCTGGCTGGTCCGCTGTCCCTGACCGTGGGCAATGCCCGGGGCGTCGAGGCCAGCGTGCGCGGCGAGCCGCTGAACCTGGCTGGCACGACACGCAACAACGTTGCCCGCCTCACCGTGAAATAACACCGAGCGCGGCAGGCAGGCGGGCAGCAGAGCATCCCTGATTGCTTCCCCGCCAAGCCAAGGCCACGTCATACAAGGAAGGAAATTCGCCATGAATCAAGCAAGCCAGGCCGCGGCATCGGGCCCGTCCCCGCGCCACGCCACGCGGCGCGCGGTGGTGCGCCATGGCAGCCGGGAAATCATCATCGGCGGCAATGCGCCGGTGGTGGTGCAGTCGATGACCAATACCGACACGGCCGATGCCATTGGCACCGCGATCCAGGTCAAGGAACTGGCGCGTGCCGGCTCCGAGATGGTGCGCATCACCGTCAACAATCCCGAGGCCGCCGCCGCCGTGCCGGCGATACGCGAGCAGCTGGACCGCATGGGCATCGACGTGCCGCTGGTCGGCGACTTCCATTACAACGGCCACACCCTGCTCAATGACTTCCCGGAATGCGCCCAGGCGCTGTCGAAATACCGGATCAATCCGGGCAACGTCGGGCAGGGCGCCAAGCGCGACAGCCAGTTCGCCCAGATGATCGAGGTGGCCTGCCGCTATGACAAGCCGGTGCGCATCGGCGTGAACTGGGGCAGCCTGGACCAGTCGCTGCTGGCGCGCATCATGGACGAGAATGCGCGGCGCGCCCAGCCATGGTCGGCGCAGGCGGTGATGTACGAGGCGCTGGTGACGTCGGCAATCGAAAACGCCCGTCGCGCCGAGGAACTGGGCCTGGCTGGCGACCGCATCATCCTGTCGTGCAAGGTGTCTGGCGTGCAGGACCTGATCGCGGTGTATCGCGAACTGGCCAGTCGCTGCGACTACCCGCTGCACCTGGGCCTGACCGAAGCCGGCATGGGCAGCAAGGGCATCGTGGCTTCCACCGCGGCGCTGTCGGTGCTGTTGCAGCAGGGCATAGGCGATACCATCCGCATTTCGCTCACCCCCGAACCGGGCGGCGACCGTACCAAGGAAGTGATCGTCGGACAGGAAATCCTGCAGACCATGGGCCTGCGCAAGTTCACGCCCATGGTCATCGCCTGTCCTGGCTGCGGCCGCACCACGTCCACCGTGTTCCAGGAACTGGCGGACGATATCCAGACCTTCCTGCGCGAGCAGATGCCGGCCTGGAAGACGCAGTACCCCGGCGTCGAGGAAATGAATGTGGCCGTGATGGGCTGCATCGTCAACGGACCGGGCGAGTCCAAGCATGCCAACATCGGCATTAGCCTGCCGGGCACCGGCGAGTCGCCGGCGGCGCCGGTCTTTGTCGATGGCAAGAAAACCGTCACGCTGCGCGGCGAGCGCATCGCCGAGGAATTCCAGGCCATCGTGCTGGATTACGTGCGCAGCCACTATGGAAATGGCAGTACATCGCAGGCCGCCGACGCGGCCAGCCAAGTTGAAAACGAGTCGTAGAGATCATGTCAGAAAATAAAAAAACCGAAAAAATCGTCGGCGTCAAAGGGATGAACGACATCCTGCCGGCCGATGCGCCGCTGTGGGAACTGTTCGAGAACACGGTGCAGACCGTGCTCAAGAGCTATGGCTTCCAGCAGATCCGCACGCCCATCGTCGAGCCGACGCCGCTGTTTGCCCGCGGCCTTGGCGCAGTCACCGACATCGTCGAGAAGGAAATGTATTCCTTCACCGATTCGATGAATGGCGACCAGCTGACGCTGCGGCCGGAAAGCACCGCCGGCGTGGTGCGCGCGGCGCTGGAGCACAACCTGACCTACGACGGCCCGAAACGGCTCTGGTATGCCGGCCCGATGTTCCGCCACGAGCGTCCGCAGCGCGGCCGCTATCGCCAGTTTCACCAGGTCGGCGCTGAAGCGATCGGCTTTGCCGGGCCGGACATCGATGCCGAACTGATCATGCTGTGCCAGCGTCTCTGGGACGATCTTGGCCTCGACAGCATCCGCCTGGAACTCAACTCGATCGGCGACGCCGAGGAGCGCAGCCGGCACCGTGCCGACCTGATCGCCTACTTCGAGGCGCATCGCGACCAGCTTGACGCCGATGCCCAGCGCCGCCTGCACAGCAATCCGCTGCGCATCCTTGACACCAAGAATCCGGCGATGCAGGAACTGGTGAATGCCGCGCCGAAGCTGCTGGACTATCTGGGCGAGGAATCGAAGGCGCATTTCGAAGGCGTACAGACCATTCTGCGCCACAGCAATATCCCATTCACCATCAATCCGCGGCTGGTGCGGGGCATGGATTACTACAACCGCACGGTGTTCGAGTGGGTGACCGACCAACTCGGTTCGCAGGGCACGGTCTGCGGCGGCGGTCGCTATGATCCGCTGGTCGAAATGTTTGGCGGCAAGCCGACGCCGGCCTGCGGCTTCGCCATTGGCGTGGAACGCCTGCTTGAACTGATGAAGGAGGCGGGCGAGCAGTTCACGCCCAACCAGTGCGACGTCTACCTGGTGCACCAGGGCAGCGAAGCGCAGCTGCAGGCGTTCGTGCTGGGCGAGCGGCTGCGCGATGCCGGGCTGGATGTGGTGCTGCACTGCGCCGCCGCCACCGGCGCGGGCAGCTTCAAGTCGCAGATGAAACGGGCCGACGCCAGCGGCGCGGCCTTTGCCGTCATCATCGGCGAGGACGAAGTCGCCAGCCATACCGCCAGCGTCAAGACATTGCGCGGCGCGGAAGGCGAGAGCAGCCAGCAGCGCAGCGTCGAATTTGACAAGGTGGCCGATTACCTGGTGACTGAAATCATCAGCGCCGGCCACGACCACGAGCATGATCATGACCACGACGGTCATGTCCACTACAAACATTAAGCAACATTAAGCGGGCTTGCCATGGCATACGATCTTGAAGAACAGGAACAGATTGAGACTCTCAAAAGCTGGTGGAAGCAATACGGCAACCTGGTCACCTGGCTGCTGATTGCGGCACTGGGCGCCTATGCAGCCTGGTCCGGCTGGAACTACTACCAGCGCAGCCAGGCAGCGCAGGCCGGCCAGCTCTACGATGAAATCAACCGTGCCGTCGCGGCCAAGGACACTGCCCGCGTGCTGCGCGGCGCCGCCGACATGCGCGAAAAGTTCAGCCGCACCGCGTATGCCGAGATGGCCGCGCTGACCGCCGCTAAGGCCGCATTCGACGCCAACGACCTCAACGGCGCCAAGGCGCAGCTGCAGTGGGTGGTCGACAGCGGACGCGACGAGGAATACCGTGCGCTGGCGCGCATCCGCCTGGCCGGCGTGCTGCTGGATGAAAAAGCCTACGACGAAGGCCTGAAGGTGTTGTCCGCCGACGTGCCCGTCGCTTTTGCCGGCGCGCTGGCCGATCGCCGGGGCGACCTGCTGATGGCGCAGAACAAGGTTGCCGAGGCGCGGGCCGCTTATCAGGAAGCCCTGCAGAAGTCTGATGCGAAGAGCCCGGGCCGGCAGCTGATCCAGCTGAAACTGGACGCGATCGGTGGCGCCAAGGCTGCGGCCTGATCCCGGCCACGCCAGGAAAACCAGAAAAAGAAGGGAAAACAATGCACATTGCAACAAAGGCCGTTTCCATCTCGATCGCACTTGCCGTGCTGGGCGGCTGCTCGACCTTGCAATCCCTCAACCCGTTTGCCAGCAAGCCGACGCCGCGCAATCCGCCCGCCGCGCTGGTGGATTTCAAGCCGTCCATGACGGTCAAGACCGCGTGGAGCGTCAATGTCGGCAGCGCCGGCAATGCACTGTTCAATCCGGCGCTGGGCGGCGACAGCATCTATGTTGCTGCCGCCGACGGCACGCTGGCGCGGCTGGACGCCGATACCGGCCGCCAGGTCTGGCGCATCAAGGCCGGCATGCCGCTGACCGCCGGCGTCGGCGCCAGTGCCGACACCATCGCGGTCGGCGCGGCCGGCGGCGTGGTGCTGGCATTCAGCGCCGATGGCAAGCAGCGCTGGAAAGCCCAGGCCTCCAGCGAAATTCTGGGCGCGCCCGCAGTCGCCCAGGGCCTGGTGATCGTGCGCAGCATCGACAACCGCATCGTCGCTTTCGATGCCGACAGCGGCACCCGCAAATGGCAGCTGCAGCGCAATGCGCCAGCCCTGGCCCTGCGCAGCGCCCCCGGCATTGCGGTTGACAGCCAGTCCGCTTATGTCGGACTCCCGGGCGGACGCCTGGTGTCGCTGTCGCTGTCGAATGGCGGCCCGCGCTGGGAAGTGGCGGTCGGCGACCCGCGCGGCGCCACCGAACTGGAGCGTATCGCCGACGTGTCGGGCATACCGCTGCTGCTGGGCCGCGAGGTATGCGCGGTGGCCTATCAGGGCCGGCTCGGTTGCGTGGATGCGACCAGTGGCGCCACTCGCTGGGCCAAGGAGTTTTCCAGTGAAGTCGGCCTCGGCGCCGACGAGCGGTATGTCTATGGCGCCGATGACCGTGGCAACGTCAGTGCGCTGACCCGCGACGCCGGCGTCAGCGTCTGGCGCAACACCAGCCTCGCCAATCGCCGCCTGGCAACCCCGGTCGCGCTGGGCCGCACGGTCGCCGTCGGCGATTACCAGGGCTACATGCATTTCCTGTCGCCCGAGGACGGTGCGCTGATGGCGCGCGTTGCCAGCGACGGCAGCCGCGTGATCGGCACCCCGGTCGTGGCGGGCAGCAGTCTCATTTTTCAAACACAAGCAGGAACTGTGGCCGCATTAAGGGCCGAGTAAGAAAGTCATGAAGCCGGTTATCGCATTAGTAGGTCGACCCAATGTCGGCAAATCCACGCTCTTCAATCGCCTGACGCGTTCGCGTGATGCCCTGGTTGCCGACCTGCCGGGCCTGACCCGGGACCGGCACTACGGCGAAGGCCGCATCGGCGAACGTCCCTTTCTTGTCATCGACACCGGCGGCTTCGAGCCGGTGGCCAAGGAAGGCATCATGCATGAAATGGCCAAGCAGACCAAGCAGGCGGTCGCCGAGGCCGACATCGTGGTGTTCATCGTCGACGGCCGCCAGGGACTGACGCCGCACGACAAGACCATTACCGACTTCCTGCGCCGTTCCGGACGGCAGGTGATGCTGGTGGTGAACAAGTCCGAGGGCATGAAATACACTTCGGTCACCGCTGAATTCTACGAACTCGGCCTGGGCGATCCCTATGTGATTTCCGCCGCGCACGGCGACGGCGTAATGGACCTGGTGGACGAGGCGCTGGACCTGGCCTTTGCGCAGCAGACGACGCCGCAGGAACTGCTGGACGAGCAGGACCGCGGCATCCGCATCGCCATCGTCGGCCGCCCCAATGTCGGCAAGTCAACGCTGGTCAATACCCTGCTTGGCGAGGAGCGGGTCATCGCCTTCGACATGCCGGGCACCACCCGCGACTCGATCGAAATCCCGTTCGAACGCGATGGCCGCCGCTATTCGCTGATCGACACCGCCGGCATCAGGAAACGCGGCAAGGTGTTCGAGGCGATCGAGAAATTCTCGGTGGTCAAAACGCTGCAATCCATTTCCGAAGCCAACGTCGTGATCCTGCTGCTGGATGCGCAACAGGACATTTCCGAGCAGGACGCACACATCGCCGGCTTCATCCTCGAAAGCGGCAGGGCGCTGGTGGTGGGCGTGAACAAGTGGGATGGCCTGACCAGCGATCGCCGCGACGAGATCAAGATGGATCTCGACCGCAAGCTGTCCTTCCTGTCCTTCGCGAAGTTTCACTTTGTTTCGGCGCTGAAGTCGACCGGTATCGCGCAGATGATGAAGTCGGTGGACGCCGCCTATGCCGCCGCCACCGCCAACCTGCCCACGCCCAAGCTGACCCGGGCCTTGCTGGAAGCGGTCGAGCACCAGCAGCCGCGCCGCAAGGGCTCGATCCGGCCCAAGCTGCGTTATGCCCACCAGGGCGGCCAGAATCCGCCCGTCATCGTCATCCACGGCAATGCGCTCGACGCGATTGACGCAAACTACAAGCGCTACCTGGAGAAGCACTTCCGCGAAACTTTTTCACTGGTCGGCACTCCACTGCGTATAGAACTGCGTTCCGGTAAAAATCCGTTTGCGAAATCCGATTAAAAACGCTATTGATTTGGCAATACTCAGGGAAATCGATTACATTCGGGATTCATCGCGGCAACGCGCTACTTGAATATGGTCGAGTTGCCTCCAACTCCTCATCACAACAACACAATGGAGCTTTCATGAGCAACAAAGGGCAACTGTTACAAGACCCCTTCCTCAACGCCTTGCGCAAAGAGCACGTCCCCGTTTCGATCTACCTGGTCAACGGGATCAAACTTCAGGGACACATCGAATCATTCGACCAGTACGTCGTTCTGCTTCGCAACACCGTAACCCAGATGGTCTACAAACACGCCATTTCCACCGTCGTGCCGGCACGTGCCGTCAACCTCAACCTGGAGTCCGACGCTGAATAACGCCTTGCATACTGCCAGTCCTGCGGATGGCTGCTGACATGCGTGCCGCACTTGTTGGCGTTGATTTTGGCAAAGGGGAGTTTGCCGCCAGCCTGGAAGAACTCGGCCTGTTATCCAGTTCCGCGGGCGCCGAGCCGGTGCTCACCATCGTAGGCAAGCGCGCCAGTCCCGATCCCGCGCTGTATGTGGGTTCGGGCAAGGCGCAGGAAATCGCCCAGGCCGTCCAGGACGGCAACCTCGATCTCGTTATCTTCAACCATGCGCTGTCGCCTGCCCAGCAGCGTAACCTCGAGCGGGTGCTGAAGGTGCGCGTGGTGGATCGTACCAGCCTCATCCTCGATATCTTTGCGCAGCGCGCCCAGAGCCACGAGGGCAAGGTGCAGGTCGAACTGGCCCAGTTGCAGCATCTGGCCACCCGCCTGATCCGCGGCTGGACCCACCTGGAGCGGCAAAAAGGCGGTATCGGCTTGCGTGGTCCGGGCGAAACCCAGCTCGAGACCGACCGCCGGCTGATCGGCGAGCGGGTCAAGGCGCTGCGCGCCAAGCTGAAGAAGCTGCAGCGTCAGCATGAAACCCAGCGCCGGGCGCGCGGCCGCAGCAATACGCTGTCGGTGTCGCTGGTGGGTTATACCAATGCCGGCAAGTCGACGCTGTTCAATGCGATGACCAAGGCCCAGGTGTATGCGGCCGACCAGCTGTTCGCCACGCTGGACACCACCTCGCGCCGGATCTATCTGGGCGAGGCGGGCAGCGTCGTGATCTCGGACACGGTCGGCTTCATCCGTGAACTGCCGCACCAGCTGGTGGCGGCTTTCCGAGCCACCCTGGAGGAAACCATACGCGCCGACCTGCTGCTGCACGTGGTGGATGCTTCCAGCCCGACGCGGCTGGAGCAGGTGGAAGAGGTGAACGCGGTGTTGCGCGAGATTGGCGCCGACCGGATTCCCCAGATTCTGGTCTGGAACAAGATCGACGCGGCTGGCCTGGAGCCGGCGGTCGAACGTGATGAATATGATAAAATCCGCCGGGTTTTCATCAGCGCCCAGACCGGCGCCGGCATCGACTTGTTGCGGGAGGCGATAGGGGAATTCGCAGTCGGCGAGCATGCCATGCAAGCCGGGGCGCAGCAGTCGTCCGATGAGGAAGACGTGCGATTCAGCGCGCCCGATCAGCACACAAATTTATAACTTTTAAGCCGGATTGCGACAGCATGCCTGTACCCTTATTGAAGAAGATCGGCCTTAAATTTTCGCTGAATGATCCGCGCTGGGGGCGTGGCTCGGATAACAACGAGCCGCCCCAGAACCAGGACAACAAGCGTCCCAGCGACGGTCCGCCAGACCTCGATCAACTCTGGCGCGACTTCAACCAGCGCATCAACCGCCTGTTTGGCAGGCGCGGCGGTGGCGGCAGCGGCGGCGGTGGCGGCGATGGCTTCCGGCCCGACATGCGCGGCGCCGGCATCGGCGCGGGCATCGTTGGCGCCATCATTCTCTTCCTCTGGCTGATCAGCGGTTTCTTCATCGTTCAGGAGGGCCAGACCGGCGTCGTGATGACCTTCGGGCGCTACAGCCACATGACTCCCGCCGGTTTCAACTGGCGCTGGCCGTCGCCGATCCAGAGCCACGAAATCGTCAACGTATCGACGGTGCGCACGGTGGAAGTGGGTTACCGTTCCAGCGTGCGCAACAAGGTGGCGCGCGAGTCGCTGATGCTGACCGACGACGAGAACATCATCGACATCCAGTTTGCGGTGCAATACAAGCTCAAGAACGCTTCCGAATGGGTATTCAACCTGCGCGACCAGGAAGAGACGGTCAAGCAGGTGGCTGAAACCGCCATCCGCGAAATCGTCGGCAAGAGCAAAATGGATTTCGTGCTGTATGAAGGCCGGGAAAAGGTGGCCTTCGAGGTCAGCCAGCTGATGCAGCAGATCCTTGACCGTTACAAGGCCGGCGTGCAGATCACCAATGTCACCATGCAGGGCGTGCAGCCGCCGGAGCAGGTGCAGGCGGCCTTCGACGACGCGGTCAAGGCAGGGCAGGACCGCGAGCGCCTGAAGAACGAAGGCCAGGCCTATGCCAACGACGTGGTGCCGAAGGCACGCGGCGCGGCGTCGCGGCTGGCGCAGGAATCCGAGGGATATCGTGCCCGCATCATCGCCAACGCTGAGGGCGAGGCGGCGCGCTTCAAGCAGGTGCTGGTCGAATACCAGAAGGCGCCGGCCGTCACGCGCGACAGGATGTATCTCGACGTCATGCAACAGATTTTTTCCAACACGACAAAGCTCATGGTTGACTCCCGTTCCAGCAATAACCTGATGTATTTGCCTCTGGACAAGCTGATCAGCCAGGCGGCTGCCGACGGCGCCGCACGTTCCCCTGCGCCGGCCCCAAGCGCGGCGCCTGCGCCGACCGTGGAACCGGCGCCCACAATCGAACTGCCACGCGCCAATGACGCGCGCAGCCGTGAAAGCCGCATGAGCCGTGACAGGGAGACTCGCTGATGAGCCGCGCCTTTACCATGCTGGTGCTGGGCCTGGTTGCCCTGTTCCTTCTGTTCTCCACGCTGTTCGTCGTTGACCAGCGCCAGTACGCCATCGTTTTTGCGCTGGGCGAGGTCAAGAAGGTCATCAATGAGCCGGGGCTGCACTTCAAGCTGCCGCCGCCATTCCAGAATGTGGTGTTCCTGGACAAGCGCATCCTGACCCTGGATACGCCGGAAGCAGACCGCTTCATTACCGCTGAAAAGAAGAACATCCTGGTCGATGCCTTCGTGAAATACCGCATCACCGACCCGCGCCTGTATTTCGTCAGCTTTGGCGGCGACGAGCGCAGGGCGCAGGACCGGATGGCGCAGATCATCAAGGCGGCGTTGAACGAGGAAATCACCAAGCGCACGGTGCGTGAAGTGATTTCCGGCGAGCGCGGCAAGGTGATGGACGCAATCCGCAACAAGGTGTCGGAAGAGGCGAAGCAGATCGGCGGCGAGATCCTGGACGTGCGCCTGAAGCGGGTCGATTACGTCGAGCAGATCAATAACTCGGTGTATGAACGCATGAAGTCCGAGCGTGCACGGGTGGCCAACGAGCTGCGTTCCACGGGCGCTGCCGAATCGGAAAAGATTCGAGCCGATGCCGACCGTCAACGCACGGTGATTCTTGCCGAAGCCTATCGCGATGCCGAGTCGATCCGTGGTGACGGCGATGCCAAGGCGTCGCAGATCTATGCCGAGGCGTTCGGCCAGAATCCGGAATTCTTCAAGTTCTACCGTAGCCTGGAAGCCTACCGCAGCAGCTTCCGCAGCCGCAGCGACCTGCTGGTGCTGGACCCGAATACCGAGTTTTTCCGATATTTCCGCGGCGCCGATGGCGGTTCCGTCAAAAAGTAATACTGGCGCGAATCGTTAGTCTCGGTAACAATACTGCCTTTGGCCGAGCCGGCACCCGCCGGCCCGGCATTCGACCTTGCTGAAATGCAGGGCCCGCTTTAACGAAATCCCGGTTCACCATGCCGACGCCGAGTTATCGGTCCGTCGGCATTGTCATGCAGGTCGAACCCGTTTTTCCTCTTTTTACGTATCTCTTCTTCGTTCATGCCTAACTGGCTTCTTCCTGAAAACATTGCCGACGTGCTGCCTTCCGAGGCACGCAAGATCGAGGAACTGCGTCGCGCCATCCTCGACAACTTCCGGCTGTACGGTTACGAGCTGGTAATGCCGCCGATGCTGGAGTACCTGGATTCGCTGCTGCCTGTCGGCGGCCACGACATGAATCTGCGCATGTTCAAGCTGGTCGATCAGCTGTCCGGCCGCACGCTGGGCCTGCGCGCCGACATGACGACCCAGGTTGCCCGCATCGACGCCCATTTGCTCAACCGTCGCTCCGTCACCCGCCTGTGCTATGCCGGCAGCGTGCTGCATACGCGCCCGTCCGGGCTGCATGCCACCCGCGAACCGCTGCAAATCGGCGCCGAGATCTATGGCCACGCCGGGCTTGAAGCCGACGCCGAGATCCAGGAGCTGGCGCTGGCCTCCTTGGCGCTTGCCGGTTTCGACGAGGTGCGGCTGGACCTGACGCATGCCGGGCTGCTGCGCAGCCTGATCGAGCATGACGAGAATGCCCGCGAGGACGAGGCTGCGCTGCTGATGCTGCTGCGCGCCAAGGACGTGCCCGGCCTGTCCGTGCTGGTGGAAGATTACGAGCCTGTCACCCGCGACGCGCTGCTGGCCTTGCCCGGTCTGTATGGCGACCGTTCGGTGCTGGCGCTGGCGCGCCGGAAGCTGCCGGCATTGCCCGGCGTTCTGCGCGCGCTGGAGGAACTGGAAGCACTGATCGACCTGGCGGGAAATGCGGCCGTCACGATCGACCTGGCCGACTTGTCAGGCTATCAGTATGAAAGCGGCGCCATGTTCGCGCTCTATGTGCCGGGACTGCCGAACGCGGTGGCGCGCGGCGGCCGTTACGACCATGTCGGCGAGGCCTTCGGCCGCGCCCGGCCGGCGACCGGCTTTTCAATGGATTTGCGTGAACTGGCGCGTCTGCTGCCAAGCGCGCAACCCAGGGCGGCGATCCATGCGCCGTGGAGCCGGGACCCGGCGCTGCGCAGCAAGATCGCCGCACTGCGCTCGGATGGTGAAATCGTCATCCAGCACATGCCAGGCCACGAGGCCGATCAGCAGGAGTTCGATTACGATCGCGCGATCGTGCTCGAGGATGGAAACTGGAATCTCAAAACGTTAGGTTAGTGATGTCACAAAATAGCATGGCAAAAAACGTGGTTGTCATCGGCACCCAGTGGGGCGATGAAGGTAAGGGCAAGATCGTCGACTGGCTCACCGATCATGCCCAGGGCGTGGTGCGTTTCCAGGGCGGCCATAACGCCGGCCATACGCTGGTCATCGGCGGCAAGAAGACTGCGCTGCAGCTGATCCCGTCGGGCATCATGCGCGACGGCGTGGCCTGCTACATCGGCAACGGCGTGGTACTGTCCGTGCCCGACCTGCTGCGCGAGATCGACAAGCTCGAGGCGGCCGGCGTGGAAGTGGCGTCGCGCCTGAAGGTATCGGAAGCCTGCCCGGTGATCCTGCCTTACCACACCGCGCTCGATGCGGCACGCGAGGCGGCACGCGGCGCGGCCAAGATCGGCACCACCGGCAAGGGCATCGGCCCGGCCTATGAAGACAAGGTGGCGCGTCGCGCGATCCGCGTGGCCGACCTGTTGAACGCCGAGCGCTTCGCCGAGAAGCTGCGCGAGAACCTCGACTACCACAACCATGTGCTGGTCAATTACCTCAAGGCCCAGCCTGTCGATTACCAGGAGACGCTGGATCGCGCACTGGCCGACGTGCCGCGCCTGGCGCCCATGGTGACCGACGTCTCGAGCGCGCTGCATGCCTCCTACCAGGGTGGCGCCAGCCTGCTGTTCGAAGGCGCACAGGGCAGCCTGCTGGACGTGGATCACGGCACCTATCCCTTCGTTACCTCCAGCAACTGCGTGGCCGGCAATGCCGCCGCCGGCTCGGGCGTCGGCCCGAACATGCTGCATTACATCCTGGGCATTACCAAGGCCTACACCACCCGCGTCGGTTCCGGTCCTTTCCCGTCCGAGTTGCCGACCGACCAGGGCGTGGGCAAGCATCTGGCCAGCGTTGGCCATGAATTCGGCACGGTCACCGGCCGCGCCCGCCGCTGCGGCTGGTTCGATGCCGCGCTGCTCAAGCGTTCGGTGCAGATCAATGGCGTGTCGGGCATGTGCCTGACCAAGCTGGACGTACTGGATGGCCTGGAGTCGCTGAAGCTGTGCACCGGTTATCGCATCGACGGCAAGACGGTCGACATCTTCCCGTCGGGCGCCGAGGATGCCGCCCGCTGCGAGCCGGTCTATGAAGAGATGCCGGGCTGGAGCGAGTCCACCGTTGGCGCCAAGTCCATGGACGCGCTGCCGGCCAATGCCCGCGCCTACATCATGCGCATCCAGGAGCTGGTCGGCGTGCCGATCGACATGGTGTCCACCGGTCCTGACCGGGAAGAGACCATCGTGCTGCGCCACCCGTTTCAATAAGTCTGCAAAGAAGGAAGAGAATAATGCCGGTTTCTACGGACAAGGACCTGTGGGTTTCCTGGGATGATTATCACCGCGCCATCGAGGCGCTGGCGCTGATGGTGCATGAGTCGGGCTGGCGCTTCGACCACGTGCTGTGCCTGGCGCGCGGCGGCATGCGTCCCGGCGATATCTTTTCGCGCATCTTCGACGTGCCGCTGGCGATCCTGTCGACCAGCTCTTACCGCGAGGAAGAGGGCACGGTGCGCGGCAATCTGGACATCGCCAAGCACATCACGATGACCCGCGGCGCGCTGTCGGGCCGTGTGCTGCTGGTGGATGACCTGGTCGATTCCGGCGTCACGCTGGAGCAGGTGCAGTCGCATCTGAAGAGCAACTTCCCGGCGGTGACGGAAGTGAAGTCGGCGGTGATCTGGTGCAAGGCCTGCTCCTCGGTGCGCCCGGACTTTTACCTCCAGTACCTGGACACCAACCCTTGGATTCACCAGCCGTTCGAAGAGTATGACGGCCTGCGCCCGCATCAGCTGTCGGCCTGGATGAAGAAGGGCGAGAGCAAGTAAGCGCTGCGCCTGGAGCCTTCGAAACGCCGGATCAAGTCCGGCGTTTTTTATTGAGCGCGCGCAGCGCAACGGATTCTGGCCGGGCCAGTACAACTGGAAAAATTATGTTGCCAAGGCATTGACCGGGTTCCGTATGTTCTATATAGTTCTGGCTCTCCGCAAGCGCTGAAGCAGAAACAGGCAGCAGCGCGAAGCGAAGCCCACGTGGCGGAATTGGTAGACGCGCATGGTTCAGGTCCATGTGCCGCGAGGTGTGGGGGTTCGAGTCCCTCCGTGGGCACCACAATTTGAAAGGCCGGTTGACATCGTCAACCGGCCTTTTTCTTTTGGCGGATCACATGCATGCACCGCGGGCCTGCATTGCCAAGCGCGCCGGTCCCGCCTGCGGCCAGCCGTTGCGGAAGGTCTGAGCAATCATCCTGATTTACATCGGGCCGCGAGGAATTTACACTCGCGCCTGCATGGCTGTCGAAAGACGCGCGGTCGACGTCATGAACACCGATGAGGAGCAGGCATGAAATACAGGATCGTTGTTGCCATCCGCCCTGAGGATGCCGGGCTGATGCGCGAAGTGATGGGCGACGAATTCGACCTGGTCATGTGCACTTCGTTGCAGGAAGCGCAGGCGGCGCTGACGCCGGATGTCGACATGATCGCCTGTGGCGTGCATTTCGACGACGGCCGCATGTTCGACCTTCTCAAGTACGTCAAGGCGGACAAGGCGCTGCGCGTTATTCCGTTCTGGGGAGTGCTGAGAGACGAGGGCATGCTGTCGAGCGCGATCACCCGGGGCATCCGCACCGCGATGAAAACACTGGGTGCAAACGGACTGTTCAATCTGTCGCAGATGAGGACGGACGACCAGCCCGACATCCTTTACCGGCAACTGCGGGCCGCGCTGCTGCAGTCGCTTGCCGGAAGCGAGCCCCGGCAACCGTAGGCCGCTCCCGGCCGGAGGCGCTCTAACCGCGGCGCGGGTAGGTCACCTTGCGGCGCGCGTTGGCGGCGTCGAACAGGTCATAGGCCACCAGGCCCAGCGCCAGCATGCCGTAGATGGCGGTCATGGACTGGCCGGAGAGCCGCTTCTCGTAACCCGGCGTGAACCGCTTGGGCACCAGGTAATAGTCGGTCAGGTAGGCGCCGGCGCTGACGGCGGCCGCGCCCAGCAGGGGCTTGACCAGGCTGTCTTTCGCGCCCAGCACGCGGCGGCGGCGGCCGAACAGCTTTTCATAGAACATCGCCCAGAACACGGACGACGCATGATTGAGCAGGAAGCCGGTCAGCGTGTATTTCAGCGATGCGGCGTCCTGCGCCGCGGCCTTGTCGCCCCAGACGATATGGCTGGTGGCATTGATCGGCGCCGCATAGGAATTGTCCTCGCGCTTGCCGGCGGCGGCCGCGGTTGCGGCGGTGGTGATGCCGGCCACGGTGCCGGAAGCCAGTGCGCGCAGCGCCACCTGAAGAATCGGATCAGCCATGTGAAATGCCCTTGTGGGTGCCGTACAGGTCGTGGGCAGTCGTGTTGGCCGCGCCGGACAGGCGGGGCTGGCTGGGCGCGGGTTCCTTCAGCGTTTCGCGGATGGCCATCACGACTTCATCGGGCGCTTCATGATGCACCATGTGGCCGGCGCCCTTGATCAGATGCAGCTTGCTGGTGCGGATCGCCTTGTGCAGCCGTTGCGTCTGGGCCTTGGTCGACACCAGGCGGTCGGCGCTGCCTGCAACCAGCGTCACCGGCACCTTCAGGCGATCGAACTGCGGCGCCAGTTCGCTGGCGGCGCCCTGCATCATCGCGGTTTCGCTGGCGCTCGCATACAGCTGTCCGGGACGCAAGGCCATCCATACCGGATATTGCGAGGCAAACGGCTCCGGCGTGGAGGGCGGGCCGAAGATGCGGCGCTTGATCAGCGGCCACATCAGGCGGCCCATCATCGGCGAGATCGAGTAGCGCAGGAATGTGCCCAGATAGGGCACCGCCGGCAGCGACAGGAGAGGCACATCCAGCCGCAGCGAGGGATAGTAATAGCCCGACACCAGCACCAGGCCGCGGATCGCATTCGGATGCATGATGCCCATCCACAAGGCCACAAGGGTGCCCCAGGAATGGCCCACGATCACCGGGTCTTCGACATGCAGCCGCAGCAGCGCCCGGCGCAGCAGCGCGGCCTGGGAGCGCGGGTCGAAGTTACGGAAGTCGGGACGGTCGCTGTGGCCATAGCCCGGCCGGTCGAACACGATCACGCGGTTGGTCTGGGCGAGCCGGTCGACGATGCCGCTCAGCTCGAAATCCCGGATCATGCTGCCATTGCCGTGCACCAGCACGACGGCCGGGCCGGTGCCGCGGTCGATGTAATGCAGCCGCACGCGGTCGATATCGATGAATTCGCCCTGCGGCGGATTGTTGCGTTCAGCCTGGCGGGTGCGCAGCTTGGCGTAGAGGGCGGAAGCCGCCAGCACCGCGCCGGTGGCGAGGAGGGCGCCGCCGACCTGCCTGACGGTGTCGTTGTGTTTTAAGTTCGGCATCGAGCAGTCTGGTTGAAGTAAGTCCGTGATTGGCCTTGTGACCCTTGTGTCTTAGGCAAGTTCCTGTTGAAGTCAGGCTACATCGATTTGCCCGGCGCCGGCTTGCGCAGACGCAGAGGGTATCAGCAGGGCAATCAGGCCATCGCCGGGCAGCACCCGGTTCCGCGCGCCCTCCAGCGCGCCCGGGGTTTCGAACAGCAGCATGCCTTCGATCTCGCCAGGCAATGCATCCATCTCGTACGGGATGGGGCTGTCGCACAGGTTCACCGCAACCTGCAGCAGCGTGCCGTCGCCCAGCTTCCAGCGCGCTTCCACCGCATGGCTTCCGAGCACCCGGGCGCGGTCGGCGCTGCAGCCGGCCAGGCGCGGGATGATGTGGGCATGCCGCGCGGCCAGCAGCGAGCGCGTCCACTTCAGCCAGCGCCGGCGGTTGGCGCTGAGGTCGGTGTCGGTAATGGTGGAAGGGATCGATGCTTCGAAGGTGCCGGCGTCGTTCGGGTCGGGAATCGCGGCCCTGGTTTCCGGGTCCTCGAAGGCTTCGAATGCGGCGAACTCGCTGCGCCGGCCTTCCCGAACCGACTCGGCCAGCTGCTCGTCGCTGTAGTCGGTGAAATAGCGGAACGGCTCGGTGGCGCCCACCGGCTCGCCCATGAACAGCAGCGGTATCTGCGGCGACAGCAGCAGCAGGGCCATTGCGGCGCGCAGCGCGGCCGGGCGGGTCAGCGTGGTCAGGCGCTCGCCAAAGGCGCGGTTGCCGATCTGGTCGTGGTTCTGCAGAAATAGCACGAAGGCCGAGGGCGGCAGGTGGCCGCTGGGCTGGCCGCGCGCCACGCCCTTGCGGTGCGGCGACGGCTCGCCCTGGTAGATGAAGCCCTGTTCCAGGCAGCGGCACAGCTTGGCCGCGGTGTCTTCCGCATAGTCGGCGTAATAGCCTTCGGTCTCGCCGGTCAGCAGCACGTGCAGCGCATGATGGCCGTCGTCATTCCACTGCGCGTTGAATGCCGACGGCATCAGGTGGGCCGCATTGTCCTCGTGCTCCATCACGAGGTGGACGCAGCGGTTGGAGGCAACCCGGGCGCGGATGTCGCTGGCCAGCTCGGGCAGCCATTCCTGCTCGTTGATTGCATGCAGCGCATCCATGCGCAGGCCATCGATATGGAATTCATTGAGCCAGTACAGCGCGTTCTGGACGAAGAACTCCTTGACCTCCGCGCGCCTGAAATCGATCGCCGCGCCCCAGGGCGTGTCGACGTCGTGGCGGAAGAAGGAGCGGGCATAGGCATTGAGGTAGTTGCCGTCCGGCCCGAAATGGTTGTAGACCACGTCCAGGAATACCTGCACGCCGAGCGCATGCGCGGTGTCGACCAGCGCCTTCAACTGGTCGGGCGTGCCATAGCTGGCTTCGGGCGCGTATTGCAGCACGCCGTCGTAGCCCCAGTTCCGGCTGCCGGGAAAGGCGGCGATCGGCATCAACTCGACCGCCGTGATGCCCAGCCGCGCCAGCGCCGGCAGCATTTCCGTCACGCCGGCAAAGCCGCCGCAGGCGCCCACATGCAGTTCGTAAAGCACGGTCTGCTCCCAGCGCCGGCCGCGCCAGTCGCGGTCGCGCCACTGGTAGCTGCCGGGGTCCATCACGACGCTGGGGCCATGCGCATCGCTTTCCTGGGCGCGCGAGGCCGGGTCCGGCACCTGCAGCTCGCCGTCCAGGCAGAACATGTAGCGGGTGCCGGCGCCGCAGTCGACGATGGCCTCGAACCAGCCGTCGGCCAGCGAGCGCATCGCAACGCTGCGCTCGCCATGGTTCAGCACGATGTCGACCCGGCCGGCGTTGGGCGCCCAGAACCGGAAGCTGGTCAGGTCGGGCGCCAGCAATGTGGCGCCGTAGGTGGTGGCGGGGATGTCGGAGAGGGCCCTGTCGGGCAGGTCTTGGGTAAGCATGAAAATGACTCCGTTGCCTGTATCAGTGGAATTCGTGTTGTCTGGCTAGTCCAGCGCCGACGCCTTCAGCGACGCCAGCGAAATGATGACGCAGACCAGGGCCAGGAAGCCGATCGCGGCCTGCATGCCCTGGCTGTGGGCGATCATGCCGACCACGGGCGGACCCAGCAGGCTGCCGCTGTAGCTCAGCGTCGCAACGCCTGCCAGCGCGGTCGGGCCATGGCGGCCGCCGGCGCTGAATACAAAGGGGAAGACCGCGGCCAGGCCGGCGCCGGTCAGCGCAAAGCCGGCCAGCGTCAGCGGCAGGTTCAGCGCCGCCGTCGCCAGGCCCAGGCCGGCGGCCGCGCACAGCGCGCTGCAGGCAACCACACGGCGCGCGCCGAAGCGGTCTTTGAGGCGGTCGCAGAAGAGCCTGGCCAACAGCATCATGCCGGTGAATCCGGCGAAGGCGAGCGGCGCCATGCCGTCGGCGGCATGCAGGATGTCCTTCAGATAAACCCCGCTCCAGTCGCCCACCGACCCTTCGGCCATCGCGCCGAAAAAGCCGATCGTGCCCAGCACCGCCAGCGGGCCATGCGGCAGCGCATACAGCGGCGCATGGGATGACGCTCCGGCCTCGTCGCGCGGCAGCCAGCGGCTGTTGACCAGCTGCAGTGCCGCCAGCGGCAGGGCGATCAGGGTGAAATGCTGCAGCACCGGCAGGCCGGCGCTGGCCGCCGCGCTGCCGAGCAGGGCGCCGGCCAGCGCGCCGGCGCAGAACCAGGCATGCAGCATGGACATGATGGAGCGGCCGGCAGCCTTTTCACTGACGGCGCCGAGCGCATTGATGGAGACGTCGAAACAGCTGGTCGACGCGCCGAACAGGAACACCGAGGCGGCCAGCCAGGGCAGCGACGGCGACAGCGCGATACATAGCAGTGACAGCATCATCGTCAGGCCGGCAGTGCAGGAGGCCAGCCGCGCACCCAGCCAGCGCACCAGGCCGGCCGCCACCGGAAACGACAGCACCGCGCCGGCGCCGCCGCCGAGCAGCGCAAAGCTCAGTTCGGCCGCATCCAGCTGCAGTGCGTCCCGCACTGCCGGCACCCGGGCGGCCCAGCTCGCATACACCACGCCGAGCAGGATGAAATTGATGGGATTGGCAATGCGCTGGGTAACAGCCGGGGCCTTGGAATGCAGGAGCAGGGGAGAAGCGATGTCGTTGGACGGCATGAAGATAATCGTTGCAAAAAGAAAAATGCCGATAGCCCGATTCTAGGCAAGCAAACCGGCCATGTCAGCGCACAGCAGGCCAATGTTTGATCCGGTACGTACCGCCATGGCCCGAGCAGCCCGTTCGACTGCGCCGAATTCGATTGATGCCCAACACCTGGCTGAAAATTTTTATTGGTATCGAACTATTTATTTCATAATCGCACCCAATTTCTCTATATCATTCTTTCTTTTGGACAATTATGGTGCGGCAATGATCAAGACAGCATTGGTGACGGCCTTGTTGAGCTTCACGGTATCGGCCAGCGCGGTATCGCTGGGTTCGCGGCATGCGCTTCTGATCGACGAGGACAGCGGCGCTGTGCTGCTCGAAAAGAATGCGAACGACATCGTGCCGATCGCGTCTCTCACCAAGCTGATGACAGCGATGGTGGTGCTCGATGCCGGGCTGGACCTGCAGGAGCCGGTCACGATCAGCGAGCAGGATGTCGATACCCTGAAACACAGTTCCTCCCGGGTGCCGGTGGGCGCCACCTTCTCGCGCGGCACGCTGCTGGAACTGGCGCTGATGTCGTCGGACAACCGCGCCGCCTTCGCGCTGGCGCGCACCTATCCGGGCGGGCTGGACGGCTTCCGCCAGGCGGTGCGCAACAAGTCCATGGAACTCGGCCTGCGCCGCACCAATATCGAGGAGCCCACAGGGCTGTCGCCGCACAACACCTCCACCGCCACCGACCTGGCGAGAATGGTGACGGCGGCCGGACGGTACCCCGAGATCGAGCGCCTGACCACCTCGTCGGCCGACCTGATCGACGTCGAGGGCGCGGCCACCCATTACCGCAATACCAATCGCCTGGTCGGCAACAGCGCCTGGGATATCCGCCTGTCCAAGACCGGCTTCACCCGCGAGGCGGGCCGCTGCCTGGTGATGCGGGTCAAGGCGGCCGGCCGCTCCACCGTGATGGTGCTGCTCAATGCCCGCGAGTCGGTGATCCGCACCGCCGACGCGATGAACCTGCATCGCCTGGTGCGCGGCGAGCCCCTGATGGAAGCCGCGGCAACGCCGGCGCCCAAGCGCAAGGCCACGCGCCACGCCAAGCCGTCACGCCGTTCCAAAACGCTGGTCGCGCAGCTCTGATGCGCTGCTGCGGCGGCCGTGCAGGCAGGCGGCCGCCGACCCTTCCGCCGCGCAGACTCCCTGCCTTTATTCCTTGAAGTACACCACCTGGTGGCTGGCTGCCAGCATCACGCCGCCGGCGCTCCATATCTCCGCGTTCTGATCGAAGAATCCCTTGCCGTAGTGCTGGCCGCGGGCCACCGCCAGCAGCGGCGCGTCGCCCTGTGCCGCCAGTTGCGCCGCATCGACATGGAAATAGGTGGTCAGCGAGACCGTGCTGGCCGGGGTCCAGCTGGCGCGGCGCAGGAAGATGCGCGGGAAAAACGCGTCGCAGATCGATGCCAGCGCCGGGAAGTCGAGCGGCCGTGGCGGCTGGTCGCGGATCCAGAGCCGGGTTTCGGACGGATGGCCGCTGGCGTCGCTCTGGTCCGGGCCCATGCCGCCGGCGATGAAGCGCATCTCGTAACGGCCGGTCCAGGCGGCGCGCGGATGGGCCGGCGCCTGCGCCACGCTGGACGGCGGCGGCGCCAGCGGGAAGCTGGCATCGGTGGCGCCCCAGGTGTCGCGCCGGATCGCGGTGACGGCGGTGGCGAAGGCGGCCACCTGGCCCTGCTGGCTTAGTTCCACCATCCAGTGCTGGGTGGAGCGGTTGGTCCGCAATGGGCGGGCCTGCACCTCGAACTGGCCGTCGGCAATGGGCGCTGCGTAATGCACGGTCAGCGAGAGCGGGTCGCCCAGCTTGTCGGGGTGCAGCAGGATCGCGTTCTGCAGCGTGGCTGCGATGGTGCCGCCGAACGGACCGACCATGTTGCCATAGGCCGGGCTGGTGTGGCCGAGATAGCGGCCGGGGCCGCCTGCGTTATCGGGTGCAAGGGCGATGGCGGTGTCGAGTACGTGCGCTGCTGCTGGCTGGCTGGTCTCCATGGTTCTCCTTTTGATGACGGGATGCTGGTCTGGGCGTCATTCTAAGGGCGACTGGAAAAACGCGGGCGGTAGCCGAGCCGGCACGGTGCCCGCCCAGCCCGCCATGTTGCATCAGGCCGCCTTCGGCTCCGCCGCCTGCCCGGCGCGCAGCAGCGCCTCGAATTCCGCCGCGGGGAGGGGCTTGCTGCTCAGGTAGCCCTGGTACTGGTCGCAGCCCAGCTGGCGCAGGTAGGCCAGCTGCTCGTCGGTTTCCACGCCTTCCGCGATCACCCGCAGCCGCAGGCTATGGGCCAGCGCGATCACCGAGCGCACGATGGCGGCGTCGTCGGCATCCGAGCTGATGTCGCGCACGAAGGAGCGGTCGATCTTCAGGGTGTCGAGGCGGAACTGCTTCAGGTAGCTGAGGCTGGAATAGCCGGTGCCGAAGTCGTCCACGGAGATATGGATGCCCTGCGCATGCAGCCGCTCCAGGATCTGCGCCGCTTCGGCCGGGTTGTGCATCACCACGCTTTCCGTCACCTCCAGTTCCAGGCAGCTCGCCGCCATGCCGGTGTCGGCCAGCACGCTGGCGATGAAGTCGGGCAGATTGTTCTGGGCAAACTGGTAGGCCGACAGGTTCACCGCCACCCGCAGCGGCGCCAGGCCGGCCAGCTGCCATGCGCGGTTCTGGCGGCAGGCCTCGCGCAGCACCCAGGCGCCCAGCGGGATGATCAGGCCGATGTCCTCGGCCACCGGGATGAATTCATTCGGCGGCACCAGGCCGCGTTCCGGGCTGCGCCAGCGCACCAGCGCTTCCATTGCCTGCACCGCGCCGCTTTCGACATCGACCTTGGGCTGGTAATGCAGTTCGAACTCGCCCAGGTCGAGCGCGCGGCGCAGGTCTCGCTCCAGCGCCAGGCGGGCGCCGGCGGCGGCATTCATCTGCGGCGTGAAGAACTGGAAGTTGGCGCGGCCCATCTTCTTGGCGTGGTACATCGCGCTGTCGGCATTGCTCATCAGGTCGCGCAACTGGCTGCCGTCTTCCGGGTAGAGGCTGATGCCGATGCTGACCGACACGGTCTGCTCCTGGCCTTCCACCTCGATCGGCAGGGCCAGCCGGTCGAGCAGCTTCTGGGCGACGTTGGCGGCAACCTCGGGCGCGGCCACATCGGCCAGCAGCACCACGAACTCATCGCCGCCCAGGCGCGCCACGGTGTCCTGCGCCCGCAGCGCCTGGCCGAGGCGCTCGGCCACGCCCTGCAGCAGCTTGTCGCCGTAATGATGGCCCAGCGAGTCATTGATGGTCTTGAAGCGGTCGAGATCGAGGAACATCAGCGCGAAGCCCTTGCCCGAGCGTTCGCCGGAAGCGATGGCCTGGCAGATCCGGTCTTCCAGCAGGCTGCGGTTGGGCAGCCGGGTCAGGCTGTCATGCAGCGCCATGTGGTGCAGCTGCCGGTTGGCATGGCTCAGGGAATTCACCAGGCCGGCGGTGCGCGAAGCCAGCCGCGAATCCACCACCGACAGCAGCAGCGTGATGCTCAGCAGCGACAACGACGCCAGGCCGACCAGCGCGGCCAGCCAGTTGCCGTCGACGCCGCCGTCGACCATGCAGATGCTCGCCATATCGAAGCGCGCCGCTTCCATGCCGGTGTAATGCATCGCAATCACGGCCAGGCCCATGATCACCGCGGCGCCGGCCTTCTTCGCATGCGCCGCCAGGGTATGGCCGGCGCGCAGCGTGAAGGCCAGCCACAGCGCCGCGATCGAGGCCACCACGGCAATCGCAACCGATGCCAGGAAGCCGGCGGTGTCGTAGTGAATTGCCGGGTCCATCCGCATGGCATGCATGCCCATGTAGTGCATGCCGCAGATGCCCAGTCCCATCAGCAGCCCGCCGATCAGGAAATGCGGCGTGCGTACGGTAGGCCGGGTGACGATGCGCAGCGCGAAGGCGGATACGCCGATCGCCACCAGCAGCGACAGCAGGGTGGTTTTGATCTCATAGCTCACGCGGATCGGCAAGGAAAAGGCCAGCATGCCGATGAAGTGCATGGCCCAGATGCCGCTGCCCATTGCCACCGCGCCGCCGGCCAGCCAGAGCAGGCTGGTGCGCCCTTCGGTCTCGGTCACCCGGCCGGTCAGGTTGAGCGCGGTATAGGAAGCCATCATGGCAACCGCAACCGAAAGGAGCACGAGACCCGGATGGTAGCTGCCGGTCAGATAGGGCAAGGAGGAATCCATTCGCGATCGCAGATATGAATAATGATTTGAGGCAACATTGTAACATCGTTCAAAAATCGGCGATGTCCCTCCGCTTTAGTCTGTTTAGGGCGAATGACGCACACTTGTGTTATAGAATCGGCCGCACTACCGCCATAGCGGCGACGCGACCAGGGAAACTGGCGTGCCAGATCAGGGGATGACTATGAAGATTGCAATAGCCGGCGCCGGCATCGGCGGGCTGGCCTTGGCGCTCATGCTGCACAAGCGCGGCATCGAGGCTGAAGTATGGGAAGCGGTTGAGGAATTGAAGCCGCTGGGCGTGGGCATCAATCTGCTGCCGCATGCAGTGAAGGAACTATCCGAACTCGGGCTGGAAGACACGTTGGCCGAGATCGGCATCAAGACCTCGCAGCTGGCCTATTACAACCGGCACGGACAGCAGATCTGGGCCGAGCCGCGCGGCCGCGCCGCCGGCTATGACTGGCCGCAGTTCTCCATCCATCGCGGCGCGCTGCAGATGGCGCTGCTGCGGGCCGCCACGCAGCGCATCGGCGCCGGCCTGGTGCATCAGGGCCATACGCTGGAGTCGTTCGAACAGGACGACGGCGGCGTGGTGGCGCGCCTGCGGCGCCGCGCCGACAATGCGCTGGTGGAAACCCGGGCCGACGTGCTGGTCGGCGCCGACGGCATCCATTCGGTGCTGCGGCGCCTCTTGCATCCGGTCGGCGACGAGCCGCGCTTTTCCGGGCGCATGCTGTGGCGCGCCATCACCGAGACCCAGCCGTTCATGGATGGCCGCTCGATGTTCATGGCGGGGCACCAGGACCAGAAATTCGTGGCCTATCCGATTTCCGAGCCGCTGCGGCAGCAGGGCCGCTCGCTGATCAACTGGATCGCGGAGCTGCGGGTGCCGGACGGCGCGCCGCCGCCGACCGACTGGAACAAGCGGGTCGACCGCTCGGTGTTCGCGCCCGCATTCGCCGACTGGAAATGGGACTGGATCGACATCCCGGCCATCATCGAAGGGGCCGCCACCATCTACGAATTCCCGCTGGTGGACCGCGACCCGCTGCCGCGCTGGACCGTGGGCCGGGTCACGCTGATGGGCGACGCCGCCCATCCGATGTACCCGATCGGCTCCAATGGCAGCGCGCAGGCGATCCTCGATGCCCGTTACCTGGCCGACTGCCTGGCCGATTGCGGCGCCGGACGCAGCAGCCTGCTGTATGCGCTGAAGGAGTACGAGGCCGAGCGGCTGCCGCGCACCGCCGGCATCGTGCTGCGCAACCGCATGAACGGACCGGAGCAGGTGATGCAGATGGCCGAGGAAAGGGCGCCCAACGGCTTTTCCAGCATCGACGAGGTGATTCCGTATGCCGAGCGGGAAGCCATCTCGCAACGCTACAAGCGCCTGGCCGGCTTCGACAAGCAGTCGCTGGCCGCCACGCCGAACCGCTGAACTGCTGAACCGCTGGACACGATCAAGGGAGCCACATGGCCATCTGGAAAAAGTCATTCACGCTGGAAGACCTGAGAGAGCGGCATGTGGACACCGCCGAAGGCCATCTGGGCATCGAGTTCTGCGCCATCGGCGACGACTGGCTGGCCGCGCGCATGCCGGTCGACGCCCGCACGGTGCAGCCGTTTCGCATCCTGCATGGGGGCGCTTCGGTATTGCTGGCCGAGTCGGTCGGCAGCTGCGCCGCCAACCTGTGCGTGGACCAGGAAAAATTCTATTGCGTGGGCCTGGACATCAATGCCAACCATGTGCGCGGCGCCAGCAGCGGCTGGGTCACCGGCACCGCGCGTCCGCTGCACATCGGCAAGTCCACCCATGTGTGGCAGATCCATATCACCAACGAGGCCGATGCGCTGGTATGCGTGTCGCGCCTGACGATGTCGGTGCTGCGCCGGCCGTCACCCGAATCACCAGGCTAGCCGCAAGCGACCAGCCTGAGCAGTCACACCTTATAAAACAACGACAGAGGAGACCAGCATGACATCAGCAAACCGTATCGCCGCCGCCATCACCCTTGCCTTCGCCGCGCTGCCGGCGTGGGCCGACATCACGGTGGGCATTTCCGTATCCGCCACCGGCCCGGCGGCTTCCCTGGGCATACCGGAGAAGAACACGGCGGCGCTGCTGCCCACCAGCGTGGCGGGGCAGAAGATCAACTACGTGATTCTCGACGACGCCACCAATCCGACCGAAGCCAACAAGAACGCCCGCAAGTTCGTCACCGAGAACAATGCCGACATCATCTTCGGCTCATCGGCGGTGCCTACCGCGCTGGCCATTGCCGAAGTCGCCAGCGAAACCAAGACGCCGCAGATTGCGCTGGCGCCGGTGGAACTGGCCGACGCGAAGAAGAACTGGGTTTTCGTCGTGCCGCAGCACAATGCGCTGATGGCGCAGGCGCTGGCCAGCCACATGAAGGCGGCCGGCGTCAAGACGCTGGGCTTCATCGGCTTTGCCGACGGCTATGGCGAAGGCTGGGCGCGCGAGATGACCAAGGCGGCGGAAGCGGCCGGCATCAAGGTGGTGGCCAGCGAGCGCTACAACCGGACCGACACCAGCGTCACCGGACAGGTCGTCAAGCTGGTCGCGGCCAACCCGGACGCGATCATGATCGCCGGCTCGGGCACCCCGGCGGCGCTGCCGCAGACCGCGCTGGCCGAGCGCAACTACAAGGGCAAGATCTACCAGAGCCATGGCGCGGCCAACAAGGAATTCATGCGCGTGGGCGGCAAGGCGGTGGAAGGCGCGGTGCTGCCGGTGGGGCCGGTGGTGGTGGCGGCGCAGCTGCCCGACAGCCATCCGTCGAAGAAGGTCGGCGTTGAATACACCCGCCAGTACGAGGAAAAATACGGCGCCGGCACGGTGTCGTCCTTTGGCGCGCACATGCTCGATGCCTACAAGCTGTTCGAGGCCGCGGTGCCGACCGCGCTCAAGAGCGGCCAGCCGGGCACGCCGGCCTTCCGCCAGGCGCTGCGCGACGCTATCGAGTCGGGACGGGAAGTGGTGGGCGCGCATGGCGTGTTCAACATGAGCCCGACCAACCATTACGGCCACGACGACCGGGCCCGGGTGCTGGTGCGTATCGACAAGGGCGAATGGAAGCTGCTGGGCGACGCCAAATAGGAGGCTGACATGGCCACCGTGATCACATCACGCGACCCGGCGCAGCTGTTCGCCGCGCCGCAGGTGCGGCTGTCACGGCGCGAAGACGGCGCGATCCTGCTGTCTTCGCCGCAGCCGCTGCAGGCCTATCCGCGCTGCGTCGGCGCGGACCTGGAACACTGGGCCGACAATGCGCCGCAGCGGATGTTCCTGGCCGAGCGCGGCGCCGACGGCGCGTGGCGTGAACTGCGCTATGGACAGGCGCGGCAACAGGTCAGGTGCATCGCCGCCAGCCTGCTGCGGATGGGCCTGCCTGAAGGGCGACCCGTGGCGGTGCTGTCGGACAACGGCATCGAGCATGCGCTGCTGATGCTGGCCTGCCTGCACGTGGGCATACCGTATGCCGCGCTGTCGCCGGCGTATTCACTGATGTCGCGCGACCATGCCAAGCTGCGCTCGCTGGTGTCGCGCCTGCAACCCGGCCTGCTGTATGCGGCGTCGGCGCAGCGCTACGGCGCCGCGCTGGCGGCCATCGAGGGCTTGCACCAGGCGGCGCTGGTAGTGGCGGACGATGGCGACGTGCCCGTCGGCGCGCAGCCGTTTTCCAGCCTGCTGGCGCATGAGGACGAGGCCGCGGTGGACGCGCGGCATGCGCTGGTTGGCCCGGATACGGTGGCCAAGATCCTGTTCACCTCCGGCTCGATCGCCGAGCCCAAGGGCGTGATCAATACCCAGCGCATGCTGTGCGCCTCGCAGCAGGCCAAGGCCCAGCTCTGGCCCTTCCTGGCTGATACGCCGCCGGTGATCGTCGACTGGCTGCCCTGGAATCACACCTTCGGCGGCAACCACAACTTCAACCTCGTGCTGCGCCATGGCGGCACGCTGTATATCGATGGCGGCAAGCCGGCGCCCGGCCTGTTCGACGCCAGCATCGCCAATCTGCGCGAGATCGCGCCGACGCTGTACTTCAATGTGCCGCGCGGCTTCGACATGCTGGTGTCGGCCTTGCGTACTGATGCCGCGCTGCGCCGCAATTTCTTTTCAAGGCTGCAGCTGATGTTCTATGCCGGCTCGGCCCTGCCGCAGAACCTGTGGGAAGACCTGATCGCGCTGTCGATCCAGGAAACCGGACAGCCGGTGCCCATGGTGACCGCATGGGGCTCGACCGAGACCGCGCCGCTGGCCACCGACTGCCATTACCAGGCGCCGCGCTCGGGCGTGATCGGCTTGCCCGCACCCGGCGTGGAACTGAAGCTGCTGCCGGCCGGCGGCAAGCTGGAAATACGGGTGCGCGGCCCGAATGTCACGCCCGGCTACCTCGACCAGCCGGAGCTGACCGCCAGGGCCTTCGACGAGGAAGGCTATTACCGCATCGGCGACGCAGTACGCTTTGCCGACGAGGGCAATCCGGAAGCAGGGCTGGTGTTCGACGGCCGCGTGGCGGAAGACTTCAAGCTCTCCAGCGGCACCTGGGTCAATGTGGGCGCGGTGCGCATCAAGGGCATCGAACTGCTGGCGCCGGTGGCGCAGGACATCGTGGTGACCGGCCATGATGGCGAGCAGATCGGCTTTCTGGTGTTCGCCAATCTGCCGGCCTGCCGCGCGCTGGCCGGCCTGCCGGTCGATGCGCCGGCGGCGGAGGCGCTGTCGCATCCGGTGGTGCGTGGCAAGGTGCGGCAGGGCCTGCAGGCGATGCGACAGCTTGGCGGCGGCAGTTCAACTTATGCCAGCCGCGCGCTGCTCATGAGCGAGCCGGCATCGGTGGACGCCGGCGAGATCACCGACAAGGGCTATATCAACCAGTCCGCCGTGCTGGTGCGGCGGGCGCAGATGGTCAGCGCGCTGGAGCAGGGCGGGGACGGGGTGATTGCCATAGACGGTTGAAGCTTCGTTGATGGAGTAGCCAGCCGGGTGGGCGAACATCTCCACCCGACATTCACCATAGTTTCATGCCTGCCTGGCATGCCGGGAGAAAAGCATGCATTTGCTTACCCGATGCCGCCTTCCGGCCCGTCATGCAACAACGCTAACTGAAAAGGCTCAGCAGCACTCGGCTTGTCGTTGTTTCGCATTACCACTGTCTCCGGCCTGCTAAAACAACAGGCAGCGTGTCAGGACGGTGGCGGTGGACGGCCATTGACCGTCCACCGCAGATCCGCTTACGGTGCGGGCAGAATCACCTTGTCCAACACGTGAATAATGCCATTCGAGGCAAGCACGTCCGTGGCGACAATGTTCGACTGCCTTCCACGCTGATCCAGGATGGCCAACGCCGGACTGACCGTGAATGTCTCACCCTCGACGGTCTTGATCGGCGTATTGATTGGCACGCCGCTCTTGAGCACCAGGCCCGGAACCACGTGGTAGGTCAGCACTTTTGTCAGCAGAGGCTTGTTCGCCAGCAGTTGCTCCTTGGTGAGGCCCAACTCGGTTAACAGCGATGCAAATGCGGCGTTGGTTGGCGCAAAAACTGTATAAGGCCCTGGCGCGCTGAGGGTTTCAACCAGTCCTGCGGCTGTAACCGCTTCAACCAGGATGCTGAAGTCAGGAGTGGCAACTGCCGTTTGCACGACGTTCCTGTTTGCAGGCAGAAGCACCTTGTCGATGGCATGAATGACACCGTTGGAGGCGGCGATATCAGCCTGGACAATTTTGCTCGTCCGATTGCGCCCATCCGTAATCACCAGACCGTCGCCGACTTTGTCGATTTTGAAAAATCCGCCACCGACGGGATTCACGGCCTTGTTCAGCGGAACCGCGCTGCTCGGGACTTGCCCGGCCACGACATGGTATTGGAGCACCGCGGTCAACAACGTCTTGTTGGCCAGCAATTGTTCCTTGCTTACCCCCAGTTCCCCAAGCAGCGCTGCAAATGCATCGTTGGTGGGCGCAAATACGGTGGTCGGGCCGGGTGCGGCCAGGGTATCGGTCAGTCCAGCAGCCTGAACTGCTTCGACCAGAATGCTGAAACGGCTGTCGCTCTGGGCTACCTGTACGACATTTTTGGGATGGTCATCACTGCCTCCGCAGCCGGCCGTGACAGCAAACAGCAAAACACTTATAAGTCCTGTGATCCAGCGCAGCATGATCGTCCTCCAGAGAACTGAAATCAGTTAATGGGTTGTAGGTGGATGTCAAAGCCTTAGGATGTCGATTGCCTTCTCACCTCCCTTATCCAAGGTTGATAAAAGTTGCGTGTTTCAGAGCTCAAGGTTCAGACCGTGCCGCAGTGGTAATGGCGCAGTGAATGGCTATGCCGCACGTCACGCGGGTAGGGCCAATATATGACCCAAGGCAATTCCATCTGAGCGGTGTCGCAACAACGCCGCACTGCATGTCCTGGACAAAAAGAAGCGTTTAGCAGTGCTGTACTACGCCAACAAGGCTTGAAACGGGGCATGGCCATGGCAACCCTCGTGCCGCGACGCGTGCCGGAATAGGGCAGCACACTGATTAACTCAAGCTGCTGGTCCCGCGTTACTCTATACGGCTCGTTACCTTTTGCGAGGCTCAAACGGTGGCGGAATCCATAATACCTTTGCACTGAAGGGGCATTGTTTCTGCTCTCGCCGGCGCCAGGCCTGACAAATGCAATCGATAAGCCGGCTTCACTGAAGGTGGTCGGTTTCGAAGTCATCGGGGGTCGGAGAATTTATGGTCAACAAAACTCTGCTCGACAGATTGTCTAGGTCAAATGGAGATTTGTCTAGGATTGAATTGGTAAATTCAGGGGTTCGGTCCAAGAAATACTTTATGGTGGATTGCGCAGAATTCATCGTGATAAGTTGCAAAAAGAAAACAAAATCCTGATCAAGCGAGGCCGGGTGCGCCTGTTTTGCTTGACCCGGTTTCGTTGCGCCCGATCCCGTCTGCGCTTGCTGCACCGAATCCTTGCCAGCGCCAATCGCATGGCAATGGCCTGCGCAATAGTCGATGGATCGCCGAGCCTATTCCATGTCCGGGTTTGCTTGCCTGCCCACGGAGCGCGTCAACGTCCACATAGCCATCTACCAATGGCTTTCCACAATTTGCTTGTTACCTAATGGGCTGGCGCACGCTCAAGCGCGCTTTTTCAGAGGACTTCCCAGTATGGGACTTCGGTTTTGAAAAATGAGCGAGTCGGTCAATTGATACGGCTGAGTGCCGCTGCTCATTTCCATATCAACGATAAAGAGTCTTGAAGGCGACAGATAAATGCATCTCAAACAGACAAAAAAGCTCTATGTCCAGGTGCTGTTGGCGATCACATTCGGCATCATGCTAGGCCATCTTGCGCCTGATCTTTCTGTCAAATTCAAGCCACTTGGCGACCTGTTCATACGGCTGGTCAAGATGATGGTGGCCCCGGTTATCTTTGTCACCGTTGCGGTGGGTATCGCCAAAGGCCGTAGCGGCAATGCAATCAAGTTAGGCCGCCTGGGATTTAAAGCAATCATGTATTTTGAAATCGTCACATTTCTTGCGATGGTGACGGGAATGGCGGTCGGGTTGATCTTCAAGCCCGGAAGTGGAATGAATGTGGACCTGGCTTTGATCGATACCAGCGCCGTTGCCTCCTACAAAGCCGCCGGAAAGCCATTTTCCATTATTGAATTTCTCATCAACATCGTCCCAACGTCACTGATCGAGCCGTTCTACAAGGGTGAAATGCTGCAGGTCGTATTCCTGGCGATCATCGTGGGGTTCGCATTGGCCTTAAGCGGGGACGCCGGCAAGAAACTCGTTGAGGTTCTTGAATGGATGACGGTTCCTCTTTTCAGGATCATTGGAATCGTCATGCAATGTGCGCCGGTAGGGGCATTCGGTGCGATGGCGTTCACTATTGGAAAATTCGGTATCGGCTCACTGACGAGCCTTGGGTTGCTGATGGCATGCTTCTATCTGACCTGCGCCATTTTTATTGTGGTGATTCTGG
Source organism: Noviherbaspirillum phoenicis (assembly GCF_047237965.1). Lineage (NCBI taxonomy): Bacteria > Pseudomonadati > Pseudomonadota > Betaproteobacteria > Burkholderiales > Oxalobacteraceae > Noviherbaspirillum > Noviherbaspirillum phoenicis. Next base: position 1,508,193 of record NZ_JBDFLX010000001.1, on the reverse strand, counting down.
GAAGCATCACTCGTCTGTGCGGCTTCTCATTGTGGGCAATCCTGAAGTACTTCAAGGATGAAGCGCTGATCGTATTCGGCTGTGCATCAAATGAAGCAGTACTGCCGGCGCTGGTTCACAAGCTGCAGCAACTCGGATGCAGAAAAGCCGTTGTTGGTCTGGTACTTCCGATGAGCTATGCGATGAATCTGGACGGTGCCTGCATCTACTACACGATGGCAATTGCCTTCATGTCCCAGGCGCTTGATATCCATCTCACCTGGCTTGATCAACTGACGATTTTCGGTGTCCTGCTGCTAACGTCAAAGGGATCGGCAACGGTGACTGGTGGTGGCTTCATCACCCTTGCGGCTACGCTTGCTACCGTCGCAGGCAAGGTCCCCGTTGAAGCGATGATCTTGCTGCTGGGTGTAGACCGGTTCATTTCCGAGGCGCGCGCATTCACAAACTTTTGCGGCAACGTTGTCGCAACGATTGCCTTATCCCGGATGGAAGATGCAATTGACCTGGACCGCGCTGGATATGTTCTTGCTAATCCGGACGTGACATTGGCTATTGAAGAAGCGGGCGGTGCGGCTGGCTACCAGACAAACCCATAGCAAGCGAAACAGGCACATGCCTGCCTCCATGTCATGCACGCAAGGCACTGTACGGAAGCCTGATTTAATCAGCCAGTCAGGTTGCGGCCCGGTTCGGCACAGCAACGATGAAGACGTTTTTTGCAGCGGAGAGACGATATCAGGCATGGCCTTCCCGGTTTTGCCGGGTGCATTCCTGATGGTTCGCTTGAATTGCCCGGGTCTCGCTACGCTCAACCCAGGCTAGGTTTGATACGCCTGCTTCTTCGTTTAACTCAACCTTGCCTGGTCCTCTCCACCCTGGCATTCGCCCCGGCCACGGCAACTGCCGTCATGTTCACGATCCTCCTCGACGTGGCATTTGGCGTCAGGATATGCACCGGCTTGGCCGCGCCCAGCAGGATGGGACCGACCGTCACGCCCTGGCCGCCGGTGATCTTCAGCAGGTTGAAGGCGATGTTGGCCGCGTCCAGGGTGGGCATCACCAGCAGGTTGGCGCCGCCGGCCAGGCTGGTGCCGGGCAGGTAGTGACGCCGCACGTCCTCGGACAAGGCCGCGTCGCCCTGCATTTCGCCTTCCAGTTCCAGTTCGGGCGCTGCCTTCGCCACCAGGTCATGGGCGGTGCGCATCTTCCTGGCGGAAGGGCGGTTCGACGAGCCGAACATCGAGTGTGACAGCATCGCCACCTTGGGCTGCAGGCCGAAGCGGCGCACTTCCTCCGCGGCCAGCTGGGTGATCTCGGCCAGCTGCTCGGCGCTCGGGTCGTCGTTGACGTAGGTGTCGGTGATGAAGAGCGTGAACTTGTCCAGCATCAGCGCGTTCATCGCGGCGAAGGTGCTGGCGCCCGGCGCCAGGCCGATCACGTCCTGCACATGTTCCAGGTGATGCTCGAAGCGGCCCACCGTGCCGCACAGCATGGCGTCGGCATCGCCCATGTGCATCAGCATCGCGCCGATCAGGGTATTGGAGCGGCGCAGCGCGGACTTGGCCATGTCGGGCGTGACGCCGTCGCGGCCGCGCAGGCCGTGGTAGGCCTCGTGGTAGGCGCGGTAGCGCGGATCGTCTTCAGGGTTGATCAGCTCGAAGTCGGCGCCGGGCTTCAGGCGCAGGCCGGCCTTCTCGATGCGCATCTGGATCACGTGCGGACGGCCGATCAGGATGGGCCGGGCCAGTCCCTCGTCGACCACGGTCTGCACCGCGCGCAGCACATTCTCCTGCTCGCCTTCGGTATAGACCACGCGCCGCGGCGCGCTCCTGGCGGCCGAGAACACCGGCTTCATGATCAGGCCGGTGTGATAGACCAGCTGGCTCAGCTGCTGGCGGTAGGCCTCCATGTCGGCGATCGGGCGGGTCGCCACGCCGGACTCGGCCGCGGCCTTGGCCACCGCAGGCGCGATGCGCTCGATCAAGCGCTGGTCGAAGGGCGTGGGGATCAGGTAGTCGGGGCCGAAGGTCAGGTCCTGGCCGGCATAGGCGGCCGCCACCGCGTCGTTGGTCTCGGCTTCGGCCAGGTCGGCGATCGCGCGCACGCAGGCCAGCTTCATTTCCTCGGTGATCTTGGTGGCGCCGCAATCGAGCGCGCCGCGGAAGATGTAGGGGAAGCACAGCACGTTGTTGACCTGGTTCGGATAGTCCGAACGGCCGGTGGCGATGATGCAGTCGGGCCGCGCGGCCTTGGCGACTTCGGGGCGGATTTCCGGCTCCGGGTTGGCCAGCGCCAGGATCAGCGGACGCTCGCCCATGGTCTTGACCATGTCGCCGGTCAGCACGCCGGCGGTGGAGCAGCCCAGGAAGACATCGGCGCCCTTGACGATGTCGGCCAGCACCCGGGCGCTGGTGTCCTGCGCATAACGGGCTTTGTTGGCTTCCATGCTGGCTTCGCGGCCTTCGTAGATCACGCCCTTGGAGTCGGCCACGAAGATGTTTTTACGCTCGACGCCCATGCTGACCATGATGTCCAGGCAGGCGATCGCGGCGGCGCCCGCGCCCGACACGGCCATCTTCACGTCGCCGATCTGCTTGCCCACCACCTTCAGCCAGTTCAGCAGGGCTGCGGCGGAGATGATGGCGGTGCCGTGCTGGTCGTCGTGGAAGACCGGGATGTTCAGGCGCTCGCGCAGCTTCTTCTCGATGTAGAAGCACTCCGGCGCCTTGATGTCCTCCAGGTTGATGCCGCCTACCGTCGGTTCCAGCATCGCGATCGCGTCCACCAGCTTGTCGGGATCATGCTCGGCCAGTTCGATATCGAACACGTCGACGCCGGCGAATTTCTTGAACAGGCAACCCTTGCCTTCCATGACCGGCTTGGACGCCAGCGGGCCGATATTGCCCAGCCCGAGCACCGCGGTGCCGTTGGTGATCACCGCCACCAGGTTGGCGCGCGAGGTGTATTCGGCGGCCATGGCTGGCGTGGCGGCAATCGCCTCGCAGGCATAGGCAACGCCGGGCGAGTAGGCAAGAGACAGGTCGCGCTGGTTCGACAGCGCCTTGGTCGGCGTGACCGATATCTTGCCGCGGGTCGGGCTGCGGTGGTATTCGAGGGCTGCGTCGCGCAGCTGGTCTTCCTTGCTTGATGTTTGGTCCATGATGAGTTCCGGATTGAGGGCGCAGCCAGGCGCGTTGACATGAAGGAATGCGGTACAGGAGGCGCACTGTATCGAGCCGCTACTATACCTCCGGCTTGTGCGAGCGCAAGGTGGAGGGCAGGCGTCTGTTTCATGCATGATTGATAATGCCCATGACCGCACGCTTTTCATGGAACTTGCGTCTGCACCACTTTGCCTAAAACGCTTTGACATGCGCCCGCGCTGGCCCGGACCGCCCTACGGCGAGTTCATACCAAGCCAAACGACGCATGTGGCGCCACGCAGCACAAGGGAGAATCAATGAATGTCGGAAACGATATGGGCAATGCACTGAATCCGCCGGACGAGATACCTGTGCTGGACTGTCTGATCATCGGCGGCGGCCCGGGCGGGCTGACGGCCGCCATCTACCTGCGGCGCTTTCACCGCAACATCATGCTGATCGACAAGGGCGAGAGCCGGCTATCGCTGATTCCGGTAAGCCATAACTATCCCGGCTTCCCGGAGGGCGTCCAGGGCACGGCCCTGCTGCAGAGCCTGCGCGACCAGCTCAGGGCCGCGGGCGGCGAAGTCACGCAGGGCGAAGTCACCTGCGTCGGGCGCGACGGGAAGAGCTTCTATGCCGACTGGAACGGCGGCCGGGTGCGGGCACACAAGGTGATCATGGCCACCGGCATCGTCGACATCGGCCTTCCGACAGAAAACTGGCGCGCCGCGGTCAAGCATGGCGCGATCCGGCTCTGCCCGATTTGCGACGGCTACGATGTCACCGACCGCCGCATCGCCATCGTCTGCGGCCAGGACAACCGGGTGGCGCATGCCCGCTTCATGCGCACCTTCAGCGCCGACATCACGCTGCTGCTGCCGCAGGATGCACCGCCGCTGGACGAGGAGGAAAAGGTCCAGCTGCGCGAGGCGGGCGTGGCCTGGCTGGAGACGCCGGCGCTGGATGTGTCGACCCAGGACAGCCGCACGCCGCTGGTGCATACCGCCGATGGCCAGCAGCATGCCTTCGACGTGCTGTACCCGATGCTCGGTGAAAACGCGCGGTCGCGGCTGGCCGCTGATTTGGGCGCGGAACTGGGCGATTGCGGCGACCTGATCGTCGACATACACCAGCGCACCGCGGTCGATGGCCTGTATGCGATCGGCGATGTGGTCGTGGGCATCAACCAGATCAGCGTGTCGACCGGACAGGCGGCGGTTGCCGCCACCGACGTCCATAACAAGCTGCCGGCCTGCCTGCGCTGCGCGGACCGCGACCGGGCTGCGCAGGCGCAGTCAATCCATGCGCGGCAGCCTGCGGAATCGACAGATGCTTTCCAGATCGGTTAATGTTCTGCATCTGACAATAATCCAAAGGAATCCCGATGAAACGAACCGCCATGCTGGCCGCCTCCCTTTCGCTTGCGGCGCTGTCCGGGTGTGCCTTTCTGCCGCCCGTGCCGATCGCGGTGGCCGACCTGAGTCCGACCCAGGGCAATACCGCCAGCGGTACCATCACCTTCGTTGAGCGCAGCGGCAAGATCCTGGTGGATGGCCATTTCAAGGGCCTCACGCCCGGCCAGCACGGCATTCATATCCATGAGAAGGGCGACTGCAGCGCGCCCGATGCCATGAGCGCAGGCGGCCATTACAACCCCACCGGCGAGCCGCACGGCGCGCCGGGCAGCGCAAAACATCATGGCGGCGACCTCGGCAATCTCACCGCCGATGCCAACGGCGACGCCACCCTCGATGTGACTCTGGATACCGCCCGCTTCGGCATGAGCAAGCTTGCCAGCAACACCATCGCCGGCAAGGCGCTGGTGATCCATGCCGATCCGGACGACCTGGCGAGCCAGCCGGCCGGCAACTCCGGCAAGCGCGTTGCCTGTGGCGTGATCCGCATGCAATAAGCGGCAACGGCGCCTGCCCGGGCAAGCCGGGCAGGCGCCGCCGGTTCGTGGAGTCCTACACCAGCTTGGCCGGCTGTCCGACTGCATGAGCAATGGCAATGGGGCTATGCTGCGACATCCATTCGCGTCGTCGGGGCCAGGCCATGAATCTGTTCAACCGTCTACCAAATTCCAGAACCGCGCCGCCCGGCCTGGAGCGCCGCATCTGGCGCGCGCTGCCCGGCGTGCTGGCCCTGGGCACGATGCTGCCGGCCGTCTACATTCTCCTTCTGCATCTGTTCACGCTCGACAGCGGCGAGGGCATGGCGCGCAAAGTGGAGATGTCGCGCTATCTTGCCACCGGCGCCATCCTGTTCAACTGGATGGTCGTGATGCAGGCGGCCATCCTGTGCGCCATCGTGATGGTCATGAAAGGCCATGCCTACGTGGCCGACGCCTACCACCTGCCGGACAGCCCCGCACCCCGGCCCTGAGCATTGCCCGCCCGATGCCGGGCGTCGATAAGGCAAACACAGGCCGGGTCGTCGAACCCGCCTGTCCAATCGATTCCCGCGCCTTCCTCAAGCCGCTTTCTCATCGCCAATAAAAAATTTGTGCTTGATCAAGGCTTGTTCGCCACGTATCGCCGAACCTGTGCGAACCGGCCGGTAAGCGGGCGACCCGTAGCCCGGCGATGGATGCCACCGGGCAGAGGAAAACACTGCGGATGAAATACAAGGACTATTACGCCGCCCTCGGCGTGGAACGCGATGCCACACCCGAGCAGATCAAGAAGGCTTACCGGAAACTGGCGCACCAGTATCATCCGGACATTTCCAAGGACCCCGAAGGCGAGGCCAAGTTCAAGGAAGTGCAGGAAGCCTATGCCACCCTGAAAGACCCGGAGAAGCGCGCCGCCTATGACGAGCTGGGCCGCCGGCCCGCCGGCGAAAGCTTCGAGCCGCCGCCCGACTGGGGCCAGGGCTTCGGCTCCGGCGAAAATTTTTCCGATGTCGACCTGGCCGACCTGCTGGCCGCCTTCGCTTCCGCGCGCGGCGGGCGCGGCGGGCGGCGGGCGCAGCGCGGGCAGGATGCCGAAGCAGCCGCGCCGGTAACGCTTGAGCAGGTGAGCGAGGGCGCCGAAGTCGATCTGCGCTTCAATTTGCCGGAATACGATGCGCGCGGCCTGCTGCACCATGTTCCCCGCACCTTTCGCGTGCGCATCCCCAAGGGCGCCGGCGACGGCCAGCGGCTGCGCCTGGCCGGAAAGGGCGGGCCGGGCCGCAATGGCGGTCCGCCCGGCGACCTCTACATCGTGATCCGGCTGCAGCCGCACCCGCTGTACCGGGTCAGCGGCCGCGACCTGTATATCGACCTGCCGCTGACGCCGGCCGAAGCCGTGCTGGGCGCCAGCGTCGAGGTGCCGACCCTGCGTGGTCGGGTGGAACTGAAGGTGGCGCCCGGCACCGCCAGCGGGCGCCAGCTGCGGCTGTCGCGCCGCGGCCTGCCAACCGCCGATGGCGGCCACGGCGACCTGTATGCGGTGGTGCGCATCGAGGTGCCATCGTCGCCGACTGCGCGCGAGCGTGAACTGTACGAAGAGCTGGCCAAGGTGTCGGCATTCAATCCGCGCAGTCACTTTTCCCGGAAAGGCTGAGCATGGATGGCATGACGATGGAAGCGGTATGGCTCACCGAGGGCCAGACCTGCAGCTTCCTCACCCTGATCGAAGCATCTGGCTTGACTGGCGAGGAAGTGCAATGGCTGATGGAAAGCGGCGCCCTGATGCCGCTGTCGGCGGCGCAGACGGAACCGCAGCCGCCGCAGCAGCAGGCGCAGGAAAGCCTCAGTTTTCCCGCGGCTGCGTTGCCGGTGGCGATGCTGGCGCGCCGGCTGCGCGATGACTTCGAGCTCGACCGCGCGGGCCTGGCGCTGGCGTTGCGGCTGATGCAGCGCATCGATGCCCTGGAGCAGGAAATCGAGCGCCTGCGCGCCCGTTTGCCGGTGCGCCACCATAGCGCCTGAGGCTGCCTGACGAAGGGGAAAGCCGGCCGTATGCGCTGGAGGCGGGGTTGCGCCAACCTTTAAGTTAAATCAAGTTTCCTTCAGTAATCTGGACAATATTGAAACTTTTTGGCACATGCCGGGGTAAGATTTCGCCATCTTTTAACAAGGGGGATGGAGATGAGATTCCGCGTTCTGGCCATTTTCCTGGCATGCGCAGCAAGCACCCTGGCCCACGCCGGGCCATTCAACAACTTCATGGACGGCCTGGGCGGCGGATGGAATGACGGCGGCCAGGGCCGCAATCTCGACCAGACGCTGGCCAATGTCAGCGCCCATCTGAACCGCGATGTGCCCATCACGCTCGACGCCGATACGCGGCTCGACCAGGTCACTTCCGAGCCCGGGCACAAGCTGACGTATCACTACACGCTGACGTCGGTCGAATCCAGGGACATCAAGCGCACCGAGTTCCTGAAACTGGTTCGTCCGCCGCTGCAGGCGCGCCTGTGCGTAAGCAATGAAATGCGCGGCTTCCTCAAGCATGGCGTCACCATTTCCTATCAATATCGCAGCAAGGACGGCCGCCCGCTGGGTACCGCACGCTTCACGGCCAGCGACTGCGGCCTGCAGCAGGTTTCCTGAGCGCCGGCATGCACCGCCTGGCTTATCCCTTGCTATTGGCGAGTTTGCTCGGCGCCTGCAGCCAGAGCGGACTGCATGCCTCGCAGCCGCTGTCGGAATTGCCGTCGCAGGTCGGCGCCCTGCAGAACCTGCCGGTGGTTGCCGAACCGAGAGGCATCGTCGGCGAGTTCTGTCCGCCGGTGCTGGCAGCCAAGGGCGTCTGTTAAGGCGCTTCTCCGACTCACCTCATTCGTACTGCTTCAGCTCCACCAGCGTGTTGATGTTGCGGAACGCATCCTCGTCCTCGAACAGCACTTCGGCGGTCCTGAGCGATGCATACCAGGCATCGATCTTGCGCCCGCCGCCGCGCAGGTATTCGGTCAGGTGCTGCAGCAGCGACGCTTTCATCAGGCAGAACACCGGGTGCGCCTGGCGCTTGCCCTGGCCTTCGGTGACGGCCACCGCCAGGTCCGCATCGGCATCGGACAGGCCTGCGGCCAGGCGCGCCACCAGGTCGGTCGGCAGGAAGGGCGAATCGCAGGGCGCGGTCACCATGTAGTCGGTCATGCAGTGAACCAGGCCGGTATGCATGCCGGCCAGCGGCCCTTCGAAACCCTGGATCTCATCCGGCCAGACCGGCAGGCCGAAGGACTCGTACGGTCCCAGGTTCTGGTTGGCATTGATCATCAGTTCGCCCACCTGCGGCTGCAGCCGCATCATCACGTGCAGCGCCATCGGCGCGCCGCGGAAGTTCTGCAGGCCCTTGTCGACGTGGCCCATCCTGCTGCCGCGTCCGCCGGCCAGGATCAGCCCGGTAATCTGTTCAGTGTCCATTCTTCTCTCGTCCTTTGCTGCATGGTGTTTAATACCAACCCCAACCCATAACGTCCCATGAAACCGTGTCTTTTTCCGCCTGGCTGCGTTGGGATCGTCGTCAATAGCTGGGCTGTTGACTCCTCACCCGTCTTGCCAGACATAAAAATCCATCGGTTCCATCTGGGACGTTATGGATTGGGATTGGTATAAGCCGCTGGCGGCGCCGGGCGGGCGCTATTGTAATGCCGGCCCGAAGGCCTCGCCCAGCGACAGGATGGCGCCGCTGTCGCTGGCTTCATAGCCGGCCAGCGCATCCACGGCGGTGCGAAACGGCGCCGAGCGCAGGATAGCCAGCGCCTGTTTCATCAACGGTTCTTCCAGCGAGGCGCTGCGCGCGGCCAGGAAGTAGCGTTCGGCCAGCAGCGGCACGAAACCCAGGCCGAAGCGCTGGGCCGCGGTCTGCACGCCGAAGCCGACATCGGCCATGCCGCTGGCAATGTAGGCGGCCACCGCCGAGTGGGTGAATTCGGCATTCTCATAACCGTTGATGGCGTCCGGCTTCAGGCCGGCGCCGGCCAGCATCAGTTCCAGCAGCATGCGGGTGCCGGAGCCGGCCTGGCGATTGACGAAGCGCACACCCGGCCGGGCCAGGTCGGCCAGGCCGGCAATGCCCAGCGGATTGCCGGCAGCCACGATCAGGCCCTGGGTCCGGGTAGCCAGGTGCACCAGGCAATGGGAGCGCGGCGACAGCCATTGCCGGTAGCGCGCGGCGGCCTGCTGCTCATGCTCGCCGAGCGGCACGTGAAAGCCTGCCAGGTCGCATTCGCGCCGCGCCAGCGCGGCCACCGCGTCGCTGCTGTTGCGGTAGCGCAGTTCGATCGGCAGGCCGGCGGCGTTGATGTGGTTCAGGAAAGCCGCCACCGCAAAGCCGTGGCTGGCATCGAGCCGGATCGCCTGCGTGTCCGCGCCGACCAGCCTGGCCAGTTCGGCTTCCAGTTCCGAGGCCAGGCTTTCCAGCGTGGGAGAAAGGCGGGCGGCAATGCGGCGGTCGGCCCAGATCAGTTTCTCGGCCAGTGGCGTCAGCCGCGTGCCGCGGCCGCGGCCACTCTGCATCAGGCTATGCCCGAAGATGCGTTCGGCATCGCGCAACAGTCCCCAGGCATAACGGTAGGACAGCCCGACCGAGCGTGTGGCTTCGGCAATCGAGCCGGTCTCATCGATGGCGCGCAGCAGCCGCAAGAGGGCGCCGGTGTCCAGCGGTGTCTCCGCGCCGCTGCTGATTTCCCACTGGGGACTGATGGTGACCTTGTACATTCGGCTTAATATAGCTTATTGCGATGTCGGCGGGCCAGTGCTATTTTGCGCACATAGGTTAAAAAATGCATAAGTCTTTATGTTCATGAAAACATAAAGGCGCTGCAGAGGCAGCCCCAGAAGCTGTCGCCACCCATCCCATGCGAGGAACATCTTGAACCAGATCGTCATTCCCATCCTGGCCGTCGGCGCCACCCGCGAACGCAAGCGCCAGGCGCCCAAGGGCCGGCGGGTCGATCCGCAGGCCTTGTCCGAAGTGCAGGCGCTCCTGGGCGACATGCCGCGCCGGCGCGACCTGCTGATCGAGTGCCTGCACCTGATCCAGGACCGCTACCGCTGCCTGTCGACCCAGCATCTCGCCGCGCTGGCCCAGGAACTGCGCATGGCCCAGACCGAGGTCTATGAAGTCGCCAGCTTCTATCATCATTTCGACATCGTGCGCGAAGGCGAGGATGTCCCGGCCGCGCTGACCGTGCGCGTCTGCGACGGCATCGCCTGCGAACTGGCCGGCGCCGGCGAACTGATCGAGCGCCTGCCCGCCATCCTGGGCGCCGACGTGCGCGTGCTGGCCGCGCCCTGCGTCGGCCGCTGCGAGCAGGCGCCGGTGGCCGTGGTCGGCCAGAAGCCGATTCCGCAGGCCCAATGCGAAACCGTGCAGGCTGCGGTGCAGGCAGGCGAAGTCCTTGACACGCCCGCATCCGGCTATCTCGACCATGCCGGCTATCTGCAGCAGGGCGGCTACCAGCTGCTGCGCCAGTGCCTCTCCGGCGAGCGCGATGTCGACAGCGTGCTGGCCACGATGGAATCGTCCGGCCTGCGCGGCCTGGGCGGCGCCGGCTTTCCGGCCGGGCGCAAGTGGCGCATCGTGCGCGCCGAGGCCGGCCCGCGTCTGATGGCGGTCAACATCGACGAGGGCGAGCCCGGCACCTTCAAGGACCGGGTCTATCTCGAAACCGATCCGCACCGCTTCCTCGAAGGCATGCTCATTGCCGCCTGGGCAGTGGGCATCGAGGACATCTACATCTACCTGCGCGACGAGTATCACGGCTGCCGCGCGCTGCTGCAGCGCGAGCTGGCGGCGTTGCAGGCCCAGCCGCCGATGCCCGGCATGCCGCGCATCCAGCTGCGCCGCGGCGCCGGCGCCTATATCTGCGGCGAAGAGTCGGCCATGATCGAGTCCATCGAAGGCAAGCGCGGCATGCCGCGGCTGCGCCCGCCGTACGTGGCCCAGGTCGGCCTGTTCGGCCGGCCCACGCTGGAGCACAACTTCGAGACGCTGTACTGGGTGCGCGACATCCTGGAAAAGGGCGCGGACTGGTTTGCCTCGCATGGCCGGCATGGCAGGAAGGGCCTGCGCTCGTACTCGGTGTCGGGCCGGGTGAAGAACCCGGGCGTGAAGCTGGCGCCGGCGGGCATCACGATCCAGGAGCTGATCGACGAATACTGCGGCGGCATGCAGCAGGGCCATGCCTTCTATGCCTATCTGCCGGGCGGCGCATCGGGCGGCATCCTGCCGGCGACGATGAACGACATTCCGCTGGACTTCGACACGCTGCAGCCGCATGGCTGCTTCATCGGCTCGGCGGCGGTGGTGGTGCTGTCGGACGCCGACAGCGCCAAGGGCGCGGCGCGCAACCTGATGCGCTTTTTCAAGGACGAGTCGTGCGGGCAGTGCACGCCGTGCCGCGTGGGCACCGCCAAGGCGCTGACGCTGATCGAGAAGCCGGTATGGGATGTGCCGCTCTTGGCGGAGCTGTCGCAGGTGATGCGCGACGCCTCGATCTGCGGCCTGGGCCAGGCCGCGCCGAATCCGGTGGACTGCGTGGTCCGCTACTTCCCCCATGAACTGACCGGGAACTGAACATGAATGCCATTACCCGTAATGAAATTGCCCAGCTCGACGCGCCCGTGGTCGAGTTCACGCTGAATGGCCGCCCGGTGCAGGGGCGGGCCAGCGAAACCATCATCGAGATCGCCGACCGCGAAGGCATGTCGATTCCACGCCTGTGCTACAAGCCCGGCATGGACACCGCCGGCAACTGCCGCGCCTGCATGGTCGAGATCAATGGCGAGCGCACGCTGGCGCCGTCCTGCTGCCGCCATCCGACGGCCGGCATGCAGGTCAGCAGCGAGAGCGAGCGCGCGGTCAAGGCGCAGCAGATGGTGCTGGAACTGCTGCAGTCGGACATGCCGGAAGCCGATTACACGCTGCACAATGAAGTCGACCAGTGGGCCGAAGCGCTTGCGGTCGGCAAGCCGCGCTTCGAGCCGCGCCCCAGCGTGCCGCCCGATTATTCGCACCCTGGCATTACCGTCAACCTCGATGCCTGCATCCAGTGCACCCGCTGCGTGCGCGCCTGCCGCGACGAGCAGATGAACGACGTGATCGGCCTGGCATTGCGTGGCCAGATGGAAAAGATCGTCTTCGACATGGACGACCCGATGGGCAATTCCACCTGCGTGTCCTGCGGCGAATGCGTGCAGGCCTGCCCGACCGGCGCGCTGATGCCGGCGCGTGAAGCGGGCCTGGCGGTGCCGGATAAGAAGGTCGACTCGGTGTGCCCGTATTGCGGTGTGGGTTGCCAGCTGACCTATAACGTCAAGGACGACAAGATCCTGTACGTGGAAGGCCGCGACGGCCCCGCCAACCATGGCCGGCTGTGCGTGAAGGGCCGCTATGGCTTCGACTATGCGCGCCATCCGCAACGCCTGACCGTGCCGCTGATTCGCCGCGAAGGCATGCCCAAGACCGGCGACTTCACGATGGACCCCGACCGCGTGATGGAAGTGTTCCGCGAAGCCACCTGGGAAGAGGCGCTGGATTTTGCCGGCGGCCGCCTGCGCGACATCCGCGACACCCATGGCAAGGGCGCGCTGGCCGGCTTCGGTTCGGCCAAGGGCAGCAACGAGGAAGCCTACCTGTTCCAGAAACTGGTGCGCACCGGCTTTGGCAGCAACAACGTCGACCACTGCACCCGCTTGTGCCATGCCTCCTCGGTGGTGGCGCTGCTCGAAGGCATAGGCTCGGGCGCGGTGTCCAATCCGGTGATGGATGTGACCAAGGCTGAAGTCATCGTGATCATCGGCGCCAACCCGACCGTGAACCACCCGGTGGCGGCGACCTGGATCAAGAACGCGGTGGCCAACGGCAGCAAGCTCATTGTCTGCGATCCGCGCCGTTCGGAACTGGCGCGCTTCGCACACCGCTACATGCAGTTCAAGCCCGATACCGACGTCGCCATGCTCAATGCGATGATGCATGTGATCGTCGATGAAGGGCTGGTGGACCAGGCCTTCATCGAGAGCCGCACGATAGGCTACGAGGAGCTGAAGGCCAACGTGGCGGAATACAGCCCGGAGAAGATGGCGCCGATCTGCGGCATCGATGCCGAGACGCTGCGCTATGTGGCGCGGCTGTATGCGACCTCGAAGTCGTCGATGATTTTGTGGGGCATGGGCGTGTCGCAGCATGTGCATGGCACCGACAATGCGCGCTGCCTGATTGCGCTGGCGCTGATGACGGGTCAGATCGGCCGTCCAGGCACCGGCCTGCATCCGCTGCGCGGGCAGAACAATGTGCAGGGCGCGTCTGACGCCGGCCTGATCCCGATGATGTATCCCGACTACCAGCGCGTGGACAATGCCGAGGCGCGCGAGCGCTTCGAGAAGCTGTGGGGCCAGCCGCTGGACCCGCAGCCCGGCCTGACCGTGGTGGAAGTGATGAAGGCGATCAAGGCCGGCAGCGTGCGCGGCATGTACATCATGGGCGAGAACCCGGCCATGTCCGACCCCGACGCCAACCATGCGCGCGAAGCGCTGGCTGCGCTGGACCACCTGGTGGTGCAGGACATCTTCCTGACCGAGACTGCCTATCTTGCCGACGTGATCCTGCCGGCTTCGGCTTTCCCGGAAAAGACCGGCACTTTCACCAACACCGACCGCCTGGTGCAGATGGGCCGCCAGGCCATCAACCCGCCAGGCGATGCGCGCCAGGACCTGTGGATCATCCAGCAGCTGGCGGAGCGGCTGGGCCTGCAGTGGAATTACGGCCATGTGTCGGAAGTGTTCGACGAGATGCGGCGCAGCATGCCCAGCATTGCCGGCATCACCTGGGACCGCTTGGCCAATGAAGGCGCGGTGATCTATCCCTGCATGAAAGAGGGCGACCCCGGCGAGCCGGTGGTGTTCCAGGACCAGTTCCCGACCGCCACCGGACGCGCCCGGTTCGTCCCGGCCGACATCATTCCCGCAGCCGAGCGGCCCGACACCGAGTATCCGAATGTGCTGATCACAGGCCGCCAGCTGGAGCACTGGCACACCGGCAGCATGACGCGGCGCGCCGCGGTGCTGGACGCGCTGGAGCCGGACCCGGTGGCGCTGGTGCATCCGCTGGACCTGGCCGGGCTGGGCGTCGCGGCGGGCGATGTGATCACCATTGCCTCACGCCGAGGCCAGGTGTCGCTCTATGCCCGCGCCGATGAAGGCACGCCGCGCGGCGCCGTGTTCGTGCCGTTCTGCTATTACGAGGCGGCGATCAACACGCTGACCAATGACGCGCTGGACCCGTTCGCGAAGATCCCGGAGTTCAAGTACTGCGCGATCAGGGTAACGCCTGGTGGCGAGCCGCCGAGGCAAAGCAGCTACGGGGGAGGGCAGATACTGGAGGAGATGGATCGGGCCTGAACTCTCGAGGCCCTTAGGGTGCAATACCCCGGAGGGGTATTGCACGGCTGTTGCAGTTGCGGTTGCACCCGGGTTTCGCTGCGCTCAACCCAGGCTACGTGCTGCCCCTGTCAAATCTTGAGGCATGTCCTGCCGCATGTTTAATTCAGGGAGTTACCAGCCTTCTGTTTGAAGAGTCACTGGGAAAATAGACAAGAAACCTAAGCGCAGGTTGGCGTCGTCGTCGCTAATGCAATAACCGATATCTAGGGTTTTATAGAATTTCAGGAGTTCCGTTCTGGTCATCTTCCCAACTTGCTTGCCTGAATTTTCATATTCGCCAGCAAACAGTTCTCCATCCTTGCCTGCTGCGATAGTCGCCAGTTCACCCAATGAAAGTTCGTTGCCAAAGGAAGAAAAATTTTTCGTCATGGTATTTTGCCTTTTTAAAAGAGTGTTGAGATCAACGAAAGATATTCGTCGAGACTTAAGCTGGAATTCCACGCTGATCAGCATATGAACGCAACGCTTGCTGAAGCGTCCTGCTGTCTGTAGCAGTTTTCCTTGAATTGGTTCAATGGAGATCTGACACGCATTTGGCGCTTGCTGCTGATAGCGCCACTCCCGTTCCATTCCATCAACAGCCTCGCCAAAAACATTGGCATCTTCTTCGGGTTTGATGTGCCGTTCCGCCACACCCGGCAACATTTCCCACGAAGAAATATAATCCGCACCCGACACGCGCAGCGCAGCACGACCGTTTGGTTTAGACTTGCGCCATTCCAGCCAGGAGAACGAATTGAGCATCACGATAGAAGCAGTCAAGACCGCGTTAACGCAGGTTATCGACCCTAACACCGGCCGCGATCTGGTCAGCGGCAAGTCCGCAAAAAACATCAAGGTCGAAGGCGACGATGTGACGCTGGATGTCGAACTGGGCTATCCGGCAAAGAGCCAGATCGATGGCATCCGCAAGTCCGTGATCGCCGCCATCCGCGCCGTGCCCGGCGCCGGCAATGTCAGCGTCAATGCCTATAGCAAGATCGTTGCGCACACCGCGCAGCGCGGCGTGAAGCTGTTGTCGAATGTGAAAAACATCATTGCGGTCGCCTCGGGCAAGGGCGGCGTCGGCAAGTCGACCACGGCGGTCAACCTGGCGCTGGCGCTGTCGGCCGAGGGCGCGCGCGTCGGCATTCTCGATGCCGATATCTACGGACCGTCGCAGCCGATGATGATGGGTATATCCGGCCGTCCCGAGACCACCGACGGCAAGACCATGGAGCCGATGGAGAACTACGGCCTGCAGGTGTCGTCCATCGGTTTCATGATCGACCCGGACGAGCCCATGGTCTGGCGCGGCCCCATCGTTACCCAGGCCTTGCAGCAATTGCTGGAGCAGACCAACTGGCACGAGCTCGACTACCTGATCGTCGACATGCCGCCGGGCACCGGCGACATCCAGCTGACGCTGTCGCAAAAGGTGCCCGTCACCGGCGCTGTGATCGTCACCACGCCGCAGGACATTGCGCTGCTGGATGCGCGCAAGGGCCTGAAGATGTTCGAGAAGGTGGGCATCCCGATTCTCGGCATCGTCGAAAACATGAGCATGCACATCTGCAGCAATTGCGGCCATGCCGAAGCCATCTTCGGCGAAGGCGGCGGGCAGAAGATGTGTGGCGAGTATGGCGTCGACTTCCTCGGCGCGCTGCCGCTCACGATGTCTATCCGCGAGCAGACCGATAGCGGCATGCCCACCGTGGTGGCCGACCCGGATGGCAAGGTCGCTGCCATTTACCGCGAGATTGCGCGCAAGATCGCGGTGAAGGTGGCGGAAAAGGCCAAGGACATGTCCGGCAAGTTCCCCAACATCGTCATCCGCAACGACTGACGAAGCGGACAGGCCAGGAAAGCAATCATGCATACGGAAGCAATGCCAGTCGGCGTCGTGATGCAACGGCGCCGGCTCGATAACCGCTGGCAGTCGCATCAGTGGCGGCCGCTGGAAGTCATCGCGGGCGACCTGCTGCAGAGGCCGCCCGGCGTCTATTGCCTGCGCGAGGATGATGCCGATAGCCGCTGGCTGCATGCCGGGCTGGAGGTGGCGCTGTACAGCGATGAAGGCGAGGGCTATCACCTCAACGTCGATGCGCCGCAGCCGTGCTGGTTCATCATGTGGCGCATCGACGAGATCGATGGCGTCGAGGTGGCTGTGCCGAAGTCAGTCACCCTTTCCTACAATGAAGCGGCGCGGCTGATGGACGGCGGCGAGCAGGTCGATACCGTGCCGCTGTCGGAAGAGATGGTGGCGCTGGTGGCGGGCTTCGCCGCCGAGCATTACCGCCCCGAGCCCAAGCGCAAGCGGCGCAAGCCTTCGTTCGAAGGGGGCGCGGCTGTGCAGCAGATGGCGGACCGGGAAAAGGGTGCCGCATGAGCGCCGATGATTTCTTCAGCCGCTGGTCCCGGCGCAAGCAGGCGTCGATTGGCGAAAAGGCGCCGGATGCGTTGCCTGTTGCTCATGAGGCGCCGGCTGCACCCGTGGCGCCAGCCGAACCGCTGCCGCCCCCGACGCTGGACGACGTGGCGGCACTGACCCATGAAGCCGACTTCCGGCGTTTCGTTGCGCCCGGCGTGGATGAAACAGTGCGTCGCACCGCGATGAAGAAGCTGTTCACCGATCCGCATTTCAACGTGATGGATGGCCTGGACATTTATATAGACGACTACAACAAGTTCGAACCCCTGCCGGCAGCGATGCTGGCCATGCTGGAGCATGCCAAGCCGCTGCTCGATCCGCTTGGCCAGTTGCAGCAGCCCGTCATGCGGATGCTGGATCTGGCGCCAGCGCCCGTGCAGACGGAACCGCAGCCTGAAGCCGATGCGCAGGCCGCCGAGGCGCAGCCTGCCAGCGAGGCCACGCAGGATGAATCCGGCGATGCGGACGACCACGCGCCGCAGGCCGGTACTGTCAGCGCCGATGCTGCCGCTGGCGCTGCTGCTGCCGATATGGCGGCGGAGGAGCCGCAAGCCGACCTGCCTGACCCCACTTCTCAAGATTTTTGCAACACCCGAAAATGACCACCCAATTCAAAGTCTGCAACTGTAACCGGACCATGCCGCTGGAAGCCCGATCGGGCGCCGCGCTGGGCGCAGCCCTGGGCGTTGAGCCCTTGCCGGTCGCCACCGAACTCTGCCGCCGTGAAGTCGGCGGCTTCCTGGGCGCAATCGAAGGCGTCGATGATGTCGTCGTAGCCTGCACCCAGGAGCAGGCGCTGTTTTCCGAACTGGCCGCCGAACGCAAGTCGGTGGCGCCGCTGCGCTTCGTCAACATCCGCGAAACCGGCGGCTGGGGCAAGGAGGGCGGGGCGGCGCTGCCCAAGATGGCCGCGCTGCTGGCCGCCGCCGCCTTGCCCGACCCGGAGCCGGTGCCCACCGTCAGCTATGACTCGGCCGGCCATGTGCTGGTGGTCGGGCCGGCGGCGCGCGCGCTGCCCTGGGCGAAACGCCTGGCCGTGCAACTGGACGTGAGCCTGCTGCTGACGTCGGGCAGCGCCGGCGACATGCTGGAGGAGCGCACCTTCCCGACCTTTTCCGGCAGCGGCATCGACGTCGAAGGCTGGCTCGGCGCCTTCACCGTGCGCTGGCAGCAGGCCAATCCGATCGACCTGGAAGTCTGCACCCGCTGCAATGCCTGCGTCGATGTGTGCCCGGAGGGCGCGATCGACCTGACCTACCAGATCGACATGAGCAAGTGCACCTCGCATCGCGACTGCACCAAGGCATGCGGCGCGATCGGCGCCATCGACTTCATGCGGGAAGACACGGCGCGCGAAGGCAGCTACGACCTGGTGTTGGACCTGTCGGACACGCCGCTTCTTTCCATGCACCAGCCGCCACAGGGCTATTTCGCGCCCGGCGCCAGCGAGATGGCGCAGGCCGAGGCGGCGCTCAAGCTGGCGCAGATGGTAGGCGAGTTCGAAAAGCCCAAGTTTTTCTCCTACAAGGACAAGCTGTGCGCCCACGGTCGCAATGGCAAGGTCGGCTGCACCGCCTGCATCGACGTCTGCTCGGCCGAGGCCGTCAGCCACGATGGCAACCTGATTAAGGTCAATCCCAACCTGTGCGTGGGTTGCGGCGCCTGCACCACGGTATGCCCGTCCGGCGCGCTGACCTATGCCTATCCGCGTGCGCCGGATACGGCGCGCCGCTTCAAGACCCTGCTGTCAACCTATTTCAGCGCCGGCGGCAAGGCGCCGGCGCTGCTGCTGCATGGCCATGAGCGCGGCGCCGAACTGCTGGGCCAGCTGGGGCGCATGGCGCGCGCCGGCGGCCGCCTGCATGGCGTGCCGGCGCGGGTGATCCCGGTCGGCATGCATCATGCCGCCGCCACCGGGCTCGACCTGTGGCTGTCGGCCATCGCCTATGGCGCGACCAATATCACCGTGCTGATCACCAGCCAGGAAGCGCCGCAGTATGTCGATGCGCTGCAGGCGCAGATGGCGGTGGCGCAAACCATCGTCGGTGGCCTGGGTTATGAAGGCGTGCACTTCTCGCTGCTGCGCGCCGATACGGCAACCGGGCTCGATGCCGGCCTGGCGGCGCTCGCGCCGGCCCAGGCGCCGGAACGGCGGGCCGGCTTCAATGCCGCAGCCGAAAAGCGCGGCACCCTGGACCTGGCGCTGGACCATCTGCTGAAGAACGCGCCGCAAAAGCCCGACCAGATCGCGCTGCCGGCTGGCGCGCTGTATGGCCAGGTCATCGTCAACAGGGATGCCTGCACGCTGTGCATGTCCTGCGTCGGCGCCTGTCCCGAGTCGGCGCTGATGGACAATGCCAATTCGCCGCAATTGCGCTTCGTGGAAAAGAACTGCGTGCAGTGCGGCCTGTGCGAGAAGACATGCCCGGAGAACGCGATCAGCCTGGCGCCGCGCCTGCTGCTGACCGAGGCGGCGCGCCAGCCGGTGGTGCTCAACGAGGCACAGCCCTTCCACTGCATCCGCTGCAATGCGCCGTTCGGCACGCTGCAGATGATCGAGAACATGGTGTCCAAGCTGTCCCTGCATGGCGCGTTCGCCGGCAACATCAACCGCATCAAGATGTGCGGCGACTGCCGTGTGGTGGACATGATGGAAAACAAGACCGAAGCAACCATTACCAGCCTGAAGCGGCCGCACTGAGCGCCGCAGTCCGAGAAAGACGATGTCCATGAGCAGTTCCCAGCCGATCAGATTCGAATCCGCCGACCGTGGCGAGGAAACCGCCCGCGCAGACCTGTACGGCCTGCTGGCCACGCTGTACGCGGCGCCGCCTTCGCAGGACCTGATCGATACCATCGCTTCTGCCCGCAGCGAGGGCGAGGGCGTGCTGGAGCAGGCATGGGCCGGCCTGGTGGCAGCCTGCCGCGAGGCCGATGCGGAAAGCCTGCGGGATGAATACGAATCGCTCTTCATCGGCGTGGGCAAGCCGGAGGTGATGCTGTACGGCTCCTACTACCTGTCGGGCTTCCTGATGGAAAAGCCGCTGGCGGCATTGCGCACCGACCTGGCCGAACTCGGCCTTGAGCGCGACGCATCGGTCACCGAGAGCGAGGACCATATCGCCATGCTGTGCGAAGTCATGCGCTATTTGATTGCGTCCAATGAAATTGCCCCTGTGGGCATCGCCGGGCAGAAGCGATTCTTCGCCACGCACCTGCAGCCGTGGGTGATGCCATTGTGCGAAGCCATCGCCGCGCACCCGCAAGCCCGTTTTTACCGCGTGGTGACGGGACTTGCGCAGACCTTCTTCGAAGTCGAGATGCAGGCGTTCGACATGAGCTAGGCGCCTGCCTGGCGCCGCAATTTTGCGGCGCCGCAACATGAAATGCGTTTCATGTCTCTACGTATTTTCCACAATCGCGTACTGTTGAGTGCATTTCTCCGTTGCATTTGTTTATTTTCGACCTACAATGCGACAGGTCAAGATTTGTATAAATAAGACAGTCATTTCATCGCCCTGCGTGGCGCCATAAAAATAACAAAGACACAACCACGCACTACTACCAGGAAGACATCATGTCCGAACAGAAAAAAATCGCGCGCAGGAGTTTTTTCGCGGGTCTGGGGCTGGTTGCAGCCGCGGGCGTGGCAGCCAAACTGGCCCCCGCCAACGTCGCCGAAGCCATCGCCGAGCAGCCTGCCGAGCCGGAAGGCAATAGCTATCGCTTAAGCGAGCACGTCAAGAAGTACTACCGCACTACCACTATCTAATTTCGAGGTGACCCCCATGCTGTTGACTCGCAAAGGCCAGTCGGGCCAGCGTTCGAACACGCGTTTTTCATCCAGCCTGGCCGATACCCTGTCGCGCGCATTGCCGACCATGGACAGGCGCATGTTCTTGAAGCGCTCCGGCATCGGCGTAGGCGCCGGCATCGCGGCGGCGCAGTTGGGTCTGATCCGCAAGTCCAATGCGGCCGACGGCGCCAAGTCCGGCGCGCCGGGCGCGAAGATCGAGGTCCGCCGCACCGTCTGCACCCACTGCTCGGTGGGCTGCGCTGTCGACGCGGTGGTGGAGAACGGCGTCTGGGTGCGCCAGGAGCCCGTGTTCGATTCGCCGATCAACCTAGGCGCGCATTGCGCCAAGGGCGCGGCGCTGCGCGAGCATGGCCATGGTGAGTACCGCCTGAAATACCCGATGAAGCTGGTCAACGGCAAATACCAGCGCATCAGCTGGGACGTGGCCTATACCGAGATCGCCGCCAAGCTGCTGGACATGAAGAAGACCAATGGCCCGGACTCGGTGTTCTGGGTCGGCTCGTCCAAGCACAACAACGAGCAGGCGCAGCTGCTGCGCAAGTTCGTTTCCTTCTTCGGCTCCAACAACTGCGACCACCAGGCCCGCATCTGCCACTCCACCACGGTGGCCGGCGTTGCCAACACCTGGGGCTATGGCGCGATGACCAACAGCTACAACGATATGCAGAACGCCAAGGCGGCGATGTATATCGGCTCCAACGCGGCCGAGGCGCATCCGGTGTCGATGCTGCACATGCTGCATGCGAAGGAAACCGGCTGCAAGATGATCGTGGTCGATCCGCGCTACACCCGCACCGCGGCCAAGGCTGACCAGTACATCCGCATCCGTTCCGGCTCGGACATTCCCTACCTGTACGGCATGCTGTACCACATCTTCAAGAACGGCTGGGAAGACAAGAAGTACATCCACGACCGCGTCTACGGCATGGAAGCGGTCAAGGAAGAAGTAATGAAATGGACGCCCGAGCGCGTCGAGGAAGCCTGCGGCGTGCCGGAAGCGGAAGTCTTTAAGGCCGCGCAGACGATGGCGCTGAACAAGCCCTCGACCGTGGTGTGGTGCATGGGCCAGACCCAGCACACCATTGGCAATGCGATGGTGCGCGCTTCCTGCATCCTGCAGCTGGCGCTGGGCAATGTCGGCGTGGCCGGCGGCGGCACCAACATCTTCCGCGGCCACGACAACGTGCAGGGCGCGACCGACGTCGGCCCCAACCCGGATTCGCTGCCCGGCTATTACGGCCTGGCCACCGGCGCATGGAAGCACTGGTGCAATGTCTGGGGCGTGGACTATGAGTGGGTGAAGAAGCAGTTCGCCTCGCAGGCCATGATGGAAAAGTCCGGCACCACGGTGTCTCGCTGGGTCGATGCGGTGCTGGAAAAGAATGAGATGATCGACCAGGACAGCAATGTCAAGGCAATGGTGTTCTGGGGCCATGCGCCGAACTCGCAGACCCGCGGCCTGGAAATGAAGAAGGCCTTCGACAAGCTGGACCTGCTGGTGGTGATCGACCCGTATCCGTCGGCCACCGCGGCCATGGCGGCGATGAAGGTCGACGGCCAGGAATTGAACCCCAACCGCGCGGTGTATCTGCTGCCGGCTGCCACCCAGTTCGAGACCTCGGGTTCGGCCACCGCGTCGAACCGCTCGGTGCAATGGCGCGAGAAGGTCATCGAGCCGCTGTTCGAGTCCCGTACCGACCACATGATCATGTACCAACTGGCGGAAAAGCTGGGCTTCGCCAAGGAGCTGGTGGCCAAGATCAAGCTGGTGCCGGGCAAGGGCGGCATGATGGAGCCGGAACCGGAGTCGATGCTGGAAGAGATCAACCGCGGCACCTGGACCATTGGCTATACCGGCCAGTCGCCGACGCGCCTGAAGGCGCACATGCGCAACATGCACCTGTTCGACGTGAAGACCCTGCGCGCCAAGGGCGGCAAGGACGCGGCGACCGGCTACGACATTACCGGCGACTATTTCGGCCTGCCATGGCCGTGCTTCGGCACGCCGGAAATGAAGCATCCGGGCTCGCCCAACCTGTATGACACCACCAAGCACGTGATGGATGGCGGCGGCACCTTCCGCGCCAACTTCGGCGTCGAGCGCGACGGCGTGAGCCTGCTGGCCGAGGACGGCTCGCATTCGGTCGGCTCCGACATCACCACCGGCTACCCGGAGTTCGACCATATCCTGCTGAAGAAGCTGGGCTGGTGGGACGACCTGACCGAGGCGGAGAAGAAGGCCGCCGAAGGCAAGAACTGGAAGACCGACCTGTCCGGCGGCATCCAGCGCGTGACGATGAAGGTGCATGGCGTGCATCCGTTCGGCAATGCCAAGGCGCGCGCCGTGGTCTGGAACTTCCCGGACCCGATTCCGAAGCATCGCGAGCCGCTGTACGGCACCCGGCCCGACCTGGTCGCCAAGTATCCGACGCATGACGACAAGAAGGCGTTCTGGCGCATGCCGACGCTGTACAAGTCGGTGCAGGACAAGAACGTCGAGCAGAAGCTGTACGAGAAATTCCCCATCATCCTGACCTCTGGCCGCCTGGTCGAGTACGAGGGCGGCGGCGAGGAAACCCGCTCCAATCCGTGGCTGGCCGAACTGCAGCAGGAAAACTTCGTGGAGATCAACCCGAAGGCGGCAGCCGACCGCGGCATCCGTGATGGCGAATACGTGATCGTGGCCACGCCGACTGGCGCGCGCATCAAGGTCAAGGCGCTGGTGACGCCGCGAGTTGGCCCGGACACTGCGTTCATTCCCTTCCACTTCTCCGGCTGGTGGCAGGGCCGCGACATGAAGGAGTACTACCCGGAAGGCGCGTCGCCTATCGTGCGCGGCGAGGCGGTCAATACCGCCACCACCTACGGTTATGACGTGGTGACGATGATGCAGGAAACCAAAACCACCATCTGCAACATCGAAAAGATCGTGGCCTGATGCGGCGTAGCCAACAGCGAATAAAGAGGAATAGCAAATGGCAAGAATGAAATTCATCTGCGACGCGGAGCGCTGCATCGAGTGCAACAGCTGCGTGACCGCGTGCAAGAACGAGCATGAGGTGCCCTGGGGCGTGAACCGGCGCCGCGTGGTGACCATCAACGACGGCGTGATCGGCCAGGAAAAGTCGATCTCGGTGGCCTGCATGCACTGCTCCGACGCGCCCTGCATGGCAGTGTGCCCGGTCGACTGCTTCTACCGCACCGACGAAGGCGTGGTGCTGCACGACAAGGACATCTGCATCGGCTGCGGCTACTGCTCGTATGCCTGCCCGTTCGGCGCGCCGCAGTTCCCGTCCAATGGCACCTTCGGCCTGCGCGGCAAGATGGACAAGTGCACCTTCTGCGCCGGCGGCCCGGAAGCCGACGGCTCGCATGCGGAGTTCGAGAAATACGGCCGCAACCGCCTGGCCGAAGGCAAGCTGCCGGCCTGCGCCGAAATGTGCTCGACCAAGGCGCTGCTGGGCGGCGACGGCGACGTGGTGGCGGACATCTTCCGCAACCGCGTGCTGCGTCGCGGCAAGGGTAGCGAAGTGTGGGGCTGGGGCACCGCCTACGGCCGCGCGCCGAACGCCAATGCGACCGCGCCGATGCCGGCCCCGGCTCCGGCGCCGGCGCCCGCCGCTACCAAGACCTCGGCCGGAGCCAAGTCATGATGCGCGTCGCCTTGATGATGGCCGCCATGCTGACGCTGTCGGCCTGCGGCGAGCGGGAACAGACGCTGGCCGCCAGCCGCAACAAGTCGCCCGACCAGCCATGGCAGGGCGCCAAGAATGAATTTGTTGCCAAGAACTGGACGCCGAGCGACAAGGCCGGCTGGGAAACCCAGCTGCGCAACCGCGCGCAGACCCAGAACGAGTACAACAAGACCAATTGATGCCCTCTGTATCGGAGCAGCCATGAAAAAATGCTTAGCCAGCCTGGCGCTGGGCCTGTCGTTGCTGGCAACGACGGCCATCGCGCCGGCGCAGGACAAGACACCGGTGCCGCCGGGCGGCATCGTCGTCAGCACACCGCCGCAGTCGCCGCCCGGCATCACTTCCGCGCCCAGCCCCGGCTTTCCGGGTGTGGAATCGGCCGATATCCTGAAGCAGAACCAGGCCGAGCGCACCCAGGTGCAGCCTGGCAATGCCGCGCCGACCTGGCGCGTGGTCAAGGAAGGCACCACCAACTATTCCAGCCTGCCGGCGCTGGACGCCGGCGTGCTGATCCAGCCCAAGGCCCAGTTCCCGGGCCAGATGCGCGCCACCACCGCGGGCGAAGCCTGGCGCCAGTACCGCAACGGCCCATTGACCAAATTCGGCGGCTGGCTGCTGCTTGGGGCACTGATCCTGCTGGCCGCTGTCTACTTCATAGCGGGCAAGATCCGCATGAAGGCGCCGATGACGGGCCGCCTGATCGAACGCTTCACCTCGTTCGAGCGCATCGTGCACTGGACCGTGGCGATCAGCTTCGTCACGCTGGCGTTGACCGGCATGATGATCCTGTTCGGCAAATACGTGCTGATGCCCATTTTTGGCCATACGCTGTTCGGCTGGATCAACTATGCTGGCAAGAATATCCACAATTTCGTGGGCCCGCTGTTCGCCGGTTCGCTGGTGGTGATGTTCATCACCTATGTGAAGGACAACATACCGGGCCTGACCGACCTGCGCTGGCTGGCTCGGCTGGGCGGCGTGCTGGGCAAGGGCCATCCGCCGGCCGGACGCTTCAACGGCGGCGAGAAGGTCTGGTTCTGGCTGGGCGTGGTGGTGCTGGGCCTGATCGTCAGCGCATCGGGCTTCGTGCTTGACATGCTGGTGCCCGGCATCATCTACAGCCGTGGCAACATGCAGATCGCCAATGTGATCCACCTGGTGGCGGCGGTGCTGGTAACCGCGATGTCCCTGGGCCACATCTATCTGGGCACGATAGGCATGGAAGGCGCGTATGCGGCAATGCGCCATGGTTACGTCGACGACACCTGGGCCAAGGAACACCACCAGCTCTGGTACGACGACATCGAAAGCGGCAAGGTGCCGCGGGTGCGCACCCAGGAAGGCGCGAACCGCGTCGGCACGCCGGTCAAGGCGGTTTGAGGAGTGATGGATGAATAAATTACTGATCGCCCTGTTGGGCATGTCCCTGGCTGGCGCGGCACTGGCCAAGCTGCCGCCGCTGAGTCCGGAAGCGCAGGCCAAGGCGGATGAAGCAAAACACAAGACTGCATGGTCGGATAAGGTAGCCGCCTACCAGCTGTGCCAGGCGCAGGACCGCGTGGCCGCGGCCTATCGCAAGGCCAAGGGCGCGCAGCCCAAGGAGCCGGTTGCCGCTCCGGCGGATGCCGCGGCGGCGCCCGCTGCGCCGGCCGCCAGTGCCGCGCCGGCAATCCCGCCATGCCAGGATCCCGGCCCTTATGTCGCCGCCGCGGCCGATGCCAAGGTCGGCGTCGCCGATTCGCTGCCGGTGCCGGCCGCCGGCAAGCCGCCCGTGCCTGGCGAGGCGAAGAAGTAAGAAGGAAGTAGCCATCCGCACCGCCATGTCCAGCCGTCCCCAGCTCAGCAACGCCGCCGCCGCGCTCACCCATGAGGTCGAGGTGATGGACGAGCGCGGCCGCATCTCCACCATCGCGATACCGGCCGAGCGGCCGCTGACGGTGTATGTCGACAAGCGCGAGCTGGTCACGCTGATGACCCTGGGCGGCGCGCCCGAGGCGCTGGTGCTGGGTTATCTGCGCAACCAGCGCCTGGTGAAGTCGCTGGAAGACATCGCGTCGGTGCAGGTGGACTGGAGCGTCGACGCTGTGGCGGTCACGACCCGGCACGGCATCGCCAATGTCGAGGAGCGCACTTCCAGGCGCGTGGTCACCACGGGCTGCGGCCAGGGCTCGGTGTTCGGCGGCCTGATGGACGATGTCGACGCCATCACCCTTGATCCGGGCGCGCGCCTGAAGCAGTCGGTGCTGTACCGCATCGTCGACACCATCCGCACCCAGCCCTCGATCTACAAGCAGGCCGGCTCGGTGCATGGCTGCGCGCTGTTCTCCGCCGAGGGCGAGCTGATCCATTTCGTCGAGGACGTGGGCCGCCACAATGCGGTCGACGCCATCGCCGGCAAGATGTGGCTGGACGGCATGGAAGGCCACGACAAGGTGTTCTATACCACCGGCCGGCTGACTTCCGAAATGGTGATCAAGGGTGCGCAGATGGGCATCCCCTTTCTGCTGTCGCGCTCCGGCACCACCCAGATGGGCCACATGGTGGCCGACAAGCTGGGCATGTCGCTGCTGGCGCGCTGCACCGGCAAGCATTTCCTGCTGCTGACCGGCAAGGAACGCCTGCAGTTCGAGCCGGGCCTGGCCGAGCAGACGCGTCGCGTTGCCTGAATGGCGGCGGCAATCCAGCGGGCGGCCGCCGCCTCTCACACCACGCAATGCATTTGATCCAGGCTATCCACGACGCCTTCGCACTGCTTGTTTCCGGCGATGCGAACCTCTGGCGCATCATCTGGATTTCCGTCAAGACCACGCTGCTCGCGCTGCTGATCGCCGCCCCGTTTTCGGTTGTCTGCGGCTATGCAATCGCCTCCCACCGCTTTTTCGGCCGCCGCATCCTGATCTGGCTGGCCCAGGTGTCGCTTTCCCTTCCCACCGTGCTGATCGGCCTGCTGCTGTACCTGCTGCTGTCGCGCCGCGGCCCGCTGGGCGAACTGGGCTGGCTGTTCTCGCAGACCGGCATCGTCGCCGGGCAGGTGCTGATCGCCTTGCCGGTGCTGATCGCCTTCACGCTGGCGGCAGTCCAGGCAGCCGACGTGCGCCTGGCCGAAACCGCGATCACGCTCGGCGCCTCGCGCTGGCGGGTGATGCTGACCGTGCTGCATGAAGTGCGCTTCGGCGTGATGGCGGCCGTCATCACCGGCTTCGGCCGGGTGATTTCCGAGGTCGGCTGCGCGATGATGGTGGGCGGCAATATCGCCGGCGAGACCCGCACCATCACCACCGCAATCGCGCTGGAAACCAGCAAGGGCGAGTTTGCCCAGGGCATTGCGCTGGGCATCGTGCTGGTGTCGATTTCGCTGGTGATCAATGCCGGCCTGATGCTGCTGCAGGGCGACGCCCATGCGGCGCCGGCGGCGCGATGAGCGGGCTGCTGCAGATCAACGGCCTGCGCAAGCGCTTCGGGCAGCGCCTGCTGCTCGATATCGACCATCTCCACATCGACGCTGGCGCGGCCTATGTGCTGACCGGGGCCAACGGCGCCGGCAAAAGCACGCTGCTGCGGGTGCTGTGCGGCCTGGAGCCGGCCGAGGTAAGCCGTCTCGTCTTCATGGGCGAGTCCCTGCGGCTCTCACCCTATCCGCGCGCGATGCGGGAAGCAATCGCCTATGTGCACCAGCACCCGGTGATGTTTTCCACCAGCGTTGCCGACAACATTGCCTACGGCCTGAAGGGACGCGGGCTGTCGCGCGAGGAGATCCGCAGCAGGGTGGACGAGGCCATCGCCTGGGCTGGCATCGATCACCTGCGCCGCAGCCCGCCGGCCACGCTGTCGGGCGGCGAAAAGCAGCGGGTCGCGCTGGCGCGCGCACGCGTGCTGCGGCCGAGGCTGCTGCTGCTGGACGAGCCCACCGCCAACCTGGATGGCGCCGCGCGCGAGGCGGTGATCGGGCTGATACCGACGCTGGTGCATGCCGGCAGCAGCGTGGTGATGGCCTGCCACGACCGCGACCTGATCAATCTGCCAGGCGTGCGCAGGCTGAAGCTGCGCGAGGGACGCATCGAGATAAGAAGCGCCTGACCCGACCGGACGAAGCACGGCACCTGGGTTGAATCGGCGTTTGTGGGTATGCGGCCGGCGCATTCGCGGAATGATGCCGGTTCATTGCACACACAAACATCAAGGCGGGTCGCGGATATGCCCTGTGCATCACCCAGCGGTTCTGTGCGAAAAATACGCCACAAGCGTCTGCCAAAACGCCTCCGGCGTTGCGACACCGGCTTGCCCCTTTACTTGCACCGCCAGCGCTTGCATGCCTTGCCAAGGACCGTTCCGCTCATTCCGTTAGACGCTCTGCCGCTTGCCGGGTAGGAAATCGCGCCGCGATGAAAGCCCGCCAGAGCAGTTTTGCCATCACAAGATCTTCACTTGCGATGAACAGCAGGCATACAGCCAGAACCTCTTTACGGCAATCCCGGCGCCATTTATGCGCCAGTCCATGCAGGGACATCATCTTTCCCGTCAAAGCGCTCGCCACCCATCTTATCCGCAGCTGTGATACAGGCGTGGAGCGCGGAGTTCAACACCAACAGAACTACCGAAGCAGCGGGGACAAACATCCTTTACGTATTGCCCGGAAGAAGGTCGGATCGATGAGCGGATAAGCGACACTAAGATTTCCAGGTTCGATCATTGAACCTTCAATTTAAAATTTTAGGAGCTTGGATGGACCGTTTGCTAAATCTGTTTCGGGGAAACGAGACGGAAAACAAGGAAGCTGAAACGATCGTTGGCAACTTGGCTGATGCCAGTACTGCCCAAAAATTTTCAATGCTGACGATTATCTCTGAGAGAAAGAATAAGACCGAATTTTTCAGTAAAGCCGATGAGGGAAAGGTCAATGAGTTTCGCGCTCGCTTGCAAAAATCGATGAATGATGAAAGGCTTGATAAAAGCGCGGTATGTAATATTGCCTTCAATAAAATCCGAGCTAGTTTGCCGGCTTATCTTGCGAAAGAAATTCCGGAAAATATATTGTCGCGCCCAAAAGATGAATGCGATGAAAAGTTGGATAAGTTACAGCAGAAGATTAAATTCGCACGAAAGGATGGGGCTGAGGCCGCAGGAGAATTTTCCGGTCTGTCTCTTTCCGTGAAGCTTCCGCTGCTTGGTTTTGCGCTCTGTGGTCAATATTCAAAAAAAATAAGGGACGCAGCCCGGGAATTTGAAAAAAAGAAATCTGAATTCGCCCAGACTCATGGCAGCCACAATATGTACGCAAAAGGAAGTATGCTGGGCATTGAATATAAAGAGGGCTTTATTTCAAAAATTTTGGAAAAATTTCCTCCGGATTGTAAGGAAAGATTTGACGTGGCTTTGGCGGATCCGGATTATGAATCCCGGAAGAAAAAAACACTGGATTTGATCGAAGTGCTTTCTCGCGATTCACGTTTCATTGCAGATCAAGACAATGCAGCCAAAGAGACAGACGATGGCGCTCACGATTCTTCCCTGACCAGCACTACCGCAACTATTACAACTACTACAACAACCAATACCACCGCCACCACAACCACAACGGCTTCGCTCCCGACAATAACGGCTGCAGCCACGACTGTTGCCGAAGAAAATGATGATGTCGATTTCCATGCACTGATTGTGGCCGCACAGGCTTATCTCGACGGTGGAAAGGAGCAGAATTCTTACCTCTTCACGCTGGACCCGGGAATCATGTCGAATGAAACCATCGCAGACAAGATGGCGCTCTACACGAAGATTTTTAATAGAAACCGCGGTCAGGTACAGAAAAAGCTCTACGAAGAATTCAAGGATGACAAGGATCGCTTTGTGAGCGACGTCCAAATATTCTGCACGGCACCATTGGATACGAGCCAAAAAGTGGCTTTCAACCGTGAACTAAGTACCGTGAATGGGCGCAATGAGCATTCGGAGAACGCAAATTATTCGGTACTTGGCAATGATCGTGCGGAGATGAGAACTTCCGTGGATGCGCGCAAGCCAGGAAATCAGCTTGCCTTTCTGATGCGTGTGCCAATGTGGAATGGAACGGGCAATGCCGAAACGCTAACAAGGGAGCAAACAGCATCGCCCCTGGTGTTGTCAGTGTGCGCGCCCGCGCTTGATTTCAAAAGCCAGCCTGAATGGAAGGAATATGTCGACCACAACGGCAACTTGAGGGACGAAGACTACGGCGACGGACTTAGTACGATATCGAAACAGATCATTGAGTCTGTGAAGGCCAATCCAGATCATGAGGTGGTTTTGAGCGCATTTGGCATGAACAATTTTATCAGTGGCCTGAAGATTGGCGATTCCCATGCCAGGGCGACAGCTATTGGCGTTGCAAACATGAGGAAATTAATAACGGATTTGCAGGCAATAAATATCGAAGTCAAGTACACGGATAGAGAAAAAGGCAGCGCCTTTTGGCAAATGGTCAATGGCGGAATTTCCAGGGAAATTGAGTATTTCGGCGCCTTGCCGGGAAAAGGCCTTTCATCCAAGGTCATCATCGTCAATGCCTGGGACCCGTGCTCCGTCATCGGAAATGGCTGTATCTTTGACACTTCGATTGATGGCATCATCGGCAGGTTCTCTCTGGTCCATGAGGCACATGTCCTGCTGATTCAGGCCTTCCGGGAAGGCTTGTTAAAGGCGCAAGCGCTTGCGCCGCGGGTTTGACGCGTACGCCGAGCCACTGGTTGCAGGGCGGCATCGACCATGCAGCCATGCAGCGCGCCGCCATGGGCGCCAGCCTGCCCATGGCTGCAAACCCCGGCAAAATTCCTCCGGCATCATCAACATGCCGCGTGATCCAACGGTGCAGTTGCGCATGCTTATTGCCGCCGCAAGAGCAGGGCACGACAAGATATCCGGCTCTGCTGCATCAAATCTCCCGTTCCCGTTACTGATGGCGTCGCGCATAAGCGCTCCCACTTACCAGACCAGGAAGGCAAGCAATGGATATTCCCGCAGCACGGCTCCACGAGAATGTTGTTGACAGAAACTCATCGTCGTCCCGCTTTAACCCCGCGCATCGGCAAGACAACCTTCCCGGCCTGTACGCCAGGGAAGTGGTGGCTGGCCTTCTCCAGGGGATCGAACAAGTGCGTGTTGCGGACAGGCTGGAGTTGCTGGCGTTCCTGTCGCGGCACACCATACCGGGCGATCCGCAGCAGTCATCGTTCAGCGCCGGAGACGCCGACCCGGTTCTTCGTGAGGTGCAGGAAAGCCTTGTCGCGCTGGAAGTGGCAAGGGCGAAGGCTGAGTCGGCGCGGGTCACGTTGCTGCAGGGGATCAAGGCAAGCCTGCCTGCTTATATGCGTGAAGCGATTGGCGAGCCGGTGCAGCATCGTTCAAATGTCGACCGTGCCTTTATCGACCAAGTGGACGCCATGTGCGCGGCGCAGCATGCAGGCGCGGCGGCGGTATGTCACTTTTCTCAATGCGACAACCAGACCAAGCTCAAGCTACTTGGGTTTTCGCACTCCCGATTCTTCCTGGAGGACCTGAGAGCCATGGGCCTGCCCGGGCTTTATGAGGCGTACAAGCAGCCTTATCTGAGTCCGCAGCAAGTCGGCTTTGCCTACAAGGACGGTTTCAATGCGTTGCTGATCGAAGGCCTTCCTGAAAATCAGAAGATGTGCTTCAAGAAAGTCATGACGGAACCTGATTACGAAAAGCGGAAGGAAGCACTGGAAGTGGCGATTCTGAACTTCCTCGAAGCGCCGGATGCGGTTTCCGCCGCGTGGTTCGGTATCCCGACGCCTGTGAGCGAGATGGCGCCTGCGATCACTACGGCCGCTGTGGTCGGTGCCGCCCTGCCGCGGGAACATGAAGCGATCCCGTCGGATGTCTTGCCACAGCCCTCTGCGACAGGCGTGAAGGGCAATGAGCCCGAACATGCAGATGCGACAATCGACTACCAGTTCGAAGCGGAAGTGGCGGCCCTGTCGTTAGAAGCGGCCGAGAAGAGCGAGTAACCGTCCAGCCCATGTATGGCCCCGGCGGGGCGTTCGCGGCCTGGCGTTCGCTGCCGCAGCGTGTACTGGGCGGGCGCTCGGCGTCCTTTGTGTCTTGATGAGCGGGCTCTCCGGCGCCAGGCGGTCCGGACCATGGCGTGGCTGCCTCTGATACGGGCAATAAGCCGTTCAGGCCGCGCCGCCTTCTGCTTCGCAGCCTGCGCGGTGTCACAAGGCATGGCGACATCCGTTCAATGATCGAATCACCCAGCATGCCGGCAAGCACGTCCTGACGCCTGGCCCAGGCTCTGGATATCGCCTATGGCCCTCGTTACAGAGATCGCCGCGCCGTGGCGCGCTGCTGTTTGATGTCCAACCTTGCGAGGCCTTCCATGATTCCTTTGCAGTATTCGAATCGCGTCTTTCCTATTGCGAACACAGGCATGCCGCTGCCCACGGATGCAACGCTGGACGATCAGGCACGATACGTCGTCGGCGACCTTCGGCGCGCGACGCCGGCATACAAGATCGCCGTGCTGCGCCACCTGATCGATCCGGAAGCGGCGGGAAGGCATTACCAGGCACGCCAATATGATTCCGTCTGGACGGGCCTTGAAACCGGGCACCGCCTGCTTCAGGCTGCGAAGCGCACGGGCGCCGAGCCGGGCTCGATACGGCGGGCGTCGCTGGCCATGGTTCGCGCAAGCCTCCCGGTGTACCTGTCACAGCAGTATGAAGCGCTGATAGACGCGGCCGGATATCCCCGGGAGGCGTTTGGCAATGCTGGAGCGCAAGCAAGGGACGGCCTGCAAGTGAAGCTGCACAGGCTCGAGGTGCTTGCGCAGCAGGGCACATTCCTGGCCGAATTGCCCACGGGTCTCGAAGCGCCTCAATCGGAGACGCACGTCCGGCAAGACCTGCGGGAGTTCAAGACAGGCAACGCGTCCGGCAGCACTGTACCGGCGAACGCCAACAGTCCCATGGACGGGGCCTTGAATGTGAGCGTACGGGAACGGCTCGCAGCGCCAGGTCCGGCAGCAGGGGTGCATTTTTCCGCAGCCGCCAGGCAAAACCATTACGTGCTGACAGTGCGGCAGGAAAACGCGCTGCCTTACGCCGTCAATGAAGGAATGCACCGCTACCGCCAGCGATTTCTCGACCGCAGCGAAGCACAAAACCGCTTGTACGCACTGTTCGGTAATGAAGAAGCGCATTTTGCAAGCGACATCCAGGCATTCTGCGCCATGCCCGCGGCCTGCACGCAGACGGTGGTGTTTGAACGCGAACTGGAGACGCGCGACGGTCGCGCGCATTTTCCGTCCGGAGTCAATGAAGCAGTTCTTGGCAACGCCAGGGCAGCCATGCGCGATTTGCCGCAGGCGCGCACGCCAGGCAATCAGCTGGCGCTGCTGATGCGGGTGCCAATGTGGACGGGGCATGGGCAGCCACGAGACATTGACAGGGAAGTCACTGCAAGTCCGTTGATCTTGTCGGTCTGCGCGCCTGCGCTGGACGAATCCGACGAACCCGAATGGAACGA
Source organism: Noviherbaspirillum phoenicis (assembly GCF_047237965.1). Lineage (NCBI taxonomy): Bacteria > Pseudomonadati > Pseudomonadota > Betaproteobacteria > Burkholderiales > Oxalobacteraceae > Noviherbaspirillum > Noviherbaspirillum phoenicis. Next base: position 1,474,229 of record NZ_JBDFLX010000001.1, on the reverse strand, counting down.
ATACGTCGATTCCAATGGCGCGCTCAGGACGAAAGCCTACGTGCTTGCCATGGCAACGATTGCGGAACAGATCGTCGACGCCGCATCGTGCTACCCGGACCACAAGGTGGTGCTGTGCGCATTCGGGATGAACAACTACCTCAGCGGATTGACCGATGACGCCAGGGCGGAAGCGTTCGCCATTGGCGTGGCCAGCATGCGGGCCCTGATTGAAAAGTTGCAGGAACTGGACAAGCCCCTGGGCTATACCGACGGAGCACAGGCCTCCCCATTCTGGAACGAGGTCAATCGGGCCCTGAAGACCGCGATTGGCTACGAGGGCAGAGTGCCGGGCGCCTGGATAACCGGCAAGACCTTGATCGTCAATGCCTGGGATCCCTGCTCGCTGGTCGGCAACGGCTGCAAGGCCGACGATTCCATGGACGGCTATGTTGGCCGCAGCTCCCTCGCGCATGAGGCGCATGCGCATGCCATCCTGTCATGGCGCAACAAGCTGCTGGACTGGCGATGAGGCAGGAAGGCATGCGCCGGCAGGCCGCGTGCCGCGGCCGCCGTGCCCAAAGCGGGCATTGCCCTTGATATGCCGGTCAACGCCGGCGTTGCCCGGCAAGCTGCAGGGTGGCCTGCGCCAGGCAGTCGTAGAGGCTGCCGTATCCCTGGTTCCATTCGTTCAAGGCGCGTGCCTGCCTTTCCACGGTCGCCATGTCGCCGCGCGCGATCGGGCCGGACAGCGCCGCCGCCGTGCCCGCCTCGAACACCTGGTCCACCGTCTTGCGCACCAGCGGTTCCATCAGCTTCATCGCCACCTCCCGCGGCACGCCGGCCTGCCCATAGGCCTGCAGCGCGACATCGATCACCGTGACCAGGTAATTGCTGGCGAATACCGCGGCCGCGTGATAGACGGTCTTGGCGCCCGGGTCGATGGCGATGCATTGGGCGCCCATGGCTTCGAATAGCGGCGCCACCGCGGCCAGCGCCTGCGCATCGCCTTCAATGCCGCACCAGGTGCCGGCAAAGGATGCGGCAACCTGTTCCGGCAGCGCAAAGCTGCGGATGGGATGAACGCTGGCGACCAGCGCGCCGCAGGCCAGCGCCGGCTGCAGCACCGAGGCGGGCAGGGCGCCGCTGCAATGAAACACCACCGTGCCGCCCAGGATGCGGCCGCTGTCGGCAAGCAGCTTGCAGCAGGCGGCGATCTGGTCGTCTGGCGTGGCGATCAGGTAGATGTCGGCCTGCCGCAGGGCGGCGTAGTCCTGCACCGGGCGGCCGGCGCCGATGAATTCGCAGGCGGCCTGCGCGTTGTCCTTCGAGCGGCTCAGCACGTCGAGCAGCAGCACACGCTGCCCGTCATGCCACAGGCGGCCCAGCGTTTTGGCGACGTGGCCGCTGCCGACCAGGGAGAGCCTGGGCAGCATGTTTTCGCCTGCCTTCGCCGGAATGTGGCCGGTCGCTTGCGCCGGCGTCATGCCAGTATGGTTTCCAGCGCTTCCTGCTGCTCCAGCCATGCCATCTCCAGTTCTTCCAGCGACTGCGCGCAGGCAGCCTGCTCGGCCAGCAGTGTCTTGAGCTCTTCCTTTTTGCCGGCTTCATAAATGGACGCGTCCGCCAGCCGGGCATCGAGCGCGGCTTTCTTCTCCGTCGCCGCGGCGATCTGCTGCTCCAGCTTTTTGATGCGGCTTTCGATCGGCTTCTTCAGGGTGGAAAGCCGCTGCCTGTCCTGCGCCTCGACCCGCTTCTGCTCGCGCCGGTCGGCGGTTCCCGACGCTTCCTTCTGGGCGCTTGCCTGGGCTTCCCGGTTGGCCAGCTTGGTCTTGAACAGCCAGTCGCGGTAATCGTCGAGATCGCCGTCGAAGGGCGTGAGCCGGCCGTCGGCCACGATCAGGAATTCGTCGGTGGTGGCGCGCAGCAGGTGGCGGTCGTGCGATACCAGCAGCAGCGTGCCCTCGAACTGCGCCAGCGCCTCGGTCAGGGCCTCGCGGGTTTCCAGGTCGAGATGGTTGGTCGGTTCGTCCAGCAGCAGCAGGTTGGGGCGCTGCCAGACGATCAGCGCCAGCGCCAGCCGCGCCTTCTCGCCGCCGGAGAACGGCGCGATCGGGCTGGTCACCATGTTGCCGGGAAAGTTGAAACCGCCGAGGAAATTGCGCAGCTCCTGCTCGCGCACGTCGGGCGCGATGCGCGCCAGGTGCCACAGCGGCGATTCGTCATGGCGCAGCATCTCGACCTGATGCTGGGCGAAATAGCCGATCGCCAGGCCCTTGCCGAAGCGGGCGTCGCCGGCCAATGGCTGCAGTTCGGCGGCAATGGTCTTGATCAGGGTGGACTTGCCGGCGCCGTTGATGCCCAACAGGCCGATGCGCTGGCCGGCCTGCATCGAAAAGGTGATGTTGCTGACGATGGTCTTTTCGGTGACGGCATGGGTGTCCGGATTTTCCACGCGGTAGCCGGCATTCACGTCTTCCATCACCAAGAGCGGGTTCGGCGCATTCTGCGGCTCGCGGAAAGTAAAGGAAAACTCGGCGGCGGCGCGCAGCGGCGCCAGTTCCTCCATCTTGGACAGCGCCTTCATCCGGCTCTGCGCCTGGCGCGCCTTGGTTGCCTTGGCCTTGAAGCGGTCGATGAAGGATTGCAGATGGGCGCGCTCGCGGGTCTGCTTCTCGATCATGCCTTGCGTCAGGATCAGCTGCGCGGCGCGCTGGCGCTCGAAGGCGGAGTAGTTGCCGGAATAGCGCTTCAGCTTGCGCTCGTCGATATGCACGATCACGTTGACGACGCCGTCGAGGAAGTCGCGGTCATGGGAGATCACCACCAGGGTGCCGGCATAGCGCTTCAACCAGTCTTCCAGCCAGATGATGGCGTCCAGGTCCAGGTGGTTGGTCGGCTCGTCCAGCAGCAGCAGGTCGGACGGGCACATCAGCGCCTGCGCCAGGTTCAGGCGCATGCGCCAGCCGCCGGAAAAGCTGGCCACCGGCTGGCCCATCTGTTCCTGGGTGAAACCCAGGCCGGTCAGCAATTGCTCGCCGCGCGAGCGCACCGTGTAGGCGTCGGCATCGGCCAGCGCGGCATGCAGCTCGCCGATGCGATGGCCATTGGCGGCACTTTCCGGCTGGCTTTCCACGGCGGCCAGTTCGGCTTCCAGCCGGCGCAGACCGGCGTCGCCGTCGATCGCATAGTCGAGCGCGCAGCGGTCCAGCGCCGGTGTTTCCTGGGCCACGTAGGCCACGCGCCAGGTCGAGGGGAAGCCGGCGTCGCCCTGGTCGGCATGCAGTTCGCCGCGCAGGAGGCCAAACAGGCTGGACTTGCCGGCGCCGTTGGCCCCCACCAGGCCGATCTTCTCGCCGGGGTTCAGGGTCAGGTCGGCATTCTCGAACAGGGCCTTGGTGCCCCGCATCAGGCTCACTTGCTGGAAACGGATCATGGTCGCCTGCCCGTTATTCCAGGATGCCCAGTTGCTCGGCGGTCAGCAGGAAGACCATGTCGTCGCCGGCGCTGGTCGACAGCCAAGTCAGTTCCAGGTCGGCGAAGGCTGCTTCGGCGTGCTCCCGCTCGTTGCCGATTTCCACCACCAGGACGCCGCCCGGCGCAAGGCGCGAGCGGGCGCCGTCGACGATGCGGCGCACCAGGTCCATGCCGTCGTCGCCGCCGGCCAGCGCCATCTGCGGCTCGCGCTGGTATTCCGGCGGCAGCTTGGCCATCGAGCCGGCATTCACATAGGGCGGGTTGGTGACGATCAGGTCGTATTTCCGGGTGTCGGGCAGCGCGTCGTACAGGTCGGAGCGAAGCAGCGTGATGCGGTCCTGCATCTGGTAGTCGGCGACGTTGCGCGCGGCCACTTCCAGGGCATCGGCCGAGAGGTCCACCGCGTCCACATGGGCATTGCCGAAGGTGTCGGCCAGCAGCACCGCCAGGCACCCCGAACCGGTGCACAGTTCCAGCACGCTGGTGACTTCCTCAGGGTCGCTGACCCAAGGCGCGAACTGTTCCGGGATCAGCTCGGCGATGAAGGAGCGCGGCACGATGGTGCGCTCATCCACGTAGAAGCGGTAGGCGCCGAGCCAGGCTTCACGGGTGATGTAGGCGGCCGGCACCCGTTCCACCGCGCGCCGCTCGACCACCTTCAGCAGGGCATCGACTTCCTCCGGCAGCAGGCGGGCGTCTAGGAAAGGGTCGAGCCGGTCCAGCGGCAGCTTCAGCGTGTGCAGCAGCAGGTAGGCGGCTTCGTCGAAGGCATTGCTGCTGCCGTGGCCGAAGAACAGGCCGGCGCCATTGAAGCGGGTGGTGGCGAAACGCAGGACGTCGCGCAGGGTGGCAAAGTAGGTGGAGGTCATGAGTGGATTTCCGGGGATGGGCAAGGCCGGCGGCGCGGCCTTGCCCGTGATGGAGGTGAACGCTTAGCGCAGCAGGTTTTCGAGCGTGCGGCGGTAGATGTTTTTCAGCGGATCGATATCGGACAGGGAGATATGTTCATCGATCTTGTGGATGCTGGCATTGACCGGGCCGAACTCCACTACCTGCGGACAGATCCGGGCGATGAAGCGGCCGTCGGACGTGCCGCCGCTGGTGGAGAGTTCGGTGGCGATGCCGGTCTCAGCCTGGATGGCGGCCGACAGCGCATCCGACAGCGTGCCGCGCGGGGTCAGGAAGGGCAGGCCGCCGACCGTCCATTTCAGGTCGTATTCCAGGCCATGCCGGTCGAGCAGGTCGCGCACCCGCTGCTGCAGGCCTTCCACGTTGCTGGCGGTGGAAAAGCGGAAATTGAAGTCGATCACGACCTCGCTTGGAATGATGTTGGAGGCGCCGGTGCCGCCGTGGATGTTGGATACCTGCCAGGAAGTCGGCAGATAGTATTCGTTGCCCGCGTCCCATTCGGTGGCGGCCAGTTCGGCCAGGGCCGGCGCAACCTGGTGGACCGGGTTGCGCGCCAGGTGCGGATAGGCGATATGGCCCTGTATGCCCTTCACCGTGAGCTTGCCCGACATGGTGCCGCGGCGGCCGTTCTTGATCATGTCGCCGAGGCGATCCACCGAGGTCGGTTCGCCGACGATGCAGCAGTCCAGCCGTTCGCCGCGCTGCTGCAGCATGTCGCAGACCACCACCGTGCCGTCGATGGCGGGGCCTTCCTCGTCGCTGGTGATCAGAAAGCCGATCGAGCCCTTGTGGTCGGGATGGGCTGCGGTGAATTCCTCCACCGCCACCACCATGGCCGCCAGCGAGGTCTTCATGTCGGCCGCGCCGCGGCCATACAGCTTGCCGTCGCGCACCGTGGGCTGGAACGGGTCGGACTGCCAGGCCGTCAGCGGCCCGGTCGGCACCACGTCGGTATGGCCGGCAAACACCACCAGCGGCTGTGCGGTGCCGCGCCGCGCCCACAGGTTGGTCACCTCGCCCGACTGCACCGTCTCGCAGGCAAAGCCCAGCGGCGCGAGCAGTTCGGCCAGGCGGCGCTGGCAGCCGTTGTCGTCCGGCGTGACCGAGGACAGGGCGATCAGCTCTTCAGTGAGGGCGCGGGTGCGGCTGGACAAGGTGGAATCGTTGGCATTCATGGGCGGGCTGCGGGGCGGTAGTTGGGACGAAAGACCGGGATTCTAATACGGTTCGCGGTGGCGCGATATGGCTGGGCAGATCGCCCGGGCTAACAATGCTAATTGTCGGGCGCGATCCGCCTGCCAGGGCATTGCGCTGTCTTATTCTTCGCCTTTCGTCCAGCCAGGCGCCGACCACGAAAGGACCGCGATGCAAACTGTGCTACCCGACATGCCAGCCGGACAAACCGGCGCACTGGCGCCTCTTCGGCTGCTGATCGGCTTTCTACAGGCGGCGGCCTTGTCGGGCCTGCTCGTCATCCATCACGACAATCTCTGGCCCGGCAAGTCGTCCTATCTCTTTTCCGCATTGCTGATGGCCAGTCTCTTCTTGCCGGTGTTGTGGCTCAGCGGCTTCGGCTGGCTCAGTGCAAGCCAGATGCGGCGATGGAGTTGTGGCGCGCTGTCATTGATTCTCGTGTTTGCCGCCATCGATGTCGCGGGCGGCGCTGGCGCTGTAACGCCGCAAGACGAGACGGCGTTTTTCATCCAGACCCGGTTCGGCGAACTGCTGCTTGGCGCCGGGCTCATGCTGTACACCGGACATGCGATGGTGCTGGCCGGGGCGCGTGAGCGGCGCTGGATCGCTTCGCGCGCCGGGTGTCTTTCCTGCGCGTGGAAATTTGGCCTGCAGTTGATGCTGTCGCTACTGGCCGTCGCCGCGCTCGGCATACCGCTGCGCATGGTCCGTGCCATGTGGATGGGACCCTGCGAGGCATGGCCAGTCGTTCTGGCTTGCGGCGTGGGATTTGCGGGCGCCATGCATTTGACGGACAGCGCCCGGTCGGGAAAGCGCGCAGCCTTGCCTTCTCAACGTTGAAACAGATCCCGATACTGGCTTTCGCTATAGCCGCAGTGCACGCCGCCTTCCAGCGCCAGCACCGGCCGCTTGATCAGCGAGGGCGTTTCCAGCATCAGTGCGATCGCATCGTCGGCGCTGCCGACCGCGTTGCGGCGCTCCTCCGGCAGCCCGCGCCAGCTGGTGCCGCGCCGGTTGAGCAGGGTTTCCCAGGGAATGTCGGCCAGCCAGGCTTCCAGCATCGGCCGGGTGACGCCGCTTTTCTTGAAATCGTGGAAAACGTAGTCGATACCGTTGTCGGCCAGCCAGCCGCGGGCTTTCTTGACGGTGTCGCAGTTGGGAATGCCGTAGAGGGTGATGGTCATGGTTGGTGGATGCAGGTGCGGCGGGCCTGGGCGGCGAGCCGCCGGCCCGCGTCAAATGTTCAGGGTGAATTCGGTGAAGGTCGGCTCGTCGTCATCCTTCCGGCTTTCCTCCACCTGTTCCTGCGCCTGGCCATTGTTGAGCAGCCAGTACAGGTTGCTGGCCGAATCCGCATGCGCCAGCGCTTCCTCCTCGGTGATCACGCCTTCCCTGATCATCGCCATCAGCGCCTGTTCGAAGGTCTGGGAGCCGGCTGACAGGCTCTTTTCCACCGCCTCGCGGATCTGGCCGATCTCGCCCTGCTCGATCAGCTCGGACACATGGCGGGTGTTGAGCATGACTTCGACCGCCGCGCGGCGGCCGCCATCGATGGCCGGCACCAGCCGCTGCGAGATGATGGCGCGGATCGTGGCCGCCAGGTCCGGGTACAGAGACTGCCGCGCCTCGACCGGGTAGAAGCTGATGATGCGGTTCAGCGCCTGGTAGCTGTTGTTGGCATGCAGCGTCGCCACCACCAGGTGGCCGGACTGGGCGTAGGACAGGGCCGCGGTCATGGTGTCGCGGTCGCGGATCTCGCCGATCAGGATGCAGTCCGGCGCCTGCCTCAGCGCATTCTTCAGCGCGATGGCCAGGCTGTGGGCATCGGTGCCGATCTCGCGCTGGTTGACGATGGAACGCTTGGCGGAAAACAGGAATTCGATCGGGTCTTCCAGCGTCAGGATATGGCCGTTGGACATCGCATTGCGATGGTCCAGCATCGAGGCGATGGTGGTGGACTTGCCGGAGCCGGTGGCGCCCACCACCAGCAGCAGGCCGCGCCGCGCCATGATCAGTTCCGGCAGCACCGCGGGCAGGCGCAGTTCAGACAGCGCCGGTATCTGGTAGGGCACGAAGCGCAGCACCGCCGAGACCGAGCCGCGCTGCTGGAAGGCGGACAGGCGCAGCCTTCCGATGCCGCTGGCCTGGATGCCGAGATTGAGCTCATGCTCGCGCCGCAGTTCGTCGAGCCGGTCGGCCGGCACGACTTCGGAGAGCAGGGCCATGATGGAACCCTGGTCCATGCGCTGCTGGTTCACGGGAATCAGGTTGCCGTTGATCTTGACCTGGATCGGCGAGTTCACCGCCAGGAACAGGTCGGACGCGCCTTTTTCCTTCATCAGCTGGAACAGACGTTCCATCGCCATCATCGGCTCCTGCTATCTGCTTGCGTAGTGGGGAACATGCTGCGGCACGGGCCGCGACGGACCCGTGCGCCGGGGAACTGATTACGCTTCGCGCAGCAGTTCGTTGATGCCGGTCTTGGCGCGGGTCTTGGCGTCCACGCGCTTGACGATGACGGCGCAGTACAGGCTGTACTTGCCATCGGCGGAGGGCAGGTTGCCCGACACCACCACCGAGCCGGCCGGGATGCGGCCGTAGCTGACTTCGCCGGTGGCGCGGTCGTAGATCTTGGTCGACTGGCCGATGTAGACGCCCATCGAGATCACCGAGTTTTCCTCGACGATCACGCCTTCGACGATTTCCGAGCGGGCGCCGATGAAGCAGTTGTCCTCGATGATGGTGGGGTTGGCCTGCATCGGTTCGAGCACGCCGCCGATGCCGACGCCGCCCGACAGGTGGACGTTCTTGCCGATCTGGGCGCAGGAGCCGACGGTGGCCCAGGTGTCGACCATGGTGCCTTCATCGACGTAGGCGCCGATGTTGACGTAGGAAGGCATCAGGACCACGTTCTTGGCGATGAAGCTGCCGCGGCGCGCGACGGCCGGCGGCACCACGCGGAAGCCGCCGCGGGCGAAGTCTTCGGCGCTGTAGTTCTCGAACTTGCTGGGCACCTTGTCGTAGAACTGCAGGCTGCCGGATGGCATCACGACGTTGTCTTCCAGGCGGAACGACAGCAGCACCGCCTTCTTGATCCACTGGTTCACGGTCCAGCTGCCGCCGGCCTTCTCGGCCACGCGCAGGGTGCCGGCATCGAGCTGCTCCAGCACATGGGCGACGGCGTCGCGGACTTCGGCCGGCGCCGACTTGGAGGAAATGTTGGCACGGTCTTCCCATGCCTGATCGATGAGTTGCTGCAGCTGTTGGGTCATCTTGTTTGCTTGGTGAGTTGAGGTTTGCGGTTGCGGCGCTCAGCGGCTGGCGAGCTTGCCGGTGAATTCGACGATGCGGTGCGCGGCTTCGAGGCATTCGTCCACCTCTGCCACCAGCGCCATGCGGATGCGGTTCTGTCCGGGATTGATGCCGTGCGCCTCGCGGGCCAGATAGCTGCCCGGCAGGACCGTCACATTATATTCGGCATAAAGACGTTTCGCATAATCAACATCCGAAATCTGCGTCAGCTTGTCGACCTTCGCCCACAGGTAAAAGCCGGCATCCGGCAGTTCCACATCCAGCACTTCCCTGAGCAGCGGCGTGACCTGGTTGAACTTGGTGACGTACTTGGCGCGGTTCTCCTCTACATGGGCTTCGTCGTTCCAGGCGGCGATCGAGGCGGCCTGCACCGGCGGGCTCATCGCGCCGCCGCAGTAGGTGCGGTAGAGCAGGAAGCGCTTGAGCACCGCGGCGTCGCCGGCGACGAAGCCGGAACGCATGCCGGGCACGTTGGAGCGCTTGGACAGGCTGGAGAAGGTGATCAGGCGTTCAAAGCCGGTGCGGCCCAGCTTGTGCGCGGCCTCCAGGCTGCCCAGCGGCGCTTCCGCCTTGAAATAGATCTCGGAATAGCACTCGTCGGCGGCAATGATGAAACCGTAGCGGTCGGACAGGTCGAACAGTTCTTGCCAGTCGGCCAGCGACAGCACCGCGCCGGTGGGGTTGCCGGGCGAGCAGATATAGAGCAGTTGCACGCGCTTCCAGGCCTCTTCCGGCACGCTGGAAAAGTCGGGCGCGAAGTTGCGCGCCGGGTCGGAATTGACGAACCACGGCGTGGCGCCGGCCAGCAGCGCCGCGCCCTCGTAGATTTGGTAAAACGGATTGGGACAGATCACCAGCGCATCGGCGCGCGGGTCGATCACGGCCTGGGCCAGCGCGAACAGCGCCTCCCGCGAACCATTGACCGGCAGCACCTGGGTTGCCGCATCGACCGCCGGCAATCCATAGCGCCGCTCCAGCCAGCCGGCGATGGCCTGGCGCAGCGGATCGCCGCCGGGCGTGCTGGGGTAGACCGCCAGACCGCCCAGGTTGTCGGCCAGCGCCTGCCGGATGAAGTCCGGCGTCGGATGCTTGGGTTCGCCTATCCCGAGGCTGATGGGGCGGCGCGCCGCGTCCGGCTGGCTGTCGGCCAGCAGGCGGCGCAATTTCTCGAAGGGATAGGGCTGGAGCTTGTCAAGGAGTGGATTCACGAATGCCGGCCAGAAAAGCAAATGAAGGCGGCATTATAGTTTGTCGGTTGGCTCCATGCTGCCGAGAATTTTCTGCAGCTTTTCGGTGAAGTCATTGCTGAACCTGGCGACGGTTTCCTCTCTTTCCGCCTTCACCTTGGCCCACTCTTCCGGGCCCAGTTCGGCTTCGCTCTGTTTTTCAAGGTCATCGCTGTACTGCAGCAGCTTGTTCAACGCGTCGACAATTTTCTCGACCTGGCCATCGGCTATGGTAAGGCCCGATTCCTTGAGTACTTCCTTGATGGGCAACACGTCTTTCGGATCGATCTGCATGGTTCCTCGCTCGGTGAGTGGATTGTTGAAGGGACGTCAACTACGTGGGCCCGGATCGGCTTCAGTTCCGTGCCGGCCTGTTGCCGCATCCGTCCCGGCCAAAAACGGGGAATCAATTCGCCTGCCTGAACGCGGAAGCGCTGGCGCCCGGTGGTATCATCCCGTGCCTGACGGCTGGCGCCGCCCGTGCCGGCCATCACCCACCGGGCAAGCTTTCCCGTGTATGCAATTCGGTCTGGAAGAATCAAAAAGTGCGCTTAACCTCGATTAAATTATCCGGCTTCAAATCCTTCGTCGATCCCACCAATTTCCAGGTTCCCGGCCAGCTGGTGGGCGTGGTCGGCCCCAACGGTTGCGGCAAGTCCAACATCATCGACGCGGTGCGCTGGGTGCTGGGCGAATCCAAGGCCTCGGAGCTGCGCGGCGAGTCGATGCAGGACGTGATCTTCAACGGCAGCACCAACCGCAAGCCGGCCGGACGGGCATCGGTCGAGCTGGTGTTCGACAATGCCGATGCCAGGGCGGCGGGGCAGTGGGGCCAGTATGCGGAGATTGCGGTCAAGCGCACCCTGACCCGGGACGGCACCTCCAGTTATTACATCAACAACCAGCCGGTGCGCCGGCGCGACATCCAGGACATCTTTCTCGGCACCGGCCTCGGCCCGCGCGCCTACGCCATCATCGGCCAGGGCATGATCTCCCGCATCATCGAAGCCCGGCCGGAAGACCTGCGGATTTTCCTGGAAGAGGCGGCCGGGGTATCGAAATACAAGGAACGCCGGCGGGAGACGGAAAACCGCCTGCACGACACGCGCGAGAACCTGACCCGCGTCGACGACATCCTGCGCGAGCTCAATGCCAACCTGGACAAGCTGCAGGCGCAGGCGGTGGTGGCGCGCAAGTTCCACGAGATGCAGGCCGACCAGTCGCAGAAGCAGAAGCTGTTGTGGCTGCTGCGCCGCAATGAGGCCAAGGCCGAGCAGGAGAAGCATTTCCGCGAGATCGAACTGGGGCAGCTGGAGCTGGAGCAGCAGACCGCCAGGCTGCGCCATGTGGAAGCCGAACTGGAGCAGATGCGGCAGGGACACTATGCCGCCGGCGACCGGATGCACCAGGCCCAGGGCCACCTGTACCAGACCAATTCCGAGATTGGCGGACTGGAAGCCCAGATCCGCTTCGTGATCGAGTCGCGCGGACGGCTGCAATCCCAGCTGACGTCGCTGGCCACCCAGCGCGAGCAGTGGCAGCGCCAGCATGACCAGCAGATGGAAGACCTGGCCGAAGCCGACATCGGGCTGGAGGAACACGCGGCCCGGGTCGAGCAGGCCGAGCTGTCGGCCGAGCAGCAGACTGCGTTGCTGCCCGAACTGGAACAGGCCTGGCGCGACGCCCAGGCGAAAAGCGCCGAGTCGCGCACCCGCATCCTGCAGGCACAGCAGCGCATCGAACTGGAAGCGGCGCAGCAGCGCAACGCGTCCCAAATATTGAACAGCCTGGCGGCCCGGCGCGAACGGCTGACGCAGGAAAAGCAGGGGCTGCATCAGCCCGACGGCGTCCACCTGGAAAATCTGCGGGCACAGCTGGAGGAAAAGCAGGCGCAGCTGGAAGAGGCGCGCCTGCTGCAGGAACAGGCGCAGGAACAGCAACCGGCGCTGGAGCAGGCACGGCGCGAGGCGCAGGCCCGGGTCAATGCGGAAAACGCGGCCAATGCCCAGCTCGAAGCCAGGCTGAACGCGCTGCGGCAACTGCAGGAGCGGGTGCAATCGCAGGGCAAGGTCCAGCCCTGGCTGAAGAAACATGGCCTGGATACGCTGCCGCGCCTGTGGCAGAAGCTGCAGATCGAGCACGGATGGGAAACCGCGCTGGAATCGGTGCTGCGCGAGCGGGCGTCGGCGCTGGAAGTGTCGAAGCTCGACTGGGCGCAGGGCTTCCTCGCCGACCCGCCGCCGGGAAAGATGGCGCTGTACGCCGCCGACGCGGTGGAGAGTCGCGTCGACGGCGTTGCCGGCCTGAAAAGCGCGATGAGCCTGCTGCATGTGAATGATCCCGGCCTGCGGGCGCTGATGCAGGACTGGCTGCACCAGGTCTATGTCGCCGACGACGCGGCCAGCGCCTTTGCCGGCCGCGACAGGCTGCCGGCCGGCGCGATGCTGCTGACCCGCGAAGGCCACCTGGTCAGCCGCTCCAGCGTGCGTTTCTATGCGGCCGATGCCGAGCAGGACGGCATGCTGGCGCGCCAGCAGGACATCGAGAATATCGTGCGCCAGTTGCGGGCGCAGCAGATGCTGGCCGAGGAAGCGCGCGCGGCGGCAGCCAGTGCCGACTCGGCACTCACGCAGGCGACCCAGCGGCTGCAGGAGCTGCGGCAGCGGGTCAATGCATTGACGCAGGGCGCCCACGCGCTGCAGATCGACCTGATGAAGCAGACCGAAGTGCAGACCCGCTACGACCAGCGCCATGCGCAGATCGTCGGCGACCTGTCGGAAATCGCGGCGCAGGAAGCCGAGCAGCAGGAGGCCAGCGCCGAATCCGAGGCGCGGCTGGAGCAGCTCGATATCGAGTTGGGCGAGCTGCAGGAGCGGCACGAGGAAGGCCAGAACGACTACATCGGGCGCGAACAGCGGCTCAACGAGGCGCGCGCCCGGTTGCGCGAGCTTGAGCGGGCCGCGCAGGAAGCCCAGTTCGCCGAAAAAACCCATCGCAACCGGATCGAGGAACTGCGGCGCGGCATCGCCACTGCCGCCGAGCAGGTGGTCCAGATCAACGCCAGCATGCAGGCTGGCCAGAGCGAACTCGCGGGCCTCGACGACCAGACCGCGCAGGACGGGTTGCAGGACCTGCTGGAGCGGCGCAGCCAGCAGGAGCGCGCGCTGGCCAACGCCCGTCACGAGCTCGACCAGCTGACCCAGAAACTGCGCCACCTGGAAGAGGCGCGGATGCAGATCGAGCGCAGCTTGCAGCCGCAGCGCGACCGCATCATGGAACTGCAGTTAAAGGAACAGGCGGCGCGCCTGAACCAGGAACAGTATGCGCAGCACCTGGCCGAAGCCGGCGCCGACGAGGCGGCCCTGGCCGCGCTGCTGGACGGCGATGTGAAGCCATCCTGGCTGCAGGGCGAGGTGACGCGCCTGACCAACGCCATCGCCGCGCTCGGCCCGGTGAACCTGGCCGCGCTGGACGAACTGGCGCAGGCCTCCGAGCGCAAGCAGTTTCTGGACGAGCAGACCGCCGACCTGGCCGAGGCCATCGCCACGCTGGAAGACGCGATCCACAAGATCGACAAGGAAACCCGCGACCTGCTGCAGGACACCTTCGACAAGGTCAATCATCACTTCGGCGAGCTGTTCCCGGTGCTGTTTGGCGGCGGCAATGCGCGCCTGATCATGACGGGGGAGGAAATCCTGGACGCCGGCGTGCAGGTGATGGCGCAGCCGCCGGGCAAGAAGAACGCGACGATCCACCTGCTGTCGGGCGGCGAAAAGGCGCTGACGGCGACGGCGCTGGTGTTCTCGATGTTTCAGCTCAATCCGGCGCCGTTCTGCTTGCTCGACGAGGTCGATGCGCCGCTGGACGATGCCAACACCGAGCGCTTCTGCAAGATGGTGCAGCGCATGTCTTCACAGACCCAGTTCCTGTTCATCTCGCACAACCGGATCGCCATGGAAATGGCGCAGCAGCTGATCGGGGTGACCATGCAGGAACAGGGCGTGTCGCGCATCGTGGCAGTGGACATGGAAGCAGCCGCGGGCTTCGCCACCGAAGCGCGGGCGGCTTGACAGGGGAAATGAAGCCGGCCTCAGTGCATGCCCAGCCACTGGGAGCGGGCGAGCGCGGCTTTCTTCTGGAAGTAGGCGGCATTCTGCTGGGCTTCGCGCATGCGGTCCTGCTCCACGTCGGCGCAGATGAGGTAATGCGACTCGGCCCGCTTCCACCACCAGCGCCGCACCATGGCCTTGATCGGATTGAGCGGCAACATGGTCAGCTCGTGTAATTTCAGCGATTTGACGTCAGACATGATTTCCTCTCTGGATGGGCGTGACGGTTGTCCGGATTTTTCTTTTGGGCAAAAAGCGCGGGCCAGTTGCCAGGAATTCATTCTATGGTCAAAACGACAAATTGTATTGATTGTTGTCAACGTTTTCTGCGGCCGGATTCATCGCTAAATTTCTGATGGAACAGGGAATTGGCGGCCGGATGGCGCCCTTGCATCGGCTTGACAACTTGACATACGAACACTTACCCTAGCGCGGTTGACGCCCCGGCCGCGCTCAAGCGGCTTATCCCTGCTACGAAAGCGTGGAAAACGCTACAGCCCGTCGACTTTCTGGAACCAATAATGACCCGATTCGTATCCCCCGCGTGGGCCAGCAACCGAGACCGCACGGCGCAGGCCCCGGCCGGCGTTTCGCATGCCCTGAAGGCAGCTGCATGACCGATTTACAAGCCAGTCTGATCGCCATCGGCGGCGCCATTGTCGTGGGCGTGTTTTCCTATAACAAATGGCAGGAATACAAGACCCGCAAGACTGTAGAGCGGGCTTTTGCGGATGACCAGCACGACGTGCTGATGCATGGGGATGCGGCGCCGCACGAGCGGGTGGAGCCGGGTTTCGGCGCGGCGGCGGCGCAGCCGGAACAGCAGGCCGAGCCGGAATATGCCCCATCGGCGATGCCCGCCGGCGCCGCGGCCGACGACCCGGCCGCAGCGGCAGCGGAAGCAGCGCCCGTGCCGCAGCATGAACCCAGCGCCATGGAGGAAACGGTGCTGCATGCGCCGCGCCATGACCTGCCGGTCGACCAACTGATCGACTGCACCATCGGCCTCGGCCTGGAGTCGCCGCTGCGCGGCGACCGCGTGCTGCCCATCGTCCATACGCTGCGCCACGTCGGCAACAAGCCGGTGCATTTCATCGGCCTGGCCGACGACGGCCGCTGGGAAGCGATTGCGCATGGCCGCACCTACACCATGCTGCAGGCCGGCATCCAGCTCGCCAGCCGCACCTCGGCATTGAACGAGATCGAATATTCCGAGTTCGTCAGCCGGCTGCGCCAGGTGGCCGACGAGCTCGGCGCCGAGTGCGACGTGCCTGACATGTCGCGCATCGTGTCAATTGCGCGCGGCCTGCATCAATTCGTTGCCGAGTATGGCGCGCAACTGAGCGTCAACGTCCAGTCCAACCGCGCGCCCTGGCAGATCAGCACGCTGCTGGCCGCGCTGGCGCGCCAGGGCTTCGACCTGCGCCCGGACGGCAGGCTGGTGATGCCCGACGGCGACGGCGGCGTGCTGTTTTCCATTTCGACCAACGCCAGCGGCGGCGACGAAACCACGTCCCGGCTGACGCTGCTGCTTGATGTCGCCCTGGTGGCCGCCGCCCGCGATGGCTATGGCGCGATGATCTCCTGCGCCAAGTCGCTCGCCGCGCGCCTCGACGGCACCGTGGTCGACGACTCCAACCAAGCCCTGTCCGATGCCACCCTGGAAGAAATAGCATCCCAGGTGCACGCGTTCTATGCCGAGATGGAAAGCTCTGAAATTCCTGCCGGATCGACGCGCGCGCTGCGACTCTTTGCCTGACCCATGCCACACGATTCCACCGCCACGCCGCCCGATGCGCTGGAGCGGGCGGCGCGCCTGCGCGCCGAGATTGCCCGCCACAACCACGCCTATTACGTCCTCGACAACCCCACCATCCCGGACGCCGAATACGACCGCCTGTTCCGCCAGCTGCAGGCGCTGGAACAGGCGCATCCCGAACTGATCACCAGCGACTCGCCCACCCAGCGGGTCGGCGGCGCACCGCTGCCGCAGTTCGAGCAGGTGCGCCATTCCGCACCGATGCTGTCGATTAACAATGGCTTTCGCGACGACGACATCGTCAACTTCGACCGCCGCGTGCGGGAAGCGCTGAAGTCGGAAACCGAGGTCGAATACAACTGCGAGCTCAAGTTCGACGGACTGGCCATCAATCTGCGTTACGAGAACGGCTTGCTGGTGCAGGCGGCGACCCGCGGCGACGGCACCACCGGCGAAAACGTGACCGCCAACATCCGCACCGTGCGCGCGATTCCGCTGCGGCTGCAGATGGACAATCCGCCGGCGATCATCGACATCCGCGGCGAAGTGCTGATGTTCAAAAGCGATTTCGCCAAGCTCAATGCGCGCCAGCGCGATGCCGGCCAGCGTGAATTCGCCAATCCGCGCAACGCCGCCGCCGGCAGCCTGCGCCAGCTCGATCCGCGCATCACGGCGCAGCGCTCGCTGCGCTTCTTCGCCTATGGCATCGGCGTGCTGGAAGGCGCCGAGCTGCCGCAGTCGCATGCGGCGCTGCTGGACTGGTATGCGCAGATCGGCATCCCGGTCGCGGCAGAGCGGCGGGTGGCTCTCGGCGCCGAAGGGCTGCTGACCTTCTATCGCGACATCGGCCTGCGCCGGGCACAGCTGGCCTACGAGATCGATGGCGTGGTGTACAAGGTCAACCCGGTCGCCCAGCAGGCACAGCTCGGTTTCGTGTCGCGCGCGCCGCGCTTTGCGCTGGCCCACAAGTTCCCGGCCGAGGAAGCGATGACCATCGTGCAGGACATAGGCGTCCAGGTGGGCCGCACCGGCGCGCTGACGCCGGTGGCCAGGCTGGCCCCGGTGCTGGTCGGCGGCGTGACCGTCACCAATGCCACCCTGCACAACGAGGACGAGGTGCGGCGCAAGGATATCCAGATCGGCGACACCGTCATCGTGCGGCGGGCCGGCGACGTGATCCCGGAAGTCGTGTCCTTCGTGCCGGAACTGCGCCCGGCCGACGCCCGGCCGTTCGTGATGCCGGCGCTGTGCCCGGTCTGTTCCTCGCCCATCGTGCGTCCCGAGGAGGAGGCGGTGGCACGCTGTTCCGGCGGCTGGGTCAAGTGCCCGGCGCAGCGCAAGGGCGGCCTGCTGCATTTCGTGTCGCGCCGCGCGATGGATATCGAGGGCCTGGGCGACCAGCTGGTCGAACAGCTGGTCGACCGCAATGTGGTCACCACAGCGGCCGACTTCTACCGGCTGGGCCTGACCTCGCTGGCCAGCCTGGACCGCATGGCCGACAAGTCGGCCGGCAACGTGATCAAGGCAATCGAGAAATCGAAGTCGACCACGCTGGCGCGCTTCATCTTTGCGCTCGGCATCCGTCATGTCGGCGAGTCGACCGCCAAGGAGCTGGCCAGGCATTTCGGTGGAATTGATGCGCTGTTGAAAGCTGATGAAGTGCAATTGCTGGATGTTGCCGATGTCGGGCCGGTTGTCGCCCGTTCTATACTGCAGTTCCTGGCCGACCCGATGAATGTCGAGCTGATCGAGCAGTTGCGGGCCAATGGCGTGCACTGGGAAGAGGGCGCCTCGGAAGCCCGTCCCAAGCCGCTGGCCGGGCTGACCTTCGTGCTGACCGGAACCTTGCCTACCATGGGCCGTGACGAAGCAGCGGAACGGATCGAGGGCGCCGGCGGCAAGGTGGCCGGTTCCGTATCCAAAAAGACCAGTTACCTGGTGGCCGGCGACGATGCCGGCAGCAAGCTGGCAAAAGCGGAGACGCTGGGTGTTCCTGTGATCGATGAAGCAGCATTGCTGGAAATGCTGCATCAGACCAAAGAAAGCGAAGCATGAGAAAAATCACCAAGGCTGTCTTTCCCGTTGCCGGACTCGGCAGCCGTTTCCTTCCCGCCACCAAGGCGCAGCCCAAGGAAATGCTGCCCATCGTCGACAAGCCGCTGATCCAGTACGCAGTGGAAGAAGCGGTCGCCGCCGGCATCACTGAAATGGTATTCATCACCGGCCGCAACAAGCGCGCCATTGAAGACCATTTCGACAAGGCTTACGAGCTGGAAACCGAGCTGGAAGCGGCAGGCAAGAAGCAGCTGCTGGACCTGGTGCGCAATGTGATTCCCAAGCATGTGAACTGCATCTTCATCCGCCAGTCCCAGCCATTGGGCCTGGGGCATGCGGTGCTGTGCGCCAAGCCGGTGGTCGGCACCGAGCCGTTTGCCGTGCTGCTGGCCGACGACTTCATGGATGTGCCCGAGGGCGAAAAGTCGGTGATGGCGCAAATGACGGAAGTCTATGAGCGGGAAGGGCTGAGCGTGCTGGCGGTGCAGGACGTACCGCGCGCCGATACCCGGCAGTACGGCATTGTCAGCGCCACCGAATACCAGCCGGGGCTGGAGCGCGTCAATGCCATCGTCGAGAAGCCCGACCCCGACAGCGCGCCGTCGACGCTGGCGGTGGTGGGCCGTTACGTGCTCTCCAACCGGATCTTCGAGTGCATCGAAAACCTGGGCAAGGGCGCTGGCGGCGAAATCCAGTTGACCGACGGCATCGCCGCGCTGATGCAGCGCGAATCGGTGCTGGCCTATCGCTACCGCGGCCAGCGCTTCGATTGCGGCTCCAAGCTGGGCTATCTGAAGGCCACCGTGGAAATGGGACTGCGTCATCCCGAAACCGGCCCGGCCCTGGCCGAATACCTGCAGAGCAGACAATGACGGTCCGTGAAATATTGAAAATGGGAGATCCGCGGCTGCTGCGTCAGGCCGAGCGGGTCACCGAGTTCGATACGCCGGCGATGCGGGAGCTGATCGCCGACATGTTCGACACGATGTACGCCGCCAACGGCGCCGGCCTGGCCGCGCCGCAGATCGGCGTCAATCTGCAGCTGGTGATTTTCGGCTTCAAGCAGAACCTGCGCTATCCGGATGCCGCGCCGGTGCCTGAAACCGTGCTGATCAACCCGGTGCTGACGCCGCTGTCGCAGGAAACCAATGAGGATTGGGAAGGTTGCCTGTCGGTGCCTGGCCTGCGCGGCGTGGTGCCGCGCTGGACGCAGCTGCGTTACGAGGGGGTTGACCAGCACGGCGCGCCGATCCGGCGCGAAGTCGACGGCTTCCATGCCCGGGTGGTCCAGCATGAATGCGACCACCTCGCCGGCATCCTGTACCCGATGCGGGTGCGTGACTTCACCCGCTTTGGCTATACGGACGTCCTGTTTCCCGGCCTGAGCGACGCTGACGACGACTGACAAACATCCGTCCCGGCAAAATAGTCTTTTTTGCCGCTTTCTTGATGGATTACGTGTCGGCGATACCAGACATTCCAAATCGGCATTGGCAGCATGCTGCGATGCAGCATAGACTGTCGCCTTATGGTGATCAACCCGCCTCTGCGCAACCTTGCGCCTGGGCGCCGCCGATAAGGACACCGATGAATCTTGTGTACATACACGGCAACCACGCCACCGCCGACAGCTTTAACTTTATCCGCAGCAAGCTTTCCGGCCATAACGACATCCTGCTCGAATACGACAGCGCCCACGGCTTCTACAGCAATCACGCCAGGATGCTGGAACGCCTGGCGGACATGCCAGACCTGTTCTTCATCGCGCACTCCCTGGGCGGCATCCATGCGCTGCACCTGGCGGCGGAACTGGGCGAGCAGGTACTGGGCGGCGTGACGATGAGCACACCTTACGGCGGCAGCGAGGCGGCGGAGATGGTTGCCTGCCTGCTCCCTTTCAGCCAGGTGCTCAAGGATATCCGCCCGCGCAGCGCGCCAATTCTCGAGGGCAAGCAGATTGCGCTCAATGTGCCCTGGACCAACCTGGTCAGCACCGCCGGCGCCTCGCCGTTCATGCTGGCGGCCAATGACGGCGTGGTGACCCAGGACTCGATGCGCCACCGCGACGATATCCAGTTGGTGGATATCGCCTGCAATCACTTCGAGATCGTGCTCAACCAGGACGCGCTGGCAGTGATCCAGCGCGAAATTGCGCAGGTGAAGAAGCGCCGGGCCGCGCAGTCATCCCGCGACCGTTCCGCCTTCTCCCTCGCGCAGCTGCTCGGATGAACAGGGCGAGGATTCGCCTCTGACAGGTCGGCAACCGGCCGTCAGAAACGCTCGTCGGCGCCCAGATAGCGCCACTGGCCCGGCGGCAGGTCGCCCAGCGTAACGCCGCCTATCCGTACCCGCTTCAGGCCCAGCACCTTCAGGCCGACCATGTCGCACATGCGGCGGATCTGGCGCTTCTTGCCTTCGCGCAGCACGAAGCGCAGCTGGTCTTCATTCTGCCAGCGCACCTGCGCCGGCTTGAGTTTCTTGCCGTCCAGCGTCAGGCCGTAATTCAGGCGTTTCAGGTCGCTGTCGGGCAGGCGCCCCGGCCGGGTGTACTCCACCCGCACCAGGTATTCCTTTTCCACCGCGCTGTCTTCGCCGATGAGCTGCTTGGCCACGCGCCCGTCCTGCGTCAGCACCAGCAGACCCGTCGAGTCGATGTCGAGCCGTCCGGCTGGCACCAGGCTGCGCAGCTGGGTCGGATGAAAGCGCAGCGGTGCGCGGTCTTCCTCCCAGCGGTTTTCCGGCGTCACTAGCACCAGCGCCGGCCGGTAGCCGTCTTCGGCCTGGCCGCTGACATAGCCGACCGGCTTGTGCACCAGCACCGTCACCCGCTTGGACTGCTCGGCGGCGGCCTGGCGCTCCACCGTCACCTTCTGGTGCGGCAGCACCTTGCTGCCGAGTTCGGAGACGACCACGCCATCCACCCGCACCCAGCCGCGGGCAATCCATTCGTCGGCCTCGCGGCGGGAGCACAGGCCCAGTTCGGACATGCGTTTGGACAGGCGTAGCGGTTCAGTCATGTGAATCAGAAGCAATCGTTAAGGAAATCGGAATCAGGTATGCAGCGCGTCCAGCAGTTCGCGCTCCAGCTGGATCTGGCTGCGCGCATGCTGCAGCACCGGGCCATCGACCAGGAACACGTCTTCCACCCGCTCGCCCAGCGTCATGATCTTGGCGGTATGCAGATTGACACGGTACTTGGCCAGCACGTTGGCGATGGCGTAGAGCAGGCCGTTGCGGTCGCTGGCCGAGACCGACAGCAGGTAATACTGGCCGCGCTCGTCCGGCCGCAGATCGACCGTCGGCGTAAACGGAAAGGTGCGCGACAGCCGCGACAGCCGTCCCTTGCGCGGCGGCGGCAGGGGCTGGCTGCTCGACAGGGACTGGCCCAGCTCGTGCTCGATCAGGTTGATGATGTCGCGGTAGTTGTTGGCGAACGCAGGTTCGGTCACGAGAAAGGTGTCGAGCGCATAGCCGTTGCGGGTGGTATGGATCTTCGCATCCAGGATGCTGAAGTTTTTGCGCTCGAAATAGCTGCAGATGCGCACGAAGAGATCGGGCTGGTCCTTCACATACACCGTCACCTGCAGGCCTTCGCCGATCGGCGCGAGCCGGCTTTTCACCACCGGCACGCTGCTGTTGATGCGGTTGTACAGCATGCGCGTCTGCCAGGCGATGTCGGAGGCGTCGTGGCGCAGGAAGTAGGCGACGTCGAGCTGGTTCCACAGCGCGTCGTGGGCCTGCGCCGGCAGGCCGTACAGGCGCAGCGTCTTCAATGCCTCTTCCTGCCGGTTCTTCAGTTCGCGGTCGGCCGACGGCGCCTCGCCGCCCAGCACCCGCAGCGTCATCCGGTACAGGTCTTCCAGCAGCTTGCCCTTCCAGGCGTTCCAGACCTTGGGGCTGGTGCCGCGGATGTCGGCCACGGTCAGCAGGTACAGCGCCGTCAGGTGGCGTTCGTCCTTCACCAGCGCGGCGAAATCGCGGATCACGTCCGGGTCCGACAGGTCCTGCTTCTGCGCCACCTGCGACATCGACAGATGATGCTCGACCAGGAACACCACCAGCTCGGTGTCGGCGTCCGACAGCGCATGGTCGCGGCAGAAGCGGCGCGCATCGACCATGCCCAGCCTGGAATGGTCGCCGCCGCGTCCCTTGGCGATATCGTGGAACAGGGCGGTGATGTAGAGCAGCCAGGGCTGGGCGAAGTTGGCCATCAGCTGGCTGCAGAACGGGTATTCATGCGCATGTTCGGACATCGTGAAGCGGCGCAGGTTGCGCGCCACCATCAGGATGTGCTGGTCCACGGTGTAGACGTGGAACAGGTCGTGCTGCATCTGGCCGACGATGCGCCGGAAGTTGGGCAGATAGCGGCCGAGTATGCTCAGCTGGTTCATGCGTCGCAGCGCATGAGTGATGCCTTCCGGCGCCTTCAGGATCTCCAGGAACAGCGCGCGGTTGGCCGGGTCGCGCCGGAAATCGCGGTCGATGCCGAAGCGCTCATGCCACAGGGCGCGCAGCGTGCGCGCCGTCATGCCGCGCAGCGACGGTCGCTGTTCCATCAGCAGGAAAATTTCCAGCATCGCCGAGGGCGTCTCGGAAAACAGGTCGTCGCGGGCGATGTCGATCAGGCCATTGACTTCATTGAAGCGCGGGTTGATCGCCAGCGGACAGGTCGACTGCGGGAACAGCTGCGCCTCGATGTTCTGCAGCAGGATGGTATTGAGCTGGGTGACCGCCTTGGCCGCCCAGTAATAGCGCTGCATCAGGTATTCGCTGGCGCGCCGCGTCTCGGTGTTCTGGAAGCCAAGCGACTGCGCGATCGGCGTCTGCACGTCGAACACCAGCCTGTCCTCGCGCCGCCTGGCATGGATATGCAGGCGGATGCGGATGTCCTTGAAGGCGCGTTCCTTCTGCGTCAGCTGGCGCGCCTCGGTAGGCGTGATCAGGCCGCGTTCGGCCAGCTTGCGCCACGAGTCGCCCAGCCCGGCCGCCTTGGCCACCCACAGGATGACCTGCAGGTCGCGCAGGCCGCCTGGACTTTCCTTGCAGTTCGGCTCCAGGCTGTAGGGCGTGTCCTCGTACTTCGCATGGCGCTGGTGCAGTTCCAGGATCTTGGCCTCGAAGAAGGCCTGTGCATCCATCGCCTGCCGGCATTGCGCCACCAGCTCGCCGAACAGCGCGCGGTTGCCGGTGACGAGACGCGCTTCCAGCAGGCTGGTCTGCACCGTGATGTCGGCAGCGGATTCGCTCAGGCATTCCTCCACCGTGCGGATGCTGTGCCCGATTTCCAGGCCCAGGTCCCACAGCAACTGCACCATTTCCTCCAGCTGCGCCTGCTCCTGGGCATCGGGCGGTGCGGCCAGCAGGATCAGCACGTCGACGTCGGAATAGGGGAACAGTTCGCCCCGGCCGTAGCCGCCCACGGCCACCAGCGCGCTTTTCTCGGGCATGCCGCAGGCGCGCCATGCCTGGGTTAGCACCCGGTCCACCAGCTGCCGCAGCGCCGTGGTCAGCCGTTCCGGCTTGCCGTGGGCTTCGTACGAGACGATCTCATTCTGGCGCCCGGACTTGAGCTCCTCCTTCAGGGGCAGCACCAGCGTGTTCATCGATCAGGCCGTTTCCGCCTGGCTGGCGTTTTTGATGATGAAGGCCGGCGGCGCCGGCATGCCCGGCGACACGGTAAGCACTTCGTAGCCGGTCTCGGTCACCAGCACCGTGTGCTCCCATTGCGCCGACAGGCTGCGGTCCTTGGTCTTGATGGTCCAGCCGTCGCCCATCTCGCGGATATCGCGGCGGCCGGCATTGATCATCGGCTCGACGGTAAAGATCATCCCGGCTTCCAGCTTTTCCAGCGTGCCGGGACGGCCATAGTGCAGCACCTGCGGCTCTTCATGGAATATCTTGCCGATGCCGTGGCCGCAGAACTCCCGCACCACGCTGTAGCCGGCCTTTTCCGCATGCTGCTGAATGACGTAGCCGATGTCGCCGAGGTGCGCGCCCGGCTTGATCTTCGAGATGCCCAGCCACATGCATTCGTAGGTGATGTCGCCCAGGCGCTTGGCCAGGATAGACGGCTGGCCGGCGTAGAACATCCGGCTGGTGTCGCCGTGGTAGCCATCCTTGATGATGGTGACGTCGATATTGACCGCGTCGCCATTCTTCAGCACCTTGTCGCCGGGAATGCCGTGGCAGATCACGTCGTTGACCGAGGTGCAGATCGCTTTCGGATAAGGCGTGTAGCCCGGCGGGCAGTAGTTGAGCGGCGCCGGAATGCTGCCCTGCACATTGGTCATGTATTCATGGCAGAGGCGGTCCAGTTCGGCAGTGGTCACGCCCGGCTTGACGAAGGGCGTGATGTAGTCGAGAACTTCGGCGGCCAGCCGGCCGGCCACGCGCATGCCGCGAATGTCCTCTTCAGTCTTGATGGTGATAGGCATAGTCGGGAAAGTCCGGAAGGAATTGCCGCAGTGCGGCAGAAGCGCTGGAATCGGCAATTATAGACCACCGGCCCGGCGTTCGCCCGGGAGGGCGAAAGCAGACTTGAAAGGGCAGGGCAATTTGGGGTAGAATCTCGGGTTCCTTTGATTGTCTTGCCTGAAGTCAAGCCGAGCCGGCAATTGCCGGCGCAGCGTCGGGCCAGTCATCAATCGACAATTCTTTTTAAATCGCGAATCCGGTCCACAAGGGTGCCCTATATGGGTCACTGGCCGGATTCCAGACCCAACCCTGGAGCAAACATGTCTGTCACCATGCGTGAAATGCTGGAAGCCGGTGTCCATTTCGGTCACCAAACCCGCTTCTGGAACCCCAAGATGGCCCCGTTCATTTTCGGTCATCGCAACAAGATTCATATCGTCAACCTGGAAGTGACGCTGTCCAAGTACAACGAGGCGATGAAGTACATTCGCCAGTTGTCGGCCAACCGCGGCACCATTCTGATGGTTGGCACCAAGCGCCAGTCGCGCGACCTGGTTGCCCAGGAAGCCCAGCGCGCAGGCGTGCCTTACGTTGACCAGCGCTGGCTGGGCGGCATGCTGACCAACTTCAAGACCATCAAGACCTCGATCAAGCGCCTGAAGGAAATGGAGCAGGCCATCGAAGACGGTTCGGTCGAGAAGCTGTCGAAGAAGGAAGGGCTGATGTTCAGCCGCGAAATGGAAAAGCTGCAGAAGTCCATCGGCGGCATCAAGGACATGAACGGCATTCCTGACGCCATCTTCGTCATCGACGTCGGCTACCACAAGGGCGCCGTCACCGAAGCCGCCAAGCTGGGCATCCCGGTCATCGGCGTGGTTGATACCAACCACTCCCCGGACGGCGTGGCTTACGTCATCCCAGGCAACGACGACTCCTCGAAAGCCATCGCACTGTACGCACGCGGCGTTGCCGACGCGATCCTCGAAGGCCGCGACAGCGCCGCCAGCGAGCTGGTCGAGTCCATCAAGAGCGATGCCGGCGACGAATTCGTCGAAGTCAACGAGCAGGCATAATACGCCTCTGCCCGCGGCAGCGTCCGCGGGTGAATAGAAAAGGGGCAACATCCGTTCGCCCCTTTTTTTCGAGCTGAATCCCCACAATTTCGATCCGGCAGGCCCGAGCGGCAGCCGATCAGCAAGGAGAATACGATGGCCACAATTACAGCAGCAATGGTAGGCGAACTGCGCGCCAAGACCGATGCACCGATGATGGAATGCAAGAAGGCCCTGACCGAAGCCGGCGGCGATCCGGTCAAGGCGGAAGAGATCCTGCGCGTCAAGCTGGGCAGCAAGGCTTCCAAGGCCGCTTCCCGCATCACCGCCGAAGGCGTGGTTGCCGCTTATATCCAGGGCACCGTTGGCGCGCTGGTGGAAGTCAACTGCGAAACCGACTTCGTGACCAAGAACGACGACTTCCTGAAAATGGCTTCCGAAGCTGCCCGCCTGGTGGCGGAAGGCAATCCGGCCGACGTCGCCGCGATGGGCGCGCTGCAGCTGGACGGCAAAACCCTGGAAGAGCAGCGCACCGAGCTGGTGGGCCGCATCGGCGAGAACATGTCGTTCCGCCGCTTCAAGCGTTTCGACAGCGGCTCCAAGCTGGTGTCCTACCTGCACGGCACCCGCATCGGCGTGATGGTCGAATATGACGGCGCCGACGAGCAGGTCGCCAAGGACGTGGCCATGCACATCGCCGCAATGAAGCCGGTGTCGTTGTCGTCCGACCAGGTGCCGGCCGAACTGATCGAGCGCGAGCGTTCGGTTGCCTCCCTGAAGGCTGCCGAGTCCGGCAAGCCGGCCGATATCGCCGCCAAGATGGTCGAAGGTTCGGTGCAGAAGTTCCTGAAGGAAGTGTCGCTGCTGGCCCAGCCGTTCGTGAAGAACGACAAGCAGACCGTCGAGCAGATGCTCAAGGCCAATAACACCACGATCAAATCGTTCGTGATGTTCATCGTTGGTGAAGGCATCGAGAAGAAGCAGGATGACTTCGCGGCCGAAGTGGCTGCCCAGGTGGCAGCCGCCAAGCAGGCGTAATCAGCAAGCGGGCCGAAAGGCCCGTTTTTTTCAAGGTGCGGCGCCCATGTCGCCGCACCGCGCCCGGGCTCTTGCTTCATCGCTGTAAAATGTCGCACCATCAAGCAGCTATCCGGGCGGTATATTGCATTCAAGCAAAACCGGATCACCATAAGGAGCCATTTCATGACCCAACCAGCGTACAAGCGCGTTCTCCTCAAGCTTTCCGGTGAAGCCCTGATGGGTGACGACTCCTACGGCATCAACCGCGCCACGATCGAGCGCATGGTGGCCGATGTTTCCGAAGTCGTCAAAATGGGTGTCGAGCTTGCCATCGTGATTGGCGGCGGCAATATCTTCCGCGGCGTCGCACCCGGCGCGCAGGGCATGGACCGCGCCACCGCCGATTACATGGGCATGCTGGCCACCGTGATGAATTCCCTGGCCCTGGCAGACGCGATGCGGCAGTTCGGCATGACCGCGCGCGTGATGTCGGCCATCAGCATCGAGCAGGTCGTGGAGCCCTACGTGCGGCCCAAGGCGCTGCAGTATCTGGAAGAGGGCAAGGTGGTGATCTTCGCCGCCGGCACCGGCAACCCGTTCTTCACCACAGATACCGCCGCCGCGCTGCGCGGCTCGGAAATCGGCGCCGAGGTTGTCCTGAAGGCAACCAAGGTTGACGGCGTCTACAGCGCCGACCCGAACAAGGATGCTTCCGCCACGCGTTATGCGAGCATCAGCTTCGACGAGGCCATTTCCAAGCACCTGCAGGTGATGGACGCCACCGCCTTTGCGCTGTGCCGCGACCAGAAGCTTCCGATCCGGGTGTTTTCCATCGTCAAGCCCGGTGCGCTGAGCCGCATCGTGATGGGTGACGACGAGGGCACCCTGGTGCATGTTTAATACGAGCATACGAACTCCAACATTTGTGAATAACAGGAGAGCAGCATGACTGTCGCCGACGTCAAGAAAAGTACCGAACAGAAGATGAACAAGTCGATCGAGACGCTCAAGGCCGACCTGGCCAAGGTGCGTACCGGCCGCGCCCACGCCGGCATCCTCGATCATGTGAAGGTGGACTACTACGGCAATCCGACCCAGTTGAGCCAGGTTGCCAACATCACCCTGATCGACGCCCGCACCATCGGCGTCCAGCCATGGGAAAAGAAAATGGTGGGCGCCATCGAAAAGGCGATCCGCGAGTCCGACCTGGGCCTGAATCCGGCCACCCAGGGCGACCTGATCCGCGTGCCGACGCCGCCGCTGACGGAAGAGCGCCGCAAGGAAATGGTCAAGCTGGTCAAGACCGAGGCCGAAGACGCGAAGATCGCCGTGCGCAATATCCGCCGTGACGCCAATGAGGGCCTGAAACGGCTGCTCAAGGACAAGGCAATCTCCGAGGATGACGAGCGGCGCGCCCAGGACGACGTGCAGAAACTGACCGATCGCTTCGTTGCGGAAATCGACAAGCTGGTTGCTGAAAAGGAAAAGGAAGTGCTGACGGTTTGACAGGCGGCATAGCCTTGTCATACCGTAGCGGCCCGCCAATCATTAATGAAAAGCAAGCTCATGAAGCAAACCAGTTCGACGCAAGGGGTGCCTGAAGTATCGGCGGTGCCGCGTCACATTGCCATCATCATGGATGGCAATGGCCGTTGGGCCACGCGGCGCTTCCTGCCGCGCGTGGCGGGTCATGCCAAGGGCGTCGAGCGGGTCCGCGATGTGGTGGAAAAATGCGTCGAGCGCGGCGTCGAGTACCTGACCCTGTTTGCGTTCAGCTCCGAGAACTGGCGCCGGCCGGCCGAGGAAGTCTCGGTGCTGATGCGGCTGTTCATGACGGCGCTCGAACGTGAAGTCACCAAGATGCATGTCAACAGCATCCGCCTGAAGGTGGTTGGCGACCTGTCGCGGTTCGATCCCAAGCTGCAGGAAATGATTGCCAGCGCCGAGCGGCGCACCGCCGGGAATACCCGGCTGACCGTGAATATCTGCGCCAACTACGGCGGCCGCTGGGACGTGATGCAGGCGGTCGGCAAGATGGTGGCAGCCAATCCCGGCGCCACCGACTTCAGCGAGGAACAGCTCGCCCCCCATCTGGCGCTGGCCTTCGCGCCGGAGCCTGACCTGTTCATCCGTACCGGCGGCGAACAGCGCATTTCCAATTTCATGCTGTGGCAGCTGGCCTATACCGAGATGTATTTCACCGAGACCTACTGGCCCGACTTTGGCGGCGATGCGCTCGACGAAGCCATCGTCTCCTACCAGCAGCGCGAGCGTCGTTTCGGACGCACCAGCGCCCAACTCATCACGCCGAAGAAAGCTTCCTGATGCTGGCGACCAGAGTCGTTACCGCGGTCGTGCTCCTGGCAGTGCTGCTGGGCGTGGTGTGGTCGGGTTCGACGCTGTTGTTCAATGTCGTCCTGACGCTCTTTTTCGCTGCCGCGATCTGGGAGCGCACCCGCCTGTTTCAATTGCCCATGCCCCTGCTGGCCCCGGCTTTGTGGTCGGTGGCGTTGCTGCTCGTGCTGCTGCGCTATCTCGATGGCGCGGTGTATCCGCTTTGCATGCTGTGCGTGGCGATCTGGGCGATACGCCTTGCGCCGGCGCTGGGCCTGGGCCTGCCGCCGCTCGGCACGCTGCCCAACCGCCTGGTGTCCGTGGTGTACGGCATTGCCATCCTCGGCTGCTTTGCCGCGATTGCCGCCTTCTACCACCGTTCTCCCATCTACCTGCTGTCTGTCATGGCGATCGTATGGGTTGCCGACATCGGCGCCTATTTCGCCGGCAAGGCGTTCGGCAAGCGCAAGCTCGCGCCGACGATCTCGCCCGGCAAGTCGTGGGAAGGCGCCATCGGCGGCTGGCTGGCAGTGCTGCTGCTGGCATCGGCCAGCGTCTTTTCAGGCGCCTTGCAGGATACCTTCGCGGTGCATCTGCAGCGCAGCCTGGGCTGGTTCGGCATGCTGGCGGTGATGACGCTGGTGGCTGCCGCCAGCGTGGTCGGCGACCTGTTCGAATCCATGCTCAAGCGTCGCGCCGGCATGAAGGACAGCAGCAACCTGCTGCCGGGCCACGGCGGCGTGCTGGACCGCATCGATGCACTGGTTCCGGTGCTGCCGCTGGCAATCGTGATCGCCTTCCGTTTATAACGCCACAAGGCTACAAGGCTGGAATCGTTTTAATGCAAAACATCACCATTCTGGGTGCGACCGGATCGATCGGCGTTTCCACGCTCGACGTGATCGCACGCCATCCCGACCGTTACCGGATCTACGCGCTGACTGCGCACAGCAAGGTCGACGAACTGGCCGCGCAATGCGCCCGCTTCCAGCCCGAGGTGGCGGTGGTCGGCAGCGCGGAGGCGGCGTCCGCGCTGTCGGTGCTGCTGAAGCAGGCCGGCGTCGCCACCGGGGTGCTGTGGGGCGAGAAAGCGCTGTGCCAGGTGGCGTCGGCATCCGGCTGCGACACGGTGATGGCCGCCATCGTCGGCGCCGCCGGCCTGGCGCCGTCGCTCGCCGCCGCGCGTGCCGGCAAGAAGGTGCTGCTGGCCAACAAGGAAGCGCTGGTGATGTCGGGCCAGCTGTTCATGAGCGCTGTGGCCGAAAGCGGCGCGACCCTGCTGCCGATCGACAGCGAACACAATGCGATCTTCCAGTGCCTGCCCGGCGACTTCTCGCGGCAGCCCGAGCGCCACGGCATTTCCCGAATACTGCTGACCGCCTCCGGCGGCCCCTTTCTGAACCGCGCGGTCGAGACGCTGGACACGGTGACGCCGGAGGAAGCGGTGGCGCATCCGAACTGGGTCATGGGGCGCAAGATTTCCGTCGATTCCGCCACCATGATGAACAAGGGGCTGGAAGTCATCGAGGCCGCCTGGCTGTTCGGCGCCTCGGCCGGCCAGATCGAAGTGCTGATCCATCCGCAGAGCGTGATCCATTCCATGGTGTCCTACATCGACGGTTCGGTGCTGGCGCAACTCGGCAATCCCGACATGCGTACGCCGATTGCGCATGCGCTGGCCTATCCCGAACGTATCGCCTCCGGCGTCGCGCCGCTCGACCTGACCGCCATGGCCCAGCTGCGTTTCGAGCGCCCGGACCTGCGCCGCTTTCCCTGTCTGAAACTGGCGTATGATGCGCTGCAGGCCGGAGGCTCCGCGCCGGCATTGCTCAATGCCGCCAACGAGATCGCCGTCGAAGCCTTTCTCAACCGCCAGATTGGATTTCGCATGATAGACCAGCTGATAGACCGGGTGATGAATACCATTCCCCACGAGCCTGTGGCCGATATCGGCGCACTGCTGGAACAGGACGGAAGGGCGCGCGCGCTGGCGCGGGAGTGCCTGCAATGATCACGCTGCTGCAGACGCTGGTGGCGTTCGTGGTGGTGCTGGGCATCCTGGTGGTGGTGCACGAGCTCGGCCACTACTGGGTTGCCAAATGGTGCGGGGTCAAGGTTCTGCGTTTTTCGGTCGGCATGGGCAAGATCGTCTGGTCCCGCAAGTTCGGGCCCGACCAGACCGAATGGGCATTGTCGGCGCTGCCGCTCGGCGGCTACGTGAAGATGCTGGATGCGCGCGAACAGGACATGTCGCTGGTCAGCGCAGCCGACCGCAAGCGGGAATACACCGTACAGTCGGTCTGGAAGCGCATCGCCATCGTTGCCGCCGGACCGCTGTCGAACTTCCTTCTGGCCATCCTGCTGTTTGGCGCGCTTTATATGTACGGCATTCCCGAGCCGGCGCCGCGCCTGCGGGCCGTGCCGCAGCAGAGCGCCGCCTACGACGCAGGCCTGCGCGGCGGCGAACTAGTGAAATCGGTCAATGGCGAACCTATCCATATCTGGTCCGACCTGCGCTGGACGCTGCTGCGCGCGGCGGTGGACAAGGCGCCGGCCCGGCTGGAGGTCGAGCGGCCCGATCCTGCCGGCGCGAACGGTGTCGTTGCCGCCAGCGTCACGCTGCCAACCAACATGCTCGATGCATCCGAACTCGAAACCGACTTTATGCCGCGGCTCGGCCTCGACCTCGCGCGGCCGCCGGCGGTGCTGGGCAAGCTCGTCGTCGATGGCCCCGCGGCCCGCGCCGGACTGCGTACCGGCGACACGGTGAAAGCGATCAATGGCCAGCCGGTAGCCGACGGCGGCGTATTCGTCGAGACGGTGCAGAAGTCGGCTGGCCAGGCGCTGATGCTGTCCATACTGCGCGACGGCAGGCCCATGGAAATCAGCGTGGTGCCGCAGGTCGTGGAAAGCGGCGGCAAGCGCATTGGCCGCATACAGGCCGAAGTGGCAATGGCGCCGGAAATGGTCAATGTCCGGTCCGGTCCCTTGCAGGCGATCGCGCGCGGCGCCCAGAAGACCTGGGATACCAGCGTGATGACCATCCGCATGCTGGGCCGCATGATCGTCGGCGAAGTCTCGCTGAAGAACATCACCGGGCCGATCACCATCGCCGATTACGCGGGGCAGACCGCACGTATCGGCATGGTCAGTTACATCAGCTTTATCGCCTTCATCAGCATCAGCCTGGGCGTGATGAATTTGCTACCGATACCGGTGCTTGATGGCGGCCTTTTGCTGTATTATTCGCTGGAAGTTTTGACCGGGCGCCCCGTGTCCGAGCGTTTCGGTGAGCTGGCACAACGTGCCGGCATCGGCATCCTGATGACCCTGATGATGGTGGCGGTCTTTAACGACATCGTCCGCCTGATCTCCTGAGGCAGAAGCCCGACATATCTCGGGCTCGCCTCACACCAGTCCATTACACAACAACAGCAAATGAAATTACATTCAGAGCGTTTTTTTCTGTCTCTTCGTCCTCGTCGTCTGATTGTCTCCGCCATCATCGCACTCTGTTCCGGCTCCGCGCTGGCAGTCGATCCCTTTACGGTACGAGACATCCGCGTGGAAGGGATACAGCGCACTGAAGCCGGCACCGTCTTCAACTATCTGCCCGTGAAGGTCGGCGATACCTTCACTGACGAGAAGGGCGCGGCATCGATCAAGGCCCTGTACGCCACCGGTTTTTTCAAGGACGTACGGGTCGAAGCGGAAGGCGACGTTCTGGTTGTGACCGTGGAAGAGCGCCCGGCCATCGGCGCGGTTGAATTTACCGGCACCAAGGAATTCGACAAGGACACCCTGACCAAGGCG
Source organism: Noviherbaspirillum phoenicis (assembly GCF_047237965.1). Classification (NCBI taxonomy): domain Bacteria; kingdom Pseudomonadati; phylum Pseudomonadota; class Betaproteobacteria; order Burkholderiales; family Oxalobacteraceae; genus Noviherbaspirillum; species Noviherbaspirillum phoenicis. The sequence goes on along the minus strand of NZ_JBDFLX010000001.1, from coordinate 1,441,576 downwards.
TTGAAGGAAATCGGACTGGGCGAATCGCGCATCTACGACAAGGCATTGCTGGACCGTGCAGAGCAGGAACTGAAACGGCAATACCTGTCGCGCGGCCTGTACGGCGTGCAGATCACGACCACCGTCACGCCGATCGAGCGCAACCGCGTCAATATCAACTTCGCCGTCGACGAAGGCGACATCTCGCGCATCCGCGAGATCAACATCGTCGGCAACAAGGCTTTCTCCGACAAGGAACTGCGGGACGTGATCAAGCTGACCACGCCCGGATGGTTCACCTGGTACACCAAGAACGACCAGTATTCCAAGCAGAAGCTGACCGGCGACATCGAGACCCTCAAGTCCTTCTATCTCAACCGCGGCTATCTCGAAATGCAGGTGGAATCGACCCAGGTGTCGATCACGCCTGACCGCAAGGACATCTACGTCACCATCAACATCACCGAGGGCGACAAGTTCACGGTATCGGATGTCAAGCTGGAAGGTGAAATGTTTGGCCGCGAGGAAGAGCTCAAGTCGCTGGTGCAGATCAAGTCCGGCGACGTGTTCTCGGGCGCCAAGCTGACCGAGACCACCAAGAAAATCTCCGAGCGCCTGGGCAACTTCGGCTACGCCTTTGCCAACGTCAATGCCAACCCGCAGATCGACCGGGAAAAGAAGCAGGTTGCATTCACCATCCTGGTCGATCCCGGCAAGCGCGTCTATGTCCGGCGCATCAATATCGGCGGCAATACCCGCACGCGCGATGAAGTCATCCGCCGCGAGATGCGCCAACTGGAAAGCTCGTGGTACGACGCCTCGAAGATCAAGCTCTCGCGCGACCGCGTCAATCGCCTGGGTTATTTCACCGAGGTGAACGTGGATACGCCGGAAGTGCCGGGCACGACCGACCAGGTCGACTTGAACATGAACATCGTCGAGAAGCCGACGGGCGCGATTTCGCTGGGCGCCGGTTTCTCCAGCAGCGAGAAGCTGACCCTGACCGGCTCGATCCAGCAGGCCAACGCATTCGGCAGCGGCAATACCATCGGCCTCGATGTCAACACCAGCCGGCGCTATCGCACCATCGCGGTGTCGCAGACCAACCCGTATTTCACCGACGACGGCGTCAGCCGCAGTTATGAAGCATTCGTGCGCACCACGCGGCCACCCATTGTCACGACGAGCAACTACCGCATCAGGACAATTGGCGGCAACGTCCGGTTCGGCGTGCCGTTTTCCGAGGTCGACACGGTGTTCTTCGGCGCCGGCGCCGAGCATACGCAGGTCGACGTGGATGAAACCAGCCCGCTGCTGTACCGCAGGTTTGTCTCTGACTTCGGCAGCGACAACACTGCAAAGGCAACGTCGTTTCCCCTGACCGTCGCATGGCAGCGCGACAACCGCGACAGCGCCCTGATACCGACCACTGGCCGTTACCAGAGGGCCAACCTGGAGCTTTCCATGCTGGGCGACCTGCGTTACTATCGCGCCGTCTATCAGCACCAGTATTTCAAGCCGCTTTCCAGCACCATGACGCTGGCGCTGAACGGTGAAGTCGATTACGGCAACGCACTGAGCAGTCGTCCCTATCCGGTCTTTAAGAATTTCTATGCCGGCGGCATAGGATCGGTTCGCGGCTACGAAAGTTCGTCGCTGTCGGTGAAGGGAAGCGACCGGGCGAATATTACCGGCGGTAATGCGCGTCTCATCATGAATGCCGAACTGCAGTTCCCGTTCCCGGGCACAGGCGCGGATCGCACGCTGCGCTGGTTCACCTTCTTCGACGCCGGCCAGGTCTTCAACACTACCGCCGACGAGAAGGTCAACGTGTCCAATCTGCGCTATTCGGCAGGTGTGGGCATCAGCTGGGTCTCGCCGATCGGTCCGTTGAAATTGAGCTTCGGCAAGGCGCTCAATGCCAAGGACGCCGACCTGACGCAGCCCTTCCAGTTCCAGTTGGGAACCGGTTTCTGATATGTTGCGGCGATAACAGATTTTTTGAATTGCGGAGAAGATCCTTGAAGTTTTCCATCCAACAGTCTCTGGTCGCACGCTGTGCGGCCGTGTTTGCCGCTTCCGTCGTATGCATGGGCGCAGTCCAGGCACAGGAAGTGAAAGTCGGTTTCGTCAGCACCGAGCGTATTTTCCGCGAGGCAGCGCCGGCAAAATCGGCCAACGCCAAGATCGAGCAGGAGTTCTCCAAGCGCGACAAGGACCTGCAGGACATGGGCGCGCGCCTGAAGTCCATGGCCGACAAGCTCGACAAGGATGCGCCGGTTCTGTCGGAATCTGACCGCGTCCGGCGCCAGCGGGAATTGAGCGATCTGGACAAGGACTTCCAGCGTCGTCAGCGCGAGTTCCGCGAAGACTTGAACCAGCGCCGCAATGAAGAACTGGCAACGGTGCTGGAACGCACCAATCGCGTGATCAAGCAGATCGCCGAGGCGGAAAAATACGACATCGTGTTCCAGGAAGCCGTCTATATCAGCCCACGCATCGACATCACCGACAAAGTGCTCAAGGCGCTGAACAAGTAAGCGGTGCGATACGATGGCGATACCCCTGCGGCAACTGGTTGAACAGGTAGGCGGACAGCTGCAGGGCGATCCGGACACGCTGGTCTCCGGCATTGCGCCGCTCGACGCGGCCGGCGCTTCCCATGTCAGCTTTCTGTCCAATCCCAAGTTGCGGACCCAGGCCGCGGCCAGCGCCGCCGCCGCGCTGATACTGACGGAAGCCGATAGCGAACGCATCGGCAGCCAGTATGCCGGCGCCCGCATCCTGACCGAGCGGCCCTATGCCTACTTCGCGCGCGCAGCCCAGCTGTTTGCAGCGCTGGCGGCGCCGCCGGTTCAGCCCGGCATTCATCCCAGCGCGGCAATCGACCCAAGTGCGAAGGTGGCGGCAAGCGCCTGCATCGGTCCGCATGTCACCGTCGAGGCGGGGGCCGTGATCGGCGAGGGCTGCACCATCGACAGCGGCTGCGTGATCGGCCGCGACACCGTGGTCGGCGCCGACACCCATTTCCACCCCCGTGTGTGTTTTCTAGCCGGATGCATCATCGGCGAGCGCGGCATTGTGCATGCCGGCGCCGTGATCGGCGCGGATGGCTTCGGGTTCGCCAATGAGGGCGGCGCCTGGATCAAGATCCCGCAGACCGGCAGGGTCGTGATCGGCAATGATGTCGAGATCGGCGCCAATACCACCGTCGACCGCGGCGCGCTGGCCGATACCGTGATCGAGGATGGCGTCAAGCTGGACAACCAGATACAGATCGGGCACAACTGCCATATCGGCGCCCACACCGCGATGGCCGGCTGCGTTGGCGTAGCCGGCAGCGCGACGATAGGAAAGTACTGCACCTTTGGCGGCGCGGCCATGATACTGGGACATCTGACGATCGCCGACAATGTCCATATCTCTTCAGGAAGCCTGGTCAGCCGCTCCATCGCCGAAGCAGGCCAGTACACCGGGTTTTATCCTCTTGCCACCAATGCGGAATGGGAGAGGTCGGCCGCCATCGTGCGCAATCTCTCCGGCATGCGCAGCAGGATGCGGGAGCTGGAAAAAACGGTAGCGATGCTGACCAGTCAAAACAAGAACGAGCAATGAAAGAAACCACTATGAACACGCTGGATATCAACCAGATCAAGGAATATCTGCCACACCGTTACCCCTTGCTGCTGGTCGACCGGGTTCTGGATTACGAAGTTGGCAAGTCGATTACCGCAATCAAGAACGTCACCATCAACGAGGAATTCTTCAACGGGCATTTCCCGCACAAGCCAGTCATGCCCGGCGTGCTGATGATCGAGGCGCTTGCCCAGACGGCTGCGCTGCTGTCCTTCCTCACGATGGGCAAGAAGCCCGACAGCAGCTCGGTGGTGTATTTCGTGGGCATCGACGCGGCGCGCTTCAAGCGTCCGGTCGGCCCTGGCGACCAGTTGCGCATGGAAGTCGAAATCACCCGTTCCTCGCGCGGCATCTACAAGTACAACGCGCGCGGCCTGGTGGACGGCGAGGTTGCGCTGGAAGCGGAACTGATGTGCACAATGCGCAGCAGCACCGACGCCAGCCAGCCAGCGGGACAGTAATGGCCCTGATTCATCCCACCGCCATCATCGATGCGAAGGCTGAACTCGACCCCTCGGTCGAGGTTGGCCCTTACAGCGTGATCGGCCCGCGGGTGCGCATTGGCGCTGGCACCCGCATTGCGTCGCATGTGGTCGTCGAGGGCGATACCACAATAGGGCGCGACAACGTGATCTATCAGTTCTGCTCGCTGGGCGGCGCGCCGCAGGACAAGAAATACCGCGGAGAGCCGACGCGCCTGGAGATCGGCGACCGCAACACGATCCGCGAATACTGCAGCCTGAACCTGGGCACCGTCCAGGACGCCGGCGTCACGCGCCTTGGCAATGACAACTGGATACTGGCCTATGTGCATATTGCACACGACTGCCAGGTCGGCAGCAACACCATCTTTTCCAACAATGCCACGCTGGCCGGACACGTTCACGTCGGCGACTGGGTCATCATGAGCGGTTTCGCCGCGGTGCATCAGTTCTGCAAGATCGGCGACCATGCCTTCGTCGGCATGAATGCCAGCCTGTCGCAGGATGTGCCGCCGTTTATCCTGGCCGCCGGCACGCCGATCGCGCCGCGCGGCCTGAATATCGAAGGCTTGAAGCGACGCGGCTTCGGCGCCGATGAAATCGCCGCGCTGCGCCGCGCCTACAAGCTGATCTACAAGTCCGGCCTCACGCTCGACGAGGCACGCGCTGCGTTGGCCCAGGAGGAATCCGGGCTGGACGGCAATCCCGCAGGACGGCTGCGCAACTTGCGCGCCTTCCTCGACAACGCTTCCCGTGGCATCGTCCGCTGAACTGTCGATCGCGCTGGTAGCCGGCGAAACGTCGGGCGACTTGCTGGCGGCGCGCCTGCTGTCCGGCCTGCGTCCGCAACTGCCGCATGCCCGCCTGCACGGCATCGGCGGCGAGCGCATGGCCGAGCATGGCTTCATCAGCGACTGGCCGATGGAAAAGCTGTCGGTGCGCGGCTTGTTCGAAGTGCTTGCGCACTACCGTGAGATCAAGGGCATCCAGCTTGCGCTGCGCGACCAGCTGCTGCGCGAGCGGCCGGCTGCCTTCATCGGCGTGGATGCGCCGGATTTCAACCTCGGGCTGGAAGCCGAGCTGAAACAGGCAGGCATACCCACCATGCATTTCATCGGTCCATCGATCTGGGCCTGGCGAGGCGGCCGCATCAAGAAGATTGCGCGCGCCGTGTCGCACATGCTGGTGATCTTCCCGTTCGAGGAAGAAATCTATCGCGAGGCCGGCATCCCGGCCACCTACGTCGGGCATCCGCTGGCGGAAGTGATTCCCATGCAGCCCGACACCGGCGCGGCACGCGCTGCGCTGGGCCTGCAAGGCAGCGCGCCCGTAGTGGCGATCCTGCCCGGCAGCCGCATGTCCGAGCTCAAGTACAACAGCGCTGCCTTCCTGTCGGCAGCAAAACTGCTGGCCGCACGCGACCGGTCGATCCGCTTCATCGCGCCGATGGCAGGCCAGGCGCAGCGGGAGTACTTCGAAAGCCTGCTGGCCGGCGCGGGGCTGGGGGACCTGCCGCTGCAGGTACTGGATGGCCAGTCGCATGCGGCGCTGGCGGCCGCCGACGCGGTCCTGGTGGCCTCGGGCACGGCGACGCTGGAAGTGGCGCTCTACAAGAAGCCGATGGTGATTGCCTATAAAATGATGGCCGCTTCCTGGCAGGTGATGCGGCACATGGGCTACCAACCCTGGATTGGCTTGCCCAACATCCTGGCGCGCGAATTCCTGGTGCCGGAATTGCTGCAGCATGCGGCTACGCCGGAAGCAATCGCCGATGCCCTGTGGAAGCAGCTGACTGACGGCAATGCGCGGCAGGCGCTGGTGCAGCGCTTTACCGACATGCACCACACGCTGCTGCGCGACACCGCCCGCCTGAGCGCGGATGCGGTGCTTGAAATGATAGCCAACCATCGAGGACGCCCTTGAAAAAGACACCCCGCGAGCGCACCTTGCCGCTGTTTGATCATGCCAATGAAATCGTCTGCGGCGTCGACGAGGCGGGCCGTGGGCCTCTAGCCGGCCCGGTGTTTGCCGCAGCCGTGATTCTCGATCCGGCGCGCCCGATTCCCGGCCTGCGCGATTCGAAGAAACTGACCGCCGCGCGCCGCGAGGAACTGGCGGTGCTGATCCGGCGCGACGCGCTGGCCTGGTCGGTCGCCCAATGCTGTGAAGACGAGATCGACACGCTTAACATCCTGCACGCCACCATGCTGGCGATGCGGCGCGCAATCGAAGGGCTGCATCGGCAGCCGACGCTGGCGCTGATCGACGGCAATCGCTGTCCGCCGGCGGCAGTGCGCTGTGAAGCCATCGTCGGCGGCGACGACCTGGTGGAGGCGATTTCCGCCGCCTCCATCCTGGCCAAGACCGGACGCGATGCCGCGCTGGTGGCCTTGCACCAGACCTATCCCCAATATGGCTTCGACCAGCACAAGGGGTATCCGACCGCGCTGCACCTGGAACGGCTGCAACTGCACGGCGTGTCGCCCGCGCACCGGCGTTCCTATGCCCCGGTGCGGGCGATGCTGGACCCGCAGCCATGAGCATCAAGTTCATCAGTTCGCGCGACAACCCGCTGTACAAGGAGTTGAAGCAACTGGCGACCAGTTCACAGGCGCGCCGCCGCGCCCGTCGCACGCTGCTCGACGGCGTGCACCTGTGCGGCGCCTTCCTGGCGCAGCGTGGCCTGCCGGCCTTGTGCGTGGTTGGGGAAAGCGCCCAGTCGAACCCGGAAGTCGCGGCGCTGCTGGCGCGCTGCGGCGACGCACAGTGCGTGGTTCTGCCGGACGCGCTCTACCACGCGCTGAGCCAGGTGGAAAACGGCATCGACCTGCTGTTCGTAATCGATACGCCGCAGGCATCGCCGGCGAATGCGCTCACCGGCGATGCGGTATTGCTGGACAACCTGCAGGATCCCGGCAACCTGGGCTCCATCCTGCGCAGCGCTGCCGCGGCCGGCATCAAGGCCGTGTACTGCAGCGCCGGCACTGCCTTCGCCTGGTCGCCGAAAGTCCTGCGGGCCGGCATGGGTGCGCATTTTGGGCTGGAAATCCATGAGCAGGTCGATCTGGCTGCGCTGATCGGTTCCAGCGCCATCCCGGTGCTGGCGACCAGTTCCCATGCCGATGCAAGGATCTACGACGTCGACCTGCGGCAGAGCGTGGCATGGCTGTTCGGCCATGAAGGGCAGGGCGTGTCGGAACCGCTGATCGCCCTGGCCAGCCGGCAGGTGAGCATCCCGCATCTGGGCGAGATGGAGTCGCTGAATGTCGCCGCCAGCGCTGCGATCTGTCTGTTCGAGCAGGTCAGGCAGAAAACCGCGACATGACGCACGCCGCCGCACCGGTATTCTCGTGGCAGGTGCCTATGACTGCGGCAATGGGACGCGAAGGAAGTCGCCTTCCCGGTTCTGGTCGAGATACTCGACCCGCAGGCGCTCCGCCTTGCCTGAATTTGCCACGCCGAAACTGACTTTCGCGATCCTGACCGCATTCTCGCCGTACGGCTCGTACAGAAAGTCATCTGCGTTCCAATGGCGCAGCGAATACGCTGCCTTGTCAGGGCCGATCGTCAGCGTCAGCGCATTCCCGTTCTGCACGACAGAGGCATTGCCATAGTAGTCGTTGCGATAGTCGCCGGCATAAGCTTGCAGATCCTTGACAGGTTCCGCTTCAGGCAATGGCTGGACATAATCGCCCGGGCCGCGCAATCCGGCCTGGAGCTTGGCGGTGAATCCTTCCCTGTACAGGGTCATCCAGTCCCGGCTGAGCGTGCCGTCGAGCGCCCACTCCATGAAGGTTCTCGCAATGCCCTCTGCCACCCCCACCGGCCAGGCGTTGGTGAGCACGACAATGCCCAGGCGCTGCTCGACGCATACTGTCACGTTGGTGGCTGCGCCAAGCATGAAACCACCGGAGTGGCCATTAAACACGCGTCCGTTGGCGTCAATATCGACAGTCCAGCCAAGACCGTAATACGAGTTCTTGCCTACCGGTGACAGGGCCGCTGGAAGCGTTTCGATCTGCGGCTGACGCGTTTGCGCCAGCTCGGTGGCGGCGACGTGGCGAACGCCGTCGAGCTGGCCATCGTTGAGAATGATCCGCAACCAGCGTGCCATGTCAGCGATGCTGGCGCTTGCGCCTCCGGCAGGCGACTGTGCATCGGCATTACGTTCGTACTTCGCAACGTAGGTTGTGCCGTCTTCGGCCACATGCAGCCTGGCTCGATTGCCTGAGGCGACGAAGTCCTGGTAGCGGAAGCTGGTTGAAGTCATCCCGGCCGGCCGGAACAGACGTTGTGCGGCCAAGTCCTCCCAGGATTGCCCGGCTGCCCGTGCTGCTGCCACCGCCGCCTGGGTTATCCCGAAATTGGTGTAGGCAAACCCGGCGCGCAGTGGCTTGTCGAGCGGCAAATACCTGAGTCGGTAAAGAATGGCGTCGCGATCGTAACCGATGTCTTCCAGCAGATCCCCGGCGTGCTCGGACAGGCCGGAGCGGTGACAGAACATGTCACGCAAGGTGACTTGCCGGGTCGCTGCTGCATCGGCCAGTGCGAAGCCCGGCACATGCTTGGTAATCAAGTCATCCCAGCCAATCACGCCATCCCCGACCAGGCCAGCCAGCACTGTCGCAGCCATGGGCTTGGAAACCGATGCCAGTTGAAAAATAGTGTCGGTGTCGACTGTAGAGCGACGGCCCGCCTCGCGCACGCCGTAGCCTTTGAGATGGACGACGCGGTCATTGTGCACAACCGCAATCGCCATGCCTGGTATGCCTGACTTATTCAGGGTCTCCGATGCGAACTGGTCTAACGCAAGAAGTGCGGAATGTAGCTGGTCTGGTGCGTGGGAAGTGCAGGCAGGGCAGACAGAGGCTACGAGTAACGACGGAATAGCTTGCAGGATGCGCCTGCGGCGCCGGAAAAAATGGTCCATGGATCCCTGATCACGACGATCAAAAAAAGGAACGTTCGTGTGAGAGCAGACCCTGAGGGTTCCATAGGAAGTGTTGCGTCAGCCGGCAATTGCGGCGTTGGTATCCTTACTAAGGGTGTACACCAGCCCGGGAGGCAGGCAGCGCTGGTTGGCTGCAAGGCGAATGTCCTTGTCAGCAGCCACGTAGTCGAATTCGTAATTCTGGCCATCGATAATGGCGAACCGATAAATCGTGGTATCGCCGAGCCGGCCAATCGGATCGTACAGGCGGTCGATATGGACCGTGTCCTCGCTGCGCGCGCCGCGCCCGGCCGCTTTTTGCGCCGCTGTCCTTTCCAGTTCGGACTCGATCTTGCCCAGTGAGTCTTTCATTACCCAGAGAAAACAGATCAGCCCGGCCCACAGCACCAGTTCCAGAAGCACAATGTCCATATGTCCTCCAGACGTCGATTCCATGCTAGCAAAGACCAGCGCCGGAGGCCTTGCGCAGCCGCGTGTCTGCTGCAAACGGGACGCGGATCGTGCTGTCAATAGGAACGCTTGTCGAGGCGAATCTCCTGCAGGATCATGGTGGCGATTTCCTCGATGGATTTGACAGTGGAAGACATCCAGCGTATCCCTTCGCGGCGCATCATATTTTCCGCTTCGTTGATCTCGTACCGGCAGTTTTCCAGCGCCGCGTACTTGCTGCCTGGCCGGCGCTCGTTGCGGACCTCGGCCAGCCGTTCCGGGGCAATCGACAGGCCAAAGATCTTGGACTTGAACTGCACCAGGTTGCCAGGCAGCCTGCCGCGCTCGAAATCTTCCGGAATCAGCGGGTAGTTGGCTGCCTTGATGCCGTACTGCATCGCCAGGTACAGGCTGGTCGGGGTCTTCCCGGAGCGCGACACGCCAACGAGGATTACGTCGGCCATCGCCAGGTTCTTGTCAGACTGGCCATCGTCATGCGCCAGCGAGAAGTTGATCGCCTCGATCCGGTTCTTGTATTCGTCCGAATCCGCAATGTTATGGCTGCGACCGATTGTGTGGCTGGACTTGATGCCCAGTTCCTGTTCCAGCGGTTCGACGAAGGTATGGATCAGGTCCATGTGCATACCGCTGGAACGCCGTACCACGGCCGACAGGTCGGCCTTGACCAGGGTCGAGAACACGATGGGCCGCTTGCCGTCGGCGGCGCAGCATTCGTTGATGCGGCGCACCGCGTCGTACGCTTTTTCCAGCGTATCGATGAACGGCAGCCGGATCTGGCGAAAGCGCAGCTCGAACTGCGTCAACACCGAGTGTCCGAAGGTCTCGGCCGTGATGCCGGTGCCGTCGGAGACGAAAAACACCGTGCGTTCGGCTGCTGGCAGGTGGGGAGAGACGATATCGCGCATGGGAGAGTTTGATGGAAAGAGTGAATTGTCGAGAGTGCAAGCCAAAAATCCGGCCGCGCCTGTAAAATGCCGCAAATGAAAACCGCGCAGACCCGCAGAAGAATACCAAAAACCCCCGGGTGCGACGGCGCACGTCCCGATTTCCCATCAAACCAGAGGTTGTTATGTCCAATGCAGCAAACCAGGGGGGCTCCCCGGAGGCCACCTACGTAGCATCGTTTGAAGAACTCAGGATGACCGACGTCGAGTCGGTCGGCGGCAAGAATGCATCGCTGGGCGAGATGATCAGTCAGCTCGCCGGCGCCGGCGTTCGCGTGCCGACGGGTTTTGCCACCACCGCGCAGGCCTTCCGCGACTTTCTGTCCCATAGCGAAGTCGGCGGTGTTTCTCTCGCGCAACGCATTGAGGATCGCCTGGCCGGCCTGAACATCGACGACGTGCGCTCGCTCGCCGCCGCCGGCGCCGAGATTCGCCAGTGGATCATCGACACTCCCTTCCAGCCGCGTCTGCAGCAGGAAATTACCCAGTTCTACGAGCGCCTGGTCGCCGATTCCACCGCGGAAATGTCCTTTGCCGTCCGCTCTTCGGCAACCGCCGAGGATCTGCCGGATGCGTCCTTCGCCGGTCAGCAGGAAACCTTCCTGAACGTGGTCGGCATCGACAACGTGCTGGAAGCAATGAAGCACGTGTTCGCTTCGCTGTATAACGACCGCGCCATCTCCTACCGCGTCCACAAGGGCTTTACCCACGCCGAAGTGGCCCTGTCGGCCGGCGTGCAGCGTATGGTCCGCTCCGATGTCGGCGCCGCCGGCGTGATGTTTACGATGGACACCGAATCCGGCTTCCGCGACGTGGTCTTCATCACCTCCAGCTACGGCCTGGGCGAGACGGTGGTCCAGGGCGCCGTGAATCCGGACGAGTTCTATGTCCACAAGCCGATGCTGGCGCAGGGCAAGCTGCCCATCATCCGCCGCAACATCGGTTCCAAGATGATCAAGATGGAATTCACCGGCGAAGCCAAGGCTGGCCGCTCGGTGCGCACGGTGGATGTGCCGATCGAGATGCGCAATCGCTATTCGCTCAACGACGAGGAAATCGTCGAGCTGGCCAAGTATGCGGTGATCATCGAGAAGCATTATGGCCGCCCGATGGATATCGAATGGGGCAAGGATGGCCGCGACGGCAAGCTCTACATCCTGCAGGCGCGTCCGGAAACCGTAAAGTCGCAACAGAAATCGACCGATGCCCAGCAGCGCTACAAGTTGAAGGGCAGCAGCGTGGTGCTGACCTCTGGCCGCGCAATCGGCCAGAAGATCGGCGCCGGCCCGGTCCGCGTGATCCGCGATCCGTCTGAAATGGAGCGGGTGCAGCCGGGCGACGTGCTGGTGGCCGACATGACCGATCCCAACTGGGAGCCGGTGATGAAGCGCGCCTCGGCCATCGTCACCAACCGTGGCGGCCGCACCTGCCACGCCGCTATTATTGCCCGTGAACTGGGCGTGCCGGCGGTGGTTGGCTGCGGTGACGCAACCGACGTGCTGATCGACGGCAACCTGGTCACCGTGTCCTGCGCCGAAGGCGATGAAGGACGGATCTATGACGGCCTGCTGGAAACCGAAGTCACCGAGGTGATGCGCGGCGAACTGCCGGAACTGCCAGTCAAGATCAGCCTGAACGTCGGCAATCCGCAGCTGGCATTCGACTTCCAGTCGGTGCCGAATGCCGGCGTCGGCCTGGCGCGCCTGGAATTCATCATCAACAACAATATCGGCGTCCATCCGAAGGCCATTCTGGAATACCCGAACATCGACGCTTCGCTGAAGAAGGCGGTGGAGTCGGTGGCGCGCGGCCATGCATCGCCCAAGGCGTTCTACGTCGACAAGCTGGCCGAAGGCGTGGCCACGATTGCGGCGGCATTCTGGCCCAAGCCGGTGATCGTTCGCCTGTCCGACTTCAAATCGAATGAATACAAGAAGCTGATCGGCGGCTCGCGCTACGAGCCGGACGAGGAAAATCCGATGTTGGGTTTCCGCGGCGCGGCCCGTTACCTGGCCGAGGATTTCGCCGAGTCGTTCGAGATGGAATGCGCGGCGATGAAGCGGGTGCGCGAGGACATGGGCCTGACCAACGTCGAGATCATGGTGCCCTTCGTGCGCACCCTCGGCCAGGCGCAGAAGGTCATCGACCTGCTGGGCAAGAATGGCCTGCGTCGCGGCGAGAACGGCCTGCGCCTGATCATGATGTGCGAAGTGCCTTCCAATGCCATCCTGGCCGATGAGTTCCTGGAATATTTCGACGGCTTCTCGATCGGCTCCAACGACCTGACCCAGCTGACCCTGGGCCTGGACCGCGATTCCGGCATGGCGCTGCTGGCGGCGGACTTCGACGAGCGCGATCCGGCGGTGATGGCGATGCTGTCGCGTGCGATCGGCGCCTGCCGCAAGCAGGGCAAATACGTGGGCATCTGCGGCCAGGGCCCGTCCGACCATCCGGACTTCGCCGAGTGGCTGATGAAGGAAGGCATTACCTCCATCTCGCTCAACCCGGACTCGGTTGTCGATACCTGGCAGAACCTGGCCAAGCGCCTCGGTTAAGTGGTGAATTAGGCACAGTCTGCCGGAAAAGAGTTGCTGACGAAAAACCCATCCGCTAGACTTGCCTTCATTCCAGCCGGATAACAACCAACAACAAAGTTTCTTGCTGTTTTCTCATGCCCCTGCAACCATACGGTTCCAGGGGTTTCTTATTTCCCACTGGAGAAAATATGACGGCTTGGATGGTATGGCTGGCCTTGGCCGGCATGCTGGTCATTCTGGAAATGTTTTTCGGGACATTTTATTTGCTGATGATTGCGCTCGGCATGGCGGCCGGCGCGTTGGCCGCCTTGCTCGGCCTGTCGGCGGAAGTGCAGATCCTTCTGGCGGCCCTGGTCGGCGCCGCGGGTGCGCTGGCATTGCGCCGGCGCCGTCCGCGAAAGACCGATGCGGCGCGCGACCCCAACATCAATCTCGACATCGGCCAGAGCCTGCATGTCAGCCACTGGCACGAAGGAACCGCAAGGGCCATGTACCGCGGCGCCCTGTGGGATGTGGAACTGGCCCATGGCGCGCACGCGAGGGCAGGGCAGTTCGTCATACGTGAGGTCCGCGGCAGCCGTCTCATCGTCAGCAATCAACCGGAGTAAGCACCTATGGAAATCACGTTTGGCTCTTTGACCCTGGTCTTTTTCATCCTCGCCGTCGTGTTCGTGATCAAGACCATCAAGGTCGTGCCGCAGCAGCATGCCTGGGTGGTGGAGCGCCTGGGCAAGTATCACGCGATACTCGGGCCTGGCCTGAATATCGTGATTCCCTTCATCGACCGGGTGGCCTACAAGCACATCCTGAAGGAGATCCCGCTGGATGTGCCGCCACAGGTTTGCATCACGCGCGACAACACCCAGCTGCAGGTGGACGGCATCCTGTATTTCCAGGTGACCGACCCAATGCGCGCGTCCTACGGCTCGTCGAACTATGTCGCCGCGATCACCCAGCTGGCGCAGACCACGCTGCGTTCCGTGATCGGCCGCATGGAACTGGACAAGACTTTCGAGGAGCGCGAGCACATCAATACCGCCATCGTCAATGCGATCGACGAGTCGGCGGCGAACTGGGGCGTGAAGGTATTGCGCTACGATTATGGCTGGAAGGCGAAAATGGCCTCAATCGTTTTGGGTAAAACAGCATACGACAGTTTCTTTCCTGCATGAACTTAACGTCAGCCGGGTTTCGATTTGCAACGCAACAACGACCATGAATGAAAGGTCATTCCATTTAAAAACTACCTGATTCGTCTTCTCCCATATTATTCCGGTCGAGACCAATATCCCGTTTTTTAGGCATCTGCAAACGTTTCTCCCTCAGCGCAAGCTCTGCTTCTTTTAACGCAATGCGATTTTCTCGTAATTCAAGTTCCGTGCGTCTTTTGGCAATTTCCGCCTCGTCAGTCTCAGCTTCGACTGCATTCAGTGCATAAATATATGCATCTTGAGAGGCCATGCTGGAATGCCCGAGTTTTCTGGCAATTGCCATTTGCACGCTGTCTTTAGTTACCATTCCACCAGATTCACGTGTTCTTCTTATTGTGTCCACGCCTTCCTGATTTGCGCGTGCGCGTCTTATCGCAGGAGCGCCAGTTCTTCGCACAGTAATTCCAGCTTTCCTAAATCCATTTCGGATATTTTCCCGCATCGATTTGGCGGTCATTGCTTTCCCTGTTTTAGAGTTAAGAAAGATAGCATCGTCTACTAAGGAATCATTTATGCCAAGAGTGGTAAGTAAGTCTGCCCGTGGACCATCTATGAATTTCCGTATTTCCAAGCAAAGCGGATAACTCAGCATAAAAGTATTTTGGTAGCCCAGTTTTTGCATGAACGGTCTTACAGGGAACTCTTTTCGGGTGTCGGTTTCTTGTTCTAACTCGGCGAGCGGAGGGATTTGTAACGTTGTTAATGAATTTGCAGATTCTGCACGCAATGCGGTTTCCCGAAGGATAGCGATAAAGAGTGAGTCCCGCTCAGCTATGAATAGGCTCTCGGTACCCTGCGTTATCATAATATTTAAAAGATTAAGTTCTTTGTCCGTTGGGAAATGCTTTATAGTCTTTCTTGATATTGGCACCGGCAATGTGAGGGGGCGGTAAAGAACAGATATCACCTTTTTTGAAAGTTTATTAGGCTGGGTACGGGAGCTTTTGTGATTCAGTACGCCTTTACTATCTTTGTCTGTCGAAATTAGAGTGTCAATTTGGCATCCTGGCCCTATTACATTAGCGACCATCTTTTCGGATTGTGCCCATTCATAGAAATCGTAAATGGCATGAATTTTCCGGTTCACATTAAGGTTTGCTCCAGATTCATCTATTTGTTCATATCGCTGATTGGCTTGCCAAGCCTTAACCTTTATAACCTCTTTTTCTATAAATTCCTGGAAATTTTCATTGTTAAAGTTTTTCCAATCTATCTTGTATTTATAGAGATATGCTGCGAAAGCCTTGAGGTCACGGGCACGTGCATCAAACGTGTTTTTGTTTGTCTCTTTCGATTGGCGTTTTGGTTTTGCGAAATCCAACATGTAATCATTGAGCCAGACCAACAGTTCACCGTCAGAAGTGAAATATACGGGAAGCTTATACGACGTGAGTAAGTCTTTTCCAACCCATACCAACTCAATGGCGATTTCTTCGCTAGCCATGTTTTCTCACCTTTAGTCTTAAGCCTACGATCCTGTTAAACGACCTTGGGGGTCGAACCACATGCTTATTCATGGTGTTCCAGTCGCCTATTAGAACAATCTGTTTTTTTGCACGAGTAAACGCAGTATAAAACCAGGTATTGTCTAACACCGCAGATTCATTCGATACGATAATGACCCGTTCGAATGAGCTTCCTTGTGATTTGTGACAGGTAATAGCATAAGCCAATTCTAAACAGTCGAAATCTTCTAATGCCATGTTTCGACGGATCCCGTCAAGCTCCGCAATGGCCACGATCTCAACTGCCTTTTCTTCATGGTCCCATGTCTGAGATCCGTACTGCGGTTTCGGAAGAATTTCCACGATGCGGCCCATACTTCCATTCCATAAATCTCGCGCCGCAAGATTTCTAGTAAAAATCACTGGATCGTCTTCTGCAAATTTTTTGTACTGAGTGATCTCTAAGGTTTTTCGGCTGGAAGTGGAGTAAACATTCTGCAAATTCTCGTTAAGGTTTGCTACACCTACTGCTGGGCTCTCTGTGCTAGCACGGTTAATAGCAGCGATAATCTGAACTTCGCCTTTTGTTCTCATTTCGCGATAGGCGCGAATAATCGCACTCTGAATTTCGTTTCTTTCGGTGGTTATAAAAAGGACGCCTGTGTCGCTGGTAATTATTCGTCCAGGGGCGTCCGGCACATATTGACAACGTGCCATGTGGGGCATCACTTGGTCGCGGATAAGCTTAGCGGCTGCTGGTATGCCGGTCTCTACAGCAGATCTGTGAACTTCCGTTAAATACGTCTGTGGTACTTCCGGCGACTTGGCCAGGATGTGAAAGGTTAATCCAGCCCCGATCGGCGGAAGTTGATAGGGGTCTCCTACAAATACGATTCGTGAGCCCGAAGGGATAAATTTTAGTAGTTCATATAATGTCGAAGTATCAACCATACTGGCTTCATCGATGACAAAGTACGCACCCGGTTGGGGGGAAACTCGACCCTTTTTCCTGTCAAGGACGAATTTCGCAATTGTGCTGGCATGTCCTTGACCAGTTGCCTCACGGATCTGCTTTGCAGCTTTACCAGTCGGTGCCATCGGAAAAATAGCGCCACCTTGCGAAATAATTTGATCAAATAACGCGTTAAGGGTCGTTGTTTTGCCGGTGCCTGCATCGCCTGCAATTATAGATAACGGTGCACTTAGCGACATCTCTACCGCTAATTTTTGGTGCCCATTTAATGCGAAATCGGGAGAACCACTTCGGATGCGAGTCGTTTCTTCAAAATACTCAAGCTGAAATAAATCGAATTTTGCTCGGAAAAGTGCGCCTTGAAACTCTTCTCGCCCGTCGATCATCGCGATGAACCGCTCCGATATTGTGCGTTCCATCAAGGCCACGCCACGCAGTTGAACAAGTATTTCGTCACCTGATCCCTCAGTGAACTCAACGGCTAAATTTGCTGCTGCGTTTTTGAGGATATTGTCATTACTTGTTCTGGTCCGGCCGAGCAGCAAGTCAAGGCGCTCACTAAGTTTGCTTAAAGTTGCTGCTGTATTGCCATTATCCCATTCCTGGTACATCGCACACTCGAACGCTGCGAGAAGGCGGCGACTGTCGTGTTGGGCAAGTTTGAATTTACGGATGGCCAAATTATCGACTTTGGCAAACGATGCGGCTGCGCTGTTGCTTGGTACGAACGCCAATAGACGGTAAGGATTATCTTCTATGGCTTCCACGGCGTCCGCTCCCCAAGCTTGTCTTGCCCGGCGAGCCAACGTTTTTGAAAAGCCATGTTCTTGCATCCACCGCATGGCTTTCGATTCGGCTAAGACCTCATGCCAGCGACGCAGCAAAATCGGAATAAATTCAGGTGCTAACAACTTTTTATTCTTTTTATCTAATAACGCTGAGAGAAGATCAGTTTTCCTATTATCTAATGCATCGTGTAAATCTATAGATTGTTCCACCGCACTACGCCACATTGCACTAGCTTTCGCTCGACCGATGCCATCAAACTGCGTGGCAAGGAAATCAATGAGCAACTCCCCGGACGGCATAATCATGCACGCTTCATGAGCGAGCAGTTGCCAGCCATATCGGCTATTTTTTTCATCAATAAACGGTTCGCCGCTGACTTGCCATACTTCCCCTGGCAGAGGTCGTGCATCGTTCACGTCGGTCTGAAGGCAAACGCGGTAGAGTTTGTCTCCACGCCTCATCGTGAAAAACCTGTTCCACGACTTCTCCACGATGCCTGAAAATGTCGGGTAGGGGGATTGCATTTTAACTATTGAAAGAGTTGCAACTTCCGTCCGGATGCTGTCGGTGGTATGGGTGGATCACACGACCTGTACGCAGTAGATACTCCTCAGCCTGGTCTCTGCGGAGCGTCTGCTCCCGGACTGCCTCCAATTCAATTGTCTTCAACAATAAAGCTTTCTCTAATGTTTTCACACGCGCTTCAAGTGCTCTCATCTCCTTGTTGGAATGACTTGGCTTGGCTTCTGTTATAGCGACTTGCCCCATAAATCCCAGCAGTCGCGCCATTTCCTGTGCCAAAGCTTTGTTTGAATGAAAGCGCTCCCGCGCAAAACCAAGTTTCTCAGCTACCGCTGTGACATTCACCTGCCCATGCCTCATTGGAACTTCGGCTTTACCTTGTAGTGCCTCGTCAACAAACTCCCTCATTTTTTTTACAAATGTTGCCGCCTTTTCGTTATTACTGGCCGTTTCACGTTTCATTTGGTGACCCTTTTGTGTTGTTTAACCCGATCACCTTTTGTCTTTCTTTCACCAAATCGCGAACTTTGGCGTCAAGCAACGCAATTTGTTCATCTTTTTCAGCAAGAAGCGCTTTCATCTCTTTTTCTCGGCGCATGTACCTTTCTTCCGCTTCTTTCCATCTTGCTAACAATGCCCGTAGTTCTTTCCGATCCGCCAGAGACTGTAATGCAGCGCTTTCCCGCTGGCTATCCATGGTTTTAAGTCGGCTGTTCAATTCGGAAATCAAGCCTTGCTTGTTTTCCGACTCGAACTGTCTTTCTTTCGTCGCCTTAAGAATTTCTAGCGCCCGATTTAAGTTTTGTTTTAACGTAAAGTAATGCGCTTTTTCCTCTTTATTCCTTATTTTCTGAATTCCCCCTGGTGTCAAGGCTGCTGCGTCGTAACTGCCAAATGCATCGACATGATCTGGCTGGATTAGCTCTTGTTGAAGCATTTCGTTTAATGCTTGAGCAATGATTCCATCACTGTTGTCTGTTTGTTTCCAGCGGCGCACCTCATTCTCAGAGTCAGGCACGTGTTCAAGAATCTTTTGTCCATTTTGATCAAACACGTATTTTCCCTCTACATCTCTTTTCCAGGGAACGCCTGTTCGACCCCAATATTCAAGGAGCGCTACTTTCACCTCAATTTTCTTTCTTGCAGTGCTGTGCGACACCTGCGATATATGGGCAGATGAAAAAGCGTCAGAACCTTTTTTTGAATCTTTTTGCATAGTCTTTTAAAATTGGTTTTCCATGCATCAGCGTCCCGTTTCTATGCTGGAACAGGGAATATCTCAATAGTTATCTTTTTATTTCTTTCATACTCCGCAAGGTGATATTGCTTCGCTTCGTGCAAACGCGCTAACTTCGTCTTCGCGTGTTCGTGTTTCAAGGCAGATTGGCTAAAATCATTTAGAATATTCTCGAAGTGAGCGATTTCGCCTTCGAGAAAACTCATGGTCCCGCTATGAGTGCCGTGATTGCTACAGCTACTACACAAAGTGCACGATGCCTGGCTCCGATCGATTTTTCCTTCTTTCGCACAGTGCGCTTCGTGTGCCTCGTAATGAGCACTCTCCCTTGCGAAGCAGATGCCATGTGCAAGTGGCTTTGGTACGTGTCCTTCCCGAATTAATTTTTTGGCAAGCGGCATAAATCTTTGTGCGTCCGTTAGCACGGCGTCGGTGTTGAACTGCTTTACATAGTCAGCCACACGTTTGATAAGAGAGCGACCGAAGCCACCAGAAGTGTTACCCTCAGCAGCTTTCATAATGCTTCGCAGCATATATTCTTCCGCTACACTGTCAAAAATCTTTATATACTCAACATCAAATTCTTCGATTGCCGTAGCTTCTTTTCCATCAATTTTAACTTCGTGCAGCTTTACTTTTTCCGAAATACTACTTGCGTGTTCTACGAAGTTTTTATCGGTAATGTAAGTAAAGGTTTTGCTTTCACTGAAGTGAAAAAATTGTTTAGACAAGGCTGAAAGCTGAGGGAAGTCATATCGATAAAAATAAAGAACAGCATAGAACCTACGCCACATGTGCGGTCGCACTTGTATTAAATCATTTCCGATAACTAATTCTATCCATTTTGGAAGATGTCTGTCTGCTATTTTCGGATCGGTGTAGTTTCCGGTAACAAAGGCTCCTGTTGTAAACCCGAGTCTGGCAGAAAATAGTGGCTGGTCATCCGCAACCTGCCCATCAGAATCTAAATCTGAATAGATTTCGTGGATTCTTTGAAGCACTTCAATAGCTTTGCCTGCCAAAAAGTTAATGCCTGTTGTCACGTAATCTCTTATCGTTTTCTCGATATATACCCGCATTGAGTAAACACCAAGTTCTGATTTTTTTAAGCATCCATAGGTAAGGCCAAACTTGTTACTTGCAATTTCCATTTTTCTGCGAGCGGTATTGCTGTAAATCACACAAACACACGCTGACGATAACAAATGAAAAGCCATGATCACATCATCGAAATTTTTAATATTCATGTCTGTGATTTTATTAAGGTCTACCCCGGTTTCTTCCCTTATAAGAGCAACCTCATCGGCAACTTTACGAGGAACGTGGTACCAAAGTGAATTCGGGTGCTTAATGAGTAGACGTTTGGCTGCGTGTCCTAGCTTGAAGAAGGCCTCTGCATAGTCGATGATCCATGTTGCGCCAGCAGCCATAATTTCGACGGCATCATCAAGAGAGAGATTTTCGGTGCGTCCTCGCGGAGCCCCTTTAAAGTTGAGGAAAAATTCTTCAGTAGTATCAGGAAATGCAAAGAAGCGAATCGTATCGAAGCCTGTAGGAATTTGACTTAGTTGGTTAATTGTGTTTGCCACACGCTCCAATGTTGTTACTGAAACAGCCTTGACTTCGTATCCTGTAACCAGAAAGTCCGCAACAGAGATATTTACAAGGTCCGCGAACTTTTCGATAAAAGGCCGTGGCAGTGAATTTGTCGCTCTCATCCCGATGGCGTTTGACAGAGCGTCTAAATTAAAAACAAATCCGGTTCCGGCCTTCGCAGGCTTTTTTCTGGCTATCAGGTGGCTTAGCAGTGCGGTCTGTCGGTCAGGTGGTGAGAGATTTTTTTCATAATCTTCGAGTAATTTCATCAGCCGGCTGTTTAGACCGCTTGCCACACCGATACCTATGGCACAGTCTTGCAGGAAATGGTTTACATGATCCCTAGTCAAATCCTGAAACTGATAAATATCTTGTTTGCGCATCCAAGCGCACAGCATCTCAAGGTACGCTAAGGCAACATCGGGAGAGGATGCGGCACTGCTTTTGCTCAAAACAATATTAACCAATGCCTTCGCAGTATTTACGAGTTCCCTTCGGTCAGTGAAGCGCTCGGCCTCTGGATAAATGGATGACGATGCAATCCAAAATTTATTTAATTCAATTTGCTTTTCTTCAACCTTCCCGCCGCCAGCACTGTATTTGTAACGGATAACGTCTTCGCTAAAATCCGATACGTAATTTGCATGTTTTACCAAGTCGTGAAACGGACTTGTAAAGTCGATGATACGCATTCGTTCTTGTGGAGGAAGACTGCTTCCGATGGTAAGTAAATTGTCGGCTACTGTGCTTGGCTGATAATCTGGGGCGTGACTCATTTTTATCTTTCTTCTACGCTGTTTGGAATTGGGGGCCTTGTTCTTTGGTTACTTGCCGCTCTATCTCTTCGTACAAACTTTTATACCGTATGTTGTTGCGTATAACGTGAGAAAGCGCAATTTGAAACGCAAATGCCTTCACGCCATGTTTTATCCAATGTTCAGAGTTGCGTGAGCAAATTTCTTCCAGGTGATCTCGAAAGTACCGCAGCATTAAAATATTTTCCTTCATGCGGCCTTCCGTGATGATGATTTTTTGCTGTTTGCAGTCATGGCATTGTTCGCCATCACAAACCTCACCGGACTTGATCGTATGATTCGGGCTTTCTGTTGGGCTCATGCATCCAACGCCATTACCAACCGCAGTTAGTTTTTGTTTGATTTCGTCTGCTCGGACCGGCCGATTTTGTAACGTAACGATCGGGATAGTCTTAACGTTTATATCTTCGCGTTGAAGTTGATGCGTATATAACGCGTCATCGCCGCCGATGGCGAACATGATGGTCGCTGCTATCTGACGTTCAAACTGATTAATGATCGCTTCGTCAAGCCCTGTCAGAACTTGAGCCACATAGCCGGCAGAGGTCGCAATATCTGATTGACCGAGCTTGTTTCTTACTTCGAACAGATTTCCATTGCTTCGTACAACGACTTGGCATCCGACTTGGCTTCGAAGGTGTTTAAACGTGTAGTTTGGATTGATATTCCATTCCAGCTTAAATTTATCAAATACTTTCCCCCATGTGCCGATACGTCGCTGAGCGCGGAATCCCTCCAAACGGTTGGGGTAACAAAAAAGGTAGCCTTCACTGTGAGGCGCGCATGCCCAGTGCCCGCGCAGCCGGTCATAGTTCGATATAAGCATCTCCATTGCGTCAAAGGCTGTTTTTTTACCTCTTTGACCTGGCTGACTTGCATGCTTCACGATGTAGTCGGCATCGTCCTCCAAACCTTCATCGGCAGAGTCCAATGCCTGGTCCTGACTTTTTCCAGTCTTCTTCTTAATAGGCATGAGTCTCCAGCGTGCGGTTTGCCCTTTCTCTCGTTCACACTGAGAAATATGCAAGTCTTGAAGCGGTTGCGGGTTGAAACCAGTTTCTGACAAAATTAATACCTGAATTGCAACCAACTCGGCTGATCCAAAATAGGAAAGTGAGCACAATAGATCCGGCAGGAAACTTTTCTTGCCGCTGAACCCTTTGATCAATTCATCACTGAAATAGTTTGCAACGCGATCCCCGTGGGGATAAACGGTCTTATATTGAGAGATGAAACTTTGCATTTTTACGTACACATGCAGTTCCTCTTGAAGAAACTCTGTGACATAAAAGGCTCCAAGCTCTCTGCTATCTATAGCATTCAGTGCTGAACGTTCGGACTCAATCTCTGACCATCCTTTTCGATGAGGGTCTAACACCTGTTGAATTTCCGCGTACCGCTTAGACGTGAGAATGGCGGCAAGAGTTGTTAACGCAGCTTTACGCGTTTCCCAATAAGTCAACGCTTGAAAGCATTTTTCCTGAAGCTCCGCAAGTCGTGTATCAAGATGCTTTGCTTGCTTGTCCCGCGCCTCCGTGATCGTCTTGAACGTAATATCTGTGATCGCTCCAGGGGCCTGACTGGATGTATCTTCAAATGACGATAGGGTCAATGAACTACTGCGCTTATCGGGGGGCAGCGGGTCCAGAAAATTCTTTATGTCATGGTAGCGAAAGCTGAGGATATTTGAATCAAACCACGCGTCGATCCCAGCCCAAAAAAGTTTCCTCGAATTTAGAACTAAGGGCCTCAACGCCGATATGTGAGATTTCGAGATCTTGATTGCCTGCTCTATAACAGAGAAAAACTCCCGCATCTCGTTCCGAGTTGGGGGCTTATCCGGGAGTGATCCTAAAATCCGAATGACAAACGCAGTATGATGCTCCGACATCGAAGGCAGGCATTGCAGCCCAGCTACGGCTTGTAAATATGCCTGCTCACTCCTTCTGCTGGTACTGCAGTAATGGAGCCAAGCTGTTTCAAGAAAGCTTTGGTTGGCTATTCTTACTTCAGGGAAACTGTATTTCAATAGCTTCTTACCAACCTTCGTTGGGGTTTCCACCCAGACGCATAGTTGGTTGTTTTCGCAATAGCCTTGTCCAATAACGTCCACGTGTCTTCTTCTCCATCAATTTATGACGCTCTCATCCTATTGTATTATTGAAACTAACTTTCATTAAAGTATTCTTGTTTCAAAGTACAGGTACAGCGCTGATCAATAAAGTCAAATAGTGGCGACGTGAAGAAAAACGCCCTGATAGTAGTCTCTCATTGGGTTTTTTCTACTACTGTACATCCGTACAGTAGTTATGGCAAGTGCCATTCACCACGGTTAGTTCAAAAAAATGTTTCTTAAATTCTTGTAAAAGTTTACATTGATTCCAAACTGAAATTTTAGACTGCACCGTAATTGGAGGAAACATCTATAGATGCAAATTTTAAATCTTTTTGGAAATATTTTTGGTGGAATTTAAATATACAGATAATTTTTATTACATCCTCGGAATTTTAAAATATTAAATACTTGGTTCACCATTTCGTGGCACCGTGATGGTAGGTGCTGGTACATCTGCAGTGGCCTAAAAGAATTCAACTCAATAGACACATCAAAAGGAGTAATAATGATTTTCGAATCCGCATTTGGGGTGGTGATCGTTTTTGTAATTTTTATTGTCTTGACTTCGATGCGTGTATATCGAGAATATGAGAGGGGAGTCATTTTTACGCTAGGCCGATTTACAAGTGTAAAAGGGCCTGGGCTCGTCATCATTATTCCTTTTTTGCAACAGGCTGTAAAAGTTGACCTTCGTACCATAGCAATGGAAGTACCACCTCAGGATGTAATTTCACGTGATAACGTTTCGGTAAAAGTAAATGCTGTCGTGTATTTTCGTGTAGAGGA
Source organism: Noviherbaspirillum phoenicis (assembly GCF_047237965.1). Taxonomy (NCBI): domain Bacteria; kingdom Pseudomonadati; phylum Pseudomonadota; class Betaproteobacteria; order Burkholderiales; family Oxalobacteraceae; genus Noviherbaspirillum; species Noviherbaspirillum phoenicis. Next base: position 1,417,107 of record NZ_JBDFLX010000001.1, on the reverse strand, counting down.
TGCATCCCGTGCTGTCATTCAAGTGGTGGATTACCAGAACGCGACAAGTCAGCTAGCGCAGACAACCTTGCGTTCGATATTGGGCAAACACCAGTTGGACGAAATGCTCGCAGATCGCGAAAAGCTGAACGCCGATATTCGCGCTGCTCTAGACGCTCAGGCGACTTCATGGGGCGTCACAGTCGCGAACGTCGAGATCAAGCAGGTTGACCTCACCGAATCAATGGTTCGGGCTATAGCTCGACAAGCGGAAGCGGAGCGGGAACAACGCGCCAAAATCATTCATGCTGAAGGGGAGTTGCAAGCGTCCGAAAAACTATACCAAGCGGCTAACACGCTTGCCAAAGAGCCTCAAGCGATGCTGTTACGCTATTTGGAAACACTCACGGTTATTGGCGCTGAAAAAAACACTACCGTTGTGTTTCCCCTTCCTATGGATCTCATTACGCCTTTTTTAAACCGCAATAAGCCGTGATAGTTACAGAATTCCGATTGCTTTCACATCATGACAGTGTGCAGGCAGGTTTTTGTGGATCGAAAGCTGGATATAAAGAAGAGTGCAACACGATCTGGTTTCGAAAAAGACAGAATCTTGTAACGAATCAGGCTTAGGCTGGCAATCGTTGTCTGTTTTGGCCATTCGTCGTAGCGGTCGATTGTATCTTGGCATCGTCCTAGTATGCGTTCGACTCGTTAATGTGTTATAGGCGAGCGGGTAGATCCCGGCCCGCTTCCCTAGGTGTCGGTAGTCGCATCATGATGCACCTATCCAGGGCGGCGATTTAAAATATGAAGTGCAACACTTTTCTTTGTTTCTTTCAAGATTTTTATAGGAGGAAAATACTTCATCAAGCGTAGGAGAGTCCATTGGATTAGCTAATCTTACGGCATTAGTGGTGCGAGAATTGACGATCCAAGGCAGGCCTTCCAAGCTATCTGGGCTTTAAATAACAATAGAGGCATACAGGAAATCAGGATGCATTAGCAATCGTTTTTCGAAAGGTATGTGCCTTGTACGCTAATTTTTATTTGGGCGTGGCAAAGCACATGAAACCTTCAAGTACCAGGACCCCGCCATTAAAAGATTTACATTTGGCCGAATTCCAAGGGCGGTTAATGCTGGTTAAATCACATAAAGAATGGTAGGTAACGGTTGGTGCTGCTTGTGGAATTTGCATACTATGATGCTTGTAAATTTTACAAATATATTCGGCTTGGCGATCTAATTTGCTAATTTCTTCGCGCTGTTAATACCCGTAGTTTAGTCCGGCTTACTCTTTGCTCCGGTTGTACGAAATTGCATGCGTAGAGTCACGATATTTTCTGAGTGCCGATGAGAGGATTTATCTATAGGATATTCTGCAAACAGGTTCTGAGTATCCACACGACAGGCACGCTGAATTTCGTGGGTTACATTCAGATTGCCGTTTCGGCCGTCAGGAAGGAGGCTGAAATCAGTGCGATGTTTGTGCGCATAAGATCGAAGCTCCATGTGGGCAATGGAAAGAGGATCAAGAATATTTCCGATTAATGGCAATCGCTGAGAAATCAGGAATTTCTCGAAAACGCTTATTGACTTTCATGCGGGAAAGGTTGCTCAGATTGGAAATGGGAAGCAAGAGGGGAATCTAACTAGCACGGGATTAATAGAGCGGCTCGCTCGCCGTCGATATCTACAGGGAGGATCGGTATGGACAGTAGCCAATTTTCTGAAAGGAGAAAACCGTGGTTGACATATTATCTTTCGAGGAAAGCCTGAATAAGCCTTTGAATCCAAGAACCTGTGTTACAAGGGGCGCGATGCGTCCTGTTAGTAAAGTGCTCTTCGCCCTAGGTGCCACTGCGATACTGGCAATAGCGGTCCCTGCCGCACAAGCCAGCGGTCCAGGTCGAGGTGCGACTGCGGAATTTGAGAAAGCTTATCTTGAATTTATTATTGACCATCATTACTCTGCGTTAAGGATGACTGAACTGGCAGCGGGGACTGATCTTCAACGGGACGCTCCCGTTGACAATGCCCAGGAAGGCACCGCCCCAACCCCGGATACCAATCCAACACCGGCAAAGGCAACGGATGATCAGATCAGGTCTATGTCGCGCCAAGCAAATCGCACTCAACGGGAAGAGATCCTAAAAGCACAACGGCTCTTGCGGGAATGGTACGGCGTAAACCACACACCACAATTGCAGCCGCAAGGACGTCAAGCAATTCAGCAATTGGAGCGGACACCCACAGGCACGGAATTTAACCGCACCTTTTTGCAAACCTTCAGCAATCACCATTATCGAGCGCTTTTTCCAAGCTTGGCCTGCCAAGTGAAACGAGACATTGATCATGGCGAGCTAGAGCGCTATTGCAGCGGGATCGTCCATTCTCAGACTAACGGGATTAACGACATGCGAGAGATGTTGTGCAAAAAATTCTCGATCTGTGATTTTGTGCCAACGGCGAATCTTGGGCCCGCCCAAAGGCTAATCAATCAGCCATAGGAATGTGGTATTTGGAAAATTCTTGAACGTCGTGCTGATTACCATTAAATGGAGAAGCTATGCCAAATCAACAATATGCCTCGTGTATCGAAGCCTGTAACGCTTGCGCAGACGCCTGCGATTTCTGTGCGACTTCCTGCTTGCAAGAGCAAGATGTCAAAATGATGGCACGCTGCATCGCCCTAGATATCGATTGCGCCCAAATTTGCCGCCTCGCCGCCAGTTATATGGCTCGTGGGAGCGAACATGCTAAAGCAATCTGTCAGCAATGTGCAGACATCTGTGAAGCCTGTGGCAATGAATGCGCCAAGCATCAGATGGATCATTGTCAGAAATGCGCAGCAGCCTGTAAACGTTGCGCAGCCGAGTGTCGTCGAATGGCAGCCGCCTGACAGTAGAACAGGGATGTCAGACGCTTTGCTTGTAGACGGACTTCACAAGCAAAGCGTTTTTCATCTATAGAGGGGTCGAAGGCTAGGTCAGAACGTTGAACTCCAAACGACGCTTGTAAAAACTCTACAAGATATAACTCGCCCTGCGACTTGTTTAATATGCCTTCGTAATTACGTAATTTGCACCTTCTTTTACAAACTCGACATTGACGCTTTTACCAACTGACATCTTATCAAGCAGAGCTTTGTCGCGGACAGTGAACCCCATGGTCATGGCGGGCCACTTAAGGCTCTCGACCGGTCCATGTGCCAAAGTTACTATTCCTTTTTTAGGCTCAACGTTTTTTACGACGCCAGCGGCCTTATGTACCATATCGGTATTGCCGGCATCGGACATGCTTTTGGATTCACCACTCTGGTTCATCATCTCCATGCATGATTTCATATCCATGTCTTTCATGCCCTTCATATCCATGCCTTTCATATCCATACATTTCTTCATGTCCATATCGCTCATTTTCTTATCCTGAGCAAACACTACATTTGAAGAGAAGAGGGCAATCAGAATAGAAGTAATAGCGAACATTTTCATAAGATTCCTTTTTGGTTGGATAATTTATCAAGTTATTTAATCAATAATTATTGCGGAAATTAGCGAAATTGGCTGCGTCATCGTGGCGAATCATCAATAACGCAGCCTTTGGCTCTATTTAACCTTTATTCATCATTGCTTGGCATTCTTTCATCATCTTTTGCATTTTCGCGTTTTTGCTGTCCTGTTGTTGAGTCGTCGCTTCTTTCGAAGATCCTTGGTGCATCCGCGCAGCTTGAGCCTTGCGTCCGTCCTCGATCAGCGCCCAATTTGGACCAGCTAAAACAGGAAGCGTCGTGTTAAAAAGAACAACTCCAATTAATACTATAAGTGGCTTTTTCATGATTTGCTCCTTGTTACGCTTCTAGATATTGGAAGAGATGGCGGCATATATCCGTTTGCATCTTTTCCGCTTCGTATTGAGCCAAAAGCGCGTTCCATACTTGATTTATAATCGCGCCGCCGGCCCTGCCGGTCTTTACGGGATGTAAAGATACGATCCGGCAATTCAGAGGTCTGTAAATAGGTGTTGTAGTTGCTCCTAATCATTGGGTCGGCTCGTAGATCGCGTCTATGCGCTGATGAGAGAAAACGCGGGCATGGCGTAACGTGCGCCGTCTCAGCAACAGATACACGACCGGCACAACGAACATTGACAAGAGGGGGGCTGTGATCATCCCTCCCACCATGGGTGCGGCAATTCGCTGCATGACCTCCGAGCCCGTGCCGGACCCGACCATAATGGGTACCAAGCCGGCGATAATGACCGCGACTGTCATCGCTTTGGGACGCACACGTAGTACAGCGCCTTCTCGGATCGCGTTGAGTAAATCCGTTTCGCTGATTTTTCCTGCTATGAGGCGGGCTTCCCAAGCATGCTTTAGGTACAGCAGCATAATGACGCCAAATTCGGCTGCCACACCGGCAAGAGCAATGAAGCCAACGCCGCTTGCAATAGAGAGGTTGTGGCCGAGGATCCATTCCAGCCAAATACCGCCTGCCAAAGCAAAGGGCAGTGTTCCCATGATCAGCGCTGCCTCGTCCAAGCGGTGGAACGTGAGGTACAGCAGCACAAAAATGATAAGCAAAGTTGCCGGCACGACTACTTTTAACTTTTCGCTTGCACGCTCAAGGTATTCGAATTGTCCTGACCAGGAGATTGAATAACCAGGTGGTAATTTCACTTCCTTGGCAACCGCCTGCTGCATGTCTTTCACGGCCGAGCTTAAGTCTCGACCACGAATGTCGACGTACACCCATCCTGACAGGCGAGCGTTTTCGCTTTTGAGCATGGGCGGACCGTCATTGATTTTGATATTGGCTACATCCCCGAGCCGAATCTGTGCCCCACGCTCCGTCAACACTGGTAACTGTCGCAACTTTTCAACGGAATCACGTACCTCGCGTGGATAACGAAGATTGATCGGGAACCGCTGCAACCCCTCGATCGTTTCTCCAATGTTGTCCCCGCCAATGGCGGAAGAGACAATGCTTTGTACGTCTGCGATGTTTAGTCCATAACGGGCTGCTGCATCACGATCAATGTTGACGTCGACATAGCGCCCTCCATTGAGTCGTTCTGCTAGCGCTGAAGAAACCCCGGAGACCTTTTTAATAACACTTTCGATTTTCCCAGTGACGCGATCAATTTCTTGCAGGTTTGTACCGGCAACTTTCACGCCAACAGGGCTCTTGATTCCAGTGGCCAGCATATCAATTCGGTTCCTGATCGGCGGTACCCAGATGTTCGATAAACCTGGAACTTTGACAGTGCGGTCAAGCTCTTCAATAAGCTTGTCTGTCGTCATGCCGGCACGCCACTGGTCACGCGGTTTGAATTGAATGGTTGTCTCGAACATCTCCAAAGGTGCTGGGTCTGTCGCGGTTTCTGCCCGGCCTGCTTTACCGAACACGGTTGCAACCTCCGGAACTGTTTTGATGAGCCGGTCGGTTTGCTGCAATAGTTGCGACACTTTGCCGGCTGATAGACCAGGTAACGCAGATGGCATGTAAAGTACGTCACCTTCATCCAGTGCTGGCATGAACTCGCCACCTAAGCGGGAAAGAGGCCAAATGGTCACTACGGCCAAGACAGCAGCAGCAAGAAGCGTCACCTTCGGGAAACGCAGGGCCACGTCGAGTAGAGGACGGTAAAGCGCAATCAGAAAACGGTTGAGCGGATTTTTTTGCTCATCTGGGATGCGACCGCGAATCAAATAACCCATCAATACAGGGATTAGTGTCACTGCAAGGCCAGCGGCGGCAGCCATGGCGTACGTTTTTGTAAAAGCCAACGGCGAGAAAAGGCGTCCTTCTTGTGCTTCCAGCGTAAACACCGGGATGAAAGACAAGACAATAATCAACAGCGAAAAGAATAGGGCAGGGCCAACTTCCGATGCAGAGTCGCCGATGACCTGCCAATGCTCCTCGCCATCAAGCTTCTTGCCTGGATTTGCATGGTTCCATGCTTCGATATGTTTATGGGCGTTCTCGATCATGACTACTGCGGCGTCGACCATGGCACCGATTGCGATGGCAATCCCGCCAAGCGACATGATGTTGGCGTTGACGCCTTGGTAGTACATAACGATGTACGCGGCCAGTATCCCGAGTGGAAGTGAGACGATGGCTACCAAAGCAGATCGAATGTGAAATAGGAAGATGGCGCATACAACCGCAACCACAATAAATTCTTCGATAAGTTTATGTTCGAGGTTTGTAACGGCGCGGTTGATAAGATTAGATCTGTCGTAAGTTGGGATAATTTCGACACCTGGCGGCAAGCTGGATTTCAGATTTTCGAGCTTAGCCTTCACCGCTTCAATCGTTTCCAGTGCATTTTTCCCTGAACGCATAACAATTACGCCGCCCGCCACCTCGCCCTCACCGTTGAGTTCTGCAATGCCGCGACGCATTTCTGGACCGACTTGTATGCGTGCGACATCACCCAGTCGCACCGATACACCGGCATCCGTGGTGGTCAAGGGGATCTTCCTGAAATCATCGAGGGACGTTAGATACCCGGATGCTCGTACCATGTATTCGGCTTCACCGAGTTCCAGTACCGAGCCGCCTGATTCCTGATTTGCCTTTTGAACGGCTTCAATTACTTTGCCGTGCGGGATATTGTAAGCACGCAGCTTGTCCGGGTCTAAAACGATCTGGTACTGACGGACCATCCCGCCGATACTGGCTACCTCTGATACGTTTGCTACTGTTTTTAGTTCGTATTTGAGAAACCAGTCCTGCAACGTGCGTAGTTGGGATAGGTCCATCTTTCCGCTGCGGTCGATCAGTGCGTATTCATATACCCAGCCAACACCAGTCGCGTCGGGTCCCAGCGCCGTTTTTGCCTGGGGCGGCAGACGTGATTGGACCTGATTCAAGTATTCAAGGACACGTGATCGAGCCCAGTAGGGGTCTGTTTTGTCCTCGAACAGGATATAGACGAAGGAATCGCCAAAGAAGGAGTACCCTCTAACCGTTTTTGCACCGGGCACAGAAAGCATCGTCGTTGTCAGTGGATATGTCACCTGGTTTTCAACGATCTGAGGCGCTTGGCCCGGATAGGTGGTCCGGATAATGACCTGAACGTCTGAGAGGTCGGGAAGGGCATCAACAGGTGTGCGCGATAGCGCCCAGATTCCCCAGGCAGTCACCATCAACGTGGCAAGTAATACCAAAAAACGGTTGATAATTGACCAGCGAATTAGCTTGGCAATCATTTTTTTGCACCTCCTGCACTACGAGGCGCTTCCTGGCTTTGTGAGGTGGCTCCCGCCGCATTGCTCTTTGCGGCGCTTGGTGCAGTACCAGCCGGCGAAATCGTGGCGATCTCATAGGCACCATCTTTCCTCGGGCGGATTTCGAACGTCACTGTGTCGCCGACCGCGATAGTTTTCGGTACGCCGTTTGCCGGGGCTTTGAAACCCATTGTCATTTCGCCCCATTGCAGGCTTGGGATCGGGCCGTGGGAGATTGTGATTTCATCATTGCTAATGCTCTCTATCTTTCCCCTTCCCGCGTGTGTTTGATTATTTGAGGTATTACTTGTGCCGCCTTGTGGGGCTTCGCCCATGCGAGTTTCAGTTCCTTTAAGGCTGGCTTCCGAGTCAATCAGGAATTGTCCTGAAACGACCACTCTCTGTCCCGCTTCAAGGCCTTTGCGAATTTCTGTCTGCCCGTTTGCCTCGGTACCAATCTCTACATTGACCGGAGTAAACCCGCCGTTACCTTGGGCGACCATCACAACGCTACGTTTGCCCGTCTGGATTACTGCTTCCGTGGGAATGGTCAAAACTTCTTGGTTAGTGGCGGGAGTGAAGTTAATGGTGGCAAACATTCCTGGAACCAGACGCCCCTCAGGATTTGCCAGTTCCACGCGAGCTTTTAAGGTACGCGTCGCAGAATTTACCTCGGGAAGAATAGCGCTAACTTTTCCCTTGAGCGTCGTGCCTGGCAGAGATGGCGTACGTGCTTCAACCGCTGCGCCAGGACGTACTTGGGCGGAAAGATTTTCTGGGACGTCCGCATTTACCCATATCGTACTTAAGCCATTGATGCGGAATAGGGAAGCACCAGACATGATGGTCATGCCTTCGCGGACAGACAATTCAGCAATCACGCCGCCGATAGGCGCAATAATTGTCATTCGTGGCTGGAGCTTTGCTGTCGTCTCGACCAAGCGGATTTGCTCATCGCTCATCCCTGCCAAGCGCATGCGCTGGCGTGCGGCGTCCAACAAGTCCTTCGTTTCAGGCCCTTGCATGTGTTTTACGGTCAGGTATTCTTCTTGGGCTGCGATCCAGTCAGGGACGTATATTTGAACAAGCGGCTGACCTTTTCGAACAGGGTCAAGCGGGGCTCTTACGTAGAGGCGTTCAACAAATCCATTGCTTCGTGCCTGTATAACGGCTACATCGCGTTCGTTGTAGGCGACACTTCCGACAGCTTCAACGACAGCAGCTACGTTTCCCTTGGTGACTTCGGCGGTTCGCACTCCCAGGTTTTGCTGTACACGAGGACTGATTGTGATTTTGCCGTTGTCACCGGCTTCGTCTGCATACACCGGCACCAATTGCATGTCCATGAATGGTGATTTTCCGGGCTTGTCAAACTTCTGACCTGGCACCATCGGGTCATGCCAATAAAGGACTTTCCTCCCGCTCGCTGGATCGACTTTCCCAGCTTCTGATGTTCCATTAGCTGCTTGCTGATCTGTCTTCGCTGGCACGTCCGACGTAGTCATCTTCATGCCCTGTTGCATGCCGAATGCATACAAGCCATATCCACCTGCACCGAGCGCTCCAGTTATTAGCACCACAAGCAAAATCTTTTTAGCGTTCATTTTGAGCCTTCAACAATAGGCATAGACCGATGGGATTCGTCGGCATCGATTGGGAATAAATAATTGAGTTGTGCCCATAGCCGGGCCGTCTCGGCTTCCAGTTGCAGGCCTTGAAGGCGCATGTCAATGACATTGCGGCGAGCAGCCAACACCTCGGATAAGGTCGCTTTGCCACCCCGGTATGCCGCGATTACCGCACCGGTGCGATCGTTGGCAAGGGGTATGAGTTCGTTCTCGTACCGTTGCTGCCGCTCCTTGCCGTTTTCCCATTCATTGATCATTGCGCGTGTTTGCGCAACGTGCTCGCGCACCATGTCGTCGCGTTCAGCTTTGGCTTGCTCTACCATGGCAAGCTTGGAGGAAAGTTCACGCTCCTGGCGGTTCTTTTGATCCCATTGCAAAGGAACAGATACTCCCACCGAAACCATGTTCGAATAGGCTGAACCGCGTTGTTGGTACGCTACCTCGACTGACCAGTCGGCACGCTTGTTTGCTTCCGCCAATTTCGCCTCTGCACCAGCAATTTCAACTTGCTTTGCGACGATCGCAATTTCAGGGTGATGCAGCAGCACCGTATCTAAAGTGGCCGGGTCGAGTCGAATTTCATTGGTAGAGGGCTTTGCGGCCAAGGGCATATCCGCCGCTTTGCCGATCCAACGTGAGAGGATGGTTTTGGCGTTGAGAATGCGTCGTTGTGCTTCGCTACTTTGATTATCGAAGGTCGCTACAGCACTGCGCGCTGCAAATATGTCTGCCTGGTTGCCACGACCGGCACGATATGCGCCTTCAGCCGCCTGAACTTCCAATTTGGCTTGCGTCCTCTGCTCTGTGATGGCAGCGGCGGCGGCCTGAGCGTAGTAAAGGTCAAGCCAGGCGAGGGCTGTCGCACGCTGGACAGACGCAACAGCAAACGTTTTTTCGGCAAGTCCTTTTTCCGCTTCACGTTCAAAACGTTCGGAACGAGCCTGTCGCTTGTCTGAACGCGTTAACTCCTGCATGACGCCTATTCGGCGCATGGTCATAAAGTCATTAGTCAAGCTGAACCGATCAGGTCCGTTGACCGGAAGGTTATCAATTCCGGCTCTCAGGATCGGGTCAGGCAATTGACCAGCCGCCACAGCCATATCCCGTGAGGAGCTAACAGCGTAGTCTTTTGCGGCTAACTGGCGCGAGAGTTCGACAGCCCGCTGCTGAGCAGCGAGAAGGGTCAACGGTCCTTCCTGGGACCAGCCGCTGGTCGGCAAGGCCAAAGCGGTAGAAATTGCAAATATACAACTTCCTCGGCGTAACCGAGAAATGATAAAGGGCGTCGAGAATGACGCGGTAAACGGGTAATGCATTAAACCCCCAGAAAGCATTGAACACCACCGTCCACGCAACAGCCGTGACGATGCCGAGCTATACGATCTGAGGGGCTAAATGCGGAAACAGCAGTTTTGGATAGAGAGAGGCGGGGCGGTACTTCGTACTAAGGAAAACGGATCCTGCCATTGGCCAGCCGACAAGTTCGGTAGGGCGACCGGGTGTAACGTGCCGAAAAGCGTGATTGGTACAAAGAGCGCTACGGGTGGAGAATGGGGCTTGTCGAGCGACTGCTTGCCTGCTTGCTCGCTGGCGTGACACAGGCTGGGTTGCTTTTTATCCATCTCATGGCAGGGAGTCATGGTATCGGTCCCCATGTCCATCGCAGCTTCCATGGTCTCATGTGTAGTTACCCGTTCCAGCGTCGGGCAGACGTATCCCGCCAAAGCAAGCTGCATAAACAGCATGCTGAGCAGCGCAATCAATGCTGCAACAACGCGTGATGGGCGAGAAAAACGCATGAGTTATAAAGTTTACTTTAGGAAAGTTATTTACCTATTATGACAACTATTTTTATTTTATAGTATGCAGAAAATTTGGTTGAATCAACCAGACATTTTGATTACAAATTCGTAATCTGCGATAGGGATCGAGTCAATAGTAGCAAAGATGTAATGGTAAAAGTGAAACATTCGCAAGACAATGAAGCGATTGACCGCTGCTTTCGACGCCTGAGAAACGACGTCGTATTCGCGCTTGTCTCGGTCACGGTCGTTCAGGTGATTCTCACGCTACTACTTATGGCTGTCATTTGATCGAATGAGTACAGCCTGTCGTTTCCATCCGGCGCTTTTCAGCCATCGTGCGTCCGAGTCGGTCCAAACGCAATCCCACAAGGCTGCCCCTTCTTGTAGTGCATTTATGCAATTATCTTACTCATTCGACGGAAGTTTTAATGCAGGTGACGCACTCGATCGTGAGATTTGAAGCATTTCGGTGACATCGAGTAAAGATAGAGTTCGATGTTTACTGTTATGTACTGCGCAGGAGCTTTACTTCGGTTGAAATCGGATGGTTGCAGCGAATTACGAAACTGTAATGAAATGGTCAGGGTTTTGTTTACGCTGGGTATTTATACTCCACGTCATGGATTCGCGAACGACTGGTTCGGATCCGAAACACCCACCAATCTTATAGGAGCGTATCGATGAAATCGATCAAAATGTCCAGCGTAGTCATTCTTACCGCAGCCCTGGCTGTTTTTAGTACCGGAGCTTTAGCTGAAAATGTACCTAATGTTCAGTCCGCTCGCGGAGTGAATCAATGGCAGGACATGACTGGCATCAAGTCGACGAAAACCCGCGCAGAAGTCCGATCCGAATTGAGCCAGGCGCAAACACTAGGAACGTCTGGGCAGCATGAATACGTCGAGTTTTCTAAAAATGCAACGTCGAGCGGTACTTCTCGCGCTAACGTGAAATCTGAGTTGAACCAGTCGAGCGCAAATGCGGTTCTGCAGCCAAGCGACATTTATTATGGCGGCTAAGAGTCAAGCTTAACCGAGGATCTCGATCTTCGGTAATTCAAGGGAAAAAGGGGAATCTCACGAGTTCCCCTTTTTGGCGTCGAAAGTGTTCCTATATTGCAAACTGGGAACTGTAGATAGTCGAGGTCGCGTTGAAAAACTTTTTCCTTTCATCTGGTTTGTTACGGAGACAAATTGTATGAGGCGCTTACTAGTTTTCTTGCCCTTCCTTACAGCGATGGTTGGTATTCCCTTTGTAAGCAGTAGTGCACACAGCGAAGAAGCTTCTCTTCAAGTTGCCATTGCAGCAAACGACGCCACGTCCGCAAAAGAGCAACCCAGTGGATTGGTTAAAGGCGAGGTGCTGAAAGTTGATAATGACATGTCTCAGATCGTTATAAAGCATCAAAAGCTGACAGGTCTTGGCATGCCGGCGATGACCATGGTATTTAGCGTGCCTGACCGGTCACTACTTGAAGGCGTTAAACAAGGCGAAAAAATCAAATTTGCTGCTCAAGTTGCTCCTCAAGGCCTTTTAGTTACTAAGTTGGAGTTGGAAAGCAACTAAGATTGCCGCCGACGATGATCCAACCGAAAGGAACTAAACGACGCAATTTTCAATAAATTTGCATGATCTGGGTGATTACGAAATTGTAATGAAATGGTCAGGTAGTTGTTCGCGCAGGGTCTTTATACTTCATGCCATGGACTCGCGAACAACAGGTTCGAATCCGAAACACCCACCATTGAACAGGAGAGTAATATGAAATCGACCACTTTTTCTAGCAATATGGTACTTACCGCAGCCTTGGCTGTTTTCAGTTCCGGTGCCTTTGCTGCATCTATAACTGATGTTCAATCAGGTCGTGCAGTGAATCAGTGGCAGGACATGACTGGTGTTCAGTCAGCGAAAACACGTGCAGAAGTCCGGTCTGAAGTGAGCCAGGCGAACCCAAAAGATTTGCACGGACAGCAGGAATATATCGATTTCTCGAAAAATCGCGCCACGGTTTCTACTTCACGTGCCCAAGTCAAGTCGGAGTTGAGCAAGTCGAGCGCTAATACGGCGCTGCAGCCTGGTGATGTGTATTTTGGCGGCTAATATTTAGAATTAAATATACATGCTTCGTCATTAGTATCAAAAAGGGGAACTTTGTAAGTTTCCCTTTTTGCATGGAAGAGGGGAGCAAGTACCGTTTGTTGCTCCAGTTATCAATTGTGGCTCTTAGTTAGCGAAGTAAGGATTCCCAGTTAAAATTGCTTGCATGCGAGTGGATATATTGGATATTTGCTCAATCGACCAGGAAGGTGCGTAGTTCGCTTGTACCGTATAGACTCGCTGCCTTGAAGAGGCGCTACACTCATCCGCACAGAGAGCGTATTTTTGATAATCATGGTTATGAAAGGATTTATTCATGCAACGTCGTACTCTGTTGCAAGCAGCGTTGTTGAGCGTCTTACCTGTTCCTCTGCTTGCTGCTGCCGCTACCCCGCCTGTAGTTGAAGTCTATAAAAGCGAATGGTGTGGCTGCTGTGAAGCTTGGATCGACCATCTGAAGGCGAATGGCTTTGCCGTTAAAGCGCGGAATGTGGGTGATACCGGAGAATATCGCAAAAAATTCGGCATCCCGAACGACTTGGGGTCATGCCACACGGGCTTGGTACAAGGGTACGGCATTGAGGGCCATGTACCTGCGGCCGACATTAAACGTCTTTTAGCGGAACGGCCAAAGGCCAAGGGCCTAGCAGTTCCATCCATGCCGCTTGGGAGTCCCGGAATGGAAGGACCTCGCAAGGATCCATTTGATGTTCTGCTCGTCAAAGTGGATGGAAATTTTTCGGATTACCAGCATTACAGTGGCAAATAGATAGTGCATTCGTAATAGTTTAGGTTAGCTATTTTGAAATAAAAGTCGGTGATCATTATGCGCTTGACTTCGTAAGGGCAGAACGGCGTTGAATGCACTGTGCAACGCTGGCTCGATTGCGACCGGCTTCTTCTGCGACAACAGGTATTTTCTAACGTACAGTGCGATTGCCGCCACAAAGGCTTCCAAGTTATCGTTGACAGTCTAAAATGGTTTCTTTTGGTCAATGAGAAACCTATGGACCCTTCTTCTCCTTCTACGGCTATTCAAAAATCACCATCCGATCCGGTCAAGTGGATCACCTTGGCAGTTACATTAATTGGCATTAGTGCATGGATGGCCGGGGAGTCGTTTCATCGCGGTTTTTGGCATCTGGCAGGATGGGATGGTCCTATCGAACCCATATCAGTGCAGCAGACCGCCTATGATGGGTTCGTTAGGACTGTAGATAGCTGGTTCTATGTGAGCATTTGGTTCATCATAGTCGGTGTTTATGTGTTTTTTCTTTCTGCTGGCCCAAAAAAGAATTATCCCGCTCCAGCATGGCTCATAAAAATAGTCGTTTGGTTGAAAGAACATATTCATCTTGAAGAATCTACTGCTCGTTTCAGTGGCAATCTTATATTATCGGGCCTAATTTTCGGGGTGCTTATCGTGCTACCTCTTATTTTTTGGGTAAATTCTGCAAGTAATGCTGGTCGAGAGCTATTTATAAAACAAACGTGCGAGATGCGCAATGGTAGGCCAGGCCGTACGGAGGTGCAGTTGTTTGATGGAACGAAATTGCAAGGCACTTTTCTCGAACGTACTGATAAATTAAGTGTTATTTTAAATAAAGAATTTATCTATGTTGTCAGCATGGGCGAAAAGTCGAGAATTCTAGATAAAACAACAGTTGGCGCAATACCATGTAAAAATAGATAATTTTATTGTTTTATGGTTTTGGTGAAGTGTATGGCTATGGCAAGTAGTTAATATGGCCAAATATATAGCTTGTCGTACAGTGTCTATTTGTCGCCTAAGGCTTCGGCAGACATGCCTCCAATGAGATTTAAAAGGTTTTTCAGGAAAGTTGTAGTGGCATAGATTTGATCCGATCGATGTCGTAATCCAGTTGACCTACTAATTTCTTAAACAAATGCAGTAAGTGCAACTTCAATTGACAGGTCCACTTTTGGATGTAAGCAACATGAATAGGAAATCGCTTCTATTAATTCTTTCCAGAGCGGCACTCGCATGGTGATGCTTACGGCGCAGGGATGAAAGGGCATGCATGGCCCGATGCATGCCGGTTCTGAAGGCAGTATGAAGTGGCATGCTGGAATGCATACTAGCCCTGGAGCCAGTAAAGCTCCATTCGATCATCAATTCCTCGATACGATGTCTGCCCATCATCACATCGGGATGGAGATTGCGCAAATGGCTGAGTCCAAGTCGTCTCACGGTGAAATCAAGGGCCTCGCCAAGATGATGCATGAAGATCAAGAAAAAAATATTGCACACATGCAGAAGCTCAAACAACAAAGGTACGGGGGTAAGGCGATGCTATCAATATGCAGATACTTGGCATGAAAGAGTCAATGAAGGGTATGGAAAGCAAGATGGCCAAACTACGTGCGAGCCAATGTGATGCGTTTGATTCGATGTATCTGACGATGCTGAGCCAGCATCACCAGGATGGGATTAAAATGGCTCGGTCAGCATTGGTAAGAGGCCAACACAAAGAAGTGAAACAGATCACCTAATTTCCGACCGATTGGCGTACCACGCATGATCGAAGTCGATGAGGCGTATTTATAGCGATCGAAAAAAATTTCGGGATTTTGGCTGTCGGCCGCGTTGCCATGCTAGGGAGGCGATAAGCAAAGGACGGCAATAGATTTTGAGGCCTGTAAGTATAGGCCGCCAGACAATCGCCTACGAAAGATGTTAACTTCCGAGCAAGAAGTTGCGAGATTTGTGTAAAAAAGTACGAACTTCCGTATTTTTCTGGAATCTCAATGAAAGCGCTTGGCTTATAATTAGCTGTTCATCGTTTTGCTGCATGGAAACTCTGAGTTATTAATTAAAGAACACTAACAACGTATGCGACGTCTGCTGATTATTTTGATGATGGTTGTGCTGCCGTTCCAGCTAAGCTGGGCGGCTGCGGCTACCTATTGTCAACATGAAAGCAGCCCAGTTGCCTCCCATTTTGGGCATCATGTCCATAAGCATGTAGTTACAGGGGGCGATTCCAAGTCGGACAAGACTGTAGGATCCAAGCTGCTCTCAGACGACGACTGTACAGTTTGTCACCTTGGTGGCGTGGGCATTGTGTCCGTGCCTTCTTATTCACTTGCTGTTGAAGTTGGAAACACTGACGAAGTATTCGCTGTAACCCCTCATCTTGCATCGGTTCGTCCTGATCGACCCGAACGTCCCAAATGGGCACCTGCCGCTTTGTAATCCGGCACGTCGCTTGTTCTATCTTCACATTCATTTGATTTAACACACTCAGCGTCTTGCCGGATCCCTTTGTTCGTTGCACAAGGAGATTCGATGCAAAAGTTGTTGTTGCCGCTCGTGTTAGCGGTACTCGTTTTACCTTCGGCATATGCTGAGAACGCTGTTAAAGCAGAAAGCACCAAGTCAGATGTCGCCAGGGTTCGGCTAGTTGAGCCAATGGAGGCGCTTTCTCTAGAAGCTGCGCTGGATTTGGCGTATAGCGCTAATCCAGATATTGCTGTTGCACGCCGAGAGGTCCAGGCCATGGAGGGCGCAATTCTGCAAGCGCAGACCATCCCGAATCCGGAGGTTGCAACCTCTATTGAGGACACCAAGCAAGAAACTAGAACCACTACGTTTCAACTGAGCCAGCCCCTTGAGCTTGGTGGAAAGCGCGCAGCACGTGTAACGGCTGCGCAGCGTGGATACGACACTGCCATGCTTGAACTGCAAGGAAAGCAGGCGGAAGTACGTGCTGCTGTTGTTTCGGCTTTCTATGACGTTGTGACAGCGCAGGAGAGATTTCGTCTGGCTCAGGCGACCACTGAACTTGCGAAACGTGCAACCGAAATCGCCTCCAAGCGCGTTCTCGCCGGTAAGGTCTCACCCGTTGAAGAAACTAAGGCTCGGGTAGCAGAGTCCGGCGTGCGAGTCGAACTAGCGCAGGCGGCTAGCGAATTGCAGGCATCGCGCAAGCGCTTAGGGGCTATGTGGGGCAGTGCAGATCCTTACTTTGACTTTGCGGTGAACCAATTTGAAACGCTCCCTTCGCTTCCGGGCGTCGACGAACTAAAACAGGGGCTGCACCAAGCTCCGAGTCTTCGGCGTGCACGCATGGAAGTCGATCGCCGGCAGGCGTTAGCGCGGGTAGAGCTTACCCGCCGCGTACCAGATCTTACGATCAGTCTTGGTGTTAAGCGCGATGAGCAGTTAGGACGCAATCAGGCCATTGTTGGGGTGTCGATCCCGCTGCCACTGTTTAATCGCAACCAGGGCAATGTGCTGGAGGCAATGCGCCGCACCGACAAAGCACGGGATGAATTGACAGCGACCGAGGTACGTTTGAATAGCGAACTTGGCCAAGCCTATGACAGGTTGAATGCTAGTCGCCTGGAAGTTGGGTTGCTGAGACAAGAAATATTGCCTGGTGCGCAAAGTGCGTATGACGCGACAACGAAAGGCTATGAACTCGGGAAGTTCAATTTCCTGGATGTGCTTGATGCACAACGTACGTTCTTCCAAGCTCGATCCCAGTATTTGCGTGCGCTCGCTGAGACTCATCGAAGCGCCGCTGAAATAGACCGCATTGTCGGTATCCCATTTGAGAGACCCAACATGGGCACCGTGCATCAGGAGCAACAATGAACAAGAAACAGTTAATGGCAATTATTGCCATCATTATCGTCGGCGCATCATTTGGTGCCTTTGTGGTCTTTACAGGTAATAACAAGCCTGTTGAAGGGGAGGTAGGTGCGAATTCTGAAAGCAGCCATGAAGATGAGAAAGGCAGTGCAGCCACGGAACATAAACAAGAAGTTGCAAAAAAAGGATTGCATGGCGGCCAGTTGTACACTAAGGGTGATTTTGATCTCGAAATCAGCCTAGTTGAAGATGCTGGCGAGGCACGATTCGTCATTTATCTAAGCAGGCAAGGCAAGCCTTTACCGCCGAACTCCGCAAAAATATCTGCCACGCTCAGTCGTCCTGATGGAGAGTCGCAGGAGATCGCTTTTGCACCGGAACAGGGGGCACTCAAGAGCACTACGGTCATTGCAGAACCACACGTTTTCGATGCCAAGATCACTGCACAAGCAGGCGGTGAATCATTCGTTTTCCCATTTTCGAAAGAAGAAGGGAAAGTTGAACTGACAGATGTGCAAATAAATGCAAGTGGCGTGACTTTGCAGCAGGCTGGTGCTGCCCGTATTCAAAGTGCGATCCAACTGCCGGGAGAAATCGGCTTCAACGAGGACCGTACCGCACATGTTGTGCCGCGTGTAAGCGGTGTAGTGGAAGCTGTCTCTGCAAGTCTTGGACAGATTGTTAAGAAAGGGACGGTGTTGGCTGTTATTTCGAGCACATCCTTATCCGAACAGCGGAGTGAATCGCTCGCTGCACAGAAAAGGCTTGAATTCGCCCGCACTACCTATGCCCGTGAAAAGAAGCTTTGGGAAGAAAAAATCTCTGCACAACAGGACTATCTCGAAGCTCAGCAGCAATTGCGTGAAGCGGAAATAGCTGCACAAAATGCCCGACAAAAACTTGCCGCGCTGGGGGCCACTACCACTGGGATCGGCCCTTTGAGCCGATACGAGGTGCGGGCACCGTTTGATGGCGCAATCGTTGAAAAGCACGTCACGCTTGGCGAAACAGTAAAAGAGGACACTAACATTTTCGTTCTCTCCGACCTTTCAACCGTGTGGGCAAACGTTGTAGTTCCTGCCAAAGATATCGAGAAGGTTCGCGTCGGTCTTACGGCTCTGGTCACTGCGGCGTCTTCAGAATCCAAGGCGACGGGAAAAGTGTCGTATGTCGGTTCTTTGATCGGCGAACAAACACGTTCTGCAAATGCGCGAGTTGTAATTCAGAACCCACAAATGGCATGGCGTCCTGGTTTGTATGTAAACGTAGAACTGGTAGCTGAGCAAGGCGACGTTCCTGTCGCCGTCTTGGCAGAGGCTATTCAATCAATCAATGACAAGCCTGTCGTATTCATGCGCGTTCCGGGTGGATTCGTGGCCCAGCCAGTGACAATTGGCCGTAGTGACGGCAAGCAGGTTGAAATTGTCAAGGGACTAAAGCCCGGTGCTCCTTATGCCGCAGCCGGTAGTTTCGTTATCAAAGCAGAACTCGGCAAGGGCAGTGCCGAGCACGCACACTGATGCGGAGAAGAGAAAACTATGTTTGAACGCATCATACGTTTTGCAATTGAACACCGCTGGCTGGTACTCCTGGCCGTCCTTGGTATGGCCGGCTACGGTGTCTATAGCTACCAAAAGCTCCCCATTGACGCTGTGCCAGACATCACCAACGTTCAGGTACAGATAAATACGTCGGCTCCAGGTTATTCGCCACTAGAAACCGAGCAGCGCGTCACCTATCCGCTTGAAACAGTCATGTCCGGTCTTCCAAATCTGGAGCAGACCCGGTCGCTGTCCCGTTATGGCTTGTCGCAAATTACGGTCATTTTCAAAGACGGCACAGACACCTACTTTGCCCGCCAACTGGTCAACGAACGGCTACAGGAGGCACGAAGCAGGCTACCGGCAGGTATCTCACCGTCAATGGGACCTATCTCCACTGGCCTAGGTGAAATTTACCTATGGACGGTCGAGGCAAAGGAAGGAGCAAAAAAACCAGACGGTTTGCCTTATACACCAACCGACCTACGGGAGGTGCAGGATTGGATTATCAAGCCTCAATTACGTAATGTATCGGGGGTCACCGAAATCAATTCGATCGGTGGCTATTCCAAAGAATTTTTGGTCGCTCCATCTCCACAAAAGCTGGCCTCTTTTGGGTTGTCTTTACAAAGCATCGTCACTGCTTTGGACAAAAACAATGGCAACGTCGGAGCCGGTTACATCGAGCGTCGAGGTGAGCAATATTTGATCCGTGCACCGGGGCAGGTACGCTCTCTGGAAGACATCCGGAATATTGTCCTTAGCAATTTCAAAGGTGTACCGGTACGAATCCGGGATGTTGCTGACGTGGATATTGGTAGAGAGTTGCGAACCGGTGCCGCAACCGAGAATGGTCGGGAGGTTGTGCTCGGGACCGTTTTTATGCTGCTCGGAGAGAACAGCCGTAAGGTATCTCAAGCGGTTGACAAAAAAATGGCGGAGATTAATAGGTCTCTACCTGAAGGTATTGAAGCCATAACCGTGTATGACCGGACTGTCCTGGTTGACAAAGCGATTCATACGGTTAAAAAGAATTTGGCTGAAGGTGCGGTGCTGGTCATTGTCGTTTTGTTTCTCTTCCTCGGCAACATTCGAGCCGCTCTGATTACAGCAGCCGTGATTCCTCTCGCAATGCTATTCACGTTCACCGGAATGGTGGCAAATCACGTCAGTGCCAACCTGCTCAGCCTCGGCGCATTGGACTTTGGAATTATTATCGATGGTGCAGTCGTCATCGTAGAAAACTGTGTCAGACGACTTGCGCATGCCCAAGCCCATCATCAGCGGCCACTAACGCTTACTGAGCGCTTTCATGAAGTGTTTGCTGCCTCACAGGAGGCACGCCGCCCTCTGTTGTTTGGCCAATTAATCATCATGATTGTCTACCTGCCGATCTTTGCGCTGACGGGGGTGGAGGGCAAGATGTTTCATCCAATGGCATTCACCGTAGTCATCGCACTTCTCGGTGCAATGATTTTGTCAGTCACCTTCATACCCGCAGCCGTGGCTCTCTTTATCGGTAAAAAAGTCGCCGAAAAAGAGAACAGGATGATGCTCTTTGCGAAGCGTCGTTATGACTCATTGCTGACACGTGCAATGGTCAACAAGCCGGTCGTCATGACCTTTGCCGTAGTGATGATTGTGCTTTCTGTTTTGATCGGCACACGACTTGGTAGTGAGTTCGTTCCTAGCTTGAATGAAGGCGATCTGGCGATCCAGGCATTGCGTATTCCAGGAACCAGCTTGACGCAATCGGTCGCCATGCAGCAACAAATTGAGCGGAGGCTAAAGGCCAAATTTCCTGAAATTGACCGTGTTTTCGCACGCACCGGCACTGCTGAAGTCGCCTCCGATCCGATGCCGCCGAATATTTCGGACGGCTACATTATGATTAAGCCCGAAGATACGTGGCCCGAGCCAAAGAAGACGCATGGTGAACTCATAAGCGCAATACAAGGCGAGGTAGCGAAAATCCCCGGCAACAATTATGAGTTCAGCCAGCCAATTCAGTTACGCTTTAATGAACTAATTTCGGGCGTTCGTAGTGACGTTGCAGTGAAGGTATTTGGTGATGACACTGATGTACTAAACGACACGGCGGCAAAGATCTCGGCTGTGCTGCAAAAAGTGCCGGGTGCGACGGAAGTTAAAACTGAACAAACTACTGGCCTGCCTATGCTGACCATCAATATCGACCGGGAAAAGACGGCTCGCTATGGGTTCAACGTCAACGACGTGCAGGAAGTCGTCGCAACGGCAACTGGTGGTCGGGAAGCGGGAACGCTCTTTCAGGGCGATCGTCGGTTCGACATTGTCGTGCGTCTGCCGGAAAACTTGCGTACTGATCTGGAAGCTTTGAAGCGGCTGCCGTTACCGCTGCCATCGACGTCAGACGTTACTACACGCACCAATTACATTCCTCTGGGTGAAGTCGCGAGTCTGGAACTGGCTCCTGGACCAAACCAGATTAGTCGTGAAAATGGCAAGCGTCGTATTGTGGTTAGCGCCAATGTACGAGGGAGAGATCTTGGCTCCTTTGTGGCAGAAGCCGAACAGCGTATTAACGAACAGGTCAAAGTTCCGGCAGGATACTGGACGGTGTGGGGAGGGCAGTACGAGAACCTTCAGTCCGCAACCAATCGATTGAAGATCGTCGTCCCAGTTTCCCTGCTTCTGGTCTTCGTGCTGCTGTTTGCGATGTTTAATAACATCAAGGATGGCTTACTGGTCTTTACCGGCATTCCCTTTGCGCTGACCGGCGGCATTGTCGCGCTCTGGTTGCGCGGCATACCGTTGTCAATATCGGCGGCGGTGGGCTTTATTGCATTGTCGGGTGTTGCGGTGCTCAACGGCTTGGTCATGATCTCCTTTATCCGTGGCCTACGGGAACAGGGTCAGTCGGTAAATGAGGCCGTTCATGAAGGGGCACTGACACGCTTGCGGCCGGTATTGATGACGGCGCTTGTTGCATCACTCGGATTTGTGCCGATGGCACTCGCCACTGGTACCGGTGCGGAAGTACAGCGCCCACTCGCTACGGTAGTTATTGGCGGCATTCTCTCCTCCACGTTTCTGACGCTGTTGGTTCTGCCTTTGCTTTATCAGATGGCTCACGGTCGTGATCCGGAGGATGTGGTTGAAGGGGTATCAGTGCCAAATGAAGGTAAGGAGGCCGTACCTTTTTGGAAGAAGAAGTTAGCCTGAAATAAACGGCATGAGCAGTCGTAGGCCGTGCTGGCGCGGCCTACGACTGCCAGACCATATTGGATTATTCCTCTCAAAGCGACTTACTGTCCTTGCTGTGCGAAGAGGTCTAGACGTTATCGATAAGGAGAAACTGATGGGCGCAGGACATTCACATTCACATGGGGTATCAGCAGGGCAGAACGAGCGGCCACTTTGGATAGCGTTGTTTATGACAACGGCTTTTCTGATCGCTGAACTTGTTGGCGGAATATTGACTAACAGCCTTGCGCTCATCTCGGATGCCGCTCACATGTTTACCGATACTGCTGCACTGGCAATTTCGTTGACAGCTATCCGCATTGGCCGTAGAGATGCAGATAGCCAACGTACTTTCGGCTATTACCGCTTCGAGATTCTGGCGGCAGCGTTCAACGCAGTCCTTCTTTTCCTTGTTGCGCTGTACATCTTGTTTGAGGCCTATCAGCGGCTCAAAAATCCGCCAGAAATTCAGTCCGGTGTCATGTTGATCATTGCGGCGCTCGGCCTTGTAATCAACTTGATCAGCATGCGCCTGCTTAGCGCAGGCAAAGACTCCAGCCTCAATGTCAAAGGCGCTTACCTTGAAGTCTGGAGCGATATGCTGGGATCTGTCGGCGTCATCCTTGGGGCATTAATCATTCGATATACCGGGTGGGCATGGGTTGATTCTGCTGTGGCAGTCGGCATTGGCTTATGGGTTTTGCCCCGCACATGGACCCTGTTAAAGGCCAGCATGCATGTGCTGTTGGAAGGTGTCCCAGAGGATGTTGACGTTGCTGAAGTGAGGGCCGCTATCCTGACTCTGCCTGGCGTAGCCAGCATCCACGACCTTCATGTCTGGTCCATTACAAGCGGAAAGTCCAGCCTGACTGTTCATGTCGTGCTCAGTGATGCTGCCCACGACTGGCCGACGCTTTTAGCATCTATTCGAAAAATGCTCGCGGACGAATTCAAGATGCACCACACGACGGTTCAATTGGAAGAAACTCCCTGCGAACAAGATAGCAATACCCATGCTTTTGGCCCAACATCAGACACACATGGTGAGCACAGTCACCATTCTCACTAAATCATGAGCCCACTGTTCAACAGCGGTGGAGGGCAGATGGAGAACATTCCGCCTCCATTTGCTGTGTATCCGCTCGGTTTCCACGATTCAAAAAAAATGGGGCGGCAGGCTGCATCGACCTGCTGCCGTATTAGTAGTGCAATCGATGTAGTTGCAATTTAATCAATCCTATTGAAAGGAATAATGATGGCTACGACTGAAAAACAAGTAGGTCTACAAGCATGTATTGAAGCATGCGAGGAAGCTTTGCACGCGTGTCAGGAATGTGCGGCGGCGGACATACGGGAAGGCGGTGACGCACAGTGTGCACTCATTAACTTGGATTGCGCCGATATGTGTGAAGCCACGCTAAAAGCGCTCGCACGTGGCTCAGAACACCACGGGGACTTTTGTGCGGTATGTGCTCATCTTTGCCGTGTTTGTGCCCAAGCTTGCGCAGCACATGCTGATAAGCATGCTCACTGCAAAAGGTGCCAAGAAGCGTGCGAAGCATGCGCAACGGCTTGTGATCAACACGCAAGCGAGCGGGATTTATGAGGCGACACCAGTGGTCTTTCGCTCAACAAATCATAATCTAACGAAGGCATAGAGTTCAGTTAGCAAAAAGTGGTGGCAGCAGAAATCTTGCCATCACTTTTTGCCTGATTATCCAGCATAGCCGTCGTCAGGAGACTCTAACGAGATCATCGCCTATAGCCATTTCGATCATTATTTTTCTCACTGGCTGCACGTCAAGGGAAGAGCAAGCCGCTCGTGCTTCACGGGAAGTAGAAAGGCGAATTTTCGTTAAGTGCCTTGTCAGAAACGACAGTGCAGTACAGGAATTGGCTTAGCCTTGTTATGTTTTAACTGGGATGCCGGATGACCTACGTGGTAATTTATTAACGTCTGCGACAGAAACATTTCCTCGAAGAAGACGCAGCCCGTTAAACACGACAATAAGGCTCGCACCCATATCAGCAAATACGGCCATCCAGAGGGTGGCAGCGCCCAGAAGCGCCAACGCAAGAAACACTGCTTTGATGCTCAGAGCAATGACGATATTTTGTCGAAGAATCCGGGCAGCCTTGGCGCTTAACTGGATGAAGTGTGGAATTTTTCCTAAATCGTCATCCATCAGCGCTACGTCTGCTGTTTCCAGAGCAGTGTCGGTACCCGCCGCTCCCATTGCAAAACCGATGCTTGCCTTCGCCAGCGCCGGAGCATCGTTGATTCCATCACCCACCATGCCGACCGTTCCATGCTGTTCTATTGCGTCACTGACGACGGCAAGCTTGTCTTCAGGAAGCAGGTTCCCGCGTGCGTCATCAATGCCAACATTATCTGCAATTGCTCGTGCTGTAAGCGCATTGTCTCCTGTAAGCATCAGGGTGCGTACACCAAGAGCGTGCAATTCAGCGATTGCTTGTCGGCTGGTCTCCCGAACAGTATCGGCGACGGCGATGATGGCCAGTGGCGTATGTTCATTACAAATAACGACAGCCGTTTTTCCGTCTGCCTCGAAGTTATGCAAAGCAGCCTCTGTTTCTGTATTGCAAATTCCGAGTTCCTCGACTAGCCGGTGGTTTCCCAGATAGTACCATTGGTCGGCGATACGGCCTTTGACACCCCGCCCAGTGATGGCTTCGAAGTCGGTTACCTCGGCAAGATCGGGGGGGCGATTATTTGCTTTCCAATACGTTACTACAGCCGTAGAAACGGGATGATCTGATCGAGACGCCAGTGTTGCTGCCAAGCGTAGCCCAGAATTTGATTCAGCGGACAAAGGGAAAATGTCTGTTACGGTCGGCCGACCCAAGGTGATAGTGCCAGTTTTATCCAACGCCAAGACCTTGAGCTTATGTCCCTGCTCCAGATATACACCCCCCTTGATCAAAATCCCTGCCTTTGCTGCGGCGGCAAGACCACTGACGACAGTGACTGGTGTTGCGATCACCAAGGCACAAGGACACGCGATAACCAACAATACAAGCGCCTTGTAGATCCAGTCCATCCAAGGCAAGCCAAATGCCAGGGCAGGGACGACAGCAACAGCCAACGCCGCGAAAAAGACAATCGGCGTATAGAGGGAGGCGAACCGATCGACAAATCGTTGCGTCGGTGCCTTGCTTCCTTGGGCTTCCTCTACCGCACGGATAATGCGCGACAGGGTGGAATCGGTTTGTGCAGCCGAAACACGATAATCGAAGGAGCCAGTTTCATTGATTGTGCCAGCAAATACTTTGTCGCCTACGGATTTTAAAACAGGCATGCTTTCGCCTGTAATTGGCGCTTGATTGACCGATGATTGTCCACTTGTTAACTGGCCGTCAAGAGGGATACGCTCTCCAGGAGCGATCCTCACAGTCATTCCTACCTTTACCGACGACGCTCGCATTTCCTGCCACGATCCATCCGCCTGGAGGATGCTCGCGACGTCCGGTGTCAAAGCCATCAGTCCGCGAATCGCGTTGCGTGCACGGTCGAGCGACAGCGCTTCAATCATTTCAGCGATGGTGAATAACACCATGACCATCGCGGCTTCTGGCCACTGTTGAATGAGAATCGCGCCTGTGACGGCAATTGTCATGAGTGCATTGATATTGAGACTGCGATTGCTCAACGCAACCCAGCCCTTTTTATACGTTTCGGTGCCACTGATTACGATTGCAAACAGCGCCAATGCAATCACGGGCCAGGAATTTTCGTTCCCTGTAGTCCATGCGATAACCTCGGCTATTAGCGCCGCAACGCCGCCGACGGAAACCATCCACCACTTTTTACGCGAGATAATTGGTAAAGGCTCCTGCGTTGCAGCCTTATCTGCTGGCAAGTCATCAGTTTCAAGCACAGCCTGCATCCCAATAGATTCCAATGCCGATTGAATGGTTGCTGGGCGGTCCAGCGTGTGGTTGACAGTCAGTTTCCGTTGCATCAGGTTGAAATCGAGACTGGTGATGCCCTTGATCGGAGACAACTTATTCCGGATGAGGGCTTCCTCAGTTGGACAATCCATGTTTTGAATTGAAAATACCGCCTGCATCTCTCCCGCACCTGACGCCTTGCTCTCAACGATCGCATCCATACCCAGAGACGCCACAGCGCCAACGATCGCTTCCGGATCCGGAGAACGGTGATGCACGGTAAGCCGACGCTGCATCAGGTTGAAGTCAAGGCGATCGATACTAGGCATACTTGCAAGCTTTTTACGAATCAGACCTTCCTCTGTTGGGCAGTCCATTTTCTCAATGCGCATGACAAGTTGCTGGGATGACGGTAAGGCATCAACAGGTTCGTTTGCTGCCGCCGTTGGCGAGCAAGAACAGCAAGAATTGGTTGGTCTGGAAGTCATAATTTTCCTTGAGAAGCGTATATTGTCTATTAGAGACCCTGTAGTGGGTACAGGGTCAAGAGCGTTTATCAGTTGAAAGGAAAATTTATGAAAATCAATATGAAAATTGGTGAGTTAGCCACCCGCACTGGTTGCTTGGTGGAAACAGTCCGTTTTTATGAGAGAGAAGGGTTACTTCCTGCTGCAACAAGAACTTCGGCTAACTACCGGCTTTATAACGAGGTTCATGTTGAAAGACTTTTGTTCATTCGCCATTGTCGTTCGCTTGATATGACATTGGACGAAATACGTTCTTTGCTGACGTTCCGAGATGCTCCTGAAAGCGATTGCGGCGAGGTTAATCAAGTTTTAGATAAGCACATCACTCATGTAGCCGAACGGATTGGTGACTTAAAAGCGCTTCAGAAGCAATTGAAAGAATTACGTAGCCTTTGCAACACGAATCAGGCAAGTAAAGACTGCAAAATTCTTAAAAAGCTAACAGACATGGAAGAAGTAATTCCGAGAAACCTTGGTATACACAGTGGTGGTTGCCATTAGCCATAGTGACACGGCCACATTGTTCTAAAGATTTTGTTACTAGCGGCAATGCATCGGTTGCAGATTAGAATTGGTGTGGTCCGAGCCTCATGCAGTTAACAAAATGAAACCCTTGATTCTTTGGCTGTATGTTTATACAGTATGCATACTGTTCTACTTTGGGTTGAATCATGAATCTGTGGAAGCTGGATAGTCAAACTATTTACTCGGCGGTCCCGAATGACTTCCCGCGTCCTGAAGCCCCGGATAATCCCCCTGTTTTTGCGGAAGGAAACTACTTTCCATGCTCACCAATCGACCTTTTTGAAACATGGCAGATATGTGTGGACTTGGCTTTTGACTTGTCAAAGGAATGTTTTGATCAGAAGTGGGTCCGTACCCCGCTATTGAGCGAAGGTGAGATCCTTCGATTCCAATTTGCCAAGTTGGCTCAATCAGGATGGGGAACAGATGAGCAAGTTATTTGGATTATTAAACGCGTTGCTCATATATTGAATTGGCAGTTGCCGACCGATATTGGAAGGGTAAGGAATATATAAATCTATACGTTATTAACCTGGGGAAAAATAAAAAGTTTCAGCATGCTATGCAAAGTGAATGTTGGGTTTTATGAGCTTTTGATCGGAATGCCTAGAACACATTTTCCGATAATGTGAACATTTATTGTTGAGCGCTTAAAACAGCCGACTTTGTAGTCGGCTGTTTTTCAGAATGTGAAATCAATTCTTCTCGTAGGAAATTTTTCTTACTGTCTTATCTCTATCCGCAGTTCATCTTCTACGCCAGCGTGGTGAAGCAACATACCGGCATAACTCACCTTTGAAGGATAAAAAAGCTTGGAAACCCATCAGACAGAGGGATATGATCGCAACGGCAGCATGAACCCGCATGCACGCCACCAAGGCTGCTGTCCCGGCTTTAATCGCGATAAGATCATATTGCTTGGGTATGCTCCATTTCCTTTCCGTTCGATGGTTTATCGAGTACCCGCGCCGGCAGCTTTGGGCTTTGTCACCCGCAGCAACCGCGCTGCTCCTGAATGGGCGGGCACTTGACCGAGCCATAGGAGCAATACACGCAGCAATCCCCGGCTTTCGGGCGCAAGAGGGTCTTGCAGTTGCTGCATTCGTAGTAGAACTGGCAGGAATCCGTTGGCATGATCTCCGGCTTGGCAAAGCCGCAGTGGGGACAGGTCAGTGTTGATTCAAGTGTAGCGATTGTCATACCAGTCACTTCCGAGGAGCAGAGGGGAACCCGGCATTGGTCGTTGCCTTGATCAGATCGGCAATGGTGGTCTTGTCGGTGTCATAGGTCACAGTTGCTACCTTAGTGCCGTAATCAACCTCGGCATCTTTGACGCCCGGCACATTGCCCAGCGCCTTCTTGACCGTAACGCTGCACAGTGAGCAGGTCATGTTCTGCAACTCAAGCGCTGTGGTGGCTGTTGCCGCAAAGGCGTTGGTGACGGGTAAGAGTCCTACGGCGATAAGTTTGGTGATAAAGCGCATGGAGCTTCCTTTACAAGAACAATGGGGCGACTGTGGGCACCAGCAGGAGGCAAAGCGCCAGTACAACTACGCCCCAGAAGATGATGCGCTGACGCTGCGCTATGACTGGCGTAGCGCACGCGGCACCGGGCGCACATGCCGCTCGGACCTGGTACAGCCGGCGATAGGCCAAGCCAAAGGCCAGAAGCGCGACACCGATGAAGATAGGGCGATACGGCTCCAGGGCAGTCAGATTGCTGACCCATGCCCCGCCAATGCCCAGCGCCAGCAACACCAGCGGCCCGACACAGCAGACCGACGCGCCAATTGCCGCCAACACTCCCGCTAGAAGCGGTCCCTTTGAGTTTAAATTTTCCATCCCGGACTCCGATTGCGCACGTTGAGGATAGTATATGTCCCGTACTTAGGTACGGAATCAAGCGATTTTTGAATAAAAACACAGATGGGAACATTGCAATGCTGACAATTGGGCAGGTAGCCAAACAAGCCAACGTGAATGTTGAGACAATCCGCTATTACCAACGCCGTGGGCTATTGCCCGAACCAGTAAAGCCCATTGGTGGGCATCGGCGGTATTCGGATGAAGATGTGAGCCGGCTACAGTTCATCAAGCGCGCCCAAGTGCTTGGCTTTACGTTGGAGGAAATCGAGAACCTGTTACGACTGGACCAAGCGGTCTGCTGCAAGAAGACGCACGATTTGGCCGTGCATAAATTGGCTATCATCGAAGGCAAGATTGCGGACCTGCTGAAGATGCGGGAAGTGCTGTCAGGATTAGTGAACCAGTGTGAAGCCGGAAACCGGGAGGGGGACTGCCCAATAATCCATTCTCTAGTACAAGGGCAGTAGTACATCGTTTCAACGGCGTTATTGACATCCACTCGAAGTCGAAAACGGTAGAAACGGCCCCCGTTGTAACTCACAAGCAGAGTTGGATTTGCGGTCCATGAGTCGACCGCCTCGATTGTTTCTGCCATGCGGTAGGAGTCGTCGGTCAGTGGTAGTGCAAAAGTAAAGTTCGGCTTTCGCGCTCACAGTCGGCTCCTGGCAGATCGCACAAGATCAAGCAGGGTGAAATTTCGATCAAATTTGACACCTGCTGTCAGATGAAGTCAAAGTTATTACCAATAAAAATATGAAAAAGCAGTTCACATAAGTTCTCACCTTGGATTTTGCGGGTTTTAGCAATCATTTCTGGCTAGTTTCCAACAAGCTGCCACAACAATAAGGATTTTGATCAGCCCTGTTCTGCGATTTTAGACTTGGTAAAAACCACTGGGCGACACTGCGCGGAGGTAAGCGATCATCTGGAACGTTACAGCCCTGATTCTCAAACCGGCTTGGCTATAAGTTGTTGTGGGCAGTGTAAGATAATAGAGGTTGCCTCATCCGATCGAGCGCTGCTCTGTTTTTTACTCTACCCCAAGTTAGGCAGAGCAACCGCGTAGGAGAAAAGGTGGTGCACTACCGGCACAGACGTCCTGTGCGGCGCACTCGTTAATATGTTTATTAAATTTTTAATATTATAAAACTGAGATTCTTTCAGAAGGCAGGGCATTTTTCTGCTTTCATAGAGAAAGCCTAAACACGCGATTAGAAAAAATCCTTCGGAACGAAAGATCTTCTTACCCCGCACTTTTTTGTGTCGCCTCGAATCATGTGTCGAACTATTGCGCTCTAAATCGGTAAGCAGTCCCAAACCTACAATGTACAAAAAAACACAAAAAAATGTAAATTCATTCTGAATAACTATTTGATTCTATTGAATAAACATTCCAACTTTGCATCACAGTTGCATCATATTTGCATCAGCTTCAGACGCATCATACGTCTGAAGCCCTGCCGACGATAAAACTAAAAGCACACAAAGTATTCTTGCCTCGACTGGGGATAAGTATCTCAGCATGCAAAAATATTCGTCAATTTACAGTAAAAAAATGAGTAAAAAAACTGAAGGGTTCTTTTCGATTGGACTTAAAGAGTGGCGCGAAGCCTGTGCACTTGGGCTAAACCCAGCCGTGGCATTCTTGGTCTTGGCTTGCGGGACTGATGGAAGTAATCGTGAAACCAACTGGTCTGCTAACTCTGTCGAGACGTATGGAGGAATAAAAAGCCAACGTGCCACAGTAGCAATTGCAATGCTTGTAGATGCGGGTCTTGTTAAAAGTGATGGAAACAATTCACGGCCCCACTATACGCTTACGATGTCAGAAGATGTTATCTGGCTGCCAAACAGCATAGTGAAAGGGTTGGTGGATCAGCGAGTAGGTGAACGGAAGAAGTCAGCAGTTAAAGCGATCCGTGAAGCGCAAGATGTTCAACTGCTACGCCTGTACGTAGAGCTTTATTATTCGCAGCATCTTGCTGCCAATGGTGGGCTCTCGCGGTCTGTATTTTATTTAGAATTTAACAAGACCAAACATGCTTCTTATGGCGAATTTGTTTTTTTGGGGTTTAGTCGGACGGCACACTACACTGCCTGGAAAAGCGAATTGGATTTTCTTCACGATGCTGACGTATTGAGTGGTGTAGCCGAGGAAGGCGGGAATCCGGCTG
The DNA here is from genome assembly GCF_047237965.1 of Noviherbaspirillum phoenicis. Lineage (NCBI taxonomy): Bacteria > Pseudomonadati > Pseudomonadota > Betaproteobacteria > Burkholderiales > Oxalobacteraceae > Noviherbaspirillum > Noviherbaspirillum phoenicis. The sequence continues at coordinate 1,385,972 of NZ_JBDFLX010000001.1, read as the reverse complement.
ACGCCTTTTTTCCGAGGATGGATACCCTCCGCAGTCTTGGTTTACTAGAACTGTCAGCTTGTCTGTTCGAGTCAAACGGCAAAGATGCTGAAATTTTGTTCCCGGTGGATGGTCCTGAAAAAAGCGAGGCAGAGATCAAGCGTCTCGCAGACCAAGCGGCTGAGGCAGTTCTGCCAGATTGGAAATTAATAAATTCTGATTTTGATTATCTAGTCCCTGTGTATAGGCACCAAGAAAAAGCACAGCTTTATGGCATTTACCGGTTATTCCATCGCCCACATACTCAACTTACGAAGGCCTGGTGGGCCGACCTTCATGAAAAAATAACGAACGGGGTAGAGCAAATTAACAAGGTTTTGGCTTCTTAATCTAACGGTTTTAGGAAAGTTAGCTGATACAGTTCATCGGTGAAGTTGCGTCATGGAGGATGCCAACAAGGTTACGTCGGGTTGTCATGAGATGCACAAGCAGCGACCTTTCCTTATGTAACATTTCCCGTGAGTGCTGGTATGCATTGCATATGTTTCCAATAGTTTAAGATAAATCTAACTAAAATAATTTTAAGAAATATTTTGAAATGGGTCTTGAAAATCAACTTTCTGACATCAAGGTTTATCAAAGTAAGTCAAGGCTAAATCAATGCTAAATCAAGGCCTTTTCAAAGAGACATCAATGTCTGTACAAACACGTGCATTACCTGCTTTGGGTTTGCAGTAAAAAGGTGGCTACTGACATTCACCTGATTACTAGTTAAAAATCTATGTTGCATAGGTTGAATGCTTCGACGGACTGTAACGTGTGCCAGTGTCAACGTGCCGGTCGATACCGGAAAAGATCCTGTCAGCGGAAAACAGGGCAGAGGAAGCTACTGTCGAGTGCTTATATCGAAGCATGAGCCAGTGCAGAGTCATAGATTGAACAATTCTTGGTTCTGGTCGTAAGACTGCTTGACATTCCAATCGTTGGAAGGTCTATCTTCAAGGTACAAACTTTGGAGGTTTTATGGATGTTGCAGTTAAACCAAGTAGCCAGTTGAAAGAGCAAAGCTTCAAAATTGAAGGCATGACATGCGCGTCCTGCGTGGCTCGCGTTGAGAAAGCGTTAAAAGCGGTTCCGGGTGTCGACGCCGTAGCGGTAAATCTTGCGACGGAGAAGGCTACTGTACGTGCGGAATCCGGAACTGACTTCCAGACGTTGTCGTCGGCGGTTGAGAAAGCTGGCTATGACGTAGCTACTGATGACATCTCTTTATCCATTTCGGGGATGACTTGCGCATCGTGCGTGACAAGGGTTGAGAGGGCTCTCAAGAAGGTGCCTGGTGTAATTGACGCGTCGGTAAACCTAGCCACAGAAAAGGCGCAAATCAAAGCGGCTGGTGTTACGCCTGAGGTCTTAATTGGCGCAATCGAGAAGGCTGGATATGACGCCTTCATACCGATTGAAGGGGTGTCACAGAAAGACGGCGAAGCTAAGGCGATACTACCAACCTGGTGGCCAGTTGCACTTGCTGCCTTGTTTAGCATTCCGCTCGTTGTACCCATGCTTGGCATGCCCTTTGGTTATGACTGGGCACTGCCAGGTTGGCTTCAATGGGTGCTGGCCACTCCAGTGCAGTTCTGGTTAGGAGCGAGATTTTATAAAGCTGGCTGGAAGGCGCTGATGGCGCGGTCCGGGAATATGGACCTGCTAGTCGCTATTGGTACCAGCGCCGCTTATGGCTTGTCCGTTTACTTATTGTTTGCACACAGCACGGGAGGGATGCGTCACCTCTACTTTGAATCGTCGGCAGTCGTTATCACGCTTGTCCTCCTCGGCAAGTGGCTTGAGGCGCGTGCGAAGTATCAAACAGTAGCCGCACTTCGAGCGTTGGAGTCGCTGCGTCCTACCAAGGCGGTGGTACGTCGGGATGGTCAAGATGTGGAAGTGCAAATTGCACAAGTTCGCGTCAGGGATACTGTGATAGTACGCCCTGGAGAGCGCGTACCGGTGGACGGCGTTATCACTGAAGGAAGCAGCCATCTTGATGAGTCGTTACTGACGGGTGAGAGCCTGCCAGTGGCGAAAACAATAGGGGACACAGTGACCGGTGGTGCTGTCAATGCAAATGGGCTTCTGATACTGACTGCAACGGCTGTAGGAAGCGCCACAATGCTTTCGCAGATCATCCGGATGGTCGAGGATGCCCAAGCGGTCAAAGCGCCAATACAGCGCCTGGTGGACGCTGTGAGCGCTGTTTTCGTGCCGGTGGTCTTGCTTATATCTCTTGCCACGCTGGTAGGGTGGGGTTTGGTAACCGGCGATTGGCAGCAAGCACTGTTGAATGCTGTTGCGGTGCAGGTCATCGCATGCCCTTGTGCGCTTGGATTGGCTACGCCGACATCGATCATGGCAGGCACGGGAGTCGCCGCTAAATATGGCATTTTGATCAAGGACGCTGAGGCGCTTGAAAGCGCACATGCCATCAACGTCGTTGTATTTGACAAGACGGGCACGCTCACCGAAGGAAAGCCGGCTGTGGTGGCTATTGAAGCTGCTACACAGCCAACAGAGCGCATTTTGGAATTGGCGAGAGCAGTACAGCAGTACAGTGATCATCCGCTGGCAAAAGCCGTCGAGAACGAAGCTGTTAGCCGAGGCGTGGTATTAAAAGCTGGCTCCGACGCGAAAGCTCTCCCAGGGCGCGGTGTTCAAGCGAACATCGATGGCGCAACGATCTATCTCGGTAATAAGAGAATGCTGGACGAAATCGGCTTGACGGTGAGAGGGATGGAAGACATCGCGGCAAAGCATGAAAAAGCAGGGCGCACAGTCTCTTGGCTGGCGGTCAGATCGGCAGGGTCCTTGGAATTGGCCGGCTTGATCGCGTTTGGTGACACTTTGAAACCATCAGCAAAGTCCGCTGTTCAACGTCTACATGACATCGGTGTCTCATCGGTCATGCTGACCGGCGACAACGCAGGTAGCGCCAAGGCCATTGCATCGCAGGTTGGGATTACAAATTTCAGATCTGAGGTGCTTCCCGCTGATAAAGCACAGGTTGTAGGTGAGCTTAAACAGGGAGGCAAAACAGTTGCGATGGTTGGCGACGGCATCAACGACGCCCCTGCGCTGGCTTCGGCTGATGTCGGAATTGCTATGTCGACTGGAACGGACGTGGCTATGCATACGGCAGGGATTACGCTTATGCGGGGTGACCCCACTCTGGTTGCGGACGCGATCGAAATATCAAAACGCACCTATCGAAAAATTCAGCAGAATCTAGGATGGGCATTCATCTACAACGTGGTTGGCATACCGTTGGCAGCACTGGGATATCTCAACCCTATTGTTGCTGGAGCGGCAATGGCCCTTAGCAGTGTGAGTGTTGTATCAAATTCGCTGCTTTTGCGCCGCTGGAAGCCATCAGAGAATACAGAGAGGAAGATATGAACATTGGACAGGCTGCTGAGGTTTCTGGCATGAACGCGAAAATGATCCGATACTACGAAAGTATCGGTCTTGTTTCCGAAGCTAGCCGAACAGCGTCTGGGTATCGCCAATACACAGAGAAGGACATTCAGGTACTTCGTTTCATCAAGCGCTCCAGAGACCTCGGCTTCTCCATCGAGCGCATCAAGACCTTGCTCGGTCTCTGGGATGATCGAGGTCGTAAGAGCGCTGATGTGAAAAAACTGGCCCGGCAATACATTGAGGAGCTTGATCAGGATATTCAGAAACTCCAGTCAATTCGTGACCAGTTAGAGCACCTGGCGAGCAATTGCCGGGGAGACCACCGACCTGATTGTCCAATTCTGGATGACCTGGCTATCGAGCATCGCCACTATTAGAGTTGTTGTTGGCGCAAAAGTAACCATTTAGTGCCATTCAAACGGATACGAAACGTAATAGAATTCGGCTGAGCACGGGAAACATCTGTTATTTTTATATAAATCGCCGGGGAAATCGTTTTTACCGAAAAGTGGTTGCTTATCTGCCATAATTAGATATGGCCATTTGCTGACTATAAAGGGGCTTGCAAAGCAGTAGCTAAATCCCAAGGCGGGCATGGTAACTTTTGGAGGTACATATGTGCCTTATAAAGGAAGTGCTCAACGAGGTTTGCTCTTGGGAATGGTTTCCCGGTATTGGGGCTTCATACAAATGGTTCTTGAATGATTTCCATGATAATTTCTTAGTTAAAAGCAGAAACGATGAATTACTTTTACTTCTCGAAAATTAATAAGCAGCCCAGTTCTTTGAATGGCCAGAGTCGTTCGCAGCGTGCTGTGCCTGTACTCAGCAAGCAGGAAGAAGACTTTCTTTTTAGAATCGGCGAAGGCAATCATTTTTCCTTGGAAAAAGCGGTAGAGCTTTATTTTTCTCACTCTCTGGTTCCTCACCAGGCTGAACAATCTTAGCCTAAATGACAAAAGTCACTCTTACCAGCCAGCTTCGGTAATCGGAGGGAGCGGGCAGGCAATCCAGCCGCGCCAGTGTCCTGGGACGATCAGAACCTTCCATTTTAGCTGTATGAGTCGGCCTTTGGCCTCATACCCATCCCAAGGTTGAACGAATCGAAGAACACCGTAGTTGGGCTAGCTTTTCCTTATCCTCTGGATCGTTATGAGCTGTGATTGGTATCACAGGCTGAGACTGCGTATACATGTACCAGGTCAGTGGGTGAACTGGTCAGGGCGCTCCAAGAAGTTCGGGAGTCTTCCACGCTCGTAGGCATCTGAAGGTTGGTAGCAATTTCGTTTAGCACTCTACCCATAAATTCATGGCGTTGTTACCTTGCTTTGGCTTTGCGGTATTGAAACCACTGATGCAAAACCCCCACCCGACGTACGGAAGTTAGTTGTCTGGCCTTGATACGTGCGAGCAGCGAGTAACTGAACGCGTCCTTGATATACATAATTGCGGATATCTACTTTAAATGGACCGTTTGCGTCGCCATAATTTATGTGCCTCTCGCTCGGCGAAACAAAATGTTGAGCAACGTAATCGCCAGCCAAAATATCGTTCCAAGCACGTTTGGTAAGTTTGTCGCCGCGATAAACGGCCTTGCCTGCGAACCCTGAAACCGGTTTGAAAAATAGTTTGCGACGCGCCTGCCAGAGACGGCTCGCATTACCGGGTGTTACAGTTTCAGTTTTCGGAATACCCGTTGCAAGAATATCGATCCAAGAAGCCGCGATACCAAACGAACGTAAAGAATCTGGGTCGGAAAGAATTGCGAGATTGCGTTTGTTGGCGTACAGCGCATGTGCACGAGGGTGCGGCGTTACCACTAAGGCGTCAGCAAAATAAGCGTCGCGCAGGACAGTGCACTCCGGCTCATCAAAGTAAAAGTCAGTCAGGCGGTTATAAACGAGATCAAGCCGTTTACCTCGGCAGACAACTATTCCGTTTTTGAACTCTAGTTCTTTTAAATCGGCAATTACGACGCTGATGCCATACTTCTCCAGCAAACCCTGAAACAACAGAAATTCAGGATACAAATACTGCTGTACTGGATTGTTGTCGACGATGGCAACCGTTCGAAGTGGAAAATTCCGAGAAGCGAGATCCCACTCGCATAAGAACATGTCAACGAACGCTTGGTCGGAAAAACGGCGCTGAGGCAGCGGCGGTACCATCGTTTGCACTGGCGTACACAATGCACGCTGGGCTCTTATGAGAGCGCTATTTAAAAGTGCTCCACCCGCATTCGTATTGATTTCGATAAGTTTTGGTCCATCCGCTGCCAGATGAAAGTCGTAGCCGAAGAAAACACCTTGGGCCTTCGCCTTATGGTGTGCAATTTCTGGCGCATCACTGAGTACATGCTGGCGGTATGCAGGCACGCCGACGACATGCTCGACAGCCCCGATGATGGCCGTCATCTTTTTAACATCGCTTGAATTTACAAAAACAGGGTGGGCCGAAAAAAGGCCTGGCCGGTCTTCCTGAAGCTTTTCCAATGCATCGGGCGTGAAGGCATTATCTTTCAATTCTCGGATTAGTGCATCACGATCGACGCCCCCACAAAAACAACTTTTATTGAGTTGGTCGACGGCAGAGGGAGTAGAGTCAGACGCTACTTCACAATTAGCTAGCATATTGACTTGTAGGCCGAGAAATCGAGAGCCGGAGCAGACAAATGCAACACTTGGTAAATCTGTGCATCCACCGGTAGTGCATCTGGTAGCGCCGTCCATAGTGCAAACCGAATGATTTCCCATGTTGCAGGATCAAGTCCAATGTAGCTAGAGTGATGGTTTGGAAGTTCAGTCCACCGGCGGTGCTGGGCATACTCGATACGACGAACTTCCGCAAATTCTGCATCTGCAGGCACGCTTACCGTTTCCTTGGTAGCAAGCAGTGGAGTGGCCGTTTTAGCCAAACCCGTGGAAAAATACACGGGTATCCAAGATTTGATCGTCGGACGCCCAAATGCCTGCGTTAGTGCTGAGAATTTATCACTCGCGATAAATGCGGTCATCGCCTGCGGATAGTTCCAAATGTAAAAAGGGGCGTAAGTGTTCTGCTGTACTGCGCCTTTTCCCTTTTCCGAAATAAGAAACGCTTTTTCAAACAGTCCTTCAAGTTTGTCAAACTGAGCACCTCGCTCCATAACGCGTGCTCGAATTGTGGTCATGTCATAATCATCGGGATAGGTAAATATGTATTGCATCGCTAACATATGCTGTTCCTTAAATTATCTGTTTGCCTCAGTGTTTTCCAAGTAGGGTCTGGGCCAGTGCTATGTAGACGGCATCCAGATTGCCGTCGTCACCGCTTCGGAGAGCAAAAATCTCAAGCGCTCGGAGCAAATGCTCCGCAACCTCTAAATCACCTTGATCGCAAGCATGGTCGAATACTTCTAACACCTCCTGGTTCAAGGTCCGTGTGTCTGTCTTACCAGGATAACCGGTACGTTTCATAGTGTTGGTTCACGGTATAAAGCTATGCCGCCAAAGCTGGCACAAGAAAAAACACGGCATTTAAAAGGTATAGCCCGGACCCTACTAACAGCAGCCCACCTGCAACGTCCAGCGCATGTTGATACTTAGAAAATATTAAAAATTTATCGAGCAGTTGCACGGCCCAGGCACCTAAAGCGATTGGGATGGAGCGACCAATTGCAAATCCGAGCAGAAGAATGGCACCTAGCAGCGGAGAGCCAATACCAGCGACGATACCAAGCATAACAATCAGGACAGGCGTGCACACTGGGCAGACTGCCACTGCAAAGGGAATTCCCAAGACGAAAGCTCCCCAAGGACCTGTTGCAGATTTTCCCCGGAAAGACGCAGCGGGAAGGGGGACGCGTACCCATCCAGCCCAGATCAGTCCGAGGAAAATCAGTAGCGGCCCCAAGACTATGCCCCAGTAGCGGCCAAGAAGATTTATTACCCAGCGTCCCCCATATCCGGCAATCACGCCAAGGGCAATATGAGTAACGATCAAACCAGTAATGAACATGCCGCCAAAAAGAAGTGCAGTCCGTTTTTCCCTTGCTCTTGTGACATATGCAAGCGACACTGGAATTGCAGCGATGGCGACCGGGTTGATACTGAAGGCTAATCCGGCCAGCAAGCCTATGCCGGCAGAAGCGTATCCTGCTTGCTCAATACTCTGACGCAGCGAGTCAATGTCCATGAAACGGTTCGTGCTCAAGCCGCTGTTGTAGTGCTTTTGCCAGTTGGGCCGGGGTAGGCAACGAAGCGAATACGACCTCTTTATCAATTGCCAATGCGGGCAACGTTAAAATCCCAAGCTCGACAGCATAGTCGAGTTCCTTTAGGGCGTTGACTTCTCGCCAGGAGACGCCCGGTGCGCTGCGTTCGGCGGCAGCTTTCAACTCATCGCGTGCCGCTGCGCACTTGCGGCATCCCTCAGTAAAAAACAGTTCAACGATCATGGTTTTTTTCCACTTTTGGCTTCTTCGAGGGCGGCCAAAATGGCACACTCGCCCACCGGGATAGCGTCACCAGCGCAGTTGCTAATCATAATGTCGAGTGCTTTTGACATGGTTTTCAGCGCCTTGATGCGCGCCTCAATTTGAAGCTTTTTTTCAACGGCTAGTCGGCGCACATCGCTACAGCAGGCTGTTGTGTGCTCACGTAGTTCTAACAGCTCACGAATTTCGGCCAGCGTAAAACCGCAGGCTTGCGCATGTTTGATGAACTGAATACGTTGCGCTGAATCTTCTCCATATAGCCTATAGCCGGCTCGCGTTAGTGATGCAGGGCGTACCAATCCCTCTCTTTCGTAATACCGAAGAGAGTCTGTCGAAATTTCTGCGATGGCAGCAAGTTTTCCAATGGTCAACATACGCGCTTGCTCTGCTAAAACCATAGTGTAAACCTTGGAGTGGACTCCAAAGTCAAGGACTATTTTCAATCTAGCTTCAGGCATATTTAAATGTGTAGCTGAGCCGTAATCCACGACGCTGTCGGCAAGCATAGCCAAGACATCCGAAAACTTCAGCCAATCTGCAACCAGCAATTCCAATTAGCAGGCAGTGGCCAGGAAAATCAGTGACCAAGTTGTCTAAAATCGCAGCAGAGCAGTCGACAAACGCAACCTTTACAATGCAACGTCTTAAGAAAATAGAATAGCGACGTCAATAGCAAGGTCTCACTAATGTTTGGATGGACTTTCTAAATACTGCCCGGTGGATCGACTCACTGAACATATTGATATACACTCGCTTCGTCATTCACTAAATGCCAATAATATGCTTGATGCAAAGAAAAAGCTGTTCGATGTCGAGCACGCGTTGCTAATGTACGCACATAGCTTTGTTATCCTCCCGGCAGTTGGTATTTATGACGCCGAACGCCTAAAGGAATTCGCTGAAGTCACCAAGAAGTGCCATATATACGTCATTGGTGAAACTCCAACAATAGCACTTAAGGATGTGCAACAAGATGGATGCTCTGCAAAGTTTTACGTGACCGTCGGAAGTGATATGGTTGAGCTAAATTTCGAATTGCCTGAAGGCGCAAACGTAATGGAGGAGAACGATAGATTCCGCTTTGTGAGTCCAGAAGGCCGAGAATTCGCCATTGAAGATTTGGACATTGCTATGGCAGTCAGGAGAAAGATCCCGGTACATTTCAATGTACTGTATATCGGTCAGGCTTTCGGTTCCGCAGGAGAAAGATCCGCACTTGATCGTTTGAAGAAACACGAAACTTTGCAGAAAATTGCTTTAAATGGTATTTCACACGGAAGTTCCTTGACACTTCTGCTGCTTGAGATACTTCCTGCGACAGGATTAGTCACTGTAATGAATCCATTCGCACAAAACCAGAAAGCTGGCAATGAGCGGATCAGAGCAGGCATAGATAAGTTATTTGGCACAACGGAAAAAGAACGGGTAGCGTTGTATGAAGCGTCGCTAATCCGATACTTCCAGCCACGGTATAATAAGGAATTCAAAGACAGCTTTCCTTCAACAAATATGAAAGTGTTAAAGGACTGCTACTCCAAAGATTTCTCTGCAGTTATCGCTGAGATCAATTTTGACGATTTGCCATGGAATTTGAGGTCAGAACTTGTGCCGTCTAAACCCTCCCACATCGCCACTCACAATCTTCATACTACGGAAGAACGGTCTATTTTCTTTTCCTCCTAAAACAATCGTTGTGCTGGAAGGCCGTGGGAATAGTATCGGGGATAATAAATGTAATAACATCTTCTTTTGCAATAATTAACTCAAGCGCCTTGCCAACCGTTTGGACACTGTTATTGGTTAACACATATAGTCGCGTTGTTTCTCAAACCGATTTGTGACACCATTTTAATTTTTTACCGCTACCGCACCAGCAGGCAGTGTAGGGACCAAAAGAAGGAAATCGTGGTAACAGGCGCATGTGTAGTGTTTCAAGCCTTCGTTCTATATTTCCATACTCTATAGCGTCCCGGTCATTTAGCCGGAGTTCGCCATGTTGTAGCGCACGTTCGCCCCGGTTCAAAAATTCAAACTCGTCATCGAACGCCTGAAGATAAGCTGAAACGTCTGGATCCCGGCTAATCGCATGTCGAAGGTTGTTGACTTGGCGACCGTCATATCTGGCTGACGGATCTGGAAGAAATAGGATGCGTTGCGTTTGTCTTGTTTTTGGCGATATATCGACCATTTCACCATCGGGATTTCGCCACACGGCATGAAACTCAGCTTCTATGAAAAGGCCGGGTAGTTCCCACAGAGCCCAGCCAATGACTGACTCGCCACCTGCGTTGCGTGCCTGGTCTTCCACAAGCACAAAACATTCATTAGCGGGAGCGCCTAATAATGGCAGAACGTCAACGTACTCTGGGGTCGAGTTCGGAACAATCTCATGGCAGAGCGACAGGATTGGCTCACTTATGTCGGCTGGCGTGATTGGGTGTTGAAATTTCATGGTTAAGATTTCTGGTGGCTAATAGAAGATTTATGTGACTGCCCCTTTAGCGCTATTGTGTTCTACAGACAACTTGCAATAGCCGATACTATGGTTGCAATATTGGCAACATTTGGTAATGAGCTAAGTAGGGCTGACACGATTGTTTTCTTTGGTTTGCCACTACGAAAGGCTTCCTCAACTTCATCAACTATTTCAAAAGCTGCTGCTCTATCCGGTTCCGGTAAATCTACTTGCTTTAACTCTTGCCTTAGAGCTTCAATGTGTTGCAAGGCACGATTGTCGATATGGACAACATTGGTGGAATTATCAATTGAGTTTTGATTAATGCGAGTGTTATTGCCGCTAACGTTATATGTAATATTCTGGACTGCACTTTTGGCTTCTGGCATGCCAAGCTTATGCACGTCCATCTGATAATGGGCCTTGATCTGGTGAAAATCTTCATGGAAACCAGGATCAATCACTCGGTAAGTTTCTTTGGCTCCATTAGACATTCGACGTAGGATCAAGTCGCCAGGCTCAATTAATAACCCATCGGCCTCCATAAATATCTTGTTTTTCTGTACACTTGCCTTACGCCCTGCCACTTCAGTACCGTCAGATTTCAATATGTCAATCGTGTCATTCATTAATTCAGAAAAGGGCACTTTTACTTCTCCTATAGTTGAAAGTGGCACCGAAGATGTACGCCAAAATCGGAGTCTCATAAGTTCTAAGTCATCTGAAAGCTGAACCAGTCGCCTGCGAATCAAATTCATTGTATTGATTTGATATAAGGAACGTTCAACGTCGATGCGAATGTCCCATTCTTCAACTTTGATACCGCACCGATTGCCTTTACGCACCATCCCTTCGATTTGAATATCCAGACGCTTTAAATAAAGTGCGTCGTCTAAAAAATGACTCGCCAACTCCAAAACTTGCGCTTTCGCTTCATCGGACAGTGGCAACATAAGATGTTCCACTATGGAAACAGCTTCGCCGAGGATCTGTGTACAATATTCAGACAGTTCTTGTGTTATTGCCTCCATGCAAGCAATTAAGGACGTTTTGAAAGTATTTTTTCGTGACGGGTCAAATAACGTAAGCGCATTGTTCCCGGCCAGTAGTAGCCTACCTGTGTGGTCCTCTTTGATGCGATGCAAGTGACTCGACAAAAGCTTGATTGCGTTGTGCTGCATCTTTGCCGTTTTATTCTTGGGTTGATCTACGTCGAAGAGCCAAGGGGTGCCCAACCATGGTGACTAATTTGGTACTGAATATGCTGTTTGTTTGTACTCGATATAGGCATTGCTTCGCTTTTTGCATTGGTAGCATCAGCGGATAATAGCGGAAATCCTATTGGAAGTTTATAGCGATGCAGAGATTAAGAGAAAAAGGAGGTGATCGAAAGGCCTCCTTCTTTGTACGGTGTGCTTTGCTGCCGCTCCGCAAGAGGAATAGACCTAATGTCACTTGGCAGCGGGGTGCTAATTTACGACACTGTAGGGGCTACCTCGCTTGCGAGAACAGCAGCGGCAACTACGGCCCCAACGAGAAGGGCGGCCTCGACGTATAGCACCGTTTTTAACCGCTCCATTCCGGCCTTTAGGAATTGCTCCTTATCCGTTTCGTCAAGGACTGCGGGGAAACCCGCAAACCGGTTGTAACCACCAAGAGCAACTGCAACCGCAATCAGGCATAACTTCATAGTCAGAGCTTGTCCCCATGTGGTCGAAACAAGATCTTCCAAATTGCGAAGTCCATGGTAGGCGTTATAAACCCCGGTGGCCAGAATGCCGATCAGTGCAACTGTGGCAGTTGTCGACAGTGATAACAAAAAACGCTGCGTAACGTGCCGATCAGGCAGAGGACGAAGCTGTGCACGGGGTAGGGCAACGAATCCTGAAACCAGCACGATTCCGACCCAGCATGCCATGAATGCGATGTGAAGCCAGTCAATGGCAACCGCCAAGCGGAAAACGCCACCTTCGGCTGCATGGCTACTGGCTGCTCGGGTGAACATGAATGCTCCGAGCAATAACCCAATCAACCAAGTTTGTGCTTGGCGATTCCTGGGGTTGCTGTAGAAAGCGTAAAACAATGCGAGGGCAGTCAGTAAGACCAGCCCATAAAGCCCAAGTCGACCATAGCTGGTCGAGGTAAGCATTGTCTGAAAGGCCTCCGAAGCATCGGAAAGCGGCACGTCACCCATCGCAGCGGCAGCGATCCAAAGATTAGCAATGCTGCCAACTCCACAGATGATGCACGCAACAAAAAAGCTAAAATCGAGCCGGCGCAGAACGCTGTCTGTCCAGGTCCCTTCGGACCCAGAGATCCACATACGAACAAAAAGCGCTCCCACGAGCCACGCAAGGCTCCCGTTCAGTAACGAGATCGCTGCCCAATGAAGCACTGACGTAAGCGGCATTTAGTTGACCGTAAAAGTGTAGTCGCCCTTACGCGGATGCCCATCCGGTCCTACTGCAGTCCAACGCACCGTATATATGCCAGATCCAAGTGTTGGAACATCAAGATGTAGTTTGGTCGGATCCGACGCGTCAACCCGTGCCTTCGAAGTAACGACTTCCTTGCCGGCTTTGTCAAGTATCTTGATCGAACTGAATGCGCCTTCTAGTTTTTCATTAAATACCAATACAACCTCTTTAGGAGGGGTGTCAAGTGTAGCCCTAGCCGGAGGCGATGATTCTTTGATGGCTGCATGTGCGAAAGCGGAGCCGCTTACGGCTGCAGCCGATGCGATCAGTAGGACAGAGAAAACCACTTTGAGACTAAACATATTTGCCCTTGTTCCTTAAACGTCGTTGTTTGGATTAGCCGCAATTTAATGCGGTATTCTTGCAATTTTAGAGTAAAAGAATGCAAGATTAGAATCCAAAGCCTACATCTAAGATTGCTCAGATCGTGGTTTCGGCAAAAAATTTACCCCGTAGTTAACTTCACTGTTTTCATCTTGTACATTTAAAAAGAAAAAGAACTTTTGGGAAAAGCTTTTTTCCTTTTGTTTGCGCAAAGGTCTTGACCTTCCAACCGCTGGAAGGTCTAAAGTGATGCTTCGATCATACAAGGAGGCTTTACCATGTACGAATTGCAAGTTGAGAGAATGACCTGCGGCGGATGCGTCCGGGGAGTGACACGCTCGGTGCAAACAGTGGATAGCGCAGCAAAAGTTGAGGTCGACCTGAAAGCCAAGAAGGTCCGTATCGATACAACCGCCCCGTTGGAAGCAGTTACTTCCGCGATTTCAGAAGCTGGTTACCCAGTTACTGCAAGCATCGTTGCCTGAAAGGTCGGAGCAGTCACTTTGGCTGCTCCATTTCATGAGGGATTCTGGATGCCTACTGTAACCGTCTTGCCACACCCAGAGTATGTACCTGACGGCGCTTCGTTTCAGGTCGACAGCGCAGCGTCTGTCTGCGACGCGTTGCTCGATCACGGTGTGGACATTGAACATGCTTGCGGCAAGGTGGGTGCTTGCACTACTTGCCACGTCATCATCAAGAAGGGATTCGATTCACTGAATGCCCCAAACGAAAACGAAGAAGATATGCTCGACATGGCTTGGGGGCTACAAGCGCAGTCTCGGCTGTCTTGTCAGGCTATTGTTAGCGCAGACGACCTTGTCGTAGAGATTCCAAAATATTCCATTAACCACGCCAAGGAAAACGCTTGAGGCGGCCAGGGTAGCGTATGTCAGCAGGCTGCCACTAACGTAGAGAACAGAATATGAAGATCTTGGTTGTAGAAGACGAAACCCGCGCTGCCGCTTATCTTCGACAAGGGCTAACTGAGCAGGGATACCAAGTCGAGGTTGCCGCGACGGGTGCGGACGGTTTGCACAGCGCCATGAATGGCGATCACGACTTGATTCTCCTCGATGTCATGCTGCCGGGGTTTGACGGATTTGCGGTACTTTCAGCCCTCAGAACGACAAAAAGCACGCCCGTACTGATGCTTACCGCCAAAGGAAATACGAATGATAAAGTGAAGGGGTTTGACCTTGGTGCCGACGATTACCTGGTAAAACCATTTGAGTTTCCTGAACTGCTTGCAAGAGTACGAACGTTACTAAAACGGACCAAGCAAATCGCACCAGACACGACCCTGCAAGTGGCTGATTTGCAGGTTGATCCGGTGAGGCACCGTGCGGTCCGATCGGGGAAACCCATTGACTTGTCTGCTAAAGAATTCGCGCTGCTTGCACTGTTGATGCGCCATAGCGGCGAGGTCTTATCACGAACCAAAATTGCTTCTCTGGTTTGGAATATCAATTTTGACTCAGACACAAACGTAGTTGACGTTGCCATCAGACGCCTGCGTGCAAAAGTGGACGATCCTTTCGAGGTAAAGCTCATCAATACAGTGCGTGGAGTCGGGTACGTCCTCGAAGAACGGACATGAGGGTACGCAGCCTCGCCCTCAAGCTAGCGCTGCTGGTGGGTATGCTTGGACTATTCCAGGCAGTCGCAGTGTTAGCTTTCTCCTACAACACGATGTCCCGTTCGCTTGATGAGCAAAGAAGACATTCGCTTGAGGACACGCTCAAAGAGGTATCACAAGTTGTCGATCGGCAGGAAAGCAGTGCGGCGATTAGCGGCGCTGCTTACCAGTTGGCTGAGGTGCTCGGACGGCATGAAGGCATGCACGTGGTAGTGGAAAGAGGGAACAAGGGTGAAACGCTGGTCGCCTTCAGCAACGTCGGAAAGGAGTCCCTTCACCAGCTTAAAACTGCAATCTGGGCTCCTGACGCCTTTTTGGAGTGGCGTTCTCGCGAGACGGGGACCAAGATGCTTTCCGTCTCTGCAACTGGAAACACCAAAAACGGGGACAGCTATGTGATGGTCTTGACTGCTGATCGTCGGGCCGACGATGAAATTCTCAAAAAATTTCTACTTACGGCGCTTACTGCTGGGCCTTTTGTGCTTGCCCTGGTTTCCTTAGGCGCGTTAGCAATCGTCCATATCGGTTTGAAGCCCCTTAACCGCTTTCGAGACGCAGCAGTTGCAGTGTCCACCAAAAATATTTCTGCACGAATCAATCCTGAACATCTTCCTTCCGAATTGCTGCCGTTGGGGAAAGCGTTCAACGGGATGCTTGATCGCCTTGATGATGGTATAAGGCGGCTATCGCAGTTCTCCGGGGACCTTGCCCATGAGATGAGAACACCGCTTGGGATTCTCCTTGGGCGCACGCAGGTCGCGCTGTCACAACAACGTACCCAGGAAGAGCTACTCCAAGTGTTAGAAGAAAACGTAGAGGAGATCGAGCGTTTAAATCGCCTCGTGACCGATATGCTTTTCCTCGCTCATGCGGACAGTACCAGTTTTGTCTTGGCAGCAAAGCCAATGAACTTCGCCACCTTGGCGAAAGAAATTGCGGACTTCATGGAGCTACCTGCGGAAGAACGCGGCATGTCCTTTCAAATTTCTGGGAACGCCACCGTCACCGTCGATGCATCCTTGGTACAACGAGCCATTACAAATCTTGTATCGAACGCGATCCGGTATGGCGCTCCAGGTAGCGTGATCGGCCTGGAGATCACATCTGACCAGTCAGCGGTACGTTTTTCCGTAAGCAATCACGGAGAACAGATTCCGGCTGAGCATCGTGCTCGACTTTTTGATCGTTTTTATCGAACCGAATTTTCTCGGGCGAGGGAAGCCGGAGGGAGCGGGTTAGGGCTGTCAATTGTAAAAGCAATAATGAAACTTCATCGTGGTAGTGTTGAAGTGGAAAGTAATGAGCATGGTAAGACATGTTTTACTTTGATATTTCCAATTCATCATGTACGCCAAGCTGTACAGGTGTAATGAGCGTAACCACAAAGACATGACCGGGCAGGTCAGCGCAGCCATATTGCATAGATTTCTCTAACTTACAGTCAAGGATCGATGTGTGGCTCTTCACGGGCGGAATTGCCGGCGTTCTAATTCTATTCAAAGCCATTACTTAATGACGGCAGGAATTAGACGTTTTATGCCAGTTAAAGGAAAATCAAGAGAGGCATCGTATTGTTCCACTGCATGTCCGACATTAGTATATAAATAGAGCAATTGGCCAGTATTTATCTTTTGCAATGCATAATTTGAAAGTGGTAATGAGATAAACAACCCGCCGCTTTTAGTCTTGACCCATTTGCCATCGGTTTTGGAAATAACTTTATCGTCTACACGCAACACTACATCACTGTCGTTAAGGGCGGTGAGAGCATCATCTATATCAGACGCATTCTCATATAAATGCGAGATAAATATTGCAAGTGAAGGAGAGTTATTTGCTTTGGCTAATATCAGCGAAACTTTAGCTCTTGTTCCAGGCTTAATTTGGGTAATTAGCGCTACGACTGAGCCATCGTTCAGAGCTTCTAGCTTCCAGCTAGATTTAGATGTCACCATGTTATCTATGCCAAGATCTACTAATTCTTGAGGGGATAACCAATACATTTGAGATGACGGAACAAGAGCAGCGGTATCGAGCAAAGATCTTTTCACCCCCATCTCTTCTATATAAGCCGCTAAGAAAACCATAGTTTTCTGTGCGAGACCGTCGCCTACATTACCGTTTGCGCCATAAAACTGATGCACGCCAAGACGCGATCCTGGTTCAATTAATCTGTTTACTCCACCCAACATCGAAAATGTGCATGCTGAAGCACATATCGCATTTTTCACAAAAACTTCCTCTGCAATCAGGCGGTCCCCGACTCTACTAAAGTTGGGCGCTAAGCAGGTATCAAATCCCAGCTTTCGGATAATTTTCCCGAGTTCTAATGCGCCTCGCAGATCACCTCCAGGACTGTCAAAACAGATGGTAGGTTTTAAGGGAAAGAACTGGTCCTTCGATCTTTCTTTGATTAAAAAATTTTCCAGGTCTCTGGCGCTATCACGACCTATAACACCTTCTGCTAATACCCGTACTGCACAAAAAGACGCGTTTCCACTGCATGGCCAAAATTGTACAAACCTCATCGGCCCAGTGTATCCAGCGTTAACTATGCAAGGCCAAAAACACACAATGAAAAGTATAGTTCTTATTTGACTCATATCAACATTTGCAGGCAATATTTTTAATCGATCACTCCGCATCAAAAATTAGGAACACACGAATCTTATTACTGCTTCCGCCGCAGTATCCGGTTCAACCTCTTTAAAAGTTGTTTCAGGGAGCGCTCTGGTGATAGTAGTAAGAACGTCACCTTGCGCGTTATGCTGGGGATAAAATGATAAAGAGGTCGTCGCAAACATACGTTCATCGCAAGTAATATACCAGAGGCTTTTCGTGGAAAGATACCCGAAGTATGGATGTCCTGGAACCGTTTCCTTGGTATCTAGATTGAATATTGTCCACACCTTTTTGTTTTTCCCTGATTTAACTATACTTTCACGGTCAACAAAAAAGGATTGAGTCGAATTTGGATTTAGGTTTATCCATTCTGACGCATACGATGGTGTAGCAAGTATTGCCGCAGTAAACGCTATGGCTGAAATCTTGGTCATTTTTCTTCAGGTTGTGATTGCAAGAAGTTTACTGGGATACTATCAAATTGGAATCAAATAGTCTTGCATTTTTAATAAAAAATGAAGAGATGGTCTTTTCGCCATTTGAATCAGGGCGATGGACATGGGGCATAAAGGCGTAAAGCTTCAGTATGCCAGCTAGGGGAAAGGCGTCGGAACATCCGTACGATAAGCTAGGGGAGTGTTGCAATAGGATGAATCATGATCCTGTATGAATGCCCTTGCACAAAGTGGAATCTCAACTTGTGCCAGTGCTGGCATGTAGCTATAAATGTAGTTGTTCCAACTTAATCTGACAGAACGTGACAGATTAAGTATGTCGCAGTCCGACCCAATGCAGTCGCTGCAGATTTTCGTCATGAACGTCGGCTATGGGAGGCAAACAGGCCATTGGAACAGATTTTTATTCCGGCCTTTCAATCGCTATCTGCCTGCGAATAGCAACGAAATAAAAGCTTGCAGAAGCCAAAGAAATCGTAAGCAGCGTTGTGAACACTGCCTTGGACGAAAACTCAGCTTCCACCAGCGCCGCAATGACCAGAGGACCTGCGGCTTGAGCCATCAACGTCGGACCCGCTAACGCACCAGCAATCGCGCCGTAGTTTTCCCGGCCAAAGAGCTTCTGCGGCACTGTGCCGCGTACGATGGTCAAGATGCCATTGCTCAGCCCATACAAGCCGCAAAATGCGGCCACTACCCATTGTTCTATACCTAGAAACAGCAATACGGCCAAAGCGGCAGGCAGCATTGCAAAAGTCAGTTTGCCAACCACTTCTGGTGCCGCGCTCCTGGCAAAGACCATTTCACCAACCCGTCCGGCAACCTGCATGGGGCCAATGAATGCGGCAAAAAACACGACCGTTGCAATCGAATGCCCCATCTTTTGCAACAGCGGAATCAGATGCACTGCAAGACCAGAAAAAATGAAGCTGTTCGTTGCAAAGGCACAGGCCAGCTTCCAAAAGCGCGGCTCTCGCACTACCTCGCGCAGGCTATAGTTTCGGGAGGTAGCCGGATGTGAAGGCTGCGACGCCCTCACTGGCGGCGCAGACAGCAGGTAATGCAAGGGCAAGCAAACTACCAGTTGCAGGACACCGTAGACCAAGTAGGTATCACGCCATCCCAGTATTGTATTGAGCTTCAAAGTAAGCGGCCAAAACACCGTGCTGGCAAAGCCGGCAATCAATGTCACAGTCGAAATACCGCTACGGGCATCCGTTGTCCAGGCGCGATTGATGGTAGCGAAGGCTGCCTCGTAAAACACGAGCGCCATGCCGACGCCAAGGACTGTCCAGGCTGCATAGTATTGCCACAGGGCCTGCACCTGGCTAAGCCCGATGAGCCCAACTCCGCAGGTCAGAGAACCGGCCGCCATGACAAACCGGCCGCCGAAACGGTCAATCAGCAATCCGGTCGGCGTAGAGGATAGGCCAGCAATCAGCAGGCCCCACGAAAAAGCGCCGAATACCAATTCCATTCGCCAACCGAGGGTGCGGTGGATCTCCGGAGCGAGAAGAGAAAAGGCATATAGCAACGAGCCGTATGACGCTATCAGCGTAAATCCTAAACTCCCAATCAGGTGCCAGTTCTTCTTGTTGTGCTCCATCCGGACACCTCGTTTTTATGGCTCTTTGCACTGGAAATCTGGTGACGTACCGGTAGCTTGTCGTCAAACCATCATAGTAGTCTAACGCCAATGTTCAATATTTATTGAATTAAACGGCAAATGTTGTATAGTCCTGCTTATGGACCATATCGCTATCGTTACCGCCCTTGATGCGCTTGCACATGAGCATCGGCTTAAAGTTTTCCGCATGTTGGTGCAGGCAGGCCCGGAGGGGCTTACTGCCGGCGCAATTTCTAGTGGGCTAGAGGTCAAGCCCTCCGCGCTTTCCTTCCATCTGAAGGACCTGGTGCGCGCAGAGTTGATTCAGCCACGGCACGTAGGCCGCCAAATTTTCTATTCCGCCCGGTTTGAAACCATGAACAGATTAATTGCGTTTCTGACTGAAAACTGTTGTGGCGGGAACCCTTGCACGCCTGTAAGCGCTTCTACTTCCTCCAACCTGCTCCTGACGGAGAGCCTCAAATGACTGAAAAAACGTATAACGTCCTGTTCCTCTGCACTGGCAACTCGGCTCGCTCCATCATGGCTGAAGCACTTGTCACCACGATGAGCAAGGGCCGCTTCCAGGGATTCAGCGCCGGTAGCAAGCCCGGCGGCACGGTCAATCCATTTGCTATCGAACAGGTCAAGAAAACCGGCTACCCGGTCGACAACCTGCGCAGCAAAAGCTGGGACGAGTTCGCAGCACCTGGTGCGCCACACATGGATTTCATCATCACTGTCTGCGACAACGCTGCAGGTGAGACTTGTCCCTACTGGCCAGGTCATCCAGCGACCGCGCACTGGGGATTCGAAGACCCGGCTGCGATTGAGGGCACCGACGACCAAAAGCGGGTGGCCTTCGAGAAGATTTTCAAGCAAATCCTGGCCCGGATGAACACGTTCGTAAGCCTGCCGGTGCACTTGCTGGAAAAGCATGCAGTACAGCAAGAAATCAAAAAGATTGGCGACACGCCGGTTACCTCCGCCTAACCTCGATAGTTGGCCGCTGCCTGGTTCACCACGGTAGCGGCTGCTCCGTTTTGTAGACCAAAATGACCACCACTCACACCACGGCAGTAGCTGGCGGCGCTGCGCCGGCCATCGGCTTTTTTGAACGCTATCTGACCATCTGGGTAGCCCTTTGCATTGTCGTCGGCATCCTGCTGGGACGCGCATTCCCTGCTGCATTTCAGGCTTTGGCGCGGCTTGAGGTGGCCCAGGTCAACATCCCGGTCGGCATCCTGATCTGGATCATGATTATTCCGATGCTTATCAAGATCGACTTCGGGGCATTGACGCAAGTGCGCAGCCAGTGGCGCGGCATAGGCGTCACCCTATTCATCAACTGGGCTGTCAAACCGTTTTCAATGGCGCTCCTGGGCTGGCTGTTCATCCGCCATGTATTCGTCGATTACTTACCGGCCGATCAGCTCGACAGCTATATCGCTGGACTGATCTTGCTGGCTGCCGCGCCCTGCACGGCGATGGTGTTTGTCTGGAGCCAGCTATGCAAGGGCGACCCGTACTTCACGCTTTCGCAGGTTGCACTGAACGATTCCATCATGATCGTGGCGTTCGCGCCGCTGGTGGCACTCCTGCTTGGCCTGTCCGCCATTACGGTGCCATGGGATACGCTGATCACGTCCGTTGTGCTCTACATCGTCATCCCTGTGATCCTGGCACAAGTCATACGCAAGATGCTGCTGGCGAAGGGTCCAAGACGCCTCGAGCGTGCAGTTGCAGCCCTGGGTCCCTATTCGATCTCTGCGTTGTTGCTAACGCTCGTTCTGCTGTTCGCATTCCAGGGCGAGGCCATCACGCAGCAGCCGGTCGTGATCGCCATCCTGGCTGTACCCATTCTCATTCAGGTACTTTTTAACTCTGGCCTCGCCTACCTGTTGAACAAGAAGTTGGGTGTAGCCCACTGTGTTGCCGGTCCGTCAGCCCTAATAGGCGCGTCCAACTTTTTCGAGCTAGCGGTGGCGACTGCCATCAGCCTATTTGGATTTCAGTCCGGCGCAGCGCTTGCGACTGTGGTCGGCGTCCTCATCGAAGTGCCAGTGATGCTGTTGGTAGTCGCGGTTGTGAACCGATCGCAGCACTGGTACGAAGCCAAAGCCTAACTTATGCCTATGTCACCTGATAACCTGCCGAACCTCACAAAAGACCTGTTTGTCGTCCCAGCGCGGTCGGACTTCGCCGGGGTCGCAACTTCAACGCACGCGCCGCGATTTCTTCTGCTTTACGGGTCGTTGCGGCCACAGTCTTTCAGCCGCTTACTGACTCAAGAGGCTGCCCGCCTGCTCGAGGCGATGGGAGGCGACGTCGAGATATTCGATCCCAGCGGCCTGCCGCTGCCGGACGATGCGCCCGACAGCCATCCGAAAGTCCAGGAATTGCGCAGGCTGGCGCAGTGGGCCGAAGGCATGGTCTGGTGTTCCCCTGAGCGCCATGGGGCGATGACGGGCATTATGAAGGCGCAGATCGACTGGATCCCACTCTCCATCGGCGCTGTCCGGCCAACCCAAGGGAAAACACTGGCAGTGATGGAAGTTTCCGGCGGCTCGCAGTCCTTCAATGCGTTGAACCAGATGCGCGTGCTAGGCAGGTGGATGCGCATGATCACCATCCCTAACCAGTCCTCCGTCGCCAAGGCATTTATGGAGTTTGACGAAAACGACCGGATGAAGCCATCGGCCTACTATGACCGTGTCGTCGATGTGATGGAAGAACTCTACAAGTTCACGTTGCTGACCCGCGATATCGCACCCTACTTGGTGGATCGCTACAGCGAGCGCAAGGAAAGTGCGGAAGAACTTTCAAAACGGGTAAATCAACGGTCCATCTGACCTTACGATACAGGCATTTTGCTTTGCATTTCATGCAAATGTTAAATTTTACGCAGTAGACGGTTGTATTCAATATGCCCGTCTGATAACTAGCCTAAAGCAGCCATCTGAAATGGCGCGGTTCGATTTCTGCTCTTGGCCGAACTCAGACTATTAGACAGGTCGAAATTTCGATCAAATTTGACACTTGCTGTCAGATGAATTCTAAGTCATTACACTTTAAAACCATAGACGCACACCCGCGACTACTTGGCGTTCGATAGGGGATTCTCCCGCTTGACGTGCAAGGTCAGCAGTTTGCCCAATCTTCCGACCCCAGTTTATTCCGATGTAGGGTGCGATTTCCCTTCGAATTTCATATCGTAGACGCAAACTGAGTTCAACGTCCGACAGTCCACTTCCTATTCCGCGTTCCTTATCTGCCTTGCCATACGCGTTCGCTTCAATTTCCGGCGTCAACAAGAGCACTTGGCTCAAGCGAATGGTGTACTCGGCTTTTCCTCGTACTGCTGTTCTCCCTGACGGACCGACATAGGCAGCAGCCTCCACGTTAAACCAATACGGAGAAATTCCCTGTACGCCGAACGCGGCCCACTGACGGCTCTTTTCCGCTCCAAAGTCATGACGCACCCCAGCCTGGAGGTCCCAGAAGGCAGCCACCGGTTTGGACCATAATGCTTCCAATCGGCCATTCGATTGGCCGGAAGTGCGCTCACCTTCTGTCTTAATCCAAAGCCTGTTGTAGTCTTTCCCGACCCAGAACTGGCCATCCCAGATCCACCCGTGATCGTCCTTGCTTTTCGCATATTCAAGGCGGTCCAAAAGTGCCATATAAATAACGGCGTCGTCGGACATTGCCATACCTTTCCCTGGTATTGGGATAGAGCCATCAGGGTTTCTTGGATATGGCAAAACAGGAGACGTACGTTGCATCTCGCTCTGCGGCGCTGTCGATTTTGACTGGCCCATATCATGTTGCATGCCGGGCATTGAACCGTGATCCATGCCCGGCATGTTCCCGTGATTCATTCCTGGCATTGAAGACGATGGCGTTGTAGTGGAGGGCGATGCAGGTCTCGGTTGTGGCGGTGGCGTCTTCATGCCCGGCATATTGCTATGGTCCATGCCCGGCATGTTTCCATGATCCATACCTGGCATTGACGACGGAGCAGGAGGAACGGGAGGAGTAGATGGCGGTTGGCCTGGCGGGGGCTGCATGCCAGGCATAGTGCTGTGATCCATTCCCGGCATGGCAGGGGAAGGCGAAGCGGTAGAAGGCGCAACAGGGCTCGGTTGGCTCGGAGTCTGCTGCATACCCGGCATATTGCTATGGTCCATACCTGGCATGGTCGAGGAAGGCAGAGCAGTAGAGGGTGTAGCTGGGCTCGGTTGATTTGGAGTCTGCTGCATTCCAGGCATGGTGCTGTGGTCCATCCCCTGCATGGGAGTCTGACCGTGTGCGGATACTGATAACACCCCACACAGGAACGCCGATCCTACTACCTTCGACTTTGCGCAGCGTAAGGAAAAACGCCGAAATGGGGCCTTCATCGCACTACCACCATTCGAAACATGCCTGCCTCCATATGATATAAAAGGTGACAGTGAAACGCCCATTGCCCCGGTGCGTCTGCTGTTACCCGAAAACTTATTTGCTTACCCGGCTGAGCGTTCACAGTGTGTTTGCGAACTTGGAATTGACCCTCTTCGTTCTCAATATCACTGAACATTCCATGAAGATGAATCGGGTGGTTCATCATCGAATCGTTAATTAACGTAATACGCAGGCGTTCTCCATAATTGAAATACACCGGCTCCGCCTCCGAAAACTTCTTGCCGTCAAATCCCCAGATAAACCGTTTCATATTTCCGGTCAATCGCAACGTAATTTCCCTGCTGGGTGGTCGTTTATCTGTCATCCCACCTACAGTTCGAAGGTCTGCGTACGTCAAAACTCTGCGCCCGTTGTCACGTAACCTTGGTCCCGGATCGCTAAGCGATTTAGATGGAGCCATTGCACGAGAATCCACCGAAGGACCGGTTGGGAGAGCAGACGACATGTCATGACCCTGCATTCCTTGCGCACTGCTCTTCATGGCGGACATATCATGGCCTTGCATGCCCGCTTGAGAAGCCCGAGCGCCGCCTTTCATGGAAGACATGTCATGGCCCTTCATCGAGGACATATCGTGACCTTCCATGCCTGCTTGGGGGGGTTGCGTGCTTCCCTTCATGGAAGACATGTCATGGTCTTTCATCGCAGACATATCATGACCCTGCATGCCCAGTTGAGGCGTTTGCGCGCCTCCCTTCATGGCGGACATGTCGTGTCCTTGCATGCTGCCCTGAGGGGTTTTTGTTTGCCCGCTCATAGAAGACATATCATGGCCAGCCATTCCTTCCATGTCGCCCATACCCATATCCACCATGGAAAGCCACGTTTTAGGGTCCATATCCGGAACCGGTGCACTCATTCCTATGCGAGGTGCCAAAGTTGCTCGTGTAAAGCCAGATCGATCAATCGACTGAGCAAATATCGTGTAGGCACGGGAATCCGGCATCTTCACGAGCACGTCATACGTCTCTGCTACGGAGATACGAAATTCATCCACTTCGACCGGCTCCACATCCTGTCCATCCGCAGAAACTACGGTCATTTTCAGTCCAGGAATTCGCACGTCAAATATCGTGGTCGCTGCGCCGTTGATGATACGTAGCCGAATGGTTTGGCCCGGTTCTGCCAGCGCTGTCCAGTTGGCGTTGGGTGGCATGCCGTTGGCGAGATAAGTGAATGTCGCACCAGATACATCGCCGAGGTCTGTCGGGTTCATGCGCATCTGGTTCCACATTTTCCACTTCTGCGTCGCCTGGGAAAAACCCATGGTTGACACATCTCGGAAGAAGTCTCCAGCGGTCGGCATCTGGTAATTGAAAAAGTCCGATTCCTGTTTAAGTCGCCGGAATACCCACTCTGGATTTTGATCTGTCCAATCGTTGAGCATCAAAACATAATTTCGGTCGGAGCGAATTGGATCACTACCCGCCGGGTCAATAATAATTCCGCCGAATAAACCCGTTTGTTCTTGAAATTTGCTGTGACTGTGATACCAATACGTGCCACTTTGCTGAACCTTGAAGCGATAAACAAACGTTTCACCTGGCTCGATTCCAGGAAAACTGATCCCAGGGACGCCATCCATATCAAACGGTAAAAGAAGCCCGTGCCAGTGGATGGACGTTGGCTCATCCAAACGATTGGTCACCTTGATGGTTACTGATGTTCCTTCCTTCATTCGCAGCGTCGGTCCCGGAAAAAGTCCATTGACCGTCGTTGCGGTTCGCTCTTTTCCGGTGAAGTTCACCAGAGTATTAGCAATGGTTAAATCGAAACTAGTCCCTTCGAGAATACTTTGCTGATTGGGTGCAGCGTATGCGGCATTCGGCAGGCTCCAAGCGCCCAATGCGGCCATTACACCCCCTGAAGCTATTCCTTGAACAAACCGGCGACGACGAAAATTGACATCTTTGTCGGCGCTTGGCTTTCCTGATCTGTACACATATCCCCCAATAGCTAATCCGGTCGAAACGACGTCCATGCGTTGGAAATTTAACCATGCAACTTGCTTCAAAAAGATAGCAGAGGAGAATTAAAATGGTGGCGTATCGCTTGTATAATGCCGGCAAGTCTTTGAGCAGACGCAAAAACCTGATTTAAAAAGCGGCGATTTTGAGGGAAATTCAAGAATGAAACATTGGAGTCTTATACAGGCTTGGAAGGCAGACATCGGCGGTACATATCAATCCTGGTTTCTGTGGGAAGAACGTTTAAAAAACTTTCGTTCTATTCGCCGAGGCCTCCAGGCGGTTGTACAAGAGATTCGAGAAGACAAATTTGGGAACGCATATCGAGACTCTTCCCTTGAAACAGTTGTTCATTCCATTGCAGAGCAAAGACAGATATTCAAAGGTGCGGATCACGCTTTTCTTTGGAAACCAAAGCTTCGTATTCCAGATATTTATGAAGACCGCGCAAATCAAGTTGCATTCGGTAGATTTTTAGATGTTTGCCTTTGCTGTCAAAGCGAAGAGGAAATTGTCGCTGCGATTCGCGAAATAGACGGCAGAAAAATTAAAGGCTTGGGGCCGGCAAGCGCGAACCTGCTTTATTTTCTTCACCCTACAGTTGTGCCACCGACGAACACCGCAATTATCAAAGGCTATAACTTGCTGACGGGTGCGAACGTCAAACTCGGCAAATGGGATGAGTATCTGGCAATGCGGCAGGGCATGCGCACTTTGAACGATGCGTATCGGCAACTATTGTCAAACGACTACGGTGCACTCGCCGGCCTTTTGTTTGACATTGGAAACGGTCGATATGGGGTGACTGCAAACGCAGATGGGCGGCTTGACTGGGAAAGCGACTTGGCAGCAATTAGAGCTGAGAATGCCGCAAGCCAGAAGGCGCTCGCTTTGGCTCGTGAAAATGACCATACCCACACCGAGATTCAGGGATGGTTAAGGGACTTGGGGATGAATCTTGGCTATGACGTCTGGATTGCTAACAACGACAAAGGCAGGACCTATCAGGGTGAGCGCCTTGGTCAGGGCTGTTTGGCCGAGTTGCCGTTGGCATTGCAACAGAACCAGGGTGCCAGTCTCATTTCGTTGATCGATGTTCTTTGGTTATCTAAAGAAGAAGGCAAGATTGCAGCCGCCTTTGAGGTTGAGCACAGCACCAGTATCTATTCAGGCATTGTTCGGATGCTCGATTTAGCGCTCGGCTTCCCAGAACATGGAAATGCTTCATTCTTCCTTGTTGCTCCTGACGCCAGAGAGAAAGATGTTCGTGCTCAGTTCGCTAGGCCCGCGTTTTCACGGGTCGCCGATCTCGATGTACGGTATCTTGGCTACGATAATCTCAAATCAAATAGAGAAGCAATCGGTCGATTTGGGAGCGGTTTAAAGGGTGTGATTGCAATATCATCTGCACTTGATTCGCACAGGGTCGCAGCGTAAATATATCGTTCATGCCATATTGAGTTAAAACATCTGCGCAATAGTTTGATGCAAATGTCGCTGTTTGGGACTTTGGTGTTGTGTCAAAAAATTTTGTGAAAAATTCATATATGGCAATATATGTTACTTTTTTAACTGAAGCAAAAATAATCGGTGATTACGTCAATGTCTTGCACAGTTAAAATGGCCGTGTTAAATAAAAAATTGGCATTTTTAAAAATCCTTTGATACCCTTCGACCTGTCTTTCATAGGGATGCTTAATCAAGTGTCGGCCGATAAATAGGCGAGGCTTTTCGGGAAGTAAAGACGGGGTAATTGGGTTGGCTGGCGCATTGTGGGAAACTGCTTTATAAGTTGCGAAACGCAATTTCACTCATTTTCCTTTCCCAGGATTTCGGCGACTCTTATTACTTCGTCACATTTTTTGCGTTTAATGGCTTGTAGAGGAGATTCACCTCCAAGAAGTGGTTCTTTTTGCGTAAAAAACAAATAGACACCCCAAGCGCTGTAGGATTTTAATTTTTTTATAACATCAGGAACGCAAGGCATAACATCTGAATCAAATTGCCAACTTGGATAACGGTATGCCGTCGTATCTGCAGCTAAGCCAAGTAACTTTCTTGCGTTCTTACGTCGATAGATTGTCTGCTTCGTGACCCCGAGCAGTTTTGCCGCTTCTTCAGTGGTGAGCATCTCACGGCCTGACCAAAGTTGCTGCACAAGTAGTTTCCCTTGACGAATGGCCTCTTCGTAGCCGCCACCAAGAGGGCGGTTGCAAGGATCGAGCAGTGAATGCATGGACATAGTTAGCTCCATCAAGGCGTTTCGAGCGCTTGATGAACTCAATAGTACCCCCTGTCCCGCCAGGCGTGTACATGGGCATGAATTGTACTTTGCAGCAACACTACAGAGGCGTTTTCATTACCACTAGACGACGCGGTTCCTGAGACGTAATGCGTTCCCGATGACCGACACCGAACTGAGTGCCATGGCAGCGCTAGCGATCATCGGACTCAGCAGTATCCCAAACCACGGATACAAAATCCCTGCTGCAACCGGTACGCCGAGGAAGTTGTAAACAAAGGCAAAGAACAGGTTTTGCCGAATGTTTTTCATGGTGTCCTGGCTGAGCAGCCTTGCGTTCGCAATGCCGCGCAGGTCGCCCTTCACAAGCACAATTCTGGCACTGTTCATAGCCACATCGGTGCCAGTGCCCATTGCAATGCCTACGTTCGCTTGGGCCAGTGCAGGTGCATCATTCACGCCGTCGCCAGCCATCGCAACAATTCGTCCCTCCTGCTGCAGAGCTTTCAAATAGTTCAGTTTGTCTTCTGGCAATACATCGGCTTTAAAATCATCCAACCCAAGCTGCTTGGCAACAGCGGCTGCTGTGGTCGCATTGTCACCAGTGAGGACAACGATTCGCAACCCAGCACGATGTAGTCGCTCAATCGCTTCGCGCGTTGTCGCCTTGATGGGATCTGCAACACTTACAAGTCCGGCAAGCTGGCCGTCAATCCCTAGAAACACCACCGTCTGAGCCAATTCCCTCAGTTGCTGAACTTGCATGTCGACTGGACCCACATCGATTCCCTCGGCCGCCATCATTTTGGCATTGCCAAGAAGAACGCGTCGTCCGTCGATTTTGCCCTGTACCCCTTTGCCCGTGACGGACTCAAATTCTTCCACCGCCTTGATAGTGGTAGCTAGCTCTTTTGCGTGGAGCACGATTGCTACCGCCAGAGGATGTTCACTCAATGCATCTAAGCTCGCTGCATAACTCAACACGTCTGTTTCATTGAAATTGGCGGTTGCTATGACTTTCTGAACCTTTGGTTTTCCCTCAGTAAGCGTGCCCGTCTTGTCAACCACCAAAGTATCGACCTTCTCCATAAGCTCAAGTGCTTCTGCATCTTTGATCAGAACGCCTTCCGTAGCACCCCGGCCGACACCAACCATGATGGAAATAGGGGTCGCCAATCCAAGGGCGCAGGGGCAGGCAATGATCAATACGGAAACGGCGGCAACCAAACCATGGGCGAGTGCCGGCGATGGACCGTAGACAGCCCACACAATGAACGCGACTACGGCGATCGCAATTACGGCCGGTACAAACCACCCAGAAACTTGGTCGGCGAGCTTCTGTATAGGGGCTCGGGATCGGCCTGCCTCGTTGACCATCTGAATAATGCGAGAAAGCAATGTGTCGGAGCCAATCTTTTGCGCTTTCATGAGGAACGTGCCAGTTTGATTGACTGTGCCGGCCGTCACCTTATCCCCAGGTCGCTTCTCAACAGGCACTGGTTCACCGCTGATCATGGACTCATCGACGTTGGAATGGCCGTCAGTGATCTCTCCGTCTACCGGAATTTTTCCACCAGGTTTTACCCGCAGAATGTCTCCCAATATCACTTTGTCGAGATGGACATCTTCTTCTGTCCCATCCGGCCTGACGCGAAGTGCTGTGTTGGGAGCCAGTTCCAGTAGCGACTTGACTGCACTGTTGGTCCTTGACCTTGCGCGAAGTTCAAGAACTTGGCCCATCAAAACCAAGGTGACAATAACGGCGGCTGCCTCGAAGTAAAGCGGAACCACGCCATGCATCTTGAATGCTTCGGGAAGCGCGGCTGGAAACAATAGCGCAAACACACTGAATGCGAACGCAGCGCCGGTACCCAAGGCGATCAAGCTGAACATGTTGAGATTCCATGTTTTGAAAGAGGCCCAGCCCCGGACAAAAAAAGGCCATCCGCCCCATAGCACGACCGGCGTTGCCAGTATGGCCTGTAGCCAGTTATAGCGGTCGACGCCAATACGTCCCGGCACGTTTGCTCCCGGAATAAATTCGCTCATCGTTACGAGAAGCAGCGGCACGGTCAGAGCAAGGCTAATCCAAAACCGACTGGTCATATCCTCCAGTTCACTCGTATCCTCTTCAGCCGTTGCGTCCATTGGTTCCAGCGCCATGCCGCATATAGGGCAGGTGCCAGGACCGATCTGCTGAATCTGAGGGTGCATCGGGCAGGTATAGAGAACCTTGCGAACATCAGATCGCCGCTCAGCAGGTGCGGCAGGAGTCTTATCAGTGAGATATTGTGCCGGATTCGCTCGGAATTTTTCCATGCACCGTTCACTACAGAAATAGTAATGTTCAAGTTCATGGCCGATCATTCTTGCTGGGTTTGCGGCCACCTTCATTCCACAAACCGGGTCGGTATATGGCTTCTCTACTGTGGTTGAATGCACAACGTGATGGTCATGCCCCTTGTGCGCTGCTATACCGGGTTTGCCTTCAACATAAGCAGCAGGGTTCGATTGAAACCGGGACAAACAACGGGCACTACAAAAATAATAAGCTTGCCCTTGATGATCTGCTTGCTTTTCAGATGAAGGAGCAACGGGCATTCCACATACGGGATCTTTCGCCAGCACCGACATACTCTGGCTAGCTGACTGTGCATCCGAATGGTGGGGATAACTAGTGTTAGAAGCTGAATTTGCCGATGGGGTAGCGTGGTGCGTATGTCCGATTCCCTTTTCGACCGAGGAGGCGCTGTGAAGGACTCGATCAGCATTCAAGCTCTCTTGGTCTTGAACGTTTTTCTTCGACTCATCCATAATCGGTTCCTTTACGTTGCTTTGTCCAGTTGACCTTGCCTAGTTGTTATTCTCGCGGGTTTGCCAGGGTCGATTCATTACAAATTTGTAATGTGAACGTTAATGGACCGTCATTCGCGAAGATTTATACTAAGAAAAATTGAAAAAGCAACGCAACTTGCTTCATTACGGAAATTAACCGGGAAAGCTGATTTATACTAAGCAACATGACTCGATTCCTCAAATATGCATTAGTGTGGTTCATCGCGCTGGCACTGCCTGTCCAAGGCTTTGCTGCGGCGACCATGCTTTGCTGCGGGTCGAATCAAATGATGTCTGCCCTTAATCAAACGCATCATTCGAGTGCACGGGTCGCCAAAGCACTCGACATTGGGGCGGATCATGTGGTCGTGAAAGTGCAGTCCACCGCCCTTCATCATGACAGTGCCACTGGTGGCGCGAGCGTAGAAATGGGGCATTCTCCTGGTGCGAAGGTAGACAAAACTGCCAAGTGCAGCCACTGTGCGGCTTCCTGTTTTGGTATGGCAGTAGTACCAGAACCCTTGAATGAAATGCCAACGCTTGAGCCACCAGGGCTGACAGTTGGTTCGTTCTATCCATCTCAGTTTACTGGCCATATACCAGGCACGCCCCAACGACCGCCGTTGTTCTCCCTCCTCTGAGTCCAGCATCCACGCTGGGCCTTGCAGCGCAATTGCGCCGCTGATTTCACCTGATGTAACGCTCGCTTATCCGTTCGGATCTTGCCAGCTTAATTAATACGATTTCTGGAGTCATTATGTTTTCAACTCGCGTTATGAGTTGCGCAGCCTTTGCGTGGCTGGCCGCCATGTCTTTTTCTGCATCGGCTCAGGAGGGGCGAAGTGATCTGCCTACGACACAAGTAACAGTTCCGTCTGTTCAGTACCAATCGGTGTTTTCCGACTACAAAGGCTATCAAGATTTCGAACTGACTTCATGGAAGAAGGCCAACGAACAAGTTGCAGAGACGTCAGGACATGCTGGCCACGATATGTCGAGCATGCCCGGCCACGACATGAGCACGATGAAAAAAGAGGAGCCGAAAACGCGCACGCCAACGGCCGGGGAGTCGAGCAAAGAAGGCAGCGCAATGCGCAGCATGAGCGGGATGAATCACGGTGACATGAAAGGCATGCACAACATGCAAGGGAAGGAAAATCAATGAAAATGTTTAGTAAGAGCGTAAGGCCGATTGCATTGGCAGCATCCGTGGTGTTTCTTGGAGGTTGTGCTTCATTTTCTCAGGACGGCGGTTTCTCGAACGTCAGCACATTGACCAAGGAACGAATCGGGAAAGAGGTCCAGCGACCAAACGCGAATTCGCCGGAAGGCGCTGTTGACACTACCATAAGGCCGATCCTCGCTAAGCAACTGACCGTTGATGATGCTGTAACTATTGCACTCCTAAATAATAAGAATTTGCAGGCCGCATATGCTGACCTTGGTATTGCAGAAGCTGACTTGGTACAAGCAGGACGGTTACCGAATCCAGGGTTTTCATTCGGTCGCTTAAAGCGTGGCGACGAAATCGAAATTGAACGCCGCCTTATGGTTCCCGTAGTCAGTCTGCTCACGATGCCCATAGCGACCCGTATTGAGCGTCGGCGCTTCGAGCAGGCTCAACTGCGAACAGCCGGAGATGTACTTCAGATAGCCGATGACACTAGGCGGGCATATTTTTCAGCCATTGCGGCGCAGGAAACCGTCAAGTATATGCAGCAGGTAAAGCTGTCTGCAGAGGCCACTGTTGACTTGGCACGAAAGATGGTTGAAGTCGGAAACTGGAGTCGGCTCGACTTGGCCAGGGAGCAAGCGTTTTACGCCGATGTTACGACCGACCTCGCCCGCGCAACGCAGACGCATGTAATCGAACGTGAGAAGCTCACACGCCTGATGGGCCTGTCCGGACCGCAAGCCAAGTTTCAGCTTCCAGATCGTCTGCCAGCTTTGCCTAAAGAGGTGAAGAGCGGGGGTGATATAGAAGCACAAGCCCTGCAGAACCGATTGGATGTGCTGATGGCTCGGCGGGAACTCAGCGGATTGGCAGATTCTTTGAGCCTCACTAAAGCAACAAGGTTCGTCAACGTACTTGATGTGGGTTATCTGCGCAACTCCTTTAGCGATGGCGGACCGCGAGAAACTGGTTACGAAATCGAACTGCTCATTCCGCTGTTCGATTTTGGAGGTGCGCGTATTGCGCGTGCTGAAGCGATGTACATGCAGGCGGTCAACCGTGCAAGTGCATTAGCTATTGATGCGCAGTCTGAAGTGCGTACAGCATATGCCGCCTATCGCACTTCCTATGACGTTGCAAGGCACTATCGGGACGAAGTCGTTCCGCTCAAGAAGCGGATATCAGATGAACAAATGCTGCGCTACAACGGAATGCTGACCAGCGTATTCACGCTCTTAGCTGATGCGCGGTCGCAGGTCCGAAGCGTCAATGCCTCGATCGATGCCTTACGCGATTTTTGGATTTCTGATTCTGCACTCCAAATGGCTCAGACAGGTCGCTCTGTCGAGGGGGCCACTATGGGTGAAAGCAAATCGGCGTCTGCCACTGCTGACTGAACTAATTTTGAATGAAAGAGAGTAACAAGATGGTCTCACGCAGAGATTTTTTTGGAGCAGGGGCTGCGCTTGTTGGCGCTGGCGTAGTGAGCCGCGTCGGTGCTGCTTCCTTGCCTGAAGCACCATTGATGGATAAGGCAACTACCCAGGCTCCGCTTGCGCCGCCAAATGGTCGTCCTTACAACCCCGTTGTAACGCTGAATGGTTGGACTCTGCCGTGGCGGATGAACAATGGCGTGAAAGAGTTTCACTTGGTCGCTGAGCCAATCGTACGTGAATTCGCGCCGGGAATGAAAGCGAATCTATGGGGCTACAACGGCCAGTCGCCCGGTCCCACCATTGAGGTTGTCGAGGGCGACCGTGTACGTATCTTCGTCACCAACAAGCTCCCCGAGCATACCAGCGTCCATTGGCATGGCCAGCGTCTGCCGAACGGCATGGACGGTGTAACAGGCTTGAACCAGCCTGGTATTCCACCCGGTAAGACGTTTGTCTATGAATTCATCGCAAAGCGGCCGGGCACATTCATGTACCACCCGCATGCTGATGAAATGACGCAAATGGCAATGGGGATGATGGGGTTTTGGGTAACGCATCCGAAAGATATCAGCCAGCACCGCGTGGACCGCGACTTTTGTTTCCTCTTGAGTGCGTTTGATATCGAGCCAGGCAGCTTCACTCCCAAGACCGCCACGATGCTGGACTTCAATCTTTGGACATTTAACAGCCGTGTATTCCCTGGAATTGATCCGATGGTCGTAGGATTAAATGATCGTGTCCGTATTCGGGTTGGAAATCTGACGATGACTAACCACCCAATTCATTTGCACGGTCATGAATTCGTTGTGACGGGCACAGACGGTGGATGGACGCCTCCGGCATCACGCTGGCCAGAAGTTACTGCTGATATCGCGGTTGGGCAAATGCGCGCAATTGAATTCGATGCAACTGACCTTGGTGATTGGGCATTCCACTGCCATAAGTCTCATCACACCATGAACGCCATGGGACATGACGTTCCGACAATGATTGGGGTGGATCAGCGAAATGTTTTAGGCAAAATTAATAAGCTGGTTCCTGACTACATGGTGATGGGAGAACGTGGAGGTTCGATGGGCGAAATGGAGATGCCGCTACCCGATAACACATTGCCGATGATGACGGGTACCGGTCCCTTCGGCGGACTGGAAATGGGCGGCATGTTCACGACCGTAAAGGTGCGCAGCGGCCTTGCTCGGAATGACTACAAGGACCCAGGTTGGTACAAGCATCCAGCGGGAACGGTCGCCTACGAATGGAAGGGCGATGCCTCAGCTATGCCGGAGGCACCCTCCGCACCGGAAACCAAGCGATCGGCAGCGAAGCCAGGTGAAACGGTTCTGCAAGTAAGAAAAGGAAATGGCCATAGCGGTCACTGAAGTCGTGCACGCGAAATACCGTGTGTAGATCTACTTACAACAACATGAAGAGGTAATAAATATGAAATCAGCTTTACTCGTAGCGTGCTCGTTTGCTGTGCTGGCGTTTGGTGGGGCAGCCTATGCCGGACCGGGACATGACAAAGAAGGTCACGGTAGCCATGCGCATACTGAAGGACAAAAAGGCGGGCACGACTCCGCTGCTGGCAAACCCGGTGATGCTGCAAAGGCATCGCGCACCGTCACGGTGGATATGGTTGATGCAATGCGATTCAACCCAGAGTCCATTTCGGTAAAGCAGGGCGAAACCGTTCGTTTCATTGTGAAGAATTCCGGCAAGCTAAAACACGAAATGGTCATCGGTTCGATTGCAGAGCTTCAGGAACACGCGGCGATGATGCGCAAGATGCCGGAAATGGAGCACGCCGATGAAAATGCGGTCACCGTTGACCCAGGCAAGTCCGGCGAGATCATTTGGCAGTTCACCAAGTCTGGGAAGGTTGATTTTGCATGCCTTCAGCCAGGCCACTATGAGGCAGGTATGAAAGGCCAAGTAGCAGTCAAGTAATCTAAATTTACTGAGGATAGATCATGAAAATCAAATCAAACGTCGCAGCAGTATTGATGGCTCTTGCTCTCCCATTCCCGCTGGTTGCAAGTGCAGCAGAGGATCATTCTGCGCACGGCAACATGCAAGCAGCATCCAAATCCAGCAGCGATGCACAATCGTTGGCTGCTGGTGAAGTGAAGAAAGTCGATAAGGACGCCGGCAAAATCACCATCAAGCATGGTCCTCTTGTCAACCTGGACATGCCTGGCATGACCATGGTTTTTAGGGTCAAGGATGCTTCCATGTTGGAGCAGGTGAAAGCGGGCGACAAGATCAACTTCATGGCTGAGAAGGTTGATGGTGCTTTGGCTGTGACGAAGTTGGAAACCGCCAACTAACCAATAAGCCTTGCCGCTTCCATCATGGATCAAACCCTGACCATCTCTCAATTGGCCCGTTTAGCGTCGGTCAACGTAGAGACGATACGGTTTTACGAGCGGCAGGGCTTGATTTCAAAGCCCCCTCGTGGATCAAGCGGATTTCGTCATTTTCCTTATGAGGCAGTTGACGCGATCCGCTTCATACGGGTGGCAAAAAGTCTTGGATTTTCGTTACCTGAAATCCAAAAGCTCATAAAGCTTCGTGCATCGCGGGACGCCCAAACCAAGGAAGACGTTCGGGAACTGGAAGCGACATTAAATTCAATAAATGAAAAGATTGGCGCTTTGACAGTTTTGCGAGATATTCTTCTAAGTTCAAAACGTTAGTAATCAAACTTGGAAGTGTCGCCAATGATTTTGCCCGTGACTATTCATTGCGAACCCATCGCTTCATCTTAAAAATGAATAGAGCCTTTACTCAGTGATCAAGTCAACCTGCACCTGGCTAGGCAAATTCTATTGTCAGTGCAATGAGAAATCATGCGGATTTGACTGATATGTGAGACAGACCGACCGAGTGGTGTTCGTTCATGGAATTGGCTGCAATAGCAGTCGTATTAATATAGGTGGCTACTGCACATACTGTCTCGTGAGGAGTAGCATAGATAGGAAAAAGCTTTAAAGGCTTAGGAAAGCAAAAAGTGCTGGAGCCGCAAAAAGAAGCGGTTGCGGTAATTATAATGTCCCGGTCGACGATATAATGTTTTAAGTCGAAATTTGCATTGAATCTTTATTTTATTTCGTAGTGACCGAAAACTCGGGACATCTATGCCTTCGCTGGCCAATTTCTCCCAAGAGGACGTTGATTACATATCCAGCCTCGATACTTAAAAATTTATAACCGAATGTCAGGCTATAAGTTATGGCAAGGCCGTATTCCCGCGAAGAAAATCGTCCTGCATTTGATGGCGAGGAGCGGTTACATGGTTTGGCGTTTTGCTTTTAAAGGAAAACAACAAAACGTAACCGGTATTTCGGCCGAAAGGGATAACAAGCTTGCGCTGTGTCCGGTCCTCATCCGCTATGGGGCAAAGGTAAGTTTTGCAACCAATTTACTCAATTTCACCCTCAATGGCATCACGTGCCTCGAATGCCGTCTCGAAAATGTAGCGTTCGGCGTTATATAAGAACAACCCGTTGTCCATTGTTCACTAAATTTCCTGTTGGTTACCTCATCGCACTTGATTCTGTTATGGGCATTGGCAGCCATATCTTTTCCGCCCGTCAATGATTCGATAGCGTCCACCGCCAGGTCTAACTTGGCACATGTCATCGTAGGATCGCACTAGGGAAAGGGTCGAAGCCAGTCGGCGGCCTTCGTTGGTTGCACGAGACTGGGTATTTTCTGTAAAACTACTATCCCTGTTACAGTAATGCTCGCCAGTTTCACGTTTGGTTTGGTGTGGCAACCGCTACTGTCTAACGCTTCTCTATGTGCAAAAACACTAAAGGAGACGATGGCGAGCTGTACCACCAGCAGAAAGAGTTTGATATGTTTTACGATATTATTTTGAATCCAACCTATTCAGGTTACAAATTTTCTTTTTGCCTTAGCTTATTAAAGTGGTATTTTGCTTTCTTTTTCGTATATGGAGGGATTTTTGCAAAAATAAGGCGAAAACAGAATTTGCCTCTCTATACACATAGCACAGGAGCTTTAGTAGGAGGGCCGAGACGCGTACAGCAGTTCAATATGGCAGCGCGTATATGTAACTAAGCTACTTGGTGTTCGAAGTTGCGCACCCATGGTACGTTCGCCAAGGAGTTCTAAACAGCGCATATTGGTCGCGACTAGGCTTCGTCGCTGGGAGCCGTTTCACTTTTCCCTATCGTTTGCCCCAGCCTGCAAGACTTCCCTATTTTGTTAAAATAGACTTAATGGCTTTGAAAAATTGAATTTGAAAATAGCGGCTTTTATTGGAAATATTGACAACGACGGGAGGCTGTTTATGGACAAAAGTTTTCAGAATGGTGTGCGACATGCACTCGGCATGGCAGAGGCATTCGATGCAAAGACTGAGGTCGCGCGCCGCGTTATTTTTCTGGCGGATTATTTAAAAAAATCTGGCTGTAATAGTTATGTACTCGGCATTAGCGGTGGCGTTGATTCGACTACCTGCGGAATGCTGGCGCAGCGGGCATGCACGGCGTTGCGCAGTGAAGGTTACGATTGCCGATTCATTGCTATGCGTTTGCCTTATGGTCAACAAAGGGATGAGAGAGAAGCTCAGTTCGCATTAACCACTATTCAGCCGGATGAAATGCGTACTGCTAATATTGCCACGGCGACTGATGCGATTATTTCCGAGCAGTTCGGGCCCACGCCACCTTCCGGGTGGGCAGCGGAAATTGCGGCTACGATTGACTTTGTAAAGGGTAATATTAAGGCACGCCAGCGGATGGTCGTGCAATATGCAATTGCAGGGGAGTCCAATGGCTTAGTTCTTGGTACTGATCACGCAGCGGAAGCTTTGATGGGTTTTTTTACGAAGTTCGGCGATGGTGCCTGTGATGTTGCTCCGTTGTCCGGTCTAAACAAGCGTCAGGTTCGCGAATTGGCTCGCTACATGGGAATACCAGAAGTGCTGGTCATGAAAGTGCCAACTGCGGACCTTGAAGATCTTGATCCGGGAAAACCTGACGAAAAAGCTTATGGCGTCACGTATGACGTAATTGACGATTATCTAGAAGGAATGGATATACCTGTAGAGTACGAAAAACTGATTGTCGCGCAATACTTGAAGACGCAACACAAACGAATGCTCCCTGTTTTTCCTCTTAGGCATGGGTATTCAGGTGTTAGCGACCATATGTTATGACCACAGCTTTAACTTTATGGGCCTTACTGCTCAAAAGGTTTCTCGCTGTATACCTCCATGGTGGTGGCCAAGGACTGGAGGATCCCACAGTCTTTTGATGTGCGAAATGAATTGCACATACTACGCAATTTCCCTATCTGCTTCTGTAAAGACTGCAGTTCCGAAATTCGCTCTGCTATTTGCCTGATATGCCGGTCGAGCAACATGTTGACTTCATCACAATTATCATTGGGGGCATTTCGGATGTGTAATAAGCGTCGAATCTCGTCGAGTGTCATATCCAGTGCCCGACAATGTCGAATAAATATCAGTTGCTCTACATGGGCATCGCCATATACGCGATAGTTGGACGCGGTCCTTGCTGGTGCTGGCAGCAAGTTTTCTTGTTCATAAAATCGAATAGTTTCGACAGGGCAATCTGTCCGCTTGGCCAGTTCACCAATTTTTAAGGTTTCTTGCATATTTTCTCCAAATTTTAATTTTTCACTTGACCCTCTAGTGGCTTCAGGGTTTTTAATAGCAGATATCGAAACCCCTTTCAAGCTTTTATCAAGTCATCATGGACTCTTGCTCAAAAAACAATGGTTGCGGCTGCAGCGGAGGTTCGTCAGTAGTGATCCCAGCCGTAAAGGATCACCGATCCGGGACGGTACTGACGCTGCGTATCGACAAGATGGATTGTCCGACAGAAGAGACGCTGATTCGGCATAAGCTGGCATCCATGCCGGGAGTTCAGGATCTGGCGTTCAACCTGATGCAGCGCCGGCTAACGGTGAAACACACGTTGCCGGATTCAGAACCAATCGTTGCCGCCATTAGTTCGCTGAACATGCAACCGGTGATCGAGGGCGCACCTGACATTGGTATCGAGCGTCAGACGGTATTCCATATCGAGAACATGGATTGTCCGACGGAAGAAGCTCTGATCCGTAACAAGCTGCTGAATTTGCCTGGCGTAACCAAGTTGGATTTCAATTTGATGCAGCGCCGACTAGCCGTTAGCCACACCCTGCCGGACGCGACGACCATCGAGACAGCACTGAGCGCCATCGGTATGCATGCCGTGCGGGATGCGCAGCAGGTAGCCCAGGAAGATGAGGCAAAGCGGCCGGCGGTATCGCGGTCGCGATGGTGGCTCATGGCGATCGCAGGCATGTCTTCGGTTCTTTCCGAAGCGATTGCATTCGGCACGGGTAATGAGATGTCGTTTCCAGTCATTGCCCTTGCCGTGTTGGCGATCGCGACTGGCGGCCTGGAGACCTATAAAAAGGGGTGGATTGCGCTCAGGCATGGCAACCTGAATATGAATGCGCTCATGTCCATTGCCGTGACCGGGGCCATGGCCATCGGTCAGTGGCCAGAAGCCGCGATGGTGATGTTTTTGTTTGCGCTGGCAGAACTGATCGAGCAAAAGTCGCTTGACCGCGCTCGCCATGCCATCCGGGGGCTCATGGATATGGCCCCGGAAACTGCCACGGTGCGTCAAGCAGACGGTACCTGGAGCGACATGGCGGCGAGCGCAGTGCCTGTCGGCGCTCGCGTTCGCGTCAGGCCAGGAGAAAGGATTCCGCTGGACGGCAAAGTCGCAGCAGGGCATTCAACCGTTAATCAGGCACCGATTACAGGAGAGAGCGTGCCGGTTGAGAAAACCATCAACGATATGGTTTTCGCCGGAACAATCAATGAAGCCGGGTCTTTCGAGTTCGAGGTGACAGCACTGGCCAGTAACACGACCCTGGCCCGTATCATCCATGCGGTTGAAGAAGCGCAGGGTACCCGTGCGCCAACACAGCGGTTCGTGGACCAGTTTGCGCGCTACTACACGCCCACTGTTTTTGTGGCGGCGCTTCTGGTGGCTGTTGTGCCGCCGATCGCCTTGGGGCAGGCGTGGCACGACTGGATCTACAAGGCACTGGTCTTGTTGGTTGTAGCGTGCCCATGCGCCCTGGTCATTTCCACGCCAGTGACGATTGTGAGCGGCCTTGCGGCGGCGGCTCGCAAGGGGATCTTGGTCAAGGGTGGTGTCTATCTTGAACAAGGACGCAAACTAACCTGGCTGGCGCTGGACAAGACCGGGACGCTCACCTATGGCAGACCTAGCGTGACGCAATACCTGCCACTGCCATCTTCCGCGCAGGGCGTGACTCCGCCGCTGGATCTTGCCGCAAGTCTGGCTGGGCGGTCCGATCATCCGGTGTCGCATGCCGTAGCAGTATATGCAGAGACGCAGGGGGCACGGCATGGTGATGTCGAGCAGTTTCAAGCACTACTCGGACGGGGGACCGAAGGCACAATTGCCGGACAGTCCTACTGGTTGGGCAATCGGCGACTCGCACAGGAGCGAGGCCAGTTAACCGTGGAAATCACGACCGAGATCGAAGCACTGGAGCGGCAAGGAAACACGGTCGTTATGCTTGGCACGTCGGAACGGGTCCTGGCCATCTTTGGCGTGGCCGATACGGTGCGAGATACGAGCCGAGACGCCATCGCCGAACTGCACAGGCTTGGCGTCAAAACCATGATGCTTACCGGGGACAACGAGCATACGGCTCAGGCCATCGCAAAAGAGGTCGATATTGATGATGCGCGTGGCAATCAACTTCCGGAAGATAAGTTGCGAGTTATTGAACAAATTGCAAAGGATGGCGCAGTTATTGGCATGGTTGGTGACGGCATTAACGATGCGCCGGCGCTGGCTCAGGCCGATATTGGCTTTGCCATGGGTGCCGCCGGAACAGACACGGCGATCGAAACAGCCGATGTGGCACTGATGGATGATGACCTGCGTAAAGTAGCATCGTTTGTGCGTCTTTCGCGCCGCACGGCGGCCATTCTCAAAGAAAACATCGTGCTTGCCCTTGGCATCAAGGCAGTCTTCCTGGTACTGACCTTCACTGGCCAAGCGACCATGTGGATGGCAGTCTTTGCCGACATGGGAGCAAGTCTGATCGTGGTCTTCAACGGATTGCGGTTAGCGCGCAAATGAATGGAAAAACGCTATGGCATGACCGGCCTTGCGGAGGACATTGCGTTCCTCCGGGAGACCTGCCGAACTTCAAGCCTCCCGCGCTAGGCGTCTCACCGCAAAATGGGTAGGTGATTAGTGTGTCCGTGTCCGGGTGGGTGTCGAAGTGCCGGGTGCGCTTAGTTGCTTGCTAGCGCACCATGCGGCGCGTGCAGGGCACAACTTCTGTGCTTGATTATAAAATATAATAATTCTCATTATCAGTTGCTTCATTCTTCATTATGCGGCCCGTTGCCAAAACTTTCCACGTTACCCTGATTGCGTTGCTCTGGGCCCTTTTCCTTGCTGCAACGGTAAGGGCGCAGGAGTCAGCGACCCAAGACAAAGCCAAACAGATCTGGCAGGTGCTCGATTATCTGGCTGTCGACTATGGCAAGGCAGTGCAAGGCGGGCAGGTCGTCAGCAAGGATGAGTATGGGGAAATGCAAGAGTTTGCGCAAAATGCTGAACGCCAGCTTGCCGAGCTTCCACCTATTCCGGCGCAGCAGCACTTACTCCAGGAGGCCGGCACGTTGCGCCGACTTATCGAAAATAAGGAAGAGTTCGCCAAGGTCGCCAATCAGGCACACACGTTGGCAAGCAGCTTACTCAGCGCCTATCCGGTTCCATTGTCTCCCGCGAAAGTGCCAGACTTGCGCCAAGGTGCCAAGCTGTTCCAACAAGAATGCGCATCCTGTCACGGGGCGCAGGGGCATGGCGATGGGCCGGTGGCAGCGAGTTTAAATCCGCCGCCGATTGCCCTGAGCGATCATGAGAGGGCGCAGAATCGCAGCGTATTTTCGCTGCAACAAATCATTACCCATGGCGTGCAGGGGACTGGCATGCCAGCCTTTTCGAATTTATCGGAAGAGGACCGCTGGGCGATTGCCTTCTTTGCCTCGACGCTGTCGTATACAGATGCAGAACGCCAGGACGGACAGACCTTGTGGAATTCTGATAGCGCCTTGCACAAGGCCATACCGAACTTGAGCGCGTTAACTCAAGCCACCGAAGTGACGTGGGCCAAACAGATGCCGCCAAATACAGCGCGCT
The DNA here is from genome assembly GCF_047237965.1 of Noviherbaspirillum phoenicis. NCBI lineage: Bacteria > Pseudomonadati > Pseudomonadota > Betaproteobacteria > Burkholderiales > Oxalobacteraceae > Noviherbaspirillum > Noviherbaspirillum phoenicis. Next base: position 1,343,104 of record NZ_JBDFLX010000001.1, on the reverse strand, counting down.
CCCTGCTGGCTTACTTGAGAAGCCACCCGCAGGCCGTGATAGCCTCGGATACGGATAGCCTGGCGCTAGCCAAGAGCAGGCTAGTCGAGAGCCTTAAGGCGCTGGAGCAGGGGAATACTGCCGATGCATCCCGGCTGGCATTATCGGCGTATCTGGATGGCTTCGAAATTGCCGAGCCAGCCTTGGCGGCCAAAGACCAGAGATTATTTGAATCTCTTGAAAAGTCCATGGGCACGTACCGTGCGATCGTTGGAAAGGGGAATCTCAGCCAAGCCCGTGACATGGAAAAGCGCTTGCAAGCCATGCTGACCGAAGCGCAAGCCGTCCTAGGCAGCACGACCGACGATCCGTTATCCACCTTTCTGGGAGCGTTCACCATTTTGCTGCGTGAAGGTCTGGAGGCGCTGCTGGTGGTCGTTGCCATAGTCGCTTTCCTGAAAAAAGCTGAACGTAAGGACGTGCTGCCGTATGTGCATGCCGGCTGGATAGCCGCTCTTGCAGGTGGTGGCGTTACCTGGGCCATTGCGACTTATTTCGTTGATCTCAGCGGAGCCAGTCGTGAAATGACCGAGGGCTTTTCCGCCATCTTTGCAGCGGTGGTGCTCTTGGCCGTCGGTATCTGGATGCACCAGAAAAGTATGGCTGGACGCTGGCAAGCCTATGTCAAGGAAAAGCTGTCCGCTGCACTGAATCGGCAATCGGCAATGATGCTGTTCTTGCTTTCCTTTGTGACGGTCTATCGGGAAGTGTTTGAAACTATCCTGTTTTATGCTGCCCTTTGGACTGGCGGCAACGGTGTGTACATGTTGGCCGGACTGGCCTGCGGCATTGCTGCGTTGGCGGGCATTGCCATCATCCTGCTGCGTTCTTCCGCCCGTTTGCCTATCAGCCAGTTCTTTGCTGCCAGTTCTGCCTTGGTCGCCATCCTGGCATTCGTGTTAATTGGAAAGGGCGTTGCGGCTCTGCAAAAAGTTGGAGTCTTTGACATGACTCCCGTTGCTATGCCAAAGATCGACTTGCTCGGCATTTATCCTTCGGTACAAACCTTGAGCGCTCAAGCACTGTTGCTGGTTGTTATATTGGTGAGTGTCAAAATGAACCTGCGCACGCAGAAGAAGGCACAGCGCTAAAGCCGTGTTGCGGGAGCGCGATTTGCAAAGTTCTTATGGTGATATGATTTATTAATGAAACGTCTACTGGTCATTTTTCTGCTGTTTCTGTTGCCATGCCAGATATCCTGGGCGGCAATCGATAGCCTTTTGTACGGGCAGCAGGAAAATGTAGAAAGCGCTCATAGCGACTTGCCAGCCCAGGTGTTCTCGGAGGATTCACAGCCGGATGGCAAGATGGTGATTGGTTGCCATTGTCACGGCTTGTGCCATTTGCCAGTTGTGCTATCCAGGGAAAAGCTAGCGCCGGTTGGAATGCTGACCAGCGTGCTGAGCAAAGGGCTTTCGCCCACCATCCGTTACCAATCCCATATCCCCGATGGGCCAACCCGGCCCAAATGGCGCACCGTCAGCTAAGCTGGCGGGAGCGTTCTTCATTAGCGCACAAGCGTACGACGACCTCTCGCCGAAGTTTCCATTGTTTTATCGGAGAATTCGATGCAAGTCGTTTTGTTGCCGCTCGTCGCGGCATTAGTTGCCATCCCTTCCTGGTCACTGGCCGGGGAGATTGGCAACCGTTTTTCTGACGTTTCTGACAATAAGAATCCAAGTGTCCTGGCAACCGAAAGACCTTTGACACTAGACCAGGCTTTTGCCGTGGCCGAGACCGCGAACCCACAATTGCAACGAGTATTGGCACAACGTGCTGCTGCGACTGGGGATGTCAACGATACCCGTGGACTGTTATGGAACAACCCGGAAGTCTCTGCGGAGCATGCCCGCCGAGTGATTTCCCAAGCAGGCGTTCCGGGTGAAACACAGCGTGATTGGGGAGTCGGCGTTTCGCAGACTTTCGAAGTCGCTGGCCAGCAGGGGTATCGCCGTCAAGCCGCACACCTACAAATGCGAGCACTGGAAGCCACGATTGAAGATACGCGGCGTGAAGTTCGTTTTGATGTCGAGCGGCGTTTCGTACAAGTGCTGTCTTTGCAGGAGCGTATCGCGACTGAACGCCAATCGCTGAAAATCATCGAGGATACGGCACGCGCAGTGGCAAAGCGGGTAGCCGCTGGCGAAGACAGCAAACTGGATGGAAACCTGGCCACGGTGGAAGCGGTACGTTCTCAAAACCAAATTGCCGCTTTGGGCGAGCAACTCATTCAGGCGCGAGCAGAGTTGGCTGCGGCATTGCAGCTATCACCCCCTTCTTTGCCTCAGGTTGTTGGCGCGTTGGATGTTACGGTGCCACCCTACACGCTCGAACAGCTACTGGCTGCCTCGGCGAATCGCCCTTTTTTGCGCGCGCTCGCGCTTCGCGAGCAAGCGGCGCAAAACCGCCTGTCATTGGAGCGCGCAGCCCGCTATCCCGATATCACGCTCGGGCTGGCAAGGGCCAAGGAGGGAAGCGCCGAAGCGCCTGAACACCTTACACGGCTAACGGTCTCGTTACCGTTACCCTTGTTTCGACAAAATGCCGGCAATATCGGAAGGGCAAGCACCGAATTAACCCAAGCGCAAATCGAGCAACAAACCGGGCAACGCAATACGCGCGCCGACATCATGGCGCTTTGGCAGCGCATGCGAAGTCTGAATGCACGGATCGCCGCGCTGCAGCAGACGGTGTTGCCGGCGTTGGAAGAAAACCAGCGTCTATCTACCAAGAGTTTGCAGGCCGGCGAAATCAGTTTGGTTCAACTCCTGTTGGTTAATCGACAGGTCCTGGATGGCCGGCGCGACTTGATCGACGCCCTTACGGAGATGCGTGCTACCCGCATTGCCCTGGACCTCGCTGCTGGCTGGCCCGATACCAATGCAGCGCATTAAGGGATCCCTAACATGGAAACAGTATTAACAAAAATGACTTCATTATTTCGCTCCCATTGGCGTGCCGCCGCCGTCGTGGCACTCGCAACAGCGCTAAGTGCTTGCGGTAAGGATGCGGCGCAGCAGTCGTCGCCTCAAAAAAAGGCAGGCGCGTCTTCCACGGCTGCCGGCAAGGAAAAACGACCTGAAAAAAAAGAAGAGCATGAGGCTGGAAAACTGGTGTTGTCTGCTGAGGCGCAACAAGCGGCTGGCATTACGACGGCTCCGCTAGAAGAGCGAGCCGTTCAGGAACAGATTGCAGTGACGGCGACGATCGGTCCCAACCAGGACAAATACGCACACATCGCGCCACGCGTGGCTGGCAAGGTGATTCGGGTAATGGCCAACCTCGGCGACAAGGTTAAATCTGGTCAATCTTTGGCATTGATTGACAGCATCGAGGTCGGTGAAGCGCAATCCGCCTATGCGCAGTCACTAAGCGAGCATGCGCTCGCCAAGGCAGCATTGGATCGGGCGGAAAAACTGTTTGCCGACCAGATCATCCCGCAAAAAGAGTATTTGCGGGCCAAGGCAGATTACGAGAAGGCAAAAGCGGTATTGCGTGCGGCACAGGACAAGCGCCAGGCACTCGGTATCGGAGACAATGCATCGTCTGACGGTAGCGCATCCATTTTTCCATTGGTTGCCCCATTTTCGGGAACCGTGATTGAAAAGGCTGCGGTACTGGGTGAGTTGGCGCAACCAGATCGCTCGCTGTTCAGTGTCGCGGACGTTTCCACGGTCTGGATCGATGCCAATCTCTACGAAAAAGACCTTAGCAAAGTCAACGTGGGCTCCATGGCCACCATCACGTTGGCGGCGTACCCCAGTGAGATGTTTCAAGGCAAGGTCACGTATATCAGCAATGTGATCGATAAGGACTCTCGTACCATCAAGGCACGCGTGGAAATCTCCAACCGGGATGGCCGGCTCAAGCTTGGCATGTTCGCTACGGCGTCGATCGCTACTGGGGGCTCTGCCAAGGCCCCACTACTTCCCGAGGACGGCATCGTGCTGATCCAAGGGCAGCCTACCGCATTCGTGCTGGAGGGCGAAGGGTTCGAGGCAAGGCCCATCGAATTAGGGGACAAGCTGCATGGCCAGGTGGTGATCAGGTCCGGCATCAAGCCGGGCGAGACGGTTGTCACGCACGGCGCGTACGCATTGAAAGCCAAGATGCTCAAGTCGCAAATTGGCGACACGGATTAAGGAATGCCATCGTGCTAGAAAAAATTATCGATATTTCATTGCGCTATAAGCTGCTGGTATTGGTGGCGTTCGCCATCATTGTGATCGCAGGGGCGAAGGCTTGGCGGGAGTTGCCTGTGGACGCCTTTCCCGATGTGACACCGGTACAGGTGAACATCTACACCGAGTCCCCAGGACTGGCTGCTGAAGACGTGGAAAAGCTGTTGACCGCGCCAGTTGAAACCAGCATGGCAGGGCTGGCAGGCGTGCAAGAAATCCGTTCAATATCCCTGTTTGGCCTGTCGTATGTCAGCGTCAATTTCAAGGACGATGTCGATATCTATTTCGCCCGCCGCCTGGTTGGTGAAAAACTGCAGGAGGCCAAAGAACGCATTCCGCAAGGGTATGGTGAACCTACCCTCGGCCCCAACAGTTCTGGACTGGGACAGGTCTTTTGGTACACGCTGGAATCGGCCGACCAAAAGATGTCGATCATGGATATTCGCACGCTGCAGGAATGGAATGTGCGCCTGAGGCTGCGCAGCGTACCGGGCGTAGATGACGTGATGTCGTGGGGCGGTGATGAAAAACAGTATCAGGTCTTGATCAATCCCAATCAATTGATCAAGTACGGTATCAGTCTCAAGACGTTGATGGAGACGCTGGCAGCCAATAATCGCCAAGTTGGTGGTCAATACATTAACATCGGCCAAGAGCAATATCTAGTGCGCGGATTGGGCCTGGTTGCAAATGCCAGGGACATTGGCAACATGGTAGTGACAACACATGGAGGTACGCCGGTATATGTGCGTGACCTTGCCGATGTCAAGGAAGGGCCATCGTTACGTACCGGTGCAGTAACCAAGGATGGGCAGGAAGTGGTGCTCGGCATGGCGCTGCAACGTATCGGCGAGAATGCCAAAAATGTCGTCGATGGGGTCAAGGAGAAGTTAAAAGTCATTCAGCAGTCCCTACCCAAAGGCGTGACAATTCATCCAGTCTACGACCGTACCAACTTGGTGGAAAAAGCCGTTGGCACCGCAGAACGCGCGCTACTGGAGGGATCGATCCTGGTTGCAATCATCCTCTTCTTGTTTCTGGGTGAAATACGGTCTGCACTGGTAGTTATCGTCGCCTTGCCGATGGCCATGCTCATCAGCTTTATTCTGATGAAACAATGGGGCTTGTCGGCGAACCTGATGTCGCTGGCTGGTCTGGCAGTTGGGATCGGCATGATGGTCGATGGCGCTGTGGTAATGGTGGAAAACAGCTTTCGCCTGCTATCCCATCGTGCCGGACAAGCCGTGAATAAGACGCATGTCATTCTGGAAGCGGCACGCGAAGTCATGAACCCGGTCGCGTTTGCGATCCTGATCATCGTCGTGGTGTTTCTCCCCCTGTTTTCGCTCACCGGACTGGAAGGAAAGATGTTCAAGCCCATGGCACTGACCATCACGTTCGCAATGCTCGGATCGCTTGTCCTTACCATGACCTTGGTGCCGGTGCTCTCCTCCTTGATTCTCAAGCCGAAGGAAGAAAAAGATACGTTGCTGGTGCGCTATGCGAAGAAGTGGTATCTGCCACTGCTGGAGCGTGCCCTTGGAAGGAAAAAGCTGGTGATTACCTGCGCTCTGGTGACATTGGCAGGTTCAATCGCATTGATACCCTTCCTTGGCAAGGAATTCATGCCGACCCTGCAGGAAGGCAGCATTATGTTCCGGGTTACCAGCATACCGTCGACATCCCTCGTCGAGTCAATCCATCTATCCAAGCAATTGGAGCAGGCATTGAAGCGGTTCCCGCAGACAGAATCGGCTATCGCTATGATCGGACGCGCGGAAAAAGGTGATACGGCGGATGTTAACTATATGGAAATGCTGGTCAATTTGAAGCCGGAGCAGCAGTGGGCAGAGAAAATCAGCATTCCAGCCCTGTCCAGAGAGATGCAGGAGGCTCTGGAACAGACAGCGCCTTCCTCAGTCATCAGTGCCACTCAGCCCATTCAAATGCGCGTGGAAGAATTGATTTCTGGGGTGCGTGCAACGTTGGCACTGAAAATATATGGTGAAGATTTCACGATGCTCGACCGTCTATCGCAGCAGACGAAAGAGGTACTGGAAAAAGTTCCCGGAGTGACCGATCTATCGCTTGAAGCGAACAAGGGCAAGCCGCAATTGGTCATCAATGTCAACCGTGATGCTGCTGCCCGTTACGGCATCAATGTTGATGAGATTCTAGACGTCGTGCAGGCTGGCATCGGGGGCAAGGCAGTTTCCACTGTCATTGAAGGAACCCGGCGCTTCGATATCCAGGTGTGGCTATCCCGCGAGTTCCGTAACAGCGCGCAAAGTATCAGCACCATTCCGGTCCGTACCGAGGCAGGGGCGCTCGTGCCGCTGTCAAGCGTGGCGACCATCGAGACAGGCGAGGGCTATTCCTTCGTGAGACGTGAGCAGTTGCAGCGTTATGCGGTCATCCAGATGGACGTCAAAGGGCGGGATGTCGATAGCTTTGTGAAAGAAGCCCAGGCAAAGATCACGCAACAAGTCAAACTGCCGGAAGATTATGTGCTGCAGTGGGGCGGGGCCTTCGAAAACCAGCAAAGAGCAATGGCGAAACTGGCCGTCATTGTGCCATTAACGATTGGCCTGATTTTTATCCTGCTGTATACCGCCTTCAACTCCCTCACCTATGCCACGCTCATTATTGGCAATGTCCCGTTTGCGACGATTGGTGGTGTAATCGGTCTCTTTATTACCGGTCAATATCTGTCCGTGCCATCCGCCATTGGTTTTATCGCAGTATTTGGCGTCGCAATGTTAAATGGCATCGTGCTTGTTACTTTCCTCAATGAGCAGCGAGAACGCGGTTTGTCGATTCGCGAAGCTGTCGTGCAAGGGGCCGCATTACGACTGCGCCCGGTATTGATGACTGCTTCGATTGCCATCTTTGGCTTGGTACCAATGCTGCTGTCAACTGGTGTCGGTGCTGAGACACAACGTCCGCTTGCGACCGTTGTGGTTGGCGGCCTATTTACCTCAACCGTACTAACGCTGTTGCTGTTGCCACTGCTGTACGAATGGGTGGAAGAGAAGAAGGCGGGAATGCCACCATCTGGTACTCCGGCCAAATTGCATTCTGAAAATCAGGACAAACTGAATGAAATCCATTAACGCGTCGAATAATTGGAGGATTTGCGCCTTCCGATCTGAAAGTGGTACCAGGGAAATGAAGAAAACCGATAAATAATGGAAATGCAAAGGGCATGTCGCGGTTGGCGACTTGCCTGCATTTCTTCATCCCAAGCTACCGCTTTCAATGTTCATCAGGTAATTAAAGTACGTTAATGACTAAGGGAGACATTTATGAAGACTGTTTATTCCATTTTTTCAATGTGCTTTTCCGGTCTGCTGGTTCTGAACGGTTGTTCGACGCCTGGAAGTCCGGCTGCAGGAAATATTAACAGCGGCACCATCAATCACATTTACACATCGAGAGAATTGAAAATGCGACCTCCCTCATGTTTGTACACGCTCTCGCAATCTGAGATCGTCGCCGGAGAGTATGCCGATATTAACCTTCCAACAGAAAAAGGGCATCGTATTACAAGCGCTTTTGTCCCTGAGCCCTTGAAAGTTGAGGTGGGTGACGAAGTTCAATTGTCATCAGTAAAGTGTGAGAAAGGGGCTGTACCGCAAGTAGTGCAGATCCTAAAGCGGCGTCACTGACATCGTTGGCGCTGTCGGTGTCGAAGCCTCGGCTTTGCAGGGGTGAGGGCATGGTGGCGTGGCATGTTTCTTAAGGAGATAAACATGAAGCAGATCAGCGCGTTTATGCATCCGCATCGAGTCGGCACTGTGACAGAAGCATTGCGTAATTCTGGGCTTTGCGATCTGAGCACCGGAGTCGGCTGTTATAACGTTACCGTTTCTCCAGTACAGCGGCTCCACACTGACAGAAATCGGGCTCAACAGCATTATTCGGTCGGATTGGCCGAGCCCGTCGTGGCAGAAATGAAGTTGGAGTTGATTTGCGACGACCATCTTGCAGTTCAACTTCAGCAAATCATTATTCAAGCCGCACATCCAAGTCCTGGGTGGATCTTCATTAGCGATATTCGAAGCGCAATGCCATTGAGCTAGATGCGACGAATGGGTGCTTCTAATAATTAGGCGAACAGAACCATGCAGGTTAGACTTTTCTGAATATGCTACAAATAGGGCTATCGAATTTTGCACGAAGTGTGTATGACATTTGTAGGAGGGCGGCAAGCGATAGTTATTGAAATCGGTGTTTACAACGAAGCCATATTTCGCTTTTCTTGTTAAAAGCTTGGATTCGAATGGAACAGGTAGGGCAGTCATTTTTACCCGGAAAGGTGCGCGGGAATGGGAAAGACATTGGTTCCACAATCATAAAAGCATTGCATCTCTCAATCAAATACTAGGAGGCGGCATGGATGACGACTTTACGGTTAAAACAGAAGGCACAAACGCCGATATAGATCTAAGTGATATGTTGGTTGAGTTGCGAATTTTATTGCCGGGCGCTCAACTATTGACTGCGTTTCTGATTACGTTGCCGTTCAATTCGGGATTCGGCCAAATAATCCAGTTTGAAAAAATCGTATTTATGGTGACCTTTTTCTGCTCTATCTCCAGCCTGATTCTCTTTACTGGTCCGGCAATTCAGCATCGTTTGATGCGTCCGCTCCTCGACAGGCAGAGGTTTAAAAACAGCGCGACTCGGCAAATGGTAGCTGGCACGATATGTCTAACGCTCGCCCTTGTCTTGAGTGCGAATCTGGTCATGTCTGAAGTCTTTGGGCAACGCATGGGAATTACCGTAGCGGTAACTATGGCGACGTTCATTGGCGCGATGTGGTGGATATGGCCAATTTATGCCCGCCGACGCTTGTCGCATCATGCAACGTCGACCAAGCGCATTCTTTAAGCACAGCGCATATTTTCAACACTAAGCAAGTAAGCGAGTCACCGACCGTTTTGACGCATAGGGGCGAGGTAGATATGAGTCGTTTTTATTTTCTCGTCGTGCTGGCTGTACTCGGCGCGCTCCCGGCAATGGTAATTCGTCTTGCTGGTTGGCATACCTCTAGCTTAAACGAATTGGCTTTTTTCGGGGTGGCGGTTCTGGCAGCAGGGTTTATGCTCTCCTGGAGCGCCGAAGCGGCCGAGCGTGACTTGTCTCAAGGCTTGATCCTGGCCATCGTTGCACTTATTACGGTTCTCCCGGAATATGCGGTCGATATGTATTATGCGTTCCAGGCAGGTCGGGCCCCCGAGTCGCAATATGTCCATTACGCAGCAGCCAATATGACCGGAGCTAACCGCCTGTTGGTCGGGATTGCTTGGCCAATCATGGTAATCCTACATTGGTGGCGCACCCGTGAGAAAGCCATTGTATTGGCTCCGGTAAATCTCGTGGAAATTGGCTTTCTTTTTTTGGCCAGTGCTTATGCCTTCATTATCCTGCTGACCAACCGGATCCACTTATGGGACTTTGCAGTCCTGTTTACCATATTTGGCACTTACCTGTGGCAAGCCGGGAGAACGTCAGAACGTGAGGAAGACGATGGCGAGACGGCCGAACCTGGCCCAGCAGGTATTCTTACCCAATTAAGGCCCAGCATACGCTGGATATGGATCGCATCCCTAGCAGTGACCGCCAGCGTGATTATCCTCTTCTGCGCTGAGCCGTTTGCCGAAGCGATCGTGGCATCTGGCCGACAACTGGGTGTGAATGAATTCCTGTTGATCCAATGGCTTGCGCCGTTAGCGAGCGAAGCGCCTACCATTACGATTGCTATTCTTTTTGTGGTATACGGGAATGCGACAAAAGGATTGACAACAATGATTAGCGACAAGATTAACCAATGGACATTATTGATTGGCATGCTTCCAGTGGCGATGACGATTGGAGCGGGGCACCCCTTATCCTTGCCGCTGGATCCCAGGCAGCATGAAGAATTTTTCTTGACTGCAGCGCAATCGGTGTTTGCAATCTCGTTGCTGATTCGATTGCGCTTTCATTGGCTGTCCGGTTTGATCCTCGCGGGATTATTCGTCGTACAAGTTGTGGTCGCATTTATTCATCAGAATAATGAAAGCCGTGTTATTGCTTCGTTGACTACATTAGCATGGCTATATCTTTTGCTTTCCCTCCCAATCTTGCTAACCGGTATCCCGACGTTAAAGGCAGCGATGAAATGGTTTGTTGTGGTCAAACGCGATTAATTTGATTTAACTTTGCGGGAAAATAGTTAGAGCTACTTTGGTGTGCCGCTAACTTTGCTGCTAGAGTGTAATAGATAGAGCAAGCTTACTACCGGGCGGGTCGCAAAGGCGGATGACAATGTCTGGACGTACCGTCGCGTCTAAGCGTCCAGCACGATGGCATTCCAATTGATCAGCTTGCCAGCACGATGAACGCGTAGCGAGGATCGATTGATCCAGAAGGGAAAACTTACCGCTGTGACGTTTGACCTCAACGCTTCATGATCAGTCAGATACACGTTGCAACATTGAAAATACCTTCGAGTACCGGTACGTTGATAGTGCCGAGCCATAATGCGCGGATGATCAGTGCCGCTATGACTAACTTTGTAATATTTTTTTAGAACCTAACGCTTGTGTTGTTGGTGCATAAGCAGATTTCTTGGCTGAAGCACTAATTGAAACTGAATTTTAGGAAGACGAATGCTCGTGTCGGCTATCTCGACTCGCACCCGAGCTTCGCCGCCTTTCTATACTCTTCAACATGGGAATTTGGCGTACCCACTCATCAGCTTCCTTCTTTAGCCTTGTATGTTTAAGTGCTTTTGCAATTTATGCAAAGAATGAGCGTACCGGGGAGTAATTGATAAAAAATCTACTAAAACGTTCTCGTGGACTGGAGTGAAATGTGCATTACGGTTTCACGTTGCCGCGTTCGTAATCGAGTCCTTCTTTCCTATGCCAGCGCCTTTGGTTCCAAAAAGAAAGCACTATAGATAGTTGTAGATAAGTCATTGACTACTACCTGTAGTATTTTATAATGTCTGCATCAACGAACTGAGTATCACTGGCGCTTGTATAGTAGAACGTTACGGTACGTTCTTTTATGGCATGTTCTCTACCGGATTCCTGTAGAGGATGAGCCCCAAATCGGATAGGAAGGAATGATTAAGCATGGTTGCTCGAACATGGCGACAAGACACCGCAGAAAAGCGGATTAAAGCACGGCTTGCAGAAGTCGCAAATGTTGAGGTCAAAGAATATGTGCGAGACACGGACCTGTCCAACCTGGGACGAAACTGTGCATACCGCGTAGACGGCGTCCATATCTATGTGGAAATATTGAATGTCGACGACATGCTCGACGTGACCGCAGTTGAAGGCATTACGTGTCACCGTCGTACGTTGCGGTTTTTGAATCTTCATTTCCGCGCCGTACACCGCATTCTGAACCGGGTAGGCGCAATTCACGTGGATTTTCATAATCAGCGCCTCCATGCGGTGGTCGTAAAGCCATATGGCGATGAAGCTGAACGAATCCATAAAGCGGTGGCGATCGCTAGTTTGATCGCCAATGTCCTTCAAAATACCGGCGAAGAAAGTGAAGATCCTATCCCGGCAGCCGAAATTCGGATCGGCATCGATTCAGGGATCACCTTGGCTGTGAACAATGGTCGTCGTGGTCACAGAGAGCCGCTATTTCTTGGACCTGCGGCCAATTTGGCAGCAAAGCTGGCATCCGGCCATGAGCTTGATGGTATTTACCTAACGAATACAGCACGGGACACTGCTGGTTTTGACACGGTAAAAGATGATACGCTCACTGCGCTTACTCCACCGCAAATTTGGAATAGCGAAGAAGTGGCATCGCTGGACGTTACCTGCGATGAAATCATCAAAGACTGGAAAAAAGACCTTGCGGAGTCTCCAATCGGCGTGTTTGAGTTCACTGCACACACCCCGCCGTATAGCAACTTGGACCTTGAAGTTTTGACGCCGGCAAATTCTCGTCGCCAGGATGCTATATCTATTTACGCAGACATTGATGGTTTTACCGGCTATGTGGCCAATCATATAAGCAACGACTTCAGTGCCAAGGATGTTGTGCGTGTTCTCCATGTCCTGCGCAGTGAAATGGATGCGGTCCTTTCCAGTGATTTCGCAGGCCGGAAAATCCGTTTTATCGGCGATTGCGTTCACGGCATTCTCGTTGAGGGCACGGCAGCACAGACTGAAATCAAGCAAACTATCACCAATGCTGTTCTCTGTGCAGGTGCGATCCGCAGCAGTTTTGATCTTTCACTGAAAATATTGTCGAATAGCAATAAGAGCGTCGATGGACTCGGTATCGCCATTGGGCTGGAATATGGGCCGGTCGCTGTAACAAGGCTGGGAATCAAGGGAGAAAAGATTCGGTGCTGCGTCAGTAGGGCGGTACTCGCTTCAGAAACTGCGCAGTTGAACTGCGATGGTGCTGAAACAGAACTGGGCAGAACCGCCTTTGCTGCGGCATCAGAGCCTGTGAAGAAACTACTTGGTGAAAAGCGCAAACGGGCGTACCTCACATATGCAGTCGCCGTTGATGAACTCGCAGCAAGCCAGGATGCCGACGCAAAAGCGTCCAAAGCGTTGCGGTCAGTACCTCAAAGTTTAATTCGTACAGCAGCGGCAGCGCCTGTCGTCGGTTTCCCGCAATATGCTGCTGGGCCAACGAAGCCAGCAGGTTTTGCATGATTTGGGCTATCCAAAACGTCGCAAGATACCGCGCCGAGACCGATGCGGTCACAGCCCTGGATGTTGAAAACGACTGGTTCTCCCTGCATCAGTGGCGGTTCGACGACGTTTTTCGTTTATGTGCAGATGGAGATATTACGGTCCAGGGGCGCAACTATCCCGTTACTTTATGCTACAGCCAAAATTTTCCGTTTTCTCCACCGTCGGTTATACCGCAGGTCGAAGAGCAGTGGTCAAGTCACCAATATATCGGTGGAGAGCTTTGTCTGGAGTATCGATCCGATAATTGGGTCCAAAGCATTACAGGGGCCAACATGCTGGAGAGCGCCCATCGCCTGCTTTTGGGCGAAGCCTATGTGCCCGCCACTGAAGCAAGAGGGGTCGTCTCAGACCAGCATGAGGTCACGCTGGGACAAAAGCTCAGATATAAAAAAACCAGATTTTTTTACACGACGGCCTTTGAAGACGCTCTTCCAACATTACCAAGGCTGGCAAAGGCCAAGTTTACCGATATTGGCGGAAAGTCTGAATGGCGGATTTACCTGAATGAACTTTTAGACGGAGAAATTTCGCTCTGGAAGGACCTTAGTATTCCGGAAGTCCTGAGTGCAAACAGTTTTACCTTCTCCGGCTCCCTTGCGCGCCTTGATCAAGACATAGAAATTTGTGTTGAAGATATAACATCTTTTTTGGGTCAAGTTGCTCCAGAACTTTTAGAGCGCTCCGTCGAAAAACTCACTTCATTGGAACTGGTTTTAGTCTGTACGCCTTCCAGCAAAAGATTATTCCGACTGATGCATGAGAAAAATAGCGTTTTCGAGTTTGGAACGGTACCACCGACTCCCGGCACTAGGCTTGCAGAAAACTATGCAAGTCTGGCAGCGAAAAAGGTCGCGATAATCGGATGCGGATCAATAGGGACAAAGGTCGCTACGATGTTGGCTCGCTCTGGAGTTGGCGGTTTCGTCCTGGTCGATGACGATATTTTTGCGCCGGAAAACGTAGTGCGCAACGACCTAGATTGGCGTTCAGTAGGAGACCATAAAGTCGACGCGTTGAAGCATCGAATCAACCTGGTGAATGCCGAGGCGACTGTTGACGTTCGCCGGCAGAAGCTAGGTGGTCAAGAGGCAGGTTCAACTGCGGATGGAACGTTGTCCGCTTTGGGTGGTTGCGATTTGATTATTGATACGTCTGCGAGCAGCAAGGCCTTCAACTATGGTTCGTCTGTCGCGGTCAGTAAGAATAAACCCATGATTTGGGCTGAAGTTTTCGGTGGCGGGTTTGGCGGGCTAATCGCTCGTTCTCGGCCGAAGCTGGATCCTGAGCCGCAATTGGCAAGAGCCCAAATTCTCCAGTGGTGTGACGATCAAGGCGTTAATGCTCCAACTGTGCCAAAAGATTATTCGATACAGGACGGCGAAACGGTATTTGTCGCTGACGATGCTGACGTTTCGGTAATCGCTGCGCACCTCGCACGTTACGGGATCGATCTTCTCTTGGCTCGTTCGCCTTCAATTTTTCCGTGCTCCGCTTATTTGATCGGCCTTGCGCCACAGTGGCTGTTCTCCCAGCCATTCGACGTATATCCCATTGAGCTTCACACCCCTGCAGCTAGTGCAGAAAATCCGACTGTCGCTGCGCATGAAGACCAGCAAGCATTCAGCACTCTGCTTGCGTTGTTGGAAAATAAAAATTGATCGTCCTTACGCTCGGAAAAAGCGCTTTAGAAAAGTTTGAGGCAGCACTGCGCGATGCTCGGCACCAGGAAATTGGCGGTGTTTTAGCAGGCGAACATATTGCAGATAATGTATTTGAAGTTGTGGATTTTTCGGTTCAAAAAAACGGTGGTACAAGCGTATGCTTCACTCGTACCACTAAAACTCACCAGAAATTCCTAAAGAGTTTTTTTGATAAAACTGGGCACGACTATCAAAGATACAACTATTTGGGAGAGTGGCATTCTCATCCATCGTTTCCTGCAATACCTAGTGGAACGGATCTATCCCAAATGGCAGCTATTGCACAAGATCCCACACAAAGTGGTCAATTTGTAATCCTGATTATAGTTAGGCTTGACAGCCGAAGCAAATTACAACTGCATGCCTCCGCACATATGCGCGATGGCTCTGTTCAAAATGTCCTTGTGCAGCATTGTCATAATAACACTATGCTCACAGAAATTGGAACTGGCAGAGATGAAGGCGTCTAAATTGATGTGCTGCTCATAAAAAATTGGTTACAGACGAATCACCGAGGTAAAAATGACATTGAAATCGAGATTTGAAAACAAACATGATTTGGTCGAGTCTTTGGCACGACAGAAAATTATATTTGGCCGTTTAGATATTGCGGAAGCCATCGCAGCGAGTGGAGAACTGATTGAGTACGCGCCTGGTGAACGTCTTATTGAACAGGGTGGAACCGATCGGCATATGTACTTCCTGCTTGCTGGAAAAACACAAGTGATCGTGAATGGTGTGCGTCTCTATCCACGTGAGGCGAACGTCACCGTAGGCGAGATGTCCGCTATCAACTCGCAGATTTGTAGGGCTGCCACTATTGAAGCCGTAGACACAACTGTGGCTTGGAAAATTGCGCATAGCGCCCTTGGTGACGTAGGAAAACTGTATCCAGATATCTGGCACCTTCTTGCAATTGAGCTATCAGGCCGACTTGAACAGCGTAACCGTTTTGTCAATCGGGTGAACAAGCGACCCCGCGTATTTATTATTTGCTCAGCCGAGGCACTAAAAGTCGCCAAGGCTATCCGAATCGGTCTAGAACACGATGACGCTGACGTGATCTTATGGAGCGACGATATGATTTTCTCAACCGGCGCATATCCTTTGGAATCGCTCGAAGAGCAAGTCAATTTGGCGGATTTCGGGATTGCTTTAGCCCAACCTGATGACCTCTTATCTTCCCGAGGAAAAAGTCAGGTCACGCCTCGGGACAATGTAATCTTTGAGCTTGGATTTTTTATGTCAAGACTGGGAAGGGCTCGTACTCTTCTTCTAGTCCCACGTGGAGAGGATATAAAATTGCCATCAGACTTTAAGGGGCTGACACCAATTGACTACACAGTCTCGAAAGCGGGATCGGATTTGGCGGTTGCACTCGGTCCCACGATAGACAAAATTTCTGCCCTTATTCAGAAACTTGGTGTTAGGGCCTCGCTAGTTGAGGCGAAGTAGCCAAATCGTCCGGAGCTAAAAGTGTATTGCGTTAAATGAGTTGAAAGTGCATCAAATGGATATCGGCGATCGCATGAAAACCTACACGGCGTTCGCCGATATTAGTCGCAGGTGGACGGCGGTAATGGACGCAAAAGCTGCTTTCATATCGGCCTTAAATGGAGCGATGCTTGCCTTCCTGTCAGCAGGAATAAAAGTCTTCGAACAAGTCGGACCGGTGAAGGGATTTGGTGTAATTGCGGCAATTTTGTCGTTGCTAGGGTTGGTGTCCGCAATAGTGGTTATATTTCCACGTGGCGGGGTGTCGATACTGAGTGGTAAAAGAATACGCTGGACATCGAAATACAAACCTGTCAGTTTTTATGGTTATGTCGCGGATGAGTATGGTCCAGGCAACTTCGCACAGTTGGAGGCAGACTCGGCAAAAATGGACTCTGCGGACTTTGCTCAGGAGGCGTTAGAGCAGCATTTCGCAATATCAATCATAATACGAAAAAAGGAACGCCTAGTATCTCGCTCTATCGTAGTTACAATATTAGCTGTGGCATTTGGTGGAACCACTTTAGTCACCAAAATGATTTATTGACGATGTCTTAAGCCATGCCTTTTTGAGTAAGCGCTAGATAAAAAGTTTGCGAAAAACTTCTTGATTCTCGCATTTCGAATTTGCAGTGTTCTCGCCCGGCAGTCGTGTAAAGCGCCCTGCATTCGGGCGTGTGGAGCTATTTGCACTTCTATAACAAAGCGCTATTGAGCCAGATACTGTTCTTTGTTTTTCCCAATCAGCCATTTTGGTTGTCGTCCTCGGCCAGACCAAGTGGCCCCTGTTTCAGGATCTGAATACTTTGCAGATGCCTGAGACTTGTTCTTTACCTTTTTGAATGCTTTTGAAGACGCAAGGTCGTCGACCGTTATGCCGTACATTTCCATTTTCTCTTTGATATCGGCGATCACAGAGCTAATTTCATTAGTACGAACTTCTTCGGCTTGCTTTCGAAGGTTCGCAATTTCTTCTTGTAGTTCTTTGTATGTAGCCATAGTGATTCTCCTATTTTGGTCGCAAAACAACATTTTCAATGTAGCAATGTTTGTTAAGCTTATCGCATAAATAGACTATATACAACCATCTCACTGCTATGGATTTATAGGGCTTCTAAATTTGGGATCATCAACGCAAATAAAAAATGCATAAAAACAATGCGATCTTATGTCCAATACACTGCGAAAAAATGCTGTGACTTCGGACCGAAGGTAAGTGGCTTGGGCATAGGATACGGTGGGCATCCGACACATAGGTTACTAAAGTGAACCATGTCAGGGAATTTCATAAATCTCGATATAAGCAATGGCTCGTTAGCTATAGTGCATTTCACGCAGACAGGCGTTCTTGTTCCGTCGCAACGGTAGCTAAAGGGATAAGTTTTTACTCGGACCACAGTTTAGTTCTTGGTCACGAAGAGGGACTGGTTTCGAAAACAGTAAGACCAAGAATGGTTCGCCTCGGATAATATTGCAAATTGGAATGTTCTAAGGTGCTTTTAGTTGGTTCTAGAAGAAAATTTTCAGGTTGTCCACGGTTGTGTAAGCTTGTGCAACGATTTCGGTGCCTATCAAAACGCTTTGGTTACTACTATCTTGCTGTGTTATATAACTCATTGAATATAAAAGTGTTATTTCGTTCGTTCACACAGTACGATGCAGTCACAAGCCATAACTACGAGATCAAGGACCTGACGCCGCCGAAGGAGATCCTGCATGCGATGCAGGCGCAGATCACGGCCGAACGGGAAAAGCGGGCGCTGATCGCGGCGTCGGAAGGCCGCAAGCAGGAACAGATCAATATCGCCACCGGCGAGCGCGAGGCGGCGATTGCCCGTTCCGAAGGGGACAAGCAGGCCGCCATCAACCGCGCCGAAGGCGAGGCGGCAGCCATCGTGGCGATTGCCAACGCTACCGCCGAAGCCCTGCGCCAGACCGGCGCGGCGATCCGCGAACCGGGTGGCCAGGATGCGGTCAGCCTGAAAGTCGCCGAGCAGTACGTCGATGCCTTTGCCAAGCTGGCCAAGACCAACAACAGCCTGATCGTGCCCGGCGACCTGGGCAATATGAGCAGCATGATCGCCAGCGCGCTGCAGGTGGTGAAGTCTCAGCCCAAGCTCTGACGCCGCTCAGCGTGGCGGCGGCAGGCCGTTGCAACTGGCCGCAATCCAGCGGCCGCTGGTCTGGGCCTGTTCCCTGACCGGCGTGCCATCTACCGTGCCGTCGAAGCTGGACGTGCCGCTGAAGCGCTCCGGACTTTCCAGCATGCCTTCGGCGCGGCCGGCGCCGCGCACCCGTGGTCCATCGCAGCGCACATCCATTGCATAGCGCGCGCCGTCGCGCACTGCATTGCGGCTGGTGCAGCCCGACTGCTGCTGGTACAGATCGGGCATGGTGTTCTGCGCCGCCATTTCCGGCGTGATGCAGATGCGCGAACTGGCCGCGCCGTTTTCTATCTTCGGCATGTCGAAGCCGTGCTGGCGCGCCAGTCCGCGCAGCCTTGCCATCTGGTCGGCCGGAATCTGCGGCACCAGCCCCAGCAGGGCGGAAGTGGCGCTGACTTCCCACAGCCCAGGGCGGGGAGCGACTTCTCCCGAAGGTGCTGCCTGCGCCGTGGCGGCAATCAATAGCGTGCTGACGATCATGGATGGAATGCGAAACAAGTTTGGCTCCTGCTGCTTGGTGACGGTGAATGGGGAGGGGCGTGGCATGACGGTCATCAGCCCGACGCCTGCGGGCGATTATCCGCCCTGGCCGGGCACGCCGGGGCGGGGCGGGCGCCACCGTTTTGAGAGGCGCGCCGGCGATGCAAGTTCCGCCTTTTCGCTGGCCGGCTCGGCGCCGCCGCGCTTGTGCCGGCTTGTTACGCACGCGATACAAACCCGATACATCACCATGCTAGTATCTGATCCGCTCGCCGCAGCCAGGGCGCCGCATACCAAGGACAGTTAATGGATTCACGAGTCAACGACACGCCTCGCAGCACAACCACCACAACCGTTCCACGCAAGCCTCGCAGCCGCCTGCTCGGCACCGTCATCGCCATCGCGGCCCTGCTTGCGCTTGGCTGGCTGGTCTGGCATCTGACGCGTCCCAAGCCGGAAGGCGGGCCAGGCGCCGGCGGGCCGGGCGGTGCAGGGGGGCGCGGCGCGCCTACCACCACGGTTGGCGTGGGAACGGCCGAGCAGGTCGACCTGCCGGTAACGCTGGAAGCGATCGGCACGGTCACGTCGGCCGCCACCGTCACCGTCCGGCCGCAGGTATCGGGCGTGTTTCGCGAGATCCTGTTCACCGAAGGCCAGCTCGTGAAGGCGGGACAGGTGATGGCCGTGATCGATCCCAGCCAGTTCGAGATGGCGCTGATGCAGGCCACCGGCCAGCGCCAGCGCGACGAGGCGCAGCTGGAGAATGCGAAGCTGACGCTGCAGCGTTACCGCACGCTGCTGGCGCAGGACTCGATTGCGCGCCAGGAGGTCGATACACAGGCCGCGCTGGTGCGCCAGCTGGAAGGCACGGTGCTGGCCGACCGCGCCGCCGAAGGCACCGCCAAGCTCAATCTCGGCTACAGCAAGGTGGTGGCGCCGATCAGCGGCCGGGTCGGCCTGCGCAGCGTCGACGTGGGCAATGTGATCGGCCCCAACGATGCCAACGGCATCGCCGTGATCACCCAGGTTTCGCCGATCGATGTGCAGTTCGCCATTCCCCAGGACCGGGTGCCTGAAGTGCAGGAGGGACTGCGCCAGGCAGGCGCGATGCAGGTCAGCGCGCTCGACCGCAGCCGCGCCACGGTGCTGGGCACAGGCCGCTTCCGCGCGCTCGACAACCAGGTCGACACCCAGACCGGCACGGTGCGCGCCAAGGCCCGTTTCGACAACCAGGATGGCGCGCTGTTTCCCAGCCAGTTCGTGAATGTGAAGATGATGCTGCGCACCCTTTCCGGTGCGATCGTGGTGCCGGTCAATGCGCTGCGCCACAGCAGCAACGGCGACTATGTCTATGTGCTGAACCAGAAGGAGCGCACGGTCGCGCAGCGCAAGGTGCAGCGCGGCCAGGCCACGGCGGACCGGGTGCAGATCGTCAGCGGCCTGGAAGCGGGCGAGCGGGTCATCACCGAAGGCGCCGACCGGCTCAAGGACGGCGACAAGGTATCGCTGCCGGGCGAGCGGCCGGGCGCGGGCGGCGGCGGACGTCGCCAGGGCGAGCGCCGCCGCGGCGCCAATGGCGGCGCGGCACCGGAAGGCGCGGCGCCGGCAGCGGCCCATGAGGGCGCGCGGCCAGGCACGCCGGCAAGCACCCCCGCGCCGGCCACGGCGCCGGCTGCGCCAGCCGCCCCGCGCTGATGCCCGCTTCGAGGATGCACCAGGCATGAGCCCTTCGACACCCTTCATCCAGCGCCCGGTTGCGACCTCGCTGCTGATGCTGGCCATCGTGCTGGCCGGCTTCATGGGCTTTCGCTTCCTGCCGCTGTCGGCGCTGCCGCAGGTGGATTTCCCGACGATCCAGGTCCAGACTTTGTATCCGGGCGCCAGCCCCGAAGTGATGAGCCAGACCGTCACCGCGCCGCTGGAACGCCAGTTCGGCCAGATGTCCGGCCTGCAGCGCATGAGCTCCACCAGCGCCGCGGGCGTGTCGGTGATCACCCTGCAGTTCGACCTCGGCGAGAAGCTCGACGTGGCCGAACAGGAAGTGCAGGCCGCAATCAATGCCGGCTCCTCGCTGCTGCCGGCCGACCTGCCGGCGCCGCCGGTCTACGCCAAGGTCAACCCGGCCGACGCGCCGGTGCTGACGCTGGCCATCACCTCCGACACCCTGCCGTTGACCGAGGTGCAGAACCTGGTCAACACCCGGCTGGCCCTGAAGATCAGCCAAGTATCCGGTGTTGGCCTGGTGTCGCTGTCAGGCGGCCAGCGGCCGGCGGTGCGCATCCAGGCCGACAGCCAGGCGCTGGCATCCTATGGCCTCGGCCTGGACAGCCTGCGCAATGCGATCAGCGCGGCCAATGCCAACAGCGCCAAGGGCAGCTTCGACGGCCCGACCCGTTCCTTCACCATCAATGCCAATGACCAGCTGGTGACGGCGCAGGATTATTCGGCGCTGATCATTGCCTATCGCAACGGCGCGCCGGTGCGGCTGTCGGAGGTGGCGAAGGTGGTCGACAGCGCCGAGAACGTGAAGCTGGCCGCCTGGGCCAACATGAAGCCCGCCATCATCCTGAACGTGCAGCGCCAGCCGGGCGCCAACGTGATCGCCACCGTGGACGCGATCAAGGCCCGCCTGCCGGAATTGCAGGCCGGCCTGCCGGCGTCGCTGCGGGTGGATGTGCTGTCGGACCGCACCACCGGCATCCGCGCCTCGGTGCGCCACGTGGAGATCGAGCTGCTGCTGGCGGTGGTGCTGGTGGTGCTGGTGATCTTCGCCTTCCTGCACGACCTGCGCGCCACCGTGATCGCCAGCCTGGCGGTGCCGATCTCGCTGATCGGCGCCTGCGGCGTGATGTATCTGCTGGGCTACAGTCTCAACAACCTGTCGCTGATGGCATTGACGATCGCCACCGGCTTCGTGGTCGACGATGCGATCGTGATGATCGAGAACATCGCCCGCTATATCGAGGAGGGCGAGACGCCGATGGCGGCGGCGTTAAAAGGCGCGGCGCAGATCGGCTTCACTATCATCTCGCTGACGGTCTCCTTGATCGCGGTGCTGATTCCGCTGCTGTTCATGGGAGACGTGGTCGGCCGGCTGTTCCGCGAATTCGCCATCACGCTGGCCATCACCATCCTGATCTCGGCCGTGGTGTCCTTGACGCTGGTGCCGATGATGTCGGGCCGCTGGCTCAAGGGCCATGCCGATGCGGCGCACCCACAGCCTGCCGGCCGCCTTCAGCGCGTGTATGACCGGGTGATGGTGCGTTACGACCGCTCGCTGCAATGGGTGCTGGCGCGCCAGTCCCTGACGCTGCTGGTGGCGCTGGCCACGCTGGCGCTGACGGTGCTGCTCTACATCCTGATCCCGAAGGGCCTGTTCCCGACCCAGGACACCGGCCAGCTGCAGGCGCGGGTGGAGGCGGCGCAGTCGGTGTCCTACCAGCGCATGACCGAGCTGCAGCAGGCTGCGGCGCAAGCCATCCTCGAAGATCCAGCGGTGGAAAACCTGAGTTCCTTCGTTGGCGTGGACGCCGCCAACAACACCATGCTGCATACCGGCCGCATGCTGATCAACTTGAAGGACCAGCGCGACGGCAAGCTGGCCGACATCATGGGCCGGCTGCGCGAGCGGGTCGGGCGCGTGGCTGGCGTGACGCTGTACCTGCAGCCGACGCAGGACCTGACCATCGACGCCGAGAGCGGCCCGACCCAGTACCGGCTGTCGCTGGAAGGCGCGCGCAGCGCCACCGTGAACGAGTGGGCGGGCAAGCTGGCGCGCCGGCTGCAGGAGGTGCCGCAGGTGCGCAACGTGGTGTCGGACGCCGGCGCATCGGGCCTGGCGGCGGTGGTCGAGATCGACCGCGATACCGCGTCCCGGCTGGGCATCACCGCGGCCGCGGTCGACGAGGCGCTGTACAGCGCCTTCGGCCAGCGCATCGTCTCCACCATCTTCACCGAGACCAACCAGTACCGCGTGATCCTGGAAGCGCAGCAGCAGGGCCTGGCCACGCCGCAGACGCTGGGCGGGCTGCAGCTGCGCACCAGCGCCGGCAAGCCCACGCCGCTGTCGGCGATCGCCCGCATCAGCGAGCAGCCGGCGCCGCTGCAGGTGACCCATGTGGCGCAGTATCCGGCCACCACGCTGGGCTTCGACACCGCGCCCGGCGTGTCGCTGGGCCGCTCGGTCGACGCCATCCGCCGCGCCGCGCAGGAGATCAACATGCCGGCCAGCGTATCGATGACCTTCCTCGGCGCGGCCGGCGCCTATCAGGCCTCGCTGACCAACCAGCTGTGGCTGATCCTGGCTGCGGTGGTGTGCGTCTATATCGTGCTGGGCGTGCTGTACGAAAGCTATGTGCATCCGCTGACCATCCTGTCGACGCTGCCTTCGGCCGGCGTGGGTGCGCTGCTGGCGCTGATGATCAGCGGCGAAGACCTCGGCGTGATCGGCATCATCGGCATCATCCTCCTGATCGGCATCGTGAAGAAGAACGCGATCATGATGATCGACTTCGCCATCGATGCCGAGCGCAACGAGGGCATGGCGCCGCGCGAGGCGATCCACCAGGCCGCGCTGCTGCGCTTTCGGCCCATCCTGATGACGACGCTGGCGGCGCTGTTCGCCGCAGTGCCGCTGATGCTGGGCTGGGGCGAGGGCGCGGAATTGCGGCGGCCGCTCGGCCTGTCCATCTTCGGCGGCCTGATCGTGAGCCAGATGCTCACGCTCTACACCACGCCGGTGATCTACCTGGCGTTCGACCGGCTCGGCCAGCGTCTGCGCGGCGGGCGCGGCCAGCGCGGCCAGGCGGCGGAAGAGGCGGGCGCGTGAACCTGTCGGCGCCTTTCGTCCGGAGGCCCATCGCCACCGTGCTGCTGACCATTGGCCTCGCGCTGGCCGGCATCGCGGCCTTCCTGGTGCTGCCGGTGTCGCCGCTGCCGCAGGTGGATTTTCCGTCGATCTCGGTGTCGGCCACGCTGCCCGGCGCCAGCCCGGACACCATGGCCACCAGCGTCGCCACGCCGCTGGAGCGCAGGCTGGGCGTGATCGCCGGCGTCAACGAGATGACATCCACCAGCGGCAATGGCTCGACCCGCATCAACCTGCAGTTCGACCTGTCGCGCAAGATCGATGCCGCCGCGCGCGAGGTGCAGGCCGCGATCAATGCCTCGCGGGTCGACCTGCCGGCTACGCTGCGCAGCAATCCGACCTACCGCAAGATCAATCCGTCGGATGCGCCGGTGATGATCATGGCGCTGACATCGAGCAGCCGCACGCCGGGGCAGGTGTATGACGAAGTCTCCAACATCGTGCAGCAGCGCCTGGCGCAGGTGGAAGGCGTGGGCGATGTGGAACTGGGCGGCGGCTCGCTGCCGGCGGTGCGGGTGGAGTTGCTGCCGTTCGCGCTGAACCGCTACGGCGTGAGCATGGAAGACGTGCGCGCGGCGATCCAGGCCAGCAATGCCAACCGGCCCAAGGGCGCGATCGAGGGCGACGACCGGCGTCTGCAGATCTATACCCGATCCTCTGCCGGCGGGGGCCGCACCGCCGTCGATTACCGCGGCCTGGTGGTGGCCTGGCGCAATGGCGCGGCGATCCGGCTGTCGGACGTGGCGAGGGTGTATGACGGCCAGGAGAACAAGCGCACGCTGGGCCTGTTCAACGGCCAGCCGGCGGTGGTGGTGATCATCACCCGCCAGCCCGGCGCGAATGTGATCAAGACCGTCGACAGCGTGCGCGCGCTGATCCCGTCGCTGCAGGCGCAGCTGCCGCCCGACATCAGGCTGCAGGTGGCATCCGACCGCACCTTGTCGATCCGGTCCTCGCTGCACGAGATCGAGATGACGCTGATCATTTCCATCGTGCTGGTGGTGCTGGTGGTCAGCGTGTTCCTGCGCAGCCTGCGCGCCACCATCATCCCGGCGGTGGCCACGGTGGTGTCGCTGCTGGGCACCTTCGGCGTGATGTATGCGCTGGGCTTCTCGCTCAACAATCTGTCGCTGATGGCATTGACGGTGGCGACCGGCTTCGTGGTCGACGACGCCATCGTGGTGCTGGAAAATACCAGCCGCCATATCGAGGCCGGCATGGACCGCTTCAAGGCGGCGCTGCTGGGCGCGCGCGAGGTCGGCTTCACGGTGCTGTCGATCAGCCTGTCGCTGGTGGCGGTGTTCATACCGCTGCTGTTCATGGGCGGCCAGGTCGGCCGCCTGTTCCGCGAGTTCGCCGTCACGCTGTCGGCGGCGGTGATGATCTCGCTGCTGATCTCCCTGACCACCACGCCGATGATGTGCGCCTGGCTGCTCAGGCCCGGCGTGGAGCACAAGCCGCCCGGACGGCTGTCGCGCTTCTTCGAGCGCGGCTTTGCGCTGACCCAGCGCGCCTACGAGCACAGCCTGGACTGGGCGCTGGCCAGCCGCTGGCTGGTGCTGTTCATCCTGGTGGCGGTGGTGGGCATGAACGTCTACCTGTTCAAGGCCGCGCCCAAGGGCTTCTTTCCGACGCAGGACACCGGGCAGATCGCCGCCGGCATCCGCGCCGACCAGAGCATTTCCTTCGAGGCGATGCAGGAAAAGCTGCGCCGCGTGGTCGACATCATCCGGCGCGACCCGGCGGTGGACACCGTGGTCGGCTTCACCGGCGGCAGCCGCGCTGGCGGCGGCTTCATGTATATCGCCTTGAAGCCCGCGGACCAGCGCACCGACCGCGGCCAGGCAGTGATTGCCCGGCTGCGGCCGCAACTGGCGCAGGTGACCGGCGTGCGCATCTTCCTGAACCCGGTGCAGGACCTGCGCATGGGCGGTCGTTCCAGCAATTCCACTTACCAGTACACCTTAAAGAGCGACAACATCGCCGACCTGAAGCGCTGGTCCAGCCGGCTCGCCGATGCGATGCGCAGCCAGCCCGCGCTGATCGACATCGACACTGACCAGGAAGAGAACGGCGTCGAGACCTTCGTCAGCGTGGACCGCGACAGCGCCTCGCGGCTGGGCGTGAATTCGCGCGATGTCAACAATGCGCTGTACAACAGCTTCGGCCAGCGCCAGGTGTCAACCATCTACGACGAGCTGAACCAGTACCGGGTGATCATGGAAGTGGCGCCGGCCTATGCAAGCAGCCCGGAGTCGCTGCGCGATGTGTATGTGCCCGCCCGTGGCGTCGCCGCCACCACGCCCACCACTGGCCTGGCCGCCGGCACCAGCGTGGCAAGCGCCCTGGCGACGACAACGGTTGCCGGCGCCAGCGCCACGGCTGGCGCCGGGACGGGCACAGCCACTACAGCCGCCACATCGACCACGACCACCGGCACCAGCACCGCCGTCAACCCGGGCCTGCGCGATGCCGCCAGCGGCCAGGCGATCAGCACCGCGCCGACCACCATGGTGCCGCTGTCGGCCTTCGCCAGCTTCAGCGAGCGCGCCACGGCCACCTCGATCAGCCACCAGGATGCGGAGCTGGCGACCACCATTTCCTACAACCTGGCCGAAGGCGCGAGCCTGACCCAGGCCCAGGCGGCGGTGCGCCAGGCCGAGGCCGACATCGGCATGCCGATCAATGTGCGCGGCAGCTTCGAAGGCACCGCGCGCGGCTTCCAGGAAAGCCAGGACCAGCAGCCCATGCTGATCGCCGCCGCGCTGATCGTGATCTATATCGTGCTGGGCGTGCTGTATGAAAGCCTGGTGCATCCGGTCACGGTGCTGTCGACGCTGCCCTCGGCCGGCGTCGGCGCCATCATTGCGCTGCTGCTGTTCGACATGGACTTTTCCATCATCGCGCTGATCGGCATCTTCCTGCTGATCGGCATCGTGAAGAAGAACGCGATCATGATCATCGACTTCGCGCTGGAAGCCGAGCGCGCCCGCGGCCTGTCGGCGCTGGAGGCGGTGCGCGAGGCCTGCCTGCTGCGCTTCCGTCCGATCCTGATGACCACCATGGCCGCCGCGCTGGGCGCGCTGCCGCTGGCCATCGGCTTCGGCGAAGGCGCCGAGCTACGCCGGCCTCTGGGCATCGCCATCATCGGCGGCCTGATCGCCAGCCAGCTGCTGACGCTGCTGACCACGCCGGTGGTCTATATCCTGCTCGACAAGCTGCGCCGTCGCAGCCCGGGCGAGCGGGCGCTGGCCCGCACCGCCGAACCGCAATCGACCTGAACACCATGCGCCTATCCCTGTCCGTCCATTCCCTGTCTGTTCCACCGCGACGCCTGCTGGCCGCGGCCCTGTGCGCCGTTCTCGGCGGCTGCGCGCTGGCGCCGGCCTACGAAGCGCCGGCCATCGATCTGCCCGCCGGTTTCAAGGAGGCGGGCGACTGGGTGCCGGCCGCGCCCGCGGACGACGCGCCGCGTGGCGCCTGGTGGACCGTGTTCAACGACCCGGTGTTGAATGACCTCGCGGCCTCGGTGCAGGTGTCGAACCAGAACGTGGCGGCCGCCGGCGCCGCCTATGCGCAGGCAAGGGCGCTGGTGGCGGGACAGCGCGCGGCGCTGTTCCCGGCCGTGTCGCTGGACGCTGGCGCCGACCGCAGCAGCTCGCGCAGCACGGTGTCCGGCGCACAGGGCGCGCGGCTGGGCAACAGTTACCAGGTCAGCCTAGGCGGCAGCTGGGAGCCCGACCTGTGGGGCAGGCTGCGCGGCGGCGTGCAGAATGCCGCCGCCCAGGCCGAGGCCAGCGCCGCCGACCTGGCGCTGGCCACGCTGTCGGCGCAGGGCGAGCTGGCGGCCAATTACCTGAACCTGCGCGAGACCGACATCCAGGCCGAGCTGCTGCAGGCCACCATCGCGGGCTACGAGCGGGTGCTGCAGATCACGCAGAATCGCTACGACGCCGGCGTGGCGCCGAAAACCGACCTGTTCCAGTCGCAGACGCAGCTCGCCACCGCCCGCGCCGACCTAGTGGCGCTGCAGCGGCAGCGTGCGCAGCTGGAACATGCGATCGCAGTGTTGCTCGGTAAAACGCCCGCCGAATTCAGTTTGCCGCCGGCGGCCTGGCAGCCGACGGTGCCGGACATTCCCCTGGTGCTGCCTTCAACCCTGCTGCAGCGGCGTCCGGACATCGCGGCCGCCGAGCGCCGGGTGGCTGCCGCCAACGCCGCCATCGGCGTCGCCCGCGCCGGTTATTTTCCCGGCATCGGCCTCTCCGCGTCCTACGGCTACGGCGCCAGCCGGGTCGGTGACCTGTTCAACGCATCGGCCGCGGCCTGGTCGCTCGGGCTGTCGCTGGCGCAGCGCGTCTTCGACGCCGGCGCCGTCAGCGCCCAGGTGGCCAGCGCCCGCGCCGCGCATGAGCGCACCGCGGCGCAATACCGGCAGACCGTGCTGGTGGCATTTCAGGGGGTGGAAGACCAGCTCGCCGCCAGCCGCGTGCTGGCGCAGCAGCTCGAACTGCGCCGCGCCGCGTCCAGCGCGGCGGACCAAGCGGAGCAGCAGGTGCTGAACCGCTACCGGGCCGGGCAGGTGAGCTACACGGAAGTCGTCACCGCCCAGACCACCGCGCTGCAGGCGCGGCGCACGCTGGCGCAGTTGCAGGCGGACCGGCAGATCGTGGCGGTGGCGCTGATCCAGGCGCTGGGCGGGGGGTGGACGGGTAATCCCTGATTGATTAGGAGCCTGTTTTCTGGCGGGTCTGCCGATCAGGGAAGCGAGAACCGAGCGGGGCGTGCTGTTACTTACGCCAGCCCTTTCAAGGCCCAAGTTCCCTGCATTTCCAAACCGGCTTTCCAACACGAAACAAGGAGGAGTTCATCATGCAGCTTACGTCGTGCGATGCACAGGCTAAATTTCCGAGTTCGCTTCGAACGTCTGTCGCCACCAAAAAGGCAGAAGATGACATAGGGGTAGCGCGGAGCAGGTTGTCCATCTCCGTTAAGCCCAAGGTTGCCTCCCGGCCCGCGAAGGATGCGGCCACAAGTGTTTTTGCGCCGGCAAAAAATTCTCAATCAACGGACAATCACCTTGTGAAGTCGTCGGCTGCAGGCAAATCATCGATAGCCGGTGTAAAGCCCTCGACGGTAAAGCCTTCGACTGGCTTCAAATCGCCAAGAAAGGAAAATGGCCAGTTCTATTCACCCTTTAAAAAAATCATTAGCGACTACGCCAAAGAAGCAGGCGACGTCGATTTGCAGAATAGGTTGGAAGAATCCGACTTGGCTCACAGGATGTCTTTCCAGGATATACATGAGGCAATTGACGGGAATGCTATCAACTCTTCCGTAATTGAGGATTTGATCAAGACGTTGACCATACCGTCGCGCGACTTTGGCACATGGAAAGCGGGCGATGACAGGCTCTATTTTTTTGTAAAGCAAAAAGCAAAAAACAAGAGTCTCCTAACCAAAATGTTGAATTCCAGCCCATTTAATCTGAGGCCAGGTGATTCGTCCACCAATCGTTCGATTGGCAAGAAATTCGACCCTAATCTAAATGCAAGCGGTCGGATTACTCCGCTGTCACGCAGCGTTTCCAAGTACGGAGAGGAATATGCCAACACGGTGACACCGCCGCAACCCTTCGATCCCGCTAGCCACAATCCCGCAATCAACGTCGATCCTGAATGCGAGCAAAGGTATCGCAGTTCTACATCCGTGAAAGAATCTGAACTCGCTGCGTTTGAAAGTTTTGTCTGCAAAAGAATGGAAGAGCTGGTTCGCGGCACCTTTGCCGGTATATACCTTGAGGCGGCAAAGTAATACCTGGACGTCAGGATGAAGTGTTATACGGGAGTGGCGTCTTTTGACGAGACCAATATCCAGTTTGACGTCATGGATACCAGTTTCCAGATTAAGCGGTATTAAGAAGCGCGGTCTCTCCCGTGTCCGGCGCTTCAGATGAAATTTATTCGGCAATCTCCTGCAAACCCGCATCGTTCGACAAAAAACATTCACCTCCCGCTGTTGATGTCGATGTAACAATCACGCTCTTGTTTTACATGACTGCCGCCCGCACGGCAGCGCGATTTCTTTCCTCTCCCTTCCCCTGAAAACCCATGAACACCACCACGCTACCCTACGGCGCTGCCACGTCCGCGCGCCAGCAGCTGGAAGCCGCGACCTATGCCAAGGTCACCTGGCGCCTGCTGCCTTTCCTGTTCATCTGCTATGTCGCGGCCTATCTCGACCGCGTCAATGTCGGCTTCGCCAAGCTGCAGATGCTCAACGACCTGCAATTCAGCGAAACCGTCTACGGCCTCGGCGCCGGCATCTTCTTCATTGGCTACTTCTTCTTTGAAGTGCCGAGCAACATCATCATGCACAAGGTGGGCGCCAGGGTCTGGATCGGCCGCATCATGATCACCTGGGCCATCCTGTCCGGCGCGATGATGTATGTGAGCAGCCCGACCATGTTCTATGTGCTGCGCTTCTTCCTGGGCGTGGCTGAAGCCGGCTTCTTTCCCGGCATCGTGCTGTACCTGACCTACTGGTTCCCGGCGCAGCGCCGCAGCCGCATGAATGCGCTGTTCATGATCGGCATCCCGATCGCCGGCGTGATCGGCGGACCGCTGTCGGGCTGGATCCTGAATGCCTTCCACGGCGCGAATGGCCTGGCCGGCTGGCAATGGCTGTTCGTGATCGAAGCGGTGCCGTCGCTGATCTTGGGCGTTATCACCATCTTCTACCTGCCCAACAGCATCGCCGGCGCCTCCTGGCTCAATGCCGAGGAAAAGCGGCTGCTGGAAGAAAACATCGCCGGCGACAGCGGCGGCAAGGCCGACCATGGCCTGTCGGGCGTGTTCGGCAATGGCCGCGTCTGGCTGATGGCGGCCATCTACTTCTGCTGCATGATGGGCCTGTATGGCGTCGGCTTCTATCTGCCGACGCTGATCAAGGCGGCCGGCGTGAAAGACGCGCTCGATGTCGGCATGCTGACCGCGATTCCCTACGGCTGCGCCGTGGTGGCGATGCTGTTCAACGCCAAGAGCGCCGACCGCAACCGCGAGCGGCGCTGGCACTTCGCCGTCGCCAGCGCGCTGGGCGGACTGGGCCTGCTGCTGGCCACCATCTTTGGCGACAACGTGATGCTGGCCATGGCGGCGCTGTCGCTCGGCACGGCCGGCCTGCTGGCCACCATGCCGGTGTTCTGGACCTACCCGAGCGCCATCCTCGGCGGCACCGCGGCCGCGGCCGGCATTGCGCTGATCAACTCGGTGGGCAACCTGGCCGGCTTCGTCAGCCCGTCCATCATCGGCTGGATGAAGGACGTCACGCACAGCACCAATGCCGGCATGTACGTGGTGTCGGCGGCGCTGTTCCTCGGCGCGCTGCTGGCGCTGCTGCAGCCGCGCAGCCTGGTCAATCGCTGATGCAGTGACCTCCCACGCAGCCGGCTTGCACTTCAGTAGGCCGGCTGCACATTGCTCATGATGAAGCGGCTGGCCGGCAACGCCGGCAGGCGGCCCAGGTCGATCCACATGTTCTGGCGCGGCACCACGTAGCGCATCGCGGCCAGTTCCCGTGTCAGGCTCTTGATCAGCGCAATGGTCAGGAATTCCCCGGCGCATCGGTGCCCGCTGTCATGCTCGCCGCCGCCCTGCGGAATCAGGGTGTAGGCATTGCCGTCCCAGTGCTCGAAGCGTTCCGGCCTGAAGGCATTCGGCCTGGGCCACAGGGCCGGGTCGTGATTGGTGCCATACAGGTCCAGCAATACCCAGTCGCCCGGCAGGAACAGATGGCCGCGCCATTCGAAAGGCTGCAGCGCGCGACCGCCCACCATCGGGAAGAACGGATAGAAGCGCCGCACTTCCTGGGCAAAGCACTGCAGCCTGTCGTCGTCGCCTGCGGCCAGGCTGTCGCGGTACTGCGGATTCTGGTGCAGGGCCAGCGCGGCGAAGGTGATGTAGCGGGCCACCGCCACGGTGGGCCGCAGCAGGTTGATCAGTTCCACCGCCGCCACGTTCACGGGCAACGCTTTCCCATTTTCATCCTGGTGCCGTGCAATGATGGTCAGCGCGCAGTCGTTCGTTACGTCGAGACTGCCGTCACGCACGCCTTCGATCAGGCCCCGCGCCCAGCGCTCGGTCTGTGCCCGCAACATCTGGCCGCGCGCATTACGCGCGCCGACCGAGCCGGCGCCGTCGATCATTGCCGCGAATTCCATGGTGCGCTCCCGCGCTTCCCCGGCGCCCAGTTCGACGCCGGCCCAGGCGCATGCGGCGCGGCACAATATGCCTTCCACTTCATCATGCAGCACCACCTGCTTCATGCCTTCCCAGGCATCCATGCGGGCGCGCCACTGCTCGGTGGCAAGGCGCGTCATGTGCTCGATCGACTGCCGCTGCATCAGCGACATGAAGAGGCGCTTGCGATGGCGGTGCGCCGCCCCGTCCAGCATGATCGCGCTGCCGTAGTCCTGCAGCAGCGTCAGCGCATTCGGCGGCAGGGCGCCGCGGCGGGTGAAGCGGTCCGGCACATAGAACATCCTGGCGGCGTCCTCGCCGCTGACGCAGAACACCCGGCTCATCATCAGTCGGGTTTCAAAGACATCGCTGCCATAGGCCTGGCAGCGCTCGCCGATGAAGCGGTAGCCTTCCTTGAGCAGCGCCAGGGTATGGTCGATGCCGGGTTCCCTGGGAATGGCAGCGCGGGCGACGTCGGTAGTCGTTGGCATGTTATGGCTCCGCATCAATATTGACAGGCTGATTAGAGCCGGATGCCAGGCGCTAGTTCGCCCTTATTGCCCGTTGGGCACGAGGGCTCGCCATTGTCCTACTTCGATTTGGAGCATTGTCCGACAGATCGAACGGCCCGCACCTTCTATGCTTTGCGCAAGAGGCCGGCGTCAGCGCCGGTGGCCCACACACAGCAAGGAGCCAGTCATGGACGAACCAGATAGCGTACCGGCGCAGCATCAGGAGCAGCAGCCGGGTTCCCAGAAACAGATGTCGCCCCAGCCCAATACCATTCCCCCCGGCTATCGCGGCAGCGGCAAGCTCGATGGCAAGGTGGCGCTGATCACCGGCGCCGACAGCGGCATAGGCCGCGCCGTGGCGGCGGCTTACGCCAGGGAGGGCGCGGATGTCGCGGTGCTCTATCTGAACGAGCACCAGGATGCGGCCGAAACCCGCAAGCTGGTGGAAGACGCGGGCCGCAGGTGCCTGCTGATCGCCGGCGACGTCGGCGACGAGTCGTTCTGCCAGGATGCGGTGCGGCGCGTGGTGGATGAACTGGGCCATCTCGACATACTGGTCAACAATGCCGCCGAGCAGCATCCTCAGCCTGCCATCACCGACATCAGCGCCGAGCAGCTGGAACGCACCTTCCGCACCAACATCTTTTCGATGTTCTTCATGGTCAAGGCAGCGCTGCCGCACCTGAAGGAAGGCGCGCGCATCATCAATACCACCTCGGTCACGGCCTACCGGGGCAGCCCGCAGCTGCTGGACTATGCCTCGACCAAGGGCGCCATCGTTGCCTTCACCCGTTCGCTGTCGCAGGGCCTGGTGGAGAAGGGCATCCATGTGAACGGCGTCGCGCCTGGACCGATCTGGACGCCGCTGATTCCCTCCACCTTCGACGAGAAGAAGGTGGAGAGCTTTGGCGACACCGTGCCGCTGAAGCGGCCAGGCCAGCCGGAGGAAGTGGCGCCCGCCTACGTGTTCCTGGCCTCCGATGGCGGCAGTTACATGACCGGCCAGGTGCTGCATCCGAATGGCGGCGAGGTGATCAACGGCTAGAGCAGTACGTCGTACAGGTTGCCGGCGCTGCGTCAGGCCCCGACGCGCCATGCAGCGGCGCTGAATTCGAATGCCTGGTTCTCGAACACCGAGGTCTGGCGCCAGAGTACATGCTCGCGCGACACCACGAGCGTCCATGCTTCATTTGCCGAAGGCTTGTCGGCGGCAAAGCCTGTATGGGACAGCAGCGCGGCGCAACCGCCGGATTCGGGGTCGCGCACGGAGGCATAACGGATCAGCTGCAGCCCGGCGTCCCTGGCCTGGCGCGCCAGCGCCTGGCAGGCGGCATAGTCGGTCGGGTGCATCCAGGCAGCGCGCATCGCGTCGAAAGGCGGCAGCCTGAGGTCGATGCCCTGTCCCGCCACCGGCGTCAGGAACAGGGTCTGGGCTACCGGGCCGATGGCGTCCAGCGCCGGGCTGTCGTTGAGGAAGCGCCAGCGCCAGTAGCCCAGTTCGGCGCAGGCAGTGCGTTTTTCATCGGCGCCGTAGAACACGCCGGGCTCGGCCGGACCGCGAAAGCGCGAGCCGGAGGGCAGCGGCGGGTAGCGGAACGGGGTGAACAATAGCCAGTGCAAACTGCGCATGGCGTCCGGCAGCGGCGGCTTGGACGCATCCAGCAGGCTTTCCAGCAGCGCCTGCTCGTCCAGCGTGTCCACCAGCACCATGGTGGAAACCTGGTGCTGCGCTTCCACCGCCCGCCATATCGCCAGTTTCAGGCTGGCGGCGTGGCTGGCCAGGTCGTCAGATCCGGCCACGGTGGGCGTCGACATAGTGCAGCACGCGAACCAGTCCTTCGGCGCTTTCCATCAGGGCCAGCGGCTTGCTGGCCAGCGCCAGGTTGTCGGAATTGAGCCAGGTGCGGGCGTCGGCGCCGTGGCCCAGCATCGCGTCGAGCGAGCGGAACAGCCTGACCAGCAGCAGCGCCAGTTCCCATTCCTTGCCGCGTTCGGGGCTGAGTTGATAGCTGCCGGCGCACAGCCGCGAAGCCGTGGCGGCGCTGATGCCAAGTATTCGGGCGAGGGAGTTTTGTCGCAGTTCCAGCAGGCTGGCGACGTTGCGTACGGCCTTGCTGAGGGTGGAAGCGGGATCGGGCTGTAGGCCGGTAATCGACGCGGGAGAGTGAGAAGCATAGGCGTTCATGAGAAAGGCCTTTCCAGAGAAAATTTTAAGCTTCTTAATTGCAGTGGAAACTAACACCATTCGCTCGGCTTGTCCATCGAAATTCGACAGCGGCGCATGGCCACTTCCGTGCAGCGCAGCCGCGTCCTGTGCCGATGCCGGATCGGCTGGCCGATGCGGCAGGTTATAATCGCGTTTTCCCGACGCAACCCGCACGGCGGATGAAACACACTAGGAGCCTGCGCGGCAGAAGGCGGCGAAGCGAAACGTGCGAAAAACGAGGACAGTTTGGTAGTACCAACAAGCCCAGGGTGGACCCCTGGGCGCAGGTGGTGATACCGAACTGGACCGTTTTCTCGCGCGTTGCAGCCGCCGACCCTTCTGCCGCGCAGGCTCCTAGCCGCGGTGCATCAACTCTCTTCTCGCCATGCTGATTCTGCCGGGCTCCAATGCCCTGTCCGCCTTTCGCACCCAACGTTTGCTGACCCAGCTCCAAGGCATCGATGCCGCCATTACCGGCGTCTCCGCCCGCTACCTGCATTTCATCGACGCCGCCAACGCGTTGTCCGGCGATGACGAGGCGCGGCTTGGCGCCTTGCTGACCTATGGCGAGCCGGCCGGCGACCAGCAGGAGGGCGACCTGTTCGTCGTGATCCCGCGTTTCGGCACGATCTCGCCCTGGGCCAGCAAGGCCACCGACATTGCGCACAACTGCGGCATGAGCCATATCCACCGCATCGAGCGCGGTGTGGCGTACCGCGTGACGGTGAAATCCGGCCTCCTGGGCGGGGCGCGCCGCCTGGCTGACGGCAGCGTCGGGCCGGTTGCCGCCGCGCTGCACGACCGCATGACGGAAATGGTGTTGCGCAGCGCCGACGATGCCGCTGGCCTGTTCCGCGAACTGGCCGCCAAGCCGTTGGCCTTCGTCGATGTGCTGGAAGGCGGCAAGGCGGCGCTGGTGACGGCCAATGCCGAACTGGGCCTGGCGATGTCGGATGACGAGATCGATTACCTGCTGCAGGCATTCACCCAGGCCAGGCGCAATCCGACCGACGTCGAGCTGATGATGTTTGCGCAGGCCAACAGCGAGCATTGCCGGCACAAGATCTTCAATGCCGACTGGACCATCGACGGCGAGCGCCAGGACAAGTCGCTGTTTGCGATGATCCGCAACACCCACCAGTTGAATCCGCAGGGCACCATCGTTGCCTACAGCGACAATTCCTCGGTGATCGAAGGCGCGCAGGTGCAGCGCTTCTATCCGCGCGGCGCGAAGGAGGGCAATGTCTACCAGGCCAGCGAGGAGCTGACCCATATCCTGATGAAGGTGGAGACCCACAACCACCCGACCGCGATTTCTCCCTTCCCGGGCGCTTCCACCGGCGCCGGCGGCGAAATCCGCGATGAAGGCGCCACCGGCCGCGGCGCCAAGCCCAAGGCCGGCCTGACGGGCTTTACCGTGTCCAACCTGATGCTGACCCATGCGGTGCAGCCCTGGGAAAACGCGCGTGACGTGGCGCAGCTGGCGGCCAGCCGCGACGCCCACGCACAGGGCGGCATCTACGGCAAGCCCGAGCGCATCGTGTCGCCGCTGCAGATCATGGTCGACGGGCCGCTCGGCGGCGCAGCCTTCAACAATGAATTCGGCCGGCCCAACCTGGGCGGTTACTTCCGCAGCTATGAGCAGAATGTCGGCGGCACCGTGTACGGCTATCACAAGCCGATCATGATCGCCGGCGGCATCGGCAACATCACCGCGCAGCATACGAAGAAGGAAGAACTGCCGGTCGGCAGCCTGCTGGTGCAGCTGGGCGGCCCGGGCATGCGCATCGGCATGGGCGGCAGCGCCGCTTCCTCGATGGCTACCGGCAGCAACACCGCCGACCTCGATTTCGACTCGGTGCAGCGCGGCAATCCGGAAATGGAGCGGCGCGCACAGGAAGTCATCAACGCCTGCTGGGCCATGGGCGGCGACAACCCCATCCTGTCGATCCACGACGTCGGCGCCGGCGGCCTGTCCAACGCCTTCCCGGAAATCACCAATGACGCCCGGCGCGGCGCCATCTTCGACTTGCGCCGCGTGCCGCTGGAAGAGAGCGGCATGGCGCCCAAGGAAATCTGGAGCAATGAGTCGCAGGAGCGCTACGTGCTGGCGATCGCCCCGGAAAACCTGGCGCTGTTCCAGTACCTGTGCGAGCGTGAACGCTGCCCGTTCGCCGTGGTCGGCCACGCCACCGAGGAACGCCAGCTCAAGGTGATCGATCCGCAGAACGATAACGACCCGGTCGACATGCCGATGGATGTGCTGCTCGGCAAGCCGCCCAAGATGCACCGCGACGTCAGCCGCGTCGCCGTCGAACTGCCGCCGGTCGACCTGACCGGCATGGTGCTGGAGGAAGTGGCCGAGCGCGTGCTGCGCCAGCCCACCGTCGGCGACAAGTCCTTCCTGATCACCATCGGCGACCGTACCGTCGGCGCCACTACCGTGCGCGACCAGATGGTCGGCCCGTGGCAGGTGCCGGTGGCCGATTGCGCGGTCACCACCATGAGCTTCGAAGGCCATGTCGGCGAGGCGATGGCGATGGGCGAGCGCACGCCGCTGGCCGTGATCGACGCGCCGGCTTCCGGCCGCATGGCGGTCGGAGAAGCCATCACCAATATCGCCGCCGCGCCGATCGCCGCGCTGTCGGACGTGAAGCTGTCGGCCAACTGGATGGCGGCCTGCGGCCAGCCCGGCCAGGATGCTGCGCTGTTCGACACTGTGAAGGCGGTCGGCATGGAGTTGTGCCCGGCGCTGGGCATCAGCATCCCGGTCGGCAAGGATTCGCTGTCCATGCGCACCACCTGGAAGGAAGCCGACGGCCAGGCCAAGGCGGTGACTTCGCCGGTCTCGCTGATCGTCTCCGCCTTTGCCCGCGTGACCGACGTGCGCAAGTCGTTGACGCCACAACTGCGCACCGACCTGGGCGACACCGCGCTGATCCTGATCGACCTCGGCGCCGGCCGCAACCGCATGGGCGGCTCGGTGCTGGCGCAGGTGATGCAGCAGATCGGCAACCAGGTGCCCGACGTCGATAGCCCCGAGCAGCTGAAGGCCTTCTTCGGCGCCGTCCAGCGCCTGAACGACGAAGGCCGGCTGCTGGCCTACCACGACCGCTCCGACGGCGGCCTCTACACCACGCTGTGCGAGATGGCCTTTGCCGGCCGCACCGGCGTGTCGGTCAACCTCGACATCCTGACCATGGAAGGCGAGCATGCCTCCGACTGGGGCGACTCCAAGAACTGGGCAACCCAGGTCGGCGAGCGCCGCAACGAGCTGACGCTGCGCGCGCTGTTCTCCGAGGAACTGGGCGCGGTGCTGCAGGTGCGCGCCGAGCAGAAGTCAGACGTGATGAACGTGCTGCGCGAGTTCGGCCTGGGCGCGATCAGCCACATCATCGGCAAGACCAATCCGCGCGACGACATCGAATTCACCCGCGACGCCAAGGTGATCTACAAGCAGCCGCGCATGGCGCTGCAGAAGCTGTGGAGCGAAACCAGCTGGCGCATCGCCCGCCTGCGCGACAACCCGGCCTGCGCCGACGCCGAGTACGAGCGCATCAACGACGCGGCCGATCCCGGCATCACGCCCAAGGTCAGCTTCGACATGGAGCAGGACGTGGCCGCGCCCTTCATCGGCACCGGCGCCCGGCCGCGGGTGGCCATCCTGCGCGAGCAGGGCGTCAATTCCCACATCGAGACCGCCTACGTGATGCACAAGGCCGGCTTCGACGCCGTGGACGTGCACATGAGCGACCTGATCGCCGGACGCGCCCGCCTGGCCGACTTCAAGGGCGCGATCGCGGTCGGCGGCTTTTCCTACGGCGACGTGCTGGGCGCGGGCGAGGGCTGGGCCAAGACCATCCTGTTCAACATGCAGCTGGCCGAGCAGTTCTCCGCCTTCTTCAACCGCGACGACACCTTTGCGCTGGGTATCTGCAACGGCTGCCAGATGATGAGCAACCTGAAGTCCATCATCCCCGGCGCCCATGCCTGGCCGAAGTTCACCCGCAACCGTTCCGAACAGTTCGAGGCGCGTTTCGCGATGGTGGAAGTGGCCGATTCGCCGTCGATCTTCTTCCAGGGCATGGCCGGCACCCAGGCGCCGATCGCGGTCGCCCATGGCGAAGGCCATGCGGATTTCTCGCAGACAGGCAGCGTCAATGACGCCCTGGTGGCGATGCGCTTCGTCGACAACAAGGGCGCGCATACCGAGGCTTATCCGTACAACCCGAACGGCTCGCCCCAGGGCATCACGTCCGTGACCACGCCCGACGGCCGCTTCACGGTGCTGATGCCGCATGCGGAGCGGGTATTCCGCACGGTGCAGCAGTCCTGGCATCCGGATGGCTGGGGTGAACACACCCCGTGGATGCGCATGTTCCGCAATGCGCGGGTGTGGGTCGGCTAAGGCGTTTTGTCGACGGCGGCTGGCGGCTGCAGGGCGAGTGCCGCCGCGCTGATCTCTTCGGGCGATAGCAGCTGGTCATAGCGGCCCTGGGCGAACAGCAGGGAGCGGATCAGCAGCGTACGGTCCTCGTCGCCGCCTTGTTGCGCCTGGCGCAAGGCCGGTCCGGCGCAGGCGCCGGCTTCCAGCAGCATTGCCATGGCGTCGGGCTGCGCCGCCGCGGCAGCCAGCGCGAACGCCTCGTCGAGCGCCTGCTGCGATGCGCCCGGCGCCAGGCAGAGCCGTAACAGGCCGGCGTCGCCGCTGATGGCGGCTGCGGCCAGCGCGTGGCCCTGCTGGTCGGGGCCGGCGCCGGCCGCCATCAGGCGCTCGATGATGGCGCCGTTGCCAGCGGCAATCGCATGGCTGAACACCGGGATTCCGGCGTCGTCTGCAGCATGCGGCGACACGCCGGCGTCCAGCAGCGCATCAAGCAGCGCCGCCTGTCCGGATGCGATTGCCGTGGCCATGCACAATGCGGCGCTCTCGCTGCTCAGTGCCAGTCCGCTTTTCAGCAACCTTGCCGCCACTTCGGGGAAGCCGGCCTCGCAGGCCAGTTCCAGCAGGTCCAGCGGCAATTCTTCGTCCCACCCGGCACTCCCGTCGGCAAGCAGCGCAAGTACGACGGCTTCAAAGTCGGCCGGGAAGGCCTTCTGCCGGTGCAGGTGGCTGCCGTCGTCGACGATGCGTCGCAGCATGTTGACCGTAGAAGCATGCTTGCGGCCGCCGGCGCGCCAGTAGAGGCTGTGCAGGGTTGCGGTGATATGCGCGTCGTTCATGGCTGTCCAGTGAAAGCGGGAAGCAGATGTCATCGTTAACGGAAACTGGGTGACGCGCTAAAGGGAGCGGTGCAAATAAAAAGGACTTTACTGGTTTGCATGAAGCGATGAAAGCAGGACTACCCGTTCCCGCTGCACCAGGAACGGGCAGGACCGGTGGTTTGCCGACAATCGGCCGGGATTGAGAACGGTTTGCCAATCGCACAATCGTTACGGGGCCGGTTTCCGGCTGAACGCCACGCCGAGGCTTTCAATCGCATATGTCGGAGAGTCGGGAGCGCTTCAGACAGAACGCCAGCGCCGCAAGGCCCTTGACCAGCCGGTAGAAGATGGCACGGACAGGCAAGGGTGCCGGACTCCTAGCCTTGCGCGTCTCCACCATCCGGCCCGATTCTGAGCGAGGCGGCAAAGTGGGCGATGAGCGCCTGCACCTTCGGCGAATGTTGCCGGCTGCGCTGCCAGACGATATGCAGGGGCGCTCCCTGCGTCGCAAGGTCCGGCAGGATCTTGACCAGCGTGCCCTCGCGGATCTGTCGCTCTACCAGCCACGTCGCAAGCTGGGCAATGCCGAAACCCGCCTCGACCGAAGCGACCTGCGCTTCGGCGTGGCCCAGCACGATCCGGCCGTCGACCTGCTGCCGCGCCACGGGCTGGCTTCCGTCCCTGATCAGCCACGGACCGGTGCTGCCATCCGCCCGTCCATACAGCACGGCATGATGACCGAGCAGCGCCTTGATTGACGTTGGCTCGCCGTGTTCCGACAGGTAAGCCGGGGACGCACAGAAAATCAGCTCCTCGTTTCCCAGATAGCGGTAGCCGAGGGTCGGCGGCCACGAATCGGCTCCGCCTATCCTGACGACAACGTCCAGCCCATCTTCGATCAGATCGACGAACCTGTCGGTGAACGACACATTCGGGGTGACGTCCGGATACGCTCTTGCAAAGTCCAATAACGCCGGCATGCCGCGCAGCCGGCCGAATGTCGCCGGGAAATCGATGCGCAGACGACCCGATGGCGCAATCTGCTCTGCCGACAGCGTGCGTTCCGCCAGTTCCAGTTCCTCGAGCACGCGTATGCAGGTCTTGTAGAAAACCTCGCCGGCATCCGTCATCTCCAGCCGGCGTGTGGTTCTATCGAAAAGCTGCCGGTTCAGCCGGGCCTCCAGCCGGGCGATGGCCTTGCCGACTGCGGAATTAGTCAGGTTCAGGCGCTTGGCCGCAGCGGTAAAGCTACCGGCCTCTGCCACTGCAACGAACGTTTCCAGGCCCTTCAGGCGGTCAGCAGGGGTCATGTTTCGCCTAATTGTGGATTTTAATTCTATGAAGAAGAGGATTTTACATCCAACAGCGGAATTTCCGTCTCTTATATCATGGCGTTCGTGTTTCCTAGAGCAAAATCTGATGTCTACTATCCATTCTCGCAGTGCCGACGCGCCATCCGCCTTTGCGCCGGTAAAGGGCGCTTCCCTGTCGATCGCCATTCTTGCCGTGGCGGCGTTCGTCATCGTCACCACGGAATTCCTGATCGTCGGGCTCCTGCCGGCGCTCGCACGCGACCTGGGCATTTCAGCCGCCACCGCCGGCCAGCT
Organism: Noviherbaspirillum phoenicis; assembly: GCF_047237965.1. NCBI lineage: Bacteria > Pseudomonadati > Pseudomonadota > Betaproteobacteria > Burkholderiales > Oxalobacteraceae > Noviherbaspirillum > Noviherbaspirillum phoenicis. Next base: position 1,301,682 of record NZ_JBDFLX010000001.1, on the reverse strand, counting down.
GGTGACCCTGTTCGCCGTCGTCGTGATGCTGTGCGGCCCGTTTCTGACGGCCTGGCTCGCTGCCTTTGACCGCAAGCGCCTGTTCATCGCCATCCTGGCCTTGTTTGCCGCTGCGAACGGCCTGGCGGCGGTAGCGCCCAATATCTGGGTACTCGCCGTGGCGCGCCTGGTCCCCGCTCTTGCGCTTCCGGTTTTCTGGGGAACGGCAAGCGAGACGGCAGCGCAGATCGCCGGGCCGGGCAAGAGCGGACGCGCCGTGTCGGTGGTCTACCTGGGCATCTCCGCCGCGATGCTGTTCGGCATTCCCCTTGGCACCCTTGCTTCGGATGCGTTCGGCTGGCGCGGCGCGTTCGCGCTGCTGGCTGTGCTGTCGCTCGCCGTAGCGGTCCTCATGGCGATCAGCATGCCGACGGTGCGGGCAGCGCATCCTGTCGCCATGAGGGAACAGGCCAGGATATTCAAAAGCCCGTTTTTCGTCGCAAATGTGCTGTTGTCTATCTTGGTCTTCACCGCCATGTTCACCGGTTATACCTATCTGGCCGAGATGCTGGAGAAGTCTGCAGGGATCGAACCCGCACGTGTCGGCTGGTGGCTGATGGGATTCGGCGCCGTCGGCCTGTTCGGGAACTGGCTTGGAGGACTCTGTGTGGACAAAAAGCCGCTTGCAACCACGGCTGTCTTCAGCATCGTGCTTGCGTTGGGCATGGCTGCGAGCACGGCATTGGCCGGATTCGGCTTCGGCTTTGCCATCGCGCTGTGCGTCTGGGGCATTGCGAATACTGCCCTGTATCCGATCTGCCAGATCCGCGTGATGAAGGCCGCGTCCGGTTCCCAGGCCCTGGCAGGCACGATCAATGTGTCGGCGGCAAACGGCGGCATCGCACTCGGCGCCGTGATCGGCGGCGTCAGCATCACGGCCTGGGGCATCGGCAATGTGGGCTATGTCTCGGCGGCGATTGCGGCACTGGCAGCATTGGCCTCGCCGATCATCGCCAAGCTGGCGCAGGGCCTGCGCAAAAACGCGCCCACGGCATAGCGGTGGTGCGCAGCGATCCGCAGGTTTTTCCACGACCTGGGTAGGCAAGGCAGGGCCGGACAGCATCCTGCTGTCATGAATGTGAGCGCCCCGTGCTACCCGCAACGGCGCATCCATTGCCTGCAGGTCGATAAAAAAAGCCCCGTCCTGATAAAGGACGGGGCTTGTCGATTTTGCCGCTGAAGCGAAGCGCGTTTTACTGGATCTTTGCCTTCTTCTTCAGTTCCTGCTGATATGCCTGGAGCTTCTGCTGCTGCAGCGACTCGGCGATCTGTGGCTTGACTTCCTCGAACGACGGCACCTTGGCCGCACGGGAATCTTCCAGCTTGATCACGTGGTAGCCGAACTGGGTCTGCACCGGGGTCTCGGTGATCTGGCCCTTCTGCAGCGAGGTCATGGCGTCGGAGAACGGCTTGACGAAAGCGCTCGGCGGCGCCCAGTCGAGGTCGCCGCCATTGGCTGCGGAACCGGTGTCCTTGGATTGCTTGGCCAGGTCTTCGAACTTGGCGCCCGCCTTCAGCTTGGCGATGATGGCCTTGGCGTCCTCTTCCTTTTCCACCAGGATGTGGCGGGCATGGTATTCCTTGTCGCCGGCCTGAGCCTTGAACTTGTCATATTCGGCCTTCATGTCGGCTTCGCTGACCGGGTTCTTCTTCACATAGTCGGCGACCAGCGCGCGAATGACGATGGACTGGCGGGCCATTTCCATCTGGTTCTTCACTTCCGGCGAGGACGACAGGCCCAGCTTGTCGGCTTCCTGCATCAGGATTTCGCGGTTGACCAGTTCTTCCTTGACCATCGCGCGCAGCTGCGGCGAGTCCTGCTGGCCCTGCGCTGCCATCTGCTTGATCATGGCGTCCGCGCGGGACGAAGGTACCGGCTTGCCATTGACAACTGCGAGGTTCTGGGCCATTGCAGGCACTGCGGCAGTTGCGAGAAGAAAGACGAGCAGGCGAGCGGGTTTTAAGGTCATGTCTGTTCCTTGAGTTGGGGAAATAATATTGCGGGATTGATACGTAACGAAAGGGCGGCTACAGTGCCGCGCCGGCTTCGGCGGGTGTCAGGGCGGTGATGGCGAGCGCATGGATTTCCTGCTGCATCATTTCTTGCAGCGCATCATACACCAGCCGGTGACGCATAATTCTTGACTGACCTTCAAAGCGCGAGGATACGAGACGCAGCCGGTAATGTCCACCGCCCGAGGCGGCGCCGGCATGGCCGGCATGCAGCGCCGAATCGTCCTCGATCCGGCATTCCAGCGGCGCCAGGGAAGCCTGCAGCAAGGCGGTCATGCGGTCGATGCGGTTCATCCCGGATCCTTGATGTACTTGGACAGGAACATGGTCTGCGCGACTACGAAGGCGATCATCAGGCCCATGAAGCCGAACAGCTTGAAGTTGACCCAGACCGATGTCGGAAAGTTGAACGCGATATACAGGTTGAGCGCGCCCATCGCAGCGAAAAAGCCGGCCCAGGCCAGGTTCAGCCTGGTCCATACCGGGTCGGGCAGGTCGATCTGCGCCTTCATCATCAGGCGGATCAGGTTTTTGCCCATCGTGACCTGGGCGCCGATCAGCACCACCGCAAACACCCAGTACAGCACGGTCGGCTTCCACTTGATGAAGGCCTCGTTATGGAAATAGATGGTGGCGCCGCCAAACACCACGATGATGGCCAGCGACACCCAGAGCATGCCGTCGACCTTGCGGCCGCGGATCAGCAGATAGGCGATCTGCGCGATGGTGGCGATGATGGCCACCGCGGTAGCCAGCAGGATGGGCGCCTGCTCCGGCCCGACGCTGCCGCCGGATACCAGCCCGGATAGATACTGGCCCACCATGGCCTGGGCGGCGTCGGCATGGCCTTCGCCCCATTTGAACACCCCGAAGAACAGGATGACCGGGAACATGTCAAACAGAAACTTCATCGGCCAGGCCCCTGTTCCGGTGTGGGATCGAACCGCAGCGAGGCGGAGTTGATGCAGTAGCGCAGCCCGGTGGGCGGCGGGCCGTCGGGAAAGACATGGCCGAGATGGGCGTCGCAGACATTGCACAGGATTTCCGTGCGCACCATGCCGTGGCTGCGGTCGATCTTCTCGGTGACGTTTTCCGGGTTCAGCGGACGGAAGTAGCTGGGCCAGCCGCAGCCGGACTCAAACTTCGCATCGGATTCAAACAGCGGCGTGCCGCAGCAGACGCAGGTGTAGACGCCATGCTCATGATGATCCCAATAGCGGCCGGTGAAGGCGCGTTCGGTGGCCGCGTGGCGCGTGACCTGGTATTCCATCGGGTCCAGCATCTGACGCCATTCGGCATCGGTTTTCCTGACTTTCTCGGTCATGGTCTCTCTCGCTTTCCTGTTTCAGGAAGAACAGCTGACTTCCAGTTCGCTGGCCCAGTCGGGCGGCAGCGCCGCATACTGTTCGTTTTCAGGCTGCTCGTCAAACGGCCGTTCCAGCACCGCCAGCAGTCTCGCGACTTCCGAAAAGTCCTTGATCTGGGCCTTTTCGATTGCCACCTGGGCCAAATAGTTTCGAAGCACATATTTGGGGTTGACGCGATGCATTGCAAGGCGCCGTTGCACATCGTTACTATTTTCTCTGAGCAACCTTGCGCGGTATTGTACTGCCCAGTCATCGAAAGCGGCGCGATCGATGAACAAGTCCCGTACGGCTTCGTCACCTGACGCATTGTCCCTGTGCAGATCGCCGAGATGGCGAAAGAACAGTGTGAAGTCCACGTGGCTGTCGGCCATGATGGAAAACATCCTGTCGAACAGGGCGCTATCGCTTTCCTCGACCGTCCCAAGGCCCAGCTTGGCATGCAGCAGCGCATCCATCCTTGCCTTGAAGGCCGGTTCGTAGACCGACAGCGCCGCTTTGGTCTCCTCGACATCGCCGATCAACGGCAGCAGCGCCTGGCCGAGCGCATAGCAATTCCAGTGGCCGATCTGCGGCTGCATGGTGTAGGCGTAGCGACCCTGCTGGTCGGTATGGTTGCAGATGTGTTTGGGATTGAAGGCTTCCATGAAGCCGAACGGGCCGTAGTCCAGGGTCAGGCCGAGGATGGACATGTTGTCGGTGTTCATCACGCCATGCATGAAGCCGACTGCCTGCCAGCCGGCGATCATCTCCGCGGTGCGCCGTGTGACTTCGCCGAGCAGGGCATGGTAGGGCTGCGCATGGTCGCGCAATTCGGGATAGCAGCGGTCGATCACATAGTCGGCCAGGATCTTGAGGTCGTCGTGCCGGCCCTGGTAGAACCAGTGCTCGAAGGAGCCGAAACGCACGAAGCTGGGCGCCATCCGGGTGGCCACCGCGGCGGTTTCCGGCGTTTCCCGCATGACGCGCTGGTCGGAGCCGGTGACGCACAGCGAGCGCGAGGTCGGCACGCCGAGCGCCGCCATGGCCTCGGAACAGAGGAATTCACGGATCGAGGAGCGCAGCACCGCGCGGCCGTCGCCCATCCGTGAATAGGGCGTCATGCCGGCGCCTTTCAACTGCAGTTCCAGCCGGCCCGGCGGCGGCGAGCCGGGCGCGGCGGCTTCGCCCAGCAGGATGGCGCGGCCATCGCCCAATTGCCCGGCCCAGACGCCGAACTGGTGGCCCGAGTAGACCGCCGCCAGCGGCTGCGATTGCGGCAGGACGCTGTTGCCGCTGAACACGTCGATGAATTCCTGCCTGTTGAACTCGGCCGGGTCCAGGCCGATCAACGCAGCCGCCGACGCACTGCCGCACACCATATAGGGCTTGCTGAGCGGCGTAGGTTGAAGCCGGGTATAAAAGGCGGGCGGCAGGGCGGCGTAGGAATGTTCCAGCGGCAGCTGGTCGATAGTGGGTTTCGTGGCTGATTCAGTATTTGCTGTCATTGAGTGTCCTGTTGTGCGCGACATCGGCGTCGCTTGCTGAAGGTGAGACCGCCTGCGCCGCCTTTCGTGCCCGGCGGCCCATGCGGCCATCCGGATAGGCAATACGGGTAAGGGCCTGCGGGTCCTCGATGAACACCCGTCCGTATTTGGTCTGCACCAGGCCTTCCTGCTCCCATAGCCGCAGCTGCTTGGCAATGCTCTGGCGCGACTTGCCCAGCAGATGGCCCAGTTCCTCCTGGGTCAGCGGCACTTCCCGCCCGCGGGGAATCACGGCGGCCGACATGGCCGACGGCTGCAGCTGCGCCAGTTCCAGCAGCCGGCGCGCCAGGCGCTGCGCCAGCGGCGCCACGGCCGCCTCTTCGACCAGGTCGAAGGTTGCCCGCAGGCGCAGCGCCAGCATGCGGGCGAAGCGCTCATAGATTGCCGGGTGCCGCATCAGCAGCCGGTGGAAATCGGTGCGGGCGTGATACAGCAGGACGGTCGGGCCAGCGGCATGGCCGTCATGCGTGCGCGGCAGGCCGTCGAACATCGAGATCTCGCCGAACCAGTTGGGTCGCTCCATCACGGCGATGGTGGTGGTATGGCCGTCCGCGGTAGCCCGGGTGAAGCGCACCGATCCGCTGGCGATGGTGTAGAAGCCATCGCAGGCGTCGCCGCGGGCATGCACCAGCTCGGCGTCGGCGTAGAGCCGCAGCGAGCCGCAGCGGGCGGCTTCGTTGATGACATCGTCTGGCAGGTCGGCCAGCCAGGACTCGCGCAGCAGGTCGGCCTTGTCGATATCGGATTTGGCGGGTGAGGGCATGCAAATGTTAAAGAGTTGACAGTCTGGGCACCTGTACTGCGCCGATACTTGTCGGCCACGGTTCGAAGAACAACCGAAGCGCGCGGCCGGCGGCGGCGCCCGTATTTTGACAGACATGAGAGAGACCGATATGAACGCACCCGAAACCCTGAGCTTTCCTTCCTTGCGCGAGCGCGTCTCGGCGGAGGAATGGCAAGTCCGCCAGGACCTGGCCGCCTGCTATCGCCTGGTGGCGGACTTTGGCTGGAGCGACCTGGTGTTTACCCACATCACTGCGCGCGTGCCCGGCACCGAAGACCAGTTCCTGATCAATCCCTACGGCCTAATGTTCGACGAGATCACCGCTTCTTCGCTGGTGAAGATCGATATCCACGGCAACAAGCTGGACGATTCGCCTTACCCGGTCAATCCGGCCGGTTTCACCATCCACTCGGCGGTGCATGCGGTCCGGCATGACGCGCTGTGCGTGCTGCATACCCACAGCCTGAACGGCGTGGCGGTGTCGGCCCAGAAGAACGGCGTGCTGCCGCTGTCGCAGCAATCGATCTTCGTGCTGTCCAGCCTGGGCTATCACGGCTACGAGGGCGTGGCATTGAACGAAGAGGAAAAGCCGCGCCTGGTGGAGGACCTGGGCCGCAACACCTACTTGATGTTGCGCAACCACGGCCTTCTGACTGTCGGCAAGACCATCGCCGACGCCTTCCTGAACATGTACATTTTTGAGGCGGCCTGCAACATCCAGATCCGCGCCCAGGCCGGCGGCGGCGAGCTGACCATGATCCCGCAAGCCAAAATCGACGGCGCGATGCGGCAGTCCAAGGTGGCCACCAAATCCCAGGGCGGCATGCTGGCATGGCCGGGGCTGCTGCGCCGGCTGGACCGGGTCGACACCTCCTGGCGCGATTGAGGAGACGACATGGAACACACCAAGGACGAACTGGAAGCGCGCGCCACCTTCCGCGACATGCAGGACGGCACCGCCGCCGACTGGGCCATCATCTCCCGCGAGTTCAGGGATTACTCCGCCGTGTTGCCGGACCGCGTGATGGCGCATCTGCGCCTGCTCGACGGCGACTGCGGCGGCTTTCCGGTGGATCGCCTCACGCACAGCCTGCAGACGGCCACCCGCGCCCACCGCGACGGCAAGGACGAGGAATACGTGATCTGCGCGTTGCTGCACGATATCGGCGACACGCTTGGCAGCTTCAACCATCCCGACATTGCCGCGGCGATACTGAAGCCGTTCGTCAGTCCGGAGAACCTGGCGATGGTGGAAAAACACGGCGTCTTCCAGGGCTATTACTTCTTTCACCATCTCGGTCTGGACCGCAACCTGCGCGACCAGTTCGCCGGCCAGCCGCTGTATGACCGGACGCTGGAGTTCTGCGAGAAGTACGACGCGCCGGCCTTCGATCCGGACTATGACACCTTGCCGCTGAGCTTTTTCGAGCCCATGTTGCGGCGCGTGATGGCAAAGCCGAAAAACTCGATTTATCGGGCTGCTGTCGAATGAAATAGCTGCCTGGGCTGGGGTTGATGCGTCGCAGCATCGAAAGTGATTGACGGTTTTAGTACGGTCGTACCAGAATCCGTGACACCATTTACAACAGCCCAGGAGACCAGATGTCGGAGTATCCCCGCAGCCCCCTGATGGGGCAGATGATGAGCCAGCCGCTGCTCATCTCCAGCATCATCAAGCACGCAGACCGGTATTTTGGAAAGAACGAGATCGTGTCTCGGCGGGTCGAAGGCGATATCCATCGTTATACCTATCACGACTGCCACACCCGTTCGCGCAAGCTGGCCAATGCGTTGAAGGGGTTCGGCGTCGGCATGGGCGACCGGGTGGCCACCATGGCCTGGAACGGCTACCGGCACCTCGAGGCCTACTATGCTGTATCCGGCTCCGGCGCCGTGCTGCATACCCTGAACCCGCGCCTGCACCCCGACCAGATCGCCTACATCACCAACCATGCGGAAGACCAGTACCTGCTGTTCGAGCTGACCTTCCTGCCGCTGATCGAGTCAGTGGCGCAGCACTGCAAGACCATCAAGGGCTATATCCTGTTGTGCGACCGCGACCGCATGCCGGCGCAAAGCGCCATCCCGAACCTGATGTGCTACGAAGACCTCATCGAGAATAATTCCGATGACTATGAATGGCCGTTGTTCGACGAAAACTCCGCCTCCAGCCTGTGCTACACCTCGGGCACGACCGGCAATCCCAAGGGCGCGCTGTACTCCCACCGTTCGACCATGCTGCATTCCTATGCCTCGACCATGCCGGATGCATTGAATGTATCCGGACGCGATGCGGTGCTGCCAGTGGTGCCAATGTTCCATGTGAATGCATGGGGCCTGCCGTACTCGGTGCCGCTGACCGGCGCCAAGATGGTGTTTCCCGGCCCGGCGCTGGACGGCAAGTCGCTCTATGAGCTGTTCGAGTCGGAGAAGGTGACCTTCTCGGCCGGCGTGCCCACGGTATGGCTGGGCCTGCTCAATTACGTGGCGCAGAACAATCTCGCTTTCTCCAGCTTCAAGCGCACCGTGATCGGCGGCTCGGCCTGCCCGCCGGCCATGATGAAGACGCTGCGCCACAAGTACGATATCGAAGTGGTGCATGCCTGGGGCATGACGGAAATGTCGCCGCTGGGCACCGCCGCCACCCTGCAGGCGCAGCACATGGACTTGCCGGAAGAAGCCAAGGAAGCCAAGCTGGAGAGCCAGGGCCATGTGATCTTCGGCGTGGACATGAAGATCGTCGACGATGCCGGCCGCGAGCTGCCCTGGGATGGCAAGACCTACGGCAACCTGCTGGTCAGGGGCCCATGGGTGATTCAGTCCTACTTCAAGGGCGAGGGCGGCGACGTGCTGGAAGATGGCTGGTTCCCGACCGGCGACGTCGCCACCATCGACCCGGAAGGCTATATGCAGATCACCGACCGCAGCAAGGACGTGATCAAGTCCGGCGGCGAGTGGATCGGCACCATCGACCTCGAGAACATCGCGATGTCGCACCCGGCGGTGCTGCAGGCGGCATGCATCGGCGTGTTCCATCCGAAGTGGGATGAACGTCCGTTGCTGGTGGTGGTGAAGCGGCCTGGCATGGACATCAGCCGCGAGGAACTGCTGGCCTTCTACGAAGGCAAGATCGCCAAGTGGTGGACGCCGGACGATGTCGCCTTCATCGATGCGCTGCCCATCGGCGCCACCGGCAAGGTGCTGAAGAACCGCATCCGCGAAAGCTTCCGCGACCATGTTTTGCCTGGTGCCTGAATAACGCCGGTCAGGCGCGAATGCGGCTTTACAGGCGGCATTCGCGCCGATATAGTCAAAACACAAAATACCTATAAGGAAGAGACAGCATGACTGCACGCATCAGCGGCGCTACGCCCGCACACAGCCCTCCCTGTCCTGCCCACATCCGCATCGCCGCACCAGCGGCGGCACTGGCGGCCTGATCCAGCGGCGGCCGGCGCGCAATTCATTCGCCGGCTTGCCATCAACCCGAGATCCCGGCGATGGCGTTTTGCATCGTCGCAAGGCACATCACGCCATGTTGCGCCGTAACGCGCACGCGCCGGACCTCGTTGTATGTATCTGCATCAAGGGGAAGTCGGATGGAATTCACGCTAATTACCTTGCTTAACGGGCTTGCCTACGGCCTGCTGCTGTTCATGCTGTCATCGGGCCTGACCCTGATCTTCAGCATGATGGGCGTGCTCAATTTCGCGCACGCCAGCTTCTACATGCTGGGCGCTTATTTCGCCTATACCATCAGCGCCACGATCGGCTTCTGGCCGGCGCTGGTGATCGCGCCACTGCTGGTGGGCGTGGTGGGCGCCGTGGTGGAGCGCTATGGACTGCGCACCGTGCACAAGTACGGCCACATACCCGAACTGCTGTTCACCTTTGGCCTGTCCTATGTGATCGTCGAGCTGGTGCAGCTGATCTGGGGCCGCGCCGCGGTGCGCTATCCGATCCCCGCCGAAATGGACGGACCGCTGTTCACCCTCTACACCACGACCTTCCCGATGTATCGCGGCTTCATGATGTTCATCGCGCTGCTGATGCTGGTAGCGATCTACCTGCTGCTCACGCGCACCCGCATCGGCCTGGTGATCCAGGCGGCGCTCACGCATCCCGATGCGGTGGAGGCGCTGGGCCACAATGTGCCGCGCGTGTTCATGCTGGTGTTCGGCGGCGGCTGCGCCCTGGCGGGCCTGGCCGGCGTCATCGGCGGCAATGCCTTCGTCACCGAGCCGGGCATGGCGGCCACGGTGGGCAGCATCATCTTCGTGGTGGTGGTGGTCGGCGGCATGGGCTCGCTGGTGGGTGCGCTGGTGGCATCGCTATTGATCGGCCTGCTGCAGACCTTCGCGGTGGCCCTGGACTACTCGCTGGTCACGCTGTTCTCAGGGCTGGGGCTGAGCATCGGCCCCGGCACGCCCGGCTTCTCGGTGCTGAACCTGACCATCGCGCAGACGGCGCCCATCCTGCCTTACCTGCTGCTGGTGCTGATACTGATATTCCGGCCGAAAGGTCTCATGGGGACGAGGGAAGGATGAGCACGATCATGAGCAACACCACTTCCGTCACGACGACGTCGATGCGCTTTGCGCCGATCAACCTGGGCCGCTGGCTGGTATGGAGCCTGTTCGCCATCCTGCTGGTGGTGGCGCCGCTGATCTTCAACAAGGGCGCCTCGCTTTCCATCCTGTGCCAGATGGGCACTGTGATGATCTTCGGCCTGTCCTACAACATGCTGCTGGGCCAGGGCGGCATGCTGTCCTTCGGTCATGCCGTGTATTCGGGCCTGGGCGCCTACTTCGCCATCCATGCGATGAACCTGGCCAGCGGCGGCACCCTGCCGATACCGGTGTCATTGATCCCGCTGGTGGGCGGCATCTTCGGCATGCTGTTTGGCGTGCTGTTCGGCTATGTCACGACCAAGAAGTCCGGCACCACCTTCTCGATGATCACGCTGGGCATCGTTGAGCTGGTGTTCGCCTGCTCGCTGATGTTTCCCGACTTCTTCGGCGGCGAGGGCGGCATTTCGACCAACCGGGTGATGGGTGAGAAGGTGTTCGGCATCAGCTACGGCCCGCAGATCCAGGTCTACTACCTGATCGCGTTCTGGCTCTTCATCAGCACGGTGGGCATGTTCGCCTTCACCCAGACGCCGCTGGGCCGCATCATCAATGCGGTGCGCGACAATCCGGAGCGGGTGGAATTCATTGGCTACAACACCCAGTGGGTGCGCTACCTGACGCTGATCCTGTCTGCTTTCTTCGCCGGCATCTCCGGCGGCCTGTCAGCCATCAACTTCGAGATCGTCACCGCGGAAAATGTCAGCGCCGTGCGTTCCGGCGCCATCCTGCTGTTTACCTTCATCGGCGGCGTGGGCTTCTTCTTCGGCCCGCTGATCGGCGCGGTGGTGGGCGTGTTCCTGACCGTGCTGCTGTCAGACTTCACCAAGGCCTGGCAGCTGTATCTCGGCGTGTTCTTCATCGTGATCGTGATGTATGCGCCTGGCGGCATTGCCAGCATCCTGATGATGAATCTGCGGCTGATGGTCTACAAGCGCTTCGGCATGGTGGCGCCGCGGCTGCTGTTGATGGTCGCGGCCACGCTGCTTGCCTGCATCGGCGGCGTGATGATCATCGAGATGCTGTATCACCTGACGCTGGAGTCGGCCAACGGCACCGTGATGCGTTTGTTCGGCACCGAAGTGGATGCCGCGGGCGTCACCGGCTGGCTGATCGCGCTGGCACTGGTCGCAGTTGGCGCGCTGATGTTCTGGCGCGGCCGTCCGGCCTTCCGGCAGGCCTGGGATCAGGCCAACCTGGAAATCGAAGAACTGATCCGCAAGGAGCATGCATGAGCGCTTATTCCGTCGAACTGAAAGACGTGCGCAAGAGTTTCGGCAAGTCCGAAATCATCCGTGGCACCACGTTGCAGGTGCCCAAGGGCGAGCGTTACGCCATCATCGGCCCGAATGGCGCCGGCAAGTCCACGCTGTTCAACCTGATCTCCGGCCGCTTTGGCGTCAGCGCCGGCGACATCCTGCTCAACGGCCGCAGCATCGTCGGCATGAAGCCGTTCGAGATCAACCGCTGCGGCCTGTCGCGCAGCTTCCAGATCACCAACATCTTCCATCGCCTGACGGTGTACGAGAACCTGCGCTGCGCGGTGCTCTGGTCGCTCGGCTACAAGTATTCCTTCTGGCACCGGCTCAACGGCCTGCGCGACGCTCATGAACGGGCCGAAGCGGTGCTGGAGCAGATCGGCCTGCGCCGCCGGCGCAACACCGCCGCAGGCCTTTTGACCTATGCCGAGCAGCGCGCGCTGGAAATCGGCATCACGATTGCCGGCGGCGCCGATGTGATCCTGCTCGACGAGCCGACCGCGGGCATGAGCCGCTCCGAGTCTGACCATGCGGTGGAACTGATCCGCCGGGTCACCGAGGGCAAGACGCTGCTGATGGTGGAGCATGACATGAGCGTGGTATTCGGCCTGGCCGACAAGATCGCCGTCGTGGTCTATGGCGAAGTGATCGCCTGCGACACGCCGGCCAACATCCGCGGCAACGCCCGGGTACAGGAAGCTTATTTGGGCGGCCATGCGCCGGCGGAGGAACATGCATGAGCAAGGCGATGCTGGAAATCAAGGATCTGCATGCCTATTACGGCAAGAGCCATGTGCTGCATGGCGTTGACCTGACCGTGGGCGAGGGCGAGATCGTCAGCCTCCTGGGCCGCAACGGCGTGGGGCGCTCCACTACCGTGAAGGCGGCCATGGGGCAGGTGCAGGCGACCGGTTCGATCCGCTTCAAGGGCGAGGAAATCATCGGCGAGAAGGCCTTCCGGATCGCCTACAAGGGCCTGGGCTATGTGCCCGAGAACCGCGACATCTTCCCGACCCTGACGGTGGAGCAGAACCTGCTGCTGGGCGAGAAGAAGGGCAGGAAGTCACGCTGGTCGCTGGCGGACATGTACGAGATGTTCCCCCGCCTGAAGGAGCGCCAGCATACGGCTGCCGGCGTGCTGTCAGGCGGCGAGCAGCAGATGCTGACGCTGTGCCGGACCCTGATGGGCGACCCTGACCTGATCATGATCGACGAGCCCACAGAGGGGCTTGCGCCGAAGATCGTCGACCTGGTGGCGCAGTATCTCAACACCCTGAAGGATCGCGGCATCTCGGTGCTGCTGGTGGAGCAGAAGCTGGCGATCGCGCTTGAAATCTCGCAGCGGGTCTATGTGATGGGGCATGGCTCCATCGTGTTCGAGGGCACGCCGGCGGATCTGCGCGCCAATGCGACGGTGCGCCGCGAATGGCTGGAAGTCTGACGAACAGGAGGCAATGAAACAGGTTTGGGTTTAGTCGGGAAGTCGCTAGAATCAAAGTGCGTTACCGTGCGTTATCAGAAGTCAGTGCAGTCCATTAATTCTTATACGGAGACAAAAATGGCTATCAAACTTCGCTCGCTTGTCATCGCTTCGCTCGTCGCTGCCTGCCTGCCGTCCGCGGCACTGGCAGACAAGGTCAAGATTGCTTTCATCGACCCGCTGTCCGGGCCGTTCGCGCCGGTCGGCCAGGGCATTCTCAACAGCTGGCAAATGATCGCCGACATCGCCAACAAGGAAAAATGGGCCGGTGCCCATACCTTCGAGGTGGTTGGCTTCGACAACAAGGCCAGCCCGCAGGAGTCGCTGTCGCAGTTGAAGAGCGCGATCGACCAGGGCTACCGCTATGTGACCCAGGGCAATGGCTCGGCCGCCGCCGCCGCCTTGCTGGACGCGATCAACAAGCACAATGAACGCAATCCCGGCAAGGAAGTGGTGTACATCAATTACGCCGCGGTCGACCCCGACCTGACCAACAGCAAGTGCAGCTTCTGGCAGTTCCGCATCGACGCCAATTCCGACATGAAGATGGAAGCAATGACCAGCTTCATGGCCAAGAAGCCGGAGATCAAGAAGGTCTATATCATCGGCCAGAACTACTCCTTCGGCCACCAGGTCACCCGCGCGGCGAAGGACTATCTGAAACGCAAGCGCCCCGATATCCAGATCGTCGGCGACGACCTCCATCCCATCGGCCAGGTGAAGGACTTCTCGCCCTACATCGCCAAGATCAAGGCGTCCGGCGCCGACACGGTGGTGACCGGCAACTGGGGCGCGGACCTGGCGCTGCTGATCAAGGCTGCCAAGGATGCCGACCTGAAGGCCGACTTCTATACCTACTACGGCTCGACCACCGGCGTGCCGACCGCGATGGGCGCCGCCGGCGCCGACCGCGTCAAGTATGTGGGCTACTGGAACGTCAACAATGAAGGCTATGTCGGCAAGGAAATCGTCGAGAACTTCAAGAAGAAGTACAACGACGACTACTACGCAATGGCCACTTACACTGGCATCGCGATGCTGGCCAAGGCTTTCAATGAAGCCAAGACCACCGACCCGGTCAAGGCGGCGTTCGCCATGGAAGGCATGAAACTGAAGAGCCTCAACGGCGAAGTCGAAATGCGCAAGGCCGACCACCAGTTGCAGCAGCCGCTCTACATCGCGACCTGGGTCAAGGTCAATGGCAAGGATGTGAAATACGATCAGGAAAACACCGGCTATGGCTGGCGCACCGACCAGAAGGTGGATGCCTTCGTCGCGGCCCAGCCCACCTCGTGCCAGATGAAGCGTCCCGCGATGCAGTAAGGCGGGCAGGGCGGCGCCGGCACCCCTGCCGGCGTCGCTTTTTTTTCAATTGAAATAATACGATCGTTCTTTTCTGCGGTATAGTTTGGCACTGTGTTTTTGGCATGCCCATTCATGCTGGCCTGGCCCTGGAATGCCTGTGCCAGCGCCGCATGACTACACCGCAACACAGGATCAACACAGGCTTCATCAATTTAAAAGGAAGAGACATGACTGCCGAATATCAAGTCAATGGCGCTGTTGCCGTCATTACCCTTGCCAACCCTCCCGTCAATGGCCTTGGATTGTCGACCCGCAAGGGCATCGTCGATGGCGTCAACAAGGCGCTCAATGACGCCGCGGTCAAGGCGGTGGTCATCACCGGCGCCGGCAAGGCTTTCTCCGGCGGCGCCGACATCAAGGAATTCAACACGCCTGCGGCCATGGCCGAGCCGACGCTGCATACCGTGATCCGCACGATCGAAAACGCCGACAAGCCTGTGGTTGCCGCAATTCACAGCGTTGCGATGGGCGGCGGCCTGGAACTGGCATTGGGCTGCCATTACCGCGTTGCGGTATCGGGCGCGCAGATCGCGCTGCCGGAAGTCAAGCTGGGCATCCTGCCGGGCGCAGGCGGCACCCAGCGCCTGCCGCGCGTGGTGGGCCTGGAAATGGCACTGAACATGATCGTCTCCGGCACGCCGGTGCCTTCGGAAAAGCTGGCCAAGACCAAGCTGTTCGACCAGATGATCGACGGCGACCTGATGCAGGGCGCAATTGCGTTTGCCAACAAGGTCGCCGATGTGCGTCCGCTGCCCAAGGTGCGCGACATCAGGATCGATTACCCGAATTACGAAGGCTTCCTGCAGTTCTCCCGCAATACGGTCAAGGCCATGGCCGGCCCGTTCCCGGCGCCGCTGAAGTGCGTCGAAGCCGTTGCCGCCGCGGTCACGCAGAAATTCGATGAAGGCCTGAAGACCGAGCGCGAACTGTTCCTTGAACTGGTGCAGACCAATGAGTCCAAGGCGCTGCGTCATGCCTTCTTCGCCGAGCGCGCCGCCAGCAAGATCCCGGACGTGCCGGAAGACACGCCCAAGCGCGAGATCAAGTCGGCTGCCGTGATCGGCGCCGGCACCATGGGCGGCGGCATCGCGATGAACTTCGCCAATGCCGGCATCCCGGTCAAGATCCTCGAGATGAAGCAGGAAGCGCTGGACAAGGGCCTGGCGACGATACGCAAGAACTACGAAAACACGATGAAGAAGGGCAAGCTGACCCAGGAGAAGTTCGACCAGCGCGTCGGCCTGATCACCGGCACCCTGTCCTATGAAGAGATCGGCCAGTGCGACATCGTTGTGGAAGCGGTGTTCGAGGACATGGGCGTGAAGGAAACCGTGTTCAAGAAGCTCGATGAAGTGATGAAGCAGGGCGCCATCCTGGCGTCCAACACCTCCACCCTCGACGTGGACAAGATCGCTTCCTTCACCAAGCGTCCGCAGGACGTGATCGGCCTGCACTTCTTCAGCCCGGCCAATGTGATGAAGCTGCTGGAAATCGTTCGCGGCGAAAAGACTGGCAAGGACGTGCTGGCAACCTCGATGGCGCTGTCCAAGAAGATCAAGAAGATCGGCGTGGTTTCCGGCGTGTGCGACGGCTTCATCGGCAACCGCATGATCGAGCAGTACAGCCGCCAGGCTGGTTTCCTGCTGGAAGAGGGCGCGCTGCCGGAGCAGGTGGACAAGGCAGTCGAGAAATTCGGCTTTGCGATGGGACCGTTCCGTATGGGCGACCTGGCGGGCAACGATATCGGCTGGTACATCCGCAAGCGCCGTTATGTTGAAAAGCCAGAAGTTACCTATTCGAAGACCGCCGATCTGCTGTGCGAGATGGGGCGTTTTGGCCAGAAGACCAGCGCCGGCTGGTACGACTACAAGGCAGGCGACCGCAAGCCTTATCCGTCGCAGATGGTCAATGACATGATCGTCAAGCATTCGGCCGACCTCGGCATCGAGCGCCGCAAGATCAGCGACGAAGAGATCGTCGAGCGCCTGGTCTATGCGCTGGTCAATGAAGGTGCGCGCATCCTGGAAGAAGGCATTGCCCAGCGTGCTTCCGACATCGACATGGTCTATCTGGCTGGCTACGGCTTCCCGGTCTTCCGCGGCGGCCCGATGTTCTACGCCGACACCGTGGGCCTGCCCAATGTCGTGATGGCGATGGAGAAGTTCGCCAAGGGCAATCATGGCAAGGCATGGACGCCGGCGCCGTTGCTGGCCCGCCTGGCGGCAGAGGGCAAGACCTTCAACTAAGCCAGTGCATCCGTTCCCAGGCGCAGTGCGTCTGGCTGACGAAAGCGCAGCCTTCCAGGCAGGAAGGTTGCGCTTTTTTATCTGGTTTTTGGCGATGGGTTATGGCAGGTTGCGGTTGCGGTTGCGGTTGCCGTTGCAGTGGCCTCTGAAGTTGCCGTTGCTTTTAAGTCCCGTTGAGCGCGCCGTGTCGTCGGTGCATGGAGCGGGAAAAGGTGCGGCGTCTGTTTGAGCGCCGCGCAGCGGAGCGAGTTTAGCCGCGCCCCGCTCCATGCATCGACGGCACGGGAACCCTCGCGCAGCGAGGGCGCGATCACCGGGTCGCCTTTTCTTGCCTACTTCTTTTGGCGAAGCAAAAGAAGTAGGTTGCCTGCCGGGGCGAACTCCCGGCCTGGTCATGACGACAGTGCAGTCGGCTTGTTTCACCAAGCGTAAAGACGTCACTGCGAAGCAGCAGTTGCTTTGGACGTTAAGCCATGTTCAACGAACACGTTAAACGTCAACACCGACAGTGCTGCCCGGGCGTTGCCGGGTGACGCAATGCGGCTGCACTACCGTGGAGACAAGCCGGGAGTCCGTCCCGGCGGCCGGGTTACTTTTTTGCTTCGCCAAAAAAGTAACCAAAAAAGGCGACCCGATGAGCGCGCCCCGCTGCGCGGGGTGCCCGTGCCAGCGGTACCCGGAGCGGGGCGCGGCTAAACTCGCCAAGCTGCGCTTGGCTCAGACAGACGCCGCACCTTTTCCCGCTCCGGGCACCGCTGACACGGCGCGCTCAACGGGACTTCACTGCCACTTCAAAAGCAGCGGCCACTGCAACGGCAACGGCCACTGCAACGGCAACGGCCACTGCAACGGCGACGGCCACTGCAACTGCAACGGTCGCTGCGCGTACGTCAAAAGCAACCGCAGATGCCACTGCAACAGCCACAATTGGCCTTCAATTATTCGTCGGGAATAGCATCGCCTTACCAATAATTTTCCGTCACGAACTGGCCCGGATTCATCCGCCGCACCGGCCGCATGCCACGCTCGTGCAGCATCTTGCGCGTCTCTTCGATCATGGCCGGATTCCCGCACAGCATGATGCGCGACTGCTCCACAGTGAGCGGCATGCCGGCCGCCTGTTCAAGCGCGCCTGATGCCAGCAAGGTGGTGATGCGGCCGTGAAGGCATTGACCGGGATCGTCGCGGCTTACTGCCCGCAGCAGGGTTAATGCAGCCATGCCCTCTATGCCGGCATGAGACGCCCGCAGCGCCTTCAGCTCATCGGCGTAGGCGAATTCATCCTGATGTCGCACGCCATGCACCAGCACTATCCTGCGCCAGCGTCGCCATGCCTGGTCGTCGCGCAATATGGATATGAAAGGACCGATGCCGGTGCCGGTGGCAAGCATCCATAAGTCCTCGCCGTCGGCAAAGCGGCCTGGCGTCATGAAGCCGAACACCTGCCGGTCCAGCCAGAGCTCATCGCCTTCCTTGAGGCGATCGAGCATGCTGGTGAACTGGCCGCCCTCGACGATGATGCCGTAGAACTCGAGTTCATCCTCGTTTGGCGCGGAAGTGAGCGAGTAGGCGCGCCATATCATCACGCCGCCGTTGTGCAAACCCAGCCTTGCATACTGGCCGGGCACGAATTCATAGCCGGCGGGTCGGGTGGTGCGGAAGGTGATCAGCTTGTCGGTCCAGCGTTGCAGTCGGGTGATGTGAATGCGGGTTGCCTTGTCGCTGGCCAGGGACTCTGTCGTCATTGATGAAACCTCTAAAAAATGTGCTTGCCCCTTGTGATTGCCGATTCTGCCATAAAATGCCCTTCAGCTTATTGAAGGGAAGGCTCCATGAACAAGATCGTATTGCTGGAAAAGATTCATCAGAGCGCTGTTGATAATCTGCAGGCGCAAGGTTTCACCAACATCGTCCAGGTGCCGCGCGCGCTGTCGGGCGCCGAGCTGATCGACACGCTGTCCGACGCCGATGCCGTCGGCATCCGCTCCAACACCCACCTGACCGAGGACGTGCTGCATGCCTTGCCCAAGCTGCGCACCATAGGCTGCTTCTGCATCGGCACCAACCAGGTGGACCTCAATACCGCGGCCACCATGGGCATACCGGTATTCAACGCGCCGTATTCCAATACCCGCTCGGTGGCGGAACTGGTGATTGCCCAGGCCATCCTTCTGCTGCGCCGGATTCCGGAAAAGAATGCCCGCGCGCACCGCGGCGTCTGGGACAAGAGCGCCACCGGCGCCTACGAGGTGCGCAACAAGCTGCTGGGCATCATTGGCTACGGCAACATCGGCGCGCAGGTGGGCATCCTGGCGGAGAGCGTCGGCATGCGCGTCTGCTATTACGACCCTGAGAGCAAGCTGCCCCTCGGCAATGCAAGGCCGATGCCATTGGAAGAACTGCTGAGCCAGGCCGACGTGGTCACCCTGCATGTGCCAGGCGGCGCCGGCACCACGAACCTGCTCAATGCGGACCGCATTGCGCTGATGCGGCCGTCCGCGGTGCTGATCAACGCCTCGCGCGGCGGTGTGGTCGATATCGATGCGCTGAATGCGGCCATCCGCGGCGGCAAGCTCGGCGGCGCGGCGCTGGATGTCTATCCGGTCGAGCCCAAGAGCGAGAAGGAAGAGTTCATCACGCCGCTGCGTGGACTGGAGAATGTGATCCTGACCCCGCACATTGGCGGCAGTACCGAGGAGGCGCAGGAGAATATCGGGCGTGAAGTGTCGGACAAGCTGGCCCGTTACCTGTCGGCCGGCACCACGCGTTCGGCCGTCAATTTCCCGGAAATTGCGCACCAGCAGAAGGAAGTGGCCAGCCGCATCCTGAATGTGCATCGCAACGAGCCCGGCGTGATCGCCCGGATGAATGCGCTGTTCGCCGAGAGCGGGCTCAACATCGTCGCCCAGCATCTGCAAACGCGCGGCGCATTGGGCTACGCAGTCACCGACGTGGATGCGCCCATCGACCCGGCACTGATGAAGAAGCTGTGCGGCGAAAGCGCGACGATACGCTGCCACCTGGTATAGGCGGCAGCATGGCTGGCTTACAGGTAGTAGGCCAGCCGGCGCGCACCCCATTCCTTGACCCGTTCGGCGGTGGGACGCCGTTCCCATTCATCCAGCGTGATTTCCTTGGAGTTGCGGATGTCTTCCTGGAACGCGCTTTCCATGCTGGCGCCGAATGCCGCGTCCAGCACGATCACGTTGATCTCGCTGTTATGCAGAAAGCTGCGGATGTCGAAGTTCGACGAGCCCACCGTCGACCAGGCGCCATCCACCACTGTGGTCTTGGCATGCAGCACCGAGCCCTTCAATTCATAGATGCGCACGCCAGCCTGCAGCAGTTCGGTATAAAACGAGCGGCCTGCGTAATACACGATGCCCGCGTCTGACTGGCTGGGGAAGATGATCCTCACATCCACGCCGCGCCGCGCCGCTGACAGCAGCGTGTCCAGGATATTCTGGTCGGGCGCGAAGTAGGCATTGGTCATGTGGATCGATGTCTTGGCTTCCTGCAGTGCCAGGGTGAATGCCTTGTAGATCTCGAAGTCGCCGCCCGGACGGCTGGCGACGATGCGCACCACCTTGTCGCCCACTGCAGTCAATGCCGGGAAATAGTCGAGATCGGGCAGAGGACTCTTGTTCTGCCTGGCCCAGGTGTCCATGAACAGCCATTGCAGATTGGCCACCGCCGGACCTTCTATCTGCATGTGGGTGTCGCGCCAGCCCAGCTCGGCGCTGGAGCGCGAGCGGAATAATGAGCTGTGCGAATAGTCTTCGGCGATGTTGACGCCGCCGGCGAAGCCGACCTTGCCGTCGATGATCAGAATCTTTCTGTGGTCGCGATTGTTGATGCGCCAGTTGCCAAAACGCTTCAGGGGATTGACCGGGTTGAATTCAGTGAGGTTGATGCCGGCGTCCCGCAGGCGCTGAAAGAATTCTTTCGATACGCCGAGCGTGCCGATGCTGTCATAAATGATGTTGACCTGTACGCCGGCGCGCTGCTTTTCTATCAGCAGATCGGCAAATTTCAGGCCCAGTTCGTCCTCATCGAAAATGTAAGTCTCGAAATTGACGTGGTCTTTCGCATTGGCGATGGCGGCCATCATGGCCTTGATGGTGGCCGGGCCGTCGAACAGCAGCGTGGTCTTGTTGCCCGCAACGAGCGGGCTGCCGGTGGCGGCTTCTTCCAGAGCGGCCAGGGCCGTGAGGTCGGTTTTCTTGGCATTGCGCAGGCGTTGGCCGAGCAGAGACTCCGCTTTCGCAGGCGGCAGCGTGCCCTTGGGCGTGGCGACGGTGGGCGTGCTGGCGGGCTCAAGCTGGCTCGACAGATCGCGTACGTCCGGCAGGCTGGCGCAGGCTGCCATGCCAACACTAAGCATGATGGCGCTCAGCAGGCCGAGCATGCGCATTGCGATGAACCTGGACGATGCCTTGTTCCCCACTGTGTCTTGTATATCGTGCCGCGTGCCGCTATGCATGTTTTCCCCGTGCCGAATAACTTGTCGCTGATCCCAGATTGGAAACATTTCCAGACGGAATAGAGAATAGCATCGGCAATTCTCCGCAGAATCGGTTTTGCGCAAGAGTTGACGGCTTGTTCCGATGGGCCGGGCTGGCTATCAGGGGCTTACCCTACTTTAGGGAGTGTCATCGCCCTGGTTCGTCGCTAGAATGCGGTTTTGCAATAAGAAGACTCCTATGGAAACAGCGCAATCCCTACACGATTACTGGTTCGGCGGCGTGGCCAATGACGAGTCCGGACAGCGCCAGGCGAAGTTATGGTGGGGCAAGGATGCCGCAATTGATGCCGAACTGACCGAGCGTTTCGGCAGCCTGGTCACAGCGGCGCGCTCGGGCCAACTGGAATTATGGAATGACAGTCCACAGGGACGCCTGGCGCTGATCCTGCTCACCGACCAGCTTCCGCGCAATATCTTTCGCGGCACGCCGGGCGCATTCGCTTCCGACCCGCAGGCGCGGCAGTTGTGCCTGGCGGGGCTGGAGCGTGGCGACGACAAGGCATTGAAGCCGATCGAGCGGGTGTTTTTCTATCTCCCACTGGAGCATTCGGAATCGATGCCCGATCAGGACCATGCGGTAAGGTTGTTTACGGCGCTGTTCCAGGCCGTGCCGCAGCCCGTGATGGAGCAGTACCGCGGCTTTCTGACGTATGCGCTGAGACACCGGCACGTCATTGAACGCTTCGGACGGTTCCCCCATCGCAATGCCCTGTTGGGCCGGCAGTCCTCACCCGAGGAAACGGCATTTTTGGCAGAGCCGGGTTCGTCGTTCTGAGAGAGCAGCGACGCGCTTCGGGTTTCCTGAAAACATCATTGCGTTGCGTCGCATCAAGTCTTCTGGTGGGCGCTAAAGCAAAATGGCTTGATGCGCCCGACCGTGGCAGCGCAATGCCGGGGTTACGCCTGAGGTTATCCGACAAGAGAAGAGAGTGCCGTGGTCAAGCCCAAAATCCTGCTCGTCAATGATCATCCACCCAGTCTGCTGGCACTGGAAAGCGTCCTGCTGCGCAAGCAGGGCGAGTCCGATTTCGACGTGGTGACTGCGCAGTCAGGCGAGGAAGCCTTGCGCCATGTGCTGCAACAGCATTTCGCCGTCATCCTGCTCGATGTCAGCATGCCCGGCATGGATGGCTTCGAGACTGCGCAGATCATCCATTCGCATCCGCGGTCGGCGGCAGTGCCCATCATCTTTGTGACTGCCCATTACGCCGATGAAATGCATAGGCTGAAGGGCTACCAGAAGGGCGCGGTCGACTATCTGTTCACCCCCATCATTCCGCAGGTGTTGCAGAACAAGGTGGCGGTCTTCGTCGAACTGGCCAAGAAGAACCTGCTGCTGCAGCGGCAGGCCGAGGAACTGGCGGAACTCAATCGTGACCTTCAGGTGCAGCGCATGAAGGACCTGAAGCAGATCAATGCGGCGCTGCAGGCCGAGATCGTGGAGCGGCGGCAGGCGGAAGAGCGCGCCCACGGACTGGCCACGCGCGATCCCCTGACCGGCCTGTATAACCGGCGCTCCCTGATGGAAAGGCTGGAGCAGGCCATCGTCCGCGCCAACCGGACCAGCCGGGGCCTGGCGGTGCTGTTCCTCGACATGGACCGTTTCAAGACCATCAATGACACGCTCGGTCACGATGTGGGCGATGCCTTGCTGATCCAGGTGGCGGCCCGGATATCCGGCGCGGTGCGTGAATCCGACGTCGTGGCGCGCCTGGGTGGCGATGAATTCGTGGTGCTGATGGAAGGCCTTCCCGACTATCCCGACGCCGCCGCTGTGGCGCGCAAGATCGTGCAGGCCAATACGCCGCCATGCGAGGTCGGCCTGCATGCGCTGAAGACGTCGGTCAGCATCGGCATCAGCCTGTATCCGCAGGATGGCGACTCGGTGCAAATTTTGATGAAGCATGCCGACATGGCGATGTATCACGCCAAGCAGCAGGACCGCGGCAGCATCCAGTTCTTTCACGAAGAACTCAACGCCCGCGTGCAGGAGCGTGTCCTGCTTGAGCAGGAATTGCAGCGTGCGCTGGAGCGCGATGAATTCGAGCTTCATTTTCAGCCCAAGGTCGACATCATGGCTTCCAGGGTGGTCGGCTTCGAGGCGCTGCTGCGCTGGCGCCATCCGCGCCTGGGGCTGGTGCATGGCGCGCAGTTTCTGCAGCAGGCCTCCGACGGCGGCATGCTGGCGCCGATAGGCCGCTGGGTGGTTCAGACCGCCTGTGCCCAGGTGCATGCCTGGCAGGCGTGCCCGGCCATGGCCAAACTGCCGGTTTCCATCAATATCGCGTTGCCGCAGATCGATGCAGACCTGCCAGCCCATGTGCTTGGCCTGCTGCGCGAGCATGGGCTGTCGCCCCGTCTTCTGCAGCTGGAAATCACCGAATCGATGCTGATGCGCGATCTCGAGCGGGCCAGCACCATGCTGCGCGAGATGAGCGAGGGCGGCATCACCATCGCGATCGATGATTTTGGCTCGGGGTACTCTTCGCTGTCGGTGCTCAAGGCGCTGCCGATCGACATTCTCAAGATTGACCAGTCCTTCGTGCGCGACCTCGGCAAGAGCGCCGGCGACACTGCCATTGTCGCTGCCGTGGTCAACATGGCGCGCGCGCTGGCATTGCGGGTGGTGGCCGAAGGCGTGGAGACGCCGGAGCAGCTGGCGCTTTTGAAGTCCCTTGGTTGTGACGAATATCAGGGCTATTACTACAGCAAACCATTGCCGCCGGAGTTCCTGCTGCGGCAGATGTCCCAGACCAGCAGCGCATGACCGTCCTTTCACGGTGCTGCGCTTGACGAGAAACGATGAATGACATGAGCGCTGAACCGATTCTGCCAATCACCTCACCCGAAGCCGATCAGGCACAGTTGCTCCAGGCGCTGATGGCTTTCCGGCGCGGGGACTTCACGGTGCGCCTTCCGGTTGACGGCGCCGGCATGCATGGCAAGATCGCGGATGCGTTCAACGACATCATTGCGATGAACCAGTGGATGGCCGAGAGCATAGGCCGGGTGAGCAAGGCGGTCGGCCAGGAAGGCCGTCTGACCCAGCGCTCTCCCATGCCGCCCGCGATGGGCGGCTGGGCCGACACCGTACAGGCGGTCAATGACCTGATTGACGACCTCGCGCGTCCCACCACGGAAATGGCGGTCGTCATCGGCGCGGTGGCCAACGGCGACCTGTCAAAGAAAATCACGGCCGACGTGCGCGGCGACATGCTTCAGCTGAAAAACATCATCAATGTGATGGTGGACCAGCTCGACGCCTTTGCGTCCGAGGTCAGCCGGGTGGCGCGCGAGGTCGGCACCGAAGGGCGTCTTGGCGGCCAGGCGCAGGTGCGCGGCATGAGCGGCATCTGGAAGGATGTGACGGACAACGTCAATTCGATGGCATCCAATCTGACCGGGCAGGTGCGCAACATCGCCGCGGTCACCACCGCGGTGGCGCGCGGTGATCTGTCCAAGAAGATCACCGTGGATGTGAAGGGCGAGATCCTGGAACTGAAGGACACCATCAATGTGATGGTGGACCAGCTGAGCGCCTTTGCCGCCGAGGTCACCCGGGTGGCGCGCGAGGTCGGCACCGACGGCAGGCTCGGCGGCCAAGCCAGCGTGCCGGGCGCGTCCGGCACCTGGAAAGACCTGACCGAGAACGTCAACCAGCTGGCGGCCAACCTGACCACGCAGGTGCGCGCGATCACGGATGTCGCCACCGCGGTCACCCGCGGCGACCTGTCGCGCTCGATCCAGGTGCGGGCACGCGGCGAGGTCTCGCACCTGAAGGACAACATCAACGAGATGATCCGCAACCTGAAGGAGACCACGCAGAAAAATGCCCGCCAGGACTGGCTCAAGACCAATCTGACCCGCTTCACCCGCCTGCTGCAGGGCCAGCGCGACCTGGGCACGATGAGCGCGTTGATCCTGTCCGAACTGGCGCCGCTGGTGTCATCCCATCACGGCGTGTTCTATCTGCTCGACGACCAGGGCCGCGATGCGCGGCTGCACCTGATCGCCGGCTATGGCTGCCGCGCCGCCGATGGCATGGCGGCTACGCTGGCGCTGGGTGAGGGACTGGTGGGGCAATGCGCGCTGGAGAAGAACCGCATCTGGCTCAAGCAGGTGCCACGCGATTATGTGCAGGTCTCCTCGGGGCTGGGCGCGGCGCCGCCAGCCAGCATCGTCGTGCTGCCCATTCTGTTCGAGCAGCAGGTGAAGGCGGTCATCGAGATCGGGTCGCTGGAACGCTTTACCGACACCCATCTTTCCTTCCTTGACCAGTTAATGGAATCGATCGGCGTGGTGCTGCACACCATCGAGGCCAACAGCCGCACCGAAAGCCTGCTGAGCCAGTCGCAGTCGCTGGCGCAGGAACTGCAGCAGACCAATATGGAGCTTGCGGAAAAGGCGCGGCTGCTGTCGGAGCAGAACATCGAGGTCGAGCGCAAAAACCGCGAGGTGGAGCAGGCCAAGCTGGCGCTGGAAGACAAGGCCACGCAACTGGCGCTGTCATCGAAGTACAAGTCCGAGTTCCTGGCCAACATGTCGCATGAGTTGCGTACGCCGTTGAACAGCCTGCTGATCCTGGCGCAGCAGCTGGCCGAGAACCCGGAGGGCAACCTGATGCCGCGCCAGGTGGAATTTGCCCGGACCATCCACGCATCGGGCAGCGATCTGCTGACCCTGATCAACGATATTCTCGACCTCTCCAAGATCGAGTCGGGAACAGTGACCCTGGAAATGGCGCAGTATCCACTGGCGGACCTGCGCACCTATGTCGAGCGCACCTTTGGCCACATGGCCGACGTGAAGCATCTGGCGTTTTCGGTCGACCTGGCTGCCGGCCTGCAGCCAACCATCGCCACCGATATCGTCCGGCTGCAGCAGATACTGAAGAACCTGCTGGCCAATGCCTTCAAGTTCACCAGCAGGGGCAAGGTGACGCTGTCGGTGGATTACGCCCGATCGGGCTGGACGCCAGGCCATGCGGGTTTGTCGCGGGCGGATGCGGTGCTGGCGTTCTCGGTGAGCGATACCGGGGTCGGTATTGCCGCCGACAAGCTGCAGCTGATCTTCGAGGCATTCCAGCAGGCTGACGGCAGCACCGCGCGCAAGTATGGCGGCACCGGCCTTGGGCTGTCGATCAGCCGCGAACTGGCCCGCCTGCTTGACGGCGAAATCCAGGTCCGCAGCGAAGTGGGGGCCGGCAGCACATTCACTCTTTATCTGCCGCAAAGACTGATGCAGGGGCCCGCATTGGTGATCCAGTCCAATGACGTTCCCGCAGCGGTGGGTGTGCCGGACGTACCGCCAAAGGAAGCCATTCTGATGGATGCCAGGCCCAGCGTACTGATCGTTGAAGATGACGCAACGCAGCGTGACGCTATCTGCGCGCTGATGAGCCAGCCAGGCATTCGGGTGGTGGCGGTGGAAAGCGGCAGCCAGGCCTTGCAGGCGCTTCAGGCGGCGCCGTTCGACTGCATGGTATTCGATCTCAATCTTCCCGATATCGATGGCTATGATCTGCTGGACATGATCGCCAGGGAAGAGCGCCTGCGCGCCTTGCCTGTCGTTATCCATACCGCAACCGAGGTCGATGAAGAACAGGCGGCGCGATTGCAGCCTTTGGTAAAGGCAGTCGTCATCAAGGATGCGCGCTCGCCAGCACGCCTGCTGGACGCTACCTACCGCCTGTTGGACCTGCGGCAGGATAGCGATGCTGCACCAGACCAGCCGATTGCGGCCGGCATCGACCAGAGTGACGAGACACCCGGTCTGGCCGGTCGGCAGGTGCTGATCATCGATGATGATCTGCGCAATATCTTTGCGCTCAGTTCCGTGCTGGAGCGCCACCGGATGAGCGTGCTGTTTGCCGAAAACGGCAGGGAAGGCATTGAACTACTGGAGAGCGGCGCAACGGTGGACATCGTGCTGATGGACGTGATGATGCCCGAGATGGACGGGTATGACACCACGCGCGCGATCCGTCGTATCGAGCGCTTCGGAAATCTTCCGATCATTACCCTGACTGCCAAGGCGATGAAAGGCGACCGGGAGAAGTGTCTCGCGGCCGGGGCTTCCGACTACATCACCAAACCTGTTGAAATTAATCAACTAATTTCGATGATGAGAAAGTGGTTAAACGTATAAAATAACACCCGGTTAGTGCGTTAAATGCACTGATTTTCATATATCGCACAAAATAAGTGGTTGTACAAATACCTTCCGATTTTTCTTACGTTGGCTGTGCTTGGCAAAACGCTTGCAGTAGATGAGTGAGGGGAGCGAATGGGGCAACTGGCTGTAACTACCTGTACGACAGTAGAGGAACTGGCGCTTTTTATTCAATCCTCGCCGCCCGACAGCATGCTTGGTGGCGTGCCTCGGGAAGAAGGCGTGGTAATGCTGTATGCAGCCGACGCAGGCGCCGCGGGTGCCAACGCTATCCCGCTGCGTGAGCGCCTGGCGGCACGGGTAGCTGTTGACGTCGTCCTGCAGCAGGTAGCCGGCATGCCGGGTGCTGTTGAATGGCTGCGCAATGTTGAAGAGCAATTTGAGGGCGATTATGGCGCGCGCATTGGATGGCTATCACCGCCGCTAACAATCCTGTCCAGGATTTACAGAAAAACCATGAATCCCGTGCCTGGCCCTTCCTTGCCAGGACACCGCCAACACTATTTTTCACACCCTGACGGCGAGTGTGACGACCCATCTCCGTCAGGGTTGATGCCGGACCAGGTACAAGCGATCGAACATCTCATCGACAAATTGTTCCTGCTCCCAGGGTCAGGAAAAGTGCACGGCAAGCTTGAAGATGCTGGAACCGATTAGCGCCTGATTTGCACACATGGCTCGTCCGCGGCCACCGGCCGGAATTTTTTGACCAGCCAGGAGCGCCATGCCAGCATACCGTGACACAGTCCAGTTGATCATGCAGGAAATTGGTCCGCAAACGCCTGATATCGATGCCGTGGTGCAGCATGGAGAAGATAGCTGGGCGCTTCAACTGGATGATATGTCCATCCTGTTCATCGAATATGCGGCTGACCCCGATCGACTGGTTCTCTCGACGGAACTGGGCATGCCTGCCCCGGAACGACGCCTTGAGGTTTGCCAGTTAATGCTCGCATACAACCTGCTGTGGCAGGAAAACGCCGGTCTGACCATGGCGTTGGGCGGTCCTGAAGGTGGCGCGACGCTTTTGTGCGAATGGCGCAGTACAGAGCCTGAACTGAAAAAATTTCAAGAAGAACTACGCAGGTGTTCCCAGGTTGCCCAGGCCTGGCGTAGTTACATTGCTCAAACAGGGGTCGCTGATTCGAGTGCCTTGCGAGCGCTGCCAGGGCTGAGCAGCTTCGTTTGAACCGTTACTGAAAGAAGGGCTGCGCGCCTGTCTCAAGACCGCTGACCAGTTTTTGTGCAGTCACTTTCTTTTCGATTTCTTCACTTGAGGAAGCACATCATGTCCAGTTTTAATTATTTGATCAAGAAAGCCGAGGAGGCAATGCCCTGGCGTGAGGTGAAGTTGCGGGAATACGATGTTGATTTGGAGAAGAAGCAGGATAGTCAACCGGACGATCCGGCCGGGAAGATAGTACCGGCGGCACCCACTGCAAATCTGGTCATTACGCGGCCGGACAGCTTTTCATTGTCGAACATAGAGAAATTCCTTTTCAGGCGTAACGTGTCTGACAAGCCTGTGGACCCGGAGAGCCTGAACTTGTTCCAGGAAGACCAGGCAAAGGATGGCGCAGCGAATGTGGTGCAAAGCACGGCTTTGCAATTCAATGATGTCAATGGAACGGGTGCCCTGTTCGCTTCAAATGGCGCGCCGGAATCCTTGTCCGACCAGGCGGGCGAAATGCGCTCGCTGCTTGAGCAAAACGGTTGGCGTAATCGTCCGTCGATGGTGTGAGTCAGCTGAACCAGCTTTTCATCCGGGTTACACAGCCGCTCCATGCGGCTGGCCAGCGGCATTGAAGGTAGGCTAACAGCGTCGGCCAGTCGCTCACTGCCTGCCGGAGCGCCCGATGATCAGCCATAACATTCCTATTCTCAATGCCACCGAAAAAAAAGTCACACTCCGCATTCAGGATGACGAGATCAAGTGCAGTCATCTTCAGGATCTGGTAGCCGGCGCGGCGGATGGCGACAGGCTGCGCGGCGTTCGTCAGGTTGCCAATTTCAGCCTGTATATACAACCTCGTTCGGATGCCATCATCAGGCGGATTTTTTCCCGTGGCGAGATTGACAGCGAACGTGCAGTCGTGAAAAGCGCGCTGCTTCATGCAGCAGATAATCTCACCCCTGAACGACTGAAACGGATGGGATCGCCAGGCCGTTTGGCAGTGCGGAGGCTGCAGCAAAGAGCTGCCCGTCCAGGCCGGCATGACATTAAGGTATCCCAGGTCTTCAGCGATATCACGCTTCTCGCCAGCGGCGGCAGGAAACGCTCGTTTCTGCATTCTCCGGTCAAACCCGTCAAATCTTCCGGCCTGCTCAAGACCGGCGCCGTCGGTCTGGCCGCTACCCATAATGAATATCGTGTCCGGCTTCATGATTTTTGCACGCTTGCCGGGACGGGGGAAAGCCTGCCCCTGCTGTTGCAGCAGCAGGACCAGAGTCAGGATAGTGAAAAAATCTTGTGCTGCATTACCCTGTTCAGGGCGGTTGCGTCCAATTTCCTTGCTGAAGAGAGAAACCTTCAAAACGGCGACAAGAACAGGCTTTTCGACGATCTGCACGCCGCGATGAAAGGCGATTTGCTGTACCTCTTCATCGACCGCTGGCGAATGGCGAGAAAAAATGGCCTGATCAATGAGCACAGCTTTGAATGGGTTGCCGCGGTTGACTGGCTGGTTAACGGTTTGCAGCCGGAAAAACAGGCGCAAGCCAGGCGTGCGCGCAAGCCAAGAAGTCCGCGATCTCCTGTCAGTCCTTCTCCGGCCAGTCTGCAGCCAGAGTTTTCTCCGTTGCCGCTCGGGCATGCCAGTCATGCGCCTTCCTTGCAGGCGGGACGCCAGGCAGCGACCGTGCCTATTCCGCGACCGCCCGACAGCCCCAGCCGGCCTGTCCTCGTGGCATGTAATGCCAATGACGGCCGTTCCATGCGTGCCTCCGCGAAAAGCCGTGTAGCGCAACCGCGCGGAATGCATTCCAGCGCAGCCAAGCACGATGCCGATGCGTCTCCTGTAGTGGGAAAGACAAAAAAAATGAGCAGAGTAGGGAGCAGGCAGGACACGCCGGCCACTGCCAGACGTCAACAGACCTTACAGGACATGCTCTATCTGGCCAGCATAGGCAAGTCCATATCGCAGACCATCATCACCGTCGATGTGATGCCGATAGCAATAAGCGAAGAAGGGGAAGCCGACGCATGACGCTGCCATATCCCTGCGGAACGGGTTCCATCCGCACGGGTATTTGATTTCGTACAAAAGTTATTAGTGTTTCCTGGGTGAATGCTGCTGAACTGACATGAGTTATACTGTATATTTGTACAGTAAAAGCACGCCTGTGCGTACGTGCATCATGACATCACCAGGAGTTGCTCATGTCCGGGTCAACCTCACGCACCATGTCGGCTGCCGCAGTCACCGCTGCGCTCGACAGGAATATTGCCCATTCCGTCTGGCGGGCCAACCAGATGGGTTCATGTCAGGCCGCTGTCACCCCTACCGGCTATGCAGGTCTGGACCGGGAATTGCCTAATGGTGGTTGGCCTTCCTCTACGCTGATCGAACTATTGCTTCAGCAGGCAGGCATAGGCGAGATGCGCCTGCTGAAGCCGGCATTGTGTGCGATAGGCAAGCAGCGCCGTATTGTCATGGTGCAGCCACCGCATTTGCCGCAGGCAGCGGCCTGGTCGCATTGGGGACTGCCCGCTGACCGCTTTCTGTGGCTCAAAACGGCCAGCACCGCGGATGCGCTCTGGAGCGCGGAGCAGATATTGCGCAATGGCAGTTGCGGTGCCTTGCTGTTCTGGCAGCCACAGATCCGTACCGAAGCGCTGCGCCGTCTGCATCTGGCGGCCCAGGGGTCGACCACCATGTTCTGGGTGCTGCGTCCGCTGTCGGCAGCCGAACATGCGTCGCCGGCGCCCTTGCGACTTGGACTGCGGCCGGCGCCGGCCGGCATCGCCATCGACATCATCAAGCGACGCGGCCCGGTAGTCGACCGGCCTGTTTACCTGGCGCTCAGGCCAGAGGCCGCGCTTTCCCTCACATCGACCCGTTCCCATCATGCGTCTATGGATAGGCATGCACTTGCCCTTGTTGCCACTCGAAGTATTTCGCCTGCGCTGGTCTGATGCATTGGATCTGACGCCGAACGTGGTGGTCGAGCATGGCCAGGTGATTGCCTTGTGCGAATATGCCCGCCAGGCAGGCATTCGTCCCGGCATGCGCAGCGGCGGCGTGACTGCCCTGGCCCCGGATGCCAGGCTGCATCAGCGTGACAGCGAGCGCGAACGCAGTGCGCTGGATGGTGTGGCGCTGAGCCTGCTGCAATACACGCCCGAAGTGGCCCTGGTGGATGCGGCCAGCCTGGTGCTGGATGTCAGCGCCAGCCTGGCCGCCTTCGGTGGCCGTCTTGCCTTGTGCCGCCGGGTGCGGGGCAGTGTGTTGCAGATGGGTTATTCGGCCAGGCTCGGGATGGCGCCTACCGCACAGGCCGCCTTGCTGTTCGCTCACGCCGCCCAGATCAGGTTGCGCCGCAGCATTCGCCAGCCTGGCATGGCGCGCCGGCTCAATGCCTTGCCGACCTTGCTGCTGCCGGCCACGAAGCCGCATGCCGACTGGCTGGAGGGCATCGGATGCACGACCCTGGGCCAGTTGCGTGGCTTGCCGCGCGCCGGCTTGCAGCGTCGCTGTGGGGCGACGTTGATCGAACAATTGGATAAGGCATACGGTGAAGCGCCCGAACTGTATGACTGGGTGGAGGCGCCGCAGCAGTTCGATACCCGGCTTGAATTGCCGGAGCGGGTAGAGCAGGCGGAGGCGGTATTGTTTGCCGCCCGCCGGCTGGTGCTGCAGATGGTGGGATGGCTGAATGCGCGGCAACTAGCCGTGTCGTGCTTCGTGCTTTTACTGGAGCATGAGCGCGGCCGGCAGGCGGTGGCGCCAAGCGCGCTTGAAATCACGCTGGCGGAAGCCGCATGGCGCGAGGATCACCTGGTGCGGCTGCTGAAGGAACGGCTGGGACGCCTGGAACTGACTGGGCCTGTGATCGCACTTCGGCTGGTGGCAAGCCGTCTGCAAGCCATGGCGCCACCGACCGAGTCGCTGTTTCCCGAGCCAGGTGGCAATGTGGCAGATTATCACCGGCTGATTGAGCTGTTGACCGCTCGGCTTGGCAAGGAAAATGTATTGATGTCAGCGCCGATAGCTGACTACCGCCCTGAAATCCGAAATCATTGGCTGCCTGCAGGCCCATCAGCGAACGCGCCGCTGGCGCCGCCCGATGTGGAGCGTCCGTTCTGGTTGCTGGAAAAGCCCTTACCCTTACTGGTGCGCGATCACCGACCATTTTATGGCTCCCCGCTGAAATTGCTGACCTCGCCGGAGCGCATAGAAAGCGGTTGGTGGGATGCCAATTGTGCGGTCCGTGACTATTTCATGGCGCAGGGGGAAGACCAGGCCTGCTACTGGATTTACCGGGAGCGGCTGGGGGAAGAGTGGCGCTGGTTTCTGCATGGCTTGTTCGCATGAGCAGGGCGCAGGCTGAATTGCCGCTCCAGGCCGGCAGCATGCCTTTGCCGGACTATGCCGAATTGCAGTGCGCGTCCAACTTCAGCTTTCTGCGCGGTGCTTCCCATCCGGAGGAGCTGGTGGCGCGGGCAGTGCAGCTGGGCTACCGCGCCCTGGCGATAACGGATGAATGTTCGCTCTCCGGTGTCGTGCGCGCCCATGTGGAAGCGAAGAAGCATGATTTCCATCTGCTGATCGGCAGCCAGCTGAAAGTGGGCGATATGCGGCTGATCGCGCTAGCGAAGAACCGGGAGGGCTACGGCAATCTGTGCGAACTGATTACGCTGGCCCGTACGCGGGTAGAAAAGGGAAGTTATCTGCTGCATCCGGACGACCTGGCCGCGCCGCAGGAAAAGCTGGCCCATTTGCGCGGCCTGCCGGATTGCGAATTGCTGCTGGCGCCAGCTTATGGCGTGGAGGCCGCCACATTGGCGCGGCAGGCGCAGTGGATGCGCGAGACCTTCGGCGCGCGGGCCACGCTGGCGCTGACGCTGCTGCACCAGGGCCGGGATGAAATACATCGGGCCCAGCTTCAGGCAGTGGCGGCCGAATACGGCATGGCGCTGGCGGCAACGGGCGATGTCTGCATGCATGTGCGTTCAAGAAAACCCTTGCAGGATGTGCTGACCGCTATTCGCCTGGGTAAGCCGGTGGCCGAATGCGGCTATGCGCTGGCACAGAATGCCGAACAGCACATGCGCGCACGGCTGCGGCTGGCCAATCTGTATCCCGAGGAGGCGCTGGCGGAAACCGTGCGGCTGGCGCGTCGCTGTACCTTTTCGCTGGATGAACTGCGTTATGAGTATCCCGATGAACTGGTGCCGCCCGGCCATACCGCGGCCACTTACCTGCGCCAGGAAACCTGGATCGGCGCCCATGCCCGGTTTCCGGCCGGCGTGCCGGCGGAAGTGCAGAGCCAGATCGAGCATGAACTGGCGCTGATCGCCTATATGTCCTATGAACCGTATTTTCTGACGGTCTATGACATCGTGCGGTTTGCGCGCAGCCGTCGCATCCTGTGCCAGGGACGCGGTTCGGCGGCCAATTCCGCGGTCTGTTACTGCCTGGGCATCACCGAAGTCGATCCGGCCCGCGGCAACCTGCTGTTCGAACGGTTCATTTCGAAGGAACGCAATGAGCCGCCCGACATCGATGTCGATTTCGAACATCAGGAGCGCGAGCAAGTCATCCAGTACATCTATAACAAGTATGGCCGCCTGCGCGCGGCGCTGACCGGCGTGGTGATCAGCTACCGGCCACGCAGCGTGCTGCGGGATGTCGGCAAGGCGCTTGGCGTGGATGCCGGCGTGGTGGACCAGATCGCCAAGTCGCATCGCTGGTGGGATGGCAAGACCGGGCTAGCGGCGCGCTTCACCGAATGCGGCCTGGACCCGGAAGCCACGCTGGCGCAGCAGTGGTGGACCATGGCCGAGCAGCTGATGGGCTTTCCGCGCCACTTGTCGCAGCATCCGGGCGGCTTCGTGATTTCGCGTGGCCGCCTGTCGCGCCTGGTGCCGATCGAGAATGCCGCCATGGCCAGGCGCAGCGTGGTGCAATGGGACAAGGACGACCTGGATGCGCTGGGTCTGCTGAAGGTCGACATCCTGGCGCTGGGCATGCTGTCGGTGATCCGGCGCGCGCTCGACCTGGCGGCCGAGCGCCGCGGCGAGCCTTTCGAGCTGCAGGACATTCCGTCCGAAGATCCGGATACCTACCGCATGATCAGCCGGGCCGACACCGTCGGCGTGTTCCAGATCGAAAGCCGGGCGCAGATGACGATGCTGCCCCGCATGAAGCCGCGCACCTTCTACGACCTGGTGATCGAAGTCGCCATTATCCGGCCGGGTCCGATACAGGGCGGGATGATCCATCCCTATCTGCGCCGCCGGCAGGGCCTGGAGCCGGTCGAGTATCCGAGTCCGGCCATGGAGCAGGCGCTGTCGCGCACCCTGGGCGTGCCGATTTTCCAGGAACAGGTGATGCAGATCGCGATGCTGGCCGGCGGCTTTTCGGCTGGCGAGGCCGACCAGCTGCGGCGGGCGATGGCGGCCTGGAAGCGCAAGGGCGGGCTGGAGAAATTCGAGGGCAAGCTGATTGCCGGCATGCTCGAACGCGGCTACACCCAGGAATTTGCCGATGCGATCTTCCGCCAGATACAGGGATTCGCCGAGTATGGCTTCCCGGAAAGCCATGCGGCCAGCTTTGCGCTGCTGGCCTATGTCAGTTCCTGGCTCAAGTGCCACGAGCCGGAAGCCTTTCTGGCGGCGCTGCTCAACAGCCAGCCCATGGGTTTCTATTCGCCGTCGCAACTGGTGCAGGATGCGCGCCGGCATGGCGTGAAGGTGCATCCGGTCGATGTGATGGAAAGCGGCTGGGATGCCAGCCTCGACCATAACGGGCGGACGCGGCCGTCAGTGCGTCTGGGCCTGAATCTGGTACGCGGCCTGAGCCGCGAGGCCGGCTGGCGCATCGAGGAGGCGCGCGCGATTCGTCCCTTTGCCGACCTGCATGACCTGGGGCTGCGGGCGCGGCTGGAACGCACGGAATTGCAGGCGCTGGCCGCAGCCAATGCGCTGTCAGCCCTGTCCGGCCACCGGCGCCAGGCGCTGTGGCAAGCCGTGGCAGGTGCGCCGGACAAGGGCCTGCTGCGCCAGGCGGCGGTGGCCGAACCAATGCCCGCGCTGGCGCCGCCGTCGGAAGGGCAGGACATCCTGGGCGACTACCGCAGCCTGGGCCTGACGCTGGGCCGGCATCCGGTGGCCTTGCTGCGCGCGAAGCTGCTGGAGAAGCGCTTCATGCCGGCCGATGTGCTGCATACCTATGCAAACGGCCAGTTTGCCCGCGGCTGCGGCATCGTCACCGTGCGCCAGCGGCCGGAAACCGCCCATGGCACCATGTTCGTCACGCTGGAGGATGAAACCGGCCTGGTCAATGTGATTGTCTGGCCCACGCTGGTGGACCAGCAGCGGCGTGAACTGCTGGGCGCTTCTCTATTGGGCGTCTATGGCATCTGGCAGAGCGAGCAGGGTGTGCAGCACCTGGTGGCCAAGCGGCTGGTGGACCTGTCGGCATGGCTGGGGAAGCTCAACACCCATAGCAGGGATTTCGCCTGAGCCATGAACCTGGCCGCTAATCCGGTCGCCCGCACCCGGACCATGTCCGGGCGACCTGCAGTATGCTCGCCAGCCTGATCTGTGGCATGCACGGCCCTTTTTCCTGCCATATGCGTCATTACGGGAAGGGCGCTGATACAGCTAAATTCCCTGTCAAAATTTTCCTTGCGGAACTATTCTGTATAATTCAAATAAATTTCCTATATGCAATTAAGTTTTGCGGCCGGCGTCTAAATCTTTTCCGATCCGCGCCGTAAACCAAAGGAAATGACCTCTGGCTGGCCAGGAAACCACTCCTTCAATATGGCCCAGGACAGACCGGTGACAAGCGCAGGGAAGCGCAAACAAGAGCAAAAAGAATCAACAAGAGCACAACGGCCGCAGCGGCGGCACGCACGAAAGAATCGACAAGGAAAGCCACACATGAATGACCTGACGGAAGACCTGGACGCGCTGTTTGACGAAATAGCGGCGCAGCATGCGGTAGTGGCTGAGCCCAAGGCTGTGGCAGCCGAGCCCGCACCTGCGGCAGCGGCGGCCGTGCCTGCAACCGGAGCCGAATCAGTCCAGGAGCATGCTTCCGCTAACTCGCCGATGTTCGATCGCCTGGGCCATATCGTGCGCCAGCTGCATGACTCGCTGCGCGAACTCGGCTACGATCGCAGCCTTTCCGACATCGCCACCGAAGTCACCGATGCCGCCGGCCGCCTGGAATATATCGCGACGCTTACCGAGCAGGCCGCCAACAAGGTGCTCAATTCCATCGATGAAGCCATGCCGGTGCAGGATGCGCTGATCCAGACCGCAAAGGATGTCGAAGGCCGCTGGGACCAGCTGTTTGACGGCAAGCTGGGGCTGGATGAATTCAAGCTGCTGGCGCAGGACTCGCGCCGCTTTGCCGGCACCGTGGCCAACAATGGCGAAGCGGAAAAGGCGCGCCTGATGGAAATCATGATGGCGCAGGACTTCCAGGACATCACCGGGCAGATCATCAAGAAAGTGGTGACCATCACCCAGAAGCTGGAGCGCGAACTGGCCCAGCTGCTGATCGATAATGCGCCGCAGTCCAGCCGCGAAAAGGAAAAGGTGGTGGACCTGCTGGCAGGCCCGGACGTGCCCACCTCGGCGCTGGCGCAAACCGATGTGGATGACTTACTCGCCGATCTGGGATTCTGATGGACGACATGCTCAAGGACTTCGTGGTCGAGGCGCTGGAACTGGCCGTCGACGTCGAAGAAAGACTGCTGCAGCTGGAGCGCCGGCCGAACGACCCGGACACCCTGAACGCCGTGTTCCGCTCGTTCCATACGATCAAGGGCGGCGCCGGTTTCATGAACCTGACCGGCATGGTCTCGGCCTGCCATCTGACGGAAAACCTGTTCGACGCGCTGCGCACCGGCAAGACCGCGGTGACGCCGCTGGCGATCGAGGCAGCGCTGCAGGCCAGCGGTTTCGTTGCCGACCTGCTCAATCAGCTGCACAACGGCGCTGCGCCTGAAAGCCTGGCGCCGATGCCGGAGGCATTGAACCGTATCCTGAACGACGCCATCGAAGGCCGCCAGCCGATCGCAACTGTGGCTGCCGCAGCCGCGCCGGTGAGCGACAAGCATGCCGGTGGCAGCGTCCAGGCCGATGAGGCCGGACGGGTCGACTGGGTCGGGATGTACAACGCCGTGGTGCCCGAGCACATGCGCATCGCCACCTCGTCCGCGCCCACGGCGCCGGCAGGCACGGGCGAAGTCAATGCCGCTCCTGCAACTGCGCCGGCCCATGGCCAGGTCGCTGGCTGGGATGGCGTCGACCGGCGCAACGCCACTTCCGAAACCCGCACGCCCGAGGACAGCATCCGGGTCGATGCGGTCAAGCTCGACGCGCTGCTGGAAGTAGCGGGCGAGTCGGTGCAGGCAGCCAACCAGGCCAGCGTATTGCTGGAAAAGCTGCAGCAGTTCAAGTTCGACGGCCATGCCGCCACCCTGATGTCGACCCTGGCGGAAACCCTGGGCCGGGCATCGCGCTATGCCACCGAGCTGCAGCGCGCCACCCTGGCCACAAGGATGCAGCCGGTCGGCCGGCTGTTCCAGAAATTCCCGCGCCTGGTGCGCGAACTGGCGCGCGACCTGGGCAAGGAAGTCGAACTGGTGATCGAAGGCGCCGATACCGAGGTTGACCGCGTGGTGGTCGACAGCCTGTACGACCCGCTGGTCCACATGCTGCGCAATTCGCTGGACCACGGCATCGAAAGCCATGAGGATCGCATCGCCGCCGGCAAGTCGCCGCGCGCCCGCATCCTGCTCAAGGCCTGGCAGGAAGCCAACAGCGTGATGATCGTCATTTCCGACGATGGCCGCGGCATGGACCCGCAGCGCCTGCGCGCCAAGGCGATCGCCAACGGCCTGATCGCCGAATCGGCCAACCTGTCCGCCAGCGAAGCCTATCAGCTGGTCTTTCTGCCAGGCTTCTCGACCAAGGAAGTCGCCTCCAGCGTTTCCGGGCGCGGCGTGGGCATGGACGTGGTCAAGACGGCAGTGGAAAAGCATCGCGGCGCCATCAGCATCGATTCGGAACTGGGCAGCGGCACCCGCTTCTCGATCCGCCTGCCGATCGAGCTGTCTATCGTTCCCACCATGCTGGTGACAGCGGCTGGCGCTGCGCTGGGCATGCCGCTGGCACTGGTGGAGCGGGTCGTGGAACTGCCGGAGCAATTCATGCATGTGGGCGGCGCGCCGGTGCTGCGCGACCAGGGCCAGACCTTGCCGGTGCGTTCGCTGGCGGCGTCGCTGGGCTACGAGCCGGCCGAGGAACGGGTCGGCATCGTGGTTGCCGCGCCCAGCCCCTATGTGCTGTCGGTCGGCGCGGTCGACGGCACCGCCGACCTGGTGATCAAGCCGCTGACGGCCTTGTCGGTGCCGGGCATTACCGGCACCGCCCGCTCCGCCGAAGGCGAACTGGTGCTGGTGGTTGGCCTGGCCTTCCTGCTGGCTGGCGCCACCCAGGAAGCCTGAGAGACGAGACGATGACACCGCCACATTCCTACCGGTGCTCCCAGCCGTGGCTGCTGCTGCAGTCGGTCGATAACGAACGCGACATCTTCATCGACCTGGCGCAGGTGTTCCGTGGCGAAACCCTGGCCCGCTACGATGACATTGCCCGCCATGCGGCGGCCGGCGCCTGCCGTGACATGGCCATGGAAGCCCATTCCCTCAAGGGCACGATCGGCACCGTGGGC
Organism: Noviherbaspirillum phoenicis; assembly: GCF_047237965.1. Taxonomy (NCBI): domain Bacteria; kingdom Pseudomonadati; phylum Pseudomonadota; class Betaproteobacteria; order Burkholderiales; family Oxalobacteraceae; genus Noviherbaspirillum; species Noviherbaspirillum phoenicis. The sequence goes on along the minus strand of NZ_JBDFLX010000001.1, from coordinate 1,262,370 downwards.
GCGGCCGAGCTGATGGCCTTGCTGGTGGAAATCGAGCAGGCCGGCATCAAGCGGGCTACCCCCTGCAGCCCCGAACAGCTGGCACGCCTGGCCGACCTGCTGGCGCAGGTGCGCGACGACATGGACGATTTCCTGCGTACGCTCTGACCGCCGCGCCGGCCGCAGGCCGGCTCTCCTCCAAACACGGTTGATTCAAAGGCAGCGGGACCATCTGCATGGTCCCGCTGCCTTTTGCATTGCCGCTTCCTTTTCCGACGGCCGCGTGTCCGGTCCGCCGGCTGTTTGATCGCGCGCAATTGTATCCATGTCAAGGCGCTGCGATCGGTGCGGATGCTTAGCCACTCACCGCGCCAGACCATATCGCTGGAATGCCCCATTCCCGGTGTGCCCGACAACAGCCAAGGAGCAATAGCACAATGAGCAGGCAATTCAAGCACCTGATCGAAGACCTCTGCAGACTGGTCAACATGCGCGACGCGCAGCATCTGATGCACAGCGGCCCGTTTGCCGTCGATGGCGTGGTGTTCACCATTACGCGGGATTGGCTGGCCAATACCGAAAGCCTGCTGCTGCAGGGCGACTGCGGCCGGCCGGAACAGGACCCCGCCATGGTCTATGCCGCGCTGCTGCAGCGCAATTACACCGGCTTTCAGCATGACGGGCCGCAGTTCGGGGTATCGCCTGCAACCGGCGGCATCGTCTACATGGAACGCATGAAAGTCGCCGGTGCAAGCGCAGCCTCGCTGGCCGGCACGCTGGCGTTTGTGGCCGAGCATGCGCGCCACTGGCGCTGCGCGCTGCCGATGCCGCCGCGGCCATTGCCGCGCATGGAGATGTGCTGCCTGCAGATTGCATGAGCCATGGCGACATAGTCCATCGCCTTCCTAATTTTAACGACGAGAAAACAATGATTCCTTCATTCAATGCCGTTCTCAACACCGACCGACAACTTTCCGACCGGACGCCATCGGCCAGCCCGGCGCGCAACCTGTCGTCGTCATGCCCCAGTCTTTCCCAGCGCTTTCGTTCAAGCCCAGCGCATCAGCCACTGGCCATGCCGGCGCAATCCGACCTGCCGGTTAGCGCGGACAGGGGGCGATGGAATTACAGCGACTGCCATTTCCATCCGACCAATTACATCCAGCAAGGCTGCAAGCCCAAAAGCCTGATTGCTGAAATGGATGCGCTGGGCATCAGGTACGCCACCCTGATGCCAATTCCCACCAACGTGCTGTCCAGCCAGCCCGATCCGGAATGGAATCCCTGCGAAGGGCAGCAGCACTGCGGTCCGCATTACTATTTGCCCGGCCACATGATGGCGAAGCGCGCGCTTACCAGCAAGGATATGGATGAAGCCCGTGCCGCCACCGAGCTCTATGTGAATACCGGCGTGGATGCGACCACCGCAATGCATTACTCGACATTGACCGCCGCCGAGCGGCATCGCTTCGATCCCATGATTACCGGACTGCACCTCGGCGACATGCATAGCAGCACCTACCTGCTGCAGAAGCTGACCGAGCACCCCGGCGTGTTTACCGGGGTCGGCGAGATCACGGTGCACAAGGAAGTGGTGCAGGACCTGTTTGCAGGCAAGCGCCAGGCCAACCTGGGCAGCAATGCAGGCGCCCTGATCAAGCTATTGCAGACCTGTGGAACCATCGGCATGCCAGTCGTGCTGCATTGTGATGTCGATCTGCCGGGCCAGGAGAACAATGCGTCACCGATCTATCTCGAAGGCATCAGGCGCCTGTTCTGCGATCCTTGCGTGTCGCAAACCAACATCGTCTGGGCGCATGGCGGCGGGCTGGGCCGCTTTGTCAATGCGCCTGCCGGACATACCGCAACGCTGCGCCAGCTGCTCGAGGACAGCAGGATGAAGCATGTTCATATCGATCTCTCATGGAGCGTGGTCGCCGAGCGGCTGACGCAGTCGCCGCAGACGCAGGCCGAATGGGTGTCGCTCATCACGGATCATTCCGAACGCTTCCTGTTTGGCTCCGATGCGCTGGCGCCGAAGGACCGGGACGCCTGGAACAAGACCTATGCCAGCTATAACGGCTTGCTGATGAGCCTGACGGATGCGGTGCGCCTGAAACTATTGCAAGGTAATTATCAGCGCCTGTTTGTCGATGCGCGCGAGCGGGTGCGCGCGTACGAAAAATTTTTCCTGGCTTCCGCTTTGCGCGATGCCAGCCAGTTGCGCCATGCCGCAACCCCATCTTCCCTGCCTGCAGGGGTGCCGACCGCCACCGCCACCGCCACCGCCACCGCCACCGCCACCGCCACCACTACCACTACCACAACAACAACCAGAACCTCCGGAACCACAACTACAACCACAACCATCAACGCAGACACCAGGCGCGATCATGATGCCGAAGAAGCGCAGTCCACGCCCAGGGAAGCGCAGTTTTCATTGAACGCGCAGCCGCACGCCTCCCCGGGCGCGCTGCGTCATTGAACTGCCGCTGATGCCGACGCCAGCCAGGGCTGGCATGGCTGCCTGCGTATCCTGCCAGCCATTGAAGTGCGTCAGAATTCCGCCTCCAGTTCGTTGATCTCTTCCGGCTCCGCCAGCGCCGCATTCACCCACTCCCGCACCGGTTCGAGCGCCATGACGGTGTCGCAATAGCCGCGGCATACGGCATCGAGTTCCACGCCATAGGTCAGGAAGCGCGTGACCACCGGCGCAAACATCGCATCTGCCATGCAGACCTTCCGGCCGAACAGATAGGGGCCGCCGTAGGTGTTGATGCACTCGCGCCAGATAACGGCAATGCGGTCGATGTCGGCCTGGGCGCGCGCCCATACCCGGAAGCCGCTGTAGTTGGCCTTCAGGTTCATCGGCAGTGCCGAGCGCAGCGCCGCAAAGCCCGAATGCATTTCGCCGCAGATGGCGCGGCAGTGGGCGCGCGCCTTGCGCTCCGTCGGCAGCAGGCGGGCGCTGGGCCTGATCTCATTGAGGTATTCACCGATGGCAAGCGTGTCCCATACGGTAATGCCTTCGTGGCGCAGGCAGGGCACCAGCACGGACGGCGCCAGCAGCAGGATTTCCGCGCGCGTGGCCGGATCGTCGGACGGAATCATGATCTCCTCGAACGGCAGGCCGGACAGCCTGGCAAGCAGCCAGCCGCGCATGGACCATGATGAGTAGTTCTTGCTGGTGATGGTAAGCGTGGCTGCTTGCATGTCGCCATCCTTGGGTTGATTGGGCTGGGCGAAAATCACGCAAGCCGCATGCCAGAGCCAATGCCCGTGGTTTTGGCCAATGGCGCGCTCCTTGCTAGCTGCATGCGTGTCCCAGCACAGTCACGGAGCGCGCATGAAGTACCAAGTATGGCAGGCGCAGGCTGACCTGATGGCCCATCTGCGTCTCTACACCGAGGCCACGGCCCAGGCAATGCATCAGCCATGGCTGGCCGAATTGCCTGCGGCACGCCGCATCGCCGCCGCCTGCGCCGTGTTCGCCAGCGCGCAGGTCACCCACAGCCGCCCCGCTTTCGGGATCGAGCGCACCATGCTGGGCAGCGGCTCGGCGGCGCGCGAGGTTCTGGTGCATGAAGAGGCGATCCACGTGCTGCCCTTTTGCACGCTGCTGCGCTTTGCCAAGGAAGGCGCCGATGGCCAGCCGGAAAGCGAGCCCCAGCCGCGTGTGCTGCTGGTGGCGCCCATGTCAGGCCACTTCGCAACCCTGCTGCGCGACACCGTGCGCACCATGCTGCCCGAGCATGATGTCTATATCACCGACTGGCACAACGGGCGCGACGTGCCGCTGTCGGCTGGCGCTTTCGGGCTGGACCAGTACACCCGCTACCTGATCGAATTCCTTGGCGTGCTGGGGGAGGGCGCGCACATGCTGGCGGTCTGCCAGCCCTGCGTGCCGGCCCTGGCCGCCACGGCCATCATGGCCGAGGACGGCCATCCGGCCACGCCGCGCAGCCTGACGCTGATGGCCGGCCCGGTGGATGTGCGCATCAGCCCCACCGAAGTCAACCGGCTCGCCACCAGCAAGCCCTACAGCTGGTTCGAGCGCAACATGATAGGCACCGTGCCGCAGCGCCACCGCGGCGCCGGCCGCGAAGTCTATCCCGGCTTCATGCAGTTGACGGCCTTCATGAGCATGAACCTGGAGCGCCACATGGAAGCCTTTCGCGGGCTATACCGCGACCTGGCCAATGGCGAGCTGGAAAGAGCGGCGGCCACGCGTGCCTTCTATGCGGAATATTTCGCGGTGCTGGACCTGCCGGCCGAGTTCTACCTGGAAACCATACGCGACATCTTTCAGCATGCGGCGCTGGCCTGCGGCGAACTGCGCTTCGAAGGAAGGCTGGTGCGGCCGGAAGCGATACGGCGCACCGCGCTGCTAACGGTCGAGGGCGAACGCGACGACATCTGCGCGCTCGGCCAGACCATGGCCGCGCATGACCTGTGCAGCGGCATTCCGGCATTTCTGAAATCGCATCATATGCAGGCCGGCGTTGGCCACTACGGCGTCTTCAGTGGACGGCGCTGGACGCAGCAGACCTATCCGATTGTGCGGGAAATGATTTACGGCACGGATTAGCAGGATTTCTCACGGGAGACGGGCATGAATGTCACACAAGCGGAAGTCAGGGAGTCACGGACCTGCACCATCTTTACCGTGAAGGTGGACGGGCAGGTCCACCGCTGCGCGCTGTCCGAGGAAGCGCTGTACATGCTGTCGCAGGGCATGGACCCGCGTCTGGACCGGATCGACGCCTATATCGTGCTCAAGCGGCGCGTTGCATGCGCCGCCAGCGCCTGCCTGCGCAACGACGCCACGCTGCCGCCGGTATTGCAGGCATGCCATGTCGCAGCGCATGTCTGAGGCAGGAGGGGTGGATTGGTGCTGGACGGCGGGTTGTTGACAAGCTAACCTATGGGCGTTCGCAACAAAGTCGCGTTGCCTTACTGCATGCATCGGATCGAACCCGGCGGCATGGTATGTTCGGCAGCGTACCGACTCCCACGGCGCATTCATTTATAAATCAGCAATGCGCCGCCGGAGCACCGACGGCACCTCACCCACAACAAAGGAGCTAGAAGATGGTCGACAATTACGCCGATAAAGCAAGCAGCGAACTCAAATCCCTGGTATCGGATGCGCAGGACCTGTTCAAGGCTGCCTCCACCGCGTCGTCCGACAAGGCTGCAGCGCTGCGCTCCGAAGGCATGCGTCTGCTGGACAATGCGCTGACGGGCGCCCGCGACATGCAGGACACGGCGATGAAGACCGGCCGCGAACTGGCCAGCACCGCCGACGACTATGTGCATGAGAATCCATGGAAGACCATTGCCATTTCGGCTGGCGTGGCACTGGTGATCGGGGCGCTGCTGACCCCAATGATCACCAAGCGCTAGGCAGCTTGCAGTACGGCGCCGGCACCGCATGCCGGCGTACGCGTTTCATCTGGGGACGGAATAATGAGAAATAACGAAGAGAATGCAGCGCGTCTGGAAGACCTGATGAAAATGCCGCCGATGACGCCGCAGCAGCATGCGGAAATCATGCGCAAGCGCATCGTCGGACGCCATGCGCTGGAAGAAGCGCGCGACCGCCGGCATCTGGGCCTGGACGACGAGCTGTTCCCGGGCTGACCCGAAACCGCAGGGCAGGCGGCATCTGCCCGCATTCCCGACAGGGCAAGACCTTCATGGCCTTGCCCTTTTCATTTGTCAGCGCGGCCCTGGCGTGCAGCTTTCGTCCTCAGAGCACCTTGCCGAGGAAAGACAGCGACATGCCATGCGCCACCGCGGAAGCCTTCTGATCGTAGGAAGGCCTTTCCCAGCAATTGAAGCCATGGTCCACATCCGGATAGGTTTCGATCACGGCATTCTTCGCGTTGCCGAAAGCGGCCTTGACCGCATCGACGGCGCTCTTGGTAATGTAATGGTCCTTCTCCGCGAAATGGAAGAGGATGGGGCAGGTGACCTTGCTGGCCTGGTTGAGCTGGCCGTCGATGCCGCCGCCGTAGTAGCACACTGCGGCGTCGACGCCGGCATTGGCGGCGCACAGATAGGACAGCAGTCCGCCCATGCAAAAGCCCAGCGACGCCACGCCACCGGTGACTTCCGGCATGCCGCGCAACAGGTTGACGGCCTGGGTCAGGTCCTGAACCGCCATCGGGAAGTCCAGCTTCTTCATGTAGTCGAAAGCCTGGGCCGAGCCGGCGTCGTCATAGGTCAGATCGACGCCCGGCTTCAAGCGCCAGAACACGTCCGGCGCCAGCACCACGTAGCCGTCCAGCGCGTACTGGTCGGCCACGGCGCGGATGTGGCTGTTGACGCCCCAGATTTCCTGGATCAGCACGATGGCCGGACCGCTGCCCTTGGGCGGCAGCGAGAGGTAGCCGCGAAACGCATTGCCGTTGTTGGTGTCGATGTCGATCCAGCGTGAATTCATGCTTGCTCCTAGGGTAATGATGAGGGGGTGTGATGGCCTGCGTCAGGCGCGGCTCATTGTAGCCGCTATCAAAACGGCATGTCAGCCATGCCGCCATGCTGTTGGCCCCGGCCTATGTGAGTTGGCGCACCGACACCTGCACCGCGCCTGCCTAGCATGGTGCGCCATGCCCAAGGCAACCGCCACGGCACTTTCCAATAGAAGAGGATGCACCATGAGCCATGCCGCTACTACTCAGCTGCAAGACCTGCAGGACAAGATCAAGGATGTGAAATTCGGCATGTTCACCACGCTGGATCCGGACGGCAAGCTGTCCTCCCGGCCCATGACCTGCCAGCAGGTGGACGACCAGGGCAATCTCTGGTTCTTCACCTCCGATGTCACCGACTTCGTGCGCCATCTCACCGAACATCCGCGCATCAACGTGAGTTTCTCCGACCCCGACGACAGTCTGTATGTGTCCATCGCCGGCCATGCCGAACTGACCCGCGACCGCGCCAAGATCGACGAGCTCTGGAGCCCGCTGGTGGCGGCCTGGTTCGATGGCGGAAAAGAGGATCCGCATCTGTCGCTGATCAAGGTGCATATCGACAGCGCCGAATACTGGGACACCCATTCCAGCAAGATGACCCAGCTGTACGCACTGGCCAAGTCGGCCCTGACCGGCAAGGCGCCGCGCGACCTCGGCGAGCACAAGAAGATCACGCTGTAACGTTGTCACAGCCGCAGGCAGGGCAGGCCGCCCTGCTTGCGCGTATCAGTCCAGCGTGGCAATCACCGGCGTATGGTCGGACGGCTGGTCCCACTTGCGCGGCGCCTTGTCGATCATGCAGCCTGTGCAGCGGCCGGCCAACGGCGGCGACAGCAGGATATGGTCGATGCGCAGGCCCATGTTGCGGCGAAAGGCCATCTGCCGGTAGTCCCACCAGCTGAACACCTTGTCGGGCTGATCGAACAGGCGGAAGGCATCCGCCAGCTGCAGTTCGCACAGGCTGCGGAAGGCCGCGCGTTCCGGTTCCGACACCAGCACCGAGCCGGCCCATGCGGCCGGGTCGTGCACATCGCCGTCGGCCGGCGCGATGTTGTAGTCGCCCAGCAGCGCCAGCTGCGGATGCGCCGCCAGCTCCGAGGCCAGCCATTCGCGCAGGGCCAGCAGCCAGCGCAGCTTGTACTCGTACTTGTCCGAGCCGACCGACTGGCCGTTGGGCACGTAGGCGCAGACAATGCGCATGCCTTCGATCGTGGCGGCGATGATGCGCTGCTGCTCGTCGGGGAACAGCGGATTGTTCCTGACCACATCGGTCATCGGGTGGCGCGACAGGATGGCCACGCCGTTATAGGTTTTCTGGCCCGTGTAGGCAACCGAATAGCCTGCCGCTTCGATCTCGGCGACGGGAAACTTGTCGTCGGTCAGCTTGGTCTCCTGCAGGCACAGCACGTCGACCGGGCTGTCGGCCAGCCACTGCAGCACCTGCGGCAGACGCACCTTCAGGGAATTCACGTTCCAGGTAGCGAGTTTCATTGTCGTTCCCATTCCTTGCATTGAAATAAAACGCGCCGGACCTCCTCTGGAGGTGCCGGCGCTGGCCTGGAGCCTGTTATCGGCGCGATCAGCGTGCCGCTTGCGCCCGGTTGATCAGGAAGGTGGTCAGCATCGGTACCGGGCGGCCGGTGGCGCCTTTGGCCGGGCCGCTCTTCCACGCGGTGCCGGCGATATCCAGGTGCGCCCAGGTATAGGCCTTGGTGTAGCGCTCCAGGAAGCAGGCAGCGGTGATGCTGCCGCCAGGGGCGCCGCCGATGTTGGCCATGTCGGCGAAGTTGGATTTCAACTGCTCCTGGTAGCTGTCCTCGATCGGCATGCGCCATGCGGTATCGTCGCTGAGCTTGCCGGCGGCGATCAGCGCGTCGGCGAGCGCATCGTGGACGTCATCGTGGCGGGTGAACAGGCCGGCATTGTGATGGCCCAGTGCCGTGATGCAGGCGCCGGTGAGCGTTGCGATGTCCACTACCACCGCCGGCTTGAAGCGTTCGACATAGGTCAGCGCGTCGCAAAGGATCAGGCGGCCTTCGGCGTCGGTGTTGAGGATCTCGATGGTCTGGCCGGACATCGAGGTGACGATGTCGCCCGGACGGGTCGCGGTGCCCGACGGCATGTTCTCGGTGGCGGGAATCACGCCGATCACGTTGAGCTTCAGGTTCATCTCGCCGATGGCGCGGAAGGTGCCCAGCACCGAGGCGGCGCCGCACATGTCGTACTTCATTTCATCCATGGCCGCGCCGGGCTTGATCGAAATGCCGCCGGAGTCGAAGGTGACTCCCTTGCCGACCAGGACCGTGGGCGCTTCCCGCGTCTTGCCGCCCAGGTGCTTCAGCACGATGAATTTCGGCGGCTCCATGGTGCCGTTGGTCACCGACAGGAAGCTGCCCATCTTCAGCGCTTCCATCTGCTTGCGGTCCAGCACCTCGACGCCGAAGCCGAACTGCTTGGCCAGCTTCTTGGCGGTGTTGGCCAGATAGGTCGGCGTGCAGACGTTCGGCGGCAGGTTGCCCAGGTCCTTGGTCAGTTCAATGCCGTTGGCCAGCGCCACTGCCTGGGCCAGCACTGCGCGCGCCGATGCGGCGGCAGCGGCGTCGAGCACCAGCGCAGCCTTCTTCACGCCGGCCGGGACCGGTTCCTTCTTGCTCTTCATTTCGTCGAAGCGGTAACGCGACTCGCGCAGCGCCAGCACCAGCGCCTGGATTGCCCAGCCGGCCTCGCGTTCACGCACCTGGTCGCAGGGCAGCGAGATCAGCGTATCGGCCGCGCCCACGGTCGCCAGGGTCCGCGCGATGGCCTGGCATGCGCTGTTGAAGTCCTTGGGCGCGACCGGCGCCTCCTTGCCCAGGCCAACCAGCAGCACCCGCTCGGCTGCAATGCCGGCCAGGCCGCGCAAGAGCAGCGTGCTGCCAGGCTTGCCGGTGATGTCGCCGGACTTGACGGCGGCGCTGATGGCACCGTCGCCGTCAAGTCCGGCGGCAGCGGCCGTCAGCACCTTGTTTTCGAAAACCCCGACTACCATGACGCCGGTTTTTGCTTGTGCCAGGCTGGTCCTGGCGTCGAATGTTTTTATGCTAAAGTCCATGGATGCTCCTTTTTAGTCCACGCAATTATAGTATCGAATGATTTTTCAACGCGCTCTACGTCGCGAACTGATCAGCTCCGCCGGCGCCGTCTTCACCACCCTGTTCTCGATCACCATCACCGTCATGCTCATTCGCATCCTTGGTCAGGCTGCCGGCGGCAAGGTTGCGTCCCAGGATGTGGTGGCTCTGCTCGGATTCGCGGCGCTGAACTATCTGCCCGTGATCCTGATTTTGACCGGCTTCATTTCCGTACTGCTGGTGCTGACCCGCACCTACCAGGATTCCGAGATGGTGGTTTGGTTCGCGTCCGGCATGAGCCTGACCGCCTGGATAAGGCCAGTGCTGACCGTGGCGCTGCCGCTGGTGCTGGTGGTGGCGACGCTGAGCCTGGCGGTCACGCCCTGGGCCAATCGCCAGAGCACCGAATTCCGCAAGCGCTTCGAGCAGCGCGAGGATATCTCACGGGTGTCGCCCGGGCGCTTCCAGGAGTCTTCCTCGGCGGACCGGGTGTTCTTTGTCGAAGGCGTGGCCGATGATGTGAGCAATGTGAAGAATGTCTTCATCAGCAGCATGCGCAACGGTAAGTCCAGCGTGATCGTGGCGGCCGAGGGGCGTACCGAAATCGATGCCAATGGCGACAAGTTCCTGGTGCTCAATGATGGCCGCCGCTACGATGGCACGCCTTCGGAGCCGGAATTCCAGCTGATGCAGTTCGAGCGCTACGGCGTGCTGATCGCCAACAGCAGCCAGGTGGACGCAGGCGACAGTTCGGCGCGTGCGCTGCCGCTGGGCGACCTGATCGCCAATCCCACCAACCAGAACCGCGGTGAGATCCTGTGGCGCATCGCCCTGCCCATCATGGGCGTGGTGCTGATGCTGCTGGCGATTCCGCTGGGCTTCGTCAATCCGCGCGGCGGCCGTTCGGCCAACCTGCTGCTGGCGCTTCTGGTCTTCATCGTCTACAGCAACATGGTCAGCGTGATGCAGGCCGGGGTGGCCCAGGGCAAGCTGGCGCTGATGGTGAGCTGGTGGCCGCTGCATCTGCTCGGTGCGCTGCTGGTGGCGTTTTTCTTCTCCTGGCGCATCCTGATGAATAGCCGCCATCATCCGCTGGCCTACTGGAACGCCTTCAAGCGCATGGTTTTCTACAGGCGCGCCGCATGAAGATACTGCAACGTTATCTGGCCGGCGAGATCATACGCGCCAGCGTCTTCGTGCTGGCGGCCTTCCTGGCGCTGTTTGCCTTCTTCGACGTGATGAGCGAGTTGCAGTCGGTCGGCACCGGCGGCTACAAGCTGCAGCATGCCTTCCTGTTCGTGCTGATGGGCATGCCCGGTTACGCCTATGAACTGATGCCGATTGCCGCGCTGATCGGCACCATCTACGTGCTGGCCCAGCTGGCTTCCCGTTCCGAATTCACCATCATGCGGGTGTCCGGGCTGTCCACGCGCCAGGCGGCGGCCATGCTGGCCAAGATAGGCGTGCTGTTCGCGCTGCTGACCTTCGTCTTCGGCGAGTACGTGGCGCCCAAGTCGACTGAGCTTGGGCAGAAGCTCAAGCTGGGCTTCAAGGGCGCCGCGGTATCGCAGGAATTTCGTTCCGGCCTATGGGCCAAGGACGTCATACGCGACAAGGGCGTATCCGGCAATGTAATCGGCACCCGCTTCCTGAACGTGCGGGAAATGCGGCCCACCGGCGAGCTGCTGAATCTGCGTGTCTATGAATTCGACCGTGGCTTCCACCTGGTCAATTACATCATTGCCGACCGCGCGGATTATTCCGGCAACAACACCTGGACCATGCAGAAGGTCACCGAAAGCCGTTTTCCCCAGGCTGCGACCCGTAACGGCACGCGTGTGCTCGACCTGAGCACCGCGGTGTCGACCACGAAGCGCGAGGTGATGCCGCTGGTGTCCGAAATCACGCCGTCGATTCTTTCGGTGCTTTTTGCCGATCCGGAGCGCATGTCCGCCGCCGACCTGGCGCTATACAGCAAGCACCTGGCAGAGAACAAGCAGCGCACCGAGCGTTATGAGATTGCCTACTGGCGCAAGCTGAGCTATCCCTTTGCCGTGTTCGTGATGATGGCAGTGGCGCTGCCTTTTGCCTATCTGCATTTCCGGGCAGGCGGCGTCAGCCTGAAGATCTTCGCCGGCATCATGATCGGCGTGAGCTTCCAGCTGATCAACCGGTTGTTCTCGCATATCGGCATGCTCAATACCTGGCCACCATTTGCCACCGCGGTATTGCCCAGCGTGCTGTTCCTGCTTGCCGCATTGCTGACCCTGAAGTGGATTGAAAGGCGTTAAATGAAAAATGCACTGGTTCTGTTTGCCCACGGCGCACGTGATCCTCGCTGGGCAGCGCCGTTCGAGAAGCTGCGCGACATCGCCCGCAGCCAGTTGCCCGACACCGACGTGTCGCTGGCTTTCCTGGAGCTGATGTCGCCGCGCTTGCCGGAAGTCGTGGCCAGGCTGGCCGGCGAGGGCTGCACCAGGCTGTCGGTGGTGCCGGTTTTTCTGGGGCAGGGCGGCCATGTGCTGCGTGACCTGCCGCTGCTGATCGATGAACTGCGCAGCAATCATCCGGGACTGGAAATCAGCGTGGCTGCTGCGGTGGGGGAAGACAGCGAAGTGCTGGGGGCGATTGCGCGCTACTGCGTGGCGGCAGCCGCGTCACCGAGCGGGGCGGGCTAGGGGGGCAGGGTGGCTTTGGGTAGGGGAAGCCTTTTGCGCAAAGTCAGAAGTGGGAGTGGTTTCAAGGGCGGCAGGGTCTGCGGTTGCCGTTGACGTACGCGCAGCGACCGTTGCCGTTGCCGTTGCCGTTGTTTTTGAAGTACGCGCAGCGACAGTTGTAGTTGCCTTTGAAGTTGCCGTTGCTTTTGAAGTGGCCGTTGCCGTTGAAGTGAAGTCCCGTTGAGCGCGCCGTGTCAGCGGTGCCCGGAGCGGGAAAAGGTGCGGCGTCTGTCTGAGTCAAGCGCAGCTTGGCGAGTTTAGCCGCGCTCCGCTCCGGGTACCGCTGACACGGGAACCCCGCGCAGCGGGGCGCGATCACCGGGTCGCCTTTTTTTGGTTACTTTTTTTGGCGAAGCAAAAAAAGTGACCCGGCCGCCGGGACGGACTCCCGGCTTGTCTCCACGGCAGTGCAGCCGCCTTGCGTCACCCGGCAACGCCCGGGCAGCACTTTCGTTGTTGTCTTTGACGTGTTCGTTGAACATGGCTTAACGTCAAAAGCAACTGCTGCTTCGCAGCGACGTCTTTATGCCGGGTGACCCAATGCGCATGTCCTCGCATCATGACCAGGCCGGGTGTTCGCCCCGGCGGGCGAGTCACTTTTTTGCTTCGCCAAAAAAGTAACCAAAAAAGGCGACCCCGACTGTGCCGCCCCGCTGCGCGGGGTTCCCGTGCCGTCGATACCCGGAGCGGGGCGCGGCTAAACTCGCTCCGCTGCGCGGCGCTCAGACAGACGCCGCACCTTTTCCCGCTCCGGGCATCGCCGTCACGGCGGTACACAGACGGGGACCCTAACTGCAACTGCAACTGCAACTGCAACTGCAACTGCAACTGCAACTGCAACTGCAACGGCAACGGCAACGGCAACGGCAACGGCAACGGCAACGGCAACGGCAACGGCAACGGCAACTGCAACTGCAACTGCAACGGCAACGGTCGCTGCGCGTACGTCAAAGACAACAGCAACCGCAACGGCCAATTCAACAGCGATTGTCCCCACGCCCGCAGATCCACCCGCAACTTCCGCCTTCCTCTGGAAGATGCGCCGCTCCCCACCACCCGCCTCCATGTCGAACTGGACAATTCCCCCTGCAGTTGCAGCCTTGAAAAACAAGCCTTTCAGGTAAACTTCCGGCTTTCATCCGCACCCAAAAGGCAACGATGTCTGCTGTCCCCGCGGTCGATCCGCATGGTTTTCGTCGCATTCTGTATCGCAACATAGCGCTCCCGCTGATCGTCGGTGTGATCAGCGTGCTGGGCTTCGTTGCGTTGATTGCCTATCTGCTGTCGACCATGAACCAGGTCGAGCGCAGCGATCGCATCATTGCCGAGACCCATGCGGCGGCGAAGCTGGCGGTGGATCAGGAGACCGGGATGCGCGGCTTTCTGCTGTCCGGCAATGAAAGCTTTCTGGAACCCTACCGCCTCGGCAAGCCGCGCATGCAGGTACAGCTTGAGGCGCTGGAACAGCTCGTTGCCGAGGATGGGCAACAGGTGGAGCGTGTCAGGCTGATCAAGTCGCTGCATGCCCAGTGGACCGTGTTCGTCGAGGAAGTGCTGAGCCAGCGCCGCGCCAACGGAGACTGGCTGCGCCTGGTCATGAGCGGACGCGGCAAGCAGGAGTTCGACCAGTTGCGGCGCGAGTTCGATGCCTTCCTGAAGATCGAGGAAGAGCGGCGCCAGGCGCGCGGCGAGGAGGCGCGGCGGGTGACCGCCATTACCGTGACGGTGTATCTGGTGCTGTCGCTGCTGCTGGCGGGCGGGCTGGCCCTGTTCGGCCGGCGCGAACTGCTGCGGCTGTCGGAAAGCTATAACGCCGCGCTGGCGCACCAGGGCGAACATGGCCGGCTGCTGGAACATCAGGCCTGGCTGCGCGCCGGACAGACACGGCTGGCCGAACGCATCGTCGGGCAGCCGGCGGTGGCGCCGCTGGCGCGCGGCGTGCTCGATTTCCTGGCTGAATATCTCGGCATGTCGGTCGGCGCGCTGTACGTGCGCGAGCCGGGCAATGCCCTGCGTCGCAGCGCTTCCTACGGTTTTTCAAAGGAAAGCGAAGCGGCGCCGCAGCTCATTGGGGCTGGCGAGGGCCTGGTGGGGCAGGCGGCATTGGCCAAGCGGGTGATACGGCTCGACAGCGTGCCCGAGGACTATCTGAAGATCAGCTCCGGCCTGGGCAGCGGCTCGCCGGTGACGCTGCTGCTGGCGCCGATCCAGGAAGGCGGCGTGGTCAATGGCGTGATGGAACTGGGTTTTGCGCGGAAGGTCGAGACGCGCGATCTTGAATTGCTCGAACTCATCGCGCCGGCAGTAGGCGCCGCAATCGAGGCCGCGCTGTACCGCCAGCGGCTGCAGGCGGCGCTGGCCGACACCCAGCAGCTCAACGAGGAACTGCAGGTGCAGCAGGAAGAACTGCGCACCGCCAACGAAGGCCTGGAAGAGCAGTCGCGGCTGCTGCGGGAATCGCAGGCCAGCCTGGAAAACCAGCAGGCCGAGCTGGAACAGACCAATGTGCGCCTGAACGAGCAGGCAGTGTCGCTGGACCAGAAGAACCATGCGCTGCAGCAGGCGCAGGAAGCGCTGGAAGCGCGTGCCGATGACTTGCAGCGGGCCAGCCGCTACAAGTCTGAATTCCTGGCCAATATGTCGCATGAACTGCGCACGCCGTTGAACAGTTCGCTGATCCTGGCCAAGCTGCTCTCGGAGAACAAGGCAGGCAATCTCAATGCCGAGCAGATCAAGTTCGCCGAGTCGATCTATGCCTCCGGCAACGACTTGCTGTCCCTGATCAATGACATCCTCGATATCTCCAAGGTGGAGGCGGGCCAGATGTCGCTGCAGCCGGAAGCGATCACGGTGGACGAACTGGTCAGCAGCCTTGAACGCACCTTCCTGCCGCTGGCCGAGGAAAAGCGCCTGGCCTTCCGCGTGCAGCAGCAGGATGTCGGCGCCACGCCGCTCTATACCGACCGCATGCGGCTGGAACAGATCCTGAAGAACCTGCTGTCGAACGCGATCAAGTTCACCGAGCATGGCAGCGTCACCCTGGCGCTGTCGACGCTGCCGGGCGAACGCATCGTGTTCGCGGTGAAGGACTCGGGCATCGGCATCGCGCCCGAGCAGCAGGATGCCATCTTCGAGGCCTTCCGCCAGGCCGACGGCGGCACCAGTAGGCGCTATGGCGGCACCGGCCTGGGGCTGTCGATCTCGCGCGAACTGGCTGGCCTGCTGGGCGGGGAGATTGCCGTCAGCAGCGCGCCGGGACAGGGCAGCACCTTTACGCTGACGCTGCCGCGGCGTATCGCGCAGCCGGAGCAGGCTGAGCCGCAGGCCGCCCAGGCGCCGCGGCCCGTACCCGCCGTTGCGTCGCCCAAGGTCGAGCGCATGCGGCCCGCGGCGCCCGCGCCCGCACCGGCGGCCGCACCGTCGCAGTCGGTTGCCGCGCTGCCCGCACAACCCTTCCCGGATGACCGCGCCGCCGCGCCCGACGAGCGCCGCGCCGTGCTGGTGGTGGAGGACGAGCCGGCCTTTGCCGGCATCCTGTACGACCTCGCCCGCGAAATGGGCTATCGCTGCCTAGTCGCGCAGGGCGCGGACGAAGGGCTGCAGCTGGCGCGGCAATTCCTGCCCAGCGCCGTGCTGCTCGACATGCGCCTGCCCGACCGGCCCGGCCTGTCGCTGCTGCAGCAATTGAAGGAAGACCCGGCCACCCGCCACATCCCGGTGCATGTGGTGTCGTCCGAGGACCGCAGCGAGGCGGCGCTGCACATGGGCGCGATCGGCTATGCGCAGAAGCCGGCCTCGCGCGAGGAACTGAGGGAAGTGTTCCAGCGGCTGGAGGAGCGCTATACCCGCAAGATGAAGCGCATCCTGCTGGTGGAGGACGATGCGCGCCAGCGCGACAGCGTGACCCACCTGATCAGCGACGAGGACGTGGAGATCACCGCGGTGGCCACCGGCGCCGAGGCGCTGGCCCGGCTGGTGCAGATCCAGTTCGACTGCATGATCATTGACCTGAAGCTGCCCGACATGCAGGGCCGCGAGCTGCTGCGGCGCATGTCGGAGCAGGGCCTGCAGCCATTCCCGCCCGTGATCGTCTACACCGGCCGCAATCTCACGCGCGAGGAAGAGGCCGACCTGCTGAAGTATTCGCGCTCCATCATCATCAAGGGCGCCCGTTCGCCGGAACGGCTGCTCGATGAAGTCACGCTGTTCCTGCACAAGGTGGAGTCGGAACTGTCGGTGGAACGCCAGGCGATGCTGAAGTCGGCGCGCAGCCGCGACCATGTGTTCCAGGGACGGCGCATCCTGCTGGTCGACGACGACGTGCGCAACATCTTTGCGCTGACCAGCGCGCTGGAGCAAAAGGGGCTGGCGGTGGAGATCGCCCGCAACGGCGAGGAGGCCATCGCCAAGCTCGATGCCGCGCCGGACGTCGACCTGGTGCTGATGGATGTGATGATGCCGGTGATGGACGGGCTGGAAGCGACGCGCCGCATCCGTACCGATGCCCGCTTCGCCAAGCTGCCCATCATCGCCGTCACCGCCAAGGCCATGCGCGACGACCATGAGCAGTGCCTCAGGGCCGGCGCCAGCGACTACCTCGCCAAGCCGATCGACCTGGACCGGCTGTTCTCGCTGCTGCGGGTGTGGCTGCCCAACCTGGAGCGACTGCCGTCATGAAGCGCGACGCCACCGAAATCGAACTGAAGCTGCTGGCCGAGGCGATCTATCTGCGCTATGGCCACGACTTCCGCGACTATTCCGGCGCTTCCCACAAGCGCCGCGTGCTGCATGCGTTGCCTGAATTCGGCTGCAGCACCATCTCGGCGCTGCAGTCGCGGGTGCTGCACGAGCCGGCGGTATTCCACGAACTGCTGCAGTTCCTGACGATTCCGGTCTCGGAGATGTTCCGCGACCCGTCCTACTACCTCGCGCTGCGCCGCGACGTGGTGCCGCTGCTGCAGACCTATCCGTCGATCAAGGTCTGGGTGGCGGGCTGCAGCACCGGCGAGGAAGTCTATTCGCTGGCCATCCTGCTGCACGAGGAAGGCCTGCTGGAGCGCTCGCTGATCTACGGCACCGACATCAACCCGGCATCGCTGGAGAAGGCGCGGCGCGGCATCTTCCCGCTGGCGGCGATGGAGCGCTATGCCGACAATTACCAGAGGTCGGGCGGCAAGCGCCAGCTGTCGGACTACTACACAGCCGCTTACGACGCGGCGCTGCTCGACCGCTCCCTGTCGGCCAACGTGACCTTCGCCGACCACAGCCTGGCGACCGACAACGTGTTTTCCGAGACCCACCTCGTGTCCTGCCGCAATGTGCTGATCTATTTCAACCGCAAGCTGCAGGACCGGGCGTTGGGACTGTTCCATGCATCGCTGTGCCACCGCGGCTTTCTCGGGCTGGGCGCCAAGGAGAGCATGGATTTTTCCGCCTGCAAGGAGCGTTTCGAAACCCTGGACAGGCGCGAGCGCCTGTACCGCAAGCTGTGAACGGCGCGGCAATGGCG
This sequence comes from Noviherbaspirillum phoenicis, assembly GCF_047237965.1. NCBI lineage: Bacteria > Pseudomonadati > Pseudomonadota > Betaproteobacteria > Burkholderiales > Oxalobacteraceae > Noviherbaspirillum > Noviherbaspirillum phoenicis. Next base: position 1,244,576 of record NZ_JBDFLX010000001.1, on the reverse strand, counting down.
ACCCCGGCATTCGACCTGGCAGGGCGCGGCATCGACGCCGTGGTGATCGGCGCGTCCGCCGGTGGCCTGGAGGCGCTGTTGGCCATCCTGACGCAGCTGCCTTCCGGCTACCGCCTGCCGCTGCTGGCGGTGCTGCACCTGCCCAGCCATGGCGACAGCCGCCTTGCCGAAGTGCTGGGCGCGCGCATGAACCTGCCGGTGCGGGAAGCCGCCGACAAGGAGCAGATCCAGCCCGGCACGCTGTATGTGGCGCCCGGCGGCTACCATGTGCTGGTCGAGCACGACCTGAGCCTGTCGCTCAGCTGCGACCCGCCGGTGCATTATTCGCGGCCGTCGATCGACGTGATGATGGAGTCCGCGGCCGACGTCTGGGGCCAGCGGCTGGCCGGCATCCTCCTGACCGGCGCCAACGATGACGGCGCCGACGGCCTGGCCCGCATCGGCGAGCAGGGCGGCCTGACCATCGTGCAGGACCCGGACGAAGCGGCGGTCTCGACCATGCCGCAGGCCGCCATCGCCCGCCGCACGCCCGATCATGTCCTCGGACTGGCCGGCATCCATGCGCTGCTACTTGAACTGGACAAGCACTGATGGACACCTTTGAGAGCGCCAATATCCTGATCGTCGACGATCTGCCGGAAAACCTGATCGCGCTCGAAGCGCTGATCCGGCGCGACGACCTGGTGGTGTACCCGGCCGCCTCCGGCGAAGCGGCGCTGACCCTGCTGCTGGAGCATGAATTTGCGCTGGCCATCCTGGACGTGCAGATGCCCGGCATGAATGGCTTCGAGCTGGCCGAGCTGATGCGCAGCACCGGCCGCACGCGGCGTATCCCGATCGTCTTCGTCAGCGCCGCCGGGCGTGAACTCAATCATGCGTTCAAGGGCTACGAGGCCGGCGCGGTCGATTTCCTGCACAAGCCGCTGGACGGCTATGCGGTCAGGAGCAAGGTCGCTGTGTTCGTCGACATGTACCGACAGCGCAGCGCGATGGGGCGCCAGGTGGAAGCCCTGGAGCAGAGCCGGCGCGAGCAGCAGGCGCTGCTGGAAAAGCTCAATGCGGCCCAGCTGGACCTGGAGCGCGCCGTCAAGATGCGCGACGACTTCATGTCGGTGGTGGCGCATGAGCTGCGCACGCCCCTGAACACGCTGTTCCTCGAAACCCAGTTGCGCAGGATGCAGATCGAGCGCGGCAATCTGGCCGCCTTCACGCCGGAGCAGCTCGGCAAGATGGTGGCGCGCGACGACAGGCAGATACGCAACATGGTGCGGCTGATCGACGACATGCTGGATGTCTCGCGCATCCGCAGCGGCACGCTGTCGGTGCGGCCGGCGCAGGTCGAGCTGGCCGGCCTGCTGCGGCGCGTGATCGACGACCTCGAACAGCAGGCCCTGGCCGTGGGCAGCTGCATCACGCTGCATGCGCCGCAGCCGGTGGAGGGCCGGTGGGATGAATTCCGCATCGAGCAGGTGGTCGTCAATCTGCTCACCAATGCCCTGCGCTATGGCGGCGGCAAGCCGGTCGAGGTGGGCCTGAGCGCCACGCCGGAAGGCGCACGCATCGAAGTGCGCGACCACGGCATCGGCATCTCGGAGCAGGACCAGCAGCGCATCTTCCAGCAGTTCGAGCGCGGCGGCGGCGGCAAGTCGGCCGACGGCCTGGGGCTGGGCCTGTACATCACCCGCCAGCTGGTCGAAGCGCATGGCGGGAAGATCAGCGTCCACAGCGCGCCGGGCGAGGGCTCGATCTTCAGGCTGGACCTGCCGCAGGGCTAGGCTTGAGGGTGACCGGGAAGGGCGTTAAAAAATATTCACATTGCCCCTAAATTCCCTGCCTGCGCCGCCGTTACTCTCTCTGTAGCCAAGGCCGAAGGGCCCCGCAAAAAAAATTGAAAAAATTTTCACGCGGACCCTAAATTTGGCCAAACCGCTGCCGTAAATGGCTACAAGAGCAACACAGCAGCACAAAAACAACAGAAAGAAAGCGAATCGCCCGTCCGTTGCAGCCGATACTGCCAACCCGCCTTGGGGCCGTTCCCGCACTTTCTCCCTTGCAAGACGCCGTTCCCTGCACCGTTTCCCCGGTGCGGGGAGGGTGGCGCTGGCGTCTTGTAAGACAAAAGCCTACAGCCTCGCCAGAATAGTTCTCACTAGAAATACAGATTCCAGCTTATTTCCCATAGGAATCATTGCGCACATACTTCGTCCATCGGCAAAGCAACCGGGCAACCGGCAAAACGGACAGGAGAACGGCAATGAATACCAATGACATGATGGCTGAGATTCGCGACGCAAATCTGAACTACCTGATGCTGGCGCAGCAGATGATCCGCGCCGACAAGGCTTGCGCCATCTACCGTCTTGGCATCAGCGCCGAAATCGCCTCGCTGCTCGAAACCCTGAGCAATGCGCAGCTGCTCAAGCTGGCCAGCGCCAACCTGATGCTGGCCCGCTTCCGCTTCGACGACACCGCCATCCTCGGCATGCTGACCTCGCACAGCAAGGATCGTTCGCTGTCCCAGACCCACGCCGCCATCCTGATGGCAGGCCAGCCGGTCGAAGAAATCAACTGATCGCAACGACGCCCACTTTCAGGAGACGAGGACATGGCAAACAAGAGTCTGGTATCGGAAGCAAAGGAAATCGGTCTGGCGATCGAACTGATCAAGCTGGGCGCCCGGCTGCAGTTGCTGGAACTGGAAACCTCGCTGTCGCGCGAGCGGCTGCTGAAGCTCTACAAGGAACTGAAGGGCGTATCGCCGCCCAAGGGCATGCTGCCGTTTTCCACCGACTGGTTCATCACCTGGCAGCCCAACATCCATTCCTCGCTGTTCATCAACATCCACCGCTACATGACCCAGTATGCCGGGCTTTCCGGCATCGAGGCGGTGATGAAGGCCTACCAGCTTTATCTTGAGCAGATGCCGGCGCAGCCGGGCGAGGAGCCGCTGCTGTCGCTGACCCGCGCCTGGACCCTGGTGCGCTTCTTCGACAGCCAGATGCTGACCACCGCCAAATGCTGCGAATGCGGCGGCGACTTCGTCACCCACAGCTTCGACCTCAACCACGGCTATGCTTGCGGCCTGTGCCACATGCCTTCGCGCGCCGGCAAGACCAAGAAGGCGCGCGACGACGCGCTGGCCGCCGCCTGACCGGCACGGCCTGATGGCTGTTTCCTCCGCGCCCCAGCCGCAGTCACGGCGCCTGCTGCGCCTGCCGTCGGTGCAGGCGCTCCTGATCCAGTTCGCGGCGCTCGGCCTGGCCGGCCTGGGATGGCTGCTGCTGGGCCGCTCGGGCATTGCGCTTGCGCCGCTTGCCGCCGCCTTCCTGCAGGGCGCGCTGGCCGCGATGCTGTCGCGCTGGCGCGGGCAGGCGCCATGGTGGCACCTGATGCATTTCCTCTTCCTGCCGGCGGCGCTGGCGCTGCAGGCGCTGCAATTGCCGCCCTGGCTGTTCCTGGCCATCTTCCTTGCCATGCTGGCGCTGTACTGGTCGACCTTCCGCACCCAGGTGCCGTTCTATGCGTCGGGCAGCGCGGCCTGGGATGCGGTGGCAATGGAACTGCCAAAGCGGCCTTTGCGCATCATCGACATCGGCAGCGGCCTGGGCGGGCTGGTGCTGGATATCGCGGCGCGCCGTCCCGACTGCCAGGTCGAAGGCATCGAGCTGGCGCCGCTGCCCTGGCTGGCGAGCCGCTTGCGCAAGCGTGCCGGCGCCAGATGCCGCTTCCTGCGCGGCGACTACCAGGCGCTCGACTTTGCCGATTACGACGTCGTGTTTGCCTATCTGTCGCCGGCGGCAATGCCGCAGCTGTGGTCCAAGGCGCGCGCCGAGATGCGGCCGGGTACGCTCTTGCTGTCGCATGAGTTCATCGTGCCGGGCGCGGCGCCGCAGATCAAGAGGCCAACCCGTCCGGGTGGACCGTTGCTGTATGGCTGGACCATGTAAAAAGACAATCACAATATTTCCTCTTCTCAAGTTTTTCGCGCCCATGCCGTTACCGCATGCAGAGGCGTCCCGGATCGACTGTTGCGACGACGGAAGGCGCCTCCGGTTGTTTCCCTGATAAATCGAACGCCGTCTCGCGGCAGGCGCGGCGCGCAACAAGCGGAGTGTGAAAAGACGTGTTAGTCCTGATTGGTTATGTAGTCGTGATGGCCTCGGTATTCGGCGGCTTCGCCATGGCCGGCGGCCATCTTGCCGCGCTCTGGCAGCCGCTGGAAGTGCTGATGATCGGCGGCGCCGCGGTGGGCGCCTTCTTCGTCGGCAATGATTCCAAGGCCATCAAGGCGACCTTCAAGGCCTTGCCCAGCGTGTTCAAGGGTTCGCGCTACACCAAGACCCTGTACCTGGAACTGATGGCCCTGCTGTCGGAGATCCTGAACAAGGTCAGGAAGGAAGGCCTGATGTCGATCGAGGGCGACGTCGACGCGCCCGAGGAAAGCCCGATCTTCACCAAGTATCCCGGCATCCTGGCCGACCACCACATGATCGAATTCATCACCGACTACCTGCGCCTGATGGTGTCGGGGAACATGGACGCGTTCCAGATCGAAAACCTGATGGACAACGAGATCGAGACCCATCACCACGAAGGCGAAGTGCCGGCCCACTGCATCGCCAAGCTGGGCGACGGCCTGCCGGCCTTCGGCATCGTGGCGGCGGTGATGGGCGTGGTGCAGACGATGGAATCGGTGGGCCTGCCGCCGGCCGAACTGGGCATCCTGATCGCGCATGCGCTGGTCGGCACCTTCCTCGGCATCCTGCTGGCCTACGGCTTCGTCGGCCCGCTGGCCGGCCTCCTGGAGCAGAAGCTGACCGAGTCGACCAAGATGTACCAGTGCGTGAAAGTGACCCTGCTGGCCAGCCTGAACGGCTATGCGCCGGCGCTGGCGATCGAGTTCGGCCGCAAGGTGCTGTTCTCCACCGAGCGTCCGTCGTTCAAGGAACTGGAAGAGCACATCAAGCAGGCCAAGTCGAAATAAGGATAGAAGCGGAAAACCCGGAATATGGCTGACGACAACCTGCGCCCCATCGTAGTCAAGCGCATCAAGAAAGTGGCTGGCGGCCATCATGGCGGCGCCTGGAAGATCGCGTATGCCGACTTCGTCACCGCGATGATGGCCTTCTTTCTGCTGATGTGGCTGCTCGGCTCCACCGCCAAGGGCGACCTGCAGGGCATCGCGGAATATTTCTCGACGCCGCTGAAGGTCGCCATGGCCGGCGGCTCGGGCGCCGGCGACAGTTCCAGCGTGATCCAGGGCGGCGGCCGCGACCTGACCCGCAAGGAAGGCCAGGTCAAGAAGGGCGAAGACCCGCCGGCCAAGAAAAGCTATGACCTGAAGGGCATGCAGCAGGAACTGGAGCGCATCGAAGCCGACAAGCTCAAGGGACTCAAGTCGCGCATCGAAGCCGCCATCGAGGCCAATCAGACGCTCAAGCAGTTCAAGAAGCAGCTGCTGATGGACATCACCACCGAAGGCCTGCGCATCCAGATCGTCGATGCCCAGAACCGCCCGATGTTTGCCAGCGCCAAGGCCGAGCTGCAGCCCTATACCCGCGAGATCCTGCGCGAGATCGGTCGGGTGCTCAACGACATGCCCAACAAGATCAGCCTGTCCGGCCACACCGACGCCACGCCGTATTCCACTGGCGACAAGGGCTACAGCAACTGGGAACTGTCGGCCGACCGGGCCAACGCCTCGCGCCGCGAGCTGATCGCCGGCGGCATGGAAGACGGCAAGGTGGTGCGGGTGGTGGGCCTGTCGTCCGCGGTGCTGATGGACCAGCAGAATCCGCTGAACCCGATCAACCGCCGCATCTCCATCATCGTGATGAACAAGAAGGCCGAGGAAAGCGCCGCCCGCGACGGCGGCAGCGCCCTCAATATCAGCGAGGAAAAGCAGGCCGAGCCAGCGCTGCACCAGGGCGCAGGCATCGCGCCGGCCGTCCCGGAACCGGCGCCGGTGCCGGCAGGTGCGTTGGTTACGGCCGGCATGCCCGCGCCTGCACCTGCACCTGCACCTGCACCTGCACAAGCACCCGCACCCGCACCAATTCCTGCCCCCGTTGCAGCGCCGGCACCAGCACCTGCACCGGCCACGCCGCCAAACGCCGCGACGGTGGCGGCGCAGGCAAGCGCGGCCGCGGCATCGGTCACGGCGCGGCGGGAAGCTGGCGGCGCGATCAAGTATTAGGTGTCTGATGTGGCAAACCAAGGTGGACGTTCAATGACGATTCAGGATGCCGAAGTACGCGAGCTCGGCCGCCTGCTGACAGATGTCAGCACGGAAGGCATGTCGCATCTCGAGGAAGTCCAGGCCGACCTGGCGCAGACCCGGCTGCTGCTGACCGAAGCGATAGAGCGCCTCTCGGCCGGCTTCAGCGCGCTGCACGCGGCGGTGGCCGAGCAGGGCGACGCCGCGCAGGCGCTGCAGCGCGGCGCAGGTGCGGCCGACTGCGCGCGCCTGCATGCGGCCGGCGCCGACATCGAGCAGCAGGTCCGGGCGATGGTCACGGCCCTGCAGTTCGAGGACATGACCAGCCAGCTGATCACCCATGCGGGCCGCCGTGTTGCCGGCCTGCGCAGCATCCTGGCCGGCATGGCAGCCGGCGCGCGCGAGCTGGCCGCCGGCGACCTGGCGCAGATGGGGCGGCTGCGCGAAACGCTGGCCATGCAGAGCCGCGAGCTCGACGGCCAGCTCATGCGCAGCGTCGAGCAGCATCACATGGAAAGCGGCGACATCACGCTGTTCTGAGTCCGGACAGCCAGCCAAACGAGCAACAAGATACTGAACAAGACAACAAGCGAAGCGAGAATCACGATGGCGAAGACAATCCTGGCAGTGGACGACTCGGGCTCACTGCGTCAGATGCTGGTATTCACCCTGAAGGCCGCGGGCTATCAGGTCACCGAAGCGGTCGATGGCCGCGACGGCCTGGACAAGGCGAAGCAGAAGCACTTCGATCTGGTGCTGACCGATCAGAACATGCCGAACATGGACGGCCTGACCCTGATCCGTTCGCTGCGCGCGCTGCCGGCATACAGCCGGGTGCCGATCCTGATGCTGACCACCGAGTCCAGCGACGAGATGAAGAACAAGGGCCGCACCGCCGGCGCCACCGGCTGGCTGGTCAAGCCCTTCGATCCGAATCGCCTGACCGAAGTGGTGCGCAAGGTCATCGGTTGACCATGGCGCCAAGCCGCATTGTCCATTGGTTCATTGCATGAGGGTTGCAGCATGAGCATCGATATCAGCCAGTTCTTCCTGGTGTTTTTTGAAGAGGCCGAGGAGCTGCTGGCCGAGATGGAACGCCTGCTGCTGGCGCTTGATACCGCCGCGCCGGACATGGAGCAGCTGGCCGCCATCTTCCGTACCGCCCATTCCATCAAGGGCGGCGCCGCCACCTTCGGCCAGACCGACATGACCGAGGTGACCCATGTGCTGGAGTCGCTGCTGGACCGGCTGCGGCGCGGCGAAATGGCGATCAGCCCGGCCCATGTGGACGCCTTCTTCGCCGCCAAGGATGTGCTGAAGATGCAGCTCGACGGCCACCGGCATGGCGCCGCGGTGGACCAGGAAGCGGTGCAGGCGGTGCGGGCGCGGCTCGAAGCTTTGTCCGGCGCAACGGCCACCTGCGCCGCGCCGCAGGCCAGCGCCGAACCGAATGCCGGCAGCGCCGGCCGCCGCCTGCGCCTGGGGCTGCCGCCGCTGAAGCGGGAAGACATCGATGCGCTGGCGACCGAGCTGGCGCTGATGGGCAGCCTGAGCGAGGAAACCCTGCCCGCGGGCGGCGCGCTGCTGCTCCTCGACACGGCCGAAAGCGTGGACGACGTGCTGGCGATCTGTTCCTTCATCATCAATCCATCGGACGTGAACGTTACCGAGGAGGAGGCGCAGGGCTATACCGCGCCCGACGGCAGCTATGGTTTCTTCGAGCCGCTGCCCGAGCCGGCGCCGGCCATCGACGATGCGCCGCAGGTGAGCGCCCATGCCGAGCTGCCGGCGGTGCGCGCGGCCAATGCCGAAAAGGCCGCCAGCCTGGAGTCGTCGTCGATCCGGGTTTCGGTCGAAAAGGTGGACCAGCTGATCAACCTGGTGGGCGAGCTGGTGATCACCCAGGCCATGATCGAGCAGCGCTGCGCCGCGCTCGATCCGATGCAGCATGAACGGCTGCTGTCGGGCGTCTCGCAGCTGACCCGCAACACCCGCGACCTGCAGGAAGCGGTAATGTCGATCCGCATGATGCCGATGGACTATGTGTTCTCGCGCTTCCCGCGCATGGTGCGCGACCTGGCGGTCAAGCTGGGCAAGAAGGTCGACTTCATCACCTATGGCGCCGCCACCGAGCTCGACAAGGGCCTGATCGAACGCATCATCGATCCGCTGACCCACCTAGTGCGCAACAGCGTCGACCACGGCATCGAGACGCCGGCCGTGCGTGCCGCCGCGGGCAAGCTGGAAACCGGCAAGCTGTCGCTGTCCGCGGCGCACCAGGGCGGCAATATCGTGATCGAGGTCAGCGATGACGGCGGCGGCCTGAATCGCGAGCGGATCCTGGCCAAGGCGCGCCAGAACGGCCTGCCGGTGTCGGACGACATGCCCGATGCGGATGTCTGGCAGCTGATCTTCGCGCCCGGCTTTTCCACCGCCGAGGAAGTGACCGACGTTTCCGGCCGCGGCGTCGGCATGGACGTGGTCAAGCGCAATATCACCGCCATGGGCGGGGTGGTCGACATCCGCAGCGCGCGCGGCTTCGGCACCACGATCTCGATCTCGCTGCCGCTGACGCTGGCCATCCTGGACGGCATGTCGGTGCGGGTCGGCGACGAAATCTATATCCTGCCGCTGGGCTACGTGGTGGAGTCGCTGCAGCCGGCACGGCAGGACGTGAAGGACATCGCCGGCCAGGGCCGGGTGGTGAAAGTGCGTGGCGAGTATCTTCCGCTGATTGCGCTGCATGCGCTATTCGGCATCGATGCCCGCTGCACCGATCCGGCCGAGGGCATCCTGGTGATACTGGAATCGGAAGGCACCCGCGCCGCGCTGCTGCTGGACGAACTGGTAGGCCAGCAGCAGGTGGTGGTGAAGAACCTGGAATCGAACTACCGCAAGGTGGCAGGCATCTCGGGCGCCACCATACTGGGCGATGGCGGCGTGTCGCTGATCCTCGATGTGGCCATGCTGCTGCGCGGCTATGGAAAGCGGCAGGCGATGGAGCAGGCGGACTTCGCCTGACGCCTGGGCAGCAAAAAGCCGGTGCGGGCAGGGCGCCCGGCACCGGCTTACGGCAGGTCTGGTATCAGTCCGAACCCGTCGCTTGACGGGACCGGTCTTACTTCTTCTGGTAGATCTTGTCGAACTCGCCGCCGTCGTCGAAATGCTTCTTCTGCGCGGCATCCCAGCCGCCGAAGACGTCATCCACGGTAAACAGCTTCACCGGCTTGAACGAGGCGCTGTGCTTCTTCAGCACCGCTTCCGAGCGGGGACGGAAGAAATGCTGCGCGATCACTTCCTGGGCCGGCTCGGTGTAGAGGTATTGCAGATAGCCGGTTGCCTGCTTGCGGATGCCCTTGCGATCCACCACCTTGTCCACCACCGCCACCGGCGACTCTGCCAGGATCGAGGAAGCCGGGTAGACGATATCGAAGTTCTGGCCCATTTCCTTCTTCACCAGTTGCACCTCGTTTTCAAAGGTCACCAGCACGTCACCGATTTCACGCTGGGTGAAGGTGGTGGTGGCGGCGCGTCCGCCCGAGTCCAGCACCGGCACGTTCTTGAAGATCTTGCCGACCAGTTCGCGCGCCTGCGCTTCATTGCCGCCTTTCTGCAGCACCGAGCCCCATGCCGCCAGATAGGTGTAGCGGCCGTTGCCGGCGGTCTTGGGATTGGGGATCACCACCTTCACGTCCGGCTTGGCCAGGTCGTCCCAGTCCTTGATGCCTTTCGGGTTGCCTTTCCGGACCAGATAGACCATGGTCGAATAGAACGGCGCGGCATTGTTCGGAAACTTTTTGTTCCAATCCGCCGCCACCAGGCCGCGCTTGGCCAGCATGTCGATGTCATTGGCCTGATTCATCGTCACCACCGATGCCTCCAGGCCATCGGCCACCGAGCGCGCCTGCTTGGAAGAGCCGCCATGCGACTGGTTGATGGTGATGGTTTCACCGGTTTTCTGTTTCCAGTCGGCGATGAACAAGGGGTTGATGTCCTTGAACAGTTCGCGTGCCACGTCGTAGGACACGTTGAGCAGCGTGGTGTCGGCGCGGGCCGGCGCTGTCACGCCGAGCGCCAGCGTGACGGCTGCAACGCCGGCGATGCCGCCGAGCGCACTGCGCAGCTTTCCGAACAGCGGTGCGCTCCGTGGCGCGCTTGTGGTGATGGACATGGTCTCTCCCAAAATGAATGAAGGCGGGTATTGTGCCAAAAATTGGGAGAGGGTGATGGCGCTTGTCGCGCGGGGGAGTTGCAGTTGTAGTTGCCGTTGCAGTGGCTTTTGAAGTTGCCGTTGCTTTTAAGTCCCGTTGAGCGCGCCGTGACGTCGGTGCGTGGAGCGGGAAAAGGTGCGGCGTCTGTCTGAGTCAAGCGCAGCTTGGCGAGTTTAGCCGCGCCCCGCTCCATGCATCGACGGCACGGGGACCCTCGCGCAGCGAGGGCGCGATCACCGGGTCGCCTTTTTTTGGTTACTTTTTTTGCTGGACTTTGTCCATTCAAGCGGCGTAACTGAGCGTATCAGTCAGGCGCAGAAACAAATCCGTCGGGATTTTTATCATGTCTGGTGGTTTTTCAGAGATCGCTAAATGATCGGCTTGCCACAGCCATCGCCGTACCATGGCAATGGTGTCGGAGAAGGTGGCGCACTCCTTGCGATACCAGGCTGCCTGACGAACCGTGATGACTTGTGATGTCAGCAGTTGACTTGCCAGCAACGTCACCACCGAGTACAGGCCCAGGATGGCGGGCGTAGCCCGGGCAATGGCGCGGTCAGACCATTGCCGCTGGGTTTGCACGCCCAGATGGGCACGTGCTTCTTCGAAGGTCACTTCGATCTGCCAGCGCTTGACGAACCAGTTCAGGATCTGCGGCGCACTGGCCTTCTGGTCGGTGCAGAGAAAGGCCTGGGTCTTGAGTTGCTTCATAGGGTCGCGTACCAGCACCCAGCGCAGGGGCACTGCCGGCGCGCCACCGTGGTACCACAGGGCGGTGCCGGTGGCCACGTCAAGCCGCTTGTGCGTGTGCCCGTACCAATAAGCCAGCGTGATGGCTTTCCATTGCGTATCTGCGGCATCCAGCACCTGCTGCAACTTCGGCAGTGCATGGCCGACGAGCCGTGGCCGCCCGCGCGTGCCGGGCACCCGCGCAGGCGCCGGTTCGTACAAGGCTGCATCGAGTCGCAGGCGCGTGACCATGGTCACGTCGCGCCGCACCGCGGCAAGCAGATGAAGCACCGAGAAGCTGTTGTCGGCCACAACCACGATGCGCCGATCGGGCAGCCAGCGATGCACCTGGCGCAGCATCTGACGGGCTCGGTCCGTCAGCGTGACCGGCTGGCGACGGCGGTTGGCGTAGTAGCGCGCCGAGGGCGTCAGAGCGCAACAGAAGGGCAAGGCCCAATGACGCTGTGCCCAGGGAATGGGCACCACCAGCATCAGGCAAAGCCATCGCAGGCCGCTGGTCTTGACGACATTGCTGTGGCTGGACCAGACCGGGTCGCGGTAGATGCCACGAGCGGCAATCCTGGCGCCGCGCCGGCGCTCGATGGTATCGTCCAGCGCCATGACCAGAGGGCCCAAGGGAGCGAAGGCGTCGATGAGTGCCATGAGCAAACGCCGGCTTGCCTGCAGGGTCGACCATGTGTTGCGATTGAGCACCCGATGGAAGCGTTGGAACTGTTGGTCTTCAGACAGGCCCATGACGCGCAGGATGGCCGTCACGGTGCGCGAACCCACAGCAAGGATGGCCCCCTTGATCAGGATCTGAACGGAGTGCCATACCCGCTTGGAAAACAGGGGACGGAATACTAAACTGCAATCGGTAAGCTCGGGGAACGATGGCATGATGCACCTCTCGTTGCGGAGTCGGTGCTTCATGGTAGAACTCTTCGGGCTTACCCGCTGTGGAAAAATGGACAAAGTCCAGCTTTTGGCGAAGCAAAAGAAGTAGGTCGCCTGCCGGGGCGAACACCCGGCCTGGTCATGACGACAGTGAGGTCGTGTTGTTTCACCCGCCGGAAAGACGTCACTGCGAAGCAGCAGTTGCTTTTGACGTTTGAAGTTTCAATACGAACGTCAACAACAACACCGACAGTGCTGCCCGGGCGTTGCCGGGTGACGCAAGGCGGCTGCACTGCCGTTGACACAAGCCGGGAGTCCGTCCCGGCGGCCGGGTCACTTTTTTGCTTCGCCAAAAAAGTAACCAAAAAAGGCGACCCGATGATCGCGCCCCGCTGCGCGGGGTTCCCGTGTCAGCGGTACCCGGAGCGGGGCGCGGCTAAACTCGCCAAGCTGCGCTTGACTCAGACAGACGCCGCACCTTTTCCCGCTCCGGGCACCGCTGACACGGCGCGCTCAACGGGACTTCACTGCAACGGCAACGGCAACGACAACGGCCACGGCCACGGCCACGGCCACTTCAAAAGCAACTGCAACTGCAACTGCAACTGCAACTGCAACTGCAACTGCAACTGCAACTGTCGCTGCGCGTGCTTCAACCGCAACCATGGCCACCGGAGAAGGTGGACCTTCCCTGTATACTCCCGAGCCTTCCTCGACCCAACCTCAAAGCCCCGCATGTCCGTCTCCCCCAGCCTCCCGGCGCCCAATCCCCTAAGTCAACGCAATTTCCTTTTCTATCTGATGGCACGCGTGCTCGGCACGCTGGCGGTGCAGATGCAGAGCGTGGCGATAGGCTGGCAGGTCTATGACCTGACCGGCAGCCTGGTGGACCTTGGCCTGATCGGGCTGGCGCAGTTTGCGCCGTTCCTGCTGCTGATTCTGCTGGCCGGCCATGTGGCGGACCGCTATGAGCGTCGCCGCATCATCCTGATCTGCATGCTCGTGCAACTGCTGTGCGGCGCGCTGCTGTTCATGCTGACTTTCAGCGGCATCAGCGCGGTCTGGCCCATCTTCGCGGTACTGGTGCTGTATGGCAGCGCTCGTGCCTTCATGATGCCGGCCACGCAGGCGATCCTGATCAATCTGGTGCCGCCAGCCAGCTTCGGCCGCGCGGTGGCGCTGAGTTCGTCAACCTTCCACGTCGCAGTCATCGCCGGTCCGGTGCTGGGCGGGCTGTTGTACCTGGCCGGCGCCAAGGTGGTGTATGCGATCGTGGCCGGCCTGCTGTCGCTGGCGGTGATCCTCATGGCCATGACCCGGACACTCACCCAGCAGTCCGGAGGTCGCGAGCCGGTGTCCTGGCACAGCCTGCTGGAAGGACTGCGCTTTGTCCGGGCGCGTCCGGTGATCCTGGGAGCGATTTCGCTGGATCTGTTCGCCGTGCTGTTCGGCGGCGCCACCGCGCTGCTGCCGGCGCTGGCGCGCGATGTGCTGCATGCCGGTCCGACCGCGCTCGGCCTGCTGCGCATGGCGCCCGGCGTGGGCGCGGCGCTGACCTCGGTGCTGCTGGGCTTCTTCCCGATCACCCGTCGGGTCGGCCTCTGGATGTTCGGTGGCGTCGCGCTGTTCGGCGTTGGCACCCTGGTGCTGGGGCAGTCTTCCATTCTGCCGCTATCGCTGGCCGCGCTGGCGCTGATGGGCGCGGGCGATATGGTCAGCGTGTATGTCCGGCACCTGCTGGTGCAGCTGGAGACGCCGGACAGCATCCGGGGTCGCGTCAGCGCGGTCAGCTCGGTTTTCATCGGCGCATCCAATGAGCTCGGGGAATTCGAATCCGGCATCACCGCCGGCTGGTTCGGCCTGGTCCCGGCGGTATTGCTGGGCGGCGCAATGACGCTGGGCGTCACGGCCCTGTGGATGTGGCGCTTCCCGACGCTGCGCACCATGGACCGCTTTCCCAGGGCGGCCACGTCGCCTGCCGACACACACTGACCGAGCCGGCTTATGCGGCCAGCGCATATGCAAGCGCAAAATTGTCCTTATGATCCGAAGTGATAAGCGCGTGCAAAACGATTCGTTGGTGCAGAGACAAGCGAACAGTAATCTGCGTTCTCCAGACAACACGCTTTCGGAGATCACACCATGCTGTACAAGTCGCTTCTGTCCCTCGCCCTTGCCCTGTCGCTGGCCGCGCCAGCCCTGCAGGCGGCGGAGGTCAACCTGCTCAACGTCTCCTACGACCCGACCCGCGAGCTCTACCAGGACATCAACAAGTCCTTCGCCGCGCAATGGAAGGCCAAGACCGGCGACGATGTGAAGATCCGGCAGTCGCATGGCGGCTCCGGCAAGCAGGCGCGCTCCGTGATCGACGGCCTGGAAGCAGACGTGGTGACGCTGGCGCTGGGCTATGACATCGACGCCATCGGCGAGCGCAAGCTGCTCGCGCCCGACTGGCAGAAGCGCCTGCCGCACAACGCCTCGCCCTATACCTCCACCATCGTGTTCCTGGTCAGGAAAGGCAATCCGAAGAACATCAAGGACTGGAACGACCTGGTCAAGCCGGGCACGGCAGTCATCACACCCAATCCCAAGACTTCGGGCGGCGCGCGCTGGAATCACCTTGCGGCCTGGGGCTATGCGCTGAAGCAGCCTGGCGGCAACGAAGCCGGCGCCCGCGACTTTCTCGGCAAGCTGTACCGCAATGTGCCGGTGCTGGACTCGGGCGCGCGCGGCGCCACCACCACCTTCGTTGAACGCGGCATCGGCGACGTGCTGATCGCCTGGGAAAATGAAGCCATCCTCGCCATCAAGGAACTGGGTCCGGACAAGGTGGAGATCGTCGCGCCCTCGACCAGCATCCTGGCCGAGCCGCCGGTGGCCGTGGTGGACAAGAATGTCGACAAGCACAATACCCGCAAGGTGGCCGAAGCCTACCTGCAATTCCTCTACACCGACGAAGCGCAGGACATCATCGCCAGGAATTACTATCGTCCCGCCACCGAGAAGGCGGCGGCCAAGTATGCGGCCCAGTTCCCCAAGCTCAAGCTGTTCACGCTGGCCGAAGTGGCGGGCGACTGGCAGCATGCGCAAAAGGCGCACTTCGCCGATGGCGGCGTGTTCGACCAGATTTACCAGCCGGGCAAGAAGTAAGCCTTCAGCCCCCAGCCCTCAGCCATCGGCGATATGAATTTTGCCGCATGAAGGAAGCAGCCATGTCCCATACTGCGCTCGACGATTACCTTGCCCGCCTGCCGCGGGCACCGGTGCCGGACCATCGCATCTGGCTCGATGCCGTCCATCAGGCACGGGGACGCTATTTCAACTGTACGCTCACCAGCGTGTTCCAGCCGCTGCGCGTGCTGGATTCCGGCCAGGTGCTGGCCCATGAAGCATTCGTCCGCAGCGCCGCCGATGGCAAGCCCGGCCTGTCCGTCTGGCGTCTGCTGGAAGGTGCGGCCAGCGACGAGGAATCGATCGAACTCGACCGGCTGTGCCGCATGCTGCACGCGGTAAACTTCTTTCGCCAGCCGGGTGCGGACGCGGAGGACCTGTATCTGAGCGTGCATGAGCGGCTGCTGGCCGCGGTGAGCAACAACCACGGCATGGTGTTCCGGCGGGTGCTGGAAAGCCTCGGGCTGCCGCTGCGGCGCATCGTGCTGCAGCTGCCGCAGGCCAGGTCCAGCCACCGCTTCCTGCTGCAGTATGTGGCCGACAATTACCAGCGCAGCGGCTTCCGCGTTGCGCTGAATGTGGCCGATGCGGCGGAGGGCTTGCGCATGCTGCAGCTGATGCGGCCCGATGCGATCAAGGTTGACGCAAGGGCGCTTGCCGATACCGCGCCGGTGCAGGAACTGGCGCAGGCCTGCGCCGCGCAGGGCATCTGCCTGGTGTTCAAGCGGGTGGACAGGCAGGCCGTTTCCGATGCCTTGCTTGGCCTGCGCAGCCTGGGCATGCCCAGGCTGGTGCAGGGCCGGCTATGGGACCAGCCTCAGTCCCTGCTGCATGCGCAGGAACCGCCATGCGCTGGTGCGCCCGTCGTTTGCGATCAACCTGCGACGCGCCACGTGCCCATCCCCGGCATGCGATAAACCACCACAACAGGCATTCAACGGCCGTGCGCTTGCGACATGGACGAGGCATCACATGCCTTGCCCTGCGCAACCGCGCGGCGCAAGGCCATCCCGGTTTCCATACCGGTTCGCTGTCGCCGCAGGCTGCGCAAACCGCATATGGATAGTCAATATCATTCGTTTGGCAACTGGAAGCGGAGAACTAGACTGTCTTCTCCCTATTCGATGAATGAAGAAAAGCAATGCAGACATCTACGCTTGAACCCATCGCTGCCGCCGCATCATCTGACGTGCTTATCCATCCCTTCGACGCGCCGCTGGGTGCGGAGGTGCTTGGCCTGGACCTGGCGCGTCCGCTGGACGACACCCTGTTTCGCCGCATCCATCAGGCCCATCTCGATCATCATGTGCTGGTCTTTCGCCGGCAGCACATCACGCCGGCCCAGCAGATCGCATTCAGCCGGCGCTTCGGCCCGCTGCAGGTCCATGTGCTGCGGCAGTTCCAGTTGCAGGGCCATCCCGAAATCCTGGTGGTGTCGAATGTGAAGCAGGACGGCAAGCCCATAGGCCTGGGCGATGCCGGCCACTACTGGCATTCCGACCTGTCCTACAAGGAAAGGCCCAGCCTGGGCTCGATGCTGCATGCCCGGCAATTGCCGGCCGACGGCGGCGACACCCTGTTCGCCAACATGCATCTGGCTTACGACACGCTGCCGGCCGCGCTGAAGAAGGCGGTCGAGGGCAGGGCGGCCGAACATGATTACCTGGCGCAGTACGCGCAGCTGCAGCGACGCAATCCATGGCGCCCCGATCTGACCGACGCACAGAAGGCCGAAGTGCCGCCGGTGCGTCATCCGGTGGTGCGCATCCATCCCGAGACCGGCCGCCGCGCGCTGTTCGTCAGCGAGCATTTCACGACCCGCATCATCGGTTTGCCGGAAGGGGAAAGCCGGGCGCTGCTGGATGAACTGTTTGCCCACAGCGTGCGGCCGGAACATGTGTACCGCCAGCGCTGGCAGCCCAATGACATGGTGTTCTGGGACAACCGCTCCGTAATGCACCTGGCGGCCGGCTGTCCGGAGGACCAGGCACGCACCCTCTACCGCACCACCATCGAAGGCGACACGCCGTTCTGAGTGCGTCAAACCATCCGCATCAAGGAATCAACATGAAATCATCGCAATTGCGCGCCGCCGGTCGCGGCGCATTCATACGCAAGCTCGGACTTGCCGGCCTGATCGGCGCCGCGCTGGCAACGGCCGCGCCGGCGCAGGCCGAAGGCCGCATCCGCATCGCCGAGCAGTTCGGCGTCGTCTACCTGCTGCTCAATGTCGTGCAGGACCAGAAGCTGGTAGAGAAGCATGGCAGGAACGACGGGCTCGAGATCAAGGTCGAGTTCAGTCAGCTCTCCGGCGGCGCGGCGGTCAATGACGCGCTGCTATCCGGCGCAATCGACATTGCCGGCGCAGGCGTCGGCCCGCTGCTGACGATCTGGGACCGCACCCGCGGCAGGCAGAACGTCAAGGGCGTTGCCTCGCTGGGCAACTTTCCCTATTACCTCGTCAGCAATAACCCTGCGGTCAAAACCATCGCCGACTTCACCGACAAGGACCGCATCGCGCTGCCCGCGGTAACGGTCTCAGTGCAGGCGCGCATCCTGCAGATGGCCGCCGCGAAGCAATTCGGCGACAGGGAATTCAAGCGGCTCGACCGCCTGACCCAGGCCGTGCCGCATCCCGATGCGACCGCGGCGGTAATCGCCGGCGGCACCGAGATCAATGCGCACTTCGGCAATCCGCCTTTCCAGGACCAGGAACTGGCCGGCAACAGGAATGCCCATATCGTGCTCAATTCCTATGACGTCCAGGGCGGCCCCAGCTCGGCCACCGTGCTGTACGCCACCGAAAAATTCCGCAACGAGAACCCGAAGACCTACCGCGCCTTCACCGCCGCGCTGGCCGAGGCGGCCCGGTTCGTCAGCGCCAATCCGGAAGCGGCCGCGGACATCTACCTGAAGCGCAACAAGAGCGGCCTGGACCGCAAGCTGCTGCTGTCCATCATCAGCAATCCGCAGATCCAGTTCAAGGTGGCGCCCGAGAACACCCTGGGACTGGCGCAATTCCTGCACCGCGTCGGCGCGATCAGGCAGCAGCCCACGAGCTGGAAGGATTACTTCTTCGACGACCCTGTAACCAGCGGAGGCAGCTGATGAGCCCGCGCGAACAACAGCTGCTGCAGATCGTGGGCGGCGATCCTTCGGGGCTGCCGGAGCCGCTGCTGCGCATGCGTGACGTGTCGCTGGAATTTGCCAGCGGCAGCCGCATCGTGCGCGCCACCGACAAGGTCAGTTTCGATGTCCATCGCGGCGACCGCTTCGTGCTGCTCGGTCCTTCGGGCTGCGGCAAGTCCTCGCTGCTCAAGGCCGCTGCCGGCTTCATCGCGCCGGCAGGCGGCGGCATCGAGCTGGCCGGCAAGCCGGTACGCGGGCCGGGGCCGGACAGGGTAGTGGTGTTCCAGGAGTTCGACCAGCTGCCGCCATGGAAGACGGTCAGGCAGAACGTGATGTTTCCGCTGCTTGCCAGCGGGCGCCTCGGCCGGCGCGAGGCGGAGCAGCGGGCGCTGCACTGGATAGACAAGGTCGGCCTGTCCTTCTTCGCCGATGCCTTCCCGCATACGCTGTCGGGCGGCATGAAGCAGCGGGTGGCGATTGCGCGGGCGCTGGCCATGCAGCCCGACATCCTGCTGATGGACGAACCCTTCGCCGCGCTGGACGCGCTGACCCGGCGCAAGATGCAGGAGGAGCTGCAGCAGCTATGGGAAGAGCTGCGCTTCACGCTGCTGTTCGTCACCCACTCGATCGAGGAGGCGCTGGTGGTGGGCAACCGCATCCTGCTGCTGTCGCCGCACCCGGGCCGGGTGCGGGCCGAGATCAACAGCCACCAGTTCGGCCTGCACAGCGCCGGCGGCGCGGACTTCCAGAACGCGACCCAGCGCATTCATCACCTGCTGTTTGAACAGGGGGACCAGCATGCCCCGCCGCCATTGCAAAGGAGTTACGCATCATGACCATGCTGCTCGAACCGCCGATACGGGCGGAATACGAACGGGACACCGCGGCCGTGCGGGGCGGAACGCTGGCAAGGACGGCGCCGCTGGCCTCGCGCATCGCCGGCCAGTCCTGGCTGCGCAAGGGCCTGGTGCTGGCGCTGCTGGCGCTGCTCTGGGAAGGCCTGGGCCGCTGGCAGGACAATGACCTGCTGCTGCCGACCTTCACGCAGACCGCCGCGGCATTGTGGCAGGGGCTTGCCAATGGCGAACTGCTTGCCCATGTGGCGGTGTCGCTGTCGGTGCTGCTGCAGGGCTACCTGGCCGGCATTGCGCTGGCCTTCGTGCTGACCGCGCTGGCGGTGTCGACCCGCATCGGCCGCGACCTGCTGGAGACGCTGACCTCGATGTTCAATCCGCTGCCCGCCATCGCGCTGCTGCCGCTGGCGCTGCTGTGGTTCGGCCTGGGACGCGGCAGCCTGATCTTCGTGATCGTGCATTCGGTGCTGTGGCCGCTGGCGCTCAACACTTACGCGGGCTTTCGCGGCGTGCCGGAGACGCTGCGCATGGCGGGCCGCAACTACGGACTGGGCGGGCTGCGTCTGGTGCTGCAGGTGCTGGTGCCGGCTGCGCTGCCATCCATCCTGTCCGGCTTGAAGATAGGCTGGGCATTCGCCTGGCGCACGCTGATCGCCGCCGAGCTGGTGTTCGGCGCCACCTCGGGAAAGGGCGGGCTGGGCTGGTACATATTCCAGAACCGCAACGAGCTCTACACCGACAAGGTTTTCGCCGGCCTGGCGCTGGTGATACTGATCGGCCTGGTGGTGGAAAACCTGGTGTTCCGCACCCTGGAAAGGGTGACCGTGCTGCGCTGGGGAATGCAGCGCTAGGCAGGCAGATGCGACGTCGCGTTGTCCGTGACGTCGCTCCTTGCCGCTCGATACTGCCTTTTCTGAGGAGCGTACCCGGCGCATATAGCCGGGTTTGTTCGTTTAACGGCCCGCTTATGCGATTTCCTTCTATAGGAATGCAAATAAAATATTTTGCTTTATAACAATTCAATGCGATTATGCCGGCCTGTTAATCGCCTCGGTTATAAGCAAAATGCAAGCTGCCATATCAACATTGCCACCCCGCGCCCGCGGCAGTTTCCGGGTCATGCCGGGATTTGGGCTGTCGCTGGGCTTCACGGTGTTCTATCTCAGCCTGATCGTTCTGATCCCCTTGTCGGCAGTCTTCTTCAAGACCTTCACCATGACCTGGGAAGCGTTCTGGAGCGCAGTGACGTCCGACCGCGTGATGGCTTCCTACCGGCTGACCTTTGGCGCATCGCTGATCGCCGCCGCGCTGAACGTGCTGTTTGGCGGCATCGTCGCCTGGGTGCTGGTGCGCTACCGCTTTCCCGGCAAGCGTATCATCGACGCGATGGTTGACCTGCCGTTCGCGCTGCCCACCGCGGTGGCGGGCATTGCGCTGACCGCGCTGTATTCCACCAACGGCTGGATCGGTCGCTACCTTGAGCCTCTGGGCATCAAGGTCGCGTTCACGCCGCTGGGCGTGGTGGTGGCGCTGACCTTCATCGGCCTGCCCTTTGTCGTGCGCACGGTGCAGCCGGTGCTGGAAGATGTCGAACGCGAGCTGGAGGAAGCCGCCGCCAGCCTGGGCGCCAATCCCTGGCAAACCTTTTCCCGCGTGATCTTCCCGACCGTCCTGCCGGCGCTGCTGACCGGCTTCGCGCTGGCCTTTGCCCGCGCTACCGGCGAATTCGGCTCGGTCATCTTCATCGCTGGCAACATGCCGATGGTGTCGGAGATCACGCCGCTGTTCATCATCACCAAGCTGGAGCAGTACGACTATGCCGGCGCCACCGCGATCGCCGTCGTGATGCTGCTGGTGTCCTTCCTGATGCTCCTGACCATCAACATGCTGCAAGCCTGGACCCGCAAGCGCGGCCAGCCGGAGAAAATCTGATGTCCGCCGTTGCCACTCCCGTCGCCGCTTCCTCGTCGCGCATCGAACCCGCCTACGCGCCGTCCGGCATCTCCGAGCCGTTCTGGGTCAAGGCGCTGCTGGTCACGGTTGCGCTGGCTTTCATGACGCTGTTCCTGTTCGTGCCGCTGGTGGCGGTTTTCTTCGAAGCCTTCAAGAAGGGCTGGGAAGTCTACCTGACCTCCGTCACCGAGCCGGATGCGATAGCGGCCATCAAGCTCACGCTGATCGCGGCCGGCATCGCGGTGCCGCTCAACCTGGTGTTCGGCGTGGCCGCCTCCTGGGCCATCGCCAAGTTCGATTTCCGCGGCAAGAGCCTGTTGCTGACCCTGATCGACCTGCCGTTCTCGGTGTCGCCGGTGATCTCGGGCCTGATCTATGTGCTGCTGTTCGGCGCCCAGGGCTGGTTTGGCGAATGGCTGCAGGCGCATGACATCAAGATCCTGTTCGCCGTGCCGGGCATCGTGCTGGCCACGGTCTTCATCACCTTTCCCTTCGTTGCGCGCGAACTGATACCGCTGATGCAGTCGCAGGGCAGCGAGGAAGAGGAAGCCGCGCTGGTGCTGGGCGCATCGGGCTTTCGCACCTTCTGGCACGTGACCCTGCCCAATATCAAGTGGGGTTTGCTGTACGGCGTGATTCTCTGTAATGCCCGCGCGATGGGCGAGTTCGGCGCGGTATCGGTCGTGTCTGGCCATATCCGCGGCCAGACGAATACGATTCCCCTGCAGGTCGAGATTCTCTACAACGAATACAACTTCGCCGCGGCGTTTGCGATCGCTTCGCTGCTGGCCTTCCTGGCGCTGGTGACGTTGGCGCTGAAGAGCTTTATTGAATGGCGGCTGCATCACGCGACGTCGCAACCGGATCAGGAGTAATCAACGTGGCCATTGAAGTCAGAAACATCAACAAGCGCTTTGGTAATTTCGTGGCGCTCAACAATATCTCGCTGAGCTTCCAGCCCGGCGAACTGACCGCGCTCCTGGGGCCGTCCGGCTGCGGCAAGACCACGCTGCTGCGTATCATCGCCGGCCTGGAGCGTCCCGATACCGGCCAGGTGCTGCTGGACAATGAAGATGCCTCGGACCGCCATGTACGCGAGCGTCAGGTCGGTTTCGTGTTCCAGCACTATGCGCTGTTCAAGCACATGACGGTGTTCGAGAACATCGCCTTCGGCCTGCGCGTCAAGCCGCGCTCCGAGCGGCCGTCCGAAGCGCAGATCCGGTCGCGCGTGCATCAGCTGCTGGAGCTGGTGCAGCTGGACTGGCTGGCCGACCGCTATCCGCCGCAGCTCTCCGGCGGCCAGCGCCAGCGCATCGCGCTGGCCCGCGCGCTGGCAGTCGAGCCGAAGGTGCTGCTGCTCGACGAACCATTCGGCGCGCTGGACGCAAAGGTCAGGAAGGAGCTGCGGCGCTGGCTGCGGCGCCTGCATGACGAGCTGCATGTCACCAGCATCTTCGTCACCCATGACCAGGAGGAGGCGCTGGAAGTGGCCGACCGCATCGTGCTGATGAACAAGGGCAATATCGAGCAGATCGGCGCGCCGGCCGAGGTGTACAACAACCCGGCTTCGCCCTTCGTCTATGGCTTCCTGGGGAATGTCAACCTGTTCCATGGCCGCGTGCATGAAGGCGTTCTGGAGTCCGAGGGCGTGAGCTTCGACGCGCCCGAACACGGCGGCGCGCGCGACGCCAAGGGCACTGGCTTCGTGCGGCCGCATGACATCGAGATCGACCGCTACCTGCCGGACGTGGAGACCGACGGCATCGTGGTGCGGCTCAAGCGTGCCCACGCGATCGGTCCGCTGGCCCAGCTCGACCTGGAGCGCGCGGACAATGGCGACCTGCTGGAAGCGGTGGTGCCCAGCGAGCGCTATGCCGAGCTGGGAGTGCAGGAAGGCGACCGGCTGGTAGTGCGGCCCAAGCGGCTGCGCATCTTTGTCGACGAGGCCGTGTAGACGGGCAGGGGAACGGAGATGAACTTTCAGCAGCTGCGTTCCATACGTGAAGCCACGCGGCGTGGCTTCAACCTGACCGAAGTGGCCAACGCGCTCTTCACCTCGCAGCCGGGCGTGTCGCGCCAGATCCGCGAACTGGAGGAAGAGCTGGGCGTGGAGATTTTCGAGCGCAACGGCAAGCGCCTGACTGGCCTCACCAATCCGGGACGCGACATCCTGCGCATCATCGACCGGCTGCTATTGGAAGCGGAAAACCTGCAGCAGGCCGGCCAGGAATATTCGGGCGTCAAGAGCGGCACGCTGGCCATCGCCACCACCCATACCCAGGCCCGCTACGTGCTGCCGCAGGCGGTGCAGAGCTTCCGGGCGCGCTTTCCGGAAGTGCGGGTGGCGTTGCAGCAGAGTTCGCCCGAGCACATTGCCGAGTGGGTGCTGTCGGGCAAGGCCGACATCGGCATCGCCACCGAGGGCCTGAGCCAGTTCGACGATCTGGTGTCCTTTCCCTGCTACCGCTGGCACCACATGGTGGTGGTGCCGGACGGCCATCCGCTGCTGGCAACGCCGCAGCTGACGTTGGCCCAGCTCGCTGAGTATCCGCTGATCACCTATGACGTGGGCTTCACCGGCCGCAGCCACATCGACGACGCCTTCCGCGAAGCCGGCATCGCCACCGACATCGTGCTGACCGCGATGGACTCGGACGTGA
This sequence comes from Noviherbaspirillum phoenicis, assembly GCF_047237965.1. Classification (NCBI taxonomy): domain Bacteria; kingdom Pseudomonadati; phylum Pseudomonadota; class Betaproteobacteria; order Burkholderiales; family Oxalobacteraceae; genus Noviherbaspirillum; species Noviherbaspirillum phoenicis. Next base: position 1,220,755 of record NZ_JBDFLX010000001.1, on the reverse strand, counting down.
TCCAGCAGTATGTCGCGCTGGGCATGGGCGTGGGCATCGTGGCTTCGATGGCGGTGGAGCACAGCCGGCATCCAGGTCTGCAGCCTATCGACTCCAGTCACCTGTTCGCGCCGAACGTGACGCGGCTGGCGGTGCGTCGGGCGGCTTATCTGCGGTCTTATACGTATGACTTCATCCTGCAGTTCGCGCCGGAGTTGACGCGTGTGGATATCGATACCGCGCTTAGCGGGTCGGGGCGGGTAGATTTGTAGCGGGAGGAGAGGGGGCGAGGTTGCAGGCGCAGTTGCTTTTGATGTCTGCGCGGCGACAGTTGCCTTCGACGTTGCCGTTGTCTTCGACGTTGCCGTTGTCTTCGACGTTGCCGTTGTCTTCGACGTTGCCGTTGTCTTTGAGGTTGCCGTTGTCTTTGAAGTGGCCGCTGCAGTTGCCGTCGCAGTGGCTTTTGAAGTTGCCGTTGCAGTGAAGTCCCGTTGAGCGCGCCGTGTCAGCGGTGCCCGGAGCGGGAAAAGGTGCGGCGTCTGTCTGAGCGCCGCGCAGCGGAGCGAGTTTAGCCGCGCCCCGCTCCGGGTACCGCTGACACGGGCACCCCGCGCAGCGGGGCGCGATCATCGGGTCGCCTTTTTTGGTTACTTTTTTGGCGAAGCAAAAAAGTGACCCGGCCGCCGGGACGGATTCCCGGCTTGTCTCCACGGAAGTGCAGCCGTCTTGCGTCACCCGGCAACGTTCGGGCAGCACTGTCGGTGTTGCCTTTAGCAGTGATCGCAGCGCACTCCTAAAGGCAACTGCAACTGCTGCTTCGCAGTGACGTCGTTCCGCCGGGTGAAACAACGCGAAAGCACTATCGTCATGACCAGGCCGGGAGTTCGCCCCGGCAGGCGACCTACTTCTTTTGCTTCGCCAAAAGAAGTAGGCAAGAAAAGGCGACCCGGTGATCGCGCCCTCGCTGCGCGAGGGTCCCCGTGCCGTCGATGCATGGAGCGGGGCGCGGCTAAACTCGCCAAGCTGCGCTTGACTCAGACAGACGCCGCACCTTTTCCCGCTCCACGCACCGACGTCACGGCGCGCTCAACGGGACTTAAAAGCAACGGCAACTTCAAAAGCAGAAGCAACGGCAACGGCAACGGCAACGGCAACGGCAACGTGGTTGCGGCACAATCCGCGAATCGCATTCACCCAACCGCCAATCAAGGCCCGCTCATATCCCCATCAGGCCGCCATGCACTGATGCAGGCACAAGCCAAGCATCATCGCTCACGCAAGCTCCGCAAACCCAGTATCAAACCCAGCGCCATGCGCTCCAGCCATCACATCATCCCCGCCCACGTAACGCGTCGGCGCATTCCCGAATCAGCGCCGGACCACGGTAGATCAGCCCGCTGTACAACTGAACCAGCTTGGCGCCGGCCTCCACCTTGGCGCGCGCATCGGCGCCCGAGAGGATGCCGCCGACGCCGATGATGGGCACCGTATCCCCGAGCTCGGCCTTCAGAGCCCGGATCACCTGGTTCGACGCTTCGAACACCGGTGCGCCAGACAGGCCACCCGCTTCCTCGGCGTGCGCCATGCCCTTCACCGCGTCCCGCGTGATGGTGGTGTTGGTGGCGATCACCGCGTCGAAACGGTGACGCAGCAGCGCGTCGGCAATGTTCTTCACCTGTTCGCCATCCACGTCCGGCGCGATCTTCAGCGCGATCGGCACATAGCGCTTGTGCTGGTCGGCCAGACGCTGCTGGGCGTCCTTCAATGTCGACAGCAGCGCGTCGAGTTCGGAAGCGCCCTGCAGCTGGCGCAGGTTCTTGGTGTTGGGCGAGGAGATGTTGACCGTCACGTAGCTGGCATACGGATAGACCTTTTCCAGGCAGATCAGGTAATCGTCGGCGGCCCGCTCGATCGGCGTATCGGCGTTCTTGCCGATGTTCAGGCCCAGCACCCCTTCGCGGTTGCGGTAGAACCTCGACGCCTGCACATTGCGCACGAAGGCGTCGACGCCGCCGTTGTTGAAGCCCATGCGGTTGATGATGGCGTTGGCCTCGGGCAGCCGGAACATGCGCGGCCTGGGATTGCCGGGCTGCGCTCGCGGCGTGACCGTGCCGATTTCAATGAAGCCAAAGCCCAGCGCCGCCAGGCCGTCGATATAGGCGCCATCCTTGTCCAGGCCGGCAGCCAGGCCGACCGGGTTGGGAAAGGTGATGCCCATCACGGTGCGCGGATCGGGCCGCGGACGGCGCAGCAGCCGGGTCATGCCGAGGCCGGCCGCGCGGCGCAGCGCCGGCAGGGTCAGGTTGTGGGCTTCTTCGGGGTCCAGGGAGAACAGCAGCGGGCGGGCGAGGGCGTAGAGAAATTTGTCGGACACGATCGGGAGGGGAAAATTGCGCAGCCGCTATTGTAGCCGGGTCGCACGGCCGATCAGACCTCCATCTCCGACCAGGCGCCGCCGCGCAAGGCCTCGATCGGCCTGAAATTGATCTTGTAGGCCATCTTCGGGCTCTTTTCTATCCAGTAGCCGAGGTAGACATAGGGGATGCCCAGCGTGCGCGCCTGGGCGATCTGCCACAGGACGTTGTAGGTGCCGAAGCTGGCGCCCGGCATGTCCGGATCGTAGAAAGTGTAGACCGAGGACAGTCCGTCATCGAGCACGTCGATGATGCTGACCATGACCAGCTTGCCGTCCGGTTCGCGGAATTCCACCAGCCGGGTGTTGACCTTGCTCTGCAGCAGGAACTGCGCATATTGATCGCGGCTGTCCTGGTCCATGCCGCCGCCGGCATGCCGGGCCGACTGGTAGCGCAGGTAGAGGTCGTAATGCTCGTGAACATAGGCCAGGTTGGTGATCAGTGCGTTCAGGTGGCCGTGCCGGTTCCACGCACGGCGCTGGCTGCGATTCGGCTGGAAGTGCCAGGCATGCACCCGCACCGGCGTACAGGCCTGGCAGCCGTCGCAATAAGGGCGGTAGGTGAAGATGCCGCTGCGCCGGAAGCCGTTCTTGACCAGTTCGGAATAGACGTCGGCGTTGATCAGGTGGGAAGGGGTTGCAACCTGCGATCGCGCCTGCCTTTGTTCCAGGTAGCTGCATGGATAGGGCGCGGTCGCGTAGAACTGCAGGGTGGAAAAGGGAAGGTCTTTAAGATGCGTCATCGTGCATACCGGTTTGACAACAAATTGACGGCCTAATGTACACCGGCCACTGGCCTGAAGCAAAAGTTTCAGGTTGGAGCTTGCACAGGATCCACCGGCTGCCAGTCGGTGATGGGCGGCAGCTTGACCGCCTGCCGCAAATGGGCGAGGAATGCAGCGCGCGGGATGGGCGCGGCGCCCAGCGAGGCAAGGTGCCCGGTCTCCTGCTGACAATCGACCATGGTCACGCCATGGAGTTTCAGGAAATGGACAAGATAGGCCAGCGCCACCTTGGAAGCATCGGTTTCGCGCGCAAACATCGATTCGCCGTAAAACATCCGTCCTATGCAGATGCCATAGGCGCCGCCGACCAGCCTGCCGTCATGCCAGAGTTCGGAGGAATGCGCATATCCCAAACGGTGCAGGCCGGTATAGCCCTGGACGATGTCTTCCGATATCCAGGTGCCTGCGCCATCCCGGCGCGGCGCGGCACAGGCCCGCACCACGGCCTCGAATGCGGAATCGAACTTCACCTGCCACGGACCGCCGTCGGCCCGGCTCCTGGCGATGCGGCGCAGGGTTTTTTTCAGGCTTGCGGATAGCTTGAAGTGGTCCGTGCGAAGCACCATGCGCGGATCGGTGCTCCACCACAGGATGGGCTGCCCCTCCGAATACCAGGGAAAAATGCCGCGCTGATAAGCCTGGAGCAGCCGCCAAGGCGACAGGTCCGCGCCTGCTGCAAGCAGTCCGGCGGCGCCGTCGGCCTCGGTCAGCGCGGTGGAAACATCGGGAAAGGGGCTGTTGCTATCTAACCAGGGGATCATCTTGCCTCGCATTTTTTGCACCGTCATGAAGCACTAACATGGTGCGTCCTGTCTGCCCGTTTTTTTTGCAGTTTTTAAAAATGAATCAATTCAATGGTTTATCTTATGCACCAATTTGGGAATGAAAATTGCTTTTTCCGGCAGTCAAATTTTTATTCTGCACTTAAATTGGGAGTTTTGGATGGAACCCTTGAAGCATAGCGCCGACACGCTGTTTATCCTGCTCGGCGCAATCATGATCCTGGCCATGCACGCCGGCTTCGCCTTTCTTGAACTGGGAACCGTCCGGCGCAAGAACCAGGTCAATGCGCTGGTCAAAATCTTAGTCGATTTCGCGATTTCGACGATTGCCTATTTCTTCGTCGGGTACGGCGTGGCCTACGGCGTCAGCTTTTTCGTCGGCGCCGATACGCTGATCCAGCGCAGCGGCTTCGACCTGGTCAAGTTCTTTTTCCTTTTGACCTTTGCCGCGGCGATTCCCGCGATCATTTCCGGCGGCATTGCGGAGCGGGCGCGTTTCCATCCGCAGTCGATTGCCACCGCATTGCTTGTCGGCCTGGTCTATCCGTTTTTCGAGGGCATCGCCTGGAACCAGCGCTTCGGCATACAGGCGGGCCTGAACGCGCTGTTCGGCGCCGAATTTCATGACTTCGCCGGCTCGGTGGTGGTGCATGCTTTCGGCGGTTGGGCTGCGCTGCCGGCGGTGCTGCTGCTGGGCGCGCGGCGCGGACGCTACACCAAGGAGGGCGCGATCGCGGCCCACCCGCCGTCGAGCATTCCCTTCCTGGCGCTGGGCGCGTGGATACTGACCGTCGGCTGGTTCGGCTTCAACGTGATGAGCGCGCAGACACTGGACAAGATCAACGGCCTGGTCGCGATCAACTCCCTGATGGCCATGGTCGGCGGCACACTGGTGGCGGTCATGCTGGGCAAGAACGATCCGGGTTTCGCACACAATGGTCCCCTGGCCGGGCTGGTGGCCGTCTGCGCCGGCTCCGACCTGATGCATCCGCTCGGCGCGCTAGCCACCGGCGGCCTGGCGGGCGCGATCTTTGTGTGGATGTTCACCCTGACCCAGAACAAATGGAAGATCGACGATGTGCTGGGCGTATGGCCCCTGCATGGCCTGTGCGGCGCCTGGGGCGGCATTGCCGCCGGCATCTTCGGCGCCAAGAGCCTGGGCGGCCTGGGCGGCGTCTCGCTGCTTTCGCAGGTGGCGGGTACGCTGCTGGGCGTAATCATTGCGCTGGCGGGCAGCTTTGCGATTTACGGCCTGCTGAAGAAACTGGTCGGCCTGCGTCTGGACGCGGAAGAGGAATTCAACGGCGCCGACCTGTCCATCCACCGCATTTCGGCATCGCCGGAGCGGGAAACCAACTGGTGATCTGCCGGCCGATGCGCCGCCGCCTTCTCAGGGCTGGCGCATCGGCCTGGTGATGTCGCGGGTGTGAAAACGGAACTCGCCTTCGCCAGTGCGGATGCGGGCGAGGTCCTCGAACAGGAAACGCAGGGTCTGGCTGATGGTGGGAAAGGCAATCTCGTCCCACGGAATCTCGCTCTCGGAAAACAGCTTTACTTCCAGGCTTTCCACGCCTGCCTGGTAGTCCAGGTCGAGCAGGGTGGCGAGATAGAACATGTGAACCTGGTGCACATGCGGCACGTTGAGCAGCGAAAAAAGCTGGTGCAGTTCAATCCGGGCGCCGGCTTCTTCCTCGGTTTCGCGGGCAGCGGCTTCCGATGTAGTTTCGGCGTTTTCCATGAAACCGGCCGGCAGCGTCCAGTAGCCATAGCGCGGCTCAATCGCGCGCCGGCACAGCAATACCTTGGTTTCGCCGTCCGTTTTCCATAATGGCACGGAGCCGATCACCATCTTGGGATTCTGATAGTGAATGGTGCCGCATTGGGTGCATACATCGCGCAGCCGGTTGTCGTCCTGGGGAATTGTCTGGGTGACAGGATGGGCGCATTCCGAACAGAATTTCATGGGTGGCAGGGTAGTCATGATCAGGCGAAGAGTGTAACACTGCTGCCGACGGCGTCATCGGTTTGCAATTCACGCCAACGCTGTATATAATGAGTGCCTTCAGACGCGGGGTGGAGCAGTCTGGCAGCTCGTCGGGCTCATAACCCGAAGGTCGTAGGTTCAAATCCTGCCCCCGCAACCAGGTTTCATGTCGAAAGGCCCGCAAACGCGGGCCTTTCGTTTTATTCGCGGCGCATTGTTTCAGCGCGCCTGATACCACCACCAGCACAGATACAGGGCGCCAAGCCAGATGACCACGATCGCTATCGCGCCGGCATAGCTTTTGGGCTTGGCCTTTTCCCTGGCCATCCATTCCTCCGCCTGGGCGCGGCATTGCTCGATCACATGGGCGGGCAGCATGCGCACCGCCAGCCAGATCAGCGAGGGCAGCAGCAGCGCATCGTCTACATAACCCAGCACTGGCACGAAGTCCGGGATCAGGTCGATCGGGCTCAGCGCATAGGCGACGGTAAATACGCACAGGGCTTTGGCCAGAAACGGCGTATCCCGATGCCGGCGCGCAAACCACAGCATCACCGCATCGCGCTTGATGCGCCTGGCCCATGCCCGGATGGATTCGCTGATTGCCATGATGACTCGTCCCCTTGTTTTTTGCCGATAGCATAGGCGATATCCGGATCGGTTGTCGTCCCTGAAAATTTGAAGATGTTTGCAGCAAAACGGAGGGCCTGCTCCTCCCGGGCAGGATGCGCTGAATTCCGCGTTACCCTGATGGCCTGTTTGCGTCCATCGGTCTGTCCACGTCCCCGAAAGCGCCCATGTACCTGCTTCCTGATTCCTGTCTCACAGAGTGATCACCATGCCCACCGGTGTTGTCTATGCCTTCCTGGCCGCCGTCAGCTTCGGCGCCAGCACGCCCTTTGCAAAAACGCTGGTCGGCGCCATCTCGCCGGTAATGCTGGCTGCGCTGCTGTATCTGGGCAGCGGCATTGGCCTGCTGGCATGGTTTTGCCTGCGTGCGTTCGGCCCGGGTTCCGGCCAGGCTGCCAGCGCCCGGCTGTCGCGCGCCGATCTGCGATGGCTTGCCGGGGCCATTCTGTTTGGCGGCATTGCCGGGCCGGTGCTGCTGATGCTGGGCTTGAGTCGCACGCCGGCGTCGGCCGCGTCGCTGCTGCTGAACATGGAAGGGGTGCTGACCTCGATGCTGGCCTGGTTCGTATTCAGGGAAAACTTCGATCGCCGCATTTTCCTCGGCATGGTGCTGATCGTGGCGGGCGGCGTAGTGCTCGGCTGGGAACAGCGCCCGGCGTTCGGCGTTCCCTGGGGCGCGCTGGCAATCGTCGCCGCTTGCCTCTGCTGGGCCATCGATAACAATTTGACCCGCAAGATTTCGGCAAGCGACGCAGTGCAGATCGCCGGCGTCAAGGGCCTGGTGGCAGGCGTGGTCAACCTGGCCATTGCAATGTCGCTGGGCGCGTCATTGCCGGCATTGGGCGGCCTGCTGAGCGCCGCCGTGATTGGCTTTTGCGGCTATGGCCTGAGTCTTGTCTTTTTCGTACTCGCCCTGCGCAATCTCGGCGCAGCCCGCACCGGCGCCTATTTTTCCGCGGCGCCCTTCGTCGGCGCGGCTATTTCCCTGTTGATGTTGCGGGAGGCTCCGGGCTCGGGCTTCTGGGTCGCCAGCGTGCTGATGGCGGCCGGCATCTGGCTTCACCTGACTGAAAGACATGCGCACAGGCATGCGCACACAGCCATGCGGCACGGCCATGCGCATGTGCATGACGAGCATCACCAGCACCAGCATGATTTCGCCTGGGATGGCAGCGAGCCCCACACGCATGCCCACGATCACGAGCCGCTAACCCATAGCCATGCCCATGTGCCTGACATCCATCATCAGCACCGGCACTGAGCAATCCAGTGCATCACAGCTTGAGAAAGCCTCCCGGCGACGAGTGGCGGGCTGACCGCACCTGCCCGGACCAGCAGGGCATGCCGCTGCCTGCTTACTTACTTCAGATTCCGGGCCGGCTCACATTACATCGGGCGGCGGGTTCAAAAAATTCCGTATAGAAATTTCGTCTGTCGGAAATCTTTACATCAGGTAAGGCCATTCTCACATGCATCTGGCAAGCAATTGATCTAAAACAAATTTATTTCCCGGCACAAACATTGCTTTGTTGAATTATTGTCATCATTTCGTCTCCGCGTACGCTCATGGAAATGCCTTCCGAACGGTTAAGCAAAGCAATCAGGCACGCGCGGCGCTCGCGTTCGGTACGGATCTGCGCCATCTGGGCAATTTCCACGTTGTGCCTGATCGCGCTGCTCTGGAAAATCACCTTGATCCATCTGGATGACGAGAAGTCCGCGCTGCTCGGCAACGCCAGGCAAAAGGCGGCCGCCCTGTCAAAAACCTACGCCCGGCAATTAAGTCACTCGCTTGAACAGGCCGACCAGGCGGCCCTGGGTCTGCAATACGACTGGGAGGAACTGCACCAACCGCAACTGCTCGAACGCCGGCTGCGCCGCAGCGTGCGCCCGTCGCTCGGACTGCGGGCGGCCGGCGTGGCCGACAGTACCGGCAAATTGCTGGCGTCGAGCGGCCCGGTGCTGGAGGATGTCGCGCAAACCGGCTTCTTCCTGAAACACAGGGAAAGCCGCGGCGAAGGCCTGCTGGTGAGCCGTGTTCCCGACGGCGCGCTGTCGTCGGCCGGCCTGTTGCTGTCGCGACGGCTCGATGCGGGCGACGGCGGCTTCGATGGCCTGGTGATGTTCGTGGCCGATCCCTCCTTCCTGGTGGATTTTGGCGCCGAGACCGGCCTCGGCGGCCACGATTTTGTGTCGCTCCTCGATAGCACTGGCCAGGTATTGCTGAGCAGTGCCTATAGCAGGCCGGGCGTTGCGCAGTCCCCGCTGACGCGCGCCCAGGCTTTCGAGGATGGCGCCGGCATCGCGGTGCTGCCTGCCGACGAATTCGACGACGCGACACGCCGCATCGTCGCCTGGCAGCGCCTGGCCCAGGGCGGCCTGACGGTCGTGGCAGGTTTGTCCGAGAGCGCTGTGCTGGCCGTCCACCAGCAGGCCGCGCAGCGTCATTACGGCTGGGCGCTGGCGGGAACGCTGTTGCTGCTTGCCGGCGCCGGCGCCGGCCTGCGCCTGTCGCTGCGCCGGGCACGGCGCGAGCGCCGGCGGGCGGAACTGAGCAAGACCTACAGCCTGGCGGTGGACCGTGCCGAGGAGGGCTTCTACACGGTGCGGGCCCTCTACGCCCGTGACGGCAGCCTGTGCGACTTCGTGATCGAGGACTGCAACGAGCGCGGTGCGGAACTGGTGGGCTGGGCCAAGCGCGACCTGGTCGGCAGGCGCTTTCTGCAGCTTTATTCCGGCAGCCATGCGCAGCAGTTGCTGTCGGTCTTCGGCGTGGCAATGGAAACCGGCTATTACGAGGATGAAATGCTGGCCTCGGCGCATGGTCCGCTGGGTGCGCGCTGGCTGTCGCGCCGCCTGGTGCGCTCCGGTTCCGCAATCGCCATGACCGTACGCGACATCACCGAGCGCCGCACCCAGGAGCAGGCGTTGAGCCACCTCGCCAATACCGATCCGCTGACCGGCTTGCCCAACCGGCACTGGCTGATGGAATTCATGCCGCAGGCTATTTCCGGCTGCATCGCAAGCAACAGCAGCATGGCGCTGCTGTTCGTGGACCTCGACGATTTTCGCCACATTAACGACTCCCTCGGCCATGGCATGGGCGACCTGCTGCTGAAGCAGGCTTCGGCGCGCCTGAAGTCGCTGGTGCGGGCAAGCGACCACGTGGTGCGCCTGGGCGGCGATGAATTCACCGTGGTGCTGCAGAACGTCCAGGGCAGCGACGACGTCTCGCGCGTGACGCGGCTGGTGATCAAGGCGCTGCAGGAGCCGTTCGAGGTCCCGGGGCAGGGCGTGCATGTCGTGCAGGCGTCGGTGGGCGTGTCCATGTATCCGCGCGATGGCGCCGATCGCGACACGCTGCTCAAGCATGCCGATCTTGCGCTGTACGCAGCCAAGGCCGAAGGCAAGGGCCGCTTCTCGTTCTACGAGCCCGGCCTGTCCGACACCCTGATGCGCCGCCTCGGCAAGGAGCAAGCCTTGCGGCGCGCGATCGAGCAGGATCAGTTCATCATGTTCTTCCAGCCCCGCGTCAATACGCAGAGCGGCGCATTGTGCGGCATGGAAGCCCTAGTGCGCTGGATGCATCCGGAGCGCGGCATGCTCGCGCCCGAGGAGTTCATCCAGATCGCCGAGGATACCGGCCTGATACGCGAGATCGGTTCGACCGTGATTGAAAAGACCATCGCCCAGATTGCGTCCTGGCGCGAACTCGGCCTGGCGGTGCCGCCGGTATCGATCAATGTGTCCGCGCTGCAGTTCGATGAAGGCCATCTGCGACCGCTGCTGGTGGCCTGCATGAAGCGCTACCGGGTCGACGCCGGGCTGATCGAGATCGAGATCACCGAGTCCAGCATGCTGGGCGGCGGCGACCTAGTGTCGGGACAACTGGCGGCGATACGGCAGCTCGGCATCAAGCTCCTGATCGACGACTTCGGCACCGGCTATTCCTCGCTGTCGCAGTTGCAGCGCCTGGAAATGGACGTGCTCAAGATCGACCGTGCCTTCACGTCGCAGTTGCGCAACGAGCCGGGCGCGAACGTGCTGTTCAACGCCATCGTGGTGATGGCCCATGCGCTGGGCATGCGGGTGGTGGCCGAGGGCGTGGAAAGCGTGGGCCAGCTGCGTGCGTTGCAGGCGATGGGCTGCGACGAGGTGCAGGGCTTCTATGTGTCGCGCCCCGTGCCGGCGGCAGAGATGCCGGCGCTGATGCGAAAGGACTGCCTGTTTCCGCCGGTGCGCGCGGACCTGAAGCTGGTGGCCGCCGAATAAGCCGGGGCGGGCGTTATTGGCCGGAGCCGGCATTTTTTATGACACTGCCACGCATTTCCTCTATAATCCGCCGACCGGACAGGCCCGGTCGCAGACCCCATGCGGCACGGCCCGGACCAAAAACCACAGGTCGTCCCGGTTAGCCTTGCCCGATTTGCACCTCCCGGCCCACGACGATTCTCTTCCAACAAGCGGGCGCCCGGGAGCGGCAGCAACAGTTCACGAAGGGTTCGCCGCGCGTCTTTCGACCGCTGCTGACTTTTGATCTCTGCAAATTGCGACTGAATTGCCGTAGATGAATTGCACATGAATACCGCTGAGGCCAAGAAAGTCCTCGAAACCGCATTGCTTTGCACCAACGAACCCTTGTCGATCTACGATCTCAAAAAATTGTATGTGTCCGACGACGGTTCCGAGGCGGCGGGTGCCGATACAATCAAGCTGATGCTGGAAGAGTTGCGCCATGACTGGCGCGGCAAGGGCATCGAGCTGGTGGGGCTGGCTTCCGGCTGGCGCTTCCAGAGCCGGCCGGAGATGAAGGTGTTCCTCGAGCGGCTGAACCCGGAAAAGCCGCCGCGCTATTCGCGGGCCACGATGGAAACCCTGGCAATCATCGCCTACCGTCAACCGGTGACGCGGGGCGACATTGAAGAAATCCGTGGCGTGACCGTCAATTCGCAGATCATCAAGATGCTGGAAGACCGTGGCTGGATCGAGGCGATTGGCCATCGGGACGTACCCGGCCGTCCGGCCCTGTTGGCCACCACGAGGCAGTTTCTGGATGACCTCGGACTGGCTTCGCTGGACCAGTTGCCCCCGTTGCAGGCGATGAGCAACCCCGACCTCGCCAGCCTGATGACCCCGGTGCCCGGGGCCGCCGGCCTTCCTCCCGCAGCGCCGCCGCATGCCAGTGCCGCGGACGCCGATATTCCACTTTCACTCCCAGGCCACGCGTCCGAAACCACGGAAGACGCCGCGCCCGGTCAGCAAAACCAAGAACCGACAAATGACCTCGCCTAACCCCAAAGACAAGCAACCGGCCGACATGGCTGACGATTCCGCCCGCGAGCGGCAGACCAGCCCGGGCAGTGACGCTGATGGCGCCGGCCGCGGCCCGCGCACGCCGCGCCCGCTGCGCCGCAGCCGTCCCGGCTCCCGCGAGGACGGGCGTCAGGGCGAGCCGGCGGCGGGGGCGCCACGCGCTGGCCAGAACCGTCAGAACGGCAGGCAGAAGCCGGGCGCCGAGGGTGCGTCCGCTCGCAACGGCGGCAAGCCCGGCCGCGCGCCACGCGGCGGCGCCGGCGACGCAGACGACGTGTTTTCCTTCGTGACCTCGGAAGCATTCGACAGCGCGGCCGACGACGCGCGCGGCGGCCGCGCTCCGGCCAAGGCCGTCCGGCGCGACCTGACCGCGGAAGACGATGCACCCAAGCTGCACAAGGTATTGGCCGAGGTCGGCCTGGGGTCGCGTCGCGACATGGAAGAGCTGATCGTCGCCGGACGGGTGTCCGTCAATGGCGAGCCGGCGCATATCGGCCAGCGCATCCTGCCGACAGACCAGGTGCGCATCAATGGCAAGCTGCTGCAGCGCCGGGTCAGCAAGAAGCCGCCGCGCGTGCTGGTGTACCACAAGCCGGCTGGCGAAATCGTCAGCACCAGCGATCCCGAAGGGCGTCCTTCGGTGTTCGACCGCCTGCCGACCATGAAGGCGGCGAAGTGGCTGGCGGTGGGCCGGCTGGACTTCAATACCGAAGGCCTGCTGCTGTTCACCACGTCCGGCGACATCGCCAACCGGCTGATGCATCCGCGTTACGGCATCGACCGCGAGTACGCGGTGCGCACCCTGGGCGAACTGGAAGAAGGCATGCGCCAGAAGCTGCTGGCCGGCGTCGAGCTGGAAGACGGCCTGGCGCAGTTCTCCAAGATTGCCGACGGCGGCGGCGAAGGCGTCAACAAGTGGTACCGGGTCACCATCGGTGAAGGCCGCAACCGGGAAGTGCGGCGCATGTTCGAGGCGGTCGGCCTGACGGTGTCGCGCCTGATCCGCACCCGTTACGGTTCGATGACGCTTCCGCGCGGCCTCAAGCGTGGCCGCTGGGAAGAGATGGATGAGCATGATGTGCGCGGCCTGATGGCGATGATCGGCATGGAAAAGCCGTCCGGCGAGCGTGCCGCGCCGCAGGGCCGCCCTGAGCGGCAGCCGCGCGCGGCGAGCGTCAATCCGTTCGACAACAATCCGCAGCAGCGTCGGGGCCAGCCGGGGCAGCGTCCGCGCCAGCCCGATCCATTGCAGACGGCGCTGGGCTTTCCCGGCGCAAACCAGCAGCGCCGCAACGTCGGCGCCGGCCAGGGCCGAGGCATCGACCAGGGCTTCGGGCGCGGGCCGCGTCCGACAGGCCAGGGCCGCGGCGGCCCGATGGGCGGCGCCCAGGGCGCGCCGCGCCGTCGCCCCAAGGGTTAAACACCGATTGCGGGCATGGGCCGCGGCGCGTCGTCCGACGCGCCGCGGCATTTGGTATTGCAGCGCGTTCTTTAATCCAGTATAATTCGATAGTTAACGAAGGTCGCCGCGACGCAGGCAGTATTGCACGGTGGGTAAGCAACATCGTTGCAACAATCGCAAAGCAGCTGAACGTGGCTTGAACGATAAGAAAGATGGGCAGATGCCCATTTTTTTTTGGCAAACGATTGTGCATCGCTTGCGGCGGCTGGTCAGCAAACATCGGAGAAACGCCTTGCAATTGCTGCAACTGATAGAAAAAACCGTCGTCGGCATGGGTTATGACCTTGTCGATTTCGGGCAGGCCGGCCGTGGCCTGCTGCGTGTGTTCATCGACTTCACCGAAGAGGAAGCCGACCGTGGCTTCATCACGGTGGAGGACTGCGAAAAGGTGACGCACCAGCTGCTGCATGTGCTGACGGTCGAGAACGCCAATTACGAGCGTCTGGAAGTATCGTCGCCCGGGCTGGACCGGCCGCTGAAGAAGCTGGGGGATTACCGCCGCTTCGCAGGGCAGGAGGCGTTGGTGAAGTTGCGCATGCCGATGCCGGGCGCGGCCAACAGGAAGTCCTTCCAGGGCATCCTGCAGGCGCCCGAAGGCGACCAGCTCAAGCTTGAATTTGAAGGAAAAGACGGCCCGGCGATCCTGGAATTTACGATCGCCGATGTGGACAAGGCACGCCTGGTGCCAAAAGTGGATTTTAGGAGTCGCAAAGCATGAGTCGCGAGATTTTATTGTTGGTTGACGCGCTGGCGCGCGAAAAGAACGTGGATAAGGAAGTCGTTTTCGGCGCGCTGGAGCATGCGCTTGCGCAGGCTACCAAGAAGCGCTACGAAGGCGACGTCGATATCCGCGTCTCGATCGACCGCGACAATGGCGAATTCGAAACCTTCCGCCGCTGGCACGTGGTGCCCGACGAGGCCGGCCTGCAGCTGCCCGACCAGGAAATCCTGCTGTTCGAAGCCAAGGACCAGATTTCCGATATCGAGGTCGACGACTTCATCGAAGAGCCGATTGAATCGGTCGAGTTCGGCCGCCGTTTTGCGCAGGACACCAAGCAGGTGGTTCTGCAGCGCATCCGCGACGCCGAGCGCGAGCAGATCCTGGCCGACTTCCTGGAGCGCGGCGACGCGCTGGTGACCGGCACCATCAAGCGCATGGAGCGCGGCGATGCCATCGTCGAGTCCGGCAAGATCGAGGCGCGGCTGCCGCGCGACCAGATGATCCCGAAGGAGAATCTGCGTATCGGCGACCGTGTCCGCGCCTATATCCAGCGCATCGAGCGCAATGCCCGCGGCCCGCAGGTGATCCTCTCGCGCACCGCGCCTGAATTCATCATGAAGCTGTTCGAGCTGGAAGTGCCCGAGATCGAGCAGGGCCTGCTGGAGATCAAGTCGGCAGCACGCGACCCCGGCGTGCGCGCCAAGATCGCGGTGTTCACCAATGACAAGCGGATCGACCCCATCGGCACCTGCGTCGGCATGCGCGGTTCGCGCGTTCAGGCGGTGACCGGCGAGCTGGGCGGCGAGCGCGTCGACATCGTGCTGTGGTCGGAAGACCCGGCCCAGTTCGTCATCGGCGCGCTGGCGCCGGCCAATGTATCGTCCATCATGGTGGACGAGGAAAAGCATGCAATGGACGTGGTGGTCGACGAGGAAAACCTGGCAATCGCCATCGGTCGCGGCGGCCAGAACGTGCGCCTCGCCGCCGAACTGACCGGCTGGCAGATCAACATCATGACGGCCGAGGAATCGGCCGACAAGGCTGCCCAGGAAACCGCCGCGGTGCGCGCGCTGTTCATGGACAAGCTCGACGTCGACCAGGAAGTCGCCGACATCCTGGCCAGCGAAGGTTTCTCCAGCCTGGAAGAGATCGCCTATGTGCCGATCACCGAGATGCTGGAAATCGAGTCGTTCGATGAAGATACCGTCAACGAGCTGCGCAATCGTGCCCGCGACGCGCTGGTGACCGAGGCGATCGCTTCCGAGGAAGGCCTGGAAGGCATGGAAGAGGGCCTGGTCGGCCTGGACGGCATGGACCGCGTCACCGCGGGCAAGCTGGGACTGTCTGGCGTGAAGACGCTGGAGCAGTTCTCGGCGCTGGCCTACGATGAATTTGGGGCAATACTGGCGCTGCCGGCAGACCGCGCGCGCCAGCTGATAGACAATGCATTCGAAGATGTGAGCGATGAGGAGATGAAGCTGATCGACTTGAAGTACGACGATCGCGCCAAGGCCCTGCAGGCCAAGGCGTGGAGCCTGGCAGCTGTCAAGTAAGCCGGTTCCCACATCATCCACCGCGTCACATAGAAAAGAGGACTGAATGGCGAGTACCAACGTAGCCCAATTTGCCACCGAGCTCAAAATGCCGGCCGACCTGCTGCTGACCCAACTGCGCGCAGCCGGCGTCGAGAAAAGCTCGACCTCCGACCAGCTTTCCAAGGAAGACAAGGACAAGCTTCTCGGTCATCTGCGTCGCGCGCATGGTGTGGCGCCGGATAGCGAAAAGAAGAAGATCACCCTGACCCGCAAGGAAACCACCGAGATCAAGCAGGCTGACGCCACTGGCAAGTCGCGCACGATCCAGGTGGAAGTGCGCAAGAAGCGTACTTTCGTCCAGCGTGCCGAACCGGTCGCGGAAGAAGCGCCGGCGCCGCAGGCTGCCGCGCCGGCCGTGGACCCGGCCGAAGTCGCCCGCCGCGAGGAAGAGGCGCGCCGTCAGGCGGCCGAGCAGGCTGCGCGCCAGCAGGCCGAACTGCGCGAGCGCCAGGAACGCCTGGCCGCGCTGGAAGCGGAACGCCTTGCCCAGGAAGAGGCCGAGGCGCGCGCTGCGCAGAAGGCTGCCGCCGAAAAGGCCGCGGCTGAAGCCAATGCCCGGCGTGCTGCCGCCCAGGTCGAGGCCACGCAGGCCAAGGCGCCTGCCGCTCCGCCCAAGCCCGATCCCGCCGCCGAGGAAGCCAAGCGCGCTGCCGAAGAGGAAGCAAGCAAGAAGCGCGAACAGGAAGCCAAGGAAGCCGCCGAGCGCGCTGCCGCCGTCGAGCGCGCCCGCAAGGCGGTGGCCGACGAAGTCGCGCAGATCAAGGCGATGATGAATGCGCCGCGCCGCGTGATCAAGGCGCCGGAGCCGGCGCCCGCGCCGGTTGCCAAGGCCAAGCCGCAGGAAGGCACGCTGCACAAGCCGGCCGACAAGAAGGCCGAGGTCAAGAAGGATGACAAGAAGCCGGCCGCAACGCCGGACAAGAAGTCCATCAAGTCGGCCAATGTGTCGTCGACCTGGCAGGACGACGCCAAGAAGCGCGGCACCGGTCTCAAGACCCGTGGCGCCCCGACCGGCGGCGGTGGTCGCGACGGCTGGCGTTCCGGTCCGCGCGGCGGTCGCCGCGGCGGCCATTCGGAAGACCGCGAAAGCAACTTCCAGGTGCCGACCGAAGCCGTGGTCAAGGACATCAGCGTGCCGGAAACCATCACCGTGGCCGAACTGGCTCACAAGATGGCGGTCAAGGCATCCGAGGTCATCAAGCACCTGATGAAGCTGGGCCAGATGGTCACCATCAACCAGGTGCTGGACCAGGAAACCGCGATGATTCTGGTCGAGGAAATGGGCCACACCGCCCATGCGGCCAAGCTGGACGACCCTGAAGCCCTGCTGCAGGACGGCGCCGAGCATGCCGACGCCGAGCAGCTCGATCGTGCGCCGGTCGTGACCGTGATGGGTCACGTCGACCACGGCAAGACCTCGCTGCTCGACTATATCCGTCGCGCCAAGGTGGCATCCGGCGAGGCTGGCGGCATTACCCAGCACATCGGCGCCTACCATGTGCAGACGCCGCGCGGCATGATCACCTTCCTCGACACCCCGGGCCACGAGGCGTTCACCGCCATGCGTGCCCGCGGCGCCAAGGCGACCGACATCGTCATCCTGGTGGTGGCGGCGGACGACGGCGTGATGCCGCAGACCAAGGAAGCGATCGCCCATGCGAAGGCAGCCGGCGTGCCGCTGGTGGTGGCGATCAACAAGATCGACAAGCCGGGCGGCAACCTCGACCGCGTGACCCAGGAACTGGTCGCCGAGCAGGTGGTGCCGGAAGAATACGGCGGCGATTCGCCGTTCGTGCCGGTGTCGGCCAAGACCGGCCAGGGCGTGGACGACCTTCTGGAGCAGGTACTGTTGCAGGCCGAGGTTCTGGAACTGAAGGCGCCGGTGGATGCGCCGGCGCGCGGCCTGGTGATCGAAGCCAAGCTGGACAAGGGCCGCGGCCCGGTGGCCACCATCCTGGTGCAGTCGGGCACCCTGAAGCGCGGCGACGTCGTGCTGGCAGGTTCGGCCTACGGCCGCGTCCGTGCAATGCTGGACGAGAATGGCAAGTCGATTTCCGAGGCTGGTCCGTCCCTGCCGGTGGAAATCCAGGGCCTGACCGAGGTGCCGAATGCCGGCGAGGAAGTCATGGTCATGACCGACGAGCGCAAGGCGCGCGAAATCGGCCTGTTCCGCCAGGGCAAGTTCCGCGACGTGAAGCTGGCCAAGCAGCAGGCAGCCAAGCTGGAAAACATGTTCGAGCAGATGGCCGAAGGCGAAGTCAAGTCGCTGCCGATGATCATCAAGACCGACGTCCAGGGTTCGCAGGAAGCGCTGGTGCACTCGATGCAGAAGCTCTCCACCAGCGAAGTGCGGGTGCAGGTGGTGCATGCGGGCGTCGGTGGCATCACCGAGTCCGACGTCAACCTGGCGGTGGCGTCCAAGGCGGTCATCATCGGCTTCAACACCCGGGCCGATGCCCAGGCCCGCAAGCTGGCCGAAGCCAACGGCGTCGACATCCGTTACTACAACATCATTTACGATGCGGTGGACGAGATCAAGGCGGCAATGTCGGGCATGCTGGCGCCGGAGAAGCGCGAGAACAATATCGGCCTGGTCGAGATCCGTCAGGTCATCATGGTCAGCAAGGTTGGCGCGATTGCAGGTTGCTATGTGCTCGAGGGCATTGCCCGCCGTGGCGCGTCGGCCCGCCTGCTGCGCAACAACGTCGTGGTCTGGACCGGCGAACTCGATTCGCTGAAGCGCTTCAAGGATGACGTCAAGGAAGTCAAGTCGGGCTTCGAGTGCGGCCTGACGCTGAAGAACTTCAACGACATCAAGGAAGGCGACCAGCTCGAGCTGTACGAAGTGCAGGAAGTGGCGCGCACGCTGTAAGGCGAGAGCGTCAAGACCCGTCGGGATTCCGCGGTGTACGATGTGCATCGCCGGGTCCCGATTTTTTTGCTGGATAGCGACGCGCCCGCACTGCTGCGGCGAGGGTTCGGCGAAGACGCCGCCCGGCAACATGCCAGTCCAGCCTGGACGCCCGTCCTCCAGGCTGCGAGCCGCCCAGGCTGCAACGGCGCGCCTTGTTTTCCCGCGCCATCCATCAATCACCAACATCCATCATCATGGCCAAACACAGCAAAACCATACCGGCCCGCGGATTGCGCGTGGCCGACCAGATCCAACGCGACCTGGCCGAAATCATTGCCTATGAGCTGAAAGACCCGCGGGTCGGCATGATCACGATTACCGAAGTCCAGCTGACCCCCGATTACGCGCATGCCAAGGTGTTCTTCACCACGCTGGCGGACGATCCGGAAGTCGTGAAGAACACCGTCCAGGGCCTGTCCAAGGCGGCCGGCTATATCCGGCTCACGCTGGGCAAGCGCCTGACCATCCACACCCTGCCGGAACTGCATTTCGTCCATGACCACTCGACCGCGCGCGGCGCCGCGCTGTCCAAGCTGATCGACGAAGCCAATGCAAGCCGTGCGCTGGACGCGGATGAAGACTGAGGCACGCAGGAAGCGGGTGCCGGTGCACGGCGTCTTATTGCTGGACAAGCCGGAAGGCCTGTCGTCCAACGACGCGCTGGTGCGCGCCAAGCGCCTGCTCAATGCCGAAAAGGCAGGCCATACCGGCACGCTGGACCCGTTCGCCACCGGCCTGCTGCCGTTGTGCTTCGGCGAAGCCACCAAGTTCTCGCAGGATTTGCTGGAAGCCGACAAGACCTATGAGACCACGGTGCATCTGGGCGTGCGCACCGACACCGGCGACACCGAAGGCGAAGTGATCGCCACGGCCGAGGTCGATGTGACATCGGCGCAGATCGAAGCCGTGCTGGCGCAATTCCGCGGCCCGATCGCCCAGGTTCCGCCGATGCATTCGGCATTGAAGCGCGACGGTCGGCCCCTGTATGAATATGCCCGCGCCGGCATCACGCTAGAACGCGAAGCGCGCCAGGTGGTCATCCATTCGCTGGCGTTGCTGTCCTATGAAGCGCCGCTGCTGCGGCTTTCAGTAACCTGCAGCAAGGGAACCTACATCCGGGTGCTGGGCGAGGACATCGGCGCGGCGCTCGGCTGCGGCGCCCACCTGAAAACCCTGCGCCGCACCGCGGTCGGACGCCTCACGCTGGAAGGCGCGATGACGCTGGACCAGCTGGGCGCGCTGGACGAGCCGCAGCGTGCCGCCGCACTGGCGCCGGTCGACGCGCTGCTGTCGAGTTTCCCGTTACTGAACCTGGACGACGATCTGGCCCGCCGCTTCCTGCATGGCCAGCGCCTGGCGCTGGGCCAGTCGGGCATCGGGGCCCTGCCGCCGGCGGGCCGGGTCAAGGTGTACCGCCAGAGCGACGCCCGCCTGCTGGGCGTTGCGCAACTGATGGAATACGGCGTGCTCGCGCCGGAACGGCTGGTGCTCGCCGGATAAGGCACCGATATCCTGTTGCAGACTTTCCCCTTGCGTCGGCAACTCGTTGAAATAAAGGGATTTTTCCGGAGTTTCGTGCGTCGCAGCATGATACAATGCGCGTCTTCCGTAATTCCGCCACATTCGCAGACAAGAGATCATGTCAAATATCAAACGCGCAATACGCAACATCGCCATCATCGCCCACGTCGATCACGGCAAAACCACGCTGGTTGACCAGCTGCTTCGCCAGTCCGGCACCTTCCGCGAGAACCAGCATGTTGATGCGCGCGTGATGGACTCCAACGACCTCGAAAAAGAACGCGGCATTACGATTCTGGCCAAGAACTGCGCGGTCGAGTACAACGACACCCATATCAACATCGTCGACACCCCGGGCCACGCCGATTTCGGCGGCGAGGTCGAGCGCGTGCTGTCCATGGTCGACAGCGTGCTGCTGCTGGTGGACGCGGTCGAAGGCCCGATGCCGCAGACCCGTTTCGTGACCCGCAAGGCGCTGGCCCTGGGTTTGAAGCCCATCGTCGTGGTCAACAAGATCGACCGTCCGGGCGCCCGTCCTGACTGGGTGATCAACGCCACCTTCGAACTGTTCGACAAGCTGGGCGCGACCGAAGAGCAGCTCGACTTCCCGGTCGTGTTCGCTTCGGCCCTGAACGGTTACGCCAGCCTCGATTCCGAAGTGCGCGAAGGCGACATGAAGCCGCTGTTCGACGCCGTGCTGCAGCACGTTCCCGTGCGCGACGACGATCCGGACGGCCCGCTGCAGCTGCAGATTTCCTCGCTCGACTATTCCTCCTACGTGGGCAAGATCGGCATCGGCCGCATCACCCGCGGCCGCGTCAAGGCGCTGCAGGACGTGATCATCATGAACGGCCCGGACAGCACGCCGCAGAAGGCGCGCATCAACCAGGTGCTGAACTTCAAGGGCCTGGAGCGGGTGCTGGTCGATGAAGCCGTCGCCGGCGACATCGTGCTGATCAACGGTATCGAGGAACTGGGCATCGGCACCACCGTCTGCGCGCCGGACACCCCGGATGCGCTGCCGATGCTGAAGGTCGACGAGCCGACGCTGACCATGAACTTCATGGTCAACAGCTCGCCGCTGGCCGGCCGCGAAGGCAAGTTCGTCACCAGCCGCCAGCTGCGCGACCGCCTGGACCGTGAACTGAAGGCCAACGTCGCGCTGCGCGTTTCGCCGACCGATGACGACACCGTGTTCGAAGTCTCGGGCCGCGGCGAACTGCACCTGACCATCCTGATCGAGAACATGCGCCGCGAAGGCTACGAGCTGGCCGTGTCGCGTCCGCGCGTGGTGTTCAAGATGGTGGACGGCGTGCGCCACGAGCCGTTCGAGCTGCTGTCGGTGGACGTCGAGGAAACCCACCAGGGTGGCGTGATGGAAGAACTGGGCCGCCGCCGTGGCGACCTGCAGGACATGCAGCCGGACGGCAAGGGCCGTGTCCGACTGGAATACAAGATCCCGGCACGTGGCCTGATCGGCTTCCAGGGCGAATTCATGACCCTGACCCGCGGCACCGGCCTGATGAGCCACATCTTCGACGAATACGCAGCAGTCGACAGCTCCAAGGGCGAGATGGTCGGTCGTCGCAACGGCGTGCTGATCTCGCAGGACGACGGCGCCGCCGTGGCCTATGCGCTGTGGAAGCTGCAGGATCGCGGCCGCATGTTCGTGGTTCACAACGACCCGGTGTACGAGGGCATGATCATCGGCATCCACTCCCGCGACAATGACCTGGTGGTCAATCCGATCAAGGGCAAGCAGCTGACCAACGTGCGCGCCTCCGGCACCGACGAAGCAGTGCGCCTGGTGCCGCCGGTCCAGCTGTCGCTGGAATACGCGGTGGAATTCATCGAGGACGACGAACTGGTCGAAATTACGCCCAAGAGCATCCGCCTGCGCAAGCGCTACCTGAAGGAACACGAGCGCAAGAAGGCATCGCGCGAAGCAGCGTAAGAACGCCGGCCGGATGCATTTCCGGCTAGAGCCCGCGACATACCGGATGCATGCAGCCCGGTTTTCGCGGGCTTTTTCTTGATGCCATCCCGGCAGGGCGGTCGGCTGGTGCCGCGCAATGAAACAGTGTTTCACTAAGCCGTTGAATGTGCTAACGTCAGCCTATCAATTCCGAAACGAGCCGCGCCCCGTTCGTGCGATGCGGCCTATCAAGATCATGAGCACTTCCTCACTTCCCGTGACCGACGACAGCCTCGACCCGGCGGACGACAGCGCCCGCGCCGGCGAAGACCGCTACTACATCACCGCACTGGCGCGCGGCCTGGAAGTACTTTCCTGCTTCCGTTCGGGCGACAGGTCGCTGTCGAACCAGCAGATCGCCGAGCGCTGCGGCCTTCCGAAATCCACCATCACCCGCATTACCTATACCCTGACCAAGCTTGGCTACCTGGTGCAGCTGCCCGACGGCGGCCGCTTCGCGCTGGGCAATGCCACGCTGGCGCTCGGCAGCGCCACCCTGGCGCGGATGGACGTGCGCCAGCTGGCCCGGCCGCTGATGCATGAGCTGGCCGAGTTCTCCGGCGCCACCGTCGCCATTGCGGTGCGCGACAAGCTGTCGATGATTTACGTCGAGGTGTCGCACAGCACCGCTGCGCTGGCGCTGACGCTGCAGGTGGGTTCCCGCATTCCGCTGGCCACATCCGCGATCGGCCGCGCCTACATGGCGCGGGCCAGCGAGCAGGAGCGGGAAGAGATCCTGGACCGCGCCCGCGAGCTGGATGACCAGGCCTATGCCAATGTCGTCACCGGCCTGGAAAAAGCCCTGGCGGACGACCGGGAGTTTGGCTGCGCCACGTCCTTTGGCGACTGGCAGAAAGACGTGAACGGCATTGCTGTGGGCTTTCGTCCTGTCAGCGGCAATTCGGCGATGGCTATCAACTGCGGCGGGCCGTCGACCACGCTGTCGCGGGAATTCCTGCTCAATGAAGTGCGGCCGCGGCTTCTGGCATTGGCGCATCGGCTGGAAATGAGCGCGGTGCGCTGATTGCCGGTTTGGTCTTTCAATTGCCCTAAGTCCGTCATCTCCGTACAATTGCGCCGTTCTGGTGCCCGCGGACATGCCCATGTCCGCAGTTAAACGGGAAACACGAAGTCCGCGCCGTCCTTTCACGGCGCGCGTCCAGCGTGTGCTGCCCCCGCAACGGTAAAGCAAGCGCCGCAGCAATGCGGCCGGCCTTTTCAAATACCACTGTGCCGGAGCGCTGTCGCCAGCGCTCCATTGCATGGGAAGGTGAAAGGTCTGTCTTGCCAGCCCGGATACCGGCCAGAGCAGGTGGAAGCAGTCCATGCGACTGCAAGGCTGAAGGCGAGCACTGTCCTTCCGTCTCGCAGGCCACGGCCCTGTCTTCCGTTCCATCCGGCCCGCGGGGAAGCAGGCCGGTTGCCCTTTCGCTATCCAACCATGACTTCGACTCGTTCTCCGGACGTGGGCTTCATCCACGCGCCGCTTCTTGCAGCCGCCATTGCCGCTGCATTTCCCCTGTCCACCCTGGCCCAGCAGACCGACGGCGCATTGCCGGCGGTGCAGGTGACTGCCAACCGCACGCCACAGCCTGTGCGCGATGTGCTGACCGACAATGTCGTCATCACCGCAGAGCAGATCGCCGCTTCCGGCCAGACCAGCCTGGTCGATTTGCTGCAGCAGCAGCGCGGACTGGAGGTGTCGCGCAACGGCGGACCGGGCACTGCCGCCTCGGTATTCCTGCGCGGCGCCGGCAATAGCCAGAACGTGGTGCTGGTCGACGGCGTGCGCGTCGGGTCGTCCACCCTGGGCGGCGCCACCTGGTCGGCGCTGCCGCTGTCGCAGATAGACCGGATCGAGATTGTCTATGGTCCGCTGTCGACGATGTATGGCGCCGACGCGGTGGGCGGCGTGGTGCAGATCTTCACGAAAAGAGGCGAACGAGCCCCGAGCCTGACCGTTGGCGCTGGTCTCGGTAGTTACGGCACCCGCAGCCTCGAAGCCGGCCTGTCCGGCGCCACCGGCGGCGAGCATGCCGTCAGGTATTCGGTCAATGTGGCGCGTGAACGGGCAGACGGTTTTTCCGCAACCCGGCCACAAAGTTTTTCCTTCAATCCGGACAAGGATGGCTATACCCGCGAAAGCGCCAGCGGCCAGCTGGGCATGGACCTGGCAAAAGGCCACGAGATCGGCCTGACCTTCCTGCACAGCCGGCTGGAAGGCGAATACGATGCCGGTCCGTCCGACGTCAACGACCGGTCGATCAGCCGCATCGGCGCCTATTCGGTCTACAGCCGCAACCAGCTGCTGCCGAACTGGACCAGCCTGCTGCGCTTCTCCAGCGGCCTGGACAAGGCCAGGGACATTTCCGCGTACGGCATCGATACGGCCAGGACCAGGCAGGATGCATTGACCTGGCAGAACGACATCACCATCGGCAGCGACCTCGCGCAGGTCCTGCTGGAGCGCCGTATCGAGCATGTCGACTCGAGCAACTTCAGTGCCGACAGCCGCGCCACGAATGCGATTGCGGCCAGCTACCAGATGCGCCGCGGCGCCCACCTGGCCAGCGCCAGCCTGCGCAACGACGACAGCTCGCAGTACGGTTCGAAAACCACCGGCAACCTCGGCTACGGCTACCGGATCACGGATGCGCTGCGCGTCAATGCCAGCGCCGGCACCAGTTTCCGGGCGCCGACCTACAACGAGCTGTACTTTCCCAACTATGGCGTGCCGACCAACCGTCCCGAACGCGGCCGCAACGTGGAAGCAGGGGTGTATTACGAGAAGGGCGGCGACCGTTTCAGCGCGGTGTTTTACCGTAACCGCGTGTCAGACCTGATCGTCTATGCCGCCGAGTGCCCGGTCTCACCGGACAACTACCCCTTCGGCTGCGCCTACAACGTCAATCAGGCCCTGCTGACCGGCGTGACCCTGGGCGCATCCACCCGCTTCGGCCCTTACACGCTGCGCGGCTCGCTGGACTTCCAGAACCCGCGGGACGAAACCACCGACCTGCTGTTGCCGCGCCGCGCAAAGCGGCATGGCACCGTGGCGCTGGAGTATGCGACCGGCGCGCTCTCCGGCGGCGTGGAAACCCGTTTCGCCAGCCGTCGCTATGACGATGGCGCCAACACCACCGCGCTGGCCGGCTATGGCCTGCTGAACCTGTATGCCAGCTACCAGCTCGGCCGCGACTGGTCGGTGTACGGCCGCTGGAACAATGTCCTCGACAAGAACTACGAGCTGGCAAGCGGCTATGCCACCGCCGGTTCCAACGTGTTCGTCGGCGTGCGCTACACCTTGCGCTGATGGCCTGAATCGCCTTCGCCAGGCATCTGCGCGGTTTGCGCGGCGGGCGCGCCCGGCACGCCGGCCGCGCCCAGCTTGGCGTTGTACATCCGGATGTCGGCGATCCGCACCGCATTGGCCAGCGAGCCGCTGGCCAGGCGCATCGCATGGCCGAGGCCGGCGCGGATGCCGGCGTCGGCCAGCGCCTGCCCGATCTTTTCGGCGGCATGGTCACCCTGCCGCACGTTCACGCCGCGCAGCAGCAGGGCGAAGCGGGCCGGGCCGACCCTGGCCAGGCCATCCTGCTCGCGCACATGGCTCTTGAGCAGGTGGGCAACCCGGTTCAGGGTATTGTCCCAGTCGACCGAGCCGGCGCCGTCGGCGCTGTTTTCCGGTTCGTTCAGTTCCACCATCATTGCCATCGCATCCGCGCCTTCCTGCTTCAGCGCCGCTTCCTCTTCCTCCAGCAATACCTGCCAGCCGTGCTGGTTGGGCAGGCCGGTCAGGTGGTCGATGTTGGCCGGCGGCCTGACCCGGGCCGGCGCCGAGCGCTGGTCGTCGAGCTTGAAGGAATGGGCGACCAGGGTATTGATGGTCCGGGAGATGGTCTTGACCAGCTGGCGCTGGGCAGCGCTGAAAGGCGGCATCGGCTCGGGGTGGACGCCGCAGATGGTGCCCAGCAACTCCCCCCGCCATGACAGCATCGGGTAGCCGATATAGGCGCCGATCGGGATCGCGCTTCTGACGGGTGCGTCGGCCAGCACCGGGTTGGCGGCGGCGTCTTCGGCGAAGCAGCATCCGTAATGCTCCAGCACCCGGATGCACAGGGTGTCGGGCCAGGGAAAGCTGTCGCCCGCCCGGACGCGGTCCTGCGTGTCGTCCGCCTGGATCACGGTCCAGGAACTGCCAGCCAGCCGTCCCACCATCCACAGCCGCATCGGCACCACCAGCCGCAGGCAGCCCAGCAGGGCGGGCAGGGATTCCTGCAGCGAGGCGTAGGGAAGCATTGCATCGATCGGTACTTTCATCGCAACTCCTTGCGGCGCTGCGGGTGGCGCCGCGGTCTCCGGTCATCGTTCCTGCTGGGGCGTCGTGCACCGCCATGACTCACCTTAACGCATCGGCTCCCCCGGAGGGTGCGTTTGAACCCGCAGCCGGCCTGCGGTGGGTCAACACTGCGCTGTTTTCCGGCGAATTTTTCCAGGCACACAAACTGCTAACAGGAATAAACTTGACCGTGCAGTCAGGATTTATGTTCGTTATACGGCCACACTCATCGAGGAGTCGCTAGCATGTCCGCCCATATTGTTTTGACGTCGCATACACCCGGCCGAGGCGACAAGGCCGCCCATCCTGTCCGCTGGGGCGCGGCCACGCCGCAGGAGCGCGGACCCATCGTCGCCAGCGTCAGCGCCGGCCAATACCGCAATGCCATCGGCACCCATTCCGGCGCCTATGCGATCTACCGGGCGCTGGCGGTGGCCTCCGGCAACCTCAACCGCGACCACCGGCCCGACTTCACCGACACCACGCCGGCCGAGGCGGTCGGCCCCCATCCGCAGTGGGCCGATGCCGGCAAGATCGTCTCGCTCGATCCCTACGGCCACATGGTGGCCAGCGCATTCGGAAAGGAAATCGCCGCCGGACTCGATGTCCGCCCGACCATCGCCATCACCAAGGCCCATATCAACATGCCCGAGTTGCGTGCAGCCATCGACGCCGGCCGCTTAAAGCCCGATGGCGAGATCCTGTTCGCCAATGGCGACGCCCGCGTCACCAAGGCGGCGATCGACCCGGTCTGGTACCTGCCGGGCCTGGCGGAGCGCTTCGGCATCAAGGAAAGCGCCTTGCGCCGCAACCTGTTCGAGCAGACCGGCGGCATGTTCCCGGAACTGGTCACGCGGCCGGACCTGAAGGTGTTCCTGCCGCCGATCGGCGGCATGACGCTGTACTGCTTCGGCGATATCGAGCAACTGGGCAAGCCGGAAACCCGGGTCGCCTGCCGGGTGCACGACGAATGCAACGGCTCGGACGTGTTCGGCTCCGACATCTGCACCTGCCGCCCCTACCTGGCCCATGGCATCGAGGTCTGCATCGAGATGGCGCAGCAGGGCGGCGTCGGGCTGGTGATCTACAACCGCAAGGAAGGCCGGGCGCTGGGCGAGGTGACCAAGTTCCTGGTCTACAACGCCCGCAAGCGCCAGGTTGGCGGCGACCGCGCCGAGACCTATTTCACCCGCACCGAATGCGTGGCCGGCGTGCAGGACATGCGCTTCCAGGAACTGATGCCGGACGTGTTCCACTGGCTGGGCATCAAGCGCATCGACCGCTGGGCGTCGATGAGCAACATGAAGCATGGCGCGCTGGTGGAGCAGGGCATCGAGGTGGTGGAGCGGGTTCCGATTCCGGACGAGCTGATCCCGGCCGACGCCCGCGTGGAAATGGATGCCAAGGTGGCGGCCGGCTATTTCTCGACGATTGCGCCGGTCAGCATCGAGGAGCTGGCCGTGCCCAAGGGCAGGGGGCTGGCCGAATGAGCGCTGCCGCTTCCTCCCTGCTCTGCGCGCAGGCGGTGCGCAGCCACTGCGCGCAGATCATGCGGCTGGCCGAGCGCGACGCCGCGCCGCATTTCCGCTGGCATCTGGAGCAACTGCCGCAGGCAGCGGCCTATGTCGCCGACACCATACGCCAGCGCTATCCCGACCTGAACGTGCCTTACCACAGCCGCTGGCGGCATTTCGAGGCCGGCGGCGTCGACCGCTGGCGCGCGCTGGCCGACAGCGCGCCGATGGACGCCGCGGAACGCGCCCGGGTGCGCATCGACCTGGTGATACCGAGCGTGCTGCTCGATGCCGGCGCCGGGCCCGACTGGCACTACGACGACGCCGCCAACGGCATGCGGCTGGCGCGCTCGGAAGGCCTGGGCGTGGCCAGCCTGGCGCTGTTTGCCGGCGGCGCTCTGTCGGACGATGCCGCGCAGCCGCTGCGCACCGATGCCGCAGCCCTGGCCCGCTTCGACGCGGCGGCGCTGGCGCGGGCGTTCCAGGTGGGGCCAGGCAATCCGCTGGTGGGCCTGGAAGGGCGGGCCGGCCTGCTGCGCCGTCTGGGCGAGGTGATGGCCGCTGCGCCCGGCCTCTTCGGCAGTCCGGCGCGGCTGGGCAATCTGTACGACAGCATTGCCGCACGCGCCGACAACGGCCGCGTCGAGGCGGGCGCGGTGCTGAAGCTGCTGCTCGATGTGCTCGGGCCGGTGTGGCCGGGACGGCTGACGCAGGACGGCGTCAATCTCGGCGACTGCTGGCGCCATCCCGGCACCGACGACGGCCTGGTGCCGTTCCACAAGCTGACCCAGTGGCTGACCTATTCGCTGCTGGAGCCGCTGGAGGAGGCGGGCCTTGTGGTGACCGGCCTGGACCAGCTGACCGGCCTGCCGGAATACCGCAATGGCGGACTGCTGCTGGACTTTGGCATAATCACGCCCCGCGACCCATCCTTCACCAGCCGCCTTCTGTCCGTGGACGAGCCGGCGGTGGTGGAATGGCGGGCGCTCACCGTGATCGCGCTGGACCGGCTTGCCGAGGCAGTGCGCGCCGAACTGGGCATGACGGCGGCGCAGTTTCCGCTGGCGCGCATCCTGGAAGGCGGCACCTGGGCGGCTGGACGCCGCATCGCCGCCGAGCGCCGCCCGGGCGGCGGACCGCCGGTGCGAATCGATAGCGACGGCACCGTGTTTTAACCTTTAAAGGACATCCGATGAATCCGGACTTCACCCTGATCACGCATCCGCTGATCCAGCACAAGCTGACCTTCATGCGCAGCGAGAACACCACCACCGACAACTTCCGCCGCCTGCTGCGCGAGATCAGCCAGATGCTGGCCTATGAAGTCACGCGCGACCTGCCGACCGAGATGATCACCATCAACACGCCGCTGGCCACGATCGAATCGCCCATCATCAGCGGCAAGAAGCTGTGCCTGGTGTCCATCCTGCGCGCCGGCAACGGCATGCTCGACGGCATGCTGGACGTGCTGCCGGCGGCCCGCATCGGTCATATCGGCCTGTACCGCGACCCGGAGACGCTGGAGCCGGTGGAGTACTACTTCAAGATGCCGGACGACATCGGCGCGCGCCTGGTGATCGTGGTCGATCCGATGCTGGCCACCGGCAACTCGGCCATTGCCGCGCTGAGCCGCCTGAAGGAAAGCGGCGCCACCAGCATCAAGTATGTCTGTCTGCTGGCGTCGCCCGAGGGACTGGCCGCATTGCGCGCCGCCCATCCGGATGTGCCGGTGGTGGCGGCCGCGCTGGACGAGCGCCTGAACGAGCACGGCTATATCGTGCCGGGCCTGGGCGACGCCGGCGACCGCATGTTCGGCACCCGCTAAGGACCGTGCGGCATGGAAGGCGCGGTGGCCGAGCCCAGAGGCAAGGGCCGCATACGCCTTGCCAACGAGGCCGACATCCTGCAGGCGGCCGAGCAGGTGTTTGCCCGCGCCGGCTATGCAGGCGCCACCATGGCCGAGATTGCGGAACGCGCCGGCGTCCCGAAATCCAACCTGCACTACTACTTCGGCACCAAGCGCGAGATCTACCGGGCGGTGCTGACCCACATCCTGGCGCTGTGGCTGGCGCCGACCGACAGCATCCGCGAGGATAACGATCCCGCCATTGCGCTGTCGGACTATATCGAGGCCAAGATGCGCCTCACCGCCACCCATCCGGACGCCTCGCGGGTATTCGCCAACGAGGTGCTGCACGGCGCCACCGAGATCGGCGACATCCTGCGCGGCGAACTGCGCGCGCTGGTGGCGCGCAAGGCGGCCGTGATCGAGCGCTGGATTGCCGACGGCAGGATGGCGCTGGTCGATCCGCGCCATCTGTTCTTCACGATCTGGGCCGCGACCCAGACCTATGCCGACTTCGAAGCCCAGGTGTGCGCCGTGCTGGACGTGGGACAGCTGGATGCGCCGCAGATCGGCGCGGCGACCCGGCATCTCAAAACCCTGCTGCTGCGCGGCTGCGGGCTGGCGTAGAAACACCAGGGAACACCAGGAAACAACAAGGAGCAAGCATGCTGGACCTGCTGATCACGAACTGCACCCTGGCCGACGGCCGCAAGCAACTTGACATCGGCATACGCGACGGCCGCATCGTTGCGCTGGAAGCCAATCTGCGGGCCGATGCAGGGCAGACCATGGACGCGGCCGGCCAGCTGGTGACGGCGCCCTTCGTCGACGCGCATTTCCATATGGATTCCACCCTGTCGTATGGCCTGCCGCGGGTGAACCAGTCCGGCACGCTGCTGGAAGGCATTGCGCTGTGGGGCGAACTGAAGCCGGCGCTGGCGCAGGAGGCGCTGGTGGAGCGGGCGCTGGCCTATTGCGACTGGGCGGTGGCCAGGGGACTGCTGGCCATACGCAGCCATGTCGACATCTGCGACGACCGGCTGCTGGCGGTGGAAGCCCTGCTGCATGTGAAGGAAAGGGTGCGGCCCTATCTGGACCTGCAGCTGGTGGCCTTCCCGCAGGACGGCCTGCTGCGCTCGCCGAATGCGATGAACAACCTGCTGCGGGCGCTGGACATGGGCGTGGAGGTGGTTGGCGGCATACCGCATTTCGAGCGCACCATGGCCGACGGCGCGGAGTCGGTGCGCCTGCTGTGCGAGCTGGCTTCGGAGCGCGGCCTGATGGTCGACATGCATTGCGACGAAACCGACGACCCGCTGTCGCGCCATATCGAAACCCTGGCCCACCATGCGCAGCGGCTGGGCATGCAGGGCAGGGTGACCGGCTCGCATCTGACCTCGATGCACTCGATGGACAACTATTACGTCTCCAAGCTGTTGCCGCTGATACGGGAAGCGGGCGTGGCCGCCATCGCCAATCCGCTGATCAACATCACCCTGCAGGGCCGCCATGACAGCTATCCCAAGCGGCGCGGCATGACCCGGGTGCCGGAACTCCTGGCGGCCGGCGTGCCGGTGGCGTTCGGCCACGACTGCGTGATGGACCCGTGGTATGGCCTGGGCAGCGGCGACATGCTGGAAGTGGCCCACATGGGCCTGCACGTGGCGCAGATGACCGGGCAGGAGGCGATGAAGCAGTGCTTTGCGGCGGTGACATCGACGCCCGCATCGATACTCGGCCTGGAAGGCTACGGCGTGGCGCCGGGCTGCCGCGCCGACCTCGTGCTGCTGCAGGCGCGCGATCCGGTCGAAGCGATCCGGCTGCGGGCAACGCGGCTGGCGGTGCTGCGGGGCGGCAAGGTGATTGCGAGCAGCGCGCCGGCGGTGACGCGGCTGGACTTGCCCGGCCGGCCCGGCGTCACCAGCTTTCAGCCCGGGCCGCCCTGACGGCAGCGCCGAGGGCGCCGGCCCCGGGGGCGTCAAATGACGGCGTTGCCTCAAGTTTCATACTTTCAAGTCGTTATTGTCGGTGTCCGATACCAATTTCCACCGATATCCATGCTTCAGAACATCACCATCAAGAGCCGCCTGATCTTCGTCCTTTCCTTCCTGTGCCTGCAACTCGTCG
The DNA here is from genome assembly GCF_047237965.1 of Noviherbaspirillum phoenicis. Lineage (NCBI taxonomy): Bacteria > Pseudomonadati > Pseudomonadota > Betaproteobacteria > Burkholderiales > Oxalobacteraceae > Noviherbaspirillum > Noviherbaspirillum phoenicis. The sequence goes on along the minus strand of NZ_JBDFLX010000001.1, from coordinate 1,188,855 downwards.
TCGGCGGCGTGATCGGCATCGTCAGCCTGAAGTTTGCCAATGACGACATGGAGATGCTGTACCGCGAACGCCTGGTGGCCATCGGCGAAATCAATGGCGTGGCAAGCCTGATGAACCGCAACCAGATCCTGCTGGCAAGGGCGATGACGGCCGATTCGTCCAAGGTCGGCGGCCTGATGTCCACATTGGAAGCCAACCGCAAGGAGGCCGATGCGCTGTGGACAGCCTATGCGAAGACCCCGAAGAAGCCGGAGGAGCAGAAGCTGGCCGACCAGTTCGCCGCGGCGCGCAAGACCTATCTCGACGAAGGCCTGGTGCCGGCGGTGCAGGCGGTGCGCGGTGAGGACACGGGCCATGCGATCGAACTGCTGCACGGCCCGGTATCGACCTTGCTGCTGCCAACGCAGACGGCGATCGATGCGCTGATCAGGCTGCAGTCCGACGGCGCAAAGGCCGATTTCGAGCGCAGCCAGACCATTTATGTCTGGGTGCGCAACACCTGCTCGGCGGCCGTGGTGCTGGGCATGCTGCTGGCCATCTTCATCGGCGTGCGCCTGGTGCGCGCCATTACCGGCCCGCTCGATGAAGCGGTGCGCATCGCCAGCGCCGTGGCTTCCGGCGACCTGACCCAGGACATCCCAGTGCGCGCCAACGACGAGACCGGCAAGCTGATGCAGGCATTGAAGCGGATGAACGACAGCCTGGTCGACATCGTCGGCCGGGTGCGCACCGGCACCGACACCATCGTGTCGGCCTCCAGCCAGATCGCGTCGGGCAACCTCGACCTGTCCTCGCGCACCGAGCAGCAGGCTTCCTCGCTGGAGGAAACCGCCTCGGCGATGGATGAACTCAACTCCACCGTGCGCCAGAACGAGGACAATGCGCGCCAGGCCAACCAGCTGGCCCTGGCCGCCTCCGACGTCGCCGCCCGCGGCGGCGCGGTGGTGTCCGATGTGATGCAGACCATGGGCGCCATCAATGCCGCGTCGCACCGCATTGCCGACATCATCGGCGTGATCGACGGCATTGCCTTCCAGACCAACATCCTGGCGCTCAACGCCGCGGTGGAAGCGGCCCGCGCCGGCGAACACGGGCGCGGTTTCGCGGTGGTGGCCACCGAGGTGCGCAGCCTGGCGCAGAAGAGCGCCTCGGCCGCGCGCGAGATCAAGACGCTGATCACCGATTCGGTCAGCCAGGTCGAAGGCGGCACCAAGCTGGCGCAGCAGGCCGGCGCCACGATGGAGGAAGTGGTGGCCAGCGTGCGCCGCGTCACCGACATGATGGGCGAGATCAGTTCCGCCAGCGCCGAGCAGAGCGCCGGCATAGGCCAGGTCAACCAGGCCATTACCCAGATGGACCAGGTGACCCAGCAGAATGCCGCGCTGGTCGAGCAGGCCGCCGCGGCAGCCGGCGCGCTGCAGGAACAGGCGCAGCATCTGCTGACGGCGGTGCAGGTGTTCCGCATGCACGGCGGCCAGGCCGTGGCGTCGCCGCATGTGGCCGTCGCTTCGCCGAATGTGGCCGTCGCTGTCGCGCCTGCCGGCCAGTCAGCGCCGGCACGGGCCGCCCGCAGCGAGCCGCGCCTGCCCGCGCCGGTGAGCGCGCCGGCTGCCGGCGGCGACTGGGAAGAATTCTGATGCGCCTGCGCGTCGCGGCGCTGCGTCGCGCAGCGCCGGTTTCCTTCCATCCTGCAGCCAGCCTTGCCAGATAGCTTGAGTGTTTCGTATATCGCCAAAAAACATTTCACATAGAATGCCATTCCGGATTGCGGATTGGCCTATGTGCGTTTCTTACCTGGCAATGCTGGCGCGACTGTTGCGCGTCCTTGCTCTCTCTTCCCTGCTGCTCGCCTGGCCGGCATACGGCGCCGGCGGGCCGGTGCTGGTCGGCCTGGACGCCGAGTTCGGCCTGGACAACAGCATTTCCGCCCAGGCGATCGAACTGGGCATGCGCACGGCGATCACCGAGATCAATGCCGCCGGCGGCGTGCTGGACGGCCGCAAGCTGGAGCTGGTCATGCGCGACCATCGCTCCATCCCTGCCCGCGGCATCCGCAATATCCGCGAACTGGCGGCCATGCCGGACCTGGTAGCCGTGTTCGGCGGGCGCTTTTCCCCGGTGCTGATCGAGCAGTTGCCCACGCTGGCGGAGGCGCGGCTGCCCTTCCTGGCGGTCTGGTCTTCCGCCGACGCAATCATCGACAACGGCACCGATCCCAACTACATGTTCCGGGTGTCGCTGCGCGACAGCCTGGCCATGCCGTACATGCTCAAAAGCGCGGAGCGGCGCGGCTACAACCGCATCGGCCTGCTGCTGACCAATACCTCCTGGGGCCGCAGCAATGAAACCGCGGCGATGCTGCATGCGGGCGCCGGCAAGGCGCGCGCCCGTATCGTGGGAACGGCCTGGTACAACTGGCGCGACAGCACGCTCATGCCCGGCTACCAGCGCCTGCGCGACGCCGGCGCCCAGGCCATCGTGCTGGTGGCCAATGATGACGAGGCGGCCATCCTGGTCAGGGAAATCGCCGCGCTGCCGCCGGCGCAGCGCCTGCCCGTCATCAGCCATTGGGGCGTGACCGGCGGCGACTTCGTCGGCCAGGCGGGGCCGGCGCTGCAGCAGGTGGACTTCACCGTGATCCAGACCTTCAGCTTCTTCCAGGCCGACCCCAGGACGCTGGACGGCTTCATGAAGGCCCTTGCGGCCGTCTCGCCGATACGGCGCATCGACGATATCCGGGCGCCGGTTGGCGTGGCCCATGCCTACGATGCGATGCACCTGCTGGCGCGCGCCATCGCGAAGGCCGGTAGTACCGAGCGGCCGGCGGTGCGCGATGCGCTGGAGCGGCTGGGTAGCTATCGCGGCCTGGTGCGCCTTTATCAGCCGCCTTTCACCAAGGACCGGCACGAGGCCCTGGGCCCGGAACAGCTGCTGATGGCCCGCTTCCGGGCTGACGGCACGCTGGTTCCGGCCGGGAAGTAGGCATGCTGTTCAACGGACTCGCGGCCGGCAGCCTGGCGCGGCGCTTTGCGTTTTCCTCCGCCGCGCTGGCCGCCGCTGCGCTGCTGCTGACGCTGCTGGCTTCCTGGGCGCTGGTGGCCCAGCAGCATGCCAGGGGCCTGGCGGCGCTGCATGCGAAGGAAATGGACTTCCACGCCAGCAGCGCGCGCGGCCTGCTCAGCGGCATCGCGGTGCGGCTGGAAGAACTGTCGCAAAGCGCGATCCTGGCCAATGCGCTGGTCGACAGCGCCGGCCGCGAGACCTATCTCAAGCCCTACCTGAACGGCGCCCGCCAGATCAATGGCGTGCCGGTGCACCTGATGCTCAGCGACTTCGAGGGCGCGCTGATCGCGGAAAGCGCCGGCGCCCGCTTTTCCCCCGATGAACTGGCCTGGCTGCGGCGCCAGATGGCTGCCGGGCAGGATGCCGCCGCCACCCAGGACGGCGCGGGCGGGCCGGAACTGCTGGTGGTGCACCTGCTGCGCTATTCCCGCACCCGCACGCCGGAAGGCGCGCTGCTCTACAAGCTGCGCCTGGCCGATGTCGAGCACGATGCCGGCCTGGCGATCATGCCCGGCCCGCCGGATGGAGTCGTCGCCGCCGACCTGCGCCGCCTTGAAATGCCGCCGCTGTTGAGCGGCCTCGGTCTTTACCTCGTGCGCAGCGACATGCCGCCAGCCGACTATGGCGCGCTGCTGCCGCATTACGCCCTGATCCTGGTGGTGGTGCTGGCCCTGACGACGGCGGTATTGCTGCTGGGCTCGCGCCTGGCGCTGGCGCTGACCCGCGACCTGCGGCGGCTGGAACAGTTTTCCAGCAGCGTAGTGCGCGACGGATTCGGCATGGGCCGTGTCGAGGCGCGCGGCAGCCGCGAGGTGGCCAGCCTGGCGGTGTCGATCAACCACATGCTGGACCGGCTGCATGAACAGCATGCTCTACTGCGCAACGAGAACGAGAAGTTTCATCAGCTGGCCGACACCATCCCGCAGCTTGCCTGGATCGCCGACGCGCACGGCCGGGTCGAGTGGTACAACGACCGCTGGTACGCCTATACCGGACTGACCGCGGAGCAGGCGGCGGACAACGGCTGGCGCCAGGTCGCCGACCCGGCGGAGCTGCCGGCCATCGACGGCCAGTGGCAGGCCGGCATCGCGTCCGGCGAGCCCTTCGCCCTGACCTTTGCGATGCGCGGCGCGGACGGAAGCCTGCGGCGCTTCTTCACCCAGCTCGCGCCGCTGCGCGACGCCGGCGGCAGGCTGGTGCAATGGTTCGGCACCAACACCGACCTGTCGCCGCTGGAGCAGGCGCAACAGGCCATGCGCCAGAGCGAGGAGCGGCTGCGGGAAAGCCTGCTGGCCGCCAACATGGCCGCATGGCGCTGGAACCTCGACAGCGGCGTCACCCGGTTCTCGGAAAACGCGCCGTCGGTATTCGGTCCGGTGTGGGAACAGGCCAGGCAGGACAACGACGAGATGGACAACTGGCGCTTCCTGCCGGCGGCCGATCAGGCACGGTTGCGCGCCATTGCGGAAGATGCGCTGTCGCGCGGCGACTCTTACCGCTGCGAGATCGAGCTGCCCGACACGGCGCCCGGCGAGTGCCGCTGGATCGAGGTGCGCGGCAAGGCCGACAGCGATGCGCCGCGCAGCAGCAGCGGCATCGCGCTCGATGTCAGCGAGCGCAAGCGGGCCGAGCTTGCTCTGCGCCTGGCCGACCAGCGCAAGGATGAATTCCTCGCCATGCTGGCGCATGAGCTGCGCAACCCGCTGGCGCCCATCAGCAGCGCGGTGAAGATCATGGAACTGATGGCGCCGGATGCGCCGCCGCAGGTGCAGAAGGCGCGCGAAGTGATCGACCGGCAGGCACGGCACCTGGCGCGGCTGGTGGACGACCTGATGGATGTGTCGCGGATTTCCACCGGCAAGATCGTGCTGCGCGACGAGGAGGTCGATCCGGTGGCCATGGTCCAGCGCGCCATTGAAATGAACCGGCCGCTGCTGGAGGCGCGCGGCCATCAGCTGATTACCCAAGGCTTGTCGCAGGGCTCGCTGCCAGTGCTGCGCGGCGACTCGACCCGGCTCACGCAGGTGATCGGCAACCTGATCAACAATGCCGCCAAGTACACCGAGGCCGGCGGCCGCATCACCGTCAGCCTGGAACAGCAGGGCGGCTGGCTGACGATCGGGGTGGCCGACAACGGCGTGGGCATGTCGCCGCAGATCCTGCCGCATGTGTTCAATCTCTTCCTGCAGGCCGAGCGCTCGCTGGACCGCTCGCTGGGCGGCCTGGGCATTGGCCTGTCGGTGGTCAAGCGCCTGACCGAGCTGCATGGCGGCACGGTCGAGGCGCGCAGCGCCGGCGAGCGGCTCGGCAGCGAGTTCGTGGTGCGGCTGCCGCTGGCGCGCGCCGCCGTGTCGCCGGCGCCGGCCGCAGCGCCGGCCAGCCTGCCGACGCTGGCCCGCCGCATCCTAGTGGTGGACGACAACCGCGACGCGGTCGATGCCCTGGCCATGATGCTGCGCCTGAACGGCAGCGATGTCGAAGTGGCCTATGACGGCGCGTCCGGCCTGGCCACCGCCCAGTCATTCCGCCCCGACGCGATCGTGCTCGACATCGGCCTGCCCGGCATGGACGGCTACGAAGTCGCGCGCCGCCTGCGCACGCGGCCGGAGACCGCCGACAAGCTGATCGTGGCCGTCACCGGCTATGGCCAGAAGGAAGACCGCGAACGGGCGCATGCTTCCGGCTTCGACCACCATCTGGTCAAGCCGATCGAATCGGAAAACCTGATCCGGCTGCTGGCGGGGCAGCGTGGTTCGGTGTCGCAGTAGGGGGGGCTCGCAATGTGCGTGGGGCAGTCGGGTAGCCCTTGGGCTAGGCGGCGGCCGGGCAGTTGCGGTTGCGATTGCGATTGCGGTTGCAGTTGCAGTTGCAATTGCCGTTGCCGTTGCCGTTGCAGTTGCTTTTGAAGTGGCAGTGAAGTCCCGTTGAGCGCGCCGTGTCAGCGGTGCCCGGAGCGGAAAAAGGTGCGGCGTCTGTCTGAGCCAAGCTTTGCTTGGCGAGTTTAGCCGCGCCCCGCTCCGGGTACCGCTGACACGGGCACCCCCGCGCAGCGGGGGCGCGATCATCGGGTCGCCTTTTTTGGTTACTTTTTTGGCGAAGCAAAAAAGTGACCCGGCCGCCGGGACGGACTCCCGGCTTGTCTCCACGGCAGTGCAGCCGCCTTGCGTCACCCGGCAACGCCCGGGCAGCACTGTCGGTGTTGATGTTGACGTTCGTATTGAAACTTCAAACTTCAAACTTCAAAAGCAACTGCTGCTTCGCAGTGACGTCTTTACGGCGGATGAAACAACACGACCCCACTATCGTCATGACCAGGCCGGGAGTTCGCCCCGGCAGGCGACCTACTTCTTTTGCTTCGCCAAAAGAAGTAGGCAAGAAAAGGCGACCCGGTGATCGCGCCCTCGCTGCGCGAGGGTCCCCGTGCCGTCGATGCATGGAGCGGGGCGCGGCTAAACTCGCCAAGCTGCGCTTGGCTCAGACAGACGCCGCACCTTTTCCCGCTCCATGCACCGACGTCACGGCGCGCTCAACGGGACTTAAAACCAACTGCAACGGCAACTTCAAAAACCAACTGCAACGGCAACTTCAAAAACCAACTGCAACGGCAACTTCAAAAGCCACTGCAACGGCAACTGTCGCTACGCGTAAGTCAAAAGCAACGGCGACGGCACCCCTACCAGCACCGGATAGCCACTGCCCCCATCAGCGGCAGCCGATCAACCTACACCGTCCTCAGCATCCGCGCGATCATGCCAGCCTGAAACGCGATCTGGCGCACATCGTCGTCGAGCAGGCGGGTGCGGCGCTGCAGGGCTTGCCATCCGCTCCAGGCGTCGTCGGAATGGACCTCGGGCGGGCCGGGCGGGGCTTGGTCCGGCGGCAGGCCGGAGTCCAGCGCCTGCCGGGCCTGCGCCAGCATGCGGCAGGCTTGGTCGCAGGCCTGTTCCAGCCAGTCGTTGACGGCCTCGCGCGGCAGCGCCTCGGCGTGGTTGCGCAGCAGCAGCCGGATCGCGGCGATCTGGGAAGCCACCAGGTAATTCTTCAGCACGAACTGGTGTATCTCCTCCACCGCGCGGCGCTTGCTGGGCGGCTCGTCCTGCATGCGCAGCAGCGCCGCCGACAGCGCGGCCAGGCTGTCCATGAACTGCTTTCTCCTCAGGCGATAGACGAAATCGTTTTCGGCGCGCTCCTGCAGCAGTTCGCGGCTGGCGGCGAGGTAGGCGCTGCTGGCCTGCAGCACGCCACGCAAGAGGCGCGCCAGCGAGCGGTATTCCCAGTTCGGCAGCACGAAGCTGAAGACGGTGGCGATGACCGCGCCCAGCACGGTGTCGACCAAGCGCTCGCCGACCACATGGCCGCTTTCGGGCAGCAGCAGGCTGATCTGCAGCAGGATCTGCATGCTGGCGGCCACCGCCGTGTAGCGGTACTTGATGGTCACGAAGGTCGGCCCGGCGGCAGTGGCGATGAACAGGCAGGCCAATAGCACCGCCGGCGAGCGGGTGACGTGCAGGATCATCAACGTCAGGGCGCAACCCACCAGCGTGCCGATCAGGCGGTCGCGGCGGCGCTGACGGGTCATGCTGTAGCTCGGTTTCAGGATCACGGCAATGGTCAGCACGATCCAGTAGCCATGCGAGGCATAGGGCAGGTGGCCGGCCACCACCAGGCCTACCAGCACCGCCAGCAGCACCCGCAGCGAGAAGCGGAAGATCGGCGAATCCATGCGCAGGTTGTCGCGCAGCACGCCGAGTTCGTATTTCTGCTGTGTGAGGAAGGGCGTCATGTCCACCGACGGCACCAGTTCCAGGCTGTCGGCCTGCGGCGTGGTGGCGCGATGCAGCTGGGCGACCATGCCGACCATGCCGCTGATGCGGCTGTAGGCCGAGCGCAGCAGGTCCAGGGCTTCCTTGCTCACGCCTGGCTGGCCTTCCATGCGGCTGATCGCCTCGTCCAGCGCTCGCAGTTCCGGCGTATAGCTGACCTTCTGCAGCGAGCCGCGATGGCGGGTCACCGCGTAGGCAACCGATTCGATGTCGCGCGCGGCCTTGGCGACCAGGTCGCGCATCCAGGTCAGCACCTCGCTGTCGGCAAACTGGCGCCGCAGCAGCGCGTAGTCGGTCTGGGTCGCCAGCACCAGTTCATACAGGTCCAGCATCGCGTAATGAACCTGCACCAGCACCTGGTCGGAGGCGCTGCGCCGGCCGCGCAGGATCAGGTCGCGCGCGGCCTGCTGGCGCTCGGCCAGCACCACCTGGCGCCGGATCAGGGCCACCAGCTGCGCATCGAGGTCGGTATGGATGTCGTAGAAACCGGCCTTGATGTCGACATACTGCGCCAGCTCGTACAGGGCCTCGGCCAGCACCTGTTCCTTGATGCGCCGGCGCAGCAGCCAGGCCAGGCCGATCGCATACCACAGGTAGGCCAGGCCGCCGGCCATGAACAGCCCGGCGTGGGCCAGCGACTGGATGGGCGTCAGGATGTTCTGCATGGCCAGCGTCATCGAAAACAGCGCGGCGAACTGCAGGGGCATGCCGCGCCGGCCGAAGGCGAGCATCATGCTGGCGAGAAAACTGACCAGGGCCACCACGATGAACAGCAGCCAGGGCAGCGGCGCGCACAGGCTGATGACCAGCGTCAGCACCGTGCCCAGCAGCACGCTGGCCAGCATCTCGTTGAACTTGTGGCGCAGCGGGCCGGGCAGGTCCATCAGGCTGGTGCACAGCGCGCCGATGCAGACCGTCATCGCGGTGCGCAGGTCGCTGGCGGCAAGCGCCAGCAGGGTCAGGCCGATCACGCCGGTGGCCGCGCGCAGCCCGGTGGCGAAGTAATGGCTGTAGAGGAAGGTGCGGGGCGTCAGCGCATAGTGCATGGAAAGGCGGGGAGGTTGGCCGGTCATGCATCATAGCCTGCGCCGGCACGGGCTGGCGGCGGCGCAACCACCCTCCTTATCCGGACGCAGCACCGGGCGTTGCGCTGCCTGCCGGCAAGCCGGCGCGGTAGGAATGCGCCGACAGGGATTTGAGCGCTTTGCTGATTCCTGCGGCAGCCCCGGTTCTGGCAGCATGGCGGTCTGATTCGCCCCGGGCGCATGCCCGCCATTCAAACGTGAATAAGAGGACAGGCGCATGAAAACGCAACTCAAACCATTGGCCGAGCAAGTCATCGTCATCACCGGCGCTTCCAGCGGCATCGGTCTCACCACGGCCCGCATGGCGGCCGAGCGCGGCGCCCGGCTGGTGCTGGTGGCGCGCAACGGCGAAGCCCTGGAAACCATTGCCGGCGACCTGCGCGCGCTGGGCGCGGAAGTGATTCACGTCGTGGCCGACGTCGGCAAGGAAGACGAAGTACGGGCCGCGGCGCGCACGGCCATCGAGCATTTCGGCGGCTTCGACACCTGGGTCAACAATGCCGGCGTGTCCATCTTCGGCCGCAACGAGGAAGTCTCGCGGGAAGACCAGCGCCGCCTGTTCGACACCAACTTCTGGGGCGTGGTGCATGGCTCGCTGGTGGCGGTGGAACACCTGAAGACCAAGGGCGGCGCGCTGATCAACCTGGGCAGCGAACTGTCCGATACCGCGGTGCCGCTGCAGGGCATGTATTCGGCGTCCAAGCATGCGGTCAAGGGGTTCACCGATTCGCTGCGCATCGAGCTGATGGAAGAAGGCGCGCCGGTCTCGGTGACGCTGATCAAGCCGGCCGCGATCGACACCATGTTCGTGCCGCATGCCAAGAACTACATGGACGTCGAGCCCAAGCTGCCGCCGCCGATCTATGCGCCAGACCTGGTGGCCAATGCGATCCTGGAAGCGGCGCAGACGCCGCATCGCGACATCTATGTCGGCGCGGCCTCCAAGCTGACGTCCTCCACCGCGCACCATGCGCCGGCGGTGCTGGATGCGCTGATGAAGCGGCTGATGTTCAAGCAGCAGCGCTCACAGACGCCGGCCGGCGACCGTGACGACAACAGTTTGTATTCGCCGGTGCCCGGCCGCGACGGCCGCGAACGGCAGGGCCACAAGGGCATCGTGTTCGAAACCGCGCCTTACACCAGCGCCACCTTGCATCCGAAGACGACGGCGGTGGCCCTGGGTGCGGGACTGGCGCTGCTGGCCCTGTGGCAAAGCCGCTCGCGGCCGCGCCGCGGCTTCGGCCTGGCGCGCTAAGGCGCCTGCCACTGCCGGGCCGGGCTGGACCGGCAGTGGCAGGCTGGCATTGATACCGGCCACTCATCAGCGACATGGCGGGTCGCGCGGCTCAAGGCGGCGCGGCTCGCCATGTCGTTCTATTTCCCTTAACGCAGGCGGACCGCCGCTTGCCATGTGTGTCTCGATGATTCCGATCCCGCGTTCCGCCTGCTGCCTTCTGTTCCTGCTAGCCACCCACACCGCCCAGGCCGTCGACAGCGAGGCGCTGGCTTCCTGCGCCTCGCTGGACAATGACCTGTCGCGCCTGACCTGCTACGACAGGCTGAGCGGCCGCGCCGCGCCGCCGCCCGGCGCCGCCAATCCGCTCCCTGCCGCATCGGCGCCGGCGGCATCGTCGCCCGCCGTGGCATCGTCGGCGTCGCCTGGGGCCGGCGGCGCTGCCAGTTACCTGTCGGAGCACTGGGAACTGGATGAAGCCGACAAGCAGGGCACGTTCCGGTTCCGGCCGCATCATCCGAACTACCTGGTGGCGCAACTCACCTCCAGGCCCAACAGCGCCCCCTTCGGCCCCAACAACCCACTGTCGGCAAATTCGCCGGCCGGCATCGACCACGTCGAACTGCGTTATCAGCTGGGCTTCAAGACCAAGCTGGTCGAGCGCGCCGCGGGCAGTTCGGCTGATCTCTGGTTTGGCTACACGCAGCAGAGCTACTGGCAGGCCTTCAATGGCGCGGCGTCGCGCCCGTTCCGGGAGACCAACTACCAGCCCGAGCTGATGGCGGTGCTGCCGGTCAATGTGGGCATCGGCGACCTGCGCCTGCGCTTCCTCAATCTGGGAGTCGCGCACCAGTCCAACGGCCAGTCCGGCGACCGTTCGCGCAGCTGGAACCGGGTGTATGCCCAGGCCGGCCTGGAGCATGGCGCGCTGTCCATGACCACCCGCATCTGGAAACGGCTGCCGGAGGGCCGGGATGACGACAATCCCGACATCCTCGACTACATGGGCCGCGGCGACCTCAGCGTGCAGTGGCGCCGCAACGGCCACGAGCTGTCGCTGACGGCGCGGCGTAATTTCTCGACGCGGCACGGCATGCTGGAAGCCGGCTGGGCCTTCCCGCTGGCGCCTGGACTGAAAGGCTACGTGCAACTGTTCTCGGGCTATGGGCAAAGCCTGATCGACTACAACCATGCGCAGCAGTCGCTGGGACTGGGCGTGATGATCGCGCTGTGACGGGCTCCTGGCGCAACCGGCCTGCCGGATGGCTACTGGTAGAAGCGGAAGCCGGCGCCGTCGTGCTCGCGCTGGGCCACCCGGTCGCGGCCGGCATGCTTGGCCGCATACAGCGCTTCATCGACCGCCCGGATCAGGGTTTCATGGCTGTCGAAGCGCTGTTCTTCATCCATGTGGGCCGCCATGCCGAATGATGCGGTGGCGGTAACCAGGTGCTGTTCATGGCGCACCATCAGGCCGCCGATCACTTTCTTCAACCGCAGCAGCAGCTTGCCGGCCGCCGCCAGCGGCGTGCCGGGCAGCACCAGGGCGAATTCCTCGCCGCCGTAGCGGGCAAACAGGTCTTCCTGCCGCAGTTCGCTCATGACCGCGCGCACCATCGAAATGAGCATCTGGTCGCCGGCCTGGTGGCCATAGGTGTCGTTGATCTGCTTGAAATGGTCGAGGTCGAGCAGGGCGATGGTCAGCGGCCAGCCATGGCGCGAGGACAGCTCGAATTCCCGCCGCACCGCTTCCTCGAAATAGCGGCGGTTGTGGGCGCCGGTAAGCGCGTCGCGCTGGGCGCGGGCTTCCATCTCGCGCATCTCGTGGATCTGGTGCGATGCGAGCAGTTCCTGCGCATGGGCCAGCATCGCGGCCGCCTCCGACGGCCGCAGAAGGCGCATGTCGAACAGCTCTTCGAACGCGGGCACCGCCGCCGTCAGTCTTCCCAGCGCATCCGACACCGCCGCGGCGTCCAGGCCAAGGCGCTGCGCGGCGCTGGCGGCGCGGGTTGCCACGACGGCATTGCCGGAATGCATCACCAGGTCGGCGACCGGCCCGGAAAGGGCGATGCAGGCATGCATGTCAGACGACAGCTCGGGCTGGTGGCCATGGCTGGCCAGGCAGGCCTGCGCCAGGTAGGGCGGCAGCTGCCAGCGCGACAGCAGCCAGTGGCCGGCCTCGTCATGGCCGCAGCCGAAGGCTTCGCGCTCGGCGCGCAGCAGGTCGTCGTTGCTGGCGGCGGCCGCATGGATGGGCGCATATTCATCGGGCATCATGCTGGCGAACGCCAGGATGCCGACATCCTGCAAGAGGGCGGCGGCAAACAGGTCGTCCAGGTTGCTCATGCCGCGCCGCGCGCCCAGCGCCCGCGCCGCCATGGCGCACAGCAGGGCGCGCCGCCAGAACGTCGTCATGTCCAGCGCGGCGCCGGACTGGCCGCGGAAGGAACTTGCCAGCGAAAACGAGAGGGCAATCATGATAGCCGCGCGCACGCCCATCAGCCCCACCGCCTCGCGCACGTTCGAGGGCTTGCGGCGGCTCTGGTAAAAGGCGGAATTGGCCACTTTCAGCAGTTTTGCCGTGAGCGCCGGGTCGCGTGCCAGCACGTCGCACAGCTGTCCCATGTGGGTGGCCGGGGAATTGGCCAGTTCGATGACCTGGAGGGCGATCGCGGGCAAGCTGGGCAGGGTGGAGCAAAGTTTAAGGCGCCGGGCGATCTCGGGGTTCACAATGAGGCGGGGGTTTTGTTCGCGAGCAAGTATTTTAGCATATTGCATTAAGGAAATATCAGGCCGACCCGTGTGGTTCTCCGTCCTGCAACAGTGCCGCCGTCACCTTCAGCACTTCTTCCGCCGTGGTCACCCCTTCGGCGACCTTGCGCGCGCCGGCCACCCGCAGCGGCGTCATGCCGTCCTGCATGGCCTGCGTCCTGAGCAGGCGGGTTTCGGTGCTGGCGGTGATCAGCCGGGAGAATGCCGGCGTCACCGACAGCAACTCGTACAGGCCGGTGCGGCCGCGAAAGCCGGTCTGGCGGCACTCCGGGCAACCCACGGGGCGGTACACCCGCTGCGGCCTGGCCAGCGCCTCGCCATGGGCAAGGCTGCGCCAGACCTCGTCGGTCAGCACGCCGTCATCGCTCTTGCAGTAAGGGCAGAGCACCCGCACCAGGCGCTGCGCCAGGATGCCGGCCAGCGTGGCTTCCAGCAGATAGTGCGGCACGCCCAGTTCCAGCAGCCGCATCACGGCCGAGGGCGCGTCGTTGGTGTGCAGCGTCGACAGCACCAGATGCCCGGTCAGCGCGGCCTGGATCGCCATCTCGGCGGTGGCAAGGTCGCGGATCTCGCCCACCATGATGATGTCCGGGTCCTGCCGCATCAGCGCGCGCACGCCGTCGGCGAAGGACAGGTCGATGCCGTTCTGGACCTGCATCTGGTTGAAGGCCGGCTCCACCATCTCGATCGGGTCTTCCACCGTGCAGACATTGACTTCCGGGGTCGCCAGGACTTTCAGCGTGGTGTAGAGGGTGCTGGTCTTGCCGGAACCGGTGGGGCCGGTCACCAGCAGGATGCCGTTGGCGCGCGCGGTCAGCAGGTCCCAGCGCCGGGCGTCGGCCGCCGGAAAGCCCAGTTCCGCCAGCGTCTTGACCACCACCTCGGGGTCGAAGATGCGCATCACCAGCTTTTCGCCGAAGGCCGTGGGCAGGGTGGCCAGCCGCAGCTCGATTTCCTGTCCGCCGGCGGTGCGGGTCTTGACCCGGCCGTCCTGCGGCCGGCGCTTCTCCACCACGTCCATCCGGCCCAGCAGCTTGATGCGCGACGTCATGGCCAGCAGCACCTGCGGCGGCACCTGGTAGACCTGGTGCAGCACGCCGTCGATGCGAAAGCGCACCAGGCCGGCATCGCGCTTGGGTTCGAGGTGGATGTCGGAGGCGCGCTGCTCGAAGGCGTACTGCCAGAGCCAGTCGACGATGTTGATGATGTGCTGGTCGTTGGCGTCGACCTGGCGGTTGCCGCGGCCGAGTTCGACCAGCTGCTCGAAATTGCTGCGCAGGGCCAGGTCCTGTCCGCCCTGGCGACTGGCGCCCTTGATCGACTTGGCCAGCGCGAAGAACTGCGCCGTGTACTGGGCAATGTCGAGCGGACTGGACACCACCAGCCGCACCTCGCGCCGGCTGAGCCGGGAAATCTCGGCCACCCATTCGGTGCGCAGCGGATCGGCCGTGGCCACGGTCAGCACGCTGGCCGTCATGTCCACCGGCAGGATGCCGAACTGGGCGGCATAGGCGGCCGACATTACGTCGGCGACGCGGGTGAAATCGATTTTCAGCGGATCGATGCGGTAGAACGGCAGGCCGCTGCGGGCCGCCAGCCACTCGGTCAGCCAGTCCAGCGTCAGCGGCCGGTGCGGCGGCTGCGCCGACTGCAGCTTCACCTGCGCCACCGCCACCAGCGGATGCATGGCCATGGCGCTGGCCTTCTGCAATGCCTGGGCCTGGCTGTAGGCGGCGCGGGCATCGGCTTGCGCCACCGTGCGGTCGGTCACCAGCCAGGTGAAGAGCTGGTGCAGGTCGAGCAGCTTGGGCGGCTGGCTGCTCATGCGCCCTGCGCGGGGCGGGAAGCCTTGATGCCATTGACCCATGAGCGGGCTGGCAGCTTGGTCGCGGCACGGATCGCCGCGGCGCGTTCATACAGCAGCGGGAAGTCGAGCGCCGGCTTGTCGCGAAAGCCCAGCGCCACCACGTTGCCGTCGTGAACTTCGGGCAGCGCAATCACGTCGGCGAAGGCATGCCGCATCGCCTTGAGGTTTTTGGCGTAGCTCGGATGGTCGCCGAACAGGTTGACGGTGGCGATGCCGCCGGGCGCGAGGCAGGCGGCGCAGTCGGCATAGAATTCCGCGGTGTCGAGCACCGGGCCGCGGGCGGTGGCGTCGTAGAGGTCGATCTGCAGCGCGTCCAGCGTGCCGCGCCGGGCCGGGTCGGCGACGAATTCGCCGGCGTCCATTTCCAGCACGGCCAGGCGCTCGTCCTGCGGCGGCAGCTTGAACATCGATTCGCAGATCGCGATCACCGACGGGTTCAGCTCCACCGCCGTCACCCGCGCCTGCGGAAACTGGCGGTAGCTGAACTTGGTCAGCGCGCCGGTGCCCAGGCCCAGTTGCGCAATGTGCTGCGGCTCGCTGATGAACAGCATCCAGGCCATCATCTGCTGGGCATATTCCAGCTCGATCCAGTCGGGCTTGCGCAGGCGCATCGCGCCCTGGACCCATTCGGTGCCGAAGTGCAGGAAGCGCACCCCATCCTCTTCCGACAGCGTGACCGGGGCGTATTTCGGCTTGCGGGGTGGACGGGCGGTGGCGGGGCCGGGACGGCGCAGCGACTCTTCTTTTTCGATGGATTTACGTTTGATAAGCATGCGGGATTATCGGTTGATGGCCTGCCACTGCGCAAGCTTGTCGTCGAAGGACAGCCGGGCATTCGCCGGCGAGCTCGACGGCAGCACCACGGTTTCATAGCCGGCGTCGGCATACAGCGGCGCATAGCTGCCTGAGGTCTTGCCGTTGAAGCAGACGCGGCGCAACCGAGGGCACAGTTCCCTGAGCAGCAGGTGGTCATTGGCCTGCGGCCGGCGGATGGCCGCATCCAGGCTGCCGAGCCGTTCGCAGGCGGCCAGCGCATCCCACAGGCCGACATGGCGCGCCAGCAGCCTTTGCAGGCGCTCGTCGTAGGGCAGGTCGTACAGCGGCTCGCCCAGCACCGCGCCCAGCAGCTTCCAGAACTGGTTGCGTGGATGGGCGTAATACCGTTCGGCGCGCAGCGAGGCGGCGCCGGGGAAGCTGCCCAGGACCAGGGTATGGATGTCAGGATCGATCACCGGGGCCAGGCCAGTCAGCAGCGGAGAGTCAGCCATGACGTTCACTGAGGAAGAAGACCAAGGCGGCCGCCGGCAGCGCCAGGCCGATCCAGCATGCCAGCGACCAGCCGCCGTGCGCATAGGCCCAGGCGCCGATGGCCGAACTGGCTGCGCCGCCCATGAAGAAGGTTGCCATGAACAGGCCGTTGAGGCGGTTGCGGAACTCGGCGCCGAGCGCAAAGATCACGCGCTGGCTGGTGACCAGGTTGGCCGTTACGCCGAAGTCGAGCACGATGGCGGCCAGGGTCAGCAGGGCCAGCGCCAGCGTGGAGCCGTCCTGTGCCACGAGGCTGATCAGGAAGCCGGCCGCCACCATCAGCATGGCGACCGTGCTCATCATGCGGCCATGGCCGCGGTCGGCCAGGCGACCGCTGATCGGCGCCGCGATCGCGCCAGCCACGCCGGCCAGCGCAAACAGCGCCACGCCGCGCTGGCTCAGGCCAAAGGCCGGGCCGGTCAGCAGCAGCGGCGCGGTGGTCCAGAACAGGCTGAAGGCGCCGAACAGGCAGGCCTGGTAAAAGGCTCGGCGCCGCAGCACCGGCTGGCTGCGGGCCAACTGCCAGAGCGAGGCCAGCAGCTGGCCATAATGCAGGTTCGCATCCGGCTGGCGGCGCGGCAGGATGAACAGCAGCAGCGCGGCGAGCGCCGCCATCAGTCCGGCCGAGAGGCCGTAGATCGCATGCCAGCCCCAGAGCGACGCGACGAAGCTCGACACCGGCCGCGCCATCATGATGCCGATGATCAGGCCGCTCATTACATTGCCCACTACCCGGCCGCGATTGGCCTCGGTGGCCAAGTGGGCCGACCACGGCACCAGGATCTGCACCGTGACCGAGGTAAAGCCGATCGCCGCCGCGGCGGCCAGGAACAGCGGCGCATTGCGCACCAGCGCGGTTGCGGCCAGCGACACCGCGCAGGCAGCGATCAGGGTCAGCACCAGCCGGCGGTTTTCCAGGATGTCGCCGAGCGGCACGATGAACAGCAGGCCTAGTCCATAGCCGATCTGGGTCAGCGTCACCAGCAGGCCGGCCAGGCCGGGCGACAGGCCGAGTTCGGCGGCGATCGGGCCGACCAGCGGCTGCGCGTAATACAGGTTGGCGACGATCAGGCCGCAGGCGACGGCGAACAGGGTGGGCAGCCAGGCGGGCGCATGAATTGCCCGTTCGGAGGAAGACAGGCTGGCGGGCGGAGCAGGGGGTTTCATCGGGGAGCCGGGCAAAGTGGCCAATGATACCGGCACGGCGCACAGGCTGCTTGTCATCGCCCAGATCGCCATCGTGTGCAGCGAACCCGATGCGCGGCTGGAGATCAGCCGAAAAACTCCCGCGACAGCACCTCTTCGGCATTCCACGGACATTCGGCAGGAAAGCGCCGGTAACTGATGCCGGTCTCCGATGCGGCCAGGGCAATGGCGTCATCCCAGGCATCCGCCCACCAGTCGCTGTCAGCCAAGCAGCTCTGCAGGCTGGGTGTTTTCCTCAATCGACGTTCGATGCTGTTGCGCTGCGTTTGGATGGTGGCTTCCCAGCTGGCGCCCCGGTAATCAGGCTGATGGACCCACTTCAGCAAATGGCATAGCAGAATTGCCATTCGGCTTGCCAGTTCCCGCTGTTCACTTTTGCCCACGTCTTCGATTTCCTCGGCAACATGCTGCGCGTCCAGTTCGGACAATCTGCCGGAGCGAAGTAGCTGTGCCTGTTCCTGCGACCAGGCCACGATGTCTTTGTCATAGGAAGTTTTCATCTGCCATTCTCCGGAGTGCGACCGCGCCATCGACGTGGGAAAGACAGCATTGTACGGCTGGAAGGATGCAGCGATCCGGAAAAGTGGCGTGGGGGATGCGCTATCCTGACGGGCCATGCATGCCAGCTATAATTTTGCCTTTTACTAAAACAACAATGCCAAGAGACAGCAATGATGCCTTTTCAGCGTCCGTATTGGTATTTCCGGTGCCATCCATGACAGCGGAAAATGAAACTCCTTCCACCATCGCCATCTTCGGCGCAGGCTCCATCGGCGCCTTCGTCGGCGGCGCCCTGATGGCCGGCGGCGCCGACGTAGTGCTGATCGGCCGTGCCCGGGTAGGCGAACGGATTGCCCGGCATGGGCTGGCCATCAGCGACATGGATGGCCGCCGCCTTGAGGTGCCAGCCGAGCGGGTGCGTTACAGCGAGGATCCGGCGGCGCTGGCCGGTGCAGGCCTGATCCTGGTGACGGTGAAGAGCGCCGACACCGCAGCCGCAGCGCAGGCACTGGCGACCCATGCTGCAGCCGGTGCGGTCGTGGTCAGCCTGCAGAACGGCATCGGCAATGCAGACGTATTGCGGCGCGCCTTGCCGGGCCGCCAGGTGCTGGCCGGCATGGTGCCGTTCAACGTGGTGCAGACGGGGGATGGCCGCTTCCATCGCGGCACCGAAGGCAGCCTGATGGTGGAAGCGTCGCCTGCATTGGCGCCATGGCTTGCCGCGTTCGAGGCAGCCGGCCTGCCGCTGCTGCAGCGGGCTGACTTCGTCTCGGTACAGTGGGGCAAGCTGCTGCTGAACCTGAATAATGGGATCAACGCCCTGTCCGGCCTGCCGCTGAAGGCCCAGCTCTCGCAACGCAGCTACCGCCGCTGCCTGGCGCTGCTGATGGATGAGGCGTTGGGTGTGCTGCGGGCCGCCGGCATCGCGCCGGCCCAGGTGGCCAAGGTGGCCCCGGCCAGACTGCCCAAGCTGCTGCGGCTGCCGAACTGGCTGTACAAGCGGCTGGCATCGGCCTCGCTGCGCATCGATCCGGAGGCGCGCTCTTCGATGTGGGAGGATTTGCAGGCCGGTCGGCGCACCGAGATTGACTATCTGAATGGCGCCGTGGTTGCGCTGGCGGGCAGCGTGGGGCGAGATGCGCCTGCCAACCGGAAGATCGTGGATTTGGTGCATGCAATGGAGCAAGGGAATGGTCAGGCGATGGCGGGGCCCAAGCTGCTGGCGGCCCTGAGCAGGAGCGCCTGACAAAATGGTTCTGGCGTCGCCGCTCCTCTTGCCTGACTGCCCGTATTGTCTGGGCCGGCTTAAAGGCGGCGACCGCTATGTGCCAGATTTTTGCGAATTGATTTGGTGCCAGCACCATCATCCCGGGTCATACTTTTATGTGGTGCCCTAACGGAGTACGGCAAGCAATACTGACGAAACTGGCTGGGCGAATGCTTGCTGAAGTAGCTGTTCGATGAAATACGGAGGATGCAGCTACAGCATCGGTATTTTTTCCAATTCCTTGTCCCAGTTAGCGCGGCTGGAACCAAACAGATGGACGTCTGGCCTGAGCAAGACTTCGCTATCAAGACTGCCGGCCGGAACAACCAGCATTTGGCCTTCCATCTGCAGGGTTGGCAGCGCCGACCCGCAAACAGAACAGAAGCATTTGCTGTGTCTGGTCGAGGGCAGAGTGAATAATGTCGTCTCGTCTTCACCAGCAATCCATCTCAAGCGTGCGACCGAAGAAAACAAGTTTGCGGCGTGAGCCGAGCCGATGTCCTTGCGACAGTGCTCACAGTGACAAAGAAAAAACTTTTCAAAATCGCCTTCCACTTCAAAGCGTACTGCGCCGCACAGGCATGAACCAGAGTGCTTGCCGATCATGTTTTCATTTCTCCCGATGATGCCCGTTGAATTCCGCGATCAAGCGAACCGGCATTGCGTTGCACCAACCACAAGGTAACGCTGATCTGCCTCCCGTTCATTCCCCAAGCTGGCGTGCCAGGGTGGGTCGATGGCCACGCCATGGGCGCCGGCCGATTTTCAATCGACGAAAAAAAGACCGGCGCAATGGCCGGTCTCGTTGATTGGCAATGGGATCGCGGTACGAGCCCGCGGCCTGTGCATTTACCGTGTAGCCATCCCCAGCAGCATCTCATTGAGCCGCTTCACGAACCCGGCCGGATCAGTCAGCGTGCCGCCTTCCGCCAGCGCGGCTTGGTCGAACAGGATGTTGGCCCAGTCGTCGAACTTGCCTTCTTCGTACTTCAGGCGCTGCACCAGCGGATGGTCGGGGTTGATCTCCAGGATGGGCTTGGATTCCGGCGCGTTCTGGCCGGCCGCCTTCAGCATGCGCAGCAGGTTGCCCGACAGTTCGTTCTCGTCGGCCACCAGGCAGGCCGGGGAGTCGGTCAGGCGGAAGGTCACGCGCACTTCCTTGGCCTTGTCGGCCAGCGCGGTCTTCATCTTTTCGACCAGGTCCTTGTACTGGGCCTCGGTTTCCTCATGCTGCTTCTTCTCGGTCTCGTCTTCCAGCTTGCCGAGGTCGAGGTCGCCCTTGGCCACCGACACCAGTTCCTTGCCGTCGAAGTCCTGCAGGAAGGACAGCATCCACTCATCCACGCGGTCGGTCAGCAGCAGCACTTCCACGCCCTTCTTGCGGAAGATCTCCAGGTGCGGGCTGTTCTTCGCGGCGGCATAGGTTTCGGCGGTGACGTAGTAGATCTTGTCCTGGCCTTCCTTCATGCGCGACACGTAGTCGGCAAACGACACGGTCTGGGCGTCGCCGTCGTTCTGGGTGGAGGCAAAGCGCAGCAGCTTGGCGATGCGCTCCTTGTTGTTGCTGTCCTCGCCGATGCCTTCCTTCAGCACCTGGCCGAACTCGGTCCAGAAGGTGGTGTATTTGTCCTTCTGCTCCTGCTCGTCGCTGTTGGCCAGCTCTTCCAGCATGCCCAGCACCCGCTTGGTCGAGCCTTCGCGGATCACCTTCACGTCGCGCGACTCCTGCAGGATCTCGCGCGAGACATTCAGCGGCAGGTCGGCCGAGTCGATCACGCCCTTGACGAAGCGCAGGTAGACCGGCATCAGCTGCTCGGCGTCGTCCATGATGAACACGCGCTTGACATACAGCTTGATGCCGCCGCGCTTGTTGCGGTCCCACAGGTCGAACGGCGCCTTGGACGGGATATACAGCAGCTGGGTATATTCGCTGCGGCCCTCCACCCGGTTATGGGTAAAGGTCAGCGGGTCCTGGAAGTCGTGCGACACATGCTTGTAGAACTCGGTGTACTGCTCGGGCGTGATGTCGGCGCGGTTGCGCGCCCACAGCGCGCTGGCCTGGTTGATGGTCTCGGGTTCGTCGGTGACCACCATCTCCTTCTTTTCCTCGTTCCACTCTTCCTTCTTCATCTGGATCGGCAGGGAGATATGGTCGGAGTACTTGCGGATGATGGACTTGATCTTCCACGACGACAGGAAGTCGTCCTCGCCTTCGCGCAGGTGCAGGATGATGTCGGTGCCGCGGCTTGGCTTGTCGATCGCTTCCACGGTGAAGTCGCCTTCGCCGCCGGATTCCCAGCGCACGCCTTCCGAAGCCGGCAGGCCGGCGCGGCGCGATTCGACGGTGATGCGGTCGGCGACGATGAAGGCGGAGTAGAAGCCCACGCCGAACTGGCCGATCAGGGCCGCATCCTTCTGCTGGTCGCCGGAGAGTTTCGAGAAGAATTCCTTGGTGCCGGATTTCGCGATCGTGCCCAGGTGTTCCACCGCGTCGTCGCGGCTCATGCCGATGCCGTTGTCGGAGATGGTGATGGTGCGGGCTTCCTTGTCGAAGTCCACGCGTATCTTCAGGTCGGGATCGTCCTCGAACAGCGCGCCATTGTTGATGGCTTCAAAACGCAGCTTGTCGGCGGCGTCGGAAGCATTGGAAATCAGCTCCCGCAGAAAGATTTCCTTGTTGGAGTACAGGGAATGGATCATCAGCTGCAGCAGCTGCTTGACTTCTGCCTGAAAGCCCAGGGTTTGCTTTTCGGATACGGCCATTTTTTCCTCGGAGGTGGATTGAACATGTGCCGGCGCACCCGCAGTGCCCGGCGCCAGCGATTGCCAGAATATGTGGCTGATATTGCAAGGTGTCGCGGATATGGGGCTGGCCGCCGGGCATTTCAAGCCTGCAATTTCAACGAGCCGGCCGCCCCCCGGCCGGGCTTAGGAGTAAAATTGCGGGTTTCCCCGGCGCATGCCATTGTTCGGTGCGTCCGTTTCCCATCTTTTCCGGAGTCCTCCATGTCGATAGACGAAAAACTGCTTGCCCTTGGCATCACTTTGCCCGCCGCCGCCGCGCCCGCCGCGGCTTACGTCATGTATGCGCAAAGCGGCAACCAGGTTTTTCTGTCCGGCCATATCGCCAAGAAAGATGGCAAGCCCTGGGTAGGCCAGCTCGGCCGCGACCTCGGCACCGAAGAGGGCAAACAGGCGGCGCGTCTGGTGGCCATCGACCTGCTCTCCACCCTGAAGGCAGCCTGCGGCGGCGATCTCGGCCGGGTGCGGCGCATCGTCAAGGTAATGAGCCTGGTCAATTCCACGCCTGACTTCACCGAGCAGCACCTGGTGACGAACGGCGCTTCCGAGCTGCTGGTCGAGGTCTTTGGCGACGCCGGCCGCCATGCCCGTTCCGCCTTCGGCGTGGCGCAGATCCCGCTCGGCGCCTGTGTTGAAATCGAACTGATCGCCGAACTGGCCTGACTACGCACCGCAACCGGCACACCACTTTTCCCAGCATGAAAATCGAAAACCCCAACCCCATCCAGTGGCAGTTCTCGCAACGCGCCGAGCAGCTGCAAAGCTCCGCCATCCGTGAAATCCTGAAAATCACGATGCGCCCGGAAATCATTTCCTTCGCCGGCGGCTTGCCGTCGCCTCTGACCTTCCCGGTCGAGCGCATGCGCGAGGCCTACGACGCGGTACTGACCCGCGCCGGCCGCGTGGCCCTGCAGTACGGCCCGAGCGACGGCTATGCGCCGCTGCGGGAATGGATCGCCGACTCGCTGTCCACGCCTGACTCGAAGATCGTACCGGAACAGGTGCTGATGCTGTCGGGCTCGCAGCAGGGCCTGGACCTGCTGGGCAAGGTGCTGGTCGACGAAGGCAGCAAGGTATTGGTGGAAACACCCAGCTACCTGGGCGCGCTGCAGGCCTTCTCGGTGTACCGGCCGCAGTTCGTGTCGGTGGCCACCGACGACGACGGCCTGGTGCCGGCCGACCTGGAGGCGGTCGGGCAGGGCGCGCGCCTCCTGTACTCGCTGCCCAACTTCCAGAACCCGACCGGCCGCAGCATGACGATGGAGCGCCGCGTGGCGCTGGTGGAAACCTGCGCGCGCCTGGGCATCCCGCTGATCGAGGACGACCCCTACGGCGCCCTGAGCTATAACGGCGAGCCGCTGCCCAAGCTGCTCAACATGAACCCCGGCGGCGTGGTCTACATGGGTTCGTTCTCCAAGGTGCTGACCCCCGGCATCCGCCTTGGTTATGCGGTGGCGCCGGTGCCGCTGGCGCGCAAGCTGGAGCAGGCCAAGCAGGCAACCGACCTGCATACCGCGCAGCTGACCCAGATGGTGGTGCATGAAGTGGTCAAGGACGGTTTCCTCTCCGAGCATATCCCGACCATACGCCAGCTCTACGCCGACCAGTGCCAGGCCATGCTGGACGCGCTGCAGGAATTCTTCCCGGCCAGCGCCACCTGGACCCGCCCGCAAGGCGGCATGTTCATCTGGGTGACGCTGCCGGCGCATATCAACAGCATGGAGCTGCTGGAGGCGGCGGTCGCGGAAAACGTCGCCTTCGTGCCGGGCGCGCCTTTCTATGCCAACACGCCGGCCTCGAACACGATGCGCCTGAGTTTCGTGACGGTGCCGCCGGAGCAGATCCGCATCGGCGTGCAGAAGCTGGCAAGGCTGATCGCGGCGCGCAGCTGACCAGCATCGACTTCACTGAACGGCGGCCGGTGAAACGGCCGCCGTTTTTTTTCGCGCGGCTCAGGGCCCAGGCGGAGCTGCGGCCATCGCACTTTTCGCCTCGGCTATTGACGTCCGTTGCCTTTGGCTGCGACAAGCAGCTGTAGCAACGATTCCGGAAGGCAAGTCCCGCACCAAGCCCAGCAAGGATTCTCGCCAGTTCTTCTGTAGACCGTCGATCGTAAAAATTTAGGGCTATCAGCGAACAAATGAATTGAAAACGGTTACGAAGGGCGGTCATCAGCTCAATGCTGCGAAACGCACAGTACGTGTGTCGCTGCTGACAGGAAGCTGAGCATCCCGAGCGCACGCGCTTTTTCCGATTGATTTACTAAGCTGATCCAATGGCATTTGCAGCAACCGCATTCAAACACGACGCGTGTCGTGATTCCTTTCCCACCAGTTCCATAGCCGCGCCACCGAAACCTCCCGCCCCTAAGCAACTGCACATCTTCGCCGTGGTGTGCGCGAGAGAACAGCGCAGGGCGCCGACGTGAATCCAGCCCGATCGCAAGGGCAAGACTGCCTCGCATCATGCCGTCGGAGTCAAGTCACTGGCATTGGTCAGGGTTGTGGCAAGCGAGAACGCCGATTCTACGATCCGTTCGGATGGCATGACGCCGGTTGAACCGGCCGCACGCATCGGCTTCGGTGCCGACTTTGCCGCGCTGGCCACTGCCGCTTTCTGGCAAGCCCTAACGGCGGGCGGCAAGCCCCTGTCTGCCTGGCGCGCCGCTGCAAGGGTTCGCTTCGTAGAGCAAGGTTTCGCGCTCCTTTTTGTTGGGCAGCTCAATGCCGCACTGGCCCGGACTGGACGCTGCGGCCTGCGCGTTGCGCGACACGGGCCGCATGCAGACGACCGAACAAACTTTCTTCAAGCAGCGGTCTCGCTCGATGGCCGTTTCTGTGCGGCTGGCCGCTGCCTCCTGGCAGGACTGACCCGGGCGGGCTGCCGCGCAAGTTTTTCCATTCGTGCCCTGGCGCATGCAGTCAACGATTTCCAAGGCATTTCTTTCGACTTATCAGCAAGGTATGACTATGTTAGTTAGCAGCGTTTATTCTTTAAGGACACTGGGACCCGGAAGCCACTGTTATTCAAGCGGCGCCACACAGGGTGCCGAAGCCACCGAGCAGCCGGCACCTTGCATGGTGCGGGAGAGTGACTCCCAACCAATGGACCTCGTGCTTTTGTGGGGGCCGGGACGGTGCAGTGAAGAACTGGAGGCAATCAAAGACGCGGCAATCAAGGCTGAACTGAAGTACGTAGTGATTGAAACTGCCAGCGACTATGCACAGCACAACAACGTCGTGGAGGACTTGTATCTCAACAATTCGTTGGGGCCGCAAACCCAGGTTGTGGCCTGCTTCGCAAGCATTAACGGTCAGGTAGTGCAGGTCTCCGAGGAGGGGGTAGGGATACCTGCCCTGGATTTGATCTGCGCGCTGCGTACGCCCCCCAGGACTGATTACGGCCCATTGCGGCCTTCCTGGAAAGGCACTATTCATGCCGCCTGGGTTCAGAGTGGAAAGATGCGGGATCACTATGACCCGGAAAGACCAATATGGAACACTGGACCAACGATGACGCATTCTTGCCGAAAGGGGGGTACGGATCACAATATCATCAACGCGATCAAGGATCTGT
This sequence comes from Noviherbaspirillum phoenicis, assembly GCF_047237965.1. Taxonomy (NCBI): domain Bacteria; kingdom Pseudomonadati; phylum Pseudomonadota; class Betaproteobacteria; order Burkholderiales; family Oxalobacteraceae; genus Noviherbaspirillum; species Noviherbaspirillum phoenicis. The sequence goes on along the minus strand of NZ_JBDFLX010000001.1, from coordinate 1,163,354 downwards.
GCGCATATATAGGCGAGGTCAGGGGCCAGCCTGCTTATCTGGAACCGGAGTACATTGCAGCGCGCATGTTGGGCGTGACGGGCGACACGTTTGCCTGTGTGGGTGGCAGGTTCAAGCGCGCGCTTGTGGTCGGTGCGCCTCGCACGTCGGCGCAGGCACGGCAAGAGCACCTGATCGCCAGCCTGGAAGGCAGCAATGGAGCACGCATCGTGGGAGCACGCAAGGACTTGCGTGCTCTGGCTCGCGCGATGCGCGCGCCAGTAGTCCAAGGTGCGCAAGCACAGCGACAAGAGACCAAGCTGGAAAACGTTTTTGCCGCACGCGCCGAGCGCTGCGAATTGGAGGCGATGGACGAACTTCTGGCGCACTATCCTTCACTGCTTCGCATGAAAGAATGCTCAGGCACCAGCGGCGCGCAGATCTACCAGCGCGTCGTACACTCCGTTACGATCTGCCGGGAGATGGATATTCTGGAAGCTGGACAAGGCGACACGACCAACCTGAACCGCCTTCTTGAAAGTATTGCCAGCCTGTGTTCCCAAGGGGGCTCGTGCAGGTTTAATCTAGCCAACGTTCTGCATGGCCGGGCGCATCTACTGGCCGAAGGATTGCGGTGGGCGACCATGCACGACCAAGAGGCCTTATTCATGCATCTGCTTCCGGCGGTCGACCCCGCCGACAAGCCGGCGTTGCTGAAACAGTGCCTCGCATTGGCCTTGCAAACCAGCCCGTCGCTCGCAATAGGCATACTTGGGATGTATTACCCGTCCGCCACACCAGCGCAACTGCTTGCTTCCGGCATAGAGCAAGGCGCCAGGCAAGATGTGGTCTTGGCGTGGCTGTCGCAGATTGACTGGATGGCAGGTGATCATTCCGCAGCGGTGGTACTCGACGCCCTCTGTGAGACGGCATTGTTTCCATGTCTGCCGGTGTTGTTGGCCAGGGACTATCCCGCAGTGTTCGAATCGTTACTTGCTGTAATGTGCCGGGACAAGGAGCGGTATTCATCGTATGCCGAGGCCTTGCTGGATCATGCCTATGAAAACCGGGACGCAGCGTTGTTCAAGAAGCTCGAGCGGGGCTATTTTCGCGCCGATCGCCGGGTTCAACCACAGTCCGCCATGCCTGAAGAAAAGGCAGTGCAGCCTGACGGGGCCGATAGCTGAGCGTGAAGAAGTGGCTGGCCTCATGTCAGGCCGGTCGCAACATCCTCACGGGCCGTCCAGGCGCTGGAGCATGCCCAAGGCCGAGCCCAAGCCCAGACCCAGGCCCGGACCATAACGCGCCATGAAACGGCGTTTTCTTCCGGCCTGGCCGCGCTGGGATCGTCGTCAATAGCTTGGCTATTGACGCTCCACTCGCGCCTCCAGACGAGAAGATTTCCCTGTCTCGTCCGGCACGCGATGAATCGGTATCGCTGTTACTGCGCCAGCAGGCCAGCCGCCTTGATCTTCGATTCCAGCGCCTTTCCCTTCCTTGCCCGCTTGCCGATATGCGGCGCCAGCCCGCTGGCCGACAGCGCCAGTTCCTGCGCCTTGCCGCCGCGGCCGATGCCGGTCACGACGACGCCGCGCTGGCTGATGGGTTGCGCCGCCAGCAGCTTTTCCTTGGGCTCCAGTTCCATCAGGATGACGCCGCGGCCGCCGGTCAATGTCTTGACTTCATCCAGGCCAAATACCAGCAGGCGTCCCTTCTCGGACAGGCAGGCAATTGCGCTGGCCTTGTCGGCGATGATTTTCGGCGTCAGCGGCTCGTCGCCGGCTTCCAGCGTCATGAAGGCCTTGCCGTTGCGGTTGCGGCTGACCAGGTCGCCGGCCTTGGCGGCAAAGCCGAAGCCGGCGGTGGACGCCAGCAGCAGCGGCGTGTCGGCCGGGCCGGCGTAATAATGCAGCAAACGGCTGCCGCTGGCCACGTCGACCAGCGTCGTGACCGGCACGCCGTCGCCGCGGGCGCCGGGTAGCGCCGCCACCGGCACCGAGTAGGAGCGGCCGTTCGAGCCCAGCGCCACCAGGTGGTCCACCGTGCGGCATTCATAGGCGGCGTACAGCGCGTCGCCGGCCTTGAAGGTGAACTGGCCTGCATCATGGCCGTGGCCGCCGCGGGCGCGCACCCAGCCGCGCTGGGAGATGATCACCGTCACCGGCTCGTCGACCAGTTTCTGCTCGGCGGTTGCGCGCTCGGCTTCCTCGATCAGCGTGCGGCGGGTGTCGCCAAAGGCCTTGCCGTCGGCTTCGATCTCGCGGATCACCAGGCGCTTCATCGACGACGGGTTTTCCAGCAGGTCCTGCAGCGTGGATTTTTCCTTGCGCAGCTCGGCCAGTTCCTGCTGGATCTTGATCGCTTCCAGGCGCGCCAGCTGGCGCAGCCGGATTTCAAGGATGTCGTCGGCCTGGCGTTCCGAGAGCCGGAACGCGTCCATCAATGCTGGCTTGGGTTCGTCCGACTGGCGGATGATGCGGATGACTTCATCGATATTGAGCAGCACCGCTTCCCGGCCTTCCAGGATGTGGATGCGGTCGTCCACCTTCTGCAGGCGGAAATTGGTGCGGCGGGTGATGGTGGTGAAGCGGAACGCGATCCATTCGTTCAGGATCTGCATCAGCGACTTCTGCCGCGGCCGGCCGTCGCCGCCTATCATCACCAGGTTGATCGCCGCGCCGGATTCCAGCGAGGTGTGCGCCAGCAGCGTGTGCATGAACTCGGTCTGGTCCTGGTTCTTGCTCTTGGGTTCGAACACCAGGCGCACCGGCGCGTCGCGGCCGGACTCGTCGCGCACCGTGTCGAGCAGCGACAGCAAGGTCTGCTTCATTGCCAGCTGTTCCGGCAGCAGCGCCTTCTTGCCCAGCTTGACCTTGGGGTTGGTCATCTCCTCGATTTCCTCCAGCACCCGCTGCGTCGAGCACCCTGGCGGCAGTTCGGTCACCACCGCCTGCCACTGGCCGCGCGCCAGGTCCTCAATCTTCCAACGCGCCCGCACCTTCAGGCTGCCGCGACCGCTGGCATAGATGTCGGCGATCTGCGCCGGCGAGGTGATGATCTGGCCGCCGCCCGGATAGTCCGGACCCGGGATGATGGCCATCAGCTCCGCATGGGTCAGCTTGGGATTGCGGATCAGCGCCACCGCGGCCTGCGCGACTTCGCGCAGGTTGTGGGAAGGCACTTCGGTTGCCATGCCGACCGCGATGCCGGAGGCGCCGTTCAGCAGCAGGAAGGGCAGACGCGCCGGCAGCAGGCGCGGCTCCTCGGTCGAGCCGTCATAGTTGGGCTGGAAGTCCACCGTGCCCATGTTGATTTCATCGAGCAGCAGGCGCGAGATCGGCGTCAGGCGCGCCTCTGTGTAGCGCATCGCCGCCGCGCCGTCGCCGTCGCGCGAGCCGAAGTTGCCCTGGCCGTCGATCAGCGGGTAGCGCAACGAGAAGTCCTGCGCCATGCGCACCAGCGCGTCGTAGACCGACTGGTCGCCGTGCGGATGCAGCTTGCCCAGCACATCGCCGACCACCGCGGCCGACTTGCGCGGCTTGGCCGCGGCCGACAGGCCCAGCTCGTGCATCGCATACAGGATGCGGCGCTGCACCGGCTTCTGGCCGTCGCAGACATCGGGCAGGGCGCGGCCCTTGACCACCGATACCGCGTAGTCGAGATAGGCGCGCTCGGCAAAGGTGGCCAGGGTCAGCGATTCGCCGTCATTGGCGGGCGCGGCTTCAAACAGATTGGCTTGTTCAGTCATGTCGTTGTCAGGCTTATTGATTGTTTGCCGGCCGGGTCGGCAGGTTGCCGCGGCCAGGCAGGGTCAGGGTGACCCGGTTGCCTGCGCCGGCAGGCTGGTCGGCCTTGGCGGGCGCAGCGGGCACCGGGTTGTAGAGCTGGTAGAACTGGGTCACCAGCTTCACGTAATTACGGGTTTCCGGGTAAGGCGGAATGCTGTTGCGGTACTTCTGCACCGCGCCCTCGCCGGCGTTATAGGACGCCAGCACCAGCGCCAGCTGGTCGGGAAACAGGCGCATCAGGTCGCGCAGGTAACGCGCCGCCAGGCGGATATTGGTCTTCGGGTCAAACAGCTTCTCGGTGAGGCTCTTGCGCTGGTCGCCCTGCAGGCCATAGCGTTCGGCAGTGGCGGGCATGACCTGCATCAGGCCGATTGCGCCCCTGGGCGACACCGCGTCGGGATTGAAGCCCGACTCGGCCGCCATCACCGCCTTCAATAGCGGAAGCTCCACCGCAAACTCATGCGCCGCCTGCGCCAGCAGCGGCTCGAAGCGCTTCAGGTTGGGATGCTGCGACAGGTAGCGCTGCAAGCCATCGGCCGGCACGGCCTGCGGCGCCGGCGCGGTCAGTTCGCGCGAATCGAACGCGCCGTCGCCGCGCATGAACAGCTGGTAGCGCTCATCGAGCTTGTCGGTAGCGAAGTGGGCATTGCCGTCGGCATCGATATAACCGTAGATGTCGGCCCGCGCGAGCTGTGTCGCGCAGGCCAGCGCCATTCCGCAGAGCAGCGCGACCCATCGCATCAGATATCGGCCTCGGCTTCGTTGCCATGCTCTTCCAGCCAGAGCCGGCGGGCCGACGCCTCGCCTTTGCCCATGAGCATGTTGAAGCGTGCTTCCGAAGCCTCCAGGTCGAAGTCGCCCAGCGACACCGGCAGCAGGCGCCGGGTGTCCGGGTTCATCGTGGTTTCCCACAGCTGTTCGGCATTCATCTCGCCCAGGCCCTTGAAGCGTGAAATCGCCCAGCCGCCCTCCTTGATGCCGTCCTTGCGCAGCTTGTCCTCGATCGCCGTCAGCTCGCCGTCGTCCAGCGCATACAGCTTCTGCACCGGCTTCTTGCCGCGCGCCGGCGCATCCACCCGGTACAGCGGTGGCCGCGCAACGCAGATATGGCCGCGGTCGATCAGCTTGGGGAAATGGCGGAAGAACAGCGTCAGCAGCAGCACTTGGATGTGGGCGCCGTCGACGTCGGCGTCTGACAGGATGCAGATGCGGCCATAGCGCAGCCCGGACAGGTCGGGGTTGTCATGCTTGCCGTGCGGGTCGACGCCGATCGCCACGGCGATGTCATGGATCTCGTTGTTGGCGAACAGCCTGTCGCGCTCGGTCTCCCAGGCGTTGAGCACCTTGCCGCGCAGCGGCAGGATGGCCTGGAATTCCTTGTCGCGGCCCATCTTGGCCGAGCCGCCGGCCGAGTCGCCCTCGACCAGGAACAGCTCGTTGCGGGAGACGTCGCTCGACTCGCAATCGGTCAGCTTGCCCGGCAACACCGCCACGCCGGAGGACTTCTTCTTTTCCACTTTCTGCGCCGAGCGCAGCCGGGTCTGGGCCTGGCGGATCACCAGCTCGGCCAGCTTCCTGCCGTAGTCCACATGCTGGTTCAGCCACAATTCCAGCGGCGGCCGGCAAAAGCCCGCCACCAGGCGCACCGCGTCGCGCGAATTCAGGCGCTCCTTGATCTGGCCCTGGAACTGCGGGTCCAGCACCTTGGCTGACAGCACGAAGGAGGTGCGGGCGAACACGTCTTCCGGCAGCAGCTTCACGCCCTTGGGCAGCAGCGCATGCATCTCGACGAAGTTCTTCACGGCGCCGAACAGGCCTTCGCGCAGGCCAGACTCATGGGTGCCGCCGGCCGGCGTCGGGATCAGGTTCACATAGGACTCGCGCATCACGTTGCCGTCCTCGGTCCAGGCCACCACCCAGGCCGCGCCTTCGCCTTCGGCAAAGCCCTCGGCATCGCGGCCGGCGTATTGCTCGCCCTCGAACAGCGGGATCACCAGTTCCGCATTCGAGCCCTGTGCCAGCGATTCGGTCAGGTAGCCGCGCAGGCCTTGGTCGTATTGCCAGGTCTGGTTCTCGCCGGTGCGCTCGTGAACCAGCGTGACTTTCACGCCAGGCAGCAGCACCGCCTTGGAGCGCAGCAGGCGCTGCAGCTCGGCCTGCGGAATCGCGGAAGAGTCGAAATACTGGGGATTGGGCCAGGCGGTGACGCGGGTGCCGGATTTCTTGTCTTCGCGGGTCGGTGAACGGGAGGTCAGTGGCTCGACCAGGTCGCCGTCGGCAAAGGCGAGCTGATGGACCTTGCCCTCGCGCCAGACCGTGATTTCCAGGCGCGACGACAGCGCATTCGTGACCGATACGCCAACGCCATGCAGACCGCCGGAGAACGCATACGCGCCGCCGCTGCCCTTGTCGAACTTGCCGCCGGCATGCAGCCGGGTGAACACGATCTCGACCGTTGGCACCTTTTCCTCGGGATGCAGGCCGACCGGAATGCCGCGACCGTCGTCATCGACGCTGATGCCGCCATCGGCACGCAATGTCACCACGATGTTGCGGCAATGCCCGCCGAGCGCTTCGTCGGAGGCGTTGTCGATGACTTCCTGGATGATGTGCAGCGGGTTCTCGGTGCGGGTGTACATGCCGGGCCGTTGCTTGACCGGCTCCAGGCCTTTGAGGACGCGGATCGATGATTCGCTGTAGTCGGAAATTTGGTTCTTTTTGGTTGCCATTCGGTGGGAAGCAGTGAAAGACAGGGAAGCGCCGGGTCCGGCGAACTGGACTTGCCGGTGCAAAATGCCTGCATTCTAATGAAATACAAGGCTTGGGGCGAACTTCGAATTTGCTGCGGCGTTGTACCAGAATGGAATTATAGCAAAAAGACTGTGCTTTTATACAGTAAAACTGTTGTATGTTGTGTATGACGTGCGAAGGAGGAAGGCAAGCAAATGAATTTACCAACGCTAGATGATTGGAAAGGCCGGCGAAAAGGTTGGGAGAAGCAATCGGCAACCCGTGCGTCGGGTTGCCTTGTGGTTCAAGTTCCCAGTGAAGGAGGAGGAGCCTTTCCTTGGTCGATCGATATGTGGGGGAATGCAACTTCAAATATCAGCGGCTTTTCATGTTTGAAATATCTTTTTACTGACTCACTGACCTCCTTATGCGATCCAGTTGTCACTACTTCAAGATTGCGCAGGGAGGCATAATCCTTGCTCTTGGTGGATTTCTTCTTACTCAGGTGAACAATCGTTGCGTCCGCCTGATAGGACAGGGGGTCAACGATCAGTATGCAGTCCGGCTCCATGCCAATGGCAACCAGACGTTCGTTCAAATATTTTCTGAGGAATTTTGCCAAGATAGGAAAGTGAGTGCAGCATAGCCAGATTGAACTAGCGTTCAGCGGAATTTGGTAGGCGTAGGTTTTGACCGCAAATAAAAAAGCCTCATGGTCAGGATGGTTGGGATCATGGGCGCCGTTGTTGACAAACGTTGCCCAGTCATCCTGGGGCCTTTTATCCCTGTTGCCACACCCGATTACCGTGACGAGAGGCGCTACCTTTCCCTGCTTTTCGGCCAAGATCTCGATCGCCCGGGGATAGGCATGGGATTCAGCCGTGGCCTGCGTGGCAAGCAGTACGGGGCGGGCGCCGCCTTCATCGAGGATTGCACCTGCCACGGTTGCTATCAGATCGATGATCTCAACCTTGTAATGCAAATCCATTTCGACGAGCCATTTTTCAACGACAGCCTTGACGCGATCCAGCCCTACGGTGCAGGCGGTGTTGCACACCATGACGATTGCGTCTCCCTGGAGAGACGCACAGAAGGCAAGCCCGTTGACGACGACGCTGAATAATTCGTCGGGTAAAAATCTGCCGTAAGGGCGCTTCTCGTGATCAGCCACGGCCTGAACCTTGACATGAAAATTCGAACGGGCCCTCATATAGTCCAGAAAATCTTCCGTTGCGATCAGAACGCCATCGCTCGAATCAAACAGGGTTACATGGCGGATTTCAGGGCCGTAAAACTTGATTTTCTCGAGCGAGGCCGGCCACATCACATGGCTGGCATCGATCACATCATGGATCGATTTGAGGATCTGAAGTGTGGGATGGTCCTCAGCGATCCTGGCAGGCGCGGCTGCCTGCCAGGGAGGGCGTGGCTTGCTCATCTTGCGCAATACAGGCGCTTGCAGTTTCATGTCTTCAATCTTTTCGGCAGCGATGGAGAGCAACCGCTGCACCTGCGCGGTGCTACAGGCTTCAAGATCTGTGCACGCCGTGCTGACCAGTTCCATCAGCGACAGCGTTCCGGCAATGACATCCGGCAGAACCAGTGAGTGGCTCGCCGACACGGTGGTACGAAGGTCATCATCCTTCTGACTGAAATTCGCCACTGATTCATTCGCCGGATAGCCAGCGCTATTGATCCCGCTGCAGAGCGCGATGGCTTCCATTTTCTGCGCATTCTGGAGATTCAGAGCCTGATCAAATGCGACATTCGATAGCGCAATCGGACGTCCCATCTCGTCAAGATAATCACCATCCCTATTGCGTCCGGGTATATCGATGTACAAGGTCACGTCTGGCTTGCGGCTGGTGACCTGCCTGAACAAGGTGGAAAGCAGGGTGCCGTTGACCTGATTGATGGGAAGGTAGGTCATAAATTTCCCGCATTTCTCGTCGAGTGCGGTCAGCAGCAGTTGTATCAATCGCTTGTTCGGTTCGTCGCTCACGATGATCGCGACCTTATGGCATTTGTAAAGGGTATAGGCCGCGATCGCTGCGCTGACAGGACCTTCAACCGTCAGTTTTCCTTCGGCCGTGTTACGGCCACAAAATATCATCACCTTTTCCGCATTCGCTATCCTGTGAAAGATCGGCAAGAAATTCTTCTTCAGTAACGCTTCGCACTCTTTCTTCAAGTGCGCTTTCCCGACAGGGAAAGGGCGTGATAGAAGTTGCTCTCCCACCCCTTCGATCAAAGTCTGGGCGGACTTTTTGTATTTTTTGGGAAGCTCGTGGTCGCTTGCTTCCGGCGGTGGGTATGTTTCGCCCCTTTCCAGGATCGCGGTTCGTATTTCCTCGCCAAGATCAACCTTTGGCGTATCGGAATAGATTAATGAGCTTGAATGAAATTGGCGTCTCGGAGCCGGTGACGCCAGCTCACGCCGGTCAGTGAAGGCGGATGGAATGCTACGTGGCCGCGCCAGGAATCTGGCGGCAGTCGGCATCGTTGACGGATAGTGGTTCCGGCAGGCCGGGATGGGATGGATGCCTCTTGCAATGATGGTCCTTAGCATATGCATTCCTCGAATCTAGCGTTGTGCTGCGTTCATGTAATGTGCCCGCGCCGTCAGTCGAATGACGCAACAGCGGACAAGCGAATTCACCTTGCTGAAAAAACGTCGTACAGCCGTTGCACGAATAGGCGCAGTCGCAACCGCCGTCTGCGTCAATGCCAGAACCCCGATGGGTAAGTCCACAGTGGGCATCAGTTTTCCCCTCGATCATCCTTCGGCGTTGGCCGTGTTCTGGGCGAAGGAGCGGGCAGGATGGTTACGTTCGGAAAGTTGACTGTGAACAGGGGCACACCCTCTTTTCCGATATGGACGCGCGTTGAAGCGGCCACTTCTTCCTTGATCCCAGTGGTCAGTACGCGCAAATTCTGAATAGCCCGGTAGTCCTTGTTTTCGACCGGTTGCTGTTCCTCGAGGAAACGGATGGTTGCTTCAGCCTGTGCAACTAGCGGGTCCCTGATAGGAATGCTGTCCTCGGGCAGCCCCGCATCCTTGAGGCGCCTGTTGAGATGCTTTCTGAAAAGTTCTAGCAGTGCCGGGAAGTGCGTGCAGCAAAGCCAGACCGATGTGGAATCCAACGGGATGAGGTCGACATAGCGTTCCACTTCGCGTTCCAACTCGGTATAAGCAATGCTTGTCTTGTCTTTCAGGTGCGCCAGTTTGTTCACCAGGTGAGCCAGATCCTTGTTGGGGCGTGCATTCCTGTTGCCGCAACCGATGACCGTGATCTCGGGCAAGTCCGTTCCGGCATTTTCTGCAGCCACGTTGATCGCACGGGGATAGGCGCCACTCTCGCTGGTGGCTTCGGTCGTGAGCAGCGTCGGCTTTGATCCTCCGAGTTCAACCACCGCTGCGGCGACGGTTTTGACCAGATCGATGATGTGAACCTGGTAGCCGTGGATGCCGTGGCCTTCCAGCCAGTTCTTCACCGCCTTCGTCACCAGGTGGAGATCGACCGTGCAGGCAGTGTTGCAGACCATGACAATGACGTCCGCCTTGAGTTTTGCAGAGAAGGCAACGCCATCCACCACGATTTCAAAAAGGCGTTCATGACTATGCTTTCCGTAGGAGGCCTTGGCATGGTCGGCTACGGCGTCGACCTTGAGGACGAAATTGGAACGCGCCCTGATATAACGAATGAAGTCATTGGCGGCAATCAGGACGCCGTCGCTGGAGTCGTAAAGTACGGCATGACGGACTTTGGGCCCCTCCAGCTTTGACTTCTCTATCGATTCCGTCCATGTGATCCGCCGGCCCCCCGTCAGTTTGTGGAAGGCAGAGAGTTGTCGAAGCGTCGGGTGCTCATTCGTGATGGGCGTATGGGCTTTCGGCGTCCATGTGCTTTGCTGAAGGGCGCCGGACCGTGGTACTGGCGCTTTGAATACCCCGTTTTCGGTTATCGTCACTGCCGTGTCGAGGGCGGTGGCAAGCCAGTCGGGCTGGTAGGCTTGCGAATCCAGGCAAGCGCTGCAGAGCAGCTCCATTAGCCCCAGCGTGCCTTGCACCACATCGGGTACGACCAGGGCGTGGGTGGCATGAATTACCGCTGCGGAATCTTCCGGTTCGTCAAGCGAATTCAATGCCGGGAAACCCGCATTGACACTGCTGCCGCAGATGGCAATCGAGGGAATCTTCATCAGGTTCTGCATGTTGAGGGCCTGGTCGAGCGCGACATTGAGCAGACTGATGCTGCTGCCGTCTGCATCCAGGTAATCACCGGCACCATTGCGCCCTGGTACATCAATGTAAAGCGAGAGGTCGGGCGCATGCCGGTTGAATTCCTTGTGCAGTCGCCTCACCAGTTGGCCATTGACTTCCGTAATGGGCACGTATCGCACATATGGGCCAAATTCCGGATGCCTGGCGGTCAAAAGCATTTCTATCAGCCGCCTGTTCGGTTCGTCGCAAACGATGATAGGGGTCTTGTAGCAAAGGTGGAGTGCATAGGCGGCGATCGCAGCACTGACCGCACTCTCCGCCGTCAGCTTGCCTTCCGTGGTGTTTCTGCCGCAGAAGATCATCACCTTGTCGGCATCTGCCAGGGCGTCGACGCTGGCGAGCAAGTGCCTGGAGAGAGACTGCTCGGATACGATGTGGAGTTTGTGGGATTGTGGCGCTGTCATGAGCTTCGAAAAGCTTTTCACCAGTTTTTGCGCCGGCGCTTTGTTCAGGTATCTCTTGTTCAATGCCTCTCCGTCAAAAACCGGCGGCGGAAAGATGTCCTTTTTTTCTTCAATTCGCCTCAAGTCCTCCTTCTCCAGCTTAATGGACCCTTGCTTATTCCTGCTGTCGCTTGAATCCGCAACAGCCGTCGACGAGACGAAAGTGCTGCGCCAGTACGCACGATGCGGCACGGAACTTCGCAGTTCGCGCCAGTCGGGAAAGGCGGACGGCGCGCCGCGCGCCCTGACCGAGAAACGGCCGTTGCGCAGCTTGGCCGCAAGGCAGTTTCCGTGGTAAGTCAGCCTGGGCTGGGCGGCTCTAGCAGCAATGGTCTTTAACATGATGGCTCCCGGAAGTCGTTGTTTTCTGCATTCGTAATTTGCCTCCATGCCGCAAGCGCTCGTGTTGCACCAGGCGCTCGTCAGCGCTGCCTAGCCTGTGATGCGTATCGCGGCAGGCAGGCGTTGCTCACGCATCTGATGCCGCGTCTGGTGGGCGTCCAGCCACCGCTTCCTCTTGCAGCACGCGACGTCGCTTGCACTAGGCTGCACCTGAACACAAGCCAGCCTTGCGCATTGGCCGCTGAGCGGTGCTGTTATCGAATAGCGGAATGCTGGCCCTTGGCATGGCGATGCCGCAGCTTATTGCGCATCATCAAGAGTTCATTGCTCCACTTGCGATACGCCAGCATGGCGACATGGACACGGTAGTGCCGCAATAAAAAAGATAGTTCAGTCTGGAAGCGCGTGCGGAGCAGTGAATGCGCGCGTTGAAAGAGGGGGGCGCTCCCGGCCGGCGTGGCGGCGCGGGAGCGGTTGTTGCCTTACTTGCTCAGCAGCCGCATGCCGCGTTCAAGCCCATCGATGGTCAGCGGAAACATCCGGTTATTCATAATCTGCCTGATCACGGCGATCGATTGCCGGTATTGCCACAGGCCTTCCGGCTCCGGGTTGAGCCAGATGAACTTCGGAAACATGTGGGTGAAGCGCTGCAGCCATTCGGCGCCGGCTTCCTCGTTGTTGTACTCCACCGAGCCGCCCGGCTGCAGGATCTCATACGGGCTCATGGTGGCGTCGCCGACGAAGATCAGCTTGGTGTCCGGCGTGTACTTGCGCAGCACGTCCCAGGTCGGGAAACGTTCCGCATGGCGGCGCCGGTTGTTCTTCCACAGGTAGTCGTAGACGCAGTTGTGAAAGTAGTAGAACTCCATGTTCTTGAACTCGGTCTTGGACGCCGAGAACAGTTCCTCGGTGCGGGTGATGTGATCGTCCATCGTGCCGCCGACATCCAGCAGCATCAGTACCTTGATGTTGTTCTTGCGCTCGGGCTGCATCTTGATGTCGAGATAGCCGGCATTGTTGGCGGTGGCGCGTATCGTGTCGTCCAGCGCCAGTTCTTCCTCCGCGCCTTCGCGCGCGAACTTGCGCAGGCGGCGCAATGCGACCTTGATGTTGCGGGTGCCGAGTTCGCGTTCGCTGTCGTAATCGCGGAAGGCGCGCGACTCCCAGACCTTGACAGCGCTGCGCTTGCCGCCTTCGCCGCCGATGCGTATGCCTTCCGGGTTCTCGCCGCCGTTGCCGAAAGGCGAGGTGCCGCCGGTACCTATCCACTTGTTGCCGCCTTCATGGCGTTCCTTCTGTTCGGCCAGCAGTTCCTTTAAGCGATCCATCAGCTTGTCATAGCCGAACTTCTCGATGGCCGCGCGCTGCTCGGGCGTGAGCTCGCGCTCGATGCGCTTCATCAGCCAGTCCAGCGGGATTTCCGGATGCTTCTCGAACAGGGTGTCGACGCCCTTGAAGTACATGCCGAAGGCCTTGTCGAACTTGTCGTAATGCGCCTCGTCCTTGACCAGCGTCATGCGCGAGAGGTAATAGAACTCGTCCAGCGATGGCGCAATGACCTGCTTCTGCATGGCCTCCATCAGGATCAGGTATTCCTTGATGGAGACGGGGATCTTGGCGTCTTTGAGGGTAAAAAAGAAATCGATCAGCATGGTGTCCTACCGTTCGAGTTTGTAGTGCAAATGGCGCTTCACGGTCGGCCACTCAGCGTCAATGATGGAAAACACCACGGTGTCGCGCAGGCTGCCGTCGGCCATGCGCTGGTGCTGCCGCAGCACGCCATCCTGCTTCGCGCCCAGCCGCGCAATCGCTTCGCGCGATTGTTGATTCATCCAGTGGGTGCGGAACTCCACTGCGATGCATTGCAGCGCTTCGAAGGCATGGCCCAGCAACAGCAGCTTGGCCTCGGTATTGATGCCGGTGCGCTGCGCCCGCTTCGCATGCCAGGTATGGCCGATCTCGAGCCGCCGGTTATGCGGGTCGACATTGAAGTAGCGGGTGCTGCCGACGATGGTCTCATCGCGCGTGTCGCGGATGATGAAGGGCAGCGCATGCTGGCGGCGCATGGCGAGCGCCGTCTCGATCCAGGCGCGCATGGCTTGCGGCGCCGGCACCGAGGTGTACCAGAGCTTCCAGAGTTCGCCGTCGGACGCCGCTTCCACGAGCGCGTCGTGGTGGCTCATGGCCAGCGGCTCCAGCCGCACGTAACGGCCCGACAGCGTCGCCGGCTCGATGAAAACCATGCCTGCCTCAGCGGTTGTTGCGCGACATGAAGACCAGGCGCTCGAACAGGTGCACGTCCTGCTCGTTCTTCAGCAGCGCGCCATGCAGCGGCGGCACGGCGCTCTTCGGGTCCTTGGCGCGCAATGCCTCCGGTGGAATGTCTTCGGCCAGCAGCAGCTTGAGCCAGTCCAGCAATTCGGAGGTGGATGGCTTCTTCTTCAGGCCGGCAACGTCGCGCACTTCGTAGAAGGTCTCCAGCGCCTTGGCCAGCAGTTCCTTCTTCAGGTCCGGAAAATGCACCTCGACGATCTCGGCCATCGTGTCCTTGTCCGGGAACTTGATGTAATGGAAGAAGCAGCGGCGCAGGAAGGCGTCCGGCAGTTCCTTCTCGTTGTTGGAAGTGATGATTACCAGCGGCCTGTGCTTGGCCTGCACCATCTCGCGGGTTTCATAGACATAGAATTCCATGCGGTCGAGTTCGCGCAGCAGGTCGTTGGGGAACTCGATGTCGGCCTTGTCGATCTCGTCGATCAAGAGCACCACGCGCTCGTTGGCGGTGAAGGCCTGCCACAAGACGCCCTTGACGATGTAGTTATGGATGTCCTTGACGCGCTCGTCGCCCAACTGCGAATCGCGCAGCCGCGACACGGCGTCGTACTCATACAGACCCTGCTGCGCCTTGGTGGTGGACTTGATATGCCATTGCATCAGCGGCATGTCCAGCGCGGCGGCCACTTCCTCGGCCAGCATGGTCTTGCCGGTGCCGGGCTCGCCCTTGATCAGCAGCGGACGCTGCAGCGTCATGGCCGCATTGACTGCAAGTTTCAGGTCGTCGGTGGCTACATAGTTCTGGGAACCTTTGAACCGTGTGTCTGGTCGCATGATGTCTCGTCGTCATGAAAAAAAGATAGGGACGAGTATAAGCGAGAAACAGTTGGCAGGTATCCGGCAACCGAACGCTCGCTGTGCGCATCAGTTGAGCGCATCGGTCTGCTATTGCCGGCATGGTCCGAAACGGATGCCATGCCTTCCTGCTGCATGAAATACCAGGGAGTTTGATGAAGATGTTTGTATTGCGGGCCTGGGCTGTATGGCGCAGGCTGCGCCGCGGCACGTCCTCGCGTCACCGCAGTGTGCGGCGCGCAGTGCAGGTGGAACAGCTGATGCGGCGGGCCAATCCGTTCGCCGGCTGGAGCGAGCGCGCCAACTGGATGATCGACGTGGCCGAGTGGCTGCGGCATGACAGCCGCCGCCTGCTGCGCGACGGCGACGGCCACGGCCGGCTGGTGTTCCTGCTGGACTGGCTGGACAGCCACCGCGACGTGCGCCGTCTGGTGCAGACGGCCATCCAGAAAACCCTGCGCGAGGCGATCGGTCCGGAGCTGTTTGCCGAGACCGGCATGCAGCGCGAGCCGGCCGTGCTGGCCGAGCTGGCGTCGCGCAGTATGCAGATGCTGCTGCCGCGGCCGCCGGCACGGCATGACATGGGCGCGCTGCTGTGCGCGATGTTTCCCCGCCCGGCCGATGCGCTATTGCTACGGGAACTGGACCCGGCGACGGCTTCCCGCCTGTGGCGCCTGATCGCCGACGACGCGATCTCCCACGGCTACCTGCAGCAGATCGACGAGGCCATGCAGCACCTGGCCACGGCCGTCATCGCAGCCGGCACCGGCCCGGAATTCAGGCGCCGCCTGCCGCCGCGCATGCCAATTCAGGCCACGCCTTTCATGGCGCTGCGGCGCGAACTCGAACGTTATCTGCATGCGCCCGGACAGGATGAAGCGGCGCTGCGCAGCGTGCGCATGCTGATCGCGGTCTGCCGCGCGCAGACCGACAGCATCTATGCCGAGCTCGATGAACACGGCGTGTCGGTATCGCTGGTGTCCCAGGTCGAGCGCATGCGTTCGCAGCTCGACCGCATGGCCAGCCTGATTGCGCTGCGCGGCGCCGTGCAGGGCGGGCAGGGCGGCGCCGCGCTGCTGGCCATGCTGGCCGACCTGCTATGCGCGCAGCACGGCCATAGGCCTTCCGTAACCGGCCTGGCGAGCCGCAGCCTGTCACTGGTGGGCCGCAAGATCGTCGAGCGGCAAGGCAGGCATGGCGAGCGCTACATGGTCGAGAATGCCGGCCAGTATCGTGCGGCATGGCGATCAGGCGCTGCAGGCGGCGCGCTGCTGGCCTTGCTGGTGCTGCTGCAGCAGGGCGTGCCGGGCGCGCTGACAGGCTTCGACGGTTTCCTTGGCGGGATGTCGGTTGCGATTCCGCTAGGCGTCTGGCTGCTGGCCATCTCGGCCTGCGGCGGCCAGTTCGGGGCGCGCCAGCCAGCCGTCACCACGCCGGCGCTCGGCGCCAGAATGGGCGCGCTGGACACGGTGGAAGGCTTGCGTGGCCTGTTGGCGCAGGTGGCGCGCCTGCTGCGTGCGCAAGCCGCCGGCGTGCTCGGCAATCTCACCGCTGTGGTGCCTGGCATGCTGCTGCTTGCTGCTGGCGTCGGCTACCTGAGCGGTGCGCCGCTGATGTCCATGGCACGGGCGGGCGCCCTGATCGAGCGGCTCAGCCTGGTCGGCCCGGCGCCGCTGTATGCGGCTGGTACCGGCGTGCTGTTGTGGCTGGCCGGACTGGCGTCGGGGTTTGCCGACAACTGGTTCGCGCTGCACCGGTTGCGCGATGCGCTGGCCCACCAGCGCCGCCTGGTCTACGCGCTGGGACCGGGCAGGACGCAACGGCTTGCAGGCTGGCTGGAACGGCACGTGGCCGATATCGCGGGCAGCCTGGCACTGGCGACCCTGCTCGGGCTGGCTCCGGCTTTCGCAACCTTCTTCGGCCTGCCATTCCAGGTGCGGCATGTCACCCTGGATGCGGCAGCGCTCGCAGCGGCCGTGGCCAGCCTGGGCTGGCCTGCATTGACGGAGCCTGCGTTCTGGCTGGCTGCAGCCGGGGTCGTTGTGTCGGGGCTGATGAATGTGGCGGTCGCATTCGCCTGCGCGTTCGGCCTGGCATTGCATGCGCGCGCAGTGCCGGCGGCGGTCAGGCGGCGGGTATCGGGCGCCGTGCTGCGGCGCTTGCTGGCATCGCCCGGATCGTATCTGCTGCCGGACCGGCATCAAGCCGATGCGCCGAAGCCGGATTTGCCCGGGCAGCGCGATGAGGAAGAACGCAAAACCGGCCGGCGCTGAGGGCCTGCACCGCTCGCCGGATAGCCTGGCCGCCTGATCGCTTCAGGCTTCATGCAGTGCATGGCGCAGGCTGGCTTGGGCTGCTGGCTATGTCGGTACTATGCCTTCCCGTCCTCGACGTCGCTGGCGTCATCGGTGTTGCTAGCCTCGTCCGCAACGCCGCCGTCCTTGTAGTCTTCCACCATCAATGGATTCTCCTGGTCGGCGGCGGCGCGCATTTCCGGCGGCAGCGCCTCGTGCTCACGGGCGCGCGCCATCAGCACGTCGACGTTGGCGATCTTGCGCTCGACTTCCTCCGCCAGCGTGCGGCCGGTCAGCTTGCCGGGCAGCGGAAATTCGCAGGCGGCCGCCATTTCCACCGCCGGGTCGTTCATGTCCATCGACGCGTCGGGCGACTGCTCACGGCGCGCAAGATACGACTTGAGCGCCTGCAGCCTTTCTGTCATCTGTTCCAATTGCGCGGTGCTGATTGCCATGGTCCTCTCCTTGATCTGTGCATGAGCACCGGTTGGAGCCACAGCGCAACCGTAAAATTCCGCCCTGGCGGTTGATGGCGCGCATCATGGCCGCGCTTCTCTCCTGCCCAGCCGCAGCGTCAGCACGACCCCCGCTGCCAGCACCATGCAGGTCGCGGCAAAGGCGGCCCGGAATCCGCCCGCATGCTCGATCAGCAGGCCGGCCGCCGCCGGGCCGGCAAACTGGCCGACCGCATAGAACAGGGTCACGAAGCTCACTGCCAGCGGCGCCTCATGCGGCGCCACCGTTTCCGTGGAGGCGGCGAGGATGGCGCTGAACAAGCGTCAGGCTGACGCAGATGCGCAGCACAGCCGGGCGGCCGTAGCGGTCCGACAGCCAGCCCCAGCAAGGGCTTGCAAAGATCGACAGGATGCCGCTGGCCGCGGCCAGCTTGCCGGCGGTCAGCGCGGACAAGCCCGCTTCCAGCGCGAAGCTGTACATGAACACCGCCTGCACGATGTAAGTGATGCCGACCACGCCGTACAGCAGGCCGACGGTAATCACATGGCGGTCGCGGAATACGCGGGCCTTGTCGACCTGCTGCTTGCCGGCGGCGCTGGCGGAGGCCGGGTTGCGCAGCAGGAAAAACGCCGCCGTCAGCGCCATCAGCGCAGTGGCGGCAAACAGAGCCCATGCCATGCGCCAGCCGTTCTCGCCCAGCGCGGTATTCAGGTAGGGCACCAGGGCGCCCGTGATCAGCAGGCCGAGGCCGACGCCGCTGTTGGCAATGCCGATCACGGCGCCGCGGCGTTGCGGAAACCAGCCGGCCAGCAGGGAGATTACCGGGGTATAGCTGAATGCGGTGCCGAAGCCCAGCAGCGCCATCAGCCCGATCAGCACGCGGTAGTCCGAAGCCAGCGCCAGGCCGCTGAAGCCGGCTGCCGTCATTGCCACGCCGCACAGGACGGCGGCGCGGCCGCCCCAGCGCGCGGCCGCCATGCCGGCCACCATGATCAGCACCAGGTAGCCCAGTGCGCTGGCCGTGCCCAGGGTGCCGGCCTGCTGATAGCTCAGACCCAGCGCGGCGCGCATGAAGGGAAGAATGAAGCCATAAGCCAGCCGCGCAAACACCACGACCACCATGATCACCAGCGCCCCGGCGGCAATCATTGCCCAGCCGCGGCGGCTGATGCCGTCATTGCTGTTCATGATGGCGGATCGTGTGCCGGCCTGTTCAGGCGCCATGCCGTTGCTCCCATTGCTCCCATTGCTCCCTTTGTTTCTGGTGCCCCGGGTCTGGCCTGGCAGTGCGGTGGAAGTATGGCGGGGCAAGCGGTGAGGACCGCGGCCCTGCGGGGCGTGGCGGTATGGGTGGCTGCATGCAGCTGTCTCCATGATGTCGTTTTTATGCCGGCCATTATAGGAGAGGTCGGCCGGGGGAGGTTGGCAGTCGCCGTTTCAGCGCTGGCGCATGGGCACGACAGCGCATGAGAGACATGTGCCGCCAGCCGGTTTGCGCCCGTCGCGCCATGGCTTTTTCCTGCGGCGCACCATGTTGATACAGCGTGGACGCTGCCAAACTCTTCGGGTAGAATCGAGCGGTTTTGGCATGACAGGCAACATTTTGTTATCCATCTCGGTGCGTCGAAGCAAGGATATTTTCTCCAGCGCCGGCCAGTTTCGCGTTAACTACCCAGCTACCATGAAAAAACTACTAGCATTTCTCGCGCTTGCGGGTATTGCCCAGATCGCCGCAGCCGCGGACGCGAAAGGCAGTACGACAACGGCAGAAAACAAGGTTGCAAACTGTATCGGTTGCCACGGCATTCCAGGCTACAAGGCATCGTTCCCCGAGGTGTACCAGGTGCCCATGCTGGGCGGCCAGTCGGCAAAGTACATCGAGAATGCGCTCAACGCGTACAAGAAAGGCGAGCGCAAGCATCCCACCATGCGCGGCATCGCCGCCAGCCTGTCGGACCAGGACATCGCCGACGTCGCTGCCTATTACGCGCAGCAGAAATAAGGGAGCCACGATGAAATCATTCGCCATATCCTCCTTCATCGCGTTGTCCGCGCTGTCGCTGTCGGCGCATGCAGCCGGCGACATCTCCGCCGGCAAGGCTGCCACCGAGAAGTACAACTGCGCCTCCTGCCACGGCAAGGACTACAACACGCCGATCGACCCCGGTTATCCGAAGCTGGCTGGCCAGCACCGCGATTACCTCGAGCATGCGCTGGTGGCTTACCAGCGCGGCGCCGATGGCGCCAACGGCCGCGGCAATGCGATCATGGCGGCCCAGGCCAAGCCATTGTCGCGCCAGGACATCACCAATATCGCGGCATACCTGAACAGCCTGCCGGGCTCGCTGGTGCTGCGAAAGTAACAAGCACTGCCTGCATCACAGATGAAACAAGGCCACCGCAAGGTGGCTTTTTTATTTATGGTGCGTCGTCGGCACGTCTTGAAGAGCAGAGCGCTCTAGCGTCCCGCGCGTTGCCGCACGCATTCCAGGTAAGCGGCACCATCCGGCGGCAGGCCGTTGCGCTGGGAATTCCAGATCATCTGCCCCAGGCACTCCATGATTTCATGATGCGCCTCATGCTCCGAACCCAGGCGCTGGGTCAGCGCGCGCGCCGCTTCGCGTATGCCTGGCGGCTGGTCGACGGAAATCTGCTCCGCAATCGACAGGTGCATGGACAGGTGCAGGAAGGGATTGGCCTGCCCGCGCTCGACGCCGTAGTCGGACGCGAGGGCCTGTTCCAGGTCGCCCAGGTCGCCGGCGTATTCCGGATGCTGGACGATCCAGTCGCGGGCGACGGCCTCCAGCGGCGTAAGGATTTCCCTGGCGCCGTCCTTGCGGTAAGCCTCGCAAAAGAACCGGCGGACATCGTGCTGCGAAGGATTGAACATGGGTTTGCCTGTAGTGGTCAGCGGTTGAAGGTCAGCGCGAATCAGACAGCCTTGTCGGGACGCGGTGTCTTCATCTTGTACTCGCACAGGTCGGCGATCATGCAGTTCCAGCATTGCGGATTGCGCGCCATGCAGGTGTAGCGGCCGTGCAGGATCAGCCAGTGATGGGCGTCCATCCGGAATTCGGGCGGCACGAACTTCATCAGCTTCTTCTCGACTTCGTCCACATTCTTGCCTGGGGCGATGCCTGTGCGGTTGGATACCCGGAATATATGGGTGTCCACCGCGATTGCAATCTCGCCGAAGGCCGTGTTGAGAATGACGTTCGCGGTCTTGCGGCCCACGCCCGGCAATGCCTCCAGCGCTTCGCGGTTGCGCGGCACTTCGCCGCCGTGGAGTTCGACCAGCATGCGGCAGGTCTCGATCACGTTCTTCGCCTTGTTGCGGTACAGGCCGATGGTTTGGATGTAGGGGATCAGTCCATCCACGCCGAGCGCATGGATCTGCGCCGGCGTATTCGCAACGGGAAACAGCTTGCGCATCGCCTTGTTGACCGAGACATCGGTCGCCTGCGCCGACAGGATCACCGCGATCAGCAGTTCGAATGGCGTGGTGTACTCCAGCTCGGTGGTAGGGTGCGGGTTCGCATGCTGGAAGCGGCTGAAAATTGCATAGCGTTTCAGATTGTTCATGCCTTGCTCCGCGCGGCCATCTCTTCCTTCTTGATGCGGGCCCGCTCGATGGCTGCCGCGATGATGGCCTTCTTGCGTTGCTGCTCGGCCTGTTCATCCGGCGTGGCGGCGGATTGCGCTTCCACCTCGCGCAGCTTGGCGGCGGCCTTGGCGGCCAGCCGCGCATCGTTTTCCTCGCGTTCCCGTTGCAGGCGCTCGCCGCGCGCCGCATAACGCGTCCGCGCCGCATCGGCGTCCGGCTGCGACCAGGCATCCCAGCCGGTGCGGCCGGGCGTGACCTCGACCATGGCGATGCAGTCGACCGGGCAGGGCGGCACGCACAGGTCGCAGCCGGTGCATAGCTGCGGCAATACGGTGTGCATCTGCTTGGCCGCGCCGACGATGGCGTCGACCGGGCAGGCCTGTATGCAGAGAGTGCAGCCTATGCACAGGGATTCATCGATCACGGCGACCGGGCGAGGACGTTCGTTCCCATTGACCGGGTTCAGCGGGATGACAGGCTTGCCCAGCAGCGTGGCCAGCCGCGCGACGCCCTGCGCGCCACCCGGCGGACACTGGTTGTAAAGCGCTTCGCCATTGGCGATGGCAACCGCATAGGCGCGGCAGTCCGGATAGCCGCATTTGGTGCACTGGGTTTGCGGCAGCAGGTCTTCGAGCTGGTCCGCGAGCATGCTTGCTGAGGGATTCATGGTGTGTGTTTCGGGCATCCCGCCATTATCCCGGACAACATCGGCTGCCACAAATGAAAAAGCCGCCCGGTGTAAAGCGGGCGGCCTGGTCGGGCAAACCTTGTTCAGGCGTGCGCGCGGATGAAGTCAGCGATCTTGGGAGCAACCATCTCGCGCCAGCGGCGGCCAGAGAAAATGCCGTAATGGCCGCATTTCGGCGCCACGAAGTGCTGCTTCTTCCCGGCCGGAATGCTGCTGCACAGATCATGCGCCGCTTCGGTCTGGCCCGAGCCCGAAATATCGTCGAGCTCGCCTTCGATCGTGAACAGCGCAACCGACTCGATGTCCTGCGGACGAACCAGCTTGCCCTCGACTTCCCACACGCCGCGCGGCAGGCAGTGGTCCTGGAAAACCGTCTTGATGGTTTCGAGGTAATACTCCGCCGGCATGTCGAGCACGGCATTGTATTCATCGTAGAACTTGCGGTGCTCCTCGGCCGAATCATGGTCGCCGGCGCGCAGATGCATGTAGAAGTCCCAGTGGCTTTGCGCATGACGCTGCGGGTTCATTGCAACGAAGCCGGCATGCTGCAGGAAGCCGGGATAGACCTTGCGGCCGAACGCCGGGTAAGTGGGCGGCACCGAATAGATCACATTGTTCTCGAACCAGGAGAACGGCTTTTCGGTTGCCAGGTTGTTGACCTCGGTCGGGGAGCGGCGCGGATCGATCGGACCGCCCATCATGGTCATGGTCTTTGGCAGGCTGGGGTCCTTGGCCGTAGCCATCAGGGCAATGGCGGCCAGTACCGGCACCGTAGGCTGGCAGACCGAAATCACATGCACTTCCGGCCCCAGCGTGCGGATGAAGTCCTGCACGTAGTAGATATAGTCGTGCAGGTGGAACGGGCCTTCCGATACCGGCACCATGCGCGCATCGGTCCAGTCGGTGATATAGACGTCATGCTGCTTCACAAGCTCGCGCACGGTTTCGCGCAGCAGCGTGGAGTGATGGCCGGACAGGGGCGCGACCAGCAATACTGTCGGCTGCTCCACAGCGCCACCGGCCGGGAAATCCTTCTTGAAATGCAGCAGCCGGCAGAACGGCTTATTGACCGCGACCTGTTCCAGGATCGGCACTTCCTTGCCGTTCACTACCGTGGTGGTAATGCCGAAGGGCGGCTTTTCATAATCCTTGCCGAGCCGGTACATCAGTTCGTAGCCAGCTGCTATCCGCTGCGAGAACGGGGTATGCGCGAGTGGCGACACCGGATTGCTGAACAGTTTGGATGTCGCTTCAGCCCACTGAACCAGCGGATTGAGCAGGGTGCGGTTTATTTCATGGAATTGATAAAGCATGGTGTCCCTTTCCGGCGCTACTAGACGATGTTTACTTCGTCTATTTCCTAGGCGCATCATAACCAATAACCCGGCTAGTATGTAATATATTTCGCCTGCTTCTAATATGGCGGCAATTGGCTGCATTGCATTGGCAATATGTAACCAATGCACCAGTTACGTTTAGGATTCACTATCCTGAGTGCATCGTAATCAATTTAACTGGCATCCTTAGGTTCGTTGGCGCACGTCCGTTCGCAAATTTTCGACACCACGCTGTGCGTTTAACGACTAGTCATAAGATAATTCCAACTGTCCGTCATTTGTTGATGCACTACAAAACGCCATCGTTTGCCGTCGCAAAAAAGAAACACCCCACGCATGGCGTGGGGTGTCGCATGTAAAACGCAGTTTTCGTCGAGAAGCTTGTCAGTCGAATACCGGCGTCTCGACGCCCAGGATTTTATGCAGCTTCGGCGACGTCGTCGTGTACTGCATGTGAATTTTCTTTTCCGGGAAGATGTAGGGCGCAGCAGCAAATGCCGCCAGGGCCGCTTCATGGAAGCCGGACAGGATCAGCTTCTTCTTGCCCGGATAGGTATTGATGTCGCCCACCGCGAAGATGCCCGGCACATTGGTTTCAAACCGCTCGGTGCCGACCTTCAGTTGCTTGCGCTCGATGTCCAGACCCCATTCCGCGATCGGTCCGAGCTTCGGCGACAGGCCGAAGAACACCAGCAGGTGGTCCAGCGGCAGGCGGCGCGTAACGCCGTCGGCGCCGGTGACCTTGATGCCGGCCAGCTTGTCGCCTTCGGTTTCGTAGCCGGTAACCTGGCCTATGAGCAACTGCATTTCATAGTTTTCGCACATGTCCTTCATCTTCGCGACGGAGGCTGGCGCAGCGCGGAATTCGTCGCGGCGGTGCAGCAGCACGACCGACTCGGCCTTGCCGGCCAGGTTGAGCGCCCAGTCCAGCGCGGAGTCGCCGCCGCCGCAGATTACGAGGTTCTTGCCTTCGAACTTGGCCGGATCGCGGACGCGGTAGAACAACTGGGAATTGTCGAACTGCTCGATGCCTTCCACCTTCAGTGTGCGCGGCTGGAAGGAACCCACGCCAGCAGCGATGAAGATCGTCTTGGTGATGAAGCGGGTGCCGGCGGTGGTCTCGACATTGAAGCGATGGTCGTCGCGCCGCTCGACCACGGTGACTTCCTGGCCCAGATGGAAGGTCGGCTCGAACGGCTCGATCTGCTTGAGCAGGTTGTCGGTCAGTTCCTGACCGGTGCAGACGGGCACGGCCGGGATGTCGTAGATAGGCTTGTCGGGATACAGCTCCACGCACTGGCCGCCCACCGCAGTGAGCGAATCGATTACATGCGCCTTGATTTCGAGCAGGCCAAGTTCGAACACCTGGAACAGCCCGACCGGGCCGGCGCCGATGATGACGGCATCGGCTTCGATCGGCTCGCGCGGCACGGCCTGCGCGGCATTCTGGCTGGAGGTGGATGAGTCAGCGGTGTTTTCCATACGACTGTCAGATTCCTGTTTCTTGTGAATAGGCTAGTAGGGCGGACCGAGCCGCAGTAGCGGGCGCGCCGGCCAGGCCGGCGGCGAAGGGCGGGCGTTGCGTGGCGCTATCAAGCGCGGGGCGCAGGTCTTGCCGGCCTCAGTGCTCCAGATACTTCAGCTTGTCGGCGACGTCCTTGAATTCCTCGGCTTCCGGGAGCGCCGGCTTGGTCTTGGTGATGGACGGCCACTTGCGCGCCAGGTCGACATTGAGCTTGATGAATTGCTGCTGGTCCGCCGGGACGTCTTCCTCGGCATAGATCGCATTGACCGGGCATTCGGCGACGCACACGGCGCAGTCAATGCATTCATCCGGGTCGATCGCGAGGAAATTCGGGCCTTCGCGGAAGCAATCTACCGGGCATACATCAACGCAGTCCGTATAACGGCAGCGGATGCAGGATTCGGTCACAACGTGGGTCATAACAGTCCTATCTGTAAAAAAGCGGAAGTGCCGGGTTTATGCAAACGGCTCCGAGGCGAATAACGCTGAAATCGGCGGCGAGAGAAGGCATAACCCTTGGGAAAGCCTTGTATTTTAAGACAAATCAGGCTTTCTCACAAACCGCGGTTATACGGAATTGGCATAAGCAAATACCGTCCGCTTTGGCGATCCGCCTGCGCGGCGTTATTGCGCTTGTGCCATTGCCTGTCGTGCATCAGCCTTTCCAAGCTAGAATGGCCGCGCTTTTTAAAAGACGGGGAGAATAAATGCAAAACAAAACCAGCGTCGGCGTGGTCCTTTTCATGCTGTTGGCGCCGGCGGTTGCGTCGGCGGCAGACCTGAACGGCGCCAGTTTATCCGGATGGTGGGGCCTTCCCTTCGCCGGCCTGCTGCTGTCGATCGCGCTGTGTCCCTTGCTGGTGCCGCAATTCTGGCATCGCCATTTCGGCAAGCTGGCCGCCGCGTGGTCGCTGGCCTTCCTGCTGCCCTGCGCAGTCTTCCTCGGCCCGTCCACTGCGGTGGCGGGCGCCGTGCATGCCTTCCTGGCTGAATTCATTCCCTTCATCATCCTGATCACCGCGCTGTTCGTGGTGGCCGGCGGCATTTGCGTGCGCGGCAACTTGCACGGCACGCCGCGGCTCAACACCGCGATACTGGCGATCGGCACCGTGCTGGCCAGCTTCATGGGAACCACCGGCGCGGCCATGCTGATGATACGGCCGCTGATCCGCGCCAATGACAACCGCAAGCATGCGGCGCATATCGTGGTGTTCTTCATTTTCCTGGTCGCCAACGCCGGCGGCTCGCTCACGCCCCTGGGTGACCCGCCGCTGTTTCTCGGCTTCCTCAAAGGCGTGGATTTTTTCTGGACCTTCAGGAATATCTTTCCCGAGACCGCTTTCCTGTGCGTGGCGCTGCTGGTGATCTTCTATGTGCTCGACAGCTATTACTTCCACAGGCGCGAGGAGGTCCTGCCAGTCGATCCAACGCCTGACAGCGGCATCTGGTTCGAGGGTAAAGTCAACTTCATCCTGCTCGGCGTGGTGGTGGCGCTGGTGCTGATGAGCGGCTTCTGGAAGCCTGGCATCGAGTTCGACGTCATGGGAACGCCGGTGGCGCTGCAAAACCTGATGCGTGACATCGCGCTGGTGGTGGTGATTCTGGTTTCCCTCGCCGTCACGCCGGCGGCTGCCCGTGCCGGCAACGAGTTTTCCTGGGGGCCGATACTGGAAGTGGGCAAGCTCTTTGCCGGCATCTTCATCACCATCATTCCGGTCATCGCCATGCTGCGCGCCGGCGAGGCGGGCGCGTTCGGCGCCGTGGTGCAGGCCGTGACAGGTGCTTCGGGGCAGCCGATCGACAGCATGTACTTCTGGGCCACCGGGCTGCTGTCTTCCTTCCTCGACAATGCGCCTACCTACCTGGTGTTCTTCAACACCGCCGGCGGCGACCCGCAGCATCTGATGACCACCTTCGCCTCGACGCTGGCGGCGATTTCCTGCGGCGCCGTATTCATGGGCGCCAACAGCTATATCGGCAATGCGCCGAACATGATGGTCAAGGCCATCGCCGAGGAGCGCGGCATCAGGATGCCATCCTTCTTCGGCTACATGGGATGGTCTTGCGCGATCCTGATCCCGCTGTTCATCCTGATGACATTCATTTTCTTTCGCGGATAAGCCACCATGAAACCCAGCATACTCGTCGCACGCGCAGTCTTCCCCGAGGTGATCGAACGGCTGCGCCAGCATTTCGATGTGGAAGACAACCAGGAAGACAAGGTCTACACCGCCGACGAACTGGCGTCCCGGCTGCAGGGCAAGGACGGCATGTTCTCCACGCTGAGCGAAAGGGTCGACCAGGCGCTGCTGGCATCCTGCCCGCAGTTGAAGGCGGTCTGCAACATGGCGGTCGGCTATAACAATATCGACGTCGACGCCGCCAGCCGCGCCGGCGTGGTCGTGACCAACACGCCCGACGTGCTCAATGAAACCACGGCCGATTTCGGCTGGGCGCTGCTGATGGCCGCGGCCCGCCGCATCACCGAAGCCGAGCAGTGGCTGCGTGACGGGAAATGGCAGAAATGGCGCTACGACAGCTTTGTCGGCGCCGATCTGCATGGCGCCACGCTGGGCATCATCGGCATGGGCCGGATCGGGCAGGCGATTGCACGCCGCTCGACCGGCTTTGGCATGCAGGTGATCTACCACAACCGCTCGCGCCTGGCGCCGGAACTGGAGGCGCAGGCCAACCATGCGCGTTATGTCGGCCGCGAGGAATTGCTGCGCGAGGCCGACCACGTGGTGCTGGTGCTGCCCTACAGCCCGGCGCTGCATCACACCATAGGCGAAGCGGAAATCGCGCTGATGAAGCCGACGGCCGTGCTGGTCAATATTGCGCGGGGCGGCATCGTCGACGATGCCGCGCTGATCCGCGCGCTGCGCGAGCGCCGCATTGCCGCGGCCGGCCTGGATGTGTACGAGAACGAGCCGGCACTCAACCCGGATTTTTTGACACTGACCAACGTGGTGCTCACGCCGCACATCGCCAGCGCGTCGGTCGCGACACGGCTGGCCATGGCCAACTGCGCTGCTGACAACCTGATCGCGGCGCTCACGGGCGCCGTGCCACCCAATCTCTTGAATCCCGAAGCCACGAAAGGAAAATGACCATGGCGGATATCAGCATCGTCCAGGCCCACAACATGCAACCCGAACAAGCCCGCGCGGCGGCGCAGGAAGTGGCCGACAAGGTGGCGGCCGACTTTGGCATGGAATGCCGTTGGGAAGGGCCGGTGCTGCGTTTCGAACGCAGCGGCGTCGACGGCACGCTGGTGGTGAACGAAAAGGACGCCCGGCTCGACATTACGCTGGGTCTGATGATGAAGGCCTTCGCGCCCATGGTGCAGGAAAAGCTGGCGCGCAAGATGCAGAAGGTTTTCGGCGCCTGAAATGACACGGCGCCGGCTGCGCATGGGCAGCCGGCGCCGTGATGAGGCGGGTCGGCGATTTAGAAGGCGGCGCCTGCCACCGCACCGACCGCGCTCACTGCCGCGCTGCCTACACCGATGCCGACGTTGACCGCGGTGCCGGCAACCGAGACCGCGGCAGCGCCGACCGATGCCGTGGTCGATATCACGCTGCAAGCGGAAAGCAGCAGCGCACAAGCCACGAGAGCGACAAGGCGGGACATCAGACGCCCAGCAGCTCGACTTCGAAGATCAGGGTTGCGTTCGGCGGAATCACGCCGCCGGCGCCACGCGCGCCGTAACCAAGCGACGCCGGGATGATCAGCTTGCGTACGCCGCCAACCTTCATGCCCTGCACGCCCTGGTCCCAGCCCTTGATCACGTTGCCGGCGCCCAGCGGAAACTGGAAGGGATCGTTGCGATCCTTGCTGGAGTCGAATTTCTTGCCGGCGCTGCCGTCTGCATTCTGCAGCCAGCCGGTGTAGTGGACGGTGACGTACTGGCCCGCGGTGGCTTCTTCGCCGGTGCCGGCCTGGATATCTTCATATTGCAGCCCGGAAGCTGTCATGACTGTGGACATGGATGTACCTTTGCTGTCAGGGATAAAAGGGGGTGCGGGATTGTAGCAGGGCCGGGAAGCGGGCGGGGCTGTAACACTGCGCAAGCACGGCGACGCGTCAAGGGCTGCCTGCCTGCGCATCCCCCTATGCAGGAGCCGGGTCCAGGCCAAACAATTCCCTGAAGGCGCGCCGGTAGGCAGACTCGCCGATGCGCATGCTGTTGTTGTGGGTGCCGCCTTCCACCAGCAGCAGCTTCTTGCGCTGCGGCGCCGCTGCATACAGCTTCTCGCTGAAGTGGGACGGCACATAGCGGTCGCTGGTGCCATGGACGATCAGCACCGGCATGCCGACCTGCGCAATCTTGTCGACCGCATCGAATTTCTGCGACAGCAGGAGCTGCAGCGGCAGCCAGGGATAGCTGAGCGACTTCGCGATGTCGGCCAGCGTGGTGAATGTGGATTCCACGATCAGGCCGCGCGCCTGTTGCTGCTGGCCTGGCTGCGATGCAAGATCGATCGCGATCGCGCCGCCGAGCGAATGACCATAGATCAGCCGCTTCTTCGGATCCGGCTGCAATGTCTTCAGATGCTGCCATGCGAGCCGGGCGTCTTCATACACCGTTTCTTCCGACGGCAATTCGCCGCTGCTCTTGCCGAAGCCGCGGTAATCGATGGCGAGCACGGAAAAGCCGAAATCATGCAGTTGTTCGATGCGAAACAGCTGGCCGGTCAGGTTCCAGCGCGCGCCGTGCAGGTACAGCACCGCCGGCGCATCCGGACTGGCCGCCGGCCACCACCAGGCATTGATATGCTCGCCGGCATCGCCGCTGCGCCCGGCGGCCACCGGCAGGTCGGTTTCCACCACGCCGTCCGGCATGCCGCCATACCAGCTGGCGGTGCCCGGTACAACCCGAAACAGCAGCTCGCGCTCCTTCTGCACCAGCTGGCCGCAACCGGCAAAGCCAAGCGGCACGCTAAGGGCCAGCACGGCGAAGAGCCGCGTGCGACGGCGGAAGAGATTGACGAGAAATTCCAGAAGGCGGTGTGAAGAAGGCATGCAAACTGGCCAGGCGGAAGATGAGCGGGACGGCAATGGGGGAATGGGAATCAGACAGCGCCGGTCCGGAATCGTTCCGCGGAACATCGTTGCCATGACGGTTAGAATGTGGGTCCGATTTCGTTGAACTGTGAGCCGCGCCCATGCATCTCGTCGTCAAGACCTTTGGTCGTGCGGTGCTGTCGCAGCTGCATCTGCGCATGCTGCTGCTGACCGTGCTGCCCTTCGTGCTTTCCCTGCTGCTGTGGGGGCTGGCGCTCTGGCTGGGCCTGCAGCCGATGATGGACTGGCTCGGTGCCTACTTCGCCGACAGCAGCTGGTACCAGGCGATCCGCTCGGCCCTGGATTGGATGGGCCTGAGCTCGCTCAGAAGCTTTCTGGTGCCGTTGATGGCGATGTGGCTGCTGTTGCCGCTGATGATATTGACCGCGCTCCTGTTTGTCGGCGGCGTAGCGATGCCCGCCATTGCCAGACATGTATCGACGCGCTGGTATCCGGGGCTGGACCGGCGCCATGGCGGCTCCGTGATCGGCAGCCTGGCGGTCTCGCTGGGCAGTTTCGTCGTGTTTGCCTGCCTGTGGCTGTTGACGCTGCCGCTCAACGCGGTGCCGCCGCTGGCCCTGCTGGTGCAGCCGCTGCTGTGGGGATGGCTGACCTACCGGGTGATGGCCTACGATGCGCTGGCCGACCATGCCAGCGGCGAGGAGCGGCGTATCCTGATGCGCCAGCACCGCTGGCCGCTGCTGGCAATCGGCATTGCCGTCGGCGCCATGGGCGCCGCGCCCACCATGCTCTGGCTGGGCGGCGCGCTGTTCCTGGTGCTGTTGCCGCTGATGGCCGGCGTCGCCATCTGGGTCTATGTGCTGGTGTTCGTGTTCTCCGGGCTCTGGTTCCAGCATTACCTGCTGGCGGCGCTGGAACAGCTGCGCCGCGACACCATGCAGCCAGACACGACGCTGCCAGCTGCGACATAATGCAGTGATTGCATTTTCCTCAACCTTCCACCTAACACGACACACGGACAACACATGGCTATCGGTCTGATCATCATCGGCGATGAAATCCTCTCGGGCAAACGCGTCGACAAGCATTTTTCCAAGGCGGTCGAACTGCTGTCGGCACGCGGCATGCAGCTGGGCTGGGCCGAATACCTCGGCGACGATCCGGCGCGCATCACCGCCACCTTGAGGCGCACCCTGGCCAGCGACGACATCGTGTTTTCCTTCGGCGGCATCGGCGCCACGCCCGACGACCATACCCGCCAGTGCGCCGCCGCCGCGCTCGGCGTGCCCGTCGTGCTGCATCCGGAAGCCAAGGCATTGATCGAGCAGCGCATCGTCGAGATGGCCGCCGCCTCCGGGCAGGATCCGCGCCTGGAGGCGCCGGAAAACCTGCACCGGCTGAAGATGGGCGAGTTTCCGCAGGGCGCCAGCATTATCCCCAATCCCTACAACAAGATCCCCGGGTTTTCACTGAAGAATGCCGGCGCCGGCGGCCATCATTTCGTGCCGGGCTTTCCGGTGATGGCGCATCCGATGATGGAATGGGTGCTCGACACCGTCTACCCGCACCTGTTCCACCAGGTGGCCTGGCAGGAAAAGTCGGTGTATGTCTATGACTCGATGGAATCGACGCTGACGCCGCTGATGGAAGCGGTGGAAACCGCGTATCCGCTGGTCAAGGTATTCAGCCTTCCCAGCGTCGGCGACGCCCAGACCCGGCGCCACATCGAACTCGGCGTCAAGGGCGACCCGACCCAAGTCGGCAAGGCCTATGAGCAGCTGCTGGCCGGCCTGGATCGTTTCCAGGCCGAGTACAAGCCGGTCTGATCAGCCTGGCCGGGCGGCGTCCAGCAGCCCCTGCCTGCGGATGAAGGCAACCACTTCCTCGACGCCGTCGCCGCTGCGCAGATTGGTGAACAGGAAGGGGCGCTCGCCACGCATGCGTTTTGCATCCTGCGCCATGATGTCGAGATTGGCGCCGACATGCGGCGCGAGATCGGTCTTGTTGATGATCAGCAGATCGGACCGGGTAATGCCAGGGCCGCCCTTGCGTGGAATCTTTTCGCCGCCGGCGACATCGATCACGTAGATGGTCAGGTCCGACAGTTCCGGGCTGAAGGTGGCCGCCAGGTTGTCGCCGCCGGACTCGACCAGGATCAGGTCGAGGTCGGGGAAGTCGGCGCTCATGCGGGCGATGGCTTCGAGGTTGATCGATGCGTCCTCGCGGATCGCGGTATGCGGACAGCCGCCGGTCTCCACGCCCATCAGGCGTTCGGCGGGCAGCGCTTCGGCCCGCATCAGGATCTCCATGTCTTCCTTGGTATAGATGTCATTGGTGATCACGGCCATGTCGTAGTGGTCGCGCATGCGCTTGCACAGCATTTCGCACAGCGCCGTCTTGCCGGAACCGACCGGGCCGCCGATGCCGACGCGCAGGGGATTGGAAGGGTTAGTCATTGATTGCTCCTGTTGATTCTGATTCTGATTCGGTTTCGATTGCTTGGGAGTGGGCGGATTCAGGACCGGTACAGACGGCTGTACTGCACCTCGTGCCGCATCGACAGCAGCGACAGTCCCGGCGCCCAGTTGGAAAGTTCTTCATCGCGCAGCGACTGCGCGGTGACGGCGGCGGCCTCGATCTCGGGCCGCAGTGACAGCAGCAGGCGCTGGCCGGCGACCTGGCCCAGCGGCACCGACTTCACGCACACCAGCACCTGGTTTTCGGCCCATGAGAACAGCATGCCCAGCAGCGCCGCGTCATGCGGCACCGCCAGCGCGACGGCTGCGCAGGCCATGGCGGTGGGCAGCGGCACTTCCGGCTGGGCTTGCAGCAGGGCCAGCAGTTCCGGCCGCGGCAGCTTCAGCTCGGCCAGCAGCTTGCCCAGCGAATAGCCCATCTGCACCGTCTCGGCGCGGAACTCGGCGGTATCGCGGGCGGCCAGGAAGCGTTCGGTCCATGCCGTGACCGCGTCCGCGTCCGAGGCGTCGAATGCCTGCATCAGCCGCCACAGCACCGGACCCTCGAAGCGCGCAATCACCTGGTGCAGGGCATGCACGATCCATTCCCTGGCGCTCGCCTCGTTCTTGACCTGGCCGCTTTCCAGCGCCGCTTCCAGTCCTTGGGAATAGCTGTAGGCGCCGATCGGCAGTGAGGGGCTGGCCAGTTGCAGAAGATGCAGCAATGCGCTGGCATTCATTGCATCAGGCCTTGTCGGTCGGGCGATGGATGCGCTGGCGCAGCGGGATCGGCGCCAGCGGATGATGGCCGCCGTCGTCGCCATGATGGTGGCCATGACCGCCGCCGTAGGCGCCGGACTCCGGTTCGAACGGCGCGTCTTCCGCGGTGACCGTGGCGCCCAGGCCTTCCAGCATTTCCTTCAGCACGCTGTCCTGGCGGATGCGCAGGAAGCCATCGCCCACCTGGGCCTGGGTATGACGATTACCGAGGTGGAACGCACAGCGCAGCAGGTCGCGTGGGGTTGAGCAGGCGACGCGATAGGTGGCTTCGGCCGCAGCGGCAATGCGCACCACGCGGCCATCATCGCCGCGCAGCAGATCGCCATCGCGCAGCACGGTGCCGCGCACGGTGAAGACGGCGACTTCCTCGCCGGAGGCGAGGGTGGCGCGCAGGCGGCTTTTCTCGCGCAGTTCATAGGGGAGGATGAGTTCGCCGGTGATCTCGTCGGCCTCATTGATGCGGGTGTGTAGGGTCAGCATGGGATGTTATTCAGGGTTTGGTGTGGAAGGTGCTGTTTGTCCGGATGATGGGGAATCTGGTGGATGCGCTTGTCGGAAAAATCGTGGTCGTCGAACATGTCTGATGTAATCGTGTTGCCGTTGCCGTTGCCGTTGCCGTTGCCGTTGCCGTTGCCGTTGCCGTTGCCGTTGCCGTTGCCGTTGCCGTTGCCGTTGCAGTTGCCGTTGCTTTTGAAGTGGCAGTGAAATCCCGTTGAGCGCGCCGTGTCAGCGGTACCCGGAGCGGGAAAAGGTGCGGCGTCTGTCTGAGCCAAGCGCAGCTTGGCGAGTTTAGCCGCGCCCCGCTCCGGGTACCGCTGACACGGGAACCCCCGCGCAGCGGGGGCGCGATCACCGGGTCGCCTTTTTTTGGTTACTTTTTTTGGCGAAGTGTATAGACCGGGGACATAGGTTACACATGTGCCGGGACATGGGTAACAGATTTAATCGTGCTTTTCGGCATTGCGCAAGTCGATTTGGCCAAATCGCTGATGCGCAAAGTACAGGTCATAAATGCCGTCCTGGCCTGACAGGGCGCGGGCCGCAATACGATGCCTGTGCAAGGCGCTGGAGACGCGAAAGCTGCGCTTGTGGAACTTCACATGCCCGTTCCACCCGACGGTCTCCACCAGGTCTTCCTGCGGATAAACAATCTCTGGCAATCGCTCGGGATAGGCCAGACGGCTTTGCCGGAACCGGGTTACCGGCGTGGCCATGCCGATGGCTTCATGCGGCCGCTCGTTGTTGTAGATCATTCGCCAGCGGTCGAATGCGTTCTGGACCTCCTCAAGGTCAACGAAGTGACGCCCGTGCAGCACATCTGCCTTGAGCGTGCGATGGAAACGTTCGTCCTTGCCATTGGTCTGTGGATGAGCCGGACGACTGTGACTGATGCGAATGCCCAGCTGAATCAACCAGATGGTGAGCTTGGTGATGCCATGCTCGTGCTGCGACGGACTGCCCCATGGAGAACCGTTGTCAGCGTTGATCCGTACTGGCATGCCGTGATGGCGAAAGGCAGTTTCCAGAGCTGCCTGCACAGTGGCAGTGTCCGGGTTCAGGCAAGCCTGCAGGACGATGTTGTAGCGTGAATGATCATCCAGCACGGTCAGTGGATGACACGTGGCCTGGCCGGTCTGGAAATGGCCCTTGAAGTCGATCTGCCAGAGATCATTGGGCTGGGCATGCTCGAAGCGCTGCCAGGCGGTGCTGTTTGCGCTTGCCTTTTCTGAGATCAAGCCATGTCGATGCAGAATCCGGGTAATGGTGCTGGGGGTTGGCACCTGGATGTGACCCTGATTGAGCAGGCTGCGATGAATCTTGCGGCCGCCCCAGGTGGGGTGTTTCAGACGCACCTTCACTACCAGCTCTTCGTTTGCCTGGCTGGTACGCAGTGGCGTATTGCAGGGTCTGCGCGAGCAGTCCTGCAGGCCAGCAGGGCCCTGCGTCATGCTGCGTTCACGCCATTTGTATCCTGTCTTGCGACTGATTCCAAAACGCGTGCATAGGGCACTGAAGTTCACGCCATCCTGCTGCGCTAGCGCCGTAAATTCTTGTCGAAGGGTCATCATGTCAACGTCTTTCCAGGGCATGGTTAGAGAATCCTTTGGCTTGATATGGAATACGCCAAAGTGTTACCCATGTCCCGGCACAGTTGTTACCCATGTCCCCGGTCTATACAGCGAAGCAAAAAAAGTAACCCGGCCGCCGGGACGGACTCCCGGCTTGTCTCCACGGCAGTGCAATCGAATTGCGTCACCCGGCAACGCCCGGGCAGCACTGTCGGTGTTGTTGTTGACGTTCGTATTGAAACTTCAAACTTCAACTTCAAAAGCAACTGCTGCTTCGCAGTGACGTCTTTACGGCGGGTGAAGCAACCCGAATGCACTGTCGTCATGACCAGGCCGGGTGTTCGCCCCAGCAGGCGACCTACTTCTTTTGCTTCGCCAAAAGAAGTAGGCAAGAAAAGGCGACCCGGTGATCGCGCCCCGCTGCGCGGGGTCCCCGTGCCGTCGATGCATGGAGCGGGGCGCGGCTAAACTCGCCAAGCAAAGCTTGGCTCAGACAGACGCCGCACCTTTTCCCGCTCCACGCACCGACGTCACGGCGCGCTCAACGGGATTTAAAAGCAACTGCAACTGCAACTGCAACTGCAACTGCAACTGCAACTGCAACTGCAACTGCAACTGCAACTGCAACTGCAACTGCAACTGCAACTGCAACTGCAACTGCAACTGCAACGGTAATCTTAGGTACCCTACGGATTGCTACCAATAAGGGCAAGAGAAAAAAGCAATGTCCCTTTAAATCCAGAGCCCTGCAATCCCTCGCCTAGAACAGGAAATACCGTTGCGCCATCGGCAACACCTTCGCCGGCTCGCAAACCAGCAACTCCCCATCCGCCCTGACTTCATACGTCTCTGCATCCACCTCCATCCGCGGGGTCGCGCCGTTGTGAATCATGTCCCGCTTGCGCAGCCCCCGCATGTTCTTCACCGCCACCACCGTCTTCTGCAAGCCCAGCGTCTGCCCGATGCCGGCATCGAAAGCCGCCTGCGAGACAAAGGTCAGCGACGTCTTCAGCGCCCGGCCATAGGCGCCGAACATAGGGCGATAGTGAACGGGCTGCGGGGTGGGGATCGAGGCGTTCGGGTCGCCCATCTGGGCCGCGGCGATCATGCCGCTCTTCAGGATCATCGACGGCTTGACGCCAAAGAAGGCTGGCTTCCACAACACAAGGTCGGCAACCTTGCCCACCTCGATCGAACCCACCACATGCGAGATGCCATGCGTGATGGCCGGGTTGATGGTGTACTTGGCGATGTAACGCTTGCAGCGGAAGTTGTCATGCCGGCTGCTGTCTTCCGGCAACGCGCCGCGCTGCGCCTTCATCTTGTCGGCCGTCTGCCAGGTCCGCATGATGACTTCGCCAACCCGGCCCATGGCCTGCGAGTCGGATGACATCATTGAGATCGCGCCGATGTCATGCAGGATGTCCTCGGCGGCGATGGTCTCGCGCCGGATCCGCGATTCGGCAAAGGCGATGTCCTCGGCAATGGCCGAATCCAGATGATGGCAGACCATCAGCATGTCCAGATGCTCGTCCAGGGTGTTGACCGTATAGGGGCGCGTCGGGTTGGTGGACGAGGGCAGCACGTTGGACTCTCCGATCGCGGCGATGATGTCCGGCGCGTGGCCGCCGCCGGCGCCTTCGGTGTGGAAGGTGTGGATGGTGCGGTCCTTGAACGCGGCCAGCGTGTGTTCCAGGAAGCCGCCTTCATTGAGCGTGTCGGAGTGCAGCGCGACCTGCACGTCCATCTCCTCGGCAACCGACAGGCAGCTGTCGATGGCGGCCGGCGTGCTGCCCCAGTCCTCGTGCAGCTTCAGGCCGATCGCGCCGGCCTGGATCTGTTCCCGCAGCGGGCCCGGCAGGCTGACATTGCCCTTGCCCAAGAGGCCGATATTCATCGGGAAGGCATCGGTGGCCGACAGCATCGAATGGATGTGCCAGGGACCGGGCGTGCAGGTGGTGGCGGCGGTGCCGACCGCCGGGCCGGTGCCGCCGCCCAGCATGGTGGTCACGCCCGACATCAGCGCTTCCTCGATCTGCTGCGGGCAGATGAAGTGAATGTGGCTGTCGATGCCGCCGGCGGTGACGATCATGCCTTCGCCCGCAATGATCTCGGTGGCGCCGCCGATGGCCATGGTCACGCCTGGCTGGATGTCAGGATTGCCGGCCTTGCCGATGGCGGCGATGCGGCCTTCCTTCAGCCCGATGTCAGCCTTGACGATGCCCCAGTGGTCAAGGATGACCGCATTGGTGATCACGGTGTCCATCACGTCAGCATGGCCGCGCTGCGACTGCCCCATGCCGTCGCGGATCACCTTGCCGCCGCCGAACTTGACTTCCTCGCCGTACAGCGCATAGTCCTTCTCGATCTCGATGAAGAGGCCGGTGTCGGCCAGGCGGATGCGGTCGCCGGTGGTGGGGCCGTACATTTCCGCATAGGCCGCGCGCGTGATTCTCGTCATTTCAGTTTTCCCATCACTTTTCCGTTGAAGCCATAGACGATGCGGTCGCCGGCAAGCGCCACCAATTCCACCGTGCGCTCCTGGCCCGGCTCGAAGCGCACCGCGGTGCCGGCCGCAATGTTGAGCCGCATGCCATAGCCCGCCTCGCGGTCGAACACCAGCGCAGGGTTGACTTCATAGAAATGGAAGTGGGAGCCGACCTGCACCGGCCGGTCGCCGCTGTTGGCCACGGTGACAGTGGCAGTGGCACGGCCGGGATTGAGTTCGATTTCGCCGTCTTCGATCAGCATTTCGCCTGGAATCATGGCCTCTCCTAGGGAATCGGGTGGTGCACGGTCACCAGCTTGGTGCCGTCGGGGAAGGTGGCTTCGACCTGTATATCGGGGATCATCTCCGGTATGCCGTCCATCACGTCGTCGCGGCTCAGTATCTTCGTGCCCTCGGACATCAGCTCGGCCACGGTGCGGCCGTCGCGCGCCCCTTCCATGATGGCGGCGGTGATCAGCGCGACGGCTTCCGGATAATTCAGCTTCAGGCCGCGCGCGCGGCGGCGTTCCGCCAGCAGCGCCGCGGTGAAGATCAGCAGCTTGTCTTTTTCCCGTGGGGTCAGTTCCATTGTTTTTCCTTGGATGTTCCTGGATAGGGTAAGGTCATGTTTGCCATATCCTCGGCACGATGGGGTCGCGCTCCAGCAGCGCCGGCCGCAGCACGCCCCAGGCCCTGTGCATCAGCCGGCGCGCTTCCTGGCTGGAGTCGCCGATGTAGCGCGCCACCAGCACCGACTTCATTTGCGTCACGCCAAAGCGGTCGCTTGCTTCTTCGCGCAAGGCCTGCAGGCAGGCTGCGCCAGCGGTGCGGCCGACGGCCAGCAGGGTGGCGCAGACGGTGTTGCCATGCAGCCCGAGCGGCCCGGCAAAGCCATCGTCGCCGCCGACCAGCGCGCCCTGTTCGAACCACACCAGCTTGCCGCCGCGCCGCACCTGCAGGCGCTGCGACACGCGGCCGTGGTCGAACGATTCGCCGGAAGCGGTGCGGCCAAAGCAGAGGATATCGCTGGTGATGAAGCTGGCATCGGCCGCCATCTCGATGGCGGTGTCGAGCGCAACGTCGGCGCCGTTGTAGAAGATGGTTTCCTGCGGCAGCCATTCCAGCGAGCCGCCGGCGCCGACGCTGAGGGTCAGTTCCTGCCGCGATACATGGCCGTTGGCGCGGTACCATTTGGCCGCGCCGGGCGTAGTCACCAGTGCATGCGCGCTGTCGCCCACGGCGCAATCGATTGCGAGCTGGTCGCCGCCAACCACGCCGCCTGGGGGATGCACGACGATCGCATGGCATACGGACGGCTGCTCGGGATACAGCGGCTTCTGCACCCGCAGCGGGCCGACGTGGCTGCGCTCGATCAGGCGGGTGGTGCCGCGGTCATCGGCGAAGCCGAGTGACAGCCTGGCATGCCAGTGCTGGCGGTTCGTGGCGGCATCGGTCGGGGGATGGGGCTCCAGCAATCTCATGGGCCGCACTATACCGCGAGGTGACGCTTCACGTCCTCTCCCTGCATCAGTTCCTGCATGCCGGATGCCACCACCTCGCCGCGCGACAGCACCACGAACTTGTCGGCCAGCGCATGGGCGAAGTCGAAGTACTGCTCGCACAGCAGGATGCCCATGTCGCCGCGCTCGCGCAGCAGGCGGATCACCCGTTCGATGTCCTTGATGATGGAAGGCTGTATGCCTTCGGTCGGCTCGTCGAAGATGATCAGCTTGGGTTCGGCCAGCAGCGCGCGGGCAATCGCCAGCTGCTGCTGCTGGCCGCCGGACAGGTCGCCGCCGCGCCGGCCCAGCATGTCCTTCAGTACCGGGAACAGTTCATACACCTCGCCCTTGATCGTGGCGGCGCGCCGCGCCGGCAGGGTGGCCATGCCCATCAACAGGTTTTCCTCCACCGTCAGGCGGGCGAAGATCTCGCGGCCCTGCGGCACATAGGCAATGCCCAGCCGGGCGCGCTCGTGCGGCTTGAGCCGCGTGATGTCACGGCCGTTGAAGACCACCTTGCCGCTGGCCGCCGGCAGCACGCCCATCAGGCACTTGAGCAGCGTGGTCTTGCCGACGCCGTTGCGGCCCAGGAGCGCCACGCACTGGCCCTTTTCCACCGCCATCGATACGCCGCGCAGCGTATGTGCGGCGCCGTAATACTGGTTCAGCTTGTCAACCTGGAGCAGGCTCATCGTCATCTTCCCAAATACACTTCAATCACCCGCTCGTCCGACTGCACCTGCTGCATCGTGCCCTGGGCCAGCACCGAACCTTCATGCAGCACCGTGACCCGGCCCTGCTGCGCAATCTCGGTGACGAAGGCCATGTCATGCTCGACCACCATGATGGAATGCTTGCCGCGCAATTCATTGAGCAGTTCGGCGGTGCGCTCGGTCTCGGCATCCGACATGCCGGCCACCGGTTCGTCCAGCAGCAATAGCTGCGGCTCCTGCATCAGCAGCATGCCGATTTCCAGCCACTGCTTCTGGCCGTGCGACAACAAACCGGCAGGGCGGTGTTCCTGGCCGGACAGGCGGATCAGCTTCAGGATCTCGTCGATCTTGCCCTTCTGTTCCGAGTTAAGGCGCGAGAACAGGGTCTGCTTGACGCGCTTGTTCATCTTCATTGCCAGCTCCAGGTTCTCGAACACGCTGTGCTGCTCGAACACCGTGGGCCGCTGGAACTTGCGGCCGATGCCGGCATGCGCGATGTCGTACTCGGTCATGCGCGTCAAGTCGATGGTCTGGCCGAACCAGGCACTGCCGGACGTGGGCCGGGTCTTGCCGGTGATGACATCCATCATCGTGGTCTTGCCGGCGCCGTTGGGGCCGATGATGCAGCGCAGTTCGCCCACCGAGATGTCGAGGTTGAGCTTGTTCAGCGCGCGGAAGCCGTCGAACGACACCGTGATGTCTTCCAGGTAGAGGATGGCGCCATGGCTGGTGTCGACGCCTTCGCCCTTGACCTTGCCGTAGGCGGTGGCGGCGTCGCCGGGCTCGGCCTGGTACTGCTGGCCGGGTTTCAGTACTTCGCTCATGCAGCCTCCTTTTGCCGGCGCAGCTTGCCGGCCAGTCCCAATATGCCCTGCGGCATGAACAGCGTCACCAGGATGAACAGCAGGCCCAGCGCATACAGCCACAGGTCGGGGAAGGCGCCGGTGAACCAGCTCTTCAGGCCATTGACCGAGAAGGCGCCGATGATGGGGCCGAGCAGGGTGCCGCGGCCGCCGACGGCTGCCCAGATCACCATCTCGATCGAATTCCCCGGCGACATCTCGGACGGGTTGATGATGCCGACCTGCGGCACGTACAGCGCGCCGGCGATGCCGCACAGCACGGCCGACAGGGTCCAGACGAAAAGCTTGAACCACAGCGGGTTGTAGCCGATGAACATCAGGCGCGATTCCGAGTCGCGCACCGCCTGCAGCACCCGGCCCAGCTTGGAACGCACGATCCAGCGGCACAGGATCAGCGCGCCCAGCAGCATGCTAAGCGTGATCAGGTAGAGCGCCGCCTTGGTCGACGGCGAGGTGATCGCATGGCCCAGGATGCGCTTGAAGTCGGTGAAGCCGTTGTTGCCGCCAAAGCCGGTGTTATTGCGGAAGAACAGCAGCATGAAGGCGAAGGTCATGGCCTGGGTGATGATGGAGAAGTAGACGCCCTTGATGCGCGAGCGGAAGGCGAAGTAGCCGAACACGAAGGCCAGCACGCCCGGCACCGCCACCACCAGCAGCATGCTGTACCAGAAGCTGTCCGTCATCGACCAGAACCAGGGATAGGTTTTCCAGTCCAGGAACACCATGAAGTCGGGCAGGTTGCTCTGGTAGACGCCGTCGCGTCCGATGGCGCGCATCAGGTACATGCCGTGGGCGTAGCCGCCCAGCGCGAAGAACACGCCATGGCCCAGCGACAGGATGCCGGTATAGCCCCACACCAGGTCGAGCGCCAGCGCCGCCATCGCGTAGCACATGAACTTGCCGATCAATGCCACCATGTAGCTCGATACATGCAGCGGATGGCCTGGCTCGAACGCCAGGTTGAACACGGGCAGCAGCGCCAGCAGCAGCGCGCAGGCCAGGATGCCGGCCCATGCCGGCCGGGAAAACAAGGTGGTCTTCATTCGACGCTCCTGCCTTTGAGTGCGAACAGCCCCTGCGGACGTTTCTGGATGAAGATGATGATGAATACCAGGATCGCGATCTTGGCCAGCACAGCGCCCGAGAATGGCTCCAGAAACTTGTTGATCTCGCCCAGGCCGAAGGCGGCGATCACGGTGCCGGCCAGCTGGCCAACGCCGCCCAGCACCACCACCATGAAGGAATCGACGATATAGCTCTGGCCGAGGTCGGGGCCGACATTGCCCAGCTGCGACAGCGCCACGCCGCCCAGGCCGGCGATGCCGGAGCCGAGGCCGAAAGTCATCATGTCGACCCGCCCGGTGGAGACGCCGGTGCAGTCGGCCATGCGGCGGTTTTGCGTGACGGCGCGCACGAACAGGCCGAGCCGGGTCTTGTTCAGGA
Source organism: Noviherbaspirillum phoenicis (assembly GCF_047237965.1). NCBI lineage: Bacteria > Pseudomonadati > Pseudomonadota > Betaproteobacteria > Burkholderiales > Oxalobacteraceae > Noviherbaspirillum > Noviherbaspirillum phoenicis. The sequence continues at coordinate 1,121,415 of NZ_JBDFLX010000001.1, read as the reverse complement.
TCAGCCACACGACGGCGACCACGGCCAGCGAGAAGAAGATGATCACGATGCGGTTCCACGACAGCACCAGCGAACCCAGCACGGTGATGCCGCCCGACATCCAGGCCGGGTTGGCCACTTCCACGTTCTGCGCGCCGAACAGGCTGCGCACCGTCTGCATCAGGATCAGGCTGATGCCCCAGGTGGCCAGCAGGGTTTCCAGCGGCCGGCCGTAGAGCCATCTGATCACGGTGCGTTCCAGCACGATGCCCACCAGCGCCGAAGCGAGGAAGGCCACCGGCAGCGCCACCAGCAGGTAGGCGTCCAGCGCGCCGGGCAGGTATTTGCGGAAGAACAGCTGGCAGGCATAGGTGGCATACGCGCCTATCATCAGCAGTTCGCCATGGGCCATGTTGATGATGCCCATCAGGCCGAAGGTAATGGCCAGGCCCAGCGCAGCCAGCAGCAGCACGCTGCCCAGCGAGACGCCGTAGAACAGGTTGCCGACGATCTCGGTGAAGGCCAGCCGCCGTTCCAGCTTCTGCAGGGTGCCCACGGCGGCGATGCGCACGCTTTCATCGGGCTCGGTGTAGCTGCCGTCCGTGCCTTTCTCCAGCATCTGGCGCAATACCGGGCGCAGGCTGGCATTGCTGCTGTCGGACAGCGCGATCACCGCGGCGCGGCGCACCGTCGGGTCGGGCGACTGCAGGTTGGCAGTGGCGGCAGCCATTTCCAGTAGCGGCTTTATTTCCGCATCGGTTTCCTGCGCCAGCGCCTTGACGATCAGGGGCGCCTGGGCGGCGTCCGTGCCCTTTTGCAGCGCGCGGGCCGCGGCCAGGCGCTCGTTGCGGTCTTTCGAGAACAGCCGCAGGCCGGCCATGGCGCCTTCGACGGCGCCGCGCAGCCGGTTGTTCACCGTGATGCCGTCGATGCCGTCCGGCGCCGGCGCGCTGGCGCCGGTTGCCGGATCCCAGGCCTGGTCGCCATCGACCACCAGCACGCGGCCTTCGGGCGTTGCATACAGGGTGTCGTTCTTCAGGGCGGACAGCACCTTGTATGCATCGTCATTGGCCAGCGCGGCAATCTGGCCGACCGCTTCGATCCGGGCATCCGGATCGTCTCCTGCCAGCGGCGCCAGCAGCGCGGCGTCGATCGCGGCATGCGCCAGCGCCGCCTGCAGGCACAGCAGCAGCGCTGCCATCAGTTTGTAAAGTAGGTTCATGTTCTTATCCGGCGCCGCATGCATGGCGATGCATGCGGACAAAAAGAAGCCGGGGCGACGGCCTGCTGTGCGCCCCGGCATGCTTGCAGCTTCCTGGGGCAGACTCTTATAGCTTCTGCTTGTCCTCGTTGCCGGCGATGAACGGGCTCCAAGGCTGGGCGCGGATCGGGCCCTTGGTCTTCCACACCACGCTGAACTGGCCGTCCGCCTTGATCTCGCCGATCATCACGGGCTTGTGCAGATGATGGTTGGTCTTGTCCATCGTCAGCTCATAGCCCGACGGCGCCTTGAAGGTCTGGCCGGCCATGGCGGCGATCACCTTGTCGGTGTCGGTGGATTTGGCCTTCTCGACGGCCTGTTTCCACATGTGGATGCCGACATAGGTGGCTTCCATCGGGTCGTTGGTGACCACGGTGTCGGCATTGGGCAGCTTCTTGGCGACGGCGTATTCCTTCCACTGCTTGATGAAGGCGGCGTTGACCGGGTTCTTCACCGACTGGAAGTAGTTCCAGGCAGCCAGGTGGCCTACCAGCGGCTTGGTGTCGACGCCGCGCAGTTCTTCCTCGCCCACCGAGAAGGCCACCACCGGCACGTCGGTTGCCTTCAGGCCGGCATTGCCCAGTTCCTTGTAGAAGGGCACGTTGGAATCGCCGTTGATGGTGGAGATGACCGCGGTCTTGCCGCCAGCGGAGAACTTCTTGATGTTGGCGACGATGGTCTGGTAGTCGGAATGGCCGAACGGGGTGTAGACCTCGTCGATATCGCTGTCCTTGACGCCCTTGGACTTGAGGAAGGCGCGCAGGATCTTGTTGGTGGTGCGCGGGTAGACGTAGTCGGTGCCCAGCAGCACGAAGCGCTTGGCGCCGCCGCCTTCCTTGGACATCAGGTATTCGGTTGCGGGAATCGCCTGCTGGTTGGGCGCGGCGCCGGTGTAGAACACGTTCTTCTCCAGTTCCTCGCCTTCATACTGCACCGGGTAGAACAGCAGGCTGTTCAGCTCCTTGAAGACCGGCAGTACCGACTTGCGCGATACCGAGGTCCAGCAGCCGAACACTACGGCCACCTTGTCCTGGCTCACCAGCTGCCGCGCCTTCTCGGCAAACAGCGGCCAGTTCGAGGCCGGGTCAACGATCACCGGCTCCAGCTTCTTGCCCATCACGCCGCCTTTGGCATTGATCTCCTCGATGGTCATCAGCGCCACATCCTTCAGCGATGTCTCGGAGATGGCCATGGTGCCGGACAGCGAATGCAGAATGCCGACCTTGATGGTATCGGCTGCCATTGCGTGCTGCATCCAGGACGACGCCATCAGCGCCAGTGCGCCGGCTGCGGTCGCCTTCAAGAGGGTGCGACGGGACATGGTTACTACTCCTAATTGGAAGAATTGATCGGAATGGATTGCGATGACTCGCAGATACACCCTTTAGCAGAATGCGTGCCAAGGTCGATCCGGGGTGTGGCCGATTCGTCATCGGGTCAATGCCATGTTTTGGTGCGTGCATGGTCTGTCGTGGCGCTGTTTGAGCGCACGCAAAAGCTGGAGCGCCATTGCGGTGCAAAAACGGCAAATCCATGAGGGGATCTGCATTGCGATGGTGACCCGGGCACCCGAGGGGACGCGTATTGCTATGATGTCGGTTTCCCGAATTTCGCGGCCCCCATCTATGTTCCGTTCCCTTATCCGGCGCGTCCTCAAGCGCGACACCCAGCCTGAACCCGTCGCCGTGGCCAGCGTGCAGGTAGACCGCGCCGAGCAGCAGCGCGCAAAGCGCCAGGCGATGCTCGAGCAGGCCATCGCAGTGGCGCATGACGAAGCGGCAGCGGCCGCATTCATACTGCAGTGCGACTACCCGGACGCGCGCCGGCAGGCGGCCCAGCATCTGCACAGCCGCGTCCACCTGACGCAGGTGCTCCAGGCGGTGCGCAATACTGACCGGCGCGTTGCCAAGCTGATGCAGCAACGCCTGGACGCGCTGGACCAGGCCGAGGCCCGCGAGGCGCGGGCCCTTCAAGCCATCGAACAGGCCGAGCGGCTGGCCGCCACGCCGCAGCTGGTGGTCAGCCAGGTGACCGAACTCGATCATGCCTGGCGCAGCGTGGGCGATGCGCCGGCGGCGCTGCGCGAGCGCTTCGATGCCAGCCGTGAGCGTCTGCGCCAGCGCCTGCAGGCGCAGACCGATCTGCAACGCGGCCTGCTGGACGCAAATGCCGAGCTGGCCCGTCTCGAGGCATCCGTCGCCGGCGAGATGCCGACGGATGCGCAACAAAAGCTCGATGAGCTGGAAGCCGCAGTGGCCGCGCTGCTGCAGTCGCCCGAGGCGAGCGCATTGCCGCCGGCCCGTGTGCAGGCATTCAGCGACCAGGCCACGCGCCTGAAGTCGGCGTTGGCGGCGCACGCCGGGCGCCAGGCGGCGATCGCTGCCCGCGCTGCGCTGCTCGACGAATGGGAAGCACGGGCGCAAGCGGACGCGGCCCAGCTGGATGACGCGGCGCTGCGCCAGGCCTGGCAGGCCTTGCCGGCCCTGCCTGACAGCGCGGCGCCGGAACTGTCTGCGCGCCATGCGGCGCTGCTGGCGGCGATACGGCATGCACGCAATCCGGTCGCGGCAGAGCCGCCGCAACCTGGCCCGGTGGTGCAAGCCGAGCCGGCGGTTGATCCGGCAGAGGCCCGGCGGTCAATGGACGCGGCGCTTGCCGCGCTGGAAGCCGCGCTGGAGGAGGGCAGCCTGCAGGCGGCATCGGAGCAGGACAAGGCCTTGCGGGCCATGGATTTCAAGGCCATGCGCCCGGGCGAGGAACGCATGGCGCGGCTGTCGCGCCTGCGCGCCGAACTGGCGCGGCTGCAGGGCTGGGCGCGCTGGGGCGGCAACGTATCGCGCGAGGAATTGCTGAAAGCGGCCCAGGACCTGGCGGACCAGGAAATGCCGGTGGCCGAGCGTGCCCAGAAGGTCGGCAGCCTGCGCGAACGCTGGAAGGCGCTGGATGCATCTGCCGGCCCCGCCGGCAAGGACGCCTGGCAGCGCTTCGATGCTGCCTGCACCGCTGCCTATGCGCCCGTGGCCGAGCATTTCCGCATGCTGGCCGAAGAGCGCCGGCACAATCTGGAGAAGGCGCATGCGCTGACAGCCGAAGTGATTGCCTATGCCGACAGCACGGGTGTGGCAGGCGATCCGGAGTCGGTGGACTGGAAAGCGGTGTCCGCTGCACTCAGCCGTTACACCCAGGCCTGGCAGCGGCTGGGCACCATCGAGCGCCGCGAACGCAAGGCGGCCGACGCGGATTTTTCGAAGGCGCTCGACCTGCTGCGCAAGCCGCTGTCCGGCCGCCACCAGATCGAAGTGGCCCGGCGCGAGCAGTTGATTGCCGAGGTCGAGTCGATGGACGCGGGCGCGCCGCGCGCCACCGATTCGCTGCGCGCCATCCAGGAGCGCTGGCAGGACTATGCCCGCGGCCTGCCGCTGCCGCGCAACGAAGAGCAGGCTTTGTGGCAACGCTTCCGCCAGGCCTGCGACGCGCTGTTTGCCGAGCGGCGCGAATCGGCCAAGACCGCCGACGCCGAACGCCAGCAGCACCTGGAGCGCAAGGAGGCGCTGTGCGCTTCGCTGGAAGCCGCGGTCGATGCGCCGCTGCCGACGCTGTCGCAACTGCTGCGCGATAGCGCCGCCGCCTGGAAGGAGATCGGGCCGGTGCCGCGGGCGGCGCAGCAGCAGATCGAGGCGCGCTATGAAGCGGCTGTCGGTGCGTTGCGCCAGCGGGCCGATGCGGCGCGTCAGGCGGCGTCGCAGGCGCAGGCCGAGCTGTTGAAGCGCAAGTTCATGCTGTGCCGGCGCGCTGAGCAGTCAGTGATAGAAGGCGCCCTGGATGAATCCCTTCGCCAAGCCTTGCGTCAGGAATGGGATGCATTGCCAACGCTGGGCGGCGGCAGCGAACGGGCGATGGCGGCGCGCTTTGCCGCCGCGCTGGAGGGCGGCGAGACGTTACGCGCGACGCTGCAGCGAAACCGCGAGGCGGTGATGCAGGAAATCCTGCAGATGGAGATCCGGCTGGGCGTGGACAGCCCGGCAATGCTGTCGCAGGAGCGGCTGAAGCAGCAAATCCAAGTATTGCAGGATGCGCTGCGGGCGGGCCAGCGGTCGGATCAGCCGCAGGCGCTGCTGATGCAGCTGTGCACGCAGCCGGCCCTGCTTGACGACGAAGCGGCGGCGCGCATTGAACGTTTGATCATGCGCTGGCATGACGCCGAGCAGAATGCGGCTTAGTGGGCTGGTCTTAAGGTTGCATGCCGAAAACGAAGTTCGGCAGAAGACGGTGATCCAGTGAGCTAAACGGTTTTGGCTCGCGCAGGGAAAGTCATCGGCTGTCAGCAAATCAAAATAGAAAAAGGGTTGAGCGTTTTGCTGAAAATTTTCTGGTTAATGAAATTAGAAAACTTTCTGAAAATCTAAAAATGAACTACCAGGTTTTAATAAAGGAAAATTGCGCTAGTCAGCTATTTCCGTGTTTCTTTTGTTCAGTTGATTTCGAACACGCAAAAATTCGTGTTATAAACAATCAATTGCGAGAATGAAAGTGAAAATGGCGTTATTAAGCAAAAAAAAATTTTGAAACGGAAAAGAGAGTGGCGGAAAACTGGAAATGCGCTGCATTAAAGGCTGGATACAGAAAGCCGCAGGTCAAATTTTAAGGGAGCGCCAGGAAAATTTTCTTCATTTTGCTTGTGGGCTCCAATTATTGGAAGATTCTGTTGTAAAAATGATCTCAAAACCCTGATTTATTTTTGCGAAATATATGTCTCTTACACGGATGCGAAAGAATGGATTGTCGAAGTCGTTAATATCGCCAGGAACGATACGGATGACCTTATTTTTTTCGTCGAATGTGGGGTACCATTCGTACCCGCCGACTATGTCTTTCAATGCGTCGTCCGTGATTGCCGAGCTTGTTTCCAGGGGTAAATTCTTTCCATTTCTACCAATTGCGATTTTTGTGTCGTGCATTTTAGTTCCTCAATGGAATTAGATTAGCGAAGTGATGCTGAGCGCGAATAAACCGCCAGGCACCTAAACTAGGTGACGACACCCTTAAAAAATATCCGTTCTTGCAATGACTTACCGCCACCCCAATTGCCACGAAACAGGTTGTGCAACCTTTTCAAAGGCGAAAACACGATTGGGCGATGGACTTTTAACTCGCCTCAGCAATGGTATGCACGTCAACTACGCCGCCGTATTGACCGGAAACGTCACGACGTGATCCGCACCCAGACGGATGCCGATCTTCTCCCCGATCGCATGGTCATGATGCGACGGCACCAGCGCCAGCAGCGTCTGTCCGCTCGGCAGCTTTAGGGTGTATAAAAACTCAGCGCCGCGAAACGCCTTGCGCACGACTTCCGCGCGCATCGGGCTGGCGTCGTCGTGTATCACATCGTCGGCCCTTAGCAGGACGTCGACCACCCGCGCATCGCGCTCGTCGGTAGCGCAGACGTCGACGCCGCGCCATAGCGGCAAACTGCCCAGCTCGATCATGACACGCTGGTTCTGCAGGTCCACCGTGCCCGGGGTGAACACGCCCTGGCCGATGAAGTCGGCGACGAAGCGGTCGGCGGGGCGGTGGTAGAGGTTGTAGGCGTTGTCCCATTGCACGATCAGGCCTTCATGCATCACGCCGATCTGGTCGGCGATGGCAAAGGCTTCGTGCTGGTCATGTGTCACCAGCACGGCGGTGGTGCCGAGTTCCTTCAGGATGTCGCGCACTTCCAGCGCCAGGCGTTCCCGCAGGTCGACATCGAGGTTGGAAAACGGCTCGTCCAGCAGCAGCAGGTCGGGACGTGGCGCCAGGGCCCGCGCCAGCGCGATGCGCTGCTGCTGTCCGCCGGAGAGTTCATGCGGATACTTCTCGGCCTGCGCGCCCAGCCCCACCAGATCCAGCAGTTCGGCCACCCTGGCTTGGCGCGCGGAAGCGTCCAGGCGGCGCAGGCCGAAGCCGACATTGCCAGCGACGGTGAGGTGGGGGAACAGCGCGTAATCCTGGAACACCACGCCGACCTGCCGGGTTTCCGGCGGGGCGGTATGACCCTTGCGGCTGATCTCGCGCCCGCCCAGTTCGATGCGCCCGGCAGTCACCGGCTCGAAGCCGGCAATGGCGCGCAGCACGGTGGTCTTGCCGCAGCCGGATGGCCCAAGCAGGCAGGCGATGTCGCCGCGATCCAGCGAGAACGACAGGCCATGGACGATCTCGTGGACGGCACGGCCGGTCTGGTAGCCGACATGGATGGATTCAATGCGAAGGTGCGCTGGTGCAGCGGTTCTGGATGTCATGAAGCCGGTAGGGGAAAAGATGACGGTCAGTCAAGTTTAATGATTATAATTCTCATTTAGAACATCGTACAGGCACCGTTCCTCCTTCATGTCAGCATCCATGCCGCCACAGGCGCTGTCGCGCCCCTCGCCCCGCCGCTTGTCGCGCGCCTCCTTTCCCCATCCCCTGTTGCTGATCTCGCTGGTGGCCGCGGCGGCGGTCGGCGTGCCGGTGCTGGGCGTGCTGGCGAACCTGGTTGGTGGCGAGGCGGGCACGGGTACGTTTCTGCATCTATGGTCGACCGTCCTGCCTGAATACCTGGCCAACAGCCTGGCCATTGTCGTCATCGTCGGCCTGCTGTCGGCGGCGGTCGGCATAGGCTGCGCCTGGCTGGTGGCGGCCTGGGATTTTCCCGGCAAGCGCCTGTTCGAATGGGCGCTGGTGCTGCCGCTGGCCATGCCGTCCTATGTGGTGGCCTATGCCTACACCGACTTCCTGCAGTTCTCCGGGCCGCTGCAGTCCGGCCTGCGCGAGCTGACCGGCTGGCAGGCGCGGGAGTACTGGTTTCCCGAGATCCGCTCGGTCGGCGGCGCGGGGCTGGTGTTTGCGCTGGTGCTGTATCCCTATATCTATCTGCTGGTGCGCACCGCCTTCCTTGAGCGCAGTCCGCGCATGTGGGATGCGGCGCGCACCCTGGGCGCCGGCCCGTGGGCCAGTTTTTTCCAGGTCAGCCTGCCGCTGGCGCGGCCTGCTGCCGTGGCCGGCCTGGCGCTGGTGATCATGGAAACCCTGGCCGACTATGGCGCGGTCGCTTACTTTGGCGTGCCGACGCTGACCACCGGCATCTATAAATCCTGGTATGCCTTTTCCGACCGTACCGGCGCGGCGCAGATCGCCGCCGTGCTGCTGGTATCCGTGCTCGGGCTGATGTATGTCGAGCAGCGCAGCCGCGGACGGGCGCGCTACTACGCCGTGGGCAGCCGCGGCGGGCGCAGGGTGCAGCGCCTGTCCGCGGGCGCCGGCCTGGTTGCCGCCGCCTGCTGCGCGCTGCCGGTGCTGCTGGGCTTCGTGCTGCCGCTGCTGATCCTCATCCGCCTGATGCGCCAGGAAGAGTCGCTGGCGATCGGCAGCCGCTATCTGGGCTGGCTGGCCAACAGCGTGACGGTGGCGGGCGTGACCGCCGTGCTCGCGGTGGTGATCTGCCTGCTGCTGGCGTATGCGGCGAGGGTGTCGCGCAGCCGGGTGCAGGGATGGGCTAACCGGGTCGTCAGCATGGGTTACGCGATTCCCGGCGCGGTGATCGCGGTCGGCATCCTGATTCCGCTGTCACGGGTGGACAACTGGCTGTCCGCGCACGGCATGAAGCTGCTGCTGGCCGGCAGCCTGGTGGCGCTGGTCTATGCCTACCTGGTGCGTTTCCTGGCGGTGTCCTACCAGAGCGTGCAGGCGGGCCTGGCGCGCATCACCCCGGCCATGGACGCCAGCGCGCGCAGCCTCGGTCATGGCCTGGGATCGATGCTGCTGCGGGTGCACATGCCGCTCCTGTGGCGCAGCGTGATGACAGCCGGCCTGCTGGTGTTCGTCGATGTGATCAAGGAACTGCCGGCCACGCTGACGATCCGGCCGTTCAACTTCGATACCCTGGCGGTAATCACCTTCCAGCTGGCGTCGGACGAACGGCTGGCTGAAGCGGCGCTGCCGGCGATGACGATCGTGCTGATTGCCTTCGTGCCGGTGCTGGCGCTGGCGCGCGCGATTGCCCGGCACGGGCGATAGCAGCATCGTCCGACCCGCTGGGTCATTCCCATGCCCATGTCAGGCCGGGGTCGGCAGAGGGCGTCGGGACGGATGACGTTGTCTCCCGGATTAGGTCGATGGAGTTCGCCACGACGGAAGGCAGCGTCGAACTCCCGCTGGTAGCTTGATATGACGGGAAGGTGACCGACAAGGGTCTTCGCAACTGGCTTGACCTTGCTCAGGTCGGTGGTTTTTCACCGAACAAAAGATCAGTTGAAAATGAAAAGCCCCGCCGGCAATCGCGGGCGGGGCTTGGCGGGGCCGGGCTGCTTACTTCTTGACAGCTGCCACGGCTGCGACGCGGGCGCCGGTCTTGCCAGCGGCCTGGGTCATCTGGGCGGCGGCGGTGTTCATGTTGACTTCCATCGCCTCGACTGCCTGCTTGGTGCTCTTGCTCAGCTGCTCGTAGCCGGCATTGGCGCTGGCGATTGCCGACTTCATGAACGCGACCACGTTCTCCGAACCGGCCGGCGCATTCTTCGACACTTCGTCGACCAGGGTAGCCAGCTTGCGGCTATGTTCGGTGATCTGGGTCTCGGTGGCTTTTGCCACTTCGGACTGCAGGCCGGACACGATGGTCAGCATGTGGCGGCCGTAGGAAGCCAGCTTTTCAGCGTTCGGCTGTGCCTGGCTGGCGCTCAGCGCGATGAATTCCTGCGGATCCTTCGCGGCCAGCAGCTGGCGGGCGTTGCCGGTGGATTCATCGAGCGCGGCCTTGGCGACGTTCATGTTCAGTTCGATGACCTTTTCAACGCTTTCAAAGGCTTTGCCAGTGAGGGCGGTGATCAGTGCGAGTTGGCTTTCGAGGTTGTTCTTCGTTGCCGCCGAAATTTGTTCCTGGAATGAAAACATGGGATTTCTCCTAAGAATTGTAGAGTATGCCATTGCCCCGCCAGATTCATTGTGCAGCGCAACAAGCGGTATTCTAAGTCGCTATGCCGATGTGTCAAGCGATTTTCCTTGCACCGCACAATGGTTCAGGCGGTTCTGACCTACATCAACGGGCCGTCAAAACGCCCCATCTCCTTGAAGCAATAGTGTAGAGGCAATGTTATTCGCACAATATGAGTGCAATCGGCCGTGCTAAACTTCATTTCCCTTCGCCGTCCTGAATCAGATTGAAAGCCTTTTACAGCGACCATTTCGTGTTGCCGCTTCCGGCCGGTCACCGGTTCCCTATGGCGAAATACCGAATGCTGCGGGATGCGCTCGCTGCATCGCCGCACGACATCCAGTTTTTGGAAGCGCCCGCGGCGAGCAATGGCGTGCTGGCGCTGGCGCATCATCCCGCTTATATCCGCGCAGTGCAGTCCGGTGAGCTGACGCCACAGCAGCAGCGCCAGATCGGCTTTCCCTGGTCCGAACAGATGGTCGAACGCTCGCGCCGCTCGGCGGGCGCCACCATCGCCGCTTGCCGCGCCGCGCTGGAAGAGCGGGTGGCGGTCAATCTTGCCGGCGGTACCCATCATGCCTATGCCGATCATGGCGAAGGCTTCTGCGTGTTCAACGACGCCGCCATCGCCGCCAGGCTGATGCAGGCGGAGCGTCGGGTGCAGCGGGTGGCGATTGTCGATCTTGACGTTCACCAGGGAAATGGCACGGCATCGATCCTCGCGCGTGACGAATCCGTATTTACGCTTTCGCTGCACGGCGAACTGAATTATCCGTTCGAGAAAGAGCAGAGCGATCTCGACGTGGCGCTTCCAGACGGCGCTGGCGACGCGGCATACCTGGCTGCGCTTGCGCAGGCGCTGGATGCAATGTTCGGCCGTTTTGCCCCGCAGCTCATCATTTACCTTGCCGGCGCCGATCCGCACGAGGGCGACCGGCTTGGCCGCCTGAAACTGTCCATGGACGGACTGGCCGGTCGCGACCGCCTGGTGCTGGACGCGGCCGCCTCGCGCAAGCTGCCGGTGGCCATCGCCATGGCCGGCGGCTACGGCAGAAATATCGACGACACCGTTGCAGTCCACCTGCAAACGGTGTCGATGGCTTCCACCTATGCCGGCGCAGCAATGCCCGCTTCCTCATCATGAACACGCCCGCCGCCGGCGCCGCCAAGGCGGCCGCTCCTGCCAATGCCTGGGTCGCCGCGATGCCCGCCGTCTTCGTGCTGATCTGGAGCACCGGCTTCATCGTCGCCAAGTTTGGCCTGCCTTACGCGCCGCCGCTGACGTTTCTGCTGCTGCGCTTCGTGGGCGTGCTGCTGGTGCTCGGGCCGCTGGTGCTGCTGATGCGCGCGCCATGGCCGAGCGGCAAGGTCGGGCATATTGCCCTGGCCGGCGTGCTGGTGCAGGCCGGCTACCTGGGTGGCGTCTGGTGCGCGATCAAGATCGGCATGCCGGCCGGGCTGTCGGCGCTGATCGTGGGCATGCAGCCTATCCTGACGGCCTTCGCGGCGCCGCTGATCGGCGAACGGGTACATGGCCGGCAATGGCTGGGACTGGCCTTCGGCATCGCTGGCGTCGGCCTGGTAGTGGCGAACAAGATTTCCGTGATCGGACTTACATGGCACAGCATCGCGCTATGCCTGCTGGCGCTGGTGTCGATTACCGTCGGCACGCTGTACCAGAAGCGGCATTGTCCGCAGTTCGATCTGCGTACAGGTACGCTGATCCAGTTTGCAGCGTCCCTCGCCGTCGTGCTGCCGCTGGCGGTCGCGTTCGAACATCTCACACCCGCACTGCAGACAGTACAATGGACGCCGCGTTTCGTCGGCGCCTTGCTGTGGTCCATCCTGGCGCTGTCGATCGGGGCGATTTTCCTGCTGTTTGCATTGATCCGGAAAAGCGCCGCCACCAGCGTCACCAGCCTGCTGTATTTAACTCCGCCGACCACCGCACTGATGGCCTGGCTCATGTTTGGCGAGGCCTTCAGCCTGACGGGCGTGGCAGGCATGTTGCTGGCGGTGATCGGCGTCTATTTCGTCGTCAAAAAATAATGAAACCAGAGACCAGAAAACGAGGCGACTTCCGCCATTTCCATCCGATTACCACGCGCTGGATGGACAACGACGCCTATGGGCATGTGAACAACGTGGTGTATTACAGCTGGTTCGACACGGTGGTCAACCAGTTCCTGATCGTTAATGGCGTGCTCGACGTCGAACGCAGCCCGGTGATCGGACTGGTGGTGGAAACCCAGTGCAATTACTTTGCATCGGTCGCTTTTCCCGACCAGGTCACGGCGGGCATGCGCGTGACGCGGCTGGGCAATGCCAGCGTACGTTATGAAGTCGGCATTTTCCGCAATGACGATGACAGCGCCGCCGCCTGCGGCCATTTCGTCCATGTCTATGTAGACCGCGAAACCCGCCGTCCGGCTTCGATTCCGGAACCGATGCGGGCCTTGCTGCAAACCGTTCTAGTTGAAGGAGATCCGGCATGATCCAAAACCAGCAGCAGGCCATCGTCGACGAGGCGATCACTTCACGCCGCTCGATCCGCGCCTACCTGCCGCAAGCCGTTGCGCGCGAAGACATCGAGGCGATCCTGGAGGTCGCGTCGCGCGCGCCGTCCGGCACCAACACCCAGCCATGGAAGGTTTATGTGCTGACCGGCGCCGCCAGGGACGGGCTCTCGGCAGCCATCGTCGACGCCTATCTCGACCCGGAGCGCGCCACGCAGCATGCCGAGGAGTACAGCTATTACCCGACCAAATGGGTGTCGCCCTATATCGACCGCCGCCGCAAGGTGGGCTGGGACCTTTACGCGCTGCTCGGCCTGACCCGCGACAACAAGGCGGGCATGCAGGCGCAGCATGCCCGCAACTACGTGTTCTTCGACGCGCCGGTGGGCCTGATCTTCACCATCGACCGGATCATGGAGCGCGGCTCCTGGCTGGATTACGGCATGTTCCTGCAGAACATCATGGTGGCGGCGCGCGGCCGCGGCCTGGACACCTGTCCGCAGGCAGCCTTCACCCAGTTCCATCGAATCATCAGCGACAAGCTGCAGCTGCCCGACAACGAGCAGGTGGTGTGCGGCATGGCGCTGGGATACGCGGACCAGAGCAAGATCGAAAACAGCCTGGTCACCCACCGCGAGCCGGTTTCCGGCTTCGCCACCTTTCTGGAATAAAAAGTATGAATACGATTGCAGTCATTCCCGGCGACGGCATAGGCAAGGAGACCGTACCCGAAGGCTTGCGCGTGCTCGATGCCGCCACCCGCAAGTTCTCGCTCGACCTGAAGTTCGACCATTTCGACTTTGCTTCCTGCGACTACTACGCCAAGCATGGCCAGATGATGCCGGACAACTGGAAGGACCAGATCGGCGGCCACAGCGCGATCTTCTTCGGCGCGGTGGGCTGGCCCGACACGGTGCCTGACCATATCTCGCTGTGGGGCTCGCTGCTGAAGTTCCGGCGCGACTTCGACCAGTACGTCAACCTGCGCCCCTGCCGGCTCATGCCTGGCATTCCGTCGCCGCTGGTCAACCGCAAGCCGGGCGACATCGACTTCTACGTGGTGCGCGAAAACACCGAGGGCGAATACTCGTCCGTCGGCGGCCGCATGTATGAAGGCACGGACCGTGAAGTGGTGTTCCAGGAAAGCGTCTTTTCGCGCAAGGGCGTGGACCGCATCCTCAAGTTCGCCTACGACCTGGCGCAGAGCCGGCCGAAGAAGCACCTGACCTCGGCCACCAAGTCCAACGGCATCTCGATCACGATGCCGTACTGGGATGAGCGCGTGGCTGAAATGGCCAGGAAGTACCCTGATGTAAAGACCGACAAGTTCCATATCGATATCCTGACCGCGCAGTTCGTGCGCAACCCGCAATGGTTCGACGTGGTGGTTGCGTCCAACCTGTTTGGCGACATCCTGTCCGACCTGGGCCCGGCATGCACCGGCACCATTGCGATCGCGCCATCGGCCAATATCAATCCCGAGCGCCTGTTCCCGTCGCTGTTCGAGCCGGTGCACGGCTCCGCGCCCGATATCTATGGCAAAGGCCTGGCCAATCCGATCGGCCAGATCTGGTGCGGCTCGATGATGCTGGAGCACCTGGGTTACCCGGAAGCGGGCGCCGCCGTGCTGCGCGCGATTGAAAAGGTGCTGGAAGCCGGGCCGGACCATGCGCCGTTCACCCCTGACATGGGCGGAACCGCCAGCACGTCCGACCTCGGCCGTGCGATTGCCGATGCGGTTACATCGGCCTGAAAAGCCTGAGCCTGCGTTCCAGCGGCCGGATCAATGTGTCCGCAGTGTCGCTGGAACGTCACATTTCCGCCAAACCGGTTCCAAAAAAGCTCGAAACTTATTGAAATTTCGACGCTAAGCCTTTCATTATCTTGCGAAATTAAGCCAGTTTGCTAAACTGCAAGCCTCCCCACGCGTCAAAATTCCAGGAGTTGCGATGGCCAGAACTGCGCTAGCCATGATGTTTTCCGTTTTATTTTCCTTCGTCGTGTCGTCACCAGCGCTCGCCAAATCCGCTCCCAAGGAACCCGCCAAGAAATCCGCCGTCGTCAAGAAGCACGCGGCCAAATCCGACAGCAAGCCGGCAAAGAAGGCAGCCGCCAAGGCCGGGCGCGCCGCAGGCGAAAGCCGTAGCAAGGGCAAGGTTGCGCCGCTGGTTGCGCAGGAAAAGCTGGTCCGCAAGGTCACCCGTGGCAAGAAGGGCCGGCGCGAGGTGGTGTACCAGCGCGTGGCGCCGGCGCCGGCAGTGCCGCTGGTGCCGCCCGTCATGACCGCGGGGGATCTCGCCGGACTGAATCTCACACGTGATCCGCTGGACCTGAAGTCCAACGCCGCGCTGGTGATCGACCAGTCCACGGCTGAAGTGCTGTTCGAAAAGAATGCCCAGATCGCTTTGCCGATTGCCTCCATCACCAAGCTGATGACCAGCCTGGTGGTGGTGGAAGCGAATCAGAGCATGGATGAACTGATCTCGGTTACCGATGAAGACGTGGACCGCGAGAAGTTCAGCCATTCCCGTCTGCGCGTGGGTTCCCAGCTGACCCGCGCGAACATGCTGCACATCGCGCTGATGAGTTCCGAGAACCGCGCCGCGTCGGCGCTGGGCCGCAACTACCCCGGCGGCTTGCCGGCCTTCGTCGCGGCCATGAACGCCAAGGCGCGCTCCCTGGGCATGGTCAACACCCACTATGTCGATTCCACCGGCCTGTCCAGCAGCAATGTCTCCACCGCGCGCGACCTGGCCAAGCTGGTGATCGCCGCCCATCATCACCCGGTCATCCGGCAGTACTCGACCGACAGCAAGTACGCGGTCGAGCCGGGCGGGCCCATGCTGCAATACCGCAATTCGAACAACCTGGTCGATAATCCCGACTGGCAGATCGGCTTGCAGAAGACCGGTTATATCTCCGAGGCAGGCCGCTGCCTGGTGATGCAGGCCAAGATCGAGGGCCGGCCGGTGGTGATGGTATTCCTCGATTCCAAGGGCAAGAGTTCGCGTCTCGCCGATGCAGGACGCATCCGCAAATGGCTGGAGAATGCGCGTCCGACCGCGCTGGGCCGGACCATTACTGCGCAGAGTTCCTGACGCAAACGGCCGCCTGGTGCGGCCGTTTTCAATACGAGGTACGCCGGTTCAGCGCGCCGGCTCGGCGCCCTCCGGCGCCGGCACATGCCCCAGCACAGCGGAAATCTCGTTGACCGTGCTGAGCAGGTCGGTGATCCATTCTTCCTGCAGCCGGTCGGCGGGCGCCGAGATCGACAGGCCGGCAATGAGCTTGCCGCTGTCGTCACGGATGCCGGCCGCCATGCAGCGCACGCCCAGTTCCAGCTCTTCATTGTCGCGGGCATAGCCGCGTGCGCGCACCAGGCTCAGTTCGCGTTCCAGCTTGGCCAGGTCGGTGATGGAATTCTTGTTATGGCCGGCAAGGCCGGTGCGGGTGGCATAGGCCCTGACGGTCTTGGGATCGTCCGCCGACAGGAAGAGCTTGCCGGTGGACGTCAGGTGCAGCGGCGCCCGGCCGCCGATGGCGCGGACCACCTGCATGCCCGAGCGCTCGGAGAAGGAGCGGTCGATATAGACGATCTCGTCACCCTGGCGCACCGACAGGTTGACGGTCTGGTGCGTCTTGCGGTGCAGCGCCCGCATGAAGTCCAGCGACGCCTCGCGCACGTTCAGCCGGCTCTTGACGATGTTGCCCAGTTCCAGCAGGCGCATGCCGAGCCGGTAAGTGCCAGGCTCGGCGCGGTCGACGAAGCGCTTGATCACGAGGTCGTTCAGGATGCGATGCGCCGTGGAGGGATGCAAGCCGGTGACGGCGGATAACTCTTTCAGGCTGACCGGGTCGGGATAATCGGCCAGCGCGTCCAGCAGGCCTATCATGCGTTCAATAACCTGGATCGACGTCTTGTCGTTCTCCAGTGGCTGATCAGTGTTTTTCATTGGAAACTGGTGCAATGCAATATGGCTTTATATCACAATGTGAAAATATATCAAAAACGCATTTCGCCGGACACGGTTCCATGCAAGGCGCGCGACAATTAATTTCATCTGTCGAGCTTGTATGACAACAGCATTTCCCGGCCATAATGCTGCCTGCGAAAAACCCCTACACCAGAAAGAGACAACGATGGGCGTGATCACCAATATCGAAGACCTGCGTATCCTGGCCGAACGGCGCGTGCCGCGCATGTTCTATGACTATGCCGATTCAGGCTCGTGGACCGAGTCCACCTACCGTGCCAACAGCGACGACTTCGCCAGGATCAAGCTGCGCCAGCGGGTCGCGGTGAACATGGAAGGCCGCAGCCTGGCCAGCACCATGGTCGGCCTGCCGGTGTCGATGCCGGTGGCGCTGGCGCCGACCGGCCTGACCGGCATGCAGCATGCCGACGGCGAGATCCTGGCGGCCAAGGCCGCCGAGAAATTCGGCGTGCCGTTCACGCTGTCGACCATGAGCATCTGCTCCATCGAAGACATCGCCGCCCATACCAGCAAGCCTTTCTGGTTCCAGGTCTACTTCATGAAGGACAGGGACTTCATGAGCCGCCTGGTGGAGCGCGCCCGCGCCGCCAACTGCTCGGCGCTGGTGCTGACGCTGGACCTGCAGATCCTCGGCCAGCGCCACAAGGACCTGCGCAACGGCCTGACCGCGCCGCCCAAGCTGACGCTGAAGAACATCATGAACATGGCGACCAAGCCGGCCTGGTGCATGGGCATGCTGGGCACCAAGCGGCGCGGCTTCGGCAACATCGTCGGCCATGCCACCAACGTCTCGGACATGTCCTCGCTGTCAGCCTGGACCGCCGAACAGTTCGACCCGCGGCTTTCCTGGGATGACGTGGAATGGCTGCGCCAGCGCTGGGGCGGCAAGCTCATCATCAAGGGCATCATGGATCCGGAGGATGCCCGCATGGCGGCGCAGAGCGGGGCGGACGCGCTGATCGTCTCCAACCATGGCGGGCGCCAGCTCGACGGCGCCGACTCCTCAATCAATGCGCTGCCGGCCATCATGGACGTGGTGGGCGACAGGATGGAAGTGCACCTGGACGGCGGCATCCGCTCCGGCCAGGACGTGATCAAGGCGCTGGCCCTGGGCGCGCGCGGCGTCTATATCGGCCGCGCCTTCCTGTATGGACTGGGCGCGATGGGCGAGGAGGGCGTGACACGGGTGCTGGAGATCATCCGCAAGGAACTCGACATCACGATGGCCCTGTGCGGCCTGACCGATGTGCAGAAGGTGGACAAGAGCATCCTGCTGCCGGGCACCTACTGATGCAACCCGACGAGCCGGCCTATTCGGCATTCAAGAGCAAGAGTGGCTTGAGCCGCATTGCCGGCGCGATGCGCTATTCATTGCAGGGCCTGGCGAGCGCCTGGAAGCATGAGCATGCGTTCCGCCAGGAGTTGTGGGCGATCGTGCCGGCCACCATTGCGGCGCTGCTGCTGCCGGTGTCGGCCCTCGAGAAGCTGCTGCTGGTGGGGAGCATGGTGCTGGTGCTGGTGGTTGAACTGCTCAATTCCGCGATCGAGGCCGTGGTCGACCGGATCTCGCTCGAGCGTCATCCGCTGTCGGGCAATGCGAAGGACTTCGGCAGCGCGGCGGTGATGCTGACGGTGCTGCTCTCGGTTGCCACATGGGCGGTGGTGCTGTGGGGACTGTTCAGGCCTTGATCAGCCTGCAGACGAAAAATGGGGCGCACTCCGCGATGCGGACTGCGCCCCATTCGCTTGCGCCTGCCTACACGGTCGCGATCGGCGTTACCGGCGATCCCACCGCGCCCGGCAGCCGCAGCGGCGGCGCGGTCAGCATGAAGCGATGGCGGCCGTTGGCCTGCAGCCAGTCGGCCAGGTCCTTCAGGTACCAGAGTTCACCCAGCGGTATGCCCAGCTTGAACAGGCAGTGGTGGTGCAGCGGCAGGATGGACTTGCGGCCCGCCACTTCCGGTGCGGGATAAGCTTCCACCGCATAGTTGTCGGCGCAGATGGCGGCAATGCCGCTGTCGGTGATCCATTGCAGCAGCTTCTGGTCTCGGCCATTGAGCACCGGGCAGGTATGGTGCAGCACCTGCGGGTCCGGCGTGCCGCCCATTTCCATCACCACCTCGGCGAAGCCGGTGCGCAATACCAGGAAGTCGCCGCGCTCCACGGTCACGCCGTCCTCGCGCATCACCGCGGAGATCTCGTCGAAGCCGATCAGCTTGCGCTCGCGTCCGAAATGCCGGGCCAGGTCCAGCAGCACGCCGCGGCCCTGCATGCCATGCACCGCCATGTTCTCGATGCCCAGCGCATCCGCATGCGAGCTGTGTCCGCCGCCGTCGCAGCCGCAGCCTTCCTGCATTTCGGGCGGACCCTTGACGTCGTGGCCGGCGCGGTAGCCGTTGTAGTACACCATTTCCTCGGCGCCGGCGCCCGCCACGTCGAAACGCGCGCCGACGTGGGCCAGCGAATCCCACTGGGTGGAGTACTGCAGGCACAGCAGCACCTGGTCGTCGGAGACGACATCGATGCTGTCGGCATCCAGCCCATCCATGCCGTAGTTGAGCACCGGGGTGTCGCCGCGCCATGTCGGCTGCAGCCGCGGCGGATTACGCCTGGCGTTGAGCGCGTTGCCGCCGGGCAGATCCAGCGGCAGCGACAGGCAGAAGCTGCGGCCGGCACGGACTTCCGCCGCGCCTTTCAAGATCTGCTCGCTGCCGATCAGGTTGACCCGGCCCAGCTGGTCGTCCGGGCCGAAGTCGCCCCAGTTGGCGCCTTCGGGCCGCTGTTTCCAGCGCGCTGGCGTCGTCATCATTCCACCTTCGCGCCGGAGTCCTTGACGACCTTGGACCATTTGGCGATCTCGGTCTTCTGGTAGGCGGCCAGTTCATCCGGAGACGAACCCGACGGCTCGAGTCCGAGGTCCATCAGCTTCTTCGATACGTCCGGCATTTTCAGGATCTTGCTGACCTCGGTCTGCAGCTTGTCGACGATCGGGCGCGGCGTGTTGGCCGGCGCAAACAGCGCGAACCAGGAAACCGCCTCAAAGCCGGGCAGGCCCGATTCGGCGATGGTGGGAATGTCGGGCGCTGCCGGCGAGCGCTTGGCGCTGGTGACGCCGAGCGCGCGCAGCTTGCCTTCGCGCACCAGCGGCAGGCTGGACGGCATGTTGTCGAACATCATCGTGACCCGGCCACCCAGCAGGTCGGGAATGGCGCTGGCGCGGCCCTTGTACGGAATGTGCTGCATGTCGATGCCGGTCATGGTCTTGAACAGCTCGCCGGAGACGTGGATCGACGTGCCCGAACCGGACGAGGCGAAGGTCATCTTGCCTTCCTTCTTGCCCAGGTCGATGAACTCCTTCAGGTTCTTGGCCGGCACATTGTTATTGACGACCAGCATGTTCGGCGTGGACGCCAGCAGCGTAACCGGGCTGAAGTCGCGCGTCATGTCATAGGGCATGTTCTGGTAGAGCGCGCCATTGATGGCATGGGTGCCCACCGTGCCGACCACGACCGTGTAGCCGTCGGGCGCGGACTTGGCGACATAGTCGGCGCCGATGTTGCCGCCTGCGCCTGGCTTGTTCTCCACGATGACCGTCTGGCCCCAGGCGGCGCTAAGCTTGTCGCCGATCAGCCGGCCCAGGATGTCGGGCGCGCCGCCGCTGGTGAAGGTCACGATGATGTGGATAGGCTTGTTCGGGTAGTTGCTGGCGGACTGCGCGAATGCAGGCTGTGCAGCGCACAAGGCTGCCGTGGCGATGGCCAGTGCGGGCATCAGTTTTTTCAACATGGTGTCTCCTGTCGTTATGGGACGGTTCTCTATGGAGAGAGCCGGTGCTGGCACGGCATTGGCCGATTGCCGGTGGCTTGTGGTTTTGTTAGCATGCCATCGGTCCAAACCTACCATCCGTCCGCCAGCCAGTCAACAAAAACGGAATGCTGTACCGCACAGCGAAACAAGTGATTGCTTAGCCATGGGCGTCAACACCGCAGTGGCCTCTGTGTTGAGTGCCGGTTGCAGTACAAAACTACCTTGAAGTTCCGCAGTTTTCATCCAAAACTACCGCTCGTCGGCGATAAGTCAAAATTTTTTCTATTTTTGTTCTGCACTGCAAAATAATGGCTCATTTTTATTGACCTTAATTTACCAGTGATGATACGGTTCGACTGCGCTTAAAAAATAAAAACGAGCGTTCACATTTTCGACAAGAGAGTGGGTAGTTCCCGGGTGGTTCGCCGCCGGTCAGAGCAAGCGTGATGCGTCTTGCAAGACGCATCGTGGAATATTAAGGAGACGAATCTTGGAGTTGATACTGGAGCAGATCCTCAACGGGCTCACGCTCGGCGGGGTGTACAGTCTGGTCGCATTGGGCCTGACGCTGGTGTACGGCATCATGCATGTGCCTAACTTTGCGCACGGCGCGTTCTACATGGTGGGCGCGTTCGCCGCCTTTTTCCTGATGTCGAACTGGGGCCTGAATTACTGGGTCGCGATGGCCGGCGCCGGCGTGGTGGTGGCAGTGATCGCCGTCATCTCCGAGCGCCTGGTCTTTCATCCGCTGCGCCACCATGAAGGCCTGCACCACATGATCGCCGCGATCGGCATCCTGCTGTTCCTGGAAGCCAGCGCGCAAGCCATGTTCGGCGCCGATTTCCGGCGCATGCAGACGCCGTATGCCGGCATCATCTCCATGGGCGGCGTGACGCTGCCGTCGCAGCGCCTCTTGATCATCGTCGCCGCCTTCGCGCTGATGCTGGCGCTGCACCTGTTCCTGCGCAAGACCACCACCGGCGCCACCATCATCGCGATGGCGCAGAACCGCGACGGCGCGGCTTTGGTCGGCATCGACGCCAACCGCGTGGCGATGATGACCTTTGCCATCTCCGGCGTGCTGGCCGCGGTGGCCGCAGCACTGTACGCGCCGATCAACCTGGTCTATCCGGCCATGGGCAACCTGGTGATCACCAAGGCCTTCGTCATCATCGTGCTGGGTGGCATGGGCAGCGTGCCGGGCGCCATCCTGGGCGGCCTGATCATCGGCTTCGCCGAATCCTTCGGCGCCTTCTACATCTCGACCGACTACAAGGACATCATCGCCTTCGTGCTGCTGGTGGTGGTGCTGTCGCTGCGTCCGCAAGGCCTGTTCACCACGGGAGCCCGCTGATCATGAAAATCATCGACGGAAAAATCGGCTGGCTGCTGCTGCTGGCCCTGGCGATCGCCTTTCCCTTCTTTGCCGCCGGCAATGACTACTACCTGACCGTGATGGCGACCGCCTATGTGTTTGCGATCGCCACCATCGGCCTGAACCTGATCACTGGCTACACCGGCCAGTTCAACCTGGCCCATAGCGGCTTCATGGCGGTTGGCGCGTACACCGTGGGCATCCTGACGGTGGACCACGGCTGGTCGTTCTGGCCGGCGTTTGCGCTGTCGGGCTTTGTCGCCTCCTTCATCGGCTTCTTCGTCGGCCTGGTGTCGCTGCGCCTGAAGGGACACTTCTTCTCGATCTTCACGATGTGCGTGGGCTACATCATGTACCTGCTCATCGAGAAGTGGGAAGGCCTGACCCACGGCACCGTGGGCATCATGGGCATTCCGGCGCCGACCGGCTTTGCCGGCATCGACTTCGAGGCGCCGCGCTCGCAGTATTACCTGGTGCTGTTCTTCCTGGCGCTGTCGGTCTGGGCCATGCACCGCATCGCCAACTCGCTGCTGGGCCGCACCTTCATGGCCATTCGCAACGGCGACGACCTGGCCGAGGCGCTGGGCATCAACCTGATGCGCAACAAGGTGCTGGCCTTCATGCTGTCGGTGTTCTACGCCGGTCTGGCGGGCGGCCTGTATGCCGGTTTCGTGCGCTTCCTTGGCCCCGGCATCGCCAGCGTCGAGCACACCTTCGACATGACCATGTACATGCTGGTGGGCGGCATCGGCACCCTGCTGGGACCGTTGCTGGGTTCGATCGCCGTGCCATGGCTGACCCAGTATCTGCAGTTCCTGCAGGATTACCGCTTCATCGTGTTCGGTCCTCTGCTGATTATCCTGGTGATTTTCGTGCCGCATGGCGTGGTCGGCTCCTACCTGGCATGGCGGGCGCGCAATGCATCCCGCCTGGCAAGCGAAGCCGCGGCGAAGCAGGCAAAGACACAGACACCGGCCGGCGGCGTGATCGGCCGCGGCCAGCAGAAGGGGAGCTCGCATGCTTGAAATACAGAACCTGACCAAGCGTTTCGGCGGCCTGACCGCGGTCCATGACGTGAGCATCAACTTCGAACGCAACAAGATTAACGCGATCATCGGGCCCAACGGCGCCGGCAAGACCACGTTCTTCAACCTGATCTCGGGCGCGATCCCGCCGACATCCGGCAAGATCCTCTTCGATGGCCAGGACGTGACCGGCCTGCGCGCCGACCAGGTGGCCAAGCTGGGCGTGTCCCGCACCTTCCAGGCCACCAACCTGTTCGACCGGGCCACGGTGCTGGACAACCTGATCGTCGGCCACCGCCTGCGCACCCAGTCCGGCCTGCTGGACGTGCTGCTGGGCACCCGGCGCCTGAAGGAAGAGGAGCGCATCTGCCGCATCAAGGCGCAGGAAGCGCTGGACTTCGTCGGCCTGTCCCATGTGTCGCACCGCGTTGCCGGCGACATCTCGCAGGAGGAACGCAAGCGGGTGGCGTTTGCGCTGGCGCTGGCCACCGACCCCAAGATGCTGCTGCTGGACGAGCCGGCGGGCGGCGTCAATCCGGAAGAGACGGTGGGCATCGCCGAGCTGATCCAGAAGCTGGTGAAGCATGGCATGACGGTCTGCCTGATCGAGCACAAGATGGACATGATCATGAACCTGGCCGACAAGATCATGGTGCTGAACTATGGCGAGAAGATCGCGGAAGGAACGCCGGCAGAGATC
Organism: Noviherbaspirillum phoenicis; assembly: GCF_047237965.1. Taxonomy (NCBI): domain Bacteria; kingdom Pseudomonadati; phylum Pseudomonadota; class Betaproteobacteria; order Burkholderiales; family Oxalobacteraceae; genus Noviherbaspirillum; species Noviherbaspirillum phoenicis. Next base: position 1,097,807 of record NZ_JBDFLX010000001.1, on the reverse strand, counting down.
CGCGCCAACCCGATCGTGATCGAAGCGTATCTGGGGAGTGAAAATGCTGCAGCTTGAAAACGTGTCGCTGAACTACGGCAGCTTCCGTGCACTGAACAACATCAACATCCACGCCAACGAGGGAGAACTGGTGGTGCTGCTGGGCGCCAACGGCGCCGGCAAGAGCTCGATCTTCCTGACCACCAGCGGCCTGCACCGCGCCGCCAGCGGCAGCATCCGCTTCGGCAAGACCGAGCTGGTCGGCATGAAGCCGTCCAACATCGTCGAAAAGGGCGTGGTGCAGTGCCCCGAGGGCCGCAAGCTGTTCCCGGCGATGTCCGTGCTGAAGAACCTGACGCTGGGCGCCTATGTGCACCGGCGCGACAGCCGCGGCATCAAGAAGACGCTGGATGAAGTCTTCGAGATGTTCCCCATCCTGCATGAAAAGCGCGAGATGAACGCCGGCTCGCTGTCCGGCGGCCAGCAGCAGATGGTGGCCATCGGCCGCGCGCTGATGTCCCGCCCCAAGGCGCTGCTGCTGGACGAGCCTTCGCTGGGCCTGGCGCCGCTGGTGGTGAAGCAGATGTTCGAAGTCATTGAAAAAATCAACAAGGCCGGCACCACTGTGATGCTGGCCGAACAGAACGCCTATGCCGCGCTGCGCATTGCCAGCCGTGCATATGTGATCGAAGGCGGGCGCATCGTGATGGAAGGCAGCCGGGACGAGCTGCTCAACAACGAAGCGGTGCGCAAGGCCTATATCGGCGCCTGATAGCCTGACAGGGTGCTGATGTGTCAATGTCGTTGCAAGTGCAATTCCCATCCACAGAAGGAGACTCAATAATGCGTATCACAATGAAACCGGCTTATCTGGCCGTGGCAGTGGCCCTGGCATTCGGCGGCAACGCAATGGCACAGGAAGTAGTCAAGATCGGTTACTCCGGCCCGCTGTCCGGCGGCGCCGCGCTGTACGGCAAGAACGTGCTGATGGGCATGGAGATGGCCGCCAATGAAATCAATGCCAAGGGCCTGGAAGTCGGCGGCAAGAAATACAAGATCGAGATCGTCTCTCTCGACGACAAGTACAACCCCAGCGAAACCGCGATCAACGTGCAGCGCCTGATACAGCAGCACAAGACCCCGGCCGTGCTGGTGCCGCACTCCGGCGGCATCTTCGCCGTGCAGGCCTTCAACGAGAAGTCCAACACGCTGCTGCTGGCCTATACCAGCCTGCCGCAGGTGACCGAGCGCGGCAACAAGATGAGCGTGCGCATTCCGCCTGACTTTACGATCTATATCGATCCGTTCATCAAGGTTGAGATGGCCAAGTTCGGCAAGAACGTGGCCATCGCCAATGCCGACCACGACTATGCCAAGGCATGGACCGCCGCCTTCAAGCCGAAGTGGGAAGCCGCCGGCGGCAAGATCGTCGCCGAGAATCCCATGTCGTACAACAAGGCGACCGACTTCTACAGCGGCGTCTCCAAGGTCCTGCAGGGCAAGCCTGACGTGCTGTTCATCGGCGGCGCTTCGGAGCCGACCGCACTGGTGGCCAAGCAGGCGCGCGACCTCGGCTTCAAGGGCGGCTTCCTGGTTCTGGACCAGGCCAAGCTGGATGAAATGGCCAAGGTGGTCGGCGGCTACGGCCCGCTGGAAGGCTCGGTCGGCGTGCTGCCGATGATTGCCGACCCGCGTCCGAACGCCAAGCTGTTCGTCAACAACTTCCACAAGCTCGATCCGAATCGCGATCCGAGCTCGGAAGTCAGCCTGAACTACACTGCGGTGCATGCCACCGCCGTGGCGATGAAGCTGGCCGGCACGGTCACCGACGGCGTGAAGATCCGCGAGCAGATGGACAAGGCATTCAAGTCGCTGCCGCCGGAAAACAATCCGCAGGAGATCGAAGGCCTGGATGACAAGGGCGGCACCATTGCCAACGTGCTGATGGGCGTGGTGGAAGGCGGCAAGATCAAGGACACCAGCCTGCGCGCTGCCAACGCCGGGAAGTAATCGCCTTCAGGGCAGGCGCCGCGAAGCGGTGTCGCAGAAGCTGCATCGTTTGCGCGATGCAGCTTTTTTTTGCGCCGCGGACGGGCGCGCGCCGGAAGCAGTAAGGGGCTGCGGCGCCTGGTTTTCAGGGATCGGAGAGGCTGATGAAGCGATGCCGGCCCAGGTTTGCGCGGCCAACGCGTGTCGGCGCAATGTGCCAGCCGCGATGCCGAATGAAAATAGGGTTTTTGCCAACGTCCCTGCCAGATGTCCACCTTGTCGCCAGTTTCCAGCCATGCCCGGTGCCGGCCGCTACTGCAGCCCGGCCGCAACTGCTGGCGGCTGGCGCATGCGGGGCGCTTCGCGCTGCTGATCGATGCCGACGCCTATTTCAGGGCGGTGCGGCAGGCCATGCTGGGCGCGCGCGACAGCATCCTCATTCTGAGCTGGGATATCGATCGGCGCACGGTGATGGCGCCCGGCGGCGCCGGCGACGGCTATCCCGAAGCGCTGGGCGACTTCCTGCATGCGCTGCTGGAAGAAAGGCCGCAGCTGCGCGTCCATGTGCTGAACTGGGACTTCGCGATGCTCTACGCGCTCGAGCGCGAACTGCTGCCGGCTTACCGCACCAGCTGGCGCCGGCAGCGCCGCATGGCCTTTCATATGGATGACAGGCATCCGGTCGGCGCGTCGCATCACCAGAAGATCGTGGTGGTGGACGACAAGGTCGGCTTTGTCGGCGGGCTCGATATCACCAAGTGCCGCTGGGATACCCAGGAACATGCCGGCGCCAATCCCTTGCGGGTGGACGCCGACGGCAAGCCTTACGGCCCGTTCCATGACGTACAGGCGATGGTGGATGGCGAGGTCGCCGCGGCATTGGGCGAACTGGCCAGGCAGCGCTGGAAGAGGGCGACTGGCCAGCGGCCGGCTACGCCCGGTCGCGGCGCCCATGATCCCTGGCCCGCGGACGTCATGCCCGACGTCACCGATGTCGAGGTGGCGATATCCCGCACCGAGCCGGCATTCGAAGGCGCTCCCGGCGTGACCGAGGTGCGCGCGTTGTATCTGGATGCGATCGCGTCGGCGCGCCGCCACATGTTTTTCGAGAACCAGTACTTCACCTCCGACACGCTGTGCAATGCGCTGGCGCAACGCCTGTCATCCCCCGACGCACCCGAAATCGTCGTGGTATCGCCCAGACACCAGAGCGGCTGGCTGGAGCAGGCCACCATGGGCGCATTGCGCGCGCGCATCCACCAGTGCCTCCGGGCGGCCGACGTCTGCGGTCGATACCGCATGATGTCCCCCGAGGTGCCAGGCCTGTCGGAGGGTTGCCTGAACGTCCACAGCAAGGTTTTCGCGATTGACGACGATCTCTTCTGCGTCGGTTCAGCCAACATGAGCAACCGCTCGATGGCCTTCGACACCGAGTGCAACCTGACACTGGAAGCGGCTGCCGGAGAGCAGGGCGAGCGCGTCAGGGCGGCGATTGCGCACATGCGCGGCCGGCTGCTGGGCGAGCACCTGGGCACATCGCCGGAAGCGGTGGCCGGGGCGATGCATGCCGGAGGCAGCCTGCTGCGCGCCATCGAGCAGCTGGGCCGGCAGCGCAGGCTTGTCGCGATCGATCCCGTGGTGACGCCCGAGATGGCGCTGCTTGCCATAGACGATGCGGTGTTTGACCCGGAGCGCCCGATCACGCCCGATGAGCTGGTCGCCGAATTCCTGCCCGAGGAGGCGCGCCAGCCGGTGTCGCGGCGCCTGATCGGGCTGGGTGTGCTGGCGTTGCTGCTGGGCCTGCTTGCCGTGGCATGGCGCGCCACTCCGCTGGGCGATGCGGTCAATTTCGCAAGCCTGGAGGCGGCCGCCAGGGCACTGGATGCAATGCCGTTCACGCCGCTGATCGCGGTCGCCGCCTTTGCGCTGGCGGGTGCGCTGATGGTGCCGGTGACGCTGCTCATCGCCGTGACCGGCATCGTGTTCGGGCCCCTGTATGGCGCGCTGTACGCGATTGCCGGCTCCACGCTGAGCGCGGCGCTGAGCTACGGCCTGGGCTGGTGGGCGGGACGCGACGCCGTGCGCAGCCTGCTGGGCGAGCGCATCAACCGGCTCAGCAAGCGCATCGCCAGGCGCGGCATCCTGGCAGTGATGGTGATCCGGGTGCTGCCGGTGGCGCCTTTCGTTGTGATCAATGTGGTGGCCGGTGCGTCTCACATCGGCCTGCGGGACTTCCTGATCGGCACCGTGCTGGGCATGGCGCCTGGGATCGTGCTGACGGTGACCTTCGTTCATCATCTCGCCGAGGCGGTGCGCCGGCCCAGCCTCGGCGCCGTCGCCGTCGTGGCGCTGGTGGCGCTGCTTTTGATCGCCGCGGCGCTGGGTTTGCAAAAATTGTTTGCCGCGCGGGAGGGCGCTTGGAAAAACTGACAAAAGACATGCAGCAGGAAATGACCGGCCTGACCGACCTGATCGATCAGGCCGGCAGGGCCGGCACGGAACCGGATCTCGATCCCTGGCCGCTGACGGTGGCGACCTACAACATCCATGCCGCGGTGGGCACCGACGGCCGTTATGCGCCGGAGCGGATCGCCGGCGTCCTGGGGGAAATCAATGCGGACGTGATCGCGCTGCAGGAAGTGCCGCTGGGCGGGGCCGGGCCCAATGTGCTGGACCTGCTGCAGCAGATGACCGGCTTTCATGCGGTGGAAGGGGTGGCCGAGGACACGCCGAAACGTCGCTACGGCAATGCCGTGTTGAGCCGCTATCCGGTGGTGGCCAGCAGGTCCATCGATCTGTCCTTCGGCAGCAGGGAACCGCGCGGCGCGCTCGATGCCGACCTCGATTGCCACGGCCATCCGCTGCGCATCATCGCCACCCATCTGGGACTGCGGCCGGCCGAACGCCGGCACCAGATCCGGCTGCTGCTGCAGGCCTTCGACACCGACCGCATGCCGGTCATCCTGACGGGCGATCTGAATGAATGGTTTGTCTGGGGCCGGCCCCTGCGCTGGCTGACCTCGCGCTTCGAGCCGGTGCCGGCGCCATGCACCTTTCCGTCGCGTCTGCCGATGTTTGCGCTGGATCGCCTCTGGATCAGCCCGCGTCACCGGCTGGTCGAGGTGCGGGTGCATGCCACGCCGCTGGCGCGGGTCGCGTCAGATCATCTGCCGCTGATCGCGCATATCGTGGGCTAGGAGCCTGCGCCGCCTTCTGCCGCGCAGGCTCCTAACCGCCGCCTGCCCTCATGCCGGTTGCCCGACTTCCTGCAATGCACGTTCAATGTCGGCCACGCCGTCAGGCCGGACCAGGCGCGCCACTTCTCGCCCGTCGCGCAGGAACACGAGCGTGGGCCAGAGCTTGACCCGGAAGGATCGGCCCAGGGCCTTGCCCTTGCCATCCTCGATCTTGATATGGCGGACGTCGGGATGGCCGGCAAAGGCGCGTGCCAGGGGCGCCTGCGCCGCCATGCAGTAGCCGCACCACGGCGCGCCGAATTCGATCACGGTGGGGCCGCCAAGCTGGTCGACTTCCTGGCGGGCGGGTTCGGGACTGGTGTAAGTGCTGGTCATTGCCATCGCATCTTCTCTTTTCGCGGAAATGATGAATAGACCATGGATGGGCCTGCATGGTTGCAGGCCCGTGATGCGGAGGATCAGGCCTGCAGGGTGGCCTGCGCAGAGACGGCGGTGTCCGCGCCGCGCGGTTCGCGTGCCTCGACCCTTTGCCTGACCCTTTCCCAGAACCGGTCGTGAAAAGGCATCAGGATGACATTGCAGATCGGCTCCAGGACGGCGGCGGCGCCACCGGCCACGAAGGAGCCGGTCAGGATATACAGAACACCGAAGGACACCGCCATATGCATCGCCACCTGGCTGATCGTTCTCGCAGCAGTCACCATGATTTCACCCTTTCACTGGAATGTATTGACAGGGTCAAATGATAATGATTCTCAGTTGATTAAGCGAATTGATTAAACTAACTGGTTTGATAGAAGGCGTTGATGGCCTGGACGGTGTCAAACGAGGCAGTCAGCAGAAGATGGGACGGCGGTCGCCCATCAATGCACGGAGTTCCTTGATACTGATATGCGTGATTTCATGCATGCGGATCAGGAGCGCTGGGCCAACGACCATCTTGCGGTGACGGATCTTGCTGATGATCGGTGGTGCGATTGCCAGCGCGCGCGACAGGGCCGCGTCATTCTTGACATTCAGATGCTCGGTAACGGTATCGAGCAGCGGGTTGGGGTCATAGGTGTTGAGCTTGGCCAGACTAGGTTGCTTCATGATTTCCGATCCGTTGTTGAAAGCTGAGTGTGTTGCCGGATGCACACTGTTAAACAGACCGTATTTATAGCGAAAATGTTCCCGTAGAGCAACTATTTTTAAATAAACATTGTTTCTTACTGTAAATTAAGCCGCCGCGAACGGTCATGCGTCACGCAATAAGGCCCCTGGCCATGCGCCTGACTGAACAACATGGCGAACCTCCTGCCGCACTGTCTGCATCACATTCCAGAGTGCCGATCCGCCCGGCCGGTTCCTGGCGGTGGCCAGGGCCACGTCGCGGGTGACGTCCGCGCCTACCAGTTGCGCGGCCTTCAGCGTGCCCTGCGCAACTTCCTCGGCAACGGCGGCAAGCGGCAGCAGCGTGTAGCCGCAGCCGTTCTGCACCAGGCGTTTCGTGACGCTGATCGACGCGTCGCATTCCATGGCCACATGAAGCGAAATGCCGCTCCGGCTGGCAAGCGACTCGGCGAGATGGCGCAGTCCGTGCGGTGCGCTCGGCAGGATGAGCGGCACGTCGCCAAGCCGGCGCACGGGAAACTCGCTGTCCACGTCGGTCTGGCTGGTCGGCACGATCAGGTGCAACTGCTCCTGCAGCAGAATGTCGATCTTCAAGCCGCTTGCCTGCAATGGCACATAAATCACCGCAACATCCACGGTGCCGGTGGAAAGCCAGGACAGGATGTTGGCGTTGAGCCCTTCCGCAAATCGCAACCGTGTGCGTGGGAACTGTTCGCGCAATGCCGAGCCAACCGGTCCGAATATCGTACGTGCGATGGTCGGCTGCGCACCGACGACGAGTTCGGCCGGCCCTTGATCTGAATAGGCATGAATGGCGCGTCGCGCTTCCTCGACGCTTTCAGTGACCCGCCTGGCATGTTCCAGCAGAAGACGGCCGGCGTCGGTGAGAATGACGCCGCGCCCGCTGCGATGGAAGAGGCGGGAACAGGTTGTCGCTTCGAGCCGAAGCATCTGCCTGCTGACAGTGGATTGGTCGCTGCCGAGTTCCAGCGCCGCGCGGGAAATGCTCCCGCAATTTGCCACGCGCGCGAAACACTCCAGATCATCTGAATTCATGGCATGCACATGAGCAGTAAGGCTGTGTCACGTTAAGGCGCGCAAGCGCCGAAGGGCAGTTGCATCATAGGCAACTAAATGCCTGGCGAAGCCGATTGCCGCAATAAAGCCTGCAAAAATGTAAACCGGACATTGACTCGCAGTGGCGGGAAACTAAAATAAGTCCCGGTTGGTTGTAACTGCGCCACCCGCACGTCAAGAGGTTTTGAGCATTAATTATCTGTGCGGTTCCGCACAGACAGCGGAAATTGCTTAATCCATACTGGCGCGTCGCTCAATGTTGCTATATTGCAGTTCCCGTTTTTCTTTTCCTTTACAAAAAGACGATCATGCAGACGCAAAGAAATGAAGATTCCTGGGACTTTCCCGCTTCCACCCCGACACGCCCCGATTGGCATACCGCCCGTTTTGTGAAGCAGGGAATCCGTATGCAGCAGCTGCACGGCACCGGCTACGCAGCCAATTTTCTCAAGAACCGGCGAGTCGACATCGACGTTGCCTTGCGTGTGCTGCTCCAACCTTCCCGACGCAGGAATTACGACGGGCGCTAGGCGTCCAGCCTGGCATCTGGAACCGGCCCTCAGGAAAGGTCCGGCTGCCATGCATATTCCTGCAGGTCATCCAGCGCAATGAAGTCGAGCACCCGGCTGTTGGTGCTTTCCAGTACCACGCGCGGCGCTACACCAGCCTGCCACGCCTCCTTCCAGCGAAGCGCACACAGACACCACTGGTCGCCGGGTCTGAGCCCTGCAAAGCCCCATTCAGGCCGCGGCGTGCTCAGGTCATTGCCTCTCGCATGGCTGAAGGCTAGAAAGTCGGCTGTCATGATGGCGCACACTACGTGCGTGCCGGTGTCTTCCTCGCCGGTGCGGCAGCAGCCGTCCCTGAAATAGCCCGTCAGCGGGTTGAACGAGCAAGGCACGAGGGGCTCATTAAAGACATTTCTTCCTCTCTCTCTTCCTGCATTGGACATTGTCCCTCCTTGGCTCAAGCGCTGAAGCATGCCATCGCCCTACGCGATAAGCAATGATCGCTATGTTGGTTGCCGCACAGATATTCGAAAGTCGCTTCGGTAGTCTAGCAATACGGCTGCTCTGCAATCGCAACAGCCACTTGCCGGAATCAACAATAAGCGAGCGGCCCTCGGCAAGCCGCCATCAGCTGAGCGCCTCGAAGGGAGGGCGATATGCATATTGCAGAAGAACGAGAAAAGTTTTGCGAGCGGCTCAAGAGCGCATTGCGTCGGGCACGCTATACGCCGGATAGTCCGACCGTGCTGGCGCGACACTTCAATGAAATCTATCCAGGGCGTCCGATCACCGTGCATGCGGCACGCAAGTGGCTCGTTGCCCAGTCGATACCCACACAGGACAAGCTGCGCGCCCTGGCGAGCTGGCTGGATGTGCCGGCGGACTGGCTGCGCTTCGGCTCCGTGGCCGAATCCTCCCATGTTTCGTCATCCGATCAAAACAGCGAGGTGAGCGCCTTGCTGGCGCGAATGACGCGCGATGAAGTCTCGCTTGTCGAGGATCTGCACTTGCTGGAACACGACGAGCGGCATATCGTACGCGAAATGATATTGCTCTTCTTTAAAAGGCAGGCTCAGGCAAGGCCGACATGGACGGCAAGCGCCTGACCAATGCCGGTGCAGGCCGGGGCCAAGACAAGATGTTGCTACCCGGCCGTATAGCAGTTACCATCCGCCCATCACATCCACCCACCGCACCGCTACGTGAAGGAGACATTCATGTACCGCACGATTCTGGTTGCTTATAACGGAAGTCCTGAAAGCCGCTATGCATTGCATGAATGCATAAAGCTCGCCCCCGGGCCTGAAGCGCAGGTGCATCTAGTGGTGGTTGTCACGCCGCCTCCCTACCTCCTGGTGGGGGAATACGCCGCCGCCGCGGTATTGAGCGTGGAAGAAGGGCTGGTCGCGGAGAAGCAGAAGATGGAGCAGGAGATTGCCGCCGGCCATGCACTTCTCGCCGAAGCCGGGCTGAGCGTGGTGGATCATCTCGAAGTCGGCGAACCCGCCGACGTGATCCAGGCGCTTTCCAATCAACTCAACGCCGACCTGGTCATCGTCGGGCACGCCAGGCAGAAAGCCTTCGCATTGCGTTGGTGGCGCGGCTCGATCGATGCTGTCCTGCTGGAGAAGATCCGCTGCAGTCTGCTCGTGGCGGCTGGCCCGCGGTCGTAGAGCCACCACCAGCCACGCCCACGGCGCCTGGCCTCGCTAGCCGGCCGCAACAGACATCGTAAAAGGCGGCAGCCAGCAGTGAATGCCGAAGGTAATTGGAAAGACGTTTGATTACACGCATGTGACGTAGTTGTCAAAAATGTAATCTTCTCTGCCGGGTACTTGTTTTTCAGTAATTCGCTGTGCATCCAGGAGGACATCATGATCGAAGCACATTCCGACCACGAACCGCATCCGTCTGTGGCGGCCAGCAACGCGCCGCGCAGTGCCAGCGCGCTGATGGCGCTGCAGCCCAAGGGAAGCTGCTGGTACTGCGACCAGCCTGTGGACAGTGTGCGGCGTTTTTGCAGCAGCAATTGCCGGGACGATTACCTGGAAGAAGAAGCGGAATTCGGCAGCGGTAATTAATCACCCAGGGGGCCATGCATGCATCCACGGAGCATACCGAGGCATGCGTAACCGGTTGCCGAACAGACGCTTGCGATATATCAAAATGGCAATGTTCCTCGTGGCCAGAATGCAAATACCAAACTAACCAAGAGCGAGACGAAATGAGCACAGAGCACAACGCCAACACGGTGAAGTATGACCCGGACAATCTGCTGGCTTCCATTATTGGCAGATTGAAGCTCAAGAACGATGCTGCGCTATCGCGCGCGCTGGAAGTCGCGCCGCCCGTGATCAGTAAGATCCGGCACCGCCGGCTCCCGGTAGGCGCCTCCCTTCTGATTCGCATGCATGAGGTTACCGACCTGAGCATCGCCGAGCTGCGCAGCCTGATGGGCGACCGGCGCAACAAGTTCCGTATCAGCGACAAGCAGTTCAAGCCGCGCCAGATGTAAGGCTGATCGTTAAAGTAAAGTGCGCGCCATTAAAGCGTCCGTCGCCGTTAACGCGCGGACGCTTTTGCTTTATTAATGACTTTTGTCGGCGCGCAAGGCGCGGAACATCGGTCAGCGTAATCTGATCTTGTGATCTTCCTGTGCAGCTTGCAGGCAGCGACTTAACCCGTGGTGCATTGCGCCGCGGGTTTTTTTTGCCCATGCCATGGGATACTCCGGCGCGAAATGCTTACACAAAGTAAATTCCCGGGGAGATTACATGTTCAAACGTTCTGTCATCGCATTCAGCGCATTCCTTCTTTCTTCCTGCGCCTCCCTGAGCCCGGAACAGTGCAAGAACGCCGACTGGCGTCAGATAGGTTATACGGATGGCGCCAGCGGCGAGCCCGCCGGGAGGTTGCAGGAACACGCAAGCGCCTGCGCAAAGGCCGATATCAAACCCGATCTTGACGCTTACCTGTCGGGCCGGATGGAAGGCCTGCTCAGCTACTGCCAGCCCGAAAACGGCTTTGAGGTTGGTCGGCGCGGGCGGCCGGACAATGTCGGTGATTGCCCGCCGCACCTGCGAGCACTTTTTCTTGACCAGTATCGCCAGGGCAGGGAAATCAATGGATTAGAAACCCAGGTGCAGAATCTTCGCAACGTGCTGCAGAACGATCAGAACGAGGCGCGCCGGAACGACAGGCGGATGGAAGAGATCCGCAAGGAACTGCGACGCCCCAATGTTTCCCCCGAACGGCGCACCACGCTGCTCAATGAAATCGAGAGACTGCTGGACCGCAGGCAGGACGCCGGCCGACGGCAATTGGCCATGCAACGCGATCTCGATATCGCGGAAGACAGGCTGCGGTTCCGGTTGCGGGAAATGCGGCGCTGATCGGCGCTAGGTCAATTAGACTTCAGGCGCAATAGGCGGTAGACTTCTCGCCTTTTCGCAAGGCCCCTGCCATGTCTTCCATTCCCGATCTGCCTAGCGCCGATGCCGCACCGGCAACGCGCACCGCATCCGGCGAGCTGATCGCCCGCGAAGTTGCCCGCCGTCGCACCTTCGGCATCATTTCCCACCCGGACGCCGGCAAGACGACACTGACCGAGAAACTGCTGCTGTTTTCGGGCGCGATTCAGCTGGCGGGCACGGTCAAGGCGCGCAAGAGCGGACGCCATGCAACGTCGGACTGGATGGAGATCGAAAAGCAGCGTGGCATTTCCGTGGCCAGCTCGGTGATGCAGTTCGAGTACCGCGATCACGTGGTCAACCTGCTGGATACGCCGGGCCACCAGGACTTCTCCGAGGATACCTACCGGGTCCTGACGGCGGTCGACTCGGCGCTGATGGTCATCGACGCCGCCAAGGGCGTGGAAGCGCAGACCATCAAGCTGCTCAACGTCTGCCGCATGCGCAATACGCCCATCATCACCTTCATGAACAAGATGGACCGCGAGACGCGCGATCCGCTCGAGCTGCTGGATGAACTGGAGTCGGTTCTCGACATTCAATGCGCGCCGATCACCTGGCCTATCGGCATGGGCAAGACCTTCCGCGGCGTGTATCACCTGCTGCGCGATGAAATCATGCTGTTCGCGCCGGGCAGCGAAAAGGCGGACCAGACCTTCGAAGTCATCAAGGGTATAGACAATCCGCGGCTGGAGCAGATGTTCCCGCTCGAAATCGAGCAGTTGAAGATGGAAGTCGAGCTGGTGCATGGCGCATCGCATCCGTTCGATCTGGACGCTTTCCTGTCTGGCAAGCAGACACCGGTATTCTTTGGTTCGGCGATCAACAACTTCGGTGTAAGGGAAATCCTGAACGCGCTGCTGGACTGGGCGCAGCCGCCTCGCGAGCGCGATGCGACGGTGCGCGCGGTGTCGCCGACGGAAACGCCATTTTCCGGCTTCGTCTTCAAGATCCAGGCCAATATGGACCCGGCCCATCGGGACCGCATTGCTTTCCTGCGTGTCTGCTCGGGGCGCTTCGAGCGCGGCATGAAGATCAAGCATCTGCGCCTGAACCGCGACATCAAGCTCTCCAGCGTGGTGACCTTCATGGCCTCGTCGCGCGAGCAGGTGGAGGAGGCCTATGCCGGTGACATCATCGGCCTGCCCAATCATGGCAACATGCAGATCGGCGACAGCTTTTCCGAAGGCGAACTGCTGCAATTCACGGGCATTCCCTACTTTGCGCCGGATTTCTTTCGCTCCGTGCGCATACGCAATCCGCTGAAGGTCAAGCAATTGCACAAGGGTTTGCAGCAGCTGGGCGAGGAGGGCGCCGTGCAGGTGTTCAAGCCGGTCAACAGCGGCGACCTGATCCTCGGTGCGGTAGGCGTGCTGCAGTTCGAAGTGGTCGCCAGCCGGCTGATGAACGAGTACGGCGTCGATGCGGTGTTCGAAGGCACCAGCATCAGCAGCGCGCGCTGGATCTCCTGCGACGACAAGAGGGTACTGGCGGATTTCGAGAAATCGGCGGCCGGCCACAACATCGCCTACGATGCCGCCGGCAACATGGCCTATCTGGCCACTTCGGGCGTCAACCTGCGCCTGACGCAGGAACGCTGGCCGAAAATCACTTTCCACGCCACGCGGGAGCATTCGGTAAAGGTCGGCTGACCGGCCGCAACCGTAAGAATCGCAGCGTTTTTCATGGATTCTGGCAGCACCGGCAGGTCAGGCGCTGCCCTGTCGGCTTATGTGACTTTCCAGCGGCAGGGCAGGTAGCCGGCGGAACCAATATCGGCCGCCGCTGCGGTCCCGGCCATCACGCCGGGCGTGTCAGGCGCCTGTCCACGGCAGGCCAGCCTTGCACCAGCCGCCCACCGTCTTGCGGTGGCCCTCGGCGTCCTTGTCACCTTCAAATCCTTCCAGGATATCGAAGGCGTTCTGATAGCCCTGTTCGGTGGCCAGCTTGGCTGCGTGGCGGGAACGCACGCCTGAACGGCATAGGAAAAGCAGAACGTCGTCCTTTCCAGCCTGCTGCGCCAGTTGTGCGCTGAATTCCGGATTGGGACTTGCACCCGGATACAGATTCCATTGCACCGCACCCTGCTTGTGATCCGGGACATTGACCTTGCCGACCCAGTCACGCTCGGCATTGGTGCGAACGTCGATCAGTTTTGCATGCGGGGCCGATTGCAGGAGCTCGTACGCTTCCTGCGGCGTCACGGCGCCAGCGTAAGGAAGCTGTCCCGATGCGGCGCGGGCGCGCGCCATGGTGAGGATGTCGTCAGCGGTTTTCATCGCGTACTCCCGGTTGGAAAGCGCGCATTATAGCGCCGTATAAATCAGACAACGCGCACGCACCAAAACAATGCAAAAGAGTGAGGATGGAAGTCAAAGGCACCATCTTGGTGCCATCGCGTCACAGTGCGCCCAATTCTGGTGCAGATGCCGTGAACTGTACGATTCGCGCACGGTCTACGAGCCGGTTTTTCCCCTGTAAACCGGTGAGATTAACGCGTAACCGTTTCATTGGCTTTGATCAATTCGGTGGCATGGAATCTGCTATCATTCCGGCCTGAGTTCGGTCGCATTCCAGGCAATCGTCCCAACCGGCGCGTGTTCCCCGGCTGACCAACCACTATCAATTTGCTCAATTTAGGAGATTCGCATGGCAATGACGGCCGCAGAGGTCTTGAAAATGGTGAAAGACAACGAAGTGAAATTCGTTGATTTCCGCTTCGCAGATACCCGGGGCAAGGAACAGCACGTCACTGTTCCCGTGTCTCACTTCGATATGGACAAGTTCGAATCTGGCCATGCATTCGACGGTTCCTCCATCGCTGGCTGGAAGGGCATTGAAGCATCGGACATGATCCTGATGCCGGACCCGAACACCGCCAACATCGACCCGTTCATGGAAGAGACCACGCTGTTCATGCAGTGCGACGTGATCGAACCTTCCGACGGCAAGGGCTACGACCGCGATCCGCGTTCCATCGCCAAGCGCGCTGAAGCCTATCTGAAATCCTCCGGCCTGGGCGACACCGCCTACTTCGGTCCGGAACCCGAATTCTTCATCTTCGACAGCGTGCAGTGGAAAGTCGACATGTCCGGCTGCTCCGTGAAGATCGATTCCGAAGAAGCCTCCTGGTCCACCGGCGAGAAGTTCGAAGGCGGCAATACCGGCCATCGTCCGACCGTCAAGGGCGGCTATTTCCCGGTTCCGCCGGTCGACAGCTTCCAGGACATGCGCTCGGAAATGTGCCTGATCCTCGAATCGCTGGGCATCCCGGTTGAAGTGCACCACCACGAAGTGGCTGGCGCCGGTCAGAACGAGATCGGCACCAAGTTCTCCACCCTGGTGGAGCGCGCCGACTGGACCCAGAACATGAAGTACGTGATCTGGAACGTCGCCCACACCTACGGCAAGACCGCCACCTTCATGCCCAAGCCTGTCGTTGGCGACAACGGTTCCGGCATGCACGTGCACCAGTCCGTCTGGAAAGATGGCAAGAACCTGTTCGCAGGCGACGGCTATGCCGGCCTGTCCGAGTTCGCGCTGTTCTACATCGGCGGCATCATCAAGCATGCCAAGGCGCTGAATGCGATCACCAACCCGGGCACCAACTCCTACAAGCGTCTGGTTCCGGGCTTTGAAGCACCGGTGAAGCTGGCTTACTCGGCCCGCAACCGCTCGGCGTCGATCCGCATTCCGCACGTGTCGAACCCGAAAGGCCGTCGTATCGAGACCCGCTTCCCGGATCCTTCGTCCAACCCCTACCTGTGCTTCGCCGCGCTGCTGATGGCTGGCCTGGACGGCGTGCAGAACAAGATCCACCCGGGCGAGGCTGCCTCGAAGGACCTGTACCACCTGCCGCCGGAAGAAGACAAGCTGATCCCGACCGTCTGCTCCTCGCTCGACGAAGCGCTGGAAGCCCTGGACAAGGATCGCGAGTTCCTGACCCGCGGCGGCGTGTTCAGCGACGCAATGATCGACGCTTACATCGAGCTGAAAATGACGGAAGTCCAGCGCTTCCGCATGACCACGCACCCGATCGAGTTCGACATGTACTACTCGCTGTAATCGGTCATTCACGACCGGATGCATGCTGAAAGCGGGAAAGGCCAGCGGCCTTTCCCGCTTTTTTGCATTCAGGCTGTTGTGCCTGCGCCGAAACGGGCTAACAATGTTTGTCAGCGGCCGCTTGTTACCCTACACTAACGTTTTAAAAAATTTCCAGGAAGAAAGTTATGTCAACTCTCTCCTCATTTCCCCGCCTGTCAGCATTGCTGCTTGGCGCCGCCATGCTGACTAGTGCGCATGCGCAGACCGATGTCTGGGTTTGCACGAATACAGACGGCAGTCGGGAATACAAGAACACCGGCGAGACCAAGGGCTGCAAGCGGGTGGACATGCAGGGAATCTCGATGATTCCATCGCCCTACAAGAAGCCGGTTGCACAAACCGCCGCACTGAGCCGTCCCGCCGGCGCCACCAGTCCGGGCGACTTTCCCAAGATAGACAGCGCCACCCAGAAGGCGCGCGACACCGACCGGATGCAGATCCTGGCCGAGGAACTGAAAGGCGAGGAGCGCAAGCTGGCTGCCATCAAGCAGGAGTACAACAATGGCGAACCGGAGCGGCGCGGCGACGAACGCAACTACGCCAAGTACCAGGATAGGGTGGCGGCGCTGAAGGACGACCTGAGCCGTACCGAAAAAAATATCGAAGCGCTGAAGCGCGAGATAGGCAATCTAAAATAGCATACGCATTTGCGTTCGATGACCGGGCCGCATACTGCGGCCTTTTTCTTTTGTGCCAGAGATTGTGACCCAACCTTCGTGACTATCAAATTTCCCTCTCTCGCCGGACTGGACCTGCTTGCGTCCGCCGTGCTCGTGCTCGATGCGCAAGGCTGCATCAGCTACGCCAATCCCGCCGCTGAAAACCTGCTGGAAAGCTCGCTGAAAGTGATGCAGAACCAGCGGCTGACCGACATGTTCCTCAATGGCGACAAGCTGCAGGACATCTTCACCCAGGCAGCCGCCCATCTGTTCGACGACAAGCGCCAGGACCTGGTGCTGGAGCGCATGGGCCGCGATCCCTTGCAGGTGCACCTGATGGTGACCGCGCTGGACGATCCGAAGATGCCGGTGCTGATCGAGCTGCGCGAGAATGTGCAGCAGTTGAAGCTCGACCGCGAGGAACGCCTGATGGACCAGAGCCAGGCCAACAAGGAACTGATCCGCAACCTGGCGCACGAGATCAAGAACCCGCTGGGCGGCATCCGCGGCGCGGCGCAGCTGCTGGAGCTGGAGTTGCCGGAGCGGCAGCTCAATCCGCTGCGCGAATATACGCAAGTCATCATCAAGGAAGCCGACCGGCTGCAGACCCTGGTGGACCGCCTGCTGGCGCCGCACCGGCGGCCGCATATCGTTGGCGACGTCAATATCCACGAGGTGTTCGAGCGGGTGCGCAGCCTGATCATGGCCGAGTTTCCGAACGGGCTGACCATCAAGCGCGACTACGACCTTTCGGTGCCCGAGTTCCGCGGCGACAAGGAGCAGCTGATCCAGGCCGTGCTGAACATCGCCCATAACGCGGCACAGGCTTTGGCGAAGCGGATCGAGGCGGGCGATGCGGTGCTGACGTTCCAGACCAGGGTGGCGCGCCAGGTCACGCTGGTGAAGGTGCGTTATCGCCTGGCATTAGACTTGCATATCGTGGACAACGGGCCGGGGATTCCTCCTGAGATTCAAAATCGCATCTTCTATCCGCTCGTTTCCGGCCGCGACGGCGGAAGCGGATTGGGACTGACGCTGGCGCAAACCTTCATTCAGCAGCACATGGGAGTGATCGAATGCGAAAGCCGTCCCGGATGCACGGATTTCAGGATACTTATACCTCTGCCCTGATGCCTGCCCGTCGGCGCCCACCGCGCCCGGGCCGAAGAATAACGCAATACGGGATGCAGAACACTTATGAAACCAATCTGGATAGTTGACGACGACGAATCGATACGCTGGGTACTTGAAAAGGCGCTGGCGCGGGAGAACCTCGCGACGCGGAGTTTTTCGAATGCCCGCGACGCGATGGAGGCGTTGCAGACTACCACGCCCCAGGTGCTGGTTTCGGATATCCGGATGCCGGGCGAGTCTGGCCTGGCGCTGCTGCAGGCGGCCAAGGCGCGCCATCCGGGCCTGCCGGTCATCATCATGACCGCGTTCTCGGACCTCGACTCGGCCGTGGCCGCCTTCCAGGGAGGCGCCTTCGAATACCTGGCCAAGCCATTCGACCTCGACAAGGCTGTGGAACTGATCCGCCGCGCGCTGGAGGAAAGCCTGCGCGAGGCGAACGAGGAACAGACCATTTCGGAAACGCCGGAAATCCTCGGCCAGGCGCCGGCGATGCAGGACGTGTTCCGCGCAATCGGCCGGCTGTCGCAGTCGAACGTGACGGTGCTGATTACCGGCGAATCCGGTTCCGGCAAGGAGCTGGTGGCCCGGGCGCTGCACAAGCACAGCCCGCGTGCATCGCAGCCGTTCATCGCACTCAATACGGCGGCGATTCCCAAGGACCTGCTGGAGTCCGAACTGTTCGGCCACGAGCGCGGCGCCTTTACGGGCGCGCAGGCCACCCGCCGCGGACGTTTCGAACAGGCCGAGGGCGGCACGCTGTTCCTGGACGAGATCGGCGACATGCCGTTTGACCTGCAGACGCGGCTGCTGCGGGTGCTGTCCGACGGCCATTTCTACCGGGTTGGCGGCCACCAGCCGCTGAAGGCCAATGTGCGGGTGATTGCGGCGACTCACCAGAATCTGGAAACGCGGGTGCGGGAAGGTCTGTTCCGCGAGGATCTGTATCACCGTCTCAACGTGATCCGGCTGCGCCTGCCGAGCCTGCGCGAGCGGCGGGAGGACATTCCCATCCTGACCCGGCATTTCCTGTCTCAGAGCGCCAAGCAGCTGGGCGTGGAAGCCAAGCGCATGTCCGAGCATGCGATGCAGTTCCTGTCGCACCTGGAATTGCCAGGCAATGTGCGCCAGCTCGAAAACCTGTGCAACTGGATCACCGTGATGGCGCCCGGCCAGACCGTGGAGGTCAAGGACCTGCCGCCGGAATTGCTGGAAGGCCAGCAGAACCTGGCCGCCGCCGGCGGCGCCCAGCCGGCGATGGCGCCGGCGCCGCAATTCGTCGCGCCAGCGCCCGCCGTCGTGGACGGCTACCATCCCGCCAGCCCGACGCTTGCCAGTACCATGCCCGCCGCCTTTGCGGACATGGCGCCGCCAGAACGGCCGAACTGGATTGCGCTGCTGGAAAGCGAGGCGGCGCAAATGCTGGCAGCCGGCCGGCCGGAAGTGATGGATGCGCTGGGGCGGCAGTTCGAGTCGGCGCTGATCAAGACCGCGCTGCGCCACACCCACGGCCGCAAGAACGACGCGGCGGTGCGCCTGGGCATCGGGCGCAACACCATCACCCGCAAAATCCACGAACTCGGGATCGACGGCGCCAAGGACGAGTAGGCTGGGCTGCGGTGGCGGAGCAGGGTTTCGCCGCTGCGCATCCCGCGCACCGTGACAGCGCAGCCTCGCTTCAATCCGGTGCTTCCGCCTCCGCCTGCCTGACCCTGCGCCACAAGGTAGTGCGGCTGATGCCCAGATGACGCGCAGCCGCGCTCCGGTCTCCGCCAAAGCGGGCCAGCACATGCAATATGTCGTTTGGTTCCGCAACCGGTGCGTCGGGCTGCACCGGCGCCGCCGCCACGCCCAGTTCCGGCGCCACCGAGGCGACGAAGGCGGGCGTCAGCGCCTGCAGCGGTTCGGCGGACAGGAACAGCGCCAGTCGCTGCATCATATTGCGCAGCTCGCGCACATTGCCGGGCCAGCCGTAGCTGCGCAACAGCGGGCCGCAGGCCTGGACTTCCGCATGCAGATTGGCATGCGGCCGCACGCCCAGCGCCGCCAGCGCGTTCTTCAGCAGCCATTCCGCCAGGCCGGTCAGGTCTTCCGGGCGTTCCCGCAGCGACGGCAGGCGCAGGCGCAGCACGGACAGCCGGTAGAACAGGTCGGCGCGAAACTCGCCGTTCCGCACGCGGGCGTCGAGGTCGCAGTGGGTGGCGCTGATGATGCGCACATCCACCGGAACCGGCCGGGTGCCGCCAACCCGCATCACTTCCCGCTCTTCCAGCACCCGCAGCAGCCGGGTTTGCAGGGCCAGCGGCATTTCACCGATTTCATCGAGAAACAGGGTGCCGCGATGCGCCGCCTCGAACAAACCCGGGCGTCCGCCGCGCCGCGAGCCTGTGAAGGCGCCTTCCTCATGGCCGAACAGTTCAGATTCGAGCAGTGACTCGGCAATGGCGCCGCAATTGACCGCGACGAAAGGCTTGCCGGCGGCATGGCCGAGCATGCTTTCCCGGTGGATGGCCTGCGCCACCAGCTCCTTGCCGGAGCCGGTCTCACCCTGGATCAGCACGGTTGCCGGCGAGCGGGCGTACAGCATCGTCATCTGCCGCACCGCCTGCATGGCGGCGGATTCGCCGCGCAGGTCCTTCAGGCCGTGGCGGGCGCGCAGGGCGGCGCTGACCGAGCCGCCGCGTCCGCGACTGCTTTCCAGCCGGGTGAAGCGGGCGATTTCCAGTGCATCTTCGAACGCCTGGCGGATCGAGCCGGCGGAATAAAGGAACACGCCCGCCAGATCCGCTTCCTCCGCCAGGTCCATGATCAGGCCGGTGCCGACGATGGCTTTCACGCCGGCCGCCTTCAGCTCGCCGATCTGGGTGCGCGCATCCTCGGCGGTGGCGTAGGTACGTTGCGCAATGCGCAGGCCAAATGCCGCCTGAAATTCGGTCAGTTGGAGAAAGGTGTCCTGGTAAGTGATGATGCCCATCTGCGGCGAGATGCGGCGCGCCCTGGCCAGCGCCTGCATCACGTCGAAGCCGCTGGCGCGGGCGACGACCACCGGCACCGGCAGGCGGCTTTTCAGATAGGCGGCATTCGAGCCGGCGGCGATCACCGCGTCGCAGCGCTCGTTTTCCAGGCGGGCGCGGATGTGTTCCACCGCTTCCTCGAAACCGAGATTGATCGGCTCGATGATGGCGCGCTCGTCGAATTCCGGCGTGATATCGCGGAACAGGTGGAACAGCCGGGAGATCGACACGGTCCAGAGCACTGGCTTGTCGACCTGCATCGATGTTTCATCAAATGCTGAAGCCATGTTTCATCCCTGTTTCAGTGTTTCATGCAATGGCCGGTATTGAAACACAATTGCCGGCTACAGAACAGTCAAATGGTGTCATCCTTGCCACTCTCTTATCCCAATGGTGCAGGTAGGTGATTGATCCATATAGGGAAATTCGTGTGCCTGCCGAATTGCGCAAATTCTGGCACGGCCATTGCAATAAAGCCATCCGTATCGTTCCATTTGAAACCACTTCATTCAGGCACATCATGACATTACGTTCCGCAGGCGCCGCGTTCCGGCAAGCCGTCCAGGAAGAATCCCCGCTGCAGGTAATCGGCGCCATCAATGCCAACCACGCGTTGCTGGCCAAGCGCGCCGGCTTCCGCGCCATCTATCTGTCCGGCGGCGGTGTCGCGGCCGGCTCGCTTGGCTTGCCTGACCTGGGCATTTCCAACCTCGACGATGTGCTGACCGACGTGCGCCGCATTACCGACGTGTGCGACCTGCCGCTGCTGGTGGACGTCGACACCGGCTTCGGCTCCTCGGCCTTCAACGTGGCCCGCACCGTCAAGTCCATGATCAAGTTCGGCGCCGCCGCGATGCATATCGAAGACCAGGTCGGCGCCAAGCGCTGCGGCCACCGGCCCAACAAGGAAATCGTCAGCAAGCAGGAGATGGTGGATCGCATCAAGGCCGCGGTGGATGCGCGCACCGACCCGGACTTCGTGATCATGGCCCGCACCGACGCGCTTGCCGTCGAAGGCCTGGAAGCCGCGATCGAGCGGGCGGTGGCCTGCGTTGAGGCCGGCGCCGACATGATCTTCCCGGAAGCCATTACCGAACTGGCGATGTACAAGCAGTTCGCCAGCGCGGTCAAGGTGCCCATCCTGGCCAACATCACCGAGTTCGGCGCCACGCCGCTGTTCACCGTGGAAGAACTGAAGACGGCGGACGTCGGCATCGCGCTGTATCCGCTGTCGGCCTTCCGCGCGATGAACAAGGCGGCCGAGAACGTCTACAACACCGTGCGCCGCGAAGGCACGCAGAAGAATGTGGTCGACACCATGCAGACACGCATGGAGCTGTACGACCGCATCAACTACCACGACTTCGAGCAGAAGCTCGACGCGCTGTTCGCGCAGCAAAAAGCCCGCTAACCAGAATCAGGAGAAAACGATGAGCGATCAACAGGCAGCCGCATTCAAACCGAAGAAATCCGTCGCCCTGTCCGGCGTCACCGCCGGCAATACCGCGCTGTGCACCGTGGGCAAGACCGGCAACGATCTGCACTACCGTGGCTATGACATCCTGGACGTGGCCAACACCTCCGAGTTCGAGGAAATCGCCTACCTGCTGGTGCATGGCAAGCTGCCGACCACGGGCGAGCTGAAGGGCTACAAGGCCAAGCTGCGCTCGCTGCGCGGCATTCCGAGCAACCTCAAGACCGTGCTGGAAGCGCTGCCGGCATCGTCGCATCCGATGGACGTGATGCGCACCGCGGTGTCGGTGCTGGGCTGCGTGCTGCCGGAGAAGGATGACCACAACACGCCGGGCGCGCGCGACATCGCCGACCGCCTGATGGCGTCGCTGGGTTCGGCGCTGCTGTACTGGTACCACTACAGCCATAACGGCCGCCGCATCGAGGTGGAGACCGACGACGATTCCATCGGCGGCCACTTCCTGCACCTGCTGCACGGCCATGCGCCAAAGGAGTCGTGGGTCAAGGCGATGCACGTGTCGCTGATCCTGTATGCCGAGCATGAGTTCAATGCCTCCACTTTCGCCGGTCGCGTGGTTGCCGGCACGGGTTCGGACATGTACTCGGCCATCACAGGCGCCATCGGCGCGCTGCGCGGCCCCAAGCATGGCGGCGCCAATGAAGTCGCGTTCGAAGTGCAGAAGCGCTACGACAATCCGGACGAGGCCGAGGCCGATGTCAGGAAGCGCGTGGAGAACAAGGAAGTCATCATCGGCTTCGGCCACCCGGTCTACACCATCTCCGATCCGCGCAATGTGGTGATCAAGGAAGTGGCGCGCAACCTGTCGCTGGAATCCGGCTCGACCAAGATGTTCGACATCGCCGAACGCCTGGAAACCGTGATGTGGGACATCAAGAAGATGTTCCCCAACCTCGACTGGTTCTCGGCCGTGTCCTACCACATGATGGGGGTGCCGACCGCGATGTTCACCCCGCTGTTCGTGATCGCCCGCACCTCCGGCTGGGCCGCGCACATCATCGAGCAGCGCATCGACAACAAGATCATTCGTCCGAGCGCCAACTATGTCGGCCCGGAAGACCTGGCCTTCGTGCCGATCAGTGATCGCAAGTAAAGCAGGACCATCATGAACCTCGAACATCGCAAGCAGCTTCCCGGCACCGGGCTGGACTATTACGACGCCCGCGCCGCGGTCGACGCCATCAGCCCCGGCGCCTACGACAAGCTGCCCTACACCTCGCGGGTGCTGGCCGAGAACCTGGTGCGCCGCTGCGACCCGGCCATGCTCACCGACTCGCTGAAGCAGCTCATCGAAAGGAAGCGCGACCTGGACTTTCCCTGGTACCCAGCGCGCGTGGTCTGCCATGACATCCTGGGCCAGACCGCGCTGGTGGACCTGGCCGGCCTGCGCGACGCCATTGCCGCGCAGGGCGGCGACCCGGCGCTGGTCAATCCGGTGGTGCCGACCCAGCTGGTGGTGGACCATTCGCTGGCGGTGGAATGCGGCGGCTTCGACCCCGACGCCTTCAACAAGAACCGCGCCATCGAAGACCGCCGCAATGAAGATCGCTTCGACTTCATCAACTGGACCAAGAAGGCCTTCCGCAATGTCGACGTGATCCCGCCGGGCAACGGCATCCTGCACCAGATCAACCTGGAGCGCATGAGCCCGGTGGTGCAGGTCAAGGACAACGTGGCCTTTCCCGACACCCTGGTCGGCACCGACTCGCATACGCCGATGGTGGATGCGCTGGGCGTCATTGCCATCGGCGTCGGCGGCCTGGAAGCCGAGAGCGTGATGCTGGGCCGGGCGTCCTACATGCGCCTGCCCGACATCATCGGCGTGGAACTGACCGGCAAGCCGCAGCCGGGCATCACCGCCACCGACATCGTGCTGTCGCTGACCGAGTTCCTGCGCAAGTCCAAGGTGGTGTCGTCCTACCTGGAATTCTTCGGCGAAGGCGCGGCGCATCTGACCCTGGGCGACCGCGCAACCATCTCCAACATGGCGCCCGAATTCGGCTCCACCGCCGCGATGTTCTACATCGACGAGCAGACCATCCGCTACCTGAAGCTAACTGGCCGCGAGGATGAACTGGTCAGCCTGGTGGAGACCTATGCGAAGGAAACCGGGCTGTGGGCTGACAGCCTGAAGAACGCGGAATACGAGCGGGTACTGCACTTCGACCTGTCGACGGTGGTACGCAACATCGCGGGCCCGAGCAATCCGCACAACCGGGTGCCGACCTCGCAGCTGGCCGAGCGCGGCATCAGCGGCAAGGTCGAGAACGAACCCGGCCTGATGCCGGATGGCGCGGTGATCATCGCGGCTATCACCAGCTGCACCAATACCAACAACCCGCGCAACATGATCGCGGCGGGCCTGCTGGCACGCAATGCGAACAGGCTAGGCTTGCAGCGCAAGCCCTGGGTCAAGAGCTCACTGGCACCGGGTTCGAAGACGGTGGCTCTGTACCTGGAAGAAGCCGGCCTGATGCCCGAGCTGGAGCAACTGGGCTTTGGCGTGGTGGCCTTTGCCTGCACCACCTGCAACGGCATGAGCGGCGCGCTCGATCCGGTGATCCAGAAAGAAGTGGTGGAGCGCGATCTGTATGCCACCGCCGTGTTGTCGGGCAACCGCAACTTTGATGGCCGCATCCATCCGTATGCGAAGCAGGCCTTCCTCGCCTCGCCGCCGTTGGTGGTGGCTTATGCAATCGCCGGCACGATACGCTTCGACATCGAGAAGGATCTGCTGGGCACCGATGCCAACGGCAAACCTGTGACGCTGGCCGACATCTGGCCGTCCGACGAGGAGATCGATGCGATCGTTGCTTCCAGCGTGAAGCCTGAACAGTACCGCAAGGTGTATGAGCCGATGTTTGCGCTGACGGTCGACAACGGCGAGCAGGTAAAGCCGCTGTATGACTGGCGTCCGCAGACCACCTATATCCGCCGTCCGCCGTATTGGGAGGGTGCGCTGGCCGGCGCGCGCAGCCTGACGGGCATGCGGCCGCTGGCAGTATTGGGCGACAACATCACCACCGATCATCTGTCGCCGTCCAACGCGATCATGGCCGACAGCGCCGCCGGCGAGTACCTGGCGAAGATGGGCTTGCCGGAAGAGGATTTCAATTCCTATGCAACTCATCGCGGCGATCACCTGACCGCGCAGCGTGCCACCTTTGCCAACCCGACGCTGAAGAACGAGATGGTGGTGGTCGATGGCAAGGTCAAGCCCGGCTCGCTGACGCGTATCGAACCCGAAGGCCGCGTCACCCGCATGTGGGAAGCGATTGAAACCTACATGGAGCGCAAGCAGCCATTGATCGTGATCGCCGGCGCCGACTATGGCCAGGGCTCCTCGCGTGACTGGGCCGCCAAGGGCGTGCGGCTGGCTGGCGTGGAAGCGATCGTGGCCGAGGGCTTCGAGCGCATACACCGCACCAACCTGGTGGGCATGGGCGTGCTGCCGCTGGAGTTCAAGCCGGGCGTGAATCGCCTCACGCTAGGCATCGACGGCACCGAAACCTTCGACGTGATTGGCGAGCGCAAGCCTCGCGCCGATCTCACGCTGGTGATCCATCGCAGGAATGGCGAGCGTGTTGAGGTGCCGGTGTCCTGCCGCCTCGACACCGCCGAGGAAGTGTCGATCTACGAAGCCGGCGGCGTGCTGCAGCGCTTCGCCCAGGACTTCCTCGAGTCCGTCAGCGCTGCGTAAGCGCAGTCCCCTAGCATCATCGTCATCGCGGCGGCGCGCACGCGCCGCCGCCTGCCGCCAGACGGCAAGCTCTCATTCATCAGGAACCATGTCCATGGCTCATCAAGCTCAAATCAAGATACCCGCCACCTATATGCGCGGCGGCACCAGCAAGGGCGTGTTCTTCCGCCTGCAGGACCTGCCGCAACGCGCCCAGATGCCGGGCGCGGCGCGCGATGCGCTGCTGCTGCGCGTGATCGGCAGCCCCGACCCCTATGGCAAGCAGATCGACGGCATGGGCGGCGCCACCTCCAGCACCAGCAAGACCGTGATCGTGTCGGCAAGCACCCGGCCCGGCCATGATGTCGACTATCTCTTCGGCCAGGTGTCCATCGACAGCGCCTTCGTCGACTGGAGCGGCAACTGCGGCAACCTGTCGGCGGCGGTCGGGCCGTTCGCCATCAGCAATGGCTTGATCGATGCGTCCCGCATTCCGCGCGATGGCATGGCCACGGTGCGCATCTGGCAGGAAAATATCGGCAAGACCATCATTGCCCATGTACCCATGACCGACGGCATGGTGCAGGAGACCGGCGACTTCGAACTCGACGGCGTGACCTTTCCGGCGGCCGAGGTGCAGCTGGAATTCATGGACCCGGCGGCCGAGGAAGAAGGCGCGGGCGGCGCGATGTTCCCGACCGGGAACCTGGTGGATGACCTGGAGGTGCCGGGCATCGGCACGCTCAGGGCCACCATGATCAATGCCGGCATTCCCACCATCTTCGTCAATGCCGAAGACATCGGCTACACCGGCACCGAGCTGCAGGACGCGATCAACAGCGACCCGGTGGCGCTGACGAAATTCGAAACGCTGCGCGCTTATGGCGCGGTGCGCATGGGCCTGATCCAGGGCGTGGACCAGGCGGCCAAGCGCCAGCACACGCCCAAGATCGCCTTCGTTGCCAAGCCGGCGGAGTATGTGTCGTCCAGCGGCAAGAAGGTCGGCGCCGGCGATGTGGACCTGCTGGTGCGCGCCATGTCCATGGGCAAGCTGCACCACGCGATGATGGGCACGGCGGCAGTGGCGATCGGCACCGCGGCGGCGATACCGGGCACGCTGGTCAACCAGGCGGCCGGCGGCGGCGCGCGCGAGGCGGTGCGCTTCGGCCATCCGTCCGGCACGCTGCGGGTCGGCGCCCAGGCCAGCCAGGTCGAAGGCGAATGGAAAGTGGACAAGGCCATCATGAGCCGCAGCGCAAGGGTATTGATGGAAGGATGGGTAAGGGTGCCGGGCGACGCTTTCTGACGCCGCCAGCACCTTGGTCACGCAGCACAGGGATGGAACCGGAGGAGACACACCATGAACTATGCAGAGTTTTACCAGCGCTCGATCGACGATCCAGAGGCTTTCTGGGACGGGGAAGCACAACGTATTCATTGGGAAACCCCGTATTCCCAAGTGCTCGACGACAGCC
This sequence comes from Noviherbaspirillum phoenicis, assembly GCF_047237965.1. Lineage (NCBI taxonomy): Bacteria > Pseudomonadati > Pseudomonadota > Betaproteobacteria > Burkholderiales > Oxalobacteraceae > Noviherbaspirillum > Noviherbaspirillum phoenicis. The sequence goes on along the minus strand of NZ_JBDFLX010000001.1, from coordinate 1,070,916 downwards.
GCAAGCCGTTCAACAAGTGGTTTGCCGGCGGACGCACCAACCTGTGCCATAACGCGGTCGACCGCTGGGCGCAAAGCCATCCCGAGCGCGCCGCGCTGATTGCGGTCAGCACCGAGGAGGATGCGGACGGCAACCCGCGCGAGCACATCTATTCCTTCCACGAGCTGCAGCGCGAAGTCGAGCGCATGGCCGCCATCATGCTGTCGCTGGGTGTTGCGCGCGGCGACCGGGTGCTGATCTACATGCCGATGATTGCGCCGGCGGTGTTCGCGATGCTGGCCTGCGCCCGCATCGGCGCGGTGCATTCGGTGGTGTTCGGCGGCTTTGCGGCCAACAGCCTGGCAACCCGCATCGACGATGCCCAGCCCAGGCTGGTGGTGTCCGCCGATGCCGGCTCGCGCAGCGGCAAGCGGGTGGCCTACAAGCCGCTGCTGGACGAGGCGCTGCGCCTGGCCAGCCACAAGCCGGAACGGGTGCTGCTGGTGGACCGCGGCATGGTGCCGATGCAGATGGAACAGGGCCGCGACGCGGATTACGCCAGCCTGCGCCAGCAGCATCTGGACGCCACGGTGCCCGTGACCTGGCTGGAGTCCAACGAGATGTCCTACATCCTCTACACCTCCGGCACCACCGGCAAGCCCAAGGGCGTGCAGCGGGACGTCGGCGGCTATGCGGTGGCGCTGGCGTCGTCGATGCAGCACATCTTCGGCGGCGCGGCCGGCGAAACCTTCTTCGCCACCTCCGACATCGGCTGGGTGGTCGGCCATTCCTACATCGTCTATGGCCCGCTGATCGCCGGCATGGCCACCGTGATGTACGAGGGCCTGCCGACGCGGCCCGACGGCGGCATCTGGTGGCAGCTGGTCGAGAAGTACCGTGTCACCAGGATGTTTTCCGCGCCGACCGCGATCCGCGTGCTGCGCAAGCAGCCGCAGGAACTGATGGACAAACATGATTTGTCTTCGCTGAAGGCGCTGTACCTGGCCGGCGAGCCGCTGGATGAAACCACGTCGGCCTGGATCGCCGACGCGCTCAAGGTGCCCGTGATCGACAACTACTGGCAGACCGAGACCGGCTGGCCCATCCTGTCGATCGCCAAGGGCATCGAGGACAAGCCGACCCGTCTTGGCAGCCCCGGCGTGCCGATGCCGGGCTACCGGGTCAAGGTCATCAGCGAAGTCAGCGGCGAGGAATGCGGCGTTGGCGCAAAGGGCGTGCTGGTGCTGGAAGCGCCGCTGCCGCCGGGCTGCATGCAGACCGTGTATGGCGACGACAAGCGTTTCCTCAACACCTACTGGTCCAACTTCAACCAGCCGGTGTATTCCTCCTTCGACTGGGGCATACGGGATGCGGATGGCTATTACTTCATCCTCGGCCGCACCGACGACGTGATCAACGTCGCCGGCCACAGGCTGGGCACGCGCGAGATCGAGGCCAGCATCTGCAGCCATCCCAACGTGTCCGAGGTCGCGGTGGTGGGCGTGGAGGACAAGTTGAAGGGCCAGGTGGCGGTGGCCTTCGTGATACCGCGGCATGCGGTGGCAAGCGATGGCGTGGCGGCGCTGCAGGCCGAGATCATGGCAACGGTCGACCGCCAGCTCGGCGCGGTGGCGCGCCCGGCGCAGGTGCATGTGGTATCGATGCTGCCCAAGACACGGTCCGGCAAGCTGCTGCGGCGGGCGATACAGGCGGTATGCGAAGGCCGCGATCCGGGTGACCTGACCACGATCGAGGATCCGGCCTCGCTGCAGCAGGTGCGCGACGCGATGGCGCCGCGGGTGGCGGCTTAGTAATGGCACGGGGCGGCGGCCCGGATCAAAACAACGCCGCCCGATCTGCCTTATCATGCCTGCTTCACAAAGACGCAAGGACCGGGAATGCGATCAACCAGGGCAAGCGCGGCAGTCGACAGGCTCAAGCGGCGCAGCGGCAACCCCGACTATTCGATGGTGCGCAGCGCCGACGGCCTGTTCTACCTGACGCTGATGACCGACAGCGGCGACATGGAACGGCTCAGCCCATCGCTGGAGCAGGATGAATTCGTTGCGTACGTCAATGCCTACGGGCCGCAGACGCCGAAGAAGGTGAGCAAGCTCGATGTAGCCTTCGAAAAGCAGCTGGCGAAGAAGAAGCCGGCTTCCTGAACGTGGCGGCGCGATGAGGGGGATTAGCTGCGCCAGGCTGGCATCCTATCGGTTACCATAGCGGCCATTTCCGCACCCGGTCAACAGCATGGTCAAAGTCTATTCCATCGACGGCATTACGCCGGTCGTCCATCCCACCGCCTATGTGCATCCGAGCGCCGTGCTGATCGGCGACGTGATCGTCGGCGCGCGCTGCTATATCGGCCCCACCGCCTGCCTGCGCGGTGACTTCGGCCGCATCGTGCTGGAGGAGGGCGCCAATGTGCAGGATGCCTGCGTGATGCACAGCTATGCGCAATTCGACACCGTGATCGAGACCTACGGCCATATCGGCCACGGCGCGATCCTGCACGGCTGCCGCATCGGCCGCAATGCGCTGGTGGGGATGAACGCGGTGGTGATGGATGGTGTGGTCATCGGCGCCGAGTCGCTGGTGGCGGCGATGAGTTTCGTGCGCTCCGGCATGCAGGTGCCGGAACGCAGCATGGTGGTCGGCATGCCGGCGCGGGTGCTGCGCACGCTCAACGACGACGAGGTGGCGGCCAAGACCCGCGACACCGAGGATTACATCGCGCTGGTGGAGCGTTCGCGGGAGAGCATGCGCGAGGTGGAGGCGCTGGCCGCGCCGGAGGCGGGCAGGCGGCGGATAGGCACACCTTCCTGACGCGTGTCACGAACTTCGGCAAGGCGCCTGGATGTCGCGATCAACAGGCATCCGTATCCTCGCTGCGCCTTGCGCCTTGCGCCTTGCGCCTTGCGCCTGGCCGGTTCCGGCGCTTCCCGGACATCCTCCGAACGCCATAGGAGGCTTCATCGCGCTAGCCTGCACCGGCTAGCCTCCCCGGCAACAGAATCGGTCTGGCTTACTTGCCGCAAGCGCCGTCGTGTCGTCCACCAACGGCGTACTTCTCGTCAGATCATGCCGTGCACAGACTGACGGTCCGGAGGGCCATGCCGATGGTGCAGCCCGACTGGCTTACAACTCGCCGCGCATTCCACCCATTCAGATCCACGTCGCGTGTACGGACACAGCACAGCCCGGTGCAGATAAGTTCTTCCGTGCCGACGCCGGACGACAGTGTTAATTTCCTGGCCGCGCCACTTAATCTCGCTTCACCAATAAAAGCATGCCGGCTACGTTCGAGTCCGCTTCGACGGTGCAGCGGTCCCGTCCTGGCTATCAGGCAAGTCCGCGCATCTCCGATCGGGAAGGGCCTTTGCCGCGGGCAGTTCGCCGTAGGGATGTTGGCCCGTGCCGCCGACCTGCGGTGCCCGCTCCCAACCATCCGCAGTGCATCCTTCAAGGAGAAATGACCAGATGGCTACTTCTTCCACGCCAGCACAGCTGACCTCGAACCGCCAAGTGCCGATCACGACGAACCCGGCGCAAGTTCCTGCAATCCGCGTAGCAGGTGCGCCGCTGGTGACGACGCCTTCGCAGGCGAGATTTCCTCACCGCCCCTTGCCAACACCGCCGCGCATGGCAGGCCAGCAGGCTGTGCCGGGTAACGGTGCGGCAAGCAAGCCATCCTGGGCGCCCGCATCCCGGGCCGGGTTGTCGCCCCGGGAGGGCGACAGCGACACCGAGGAAAGCGGCGAAGCCGACAGCAATGACGAGCAGGAACCGCAGTTTGCTCATGCCGGGCCGGATGCCCGGGCCAGTGATGCCAAAGAGAGCGGCAGCGATGCCGGCGAGCAGGAACCTCATGCCGCCAAAGTGTCGGCTGGCGCCCATACGGGCATTGCGCCGAGTGGCAGCGATGCCCGCGCCGCCGGCGACGCCCTGCATGGCAAGGTCGAGACGGCGACCTCGACAGGCACCGCGCCTGCGTCCTTGCCTGAGAGCGCGACGTCGGTGGCCTTCAGTGGCGTCAACCGGATCCCGGCCAGCCAGATCGTCGTCGGCGACTTCCTTGCCAACGGCGCCTTTGGCAAGGTCTATCGCGGCCGCTGGGACAGCAGCGACGTGGCGCTGAAGAAAATTGACGTCGAGCATGCCCGTCAGCACTTGTCGCTATCAGACGAGGAGGTGGTGGAGGCGCTGGAATGGGAAGTGGCCCGGCTGGGCACCAGCAGCCACCCGGGCATCGTGCAATTCCATGGCATCTGCCATAAGGAGGGCGCGCCTTATCTGGTGATGGAGTTCTGTCATCAGGGCAGCCTGCAGGCCGCATTGCAGAAGGGGCAAAAGGATGGCCAGCCCATTCCGGCGTCCCGGCTGTGGCAATGGATGACGGAAATCAGTCAGGCTCTGGCCTATCTGCATGGGCAGGGTATGCTGCACCGCGACCTGAAGGCCGAGAACATCCTGATTGACCAGTATGGCCGGGCCAAGCTGGCCGACCTTGGCGTGGCCCAGGTCGATGCACTGCTCGAATCCGCCGAGGCCAGCGCCGTCGGCCAGGGGCTGCAGGATGGCGACTCCATCGCGCCCGAGAACATAGGCGGCGACCGCAGCCGCCACAGCAGCAGGGCGACTGACATCTACGCGCTGGGCCTGGTGTTCTGGCAGATGGTCAGCCACGGCGAGCGACCCAGTTTCTGGGAACAGGTGCACAGGGAAGACCCTGGCTTCGACAAGATCAGGGCCGGCGAGAGAATGCCTATCCCGGCAGATTGCCCGCCCGCTTTTCGCAAGCTCATCCGGGCCTGCTGGCACGCCCGTTCGGCCGAGCGCGCCGGCATTGCCGACGTGTTGCAGCAATTGCGGGAAATGGCGCCGCAGATGCATGCCGACCATGCGCTGGTCAGCCTGGCGCTGCACCTTGACCTTGCGCTGCACGGGCGGCGCGAGGAAGCCCGGCATTATGTGCCGTGCCAGGTCACCCTGCTGCCCATCGAAGGCTCGGTCGAAGCCTACTGGCAAAGGCATGAACAGGACGCCGGCAAGGAGGAAATGCACAACCCGCCCCGGATGCTGCAGCAGGTGCTGGAAGACTTCGTGGCCTCGCCCGAGGCAGGCGCACTACTGCTGTCGGGCGAGGCCGGCCTGGGCAAGAGCCTGAGCACCCATGTGCTGGCCGACCGCCTGCTGCAGCAGTGGTGGCAGCATTTCGCCGATCCCGCCAACCGTGCCAGGCCGCAGGTCATGCCGGTATTCATCCGCACCCACCTGGCAAGCTGGACCCATGGCGCCCTGCAGGGCGCCTGTGCGAACGTGCTGGCCCGCCATCGCCTGCAGCCCGGCCAGGCCGCGCCGGTGGTGTTCGTGGACGGCTACGATGAATGCCGCATCGACGACCAGGCGCCCGCCAACCTGGCGCAGCACCTGGGCCTGCCGCCCGGCGCCAGGCTGATCGTCACCTGCCGTCCCGGCACTGTGCCCCAAGACCAGGTGCGGGAACGCTTTGCCTGGCAGGACAAGCTGCAGAGCTGCCACTACCTGGCCTTCGATACCGGGCAGTTGCTGGCCTATCTGAAGCAGCACCTGGCCTGGGATGACGCGACCTGCCGCAGCTACGAAGCCAGGCTGCAGGGCTCGGCCGAAATAAGGGCGGTGCTGCGCAACCCCTTCGTGCTTTACCTGCTGTGGCAGAGCTGGGAGACGGTGAGCAAAAAGCCATTGGAAAGCCTGACACGCTCGGACATCTATGAAAGCTTCATCGAGCACATGGCCAACAACGGGCAGGGCCTGCTGGACGACAAGGTGCTGGAACAATTGCTGGAAGAGCATGGCAGCCTGGCGGCCGGCTTCCGGGCCTTTGCCTGCGAGACCGCGCTGCTGGCATGCGAAAGCCGTGCCGAAAGCCTGGCTGTGGCGGATGCGCAAAAAACCGGTTCCCCCTGGGCCGGTCTGGAATGGCTGGTGCAGCACAAGGCAGGCCGCCGCTACAGGAAACGCCAGCTGGCGCTGGATCAACTGAGCGTGGAAAAACGGAAGGAGCAGACGCGCCGGCTGGTGCTAACGAAGGAGGACTTCGTGCGGCTGCGCCAACAGAAAGCGGCGCAACTGCTAAACAGCCTGCCGCTGCGGCCACGGGCCGGGAGGCTGGAATTTATTCACAAGTCGGTTTTTGAATACTGTCTGGCGCAGGGGCTGGCTGGATTGCTGGAGCAGGACAGCTCGAGGTTCACGGCTGAGGCCTTGAAGGACATGGTGCAGTGGATAGAGACATCCTCGCCGGAAGCGCTGATGATGGTGCGTGAGCGCATCGATGGCGCGATTGAGGGGGCGGATGCGCGACCCGCCATGCGCACTGCAAGGCAGGAGCTGACCCGGGTGATCCTGATCCATGCAATTACAGAGGTCTTGCGTGACAGAGGCAAGAATGCAGACGCATTAGCCTTCGTTTACCAGGGGCTGGCTATCCGTGAAAAGGTGTTAGGCAAGGAGGATCCGGATACTCTAAAGTCCTACAGCAATATCGGTTACGTATTGAGTGGCATGGGCAAGCATGAACAGGCACTGGATTACCATCACAAGGCGCTGGCTATACGTGAAAAAGTGTTGGGTAAGGAGGATGCCGCTACTGCCAGTTCGTACCGCGACATCGGTGACGTATTGGGTCGCATGGGCAAACATGAACAGGCGCTGGAATACCATCACAAGGCGCTGGCTATACGCGAAAAAGTGTTGGGCAAGGAGGATGCCGCTATTCTAAAGTCCTACAGCGACATTGGTGACGTATTGAGTAGCATGGGTAAGCATGAACAGGCGCTGGAATACCATTACAAGGTGATGGTTATGCGCGAAAAGGTGTTAGGCAAGGAAGATCCCGATACTGCCAGTTGCTATAGCGACATCGGTGACGTATTGAGTAGGCTGGGACGGCATGAAGAGGCACTGGAATACCATCACGATGCGCTGGCTATACGCGAAAAAGTGTTGGGCAAGGAGGATGCCGCTACTCTAAAGTCCTACAGCGACATTGGTGACGTATTGAGTAGCATGGGTAAGCATGAACAGGCGCTGGAATACCATTACAAGGCGATGGTTATACGCGAAAAGGTGTTGGGCAAGGAGGATGCCGCTACTGCCAGTTCCTACAGCGCTATCGGTTCCGGATTGCGTCGCATGGACAAGTCTGAACAGGCGCTGGAATACCATTACAAGGCGCTGGCTATCCGTGAAAAGGTGCTGGGCGTTGAGCATGCCCAAACCGCTACTAGCCACTTCAGCATCGCAGTACTGTTAAAGAATCAAGACAAGCCTGAACAGGCGCTGGAATACCATCACAAGGCGCTGGCTATCCGTGAAAAAGTGCTGGGCGTTGAGCATGCCCAAACCGCTGCTAGCCACGTCAACATAGCAGTACTGTTAAAGAGTCAAGACAAGTCTGACCAGGCGCTGACGCACTACCTTCAAGCGTTAGCCATCTGCGAAAAGGTGCTAGGCATCGAACATGCCAAAACGGCAGATTGTCATGCCAAGATTGCTTTGCTGCTAAAGGATCAGAATAAGCCTAATCAGGCGCTGACTCATTACCGCAAAGCATTAGCCATTCATGAAAAGGTGCTGGGTACTGAGCAAGCTGGAACCACAGATTGGTCATTCGCTATCTTCTTGCCGAAGAAAGCGCAGCGCAAGCTTCTCAAAGCACTTGAGCACTACGACAAGGCGTTGGCCATCTATAAAGAAATGTTAGGTGTTGACCACGCCGAAACCGCTGGTTGCCATACTAGGATTGCTGAGCTGCTGATAGCGAAGGGCGATCTTGATAAGGCATTGGAACACTTCCGTCAGGCCTTGACCACTCGCGAAAAGGTGCTGGGCATTGATCATGTCGAAACCGGGTACTGTCGTGTGAGGATAGCCAAGCTGCTCGAGGCGCACGGGGAACTTGACCAGGTGCCGAACCAAGACCGCCAAGCGCTGCCCAACCGCGAAAAGGTGGTGAACATTGAGCGTGTTGCAACCGCTGATGCCCACCTTTCTGAAGCTGACATGCTTGAAGAGGAAGATAATTTTGAGCAGTCGCTATACCACTACCGCGCGGCTTTGATCATCTACGAGAAAGAACTCGGCACTGAACATGCGACAACCGGGGTCTGCCATTTCAATATGGGCTTGCTGTTGAGCGGACAGCGAATGCATGCGGAGGCACTGTATCACTTTAAACAGGCGCTGGCCATCGACCAAAAGACGAAAGGCCGGGAAGGCCTTTCCACCGCTGGTTCCCATGACCAAGTTGCTTTGACACTGCATGCCCAAGAGGATTACCTACAGGCGTTGACACACTACCGCAGCGCGCTGGCCATCCGTAAAAAGGCGCTCGGAGCCAACCGGATCGAGACCGCCTCCGCCCATGCTAATGTCGCCAACATGCTGGTATTGCTCGAGCAGCCGGGGGAAGCGCTGGCGCACTATCAGAAAGCACTGGACATCGCGACTACTCTTGCGCATCGCAACGCAGTAAATTACCGTAGCAAGATCCAGCTGATCAATCAGTCTAGAGATCATTCCTGACTGCATACCTCACAGCAAGCCGTTGATGCCGGCGGTCTCCTGGTTGCGCAAAGGCCGTCGCGCGCCCAGGCCTGTTGCCTTGTCTTGCGCATACGCCCCCAACGTTGGCAAGTGTGGTCGCCACGGGTGTATGCCGCGGATCGCCGCCTCAATGCACCTTCGGCTGGTAAGCAACGCCGAATCGTTGCGCCATACTCGCCAGCCGCCGGTCCAGGGTCCATAGGCTGGCCCCGGCGGTAATCAGGGTCGATGCCAGCAGCGTGACATCGACCAGGCCGCATCCCTGGCCATACAGTTTCTCGCGCTCGATCAGGTCGAGTACCTCGCTCATGGTGGCCTGGCCTGACGGGCGCAGGAAGCCAAGATAGGCGAGCGTTTGGGAGCGGGGCGCTGGCGGCGTGCCGCAGGCCACTTCCATCAGCACCATGGGATGGATCAACACCTGGTCGAGTCTCAGCAACGTCGTCAGGGAAGAATTCCACAAGCGAAAATGCTCACCCAGACCGAGGTGGCAATTAGGACGCTCATGCCGGCTGCGCGGCAGGATCGCCCCGGCGACGGGGAATGTCCCCCATGTCGGGCGCGGCGCCGCCAAGTTCTGCCAGCCTCTTGGCGGCCTGTACGCGCACGAACGTTGACAATGCCTCGCGCCAGATGTCTGCTTTGTCCATGGCTGGGTCAGCCATTTCCAATGCCCTCCTGTACAACGCGTCGTCTATCGTCACATTGGTTCTCATGGCATCTCCAAGGCTGTTTTGCGCATCCTGCATCAAATTTGATAAGCAGTCCCGTCGGACATCGTATCTGCGGCGCCGCCAAGCATGGCGTTGCCGCGCCTAAGTCAGCCCAGCTTCACCGGCACGAAGATCTGCGTCTCCCCCCGCTGCACCAGCAGCGCGGCCTGGCCGCCGGCCTGTTCCAGCCGCTTCTGCAGCTCGGGCACGCTGGCAACCGGGGTGCCGTTGATGGCGACGATGATGTCGCCCGGCTCCACGCCCGAGCGGGCCGCGGCGCCGCCGGCCTGTTCCACCACCAGGCCGCCGCGCAGATGGGCTTCCTGCCTTTCCTCGTCGGTCAGGGGCCGCACCGCCACGCCCAGCTTGCCGCGGGACGCGCTGGCGGGGGCTGCCGCGGCAAGCTTGTCGGACGAGCCGGCCAGGGTGGCGGTCAGGGTTTCCTTCCTACCGTTGCGCCAGACTTCCATCTTCGCCTGGTCGCCTGGCTTTGCCAGGCCGACCTGCGCCGGCAGGTCGCCGGAACGGGCAATGGCCTGGCCGTTGTACGACAAAATCACGTCGCCCGGCTGGAGACCAGCCTTGGCGGCCGGGCTGTTGCGGTCGATCGACGATACCAGCGCGCCTTCCGGCTGCGGCAGCTTGAAGGAGTCGGCCAGGGTCTGATTCAGTTCCTGCACCGCCACGCCAAGCCGCGCGTGGCTGACCCGGCCGGTGGCAACGATCTGATCCTTCACCGACAGCGCCACATCGATCGGGATTGCAAACGACAGCCCCATGTAGCCGCCGGTCTGGCTGTAGATCTGCGAATTGATGCCCACCACCGCGCCGCTGGCGTCGAACAGCGGTCCGCCCGAGTTGCCCGGATTGACCGCGACGTCGGTCTGGATGAAGGGCACGTAGGCGTCGCCCGGCAGGCTGCGGCCCTTGGCGCTGACGATGCCGGAGGTGGCGCTCTGCTCGAAGCCGAATGGCGAGCCGATGGCCAGCACGTAGTCGCCCACGCCCAGGCGCTTGGGGTCGCCCAGGGTGACCACCGGCAGCTTGGTGGCGTCGATCTTCAGCACCGCGACGTCGGTGGCCGGGTCGCTGCCCAGAACGCGCGCCTTGAACTCGCGCCGGTCGGACAGCTTGACCGTCACTTCGGACGCATCCTTCACCACATGCGCATTGGTCAGGATGATGCCGTCCTGGCCGACGATGAAGCCCGAGCCCTGGCCGCGCACCGGCACCGGCGCCTGGCCGCCGCGGCCCGGCACGCCGCGGAAGAACTGCGAGAACGGGTCGTCGTCGTTGTCGCCGCGGGCGGCGGTCTTCATCGTACCTTCGGTATTGATGCCCACCACCGCCGGGCCGAAGCGATCGACGATGGCGCGGTAGTTGGGCGCGGTGGCCGGCGCCACCGGAGCCGGGGCGGGCGCGGCCGCCGTGGCTGCAGCACCTGACTGTGTGCTTTCCTGACGGGAGAACCATTCCTTGGGCGACCAGCCGGCGGCGCCGGCGGCGGAGGTGACGAGAACGCCGGCGACGGTCAGCGCGGCAGTGGCTTGACGGAGTTTCATCTGTGATCCCTTCATGCATTGTCTGGTTGACGATGGGAACAGACTAAGCCGCCTGGCTTAAGCCAGGCTTAACAAAAACGCCGGCGTCATCGCGCGGACAGCCCCTGCAATTTGTCCAGCGCCACCGGCTTGACCCAGTGTTCGTCGAAGCCGGCTTCGCTGGCCTGGGAGCGGTCCTTCTCCTGGCCCCAGCCGGTCAGCGCGATCAGCCGTATGCCGCTGCCGAGCTGGGCGCGGATGCGGCGCGCCGCTTCGAAGCCGTCGATGCCGGGCAGGCCGATGTCCAGCAGCACCACGTCGGGCATCATCTCCGCCGCGCCGCTGACTGCCGCCAGGCCATCATGCACCACCTGCACCTCGTTGCCCAGGAGCCGCAGCAGGTCGGCCACGGTGCTGGCCGCGTCGATGTTGTCGTCGACCACCAGGATGCGGCAGGGCCGCGCCTGCGGCGCAACGCTCTCGGTCACTGGCGCGGGCGACGCGTCGGCGGCCGGCTGGCTGCGCGGCAGGCGCACGGTGAAGGTGCTGCCCATGCCGCTGCCGGCGCTGTGCGCCTCGACCCGGCCGCCGTGCAGATGCACCAGGCCTTCCACCAGCGACAGGCCGATGCCCAGTCCGCCCTGGCTGCGTTCCACCGGGTGGGTAACCTGGGTGAAGAGGGTGAAGATGTCCTTGAGCATGGGCGCGGCGATGCCGACGCCGTTGTCGCGCACCCGCACCAGGTACTCATCAGCGGTGGCTTCCATCGCGATGGCGATGCGGCCGCCCGGGTTGGTGTACTTGGCGGCGTTGTTGAGCAGGTTGGAAAATACCTGCGCCAGCCGCAGCGGGTCGGCCTGCACCGGCGCCGCCTTGAGGTCGAACGCCACTTCCAGCGTGTGCTGCGCCGCCTCGATGTGCGGCCGGCTGGTCTCGATGGCGCTTTGCAGGATGGCCAGCAGGTCGGACTGCTCCGGCCTCAGCTCGATCTTGCCGGTGTTGATGCGGGAAACGTCCAGCAGATCGTCCACCAGGCGCGTCAGCTGGCCGACCTGGCGCTCGATCAGTTCCAGCGGCCGGCCGAGGTCGGGCTGCCCCTGTATCTGCTTGGCCAGGCCGCGCAGGCGCAGCAGGCTGATGGCATTGCTGATGGGCGCCAGCGGGTTGCGCAGTTCATGCGCCAGCGTAGCCAGGAACACGTCCTTGGCGCGGTCGGACTGCTGCAGCGCCTTGTAGAGGCTGGCGTTCTCCATCGCGGTGGCCGCCCGCCGCGCCAGGTCGCCGGCCAGCGCCAGGTCTTCCTCGTCATAGATGCGGCCCGACTCGGCGCTGATGAAGGTGATCACGCCCAGCGTGCGTCCGTGGGTGGCCAGCGGCACGCCGAGATAGGAGCGCAGGCCCAGGCGGCGCAGCGCCGCGATGCGTTCCGGGTCGCCCAGCGCATGCGAGTGGATGTTGGCCTGCATGTCGCTGATGACTTCGGCGCGCCCGGTGCGCAGCACGTTCCAGATGCCGTGCGGCATGGACGGGTCCGGCGGCAGCTGCGCGTGCAGCATCGCGGCCAGCTGCGATTTCTGTTCATCGACGTGGGCCACCGCCACCCGTTCCAGGGTGCCGTCCTCGCGCAGCAGGTCCACCACGCACCAGTCGGCGAAGGTCGGCACCGCCAGCCTGGCTAGGCGCTCCAGCGTGGACTGGTAGTCCACCAGTGCGGCGAACTCGGCGCTGGCGCGGGCCAGGAAGCGCAGGTCCTGCTCGGTGCGCTTGCGGCGGGTGATGTCCATGCAGACGCCCGAGAGCTGCGCCGCCCGGCCGCGCTCGTCGCGCACCATGTGGGCGCGCGATTCCAGCCAGCGTACCTGGCCGCCGGCGCGCACGATGCGGTACTCGGCCTGCAGGTCGGTGCCGGTGCGCAAGGCGCGCCGCATCGCCTGGGCGAAGATGGCCCGGTCCGCCGGATACACATGGCGCAGGTAGCCGTGCAGCCGGCGCGCCTCCATGCTCTGCCGTGGCGACAGGCCATGCAGCGCGTCCATGCCGTACAGCCAGACACTGCGTTCGGTGCCGATGTCGTACTGCCAGGCGCCCATGTCGCCGGCGTCGAGCGCCAGCCGCAGCCGCATTTCATTGGCCAGCAACAGTTGTTCCGCCTGCCGCTTTTCATTGCTGACGTCGCGCCCGCTGCCGTAGATCAGGCCTTCCTCGGGTGCGGCGGTCCAGGCAAACCAGCGCCATTCGCCGGCGGCGCTGCGGGAGCGCGCCTCGAACTGCAGCGACGGCATGGTGGCTGCCTGGGCCAGCGCCGACAGCGCCGTATCGACATCGTCCGGATGCAGGAAGGCATGGAAGCGCCGGCCGATCAGGTCGGCCGCCTCGAAGCCGAGCAGGCGGGTCCAGGCCGGATTCACGGCCAGCAGGGTGCCGCTATTGCCCAGCACCATCAGCAGGTCGGGCGAGTTGCGCCAGATCCGGTCGCGCTCGCGGGTACGCTGCGCCACCTCGTTTTCCAGCGACTCATTGAGGCGCTGCAGCTGGGTCTGGGCCAGCTTCTCGTCGGTGCAGTCGCGCACCGCCTTGACCAGTCCGACCACTTCGCCCATGTCGTTGCGCAGCGGCGTCAATTCGCCCGACACCCAGACCCGGCTGCCATCGTTGCGCAGATGCCAGCGCTCGTCGGTGGCATGGCCATGGCGCAGCGCCGCGTCCATCTGCCGCTGCGGCTGGCCCTGCGCGATGTCCTCGGGCGTGAAGATCCGCGACAGCGGCTGGCCCAGCATTTCCGCCTCGGTCCAGCCGAATACCCGGTGCGCGCCCTCGCTCCAGTTGGTGACGATGCCATCCAGCCCGGCGCCGATGATGGCGAAGTCGAGCGCGCTGTTGACCACCTGCCGCTGCCGTCCTTCCTGCTGGCGCAGGCGCTCGTCCGACAGGTGGCGCTCGATGGCCAGGCCGATGGTGCGGGCGGCGATCGCGATCGCATCGATCTCGTGCTGCTGCGGCGCGCGCGGATGATCGAAGTAAAGCGCGAAGGTGCCGATCACGCCGCCGCCCACGCCCAGCACCGGCGTGGCCCAGCAGGCGCGCAGGCCATGCGCCAGCGCCAGGCTGCCGGCGTCGGCCCAGCGCGGATCGCTGCCGATGTCATTCGAATAAACAGGCTTGCCTGTGTGGGCGGCAGCGCCGCAAGAGCCGGCGGCTGCGCCAATCTCGATGCCATGCAGCTGTTCCAGGTAAGCGGCCGGTAGCCGGCGCGCGGCGCCGGCCAGCAGGCGCTGGCCCTTGCGGTCCAGCAGCAGGACGCAACCAAAGGCCCTGCGGTCGAATTCGGTCTCGAAGCGTTCGATGATCTGTTCCAGCAGGGTCGACAGCGGCAGGCCGGCCACGATCTGGTCAAGTTCCGGCGGCATGTCCCGATGCCAGACGGCGCTCGCGTGGTCAGTCTGGGGCAACGGGAGGTTCAACGGATCGGTGGAGGTGCCAGAAATCATGGGGTCGTCGGTTGGTTCTGCTGTCGAAAGGATGATTCCTTTGGGAAATTATGCGTTGATCGCGCACAAATCATAACGCAAGCGGTCGCCATGATTGTGACAAATGGTTACGCCAAGGAAAAAGAATTCTTTTCTGCAATTTTCGTAACAGTCGAGATTCGACGGCTGCGATGCCGCGTGGTTCCGCTATTCCTACGTAGATTACAGAAGGTCGCCTATAGAAACGGGTGTCGGGGTTTATCAAAATGGCTATCAATGAGCAACGGGTCTGCCGTTGCCCCCAACATTAGGAGATTGGACATGAACAAGGATATGAACATCAAACGGATGGCCGTCTGCGCAGCGCTTGCCATGGTGTTTGGCGGCGCAGTCGCCCAGAACACCGGCACCACCGGCACTGCCGCAACCAATCGCGACACCACGGCAAACAGCACCACGGCCGCTTCATCGACCCGCACCGGCGCGTCCGGCAAGGTGGCCTCGGCTGACCAGAAAATGATGCGCGACATCGCCCATGCGAATATCTCCGAGATCGCCGCCGGCAAGCTAGCGCTGGAAAAGTCGCAGAGCGATGACGTGAAATCCTTTGCGCAGAAAATGATCGACGACCATACCAAGGCGCAGCAGGAACTGCAAACGCTGGCCGACGGCAAGGGCGTGAAGCTGCCGACCGAGCCGGATGCCAAGCACAAGGCCATGGCCAAGATGATGTCGGGCCTGAAGGGGGACGCATTCGACAAGCGTTACCTGAAGCAGGGCGGCTTGAACGACCATGAAAATACTCACAAGCTGCTGGAGCGGGTGCAGGCCAAGGCCAAGGATGCCGACCTGCAGGCGTATGCAGCAAAGACGATCACCGCAGTGGACCAGCACTTGTCGCTGGCCGAGGAAACCGCCGGCAAGCATGGCATGGGTAACCCTAAAGGCAATATGACCGGTGCGGCGACCGACAACGGCACGATGAACAGCCGCGGTGCCGGCGGCACCATGAGCGGCAGCAGCGGTAGCGGCGGCACCGGCAGCAGCGGCACTGCACGCTGACAAGCGGTCTGGAAGCGCCGGCAGCGCTCATGCAGCCGCCGCTTCCCTATCCTTTCCGATGCAATGACTCCATTTCGATCCTGGCCGGCAGCATTGCCGTTGATTGCGGCCATGCTGCTCGCCGCGCCCCTGGCCTCCCTGGCCCAGGACAATGCGCTCGTGACGGCCGCGCCGCCATCGGCGCCGGGCCAGACCCTGGACCTGCCGGCCGACGCTGCCGCTGCGGACCAGAACGGCTCGGTCACTTTCATCGGCACGGCAACGGTGCTGATCCGCTATGGCAGCCTGACCATCCTGACCGACCCCAACTTCCTCCACAAGGGCGACCATGTGCAGCTGGGCTACGGGCTGACATCGGAACGGCTGACCGAGCCGGCCATGCCGATCGAGGCCCTGCCGCCGGTCGATCTGGTGATCCTGTCGCATTTCCATGGCGACCATTTCGACCAGCTGGTCCAGGAAAAGCTGCCGCGCACCATCCCCGTGGTGACCACGCCGCAGTCGGCGGTGGCGCTGGAAAACCTGGGCTTCGCCAGGCGCTATCCGCTTGCCACATGGGATACGCTGGTCGTCACCAAGGGCCAGACCACGCTGCGCATCAGCGCCATGCCGGGACGGCACGGCCCGCCCGTGCTGGCCGGGCTGCTGCCCGCGGTGATGGGCTCGATGCTCGACTTCAGCGGTGCCGGCAAGCCGGACTACCGGATGTACATCAGCGGCGACACGCTGATGTATGAAGACCTGAAGGAGATACCGCAGCGCTTTCCGGAGGTCGACCTGGCGCTGCTGCACCTGGGAGGCACCCGCATCCTGGGTGTGATGAAGGTCACGATGGATGGCGCCGACGGCGTGCGCATGATGCAGCTGGTAGCGCCGCGCCACGCGATACCGATCCATTACAACGACTACACGGTGTTCAAGTCGCCGCTGTCGGACTTTGAACAAGCCGTGAAGGCGGCCGAACTGCAGAACCGGGTGATCTATCTGAAGCACGGCGAGACGTATCGCTTTGCGCCACGGGAGACACAGGCGCCGGCCCGGTGACCGCAATCCACGGCGGCCATCCGGGCGGCGGGCAGCCTGCCTCGCACGCAACCGCACAACATCAGGAGAACAGCATGGCAAACGACAATCAGGGCAAGACTGGTCCGATCGCGCCGCATTACGATCCGACCGATGAAACCGGCAACAGCAAGGAAATCGCCAAGCCGGCGAAGACCGGGCCGGCCGAGGCCGACGCCGATCCAGAGCGCCGCGAGCGCGCGGAGGAAGTGCTGGGCAATTTCGAGGGCGAGGCAAGGCCGGTCAAGCCGGACGGTTTCTGAATGCAACTCGGTCCGTGCCAGCCTTGTGATGCAGTCCCCGGGTGCGGCGGCGACCGCGACCGCCTTCTTGCCATGCCGTTGATGGCGCGGATGGCCGGGATGGCGTAGGGCGGCATACCCCAAAGGGGCATTCCGCCTTTTCGTCGACCCGGTACGCCGCCAGCTTCACTTGTGGCTTTACCGCCGAAGGTGCAATGCCCTTCGGGTATTGCACCTTACGGACCCTGCAGGTCCGCGTGCGTTTCTTCCCATGTCAATCCGGTGTGGCCGGCATCGATTGCCTGGTCAGTCCGGAAGTGCTTTACGACTCCTTCGCCTTTCCGATGTCGGACCGGGCCATGCCGAATGGCCCCAGCTCCGGCGGCGCCTTGATCGGCGCCAAGCCAGGATAGCGGTACACATGGTCGCGTTCGCGCTTGGCGTCCGGGTCCAGTGCCGCCGCTACCCGGGCTGTGACTGTGGCCAGCCGCTTGTCGACCTTGGCCAGCGCCGGCGCCAGCTTGGGGTGCTCGATTTCGGGGAAGTAGTCGCGGCGGATGTAGATGTACTGGATGACCGGGTGGACCGACACATCGCGGTCATTGACGTGCTTGCCGTCGGGGCCCAAGAACAGGTCCTCGTCCTTCTTGCCATACAGCTGATGGTAGTGCGCCATGCTGTCGGGGAATGTGCCTTTCTTGTCAAAGCCTATCGTTTGGCTGATGCCATTGGTGTCGGCATGTAAGCCCAGCGCGAACTGGTCCATGTTGCGCACCTGCAGCAGCAGCACGTCGCGGATATGGCCGCCCTTGGCCATCATTACGCCCCACAGGCCGGTCTGGCGCATCAGCTGCAGCACATGCCCCATGTAATAGCCCAGCCCGCCGCCCTGGCCAGTCCAGGCATTGCCGTTGGCGCTGTCCTGGATGATGGGCTGGCCCAGGTTGCGCAGGCCGCGGAAGAAGGGGTCGTCGCTCTTCTGCACGACCTGGGGCACGTAGATCTCCTTGTAGATCTGTTCCAGGTGCTGCGCGAAACTGGCTTCCACGTCCGCCCGCGACAGGCCCAGAGGATGGGTGGATGCCAGCTTCCATGCCATCGTGTAATGCAGCCAGCGCCAGGCTTGGGAACGCACCATGTAGTTCTCGCGGATGTTCTGGGTCGGCCCCTGGTCCATCATCATCTGCACCGCGGTGTCGAAGCGGCTGCCCACCGCATGCATCGGGCTGTTGAGCAGCAGCGCGATCCAGCCGGCGTTGCAATAGGAATGCAGGGAGTCGCGCGCCCAGCCATTGCCCCACATGTAGCCCTGGCCGTCGAAGTTGTGGTCCTGGCTGCCGTCGCGCTGGCTGCCGTTGATGAAGACCGAGCGCGGGCCGACGGCGCCGCCGCCGTAGTAGTTGCCATACAGGCCCCAGGGCTTGAACATGACTTCCTTGCTGGTCATCAGCTGCATGGTCTTCACGTCGCGCACCCAGTGGTTGCCGTGGTTGAAGTAGGCCATGGCCCAGCCGTCGAGCCAGTCGCGGTGCGGCACGTTCTCCTGCAGCCGTTTGCCGTTGGGATTGGTGGCCCATAGCGCTACCACTGAAGGAATCACGCAGCGGTCGAAGCGCGGCCCGCCGGGGCCGGTGTACCAGTTGTGGGTGGAAAACGAGCCGGGTTCGTAGTCCCATCCTTCCAGGTAGGGGCCGCCGTAGGCCGAGCCGCCGTTGCGGTTGAATTCGCCGTTGGCCAGGTAAGGGTCTTTCGGCATCGGCCCGTAGCCGGTGCGCGGCCGCGGCCAGCGCGGCGCGCCGTAGATGTTCGCCAGGCCATTGATGGAGTGGGGGCCGTAGCCGCCGGTGATCATCGGCTCGCACGACAGCACCGAGACATGGGCCTTCGCCTGCGACGGCCGCTGGCCATCGGCGGTCAGGCCGGGGTAGTACTTCTTCAGCTTCGACGAGCTGCGTGGCCGCGTGTTCTGCCAGGGCAGCATCATGAACAGGGTGACCCTGGGCCGTATCGGCTTGGTCTCGGAGCGCCACTGGTTCAGGTCCGGGTCATTGATGGGCTTGCCGTCCTGCATCTGGAAGGTATGCAGCACCTTGCCCTCGGCATTCTTCATCACGACCTTGAAGGGCTTGGGAAAGGTGGAGAGCTTCTTGGCATTGAAGGTATCGGAGGCGGGATAGCTGGTCCAGGTGCCGCGGTGCGCGAAGCAGCCCAGCACCTGGTACAACGGCGTCTTGCCGGACTCGGTGTTGCTGCGGTCGGCAGCCAGCATGGTGAAGCCGATCTCGACATCGCCGAGCATGGCCGAGCGGCTGCACTGGTAGACGGCGATATCGCCGTTCTCCGCGGCCATCTCGGCGTCCTCGTAGACGAAATTGTCGATGCGCTTGTCCAGCACCATCTCGCCGGTCATCACCGGCTCTTTCCTGTTGCTCCAGTCCCAGACCTCGAAGCGATGCGGCGCATCGGCTGTGAGTTCCGGCGCTTCCGGCCCGGTGCCGGAATGGGGAAGGGTTTTATTTTTCCCGGTACCTTCCGGGTCCTTGGCGACGGCCATGCCGCCGATGGCTGTGACGCCGGTCAGGGCGGCGCCGCCGATCAGAAATTTCCTGCGGTGCAAGGTGGTTCCTTTATGTCGTAAGGTCGGGGAATGAATGCATCTTTCATCGGGTGTTGGCTGGCGATGGCGGGTCGATTGGGGCGGTGCGACGGGCTAGCGTTCGGGCATGAATCGGAACGTGCCTGTCACGGGGACCGCCGCCGTCGCAGTTGCAGTTGCTTTTGAAGTCGCTGTTGCCGTTGCCGCTGTTTTTGACTTACGCGCAGCGACAGTTGCAGTTGCGGTTGCCGTTGCTTATGCAGTTGCCGTTGCTCATGCAGTTGCAGTTGCCGTTGCCGTGAAATCCCGTTGAGCGCGCCGTGTCAGCGGTGCCCGGAGCGGGAAAAGGTGCGGCGTCTGTCTGAGCCAAGCGCAGCTTGGCGAGTTTAGCCGCGCCCCGCTCCGGGTACCGCTGACACGGGAACCCCGCGCAGCGGGGCGCGATCACCGGGTCGCCTTTTTTTGGTTACTTTTTTTGGCGAAGCAAAAAAAGTGACCCGGCCGCCGGGACGGATTCCCGGCTTGTCTCCACGGCAGTGCAGCCGTCTTGCGTCACCCGGCAAGGCACGGGCAGCACTGTCGGTGTTGTCTTTGACGTTCGTATTGAAACTTCAAACTTCAAACTTCAAAAGCAACTGCTGCTTCGCAGTGACGCCTTACCCCTGGTGAAACAAGCCGACTGCACTGTCGTCATGACCAGGCCGGGTGTTCGCCCCGGCGGGCGACCTACTTCTTTTGCTTCGCCAAAAGAAGTAGGCAAGAAAAGGCGACCCGGTGACCGCGCCCTCGCTGCGCGAGGGTCCCCGTGCCGTCGATGCATGGAGCGGGGCGCGGCTAAACTCGCCAAGCTGCGCTTGGCTCAGACAGACGCCGCACCTTTTCCCGCTCCACGCACCGACGTCACGGCGCGCTCAACGGGATTTAAAAGCAACGGCAACGGCAACTTCAAAAGCAACAGCAACAGCAACAGCAACGGCAACGGCAACGGCAACGGCAACGGCAACGGCAACGGCAACGGCAACGGCAACGGCAACGGCAACGGCAACGGCAACGGCAACGGCAATGGCGACTTCAAAATCAACGGCAATGGCGACTTCAAAATCAACGGCGACTGCACCGTCGGAAGCAACTGCTACTGCAACTGCAATTGCACCCCGCCACGCAGCCGCCACTTTCCTGCAGAGGATAAGTCAACATCCCCCCACTGTCTCCCGGCAGACAGCCAAAATTTGTCATGCCGCAAGACCAGCAACGGCCCGCCGCCCAACGCCGGCCGCCCGCAAGCTGCTTGCCAGCGCGTGCCAAACGCGCCCGGCGTCGCGCAACGCCTCAACCCCCTCCGATGCCTTCGGTGACGATGCCAGTGCCGCGGCAATTGGGGCAGGCGCCGCCGCTGGCGTTCTTGCCTGAGCCGGCGCATACCGGGCAGACATCGTCGCCGCTGCCCACGGTGCCGGGCGCGGCTTCGTCGCCGGGGCTCAGCGACTCGCCGCCGCCAACCTTCTGCGGTGAGGGAGCACCGGCGTGACCGCCGTGACTGCCGGCGCCGCCCCCGGAACTGCCGCTGCCGCTATCCCCGCCCATGGCGGCCATCGTACCCGCCTGCGGCATGTCCTTCACATCCTCGGGCTGGATGCCGCTGGGCAGGCCGATGTCGTCCACCCCCACCAGTTCGGTGGTGCGGGCGCCGTGCGGTCCGGCTGCGTCCTCCAGCCGTTTCTGTTCTCCGTCGGAAGCCATGCTTTTCTCCTCTTCAGGCGTCGTTGCGGGTGTGGTTGCCGTTGCGCTTCATCAGGTAGGTGCCTGCCATGAGCGCGCCGGCGGCCAGCATCATGGTGCTCTTGGGCATGCCGCGCAGCATGTTGGTGGCGATCTCGCCGCCGCGCGGTGCGGCCAGTTCGACACGGCGCTTCAGCATCTGCGCGCCCAGGTCGCCCAGCCGGTCGCCCATCAGGCGCTCGGCTTCGGGCAGCAGGATGGTTTCCTCGTCGGCCACATGGTGCATCACGTCGCGCATGAGCTCGAACAGGGTGTCGTCATAGCCTGCTTCGGTGGGACGCATGCCGCGCAGCTTGGCGATCAGGCGCTTCATTTCATTGTGCTCGGGCACGGCTTTCTGGATCGCCGGATTGCTGCTGTCCATGGCGCGCAGCGCCGGGTAGAAGATTTCCTCTTCCAGCTGGGCATGGATCTCCAGCGCCAAGCAGATGGTGTTGACCAGGCCCTGCTTGGTGCGCGGGCTGCTGTCGATCTCGTACTGGTGAAAGGTCGCCATCGTATGGGTATGGTCCATGCGGATCATGTTGGTGGCGGTTGGCGACAGCTTGCCGGCGATGGATGGCATGTTCATGTTCACGGTGACAGTCCTCACGAAAGTTGGGTTGTGTGCTTCGTGAATTTCTGACAACCCGCCGCCCGGTTTTATCCGGCGGCGATCCCGCTATTTCACCGTCGTTTGCGCCTCGACAACCACAGGCGCTTTGTGCGGCGTTGACCTGACGAAACGTCGCCGCAGCCACTGCTGGACATCGTCGACATAGGTAAACACCGCTGGCACCACCAGGAGGCTCAGCAGCGTGGAGGTGATCAGGCCGCCGATCACGGCAATGGCCATCGGCGAGCGAAAGCTCGGGTCGGCGCCCCAGCCCAGCGCCAGCGGCAGCATGCCGGCGCCCATGGCGATGGTGGTCATGATGATGGGACGGCTGCGCTTGTGGCAGGCGTCCACCAGCGCGGCGAAGCGGTCCATGCCGGCCTGGCGCGCCAGGATCGCATAGTCCACCAGCAGGATGGAATTCTTGGTGACGATGCCCATCAGCATGATGAGGCCGATCATGGACGGCATCGACAGCGCGCGCCCGGTCAGCAGCAGCGCGACAAACGCGCCGCCGATCGACAGCGGCAGCGCGGCAAGGATGGTCAGCGGCTGCATGAAGTCCTTGAACAGCAGCACCAGCACGCCGTAGATGCACAGCACGCCGATCGCCATCGCCAGGCCGAAGCTGGCGAACAGGGTCTGCATTTCCTGCGCGTCGCCCAGCTCGGCAATGCGAACCGACGGCGGCAGGTTGCGCATCGAGGGCAGGTTGCGCGCCTCCTGGTTCAGCTCGCCCAGCGCGCGGCTGCCCAGTTCCACGTCCAGCGTCACGTTGCGGCTGCGGTTCAGGCGGTCGATCTGGGCCGGGCCGCTGGCGATCTCGATGCTGGCGACATTGCCCAGCATGACGGGGCCGTTGCGGCCCGGCACGGTGAGGCGGGCCAGCGCGTCGAGGTCGGCGCGCACCGCGTCGGGCAGCTTGACCCGCACCGGCACCTGGCGCTCGCTGAAGTTGAGCTTGGTGAGATTGACGTCATAGTCGCCGGCGGTGGCGACCCGCACCGTCTCGCCGATGGCGGCGGCGGTCACGCCCAGTTCGGCGGCGCGGGCGGGGTCGGGGCGCACGATGATCTCCGGGCGCACCAGCGAGGCGCTGGAATTGACGTTGCCTATGCCCGAGAGGCCGCGCAGCTCGCGCACCACCTGCTGTGCAGATGCCGCCAGCGCCACCGGGTCCTCGCTGCGCAGCACCAGCTGCATCTTCACGCCGATGTCGGCCGGGCCGACCGTGAAGCGGGCGCCGGGAATGGCGGAAAGGCGGCTGCGCAGGCCGCGCTCTATGTCGGCCATCGAGGCCTCGCGGTCGCGCCGGTGGGTGGTGGTCAGCGTCAGCACCGCGCGCCGCGCCTCGGCCGCCGCGCCGGGGGCGAAGGCGTCGCCGCTGGAGCCGCCGCCGATGGAGGAGAACACGCCGGTGACGTTTTTGTCCTCGATCGCCGCCAGCCGCGCGCGCTCGGCCACGGCGCGGGTCTGCGCCAGCGTGGCGCCGGGGGCGAGTTCGATGTTGATCTGGGTCTGGCCGCGGTCGGACGAGGGCACGAAGCCGGTCGGCAGCAGCGGCACCAAGGCGATCGAGGCGGCGAAGAACAGGCCGGAGCCGATCGCGGTGACCATGCGGTGGCGCAGGCACCATTGCATGGTGGCCATGTAGCGCCGCATCAGCCAGCCGTCGTCGCGCTGGTGGCGCTTGCGCGGCTTCAACAGGTAGGCCGCCATCATGGGCGTCAACAGCCGCGCCACCACCAGCGAGGCCAGGATGGCCAGCACCGCGGTCCAGCCGAACTGCTTGAAGAAGAGGCCAGGCACGCCGGCCATGAAGGCGGTAGGCAAAAAAACCGCCACCAGCGCGAAGGTGGTGGCGATCACGGCCATGCCGATCTCGTCGGCCGCTTCCAGCGCCGCCTGCATCGGCGACTTGCCCATGTCGAGGTGGCGCTCGATGTTCTCGATCTCGACGATGGCGTCGTCCACCAGCACGCCCACCACCAGCGCCAGCGACAAGAGCGTCACCATGTTCAGGGTGTAGCCGAACCAGGCCAGGCCGAGGAAGGTGGGAATCACCGACAGCGGCAGCGCGGCCGCGGCCACCAGGGTGGCACGCCAGTCGCGCAGGAACCACCAGACCACCAGCACCGCCAGCAGCGCGCCTTCATACAGCAGCTCCATCGAGCCCTCGAAGTTTTCCTCGACCGGCGCTGCATTGTCGATCACCTGGGTCAGCACCACGTTCGGATTGGCCGCCTGCAGCTCGGCCACCGCGGCGCGCGCGCCCTCGGCCACCCGCACTTCGCTGGCGCCGCGGGTGCGGAAGATCTCGAAGCCCACCACCGGCCGGCCGTCGCGCGTGGCCACGGCGCGCGGTTCGCTGACGGTGTCGGTGACGGTGGCCACCTGGTCCAGCCGGATATGGCGCCCATCCAGCAAGGGCACGTCCAGCCGCGCCAGTTCGGCCGCGCTCTGCACCGTGGCGATGGTGCGCACCGACTGCTCCGCACCGCCGACGTCGCCGCGCCCGCCGGGCGCTTCCTGCTGCACCTGGCGCAGCCGGCGCGACACGTCCAGCGCGGAGGCGTTCAGCGCCGCCATCTTCAGCCCGTCCAGTTCCACCCGCACTTCGCGGCTGACGCCGCCCATGCGCTTGACCGCGCCCACGCCGGGCACCGCCAGCAGGCGCTTGGCGACCTTGTTGTCGACGAACCAGCTCAGCTCCTGGTCGTCCAGGCGGCGGGCGCCGCCGGCTTCCAGCGCGGACGCGGCGGTGAAGGTCAGCACCACCCGGCCGGCGGTGGACGCCTTGGTGACGGACGGGTCGCGCAGGTCGGCCGGCATGTCGGCCCGCACCCGGGCCACTGCGTCGCGCACGTCATTGACCGCCTCGGCCAGCGGCTTTTCCAGGATGAATTCAACGGTGATGGTGGCTTCGCCGTCCAGCACCCGGGTGTAGATGTTCTTCACACCCTGCAGCGTGGCCACGCTGTCCTCGATCTTGCGCGCCACCTCGGTTTCCAGCTGGGCCGGCGCGGCGCCGGGCAGGTTGGCCACGACGGTCACCACCGGCAGTTCGATGTCGGGGAAATCCTGCACGGCGGTGGCGCGGTAGGACAGCAGGCCGGCCAGCGTCAGCAGCACGAACAGCATGATGGCCGGGATCGGGTTGCGGATGGAGAGGGCGGAAAAATTCACGGCTGGGCCTCTGGGTGGACGGCGTGGTGCAGGGTGGAAGTCGGGGTGGGGGCGGGCGCGCGATGCGCGCTGCAGGGTTTCATCGAACGAGGCATGCCGGCTGCGGCCGCCTCATGGCCCGGCTGCCGGGCCGTCGGCGCGCCGCACCAGGTCGCCGTCGTTCAGGAAGCCGGCGCCGTCCAGCGCCAGCAGCGCATCGGGCGCAAGGCCCTCGACGATTTCCACCCGCTCGCCCTGGCGGCGGCCGGTGCGCACCTTGACCTGGCTGACGCGGTTGTCGGCATTGAGCCGGAACACATAGGAAAAGCCGTCGCGCACCACCACCGCTTGCTGCGGCACGGTCAGGCCCGGCGCGCTGCCGAGGTCGAACTCGCCGCGGGCATACATGCCGGCCCGGAGCGGCAGCACGCGATTGTTCGGCGGCGCGCCGTCGTCCGGCGGCAGCAGGTCGACATACACCAGCGCGGTGCGGTTCTGCAGGTCCACGGTGGGCGCCACCATGCGCACCCGGCCCTGGACTTCGGCGCCGCCCGGCGCCGCCAGCGTGGCCATCGCGCCGGGCTGGATATTGCCCAGTTCGGCAGCGGTGACTTCGGCGCGCCATTCGAGGCGGCCCTGGCGGATCATGCGAAACAGCTCGGCGCCGGCCGGCACCACCGCGCCGACGGTTGCGCTGCGGGCCGAGATCACGCCGTCGTCCGGCGCCAGCACCCGGGTATGCCGCAGCCGCAGGCGCTGCCCGGCCACCGCCGCGCGCGCCGCTTCCACCCGCGCCTGGGCGGTCTGGGCGCCGGTGGCGAACTGGTTGATCTGCTGCGCCGACAGCGCGCCGCTGTCCTTCAAGGTGCGGGCGCGCTGGGCATTGTTGGCGGCGTCGGCGGCCGCGGCCTCGGCTTCCATCAGCGCCGCGGTGGCCTGCGCCATGTCGGCCTGCACCGCATCGGCGGCGAACACGGCCAGCACGTCGCCCGCCTTCACCCTGTCGCCGACGTTTACCCGCACGTCGGTCAGGCGCAGGCCCCCGGCCTCGCTGCCGACCACCGCTTCCTGCCAGGCGGCGACATTGCCGTTGGCCACCAGCCGGCGCGGCATGTCCACCGTCTGCGGCCGCACCGTGGTGACGGTCAGCGCCGGCTTGGGCGCGGCGGCTTCCTGCGGCGCGTGGCGGATGCGGCCAACCAGCAGCCCGGCGCCGGCGCCGAACAGCGCCAGCAGCAACAGGATCAACACGGGTCTGGCAAGGTTCTTCTTCATGGCGTGGTGCGTTCGCTGATGGTGAGGGCGCCGTCCCAGCCTCCGCCGGCGGCGCGGTAGAGGGAAATCCAGGCGGCAGTGCGTTCGTTGAGCAGGGACAGCAGCGCCGTCTCGGCGGTGAGCCGTATCCGGCGCGCTTCCTCCAGTTCCAGCAGGCTGGCCAGGCCGCTGCGGTAGCGCGCCTCGATGCCGGCGAACGAGGCGCTGTAGCCCTCGACCGCCACCCGCGCATCCTCGCCGCGGCGGGCGGTGGCGTCCAGCGTGACCAGCGCCTGTTCGACCTCGCGCACCGCCTGGCGGGCCGCGGCCCGGTAGCGGCTTGCGGCGGCCTCATAGCGTTCGCGCGCCGCGTCGAGGTTGGCGGCGCGGCGGCCGCCGTCGAAGATCGGCAGCGTCAGCGCCACCGGACCGATGGACCAGGTTTCCAGCGAGCCGGTGATGGTGCTGCTGCGAAAGCGCGCCGCGCCGACCGAGCCGGCCAGCGTCAGGCGCGGATAGCGCTGGGCGTCGGCCGCGCCGATGTCGGCGGCGGCGCCGGCAAGCTCGCTGGCCGCGCGCGCCAGGTCGGGCCGCTGCGCCAGCACGGCTGCCGGCAGCGCGGGAATCCGCAGCGCCGCTTCCTGCGGCAGCACGCCTGGCTGCTGCTGCAGCCGGCGCCGCAGTTCGGCCTCCGGCATCGCCGTCAGCGCCACCAGGGCCTTGATGTCGATGTCGCAGCTGGCGCGCTGCTGCACCAAGCGGCTGTTGCCCTCGGCGGTAGTGGCGCGCGCCAGCGCGGCGGTGGCCGGCGCCTGGAAGCCGGCGTCGGCGGCCAGGCTGGTCAGGCGCGCGGTCTCGCTGCGCGAGGCGGCGTCGGCGGCCGCCACCTCCACCAGCTTTTCGCAGGTGCGCAACTGGTAATACTGGCTGGCGGTTTCGGCGGCGAGCGTCACCCGTGCCTCGTGCCAGCCGGCCTGGGCGCCGGCCAGCCTGGCTTCGGCGGCGTCGCGGCCGGCGCGGTTGGCGCCGAACAGGTCGGCTTCCCAGCGCGCCTGCAGCGCGCCCTGCAGCACCGTGGCCATCGGCAGCGGCGGCTGGGCGCTGCTGCGGCTGGCCTGCAGGTTGCCGTCCAGCGTGGGCAGCAGCGCGGCGCCGGCGCCGACCCGGGTGGCGCGCGCGTCGGCGATCTGGGCGCGGGCGGTGGCCAGGTTGGGGCTGGCCGCCTGGGCGGCGTCGATCAGGTCGGCCAGCAGCACATCGCCCTGGCCGCGCCACCATGCCGACAGGGCCGCGCCGCTGCCTTCATGCGGCAGCGGCGCCTGCCATTGCGGCGGCGCCTCGCGCGTCACCTGCGCTGGCGGCGCGGTGGCGCAGCCGGCCAGCAGGGCCAGGGCGAACACGGCGAAACGAGGATGGCTGGAAAGCGGCATGGGGAGGCGGAAGCGGAATCGGCGCGAAGGGCCTGCGGTGTGGTTCGGATGTGGTCGGATGTGGTTATTAACGGCGCGCAGGTGGTGTCCCTTTAGCCGCCAGGCCTATTTTTCCGCCTGCGGCTTGTCCGGCGCCGGCAGGCTGTCCGGCTGCGGTTTCTCCGA
Organism: Noviherbaspirillum phoenicis; assembly: GCF_047237965.1. Lineage (NCBI taxonomy): Bacteria > Pseudomonadati > Pseudomonadota > Betaproteobacteria > Burkholderiales > Oxalobacteraceae > Noviherbaspirillum > Noviherbaspirillum phoenicis. The sequence continues at coordinate 1,043,274 of NZ_JBDFLX010000001.1, read as the reverse complement.
CAGCCTTTCCGATGCCGGCAGATAGCGTTCCACCAGGCCGAAGAAGCGGTCGTAGAACTTCGACTCCAGGATGGTCTGGCTGGCCACCTTCACCAGCGAATCGTCGCTGCCGGTAAACGGCAGCGACACCGAGCCCAGCGCCGGCACGCCGACGCTGGCCGCGTTGTTGGTCTTCTTCAGCGCATAGTGGTCCTGCAGGGCGTTGACGAAGGCGACGCTGTTCTTGCCGTCGGCGCTGTCCGGCGCGCAGACCACGTGGAATTCGATCTCCGCATGCACATCGCCGTTGGGCTGGAAGTTCTTGCGGCCATTGACGGCGTCGGTGCGTGACGAGGTGATCACATAGCCCTGGCTCAGCAGCGCCCGGCGCGCCGCCTCGCAGGTCTCGGCCGCGCTGGCCAGGTAGACGTGGGAATAGGTGTTGGTGTCGCCGAAGGCTTCGTTCTGGTACACCGCCTGCCTCGATGTCGTGCAGGCGGCCAGCAGGGCCAGGGGCAGGACGCACAGGCAAACGCGTGGACGGAAAGAGACGGACATGAAACGGTTTCCTCAGAGGCAAGAAGTGGCGGTATTGTTTCGCGGCAATAAGCTCGTGAGACAGAGTCTTTGCAGCTTTGTTGCAGAGTCCCGGAAAAAATATCCCGGCGGCATCATGCCACAAGCCGATGCCGGATGGTGCGGGTCGCCGGGTCCTTTCTTACAGCGCCGGCCTGATGCGGCCGGCGAGTTCCAGCTTTCCGTCCCTGGCCCTGACCACGACGATCTCGCCGGATTCGACATAGCCGCCGATCAGCGCGGTGATATTGACCTGGTGCGTCACCATCACCAGCGGCGTGGCCGAAGGGTGGCGGCCGATCAGCCCCAGCACCAGTTCCGTCTGCGTCTTTTCCTGGCCGGCGTTCTCGAAGAAGGAGTTCAGGGCCGGTTCCGGCGTGACCGGCCCCAGCCCGAGGCCGGCGGCGGTGTCCAGGCAGCGGCACCACTGGCTGGAGTACACCGTGGCGCGGGCGATGCCATGTTCGCGAAACAGGGCGCCGGCGCGCGCCGCCTGGCGCTTGCCCTCGGCCGACAGGTTGCGCTGGGTGCGGCAGTCGTCCAGGCGGAAGCCCGACGGATCGCCCACGCCGGGCGCCTGCGCATGGCGCATCAGGGCCACGTGGGTGCCGGCGCGCAGGCCGGCCCAGAGCGCGGTGTCGTCGGCCGCGTTCGCGGTCTGCCAGGTCAACAGGGGCAGCAGGGCCAGCAGGGCCAGCATCAGTTTTTTCATCGGGATTCTCCAGAAGGGTGCGCCTGGGCTGGCAGCGGAAACCGGACTTCCACCCGCAGGCCGCCCAGCGGCGCATCGTCCAGCGCCACCAGCGCGCCATGGCGGGCGGCGATATTGGCGACGATGGCCAGGCCAAGGCCGCTGCCGGTGCTGTCGGCATCGGCTGCCTGGGCCTGGCCCCGGTAGAAGCGCTGGAAGGCGCGCTCGCGTTCCGCGGCGGGAATGCCGGGGCCGTCGTCGTCCACGCGCAGCAGCGCTTCCTCGCCGCGCTGCGCCACGTTCACCGCCACCTGGCCGCCTTGTGGCGTGTAGCGTATCGCATTGTCCAGGAGGTTGCGCATGAGGATGCGCAATGAGTCGGCATCGGCGCTGATCGTTACCGGCGCCGGCGCGTCCAGCGCAAGTTCGATGCGGCGCGCCTCGGCCTGCGGCCAGGCGTCGGCCAGCGCCTGGCGTGCCGCCTCCGCCAGGTCCAGCCGGGCCAGCGGCGCCGGCGCTTCGCCCGGCGCGGTGCGGGCAGCCGTCAGCAGTTGCTCGATCAGCCGGCTGGCGCGCTCCACGCCCTGCCGCAACTGGGCGGCGGCCGCCTCCCGGGCGGCGGCGTCGCTGGCGCGCGACAGCAGCTGCAGCTGCAGCGTCAGCGCCGTCAGCGGCGAGCGCAGTTCATGGGCGGCGTCGGCAACGAAGGCGCGCTGGCTGTCGAAGGCCAGCTTCAGCCGGCCCAGCAGGGAGTTGATCGCATGCGCCACCGGCTCGACCTCGCTCGGCAGGTCGTGTTCCGGCAGCGGCTCGAGGCTGGCGGCGTCGCGCCGCTTGACTTCCAGCGCCAGCCGCTGCACCGGCCGCAGGGCGCGGTCGACGAGCAGCCAGATCAGCAGCGCCATCAGCGGCGCGAAGATCAAGAGCGGACGCAGGCTGCGCAGCGCGGCCGCGGCGGCCAGGTCGCGCCGCAGTTCCAGCGGCTGCGCCACCTGGATGATGCGACCGCGCGCGGCCATGCTGTAGACCCGCCAGCGGCGGTTGCCGGCGTCGACATTGGAAAAGCCGAGCACGGCGCGGTCGGGCAGGCCGCTGTCCGGATGCGAGAGGTAGAGCGTGGTGCCGTTCATGGTCCAGATCTGCGCCACCACCGACGGCGCTTCCTCGCCCGGACCGGGGGCCGGCGGCAGTCCGGCTGCCGTGCCCTGGTCGCGCAGCGACAGCGCGGTCTGGCGCAGCTGGTAGTCGAACAGCTGCTCGTTCTCGCGCAGGGTGTTGCGGTAGGTCAGCAGGCCGGTGACGCCGGCCGCCAGCAGCGCCGCCGCCAGCAGGAATACCGAAAGCCGGGCGCGCAGCGACTTCATGCGGCGCCATCCGGACGCGGGATGTAATAGCCGACGCCGCGCACATTGCGGATGAAGTCCGGGCCCAGCTTGCGGCGGATCGCATGGATGTGCACCTCGACCGCATTGCTCTCGATTTCCTCGCCCCAGCCGTACATTCTTTCCTCCAGCTGGGCGCGCGACAGGATCGCGCCCGGCCGCAGCGCCAGCGCCTCGACGATCGCGTATTCCCGCGCCGAGAGCGTGACCGGGACGCCGTCGCGCTGCACGCTGCGGCGCGCCAGGTCGAGCGCAACGCCGCCCAGCTGCAGCCCGGGCCCGGCGCGGCCGGCGCTGCGCCGCAGCGCGGAGCGGATGCGGGCGGCCAGTTCATCGAGATCGAATGGTTTGACCAGGTAGTCGTCGGCGCCGGCGTCCAGCCCGGCGACCCGCGACTCCACCGCGTCGCGGGCGGTGATGATGATGACCGGCAGCGTCTTGCGGCGCTCGCGCAGGCTACGCAGGATATCCAGCCCCTGCTTGCCGGGCAGGCCCAGGTCCAGCAGCACCAGGTCGTAGTCGCCGGCAGCCAGCGCGGCGTCGGCACGCGGGCCGTCGCGCAGCCAGTCGACCACGTAGCCGTCCTGCAGCAGCGCGTCGCGCACGGCGGCGCCTATCATGTTGTCGTCTTCGGCAAGGAGGATGCGCATGGGAATGTTCCGGGAAGAGGCGCACATTCTAAAGGTTGTCGCCTGGAATGCAGCAATTTAGGCCCGGCGTCGCACAAGCCAGCGCAGCGCCAGGGCCGCCAGCGCCAGCAGCAGCGGCGCCAGGTAATACAGCACGCGAAAGGCCAGCAGCGCGGCCACCGCCTGCGACACATCGATGCCTTTCGGCAGCAGCAGCAGAAAGGCCGAATCGAATACACCAAGGCCGCCCGGCGCCTGGCTGGCGCTGCCGGCCACGATGGCGAGCAGGAAGGCCTGCATGAAATGGCTCCAGGCAAGATCCGGAACATCCGGCAGCAGCAGCCACAGCACGCTGGAAATGGCCAGCAGTTCCGTGACCCCGGCGGCAAGCTGGCCGACGCACAGCGGCAGCGGCGGCGTCGTCATCCGGAAACCACGCAGGCGCAGCGTGCGCGGCCGGCGCGACAGCAGCAGGTAGGCCGCGGGCGCCAGCAGCAGCAGGCCGGCAAGCCGCACCGAGGGCTTGACGGGGTTGAGCGCGAATAGCAAGCCGCCCAGCGCCGCATAGCCCAGCCAGAAACCGAGGCTGGCGAAGACCGCCATCCGGGCGACCTCCGACGGCGCCAGGCCCAGCGGCCGCAATCCGGCATAGCGCACGCCGCCTGCAACCACCATTGCATTGAACGAGACATTGCCCAGCGCGAAGGCGGTCGCGGTCACCGGCGCGCTGCGGCGCCACGGCTGCGGCCGGCCCAGCCAGCGCAGGCTGAGCAGGTCGTAGAGCGTCAATGCCAGGTAGGCCAGCAGCAGGCAGCCCAGCGCCAGCGCCAGACGGGACGGCGGCAGCAGGCGCAGGGCGGCGGCAATGGCGTGCGGACTGCTCTCGCGCAGCATGCCCTGTAGTCCCCACAGCGCCATCGCAACGATGGCCAGGCTTAGGAGCGGCCCGAGCAGGCGCCGCAGCTGGTAGGGGCGGCCCGGGATGTCGTGGTCAGCCATCGGGACAGCTTGCCGGGATGAAAGGACGGTACAGGCCCCGATTGCCTGGATTGGTTGGACACGCCATGAAGAAAGCCGGAAAGTCGATTTTTCTGAACTGACATTATTGCGGCCTAGCGCCGCTGTCCAATGCGTTCCCGTCAAACCCTGGCGCCATCCGCCTGCCGAAACGCCGGGCATTCGCCACCTGGCGGTTTCATGCCGTATTTGACTTCTGGTAAAAATATTCTAACCTGTAGTTGTTCGTTTAAAGATTCTTGGTGCTTTTATAGATCAATTTGCCCCTCACTTGTCTGTCCGGAAGCGGGGCTCAATTCAGCGGATGCCAATATGAAGAAAACGGCGGCGACACAGACCGTGCCTGGTCGAGGCTGTCTGGCTCTGGTGTTTTGCGGCCTCATGGCCGCCTGCGGCGAAGGCAGCCTCACCGCAAACGGGCCTGTTCCGGCGCCAACCCTGAGCGCAGTAGCCGCAGCCGTGGGCAATGTGGAGTACACGGTGGTTAATCTTGCCGAGAATGGCACGGCGGATCAGAACAGCATCAGCCCGCAGGGCAAGGTCATTTTCAACATGGTGAACCTGCCGGGCACAGGCGGCGCCAGCCGGTTTACCGGCAGCTATTACGACGGAACCAGGATTTATCCCGTGCTGGACACCCTGGGCCTGGTTTCCGCCGTCAACGATGCCGGGCAGGTGGTGGGCACGCGCTTGTCCAATGGAAAGCTGCGGCAGTTCATCTGGACCGTTGCCGGGGGCGCGTCCGACTTCCTGCCCGAGGCGGAAACGAACGGCGCTGCCGTTGATATCAATGACGCCGGCGAAGTCGCTTTCCAGATCGAAGACGCGGAGGTGCCCAGCAAGCAGTTGCTGTACAGATGGAAAAACGGCGTGGCAAGCGCTGTGAGCGGCTTTGCCAATGGCACGAGCCTGGGCATGCTCAAGATCAACGCGGAGGGCGCCATAGCCGGAGACTTTCTGGCGACCGTGCCGGCGCCGGCTGGCCTCAATACCGAGGTGCATGGTTATGTCTGGAAGGACGGATCGATCAAGGACCTGGGCATCGTCGGCCAGCGGCAGGCCGACCTGTCCTATTCGACCGAGGTAAAGAATCTCAACGATAGCGGGCAGGTCGTCGGCAACGCCACTACCTTCAATCTCGTCACGCGCACTCGCTCGACCCAGGCGTTTGCATGGACGCCGCAGTCCGGAAAAATGAACACGCTCGGCAGCCTGCGCGCTGACAAGACAGGAACATCGGTTGCCATTCACAGCAATAACCTGGGGCAGGTGGTCGGCAATGCCGTCACCGACAGCGGCGCACTGCATGGCTATCTGTGGACGGAAGCCGACGGCATGATCGACCTCACGCCGGGTGCTGCGAACTCGGAGGCATGGGCTGTGAACAACCTCGGGCAGGTGGTGGGTTATTTCGGGCTTTCTCCGCAAGCCGCCAGCGGTTTCCTCTGGAGCGCCGCCGAAGGGCTGATCGACTTGAACACCCGCACGCCGCGCGCCTTGCGTGACGCGGGATTGAGGATACTGGCAGGCATTGCCATCGCCGACACAGGCAGCATATTGGCCGCATCCAATACAGGGCTGGTCCTGCTGAGCCCTGGCGTACCTAGCGCTTCCGCACCATCGATCGGCCCGATCAACGGCAATATCGTGCTGGCGACTGGCACGCCGCTCAACCTGTCGGCCACCTTTGTCGACGCCGACGTCGCCGATACCCATGTGGCGCAGTGGACCTGGGGAGATGGCACGTCCGCCAGCGGCGCACTGACCGAAAGCGGCGGCACCGGCACGGTATCAGGCAGCTACACCTACCCGAACCCGGGCATCTACAAGGCCACGTTGAAGGTCACGGACAATGCCGGGCGTTACGCGCAGGTGTCGCAGGATATCGTCGTCTACGATCCCGCCGGCGGCTATGTCACTGGCGGCGGATGGATACAGTCCCCGTCGGGGGCTTACCGGGCGGATACGTCGCTCAGCGGACGCGCCACATTTGGTTTTGTATCGAAATATGAAAGGGGCGCAACGGTCCCTTCCGGCCATACGCAGTTCCGCTTCATCAGCGCCAAGTTCGGTTTCAGCAGCACCAGTTACGACTGGCTGGTGGTGGCCGGTGCGCGGGCGCAGTACAAGGGAAGCGGCGCCTTGAATGGCGTGGACGGCTACAAGTTCATCCTCACCGCCGTCGATGGCGACAAGATAGGACAGGCCGACCGCTTCCGCATCAGGATTTTCCATACCAGTCCCGACACCGGCGAGGATGTCGTCGACTACGACAACCAGACCACCAGCGGCACCGAGGGGACATCCAGCGAGGGGACCTTGGTGAACGGCGGCTCCATCGTCGTACACAAGTCCTGACGATGTGCTGGCAGAAGCGGCAAACTGTCGCGGCAGTTGCCGCGGCCGTTTCGTGCGCTCCCGGCAGCAAACTGCATGACCGGTGCAACCCAGGCTTGCCTGGCTGCTCTCCGCGGTCACAGCCGTCATGGCAAGGGCCGCACCCGCATCCCATCCTTCATCTGGTTATTCGGAAACCTCACCACCTGCTCGCCGTCCGCCAGGCCATCCAGCACCTGCGCCTCTTCCTGGTTGCGCTGGCCTATCTTCACCGTGCGCTCGCGGATCCGGCCGTCTTCCACCGCGAATACATGCCAGGCGTCGCCAACCCGGAACAGGCTGCTGCCGGGCGCCTTGCGCACCTGCCCGGCTTCCCAAGTGACGACGCGCGCCTCGACCCGGTAGCCGTCGCCCAGCGGCCCCAGCGCATCCACCGGCGTGGCGATCACATTGACCCGCTGTTCCTCCACGCCCAGCGCCGACACCTTGGTGAAGGCCACCGGCTCGACCAGGCGCACCATGGCGCGCAGCGACTGGCCGCCGCCCCAGTCGTCCAGCCACATGGTCTGGCCCGGCCTGATGCGCACCGCGTCGGTGGACAGCACATCGACCACGATCTCGTAGTCGGCCGGATTGCCGACCGACACCAGCGGCGTTCCGGCGGCGACGATGCGCTCGCTCTTTTCATGCACCTTCAGCACATAGCCATCCACCGGCGAGGTCAGCGGCAGGGGCTGCTGGCCTCGCTGATCGGCGGCGGCGTCGGCGGCGATCAGCGCAGCCTGGGCGGCGCGCACGTCGCCCTGCGTCGCCTGCGAGCGGGCGCGGGCGGCGTCGGCCTCGGCCCGCGCCGCCGCCTCGGCCGAGCGGGCCTTGTCCATCGCCTGCGGCGAGACGAACTTCTCGGCCACCAGGCGCTCCACCCGGCCGCGTTCGCTGGCGGCCAGCGCCAGGTCGCTGGCGCTGCGCTGCGCCCGCATCTCCGCCTCGCGCGCCAGCGCCCGCGCCGACTCCAGCCGCGCCTGCGCCTGCTCGCGCTGGCGCGGGTCCATCGGCGTCGGATACAGCGTCGCCAGCACCTGGCCCCGGCGCACCGGGTCGCCATCGTCCAGCGCGCTGCGCGCCAGGCGGCCCGCCACCGGCGCGGCCAGCACGTACTTGTCGTGGATGCGGACCTGGCCCTGGTTGCTCACGGCCACCTGCATCGGTCCGGTTCTGACCGTGGCCAGTTCGGTCGCCAGCGGCGCCGGCGCGAACAGCAGCCAGCCGAGCAGCCCAAGCGCCAGCAGCGCCAGCACGATGAAGGCCATGCGCTTGCGGCCAGGCGCGGCCCTGGCTGCCGAGGGCCTGGGCGGCGCGGCAGCCGGCGCCGGCGCTGCCTTGATCAGGGTGCGTGACTCCATGCAGCGTTACTCCCGGGTCTTGAGTACTTCGATCAGGTCCAGCCGGCGCACCTTGCGCCAGACCAGGGCGCTGGCCACCGCTGCGGCGGCCAGCACCACGCCGATCGACAGCAGGAAGGTGCGGTGGCTGACCACCAGCGGAATGCGGAACAGGTCCTGGCTCAGCAATTCAGAAAGCAGCGCCGCCAGGCCATAGCCCAGCAGGCAGCCCAGCGGCAGCGAGGCCAGGGTCAGCGCCGCCTGCTGGCCCAGCAGCATCGCCGCCACCTCCGCTGTGGTGAAGCCGAGGATGCGCAGGCTGGCCAGTTCGATCGCCTGTTCCGACAGCGCGATGCGGGTGGCGTTGTAGACCACGCCCAGCGCAATGATGCAGGCAAAGCTGACCAGCACCACGGTGTTGATGCGCATGTTCTCCGCCACCGTCGACAGGAAGCTCTGCAGCGTCGCTTCCCTGAGGCTGACGCTGCGGATTGCCGGCACCGTCTTGAGCTGGCGGTACAGCGCGCCCTGGCTCTGCGGGTCCACCGCCAGGAAGGCGCCGGAGGCCATTAGCGGTTCCTGCGCCAGCGCCGCCATCGCCCGCGCATCCATGTACGACAGCATGCCGATCGGCTCATCGATGATGCGCACCACCGGCGTTTCGGCGCGCTGGCGCTGGCCTTCCATGAAGGCGATCTCCAGGTGCTCGCCCTCGGCGATGCCGAGCGTGTCGGCCAGCATGCGGGTCAGCACGATGCCCCTGGGCGGCAGGTCGATGGCGCGTTCGTCCTCGTCCAGCACCCGGCGCAGCTCGCGCCGCGGCGGCAGCGCGACGATCGCGGTGCGCTTGCTGCGATGGCGAAAGCGCATCGTCACCGCCGCCGAGCGGAACGGCTCGACCCGCAGCACGCCGGGCAGCGCGGCCAGGTCGTAGGCCACCGACCAGTCGCGCGGTTCGTTGAAGGACAGCGTGACATCATCGCGCTGCGCCACCCGGAACTGCACCCGCACGATCTCGTTGAGCGCATCGAAGGTGTACTGCCCGGTGATCACCAGCGCCAGCGCCGACGCCAGGCCGAGGATGGACAGCAGACTCTTGGCCGGCTTGCGCTCCAGGTTGCGCAGCACCATGCGCACCGGCAGCGCGATCCAGCGCTGCAGGCCCAGCCGTTCCAGCGGCCCCGGCCGGAACCGCGCCGGCGCTTCCGGCCGCATGGACTCGGCCGGCGACAGCGTCACCACCCGGCGCGCGGCCAGCAGCGCGCCGGCCACCGCCGACAGCGCGGCAATCGACAGCGCCGCGGCAATCGCGAAACCCGACAGCGCAAACGACAGCTGCGGGAAATGATAGAAGCGCGCATACAGCCGGGCCAGCCCGTGCCCGAGCCAGGCGCCGACCGCGATGCCGCCCATGCCCCCGGTCATCACGGTCAGCAGCGCGAACTTCATGTAGTGCAGGCTGACCGACAGCCGACTGTAGCCGAAGCTCTTCAGGAGGCCGATCTGCGCCCGCTGCAGCGTGGTCAGACGCAGCAGCACGTTATGGATCAGGAAGGCCGCCACGGCAAGAAAGATCGCCGGCAGCACGGTCGAGCTGACCCGGCTCTGGGCCAGCTCGTTGGCCAAGAAATTGTGCGACAGCTGCTCGCTGCGGCCATAGGCGCCGATCGCGCCATAGGGCGCCAGCAGCCGGTCCAGTTCGGCGATCACCTGCTGCTCGCTGGCATGCGGCGCCAGCGTGACAGTGATGTCATTGATGCCGTCGCGCATGGCCAGCGCGCCGGCCAGCGCGTCGCGGTCCATCCACAGCACGCCGAAGCGGCGGTTGTCGGGAAAGCTGTTGCCCTTGATCTCGTTGACGTATTCGGGCGAGATCGCAATGCCGACGATGCGCAGGCGCTCGCGCCGGCCGTTGATGATCGCGCCCAGCGTGTCGCCCGGACGCAGCCGGTTGGCGCCGGAAAAGGCTTCGCTGACCAGCACCTCGTTGCGGCTGAGAGTGCCTGGCAGCCGGCCCGAACGCAGGTGCACCCGGTTCAGGCCGGCGCCGTCCGGCGCCAGCGACACCAGCCGCCCGCTCGCCGGTTCATCCAGCCCCGGCACGTCCAGCGAGGCGTCGAACACGACCCGGCCCTGGGCTTCGCTGACGCCGGGAATCGCCTGCACCCGGCTGACGATATTCAACGGCGCGCGGCGCACGCTGGCAAACACATCGGCAAAGCGGTAGCGCTCGTAATAGGCCTGCTGCGCCGAGAGCAGCGCCTCGTAGGAGCCGCGCATGGTGACGAAGGTGGCGATGCCGCACAGCGCCACCATGGCCACCGCCAGCACCTGGCCGCGCATGCGCCACAGGTCGCGCAGCAGCTTGCGGTCCAGCGCACCGATGAAGGCCGGCATCACCATGCGATCTGCTCCGCCGACAGCCGGGTCGCGTTGACGTCTATATGGGTGATGCTGCCGCTGCCGATATGCACCACCCGGTGCGCCAGCGAGGCAATCGCCGCGTTGTGGGTGATGACCACCGTGGTGGTGCCGAACTCGCGGTTGATGCGGTCCAGCACGTCGAGCACGATGCGGCCGGTCTGGTAGTCCAGCGCACCCGTTGGTTCGTCGCACAGCAGGATGTCGGGCCGCTTCGCAATGGCGCGGGCAATCGCCACCCGCTGCTGCTCGCCGCCGGACAACTGGGCCGGGAAATGGTCCAGCCGCTCGCCCAGGCCCACCAGCGCCAGCGCCTCGGCGGCATCCATCGGATGGTCGCTGATCTCGGTGACCAGCTGCACGTTTTCCAGCGCGGTCAGGCTGGGAATCAGGTTGTAGAACTGGAACACGAAGCCGACATGATGGCGCCGGAAGCGGGTCAGGGTGGCGTCGTCGGCCGCCGACAGGTCGAGCGCGCCATAGCGCAGCGTGCCGGCGCTGGGCAGGTCCAGCCCGCCGATGATGTTGAGCAGGGTGGACTTGCCGCTGCCGGATGCGCCGAGCAGCACCACCAGCTCGCCGTCGTACAGCGCGAGGTCGGTGGGCTTGAGGGCCTGGACCTGCAGCTCGCCCATGACGTAGGTCTTGGCCACGCCCTGCAGCGTGAAGACGGCCTGGCGCTCGATGTGGGGATTGGTCATGCTTTCTGGCTGGTGTATTCGGGCCGCGGAACCGGACAGGCGCAGCGGGAGCAGGGCGGTGAGGGCAGGCCGCGACGCAGCAAGGTTCGCACCGCGCATGGCCGCGGCGGTTGATGTAAGTCAAGCGGCCCGGCATGGCCCGGGCAGGCGCTCAGCGCTGCGTCTGCCCGGCCATGTCCGGTTCTCCGGTCAGCGCCAGCATCGCCTGGCGCGCGGCGCGCATGCATGGTCCTATGTCTTCGCGGTCGGGCTGCAGCGTCGGCCCGATCTCCAGCGTCAGGGCCGCCCGGCGCGGCAGCCAGCCGCGCGGCCGCAGCACCTCCCGGGCGCCGCGCAGGCCGGCCACCACCAGCGGGCAGCCGGCCTGCGCGGCCGTAACGAAGGCGCCGCTGTGGAAGCGCCGCAAACCCGGCTCCGGCACGAAGCCGGCCTCCGGAAACACGATCAGGTTGCCGCGCCGCCGCAGCGCATGGGCGATGCGCGCCGCATTGCCGGCATGGCTGCCGGCGCTGGCCGGCGCCAGCACCACCGTGCCCAGCGCGCGCAGCAGCGGGCACAGCAGGCCTTGTATGCGGAACTGCTGGCGCACCACGAAGGCATAGCCGGGACGCGCCGGCAGCATCGCCACCAGCGCCAGGCCATCCAGAAAGCTGCTGTGGTTGACCAGCAGCAGATGGCGCTGCGTAGCCGGGGGCAGCCGTTCCAGGCCATGCGCCGAGAGCGGCATGCCCAGCAGCCGGAACAGCAGCTGGCAGCCGGCGCGCGCCACCGGCCTTGCCCGCGCCGGCCTGCGCAGCGCAACGATCGCCGTGCCGAAGGCCAGCAAGACCAGCGCAAAGGCGGCCCATGCATAGGCGCCGTACAGGCACGCAGCCAGCCGCCCCGGCCCGCGCCGGCGCGCCAGCGGCGCAGACGGGTCGCGGTCGGCCGCGCAGCTCACCGCCGCTCCGCGAGGGCGCTCATGCGCCGACCAGTTCGGTATGGCCAAAGCCCTTGCGGTAGTCCAGCAGCGAAATGATTCGAGGCCGGATTTCCAGCAGCAGCACCGCGCCGCTGCGGGCAGCGTCAGCCCATTGCCCGACCTGCGGGAAGCGCCCGAGCAGGCAGTCGCCGGCCCGTTCGATCTCTTCCGGCTTTTCGAGGATGCGGGCGGTGGCCGCTGCCGACAGTCCCCGGATCTCGCTCCAGTCGGCATATGGCGCGGTGACGGTGAACGACACCTTGTCGCAGGCGCGGATGTTGTCGGCCTTCTGGCTCTGATGGCCCACGCCGATATAGATCGTCAGCCCGTCGTGGGCATAGCTGACCGTGGTGGCCTGCGGGTAACCGTCCGGCCGGATGGTGGCCAGCGCCAGGTCCTGGCACTGGTCGAGAATTTCCACGATGAAGTCGTGCGCAGCCTGTTCCATCGTCTCTCTCCTTGCGGCGTGTGCATGCCGCCTGCTTGCCTACTGTGCTGGCTGCGCCGCAGGACGCGCTTGAGATGGGTCAAGGACCGGCAGGACCATCGCTACCTGGCGCCGGCATGCTCCAGCGGCAGCGCGGTCTTGTACTTCACCTGCTTCAGCGCGAAGCTGGAGCGGATGTTCTTGATGCCCGGGATGCGGGTCAGGTGGTCGAGGATGAAGCGCTCCAGCGCCTGGATGTCGGGCACCACGATGCGCAGCAGGTAGTCGGCGTCGCCGGTCATCAGGTAGACCTCCATCACCTCGTCGAAACGGCTGACTTCCTGCTCGAAGCGCGCCAGCGCGCCGGCCTCCTGCTTTTCCAGGCTGACCTGAATGAACACATTGACCTTCAGGCCCAGCGCATGCGGATCGGCCAAGGCCACGTAGCGCGAGATCACGCCGCGCGCTTCCAGGCTGCGCACTCGCGCCAGGGTCGGCGAGGGCGACAGGTTGATGCGCCCGGCCAGTTCCACATTGCTCTGCGCGCTGTCTTCCTGGAGCAGGCGCAGGATGCGCAGGTCGGCGGCGTCAAGGTTGAGTTCCGGCATCGCATGCTTTCAAGTTGTTGAGTTGCGACATTTTATGCCGTCTCGAATCCGCGATGCAGCAATATTCGGTTCCCTATGCCGGCTAGGGAAGCGTACCTTACTGGTTCGCACAACATTTTGCAGGAGACCGCCATGGATATGCCGCCCGCCAGCCAGCTCATCACCCACACCGATGCCGACCCGGCCGAAACCGCCGAGTGGGTCGATGCCCTGGCGGCGGTGCTGCAGAGCGGCGGCCGCGAGCGCGCCCGCTTCATCCTGTCGAAACTGTCCTCCGCCGCCTGGGAATGGGGCGTGCAGTGGCGCGCCGCCCGCAACACGCCCTATGTGAACACGATCCGCGCCGCCGACGAGCCGGCCTTTCCCGGCGGCGCCGACGCGCTGGCGGTGGAGAGGAAACTGGCCGGCATCATGCGCTGGAATGCGCTGGCCATGGTGGTGCGCGCCAACCGCGCCCATGCCGAGCTGGGCGGCCACATCGCCAGCTATGCCTCGGCGGCAGACCTGTTCGAAGTCGGCTTCAACCATTTCTTCCGCGCCAGGAATGGCGACTTCGGCGGCGACCTGGTGTTCTTCCAACCGCATTCGGCCCCCGGCGTGTATGCCCGCGCCTACCTGGAAGGCGCGTTGAATGAAGCCGACCTCGGCCATTACCGGCGCGAGATCGAAGCCCGCCACCACGGCGCGCGCGGCCTTTCGTCGTATCCGCATCCCTGGCTGATGCCGGACTTCTGGCAGTTCCCCACCGGCTCGATGGGCATCGGCCCGATCAACGCCATCTACCAGGCGCGCTTTCTGCGCTACATGGAGCACCGCAGCCTGTTGCCGGCGCAGGACCGGCGGGTCTGGGGCGTGTTCGGCGACGGCGAGATGGACGAGCCGGAATCGCTGGCGGCGCTCAGCCTGGCCGCGCGCGAGGGGTTGGACAATCTTACCTTCGTCATCAACTGCAACCTGCAGCGCCTGGACGGCCCGGTGCGCGGCAACGGCCACATCGTCGACGAACTCGAAACCCTGTTCGACGGCGCCGGCTGGAATGTGATCAAGCTGCTGTGGGGATCGGACTGGGACCCGCTGTTCGGACGCGATGCCGGCGGCGCGCTGGTCGAGGCGCTGAACCAGACCGTGGACGGCCAGCTGCAGACCTTCGCCGCCAACGACGGCGCCTACAACCGTGCCCGCTTCTTCGGCCAGAGCGCCGCGATGCAGGCGCTGGCCGCCAGCCTGACCGATGCCGAGATCGACCGCCTGCATCGCGGCGGCCACGACATGAAGAAGATCCATGCCGCCTATGCCGCCGCGGTGTCGCATCGCGGCCGGCCGACCGTGATCCTGGCCCAGACCAAGAAGGGCTTCGGCATGGGCAGCGCCGGACAGGGCCGGATGACCACCCACCAGCACAAGAAACTGGAGGACGAGGAACTGCTGGCCTTCCGCGACCGCTTCGACCTGCCCATCAGCGACGCCGATTGCGCCGCGCTGGCCTTCTACAAGCCCGCCGCCGACAGTCCCGAAATGCAGCACCTGCATGCGCGCCGCGTCGCGCTCGGCGGCTACCTGCCGCGCCGCCATGATCCGCGCGCCAGCCTGCCGGTGCCGGACATCGCATCCTATGCCCGCTTCGCGCTGGAGTCGGACGGCAAGGAAATGTCGTCGACGATGGCGCTGGTGCGCATGCTGGGCGCGCTGATGAAGGATGGCGGCATCGGCAAGCGGGTGGTGCCCATCGTCGCCGACGAGGCCCGTACCTTCGGCATGGCCAGCCTGTTCCGCCAGTTCGGCATCTATTCCTCGCAAGGACAGCTGTACGAGCCGGAAGATATCGGCTCCATCCTGTCCTACCGCGAGGCGAAGGACGGCCAGATCCTGGAAGAGGGCATCACCGAGGCCGGCGCCATTTCCTCCTGGACCGCTGCGGCCACCAGCTATTCGACGCACGGTTTGCCGATGCTGCCGTTCTACATCTATTACTCGATGTTCGGCTTCCAGCGGGTCGGCGACCTGATCTGGGCCGCGGCCGACCAGCGCGCCCGCGGCTTCCTGGTCGGCGCCACCTCCGGCCGCACCACCCTGGCGGGCGAAGGCCTGCAGCATCAAGACGGCAGCAGCCACCTGGTGGCGGCCACCATCCCCAACTGCGTCGCCTACGACCCGGCCCATGCCTACGAGGTCGCGGTCATCGTGCAGGACGGCATGCGTCGCATGCTGGAAGAGGGCGATGACGTGTTCTATTACCTGACCGTCACCAACGAAAACAATCCGCAGCCGCCGATGCCGGAAGGCGCGCGCGAGGGCATCCTGCGCGGCATGCACCGCATCGTCACGGTGGACGCACCGCAGGCGCGGCTGCTGGCGGCGGGGCCCATCGTCAAGGAAGCGCTTGCGGCCGCCGAACTGCTGCGGGAGCGTTTCGGCATCGCCGCCGAGGTATGGAGCGTGACCAGCTTCTCGGAACTCGCCCGGGAGGCCATCGCGGTGGAGCGCCACAACCGCTGGCGCGACGAGCAGGCCGTGCCGTATGTCACGCAGCAGCTGCAGGGCGATATCCCGGTGATCGCCGCCAGCGACTATGTGAAAGCAGTGGCCGACAGCATCCGCGCCTGGGTGCCCGGGCCGTATGTGACGCTGGGCACGGACGGCTTTGGCCGCAGCGACACCCGGGCCGCGCTGCGCGACCATTTCGAGGTCAGCGCTGCCTGGATCGCTTTTGCAACTATCGAGAAGTCGGGTGCAACTTCAGAAGAACGCCGCGCCGCAGCGGCGGCGCTTGGCATTACCTTCAACTGAGGGGATTTGTGCCGGCGGTTGACCGGATCGGGATGTGCTCAAGAAGTTGCGCATCTCGCCCCAGCCGGCCCTTGTACGCTTGCCAACATGCCCCCAGATGGCGCCTGTGCCGCCGACGCTAACCGGGCGGCTGGTCCACCAACTCAAGGAGCATGACCATGACCCCGCAGGAACAGGAAAAGCTGCAACAGTTCTTAAGCCAGTTGAACCAGGCCGGCGGCGTGCAGCGCGACCCCGAAGCCGACGCAATGATCAACGCCGCGGTATCGCGCCAGCCCGACGCCGCCTACCTGCTGGTGCAGCGCACGCTGCTGCAGGACCAGGCGCTGGAAGCCGCGCAGGCCCGCATCGCCGAGCTTGAGCGCCAGGCGCAGGCGGCGCGGCCGGCGTCTTCCGGCAGCTTTCTCGGCGGCGCCGACACCTGGGGCAACAGCGCCCGCAGCGCCGCGGCGCCAGCCAGCGCCATCCCGGAGCGCGCATCGACTCTCAACGCCATCCCTTATCCGCAAGCCGGGCAGGGCGCCTATCCACAAGCCGGCCAGGGTGCCTATCCGCAAGGACAGGTGCCATACCCAGGCCAGCGCCAGGGCGGCTGGTCCCGGTTCGGCGGCGGCATGGGCGGAGGAGGAGGCAGCTTCCTGGGAACCATGGCGGCCACCGCGGCAGGCGTCGCGGGCGGCGCTTTCCTGTTTCAGGGCCTGGGTAACCTGCTCAACAGCCATCATGGCAACGACGCCGGCCAGCAGCATGGCCTGACCTCGGACGCCGGCGCCGGCCAGACTTCCGGTGCCGACAACAGCCTGGCGCAGGATGCCGGCCTGAATGACATCAGCACGGCGCCGGCCCAGGAAACGCAGGACTACGGCGTGGCGGACGATAACGTCGCCTTCGACGATGGCGGCATGTCCGACGATTTCGGCGGTGGGGATGATTCGCTAATCTAGCCGTTGTTGCGCTCGCTGCCGGACATTGTTGACGCAAGCCTGCGTGGTGCCGCTGCATCACGCAGGGTGTTTTGCGTTAGGGTGATGCCTTCGCCAACTTCCGGAGCACCCAAGCTATGAACACCCGCATCAAGGCAATCGCTTTCGACGTATTCGGCACCGTGGTCGACTGGCATGGCGGCATCAGCGCCGAAGCCGCCGCGGTCGCGGAACGACATGGGGTAGCCGGCGACTGGGATCGCTTTGCCGCCGACTGGCGCGCCGGCTATCCGCTTGCGATGAACCGGGTCCGCAATGGCGAACTGCCCTGGACCCGCATCGACGGCCTGCACCGCCTGATCCTCGATGAAGTCGCACCGCGCCACGGCCTCGGCGGCATTCCCAGGGCTGAGCTCGATGAACTGAACCTGGCCTGGCACCGCCTGCCAGCCTGGCCGGATTCGGTGCAGGGCCTCGCCCTCCTCAAGAGCGCCTACACCATCACCACGCTCTCCAACGGCAACTTTTCGCTGTTGACGGAAATGGCCAAGCGCGCCGGCCTGCCCTGGGACTGCGTGATCTCGGCCGAGCTGTTCCACCACTACAAGCCTGACCCGGAAACCTACCTGGGCTGCGCCGACCTGCTGGGCGTTGCCCCCAACGAGCTGCTGCTGGCCGCCTGCCATCCGGAAGACCTGCGCGCGGCCAGGGAGCACGGGCTGCGCACCGCTTACGTCACCCGTCCGCATGAGTATGGCAAGGAGGCCCGCCTGCCCAGGGTAGCCGAAGGCGAGTTCGATTTCCTTGCGAACGACATCGTAGACCTGGCTCGGCAATTGACCTGAGCCAGCGGCCTGGCGCTTCCCGGCATCGCTGCAACTTCCCCGGTCGCCCATTGCGGTGGCGGTGGCGATGGCGGTGGTGGCAGAGCCCGGCAGCGCCTGCGGCTAGATCTCATTGCGCAGGGCGCAATGTGCTCGCCACGTAGGAGAACTCCCTTCCATAGTTATCCCGGCTAAGCAACTGAACGCCGTCAAGCCAGGTGTTTTCCAGATAGCGTCCCTGGGCATCGCAGTGGAGGACGCCGGTGTCGAAGCTGCAGGGCACCTCCGCCTGCTTCATGTCCGGACTCAGGTCAACGTTGTCAACGAAGTCCAGGAAGGGCGGTATGCTGGACGGCGTGAGCAGCGTTCCCATTACGCGAAGGGACACTGGCGCAAGAGGCGTGAAGGGAGGCGGGACAAGTGTTGACCATGCATAAGAGGTTGAACGCAGATCCTGCAGCGACAAGTGCAAACCGCTGCCGGGCGAAGAGCTATACAGCCGATCCAGCAGTGGCTTCAAACTTTCGTCCGTGAGGTAATAGCTGTACAGAGGTACCCCCGGCCGATTGTTTTTCAACTCTTCCACCGACATCGCCCTGGCTCTCGTCCTGACAGCCTGGGTGGCTACCGGAACCTGGCTGTTGGCCGTGAAGTACGCCAGCGTCCATATGCCGCGTGGCGGGTAGGAGGCAATCGTATCGTCGGTCTCGTTCTGGCGCGGCAATTGCAGGTCGCGCTCTCCTGTATAGGGCACCGCAGGGGCCGATTTCCCGTCGTTAAATAGAGAGTCGGTAGCAGTAATTACTCTGAGCCGCACAAAAGCCGAACTGGAATCGACGATCTCGCTATTGTCGTCAACCTCAGGGTTGAAACGGCTGTCGAGTTTTGGCAGCGTCATCGAACTGGACCCGCGAACGAGTGAATATCTGACGCCGCGAGGTGATGTCACATCGACGCGGACGATCTTTTCATCGTTGATTTCCTGGAGCGGTATCTTGATGTCATAGCCTGTACTGATCAGACCGCCTAGTCCGCTTTGCATATAGCCACGTACCTCGGCCATGGGATTGACGCTCCCTGCGAACCTGTACTGGTTCCCCGTCAGCCTCAGCTTGCCATCGCGCCCAGGCGTGGCGACCGACTCCTCGCGGCGTGACACCAGAGTTTTGCTGACCGAGATGAAACTGAACACGATATCCCCGTTGTCTCGCCTGTATTCAAACGTGCCCTGGCCGTAGCCGGCGCCGGTACCGCTTTCGGCGAAGAGCCCCGGGAATGCGCTGGCGGCTCCCACCACTGCGCCGGAGTGCAGGTAGTTCGCAGGATCGTCGTTCTTGAAAAGGGTCCGGCATTGCGGCGCAGTCACGGTTCCTGCTGCAATGTCGACCCGCGTCGCGACCGGCAAGGAAAAACAGGCAGTCATGCGCTTGAGCAGGTCGGCGATCTGCGCACTTGTGCCGGAGGCCGGCAGGTTCGCGGCCTGGATGGCCTGATTCTGTATTGCGGTGGGCGTGATGCCGTTGTCCTTCAGTATTCGTTCCAGCAGCATGCTGTTGGTGAACCTGATGACGGGCATCTCCTGCTCTTCCCCGGCGCTCTTGATCGATATCTGGATGGTGCTGGTGTTATCCGCATTTTTTGTAATGCCGATATCCAGGGCATCCAGCAGCCGGTCTGGCCCCGTGCCGTTGGCGGGTGCGGGCCCTGAGCGTAGGCCGGCAATTTCTGTGTTCAGGGCTGTGAGCAGGGGCTTCAAAATGGACTCTACCTTGCCCCAGTTGGCAACAATGGATTTCTCGTCAAAGGTGACTTGCCCGCTTGCCAGTTCAGCCGCCAGAGCCGATGGATTGCCGCTTGCCGACATCAACGCGGCAATCAGCGTGCTGATGGTGTTGACATTGACAGTGGTGCTGACCCGTGTGTCAACCATGCTGACCAATGTTTCATCGGCACTTGTGGCCGTCATCACCATGTGCGGACTAAAGGAAGGATCGATCTCGATGCTGAACGAGCCGTCTGGTGCCGTCACACCCGAACCTACGTTTTTTCCTGTCTGGTCCTTGATGTCGACGCGGGCGTTTTCAATGGGACCGCCACTGGCCACAATACCGCTGATCACTGTAGAGGTCGGCGCGGTGCCGGCTGATGGTGAATTGCTGTTGCTGCCACATCCGGTAATGACCAGAGCGGTCAGGACACTGACCGCGAATAGGTAAATCCCCTGCTGGTTGCGCATGTCTGCTCTCCGTCGCTGAGTTGGTAGAGGGAAGGGAGCAAGGAGGGGAAGGCGTTGCGCTCGGCTCAGGCCCTGACCTGAGCTATTCCCGCGACGGCATTCGGCATTTTCCGTAGCGGGAAGGTGCGCCAGGAACCCTCACTTGACTCTCGTGCAAGTTGGGTAACGTCACGCGCCACAATGTCACGGCCTGCCGCCCCTTGATTGCAGGCTTATGCGATGCGAAGCGGGCGTGGGCGCCACGAAAGGGCGCGGTTCAGGCTGGCGTGCAGCCGCTTGATTGCGAACTTCGGTGGAAGACGCGACGCACCATTGCGGCCACGCGGATCGGTGGCGTGAGCGACTGGCAAGGCTCGCGGCTCTTGGCCAAGCCCGCTTTTCTCGCCAGTGGCATGGTTTGCGCTGCAACGCGTTGCAAAGAACCGCTAAGCTACGCGCATCGCATCTTGCGCATTCCCGGGTAACCGGGTGCGCATTATTCTTCCCGGGCTGCTAGCGCCGGTTCTGCTTCATTGCCGACTGAATCTCGCGCTGGGTGTCGCGCAGCCGCTCGGTCTCGCGCTTGTCGTGCTGCTTCTTGCCCTTGGCCAGGCCGACCTCGCACTTGATGCGCCCCTTGGAGAAGTGCAGGTTCAGCGGCACCAGGGTGTAGCCGGCGCGCTCGACCTTGCCGATCAGCTTGCTGATTTCCGCCGAATGCAGCAGAAGCTTGCGGGTGCGCACCGCGTCGGGGTTGATATGGGTGGAAGCTGTGGGCAGGGGACTGATGTGCGAGCCGAACAGATACAGCTCGGCCTTGCGCACCACCACATAGGCTTCCTTCAGATTGACCCGGCCGGCGCGGATGGACTTGACTTCCCAGCCCTCGAGCACCATGCCGGCCTCGAAGCGCTCTTCGATGAAGTAGTCGTGAAAGGCTTTTTTATTGTCTGCGATGCTCATCAAGGGGAAGTGGTGGCGGTCGGTTAAAATTTCAACCTTCGCATTTTATCAAACGGTTCACAGTCAATGGCAGTCGTACACAAGTCCGTATTGGTCGGCTACAGCGCCGAGCAGATGTTCGCCCTGGTCGACCGGGTCGAGGATTATCCAAAATTCCTGCCCTGGTGCGGTGGGGTCGAGGTCCGGAATCGTGAGGGCAATACTTTGGTGGCCACGCTGAAGATCAATTATCACGGGGTCAGGCAGAGCTTCACCACCGAGAACACCAACACCCCGCCCACCCAGATGGTGATGCGTTTCGTCGACGGGCCGTTCAAGCAGTTCGAAGGCACTTGGACCTTCAAGCCGCTGCGCGCCGACGCCTGCCGCATCGACTTCAACCTGCACTATGAATTTTCCAGCCGCATCCTTGAGCAGATCATCGGTCCGGTGTTCAACATGATCGCCAACAGCTTCGTCGATTCTTTCACCAAGCGCGCGGACGTGGTGTATGGCTGAGATCCGCGTTCAGGTCTGCCATCCGCTGCCGCAGGCGCCGCAGCTGCTTGATTTGACGTTGGATGAAGGCAGCTCCCTCCGCGACGCGGTGATGGCCAGCGGCCTGCTGCCGGATTTCGATGCTGATCCGTGTCCGGTGGGTATTTTCGGCAAGAAGAAAGCGCCGGATACCGTGCTGCGCGACGGCGACCGGGTGGAAATTTACCGGCCCCTGGTAGCCGACCCCAAGGATGCGCGGCGCCGGCGCGCAGTGAAGAAAGACCGCGCCGTCTGACTTCATCCGGCAGCGCCGCCATGCCGCGCCGCCGGTTCCCGGCGGCTTGCTCTCAGCTGCCGCTGCGGCACTGCTCCAGCACGCGCTGCACCCGGCTGGTTTCCTCCGCCCGCTGGGTGTCCGTCAGATAGCTGCGCTCGCCATTGGCGTCGGTGCGGGAAATTCGTCCGCCATTGGCCAGCGCCCGGCCGTAAGCGCGTGCCTGCTCGCAATTGCGGCTCTTTTCCTTTTCCAGCGCCGCCTGCTCGCTTTCCTTCTGTTCGCGCTCGGCGCGCTCCAGGCGGCGCTTTTCAAAGTCGGCATTGCGCTCGGCCAGCGTCGGCCCGCTGGGCGCAGGAACTGTCGTAAGCGTGGAAGCCGCCCCGCGCGCGCCGGGGCTTTGCAGGATGCGGCTGGCCGGCGTGCCGGCCGGCGGCGGCTGATCCGAATACTGCTTGACGCCCTTCTCGTCGAGCCAGACATGCTGGGCCAGTGCCGGCAGGGCGGCGAATGCGAGCATGCAGGCAAGCCTGCGCAATGTCGTGGCGGCCATGGTGAGTCCTTTAATTAGTGATCAAAGGCAACGATTTCCTCATGCTTTGCCGGATGTGTCAACCGAAAGCGCCTGCCTGTGACAGTTTCCAACGGGCTTTCCCGGCGTCGATTTCTGTATAATTCGCTTTTGCGCCTACAGGAATCGCCATGCGTCTACTTCAAAAAGCACTCACATTCGATGACGTGCTGCTCGTACCCGCCTATTCAGACATCCTTCCCAAGGACACTTCCCTCAAAACCCGCCTGACCCGCAATATCTCGCTGTCGATCCCGCTGGTGTCGGCGGCGATGGATACGGTGACCGAAGCGCGTCTGGCGATCGCGATGGCGCAGGAAGGCGGCATCGGCATCGTCCACAAGAATCTGACCGCCCGCGAGCAGGCGCGTGAAGTCGCCAAGGTCAAGCGCTTCGAGTCCGGCGTGGTGCGCGATCCGATCACCATCCCGCCCGACATGAAGATCCGCGACGTGATCGCGCTGTCGCAACAGCACGGCATCAGCGGCTTCCCGGTGGTGGAAGGCAAGAAGGTGGTCGGCATCATCACCAACCGCGACCTGCGCTTCGAAGAGGAACTGGACGCCGAGGTGCGCGCGAAGATGACGCCGCGCGAGAAGCTGGTCACCGTGCGCGACGGCGCCGAACTGTCCGAAGCCAAGCGCCTGATGAACAAGCACAGGCTGGAGCGGGTGGTGGTGGTCGACGATGCCTTCGAGCTGCGCGGCCTGATCACGGTCAAGGACATCCAGAAGTCGACCGAGCATCCGCTGGCCTCCAAGGACGAGCATGGCAAGCTGCGCGTGGGCGCGGCGGTCGGCGTCGGCCCGGATAACGAAGAGCGCATCGACCTGCTGGTCAAGGCCGGCGTCGACGTGATCGTGGTCGACACCGCCCACGGCCATTCCAAAGGCGTGCTGGACCGGGTGCGCTGGGTCAAGAACAACTATCCGCAGGTGGAAGTCATCGGCGGCAACATCGCCACCGCTGCCGCCGCGCGGGCGCTGCTGGAGCACGGCGCCGACGGCGTGAAGGTCGGCATCGGCCCCGGCTCGATCTGCACCACCCGCATCGTGGCCGGCGTGGGCGTGCCGCAGATCACCGCCATTTCCAACGTTTCCGAAGCGCTGGCCGGCACCGGCGTGCCCTGCATCGCCGACGGCGGCATTCGTTTCTCGGGCGACATTTCGAAGGCACTGGCCGCGGGCGCATCCAGCGTGATGATGGGCAGCATGTTCGCCGGCACCGAGGAAGCGCCGGGCGAAGTGATCCTGTTCCAGGGCCGCAGCTACAAGTCCTACCGCGGCATGGGTAGCCTGGGCGCGATGTCCGACGGCTCGGCCGACCGCTACTTCCAGGACGCGGCCAACAATGCCGACAAGTTCGTGCCGGAAGGCATCGAGGGCCGGGTGCCCTACAAGGGCAGCGTGATCGCCATCCTGTACCAGCTGGTCGGCGGCGTGCGCTCGTCGATGGGCTACTGCGGCTGCGCCACCATCGACGAACTGCGCGAGAAGGCCGAGTTCGTCGAGATCACGTCGGCCGGCATGCGCGAGTCGCATGTGCATGACGTGCAGATCACCAAGGAAGCGCCGAACTACCGCGCCGAGTAAGCGCCAGCGTCTATCATGCACGGCCGCCGGCTTGCGCCGGCGGCCGGTTTCCATTCAAGTCGTTCTTTTTTTCATCCTGTCCCGCCATGCATTCAAAAATTCTCATTCTGGATTTCGGATCCCAAGTCACCCAGCTGATCGCCCGCCGCGTGCGCGACAGCGGCGTGTTCTCCGAGGTCTTTTCGTATGACGTCAGCGACGACTTCGTGCGTGGCTATGGCGCCGCCGGCGTCATCCTGTCCGGCGGCCCGAGCTCGGTGACCGAAGGCGATACGCCGCGGGTGCCGGCTGCCGTGTTCGAGCTGGGCGTGCCGGTGCTGGGCATCTGCTACGGCATGCAGGCCATGGCGCAGCAGCTGGGCGGCAAGGTCGAGAATGGCACGGTGCGCGAATTCGGCTACGCCGAACTGCGCGCGCGCGGCCATACCGCGCTGCTCAACGGCATCGCCGACTTCGTCACGCCGGAAGGTCATGGCATGCTGAAGGTCTGGATGAGCCATGGCGACAAGGTGCTGGAAATGCCGCCCGGCTTCAAGCTGATGGCGTCCACCGACAACTGTCCGGTGGCTGCCATGGCCGACGAGGACCGTCGCCTGTACGCGGTGCAGTTCCATCCGGAAGTCACCCATACGATGCAGGGCAAGGCCATCCTGTCGCGCTTCGTGCACGAGATCTGCGGCTGCAAGTCCGACTGGAACATGCCTGACTACATCGCCGAGGCAGTGGAGAAGATCCGCGCCCAGGTCGGCGAAGAGGAAGTGATCCTCGGCCTGTCCGGCGGCGTCGACAGCAGCGTGGCCGCGGCGCTGATCCATCGCGCCATCGGCGACCAGCTGACCTGCGTCTTCGTCGACCACGGCCTGCTGCGCCTGAACGAAGGCCAGATGGTGATGGACATGTTCGGCAAGAACCTCGGCGTGAAGGTGATCCGCGTCGACGCCACCGACCAGTTCATGGGCAAGCTGGCCGGCGTGACCGATCCGGAAGCCAAGCGCAAGATCATCGGCGCCGAGTTCGTCGAGGTGTTCCAGCAGGAGGCGGGCCGGCTGCCGAATGCGAAGTGGCTGGCCCAGGGCACCATCTATCCGGACGTGATCGAGAGCGCCGGCAAGGGCAAGAAGGGCGCGCATACGATCAAGAGCCACCATAACGTGGGCGGCCTGCCGGAAACCCTGAACCTGAAACTGCTGGAGCCGCTGCGCGAACTGTTCAAGGACGAGGTGCGCGAACTCGGCGTGGCGCTGGGCCTGCCGCATGACATGGTGTATCGCCATCCTTTCCCCGGCCCCGGCCTGGGCGTGCGCATCCTGGGCGAGGTGAAGAAAGAATTCGCCGACCTGCTGCGCCGCGCCGACGCGATCTTCATCGAGGAGCTGCGCAACACCGCCATTCCGCTGCCGGCAGAACTGGGCGAGGGTCGCGAAGTGGGCATGTTCCACAAGAACTGGTACGACGCCACCAGCCAGGCCTTTGCCGTGTTCCTGCCGGTGAAGTCGGTCGGCGTGATGGGCGACGGCCGCACCTACGAATACGTGGTGGCGCTGCGCGCGGTGCAGACCCAGGACTTCATGACGGCGCACTGGGCGCATCTGCCGCATGAACTGCTGGGCAGGGTGTCGAACCGCATCATCAACGAGGTGCGGGGCATCAACCGGGTGGTGTACGACATTTCGGGCAAGCCGCCGGCCACCATCGAGTGGGAATGATCGCCGCGCTTTCATGACGGCTTCGCCGCGGGCATTGGGATTACTCCGGGATCGCAGCCGGATCGCCTGCGGCGCCTCCAACGACGGATTGCATAAAGAGATCGCGCCGAGCGGCCACGCATGTATCGACAACGTTTTTCCTTCCCGTCCTTTCTGCCGGCGCTGCTGTGCCTGATCCTGGGCCTGCTGGCCACCGCCGCGCTGTATTCCTGGACCCGCGACCAGGAGCTGGCGATGGAACAGCTGATCTTCGATCGCCGCGCCAGTTTCCGCATCCAGACGGTGCGCCAGGGGCTGGAAGAGGTGGTGGAAACGATTGAGGACGTGAACCGGGTGTTCGCGACCTTCGGCCCGATCAGCCAGGCGCAGTTTCATGCCTTCGTTGGACCATTGGCCCAGACGCGGCCGTTTTTCAATTCCATTTCCTTCCTGCGGCTGGTGCCGCACGCCGAGCGCGCGGCCTACGAGTCGCGCAAGCGCATCACGCATCCCGACTTTCAAGTCAGCGACCTGAAGGACGGCAAGCCGGTGCGCGCAGCGGACCGTGACCAGTATCTGGTCGTGGAATACCTTGAACCGAGCACCATCAACGGCCTGGTCGGCATCGGTTTCGACGCGCTGATGGAGCCCAGCATCAGCCAGGCCGTGCAGCGGGCAACCGACACCGGCGAGGCTTCCGCCACAGCGGTGATCCGTTACCTGTTCGTGCCGCCGTCGCCGCCGCGGCTGGTGGTCGTGAAGGCGATTTACCGCGAGGGCATGCCGCTCGACACGCCCGAGGCGCGGCGTGCCGCTGTCTACGGCTATACCGGCCTGGGCATGCCTACCGGCAAGCTGATCGAAAAGATCCTGGACGACTCCGGCCTCGGGCCGTTGAATGGCATGTACATGGCGGCCTATGTTTCTCAGGGAAGCACCGAGGTCCTGGCGTTCCAGCACGGGGAGAGCATGGAAAGGCGCACGGATGCCACCGTGCGATCCTCCTCGCAGACGTTTCCGATTGGCGGCGTCACCTGGCGCGTGGAGGTGCGCGGCGCCGACATACGCAGCGGTGGCCAGGTGGGATCGTGGCTGGTCGCCCTGTTCGGCGTCCTCACCAGCGTCATGGCGGCCGTCTATTTGCGCACCCAAGGTTCGCGGACACGGCATATTCACCAGCTGGTCGAAGAGCGTACAGCAGCACTGCATGCTGCCAACACGCAGCTGAGCATGGACATTGCCGCACGGGAGCGGGTGGAAGGCGTTCTGCGCCGCACCGAACGCAGCCTCAACAATGCGCAGCGGATCGCGCA
This sequence comes from Noviherbaspirillum phoenicis, assembly GCF_047237965.1. Lineage (NCBI taxonomy): Bacteria > Pseudomonadati > Pseudomonadota > Betaproteobacteria > Burkholderiales > Oxalobacteraceae > Noviherbaspirillum > Noviherbaspirillum phoenicis. The sequence goes on along the minus strand of NZ_JBDFLX010000001.1, from coordinate 1,016,539 downwards.
CGTGGGCAGCTGGGAAATGGATGTGGCCAACGGCTGGCAGCAGTGGTCGGATGAATGCTTCCGGATCTTCGGCATGGAACCCGAACTGGACAATGTGCCTGTCCTGTCCCGCCTGCCCGGCAGCACGCGGGCGCTATGGCGCAGCTTCCTGGCCGATGTGCTTGAAGGCACGTATGACGCTTGTGAATTGTCCATTACCCGGCCGGATGGCACCGTCCGCCATGTGATGCTGCATGCCGAAATCGCCGAAGGCCAGGCCGCTTCGGGACGCACGATCGTCGGCACGGTGCTCGACATCAGCGAATTCAAGCAGGTCGAGACCGAGTTGCGGCGCTCGCAGAAATCGCTGCGCGAGCTGGGCGGCCACCAGGAACGGATCAAGGAAAACGAGCGCCAGCGGATTGCGCGCGAGATCCATGACGAACTGGGTGGCGTGCTGACCGGCATCAAGGCCTATGTGTCGGTGGCCAGCAGCCGCGTCGGCAGCGACGCGCAGGCCGCGCCCTTGCTGGCCGAAGCCATGGCGCAGGCGGACGCCGCGCTGGACACCGTCAGGCGCGTGATCGCCGATCTGCGCCCAAGCGTGCTCGACCAGCTCGGCGTGTGGGAAGCCATCGAATGGCAGGCCAGCCAGCTCGAAGCCCAGACCGGGGTGCATTGCCACTGCGTGATCGACCCGGATCTTCCCGTTATCGGAGCGGACGCCGGGGCAATGCTGTTTCGCATTGCCCAGGAAGCGCTGACGAATGTGGCCAGGCATGCCCAGGCGACCGTGGTGGACATCACCGTCCGGCTGGACCATGAGCAACTGCGCCTCGACATCGAGGATGACGGCACCAGCATCTCGCCCGAGCGCTTGCTGGCGACCGAGTCGTGGGGGCTGCGGGGGATGCAGGAGCGCGCCCTCTATCTCGGCGGCACCCTGAGCATAGGAAAGGGCGCCAAGCAAGGAACCTTGGTATCTCTGCGTTTGCCACTATCGGTGAAGTTAGCTGCAATTAACTAGGAGTTGAGGGTAATCTCTAGGCCATTAGTTACGCGTGTAGTTGATCGACTACACAAAAATCATTGTTCGCCGATAGCGTGTCACTGGACAGTTCAGGATACTTCGTCTGTCGCATTGATTTCTTCAATGCAAAACGAAGTAGAGCATTTTTCTGTCAGGAGTACGCGATGCCAACCAACCAGCAAGACACCGCCATTCACGCAGGCCTGTGGTTTTCAATCAAGATCGATGCAGACGAATTCATTGCATTGCTGTCCGCGGAGGCGCTGGAAAAGCACTTCCTGCCGAAGGATGCCCAGATTGAGCCACGCAGCGCCTATCGCCGCAACCGCAAGCTGATCGACGCGGTGGCGCGCCGCAAATTTCTGGAAGGATGCCCGCGGCCGATCACCGTCGATGCTGCCGATTTCAACGCCGCACAATAAACCGCGCATCAAGCCTGGCCCCGGCCTCGCGCAGTCAGCTCGATCACCATGTCTGGCGCTGCCAGAAACAGCCGGTCGTGTTGCGCCGGTGTTACCGGATGGCCGCCAGTGAATGCGCCGAAGGACGGCAGCATGCCGCCTTCCCGGCCAAACAGGAAACACGGCAGGCGCAGCGCGTCGCCGCGCGCGGCAAGCCGGTAGACCGGATGCACGTGGCCTGCCAGTACGTAGCCCTCCGGGTGCAGCTGCGGATGATGCACAAAGACGAGGGGCCCGATCCGGTAGGGTTCGTCCACCACCGTGATGGCCAGACTCGGCGGCGGATCGCCGGCGTGGCTGTCATGGTTGCCCCGCACCAGCGTCAGCGCCAGATGGCTGTGCCGCTCGCGCCAGGCATGCAGCGCGGCCATGGTGGCGGCCGCATGAGCATGACGCGCATGCAGGAAATCCCCCAGGAACAGGATGCTCGTAGCGCCGGTTGCAGCCGCCAGCGTGGTCAGCATGTCCAGGTTTTCCGTTGTCGTGCCGCGCGGCACCGGCACGCCCTGGGCGCGGAAGGATGCGGCCTTGCCGAAATGGATATCGGCGATCACCAGCATTGCCCGCGCTGGCCAGAACAGCGCCCGCTGCGGCAGCAGCGTCAGCATTTCGCCCGCCGCCTCGATCTCCACCGCACCCGCCATCATCGGCGCCGCTCCGGCAACGCGGCGGCGTTTTCCAGCTCCCGTACCATGCGGGCGACGCGGTCCGACAGCTTTTCCGTGCTCAGCTTTTCCCGGAAGCGTTCCACCATCAGCGGAAAGCCGAATGGAGTGGCACGCGGCACCGCATGCCAGGCCAGCGCGCGACCACGCAGTTCGGCCAGCGTATCGCGCAGGCGGCCCAGTTCCAGTTCCTGCTCCAGCACCTCGCGCTGTGCCTGGGTCAGCAGCAGATTGCCGGGATCGTGCTTCCTGAAGACCTCGTAGAACAGGCTGGAGGATGCCTGCAGCTGCCGGTTGCTCTTGCGCTGGCCCGGATAGCCCTGGAACAGCAGGCCGGCGATACGGGCGATTTCCCGGAAGCGGCGCTGCGACAGCTCGGCCGCGTTCAGGCTGGCCAGCACGTCTTCCAGCAGATGGTCTTCCGCCAGCAGCCGGTGCACCGGCGCCGAAGGGCGCAGCAGCAGGGTTTCATAGTCGATGGCGTCGGGACAGAGCAGTTCCAGGCCATAGTCATTCACGGCAATCGAAAACGTGGCGCTCTGCTGGCGCGCGATGCGCCAGGCCAGCAGCGAGGCCAGGCCGAGATGCACCGAGCGCCCGGCGAACGGGTAGAGGAACAGGTGCCAGCCTTCGCGGCTCCTCAGCGACTCGGCCACCAGCGTGCGCGCCGTGGGCAGGGCGGACCAGCGTCGCTGCAGTTCCAGCAAGGACTGGATGGCCTGCATTTCAGGGCCGGCGAACCGTGCGTGGTCGGCTTCTTCCAGGCAGGCCAGGGCCGCATGCGCCAGCTCCGACGACATCGGCAGCTTGCCCCCTTGCCAGCGCGGCACTGCGCCCTTGCGGCCGCTGGCCTTGCGCACATACGCCGTCATTTCATGGATGCGGATGAATTCCAGCATGCGGCCGCCGAACAGGAAATGGTCGCCCTTGGCCAGTCGTGAAATGAAGGATTCGTCCACCGAGCCTATGGTGGCGCCGGACAGGAATTTGACCTGGATGGACGCGTCCGACACGATGGTGCCGATGTTCATCCGGTGCCGCCGCGCCAGCGTGGCGTCCGGCACGCGGTAGACGCCTTCCTCATCCGGCAACACCCGCCGGTATTCGGGATAGACCGCCAGGCTCTGGCCGCCGCGGGCTACGAAATCCAGCGCCCATTGCCATTCCTCCGGCGCCAGCTCGCGATAGGACCAGGCCTGCCTAACTTCGCCGTACAGTTCGTCCGGGCGGAAACCGCCGCCCAGCGCCATCGTCACCATATGCTGCACCAGCACGTCCAGCGGCTTGTTGGGCGGGATGCGCGCTTCCACCGAGCGCGCCGCCAATGCGCGCTTCGCGCCGGCGGCTTCCAGCAGTTCCAGGCTGTTGGTCGGCACCAGCGTGACCCGGGAGCGCCGGCCGGGCGCGTGGCCGCTGCGTCCGGCCCGCTGCAGCAGCCGGGCAATGCCCTTGCAGCTGCCGATCTGCAGCACCCGTTCCACCGGCGCGAAGTCCACGCCGAGGTCCAGGCTGGAAGTGCAGACCACCGCCTTCAGGCTGCCGTCCTTGATGCTCATCTCCACCCAGTCGCGGACGGCCTTGTCGAGCGAGCCGTGATGCAGCGCGATCAGGCCGGCCCAGTCCGGGCGTTCGGCCAGCAGGCTCTGGTACCACAGTTCGGACTGGGCACGGGTATTGGTGAACACCAGGGTCGACGCGCTCTGCTCGATTTCACGCACCACGGCCGGCAGCATCACGGTGCCCAGATGCCCGGCCCACGGGAAGCGGCCGGTCGCCGGCGGCAGCAGGGTGTCGACCAGGATGTCCTTGTCGTCAACGCCTTCCACCAGCGTTCCCTGGCCCGTGCCGAGCAGCGCGTCCTGGGCCTGCCGCAGGTTGCCTATGGTCGCCGACAGACCCCAGACCAGCAGTTCGGGACGCCATAGCCGCAGCCGGGCCAGCGCCAGCTGGGTTTGCACGCCGCGCTTGCTGCCCAGCAGTTCATGCCATTCGTCGACGATCACGGCGTCGAGATGGCGGAAGCGTTCGCGGGCGTCGGCGGCCGAGAGCAGCAGGGTCAGGCTTTCCGGCGTGGTGACCAGCAGCGAGGGCAGGCTCCTGACCTGGCGCGCCCGCTCGGCCGAGCCGGTGTCGCCGGTGCGCAGGCCGCCGGTCCAGCCCGGCAGCAGATCGGCCGCCGGCGCCTGCAGCGCCTTCATGGTGTCGGCGGCCAATGCACGCATCGGCGTGATCCACAGCACCCGCGCGCCCTTGCCGGGCGACGCCTGGCCGCGCATGCCGCGCAACAGCGCGCCCATCCACAGCGCATAGGTCTTGCCGGCGCCGGTGGCGGCATGCAGCAGGCCGCTGCGGCCTTCGGCAAAGGCTTGCCAGACCTGGCGCTGGAACGGAAATGGCGTCCAGCCGCGCTCCGCGAACCAGGCTTCGACCGCCTGCTCCGGCGTCAGCTTTGCGTTGCGCTCGGACTTCACGGCAGCATGCCCTGCAGCGTGGCCAGGGTGTCCGCCTCCTCGATCTTCTTGTCGTCGCGGATGCGAAGCATGCGCGGGAAGCGCACCGCGATGCCGGCCTTGTGCCGGCTGGAGCGGGCGATGCCTTCGAAGCCGATCTCGAACACCATGGTCGGCTTCACGCTGCGCACCGGGCCGAACTTTTCCACGGTGGTGCGCCGGATCGCCGCATCGACCTTGCCGATCTCGGCGTCGGTCAGGCCGGAATACGCCTTGGTAAACGGCACCAGCCGGCGTCCGCCCTCGGGGTCGTCATCCCAGACCGCGAAGGTGTAGTCGGTGTAGAGCGAGGCGCGGCGACCATGGCCGGCCTGGGCATAGATCAGCACCGCGTCCACGCTGTAGGGATCGATCTTCCATTTCCACCAGGTGCCGACGTCGCGAGTGCGGCCGACGCCGTACTGGGCGTCCATGCCTTTCAGCATCATGCCTTCCACTGCGCGCGAGCGCGACGATTCGCGCAACTGGGCCAGTTGCTCCCAGCTGGCCGCCTCGATCAGCGGCGACAGCACCAGCTGCGGGCAATTGGCCTCTGCCACCACCGCTTCCAGCCGCTGGCGGCGTTCCCGCTGCGTCAGCCGGCGCAGGTCTTCGCCATCCTGTTCCAGCAGGTCGTAGGCGATCAGCGCGGCCGGCAATTCCTGCAGCATCTTGGCCGATAGCGTCTTGCGGCCGATGCGTTTCTGCAGGTCGGCGAACAGGGCCGGCTTGCCCTGCTGCCAGATCACCACTTCGCCATCGACCACGGTGCCGTCAGGCAGCGGCACGGCGCTGATTTCGGGGAAACGGTCGGTGATCAGGTCTTCGCCGCGCGACCACAGCCAGCTCTGGCCGCTGCGGCGCACCAACTGGGCGCGGATGCCGTCGTACTTCCATTCGGCCAGCCAGTCGCCGATGTCGCCCAGCGTGTCCGGCCCGACCTGCAGCGCATGCGCCAGGAAGAAGGGATAGGGCTGGCCGCCGCGCAACTGGTGCTCGAATTCCGACTGCGGGGCGATCAGCTGCGCATAGCGATCGGCATCGGGCTGCACCCGGCCATCGACCCAGCCCATCAGCCGCTGCGCGACCAGCTTGGCATCGATGCCGGCGACTTCGCCCAGCGCCCGCGTGACCAAGAGGCGCGACACGCCCACCCGGAAGCTGCCGCCAATCAGCTTCATCAGCAGGAAGCGCTCGCGCCAGTTGGTCTCGTCCCAGATGGCAAACAGCGCCGCGCGTATGCGTTCGGGCGTCGCGCCGCGCAGCGGCAGGATGCGCTCCTCCATCCAGACCGACAGGCCGACATCGCTCTCGGCGCTTGGCGGCGGCAGGATATGGGCGATGGTCTCGGCCAGGTCGCCCACGGCGTCATAGCATTCGTCGAACAGCCAGTCGTCCAGCGCCGCCCGTTCTATCGTGTACTGGCGCAGCAGCTTGGTCGGCACCACCTGGCGCGGCTTGCCGCCAGCCAGAAAGTAGACCGCCCAGGCGGCGTCTTCCGGGCGGGCACTGGCGAAATAGGTCTGCAGCGCGGCCAGCTTGCGGTTGGTGGCGGTGGTCGAGTCCAGCTCGGTATAAAGGCGGGCGAACTCACGCATCGGCGGGCTGCTCCCGGGCCTGCGCTTGCTCCTGGTCCTGCGGCTGCGGCGCCGCCGGCGCGGCATCGTCCTCGTCGCCGTATTCGGTCTCGAAGGCGCCGGCCTCCAGGCCGTTTTGCTGCAGCCAGCGCACCATGGTGCCGATCTGCCCATGGGTGACGATGACCCGCTCGGCGCCGGTGGCGGCGATGGCCGACATCAGGCCCGGCCAGTCGGCATGGTCGGACAGGATGAAGCCGCGGTCCACCGCCCGCCGCCGCCGCGCGCCGCGCAGCTGCATCCAGCCGCTGGCGAAGGCGTCGCTGTAGTCGCCGAAGCGGCGGATCCAGGTGCTGCCGCCGGCCGATGGCGGCGCCAGGATCAGCGCGTCGCGAAACGCCGCCTTGCCGCCGGTGGCCTCCGATACCAGCAGGGTGTCCGGCAGGTCGATGCCGCCTGCGCGGTAGACCCGGTTCAGCGGCTCCACCGCGCCATGGCAGAAGATCGGGCCGATGGCCCGGTCCAGGCCGGACAGGATGCGCTGCGCCTTGCCGAAGGAATAGCAGTACAGCACGCTGGCCCGGCCTTCCTCGGCATTGCCGCGCCACCAATCGTTGATCTCGGCATACACCTCGTCCTGCGGCTGCCAGCGGTAGATCGGCAGGCCGAAGGTGGATTCGGTGATGAAGGTATCGCAGCGCACCGGCTCGAATGGCGCGCAGGTGGCGTCCGGCTCGACCTTGTAGTCGCCGGACGCGACCCAGACCTCGCCCTGGTATTCCATGCGCACCTGTGCCGAGCCCAGCACATGGCCGGCGGGGTGCAGCGACACGGTCACGCCGTTGTGCACCACGGTTTCGCCATAGGGCAGCGTCTGCAGGTTGATCTCTCCCAGCCGTGCCCGCAGCACATTGCCGCCGCTCTCGGCGGCCAGGTAGCTGCCGTGGCCGACGCGGGCATGGTCGGCGTGGGCATGGGTGATCACGGCCCGGTCTACCGGCCGCCACGGGTCGATGTAAAACTGGCCCGGCACGCAGTACAGGCCTTCCTTTCTTGCCACTACCATGTCCGGCATGCGTCATTCCTTTTGCTGAAGAGTCGGGTCAATGATAGGGGCGAATTGGCACATGGCAAGGCGCATGAGCGATGGGAATCGCGGCTGGCTTGATTGGAAACAATCCGGGCAGGGGCTTCAGTAAATGGGAGGGGCATGGCGGGCGCATGGCGCGGCGGTGCCGCAGGAGCACGGCAGGCAGCGCTGGAGTTAAGTTGCCTGTGGCGTGCCTGCTATGGGCGCTTGCAGCATGTCGAACTGGCAGCCCGGGTGGCGCATCCATGATCGATAGCATCCTTCGTGAACGTCGAATCGATTGACTGTGGCAGGCAACTACGTGAGGCGCTGCGGCGAGTGCAAGGCGAAGGCCGCGGTGACGATGAGTCGGGAATGTGGTGTCGCCAGGCGGTTTCGATGCGACTGACGCGGCATCTGTTTTCAGCAGGCACCGGGGTGTCTGATGACGACATTCACAGCACGAATTCCGCTTAATTTGGCCGCTGATGCCGCAAACGGGTCGGCTGTGGACACCGACGGCGCTAGACCCTACGCCTACCAGCGAACTGCAAAAAACCAGGCACAGGCGAATGGTATAGCTTGTCACCGGCGCAGGCCGTCACGCACGCCCGTCCATAAAATGCGAAAATAACGCCCCTTTGCGCCGGCAGGCGCCATCCACCATCTTCGGAATTCACGTTTTGACTTACAGCGTCAAGGAAATCTTTTATACGCTCCAGGGCGAGGGCGCGCGCGCCGGGCGGCCGGCGGTGTTCTGCCGCTTCTCGGGCTGCAATCTCTGGACCGGCCGCGAAAGCGACCGCGCCAGCGCGGTCTGCAAGTTCTGCGACACCGACTTCGTCGGCACCGACGGCGAGCGCGGCGGCAAGTATGCCGGCGCCGCTGAACTGGCCGCGCTGATCGACAGCCTGTGGCCGGCGAGCTACCCGGCCAGCAAGTATGTGGTCTTCACCGGCGGCGAACCGCTGCTGCAGCTCGATGCCGCATTGATCGCTGCGATGCATGCCCACGGCTTCGAGATCGCCATCGAGACCAACGGCACGATGGATGTGCCGCCAGGCGTGGACTGGATCTGCGTCAGCCCCAAGGCCGGTTCCTTCATGAAAGTGGAAAAGGGCAGTGAGCTCAAGGTGGTGATACCGCAGGCCGGCCAGAACCTGGCCGACTACGAAGGACTGGATTTCACGCATTTCTATTTGCAGGCCATGGACGGCCCGGACGCGGCGGCCAACACGCGGCTGGCCATCGAGACCTGCAAGCGCAATCCGCGCTGGAAGCTCAGCCTGCAGACCCACAAACTTTTACAGATACCCTAGCCTCATGCTCACCATTACCCGCAAGCTGGAATTCGACGCCGGCCATCGCATCCCCGACCACAAGAGCCAGTGCCGCAACTTGCATGGCCATCGCTACACCCTGGAAATCACGCTGACGGGCAGCGTGATCGATGTCGAAGGCAGCTCCGACAACGGCATGATCATGGACTTCTCCGACGTCAAGGCGCTGGCCAAGCAGCACCTGGTCGATGTCTGGGACCATGCCTTCCTGGTGTACCGCGAAGACACGCCGGTGCGCGCATTCCTGGAAGGCCTGCCCGACCACAAGACGGTGATCATCGACCGCATCCCGACCGTGGAAAACCTGGCCCAGACCGCGTTCGACATCCTGAAGGCGGTATTCCACGACCGCTATGGCACCGGCCTGAAGCTGCACAAGCTGGTGCTGCATGAAACGCCGAACTGCTGGGCCGAGATCAGCGCCGACTGACGATGGGCGACACCGACTACATGCAACTGGCCATCGCCGAAGCCGGCCGCGCGCTGGCCCTGGGCGAGGTGCCGGTCGGCGCGGTGGTGGTGAAGGATGGCGTGGTGATTGCCACCGGCTATAACCATCCGATCGCGATGCACGACCCGACCGCCCATGCGGAAATCATGGCGCTGCGCGCCGCGGCGCGCGTGCTGGGCAACTACCGCCTGCCGGGATGCGAGCTGTACGTCACGCTCGAACCCTGCGCGATGTGTTCCGGCGCAATGATGCATGCCCGGCTGGCGCGCATCGTGTATGGCGCAAGCGACCCCAAGACCGGCGTCTGCGGCTCGGTGCTGGACCTGTTTGCCCAGCCCACGCTGAACCATCACACCGAAGTCGTCGGTGGCGTTCTTGCCGGAGAGTGCGGCGCGCTGCTGAAGGACTTCTTCGCGGCGCGCCGCCTGGCGGCGAAGCAGCGGCCCACCGCCGCTGTGACTGCCGCTGCAACTGTAACTGCTGCTATCGGTACTGCTGTCCCGGCAAACTGCGATAAGCTCTGACGTTCCTACCTTCCTGCATGCCATGACCAACACGCTTCCTGACACCGCGCCACGGCGCACCGGCATTGCAATTGTCGCGCCGGGCGGTTATGCGCCGGATGAAGCCGCGTTCCGCCTGGCGCTGGCGCGGCTGGAAGAGCGTGGCTGGCTGGTGCACAACTACTATGATCCGGCGCGCAAGCACCAGCGCTTCGGCGGCAGCGACGCGGAGCGCGTCGGGCAACTGCATGCCGCCGCGCGCGATCCGGACGTCGATATCATCATTGCGCTGCGCGGCGGCTACGGCATGTCGCGGCTGCTGCCCTTGCTCGACTACGAACTGCTGGCTGCCAGCGGCAAGTGCATCGTCGGCCATAGCGACGTCACCGCATTGCAACTGGCCCTGCTGGCGGCCACCGGCGCGACCAGCTTTGCCGGGCCGATGATATGCGACGACTTTACCCGCGCCGAACCCAACCCCTACGCGATGCAAAGCCTGACCGACTGCCTGCGCGGACCCCAGCACCAGGTGAGCTGGGAAGGAAGCGACAACGCCAGGCTGGATGTATCCGGCACGCTCTGGGGCGGCAATCTTGCGATGATCGTCCATCTGCTTGGCACGCCCTACCTGCCGCAGGTCGATGGCGGCATCCTCTTTGTCGAGGATATCAACGAGCATCCTTACCGGGTCGAGCGCATGCTGCTGCAGTTGCTGCATGGCGGCGTGCTGGGCCGGCAGCGTGCGCTGGTGCTGGGCGACTTCTCTGGGTACCGGCTCAGTGACTATGACAACGGCTACGGCTTTTCTAGCATGCTGAGTTACTTGCGCGAAGTGCTGCCCTTGCCCGTGGTGACTGGTTTGCCGTTCGGCCACATCCCAGCCAAGGCCACGCTGGCGGTTGGCAGCCAGGGTCGGCTGCTAATGAACGATATTGAAACGAGTGTTTCGATGACCGGTTATTCAGCAATAGACATGTTGCAGGACTGCATGTTTTTGTAGATTCATTTTGCTGTCTCTCAGGATTTCGGGTAGCGTCGCCTTTTCCGAGTTGTGCGTTGTAAGTTATTTGATCGTCATGATCAATTTTCTTAACCCTAACCATCAGGAGAAACGAATGAGCATCGACAATCTGGTCATCGAGCATCTCAAGGCACTCCGGGCCGAGGTTGCCGACATTAAGGCAGACACCGCCACCATCCGGCAGCGCATGCAGGGCGTGGATGCGGCATGCATGGAGCTTCGGCGCAGCGATCTGCATCTGCATGAGGACCTGGCACGTCAGCAGTTGACCATGGACCAGGTGCTGGAACGGGTGCAGCGCATCGAGAAACGGCTGGAACTCTGCTGATCCGCGGGCCAAGGCAACGAAAGTCGCCCAGCCACAGCCCATCTTCTTCCCCTTGTCGCCGAAGGCGACCTCCCGCGCATGATAAAATCCCCGGTTATTCAATTTAGCCGTAAAGGATTTTCCCAGTGCTTTCCACCGCCAATATCACGATGCAGTTCGGCCCCAAGCCGCTGTTCGAAAACATTTCCGTCAAGTTCGGCGACGGCAACCGCTACGGTCTGATCGGCGCCAATGGCTGCGGCAAATCTACCTTCATGAAGATCCTGGGCGGCGATCTCGAGCCCAGCGCCGGCAATGTGATGCTGGACCAGAACGAGCGCCTTGGCAAACTGCGCCAGGACCAGTTCGCCTTCGAGGAAATGCGGGTGCTGGACGTGGTGATGATGGGTCACACCGAGATGTGGCAGGCCATGAGCGAGCGCGACGCGATCTATGCCAACCCGGACGCCACCGACGACGACTACATGAAGGCCGCCGACCTGGAAGCGAAATTCGCCGAGTACGACGGCTACACCGCCGAAGCGCGCGCCGGCGAACTGCTGCTGGGCGTGGGCGTGCCCATCGAGCAGCACCAGGGGCCGATGAGCAATGTCGCGCCGGGCTGGAAGCTGCGGGTGCTGCTGGCGCAGGCGCTGTTTTCCAATCCCGACATCCTGCTGCTCGACGAGCCGACCAACAACCTCGACATCAACACCATCCGCTGGCTGGAAGAAGTGCTGAATCAGCGCAATTCGACGATGATCATCATTTCCCATGATCGCCACTTCCTCAACCAGGTCTGCACCCACATGGCCGACATGGACTACGGCACGCTGAAGGTCTATCCCGGCAACTACGACGACTACATGCTGGCTTCGTCGCAGGCCCGCGCGCAGCAGCTGGCCGCCAATGCCAAGGCCAAGGAAAAGGTCGCGGAGCTGCAGGACTTCGTGCGCCGCTTCTCGGCCAACAAGTCCAAGGCCCGCCAGGCCACCTCGCGCGCCAAGCAGATCGACAAGATCAAGGTCGACGACATCAAGCCGTCGAGCCGCGCCAATCCCTTTATCCGCTTCGATGGCGAGAAGAAGCTGCATCGTCTGGCCGTGGAAGTGCAGGGCATTTCCAAGACCTACGACCGTCCCATCTTCAAGAACTTCAGCATCAATGTCGAAGCCGGCGAAAAGATCGCCATCATCGGCGCCAACGGCGCTGGTAAAACCACGCTCTTGCGTTGCATCGGCGGCGAACTGTGCGGCCTGGAGCCGGACAGCGGCAACGTGAAGTGGGCAGAAAACGCCAATCCGGGCTACATGCCGCAGGACCCGACCGAGGAATTCGCCACCGACCGCACGCTGACCGACTGGATCGACCAGTGGACCCAGGAAGGCGACGACGACCAGGCCGTGCGTTCCATCCTGGGCCGCCTGCTGTTCTCCGGCGACGACGTCAAGAAGCCGGTGCGGGTGCTGTCGGGCGGCGAGAAGGGCCGCATGATGTACGGCAAGCTGATGCTGGGCCGTCACAACGTGCTGCTGATGGATGAGCCGACCAACCACATGGACATGGAGTCGATCGAGTCGCTCAACATCGCGCTGGAGAAATATGCCGGCACGCTGATCTTCGTCTCGCATGACCGTGAATTCGTGTCCTCGCTGGCCAACCGCATCCTGGAAGTCAAGGAAGATCAGATCATCGATTTCCAGGGCACCTACGAGGAATACCTGGCCAGCCAGGGCATCGAATAAGGATCGCCCTGTCTATGCCGACGGGCGCAAGGGCTGCTTGCCTTGCGCCCGTTTTTGCGCCCGAGCGCAATGCAGCCGGCTGATCGCACGCAGCCGACCATATCGCCTTTTTCGCCTCATCGATTGCCAATGAAATCCATCGCAAGAATTGCCGCCCTCGGACTTGCCGCATTGCTGCTGCTGATCGCAGCCGGCTTTTTCTGGTACCGCAGCGCGAGCCTGCCCAAGACCAGCGGCGAACTCAGCATGAATGGCTTGCAGAGCCCGGTCGATGTGGTGCGCGACAAGGAAGGCATTCCGCATATCTATGCCAAATCAGCCCACGACGCCTATTTTGCGCTGGGCGTGGTGCATGCGCAGGACCGGCTGTGGCAAATGGAAATGAACCGCCGCATCGCCGCCGGCAGGGTCGCCGAGGTGCTCGGCCCGAAGGCGGTGGATACCGACCGTTTCCTGCGTACGCTGGGCGTGCGGCGCAATGCGCAAGCCATTGTCCAGAACCTGGCGCCGGATGCGCGCGCGGCGCTGGAAGCCTATGCCGAAGGCGTCAACCGCTATCTTGAACAGCGTTCCGGACCGCTGCCGCCGGAATTTTTGCTGACCGGCGCGCCGGCGCCGGCGCCCTGGGAGGCCGCCGACTCCATCGCCTGGATGACGATGATGGCCTGGGACCTGAGCGCGAACTGGACGCAGGAGCTGTTGCGCATGCGTCTGGCCCAGAAGCTGGACATGACGCGCATCCAGGCTTTTCTGCCGCCGTATCCGGGCGATGCCCCGCTGCATACGCAGGACTACACCGGGCTTTACCGGTCGCTGGCTGGCGTGACTTCCCAACTGGAGAAGGTGTCGGCCATTGCGCCGCCTTCCCTGGTGGAAGGCATGGGCTCGAACAACTGGGTGCTGGGCGGCGCCCGCAGCCGCACCGGCAAGCCGCTTCTGGCCAATGACCCCCATCTCGGCCTGACCGCGCCCGCGCTCTGGTATTTTGCCCATCTGTCCGCGCCGGGCCTGAACGTGATCGGCGCGACCCTGCCAGGCCTACCCGCGGTGATCATAGGCCGCACCGATCGGATCGCCTGGGGCCTGACGAACACGGCTTCGGACGTGCAGGATCTGTACATCGAGCAGATCAATCCTGAAAACCCTTCCCAATACCGTACTCCGGATGGCTGGGCCAACTTCGAGCAGCGCACGGAAACCATACGCGTCAAGGGCGAGCCGGACGTGCAACTCGCCGTGCGTGCGACGCGCCATGGCCCGGTCATCAGCGGCGCATTGCCGCTGGCGGATCGGGCGCCGATGGACGCCCGAAGCCACGTGATGGCATTTTCCTGGACCGCATTGCGGCCGGACGACATGAGTTTCCAGGCCAGCCTGCGCCTCAACCGGGCGCATGACTGGGAAGAGTTCCTGTCGGCCACGCGCGACTTCGGCGCGCCGCAGCAGAACGTCGTCTATGCGGACGTGGCAGGCAATATCGGCTTCGTCGCGCCTGCGCGCGTGCCGATCCGGCGCCGCGACAACGATCTGAAGGGCCTGGCGCCGGCCCCGGGCTGGGATGCCCGTTACGACTGGATCGGCTTCATTCCTTTTGACGAGTTGCCGCGGCAATACAACCCGATGTCGCAGCAGATCGTGACAGCCAACCAGAAAGTGGTCGGCCCTGCCTATCCATATTTCCTGACCAGCGAATGGGTGTGGCCTTACCGTGCCAACCGCATCGCCGCCATGCTGGAAGGCGCGCCGCTGCATGACCTGGACAGCTTCGCCGGAATCCAGAAGGACGTGGTGTCCCTGGCGGCGCGCGAAATGCTGCCCCTGCTCGCCAAGGCGCAGCCGAAATCGGAGCAGGGCCGAGCTGCCTTGAAGGCGCTTGGCAGCTGGGATGGCAGCATGGACGCGGGCCGCTTCGAGCCGCTGGTCTATAACGCTTGGCTGCGCGAACTGTCGCGCCAGCTGTTTGCCCAGCCGCTGGGCGAAGCGCTGATGAAGGATTTCTGGGAATTGCGCAATGTGCATCAGCCTACCGTCAACGCCTTGCGCACCATGGACGCCGGCAATCCCTGGTGCGGCGCTACGCAGGGCGCGCAATCTCTGCCCAGATGCGTGGATGTGCTGTCCGATTCTCTGGAGGCGGCGCTGGCCGACCTGCGCAAGCGCTATGGCGAGCAGATGACTGCATGGCGCTGGGGCGTGGCGCACGAGGCGCTGTCGGAGCACCGGCCATTCTCGAAAGTGCCATCGTTGGCGCGCTACTTCGAACTCAGGCTGCCTTCGCCGGGTGACACCTATACGGTCAATGTGGGGCGCAACAACCTGCGGGATGATGCCGCGCCCTACACCAATCATCATGCGGCGAGCTTGCGCGCCCTGTACGACTTGTCCAATCTGGAAAATTCCCGCTTCATGCATTCCACCGGGCAGTCGGGCAATGTGCTGTCACCGCTCTACAGCAATTTTGCGCAACGCTGGGTGGATGCGACTTACCTGCCGATGCGCACTGTTCGCGAGGAAGTGGAAAAGGAGCAGATCGGCACCTTGTCGCTGCGCCCTTGAGCCCGCCGCGCCGGCTCGGCCTGGCTACATGTCGATGGGCTTTTCGAGCGCGGCGTCAAGCTCGTCCATTAGTGCCGTCATTTCTGCTGGCAGGGCAGACCCTCCCGGCACATCCTGCCGAACCGGCGGCGTGCTGCTTTGGCGGTGTGTCGGCACGCTTGTGTCCGGCAAGCCCGGCACTGGCGCAGTCTGTCCCTCCTTGCCCTGCTCGGCAGCACTGGAAACGACGCGGATGACGCCCTCCGTGTCTGAGTCGCATGCGGAGAAGGCGAAGTCGTCTTTGGGCAGTATGGGCTTGGCGCTGGCGGTGTCGAGCGCAACCGGTTTGTCAGCCGGCGGCTTTTCCGCCTGCGGTGCCGGCGATGATGGTCGTTCCATCGCGCCGGCGTTGCTGTTTCGCCTGGGCGCAAGCGTGATCGATGCGCGGCTAGCCGTGCTGGCTCGCGGGCTTTGGGCGCCATGCTTCCAGGAAGTGGGGCTCCCGGGATCGGCATCGGGCGTGACAGCCTGATTCGACAGCGTCAGGGTGGTATGATTTTTGGACGCGGCGAGTGCGCTTCGGTTTGGCTGGCGCTGTCGTCGGCTGGCCTGGGTCGAGGAGCCTTGTCCGACTTGACGCTCATGCTCCTCTTGACGCTCTTGCTGCCTTTCCTGGCCCGCTTGGTCGAATTCTGCAACGTGCTTTCGGCTTCCTCATTGTCTGCAGCTTCGGCAGCCCTGGGGCGCGGCTTTCCGGAGGCAGTCTTTTGATTTGACTGTTCCGTTCCGGAAGGCTTCGCCTCCGGGCCGTCCTTGCCGTCACGGGCTCGTTTGATGCCTGCATTCACCGCTGAAGCACCCTTGGCATCGTCTCCCTGTGTTTTTCGGGCGTCCGAAGCGGCAATCACGGCAGGCTTGAATCCGGGGCTGGAAGTCTGTGCAGCGTGCTTCAGCCGGCTTGCGTCCTGCGCGTCAACGCTGCTCGGGAACAGCGAGGGAAGCTCAGGGCGGGACGTCAGTACGGACGACGGCTGTGACGAAGAGGCCGGCAAAGAACCTTGTGCAGGTTTGGCGGCCGGTGCCGAGCTTGTCCGGTACTCCGGGGATGAGGTTGCTTTGGTGGTTTGCATGATTGCCTTTGGATGATTGGGATCTGAAACGCTTTGGGTTTGACCGGCCTGTCGATACAGCCAGGATGAGACCGGGGCTGCGCGGCCGTGCTTCGCTAGGGATGCGCGCCTTGGCGCGTCGCCAGGTCCACGCGCATTTGGCTGAGCCTGTCAGGCCGCAAGCGCTCCGAATGTTCACTGAAGCTTCTTTTTACTCTTCTCGGTCTTTGCTTTTTCCGGTGTGGCCGGCTTGTCGCCCTGCTGAATCGATAGACTCGATTGGGATGTCGATTCGTTCAGCAAGGACTGCTTGCTCTGACCTTTGACGGAAGAATCCTTGCGTGATGCATCCTTGGTTCGCGGCGATCCAGGTGATCCGATCAGCGTGGAAAGGCGGAACAACGACTTCGTGCCGTCCTTCGGGCTCACGACCGCCTTCGGACTCTGGACCGGGCTGCTCAAGGGGCTGCCCGATGGCGTGGAAGCCGGGCTAAGAGTCGCTGCCGTCCCCGGGATGGAAGGACCAATACGGTGTTGCGACGGATGCGGGCTGATGGGTCCGGAAAAGCTCGCTGACAGCCGGTTCATTTTGCCGCTTTCGGTTTCCGCCCACGGTTCATTCGCCTTGACCGGGCTGGATACGGAGCGCTGCCTGCCCTGCGGATTCGACGGCGCAAACGAGGGCGACCACGGGCGAACGGTTTCCTCCCTGTCTTCGCCAAGCCATTCTCGGCACTGGGCCAGGACGGTACGCAGCCCTGTCTTCAGGGTTGCCTTCTCCGACTTCTCGCCAATGAACTGCTGAATGACATCCTTCAGGCCGACTGCAATAAATTCTTCCAGCGTCTGGCAAATGTTCTGCAATTCGGCAATCATCTGAGCTTCCTGCCCATCAACGGCGGCCACCTTCGCTCGGTTAAACATTTGCATCAATCCGGAAAAGGCATGATGCGCTGCCTGGTATTCGGGAGTCCGAGCGCCTTGCTGTCTACTGGTTTCCATGAACTTTCGCATCACGTTGGCAAGATCACTTTGCAACGCCTTTGTGATTGCATCCGCAATGGGCTGGAATTGCCGTTTCTGTTCCCGTTCGCTCAACGGTGGCGTTGCTGCTGCGGGTGTGGCATCCGGCGCCGGCGTGTCGAATAGCGCCAGCAACGATGGGTCGGTAATTTCGTCAAAAACAAAGGAAGGCTTGTCCTGTGCGATCCACTGTTCACGGCGGCTGGCGTTGGCTGCCGCGGGGGAGAGCGAACTCTGCTGGCTTGGGCCGGAACTGGCTTGTACTTGCGTGTCGGCCGACGCTGCCAGGGCCACCGCGACCCCGACCCCCACCCCGGTGGTCGTGGACAGCTTGCTGCTGGCATTGCGCAGCACTGGCATGCTTGCGTTGGCGTTGCGCATGGATGCGACCGGGGGCTGGGTTGTTTGCCCGGCATTTGTCGTTTCCCTGCGGGGTGAAGAAATTGGCGAGCTTGGCCGCTGTTCAGTTTCTTCGGAATGGCTGACGTTCCTGCCTGAGACGCTTTCCTTTCTACTACTTAATTTAATTTTCTTGAAAGGCGAGTTGCCCGATGTTTTGCTGTCGGCCGTACCGTTGTTTTCCTCCTTGCCGATGCTGGCTTTCGCGGTTGCCGCAACTTGCTCAGCCGCTTGTTTGCCGTGTTTGTCAAGCGTGGACGCTCGTTTCATGCTCCTTACCCTTTCAAAATTGGCTGCAGTCAGGTTGGCCTATCCACGGTTTCCGGACGATGCCACCGCGGCATCGTTCAGACCATTGCCTGGGGTGCAGCAAGGAATGTGTGTCTCTGCCACTGCCAGGGCTACGGTGGCCATGCTGCAGGCGCTAGCGCAATGACGCTGCTAGGCGTCTGCTTGTTCCCGCGTGGACGGCCCTGCATCGCTCGTGGTCGTCGTTGTCGTTGTCGTTGTCGTGCTGATGGTGCTTGTGGCCACCGGCGTTGATGGCGGCCCTTGCAGGATTGTCACGTCGCTATCGTGAACGCTGTCTGCGTCGCGAACCTTTTCGTTTCGGGCAGGCGACCCGGGCAGTACTGGTGGCGACAAGAACAGCATGCTGGGTGGGCGCGGCTTGGGTTGCGGCCTCAGAGGCTTCGAGGGCGAAAATACGCCTTTGCGCGGCGAATCCGGTTTGGATGCAGACCGGGCAGAAGACGGCGACGTTGGCGGGGAAGAAGGATGTTCCTCGCCGCCCGTCACGCTCCTGGCGTCGTATGCTGGCGCCGGGGACGACGTGACGGTATTGTTCTCGCCTCGTTTTTCATTTCCTTTGCTTTGGGTGCCTGTGTGTTTCGACGTGCGGGGCGTGGTGCTGAGCGGCGAGTGAGGCCCGGTGTTGGCTGGCTTTGCCTTGCTCCAGTCGAGCTTGGGCACCGTGGCCTTGCTACCTGGCGCTATGCTCGACTTGTTATCTGCCGGACCCGAGGAAGGAATCATCGCGTCGCCTGGTTTTTGGGAAGGGCTTGAGACAGCCTGCTCGGTCGCCTGCGCCTTGTGACGCTTGGCCGGGCTGTTTTTAAACTGTGGGCTGTCTTCATCGCCCTGGGCTCGCTTGCCCGAAGGCGGAGAGGGCATCTTTTCAAGCCGTCCGCGGCCCGATTCCCTGTCAGGAGACCGTGGAGTACGCTGCTCCGTGGGAGATTGCGGGAGAACTGCATCGGTTTTTTTCGTCTTCTGGTTCTTTTGCCTTTCGGGGCTCTGCGCATATCTGGGGGCTGACGGGCGAGGTGATCTCGGTTGTTGCTGTTGCCGTTGCTGTTGTTGTTCTTCTTGTTGATTCAGCCTCTCGTTTATTATCTGCAGCAGCGCCGTGATTTTTTGCCCAAGCTGCAGGCATTGATGATGCACTCCTGAAAAAACCTGATCGCCATCGGGGTCCTGCTTGAGTCCATCAATGGCGGCGAGCAGCAATACCTGGTTTGACTTCGCGGCAACCACATAGGTTTTGCATTGGGCGAAATCCGTTCTATCGAAATGGGTGTCTACCTGGCCCAATGCATTACTGATTTGCGCAGCCATTTCCTGCATTCGCTGTGCCTTTTCTGGCTTTCCGGGCCTTCGCGCATTCCGTGGCAATGGCCGAGCTCATTTTGTCAATAAAGTCACCCATATCAAAAAAAACCTGGCACAAGGAGTCGCTTTTGCGGATCTCCGCGAGCAGTGCGTCACGCTCTCGTTCGAGAACGCGCGGCACAGCCGTGCGCGGCGACAGCGGCGTGGCGCCGTTGTCAGGCAAACGCCTCGGTGAGTCCGTTGCGCGCGGCGATCCAACTTTCTGGTTGTCCATTACTTCTCCTTTGGTTAAAGACGGATGGTCTTGCATGGGATATTTGGCATGCCGGGCGTCGCCGGACAATGGCCTCGTCGCGGGAACGATGCAGGATGGGGCTTGGTCCGTCTTGTAGATTCCCGCGGTCATGGCGCTGCCCTGCAGGACAGGGATTGCGGGCGCATGATCAAAACGGCAAGCTATGTAACCGGGACTTTTTGATTGTTCCTGGCGCCTGGGCAGGCGCGCGTCGGGGGAAGTGCGGGTATGCGCTGTGGCGCGCGGATGCGGCTCAGGCCGGTATGCTGGATGACAGCGAGTAGCTGCTGTCGGCGGAGAGCAGGTGTTCGGCCTGGGCGGCGGGCACGCCGGCAGAGAAGAAATAGCCTTGTCCCATGCGGCATCCCATGCGCCGCAGGGCGGCAACCTGTTCCGCCGTTTCCACGCCTTCGGCGATCGTGTCGAGTTCCAGCAGCTGGGCCAGCGTCAGGATCAGCTGCACGATGCCGGCATCGTTGCTCTCCTGGCCGAGGCCGCGTGCGAATGCACGGTCAATTTTCAATACGTCGATCGGCAGCCTTTGCAGATAGGCCAACGAGGAATAGCCAGTGCCGAAATCGTCCAGCGCCAGACGCAGGCCCAGGCTCTTCAATCTGGCCAGGTTCTCGATGGTCTGCTGCGGATTGGCCATGGCCGAAGACTCGGTCAGTTCCAGCTCGATGAATTGCGGCATCACGCCTGTGCGGTCAAGTATCTGGGCTACTTCGCCGATGAAGGATGCATGCATCAGCTGTCGCATCGACACATTCACGCCCAGGGTCAACGGCATCTTGCGCGGATATTTCTGATGCCACTGCTTCAACTGCAGGCAGGCCTGCTCCAGCGCCCATAGCCCGATGGGCACCACCATGCCGGAACTCTCCGCGATGGGGATGAAGTCGTCCGGCTTGATCTCGCCGTATTGCGGGCTGTTCCACCGCATCAGCAGTTCAAAGCCGCATAGCCGGCCGTCGGCCAGCGCAACCTGCGGCTGATAGACCAGGGTCAGCTCGTGCCGCTCCAGCGCAAAACGCAATGCCACGTCCATCTGGGCGCGGCGCGTCGCTGACAGCTGCAACTGGGCGTTGAAGAGCTGTGCGCGATTGCGGCCCCGTTCCTTGGCCTGGTACATCGCGGCATCGGCGTCCCGGATGACTTCCGATGGCGTCCGGTGCTCGGGCAACAGCTGGGCCACGCCGATGCTGGCATGCAGCTTCACCACGATGTCGCCGATGATGATCGGCTTGGCCAGGATGTCTAGCAAGGCCGCTGCGCGTTCACAGGCGACTTCGGTACTGTCATGCGTGAGCACGATGAATTCATCGCCGCCGAAGCGGGCCACCATGTCCTGCGGACCGGCGGTGGACTGGATGCGGCGGGCCAGTTCGATCAGGCAGCGGTCTCCCATGTCGTGGCCATGCGTGTCGTTGACGCTCTTGAAGAAGTCGAGGTCGAGATAAAGCACCGAGACCTGCGGCGGCATCTGGCCTTCGGGCACGATCTGGTCGGCGATGGCCTTGAGCACATAGCGCCGGTTGGGCAATCCGGTCAGGGCATCATGCATGGCCAGGTGTTCCAGCCGCATTTCATATTCCTTGCTGTCGGTGACGTCGCGAACGATGCCCAGCATGCCCGAAGTGACGCCATTGGCGTCGCGCAGCGGATACTTGAACGTGCGATACCAACGCTCCGCTTCGCCATCCCGCAAGTCCTGCACTTCAAGGTTTTCCACCGGTACGCCGCTGCGTATCACATTCATGTCCTGCAGGTGCAGCCGGTGCGCCGCATCCGGATTGACGAACAGCCGGCCGCGGGCCTTCTGCAGCGCCTGCAGTTCCTCCGACGTCTTGCCGTGCAGCTCGATGTCGGAGGTGCAGCCGTTGTGCCTCTGGAAGCTGGCGTTGGTGATGGTAAAGCGGCCGTCCCGGTCCTTTGCATAGATCATGGCCGGATTCAGGTCGAGCACCGTGCGCAGCAGCGCATGTTCCTCGGTGAGCTTGTGTTCAGCCTCGACGCGCGCGCTGATGTCCTCGATGCTGAACACCATGCCCCTGATGGCCGCATCATGCAGCATGTTGTAGCCGCGGATTTCAAGCCATACCCAGTGGCCTTCGCGATGCCTGATGCGCAGTTTCATGGACAGGCTGGTGCCGGCCGTGCGCCGCAGCAGGCGCAGGTTGTCGTTCCGCCGCGCGAGGTCATCCGGGTGGATCTCGGGCGCGGCGCCGCTGGTCATCTCGTGCTCGGTGTAGCCGAGCACGTCGTTGACCGCTGGATTAATGTAGGTCGTGTTGAAATGCCGGTCGGTAATCATGAACACATGCTTGGCGGCCCGTGCAATCACGTTGAAGCGGCGCTCGTTGGTCAGCGCCTGTTCCAGCGAGGCCAGGTTCATTTCCATGGCGCGCGACAGCCAGGTCGACAGCATGCCGGCAAACAGCGTGACGAAAAACCCGGGCAACCAGTCTTCGGGCTGGCTGCCGCCAGCCACGCTGGTCAGCACGCCGGTCGCCGAGATGCCGAGTATCACCGCCATGGCGTGCGGCGCTGGCAAAACCAGCGGAAACACGCCGGCCAGGCCGATCCACCAGGGCAGGGGAGCAATCGGCAACTGCGCCTGCACCGACAGCATGCCGATGGCGGTGCAGGATGCGAGCAGCTCCATCAGCACATGGCGCCTGCCGATCAGGAGCAGGCCCGGCCTGATCAGGCGCACCAGGGCGACGGTCGCCAGCACGCCCACCACGAACAGGGCAATCTTGACGACGCCTGCCGATCCGGGATGCGCCATCCACAGCAGCACGCCGGTTTCCACCAGCAGGCTGACATAAAGAAAAAGCGAACCGGCGCGGAAGATATCCGGGCCGGTGTAAACGCTACCACGGTGCGGTAGCGTCAGTTTCATGGCAGGACGGGCTTGACCCTGGATGCCGCTTCCTTGGCATGACGGCGCGCCGTCTCGATATCCTCCGCGGCGGCCAGCGCCACCCCCATGCGGCGGCGGGCATAGGATTGCGGCTTGCCAAACAGCCGGATATCCGAGCCGGGCACGGCGAGGGCGTCGGCCAGGCCTTCGAACGCTATGCCGACGGCTTCATGCTGGCCATAGATCACGGCCGAAGCGGCCGGCGAGCGCAGCGCCGTATTGACCGGCAGACCCAGGATCGCGCGCGCATGCAGGTCGAATTCACTCTGGAACTGGCTTGCCATGGTCACCATGCCGGTGTCATGCGGGCGCGGGCTGACTTCCGAGAACCACACCATGTCGCCGGCGACGAACAGTTCCACGCCGAAAATGCCCAGTCCGCCGAGATTGTCGGTCACCTTGCGGGCGATCTCCCGGGAACGCTCCAGCGCAAGCGAAGGCATCGGATGGGGCTGCCAAGATTCGACATAGTCGCCCTGCACCTGGACATGGCCGATCGGGTCGCAGAAGCTGGTTTCGACCTCGCCCCGGGCATTGCGCGAACGCACCGTCAACAGGGTGATCTCATACTCGAAACGGATGAAGCCCTCGACGATCACGCGTCCCGAATCAACCCGGCTGCCGGCCGCCGCGGCATGCCATGCGGACTCCACGTCGTCCGGGCCGTCGAGCTTGGACTGGCCCTTGCCGGAGGATGACATCACCGGCTTGACGATGCAGGGAAATCCCAGTTCCTGACAGGCGGCGCGCATGGCCTCCAGGCTGTCGGCGAACCGGTAAGGCGATGTCGGCAAGCCCAGTTCCTCGGCGGCCAGCCTGCGGATGCCCTCGCGGTTCATCGTCAGCCAGGCGGCGCGCGCCGTCGGAATCACGGTGGCCTTGCCGTCGCGCTCCAGCTCCACCAGCGTGGGTGTGGCGATCGCCTCGATTTCCGGCACCACCAGGTCCGGATGCTCGGCCGCGATCAGTGCGGCGAGGGCGTTGCCGTCGGTCATGTCGATCACGTGGGCGCGGTGCGCCAGCTGCTGGCCGGGCGCGTTTTCATAGCGATCGACCGCAATGGTTTCCACGCCCAGGCGCTGCAGCGCAATGATGACCTCGCGGCCCAGCTCGCCCGAGCCGAGCAGCATGACCTTGGTGGCAGTGGGTGACAGGGGCGTGCCGAGGCGTGCGGGTATGGTCATGGCGTTCTGCGGGGAATGTGTGTCAGGAATAATGGGAAATTACCAGCGCGACAATACCAAACGTCGTTCGGTTTGGACAGTCATATCGGCGTGGTAAAGGACAATGCGCAAAGAAAAACCGCCGGCGTGATGCCGGCGGTTCGGGGGTGGAAAAGGCGTCGGGAACGCCTGGCTTGCCTCAGTCGTTCGCGTAGATGTTGCGATCCTTGGTCTCGCGGACGAACAGCATGCCGATCACGAAGGTGATCAGGGCGATGATGATCGGGTACCAGAGGCCGTAGTAGATGTCGCCCTTGTAGGCCACCAGCGCGAAGGCGGTGGTGGGCAACAGGCCGCCGAACCAGCCGTTGCCGATATGGTAGGGCAGCGACATCGAGGTATAGCGGATGCGGGTCGGGAACATTTCCACCAGCATCGCGGCGATTGGGCCGTAGACCATGGTCACGTAGATCACCAGCAGCGTCAGCAGCGCCAGAACCATGGGCTTGTTGATCTGCGCCGGATCGGCCTTGGTCGGATAGCCGGCTGCCTTGACGGCGTCGCCCAGTTCCTTCTTGAAGGCGGCATCCTTGGCGGCGGCCTCTTCCTTGGACAGGCTGGTGGCGTCGTAGCCGTTGATCACCTTGTCGCCGATCTTGACGGTAGCCACCGAGCCGGCTTCGCCGGCCACATTGGTATAGGCCACCGATGCATTGGACAGCTGGGTGCGGGCGATGTCGCAGGAGGAAGTGAATTTCTTGGTGCCGGTCGGATTGAACAGGAACTGGCATTTCGCCGGATCGGCAGTCACCACCACGGGTGAATTCTTGATCGCATTTTCCAGCGCCGGGTTGGCGTAATGGGTCAGCGCCGAGAAGATCGGGAAATACGTCAGCGCCGCGATCAGGCAGCCGCCCAGGATGATGGGCTTGCGGCCGATCTTGTCCGACAGGATGCCGAAGATCACGAAGAACGGGGTACCGATCACCAGGGAGGCGGCGATGAACAGGTTGGCGGTGGCGCCGTCGACCTTCAGCGTCTGGGTCATGAAGAACAGGGCGTAGAACTGGCCGGTGTACCAGACCACGGCCTGGCCGGCGGTCAGGCCGATCAGTGCCAGGATCACGATCTTCAGGTTGGCCCATTGACCGAATGCTTCGGACAGCGGCGCCTTCGAGGTCTTGCCTTCGGCTTTCATCTTGGCAAAGGCCGGCGATTCATTCATCGACAGGCGGATCCACACCGAAATGGCCAGCAGGAACACCGACACCAGGAACGGCACGCGCCAGCCCCAGGCGGCGAACGCCTCTTCGCCCACGGCGGTGCGGGTGCCCAGGATCACCATGAGCGACAGGAACAGGCCCAGCGTTGCGGTGGTCTGGATCCAGGAAGTGAAGAAGCCGCGCTTGCCTTCAGGCGCATGCTCGGCCACATAGGTGGCCGCGCCGCCATATTCGCCGCCCAGCGCCAGGCCCTGCAGGATGCGCAGGATGATCAGGATGATGGGAGCGGCGATGCCGATCGAATTGTAGTTGGGCAGCAGGCCGACGATGAAGGTGGACGCGCCCATGATTAGGATGGTGACCAGGAAGGTGTACTTGCGGCCGATCATGTCGCCGAGGCGACCGAACACCAGCGCGCCGAACGGGCGGACGATGAAACCGGCGGCGAAGGCCAGCAGCGCGAAAATGAAGGCGGTGCTGGGGTCGGTGCCGGCGAAGAACTGCTTGGCGATGATGGCGGCCAGCGAGCCGTAGAGGTAGAAGTCGTACCACTCGAATACCGTTCCCAGTGAGGAGGCAAAGATAACCTTGCGCTCCTCCTTGGTCATGCTGCCCGAGGCAGCGGTCTGCACAGTGCTCATGATGTCTCCGTTGAAATGTTTGTTGTACGGGCCGGGCCCGCGAATTCATGATGCTGAGGCGCAGTGTAGGAGTCTTACCTTACGGCAGGCTTGCTTGAAACTTACTGGATTCTTACGCCGCTTCCCGCCTCGGGCTGCAGCCAGGCTGCCGGCTGCCTTACAATGGCTGCCCTCAACCGTTCCCGGTCTGTCCGGACCTGTCCATTCCGTTACCCGTCTTCCCGTTCGAGGCAAACACCCCAGCATGAAATCCACGCCAGACCATGAAGTTGTCTATGACGAGAAAGCGGTGCGAAACTGGATCGCACCGGCAACCCTCGATAAGGCCTACGACTACGTCGATGCAGTGATCAGGGTCGCCTGGGGCCGCGGCATGTTGTTCGCCGATGTAAAGGGCTCGGAGACGCTTCCTTACAAGGTGGATATTGTTTTCCATGAGGAAAAAAAGGGCCTGCGCGCGATGGGGCGGTGCAGCTGCCCGGTTGGCAGCAACTGCAAGCATGTCGGCGCGGCGCTGCTGGCCAACCTTGAAAGGAAGGCTGGCGCAGGCGGCGGACCACGGCCTGAAATGCTGCGCTGGCTGGAGAGCTTCCGGGCACAGTGCCAGGCCAGCCGGCCGACGAAGGCAAGGAAGACGGCGAAGTCGGACCTGGGCCTGATCTACCTGCTGGAATGGGCGCCGCGGCAGCAATGCTATGCCGTGGGCATGTACAAGGCGCGCCGCAATGCCGACGGCAACTGGAGCCGGCCGGGGGAGAGCTGGAACAATGTGCAGGCGGCATTGCTGAAGCCGCCGAAATTCATCGTGGACGAGGATCTGTCCATCCTGCGCGCGCTCTGGGCAACCCGAAAGAGCGATTACGACCTCAATTTCTTCTTGCGTGGCAAGGCCGGCGCGGAAGCGCTGGAAAAGCTGGTGACGACGGGAAGGCTGTACCTCCAGGCCGCAGCTGACAGCGACGGCGAAGCAAGCAGGGAGGGCATGCGCGGCCCGTTTTGCAGCGCAGCCTCCCGTGCCGGCGCCATCGCATGGCAGGTGGTGGAGAATGGCCTGCTGCGCCCGGTGCTCGGCGTCGAGCCGGTCGCCGAGCCCGTGACCGGACTGGAACCGCCGTGGTATCTCGATCCGATAGCGCTCGAGGCCGGCCCGGTGCAGCTGCCTCAGACCATGCAGTCGTTGCCGGCGCAAAGCGTCGCCGCCTATCTGACGATGCCGCCCATATTGCCGGTGGAAGCGGAACTGGTCGCCTCGGTGCTGGGCGAAGTCATGCCGGCCTTGCCGCCGCCGCCGCTGGAGCAGCTTTCCTCGCTTCGCACCATCGATACTGAGCCGGTGCCGGTGCTGGCGCTGGAAGCGCGGTCGGTCTACCTGGACAATGAAGCGCGCTATGCCTACCGGCCCGGCATGCTCGACTATGCGACCGTGGAATTCTGCTACGAAGACATCGTCGTGCCTGCCTTCAGCGACGCCACCCTGTTTTCCGACCCCGAGCAGCGCATGGTGCAGGTCAGGCGCAGGCCCGAATCCGAATCGGCGCGGGTCAGGGAGCTGGGCGCGGCGGGACTGCGCAGGCGCAATGTCGATCATCATGAGCACCATGGCCTGCCGCGGCAGATATTCACGCCGCAGGAACGGGATGCCTGGTCCGGCCTGGTACAGAACACGCTGCCGCTGCTGCGCGGCAAGGGCTGGCGCATCAGGATGGCGCCCGACAGCCGTTTCAATGTGATCGATGTCGACGCCATCGACGGCGTCGCCCGTCAGCGCAGCGACGGCTGGTTCGGGCTGGAACTGGGGATTGTGGTCAACGGCCGCAATGTGCGCCTCGAGCCGCTGCTGCTGGAACTGTTCCGGCGCGACGCCCGCTGGCGCAAGGGCAGGCTGGACGGCATCGCCGATGACGAGGCGATCGAACTGACCAGCCCCGAGGGCGACCGGCTGCGCATACGCGCCGCGCGCCTGAAACCGGTGGTGGGCACGCTGATCGACCTGTTCGATACGCTGGCGGATGGCGAATTGGAACTCGCACCGGAGGATATTGGCCGGCTCGAGGCGCTCGGCGACACTGGCCGCTGGGAATTTCACGGCGACACCGCGGCACGCGACCTGGCGCAGCGCCTGCGCGAAGGCGGCGGCCTGCAGACCACGGCGCCGCCACGCGGGCTGAAGGCGTCGCTGCGCACGTACCAGCAGCAGGGCCTGGACTGGATGCAGTTCCTGCGCCGCCACCAGCTGGCGGGCGTGCTGGCCGACGATATGGGGCTGGGCAAGACCGTGCAGACCCTGGCCCATGTGCTGACGGAAAAAGAGGCCGGGCGGCTCGACCGGCCGGCGCTGGTAGTGATGCCGACCACGCTGGTGCCGAACTGGCTGGCCGAAGCGGCGCGTTTCGCGCCCGGGCTGAAGGTGCTGGACCTGCATGGCCCGGCCCGCAAGGAGCGCTTCGACCAGATCGGCGCCTCCGACCTGGTGCTGACCACCTATCCGCTGATCTGGCGCGATCATGAAGCGCTGGGCGCGCATGCCTGGCACCTGCTGATCCTGGATGAAGCCCAGTATGTGAAGAACGCCGCTACCCGCGGCGCGGCCGCGATTCGCCAGCTGAACGCGCGGCACCGGCTGTGCCTGACCGGCACCCCGCTGGAAAACAACCTTGGCGAACTGTGGTCGCAGTTCGATTTCCTGCTGCCGGGTTTCCTCGGCAGCCAGCAGGACTTCAACAAGCGCTGGCGCAATCCGATCGAGAAGTCGGACGACCAGACGCGGCGGGCGCTGCTGGCACGCCGGCTGCGGCCATTCATGCTGCGCCGAAAAAAGGACGAGGTGGCGACCGAACTGCCGCCCAAGACGCAGATCGTGGCAAAGGTGGAACTCGAGGCGGCGCAACGGGACCTGTACGAAACCGTGCGCGCGGCCATGCAGAAGAAGGTCAGGGAAGCGATCGCCGGGCAGGGCCTGGCGCGCAGCCACATCGTCGTGCTCGATGCGCTGCTCAAGCTGCGCCAGGCCTGCTGCGACCCGCGCCTGGTCAAGCTCTCCGCCGCCAAGGCAGCGCAGTCGGCCAAGCTCGACATGCTGATGACGATGTTGCCGGCATTGCTGGCCGAGGGACGCAAGGTGCTGGTGTTTTCCCAGTTCACGGCCATGCTCGACCTGATCGCCGCCGCGCTCACTGAAGCCGACATGCCGCATGCGATGCTGACCGGCGAAACCGGCGACCGCAGCCTGCCGGTGCAGCGTTTCCAGCGCGGCGAAGTGCCGCTGTTCCTGATCAGCCTCAAGGCCGGCGGCGTTGGCCTGAACCTGACCGCCGCCGACACCGTCATCCACTACGACCCATGGTGGAACCCGGCCGCGGAAAACCAGGCGACCGACCGCGCGCACCGCCTCGGTCAGGACAAGCCGGTGTTTGTCTACAAGCTGATCGTGGCCGGCAGCATCGAGGAAAGAATCGTCGCGCTGCAGGAGAAAAAGGCGGCGCTGGCCGACAGCATCCTGGCCGACCGCGCTTCGGAAGGCGCCGGTTTTTCCAGCGAGGATATCGAAGCGCTGTTCGCGCCGCTGCCGGCGTTGCCCGGCGAAAAATGACAACGCCCTGAAAAGGGTGAAAGACTGTCAAAAGTTTTGCGAACGACCGTACTTAATTATGCTATTCTCGCTGCACAAGAAAAAGTCGTTCCAGTTTGTTTCGCAACCCGGCGCCAATCGCCGCATACCGAATTTCATTCCAACCAGGAGACCCACATGACTGACGCCGTCATCGTTTCGACCGCCCGCACCGCCCTTGCCAAGTCCTGGAAAGGCGCCTTCAACATGACCCACGGCGCAACCATGGGCGGCCACGCGCTGTCGCATGCCATCCAGCGCGCAGGCATCGAGCCCGGTGAAGTCGAAGACGTGCTGATCGGCTGCGCCACGCCAGAAGGCGCGACCGGCAGCAACATCGCCCGCCAGATCGCGATCCGTGGCGGCTGCCCGGTCACCACCGCCGGCATGACCATCAACCGTTTCTGCTCCTCCGGCCTGCAGACCATCGCCACCGCGGCACAGCGCGTGATCGCCGGCGAAGGCGACGTCTATGCCGCCGGCGGCGTCGAATCGATTTCCTGCGTGCAGCAGGAAGCCAACAAGCACATGATCGTCGAGACCTGGCTCAAGCAGAACAAGCCGGAAATCTACTGGCCGATGCTGCAGACCGCCGAGAACGTGGCCAAGCGCTACAACATCAGCAAGGAGCGCCAGGATGAATACGGCGTGCGCAGCCAGCAACGGGCTTTCGCCGCGCTGAACGAAGGCAAGTTCAAGGACGAGATCGCGCCGATGACCACCATCATGGGCGTGGCCGACAAGGCCTCCGGCATGCTGATGACCCGCGAAGTCACCATCGACGCCGACGAAGGCATCCGCGGCGACACCACGATGGAAGGCGTCTCCAAGATCCGCACCGCGGTGCCGGGCGGCGTGATCTCCGCGGGCAACGCCAGCCAGTTCTCCGACGGCGCCTCGGTTGCCATCGTGATGAACAGCAAGCTCGCAGAGCAGCGCGGCCTGACCCCGCTGGGCATCTTCCGCGGCTTTGCCATCGCCGGCTGCGAGCCGGACGAAATGGGCATCGGCCCGGTATTCGCGATCCCCAAGCTGCTGCAGAAGGCCGGCCTGAAGGTCGAGGACATCGACCTGTGGGAACTCAACGAAGCCTTCGCCGTGCAGGTGCTGTACTGCGCCGACAAGCTGGGCATCCCGATGGACCGCTTGAACGTCAACGGCGGCGCGATCGCGGTTGGCCATCCGTACGGCGTGTCGGGCGCGCGCCTGACCGGCCATGCGCTGATCGAGGGCAAGCGCCGCGGCGCCAAGCTGGTGGTGGTGACGATGTGCATCGGCGGCGGCCAGGGCGCCGCCGGCCTGTTCGAAGTCGTTTAAGCGCGACAGCGCGGGGGCGGCGCACGGCTGCCCCCAGCGCCCGCAGGCGGCTCCGGCTGCGGCGGGCGCCTGCCTCATCTCATCAACAGGATCGCGCAGGCACGGACCTGCGCGACGGAGACCAGCATGCAATCCAAACTTCTATCCCGCCGCGACATCGACTTCCTGCTGTATGAATGGCTCAACGTCGAGTCGCTGACGTCGCGTGCGCGCTATGCCGACCACAGCCGCGAGACCTTCAACGCCGCCATGGACACCTGCGAACAGATCGCCACCGACCTGTTCGCTCCGCATAACAAGAAGAGCGACCAGCAGGAGCCGCATTTCGACGGCGAGCGGGTCGACATGATTCCGGAAGTCGGCGCGGCGCTAAAGGTATTCTGCGAGGCCGGCCTGATGGCTGCCGGCCAGGACTACGAGCGCGGCGGCATGCAGTTGCCTTGCGTGGTCGAGAAAGCCGGTTTTGCCTACTTCAAGGCAGCCAATGTCGGCACCTCGTCCTACCCCTTCCTGACCATAGGCAATGCCAACACGCTGCTCAAGTGCGGCACGCCTGAACAGATCAGGACCTTTGTCGAGCCGATGCTCGAAGGCCGCTTCTTCGGCACCATGTGCCTGTCCGAGCCGCAGGCCGGCTCCAGCCTGTCCGACATCGTGACCCGCGCCGAGCCGCAGGAAGACGGCACCTATCGCCTGACCGGCAACAAGATGTGGATTTCCGCCGGCGAGCATGAACTGTCGGAAAACATCGTGCACCTGGTGCTGGCCAAGGTGCCCGGCCCGGACGGCAAGCTCATTCCCGGCGTCAAGGGCATTTCCCTCTTCATCGTGCCGAAGAAGCTGGTCAACGAGGACGGCAGCCTGGGCGAGCGCAATGACGTGGTGCTGGCCGGCCTGAATCACAAGATGGGTTATCGCGGCACCACCAATTGCCTGCTCAACTTCGGCGAGGGCAAGTTCAAGCCGCAGGGCAAGGCGGGCGCCATCGGCTACCTGGTGGGCGAAGTCCACAAGGGCCTGGCCAACATGTTCCACATGATGAACGAAGCCCGCATCGGCGTCGGCCTGGGCGCGGTGGTGCTGGGCTATACCGGCTACCTGCATGCACTGGACTATGCGCGCAACCGTCCGCAGGGACGGCATCCGATGAACAAGGACCCGGCCAAGCCGCAGCTGAGGATCATCGAGCATACCGACGTCAAGCGCATGCTGCTGGCGCAGAAGGCTTATGTGGAGGGCGGCATGGCGCTGGCGCTGTACTGCTCGCTGCTGGTCGACGAGCAGCGCACCAACGAGAACCCGGAGGCGGTGCGCGAGGCTTCGCTGCTGCTGGACATGCTGACGCCCATCGTCAAGTCCTGGCCGTCGCAGTGGTGCCTGGAAGCCAACAACCTGGCGATCCAGGTGCATGGCGGCTATGGCTATACCCGCGAATACAACGTCGAGCAGTTCTACCGCGACAACCGGCTCAACCCGATTCACGAAGGCACGCACGGCATCCAGGGCCTGGACCTGCTCGGCCGGAAGGTCGTGATGCAGGAAGGCGCGGCGTTCAAGGCCTATGCCAATGCGGTGCAGAAAACAATCGACCGCGCGCTGGCCGTGAAGGAACTGGCGGCCGATGCCCATGCGCTGGGCGCGGCGCTGCAGCGCATTGACGCGGTGACGCGCGTGCTGTACGCCGCCGGCGACATGAACAAGACCCTGGCCAACGCCTCGCTGTACCTGGAAGCCTTTGGCCATACGGTGCTGGCGTGGATCTGGCTGGAGCAGGCGCTGGTGGCGGTGGGCAAGGAAAGCCATGACGCCGACTTCTACCGCGGCAAGCTCCAGGCCTGTGCCTACTTCTTCAAGTGGGAGCTGCCGAAGGTGCATCAGCAGCTGGACCTGCTGGAAACCGTCGACACCACCACGCTGGACATGCAGGACGACTGGTTCTGACACCGCGCGGCGCGCGGGCGGGCCAAGCCTGCGCGCCGTTCATTCAGAGGCTGAAACGATACGGAGCATCGATGCTGAAGCACATCGTGATGTGGAAACTGAAGGACCAGGCCGAAGGCGCGGACCGCGCGGCCAATGCGCAGAAGATGAAGGAACTGCTGGACGCCTGCGCCGGCATCGTGCCCGGCATCCTGAAGTTCGAAGTGGCGCTGGCCCAGCCCGGCCTGGAGGCGACCTACGACGTGGTGCTGTACTCGGAATTCGCCGACCGCGCCGCGCTCGACGCCTACCAGGACCATCCGCAGCACGTCGCCCTGAAGCCGTTCGTCATCGCCGTACGCGAGGCGCGCCAGTGCATGGATTATGAAATCTAGGACTTTCCCGATCGCGTAGGGTGCAATGACCGAAGGGTATTGCGCCATTGGCTGATCAAGGGAGTTTGTCTAATTGCGTTTTCCGTTTGCGGTCCACGGTGGGATGCCCCTTCGGGTTATCCCACCTCACGCAAGCCGTACATGACATCGGGAGCGACGACGCATTCCCGCCATTCAAACAAGGACGACTCGACGAGTCACAAGGAGACAAGATGAGAACCACCCAACAGTTATTCGACCTCAAGGGCAAGACCGCCCTGATCACCGGCGGCTCGCGCGGCCTCGGCCTGCAGATCGCCGAAGCGCTGGGCGAGCAGGGCGCCACCCTGGTGCTGTCCTCGCGCAAGCAATCCGATCTCGATGAAGCGGTAGCGCACCTGAAGTCGCGCGGCATCGAAGCCAGCGCCATCGCCGCCGACCTGTCGCGCGAGGAAGCAGTCGGCCCGCTGGTGGCCGAGGCCATGAAGCGCCTGGGCCACATCGACATCCTGGTCAACAATGCCGGCGCCACCTGGGGCGCCCCGGCCCAGGACTATCCGACCGAAGCCTGGGACAAGGTGATGAACCTGAACATCCGCAGCATCTTCCTGCTGTCGCGGGAAGTGGGCAAGCAGTCGATGATTCCGCGCAAGTACGGCCGCATCGTCAATGTCGCCTCGATCGCCGGCCTGTCCGGCAACGGCCCGGACTCGATGCAGACCATCGCCTACAACACCTCAAAGGGCGCAGTGGTGAACTTCACCCGCACCCTGGCCGGCGAATGGGGCCGCCACAACATTACCGTCAATGCGCTGGCGCCGGGCTTCTTCCCGTCCAAGATGACCAAGGGCATCCTGGAGCAGCGCGGCGAGGAGAACCTGTCCAAGCGTGCGCCGCTGCAGCGCATCGGCGACGACGAAGACCTGAAGGGCGCGGCGCTGCTGTTCGCCTCCGACGCCGGCAAGCACATCACCGGCCAGATCCTCGCCGTCGACGGCGGCGTGTCGTCGGTGCACTGATGACGGCGTTCACCCCGAAACAGCAGCCGTTCCCGGCGGAGATCCCGTTCCTGCACGACCTCGGCGTCGAATTCCACGGCATGGCCGACGGCCGCGCCGAGATCGCCCTGACGCTGCAGCCGCGCCACATGAACAGCTGGCACGTGACCCATGGCGGCGTGGTGATGACGCTGCTTGACGTCGTGATGTCCATGGCCGGCCGCTCGCTCGACCCGGAAGCCCGCGGCGGCGTCACCATCGAGATGAAGACCAGCTTCATGGAGCCCGGCGGCAAGGCCGGCGGCCGCATCGTGGCCAAAGGGCACGCCTTCCACCGGTCCCGCACCATGTGCTTCTGCGAAGGCGAGCTATGGGACGGCGAACGGCTGGTGGCCAAGTCCATGGGCACCTTCAAGTTTTTGAAGCGCACCGACGCCGGCCCGCGCATAGACAAGGGCTGAACCGGTTTCCCGCAGTTTCGTTTGCAGTTAAATCCATCAGGCGGAGTACTCATGAGCACCTATCAGCAGATCGTCCTCGCATCCCGTCCCCAGGGACACGTCAGCCCCGACAACTTCCGGCTGGAGCAGGTGCCGGTGCCGTCCATCAGCGACGGCCAGGTGCTGATCCGCAATCATTACCTGTCGCTCGACCCCTACATGCGCATGCGCATGGAGGACGTGAAGAGCTATGCCGCGCCGCAGGCGATCGGCGCGGTGATGGTGGGCGGCACGGTGGGCGAGATCGTCGAATCGAAGAATCCGAAATTCGCGGTGGGCGACAAGGTGGTCGGCATGCTGGGCTGGTCCGAGATGGGCGTGTCCGACGGCGCCGGCCTGCGCCGGGTCAAGGATGGCCCGGTGCCGCTGTCGGCCTACCTCGGCTCGGTCGGCATGCCGGGCATGACCGCCTGGTATGGCCTGACCCAGATCATGCAGCCCAAGGCGGGCGAGACCATCGTCGTGTCGGCCGCCAGCGGCGCGGTCGGCAGCGTGGTCGGCCAGCTGGCCAAGGTGCGCGGCTGCCGCGCCGTCGGCATTGCCGGCGGTCCGGGGAAGTGCGCCTATGTGGTCAATGAACTGGGCTTCGATGCCTGCATCGACTATAAGGCCGGCAACCTGGCGCAGGACCTGAAGGCGGCCACGCCGGACGGCATCGATGCCATCTTCGAGAATGTGGGCGGCGAGATCTTCGACGCCTGCATCGCCCGCATGAACCCGTTCGGCCGCATCGCGCTGTGCGGCCTGATCGCCGGCTACGACGGCGAGCCGATGGTGCTGAACAACCTGCGCACCATGCTGACGATGCGGCTGTCGATGCGCGGCTTCATCGTCTCCGAGCATCCCGAGTTCTGGCCGCAGGGCCTGCAGGAACTGGGCGAACTGGTCGGCAGCGGCAAGCTGAAGTTCCGCGAGTCGGTGGCCGACGGGCTGGCCGCCGCGCCGGAGGCCTTCATCGGCCTGCTCAAGGGCAGGAACTTCGGCAAGCAATTGGTCAAGCTGTCCTGAGGCGCCGCGCCATGACTGACATCATCCTGCATCACTATCCGACGTCGCCGTTCGCGGAAAAGGTCAGGCGCGTGCTGGCCTGGAAGAAGCTGCCGTGGAAGTCGGTGATCATCCCGATCATCATGCCCAAGCCGGACCTGATGCCGCTGACAGGCGGCTATCGCCGCACGCCGGTGATGCAGATCGGCGCCGACATCTATTGCGACACCGCGCTGATCTGCGCCGTGCTGGACCGCATAGCGCCGTCGCCCACGCTGTATCCAGCGCCGGTGGCGGGGCAGGCCAGGCTGCTGGCGCAGTGGGCCGACAGCACCCTGTTCTGGACCGTGATTCCCTATGTGTTCCAGCCGGCCGGCGTACAGAGCCTGTTTGGCCACCTGACGCCGGAGCAGATGCAGGCGTTCAGCGCCGACCGCACCGCAATGCGCGGCAATGCAGCGCGCATGCATCCGGCCGATGCAGCGGCGGCGCTGCCGCAGTATCTGCGCTGGCTGGAGGACATGCTGGCCGGCGGCCAGCCGTGGCTGCTGGGCGAACAGCCTGGCATTGCCGATTTCTCGGTCTACCATTGCCTCTGGTTCGTGCGCCAGGCCAAGGCGGTGGCCGGCATCCTCGACCAGTTCCCGCGTCTGCGGACCTGGATGAACGCCATCGAGGCCTTCCCGCTGGCGCAGCCCGAAAAGCTCAGCGGCGAGGAAGCATTGCAGATTGCGCGCGCGGCCGAGCCGGCAACGCCGGATGCAAGCTTCGTCGATACCCATGGCATTCCACTCGGCACGCCGGTGACGGTGACGCCGGCCGACTATGCGCAGGACCCGGTGGCGGGCGAACTGGTTGCCGCCAGCGAGATCGCGTATGCGGTGCGGCGCGAGGACGAGCGGGCCGGAACCGTAGTGGTGCATTTCCCGCGCATCGGCTATCAGCTGCGCCGGGCCTAGCAAAACGGGGCGGCCCTCCGCGGCCGCCCGACAAGAGCGCCGGCAGAGGCGCACAGACAAAGGAGACAACATGCATACATTCGAGAACAAGGTCGCCGTCATCACCGGCGCAGCGAGCGGCTTCGGCCGGGAATTCGCCAACATCGGCGCACGGCTGGGCATGAAGTTGGTGCTGGCCGACGTCCAGCAGGATGCGCTCGAAGCCGCCCGCGCCGAACTGGCCCAGCAGGGCGCCCAGGTGACGGCGCTGCGCTGCGACGTGCGCCATGCCGCGGAAGTGCAGGCGCTGGCCGACGAGGCCATGCGTGCCTTCGGCGCGGTCCATCTGCTGTTCAACAATGCCGGCGTCGGCGCCGGCGGCCTGGTCTGGGAAAACTCGCAGGCCGACTGGGAATGGGTGCTGGGCGTGAACCTGTGGGGCGTGATCCATGGCGTGCGCATCTTCACGCCGCTGATGCTGGAATGCGCCAGCAAGGATTCGAGCTACCAGGGACACATCGTCAACACGGCGTCGATGGCCGGCCTGCTCAATGCGCCGACCATGGGCATCTATAACGTCTCCAAGCATGCGGTGGTGTCGCTGTCGGAGTCGCTGTACCAGGACCTGAAGCTGGTGGACGCGCCGATCGGCGCATCGGTGCTGTGCCCTTACTTCGTGCCGACCGGCATATCGGCCTCGCACCGCAACCGTCCGGACGACCTGAAGCAGGACACGCCGCCAACGGCCAGCCAGCGCGCAGCGCAGGCCATGTCGGACAAGGCGGTCGGCTCGGGCAAGGTGTCGGCGGTGCAGGTGGCGGAATGGACCTTCGATGCCATCCGCGATGACCGCTTCTATATCTATTCCCATCCCGGCGCGCTGGGCAATGTGCAGCAGCGCATGGAGGAAATCATCCAGCAGAAGAATCCCGGCGATCCCTATGCGGCCGCCCCCCACATCCGCGACATGCTGCGCGAGAAGCTCAAGGGCTGAAGCACGCCCTTTGCCGTTCTGCCATTCACATCAACAGGAGCCGCCATGTCCGCCGCGATCAAGACCGAGCAATACGCCAGCCTCTCCAATGGCACCCGCCTGCATTACGCCAGCGCCGGCGATCCCGGACGTCCGCTGGTGCTGTTCGTCCACGGCTTTCCGGAGTTCTGGTACGAATGGCATGAGCAGCTGGCCGAGTTCGGCCAGCAGTATTACGCCGTTGCGCCGGACCTGCGCGGCTTCAACCTGTCGGACATGCCGTCCGACCCGGCCCAGTACAAGGCCAGGCTCATCATCGACGATCTGAAGCTGCTCATCGGTGCGCTCGGCTACGACCGCTGCATCATGGTGGCCCATGACTGGGGCGGCGCGATCGCCTGGAGTTTCGCGCTGGCGCTGCCGGCAATGCTGGAAAAGCTGGTGATCGTCAATGCGCCGCATCCCTATCTGTTCATGAAGGCGCTGGCAAACGACCCGGCCCAGCAGGCCGCGAGCGCCTACATGAACTGGCTGCGCGCCGATGGCTCCGAGAAGGCGCTGGCCCAGAATGACTTCGCGATGATGGAAGGTTTCCTGACCGGCATGGGCAAGTCGCCGGCGCCCTGGTTTACCGGCGAGACCAGGGCGAAGTACCACGCATGCTGGGCGCGCGGCCTGACCGGCGGCGTCAATTACTACCGCGCCTCGCCGCTGCATCCGCCCACTGAAGGCAATGCGGGGCCGGCCCGCCTGGAGTCGCAGATGAAGCCGGAAGACTTCACCATACGCGTGCCGACCAAGGTGATCTGGGGCGAAAGCGACATGGCTCTGCCCAAGGGCCTGCTCGATGGACTGGAGAGCGTGGTGCCGGACGTGGACCTGACCCGCATTCCCGAAGGCAGCCACTGGGTCGTGCATGAACAGCCGGCGCGCATCAACCAGCTGATCCGGGAATTCATCGAGCGCTGAGCCTGCCGGCGTGGCGGGGTTGCCTTGCCGCTGCTGAACCGGCATGCGCGACGGGCCACGGAAGAACCTGACCGGTGGCTGCCTCGCCGGTGTACCATACCGGTTTTTTTTCCGCACACGACGCCTGATGAGTTCGTCCTTCCCGCCGATCCGGTTCCGCTTCCTTGTTCCGCCCCTGCTGGCGCTGCTGCTTGGCGCCGGCCCGGCGCGGGCGGATGAGGCTGCCGACATCGCGCGCCTCGCCCGCAACGGCCAGGGTGAGGAAGCGCTCAGGCGCATCGACGCGCTGCTGGCGAAACAGCCGGCCGACGCGCAGATGCGCTTCATGAAAGGCGTGATGCTCTCCGAGACCCGGCCCGCGGAGGCGATTGCCATCTTCAGCAAACTGACCCAGGACTATCCGAAGCTGCCCGAGCCCTACAACAACCTGGCGGTGCTGTATGCCGCTTCAGGCCAGTACGACAAGGCCAAGGCAGCGCTGGACAAGGCGCTGCGCACGCATCCGGCCTATGCCACCGCATTCGACAATCTGGGGGACGTGCATGCACGCCTGGCCAGCCAGGCCTACGACAAGGCCCTGCAGGTCCAGCCGGGCAAGCCGGCGCCAGCGCAGCTCGCGCTGGTGCGAAACCTCACCCTGCCGGGCGCGCAGTCCGCTTCGCTGGCGGTGGCCCCGGTGGCGCCGACGCCGGTTGCTGCCGCGGCAACGCCGGCAGCCGCAGCGCAGCCTCCGGCGTCGCCTGCGCCAGCTGCGGTAGCGCTTGCGCCGGGCAAGCCGGCGCCGCCTGCGGTCACCATCGTTGCCGCCGCGCCGGTGGAAGCCAGAGCGGCGGCGCCGGTAGCCAGGCCCGAGTCCAGACCGGCGCCGGCTCCAGCGCCGCGCGAGGCAGTGCCGCAGCCGCCCCAACCGGCGCGGGCGGACGCCGCCAGGCGTGCCGAACCGCCGGTGCGCATGGTCAAGGCCGACAAGACCGACAAGGCCGACAAGACCGAGAAACCCGATCCCAAGGCACGGGCCGCGCAGGAAGCCGCCGCCGAACGGGAGGCCGTGCTGAGCGCGGTGCAGAGCTGGGCCAGGGCCTGGAGCGCCCGCGACGTGCAGGCCTATCTGGCCCATTACGCGCCCGACTTCGACCCTGCCGGCGGCATGACCCGCAAGGCATGGGTCGAGGAGCGCCAGCAGCGCATTGCCGGCAAGGGCCGCATCAAGGTCGACATCGACAAGCCGCAGGTAACCACCGAAGGCAATACCGCCGTCGTGCATTTCCGCCAGAGCTATGTATCCGACCGCCTCAGCGCCACCAGCCGCAAGACGCTGGAACTGGAACGCCAGCGCGGCAAGTGGCTGATCAAGCAGGAACGCACGGCCGGTTGATGAGAGTGAGATTGCGCACACGATTCCTCGGCTGCTGCATGGCCGCCGCAAGCGCATTGCTGCCGGCCGCGCCAGCCACGGGCGCGGGCCGGATCGATCCGGACCAGATGCTCATCGAGGTCTACAAGGATCTGGGCAACCGTCACCTGCGCGACGCGCTGGCCAAGGCCGATGCGCTGGTGAACGCGTATCCCACTTTCCAGCTCGGCCACCTGGTACGCGGCGACCTGCTGATGATGCAAACCCGCCCCGTCGACCGGATCGGCGCGGTCGAAGGGGCTGCGCCCGAGGCGCTGGCCGACCTCAGGCAGGAAGCCATGGCGCGCATCAAGGCCCTTACCGAACGCCCCGACCCTTCCAGGGTGCCGCGCGCGGTGCTGCAGCTGCGTCCCGACCAGAAGCGGGTGCTGGTGGTGGATGCCCACCGTTCCCGGCTGTATGTCTACGAAAACCGCCAGGGCGAGCTGCGCTTTGCGCAGGACTTTTATATCAGCCAGGGCAAGCTGGGCATCAACAAGCAGAAAGAAGGCGACCAGAAGACGCCGCTGGGCGTGTACTACGTCACCAGCCGCCTGGCGGGCTACCGACTGCCGGACTTCTATGGCGTGGGCGCGCTGCCCCTGAGCTATCCGAATGAATGGGATAAATTGCAGGGCCGGGAAGGGTCCGGGATCTGGCTGCACGGGACGCCGTCCCGCAATTACAGCCGGCCGCCCCTGTCGTCCGACGGCTGCGTGGTGCTCACCAATCCCGACCTGCGCCAGGTCTATGCCGGTGTCGAGGTCAACAAGACGCCGGTCGTGATTGCGCGCGACGCCGAGTTCGTGCCGCGCCAACAGGTCGACGCCGAGCGCGCTCAGGCGCAGGCCATGGTCGAGAACTGGCGCTCGGCGCTGCAGCTGCAGGACTTCGACCAGCTGCGGCATCACTATGCGAGCCGCTTTCGCAGCGAGCAGGCCGACACGCTCGATGACTGGCTGGCGCGCCAGCAGAAAGCGATCCAGCAGCTGAACAAGCCGACGCTGGCGCTGCGCGAGCTGAGCCTGTTCCGTTATCCGGGCGAGGAACTGATCGTGGCCACGTTCACGATGGACGCGGTGTCGGGCGGCAAGCGCTCGTCGATCCGCAAGCGGCAGTACTGGGGCCGCGAAGCCGGGCACTGGAAAATCGTATCGGAAAGCGGCTGGACGGCCTGAGCGTTCGCTCGGGCCAAAGGCCATCATGCAATCAAGTCAATTTGAAAAGGAGCGTCATGGCACGCGCGGATTTTGCATTCTTCCACCCCTTGCGGGTGCGCTGGGCCGAAGTCGACATGCAGGCCATTGTCTTCAACGGCCACTACCTGACCTATTTCGATGTCGCCTTCACCGAATACTGGCGCGCCACCGGCCTGCCCGGCGTGATGCAGCAGGCCGAGGATGGCCAGGAAATGTTTGCCCGCAAGGCCACCGTCGAATACCACGCGCCGGCGCGCTTCGACGACATGCTCGACATCGGCGTGCGCTGTGCCGCGCTCGGCCGCAGCTCGATGCGCTACGTGCTGGAAATCTACCGCGGCGAGGAATTCCTGATTGCCGGCGAACTGGTTTACGTGTATGCCGACACCACGGTGCGCAAGGGCGTGGCGCTGCCGGATGCATGGCGCGCCCGGCTGGCCGAACTGGAGCGGCTGGCGCCGGTGCAGCAATGAGCACGCGCATCGTGATCGGCTCCTGGGAGCAGCAGCGCCAGGCCGCCGCCGCATTGCGGCAGCAGGTGTTCGTAGTCGAACAGGGCGTTCCGGCCGAGCTGGAACTCGATGAGATGGATGCGCAGTCGCTGCACGCGGTGGCTTACCAGGACGGCGTGCCCGTCGCGACCGGCCGCCTGCTGCCGGATGGCCATATCGGACGGATGGCGGTGCGCCAGGACGCGCGCGGCGCCGGCACCGGCAGCCTGGTGCTATGCGCCCTGATGGACGAGGCACGCCGCCGCGGCGACCGCGACGTCGTGCTGCATGCCCAGCTTACTGCGCGCGACTTCTATGCCCGGCACGGTTTCGAGCCTGAAGGCGACATGTTCATGGACGCGGGGATCGAACACATCGCAATGCGCCGTAGATTTTCTCCTGGATGACAGGCGCCGCGGCGCCGCACGGCTCGGCCAGCCGCTCGGCCAGCTGGGCGCTGCCGTCCTGCAGCAGCTGCACGACCGTGGAGCAGCGGGTGCCGTAGCCGGGCGACTCGATGAAGATCGGCGACAGCACCCGCTCCCATTCCAGCGGCACGCCGGTGTGGGGAAGGCGGCAGTCACTGGGACGGGTGGCATCGCTCAACATGTCGAAGTAGGCATCGACGGGCGCGCCCTGGCACAGCAGGCTGGCGAATTCCGCCTTGCTGCGCAGCACCTTGGGCCAGGGCGTGTCGAGGAAGGCATTCGACAGGCCGTAGATGCCATGCGGCAGCGGCATGCCGTTGCGCGGATCTTCCGTGTCCGCGTTGGTGTACCAGATCAGGTCCGTGCCATCGCACACCAGCAGGTTGAAGCCGTTATAACGGTCGGCATCATGCGCCAGCGTCTCGATGTAATCGGCGGCGCTGTCGCTGCCGCGCAGGAAGTCGGACACCAGCGCGCCGCGCGATGGCGCGTCCGGGCGGAAAGACTGCGGGTCGCGCACATTGGTCAGGGCGGCGAAACGGCCGCCGCGGGTAATGCCCAGCCATGTGCCATTGCCACGCAGGTCGCGCCCGGCATACACGTCGGGCTCATCCGCCCACCAGTGCGCCGGCAATGCAGGACGCTCGTAGAATTCGTCGCGGTTGGCTGCTGCCAGCAGCGAGAGGCCAGGAATCACCTGCCATGCAAACACAATCAGAC
Source organism: Noviherbaspirillum phoenicis (assembly GCF_047237965.1). Classification (NCBI taxonomy): domain Bacteria; kingdom Pseudomonadati; phylum Pseudomonadota; class Betaproteobacteria; order Burkholderiales; family Oxalobacteraceae; genus Noviherbaspirillum; species Noviherbaspirillum phoenicis. Next base: position 974,163 of record NZ_JBDFLX010000001.1, on the reverse strand, counting down.
ACATGCTTCCAGGTCCATGAAGATTTCAGTGTGGCGCCCGCCGGTGGCGCATGCCGCGATGCCGCTTTCCCTAACCGCGATCTCGAGCGCCGCGGCGAAGTCGGACGGCGCGCCTGTATAGACCTCCATCCAGGTCTGCATGCCATTCTGTTCGCCGGGGCGGCGTTTCAGGGCGGTGGCCACGCCGTGGCTGGCCGCGAGCTGCTGCTGAAGCTGCTTCACCCGCGGCGCCAGTGCTGCGGCCGCATCCGGCGCGACCTTGTAATAGACATAGAAATCCATGCGCAGGCCGTTCAGGTCGGGTCGATCAGTTCGTAGGGCAGCGTGCCGATCTCGAGCACGGGGCCGGACGCCGAGCCGAGCCGGATGTCGCCGCCCTGCTCAAGCACAGCGGTCTTCAGTTCCACCAGGCACAGCGTCCTGTCGCCGCTGGCTTCGGCATTGACGACCTGGCCGCAGGGTTGGTCCGGGTCGCTGCTGGCAAACACCTCGGTGCCGGGCCGCACGCCGGTGGCAGCCACCTGTGCCGGCAGCATGCGGCGCTTGAGCTTGCCCAGGTACTGGCTGCGGGCGACGATTTCCTGGCCCGGGTAGCAGCCCTTGCGGAAGTTGACGCCGCCCAGCACTTCGAAGTTGATCATTTGCGGCACGAACTGCTCCTGAGTCGCCTGCACGACCAGGGGTATGCCAGCCTGTATGTCGAGCGCGCGCCAGGCGGCGGTGGCGGCCGGCCGCAGGCTTTGCGCCAGTTGCGGCCAGGCCTGCTGCGCGGTTTCCAGGGGGGCGATCCACTGGAAGCGCGGCACGCCGGCCGCATCCGGCATGCGGATCAGGGTGCCGGCGGCCTGCTGCTTCACGCCATAGGCGGCAGCGGGCAAGTCGGGGAACCATGGCGCCAGCGCGGCCGCGACATCCGGGCCGGCCAACCCGAGCGCCACCTGGCTGTCACTGACGTCGGCCAGCTTTGCCTTGGCGCGCAGGATGAACATCTGCAGGCGCTTCTGCACCGTCGCCTGTATCTCGCGCGGCAGTTGCAGCAGGATGGCGTCGCTGGATTTCCAGATCAGCATGGTTGCCAGCAGGCGTCCCTTCGGCGTGCAGTAGCCCGCCAGCCGCGCCTCCGACAGGCCAAGCGCCTGAACGTCATTGGTCAGCTGGTTATGCAGGAACGACGCGGCTTCCTCGCCGGTGGCGGCGATCAGGCCGAGATGGGTCAGCGGCACGACGATGTTCGCGGCGCTGGATTCGTCCTGGAACCCGACGACTTCCGGCGCGGTCGATGCAGAGAGGCGGGCGCCTTGGGTGGCCAGAAAGTCCAGCCAGGGAGTGGTGCTTGTGCTCATGGGATTAGTTGATTGACGGATTCACCGATTATCATGACGGCTCGATTATAGTGGCGTCAGAAAAACGCGTTCGGTCGGGCGCGAATTTGAACAGGCGGAGTGGTGTGAAAAAGTTTCTTGCAATAATGACCGTCCTTGTCGCGACGCTGGCGTTCGGCTTCTATTATTGGGCCGGGCAGCCCATCATGAAGAAGGATGGCGAGGCGATCGGCTTCACCATCGAAGCCGGCAGCGGCGTGCGCGGCGCGACCGAGCAGGTGGCGGCGGCCGGGGTGCCGGTACAGCCGCTGCTGCTCGAAGCGCTGGTCAGGCTGGGCGGCAAGAGCGGCAAGATCAAGGCCGGCGCCTACGAACTGGAACCCGGCGCCACGCCGCGCAGGCTGGTCGAGCAGCTGGTGCGCGGCGAATTCGCGCAGCACGCGCTGGTCGTGATCGAAGGCTGGACCTTCCGCCAGATGCGCCAGGCCATCGCTGAGAATGCGGCCCTCAAGCACGACACCGTCAACATGAGCGATGAAGAACTGCTGGCCAAGGTGACGCCCGATTACCGTCAGCCGGAAGGCCTGTTTTTCCCCGATACCTATCTGTTTGCCAAGGGCGCCAGCGACCTGCAGATCTACCGGCGCGCCCATGCGCTGATGCAAAAAAAGCTGGAGGAAAGCTGGACGGGCCGTGCGCCGGGCCTGCCGTACAAGACGCCGTACGAGGCGCTGATCATGGCATCCATCGTGGAAAAGGAGACTGGCCAGAAATCCGAGCGCGATCTCATTGCCGGCGTGTTCGTCAACCGCTTGCGACAGGGCATGATGCTGCAGACCGATCCCACCGTGATCTATGGCATGGGCGAGCGTTTCCGGGGCAATATCCGCAAGCGCGACCTGCAGACCGATACGCCGTACAACACCTACACCCGCGCCGGCCTGCCGCCGACACCGATCGCGCTGCCGGGAACGGCGGCGCTGGCCGCGGCGCTCAATCCGGCCCGCACCGATGCACTGTACTTCGTCGCCCGCGGCGACGGCACCAGCCATTTTTCGGGTAGCCTGACGGAACACAACCAGGCAGTGAACAAATATCAACGATAGCGATCGCTTCACATTCATGACACCAGGAAAATTCATCACCTTCGAAGGCATAGACGGCGCCGGCAAGTCCACCCACCTGTCCTTCGTGGCCTCGCTGCTGCACGAGATGGGCCATACCGTGATCACCACCCGCGAGCCCGGCGGCACGCCGCTCGGCGAACAACTGCGCGGCCTGCTGCTGAAGGAAAAAATGCATCTGGAAACCGAGGCGCTGCTGATGTTTGCATCGCGCCGCGAGCATCTCGCCCAGGTGATCGAACCTGCGCTTGCCCGTGGCGACTGGGTCGTTTCAGATCGCTTTACCGACGCCACCTTCGCCTACCAGGGCGGCGGGCGCGGACTGGCGCGGGAAAAGCTCGACGCGCTGGAAGCATGGGTGCACCCGCACCTGCAGCCCGATCTGACGCTGCTGTTCAACGTGCCGCTGGAAGTGGCGCGCGCCCGTCTGGACAAGTCGCGCGATCTCGATCGTTTCGAGCAGGAGCAGGCTGCATTCTTTGCCGCCACCCAGGCTGAATATCTGCGCCGGGCCGAACAGTTTCCCAAGCGGTTCCGTCTGATTGACTCTACTCAGACAATAAGTGAAGTAAATCAGGCACTTGCAGAAATAATCGAAGAATTAAGTTGAACTTCAAATTTATGTTGTAAGTGACTGATTATGAATAAAAATCTTTGGAATATTAAAGTGATTCATGAAGTATTGATGGTGGACAAGTAATGGCGGTAACAATCAGCCCGACCCTGCCTTGGCAAGTCGAAGCCTGGTCACAGGTGATGCAGATGCGGGAGCGCTTTCCGCATGCGGTATTGCTGCACGGGCCGCAGGGCGTCGGAAAAACCCAGTTCGCCGAACAGCTCGCCCAGGCGCTGCTGTGCGAGGCGCCTCTGCCGGATGGCCATGCCTGCGGGCAATGCCTGGCCTGTGGCTGGTTTGCCCAGTATGCGCATCCGGATTACCGGCGGGTGCGCCCGGAGAGCATGGAGGATGCCGGCGCCGTGGATGACGCCGGTGCTGAAACCGGGAAGGCGGCAAAGGCGGAAAAAGGCGTCTCGAAAGAAATTCGCATCGAGCAGATACGTGCACTGGCTAACTTCATCAACGTATCGACCCATCGCAGCGGCCGCCGCGTAGTGCTGCTGTATCCCGCCGAGGCGCTGAACGCGATTGCCGCCAATGCCTTGCTGAAAACCCTGGAAGAGCCGCCGCCGGCAACCGTATTCCTGATGGTCAGCCACAATATCGACCGTCTGCTTCCAACCATCGTCTCACGCTGCCGCAAGGTGCCGCTGCCCATGCCAGGCGCGGCGCAGGCCCTGGCCTGGCTTCAGGCGCAGGGCGCGGCGGAAGCCGAAAGCTGGCTGGCCGAGCAGGGTGGCGCGCCGCTCGCGGCGCTGGCGCAGTCGCAGGCGGGATCGCGGGACGCGGTCGAAACGCTGCTGGCGCATCTGGCCAAGCCGGCAGCCGACGCGGCGCTGAAGACAGCGGACCAGTTGCAGAAATCCTCGCCGGCGGACATAACCGCCTGGCTGCAGCGCTGGCTCTATGACGTGTTTTCCGTCAAGTTTTCCGGAAAGATCCGTTATTATCCAAAACACCGCCGGGAAATCGACGCGCTTGCCAAGCGTGCAGACGCGAACAAACTGCTGGCGGTGATGAAGTCGATGAACGAAAGACGGGCCATTGCAGACCATCCGCTGTCGCCCAAGCTGTTCATCGAAGACATGTTGCTGGATTACTCCACCGTTTTCGCATAGGTTGGCCATGGCAGAAATCAGCGGCGCCGCGCCGCCCCGTCCCTCCGTACTGTCACTATCCGTCAAGGAAAAGGCGGCGCTGTATGCTGCCTACATGCCTTTTCTGGCAAACGGCGGCATTTTCGTTCCGACCAGCCGCAGCCACCAGCTGGGCGACGAAATCTACCTGATCCTGTCGCTGATGGACGATGCCAGCAAATATCCGATCGCCGGCAAGGTGGTATGGGTCACGCCAGCCGGCGCCCACAATAACAAGGCGCCAGGCATCGGGGTTCATTTTCCCGCCGATGAGAGCGGCCAGCGCACGCGTCAGCGTATCGAGGAAATCCTCGGCGCGGCGATTACGTCGTCGCGCGCCACCCACACGCTTTAGGCGCGTTCAGTCCTGCGGTATGTTGCAGCGCCCGGCGTGCTAGCGGCAGGCGATTCGGCAGAACCGGCGGAATGTGCGCCAGAAATGAAAAGGGAAGCCAGCCAAAGCGCCGGCTTCCCGAAACAGCGCTCAGAACACCGCTTCCTCAGAACTTGTAGCGCAGGCCGACTGAAACCATCTGCGCCTTGGTATTGCCTTCATCCCCGTCAATCACCTTGCCAAAGTTTTCATACTCCGCAACCACGCTCATGTTCTTTGCAAAGCCGTACTCGGCGCCGATGCCGAACATCGCGGCGGTGTTGGAGCGGCTCATGCTGTCGCTAAAGCCATTCAAGCGCGCCGTCACCTTGCCGTGGTTGTTTGTCACGCCGGCCTTGGCAAACACCGAGAATTCCGGAGTCAGCGGCATGGCCGCGGTGCCGGCGATATACAAGGCGCGGGCGCGGTAGTCCAGCGAAGCCGTGTTGAAGCCGTCCGTATCGGAATTGCTGACTTTGCCGAGATGGACGTAACCGGCCTCGATGCCGAAGTTTTCCGTCAAGGCGTAGCCGCCGTACAGCTTGACGCCGGTCTTGTGTTCCTTGCCCGAATCGCCGTCTATGGACAGTTTGTGCTCGGCACTGCCGACGTTGGCGCCGATATAAGCGCCTGCGGCATGTGCCGAGGCGGACAGCAGAAGCACAGTGCCAAGCAATACAGTTGAAAGAGTTTTAGTCATTATTTTCCCCAGGAATACCTTCGCAAGTTGTGCTGCATCTGAAAACCAAAAGCAGCCTTATTGGGGTAACCAACTCCAGCGCGGAGTTCCCGGCTGGCAAGACAGGGGGAGCGCTATATTTTTAATATCAGACTGCACCGTGTTTTAGCGACGCTTTTCGCCGGGACGCTTTTCGCCGGCATGGTCTTGACGGGCAACGAACCGTGAAGGCGCTTGTGGCAACGCCAGCGTCCCCGGCTGCCCGACGACCGGCAGACTTGCCCAATGCGATGCGGTGGCCGGCAAGCGAGGCCCGGCAAGCGCCTGCGCCATTGCGTACAATGGCGCCCTATGTTTATCGATTCCCATTGCCACATCAATTTTCCGGATTTTGCCGAGCGCATGCCGGAACTGCTCAACCGCATGGCGGAGAACCGTGTCACGCATGCGCTGTGCGTGTCGGTGGACCTGCCTGACTTCCCGCAGGTGCTGGAGCTGGCCGAGCGCCATCCACATATCTATGCGTCGGTCGGCGTGCATCCTGATTACCCGGACACGCCGGAACCTTCGGTGGACGACCTGGCCCGGCTGTCCGACCATCCAAAGATCATTGCCATTGGCGAAACCGGTCTGGATTACTACCGACTGGAAGGCGACCTCGAATGGCAGCGCGAACGCTTTCGCACGCATATTCGCGCATCGCGGGCCACCGGCAAGCCCCTGATCATTCACACCCGCGCCGCCGCCGAAGACACGCTGCGCATCATGCGCGAGGAGGGCGCGGGCACCGACAAGGGCGGCGTGGCCGGCGTGATGCACTGCTTCACCGAATCGCTGGAAGTGGCCGAGGCGGCCATTGCAATGGGTTTTTATATCTCGTTTTCCGGAATCGTGACCTTCAAGAGCGCGCGGGAACTGCAGGCGGTGGCGCGCGCCGTTCCGCTCGATCGCATGCTGATCGAGACCGATGCTCCGTATCTCGCGCCAGTGCCGTTCCGCGGCAAGACCAATGAGCCGGCCTTCGTCAGGCATGTGGCGGACTTCCTCGCCACGCTGCGCGGCGAACCGCTGGAGCGCATCGCCCACCACACCACCGACAACTTCTTCAAGCTGTTTTCCAGCGCCCACGCCCATGCATGACGTCCTGACTTCCCGCCTTTCCCGCCGCCAGGCGCTGCGCTTGCTGGCGGTGCCGGTCCTTCTCTCCGTCCTGCCCGGCATCGCTTTCGCCGGTGCTTACGACGACTATTTCGGCGCGGTCAAGCTCGACAACATCAAATTGGTCCGGTCGCTGCTGCAGCGCGGGTTCGACCCCAACACGGTGGATGAAGAGCGCGGCGAGACCGGACTGATCATTGCCGTGCGGGAGGATGCCGGCAAGGTGTTCGACCTGCTGCTCAATACGAAAGACATCAACCTCGATGCCCGCGCCCGCAATGGCGACACCGCGCTGATGATGGCGGCCTACAAGGGCAGGTATGACGTGGCAAAGGTCCTGCTGGACAAGGGCGCGGAGCCGAACCAGACCGGCTGGGCCGCGCTGCATTATGCCGCCGCGGTCGGCAACAACCAGATCGTGCAGCTGCTGCTGGACCATTCCGCCTATATCGACGCGGAATCGCCGAACCAGACCACGCCCATCATGATGGCGGCGCGCGGCGGACACATTCTGACGGTGAAGCTGTTGCTGGACGAAGGCGCCGACCTGACGCTGAAAAATGGCGCCGGCATGACCGCGCTCGATTTCGCCCGCGCTGGTGGTTTCAAGGACATCGTCGAAGGCCTGACCTACCGCCTGAAAAAAGCCGGCAAGCTGTAAGTCGGGCGTGCAGCTTAGCTCGCGCCGCGCCGGCGCAGCGCACTTTCCGCCAGTTCGAACAAGCCTTGCGTGACGAGCGCCAGCAAGGCGGACGGTATGGCGCCGGCCAGCAGCATCTGGTTGTCGTTGAGCGCCAGTCCGACCGCGATCCGTTCTCCATAGCCACCCGCGCCGATGAAGGCGGCGACGGTGGCCGTCCCTACCGTCATGACCGCCGCGGTTTTCACGCCGGCCAGGATCAGCGGCCACGCCAGCGGCAGTTCCACCAGCAGCAATATGTCGGTGCGGCGCATGCCCAGCGCCTGCGCTGCCTGGCGCAGGCCGTTCGGCACCTGCGCCAGGCCGGCGCAGGTATTGCGCACGATGGGCAGCAGCGCATAGACCGATAGCGCGATCAGCGCCGGACGGGTGCCGATCGCCCCCAGCAGCGGTATCAGCATGGCGAGGAGGGCCAGCGACGGTATGGTCTGCAACACGCCGGCCAGCCCCAGCACTGGCTGGCGCAAGCCCGGCACCAGCGAGGCCGCCAGGCCAAGCGGCACGCCGGTCGCCGTCGCTGCGGCCACGGAGACGAGCACCAGGAACAGGTGCTGCCCGGTCAGCGGCAGCAAGCGCTCCAGCAGCTTGGCCTGCAGGCCGCCGGAAGCGGCGACCGCCGGCCTGGCGCTGGCCTCGGTTGCCGGGTGGACGGCCGTGTCCTTCAGAAACTCCTCCGCAGCCTGGGCGAAGCTGCGGCCTTCCAGTTCGACCGCGGCATTGAGCGCAATCATCCGCTGCTGGCTGATGCTGCCTTCGAGACGCTGCAGCGCGCGCCAGGCGACCGGGAAGCGCCCGGGCGCATCCAGCCGGTATAGCAGCATCGCGTCGTAGCGCGGGAAATAGCCGAGATCGTCTTCGAGCACGCGCAGGCCCATGCGCCCGATGCGGGCGTCGGTCGTGTAGATGTCCATCACATCGATCTGGCGCGCGGCGAGGGCATCGTAGGCTATGCCATGATCGAGGCTGCGAGGCTGGTTGGCCAGACGATAACGCCGGGCGAGGCCAGGCCAGCCGTCGGCGCGGCCGATGAATTCATGCGACAGGCCCAGCCTGAGCGCCGGATGGCGCGCCAGGTCGCTCAGCCGGACGATGCCGAGTTTCTGCGCCTGGTCTTCAGGCATGGCCAGCGCGTAGCTGTTGTTGAAGCCCAGCGGCACACCGGCGCCCAGCCCCAGCGCCGCCAGTTCCTGCCTGACCTGTTCCATCGGCACCGGCCCGGCATGACGCAGTATTTCCTGGCTGATGGTGCCCAGATATTCCGGATAGACATCGATGCTGCCAGCCTTCAGGGCTTCGAACAGGATGGCGGTATTGCCCAGGCCGCGGCGATGCACGACCTGGCCGGCTTGGGCGGCATTGGCCGCAGCGGTCAGGATCTCGCCCAGCACATAGGACTCGGTAAAGCGCTTGGAGCCGACCTGCAGCTGATCGCCGGCATGGGGCAGCGGTGTCACGGCGATCAGCAGGATGGCTGCGAGTGTGCGCAGGAACTTGAAAAGCATAAGGTGTCCGTCATCGTGTGCCTGCGCCTGGATACGGGGCGAAGGCGCTCTAGCTTAACCGGAATCGGCCGCTGAAACGGAAGTCGCTTCTGGTACAGTGCCGCCATGAGCAAACTGACTTTGGATCGCATGCTGCAGTCGCAGGGCTTCGGCAGCCGAAAATGGTGCCGGCAACTGGTGGAGGACGGCGAGGTCACGGTCAATGGCCAGCCAGCCGATGACTACCGGCTGACGCTGGACCCCGACCAGCTGGTCTTCACCGTGTTTGGCGAGGAATGGACTTACCGGCAGCATATTTATATCGCACTGAACAAGCCGGTGGACATCGAGTGTTCACGCAAGCCCAGCCACCATCCCGGCGTGCTGACGCTGTTGCCGGAACAGTTCACTTGGCGCGAGGTGCAGCCCGTCGGCCGGCTGGACCATGACACCACTGGCCTGCTGCTGATGTCGGACGATGGCGCCTTCATCCATGCGCAGTCGTCGCCGCGCCGGCATGTGCCCAAGGTCTACGTTGCCACCACCCATGAACCGGTCACCGACGAACTGCTCGAGCGGCTGCGCAATGGCGTGCAGCTGCATGACGAACCCGCGCCGCTGGCTGCGCAGCGCTGCGAAAGGGTGTCGGAACATGAACTGGAGATCGTGCTGGAACAGGGCAAATACCACCAGGTCAAGCGCATGCTGGCCGCGGCAGGCAATCACTGCTCTGCGCTGCGGCGCGTCGCCATCGGCGGCCTGACGCTGGATGCCCTGGACCTGGCGCCTGGCCAGTGGTGCTACCTGAATACGGAACAACTGGCGCTGCTGGCGCCTGCCGCCCAATGAACGAGATCGAGACACTCCGCCTCGCAAAGCGCCTGGCCCAGGAAACCGGCTGTTCGCGCAACGAGGCGCAGCAATACATCGAAGGCGGCTGGGTGCTGGTCGACGGCCAGGTATGCGAGGAGCCGGGCCTGCGTGTGGGGCCGGAAAACCGCGTCGTGCTGGCTGCCGGCGCACGCGCCGAGGCGGCGCCGCCGGTCACCCTGTTGTTTCACAAGCCGGTCGGACTCGACACCGGGCCCGCCGGCAAGCCGGACGCCGGATTGATTGTGCCGGCGCTGACGCACGCGACGCGCAGTTCCGCCGACCGCTCCGGCACACGCCCGCTGAAGAAACACTTCGTCGGCCTGCAATTGACCGATGGCCTCGAAACCCAGGCCAGCGGGCTGCTGGTTCTGACACAGGACTGGCGCGTGGCGCGCCGGCTGGTGGACGATGCGGCCCGGATCGAGCATGAATACATCGCCGACACCGGCACGCAGGTCAGTGACGAGCAGCTGGCGCGGATCAACCAGGGCATGCTGTTCAACGGCAAGGCAGTCGCCGGCCTGAAGGCAAGCCGCCAGAGCGAAACCCGCTTGCGAATCGTGTTGAAAACACCGCCGCGCGGCCTGCTAGAGCGCTTGTGCGCCGAGGCCGGCCTGGGGCTGGTTGCGCTGCGGCGCATCCGTGTCGGCCGGGTGCCGCTGGCCGGGCTGGAACCGGGCCAGTGGCGCTACCTGGCCGGCTACGAGAAGTTCTAGGTTACGACAGGCTGGCCGACTTCCAGTTCGAGCTGCCGTTCGGCACCCGGGAATAAAGACTGTCATCGCGGCAGGGCGGCATGCTCAAGCCTAGCGCCTCCTCCAGCATGGCCGGCGTGGCCAGCGACGACTCGAACACCGACCGGGGCAGGCAGCGGGATGGGGTTGCGCCGTTGGGCAGCAGGATCATGAACATCAGTTCCTGGCGCGGTGCCAGCGGCTGGAACGCCGCCTTCAGCACCGACCATATCTGCTCCATCGTCTGGTCATCGAGCCAGGCGCGTCCTTCGATGCGCAGCGCATAGTGGTTGGCATTGCCGGTTTGTAGTAGGGGCATGGTCTGCGTCCGTGGGTGCGGTGATTTGATTGGGTAGCGGCCCGGCTCCCGGCCGCGCATCGCAGGGACTTAGTAATGGGAAGGCGTCGCCGGTTCGGCGCCATGGCGACGCCTGCTCTCGTGGGCGTCGGCGGTGGGCAGCGTGCCGTTGAGGTAATCGGTGCGGCACTGGTTGCGGCGGACCTTGCCGCTGGACGTCTTGGGCAGGCTGCCTGATGCCAGCAGCACGACGTCGTCCACGGGCAGCAGGTGCACCCGGCGGATCGCATTGCGGATTGCCGTCTCCATCTGCGGCCATTTTTCCCGGCGTCGCATGAGTTCCCGCCTGATTTCGCAAACGATGACCAGTTTGGGGCGTTCCACGCCATCCACGGTGAACGCTGCCGAGGAGGAAGGGCGCAGGCCGCAATGGCTGCGCTCGGCCAGCAGTTCCAGGTCCTGCGGCGCATGGTAGGCGCCGCACAGCCGGATCCGGTCGGCCAGGCGGCCGACGACGAAGAGTTCGCCGGACCGCAGATACGCGATGTCGCCGGTACGGATGAAGGGGCCGTCGCCGTCGTCGAGCATGGCGCCGAACACCGCCTCGGAAACCAGGGGCTCATTCCAGTAGGCCAGGCCGGCGGAATCGCACTGCAGCCAGACTTCCCCGACCTCGCCCTCGGCGGCCTGCCGGCGCGAGACCGGGTCGACCACCAGGATGCGGCTGTCGTCATGCGCCATGCCGCAGCTCACCACGGGATGCGACAGGCCGGCAATGCCGGGCTGGTCCGTGCCCGGGCCTTCCTTTCCCAGCGAACCGGTGACGTGGCGGCCTGCCTCGCTCAGGCTGTAGCAAGGCAGGAGCGCCTGCTATTTCAAGCCGACCGGCCCCAGCAGGTCGAGCAGGCGGGCCAGAGTAGCGGCGCGCACCTGCTCTCCGGTGCAGAAGCACACCCGGAGCGACGACAGGTCGACGCCGCGAAGATGGTTGGGACGCAGTTTGCGCAGCAGGATATCGAACATGAAGTTCGGGCCGCCGATGGTGGTGACGCGGTGATGCTGAATCAGGTAGAGCCAGCGTCCCGGACGCTGCACGAACTGGGCGGGTGTCATCAGCACGGCCGGAATGCCGCTCATCATCGGCTCCAGAACGCCATACATCAGGCCGACCTCGTGGAACAGGGGCAGCGTGATCAGGCTCACGCTCTGCCGGTCATGCCCGAAAGAACGGCGGACGGCGGCGCAGGCGCGCGCCAGGCGGCCGTGGGTCTGCAAAATGCCATGTGGGTCGGCGGCCGTGCCCGAGGTGTACTGAATCAGCGCAGGCGTGTCGGGGCGGATTTCCGTCGGTTCCCACGTACAGGGATCGGCCCGGCCAGCCGTATCGTTTTCCTGCGGTATGGCGATCCTGGGCAGTTCCGGTATGAAGCCGGTTGCCATCACGCTGTCGCTGTCGGTCAGGATGGCCGCCACACCGGCATGGCGGGCGATGAACTGGATGCGCTGCTTCAGGCTTTCACGTCGCGGCGGTGCGGTCGGCACGGCGATACCGCCAGCCAGCAGGCAGGCGTAGAGGCCGACGACGAAGGCGCGGTTGGTGCGGCAGGCAAGCAGCACAGGCTTGCCGCCGAGATTTTCTTGCTGCAGGACGACGGCCAGGCTGGCTGCCTCCCACAGCAGGTTTGCGCAAGTCAGCTTGATATGGGCGCCGGGAAGATCACTGATGAAGTGATAGGCTGTTTCGTCGGGGTTGGTGGCAGCACGGTGAATGAGGGTCTGAACCAGATTTTGCTGTGCAAATACGTTTGATTCCACGGTCATTCAATCATTCTCCCGGTAAAGTCGGTATGCGCCGTTCGCGGGATCGAACATTCGTTCACCAGGAATGTTTCAACAACAATAATTATTCTTTATTAACATTGCTGAATTGCATCTTTGCGGCTGCTTGTTGTCGCTTGTTGCGCTCTGCAGCCATTTCAGCGGTAAAGGAAAATGCTCATGACTTATCAACTGTATTACTGGCCAGGCATACAGGGCCGCGGCGAATTCGTCAGGCTGGCGCTCGAGGAAAGCGGTGTCGACTATCAGGACGTCGCCCGGGAGGAGGGAAGTCCGGCGCTGATGGCGGCAATGGGGCAGCGTGACGCCGCCCATCCGCCGTTTGCGCCGCCATTCCTTGTATCTGATGGCTTGGTGATCGGCCAAACGGCCAATATCCTGTATTTTCTAGGGCCACGACTCGGCCTGGCGCCCGCGGAGGAGGCCGGTCGTTGCTGGGTGAATCAACTGCAGCTGACGATCGCCGACATGGTGACGGAAGCGCATGACACCCATCATCCTGTCGCGTCGGGAATGTACTACGACGACCAGAAGAGCGAGGCGCTGCGGCGTGCCCGCGACTTCACTGATGCCCGCATGGAGAAATTCCTGCGCTACTTCGAGGGGATACTCCAGGCGAACCCGGACGGTCCGGACTACCTGGCCGGCGCGGCGCTGAGCTATGCCGACCTGTCGATGTTCCAGCTCGTTGAAGGGCTCAAGTATGCATTTCCCAAGGCGCTGTCGCACCTCGCGCCCGGACTGCCGCACCTGATGGCCCTGCATGACGCCGTGGCGCGGCGGCCGCGGATTGCCGCCTATCTGCAATCCCCGCGCCGCCTGCCGTTCAACGAACAAGGCATTTTCCGGCACTATCCCGAGCTCGACGCCGACCGTGAGGCGCCGCAGACCTACGCCAACCCTACTTGATGACCCGGTAGCACGGAACGTACTGCTTGCCGGGCAGTTTCATCCGGTGCTGCTCGACGAACGCGGTCAGCAGCGCATCCATCGGCTCCATGATGGCCGGATCGCCATGGATCTCGAAATGGCCGTACTGCTCGATCGCGCGGATGCCTTGCTCCTTCACGTTGCCGGCCACCACGCCCGAAAAGGCCCGCCGCAGGTCGGCCGCCAGCAGGTGCGTCGGCTGGTTCTTGTGCAGGCGCAGGTTGCGCATGTTCTCGTGGGTGGGCAGGAAGGGCTTCTGGAACTCGTGGTCGATCTTCAGCGTCCAGTTGAAGTAATAGGCATCCGTCCGCGCCTTGCGGAATTCCCTGACGCGGCGCATGCCGGCTTCCATGGTCTTGGCTACCCGCACCGGGTCGTCGATGATGATTTCATAGCGCCGCTGCGCTTCCTCGCCGAGCGTCAAGCCAATGAAGGCGTCGATCTGGGCGAAATAGTCGGCCGCGTTCTGCGGGCCGGTGAAGACCAGCGGGAAGGGCTGCTCGGCATTGTCCGGGTGCAGCAGGATGCCGAGGATGTAGAGGATTTCCTCGGCGGTGCCGGCGCCGCCCGGGAACACGACGATGCCATGGCCGGTGCGCACGAACGCTTCCAGCCGCTTCTCGATATCGGGCAGGATCACCAGGTCATTGACGATGGGATTGGGCGACTCCGCCGCAATGATGCCCGGCTCGGAAATGCCCAGATAGCGGCCGGTGCCGATGCGCTGTTTCGCATGGCCGATGGTGGCGCCCTTCATCGGGCCCTTCATCGCGCCTGGGCCGCAGCCGGTGCAGATGTCGAGCATGCGCAGTCCGAGTTCGTAGCCGACCTTCTTCGAATAGTCGTACTCCAGCCGGGAAATCGAATGGCCGCCCCAGCAGACCACGAGATTGGGATTGGTGAGCGGGCGCATCACGCCGGCATTGCGCATGATGTGGAATACCGCATCGGTGATGCCGGCCGAGGTGTTGAGGTCGAAGTTGACGTTGCCGTTGACTTCGTCGGCAATGAACAGCACGTCGCGCAGCACGGCGAACAGGTGCTCGTGGATGCCCCTGATCATCTTGTCGTCGACGAAGGCGCTGGCCGGCGCGCCCTTGATGTCCAACTTGATGCCGCGTTCCCGCTCGATGATGTCGATGTCGAAGGAAGGGTAGCGTTCCAGCAGTTCCTTGCCGTCGTCGAGGTAGTTGCCGCAGTTGAGCACGGCAAGGGAGCAGTTGCGGAAGACCTGGTGCAGTCCGCCGTGGCTGTTATCCAGCAGTTTGTGAATTTCGGCCTTGGACAGGACTTCCAGGCGGCCTTCCGGAGAGATCTGGGTATCGACGACTTTATATTCCATGGGGCGTGCTTCCATAAGTGGAGATCATCAGGTGCATGCGCGGCCGTTTCGGGAGAGCCGGCCGCATGGCCGCGCATGTAATACCAATCCCAACCCATAATGCGCCATGAAACCGTGTCTTTTTCCGCCTAGCCGCGTTGGGATCGTCGTCAATAGCTGGGCTATTGACTCCTCACCCGCCTTGCCAGACGAAAAAATCCATCGGTTTCATCTGGCGCGTTATGAATTGGGATTGGTATAAGCATCATACTCCCCGGTATTGTCGAAACCTTAACCTAGTCGATCATCGACGACAGTGGTCAAACTGGAATAAGATGCGTTTCATTCTGTTTAACATTCCACCCTTGCCCATGCCAGACCCGACGCTCTACAACACCGAAGAAATCATCCGCCTGCTGCAGCTCGAGGAAATCGGCGCCGACCGCTACCGTGGCCAGAGCCACTTCATGGGCAGCCCGAATGTGTTCGGCGGACAGGTGCTGGGTCAGTCCCTGTATGCGGCCGTCAAGACGGTCGACGGGCGGCGTCCGCATTCGATGCATGCGATGTTCCTGCTGGCGGGCAATCACCGGCTGCCGATCGATTATGAGGTCGAGCGGGTGCGCGACGGCGGCAGCTTCAGCACCCGGCGCGTGGTGGCGTTCCAGGAAGGACGTCGGATCTTCGTGATGTCGGCCTCGTTCCAGGCGGTGGAAGTGGGCCTGTCGCACCAGAAGGACATGCCTACCGATGCCGATCCGGAGCGGATCGAATCGCTGCTGCCGCGCTGGCGCAACCAGGCCAATGCGGCGCGTCCCTACCAGCCGGTGCCGGTCGATTTCCGGGCCGAGAGCGGCGGCGATATCTTCAGCAGCCACACCACCGAGCCAAACAAGCAGGTATGGACCCGCGCGCCGATCACGCTGGGCGACGACCCGCTGATCAATGAAGCGCTGTTTGCCTACGTCTCCGACTACGGCCTGCTGTGGACCTCGCTGCAGCCGCACGATGTGCGCCCCGGCGACCGCCGGCTGCAGATCGCCAGCCTCGACCACACGATCTGGTTCCACCGGCCGTTCCGGATGGACGACTGGCTGCGCTTCGAGATGGAAAGTCCGAACGCCTCGGGCGGGCGCGGCCTGTGCCTGGGCTATGTGTACGACCGGCAGGGCGTGCTGGTGGCGACCATCGCACAGGAAGGCCTGATCCGACTGCGCAGTCCGCGGCCCGCCGCCGGCTGATTCCTTCATTTCACCCATCACAAGCTGGGAGCACGATCATGTCCATGCAGCCTTTCATTGCCATCGCCCCCCATGAGCGCGACCTCGGCGGATTCTCGGTGCGGCGCCTGCTGCCATCGGCGGCGCGGCGCATGGTGGGACCGTTCGTGTTCTTCGATCACATGGGGCCGGCGGAATTCGGGCCGGGGCAGGGCATCGACGTGCGGCCGCATCCGCATATCGGCCTTGCCACGGTGACCTATCTGTTCGAGGGCGCCATCGAGCACCGCGATTCGCTGGGCTCGCTGCAGCGCATTACCGCCGGCGACGTGAACTGGATGACGGCCGGGCGCGGCATCGTGCATTCGGAGCGCACGCCGGCCGACCTGCGCGCCAGCGGCGGCCGTATGCAGGGACTGCAGACCTGGGTGGCGCTGCCACGCGATCAGGAACACTGCGACCCGGCCTTCGTTCACCATCCGGCCGCCACGCTGCCCGTCATCGAGATGCCTGGCGTGTCGATGCGGCTGATCGCCGGCAGCGCCTTCGGCCAGACCTCGCCGGTGCAATGCGCCTCCAGCATGTTCTACATCGCCGTGGAGATGGAAGCCGGCGCCAGCTTCGTGCTGCCGGATGCCTATGCCGAGCGCGGCATCTACCCGCTCTCGGGCGACGTCAGCATCAACGAAGGCGTGCTGCCTGCCGGGCAGATGGCGGTGCTGAACCAGGCCGAGCCGGTAACGCTGCAGGCGCTGTCGCCGGCGCGACTGATGCTGCTGGGCGGCGAGCCGATGGATGGCGAGCGTTTCCTGTGGTGGAATTTCGTCGCCAGCGACCGCGCCTTCATCGAGGAAGCCAAGGAACGCTGGCGCAATGGCGGCTTCGATACCGTACCGGGCGAGACCGAGTTCATTCCCCTGCCTGGCGAGCCGAAGCCGCCCGAGTCGTTCAGCTAGGCGCCTGCTGCTGCGGCGCCGAACGGCCGGGTACTAGTACCCGGCGCCGGGCCGCTGGCGCCGGCGCAGCGTGGTCACTCCCATCCACACCAGGGCCAGCCAGGCCACGCCTTCGAGGATGCCAGCCACCACGTCGGTCAGGTAATGCGCGCCCAGGTACAGCCGGCTGAAGGCGATCAGGCCAATGAGCGCGGCGCAGGCCAGCACGCTGGCCAGGCGCCACTGCCAGCGGTCGACCCGATGCGCGACATAGGCCGCCAGCAGGCCATACAGCATCGTGCTGTAGGCCGCGTGGCCGCTGGGGAAGCTGAAGGTCGCCAGGTGCAGCAGCGGCTCGTCGAATACCGGACGCTGGCGCGCAAATGCCAGCTTCAGCAGCATGTTCAGCGCCATGCCGGCCGGCATGGTGAGCATCACGGCCAGCAGCCAGTAATGATCCCGCTTCAGGCACAGGTACATCGCCAGGCCGCTGGCCAGCACCGCGATGCCGCCCGGGGCATGCAGGTGGGTGATGGCGAGCAGCGCATCGGTCAGCGCCGGGGCCTGGTGCGCATGCAGCCATTGCGCCAGCGGCAGGTCGAACATGGTGGCTGGTCCATTGCGGGCGACCTGAAAGGCCAGCAGCGAAAAGCCGAGGGCGCAGAGCAGGAATACCAGCGCGCCAAGCCGGCGCTGGGCGCGCGGCGCCGCCAGGCCAGGCTGTTCCGTGCGTCTGGCGCGCGCCAGCGGCATGGGAGTAGGGGTTGGCTTGGAATCGATGTTCATGGCGAGGGGTTTTGTCGCAGTATCGCAAAGGCCCGGATCAATCCGCTGCCTGAATGACGGCAGACAATGCGCGTGCGCAAAGACGGCGGCGGCAGTCCCGGTGGCCGGCTGTTTCGTGTTACGCTCACCCGCCACCCGCCGGGGAACCGGCGCCAGCCCGCACGGCACGCATCCTCACTCTTTCCACCGCTATCCTGACTCTTTATGTCCAGCAGCTATCAGTCCAAAGCGCAGTTCGAACAAGAGATTCAAAATCGGCTTGGCCTGGTGCCAAATCTCTTCCTGTCCACGCCGGCCGCGCCGGAAGTGCTGCAGCAGTTCTGGATGGAAGGGCAGGCAGCGTATCTCGACAATCCGCTGCCTTCGTTGTTCAAGGAGCGGCTGTTCGTTTATCTGTCGCGGTTCTGTGCGGCCCGCTACTGCGTGATGCGGCATGCGGGCTTCCTGCTCGGACAGGGCTATCCCGCCGGCGACCGCAGCGCGGCGCCGCAGTCGGTCGAGGAAGTAATGACGCTGCTGCGCTACCTGCCGCCGCGTCCAACCCATCTGCAGGCGGCGCTGCAGGTGCTGCTGGCGGCATCGGGCGCGCTGACCAGCCTGCCCCAGCCCGGCGAGCCGGTCGAGCAGGCGCTGTTCATGGCCTGCGGCGCGATCGCGCTGGCTCCGGAGCACAACCAGCGCGCCCGGGACGCGGTGCAGCATGTGCTCGGTCGGCAATGGAGCGGGCAGCTGTTCTCGCTGATTGCCTATATCGTCAAGGTGCATTTCTGGGCCCGGCTGCATCCCGACATTGCGGTGGAACCCGACTTGCGCGCCTTCCTGGAAAGCGAACCCGAACTGGCCCGGCTGCTGCAGCAGCCGGAGACGCTGGAGCCGGCATCGGCCCATGACGGGCTCGATACACGTGACACACGCGACACACGCGACGCGCCTGACACGCCCGCGCCCGCGCCGGCCGACGCAGCCGGGGGCGAGGCCTTGGCCGCGCCGCGCAAGCGCGATCTGCAGCATCAGCGTTTCATTTCGCTGTTCAGCCACGAACTGCGCAACCCCGCCGCGGCGATCAGCGCCGTCTCCGACATGTTCCAGGTGGTGGGACTGGCGGACGACCGCCTGCGCAGCGCCGGCAACATCCTGCACCGGCAGATCCATGCGCTGACCCAGACGCTGGAACGGATGGTGGACCTGTCGGCGCTGCTGTTTGGCGACGTCCGGCTGGCCGGCGCGCCGACCGCGGTCGATGACGTGCTGGCCGCGGCCCTGCGCGAGATGGCGCCGCGCCTGCAGGAAAAGAACTGCGCCGTCGAGCTGGAAGCCACGGAAAGCCGGGTGTTCGTGATGGCGGATGGCCGGCGGCTCGGGCAGCTGTTCGAGAGCCTGCTGCAGCATGCGGTCAAGGCCAGTCCCGCCGGGCGTCGGCTGCAGATCGGCATCGAGGTGCAGGGGCAGAGCGTCTGCATCGCGTTCCGCGACCATGGGCCGGGCTTTGGCGAGCAGGCTAACCCGCTGGCCGAGCCTGCCGCCGGCAGCAGCAAGGGCAGCATGAGCGTGGCCCTGACCGCGGCGCAGGCGATCGCCGCGCTGCACCAGGGCAGCCTGCACGCCGCCAGCCCGGGCCCGGGGCAGGGCCAGACCATCACCGTCACGCTGCCGCTGCTGAACCAGCCGGGCGGCGCCGGCCAGGGCAGCCAGGCGGCTGCGGGCGACGACAAGCCGCAACTGCGGGTGCTGGCCATCGAGGACAACCGCGATTTTGCTCAGCTGTTCAGGCACATGCTGGAAATCATGGGCTGCGAGCTCGATATCACCTCCGACGCGCATTCCGGCCTGAAGATTGCGCACGAGATCATGCCGCAGCTGATCTTCTGCGACATTGGCTTGCCAGGCGACATGGATGGCTTTGCGTTCGCCCGGGCGCTGCGCGCCGATCCGGCCCTGCAGCATATCCCGCTGGTTGCGGTCTCCGGCTACAACAGCCCGGCTGACGTGCAGCGCGCGCGCGACGCCGGCTTCGACCGGCTGTGCGGAAAGCCCGTGAAATTCGCCGATATCAGCGAAGCGCTGTCGACCTTCGCCGCGCCCGGCCGCAGGCAGGCGCCGCCCGGCTGAGTCCGGGCTTCCGGCAGGCGGCTCAGGCTGCGTCGCCGCCGATCCGGCGCGGCAGGCGGATGGTGAAGGTGGTGCCGTCCGTGACGCTGGAGGCGAGCGTGATGGTGCCGCGATGGGCGTCGATGAAGTACTTCACGATGAAGAGTCCAAGGCCCAGGCCAGGCTGGCCGCGCCCTTCGCGGCCGGGCCGGAACGGCATGAAAGCCTGCGCCACCATGGTTTCCGGCATGGCGCCGCGGTTATGGATGCGCAGCCGCAGCCAGTCCGGCTCCGAGCCGTCGATCTCCACGCTGACCGGCGCCTCGGCCTCGCCATGCGCCAGCGCATTGGCCAGCAGGTTGGACAGCACCTGCCCGATGCGATGCGGATCGAACACGCCGTCGGCGCTGCCGGTGCAGTGGATGGCGACCGGGTTGGTGTGCCCGGCCTGCCTCAGCTCATCGGCGATGCGGCGACAGACCTGCTCGACATTGCCCGGCGCCAGCTCCAGCGCCACGCCGCCGGAGCGGATGCGCGCCACGTCCAGCAGCTGGCTGACCATCTTTTCCATGCGCTGCGCGCTGGAGCGGATGCGGGTCGCCACCGCATTGACCTTCTTCTCGCCGGACATCAGCAGCAGGAGCTCGGCGCCGTTGAGCACCGCGGCCAGCGGATTGCGCAGGTCGTGCCCGAGCACTGCGGTAAACATCTCGTTGACCCTGAGCGCCTCGCGCAATTCGTCGAGCTGGGACGAGAGCTGCTTTTTCTGGGCAAACATCTCGACGAACACATTGACCTTGCTGCGCAGGACTTCCGGATCGATGGGCTTGTACAGGAAGTCGACCGCGCCGGCCTGGTAGCCGCGAAAGCTGCGCTGCGGCTCGTTGATGGCGGCAGTCATGAAGATCAGCGGAATGGTGCGCGTATGCGGATTGCCGCGCACCAGTTCGGCCAGTTCGAAGCCGTTCATGTTGGGCATCTGCACATCGAGCAGGATCAGCGCGACCTCCTGCTTGAGCAGGATCTCCAGCGCGTCCACGCCGGAAGCCGCCTTCAGAACCCTGAGGCCCGGGCGCGCCAGCAGGGCCTCGATCGCCACCAGGTTCTGCTGGATGTCGTCTACCGCCAGGATATGAATGTCTGACGGGGGCGCGGTTGTGGCTACGGATGCTTGCATGGTGATTGAAGTGTGATGTCAGAGTCGCTGGTAAATGCGTTCGCTGGCGCAGAATTCTGCGTAGCGGCTGGCCTGGCTGGTAAAGCGCAATGTCTCGCGGCTGCCGAGGCCCAGAAAGCCCCGGTGGATCAGGGCCTCGTCGAACAGCTTCAGCGCGCGCTCCTGGAGTTCCCGGTCGAAGTAGATCAGGACATTGCGGCAGGATACCAGATGGACTTCGGAAAAGACGCTGTCGGTGGCCAGGCTGTGATCGGCGAACACGACGCCGCGCCGCAGCGAGCGGTCCAGCAGCACGCCGTGCACAGTGGCCGTGTAGTAGTCGGCCAGCGAGCGGGTGCCGCCGGCGCGCAGGTAGGACTGGCTGAACTGGGCCACCCGGTCAATCGCATAGATGCCGGCCTCGGCCGCCTTCAGCGCTTCCGGGTTGATGTCGGTGGCGTAGATGATGCTGCGTTCCAGCAGCCCTTCCTCGGCCAGCAGGATGGCCAGCGACCAGACTTCCTCGCCGGTGCTGCAGCCGGCCACCCAGATGCGGATCGACGGATAGGTCGACAGCAGCGGGATCACCTGCCGCCGCAGCGCCAGGAAATATTCGGGGTCGCGGAACATCTCGGAAACCTGCACCGTGAAGTACTGCAGCATCTGCGCAAACACTTCCGGCTCGTGCAGCACCCGTTCCTGCAGGTGCGACACGCTGCGGCAGCCGAAACGCTCCATCGCCTGGCGTATGCGCCGGCGCAGCGAGGAGCGGGCGTAGTGGCGGAAGTCGTGCTGGTATTTCTGGTACACGCCCTCCAGCAGCAGCGTGAGCTCGATGTCGAATGTGGTCAGTGCATGCGCCATGGCGTGCTCCGTTCAGCGCGGCATCCAGACCCGGCACAGCGACACCAGCTTGTCGACGTCGATCGGCTTGGAGATATAGTCGTTGGCCCCGGCATCCAGGCAGTGCTGGCGGTCGTCGCGCATGGCCTTGGCGGTCAGCGCGATGATGGGCAGGCGGGCATGCTCTGGCATCTTGCGGATGGCGCGGGTGGCCGCCAGGCCGTCCATCTCCGGCATCATCAGGTCCATCAGCACCAGGTCGATGTCGCGCCGCGCCTCCAGCGCTTCCACCGCCTCGCGGCCGTTGCGGGTCACCACGAGCTGGGCGCCCAGCGGCTCCAGGATGCTGGTCAGCGCGAAGATGTTGCGCACGTCGTCCTCGGCGATCAGGATGCACCTGCCTTCGAAAGCGGCGTCGCGCTGGCGCGCCTGCAGCAGCAGCTCGCGCTGGTTGGGCGGCAGGCTGGCTTCCACCCGGTGCAGGAACAGGGTGACTTCGTCGAGCAGCCGCTCCGGCGAGCGCGCGCCCTTGATGATGATGGACTGGGAATAGCGGCGCAGGCGCTGCTCCTCCTCGGCCGACAGCGCGCGGCCGGTGTAGACGATCACGGGCGGGAAGGAATACTTGCCGCCGGCCGCCATCTGCTCCAGCAGCTGGTAGCCGGAGGCATCGGGCAGCATCAGGTCCATCACCATGCAGTCGAAGGTGGTTTCCGACACCTGGCGCAGCGCCTCGGCGACGGTGCCGGCGGTGGTGATCTCGATGTCGTCGCCCGACAGCAGCAGCGCCAGGTTCTCGCGCAGCGGCGCGTTGTCCTCGACCAGCAGGATGCGGCGGGCGGCCTTCTGCAGCTTCTGCTCCAGGCGTTCGATCGCCGCGATCAGGCCTTCCCGCGCCACCGGCTTCAATGCAAAGCCGACCGCGCCCATTTCCAGCGAGGTATGGGTATGGTCGTCCACCGACAGCATGTGGATCGGGATATGGCGGGTGTCGGGGTCGCGTTTAAGACGTTCCAGGACGCCCAGCCCGGACTGGTCGGGCAGGCCGACATCGAGCAGGATGGCGCTGGGCTGGTGCGCGCGCGCGAGCTGGTAGCCCTCGTCGCCGGTGGCGGCGTGGATGCAGTCGAAGTCGAGTTCGTGCGCCAGGTCGTAGAGGATGGTGGCGAAGCGCTGGTCATCCTCGATCACCAGGATCAGCCGTTCGCGGCCGCGGCCGCTGCGGTCGTCGCTGATGCCGGCGATGGTGGGCGCCTGCGGCGCGGGCACTGGCGCGGGCTGTGCGCGCGGCTGCAGTGGCTGCGACAGGCTCGTGCTGGCGCTGGCGCCGGCGTTCTGTGCCGCCGCGCGCGGCGTGGCGCGCGTCAGCGGGGGCTGGGCTGCCGGGCCGGCTGGCGTCGATTCGGCGCCGGCCAGTTCGGCTGCCACTTCCAGCGTGAAAGTGCTGCCCAGGCCGACCGCGCTCTGCACCCGGATCTCGCCGCCCAGCAGGCGGGCAAGCTGGCGCGAGATCGACAGCCCCAGGCCGGTGCCGCCGTATTCGCGGCTGGTGCTGCCGTCGGCCTGGCGGAAGGCTTCGAAGATCACTTCCTGCTGCTCGGCGGGAATGCCGATGCCGCTGTCGCGCACGGCGAAGCAGACGTTGCGGCCGCTCTGCGTGACTTCCATCACGACCTCGCCCCGGCTGGTGAACTTGAAGGCGTTCGACAGCAGGTTGCGCAGCACCTGGGTCAGCCGCTGGCTGTCCGTGACCAGGCTTGCCGGCGCGTGTTCGGCGATGCGCACCTCGAAGGCCAGGCCTTTCTCCCTGGCGATCGGCTCGAACAGCCGGCGCAGCGGGTCCACCAGCGCGGACATGGCCAGCGTCTGCGGCCGCACTTCCATGTGGCCGGCCTCGATCTTGGACAGGTCCAGGATGTCGTTGATCAGCGCCAGCAGGTCATTGTTGGATGCATGGATGGTCTGGGCGTAGCGCACCTGCTCGGCCGTCAGGGTGCCGGGCTTGTTGTCCGCCAGGATCTGCGACAGGATCAGCGAACTGTTCAGCGGCGTGCGCAGCTCGTGCGACATATTGGCCAGGAATTCCGACTTGTACTGGTTGGCGCGTTCCAGTTCGACCGCGCTTGCCTCCATGTTTCTCTGCACTTCGACCAGGCGCGCCTTCTGCAATTCCAGGCGCTGGGTGCGTTCCTCCAGCTGGGAATTGGCCTGTTCCAGGTCGGCCTGCTGCTGTTCCAGCTGCGCCTGCGACTTGCGCAGGATGCCGCTCTGCTGCTCCAGCTCCTCGTTGGACTGGCGCAGTTCCTCCTGCTGCACCTGCAGCTCCTCGCTCTGGCGCCGGGTTTCTTCCAGCAGGTCGGCCAGGTGCTGGCGGTACATCGCCGAGCGGATCGCCACGCCGATGCCTTCGCCCGTCATCCGCAGCAGTTCGCGCGCGGCCTCGATGTCGGCGCCCGGCCGCAGGAAGCCGATTTCCAGCACGCCCTGCAGCTTGCCGTCGGCGGTGGCCGGCACGATCAGCAGCCGCGACAGCCGGGAGCCGCCGACGCCCGACGTCACCTGCAGGTAGTCTTCGGGCAGGTTGGACAGCACCACGATGTCGCCCTTGCGCGCGGCTTCGCCGGCCAGTCCCTGGCCCATGGTCAGGCAGGGCAGCTCGGAGAGAGAACGCGCGCCGGCGTAGGAGGCGGTCGGCACCAGCAGGCCGGCCTCGACCCGGTACAGCAGCGCCACCTGCGCGTCGAGATAGCGGCACAGGGTGTGCAGGATCTTGTCGCCGAGCTGGTTCACGTCCAGCTCGCCCAGCATGCTGTTGGACAGTTCGCCGTCACCCTGCTGCAGCCAGATCAGCTTTTGCGCGCGGTTGCGCTCGATGATCACCTTGCGCACCAGGTAGGCGATACAGACCAGCACCACGAAGCCCATGAAGCGGTTGATCGCGCCGATCTGGGTGTCGATGCCGTCCGGCGACATCACGAAGCCGACCACCATCAGCGCGATCTGGCCGCCCACCACGTAGAACGGCGCCAGCGGACGCTTCTGGAACAGGGTCAGCACCACCGGGATCAGGTACAGCAGCCATTCCGCGTAACCGACGCGGGTCTGGGTATCGACCGCGAAAATCACCGCGCTCAGGACGACGATGGCGACATAGAAGGGAACAGGGGATTTGGCGCTGGATAGCATGGAGGAAGCAGTCGGGATGTCTCGATGGGCCGTTGCCGGAAATGCTGTCATGCCGGCAATAAATTTGACGCGGATTATATGCGCTGGAGCATAACGTCATTACGCTTCCGCGCAAACATTTGCCGCTTGCAACATGTGTGCCGGGCTTTGATGCATGGAAAGTTTTTTGGCGCTGTATACTGTCGGCTTCCCGGCTTTGCAAACGGGCCTTCCGCATGAGATGCTTCGGTCTCTCCGAAAACGCATGCCAGGCTCCTGGTGCGCCGCTGGCTCTTGCGGCCTGCCGCCGGAAAGCAATCGTTTCGCGCAGCGTGGCGGGACGACACTGATTGGAAAGATTGAATGCCCGCCTGTTCTCCAAGCGATTCCCTGGTTGACCCCCTGTTTTCCCGATGCGCGCGCGCGATCGGCCGTCTGCTGGCGCGTGGCCTGGCGCCGCTCGTCGCCATCGCGGCGACGCTGGCCCTGGCGATTGCCCTGTCCGGGGCCGAAGCGGCGCCGTCCGGCGAACTGAGCCAGCAGGACGCCAGCGCGCGCGCTGCCTACCTGTATAACTTCCTTGGCTATATCGAATGGCCGTCGCGCGCCTTCGCGCTGGCCGACTCGCCGCTGGTGATCGGCGTGGTCAATGCCGAGCCGGTCGCGGCGGAACTGCTGCTGTCGACCGTTGGCCGCAACGTCAACAACCGGCCCGTGACGATACGGCGCATCCGCCCGGGAGAGAGTCTTCAGGATATCCACCTTCTCTATATCGGGCCGGGCGAGGCCGAGCAGGTGGAAAGTCTACTGGCCCAGGTGCCGCAGCGCTGGACCGTAACCGTCACCGACGAGCAGGCCGCCGGCGTGATCAGTTTCCGCCATGCGGATGGCAGGCTGCGCTTTGAAGTGTCGAATGCGGCCGCCGAGCGCGGCGACTTCAAGCTCAGCTCGCGGCTGATGTCGGTCGCCATCGTGCAGCCGGGTCCGAACTGATGCCGGAATTCTTCAGCAGGTCGATCACCCGGAAGCTGATGCTGGTGGTGCTGGCCACCACCTTTACCGGGCTCCTGCTGTCGGCGCTGGCCATGCTGGCGTACGACATCCGCACCTACCAGTCGGCCTGGCTGGACGACCTGCGCACCCAGGCCGACCTGATTGCCCGCTCCAGCGCGCCGGCGCTGACCTTCAACGATCCCAAGGCCGCCACCGAGAACCTGGCGCTGCTCAAGACCCGGCCGGCCATCGTCGCGGCCGCCATTTACGGTCCCGGCGGCAAGCTGTTCGCTTCCTACGCTCGCGACCGGGAGCGCAGCATCGTGCCGCCGGTGGCGCAAGCGGCCGGCTACCACATCGACGGCGAGCATATCGTGGTGTACCAGCAGCTGGTCGCCAACCATGAGCTGGTGCTGACGGTCTACCTGCGCGCCCGCTACGAACTGATGGACCGGCTGCGCAACTATGCCGTCATCCTCGGCTCGGTGATGGCCGGCAGCCTGGCGCTGGCCGGGATGATTTCCCTGTGGCTGCAGGCCGCCTTCATCCGTCCGATCCTGGCGGTGACCACGGTGGCCCGCGAAGTCATGCAGCGCCGCGATTTCTCGCTGCGCGTGAAGAAGACCACCAACGACGAGATCGGCGTGCTGGTGGATGCCTTCAACGACATGCTCGACGAAGTCGGGCAACGCGCGGCCGCGCTGGAGCAGTCGAACCGCGTGCTGGAGCATGAAACCGCCGAGCGCCGCAGCGCCGAGCAGGCGCTGCGGGTGGCGGACCGGCGCAAGGATGAATTCCTGGCGACCCTGGCCCACGAGCTGCGCAATCCGCTGGCGCCGCTGATGAACGGCCTGGAAATCCTGCGCATTGCCGGCGCCAACCCGGCGCTGGCCGGCCGCTCGCGCGAGGTGATGGAGCGGCAGCTGCGGCAGATGGTGCGGCTGGTGGACGACCTGCTGGACGTGTCCCGCATCACCACCGGCAAGCTGATGGTGCGGCGCAGCCCGGTGCAGCTGCAGCAGGTGATCAGGAGCGCGGTGGAGCTGGCCGAGCCATTCATCCAGAGCCGCGGCCACACCCTGGACGTGCAGTTGCCCGCCGAGCCGGTCTGGCTGGAAGCCGATGCCACCCGGCTGTCGCAGGTGTTTTCCAACCTGCTCAACAATGCGGCGAAATACACCGATTCCGGCGGCGCGATACGGCTCGAGGCCAGCGTGGACCAGGGGCGCGCGGTGGTGAAGGTGATCGACAACGGCATCGGCCTGTCGCCGGCGATGCTGACCCGCATCTTCGACATGTTCACCCAGGTCGATTACTCGCTGGAGCGCTCCAATGCCGGCCTGGGCGTGGGCCTGACGCTGGCGCGGCGCCTGGTGGAGCTGCACGAGGGCACGCTGGAAGCGTTCAGCGACGGCACCGACAAGGGCAGCGCGTTCGTCGCCACCTTGCCGCTGGCCGCGGCGGCAGGGCCGGAGGAGGGCGCCAGTGCGCCGGAAGCGGCGCCGGCGCAGCGCTTCCGCATCCTGCTGGCGGACGACAACGTCGACTTCGCCAACAGCCTGGCCACGCTGCTGCAGGGCCTGGGCCATGAATTGCTGGTCGCGGCGGACGGCCTGCGCGCATTGGAAGCGGCGCCCGCCTTCCAGCCCGACTTTGCCTTTCTCGACATCGGCCTGCCGGGCCTGAACGGCTATGCGCTGGCGCGCGCCTTGCGGGCCAACCCGGCCACCAGCGGCACCGTGCTGGTCGCGGTGACCGGTTGGGGCCAGGAGCGCGACCGCCAGCAGGCACAGGAAGCCGGTTTCGATCATCACCTGGTCAAGCCAGTGGAGCCGGCGCTGATCCGCGACGTGCTGGCCCGCCAGTGGCGTCGCCCGCCGGCCGGCTGAAGGCCTGGCTGGCTGAAGTGCCGGGTTTGATCCGGCGCAAAACTTCCGCTCTTCCTACAACGCTATCGGAAATGCGCCTATCAGCCGCAGCGCGCGCGGCTGATAAGGTGCATGGGTTCGATCCCGGCAGTCAGTCCCTAGCAGTTCCATCCTGAATGACGGCCGCCCGGACCCGTCGACTTCCTCCTCAACCCTATTTTCGTTCCCGCCGCCATTCCAGGCAGGCGCAGGGACGCTCACCTACGAGGCAAACATCATGGCAACAAAGAAAAACAAGAAGGGCGCCGACGAAGGCGCGGGTTCCATCCTCGCCACGGTATCGGCGCCATCCACCGGCACCGCGCCGCAGACCTTGCAGAGCAAGGACAAGCAGAAGGAACGCCTGCTTGAGAAAATGACGGCCAGCCAGGCGCTGGCGGCTGAAATGCCGCAGAACCCGACCAAGGGCAGCGAATATGGCGAAGCGGCGCGCAAGCCGGCTGCCGGCGCCACGGCCGCGCCGACGAGCGCGCTGGTTGGCGCCAGCACCACTTCCGAAAACCAGGCGTCGGACAAGGTTGGCAAGGGCGTGCCGCCGCAGGGCGAAAGCCCGGTTTCCGACCCGCTGGACCGGGTGCGCACCGATTCGACCGGCCAGATCCTGACCACCAACCAGGGCGTGCCGATTGCCGACAACCAGCATTCGCTGAAGATCGGCCTGCGCGGACCGACTGCGCTGGAAGACTTCATCCTGCGCGAAAAAATCACCCATTTCGACCATGAGCGCATCCCTGAGCGGGTGGTGCATGCCCGCGGCTCGGCCGCCCACGGCTATTTCGAGAGCTACGGCGATTTTTCGAATATCACCCG
Organism: Noviherbaspirillum phoenicis; assembly: GCF_047237965.1. NCBI lineage: Bacteria > Pseudomonadati > Pseudomonadota > Betaproteobacteria > Burkholderiales > Oxalobacteraceae > Noviherbaspirillum > Noviherbaspirillum phoenicis. The sequence continues at coordinate 945,652 of NZ_JBDFLX010000001.1, read as the reverse complement.
GGCCTCGCTGCTGACCAAGGCCGGCAAGCAGACCCCGGTCTTCGTGCGCTTTTCCACGGTGGCAGGCGAGCGCGGCTCGACCGACACCGCGCGCGACGTCCGCGGCTTTGCCGTGAAGTTCTACACCGATGAGGGCAACTGGGACCTGGTGGGCAACAACATGCCGGTCTTCTTCATCCAGGATGCGATGAAGTTCCCGGACCTGATCCACGCGGTCAAGCCCGAGCCGAATAACGGCATTCCGCAGGCCGCCAGCGCGCACGACACCTTCTGGGACTTCGCTTCGCTGTCGCCGGAAAGCACGCACATGATGCTGTGGGCCATGTCCGACCGCGCCATCCCGCGCAGCTACCGCATGATGCAGGGCTTCGGCGTGCATACCTACCGCATGGTGAATGCGGAAGGCCAGTCGGTGTTCGTGAAGTTCCACTGGACGCCGATCGCCGGCACCCGCTCGCTGGTCTGGGAAGAGGCGGTCAAGATTTCCGGCGCCGACCCCGACTTCCATCGCCGCGACCTGTGGGAAGCGATCGAAGCGGGCGCCTTCCCCGAGTGGGAGCTGGCGCTGCAGGTCTTCACCGAGGAAGAAGCCGACAGCTTCGGCTTCGACGTGCTCGACTCGACCAAGCTCATTCCCGAGGAACTGGTGCCGCTGAAGCCGGTGGGCAAGATGGTGCTGAACCGCAACCCGGACAACTTCTTCGCCGAAACCGAGCAGGTGGCCTTCTGCGTGGCGCACGTGGTGCCGGGCATCGACTTCAGCAACGACCCGCTGCTGCATGGCCGCATTCACTCTTATCTCGACACCCAGATCACCCGCCTGGGCGGCGTGAACTTCCACGAGATTCCGATCAACTCGCCGGTGGCGCCGGTGCACAACAACCAGCGCGACGGCCATCATCGCCAGGCCATCCATCGCGGCCGCGTGGCGTATGAGCCCAATTCGCTGGCGGGCGGATCGCCGGCGCAGGCGGGCTACGGCGCCGGCTTCACCAGCTTTCCCGAGCACATCGCCGAAGACAAGGTGCGCGGCAAGGCGGCGCTGTTCGCCGACCATTATTCGCAGGCCCGGCTGTTCTGGCAGAGCCAGACCACCTTCGAAAAGCAGCACATCGTCAAGGCCTTCCGCTTCGAGCTGACCCGGGTGCAGACGCTGGCCGTGCGGCAGCGGGTGGTGTCGCTGCTGATGAACGTAGCCGACGAACTGGCGCAGGGCGTGGCGGACGGCATCGGCATCCCCTTGCCACAGGCCGCGCCGGTGCTGGCAACGCATACGCTGCCGACCTATGCGCCGTCGCCATCGCTGTCGATCACGCACTTCCCGGGGGATGGCAGCATCAAGACGCGCCGGGTGGCGCTGCTGGTGGCCAATGGCGTGGAAGCCTCGGCGGTCCGCGGCCTGTACACCGCCTTGCTGGCCGAGGGCGCAGTGCCGCGCCTGGTCGGTCCGCTGCTGGGGCAGGTGATGCCGGTCGACGGCGATCCGCTCAATGTCGAGGTCTCGGTGGAAGCCATGCCGGCGGTGCTGTACGACGCCGTCATCGTGCCGTCGGGCGAAGCAGCCATCGAAGGCTGGAAGGGCGATCCCGACGTGATGGACTTCCTGCGCGACCAGTATCGCCATGGCAAGCCGATGATGATGCTGGGCGGGGCGTCCGCCTTGCTGCAGCAGGCCGGCATTCCGTCCAGCCTGCCGGATGGCGGCGCGGATGATGCGCTGATCATGGCCGGGGCAGACGGCGCAGACGCCGCCTTCGAGCAGTTCAAGACGGCCCTGGCGGGATATCGTCAGGCCAAGCGCGACGTGAACGCGCCCAAGGTGTAGGCGCGGATCTAGCGCGCGCACTTACGGTTCCGTGAACCGCAACCCCGTCCCGGCATGGCCGCGGCGGGGTTTTTTCATGCCGGCGTGCCGCGCCGTGCCGAGGTTTCAGCCTCTGGCCATGCAGGCATTGCATATGGGCAATCGAGACACTATGCTTGCTGGCCCCGAACCCACGAAGACCAATAAATCCATGAGACACCGCAAGCAAAACCTGAAAATGCAACTATCGATATTGTTTTGCACCCTGCTGGTGGCCGGCAGTGCCGCAGCCGCCACGGTGGGAGGCTATCCATTCGACGACGGCATCCGGATGCAGGGAAGGGAGCTGCGCCTCAACGGCGCCGGCGTGCGCTACAAGATGATCTTTTCCGTTTATTCGGCCGGCCTCTACCTGGGCGAAAAGCACAAACATCCGGCTGATGTCTACGCGGTGCCAGGTCCAAAGCGCATGCGCATCGTGATGCTGCGAGGCGTCAATGCGGATGAATTCGGCCAGGCTTTCCTGGCCGGCATCGAGCAGAACGTCGACAAGGCCGAACGCGCCAGGCTGGCCGAGCCGCTGGGACGTTTCGGCCAGCTGTTTTCGACGATCCCGGAATTGAAGAAGGGCGATGCGCTGGCCATCGACTTCCTGCCGGGGCAGGGTACGTCGGTCAGCCTCAATGGCAGGCAGGTTGGCGAGGTCATTGCCGAGCCGGCCTTCTATACGGTGCTGCTCAAGATCTGGCTGGGCGAGCGCCCGGCCGACAGCAAGCTCAAGAGCGCGCTGCTGGGCGAGGGGGACGGCGGCTGAGCAGGCTGCGCCTGGGCAGCCTGACCGGCGGGTGGCGACGAATGCTGAACGCTGAACGCTGAACGCTGAACGCTGAACGCCGGCGCCTAACCGGCCTTGATGCCCAGCGCCCGCTCGAACTGCTTCCTCACCACGCCATAGCATTCGCAGGAGACATCCTCGATGCCGGGCCGGTCCAGGATGGTCACCAGTCCGCGGCTGTACCGGATCAACCCGAGCTGCTGGAACTGGCGGGCAATCAGGCTCACGCTCGGACGGTGCACGCCGAGCATATCCGCCAGGAATTCCTGGGTGATATGGATCTCGTCGCCGGGCACCCGGTCATGATTCATCAGCAGCCACTTGGCGAAGCGCTCCTCGATGGTATGCAGTCGGTTGCAGGCAACCGACTGGCTTACCTGCGCCATATAGGCGCGCAGGTAACGAAAGACCAGGTTGCGCAGCCCGGTATTGCCTTCGATCGCCGCCATGAATGGCGCGATCGGCATCTTCAGCGCCTCGCCTGCAATCTGGCAGGTCACCGTTTCCAGCGACTGTTCGCTGCCGGTCAGGATATCGACCGGCGAAAAACCTTCGTTGCCCACCGTGCCGACCTCCACCGCGGTACCGTTTTCCATGATGGCCAGCACCGAATGCTCGCCGCTGAGCGGGAAGTAGACATGGTCTATAGGCTGGTCGCGCTGGTAGAACGTCGACTTCAGCGCGCACGGGGTCCACTCGAGGTGCGGATACAGGTTGCTGTATTCCGACGCTGACAGCCGCGCAAGCAACTGGTTGGCGCAGGCATCGGGCGAAGTGGGTATGTCCATGGCAGTGTATCGTCCGGCAAGGTTTGAAGGAAAACGGGCACGATAAGGCAGGGCGGGCTAGCGCCATGCCTTCGGCCCTCGCGGCACGACTCAGGTGCGCCCGTGCTTCTTCTGCGGCATGCTTTCCGCCGGAGTGAAAGGCTTGTCCACCGTCTCCTCGACGCCGCGCTGTTCCCGCAGGTCGGTATCGACCTGGCCCTGTTCCACGTCCTTGTAAGCCTGTTTCATCACTTCCCGCGGGCCGCTGGACTGGGTGCCGCCTGGCACCTCGTCGCGATCGTTGGGCTGCAATGGCACTTGCTCCTTGCCGTCCGGCTTGGTCAGGTCGATGGTGAAGGGCCGGGTGCCGGTCTCGCGCACGCTTTTCTCGCCGCCACTGCTGGAAATCGTGCTCTTGTCATCCGGCATCGGCGGTTCCTGGTCTTTTTTCATTGCCTCTTTCCTTTCATAAACATGAGCGTTTTGACCATGTCCCGGCGCCGGGATTCCCCTCGCGCCGGCCAAAAAATGCGCAGAAGCTGTTCTGAATCTATCCCGCCCCCATCGGTCGCGGCGCGCCATCGGCTCCGGCATGCGTGGGCGGCGGTAAGATGAAAGCGCGGCGTCTGCCGCTGCGTCACTGAAAGGAAAGCAATGGCCATCGACTTGAAGACAGTGGAAGAACTGATCAGGGAAATCGAACTTGCCGACCCGATCGACTGGGGCATGCTCAACATCGACGAGGACGACGCCACCCGCCTGATCGCCTCGTCCGTGGTCGAGCATTACGAGGAGAACATACGTCCCATGCCGGACCGCGAGCGCGACTACATCGTGGTGTCCTCCATCGCCAAGCTGACGCTGGAAAACTTCGTGCTCAACGTCAAGCTCGCTCGCGCCACCGGCGGCCAGGCATGAGCGCCGCCACCCAGGCGCCGCCCGGCCGCGCTCAGCCCTTGTAATCCGCCGAAAGCCATAGCTCGTATTGCCGGGGTACCGCGCTGCTTTCGAAGCCGCTGATCCTTTTCAGCCGGCGTGCCGGCAGGCCCAGCGACAGCAGGGCTGCCTGTACCTGCATGGCCTCCTCCTTTTCGGACGGACGGAAATAACGCAGGTCGGATGCGCGCGGACCGTCGCTGACCATCCTGATGCCGGCCAGGGCAATGCCTTTCCTTTTCAGTTCCGGCGCCAGCAGCCTGGCCTTTTCGCGCGCGTTTTCGTCCAGCACATGGATGTAGACCGATGGCATGCCCATGATCTGCGCGGCAATCGTCGGGGCGGGAGCCGGCGCGCTGGGTCCACCCGCCCGGGCGGGAACAGGTTCGCTTTCCTCCGCGCCGGCGCTCGTGTCGCCCGCGCCGGAACCGCCGCTGCTGGCCAGCGGCGGCATCGGGGACACTTGCGCAACGGGCGGCGCGCCGCTGCTGACTTCTGCGGCGGGAGCAGGTGTCGCAGGGGACTTGACTGCCTGCATCAGGCCGAGCGACACCACGAACATGATGACGCCGACGGCCAGGCTTGCCGCATGCTGGCGCAGTTTGTGGCGGCGCCGCGCATCGGGACGGCCCGGGGTGGCCTGGCCCGTTTTTTCGCCTTGGTGGTAATCCATGCGTGAGTTGCCGCGAGAACGGTGCCGGTGGATGCTGAATGTGCTTGGACAGTGGCCAAGGCGGGAGTTCCTTCGGTACGTTTCCAGTAGGCAAAGTGCCGAATGCCGATGTCGCGCTGATTTGGACAGGCAACATTGCCTGTGGCGGCATCCGCAAACTGCTCCGGGCCGCACGGCAGGGGCGAAGAGCGCGGCGCACCATCGCTTTCGGTGATACCCGTTATCACTGAAAACGCATACCGAATATCGCTGTATCGCAATATGGCGGGGGCTTCGGTGCGCTATCGTCGTGGCCATCCCAAGAATGCCCGCGTCGCTAATCCGCCGGGCCACAACAACCAGACCTGGAGACCGCCGTGGCGCTGCTGGAAAATTATTTCAAACTGAAGGAAAACGGCACCGACGTCCGCACCGAGCTGCTGGCCGGGCTGACCACCTTCCTGACCATGGCCTACATCGTGTTCGTCAATCCGGCCATCCTGGGCGACGCCGGCATGCCCAAGGACGCGGTCTTCGTCGCCACCTGCCTCGCCGCAGCGCTGGGCACGCTGATCATGGGCCTGTATGCCAACTACCCGATGGCGCTGGCGCCGGGCATGGGTCTCAATGCCTATTTCGCCTATACCGTCGTGCTGGGCATGAAAATCTCCTGGCAGGCGGCGCTCGGCGCGGTATTCATCTCCGGCTGCCTGTTCATCCTGGTCAGCGTGTTCCGCCTGCGGGAGCAGATCGTCAACGGCATCCCGCCGTCGATGCGCACCGCCATCACGGTCGGCATCGGCCTCTTCCTCGGCCTGATTTCCCTGAAGAGCGCCGGCATCGTGGTGGCCAACCCGGCCACGCTGGTGGGCCTGGGCGACCTGCACAAGCCATCGGCCGTGCTGGCCGTGGTGGGTTTCCTGCTGATCGTGGCGCTTGACCGGCTGCGGGTGCGCGGCGCCATCCTGATCGGCATCCTGGCGGTGACCCTGCTGAGCTTCGTGTTCGCCGACAACAAGTTCGGCGGCGTGGTGTCGATGCCGCCGTCGATGGCGCCGACGCTGTTCAAGCTCGACATCATGGGCATTCTGTCCTTCGGCATCCTGAATGTGGTGCTGGTGTTCTTCCTGGTCGAGCTGTTCGACGCCACCGGCACGCTGATGGGCGTGGCCAACCGCGCCGGCCTGCTCAAGAACGGCAAGATGGAGCGCCTGAACAAGGCGCTGCTGGCCGACAGCACCGCCATCGTCGCCGGTTCCTTCCTGGGCACATCGAGCACCACGGCCTATGTGGAAAGCGCCGCCGGCGTGCAGGCCGGCGGCCGCACCGGCCTGACGGCGGTGGCCGTGGCCGCGCTGTTCCTGCTGTGCTTGTTCTTCGCGCCGCTGGCCGGCGTGGTGCCGGCCTATGCCACCGCGCCGGCGCTGCTCTACGTTGCCTGCCTGATGCTGCAGGACCTGGTGCATGTGGACTGGACCGACACCACCGAGAGCGTGCCGGCGGCGGTGACCGCGCTGACCATGCCGTTCACCTTCTCCATCGCCGAGGGCGTGGCATTTGGCTTCATCACCTATGCAGCGCTGAAGCTGCTGACCGGCAGGGCGCGCGAGGTCAAGGTCATCGTCTGGATCATTGCCGCGGTGTTCCTGTTCAAGCTCATCTATCTCGGCGCGTAAGCGACTGGCATGGGTTCCGAGTCCGACGGCGCGGCGGCGCTATAGGCCGGAACCGCCTCCAAGGAACAACTGCGACAGCCTCTGCTGCATGGCCCCGGCCGCCCGCAGCGCATGCAGCAGCGCCCGCCGCTCGCCGGCTTCCAGGGTGTCGGGGCGCAGATAGTTGTCCATCGCCTCGCCGCGCAGGTAACGCTGCTGCTGCAGCCGCAGCCGCAGCAGCGCGATGAAGTGAAAGCTGTCTTCCCAGTCGGCCGCTTCGGCCGGATGCAGCAGCTGCCGCTGCGCCGCAATGCGCAGCCGGCCGACCGTGCCGCAGGCGTCGGCGCCGCAGGCCAGGCCCAGCACCCGGGCCGCATCCACATACAGCGCGGCGGCATTGTGCTTGAGGTCGATGGCGCCGGCATGCGGCCCGGACTTTTCCGGCGCGAAGCGGTGCAGCAGGCCCAGCGGCGGACGGCGGCGCAGCGCGTTGTCGGCCATCTGGAACAGGAAGCGCCGGTTGTCCGCGGCACGGCGGACGGTCCATGCCGACAGCGCGCTTGCCAGCGCCAGGTCGCCGGCTAGCGGCCGCAGGTCGAAGTAAATCGTGGCATTGAGCAGCGCCAGCGGGTCGCCCTCGCTGATCCACCGGTCGAAGCGCTCGCGCCATTCATGCAGCGACAGGCAGCAGGCCGGATTGCCGGCCATGATGCCGCCCGGGCACAGGGCAAAACCGCAGTCGTCCAGCAGTTGATTCACACGCCGCGCCAGCGGCAGCAGGTGGCGCCGCAGCCCGCCGGGATCGGCGCTGTCGTCGAACACGATGCCATTGTCCTGATCGGAGACAAAGGTCTGTTCCTGCCGCCCCTCGCTGCCCAGCGCGATCCAGCACCAGCGCGCGGCCGGCGGCGGCAGGTCGGCGCCGGCCAGCGCGATGGCGCGCCGGGTGAGGGCGTCCGACACGGCGGAGATCAGGCGCGTCAGGGCGGCGGCCGGCGCGCTCTGCGCCCAGTCGTGCTCCAGCGCGCGGGCGGCATCGGCCGCGCGACGCAGGCCGGCATGGTCGGCGCGGGCAATGGCGCGCAGCAGGCGGCGCAGATCCGGCAGGAAACCGGAAGCGGCGCGGGGAAGGCTTACGGTGGAATGCATCGTCCTAGGGTCCGTTGAAGGTTGTCGCGCAGGCTCCTGGATCGTCAGTAGTCGAGCCGGGCATAGCGGGTATGCCGCGCCGCTTCGCGCGCCTGGCCCAGCGTGACGATGCCGGCGTCGGCCAGCAGCGGCAGCATGCGCAGAAATACTTCCGCCGTGACGATGGCGTCGCCCAGGGCGGTATGGCGGCCGACCACCGCCACGCCGAGCCGGGCGGCGATGGCTTCCAGGCTGTGCTCGGCCTGGTTCGGATGCAGCGCTTGCGACAGCAGAAGCGTATCGAGCACCGGCTGGTCGAAGGCGACGCCGGCCTCGGCTTCCCGCATGCGCAGGAAGCGCAGGTCGAATGCGGCGTTGTGCGCCACCAGCACCGTGTCCTCCACGAAGCGATGGAACTGCGCCAGCACTTCGGCGCTGCCCGGCTGGCGCCGCAGCATGTCGTCGCTGATGCCATGCACCGCAAACGACGCCGGCGAGACCGGCCGGCGCGGCCGCACCAGCCGCTCGAACTGCTCTTGCCGCAGCACGCGGCCGTTGACGACGCGCAGCGCGCCGATGGCGATGATGTCGTCGCCGCCGCCCGGGTCCAGGCCCGTGGTCTCGGTGTCGAACACGGTGCAGGACAGGCGCGACAGCGGCGTGGCGTCCAGCGCCGCGTTCTGGCCGGCCTGGCCGAACAGGTCGAAGTCATAGAACTCGGGCCGCGACGGCCTGGGCCGCGGCAGCGGCAGGGCCGCACTGGCGGGCAGGGCCGGCAGCAGCAGGCGCCAGCGCGGCGTGCCCTCCTGGTGGAGCAGCATGGTCTCGCCGCCATGGCGCTGCGCCACCGACTGCAGGCTGGCGCCGCCGTCCGGCGCTTCCTCTTCCCACTGGCGCAGCAGTGCCGGCGACGGCGTGCGGCCCTGCCAGACGAAGTCCAGCCAGGCCAGCCGGCCCTCGGCGCCCAGTTGCAGCGCCAGCGGGCCGGTGGCGCATTCACGCAGGATGGCAGCGCCCAGCCGCGCCAGCGCCTGCGCCAGCGCATAGCTGTCGACCTGCAGCCATGGCGCCGGTTCGCACAGGGACCGCGTGCCCAGTTGCAGCGAACGGCTTTCCAGCCGGCGCTGCAGCAGTGCCAGCAGGTCGTCGCCGCGCATTTCCTCCAGGTGCCAGCTGCGCGCCGCCTCGTCCTCGCGTTGCACGGTCGCCTGCCCGATGGCGGCGGCCAGCGTTTGCGACTCTTCCTCGATGGCCGCGATGAAGCGCCTGCGACGTTCCACGGCCATATCGGCATAGGCGCCCAGCGTCTCGGCGGCGGCGCGGATGCTGGCAACGCCGGCGCGCGCCTGCCGCAGCAGGCGCTCCAGCAGCGCCGCATCGCGGTCCTGCGCCTGCGCCTGCCGGCTGATGTCGTCCACGGTCAGCACGAAGCCCGACAGCGCCTGCGCATCGTCGAGCACAGGCGCAATCTGCATGCGCATCATGCGGCCATCCGGCATGCCGGCCACGAACGCGGCGCGCGGCAGGTCGTGCAGCACCGGCGCGGCTTCGCCGGCCGGCCGTTCCTGCAGCCTGTGCTGCAGCTGTTCGAGCGCATGCACGATCAGGCCGCGCTCGATCAGCCCGAAAAGGGAGCGGCCAAGCCCGGGCGCGGCGCCGGCGCCATTGTCCAGCAGCGCGCTGGCGTGGCTGTTGTAGAGCAGGATGCGGCCTTCCAGGTTGCACATCACCACGCCCAGCGCCAGGTCGGCCATCAGCGCGGCCAGGCGGTTGCGTTCCTGCGCCAGCGAACGCAGCGCATTGTCGATGCTGTCGCGGCTTTCCTGCTGCAAGGCCTGCAGCTGGTGGGCCAGCGCATTGAAGCGGCCCGCCAGTTCACGCACCGGCGGCGCGCCGTCGATGGCGCTGCGGTGGGCGGGATTGGACTGCAGCAGTGCGGCTTCCTCGGACAGCCGGGACAGGGGCGCCAGCCAGCGGCCGAACACCCGCTTCAATGCCAGCGCCAGCAGTAGAAGCAGCATCAGTGCGGCCACGGCCAGCATGCCGGCCTGCTGTCCCAGCGCCTGATAGAAGGCCGCGCGCTGGCCGGCCTCCATGTCCAGCCCGGCCAGCAGCAGCACGGCCGCGACGATGCCCACCTGGGCGGCAAACAGCAGCGCCAGCATGAGCAGGTAGCGCCGCTGCAGGTGCGAGATGCCGGGCGCGGCCATGGCTGCCGTCACTGCGCCAGCAGGTTCTGCACCAGCGCGATCAGCTCGCGCGTGGAGAACGGCTTGGTCACGTAGGCATCCGCGCCCAGCGCCAGTCCCTTGCTGACTTCCAGCTCGCGGCCCTTGGCCGACAGCATCACCACCTTGATGCCGGACCAGTCGGGATTGGCGCGCAGGCGCTGGCAGACCTCGTAGCCGTTCAGCCTGGGCAGCATGATGTCCAGCAGCACCAGGTCGGGCCGGAAGGCGGCCAGCTGCGCCAGCGCCGCCTCGCCATCCTCCGCCACGGCCACCTCGAAGCCGGCCTGTTCCATCAGGAACTCCAGCGACAGCACGATGTTCGGTTCATCGTCGACGATCAAAATTCTTGCGCTCATGGTGGGTTCTCCATCGGGCTTGCCGGCGTTGCCTGCGGCGCGGTATCCAGCGGCAGCGTGAAGACGAACTGCGCGCCGCCGCCCGGCGCGTCTTCCAGCCACAGCCTGCCGCCGAAATGGCTGACGATGCGGCGGCTGATCGGCAGGCCCAGGCCGGTGCCCTGCGGCTTGCCGGTCAGCGTGTCGCCGCCGCCCTGGCGGAACTTGTCGAAGATGATTTCCCGGTCTTCGGGACGCACGCCGGGGCCGTTGTCGCTGACCGCCACCCGCAAGGCATCGCCTTCCCGGCGCAGCGTCACCGCGATGCGGCCGGCCTGCGGGCTGCAGAACTTGGCCGCGTTCGACAGCAGGTTGAGCAGCACCTGCATCAGCCGGTCGCGGTCGGCGCGCACCGGCGGCGCCGGCGGCAGGTCCGTCTCCAGCGCGATTCCCTTGTCGCGCAGCAGCTGGCCGCCCGCTTCCAGCGCGTCCCGCACCACCTGCGCCAGGTCCAGCGGCTCGGCATGCCATTCGGCGCGGCCGGCGTCGAGCTTGGCCAGGTCCAGCACATCGTTGATCAGGCGGGTCAGGCGCTCGCTTTCGCGGATGATGATGTCGAGATAGGCGGCGCGCTTGCCTGCCGGCAGGTCGGGATGGTCGCGCAGGATTTCGGAAAATGCCCGGATCGAGGTCAGCGGCGTGCGCAGTTCATGGGTCACGGTGGAAAGGAAGTCATCCTTCATCCGGTCCAGTTCGGTGAGCCGCTGGTTGGCCGCCCGCAGCTCGGCCGACGCGCGCTCCAGTTCAACCGACTTCTGTTCCAGTTCCCGGCTGTGGGCGATGGCCTGCGCGCTCTCGTCGAGCAGTGCCAGCATGTCGTCGGCGGCCAAACTTTCCTGCTGGAGCACCGAGCGCGCCATCACCCGGGCCGATGCCGCGCCCATCGCGCCGGCCAGCGCCATCTCGGCCTCGTGCATCAGCATGCCGGGCGAGGCCTGCGGATGCTGGCGACGCAGGTTCTGCGCGGCCGCCGGCCCCAGGATGCGGCCGACCAGCGCCAGCATCGCCTCAGCCGGCGCCGCGCCATGCCAGGCCGATGGGCTGCCCTGTGCCGGGTCGACGAAACGCCGCGCCTGCACCTGGCCGATCGCATCCTGGCGCGTGAGCAGCGACACGCCCACATAAGCCAGGCAGTTCACCAGCATGCTCCAGAACATCGCATGCGACACCGGGTCCATGCCCTCCAGCCCGAACAGTGCATAAGGCCGCAGCCAGGCCTGGCCATACGGGCCGGGATCGAGGAAGCTGGCCGGCAGCCATCCCGAGCGGGCAAAGGAGGGCAGCAGCAGGGTGTAGAGCCAGGCCAGGAAGCCGGCCGCCAGACCCAGCAGCGCGCCGTTGCGGTTGCCGCGGCGCCAGTAGAGGCCGCCCAGCACCGCCGGCGCGAACTGGGCCACCGCGGCAAAGGAGATCAGGCCGATCGCCATCAGCGCATAGGCTTCGCCGGCGGCGCGCGAATAGGCGTAACCGAGCGCCATCAGCACCACGATCGCCACCCGCCGTATGCCCAGCAGCAGCGCGCTCAGGTCGGCATGCGCCGCCAGCCGGAAGAAGCCCAGGCGCAGCAGCAGCGGCATCACCAGGTCGTTGCACACCATGGTGGCAAGCGCCGTGGTTTCCACGATCACCATGCCGGTGGCGGCCGACAGGCCGCCGATGAACACCAAGAGCGCCAGCGCAGGCTGGTTTTCAGCTAGAGGCAGCGTGAGCACGAACAGGTCGGCATTGGCATGCGCCTCGGGAAAGCGCATCAGGCCGGCGAAGGCGATCGGCAGCACGAACAGGTTGATCGCCAGCAGGTATAGCGGCAGCAGCACGCTGGCGCTTCTGACATGCCGCACGCTGACGTTTTCCACCACCGCGATCTGGAACTGGCGCGGCAGCAGCAGGATCGACAGCATCGATAGCAGGGTCAGCCAGGCCCAGCCGCCCTGGCTGGCGCCGGCGCCCGGCAGGGTCAGGGCCTGCAGCGCCGGCAGTTCGCCGGCCTGGGCAAACAGCGCACCCAGGCCGTCGTACATGCCATAGCTGACATACAGGCCAACGGCCAGGAAGGCGCACAGTTTGACCACCGATTCGAAGGCGACCGCCGCCACCATGCCTTCATGCCGCTCCGCCGCATCCAGATGGCGCGCGCCGAACAGGATGGTGAAGGCGGCCAGCAGCAGCGCCACATGCAGCCCGGCGTCGGTCCACACCGGCCCGGCCGCCGGCAGCGGTCCGGGAAAACTCTGCAGCAGCGCCAGGCTGGCGGAGACCGCCTTCAACTGCAGCGCGATGTAGGGCACGATGCCGACCACCGCCACCAGCGTGGCCAGCCCGCCCAGCAGGGCGCTCTTGCCATAGCGCGAGGCGATGAAGTCGGCGATCGAGGTGATCCGGTTGGCCTTGCTGACCACGATCATCTTGCGCAGCACGATCCACCACAGCGCCGCCATCAGCGTCGGCCCCAGGTACACCGGCAGGAAGCCGATGCCGTCGGCGGCGGCGCGCCCGACGCTGCCGTAGAAGGTCCAGCTGCTGGCGTACACCGCCAGCGACAGCGCATAGACCGCCGGATGGCCGATCAGGCTGGCGCCGGCCGCGGCGCGGCGGTCGGCATGGAAGGCGATGGCAAACAGCAGGCCGAGATAGCAGGCAGACGCAAGCGCGATCTGCCAGCCGTCCAGCCTGCCGCTCATGCCTGCTCGTCGTAGGCGTCGCGCCCCAGGCCCAGCACCAGCGCGATGCCGGCGATCAGCAGGGCCCATGCGACAAACAGATACAGGTACAGCGCCGGTATGCCGGCCACCGGGCCGAGCCGGCCGAACAGGGCCAGCAGCGGATAGTTCAGCAGCATCCAGCCCGCCGCGAACAGGGCCAGCAGCCGCTCCGCGGTCAGGCCGGGCCGTCCCATGCTCAGTGTCCCGACGCGCCGGATGCCCCGATGCCGGTTTCCGAACGCACGGTCTGGGCTTCGAAGCCGGCGCGGTCGCGCCGCGCCCGCTCGCTGTTGTCCATCAGGGAAAACAGCCAGATGCCGACGAAGCCCGCGGTCATCGAGAACAGCGCCGGCGAGGTATAGGGAAAGATCGCGTCCTTGTTGTGGAACACGTCCACCCAGACCGACTTCGACAGCACAGTCAGCACCACCGCGGTGATCAGCCCGACGAAGCCGCCCAGCGCCGCGCCGCGGGTGGTGCAGTTCTTCCACAGCACCGACATGAACAGCACCGGGAAGGTGGCCGAGGCAGCCACGGCAAAGGCCAGCGACACCATGAAGGCGATGTTCTGCTTCTCGAACACGATGCCCAGCACCACCGCGATCAGGCCCAGCGCCACGGTGGTCACGCGCGACACCCGCAGCTCGTCCTGGCTGGTGGCGGTGCCCTTCTTGATCACCACCGAGTACAGGTCATGCGAGACGGCCGAGGCGCCCGACAGCGTCAGGCCCGCCACCACGGCCAGGATGGTGGCGAAGGCGACGGCCGAGATGAAGCCGAGGAAGACGTTGCCGCCGACCGCGGTGGCCAGGTGCACGGCCGCCATGTTGTCGCCGCCCAGCAGCTTGCCGGCCGCGTCCTTGAACACCGGGTTGGTGGAGACCAGCACGATGGCGCCGAAGCCGATGATGAAGGTCAGCAGGTAGAAGTAGGCGATCCAGGTGGTGGCCCAGAACACCGACTTGCGCGCCTCCTTGGCGCTGGGGACGGTGAAGAAGCGCATCAGGATGTGCGGCAGGCCGGCGGTGCCGAACATCAGCGCCATGCCGAAGGAGATGGCCGAGATCGGGTCCTTGATGAAGCCGCCCGGCCCCATGATGGACTGCTGCTTGGGATGCACCTCGACCGCCCTGGCAAACAGCGCCTCGGGGCTGAAGTTGAACTGCCACAGCACCATGAAGACCATGAAGGTGGCGCCGCCCAGCAGCATGATGGCCTTGATGATCTGCACCCAGGTGGTGGCCGTCATGCCGCCGAACAGCACGTAGACCATCATCAGCGTGCCGACGATCACCACCGCGATCCAGTATTCCAGGCCGAACAGCAGCTTGATCAGCTGGCCGGCGCCGACCATCTGGGCAATCAGGTAGAAGGCCACCACCACCAGCGTGCCGGCCGCGGCGAACAGCCGTATCGGCGTCTGCTCGAAGCGGTAGGCCGCCACGTCGGCAAAGGTGAAGCGGCCCAGGTTGCGCAGGCGCTCGGCCATCAGGAAGGTCAGCACCGGCCAGCCGACCAGGAAGCCTATCGAGTAGATCAGGCCGTCATAGCCGTTCAGGTACACCGCCGCCGAGATGCCGAGGAAGGAAGCGGCCGACATGAAGTCGCCGGCAATGGCCAGCCCGTTCTGGAAGCCGGTGATGCCGCCGCCGGCGGTATAGAAATCGGCGGCCGACTTGGTCTTGGCGGCCGCCCATTTCGTGATGAACAGGGTAAACACCACGAACACCGCGAACATGGCGATCGCGGTCCAGTTGGTGGGCTGCTTGACGGTCTGTCCGAGCGCGTCGCCGGCGGCCAGCGCCTGGCTGCCGGCGGTGGCCAGCAGCGCTGCCGCGGCCGCATGGATGGGCCGAGTGGGCCGATTGGGCCGGATGGCGCGGCTCATAGGGCCTTCTCCCGGATGCTGGCCGTCAGCTCGTCGAACTCGCCATTGGCACGCCGCACGTAGATGCCGGTGATGACCACGGTGAAGAGGATCACGAACAGGCCGATCGGTATGCCCCAGGTCATTACTCCTGCGCCCATCCGGGTCGCAAGAAAGTCGCGGTTGAAGGCGATCAGCAGGATGTAGCCGTAATAGACCACCAGCATGATGACGGCGAGCGTCCAGCCGTAGCGGGAACGGCGCGCCACCAGCCTGTGGTACTCCGGGTTTGCCTTGATGCGTTGAACGAGATCATCTTCCATTTTTCTTCCTTGGTCTTGGCAGCACCGGACCCGGCATGGCGCTGGGGCCGGCCGCTGCGGAAATGACATGGAGGCCCGCCCGGTCGGGCAGGCAGGCGATGAATCCAGGCGCCTTGCCTCAAGCTAAAGGCCGGACAGCCGAATGTATTTGACCTGTCGCAAAATTTGCTGAATGTGGGCGATTAGCGACAGCATGAACGCTGTCGCTGGCGGGGCGGATGTAGAAGCTTGGTTTATTGCGGCGCGTGCTTACGGAAAGAAATAGCTGACCTTCATCGAGACGAAGTCGACGCCGCTGTTGGGGTGCTTGATGCCACCGTTGGAGTAGTGCTGGATCGACAGGCCGACGCTGGCGCGCGGGCTGAAGATGTAGCCGATGCCGAGCTTGCTGCCGAATTCGAATGCGGTGGAAAGCCGGTTGTCGCTGTTGTTGTACAGCTCCGACAGCAGGTGCGCGCCGATGCCGGCCTCGCCGTAGAACTTGCTGCCTGGCTTCTGGAACCGGAACATCGGCGTGATGCCGATCTCGTTCAGGTTCTGGTGCTGGCCCGGCTGGTTGTTGTAACGGGTGCCGCGCCAATGGGCCAGGTCCAGGTTCCAGTAGCCCTTGATGGCGAGGTTCTCGGACTCGTGCAGCGCCTTCTGGAAATTCCACATCAGGCTGCCGCGCGCGAACTGCACATGGCTGCCGGTGCCTGCTTCGAACGAAACGCCGTCGACGGCATGGACAGGCAGTGCGGCACAGGACAGGGCAAGGCCGCAAAGGCAGGCAATAGACAATTGTTTCACGTGCATCTCCATGGGAAGCGGCGGGAGTTGTTATTGGTTTTCGTTGGCGCAGCGCATCAACGTTGTTATTTTTGCATGGCGGTTTGCGGCGAAGCTTGATCCTTTCGACCTTTCGCGCTTGGCCGGTCGCAGGAAGGGCTTGCCTTTTTTCATGCCGGCCTCCGGCAGCACCGGTGCGCCGGTGGCATAATGCCCGGCCGATCTGCCGTTTTCCCTCACTGCCGTCATGCGTTCCCGCGTTTCTTCCGTTGGCCTCATCCTGCGGCCCAGCCCAGCCGCCGGTTTCTGCTACCCCGACCACATCGACCGCGCCAGCCTCGACGCCTTGCCGCGTCTGCCGGGCGTGTACCGTTTCATCGGCCACGACGGCTGGCCGGTATATATCGGCAAGAGCGTCTGCCTGCGCAGCCGGGTGCTGTCGCACCTGCGCACGCCCGAGGAAGCGGCGATGCTGCGCGACACGGCGCGGGTGGAATTCGAGCGCACCGCGGGCGAAGTCGGCGCGCTGCTGCTGGAATCGCGCCTGATCAAGCAGATGCAGCCGGCCTACAACGCGCTGCTGCGCATGGTGCGCGACACCTACGCGCTGGCGCTGGACGAAGGCGCGGCGCAGCCGGTGATCCGCGGCTCGGGCGAGCAGGCGCCGGGACGCATGCTGTATGGCCTGTTCGGTTCGCGCGCCTCGGCGCTGGAAGGGCTGCGGGCGCTGGCGCGGCGGCATGGCCTGTGCCCGGCGCTGCTGGGCCTGGAAAACCAGGTCGGCAGGCGCGGCTGCTTTTCCCGCCAGCTCGGCCGCTGCAACGGCGCCTGCATCGGCACCGAAACCGCCGTGGCGCATGCGGCGCGGCTGCGCGAGGCGCTGGCCGGCATGCAGCAGGCGGTGTGGCCGTTCCCAGGCGCGGTGGGCATCGTCGAGCGCGGCGCCGGCCTGCGCCAGGTGCACGTGGTGGACCGCTGGGCCTATCTCGGCTCGCTCGACGGCCGCCGCCGGCGCCTGGTCGGCAAGGGTCAGGAACTGGCGCGGCTGGTGGACATCGACACCTACAAGATCCTGGCGGCGCCGCTCCTGGGCGGCGCGATGGAACTGGTGCATTGCACGGTCAGTGGTGGAGTGGTGCGCTTCGCATCGGAACCTGCCTGAATCTGGCGCCTGTGGCAGTCAGGCATCGATGAAGCGCATCCGGAACGGGCGCCCCTTGATGTTGCCGGCGGCCAGCCGCTGCGCCGCCTGTTCGGCGATGCCGCGCTCCAGCGCGACGTAGGTGATGAATTCGAAGACATTGATCTTGCCGACCTGTTCCTTGGTCAGACCAGCATCGCCGGTCAGCGCGCCCAGCAGGTCGCCGGGACGCAGCTTGTCCTTCTTGCCGCCCTGGATGCACAGGGTGCGCATTGGCGGCCGCAGGCGCTCGCCGGCGGCCGGCGTCAAGGCTTCAAGCGCTTCCCAGGTGACGGCCGTTCCCTGGTCCTGCTCGATCGCCTTGACCCATTTGCGTTCGCCCGGCCCGACCAGCGTCAGCGCCAGTCCTGCTTCCTTGCCGCGTCCGCTGCGGCCGATGCGGTGCACGTGGACATCGGCGTCGCGCGAGATATCGGCGTTGATCACCGCTTCCAGCTGCTGGATGTCCAGGCCGCGGGCGGCGACGTCGGTGGCCACCAGCACCGAGCAGCTGCGGTTGGCGAACAGCACCAGGATCTCGTCGCGTTCACGCTGCTCCAGGTCGCCGTACAGCGCCAGCGCCGTATAACCCTGCGCGTGCAGTGCGTCGGCCAGTTCGCGGCAATGGGCCTTGGTGTTGCAGAACGCCAGCGTCGACTGCGGCCGATAGTGGTCCAGCAGCGCCGCCACCGCCGCGCCGCGCGCCTCCGGTCCGGCGCCGATCTCGATGAAGCGCTGCACGATGCCGCTGTCGTCATGGCGCGACTCCACCCGCACTTCCACCGGGTCGCGCAGGAAGGGCGCGGTGGCCTGGCGGATGTCGTCCGGATAGGTGGCGGAAAACAGCAGGGTCTGGCGGCGCGCCGGCGTCATCGAGACGATGCCTGACATTTCCTCGTAGAAGCCCATGTCGGTCATGCGGTCGGCCTCGTCCAGCACCAGGGTCTGGACGGTGGAAAGATCGATGGTCTGGCGCTGGATATGGTCGGCCACCCGGCCCGGCGTGCCCACCACGATATGCGCGCCATGCTCCAGCGACGCAATCTGCGGCCGCATCGGCATGCCGCCGGTCAGCGTCAGCACCTTGATGTTGGCCGCAAAGCGCGCCAGCCGGCGCAGCTCGTTGGCCACCTGGTCGGCCAGCTCGCGGGTCGGGCACAGCACCAGGCCCTGCACCGCGAACCAGGCCGGATTCAGGCGCTGCAGCATGCCGATGCCGAACGCGGCGGTCTTGCCGCTGCCGGTGCGGGCCTGGGCGATCAGGTCGCGGCGGTCGAGCACCACCGGCAGGCTGGCGGCCTGGATCGGCGTCATTTCGTGGTAGCCAAGCTGGCTGAGATTGGCAAGCATGGCGGGCGACAGCGCAAGGCTGGAAAAGGAACTGGAATTCACGGCGGGGAACAGGTAGGGACGGCGGGATGCGCAGTGTAACAGCCGACAGGCAGGCGCAGGCGAAAGGGCATGACCGCAGTGCGCTACCGTCCGCCAGCGCCGTTTGTCTTGCTTTTCCTGTTTGTCCTGGTTGACACCATTCACCCGGACGGCTACATTGACCCCATATTCAGGAGGCCGCTCATGTCCTATCACCAAACACCCGGCGCATCCGCCACCGATTCCAGCGCCGCCGCCACGTTGCTGGCAGAGGCAGTATCCGATTTCCTGCAAACCGGTGCGGCCAACGCGCCCGGCAACGCCGATTCCTTCCTGCGCGCCTATTCGACGCTGGCGCGCTCGGTGCCGAAAACCCGCCGCCGCGCGCTGTACCAGGTGATGAGCCAGGCGCTGCTTGCCGCGGCCGAAAAGGAAGGCCTGGCGGACCCGGCGCCGGCTGCCGCCGCCAGCCAGCAGGAAACGGAGAAGGATGCCGGCCTGGGCTCGGGCCCGGCCGGCAGCGATTTCATGGCCGGCCTGCGCAGCCAGGAAGCGCAGCGTCGCCGCGACGATGTCGCCGCCGGCCGCCTTCTGGGTTCGGCGGACATGCGCGAACGGCTGGGCATTTCGCGCCAGGCGCTGAGCGCGGCGGTGCGGGCGCAGCGCCTGTTCGTGCTGGCCGGCCCGTCCGGCGACTTTCTCTATCCCGCCTTCTTCGCCGATGCGCGGTATGACCGCGCGGTGCTGGAACGGGTCTCGCGTGCGCTGGGCAGCCTGCCGGGCGGCGCCAAATGGGAGTTCTTCACCACGCCCAGGCTGTCGCTGGGCAAAAGGACCCCGCTGCAGGCGCTTGCCAAAGGGCAGGTGGAAGAGGTGCTGGCCGCCGCCGCCGCCTTTGCCGATGCATGACGGCGGCGCCGCGCACGCGCCGCCTGGGCCTGCCCAGCCTGCCGGACCATCTGCCCATCGTGACCCTGCCGCCGCAAGCGCTGGTGCGCATTTCCCGTTATGACAGCGGCGAGCCGCATTTCGGCCGCACCGGCGGCAACCGCTTCGACGACCCCGATCGCCAGTACGGCACCTGCTATTTCGGCCTGAGCCTGGCGCTGGCCGTGGCGGAAACCCTGCTGCATGACGCGGTGGCGGTGCGCGGCCAGTTCCTGGTGCATCCGGACAGCATCTCCAGCCGTTTCGTGATTGTTTTTGGCGGCCGGCCTCTCAAGCTGGCCGACCTGACCGGCGCCAGCCTGAAGCGACTGGGCGGCCATGCGGCATTGTCGGGCAATGCCTCCTACCGGCTGCCGCAGAAGTGGTCGCAGGCGATTTACCGGCATCCGGACGCGGTTGACGGCTTTGTCTACATGTCGCGTCATCTGAATACCGAGAGGGCGGTCGTGCTGTTCGACCGCGCCGGACCAGGGCTGCGCATGGCCGGCGCAACGCCGCTGGTTCAGTGCGCTGGCCTGGCGGACGCGGCGCGCCTGCTGGGCATACGCGCCGCCTGAAGCTTACTGGTAGGGACGCGGCTGCCACCAGGGCACGAAGTCCGGCATGTCGCCCGACACGGTCTCGGAGAACGCCGGCGGCCGCTTCTCCAGGAAGGAATTGATGCCTTCCTTGGCGTCGCCGCTGCGTCCGCGGGAGTAAATGGCGCGGCTATCCACCTTGTGCGCTTCCATCGGATGGTCCGCGCCCAGCATGCGCCACATCATCTGCCGTGCCAGCGCCACCGACACCGGCGCCGCATTCTCGGCGATTTCCCTGGCCAGCGAGCGCGCCGTCTCCATCAGCGCCTCCGGCGCCACCACCTTGCGCACCAGGCCGCCTTCCAGCGCTTCCTGGGCCGGGAACACCCGCCCGGTCATGGTCCATTCCAGCGCCTGGCTGATGCCGACCACGCGCGGCAGGAACCAGCTCGAACAGGCCTCCGGCGTGATGCCGCGGCGGGCGAAGACAAAGCCGAAACGGGCGTCGCTGGAGGCGATGCGGATATCCATGGGCAGCAGCATGGTCGCGCCCACGCCCACCGCGGGCCCGTTGATGGCCGCAATCACCGGCTTCATGCATTCGAAGATACGCAGCGACACCCGGCCGCCGCCGTCGCGCACCGACTCATGGCTGTAGTCGATGCCGCCGTCAGGCCGCAACGGCGTGCCCTGCTTGTCGGGGCGGTCGGCGCGGGCCGCGAAGTCGAAGGTCTTGGCGCCCTGGGACAAGTCCGCGCCGGCGCAGAAGCCGCGGCCGGCGCCGGTGACGATGATGGCGCGCACGTCGTCGTCGGCATCGGCCCGGTCGAAGGCGGCGATCAGCTCCTCCATCATCGTGCCGGTGAAGGCATTGAGCCGGTCGGGCCGGTTCAGCGTCAGGGTCAGGATGTGCTCGCTGACTTCGTACAGCAGGGTTTCATATTGCATGGCGGTCTCCTTTTGCTTGTATGGTTGTTGAATTACCCGTTTGAATGCCCGTTGAAAAACCTTTCCTCCTTTGCTCTTCCCGTTCCGCCGCCGTCATCCCTGCGCGATCGCCAGCTCGCTGCTGCCGGCGGCGCTGCGCCGCACCAGGATGCGGGTGGCGATGCGCTCGGTCATTTCCTGCACGTGGGTGATCACGCCGACCTTGCGTCCTAGCGCCTGCAGCCCGTCCAGCGCATCCATGGCCACCCGCAGGGTGTCGGCGTCCAGGCTGCCGAAACCTTCATCGATGAACAGCGACTCCACCCGCACCCGGTTCGACGACAGCGAGGCCAGGCCCAGCGCCAGCGCCAGCGACACCAGGAAGGACTCGCCGCCCGACAGCGAATGCACCGAGCGCAGTTCCTCGCCCATGTCCTGGTCCACCACCATCAGCGCCAGGGTGTCGCGTACCCGCTCCAGCCGGTAGCGCCGCGCCAGTTCGGCCAGGTGCCGGTTGGCATAGCCCAGCAGCACGTCGAGGGTGAACTGCTGGGCATAGTTGCGGAATTTCTTGCCGTCGGCCGAGCCGATCAGCTCGTTCAGCTGCGCCCAGCGGCGCTGCACCGTTTCCTGGGCTTCGATCAGCAGCAGCATCTCGGCCGCGCCGCGGCGGCGGGCGTCGTCCTGCTGCAGCGCCAGCTGCAGGGCGGTGGCGCGCTGATGCAGCGCGCCGCGCGCATGGCCTGCCTGCTCCAGCAGCAGGCGCAGGGCGGCGGCATCGTGCTCGGAAACACGCCAGATTTCCTCGCCAGCCGCAAGGTGCGCCTCCCGTTGCGCCTGGCGCTCCCGCGCCACCGCCTCGGCGCGCTCGGCGGCCGAGTCCAGCGCCTGCAGCGCTGCGCGCTCGTCCTGCATCCAGGCGGCATCGGCCTGCAGCAATTCGAGCAGGGCGTCCTGGTCCAGCGACGCGCCATGCCGTTCCCGATACTGCGCCAGCCAGTCGTCCAGCCGGCTCGCCGCCTCGCTGGAGGCAGCGCCCAGCTCGGCCAGCCGGCCGCGGGCCATGTCCAGCGCCTCGGTGCAGCGGCCCACCGCCAGCGCCGCCTGCTGGCAAGCCTCGTTTTCCTGCTGCTGGCGGGTGCGCGCCGCCTGCAGCGCGGCCTGCATGGCGGCTTCCACCTCGCGCACCGGCCGGCCCTCGAACAAGGCGGCCCGGTCCGCCGCCAGCGCACGGCCGGCCTGTTCCAGCATGGTCCAGGCCTGGGTGGCGCGGCCGGCCTCGGCGCGCGCGGCTTCGCTCGCCTGGTTCAACGCCTGGACTTCCATTTCCAGCGCGGCCACCTGCAACTGTCCTTCGCCGGCCACTTTGGTGGCGGCCAGGAAGGACTGGGCATGACGCGCGCAGCGCTCGTGGAACCGGGCCGGGTCGGCGCGCCAGACGTCCTGCCACCCGTCGTCCAGCGGCAGCGCGTCCAGCGCGTTCAGCCCGTCCTGCAGGCGGGCCGCCAGTTCCTGCTCCCGTTCCTGCGCGGCGGCGCCGGCCTGGCTGGCGGCCGCCAGTTCGAGCCGGCCGGCGGTGATGGATTCGGTGGCGCTTGCCAGGCGGATGCCGGCCTGGTCCAGCGCCTGCTGGGCGGCGTCGCGCGCCGCCGCCGCACGGCGCAGCGCCTGCTCGGCAGCGTCGAGTTCCTGCAGCCGGCGCTGGTTGGCCTGGCGCTGCTGGTTCAGCCACTGCTGGCGTTCCTGCTCCGCCACCGCGGCAAGTCCGCCCGCGACCGCCAGCAAGGGATGGGCGGCCCACAGTGCCCGCCGCTCGCGCTGCGGCGCGTCCAGCGCGCCCAGTTCGGCTTCGGCGGACTGACCCTGCTGGCGGGCGGCGGCCAGCAGGGCGCGCTCGGCGGCCTGGCTGTCGCGGTTTTCCTGCGCGGCCCGGCGCAGCGCTGCAAGGTCGGTGCGCAGGGTGGCCAGCAGGCTGTCGAAGCGCGGATCGACAGCACGGTAAGGATGCTCCTCGGCGCCGCAGACCGGGCAGGGCGCGCCATCCTCCAGGCTGGCCCGCAGCTGCTCGGCGGTCTCACCGCAGGCCGCCTCGGCCAGCTTGAGCGCATGCTCAGCCTGTTCCAGCCGCGCATCCAGCGCCGGCTGGGCCTGTGCGGCCTGTTCCAGCCGGCTCGTGGCCTGGGCCGCCGCGGCAGTATGGCGTTCCAGGCTGGCCCGCAGCGCCGCCTGGCGCGCCCCGGCCTCGCACAGCGCCGACCACAGGCGTTCGGCATCGGCCAGCTGTTCCCGTTGCCGCTGCAAGGCTTCGCGCGCCGCGCCGACATCCTGCTGTTCGCATTCGCGTAGCCGCAGCACGGCGGCGTCGCGCTGCGCCAGCGCCTGCTGCTGGGCAGCACTGGCTTGGCGCAGCGATTCGGCCTGTGCCTGCTCCGCCTGCCGCGCCTTGTCCAACCGCGCGGCGGCGGTGCCGGCAGCCTCGCGCGCCGCCGCATGCTGGCTTGCCTGCTGCTGCGCCTGGCCGAACAGGGTGTCCCAGCGCTGCCAGCCCTCGGCCAGCGGGGCCAGCCGCTCATGACTGGCCAGCCATTCGCGTGCCTGGCGCAACCGCTGCGCCGCCTGTTCCAGTTCCTGCTGTCGCGCATGCTGCTTCTGGCGCGCCGCCGCCACCGCCTCGTGCGCCTGGCTGGCCAGCTTGGCCGCCTCCGCCAGGCCGGGCTGGTGGTCGGCGATGCGCACGTCCAGCGCCTTGGCCTGGTCCAGCCTGGCCGCCTCGGCCGACTGCGCCAGTTCCAGCGCATGAAGGCTGTCGCTGGCGGTCGCCAGGCGCTGCCGGGCATCCGACACCGCGGCCACGGACCTTTCCAGGGTTTGCTCATGCTGCGTCAGCACCTGCCGGGTGCGCCCGATGTCGGCCAGCACGCGCCGCCCCTCGTCCACCAGCTGCCGCGCCGCCTGTACCGACTCGACCAGCCGCAGCCGGTCCCGGCGCGGCTGCGCCATATCTCGCCGCGCCACGCTGTCTGCCAGCGCGGCCGCCGCCTGCTGTTCTGCCAGCAGCAGCCGGTCGGTTTCCTCGCGCCAGCGCAGCTGCCGCGCCAGCCGCTCCAGGCCGGCATCGGCGACGGCCAGCTGGCCGACCGCGTCCACCAGTTCGCTGTCGACCCGCGCGCGTTCTTCCTGCGCCAGCGGACGTTGGTCGGCCAGGCGCTCTTCGAGCCGCTTGGCGCGCGCCAGTTCTTCCTTGGCCCGCTCGTAGGCCCGGCGCGAAATCTCGGTATAGACCTGGTTGCCCGTCAGGGTTTCCAGCAGTTCGCCGCGCTCGTTGTCGTCGGACTTCAGGAAGGCGGAGAACTCGTTCTGCGCCAGCAGCACGGCGCGGGTGAACTGCTCGAACGACAGTCCGATGCGCCGTGCGATCTCGGCCTTGACCTCGGAATTGGTGCCGCCGATGGCCTGCTCCCCGGGCAGGCGCAGCAGCGTCATCGTGGTTTTCTGCAAGCTGCCGTCGGCCTTGGAGCGCGCCCGCCGCACGCTCCAGCGCGAGCGGTAGGCCATACCGTCATTGCCGATGAAGTCGACTTCCGCATAGCCATCTGCAGCGCCGCGCCGCAGCAGGTTGCGGGTGTCGTAGGGCGTCACCACTTCGCCGCGCACATCGGGCAGGGCGATGCCGCGGGTGCCGGCGCGCAGCAGGCGCGGCGTGGCGTCGTACAGCGCCACGCACAGCGCATCGAGCAGGGTGCTCTTGCCGGCGCCGGTGGGGCCGCTGATGGCGAACAGGCCGGACGACTGCAGCGGCTCGCTTTCGAAATCGACGCAGAACTCGCCGGCCAGCGAAGCCAGGTTCCTGCCGCGTATGGCCAGTATCCTCATGCGCCGGCCTCCTCGTCCATGCCGAGCATCAGCTCGGTGAAGGCGGCAAGCTGCTCGGGCGGCGCCTCGGCATCGAACTTCTGCCGGTACAGCCGGCGAAAGATCTCGTCCGGCTGCAGTTGGTCGAGCTGGTCCAGCGAGAGCGTAGCGCCGTCCTCCTCGCCGCGCACCGGCAGACTGGTGTCGATCCGGGCCAGGCGGGCATGGCGGCCTTCCAGCGCCGCTTCCACCTTGGCCCGCAGTCCAGGTTCGGGCGCATCCAGGCGCACCCGCACTTCGAGGTAGGGCGGCACGCCTTCGCCGCCCGGCGGCAGCGCGCGCAGCGCCGCCAGCACGTCTTCCACCGGCGCCGGCTTCAGCGGCACCCGCAGCAGGTCCACCGCGCGCGGCACCGGCAATGGCAGGATCTCGCCGGCACGCTCGCCGTCGAGATCGACCCGCAGCACCTGGTGGTTGTAGTTCACCTCGGAAAACGACAGCGGCAGCGGACTGCCGCAGTAGCGCAGGTGCGGCTGCCTGCCGACCATCTGCGCCAGGTGCAGGTGGCCCAGCGCCGCGTAGGCGATCTCGGGCCCGAACATCGAGGCCGACAGCGCCTCGCTGCCGCCGATCACGATGCGCCGCTCCGAGTCCTCGGACGCGGCGCCTCCGGTCATGTGGCAGTGCCCAAGCGCAATGATGGCCTGGCCGGCCTGCCGGCAGGACAGCGCATGCGCCAGCGCCTGCCTGTACAGCAGCGCAATGCCTTCTGTGTAGGCGTCCGTCGCGCCATCCGCGCGGGGCACGTCGCCCGGCCGCAGGAACGGCACCGCCAGACACCAGGCCGCCGCCTGGCCGCCGCGGTCCTTCAGCGGCACCACCAGCCGGCCGTAGTCGATATTGCCGTCGGCGTCGCGCACTACATTGCCGACCAGGCTGACGTCGAGTTCCTCCAGCAGCGGCCCCGGCGCTTCCAGCCGGCCGGCCGAGTCGTGGTTGCCGGCAATGATGACGATATTGAGATGCGGCGCGGCCGACTTCGCGCGGCGCAGGAAGCGGTACAGCTGCTTCTGCGAGGCCGCCGACGGATTGGCGTTGTCGTAGATGTCGCCGGCAATGAGCAGCGCATCCACCTGTTCGGCCACGATGGTGTCGATCAGCCAGTCGAGGAAGGCCTGGTGTTCATGGAAACGCTCGAAGCTGTGCAAGGTCTGGCCGAGGTGCCAGTCTGAAGTGTGCAAGAAACGCATTACGGGAAAATCCTGGGTTGGCATCGGACGGCGGCCGGAACGAGTCGCCCGGCCGCGGCGCTGCCATTGTAATCCCGCAGTGCAAAAGAACGCAGATTGAAAAAATTACCGGCAGCATGCCGCCGGTTTGCGCATGGCGCTGGCGCGCCGTCAGTGCAGCCTGGCGCGTGCCTGCATGTCCGGCATCGGCGGCACTTCGGGCGTGGCGGGTTGCGGCACGACGCCTGGGCCGGATGGGGAATCGGGGCTGATCGGGTCCTGTTCCGGCGGCGGCATTTCCGGCTGCGGCTCGTAGCCGGGATTGATTTCGGGCTGCGGCGAAGGAATGTTGGGCACCTCGGGCGGAATGTCGCCCGGATTCTGATGCAGCCGTACGGGGGTGATTGATGGTTGAAACATAAGCCTCCTGGTGCAAGATAGGGAAAGAAGCCGGCATGCAGCTTGCGGCGTCTGCGAGATATCAAGCATTTACCGCGCCAGCACTGAACCGTTGCCGGCGCCATCCGTCCTATCCCGAATGAACTCTCTTGAGGAAAGCATGCAATGAGCGAATCCCTGCATATCGTCTGTCCCCATTGCAATACCGTGAACCGGGTGCCCTCCGCCCGGCTGCACATGCATCCCAGCTGCGGTAAATGCGGCCGGCCGGTGTTTGCCGGGCATCCTGTGGAACTGAATGCGCAGACCTTTGCGCAGCAGGTCAGCCGCAGCGACATTCCGGTGCTGGTGGATTTCTGGGCGCCGTGGTGCGGTCCCTGCAGGTCGATGGCGCCGGCCTATGCGCAGGCAGCCCAGCAGCTGGAGCCGGCGGTCCGGGTCGCCAAGCTCAATACCGAGGAAGCGCAGGAGCTGGCGGCGCGCCATGCGATTCGCAGCATTCCGACTTTGGCGCTGTTCCATCATGGGCGCGAGGTGGCGCGGCAGGCGGGGGCGATGGATGCGGGGAGTATTGTGGCCTGGGTGCGGCGGCACGTGGGGTAGGAGGGGAAGGGCTGAAGGTTGCTTTTCAAGTAGTAGCGCATCGCTGCAGCTGCTTTCGACGTAAGCGCGGCGACAGTTGCGGTTGCGGTTGCGGTTGCAATTGTTTTTGAAGTTGCCGTTGTTTTTGAAGTTGCCGTTGTTGTTGCAGTTGCCTTTGAAGTTGCCGTTGCAGTGAAGTCCCGTTGAGCGCGCCGTGTCAGCGGTGCCCGGAGCGGAAAAAGGTGCGGCGTCTGTCTGAGCCAAGCGCAGCTTGGCGAGTTTAGCCGCGCCCCGCTCCGGGTACCGCTGGCACGGGGACCCCGCGCAGCGGGGCGCGATCATCGGGTCGCCTTTTTTGGTTACTTTTTTGGCGAAGCAAAAAAGTAACCCGGCTGCCGGGACGGACTCCCGGCTTGTCTCCACGGCAGTGCAACCGCCTTGCGTCACCCGGCAAGGCACGGGCAGCACTGTCGGTGTTGTCTTTGACGTTCGTATTGAAACTTCAAAATTCAAACTTCAAAAGCAACTGCTGCTTCGCAGTGACGCCTTACCCCTGGTGAAACAAGCCGACCGCACTGTCGTCATGACCAGGCCGGGAGTTCGCCCCGGCAGGCGACCTACTTCTTTTGCTTCGCCAAAAGAAGTAGGCAAGAAAAGGCGTCCCGGTGATCGCGCCCTCGCTGCGCGAGGGTCCCCGTGCCGTCGGTGCATGGAGCGGGGCGCGGCTAAACTCGCCAAGCTGCGCTTGACTCAGACAGACGCCGCACCTTTTCCCGCTCCATGCACCGACGGCACGGCGCGCTCAACGGGACTTAAAGGCAACCGCAACTTCAAAAGCAACTGCAACAACAACGGCAACTTCAAAAGCAACTGCAACTGCAACTGCAACTGCAACCGCAACTGCAACCGCAACTGCAACTGCAACCGCAGCGGCACCTCACCCCCAATTCAACCGCACTTGCCGTTACCCGAACCCGAGAATCACCGCGCCGTCGCCGCGCTTCCTCCCTACAAAAACCGGTCCAGTATCTTCCGGCTCTGTCGGTCCAGGCCATGCAGATCCCGCAGCAGGAAATGGATGCCATGGCTGTCAGAAATCAGCAGGGTGTCAGCGCTGATGCGGCGGATGTCTTCCTCGCCGCGCAGCACGAAGCTGGTATCGCCGCGGTCGGTGCTGACCTGCCATGTGGACGGCGTGGCATAGCTGGACACCGCGCGGATCGCCAGGATCTCGGGCATGAATTCCCGTCCCTGCAACTCCTCCTCCAGTAGCGCCCGCGTCGCGGCGGACAGCGCGGCGAGCGAAGGTATCCAGGCCACTTCCTTGCCATCGCCGGTCATCAGAGAAATGCCTTCATCCGGCGCCTGGATCGGAAAGGCGCGCACCGGCGCCACGCCCGCGTGCTGCTGGCCGTCAGCCGTGGTCAGCACCAGCTTGCCGAAGCTGTCGCGGGAAAGTTGCAGTTGATCGCCGTCCATGCTCACTTCTCTTCTCCGAAAACGTTGATTTCTTTGCGCAGAATTTTCCCTTTATAAGGAAATTCCACCTTTGATCAGGCCTGGCGGCCGGGATTTGACGAACTGAATTGCCCTCCGGTCAAGGAGGGCAATGTCGCCGCCACACTCATTCGCCAGCCATCAAGCCTTTAAACAGGGTACTTCAATCCAACGAAACCACGCACTGATGCCGCCATGGTCCGTGCGCTCCGACTTTGCCCGCCGACCGATTTTTTTCCGACCGGCGAGCTTTTCCTTTCGAACTTCCTTGCAAGGATCGGTTCCTGTCGTGCTAACCGGCCCCAAGTCTGATTAATGATTCACGCGGGTGGATACTCAGTCGTCATCCGCCGACCTCAAGGTCGGCACTGATGCCGACTCCGTGCTGATGAGCATGGAATCCAACTGCTTGCATATTTTTTTGGCTGATTCGAAGTTGCAAAGGAGCGCGACATGGGGATCTTCGGTGGACGGTGATTCCATCTCTAGCAGCAGTTTGAACAGATCCAGGAATACCTGCACCTGCGCTGTTGTTTCTTTTCCATCTGTTAGATCGACCATCTTGTCTCGCAACTCGCGCAACGCCGGGAAACGATGCTTGTTCTCCGCTACCACGGCTTCCAGGCCGCTCAAAAATTCGCTGCCTGAAGGGCTGTAGGGGATCTCGGAGACATCGGTCAGGATGTGGTACAGCGCTATCCATTTGGCATCCATGGTGGTGAAAAACAGGCCTCTCAAGGAAGCTACCGCTTTTTCCCCCATTCGCACCAAAGGATTGGGTATCTCGTAAGTGTCGTGTGGTACATCGCCCCTATCCTTCAATTTCATGGTCGGGCCTGAATCTGGTGCGTCTCTGGTCGCGGTTGGCTGGCTTACAGCGGTGGTCGTGGTGGTAGTCGTGACGGTCCTCGTGGTTCTGGCCTCAGTCGTGGGATTCATGATCAACTCCGTAGTGAAAGGGCGAGCTGTGTGATCCTGAAACGTGTCTGGTTCCTTAAGTTGCGTTGTTGACTTTTGTCTCGCCATCCAAAAACGCCTTTCCAGACGAGCTTGCCACCGAATCCGCTTTGAAGGCCCGACTCGGCGTGCGATTCTCGACTGGACGAAGCGCTCTTGCAAAACCTTTACGCTCCATTTGCTTGCCAGAACTTGTTGCGTACGTTCGACGCGCCTTCACCGCCTGATGACGCTTGCTTAAGCCGGTAGCCTCGTATCATCAATGTCGCGATCGACATTGCGCGCCTGCGCCTGGTACAGCCGGTAATAAGCGCCTTGCCGTGCCATCAGTTCATCATGCGGCCCCTGTTCGATCACCTGGCCGCGGTCCATCACCACCAGGCGGTCGGCCCGCTGCAGCGTCGACAGACGGTGCGCAATGGCGATCGTGGTGCGGCCCTTCACCAGGTTGTCCAGCGCCTTCTGGATTTCCTTTTCGGTCTCGGAGTCGACCGAGGACGTGGCTTCGTCCAGGATCAGGATGCGCGGGTCGATTAGCAGCGCCCGCGCGATCGAGATGCGCTGCCGCTCGCCGCCGGACAGGCCCTGGCCGCGCTCGCCCACCATGGAGTCGTAGCCGTGCGGCAGGCGCAGGATGAACTCGTGGGCATGGGCCGCGCGCGCCGCCGCCATGATCTCGGCGCGGGTCGCGTCCGGCTTGCCGTAGGCGATGTTCTCGGCAATCGTGCCGAAGAACAGGAAGGGCTCCTGCAGCACCAGGCCGATATTGCTGCGGTAGTCGGCGACGGCGAAGGAACGGATATCCACGCCGTCGAGCCGGATCGAGCCTTCGGCCACGTCGTAGAAGCGGCAGATCAGGTTGACCAGCGTGCTCTTGCCCGAGCCGCTGTGGCCAACCAGGCCGATCATCTCGCCCGGCGCGATGGTGAGATTCACGCCGCGGTTGACCGCCCGGTTGCCATAGCGGAAGCCAACATCGCGCACCTCGATCCGGCCTTCCACCCGCTCCAGGCGGGCCGGCTGCGCAGGGTCGGGCACGCTGGAGACATGGTCCAGGATGTCGAAAATGCGCTTGGCGGCCGAGGCCGACTTCTGGGTCACTGAAACGATCCGGCTCATCGAATCCAGCCGGGAATAGAAGCGGCTGATATAGGCCAGGAAGGCGGTCAGGGTGCCCACCGTGATGTCGCCGCGCGAGACCTGCCAGATGCCGAAGGCCCACACCACCAGCAGGCCCAGTTCGGTCATCAATGATACCGTCGGCGAGAACAGCGACCAGATCCGGTTGATCCGGTCGTTCACGGCCAGGTTGTGCTTGTTGGCCAGGCGGAAGCGCGCCGCTTCCCGCTTTTCCTGGGCGAATGCCTTCACCACCCGGATGCCCGGTATCGTGTCGGCCAGCACATTGGTCACCTCGCCCCAGACCCGGTCGATCTTCTCGAAACCGGTGCGCAGCTTATCGCGCACCACGTGGATCAGCCAGGCGATGATGGGCAGCGGCACCAGCGTCACCAGCGCCAGCCACGGGTTGATGGAAAACAGGATGGCCGAGGTCATCAGGATCATCAGCACGTCGGTGGCGAAATCCAGCAGGTGCAGCGACAGGAACACGCAGATGCGGTCGCTCTCGCTGCCGATGCGCGCCATCAGGTCGCCGGTACGCTTGCCGCCGAAATATTCCAGCGACAGCCGCAGCAGGTGCTCGTAGGTGGTGGTGCGCAGGTCCGCGCCGATGCGCTCCGACACCAGCGCCAGGATGTAGGTCTTGGCCCAGGTCAAGCCCCAGGCCAGCAGCGCCGCGCCCAGGAGGCCCAGCAGGTACATGCCGACCACTGCGGGGTCGATGCGCTGGCCGTTCTGGTACGGGATCAGCACGTTGTCCATCAGCGGCATGGTCAGGTAGGGCGGCACTAGGCTGGCCGCCGTGCCCAGCAGCGTCAGCAGGAAACCGGCCAGCAGCTGGCCGCGGTAAGGCCGGGCGAAGCGCCACAGCCGGAATAGCGTCCAGGTGGAGGGCGGCGTGTGGATCACCTTGGTGCAGACCGGGCAGACATCCTGGTCCGGTTCCAGCGGCGCCTTGCAGCTCGGGCAGACCGTCTGGTCTTCCGACTCGACTTCCAGCCCGTCGAGGTGGCTTTGCAGCCTCAGCTGGAACTGATCGATGACCCGCATTGCCAAAAGGTTCATGCCCAGCGTGAAATGCCAGGCGGCCAGGCGGCCGGCAGGCGTCACCAGTTCCAGATGGCCGACGCCGGCATGGTCATGATGTTCCAGCCGCATGCCGGGCTCGAACGCCCAGTCGCGCCAGTCCTGTTCGCCCGGCGCGCGTGCAAGAATGCGACGATCGGTCAGCAGGACGATGCCGTCGGCGAAGTGATGCCGGGCGTCGAGGTCAACCGTAACCCAGGTAACAACGTTCTCCCCGGCGGCGAGACGTTTTTCTACAACATCCCGCCACTGCTCCGGCAGGTCGCCGGCGGGTCGGTCGGGGAGTGGCAATACGGTGGTCATTCTGCGGCAAACTCCATGCGCACCGCTGGCGGCACGCAGTTTTGTTAGAAAAAGTAAGGAGACTTGTTCCGTTGAAACGGGATGGCAATATACCCCATCCGAGGAATCATATGTCCGAGAGGCAATTATTTCCGGTATTCTGTCGGTCCAGCGGACTGGCTGGCGGCGGTCCGGGAGTATACAGCCTTATGGAGCACCTGGTTGCCGCAACGATGGGCAATCCTTAACCGAGCATGACGGCAGCCGGTCCGTCAAGAATCAGACGATGATGAAAAAGAAAGAATTGGTATTTCGCCGCGTGACCCATCTGCGCGGCCCGAACATCTGGACCTACCGGCCCGTGATCGAAGCCTGGGTCGATATCGGCGAGCTGGAGCAGTTCCCCTCCAACAAGATCCCCGGACTGTACGAGCGCCTGACCGCCTGGCTGCCGACACTGGTCGAGCACCGCTGCGGCGTCGGCGAGCGCGGCGGCTTCCTGGAGCGGTTGCGCGAGGGCACCTGGGCGGCGCACATCCTGGAGCACGTGGTGCTGGAACTGCAAAGCCTGGCCGGCATGCCGACCGGCTTCGGCAAGGCTCGCGAGACCTCGGAGTCCGGCGTCTACAAGGTGGCCTTCCGCACCCGCCAGGAAGAAGTCGGCCGCACCGCGCTGGAAGCGGCGCGTGAACTCCTGATGGCCGCCATCGAAGACCGTCCGTATGACGTGGCCGCCGCCATCGGCAACCTGCGCGAGATGGTTGACAGCATCTGTCTCGGACCCAGCACCGCGCATATCGTCGATGCCGCCACCGAGCGCCGCATCCCGTCCATCCGCCTCAACGACGGCAACCTCGTGCAGTTCGGCTACGGCGCGCGGCAGCGCCGCATCTGGACTGCCGAAACCGACCGCACCAGCGCCATCGCCGAGGGCATTTCGCGCGACAAGGACCTGACCAAGTCGCTGCTGCAGAGCTGCGGCGTGCCGGTGCCCCAGGGCCGCCTGGTGGACGACCCGGCCGACGCCTGGGACGCCGCCGAAGACATCGGCCTGCCGGTCGCCGTCAAGCCCTATGACGGCAACCATGGCCGCGGCGTGTCGCTCGACCTGACCACCCGCGAACAGGTGGAAGCCGCATTCGAACTGGCCAGCCGGGAAGGCAGCGGCGTGATCGTCGAACAGTCGATTTCCGGCGTCGAGCACCGGCTGCTCGTGGTGGGCAAGCGGGTCGTTGCCGCCGCTGCCGGCGAAACCACCGCCGTGGTCGGCGACGGCAAGTCCACCATCGCCGAATTGATCGAGTCGCAGGTCAACACCGACCCGCGCCGCGGCGAGGACGAGGAATTCCCGCTGGAGCCGCTGAAGCTCGAAGAAGGCGACGAGCTTTCCCTGCAGCTGGCGCGCCAGGGCCGTTCGCGCGCCACCGTGCCGGCCGCCGGCGAAAAGGTCGAACTGCAGCGCAACGGCAACGTAGCCTTCGACGTCACCGACCGCGTTCACCCGGATACCGCGGCGCTGGCCAGCCTGGCGGCCCGCGTGGTCGGCCTGGACATTGCCGGCGTCGACCTGGTGGTGGAAGACATTTCCAAGCCTCTGTCGCAACAGCGCGGCGCCATCATCGAGGTCAATGCCGGGCCGGGCCTGCTGGCCCATACCAAGCCCGCCACCGGCCAGCCACAGCCGGTCGGCGCCGCCATCATCGACCACCTGTTCGCCGCCAATGACGATGCTCGCATCCCGGTGGTCGGCATCACCGGCAGCCGCGACACCAGCCGCATCGCGCGCCTGATCGGCAAGATCCTGTGCGCCAGCCACCGCCATGTCGGCGTGGCCTGCGCCGACGGCCTGTTCCTCAACAACCGCCATATCCGCAAGGACGATTGCGCCACCTGGGAAGCCGGCCAGAGCCTGCTGATCAACCGCTCGGTGCAGGCAGCCGTGATGGAAAACGGTAACCGCGTGATCCTCGGCGAAGGCCTGGCCTACGACCGCTGCAGCGTCGGCGTCGTGACCGACGTCTCCGGCCTTGAGCAGCTGGCCGACTTCGACATCCGCAACCGCGACCAGCTCTACAACGTGGCCCGCACCCAGGTCGACGTGGTGCTGCCCGACGGCGTGGCCGTGCTCAACGCGGCCGACCACCAGGCCGTGGAGATGGCCGAGCTGTGCGACGGCGACGTGATCTTCTATGCGCCATCGGCCTCGCTGCAGGTGATCGCCGCGCACCGCGACGATGGCGGCCGCGCCGTGTTCGCCCGCGACGGCGACGTCGTGCTGGCCAACGGCAGGAATGAACATGCCGTGCTG
The DNA here is from genome assembly GCF_047237965.1 of Noviherbaspirillum phoenicis. Classification (NCBI taxonomy): domain Bacteria; kingdom Pseudomonadati; phylum Pseudomonadota; class Betaproteobacteria; order Burkholderiales; family Oxalobacteraceae; genus Noviherbaspirillum; species Noviherbaspirillum phoenicis. The sequence continues at coordinate 911,331 of NZ_JBDFLX010000001.1, read as the reverse complement.
ACCGGCGCCTTGTCGCTGGGCGGCGCCGACCTTGCGCCGGACAGCGTGCTGGCCGCGGTGGCCAGCGCCTGGGCGCTGCAGATTCCGGCCGAGCTGATCTGCGCCGGCCTGCGCACCTTCGGCGCCGAGGCGCAACGGGCCAAGCATTAAAGCCGGCTTGGCCGGACAGTCATTACGGGACAGGATCAAATTTATGGAAGTATCAAGAATCCGGGCGCTTCGCGGCCCCAACCTCTGGAGCCAGCACACCTCGATCGAAGCCGTCATCGAGTGCGCGGCGCAGGAAAGCGATATCGCCCGCATGCAGGGTTTTGAAGACCGGCTGCGCGCCCGTTTTCCCTTGCTGCCGATGCTGCAGCCCAGCGGCCACCACGACGCGGTGTCGCTGGCCCATGTGCTGGAACTGACCGCGCTGAGCCTGCAGGCCAATGCCGGCTGCCCGGTCACCTTCAGCCGCACCACGCCCACGCTGGAAAGCGGCATCTACCAGGTGGTGGTGGAATATACCGAGGAAGATGTCGGCCGGCTGGCCTTTGATCTCGCCATCGAACTATGCCGGGCGGCGCAGCAGGACCTGCCGTTCGACGTCGACGGCGCGCTGGCCCGGCTGCGTGAACTCGATGAAGACATCCGCCTCGGACCCAGCACCGGCTCCATCGTCGACGCCGCCGTCGCCCGCAATATTCCCTACCGCCGCCTGACCAGCGGCAGCATGGTGATGTTCGGCTGGGGCAGCCGCCAGCGCCGCATCCAGGCCGCCGAAATGGACCGCACCAGCGCCATCGCCGAATCGATCGCGCAAGACAAGGAACTGACCAAGAAGCTGCTGGCCGCCGCCGGCGTGCCGGTGCCGCGCGGCGGCATCGCCACCACGGCCGAGGCCGCCTGGGCGCTGGCCCAGCAGGTCGGCCTGCCGGTCGTCACCAAGCCCAAGGACGGCAACCAGGGCAAGGGCGTCACGGTCAATATCGGCAACCGGGAAAGCCTGCTGCGGGCCTTTGCCATCGCCAGCGAGTATGGCGATGAAGTGATCGTCGAGCGCTATCTCGCCGGCGACGATTTCCGCCTGCTGGTGGTGGGCAACAAGCTCGTGGCCGCAGCCCGCCGCGATCCGCCGCAGGTGGTGGGCGACGGCGAGCATACGGTGCGCCAGCTGGTCGACCTGATCAACAGCGACCCGCGCCGCGGCACCGGCCATGCCACGTCGCTGACCCGCATCCGCTTCGACGACATCGCCCTGGCGCGTCTGGCCGAACAGGGTTACGAGGCCGACTCGGTGCCGTCCCGCGGCCAGCGCGTAATGCTGCGCAATAACGCCAACCTGTCCACCGGCGGCACCGCCACCGACGTCACGGACGACGTGCATCCGTCGGTTGCCGCCTGCGCGGTGGAAGCGGCCCGCATGGTAGGGCTGGATATCTGCGGCGTCGACATGGTCTGCGACAGCGTTCTGAAACCGATCGAGGAACAGGGCGGCGGCATCGTCGAAGTCAATGCCGCGCCCGGACTGCGCATGCACCTGACGCCGTCGTACGGCAAGGGTCGGGCCGTCGGCGAAAGCATCATCGAGGACATGTTCCCGGCGGGTGAAGACGGCCGTATTCCCGTGGTCGCCGTCACCGGCACCAACGGCAAGACCACCACGGTGCGCCTGATCACCCACCTGCTGGGCAGCGGCGGCCTGCGCACCGGCATGACCAATACCGACGGCGTGTATATAGAGGGCCGCCGGATCGACAGCGGCGACTGCAGCGGCCCCAAGAGCGCCCGCAACGTGCTGATGCATCCGGACGTGGACGCGGCCGTGTTCGAAACCGCCCGCGGCGGCGTGCTGCGGGAAGGCCTGGGCTACGACCGCTGCCAGGTGGCGGTGGTCACCAACATCGGCAGCGGCGACCATCTGGGCCTGAACTACATCACCACGGTGGAAGATCTCGCGGTGCTGAAGCGGGTGATCGTGCAGAACGTGGCGCAGAACGGCATGGCGGTGCTCAACGCGGCCGATCCCATCGTTGCCTCGATGTCGGAAAACTGCGCCGGCCAGGTGACCTATTTCGCCGCCGACCGGCATCACCCGGTGATGACCATGCACCGGGCGCAGGGACTGCGGGTGGTGTTCGTCGATGGCCGGGACCTGGTGGCGGCCGAGGGCATCGGGGAAGTGCGCATTCCGCTTGCCGACGTGCCCATCACCCTGGGCGGCACGCTGGCCTTCCAGGTCGAAAATGTAATGGCTTCGGTGGCTGCGGCCTGGGCCGTAGGGGTGAGCTGGGACAGCATCCGCGCCGGCCTGCGGTCTTTTTCAAACGACAGCGACAATGCGCCGGGACGTTTCAACATGTTCCGCTACCGCGGCGCCACCGTCATCGCCGATTACGGCCATAACCCGGATGCGATGCTGGCGCTGGTGAAGGCGGTGGAAACCTTGCCGGCACGGCGTCGCTCGGTGGTCATCAGCGGGGCAGGGGACCGTCGCGATGAAGACATCCGCCAGCAGACGCGCATCCTCGGCGACGTGTTCGATGACGTGCTGCTGTACCAGGACCAGTGCCAGCGGGGCCGCCAGGATGGCGAGGTGATCGCCTTGCTGCGGGAAGGCCTGGAAGGCAGCCGCCGCACCAGCTCCGTCAGGGAGATCCGCGGCGAATTCGTCGCCATCGACACCGCGCTGGGCAGCCTGAACGATGGCGACCTGTGCCTGATTCTGGTGGACCAGGTGGATGAGGCGCTGGCACATATCGCCGCACGGGTGGCGGAAGCTGCATAGGCGAACCCAACCGGCTTTCGGGAAAACAGGAACGGACGACCGCGTGGTCGTCCGTTTTTTTATTGGCGAATGCCATCCATCTTTGAAAATGCAACTATCAAAGAAGCATTAATAAAACCAGAAAACAAAACCCAAGCCGCCAGAAAAGAGGAGCACTAAAAAAGGGGGGAAAGCGGCTAATTAGCAGCAAAATCGGGCAAGGAAAATCCGATAGGGCAGTCGGACGAAACCTGGGGCGGCGGCCAAAAGAATTTAACACGTAAGCCTACGCACTCCATTCCCACCAAAAACGCAAGGAAGGGTAACCACGATAGAAATCAATCACTTATATTAAATTTTATTGACATTGCACATGCATCACAGAGGTGCATTCCTTATAATGGCGAATCCTTCCGGTTGAACCGCATTGAATTGATTTTACGTTTTCAGATTCCAACAGGAAAATTGATTCGCCATGAAAAGCTCGCTATTCGACACTGGTCATTTTTGGGCTTCCGATCCCATGACGCCGTTCAAGGCATTCATCGCATCGCCCGAGTTCGTGGAACTAGGCAGGCGTGTCCCGGCTTACCGCGACCCCGACAAGAAAGCGCAGCCGCTAAGGCCCGCAACCATCCAGGTCTATACCCTGATGTTCGGCAAGTTCCACCGCTGGATGCGCGATCACGGCAAGACCCTTTATACGGTCAATGACGCCGATATCCTGGAATTCCTGGACAGCCGCCAGGCGGCCGAGACTGGCGCTGCGGAGCAGCTCAAGAGCACGATCAGGGTGAAATATGTACGCATGCTGGAACGGGTATTCCAGCACCTGGAAGTCTCGCCGAATCCTGCCCAGAGTACCGCCTTCCAGATTTACAAGACGAAAGGCGCGAGCGGCAAGGACCTGGAAATGGTGGTGATGGACGATGCACAGCAGCAGGCTTTCATGCATGCGCTGCCCGTCGCGAATGCGACGCCCGCCGGGTGGAAGCGCCGGCGCGACCGCGCGATGCAGGCTCTGATGCTGGGTGCTGGCCTGACAGTTGCCGAGGCCATGCACGCAAAGATGCGCGATATCGGTTCTCTGGACAGCGCGGGCTCATTACCCGTTACCGTCAGGCCGGAGTCCGCCCACAGCACCACGCGAGAGCACAAGACGCTGCTGCGTCCCTTTGCCTTGGCCGAGGTCATGCAGTGGGTGGAGGAACGGAAAAAGCTGGATATACCGGGCCAGTTGCTGTTTCCCGCAGCGCTCTCCACGGGCAAGCCTCTGGATAAGGCCACCGTGTACCGCCAGGTCAAAAAAACCTTTGAGCGCGCCGGCCTGGAAATGCCGCGACAAGGCGGCCGCACGCTGCGCAATACCTTTGCGGTGCGTGAACTTGAAAAGGAATCAGTGGAGCTGGTCGGGCAACTGCTGGGCCTGGAGCGCCAGCGTTCCACGGAAGCTTATCTGAACGCGGCCCGGCGCAAGGCCAGGGCACCGCGATTGAGTTGAAGCCGGCCGCCGGGCTGGGCACAGATAGGCGCTTGGGAGATGGATGCCTGCTTATCGGCGGGCGCGTAAGGGAAGGCAAGGATACTAAAGAATGATCTTCCAATACGCAATTCCACATTTGATTTTACATAATGCAAATTATGGGTAATTCGTGAAGATGAAAGCGAAGCGACAAAATTCCGCCAAGCCTCCATTACCAGCTATTTGCACTTACTGGCGCCTTCCGGCCGGCCTGTACGACCAATTCAAAAAGCCCGCGATCTTGCGCGGGCCATGACTGCATTAATGGGATCAGACTGAATCTTACTTGACTCGCCGGTCGCCCAACGCCTTATTTGCTGGTACCGGTTCCGGTCGTGCCAGTGGCGCCGCTCGTTCCGCTGGTTCCGGTGCCGGCAGTGCCAGCCCCAGCAGCCGTGCTGCCGGACGTTCCGCTGCCGCCCGCCGCCGTACCCGTGTCAGCACTGCGGTTGCAGCCGCCAAGGACAAGCATGAGCGCCGTTGCCGCCAGCATCACACGGGCGCTGTTGGTAGAAACTTTCATCGTTGATCCTTTCATTGAGTAATGAAGTCTGTGCAGCCGCCTTGCATCCTGAAAATTTTCACAATGGCAAAGTTGCTGTCATTTCGACGGGAATTAACGAAGGCTGTTCCGGCCTGACGCGGATCACACTCCAGATCCTGATCTCGATCAACGCTTTCCTTGTATTAGCAATTAGCAGGCGTCTTCTCTCAACGGAAAATGCGGATTTTCCTTCTGCATTGCGACACGCAGAAATCATGTATGAAACTTTGCCACTTCTCCCTTTCTTGGTGGTTCGGGTCTTGATTTCCCATATTGGATTCTTTTGTTCGATAATTGCATTTCCTGAATCAGGATCGACGATGGTCGGATCGGGTAACGAACAGATGTCACACATGCTGCTTCGACCGCCGCTGCATAGTGCGGCGTTTCCAGCCCAATCAATCGTTACTCACTGCCGAAATGCTCACCACCCTTGCCATTGCAAACTACCGCTCTATCCGGAAGCTGATCATCCCCCTGAGCCAGCTAAATATCGTCACCGGCGCCAACGGCAGCGGCAAGTCCAGCCTCTATCGTGCGCTCCGCCTGCTCGCTTTTACCGCCCAGGGACGCCTGATTGCTGCCTTGGCCGATGAAGGCGGCCTGCAGTCGACGCTCTGGGCCGGACCGGAAACCATCTCCGCGGCGGTGCGGCAGGGCATGCATCCGCCTCAGGGCACGCGCCGCAACGAGCCGGTCAATCTCAAGCTCGGCTTCTGCACCGGGCAACTTGGCTATGCGATCGACCTCGGCCTGCCCTCGCCCTCCGCGTCCATGTTCGGTGCTGATCCGGCAATCAAGCGCGAATGCATCTGGAGCGGTGCCTTCCTGCGGGCAGCAGGCCTGCTGGTGGATCGTAAAAACTGGGGCGTCCATACCCGGGCCGCGGATGGATCCTGGCGCCAGATGACTGAAAACCTGTCGCCATTCGACAGCATGCTTGCTGAACTGGCGGACCCCCATGCCGCTCCCGAGATGCTGACGTTGCGCGAACTGATACGGTCATGGCGTTTCTACGACCACCTGCGCACCGATATCGATGCACCAGCGCGACGCGTGCAGATTGCCACCCATACCCCGGTTCTGAGCGCAGATGGCGCCAGCCTGGCATCGACATGGCAGACCATATGCGAGATCGGCGATGCAGATGGGCTCAAGGAAGCGGTGTCCGACGCCTTTCCCGGCGCCATGGTGGGTGTCCAGCCGGTAGGCAACGGCCTGCAGATCATGATGCGGCAGCATGGGCTTCTCAGGGCGCTGTCTGCCGCGGAACTATCGGAGGGCACCCTGCGCTACCTGCTATGCATCGCCGCCCTGCTCTCTCCTCGACCACCCGCGCTGATAGTGCTCAACGAACCCGAAACCAGCCTCCATCCGGACCTGCTGCCGGCGCTGGCGCGGCTGATCATCAAGGCTTCCGGCGAAAGCCAGATCGTCGTCGTATCCCACTCCACGCGCCTGGTGGCAGCGCTAGAGCGGGAAGGCGGCGCCACCACGATAGCGCTTGAGAAGGAATACGGTGAAACCCTGGTGCAAGGCGTCCACACCCTGGAACAGCCCAGCTGGCGCTGGCCAAAGCGCCGAACCGGGCTGCGCCGCCTTGATCGGCCACAATTGTTTCTTTCGCAGCAATAGTACATTGCTTCACGCACCGTCAATCCGTGCTGCTGCGGTCCCTACAATGGCACGTGTTGTCTGATGCAGGGAGGAAACACCTTCCGGTATCCGTCATTTGCCCGGCGCAGACCTTACGCCATGCTCTGTCGGACGCATTGCATCCGGCAAATACTCGTACGGCAAAAAGCCAAGCGACGTTCAAACACACAGCATCAAATGGGATAGCCAAGATGAAAAAAGCAGTAGCAGGACTGGCCGTGCTGACAGCCATTTCCGGTGGCGCCGCAGCGCAGACCAGCGTGTCCGTGTATGGCGTGATGGATATCGGCATTGCGAGGCGCGACGACAGCAACCCCGCCGGCAAGACCGTCTCGATGGAGAGTGGCCAGCAGTCAGGCAGCCGTCTCGGCTTCAAGGGCCGTGAGGACCTCGGCGGCGGCATGGCGGCGCAGTTCGTGCTGGAAAGCGGAGTCAATCTCGACAACGGCACTTCCGGGCAAGGCGGACGCCTGTTCGGACGCCAGGCCTGGGTCGGACTGGACGGCAATTTCGGTGGCCTGAAACTGGGTCGTCAGCAAACCGTGCTCTACACGGCGCTCGACAAGATCGATCCTTTCCACATTAACCTCGCCGGCAATTCGCAGAAAGTGTTCGGCTATGGCACCTATGCCGCCGACCCCTTCCTGCGGTCCGACAACACCATCGCCTACAGCACCCCGACCGTGGCAGGCCTGGCAGGCACGCTGACCTACAGCCTTGGCGAGCAGGCTGGCGACTACTCGGCCAAGCGCAGCACGGGCCTGGGACTGAACTACGCCAACGGTCCGCTCAACCTGCAACTGGCTTACCTGAAGGCGAACACGGTGGCCGCGCCTGCCGGGTTCGGCACATCAACCGGCGACAATCGCGCTCTGCTGGTTGGCGGCACCTATGACTTTGGCATGGCAACGGCGCATCTGGGCTATGCGGAAAATCGCCTGGGCAGCATCAGCGGCGGCGGCAAGGACCGTAACCTGCTGGCTGGCGTTACCGTGCCGGTCGGCGCTGCCGGCAGCGTGATGGCGTCCTTCATCCGCAATGAACTGACAGACCTTGCCGAAGGCCGTAGCGACCAGTATGCACTGGGCTACTCCCACAAGCTGTCCAAGCGCACCAACGTCTATACCTCGGTGTCATACACGAAAAACGACAGCGACGTGGCGCTCAACACCTTCCGTGGCGAGCAGTTTGGCCAGAGCGTGCGCCTGTTCAACGTCGGCGTTCGTCACTCTTTCTGAACGAAACGCTCTGCAAGGCGCTTTGGCGCCCTGCTGCACCAAAAAGCCGTCGGGCATTGCCGACGGCTTTTTTCATGGAACGAAAGGCAGCGAGTTCTGCAGGAATTCCGCCGAACTGAGGACGTAGACCGACACCGCCGACACCACAGCGGGCACGAGAGCAATAACGCCTGATTGATATTTACGCATGTTGGTTCCCCAGTTCGATGATGGAAGAATAAACACTGCGCAGAAATGTTGATATCAGACAAGCTCCCGTCATGTTGTAGGACAGTTGGCATACCGCTGTCGGCTGCCATGAGCAGGCCGACGCTACCCGAAGCGGCGCTGTGTGCGGAACTGCTCGGTGGCGCTGACCAGCGCGGCCGCAATCCCCGGCTCGGACGCCGCGTGGCCGGCGTCAGCGATGATGTCCAGGCGCGATCCGGGCCAGTTCGCATGCACCCGCATCGCCGTCACCGGCGGGCAGATCAGGTCATAGCGGCCCTGCACGATGCAGGCCGGCAGATGGCAGATATGCTCCAGGTTGTTGAGCAAGGCCTGCGATTCCATGAAGCCGGCATTGAGGAAGTAATGCGCCTCCAGCCGGGCAATGGCAAGGCAGGCCGCGTCACTGTCGCCGGCCGCCGATTCGGGCTGCGGGTGAAGATAGGCGCAGCGGCTTTCATACACGCTCCACGCCCGCGCCGCGCGCAGCATGGCGGCCGCATCGTTGCCGAACAGGCGCTCGGCATAGGCATTGAGCAGGTCGCCGGGTTCGAAAGGCAGCACCTCGGCGGCGAACGCCGCATGGGCTTCGGGGAAGAACTTGCCCATGCCGGTCATGAACCAGTCGATTTCCTCCTGGCTGCACAGGAACACGCCGCGCAGGATAAAACCGCTGCACCGTTCCGGATGGCGTTCTCCATAAGCCAGCGCCAGGGTGGCGCCCCATGAACCGCCAAACACCAGCCAGCGCTGGATGCCCAGCATTTCCCGCAACCGTTCAATGTCGTCGACCAGGAGCGGCGTCGTGTTGTCCCGCACCTCGCCCAGCGGCGTGGACTGGCCGGCGCCTCGCTGGTCGAACAGCACGATGCGGTAATGCGCCGGGTTGAAGAAACGACGATGCCGCGGCGACAGCCCGCCGCCCGGCCCGCCATGCAGGAACAGCACCGGTTCGCCGTCCGGATTGCCGCATTCCTCCCAGTACAGGGTGTGCAGCCGGTCGACCGGCAGCGTGCCGCTTCGATACGGTTCGATCGCCGGGAACAGCACGCTTTCCAACGCGACAAGGGCATTTCCGGGCAGGCTGGAAACGCCGGCCTGCCTGCTGGTGTCATCAAGAGTGTTCATGGCTGATGGATAGTCGGTAAACAAGACCCTTTTCGCGGCCGCGTCGTGTTGGGTTTCGGGTAAACTGCCTGCTTTCCATTTCACAGGATACAGAAGTCTATCGCTCTCTCGGGCGTTAATCGCGCATTCGAGATACTGGGAGCCTGCGCGGCAGCAGTCGGCGAAGCGAAACGTGCGAAAAACGGTCCGGTTCGGCACCAGCCCTCGCGCGTCGCAGCCGCCGACTCTTCTGCCGCGCAGGCTCCTGTCTCATGTCTGCCACGCCATTTCCCCGAACGCTGACACCCACGCGACAACGGGCTTTACGACTCCACCGCAATCCGAAGTATGCAAATCGCTGTTTTTTCCTTTTTTGGCTGGTCGGTCTTGTGGGTGCTGCCCTTGCTTGCACGCCTGGCCGGCGGCCTGCTGGGCATGGGTCCCGGCGCGCGCGGCCGCGGCTCGATACGACTCTGGCTGGGCACCCTGATGATCCTGTGCGCGAGCAGCGCACTCGAGGCGAAGCTGCGCAGCCAGCCCGACACCGGCCCGGCGCCGGCCGCTTTCGGTCACTGGCTGGCCGGCGGGCTGACGCAGGCGTTCGGCGGCGTTCTGAGCGCGCTGCTGCTGCTGGCGGTGATGGCGCTGGGCCTGTTCTGGCTGTTCGGCCGGCCAGGCGCCAGGACCGAAACGGAAGACGATGTGGCGCTGCGCGGACCGTCCCTGCCGGGCGAGACGCTGCTGCCGCGCCGCACCCTGTCGGCCGAGCCGCCACCGGCAAGGTCGAACCCGGGCAGCCTGCGCGCCGCCACCACGCCGCCACCGCGCAAGCACCAGTCCTGGACCCTGCCGCCGCCGATCCCGCCGCAGGAAACCGTCGCCGGACGCCGCCAGGCGCAGCCTGTGGCGGCTGCCGAAAAGCCCGCGGCCCGGCCAACGCCGCGCGCGCCCAGCGCCTGGGATGCGGTCGAGAGCCTGCGTCCCACCGAGGCGATGCTGGCACGCGCGCGCGCCGAGGAATCGGCCGCGCGCCGCGAACGCGAGCGGCGCGAAGCCCTGCGCCAGCCGCGCCCGGCGGCAGCGCCAGTGTCCGCGACTGCGAGGCAGGCGCCCCAGGCCGGGACCATCCCGTCGCCCTCCCCCGCCCCGGTCAACGGCACCGCAGCGGCCGCCCATTTTCCACCGGCGGACGAGGAAACCATCGACAGCAGCCTGTTCCTGCCACCGGGTTTTGGCGAAGTCATCGACAGCAGCGAATTCCTGCCACCTGGTTTCTCCGCCGCCGCATCGCCGGCCGCGTGGCATGCCGAGCCGATGCCGGCACCGGACATCCCCGTGATCGACAGCAGCGACCTGTTCCTGGGTGCGGACATGCCTGCGCTGGGCGCGGCCGGCAACCCTGGCCTGGCCAGCACGGCGCCACCGGCTTACGCAATGGCCTCCGCGGCGTCCATGGCGTCGGTTGCGCCGCCGCCGCGACGGCCACAGTCCATGCCATTGCCGGGCCTGACCCTGCTGGACGCCGCCGATGGCGCCACCATCGATATCTCCGCCGAGGAACTGGAGCAGACCGGCCAGCTGATCGAGCAGCGCCTGAAGGAATTCAAGGTGCCGGTCACGGTGCTGGGCGCCGGCGCCGGCCCGGTGATCACCCGCTATGAGGTCGAACCCGCCACCGGCGTGCGTGGCGCCCAGATCGTCGGCCTGATGAAGGACCTGGCGCGCGCGCTGGGCCTGACCTCGATCCGCGTGGTGGAAACCATCCCCGGCAAGACCTGCATGGGCCTGGAATTGCCCAACACCCGGCGCCAGATGATACGGCTGTCGGAAATCCTGGAGTCCGACGCCTACCGCGGCTCGCCATCCCACCTGACGATTGCGCTGGGCAAGGACATCACCGGCCGGCCCGTGGTCACCGACCTCGCCCGGGCGCCGCACATGCTGGTGGCCGGCACTACCGGCTCGGGCAAGTCGGTGGCGATCAATGCGATGATCCTGTCGCTTCTCTACAAGGCCACGCCCGAGGATGTGCGCCTGATCATGATCGACCCCAAGATGCTGGAGCTGTCGGTCTATGACGGCATTGCCCACCTGCTGGCGCCGGTGGTGACCGACATGAAGCTGGCGGCCAATGCGCTCTCCTGGTGTGTGGGCGAGATGGACCGGCGCTATCGCCTGATGTCTGCGCTGGGCGTGCGCAACCTGGCCGGCTACAACCAGAAGATCCGCGACGCCGCCGATGCCGGCCGCAAGGTCGCCAATCCGTTTTCCCTCACCCCGGACGCGCCCGAACCGCTGGAGCCGTTGCCGATGATCGTGGTGGTGATCGATGAACTGGCGGACCTGATGATGGTGGCCGGCAAGAAGATCGAGGAACTGATCGCCCGCCTTGCACAGAAGGCCCGCGCCGCCGGCATCCACCTGATCCTGGCTACGCAGCGTCCTTCGGTGGACGTGATCACCGGCCTGATCAAGGCCAATATTCCCACCCGGGTGGCCTTCCAGGTGTCGTCCAAGATCGACTCCCGCACGGTGCTTGACCAGATGGGCGCCGAAGCCCTGCTTGGCCATGGCGACATGCTGTTCCTGCCGCCGGGTTCAGGCTATCCGCAACGGGTACATGGCGCTTTCGTCTCCGACCAGGAGGTGCACCGGGTAGTGGAATACCTGAAGCAGTTCGGCGAACCCGATTACGAGGACGCGGTGCTGGCCGGTCCGGCGGTCGCCGAAGAGGCGGCCGACACGCCAGCGGCGGATGCCGATGCGGAAGCCGACCCCCTGTACGACGAGGCGGTGGCATTCGTTATCCGCAGCCGCAAGTCGTCGATCTCGGCAGTGCAGCGGCAGTTGCGGGTTGGCTATAACCGCGCAGCGCGGCTGGTGGAGCAGATGGAAGCGGCAGGAGTCGTGTCGGCGATGTCGAGCAACGGCAGCCGGGATGTGCTGTCGCCGCCGGGTGGGGAATAAGCCAGGCTGGCGGGTCACACGTGCCAAGTTAAGCTCGCTTCTGCACTAGCAGCCCGCCTATCGTTTCATTGCTGTTGCATATCGACGATAGGAGAGATGCCAGTCGGTGGTCGTGGTATTAAAGTCTGCACCACCATCGATTGGCAGCCAGGCCATCTCGTGGTGGCCGCCATGTCAAACTGACAGAAGCGGGGCAATGGCGCTGTCCCAAGCAACGCTGATATCTGCTGCGATTGATCAGCAGCAGCAAATCCGGATCGTTCCTCCAATCAGCGACATCAGGGAAGGCAGAGCTGTAAGGATTAATGGGTAGCCATGGAATTTTCAGCTTGCCTGTTGTTGACAAGTGGCGGATCGACTTCTGACACACCACTTTCATGAAAACCACACAATCCGTACCCGATTGAAATGCTGCTGAGCGACTAGCATGCGCTGTGAAGCCCATTTTTCGCTGAAAGGAATGTGACAAGCGTAATGCATTGATGCTGCGAACAATGGCGAAAATGCATCTACAAGCTCCGTTTTTCTGCAGGACGTTCAGGAAAGTTTCTTCCAAAAGCCGTCAAATAAAGGCGAAACCCGGGTCGACATGGCCTCTTTAGGCCAAAGCAGCAATTGTAAAAATTCTTCACCATCATTAGGCTTTCAACAAAAATTTATGCCACTCGACGCGAAGCCTTCAATGACACTCCTGATTTCACCTCGTATTCAGGATTTCCAAACTTAAAAACGGGTCACGAGAATATCCTTCACAAGTCTCTCGAATTCCTCCTCAAATTTCCTCCTTACGCCCGCGCACGCAAATTTTGTGAGCGCCCCATTCCCGGGTTTGGAGCAGACATCCTCATATACCTTATCAGCCCTTTTCAAGAAATTGTTTTTTAATTCTAATTTTTTATCTTCCAAACATTTTTCTTCATCGGCTCCATCATGGGGTGCGCGCAGCATGGACCGAAGTTGCAGTTGGTAAACTCTCGAAAGTACATCGGGCATTTCTGCTTTCACCACAGGCAAGGGCGTTAAATCCTTCCCGCCTCTTCCCCGTTCTTGCACGTACACAGCCTCTACAAAATGTTCCAGACCTTGATCGAGATTTCTCGATATCAATGCATCTGATAATGTTGAGAAAAATCCTTTATACACGTCCGCCAAATTTTTCAATGTGCTGTCTTTTGCATATCCTTCCAAATCAATAACGAATTTATTAATCTTTTCCAACTGATTTTGGTTGGCATGCTCAACCCTTCGGCAAATTTCATTGCATAATTTTTCTATATGACCGACCTTGGCGCCAGAAAAGAAACCATTCTCCACATCCTGCCACACTGCACATAAATTTCCACCTTTCAGGAAGCAATCCTTTGTAGAGATATATTTTTCGAAGTCAGAAATGAGTTTTTTTTGCGCAAAGAATCCCTTAAATCTGGACGAACATCCCTTAACAAAATTCAGGACTCTTTCATGTAGAGTTTTACGAGGGCGGGAAACGTCGGAGCCAGCCGCTCTTCGTGAACTCGCTGGTAAATTGGCTAGCCCCAAGGGGGTGGATTCTTCCGCGAATGCTCCTGAAGGTGACAGGGGCCAAGCCTCGCGCTTTGGAGTTTCAATAACCAGCATGGAATTTTCCGAATTATCATCCCTGCCTTCATTGCGAATGCTGTATGGAGCGTACAAACATTTAAATAAATCCATTTTAGCCTCTCAAAATAAGTCTGCCGGTGGGTAAAGAGATTCGTTATTTCGTTCCATCGCGGCTATTTCACGGGACAACACAACAAGCCACCTGATCCGTTGCCACGACGCATCGAAGCTCAGGTTTTGATCGATCTCCAACCGTTCAGGAAGCATTTCGTGCATAAAGACGGAGCAGATGTTGCTGGAAGCACTATTCAGCCTTTCCCGCGCCCCTCCTCAGCCGGACGAATTCATGCCCACGGATCATGTAAGGTTTTCCCCGGTCTCTGACACAGAACCGGCCGATATGCAGTCCGACAGTGGGCGGGAGCCATTCATTCTGCTGCCAGCCGAAGAGCAGGCCCGCGCTCGTTTTTACGGCCTGCTGGCTACGCTGTTGCTCTCCCCGCCATCCGCCGGCCTGCTCGATGCGCTTGCCACTGCGGATCCAATCGATGGCGCGACCGGGAAGCTTGCACCGGCCTGGGAACAGCTGGTACTGGTTGCCGGCATCATGGATGCCGAGGCGGTACGCGAGGAGTTCGATGCGCTGTTCGTTTCAACCGGGACGCCGCTGATTAATCCGCATGCATCGCTTTACTTATCCGGATTCATGATGGACCGGCCATTGGCAGCGCTGCGGAGCACGCTGCGCGAACTGGGCGTGGCCAGGCAAGCCGATGCCAGTGAGCTGGAGGATCACCTCGGATCGCTTTGCGAGGCGATGGCGCTGCTGATCCAGCAGGGAAGGCCCCTGCGAATGCAGAAGGCTTTCTTCAATGAGCATATCGCCGGCTGGGTGCAGGCTTGCCTGGCTGACATGCGCAATGCGCATGGTGCGCGCTTTTACCTTCATGTCGCGCGCGTGCTTGATGCCTTCGTGGAACTGGAGAGGGAGGCTTTCGAGATTGGAGACTGTGCGGGCGTGTAAGCGCGCACGCGAATACACGTTCCTGCATTTCAAGCCCGCCGCCGGAGAATCGCATGAGTCGGCCGGGCGAGCCGCGATGAATCCGTCTGCCGTTTCCCCCTTCCCGTACCCGCTGTTCCGCTCGTTCAAGCGCGATCGCCGTTTTCTGAGACTGCTTGATCCAACTTTCACGCCGATGCGCATGCCCGCATTGAATCGGCCAGATCAGTAATGCACTGATGAAAGCAATTGCTCTGCACCCATTGGCGCCTTGAAACCCTTGTTGCGATACTGACCGCTAAGATTTACAAGAGGTGCTTGCAACTTGTTCAACCCCCTGCGGGTTCGACAATGGGTGCCGATGGAAGGCCCGGAACCCGTCGCGAAACGTCCAAGGGCACGGCTCTTGCAATAGCCGCATCATGCCTACCAAAACCGCCGCGCCAAAACCCGTTCCAGTTCGTAGCCCCGCGCCGCAGATGACGCACGCTGCCGATTTGCCAAACCCGGCCAATGGCCGCCGCGGATTCCTGCGTACCAGCGCCAATGCCGGCCTGCTGGGCGCAGCGCTTGCCCTTCTGTCCCGTA
This sequence comes from Noviherbaspirillum phoenicis, assembly GCF_047237965.1. Lineage (NCBI taxonomy): Bacteria > Pseudomonadati > Pseudomonadota > Betaproteobacteria > Burkholderiales > Oxalobacteraceae > Noviherbaspirillum > Noviherbaspirillum phoenicis. Next base: position 896,172 of record NZ_JBDFLX010000001.1, on the reverse strand, counting down.
GCGCTCCCATACAGGCGGCCGGTCAGGCCAGCGCGGCCGAGAGCACGGAGCCTCCTTCCGGCGGCTATCACGAAACCGAGCACATCCGTAAGTACTACGCCAAAGCGCGTCAATTCTGAGGCTGCCCATGACCCTGCTCCGTAAAACCGGTGACACCGTCAAGCGTTCCACCCTGGTGCCACGCAGCCTTGGCCAGGGCGTGCCGAAAGGCCTGAGCCGGCGTGCCTTTCTTGCACGCGCCGGGCTAGTGACCGGCGGCGGACTGCTGGCGCAGCAACTGCCGCTGCGCGTGATGCAGCAGGCAGAGGCGCAGACCACCCATGTGACGCCCGACCAGGGCAAGCCCGAGGTGAAGCACACCATCTGCAGCCACTGCTCTGTTGGCTGCTCGGTGGAAGCGGTGGTGCAGAACGGCGTCTGGGTGCGGCAGGACACGGCATTCGACTCGCCCATCAACCTCGGCGCCCACTGCGCCAAGGGCGCATCGGTGCGGGAACACGGCCATGGCGAGCACCGGTTGCGTTATCCGATGAAGCTGGTCAACGGCAAATACCAGCGCATCAGCTGGGATCAGGCGATCAACGAGGTTGGCGACAAGCTGCTGCAGCTGCGCCAGCAGGCCGGGCAGGATGCCATATTCTGGATCGGCTCGTCCAAGCACAACAACGAGCAGTCCTACCTGCTGCGCAAGTTCGTCTCCATGTGGGGCTCCAACAATACCGACCACCAGGCGCGCATCTGCCATTCCACCACGGTGGCCGGCGTGGCCCAGACCTACGGGTACGGCGCCATGACCAATTCCTTCAACGACCTGAGCCACAGCAAGGCGGTGCTGTTCATCGGCTCCAACCCGGCCGAGGCGCATCCGATCTCGATGCTGCACTTCCTGCATGCGAAGGAACTCGGCGCGAAGATGATCGTGATCGACCCGCGCTTCACCCGCACCGCCCGCTTTGCCCATCACTATGTGCGCATCCGGCCCGGCACCGATATCGCGCTGGTCTGGGGCATCCTCTGGCATATCTTCGAAAACGGCTGGGAAGACAAGGAATACATCGAACGTCGCACCTACCGCATGGACGAGGTGCGCAAGGAAGTGGCGAAGTGGACGCCGGAGAAAGTGTCGGACGTCACCGGCGTGCCCGAGGCGACGGTGAAGAAGGCGGCCGAAATGCTGGCGACCAACCGGCCGTCGTCGGTGGTCTGGTGCATGGGCATTACCCAGCACCATGTCGGCACCGCCAATGTGCGCGCGCTGTCGATCCTGCAGCTGGCGCTGGGCAATATCGGCGTGGCCGGCGGCGGCGCCAATATCTACCGCGGCCATGACAACGTACAAGGCGCAACCGACGTCGGCCCCAACCCCGACTCCCTGCCCGGCTACTACGGCCTGGCCGAGGGCGCCTGGAAATATTTCGCGCGGGTCTGGGACGTGGACTACCAGTGGCTGCAGGGCCGCTTCGCCAGCAAGGCGCTGATGGAAAAGCCCGGCATGACGGTGTCGCGCTGGTTCGACGGCGTCAACGAGAACAAGCAGTTCGTGGACCAGCCCAACAGCCTCAAGGCGGTGGTCTACTGGGGCCATGCGCCCAACAGCCAGACCCGCCTGCCCGACATGAAGCTGGCCATGCAGAAGCTGGACCTGCTGGTGGTGATCGACCCCTACCCGACCATGACCGCGGCCATGCACGGCAGGAAGGATGGCGTCTACCTGCTGCCGGCCACTACCCAGTTCGAGACCCAGGGTTCGGTCACCTGCAGCAACCGCTCGGTGCAGTGGCGCGAGCGGGTGATCCATCCGCTGTTCGAGTGCAAGACCGACCACGAGATCATGTACCTGTTTGCGAAGAAGTTCGGCTTCGCCAATGAACTCTGCAAGCATATCAAGGTGGTCGACAACGAACCCGTGATCGAGGACATCCTGCGCGAGATCAACCGCAGCGTCTGGACCATAGGCTACAGCGGCATTTCGCCCGAGCGGCTCAAGCTGCACATGGAAAACAAGCACACCTTCAATCCGACCACGCTGCTGGCGGAATACGGTCCATGCAAGGGCGACTACTACGGCCTGCCCTGGCCGTGCTGGGGCACGCCGGAGATGAAGCATCCCGGCACGCCCATCCTGTACGACATCTCCAAGCCGGTGGCCGAGGGCGGCCTGCCGTTCCGGGCCAACTGGGGCGTAGAGCATGACGGCCTGCCGCTCTTGGCGGCCGATGGCTCCAGCAACAAGGATAGCGAGATGCAATTCGGCTATCCCGAGTTCGACCATGTGCTGCTGAAGAAGCTGGGCTGGTGGAATGAACTCACGCCCGAGGAGCAGAAGCAGGCCGAGGGCAACAACTGGAAGACCGATATGTCGGGCGGCATCATCCGCGTGGTGATCGCGCATGGCTGCGCGCCGTATGGCAATGCGCGCGCCCGCTGCCACGTGTGGAATTTTCCCGATCCGGTGCCGGTGCACCGGGAGCCGCTGGTCAGCCCGCGGCGCGATCTCGTGGCCGCCTATCCGACCTATCCGGACAAGGCCGCATTCTGGCGCCTGCCGACGCTCTACAAGTCGGTGCAGGACATCAATTTCGCCAAGGACTATCCGCTGATCATGACCTCGGGAAGGCTGGTCGAATACGAGGGCGGCGGCGACGAAACCCGTTCCAATCCCTGGCTGGCGGAACTGCAGCAGACCATGTTCGTGGAAGTCAACCCGCATGACGCCGCCCAGCTCCGTGTGCAGACCGGCAAGTTCGTCTGGGTGGAAACCCCCACCGGCGCGCGCATGAAGATCACCGCCTTCGTCACGCCGCGTGTGCCGGCGGGCCTGGTCTGGATGCCGTATCACTTCGGCGGCTGGTGGATGGGGGAGGACCTGCGGGAAAACTATCCGGCCGGCGCCGCCCCCATCGTGCTGGGTGAAGCGGTCAACACCGGCTGGACCTACGGTTACGACGTGGTGACGATGATGCAGGAGACCAAGGTCTCGCTGTGCCGTCTGGTAACGACCTGAGCGGCAAGGAGCGACGATGGCAACCAGGATGAAATTCATTTGCGATACCGAGCGCTGCATCGATTGCAACGGCTGCGCCACGGCCTGCAAGAACGAGAACGAAGTGCCATGGGGCATGCACCGGCGCCGGGTGGTCACTGTCAACGACGGCGTGCCGGGCGAGGCGGCGATCTCGGTAGCCTGCATGCACTGCACCGACGCGCCCTGCATGGCGGTGTGCCCGGTGGACTGCTTCTACCATACGGCCGACGGCATCGTCCTGCACAGCAAGGACCTGTGCATAGGCTGCGGCTACTGCTATTACGCCTGCCCGTTCGGCGCGCCGCAGTTCCCCAACCCCGGCGCCTTCAACCATCGCGGCAAGATGGACAAGTGCACCTTCTGCTCGGGCGGCCCGGAGCCGGACAACTCGGAAGCGGAATTCCTGAAGTACGGCCGCAACCGCATCGCCGAGGGCAAGCTGCCGGTCTGCGCCGAGCAATGCGGCACCAAGGCGCTGCTGGGCGGCGATGCCAGCATCATTGCCGACATCTATCGGCAGCGTGTGGAAACCCGCGGCTATGGGCCGGAACTGTGGGGCTGGGACATCGCCTATGAGACCAGGCGCAACAACGGCAAGGTGGAAAACAAGGGCGATGGCCCGCGCCGGAACCAGGTGCCGAACGACTTCCAGAACAACCCGAGAAAGTTTCCGACATGAGCCGCGTCCGCGTATTGCTCCTTGCGTTGATGGCATGCGGCCTCACCGGCTGCCTGGAAGTGGAACAGCATCCGCCCTGGGTGCATGGCTATTACGACGGCAAGCCCGACAACATGCCATCGCAACGCCACTACCACGGCGACCGCATGGCCTGGAATGCCGCCATCGACAATCGCAACAGGCGCCAGAACGAATACAACCGCATGCCCTGAGCCGGGCAAGACAACAGCAGAACAGGAGAGCCGCCATGCATCCACACCCGACCCGGCACAGCGTCCTCGCCGCCTGGCTTCTTGGCATGCTGCTGCAACTGGCCGTGGCGATGTCCTGGGCCGCGGTGCCGCATGAAAAGGCGGTGCCGGCCTATGCCGAGGAGCAGACCATCCTGCAGGTGGAAAAGGATACGCCGCAACCCGGGCTGGGCGACGCCGACTCGGGCCGCCGCCATATCGATCGCCATTACATCAAGCCGTTTGGTTTGCAGCCGGAAATGGATGTGCTGCTGCAGCGCGGCGGCAATACCTGGCGCACCCTGCGCAACGGGCCGATCGCCACCATCGCCGGCACCATCCTGCTGGTGGTGCCGCTGCTCATCTTCGGCTTCTACCGCGCGGTCGGTCCGGCCCGGCTGGACCGACCCGAGTCGGGCCGCAGGATACAGCGCTTCACGCTCTGGGACAGGGTGATCCACTGGGCCACCGCCTTCAGCTTCCTGGCGCTGGCGCTGACCGGGCTGATCATCATGTACGGCAAGCAGCTGCTGATCCCCCTGATGGGCCACAACGCGTTTTCCTGGGTGGCCATCCTCTCCAAGTATCTTCACAACTTCGTCGGGCCGCTGTTCATTGCCTGCTCCGTGCTGATGTTCTTCACCTTCCTGCGCGAAAACCTGTTCCGGCGCTGGGACTGGGACTGGATCAAAAAAGGCGGCGGCCTGGTCAGCCACAAGCATGTGCCGGCCGGTTACTTCAATGCCGGCGAGAAGGTGTGGTTCTGGGGCGGCGTGGCGCTGCTGGGCATCATCGTCTCGGTATCCGGGCTGATGCTGGACTTCGTCAATTTCAGGCAGACCCGTTACCTGCTGCAATGGGCCAACTACCTGCATGTCGGCGGCGCGGTGATCTACATCGCCGCCAGCATGGGCCATATCTTCATCGGCACCTGGGGCACGCCGGGCGCCTATGAGGCAATGCGACACGGCACGGTGGACGAAGCCTGGGCAGCCAGCCACCATGCGCTCTGGTACGAAGACGTCAAGGCCGGAAAGGCAACGGCGCCGCATGGCCGCCATGCAAGCCAGTCCCCGCCGGCGCAGCCGGCACAGCCGGCAAGGGGGAGCGACTATGCGTGAACGAACTGCGCTGCTGGGCTGCCTAGCGCTAAGCGGCCTGCTGCTGCTCGGCGCCTGCGGCGAGCGTGCCGGCGGCAACCGAAGCGAAGTACGGCAGACCAATTTTCCGGGGCAGCTCGCCGCCGGCAGCAAGAGCAGCGGCGAGATCATGGAGCGCTCGCGTGAAGCGAGCAAGAGCCAGATGCCAAGCGGCACGCCGGGCATACCCGAAGGCGCCGGCGGCAACACAAGCGGCCCGGCCATGGGCGGCACGTCGCCAGGCGCCGCGGTGGCAGGCGATGCGCCCAAGGGAAAGATGGCGGGCGAGACGCAGGCGGCAGGGCCGGCGGCAAGCGCGGCAAAACCCAGTGCCGCCGAGCAGGCGGCCGCCAAAGCGCAAAAGGAAAAACAGGAACTGGCAGCTTCAATGGATGAGGTCACGCGGCGCTGGCGTACCGACGCAGCGAAGAATGGCTGGAAGACCTACCCCGCCGTTGGCAATGATTCCGTCGCCGGGATTACCGCCTCCGGCGCGCAGGAGCAGGCCCGCGCCGTTCCGCCGCCGGTGCACAGCGAGAAGTCCGGCAGCGCAGCGCCCAGCGAGGATGTGAAGAAGTCCAAGGAACCCGGTGCAAATTGAGCGCCGGCGGAGGGAAGACCAATGCTGATGGCTGAACTGCCGCTGGCAGTCCTGATGCGCTGGCGGCGCCCGGCCAGCATGTGGGACCAGGCCCGCTGGCGGCCTGAAGCAGTCAGCGTGGACCGGGCCGATGCCAGCGCCCAGGCACGAGCGTTGACGCCCGACAGCCGCCTGCTGCATGGCGTGGCGCTGCAACTCTACCCCGATGAGAACGACGGCTATTTCGAGAACTGGGCGGCGCCAGAACCAAAGATATTCCTGTTGTGGCGCGTGGAAAACGACGAGCCGGCGATCGTGTCGGCGTCCGCAAGTTATGGCGAAGGCACCCGCATGCTCGATTCGGGCGACCAGGCCGACGGCATCGCCATGCCGCCCGACATCCATGCCTGGCTGGGCAGCTATCTGCTGCGCCATTACGAACCTCCTGCGCGCGGCAAGCGCAACCACGGCTGATTCAGCGTACAGCAGCAGAGCGCCTGTCTTGACTCCAGACCTGCCCTTTCAACTCGACAGTATTTGCGCAGGCTCATCACGGCAATCCGGCTATTGCCGCATCATTAACGGCTGGCGACTGCCGATTGTCCTATGGCGATTCGTTTTCCCCTCCTACCCGAAGTTCGGGGTTTGTCCTACTGCCCGTTTTCCTATCATTGCTTACATTGAAGCCTCGCACCCAACGTGGTGCTCTTAACACGACCTAACAAGGAGTGAACATGAGGCAGATTTCAATTGCAGCAATGATTGCAGCGATGGCATTCGCAGGTTCGGCAATGGCGCAGAGCGCCGGCGGCGGCGGCACGGGTGGCGGCATGAGCGGAAGCCCCAGTTCGAGCAGCGGCGCGGCAATGACCGGCGGCAGCGGCGGAACGACTTCCGGCGGCACGACGAGCAAGAGCGGCAGCAGTTCGTCCGACATGAGCAGTGGCTCCGGCACCTCTGGCGCTTCCGGCATGAGCGGCGGCTCGGGCACCTCGGGTAGTACTGGTACCTCCGGCATGAGTGGCGGCGCGGGCACCTCCGGCAGTACGAGCTCCTCCGGAATGACCGGTGGCTCGGGTACTTCTGGGAGCGGCAGCTCGTCAGGCATGAGCGGTGGCTCCGGCATGTCGGGCAGCAGCGGTTCGTCCGGCATCAACAGCGGCTCGTCGGGCATGAGCGGCAGTTCGGGTAGCGGCACCTCCGGCACCATGGGCGGCACCGGCGCCGGTACCCATGGCATGGGTGCGGGCAGTTCCAGCAGTGGCGCCAGCGGCGGCAGCAGCCGTTAAACCCTGGCTTGCAGTCATCTGGTCGGCCGTCCCCTCGAAAGAGCGGGCGGCCTTTTGTTGCCGGCTAGTTGTGGCGGACCCAACGGCCGATGCAGGACCCCATGCCGGCTTGCCGCGTGTGTTCATCGATTGCCTCGGCATGGCAGGCCACAAGGACCGGTCTCACGTGTCCATGTCCCCTGACACGCTAGACCCCGTCAACCCTGCGTGCCCTGCTCCAGGCGCCGCAACGCCTCCGACACCTCCCCCCGGAACCTGGCAAGCTGCTCAAGCGACTGGCTAACCGGCATGAACGCGGCCCACAGCATGTTGGTCAGCTGGCCAGCGGTCGTCTCGATATCGGGCTTGTTGCGGTTGACCATGTAATCCCACAGCACATGCTCCATCGAGCCATAGACCATGTCGCGCAGCAGCGGCAGCGGCATGTCCTGCCGGATTTCGCCGTCGCGCTGCGCCGCCGCCAGCACCTTCATCAGCGGCGCGGTATAGCGCCGCTTGAGCTCGGCAATCAGGTCGGCGAATTCGGCATCGGCGCTGCGGCCTTCGGAAAGCACCAGCTTGCACATGCCGGTGCCGTCCTGCATCAGCGTCACCAGGTGTTTGTGCACCACGAAATGCAGTCGGGCCCGCGTGCCCACCACCAGCGGCACTTCCTGCTCCAGCACCAGCGAGATCTCGTCATACCATCCCTTGATTACCTGCATGCACAGGTCGCGCTTGCTGCTGAAGTAGGAAAAGACCGTGGCTTCCGAAATGCCCAGCTCGCGCGCGATGTCGAGCGTGGTGGAGTTTTCATAGCCGTTGTCGGAAAAGACCTGGCGCGCCGCGACCAGGATCTCCTTTACGCGCCGCTCGGACCGGGTGCCGAGTACCTCGCGCTTGCGGCCTGCTTTCAATGGCGTCGTCATGCTGTGTCGTCTGGCTTCTGTTCAGGCATGCACCTGCTAGCTCTGAAATGCCAGCAGCTGCACGCCTTCTTCCACCTGGTCGCCGGTGGCATACAGAAGCTCTTCCACCACGCCGTCGCGCGGCGCGGCAATCGTGTGCTCCATCTTCATCGCCTCCATGATCAGCAGCGGCGCACCCTTCACCACCGCCTCGTCCTTCTTCACCAGGATGGCGACGATCTTGCCCGGCATGGGCGCGGTCAGCCTGCCGCCTTCGTCCTCGGACTCGCCGGCATGGGCCAGCGGATCGCTGTAGCCCAGCACCAGGTGGCGCTCGCCGGCGAAGACATGCACTTCCTCGCCGTTGAGCACCACCGTGCCGCGCACCAGCCGCCCGTCTAGCCGCACCGCATAGTCATTGCCCTCGCGGCGCACCAGGGTCACTTCATGGGACGCGTCGCCGTGCAAGAGCTGCCAGCCGTGCGCCAGGTAGGAAAGGCCGACCTCGCGCGCCTGCTCGCGGTCGGTGAAGCGGAAGTTGCGGCGCAGCGATGCATTCATGCGCCAGCCGTCGGTGCGCGCCCAGGGATCGGCGCCGGTCGCCGCGCCATGCCTGGTCTCGCCGGAGACCAACGCCACCGCGGCCAGCGCCAGCGCCTCCGTGCCGGCGGCAGCCGGCAGCGGGAACAGCGCCGCATGATTGCGCTCGATCAGGCCGGTGTCGAGATCGGCGGACGCAAACGGCACGCTTTCCACCAGCCGCTTCAGGAAGGCGATGTTGGTGGTCAGGCCGACCACCTGGTAATGCGTCAGCGCATTGGCCATCAGCGCCAGCGCTTCCTCGCGGTCGCGGCCCCAGACGATGAGCTTGGCAATCATCGGGTCGTAGAAAGGCGAGATCGCATCGCCGGCGCGCACGCCGCTGTCGATGCGCACCGGCGCCGGATGCGCCGGGTTTTCGCCCAGGCTGAACGACACCGCTTCCGGCATGCGCAGGTGGCGCAGCGTGCCGATCGACGGCAGGAAGTTGTTGTCCGGGTTTTCCGCATAGATGCGGGCTTCCAGCGCATGGCCGCGGATGGCGAGATCGGCCTGGCCCAGCGGCAGCGGCTCGCCGCAGGCTACCCGCAACTGCCATTCCACCAGGTCCTGGCCGGTGATCATTTCGGTTACCGGGTGCTCCACCTGCAGCCGGGTATTCATCTCCATGAAGTAGAAGGAGCCGTCCTGGTTGGCGATGAATTCAACCGTGCCCGCACCGACATAGCCCACCGCCCGTGCCGCGGCGACCGCCGCCTCGCCCATTGCGCGGCGGCGTTCTTCCGTCATGCCCGGCGCCGGCGCTTCCTCCAGCACTTTCTGGTGCCGGCGCTGCACCGAGCAGTCGCGCTCGAACAGGTAGACGCAGTTGCCATGGGTGTCGGCGAACACCTGGATCTCGATATGGCGCGGCCGCGTCAGGTACTTTTCGACCAGCACCTTGTCGTCGCCAAAGCTGCTGATCGCTTCCCGCTTGCAGGACGCCAGCGCGGCCTTGAAGTCTTCGGAACGCTCGACAATGCGCATGCCCTTGCCGCCGCCGCCGGCGCTGGCCTTGAGCAGCACCGGGTAGCCGATCTCGTCGGCGCGCGCCTGCAGGAATTCCGGCTCCTGGTTGTCACCGTGATAGCCGGGCACCAGGGGCACGCCGGCCTTTTCCATCAGCGACTTCGCGGCCGACTTCGAGCCCATCGCATCGATGGCCGAGGCCGGCGGGCCGATGAAGGCGATGCCCGCGTCCGCACAGGCCTGGGCGAAGCCTGCATTCTCGGACAGGAAGCCATAGCCCGGATGCACTGCCTGCGCCCCGCTGGCCAGCGCCGCGGCGATGATCTTGTCGGCGCGCAGATAGCTTTCCTTGGCGGCGGCCGGCCCGACCGGCACCGATTCGTCGCACAACGCGACATGGCGCGCATTCACATCGGCCTCGGAATAGACGGCGACGGTCTTCACGCCCAGCCGGCGCGCGGTGGCGGCGACACGGCAGGCGATTTCGCCGCGATTGGCAATCAGTATCTTGCTAAACATGGTTTCTCCAGTTCTCATTCCAGCCAGGACGGCTTGCGCTTTTCAAGGAAGGAGCGCACGCCTTCGCGCCCCTGTTCCGATGCGCGGATGTCGGCGATGCGCACCACGGTGTCCTGCACCAGCGCATCCGTCAGCGGCTGCCCGGCCACGTCATTGACCAGCCTCTTGGCCGCGCTTACCGCATCCGGGCTCGCCGCCAGCAGGGCCTTCAGCAGCGCGCCAACCGCATCGTCCAGCCCATCGGCCGGCACGCATTCATGCACCAGGCCCATGCGCTGCGCGGCGGCCGCGGAAAACCGTTCGGCGGTGATGAAGTAGCGGCGCGCTGCCTGCGCGCCTATGGCGCGGATCACGTAGGGCGAAATCGTGGCCGGGATCAGTCCCAGCTTCACTTCGGACAGGCAGAAGTTGGCCGTCTCGGCTGCCACCACGATGTCGCAGGCGGTAGCCAGCCCCATGCCGCCGGCGTAGCAGTCGCCCTGCACCCGCGCCACCACCGGCTTGCCGCAGTCATTGATGGCGCGCAGCATCGCCGCCAGGCCGGCCGCATCTTCCAGGTTTTCCTCGCGGCTGTAGCCTGCCATCTTCTTCATCCAGTTCAGGTCGGCGCCGGCGCAGAAGGCCACGCCGCGCGCGGCCAGCACCACGGCGCGCACCGAGCTGTCCGCATCCAGCCCCCTGAATGCCTGGGTCAGTTCGGCGATGCTGGTCTCGTTGAAGGCATTGCGCACGTCGGGCCGGTTGAGCCAGACGGTGGCAACCGCCTGCTCCTGCCGTATTTCCAGTGTCTGGTAGTCCATTGCGTCTCCTTACATGCGGAACAGGCCGAACTTCGTCTCCGGCACCGGCGCATTCAGCGCGGCCGAAAGCCCCAGGCCCAGCACCATGCGGGTGTCGGCCGGATCGATCACGCCATCGTCCCACAGCCTTGCGCTGGCATAGTAGGGATGGCCCTGATGTTCGTACTGTTCCTTGATCGGCGTCTTGAACGCACCCTCTTCCTCGGCGCTCCAGCTGCCGCCGCGCGCCTCGATGCCGTCGCGCTTGACGGTGGCCAGCACGCTGGCCGCCTGCTCGCCGCCCATCACCGAGATGCGGGCATTGGGCCACATCCACAGGAAGCGCGGCGAGAACGCCCGGCCGCACATGCCATAGTTGCCGGCGCCAAAGCTGCCGCCGATGATCACGGTGAACTTGGGCACGGCGGCGGTGGCCACGGCGGTCACCATCTTCGCGCCGTTACGGGCGATGCCTTCGTTCTCGTACTTGCGGCCAACCATGAAGCCGGTGATGTTCTGCAGGAACACCAGTGGGATCTTGCGCTGGCAGCACAGTTCGATGAAGTGCGCCCCCTTCAGCGCCGATTCGGAAAACAGGATGCCATTGTTGGCAATGATGCCGACCGGCATGCCGAAGATATGCGCGAAGCCGCAGACCAGCGTGGTGCCGTAGCGCGCCTTGAATTCCTGGAACACGCTGCCGTCGACGATGCGGGCGATGACCTCGCGCACGTCGAACGGCTTCCTGGTATCGACCGGGATCACGCCATACAGCTCCTGGGCCGGATACTTCGGCTCTACCGCATCGCGCAGCAGCATGTCGGGCGCCTTTTGCCGGTTCAGGTTGGAGACGATGGTGCGGGCCAGCGACAGCGCATGCAAATCGTCCTTGGCCAGGTGATCGACCACGCCCGAGAGGCGGGTATGCACATCGCCGCCGCCCAGGTCTTCCGCGCTCACCACTTCGCCGGTGGCCGCCTTCACCAGCGGCGGGCCGCCGAGGAAGATAGTGCCCTGTTCCTTGACAATGATGGACTCGTCGCTCATCGCCGGCACATAGGCGCCGCCCGCGGTGCAGGAGCCCATCACCACCGCGATCTGCGGTATGCCCTCGGCCGACATGTTGGCCTGGTTGTAGAAGATGCGGCCGAAATGGTCGCGGTCGGGGAACACGTCGTCCTGGTTGGGCAGGTTGGCGCCGCCGGAGTCGACCAGGTAGATGCAGGGCAGCTTGTTCTGCATCGCGATTTCCTGCGCCCGCAGGTGCTTCTTCACCGTCATCGGGTAATAGGTGCCGCCCTTGACGGTGGCGTCGTTGCAGACGATCACGCATTCGATGCCGGCCACGCGGCCGATGCCGGTAATGATACCGGCCGACGGCGCGGCATTGTCGTACATCTCGTAGGCCGCGAGCTGCGACAGTTCGAGAAAAGGCGTGCCGGGGTCCAGCAACATCTGCACCCGGTCGCGCGGCAACAGTTTGCCGCGTGCGGTGTGCTTGTCGCGGGCCGCGGCGCCGCCGCCCTGGGCGATGGCTGCGACCTTCTGCTTCAGGTCGTCGACCACGGCCTTCATTGCCGCGGCATTGGCCTGAAATTCCTCGGAGCGGGGATTGAGCTTGGATTCAATGCTGTTCATCGCGTCATTCTTCCTTGGTGATTGTGCAGCTTACCGGGTCTCGGCAAACAGTTCGCGGCCGATCAGCATGCGGCGGATCTCGCTGGTGCCGGCGCCGATCTCGTAGAGCTTGGCGTCGCGCCACAGCCGGCCCACCGGGTACTCGTTGATGTAGCCGTTGCCGCCCAGCGCCTGGATCGCCTCGCCCGCCATCCAGGTCGCCTTCTCCGCCGAGTACAAAATCGCGCCCGCCGCATCCTTCCTCAACGCCCGCACCGCGTCCGGCGTTTTGGCCCGGTCGCAGGCCTGGCCCACCGCGTACACATAGGCGCGGCACGCCATCATCGTGGAATACATGTCGGCCAGCTTGCCCTGCATCAGCTGGAATTCGCCGATCGGCTGGCCGAACTGCTTCCTGTCATGCACATACGGCACCACCGCATCCATGCAGGCCGACATGATGCCCAGCGGCCCGCCCGACAGCACCGTGCGCTCGTAGTCCAGCCCTGACATCAGCACGTTCACGCCACGGCCCAGGCCACCCAGCACGTTCTCCGCCGGCACCTCGCAGTCCTGGAACACCAGCTCGCCGGTGTGCGAGCCGCGCATGCCCAGCTTGTCGAGCTTCTGCGCCACCGAGAAACCCTTGAAGTTCTTCTCGATCAAAAAGGCCGTCATGCCGCGCGGGCCGGCCTCGATATCGTTCTTGGCATACACCACCAGCACGTCCGCATCCGGGCCGTTGGTGATCCACATCTTGCTGCCGTTGAGCACCCAGCGGTCGCCACGGAAGTCGGCGCGCAGCTTCATCGACACCACGTCCGAGCCGGCATTGGGCTCCGACATGGCCAGCGCGCCGACGTGTTCGCCGGAGATCAGTTTGGGCAGGTATTTCGCCTTCTGCTCGTCGCTGCCGTTGCGGCGGATCTGGTTCACGCACAGGTTGGAGTGGGCGCCGTAGGACAGGCCGACCGAGGCCGAGGCGCGTGAGATTTCCTCCATGGCCACGATGTGGGCCAGGTAGCCCATGGCGCTGCCGCCGTACTCCTCGTCCACCGTGATGCCCAGGAGGCCCAGCTCGCCCATCTTTTTCCACAGGTCCATCGGAAACTGGTCGGTGCGGTCGATCTCAGCGGCGCGCGGCGCGATCTGGTCTTGCGCAAACTGCTGCACCGTCTCGCGCAGCGCGGCGATGTCTTCGCCATGGTCGAAGGTTAAACCCGGGAGATTGAGGAATGTTTGTGCCATGACTGCAGTGTCCTGTGGTTGAGGGTGTGAAATGCGACCAGGGCGCAGCAAGCGGAGGTAGTCGCACGGTTTTCTGAGTATAGCTCACAAAATCCGGATTTTGACAGCAATAATTCAACAAACAATCGCTTGCCATTAGCGTCACATCGCACATACAATCGGCTGCAATTAACTGAGTCTTACTCAAAGACCGCATGCCATCGGTGTTTTTTGGCAAGGCGGCGCGGCTTGGTTAACGCCTTACGGCAAACATGCGCGAAGCGGCGAACAACAAGAACAGCGGCGCCGCCTGGCATGACCCATCACAAGCACACCAACGGAGACATTGCATGCACCAGTTCACCAGGACGCTCTGCGCGGCCGCCCTCATTGCAGCAGGCATCGGTTCTGCCTCGGCCCAGGTCAGCGACGACGTCGTCAAGATCGGCATCCTGACCGACATGTCGGGCCTGTATTCCGACCTGTCCGGCAAGGGCTCGGTCGTTGCCGCCAAGATGGCGATCGACGATTTCGGCAAGACCGTGCTGGGCAAGCCGATCGAACTGGTCAGCGCCGACAGCCAGAACAAGGCGGACGTTGCCTCGGCACGGGCGCGGGAATGGGTGGACCAGCAGAAGGTCGACGCGCTGATGGACCTGGTGCCGACCAACGTGGCCCTGGCGGTAATGGAAGTGGCGCAGCAGAAGAACAAGGTCGCCATCGTGGTGGGCTCGGCATCGAGCACGGTGACCAATGAGAAATGCACGCCTACCAGCGCGCACTGGATGTACGACACCTATTCCAGCTCGGTCGGCACTGGCCGCGCGCTGATGAAACGCGGCGCCGACAGCTGGTATTTCCTGACAGCCGACTATGCCTTTGGCAAGTCGCTGGAAAAGGACGTATCGGACGTGGTGGCCGCCGGCGGCGGCAAGGTGCTGGGCTCGGTGCGCCACCCGCTCAATGCCAGCGACTTCTCCTCTTTCCTGCTGCAGGCCCAGACCTCCAAGGCCAAGGTCATCGGCCTGGCCAATGCCGGCGGCGACACGGTCAATGCGGTCAAGCAGGCCGGCGAATTCGGCATCGCCTCCAAGGGGCAGCTGGTTGCGCCTTTGCTGATGTTCATCAGCGACGTTCATGCGATCGGCCTGAACTACGCCCAGGACATGTACCTGACCGAGGGCTTCTACTGGGACGCCAACAATGAAACCCGGGCCTGGTCGCGCCGCTTCTTCGACATCCAGAAAAAGATGCCGACCATGGCGCAGGCCGGCATGTACTCGGCCGTCACCCATTACCTGAAGGCCATCAAGGCCGCCGGCACCGACGAGACCGGCGCGGTGATGAAGAAGATGCGCGAGCTGCCGATTTCCGACGTGGTGATCCCCAAGGGCACGCTGCGCGCGGATGGCCGCGTGGTGCATGACATGCTGCTGTTGCAGGTGAAGAAACCGGCCGAATCCAAGGCACCCTGGGACTACTACAAGATCGTCGGCACCGTGCCTGGCAATGAAGCATTCCGGCCGCTGGCCCAGTCCGGCTGCCCGCTGGTCAGCAAGCAGTAAGCTTTTTTTGCAATGCTGGCAGGGCCGCGCGAGCCGCGGCCTTGACTGGCAATGGACTACAGGAGATTTTTCATGCAGCACGCAAGCTACGTCCACGGCGCCCATGACGTGCCCTTGATCGGCGAAACAATCGGCGCATTCCTGGACGGCGTGGCAGAGCGCCATGGCGACCAGCCGGCGCTGGTGGTGGCGCACCAGAATGTGCGCTGGACTTACCGGCAATTTCACGAGCGCGTCAACCGGCTGGCCGCCGGTCTGCAAAAGCTCGGCTTGAACCCCGGCGACCGGATCGGCATCTGGTCGCAGAACTGCGCCGAATGGGTGCTGACCCAGTTCGCCACAGCCAAGGCCGGCCTGGTGATGGTCAACATCAACCCGGCGTATCGCCGCTCCGAACTGGAATATGTGCTGGACAAGGTGCAGTGCAGCGCGCTGATCCTCGCGCCCAGCTTCAAGAGCAGCGATTACATTGCGATGCTGCAGGACGTGGTGCCCGAGATCCATCACAGTGCGCCCGGCGCGCTGAAGTCGGCCCGGCTGCCGCATCTGCGCCAGGTGATCAGGCTGGGCACCGACAACACGCCCGGCATGCTGAACTTCGACGCGGTGCTGGAATCAGCCACGGCCGACGACCTGGAGCAGATGGAGCGCATCGCCGCCACGCTGCAGTTCGATGACGCGGTCAATATCCAGTTCACCTCCGGCACCACCGGCGCCCCGAAGGGCGCGACGCTGACCCATCACAACATCCTCAACAACGGTTTCTTTATCGGCGAAGCCATGCGCCTGACCGAGAAGGACAGGCTGTGCATTCCGGTGCCGCTGTACCACTGCTTCGGCATGGTGCTGGGCAACCTGGCCTGCGTGACGCATGGCGCGGCGATGATCTACCCCGGCGAGGGCTTCGACGCCAAGGCCGTGCTGGACACGGTGCAGTCGGAAAAATGCACGGGCCTGCATGGCGTGCCGACCATGTTCATCGCGATCCTCGACCATCCCGACTTTGCCAGCTACGACCTCTCCGGCCTGCGCACCGGCATCATGGCCGGCTCGCCCTGCCCGATCCAGGTGATGACGCGGGTCATCGAGCAGATGCACATGAAGGAAATCACGATCGCCTACGGCATGACCGAAACATCGCCGGTGAGCTTCCAGAGCTCGGTGGACGATCCGGTCGACCTGCGCGTCTCCACCGTGGGCCGGGTGCATCCGCACCTGGAAGTCAAGATCGTCGACGCCGAAGGCCGCATCGTGCCGCGCGGCGAAAAGGGCGAACTGCTGACCCGCGGCTACTCGGTGATGCTGGGTTACTGGGGCGACGAGGAAAAGACCCGTGAAGCCATTGACTCGGCGCGCTGGATGCATACCGGCGACCTGGCCGTGATCGACGACAACGGCTTCTGCAGCATCGTCGGCCGCTCCAAGGACATGGTGATCCGCGGCGGCGAGAACATCTATCCGCGCGAGGTGGAGGAATATCTTTACCGACACCCGAAGGTGCTGGACGTGCAATGTGTCGGCGTGCCGGACCCGAAATATGGCGAGGAACTATGCGCCTGCATTATCCTGCGGCCAGGCATGCAGGCCGATGCAGAGGAGATCAAGTCCTTCTGCAATGGGCAGATCGCCCACTACAAGATCCCGCGCTATGTACGCTTCGTGGAAAGCTTCCCGATGACGGTGACAGGGAAGATACAGAAATTCATGTTGCGCAAGCAGGTGGCGACCGACCTGGGGCTGGCGGCGGAGTAGATCGACGGTTCGGCGGTTGCGGCACGCATGCAGCGATGCATGCGTGCTTTTTTACGGGGCATTCCCGAGAGAATGTTCTTCCGCCACCCCCGGCGCCGCACTGTGCGCCTGATGCACCGGGAGCGGGCTGGGCAGTCAGCGCCTAGCCAGGCAGGCAGCAACGCCCGATCAGATCTCTTCCTCCGGCATGCGCTTCGCGCTCTCCTGCCGGTGGCCCTGCACCTTGCCCTTGATCTTCTGCACCTGACGCTCCAGCTTGTCGACCATCAGGTCGATCGCTGCATACAGGTTTTCCGCATAGCTTTCGGCGTGAATCACGTCGCCCTTGATGCGCATGTTCGCTTCCGCGCGCTGGCGCTTTTCCTTCTCGGCAGGCGCTTCGACGCCAAGGATCACGGCCACGTCGATGACCTGATCAAAATGGCTGACAACCCGGTCCAGCTTGGTTTCCACATATTCCCGAATGGCGGGGGTCAAGTCGATGTGGTGTCCTGTAATCAATACATTCATGAAGTTCTCCTATTCCAATCTGGAGCAGGTAGGAGTTGAACGCCTTGGATAGGTTCATGCCTCCTGCCATATTGCTTGATGAAAGGCAAATCGCTTTCCGGAATGCATGGCCCGCTATCGCGGCCCGGCAGACCGTACCTTCACCATGGGCTGCAACCCATGCGCTGTCAAGTCGGGATTGCGCCGTGCCACGCGCCTTGACGTTGGCGCTACTCCCTGACTTCATCCGAGGCAGCATGCTCAATACACCTGCTTGACGGAACATCTCCATGCAGCACCCCGCTTGCATCCGGCGATACCGGTTGTACACTGATCGGCATACCTCGGAACGGGAGCCTTCGCGTAAAGGCTATGGACATCCAGCAACATGAGCGGCGTCGACTCGAATTCCTGCTGTCGCTCGACGTGCTCGATACCGACCCCGAAGAAGCGTTCGACCGTATTGCCGAATCCGCGGCCAGCCTGTGCAATACGCCCATCGCCGCCATTACCCTGCTGGATGAGCGTCGCCAATGGTTCAAGTCATCGGTCGGACTTGCATTGAAGCAGACGGAAAGATCAAGCGCTTTCTGCAATCACACGATCCGCGGCACCCAGCCATTCATCGTCACCAATGCGGCGGACGATCCGCTGTTTGCGGATAACCCCCTGGTCACAGGCTCGCCGGGACTGCGCTTCTATGCAGGCTGTCCGCTTATCTCCAGCAATGGCTATGCGTTGGGCGCGCTGGCCGTGATGGACACGGTGCCGCGCACGCTGGACGACATCCGCATCCGCATGCTGCGCATGCTGGCGGACCAGATCATGGTGCTGCTCGAGCTGCGCCAGCGTAATCGCGAACTGGAACGCACCGCTGCCGAATTGCGCTGGATGAACCAGGAAGTCAGACAATTCGCCGATCACCTGAAGCAGGCGCAGCGTATTGCCGGCATAGGGAGCTGGGAAGTGCGGCTCGGCACCGGCCGCCTGCATGGCACGGAAGAGTTCTACGCCATCCTTGGCCTCCGGGCGCAGGCGGACGGCATCGCGTCGACCAAGGCCCTGATGGCCAGGGTGCCCGAACCGGATCGCCGACGCTTGCTGCGGCGCCTGCATGCGCTGGTGCGCGATGAAAAGCCCATGCAGCTGGAACACCGGATCATCACGGAACACGGCGACACGACTTACGTCATGCAGCGGGCCGAGCTGCGCCATGAGAAGAGCGGCGCCACCATCGCTGGCACGATGCAGGACATCACGCAGCACCGCTTGAGCCAGGAAAAATTAACGCTCTTCCACACCTGCATGTCCCGCGTCAATGAGGTGGTGATGATTACCGATGCCAGTCCGCTCGAGGAGCCGGGCCCGCGGGTCGTCTTCGTCAACGATGCGTTCGAGCGCCTGACCGGTTACACCGCACACGACATCCTCGGCCGTTCGCCGCGCCTGCTGCAGGGCCCGGAGACCAGCCGCGCCGAACTCGACCGCATCCGCGCAGCACTGCGCCAGGGTGAGCCGGTGTACAGCGAAGTCATCAATTACGGGAAACACGGCCAGCAGTACTGGCTGGCCCTGACCATCACGCCCATTACGGATGACAGCGGCCGCGTCAGCCACTTCGTCTCGATCCAGCGCGACATCACCAGGAGCAAGATCGCGGAACAGCAGATCGAGCAGCTCGCCTTTTACGATCCGCTGACGCGCTTGCCCAACCGGCGCCTGCTGCTGGACCGCTTGCGGCTTGCCCTGAATGCCGTCAGGCGTAGCGGCCGCATAGGCGCACTGCTGTTCATCGATCTCGACAACTTCAAGAGCTTGAATGACACGCTGGGCCATGACAAGGGCGACCGCCTGCTGGAAGCCGTCGCCCGCCGCCTGGAAGGCTGCGTGCGCAAGTCCAATACGGTGGCACGCCTCGGCGGCGATGAGTTCGTGATCATGATCGAGGACATTGCCGGCGACGCGGTCACGGCCGGCGCCCATGCGGAACTGGTGGTGCGCAAGATCCTGGCTGGCTTCACCCGCCGCTTCGAGCTCAATGGCATCGAGTATCACTGCACGCCCAGCGTGGGCGTGGCCCTGTTCGACCGGCACATCGTCGACGTCGATGATTTGCTCAAGCAGGCGGACCTGGCGATGTACCACGCCAAGGCGATGGGCCGCAATACGGCCTGCTTTTTCGATCCCGACATGCAATCGGCAATCAACGCGCGGGTGGCCCTGGAGCGTGAGCTGCGCGCGGCGCTGCATCAGCATCAGTTCGAGCTGCATTACCAGCCGCAAGTCGAAGGCACCGGCCGCATCGTGGGTTACGAGGCGCTGATCCGGTGGCGTCATCCGCGCCAGGGCCTGGTCTTTCCGCAGGCCTTCATTCCGCTGGCCGAAGAAACCGGGCTCATCCGGGGCATCGGTCGCTGGGTGCTGCAAATCGCCTGCAGGCAGCTGGCCAGCTGGTCGGCGCGACCCGACCATGCGCATCTGACGATGTCAGTCAACGTCAGCGCCGGCCAGTTCGGCCATCCGGAATTCATGCAGCAGGTGCTGGCTGCGATTGCTTCCTCGGGCGCCGATCCGCGCCTGCTCAAGCTTGAACTGACGGAGAGCGTGCTGGTGAAAAATTCGGATGACACCATCGCCAAGATGGAAGGCCTCAGAGAGCATGGCATACGCTTCGCGCTGGATGATTTCGGCACCGGCTATTCATCGCTGTCCTATCTGAAGCGGCTGCCGCTGCACCAGATCAAGATCGACCAGTCCTTCGTCAGGGACGTGCTGGTGGACCCGAACGACGCCGCCATCGTGCGCACCATACTCGCGCTGGGCCGGATACTGGGGCTCGACGTGATTGCCGAAGGTGTCGAGGTCGAGGCGCAGCGCGACTTCCTCGCTCGTCATGGCTGCCATGGGTATCAGGGCTACCTGTTTGGCCAGGCGCACCAGGTGGCGTGACGCTGCGTGGATGGCCAGGACCTATCCGAGCGGATCTTCCTCGCAAAACACGTTACGGACCCGCCGCACCGAATCACATGGTGCGTTTTCTTGAATCCACCTTGAAAGGCGCTATGCCAAACAGTTTAGATCGACCGGTAGTGCAGGATGAATTGCTGGAGACTTTCTCCGGCGGGACGGAATTAAGCCTGGAAGAAATGCTGAGACTTCAAGAAAGTCTGATTCACACTTTCGATAAGAATGGCCCACGACTCCGAGAAGGACCGGAGCCTTTAGGATTGGGAGAAGTTATCCAGTTCAGCCGGGAATGTGCGCAATGGTGTCGTGATCATCCTGATTTTCTTTTTGGTGGGCGGATGCGACCGTTGTGACAACAACGGCAGACGTTCATAAGATTCACGCCATTGGTCCCGATGGTCCCAGCTTCGCCACCGGGACCATCTCAGTCAAGGACATGTTCGACTTCGCCGTGGCAGCAGGAAAATGGCGCAGCGAGCATCGTGGCGCGAAAGTCGATCCCATCACGCCACCGGCACAACCATAATGTGAGCAGGTGCAGCCGCTGCAGCAGCTGCGGCCATGACGCCATGGGCTCACATGCCCGATGCTTACGGCGTTACCTACGCACCGCCGGTCGCATACCGCGCCACCGGCTCCTCCCCCGCCAGCGCCCGCAGCAGATTGGTCGTCGCCAGTTCCGCCATCGCATGCCTGGTCTCATGCGTGCCCGAACCCACATGCGGCAGCGGCGTGACCTTGGGATGGCGGCGCAGCGGTGAGTCCAGCGGCAGCGGCTCGGTGGCGAATACGTCCAGGCCGGCGGCGCGCAGGTGGCCGCTGTCCAGCGCGGCCAGCAAGGCGGCCTCATCGACGATGGCGCCGCGCGCGCCGTTGATGAAGATCGCGCCTTGCTTCATGGTTGCAAACTGGCGTTCCCCCATCAGGCCGCGGGTTTCATCCGATAGCGGCAGCGTCACCACCACGATATCGGACTGCGCCAGCACGGTTTCCAGCGGCGCATGCCGCGCGCGGCCCGCGAGCTCCGGCAGTTCATGCGGACGGCGCGCGTGGTACAGCACTGGCATGCCGAAGCCCAGCGCGCCCCGGCGCGCCACCGCCTGGCCGATGCGGCCATAGCCCAGGATGCCCAGCGTCTTGCCATGCACGTCCCAGCCGAACAGGTCGGGGCCGATATTGCTCTTCCAGCCGCCCTCCCGCACCAGCTGCGCCAGGTCGACCAGGCGCCGGCTGCAGGCCATTACCAGCCCGAACAGGGTATCGGCGGTAGTCTCGGTCAGCACGCCCGGCGTGTGGCACAGGACGATGCCGCGCGCATCCAGCGCCGGCAGCGGATAGTTGTCGACGCCAACGGAGATGCTGGAGATGACCTCCAGCCGCGGCGCGCGGGCAAGCATGGCCGCATCGATCGGAAAGACCGAGCCGATCATGCCATGCGCTTTCGGCAGCGCTTCCTCGAAAGCGGCGCGCTGGGCCGGAATGCTGGGATCGGCCACCGTGACCTCATGCAGCGCGCTGATGCGCGCCAGCTGGTCCGGCGGCAATGTGCGAAATGCCAGCACCTGTTTTCGTTCCGTATTCATGTCTCGTTCCCTGTCTGTGTCGTTGTGTGGTGATGCAGTCGTATCGTCCCCAAACGGAGCGCCTTAGTCCTTCAGGCGCATCGCCGGCGTGATCTGGCGCGGGTCGGTGCGCAGTTCCAGCAGCGCCGGCTTGCCGCTGGCGCGGGCGCGGGCGAAGGCGGCTTCGAACTGGTCGGCCGATTCCACCAGCTCGCCATAGGCGCCGAAGGCGTGCGCCATCGCGACGAAGTCGGGGTTGTGAATGCCGGTGGCGCTGATGCGGCCCGGGAAGCGCTTTTCCTGGTGCATCCGTATCGTGCCGTACATGCCGTTGTTGACCACGATGATGACGCACGGCGCGCCGTACTGCACTGCCGTTGCCAGCTCCTGCGGATACATCAGGAAGCAGCCGTCGCCGGCGAAGCAGACCACGTCGCGCTCCGGATGGCGCAGCTTGGCCGCGATCGCCGCCGGAAAGCCATAGCCCATCGCGCCGCAGGTGGGGGCGAGCTGGGTGCGGTTCTGGCGGTAACGGTAGAAGCGATGCAGCCAGACGCTGTAGTTGCCGGCGCCGTTGGTCAGGACGGCTTCGTCGGGCAGGGACTGGTCCAGCATATTGACCACGCGTCCCATGTCCACGCCCTGGTAGGACGGATCGACCGCCGGCACTTCGGTGAAGGCCAGGTAGTCGCTGCGGGCGGCGTTGGTCCATTCATTCCATGCGAGGTGCGCGGTCGGACGCAGCCGGCGCAGCATCGCGGCTGCGTTCGTCACGCCGGCATTGATCGCCAGCGCCGGCTGATAGACCCGGCCCAGTTCATTGGCGTCGGCATGGATATGCACTAGGCGCTGCGCCGGCTGCGGCACGCTCAGGTGGTTGTAGCCGTCGGTGGTGATGTCGCCCAGCCGAGTGCCGACCGCCAGCACCAGGTCGGCCTGGCGCACCCGCTCGGCCAGGCGCGGATTGATGCCCAGGCTCATGTGGCCGGCGTACTGGTCGTTGCGGTTGTCCATGATGTCCTGTCGGCGGAACGCGCAGGCCACCGGCAGGTTCCAGGCGGCGGCGAATTCGGCCAGGTCGGCGGCGGCCTGGGTGCTCCAGTTCGAGCCGCCGACGATGACCAGCGGCCGTCTGGCCTTGGCCAGTTCGGCGGCCAGCGCGGCTTCGTCCTCGGCCGAGGCGGCAGCCGATACCGGCCGATAGGCCGGCGCATCGGCCACCGCGGCGCTGCCGTCCAGCACGTCTTCCGGCAGCGCCAGCACCACCGGGCCGGGACGGCCCGAGGTCGCGCACTGGAAGGCGCGGGCCACGAATTCCGGGATGCGGCGGATGTCGTCGATCTCGGCCACCCACTTCGCCAGCGGGCCGAACATCTGCACATAGTCGACTTCCTGGAAGGCTTCGCGGCCGCGGTGCTCGCGCGCCACCTGGCCGATGAACAGGATCATCGGCGTCGAGTCCTGGAAGGCGATATGCACGCCGCAGCTGGCATGGGTGGCGCCGGGACCGCGCGTGACGAAGCAGATGCCGGGCCGGCCGGTCAGCTTGCCGTCGGCTTCGGCCATGTTGGACGCCGCGCCCTCATGCTTGCTGACGATGGTGTCGATCTCGGGCGTGTCATGCAGCGCGTTTAGCACGTCGAGATAGCTCTCGCCCGGCACGCAGAAAAGGCGGTCCACGCCGTGGATGCGCAGGGCGTCGACCAGGATGCGGCCGCCGCTGCGTTGCGCGTTCTGGGTGGCGTTGCCGGGGGTCAGGGAAGATTCGGTGTTGTTCATGGGGCCATCGCCTTCAATAAATTTGGGTTGCCGCGCCGGATGCGCGTGATGTTTTATCGACCGTGCCGAATTGTCATGGATGGAGGACCTGCATGCGCGGGGTTTTTCGCATTTCTGTCATGCATGGATTCATGCGGTCGTAATTAGTCGGCGGGCGACGCATCCGGCCAGCCTCCGCCGGCGACGATCTGCGCCATTTCCTGCCGCAGCGCCTGGCTGATGTCCCACAGATGCGGCACCGGCGGCCGGTTGCGGGCGCTGGCGATGACGACGTCGCGCACCACGTCCGGCTCTACCAGGCGGGCGGTGCGCAGCCGCCCCTGCGCCACCTCGTCCGCCACCGCCGCCAGCGGCAACAGGGTGCAGCCCTCCCCCTGCTCCACCAAGTGCCGGGTGACGTTGGTGGAGGTGTCGCACTCCATCGCGATATCGAGCCGGATGCCGGCCTTCTGCGCCAGCGATTCGGCCAGCAGCCGCAGGCCGTGATGGGTGCTCGGCAGGATCAGCGGCACCTCGGCCAGGTGGCGCACCGGGAAGTCGGCGCCGATGTGGGTGAAGGACGGCGGCGCCACCAGGTGCAGCGGTTCGCGCAGCAGCCGGTCCACCTTCAGGGCGCCGGCATGGGAAGGCAGGTACAGCAGGGCAAGGTCGATGTCGCCGTCGGCCAGCCAGTTCAGCATGTGGCTGCCCAGGCCTTCCACGAAACGCAGCCGGGTCCGCGGGAAGCGTTGCCTGACCACCCGGCCGATGGCGGCGAAGCTCATGCGGGCGATGGTGGGCTGGGCTGCGATCACGACCTGCGACGGTCCGGCGTCGGAAAAGGCCTGCACCGCGCTGCGCGCCTCGGCGATGCTGGCGCCGATGCGGCGGGCATGGGCCAGCAGCGCTTCTCCGGCTTCGGTCAGGGCCACGCCGCGGCCGTTGCGATGCAGCAGCCGTACGCCGGTGGCGCTTTCCAGCCGCGCCATCTGGCGGCTCACCGTTGACTGGTCGCTGCCCAGCACCACCGCGGCCCTTGAAAGACTGCCGCAACCGGCCACTTCGATGAAACACTGGAGATCGTCGGAATTCATTGCATTCGGCGGCAGGCCGGGCGGCAGCCACGGATGAGTTGGAAAAAAGTGGATGTGAATTTATCATGTAGCCTCTCACAGAACGAAATGCCCGACAACGCACGCGCTGGCACGTACTGGCCAACAGCGAACCAGCAGCGGACCAACAGCGTCGATTTCCGCCGGATCAACTCCCCTCTGGCGCGCTTCTGACATAATCCCCCGCTTGTCGAGAACCAAAGGAATAGCAAATGAACAAGCCCAACCCTGGCGGCGCGCCTTCCCGCCCGTCCTTTTTCAGCCGCGTGTCGCTCGCATTCGGCGCCTTTTTCAAGATTGTGGGCAATCCCGACTATGCCGGCCGGATCGACAAGCTGCCTGAGCAGGACGCAGCGCCGCAGCCGGCCGCGCCTGCCGCCCCGGCCGAGCCGAAGCCGGCGCTGCGCATCCTGAAGGAAGCCTCGCCCGACGCCGCATTGCAATTGCTGGGCATGCTGCAGCGCGATGCGCGCCTGATCGATTTCGCCACCGAAGACCTGTCCGCCTATTCCGACGCCGACATCGGCGCCGCCGCCCGCGTGGTGCATGAGGGCTGCCGCAAGGTGCTGCGCGAGCATTTCATGATCGAGCCGGTATTGCGCGAGACCGAAGGCAGCCAGATCACCGTCAGCCCCGGTTTCGACGCCTCGGCGATCCGCCTGACCGGCAACGTGGTCGGCAGCGCGCCGTTCAATGGCGTGGTCGGCCATCGGGGCTGGCGCGCCACCGACGTGCATCTGCCGAAAGTGGCCGACGGCCATAACGTGCATGTGCTGGCGCCGGCGGAGGTGGAGCTGTGAACGACAACGCGAACGCGCCGCGCTACTGCATCGGCATTGACCTCGGCACCACCCATAGCGCGCTGGCCTATGTCGACAGCGCCGCCTCCGATGGCGAAAAGACCAGCCACGGCGTGCTGGCGCTGCCGCAGCTGACCGGCCCCGGCTCGGTCGAGTTATTGCCGCTGCTGCCCTCGTTCCTCTACCTGCCGCATGCGGATGAACTGCCGGCCGGCGCGCTGGCGCTGCCCTGGACTGACAGCCAGGCGTATGCGGTCGGCGAATTCGCCCGCAGCCGCGGCGCCACCACGCCGATCCGGCTGGTGTCGTCGGCCAAGAGCTGGCTGTCGCATCCGGGCGTGGACCGGCGCGCGGGCATCCTGCCGGTGGATGCGCCGGCCGATCTGGCCAGGGTGTCGCCGGTGGAAGCGTCGATCCGTTATCTCGACCATCTGAAGCAGGCCTGGAACCACGCCCATCCGGATGCGCCGTTCGACGCGCAGGACGTGACGGTGACCATACCGGCCTCGTTCGACCCGGCCGCCCGCGAACTCACCGCCGAGGCGGCGCGCGCCGCCGGCTACGAACACCTCACCCTGCTGGAAGAGCCGCAGGCGGCGCTGTACAGCTGGATACAGGGCAGCGGCGGCGACTGGCGCAAGCAGGTGCGCACCGGCGACATCATCCTGGTGGTGGACGTCGGCGGCGGCACCAGCGACTTTTCGCTGATCGCGGTGCTGGAGCGCGATGGCAACCTGGAACTGCACCGGGTGGCGGTGGGCGACCACATCCTGCTCGGCGGCGACAACATGGACCTGACCCTGGCCTATGGCGTGGCGCGCAAGCTGGCCGCTACCGGCACCCAGCTCGACCCGTGGCAGATGCGTTCGCTCACCCATGCCTGCCGCGCCGCCAAGGAAAGCCTGCTGTCCGACCCTTCCCTGGCATCGCTGCCGGTGGTGGTGCCCAGCCGCGGCGCCAAGCTGATCGGCGGCTCGATCCGCACCGAACTCACGCGCGAGGAAGTCGCAGCCACCATCCTGGAAGGCTTCTTCCCGCAGGTGGACGCGTCGGCCCGCCCGGCCTCGCGCACCCGCGCCGGCCTGACCCAGATCGGCCTGCCCTTCGCCCAGGACGCGGCGATCACCCGCCACCTGGCCGCCTTCCTCGGCCGCCAGCAGGGCGCGACCGCGGAACTGGCCGGCTTCGCCGCCCAGCATCCGGGCGCGAGCTTCCTGCATCCCACCGCGGTGCTGTTCAACGGCGGCATCTTCAAGTCCGAGCTGCTGGCGCAGCGCACGCTGGATACGGTAAACAGCTGGCTGGCCGCGGAAAACGCGCCGGCGGCGAGGCTGCTGGCCGGCGCCGACCTCGACCTCGCCGTGGCGCGCGGCGCGGCCTACTACGGCCATGTGCGGCGCGGGCGCGGCGTGCGCATCCGCGGCGGCACGGCCGCGGCCTACTATGTCGCGGTGGAATCGGCGATGCCGGCCATCCCCGGCATGGAGCCGCCGATCCAGGCGCTGTGCGTGGCGCCGTTCGGCATGGAGGAAGGCAGCGAGGCCGCCGTGCTGGACCAGGAATTCGGCCTGGTGGTCGGCGAGCCGGTGCATTTCCGCTTCTTCGGTTCCACCGTGCGCAGGCAGGACCAGATCGGCGCCCTGCTGGACTACTGGCAGCCGGACGAGCTGCAGGAACTCGACGAGATCCAGGCCACGCTGCCGGCCGACGGCCGCCAGCCCGGCCAGGTGGTTGAAGTGCGGCTGCAGGCGCGGGTCAGCGAAACCGGCACGCTGGAACTGGCGGCCGTGCCGCGCGACGGCAGCGCCCGCTGGAATGTCGAATTCGACGTCCGCGGCGCCCGTCCGGACTAGGCATGGCGAAACAGGCGCCTGAACGCGGCGCCGGGACGCGCGGCGGCGAGCCGCGCCGGCACACCCCGGCGAGCGCCTACATCGTCGGCATCGATCTCGGCACCACCAATACCGTGGTTGCCTACGCCGCCCCCGGCGACGACGCGGTGCGCCTCTTCGCCATCGAGCAGCTGGTGGCGCCGGGCGAGGTGCGGGCCGAGCCGCTGCTGCCTTCGCTGCGCTACCATCCGGCCGCCGGCGAGTTTGCGCCCGGCGCGCTGCGCCTGCCCTGGAGCCGGGCCGACGAGCCGGCCGTGATCGGCCAGCTTGCGCGCCGGCTCGGCGCCCAGGTGCCGGGACGGCTGGTGTCGTCCGCCAAGAGCTGGCTGTCGCACGCGGCGGTGGATCGCACCGCGCCCATCCTGCCCTGGGGCGCGCCGGACGACGTGGCAAGGATATCGCCGCTGGACGCCAGCGCGAGCTACCTGGCGCATGTCAGGAGCGCCTGGAATGCGCATTTCCCGCAGCATCCGCTGGAACGCCAGGACGTGGTGCTGACCATCCCGGCCTCGTTCGACGAAGGGGCGCGGGCGTTGACGGTGCAGGCGGCGCGCCTGGCCGGCCTGCCGCGGCTGCAGCTGGTGGAGGAACCGCAGGCGGCGCTGCATGACTGGCTGCACCGGCACCGCGACCGGCTGGCCGACGAACTGGCGGCAAGCCGCCTGATCCTGGTGGCCGACGTCGGCGGCGGCACCACCGACTTCAGCCTGATCCGGGTGGCGATGGACGACGGCCAGCCGGTGCTGGACCGCATCGGCGTCGGCCAGCACCTGATGCTGGGCGGCGACAACATGGACCTGGTGCTGGCCCACCTGGCGGAGTCGCGGCTGCACCCGGCCCAGCCGGGCAGCGCGCCGCAGAAGCTGTCGGCCAGCCGCATGTCGCAGCTGATGGAGCGCTGTCGCGCGGCCAAGGAGCAGCTGCTCGCGACTGACGCCCCGGAGCAGGCGCCAGTCACGCTGCTGGGCGGCGGCAGCCGCCTGGTCGGCGCGGCGCGCTCGGTGGAGCTGGGCCGCGAGGAAGTGCGGCAGCTGCTGGTGGACGGTTTTTTCCCGCGCGTGCCGGCGAACGAAACCAGCCGGCCGCGGCGCGGCGGCCTGGTCGAATTCGGCCTGCCGTATGCCAGCGACGCCGCCATCACCCGTCACCTGGCCGGCTTCCTGCAACGGCATACGGCCGATGCGCGGCAGGCCCTGGGCCTGGAGGCGGACGACCGGCACAGCCCGGCGATGCCCGACACGCTGCTGCTTAACGGCGGCGTGTTCCGCGCAAACGCGCTGTCGGAGCGGCTGATCGACGTGCTGCAGGCATGGCGCAGCGCGCCACTGACCCTCCTTCACAACGACAACCCCGATGTGGCCGTCGCGCGCGGCGCGGTGGCCCATGGACTGGCGCGTCGAGGCCAGGCGCAGAAGATCGGCGGCGGCGCGGCCCGCAGTTATTTCCTGGCGCTGGAAGGCGGCCAGCAGGCTGGCGAGCCGGCCGTCTGCATCCTGCCGCGCGGCAGCCAGCCTGGCGCCGAACTGCTGCTGGAGGAACGGGTTTTCGGACTGCGACTGGGCCAGCCGGTGCGTTTCCATCTTGCCGCGTCGACGGGTGCGGCCACCGCCGGCGAACTGGTCGACCTATCCGCAACCGATGCGCAGCGCCTGCCGCCGCTGGCGGCGGTGCTGCCGGCGGACCAGGGCCGCGGCAAGCAGGAAATGGAAGTGCGGCTGGCCAGCATGCTGACGGAACTGGGAACGCTGCAGGTTTCCTGCGTGGCCGCGCACGACCCGGCCCGGCGCTGGGAACTGGAGTTCCAGCTGCGCGGCGTCGAGGCCGGGCCGGAGGCCGGCGAGCCCGGGCTGCCGTCCGGCTTCGCGGAGGCGGTGCAGAAAATCGAGCGCGTCTTCATCCAGCGCGGCCAGAATCTGCCGCCCAAGGAGATCCGGCAGTTGCGCCTGCACCTGGAGAAGCTGCTCGGCAGCCGCGAGCGCTGGGACCTGCCGCTGCTGCGCAAGCTCTACGACGCGCTGTGGAAAGGCGCGCGCGGCAGGCGCCGCTCGGCCGACCATGAACGGCTGTGGCTCAACCTCGCCGGCTACTGCCTGCGCCCCGGCATCGGCTATCCGCTGGACGACTGGCGCATCGAGCAGCTCTGGACCATTTTCCCGGAAGGCGCGCAGCACCGCGCCGACAGCCAGGTATGCGCCGAGTGGTGGACGCTGTGGCGGCGGGTGGCGGCCGGGCTGCCGGCCGAGGCGCAGCTGCGGCTGCTGGAGGATTTTGCGTTCAACGTGCAGGCCGACGAACGGGAGCGCAAGCGCCGTCCGCCGACGCTGACGCCGGGCGGACTGGATGACATGCTGCGGCTGGCGGCTTCGCTGGAACGCATCCCCGGCGCCTACAAGGTCGAGATCGGCGACTGGCTGCTGGAACAGCTGCAGGCCCGGCCGGACCAGCGCCTGATGCTCTGGGCCTTGGGCCGGGTAGGCGCCCGGGTGCCGGTGCATGGCAGCGCGCATGAAGTCGCGCCGGTGGAAGCGGCGTCGGCCTGGTTGGAATGGCTGCTGACGCTGGACTGGCGTCGCATCGAGCCGGCCGCCTTTGCTGCTGCCCACATCGCCCGCCTGACGGGCGACCGCAGCCGCGACCTGCCGGACGCGCTGCGCCAGCGGGTGGCCGAGCGCCTGCGCATGGCGCAGGCGGCGCCCGCCTGGAGCGCGATGGTGCTGGAAGTGGTGGAACTGGAAGAAGCCGACGAACGCCGGATGCTGGGCGACACCCTGCCGCCCGGGCTGAAGCTGCTGCAGTGAGAAAGTCTGGGGCGGCCATCCGCCCGGCGGGTTTTCAGCCTTTCAGCACGGCCCAGGCCAGGCAGGCCCAGGCGGCCAGCCAGGCCAGCCCGCCCAGCGGCGTGATGGCGCCCAGCCAGCGTATGCCCGACAGGCTCAGCAGGTACAGGCTGCCGGAAAACAGCACGGTGCCGACGATGAACAGGTAGCCGGCCCTGTTGGCCAGGCTGCCGGGCCAGCGGCTGATGACCCAGGCCGTGGCGATCAGCGCGAACGCGTGGTACATCTGGTAGCGCACGCCGACTTCAAATACGGCCATCATGTCGGCATCCAGCCGCTGCTTCAGCCCATGCGCGCCGAAGGCGCCGGCGGCCACGCCGATGAATGCCGATGCGGCGCCGCAAACAACGAAGAATTTTTCCATCCGGGCATTATAAGAGCGTCGGGCCAAATGTTTCTGGACGGCCGGCGAAGCTGGTGGGAAAGCGGTGCGAGCAGGCCAGGGACATGGCGCATGTGCGGGAGTGGCTGCTGGCAAGACATAGCAAGGGTCATGACATGCCGCACTTTCCTCCAGGCGGGCGCCCGCTTCCGCTGGTCGGGTGGCTGCTGAACAAACCGGCCGCGGCGCACTCTGATCCGTATGGCGCAGCGCAGCGCCGGATGACGAGGAGGAAGCGGATGACCCAAGACGCAGGCAATGAGGCCTGGTACACCCTGTCGGGCGATGTGAACGATTCCATGGTGCGGCGCGTGTTCGACGCGCTGGCCCAGATGGCGCAGGATGGCGTGACCACCGCGCATCTGCTGGTGCATTCCCACGGCGGCTACATCAGCGACGGCATCTGCCTCTACAACGTGCTGTCGGCGTCGCCGGTGCGCTTCATCATGTACAACGCCGGCGTGGTGGCGTCGATTGCCGTAACGCTGTTCCTCGCCGGCGAGCGCCGCTATGCGTCGGAAACGGCCCGCTTCATGATCCACAAGTCGCATGCGTCGCCGCATTCCGGCATTGCCGCCGATGAACTGGCCGTGGTGGTGGAAGGCTTGCGCGCCGACGACAGCCGAACCGAATCGGTGATGCGGCGGTTTCTGAAGCTCACCCCGGCGCAGCTTCAGGTACATGCCCACACCGACCTGCATCTGACTGCCCGCGATGCGCTCGCCGCCGGCCTGGTCGACGAAATCCGCGACTTCAGCCCGCGCCCCGGCGCCAGGCTCTGCAATATCTGAAGCCGGGCCGCCTGCCGTCCGGGCAAATATCAGTAGGACAAATGCAAAGCGGCGGATGCGCCCCGCATCCGCCGCTTTGCCTGATTCCGGTGTTCCTTACTTCTGGTTCTTGTGGCTTTGGCGGCCAGCCTCCGCGTGCTGCTCGCTGGTGCCGCCGCGGGTCGAACCGCCGCCCTCGTTGCCGGCCGACGCGCTGCCCTGATTGCCGCTGTTCTTGCGACTGTTCTTGTGGCTCATGCTGCCGGCACGGCGTGCTTCTTCCGAAGTGAATTCATGCGCATTGCCGCTGCGATGTGCCGCCCGTCCGCCTTCGCTGGCGATGGCCCGCTGCTGGTTCGGGTCCATCGATGCGAATCCGCGCATGCTGGTTCGGTCGCCCTGCTTGCCCTGCTTGGAGTCTTGCTTGGTGGAAGCCATGATATTCCTTTCTGAAAGAGTCAACGAAAGTCAGATGCACTGCCCGCTTCACTGGCTTTATCGACAGTGACGGCATCGGCACTGACTCATCCTAATGAACGCTCATCTATCGCTGTATAGGACGAAGGATGACTCTCTTGTCAGAAATGCATACCTAACTGCCGGCTTAGCGCCACCCATCCGTGCGGGAAAATTTCCCCTGGCCATGCCTGCGCGTTGCGATGGCAGGCCGATGAAAACGGCCAAAGCTTGTCCGAACACCCCTCGGGCGACAGTTGATTGAACTCCGCCTGCAGCCATTTTCTAACCGGCATGCGCGGCGATTACCGCCTTGCGCCTCTTTTCCATTAGGAGCACTTCATGAAGAGCAAACTTATTGCCACGCTGCTGACTTCCCTGCTTGCTGCCGGATCGGCCTACGCCCAGCAAGGCGGCAGCCACGACAGCCATCCATCCGGCCACGCCAGCGAGGCGCCTGGCAAGGGACTGATGGACGGCGCAGCCACGACGGAAAAACGCGGCCCGAAAGGCACCAGCCGGCATGACAGCACGCCGTCGGTAAGCCGTCAGCACAGCGCATCCGGCACCCCGGGCGCCACCAATGGCAGCGACCGCATGTCCGGCGCATCCGGCACCTCCAGTTCCGGCGCCACCGGCACCGGCCAAGGCGCGGCCGGCATGGAAAGCGGCAACAGCCGCCAGCTGGGCACGGGCAATAAATCCTCGGGCACCGCCGGCTCGGCAGGCGGCAGCGGCGCTTCCAGCGCGGCAGGCTCCGGCGGCATGGGCGGCGGCGCCACCGGCGGCACGATGCGCTGACCGGGTTGGCTTGATGGATGGATTTTCCGGGCAGGCGGCGCAGCCTGCGCCGGGAGAATAGTGAACCCCACGCGCAGGGAAATGCATTGTCGTGATGCTGAAAACGCATGGCGCGGCAGGATTGCCACGGTCCTCGCCTCGCCTCGTCACGCTTGGTCGTAAACGGCGATTCTTCTGGCAGCGGGTTTGTCGTTTGGTTTTTCGGAAAGCGTAAAAACTTTATCGATAGTTGCATTTTTTAATCTGTGTAGCTCGACGCTTGCCTGCTATGTCAACCATCGCACATACACAGTGCGATTGATGCGCCAGAATTGATGCTTCGATCGGGATGGTGAATGATGAACGGGCATGCGGGAAGAATGGCGGTAATCGTGCATGGCGGGGCTGGGGCGCCCAGCCTTTATGCGGATGGTTGCGTGCGCGCCGCCCACGCCGCCATTGCGGCAATGCGCGACGGCGATGCCTTGGACGGCGCCGTCGCCGCCGTGGTGACGATGGAGGATGACGGCCGCTTCAACGCCGGCAGCGGCTCGGTGCTGGGCCTTGACGGCGCGACGGTCGAAATGGATGCGGCGGTGATGGACACCCGCGGCCGGCTGGGCGCCGTGGCCTGCCTGCAGGGCATCAGCAATCCGGTGCGGGTAGCGCGCTCGGTGGCGGAAACGCCGCACTGGCTGCTGGCCGGCGACGGCGCGCGCCGGTTCGCCGCGCAGGTTGGCCTGCAGCAGCCGCATGTGATCAGCGAGCATGCGCGCCGGCGCCATCAGGAACTGAAGGAGCGCATGGCCAGTGGCAGCCCTGCCCTGCCCGGCGTCGACAACCAGGCCTTCGACACATACTGGAACTACCCTGCGCCCCAGGGCGGCGACACGGTTGGCGCCGTTACCCGCGACGCCCAGGGCCACTTTGCCGTTGCCGGCTCCACCGGCGGCACCGCGCCGGCACTGCTGGGGCGGGTTGGCGACACGCCCATCATCGGCAGCGGCTTTTACGCCGGACCGCATGGCGCGGTGGCCGCAACCGGCATCGGCGAACAGATCGTGCGGCACCTGCTGGCCCATACCGTCTACAGCTGGATTGCCGAGGGCGTGCCATTGAAAAAGGCGCTGAGCCGGGCCATCGATTTCTTCCCGGAGGAAGTCGATATCGGCCTGATCGCCGTAAGCCGCACCGAGGCCGGCAGCAAGAGCAACCGCGACATGCCCATCGATTACCTCGAACATGAGTAATGCCCACGCCGCTGCCTGCACCAGCGCCAGCAACCGATGAATCTGACCGAACTGCGCTTCCTGCGCGGCCCGAACCGTTACGCCAGACAGCCTTGCCTGATGGCCGTGATCGAACTTGGCCATGACATTCCCCCGACGCCTCTTCCGGAAGCGGCCGCAGCGCTGCTGGCATCGCTTGCCGGGCCGGCGCTTGCCAGGCATGCCACCGCGGTTCACCTGGTCTGCGCCCTTGCGCAAGCCCTGCAGCGTGCGGCCGGCTGCACGACCGCCTTCTGGACCGTGCGCCAGGAGCATGGCTGGCCGCAGCGCTACCGGATCGCATTGGGCTATCGGATCGAAGCGCTTGCCGAAAGCGCGCTGGAGCAGTCGATGCAGATCACAGCCCGTTTGCTGCAGGGCCAGGCGGCCGATGCCGATGCCGCAGCGGCACTGTCCAGCCTGCGCCTGCTTGCGCAGCAGCATGCGACGCCACCCGGCGCGGCGGCCATCGCCAGGGCGGCGCTGGCGCGGCGGATTCCATTGCAGACGCTGGCCGAGCCGGGACAGCCGGCACAGCTTGGCTGGGGATACAGGCAGCAGCGGCTGCATGTGGCCGACGCGGCCGAGATGGACTGCATGGGGGCGGAACCTGCCAGGCAGGCAGCCGGCGCCCTCCTCGATACGCTGTTCCCACATGGCGGCGACGGCCGCATTCCCGTCATTGCCGTTGCCGGCACCAATGGCAAGACCACCACCACGCGCATGCTCGGGCATGCGCTCACGCGCGCCGGCCTGCGCACGGGTATTGCCACGACCGAAGGCATACACGTGGCCGGCCAGCAGATCGACGAGGGCGACTGCACCGGTTACTGGTCGGCCCGCATGGTGCTGGAAGCCGCGCACGCCGAGGTCGCCGTGCTGGAAACGGCGCGCGGCGGTTTGCTCAAGCGCGGCCTCGGCTTCGATCGCTGCGATGTGGCGGTGATGCTCAATGTCAGCGCCGACCATCTCGGCATGGACGGCGTGCACAGCGTGGAAGAGCTGGCGGAAGTGAAATCGGTGGTGGCCCGCTCGGCGCGCAGGGCGGCGGTGCTGAATGCGGAGGATGGGCACTGCGTGGCGATGCGCGCCCGGCTGGGACGCGGCGTCGAGGTGATCTACTTTTCGATGGATCATGCGGCGCCCGTGCTGCTGCGCCATCTGGCGCAGGGCGGCCGCGGCGTCTACCTGCAAGACGGCCGCATCATGCTGGCCAGCCAGGGGCGGCACCGTCCATTGATCGGGGTGAACGCCATGCCTGCCGCGCTGGGCGGCCATGCGATGCATAACGTCGCCAATGCCATGGCGGCCACGGCGGCGCTGATCGGCGCCGGGCATGCGCCGGAACTGGCGGTGGCAGGGCTGGCCAGTTTCGTCTCGGACGCGGCCGGCAATCCGCTGCGCGCCAACCTGTTCGAGGCGGGCGGCATCGCCATCCTGGTCGACTATGCCCACAACAGCGCCGCCTGCGCCAGCCTGGTGGCGATGGCGCGCTCGCTGTGCAGCGGCAGGCTGCGCGCCGTGATCACCGTGCCGGGCGACCGTCGCGATTGCGACCTCGCCGATATCGGCCGCATCTGCGGCGGCGGTTTCGACGAACTGCTGGTCTACGAGGCCGAACCCCGCGGACGGCCGCCGGGCGATACCGCGGATCACCTGCTGGCCGGAGCCCGGCAAGCGGGCGTCGGCTGGAGCGATGCCGAACCGGATGTCAGGCAGGCGCTGGCGCGCATGCTGGCCCGTTGCCAGCCAGGCGACATGCTGGTTTTTACCTGCGGCGGCTCATTGGATGACCTGGTTGCCGTGCTGCGTCCGCTTTATCCGGAGGCAGCGCAAACGGTCGCGAGGCAGCTGGGGTAGGAGGCGCCCGCAAGGCCGCTTCCGTTTGACAGCCAGGCGCTGCGCCGCAGCGCGATCAGACGCTGGCCTGTGCGCCCTGGGTGCATAGCGCCATCGCGCTGTCCATGGTTTCGATATGCAGCAGGAACCAGCCGGGCATCAGCGCGACCACTTCCCTTCCCGGCGCAAGCTCGCCGGCCATCACTTGCCTGGCCACATGGTGCAATCCGCCCAGCACCCGGGCATGCTGTTCGCGATGGCTGGGCAGGCCCGAGAAGCTGCTGGCTTCCATCAGGTCTTCCTCCTCGCGGAAGTCCTTTTCGACCTGGGCGACAAAGCGCGCATAGCTTTCCGGGAATTCGGCATCGGCCATGTCGGCCAGCCTCGCCAGTTCGTCGAGCAGGTCGCGATGGGCGGCATCCACCGCCGGCAGGCCCAGTGTCAGGCGCGGCGCCCATTTGCCATTGCCAGAAGTCGCCGCGGTCATCGGAACACCATCACTGGCAATGTGCTGTGCGCCAGCACTTTCTGGGTTTCGCTGCCCACGAACAGCCTGTTGACGCCCTTGCGGCCATGGGAGGCCATGAAGATCGCATCGCAGCCCAGTTCATCGGCCAGGCGCACGATTTCCTCGTAAGGACTGAACGACAGCGCGACCCGGGTTTCGCAGGGCACGCCCGCGGCGCGCGCCGCCTCCGCCACTTCGTCCACGTGACGTCGCGCCTGGTCCTGCATCTGCTTTTCATACCGGGTCTGGTCCGGCAGAAAGGCGGATTCGGACAGCGCGGAGTACGGGAACGGCTCCGCTACCGACACCGCCGTGATGCGTGCGCCGGCCTCCCTGGCGAAACCGACGGCGGCCTGCACCGCCTTGGCAGACAGCGGCGAGCCGTCCGTAGGCACCAGCAGATGTTTAAACATGGCACTCTCCTCTGGTCATTTCAGGTTGTCATCAAAGCCAGCCCATGCTAGAACCCCGCCTTGCGGTTTCCCTTGCGTTACATCAAAAACCGCCGAGTGCTGTTTGCCGCGCCCGGACGATGCAATAATGCGCCCCAAGCTGATGAAAGACAGCAAGCCTGACATGGTTGGCGATGCCAACCGCAAGCTGTGCTGGCCTGGCCGGAGACGTTTTTACCTTGAAGATACAGATGAACAGATTGCCGCGCCTGGCAATCGCCCTGCCCGTGCTGTGCGCATTGGTCATTGCGCTGATATGGATCATGGTCAGCGCCAAGGCAGTACGGGAGCGCCGCCTGGCCGAAGCGGGGGCCACGCTGCATGCGCAAGCGCTTTCACGTTCCTACGCCGAGCAGTTGCAGCGCACCGTCAGCGAAATCAACCAGATCACATTGACGCTGAAGTACTACTGGGAGAACACCAGCCAGCGGCCCTCTCTGGAAGACCAGGCTGGCCACGGCTTGTATCCACCCACATCCAAGCTCTACGTGGTGGTGTTCGACCGTCACGGACGCAACCTGTCCAGCACCATGCCCAATCCATCGCCGCAAAGCGTGGCTGACCGGGAATACTTCAGGGCGCACCAGGGCAGCGCCGATGTCGGCCTGTTCATCAGCCAGCCCTATATCAGCCGCTCATTCGGCAGGCCCGTGATCGCCTTCAGCCGGGCGCTGCGCGACCGCAATGGCGGGTTCGATGGCGTGATCCTGGTTGCGGTCGAACCTGCCGTCCTGCTCTCCTTCTTTGACCAGTCCAGCATGAGCGGCCAGGACCTTATTGCGCTGCACCGCCTCGACGGCGCCCTCGTCGCCGCCAGGACGGGCGACAGCGCGCAGGCAGGACACGCGCTACTGGCGTCCACGCCGGGGCCGCAAGGCGATGCCGGCGTGCTGCCAGGCAGTGCCGGCCAGTTCAGCGATGGCGCGGCGCGCATTCTGGCATGGCAACGGCTTGCGGATTATCCGCTGGTGGCAACAGCCGGTCTTGCCACCAGCCAGATCTACATCGCTGCCCAGGAAGCCGCGCTGACCGACCGGCGCTATGCCACGACCCTGACCGTGGTGCTGATCATCGCTGGCATTGCAGGCATGCTGGCTTCCCTGCGCGCCGCCGCCCATGCGCAGCGCGAGGCGCGCATCAAGGACACCTACCGGCTGGCCACCGACGGCGCCCGCGAGGGCTTTTTCATGGTGCGCAGCCAGACCGATGGCCAGGGCCAGATCATCGACTTCCAGGTCGAAGACTGCAACGAGCGCGGCGCCGCCTTCGTCGGCTATGCGCGCGCCGCACTGATTGGCAAGTCCTTCAGCGAGCTATACCGCGGCGCCGCGCTGAACAAGGTCATGCACATCTTCCGCCATGCCATGGACGAGGGTTTCCACGAGGATGAATTCCAGGTCAGCGCCGTCGGGCGCGACCGGCCCCTGTGGCTGCACCGCAAGCTGGTCCGGTCCGAGGATGCGCTGGCAATGACGGTGCGCGACATCTCCGACTCGCGCGCGCATGCCGAGCAGCTGGCCCGCATGGCCAATGAAGATGCGCTGACCACGCTGCACAACCGGCACTGGCTGATGCAGACCATGCCCCAGATGCTGGCAAGGGCGCAGGCCGGCGGCGGCATGCTGGCCCTGCTGTTCTTCGACCTCGACGATTTCAAGAACATCAACAACACCCTGGGCCATGCGGCCGGCGACCAGTTGCTGCGCATGACGGCGCTGCGGCTGCGCAGCGCGCTGCGCCCCGGCGACCATGGCGTGCGCCTGGGCGGCGACGAATTCACCGTGATACTGGAGCAGATCGGCAGCGCTGATCAGGTCGAAGCCATTACCGCGCGGGTGGTGGATGCGCTGTCAACGCCATTCGTGCTCGCCGACGGCAGCCGGCACGCGGTGCATGCATCCATCGGCATCAGCATGTACCCTGCCGACGGCGAGGACGCGGAGACGCTGATCAAGCATGCCGACATTGCGATGTACGCCGTCAAGGCCAGCGGCAAGGGACAGTTCCGGTTCTATCATGCGGACCTGTCGGCCAGCCTGGTGCAGCGGCTGGCGCTGGAGCAGGCGCTGCGCGATGCGATCGAGGGCGACCAGTTCCTGGTGCATTACCAGCCGCGCGTCGACACCTTCACCGGCGAGCTGCGCAGCATGGAGGCGCTGGTGCGCTGGCAGCATCCGCAGCGCGGCATGGTGCCGCCGCTGGAGTTCATCCCGGTGGCCGAGTCCATGGGGCTGATCCTGACGCTGGGCGAGCAGGTGGCCGACAAGGTGTGCGCCCAGCTGGGCGCCTGGCAAGGTCTGGGCCTGCCGCCAGTGCCGGTGTCGATCAATGTCTCGGCCCAGCAGTTCAACCAGGGCGACGTGGCGGCGATGCTGGCGGACTGCATGGCGCGCCACCGGATAGACGCGGGGCTGCTGGAAGTGGAGCTGACCGAGTCCTGCATGCTGGCCGCCGACCGTCCGGTGGCGGAGCAGCTGGCCGCGATCAAGGCGCTGGGCGTGCGGCTGCTGGTGGATGATTTCGGCACCGGCTATTCCTCGCTGTCGCAGCTGCAGCAGCTCGATCTCGACGTGCTCAAGGTCGACCGCGCATTCACGTCGCAGCTGGGCTCCGGCGCGCAGGGCGTGGCCTTCTTCCGCGCCATCGTATCGATGGCGCATGTGCTCGAGATGAGCGTGGTGGCCGAGGGCGTGGAAACCGAGGAAGAACTGCGGCTGCTGCGCGAGCTTGCCTGTGACGAGGTGCAGGGCTATTACATTTCACGGCCCCTGCCGCCGGACGCGATGGAGGCGCTGATGCGCCGCGCCGTGGCGCAGGCAGGCGTGCATCCCGCTGTGGACGGCGCATGACGCCTGCCAGAGGTTGCACCGGCGATGGTCTGGTCTTTGGAACGCTTCCGGCGCTTCGGGCCTGACCAGTTAATCGATACCGGCCAGTTTATCTCTGGCCTCGCCTGGGCTGGTCGGGCCGGAAGCGCCTCAGTCGCCTAGTCGACCTTGGCGCCGGACGCCTTCACCACCGCCGC
Source organism: Noviherbaspirillum phoenicis (assembly GCF_047237965.1). NCBI lineage: Bacteria > Pseudomonadati > Pseudomonadota > Betaproteobacteria > Burkholderiales > Oxalobacteraceae > Noviherbaspirillum > Noviherbaspirillum phoenicis. Next base: position 856,439 of record NZ_JBDFLX010000001.1, on the reverse strand, counting down.
ATACTTCTTCAGCTCGGCCTGGATCAGCGACGCGAACTGCTCGGGCGAGGTGGGCGACGGCTCGGCGCCCAGCTTGCTCATGCGCTCCCGCACGTCGGCCGACTGCAGCGCCTTGCGGATCTCCGCATTCAGGCGCTCCACCACCGGGGCCGGCGTACCGGCCGGCGCCAGCACGCCGAACCAGGTATTGATGTCGAAGCCGCCCAGGCCTTCGGCCTTGCCGGCTTCCGAGATCGTCGGCAGATCGGGCACGGCCTCTGCACGCCTTGCCGTGGTGACCGCCAGCGCCTTGAGCTTGCCGGCGCGGATGTTCTGGCTGGCCGATGCCAGGTTGTCGAACATCAGGTCGGTCTGGCCGGCAAGCAGGCCCAGCTGGGCAGGCGCCGCGCCGGCATAAGGAATATGCACCATGCTGACCTTGGCCATGGACTTGAGCAGCTCGCCGGCCAGATGCCCGGCGCTGCCGTTGCCGCCGGACGCGAAGTTGAGCTGGCCCGGATGGGCGCGGGCATACTTCACCAGGTCAGGCACGGAAGCGATGCCGTTGCGGCTGGCGATGTCCGGATTCATCACCAGCACATTGGGCACGCTGGCCACCAGCGACACGGGCGCGAAGTCGCGCACCGGGTCATAGGGCATCTTGGCGAACAGCGTCGGATTGATGGCATGGGTCGCCACCGCGCCCATCACGATGGTGTAGCCATCGGCCGCGGACTTGGCCACGATGTCGGCGCCAAGATTGCCGCCGGCGCCGGGCTTGTTGTCGACGATGACCTGCTGGCCCATGCCGTCGCGCATTTTCTCGGCAAGCATCCGGGCAATCGCATCGAGCGGGCCGCCGGCCGGATACGGCACGACGAAGCGGATCATCTTGGAAGGATAGGCCTGCGCCAGCGCGGCGGGCGCAGCGGCAAGCAACAGGGAGGCGGCAATGCCGCGCAACAGGGATCGACGCAGGTTCATGGTGGCCATCGTGTTGTCAAATGGGCGCCATTGTAATGCCCGGCCATACCAAACGGAAAGCCTGCCGCGCCGGCGGCGGGCGCCGCATCACTCGCCCAGCAGCTCCGCCACTGACTGCAGCCCTTCGACATGCTCGGCGATCACCTTCATCACCACGATGATGGGCACGCCCAGCAGCAGCCCCCAGATACCCCACAGCCAGCCCCAGAACAGCAGGCCGATGAAGACCGCGGCGGGATTCATCTTGGCGATGCGCCCGGTCATCCAGGTGGTGACGAAGGTGCCGACCACGGTCGCCACGCCCAGCGAGATGCCGGCCACCAGGAAGGCGGTGGAGGCGGTGCCGAACTGCAGGAAGGCGGTGACGCCGGTGGCGATCGTGATCAGCAGCGGCCCGAAATAGGGAACCAGGTGCAGGAAGCCCGCGGCCGCGGCCCAGGCGCCGGCATTTTCCAGGCCGATCCAGTGCAGCGCGATCCACATCATCGCCGCCAGCAGCAGGTTGGTCACCAGCAGCATGAACATGTAGTTCTGGATCGACGTGTTGATGTCGTCGAGTATCTGTACCGTGATTTTTTTCTGGCTCAGGGTCGGCCCGGTAAGCTTGACCAGCTTGCGCTTGAAGGTGTCGCCCGACAGCAGCAGGAAAAACACCAGGAACAGCACCATGGTGGTTTGCCCGACCAGGCCCACCGCGCCCAGCGAGCCGGCCCAGACCCAGTCGCCTATGCGCAGCTTGGGGGACTCAGGCACCACGACCGTGCGCGCCGGCGGCTTGTTGCCTGCCGCCTGGCTGGTGGCCTTCTCGATTTCGGCCGCGGCTTCCTGCATCTGCTGGATCGCCGACTTCTTGCCCTGCTGGGCATGCGCCACTGCGCTGGAGATCTTGTGCGCGGCCTCCGGCAGGCCGTCGATGATGGATTGGAACTGGGTGCGCAGGGTGTTGGCCGCGGCCGCCGCGCCGAGCGTGAGCACCAGCATTACCAGGGTGGTGCCGACCACGCGCGGCATGCGCATGCGCTGCAGCCAGAGGACCACGGGATTCAAGGTATAGGAGATGAAGATGCTGAACATCACCGGGATCAGGAATTTCTGTGACCACTGCAGCGCATACAGAAAGGCCACCGAGGCGATGATGCATAAAGCCAGGCCGCGGGCGTCGACGGCCACGCGGGGATTGACTGTCAGCGCCGGTTCGGCGCCGGGACGTTCGACCGGAACGATGTCGGGTTCCGGATTGCGGGTTGCGCTTGGCGCCTGCGGTGCAGCTTCAAAAGGTTTGTTCATTGTCGTTTCTTGCGCTGGCGCAGCCGCTTCATGCAAGGGCCGGCATACCGCCGCGCGCCTCGCGGCGGCCGGTATCGCCGGCCCCTCCCTGCCCGGATTTTACTTCAGGCGGATGTCGTTCTTGACAGACGTCACGCCTTCGATGCCGCGTGCCACCGTGCCGGCCTTGGCAGCCTCTTCGCGGGTAGCGACGAAGCCGCTCAGCTGCACCGTTCCCTGGTAGGTCTCGACATTGATCTCGCGCGCCTTGAGCATCGGGTCATTGACCAGCGCTGCCTTGACCTTGGTGGTGATCAGGGCGTCGCCTGCGTATTGCTTGGGCGACTCGGTCTTTTCGCTCTTGGCGAACGGGCCGGATGCGCAGCCGGTCAGGGCCAGCATGGATGCGGTGAAGACGGCGGCTGCAATGCGTTTGGTGATGGTCATGATGATTTCCTTTGTTTTATTGATGTTTCAAATTTGCCTTCTTGCGAAGGCATCCTCGGTCTTCCGCGATCGCGGAGCTCCCTTTACTCGCTGTACTGCGCCCGGGCCAGAGTCATGCAGGCCTCCTTCGCAGCGCCAGCCAGGGCGTCACATTTTTCACGCGCCGCCCTGTAGTAAGCCTTTTTTCTTTCTTCCTTGTCGCGATTGCGCGCCTCGGTCACGCGCAGGTCCGACCTGGCGTCGGCCGTGACTGCCAGGCGCTCTGCCTTGGCCTGCCGCATGCAGTCGGCCCGCGACCCGGCGGGACCAAGCTTGCAGCGCGCCCTGGCGACGTCATGGTCGGCGTCCGCCGCTGCGATGCGCGCATCGGTTCTGGCCTGGGCCGTATTGCGCCAGTGGGCGACCGCTTCGGCAGTCGCCTTTTTGTATTCGCCCTTTGCCTGGGCCAGACAAAGGGCGCGGCTGTCGCCATCCTGCCTGCAATGCCTTGCATCGGCGGTGTAAGTGGCGCGCGCTCCTTCCATCGACTCGCGGTATTGCCGCAGACGCTCGTTGTCGGCAGCGCCGGCCGCAGCGCTCGCCAGCAGCGAGGCGCATGCCAGCGCGGCGATGCAGCGCTTGCGTTGATTGCCTTTGCCGGATGGGATTGCCTTTGCCATATCTTCACGCCCGCCGTTTCGCAGCCAGGCCTTTTCGTCATGGCCGCAGTGTCCCGCAACGGCCCGCTGCATTCAGTACGCTAACGAACATAGATGCGCAGGTTTATGCATCAGTGCAATGCAGGCAAGCGCGGCGGGACAGCTGTAGTGCTTGGTACGGCAGCGCACAGACACTTTCCAGGCGCCATCCTATGCTGAGGAGGATCGGGCGTGAATGACGCGCCTGACCAGGTGCGATTTCTTAACCCGACGGAACCAAGGAGAGAAAAAATGAAGATCATCAAGCAGTCCATGGCAGGTATCGTGGTTGTGGCCGCGCTGGTCGGCATCGGCGGCTGCTCGGGCATGTCGCCGCAGACCCGCAACACCGCCATCGGCGCAGGCGTTGGCGGTGTTGCCGGCAATGTCCTTACCGGCGGCAGCACGATGGGAACGGTGGGTGGCGCCGCGGTTGGCGGTTTGATCGGCAACCAGGCGAAGTAATACAGTCTGCACAAGGGCGCGCGGCATTGAACTGGCCGCGCCCTTGTCGCTTTGTCGTTCCTTGCAACATCAGGCAGGCAGAAGAATCAGAAAACCTGCCTATGTTTCGGCCAGCTTCTTCACCAGCGCATAACAGCCGCACGACGCCACTTCCAGTCCGTGCCGGTCCAGGATCCGTATTTCCCCGCGGCTGTAGCTGATCAGCCCGCGCTGCTGCAAGCTAGTGGCCGCCTTGGTAATTCCCACCCGCCGCACGCCCAGCGCCAAGCCCAGGATTTCATGCGTCAGATGCAGCGCATTCGACTGCACCCGGTCACGCATCATCAGCAGCGATCGGGCAAGGCGCGCTTCCAGCAAATGGAAATGACTGCAGAACGCGGCCTGGTTCGCCTGCACCAGCAGGCCATGGGCATGGCGGGCCACGGCCTGCGCCAGCTCGGGATGCCGGCCCAGCGCGAGGCGAAAGGCGTCGGCCGGCATGCGCAGCGCCATGCCGCCGCGCCGGACCACGGCATGCACCGGCGACACCATGCTGCCCAGCGCAACGGCAATGCCCGCTACCCCTTCATCGCCAACCAGGCCGACTTCCAGCGTCATGCGCTGGCTTGCCACGGCCATGAAGGAGATCACCACGTCGTCGGGGAAGTACACCTGATCGATCCGCCCGCCCTGCTCATGCAGCGCGCTGCCGGCGTCGAGCGATACCCGATCCAGCAAGCCGTCACGCAGCAGGGCATGCAACGCGCCCGCTGGCAGTGCGGCCAGCAGTTGATTGCACGGAACGGCGTCAATGTCGGTCATCGGGAGTCATCGGAACAAGTCTGTATTCGATGCGGATCGGCTGATCCAGCGCAAGAAGGCTTGCATCAATGGTGTCTAGCGTAGCTTTCTTGCATGCACCCGTATGTACGCCAGCGTACAGTGCCGGGAGCCGTCATCGGTGACAATTCGGCCAGGCTGAGCCGCGCGCCAGCTTTTGTCTTACCAAAGAAAAAGGATGCCCTATGCGTAAATTAACGATCTCCATGCTCACTGCCGTCCTCGCCGTCTCGGGTTGCGCGGACATGAACCAGACCCAACGCGGCACTGCCACCGGCGCTGGCGTGGGCGCAGGCCTGGGCGCCGTGCTGGGCGCCGCGACCGGCGGCGGCGGCGGACGCCGTACAGCTACCGGCGCGGTGCTGGGCGGCGCGGCTGGCGCCGTCATCGGCAACGTCTGGTCCGCACGCATGGAAAACCAGAGGCGGACCATGGAGCAGGCAACGCGCGGCACCGGCGTTCAGGTGACCCAGACCCAGGACAATCGTCTGAAACTCGAGATCCCGAGCGACATTTCCTTCGATACCGGCCGCGCCGACATCAAGTCGAACTTCCGCCCCATCCTCGACCGTTTCGCCAGCGGCCTGGTGGAAAACCCGGCTGCGCAGGTCACCATCATCGGCCACACCGACAGCACCGGCAGCGATGCGCTGAACAACCAGTTGTCGATCGACCGCGCCGCCAGCGCGCGCAACTACCTGGCCAGCCGCGGCGTGGCGCAGCAGCGGGTTGCCATCGAAGGGCGTGGCGAACGGGAGCCGATCGCGTCGAACGACAACGAGGCCGGCCGGGCACGCAACCGCCGGGTCGAGATCTATGTCGCCGAGCCGCAGCAGCAGGCGCAGGGCCCGCAATACCAGCAGCCTCAGTACCAGCAACCGCAATACCAGCAACCCCAGTACCAGCAACCCCAGTATCAGCAACCGCAGTATCAGCAACCGCAGTATCAGCAACCGCAGTACCAGCAACCGCAGTACCAGCAACCGCAGTACCAGCCGCGCTGATCGTCGCTGACTGCCCGGCCGGCGTGTGCAATTTCAGACGATTGCCCGCACCGGCCGCGGCTGGAGCGGGCTATCAATTGTGCTGGGCAAGGTTTGCGGATACTCTATGCAACTCTTCGCAGCCGCCTTGCCCCGCATGCCTTACTCAGATTCCTCTTCACACCACGCGCCGCTGAACCTGCGGCGCCGCACTCATCAGGCTGCACCACCTCTCGGGAACCGGATTCAATGCAGATAGCCGTTGTCGGCGGTGGCGTGGCGGGCGTGTGCACCGCCTATTTCCTGGCGGCGGCAGGGCATCAGACCGTCGTTCTCGAGCGCTACAGCAATGTGGCGCTGGAAACCAGCTTCGGCAATGCCGGCCTGATGGCGCCTGCCCATGCCGCGCCCTGGGCTGCGCCCGGCATGCCGCAGAAGCTGCTGTCCTATCTGTTCAAGCCGGAGTCCCCGGCGGTGCTCAAGCCCGGCATGAGCCCCACGCTATGGCGCTGGATGCGGCGCTGGCTGGCCGAGTGCGATATCGGGCGCTTCCAGGTCAACAAGTTGCGCATGCAGCGCCTGGCGCTCTACAGCAACGAACTGATGCATCTGCTGCGCGAGCATTACGCCCTGCAGTACGAGCAGACCAGCGGCCTCTTGCAACTGTTTCGCAGCCAGACCGAACGCGCGCTGGCGCAGCCGCTGCTGTCGCTGCTGGAAGAGGCCGGGCTGCCGCACCGCCTGATCGATTCCGACGATGCCAGGCTGATCGAGCCCGCCCTGGCCTATCACACCCCGTTGAATTCGGCGCTGCACCTGCCGGGCGATGAAGCCGGCAACTGCCCGCTGTTTACCCGCCAGCTGCGCGTGATTGCCCAGGAGATGGGCGTGGTGTTCCACTTCGACAGCGCGGTCGACGCGATCGAAGCCGACCGCAACGGCGTGACCCTCGCCATCGGCCAGCAGCGCTTCGCCGCCGACGCCGTCGTGATTGCCGCCGGCTACGACAGCCTGCCGCTGCTGCGCCGGCTCGGCATCCGGGTACCGCTGTATCCGGTCAAGGCCTATTCGGCATCGGTGGCCATCCGCAACTTCGACCAGGCGCCGCTGGCGTCGGTCGCCGACGAGAGCTACAAGGTATCGGTGACCCGGCTCGGCACCCGGATCAGGGTGGCCGGCACGGTGGAGCTCGGCTTCCCCGCGCCCGAACTGCGCGAGGCGGCGTTGCGCACCCTGGTCAAGGTCGGCGAGGACTGGTTTCCCGACGCGGCGAATTACAATGCCTCCAGTTTCTGGAGCGGCGTCTGGCCGATGCTGCCCGACGGCGTGCCGCTGGTCGGCCCGACAGCGCTGCGCAATGTGCATCTCAACATTGGGCATAGCGCATCGGGCTGGGGCATGGCGGCCGGTTCGGGCAAGCTGGTCGCCGACCTGATCTCGGGACAGACTACAGATATTGATACGGAAGGACTCACACTTGCACGTTATGGATAAGACGGACGTCATTGTTATCGGCGCCGGCGTCGTTGGCCTGGCAGTCGCGCGCGCGCTGGCCCAGGCCGGGCGCGAAGTGATGGTGGTGGAATCGCACCCCGCCATCGGCATGGAAACCAGTTCACGCAACAGCGAGGTCATCCACGCCGGCCTCTACTACCCGAGCGGCAGCCTCAAGGCGGCGCTGTGCCTGGCCGGCCGCGATGCGCTGTACGACTACTGCGCCGAGCGCGGCATCGCCCATCAGCGCTGCGGCAAGCTGGTGGTCGCCACCAATACCGCGCAGCATCAGCGCCTGGCCGAAATCGCCGCCCAGGCGCATGCCAACGGCTGCACGGAAGTGCGCATGATCAGCGCCGAGGAAGCCAGGGCGATGGAGCCGGCGCTGCAGTGCACCGCCGCCCTGCACTCGCCCATGACGGGCGTGATCGACAGCCACGGCTACATGCTGGCGCTGCAGGGCGACGCCGAACATGCCGGCGCGGTGATCGCGTTCGCCAGCCAGGTGCTGTCCGGCGAGCGGCGCGACGACGGCATCGTGCTGCGGGTCGCCGAAGCCGGCGCCGGCAGCGACGACGAGGGCTTCCTGCTGCATGCCCGCACCGTGGTCAATTGCGCCGGCCTGTGGGCGCCGCGCATCGCGCGCAGCATTGCCGGGCTGGATGAGGCCAGCATCCCGCGCGCCTGGTTCGCCAAGGGCAACTATTATTCGCTGGCCGGCCGTGCGCCGTTTTCACGGCTGATCTACCCGGTGCCCGAGCCCGGCGGCCTGGGCGTGCATCTCACCCTCGACCTGGGCGGCCAGGCACGCTTCGGTCCCGACGTCGAGTGGCTGGAAGACGAGCAGATCGACTACCTGGTCGACCCGGCCCGGGCCGACCGCTTCTATGCCGAGATCCGGGCCTACTGGCCGGCGCTGCCCTCGCATTCGCTGCAGCCGGCCTATGCCGGCATCCGGCCCAAGATCAGCCCGCCGGGCGCGCCTGCCGCCGACTTCCTGTTCGCCTCCCATGGCAGCGGCCATTACCTGGGCCTGTATGGCATCGAGTCGCCCGGCCTGACCGCCTCGCTTGCCATCGCTGACCATGTGCTTGGACTGACCCAGGCATTGTCATGACGCCGGCGCGCAGCCTCTACAGCGTGGCCGAGGTGCGCGCCATCGAACGCGCGGCGCTGGCGGCCGCCCCTACCGGCGCGCTGATGCGCCGCGCCGGCGCGGCCGCCGCCGATCTCGCCATGCGGCTCCTGCCGGCTGGCGGCCGGGTGCTGGCGCTTGCCGGCCCCGGCAACAATGGCGGCGACGCGATGGAGGCGGCGACGCTGCTGGCGGGCCGGGGCTGGCCGGTGGCCATCGATTTTCGCGGCAATCCATCCGCGCTGTCGGCCGATGCGGCGGATGCGCTGCGCCGGGCGCAGGCCAGCACGGGGCAGTTCGGCCAGGCCGACATGGCGGCCGGCTGGGACCTGGTGCTCGATGGCCTGTTCGGCATCGGCCTGGCCCGGCCCATCGCGGGCGACCTGGCGGACCTGGTGCGCGCGGTGAACCGCCTGCGCTGCCCGGTGCTCGCCCTGGATGTGCCCAGCGGCCTGGATGCCGACACCGGCGCCATCGTCGGCCCCGACGGCGTGGCCATCCAGGCCAGCCATACCCTGACCTTCATCGCCGACAAGCCGGGCCTGCATACCGCCGATGGCTGCGACCACGCCGGCCTGGTGGACGTCGCCAGCCTGGAGATCGACCCGTCGCTCTTTCCGGCGCCGGGCGCGTGGCTGGCCGGCGCCGACTTGTTTGCGGCCTGCCTGCGGCCGCGCCGGCAGAATTCCCACAAGGGCAGTTTCGGCGATGTCGCCATCCTCGGCGGCGCCCAGGGCATGTCAGGCGCAGCGGTGTTGGCCGCCCGCACCGCCGCGCTGAGCGGCGCCGGCCGCGTGTTCGCCGGTTTCCTGGCCGATCCGCCGGCCTATGATCCGCCGCATCCGGAAATCATGTGCCGCCGCGCCGCCGATCTCGACCTGGAACACGCCACCCTGGTGGCCGGCCCCGGACTGGGCAGCAGCGGCCAGGCCCGCTCCATGCTGTCCCAGGTGCTGGCCGGCGCGGCGCCGCTGGTGCTGGACGCGGATGCGCTGAACATGGTGTCCGCCGGCGCCGACCTGCGCACGGCGCTGGTCAGCCGCGGCGGCGCGCTGCTCACGCCGCATCCGCTGGAAGCGGCCCGCCTGCTCGGCTGCAGCGCCGCCCAGGTGCAAGCCGACCGGCTGGCTGCGGCGCGCCGTCTCGCCACCGACTTTGGCGCGGTGGTGGTATTGAAAGGCGTGGGCAGCGTGATTGCCCGTCCGGACGGGCTGGTGGCGATCAATGTCACCGGCGGGCCGGCGCTGGCCACCGCCGGCACCGGCGACGTGCTGGCCGGCCTGTGCGGCGCACTGCTGGCGCAGCATTGGCCGGCATGGGAAGCGGCGTTGGGGGCGGTATGGCTGCATGGCGCCGCCGCCGACAGTCTGGTGGATCAGGGCATAGGCCCGGTCGGCCTGGTGGCCAGCGAGCTGCCGCGAGCGGTGCGGACCTGTCTCAACCAGCTGATACGCGCAGCTGCTGATCGTTGACCAGCCGGCCGGCCGCAATCGTGATGGTGCGTTCGCACAGCGCGGCAATCGCGGTGTCGTGAGTGACCAGCACCAGCGTCGACCCGCGCTCCCGGTTCAGCGCAAACATCAGCTCGATCACCGCGTCGCCAGTGGCGGCATCCAGGCTGCCGGTGGGTTCATCGGCAAACAGCAGCGGCGGCTCGCTGACGAAGGCGCGCGCCAGCGCCACCCGCTGCTGCTCGCCGCCCGACATGTATTTCGGATAATGGCCCAGCCGCGCCTTCAGGCCGACGCGCTCCAGCATGGCCGCGGCCCGGGCGCGGGCATCGCGGTCGCCGCGCAACTCCAGCGGCAGCATCACGTTTTCCAGCGCGGTCAGATGCGCCAGCAGCTGGAATGACTGGAACACGAAGCCCAGTTGTTCCTTGCGCAGGCTGGCGCGGCCATCCTCGTCCAGCGCATAGATATCGGCGCCATTGAGCAGCACCGTGCCTTCGGACGGCGTATCCAGACCGGCCAGCAGTCCCAGCAAGGTGGACTTGCCCGAGCCGGACGCGCCGACGATGGCAAGCGTGCCGCCCGCCTGCACTGTAAAATTCACATCCTTCAGAATGGTGAGTTCACCGGCCGCATCGGCGACCCGCTTGCTCAGGTGGGAAACTTCAATCGCAACTTCGGCATTGATCGGTGCAGGCATGCAGGCAATCTTGGAAAGGATATCGATGGTTGGGAAAATACGGCGCGTTCTGCTGATGACCGCGCTGCTGTGCGCCACGGCGAGCGCCTATTCTGCATCAAAAACCCTGCTCGTGCTGGGCGACAGCCTCTCCGCGGAATACGGCCTGGCGCGCGGCAGCGGCTGGGTCGCGCAGCTGGAAAAACGGATCAAGGCGGAAAACCTGGACGTGCGGGTGGTCAACGCCAGCATCAGCGGCGACACCACCAGCGGCGGACGCACCCGCCTGCCGGCGCTGCTGGACAAGCACAAGCCCGACGTGATGGTGCTGGAACTGGGCGCCAACGACGCGCTGCGCGGCCTGCCGGTCGCGTCCACTGAGGACAACCTGCGCGCGATGATCAGCGCCGCCAAGGGCATCCATGCCCGCGTGCTGCTGGTCGGCATGCAGATCCCGCCCAACTACGGCCCGGACTACACCCGCCAATTTGCCGCGGTGTTCAACAAGCTCGCCACCGCGCAGAAGGTGCCGCTGGTGCCCTTCTTCCTGGAACGGCTCGTGGAACGGCCGGAGCTGTTCCAGAGCGACCGCCTGCATCCCACCGCGGACGCCCAGCCGCTTCTGCTCGACACCGTCTGGCCACGGCTGCAACCCCTGCTCGTAAAGTGATTCAATGAAGTTTCCTGCCCTGCTACCCATTTCCACCGTGCTGCCCGATCTTGGCAGCTACGACACCATCATCGACGTTCGCAGTCCGTCCGAATTCGCCGAGGACCACATCCCCGGCGCCATCAACTGCCCCGTGCTGGACGACGCCGAGCGCGCCGAGATCGGCACCCTGTACAAGCAGGTCAGCCCGTTCGAGGCCAAGAAGAAAGGCGCCGCGCTGGTGGCGCGCAACATCGGCAACCATCTGGAAAGGACGCTGCTGGACAAGCCGCGCGACTGGAAACCGCTGGTCTACTGCTGGCGCGGCGGCAACCGCAGCGGCGCAATGGCCCACATCCTGGCCAAGGTAGGCTGGCAGGCAGTACAACTCGATGGCGGCTACAAGGAATACCGGCGCCAGGTGAATCAGGCCCTGGCCGAACTGCCGGCCCGGTTTCGCTTCATCGTGGTGTGCGGCACCACCGGCAGCGGCAAGAGCCGCCTGCTGCAGACCCTGGACCGGCACGGCGCGCAGGTGCTGGACCTGGAGCAGCTGGCGGCCCATCGCGGCTCCGTGCTGGGCCACCTGCCCAGCGAGCCGCAGCCCAGCCAGAAAATGTTCGAGAGCCGGCTCTGGCATGCATTGCAGGGCTTCGATCCGTCGCGCCCGGTGTATGTCGAATCGGAGAGCAAGAAGGTCGGCAACCTGCGGGTGCCGGAGGCGCTGATGGAAAAGATCCGTGCCTCGGAATGCGTCTCGGTGCAGCTGACGCAGGCCGACCGTGTCGCGCTGCTGATGGAGGACTATGTGCACTTCGTCGAAGCGCCCGAGGCGTTGAACACCCGCCTGGATTGCCTGGCCATGCTGTACGGCCGCGACAAGATCAGTCACTGGCAGCAGCTGGCGCTGGAGGGGAAAATGCAGCCGCTGGTGGAAGAACTGCTGATCGACCATTACGACCCTGCGTACAACAAGTCCATCCGCCGCAACTTCACCCGCTTCGGCGACGCCATGGTGCTGGAGATCGTGGGCATCTCGGCACAGGCATTCGACGATGCGGCTGGGACGCTGCTGGCGGCAGACCGGGGTGCGTCCTGACCCTTTCTCCAGCCGGGTGCGACGCGCCTGGGAAAGGACGCTGAACCAAGGGCGGTGTGCGAGGGCTCCCTGCCATGCGCCCCAAAACAAAAAGGCGCGAAACCCTTGGGTTTCGCGCCTTTTTTTTGTATCCGACAAGCCTGCGTGCCGGCTGTTGCGCTGCTCCGTTCTTCTGCCTACTTCTGCCCTTCCGGCTCGCCGGCAGCCGCCGGGGCCGCAGGCGAATTCACCAGCTTGGTCTTGGCGCGCTTCTTCAGCACGTCGATGTAGGCCAGCGTTTCCTGTTGCGACAGGGCGGCGGCGATCTGCTGCTGCTCGGCGGTACGGCGTGCTTCATCGACCTTGGCAGCAGGCGCGAGCTTGTTGATGCGGTACACGCCATAACCCTGGCCAGGCAATTCCGCGCCGACCACGGCAGGCAGCTTGCTCACATCGGCCTTCATCACTGCCATGAACGCGCTTTCGTCCAGTCCGCCGGCGGCGGTGCGGGAAACCATCTTGGCCGCGCCGAAGCCGTTGGCGTCGGTCCTGGTCTGCAGCTCGGCCAAGCGCGCTTCGCCCGCCTTCTTCGCCAGCGCCATCGCTTCCTGCTGCAGCACCAGTTCCCTGACCTGCGTCTTCACCTCTTCCAGCGGACGACGCGCCTTGGGCTGGTAGGACACGACACGGCCGGCCACCAGCGTGTTGGGCGCCACTTCCACTGCCTCGGTATTGTGCTTGTTGCGCACCGCTTCGTCGGCGAACAGCGCGGCCAGGAACTTCGCATTGTTGTACGGGACATCCTTGCCCAGGCCCGGCTTGGGCTCGCGCCCGGTGATCGTCGCGGACTCGATCTTCAGGCCCAGCTTGTCGGCCACCGGCTTCAGGCTGTCGGCCTGCTCATAGACGGTGTTGGAAAAGGTCTCGGCCATCTCGGTGTACTTCTTCGCCGCCAGCTGCTTCCTGATCTCGCTCGCGATCTCGTCCTTCACCTGCTCCAGCGAGCGCACGCCGCCCGGCTTGATGTCGGTGACCTGAATGATGTGGTAGCCAAACTCGGACTCGACCACGTCGCTGATCTCGCCTTTCTTGAGCTTGTAGGCAGCGTCCTCGAAAGGCTTGACCATCATGCCCTTGCCGAAAAAGTCGAGGTCGCCGCCACGTTCCGCCGAACCCGGATCCTGCGAGTTTTCCTTGGCCAGCTTGGCGAAATCGCCCGGATTCTTGCGCAGCTGCGCCAGCAGTGCATCTGCCTTGGCCTTGGCGGCGCTGCGTTCCTTGGCTGGCGCCTCCTTGGGCGCGGTAATCAGGATGTGGCTGGCGCGACGCTGCTCTTCCGTGGTGTAGCGCTTCGCATTCTGCTCGTAGTACGACTTGATGTCGGCATCGCTGACCGACACCTGGCTGGCAATATTGGCCGCGTTCAGCACCACGTATTCGGCCTTCACCTGCTCCGGCGTCTCGAACCGGCTGCCGCTCTTGTCGTAATAGGCTTGCAGCATGTCGTCGGTTACCTTGACCTTGGCGGCATAGTCGGACGCCTTGAACAGCTGCTCCTGCACTTCGCGCTGCTGCTCGTTGATTTCCGACAGGCGGGTCGCCAGCGACTTGGGCGCAAATGCGCTGTTCTGCACGGCTGCATTGATCTGCTGCAGGGCCATTTCCTGGCGCAGCTGCGCTTCATACATGGTCGGCGTCATGCCTTGCGCCGCCAGCAGCGCCTTGTAGCGCTCGACATCGAACTTGCCATCGGCGGACTGCAGTTCCGGAATCTGCAGGATGCTCTGCTGCAGCGCCGCGTCGGATACCGACAGGTGGTTGCGTGCCGCTTCCACGGCCAGCGCCTTCTGGGCGATCAGGTTGTCGAGCAGGCCTCGGCGTGCTTCGGGGGTATCGAGAATGCGTGGATCGAACTGGGCGCCATAGGCCTGCCGCAGCCGGTCGGCCTGCTGGCGCTGCGCCGCATCCAGTTCTTCCTTGGTGACTTTCTGTCCGCCCACCTTGGCCACGACATTGGTTTCATCGCCCATGCGGGTATAGCTTTCCAGGCCGAGCAGGGCAAATGAAGGAACAATCAGGAGCAGCAGCAGAAACTGCATCAAACGTTGGTGGGTACGGATGAAATCGAACATGGTCTACCGATCACGGACAAATTGCTTGGTGCGCGAAATTCTAGCGCATATGAAAAAAGGCGAACATAAGTTCGCCTTTTTGGTTTTCTGGCGGAGTGGACGGGACTCGAACCCGCGACCCCCGGCGTGACAGGCCGGTATTCTAACCGACTGAACTACCACTCCTTGGTACTGCCGGAAAGCTGTAAGCCTTCCATTCCTGACTTGCTGTTGGTGGGTGCTGAGAGGCTCGAACTCCCGACCTACGCCTTGTAAGGGCGCCGCTCTACCAACTGAGCTAAGCACCCGATAAAACCGCTATACGCTGAGCCAGCCAGGTCTTGCCGCTTGTCACCGCGACAAAGGCGGCTAGTTTATCGCATCTTTCAATGCTTTGCCAGGCCTAAATTTTGGCACCTGTGCGGCGGCGATCCTGATCTGGTCGCCGGTACGCGGATTACGCCCGGTGCGGGCCGCCCGCTTGCCCACCGAAAACGTGCCGAAGCCAGCCAGCGTCACAGAGCCGCTGTCCTTGAGCGTGCTGGTGACGGCCTTGAGTACGGCATCCAGCGCCCGGGTGGCCGTCACCTTGGGAATCTCCGCCGATGCGGCGATATGGTCTATCAGTTCTGTCTTGTTCATTGTCGCTCCTCCGTCTCATTATTCCCCTCTGCGATTTTTCGCACGATAAATCGATCATCGAGGATGCAGAAAATCCGCAGCGAGTATTTAACAAGTCGGCCCAGAACGTGTCAAGGATCCAACATTTGCATTTTTACAACAGATGACATTCTGCCCGAGCCAAAAAAAATCGCGCTCCGGAGAGCGCGATTTCGGGGCCGGAAGCGCCTTAGTGCTTCACGACGTTCGGATCAGCCTTGTCGGCCGGCTTGGTCACCGCTGCTTCAGCCATTTCCTCGTCGGAGAGCGGTGTCGGCTGGCGCTCCAGCGCAATTTCAAGCACCTTGTCGATCCAGCGCACCGGCACGATCTCGAGCTTGTTTTTCACGTTGTCCGGAATCTCCGCGAGATCCTTCACGTTCTGCTCGGGAATCAGCACGGTCTTGATGCCGCCACGATGCGCCGCCAGCAGCTTTTCCTTCAGGCCGCCGATCGGCAGAACTTCACCGCGCAGTGTGATCTCGCCGGTCATCGCAACATCCGCACGCACCGGGATACCGGAGAAAACCGACACCAGCGCGGTCGTCATCGCGATACCCGCGGAAGGACCGTCCTTCGGCGTTGCGCCTTCCGGGACGTGGATATGGATATCGGTCTTTTCGAACACCTCCGGCTTGATGCCCAGCGATTTTGCCCGGCTGCGTACCACCGTGCGGGCGGCTTCGATCGACTCCTTCATCACATCGCCCAGGGTACCGGTACGTATCACGCCGCCCTTGCCAGGCATCGTGATCGCCTCGATCGTCAGCAGATCGCCGCCGACCTCGGTCCAGGCCAGACCGACCACCTGACCAACCTGGTTTTCCTTCTCGGCCACGCCGAAGTCGAAGCGACGCACGCCCAGGAACTTGTCGAGATTGGCGGAATTGACTTCCACCTTGCGCTCGTTCTTGGACAACAGCAGCATCTTCACCACCTTGCGGCAGATCTTGGACACTTCACGCTCGAGCGAACGAACGCCGGCTTCCCGGGTGTAGTAACGGATGATGTCGCGGATCGCGTCCTCGGTGACCGTGATCTCGCCTTCCTTCAGGCCGTTGTTCTTGATCTGCTTGGGCAGCAGGTAACGCTGCGCAATGCTGGTCTTCTCGTCCTCGGTATAGCCGGACAGCCGGATCACTTCCATCCGGTCCAGCAAGGCCGGCGGGATGTTGTACGAGTTGGACGTCGCCACGAACATCACGTCCGACAGGTCGAAATCCACTTCGACGTAGTGGTCGGAGAAGGTGTGGTTCTGTTCCGGATCCAGCACTTCCAGCAGCGCCGACGAAGGATCGCCGCGGAAATCCATGCCCAGCTTGTCGATCTCGTCCAGCAGGAACAAGGGGTTGCGCACGCCGGTCTTGGACAGGCTCTGCAGGATCTTGCCCGGCATCGAGCCGATGTAAGTCCGGCGATGGCCGCGGATCTCGGCTTCGTCGCGCACGCCGCCAAGCGCCATACGCACGAACTTGCGGTTCGTCGCGCGGGCGATCGACTGGCCCAGCGACGTCTTGCCCACACCCGGAGGGCCGACAAAGCACAGGATCGGTGCCTTCAGCTTGTCAACGCGCTGCTGCACGGCGAGATATTCCAGGATGCGTTCCTTGACCTTCTCCAGGCCATAGTGATCGTCTTCCAGCACCTGCTCGGCATTGGCAAGGTCATTGTTGACCTTGGACTTCTTCTTCCACGGCAGACCGATCAGCGTATCGATGTAGTTGCGCACCACGGTAGCCTCGGCCGACATGGGCGACATCAACTTGAGCTTCTTGAGCTCGCTCTGCGCCTTTTCGCGGGCTTCCTTGGGCATCTTGGCGAGCACGATCTTCTTCTCGAGCTCCTCCAGATCCGCGCCCTCTTCGCCCTCGCCCAGCTCCTTCTGGATCGCCTTGACCTGCTCGTTCAGGTAATACTCGCGCTGCGACTTTTCCATCTGGCGCTTCACGCGGCCACGGATGCGCTTCTCGACCTGCAGGATGTCGAGTTCGCCTTCCAACTGGCCCAGCAGATGCTCGTGGCGCTTGGCCACGTCGAAGATTTCCAGAATGACCTGCTTCTGCTCCAGCTTCAGCGGCAGATGCGCGGCAATGGTGTCGGCCAGGCGGCCGGCGTCGTCGATGCCAGCCAGCGAGGTCAGGATCTCGGGCGGGATCTTTTTGTTGAGCTTTACGTACTGGTCGAACTGCTGGACGATGGCGCGGCGCATCGCTTCGACTTCCGCTTCATCACCCGGCTCGGATTCGACAGGGGTCAGCTCGGCAGTGAAATGGCTGTCGAGTTCGGTGATTTTCTGGATACGTGCGCGCTGTGCGCCCTCGACCAGCACTTTGACAGTGCCGTCAGGCAGCTTCAGCATTTGCAGGATATTGGCTATGCAGCCGATCTCGTAAATATCTTCGGCGGAGGGCTCATCCTTGGCAGCAGCTTTCTGCGCGGCCAGCATGATGCTCTTGCCTTGTTCCATGGCGGCTTCGAGAGCCTTGATTGATTTTGGACGGCCTACGAACAGCGGTATCACCATATGCGGAAAAACGACGACGTCGCGCAATGGCAGCAGCGGCAGTTGGGTAGGTGCGGTAACAGTAGAAGTAGTCGTCATGGCGGGCCTTATCAAAAATCCTGTTCATGATGTTGGCGCGAGCAGCCGAAACACAAGCCCGGGCATCAACAAAAAACATGCTTAGTTGCAAAAAAAATAAAAAAAGCCACTCACGTTTTTATGCGCGAATGGCTTTTCGATGTAAGCCTGTTTGTGTGTTGACAGGGCAAATTGTAGCGGTTTTGCCTGAGAAACAAAGAAAAACTTGGGGACTTTACAATTTGACGCAAAGGTGTGCCGCCAGCGGCCGCACCCTTTGCTTTACTTGGCGCCCGATACCTTGGGCTGCTCGTGATAGATCAGGATCGGCTTGGCGCCATTGGTGATGGTATTTTCATCAATGACAACCTTGGCGACGTTCTGCTCGTTTGGCAGTTCGAACATGACTTCCAGCAGCGCGTGTTCAAGGATGGACCGCAGGCCGCGGGCGCCGGTCTTGCGCGCCAGCGCCTTGCGTGCTACTGCGTGCAGGGCCGCCGGGCGGATTTCCAGCTCGGCGCCTTCCATCTGCAGAAGCTTGGCATATTGCTTGACCAGCGCATTCTTCGGCTCCAGCAGAATCTGGATCAGGGCCGCTTCATTCAGCTCGCTCAAGGTCGCCACCACGGGCAGACGGCCGACCAGCTCGGGAATCAGGCCGAACTTGATCAGGTCCTCGGGTTCCGCTTCCAGCAGCACTTCGCTGGCCGTGCGCTCGGCCTGGCTCTTGACGCTGGCGCCGAAACCGATGCCGCTCTTCTCGGAACGCTCCGAAATCACCTTGGCGAGGCCGTCAAAGGCGCCGCCGCAGATGAACAGGATGTTGGTGGTGTCGATCTGCACGAAGTCCTGATTCGGATGCTTGCGGCCGCCCTGTGGCGGCACCGAGGCCATCGTGCCCTCGATCAGCTTCAGCAGCGCCTGCTGCACGCCTTCGCCGGACACATCGCGGGTGATCGACGGGTTGTCGGACTTGCGCGAGATCTTGTCGATTTCGTCGATATACACGATGCCGCGCTGCGCCTTGTCGACTTCGTAATTGCAGTTCTGCAGCAGCTTCTGGATGATGTTTTCCACATCCTCGCCGACGTAACCTGCTTCGGTCAGCGTGGTGGCATCGGCAATCACGAACGGCACATTCAGCATGCGCGCCAGTGTCTGCGCCAGCAGCGTCTTGCCGGAGCCGGTAGGACCGACCAGCAGGATGTTGCTCTTGGAGAGTTCGACCTCATCCTTCTTGCCAAGATGCTTCAGGCGCTTGTAATGGTTGTATACGGCGACTGACAGAATGCGCTTCGCATTTTCCTGGCCGATCACGTACTGGCCCAGCATGTCGAAGATTTCCTGGGGCGTGGGCAGATCCGACTTCGGACCGGCTACGGTCTCGATGCTCGATGCTTCGTCCCGGATGATGTCATTGCACAAATCAATGCATTCGTCGCAGATGAACACCGACGGGCCTGCAATGAGTTTTTTCACTTCATGCTGGCTCTTGCCGCAGAACGAGCAGTACAGCAGTTTTTCACCACTGGAGGACTTTTTATCGGACATGGAAAAAGCTTTGGAAAAAGGGTTCTACGATCTTACCCGCGAATCGAAATGTCGTCACGAGTCTGCGCAATAAATTGACAATTGAAACATATTGCATAATTGCACTAAAACAAAACGCCCGGGCGTTGCTGGCCAGGGCGTTTTTTCATTCAGTCAGCCGCTGACTCACGCGCGGCTGCTCAGCACCTTGTCGATCATTCCATAGTCCATGGCCTGTTCCGCCGACATGAAATTGTCGCGATCGGTGTCGCGGCTGATCTGCTCGACCGGGCGGCCGGTCTTTTCCGCCAAAATGGCGTTGAGACGTTCGCGCAGATACAGGATTTCCCGCGCCTGGATTTCGATGTCCGCTGCCTGGCCCTGCGCACCGCCCAGCGGCTGGTGAATCATGATGCGCGAATTCGGCAGCGAGAAGCGCTTGCCCTTGGCGCCAGCGGCCAAAAGGAAAGCACCCATCGACGCAGCCAGACCGGTGCACAGCGTCGATACGTCCGGCTTGATGAACTGCATCGTGTCGTAGATCGCCATGCCGGCCGATACCGAGCCGCCCGGGCTGTTGATGTAGAGCGAAATATCCTTGTCGGGATTTTCGCTTTCCAGGAACAGCAGCTGCGCAACGATCAGGTTGGCGCTATGGTCGTTCACCGGGCCAACCAGGAAAATCACGCGCTCCTTCAGCAGACGCGAGTAGATGTCGTAAGCACGCTCGCCGCGGCCGCTCTGCTCGATCACCATCGGCACCATGCCGAGCATCTGTGTATCGAGCGCGCTGTTTCCCATCATGCTAGTAGTCATGTGATTTCCCTCTGAGATCGCACCGGGGACTCAGCCCTGCGCGTTATTAGCCATCAATTCGTCGAAGCTCACCGGCTTGTCGGTGACCTTCGCCTTGCCAAGCACGTAATTGACGACGTTTTCTTCCAATACAAGAGCTTCGACTTCCGACAGGCGGCGACGATCGCTGAAATAGTACTTCATCACTTCCTGCGGATCTTCGTAGCTCTTGGCGAACTCTTCCACCTGGGCCTTGACCTGCTCAGGCGTTGCCTGCAGGTTCTGTTCCTTGACCAGATCGGCCAGGATCAGTCCCAGACGCACGCGGCGCTCGGCCTGGGCGGTGAACAGCTCGCGCGGGAAAGGCATGTCCTTCATGTTCATGCCGCGCTGCTGCATGTCCTGGCGCGTCATTTCCATCAGGCGCTCGACTTCCTGGTCAACCAGCGCCGTGGGCACGTCCAGCTCGACCTGCTTGATCAGCGCATCCATCACGCTGTCCTTGGTCTTGGCCTTGGCGCGGTTCTGCACTTCGCGTTCCAGGTTGTTCTTGATGTCTTCGCGCATCTTGTCGAGGTCGCCGTCGGGGATGCCCAGCGACTTCGCAAATTCGGTATCGACTTCGGGCATGTGCGCCCATTCCAGCTTCTTCAGGGTCACGGTGAACTGGGCGGTCTTGCCGGCCACGTCCTTGCCATGGTAATCCTCGGGGAAATGCAGGTCGAAGGTCTTGGACTCGCCGACTTTCAGGCCAACCGTGGCGGCTTCGAATTCCGGCAGCATGCGGCCTTCGCCCAGCACGAAGGCATAGTCGTCAGCCTTGCCGCCCGGGAATTCGACGTCGTCGATCTTGCCGACGAAGTCGATGGTGACGCGGTCGCCGTTTTGTGCGGTCTGGTCCGCGCCGCCGTCGCCGTGCTCGCCCTGCTCGCCCTTGACGTGGTAGTGGACGCGCTGCTTGCGCAGGATGTCGATGGTCTTGTCGATTTCGGCCGGCGAGACTTCAGCCACGGTGCGCTCGATTTCGGCGGCGGACAGGTCGCCGACCTTGACTTCGGGATAAACCTCGAAAGTGGCGTCGAAGGCAACCATGCCTTCCGGTGCGCCTTCCTTGGCTTCGATCTTCGGGAAGCCAGCCACGCGCAACTGGTTCTCGTCGGTCGCTGCGGCGAACGCGCGGCCGACCTTGTCATTGAGCACGTCCGATTCCACCTGATAGCCGTACTGCTGCGCCACCATCTTCATCGGTACCTTGCCAGGCCGGAAACCGGGGGCCTTGGCGGTGCGGGCGCGGAGTTTGAGTTGCTTTTCCACTTCCGCCTGCACATCAGCCAGCGGCAGCGTGATCGTGATGCGACGCTCAAGTTTTTCCAGAGTTTCGACTTCAGTTGCCATGTGAATCGTCCAAAAAATAATCGTTCTGTGGTGCGAGGAGGGGGACTCGAACCCCCACACCATTGCTGGCGTCAGGACCTAAACCTGGTGCGTCTACCAATTTCGCCATCCTCGCGCAAATAGTCCGGTGCAAAAGCAAAGGGCGACCGGGAAGTGCAAGTGGGTCGCCCTGCTGTGCCGTTGCGATCGGCATTTCAACTTCAAGCGCGGATTTTACTGGATTTTTCCGGCCGCCGTCGTGATTTTTGACATTATGCCATCGGCTGCGGCCGCTTGACCCGGAACCAGGTGGCATACAGGGCCGGCAGGAACAACAGGGTCAGGCCGGTTGCCACGATCAGGCCGCCCATGATGGCCACCGCCATCGGCCCCCAGAACACCGAGCGCGACAGCGGAATCATGGCCAGCACGGCCGCCGCCGCGGTCAGGATGATGGGCCGGAAGCGGCGCACGGCCGACTCCACCACCGCGTTCCAGGGCTCGGCGCCGTCGGCGATGTCCTGCTCGATCTGGTCTATCAGGATCACCGAATTGCGGATGATCATGCCGAACAGCGCGATCACGCCGAGCTGGGCGACAAAGCCGAACGGCCGCTGCAGCAGCAGCAGCGCCATGGCCGCGCCGGTCACGCCCAGCGGGCCGGTGAGGAAGACCAGCAGCGAGCGCGAGAAGCTGTGCAGCTGCAGCATCAGCAGCGTGAAGATGATGAAGATCACCAGCGGCACATTGGCGGCGATGGAGTCCTGCGCCTTGCCGCTGTCGGCGATGGCGCCGGCCAGCTTGATCTGGTAGCCGGCCGGCAGCGCGGCGCGCAACTCGTTCAGTTTGGGATCGATCTGGTTTGACACCGTCGGGCCCTGTATGCCTTCGACGACGTCGGCCTGCACCGTGATCGCCCATTCCCTGCCCTCGCGCCAGACCACGCCCGGCTCCCATACGAAATGGGCGCGCGCCAGCTGCGAGATGGTGACCGCCTTGCCGCTGGCGGTCGGCACGCTGGTGCCATTGAGCAGCTCGATGCTGGAACGCTCGTCGACCGGCTGCCGCATCACGATATCGATCAGCTTGTCGCCCTCGCGGAACTGGCCGATGGTGGTGCCGGACAGGATGGTATTGGCGGTGCGCATGACGGTCTGCGTCGTCACGCCCAGCGCGCGCAGCTTGTCCTGGTCGAGGTCCAGGCGCAGCACCTTGACCGACTCGTTCCAGTTGTCGTTCACGCCCAGCGTGTTGGGATTGGCGCGCATGATTTCCTTGACCTTGTCGGCCACCTCGCGCACCTTGCCCACTTCAAGGCCCGTAACCCGGAACTGCACCGGGTAAGGTACCGGCGGTCCGTTGGGCAGCAGGCGCACGCGGCCGCGCACTTCGGGGAAGTCGGTCTTGAACAGTTCGGTGATCTTCTGGCGCATCGCCTCGCGGCTCTTCAGGTCCTTGGGCACCACGACCAGCTGCGCGACGTTGGTCTGCGGGAAGATCTGGTCCAGCGGCAGATAGAAGCGCGGGCTGCCGGTGCCGACATAGCTGGTATAGCTGCGTATGCTGTCCTGCTTGGCGAGGAAAGCTTCGAACTTCTTCACCTGGTTTTCAGTGGCGCCGAAGGATGCGCCTTCGGGCAGCCACATTTCGACCATCAGTTCCGGCCGCGACGAGTCGGGGAAGAACTGCTGCTCGATGAAACGGAAACCCAGCACGCCCAGCGCGAAGACCGCCAGCGTGATCGCGATGGTGGTCTTGCGCCATTCAACGCAGCGCGACACCAGGCGCCGGAAGCGGGTGTAGAACGGCGTGTCGAACAGCTCGTGGTGGCCGTCGGCATGGGCCGCTGGCTTGACCTTGAGCAGCAGGTAGCCGATGTAGGGCGTGAAGATCACGGCCGCCAGCCAGGAGATCAAGAGCGCCAGCGCATTGACCGAGAACATCGAGAAGGTGTATTCGCCGGCTGCCGACTTGGCCAGGCCGATCGGCAGGAAACCAGCCGCGGTGATCAGCGTGCCGGTCAGCATCGGGATAGCTGTCGACGTATACGCGAAGGTGGCGGCGTCGAAGCGCGACAGGCCCTCCTCCATCTTCCGCACCATCATCTCCACGGCGATGATGGCGTCATCCACCAAGAGGCCCAGCGCAATGATCAGCGCGCCGAGCGAGATCTTGTGCAGGTCGATGCCGAGGATGCGCATGAACAGGAAGGTCACGGCCAGCACCAGCGGGATGGTCAGCGCCACCACCAGGCCGGGACGCACGTCCAGCCGCAGCGGCTTGGTGTGCAGGCCCAGCGCCACGAAGCTGACCGCCAGCACGATCAGAACCGCCTCGATCAGGGTATGGACGAATTCATTGACCGAGGACGCGACGGCTTCCGGCTGGTTGGTGACCTGCTGCAGCTCGATGCCCACCGGCAGCTTGGCGCGGATCTCGGCGGTGGCCTTCTGCAGGTTCTTGCCGAGTTCGATGATGTTGCCGCCGCGCTCCATCGAAATGCCCAGGCCGATCACCTCATGGCCGTTGAAGCGCATCTTGTCCTGCGGCGGCTCGCGGAAGCCGCGCCGCACGGTGGCGAAGTCGCCGAGGCGGAAGTTGCTGCCGTTGGCGCGCAGCTGCAGGTTCTCCAGGTCGGACACGGAACGCAAGGCGCCGCTGACCCTGACCTGCAGGTTGTCGCTGGGGGTGACCAGCACGCCGGTGGATTCGACCGCGTTCTGCGCATTGATCTGGGCCACCACGGTCTCGAACGGCACGCCCAGCTGCGAGAAGCGCTTGTGGGAGAACTCGATATAGATCTTTTCGTCCTGCACGCCGTACTGCTCGACCTTGGACACCGACGGCACCTTCAGCAGCTGCTGGCGCACGAAGTCGGCGTAGTCCTTGATTTCGGCATAGGTGAAGCCGTCGCCGGAGAGCGCGAAGATGGAGCCGAAGGTGTCGCCGAACTCGTCGTTGAAGAACGGGCCGACCACGCCGCCGGGCAGCGTGCCGCGGATGTCGCCGATCTTCTTGCGCACCTGGTACCAGGCGTTCTGCACTTCGCGCGGCGGGGTCGACTCGCGCAGGTTCAGGATGATCAGGGTCTCGCCCGGCTTGGAATAGCTGCTGATGCGGTCGATGAAGGGCGTCTCCTGCAGCTTCTTTTCCAGCTTGTCGGTGACCTGGTCGGCCATCTGCAGCGAGGTGGCGCCAGGCCAGTAGGCGCGCACGACCATGGCGCGGAAGGTGAACGGCGGGTCTTCGTCCTGGCCCAGCTTGCTGTAGCTGAGCACGCCGCCCAGGAGCAGCACCACCATCAGGTAGCGGATCAGCGGTATGTGTTCGAGCGCCCAGCGCGAGAGGTTGAAGCCGCCCTTCATTTGGCGGTCCCGGCGTTGTTCTGGGCTACCGGTTCGGCATCGAGCACGGTGACCTTCTGGCCGGGCTTGAGCAGATGCACCCCGGCGGTGACGACGACCTGGCCGGGAGTGAGGCCGGAAGCTACCAGCATCTCATTGCCGGAGGCGCCGGCAAGCTGGACCGGCGCCAGCCGGACGGTGCCGTTTTCCACCAGCCAGACTGCGCTGGCGCCCTGATTCTGTACCAAGGCCGTCAGCGGCACCTTGAGCATGGGGCTTTCGCCATTGGCGCTGAAGGTGACGTAGGCGGTCATGCCCAGGCGTACATCCTCCGGCGCCTTGGGCAGGCTGATCTTGGCGGTGTAGGTACGGGTGGCGGTATCGGCCACCGGCGACAGTTCGCGCAGCTTGCCGGGCAGCGCCTCATCGGGATTGGCCCAGGTGCGCACCGTCACGTCGCTGACCTTGCGCAGCGCATCGACCTGGTCTTCCGGAATGCTGATGACGACTTCCTTCTCGCCCAGCTGCGCCAGCCGCACCACCGGCGTGCCGGCCGACACCACCTGCCCGGTCTCGGCATCGATGCCCGTCACCACGCCGTCGACATCGGCCACCAGGTTGCCGTAGCCGGTCTGGTTGCGCTGGGTGCGCAGGGCCGCCGCGGCCTGGTCGCGCGTGGCGCGGGCGGAGCGGTAGGCGGTTTCCTTGGCGTCCAGCACCGCCTGGCTGACGAAGTTCTTTTCCCGCAGATCCTTGTAGCGCGCCAGTTCAGCCTTGGCCAGTTCCAGATTGCTCTCGGCCGCGCCCAGCGCGGCGTTGGCCTGCGACTGCGCCAGCTGCAGATCCTGCGGGTCGAGCTGCATCAGCACCTGGCCGCGCTTGACCATGGCGCCCACGTCGACCTTGCGCGAGACGATCTTGCCACCGACCCGGAAACCCAGCCGCGATTCATACCGCGCCCGTATCTCGCCTGAAAACTGCGCCACCGTGCGGGTGCTGGCCGCCGCCATCTTGATCGCCCGTACCGGCCGCACTTCCTCCACCTTCTCCACCGGCTTGGAGCAGCCGGCCAGGACCAGGCTCAGCGCCAGGCCGGCCACAGCAAGATAGGCGCTGGCAGCGCGTCGCGGCGAGTTGGCGCGCACGTGGTTAAGGTTGGGCACGGTGAATTCCTTTACTATTCGGGGCAAAAAAACGCTCCGGCCGCCACGATGATGAGGGCCGTAGCCTGTGGACCGGATGGTTACTGACTGATGAGTTAGTAATTATAAGGCATTTGGATTTCAGGAAATCGATGTCAGTTGATCATTATGAGAACTTCCCGGTGGCTTCCATCCTGCTGCCGGCACGGCTACGGCCGCCGGTGGAGGCCATCTATGCATTTGCCCGCAGCGCTGACGATATCGCCGACGAAGGCGACGCCAGCGCCGACCAGCGGCTGGCATCGCTGCAGGACTATGCGGCGCAATTAGACCGCATCGAGGCCGGGCAGTCAGTCGAATCAGCGCTGTTTGTCCGCCTGGCGCAAATGGTTGCCGCCCACGCATTGCCGCTGCAGCCGATGCGCGACCTGCTCTCGGCATTTCGCCAGGATGTGGTGACCGTGCGCTATGCCACCTATGCGGATCTGCTCGACTATTGCCGGCGCTCGGCCAACCCGGTCGGCGCTTTGATGCTGCACTTGTATGGCGTGCAGGATGCACAGAGCCTGCGGCAGTCGGACGCCATCTGCAGCGCGCTGCAACTGATCAACTTCTGGCAGGACGTGGCGATCGACTGGGACAAGGGCCGGATCTACCTGCCGCTGGAAGACCTGGCGCGTTTCGGCGTCGGGGAAGCGCAGATCGGCCGGCAGCAAAGCGATGACCGCTGGCGTGCGCTGATGCGCTTCGAGGTGGACCGCGCCCGCGCGCTGATGCTGTCGGGTGCGCCGCTGGCGTGGCGGCTGCGCGGACGGATAGGCTGGGAACTGCGCCTGATCGTGCAGGGCGGGCTGCGCATACTGGAGCGCATCGAGCAGGCCGACTACGATGTGTTCCGGCGCCGCCCCAGGCTGGGCCGGGCCGACTGGGCGCTGTTGCTGGCGCGCGCCCTGATGCGGCAGCCGGCCTGAGGCGGGTCCACCGCTTTTCCCGTTTGGGCGCACGACCGCGCCGGCTCCCGGACTGCCTGCCTGTCTTAAAACCGGGTTCTCGGCTAGCATAGCGGCTTTGCCCGGCTCGGCCGCCCTCCATCCACTTACCGATTCATGTCACCAGACGACTACTGCCAGCAAAAGGCCGCCCAGAGCGGCTCCAGTTTCTACTACAGCTTCCTGTTCCTGCCGACGGAGCGGCGCCGCGCGATCACGGCGCTGTATGCCTTCTGCCGGGAGGTCGATGACACGGTGGACGAAGCCACCGACGAATCGGTGGCGCGCGCCAAGCTGGCCTGGTGGCGGAAGGAAATCGGCGCCATGCTGGCTGGCGCGCCGACGCACCCGGTGACCAAGGCGCTGGAACCGCACCTGGTGCCTTATTCCCTCGACGGCAAGCATCTGCTGGCCATCGTCGACGGCATGGAAATGGACCTGAACCAGACCCGCTACCTCGACTACCCGGCGCTCAAGCGCTATTGCTGGCACGTGGCGGGCGTGGTCGGCATCCTGTCGGCCAGCATCTTCGGCGCTACCCGGCCGGAAACCCTGGACTATGCGGAGCGGCTCGGCCTGGCCTTCCAGCTCACCAACATCATCCGCGACGTGGGAGAAGATGCGCGCAAGGGCCGCATCTACCTGCCGATCAGCGAGCTGCAGCAGTTCCAGGTTACCGCCGCCGACATCCTGAATGCGCGTCACAGCGACAACTTCGAACAGCTGATGGCCTTCCAGACAGAACGCGCAAAACAAGCCTATGAAGAAGCCTATGCCGTGCTGCCCAAAGAGGACCGGCGGGCGCAACGGCCGGGCCTGATCATGGCGTCGATTTACCGCACCTTGCTGAGCGAAATCGAGGCGGACCGCTTCCATGTGCTGGAGCACAAGATCTCGCTGACGCCGATCCGCAAGCTGTGGCTGGCGTGGAAAACCTATGTGCGCGGCTGACGCCGGGCCTCGCCACGCCGGCCGACGGGCATGACGACGCCACGGATCGCGGTCATTGGCGGCGGCTGGGCCGGCTGCGCCGCCGCCGTGGAACTGGCCACGCAGGGCGCGAGCGTGACGCTGTATGAAGCGTCGCGCACCCTGGGCGGCCGCGCACGGGTGATTTCCAGCCACGGCCGCACCCTCGACAACGGCCAGCACATCCTGCTCGGCGCCTATGGCGAAACACTGCGGCTGCTGCGGCTGATCGGCGTTGCGGAGAAATCGGTGCTGCTGCGCCTGCCGCTGCAGATGTGCTACCCGGACGGCACGGGCATGACGTTCATCGCGCCGCGCCTGCCGGCGCCCTGGCACGTCACCCTTGCCCTGCTGCGCGCGCGCGGCCTGCGTCATGCCGACCGCATGGCGCTGGCCCGCTTCTCCACCGCCGCCCGCTGGATGGGCTGGCAACTGAACCAGGACTGCACGGTGGAAGAACTGCTGCAGCGCCACGACCAGACCGACACCCTGGTGCGGCTGATGTGGCGGCCGCTTTGCCTTGCGGCGCTCAACACCCCGCCCGAGCTCGCCTCCGCCAGGATTTTCCTGAATGTGCTGCGCGACAGCCTGGGTGCGCGCCGCAGCGCTTCCGACATGCTGTTGCCGCGGGTGGACCTGAGCGCCTTGTTCCCGCGGCATGCGGCGATGCACATCGAACGCCATGGCGGGCAGGTCGTCTACGGCGCCAGGGTCGAACGCCTTGAGCGTGCCGGCCGCGGCTGGCGTCTGGGAATGCAGTCACAGGATCAGGATCAGGATCAGCCGCAGGCGCATGATGCGGTGGTGCTGGCCACCGCGCCTGCCCAAGCCGCCGCCCTGCTCGCTCCGCTGGCGCAGGCCAGCGTCGTGCCGGCGTTCGACTGGGAAGCCATCACCACGGTCTATCTTCAATACGCGGCCAGCGTGCGCCTGCCGCGCATCTTCCTGGCCTTGCAGGACGCGCCCGGGGCTGGCCACTGGGGCCAATTCGTCTTCGACCGCGGCCAGTTGAACGCTTCGGACGCCGGCCTGCTGGCGGTCGTGGTCAGCGCCTCCGGCGCTGCGCTGGAACAGGGCAACGAAGCGCTGGCAGCGCAGGTTGCGGCGCAACTGGCCGAGGTGCTGCGCATGCCTACGCTGGCGGCGCCGCAATGGAGCCGGGTGATTTCGGAAAAGCGGGCAACGTTTGCCTGCACACCCGACCTGCAGCGTCCATCGAACGACATCGGAATTGCAGGACTCGCGCTGGCCGGCGATTACACGGCCAGCGACTATCCGGCCACGCTGGAATCGGCGGTGCGCAGCGGCACCGCGGCGGCGCGCCTGGTGCTGCAGGGCGTGGGAACCGGCCTTCAGGCCTGATCCGGCCCTTCACGCTTCCTTACGAACTGCAGGCGGCGGCGCAGCCGGCTGGCTTTCTATTGCAGATTTTTCTCGATAGTTGCGTTTCAGCTGTGTTCGCGCACCCGCGCCAGCGCATCGTCGATCCGCTCCACCGGAATGATGGTCATGCCCTCGATCGGCTGCTTGGGCGCGTTCGCCTTCGGAATCAGCGCCAGCGAGAAACCCAGCTTGGCGGCTTCGCGCAGCCTTTCCTGACCGCGCGGCGCGGGACGGATCTCGCCCGCCAGGCCAACTTCGCCGAACACCACCAAGCCACGCGGCAGCGGCTTGCTGCGCATCGACGACTGGATCGCCAGCAGCACCGCCAGGTCGGCGGCAGGCTCGGCAATCTTCACCCCGCCGACCGCGTTGATGAACACGTCCTGGTCGAATGCCGCCACGCCGGCATGCCGGTGCATCACGGCCAGCAGCATGGCCAGCCGGTTCTGCTCCAGGCCCACCGACAGCCGCCGCGCATTCGGCAAATGGGACGCATCGACCAGCGCCTGCACTTCCACCAGCAGCGGCCGGGTGCCCTCCTGCGTCACCATCACGCAGGAACCCGGCACCTGGTTGTCATGCTGCGACAAGAACAGGGCCGAGGGATTGGAGACGCCCTTCAGGCCCTTGTCGCCCATTGCGAACACGCCCAGTTCATTCACCGCGCCGAAACGGTTCTTGATTGCCCTGACCAGGCGGAAGCTGGAATGGGTGTCGCCTTCGAAATACAGCACCGTGTCGACGATGTGCTCCAGCACCCGCGGCCCGGCCAGCGCGCCTTCCTTGGTGACATGGCCCACCATGATGATGGTGACGCCGGTCTGCTTGGCCACCCGGGTAAGCTGCGCGGCGCACTCCCGCACCTGCGCCACCGAGCCGGGCGCGGAGGTCAGCGCATCGGAGTAGACGGTCTGGATCGAGTCGATCACCGCCACCTGCGGCTTTTGCTCGGCCAGGGTGGCAATGATCTTTTCCAGTTGAATCTCTGCCTGCAGCATCAGTTCGCGGGCATCGACGGCCAGGCGCTTGGCGCGCAATGCGATCTGCGCGCCGGATTCCTCGCCGCTCACATACAGCACCCGCTTGACCCGCGACAGGTTGGCCAGCGCCTGCAGCAGCAGGGTGGACTTGCCGATGCCGGGGTCGCCGCCGATCAGCACCACGCCGCCCGCGACCAGGCCGCCGCCCAGCACCCGGTCGAATTCCTCGATGCCGGTGCCGAAGCGCGGCACGTCGATCGCCTCGATGTCGGCCAGACTCATCACCGGCGAGGCCTGCGCCAGGCCCTGCGGCTGGCTGGTGGTGTAGCGGTTGTTGCCGGTCTCGATGGTGGTTTCGACCAGCGTGTTCCATTCGCCGCAGGCCGGACACTGCCCGGTCCACTTGCTGGTGATGCCGCCGCAGGCGCTGCAGGTGTAATTGGTTTTCGCTTTTGCCATGTCTTGTCGTCAGTTGTCGCCGCGCACCGCGACAGCGACCCGCGGCGCCACCGCGCACATCAGTTCGTAGCCTATCGTTCCGGCAGCTTGAGCTACCTCATCTATGGGCAATCCCTCGCCCCACAAGGTCACGGGCGAACCCACCTGCGCCTGCGGCACATTGGTCAGGTCTACGGTCAGCATGTCCATCGACACCCGGCCCGCCAGCGCGCAGCGCACGCCGTCGACCAGAACCGGCGTGCCGCCGGGCGCATGGCGCGGATAGCCGTCCGCATAGCCGCAGGCCACCACGCCGATCCGCATTGCCTGTTGGGCGACGTAGCGGCTGCCGTAGCCCACCGCCTCGCCTGGCGTTATTTGCTGGATGGCGATGAGGCGGCTGGACAGGGTCATTGCCGGCGTCAGGCCAAAGCCGGCGGCCGGCGCCGCGCTGGGCGTGCCGCCGTACAGCATGATGCCGGGCCTGACCCAGTCCTCCGCCAGTTCGCCGTGCAGCAGGTTGGCCGCCGAGTTGCACATCGACAGCGGCACATCCAGCCCCGACGCCGCCTCGCGCATGCGCCGCACCTGCTCGGCCAGCGGCAGGGCCTGGTTGTGCTCATCGTCGGCATTGGCGAAATGGGTCACCAGGACGATATGCCCGACACCGGGCAAGGCGCGCAGGCGGGCATGCACGGAAGCAATCTGGTGCGGCCGGAATCCCAGCCGGTTCATGCCGCTGTTGACTTTCAGATGGATATTGACCGGCCTGTGCAGGGTCGCGGTTTCCAGCATGCGCAGCTGGTCCTCGCAATGGACGACGGTATCCAGGCCGTGGCCTGCCACTGCCTCCAGGTCGGCCGCATCGAAGAAGCCTTCCAGCAGCAGCACCGGCTTGCGCCAGCCGCGCTGCCGCAGCAGGACGGCGGCGTCCGGCTCCACCAGCGCCATGCCGTCGGCGTCGGCAAAGCCGCGCAGCGCGTTCATCAGGCCGTGGCCATAGCCATTGGCCTTGACCACCGCCCAGACCCTGGCCCTGCCGGCGTGGGCGCGTGCGGCGGCAAGATTCCGTTGCATTGCAGCAATATCGATCGTGGCGAGAATGGGCCTGGGCATTTTTCTGGCAAACCTTTTCAAGTAATGAAGAAGCAACTTTTCATTTTACTTGACCATACTCCGCCAACCGACCGTAATTCGCCGGAGCACCAGAAGTTTCATGGTATAAAGCGACTCGGAGGCAGACTACTTTCCCAGCGGACACTAACGGATGAATCGCGGTTTTTATACCATCATGGCAGCGCAGTTCTTTTCTTCGCTTGCCGACAATGCCTTATTGATCGCAGCGATTTCCCTGCTTGCCAGCACGAATTCCCCGGCGTGGATGACGCCCCTGCTCAAGCTGTTTTTCGTACTCTCCTATGTGCTGCTGGCCGCCTTCGTCGGCGCTTTCGCCGATGCGCTGCCCAAGGGCCGGGTGATGTTCATCACCAACCTGATCAAGATCGTCGGCTGCGGGATGATGTTTTTGAGCGTCCACCCGCTGCTTGCCTATGCGATCGTCGGCTTTGGCGCAGCGGCGTACTCGCCCGCGAAATACGGCATCCTGACCGAACTGCTGCCGCCGGAAAAACTGGTGGCCGCCAATGGCTGGATCGAGGGCCTGACCGTGGCATCCATCATCCTCGGCACGGTGCTCGGCGGCACGCTGGTCAATCCCAGGATCGGCGCGGCGCTGATGCAAGTCGACGTACCGTATTTCGACCTGGGCATCGACACGCCGGTGGAAGGCGCGCTGCTGGTGATCGTGGTTTCCTACATCGTCGCCGCCCTGTTCAACCTGCGCATTCCGGATACCGGCGCACGCTACAGCCACCAGGAGCGCAACCCGGTCAAGCTGATGGTGGACTTCGCCGGCTGCTTCAACCGGCTGTGGGCCGACAAGCTCGGCCAGATTTCGCTGGCAGTGACGACCCTGTTCTGGGGCGCCGGCGCGACGCTGCAGTTCATCGTGCTGAAATGGGCCGAGAAGTCCCTGCACATGGCGCTCGACCGCGCCGCCATCCTGCAGGGCGTGGTGGCGATCGGCGTGGCGCTGGGCGCGGTGGCCGCGGCCCGCTTCGTGCCGCTGAAAAAATCCCTGTCGGTGATGCCGCTCGGCGTGGCGATGGGTCTGGTGGTGATCCTGATGACGATGGTCACCAATGTCTGGGTGGCCTATCCGCTGCTGGTCATCATCGGTGCGCTGTCCGGCTACTTCGTGGTGCCGATGAATGCGCTGCTGCAGCATCGCGGCCATGTGCTGATGAGCGCCGGCCATTCGATCGCGGTGCAGAACTTCAACGAGAACCTGTCGGTGCTGACCATGCTGGTGCTGTACGCGCTGATGGTGAAGCTGGACCTGAACGTCAATATCGTGATCGTGTTGTTCGGCCTGTTCGTCTCCAGCACGATGTTGATGGTGATGCGCCGCCATGCGGCCAACCAGCGCGAGCATGACTCGCTGGCGCTGATCGGCGAACACAAGCACTGAGCCGGCCCGCGGCCGGCGGCCGAACCCGGACGGCCTATTCCACCACTGCCTGCACCCGCTGCCCGGCGCGTTCGCGCCAGCCTTCCGGCACGATGAAGCCGCGCGCGATTTCCAGCGCGACGCCGCCCTCCAACCGCAGCAGGGCCACCAGCACCGGCATTGCCTCGTCCTCGGCAAAGCGCCTGGCCAGTTCCCCGGCAAGCCCGCTGCGGTCGAGGGTATCGGCCGAAGCCAGCCGCGCCGGCGCCAGCCAGGACAGGCGCGGCAGCACCGCATAGGCAGGCGCCTCGGGCAATGCATCGAGTCCGCACCAGAATCCCCGGCAATGCAGAGCGCACACGCCTAGCGCGGGCGACACCGGATAGTCTCCGTCGGGATAGAACAGCCAGCCCTTGACCAGCGCCTGGGCGGCGCTTACCGGTTGCGGCAGCAGCGGCTGCGCGGCCGGATGGTCCGACAGGCTCAATTGCCGCTGAAAGATCTTCTGCATCTTCGCGCCCAGGCTATCGGCCAGATTCGGGCCGACGAAATAGTCCGCGCGTTCCTGGCGCACCGCGCCGGCCGGCGGCGACTGCAGCAGATAGAACTTGGTGGCGAACTCCCAATGCAGCAGCGCGTCGCCGCGCCAGACCAGGAAATCGAATTCGCCCAGCGTGCGCTTGTCAGCGTCGCGCACCTGCAGGTTGTGCGCGGCCAGCACGCCCAGGTGCTGCAGGTAGAAGGTCATCAGCTGTTCGGCGTAGCGGCCCAGCCGGGCATGGGAATGCAGCGCGATATGGGCATGCAGCGCCTGCGGTGCCGCGTCGAGGGCCAGCAGCCAGGGCCGCGCCGCATCGCCGGCATCGCTCCCAAGTTCGGCGATGCGCCCCGCCCACTGCGGCGCCGCCGGGTCCAGCAGCGAGGGCGCGTCGATCAGCCAGGCCAGCGCCCTGACATGCGGGTCGGTCAGCTGATGCCAGCGGCGGTGAAACCGCTCCTGGCATCTTGGCCCGCTATCAGCGCTGGCCGGCATAGGCATGCATCGCCAGGCACAGGTCGGCCCATGACTTGCCCTTCTCGGTCAGGCGGCGCAGCAGGTAGGCCGGGTGATAGGTGACCACCAGCGGCATGTCGCGGTAATGGAAAACCTGCCCGCGCAGCTTGCCCACTGCGCTGTCGGGCGGCAGGTCCAGCAGCGACACCGCGGCGGTCTTGCCGAGCGCCACCAGCACGACCGGTTGCACCAGCTCGATCTGGCGCTGCAGGTAGGGCATGCAGGCGCCCGCCTCCTCCGGCGAGGGCGCTCGGTCGCGGACGTTCTCATCGGTCGGACGACACTTGACCACGTTGGCGATATAGGCGTTCTCGGTGCGCGAGAGACCCATGGCCAGCAGCATGTTGTCCAGCAGCTTGCCGGCCGGCCCGACGAACGGGATGCCCTGCAGGTCCTCGTTGCGGCCGGGGCCTTCGCCGATGAACATCCATTTCGCTTTGCGGTCGCCCACGCCGAATACGGTGTGGGTACGGGTCTCGCAGAGACGGCACTTGACGCAGCCGGCAACCGCCTGCTGCAGCGCATCCCAGTCCATCCGGGCTACCTCCCCGGCCGGCGGCGCCGCCGGCGGGGCTTCCAGGTGAATCGCAGGTGACGCCTGCTCTGCCGCGGCAGCCACGGGCGGCGCTTCTTCCACCGGCGCCAGCAGGTCGGGCTGCTGCGCCGCGGAGGCGTCCGCCGCCTGGCGGCGCTTGTTCCATACCGGACCCAGGCCCATTTCGGCAATCACCTGGTCACGTCGGCCTGAACTTGAATTCATAGCGGCATCCTCATGACGATCGCGTTTTCGCGGGTATTGTTGGGCGCCGGATAATAATTGCGCCGCACGCCGATCCGGCCGTAGCCATAGCGCTCGTAGATGGCCAGCGCGCGCTGGTTGGACGGCCGCACCTCCAGCATGATGGAACGCATGCCGCGCTCCCTGGCGCAGTCGGTGGCATGCTCCAGCAGCGCCAGGCCGTGGCCGCGCCCGTGCACCGGCGGGTCCACGGTGATGTTGAGCAGGTGCGCTTCGTCGAGCGCCGACATGATCAGGAAATAACCCACCATGCGGCCGGATGCATCCCATCCCACGCGGCACAGATAGCCGCTGCGGATCGAGTCGAGGAAATTGCCGCCGGTCCAGGGAAAGGGATAGGCCGCCTGCTCGATGCGCAGTACCTCAGGCACGTCTTCCACCCGCATGGCAGAAAAGCGCAGCGCGTTACCGGCGGGCTGGGCGCTCATGCCGCCTTCCCCGCCATGCGCTCCGCGGTCGTCAGCGCCACCTTGTTGCGCAGATACAGCGGCTGCGCGCTTGCCGCATCCATGGTTTCGCCGCGCAGGAAGCGCTGCGCCGCCAGTGTTGCCACCTGGGCGGCATGCGGCATGACGCCGGGCTCGGCGCACGCGATGAAGTCGGCTGCGGCGAAGGCCTCGGCATAGGCGGAAAGTCCGTTGCCGCAGGCGACCACGGCGCCCTGCGGCGCCACGTCAGCCGGTTTGGCCAGCGCCGGCGCAATCACCGTCTGCCAGCCGTCGGGGCCATGCCGGTATTGCGCCCAGTAGACCTCCGCCATCCGCGCATCGAGCAGGCACAGCACATCGGTCGCGCCGGTGCGCTCGTGGCAGGCCTGGGCCATCGCTTCCAGCGTGACGACGGGCACCACCGGCAGCCCGGCGCCGAAGGCCAGGCCCTGCACGGCGCCGCAGGCGGTGCGCACGCCGGTAAACGAGCCGGGGCCGGCGCCGAAGGCGATGGCGTCGCAGTCGGCCAGCGCGATGCCGGCCTCGGCCAGCAGCGACTGCACCAGCGGCAGCAGGGTTTGCGAATGGGTCTGCACCGGCGCGGCGTCACGGCCAAGCAGACGCTGATCGACATACAGGGCGACGGAGGCAAGCTCGGTCGAGGTTTCCAGGGCGAGAATCGTAGGCATTCGGCTATTTTACCGTGGCAGATGCGATTGGGCGGCAGCCGGCCAGCCGGGCTGCGTGTAGGCTAAAATACCGGCCCATGAGCAGCCTGACCCTTCAGCATGACAACCGCAGCGAACTGCTGGACGCGCTTTCGGGCGACGTCTGGTTCGTCGCCTGCCTGTGCGCGGCATGGTGCGATGTATGCCGCCAGTACCGCCCGGCCTTCGAAGCGCTCGCCGAGCGCCATCCGGACAAGCAATTCGTCTGGATCGACGTCGAGGATGAAGCCGACATCGTCGGCGACTTCGACGTGGAGAATTTTCCCACGCTGCTGATCCAGCGCGGCGACACCGTCGCCTTCTTCGGCACCGTCCTGCCCGACGCCGGCCAGGCGCATCGCCTGGTCCAGGCGCAGGCGGCATTGTCGGAGCAGGAGCTGGCGGCGCAGGCGCAGTCCTCCGCCGAGCGCCGGCAATGGCAGCTTGACTACAACCTGCGCGCGAGGCTGGCCGACTTCATCAACAGTTGAGCGCGGCATCCTGCCTACGGCTGAAGACAACTTGACAACTGTATATGCATACAGTACCTTGGTGCGACTTTCGCTCACCGGGTCTGGATATGCGCATACTCTTTCTTGAATTTGACGGCGTGCTGCATCCGGCCAGCGCAACATCACGCCTCTCGCCGTTTTCTCCCTTGAAAGCCGGTATCCAGCAAGCCTGGCTGTTTCGCTGGGCCTGGATACTGGATGACATGCTGATGCGTCATCCGGATGTCGGTATCGTGGTGCATTCACACTGGAAGGGCATCGCGCCGCAGCCGCAGCTGGAAAGCCTGATCGGTCCGCTCGGCCGGCGCCTGATCGGCGTCACGCCAGGGCCGGAACGCTGGCCAGGCATCGTGTCGATGGCCGAGGCCAACCGGCTGCGCAACTACCGCATCCTGGACGCCCGCGCCAGCGCCTTCCCGCCCCGGCTGACCGAACTCATTGCCTGCGACCCCGAGGCCGGGCTGCGCGAATTCAGCGTGCTGCGGCAGCTGCAGGCCTGGCTGGGCACGCCGCAATACCATTGATCGGCGCCAGGCCGTAACAGGGCTGGACGAACCCGGCTTCCGGAAAGCCGGGCATAAAAAAAGGCTGCACCTTGCGGGCAGCCTTTTTGGCATTCATGCGCGCAGCCGGGCTGCGTCGCCGTCACGCGCCTAGTTCAGGTAATCGCAATACTTCTGCGTCCCATAGACCGGGTCGCCGAATTCCCCATTGCTGCAGGAAATCGCGCCGGTCGCCGACTTGTACGAATAGACATTGTTGGCGCCGTAACGGACCTGATGGGTGCCGCTGAAGCTGCAGGTGCCGTTCTCGCTTGCACAACGGGTCCAGGTCTGGGTGCTGGGCGCCGTGGCGGTCGTGGTGGTGGTCGGCGCTGTCGTCGTGGTGGTGGTGCTGGTCGTGGTGTCTGCATAGCTGCAGGACTTGGCCTGGCCATAGACCGGGTCGCCGAACACGGCGTTGCTGCAGCTGACACCACCGGTTGCCGACGTGTAGGCGTAGGTGCCGTTGGCGCCGTAGCGCACCTGGCGGGTGCCGCTGAACGAGCAGGTGCCGCCCTCGCCTGCGCAGGCGATCCAGTTGCTCACGGTCGGCGTGGTCGACGGCGAAGTCGTGGTGGTCGGCGCTGTCGTCGGGGTGGTGGTGCTGGTCGTGGTGTCTGCATAGCTGCAGGACTTGGCCTGGCCATAGACCGGGTCGCCGAATACGGCGTTGCTGCAGCTGATCGCATCGGTGGCCGACTTGTAGGCGTAGACACCGTTGGCGCCGTAGCGTACCTGGCGGGTGCCGCTGAACGAGCAGGTGCCGCCCTCGCCTGCGCAGGCGACCCAGTTGGTCGCGGTCGGCGTGGTCGACGGCGAGGTCGTGGTGGTTGGCGCGGTGGTGGTCGGCGTGGTCGTGGTGGTGGTCGGCGTTGTCGCGGCTTCATAGGCGCCGATGTCGATGGCGCCATTGACCGGACGGGCCTCGCTGCCGGCGACATGCTTGTACTGCAGCGTTGGCGTCAGCAACAGGCCGGACGCGCTGCTGCCCGGCGCCGAACCCGCATTGATCGCCGGCGAGCCGCTGGCCGGACGCAGATCGTAGCCGGCGCGGTCGACGAAGGCGGCCGACAGCGTGCGCAGGTTGGTGCGGTCGACGGTGTTGGACTGGGTGCTGGCGGTGCCGGTGCCGACGAACAGGTTGTTCTGCATCAGCACCGGGGTGGTCACGTCGCCGCCGACCATGATGAAGGTGCCGCGCGAGCTGTCTTCATTGATGAAGGTATTGTTGACCACGTACAGTTCCTGGCCGACATTGCTCGCGCCCTCTTCGCCAAAGGCCAGCAGCGCCGGATTGTTGTTCCATGCCGGCTGCTGGATCACGTTGCCGATCACATAGGCCTTGCCCGCGTTGGGCAGATCGATCTCGTAGCTGGGCTGGTTGACCGAGCTGGAAAAGCGGCTGTAGACGATGGTGTTGGTATTGGCGCGGGACTTCAGGTTATGGCCGACCTTGGCGTCGTGCGAATAGCTGTTGCGAAATACCAGGCTGTTCACGTGCCCGATGTACAGGTTGTGGGAATAGCCGTCGCCGTAGCCATTATTGGCGAATTCGGTGTTCTCGATGACGATGTTGGAAACGCCGTCGTTATTGGTCAGGATGCCATTCTCGTTGTCGTGCAGGTAGCTGCCGCGCAGGGTCAGGTCGCGTCCGTCGAGACGCAGCGCCGCGCCGTTGCGGTCAGCCACGGCGGCGCCATACATCTCCACGTTTTCGATCACGGTGCCGGTGCCCTGCACCACCCAGATGCCCTTGCCCATGGAATTGGCGCCATTGGCATTGATCTTCGGACGGCCATTGACGCCGCGGATGGTCAGCCAGCTGCGGCCGATGCCGCAGACGTCGCCGTTGTAGCTGCCGGCGGCATCGATCTCGACGGTATCGCCGTCGGCAGCCGCGGCAAACGCGCGGCACGGGGTGGCGAAGGTTTTACCCGGGCCGACCTGCAGGGTTGCAGCCGAAGCCGAGGCGGACATGAACAGGGTCAGAACAGCCGCAGCGGACAGCGCGGAGCGTCGGCAAGGCAGCGAGAAAAGAATGGAGGACATGAATGTCTTTCTGAACGTTTAACAAAGATTTCCCTACATCAACACGCCGATATTGACATGAGGAAACGTCAGAAAGTTCATTCCCGCTAGAAATTATTTCCTATCTGTAGCAAAAATTACGCGCAAAATTTACCGATAAACAATTTTATTTTCCAATTTGCATGGAAATAAGGCAACAAATAGGCAAAAAGGCATGCTTTCGCATGCCTTTCATGAATTCCAACCAGTTCAAGTCTTTGGCGGAACCGCACCAGGGCCCGCCGGACGGACCTGTTCCGTTTCCGGGCTGGCTGGCGCGGCCGCTTCCTGCTCCGCCAGCGAGCCCGGCGGCAGGTCGGCCACCACCGGCGCGGCGGGCGCATCGGCCGGCTTGTCCGGCACGGCGCCGACGATTTCATTGTGCCGCAGCGCCTCGTTGATTTCCGCCGTCATGTCGCTCTTGACCTCCATCCAGGCGTCCAGCGCATCGGTCCAGACCCGCAGTTCGAACTCAAGCTGGTCGATGCCGCGCCGCACGAACAGCACTTCCGGCGGCGGCGCCTGCAGCACGCTCTTGTGGCGGCGCGCCACGCCCAGCACCAGTTCGCGCGCCCGGCTCACATCCGCATCCAGCTTCAGCAGCACCGATACCGAAATCTGCCTGCGGCCGCTCGACAGCGTCCAGTTGATCACCTTGTCGGAAATCAGCTTGCCGTTCGGGATGATCACTTCCGCGCCGGAGGTGCTCAGCACCACGCTGGCCCGTATGCCTATGCGCTGCACCCGTCCGGTCTGGCCATCGATCTCGATGGTGTCGCCCACCTTGATCGGCCGCTCGAACAGCACGATCAGGCCGGAGATGAAATTGTTGACGATATTCTGCAGGCCAAAACCGATGCCCACGCTGAACGCGCCGGCCAGGATCGTGAACTTGGTCATGTCCACGCCCATGGCCCCCAGCGCGATTACGAAGCCCGACAGCAGCACCAGGTAATGCACTACGCGGTTGATCGCATACGGCAGGCCGCGCTCCAGGTACAGGTTGGGAAACACTTCCTCTTCCAGAATGAAGCGGGCCAGGCGCGATACCAGGAAGGTGCCCCAGATGGTGAGGATGAAGATCACCACGCTGCCGACCGAGGTTTCCAGCGAGCCCAGCGGCAGCTTGGCTTCCCACAGCGCGTCGAGGTGGCTCAGCACCGGCGGCAAGAGGCCCAGCGCGCGCAGCGTCAGGCCGAGCCACACGATGAAGGCCACCCATTTCAAAAAGCGGTTGAAGCGGCTGGTCAATAGCGGCGTATGACGCTGCACCATGCCGAGAAAGGACAGCGGCGGCACGCACAGCAAGGCATGCAGCAGGCCTTCGCCGACCCGCGTCAGCGCATACGCAACCACGGCGCTGAAGGCGCTGAAGAATGCGGTGGCGGTCAGCAGGTCGGCCAGGCGCACATAGCCCGCCAGGTTGGCAGCCAGCGCCACTGAAAACACCAGGAGGCCCGGCCATGCGCCCCAGCGCACCGCGCGCCAGGCGGCGGTCGCGGTCCAGGGCGGGCCGTCCGGCTTGCGCCGGGAGTGGCGCAGGGTCAGCACCAGGGCCAGCAGGAAGAAAACGATCTCCGCCAGCATGGCCCAGCGCCAGATCACCGGCAGCGGCGTGAGCACGCCGCGCAGCTTGTCAAGCACATAAAAGCCGACCACGACATACAGCACCGGATAAAGATGCCGCTCGATGACCCGGCGGGAAAAGATCAGCGTGGGTATCGCGCTGAATACGCCGCCGGCGAGCCAGAACAGCCGCGGCGCGCGCGGATAGAACCAGGCCGCCAGCAGCAGGCTCAGCAGCACCGCGCTGACGATAGGCATGTCGAAAATCTTGCCTGTGCGCTTGAGGTTGCGGTCGGTCTGGCTCAGCACCTGCACCTTGCTGCGGATCAGGTACAGGAGCCCGGCGAGCGCCAGGAATGCGAGCGCGTGAATGCCGAAATTGCGCAGATTGTTCCGGATATAGGTTGCCAGGGCGACGGTTTCTCCCATGCCGCTGGTGCCGACATCGGGCAACTCGCGCGCATGCACGTCGAACGGATCGCTGAGCCAGATCGGCGGGCTGTCCGTATAGAACAGGCGCGCCGCCGCCTGCTCGCTGGCCTCCGCCAGCGCCTGGGTCGCCTGGGCCGCCCGCGAACCCACTTCGGCGGACTGGCTTTGCAGGGCCAGCACACGCGCCCGCCGCTCCAGCACGGTTTTTTTGGTCTTGGCAACTTCGGCCGCGATTTCGCGCACCCGCGCCATCACCGGCGCCGGCGCGGCGCCGGTGATGGCCGCTTCGCGGGTGGCGCTCCAGGTGGCGTCGAGCTTGTCGAGTTCGGCTAGGTCGCGGTCGAGCTGGGACGCGGCGCGGGTCAGGTCGCGGGTGATCGCCGACGAGCGGTTTTCCAGGTAGCGCCATTCCGCTTCCAGGCTGCGTATCGTTTCCAGCGGCGCGTTGCGGGTGAGCAGGCGCCGCATCTCCAGCGTGCGCACGGCCATGTCGCGTGCCAGCACCGGCAGCTCCT
Organism: Noviherbaspirillum phoenicis; assembly: GCF_047237965.1. Lineage (NCBI taxonomy): Bacteria > Pseudomonadati > Pseudomonadota > Betaproteobacteria > Burkholderiales > Oxalobacteraceae > Noviherbaspirillum > Noviherbaspirillum phoenicis. Next base: position 814,906 of record NZ_JBDFLX010000001.1, on the reverse strand, counting down.
CGCTGGCGCTGTCGAGCTCATCCTGCATGCGGCTGCGGGCCTCAAAGCGCCGCACCAGTGCGCTCGCGGTCTCGGCTTCGACGGCGACGTCGGCCAGGGCGATAGGCGTCGGGGCCGGCGGCGCTGCTGGCGCGGCGGCAGGAGCAGCCGCCGCGGCCGGCGCCGGCGCGGCCTTGGCGCCCTGTGCGACGGCGGGGCGCATGCCCAGCATCAGCGCCAGGCCGAGCAGGATCGTCGCCACGAGGGCGGACATGGCCGGCGCCCGGCGATGGCGAGGCGATACGCGCTTCAGTGAATGAAGGGGAAATCGGTTTGTGGTCATCAAGAAATTGCCTGACGTTATCAATCCGGCATTGTAGCGACCGGCGGCGGTGCAAGGCTGCGATCGAATCAAGCATCGTCCTTCGGCCTTCGCCGCACGTCAGCGTTGCGAAGATAGATCAGAAGCGAAAATCATCTCAATCAAAAAAAGCAACAATAATTAGGAAAATTTTGAAAAAGGTTAAAATCGCGTCTCTCGTTGCTTTCTTACCGCGAGCGACCTCCTTCCTTTTCTATCCTTACCTTTCCTGTTGCCGCCATGAAGTGGACCATTGTCGCCATCTATCTGCTGTCCATCCTGCACATCCATTTCCGCGGCAGGGTCAGGCTGCCTTTCTTCCGCCAGATTTTCGATCACTCGTCGTTCGTCTCTCCGCTCAACACCTTCATGCACATGTTTTCAGGGGTGCCGTCCACGCCGTATCTGCCGACCAGCCAGTTTCCCGACCTGAAGCCGCTGCAGGAGAACTGGGAAATGATCCGTGGCGAGGCGCTGAACCTGATCGCGATGCAGAAGATCCGAGCGGCGGAAAAGAATGACGACGCCGGCTTCAATTCCTTCTTCAAGACCGGCTGGAAGCGCTTCTATCTGAAGTGGTACGACGCCAGCCATCCCTCCGCGGAAGCCTTGTGCCCGAAGACCGTGGCCCTGCTGCGCCAGATACCCTCGGTCAAGGCCGCGATGTTTGCCGAACTGCCGCCTGGCGCAAAGCTCAACAGCCACCGCGACCCGTTTGCGGGCTCCCTGCGCTACCACCTGGGCCTGGTCACGCCGAATACCGACCGCTGCTTCATCGATGTCGACGGCCAGCGCTATAGCTGGCGCGATGGCGAGGCAGTGATTTTCGACGAGACCTTCCTGCACTGGGCGAAGAATTCCAGCGACGTCAACCGCATCATCCTGTTCTGCGACATCGAGCGGCCGATGCGCTACCGCTGGGCGCAAATCATCAACAAGTGGCTGGGGCGCACGATCATGACCGCCGCCAGCTCGCCCAACGAGACAGGCGACCAGACCGGCGGCATCAACAAGGTGTTCCGCGTCTTCTGGCACGCCGGCCGCTATCGCCGCCGCTTCAAGGCCTGGAACCGTACGGTGTACTACATCGTGCGGGCGCTGCTGATCATCCTGGTGGCCGCCTGGATCATCTTCGGCTGAGCGGCGTACAGCCGGTTCCTGCCTGACCGTCGCCGGGTGCGGCATGCGTCGTGCCGCGCCCGCACTAAACAGTACCGCCCAGCCGAACCGCATGCCCGGGTCTGGCACCCCCCCTCCCGCTGCAATCCACTCCCGCACCCGACCCGCCGGCCGCAGCGCCGCCGCGGGCCGCGCCTCCGTCCACGCCGCATGCAGGGGTATTTCAGGTACTTGCGTTGCCCGACCTTCCATTGCCACAAGAATATTGTTAAAACGCCGGTGTCCCTGGCCAAATCGTTTGTGTAAATTTCTCCGACAAATCCTGTTTTACACATCGAGATTCCCAAGAAACAATTCAGTATCTGCCGACCTGCTGTGCAATCTTCCCCGCCCAACAGCACTTTTCCTTCAATTTCAATGCCTTATTGAAACACTGCCGGTTTACTTTACATTTCTTGCGGACAAATTCCCGGGATCTTTGTAAACGGTTGTTTTTTAAAGAAGTTCACGTTTGGCCCCTATCTTGCTTACTCCGTGGGAAGACGACACGTCGCCCATGTAACAATTGATCGGAGAAAACATGAATCACCCAACAAAAAATATCCTGCTGGCCGGCGCACTGGCACTGAGCGCAGGCCTGGCTTCCGCCCAGTCCTTCCCTGATTTCCAGGTCACCGAGAGCTCGGTTGCAGGTGCATTGGCAAATACCTTCACCGCAGACAAGATCACCGGCAACTACGACGAAGTCATCACCTTTTCGGGCAACACCTTCCAGGTTTCCCTGCTGTGGAATGCAGGACAGTTCGTTGCCAACAATGGCAGCACCCCTGTCGCCTCGCAGCTCGGCGGAGTGAGCGCGAACCAGTACGGCATGTATGCATTGTTCCAGGGCAACGGCACTTTGCAGGCCGGCACCGGCAGCGGCGCCACCTTCAATTTCTCGCCAGGCGGCTCGCTGCGCATCTTCATCGACCCGAATGCCGACAGCAAATTTGGCGAGCCGGGCAGTGGCACCAGTGCCTTCAGCGTCACCGGGGGCAGCGACGACTACCTGATCGCCACCGGTATGCCCAGCTCCGGCCAGGGCACGCTCGATCCTAGCCTGTCCACCTGCGGCGCCACCAACGGCATCAATTGCGGCAGCTTCGGCGCATCGTCCTCGCTGAACCTGACCACGGCCGGCAGCCAATACTTCACCAGCCCGAATCCGTTCTACAACATCACGTTCCAGTCGGGCCAGCTCAACAACTTCAACCCGACCGGCACCCAGCGCATCAATGGATCGCTGGACGTGATCTTCGGCGGTGGCGGCAACCAGGTTCCGGAACCGGCCACGGTGGCGCTGCTCGGCCTGGGCTTCCTCGGCTTCGGTCTGTCGCGTCGCAAGGCCCGCAAGGCCTGATTCAACCGCTCTTAACCGGGTTGAAAGAAAAATGCCTGCTTTTCAAGCAGGCATTTTTTATTGATGCAGCGGCGCCAGGCGGCGCGCACCGAACTTCAAGCGTCGCGCAGATCGGCTACCGGCTCCTGGCCGAAATCGGCGCTCAGCAGATAGCGCAGCAGCTTGCGGGCACAGTCGGCAGGCGTGTCCAGCTGGCCCTGCTGCTTCAATGCCTCGAAACGCTCGCGCAGCGGAAAGCTCGCCGGGTCGCTGGCCCTGATCTGCGCCTGCATGTCGGTGTCGATCACGCCCGGCGCCAGGCTGCACACACGCAGCCCGGGCGCATTGTCGAGTGCGGCAGCGCGGGCATGGTGGTCCAGGGCCGCCTTCCCGGCGCAGTAAACCGCCCAGCCCGGATAGGCATTGCGCCCCGCGCCGCTAGACACATGCACTATCCGCCTGTCCGCAACCGGCACGGCGGCCACCGCCGCTGCCAGCATCAGTGGCGCTGCGACATTGAGCGCGATGGCGCGCGCGACCTGGTCCGGCGCCTGCATGGCAAGCGGCCCGACCGGCTGCAGCATGCCGGCATTGTTGATCAGCAAAACCGTCGATGCTCCCGCCAGGAAGCTGGCCAGTTGGCCGCCGGCCAGCCACGCAGCCAGCGCCTGCGAGTCGGACAAGTCCAGTTCCACCTGCTCGAGCCCCTTGCCTGCCGCTCCGCCGTTGCGGGCCAGCGCCAGAGTTGGGATGCCGTGCGCCGCCAGTTCGGCAGCAATCGCCGCCCCGAGGCCACGGCTATGTCCGGTCAATACGGCTTTTACCTTATCCATCAGCTTCCTTTCAAAGGTTATACGCAATGAAGATCAGGCATCGATCGCCTGACGCGCCATGTCGAGAACGCCGTCCCAGGACTTGCAGGCGGCGATGAACAAGTTGTTATGGCAGAACACCGCATCCGGCACGCCGGTCGCGGCTGCCAGTTGCTCTCCCTGCAGGCCGGCCCAGTGCTGGGGCAGATCCTTGCGCGCCTCGAAGCTTTCGGGCGCGCTGGGCACCGTATGCAGCATATAGCGCTGTTCCGCAACGCTATGGCTGATCACGAACAGCACCTGCGGCATTTCATTGCGCACGATGGACGCCCAAGGCAGAGCGCTGTTTTCGAGGAATAGCAGCCGTCCGTCATCCAGGCGCTGCGATTGGCGCACCTGCTGCACCGCCTGCAGCGCGCCCACCCGGTACAGGACGCCATTGCGGAGGATGTCGGTCGCAATCTCCATGGCACGACGGAAACGCGTCATTCTCAGGGCGTCCGCCGCCTCGGCGCCGCCGGCGGCCTGCTCATCGAGCCAGCTCGGATTGAAGCCGGAGATGATGGCCGACAAGCCATAGCTGCCCGGCGCGCTTCTGGCGGCGCCGGTGTCGGACATGTCGAGGTACTGCACCAGATCCGCATCGATCGCATTGGCGATTTCCGTCGCCTGCGCCAGGCTCAATGCGTGGCCTGCCTGTTCGGCCACCAGCGACACGCAGCGTGGTCCGTATTCCTTCCACACCAGTCCGGCGCTCGCATACACCACGCCGGAAGCGCGCGCGCCCTGGAAACCCTTCTGGTGATGATCGAAACGGCCCTTCTCCGCATCCCAGACTCCGCCGACATCGACGGCGAAATCGGCGCGGGCAATGGTGGCCGGGTCGCGCGTGCGAACCAGTTCGCTGCCCGGGAACATCAGGTTGAGCACGGCTGCAGCCCAGACATCGTCTGCATGGAATTTTCCGGAGTGTGTTGCGATGATCATCAATTAAGCCAGTTGAGAGGGGAGAAACATTTTTCAGAGCGGCACATTTTACCGGTCGCAGGCCAGATCAGGGCGATGCGGCGCAATACCGAACCCGGAGCCGGCTTTACAATGGACGAATTACCGCCTTGCAGAGAGGGAAATGCTCATGAAAACCGTTATCGTGCTGATGATTCTTGCCACCGCCGCCGGTTGCTCCTCGATGCGGGGCAAGCCCTACCAGCCCAGCGACACCACCGCGGCCAGCGGCGCTGCTTCCTCTTACGATGGCCCGACCCAGCGCAGCACGAAGCGCATGTTCAATCCGGACGGCAGCCTCGGCCCGTATTTCGGCACCTGAATCCGTCCTGTGCCGTCATCCCGCCTTTGAACAGGATTTAACCCTCTGTTAAAATATTAACAATGGGGAAAAAGAAATTGCAGCGTGCGGTGGCAGCCTGGCTGGCCATGTTCGCGGTCGTCATCGCATCGGTGGCGCCGGCAATTTCCCATGCCTTCGCACAGGCGGCCACCGCATCCCATGCGCAGACTCACGTCGACGCCGACGACGCGCCGGAGGATCTGTGCAGCACCGATGCCGAGCCCGACGCAGACACCGGCCATGCGCATGCCGGCAGTCACGGTCCTGCCTCTTCCCCTGCCCTCCACCTGGAACACTGCCCGTTCTGCCACCTGCATGCCGACGCGTTGCAGGTGCCGGTCGTGGCCGTACCGATTCTTCCCACCGCCAGCAGGCCCGCGCGGCCTTTGCTGTTCTTCCTGGCGCCCTCGCTGCTGCATGCCTGGCGCAGCGCACAGCCGCGGGCGCCGCCGGCAGTTTGCTGACCTGACCTTGTGTCGCGCCGGGCACGCCATGCGCTGCCCGGACAAGCATGTGCTGGCCGATGGCAACCGTTGCCCGGCCGGCGCTTCCTGCACGCCGTCCGCCTTCCGGGCGGCGTCAGCAGCAACGGGACGAATCGGAATCCTTCATGAAATACATCACCTTGCGGCCAACGGCCGCGGCACTCGCCTGCCTGGGCGCCTTGCATGCCCAGGCAGACGACCAGACCCTGCCCGCAGTTACCATCCAGTCGGAAGCCATGCCGGCGGCGCGCGCCCAGCCCGGACACACCGTGGAAAGCGTGACGGCGCGCCAGGCGGCGGAGACCGTCAATGCCGTCAATACCGAAGACTTGTTGAAATACCAGCCCAGCATCCTGCTGCGCAAGCGCTACATCGGCGACACCCAGGCGCCGATGGCAACGCGGACCACCGGCGTCAATGCCAGCGCGCGCAGCCTGATCTATGTCGACGGCATTCTTCTCTCGGCCCTGATCAACAACAATAACCAGAATGGCTCGCCGCAATGGTTTATGGTGGCGCCGGGCGAGGTCGAACGCATCGACACCCTGTATGGGCCCTACTCGGCCGCCTATCCGGGCAATTCCTTCGGCGCGGTGACCGAGATCAGCACCAGGCAGCCAACCGGCTTCGAAGCCGCGGCCGGCTTGACGCTGTCGAGCCAGAACTTCAGTCTTTACGGGCAGAGCGACCGTTATCCCGCGACCCAGGCCAGCGTCAGCCTGGGTGACCGCAGCGGCGACTGGTCGTGGCGCCTGGCCTTCAATCATCTCAGCAGCTTCAGCCAGCCGGTGACCTACCTGACCAGCGCGCAGTCGGCGCAGGCCGCGGGCGCGGCGACGCCGATCCAGGGCGCCATCGCCGACCGCAACCGCAGCGGCGCGCCGATACAGATCGTCGGCGCCGGCAACCTGACCCACACCGTGCAGGACAGCGCAACGCTCAAGCTGGGCTACGACCTTCCCGCCGGCATGCGCGCGGCCTATACCCTGGGCTACTGGCAAAACAGTGCGCAAGCCGGCGCATCGTCGTTCCTGCGCGATGCCGGCGGCCAGCCTTACTACGGCGCGGCATCCGGGACGGTAGCCCTGAACGGCAACGGCTACGGCGCGGCTGGCCTGCGCAGCCTTTACTCCGCCAACACGACCGAGCAAGCGCACTGGATGCACGGCCTGTCGCTGCGCTCCGCCCGCGACCAGGCTTTCACCTGGGAAGCGCAGGCCAGCAACTTCAGCTATGGCAAGGACCTGGTCCGCACATCGACCGGTGCCTATGGCCGCAGCGACGCCGCCGGCCGCATCACCGATGCCGCCGGCACCGGCTGGAGCACGCTGGATCTTTCCGGCGGATGGCGTCAGGCCGACGGCGCGCGCCATCGCCTGACCGTAGGCGCGCATCTCGACCGCTATCGGCTGGAAAGCCCGAGCTACGCCACTACGCAATGGGAAACCGGCGCCGCCGGCGCGCTGACCGGCGATGCCCGCGGCAGCACCCGGACCGAGGCGCTGTGGGCGCAGGATGTCTGGCAGGTCGCGCCATCGCTGACGGCGTCAGTGGGCGGCCGTTACGAGCGCTGGCACGCCTATGACGGCTTCAATCTCTCCAGCAACGCCAGCGGCGCGCTGTTTCCGATCAATCAGCCCGAAGTGCGCCGGTCCGGCTTCTCGCCCAAATTCTCGCTGTCGTGGCAAGCCGCGCCGCTGTGGTCGGCGACGGCTTCGCTGGCCAGGGCGCTGCGCTTTCCCACGGTCGGCGAGTTGTACCAGAGCGTGCAGACCGGCACCGCCTTCATCCAGGCCAATCCCTTTCTCAAGCCCGAGGACGTACGCTCGGCAGAACTGGCGCTGGAACGCAGCGATGCCGACGGCAGGCTGCGCCTGTCGCTCTTCGGGGAACTGGTCGACGATGCACTGGTTGCGCAGACCTCCACCATCGCCGGCATTGCCACGCCGCTGTCCTTCGTGCAGAACCTGGACCGCACCCGCCAGCGCGGCATCGAGCTGGTGGCCGAGCGGCGCAATGCCTGGGCACGCGGCCTCGACCTGTCGGCCAGCATGACCTACGTGGATGCCAAGATCGTGGCCAACAGCGGCTATGCGCCAACCGCCGCCGGCGCCACCTCGGTCGGGAAACGCACGCCGTATGTACCGGCATGGCGCGCCACCGCGGTAGCCACCTGGCGGCCGGACGAACAATGGAGCCACACACTGGCGGCGCGCTACAGCAGCAGGGTCTATGCGACCGTGGACAACAGCGATATCAACCCCGGCACTTACCAGGGCTTTCAGAGTTACCTGGTGCTTGATGCACGGGTGCAGTACAAGCATGACAGGCACTGGACGGTTGCCGCCGGCATCGACAACATCAACAACCGCAAGTACTTCCTGTTTCATCCCTTCCCGCAGCGCACCGTGTTCGCCGAACTCAGGTATCGCTACTGAGGCGGCCGTGACATGAAGCTGGTCGCCGGCCTGACCGTCATCGACCGGCGATCAGCTTCAGTCCGAGCCCGATGAAGATCATGCCGGCGATGCGATCGAGCCAGAGCGGCGCACCCGGCCGCCGTTGCAGCCACTGCCCTATGCCGCCGGAGAAATAGCCTAGCGCCCCGAACAGCACGGCGGCCTGCAGCGTGAATGTCAGGCCCAGCTGCACCGTCTGCAGCGCCACATGGCCGTTGTCGGCAATCACGAACTGGGGCAGGAAGGAAAGGAAGAACAGCACGACCTTGGGATTGATCGCATTGGCAAACAGGCCCTTGGCAAACAGCGCGCGCAAGGGCAATTGCGGTCCGGCCACCGTTCCCACCTTGGCGCCGCCGCGGCTGCGCAGCGCCTGCACGCCCAGCCACAGCAGGTACAGGCCGCCCGCCACCTTCAATGCGCCGAACGCCATCGGCGACGCCGCAATCAGCCCGCTGATGCCGACCGCGGCAAGCAGCGTATGGCTCAGGCACCCGAGCGCGCAGCCCAGCCCGAACACCATGCCCTGCCTGCGCCCGCGCGAGACGCCGAAGCCCAGCACCATCAGGTTGTCCGGACCGGGCGACGCGGTGATCAGGATGGCCGCGGCAAGGAAGGCGAAGAACTGTTCGGGCGTGAGCATGGACGATGGGCAGCGATGAATCGGAGCCGCATGATACCGCGCCGCGGCAGGATCGCGACGGCCCCGGCTTACCGTCAGCCATCGAGCGCCGTTGCCAGAAGGCTTGCGACAGGCAGTCAGCGCAGCGTGTCGGGAGGTCGGGCTCGCGGGCTCACAGCACCTTGCCGGGGTTCATCAGCTGATGCGGATCGAGCGCCTTCTTTATCGCCGTCATCAGCTCCATTTCCACGTCTGACTTGTAGCGCCGTATCTCGTCGCGCTTGAGCATGCCCAGTCCATGTTCGGCCGAAATCGAGCCGCCGAACCGCACGGCGCTGTCATGCACGATCAGGTTGATGGCCTCCTGATGTTGAATGAAGGCTTCATCCGCCATCGCCTCCGGCGCCGACACGTTGTAGTGAAGGTTGCCATCGCCAAGATGCCCGAAGGTCACCATCCGGCATCCGGGAAAGGCCTGCTGCAGCAGCGCGTCGGTCTGGCCGATGAACTCGGCGATCGACGAAATCGGCACCGAGACATCATGCTTGACATGCTTGCCCTCGGCGGCCTGGGCCAGCGTGATGTGTTCCCTGAGGCTCCACAGTGCCCTGGACTGCGCAATGGACGAGGCAACGACCGCATCGCACAGCACCGCGCCTTCCATCGCCTCCTCGACCACTGCTTCGAGCATGGCAGTGGCATGCGCTTCCGATTCGCTGTCGGAAATCTCCAGCAGCACATACTGGGCATGGGCGTCCTGGAATCCGGTCCGCATCTGCGGAAAATGCCTGGCCACCAGCGCAACGCTGCATGCCGACATCAGTTCGAATCCGGTCAGGCCTGCAGCGCAGGTGGCTTGCGCCATCGCCAGCAGGCGCAGCGCATCCTGCGGCGTATTCAAGCCTGCCAGTGCCGTCACCTGCGCCTTCGGCTGCGGGAACAGCTTCAGCACGGCGGCGGTGATGATGCCCAGCGTGCCTTCGGCGCCGATGAAGAGGTTGCGCAGGTCGTAGCCGGTATTATCCTTGCGCAGTCCCCGCAGGCCATCCCAGACCTTCCCGTCCGCCGTCACCACTTCCAGTCCCAGGCACAGGTCGCGCATGCTGCCATAGCGCAGAACGGCCGTGCCCCCGGCGTTGGTCGCCAGGTTGCCGCCGATGGTGCAACTGCCTTCGGCCGCCAGCGACAGCGGAAACAGCCGGTCCGCCTTGCTGGCCGCGTTCTGCACCTCTTCCAGTATGCTGCCGGCCTCCACCGTGATGGTGTTGTTGACGAGATCGATGGCACGGATGCGGTTCATGCGTTTCAGGGACAGCACGACCGCGTTTCCCGCAAGGTCGGGCACGCTGCCCAGCACCAGGCCGGTATTGCCGCCCTGCGGCACCAGCGGCACCTTCGCCTCGGCGCACAGGGCAACGACGGCCGCGACCTGCAGGGTATCGGCGGGGCGCAGCACGGCGGCGGCACTGCCGGTGAACCGGCCGCGCCAGTCGGTGAGGTACGGCGCCATGTCTTCCGGCGCGGTCAGCACGTGCATGGCGCCGAGGACCTCGCAACAGGCATGCAGGAATTCAGGACGGGTCATCAGCGTTGCTCCTCCTTGATTATTTCTCGCCCCAGGGCATGTCTTTCCACAATTTCTGGAATTGCTCGTCGCTTTCCTTGAGCTCGGCTTCATAGCGGTCCGGCGCCAGATAGCGCACTGGCGCGAAGGCCTGCGTTGCCTTCTTTTGGAACTCCGGGTTGGCGATGGCCTTCTCGGTAGCGGCCACGAGGCGGCCGCGTATGTCCGCCGGCAGGCCCTTGGGCGCAGCCAGGCCGCGCAGCGACACCAGGTTGATGTCGTAGCCCTGCTCCTTGAAAGTCGGCACATCCGGCGCCAGCGGATTGCGTGCCGCGCTCATCACGCCGAGATGGCGCAAGGGCGTGCCGGCCTTGGCAAACTGCTGGGCCTCGCCGATATTGACCGCGGCCACGTCGATCTGCTGGCCCTGCGCCGCGGTGCGCACTTCCGACGCGCCCTTGTACGGCACATGGATCATCTGCACATTCGCAATCTTCTGGAACAGCAGCATCGCCAGATGGTCGTCCGAGCCGGTGCCGGTGGTTCCCACGCTGATCTTTCCCGGCGTGGCTTTCGCCTGCCTTGCCAGCTCCTGCAGGGACTTAATCGGACTGTCGGCATGCACCGAGAAATTGCCCGGGTCGTCCACGATATTGCCGAGCAAATCGAAGCTGCGCCAGGTAAAGGTCGTCTTGCGCTCGATCGGTATCGTCAACACGTTCGGCGTGTTGATCAGGCCTATCGTATAGCCGTCCGGCGCGGAGCGCGCCAGCTCGCTGAACCCGATCGCGCCGCCCGCGCCCGGCTTGTTGGAGACGACGATTCTGGCGTTGTTGCCAAGCTCCTTTTCAATGAAAGGCGTGAGCAGGCGCACCACCATGTCCGACCCGCCGCCCGCCGCGTAGGCGACGATCAGGTTGATCGGCTTGCTTGGGTAGGTGCTTGCGTCAGTCGCCGCACCCACGCCGGGAGCGAGCATCGCCGCGACGGCCACCAGGGGCGCCAGCATGGCGGGCAGGGAATTGCGCTTGCGGGCGAACGGTTGTCTGGACATGGTTTGTCTCCTTCTCCATTGGGATGGATGGTTTTAATGAAAGCCGGGCAATCAGACGAGATGCCGGATGTGGATAAGCCGGCGCACGTGCTGGACCGTGAGCACATGCGCCACGATCTTGCTACAGCAGCGCTTGCCTGAGACGCTGCGCATAGACAGGCCAGACTTCCGGATTGACGAGCCGAGGCGGCCTGTTGCCCCCTGCCAGCAGGACGATCTGCTCTGCGGCGATCTTGGCGATGTTGTAGCGCGCTTCATGCGACACACCGGCGGTGTGGTGGGTAGCGACCACATTGTCCATCGCAAGCAAGGGGTGGTCGGCAGGCGGCGGCTCGACGCTCCATACGTCCAGCCCGGCGCCGCGCAGGTGACCTGTCTGCAGCGCATGCGCCAGTGCGGCTTCGTCATGGATGCCGCCGCGCGCCGTGGTGATGAACAGGGCGCCCTGCTTCATCGCCCGGAAGGCAGCGGCATCGAACATGCCCAGCGTCTCCTTGTTGCGCGGGCAGTGCAGCGAGACGATATCGCAGCGGGCCAGCAGTTCATCCATGGCAACCGGCGTCGCGCCCCTCTGCTCTATTTCCTGCGCAGTCAGATAGGGATCGGTCGCCAGGACCGTCATGTTGAACGCATGGGCCAGGATGGCCATGCGCGTGCCGATATGCCCCATGCCCACCAGGCCGAGCACCCTGCCGCCGATGTCGTGGCCCATCACCTCTTCCCGGCTGAAGCGCTCGCCGCGGCGCAGCCGCCGGTCCTGTTCGCACAGCCGCCTGGAGACCGCGATCATCAGGCCGAAGGCTTGCTCCGCCACGGACATCGCATTGCCGCCGGCCTGGTTCACCACGGCTACGCCGGCCTTCGTGCATGCCTCGACATCGATGGTGTCGTAGCCTGCGCCCGACGAGGAAACGCACAGCAGGTTCGGGCAGCGCTGCAGCAGTTCATCGGTCACATGCCACTGCGCGGGCAAGTCGTCCCGTGACGCCATCAGGTGATACACCTGCGCCTGCGCCAGCTTGCTCCAGGCTTCCTGATCGGCGCCGCTGACGGAAAACACGTCGAGATCGACGCCGGCATGGCTGCCTACCAGTTCATCGAAAACCGGATTGGTCCAGGTGCCCGAGCGCACCACCTTGAGTTTGACTGTCATTACGCTGCCCTTTCGTCAGTAGCGATGTGTTCGAAGGGAACGGCCTGCCGGTCGAATGCGACAAGGCGCTCCATCGTCATTTCATTGATGCCGCAAATTCCCAGCATGGCCATGTTCCTGGAGACTTCTTCCTTCAGCAGCGCGATGCCGTGGGCGACTCCGGCCTTGCCGGCCACCGCGGCGGCATAGGCGAAAGGCCTGCCGACGAAGGCCATGCGCGCGCCCAGCGCAAGCGCCTTCAGCACATCCGAGCCACGGCGCACGCCGCTGTCGATCATCACCGGCGTCGTCCCGGCCGCCTCGACGATCTGCTGCAGTACAAGCAAGGGGGCGACGCTGCCGTCAAGCTGGCGACCGCCGTGGTTCGACACGATGATGCCGTCCACGCCGATGCGGCAGGCCATCATCGCATCGGCGCTGCCAAGCACGCCCTTGATCACCAGCGGCCCCTGCCACAGGCTGCGGATCAGCTTCAGGTGCTCCCAGGTGAAATGCCCGCGGTCCGAGAAATCCCTGACGACATTGGCAGACAAAATGGGCGCGCCGCGCGTGGCATAGTTGTTCTCGAAGTGCGGCATGCCGTGTTGAACCAGCGTGCGGGCGAACGTGCCGAGCAGCCAGGACGGTCGCGACATTCCATCCCATGCGAGACGCAAGCTCGGGCGCAACGGCGTTGAAAACCCGGTGCGGACATTGTTCTCCCGGTTGGCCTGGGCCGGCGTGTCGACCGTGATCACCAGGGTCGTGAAGCCGGCAAGCGCAACGCGTTCAATCAGCGCCTTGATCTGCGCGACCTGGCCCGGAAGATAGGCCTGGAACCATGCACCTTTTGACACCCGCGCCACTTCCTCCAGCGGAATCAGCGACGAGCCGCTCATGATCATCGGCACCCGTGCTTCCTCGGCCGCCTGCGCCAGCACGATATCGCCGCGGTAGGACGTCAATGCGCTCAATCCCATCGGCGCTATGCCGATCGGCGAAGCATAGGTCTCGCCGAACAGGGTCACGGTTTGAGAGCGCTTGGATACGTCCACCATCACCTTGGGCAGAAATGCATAGCGGCCATAGCTTTGCGCATTCAACCGCAGAGACGCATTGGTCTCCGCGGCTCCGGCGATGTAACCAAACAGCGGTCTCGGCAGGTGCCGTCTGGCGGCGGCTTCGAAGTCGTCCAGACAGAGCACCGACTGCAATCGGCGTGTCGACATCCTTGTCTCCCTCATGGCGGCCCTGTGCCGGCGAGGCCGGCAATTCTGGTTAGGCAAGCGGTGGATGGCCCGTTGGCATCAGCGCCCCAGGTCGCAGCCTTTCGCGGCCAGCGTCGCGTCCACCCAGCTACGGCCCCATGTGCCGTTCTCGATGTCGACCAGCGTTTGCTGCTCGTCCCGCGACTTCGCGCTCGCCTTTTCCAGTACGCTGCCGGCATCCCGCGGATTGATCACCACAACGCCGTCCGCGTCGCCGACGATGATGTCGCCGGGATGGACCACAACGCCGCCGCAGACCACCGGAAAATTAATCTCGCCCGGGCCTTCCTTGTAAGGCCCGGCCGGCGTCACGCCCGCTGCATAGACGGGAATGCTGACGGTCCTGAGGCGGTTCACATCGCGGATCGCGCCATCGATGATGATGCCGCCCAGCCCGCGCTTGATCGCCCACAGCACCATCAGTTCGCCGATCAGCGCGTTGGACATGTCGCCTTGGCCGTCAACCACGATGATGTCGCCCGGCGCCGCCAGGTCGAGCGCCTTGTGCAGCAGCAGATTGTCGCCGGGCCTGACCTTGACGGTGAAGGCCGGTCCGGCCAGCGGGTTGTCGTTGTACGGCCTGATCGCCGGATGCATGCAGAAGGTGCGGTTGATGCTGTCGCCGATATTGGCGACCGGGAGATGCCTGAAGGCGTCGATGACGGCCGGGTCGGGACGAACGATCGCTTCGTTAATGCGCATACCCACGTTTGGCATTTCAGTCTCCTTGAGTGGTTTTATTTGCCATGGACAGATCATAGGTTTGCAAAAGTCATCTGTCTAATATATGTTTTGTAGCTTACCCATACTTTAAACAGATACGATATGGAGTTACGTCACCTGCGGTATTTCGTCGCCGTCGCCGAGGAGCTTTCCTTTACGCGCGCCGCGGACCGCCTGCACATCGGACAGCCGCCGCTGAGCCAGCAGGTGCAGGCGCTGGAAGAGGAAATCGGCGCCGTGCTTTTCGACCGCTCGCGCCGCACGATACGGCTGACCGAAGCCGGGCGGATCTTCCTGGAGGACGCTTACCGCGTATTGGCCTTGGCGGCCGGCGCGGCGGAGACGGCGCGTCGGGTTGAAAAGGGCGAGATCGGCCAGTTGAAGATCGGCTTCATCAAGTCCACCGCCTTCACGCCGATTTTTCCGAAGATCATCAACACCTACCGCACCCGGTACCCGAACGTGAAGCTGGTGATGCAGGAAATGTCGACCATGCGGCAGCTGGCCGCCCTCGAGGACCACTCGCTGGACCTGGCATTCATCCGGCCGATAAATACCGATATTCCGACCCAGATCGCGATGACGACCCTCCAGAACCATCAGCTGTCAGTGCTGATGCCTGACAATCACCGGCTGGCGGATATCGCGCATTTGTCGATCGATGACCTCAGGAATGAGGACTTCGTGATGTTTCCGCGGGATGAGGGCACGACGCTGAACCTGGAGATCTATCGGCTCTGCGCCGAGGCGGGCTTTACGCCCAAGGTCACGATGGAAGCACGCGAGGTGGCCACGATCACGGGCCTGGTAGCGGCCCGCTGCGGCATTTCCATCCTGCCCGACCTGTTCCAGAGCCTGGGCATCAAGGGCGTGCTGTTCCGGCCCTTCGATACGCCCAGCGTGATCACCCAGCTGGCGCTGGCAAGCCGCGCATCGGAATCCGGCGCCATTCCGCGGGCGTTCTTCGATATCGCAAGGGAACTGGTTGCGCAACGGGATGGCATCCAGCCGGAGCGGGTGTAGAAACCAGGCATTTTCTGCCTGAGGCCGCGACGTTGATCTACGCCTCGGGAAGCGGCGCGTCAACCAGCAGATCCGGCGACAGCGCGCGTATCCTGCGGTCGACGAAGTAGCCGCCCGCTTCCACATAGCGGAGGAACGTCCGGCCGCAGCGCACGCATGCCGATACGTTGGCGCGGTTGCAGGGAAAATAGCGCGGCGCAATGGGCGCATCCGGCGATCCATAGCGTGTCCCGGCCGGATGATATTCCACGAATGTCGGCTCGACATAGGGGTCTTCCAGAAGCGTGCCCACGTCCCTGAAATCCGTGTCGGCCAGCGCCAGCGGAACGCTTTGCCAACTGCGCAGGGTGTGGGACGAACAGGCGCATGCGGCGCTGACGTTGGACGATGCAATCGCCAGGGAAACCAGATCGGGGAAGGTCAGCCTTGCCAGCTCGGCCATAAATGATTCGTCTTCTGAGGAAGGATTGAATGAGATCGCGTCGCCCAAGGATCACCGGCAAACAAGCCGGCAACGCTGCACTCTCCTGGCAATGGGAGCAAGGTGGATTGACGTAATCTCTCGGAGCTTGCAACCATATCGCCCACTACAAGCACACCTTTGCCCCGTTTCACGCGCAGCCAAGGTCTTGCATCGGGTTGTGATACTGAGGCGCACCCGGAAAAGAAAACAGCCACTCGGAAGCGGCTGTTTTCAGTGATTGCTTTGGCGGAGACGGAGGGATTCGAACCCTCGATACAGGTTTAAGCCCGTATGCTTCCTTAGCAGGGAAGTGCCTTCGACCACTCGGCCACGTCTCCACACGTTGACGGTATTGCATGTCCGTCCAACGAAGTCCCGCATCATAACTTCTGAAGGGGACTTGGTCAATGGCAACCGGCGCTAAATCAGGCTTTTTCCAGCTCGAACGCCTTGTGCAGCACGCGCACCGCCAGCTCCATGTATTTCTCGTCGATCAGCACAGAAATCTTGATTTCGGAAGTAGAGATCAGCTGCATGTTGATGCCCTCTTCCGACAGCGTGCGGAACATCTGCGAGGCCACGCCCACATGGCTGCGCATGCCCACGCCCACCACGGACACTTTCGATACCTTGGTGTCGCCGACGATGTTGCCCGAGCCGATGTGCGCTTTCACGCTGGTGTTGAGCACGTCCATTGCGCGGTTGTACTCGCCGCGCGGCACGGTGAAGGTGAAGTCGGTCCTGCCGTCCACGCCCTGGTTCTGCACGATCATGTCGACATCGATGTTGGCGTCGGCGATCGGGCCGAGGATCTGGTAAGCGATGCCGGGACGATCGGGCACCTGCATGACGGTGATCTTGGCTTCGTCGCGGTTGAATGCGATGCCGGTGATGGTGGCTTGTTCCATGTGTGTATCTTCCTCAAACGAAATCAGGGTGCCGGAACGCGCTTCCTCTTCCAGCGGGATCATCGGGTCGGTCAATGACGACAGCACCCTGGTCGGCATGCGGTAGTTGCCGGCGAATTCCACCGAGCGGATCTGCAGCACCTTGGAACCGAGCGACGCCATTTCCAGCATCTCTTCGAAGGTCACGGTGCGCAGGCGGCGGGCGTCGCTGACCACGCGCGGGTCGGTGGTGTAGACGCCGTCGACGTCGGTGTAGATCAGGCATTCGGCCGCCTTCAGCGCTGCCGCCACCGCCACCGCCGAGGTGTCGGAGCCGCCGCGGCCGAGAGTGGTGATGTTGCCGTTGTCGTCCACGCCCTGGAAACCGGTGATGATCACGATGCGGCCGGCGTCGAGGTCGCGCTTTACGCGGGCGTCGTCGATCGACTGGATGCGCGCCTTGGTAAAGGCCGAATCGGTCCTGACCGGCACCTGCCAGCCGGCATAGGACACCGCGTCCTTGCCGATGGACTGCAGCGCCATCGCCAGCAGCGCCACCGAGACCTGCTCGCCGGTGGAGGCCAGCATGTCCAGTTCGCGCGGATCGGGCTGGGCCATCACTTCCTTGGCCAGGCCGAGCAGGCGGTTGGTTTCTCCCGACATGGCCGACGGCACCACAACGATCTGATGTCCGGCGTCATGCCACTTGGCGACGCGCCGGGCGACATTCTTGATGCGCTCGGTCGAGCCCATCGAAGTGCCGCCGTATTTATGTACGATTAAAGCCATGGGAAGTGTGATGAGTGGAAAAACAAACGCACGATTTTACAGGCCGTAACACAGACTGACAAGAAGTTGCAAGCCGGGCTCGGGCGAGCGGCGCGAGCCGGCGCGCTGCCGCCAGCAGCCCTGCCAGGATCAGATCAATCGGATTCCCAGCGCAGCAGCACGGCATCGCCCATCGCGGCATGCCGCACGTCCATGCCCAGGCCGGCAACGAACACCAGCTCGCCGTTCAGGTACAGCAGCGGCGACCAGAGCCGGCGCCACGGCGCGACCTCCGCCTCCTGGTACAGCGCCTTGAGGCTGCGCGACGGCCGGTTCGCCGCCACCTTCAGCCGTTCCTGCCCAGCGCGTGGATGCAGTATCAGCGGATGGCGCCGCAACTCTTCCTGGCTGATCCCCAGCCCGTCGGTGGGCTCCAGCACCAGCCTGCCGCGCCAGGCGGGCACAGGCAGTTCGGCTTCGCCCTCCCAGCGCAGAGTTATCGGCGCCTCCGGCGGCGTGCCGAGCCGGGGATGCAGTTCCAGCCTGCTGCCGATGCGGCGCAGCGTCATCGGCCCGAAGTCGAAGAAGGGATGCATATCGCCCGCCGCGCCCAGCATCTGGCTGCGGATTTCCTCCAGGCGCGACGCGCTTGGCAACTGCACCCGGTTGCGGTACAGCCAGTGCCTCAGCAGGTTGTCGGCGCGCTGAGCGGAAAGCGTCTGCAGCGCCGGCACATACAGCGGCGCGCTCCAGTCGGCGGCCCGGCAGGCGGCAAGGTCGATTTCGGCCAGCTCCTGCAACAGCGCCTGGGCGCTCTGCACATGGCCGGCGCTGCGCGCCACCAGCGGCGCAAAGCCCGGAAAATGCCGCTCCAGCACCGGCGCCACATCCTGGCGCAGCGCGTTGCGACGATAGCGCGCGTCGGCGTTGGATTCATCGGTGACGTGGCTCAGCCCTGCCTGGCTGCCGAACGCTTCCAGTTCAGCGCGGCGCAGTCCCAGCAGCGGCCGGCCGAGCGCCACGCCGTCGCCCAGCAGGTCATGGCCGGGCTGAAACGGCGCCATGCCAGACAGGCCCGGCAAACCGGCGCCGCGCAGCAGTTGCAGCAGCACGGTTTCGGCCTGGTCGTCCTGGTGATGCGCGGTCAGCAGCAGGCTGCAGCCCGTTTCGCGGCATAGCTCGCCCAAGGCCCGGTAGCGGGCAATCCGCGCCGCTTCCTCCACGCCCCGGCCGCCGCCATCGCCCAGGCGGACATTGCGCGACAGCATGGGCACGCCGCAGGCCGTAGCCTCGCGCGCGCAATGCGCCATCCAGGCATCGGCATTCGGGCTCAGGCCGTGATGGATATGAAACGCCGTCAGTGCAAGGTTGTGCACTTCTGCATGACGGCTTGCCAGGTGCAGCAGCACCGACGAGTCCAGGCCGCCGCTGAAGGCGATGCCGATGCGCAGCGCCGGCCCGGAAACGGCAACGCGCGCCAGGATCGCTCCCAGCGCGCGTTCATACGCAGCGGCGACGCCGCCTTCCCTATTCAGGCTGCGAGATTTCCTTGAATTTGCCATAGCTCATCAGCTTTTCATGCCGCGCGGCCAGCAGGTCGCGCACCGGCATGCCCTGGAACTGCCGCAGGCTGTCCGCCAGCGCGCGCTTCAACATCGAGGCCATCTGCTTCGGGTCGCGGTGCGCGCCGCCCAGTGGCTCGGTGACGATCTTGTCGATCAGGTTGATGGCCTTCAGGCGATGCGCGGTCAGGCCCAGTGCCTCGGCCGCATCCGACGCGCGCTCCGCGGTTTTCCAGAGGATGGAGGCGCAGCCTTCCGGCGAGATCACCGAATAGGTTGCATATTGCAGCATCAGGACGGCATCGCCCACGGCAATCGCCAGCGCGCCGCCGGAGCCGCCTTCGCCGATGATGGTGGCAATCAGCGGCACCTTCAGTTCGGCCATCACGTACAGGTTGTGGCCGATCGCCTCGGACTGGCCGCGCTCTTCGGCATCAATGCCTGGAAAGGCGCCGGGCGTGTCGACGAAGGTGAAGATGGGCAGGTTGAATTTCTCCGCCAGCTTCATCAGCCGCATTGCCTTGCGATAGCCTTCCGGCTTGGGCATGCCGAAGTTGCGCATCGCGCGCTCCTTGGTGTCACGGCCCTTTTGATGACCGATCACCATGCAGGCCTGGCCATTGAAGCGGGCCAGGCCGCCGACGATGGACAGGTCGTCGGCATAGCTGCGGTCGCCATGCAGCTCATGGAAGTCGGTGAAGATCTCGTTGACGTAGTCCATGGTGTACGGACGCTGCGGATGGCGCGCGATCTGCGACACCTGCCAGGGCGTGAGCTTGGCGTAGATATCCTTGGTCAGCTGCTGGCTCTTGCGCGAGAGCCGTTCGATCTCTTCGGAGATGTCGACCGCGGAATCATCCTGCACGAAACGCAGTTCTTCGATCTTGGAATCGAGTTCTGCAATAGGTTGCTCGAAATTGAGGAAAGTTACCTTGCTCACCGTGGCTCCTTGGGATTCGACAGGCGGGAAATTCGGGAAAAGTCAGTATTCTACCGGGACTGGCTCGAGGCTACGCCACATGTACCAGGTGGCGACCGTGCGCCACGGCTCCCAGTTGGCGGAGACTTCGCGCGCATCGCTGCGCGAGACGGGCTCGCCGGAGAAATAATTCATGCTGATGCCGCGCAGCAAGCCGACATCGTCAAGGGGCAGAATATTAGGGCGCAGCAGATTAAAGATCAAGAACATCTCGGCGGTCCAGCGGCCGATGCCGCGAATCTGCAGCAGCTCGGCGATGACTTCCTCGTCGTCCATCTCCTCCCACTTTGCCACATGCACCCGCTTGGCCTTGAAGTGATCGGCGAGGTCGAGGATGTACTCGGCCTTGCGCCGCGACAGGCCGCAAGCGGCCAGCTGCTCCGGGCCGGCCTTGATCACATGGACAGGCGTGCATTTCTGGCACGCCGCCAGCAGCCGCTGCCAGACGGTTTCCGCCGCCTTCACGGAAATCTGCTGGCCGACGATGGAGCGCGCCAGCGTGGTGAACGGGTCGCCGCGACCCACCAGGTGCAGGTCGCCAAACATCGGGATGATGCGACGCATGATGCGGTCGCGCTTCATCAGTTCCTGCTTGGCGTCTTCCCAGTAAGCGGGAACGAACAGCTGGGTATCGCCCTGTAAGCTCTTGGCCATGCCGATTACGCCCGGCGCCATTCAGTCACGCCGCCCGCCTTGTCCTCGAGCACGATGCCATCGGCCAGCAGTTCGGCGCGGATGCGGTCGGCCTCGGCGAAATCCTTCGCCTTCTTGGCCGCGGCGCGGGCCGCGATGCGGGCCTCGATGCCAGCTGCGTCGGCATCGTCCTGCGCGCCGCCGTGGAGGAAGGCCTGCGGCGTGCGGCCCAGCAGGCCGACCACCTCGCCCAGCGCCTTCAACTGCCGCGCCAGCGTCGGCGAGCGGGTCTTGTTGACTTCATTGGCCAGTTCGAACAGCACGGCCATCGCTATCGGCGTATTGAAGTCGTCATTCATCGCCTCGGCAAAGCGCACCGCATGGTCTTCAGACCAGTCCAGCGGCTGCTGGTCCGGCGCCACCTCCTTCAGCGCGGTGTAGAGCCGGGTCAGCGCGCCGCGCGCATCGGCCAGATGGGCGTCCGAATAATTGAGCTGGCTGCGGTAGTGGGCGCGCAGGATGAAGAAACGCACGACCTCGGCATCGAAATCCTTCAGCACTTCGCGGATGGTGAAGAAGTTGCCCAGGGACTTGGACATCTTCTCGTTGTCGACACGGACGAAGCCGTTATGCATCCAGTAATTCACGAAGGTTTCGCCGGTCGCGCCTTCGGACTGCGCTATTTCATTCTCGTGATGCGGGAACTGCAGGTCCTGGCCGCCGCCGTGGATGTCGAAATGCTCGCCCAGCAGCTCGCATGCCATGGCCGAGCACT
This sequence comes from Noviherbaspirillum phoenicis, assembly GCF_047237965.1. NCBI lineage: Bacteria > Pseudomonadati > Pseudomonadota > Betaproteobacteria > Burkholderiales > Oxalobacteraceae > Noviherbaspirillum > Noviherbaspirillum phoenicis. The sequence goes on along the minus strand of NZ_JBDFLX010000001.1, from coordinate 793,509 downwards.
CGATATGCCAGCCCGGACGACCGCGTCCCCATGGCGAATCCCACTTCACCGCGTCGGGTTCCGATTCCTTGGCCGCTTTCCACAAGACGAAGTCGAGCGGATCGCGCTTGCCGCTGTTGACATCGACCCGCTCGCCGGCACGCAGGTCGTCCAGCGACTTGCCGGATAGCGCGCCATAGCCGGCGAAGTCGCGCACCGAGTAGTTCACGTCGCCATCGCCGGCCTTGTAGGCCAGGCCGTTGCGTTCCAGGCGGCCTATCAGCCCCAGCATCTGCGGCACGTGGTCGGTGGCGCGCGGCTCATGGTCCGGCCGTTGCACGCCCAGCGCCGCGGCGTCCTCGTTCATCGCGGCGATGAAGCGGCCGGTCAGCTCGCCGATGGTTTCATTGTTTTCCACCGCGCGCCGGATGATCTTGTCGTCGATGTCGGTAATGTTGCGCACATAGGTCACCTCAAATCCCTGCGCGCGCAGCCAGCGCTGCACCAGGTCAAACACCACCATCACGCGGGCATGGCCCAGGTGGCAGTAATCGTAGACCGTCATGCCGCATACATACATGCGGACCTTGCCGGGTTCGATTGGGGTAAATGCCTGTTTCTCGCGCGCGAGGGTGTTGTAGATCTTTAGTGCGGTCATGAATGGATGCTGTGTGGGCCGGTAACGGGACTAGTCGGCACCCGCAGTGCCGACATGCTGGAGGGCGAGGCGGCGCGGCGGTGGCACGGAACCTGTGCCTGGCGCTTATTTTGTTAAAATGCGGTTTCGCGCGGCAGTATAGCACCGATGAATCACCGTTCCGGCGCGAAGCGCCCTCCCCGGACGCGCCGCACCGCAGCACCGAAACGTCTTTCCACCCCTTCGATGAGCAATAAGGAAGCACAGATGCAAGGCATGCGCCGTACCCTGACGACCCTGGCCACCGTGGCCGCCCTGACATTGACCGGCCTGGCCGCCGCGGCCGACGCGCCGCAGGTCCTGCTCAAGACCAGCATGGGCGACATCACGGTGGAATTGAACCAGGACAAGGCGCCGAAGAGCAGCGCCAATTTCCTGCAGTATGTAAAGAGCGGCCATTACAATGGCACGGTATTTCACCGGATCATCAATAACTTCATGATCCAGGGCGGCGGCTTCGACGCATCCGGCAAGCAGAAGCCGACCAATCCCCCGATCGAGAACGAAGCCGCGAACGGCCTGAAAAACGAACCCTACACGCTGGCGATGGCCCGCACCTCGGTGCCGAACTCGGCAACCGCGCAGTTCTTCATCAACGTGAAGAACAACGCCTTCCTGAACTATCCCGGCCAGGACGGCGCCGGCTATGCCGTATTCGGCAAGGTGATCAAGGGCACGGACGTTGTCGACCGGATCAAGGAAGTGCAGACCGGTCCGGGCGACGTGCCTGCCAAGCCTGTCATCATCGAGTCAGCCAGCCTCGTCAAGTAAGCGGCAACGGACCTCCCATTTTCAAGCTTCCCATTCATCCAACCATCAAGGAATCATCATGGCTGTCCAACTCACCACCAACCACGGCGTCATCAAGCTGGAACTCGACGCCGACAAGGCGCCCAAGACCGTCGAGAACTTCCTCAACTACGTCAAGGCCGGCCATTACGATGGCACCATCTTCCACCGCGTGATCGACAACTTCATGATCCAGGGCGGCGGTTTCGAGCCGGGCATGAAGCAGAAGCCGACCAATGCGCCGGTGGAAAACGAAGCCAAGAACGGCCTGAAGAACGAAGCCTACACCGTGGCCATGGCGCGCACCTCCGACCCTCACTCGGCATCGGCGCAGTTCTTCATCAACGTGAAGAACAATTCCTTCCTCGACTACCCGGGCCAGGACGGCTGGGGCTACTGCGTCTTCGGCAAGGTCATTGAAGGCCAGGACGTGGTCGACAAGATCCGCGCCGTGCAAACCACCCGCAGCGGCATGTTTTCCGACGTGCCGGCGCAAAACGTCGTCATCGAAAAAGCGGAAATCGTCTGACCGTTTACACCTTTGCGAAAACGTGACATGACTACGCCGGCCCCTCACTCGCCGGCGACCGCAGCGCGGCCAGAGATGGTCGCGCTGTTCATTTCCGACCTGCACCTGCAGCCCTCTTCGCCGTCCACGGCATCGCTGTTCGCGGCCTTTCTGGCGCAGCATGCGTCCCGCGCCAGGCAACTCTATCTCCTTGGCGACCTGTTTGAATACTGGGCCGGCGACGACGACATCGACACGCCCTTCGTACGCGGCATCGTCGATGCGCTGGCCGCGCTCAGCGCCTCCGGCGTGGCGCTTTTCTGGATCGCCGGCAACCGGGATTTCCTGGTGGGGGACGGATTCGCCAGGGCAGCCGGCCTCACGCTGCTGCCCGATCCCTACGTGGCAAGCATCGCAGGCCGGCATATCGTCCTGACCCATGGCGACGCCCAGTGCACCGATGACGTCGACTACCAGGCGTTCCGGGCACAGGTGCGCAGCCCGCAATGGCAACAAACCTTCCTGTCGCAGCCGCTTCAGAAGCGCAAGGCGCTCATCGAAGGACTGCGCAGCGGCAGCCGCGAAGCGCAGATGGGCAAGTCGATGGAGATCATGGACGTCAATCCAATCGCGATCGACACGCTCTTTGCCCAAAGCGGCGCCGCGCTGCTGATACACGGCCACACCCATCGTCCCGGCAGGCACCAGCATGGCCACAACGTGCGCCTGGTGCTGCCGGACTGGGACGCCGACAGTCAGCCGCCGCGCGGCGGCTGGCTCGGCATCGATGTCAATGGCGCGGTGCACCGCTTCGAACTGGACGGGACAGCAACACTGCAGGCGCCAGCCGCGACGCCCGGCTGAACCGCATGGACCAGTTCAAGCAGATCTCCACCTTCGTCGACGTGGTTGGCAAGGGCAGCCTGTCGGCCGCCGCGCGCGCCGAGGGCGTGGCGCCGGCCATGATCAGCCGGCGCCTTGATGCGCTGGAAGCCAGGCTAGGCGTCAAGCTGCTGCAACGAACCACCCGGAAAATCGCCCTCACCCATGAGGGCACGGCTTTTCTGGAAAGCTGCCAGCGTATCCTTGCCGACCTGGAAAACGCCGAAGCCTCGGTCGCCGAGCGCAGCGCCAATGCCACCGGCCATCTGTCGATCTCGGCGCCGGCAGGCTTTGGCCGCCTGCATGTCGCACCGCTGATGCCCTCTTTCCTTGCCGAGCATCGCGACGTCAGCCTGACCCTTAATTTGAACGACCGCATGGTCGACCTGATCGGCGAAGGCGTGGACGTCGCCGTGCGGATTGCCTCGCTGACCGACTCCGGCCTGATCGGCGTCAAACTGGCCGACAACCAGCGGGTGGTGGTTGCCTCCCCCGCTTATCTGCAGCGCTACGGCCACCCCGAATCGCTCGACGATCTCGCCTCCCACAACTGCCTGCCGATCAGCAGCGAAGGCAGCCAGCGCGGCTGGGTGTTCCGCCACAACGGCCGCAACGTCACGCTCAAGGTTTCCGGCAACATGGGCTGCAACGACGGCGCGGTGCTGCATGACTGGGCTCTGGCCGGCAAGGGCCTGGCGTGGCGATCGATGTGGGAAGTCGGCGCGGCCATCGAGGCCGGCCAGCTGGTGACGGTGCTGGACGAGTTCGCCGCGCCGGGCAACGCGATCTACGCCGTGTTTGCGCAGCGCCAGCATTTGCCGTTGCGCATCCGCGCCTTCGTCGAATTTCTCCGGCGCGCCTACGCCCGGCCGGACTACTGGCGCCGCGGCGCCGGCTCCTAGAGCGCCTCTGCCTGCCCTGCTTAATGAAAAATGCCGGCCGGATCGCTCCGGCCGGCATTCGGTCAAGTCAGGCCAGGCAGTACGGCCTCACTTGTAAAGCATCTCCGGCAGCCACATGCCGATCGCAGGGAACATGTACAACAGGATCAGGGCGATGATCTGCAGTCCCATGAATGGCAGCATTCCCAGGAAGATCTGGTTCAGGGTCACATGCGGCGGCGATACGCCCTTCAGATAGAAAGCCGACATCGCCACCGGCGGCGACAGGAAGGCAGTCTGCAGGTTCATAGCCACCAGCAGCCCGAAGAACAGCGGATCGATGTTGTAATGCCCCAGCAGCGGCACGAAGATCGGCATGAAGATCACGATGATCTCGGTCCATTCCAGCGGCCAGCCCAGCAGGAAGATCACGACCTGCGCCAGGATCATGAACTGCAGCGGCGTCAGGTCCATCGACAATACCCAGGCATTGATGATTTCCTGGCCACCCAGCAGCGCGAAGGCGGCCGAGAAAATGCTGGAGCCAACGAAGAGCCAGCACACCATCGCACTGGTCTTGGCCGTCAGGTAAACCGATTCGCGCACCATGCCGAAGTTGAGACGCCGGTAGGCTGCCGCGAGGAACAGCGCGCCCAATGCGCCCATCGCCGCTGCCTCGGTTGGCGTGGCGAGTCCGAACACGATACTGCCCAGCACCGCCAGAATCAGGAACATCAGCGGGAACAGCGAGCCGAGCAGCATCTTGAACACTTCCAGCCTGGCGAAGGTGAAGATCGCATAGAACACGAGCAGCGCAGCCAGCCCGATCGCCAGCGCAACCCAGTATCCCTGCGGCGCCGGTTTCGCGGCAGGCTGGTCAGGCGAAGGAACGGCGGGCGCGGCAGGCTTCGTCGTGGCATTGGCCGCGCCCTGGGGCGCCTGCACGGGCGGCGCCTGCGATGCCGCGTCCGACGGCGGCGGCTCGGCCAGCCCACCGGATGCCAATGGCTCTGCCAGCCCTCCCTCTGCCACAGGCTCGGCAAGCCCGCCATCCGTGCCCGGCTCGGCCAGTCCGCCGTCGGTATTGCTGTCCGACAGCGCGGTGCTTTCCGTTCCCATCTCGACCAGTTCCGTCTTTGCTTCTTCGGGCGCAGTCACGATCGGATACACCGCCGCCATCATCGCGAGAAACGCGAACGCCGGCAGCAATGCAATCAGCAGTTGCGACATCAGCGTCTTTGAAGGAACGCCGACATTGCGCTTGCCCTTGATTGCCGCGAGCAGCCCCGGCACCGCGCGGCGGCCGCCAGCGCTCTCTATCGCCACCGCGTAAGGCGGCAAGGCCACCTTGCGATCCTCCGCCGATAGCGGCGGCGCCAGATGCGGCTTGAGCTTGGCCACCACGATCACATAGACCACATACAGTGTGGCCAGCAACAGGCCGGGGAAGAAGGCGCCCGCATACAGCTTGACCACGGACACGCCTGCCGTTGCGCCATACACGATCAGCAGCACCGAAGGCGGGATGATGATGCCCAGCGCGCCACCCGCCGTGATGGCGCCGGCCGACAGCTGCGTGCCGTAACCAGCCTTCAGCATGGCCGGCAAGGCCAGCAATCCCATCAGCGTCACCACCGCGCCGACGATGCCGGTCGCGGTCGCAAACACGGCGCATGTCACGATGGTGGCCACAGCCAGCGAGCCGGGGACCCGGGCCATCGCCAGGTGCAGGCTGCGGAACAGTTTCTCGATCAGGTTGGCGCGTTCGACCAGATAGCCCATGAAGATAAACAACGGGATCGAAATGAGCACGTCATTGGCCATGACGGAATAGGCGCGCTGCACCATCAGGTCCAGTGTCTGCTGGACCGCCAGGTCGGGGTTCTGGCTGCGGTAGGCAAACCAGGTGAAGATCACGCCCATTCCCATCAGCGTGAACGCTGTTGGAAAGCCCAGCATGATCGCCACGACGATCAGCGCCAGCATCAGCAGGCCGAGGTGGCCATTCGTCATCTCCGACGGCGGCGGCATCAGCACGAACAGGCTGATGACGATGGCAACCAGGATGGAGACGCCAAACCAGACTTCTTTTCTCATGTTTTGCTCCCTGCCTTGGCGTCGACGTACTTGTCCAGGCCGGCGATATCCGCGTCACTGACCTGGACCATATCCTTGAGCTTCTCCACATCGACTTCCTCGACGTCCTTCTTGCGCGCCGGCCATTCGCCTTCGCGCAGGCATATCACGCATCGAATGATTTCAACCACGCCCTGAAGCAGCAGCAGTGCGCCTGCGATCGGGATCGTCGTCTTGAAGAAGTAAAGTGGCGGGCCGTTGGCTGTCAGCGTCGAATGCTCGGCGATAGCCCAGGACTCCGCCGCATAGCTATAGCCAGCCCAGACCAGTGCAATGATGCCGGGAATAAAAAACAGAAAATACAAGAGCAGGTCCAGCCCCGCCTGCAAGCGCGGCGGGAAGAAACCGTACAGTACATCGCCGCGGACATGGCCATTCTTGGCCAGGGTATAGGCGCCTGCCATCATGATGATGGTCCCGTACATCATGATCATCAGGTCAAAGGACCATGGATTGGGACTGTTGAGCACATAGCGGGAAAACACTTCCCAGGAAATCAGCAGCGTCAGCGTGAGGACCAGCCAGGAAAACACCTGCCCGACCCAACTGCTTATGCCGTCGACCACAAATAAGAAACGTTGCATGCTGCCGCCTCCCGATTCTGCAGAAAAATCTCAAACAACATGACCGGCTGCGATGCCGGCACAGTAAAACGCCACCCGGCCGGGCCGGGTGGCGTCTGCAACAATGTCGAGATGGAATCAGGTCTTCTTCGGTGCGGCGGCTTTCTTGGCGAAATAATGGTTGTAGGCCATGCGACGGTTATTGTTCGTATCCATGTCCCACTTCATTGCCCGCTCGGCAAATGCCCGCTGCGACGCCTCGACTTCCTTGAAGAGCGCATTGTCGGCGCCCTTCTTCGCCACCACATCGTCCCAGATCGTCAGCTGCGCCTGCAGCAACGCATCGGGCGTCTTGTAGAACTTGACGTTGTTCTTGGTCTGCAATTCGATATAGTCCTTGGAATAGCGGTCGATTGCTTTCCACGACATGTCGGCAGATGACGCTTCCACCGCATTGGCGATGATGGCCTTCATCTTGTCTGGCAGGCCGTTGAACTTGGTCTTGTTGAACGTAATTTCGAATTGCTCCGAACTCTGGTGGAAGCTCTGCAGCATGCAGACCTTGGAGACGTCCGGGAACCCGAGCACGCGATCGGAGGTGGCATTGTTGAACTCGGCCCCATCCAGCAGCCCGCGGTCCATCGCCGGGACGATTTCGCCACCAGGAAGCGCATTCACCGCAGCGCCCATTGCTGTAAAGAGATCGATCGCCAGGCCATTGGTACGGAACTTGAGTCCCTTGAAGTCTTCCGGCTTGGTGATGGGCTTCTTGAACCAGCCCAGGGGCTGCGTTGGCATAGGCCCGGTCAGGAAGGACACGATATTGGCGCCGATCGACGTGTAAAGCTTATCGAGCAGTTCCTTACCGCCGCCGTATTTGTGCCAGGCAAGAACCATGTTGGCATCCATGCCGAATACCGGGCCGGAGGTCCACAAGGCAATCGCGCTTTGTTTGCCATAGTTATAGCCCATCACGCCGTGGCCACCATCCAGAGTGCCCTTGGACACCGCGTCGAGCAGGCCAAAGGCAGGCACCACGGCGCCTGCTGGCAACACTTCGATCTTCAGATCACCGCCGGTCATGTCATTGACCTTCTTGGCGAAATCGAGCGCGTACTCGTGGAAGATGTCCTTGCTCGGCCAGGTACTCTGAAAGCGCATTTGCGTCGCTCCCTGAGCTGACGCGATCATCGGAAAGCTGGCCGCAGTGGCGGTCCCCGCAATGGCCTTTCCCAAGAACTTGCGGCGTGGTGAGGTTTTGGTTGCTACAACGCTTTTGCTCAACTTATTCATGATGCCTGTCTCCGTATCATTAAAGTTTTAACTTCGCGTGATTTTCTGCACGATCTTTTCTTCGGATGAGAAGCCCGGACCGATGCCATGATCCGAAAACCCACCGAGTCATTTGCATGCCAACCACGACGACCTTCTTCGGGCCATCTTCATTGTTGAGATGCAGCGCATTTTATAAACCTTTATTGCAAATTACTCAATAGAAAGATAATCGCGTATTGAGACATCACAGAACCGGTTTGAACGGAAAAGCGGGCTGACACGAAGTCGCGATAGGGCAATCTGTGCCGTTAAGGCACTATGAGCCCAGCAAAGGCAAAAGCAGAGGAAGAGGAAGGGACAGACGCAGGAAGGCACAGACGGAGAGGAAGGGACAGAAATAAAAAAACCCCGGCTTGCCGGGGTTTTTTTCAACATGCAACGTCGCTTATTCGGGACGGATGTTCGATGCTTGCTTGCCCTTAGGACCGGTGGTCACTTCGAACGAAACGCGCTGGTTTTCCTGCAGCGACTTGAAGCCGCTCGACTGGATCGCGGAGAAGTGCGCGAACAGATCTTCGCCGCCTTCGTCCGGGGTGATGAAACCAAAGCCCTTCGAATCATTGAACCACTTTACAGTACCATTTGCCATACAAATTCCTATTTCAGTTAAGTTGGGTTTTACCCGATACATCGTTTCAACCAAGTAAGGAATGACAGACTGATACTGCACCACTACTAGCTCGAATCTCAACGATGCGGCGAATTATACGTCATTACGCGCTGCAAGGTGAAAAAAAAACCTGCCGCGCCTTTTTAGCCTACGAGTCTGCTAGCGACACGTTGCCGCGCATCCAATCCATCGGAGATTTCTTTGATCGTCGAGCGAGACTTTTGCTTCAAACAATAACCCCGCTTGTAAACACTGGTCACTGTGTACTGCCCTTTTGTCAACATTTCGAGCTTGAGCCGAAGCTGGAATATCGTAACCCGGATGTTGCTTCCTTCCGTGGATTTTCCTGTCGATTTAAACAACATGGCCAAGTCAGCTAGTGGAATTACGGTGCCCATTTGACTCAGAAAAAGTTCCATTAAAGCAAATTCAGACCGGCTTAGATGTACACCATCTCCGAAAAACAATAACGCGCGAGACTCGCTGATCAAAGAAAGCGCACCGTATAACACTTTTGTTTTTACGATATTCTTTCGTTTCAATGCCGAGAATATCCTTCTCGCCAACTCGACAGTTTCAAGAGGGAAAAAAGTCCAATCAGAAATAATATCGGGCAATTCGCGTATTTCGGACAGCAATTCCGGCGAATTGAATACCGCAATCAGCGGCAGGAGACGGGTCGCATTTCCTGCCTGCCCTAGAAACGCGAGCTCTTTCCGGTCCATAGACTGCAAAGACTCAATCGTTAGAAGGTCTGTGGCTTCGACTAAGATGACCGATGCTCCGTCCATCTCAATTAAAAAGTCTTTGACCTGCGGCTTTTCTTCAAAACGCGTAACGATCATCTGGATAGGGTCCGTTTCACAGCACAGCTGCAAAAGTGTATTGGCAAGCGTGCAGTAATTTAACATGATCGCGTCAAACAGACGTTCGCCAATCACTTTTAGTTCCAACCGCATTTACAGTTTCTCCAGGGAATTTAATTTGATTAAACCTACGGTTTGCAAAGCCCGAACGAAGAGCGAGCAAGCGGGATCGTATGTTTCAAAATTTCAACCTGAAGTTCCTGAAATTTTTTGGAGAAAATAAATAAACTTTGTTGTGCCGGTCGCTCGACGAAGATCGAACAAAAATGCAAAAATCAGCAACGAACGGGGATTTTCAATCTTTGACTCAGGCCTGCACATTGGCTTTTTAGTTGCTCATCAAGCAGGTGCAAGAATATGTACGCGATGCGAATAAATCAGGGAAACCGAGACTTCGTCAGAGCCCACCATGAGCCAGACCTCAGAAGAAGGGAACGCAACCGCTTTTCTCCACTTTGCCCAACAGAATACGCATAAAATGAAAAGGTGTCGGGTCACCAATACTCAGGAAAATTGTTTACTTTGGGATTTTTTATAGAGCTGACGACGATACCTGAGTCGTCCATACATACAAGCGAAAGCTCAAAGCCGATATATCAGTAAAAATCGAAATGCTGAAGGTTCACGCTGCTTATTTCTCGCATGACTCATGATTTTTTAAAAAGGTCAGAGGTCATGCCCACCACATTGCATTCGTAAAGAAATCTTATCACCGCAACCAACCGCACGCGCGCATTCATCAATCGCTTCTCACTGGCTCAGTAAATATGTAGCCTACAGAATGAACAACTTTAATTGGCTGGGACCGAGGATACGCTTCGTGAAGTTTGCGGCGAAGTCTACTTACAATCGAATCAAGACGGCGATTGTCATAAGATAAAGGATCCAGCCCAAAGCCTATTGCAATAATATCCTTCCTCTTTACTGGCTTCCCAATAGACTTTATCAGCATATCCATTAAGCTGACTTCCAAATGGCTCAGCGTCAAGGAGGTGCCAGATGGGGCTACCAAGCGCCATTCGTTACGATGGAAATGCCATTGGGCTGCCGGGGCGGATTCCTGACTCGTGTTGGCACGGCGATATATATTTCTTATATAAGCCATAAGTTCTTCGGTTTCTACAGGCTTTGATAAAAATGCATCTGCGCCGCTGGAAATTAATTCAAGGCGATCGGCAGTTTTAAAATTGGAAGCGAGGATGACAATTCCAAGCGACTGAAGATTTCGTAGAGACCTAATTTTCTTAACAGCCAACACCTCCGCAAAGCCAAAGAAGTCTAGATCGAATATTACAACGTCAACATGTCTATTGAATAAATGCATAGTAAGCTGCACAAGATCATTGACGATGGTAGCCTCAAATCCATGTTCTCTGAGTTTTTTTTCAAGATTGAAATGCTGAACTGCCTTGTAGTCGACGACAACCACTTGAATCATCTCTCCTCCGATATTTTAAAATCAGTCTATTTTTCATCTCCCGACTTTGGCAGCCACAGCATTTCAAATGCCTGAACGCTTAAATCAGAAAATACTGGGCAAAATGGTGTTACCGACACCTGTGGCTGAATTACCAGTTTCGAAAGAGTAAAAGCTTTAATTACCAAAGGCCCTGCAAAATTTGCACGAACTATGTCGAGCAGTAACAAAGACAATTTGGCTCAACAGCAAAGTTGAGACGAATACTTGACCCAGAGAAACAATGTCTCACGATCATTGCTATAGATTTTAAAATTGCTCGTGTCAGTGGAGAATTATTTTCTCTAACATACCGCGTTATTGCTAACACAAGTCATATACTAATGGTTACAAATGGGGATGTGCAATAAGAAAGATGAAACGAAGTAACAGAAATATCAGAATCGATACAAACTGGTCGACTACCTGAGAGAGCAAGGTGCCAAGATTAACAAAGGGTAAAAATCTGGTTTCAAATGGCACTCGCTGGATCGATTTAGCACGAACACGTTCCTTACAACGCTTACCGCCAACGGAGTCGAATGATGAGGATTATTTTGAAAGTCATAGGGAAAGAACTCTTCAATATGCTCGACGCGAGTAAGGAAGAGTTACAGGCCGTGTCTCCCAGGCTAGGTGCGCAGCAGGATCAATTCGAGTGGGATATTACTGATATCGGTGCCTTGCGTCCAGAACACCTGCTTAGCTTTCCTGATCGACCATCCGCATTATTGATCGACGCACAGGAACCTGCATACGTGCAAAAGATTCAATTGCTTGAGAAGAAAGAACTTACTTTCATCAAGAACCCGCCTTTCCTGCCAATCGTCATGTCGCCTATTGTTCTGATTTTCAGATCGACTGCGGCATTGGCGGAAGCGCCTGATTTCCCTGACTTCGTGGCCGACTGGGTATGCACGCCGGTGTCGATGTCGGATCTAGGTCGCCGCACCATCGCCGCGCTCCGAAGAAAAAATATCCTGAAAACCAAGCTGCATTTTGGATCATTAACTTTGATTCCGGACGTGCGGCTGCTGTCGTTTCAGTCCAAGGCAATCCACTTAACGCCGTCCGAATGTGCCTTGGCGGAGCTGTTTCTTAATCAGATGGGGACAGTCATCTTGATCAAAGATTTGGTCGCCTTGTTTAAATCCAGCGGCAAGTCGACTGAGGGAAGTAACATCAGAGTGACCATCTTCCAGCTGCGGCTGAAACTGGAAATGCTGACGAAGTCTCAATACACCCTTGCAAGCGTTTACAAACAAGGCTATGTGCTGCGCCCCAAAAATCGGCCAACGCAAGCTAATAGCGCTGTTGGGGAAGACAATCAAAACTGTACCAGCAGTTATCTGGAACAGCATCAATACCTGACTATCCGCGACCGATGAACGGCATGTTCGTTGCCATTACGGTCATGAATTGGACGTTGGCATGCAAAGGCAAACCAGCCATATACGAGACTGCGTCAGCAACGTAGCGAGTTTCGAAAGTTGGTTCTATCGCCGTGGAACCATTGGCTTGAAGGATACCCCGCTCCATTTTCTCGGTCATATCCGTAGAGGCATTCCCTATGTCTATTTGCCCGCAGGCAATGTCGTACTTGCGCCCATCAAGAGAAGTCGCTTTTGTCAATCCTGTGATGGCATGTTTCGTAGCCGTATAGGTAGCCGAATGTGGTCTTGGAGCATGCGCCGAGATCGAGCCGTTGTTGATGATTCTTCCTCCACGAGGAAGCTGGTTCTTCATTAATCGAAATGCTGCCCGGGTACAAAGAAAAGCCCCAGTCAGGTTCACATCAACCGCTGCTTGCCAGTTCTCCAAAGACACATCCTCAATCGACGCCGATCGAGTGAATATTCCTGCATTGTTAAATAGCAGATCTAATCTTTGGTACTCTTGCCTTACCTTTTCAAATAAAGCATCAACCTCTTCTTCTTTAGATATGTCTGCTGGCAGCACCATTGCTTTTCCACCCGAAACACTAAGCGCTGCTGTCTCTTCCAACGCTGCGCGACGTCGCCCTACCAAAATTACGACAAACCCGTCTTGAAGCAAGCGCAACGAAATAGCACGCCCTATGCCGGATCCTGCACCTGTAACTAGCGCTACTTTTTCAACTTTACTCATTATGAATACCTCGTTAGGTAACTGATCAAATGGTGAGCCAGCCCGCACAATGGTGCGACCCCGGCAGACGCGATGATAACGCCTCGTTCAGAGTCGAATCGACTTTTGACTCAAATGGGAGTAAGTGAAGGCAAGTTTCAATCAAATAAGCCGAGAACCTGCTGCAGGGTACTCAGCTTTAGTCTCTAAAGATAGAACCACTCGCACCATCACCCTAACCACATTGACAGTGCGAGAAAATATGTAGCTTTTCGGATCTAGCAAAAAATCCGCAAATTTTGTTTTCCAGTCACTTGTCTGGTCATTTTTTTTAGCGCAGATAACTGACGCCAGGGGTGTGAATAGTGGTGTCGGAGTACTCCGTTCGACTAGTGGCGACGTTTCGAACGGTCAAAATGTTGCAGTGACGTTGCCCCCTTTCCCAACAGATTGCTCCGGAGAAGCGTGCTACTTGCCGCATGACTCAGCTGCGGTTACCTACGTATTCCTTCACCCGTTGAAGCTATGCAAAGAGCAGCGCGCCATATCCTTCCTCTGCAGTTTTATAAAACGTCGCGCCGAATGCCAAAATTTTTCATTTTTAACTGTCTTCCGCTACTTCCAGGTCACGTTTGATAAATTAATGTATGCCTCAGGTAGCGCAAACATTACTCATCAGTGATACCTTGCCGCCTGAAGCTTTTCTCAGGTAGCGCTTGAGGTGACTTGAAGGAATTTATTGGGTTGACTTGTGAGAACGCGTCACGATGTAACCTCGACGTTACATTTAGATGTCTAGCTCTGAATCAAGTCAAACAAACCGATTAACCTCGTAACGTTTTTCAATACCGTCAGAGGACATTCACCATCGCTCTGCCCTCGACGTATGCGCCCGGATGCCATATACAGCATTGTAGCGATAGCAGATCGGAATCTTACCTGCTTGTGGGCGTTAGCCGACCAAAAGTGACTATACCTAGCACTCCGTAATATCCCAGAATCGCCTAGGTGCCCGGACGGACCAAACTTTTCAGATGAAATAAAAAAATTCTTGACCGAAACGAATGTCCGGGGCAACAATTGTATACTATTGGTGGCCAAATATTGTAATTATTGGTACCAAAGTCCCCGGTCGGTAGCCTGATGTGACTGTCGATCCGGGATCATTTCTCTATTGAACTAGGAACGCGATATGGCAACTGGCACCGTGAAATGGTTTAACGACTCCAAAGGGTTCGGCTTCATTACTCCTGATGGTGGCGGAGAAGATTTGTTCGCACACTACTCTGCGATACAGATGCCCGGCTTTAAAACGCTAAAAGAAGGACAGAGGGTGGACTTCGATCCCATCCAAGGAGCGAAGGGAAAGCAAGCAGCTAATATCCAGGCGGTGTAAAACACTGGGGCTTTGCGGCGCAATTCGACCTGTGTATCGAGCGCCGCCCTAAGGTCCATGCAAGTCTTCCTTTTTTTCCCAACATCACTTGCTGCTGTTCCCAACTGTTTGATGACTTGTGGCAAGGATCCCTTTTGCCCTAGACATCGTCCCAATGGCATTGACTTTTCAACAAAAATGGTTCACTTCGGCCTTGGGCTCTGGGATAAAATGACCTTATCCGGTGAAGCACAAGCGTCCCGAGAAGCTCACTCCTGCAGGATACCCATTTTGGTTGCTTCGTAAACCGCTCGCCCCCTTGAGCTGACTCCTAACTTTCGGTAAATATTACGAACGTGCTGAGCAACCGTATGACAGGAGATAGCAAGCTTTTCTGCGATTTCACGAAACGCCAACCCAAGCGCAAGTTCGCGCAAAACCTGGCTTTCGCGTTCTGTCAGCATTTCAGAGACAGAATCAGTAGAACGTCTTGAAGAGACCGGGTGGCTTTGTTTCTCCGCTCCGTGCCTTCTGACGACGTGCAGGAGCTTTTTTGCCACCACGGGACTGAGCGGAGAAGCTCCTGCATGCAAGTCATGCAACGCGGAGATAAAAGCACTTGGCTCGATGCTTTTCAGAAGATACCCGGCAGCACCTCTTTCGATTGCGGACAAAATATTCAGCTCATCATCGAAGAGACTGATAATCATTGTGTTTGCTTGCGGCCGCAGAGAAGTAATTTCAGAAAGCAAATCTAGGCCACTCATATCCGGCAAAGCCAGATCCAGCAAGTAAATATCGGCATTGACGTCCTGAATTAATTGACGGCCCTGCCGGCCATCCACGGCTGTTCCAACGAGCAAAAAATCGGAATCCGATTTTATAATCTCAGTAAAATGCGCCAGAAATATTGGATGACCTTCAATGACGGCAATGGTGATCGGCATGATTAAATTATTACCGCGATTTCCAGTTTCTTATTCACTCTAGCGACTTATCGGCGCGAAAGTGTAACTGATATCAGCACGACCCGGTCTCGATTTGATGTCGCTATGAAATTGTAACCACCACACTTCCGCAAGTGTCTTTCAGGAGATTTTGAGCCAGCCACAGAGGCGTTTTTTCAAAAAGCGCATGCGAACAGGAGAGCGAAAAAATTTCCTAAAGAAAAATATAATTCGTGTACGATTTCGCCGTGGGTGGAATTTCCCATATCATGAGGATTTAGCACACCGGGCATCGCAGCACTAGCGATGTCGGCCAGTTGCAGTCCGCATCAACCGACCGTACACAAAGAAAGCATGGCTTCGAATTTACTGATCCCGGTACCGGCGCACCTGTTGAGCGTTGGTAAGGCACTACCTCGCTCTGTCTATTCTGCCAATGGCGACTTGCTGCTATCGCAAGGCTTTGTGATCGAGTCTGCGGAACAGATAGCTACATTGGTCGACAGTGGCTATCTTCGGCAGAATGAATTTGATGCTAAAGCTGAAAGAGGCAAACCGGGTGCGAATGAAACTGCTCCTGCGGTGGCCGGACAGGCTTCCGCGTCGGAACAAGGCAGTGACGAAAAAGTCCTTATGGATGAAGTAAGGTGGCAAGTCGGGGAAACTTTTTTTCTTCATCAACAGGGTTTATCGGCTCGGTACACCGCTCGCTTTATCGGCTATGTTAAAAATCGCACAGTCCTTGTCACGATGCCCATCGTTGATGACAAATATGTTCTGATTCGCGATAGTCAAATATTCATTGTCCGCGCTTTTTCCGGAAAGAAGGCATACGCATTCAGCGCCTATGTAGTGAAATCCGTCCACTCTCCTCATCCGTACTTACACTTGTCCTATCCGAAAGAGCTTAGCTGTGCAACCATCAGGCATCGCGCGCGCATACCTGTCAGTATCATCGCGTCGGTTTCAATGAACGCGCATGAGGAAAATGTCGCGGCAATTATTGCTGATATGAGTCTCGGCGGCGCCTCGGCTAACATCAGGCATCCTTTCGGGGAAGTAGGTCAGCGGGGTCGAATTAAATTCAAGATCAATGCGGTCGGCGAGACAGCGTTCGTTGACCTTGGCATCATACTCAGATCAATCGTGCCCAGCGATAACGGTAGCGGCTGCAAGCATGGGTACGAATTTACAGACCTTTCCACTCACGACCGACTTGTGTTGTCAGCCTATTTCCATCAGGCAGAGATGGAACGAAACTGAACCGAGAAATGGGGATTATTGCCCTGCTGTGAAGTTATGGCTTTTTTCTTATGTTTAACCAGGCCGTGGCTCCTCCGCTCATTGCAATCATCAGCATTCCGATCCAGGCCCAGAAGTCTGGCGCATGGTCGAAAAATAGCCAGCTCATCATTGCGGCAAAGCCGATTTGTGCATACGTAAAGGGCATCAAGCTGGAGGTACCGGCGCGGCTGAACGCCATAATAAGTAATAAGTGTCCTACCGTTCCCAATATGCCAATCAAGAGCAGCATGCTGCCATGCGTAACGTTTGCCGGGGTAAAAAAGTTGAGCAATTCCTTTCGCTCAAGCATGAGGAAAGGAAAGAGCAGCAAACTGCCGATAACGCCACTATAGAACTGGGTTGTGTATGGGTTTTCGAGAACGGCAAGCTTACTGGTAATTAAGCTGTAGCCGCTGGAGATAACCATCGCCAGCAGCGGGATGATAACGACCCAACCAAACAGTCCACTTCCCGGCCGGATAACAATGATCGTGCCCAGAAACCCGCTGGTGACGAGAGCCCAACGTAATTTTCCAATGCGCTCATTGAACAACCAGCCAGCACATGCCGTGATTAA
Source organism: Noviherbaspirillum phoenicis (assembly GCF_047237965.1). Lineage (NCBI taxonomy): Bacteria > Pseudomonadati > Pseudomonadota > Betaproteobacteria > Burkholderiales > Oxalobacteraceae > Noviherbaspirillum > Noviherbaspirillum phoenicis. The sequence goes on along the minus strand of NZ_JBDFLX010000001.1, from coordinate 776,518 downwards.
GACTGGAGACAACATAATGATCGCGGTGAATTCGGCCAAGGGCATTTGACGCATACTGAAAAATGCCAGAACACTAATCGAGGCCAGCAGCACTCCACGCAAAAGCTGGAAGCGAGGATGCAAAGTGCGGAAGCCCGAAATGCCACGAATCTTTCCTACCACTACCGCCATGATGCTGGCCTGGATTGTATACCTGCACCACAGCACCAGGACGACGGACAGGAAGTTGCCAAGATACTTGGTGGCAGCATCCATGGAGGAAAAGAGAAAGGTTGACGCCACGATCATTGCGACAGCGGCGGAGGCGTTGTTATTGCTCATCCTCACCATGATAGCGCAGCGGGGAAGATTTACATACAGCAACTGTCGTCGAGAGACGGGAGTGCGGATCTGACTGTAAATGCAGGATGATGAATGGGATGGAGATCATCGCTTCCTGAGCGCACTGCAAGGACGCGAGACGTCCAACGCTACGCTTTGATTGGACGATTGAACCTGGGCATAACCAACAATGCAAAAGCCGGCAAGGGGTCCTCCCTGCCGGCCTGGAACGGCTGGTATGATTAAGGCGATAAAACTACTAGTGGTGGGCGGTCGCAAATAGTGTGCTTTCGCGCGCGGCGACAGAAACTGCTTGCTTTTCGGAAACGCGTCGGGATACGTCCAACACGCCGCGTTTGATCAGTATCCGTCGAATGGCGCGGTGTGCGCCGTCAGCTTCCGGCTTATCCTCCAGAAATGCGTCCATGGCGGCCAAGGCAATGTCGTCCATTTCCTCTTCTGAGAAGGAATGAAACAATTTCGCAGCCAGCACATCGTTCGTTACATCAGACGCGCAAACCACTTTGCTGGCGTACTTTGCCAAGACAGCGCGTACATCGCGCACAGTAATCCCGAAAGCCATTTGCAGCGGCATACCTACCTCCATTCGACGGTTTGCAACGATGTGCAATATGTCTGTATGGTATCGGTTGGGTTATCAGGCTGATATAGGACAGACCCCTGTAAAGATGTAGGAAAGAATGAATGGCGCTGTCAGTCCAAATCTGAATTCTTTACCGGGTTCCCAGCATTACGCTGCTCGCCAACGGTTCTCGGCAAACCCTGCAGTGACTGACTCGAAAACCCATTTTGCCCCGCAAAAACGGCACATGAAGTATTCTGGTCGTCCCCTCCCACGGCTGAACCAGGACTTCGGCGGCCTGCCAAGGCTTTTTAAGCCGGCATGCCCGTTATTATCCTGAGAACCATGCGCCATGGCCCAGCAAAGTGAACATTTCATGCAAGCGCCAAGTGGCTGTCACGCCTTACTCCTTCAAGGGGAAGGATTTATGCGGTGGGAAAGATCGGCGGAACAGGCAATTCCTCTTCATTCGCCTCTTTGCCAGGCGGACTGCTGGCCGGGGGAACGGCCGGCGGCTGCTCAGGCGTTTGAGTGGGCGGGATCGACGGACTGAAGTCCGGATCGGGCTTCTGGAATTGAGGGTATTGTTTACCTGCCTTCATAGCACTTCTCCATTGGTGGCGATCCTTATCGTAAGCCAACCGGACGCCTGAGGCGTTGCGGCTTATCAGCGAGGACGGAGTGAACCAAACGGTTCGTTTCAAAGTCCTACTTCTAAACTAGAAAGAATGACGGACTCATACCACGGGCTCCCGAAGGCACTATGAAACTAGGCAATTATTGGCAATTCAGCCAAGGTCACGCGCGGCGCGAAGTGAACACGCCGGTTATTTTGTTGATTGCAGGGCTTGGAGGGTTCTGGGCTACCGTTGCCTTCCTTGTGTTTGCTTAGGTTTTGCTTTGCCTCGAAACACCTGGGTCAAAAAGTTGTTGTAATTTTCTTCGCTGGCTGAGCCAAAATAAAATGGCGTCACCATCCGGGAAATTATATGAGCTTAAATAAATACGACTTGACTGCTTACCGGCGGGCAAAACGCATACGTGCGTTAAAAATCGATTTTCTGATCGTCATATTTACGTTGGCGGCGATCATTCTGATCAGCCGGGAACATCCGCAGCCGCGTCCAGGCGCACCTGCCTTTCATGTTCAGAAGCAAAGCATTCCGGATACGCAAAAATCATCAACGAGTGCGATTCTGGCCACCGCAGTGCGGTGAAAAATGCATGTCTTCGAAGAAGATAGGGAGACCTGCAATCACGTCTTGTCTATCGTCTATCGACCAATTCTTTGCGCTCGATACAGTTTCGGCTTCCAAAACCAAAAGGGCCAGATCCAAGATCTGGCCCTTCTTTATTTGGTGCGGCTGGCAGGAATCGAACCCACGACCCCTTGGTTCGTAGCCAAGTACTCTATCCAGCTGAGCTACAGCCGCGAACCACTGAGTATATCAGCCGCTGCATCATTTTGGAAGTGAGCTGCGGCGTGAAAGGATATGCGCAAGGAAAGGTGTGTTTCAGGAAGTTAAAGCCTAGGGTGTAGCCACCCGCATACAAGTTGTCTTGTCGCCTATCCGGCTTCACAGCACGCTTCATTCTCTACAACAAAACATATGGTACATTTGAGAAATATTTCCAATGGACAATGTTGCGACACGTCCCGGTGACACGAGAAGCAGATAGCACAACGATGAAACTGAAATCCACTACTTTTACGCTAGCCGCCTGCAGCCTGAGCTTGTCAGGCTCTCTATTTGCCGCATCGCTCGAAGTCGATGTCAAGGATGCGCATGGCAATGGAGTGGCAGACGCTGCCATCTACCTCGAGTCCCTAACAGGCACTCTGCCGGCGCGTCCAAGACCAGCGGAAATTGAGCAGAAAAGCCGGAAATTCATGCCCTTAATGACAGTGATACAAACGGGCTCGGAGATTGCCTTTCCGAACAACGACACGGTGCGTCACCATGTTTATTCCTTTTCGCCAGCGAAACCGTTTGAACTAAAACTGTACTCTGGAACACCCGGCAGCCCCGTGCTGTTCGATAAACCTGGCACAGTGGTAATTGGCTGCAATATCCACGATCGCATGGTGGCCTACATTCAAGTAGTCAATACGCCCTATTTTGGCAAGACGAACGATACGGGAAGAGTACGCATCACCGATTTACCAGCCGGCAAGTATAGGCTTAAGGCCTGGCATCCCCAACTGCTGTTGGGCGCCACGATGCCGGAATCGGAGATCTCGATCGTCAAGCAGGACGTTGCTGTCAGCATTGCGCTGAATCCCGCTACCGATAGCAAGCCGCATTGATCGACGATGTTTAAAAGCCTTGAAAGACGCATCGTCGCCTTGCTCCTCGTTCTGGTGCTCGGCGTCCAGCTCGCCACCTATTTCATCATCAATAGTGCGATCGAGCGCAATGGACGTGCCCTTGTCGCAGAAGAGGTGGCTGTCGGAGAACGCGTGTTCCACAGGCTGCTTCGGCAAAATGCCGAGATGCTCACCCAGGGAGCGCAGCTGCTGGCAAAGGATTATGGATTCCTTTCCGCCATTGCCAGCCGCGACGAAGAGACGATCGCGTCGGTTCTAACCAATCATGGTGAGCGCATCGGCGCATCGGTGACCGTGATGGTTGATGTCGAGCGTGCAATGCGCACCGGGCCTGCGCAATCGGTTTCCGTGGATGTGCAGCGGCTGATCCTGGAACTGGTGGACATTGCCGCGCGCGAAGGAAGTGCAGTCGGCACCGGCATTGTTGACGACGCGCCGTTCCAGATCGTTGTCGTTCCGGTCAAGGCGCCCGTTGTCGTCGGATGGGTTGCGATGGCATTTCCGATTGACCAGCGGCTGGCCAATGACATGCGCGACCTGTCATCACTGGAAGTGAGTTTTCTTAGCCGCCCGGCTCAAGGCAACTGGCGGATCAGCGCCACCACCCTCGCCTCCAGTGACACCGTCAATCTATTGCGCGCCATGCAGTCCCGCGGCAGTTCGCGCGAGGCCAGCCTGGATATCGCCGGGAATGACGGCGCTTACAGGGGCTCTGTCATTGACCTGGCAAGTACGGAAAGGCAAACAGCGGTTGCCGTGCTGCAGCGCTCGGTCGCGGCTGCCATCGCGCCTTACGATGCACTGCAAATGATGCTGCTGGTATTGACTGCGGGCGTGATCGTTATCGCCGCCGTCTTCAGCCTGCTGACCGCGCGGCGCATTACCGGCCCCCTGCGCGAGCTGACCAGCACCGCGCGACGGCTGGGCGCCGGCGACTATGACGGCCCCATTCCATCCGGTGGCGGCGAGGAAATACTGGAACTGTCGAATGCCTTTGTCTCGATGCGTAATGGCATCAGCAAACGCGAAATGGAGATCCACAAGCTGGCTTACTGGGATGCATTGACCGACCTGCCTAACCGGGCGCAATTTACCCGGAGGCTTGCCCACGCGCTGGGAACGGCAAAGAGTTGCCATATTCTGATGATGGACCTGGATCGCTTCAAGAACGTCAATGACGTGCTGGGTCACGGTTTTGGCGACGCGCTGCTGCGCAAGGTCGGCAACAGGCTGGTCGAGCATGCCGGCGTGGACAGCGCCAACATCGCGCGGCTTGGCGGAGACGAATTTGCCCTCATGCTGGTCGACGCAACGCTGGACGATGCCAAGGCAGTGGCAACCCGCGTGCTCAAGTCGCTGGAAAAACCCATATCGCTGGACGACCAGGCGGTTGACCTCGGTGCGGGCATAGGCATAGCCGCCTACCCCGAGCACGGCCGGGATGCCGAATCCCTGCTGAGCCATGTCGAAGTGGCGATGCACGTGGCCAAGCGCAGCGGAAACCAGGCAGTGGTGTACGACCCGGCCTACGATGAAAGCAGCCAGCAAAGCCTGTCGCTGCTCAGCGAGCTTCGCCATGCGGTCGACCACAACGAACTCCGGCTTTACGTGCAACCCAAGCTGTCACTGGGCATGGGCGAAGTACATGGCCTGGAAGCCCTGGTGCGGTGGGTTCACCCCGAACGAGGAATGGTGTTTCCAGACCAGTTCATTCCTTTTTCCGAGCAGACAGGCTTCATCCGCGTGCTGACGTTATGGATTCTGGACCAGGCTGCGGCACTCTGCGCGCGACTGGCTAAGGAAGACATGCATCCGCGTATTTCCGTCAATATCTCGGCACGCGACCTGATGGATCAGGATCTGGCCGAAAAATTCACCGCGATACTGCGCAGGCACCATGTCGCGGCATCCTCCTTCTGCCTGGAGATCACCGAGAGCGCGATCATGGACGACCCCCTGCGCGCGCTGAATACCCTCAACAGCTTGCATGGGCTGGGCGTTCAGCTGTCGATCGATGATTTCGGCACCGGCTATTCCTCGCTCGCCTACCTCAAGCAACTGCCGGTGCATGAACTGAAGATCGACAAGTCTTTCGTGAAGAATATGGAGCATGACGCCAATGACGCCAAGATCGTCCGATCCACCGTCGACCTTGGGCACAACATGGGCCTGCGGGTGGTTGCCGAGGGTATCGAAACTAGGCAGGTGTGGAATCTACTATCGGAGATGGGCTGCGACAGCGGCCAGGGTTACTATATGAGCCGGCCGATTCCTGCCGACGAGTTCAGTACCTGGTCAAGGCGCTGGACATCCGAGCGCGCCGTGGGAAGCAGAACCGGCGCATGCGCATTGGCTTCCAATGCGCAGCCTGTGGAAACTCAACTGGAGCAAGATGCATGAGCAAGTTGCCGCTTCTCTGCCTGCTTATCCTGTCCCTCCTCGCCAGCCGGGCAGGCGCCGAGGATGACGAAGCGCGTCTGCGTGCGCTCGATCAAAAATGCGAAGACGCACGGGCGAAGCGCTTGGCGCCGATCCGGGAGGAAATGGCGCGGCGATGCATGGCCGAAAAGCGCTATCTGGCCAATCCCGAACAGGATTGCAGGCTCGAGATGAGTACGTATGGCGACACCTTCCAGGGCCCCCGCGGGGCAGCCATCAAAGGGAAGTTTTACGATTTGCCCGAATGCCTGGCTGCAGCCAGCGCGTGGAAGGAATGGGAAGCGTCGCGCCCCTGGAAAAACTGAGTATCGTGTCGGTCAACGACGGGAACGGTAAATGTCATGCCCTGCTTCATCGATCTGACGCCGCAAGGCTTGACGCTCCTCCGGCGAAAGCCGTCCCTGGCGCGGCTGCTCTGATTGGTTGCGGCCGTCGCGGCCGCTGCGATCCCCATCGGGACGCTGGGCACGGGGTTCGGCAGGCTGGCTTCTTTCGTCCCTGGCATGACGCGGGTCCTGGTCCCGTTGCTGAGTCAGCCCGGTCACCGCGCCTGTAATCAGGAGTAAGGACAGGCAAACTTTTTCCAGCGTTTTTCTCATCATGGATTCTTTCGGGATGTCAGGCGCCGACGCTTATCGTCACAGGTCAAAAGTGTATGTCGGTTTGCTCAATGTCCGAACTTGGATCCGGTAAAGTGTGTAACACTTTGTAATGCCCGCAGAAAACATCCTTAACCGGCCGCGCGCCTGACGTTACCATAGCAAAATGAATACGACAAACCTTTCTGGCATGCAGACCAGCCATACCAATACCCACCAAGCCAAGATTCTGGTCGTGGACGATGACATCCGTCTGCGCGACCTGTTGCGACGCTATTTGGCCGAGCAAGGCTTCAATGTCGTGACGGCGGAAAATGCGCAGGCGATGAACAAGCTCTGGCTGCGCGAGCGCTATGACCTGCTGGTGCTCGACCTGATGCTACCCGGCGAGGATGGCCTGTCCATCTGCCGCCGGCTGCGCGGTGCGGGCGACCAGACACCCATCATCATGCTGACCGCCAAGGGCGAGGATGTCGACCGGATCGTGGGCCTGGAAATGGGCGCGGACGACTACCTGCCCAAGCCCTTCAATCCCCGCGAACTGGTGGCGCGCATCAGCGCAGTGCTGCGCCGGCGCGGTCCGGAAGAGGCGCCCGGCGCGCCGTCGGAAACCCCGCAGACGTTTACCTTCGGCGACTTCGTGCTCGACCTCGGCACCCGCACGCTGAAGAAGAACGGCCAGAACATCTCGCTTACCACTGGCGAATTTTCCGTGCTCAAGGTCTTTGCGCGGCATGCCCGGCAGCCGCTGTCGCGCGAGAAGCTGATGGAACTGGCGCGCGGCCGTGAATACGAGGTGTTCGACCGCAGCCTCGACGTGCAGATCTCCCGACTGCGCAAGCTGATCGAGCCGGACCCGTCCAATCCCCTGTACATACAGACGGTCTGGGGTCTGGGCTATGTCTTCATTCCGGAAGGACAGCCACGTTGAAGCGTGTGCTCGCGGTTCCATGCTAGCCAAGCCTGCACGGTTTGCCTGGCTCACCAGCGGACTCTACTGGCGTACTTTTTTCCTGCTGTCATTCCTGATTGCGGCCAGCATGGCTGCATGGGTTGTCAGCTTCCGGATCGTCGAGCGCACGCCGCGCGCCGAGCAGATAGCCAGCCAGGTGGCGTCCATCGTCACGATTACCCGCTCCGCCCTGCTCCATTCGGCGCCGACGTCGCGCCGCGAGCTGCTGTTCGACCTCGCCAGCAATGAAGGCATCCGGGTCTACCCACGCGAGGAAAACGACAAGGTCACGCCGCCGCAGGACACCACGCTGATGCCGCTGATCCAGTCCATGGTGCGCTCACGGCTGGGCATTGAAACCCGCTTCGCCGGCTCGGTGAATGACATTCCCGGCTTCTGGATCAGCTTCACCATCGATGACGACGATTACTGGCTGACGCTGGACCGGGAACGCATCGAACGCACTTCCGGCATCCAACTGCTGGGATGGGCCACGATCACGCTGCTGCTGTCGCTGACTGGCGCCGCCTTCATCAGCCGCTTGATCAACCTGCCGCTGGCGCGCCTGACGCAGGCTGCGCGAGCGATTGGCCGCGGCCAGCAGCCGGCGCCGCTGCCCGAGCGCGGACCCACCGAGATCCGAGAGGCCAACGGCAGCTTCAACCAGATGGTGGTGGACCTGAACCGGGTCGAATCAGACCGCACGCTGATCCTGGCCGGCATCTCGCACGATTTGCGTACGCCGATCTCGCGCATGCTGCTGGAAGTGGAAATGGCCAAGCTGAGCGATGACGCCCGCGCCGGCATGCAGTCCGACCTGGCGCAGATGGACGCCATCATTGGCCAGTTCCTTGACTACGCCCGCCCTGCCGGCGAGGAAGTACGCCAGCCGGTCGACCTGTCGGCGCTGATCATGGACATCGCCCGCGAGGCGTCGCGCCTGCCCGACGTGCAGATCTTTTCGGATGTGACCAGCGGCCTGGAAGTGCTGGGCAATGGCATCGACCTGCGGCGCGTGGTCAACAACCTGATCGAGAACGCACGCCGCTACGGCAAGACACCGGGAAGCAGCCGCACCGACATCGATATCCGCTGCTGGCGCGACGGCGACAAGGCGGTGCTGGAAGTTGGCGACCGCGGCACCGGCGTGCCCGACAGCGAGCTGGAGCAGCTGCTGCGGCCATTCACGCGCCTGGACAGCGCGCGCAGCCAGGCCAACGGCGCCGGGCTCGGGCTGGCCATCGTGGAACGGGTGGTACAGCGCCACGGCGCCACGCTGCGCCTGTCGAACCGCGACCAGGGCGGCCTGCTGGCCCGCATCGCGTTCCAGCTTGCGCCTGCCGGCAAGATCTGACGTTTATGCGCGGTACAGCAAGGCAACCGCTTCAGCGGCGATGCCTTCCTCGCGCCCGAGGTAGCCCAGCCGCTCATTCGTCTTGGCCTTGATGTTCACCTGGCCGACGGCAACGCCGAGGTCGGCGGCGACATTGGCCGCCATGGTCGGGATATGCGGCGCCATTTTCGGCGCCTGGGCAATGATGGTGGCGTCGACATTGCCGACCAGGTAGCCGGCGGCCCGGACGCGTCCGATGGCTTCACGCAGCAGCACGCGGGAATCGGCGCCGGCAAATTCGGCCGCGGTATCGGGGAAATGGCGGCCGATGTCGCCCAGTCCGGCCGCGCCCAGCAGCGCATCGGTCAGCGCATGCAGCAGCACATCGGCGTCGGAGTGTCCGAGCAGCCCGGTGGCATGCGGAATCGTGACGCCGCCGATCACCAGCTTGCGCCCGCTCACCAGCGCATGGCAGTCGTAGCCTTGTCCTACGCGGAACGGCGGCATGGTCGTGTCAGTCATTCAATGCTTTCAGATAGAGTTCAGCCAGAGCGAGATCGTCCGGCAGCGTTACTTTCAGGTTGCGCGGGCTGCCCGGCACCAGGCGCGGCGTCAAGCCGAGCGCCTCGATTGCGCTGGCCTCATCGGTCACTTCCGCTGCGGCCTCCAGCGCCTTCCTGAGCAGGCCGTAACGGAACATCTGCGGCGTCTGGGCAGCCCACAGGCCATCGCGCGGCACGGTGGCGTCAACCCGTCCGGCGCCGTCGCTGCGCTTGAGCGTATCGACGATGGGCAGGGCCAGCAGGCCGCCAACGTCATCCGCGTGCAGGGCCTCGATCAGCCGGACGGCAAGGCCAGCGCTGAGACCGGGCCGGGCGGCATCATGCACCAGCACCCATTCATCGTCGGCGATCTGCGGACGCATTGCCAGCAGGCCGTTAAGCACCGACTGGCGGCGGGTGTCGCCGCCATCGCGCACGATGGTCACCCGTCCCGCCAGGCTGGGCCCGTTGCGCATCAGGTCGTCGATGTAGCCGTCGCTGCCACCCACCACGGCGAAGGTGTGGGTGATGGCTTCCATGCCTGCAAAGGTGTCCAGCACATGGCGCAGCATGGGCTTGCCGGCCAGGCTCGCATACTGCTTGGGCATGGCGGCGCCCATGCGCGCGCCGACGCCGGCGGCGGGAATCAGGGCAAAGTACCGGGGAGGGATCATGGTATGGGCGCCGGGCGGCGCGGGTGGCGGCAATGGAAAAAAGATGCTTGGTTTATAATCGCAACTCTTTTTACTGTCAAATCAGCGGCCCTGCGCCACTTCATTGACATGGCACTCCCGATACCGCCTTCCGATGCCATTTGACCTCAAAAACATTCTTCCCAAACCCGGCTCCCGTTTTGCGCTCCCAGTCGTCCACGGCTCGGCCGATTCCTACCTGCTGGCGCAGGCTGCACTGACGCTGAAGGCGCGTGGGCAGACCCTGGCAGTCGTGGTCGCCAATGCCGGCGATGCCCAGCGACTGCAGAACGAGATCCCCTGGTTCCGTGGCGACGACACCCAGGACGCGCTGCGCTGCCATCTGCTGCCAGACTGGGAAACCCTGCCGTACGACGCCTTCTCGCCGCACCAGGACCTGGTGTCCGAGAGGCTTGCCACCCTGCATGAACTGCAGAACGGCCAGTGTGACGTGCTGATCGTGCCTGCGACAACGGCTCTCACGCGCATGGCGCCGCCCTCCTTCCTGGCGGCCTACACCTTTTTCTTCAAGCAGGGCGAGACGCTGGATGAGGCAAGGCTGAAGTCGCAGCTCACGCTGGCTGGCTATACCCATGTCAGCCAGGTGATGTCGCCTGGCGAATACTCGGTGCGCGGCGGCCTGATCGACCTGTTCCCGATGGGCTCGGCGCTGCCCTACCGGATCGACCTGTTCGGCGACACGATAGAAACCATCCGCACCTTCGATGCCGACACCCAGCGCTCGCTGTATCCGGTGCGCGAGGTGCGGCTGCTGCCTGGCCGTGAATTCCCGATGGACGAAACCGCCCGCACCGCCTTTCGCGGACGCTGGCGCGAGGTGTTCGAAGGCGACCCGACCCGCTCGGCGATCTACAAGGACATCGGCAACGGCATCGCGTCGGCAGGCATCGAATACTATCTGCCGCTGTTCTTCGACCACACCGCCACGCTGTTCCAGTATCTCCCCGAAAACACCACCATTGCGCTCCTGGGCGACATCGACGGCGCCATCAAGCGCTTCTGGAACGATACCCAGTCGCGCTACCGTTTCCTGAAAAGCGACCGCGAACGGCCGCTGCTTGAGCCGCAGGCGCTGTTCCTGACCGACGAGGACTTCTTCACGCTGGCCAAGGCGCACGGCCGCCTGACGCTGCAGTATGACGATGCGCCGTCTGCGCTTTCTTCGCCGCTGCCCAACCTGGCGGTGAACCGGCGCATGGACGATCCGTTGGCAAACCTGCGCAGCTACCTGGATCGCACCGACCGAAGGGTGATGATTTGCGCCGAGAGCAGCGGCCGGCGCGAGACCCTGCAGCAATACTTCAGCGAATACAACCTGCCGCTGTCGCTGTGCGACGGCTATCAGGACTTCATCACCTCCGCCGCGCCGGTCATGCTGGGCGTGGCGCCGCTGCATGCGGGCTTCGAGCTGGCGCCCGAACTCGGGCATGTCGCCTTCATCACCGAGACCGAGCTGTATGCCGGATCGGGACGCAGGGCTGGCCGCAAACGCCAGGAAGCCGCGACCCAGGTCGAGGCCATGGTGCGCGACCTGTCCGAACTGAAGATCGGCGACCCGGTAGTGCATGTCAGTCACGGCATCGGCCGCTACATGGGCCTGATCAGCATGGACCTCGGCGAAGGCGAGACCGAATTCCTTCATCTGGAATATGCGAAGGAGACCAAGCTCTACGTGCCGGTGTCGCAGCTGCATGTGATTTCCCGCTATTCGGGCGCATCGCCTGAGGATGCGCCGCTGCACAGCCTGGGTTCGGGCCAGTGGGACAAGGCCAAGCGCCGGGCCGCGCAGCAGGTGCGCGATACGGCTGCCGAACTGCTGAACCTGTATGCCCGCCGCGCGGTGCGCCAGGGTCATGCCTTCGAATACTCGGCGCATGACTATGTCGCCTTCGCCGAAAGCTTCGGCTTCGAGGAAACCCCAGACCAGGCGGCCGCGATCAATGCGGTCATCCACGACATGACCAGCGGCAAGCCGATGGACCGCCTGATCTGCGGCGATGTCGGCTTCGGCAAGACCGAGGTGGCATTGCGCGCCGCCTTCGTCGCGGTGCTGGGCGGCAAGCAGGTAGCAATCCTGGCGCCGACCACGCTGCTGGCCGAGCAGCATGCGCAGACCTTCGCCGACCGCTTTGCCGACTGGCCGGTGAAGATCGCCGAACTGTCACGCTTTCGCACCGGCAAGGAAGTAAGCCAGGCGATCAAGGGCATGGGCGACGGCACCGTGGACATCGTCATCGGCACCCACAAGCTCTTGTCGGGCGACGTGAAATTTGCGCGCCTGGGCCTGGTGATCATCGACGAGGAGCATCGCTTCGGCGTGCGCCAGAAGGAAGCGCTGAAGGCATTGCGGGCCGAGGTCGATGTGCTGACCCTGACCGCCACGCCGATCCCGCGCACGCTGGGCATGGCGCTGGAAGGACTGCGCGACTTTTCCGTGATCGCCACCGCACCGCAGAAGCGGCTGGCAATCAAGACCTTCGTGCGCAGCGAATCCGAAGGCGTGATCCGCGAGGCCTGCCTGCGCGAACTCAAGCGCGGCGGCCAGGTGTATTTCCTGCACAATGAAGTCGAGACCATCGAGAACCGCAAGGCCATGCTGGAAGCGCTGATGCCGGAAGCGCGCATCGGCGTGGCGCATGGCCAGATGCATGAGCGCGACCTGGAAAAGGTGATGCGCGACTTCGTGGCACAGCGCTTCAACATACTGCTGTGCACCACCATCATTGAAACCGGCATCGACGTGCCGAGCGCCAATACCATCGTGATGCACCGCGCTGACAAGTTCGGCCTGGCGCAGCTGCACCAGCTGCGCGGCCGGGTCGGACGGTCCCATCACCAGGCCTATGCCTACCTGCTGGTCAATGATGTGCAGGGCCTGACCAAGCTGGCCCAGCGCAGGCTCGACGCCATCCAGCAGATGGAGGAGCTGGGCAGCGGCTTCTACCTGGCCATGCACGACCTGGAAATCCGCGGCGCTGGCGAGGTGCTGGGCGAGAGCCAGTCCGGCGAGATGATCGAGGTCGGCTTCCAGATGTATTCGGACATGCTCAACGAAGCCGTGCGTTCGCTGAAGAATGGCAAGGAGCCGGATCTCGCGGCGCCGCTGTCCTCCACCACCGAGATCAACCTCCACGTGCCGGCGCTGCTGCCGAATGACTTCTGCGGCGACGTGCATGAACGGCTGTCGCTGTACAAGCGGCTGGCCAACTGCGGCAGCCAGGAAGCGGTGGACGACCTGCAGGAAGAGCTGATCGACCGCTTCGGCAAGCTGCCCGATCCGGCGCGCGCACTGATCGAGACCCACAGGCTGCGCATCGCCGCCAAGCCGCTGGGCATCGTCAAGATCGATGCGCATGCGGAATCGGCGCTGCTGCAGTTCGAACCGAATCCGCCGGTGGATGCGATGCGCATCATCGAGCTGATCCAGAAGAACCGCCACATCAAGCTCAACGGCCAGGACAAGCTGCGCATCACCGCCAACATGCCCGACCTTTCCGCCCGTGTGCAGCAGGTGAAGTCCACCCTGCGCTCGCTGGTGGGTTGAACCACTCTTTTTACTGACTCAGCTTATGAACCTGATTTTCCAAGGCAGCACCGACCGCGCAACCATAGACCGGCTGGCGGCCCCGTGCCAACCGGCACGCATCGAGCAGGTCCATGCTCACGCATGGCGCTGCGTCGATGTGGCCGACGGTCCTGCGGTACGCAGCCAGATCGAGGAGGCCAGCCTGCAGGCCAGGGTGGATGCCACCTTCATCGAACCCGGCCGGCGCTTGTCGGATTTCGGCCTGCTGGCCATGGACATGGACTCCACGGTGATCACCATCGAATGCATCGACGAGATCGCCGACATGCAGGGCCTGAAGCCCCAGGTGGCGGCCATAACCGAAGCGGCGATGCGCGGCGAGATCGAATTCGCGGAAAGCCTGACGCGCCGCGTGGCGCTGCTGGAAGGCCTGGACGCGAATGCGTTGCAGAAGGTGTATGACGAACGGCTGAAATTTTCCCCTGGCGCGGAAGCGCTGATTTCCGCCGCCCATGCAGCCGGCGTCAAGACGCTGCTAGTCTCCGGCGGCTTTACCTTCTTTACCGACCGTGTGCGTCAGCGGCTCGACCTCGACTACAGCCACGCCAATGTGCTGGAAGTCGCGGATGGCCGCCTGACCGGCAAGGTAGTCGGCGGCATCGTCGACGCCGAGGAAAAGAAGCGTACCGTGGAGCGGGTCTGCGCCGAGCTCGGCATCCCGGCCCGGAAAGCCATCGTGATGGGCGACGGCGCGAACGACCTGAAGATGATGTCGGTGGCAGGCCTGTCGGTGGCGTACCGCGCCAAACCTGTTGTTCGCGCGCAAGCCGATGTCGCCTTGAATTTTTCCGGTCTGGACGGCATCTTGGCCCTGCTTGCGCAATAACGCCAGGCACGACCTTGGAGGCCGCAGATGATGCAGGAGCTGGTACTCGATACGCAGTTGCAGTCCCGCAAGAACCTTGCCTGGTGGCTTTACCTGTTCCATGCCGCCAGCCTGGTGTTTTCGATGGGCGCCTTTGGCTGGGTGCCGCTGATCATCAGTTACCTGAAACGCGACGACGCGGCCGGCACCTTCGTCTATAGCCACCATACATGGCAGATCCGGTCCTTCTGGTGGTATGTCGTCTGGATGATCCTCGGCGGCCTGCTGTTCGCCACCGTGGTGGGGATTCCGCTTGCCTTCGTGGTGTGGGGCGCAGCCTGGCTGTGGAAGGCGTACCGCTTGCTGCGCGGCTTCTTCGCCTTGAATGACAATAAGCCCATACCGGCTTGAACGAGGCTGAGCCGACTTTTCAAGGGATGAACACGTTATCGCTTGTTGCGCCAAACTGAGGATTGCGCGCATCTCCCCTGCTGGTTGAACCAAACGCCCTACCGCGCTACCCATGCACGCTTCACATTGCCCGCCCTCGTTTTGAGGGCGGTTTTTCTTCCGATGCATGCATAAAGGAGAGTGCCATGGATGTCGAATTCGCCCCACCGAGATTGAATCCCGTTCCGACTGCTGCCCCTGGAGAACCCGCCGTCCCAGTAGGACAGCCACTCCCCGGCATGGCTGTTGCCACGCCAACGCCGCATCCCGGCATTACGCTTATCGGACCCCCAGCGGCGGCCGGCGTGCAGCTCACCTGGACCCGGCCTACCCTGCGGCCCATTGCAGGCGGCGACGACCAGGCGCTGCTATACGCTGCCGCCAGCGCCGGCAACACGGCGGTGATGAGCCTGCTGCTCGGCACTGCTCCCGGCCCAGCGGCCACATACCATGCGCTGTGCCATGCCGTATCGGCGGGAAAGTCCGCCGCCGTGCTTCTGCTGCTCGAGCATGGCGCCAACATCAACGAGCGTGACGCGCAAACCGGCGCTACCGCGCTGCATCATGCAGTGAGCAACGCCAATGCCAACATGATCGAGTTGCTGTTGCAACGCGGTGCGGATGCGGGCATGGGCGACCATGCGGGCAACACGCCGCTGCATATGGCTGCGCTGATGAACCAGTTAACTATCCTGTCGCCATTGCTGGCCAACGCGCGGACTGTGCTCATGGCTAACCACGAGGGCAACACACCGCTGATGCTGGCTGCCAGCCATGGCCATGCGGAGATGGTCAGGCGGCTGGCAAGCAAGTCTGATCTGCATCATGTGAACCGGAACGGGGACAGCGCGCTCATGTTGGCCGCCGCTGGCGGCCATGCCGACATCGTACGGCGCCTGCTGGGCAGGGGCGCCAGCGCGGCACAGCTTAACCAGAGCGGCGCTAGCGCCATCCAGCTTGCCGCCGAGGGCGGCCATATCGAGGTGCTGCTGAGCCTGCTGGCAAGCCCGGGCCATGTCATCGACCAGGCTGGCACCACCCGGCAGGAGGTGCTGCAGCTTGTGACTATGCTGGCCGCGCAGCACGATGGCGGCAACATCCAGGCCGACCAGCAGCAGAACGACCGGGCGCTGCTGGCAGCCTGCAGGAGCGGCAAGGTGGTCAAGGCGGCATTGCTGCTGGCGTGCGGGGCTGGGCTGGAAAGCAAGGATGCGCAGGGGGATACGCCGTTGATCATCGCCGTGGCATGCGGACGTGACGCGGTATGCAGCCTGTTGGTGGCAAAAGGCGCGGATGTCAATGCGACCGATGCGCATGGCAATTCGGTGCTGATGCGGGCTGTTAGCCGGAAAGGGGCCAGCCTTGATCTGGTAAAGACGCTGATCGCAAAGGGAGCGGATATCCGCCATCAGGCAAAGAATCATTACAGCGCACTGGATTGCGCGGTCACGTCCGGTGACAGCGTTCCGATCATTGCGCTGCTGTCTCATGGCGTGGATCTGAACGCGCAACGGCCATGCCACAGCTTTCTCCTATCCATGGCTGCTCAACATAGCGATGTGCCGGTAATCCAGTTCCTTCTCGCAAATGGCTGCAACGTCAATGCTTACGTGAACGGCCACGGGGCGCTGGCAGCGGCCGCATTCATTGGAAACATGCCAGTGTTGAACGTGCTGATTGCCAATGGAGCGGAAGTGGAGCCCAAGGAAACATCGAACACACCGCTGATGCAGGCGGCATGGCGGGGACACCTGGAAATAGTGAACGTACTGCTCGCCAACGGGGCGAGTCTGAAACATGTTGGATCTCTTGGCGTTAATGCCCTGCACGCGGCGGCGAATAGTAACAGTACTGCCATGCTGAAACACCTGCTGGAACTAGGCATGGACATCAATCAGGTCGATCATGATGGGAATACCGCTTTGATTAATGCCAGCAGATCAAGGACTGCGGACAACGTCAAGCTATTGCTGAAGCATGGCGCCAAGACCCATTTTGCGAATAAACACGGCAGGACGGCGCTGCTAGAAGCAACTTTTAGCGGGAGCGTGGACATCGTTCAGCAGTTGCTGGCCAACGGCGCATCCATCCATGTGGTCGATGGGTACGGAACCGCGCCGCTCACCTACGCAGCTGAACGGGGGTTCATCGACATTGTGAAATTGCTGCTCGACCGTGGCATTGCAGTCAATGACAGCAGTAACGGGACAAGCAATGCACTGGACCGCGCCATCTCTAGGGGGCATACCGAGATCGCCAACTTGCTACGCGCCAAAGGGGCCAGGCTGAGCAGTCAATAAGCCTGACTGCGCAGCCTGAGCAGGCAAGTATTACCCCAGCACCTTCATCGCCTGCTCGATATCCGCAATCAGATCCGCCGGCTCTTCCAGCCCGACATTGAAGCGCAGTAGCTGGCCTTTCGCGTGCCATCCCTGGCGCATGCCCTGCATGCGGTAGGGCACGCACAAGCTGTTAGCGCCGCCCCAGCTATAGCCAATCTTGAACAGCCGCAGGCTGTCGATGAAGCGGTCGGTCTGGGCTTCGCTGTAGCGCTCGTCAAAGATTACCGAGAACAGGCCGCCGGCGCCGGTGAAGTCGCGCGCCCAGTGCGCATGGCCCGGACAGTCGGGGAAAGCCGGGTGCAAGACCACGCTGACCTCCGGCCTGGCCTTGAGCCAGGCAGCGACCTGCCGGGCACCCCGATCATGCGCATCGAAGCGCAGCTTCATCGTTGCCAGTCCGCGCGAGACGAGGTAGGCATCGTCCGCGCCCACTCCATAGCCGAGACGCATGTGCGCCGTCTCCAGCCGCTGGTGCAGCGCCTTGTCACGGCAGATCACCGCCCCCATCAGCACATCCGAGCCGCCCGACTGGTATTTGGTCAATGCCTGCATCACGATGTCAACGCCATGGTCGAAGGCGGCGAAGGCGATGCCGGCAGACCAGGTGTTATCGATCGCCACCAGCGCGCCGGCCGCATGCGCGGCCTCGCAGATTGCCGGAATGTCCGGCACTTCCATCGACACCGAGCCCGGCGCCTCGGTCCAGATCAGCCTGGTGTTGGGCTGTATCAGCCCGGCAATGCCGGCGCCGACCATGGGATTGTAATAGCGGGCGCTGATGCCAAAGTCCTTGCCGAGCCAATTGCCCAGCTCGCGGCTGGGGTTGTAGACGTTATCGGGCAGCAGCACATCGTCGCCGGTTCGGAGCAGCGCCAGATCCACCATGGCAATGGCGGCCAGCCCGCTGGGCGCCAGCACGCAATGGCTGCCGCCTTCGATCGCGGCCAGCCGGGCTTCCAGGGTGAACGTGGTCGGCGTGCCATGCAGGCCGTAGGTATAGCCGGCCTTGTCCTGCCAGTTGCGCGAGCGCAGCGCCGCCACGTCCTTGAAGAGCACGGTGGAGGCATGATGGATCGCCGTCGGGAAGGCGGCAAAGCCGTCCGGGGCGTGGTAATCATGGTGTATCAGCCGGGTCTGCAATGATTTTTCTTCGCTCACTTGTCCTCCTGATGCAATGACTTCAACGTGCGCTAGCGCGATGCCGGCCTGGCTGAAGCGGCAGCATTGCCTGCGTCGATGGGCTTGAGCACGAACTGCCTGGAGACCGCGCCATCGGCCGACTGCCAGGTGCCGCGCACTTCGCCGTCCTGCTGGCGGCCCTCCCATTGGCCCGACACATCGGTGCCATTTTCGGATTCTTCCATCAGCAGGCTGTCGCCATCGGTCTCGCCCGCCAGCAGGATCTGGCCGCTGCGGCCGAAGACGATATAGCTGCCTTCGATGCCTTCGGTCGGATCGGCCTTGGGGCGTACCTGCATCTGGATGTTGGCCTCGCCGAGCGTCCCGCGCAGGACCACCGGCCGCGAGAACAGTCCGCCGGCGGCATCCTGCGCCTGCGCGCCGCCCGCCAGCAGGCCCAGGCACAACAGCCCGGCACGCAGCAGGCGGCTGGTCATGCCTTGGCCCACAGGTCGTGGGCGTCCGCCGCGGTCACGGTGACATCGTAGAACTCGCCGACCTTGAGCTTCAGATGCGGCTCATACGGCGCCTTGATATGCACCACGCCATCGATCTCGGGCGCGTCGGCGGCGGAGCGGCCGGTGGCGCCACCGGTGCGGTCCACCGCGTCCACCAGCACGCACAGCGTCTTGCCGACCTTGCGCTGCAGGCGCTCGGCCGAGATGCGCTCCTGCAGCTGCATCACGCGGCCGCGGCGTTCCTCGCGCACTTCCTCGGGCAACTGGTTGGCCAGTTCATTGGCGGTGGCGCCTTCCACCGGCGAATAGGCGAAGCAGCCGAGACGGTCGATCTGCGCTTCTTCCAGGAAGTCGAGCAGGTACTGGAATTCCTCCTCGGTCTCGCCAGGGAAGCCGGCGATGAAGGTGGAGCGGATCGTGATATCCGGGCACAACTCGCGCCAGCCGCGGATGCGCTCGATATTCTTTTCGCCATTGGCCGGGCGCTTCATGCGCTTCAGCACATCCGGATGCGCATGCTGCAGCGGCACGTCGAGGTAGGGCACGACATGGCCGCCATTCATCATCGGAATGATCTGGTCCACATGCGGGTAGGGATAGACGTAATGCAGGCGCACCCAGGCGCCATACTGCTTGGCCAGTTCGCCCAGCGCGCCCACCAACTGGGTCATGTGGGTCTTGAGCGGCGCGCCGTTCCAGAAACCGGTGCGGAACTTCACGTCCACGCCATAGGCGCTGGTGTCCTGCGAAATGACCAGCAGTTCCTTGACGCCAGCCTTGAACAGGTTTTCCGCTTCCAGCATCACGTCGGCGATAGGCCGCGACACCAGGTCGCCGCGCATTGACGGAATGATGCAGAAGCTGCAGCGATGGTTGCAGCCCTCGGAAATCTTCAGGTAGGCATAGTGGCGCGGCGTCAGCTTCACGCCCTGCGCCGGCACCAGGTCGATGAAGGGCTCGTGCGGCTTGGGCAGGTGGAGGTGGACTGCGTCCATCACTTCGCCCAGCGCGTGCGGGCCGGTCACGGCCAGCACCTTCGGGTGCACCTTCTGGATGATGTCGTCGCCGTCGCCGTCCTTCTTGGCGCCCAGGCAACCGGTCACGATGACCTTGCCGTTTTCGTTCAGCGCTTCGCCGATGGCGTCCAGCGATTCCTGCACGGCGGCGTCGATGAAGCCGCAGGTGTTGACGATGACGAGGTCCGCGCCATCGTAGGTCTTGGCGGTATCGTAGCCCTCGGCGCGCAATTGCGTCAGGATCTGTTCGGAATCGACCAGCGCCTTCGGACAGCCAAGAGAAACAAAGCCGACCTTGGGCGTCGGCGAGGTAAGGTTAGACATGAGGTGGGGGAAATAGCGGAAAAAAACGAATCCGCTATTGTACCCGCATCGACGCCGGCCTTCCGGCCGGGCTTATTTGTCCTTCTTTTCGCCGCCGGGGGGCGCTGGCGGTGCCGGCGGCGCGAACGGGAAAGTGCCGAACATGTTCTTGGTCTGGTTCTGCATCTGTTCCTGCATCTGGATGAACAGGGTTTTGCTCTGCTCGATGTAGTTGGTCATCATGCCCTGCATGATCGGCCCCTGGACGCTCATGAACTGGGTCCACATTTCCGGGCTGAAGGGCTTGCCTTCGTACAGGCCCTTGGAGTTCTCGGTCAGCTTGTTCTGGATGTCGATGAAGGCCTGGATGTTCTTTTCCAGGTAGGAACCCATCATGCCCTGCATCGCATGCCCGTAGTAGCGGATGATCTGGGCCAGCGCGCCGCTGGAGAACATCGGCGAGCCGTTGGACTCTTCCTCCAGGATGATCTGCAGCAGGATGCTGCGGGTCAGGTCTTCGTCGGTCTTGGCGTCGACCACGGTGAACTCCTCGTTGCCGAGCACCAGCTGCTTGACATCGGTCAGCGTGATGTAGGAGCTTGTCTGCGTGTCGTACAGACGGCGGTTCGGGTATTTCTTGATCAAGCGCTCGGACGCCTTCTTGGCACTGTTCATTGGAAAATTCACTTTAATACGCTCTCTCGCTGCGCTCTAGATAGGACCTGGAATGGATGGGCGCACGGTGGCGCCCTTCGAATTATAGTTCTAAAAATCAGGACTTTAGCCCTGTTTCACACCGTACCACATGCCGCGGCCTGCTGATCAGGCCACCGCCTTCTGCTTCACGTAGCGGCCCGGCGCCGCTTCGACCGGCTTGTATTTCGCGTTGCCGTAGCGTTTCGGCGCGCTGATTTCCTTGCCGCCCTGCTCGGCCAGGAACGCTGCCCATTCGGTCCACCAGCTTCCCGGTTTCTCGGTCGCCGTCTCGAACCATTCCGCCGCGCCGGCAGGCGTGGCCTTGTTGACCCAGTGGCTGCGCTTGTTCTTCGCGGCCGGGTTGATCACGCCGGCAATGTGGCCGGAAGCACCGAGCACGAAGCGGCTGTTGGCGCGCTTCTTGGTATTGATCAGGTTCAGCGACTCGTACGCCGCCTGCCACGGGACGATATGGTCTTCCTTGGAGCCGTAGACAAAGGCCGGCAGGTCGAGGCGACCCAGGTCGACGCTCTGCCCTGCCACCTGCAGCTTGCCGGGCTCGCGCAGATTGTTTTCCAGATACATGTTGCGCAGGTAATAGCAGAACATTGGACCGGGCAGATTGGTCGCGTCCGCATTCCAGTAAAGCAGATCGAAGGCCGGCGGCTCCACGCCTTTCAGGTAACTTTGCTCGACGTAATTCCATACCAGGTCGTTCGGGCGCAGGCTGGAGAAGGCGGCGGTGAAGTCCCGGCCCGGCATCATGCCGCCGCCGCCGATCTCGGCTTCGCGGCGCGCCACCTGCGCTTCGTCGATATAGACTTCCAGCACGCCGGTGTCG
Source organism: Noviherbaspirillum phoenicis (assembly GCF_047237965.1). Classification (NCBI taxonomy): domain Bacteria; kingdom Pseudomonadati; phylum Pseudomonadota; class Betaproteobacteria; order Burkholderiales; family Oxalobacteraceae; genus Noviherbaspirillum; species Noviherbaspirillum phoenicis. The sequence continues at coordinate 755,031 of NZ_JBDFLX010000001.1, read as the reverse complement.
GAAAAGTCGAGCAGCGTGGTCAGCAGCGTCAGGCTGGATGCCGGCTTGTCGCCACGCGCCAGCAGCACCGACAGCGCCGTGGCGACAATGGTGCCGCCGACACAGAAGCCCAGGGTATTGATCTGGTCCTGGCCGGTGATGTCGCGCACCACCTCGATCGCCTTGATCGCGCCCGTCTCGATATAGTCGTCCCAGCTTGCCTGCTTCAGCGAAGCGTCGGGATTAACCCAGGACACCAGGAACACGGTATGGCCCTGCTCCACCGCATAACGGACCAGCGAGTTTGCGGGCTGCAGGTCCATGATGTAGAACTTGTTGATGCACGGCGGAACCAGCAGCAGGGGGCGCTCGAACACGGTCTTGGTCAGCGGCTTGTACTGGATCAGCTGGAAAAGCTCGTTCTCGAAAACCACCGCGCCTTCGGTGGTGGCGACATTCTCGCCAACCTTGAACGCGGTTTCATCGGTCTGGGAGATGCGGCCCTTCTGCATGTCGGCCAGCATCAGCGCGATGCCCTTGGCCAGGCTCTCGCCCTTGGTTTCGACCAGCTTCTTCTGCGCTTCGGGATTCGTGACCAGGAAGTTCGACGGCGACATCGCGTCTATCGTCTGCTGGATCGCAAACCGGATCTTCTGCTTGACCTTGGGCGAAGCCTTGACCGCGTCGGCCATGGCCATCATGAAGCGGGCGTTGAGCAAATAGGCCGCGGCGTTGAAGGCGTACAGCGCGTTGGATTTCCAGGCTTCACCGGAAAAGCGCTTGTCCTTGATGTCCGGGGTGCTCGATGTGACTAGGCTTTGCCAGAGTGTCGAGAACTCCCTTACATAGTCGCTTTGCAGGCGGGTCAGCGCCTCCGGCTCGATCAGCACTGCCAGGTCGGAGGACAAGGAGCCGGGCAACAAGCCGTTTCCATTCAATTGCCCCATCTGTGGCTGCTTGAGCCAGCTTTGCCATGCATTCGGGTCGGACAGCTGGGCCATCCATGCTGCTGCATCCTGCGGAGTGAGCGTCTTCATGCTTGTCTTCCAGGTTTCGCGTATCGTTAGGGTTTCAACTCTTCATTACCAGCGGTGTTCCTCATGTTCATAGTCGCCATTGGCTGGATGTATGTCGTGCTCATGATGTCGATCGCGGAAGAAAATGCGGTCGCCGGCGTCATGACGTTGATCCTCTATGGCCTGTTGCCAGTGGCCATACTCTTATACATCAGCGGCGGAGGCAAGCGCAAGCGCCGCCGCATTGCGGAACAGCAGCGGCAGGCCGAGGCCGCGATTGCCCGTGTAGCGGCTAATGATGAGCAGGCGGTGGACAAGGAGCCGCCCGGCAAGAGCCAGGGCTAGCTCATCAGGCGTCGATCCAGATGAGCGAGGCCATGCGCCCCGTCACGCCATCCCGACGGTAGGAATAGAAGCGCGGCGCATCCTCGACCGTACAGTAGTCGCCGCCAGCAAACAGGTCCACGCCGCAGGCATGAAGCGCCAGGCGCGCCAGCGCATAGATATCGGCAAGGTATTTTCCATTTGCCTGCAATGCAAAGTGCCGCCCTGCCGGGTCAAGGCCAGCAAAGGCCTGCAGCACGTCCACACCGACTTCGAAACGCCGCGGCCCGATCGCCGGTCCCAGCCAGGCCTGTATCTGCTGCGCGCCGGCATCACGCATCCGCGCTACCGTATTGCCGAGCACGCCCGCCGCCAGGCCGCGCCAGCCGGCATGGGCTGCCGCCACTACCTGCCCGCTCAGGTCGCAGAACAGGACCGGCAGGCAGTCCGCCGTCAACACCGCGCAGACAACGCCGGGCGTCGTGGCAAAGCTGGCGTCGGCGTCGGGCACGCCCGAAACCGTGCCGGCACCGACCACGTCGGCGCCATGCACCTGGTTCAGCCAGACCGGATCGGAGGGAAGCAAGGCTCGCAGCGAGGCACGGTTTGCGCTCACATGGGCCGCATCGTCCCCGACATGCTGCCCCAGGTTCAGGCCCGGGCCGCCTGCGCCATCGCCATAGGGCGCCTGGCTTGCGCCACCGCGGCGGGTGGTACACAGGGCACGCACCGGCCCCGCGTCAACCTTCCATTCGGGAACGATCAGGTTGCTCATGCGTCGAGATTCGCGCTGGCAATGCCGGCCTTTTCCAGCAGGGCGGCAAAGTCCGCCGGCAGCGGCGCGGTCCATTCGCACTCTTCCCGGCTTTCGGGATGGATCAGGCCCAGCCGGCAGGCATGCAGCGCCTGGCGGTGAAACACCGATGCCAGATGCGGCTTGCCATACAGCGCATCGCCCACCAGCGCAAAACCCAGGTGCTGCATATGCACCCGGATCTGGTGAGTGCGCCCTGTTTCCAGTTCGCACTGCACCAGGCTGACCGGCTTGCCATCCAGCACGCCGGTGGCAAGTCGCTGGAAGCGGGTGACCGCCGGCTTGGCGCTCAGATTGTTCTGCACCGACATGCGGATGCGCTCTCGCGGATGGCGCCCGATGGCCGCATCGACCTTGCCGCCAACCTGCGGCGTGCCCCATACCAGCGCCAGATAAACCCGGTGCACGGTGCGCGCCTGCAACTGGCGCACCAGGTCGGTCTGGGCCTGCATGGTCTTGGCGACCACCATCAGGCCGCTGGTGTCCTTGTCCAGGCGATGCACGATGCCGGCACGCGGCACATCGGCAATCGGCTTGTGATAATGCAGCAGGCCGTTCTGCAGCGTGCCCGACCAGTTGCCGGCGCCAGGATGCACCACCAGTCCTGCCGGCTTGTTGATCACGATGATCGCGTCATCCTCATGCACGATATCCAGCGCCATCGCTTCCGGTTCGTAGGCATGCGCATCGGCGGCCGCTTGCGGCTGAACCAGCACGGTCTCGTCGCCGAACATGGTGGTCTTGGCGCGCGCGGTCTTGCCGTCGACGGTGACATGGCCCTCTTCTATCCACTGCTGGATGCGGCTGCGCGAATATTGCGGCAGCCGGCTGGTCAATACCTTGTCGAGACGCATGCCGCAGTCGGCTTCCGACAGCACAAGCGTCATTGGCGCGCCATCACCGGCGCCGGCTTCGGCATCGTCGCCAAAGTCGTCGTCCTGGTCGGTCGGAAAGTCGGGTTGGTTCGGGTCTTCAATTGGCGGCACGGCAAATCCCATCAGCTATAATCATCTATTGTTCAGTCGTCTTCACGCGAAACTCCCATGCAAAAAAAATCCCTCAAAATTCTTTTGATCGCATTCATGTTGTCGCTTTCGGCGTGCAGTTTACTGCAAACCGAACCCATAGACGAAACCCGGAACTGGTCGGCGCAAAAGCTCTACGCCGAGGCGCGCGACGAACTGAAGGCCGGCGGCTACGAGAAGTCGATCAAGTATTTCGAGAAGCTGGAGTCGCGCTACCCATTCGGCACCTATGCGCAGCAAGCGCAGATGGATATCGCGTACGCTTACTATCGCTCCGGCGACCAGGCGCAGGCGCTGGCTGCAGTCGAGCGCTTCATCAAGCTGCATCCGAACCATCCGAACGTTGACTACATGTACTACCTGCGCGGCCTGATCAACTTCAACGACAAGCTGAGCCTGTTCGACTTTGTCGCCCGCCAGGACCTGACCGAGCGCGACCCGAAGGCGGTGCGCGAAGCCTTCGATTCCTTCAAGCTGCTCATCGACCGCTTCCCCAACAGCATCTATGCCCAGGATGCGCGCGACCGCCTCGCTTACCTGGTCGATGCAATGGCCCGCTACGATGTGCACGTGGCCAACTACTATTTCCGGCGCGGCGCCTATCTGGCCGCTGCCAACCGCGCGCAGCAGGTGGTACGCGAGTTCAAGGACACGCCCGCGGTCGAGGATGCGCTGTACATCATGATGCGTTCCTATGATGCGCTGGGCATGCCGGAACTTCGCGACGACGCCGCCCGGGTGTTCAAGCAGAACTTCCCCAACAGCGACCTGGCTGCCAGCGGCGGCAAACGCAAGGAAAAGACTTCGCCCTGGTGGAAGATCTGGTAATTCTTCACCGAAAGCCGGCCCGCCATTCCGGGCCGGCGCATCCTCAACGCCTCCTGAAGTACCACGCCGACGGCTCGGAAGCGGCTGCATCGTAGGCGTAACCGTCGAGATCGAAATCCTTCAGCTGCTCCGGGTCGGTCACGGCATTGATGGCGGCATAGCGCGCCATCAGGCCACGCGCCTTCTTGGCGTAAAACGAGATGATCTTGTAGCGGCCGTCCTTCCAGTCCTGGAAAACCGGCGTGACCACTGGCACGCCGAGCAGCGCCGGTTGCACCACCTTGAAATACTCTTCCGAAGCCAGATTGACCAGGGCGGCCGACTGCCTCTCCCGCAATTCACGGGCCAGCGTCCTGCTGACCAGATCTCCCCAGAACGCATACAGGCTGGCGCCGCGGGATGTTTTCAAGCGGGTGCCCATTTCCAGGCGATAAGGCTGCATCAGGTCCAGCGGCCGCAGCACCCCGTACAGGCCCGACAGGATGCGCACATGCGACTGCAGGTGCGTTATCGCCGTCGCCGGCAATGTGGCCGCCTCCAGGCCGGCATAGACGTCGCCGTTGAAGGCTAGCACTGCCGCCCGTGCGTTGTCGCTGTTAAACTGCGGCGTCCACGATGCATAGCGGCCGGCGTTCAGGACCGCCAACGGGTCCGAGATCTTCATCAGGCTGGCGATATCGGAAGGCGACAATTGCCGCAGGCCGGCTATCAATTCGGCGGAATGATCGATGAATTCAGGCAGGGTATGCTCCGGCGCATTGACCGGCGATGCGTAGTCCAGGCTCTTGGCGGGGGATAAAACAATCAGCATGCACTTTCCACGAAAAAATTTTCCGCAATGATACCGAATCGCCTCGTACTCGATACCAACGTCCTGCTCGACCTCTTCGTTTTCCACGATCCACGCTGGGCCGCCCTCCTGCTGGCCCTGCAACAAGGCAAGGCGCAAGCCGTCACGCGCGCCGATTGCCGCGATGAATGGCATCATGTGCTGCGCTATCCGCACCTGCCTCTGAGCGAGGAAACCCGGCCGACAGCCGAGGCGCAGTTCGACGCACTGATCAGCATGGTGACGGCAGCGGCCGGCAGCACGCCGTTGCCGGCCTGCAGCGACCGCGACGACCAGAAGTTCCTCGAACTGGCGCGCGATGCGCAGGCATCGATGCTGGTGACCAAGGACAAGGCGCTGCTGAAGCTGGCACGGCGCACGGCCAAGGCCGGCATGTTCCGCATCCTGACGCCGGAAGCCTGGGTGCGCGAGCACGAGGCGGCGCAAGAGGCTGCAAAGCCGGCTGCCGTGCCGTTAGAATGAGCGGCCACAACGAATTGCCTGAACAACCCATTCCCTTTCTCATTACGCATGAACATGGCCACTGACACAGCAGCTCACAGCATGGATTTTTCCCGCATCACCTCGCGCCTACCCGACGTCGGCACCACGATCTTTACCGTAATGTCCGCGCTGGCCACTGAAAAGGGCGCGGTCAACCTGGGTCAGGGCTTCCCCGATTTTCACTGCGATCCAGCGCTGGTCGATGCCGTGGCCGACGCCATGCGCAACGGCCTGAACCAGTATCCGCCGATGACCGGCATTCCCCAGTTGCGTGAGGTCATCGCCGACAAGGTGGAAGCGATCTATGGCCATCGCTACGACCCGGCCACCGAGATCACGGTCACGGCCGGCGCCACCCAGGGCATCCTTACTTCGGTGCTGTGCTGCGTGCATCCGGGCGACGAGGTCATCGTGATCGAGCCGGCCTACGACAGCTATGTGCCGGCAATCCAGCTGGCGGGCGGCGTCCCGGTCTTTGTGCAGATGGAGGTGAGCGATGCCGGCTATGCCGTGCCGTGGGACAAGGTGGCGGCGGCAGTCACGTCGCGTACCCGGCTGATCATGGTCAATTCGCCGCACAATCCAACCGGCTCGGTGCTGCGCGGCTCAGACATCGCGGCCCTGACCGACATCGTGCGCGGCACCGACATCCTGGTGCTGTCCGACGAGGTATACGAACACATGGTGTATGACGGTCACCGGCATGAATCGGTCTGCCGCCACCCGGAACTGGCGGCCCGCTCCTTCGTCGTCTCCAGCTTCGGCAAGACCTACCATGTCACCGGCTGGAAGATCGGCTATGTCGCCGCGCCGGCGGCGTTGATGCATGAGTTCCGCAAGGTTCACCAGTTCAATGTCTTCACCGTCAACACGCCGGTGCAGCATGGCCTGGCCGCCTTCATGAAGGATCCCGCGCCCTACCTCGAACTGCCGGCGTTCTACCAGCGAAAGCGCGACCTGTTCCGCGACGGCCTGGCGCAGACCCGGTTCAAGCTGCTGCCGTCCGACGGTACTTACTTCCAGTGCGTGGACTATCGCGCGGTGTCGGACTTGCCGGAAGCGGAATTTGCGAAGTGGCTGACGACGGAGATGGGCGTGGCGGCGATACCGGTGTCGGCGTTTTATCACCAGCCCAGGGAATCGGGCATCGTGCGCTTCTGCTTCGCCAAGCAGGACGCCACCCTGAAGCTGGCGCTGGAACGGCTGGCAACGCTGTAGCGCAGATGCCTCCTTGTGCTGCGACGGCGCGGCTTGCGCCATCGCAGCACAAACAGGCTTACTTCATTGCCTTGCGCATCGCCTCGTTGGCCTTGCGATCCGCATTGACCTTCTGCACCGTCGGACGCTCCGCCAGCATCCTGGTGTATTCGCGCACCGGGTACGCCGCCAGCACGTCTTCGCCATAGACGATCTTGCTGGCCATGCTGATGAGTGGCAGGTGCACCAGCGCGGCGCAGTCGGCCATGGTGAACTGGTCCCCGGCAATGTAGGGGCCGAACTTGGCAAGCTTGCCGAAGGCGGCGGCATTGCGCTTGAGCAGTTTGCCGACACGCTCCTTGGTTTCTTCCGAAACCGTGCCGCCGAAGAAGGCCTGCCCGTACAATTCACGCGCCACCAGTTCGAGGTGGAGTTCCATGAAGGTGATCAGTTCGCGCTGCAGGCCGCGCTGGTAAGGGTCGGCCGGCAGCAAGGGGTTTTGCGGATAGGCGTCCTCGATATATTCCATGATGACCTGCGACTCGAACAGCGGGCCATGTTCTGTCTCGCAGTAGGGTATCTTGCCCAGAGGCGACTTCTCCATGAGTGCGGCCGAGCGGTCCGCCCATACCAGCTCCTCCTCGAACTCCACACCCTTCTCCAGCAGCGCGAGCTTGACCTTGTTGTAGTAATTGCTGAGAGCGAAACCGCAAAGCTTGAACATCTGATCTCCTTGATTTGTTGTTGGATGCAGGCGCCCGCGCCGATGGCACGGGGCGCGCCGCAGGAATAGTAACCGCAGCAACCCGCGGGCACAATCGCACGACCATGCTTTTCAAGCATGCTGACCGCGGTATATGATCCTTCATCCCAACCATCCCTTCCCCGCGACATGACCGCTGAACTGAAGGCTTCCCGACAGGACGCCACGCTGATTCTCACCCTGTCCAATCCGGGCGCAAAGAACGCCCTGCACCCCGACATGTACGCCGCCGCAGTGGAATCGCTGGCCACCGTGGAGCGTGACAGTTCGATCCGCGCGGTGGTGCTGACCGGCGCCGACAACTTCTTCTGCGCCGGCGGCAACCTGAACCGCCTGCTGGAGAACCGCGGCAAGGACAAGGCGGTGCAGGCCGACTCCATCGACCAGCTCAACGGCTGGACCGATGCGATACGCAACTGTCCCAAGCCCGTGATTGCGGCCGTGGACGGCGCAGCGGCAGGCGCCGGTTTCTCGCTGGCGCTGGCCTGCGACCTGATCGTCGCCGGCGCTTCCGCCAAGTTCGTGATGGCCTACGTGAAGGTCGGCCTGACGCCTGATGGCGGCGGCTCCTGGTTTCTGTCGCATGCGCTGCCGCGCCAGCTCGCCACGGAGATCATGATCGAAGGCAAGCCGGTGGCTGCAAGCCGCCTGCATGACGTCGGCGTGGTCAACCGCGTGGTCGCAGACGGCACCGCGCTGGAACATGCGCTGGCATGGGCCGAGGAGCTTGCCGCGTTATCGCCGAATGCCACCGGCCGCATCAAGACCCTTGCGCGCGACGCTTGCGACAACACGCTGGACGAGCATTTCAAGGCCGAGAAGCATAACTTCGTCGAGAGCCTGCATCACCGCGATGCGCAGGAAGGCATCAGCGCCTTTCTGGAAAAGCGCAAACCGCAATACAAATAGGCCTCGACGATGACGACAGCAAAACGACGCCGCATCTACCTGATGCGGCATGGGAACGTGACCTATTTCGACGATGCCGGCAAGCCCTATCTGCCGGAAGCGGTGCCGCTGAATGAACAGGGGCGCGCCCAGGCCGAAGCGGCCGGACGGGTCTTCGCAAGCGATGGCGTGCGCTTCGACCGCGTGATTGTGTCGGGCCTGCCGCGCACGGTGGAGACCGCACAGGGCGTGCTGGCCCAGACCGGCCAGGAGATTGCGCTTGAAGTCTGGCCCGAGCTGGTGGAGATCCGCGGCGGCAAGCTGGCATCGATCGCCGACGCCGACCTGCAGGAAGCCTTTACCGGCGCATTCGAAGGCGTGGTGCCCGAGCACAGGCGCTTCCTGAATGGCGAATCGATCGGCGAGCTGATGGACCGCGTGCATCCGGCGCTGGACCGGCTGCGTCAGGACAGCGACTGGGATACGGCCCTGCTGGTGCTGCATGGCGGCGTCAACCGCGCCATCCTGTCGCTGGCATTGACCGGCGAGCGCCTGTTCCTGGGCAACCTCGCGCAGACCGCCGGCTGCATCAACGCGCTGGACGTGGGCACCCATGCAAAAGACTGGGTGGTGCGCTTCGTCAACCATGCCGCGCCGGCCGTGCTGCAGGACGACACCCGCAGCACCACGATGGAAATCCTGCTCGAACAGTACCGCAAGTCACGGCGCTGAAGCCCGGCAAAAACGTCTTTCGATTAGTACGATCGTACGATTTTATGCGGTAGAATGCCCCGACAACAAGATTCCGACTCACATGTGGGAGACACGATGTACGAAGAGTTCATGGGCACCAAGCCGGTGTCGGAGCGCCAGAAATTTGATGTCGACGCGCTGCAGGCGTATATGCAGCAGCACGTGGAAGACTACTCGGGACAGCTGAATGTCGAGCAGTTCAAGGGAGGCCAGTCCAACCCCACCTTCAAGCTCACCGCCAACGGCCGCAGCTATGTGCTGCGCACCAAGCCGGGCCCGGCCGCCAAGCTGCTGCCCTCGGCCCATGCGATCGATCGAGAGTTCCGCGTGATGGATGCACTGAACCGGGCCGGCTTCCCGGCGCCGCGCCAGTATGCGCTGTGCACCGACGAATCCGTCATCGGCCGCGCCTTCTACGTGATGGACTTCGTGCAGGGCCGCGTGCTGTGGGACCAGTCCATGCCCGGCATGAGCAACGAGGAGCGCGCTGCCTACTACGACGAGATGAACCGCGTGATCGCGCAGCTGCACACCATCGACTACAAGGCGATCGGCCTGGAAACCTTCGGCAAGCCGGGCAATTACTTCGCCCGCCAGATCGACCGCTGGACCAAGCAGTACAAGGCCTCCGAGACCGAGAAGATCGAGGCCATGGACAAGCTCATCGAATGGCTGCCTGCCCATATTCCGCCCGGCGACGAGACCAGCATCGTGCATGGCGACTACCGTCTGGACAACATGATCTTCCATCCCACCGAACCGAAGATCCTGGCGGTGCTGGACTGGGAGCTGTCCACGCTGGGCCATCCGCTGGCCGACTTTTCCTATCACCTGATGAGCTGGCATATCGCGCCCGGCCAGTTCCGCGGCATCGGCGGCCTGGACCACAAGGCGCTCGGCATTCCCAGCGAGGAGGAATACATCGCGAAGTATTGCGAACGCACCGGTCGCACCATCCGGCGCGAGGACTTCACCTTCTACCTGGCCTACAACATGTTCCGCATGGCCGGCATCCTGCAGGGCATCATGAAGCGCTATGTCGACGGCACCGCGTCGAGCGAGCAGGCGCTGAAGGCGGGCCAGGCAACGCGTCCGATGGCCGAGATGGGCTGGGAATACGCTTCCGGCGCCCGTTCCTGAAACAACAATTCAACGAGGAGATGACATGGAATTCGAATATTCAGACCGCTGCAAGGAACTGCAAGGCAAGCTGCTGCGCTTCATGGATGAGCATATCTATCCGAACGAGAAAGCCTACAAGGCCGAGATCGACCGCAACGGCACTGAAAAGGGCAATCGCTGGCTGCCCACCGCCATCATCGAGGACCTGAAGCCCAAGGCGCGCGAGCAGGGCCTGTGGAACCTGTTCCTGCCCAAGTCCAAGCGCGCGCCGGAAGGCCTGTCCAATCTGGACTATGCGCCGCTGTGCGAGATCATGGGCCGGGTGGGCTGGGCGCCGGAAGTGTTCAACTGCTCCGCGCCGGACACCGGCAACATGGAGACCATCGAGCGCTACGGCAGCGAGGAACACAAGCAGCTTTGGCTGGAGCCGCTGCTGCGTGGCGAGATCCGCTCCGCCTTCGCCATGACCGAGCCGGCCGTGGCCTCGTCCGACGCCACCAACATCGCCACCCGCATCGAGCGCGATGGCGACGAATACGTGATCAATGGCCACAAGTGGTGGATCTCCGGCGCCGGCGATCCGCGCTGCAAGATTTTCATTTTGATGGGCAAGACCGACCCGGAAGCGGCCCGTCACTCCCAGCAGTCGATGATCCTGGTGCCTGCCGATACTCCGGGCGTGACCATCAAGCGGCCGCTGCCGGTGTTTGGCTATGACGACGCGCCGCACGGCCATTGCGAGATCCTGTTCGAGAATGTCCGGGTGCCGGCATCCAACATGCTGCTCGGCGAAGGCCGCGGCTTCGAGATCGCCCAGGGTCGCCTTGGACCGGGCCGCATTCACCACTGCATGCGCGCCATTGGCGTGGCAGAGCGCGCGCTGGAGTACATGTGCCGCCGCCTGAACGAGCGTGTGGCCTTTGGCCGCCGCATTTCCGAGCAGAGCGTCTGGCGCGAGCGCGTTGCCGAGTCGCGCATCCAGATCGACACGGCGCGCCTGCTGACGCTGAAGGCTGCCTACATGATGGACACCGTGGGCAACAAGCATGCGAAGTCCGAGATCGCGATGATCAAGGTGCTGGCGCCGAACGTGGCCCAGCAGGTGCTGGACTGGTCGATCCAGGCGCACGGCGCGGCCGGCGTCTCCGACGAATTCCCGCTGGCCTACATGTGGGCGGGCAACCGTACGCTGCGTATTGCCGACGGCCCCGACGAGGTGCATCGTAATGCAGTGGCCAAGCTGGAATTGGCCAAGCACATGACGTTGCCAGGTGAGGACATGGAACTGCCGATCACCCGTTCCTGATCGGGGCAGCATCATGCAAAAGGCATGCGCAAGCATGCCTTTTTTATTGGCACAAGTGTTTGGCAGTTGACGACGATGGGGCCGTCGATCAAGCACAAAGCATAGGATGGAACTCCTTGATGCGGCATGTCATGGCAACTGCTTTGCCGTTGCAGTTGGCCGTTGCTTTTGAAGTTGCCGTTGCAGTGAAGTGCCGTTGAGCGCGCCGTGTCAGCGGTGCCCGGAGCGGGAAAAGGTGCGGCGTCTGTCTGAGCCAAGCTTTGCTTGGCGAGTTTAGCCGCGCCCCGCTCCGGGTACCGCTGACACGGGGACCCCGCGCAGCGGGGCGCGATCATCGGGTCGCCTTTTTTGGTTACTTTTTTGGCGAAGCAAAAAAGTGACCCGGCCGCCGGGACGGACTCCCGGCTTGTCTCCACGGCAGTGCAACCGCCTTGCGTCACCCGGCAAGGCACGGGCTGCACTGTCGGTGTTGTTGTTGACGTTCGTATTGAAACTTCAAACTTCAAAAGCAACTGCTGCTTCGCAGTGACGTCTTTCCGCCGGGTGAAACAAGCCGACTGCACTGTCGTCATGACTAGGCCGGGAGTTCGCCCCGGCAGGCGACCTACTTTTTTTGCTTCGCCAAAAAAAGTAGGCAAAAAAAGGCGACCCGGTGATCGCGCCCTCGCTGCGCGAGGGTCCCCGTGCCGTCGATGCATGGAGCGGGGCGCGGCTAAACTCGCCAAGCTGCGCTTGGCTCAGACAGACGCCGCACCTTTTCCCGCTCCATGCACCGACGTCACGGCGCGCTCAACGGGACTAAAAGCAACGACAACTTCAAAAACAACGGCAACGGCAACGGCAACTGCAACTGCAACCGCAACCGCAACCGTTACGGCCTGCGTAAACCCGCAAACTTCTGCATAATCCTGCAGCACCGCATCCTCCGTTCAACTTCAAGGGAAGTTCATGATAGACGTCTATTCCACGGCCACGCCCAATGGCCACAAGGTTCACATCATGCTGGAAGAAACCGGCCTGCCCTATCGGGTGCATCACATCGATATCGGCGCTGGCGACCAGTTCAAGCCGGCGTTCCTGGCGATCTCGCCGAACAACAAGATACCGGCCATCGTCGATGCGGACGGCATCGATGGCAAGCCGATGTCGATGTTCGAGTCGGGCGCCATCCTGCTCTACCTCGCCAGCAAGACGGGCATGTTCCTGGGCCAGACCGACCGCGACCGCTTCACCACCTTGCAGTGGCTGATGTTCCAGATGGGTGGCGTCGGCCCGATGCTGGGACAGGCGCATCACTTCCGCATCTATGCGCCGGAGAAGGTCGAGTATGCAATCAACCGCTACACCAATGAAGCCAAGCGGCTGTACGGCGTGATCGACAAGCAGGTGGCCAAGGAGGGATACCTGGCAGGAAGCGACTACACCATCGCCGACATCGCGACCTTCCCGTGGCTGCGTTCCTGGAAGAACCAGGGCGTGGAAATCGAGGAGTTCTCCAACCTGAAGCGATGGTTCGACGAGATTGCCACACGGCCGGCGGTGCAGCGCGGCGTGGAAGTGCTGGCCAACCTGCGCAAGCCCATCACCGACGACAAGGCGCGCGAGGTGCTGTTCGGCGCAAGCCAGTACGCCAAGCGCTGATGCATCGATGCCGGCCGCTGCAAGCGCCGCGCACCCACGTAAAAAAGGCGCGATGCGGTTGCCCGCATCGCGCCTTTTTTTCACTGCTGCAGGTAAAGACTCAGGTATAGCGACGGGAAATCGACTCTGCCACGCAGACCGGCTTGTCGCCGCCTTCACGCTCTATCGTCACCTGCCAGGTCACCTGAGCGCCGCCTTCGATATCCTCGACCGACAGCACCGTGGTGCGGCTGCGTACCTTGCTGCCTACCGGCACCGGCGCCGGGAAGCGGACCTTGTTCAGGCCATAGTTGACGCCCATGCGCACATCCGTCATGCGCACCGAGTTCTGCATCAGCATCGGCAGCAGCGACAGCGTCAGGAAGCCGTGAGCAATCGGGCCGCCAAAGGGCGACTCGCGCTTGCAGCGTTCCACATCGAGATGTATCCATTGGTGGTCGCCGGTTGCTTCCGCAAACTGGTTGACCCTCTCCTGGTTGATTTCCACCCAGTCCGATACCGCCACTTCCTGACCGACCAGAGCCTTCAGCTCGGCCAGCGTTGCGATTTCACGCATCTCGTCTCCATCAGGTTCGTTATTGTTGTGCGCATCAGCCCTGCTCGGGCCGACGCAGGAACATGCCCATGCCCTTGACGGTAGCCACCGTCTCGCCATGCTGGTTCTTCGCTTCCCACATCGTATGCACCACGCCGCGGTCCGGCCGGCTGGATGAAGGGCGTGCATCGAGCACCGTGGTGGTCACCGCCAGCGTGTCGCCGGCGCGTACCGGCTTCAACCAGCGGATCTCGTCCACGCCCGGCGAGCCCAGGCTGGCGGCTTCAGACAGGAAGCCGTCCACCATCATGCGCATCATCATGCTGCAGGTATGCCAGCCGCTGGCGATGATGCCGCCGAACATGGACTTCGCCGCCGCTTCCGGGTCGACATGGAAAGGCTGCGGATCGAATTGCCTGGCAAAGGCAATGATCTCATCCTGGTCCACGTTGCGGCTGCCCACCGGGATGGTGCGGCCGGGCTCGAAGTCTTCGAAATACCATTTCAGCTGTGCCATGAGGAGTCCTTTGCCGGGTTGCGATCAGGCCGCTTGCGAAAAACCGGGCTGGGCGACGAAGCGCGCCAGGTGGTAGTCGGTATCGCCCAGGGTCTGCTCGATCATGGTCAGGCGCTTGAAATGATGCGCCGCCGGCAGTTCGTCGGTCACGCCCATGCCGCCATGCAGCTGCACCGCCTGCTGGCCCACGAAGCGGGCCGCCTGGCCTACCCTGGCCTTGGCAGCCGACACCGTGCGGCGACGCTCAACCGGGTCGCTCGACGCCACCTTGACAGCAGCCAGCGTGGCCATCGAGCTGGCCTGCTGGTACTGCATGAACATCTCGGCCATGCGGTGCTGCAGCGCCTGGAATTTACCGATGGGCACGCCGAACTGCTGGCGGGTCTTCAGGTAGTCCAGCGTGGAAGCGTTCAGCGCTTCCATCGCGCCGATGGCTTCGGCGCACAGCAGGGTCACGCCATAATCGGCGGCCGCATCGAGGATTTCCCAGCCTTCGCCGGCGGCGCCCAGCAGCGCCGATGCCGGCACCTGGACGTTTTCAAGCCGGATGTCGGCGGCGCGCTGGCCGTCGATGGTGCGGTAGTCACGGCGGTTGACGCCGGCTGCATTGGCCGGCACCAGGAACAGGGAAATGCCCTTGGTGTCGCGCTGCGCGCCGCCGCTGCGGGCTGACACGATTAGCTGGTCAGCCTGGCCGCCGTGGATGACCACGACCTTGGTGCCATTGAGCACATAGCCGTCGCCGCTGGCGGCGGCCGTGGTGGTGATGTCGAACAGGTCGAAGCGCGCCTGCTTCTCGCCCAGCGCCGCGGCCAGCTTCAGTTCGCCGGTGGCGACCTGCTCCAGCAGGCTTTCCTGCTTGCCAGCCAGGTTCAGGAACTGCGCGCCCAGCGCGGTGGCAAGATACGGCTCCACCACCAGGCCACGCCCGATTTCTTTCATCACCACCATCATGTCGATGGCGGAACCGCTGAAACCGCCCTGCTCTTCCGGCACCGGCAGCGCCGTCATGCCGAGCTCGGTCAGCGTGTTCCATGCATCGGAAGACACGCCGGTCTCCGAATGAAGGATCTTCTTGCGATGCTCGAAGGTGTAGTCCTTTTCCATCCAGCGCCGCAAGGCATCGGAAAACTGCTGCTGTTCTTGCGTAAATTCAAAGTCCATGCTTGTCTCCTACAGTCCGAGGATCATCTGCGTGATGATGTTTTTCTGGATCTCGTTCGATCCGCCATAGATCGACGTCTTGCGGAAGTTGAAGTAGTACGATGCCAGCGGCGCGGCGTCATCGTCGCCAAAGACGCTGTGCGCTTCCTGGCCTTCCAGATAGTGGCGGTCGAATGGCAGGCTGTACGGTCCGACGGCTTCCACCATCAGTTCGGTCAGCATCTGCTGCACTTCGGTGCCCTTGACCTTGAGCATCGAGGCTTCCGGTCCTGGACCGCGGCGCTTGCTGTCCTCGGAAATAACCTTCAGCACGGTGACTTCCAGCGCCATGATCTCGATTTCCAGCATCGCGACCTTGGCGGCGAATACCGGGTCTTCCAGCATGGGCTTGCCGTTCTTCAGGTGCTCGGTGGCGATGCGCTTCAAGAACTGCAGCTCGCGCTTGGCGCGGCCGACGGCAGCGATATTGGTGCGCTCGTGGCCCAGCAGGTATTTGGCGTAGGTCCAGCCCTTGTTCTCTTCGCCGATCAGGTTCTCGACCGGCACCTTCACGTTGTCGAAGAAGACTTCGTTCACTTCATGGTCTTCGTCCAGCATGATGATAGGGCGCACGGTGATGCCTGGCGTCTTCATGTCGATCAGCAGGAAGGAAATGCCTTCCTGCTTGCGGGCGCCGGTGTCGGTGCGCACCAGGCAGAAGATCATGTCGGCATGCTGGCCCAGCGTGGTCCAGGTCTTCTGGCCGTTAACGATGTAATGGTCGCCCTGGCGCTCGGCGCGGGTTTTCAGGGAAGCGAGGTCGGAACCGGCGCCCGGCTCGGAATAGCCCTGGCACCACCAGTCGTCGCAATTGAGGATGCGCGGCAGGTAATATTTTTTCTGCGCCTCGTTGCCGAAGGCCATGATGACGGGCGCCACCATGTTCACGCCAAAAGGCAGGATGGGCGGCGTGCCGGCGCGGGCGCATTCCTCTTCCCAGATATGGCGCTGCACCGCATTCCAGCCGGTGCCGCCGTATTCGACCGGCCAGCCGGTGCCGACCCAGCCCTGCTTGGCGACGATCTTGTGCCAGCGCACGAAGTCTTCCTTCGACAGGCGCTTGTGGTTCAGCACTTTCTGCTGGAGATCCTTGGGGAGATTGGCGTCGAGATACGCCCTGACCTGATCGCGGAATGCAATGTCTTCCGCACTGTAGTTCAAATCCATGCTGCCTCCGTTATTTTGTACCTTGTACCGTCTAAAAAGCACGACCGTTCAAAATTATACAGAGGTTTAATCGGAGTGGAAGCAGGAATTTTTGGCGATTCATTGTCCGGCGGCGAACCGCATATCGGCTTGCCGGCAAGGCTGAGCCCTGACGGCTGCCTTCTTCGCCACACGCCGCAGCGCACCCAACTTGGGCCGGTCTGTCACCCCATCCAGCAGGCGGAACCGGGTTTACTGTTCCGCCTGCCGTGCTCGGGCAAACCATCCAGACCGCAACTTTGCTAACATCCGGCCTCGGTTTCTCTTTGGCACCAACCATCACGCATGCACAATCCCCCACGCGATCCGCTGCCGGTTCAGCAGTCATGGCTCAGAGACAGGCAAGCGACCCGCTTCGTTCTTGTCCTTGCGCTCTATTTCCTGGCGCATCTGCTGATCCGGCTAAACCTGTCCGACTCGCTGGACCTGGACGAAGCCGAGCAGGCCTTCGAGTTCCAGCATCTGCGCATGGGCTACGGCACGCAGCCGCCGCTGTATAACTGGCTGCAATGGCTGCTGTTCTCCACGCTGGGCCTGAACCTGTTCGCCCTGGCGCTGTTGAAGAGCCTGTGCCTGTTCGGTATCTACTTTTTTCTGTTTCTCACCGCCAGACCGCTGGTCGGCAGCCTGGGGGCGATGGCCGTCTCCGCCTCACTGCTGCTGCTGCCGCAGATAGGCTGGGAGGCGCAGCGCGATCTGACCCACTCGGTGCTGCTGACAACCATCGCCAGCATGTCGCTGTATGCCTATTTCGCCCTGCTTCGGCGCCCCACGGCTACCCGCTACGCCCTGTTCGGCTTGCTGCTGGGGTTGGGCATGCAGACCAAGTACAACTTCGTGATCTTCACCATCGGGCTGATTGTCGCCAGCCTCATGGTGCCCCAGCATCGGGCCATTGTCTGGAACCGCAGGATAGTCGTCTCCATTGCCGTCGCGGTGCTATGCCTGCTGCCGCACGGCCTGTGGGTGCTGCAGCATTTCAACACCGCGGCCGGCGGCACCATCGAACAGATGAAGGATGAGAGCACCACCAGTTTCCTGCTCAATGTGCTTGCCGGCCTGCGCAGCCTGCTGGTGGCCACGGTCAGCTTCATCACGCCGATATGGCTGATCTATCTGCTGGCATGCAGGTCTTTTTTCGGCAAGGCGGCCAGGTCCGTTCTTCGACGCCCCAGCACGGAAGCGCTGTTCTTCCTCTGGCTCTATGCCGGCTACCTCGGGTCCATCATCATCATCGTGCTCACTGGCGAAGTGACCCGGGTCAAGGACCGCTGGATGCAGCCCATGCTGTTCTCGGCGCCGCTGCTGTTTTTTCTGCTGCTGCCCGGCCTGGCCCAGCCGGCGGTATTCCGTCGCATCATGAAGGTTGCTGCCTTCGTCGCCGCATGCTTTGTGATCGCCCTGCCGCTGCGGGTGTATCTCGGACCATCCTACGGACGGTACGTGCGTGCCCACCATCCCTATCCGGCATTGACCCAAGAGCTGGCACAGCGCTTTCCGCAGGTGCATGAGGTCGTCGCCGTCGACAAGCTGTTGGCCGGCAATCTGCATTTCCAGCGTCCTGCCCTGCGCACGCTGCTGTTGCCCAGGATGCTGGAAGAGCGGACTGCCCTTCCCGATGAAGGCTTGCTGGTCATGCGCGCCGGCGAGGAAACCGGTTGGCTGGACAGCTTCCGCAAGGCCTATCCGAACGCCAGGCTGGCGCCAGCCCAGGCCATCAGCCTGCCCTATCGTTATGGCGGCAAGGATACGATGCCCTTCGTCGTCGCCCACTTTGTGGTGCCCGCTCCTTCTCATCGGTAAAATGCAGGTCGCCGCCAGCTTGCCATTCAGAACTCCCATAAGGAATAGTCATGTTTTTATCAGTCGTCATCCCGGTCATGAACGAGGAAGGCAATATTGCGCTGCTGACCAGCCGCATTGCCGAGGCGCTCGCCGGCATCGAGCACGAAGTGATCTTCGTGGATGACGGCTCGAGCGACCGCACCGTCGCGGAGATCGAGCAGTACGGTTCGCCATCCACCCGAATCCTGGTGCTGAACCGCAACTATGGCCAGACCACGGCAATGGCAGCCGGCATCGATGCCGCGGAAGGCGAACTGATCGTGATGCTCGACGGCGACATGCAGAACGACCCGCTGGACATCCCGCTGATGATCAAGTGCATGGAAGAAGGCAACTGGGACGTGGTCGCCGGCATACGCGCCAAGCGCCAGGACGGCTTCCTGCTGCGCAAGGTGCCCAGCAAGATCGCCAACTGGCTGATACGCCGCAGCACTGGCGTGCACATGAAGGACTATGGCTGCACCCTGAAACTGTTCCGCAGCGACGTTGCCAAGAGCCTGGGACTGTACGGCGAACTGCACCGCTATATCCCGGTGCTGGCCAGCATGTACGGCGCCAGGATGACCCAGATGGAAGTACGACATCACTCGCGGCATGCCGGCGTATCGAAATACGGCCTGGGCCGCACCTTCAAGGTTGCCAGCGACCTGATGCTGATGCTGTTCTTCCAGAAGTATGGCCAGCGTCCGATGCATCTGTTTGGCGGCACCGGACTGGCGCTGTTCCTGGTGGGCGTGCTGATCAACCTTTACCTTCTGGTGGAAAAGATCATGGTGGGCAGCATAGGCGGCCGGCCGCTGCTGTTCGTCGGCGTGCTGCTGACCTTCACCGGCATCCAGTTGATCACCACCGGCTTCATGGCGGACCTGATCATGCGCACCTATTACGAGTCGCAGAACAAGAAGCCCTACAACATCAAGAAGCAGATCCTTGTCCAGCCGCGCACGTAAGTGGATCAAGCTTGCCGTCCAGGTCCTGGTCTCGGTGGGGCTGGTGGCATTTCTGGCACAGAAGCTTGATTTCACCGAGATCAAAGCCATCCTTAACCGTCCCGGTGGCTGGCCCTGGCTGCTGGGAGCATTTGTGCTATTCAATGCATCCAAGATCGTGGCTGCGCTGCGGCTCAATATCTATCAGCGGCATGTGGGTGTGGTGCTGTCGGAGGGACAGAACCTGCGGCTTTATTACGCGGGGATGTTTCTGAACCTGTTCCTGCCGGGAGGAATAGGCGGGGATGGGTACAAGATTTTCGTGTTGAATCGGCAGCAGGGTGTGCCGGTGAAGAAGCTGGTGCTGGTGACGCTGGCGGATCGGGTTAGTGGATTGTTGTGTTTGTTGTTGTTGTTGTGCGGGTTGGTGCCTTGGGTGGGGTTGGGGTGGCATGGATCGTGGTCATCTAGGGCGGCCTTTGCTTGCATTGTATTGACGCTTCTAAGCTTCCTGATCGGCCATAGGCTATTTTTCAGCTTCAGATTCCCTACCACGTTACGGATATTCGCCTCTGGCCTGGCGGTTCAGCTGTTGCAGCTTATCGGCATCGGCCTGCTGTTGGCCTTTCTAAACGTCTCGATATCGCAATACATTCCCTACCTCGCCGTGTTTCTCGCATCATCCATCGTGGCCGTACTGCCTTTGAGCCTGGGAGGCTTAGGCGCGCGCGAAGTCACCTTTTTCTATTGCCTCAACCTTCTAGGCATTGATCCGATTCACGGGGTAGTGCTATCCAGTTGCTTCTTCCTCATCACCGTGGTCTCGTCGTTACCTGGCGTTCTGCTCATGAGGACCCTCTCTGCCGGCACTAAAGCCGGCGTGTCGTCAAAAACCATCCATCATTGAACGATGCGGATTGCAGCGCCGAGCACTCTGCTCTACGCCGCATCCTTCTGAGTGGTTTCTATGTTGCCGTCGTCGACGGCGACTTGTCGTGCATTTTCCGGCACAAGCCGCAACTTCAACACATCGCACAGCACAGCCGAAATCTGGCTTGCATGACTTTCGATGGAAAACGCAGTCGCCTTCGCCGCGGCGTTATATCCGAGCTTGGCCATTAACTGGCGGTCTTTGAGAATCCCGATAACGGCGTGCGCCAAGACGAGAGGATCCCTGGGCTGTATCAGAAGTCCATCCCGGCCATGCGAAATGACGTCCAGGGGGCCGCCTTCATTCGACGCAATCACTGCCTTTCCAAGCGCCATCCCCTCGAGAAAAGTACGGCCGAATGGCTCGGGCTTAGTCGAGGCATGCACGACAACATCGCTGCAGGCGAGAATCTCAGCCACATCGTCCCGCTCTCCCAGCAGACGAACTCTTCCCCGCATGGCAGCGGACGCCGCCTGCTCGAAGATCATGTCAGCAAATTTATTGTCTCTTCCGTAGGCGCTGCCGACGAGAAGAATCACTGCATTGGGAAGACTGTGGAAGATTAAAGGTGCGGCAGCCAGCATCACGTCCTGACCTTTCCAATCGACTAGGCCGCCAACCAGCGTGACGACCGGCGCGTCGCGATCTAAACCGAGTTCCTGGCGAACCAAACCGTTTGGCGATCGCGGGCGAAATACCGAGAGGTCCAGGCCCTCTGGCACTACCGTACATTTCTCCGCCGGCACACCCAACTGGACCAATTCATCCTTCACGGCATGAGAGACAGGAATGCATTGGTCAAGTTTAGACAGTACCCATCGATTTCCCTTGGTATCGCTGTTGAAACCACGCGCATGAAGAATTAAAGGAAGGCCTGCAAGGTGTCCTGCTATCGCGGCAGCGAAGTTGCAGCTGGCATCGTTATTGAGATAAACGCAGTCCACCTCGTCACGCTTGAACGCGCGGTAGTAGCGCGCAGCTGTTGGAAGGAGATTGAATAAATTGTCTATCGTGGAGGTGAAGGGAATCCCGAATTTGGTGAGGTGTACCGTATTGATGAGCCGTGAGTGGTGGATATGTCGGGACAAGCCAAGGCCCGTGAGCCGTGCGTAATGTTCCGAGTGTATCGTCGTATAAATAATGGGCTCGAACGGCGCTGGAATCTTCTCTATGAAAGCGGCGAGGGAAATGATTGCACCGCCATATCCGGCGCCATTCTCGCAGAAAGCGATTCGCTTGGGGACTAGATCGGAGTCGCCGCTGGGAATTTTGTCGTTTTGCGACCTGCGATTCTGAATTTTTAAAAGGAAGCAGACCGCTCCGATAATTATCCAAAATATACCTGATGCGATGTTTCCAAGAATACGATCGGAGAAAGTATTCGATTTACAACCAGCCATGCGCCCCCCAAGAATTCTCAATCGACCAATACCGCTAGGCACCTCACCTGAAATTGAGGTCAGCTGGCGCAAAGGATATTAATTCGACTGGAAGGAATGCGCAATAGAATTTAAAACATGGCAGCAAACTGTGTTGCGAAAAACATTTAATACTTTATAGATTTTGAATCAATAAAAAAGGCATAAGCATACCACTTACATCAGTACTCTGAATTTCACAATAGTCTGTTTTGACTACACTCCCTTTTTAGACTCTTGACGGGGTTTTCAACATTCGCCTTTGCGCTACCCTGCCTTTGTAAATGCAGACGACTTGCTCTTTCTTGATTCCGAGAGAAAAAGAACTGCTCCCCTCGCCTCTTCCAGACATTCAAGAAATCTTTTCTTGGCAATCAAAGAACGGATACGCCAGTACCAATTCTTCAGATACAATGATTTTGCATCCGATTCCAAGATCGTCTTCATTGACAAAGCTCCGCGTCCGTACGCATATCCGGAAGAAAGCTTATGGATGTCAGCGCCGGGTTTTCTCCTGTGGTGGTGGTAAACGATGATGGAAGGGTCGTAACGTCCTTCAAAGCCAGCTAGAGAAGCTCTGATCAAAAGATCAGTATCCTCGCCCGCTCGCAAGCGAGTTCCTGCGCCCAGGCGACAATCGAAGCCTTGCACCTGGTCCAAAAGCTGCCGCTTGAAAGCCATATTGGCACCAATGATATTCCCTGACTCGATGTGACTTCCTTTTGGAAAGTCCTTTGTTAACTCAGAAATCTGTATTGTGACTGGAGCGTCGGTCAAGTCAAACAATAATACCCGCCCACCTACATAGCCGACGTGCGGATCACCCAATACTTGATGGATTTGCGCTAACCAATCACTATGCGGGTAGCAATCATCGTCAGTAAAAGCGATAATTCTCCCGCTTGCTTCTTTCCAACCTACATTTCTTGCATAGGATAAGCCGGGGCGATCCTCATCAATAATCTTGACTGGAACGGAAAATCTTTTTTGAGAACTTTCAAGAACTGGCCGTGTATTGTCCGAAGAACCATTGTTGACAAATATAATTTCCCACTCCAGACCATCTGGCACCTGCAACTGCTGCAGGCTGATTAGCATCCTATCCAGATAATTAGCTCTGTTTCTTGTGCATACAACGACGCTTATTTCCATATTATATTTTGAACGCGTTTGATGACATCAGGCCATCATGTTTTGAGACCGAACAAATGCGATGAACACACGGATTAATTTGCGGGAATCTTGCCAACTGGCTCGTTACGTGTTTCGTTGAACTTGGCCTCGCTGGGAAAGCCGCGACATATCGACGCCACGTCTCTCATGGTCGCCAATGATGGCGCTTTCAAAAAGTTAGGAACTATATTGAGAAATGCGGCGCCTTTCCTATTCGCACGTAATAGCGCATAGGACAGACTGAGTCTGCTTGCTCTACACTTCTGCCTGACACCTCGCCTTATCCCTGCAGGAGCTGACGATACATCCCTTTCCAAAATTTCGACGGCATCCACAAAGTTCCGCATGGCTAGCAGCGGATCTTTTCTCAAAACACTTGATGGGTAGATGTAATATATTGATAAAACTTCTGGAACAACTCCGCCCTTGTGACTAACGGCAAAAAGTCGAACAAAAAAATGCAAATCTTCCCCAATCTTCAATTTCGATGCAAAACCACCTAGACTAACAAAACGCTTTTTAGGGACGGAAATCGTTCTGATTTCAGTAAAACCGTCGCTGATCAAGTTTTCGAAATCGTCGACAGATAACGAGATGCGATCAGCACCACTGCTATCGTTCAGGATTGCGCGACCGCCTTGCGATTTTGCGATAAACGTTTCAATTAATTCGCCATCTGGCGTCCGCGATTCCTGATCTCCTAACAAGAAATCAAGATCGGGCTCATCCTGGATCCAGCGAGCGTGTGCTTCCAAACGATTAGGATAATATTCGTCATCAGCATCGAGAAACGCTAACCAATCCCCCGTGGCCATCTCCACGCCGTAGTTTCGAGCTGCGGAAACCCCTTGATTGTTCTGCCAAAAATATCGAACGCGTTCGCCGTAGGATTCAGCAACTGCTCTTGAATCGTCAGTCGAGCCATCATCCACAACGATGATTTCGTGCGCTGCGAATGTTTGCGCCAGAACCGATTCAATTGCCCGCGCAAGCGTTAATCCGTTATTAAAATTGGGGATAATTACAGAAAATCGAGGCAGCATGTTCACCGATATCGCGTAGGAGGCATGGCGTTTTCCCATTTGCCTTGCCTGTTTAATCAACGACGGTGCAACCGAACCGCCGCCCTCTTCATTAATCGCTATTGTTCATTTCAGTAAAACTGAGTGCGGACACATCCACACGCATGAGGATACGAAATCGAAGGAAGAAGCCTAACGCATTGTATCCATACTAAAACATTACTTACAGTAAACTACTTTCATAAAAACAGCAAACCTATTTTTTGACAACTTGCATGAGTTACCGATGCGGCGAGCTAGGTCACCGGCTACATCTGGCGAAAGAGACTGGCGAGTTACCTAGGACACTATCGCGTCAAGGCAATAGCCGAGTGAGATAACACAATTTTCCCCATTGGCCATGTAGTACATAAAAACGATTGACTTGCCTTATTAACAAGAAAAAGAAAGAGTCCATTTGCTTGGCAAGAAAAGGATTTCCATTAAATCTGCATGACTCCGCACAAGGCAACCCTTGTCCGACTTCAGTCACTTTGAGAAGAAGTCGCAATGTTAATTTCAGCAAACGACGCCAGTTGACAATGTTGCTATTAACAGATCCAAGCCACCAGCTTACCCACCTGATTTTTCAGCACGCCTACTTTAACGAGTAAAGATTCGCTTACATGCTGGGCAGCTATGTATAATTCCATCCGGAAATTAACCGAAAGATACCGATGGATCCAGAAATTAAACAGCCTCGTTTCGAGGTAACTACTGTCTTTGAGTGTGTTCGTGGCCTATCAGCGCTTTGGGTGTTCCTGTTTCACATCGCTGATTCACTTCAGCATTTGTCGCCTTTTTTGTTTGCTATCGCGAGATACGGGTACCAGGGTGTACCCATTTTTTTTGTAATCTCAGGGTATTGCATCTATGCCTCTGCCGAAGAAACAATTCGCAAAGGGCAACATCCGAATAATTTCCTTCTCCGCCGATTAATTCGTGTGATGCCGCCATTTTGGGCATCGATATTGCTTATCGCGGCTTTGCCCTACTTCGTAGAAGCTATAAGCTCTTTAAAATCTGGCGTCTATCACGTTCCTTCACCAAAATGGCTTCAGTTTGGCGCCATCGATTGGTTAAAGATAGCAACATTGACACAAGTTTTTTTCAACAAAAATGGAAATTTGCAGGATGCCTTCAGTCCAATTAATGCCGTCTACTGGTCCCTCTCCATCGAAATTCAACTTTACATTGTCATCTATCTTACGAGTTTCTTTAAGTCACGGAGAAAAAAAATATTAATGTTGGTGTTGGCTGCGTCAATCTTTGCCACAGCAATACCAACATTAAGGGATAGCGGACTGTTCTTTTCCTTTTGGCCAGCATTCTTTCTGGGAATTTTGCTTCGCTGGGCGCATGAGAAAGGAGTGACGCCAAACATGCTTTTCGGAAAAATGGCCTTGATAGTGTCATTCGCTGGAACAGCCTTCCTGTCATTTCTCTCACTTTTTTTTATTTTTTTTCCAAACCACTTCGGCCATACGCTTACGATCAATAAATACAATCTCACTTTCACCTTTGCAGCGATCATTGCCACTGGCTTCTTATGGATGCTCGGAGAAATAGAATATCGGCTTTCCACATCTAAATCATTAGAATCGAATGATTCGAAGTTCAGGATAGCATTACTAGTTCCGACATGCCTCCTCGGACAGTCCAGTTACTCGTTGTATTTATTGCATGGCCAACTGCAGCAACTCCCCGCAATGTTTATCAGACAAATAATTTCACCGGATACCATACTTTTCCCATTCTTCACAATATCAGCAACCGTCTTATTATGCTTTTTGTTTTATAAATTCGTAGAAATTCCATTTTTAAAACTTGGGAAGATAATATCCAAAAGAAATTCAACTCTTCTTATCGCCAGCCCAACAGCAAAAGTAATATAAGTGTGAGCATCCAATAACTTTTAGAAGAGCGTTTTTAGTGTCAGGCACGACGTGGTAATTTCGACCGACGGTCATTGACGCTGATCAGAACTCATCCGACCTACGGACCACTGTTGACTCGGTGCATCCTGCTGCGTTTACAGATTTTTTTAGAGTTAGCAGTACTCGTCTAATGTTTGAAGTTTAAATCCATATAACACAATCCAAACCCCACTAAACATTAGGCGTTTCATTCAATGCAGTCACAATAAAATGATTGCGTCAACAGACTATTTTCCTAACAATGATATGAATCTTCCAGCTGATCTAAATCTCAACTCAAGAACGGTCTCGGTGGAGAAAATTGGCAAAAAAACCGGACGATTTCTTCTTTTTATAAGATGCGGTCAAAAATGCCCACTCTGCCTGACAGATTATTTTTACGATAATGATATCGTCATTGTTATATCGCAATACCAACCCATAGAATTTACAGTCCACGAGAATTTCTGGCTCATAAAGGGAGGCCTTTCAAAATTCGATTCCGCTCGACTGTTTTTTCTGGAGTTTCCAGACATGCTTCATTTTGAATCATTCGCTTTTTTCGATCCTGACGTAGGCATTAGCTTTTACGACTTAGGCGCACTCTTGCGCGCAGGATGTAGTGATGGAAAAACCTTGTATCAAGGTGCTGTAGCCTCAGATTCTAGTACTTATTGGGAATTTTTGAAGAGTAAACAGACTAACACTTGGCGCGAAGTCAGCTTTGTTGAGGTCATGGCCCCAATCTTTTCAAAAGAAGGATTGCTTGCGGTAATTGACTGTTTTTCAGATTCCACGTCAACCTGGGGCCTCGAATATTATTGGTATTCAAAGTTGAAAAACTTTAGTATGGCGGTGAATGATCGGTTCTTGATACGCCATGATTCGCCTGTAGATATTACAGATGGCCCATTCTATCGCTACCTGTCAACCCTCGGAATCGATCCTTTTTTCGAATTAAAGAAGTTGAAAGATGCGAGCGTCGGCAATTATTTTGTTGAATGTGAAATACCTAAAATAATGCCATTAGTCTACAAAAAGTACTATGTTTTAGTGCTTGCTTATTATGTCAGACATGTTGAAAAGCTCAGGCATTACTTCTTGCGGTTACTAGTACGGATGAAGAGAGGGTGAGGGTCGTGGAAGAATTATCAAATGCAAGATGACTGAGCACCATTCTGTGCCGGTGATGACGGAAGTTTTTTGCAACCGCTCTATCACCTGATGAAGTAAGCACTGAACAGTTTAATGATGCCTAAGGCAAGGCAATCTTTTGATCTGGTGATTTGGTGCCCGAGACCGGAATCGAACCGGTACGCCCCCTCTCGGGTAAGCGGCGGATTTTAAGTCCGCTGTGTCTACCAATTTCACCACTCGGGCCGAGTGAGGACGAGATTCTAGCATGGCGGTTTGTGGCTTCAAGGGAATTGGATGAAATTTCGGCAAGGCTTTCTTTGTATTCCTGCTTGACGGCAATCGCACGCATGGTATCTACTTGGCGCGCATTTTCCGAAGGAGCGCAGGAACGCAATGAGCATGACCGCTGTGCTGGCAACGCTGGCTGATCTTCCCCGTGAACTGATACTGCCGCCCAGCAGCCTGTTTGTCCTGATGCTGCTCGGGTTGCTGCTGCGACGCCGGTCGCCAATGGCCGGCCGCGTGGTCTTCTATGGCGCCGTGGCGGCGCTGTTCGTACTGTCGACGACCGCCGGCGCGCGCCTCTTCGTCGCGCCGCTGGAGCGGCTTACCGCGCCCCTCCAAGCTGTGCACAAGACCGGCGCCCAGGCCATTGTCGTGCTGGCCGCGGGACGGCTGCGGGATGCGGCCGAATATGGCGGGCGGGATATTCCGGACTACATCGCGCTTGGGCGGCTGCGCTACGCCGCGCGGCTGCAGCGCGAAACCAGGCTGCCGGTGCTGGTCTCCGGCGGCAATGGCGCGGCGGACGACAACGCCTGGTCGAAGGCGGACGCGATGGCCGCGGCGCTGCGCGAGGATTTCGGCGTGCCGGTGAAATGGATCGAGGGCCAGTCCAGGAATACGGCCGAAAACGCCAGTTTCAGCGCCCAGGTGCTGCGGCCTGAAGCCGTCACCCGCATCCTGCTGGTGACGGACGCGATGCACATGCCGCGCGCCCGCAATGCCTTCCAGCGCGCCGGCCTGGTGGTGGTCGCCGCCCCTACGCTTTTTTTCAGCCATCCGCCGCTGGGGTTCTCGGCGTTTCTGCCGAGCGCGGAAGGCTTGCGGCAATCCTGGTATGCGATCTATGAGCTGATCGGCATCGCATGGTATCGCTGGCGATATCACGCGGTTGGCGATTGAGACATGTGCTGCCAGCGCCCCGCGCTTATTCTCTTCTTTCACTGTGCTTGTTTAATTAAGGGGTTTTCCATGTTTCTCCGTCGTCGCCGTGCCTGCCTGCTCGCCATGGCCATGTTGGCCGCCCTGCCCGTGCAGGCCCAGGAAATGGTGGAGGTGATCAAGCGCGTCAAGCCGGCAGTCGTCGCCATCGGCACCTTCCAGCAGACCCGCAGTCCGTCGGCCGATTTTCGTGGGACCGGTTTCGCCGTGGGCGACGGCCTGAGCGTCATCACCAATGCCCATGTGCTGCCGGCCGCCCTGAACACGGAGCAGAAGGAGATGCTGGGCATCATTACCGGGGAAGGCGCTGCGCCGGTGTTTCGCACTGCCACCGTGGCGGCGGTCGACAAGGAACATGACCTGGCCCATCTGCGCATCAGCGGCACGCCGCTTCCGGTGCTGAAGCTGCAGGACTCGGACAAGGTCGAGGAAGGTCAGATGCTGGGCTTTACCGGCTTCCCGCTCGGCATGCTGCTGGGAATGCGCCATGTGACCCATCGCGCGATGCTGTCGGCGCATACGCCGCTGGCGATGCCGGCATCCACCGCCAGCCGGCTTGACGCGAAGATGATCGCCCAGATCCAGCGCTCGTCGCTGATGGTGTTCCAGCTCGATGCCACCGCTTATCCCGGCAACAGCGGCAGCCCGCTGTTCGACCCGGCTACCGGCGGCGTGGTGGGCATCATCAATATGGTCTATGTCAAGGGAGTCAAGGAAAACGCGGTCAGCAATCCGAGCGGCATTGCCTATGCGATTCCGGGAAATTACATCAGCCGCCTGCTGCAGGGCAAATGAGGCGGGCGGCTGACGCTCAGGCCTGCGGCCGGCGGCGTTCGGCCGGACGCAGCAGCACCCGCATCGCTACGTCAAGGTGAATGAAGTTGTCCTTCAGGAAGGCAGCCGCATGTTCAACGCCGAACTGTTCCTGCAATAGGATGCCGACTTCGACGATGTGGGCGCTGAGAAAGTCGCGCCGTGCAAACCGCGTCGCCGCGGGGGGAATGGTGCTGATGGCAATCTGCTGTTGGGTAGTCATTATGGTGTCCATCCTCTCTCGGTATCCGCCTGGCCGGTGTCTGCCTGCCCGGCCTGGCGGCCGCAAAGCTAATTGTAAAAATCACAATTATTTCTTTGCTTACAAACTGTTACACAGAGGATTTAGCAATAACCATGCCCGCGGCGGAACCGCGTGAATTCAATCACTTGCGGCGCCGCCGTCATCAGCCTGTAAAACTTTCCGACAGAAATTACTGCGTCTTGGACTCGGGTGCGCGTGCGTAAATGTCTTCATATCGCACGATATCGTCTTCGCCCAGATAGCTGCCGGACTGCACTTCGATGATGTCCAGCGGCATCTTGCCCGGGTTCTCAAGCCGGTGCGTCACGCCGATCGGGATGTAGGTCGATTCGTTCTCGCTCAGCAGCTTCACGGTTTCGCCGCAGGTAATGCGGGCGGTGCCGCGCACGACGACCCAGTGTTCGGCGCGATGATGATGCATCTGCAGCGAAAGCTTCTCGCCCGGCTTGACCATGATGCGCTTGACCTGGAAGCGGCTGCCGGCGTCGATGCCCTCGTAGTAGCCCCAGGGCCGGTAGACGCGGGTGTGATTCAGGTGCTCGGTACGTTCGTGGCGCTTCAGGTGTTCGACCACCTTCTTCACGTCCTGCACATGGTTCTTGTGCGCGACCAGAACCGCGTCGTCGGTTTCCACCACGACCAGGTCTTCCACGCCGATCAGCGCCACCATCCGGCTCTCGGAGCGCACCAGCGAATTCTTCACCCGGTCGACATAGACGTCGCCGCGCAGCACATTGCCGTCGTTGTCGCCCTGCTGCACTTCCCACAATGCCGACCAAGAACCGACATCGTTCCAACCCAGCGAGGCCGGCACCACGACGGCATGCTTGGTATGTTCCATCACCGCATAGTCGATCGAGTCGGACGGACTGGCGGCGAATGCGTCGGCATCCATGCGGCAGAAGTCGAGGTCGCCGTGACGGCCCGCGACCGCGGCTTCGGTCCGTTCGGCAATACTGGGCTGGAACTGCCGCAGCTCGTCCAGATAGCGCGAGGCCTCGAACAGGAACATGCCGCTGTTCCAGCTGTAGGCGCCGTCGGCCAGGAATTGCTGGGCAGTGGCGGCGTCGGGTTTTTCGACGAAGCGGTCGACGCTGAAGCAGCCATCGAAACCAGCCACCGTGTTGCCGCGGCGAATATAGCCGTAGCCTGTCTCCGGAGCGGTCGGCTCGATGCCGAAGGTCACCAGCGCGCCCTGGCCGAGCGCCACGTCCAGCGCCCTCTGCACGGCCGCATGGAAGGCCTCGACGTCGCCGATCACATGGTCGGCAGGCAGCACCAGCATCACCGCCTCCTTGTCGCGGGCCAGCAGGAAGTGCGCCGCTGCCGCCACCGCCGGCGCGGTATTGCGGCCTTCGGGTTCCAGCAGGATGCCGGTCGGCTTGATGCCGATCTCGCGCAGCTGCTCGGCCACCAGGAAGCGGTGCTCGTCGCCGCACACCAGCAGCGGCGGCTGCAGCTCGGGCCAGCCGGCCACGCGCAACGCGGTTTCCTGCAGCATGGTTTTTTCGGAGGCGAGCGGCAGCAGTTGCTTGGGCAGCGCGGCCCGGGACAGCGGCCATAAACGGGTGCCGTATCCGCCTGACAGGATCACTGGGTAGATATTGGCCATCGCGTGGCTCCTTTCATGTTGGTGCGCTTATCGCGCAATTTTGTAAATTCTCTTGAGAACGTTTGTAACTTTTTTAGTATGGAAACATACAGACGAAAAAGTTCTTTCAACGACCACTTAACGATCACTTGTGCTGTTCCTGCTATACCAGCACTTCTCCGGCGGCGGGCCGGCTCAAAAATCCGGCGGGGCTTGCAGTCGGTCCATAAGCGCCCGACTGGAACACCGCGACCAGGTCGCCGACATCGGCATGGGGCAGCGGCATGCGGTCGGCCAGGATATCGAGCGGCGTGCACAGCGGTCCGACGATGTTGACGACTTCCGTGTCCTGCTCGCCGGCTTCCATGCGGCTGGCAATCGCCACCGGGTAGTTCTTCCGGATGACCTGGCCGAGGTTGCCGGACGCTGCCAACTGGTGATGCATGCCGCCGTCCGTGACCAGGAAGGTCTGGCCGCGCGACACCTTGCGGTCGGTGACCCGGCTGATGTAGACGCCGGCTTCGCCCACCAGGTAGCGGCCCAGCTCGATGGCCACGTGGGCCTGCGGCAAGGCGTCCCTGACGCGCGGCAGCCAGGCATGGAGGTTGTCCGCTATCGGATGCAGGTCCAGGGGCTGCTCGCCGGGAAAATAGGGAATGCCGAAGCCGCCGCCGATATTAAGTAGCCGGATCGGGGCCGGCGCATGGTCGGCCAGCCGCTGGGCCAGCTGGAAAGTCTGGCTCTGGGCATCGACGATGGTGCTGGCGGACAGGCTTTGCGAGCCGCTGAAGATCTGCAGGCCGTGAAAGTCCAGCCCGAGCGCGCCGATCTCGCGCAGCAGCGCCGGCGCTTCCTCGGCGTCGACGCCGAACTGGCGCGCGCCGCCGCCCATCTTCATGCCGGACGACTTCATCTCGAAATCCGGATTGATCCGCAGCAGCGCCCTTGGCTGGATGCCCAGCGCCTCGCCGATTCGCGCGGCGCGCCGCGCCTCGCCGGGCGACTCCAGGCTCAGCACCACGCCGGCGGCGATCGCCTGGCTGAGTTCGGCATCGGTCTTGCCGGGGCCGGCGAAGCTGACCTCGGCGGCATCCATCGGAGTATCGAGCGCCACCCGCATTTCGCTGGCCGAAGCGACGTCGAAACCGTCGACCAGGCCGGCCATGTGCTGCACCAGCGCCGGCATCGGGTTGGCCTTGACCGAGTAATGCAGCTCGATTGCGGCCGGCAGACTGGCGCGCAGGTGCGCGACGCGGCTGGTCAGCAGGCTGCGGTCATAGGCGAAGAACGGCGTGGCGCCCACGCGCTGGGCCAGCCGCGTGACCGGAATGCCGCCCACCAGCAGGCAGTTGTTCTCGGTCTGGAAATGGGTCTGCGGCGCATGCACCGGACGGGTATTGCGGGAATTGCTCATCATGCCTGCTTCTTCAGTTGCGGGGCTGCCAGCTCGGCTTGCAGCAGCTTGCGGTCGATCTTACCGTTCGGGTTGCGCGGCAGGCTGTCGTGCCGGATCACGATGGTGGCCGGCACCATGTAGCCGGGCAGCGCCCGCCGGCAGGCGGCGGCCAGGCTGTCGGCGCTGACATCGGCGTCGGGCAGCGGCACCGCGACCACGGCAATCGACTGGCCCAGCGCCGGATGCGACAGGCCCACCGCGGCCGCCTCCAGCACGCCGCCGGCGCCATAGATCACCTCTTCCACCTCGGTCGGGCTGACCCGGTAGCCCGATACCTTGATCATGTCGTCGCTGCGGCCGACGTAGTACAGAAAGCCCTCGGCATCCATGCGCACGGTGTCGCCTGACCACACCGCGATCTCGGGCAGCGGCAGGCCGCCCTCGCGGCCGGGCGCGGGCCGGAAACGCTCGGCGGTGCGCGCGGGATCGTTCCAGTAACCCAGCGCCACCAGCGCGCCGCGATGCACCAGTTCGCCCGGCTCGTCGGGGTCGCACGGGCTGCCGTCGGGCCGCACCACCATGACTTCGGCATTCGGAATCGCACGGCCTATCGAGTCGGGCCGGCGTTCCAGTTCCGACGGCGGCAGGTAGGTCGAGCGGAAGGCCTCGGTCAGGCCGTACATCAGATAGATCTCGGCCTGCGGCAGCAGCCTGCGCAAGGCCGACAGCGCGGTGCGCGGCATGGCGCCGCCGGAATTGGTCAGGTAGCGCAGCGTGCCGGACTCCGGCCATTCCAGTTGCGACAGCTGTATCCACAGCGGCGGCACCGCGGCCAGGCCGGTAATGCGCTCGCGCGCCACCGCGCGCACGATGTCGCGCGGCAGCAGGTAGTTGATCAGCACCACGCAGGCGCCGGACAGGAAGGCGGTGGTCAACTGCGACAAGCCGTAGTCGAAGCTCAGCGGCAGCACCGACAGGATGCGGTCGTCGGCACGGTTATGCAGGTAGGCGGCCACGCTCCTGGCGCCGGTCACTAGGTTGCGATGCGACAGCACCACGCCCTTGGGCTGGCCGGTGCTGCCGGAGGTGTAGAGAATGGCGGCGACATCGGCGTCGATGCGGCGGTGGCGCTGGCGCGGCGGCGCGGCCGGCGGCAGCTCGGACGCCGGCACCAGCCGCACCTTGGGCGGCAGCGCGGCGGCGCTTGCCTGGCCGGTCACGATGACGGTGTGCAGGCTGGCGCAGCCGGCCAGCACAGGCGCCAGCGCCGCCAGCCGCTCGGCCGAAGTAACCAGGATACGCACGTCGCAGTCGGCCAGGATATAGGCCACCTGCTCGGCCTTGAGCAAGGGGTTGACCGGCACGAACACCGCGCCGGCATCGGCCGCGCCGAACAGCGCCGCCACCGTCTCGACCCGCTTTTCCAAGTAGACGGCAACCCGCTCGCCGGCGCCGATGCCATGCGCCAGCAAGGCCTGCGACCAGGTTTCCACCTCGCGCGCCAGCTCGGCATAGGTAAGCCGGCGCTCGCCGTAGACGAGCGCTTCCGCCTCCGGCGCGCGCACCGCCGAGGCCTGGATGAAGTCGCTTGCGAACAGGCTCATTGCGGCTCGCCTTACTTGATGCCGTGCCGGCTCATCAGGTCGTACAGCGTCGGGCGGCTCACCCCGAGCAGCTCGGCGGCACGCACGATGTTGCCGTCGACCCGGGCCAGCGCCTTGATGATGGCCTTGTACTCGGCTTCATCGCGCACCTGGCGCAGGTTCATGAATTCATCGGTCGCCGGCGAATCGCCCAGGCCGAGGTCGTCGGCCACGATCTGCGGGCCGTCGGCCATGATGACCGCGCGCTTGATGATGTTTTCCATCTCGCGCACATTGCCCGGCCACGGATGGGCCTCGATCATCGTCATTGCATCGTCGCTGAAGCTGAGCGACGAGCGGCCCTCCTGGCTGCAGAAGCGGTTCTTGAAATGATGCGCCAGCAGCGCGGTGTCGCCGATGCGGTTGCGCAGAGGCGGTATCGTGATCACGATCTCCGAGAGACGGTAGTACAGGTCTTCGCGGAAGCGGCCGGCGCTGGCCAGTTCCTTCAGGTTCTGGTGCGTTGCGCAGACGATGCGCACGTCCACCGGAATCTCCTCGCGCCCGCCGATGCGCTCGATCACTCGCTCCTGCAAAAAGCGCAGCAGCTTGGCCTGCAGCGGCATCGGCAGGTCACCCACCTCGTCGAGGAAGAAAGTGCCGCCGTTGGCGGTCTCGATCTTGCCCAGCGTCTGCTTGGCGGCGCCGGTGAAGGCGCCCTTTTCATAACCGAACAGCTCCGACTCGAGCAGGTTTTCCGGAATCGCCGCGCAGTTGATGGCGACGAAGCGCTTGTCGGCGCGCGGGCTGAGCTGATGCAGGGCTCTCGCCAGCACTTCCTTGCCGGTGCCGCTTTCGCCCAGCAGCATCACGCTGGCCGAGGTTGGCGCCACCTTCTCGATGCTGCGGCAGACCTTGAGCATGCCCGGGTCGCGGCTGATCACGCCGGCCATCGGCGAGTCGGCCTGGTTCAACAGGATCTTGCGGTTTTCCTTCTGCAGCGCATGCAGGTAGAAGGCGCGGTTGATCACCAGCGACAGCATCTCCGGATCGAAGGGCTTGTGGTGGAAATCGTAGGCGCCCAGGCCGATGGCCTTGACCGCGTTGGCGCGGTCCTGGTTGCCGGTCAGGACGATGACCTTCGCGTCGGGCGTGAGCGACAGGATCTGCTGCAGCGTGGCGAAGCCCTCGGTGGCGCCGTCCGGGTCGGGCGGCAGGCCAAGGTCCATGGTGATCACGGCCGGCTCGTGCCGGCGCACCATGGCCAGCGCCGCCTCGCGGTCGCCCGCCACCAGAACGTCATAGTCGTCCAGGCTCCAGCGCAACTGCTTCTGCAGGCCCGGATCGTCTTCGATGATAAGCAGATGTTTCTTAGACTGGCTCACGCCGACTCCTCTTGCTGTTCGTCTTGCTGCTGCGCGGCCCGTTGGCCGTTCAGCGGTAATGTAATGATGAAGCTGGTGCCCTCGCCCTGCCGGCTCTTCACTTCCAGATGGCCGCCCAGTTCCTGCACATATTCCCGGCTTTCAAACACGCCCACGCCCATGCCGGCGGACTTGGTGGTCTCGAACGGCTTGAACAGCCGGTCGCGGATGAATTCCTGGCTCATGCCGGTGCCGTTGTCGGCAACCTCGATCACGGCGTTGGCGCCGTCGCGGCGCAATCGTACCAGCACCCGGCCGTCGCGGCCGCAAGCCTCGATCGCGTTCTGGATCAGGTGGCCCACCACCCTTTCCATGCGGCCCCAGTTGGCCAGCAAGGTCAGGCCGGTGTCGGCCAGTTCCAGCGTCGGCCTGGGTTCGAACTGCGACTTCAGCGCCACCGCCTGGGTTAGCAGTTTATCAAGAGAAAGCGGCGCCGGCCCTTCGATCGAGTCGCTGCTGTTGAGCTTGTGCAGCAGAAGCTTCATTTTCTTGACCGAATTGTCCAGGGTTTCCATCATGTCTTTCTGGAATTCGGGGTTGTTCTTGTGCTTTTCGGCATTGGCCACCAGCAGCGAAAGCTGAAAGATCAGGTTCTTCAGGTCGTGCACGATGAAGGTGGACATCCGGTTGAATGACTCGAACTGGCGCGCCACCATCAGCGCATTGGCCGTCTGCTGCTGGGCCAGGTAGCTGGCGGCCTGGTTGCCGGCGATCTTCAGCAGATCCGTCACTTCCCAGTCCAGCACGATGCGGCTGCGCGGCTGGGACAGCACCACGAAGCCCAGCAGGCTCTCATGCATGATCAGCGGCACCACCAGCCAGGCCCGCTCCAGGCCTGCCAGCCAGCCAGGCAGCGCCAGGTTGTCGTACTTTTCCGGATTGTCCCTCAGCTCGCCGAGATCGACGACCCATTGCCTTTGCTCCAGGAACTGGCAGAACGCACTGCCGGCCGGCTCGCTGCCGGCCGCATCGGGCATATGCCACTGGGCCTCCAGCTTGTAGCCTGCATCGCCCTGCAGCCACAGCGCGCCGGTCGGGCTCTCGACCAGGTCGGCGATGGCCTGGATGGCCCGTTCGCCCAGTCCCGGCCCCTTGGTCGACAGGGTGCGGGTGAAACGCAGCCATTCCTCGCGGTAGTCGTAGTTGTAGTTATAAAAATTCTTGCTGATGAAGACCTTCAACCGCGAGCGCACGGTGCCAGAGAACACGATGCCGGCCAGCAGCGCCAGCGCGGCGGCGAAGAAGGTGACCTGCATCACCGCGCCCCAGCTGCCGCCGAAGAACTTGAGCCAGTAGCCGGCCACGGCCATCAGCAGCAGGTAAAGCGCGGCGCCGAACACCGCGGCCGAATGGAAGATCACCCGGCGCGACACCGCTATATCAAGCGACCATTTCGGATTGCGCGCCGCCGAGACCGCGATCAGCGGCACGGCGAGCGCATTGACCATGCCGCGCGCGGCCCAGATCTCCGAACTCAGCGAGCGGAACAGCATGGCGTCGCTGTAGAGATAGAAGTCGTACATGAACAGGCCGCCGATGCCGAGGCAGGCGAACTTGATGGCCCAGCGCTCCTGCGGCGGCGTGCTGCGGTAAAGCTGCTCGACCAGCAGCATGCCGATCACGGCCACCGCCACCCGTCCGACGAAGTTGAACATGAAGTACACCATCGCATCGACGTCGCGCGCGATCCAGCGGGTGTAGACGGTGCCGACCGTGCACAGCAGGTAGAGCGCCACCAGCGCCGGCAGGGCCAGCTTCGACTGCAGCGCCGGCGTGCCGCCGCTCTTGCGGTATGGGTTCAGCACCAATAGCAGGAACACGGTCCAGGCGGCGTCGCGCGCCAGTTCCAGCACATCGGAAAACAGCGACAGCTGTATGCCATGCGTGGCCTGTTGCGCCACCAGGCCGGCCCATGCCGCGGTCAGGCCGCTGGCCACCGCCAGCGCAATGCCGTGCAGCAGGCCGCGCCAGCTCGTGACCATCAGGAGCGTCAGCAGGAGGAAGGCCGCCGCCGCGATGCCGTAGCTGACCGCGATGACGTTGACTACCATGGCGCTGACCTCGCCAGGTTCACCTGCTGCCTTTGCTCAGGAGCACCACCTGCAGCGTATCGAGCAGGATCAGCAGGTCCAGGAACAGGCTGTTGTTCTTCACGTAGTACAGGTCGTACTGCAGCTTCTGCACCGCGTCTTCCACCGAGGCGCCGTACTGGTAGCGAACCTGGGCCAGGCCGGTGATGCCCGGCTTGATGCTGTGGCGCATGTTGTAGTAAGGGACCTGCTCGCACAGCTGCTCGACGAAGAACGGGCGCTCCGGGCGCGGGCCGACGAAGCTCATGTCGCCCTTGATCACGTTCAGCACCTGGGGAATCTCGTCGATGCGCAGCTTGCGGATCACCCGGCCGACCCGGGTAGTGCGGGTGTCGCCGGTCTTGGCCCATACCGGCGCGCCTTCCTTTTCGGCGTCGGTGCGCATGCTGCGGAATTTCAGCACCATGAAGGTGTTGCCGTCCTCGCCCACCCGCTCCTGGCGATAGAAAATCGGCGAACGGTCTTCCAGCCAGATCAGCAGCGCGGTGACCGCGGTCACGGGCAGCGTGCCAAGCAGGATCAGCAGGCTGGCAAACAGGTCGAACGCGCGCTTGACCAGGCTGCGCATGAATGTCTGATCAAAGCCGCTGCCGAACACGAACCAGCTCGGCTGCAGCGAATCGACGCGGATCTGGCAGGCTTCGCGCTCGAAGAAGGTGGCCGAATCGATCACCTTGATGCCGTTGAGCTTGCAGTCCAGCAGTTCGCGGATCGGAAAGGCGCCGCCGCGCCGGTTCTGCACGGCCACCACGATCTCGGAAGCATTGTGTTCGCTGGCAATGGCGACCAGCGACCGGCCCACCGGCAGGATGGCGCCGCCGGCCACGGCCGGCGTTTCGTCGGGCATGGGCACGAAGCCCACCACGTCATATTTGTGATAGCCGCCATTGTTGCTGGCCAGGTCCGCACATTCCCGGGCCAGCGCACCGGCGCCGAGGAACAGGATGCGCGACTCCAGCAGGCGCGATTCGGAGGACTTGAACAGCACTACCCTGACCACCAGGATGCCGCAGGCGGCGAACGCCAGCATCAGCATCAGGATGCCGCGGCCAAAGTAGAAGCTCGGCATCATGTAGAACAAGAAGGCAGTCAGCACGAAGCCCAGCAGGAAGGAAGGCATCATGCGCAGCAGGGTGTTGCGCAGTCCTTCGCGGAAGTCATGCTGGTACATGCCCAGCGCCGTCATGGCGAACACCATGGACAGCGCGAAGGCCATTGCCGATGGCAGGAACTGATGGTCGTCGGTGCGGAAGAAACCGCCTTCGCCCGGCAGGCGTATCGCCGCAGCCAGGTAGGCAGACGCAATGAGGATCGCTATCTCGATAATCAGCAGTGCGGAAGCAATCTTCGATACGTAGTGATTAGAAATTTTTAACACTTTTTCTACTCCAGACTCATACCGGCGCGCGCCCTTCGGGAACGGCCCGGTCAATACAGGCAAAAGCCAGGCTGCCGACGC
This sequence comes from Noviherbaspirillum phoenicis, assembly GCF_047237965.1. Taxonomy (NCBI): domain Bacteria; kingdom Pseudomonadati; phylum Pseudomonadota; class Betaproteobacteria; order Burkholderiales; family Oxalobacteraceae; genus Noviherbaspirillum; species Noviherbaspirillum phoenicis. The sequence continues at coordinate 716,326 of NZ_JBDFLX010000001.1, read as the reverse complement.
GATCGGAAAGCAACTTGACCAATCACAACAATATTTATTTCCTAAAATAAATATTACTATGAAGAAACGAATTATCCAAGAAGCATTTAAACATAGAACATTCGTCGTGCCGGCAATTCATGCTGCAGTGCATCAAGCAATGCCAGCCTTCTTGCGGCTTTCGATATTCGATTGTCGCATCGATGCGACTTGGGGATATCAAAAAGTCACTAGATTTCCGAACTGCATCAAACTTTCTTGGCATTAGAATAAGACTGCGGACTACCGGGCGGCATTCCGCACTTGTTATAGTGCGGCTCGATATAGCGCAAACCTTGCGTAGCGCATCCGGATAAATTTCCGATAAGCATTACGATAAGCGCCCAATAGCTCGGCAAGCGCACATGATAAACATGTGACAAGTCTTGGCAAGAAATAATGCCAGGTAGTTGATTATTAGCAATATTGCATTCTGGTTTACCAGCCACAGTGAGCTGCCCTTTTCTGATGAAGCATTCCATGCACCCTACCGTCGATGTTCGTCGCTGAAGCCCATACCCGTTTTGCCGATTTGCCGGAACAGGCCCCTGCCCTGTTTGAACAGGCGCTGTCACAAAGAGGCCTGTTCTTCAGCCTTCCCTGGTTCAGGCATCTGGCCGCGGCCGGACTGGACAGCGATGCGCGGCTGCGCCTCTACGGCGTGCGCGCACAGAGCGACGGCAAGCTGGCATGCGTGCTGCCGCTGCGTGAAGCTGCAGGCCGTCACGGCATGCGGCAACTGGAAGGCCTGTCCAACTGGTATAGCTCCCTTTACGGCCTCATCGGCAGCGACGAAGCCGCCCAGCACCAGGCGCTGGCCGCACTGGCGGCGGCGATTGCCGCCGAACGGCCGCGCTGGGACGTCCTGGACCTGCATCCGCTGGATCCCGACGACCCGTCCTTCGAGGCATTGCTGCAGGCGCTGCGCTCGGCCGGCATGGCGACCCAGCGCTATTTCTGCTTTCAGAACTGGTATCTCGACGTCGCCGGCCGCTGCTACGACGACTATGCGGCCGGATTGCCGTCGCGCCTGAAAAACACGCTCAAGCGCAAAGGGCGGCAACTGGACAAGTCGGGCCGGGCGCGGTTCGAGATCGTGACCGGCGGAGCGCAACTCGAAAGCGCCATTGCCGCCTATGAACAGATATACGCAGCAAGCTGGAAGTCGCCCGAGCCGGCACCGGACTTCATGCCCGGCCTGATGCGGCTCTGCGCCGACCGGGGCTGGCTGCGGCTGGGCATTGCCACCGTCGACGACGAGCCGGCCGCGGCACAGCTCTGGATCGTCTGCGCCGGCGTCGCCTCGATCTACAAGCTGGCCTATGACGAAAAATTCGCCAGTCTCTCGATCGGCTCCCTGCTGACCGAACGGCTGATGCGTCATGCAATCGATGTCGACCGGGTCAGGGAAGTCGACTACCTGACTGGGGATGACGCCTACAAGCGCGACTGGATGTCGCACAGCCGCCCGCGGTGCGGGATCATTGCGTTCAATCTGCGCTCGGTGCGCGGCATCGCGGCGGCGGCCCTGCACCTCGGCGGCGGCCTGCTGAAATCCGGCTGGCGGCGGCTGCGTCCGGGGCCGGCCGAGCGCTAGGAGCCTGCGCGGCAGAAGGGTCGGCGGCTGCAACGCGCGAGAAAACGGTCCAGTTCGGTATCACCACCTGCGCCCAGGGGGCCACCCTGGGCTTGTTGGTACTACCAAACTGGCCTCGTTTTTCGCACGTTTCGCTACGCCGCCTTCTGCCGCGCAGGCTCCTAGCCGCCACGGCAGGAAGCGCCGCTTCCCTGCCCCCGCTTACCAGCGCTGCAGCCAATCCGCGGTCCAGCGCGCCACCTGGTCGCGCCATTCGGTGCGGGAGAAAGTATGGTCGGCGTCGGGCAGGCGTTCCCGCGCCACTTGCCTGCCGCGCATTGCCCGGCGCCATTCGCGGCCAGCCGCAAGCGCCTCGAATTCACGGGCGGTGAGGTCGGCGCCGCTGGTAATAAAGAGCGTGCGCCCCCGGAACCGGGAATAGCCTTCCAGCATCCTCTGGGGCAGCGCTTGGCTGGCAGCCTGCGCGGCTTCTGCCGGCTGGCTCGATGCCGCGTTACCGCCTGCCGCCTTGCCCAGCAGCCCCCGGAACGAGCGCAGCGCCGCCGCCGGCTTGAAGCGGCCGGCGGCGATCTTCTTCCACAGCCCGGGATCGAACAGCCTCTTCAGGTAGTAATGCCGCAGGTAGGCGCGCGCCGCCCCCTCCTCGGTGCGGGCCCAGGGGTTGAGCAGCACCATGCCAGTTACCCGCCGGTCCTGGTGCGCATAGAACATGGCTGCCGACGCGGCATCGCACAGGCCCCACAGCACGACTTCCGTGGTGCCGGGCACTTCGGCAAAAAACGCGTCGATGGCGGCGCGCAGGTCCGGCTCCACGTCGGCGAAGTCACGCAGTTCGCCTTCGCTGTCCCCCATGCCGCGGTAGTCGAAACGCAGCACCGGCACGCCCTGCGCCGCCAGTTCGCGCGCCAGCAGGGTGAACTGGCGATGGCTGCCGACCCGGTATTGCGGGCCGCCGACCACCAGCACCACGCCCCGCGCCGACGCCGGCATGGCCGCCGGCAGCGACAGCACGCCGTACAACCAGCAGCCGGCGCACTGAAAACTGACGCCCCGCTCCTCGATGTTCAAGCGGTTTCCCCGGCCAGCAGGGCGAGGCTGGCATTGAGCAGCGTGGGCGCCTCGGCGATTTCCTGGCTGCTCCAGAAAGCCGGCCCCTGCACCGTCTGCGTCGACAGCTGCCAGCCCTGCTCCGCACAGCGCGCCGCAGCCGCGGCACGCGCCTGCGGCATGCCGCGCCCGGCTTGCGGCGTCAGATCCAGCCAATGCACCGGACATGGCGGCGCGGCCATGCCGGCCAGCGCCACGGCGTCGATCGCCGCCGCCAGCGCCGGCGCCAGCGCATAGCCGGCAATTTCCAGGGTGGCGCCGCCGGCCAGACGGCGCCGCAGCGCGTCCACGCCGCCGGCCTCGCCCTTGCCAGCGGCCAGCATGTCGGCCGCCAGCTTCAGCCGCAGGAACTGGGTGAAGTAGGCTGCGCCGTCGGTGACCGGCTGCCATAGCAGCAGGGAGGCAAGGTCAGACCGCTGCTGCGCCACGTCGAGCGCGAGCAAGGCGCCCAGCCGCAGACCCCACAGCGTCGGCGCGATGTCGGCCTGGGTGCGCAGCCAGTCCAGCGCGCAGGCAACGTCGGCGCGCCAGATTTCCCAGCGGGCATCGCCGGCATCGCCTTCGCTGTCGCCGCATCCGTAGAGATCGAGCTGGAGAACGCCAAAACCATGCTGCGCGAGCAGCCGCGACTGGCGCGCCACCATCCGGCGCGACTTGTTCATTTCCTCGGCATGGGCCGGCAAATGCAGCACCATGCCGCGCGCGGCGCCCTGCGGCGGGTGATACAGACAGAAGCGCTTGCCGGGAGCGGCTTGCAGGAAGAACGGGCGCGCCGGCGGATGGCTGGGCGCGGCCTGCATCAGGCAAGCTTCCGGTCGACGAAAGCGGCCAGGCTGCCCAGGGTTTCGAACACCTCCGCGCTGATCTCGTCGTCGGCGATGCTGAAACCATACTGCTCTTCCAGTGCGGTGATCAGGTTGATCACCGCCATCGAATCCAGTTCGGGAATCGCGCCCAGCAAAGGACTGTCCGCGGTCAGGGTAGCGCCGCGCTCGCCCAAGCCGAGGGTGTCGCTGACAAGGTTTTTCACTTCTTTGAGGGAATGCATGCTGCTGTTGCCGTCCTGTAGCTGTGAGCGCCCGACAAAAATGCGCGTGGCAGTCTCCGGTCGCGCATGCCGAAGCGGAGTTGCCAGAGCCGGTTTGTCGGGCGCCCTGTGATTGATCTGATAACGATAAGCCGGGATCATACATCATGGCCCGGATGTGATTATCGGCCGCCGGAGCCAGGCGCCTGCCGTTCTGTGCGTTTCCTCAAAACAAGTGCAATTCTATAAAGAATCATGTGTCAACGCCGGGCGGTTGGTGTACTCTCATGCCAAACTGATATAAGACAGTCACCGCTCACCGTACAGCGCCACACGCTTCCGCAGGAAATTACGCGAAATACGTGCACGATCCGGCAGCGGTGCGCCCTGTCGGAATGCGTCGTCAAGATCGGTGTGACGGCAGCGCCGCCACACCAAGTTCAGAGGAAAAGTCATGCCAAGTAAGAAGACGAAGCTGGCCACATCGGCCGCCGTAATGTCCGGAATTTTGCTGCTCGGCGGTCTCGCAGGCTGCGGCCGCAGCGACAGCCCGGAAGCGCTGGTGGCGGAAGCCGCCCAGTACCGCCAGAAGGGCGACCAGAAGGCCGCCATCATCCAGCTGAAGAATGCGCTGCAGAAAAAGCCGGACGACGCCGAGGCGCGCTTCCTGCTCGGCACCATCTACAATGAATCCGGCGACCCGCTGTCGGCCGAGAAGGAAATCCGTCGCGCGATGGATCTTGGCGTGGCCAAGGACAAGACCGCGCCCCAGCTCGCCAGGGCACTGATGGCGCAGGGCAAGCAGCAGGAAGCGCTGGACGCCCTGAACGCCGCCGGCAGCCTGAGCGACGCCAGCGCACAAGTCATCCGCGGCGACGCCTATACCGCGCTGAACAAGATCCCCGACGCCAAGGCAGCCTATAACGACGCCCTCAAGCTCACGCCTGACGCGCCGCTGGCCCTGGTGGGCCTGGCCCGCATCGCCTATGCAGAAAAAGATGTCGCTGGCGCAACCCGCATGGTGGACCAGGCCGTGGCGAAGAATCCGCAGAGCACCGAGGCGCTGATCGCCAAGGCCGACCTGCTGCGCGCGCAGAACAAGAATGACGAGGCGATGGCGGCTTATGACGCCGCCATCAAGATCAAGCCCGACCATGTGCAGAACCGCATCGCCAAGGCCAATCTCGAGATTGCGATGAAGCGCTTCGACGAGGCCAAGGCCGAGATCGAGGCTGCGCGCAAGCTTTCGCCCGGATCGCCCAGCGTCAGCTATGCGCAGGCTCTGCTGGACTTCAGCCAGAACAATCAGAAGCAGGCGCTGGAGTCGATCCAGCAGGTGCTCAAGGTCGCGCCCGACCACATGCCCAGCCTGCTGCTGGCCGGCGCCATCCAGTTCGCGCTGGGCTCCAACGAGCAGGCCGAGCGCAACGTCAAGCGCTATATCGATGCCAATCCCGGCAATCCCTATGCGACCAAGCTCCTCGCTTCCATCCTGCTGAAGAACAACGACCCGCAGCGTGCGCTGGCGGTGCTCGGCCCGATGATGCAGCAAACCCAGTCCGACCCGCAGATGCTGAGCCTGGCCGGCGAGTCCTACATGAAGTCGAAGGATTACGAGAAGGCCACCGAATACTTCGAGAAGGCCACCACGCTGGCGCCGCAGGCGCCGATGATCCGCACAGCGCTGGGCATGAGCAAGCTGGCGCAGGGCGAGAATGCGAGCGGCATGGCCGAACTCGAAATGGCCAGCAACCTCGACAACAAGAGCACCCAGCCCGGCATGCTGCTGGTGATGAACCATCTGCGCCTGAAGGAATACGACCAGGCGCTGGCCGCGGTGAAAAAGCTGGAAAAGGAAAAGCCGAACGACGCCACCATCAAGACCCTGAAGGGCAATGTCCACCTGGCCCGCCGCGAGTTCCCGCAGGCCCGCACCAGCTTCGAGGAAGCGGCCAAGCTGCAGCCGACCTACTTCGCGCCGGTGGTGAACCTGGCCCAGGTTGACGTGGCCGAGAAGAAGCCCGATGCCGCCAAGGCGCGCATCGAAGCCTTCATCGAGAAGGACAAGAACAACGTCGAGGCCATCACCGCGCTGGCCAGCCTGGCCAAGTCGCAGGGCAAGAACGACGAGGCCACCGCGCTGTACGAGCGCGCCGCCAACGTCAACACCAACGACCTGCCGGCTGCGCTGCGCCTGGGCAACCACTATCTGCAGATCAACGACAAGCAGAAGGCGCAGGCGCTGGCGCAGCGGCTGCTGGTCAGCAATCCAAGCAGCCCGGAAGTGCTGGACTTCTCCGGCCAGACCGCGCTGATCAATGGCGACAAGGAAGGCGCGCTCGACACCTACCGCAAGCTGGCTGGCCTGGCGCCGAATTCGGCACTGGCGCAGTACCGCATCGCCACGGTGCAGATGCTGATGCAGAACCAGGGCGCGGCCATCGACTCGCTGAAGAAAGCCGTTTCCCTCAAGCCCGACTATCTCGAAGCGCAGGTGGCGCTGGCGGCAGTGCAGGCACGCACCGGCAAGCCGCAGGAAGCGCTGGCCACCGCGCGCGAGATCCAGAAGCAGTTGCCCAAGCTGCCGGTCGGCTATTCGCTCGAAGGCGACCTGATGATGCTGCAGCAGAAGCCGGCGGAAGCCGTCAAGCCCTATGAGCAGGCGATGGCCGTGAATGGCGGCAATGCGGTGCTGGTCAAGCTGCATGAGGCGCTGACCAAGGCCGGACGCGCCAAGGATGCCGACGCCAAGGTGGCTGCCTGGCTGAAGGCCCATCCGCAGGACACCGCGGTGCGCCTGCACATGGCCACGATGAGCCTGAACAACAATGACAGCAAGGGCGCCATCGACCAGTTCCAGACCGTGCTGAAGCAGGAGCCCAACAACATCGGCGCCCTGAACAACCTGGCAATGGCCTACCAGGCGCAGAAGGATGCGCGCGCGGTGGAGTATGCGGAGAAGGCGCTGGCGCTGGCGCCCAACAACCCGGCGGTGATGGACACGCTGGGCTATATCCTGGTGGAGCGCGGCGACATCAAGCGCGGCCTGCCCTACCTGGAAAAGGCCGCTGCAGCCGCGCCCAATGCGATCAACATCCGCTACAACCTGGCGATGGCCCAGATGAAGGCAGGCGACAAGGAAGCCGCCCGCAAGAACCTGGAGGAAGTCGTGGCCAAGGGTGGCGCGTCAGGCAAGGCGGAGGAAGCCAAGGCCGCGCTGAAGACGCTGTAAGCCGCGTCGTTCGGCAAAATAAAATGGCGCCCGCGGGCGCCATTTTCATTGCATCGTCTCTTTGGCAAGCCGCCTGCGCGGCTACTCCAGCAGGCGCCTGAACTCGGCGAACTCCGCCGACAGCCTGGCCAGTTCTTCCCGCAACTGCGCCACCTCCGCCTCCAGCTGCGACACCCGGTCCTGCCGCGGTGCGGCGACTGCCTGCCCGGCCGCCTGCTCCATGCCCTCGGCCGGCTCGCCCGACAACAGGTGCGCATGGCGCGCTTCCTTGGCGCCGGGCGCGCGCGCCAGCTTCACCGCCAGCGGCGGGTATTTATCGATCAGGAACTGCAGCGCTTCCTCGACCGCGGCAACGTTGCCGAATTCATGCATGCGGCCGGCGCGGCTGCGCACCTCGGCCGCGGTCTGCGGGCCGCGCAGCATCAGCATCACCAGCGCGGCCAGCCGGTCCTGTTCCAGCGTCCAGCGCAGGCGCATCCGGTGCTCGTATTTCGCCACCCGCGCGCCGGCCTGGCTGACCTCGGCCGCCAGCTTCTTGGCCATCAGCCGATCGAGCGCGTCCCGCACTTCCTCTTCGGCCAGCGTCATCACCGGGTCGCGGCTGGAAAGCTGGTTGCAGCCGCCAACCAGCGCATTGAGCGACATCGGATAATTATCCGGCGTCAGCTGCTCCTTTTCGGCCAGCACCGCCAGCACACGCACTTCAACCGCATCCAGCGGCAGATCGTCGCTCATCAAATTCTCCTATTCCACCAGCCGGTTGAGCTGGTCGGGGTCGAAACGGTCGAGGTCGGCCAGCTTGTCGCAGGCAATGCCTGCCGCCTGCAGCGCCGCAAGAATGCGCTGGAGCTGGGCTTCCTGGGTGGCGGTCTGGTTGATCAGGCCATGCAGCGCCTTCGACAGCGGATCGTCGGCATCGGGCGTGACGCCATAGGCGGCAAACATCCGCGCCGCCGCCTGCCGGGCCGGGCTGGCATCGCCCTTTTCAATGATGCGCGCCGGATTGCCGACCGCGGTGGCGCCGGCCGGCACCGGCTTGACTACCACCGCATTGGAACCCACGGTGGCGCCCTCGCCAACAGTGAAGCCGCCCAGCACCTTGGCGCCGGCGCCGATCAGCACGCCGCGCTCCAGCGTCGGATGGCGCTTGGCGCCCTTGACCAGCGAGGTGCCGCCCAATGTCACTCCCTGGTAGATGGTGCAGTCGTCGCCGACCACCGCGGTCTCGCCGATCACCACGCCGAAACCATGGTCGATGAATACCCGGCGGCCAAGGGTGGCGCCGGGATGAATCTCGATGCCGGTCAGGAAGCGTCCGATATGGGAGATAAAGCGCGCCGTCCAGTGCAGGCCGCGCGTCCAGCAGCGGTGCGCCAGGCGGTGCAGCAGGACCGCATGCAGTCCTGGATAGCAGGTCAGCACTTCCCAGCGGCTGCGCGCCGCCGGGTCGTGCTGCATGATGTTGGCGATGTCCTCGCGCAGCCGGGTCAACATGGAATGGATGGAATCGAAACGGAAGACACTGATGGTAGCGGCAAATCACGTCGCGCTGGCATTGCCAGCCCGTCAAGGCGCTGTCAGACGCCCTTGACCATGCGCTGGCGGCGCGCCTCGTACAGGCACACGCCCGAAGCCACCGACACATTCAGGCTTTCCACCGAGCCCATCATCGGCACATTGACCAGCAGGTCGCAGGTTTCGCGGGTCAGGCGGCGCATGCCCTCGCCTTCCGAGCCCATCACCAGCGCGGTGCCGCCGCTGAAGTCGGCATCGTACAGGCCCTTCTCCGCGTCGTCGGCGGTGCCGATCAGCCAGATGTCGCGCTCCTTCAGCTCGCGCATGGTGCGGGCCAGGTTGGTCACGGTGATGTAGGGCACGGTGTCGGCGGCGCCGCTGGCCACCTTGGCGGCAGTGGCATTGAGGCCAACAGCGCGGTCCTTGGGGGCAATGACCGCATGGGCGCCGGCGCCGTCGGCAACCCGCAGGCAGGCGCCGAGATTATGGGGATCGGTGATGCCGTCGAGGATCAGCAGCAGCGGCGGGCCGACCACCACGTCCAGCAGTTCGTCGAGGTTGCGCGCCAGCGAGATGGCGCCGGCCTTGGCCACCACGCCCTGGTGCCTGCGGCTGCCCACCATGCTCGACAGGCGCTGCTCGTCGGCCTGGATCACCCGCACGCCGGCGGCCTGCACGGCCCGCAGCAGCTCGCGCATGCGCGGGTCGTGACGCCCCGCGTCGACGTAGATTTCTTCAATGCTTTCCGCTTCATGGCGCAGCCGTGCGGTGACGGCGTGGAAGCCGAAAATCAGTTTGCTTTTCATTTACTTTTGTCGTTTCTTCTTGCCGCCGGACTTGTCGCCGGCGCTTTTGCGGGAAGTGCGTGCCTTGGGCGCGGCGCCCGCCGCGCCGCGTGGCTTGCGGTTGCCGCCATTACCGCCGTTCCCGCTGTTACTGGTGTTGCCGCCGCTGTCGACGTTGCCGCCACGCGTCCTGCGCGGCGCCTGCCGGGTGTCGACAGGCGTGTCGGCGATTTGGGCAATGTCGGCCGGCTCGCTACCCGGAGCGGCCGGGCCGCTTGCCGGCGCCTCGTCCGCCTTGCCGCGCTTTTTCTTGCGGCCGCCCTGCTCGCCGTCTGCGCGCCGCGCCTCGTTCTTCAGCTGGGTATGGATGCCGGGCTCGTTGACCAGGCGAAGGTCGATCTTGCGTGCATCGAGGTCGACCCGGCTGACCTGCACCGTGACGCGGTCGGTCAGCTGGTAGCGCATGCCGGTGCGCTCGCCACGCAGTTCATGGCGGGTGTCGTCGTACTGGAAATAATCGGCGCCCAGCTCGGTCACGTGCACCAGGCCTTCGATGAACAGGGTGTCGAGCTGGACGAAGATGCCGAAAGGCGCAACGCCCGAGATCGTGCCGGTGAACTCCTCGCCCAGGCGGTCGCGGATGAAGTAGCACTTCAGCCAGGCTTCGACATCGCGCGAAGCCTCGTCGGCGCGGCGCTCGTTGGCCGAGCAGTGCACGCCCAGCGATTCCCAGATCGCATAGTCGCCATCGAGCTTCTTCTTGCCGCTGGCCTTGTCTTGCGCCGCCTTGCGCCGGCCGGCCGGAGACAGCTGGGTGTTGAGCTCGCTGACCTCGATGCCGCGCGGATCGTAGCGCTTGCCCTGCAGGATGGCCTTGATCGCACGGTGCGTCAGCAGGTCGGGATAGCGCCGGATCGGGCTGGTGAAGTGGGCATAGGCTTCATAGGACAAGCCGAAGTGGCCGATGTTTTCGGGGCTGTAGACCGCCTGCTGCATCGAACGCAGCAGCATGGTCTGCAGCAGCAGCGCATCGGGACGCAGCTTGATCTTCGGCAGCAGCTCGGCATAGTCGGACGCGCTGGGCGACTCGCCGCCGCCCAGGTTCAGGCCCATCTGCTTGAGGAAAGTGCGCAGCTGGTCCAGCTTTTCCTTGCTCGGGCTGGCATGCACCCGGAACAGCGTGGGATGCTTGTGCCGCTCCAGCAGGTCGGCCGCGCAGACGTTGGCCGCCAGCATGCATTCCTCGATCAGGCGGTGCGCGTCATTGCGGGTGCGCGGCAGGATCTGCTCGATCTTGCCGGCGCCGTTGATCACGATATAGGTTTCGGTGGTTTCAAAATCGATCGCGCCGCGCGCATGGCGCGCCTGCAGCAGCACGTGGAACAGGTCGTACAGGTTCTGCAGGTGCGGCACCAGTTCCTGCCGCCGCGCCGCTTCCACGCCGCGGGTATTGGTCAGGATCGCGGCGACCTCGTTGTAGGTCAGGCGCGCGGCCGAGTGGATCACCGCGGGATAGAACTGGTAAGCCTTGATCTCGCCCTTGGCGGTGACGACCGCATCGCAGACCAGGGTCAGGCGATCGACGTTGGGATTCAGGGAGCACAGCCCGTTGGACAGCTTTTCCGGCAGCATCGGAATCACGCGGCGCGGGAAATACACCGAGGTGCTGCGCTCCAGCGCGTCGGCATCGAGCGCATCGTTGGGACGCACGTAATGGCTGACGTCGGCAATGGCCACGATCAGGCGGTAGCCCTTGCTGCGGCCGATCTTCACCGGCTCGCAATAGACGGCATCGTCGAAGTCGCGGGCGTCCTCGCCGTCGATGGTCACCATCGGGATGTCGCGCAGGTCGACACGGCCGTCCAGGTCGGTCTCGCGCACTTCCGCGGGCAGCTTGGCAGCCTGCTTTTTCGCCGCGTCGGAAAACTCGTGCGGCACGCCGAACTTGCGCACCGCGATCTCGATCTCCATGCCGGGGTCGTCGATGTCGCCCAGCACTTCGATCACCCGGCCCACCGGCTGGGTATAACGGGACGGCTGCTCGGTCAGCTCGACGCTCACCACCTGCCCGCTCTTGGCCTTGCCCGGCGAGCCTGCCAGCAGGATGTCCTGGCCGATGCGCTTGTCTTCGGGCACCACGATCCAGGCCCCGTTCTCGTTGAGCAGGCGGCCGATCACGCGGCTGTGGGCTCGCTCCACCACTTCGACGATGGTGCCTTCGGGGCGGCCGCGGCGGTCGGTGCCGGAGACGCGCGCCTTCACCCGGTCGCCATGCAGCACCTTCTGCATTTCCTTCTCGGACAGGAACAGGTCGTCGCCGCCGTCGTCGGGAATCAGGAAGCCATAGCCGTCGCGGTGTCCGCTGACCCTGCCTTCAACGAAGTTGGGCATGTGGCTCAGCTTGTAGATGCCGCTGCGCTCCGAGCTGATCTGGCCGTCGCGCTCCATCGCATTCAGCCGGCGCATCAGACCCTCGGTTTCATCGGGTCCCACATGCAACGCCGCAGCGATGGTGCTGGCGTCTTGCGGTTCGCTTGCGGTACGGAGGATGCCGAGGATGTCTTCGCGGCTGGGTATGGAATAGGGAAATTGGCTCAAGAGCGTGTGGTGTTGGTGGTTAAAAATTGAGCGGGTAGTGTAACGGACTAAGGCTTCATTCGCCTAGAACTATGCCAGTTGCAAGAAATCGCTCAAGCCATGTTGACTTCGGGGAATTTGTCTCTATAATGCCAGTCTTCTTTGGGAAGCAGCAGATCCCAAGGCCCACGTGGCGGAATTGGTAGACGCGCATGGTTCAGGTCCATGTGCCGCGAGGTGTGGGGGTTCGAGTCCCTCCGTGGGCACCACGATTTGAAAGGCCGGTTGACATCGTCAACCGGCCTTTTACTTTTGGCGGACCTGGCGCGCGCCTGAAACATCGGCGCCCGATGCCGCCATCGCGGCGACAACCCCTCACAACGGGGCCTGCCGGCCCCGCCGCACGCGAGCCTCAGTCGTCGCCAAAGCCTTCCGGATTACCGCTCTGCCAGCGCCAGTGGTCCTCGCACATCTGGCGCATGCCCTTCTCGGCGCGCCATCCCAGCAGCTGCGCCGCCAGGTCGGGAGAAGCGTAGCAGCTGGCAATGTCGCCCGGACGGCGCGGCACGATCTGATACGGCACCGGCCGGCCGCTTGCCTCTTCGAATGCCTTCACCGTTTCCAGCACGCTGTATCCCTGCCCGGTGCCGAGGTTGACCGTGAAGCCGCCGTCGTGCGCGAACAGGCGGTTCAGCGCCGCCACATGGCCCTTGGCGAGGTCCACCACATGGATGTAGTCACGCACGCCGGTGCCGTCCGGCGTTGGATAGTCATCGCCAAACACCGACAGCTTTTCGCGCCGCCCCACCGCCACCTGCGCGATGAAGGGCATCAGGTTGTTTGGAATGCCGCGCGGGTCTTCGCCGATCAGCCCGCTTTCATGGGCGCCGACCGGATTGAAATAGCGCAGCACGCCGATGCGCCAGGCGGCGTCCGAGTGCGCCAGGTCGCCCAGTATCTGCTCTACCATCAGCTTGGAGCGGCCATACGGGTTGGTGACGGACAGGCGGGCGCTTTCCACCAGCGGCAATGCCTCGGGGTCGCCATAGACCGTGGCCGACGAACTGAACACGAACACCTTGACGCCGGCGTCGGCCAGCGCCTCAAGCAGGTTGACGCTGCCCGCCACGTTATTGTCGAAGTACAGCAGCGGCTTTTCCACCGATTCGCCCACCGCCTTCAGGCCGGCGAAATGAATCACCGCATCGATCCGGTGCTGCGATAACACGGCGTCCAGGGCTGCACGATCGCGGATGTCGGCCTCGTGCAGCGGAAAATCCTTGCCGGTGATCCGGCGCACCCGGTCGAGCGCCTTGCGCGAGCTGTTGCAGAGGTTGTCCAGCGCGACGATATCGAACCCGCTCTGCAGCAGTTCGACGCAGGTATGCGAGCCGATGAATCCGGAGGCGCCGGTCACGAGTATGGTTTTTGGCATAGAGAGCAAAGCCTTGTGAAGGTGGAATACGGGATAGCTATGGGCCGCAGGCGGCAACGCGCGTGCCATTCTACTCGCGTACAATCCGCCTCCACCCGGGTCTGATCAAGCTTGACGCTCCCCTCTTCCATGCCGCACGACCTTCCTCTCGTTACGCCTCTCGTCCCCGCCCGCTCCGCATGGCGCATGCTGGCCGCGGTGCTTTGCTATGCCGCGCTGCTGGTCTACGGCAGCCTCTATCCGTTTGCGCACTGGAACGCACCGGAACTGCCGTCGATGGCCTTTCTGCTGAACTGGCCGGCCCATCTCGACAAGGCCGACGTGCTGCAGAACGTGCTGGTCTATGCGCCCTTCGGGCTGCTTGCCGCGCTCTGGCTGGCCGGGACGATGCGCGCCACGCAGGCGGCAGCGCTCGCCACCGTGATGGGCGCCGGGCTCAGCCTGGCCATGGAATGCCTGCAGCAGTTCAACCCGGCGCGGGTGGCTTCGCCGGTCGACATCGCGATGAATGCGCTCGGCAGCGGCCTGGGAGCGCTGCTCGCCGGCACCATGCTGCGGCATACCTTCCATGGGGGATTGATACAGGCCTGGCGCGACCGCTGGTTCCGGCATGGCGCACTGGCCAACACCGGGCTGGTGATCGTGTGCCTGTGGCTGCTGTCGCAGACCAGCCCATTGGTGCCGACCCTGGATGTAAGCCACCTGCGCCGCGCCCTATCCGGCCTGTGGCATGCGCTGCATGACCCGCAGCGCATCGTGATGGCGCAGCTGCTGACCTACGCCTGCCTGTTCACCGGCATGGCTGCGATGGTGCTGCTGCTGGCGCGTCCGGGCAGGCCGGCGCTGGGGCTGTTCACGCTGACGCTGCTGGCGCTGCTGGTGACCAAGACGCTCATCGTTGGCCGGGTGCTGTCGCTGGAGGCGTGCGCCGGCGCCTGCATCGCGCTGCTGGCCAGCCTCCTGCTGCGCCAGTTGCCGCTGCGGATGGTGCCCTGGCTGGGCATGCTGATGGTCGCGCTCGGGTTTTCGGTTGCGGAACTGGCGCCAGGCGGGCCGTGGATGGTGGCGACATTCAACTGGACGCTGTTTGCCGGCCAGATGCGCAGCGTCGCCGGGCTCTCCAACATCCTCGAACTGCTGTGGGTGTTCATGGCGCTGGCCTGGTTCGTGCGCATTGCGATGCCCGAGGCCCTACCGCGCGGGACGGCGCTGATCGGCGCCGTGCTGACCGCCGTGGCGGTGTTCGCGCTGGAATGGCAGCAGCAATGGAATGGCCGCTACGGCGACATCACCCAGGTCATGCTGTGTGTTGCGGGCTGGATCATTCCGTGGTGCGTGCCAGCGGCAGACCGCCCGCTCGATCCGCCTATTTGACGCCGGAGGTACCGGAAGATGCGGCAAGGATGGGCGAGGCCTGCACCAGCCCTTCCCGGTAAGGATGGGTGGTCTTGCGGTACAGCGCGGTGATCCGACGCACATAGTCGCGGGTCTCGGGATAAGGCGGAATGCCGCGATAACGCTCCACCGCGCGTTCGCCGGCATTGTAGGCGGCCGCCACCAGGGGCACATTGCCCTTGAAGAACGCAAGCAGCCACTGCAGGTAGGCGACTCCGCCCTTGATGTTGTCTTCGGCGTTGAACGCATCCTTGACGCGGAAGCGCTGTGCGGTTTCCGGGATCAGCTGCATCAGGCCCTGCGCATTCCTGGGCGACACCGCCTTGGCATTGAAGCCGGATTCCACGGCAATGAATGCCAGCACCAGCTCCGGATCGATTTCGTATTTGAACGATACCTTGCCGACCGTGTTGTAGATGTGGCCGCGCGGATAGTTCGGCGCCGCGCCGGCCGGCGCGGCGACTGCAGTGGCGGCTGGGGGCGGCACCATGCAGGGCGGGACCACGGGCTTGCCGGAAGCGAGCTGGCGCATGGTGGCGGCCTGGACATGACCCTGCTCGGCGGCCAGTCCGAACAGATGGGCTGCCATGCCGTCGTCGCGCGCAACGCCGCGCCCGTTCGCATACATCCATGCCAGCCCGTACTGCCCGTCGGCATTGCCGGCCCTGGCTGCCGCGCAATAGAGCTCGATGGCGCGGGCATAATCGCGCGGCACGCCTTCCGCATGCTCATAGCGTGCAGCCTCCTCGACCAGTGCCTGCGGCCTGCGGCCGCCCAGGCCCTGTCCGGCGCCTGCGCTGTCGGCCTGCGCCGCCACGCTGCCGGACAACATCACAGCGCCGCACAGAAACTTGGCGAAAAGCGGAAAACGCATGAAACGACCTTTCATGAAGAATCTTGTTGACCGAATTCGAATCGGCCACGCACAACACATGCGATAATTTAATTATATTATTTGCAACTTTTTCTGCAAACATCATACCCTGCGGCGCTGGAAGCCGTGTCGGGCCGAGCATTTTTGGAACATGATGCCGACAATCGGCAAAATTGATGCGATATTTGCAACTTCTTCTTGCGTAGCGTCAAAGCAATAGCAATCAGACATCATGCTGTTTGTCAACTTTGAATTACATTCTGTTAGTATTCAAGTAGACGGTTAAAATGGCGTCAATTGAAGATACGGGAGTGCATGACATGACGATGGAAAATTCTGGACATGAGGAAACGGGTCGCCAGCCGGAGAACGGCGCAGCGACAACGCCTCCGCAGGTGCGTAATCCATCGCGCCGCAGGTTCACCCGGGCCGGTGTGGGTGCGTCAGCAGTCATCCTAACCCTCACCAGCCGCTCCGCGCTCGCACAGGTCGCCTGCAAGTCGCCTTCCGGCTTCGCTTCCGCCAACCTGAGCCAGCAGAACACCGAGGCGGCCGCATGCGACGGCATTACCGCGGCCAACTGGCTGGATCCGAACCGCCAGTGGCCTGTGCCCAAGGAAACCCGCTTCGTCGATATCTTCGGCAGTTCCAGCCTGATGTTCCGTACCGGCGCGCCGCAGAAGTTCTACGATGCATTTCCCAGCCGCGTTGACAAGAAAGACGTGCCGCCAGGCCAGGCTGCCAAGAGCACCTCGCTGGACGAGGCGACACTGTACGAGGCCCTCAATGGCAGCGAAACGCCGGTAGTCGTGAAGTCCATCATCGCCGCCTACCTCAACTTCAAGGCCGGCCTGAATAAATATCCGACCGACTTGCAGGCCATCGCGATCTTCAAGGAATGGCAGGCCAATGGCATTTACACGCCCAGCGCCGGCATCAAGTGGACCGAAGACGACATCATGAGCTACCTGGGCGCCACCCAGGGTCTGCCTTTCACGCAACCGCGCAACCTCGGCTGATGCGCCTGCACACCGCGTCCAGATGAACTGGAAGCTGCGCGCCGGACAGCGCCTGCGCATGCTGTCGGACGACGAGGAAGCGGTGGTCTACAACGACCTCTCCGGCGACACTCACCTGCTGAGTGGCATCGCGGCCAGCCTGCTGGAACGGCTGCGGCAAGGTCCTGCGGACCGGGACAGCCTGGCCGGTTTCCTGGCCGCCGAATGGGATCTCGACGCCGACACCGTACCTGCTGCGCTTGCCGAGCAGCTGCTGTCCGAACTTGCCGCCCTCAGCCTGATCGAGCACACCCCATCTTGAAGATTTCCGAACTGCCAGACGCCGACTTGCGCCTGCGTTTGAGGGGCGATGGCGTGTATTTCCGCACCGGGACCTTCATCGCCTGCCTGCGCACCCGCCTCGAACGGGTAGCGTCTTCCTTCGGCCTGCTCTACAGCGACTATCCGCTGCTCGATGGCCCCTTTGCCGACTTCCACGTCGAACTTGCGCCGCCGCGCGGGCTGCGTCGCTGGTTCAGGCCGCAAGTGGACTTCATCACCGACGGCCACGCGCCCTTCGCCGCACTGCCCGCCAGCCAGGCGTTCCCGATGTTCGAATGGGGATTGAACTGGTGCGTCTCCAGCAATGCGCAGCATTACCTGATCATTCATGCCGCCGTGGTCGAAAAGAATGGCCATGCCGCCATCCTTCCGGCGCCTCCCGGCTCGGGCAAGAGCACCCTGTGCGCCGCGCTGATTCATCATGGCTGGCGGCTGCTGTCGGATGAATTGACCCTGGTCCGCCGCCAGGACGCCGCGCTGGTTCCCCTGCCCAGGCCCGTGAGCCTGAAGAACGCCTCGATCGACGTGATCAAGCATTACGTGCCGCATGCCACCTTCAGCCCCAGCGTGATGGATACGGTCAAGGGAACGGTGGCGCAGATGAAGGCGCCGAGCCGCAGCATCGAATGCGCCGGCGAGGTTGCACGGCCCGGCTGGATCGTGTTTCCACGCTACGAAGCCGATGCGGCGCTTTCGCTGACGCCGGTGCCGCGCAGCCGCGCCTTCATGCGGGTGGCCGACAATGCCTTCAATTACACCCGGCTCGGTGCGGCCGGGTTCGAAGCGCTCAAAGGCGTCGTTGCGCAGTCCGATTGCTACGACTTCCGTTACAGCAGGCTTGACGAAGCGATTGCCGCATTCGACCGGCTGGCCAGCCAGGCAGGCACGCGGTGAGGGCGGCGCCTGTCCTGCTGCGGGTCCTGCGCGACCCGGAACGGCTGCGTGGCCTGTCGCTGGCGGACTGGGACCTGCTGCTGCGCCAAGCGCGTGCGGCTCAGCTGCTCGCGCGCATCGCCCTGCTGGCGCAGCGCCATGCACCGGCCGCGATTGCACCGCAGGCGATGCCCCATTTCGAGGGCGCCCTGCTGGTGGCGCAGCGCCACCGGGAAGCGGTGGAGTGGGAAATCACGCAGATCGGGCAGGCGCTGGACAGTGCCGGGCTGCCGCTGATCCTGCTCAAGGGCGCGGCCTATCTGGCTGCCGGCGCGCCCGCCGCCAGTGGCCGCAGCTTTGCCGACATCGATATCCTGGTGCCCAGGGCGCGCATCAACCAGGCCGAAGCCGCACTGATGATGCATGGCTGGGCCACCAGCCACCACAGCGCCTACGATGACCGCTATTACCGCGCATGGATGCATGAGCTGCCGCCCATGCAGCATGGCCGGCGCATGACCGTGGTCGACGTGCATCACGCGATCCTGCCGACGACGGCGTCCAGCAAGCCGGACTCGGCCAGGCTCATTGCTGCTGCCCGCGCGCTGCCGGACCGGCCCGGCGTATTGGTGTTGGCCCCGGTCGATATGGTGATCCACAGCGCCTGCCATCTGTTCCATGAAGAAGAGCTCGACAAGGGCTTGCGCGACCTGAGCGATCTCGACCTGCTGCTGCGCGACTTCGCTGCCCTGCCCGGCTTCTGGTCCGAACTGCTGGCACGGGCAAGCGAACTCGATCTGGAACGCGTGGTGTTCTATGCCCTGCGTTTTTCAGCCCAACTGCTGGGAACGCCGGTACCGCCGGCAACGCTGCAGGCCGCGGCGCGCCTTGGGCCGGGACCAATGACGACGCGCCTGATGGATGGGCTGTATGGCCGGGCGCTGCTGCCGCAGCACCCAAGCTGCGACGACGGATTCACCGGGCTGGCGCGGCGGCTGCTGTTCGTGCGCGCACACTGGCTGAGAATGCCGCCTGGGCTGCTCGTGCGTCACCTTGCGCACAAGGCTGCGGTTGCCGCCAAGGGAGAAGAATAAAGAAACGCTCCAAGCGCTCAGTTAACGCAAACTGGCCGCATCGATTCAGCGCGCGGATTGTCGCTTCTCAATGCGCAGCGATCCGCTCCATCGCACGGTCAAGGTGTGAAACGACCTGGAAAGGCCGGTAACGCTG
Source organism: Noviherbaspirillum phoenicis (assembly GCF_047237965.1). Lineage (NCBI taxonomy): Bacteria > Pseudomonadati > Pseudomonadota > Betaproteobacteria > Burkholderiales > Oxalobacteraceae > Noviherbaspirillum > Noviherbaspirillum phoenicis. The sequence goes on along the minus strand of NZ_JBDFLX010000001.1, from coordinate 697,321 downwards.
GAACAGGTCGGGACGAGGGTTTTTACGCGAACTCAACTATGCGGCTTTCATCAACATTTGGTCATTTGAGCAATGCTATACTCCCTACCAACATTTCCTTAATGCATTATTCCTGGAAGAAACCCATCGCGTACCGACAAAACTTCCCCTGCCGGATGTACTTTCCTGGCAGGGTTTTCCAAGTAGTGCGTCCGTGACTCCTCAACACTGAATACAGCCACAATGTCCATCATTTCCAAAATCCAGCAGCGCCTGAGAAGAGACTATTACCGTTGGCTACATCAAAAAGCCAGTCGCGGCATCCTGGACACGCCGCCGCTGAAGCCCGGAACGATGCCCTTTACGCTGCTGTCGATGGTGCAGAAGCGCGACGTGCTGGCCTACTTGGTGGCCCTGAAGTCGTTTGTCGGGTTTGCCGCTCCGCAGCGGATAGTGGTGGTGTGCGATCCCAGCATTGATGAAACGGACCGCAAGATCCTGCAGCTGCATGTGCCACATATCGAGTTGCGCGCTGCCGATGAATTCACTCATCCTGACATCCCGCGCGGCGGTACCTGGGAGCGGCTTCTGGCGATCTGCGATTACGCGCGCGAATCCTATGTTGTGCAGCTCGACGCAGACACGGTCACGGTCAACCAGCCAAAGGAAGTCCTGCAAGCCATCTCGCGCCGCGTCGGCTTCGTACTCGGCGAAGCACCAAAGCAGAAGCTGATTACTCTGGCCACGACCAGCGCGAATGCCCAGGGCGATTATTATGGCCAACTGCATATCCAGGGCTATTCCGAAGCCTGCATGGCGCAGGTAGGCTTGCCGACCGACGCGCTCTATGTGCGCGGCTGTTCGGGCTTCACCGGCTTCCCGCCTTCTACCAGCATGCGTGAAGACCTGGTGCATTTTTCCAACTGCATGGCCCGAAAGGTTGGCATGCAGCGCTGGTCCGCCTGGGGCACCGAGCAGATCACCTCTAATTACCTGGTGGCCAATGCAGCTGGAACCCAGGTATTACCTTATCCGGAATACGGCACACCCGACGTGATGAACAGCGACACCGTCTTCATTCACTTCATCGGTTCGCTGCGCTTCGTCAGCGACCGCTATGAAAAGACCTCGCGCAAGGTGATCGGGCAGATGAAGGAATCGGCCTTGTTTCCCAGCCTGACTTCCTGATCCCCTTTCATCCGATAAGAACGCTGCTTCGTCATGACCAATATCCGCCGCTCCCTGGTAATCAATTTCTTCTCGTCCACGGGAGCGACGATTGTGCAGTTCATCGTCAGCATGTTGCTGGCGCGCATGCTCAGCCCCGCCGAGATCGGCGTGTTCTCGATGACGGTCGTGTTCGTCAACATTGCCCACATCTTCCGCGACTTCGGCGTTGGCACTTATCTGCAGCGCGAGCCGGAATTGACCGAGGAGCGCATGCGCGCCGCCATCGGCGTGATGTTTACGACTTCCTGGCTGATTGCCGTTGCGCTGTTCCTCGCCAGCGGCGCCATCAGCCGATGGTTCAATGAACCGGCAATGCTGCCGGTGATGCAGGTGCTCGCCATCGGCTTTCTCTTTATCCCATTCGGCTCGATTACTCATTCGATGCTGACGCGCGAGTTCGCGGCAGGCAAGCAGGCGATCGTCAATGTCGTCGGCACGGCGACCTTTGCCGTAACCTGCCTGGGGCTGGCAGCCCTTGGCTTCGGCACCATGAGCATGGCCTGGGCCAACCTCGCCAATATCATTGCCTGCGCCATCGCCTATATTCCGCTGCGCCCGAAGATCCTGCCGTGGCTGCCCAGCTTTCGCAAATGGCGCCACGTGATGCATTTCGGCGTTGGGTCGCTGCTGTCGAACTGCCTGGGCTCTATCAATAATGCGCTGCCCGACATCCTGCTCGGCAAGCTGGGCAATGCCACGCTGGTGGGCCTGTTCAGCCGCGCCAGCTCCACCGTGTCGATCTTTACCTACGTGGCCGGCAGCACCGTCAACTATGGCTCCCTTTCCTACATCTCGCAGGCGCACCACAAGAAGGAACCTCTTGGCCCGCTGATCAACCGCGCCACCAGCTTGCTGACCGGTGTCGGCTGGACCGCACTTGCGCTGACCTATGTATTCAGTGAAGAAATCATCGCGACGCTGTATGGCGAAAAATGGCTGCCAGCCGTCCCTGCGATCGATGCGCTGCTGCTTGCATCGGCCGTCGGCATGATGTTCAACTATACCTCGACGGCGCTGACCGCGATCGGCCGGCCCTACCTTTCAGCCACGCCCATCGTCGCCATGCTCGCCACGCGCATCGTGTTCGGCTACGTGCTCTTCAAGGGCGACATCGAGAGTTTTTCCTGGTCGATCTGCTCCGCCACCCTGGTAGCGGCGCCGGTGATGATCTACCAGCACTACGCCTACCTTGGCCATCGCTTCAGCACCATGCTCGTGGCCCTGTGGCCAAGCGCAGCGGTGGCGCTGATCTGCCTGGCCGCGGCGCTAATGTTCAAGGCCATCCTTCCGGCATCGCTCCCGCCGATGGCGGTCCTGCTGATTCTGGCACTTCCGCTGGCAAGCGTCTGGTATGTCGCACTGCGCCTTACCGGGCATCCGCTGTCGGCCGAGCTGCACCATGTCGCCAATGGCCTGAAAGCGCGGCTCGCCTGACCGCAAGCGCCACGACGCTTCGTTTTTTTGAAACGGGCTGCCCGCAACGGCCAGGCCCGGCTATTTTTGGAGAATTCCTATCGTGACGCCCACCAACCCGCCCGTGCATGACGATGCGGCGCCAGGCAGGCAGACTATCCTGATCAGCATCCTGAACTGGAATTCCGCCGCCGTGACCCTGGAATGCGTCGAGTCGCTGCTTGCGCTGCGCCCCAGCGCCACTTATGACGCATCGATCGTGGTGATCGACAATGGCTCGGCCGAGCAGGACTATCAGCTGCTGCGGCAGGGGATCGATGCGAGCCGCGTGACCCTGCTGCGGCAGGACACCAACCTGGGTTTCGCCGGCGGCCACAACGTGGCCATGCGCATGGCGCTGGCCCAGGACGCGGACTTCATCTGGCTGGTCAACAGCGACGCCGTGATCGACCCCGACTGCCTGGAGCAGCTGGTCGCGCTGATGCAGGCACATCCCGATTGCGGCGCCACCTCACCCGTGATCGTTGCGCTCGACGATGACCAGGAAATCGATTTCTGCGGCGCCCGGCACGACTGGCCGCGGCTGGAAACCGCGCGCCCCGGCAACATCGAGGAGGCGCGCGCCTGGGAAGCCGAGCATGCTGCCACCATGTGGGTAGCCGGCACCGTAGTGCTGTACCGGGTGGCGGCGCTGCGGCAGATCGGGCTGCTGGACGAAGCCCTGTTTGCCTACTATGAGGACACCGATATCGGCGCCCGCCTGTCGCAGGCAGGATGGCGCAGCCTGGTCGCGTTCGAGGCGCGCGCCCGTCACCTGCGCTATCCCTACGACCTTCTGCACCGGCCGCCGTATTACTTTTACCTGATGACGCGCAACGGCATCCTGTTCTGGTCCAGGCACACGCCGGCCGCCCACCGCCGCCGCCTGCGGCTGCGGCTGCTCGACCGCTCGCTGTTCCTGGCCAATATCCTGATGTCGAAGTCGCAGACCGAGAAGGCGCGGGCCTGCATGCTTGGCGCCCTGGATGGCATGCGCGGCAAGGGCGGCCCGCCGCGGCTGGAACGGCGCGTGCCGCGCCTGGTCGACTTATTGCGCAAGGTGCTGCTGTTGCAGCATGCCCGGCACATGGCGTCGAAATAGCAGCGAAGCCGACAGCAACGCATTCCGAAATCAAAAGGCACTACGAGAGGTACACCGATGACACGTAAAAAATTATTGATCCTGACCCAGACCCTGCCGGCGCTGGGCGGCCAGGGCACGGCCATGCGGCTGGGGAACATGCTGGAAGCGCTGGCGCGGCACTTCGACATTACGATGATCTGCGTGTCGGTAGACCGCCCCACCCATCCCGAGATCCTCGCGCAACGCTGGAAGGACCTGTGCAGCCGCACCGTGTTCTTCAATGTGGCCGACGAGGGTGAGCCGCTGCGGCAACGGCAGCGCAACACCCTCACCAGGCTGATGAATCCGCATCCCAAGCTGCTGTCTACCTGGCCGGTGGACCACATCATGAGCCGGCTGAGCGAGTTCCGCAGCGAGCATTTCGATGCGGTCCTGGTATCGCGCATTCGTCTGATGCCGCTGTGGCGCGCGATGCAAGCGCAGCTCGGCGTCTCGGCCGACCGCAAGATCCTCGACCTTGACGATATCGAATCGCGTTCACAGGCGCTGCAGGTGAACATGCTGGGCGTGCCGCATCTGGGCAAGATGGGCTATGTGCTGGAATGGCTGGAGGCAAGAAAGCTGGCGCGCGAGGAAGCCCGCGCCTTCAACGAGATGGAACGCGTGCTGCTGTGCTCGCCGGAAGACAAGGCCCTGCTTGGACAGCGCTTTCCCGAAGGCCAGATCGGCGTGATTCCCAACACGATACGGGTGCCGGCGCAGCTTCCCGCGCGCCTGCCGCGCGCGCCGCTGCAATTGCTGTTTGTCGGCACGCTCAACTATGCGCCCAATGAAAACGCGGTGAAGTGGCTCACGCAGGAGATCATGCCAGCCATACGCAAGCAGGTTGGCCAGGACAATGCGATCCTGACCGTGATCGGCCGCGGCCCAACCGACTGGATGAAACAGCAGGCGGCGCAAGGCGCCTTCGTGCTGCATGGCGATGTGCCCGATGTCGCGCCGTACTACGAGGCGTGCGACGCCGTTCTGGTGCCCATCCGTGCCGGCGGCGGCACGCGCATCAAGATCTTGGAAGCCTTCGGTTACGGCCGGGTGGTGATTTCCACCACGCTGGGCGCCGAAGGCATCGCGGCAGAGCATGGCAGGGAACTGCTGATCGCCAACAGCCCGGCGGAGTTCGCCGATGCGGCCGGCAGGCTGCTGCAGGAGCCTGATTTGTCGGCGCAGCTGACCGCCAGCGGACGGCAACGGGTGATGGAGCGCTATTCGATGACGGCGTGTGAACAGGCGATCGACGCCATTTTTCCAGCGATGGACGCGGGCCAGGCGCCGGCTTCCGTGTCGCAAACGCAGGCGACTGCGGCAAGTTAGAGCAAATCAGGGAAAGCAAAGCGCCGGGCTGCATCGCGATGCAACCCGGCGCTTTTGCATTGCGGGCTCCACTGGCCCGCCTTGATCGCGTCAGGCTCCGCTGCTACCGGACTGGCTCCAGCGCCAGACTACATTTCGCACCATCGGTGGGCAGGCGGTGATCACGCGCTTGAGCTGGAATTTCGGATCGGTGGGCAGGTTCTCGAATTCCGCCGCGGTTTCCTTTGCGGAAGAAAAATCGCCACGGGCATAAGCGATATCGAAAGCCTCGCGCCGGCGCTGGTGAATCACGGCCTGCACCTGCTGGCGATGCTGCGCTGCGCCGGGATGCGTCTGCAGCGAATGTTCAAGGATGCGGATTTCTCCCTGCAGCATGCGCAGGGTATCGCGGGAATCGTTGCTGTCGTGCTTACGCACGCGCACCAGCGGCACAGTCAGATAGCCAAGCCGGCCACGGCAGACCGCACGCAACAGAAATTCGAAGTCCTCGCCGCCAACGCGGTTGAAGCGGGCGTCATAGCCACCGACGGTCTCATAGAAGCGCTTGCTGAATGCGCTGCCCGAAGGAAAGAACGGTTGGTAGCGAAGCACCCGTCGGTACAGGTCCGGAATCTCTGTGCAATAGCCGTCGCCGCATCGGGCGCCTTCCAGGAAGTCGGCCGGCGCCTGCGCCAGCTTGTCGGCCTGATCCCCATCGCTGGTGAAGGGAATGAAATTGCTGTACCAGATGTCGACCCTGGGCTCCGCGGCCATGGCCCTGTGCACGGCGGCGCAGAATGCCGGATGCAGCAGATCGTCGGAATCGCAGAGCACGACGTGGGAAGAACGGCTTGCGGCGACGCCGCTGTTGCGGGCTTTCTGGACGCCGGCATTGGCGGACGCGATCACCGTGATGCGGTCGCCATAGCGTTCAAGGCGGCTGAGGGTGTCGTCCGTGGAACCGTCATCGACGACGATGATCTCGTCGAACGGCGTTTCCTGGTTCAGGGCAGACGCGATGGTCTCATCGATCAGATGGCCACGGTTATAGCTTGGTATGACAAGGGACAGCGTGTGCAGCGAAGACATGGCGTATCTTTCGTATTGTAAATAAGAAGCGCCGTCTACCCGGGCGCAAGCGAAGCGAGCCTGCCTGCGCCATACCCTCCCCCTGTAACGCGTCAGCGTTGTCGAAGCACGCGTTCCGAGATCTGCACAAACTGCCTGGCCACTGCCTCGGTGTTGTTACACCGCGCAATCTCCATGCCGCGTGTGCCCAGAAAGCGCGCCAGGGTTTCATCGTTGAGCAAGGCCAGGACCCGCCCGGCAATCTCGTCCGGATTTTCGCCATTGACGAGGAAGCCCGACTGGCCGTCGACCACGGCTTCCACCACGCCACCGGCACGGCCGCCAATGACCGGCTTGCCGCAGGCATTGGCTTCACGGAAGACCAGGCCAAAGCCTTCGGTGTCGCCATCCGGCATCGTGCGGTTAGGCATCAGGAAGAGATCGCAAAGCCGGAAATAACGGACCAGATCTTCTTCGGATGCCTTGCCCACCAGCGTGACGTATTCACCCAGGTTCTCCTCGGCGATCAGACGTTCGAGTTCGGGCCTGAGTTCGCCTTCCCCAACGATCAGGTAGCGGACATCGGAGCGCTGCCTGATCACCTTGGCCATTGCGCGTATGCCCATGTCGGCACCCTTGCGCGCGACCAGACGACCCAGGGTCAGCACTACCTTGCATGATTGGAGTCCATGCTTGCTTACAAGTTCCGGATCGCGTTCACCCGGCGTGAAGCGTTCGGTATCTACGCCGTTGGGCACCAGCGACACCTGCTCGGCGCGCAGGCCCATCTGCTGGGTCAGGGCGTCGCAGGTAAAGGCGCTGACCGCAATCACCTTGTCGGCCGCATTGAGGTACTCGCGCCGTTTGTTGCCATGCAGCCGGCCGCCGGTGGCGGTGGTGATCTCCTCGCCATGCACGTAGATGATGAGCCGGGTGCCGAATATCTTCTTCAGCGCGATCCCGAGCCAGCTGCCCGACACCAGTTCGCCGATGCAGATCACGTTGATCTGATGCTGCCTGACCAGCTTGACTGCCGAGGTCAGGACGTTGACGTACAGCGGGATGTCCTGGAAAGCGAAGCGTGCCAGAGACACCGCGATATTGGCCGGCGGCGGCTGCATCATCGGCCGCAACAGCTTGATGCGGTCGACAGGATACACGGCAGCGGCATCATGTTCGCGCCAGCCTTCGATCTCTCGGCCATTGAGGTAATTCGTGTGCGCGGTCAGAACCCGCACGCTGCCCGGCGGCATGTGCATGCAGAGGTTTTCGTAGACCACGGCCGAGCCGCCATGCAATGGCGCGAATGTACTGGCCACCATCAGGCAGCGCACTGGCGTCCGGGCCGTGCTCTCCTGCCTGGCCCTGGCGACGGGAACGGTCACCACCGCCTTGCGCTCGGGCGTCATCAGGTTGCGCGCCAGCTGCAGCGCCATGCGCTCCCTGGTCAGTCCCCACGGTGTAAAGCGCGGCAGCTGGTAGATGTCGGAGCCTTGCCGTGCGGCGCCGCCGCTGGTGGCGACCGCTGCCTTGTAGCCGCAAGACCGCACCATGGCGACGTGCCTGCCGTCATAGTCCTTCAGCGGCCGTCCGTTTGGATAGGCAAAACTGTGCACCGGACCGCCGATGATGGCTTCCAGCCTGTCCTTGCAGCCGCCGATTTCTTCCATGGCCTGCTGATCGCCGCATTCATTCAGGATCGGATGGCTGACCGTATGGCCGCCGATCTCGAATCCCTGGCTGTGCAGCTGGCGCACTGAATCGCGGTTGAATGGTTTGGGCCACACCAGCGGCGACACGACCTGCGCCTCGATCATTTCTATGGCGCCCAGGCGCTCCGCCAGCGGCGCGTATTTGAGCCGCTCCTGCAATTCGGAAATCAGCCTGATGCGGTTGCCGGGCTGCTTCAGGTCGGCATAGGCGGCGAACCCATACGGCAGGCGCGCACCGCTGTCGGGCAGCGCACGCACCGCCGCGATGATGCGTTCATGCCAGAGCGCCGGCCCGTCCAACTGCTCGGTAGTGACGAAGAAGGTTGCCTGCATGTTGCGCGCGCGCAGCGCCGGACTGACGGTGCTGAGCCATTCGTCGTAGCCATCGTCGAAGGTGATGGCGACCGCCTTCTTTGGCAGCTTTCCGCGCGCGAGCGCGGAGGCGGCGTCGGTCAGCGGCAGGACAGTGGCATGCTCCTTCAGGTAGTCGAGGATGTGCTCGAACTGCGCAAAGACCGGCTCGTTCGGCGTCAGCGGGTCGGCGAACAGGGGCAGCTTGTGAAACAGAAGGATCGTCAGCCGGGCATGCTGGCCCTGGGGCGACAGCAGCGAAAACAATCCGTTGGAAAAGCGCGCCGCGAGCCCGCGGCTTTGCGGCGGCACATCACCGCGAGTCAGTGTCAGTGGTAACGAGGAATTCTGCATGTCAGGCACCGGCATGAGTCCTTCCCGCTTTCAGCGCCGCCCGCGGCTGCAGTTCCATGTCCTGGCCAAGCACATTCTTGGGTACGGCAGGCGCAAGCTGCCTGTTGACGATGCGCTGGGTAACGACCAGCGCCGCCATCACGTAATAAAAGTAATCGTAATAAGCCAGCGACAGGAAGGCGCCACCCACCATGTAACCAATCATGCTGACCTGTGACATCGCGGCGAAGTCGGCAGCCCACTTGAGTTCGGGGTGCATGCGGATCTTCTTCATGATGCGGTACGCCATGTGCCAGGTCGAGGCCAACAGGCCGACGAAGATCGCCAGGCCAATATAGCCATGCTCGCCCAGCACCTGGAAATAGATGCTGTGAGCCGCATGGAAATCGGTTGGGTCCGGTGCATACACCCGGAACATTGCGGGATTGAACACCATGAAGCCACCGCCCAGCACATGGTTCTTCGCCACTTCCATCGCGAAATACCAGGCATTGATGCGGCCTAGCGCGGAGCCGTCGGTCTTGTATTCGCCAATCGACGACATGCGCTCGTGCCACTGCTCTGGCATGGCCAGAAACACTAGCGGGATCATCAGCAGCAGCACCAGGCCGGTGCTGACCTTGTTACGACTCTTGAGCCACAGAAAGCCCATCATTGCGGCGCCGGCCAGCAAGGCGCCACGCGAGTAGGAGCCGGCGGCCGCCACCATGGTCAGGGCCGTCAGCGCCTCCAGGCTGTGGCGCAGCCAGCGCCGTTGCGCCTGCAGCCGCAGGTACCAGACCATGGGCGCGGCCATCACCAAGGCCAGCGCCAGGGAATTGTTCTCGGCGATATAGCTGCCGCTCGGCCCGAGCACGCGATACGAGCCGCCTGTCGCCAGCGTGAACAGGCCGCCCTTGGCGCCAAAGATCGCCAGCGACAGCGCCAGGATCCAGATCATCTTCTTCAGGTCGTCTTCCTTCTGCACCACCATGATAGTGACGACCACCATCACGAAGGTCTTGATCACGCGGCTCCATTCCGCGTTGACCAGGGCGGGAGGCGAAATCGCAAACAGGGTCGTGACCGTGGCCCATATCATGAATACCACCAGCAGCACGGTCGGCATCGTGACCGGATACTGGCGCGGCTCCTTTGAAAACAGCACGGCCAGGATCGTGACTGCGGCCACCATCATCGCAAACGGGAAATCATGCGCCGGGCCGTAGGCGAGGCGGTGCGGATTCATCAGGCTGATCCACATGAACACCAGGGCACCGATCGCGGGCCGCTTCCACATCACGGGAACGAGGCCGAAGATGATGCCGAATATGACTATGTCACGCATGCTTCGGAATCCTTTTAAACAGTTCGACGGCGCGTATCGCGTTTTCCCGCCAGGTCAGTCGCTTCTCACTGATGGTCTTGCGAGCGTTCTCGCCCATGCGCTCGCGCAGGGCAACGTCGGCGCTGAGCTTGCCGATCGCACCTGCCATGCCATCGGCCGCTTTCGGGTCGAACAATACCGCATTCTGACCGTCGGTGAGGATTTCCATCAGGTTTGGTTGCGCAGGGCCAATAATCGCCTTGCCGAGGGCCAGGTATTCAAACAGCTTCAACGGCGACGCATATTCCACCACTGCCGGCTGCAGGGCGATATCGAAGGCGGCGACATAGCGCGCGACCTCATCGCGCCCGATCACCCCAGTGAAACTGACGCGATGCCGGATGTTGAGCGCGGTGGCCTGCGCTTCCAGGGCCGCTCGTGCCGGTCCGTCGCCCACCACCAGCAAATGACGGCTGGACTCGGGCGGATCGTCGGCGATCATCGTGATCACCTTGTCCAGGCCGTGCCAGTCGCGCACGAAACCGGTGAACCCAAGCACGATATTGCCGTCCAGGCCGAGCGCCGCCTTGGCGGCACGGGTCTCGGGCGCTGCGCTGAACTGGCTGGCATTGATCCCGTTGGGAATCACCACGATCCGTTCACGCGGCACGCCGTAGGAAGCAACGATGTCGCCCAGCACCTGGGTCACCGGCAGCACATAGTCGGCCGCCTGCCAGGTATAGGCCTGCGACCAGCGCGCCAGCTTCTTCAGGGCCAGGCCGTCGTAACGGGTGCGTTCCTCGAAGATCGGCGCGTTCACTTCGAGCAGCATCGGCAGCCCGAACTTGCGCTTGAGCCAGATGCCGGCAGGCAGGAACAGGTTGTAGCGCTCATACAGGCAATCCGGCTGATGCTCGCGCACTGCCCTGACCAGGCGGCGGTAGGCAACCAGGCTGTAGGAAAGCTCCATCAGTTCATACATCCACTGCGGGATGCTGCGCTTGAGCCACGCGACCATGCCGGCATCGGAGCCGAAGTCCTCGGTTTCGGCGCTCGGCGGCGCGACCACGATGACTTCATGGCCGAGCTGGCGCAGCGCGCGGATCATCTCTTCAATATGAACGTATTGCCCGTCCTTGGAACGGGTTCGGTGGTGATACAGTATTTTCATGCCCTGCCCTGTGCAGCAATCCTTTGAAATAGCGCGATCTGCCCCTGCGTGGTGTCATCCCAGCTGAATCGCTCGGCATACCGCCTGGTCGCCTCGTGCGACGGATAAGCAGCGCGCAGCGCCGTCACCGCCTCGGCCACGCCATGCGGCGTGCGTTCCCGCATCAATACCCCTGCCTCCGGCGACGCCACCACTTCCGGCGTGCCCCAGACATTGCTCGCCACCACCGGCGTGCCGCACGCCATCGATTCCAGCAGCACATTGGCCCAGCCTTCCCGGCTGGAGGCCAGCACCAGCGCATCGGCGCCGCCATACCAGCGCTTGAGCTCGGTTTGCGGCAAGGGGCCAAGGAAGCGCACCCTGTCCTGCACCTTCAGCGCCTGGGCCAGTTCCTCGAGCTTCTTGCGGTCCGGCCCGCTGCCGGCAATATTGAGATGCACATCGGGCAGCGCCGGCATGGCCTGGATCACCAGTTCATGGCCCTTGCGGGGTTCGAGGTGGCCAACCGACATCAATGTAAAGCCTTCCATCCCAAGCTCGGCCCGCAGCGCGGCGCGGTCGCCCGGCTGGAACAGGTCGAGGTTGACGCCATTGCGCAGGGGCGTGATGCGGCTGCCGTCGATGCCCAGCGCCACCATCTCGTCCTTCAACGCATTGCAGACGGTGATCATGCCGGCCGCCTGCTCGGCTGCCCAGCGTATCATCCGCCGCGGCAGCCGGTATTGCGGCACCAGGTTGATATCGGTGCCGCGCGCCGTGATGACCACGGGCTTGTTGAAATATCGCCCCAGCATCACGGCGGCCACGCCGTCCGGGTAGAAGTAATGCGCGTCGATCAGGTCGAAGTCATAGCCTTCGTCGATGATGCGGCCCAGCGAGGACTTCAGCGAATTGGCCAGCAGAACCGGCGCGGCGCTCATGCCCATCTTCGGAATCACCGGATAACGCGGATGGCTCACGTCCAGGCCGAAGCGCTGCTCGCTGCGCGGCACCTGCGCATAGCTGGCATACAGGCCGAAGCGCGGATGGGTAAAGGGAAACCAGGGCACCGGGGCGACCACGCGCGACTGTACCTGGCGGCTGGCCACCAGGTAACGCAGGCGTGTCTCCACGAAAATGCCGTGGTTGGGCCTTTGCTGGTTGGGAAACAAGGTGCTGAACGTAAGTAGTTTCATTGTCCTGTCTGAAAGCGGTGCTACCTTGTGTTGTAGCCTTCGGCCGCGCGTGCATGTAAGAAAAACGCAGCATCATGCCTGATTGACCATAGTCCGCAATGAGCCGGCGCATAGTAAAGCAGTTTTGCGGCGACGCACCGTTTATTGCGCTAAATCAATTGGAAAACCGGCACAGTTGAATGATAATTCATTCTTGATAACATTTACATTGAGCAATATCTAACGCAGTGCAATTTGCTTCGATGTTCTTGCCCGGCCCGGAAAGCAGCACCCGGCGCGGCAAGAATATTGATGCTGATTCAGCCCGGCGTTATTAGGCTCGGACTGCCTGACGCCGCCGCTATACTGCTGACCTTGTGCCAGGCCGAGCCGCACTGGCATCCGTTTTCGACTCTTAACACTGAATCCGCTTATGAAAATTACCATTATCGGCACCGGCTACGTTGGCCTGGTTTCCGGCGCCTGTTTTGCCGATGTCGGCAACACGGTCCTTTGCCTTGACGTCGACGCCAGGAAAATCGACATGCTCAACGCGGGCCAGATCCCGATCCATGAACCGGGCCTGGACAAGCTGGTCGCCAGCAACGCGGCGGCTGACCGGATTCTGTTTACCACCGACTACGACCGCGCGGTTGCGCATGCCGAGGTAATCTTCATTGCGGTCGGCACGCCGCCCGACGAAGACGGCAGCGCCGACCTGCGCCATATCCTGTCGGCCGCGCGCAGCATCGGCCAGCGCATGACGCGCCCGATCGTGGTGGTCGACAAGTCGACCGTGCCGGTGGGCACCGCCGACCAGGTGCGCGCCGCGATCGCCGAGGAACTGGCCAAGCGCGACGTGACGATCGACTACACCGTGGTCAGCAATCCGGAATTCCTCAAGGAAGGCGCGGCGATCGACGACTTCATGCGGCCGGACCGCATCGTGGTCGGCAGCGACGATCCGCAGTCGACCAGCATCATGCGCAAGCTCTATGCGCCATTCAGCCGCAATCACGACAAGCTGATCCTCATGGATGTACGCAGCGCCGAACTGACCAAGTACGCGGCCAATGCAATGCTGGCCACCCGCATCAGCTTCATGAATGAACTGGCCAACCTGGCCGAGCTGCTGGGCGCCGACATCGAGGCCGTGCGCATGGGCATCGGCTCGGACCCGCGCATCGGGCCGCATTTTCTCTACGCCGGCATGGGCTATGGCGGCTCCTGCTTCCCGAAAGACGTCAAGGCACTGCTCAAGACCTCGGTGGACCATGGCCGCCGGCTGCATCTGCTCAACGCCATCGAGACGGTCAATGAAGAACAGAAGGCGATCATGTTCGACAAGATCGTCCGCCATTTCGGCAGTTTCCAGGAATTGCGCGGCAAGACCCTGGCGCTATGGGGCCTGTCGTTCAAGCCCAACACCGACGACATGCGCGAAGCGCCCAGCCTGGTGCTGATCAGGAAACTGCTGGAAGCCGGCTGCAAGGTGCGCGCCTACGACCCGGTAGCATCCTCGGAAGCGCGGCGCCTGCTGTTGCAGGAACATGGCGAAGAAGCGTTCGGCGGCCAGATCACCCTGTGCGGCAATGCATGGGAAGCAGTCGAAGGCTGCGACGCATTGGCCCTGGTCACCGAATGGAAGGAGTTCCGTTCGCCCGACTTCGAGCGCCTGGCCCAGACGCTCGCCGGCCGCGCCATCTTCGATGGCCGTAATCTGTACGACCCGGCCACGGTGGCCGACGCCGGGCTGGCCTATTACGGCATCGGCCGGCGCGGCCAGGCCGACGCGCGATGACGCAGCACACCATCCTCGTGACGGGCGCTGCCGGCTTTGTCGGCAGCTTCGTCGCCGCGCGCCTGGCCGACATGGGGCACCGCGTGGTCGGCTGCGACAACTTCAACGACTACTACGACCCGCAGCTCAAGCACGACCGCGTCGCGGCGCTGCTGGCGCCGCGCGGCATCGCCTGCCAGCGCTTGGAATTGTCGGATGGCCAGCAGGTGGCCGCCCTGTTCGAGTCGGTGCAACCCACGCATGTAGTGCATCTGGCGGCCCAGGCCGGCGTGCGCTATTCGCTGGAAAACCCTGCCGCCTATATCCAGTCCAACCTGGTCGGGTTTGCCAACATGCTGGAAGCCTGCCGCCGCCACCGCACGGCGCACATGGTGTATGCCAGCAGCAGCAGCGTCTATGGCGCCAACACCAAGGTGCCGTTCGCCGAGTCCGACCAGACCGACGCCCCGGTGTCGCTGTATGCCGCCACCAAGAAATCCAACGAGCTGATGGCCTATTCCTACAGCCATCTGTACGACTTGCCCCTGACCGGCCTGCGCTTCTTCACGGTGTATGGACCATGGGGCCGGCCCGACATGGCCTATTTCAGCTTCACCCGCAAGATCGTCAATGGCGAGCCGATACCGGTCTTTGCCAAGGGTGAGCTGGAACGCGATTTCACCTATATCGACGACATCGTCGAGGGCGTGGTGCGGCTGCTGTTCAAGCCGACGCCGGCCGCGAACGGGCGTCCGGCGCATGCGGTGTTCAATATCGGCAATCATCAGCCGGTGCGGGTGATGGATTTCATCGCCACGCTGGAACAGGCCCTGGGGCGCAAGGCGGTGATTGATTTTCAGCCGATGCAGCCGGGCGATGTGCCGGCGACCTATGCCGATACCGACAGGCTGAGGGACTGGGTTGGCTTCGCGCCGGCCACGTCGCTGGCGCAGGGGCTGGCGGAGTTTTATCGCTGGTATGAAGATTGGGCGATGGCCAAGCACAACGCGCCGCGCTAACACAGGAAAGCAAGCACAGGAATGGCCGGCGCAAGCCGGCCATTCCTTTTAGGCTCTGGCATCGGCGTAGGATGAAATATCCCCCGAGGTGCATTTCAGCGATAGTGGATTGCGGTCGACATGGCGATGTCGGATCGTGGTTGCAGTTGCAGCTAAAGCACGCGCAGCGACAGTTGCAGTTGCAGTTGCAGTTGCAGTTGCAGTTGCAGTTGCAGTTGCAGTTGCAGTTGCAGTTGCAGTTGCAGTTGCAGTTGCAGTTGCAGTTGCAGTGGCTTTTGAAGTTGCCGTTGCTTTTAAGTCCCGTTGAGCGCGCCGTGTCAGCGGTGCCCGGAGCGGGAAAAGGTGCGGCGTCTGTCTGAGTCAAGCGCAGCTTGGCGAGTTTAGCCGCGCCCCGCTCCGGGTATCGCTGACACGGGAACCACCGCGCAGCGGGGGCGCGATCATCGGGTCGCCTTTTTTGGTTACTTTTTTGGCGAAGCAAAAAAGTAACCCGGCCGCCGGGACGGACTCCCGGCTTGTCTCCACGGCAGTGCAATCGCGTTGCGTCACCCGGCAACGCACGGGCAGCACTGTCGGTGTTGTTGTTGAAGTTCGTATTGAAACTTCAAACTTCAAACTTCAAACTTCAAACTTCAAAAGCAACTGCTGCTTCGCAGTGACGTCTTTACGGCGGGTGAAGCAACACGATCTCACTTTCGTCATGACCAGGCCGGGAGTTCGCCCCGGCGGGCGACCTACTTCTTTTGCTTCGCCAAAAGAAGTAGGCAAGAAAAGGCGACCCGGTGATCGCGCCCTCGCTGCGCGAGGGTCCCCGTGCCGTCGATGCATGGAGCGGGGCGCGGCTAAACTCGCCAAGCTGCGCTTGGCTCAGACAGACGCCGCACCTTTTCCCGCTCCACGCACCGACGGCACGGCGCGCTCAACGGGACTTAAAAGCAACGGCAACTTCAAAAGCCACTGCAACGGCAACTGCAACTGCAACTGCAACTGGAACTGCAACGGCAACGGCAACGGCAACGGCAACGGCAACGGCAACGGCAACGGCAACGGCAACCGCAACTGCAACTGGAACTGCAACGGCAACTGCAATTACGTCCCGACATCGCCATGTCGACCATATTCCATGATTCACATTCGGTGAATGTCCCTTCGGGATATTCACACTACGGCTGAGGCAGGA
This sequence comes from Noviherbaspirillum phoenicis, assembly GCF_047237965.1. NCBI lineage: Bacteria > Pseudomonadati > Pseudomonadota > Betaproteobacteria > Burkholderiales > Oxalobacteraceae > Noviherbaspirillum > Noviherbaspirillum phoenicis. Next base: position 681,131 of record NZ_JBDFLX010000001.1, on the reverse strand, counting down.
GGGCCGCCCGTGACCAACCCTGGTCAGGCCGCTGCCAGGCTATGCGCCGGCGCCTCCTCCAGGCAGTTGCGCAGGAAAGCCTCGAACATCATCACGGTATAGATCGGCGCGGTGTAATCACGCCGGCCCGACTGGTGCTGCTCTACCATGTCCTGCAAAAAGCGCATGTTGAAGATGCCCGTGCCGGCCAGCGTAGGCCCCAGCAAGGCCTGCTTCACGCGCTCGCGCAGCGGGCCGCGGAACCAGCTTGCCAGCGGAATCGAAAAGCCCATCTTGTCCCGGTACAGCACATCATGCGACAGATGCGGCTCCAGCGACTTCTTCAGCAAATACTTGCCTTCCTGACCGCGCAGCTTCAGCGACGATGGCACGCCGGAAGCCCATTCCACGAACTCATGGTCCAGCAGAGGCACCCGCACTTCCAGCGCATGGGCCATGCTGGCGCGGTCGACCTTGGTCAGGATGTCGCCCGGCAGCCAGGTCTTCATGTCCACATACTGGATCAGCGACAGCGGATCGTCGGTCGGGCTGTTGGCCGCATGGCCGCGCATGACCTCGATGGCGCTGTAGCCCTGCAGCGAGCGCTTGAAGCCGTCGGAGAACAGCTGCGCCCGGACCCGGTCCGGCATCACCGACACGCCATGGAAATAGCCTTCCACCAGGTCGCGCGCCAATGCCTCGAACGTGGTCTTGGCGCGGAACATGCGCGGCGCCCAGTCCGCCTTCGGATAGACATTGCCGAGGAAGCCGAACACGGGCTTCCTGAGCGAGGAAGGCAGCACCGAGCGCACCCGCTGCTCCGCCATCGCATACCGGTAACGCCGGTAGCCCGCGAAATTCTCGTCGCCGCCATCGCCGGACAGGGCCACGGTGACGCGCTTCCTGGCCAGTTCGCATACGCGGTAAGTCGGAATGGCGGAGCTGTCGGCATAGGGTTCATCGTAGAGCCGGGCCAGCGTGTCGATCAGGCCATAGTCATCCTTGTCTACGACTTCGCGGTAATGCGTGGTCTTGTACTGCCGCGCCACTTCGGCTGCATATTCCGATTCATCGTAGGCCTGGTCGTCGAAACCGATCGAGCAGGTGCTGACCGGCTCGTCGCTCATGCCGGCCATCATCGCCACCACTGCGCTGGAGTCGACGCCGCCGGACAGGAAAGCGCCCAGCGGCACGTCGGCCACCGTGTGGCTCTGCACCGCGTCGCGCAGCTTGACGATCAGTTCCTGCTCGGCTTCCTCGGCCGACATCGGCGCATGCGGCTTGAACGGCACGTCCCAGTATTGCTTCTGGGCCGGCAGCGTGGCCGCGCCGGCCTTTAGCGTCAGCATGTAGCCCGGCTGCAGCTTGAAGGCGCCCTTGAAGATGGTGCGCGGCTCGGGCACATAGCCATAGGCGAAATAGTCTTCCACCGCATGCGGGTCGAGTTCGCGCGACAGCCCCGGTATCGACATCAGCGCCTTCAGCTCCGAACCGAACAGGAACATGCCGTCGTCCAGCAGCGCGCAGTACATCGGCTTGATGCCGAGCCGGTCGCGCGCCAGGAACATGGTCTGCTTGTTGCGGTCCCACAGCGCGAACGCGAACATGCCGCGGAAGCGCTGCACGCAGGCCTCGCCCCACTCTTCCCAGGCATGCACGATCACCTCGGTGTCGCAGCGGGTGCGGAAGGTATGGCCCAGGCCGGTCAGCTCATCCATCAGCGCGACGAAGTTATAGATCTCGCCGTTGAACACCAGCACCACGCTGTGGTCCTCGTTGAACAGCGGTTGCTGCCCCGACGACAGGTCGATGATGGACAGGCGACGATGGCCGAAGCCGATGCCCGCCTCGCGATGCACCCCGCCCTCGGTCGGGCCGCGGTGGTGCTGGGTTTCATTCATTCGCGTCAGCTGTTGCAGGTCGATGTCGCGCATCTGGCGCATATCGAAGATTCCGACGATTCCACACATAGTCAGGCCTTGCTGGTTCTGGTTTTCATTGCGCGCAGGGTGTCGTACAAGCCGGCATAACCGGCCACCATGGCGGCGATACTGTTGCTCTTCTCTACCCGCTCGCGGCCGGCGGCGCCGTGGCGCGCGGCGAGCTGCGGGTCTTCCACATAAACAGCCAGCGCCCTGGCAAGCGCCTCGGCGTCCGACGGGGGCGGCATCAGGCCGGTGACGCCTTCCTGCACCACTTCGGGTATGCCGCCCACTCGGGATGCCACCACAGGCAAGCCGCATGCCATGGCTTCGAGGATGGTGACCGGCGTGCCTTCGGCAATCGACGGCAGCGCGAACACGTCGAAGTCGGCCATCAGTTCGGCGATGTCGGTGCGCGAGCCGGGCAGCCACACCACGTCCTGCAAGCCGGCCGCATCGACCTTTTCGCGGATGCGCGGCAGCAAGGGCCCGTCGCCGATGATGGCCAGGCGCAGCCGGCCGGCATCCTCCGGCAGGATTTCGCGCAGCCGGAGGAAGGCATCGATCAGGCCGCTGTGGTTTTTCACATCCTGGATGCGGCCCACCGTGCCGATCACGAATTCGCGGCGCGGATAGTCACGCTGGCGCGGCGCGAAGCGCTCGGTATCGACACCGTTGGCGATCAGCAGGGTCTTCGCATCCGGCACGCCGACCACCTGGCGCAGCCAGCGCTGCAGGTCGTCCGACACCGGGATGTAGCGGTCGATGAACGGGGTCACGCCGCGCCGCAGCAGGTTGTGCTTGCGGTTCAGTCCATGCGGGTCAGCCGCATCGCGGCCATGCTCGGCATGCACCCGCACCGGCACGCCGGCAAGCGCGGCGGTGCAGGCATATTCGACGGCGGCCAGGTTGTAGCTGTGCAGCACGGCTGGCTTCAACTGACGCAGCAACTTCCACAGTTTCAGGTGCGTGCCCAGCCCCAGCCCGGGCGGCTTGTCCAGCGCGATGATCTGCACGTCGTCGCGGCTGATCTTCCTGGCAAATTCGGTGTAGCCGGTCAGGCAGACGATCGCATGCCGGTACTGGCGCGCCGGCATGCGGTTGATGCATTCGGCCACCAGGGTTTCCAGCCCGCCGAAGTCGAAGCGGTAGATCAGATGGACGACCAGAGGCGCGGCACTCATCGCTTCGACACCATCAGTGCGCCCGGTTTGCATTTAGCGTCGCCTCCAGCGAAGGCAGTTGCGCGGCAATGAAGCTGCGCAGCGCGGCGCGTGCGGCGTCCGGATTTTCGTCATAGCGGGCATAGACCAGGATGCCGGCGCCATCGTCGCCGCGCATCAGCAGGCGCTCCTTGGCCTGCAGCAGCTTGCCCAGGTAATCGTTGGCGGTGAAGCCGCCATCGATCCAGTACCACTGCCAGGCCACTAGCGCGCCGTCCGGTCCTCGCAGCCGGGTTTCCCGCACCTGCAACTGCCGCCCATTGATGTCCTCGATGCGCGCCGAAGAGCCGGTACGGCGCCATGGATCGGTCTCGACATCGCCTACCAGCTGATTGGTCGAGCTGATCAATCCGGCGCCCTGCGGCTGGTTTCGGTAATAACGCACCATCAGCCCGACCTGCTGGCCATCCTGCGCTTGCACCTGGTTCAGCGTGGCGGCTGCCTTGTTCAGGCGCGGTGTCCAGACAGTGAACGGCTGGCCGGCCGCCCAGGCTGGCTGCAGGCCGGAGAGACTGGGCGCGGCAGCCGATTCGTTGGCGCGCAGGGTGAAACCGGCGTACAGGGGCCAGAATGCCAGGCAGGCAACCACTGCTGCCGCAGCCGCCGCCACCTGCACCGAACTGGCGGCGCTGGCGCCATCGCGGCGCACCGTCTCGGCATCGGCCTCATCGGCGGCGCTGATGTCCTCGCGCCAGCGGCTGCCCAGCCAGAACATGATGAACATCACCAGCCCGAAGAACAGCCAGCCGTAGATGATGTGATCCACGCCCGTGGCCAGCTCCATGCCGGACAGATGCCCGATCATCACGATCATGTAGGCGCGCAGGCCATTGGCGACGATGGGCACCAGGATGGAGATCAGCACGAACAGCAGTTGCCGCTTGCGCGAGCGATAGGTCAGGTAGGCATACAGGCAGCCCAGCGTCAGGGAGGCAATCAGGTAGCGCACGCCGCTGCAGGCTTCCACCACCGACCAGTTGCCGGTGGGGATGGAAAAATTGGTGCCGTCGCGCAGCACCGGAATGCCGGTCATCTGCAGAGCCCAGACGGTGAAGTCGGCGGTGACGTTGATCAGCGGATCGATGAACACCTCGCCGAACGGCACGGCCAGCAGCACATAGGCCAGCGGAAAGGCAATGGCCCAGGAGATGCGCAGGCCGCATACCACCACGACGGTGAGCGGCAGCATCGCGGCGAACGCATACTGCCGCACCACCTGCACGTCGCCCATCTCGGCCAGCAGCCAGCCGAAGCCGCACACCGCCAGCGATAGCAGGGCCGGCCAGTAAGGCTGCGGCGACATCTGCATCAGCGTCGTGCGCCGCTTCCAGATCAGCCACAGGCTGATCGGCAGGATCACGTAGCCGTGGGCAAAGGTTTCCGAGCTGTTCCAGATCGCGACGATGGAACGCGCCGTTGCCGCGTAGATCAGGAACGGCGCCAGCACCGCCACGGCGATGGCAATGGTCTTGAGCATGTCGCGGGGCGCGGCGCGGGTTTCGGTCAGGAGCATGTGGACGCAGTTCTCGATTGATGGGAGGGGATGTCCAGCAGCGCGTCGACCCGCGACATGTTGACGTCCCAGTTATAGCTGGCTTCCACCTGCGCGCGTGCCGCGCGTCCGAGGTCGGCCGGCAGTTCATCGAGCGCGTCGCAGGTCAGGCCGACGAATTCGGTGGCATCGCTGGCCAGCAGCAGATCGCGGCCGGCCTGTGCGCTGATGCCTTCCAGCGCCTGCGGCGACACGATCACCGGCTTGGCCATGGCCATGGCTTCCAGCACCTTGTTCTGTATGCCGCGCGCGATGCGCAGCGGCGCCACCGATATCTGCGCGTGGGCCAGATAGGGGCGCACGTCGGGCACGGTGCCGGTGACATGGATGCCGGGCCGCTGCCCCAGCGCCTGCACCTGCGGCGCCGGCCGGGAGCCGACGATATAGAAGCGCGCCTGCGGATGCCGCTGCAGGACGCCAGGGAGCACCTCGTCGGCAAACCATTGCACCGCATCGACATTGGGCCAGTAATCCATGGCGCCGGTGAAGACCATGACCGGTCCGCCTTCCGGATACGGATTGTCGAAGTCATGCATCGGCGAGAAATAGCTGCTGTCCACGCCATTGCTGAACCAGCCGATGCGGGCCTGGCTTTCCGGCGCCAGGCCGGAAAACAGCGCCGCTTCCTGCGCCGAGACGAATAGCGACGCATCGAAATCCCGCGCCACGCGGCGCTCGTAGCGCAGCAGCTGCCTGCCCTCGCGGGCATACACCCGGTTCATCGGCCAGGACTTCTGCACCGCATACTGGCTCCACTTGGCGGAATCGACATCGACGAAGTCGATCACCTTGCGCGCATAGCGCTGCGGCTCGACGAATTGCGCCATTACCGACGAGAACACCAGCACCCGCGACACCGGCAGCTTGCGATGCAGCCGCGCCACCCATTCCGACAGCGAGCGGCTGCGGTAGTAGTCCAGGCTCAGCGGCCGGTTCGACAGCAACGCGGTCGCGCTCATCACGCGCGCGCGGCGGCTGTCCAGTTTCACGAAATGGGTTTCGCCACACAGCTTCTTGACCGCGTCGACGTACTGCCAGTCAGCCGGATCATCGATGAAGGTGCCCAGATGCACCTGATAGCGCTCGGACAGGTGCCGCAGCAGATGATAGGAACGGATCTTGTCGCCCTTGTTGGGCGGGTAAGGAATCCGGTGCGCCAGGTAAAGGAGATGCTCCACGGTTCAGCCCAGGTTCTTGACGATATGCGGGCCGATGAGGTTGGCAAGCGCGATCGGCATCTTCTGCCAGGTGCGTATCATCAGCTGGTACTTGGGATTGAGCGGATTGGTGTCCGGCACCTCGGTGGCGCGCACCAGCTTGTACTCATAGTGCAGCGGCGTCGGCTCGAAGCCCCAGTTCTTCTTGAAGTCGTGCGAGCCGGTGCCCTTCTTGCTGCGCCCGAAATCGAAGATGCGGTAGCCGCGGGTGCAGGTGCGGCGCATCAGTTCCCAGTACATGAAGTCGTTGCCGGCGACTTCCCGCGCTTCCGGCATGCCGCCGCCGTAATAAGGCAGCACTTCGTCGCGGAAATAGAAGCTCATCACGCTGCTGATCAGGCCGCCATCCTTGGTGATGGTCATCACCTCGCAGTCGTCGCCGAAAGTCTCCTTGAGCAGCCGGAAATACTTCTTCGAAAAGACCGGCGTGCCGAGCCGGTGCACGCTGGTGGAATAGGCGGTGAAGAAGCGGTCCACGTTGGCATCGATCTCGCTGGCCAGGCCGGCCTTGATGCCCTTGCGCACCATCGCGCGCTGTTTGCGCGGGATGGCGTTCATGTTCTTTTCCGGGTCCGGGTCCATCTCCTTGCGGAAGGTCACGTACAGGTCCTTGGCATGCCAGTCGGCATGGCGCGGCGCGACGTTGTGATATTCCAGATGGCCCACCTGCAGCTTCGCTGCCAGTGCCTGGGCTTCGCGGTCGAGCGCATCGGCCACGGCATCGGACGTGGCGGCCGGGCCGCCATAGACGCAGAACGGCAGCGAGCCCAGGGAATGCCCGAACAGGCGGCTATTGATTTCGGCCAGCGGCAGCACGCCCTCGATGCGGCCATCCACCTCGGCCAGGTAGAAATAGGTCTTGTGGCCGAAGGCCTGTTCGATCACCTTCTGCCAGCCTGCGCGGTGAAAGAAGCTGGCTTCTGGGCAGTTCAGCACGAACTCATCCCAGCGCGCCGCATCCTGCGGCTGCATCAGGCGGATCTGTGGCGCGGCGTGCGCCGCGTTGGCCCGTGCGCGGTCCTGCGATGCTTCGATAATGGCGCTCATGATTTATGCAAGAAAATGTTGTCCATGCGATCCCACTGGAAGTCGCGGGTCAGTGCCCGCAGACGGGTTTCCATGCGGTCCAGATTGACGTAATGGCGGAAGCGGGTCTTGAAGCCCACGCCATGCTGGCGCGGCTGTCCCGGATCGATTTCCCAGGGATGAAAGTAAAAGATGCCCGCCTGCCTGTCGTCGCGGTTGACCTTGTCGATGAACCAGCGCGACAGCGCATACGGAAAGAAGCGGAAGTAGCCGCCGCCACCCGCCGGGAAGTTGCGGTCCATCACCCGCACCGTGGTAATCGGCACTTCCAGCAGGCCGTCCTCGCCGTTGGGATAAAACGCAAAGCGCGGCGCATCGGGCATGCCGTAATGGTCATGCTGGATAGGATAGATGCTGGAGCTGTAGCGGTAGCCGGCGTTGCGCAGCGTATCCAGCGCCCACAGGTTACGGGTGCCGATCGAGAAGCTGGGCGCGCGGTAGCCCAGCACCTGCTGGCCCGAAATATCTTCCAGCAGCGCCTTGCTGCGGCTGATGTCGTCGCGGAATTCCTCGGCGCTCTGGTCGGATGCGCGCAGATGCGCATAGCCGTGGCTGGCCAGCTCGTGGCCGCCATCGACAATGGCGCGCACCACCTGCGGATAACGCTCGGCGATCCATCCCAGCGTGAAGAAGGTGGCCTTGACGTCGCGTTCCTTGAGCAAGGCGAGGATGCGCTCCACATTGCGCTCGACGCGGCAATCCATGCTGTTCCAGTTTTCACGCGGGATATGGGGCGCAAAAGCCGAGACCTGGAAGTAGTCCTCGACGTCGATCGTCATTGCATTGCGAATCGGGCCTGATGCCGCCTGCCCTTGCGCGCCTGAATGTGTAATGCCTGTCTGCATGGTGTACTCCTGTTCCCCGCCACAGGCGCTGGCGCCGGACAGGGAGCTTTTTAATCAGGTATCAGATTTTCGACGTCGAGATCAGCCGCTTCAGCACATCCAGCACCGAGGTGACCGAACGCTCGATCTTGGACAGTCTCTCGTCGAGGTGCTCCATGCTCTCGGCCGTGGTGTCGGCAAAGCCGCGCGGCATGCCGCCGGCGTAGGCCGGCAATGCGCTCATTTCCGGCGGCGGCGGCGTGAACTCTTCCTGGATGTCCTTGATGACTTCGCCCACCTCTTCCGCATTGAACTGATGCAGTTCTTCGAGATAGCCCATCAGGAACAGCCTGTCGCACAGGGTGTTGATCTTGCGCGGTATGCCGCCCGAGTAGTCGAAGATGGCCGCATAGGCTTCCGGCGTGATCACCGGATCGCCCTTCCAGCCTGCCGTTTGCAGGCGATGCTCGATATAGGCCTGGGTCTCGGCGGCATCCATCGGCCCGAGATGATAGGTGGCGATCACGCGCTGGCGCAGCTGCTGCATGTCTTCGCTGTGCAGCGTGCGACGGAATTCCGGCTGCCCGAGGAGGAAGGTCTGCAGCAGCGACTTCTCGTTGGTCTGGAAATTCGACAGCATGCGCAGCTCTTCCACCGTCTGCGGCGTCAGGTTCTGCGCCTCGTCCACCACCAGCAGCACCCGCTTGCCCTGCTTGTCGCTATAGCGCAGGAACTGCTCGAACCGCGCCAAGAGGCCGGTCTTGCTCGGGTCGTCGAAAGGCAGGCCGAAGGCGGCCACGACCGAGCGCAGCGTGTCGTCGGAGTTCAGGTGGGTGTTGACGATCTGGGCCGCAATGATGCGGTTCGACTCGAGCTTGCGAAACAGGTTGCGCACCAGCGTGGTCTTGCCGGCGCCGACTTCACCGGTGATGACGATGAAGCCCTCGCCTTGCGACAGTCCGTACTCCAGGTAGGACATGGCGCGCTTGTGGCCCTTGCTGCCGAAGAAAAAATTCGGGTCCGGCCGCAACTGGAAGGGCTTGGCATGCAGCCCGTAAAAAGATTCATACATCGATGTAGTTTCTCCGCTATAACCGCATGGTCAAGTAAGCCGAAATCGCGTTCTCGCGGAAATCGGTTCCTGTCTGGCTGTAGGAGCCCTGGTAGCGGCGCAACTCGACCGTGCCGGTGGTTTTTGGCGACAGCTGATGCGACAGGCCCAGCGTGACGAGCGTGTTGTCGTCGGTGCGGTTGCTCAGCAGCGAGGTGGTGCGGTAATAACGCGCATTCAGGTTCATCGAGGTCGATGGCGTCAGCCGCAGATTCCACAGGCCGCTCACGCCGCGCTGGCGCGATTCGTCGATGAATAGCTGGTTGCTGGCGGTAAGCAGGCCGACGTTGTCGGACACGCCCGTCTGCGGACGGCGCAGGGTGTTATACACCGACACCAGCACCGTGGACTTGCCGGTGTTGAGCGCCACCGAGCCCTGCAACCGCTTCTGCAAGAAGAAGCGGTTGGACAAGCCGGCATTTGGGTTGGCCAGGGTTGCAGGCAGATTGGTGGCGCGGATGAATGCCTCTACCGCCTGCGCGCGCGCCGTCGGGTCGGCGATGGTCGCAGAAAACACCTGGTCAAGGAAAGCGGTGGTGCTGATCGATCCGGAATCGACCAGCTGCTGCTGGGTGGTGGTGATGTCTTCGTTGTAGCTGACGTTCCAGGTCGTATAGCGGCTGCGGTGAATGCCGTTCAGGCTGTACGTATCGCCAAAGAAGCGGCGGCCGGCGGTGGCGGCCAGGCTGGTGCGTGACGACGGCCTCCAGTCGAAGCCGACACTCCACGATGCACCCCTGGGACCGTCGTTGATGCTCTGGTAGGTATAGCGCTCATAGCCCGCCGAGCCAGTCAGGCTGAGCTGATCGGTCAGCTTGTAGCGCAATACGCCATTGAGATAATCGTTGTCGACCGAATTGAGCGAACTGTAGCTGCTATGGCGGCGCGATGCCGTCACATCCCAGCTCACAAGGCGGAATGCCTCGCCGCTGTTGACGAAAAGATTGAGAAGGTCGCTGTTGTAGTTGGAAAAGCCGGGGGTGTCGCTGCTCAGACCCTGGTGGGTATAGCGCGCTTCCGCCTGCGCCACGGAACCATAGCGTTGGCGGACATAGGGACTGATCGAATAGGTGCGCACTTCGCTGCGGTTGTTGATCGCATAGCTGCTGTTGATTGCCTGCGGTCCGTACGGCGAGGTGCTGAGATTGGTGATGTTGGCCGTGCCATCGATGAACAGCAGGTCGTCGACCAGTTGCGCGGTGCCTCGGGCATTCAGATAGTTCTGCAGATTGCTGCTGCCGACATCGTTGCTGTAGGTAACGCCACGCGCCTGATAGGTGGCCTGAAACTGGGAACGGCGGCCAAGGCCGTTCACGGCAAAGCCCGGCATGACTTCGGTCACGAATGACGATTGCTCATTGCCCGTCGGCGCCAACCGGATGTTGTCGCTATAGGTTTCGCGCAGCGTCAGCGTCGGGGTAAAACGCCAGTCAGCAGCCAGCGCGGGCGCTGCCTGCATACCCAGCACGGCCAGTGCGGCCAGCGCTGCGGGACGACGCACGAATTCTTTGCAAGTGTGACGCGCCATCAGTTATATCCATACCCATAGCTGTTGCCGGAGAAGGCCTTGGTCTTGTTGTAGACCAGGCTGACATTGTTGTCGCTGCCGAGCTGTCGCAGCGCGTCCTTGACCGCATGCTGCGTCGTGGTTTCGGCCTCGACCACCATCACGATCTGTCCCATGTGGCTGGCCAGCACCTTGGCCTCGGTCGTCATCAGCAAGGGCGGCGAATCGAAAATCACGATACGGTCCGGGTAGCGGCGCGCGATATCATCAAGCAGGTTGCTCATCGACAGGCTGGCCAGCAGCTCGGTGGAATTCTTGTGCGGCTGTCCTGCCGGCAGGATGCGCAGCGTATCGACATTGGTGCGCAGCATCACGTCCGACAGGTCGAGCTTGTCGTTGAGCAGCACATCCATCAGGCCTTCGGTGGCTTCGATGCCGAGGTAGCGCGGCACCGACGGACGCGCCACATCGGCGTCGACCAGCAGCACCGTATGGTCCATTTCCATCGCGATGCTCATCGCCAGGTTGATGGCGCAGAAGGTCTTGCCCTCGCCCGGCAACGCGCTCGTCACCATGATCAGGTTGTTGTGGCGCTCCACGCCGCCGCCCTTGGACAACGCGTGCTTGATCAGGGGACGCTTGATCATCCGGAACTCCTCGGCCACAGGCGTGCGTCCGCCTTCCGGCGTCACCATGCCCAGCCGGTGCAGTTGCTCCAGGTTGATCTCGACGCGCCGGCTCGGCTGGCCGCTCGGCTGCCGCATGTCTGGCATGGGCTCGTGCTGCGGCGCGTAGGCGACCGCCGCCTCCATCACGGGGTCATGATGGCCGAAGTCGCGCGCCAGCGGGTTGTCGATATCATGTACGAGTGGCTTGTCCACCTTGTTGCGGTCAAGCCGGCCAGCGGCCTTTTCAATAATGCTCACGCTTTCTCCCAATCGTATTCAATGCAATGCATCCGAAGCTGTTGCAGCGGCGACTCGCGCCGCGCCAATGTCGTCATCACGTCGTTAGCAGCATGCGCGCCATCACGCCTGCATACAGCGTGATCAGCACCGCCAGGGAGGCGCCGAACGCGTAGAAACTGCGCTTGCGCTTCGCCCTCTCATGGTCGGTCCAGTTCATCGAGACCGAGCCCAGGATAGGCAGGCCGGTCGATTCGCGCAGTCCATGCTGGCTGAGGTAAGTCGGACGCAGCTGGCTCATCAGCAGTGCAATTGCGATGCCGGCAATCAGGGCGCCGACGAATACCAGGGAAGCCAGTCGCAGGCGATTTGGGCCGGCAGGCGTCAGCGGCACGGTTGGCGGATCAACGACGCGGAACTTCACCATGTCGGTGGTATTGGACAGGTCGCCGGACAGTCTTGCCGACTCGCGGCGAGCCACCAGCTGGGAGTAATTCTCCTTGTTGACCTGGTAGTCGCGGTTCAGCTGTGCCAGCTGGGTTTCAAGTTCCGGACCGTTGACGCTCTGCGCCTTCAGGCGGTCGTAGCGTGTGGTGTATTCATCCACCCTGGCGCGCATCGATGCCACCCGCGCCTCGGCGGTGGACAGCGAAACATTGAGCTGCTGCAGCATCGGGCTGTAGCTCGCGCCGCGGTCGCCGCCCGGCTTGGCGGTCTTGGCCTCTTCTGCCTTCTGGGTTTCCAGCTGCTTGATCAGCCGCTTGGTCGATATGATGTCCGGATGCTGCTCGGTGAACTGCATGCGCATCGTATCGAGGTTCTTCTGCAGCGTCAGGATGCGCGCATCCAGTTCAGGGTTGACTGCCACCGCGCCGTTCGGTCCGGTGCCGTTGCCATAGATCTGGGTCTGGATCGCATTGCGCGCCTGTTCCGCCTCGCGCAGGTCGAGCCTGGCCTGGTTCAGCGCATCGCTGGCGGCCTGCACCTGGGTGCCATAGTCGCCGCCCTGGGGCAGCGAACCGCTGTGCTTGATCTTGAAGTCCTTCAGCGCATTCTCTGCGGCCACCAGCTTGGTTTCATAATTCTTGATCTGCTCATCCAGGAACTGGATCGCCTTGTCGGAATCGTTCTTCTTGTCGCCAAAGCTGCCCTCGACGAAGATCGTCAGCAAGGCCTGCACCACGTCCTTGGCCACGCGCGGGTTTTCATCGCTGTAGGAGAGCGTGTAGATGTCGTCGCGGCCGGTGCCGACGATCCTGATCTGCTTCATCAGGTCGTTGAGTAGTTCCTCTTTTTCCTTGGGCGTCTTGGCCCGGATGTCGAGGTCCACCATGCGCATAACCTTTTCCACATTGGGACGGCTGAGCAGGGTACGACTCATGATGGAAACCTGTTGCTCGACATTGGGCAAGGTGGTCATGCCGGCCATCAGCGGCTTCAGGATGCTCTGGGTATCCACGAAGACACGGGCCGACGCCTGGTAATCGTCGGGCAGCGTATATACGCGCACCCAGCCGGCGATTGCAATTGCCCAGGCGACGATCACAGCATGCCACCGATATTTCCATACGCCCTTTAACAGGAAGAGCACCTGGTTGATCGTTTCTTCCATTTCTACCTCTCCATCTATCTGCCGCTAACCGACGTCCTCGTGAATTTCATGTTGCATTGCCGCACGATCATTGCGGATGATGAAAAACCGGAACAACGGGTGAAATTATACGTTTGCCTACAAGGTCGCGACTTAACAAACTCTGTTATTTAAACAATTTGCGCCGCAACATTATGGCCATTTAAAAAACGATCGGGGACGCTGAATCAATCCGTAACAATTTATTTTAAGCAATTTTTCCTGCTGCATACGGAGTTTATTTCCTTACAGGAAGGGCTGCCTTGACCTTAGTCGTGTTCCGCGGCTGCGCGGCGACTCCGGAATGCAGCCCTTCATGCCTGCTGCGACTCTCGTCAGAAAAAGCTTTCCGGTATGACCAGGATGTCTCCCGGACGCATTGCCGCATTTGCCGACAGGTCGCCGCGCTTGATCAGATCATTCAGGCGAACCGAATAGGTTTGTTGCTTACCATCCACATTGCGCACGATAACTGCACGGTTTCCGGAAGCAAACTCAGTGACGCCGCCTACTGCAATCAGCACATCCATCAAAGACATGTTTTCACGGTACGGAAGAGCCTGGGGCTTGGCTGCCTGGCCGATCACGCGGATCTGCTCGCTGTAGGGACCAACGAATCCGGTCACGATCACGGTGACGATGGGCTGCTGGATGTATTTTTCCAGCGACTTTTCCATGTCACGGGCGAGCTGGGTCGCGGTCTTGCCGCTGGCATTCATGTCCTGCACCAGAGGCGTGGTGATCTTGCCATCCGGACGAACCGGCACGCTCAGCGATACTTCCGGATTGCGCCAGACGGTGATATTGACCGTATCGCCCGGACCGATCAGGTATTCATGCTTGGGCGCCTCGGTACGGTCGGCAGACAGCGATGGATAATCGGGCGTGGTGACGCAGCCGGTTAGTGCCAGCATTGCGCCGATCAATGCAACGCTGGTGGTCCGCCTGATGAGATGGGCTTGATTAAACTTCAATTGGTCTTCTCCTTGCTTTATGGGTAAATGCGCTCCGGGCGGATGCGGCAGGAAATCTGGTGATGGCTGTGAAGAGAAACGAAACTTGCCGTTCTGTTACGCGCGGTTAGCATGCCATAAACAAAAAAATTGGCATAGAGTAATTTTGTATTTTCGGCCACTTTCTGAGGACGATCAAAGCTGGGCTCCGTATGCATACAGGCCCAGCACTGCATCTGCGCTTTTTCGTCCACAAAAGTTCAGGAGCAAAGAAGCGGCGCAGGTTTAGTTCTTGACTACATTCGTCAGGTCAATATTTGTCTCGGTCAGGAACTTGTCCCTATCGGTCGTCGGCTCGCCACCTGGATACGAACGCACGCCACGGTATTTCACGTTGCGGCCGAGAATTGGATCAAACCAGACCGTGACGGTTTGCTGATAACCCCTGCCCGGCAACCGCAGATCCGTGCTGTTGGTTACGACAGTCCTGGTCTCGATGCTGAATGCCCTGAACACGCCACCGGCAGTAGTCACCTGCTCATAAGGTCCGACGACGGCGCTGAGCGTTTCCAGCTGGCTGTCCGGCGCGCAGGAGGTTGTCCAGCTGCTGCCATAAGTCTTGCCCTGGACCAATGGGAATGCGAGCAGTTTCTCTTCCGGGTTGAACAGCGCGTTCTTGCAGCCGTTCGGATCGTTGGCTGTTGCCTGGTAGCCAATACGATTGCCATCCTTATTGAAGTTAACTTTCGACATCACGACATTGCCCGGATTGGCAAAGTCCTCATCCCATCCAGCCGCGGTCAGCGCGGTAACGATGTGCGTGGACAGAGGGAACGGCACGGTAGTTCCGGCCAATGTCTTGTCGGTCTCGGCATAGGTGAAGCGATCGCCCACTTTCGGGGTGACTGCATTGAAGCTGGAATCGCTGCTGCTGACCGTGATGACGACGCCCGCCGTATTGAGCGGATTGGTCGATTGCGCAAAGACGCGCTTTGCAATCGTGTGCTGGGTCGTCGTGAAACGGGCACGGTAGTTCGTGCTTGTATTGGCCAATTCTGCCGCACTGGCGGCGCCGTTATCGGTCGTGAGTATGGTGGACGGCGCGTTGGCGATGATTTCCACGTCCTGTCCAGTGGTAATGCCCAGAACCTTGCTCTCGCCTGGCTTGACGACAAAGTTCGGGACATCAACGCCATTGATCCGAGCGGTGAGCTGGTATGCCACGCTCGTATCAAGGGTAGTGCCGCCGCCTCCGCCACCGCCGCCGCCGCCGCAAGCAACAAGCGATGCGCCCAGGAACGATATGGTCAATAATTTTAGTTTCATGGTTGTCTCTTTTTCCGAAAAAGTGTCTGCGATTTCATGCTCGAATCGCCTCCCCGCATGCCAGCGCGCTCCAGGGATCGCTCTGTCAGTGCTCAGCGCGGGTTCAGTATGTACAGATTTTTTGATACAGGCTTGAGGACAAACAATAGACTCTTCGACAACATTTGTATGTGCGGAAACCCACACAAAAACATTGTCGAAACGCAAATGCGTGATGAAAAGAAACGGAAAGAAAGAAAAGGAAAACCGAAGGCAAACAAAAAAGCCGACCAGTGATGGTCGGCTTTTCCAGGCAGACTTGCTGCCGCTATTCTGGTAGGCGCGAGTGGATTCGAACCAATGACCCCTACCATGTGAAGGTAGTGCTCTAACCAGCTGAGCTACGCGCCTGAAGCGTCAAGAGAGGATGGAGGCGGGGGTCGGGATCGAACCGGCGTACACGGCTTTGCAGGCCGCTGCATAACCACTTTGCTACCCCGCCATTGACTCAATGACTGTACTGCCTTACTACGTTCCAGCACATGCATGCATGCACCGGACTACTGCTTTCATCACCGTGCATTTCGTTCCAGCACGTCGACGGGCGTGATTATACGCATTTATCGACAGACGTACAGCCCAGCCAGACATTTTTATTCAGGCAAGAAAAACGCCTGAATATTTGCCGGATGTACATCAACCGACTCATGTTAGCCGCCCGCCGGAAACAAAAAAGGAAGTCCTCGCGGACTTCCTTTTCGAATCTGGAGCGGGAGAAGAGTCTCGAACTCTCGACCTCAACCTTGGCAAGGTTGCGCTCTACCAACTGAGCTACTCCCGCATTTCACCTACTACAACACACTGCCCTGCATTTCCGGAACCACTTCATCAAACACGGCCCCAGATTTATTCTGGAGCGGGAGAAGAGTCTCGAACTCTCGACCTCAACCTTGGCAAGGTTGCGCTCTACCAACTGAGCTACTCCCGCGTTTTTTCGAGCCGCCACTATAGACGATTCAGTAAATTTTGCAAGTAGGAATCTTCAAAAAATTTCTTTGGATCCACTTGCTTCCAGCTTTTTCCGGTAAAAAAAGAAGCCGGACAGGCCTCTTTCCAACGATACTTTGGAGCGGGAGAAGAGTCTCGAACTCTCGACCTCAACCTTGGCAAGGTTGCGCTCTACCAACTGAGCTACTCCCGCGTCACTGGAGAAGCCAGCATTATAGAGATTTGAACTTGTGTGTCAAGCACGCATCATTTTATTCCGGACGACTGGGCCCGCTCGGTCGCCTGTATCAGCGGCCACGCCTTGCGCAGGTAATAGAACATCGACCAGACGGTCAGCAGCGCGGCGATCACCAGCAGGATCTGGCCCCAGAAACCGGTGTCGATCGCGCCGAACAGCTCACCGTAGTACAACAGCATCGGAATGGCCATCATCTGCGCCGTCGTCTTGATCTTGCCGATCGAACTGACCGCTACCGATTTGGATGCGCCGATCTGCGCCATCCATTCGCGCAAGGCGGAGATGGCAATTTCGCGGCCGATGATGATGAAGGCCAAGATGGAATCGGCGCGGCCCAGCTGCACCAGCAGCAGCAAGGCGCCGGCCACCATCAGCTTGTCGGCAACCGGATCGAGAAAGGCGCCGAAAGCCGAGGTTTCATTCCAGCGCCGCGCCAGGTAGCCGTCGAACCAGTCGGTGACGGCGGCGGCGATGAAGATGGCGGTGGACGCCACGCCCTTGTCGAAGAGCGAGATCCAGCTGTCTGGCAGGTAAAACACGCCAACGATCAAGGGAATCATGGCGACGCGCAGCCAGGTGAGCAGAATCGGAATATTCAGCGGCATAAGTCAGTTCTTGTTGTAAAAGGTTGGCGGCGCGCGGACGCGGTGGCGGCGCAGGCCGTAATTTAATGGAGTTGCCGGTAAATGTCTTCCGCAAGCTGACGCGAAATGCCGTCGACGGATGCCAGGTCCTCGACGCTGGCGGCCATTACGCCGCGCAGGCCACCGAAGCGTGCCAGCAATTTCTGCCTGCGCTTGGCGCCTATGCCCTCGATTTCCTCCAACCGCGAGGTCTGGCGCGCCTTGGCCCGCTTGGCGCGCATGCCCGTGATAGCGAAACGATGCGCCTCGTCGCGAATCTGGGCGATCAGCATCAGCGCCGCCGAGTCGCGCCCCAGTTCCTGGGGTGCGCGGCCGTCGGCAAAGATCAGCGTTTCCAGGCCGACCTTCCTGCCCTCCCCCTTTGCCACGCCGACAATCTGGCTGATGTCCAGGCCGAGTTCCTCGAACACCTGGCGCGCCATCTCGACCTGTCCCTTGCCGCCGTCAACCAGCACGATGTCGGGCATCACGCCGTCGCCATTGGCCACCTTTTCATAGCGGCGCATCAGCACCTGGCGCATCGCCGCATAGTCGTCGCCGGGCGTGACATCGTTGATGTTATAGCGGCGGTATTCGCCGTTCTGCATCGCATGATGATGGAACACGACGCAGGAAGCCTGGGTTGCCTCGCCCTGGGTGTGGCTGATGTCGAAGCATTCGATGCGCAGGGTTTCGATGTCCTCGCTTTCGAGCGCCAGCGCCTCGACCAGCGCCCGGGTGCGCGCCTGCTGCGAGCCCTGCTCGGACAGCAGCCTGGCCAGCGCGATCTCGGCGCCCTTCTGCGCCATCTCCAGCCACTGCCGGCGCTGGCCCTGCGGCTGGAACACCAGGTTGATGCGATGGCCGCATTGCTCCATCAGCGCCACCATCAGTTCGGGTTCGTTCAGCTCCATGTTCAGCACCAGGGTGGCCGGAATGAACTTGTCCAGATAGTGCTGTGCCAGGAAGGCTTTCAGCACTTCCTGCTCGACCGGCTCGTCGCTGGCGTTCATGCCGTTTTCCAGATGCAGCGGGAAATAGGCGCGGTCGCCCAGATGCCGGCCGCCGCGCACCATCGCCAGATTGACGCAGGCGCGGCCGCCCTGCACCAGCACCGCGATGATGTCGATGTCGGCATCGCTGCCGGTCTCCATGGTCTGCTTCTGCAGCACCCGCGACAGCGCGCTGATCTGGTTGCGCACCGCTGCCGCCTGCTCGAAGTGCAGGTCGGCGGCATAGGCATGCATCTTCTGCTCGAGGCTGGCCATCAGTTCATTCTGACGGCCGCGCAGGAAGTTGGCGGCATTCTCGACGTCGGCCGCATAGTCTTCCTTGCTGATCAGGTTCACGCAGGGGCCGCTGCAGCGGTGGATCTGGTGCAGCAGGCAGGGCCGGGTCCGGTTCGCGAAGACCGAATCCTCGCAGGTGCGCAGCAGGAATATCTTCTGCAGGATCTGCATCGACTCCTTCACCGCCCAGGCGCTCGGGAACGGCCCGAAGTACTGGTTTTTCTTGTCCACCGCGCCACGGTAATAAGCCATGCGGGGAAAGTCCTGCCCGGTCAGTTTCAGGTATGGATAGGACTTGTCGTCGCGGAACAGGATGTTGTAGCGCGGCTGCAGCGTCTTGATCAGATTGTTTTCCAGCAGCAGCGCTTCCGCCTCGCTGCGGGTGACCGTGGTTTCCATGCGCGCGATGCGCTCGACCATCATCGCCGTGCGCGGGCTCGAATGGGTCTTCTGGAAATAGCTCGACACCCGCTTCTTCAGGTCGCGCGCCTTGCCGACATAGAGCAGATTGTTGTCACTGTCGAAATAGCGGTACACCCCGGGCAGATGCGGCAGCTTGCTGACCGTATCGAGGACGACGGTGCGTGGATCAGGGGTGGTCGGGTCGGACATCATTCATCAACAAATCCAGGTCGGAATCGGGCAGCGCCTTTACATGGCGCGCAGGGAAAGCGCGAGTGCGCGCGCGGCCTGATAACGCGCATCCTGCTGCAATGCGTCCCAGGTGGGGGCGCCGCCCCGCGCCAGCAAGCCATCGATGCGCGCAGCCGACTCGGCGCTGCCTGCATCGGCCGGCAGCTGCGCCAGCAGCTGGTCGGCCTTGTCGGGCGAATTGCAGATCAGGACCATGTCGCAGCCGGCATTCAGGGCTGCCCGGGCCGCGTCGGTCGCCGTGCCGGCGACGCTGGCGCCCTCCATGCTCAGGTCATCGCTGAAGATCACGCCCTGAAAGCCGATCTGCTCCCGCAATATCGTGAGCCAGCGGCGCGAAAACCCGGCCGGCTGGCTGTCGACCTGCGGATAGATCACGTGGGCCGGCATCACGGCGGACAGGCTCATGCCCAGCCAGTCGTAGGGCTTCGCATCCCTGGCGATGATGTCTTCCAGGCTGCGTTCATCCACCGGCACCGCCACGTGGGAGTCTGCGGCGACATAGCCATGCCCCGGAAAATGCTTGCCGCAATTGGCCATGCCGGCCAGGGCCAGGCCGTGGTTCAGGCTCTTGGCCAATTGCGCCACCGCGCGCGGATCATGATGCAGGGCGCGGTCGCCGATGACGCCGGAGCCGCCGTAGTCGAGGTCAAGCACGGGGGTGAAGGACAGATCGACGCCGCAGGCCCGAAGCTCCGAAGCAAGCACGAAGCCGACCGCGGTGGCGGCGCGCGCCGCCGCTTCAGGATCTTCGTCCCAGAGTTGGCCCAGGAGGCGCATCGGCGGCAGATGGGTAAAACCGTCGGTGCGGAAGCGCTGCACCCGTCCGCCTTCGTGGTCGACGGCAATCAGCACGCCCGGCCGCACATCGTGGATGGCCCTGGTCAGCGAGCACAACTGTGCACGGTCCGTGAAGTTGCGTGCAAACAGGATCACGCCGCCCGTCAGCGGATGGCGGATGCGACGCGCATCGTCCTCGGTGAGCGTGAGCCCCACTACATCCAGCATTACCGGTCCGGGCCGGTTGCGTGCCACCGGCGATTGATGTGCTGCATTCATGCGTTTTTCTCCACGATCACGAAGGCGACCGCGTAATCGGCCTCGTCTGTCAGCGTGACCTGCGCGCTCAGGCCATTGTCGTCCATATAGTGTTTCAGTACGCCATTGGCGACGGCGATCGGCCGCCCGCCGGGCGCATTCAGGAATTGCACGCCGCGCCAGGTCATGGGCATGCGCATGCCCAGGCCAATCGCCTTGGAAAAGGCTTCCTTGGCGGCAAAGCGGGTTGCCAGGAAACGGATGCCGCGCACCGCCACCTTGTCGCGCCGGCGCTGGTACTTGGCGTACTCTTCCGGCCCGAGTATGCGCTGCGCAAAACGGTCGCCGTTGCGGGCCAGCGCCGCCTCGATCCGGCTGATCTGGATGATGTCGGTGCCAATGCCGTAGATCATGGCGCGACGCCGCGGCGGGCGGCCACCATGATGGCTTTCATGTCGCGCACCGCTTTCTGCCAGCCGTCGAATACCGCCTGCGCGACGATCGCATGGCCGATATTCAACTCGGCAATCTCGGGAATCGCGGCAATCGCCTGCACATTGGTGTAGTGCAGGCCGTGCCCGGCATTGACCTTCAGGCCATGACGGATGCCGTGCGCCACGCCTGCCCGGATGCGTTCCAGTTCCAGTTGCTGGCTGTTGCCTTCAGCATCCGCATAACGGCCGGTATGCAGCTCGATGACCGAGGCACCCGCTTCCGAAGATGCCGCGATCTGGTCCGGGTCGGCGTCGATGAACAGGCTTACGCGTATGCCTTCGGCCTGCAGCTGCCGCACCGCCGCCTGGACCGCCGGGAAATAGCGGCGCACGTCCAGTCCGCCCTCGGTTGTGACCTCCTCGCGCCGCTCCGGCACCAGGCATACATCCTGCGGCCGTATCGCGCAGGCGATATCCAGCATTTCCTGCGTCACCGCGCATTCGAGATTCATCCGTGTGACCAGGCGTGGGCGAATCGCCTGCACGTCGGCATCGCGGATATGCCGCCGGTCTTCGCGCAGATGCAGCGTGATCAGGTCGGCGCCGGCTTCCTCGGCCAGCAAGGCCGCGCGCAGCGGATCGGGATACACCGTGCCGCGCGCATTGCGCACCGTGGCGACGTGGTCGATATTGACACCCAGTTCAATGACCTGACTGGCCGGTTGCAGATAACTCATGGGAGACGGATCCTGAAAGTAGGGTTTTACAACTGCATCAGATCGAGCAGGATCTGGCGGGTGTTGAGCGGCGCGCCGCCCAGGTGATGGGCCAGCAGGAAGCGCATCAGGAACTTGCTTTGCGACTGGGTAGCCGCGTCGGCATAGTCGCCGCGCTGCATATCCTGCAGCGTCTTGCCCGCCACCCGCGGCCAGGTATCGGAAGGCAGAGCGGGCCGCGGGCCGCGCTCGGGATCGACCACGTACCAGCGATCCGGCTCGACCGCCTGGCGACTCGTTGCATCGACCGCGATATCGCCGGCCACGCCGGTTTCGCGCAGCAGCGCCAGTTCGAAGCGCCGCAGTACGATGGGCGCCGCTTCCTCATGCGCCAGCCTGTTCAGTGCTTCAACATAGTGATCGAACAGCGCTGGATGCGGGTCGTCGCGCGCCAGCAGCTTGACCAGCAGTTCATTGAGGTAAAAACCGCATAGCAAGGCGGACTTCTCCAGCGGCAGCAGGCCGCCCAGCCATTCGGCCGACGTCAGATTGCGTACTTCGGATTTGCCGCTCCAGCCCACCGACAGAGGCTGGAAGGTTTGCAGCACGCCGCGCAGCTTGGAATGCGGCCGCTTGGCCCCTTTGGCAACCAGCGCCACCCGCCCATAGTCGCGCGACAGCACATCGACGATCAGGCTCGTTTCCTTGTAGGGATAGCTGTGCAGCACGAAGGCCGGCTGCTCGGCCACCCGCATGTCCCGCTCCGGCGTACGTTGCCGCCTGGCTGGCGCAGCGCTGGACTTGACGGCAGGCGCTGCCGCCTTGCGCCCCGCAATATGCCCATCCTGGTCTAGCTGGCGATCCGCATCCATCGCCGTGGCCTATTCATAACCATAAGCCCGCAAGCCGGCTTCGTTGTCAGCCCAGCCCGATTTGACCTTGACCCAGATTTCCAGATACACAGGGCCGCCGAACAGTTTTTCCATATCGAGCCGGGACTGGGTGGAGATTTCCTTCAGCCTGGCGCCCTTCTGGCCGATCAGCATCGCCTTGTGGCCATCGCGCTCGACCAGGATGGCGGCAAACACGCGGCGCAGATTGCCTTCCTGCTCGAACTTCTCGATCAGCACCGTGCTGGTGTAAGGCAGTTCCTCGCCGACGAAGCGGAACACCTTTTCGCGCACGATTTCCGCGGCCAGGAATTTTTCGCTGCGGTCGGTAATGTCATCGGCATCGAAAATCGGCTCATTTTCCGGCAGGCGCTGCTCGATTTCATCCTGCAGGTATTGCAGCTGAAAACGCTGCTTGGCAGAAACCGGCACCACGGCGGCGAAGGGATGTAGCCCGGCCACTTTCTGGGCGAATGGCATCAGCGCCTTCTTGTCCTTCACATAATCCGACTTGTTGATCACCAGGATGCACGGCACATTGGCCGGGATCAGGTCCAGCACCTGCTGGTCGGGCTGCCCCCAGGTGCCAGCCTCGACGACGAACAGGATCACATCGGACGCGGTCAGGGTGTCGCTGACCGTGCGATTGAGTTTCTTGTTCAGCGCATTGGCATGCCGGGTCTGGAAACCGGGCGTGTCGACATAGATGAACTGTGCCCGCTCGGACGTCTGGATCCCGGTGATGCGGTGGCGCGTGGTCTGCGCCTTGCGCGAGGTGATACTGACCTTGGCGCCGATCAGCGCATTCATCAGGGTGGATTTGCCGACATTCGGACGGCCCACGATGGCGATGTAACCGCAGCGAAACGCGGGTGTTGCAACAGAGTCAGTCATGCGGTCTTGGTATGGGTAGGGGCCAGCGGCTGGCCTGGTGTGGCTTCATCGGCCGGCTGGGCGGTTTGCTTCTGGCTGGCTTCGGAGTGCGATGGTGCCGTCCTTTCCGGCACGGCATCGTCGATCGGCAGCTCGGCTTGCACCGTGGCAATGCCGGCCAGCTTCAGTTGGGAAGCGCGCGGCCGGCTCTTGCGCGTGCCGGCGGGCGATTTCGTCAGGGCCTTCTGCACGGCTTCCAGCGCCAGCTTGGCGGCGGCCTGCTCGCCAGCACGCCGGCTGCCGCCGGTGCCGAACACCTGGATGTCCAGCTTGGGCACGAGGCATTCAATCTCGAATTCCTGGTTGTGCGCCGCGCCGTGGGTGGCAACGACGTTGTACTGCGGCAGAGCGATCTTTTTTCCCTGGAGAAATTCCTGCAACAGGGTTTTTGCATCCTTGCCCAATGTTTTCGGATCGACCGTATCCAGGATCGAGATATACAGCGTGCGTATAACCTTGCGCGCCGCTTCAAAACCGGCGTCGAGAAACACCGCGCCGAACAGGGCTTCCAGCGTATCGGCCAGGATGGACGGCCGCCTGAAGCCGCCGGACTTCAGTTCGCCTTCGCCCAGGCGCAGAAAATGCGACAACTCGAGCTTTTGCGCGATTTCATACAGGGATTGCTGCTTGACGAGATTGGCGCGCAGCCGGGACAAGTCTCCTTCGTCGATTTTCGTGTACCGCTCGAAAAGCAGCGAAGCAACCACGCAGTTCAGTATCGAATCGCCGAGAAATTCAAGCCGCTCATTATGCAGACTGCTATGGCTGCGATGCGTCAGTGCCTGCTGCAATAGCGCGGCGTCCTTGAACGTGTGGCCCAGCCTGTTCTGCAGTAATGTCAAATCCATCATGTTGGTATGAGGTGCCCGCTATTCGGCCTTCCTGGACGCCGGATTGGATGAAGTGCTTCCTTCATAGTCCAGCACCAGGCTCGCCGGACCGGCCAGATGTATCACTTTCTGATAAGAGAAACTGACGTCGTTTTCCTTGCTGATGTCCAGGTCTTTGCCGCTGATGGAACGGATGTAAGCGATCTCGGCATGACGATCGAATGCGGACCGGATTTCCTGGGGCGTCGTTCCAGCCACTTTGGCTGCCGAGATCGCCTTCTTGACCGCCATGTACTCCGTCACGGATGGCACGATGCGCAAGGCCAGAACACCGATAAAACCAAGCACTGCGAGCAAAAAAATCAGGCCGGTCAACGAGACGCCGTACTGCTTTTTGTTTGACCACACTTTCATCGATTCGCTCCCGCCATGCCTAATGAAAACTGCCTATCCGCTTCAGATTACCGAGGTTCATCCAGACAAAGAATGCCTTGCCCACAATGTATTCGTCCGGCACGAAACCCCAGTAGCGACTATCCAGACTATTGTCTCGATTATCGCCCATCATGAAATAATGTCCAGCAGGCACTGTGCACACGAATCCTTCCGAGTTGTAGCTGCACAATTCCTTACGCGGGAAAGCATCCGGATTCGGCACATAGGCGGGTGCCCTGTCGTCGTTCAGAATGCGGTGCGACACCCCGGTCAGATTTTCTTCAAACTGTTTCGAATACGTCAGGTGCTCTTCATCCAGGTAGTCGGGGAGCTGCTTGTAGGAAACGTCTTTCCCATTGATGCTCAGCTTCTTGTTCCGGTACTCGACCCGGTCGCCCGGCACACCCACTACCCTCTTGATGTAATCGAGGGAGATGTCCTTAGGATATTTGAAGACCATCACGTCGCCGCGCTGCGGCGTGTTGATATCGATGATCTTCTTGTTCACCACCGGCAGCCGGATACCGTAGGTGAATTTATTCACCAGGATCAGGTCGCCGATCTGCAGCGTCGGTACCATCGAACTCGAAGGAATCTTGAACGGTTCGAAAAGAAAGGAACGCAGGATAAAAACGAGGGCGATTACCGGAAAAAAGCTGCCGGAGTATTCCACCCAGGTCGGCTGCTTCAGCAAACGCTCGGCGATAGCACTACGCCCATGCGTTTCCTGCGCCATGCCGTCGGCAGCAAGTCGCGCATTGCGAGCATCGAATTCGGCCAGCGCGGCGTCAGCACGTGCCCGGCGCTGCTTGGAGAGATAAAACACATCCAGGAACCAGACGATGCCAGTCGCCACCGTCAGCACAAACAGAATCAGCGCAAAGTTTCCCAACAATGCTTGCAATGTCATTTCTCGTCCACTTGTAAAATTGCCAGGAAAGCTTCTTGCGGAATTTCCACTGATCCAACTTGCTTCATGCGTTTCTTGCCGGCCTTTTGCTTTTCGAGCAGTTTGCGCTTGCGGCTGATATCGCCGCCATAGCATTTGGCCAGGACGTTCTTGCGCAAGGCCTTCACGTTTTCACGGGAAATGATGTTGGAGCCGATGGCTGCCTGAATCGCCACGTCGAACATCTGGCGCGGTATCAATTCGCGCATTTTCGCCGCGACGGCACGGCCACGGTACTGGCTGTTCGCACGGTGCACGATAATCGCCAGCGCATCCACCTTCTCGCTGTTGATCAGCATGTCGACCTTCACCACGTCCGATGCGCGATATTCCTTGAATTCGTAATCCATCGAGGCATAGCCGCGGGAGGTCGATTTCAAGCGGTCGAAGAAGTCCAGCACGATCTCCGCCATCGGCATTTCATAGGTTAGCTGCACCTGCTTGCCGTGGTAGCTCATATTGGTCTGCACGCCCCGCTTCTGCGTACACAGGGTGATCACCGAACCGACATATTCCTGCGGCATGTACAGGTTCACGGTGACGATGGGTTCCCTGATCTCCTCGATCTTGGACGGTTCTGGCATCTTGGACGGATTGTCGACCATCAGCGTGGATCCGTCACGCAGGATGACCTCATAGACCACCGTAGGTGCCGTGGTGATCAGGTCCATGTCGAACTCGCGTTCCAGGCGTTCCTGCACGATTTCCATGTGCAGCAATCCAAGGAAACCGCAGCGGAAACCGAAGCCCAGCGCCTGCGACACTTCCGGCTCATACATCAGCGCGGCATCGTTGAGCTTGAGTTTCTCGAGGGAGTCGCGCAACGCGTCGTATTGATTTGCCTCGACCGGGAACAGGCCGGCAAACACCTGCGGCTGGACTTCCTTGAAACCTGGCAACGGCGCCGGCGCCGGCTTGGACGCCAGGGTCACGGTGTCACCGACCTTGGCCGCTTTCAATTCCTTGATGCCGGCGATGATGAAGCCCACCTGGCCGGCCGACAGGGTTTCCCGTGCGACCGATTTGGGCGTAAAGACGCCAACGCTCTCCACCAGATGCTGGGCGCCGGTCGCCATCAGCAGGATCTTGTCCTTGGGACGCAGGGTGCCATTCATTACCCTGACCAGCATCACCACGCCGACATAGTTGTCGAACCAGGAGTCGACGATCAGCGCCTGAAGCGGCGCATCCGGGTCGCCCTTGGGTGGCGGCACCTTGGCGATCAGGGATTCCAGCACATCCTCGACGCCCAGCCCGCTTTTGGCGGAGCACAGCACGGCGTCGCTCGCATCGATCCCGATCACTTCTTCGATTTCGCCCTTGGCGTTATCCGGATCGGCGGAAGGCAGGTCGATCTTGTTAAGAACCGGCACCACTTCAACACCAAGATCCAGCGCCGTATAGCAATTTGCCACCGTCTGCGCTTCCACGCCCTGCGATGCGTCCACGACCAGCAGCGCGCCCTCGCAGGCAGACAGCGAACGGCTGACTTCATAACTGAAGTCGACGTGCCCCGGCGTGTCGATCAGGTTGAGGTTGTAGATCTGGCCATCGCGCGCCTTGTACGACAGCGCCGCCGTCTGTGCCTTGATGGTGATGCCGCGCTCGCGCTCGATATCCATCGAATCCAGGACTTGCGCTTCCATTTCGCGGTCCGACAAGCCGCCGCAGAGCTGAATGATGCGATCGGCCAGGGTGGATTTTCCGTGGTCGATATGCGCGATGATCGAGAAATTGCGTATGTTGTTCATTAACAAGATGCCAATTACAAAAAAGGCGCTCTGAGGGGGAAGCTCTCCCCAGGCGAGCGCCTTGCTACGGTATGGTTATTCAGCGGCGCATTTTACCGGATTTCACACAGTGACGATGCGGAAACTTGGCGCTCAGGGTGACAGGAAAGCGTGCAGCGCTTCCTGATCGAGGAAATAATGGCAGATCCTGACGTTGGAACCGTCCGGCTTCATGCCGACGAGCACCGGCACAAGTTCATCGTACTGACGCACCAGATCCTCATCCTCATCGACATCAAGCACCTTTATCCGGAACCGGCTTGCCTGCGGATGGACATGCAGCGCTGCGAGCATGTCCTCGCATAGATGGCAATACGACCGTGAGTAGAGGATGAAATCGATCAAGTGCGGGCGGGCTGAGGCTTGGGGGTGAAATTTGGAAGCAGGTTGCTCGTGAAACCGCAGCAGGCCGCACTTGACGCGGCCTGCTGCGCTCGGGCTTATTGCCCGTTCGGCTTGATGGTCACAAACTGGGAGGCTTCGCCCCGCCGCACGAGCAGCAGCACGGTTTTCTTGGGCTCGAGCTTGGAAACCAGCGCGTTGAACTGCTTTCCATCCTTGACGTCAGTGTTGTTGATCCGCAGGACGATATCGCCGGGACGCAAGCCTGCACGCGCCGCCGCACCTTCCGCGTTCTCGATCACTGCGCCGCCATCAATCTTCAATTCCCGCTTCTGCGCTTCGGTCAGGTCCGTCACCGCCAGTCCGAGGGTATTGACTGCCTGTTCGGGCTTGGGCTTTCTTGCCTCTTCCTTGGCCACCTTGTTATCAGGCTCCATCTCACCGATATTGATCGTCAGGTCGCGCGCAGCGCCTTTGCGCCAGACGGTCACGGTGGAACGCGCGCCTGGCTTGGTATTGCCGACCATGCGCGGAAGGTCGCTCGACTTTTCAATGGCCACGCCATTGAACTTGACGATGATATCGCCAGCCTCGATGCCGCCTTTCTCTGCAGGCCCGCCCTGTTCGACCCGCTGCACCAGTGCGCCATTCGCCTTGGGCAAGCCCAGCGAATCGGCCACATCCTTGGTGACTTCGCCAATCTGCACGCCTATGCGGCCACGCGTCACGCGTCCCGTGGTCTTCAACTGCTCGGAAACGCGGATGGCTTCATCGATCGGCACCGCAAACGAAATGCCCATATAACCGCCCGAGCGGCTGTAGATCTGCGAATTGATGCCAATGACTTCGCCCCGCATGTTGATCAGCGGGCCGCCGGAGTTGCCGGGATTGACGGCAACGTCGGTTTGAATCAGCGGCAGATAATCGCCAGTGTCTCTGGCCTTGGCGGAGATGATGCCGGCGGTGACGGTATTGTCCAGGCCAAACGGCGAACCGATGGCGATCACCCATTCGCCGACCCGCAGCTTGTTGGAGTCGCCAAAGTTCAGCCGGGGCAGATTGCTGCCTTCAATCTTTACCAGCGCCACGTCGGTACGCTTGTCCGCACCGATGATCTTTGCCTTGTACTCGCGCTTGTCAGTCAGCGTCACATACACTTCATCGGCACCATCGACGACGTGGGCATTGGTCAGAACATAGCCGTCCGGCGAGATGATGAAGCCGGAACCGACGCCGCGCGGCACTTCTTCCTCTTGCTGCTGCTGAGGCGCCTGGCGACGGCCGCGTGGCGCCTCAGGTTGCTGCCGCGGGATGGGAACCCCAAAGAAGCGGCGAAAGAACTCCTGCATTTCCGGATCATCCATTCCCGGAGGGAGGCCGCCATTTCCCTGGGCGCCCATCTTGCTGCGTTCCGTAGTACGGATATTGACCACGGCGGGTCCGACTTTGTCGACCAGGTCCGTAAAGTCAGGCAAGGCTGCCGACGGCGTTGCGACTGCAGGTTGAGCAAAAACAGGAGACACGGGCGCGCTGAAAGCGCCCACAGCGCCTAATATCATGACGGATAAAAGGCGCCTAACGGGATACGCTGATTTCATTTGGCTACTTGCTCGGTTTATATTCAATGGAATTCGCTACTTGACGGATCGCATTCGATGGCACTTCGCCAACAATGGTAAGCCAAAATTCGCCTTGCCGCTTGCCAAGAATATTCATCGCTCCTTGTTGGAGGGAGCCTTCGGTACGGCTTTGCGTTCCGGGTTCGATGAATACCGAGATGGCAGCAAGTCCGTCAGAGAAGACGATCTGGGAAACCTCGCGCTGGCTGGGAGGCATTCCCGGCTGCACCGGGATGTCGGAGACCATGCGCCTGAGTTCGCGTGTCCTCAGGAATCCAGGCGGCAGCCGCTTCACGGTCCAACCTGACAGATCAACCTGGCTCATGACTGCATTCTCCACCCGCCAGCCCCGGGTATTGGCGAAGCTTGGCTTTACCCGGTTCCGGTCGACGTTGCCGATTGCCAATTGGGTAAAGGATATCTGTTCCACGACTGCACCAGCTTCGTTGATCGTCTGCGCCCGCAGTAGCAACCCGGTAGATTTTTCGGCCCACAGCTTGTAACCATAGCGGAGGTCATCCTTGGGCTCGAGAATCACGGACTGACAATCAAAGCCGGCCACCCTGCCCGACTCGCCCTTGCGGACTGTGTAATGGTCGGCAAGCGCATCGGCATTGGCCGCAAGCAGCGCCGGAAAGACATCTGGTGCAACGCGTTTCTCGACAAGCAGGGTTTTTGCATCGGGAACGTAGCAGATGATTTCATCATTGCTGCGTATGTACTCCCGAGGCTGCCCGTCCAGGACTTCGAGTTTCTCGATCTCGTTTTTACCCTCTACCAGATGGGTAATACGGGAGGTACGCACCTGGCTACCTTGCTGGTACACGAAGGTGCCGGAGTAATTCAGTTTTTGTGCTGCCGACTGTATGGTGCGCAGTAAAGCCTGCGCGTCGCGGGATTCACCCGTCGGCGCAGGCTCTGCATGCGAACTGAAGGCGATAAAACTGGAGACAGCTAGAACAAATTTAAACAGGGCCAGTGTTCGCCGCATAAAGATTATTTACCAGATTCGTTTGCGAACGTAGCCGAACGCGCATATTGAGCAGAGCTGTACACGGAAGGAGAAAACCGCTGGTGCGCCATCAGGTATTCATCAATTCCCTGTTCGCGCAGCACTTGGCCAGGACGCGCTCCGGCGGTCAGTGCAGTGCGTTCCACCCCACCGTCCGCAACTACAGCCAATGCAGGCGCTGCTGCAGGTTGCCCCTGGAACGCGACGATGAGCTGCGGCGTACCAACGAATGCCACTGCGGCAGCCGCCGCGGCGAGGACGCCAGGCAGTGCGAAACGGCGCGCACCCGTCCGGGCAGGTTTGCTTGTACGTTTGGGGGCGAGTAAGGCGGGTTCGGCAGCGAGGCTAGCCGCCATGCGCGCAGAGAATCCCGCGCTCATCGGGACATCCATTTCATCAGAGCGCAGGATGTCGCCTATTCTGTGATAGAGGGCCCAGGTTTCTTTCCCATCCTGCTGATGCAGGTCCGCCAGCGCGATTTCCAGTTGTTCATCGCTGGTCTCGCCATCTGCGAAAACCGAAATCCGTTCCTGCACCAAGCTTTTCGTATCCATAATTAACCTCACCAAAACTGACAACCAATCCCTTGTAAACAACTCATTGTTCTGTTTATTCTTACCAGCGTTTATCCAGTGCGGTACCCAGCAGAGGTCGCAGCTTTTCGGCAATTGCTTCCCTGGCGCGAAAAATACGACTTCTCACGGTGCCGATTGGGCATCCCATTGCCTCAGCGATTTCGTCGTAACTCAATCCTTCAATCTCGCGCAACGTAATCGCCATTCGCAATTCCTCAGGCAAGGCATCCATTGCAACGTTCACCGTTTCGGCGATTTGCTTGGTTGCCAGCATCGACTCAGGAGTATTGATGTCTCTTAGGTGCTCTCCATCGTCAAAAGTTTCTGCTTCTTCTGCATCGGCTTCAGTTGACGTTGGGGCCCGCCTGCCTTGGGTAACAAGATAATTCTTCGCGGTATTGATTCCAATTCGATACAACCAAGTATAAAACGCGGAATCGCCACGGAACTGCGGCAATGCGCGGTAAGCTTTAATAAAAGCTTCCTGAACAACATCTTCCGCTTCAGCCTGGTCGCGCACCAGCCTCGACACCAGCCGCATGAGCTTGCGTTGATATTTGGAGACCAATAGCTCGAACGCTCTTTTGTCGCCGCGCTGCACGCGCTCAACTAGCAGTTGATCAATGTCGCGTTCGGTCGTCAATCCGCAAATCCTTGATATTGTGCAACATGTACGCGACGATATGTTGACTCAGTGAAATTAAACAAGTTCAATTTTCTACCCGGGTTAATCATTTATTTTACGAAGGGCCGGCTGAGCAGCAATCCATTTGCACGAAACCAGCAACTGCGCAAAATCCGAGGAGGCCAGACTGTCATTCAGAACAGGGATTGAAAAAAGCCCACCCTGGGCAGTCTTGAGGCGCAACAACATCATATGCGGCCAGAGAATAGAATCCGGACTCAGTTGAACCAGTTGGCCGGATGAACCGTCTAAGGGCATGCCTGTATTTTTGTATGGTATGGACACCCCGCTATATTGCGTCAACCGGATTTGTCCGATGCCGGAAATATCAATATGGAACGTTTTTCCGGGGCGCCGCAGCATAAATATCGCGCATCCCAGCAAGATGGAGGCAACCAGCGAAATTTGAAAGCGGAAAATCGCGCTTAAATTTGAATTGGCGAAAAGAATCAGGGCAAGCGCCAGGGCGGCGAGCGCAGCCATGCCGCGAGATGCAGCGGTAAGCAGGCGAGAGGGAGAAACCATGACCGAGACCGCGATGGTCATGGTTGTTGGCAGAACCGCTTGATGGGATAGCGGCGGCTCTGGATGTCAGATCTTGCCGAAAACAAGTGTTCCGTTTGTGCCGCCAAAACCAAACGAATTTTTCACCGCTACATTGATCGGCATGTCACGCGCGATGTTGGCACAGTAGTCGAGATCACATGCGGGATCCTGATTAAAGATGTTGATCGTCGGCGGCGAGAGCTGCTTGTGCACGGCGAGCACCGTGAAGACCGATTCAAGGCCACCGGCGCCGCCAAGCAAATGGCCCGTCATGGATTTGGTCGAGTTGACGACGACGCTTTTCGCATGATCACCCAGTGCACGCTTGATAGCGATTGTCTCGGCCACATCTCCCAGCGGCGTCGACGTCCCGTGTGCATTCACATAATTGACTTGGTCCGCGTTGACGCCCGCGTTTTTCAACGCAGCCAGCATGCAACGACGCGCACCATCACCATCTTCCAGCGGCGCGGTCATGTGATATGCATCCGCACTCATTCCAAAACCGAGCAATTCGGCATAGATGTGCGCTCCACGGGCTTTGGCGTGCTCATACTCTTCAAGCACCATCACGCCTGCGCCTTCGCCCAGCACGAATCCATCGCGATCCTTATCCCAGGGGCGGGAGGCGGTCAGTGGATCGTCGTTCCGGGCCGACAAGGCTCTCGCGGAAGCAAAGCCACCCAGCCCCAACGGTGAAATCGTGGATTCGGCGCCGCCTGCAATCATCACGTCCGCATCGCCGTACTCGATAAGCCGGCCTGCGGCGCCGATGCAGTGCAAACCTGTGGTACAGGCTGTAACGATCGCCAGATTCGGCCCTTTCAAACCATACTTGATGGAGAGATGGCCGGAAATCATGTTGATGATCGACGCTGGCACGAAGAACGGACTGATGCGCCGTGGACCGCGGCTAGTCAGTTCTGCGTGGGTTTCCTCGATCATCGGCAAGCCGCCTATGCCGGAGCCGACAATGACTCCGATGCGATCCGCGTTCGCGTCGGTCACCTCAAGGCCGCTGTCCTGCATGGCCTGCATGCCGGCAGCCATGCCATAGTGGATGAAGGTATCCATGTGACGCGCTTCCTTGGCAGGAATATAGTCGTCGACCTTGAATCCCTTTACCTCGCCGGCAAAGCGTGTGCTGAAGGATGATGCATCGAAGCGCGTGATGGTTGCGATGCCTGAAGTGCCGGCAGTCAGGGCGCTCCACGCATCGTCGATGGAATTGCCGACGGGCGAAATGCATCCCAGACCAGTAATAACGACGCGGCGCTGTTGTGAGCGGCTCAAACGTATCTCCTGGAATCTTTCAAACTGGTTCGATCAGGCCTTGACGTTCGCCTTGGCGTAGTCGATGGCTTGCTGGACCGTGGTGATTTTCTCGGCTTGCTCGTCAGGAATTTCCATTTCGAATTCGTCTTCCAGAGCCATGACCAGCTCAACGGTATCGAGCGAATCAGCGCCAAGGTCGTCAACGAAAGAAGATTCGGTCTTGATGTCTGCCTCGGCTACGCCAAGTTGTTCAGCGACGATCTTCTTGACGCGTGTTTCGATATCGGACATGTTGTGCCTCCAAAGGGTGGGGTTGCAGAAAGTGCGCGCATTTTATCAGGTTTGCGCGCGAAAAATTGATTTTCGGACTGCGATTCGGCGGTACCGGCCGCGGCATGCAAAACATCCTGCGATTAAGCTCCAGTCAGCTCGAATCGCATTCAGTTCATGTACATGCCGCCGTTGACGTGCAACGTGGTGCCAGTGATGTAGCCAGCTTGCGGCGAGGCCAGAAATGCCACGGCTGCCGCGATGTCCGACGGCTGACCGAGCCGGGCCAGCGGGATCTGCTGAAGCAGCGAGGAGACCTGCTGCTCATCCAGAGCGCGCGTCATGTCGGTATCGATGAAGCCAGGCGCTACGCAGTTGACCGTGATGTTGCGACTGCCGATTTCCCGCGCGAGCGCACGACTCATGCCGGCCACGCCAGCCTTGGCTGCCGCATAGTTCATTTGTCCGGGATTGCCTGCCGATCCGACCACTGACGTAATGTTGATGATGCGACCCTGCTTGGCCTTCATCATGCCGCGCAGCACGGCCCGCGACAGCCGGGCCACCGAAGTGAGGTTGGTTGCGATGACGGCATCCCATTCCTCGTCCTTCATCCGCATGGCCAGCTGGTCCTGCGTGATACCGGCGTTATTGACGAGAATGGACAGGCCGCCGTATTCCTTCTGGATGTCGGCAACAAGCGCAGCGCAGCGCTCCGCATCGTTTACGTCCAGCACCATGCCGCGACCGCGGCCTTCGCCGAGCTCGTTCATATATTGAGAGATGGCGGCGCTGCCGGCTTCTGACGTCGCAGTGCCGATCACCCTTGCGCCCTGCCTTGCCAGCTCGAGCGCAATCGCGCGCCCGATGCCGCGCGAAGCGCCGGTCACGAGCGCGATTTGGCCTTCCAGTTGTGCAGGATTGGTCATTGCTTAACGAGCTCCAGTATTCTTTCGAGAGATGCCTGATCGACGATCGCATCGCCGGTGAGGTCGCCGTTGATCCGCTTCGTGAGGCCGGACAGCACCTTGCCGGGACCGCATTCGATCACATGGGTTACGCCTTCCGCCGCGATCTTCTGCACGGTCTCAACCCAGCGCACGGGACTGGCAGCCTGGCGCACCAGCGCATCCTTGATGGACGCCGGATCATTGACGATGGCCACATCAACATTGTTGATCAGCGGCAGGGCTGGGGCGGCGAAGGTCAGCCCCTCCATGTAATCGCGCAGCCTGATCGAAGCGGGTTGCAGCAGCGACGAATGAAACGGCGCCGAGACAGGCAAGACCAGCGCACGCTTGGCGCCGCGTGCCTTGGCAGCCTCGCAGGCGCGCTCGACCGCGCCCTTGTGCCCTGCGATGACGACCTGGGCCGGCGCGTTGAAGTTGACCGGCTCGACAACTTCGCCCTGCGCCGCATCGGCACAGGCGGCGCGCACGTCCTCATCTGAAAGGCCGAGAATGGCAGCCATGCCGCCCTGCCCGACCGGCACCGCTTCCTGCATGGCCTGCGCACGAAAACGTACCAGAGGCACGGCGTCGGCAAACTGGATCGCGCCGGCTGCCACCAGCGCGGAATATTCGCCCAGGCTATGACCGGCTACCAGCGCCGGCATTGCACCACCGGCAGCCAACCAGGCGCGCCAGGTTGCGACCGCGGCAGCCAGCATCACCGGCTGGGTATTGGTAGTGAGATCGAGTTTTTCCTTCGGACCTTCGGCGACCAGCTTGGCAAGGTCCACCTTGATGGCTTCGGAGGCCTCGGACAGGGTGTCCTTGACGACCGGGTTTTCGCTGAAACCATTGAGCATGCCGATGGCCTGCGATCCCTGCCCGGGAAATACAAATGCGAATTTCATCGTGTCTTCTTGTCTTTTTTGTCTGTCACATGCGGACCAGCGCCGCACCCCAGGTAAAGCCGCCGCCGACGCCTTCCATCAGCACGGTCTGGCCCGGCTTGATGCGGCCATCGCGCATGGCCTGGTCGAGCGCCAGCGGGATCGATGCCGCCGATGTGTTGCCGTGCTGATCGACGGTCACCACCATCTTTTCCATGGGCATGCCCAATTTCCGGGCCGTGCCCTGCATGATGCGGATGTTTGCCTGATGCGGAATGAGCCAGTCGACCTCGGAAGCCGACACGCCAGCAGCATCCAGTGCCTCGTGCGCGACCTTCTCCAGCACCGACACCGCGAGCTTGAAGACCGCCTGGCCATCCATGTGCAGGAAGGCGCTGCCGGCAATCGCGCCAGCACTGACACTGCCAGGGACGCACAGTATGCCGGCCTGGCTGCCGTCGGCATGCAATCGGGTTGCCAGTATGCCGGGCTCATTCGCGGTGGACATCAGGACTGCGCCGGCGCCATCGCCGAACAGCACGCATGTAGTGCGGTCCTTGAAGTCCAGAATGCGGGAAAACACTTCGGCGCCGATCACCAGCACCTTCTTGTGCATGCCGGTCCGGATGAAGCTGTCGGCCATCGACAGTGCATAGACGAAGCCGCTGCATACCGCCTGGATATCTACCGCTGCACAGTGATTGGTAATGCCGAGCTTGTTCTGCACCACGCATGCGGTGCTGGGAAAACCGCCGAAATAATCCGGGGTGGAAGTCGCCAACAGTATCAGGTCGACCTCGTTGACGCTGCAGCCTGCCATGTCGAGCGCATTCTGCGCGGCCTTGACGGCGAGATCACTGGACTTCATGTCGGCATCCGCATAATGACGGGCCGATATGCCACTGCGCGATACGATCCACTCGTCGGAGGTCTCGATGCCCTGCTCCGCCAGTTGCGCGGACAGTTCATCATTGCTTACCCGGCGTGGCGGCAGGTAGCTACCTGTACCGATGATTTTGCTGTAAAGGGTCATGCGGTTTTATCTTCGGTGAGTCGCGGAGCAGGCTGGGCGTCTTCGGTCTGTGCTGACTGACCTGCCTGAGGCATCAGTTCCGCGATGGCTTTTGAAATCCGGGCAAGTACATCATGGTGCACTGCCTCGTACGCGCGTTTGATTGCAAATTCGTAGCCGTAGGCGTTTTCGCCGCCATGGCTCTTGAACACCAGGCCGCGCAAGCCCAGCAGACTGGCGCCATTGTAGCGGGACGGATTCATGCGGCGTGAAAAAGCGCGAATGGCACCGCTGGCGATCAGCGCGCCGAGCATGTTCAGCGGATTGCGCTTGAACTCGGCGGTCAGCGCGTTCTTGACGAACCGTCCAACGCCTTCTGACGCCTTCAGCACCACGTTGCCGACAAAGCCGTCGCAGACGACGATATCTGTCGTGCCCTCGAAAATGTCATTGCCTTCGACGTTGCCGTGGAAATTCAGGATGCCGCGGGCATGGTCTTCGCGCAGCAGCTGCGCTGTCCGCTTTACAAGGTCGTTGCCCTTGATATCCTCTTCGCCGATATTGAGCAGGCCGACCGTAGGCTTGGACTTGCCTTCCATGGCCGACACCAGGGCCGAGCCCATCAGGGCAAACTGGTGCAGGTGCTGGGGCTCGCAGTCGACGTTCGCGCCCAGATCCAGCATGTAGGTCGGGCCGTCTTTCTGGTTAGGGAGTATGGTGCAGATCGCTGGCCTGTCAACGCCAGGCAGGGTCTTGAGCAGGTAACGGGAAACCGCCATCAGCGCACCGGTGTTGCCGGCCGAGACGCACGCCTGGGCGCGGCCTTCCTTGACCAGGCTGATCGCAACCCGCATCGAGGAGTCTTTCTTCCGGCGCATCGCCACTTCCAGCGTATCGTCCATCGTGACCACCTCGGTGGCATTGACGATCGTGATACGGGGGTGGTTTGCTGCCTTGTGCTTTTTGAGTTCGGCTTCGATGACCTCGGTTTTACCAACCAATATCAGCGCGGCGCCGGGCTCTGCGGCGAGAAAGGATACTGCAGCGGGAACAGTGACCGACGGACCGTGGTCGCCACCCATGCAGTCTATGGAAAGTGTAATTGTCATTATTGTTTCAGTGCCTGGCCCAACCGCATTATCGGCCAGAATCGGCATGAGTCAAAATGACAGAAAATGTTGCTTGAGCATATAAAAAGCGGCGCCAAGTCGTATAACTCGTTACGCCGCGTTCAGCTTGGCACAATGGTGTGATTACTCGTCGTTCTTGGTCTTCAGCACTTTGCGGCCACGGTAGAAACCGTTCGGGCTGATGTGGTGACGACGATGGGTTTCGCCGGTGGTCGGCTCTACCGCGATCGGAGGCGCAACCAGGAAATCATGCGCGCGATGCATGCCACGCTTGGACGGGGACTTCTTATTTTGTTGAACTGCCATGATAACTCCTAAAACTGAGATCTGAAATTTTAACACATCCGACTGATGATTCGACTGCCGGAACCGGGAACATCCCTGCCAGCACGAGACCGGCAGTATTTGAAACACCCCGCATCCAGCCAGGGTCGAATCACTACTTCAAATTCTTGAGCACCGCGAACGGCGATTCCGCCTTCTTGCTGCTGGCCGCCGCGAAATCCGCCGGGTCCGGGCAGACATCATGCTTTGGCGACAAGGGCAGCGCCAGCAGGGCTTCATCCTCGATCATTGCCGCCATGTCCATGGTTCTGGAACCGGCAACGACGTCGACGCTGTCATCGTCCAATTGCTCTTCAAGGGCATCGGCACTGGCTTCGTCCTGGGCGAGAATCAGCACCGAGGACGAATCGATCGCAAACTCGAAAGGCTGCAGGCAACGCTGGCAACGCAGATGCACCGGACCGGACACCTGCAACGTCAGCTTGGGATGACCCTTCCCATCCGAGCCGCCCTGCACCGCCCAGTGCAGGCTGCCCTGCGCATCGGTGAGTTCGGCTGTCAGCCGCGGCATGTCCGCAAGCGCCGTTTCGCCGGCGCGCTCAAGTTTTTGACGACAAAAATCAAAGGCGTCGATGACGAAAGCGTCCATAGGTTTAGGCATAGCCGGAAAACCTGCGATAATAACAGGCTTTTTCTTTAATCGTCAAAGCCTTAGACGGGTTTTTGATCAATTCACCGCCATCCCGACGCGCCATGCCAGAAAACGCCGCTCCTAGACTGATACTCGGATCAAGTTCTCCCTATCGCAAGGAACTGCTGGAGCGCCTGCGCCTTCCGTTTGAAGTACTGTCGCCGGACATCGACGAGACGCCGGAGCCAGGTGAATCGCCGGAAGCGACTGCGATGCGACTGTGTGAGCAGAAGGCTATGGCGATCTCGTCGCAGGCCCCGGGATGCCTGGTTATAGGCTGCGACCAGGTCGCCACGCTGGACGGGATTCAGATCGGCAAGCCCGGAACACATGACAACGCCCTGGCGCAATTGCAACTGATGCGCGGCCGTGAGGTGATATTTCATACCGCACTGTGCCTGCTGGATGGCCGACCTGCGGCCCGGACGCCGCTCCAGATTGAAAATGTGCAGACCTTCGTCGCTTTTCGCGACCTGCCGGACGCGGAACTGGATGCTTACCTGCACATCGAGCAGCCCTATGACTGCGCCGGCAGCGCCCGCAACGAAGGGCTGGGCATTGCCCTGCTGGAAAGCGTGCGCGGCGCCGACCCGACCGCCCTCACCGGCCTGCCGCTGATTGCGCTGACGTCGATGCTGCGCCGCGCAGGCATTGCCTTTTTCACCGCCCATACCTGATATATCCCAATCCATGACCGGCACGCTCTATCTGCTACCCAATACGCTCGGCCCGGCGGACGTCGCATCTGGCTGCACGCTTTCCGATGTAATTCCGGAGGAAGTGCAAGCCGCCACGGCAAGACTGGACTATTTCATTGCCGAGAATGCGAAGACTACGCGGGCATTCCTGAAAACCGTGGCGCAAGCGCGTCCGCTTGCCAGGCCGATGCAGGAAATCCGCATCAGCGAGCTCAATGTCAATACCCAGGCAGCGGCGCTGCCTGCCCTGCTGCAACCGTTGCTGGATGGCCAGGATGCCGGCCTGATTTCCGAAGCGGGCGTGCCGGCGGTGGCCGACCCGGGCGCCAACCTGGTGCGGCTTGCGCATGAAAAAAATATTCGGGTCAGGCCGCTGGTCGGGCCGTCGTCGCTGCTGCTGGCGGTCATGGCCGGCGGCCTGAACGGACAGAGTTTCGCCTTCAACGGCTATTTGCCGACCGATGCCGTGCAGCGCCAGAAGCGCCTGCGCGAACTGGAAGACCGGTCCCGGCGCGAGCGGCAGACGCAGTTGTTCATTGAAACGCCTTACCGCAATGCCGCGCTGCTGGAAGCCCTGGCGGCGGCATGTCAACCGGGCACGCTGATTTCCGTCGCCACCGACCTCACGCTGGCCACGGAAAGTATCCGGACGCAGCCGGCTGCGCGCTGGAAACGGGATGTGGACGCCGGGAAGCTACCCGACTTCCACAAGAAGCCGACTGTTTTTTCCCTGCTGGCCCAATGATCCGGATGCCGCCGGACGGCGTGCTCTAGCGCAGCGCAGGCCTGGCGCCCGCATTGCCAAGCAGGGAGGCGCCGGCCCCGGCGCCCACCGCGGCGCCGAACTTCTTCAGCACCCGCTCGGGCAGTCCTTCGTGCTTGGTGTAATCGACGATGTCATCGGTCTTTAATTCATTGCGGGCCACTGTATTGACGGTGCCGAAACCATCGGCAAGGCCCAGTTCCACTGCGCGCGCGCCGCTCCAGAACAGGCCGGTAAACATTTCCGGCGTTTCCTTGAGCCGCTTGCCGCGCCCCTGGCGCACGACGTCGATGAACTGCTGGTGAATTTCATTGACCATGCCGCGTGCATACTCGACCTGCTTGGGCTGCACCGGGCTGAACGGGTCCATGAAACCCTTGTTCTCGCCTGCCGTCAGCAGCCGGCGCTCGATGCCCAGCTTGTCCATCAGGCCAGTGAAGCCGAAGCCATCCATCAATACGCCGATGGAGCCGACGATGCTAGCCTTGTTGACATAGATGCGGTCGGCCGCTGCGGCAATGTAATAGCCGCCGGAGGCGCACATTTCGTCCACCACGACATACAACGGCTTTTGCGGATAAGCCTTGCGCAGGCGCTGAATCTCGTCGTTGATGATGCCGGCCTGCACAGGGCTGCCGCCGGGGCTGTTGATGCGCAGGATCACGCCGACCGCCGCCACATCGGAAAAGGCGCGGTTCAGGGCGGGTATCACGGAATCGGCCGAGCCGCTTCCGCCACCGCTTTCGATGGTGCCGTCGATCTCGATCAGTGCGCTGTGCTTGCCCACGGCCTCCATATCGGCGCCGGTATAGTCGAACGCCAGCGCCAGGCCCAGCAGAATCAGGCCGACGAACAGGAAGCGGAAGAAAATATTCCAGCGGCGCCGGGCGCGCTGCTCGGCTAAAGTTGCAAAGGCCAGCTTTTCCAGGGTTTCACGTTCCCAGGCGACGCTGCGCAGCGGCGCTTCGGGCGGCGTGGAGGAGGCAGTCGAATTATTCTGGTTATCCATGCTCATTGTTATCGCTCGTTGCTTGGTTGCCTGCCTCAGGCCCGGACTGGACGGATGTAGTCGTCCGGCTGCCAGTAGATTTTGCCCTCTCGCTCGACGACGCTAATCGGGCGAAGGCTGCCGCCGCGGCAAGGGCCGCCCGCGCAGCGCCCGGTGTCAGGGTCGTAGAGTGCGCCATGGGTGGAACACATCAGATAGAGGCCGCTCAGTTCGAAGAACTGGCCTTCGTTCCAGTCCAGCTCGATCGGCACATGGGCGCAGCGGTTCAGGAAGCCGCGCACGCTGCCGCCGTAGCGCACCACAAACCCGGTGCGGTCTTCAGAGCCGGCGGTGACCGGAAAACGTACGCCCCTGCCGCCCTCTTCAAGTTCCGCCGCTTCGCAAACGAAAATATCGGTGTCGCTCATCAGGCGTGCTCGTTGAGCCAGGCATGCAGATGCGGCACGGAATCCGCGGTGAAGAGGGGGTTGAGCGGCTTGAGCTCTTCGGGCGTATGAGCGCCATAGTGCACGCCGATGCCGCCGGCGCCGGCGTTGATGGCCATCTGCAGGTCATGGGTGGTATCGCCGATCATGACGGTGCGCCTGAGATCCTGGCCAAGTTCCCGGGTCAGCTCCTGCAGCATGGCCGGATGCGGCTTGGAGAAGGTTTCATCGGCGCAGCGAGTAGCGTCGAACACCGACAGCAGCTTGGCGGTGTTGAGCGCGCGGTTGAGCCCCACCCTGCTCTTGCCGGTGGCCACTGCCAGGAAATAGCCCTGCTGGGACAGGTCGGCAAGCATGTCCGCAACGCCGTCGAACAGCGTCAGTTCCTGGTCCTGGGCAAGGTAATGGTAACGATAGCGCTCCACCATGCGCGGATAGTATTTTGGATCGAGGTCAGGCAGCACCGCTTCCATCGCGTCCTGCAGGCCGAGGCCGATGACATAGGACGCCGCCCGATGGTCCGGAACCGGCAGGCCGAGGTCGCGCGCGGCGGCCTGGATGCACTTGACGATGGTGCCGGTGCTGTCCATCAGGGTGCCGTCCCAGTCGAATACGATGAGATCAAATTGTTTTCTTGGCATGATGTGGCCGTTCAGGCCCTTTCGCTTTCTGGTAACGACATTCTAGATAGTTGCAAATTGTGCGTCATCCCGCGGCTTGCTGTTCCAGTGCCTTGAGCAGGCGCTGGCATTCCGGCGGCAGTCCCGCCTTCAGCGTGACCGGCTTGCCGCTGTCGGGATGAATGAAGGTCAGCTGGTGCGCATGCAGGAACATGCGCTTGAAGGCCGCCCTCTGCCCTTCGGAACGCTGCATTTCGCGATTCAGGGCGAAGTCGCCGTATTTATCATCTCCGACAATCGGAAATCCGCTCGATGCCAGATGCACCCTGATCTGGTGGGTCCGCCCGGTTTTCAGTTCCGCTTCGAGCAAGGCATAAGGCCCATATTTTTTCACAAGGTTGAAAATCGTGTGCGACGCCATGCCGTCGGATTGCACCCTGACCCGCCGCTCGCCGTCCGCTGTGCTGTATTTATGCAGCGCCAGCCGGATGTGCTGGCGCGGATTGGTCCAGTCGCCTTTCACCAGCGTGAAGTAGCGCTTGTCGAGGCTGCCTTCCCGGATCTGCTCGTGCAGATTGGTCAGCGCGGAGCGCTTTTTGGCCAGCATCAGGATGCCCGAGGTATCGCGGTCCAGCCGGTGCACCAGTTCGAGGAACTTGGCATCCGGGCGGGAGGAACGCAGCTGCTCGATCACGCCGTAGCTCACGCCGGAACCGCCATGGACCGCCACCCCTGCCGGCTTGTCGATGACCAGCAGATGGCTGTCTTCGAGCAGGATGGTGAATTCGGCGCCCGGCGCGCCCGAGGGCGCACGTTCGCTGGTGCGCACCGGCGGCAGGCGCAGCACATCGCCCTCGCATAGCCGGTAGGTCTGGTCGACGCGGCCCTTGTTGACGCGCACCTCGCCCGAGCGCAGCACCCGGTAGACATGGCTTTTCGGTACGCCCTTGAAGATGCGCAGCAGGAAATTGTCGATACGCTGACCGGCTTCTTCTTCCGAAATCGTGACCAGTTGGACTTGGCTGAGGACTTGTGGTTGCGCTGTTGCGGCCGGGATTCTTTCGCTGTTCCCTGAAAAGCTCGCTAAGTCCTTCATTTTGAATATATAATCGACCGGCCGTAGCCAGGAGGCTGCGGCGTAAGTGTAAGAATAAAAAGCACATTCTACACAGGGGCGTCTCCATCGGCCTCGCCTTATTGCAAATTCGATGGAAAAGATGTGTATGCAGCATTTGTTGCGCGAGCCAGGGTTGCCACCGTTGTTGCAATCGGGCGGCGCGCGGAAATGTTGGATCGGATGTCTGGATGTTCAGGATTTTTCCGGCGAGAGCGCCTGTTGTGCGGGCTCGCTGGTGGATGTGGTTGTACCCGGGTTGCCGAAACTGTTGAACCATGACGTTCCGTTAGGCTTGACCGAGCTGTCTCGTACCGATGTTGCCGTGTTCCGCGCGCCTGCCCCTTGCATGTGCGTCCGGCCTGCTTTCAGTACGCACTCGGCACCCGGATAAAACCGCGTCAGCGCCCGTACGGCTTCAGCGCATGCGCTGCGACGCCGCACACCAAGGCAATTCCCTTCGGACACTCCGCCCTGCAGCGTGTCTGGATTGAATGGACTCAACGAGGCCGAGGTCGATTTCCCTCGGACCAAGGCGTGCCAACGCGCCGTACCGGAAGTACGGCGAGGATGCACGATGCAGTGCCGACGGCAATGCAACCGGCTTCGTGAGGCCAGTCAGACCAGACACGCTCCAGCATGCGCCCCATAAATGCCAGCCGCATACGGCGACACGGGTTGCCAGCGGCATTGAAGATGACCTCAAGGTCACGGAGTGAATCATGAAACGCATGCTATTCAACGCCACGCAGCAGGAAGAACTGCGCGTGGCGATTGTCGATGGGCAGAAGCTCATCGACATCGACATCGAAACCAGCGGACGCGAGCAACGCAAGTCCAACATCTACAAGGGCGTCATCACCCGCATCGAACCCTCCCTCGAAGCCTGCTTCGTCAACTACGGCGAAGAACGCCACGGCTTCCTCCCCTTCAAGGAAGTTGCCCGCAGTTATTTCAAGGAAGGCGTGGACGTACGCACCGCCAGCATTCGCGACGCATTGCGCGAAGGCCAGGAAATCGTGGTGCAGGTGGAAAAGGAAGAGCGCGGCAACAAGGGCGCGGCGCTGACCTCCTTCATTTCGCTGGCTGGCCGCTACCTGGTGCTGATGCCCAACAATCCGCGCGGCGGCGGCGTTTCGCGCCGGGTCGAAGGCGAAGACCGCCAGGAACTGCGCGAGACCATGGACAAGCTGGACCTGCCCAGCGGCATGTCGGTCATTGCCCGCACCGCCGGCATCGGCCGCAATGTCGATGAACTGCAGTGGGACCTGAATTACCTGATGCAGCTCTGGCGCGCCATCGAGGGCGCCGGCCAGTCCGCTTCCGGCGCCTTCCTGATCTATCAGGAATCCTCGCT
Source organism: Noviherbaspirillum phoenicis (assembly GCF_047237965.1). Lineage (NCBI taxonomy): Bacteria > Pseudomonadati > Pseudomonadota > Betaproteobacteria > Burkholderiales > Oxalobacteraceae > Noviherbaspirillum > Noviherbaspirillum phoenicis. The sequence goes on along the minus strand of NZ_JBDFLX010000001.1, from coordinate 636,828 downwards.
GGTGATCCGCGCGATCCGCGACTACTTCCAGCCCGACATCGGTGAAATCCTGATCGACACCGACGACATCTACGACCAGGCCCAGCAGTTCATGAGCCACGTGATGCCGGATATGGTGCACCGGGTCAAGCGCTACCGCGACGACGTGCCGCTGTTCTCGCGCTTCCAGATCGAACACCAGATCGAGACCGCCTATTCCCGCACCGTGCCGCTGCCATCGGGCGGCGCCATCGTGATCGACCATACCGAAGCGCTGGTGTCGGTCGACGTCAACTCCGCCCGCGCCACCCGCGGCAGCGACATCGAGACCACCGCGCTCAACACCAACCTCGAAGCGGCCGATGAAGTGGCCCGCCAGTTGCGCCTGCGCGACCTCGGCGGCCTGATCGTGATCGACTTCATCGACATGGAAAACTCGAAGAACCAGCGCGAAGTCGAGACCCGGCTGAAGGATGCGCTGCACTTCGACCGCGCCCGTGTGCAGATGGGCAAGATTTCCCGTTTCGGCCTGATGGAACTGTCGCGCCAGCGCCTGCGCCCGTCGCTGTCGGAAGGCAGCCACGTGACCTGCCCGCGCTGCAACGGCACCGGCCATATCCGGGACACCGAGTCGTCCGCCCTGCAGGTGCTGCGCATCATCCAGGAAGAGGCGATGAAGGAAAACTCGGCCGCGATCCATGTGCAGGCGCCGGTCGATGTCGCCGCTTTCCTGTTGAATGAAAAGCGCGGCGAGATCCTGAAGATCGAGACCCGGCACCGCGTCAGCGTGATCCTGATTCCAAACAAGCATCTGGAAACGCCGCACTACAAGCTGGAACGCCTAAAGCATGACGATCCGCGACTGGAAGACATGCAGGCCAGCTACAGCATGGCCGACGCGGCGGAAACCGACATCGGCTACGACAAGCGGCAGAAGGAAGAAGCAAAGCCGCGCCAGGAGGCGATGGTCAAGAGCATCACGCCGGACCAGCCGGCGCCTATCGTCGAGCGCAAGGCGCCCGAGCCGGCACCGGCTCCGGTGGCGCCCGCGCCCCAGGTTGAGGAAGGCTTCCTGAGCCGCCTGTTCGGCCTGTTCCGCAAGAAGCCGGTGGTCGTTGCACCAGTGCCGGCGCCGGTCGCCGCGGCCAAGCCGGAAGTGGCGCGCGAACGTGCCGAGCGCAACCAGCGCGGCAATGGCCAGCGTGGCCGTGCCCGCGGCGGACGCGGTGGCCGTGAGCGCGATGAGCGCGACGCCGGCAAGGTCGAAGGCCGTGACGACATGCTGGCCAAGCCAGCCGCCGGCGCCGTGCCGGCAGCGGCGCCGGCCGGCCAGTCCGTGCGCCCGCCACGTCCTCCGCGCGAGCCGCGCGAGGCCAGGGAACCGCGTGAAAACGCCGAGGGTCGTCGCGAGCCGCGTGAGGCACGCGAGCCGCGCGAGGCTGGTGAAGGCAAGCGGGAGCGCGCACCGCGCGCACCGCGCGAGGAGCGCAAGCCAGCCGCACCCGTGGCGGCAGCCAGCGAGGAAGCATTGCCACTGACCGCGGCGGCAGTCGCGCCGGAAATCCCGGCGGCTGCGATTGCGGCATCGGCGGCCGAGACCGGCGCCGAGCAGGAAGGCCTGGAAAACCAGATGGCCGAGACCGGCGAGGAAGGCGATGACCAGCCGCGCCGCCGTCGCCGTCGTGGCGGCCGCAACCGCAATCGTCGTGAACGTGAAAACGGCGAGATCGGCGAAAACGGCGAGGAACTGGAAGCGGGCGCCGCCATCGCCGGCGAAGCCGCAGCCATTGCCGAAGAGCAGGCTGCCAGCCAGGCGGCTCCCGACGCCACCGTGATCGCGGTAAGCACGGTGGACGTCACGGTCAGCCATACCACGGTGGAAGTCGTGCCCGCCGAAGCGAGCGCACAGCCGGAACAGGCAACGCCTGCCGCCGACGAAGCGGCGCCGACCGTGCCTGCGCAAACCAGCGAAGCCGTGGCTGATACCGAAGCGAGCGCCATTGCGCCCGCAGCGGTGGATGCCGAGGCGGCCACGCTGGCCGAAGCTGCGCCAGCGCAGCCGGAAGCGCCTGCGGCCGTCGAGCCGGAGCCGACCCGCGCGGTGGACACCGACGCTGCGCCGGCGATGGACGAACAGCCATCGCCAGTTGTCCAGCAAGCCATTGTCCAGCAAGCCGAAGCGGTTGACGCCAACCCGGTGGAACACGCCGAGAGCGCGCCCGTCGCCGAGGCGCAGCCGGCAGCGGTAGCGCCGGTCGAAGCGGAAGCGACGGAAGCGGCGCAGGCGCCTGCTGCCGCCCAGCCGCAGCCGGTCGCCAGCAGCGCGGCTCCTGCCAAGGCAGGCGCCAACATGCCGCTGCAGGAGCTCAATGCCATGCTCAGCGCCGCTGGTCTGACCCTGGCAAGCACCGATCCGGAGAAGCTGCGTGCAGCCCAGGAAGCGGCTGCCCGCATCCAGCCGGCGCCGCGCGTGCCGCGCGAACGCAAGCCGCTGCCGCCGGTGTCGAACGAGCCGCTGATCCAGGTGGAAACCAATCGTTGATTTCCTGCCCGCCGCGCCCGACGGGCGTGGCGGGCTGCCTGTGCAGCGTACGGCGCGGACTGGAAGACGCTGCGCTTCATGCGCACCAAACCGGTCCGGGCTGGCATTCGACAGCAATGGAACACAACCCAAGGGAGCTTTCGCTCCCTTTTTTCTGCGCCGCGAAAGGCAAGGACAGATGGACAAGACAACGGCGCCGCCCCCGGTCAGCCTCGCTGAAGCGTTCGCCTACTGGCTCAAGCTGGGTTTCATCAGCTTTGGCGGTCCGGCCGGGCAGATCGCCCTGATGCATACCGAACTGGTGGAACGCCGGCGCTGGATTTCCGAGCAGCGCTTCCTGCATGCGCTCAACTACTGCATGCTGCTGCCCGGACCGGAAGCCACCCAGCTGGCGATCTATATCGGCTGGCTGATGCATCGCACCTGGGGCGGCATCATCGCCGGGGCGCTGTTCGTGCTGCCTTCGCTGCTGATCCTGATCCTGCTTTCATGGATTTACCTGGCCTTCGGCAATCTGCCGGTGGTGGCCGGCGTGCTGTATGGGATCAAGCCGGCGGTGGTGGCGATCGTGCTCGCCGCCGCCTGGCGCATCGGCAGCCGGTCACTGAAGAACGGCTGGCTGGTCGCCATCGCAGCGGCTGCGCTGGTGGCCATCGCGGTGCTGCGCCTGCCTTTCCCGGTCATCGTGCTGTCGGCGGCGCTGGCCGGCATGGTCGGCGGGCGCCTGCTGCCGGCAAAGTTCCAGCCTGGCGGCGGACACGGGCCAGGTGCGCAGGCCAGCTACGGACCGGCGATCATCGACGATGCGACGCCGCCGCCGCCGCATGCGCGCTACAGCGGCCCGCACCTGGCAAAGCTGCTGGCGGTCGGCATCGGGATCGGCATCCTGGCCTGGCTGGCGCTGGCGCTGCTGTACGGCCGCCAGGCGCCGCTGGCCCAGATGGGCTGGTTCTTCACCAAGGCCGCGATGCTGACCTTCGGCGGCGCCTACGCGGTGCTGCCTTATGTCTATCAGGGCGGCGTGGAAACCTATCACTGGCTGACCGCGACGCAAATGATCGACGGCCTGGCCCTGGGCGAGACCACGCCCGGTCCGCTGATCATGATCGTGGCCTTCGTCGGCTTCGTCGGCGGTTGGACCAAGGCGTTGTTCGGCCCGGACCACCTGCTGCTGGCCGGCGCCGCGGCGGCCTGCGTGACGACCTTCTTCACCTTCCTGCCTTCCTTCATCTTCATCCTGGCGGGCGGGCCGCTGGTGGAATCGACGCGTGGCGATATCCGCCTCACCGCGCCGCTGACCGCAATTTCGGCGGCCGTGGTCGGCGTGGTGATCAGCCTGGCGCTGTTCTTCGCCTGGCATGTCTTCAGGCTCGACCTGCCGCCGCTGCGCTGGGACTGGGCGGCGATCGCGATCAGCGCGCTTGCCCTGCTGGCGCTGGTGCATTACAAGGCCGATACCATCAAGCTGATCCTTGCATGTGCGGTAGCAGGCCTCGTGGTATCGTACCTGCGTTAAGCGGCCGGGCCATGCGACCGGCCGCCCATGTCAATAGAATGCAACCGAGCCGAACCTGAACCGCCTGCCATGTCATCCAGAATCATTCCCGTCGCCGACTACCGCAGCCTGCCATCGGCGCCGCGCATCCCCGCCAGCCTGGAGCAGCCCACCGGCCTGCTCGCCGACAGCCTGGCGCGTCCGCTGCGCGACCTGCGCATCTCGGTCACCGATCGCTGCAACTTCCGCTGCGTCTACTGCATGCCCAAGGAAGTGTTCGACAAGGACTATGCGTTCCTGCCGCACAGCGCGCTGCTGTCGTTCGAGGAAATCACCCGGGTGGCCAGCCTGTTCGTCGCCCACGGCGTGGAAAAGATCAGGCTGACCGGCGGCGAACCGCTGCTGCGCAAGAACCTGGAGAACCTGGTGGCCATGCTGCGCGCGCTGAAGACGCCGGACGGCCGCGAACTCGACCTGACCCTGACCACCAACGGCTCGCTGCTGGCGCGCAAGGCGCAGGCATTGAAGGACGCCGGGCTGAACCGGGTGACGGTGTCGCTCGACGCGCTCGACGATGCCGTGTTCCGCCGCATGAACGATGTCGACTTCTCGGTCTCGGACGTGCTGCACGGCATCGAGGCGGCGCATCGCGCCGGGCTTGGCCCGGTCAAGGTCAACATGGTGGTCAAGGGCGGCATGAACGACCAGGAAATCGTGCCGATGGCGCGCCACTTCAAGGGCAGCCCGACCATCCTGCGCTTCATCGAATACATGGACGTGGGCGCGTCCAACGGCTGGAAGATGGATGAAGTGATTCCCTCGGCCGAGGTGGTCCGCCGCATTTCCGAAGTGATGCCGCTGCAGCCGGTCGACCCGAACTACAGCGGCGAAACGGCGGCGCGCTGGCGCTATGCGGATGGCGGCGGCGAGGTGGGCATGATCTCCAGCGTGACCCAGGCCTTCTGCCACGACTGCACCCGGGCCAGGCTGTCGACCGAGGGCAAGCTCTACACCTGCCTGTTCGCCACCAGCGGCCACGACCTGCGCGCCCTGCTGCGCGCCGGGCACAGCGACCAGGAGATCTCCAGCGCGGTGGCGCAGGTCTGGCGCGCCCGCGGCGACCGTTACTCCGAACTGCGCACCGGCAGCACCGAAGGGCTGGCGCAAGGCCCGCGCAAGAAAGTTGAAATGTCCTATATAGGCGGATAAAAAGTGTCGATCAAGCAAACACCACCCCCTGATCAAACCACCCACCCCACCCTGGACCAGGTCGTCAGCTGCCTGTCCGGCTATGACCCCGACGCCCTGCCGGTGGCGCAGGCGCAGCAGATCATCCGCAGTTTCGTGCTGCCGCTGCATGCGGTCGAGAAGGTTGCCATCCGCAGCGCCCTCGACCGGGTGCTGGCGGCCGACATCGTCTCGCCGATCAATGTGCCGGCCCATGACAATTCCGCGATGGACGGCTTCGCCTTCGCCAGCGCCGAGCTGGCAGGCGACGCGCCGCTGTCGCTCAGGGTGGTGGGCACGTCCTATGCGGGCCGCGCCTACGACGGCCCGGTCGGCCCCGGCGAATGCGTGCGCATCATGACCGGCGCGGTGATGCCCGAAGGCTGCGATACCGTGGTGCCGCAGGAATTCACCAGCCAGTCCGACACCGCCAGCGTGATGCTGCCGCCGAATGTGGTGCGCCCCGGCGACAACCGCCGGCTGGCCGGGGAAGACCTGGCAGCTGGCCAGCCCGCGCTGGCCCGAGGCAAGATACTGCGGCCGGCCGACCTTGGCCTGCTGGCCTCGCTCGGCGTGGCCGAGGTGCCGGTGCAGCGCCGGCTGCGGGTGGCCTTCTTTTCCACCGGCGACGAATTGCGCTCGATCGGCGAGCCGCTCGACGAGGGCTGCGTCTACGACAGCAACCGCTACACGCTCTACGGCATGCTCAGGCGCCTGGGCTGCGACATCATCGACATGGGCGTGGTGGCCGACGATCCGGCCGCGCTGGAAGCCGCGTTCCGCTCGGCCTGCGAGAATGCGGACGCCATCATCACCTCCGGCGGCGTGTCGGTCGGCGCGGCCGACTACACCAAGCAGATGATGGCCCAGCTGGGCGACGTGACCTTCTGGAAGATAGGCATGCGTCCCGGCCGTCCGATGGCCTTCGGCAAGATCCACTCCGCCGGGCACAGCGCCTATCTGTTCGGCCTGCCGGGCAATCCGGTGGCGGTGATGGTGACCTTCTACTTCTTCGCGCGCGAGGCGCTGCTGCACATGATGGGCGCGCAGGTGCCGCCGCTGCCGCTGTTCGCGGTCCGCTCGCAGGGCGCGATCCGCAAGAAGCCGGGCCGCACCGAATACCAGCGCGGCATCCTGTCGGTGGCCGCCGACGGCAGCCGCGAGGTGCGCATCACCGGCGCCCAGGGCTCGGGCATCCTGCGCTCGATGTCCGAGGCCAACTGCATGGTGGTGCTGGGCCACGAACAGGGCAATGTGCAGGCGGGCGACATGGTCGAGGTGCTGCCGTTCGAAGGGCTGCTGTAGGGCTGTTGTAGGGCGGCCGGAACCTTATGCCGGCTGGCGGCTCAGAATTGACATGATGAAAAAAATCCTGCCCGCCCTGCTGTGCGCGGGCTTCTGCACTATGGCACTGGCGCAGGCCGACCCATCCAGTCAGTCCGATCCGTCCAGTCAGCCCAATCAGTCCGATGCCGGACGGGCTGTCCCGGCGCCGCAAAACCGGCATCAGGCCGATGAACGCGAACGGCAAGGCAACCTGTCAAGGTTGCAGCCACCGTCGCCGGAACGGGCCGAGACGGGCGCGATCAATCCCGCCACCGGCCAGTACTATCCTCCCACCGGCAACGGCGACGTGATCAATCCGTCAACCGGCGAGCGCTATCTCGGCGTCCCGGGCGGCTATGTCAATCCCAATACCGGCGAACTGATGCCGCGCATCAGGTAATCATCCTGCGGGGCAAAACGTGCTTGCCCTTATACGATGAACGTCATACTTTCCAGCGAATTTGTTTGTGCGATATCAAAACATGCGTGCGCCAATAAGCCGTCGTTCGGGCGTATATTGAAGACGTCGATTGAAATCGACATTCGTTTTTAGGCATCATGCCTAAATCCCCTGCGACCCGCTCCAGCCCCTGGCTGCGCGGGTCGCATCACATTGGCCGGCCGGAATCAGGCTGGCTTGTAGAACACGTAATCGGCCTGGTACTTCACGGTTTTCTTCATGCCGGCCATGGATTCGCCGCAGGCGTCCATGGGCGCAACGCCGCCCATGGTGTTGAGACGCTGGATATAGCTCACGCCGCTCATGGCGCCATTGCCGGTCGCCGGGCCGGCCTGCACCAGCTGCAGCGGAATCGCGCCGGCATTCGGTGACGGCGCCACAGCCAGCTGCTTGCCGCCGACCTTGCTGCCGTCAGCCGCTTCCCAGGTCGGGCCGCCATAGTATTTGCCGACCATCTTCCGGTTCATGTCGTAGAGCATCGCGTCCGGGCCGGTGAAGACCCATTCCCACTGGCCGGGCATGCCAGCCTTGGCCCGGCATTCATAGGTCAGATCGCCCATGCCGGTCGTCATCATCGCCACCTTGTGGCCGGCCGGGACACTGACTGCCGCGGGGGCGACGGGCGCCTTCATGTCGCTCATCATCGCCGGGGTGGAACATGCGGCAAGCGTCGCTACCGTCATCACTGCTGCTGCCGCTTTCAATGCGTGTTTCATTCATGCCTCCGTGGGAAAAGGGAAATTGCGCAACTGCCCTCTTTCTACGGCGGACCCGGCGAAACGGATTCAATCCGTGATCAATCTTTTATGCGAGACGGAAAGCGCCCACCGCCTGGCCCAGCAGCTGCACCTGCTGCTGCATGCTGGCCGCGGCCGCCTCGGCCTGCTGCACCAGGGCCGCATTGTCGCGGGTGCCGCGGTCCATCCCGGCGATGGCGTCATTGACGCTGGCGATCCCGGTGGCCTGACCATGGCTGGCAGCCACGATGCGGGCCATGATGGCGGCCACTTCCTGCACGGCCCTGACGATGTCCTCCATGGTGCGTCCGGCCTGCCCGGCCAGGCTGTCGCCGGCATCGACTGCGGCGACCGAGTCGTGGATCAGGGCGGCGATTTCGCGGGAGGCGGCGGCCGAGCGCTGCGCCAGGCCGCGCACTTCCGAGGCCACCACCGCGAAACCGCGGCCCTGCTCGCCGGCCCGGGCTGCTTCCACCGCCGCGTTCAGCGCCAGGATGTTGGTCTGGAAGGCAATGCCGTCGATCACGGCGATGATGTCGACGATGCGGCGCGACCGGGCGCGGATCGCTTCCATCGAATCGATCATCTGCTCCACCACCTGGCCGCCACGCTCGGCGATATCGGCGGCGCCGGCGGCCAGGCTGCTGGCCTGGCGGGCATCGGCATCGTTGTCCTTCACGGCCACGGTCAGCTGCGCCATTGCCTCCGCGGTCTGGCGCAGTCCGGCGGACTGGCTGCCGGTGCGGCGCGACAGGTCGGCATTGCCGTCGGCGATCGCGTGCGCGGCCCCGGCAATCGCCTCGGTGCCGGCATGCACCACCGCCACGGCATCGCGCAGCGTGGTCATCATGCCTTCCAGCACCCGTCCGCCATCGCTCAGCGCGGCGGTGGATGGCGCCGCCAGGGTGATGCGACCATCGCCGGAGGCATTGACCTGGTCCAGCCGCGCGCCCAGTTCCGCCGCCTGGACCGCTTCGCGATGCAGCAGCAGCGACAGATAGGACAGCACCGCCGTCTCGGCCACCACGTAGGCGGCATGCGCAAGCACCCGGCCCAGGCCGGTATCGGTAAAGCACAGCACGCCGAAGCCCCATTCCTGCAGGTAGTTGAAGCTCAGGTGATGCAGCGCGATGACCGCGGCGCCGACCACGATCACCGACCAGTCGCGATAGCAGAGAAGAAAGGCCAGCAGCACGAAGATGCCAAAGTGCAGCTCGGTGGCGCCGGCGGACTGGTGGATGTGCAGGGCTGAAAATACCATCAGCGCGGTTGCCACCACGTAGCGGCTGGTGCGGGAGCCGGGCGCGAGCAGGATGGCGGCGGTAGGACCGAGCGCGGCCGGCAGTCCGATCGCCAGTGCCCAGCCCAGCGTGTCGTGCCAGCCCGCCAGCCCCAGCGCCATGGCGAACATGGTCCAGATCACGGACAGCATCAGGCGGTCGGCCCGGCTGTGGATATTGCGCATGCGCAATGCCTGTTCATGCATGGGTGAAAAGTCCTTCAAACCGATTAAATTTCCATGGAGAAATGTCGAAAACAGGACGGGAGGATAGCCGACAAGTCCCGTCGCGCCATACCCGCCCATCCCGAATTCATGCTCTTTCGTCTCATCACACAGGCACCATGGACAGACTTTCCGAATTCCTGGATAGAAATGTTTTTAACGCGACCGTCTTCTTCGATGGCCGTTTCTGCGGCAACAGTCATTTCCCCGGCGCCGGCGCCCTGGGACAGCTGCATGTGGTGCGCAGCGGCACCGTGGTGATGCATCATCCGGACCGGCCGTCCATCCATATCGACGAGCCTGCCGTGCTGTTCTATCCGCGCGGGCTGCAACACCATCTGGTGGTGCCGCCGGGGAGCGAGGTCAGCCTGGTCTGCGCCAACCTGGCCCTGGAAGGCGAGGATGCCCATGCGCCGACGCCCATGCTTCCGGACTGCCTGCATGTCCGCCTGGCCGACGCGCCCCTGCTGCACTGCACGCTGGAACTGCTCGACAGCGAGGCGCGGAGCCAGCACGGCGGCCGCCGGCTCATGCTGAACCGGCTGTGCGAAGTGCTGGTGGTGCAACTGCTGCGGCATGCCCACGCGACGGGCCGGCTCGAGCAGGATGCGCTGGCTGGCCTGTCCGACCCCGGCCTGGCGCGGGTGCTGGAGGCGGTGCAGCGCCAGCCGGCGCAGCCGTGGCCGCTGGATGCGCTGGCGCGCATGGCCGGCATGTCGCGCAGCAAGTTCGCCAGCCAGTTTCACAAGCAGGTCGGCATGCCGCCGGCCGAGTACATCGCGCAGCGCCGGATGAAACTGGCACGACAGTTGCTGCGTCAGCGCCTGCCGGTGGAGCAGGTGGCGATCCGGGTCGGCTATCAGAGCCAGCCGGCCTTTTCCCGCGCCTTCATCGCCCGGTTCGGCGTTCCGCCGTCGGCCTGGTTGCGTTCCAGGCCGGATCAGGCAGGCGTCGCGGCATAGGCGCATCGCCGCGACCGGAACCCAATTGCCTGCAGCCGGTCAGTACTGTTCCCCCCTTGAGGAGTGATGCATGCCCTACCAGAACCAGCAGCCCGCCGCCGGCCAGACAGGATTGAACTGGCTGATGCATCCGCCGGGACTGCGAACGCTCGCGGCGATGCTGGAAAGCACGTACGGCGAGACGCTGCGGCAGCCGCGCCCGAATTTCGGGCTGGCCGGCCTCGGCCTGGACACGCCGGGCGGCAGCGTCACGGTGCAGGAAGAAACGGTGCTCGATGCACCGTTCGGCCGGCTGCTGCGCTTTCGCGCCGGCACGGCGGACGCGCCGCCGCTGCTGCTGGTGGCGCCGATGTCGGGCCATGCGGCGGCGCAGCTGCGCGACACCGTGCTGGGCCTGCTGCCGGACTACCAGGTGCATGTGACAGACTGGGCCGATGCCCGCGACGTGCCGCTGTCGGCCGGCCACTTCGGCCTGGACGACTACATCGACTATGTGCTGCGCTTCATGCGCGCCATCGGGCCGGGCGCGCACATGGTGGCGATCTGCCAGTCCTGCGTGCCGGCGCTGGCGGCGGCGGCCCTGCTGGCCGAGGACGGCGATCCGGCCCAGCCGCGCAGCCTGACGCTGATGGCAGGCCCGATCGACGCCCGCATCCATCCCAGCCCGGTGAACCGCTTCGCCACCGGGGCGCCGCTGGACTGGTTCGAGACGGAACTGATCAGCGTCGTGCCGGCGCCGCTGCCGGGCGCCGGGCGCCGCGTCTATGGCGGCGCCATGCAGCTGGTGGCGTCGATCGGCATGGAGCAGCGGCGGCGCCTGACCTCGGTTGCCGCCGGTCTGGGCGACCCGCTAATCTTCTGGCGCGCAATGCTGGAACTGGGCAGCGCCCTGCCGCCGCAACAGCCGGTGCTGGACCTGGCCGCCGAATTCTATCTGGACAACCTGCGCGAGGTATTCCAGCGCTGCGCGCTGGCCCGGGGCATGCTGCGGCATCGCGGCCGGCCGGTGCGGCCGGACCGCATCCGCCATGGCACGCTGCTGACGGTGGAAGCGGCGTCGGACGAGATCTGCGGCGCCGGCCAGACCCGGGCCGCGCATGCGCTGTGCACCGGCCTGCCGGCATCGGCCTTGCAGCATCTCGACGTCGAAGGCGCCACCCACCGGGACGTGTTTTCCGGGCCGCACTGGCGCGCTCAGGTGCTGCCTGAATTGCGCCGCATGCTGGCCCACCCTCCCGAAGCCCGCCGGGCAGCCGTGTAACGGCGGCGCGCCCGCTCAGGAAACCATGCCGCGCCGCGGGAACGGCCATTGCAGCGCGCCCTGCCAGGCGCCGGCCGCCACCGTCGCCGCATTCAGCACGCCGTACACCACCAGCGCCAGCGCCTGCGCCGCAAATACCAGCGCCAGGCCGCCCCAGCGCAGCGCCAGCCAGCCGCCGATGGCGCCCACCGCCAGCCGCGCCAGGTTGGACAGCACCGGCCACTTGAGCCGGCCCGCGCCCTGGGAAGCGAAATACAGCGTCAGCCCCAGGCCGAAGAAACCGTAGAACGGTCCGACGGTGCGCAGGTAGAGGCTGCCGGCTTCCAGCATCGCGGGATCGGTGTCGAACAGCCGCAGCCAGGCCAGCGGAAAGGCTGCCGCCAGCAGGCCGATCGCTTCGGTCAGGCCGAAGGCGATTGCCGCGCCCAGCCATGCCGCCTGCAGCGCGCGCCGGCGCTGGCCGCCGCCGATACAGGTGCCGACCATGGCCACCAGCGGTCCGCCGAGGCCGAACACGAGCGGCACCAGCAGGTATTCCAGCCGGGACGCGGTGCCGTAGCCGGCGATCGATGCGCTGCCGAAGCCGCCGACCAGCGAGGTCGTTACCGCGATGGCGACATTGGTCGCCACGGTCGACACCGCGCCGGCCAGCCCGACGCGCAGGATGTCCCAGAACAGGGCGCGCTGAAAACGCAGGCCGCGCAGCCGTGGCCGCAGCAGGCTGCGCGAGGACATCAGGTAAGCCGCCAGCGCGATGGTGCCCAGCAGGTAGTACAGCAGCAGCGCGATGGCGCCGCCGGCGATGCCCAGCGCCGGCACCGGGCCCCAGCCAAAGATCAGCAATGGCGACAGCGGCACCAGCAGCACCGTGCCGGCACAGGTCACGAGCGCCGGCACGGCCATGTTGCCGGTGCCGCGCACCACCGCCGCCAGCGCGTTGAACAGCCAGATCAGGGTCGCGCCGGCAAACACGCAGGAAGAATAGGTCAGCGCCGCGTCCAGCGACGCGCCGCTGCCGCCCATCGCGCCATACAGCCAGCGTCCGCCCAGCAGCACCGCCAGCGTGAAGGCCAGGCCGAATCCGATGGCGATGGCGGCGCCATGCAGCACCAGCGCATTGGCGTCGTCGTGCCGCCGCCCGCCGATGGCGCGCGCAATCGCGGACGCGATGCCGCCGCCCATGGCGCCGCCGGACATCATCTGCATCAGCATCACGGCGGGAAACACCAGGGCCATCCCGGCCAGGGCGTCGGTGCCGAGCTTGCCGACGAACCAGGTTTCAATCAGCCCGGCCGCCGCCTGCGCGGCCATCACCGCGACGTTCGGCGCGCCCAGGCGCAGCAGGGTCGGCACGATGGGCGCTTCCAGCAGCATGCGGGTGCGCGGATCGACGGCTACCGGCCTCGGTGGCGACGCGGCGGCTGCGGTGTGGTCGGGCGATGGATTCATGACGGCTCCAATGCGATGTCGGGTGCCGTCACTATACTCTTTTTTATGATGGTCATCATGTAAAAAACGAAGGCATCGCCTGGATCGAAAATCGACAGCAAATCGCAGTCGTGCAGGGAAAGGATCAGGGCTCGCCTGCCGCCTTTGCGGCAATGCGCAGGATGGCGCGCACCCGGCGGGTGATGGTCCAGCAGACAATGCCGGTCACCGCCAGCCCGAGGGCGAACAGCAGCAGCTTGAGCGGATGCCAGAGATCGGCGATGCCGTCCATGCTGATCGCATAGCCGGCGGTGGCCAGCGAGACATTGACCGTGGTGCCCGGAACGATGCCCAGCAGCGTGGCCGGCAGGTAGTGCCGGAACGGAATACGGGTAATGCCGAAAAAGTAATTCTGCAGATTGAACGGCAGCACCGGGCTGAGCCTGACCAGGGCAACGATGCGCCAGCCGCCCTCGCTGACCGCACGCTCGAAAGCGCGCCATATCAGGCGGCGCCGGGTCATGGCCTGCACCTGGCTACGCAGCAGGTGCCGCGCGATCAGGAAGGATATCGACGCGCCGGTGGTGGCGGCGGCCAGCGCCAGCGGCAGTCCCCACATGCCGTAGGCAAGGCCGGCCAGCAGCGCCAGCATGGAGCCCGGCACCAGCACCACCACCGCCACGATATAGAAGAGAAGGAATACTGCAGGCCCCCAGGCGCCCAGGCTGTCTATCCATTCCTGGATGCGCCTGAGCGCAGCGACGGGCGAAGCGAACAGCAGCCAGAAAACCAGTGCCGCGCAAAGCAGCAGCAACAGGATCGCGCGTCCTATGCTGCGTGGTCGTCGCCCGTCCATGATGCTTCATCCTGCTGCACTTGTTCGATGAACGGTTAATTGTCGCTCAAAAGTCGGTGCGTGGATGGTCCGCCCTTTGAATTTTATGCGTTGCCTGCCACGCCGCCAGCTCGGCGACGGCCTCCTTCAGCGCTGCGACAGCGCATTGCGCAGATGGGCCAGCGCGTCTTCATTGGTGCGCTCGAAGCGCAGCGGCGTGACCGCGATGCCGCCGGCCCGCACCACCGCGGTTTCGGTGTCGGGCGCATTCTCCACGGTTTCGCGGTGGAACTGCAGCCAGTGATAGGTCAGGCCGCGCGGATCGGTACGCGGCACCACGTTGATGCCCTTGACCAGACCCACGCCCTGCCGGGTCAGCGTCAGCGGTCCGGCCTCGGCCGGGGCCACATTCGGGAAGTTGACGTTCAGGCAGGCATGGATGTCCCAGCCGGCGGCATACAGGCGGCGAATCACGTCCGGCGCGACCTGGCGCGCGGTGTCCCAGCGCACGGCGGCCGGGTCGCCGAAGGTCTGGCTCAGCGCAATCGACGGAATGCCGAACAGCATGCCCGTCATCGCCGCGCCCACCGTGCCTGAAAACACGGTTTCCACGCCGAGGTTGGCGCCGCGGTTGACGCCCGACAGGATGAGTTCGGGCGGGTTGTCCTGCATCAGGTGCCGCACCGCCATGACGACGCAGTCGCCGGGCGTGCCGGAAATGCCGAAGCGGCGTTCCCCGCGCCGGCTGTAGCGCAGCGGCTGGTGCAGGCTGATCGAATGGGAGGTGCCGCTCTGGTCATGTTCCGGCGCCACCACCCAGACTTCGGATGCCAGCGTGGCGGCGACCTGTTCGAGCACGGCCAGGCCGGGCGCGTCGATGCCGTCGTCGTTGGTCAGCAGGATGCGGTTGACGATGTGGCCGTCGCTTCGGGGTGCCCCGGAAGGCAAATCGGGAAAGGAAGACAAGATGAGTGCCTCGCGGAAAATGACTGTCCATGAACAAGGACAACGCCAGCTTGCCGGCGCTGTTGCCCAAGTCTAGCGTCCCCTGCCCTGCCGCAACTTGCGCATTCCGTGCCTGAACCGGCAAAATCCGCTCTCTGCGGACACCGTCTGCCCGTTTCATCCGCCTGGACTGCCCACTATGGATCTCTATGCCCTGCTCCGACGCCTGCCGAGCGCCTGCTATGCCGTCACCGCGCTGACGCTGTACCTGCTGCTGCTCTGGATGGGCGGCCAGGAAACCACCGTTGCCCATCTGCCGGGCCGCGATGACTTCAGCAAGGTCTACCATGTGGTGTTTTACGGCGGCTGGTGTGTGCTCGTGTGGCTGTCGATGCGGCGTCCCAGCCTGCTCGTTGCGGTGGGCCTGACCATGCTGGCCGGCGCCGGCGATGAATTCCACCAGTCCTTTCTGCCGTTCCGCGAGGCCCGGCTGACCGACGTCCTGCTCGATACGGCGGCAGCAACCGCCGGCGCGCTGCTGATGTCAGCCCTGGCGCGGCGCACTGCGTTGCAATAGGAACGAATAAGCGGCAGCGCCTGCAGCAAGGCGGCGCGCCGCACGGACGTCAGCGCATCAGCGCAGCCGTGACAGGCTCCAGCCGGCTTTCTTCCTGACCACTTCATGCATGCCGTTCTCGCGTCGCCATTCCGCGCCGCACAGCCTGCATACAAAATATTCGCCGCCGCTGGTGCGGGCCTTCGCCGACTGCATATAGCCACGACGGCCCAGACTCATCAGTGCGGCATGCTCGTGTCCACCTTGCTGCAGCGCGCTGCATGCAGTACACATCGTCATGTCGTCATTCTCCCAATACAATCACGGTCCGATTGCCGCAGCGCGCAAGAGTTCACGCAGACAGCGTCCCCCTTGCGATGGCCTCGGGACGGGCTCAGCCAGGCGAAGCGCGATGATGGCCTTGTTCCAGCATGTCGATGGCGATCCGGCGCGCCGCCTGCTCGGCTTCCTGCTGGGTGGAAAAACTGGTCTCGACCGCCACCCGCTGGGAAGGCACCACGGGCTGCCGGTGCATCGGATTGCGGGATGGGCCATAGATTTCCACCCACGCGGTCCAGCCCTCGCTCTCAGCGAGATGCATGCCCGAATACTCGATTTCATAATCGCCAATCTGCTCGGTCGGCATCACGGCTCCCATCGCATCCGTCAGGAAGCTACATGTTAAGACGTCATGCCGTTTTTGCATCCCCAGATTGCAGGCCAGGCGACCAATATCAAGAATGCGGCGACTAATGCCCCGCCCTCCATCGGGGGGACGCACTGGCATGGGCCGGCCTTCAGCAGCGCAAACGCGGGTGCTATCATCCCGTCTCTCCATTCTCACGCCGCCACTGCGATGCAAGATCCCACCGCCTACTACAATGCCCAGTTCAACGCCCGCGCCGCCGTGCCGGACCATGCCCGCATCTTTACCCGCTGGCAGAAGGACTCGGCCCATGTGCGCCGCACGCATGCCGGCCTGCTCGACCTGGCGTATGGCGAGAGCGCGGGGGAACGCCTGGACCTGTTCCCGGCAAGCAAGCGCGGCGCGCCGCTGCTGGTATTCATTCATGGCGGCTGGTGGCGCTCGCTGGACAAGTCCGACTTTTCCTTCATCGTCCCCGGCTATGTACGCGCCGGCTTCAATGTCGCGCTGACCAACTACACTCTGGCGCCGACGGCCTCGCTGGAGGAAATCACGCGCCAGCAGTTGCGGGCGCTGGCCTGGCTGTACCGCAATGCCGAGCAGTACGACATCGACCCCAGCCGCATCGTGGTGGCCGGCCACTCCGCCGGCGGCCACCTGGCGGCGATGATGCTGGCGGCCCAGTGGCCGCGCTTCGCCGACGACCTGCCGGCCGACCTGGTGCGCGGCGGCGTGCTGCTGTCGGGCCTGTACGACCTGACCCCGGTGCAGCATGCCGATTATGTGAATGTGGATCTGAAGCTGAAGACGGAACACATCGGGCCGCTGTCGCCGGCCTTCATGCCGCAGGCGGCCGACGCGCCTTTCGTGACCGCCGTGGGCGGGCTGGAATCGGAGGAGTTCAAGCGCCAGAACGCGCTGATCGGGTCGGTCTGGAAGGACAGGCTGACGGCGGACGTGGCGCTGCCCGATCGCAATCATCTGACCATCTGCGACGCCCTTGCCGCCCCGGGCGACCCGCTGTTCGACGCCACGGTGAAGCTGCTGGAAGGCCTGCGCGCCGCCTGATCCCGTTGACGACAGTCGGCGGCAGGCCTTGTGCGTCTAGCCGCCGTACGCGTAGGTGAAGCGCCCGCCCTGGATGCGGCCCATCACCCGCGAGCGCTGGTCCAGGCCGACATGGTCGCGGGCATTCATGTTGATCACGCCCTGCGGCACGGTCAGCTCGCGGGTGTTTTCCAGCGCGGCGCGCAGCGCGGCGCGGAATTCGGAGGTGCCCGGCTTGGCGCTCTTGAGCGCCTGGGGCACGGCATTGGCGATCAGCATCCAGGCGCCCCAGGCGTCCGCCGCGAACTGGGTCACGGTGCCTTCGCCATAGGCCGCTTCATAACGGCGGGTGAAATCCATCGCCACCTTCTTCACCGGGTTGTTTTCCGGCAGCTGCTTGGCCACCACCGCCGGGCCGGTCGGGAAGAAGGTGCCTTCCACGTCCTTGCCGCCCACCTTCAGGAATTCCAGCGTCGCGATGCCATGGGTCTGGTAGATGCGGCCCTTGTAGCCGCGCTCCACCAGCGTCTTCTGCGGCAGCACCGCCGGCGTCGCCGAGCCGGCCACCAGCACGGCATCCGGCTTGGCGGCCATGATCTTCAGTACCTGGCCGGTGACGCTGGTATCGGTGCGGGCGAAGCGCTCGTTGGCCACGATCTGCAGCTTGCGCAGTTCGGCCAGCTTGGAGAACTCGCGCCACCAGCCTTCGCCATAGGCGTCGGCGAAGCCGATGAAGGCCACCGTCTTCACGCCGTTGTCAGCCATGTGCTGGGTCAGGATGGTGGTCATGTGGGTGTCGTTCTGCGGCATCTTGAAGGCCCAGGCGCGGCGCGCGTCCTGCGGCTCGACGATGGATGCCGACGCCGCCAGCGCCACCATCGGCGTCTGCGACTCGGCCAGCGCGTCCAGCATCGCCAGCGCATTCGGCGTGGTGTTGGGGCCGACCACGATGTCGACCTTTTCCTCGGTGGTCAGCTTGCGCAGGTTGCGCACCGCGTTGGTGGTGTCGGACGCATCGTCGAGGATGATGTATTCGACCTTCTGGCCCGCCACTTCCTTGGGCCACAGCAGCATCGCATTGCGGGTCGGCGCGCCGATCGCGGCCGCCGGGCCGGTAGTGGAAATCGTGACGCCCACCTTGATCTGCGCATGGGCGGATTGGGCCATCAGCACGGACAGCGAAATGCAGGACATGCCGGCGAACCAGCGGAAGAGTTTGGATTGCATGGTTGTTCCTGTTGTTGTGTCGAATGAGGATTCAGCGGCTGACCGGCGGCTCGCCCTGCACCACTTTCTGGTCGATGGCGCCGAAAATGGACCTGCCGTCGGCATCGCGCATGTCGAGGCGGATGTTGTCGCCGAAACGCATGAAGGGCGTGGTCGGCTCGCCGCCCTCGATCATTTCCAGCGCACGCTTTTCGGCGATGCAGGTATAGCCGCGGCGCGCATCCTTGTTCGACACCGTGCCCGAGCCGACGATGCTGCCGGCGCGCACATTGCGCGTTTTGGCCAGGTGCGCGACGAGTTGCGGGAAGCCAAACACCATGTCGTCGCCGGCGTTGGGCTGGCCGACCAGATTGTTGTTCCAGGTTGCGCGCAGCGGCAGGTGGAGGCGGCCGTCGCGCCACGCCGGGCCGAGTTCGTCGGGTGTGACCGCCACCGGCGAGAACGCGGTCGCCGGCTTGGACTGCAGGAAGCCGAAGCCCTTGGCCAGTTCGGCCGGGATCAGGTTGCGCAGCGACACGTCGTTGACCAGCATCAGCAGCCGGATATGGCCGGCGGCCTGCTCGGGCGTGGCGGCCATGGCCACGTCGTCGGTGACCACCGCCACCTCGCCCTCGAAGTCGATGCCCCAGTCTTCCGACATGACGACGATGTCGTCGGTCGGTCCGATGAAGTCGTCGGAGCCGCCCTGGTACATCAGCGGGTCGTGCCAGAATGATTCGGGCATCTGCGCCGCGCGCGCCCGGCGCACCAGCTCCACATGGTTCACATAGGACGAGCCATCGGCCCACTGGTAGGCCCGCGGCAGCGGCGCCATGCAGTTGCGGGCATCGAAATCGAAGGCGCGCGGCGCGCGGCCGGCATTGAGCTGCTCATACAGTTCGATCAGCTGCGGCGCCATGAACTGCCAGTCGTCAAGCGCGCGCTGCAGCGTGGGCGCAATGGCGTCGGCAATGGCAACGGTCTTGAGGTCGCGCGAAACGACCGCCAGCTGGCCGTCGCGGGTGCCGTCCTTCAGGGTGGCTAGCTTCATGTGCAGGGGCGTGGAATGGTGGTCAAAAGTAGCCCGGCATTATAGCGGCAAGCCTCCGGCCGGCGGGCCTTGCCGCAACGCCGCCGGCCACGCCAGGCCGCATCACAATTCATACATCGTCTGCTCGCCGCTGATCACCTGGTCGATCAGCTTGCGGTTGATGGTGGGCGTCATCAGTTCGATGAAGGTGTACACGTAGCTGCGCAGGTAGGCGCCCTGCTTCATCGCCACCCGCGACACATTGCTGCCGAACAGGTGCCCGGCCGAGATGGCGCGCAGGTTGCGGTCGCGCTCCGGGTCGAAGGCCATGCCGGCGATGATGCCCACGCCCATGCCCAGCTCGACATAGGTCTTGATCACGTCGGCGTCGATCGCCTCCAGCAGGATGTCGGGCTTCAGCGAGCGCAGCGCGAAGGCATGGTCGATCTTGTTGCGGCCGGCGAACGCGGCATCGTAGGTAATCAGCGGATAAGTGGCGATCTCCTCCAGCGTCAGCGGCTTGGCGCGCAGCAGCGCATGTTCCGGCGGCACCACCACCAGGTGCTCCCACTGGTAGCACGGCAGCGAAATCAGGCCGTCGACATCGGCGATCGCCTCGGTGGCAATCGCCAGGTCGGCCTGGTCGTTCAGCACCATCTCGGCAACCTGGCGCGGGTTGCCCTGCAGCAGCGACAGCCTGACCTTGGGAAACTTCTGGGCGAACTGCTGCACCACGCGCGGCAGCGAATAGCGGGCCTGGGTATGGGTGGTGGCAATGGTGAAGCTGCCGCTGTCCTGCGCCGCGAATTCCTTGCCGATGCGCTTCAAGCTCTCGATTTCCTGCATGACCATTTCCACCGACTTCAGCACCGCCCGGCCCGGCTCGGTGAGCCCGCGGATGCGCTTGCCGTGCCGCGTGAAAATGTCCACGCCCAGCTCTTCCTCCAGTTCGATGATGGCCTTGGAGACGCCGGGCTGGGAGGTAAACAGGGCCTTGGCCGCCTCGGTCAGATTGAAATTCTGGCGGACCGCCTCGCGGACGAAGCGCAATTGATGAAGATTCATGGGAGCTGGAAGTCAGGGTGAATGCCGAAATGCATATTACGCATATGCATATAAGCAAATAAATACTATGTCGTTGTGCATAAGCGGGAAGTTTATTACGATTCCGGCTCGTTTGTGCGGGGGCTTATGACTTTAACGTATGTAGGATCGGGATTTGCGGTGGGACTGCTGGTCGGGCTGACAGGCGTCGGCGGCGGCTCGCTGATGACGCCCCTGCTGACCTTGCTGTTCGGCATCAATCCGGCCGTCGCGGTGGGCACCGACCTGGCGTTTGCTTCCGCCACCAAGACCGCCGGCACGTTTGCCCACCGTTATCACGGCAATATCCACTGGAACATTGTCAAGCGCCTGTGCCTGGGCGCGCTGCCGGCCGCGCTGCTGGCCACCCTGGGCCTGAAACATTTCGGCACGCTCAACGAGGAAATCGGCCAGTTCATCCGTTACTCCATCGCCGTGTCGGTATTGCTGACCGTGGTGGCGATACTGTTCCGTACCCGCATGCAGAACTGGATGAATGCCCATCCGGGCCGGCAATTGCAGGGCAATGCGCTGGTGGCCGCCACCATCGTGTCCGGTGCGGTACTCGGCACATTGGTTACAATATCGTCCATTGGCGCCGGAGCTGTCGGCGCCACTCTGCTGGTTCTGCTGTATCCGCGCTTGAAGCCCGCCGAAATCGCTGGCACCGATATCGCCTACGCCGTACCACTGACCGCCATTGCCGCCATCGGCCACTGGTGGCTCGGGTCCATCAACTGGGAACTGCTCGTCATGCTGCTCTTGGGTTCGGTGCCCGGGATCACCCTGGGTTCGCTGGCGGCGCGTGCGGTGCCGGAACGTGCGTTGCGCGGCCTGCTGGCCGTGACGCTGACCGGGGTAGCAGCCAAACTGGTGCTCTGAACGACGCCCTCATTAAGGATAGACCATGTATCGCTACGACCAATACGACTTCCAGATCGTCAAGGAACGCATCGCGCAATACCGTGACCAGGTGCGGCGTCGCCTGTCCGGCGAGCTGGCCGAGGATGAATTCCGCCCGCTGCGCCTGCAGAACGGCCTCTACCTGCAACGCCATGCCTACATGCTGCGCGTGGCCGTGCCCTACGGCCTGCTGGCCTCGAAGCAGATGCGCATGTTTGCCGAGATCGCCAGGAAGCACGATCGCGGCTACGGCCATTTCACCACCCGCCAGAACATCCAGTACAACTGGATCAACCTGGAGGAAACCCCGGAGATCCTGGAAAAGCTGGCATCGGTCGAGATGCATGCGATCCAGACCTCGGGCAACTGCATCCGCAACATCACCACCGACGAATACTGCGGCGTAGCCGCCGATGAGATCGTCGATCCGCGCCCCTATGCGGAAATCATGCGCCAGTGGAGCACCTTCCACCCGGAATTCGCCTACCTGCCGCGCAAGTTCAAGATCGCCTTCAACGGTTCCGTCGAGGACCGCGCCGCCACCGCCGTGCATGACCTGGCCTTCACCGTGGTGAAGAACGAGGCCGGCGAAGTGGGCTTCCGGGTGATGGTTGGCGGCGGCATGGGCCGCACGCCCATCCTGGGCAGCGTGATCCGCGAATTCCTGCCGCGCGACCACCTGCTGACCTATACCGAAGCGATCATGCGGGTCTACAACCAGTACGGCCGCCGCGACAACATCTATAAGGCCCGCATCAAGATCCTGGTCAAGGCCATCGGCGCCGAGGAATTCGCGCGCCAAGTCGAAGCGGAATGGACCGACATCAAAGAGGGCCCGAGCACCCTGACCGACCAGGAATTCAACCGCGTGGCCGCCTACTTCGCGCCGCCCGCCTATGAAACGCTGGAAGACGGCGGCGCCGCGCTGGCCGCGCAGCAGGAAGAGAACAAGGCCTTCGCCAGCTGGATCAACCGCAATGTGAAGCCGCATCGCGTTCCGGGCTATGCCATCGTCACCCTGTCGCTGAAGAAGACCGGCATTCCGCCGGGCGACATCTCGGCCGAGCAGATGGACTTCGTGGCCGACCTGGCCGACCGCTACAGCTTCGGCGAACTGCGCGCCACCCACGAGCAGAACCTGGTGCTGGCCGACGTCGAGCAGGGCGAGCTGTTCGCGCTGTGGCAGGAAGCCAAGGCGCACGGCCTGGCCACGCCCAACCTGGGCCTCCTGACCGACATCATCTGCTGCCCGGGCGGCGACTTCTGCGCGCTGGCCAATGCGAAATCGATCCCGATCGCGCAGGCCATCGCCGAGCGCTTCGACAACCTCGACTTCCAGCATGACATCGGCGACATCGAGCTCAACATCTCGGGCTGCATCAATGCCTGCGGCCACCACCATGTCGGCAACATCGGCATCCTGGGCGTGGACAAGGACGGCGCCGAGTGGTACCAGGTGTCGCTCGGCGGCGCCCAGGGCAACGAGAGCTCGATCGGCAAGATCATCGGACCGTCGTTCTCGGCGCACCAGATGCCCATCGTGATCGAGCGCATCCTCGAAGTCTATGTGCGCGAGCGCACCGAGGACGAGCGCTTCATCGACACCGTGCGCCGCATCGGCGTGGCCCCATTCAAGGAATACGTGTACGCGACCCCGATCAAGGCGCACCACAACGCAGGAGAAGACGCATATGCGTGACATCATCAAGGACCGCCAGATCGTTGCCGACGACTGGCAGGTAGTCAAGCTGGCAGAAGGCGAAACCGCTGAATCGGTCGCCATTCCCGAAGGCCGCGTCATCGTGCCGCTGGCCGTATGGCAGGCGCGCCGCGACGCGCTCAAGGCGCGCGGCGACGTGGCCGTCTGGCTGGCCAGCGACGAGCGGCCGGAAGCGCTGAAGGAAGACGTGGAAACGCTGCCGCTGATCGCGGTGGACTTCCCCAAGTTCGCCGACGGCCGCGGTTATTCCATCGCCTACAACCTGCGCGCCCGCCTGGGCTTTGCCGGCGAGCTGCGCGCCATCGGCGACGTGCTGCGCGACCAGCTGTTCTACATGCAGCGCGTGGGCTTCAATGCCTTCGCCACGCGGCCGGACCGCAGCATCGAGGATGCACTGAAGGGCCTGACCGATTTCTCGGAAGCCTACCAGGCATCGTGGGACCAGAAGATGCCCCTGTTCCGCCGCGCCGACCGCGCAGCCGAGGCAGCGCAGAAATGATCTCCGCCGACTACGACGGCCTGGTCGCGGCCACCCGTGCGACCCTGGCGCGCATCGCCGCCGACTTCACGCCCGCGGTGTTCGCGTCCAGCCTCGCGGCGGAAGACATGGTGCTGACCGACCTGATCCTGCGCGCAAAGCTGCCGATCGGCATCTTCACGCTGGAGACCGGCCGGCTGCATGCGGAAACCCTGGGCATGCTGGACCGCATCCGCGAAGTCTATGGCTATGAAGTGGAGGCCTACCGGCCAGACCCTGCTGCGGTCGATGCCTACGTGCAGCAGAACGGCCTGAACGCCTTCTACGACAGCGTGGACATGCGCAAGGAATGCTGCCGCATCCGCAAGGTCGATCCGCTGAACCGGGCCCTGGCCGGCAACAAGGCCTGGGTCACCGGCCAGCGCCGGGCGCAGTCGGCCACCCGCTCCGAGCTGCATGTGCAGGAAGACGACGTGGCGCACGGCATGGTGAAATTCAATCCGCTGGCCGACTGGTCGGAAGAGGATGTATGGCACTACATCCGCAGCAACGACGTGCCGTACAACCCGCTGCATGACCGCGGCTACCCGTCGATCGGCTGCGAGCCCTGCACCCGCGCCATCGCGCCCGGCGAGGATGTGCGCGCCGGCCGCTGGTGGTGGGAAAACCCGGAGTCCAAGGAATGCGGACTGCACGTGGTCGACGGCAAGCTTATCCGCATCAAGCAAATCGCATAACGCAGTACAACGTTGAACAACAGTAGGACCACCATCATGAACACAGCAGTCGAACATTTCCTGACCGACGCCGCGGCCAACCGCCACCTGGACTGGCTGGAGTCCGAAGCGATCCACATCATGCGCGAAGTCGCGGCAGAGTGCAGCAACCCGGCGCTGCTGTTCTCGGGCGGCAAGGACTCGGTCGTGCTGCTGCGCATCGCCGAAAAGGCGTTCCGCCCCGGCCGCTTCCCGTTCCCGCTGGTGCATATCGACACCGGCCACAACTTCGAGGAAGTCATCACCTTCCGCGACAAGCGGGTGGCCGAACTGGGCGAGCGCCTGATCGTCGGCTCCGTGGAAGATTCGATCAAGCGCGGCACCGTGCGCCTGCGCAACCCGCAGACCGACTCGCGCAATGCGGCGCAGGCGGTGACGCTCTTGGAAACCATCGAGAAATACAAGTTCGACGCCTGCATCGGCGGCGCCCGCCGCGACGAGGAAAAGGCACGCGCCAAGGAGCGCATCTTTTCCTTCCGCGACGAGTTCGGCCAGTGGAATCCCAAGGCCCAGCGGCCGGAACTATGGGACCTGTATAACACCCGCGTCCATCCCGGCGAGAACATGCGGGTCTTCCCGATCTCGAACTGGACCGAGCTCGACGTCTGGCAATACATCGCCCGCGAGAAGCTGGAACTGCCGCCGATCTACTTCGCGCACGAGCGCCAGGTGATCCCGCGCAACGGCCTGCTGGTGCCGCTGACCGACCTGACCCCGCCCCGCGAAGGCGAGCAGGTGGAGAGGCGCATCGTGCGCTTCCGCACCGTGGGCGACATCTCCTGCACCTGCCCGGTCGCCTCCGACGCCGCCACGGTGGACGCGATCATCGCCGAGACCGCCGTGACCCAGGTCACCGAGCGCGGCGCCACCCGCATGGACGACCAGACCTCGGAAGCCTCGATGGAAAAACGCAAGAAAGAAGGATATTTCTGATGAACGCCCCGGTAGCACAAGCAGCGCAAGCCGCGCAAAGCCCATCGCAACAGACCGAGCGCGGCCTGTTGCGCTTCATTACCGCCGGCTCGGTGGACGATGGCAAGAGCACCCTGATCGGCCGCCTGCTGTTCGACAGCAAGGGCATCTTCGCCGACCAGCTGGATGCGGTATCGCGTTCGCGCCACAAGCGCACCGTGGGCGACACCATCGACCTGTCGCTCTTGACCGACGGCCTGGAAGCCGAGCGCGAACAGGGCATCACGATCGACGTGGCCTACCGCTACTTCGCCACGCCCAAGCGCAAGTTCATCATCGCCGACACCCCGGGGCATGAGCAGTACACCCGCAACATGGTGACCGGCGCTTCCACCGCGGACGCGGTGATCATCCTGATCGACGTCTCCAAGGTAAAGCTCAATGACGACGGCAGCGTCGACCTGCTGATCCAGACCAAGCGCCATTCCACCATTGCCCACCTGCTGCAGATCGAGCATGTGGTGGTGGCGGTCAACAAGATGGACCTGGTGGACTACGACCAGACCGTGTACGACCGCATCGTCGCCGCCTACCAGGCCTTTGCGCAGCAGCTGGGCCTCAAGGACATCCGTCCGATCCCGCTGTCGGCGCTGGCCGGCGACAACGTGGTGACCCGCGGCGAGAAGCTGTCCTGGTACCAGGGCCCGACCCTGATCGAGCTGCTGGAATCGCTGACCGTGTATGACGAGTCGCACGACGATCCGCTGCGCTTCCCGGTGCAGCTGGTGGCGCGCCACGATGGCCACCAGGCCAACGACTTCCGCGGCTACATGGGCCGCATCGAGGCCGGCAAGGTCAGCATCGGCGACAAGCTGGTGGTGCAGCCGGGCGGCCAGAGCGCGACCGTGAAGGACATCGTCACGCTGGACGGCTCGCTGCAGAGCGCGGCCGTGGGCCAGTCGGTCACGCTGCTGCTGAACGAATACCTGGACATCAGCCGCGGCGACATGCTGGCATCGGCCGAACGGCCCGCCACGCTGCTCAAAACCGTGGAGGCGGACATCTGCTGGCTGTCGGAAGAACCGCTGGACTTGCGCCGCAAGTACTGGCTCAAGCACACCACCCGCCAGGTGGCGGCACGCGTGACGAAGATCGACAGCCTGCTCGACATCAACACCCAGGAGCGCCATGCCGGCGACGCGGTTGGCCTGAACGGCATCGCCCGGGTATCGCTGAACGTGGCCCAGCCGCTGGCGGCGGACGGCTACGACCATATCCGCGCCACCGGCGCCTTCATCCTGATCGATGAAGTGAGCCACCAGACGGTGGCGGCCGGCATGATACGGCTGGCCTGATTTCAAGCGACTGCATGGCAGACAGCAAGGGCAAGGTCTACCTGATCGGCGCCGGCCCCGGCGCCGCCGACCTGATCACGGTGCGCGGCGCGCGCATCCTGGCCCAGGCCGATGCCGTGCTGCATGATGCGCTGGTGACAGCCGACATGCTGGCGCTGTGTCCGCAGGCCGAGCTGATCCCGGTCGGCAAGCGCTCCGGCCAGCGCTCCACGGCGCAGGCCCTGATCAATCAACTGCTGGTGGATGCCGCCGGCAGACACAGGCTGGTAGTGCGTCTCAAGGGCGGCGACCCGATGCTGTTCGGCCGCGCCGACGAGGAATTGCGGGCACTCGAAGACGCCGGCATCGCCTACGAAATCATTCCCGGCATCACTGCCGCGCTGGCGGCGGCCGCCTCCGCCCGCCGCCCCCTGACCCGCCGCGGCGTCGCCCGCAGCGTCGCCCTGTTCACCTCGGCCACCGCGCCCGGCGAACCCGACATCGTCACCCTTCCCCACTGCGACACCCTGGTCCAGTACATGGGCGGCCGCGAAGCCATGGTCACCGCCCGCAAGCTGCTGGAACGCGGCCAGTCGCCGGATACGCCGGTGGTGGTGGTGGAGAACTGCAGCCTGGCTGACGAGCATGTGTTCCAGCTGCGGCTGGCGGAGCTGGAGACGGGGCTGGCGGCATGCAGTGGACCGGTGCTGGTGCTGATTGGCGAGGCGCTGGCGGCGCGTTAAAACCCCAGTAGCGGTCAGCAGGCAGTGCCGCGTCCGGCACGCATTCGCGATTGACTCTCTTACTCCTTCACAAAAGCCAGCCCGCCCGTCCCTGGGCCTCAAGTTCGTGCGGCACATGTCGCCTCGCTCATTATTAAGACGTCTAAACGCTGATTGGGCGGCATCCTTTTCCTTCGTGTTGTTCCCAATCAATAAGCCGCGGATAAGCACAAAAAACCTATGCCAGGAGTCGGCGCCGCCTTCTGCAGCGCAGGCTCCTGGCGTCGACGTCGACGTTTTCCCTGTCAGTCCAACGGACAAATCAAAAATGGTCTAGCACAGTTTTGCCGATCTAAAAATTTTTGCTTATTGAAGATACATCATGATTGTTATTCCGATAGAAAGCTCTACCCAGTTATCGATTAACCTGGAAAAACTCAAAGAAATTGAAGATGTTCTTTCACCTTCACAAGGTGCTTCAGGGAACAATTTTGAACAAGAAATTCCAGTAGTTTCCTCACTTGATCAGCTTGTCGAAATCCAAAATAGCGCCAAGCGGATGGAGGTCGCAAAGCAAAGTGCATACGAATCATTTCGCAATCAATTCCTTGAGATTAATAAATTCGTGCAATCAAGCAATGGATTGGGCTCGAATAACGTTCTACACGCTTTTTACAAGCAATCGACCGCCCATGACGGAAAAAAAACTCAGGAAATCATCCTTTATTCCAGGCCAAGATCGAGCAATTTAATTACTCGGTTCTTTGACTGGGTGCTTTACAGCGATCAGGAACACCTCGCTCAAAGGTTTCTTCTCAAATTTCTCGCCTGTGCGCCAACGTTCGAGCTATCCAATTTTTCTGAAGGTCAA
This sequence comes from Noviherbaspirillum phoenicis, assembly GCF_047237965.1. NCBI lineage: Bacteria > Pseudomonadati > Pseudomonadota > Betaproteobacteria > Burkholderiales > Oxalobacteraceae > Noviherbaspirillum > Noviherbaspirillum phoenicis. Next base: position 608,843 of record NZ_JBDFLX010000001.1, on the reverse strand, counting down.
AACGGCAGCAGCGGCATCAACAAAGTTACAGACAACGCCACAGTTTGGATCAAATCCATGAGAGGAATTGTGCAGCATTCCCTGGGAAAAGAAAATCTATCCAAAGTTAAATGCTCTTCAGTATATTTCCTTGAAATAGCCAAGGAACTAAGAAGGCAGATAGAGGAGGAAACAAAAGAGACGAAGGCAAGGAACGACAACATGATTGATTGCATTGCCTTCGAGGATGACTTTTTTCAATGGCAACCAGATCGTAGAAATGGGGAGCTTGACGCGCCCTGGAATTCGGCCTCCCAGTTACCGGAAGAATTAAAAATCTTTGGGACCGAAAAAATAAAGGCTTTCGATGAATTTATTAACGATATCAAAAAATTAAACTCAAGTTCCATAAACCCTGGAAGGATCTCCGGATTTTCCGATTTCTGCATCGCCTGGGTAAATCTTTTCAACCGGAAAGATAGGCAGGGCGACTGTTTTAGAAATACTATTAATAAAAATAGTCAACTTCGCGCATGGAACGTCGCAGCACATTATTTGGCTTTGCGCGACCATCCTTATATCGTCCAAAAAGAAAAAAACCCGTATGCTGCCATCATTCCCGTGAACTCCGAATTGCAGGGGTACAGAGCGCCTTTCGATCCCGCGATCATGAACCTGCAACATTACGACGACACGGCTCACGTCATGATTTCACTATCGACGGACATTTATTTTCCGGAGACAGCAGTCAACCGGCAGGAAACTCTGCACGCAATTGCAAACATGGACAAACAAGTTCCGGGGGAAGACAAGTCCATCAAATTCAATAAACAAGTTCTGACAGTTTGCCGCCTAATAGACATTTCCAACGATATTAACCCAATACAGGAAGCGGAGTTGTTTTCCGCCTATCAGAAATTTATTAATACAGCCATAAAAGAAAAAAAGGAAATAATTTTAACCCCGATATTTAATTACACGGAAAATACCATCGATAGATGTATCGATGCGATGATTACACCAATCGTAACGCAAAGAACTGTAGAAGCCGAACTGCCTGAAATAAGGCTTTTCTCATCCGATCCAAGGATCACGGAAAAATTCAACCAGGCAATTGCCGACCCAGAAAGCTATATGGCATTAAGGGCGCAAGAAGTTGCCAAAACAGCCAGAGCAACAGCGGCCAAACATGGGCTCAGCCAGCTCCAGCTTCAGTGCGGCATACTGCCCAGTGATATGAACGATCCTGGAATGATCATGATGCATGCATCTGCGACGAAATACGGAACAAATAGCGCGACAAATAAAATCCTTGACGGGTTCACGAAAAAACCGCTATTTGCCACAGCCGCTTCCGCTGGAAAGGCCGTTCCGAGGAAAAGAAAAATAAGGCTGGCGGCCGACACGGTAAAAACCCGGCAATCTTCAAATAAAGACGGTCAGGAAAACCCGGTTTATGCGGCAACAAATGAAAAAGAAGTGATGTCGACAACGCATTTTATTATGCCGACTGACGAACTGCGTCTCGACCGGTCTTACTCCCTGACCTTGTCCAATCTCCTCGGGCGAGAGGAACTCAGTTCAGAGCAAAAAGAGACGATACGCCAGACCTATATCAAGGTTTTCAGCAATGCCAAAGAGAACGGAGTAAGCAGCTTGGTCCTGGTTCCATGCTTCGATGTGGAGCAATGCGAATCACTGCGGGAAGAGGCATGCGCCGTGATGCTTGACGTACTGGACAGCCTACTCGCTTCCCATCGGGGCATTGTGGTCAAGATGGCATTGGCATCCCAACAGGAATACGCCTTTGTGCAACAGCAGGTTGCACTATGGAAAAAAACCGCCAATCAAAGCGCGAGCAAGGGAACCAAAAGCCTGCGGTAACCCGAATAACCTGGGAAACCTGCAACAGGCATCGTGACAGGCGTTGAAATTTACCAAGTTCCGCCCGTGTACGACTTGCCCAGTTGAGCCTCGTATACCTGGTCATTCCTGCGGCGATAGCAATAGTGGGAATAAGCGGCGCCAGTCAGTGCGGCCAGCCAGGCCACGGCGCCCAGAGAAAAAATAAACATCATCGGTTCCGGTTGAGAGCAGCAGGCATTTTAATGCATGTGCGCGTTAACCGGGCGAAGAACGAATTTTTAGACTGTAAAATTGCCACGAGAACACAACTTTGCATAGGACATGCAGGACGAAGACAGGGCGGAAGGAAATGGGAGTCGAACCCACCAGACCTGCGTTGCAGGTCTCACCGGATTTGAAGTCCGGGCGCGCCACCGGGATGCGTTGTCCTTCCGATGCGGCAGGGTAACACGGCGCTGATCGATTCCGTAAGGCCTGCCGAGCGAACCAGACGCTTCGGAGAACCACTTTTTATGGGCTCACCCCGCCATCCTGCGGCGCCCGCCGGCATAACGGGTGATGCCGACGCGGTCCAGGTATTCCAGCACTTCGATGGTCAGGTTGCGTCCTATGCCGGTACGGTTGCGGTACTGCGCCGCGTCGAACTCGCCATTGTCCGAGGCGCGCGCCAGTTCGTCCGCCATCGCGGCCAGCGCCGCCACCGTCTCCGACAGAAAATAGCGGTTGGGTGCGACCGGCTCCAGGTAACCCAGGCGGCCGATGCGCTCGCAAAAGGCCAGCAGCGCTTCGCGCTCCATGCCGAGCGCGGCGGCCAGCTCCCCGACGATGGGCGGGCGCAGGCCACCGGCGCGCAGCAGCGGCTCGATGCGCGCCAGCAGTTCCCTGTCGGCAGCCAGCAGTTGCGGGCTGTGGCCCGGCAGGCGCAGCAGCCGCCTGTCGCGCACCAGCACGCCCTGCTCCAGCGCCCACCGTATGGCGGCCTGCAGGACTTCGGGGCGCGCTTCTCCACGAAGGCGCTGCATCAGCACGGCGTCGCTTGGGCCGATGGCATCGGGATGCAGCGCGTGCCATTCGGCCAGCGCCTGCGGCAGGCGCGACAGCAGTGCCTGCCAGTAGCCGCCATCCAGCGCCAGCGTGGCGTCGCCCTGCTGGAACAGGGCGATATCCATGCCGGATACCAGTTGTGCAGCCTCGTCGGTAGCCAGATTGCGCGACTGGACAAAATCGCGCAGCGCAATGCCCAGCGGCTCGGCGTGCAACAGGGCCGATAGCGCCTGCGCCGCGTCCGGCGCGTCCTGCGCCTGTGCCCTTGCCAGCCGCGCCGCCCTGGACAGGCGCTGCCCGCCCTCCGCCGGCGCGATCACCTTGCCGCCGCCGATCACCCGCTGGGCAGATGGGGAGCGCAGGATGAAGCGATCGCCGTAAAAGGCCGGCAGCGGCCGGTCCAGCACCAGTTGCGCATGGGCCGTTTCGCCGGGCGCCACCGCCTTGCCCTCCAGCAGCGCGACATGGCCGCTCTGCTCGGCCGCGCCCAGGTGCAGCTGCACGGGTGTCCAGTGCAGCAGCGGGGCATCGGCCTGGCGCCATGCCTGCACGCGCACATCGATGCGCCGGGCCGGCGCGTGGACGGCCGCTGCCAGCAGCCAGTCGCCGCGGCCGACATCCTCGCGGCCGATGTCGCCGGCCAGGTTGAGCGCGCAGCGCATGCCGGCAACGGCTTGCATGACCGGCTCGCCATGGACGCGGATGCCACGAACCCGGGCCCACAGGCCTGCCGGCGACAGCATCAGGCTGTCGCCGACGGCAACGCTGCCCGACAGCACGGCGCCCGTCACCACCAGGCCGGCGCCGGGCAGCGTGAAGCTGCGGTCCACCGCCAGGCGAAAATTGCCGTTCTGCGCGCGCGCTGCCAGGCCGCGCTGCGCCCGGGCCAGGTGGGTGCGCAGCGCTTCTATCCCCATGCCGTCGATGGCCGACACCGGGAACACCGGCGCATCGCGCAAGCCGGTGGGCGCCAGCAGCGCGGCGATGTCCGCCGCCACCGCAGCAATGCGCGCCGCATCGGCCCGGTCGGTCTTGGTCAACGCCACCGCGCCGTGCGCGACGCCCAGCAGGTCCAGCACCGCCAAGTGCTCCACCGTCTGCGGCATCACGCCGTCGTCGGCCGCCACCACCAGCAGCGCAAAGTCCACCGCCGCCACGCCGGCCAGCATGTTGCGCGCGAAGCGCTCATGGCCCGGCACATCGACAAAGCCGACCGCCTGGCCGTTGCCCAGATCGGCATGGGCGAAGCCGATGTCGATCGACATGCCGCGCTGCTTTTCCTCCGGCAGACGGTCGGTGTCGATGCCGGTCAGCAGCCGGATCAGCGTGGTCTTGCCGTGGTCGACATGGCCGGCGGTGGCGACGATCACGGCGTCGCCAGCGCGGCCAGCAGGCCGGCTTCATCGTCGAGGCAGCGCAGGTCCAGCAGCAGCGCCTTATCCGCGATGCGGCCGATCACGGGCAGCGCCAGGCCGCGCAGCGCAGCCGCCAGCTGCTGCGCGCCCTGGCCCGGCCTGGGCCGCAGCCGCAAGGCAAAGCTGGGCAGCAGGTCGACCGGCAGCGAGCCGCTGCCGATCTGGCTCATCGCCGGCACCACATCGACCGCCGCGCGCGGCCCCGCCCATTGCGCCAGCGCCGGCAACAGGCGCAGCGCCTGGGCCTCGATCTCCGCCGCCGGCCGCGACAGCAGCCGCAGCGCCGGCACCTTCTGCGCCAGCCGGTCCGGGTCGGCATACAGCCGCAGCACCGCGTCCAGCGCGGCGATGGTCAGCTTGTCGCAGCGCAGCGCCCGCTTCATCGGATTCTTCTTGATGCGCGCCACCAGGTCGGCGCGGCCGACGATGATGCCGGCCTGCGGGCCGCCCAGCAGCTTGTCGCCGCTGAAGGTGACGATGCCCGCGCCCTGGCGCAATGCGTCGGCCGGCGTCGGCTCGGGCGGCAGGCCGTAGCGGGTCAGGTCGGTCAGGGTGCCGCTGCCGAGATCCACCACCAGCGGCAGCGCGTGGCGCGCGGCCAGCTCGCCCAGCTCCACCGGGTCGGCCTCGGCAGTGAATCCCTCGATGCGGTAATTGCTGGTATGGGCCTTCATCAAGAGGCCGGTGGACGGGCCGATGGCGTCGGCATAGTCCCGCAGATGGGTGCGGTTGGTAGTGCCCACCTCGCGCAGGCGGCAGCCGGCGCGGGCCATGATGTCGGGCAGCCGGAAGGCGCCGCCGATCTCGATGAGTTCGCCGCGCGAGACGATGCATTCGCGCCGCGCGCCCAAGCTGTTCAAGGCCAGCAGCACGGCGGCGGCATTGTTGTTGACCACGGTGGCGGCCTCGGCGCCGGTGAGGCGGCACAGCCATTCTTCCAGGTGGCTGTCGCGGTCGCCGCGCTTGCCGCTGCCCAGGTCATATTCCAGGTTGGAGGCGCCCCTGGCCACCTGCACCATCGCGTCGATGGCTTCCTGCGGCAAGGGGGCGCGGCCCAGGTTGGTGTGCAGCACCGTGCCGGTCAGGTTCAGCACCGGCCGCAGGCTGGGCGCAAGCAATCGCCGCAGCCGCGCTTCCACGGCTGCGGCGATTGCTTCATGGGCAGGCGCCGCGCCGTCCGCGCGGCAGGCCGCCAGTTCGGCGCGCACCGCGTCCAGCACCAGCGTACGGCCATGCGCCTCGGTCAGCGCTGTCATCAGCGGCCAGCGCAGCATGCTGTCCACCGAAGGCAGCCGCGCCATGTCGGGCCGGGCGCTCATGCCGCGACCGCGCTTTGCCTTGCGGCGCAAGGCGGCGCGGCGACGGCGGCGAAACCGGGCGCCTTGGCGCCGGTTGCCGCCGGTATCGCTGTGCCGCGCAGGCTGCTATGGCTTGCTGGTAAGCGCGGCGACGATGGCGTCGACCGCGTCGTCGGCCAGCGCGCGCATCTCCTCGTCGCTGCGGTCCTGTATCGGATGCCGCACGAACACCATCGCCGGGTCGAAACCCAGGCTCTTCGACTGCAGCGCAGCCGCCTCGACAAACTCTGTGGATGCAATGCCTACTCCGGGTATGCCCCGACCTTCGAGATCCGCGATGTCATGCATACAGCACGACGTGCAGGAGCCTCAGTCGGCCAGGCCTTCAACGACCAGCTGGCATTCGCCGGCGATCTGCTGCTTCAGCGCCGTCGGCGCCACCCGGGTGAAGGTCGGCTTCTTGTAGCGCTTGACCGCGATGCCCATCGCGGCAAGCCGTTCGTCGACACGGTCGAGGAACACATTGCCGCGCGCCTTGGATATGTCGAGCAGGCCGACGGTGGCGCCGGCAAGCGTCGCCGGGCGCGCCAGCCGCGCCCGCGCCGATGGCGCGCGCTCGGCGGTCGGGTCCAGCAGGAGGGTTTGTTGCGTCATGTTGCGATCTCCCTGGTAACGGGGGTGGAGCCGGTGGGGCCGGAAGCGGCCCAGCCGGCGATGACAGCGGAAAACAGGCCGGCGCTGCCGCCGGCCCGCACGATCAACAGTCCGCCGGGGCGGAACTTGGGAACCTGCTTGCCGGCCAGCGCCGCCGGCAATCCTTCGGCAATGCCGCCGGCGCCAGCCAGCATGTCGTCGGCATTAAAGGTCAGCAAGGAAGTCAGTTCGTCGCGCAGCCGCGCCTTGGACCAGCCGGCCTCGATGAACACCCGGCTGTGCTCGGGCGACACCACCAGCAGCGCGTCGCCGGCCATGGCCAGCTTGGGATGGTCTACCGCGCGCAGGCACAGCGCGAAGCTCTTCGCCAGCGACTCCGGCGTGCGCGACTTCTGGTCGACGATGCCCTGCACGCCTTCGCCGGCGAACAGGGTGACGGTGGAGGCATCGGCGGCAAAGCCGCGCTCGACGGCCAGCGAATCCCAGCCGCCGCCTTCGGCTTCGGCGAAGCAGAAGGTGTACTTGCCCGGATTGCCCAGCGTGGCGCGGTCGACCTCGCCCGGCCGGCCGCCGCCGACATTCCTGATCACCAGCTGCAGCGCGCGGCCGATGGTGGCATTGGCGCGGTTGCCCTGCCCCAGCGCGTTCACGCCGGAATTCATGCCGACCGCCTTCGCGGCCGGTCCGTTGACGACCACCACCGGCCCGGCAAACATGGTCGTGCACAGCACGCCATGCATGCCGAATTCATCCACCAGCGCCGCTTCCACCGCTGCCAGCACCACCGGCATGTACTCCGGCTTGCAGCCGGCCATCACGGCATTGATGGCGACCTTCTCCACCGTGCACGGCGCCAGGTCCGGCGGCGCCAGGCCCAGCACCTCATCCGGCTTGCGGCTGGTTCCCTGCAGCATGCGCAGCACCCGCTCGCGGGTCGGCGGCACCACCGGCAGGCCGTCGGTCCAGCCGCGCTCGTAGCAGGCTTCCATCAGGTCTTCCTCGTCGCCCAGCGCAATGGTGCGCGAGGCGAACTGCACGTCGCCGAAGCGCAGCGCGAGCGTCTCGGGCATGCCGGGGTCAAGTGTCTTCGAGCCGCAGCCGGGGCGAATGGCAGGCAGATCCGCGCCCAGGTCGGGCAGGCCGCTGATGCGGCGCCAGTCGTCGCGATGCCAGCCATAAGTGCGCTCGACCTCGCGTCCGCCTTCGACGCGGATCAGGGTCGGCACGACTTCGATATCGAGCAGCCAGGAGTGTTCGAGCTCGCGGTCGTCCACCACCTCCGCGGCGCCGCCGGTGTCGCCGGCATAGCCGGGATCGTCCTGCACATAGACCTTCAGCGGCAGGTCGCCGGCCGCCAGGCGCGACACCAGCGGCTCCACCAGCGCACAGGTCGGGCAGGCGCGCTTTGCGATCAGCAACAAACCATCGGGCATCTGGCGCATCGTGCTTGTCCTTTGTCTCTGTTCTTCTAACGAACTTATTGGCGGTCATCATACGAAGGATGGACAATGCTGACCAGCTTTTTTTGCACGGTCGTTCTATTGCTGTACCGCTGGAAGGCAAGGAGACTTCCGGGATGTTTCGCCGTTCGAAGCGCGCGATCGCGCCGGCAGGACACCGCCGGCCTTCCTGGCTGGCAGCCGCGGCCAATCATGGCGGGCCGGACAGAAAGCCCGGCCAATGCAACCCTGCCCACGGCCGCGGCCGGAACCGTTTCGGCGCACGCGGTAACCACGTCCTGCAGGAGCGTGCCTTGCTGACGGTACACACGGCAAGGCCTTCCTGGTTGCGCTTCCCCGTCTTCATCAAGGGGCGGCATCGTCAAAACACACTTCAAGAGACTGTCACATGACCACTATTTTCCAGCAGGCGGCATCCCGTATCGCTCACGCTGCACAAGGCATCACCGACACCGACCTCGCAGGCATCGTCGGCGGCGTGGAACCGGGCGAACTTCAACTCAGCGGCAGCGTGCTGCCTGGCGTAGCGATCACGCTACCGTTCTCGCCCGGCCTGCAGCAACTGCCGGTCGGCGCCGTTGAACCGCATGGCGTTCCATGGGCGCAACTGAAGCCGGCTGTAAAGAAACTGGCCGCCGATGACTCGATCGGCCCGTCCGCGTAACACAGACCGGCCTGAGCCGCGCAGCACTTCAATCGAACCGATGGCTGCACCAGCCATCGCCAAACCCGGCAGCATCCGGTTCAGGCCCTTGCCGCCCTATCCCGCAATTCCCGCTTGAGCAGCTTGCCATTGGCATTGCGCGGCAGGGGCGCATCCATCACCGTGACTTCCTCCGGCACCTTGTAGTCCGCCAGGCGGGTAGCGCAATGCGCCCGCACCGCGTCGGCATCGGTCACGCCGCCGGGCGCATAGACGAAGGCATGCACCCGCTCGCCCAGCACCGGGCAGGGCTTGCCCACCACCGCCGCCTCCAGCACGCCGGGCAGCGCCATCAGCACATTCTCCACCTCGGCCGAATAGATCTTGTAGCCGCCGCGGTTCAACATGTCCTTCTTGCGGTCGAAGATGCGCACGAAGCCGTTCTCGTCGATAGAGCCGATGTCGCCGGAATGCCAGTAGCCGGCGGTAAAGCCGGCGGCGGTCGCTTCCGGATTGTCCCAGTAGCCGCGCACCACCATCGGGCCGCCTATCCACAACTCGCCGCTGACCCCCGCAGCCACTTCCCTGCCGTCATCGTCGACCACGATCACCGAGGCACACGGCAGCGCCACGCCGACCGAGTCGTTGCCGGCAACGCTGGTGCCGGGCGGCACGGCCGTGGTGGGCGACGTGGTCTCGGTGGCGCCGTAGGCGTTCACCAGGGCCAGGCCCGGCAACTGCCGCGCCATGGCGTCCACTGTCGATGGCGGCATCGGCGCGCCGCCGAAACCGCCGATGCGCCAGGCCGACAGGTCATGCGCTTCCATGCGGCCGCGCAGCAAGCACAGGTTGTACATCGCCGGCACCATCAGGGTGTAGGTCATGCGCTCCCGCGCCGCGACGGCGACGAATTCCTCGGCCTGGAACGCGGAAAAGATCAGCATCGCGCCGCCCACGCGCAGCATGGCGGCGATCACGGCGATCAGGCCGGTGACATGGCTGGCCGGCACCGCCAGCCCGGCGCAGTCATGGTGGTCCAGCCCGAAGCAGGCCTGGTAATGCATGGTCGAATGCACGATGTTCATGTGACTCAGCATCGCGCCCTTGGGATTGCCGGTGGTGCCCGAGGTGTAGAGCAGCACCGCGGTATCTTCCTCGCGCACCGGCGCGGCGTCGCTGGCCGGCATGAAGCCGCTGCCGAGCGCAGGCAGCGACAGCGCACCGGCGTCGTCCACGTCGCCCGCGTCATCCACGCAGATGCGCAGGCGCAGGCCGGGCGTCTCGGCCTCCTGAGGCACGACCGCCGCCAGCGCGGCGTCGAATACGATAGCCTTCGCGCCGCTCTGCCTTTGCATGTAGGCCAGTCCGGGCCGCTGCTCGCGTATGCCCACCGGCACAGCGATCGCGCCCAGGCGCTGTATCGCCAGCAGCACCGACACGAACTCGGGCCGGTTGCCGATGAACATCATTACGCGCTCGCCGCGTTCCACGCCATGGCTGGCGAGGCCAGCGGCGATGCGCCCCACTTCCCGGTCAAGTTCGCGATAGCTCAGGCTGGCGCCGTTGAACAGCACCGCCCGCCTGTCGGCATGGCTGGCCAGCGCTTCCCCGAACATCGCGTGGAAGGATGCCGGCCGGTCGGCGAAGCAGCGCACGATGCGGTCGCCGAAATGGGCCTCGTGCCGTATCGGCGGCACGCTAAACCCAGCCCAGTGATCGTGTACTTTCATGCCGCCTCCCTGGCCACGTTGGCGCCGCGCTCGATCACCACCTCCGCATCCAGCAGCGAGCTCGAATGATTCAGGTCCGACTGCGAGATCAGCACCGACAACTGGCTGCCGCGCAGGCTGCCGATGACTTCGGACAGCCGCTGCGACAGTGCCGGCGCCACGCCTTCGAAGGGTTCGTCCAGCAAAAGCAAGCGGGTGCCGACCGCCAGCGCCCTGCCCAACGCCACCAGCTTCTGCTGGCCGCCGGAAAGCAGCAGCGCGCGCCGCTCGCGCATCTCCTTCATCTCGGGCAGCACGCTGTAGACGAACTCCAGGCGTTCCGCCTCCTTCAGGGCTTTGGAAGCCCACACCGGCACCAGGATGTTTTCCTCCACCGTCAGCTCCGGCACCAGGCCGCGGTCCTCGGGCATGTAGCCTATGCCCAGGCCGGCGCGCAGGTGACGCGGCATGCCGGCCAGGTCGCGGCCGTCGAGCGTCATGCTGCCGCCGCGCAGCGGCAGATGGCCCATGATGGAGCGCATCAGCGAGGTCTTGCCGGCGCCGTTGCGGCCGATCAGGCCCACCATCTGGCCGGCCGGCACATCGATCGAAAAGCCGCGCAGGATTTCCACGGCTTCGATGGCGACATTGATTGCCTTGATCTGCAGCATTTTCACTTCCTCCTAGCGCAAGGTGCCGGTGACATAGCGCCGCACCTCTTCATTGGCCAGCGCATCGGCCGGCGCCGCGTCGGCGATGATGCGGCCGCTGTAGAAGGCCACAACGCGGCTCGCATAGCGCTCCACGATGTCCATGTCGTGCTCCACGAACAGCACCGTCATCGCCTCTTCCTCCAGCGCCTGCATCACGGTGTCCATCATCGGAAACTTTTCTTCCACGCTGACGCCGCTGGTCGGTTCGTCCAGCAGCAGCAGGCGCGGCTGCTCGGTCAGGGCCATTGCGATATCGAGCAGCTTGCGCACGCCGCCGGGCAATTCCGACACCCGCCGTCCGGACTGCGCGGCCAGGCCGAAGCGTTTCAGCAGCGCCTCGGCGCGCTCGATCGCATCGGCCCGGTGCGCCGGCCTCAGGAAGGACAGGCTACGGCCATGGCAGGCGGTGGCCACCAGCATGTTGTCCAGCACGGTCAGGCCGGCGCAGAGCTGCGGTATCTGGAACGAGCGCGCCACGCCCAGGTGGGTGATGGCGCGCGGCGTCATGCCGGTGATGGCGCGGCCATCCAGCGCAATGCTGCCGGCATCGGGCCGGATATAGCCGGTGATCATGTTGACGAAGGTGGTCTTGCCGGCGCCATTGCTGCCGATCAGGCTGACCCGCTCGCCATGCCCCACTTCCAGCGACATGTCGCTGGCGGCCACCACCGAGCCGAAGCGCTTCTGCAGGCCGGCCGCCTGCAGCACCGGCGCGTTGCGGGTATCGGGAAGCGCGCTCATGGCCGGCCTCCGCCGCCGGTCTTGATCTTGCCGCCGGCCCAGAGCGAGCCGATGCCCCCGGGCAGGAAGCGGATCGCCAGCAGCAGGAAGATGCCCAGCGCCAGTTGCCAGGTATTGGGGAAATACAGGCTGGAAAACGAGCGCACGATTTCCAGCAGCGTGGAGGCGATGAACACCGCCAGCACGCTGTGGTAGCCGGCCAGGATGGCGACGAACACGAATTCGCCGGAACTGGTCCAGTAGCTGAAGTTGGGGTCGATATGGCCCAGCGACATCACCGTCAGCGCGCCGCCGACGCCGCCGAGGAAAGCGGCGATCACGAAGTTGGCGGCCACGGCCTGGCGCACCGAGCCGCCCAGGTATTCCACCCGCAGCTCGTTCTCGCGCACCGCCAGCGACACCAGGCCGCGGGTGCTGTCGAAGTAGACGCGCGCCGCGAGCGCCAGCACGCCGGACAGGCCGATGGTCACGGCGTACAGCAGGTAACCCACGCTGGCGTCCGGCAGGGCCTGGCCCAGCAGCGTGGCGCGTCCCATGTTGAAGCCGTCGGAGCCGCCCACCGCATCGGTCTTGACCAGCACGCCGTACAGCACCATGGACAGTGCCAGCGTCAGCATTGCGAAGAAGATGCCGCGGTAGCCGGCAATCAGGCGCGCCACCAGCAGCGCCGCCAGCGCCGCCACCAGGCCGCCGGCCAGCGCCATGCCCAGCGCGTCGGTCATGCCGAGCCGGTTGAACAGCAGCGCCGCGGTATAGCCGCCGAGGGCGAACACCATGCCCTGCCCGAACGACACCACGCCGCAGCGCATCAGCACCACGATGCCCAGCGACACCAGGCCATGCGAGGCGGCCATGGTCAGCAGGAAGGTCAGCCACTTGGGCAGCAGCGCGCCGGCGCCGATCAGCAGGGCAATCAGCACCAGGCCGGCCAGCAGCGTGCGCGGCCGGCCGGCGCCATGGCGCGTTGCCAGCGCGGGCTTGTCGAGGGTTGCAGAAGTCGCTTGCATGTCAGATCTTCCTTGCCTGTATGCGCTGGAACAGGCCTTCCGGCCTGAACATCAGCACCACCGCCATCACGATGTAGACCGAGAACAGCTCCGCCACCGGCGCGGTATGCACCGCCAGCGAGCGCGCCAGCCCGACGATGAGCGCGCCGATCGCCGCGCCCGGTATGCTGCCCAGTCCGCCGATGATGACCACCGCGAACGAGACGATGATCACGCCCACGCTCACGCCCGGCTGCACCGAGATCATCGGCGCGGTCAATGCGCCGCCCAGCGCGGCCAGGAAGATGCCCACGCCGAAGGCCAGCATGTAGACGCGCGACACGTTCACGCCCATGCTGGAAGCCACTTCCTCGCTGTGGATCACGGCCAGCACCAGCTTGCCCTGGCGGGTGCGGTTCAGGCCCCACCAGACCGCCACGCCGACCACCACGGCCACCGCCACCAGCATGAAGTCATAGCCGACATAGGACTGCTCGCCGATGTCGACATTGCCGAACAGCGCATAGGGGTCGGTCACGTAATAGGGATTGACGCCCCAGATCAGCTTGGTGACGTCTTCCAGGATCAGGAACAGCGCATAGGTGACGAGCACCAGCAGCACTTCGTCGCGGCCGTAGAAGGGCCTCAGCAGGCTGCGCTCGCACAGCGGCGCCACCAGCGCCGCCACCGCCACCGCGGCCAGCAGCATCGCCACCAGCGACCAGGAAGGCGCGAACTGCATCGCGCCGAACCAGGAAACGAAGCTGGCGGCGGCATAGGCGCCGACCGCATAGAAGCTGCCATGCGCGATGTTCAATATCTTCAATACGCCGAATACCAGCGTCAGGCCCAGCGCAACGATGAACAGCCACGATGCGTAGGTAATGCCGTCGATCAGGATGGTGATCAACTGATTCATGCTTGGCCTCCTTGGAAGGATGGAGCATGGCCGCCGGCCTGCTGCAGGCTTGCCTGCAGGCGCCGGCGGCCGTGGTCAACCGGCTTGCCCTAGGAGCCGGCGCGGCAGAACGTTCGGCGGCTGCAACGCGCTACGCCGCCTGCTGCCGCGCAGGCTCCTAGTCGCACTTGGCGCCGGGGAAGTTGGCCTTGATCCAGTCTTCCGACTTCATGTTGGCCGGCGGATTGACGCATTCGGCCGGGAAGCGCTGGATGTCCTGCAGCGTGACCATCTTCTTCGCAGCGTCATACTTGGTGCGGCCGATCGCGGTTTCCTGGATCGCCTGATGGCCGTCGCCCAGCACCATGCGGATGCGTCCGCCCGGCGAGGCCCATTCCGATCCCTTGAGCGCCTCGGCCAGCTGCTCCGGCGTGGGCTTCTTGCCGCCATTGGCCGCCATCGCCTTCTCGGCCGCCAGCTTCAGGCCCATCAGCGCCTGGGCCATGCGGTACGGCGCCTGCACCGGATAGACGTTGTAGGCCTTCTGGTAAACCTTCCACCACCAGTCGTTGAGATCCGATTTCGGCGCCATCAGGCCGTAGGCGCCGCGCGCGCCGAGGATCACGCCATCCGGCATCTTGTCGCCCAGGCCCTGCAGCACATGGTCGGCCGCCGACAGCACGCCCTGCGACTTCTTGAACAGGCCGCGCGGTCCGGACTGCAGGATGAAGCTCTGCAGGTCGCCGCCCCAGAAGCTGGAATGCACCAGGTCGGCCGGCTTGCTCATCAACTGCGAGATCTCGGTGCCGTACTGGCCGGAGCCGAACTTGGGCAGCAGGTCGGACTGCACCTTGGCATCGGGATAGAGCTTTTCCATCGACAGCACGAAGTCCTTGCGCGAGTCCTGGCCCCAGGCATAGTCCTGGTTGATCAGGTTCATCGTGCCCACCTTCACGTTGTGCTGCTTCAGGTAGCGCGCCAGCGCCACGTTGTCCATGGTGCCGTGGGAGGCGGTACGGAACACGTAGTTGTACTTGTTTTCCTCGAAGATGCGCGGCGTGCCGCAGTCGTAGAGGATCAGGAAGCGCTTCATTTCCTCGGCCACCGGCGCCACCGCCAGGCAGTCGCCGGAGCCGACATAGCCCACCACCGCATCGACCTTCTCGCGGTCGTACAGGTTGCGCAGTTCCTGCACCTGCTTGGTGGCGCCGCCGTTCTCGTCGACATACACCGCCTCGATCTTCATGCCGCCGAAGCCGACCTTGTTATACGGCGCCGGCGCCTCGCCCTTGTTGAAGGCGTCGATCAGCACCTTGCCGCCATTGACCGCCGGCACGCCGAAGCTTTCCGCCGCCTGGCCCGACAGGAAGCTGACCACGCCGATGCGAAACACTTCCTGCGCATGGGCCGGCGCCATCGCCGCCAGCGCGGTGGCGACCGCCACCGCCGCGCCCGTGCGCCATCCATGGCGTGGCCTTATCGCCGCGCCTGCCTGCTGACTGCTTTTGCTTTTTTTCATGGTCTCCTCCGTCTCGGGTTTTATTCGGCCATCGACACCGGCACATGCATGTCCAGTTGTGCCAGCACGAAGCCACGCTGGAAATCGACAATATGCTTACGCATCCAGTGCTCCGCCCGCTCGGCATCGTGCCGTCGCAGGGCGTCAAGAATATGCCGGTGCGCCGCCAGGTTGCGCGCATGCATCTGCGGCAACTGCTCCTGCATCCGGGACAGCGTGGCGTTGTAGAGCAGGCTGACCGGCTCGCGCGCCAGCATCAGCGCACGGTTGCGCCCGGCACGCGCCACCAGCGCATGAAACTGCACATCGAGTTCGATCAGGGCCGCCTGCCGCTGCGCCTCGGCCCCGGCATTGTCTGCTGCCGCCTGCTGCGCCAGCGCGTCCATCCGCGCCAGGTTCGCCGCCAGCGCCTGCAGGTCATCATCGCGCGCCGCGCTTGCCGCAAGCTGCGCCGCCAGCGGCTCCAGCACCACGGCCACCTGCCACAGTTCATGAAATGTTGCCTGTTGAAGCACCAGCGCGCGCATGGCGCGTGGCGCAAAATCCGTCAGGCCCGGCAGGGCAACGAACAGCCGCCGGCCCTCGCGCCGCTCGACCAGCCCTTCCTGCTCCACCTGCCGGATCGCCTCGCGCAGCGTGGAGCGGTTCACCCCGAACTGCTGCGCCAGTTCCTGCTCGGTGGGCAGCGGCGCGCCAGGTTCCAGCGCACCGGAAAGGATGATGCGCTCGATCTCCGCGGAGACCGCCTTGTAGGCGGGCGCAATACGCATCCGGCGAAACACCTGGTCGCCGGCGGGCGCTTCCTTGCTCACTGGATCGGTCAAGCCCATTCTTTCCTGTCCTCTGGATTAAGGGAAAGCTGCTGTGGTCCGTGTCGCTGATCGAATTAATGTCCGTTTGTCGGATATTCGGTCTGAACATGATTTTTGGTCAAGCAGATTTGATGGTGCGGTGCAGGATGGAATTGGGTGATGAGGGAGCGCGCCGATGCGGCGCAATGCGCGGGTTGTAGGTGCTGCGCTTCAAGGCTAGTTTGGGGAGGCACTGGTGCAATGGCCGTTGCAGTTGCAGTTGCAGTTGCAGTTGCAGTTGCAGTTGCAGTTGCAGTTGCAGTTGCAGTTGCAGTTGCAGTTGCAGTTGCAGTTGCAGTTGCTTTTGACGTTGCTTTTAAATCCCGTTGAGCGCGCCGTGACGTCGGTGCGTGGAGCGGGAAAAGGTGCGGCGTCTGTCTGAGTCAAGCGCAGCTTGGCGAGTTTAGCCGCGCCCCGCTCCATGCACCGACGGCACGGGGACCCTCGCGCAGCGAGGGCGCGATCACCGGGTCGCCTTTTCTTGCCTACTTCTTTTGGCGAAGCAAAAGAAGTAGGTCGCCTGCCGGGGCGAACTCCCGGCCTGGTCATGACGATAGTGTGATCGTGTTGCTTCATCAGCCGTAAAGACGTCACTGCGAAGCAGCAGTTGCTTTTGACGTTAAACCATGTTCAACGAACACGTCAAAAGCAACACCGACAGTGCTGCCCGTGCCTTGCCGGGTGACGCAAGGCGATTGCACTGCCGTGGAGACAAGCCGGGAGTCCGTCCCGGCGGCCGGGTCACTTTTTTGCTTCGCCAAAAAAGTAACCAAAAAAGGCGACCCGATGATCGCGCCCCGCTGCGCGGGGTGCCCGTGCCAGCGGTACCTGGAGCGGGGCGCGGCTAAACTCGCCAAGCTGCGCTTGACTCAGACAGACGCCGCACCTTTTCCCGCTCCGGGCACCGCTGACACGGCGCGCTCAACGGGATTTCACTGCAACGGCAACCGCAACTTCAAAAGCAACGGCAACTGCAACCGCAACTGCATACCAGCCCCTCCTCGATACCGCCACAAGCCAAACCCGCCGTGCCGCGGCAACGAGCGCCCCCGCAATCCGCCTCTACTCCAACGGCACCGTCCGATAACGACTCACCTCCCCCGGCCCCACCGCCGCGCCCTGGTTGCCCCAGGCCGAACGCACATAGCTGACCACCGCCGCCACTTCCTCGTCATTCATCATCGGCCCATACGGCGGCATGCCGTACGGCCGGGGATTGCCGGCGGTGCTGGGCGGATAGCCGCCGTTGAGCACCATGCGGATCGGGTTGACCGACGAGGCGGCGATCGAATGGTTGCCGGCCAGGCGCGGGTAGGCAGGCGGCTTGCCGCTGCCGTCGGCCCGGTGGCATTCGGCGCAGTGCTTCTCGTACAGCTTCGCGCCCTGCTCCAGCAGGCGCTGCGCCTGCGCATCGCTGACCGTGGCGGCAGCGGCCGGCGTCGCCGCCTGCTGCGGCAGGGACTTCAGGTAGACCGCCATCGACCGCGCATCCTGGTCGCTCAGATGCTGCAGGCTCTGCGCCACCACTTCCGCCATCGGCCCATACACCGCGCCCTTCATCGATACGCCGGTCTTGAGCAGACGCGCCAGGTCGGCAGTATCCCAGTCGGCCATGCCGGTGGCGCCCTGCGGCGTCAGCGCCGGCGCGTACCAGTTCAGCACCGGGATCATGCCGCCCGACAGGTCGCCGCGCAGCGGCGTGGCGCCAAGCGCATTGCGGCTGCTGTGGCAGGCCACGCAATGCCCCAGCCCCTGCACCAGGTAGGCGCCGCGGTTCCACTGCGGCGGCTGGCCAGGCTCAGGCTCGAATATCCCGGGGCGGAAATACAGCGCGCGCCAGCCGGCCAGCAGCCAGCGCTGGTTGTACGGGAAGCGCAATGCGTGTTCCCGGTTTTCCTGCCGCACCGGCGCCAGGGTCCGCATCCAGGCATAGATGGCGTCGCTGTCCTCGCGGCTTACCTGGGTGTAGCTGGTGTAGGGAAAGGCCGGGTACAGGAAGCGGCCGTCGCGGCCGCGGCCATTGTGCATGGCGCGCCAGAAGTCGTCGGCGCTCCAGTCACCGATGCCGGTGGCGTCCGGCGTGATGTTGGGCGAGTACAGCGCGCCGAACGGCGTGGCGATGGCGCGCCCGCCGGCATAGGGCTGGCCGCCGCGCGTGGTATGGCACGCCATGCAGTCGCCGACGCGGGCCAGGTAGGCGCCGCGCGTGATCTGGGCCGCCTTGTCGGCCACCGGCTGCGCGGCATGCGCGCGGTCGGGATGCTGCATCATCTGCCAGGCCAGTACGGCGGCCGGCACCGCGATCAGCAGCGCCACGACCAGGATCAGCACGCGCTTCATGGCCGGCCCGCCTTTCTCGCCTGCGCCACGCTGCCGCAGTCGAGCGGCAGCGTGGCGGCAGTGTCGGACACGGCCATGGCATTGGCCGGCACCGGCTGCTGCGACAGCCAGGCCGAGACCGCGCTGATGTCTTCCACCGACAGCCGCGTGGCCAGGGTCGCCATGCAGTCAGGCCGCGCCGCATGGCGGGTGCCGTTCTTCCAGGCGCCGAACTGGCCGCTGAGATAGTCGCGCGGCAGGCCCAGGAGGCCGGGGATGGCCGGCGCCATGCCGGTCAGGGCCGTGCCATGGCAGGCCACGCAGGCCGGCACATCGGCCTTGCGGTCGCCATCGAGCGCGAGCTGGCGACCGCGCGCGAGCTGCGCCGCGCTTGCCTGCAGCGGCTGCGGCGGCGGATACGGCGGATGCAGGCTGGCGAAATGCTCCGCCATCGCCTGCAGATAGTCGTCCGACAGATGGCTCACCATGTAGACCATCATCGGATA
The DNA here is from genome assembly GCF_047237965.1 of Noviherbaspirillum phoenicis. Classification (NCBI taxonomy): domain Bacteria; kingdom Pseudomonadati; phylum Pseudomonadota; class Betaproteobacteria; order Burkholderiales; family Oxalobacteraceae; genus Noviherbaspirillum; species Noviherbaspirillum phoenicis. The sequence goes on along the minus strand of NZ_JBDFLX010000001.1, from coordinate 590,242 downwards.
GCTGCGCCGGCCCTCGCGGAAATTGATGAGCTGGTTGTAGAGATAGCCGGCCGGCTTGCCGGCGATGCGCGGATAGTAGCCGTCGCTGGCGGCGCGGCCCTGTTCGCCGTGGCAGCCGATGCAGGCGGCCGTGCGCTGGGCCATGGTGTCGGGAACGGTCTGCGGCTGCGGCTGCGCCTGGGCAGACGTGGCCGCCAGTGCCAGCCCCGCGGCCAAGATGGATGTGCGGAATGGTGTCATGCCGCGATGATAACGGACCCGACCTGTGCCGCACAGCACGTGGCAGGCTGCCTTGCGCGACGTCACCAGGAGCCTGAGCGGCAGAAGGCTTTGTTGCGAAACGTGCGGAAAAGCGAGGACAGTTTGGTAGTGCCAACAAGCCCAGTGGGCAAAGCACCGCTTTGCCGATCCCCTCGGCGCAGTTGGTGATGCCGAACTGGACGGTTTTCTCGCGCCTTGCAGCCGCCAACCCTTCTGCCGCGCAGGCTCCTAGCCTTCGACCGCGGTCGCAGGGACCATCGATCACCGCGGAATAGTGGAAAAATATGCATGTAAGTTGTGCAAACTCCATGACAGAGCAGCAACCATCCGGTACGCTCTGCCCCGTATTTCCAGTGTTATCAAGTTGTTACGGCGTTTTCGGCTGTGTGGCACAGCCCTTGCAACACCAGCCCAAGAAGTTCAGTCCCTTCAAAACAGAGAAACAGGAGAAGTCAATGGAAACGAACTACCCGGGAGACCTGTCATCCGCCATCGACATGGACGCCGAAGACCAGAACGGCGCCAGCTCCGGCGGCAATCTGCGCGGCGACCTTGCCGACCTGAAGAAAGATCTCGATGCCCTGCTCGCCAAGGCGTCCACCCTGACCGACCGTGAACTGCGCGACGCCCGCGACCGCCTGCTGGCGCGCTTCGGCACGATGCGCGTGGCGGCCCAGGACATGGCTGGCCAGGCGCAGGAACAACTGACCCGCGGCGTCGACATGACCAGCGAATATGTGAAGGAAAGACCGGTGCAGGCGCTGGCGATCGCCGCCGGCGTCGGCCTGGTGCTGGGCGCGATCACGCGCCGCTGACAGGGCGCGCGGCCTGCCTGCCGGGCTGCGCTTGTCCATCGTCCAACCAGATCTGGGGTTTCATGTGTTCGAGAAGATAAAAAAATCCAAACAGCTCGCGCTGATGATGAGCGAGCGCGTCGGCGACTACCTGAGCCTGCTGAAAATCGAAACGAAGATGCAGGGCGCGGTTCTGGTCAAGCAGGCGATCGGCTTTGCCATCGCCGCCATCTTCGGCCTGCTGGCAACGGTCTTCCTGGGCGTGGCCATCATCGTCAGCTTTTGGGAAAGCGACTACCGCATCCTGGTGGCCTGGCTGGTGTTTCTTGCCTTTGGCGCCGGCGCCGGCGCCGGCCTGTTCCTGGCCAGGAAGCATGTCGCGCCATCCGAGCCATTTTCCCATGTGCGCGCAGAAGTGCAGCGTGACATTGACCTGATCAAGGAAACGCTATGACCGTAAAGCCGCCGCAAGACGGGCCGTTGGAAGAACAGCGCGATGCGCTGCTGGCCAGGATCCATGCCAGCCGGGCGTCCTATCGCCAGCAGTTGAATGCAGTGGATGCGGGAGACCCCGGCCCGAGCATGAAGGAAATGATGCATGACCCGGTGAGCCACCCCTTTCCGCGCAGCCAGAGCATGCGCTGGCTGCTCAGCCATCCCTGGCTGATCGCCGGCGGCGTGGCGGCGCTGGTCGTCATCGGGCCGCGGCGCGCCATCAGCAGCCTCGGCCGCGCCGCGCCGCTGGTCAGCAGCGCCGCCGCGATGATCACCACGACCCTGCAGGACCCGGCCAAGATGCGGGTGGCCACGCGCGGACTGGCGTCCCTGACGCAAATGATCCGTTCGCGGCGCTGAGCCGCTTTTTTTGAATTGCCTCCGGCGTGGCTTTCCTGGCGACGGGCAAGAAGGCAAATACAGGAAAGATGGCCGTCATGGCTAATTACTTATAGGGAAAACATCATGAAAAAACTGATCGCTGTAATGGGTGTGCTGATGGTGATGGGCCTGACCGGCTGCAACACGATGAAAGGCATGGGCAAGGACGTCGAGCGCGGCGGCGAAAAGGTGCAGGACGCGGCTTCCCGCCAGCAGGCCAAGTAATCTGCCGGCGCGGCGTCGGGACACGGTCTCGATGCATCGCGCAGGCATGCCGCACAATGACAGCGCGGCATGAAGGCATTCCTACGGAACGCTTTCATGCCGCGCTGTTTTCACGTCGGGCAGTTTTATGGGCGCCGCATTTCAGACTGGCTGCGCAGTTGCGGTTCGCCCTGCGGGTCGGATGGGCCGTCCGGTTCGGGCAGGCCGCGCTTCTCGGCGCGGGTCGGTTTCTCCGACGGGCCGTCCTGGCTTGGCCAGACGAACACCGCGCGGTTGTTGCCCCCTTTTCTGACGCTGGCGGTGCGATGCAGGCTGACGCCGCCGGTCTGCGCCAGAATGCGATAGCCATTGGCGGGCGCCAGGTCGACCAGCAGCATCGGCGCATCGCAATCGATGGCCATCAGGTGGGCGCCCTTGCGGTCGGCAATGTCGACATGCACCTTGGCCAGGTAACTGCCGTCGCGGGTGGCGAATGTCATCAGCAGGCCATGGCTGCGGGCCTGGGTTTTCATGTACTCGGACTCATCCTGCCCGACGCCGCCGCACAGATACTGCACGCCTCTTTCGGTCTGCGGCTGCACCGGGGCCTCGGGCGTCTGCCCGTGCGCGGCAGTGGCCATGAAGCAGCCTGCCAGCAGCATGGCGATGGTGACTCGGAACATCGCTCCCTCCTTGTTCAACACTGACACGGCGCTCAGGTCTGGATCACGAATCGCGGGGCGTGCTGCTCGCCGGCGCGGTAAAACACCGGATCGCCCGGCTGTACGCTGAAGATGGCGCGCTTGAGTTCAATGGGGCCAGGACTGGCCTCGGAAGTATGCGGCCGGGGAGGCTGCGGCAGCGCCGGCTTGTCCAGCGACTTGTTGCAGGCGCTCACCGCGGCAGCCAGCACTGCGGCAACCGCCATGGTCTTGAGCAGCGTCTTGGGACTATGTTCATGTTCGTCTGGGTCATTCATTGCATTACCTCTGCATCGATTGAAAAGCGGCGCCGCCGGCGCCGGGCAGGCGTCTCGGCCGGCGCGGCAGCCACGGACGGTGGCCATATCATGACAATTATGCAAACTTTATGCCGGTTCGGTATTGCGCGGCGCGGTACCGGGCATGCGATTCTGCTTTTTTTCTTCGCGCCGCCGATTGTCCAGATAGATCAGCTGGCCGACCACGGCAGTCAGCAGCATGAAGGCATTGGTGGCGACGAAGACCCAGTTCTCGACCAGGAAGCTGTAGATCACAAAGCCGGTGGAGGCGGCCAGCTGGCCGATGAAGAGCCAGCTCGACACGCCGGCGGTACTGCGGCTGCGCCACTGTTTGTACACCTGGCGCGAGATGGTGAGGATCAGGATCAGCGCGCTGATCCATCCGGTAAGGTCTGCAAGCATGCAACGACGCTCCTGTTTCAAAGAAAGTCGACACATCACTGGCCGGCGCCATGCCGCCGGCGTGACGAAAGAGGTAAAACCGGCTGGCTGCTGGACTGGCGGCCGGTCATCAATCCCGGCACATGCACCGCCAGCAGGCGTTCCATGCCGCGCCCCGGACGGTCGGCCCGCTGGCCGCGCCGCTCAGTCCTGTATGTCCAGCCGCTTGCCGCGCCGCTTGGCCGGGCTGGGCATGCGCAGCGAGATTTCCAGCACGCCGTCGCGCATGCTTGCCTGCGCGGAGTCCGGGTCGACGCCTTCGGGCAGCGGCACGGTGCGGTGGAATGGCCCGTAGCTGCGCTCCGAACGGCGAAAGCCGGGCGCATTGCCGGATGCAAATTCATCCTTGCGCTCGCCGTCAACCAGCACCCGGTCGCGCTGGACTTCGACATGGACGCTCTCGCGGCTGATGCCGGGCAGATCGACGCAGATCAGCAGTCGGTCGTCGCGCTGCAGCACTTCCACCGGCGGCATCCACTTGCCGGCTTCGCCGCCTTCGCCGCTCTTGGCCGCGATCGGACGGCCGATGAAGCGCGCAAACAGCTGGTCCGCTTCCTCGGTGACCTTGCGCACCAGCGCCATCGGATCTTCCCAGCCGGCAAACTGGCTGCGCAGCCAAGCCTGGGGGCCGCCGCGGGCGGCGCCGTCGCTGCGCCCTGCCGCGTCCTGTTCGCCGTCACCATGCGCGCCCTGTGCAGCCTGCGCCTGCTGTGCGCCGGCAGTGGTCGAGGCGCGTGCCTCTTCGCGCTCGGCGCCGGTCTGGCCGACTGTCTTGCCCACGGGACTCCGGGTGGCGTCGGCATAAGCGTCGGCGCTGCCGGCAGCATCGGCGCTGGCGTAAGCGTTGGCAGAGGCGCTGGCGCCGGCCATGGCGTCGCTGCCTTCAGCCGGCATGCCCTGCTGTTCGGCCATGCGCTTGAAGCGGTCGAGATCGCCCGCGATGCGCTGGGTCAGCGCCTGCTCGCGGTCGATCGGCAGCGCATCGAATTCCATGCGCATGCGGATCCGGGTCTGGCCGGCCTGCAAGGGCTCGAACGCCAGGCTGCCATGGTGCTGGCCGCCGAGGTCGCGCCAGCGGATCAGCTGGTCGGGAATGGTTTCGGTGATTTCGGAGTTCCATTCGACGTCATGCTCGTGCCGCATGGCCCGCCAGTGCAGGCGGTTGTCTGCGACGCGGCTTACTTCCCGCACGCCTTCCATGAAGCGCGGATAGCCTTCCGCCTGCAGCCAGAGCGCATAGGCGGCGGCCGCCGGGACGTTGACATCGATGCTTTGTTCCAGTGTAGCCATGCTCTCTCTCCCCACTCATCTGACCTGGCCGGGACCGGCCCGGCAACCTGCATGCAGGTGTGTTCGCATCAGGTGCAGGTGAAGTAGACCAGACGCGACAGCGAGGAGTCGAAATACAGCGCATGCCACGGGATGGCGACCAGCGCGTTTCCGGGCCGCGACAGCAGCATCACATAGCGCAGTTGCCGGCTGCGCACGTCGATCAGGATGGAGCGCACCGCGCCCACCCAGTCGCCGGCAGCGGTCACCACCGGGCAACCCTGCAGCATTTCGGTTGCGCTGGCATCCCGCGCGAACAGGCTGGAAAGGCGCGGCGCGCGCGTCCGGCCCGGACGCGTTGCAGCGCCTCCCTTCAGCACACGCAGGGAGCCGCGTGCACCATTCGGATATTGTTTGAGGCGGCTTTCCATGGAGGTCCTCTGTCATGCGTTAGTGCGATCATGTACTGGGCTAGGCAACAAGCATGCCCAGCTTGCTTTTCCGGCCACGCCGGCAAGGGCGGCAAGAGCGCCATGCGGCCTCAGTAAATTTTGCAGGCAGTCGCGGTAAAGAATGCAACATCGACAATGGATGAGACCGGCTCGCCTTGCGGCGCGGATAGTGACAAACGGTTACACACAGCGATGGGCATGAAGATTGCTCAACGAATCCAGCACGCATTCGGGGAGAACGCCATGGGCCGCAAGGCAACCGACATCATCGATATGTTGACCGAGGATCACGACCGCCTGCTGGTCCTGTTCGCGGCATTCGAGCGGTTGCGCGAGAGCGCCGCCGACGATGCGCGCCAGACGCTGGTGGAACTGGCGTGCACCGAAATCGTGATCCACGCCCAGGTCAAGGAGGAGCACCTGTATCCGGCGCTGGCCGAAGTGATGGACGATACCTTCATCCTGGAGCAGGCCGAAGTCGAGCATGCCATCATCCGGCGGCTGGTCGGCGAACTTGAAACCATGCAGGCCGGCGACCGGCTCTACAATGCCAAGTTCACCACGCTGGCAAGCTGCATCGGCCACCATATCGAAGACGAGCAGACCCGGCTGTTTCCGCAGCTCGACGGCCTCGACCTGTCATTTGACGCACTGACCTGCGACATCCGCACGCGGCGCCATGAGCTGCGCAGCGAATTCGGCATGCCCGATGCGGACAATGAGGACGACAGCTATCGCTATCACGTGGTGCGCCGGCCGCATTACCGCCATCACTGAAAGCACTGGCGGCACACGCAGCACGGACAGCTAGTCATTTTTGCGGATCACGCTGAATTCCCCATCCGGTTCCAGATAGGCTTTCTTCACCTGCGCCAGGTCGTCCACGCCCTGCTGGCGCAGCTGGGTCCACAGTTCATCCTCGGTGATGTATTCGCGGCGCATGTTGGCGCGCAGCATGCGGCCATCCTTGACGAGCAGCAGCGGCGGCGCTTCGGTGAAACGGGCAAAGGCGGGAAAGTGGAAGCTGAGGCGGTCCAGCAGGGCATTCCAGAAGATCAGCGTGCCGACCAGCAGCATGCCGTCGGCCACCGAGGTGTACTCGCCGGACATGCCGTTCTGTGCGGCATCCGCGACGATCACGAGGATGAGGATGTCGGCCACGCCGACAGAGCCCACGTCCCGCCGCACGACGAAGCGGAAGATCACGAACAGGAACCAGTACATCGCCGTGCCGCGCACGACGATTTCGAGCGGCGAGACGCCGAAGGCAAAGACTTCGGCCCAGTCGACGTCGAAGATGCCGCTCATGCCTGCGCCTGCCGCGCGGCGGTCAGGCGGACGACGGCAAGGTCATCCGCCGCGTGCATTACTTCTTGATTTCGAGCTTGTTGCTGACCTGCTTGACGCCGTCGATGTTCTTGGCCAGCGTGGCCGCCTTGTCGATCTGCGCCTGGCTCTCGACGAAGCCGCTCAGCATCACGTCGCCCTTGTTGGTCTCGACATTGATGTCGGTGCCCTTGACTTCGGCATCGGCCAAGAGCGCTGCCTTGACCTTGCCGGTGATGGCGGAGTCGCCCAGCGCGTCGCCGGCCTTGTCGGTGGCATTGGCTGCGGCGGCGCCCGCTGCCGAGGCGGCATTGTTGGCGGCGGCTGCGGCATTGTTGGCGGCTGCGGCGGCGGAGTCAGCGGCCGGCGCGGTGGTCGTGTCCGTCGCTGCAGGCGCTGCGGGCGCGGCCGGGGTGGTCGTGGTGGTGGTGGTCGTGGCAGTCGTGCCGGTGGTTGCCGGCGTGGCCGCCGTGTCATCGGCTTTCTTGCAGGCGCCGAGCATGGCGGTCGACAGCAGCAGGGCCATCATCAGTGCGGAAGTGCGTGTGGTGTTTTTCATGGTAAATCCCCCCAAAAAGGTTGTTGAAGTGTGGTTCTGTTCAGGACGCGGCGGGCGGCGGGGCCAGCCGCGTCGTCTTGCAAATTAGTGCGCGGATCTCAGCGTGCTGCGCCGCTGGCCGTCGTGCCAGACGTGCCGCCGGTGCCAGTGGTGCCGGACGGTCCTGCGCCGGTCGCGCCGGTGCTGCCGGAGGTGCCGTCGCCGGTCGTGCTGCCCGACATGCCGGCGCCGCCCGATCCCGTGCTGCCTGCGCCGCTGCTGCCAGCGCTGCCCGACATGCCGCCGCCAGCCGAGCCGCTGGCGGAACCGGACGATCCCGTGGCGCCAGTGGCGCCCGCGGTGCCAGCCGTGCTGCCATCCGAGGTGGTGCCGGCCGCGGTGCCGCCGGCGCCGGTGGAGCCGGTGGTCGAGCCGCCGGACATGGTGCCGCCGCTGCCGCCGCTGCCGGCGCTGCCGGTGGACGGCGAGGCGGTGGTGCTTGGCGTGGTCGCGCTGCTGGTCGATGCGCCGGGCGACGTGGTGTCGGCAGCACGCCGCTCGCAGCCGATCAGCGCTGCGCTGACCACCGCCGTGGCCAGCATGGCCTTGGACAGCCTGGATAGTGCTTGCATGTGGGCTCCTTGTATTGGTTCCGGTTCGATTGCATCTGCATTGCCAGCCGCTGCATTGAGGCCGCATGCGGGGCACAGCCTGCGGCAGTCGGCTTGCGATTCTTGCATTGCCAGATTGCAAACCCGCTTTACGGAGTCTGTTAACGCAGTTTCCGTGCCAACGTTTTTATCGGCTGAAAGCCTTAAGAAACAGTCATTTGGGCGCAACTCACGGAAAGCAGTCGAATGCAGGGGTAAAACTTACATGCAACAAGGGCAATCGTTACATCCATACCGGACACCCGCGGTAACGAAATCGGATGCCAGGCGGCGAGGCAGGCCGGCGCTGCCCGCAAGGGCAGCGCGGGAGAAGGAGGTCAGGCGGCGGCCGGCAGGCTGGCCAGCGCGTCCAGCAGCAGCGACGGGTCGCCCTTGGCGAGCTGCTTCGGGTCGGACAGCATTTGCCGGAAGCGACGGGCGCCCGGCAGTCCCATGGTGAGGCCCAGCATGTGGCGGGTGATGCTGTTGAGGCGCAGCCCGCCGCCCGGCGCATCCGGGCCATGCAGGGCGAGCTGGTTCCGGATGTAGGGAAGCATGGCCGCCAGCACGTCGGCGCGCGACCGTGGCGCGGCGGTGTCGCCGTAGTAGCGGGCATCGAATCCGGCCATCACCCAGGGATTGTGATAAGCCTCGCGCCCCAGCATCACGCCATCGACATGCTGCAGGTGGGTGTCGATCTCGGCCAGCGTGCGCACGCCGCCGTTGAGGATGATTTCCAGCGCGGGAAAGTCGCGCTTGAGCCGGTAGGCATAGTCATAGCGCAGCGGCGGGATCTCGCGGTTCTCCTTGGGACTGAGGCCCTTCAGGATGGCATTGCGGGCATGCACGATGAAGGTGGCGCAGCCGGCCTCGGCAATGGTGCCGACGAAATCGCGCACGAAGTCATAGGACTCCTGCCGGTCGAGGCCGATGCGGTGCTTGACCGTGACATCGATGTCGACCGCGTCCCGCATCGCCTTGACGCAGTCGGCCACCAGCAGCGGCTCGGCCATCAGGCAGGCACCGAACGCGCCCTTCTGCACCCGCTCGGACGGGCAGCCGCAGTTGAGGTTGATTTCGTCATAGCCCCACTGCTGGCCCAGGCGCGCGGCGTGCGCCAGGTCAGACGGCTCGCTGCCGCCCAGCTGCAGCGCGACCGGATGCTCGGCGCCGTCGAAGTCGAGGTGGCGCGGCACATCGCCGTGCAGCAGCGCGCCGGTGGTCACCATCTCGGTATAGAGCCAGGTGTGGCGGCTGATCTGCCGGTGGAACATGCGGCAATGGCGGTCTGTCCAGTCCATCATCGGGGCGACGGACAGGGTCCTTTTCTTGTAAGTCGTTGAAGTCATTTATCTGTTAATCAAGAATCTGCTCATCGCCCAGGCGCAGGCGGCCGCCGGGCCAGGAACTGCCTGTCATGCAGGGCCGCAACCATGGAAAACAAACAGGGGAACGGATGCCATCCGGCGGTGGCCGGACAGCGCCGGGTGGCTGACCTTCACCGTCGAAGCGGGAACAACCGACGAGCAGCTTGTGTCCCCTTGGCGGCGCCTGCTGCGCATGCCTGCAGGGTGGCGATCGCTACGGCCTGCGCAAGCGGCCGCAACAGGAAAAGGCGACATTTTATATCGTTTGGCGAACTTGCCCACGGCCTCGCCAGGCAGGCGCTGGCTGCATCGCCCCCCGGCCATCGCCGGCCCCCTTTGCCGGCGCAACCGGATAAAAGACATTTTCTTCCGCCCAACCCTAAAACTTTCTTCCGCAGGAACAGTCATTCCCAGATGTCATGCTCATCTGTTTGCCGAACGAGCATCGGCGACCCGGGAAGGCGTGCCAGCGCCATCCCGTACCGTTAACGAACCTGGAGGAGTGCCGGACCGATGGATGAGCCTCTACCCAAGAATGCCGTCGCCCCCGGCGCCCGACCAAGGATGCAGGTCAACCCGCCCGTGTTCTACATCTCGGCTGCGCTGATTATCGCCTTCGCCCTCTACGGCGCCGTGTTTCCGAAGCGGGCGGGCAGCCTGTTCGACGCGCTGCAGCAGGCCATCGTCCGGGACTTCGGCTGGTTCTACATCGTTGCCGTCGCCATTTTCCTGTTCTTCGTGATCTTTCTGATGCTGAGCCGCTACGGCGACGTGCGGCTCGGCCCTGACGAGAGCGAGCCGGAATACAGCTACCTCTCCTGGTTCGCCATGCTGTTCAGCGCCGGCATGGGCATCGGCCTGCTCTTCTTTGGCGTGGCCGAGCCGATCCAGCACTATGCGCTGCCACCGGTGGGCGAAGGCCGCACGATCGAGGCGGCGCGCCAGGCCATGGTGCTCACCTTTTTCCACTGGGGTCTGCATGCCTGGGCGATCTACATTGTCATCGGGCTCGCACTGGCCTACTTCGCCTTCCGGCGCGGCTTGCCGCTGACGCTGCGCTCGGCCCTGTTTCCGCTGATCGGCAACCGTATCCATGGCCCGATCGGCCACGCCATCGACATCTTCGCTGTCCTCGGCACGATGTTTGGCATTGCGACTTCCCTTGGCTTCGGCGTGCTGCAGGTCAATGCCGGCTTCGCCTATCTGTTCGGGCTGCCGGTGAGCGCGACAGTCCAGATCGCCCTCATCGCAGTCATCACGGGAATGGCGACCGTGTCGGCCGGCACCGGGCTCGACAAGGGCGTCAAGCGGCTGTCGGAACTCAACATCATCCTGGCCATTTCCCTGCTCGGCTTCGTGCTGGCGACCGGATCGACCGTCTTCCTGCTGCAGGCCTTCGTCCAGAACATCGGCACCTACCTGAGCGCGGTCGTCCAGCGCACGTTCCGCATGTATGCCTACGAGCCCAATGCCTGGCTGGGCCAATGGACGCTGTTCTACTGGGGCTGGTGGATTTCCTGGTCGCCCTTCGTCGGCATGTTCATTGCGCGCATATCGCGCGGCCGCACCATCCGCGAATTCGTGGGCGGCGTGCTGCTGGTGCCCGTGCTCTTCACCTTCCTGTGGATGACCGTGTTCGGCAATACCGCCATTGCGCTCGACCTGAGCGGCACGGCGCCCATCGTCCGGACGGTGGCCGACAACCTGCCGACCGCGCTGTTCGAAGTGCTGCAGCAACTGCCTCTTTCCGTGGTCGCGTCCTCGATCGCAACCCTGCTCGTCATCACCTTCTTCGTCACCTCGGCGGATTCGGGCGCGCTGGTGATCGACATGATCACCTCGGGCGCGGCGCCGAATCCGCCGGTATGGCAGCGCATCTTCTGGGCGGTCTGCGCCGGCGTCGTGGCGGCCGTGCTGCTCGTGGCGGGCGGGCTGCAGGCGCTGCAGACCGCCGCGCTGGCCAGCGCATTGCCGTTCGCCGTGATCATGCTGTTCATCTGTTACGGGCTGCTGCGCGCGCTGCAGACAGAATCGACGAGTTCGTCGATCGATCTGTCCAGCGCCGCCGATGCGCCGCCGGCCACGGCGGGCATGAACTGGCAGCAGCGGCTGGCAAGCATCACGCACTTCCACGACAAGCGGGAAATCACGGCGTTTCTCGCCGACAGCGCGCGACCCGCCCTGGAAGCGGTCGCGGCGCAGATGCGCGACAGCGGCCTGGCGCCGGAGGCCGCCTATAGCACGGAACGGCTCGATCTCACCATACCGCACGGCGAGCATGGCCTGTTCCGGTATACGGTTCGCGCCCGCAGCTTCCGCGCGCCGAGCTTCGCATGGGCCGCGACCGAGCCTGCCGAACCGGAGACCCGGCACTACCGGGCCATGGCCTACAGTTCCGAGGGCGACCAGCCGCATGATGTGACCGGCTACACGCGGGACCAGATGATCAACGAGCTTCTGAACCGCTATGCGCGTTTCCGCCATGCGCGGCGGCTTTCCTGAAGGAGGGCGACGGATCATGCGCCGAATCACGCAAGTGCATTTCGATCACACCCAGGCCCTGTTTCTGAGCGAGCGCTCCCGCCGCGAGGGCATCCGGGGCAGCCTCGGCACGCCGGTCGCGGCGATTTCGTTTGCGTTCTTGGCAGTCCTTGCATTGAGCAGCCGGTCGGTCGGGGTGAATCCGGAGCGCTGGTGCCAGCTACCGACCTTGCTCATCCTCCTGCCTGGCCTGGCAGCGGCGGCCGCCGCCGGGATTGATTTGCCGCTGTTGCCGCGGCGCCTGATGACCGAGGAAGAGCAAGCAGTGCTCCTTTCCCCGGACAATCGCACCAACCTATCCCACCATGACAATTGAGTTAGCGCTGGCATTGACCAAGGGTTTTCTTTTCGTGCTGGCGACCATGCTGCCCATCCTCAACCCGGCGGCGACGGCGCCCATTTTCCTGAGCCTGACCGATGGCGCCTCGCCCATCACCCGCGCGCTGCTGGCGCGCCGCATCGCGCGCAACATGTTCTGGCTGATGGCCGGCTCCATGCTCATCGGTTCCTATGTCCTCGACTTCTTCGGCATTTCGCTGCCCATCGTGCGCGTGGGCGGCGGCCTGATCCTCTCTTCCGTGGCGTGGCGCCTGCTGGGCGCCACGCCGACGACGCCGGACAGCCGCGCCGCCCTGGCGGACGCCTTCACGCCGGACCATGCGCAGCGCCAGGCATTTTATCCGCTCACCTTCCCGATCAGTTGCGGTCCGGCCTCCATTTCCGTCGCCATCACGGTGGGCGTCGCGCTGCATGACGCGCGGCTCGTGATATCGCTGCTGCAGATGGGGGGCGCCCTGATTGCGCTCGCCATCATCGGTGTGCTGGTCTACCTCGCCTTTCGCTATGGCGACCGCCTCCTGCGCCTGATCGGCGATGCCGGCACGGCGGTCTTTCTGCGGCTGTCCGCCTTCATCCTGCTGTGCCTGGGCGTGCAGATCGTCTGGGACGGTTTCAGCGAACTCATGCTGGAGATCCTGCATGCGTCCGCCAACATGGTGGCTGCCGCCGCGCCCCCCGGCTTTGCCGTGCGGTAGGCATGCCTGGCCCGGCGCCAGCCCGGCCATTTGTACGGCCTGGATGGCAGTTACTGGCATGTCATGGCGTCTCGCCGGAGGCTATCTGACGGGCAGGCGCGGGCAGGCATCTACTGGCTTGTCCTTACTCATTGTCCGGCAGTTCCCCGGCGCGGCGTGCCGAACACCTGGGTCCAGTAGATCAGCAGGTCGCTTTTCCTGTCGATCGCATGGCCAGCGCCCATTTCCGTGAACCGGGGATCCATCAGGTTCGCGCAATGGCCGGGGCTGGAGAGCCACCCGTCCACGGCGCTGCCCGGGGAATCCTGGCCCGCGGCGATGTTTTCGCCTATGCGGCGCCAGCGGTACCCGGCCTTTTCCGCGCGCTCGCCGGCGTGTTCGCCGTTCCTGGCTGCGTGCGCGAAATAATTGTTGCTGGCCATGTCGGTGCTGTGCGCGCGCGCCGCGTCCGCAAGCGCTTCATTCCATGCAAGCGGCCGTGCCGCCGGGTAGCGTGTCACCCCGCAGGTGCGCGCCTTTGCACGGGCTGCATTGACCAGGTCCAGGATTTTCCTGTCTGCGCCTTCCAGCGCAGTGGAAGATGCCGGGAAGCGCGGGCGGGCCAGCACGACGCGCCACGTATCGCCTTTGCGCGACACGCCTATCAAGGTGTATTCGGGTTTTGCAAGCACGGCGCAATACCGGCCCCGGATCGCCTCCATGGCCGCTGCCGCGCTCGCGGGGCCGGATACCGAGATCGCTTCCATGGCAGCAACGGGCAGCCCGGCCTCCTTCAGTGCCTGCCCCCCATCCCGCGACAATGCGGCTTCCGCCAGCCTGGGTTCCGGCGACAGCGGGCCGGCTGGCTTCGTCGCAGCCCCGGCACAGGCGCCGGGCGCCTCGCGAAAGGCGTTGATGAGCTGGATCAGCCCGTCCTGCTGTTGCGCCATTGCCATGGCGGGCGCACCCAGCACGGCAGCAAACAGCAACAGGGCGCAACCGGCTCTGCCGCGCCGCTTGCCGGCATGGCTGGCGTTCTTCATGGACTCCTCATTGTGCGCAGTCGCCGTCGCAGCGCATAGCGGACGCACGCGACCGCCGCACGCATCCCTCGCGCCTTGCTGGCGGAACCGCCGGCGGCTCATGCAGGGGCCGACCGCCGCGGCCCCCAAGGCTTCCGGGCGCCTCAGCGACGTGCGGGCGTCACGCGCCAGATCGTGTTGGCGAGATCGTCCGCCACGATCAGCGCGCCGCGCGGGTCCACGGTGACGCCCACCGGCCGCCCACGGGTCTTTCCGTTGGCGTCGCGAAAGCCCGTCACGAAGTCGACTGGCGGCCCGGCCGGACGGCCGTCGCGGAACGGCACGAACACCACCTTGTAGCCGGCCGGATCAGGGCGATTCCAGCTGCCATGCTCGCCGACGAACGCGCCGTCCGCGAATTTCTCGCCCATCGAGGCTTCGGAGAAGTCGACCCCGAGCGCGGCCACATGCGAACCCAGCGCGTAATCGGGCTTGATCGCCGCGGCAACCTTCTTCGGGTCCTGCGGCCGTACGCGGTCGTCCACGTGCTGGCCCCAGTAGCTGTAGGGCCAGCCATAGAAGGCGCCTTCCTTCACCGACGTCAGGTAGTCCGGCACGAGATTCGGGCCGATCTCGTCGCGTTCGTTGGCGACCGCCCACAACTGACCCGTGCCGGGCTGGATGGTGAGCGCAGTGGGATTGCGCAGGCCGGTGGCATAAGGCCGGTGCGCCCCGGTCTGGGGATTGATTTCCCACACCATCGCGCGGTCGACTTCGGCCACCATGCCGCGCTCGGTGATGTTGCTGTTGGAGCCGATGCCCACGTAGAGAAACCGCCCGTCCTGGCTGGCGGCCAGCGACTTGGTCCAGTGATGGTTGATCATCGATGGCAGGTCCGTGATCTTGACCGGCGGCCCGCTTGCCTGCGTCTGGCCCTCGCGGTAATCGAAGCTCACCAGCGCGTCCTGGTTGGCGACATAGAGCTTGCCGCCGACCAGGGCTAGACCGTAGGGCGCATTGAGCTTGTCGGCGAAGACGGTCTTGACCTCATACACGCCGTCGCCGTCGGCGTCGCGCAGCAGGGTCAGGCGGTTCCCGCTCTTGACGGAAGTGGTGCCCTTGGCCTTGATGTAGCCCGCAATGATGTCCTTGGGCCGCATCGGCGACGCATTGCCGCCCTTTCCTTCCGCAACCAGGATGTCGCCGTTCGGAAGCACCAGCGTCTGGCGCGGAATCGCGAGGTCGGTGGCGATGGCCGAGATGGTGTAGCCCTCGGGTACCGTCGGCTTCTGCCCGTCCCAGGGCGCCGGTTCGGCAATCTTCATCGACGGCAGCAGCCCGCGATGCGGCTCCGGGAGCACCGGGTCGGGACCGCGCTGGTCGGCGTCGGCGGCGTTGCTGCCGCATGCGATCAGCAGGCCTGCAATGGCGATCGGCGCCAGCAGGCGCAGGCGGACCACTTTTGTTTTGTGCAAATATTTCATCGTCCACCTCCTACGCCGAACCTGGCAAACCCGATCCATGTCGATGCGAGCGCCAGCAGTAACACAATGACCGAGAGAACAAGACCCATGGGCATGCTTGCCCATGCATCCTTTGCGTGGATCAGCGAATTCACAAACCCGAGGATCCAGGTTGCCAGCAGCAGGAGCATGTAAAGGAGCAGCGCCCCGCCCCGACGGTCGGCGCGGACCAGGTCGATGATGGCCCACAGCAGGGCCAGGCCGCCGAATACAAGGCCTCCTGCGAGCAGCCAGGACGCGAAATTGCTCCACTCTATCTGGTAGCTCGATGAGTAGGCGAGATCGCCTGCCAGGCCGCCCAGGAACAGGGGAATCGTCCCGGCGAGCAGGATCCCGTGAAGCGGATGCAGCCCCCTCCGGACCAAGCGATTGTCGTCAACAGCCATACTGTCACTCCTTGTCATAGATGCGCGTTGCTCTGTACAGACACCGGGCCGGCCAGCGGCTTGCGATCGTCTGCTCTCAAGTGTGACGGGGATGTGCTGCCGACGTTCCCTTCGCGGCGGCATTCACCGGCAATGACTGGCCTTCCTTTGATGTAACCGTCCTCTGACGCAGCGCAGGGCGCACATCGCACAAATCCGGACATGGTCCGGGCGCCGCGCAGTACACTGCCGGCTCGGCAATGAACACGGGCTCGGACAGGCCAGGTCGGGCCGTGTCGCAAACTGGGAGGCACGCAGATGCAGGAACATGGCTACACGTTGTATGGCGCACAGATCAGCTACTTCACGGGGAAGGTGCGCGCCTATCTGCGCTGGAAGGACATTCCTTTCGAGGAAATAGCGGCCGACGCCGCCGCCTTCCGGGAAGTGATCGTTCCCCGCGTCGGGTTTCCGGTGATTCCGGTGCTGATCACGCCGGACGACGACTGCCTGCAGGACAGCACCGACATCATCGACGCGCTCGAGGCCCACAGTCCGGGCCCGTCGGTTTACCCCGACACGCCGCTGCAGCGGCTTGCCGCGCTGCTGCTGGAAACCTACGGCGACGAGTGGCTGGTCATACCGGCCATGCATTACCGCTGGCATCACAACCGGGAATGGGCGATGCAATCGTTCGGCGAACTCAGCGCGCCGGATGCGCCGCCGCAGCGCCAGAAGGAAATAGGCGCGCGTCGCGCCGAGCCCTTTGCGCAGGCTGCGGTGCTGCTAGGCGCGCAGCCGCATATGCAGGCGGCCGTCGAGTCTTCCTACGAAAAGCTGCTTGCCGAACTCGATGTCCATTTCGGGCAGCATCCCTTCCTGTTCGGCGGGCGGCCTTCGATCGGCGATTTCGGCCTGATCGGTCCGCTGTATGCCCACCAGTATCGCGATCCAAAGAGCGGCGAGCTGATGCGAAGGCTGGCGCCGAACGTGGTGCAATGGGTCGAGCGCATGCAGCATCCGACGCCGCTGGCCGGCCAGTTCCTGCCCGACGATGCCATGCCTGCGACCTTGCTTCCTGTGCTGCGGCGCATGTTCGCCGAGCAGCTTCCGGTGCTTGCCGACTCGGCGCGCCGGGTGGAAAGCTGGATGGCCGCCCATCCGGGCGACCCGCTGCCACGGGCGATCGGCATGCATGCCTTCGCGCTGGAAGGCCGGGAAGGCGAGCGCATCGTCCGCCCGTACAGCCTATGGATGCTGCAGCGGGCGCGCGATTACTACCGGTCGCTCGACGCGGCGGACAAGGCCCGGGCGGACCGGATGCTGCGCACGGCCGGCGGCGAACGCTTCATCGACTTCATCGATCCGCCACGGCTGGCGCGCGCCGGCCTGAGCGTGGCGCCCGCACGGTGACGGCGACGCCGATGGCGCCGGCCCGGGTCACTGGCGTTCGGCGAGCCGTCGAATCATCGTGCGCGATTCCCATAACACCACTGCGAGCCCTGCCAGGCAGATGAGGGCGATGCCGGCGGCGGTCGTCAGGTCCGGCAGCTGGCCAAAAACCAGTCCGCCCAGCGTGACCGCCGCCGCGATCTGGAAATAGCTGAACGGGGCGAGCAGCGTTGCCTGCGTCCTGCTGTAAGCCATGATCTGCATCAGGTGTCCCAGGAAACCGGTCAGTCCCGTGGAAAGCAGGAGCAGCCACTGCGCCGCCGACAAGGCCGGCATGGTCCAGAACCACGGCAGCGCCAGCAGCAGGGCCACCGAGCCGAACAGGCCGCCATAGTAATTGGTGGTCAGCGGATGGTCATGCGCGACGCGGCGCGTGGCGATCTGGAAAAAGGCGAAGGTGATGGCCGTCAGCAGGCCAAGGGCAACGCCGACGGGGTCGAGCTGCGCGCCCGGACGCACCACGATGAGCACGCCGGTGAAACCCAGCAGCACGCCGACCCAGCGATGCAGGCGATGCGGCTCGTTGAGCAGCCAGGGCGCCATCGCCATCAGGAACAGCGGCGCCATGAAGTTCAGCGCGGTCGCCTCGGCCAGCGGCAGGCGCCTGAGCACGGAGAAGAACAGCACCGTGGACAAGACCATGAGCAGGCCGCGGACAAGCTGGCGGGACAGCGACCGTGTGCTGAGCAGCGCCCTGCCCTGCGACGGCAGCACGACGGCTGTCATCAGCAGCACATGCATCAGGTAGCGCACCAGGGTCACCATGAGTACCGGCACGCCTGCCAGCACCAGCCACTTTGCCGACGCGTCCAGCGTGGAAAGCGTCCATAAACCTGCGACGTGGAGAAGAATTCCGCTCTTGTTCAATTTTTGCCGGCTCTTGGGTTTTTGCGCTGGCCGCCTGTCTGCGCTGGCAAGCAGCAGCATCGCGACCGGCTGATTATGCACGGACGTTGCGTGGAAGTATGGCCGTTATTATCGCAAACATGGCCCGGGCCGGCGGACGGCATTTGACGCAATGCAGCATTTTCAGTTACTGTCGGTGCAAATTCGAGAGGAGCCTCATGAAGCGCGTGGTCTTTACCCAGAAAGGCGGTGTCGGCAAATCCAGCATCGCGGTCAACCTCGCGGCGATCGCCGCCAGCGAAGGACTCAAGACCCTGCTCATCGACATGGATCCGCAGTGCAATGCCAGCCGCTATCTCGGCGGCGCCGCGGCGTCGGCGCTGACGCCGACGCTCGCCGACTTTTTCAGAAAGTCGCTCGACTTCCAGTTCTATCCGACGCCGGACAGCGACTATGTGCATCCGACGCCGTTCGACAACCTGTTCCTGATTCCTTCCCACCCGGAGATCGGCGATCTGCAGTCCAAGCTTGAATCGCGCCACAAGATCTACAAGCTGCGCGATTCGCTCAACAAGCTGTCGGAGGAATTTGCCGAGATCATCATCGATACGCCGCCGGCCTATAACTTTTTTTCGCAGTCGGCGCTGATCGCCGCGGACGTTTGCCTGATTCCCTTCGACTGCGACGAATTCTCGCGCCAGGCGCTCTACACGCTGCTCAGGAACCTCGACGAGATCCGGGCCGACCACAATGCGGCGCTGCGCATAGAAGGCATCGTGGTCAACCAGTTCCAGGCGCGCGCCTCGGTCCCGCAGCGCCTGGTCGCGCAGCTGGTCGAGGAAAAGCTGCCCTTGCTGCAGACCAGGCTGTCGAGTTCGGTCAAGATGCGGGAATCGCATGGCCTGAGCCTGCCCCTGATCCATATGGACGCCGGCCACAAGCTCAGCCGCGAATTCGTGGCGATGTACCGCGAACTGCAGGCCTGACGCCAGTCCGGCCTCGCCCTGTCCTGTCCCCTGCCATCGCGTCCTGGCCCGCCTGACGACATTGGCCCTGCCCGCGGCAGCCTGTCCCGTCCGGTTGCCAAAAACATCATGGTCCCGGTATTCATGGAGCCGGCTCCATGCCATTCGATACCAGGCTGCAACGAGAATCCCAATGACCGATAGACAGACAACCAGAACTAATTAATACTTCTAGGAAATAATTTAATTTCCTGGAAGTATGGATTCTCACCCCCCAGCGCTGCATGAAGAAATTCGCCTGGCCAGCCTTCACGCCATCGGCATTCTGGACACGCTGCCGGAAGAGCGGTTCGACCGCATCACCCGGCTGGCGCAGCGGGTCTTCGGCGTGCCGATCGCGCTGGTCAGCCTGGTGGACCGGAGCAGGCAGTGGTTCAAGTCACGCTGCGGAATCACGGAGACGGAAACGCCGCGCGCGATTGCCTTCTGCGACCACGCCATTCGTCACGAGACGATGCTGGTGGTGCCGGATGCATGCGGCGATGCCCGCTTCCTGGACAACCCGCTCGTCACCGGCGCGCCCGGCATCCGCTTCTACGCCGGCCAGGTCCTGAAGTCGCCGGACGGGCAAGCGATCGGCACGCTGTGCATCATCGATACCCGGCCCCGGGAGATGAGCGCCGAGGATCAGGCTTGCCTGCGGGATCTGGCCGGCCTTGTCGAGGCGGAGATCGCCCAAACCGCGCTGGCGAGGGCGTCCGTGCAGAGCCGGCATGCGCTGCGGCAGGCCAATGACGCATTCCGCGCCACGTTCGAGCAGGCGGCCGTGGGCATTGCGCATGTCGCGCTGGATGGCTCCTTCCTGCGCGTGAATCAGGCGCTGTGCGACCTGTTGAGCTATCCGGCGGACGAATTGATGGCGACGACCTTCCAGCATGTCACCTTCCCGCCCGACCTCGAAAAGGACCTCGCCCTGACCGAAGCGCTGCTGAGCGGGCAGCAGCGGACCTTCTCCATGGAGAAGCGCTACATCACCAGGCAGGGCGCCGTCATCTGGATCAACCTGACGGTATCCCTGCTGCGCGACAGCGACGGGCTGCCGCATTATTTCGTCTCCGTCATCGAGGACATCCAGGAAAAAAAGCTCGCCGAACTGGCCCTGCAGCAGCTCAACGCCGATCTGGAGGAGCGCATTGCGGAACGCACCCGTGCGCTCGAGGAAAGCAACCGGTCTCTGCAGGCCGAGGTGGAGCGGCGCATGCGCAGTGAACTGCGCCTCAAGGCCAGCGAAGAACATTTCCGGACCATCATCGAAAGCGCCAACGACGCCTTCGTCGCCACCGACGCCAACGGCACGATCACCGGCTGGAACCATACTGCCGAGCGCATGTTCGGCTGGCGCCGCGAAGAGGCGATCGGCAAGCGTCTGACCAGCACGCTCATTCCCCTGAAGCTGCAAGCCGCGTTCGAGCAGGGAATGCGCGATATCCTCGCCACCGGCGACAGCCCCTACCTGAACCGGCAGCTGGAAATGCGTGCCAGGACCAAGTCCGGCACCGAGGTGCCGGTCGAGATGATGCTGACAGCCTATCGCATCGACGGCGCCGTGCTGTTCGGCGCCTTCATCCGCGATATCACCGAGCGCCGGCAGACAGCCAGGAAGATGGAGGAAAAGGAACGGCTGCTCGACGCCGTGCTCGACACGATCGACGTCGGCGTCGTCGCGTGCAACGCGGAGGGAAGGCTGACCGTGTTCAACCGGGCCGCGCGTGACTTCCACGGCCTGGGTCCCCAGGACCTGCCGCCGGACAAGTGGGCGCTGGAGTACAGGCTGTATCAGCCCGATGGCAGGACACGCCTGCGTACAGGCGACATTCCGCTGGTGCGGGCAATGAACGGCGAAACCGTGCATGACCAGGAAATGCTGATCGCCTCTGACAAGCAGCCCGCGCGCGTCCTGCTGGCCAGCGGCAAGGCCATGGCCGATTCGGGAGGCAAGAAGCTGGGCGCGGTGGTGGCGATGAAGGACATCAGCGCCGTCAAGCAGTCCGAGCGCCGCAGCATCGAAAGCGAGTTGCGGCTGCGCGCCATTACCGAGAACCTGCCGGTGATGATTGCGCAGGTCGACCGCGACGGCAACTTCGTGTACATCAACGAGCGCGGGGCGCGCCACTACGGCAGCACCAGCGAAAACCTCACCGGCAAGCCGGTAAGCCACGCCCATGAAAGGCGGTTCGCGGAGTTCGAGATAGTGCGGCCTTACATGGAACGGGCAATGGCGGGCGAACGGGTCAGCTTCGAGGGAGAGATGCAGTTGCGCAGCGCCAGGGCGCACTATCACGCCACCTACCTGCCCAGGCTGGACGCGGCGGGGCATCCCGACGGCTTCTACGCCATCGGCATCGACATCACCGCCCGCAAGAACAGCGAACTGTCGCAGGCGGAAAGCGAGGCGCGGCTGCGAACGATCGCGGACAATCTTCCGGTCTACATCGCGTACGTCGACAGCGACCTGGTGTACCGGTTTGCCAATGCCACCTACCACGAATGGCTGGGCATATCCCCGGCCGACATGATAGGCAAGCCGGTGGTCCAGGTGATCGGCACCGATGCCTTCGAGGAGCGCAAGGGCTACTTCCTGGAATGCCTGGCGGGGCGGGAAGTCCGCTTCGACATCGACATGAACATCAACGGCGACACCCGGTCGCTGCAGAGCGCCTACATTCCCCAGATGCATGACGGCAGGGTCGCCGGGATCTACATCCTCTCCACCGACATCACCACGCTCAAGCAGCAGGAGCGGCAGCTGCAGATGCAGGCCCGGGCGGACTCCCTGACCGGCCTGCCGAACCGCCGCGCCTTCGAGGAGCGCTTCGGTGACGCGCTCGCGCGCACCAGCCGTACCGGCGCCGGCCTGGCGCTGCTGTATCTCGATGTGGACCATTTCAAGGCGATCAACGACACCTTCGGCCATGCCGCCGGCGATCTGGTCCTGAAGGAGTTTGCCCAGCGGCTGCGCATGGCGACACGCTCGACCGACACGGTCGCCCGCCTGGGCGGAGACGAGTTCACCGTCATCCTGGAAGGTATCGGCGGCCAGGAGGAAGCCGCCGGCGTGGCGCAGAAGATTCTCGAGGCGATTGCCCGGCCGTTCATGGTCGAAGACCGGATGCACGCCGTTTCGACCAGCATAGGCGTCACATTCACCGGATCGGGCGGCATCGGCATGAAAGCGCTGTCGCTCAAGGCCGACGAGGCGCTGTACGAGGTCAAGCGCGCCGGCCGCGGCCACTACCATGTCATCGTTGCCCACAGCTGAGATGGGCCAATAGCGGGAAACGCTACGGGACGGCGCGGACCGGCGCGGGCCGCGCCGCCGTGCGCGCCCGCCAGCCGCGGTAGAACAGCCAGGCACCGGACAGGGAAAGCAATGCCATCGCCAGTCCGGCGACGAGTTGCAGCCAGCGCGTGGCCAGGCCGCCATAGCTGCCGGTATGCAGCGGATAGAACCAGTTCTGCACCCGCGTGGCGAGGTTGGCCTGCAGCGCATTGTCCTGGCGCAGCAGCGCGCCGTCGTGCCGGTCGAACCAGAGGAAGGTGCGGCCATACTGGTGCACTTCGCCGGGAAGACGCATGCGCACCAGCACCGCCTCATCGGGCCTTGACGGCAGGCCGACGCGGGTGATGCGGCCGTCCGGATGGAGGCGGCTGGCCTCCTGCAGCATGGCCGACAGGCTGGCCGCGGTCGCTGCCGGGGCCGGCGGGCGCGATGACGGCGGCTTGCGGCGCGTGCCCTCGCCGGTCAGGGCCTTGAGCAGCGGCTCGGTCAGCACGTCATGCAGCGCCAGCGCCGCGCCGGTGCCGGCGCCCAGCAGCATGAACAGGCACAATGCCGCGCCGGCCAGCTTGTGCAGGTCGCGCCAGACCCGGTACGGCGACGCGCCCCATTTCACGCCCAGCGCCTTGCCAAAGCCGCCGCGGCGCGGCCACCACAGCCACAGGCCCGCCAGGCACAGCGCCAGCGCGCCGAGTCCGACCCAGCCCATCACCTGCTCGCCGGTCTTGCCCGACAGCAGATGCATGTGCAGGTCCAGCAGGAAGCCGTTCAGGCTGTCGCCGGCATGGCGCGTGCCCTTCAGCGCGCCGCTGTAGGGGTCGACGTAGGCGCGCAGGTCGGTGCCGCGAAACCGGATTTCCAGCGCCAGGTCGGGCTGCTCCGGGAGGAAGACGGTTTTTGCTTCCAGCCCCGGCGCACCCTGCCGCGCCGCAGCCAGCACCTGCTCCAGCGGCGCCCGCCCGGCCTGCGGCTGCACCCGCAGCAGGCTGGCGTTGAGCGAGGCGTCGATGCTCTTGCCGAACACGATCCAGGCGCCGCTCAGTCCGCTTACCAGCAGCACGGCGCCCAGCGCCAGGCCCAGGTAGCGGTGCAGCCAGACAGCCGTTGCCCGCATCAGAACGACACCCTGGCCAAAAGCCTCAATGTGCGCGGCGCGCCGACGCCGATATAGCCATTGCCGGCGGCGCTCCAGTAATTCCTGTCGGTGGCATTGTCGAGCACGGCCTGGAAGGTGGTCGGCTTGCCGGCGATGCGGGCGGTGTAGCGCGCGCCCAGCGACAGCGTGGCGTAGCCGCCGATGCTGGCCTGGTTTTCATTGTTCACCGGGCGGCTGCCGACGTAGAACAGGCCGCCGCTCACGGCCAGGCCGGGCACCTGGCGCAAGCGATATTCGGCAAACAGGCTGGCGGTGCGGCGCGGCGTATTCTCCGGGGTCTTGTCGAAGGTGGCCGGGTTCTGCGCGTTGCGCTGGCTGGCGTCCAGGAACAGCGCCGACGCGATCACCGACAGGTCGCGGCTGATCTCGCCGGACGCCGCCAGTTCGACGCCCTTGTATTCGGCCAGGCCGTTGAGCACGAAGCGGTTGTTTGCATCCACCGTGGTGGACGGGCGGCGGATGTCGAACCAGGCTGCCTGCAGCAGCACGCCCTGCGCCACTTCCGCCTTGACGCCGATCTCCTTCTGCCTGGCCACCGCCGGCGCCAGCCACTCGCCGGCATTGGCGCGGTTCAGCGGCGCCTGGCCGCTCTCCTCCAGGCCCTCGATGTAGCTGGCGTAGACCGAGGTCTTCGGGCTGGGCTTGAACATCAGCGACAGCGACGGCGTCACGTCGTCGGCCTCGTAGCGGGAACTGGCCGAGGCGCTGCGGTAGCTGCTGCTGCGCAGGCCGGCCATGGCCTGCCAGCGTTCGCTGATCTGGATGCGGTCCGACAGGTACCAGCCGGCGTCGCGGATGTCGGAACGGGCGGACGGCACCGTATAGGCCGGGGACAGCCGCGCGATCGGCACCGGGTCGTACAGGTTCTGCGCCACGCCCACCGGGGTGGCGGACGCGCCGGACGCGGAACCTCGGCGGTTCAGGTTGTAGCCCAGGCTGACTTCGTGGGCCAGCGGCCCGGTGGCAAGCCGGCCGGTCACCTCGGCGCGGTAGTTTTCATTGTCATAGGTCTGCCCGCGGCCAAAGTAATTCAGCAGGGTGCCGTCGCCGCTGGCCAGGCTGTAGCTGCGGAATTCGGAAAAATGGCGGTCGCGTTCGGTGCGCGCCTTGCCGGCTTCCAGCAGCAGCGACCAGTTGTCGTTGATCGAATAATCGGTGCGAAACAGCAGGTTGGTCGCCTGGGCATCGTATTTCTGCCATTCCGCGGCCAGGTTCTGGCGGTTGTTCGGCACGCCGGGCAAGCTGATGCGCCCGTTGGCGGCGCCCGGGATGCGGATCGCCGCCTGCTCCGACACCGTCTTGCGGTAATGCTCCAGGTCCAGCTTGAAGACCAGGTCGCGGCTGGCGCGGAAGTCGAACGCGGCGCTGGCCAGCTGCCGGCTGCCGCCGTAGTTGGCGATGCCGGTATCTTCCCTGCCCTCGGCCAGGTTGACGCGGGCGCCGAACTGCTGCGCATCGCCGAAGCGGCGGCCGATGTCGGCATGCATGCTGGCGCCGCCGTACTGGTTGGCCGTCAGTGTGAAGTCGGTCACGTCCTGCCTGCCGGCCCGCTTGGTAACCAGGTTGACGATGCCGGACGGCGGCACGAAGCCGTAGTACAGCGACGATGCGCCCTTGAGCACCTCGACCCGCTCCTTGTTCTCCAGCGGCACGTCGATCAGGTTGATGATGGGCAGCGAGCCGTTGAGCCGGTAATTGCCGCGGTTCTCGACCAGGATGCCGCGGATCGCGATGTTGTCGTAGGTCGAGCCGGACAGTTGCGAGCGGGTCACGCCGGCGGTGTTGCGCAGCGCGTCGAACAGGCCGAAAGCGGCCTGCGCGTCCAGCACCTCGCGCGTGACCACATTGCTGGTCTGCGGCACGTCCAGCGGCGCCAGGTCGCGGAAGGTGCCGACCTGCACACTATTGGACTTGTAGCTGCCGGCGCGCTCGCCGATCACGTCCACCGGCGCCAGTTCGGCCGGCGCGGTCTGGGCAAGGACAGGGGAAAGAGGGATGGCGGCCAGCGACAGGGCGAGCGCGGTACGGCGCAATGGCATGGGATACCTTGGTCTGATGTAGGTTGCGCTGCCGTCCCGGCTGCAAGGCATGCGCGGCGCGCGGCAATGCCGCGGTCCGGCCGGGACGAAACAGGAAAATTTCTGGCTGACTGCCGGCGCGAATGCCGGTCTGGCTGGCGGAAATGACGATGAATGCGTCCGGGCGTTAACCGCGCCGGTCGCCGTGTTTCTTATTTTTCCGAAACACGGCCGCCATTTTAGTGGGAATCATTCTCATTTACAAATGGGGCACGGCTTGGAAGCAGAGGTCGTAGGGCGCACTACCCGAAGGGCATTGCACCTTGCGTCGCGTACCGTGATGGTCATGGCGACGGCCTTCCGTGCTTGGCCGATGGCGTAATGCCCCTACGGGGTATTGCACACTACGAAACTGCACTGGCCGCTTTTGCATCGCATGGATCGCGCTGCAGCCTTCCTTGGGATGCCGGCCGGCGCGTCAACGCGGGCCGGAGAAGCCTGGCCCTGTGGATCAGCGGCCGCGCGAGAACTTGGCCGCCAGCTGGTGCAGCTTTTCCTCGCTCTGGCGGCGCGCTTCCTCGGCCTGCTGGGCGGCGCGCTCGGCGCGGCGCTGGTCGGCTTCCTTCTTCAGCCGCTCGCGCACGGTCTGCGCGGCATGGCTGCGATGGGTGTCGGTGACTTCGCCATCGACCTGCCCTTCCAGGTTGAAGCGCTCGGTCGCCTTTTCCATCACCTTCAGGTAGCGCAGCGAATTGGTGTGCATGCCCAGGGCAATGCGCAGCACCTTGCGGTTGACATCGGGCAGCTTGGCGATGAGCTGCTTGTCGATGCCGATGGCCAGTGGCTTGGCCTGGCGGAACACCTCGAAATCAGCCTGCAGCTGTTTCAGCAGGACGCGTGCGGCCTGCGCCGGGCTGGGAACGGGAGTCGGTGTAGTCATGGACAGCTTGCGGGGTTGGTTTTGAAATGGCGGGAGCATAGCACGCCGGCCGCCGCCGGCCGGCTGGCGCCGGGCCGGCGGCGGAAAAAAATCGCCGGATGGCGCAACGCGTCAGAACAGCTCGACCTCGCCGCCGACCTTGCCGCCCTGCAGGCGGCTGGCGTAATCCTGTTCGCGGTTGACCAGGGTGTTGTTGTTGAGTTCCCGCAGTTTCTTGACCAGCACCCGGCCGGTGCGCGGAAAAAAATAGACCTTGCGCGGGAAGACGTCGTTGAGGTCTTCCGCCACCACCCGGATGCCCTCGGCCTTCAGGTAGGCGCGCACGAAGGCGGCATTGCGCTCGCCGACATTCAGCGCCGTCAGGCCGCGCAGCACGTTGCCGCCGCCGAACACCTTGGCTTCCAGGTTTTCCCGGCGCGCGCCGCTTTTGAGCAGTTCGTTGATCAGCACTTCCATCGCAAAGGTGCCATACCGGGCCGAGGCGGAAATCAGCGGATTGTCGCTGTCCCCGCCATCGGGCAGCATGAAGTGGTTCATGCCGCCGATGCCCGACACCCGGTCGCGGATGCAGGCCGCCACGCAGGAACCCAGCACCGTCACGATCAGCATGTCCTTGATGGTGCAATAGAATTCGCCGGGCAGGATTTTCGCGGCGTCGCTGTCGAAGGTGCGGTCGTAGTACAGGTTGCTGGCGAAATGCTCGGGCTTGGCGATGGGCATGGATGCTCTCAGAATGGGCGAGCCGAAGCCAGCTGGTAGACCGTCTTGGCGCGCAGCTTGAATGCGTCGCTGACATACAGGAAGTTTTCCGAATGGCCGGCAAACAGCAGGCCGTCCGGCTTCATCAGCGGCGCAAAGCGCGACAGGATGCGGCCCTGGGTCGGCTTGTCGAAATAGATCATCACATTGCGGCAGAACACCACGTCGAAGGCCGACTTGATCGGATAGCTGTCGTCGAGCAGGTTGATCTGGCGGAACGTGATCAGCTTGCGCAGCTCGGGCCGCACCCGCACCAGCCCGGCCTGGGCGCCGGTGCCGCGCTGGAAGAAGCGGCGCAGCCGCTCGGGCGACAGCCGCTCCACCCGCTCGATCGGATAGACGCCGGCCTCGGCGGTGGCCAGCACATTGGTGTCGATGTCGGTGGCCAGGATCTCCGCCGGCGGCGTCAGCGTGCCGAAGGCTTCGCACAGCGTCATCGCGATCGAGTACGGCTCCTCGCCGGTGGACGCGGCCGAGCACCAGACCTTGACGTCGCGCCGGTTGCGCACATGCTCGGCGAGGATCGGGAAATGATGCTCCTCCCGGAAGAACGAGGTCAGGTTGGTGGTCAGCGCATTGGTGAACGACTCCCACTCGGCGCTGGCGCGGTCCTGCTCCAGCATGTCGAGATAGTGTTCGAATGAATGCATGCCAATCGAGCGCAGCCGCCGCGCCAGGCGGCTGTAGACCATTTCCTGCTTGCCCGGCGCGAGGGCGATGCCAGCCTGCTTGTAGATCAGCGCGCGCACCCGCTCGAAATCGCGTGCGGTAAATTCGAATTCCTTCAAGCCTTCGGCACGTTGCTGCACCCGGCCTGTTTTCATGCTGACGACCATCGTTTTTCCGCGGGGTTCGGTGTTGCGTTATTCAAGTGTTAGCAGTGCGTGTTCAGGGCGCCGGCGCCAGTCGTACTATCCGCTGGGGGTTTCCGCTTCCCTCTCCTGCCCCTGATTATCGGCAGCCGGCCTCCGGTCTTTAGCATGTTCACCGGTGGGCAGACAGAAACAATCTTATAGCGCAATTTCCCACAAGAAACAATGCGGTGTGCGCTTCCCGTCACACCGGGTTTGCGCTGGCTTCAGGTTTCCACACAAAAATGCTATTGTGCGGCAATCGTTGCGGCGTTCGATTAGAAATGCGCAACAATTTTACGAACAAGAAATAACAATTGCCGTTTTCGCCATCAAGCGGCGGATGGCGGCACGAGAACAGCATGGCGGCAAGCATTCAGCACGACAGCCAGGAAGCGGCACATCAGGCGGGCACATCCGACCTGCTAGCGGTTGCTTCCAATACCCCGGGACTGGTGTACCAGTTCCTGTTGCGCGATGACGGCACGCAGGCATTCCCGTACCTGAGCCGCGGCTGCGCCAGCCTGCTGGGCATCTCCGCCAACCGGCTGCGCAACGACCCCGGCCTGCTGCTGCAATTGATCGAACCCGAAGACCGCGCTTCCTACCTGGAGACGATGCAGGCATCGGCCGGCCGCCTGGCGGGCTGGAACTGGGAAGGCCGGATCTGGATCGAGACCTGGCACGACATCAAGTGGATCAACCTGCGCGCCACGCCGCGCCGCATCGACGGCGTCGGCATCCAGTGGGACGGGCTGATGACCAACATCACCCAGGGCAAGAAGGCCGCGCAGGACATCCTGCGCTCGCGGCGCCAGCTGGAAGAACTGTCGGCCCACGTGGAGCGGGTCAAGGAAGAGGAGCGCACCCGGATCGCGCGGGAAATCCACGACGACCTGGGCGGCAACCTGACCGCCATCAAGATGGCCCTGTCCCAGCTTACCCGGCGCCTGCCGGAGGGCAACACCCTGCTGCGCGAAAAGGCGGACTACGTGGATGCGCTGGTGGACCGCACCATAGAAGCGGCGCACCGGATTTCCCGCGACCTGCGCCCCAGCACGCTGGACCTGGGCATTGTCGCGGCGATTGCCTGGCAGGCGCAGGAATTCGAGAAGCAGCTTGGCATACCGTGCGAACTGCGCGGACCCCACGCCAGCGTCGAGGACGTGGACCTGCCGGCGGACCAGGCGACCGGCCTGTTCCGCATCTTCCAGGAAGCCCTGACCAATATCGGCAAGCATGCCCATGCTTCCCGGGTTGAAGTCAGGCTAGACGTGCTGGACGATGCGATTGCGCTGGAAGTGCGCGACAACGGCCGCGGCCTGTCGCCGGCCGACCGCATGAAGCCCAAGTCCTTCGGCATCCGCGGCATGGTCGAGCGCGTGCATGCGCTGGGCGGCAAGATCGACGTCGGGCCGAACGACGCCGGGCCGGGCTGCCGGGTGGCGGTGCGGCTGCCCTTGCCGCCGGCGCGCGAACATCACCGGGAAGCGGCCGCATCATGAACAGGAACAACGGGAAGACCATCAAGGTATTGATTGCCGACGACCATGCGATCGTGCGCGAGGGCCTGAAGCAGATCCTGGCCGACACCAGCAATATCGTGGTCGAGGGCGAAGCCGAGAACGGCCTGTCGGCGGTGCAGCTGGTGCGCGGCTGCGACAGCAACGTGCTGCTGCTGGACATTTCCATGCCCGACCGCAGCGGCATCGAGGTGTTGAAGCAGATCCGCAAGGAAAAGCCGGCGCTGGCGGTGTTGATGCTGTCCATGCACCGCGAAGACCAGTACGCGGTGCGGGCGCTGAAGGCCGGCGCTTCTGGGTACCTGAACAAGCAGAGCGCCCCGGCCGAGCTGGTCAATGCGATCCGCCAGGTGGCGTCGGGGCGCAAGTACATCAGCCCGGAACTGGCGCAGCAACTGGCCAACCAGGTCAGCGACGACCGCGACGAGGTGCTGCATGAAAGCCTGTCGGACCGGGAATTCCAGACCCTGACCATGATCGCCTCGGGCATGGCGGTCAGCGACATCGCCGCCGAGCTGGCGCTGTCGGTCAAGACCGTGAGCATGTACCGCTCGCGCCTCCTGGCCAAGATGCGGCTGCGGCACAATGCCGAACTGACCCATTACGCGATCAAGCACAAGCTGGTGGATTAGCGCCTCCGGCCTGGCCGGTTCGTGCGACCGGGGCAAGTCGGCCGCCATCGCCAGGCCGGCCCGGCCAAGGGCGCCATCGCGCCCGGCCTCCCTGCCCCGGCGTCCCGACCATGTTGATGTCTGAATAAGGGCAGCTTTGCCCCTCTAAAGTCCTGATTGAAGCTGCCGTTATACCGTTAGAGTGTGATTTTCGCGCCCTGGGCGCTTTCACGACGGCAGTCGACAGCGCGGCCTCAATCCGGATCAGGAGACAGAAGTATGTTTGGAAGTATGCATGGCGCAGGCAGCGCCTGTGCTCTGCCCGCCCCGCGGCACGCCGGCGCGGCCCGGTCCGGCCTGACAGTGGCGGGCCCATGGCAATGAGCAGCGAGGACGTCATCCGCCTGTATGAGAATGTGTCGACCCTGACGCGCCAGATGCTCACCGCGGCCCGCTCGCACGACTGGGATGCGCTGCAGCGGCTGGAACAGGCCTGCGCCGACCAGGTGGAAGTGCTCAGGCACGGCGGGCCGGCGCCCGCGCTGCCGGCGGAACTGCGGGCGCGCAAGGTGCGCCTGCTGCAATCCATCCTGGCGGACGACCGCGAGATACGCAACATCACCGAACCTTCATTGCACCAGCTGTCGCGGCTGCTGCAGGGCGTCGCCCAGCGGCCGTCCCAGCGCGATGGCCACAAGGGCCTTGGCGGCCATAACGGCCACAAGGGCTAGGCCGGCCCATGGCGGCTCCTCCAGGCATCGGCGGCATCGGCGGCATCGCCCCGGCTGCGCCGGTCGGCGCTACGGTGCCGGTCGCCGCGCTCGGCGAGCCCGGCCAGGAAAGCCTGCGCCGCCTGACCGCGCTGGAAACCGGCAAGGCGTTTCAGGCGCAGGTGCTGTCGCGCCTGTCCAATGGCGACTTCGTGGTGGGCATTGCCGATACCGCCGCCCGCATGGCCTTGCCGGAAGGCACCCGGGTCGGGGAACAGCTGTCGCTGACCATGGTGGGACGCGAGCCGCGCCCGCTGTTCCTGCTGGAGCGGCCGGCAGCGCAGGACCAAACATCCGTCAGTCCCGCCGCCCGGCTGGTCAGCAGCCTGATGCAGGCATCGGCCGCGTCAAGCGCGTCGGCGCCAATGGCGGCGCTGGCCGGCGCCGCGCCGCTGGCTGCGCCAAACGCGCCTCTGCAGGCCGCGCCGCTGGCGCAGGCGCTGCAAGGCAGCCTGGAGTACAGCGGCCTGTTCTATGAGTCTCACGTCAGCCAGTGGGCGCACGGCGCCCGTTCCCTGCCGCAGCTGCAGCGCGAGCCGCAGATGCAGGCCGCGCAGGTCATTCCCGCCGACAGCCCTTCCGAGCTGCAGGTCATCCAGGGCATGCCCGGCATGGCCGCGCCTTCCCATGCCGATGGCGCGCCACCGGCGCTCGACGCCGCGCCCCTGATCCGCCTGCAGCTCGAGACCCTGGAACAGCGCGGCGTGAGCTGGCAGGGCGAATTGTTGCCGGGCCAGGCCATGCAATGGGAAGTGCGCGAACAGGCCCGCGACCAGTCCGCCACGGCGCAGCCGCCGGCCGAGCGCGCCTGGCAGAGCACGGTCAGGCTGGAGCTGCCGGCACTGGGCGCCGTTGCCGGCAGCCTGCAGCTGCAGGGCGGCCGGCTGCAGCTGACGCTGCGCGCGCAGGATGGCGGCAGCGCCGCGCTGCTGCGCGCCAGCGGCGGCGAGCTGGCCTCCGCGCTGGAAGCGGCCGGCCTGCCGCTGGACCTGATGGCCGTGCGCCATGAACCCGTCTGACCCGCGCCGCAGCGCCGCGGCGCTGTCCTATGGCCAGGGCGACAAGGCGCCGCGCGTGGTCGCCAAGGGCTATGGGCTGGTGGCCGACCAGATCATCGCGCGCGCCCGCGAGCATGGCGTATTCCTGCATGAATCCAGGGAGATGGTGGCGCTCCTGATGCAGGTCGACCTCGACCGCGACATTCCGCCGGCGCTGTACCGCGCCGTGGCGGAACTGCTGGCCTGGCTCTACCGGCTTGAAAAAGCCGCCTTACCCGATCAACCCTCTGATGGACCTGAATGAACCTGCAAATGAATATCGGCGTCGACGACGTCGGGCCCTACCTGATCCACTCGCGCCGTGAAATCATCGCCTTGCTGCGCCGGCTGGAAGACAAGCACGAACTGGTGCGCATGATCTTCGCCGACGGCGAGGAAGCGCTCGCCACCGCGGTGCTGGAAGTCAACGAGGGCAGCGTGATCATCGACACCGCCCGCGAGCAGGCGCAGATCGACCGGATTCTGGCAAGCGACAGCATCTCCTTCGATACCGCGCTGGATCGCATCCGCATCGCCTTCTTCGCCAAGCAGGCGACCGCATGCCTGCACGACGGACGGCCGGCGCTGCGCATTGCGCTGCCCAAGACCATGATCCGGCTGCAGCGGCGCGAGCACTACCGCGTGCTGTCGCCGCGCTGCGCGATCCAGATCGCCCAGGACGCCGGCCCGCCGCCGGTATCGTTTGCGGTGCAGAACGTCAGCGCCGGCGGCCTCGCGCTGATCGACGACCACCAGCTGCTCGACGCCAATCCGGGCGCGGAATACAGCCACTGCGAACTGCAGCTGCCGGGCGCGCAGAATGTCATCGTTCACCTGTGCGTGATGAATTGCTGCGAACTCACGCTCTACAACGGCCGGGTGGCGCGCCGCCTAGGCTGCGCCTTCATCAATCCGAACGCGGCGACGCTGGCGCTGGTGCAGCGCTATGTCAGCAAGGTCGAGCGCGACCAGAATGCCCGGCTTCACGGCGCCGGCTGATACGGCGGCCGGCTAGCGCAGCAAGGCCCATACCGCCAGCAGCGCCGCAAGCACCGCGACGGCAAGGGCCGCCTGCGTCAGCCGCTTTTGCCCGGCCAGTTCCGCTTCCAGCGCGCGCATCGAGGCTTCGCTGCGCTCGGCAAGTTCGCGTATGGCCGTGGCCTGCAGCGTGGCGGCCTGCTGCAGCTCGCTGATCTGCCGCTGCTGCACATCGTCGACCTGTTCGGGCGGCGCTTCGGCCGCTTCGCGCTCGGGCGTGAAGAGCGGCAGCACGCCCTTGACCAGATCAACCAGATGAGGCGCCAGGGCGCGCACGGCGGCAGAGGAGAATATCGACATGGTGCTGGATTCCGCTGAAAAACACCCAGCATACGTGAAGCGCGCGCAGCCAGTGATGCGGCTGCGCATGGCCGGCTGGCGAAATCGCTGCCCCGCCATGCGGCCCGGTTCAATCCTGCTTGTCCGGCAGCGCGGACCACGCCTGCGACAGCGCGCCGGGCTGCGCCCGCGGCCCGCCGGCAGCCGCATGGAAAAAGCGCCTGACACCGTCGTCGGCCTGCGGCTGCGACAGCACCGGCGCGGCCTGGCTCGCCGGCGCGGAGGATGGCGGCTCGTCGCCAGCCGATGAAAGCGCGGCACGCGGGCTGGATGGGGCTTGGGGAACGGAATCCATGAATCTCCTTTTCGATGCGTTGACCATTGCCGTAGCGGCACCCGGCTTAGTCCGCCCGTTGCAACCGCCGTTCGGCCATGCCGATTGACACGGATCAGCCATCACGATGACGGCCGGCGCCAGGCCATGCCAGGCGCGAAGCGGGCGGATCGGGTATAATACTGACTTGTCGGTCAATAACCTGGCCGGAACGCAGCACCGCCTTCCATCCACATCGCCCAGTCGCAAGCAAACGCCTTTCCAGCCTGCTGACTGTTCAACGCAACAATCACCGCGCCGGCCATGCTGCCTGGCTGGCGCAAGCAAGTAACGACAGGCCTTGCCGCCAGGCGTCGCGCCGGCACCGGCAAGACAAGCTCACCGGCGGCCCACGCTCCAGGCTGCCATCAGAACAGACGCGCGCGCTGCCGCGCCACGCTTTGCCGTGCCCTCGCCTTTTGCGTGGGCGCCAACGATTACAAGGGAAAAGAACATGGCTAAAGAAGAACTGCTTGAAATGAATGGTCTGGTTGCCGAAGTCCTGCCCGACTCGCGTTTCCGGGTCGACCTGGATAACGGCCACCAGCTGATCGCCTATACCTCGGGCAAGATGCGCCAGCATCACATCCGCATTTTGGCCGGCGACAAGGTCACGCTGGAATTGTCGCCCTATGACCTGAGCAAGGGCCGCATCACCTTCCGTCACATCGAGAAACGCGGCCCGATGGGCGGCGGACAGCAGCGTCGCCGTCATTGATGACGGCATGAAGAATGCCGGGGCTGCGCCGGCAATATCGCGCACCCCGTCAAAGTCCTGCAGGCCGCCTTGCGCGGCCATGCATGGCATCGGTCCATATCCTCTCCACGGCCCTGCCCGGCCGCCATGCCTGCCACGGCATGCTCCCCGTTCTGTCGATACTCCCTCCCTCTCTTTTTGCCGCGTCACTCGCCGAGCCTGCCTGCCGACTTACTGTTGAGCACCCGCAATCTTTCCCGGGTCTGCCTGAACCAGTGACGGTCGCTCTGGTCTAGCCTGAGCACGCTGGCGCGCCGTCGGCGCCGGCTGGAATGCCCTCATACACGACGAAAAGAAAGGTGACGACATGTCCGAACATACTTACAAGATCATTGAACTGGTGGGCTCTTCCCCTGACGGCTCGGATGCCGCGATCCGCAATGCGATAGAACGCGCCTCGAAGACCGTGAAGAACCTGGACTGGTTCGAAGTGGTGGAAACCCGCGGCCACATCGTCAATGGCGCCATCGCCCATTTCCAGGTGACGCTGAAAGCCGGATTCCGGCTGGAGGAATAACCTGCCTTTCCGGCCCCGCCGCCCCGGCTTCTTTGCAGGAGAGCGGGGCTGGCAGGCGCGGGATCAGGTGGTGGACGCCGTGGCCAATGTGCAGTTGGCCAGCACGGCTGGCGAATGCGGCAACAAGGCCTACAGCAGATTGCAGGGCAGGCAGCCACAGCAGTTGGCGGCAGCCCGTTCATCCGTCACCATGAGCGCCGATGCTTGCGCGCTTGCAGCCGCGTCGATGTCGAGGCGCACGTCAGGCATGTTCAACACAGGCGCTGTGTA
Source organism: Noviherbaspirillum phoenicis (assembly GCF_047237965.1). NCBI lineage: Bacteria > Pseudomonadati > Pseudomonadota > Betaproteobacteria > Burkholderiales > Oxalobacteraceae > Noviherbaspirillum > Noviherbaspirillum phoenicis. The sequence continues at coordinate 555,101 of NZ_JBDFLX010000001.1, read as the reverse complement.
CCGGGCCTGATGCGTGGGCAACTTCCTGATCGTGTCCCATTCCTCGCCAGACCGTTCCTGCGCAAGCAGATCCGATATGTTTCGCTGCACAACGCGCGGTTCGGTGCGCTCGTTCGTCAATAGCACATCGGGAATTCTGGACGAAACACTGTTCGTGCCGCGCAGCAGGGCTTCAGCATTGGCTGCCTGCTTGTTCCGAGGCGCCGATGTGCGGGAATCCGTTACGGCCGGGAATGTGGTTGCCATTGTTTTTCCTTGTCGAAAATTAAAGAAGGTTGCCTGCGAAGCGCTGCGTGCATTCCATGGCGCAGGTACCCGCAGACAGGCCGTGTGAGTGAGCGGGCTCGCCCTGACGTTCCATGCGATCGGGCAACCTGCTCGCTCGCGCCACCGGCATCCCGCGCAACGCACAAGCCGGGATGCCTGATATTTTCATTAAGAACTATCTGTTCAGACCTGCTTGCAGCATCCCTTGCCGGGAGCATTGCACAGGAAAGCCAGGCGCTGGCCCCTGGTGACAGACGCCCTGGCTAATGCCAGAGTCCAGCGCTTGCTGTCGGGCCGCAAGACCTACAGCAGATTGCAGGGCAGAATCGCTGGAAGCCTGCTCACTGGCGGAGGCTTCCTCCTTGGCCGCTGCCACCCCGGATACGAGTCTGGCTTTTAAGTCGGCTGAAAATGCGCCTGGTGCTTCGCCATCGTCCAGACCACCGGGCTCAAATGAGTACATCAGCAGTTGACTGTATTTCGGCTGTTTCAACGCGTTCTCCAGGTCTACCAGACTGTCCCTGGAAATCTCCAGCACAACGTGATCCCAACTCGTGTTCAAGGGAGTGCGCGCGGACATATGTGGCATCGGGCGATCTGTCGCCATGCCGGCGCCCATGCCTTGTAACCGTGCCATATTTGGCTTCATGTTCTCGTCTGCCATTTCCAGATTTGGCATCTCATCACGTGAATACGCCGTGCCTGACGCAGACGCTACCCGGGAATTCCTGTCGCCCATCATTTCTCCTGACCAAATTAAAGACTGCCTCCGCGACGCGTTGCGTTGTGCCCGCATCCGGAGGCAAGCCCAATAGGAGCCTGCGCACCCGATCGTTCCGTGCGATCAACGACTTACCTACCGACGCCGACGTCCTTCTACTTCACCGGAATCATCAGATGCTGGTACGGCGTGCCGGGCCACATCACGTAAGGCATCGCGGTGTCGGGGTCGGGGTTTTTCGGATACATGTCGTAGAACGCCTGCTCCGCGCCGACCACCATCACATGCGGGCCGGTCTTGACCCAGTGCTTGTCGGCGCCCGGGCTGGTGGCATACGGATCGGTGTTGCTGGCGTCGGTGCCGCCGGCCAGCATGTACATGAAGCCGACCTTGCCGGCCGCCGGCGGCTTGTGCGCCATCCATGCGCCGGCCCAGTCCAGGGCGGCGCGGTCCATGCACATCGGGTCGGGCCCCGGCGTGGCCGGGTTGTCCGGCATGCAGGTGTAGCCGTTGCTTCCTTCGCGCAGCGTGCGCATGCCGCCGTCCTTGTCGGCCGCGACGATGGTGGCGCCGGCCCCCACCTTGCGGGGCGCCGCCGACATCGCGCTCTTGATCAGCTGCTGGTCGGTCCGCGCCTTGCCGGCGGGCGCGTCGGCAGCGACCGCCGCCGTGCAGGCCAGCGCCGCTGCGGCCAGCGCTACGGTGTTCCTGAGGGTGTTCATGATTCGCCTCCTTTGCATGGGCGCCGGCGATGTGGCGGCCAACCTGTGGCAGGCCTTCGCGATGCCGGGAGGCAGGCCTGCCGCCAGCATCGCCGGACGGGATCAGTCGCCGAAGTAGATGCTGCGCGTGCCGTCGCGGCGATGCAGCCGTGCCGACTGGATGGCGTCGGCCCGCACATCGCGCCGTGCCTGGCTGCCAGCGGCGTAGTGCATGTCCTGGCCGTCATGCATCTTCTGCGGCGTCAGGCCGGCAACGAATGCGTCACGCTGGTCGGCGCGCACTTCCGCCCGCGTCAGCGAGGAATGGAAGCCGCTGTCCGGCGCGCGGAATTCGGCCTGCTGTGCCTGGATGCCTGCCGCTGCCGTCGCCAGTACGGCGAACAGGACGAGGTGTGTGGTATTCATGATGGTCTCCAAAGCAAGATGACTTTGGGCTTGGCGGGCGGGAGGAAGTCGGGTCCGTCAGGTCCTGACAGAGTGCGGGCTTGCAAGGCAAGCCTGCCTCATGCAACACAGTGTATGCCCGTCGCCGAGGAAGCGAAGCCCCTGCGGCATGGCGAGCGCCGCGCTTATGACGAATCGATATGCACTTTCCGGCGCAGGTTTAATCCGGCACAAGGCGTGTGGCGCAAGGCGGCCAGCAACCGGCTTCGCAGCGGCCGGAGACACTTATAGCGGGATTGGCAAGGCGGGGCATGCCGCCGGCCGTGCGGCATATTACGAATATGGCTATGGCCCGGACGCTGCGCGCGGGGCGGCAAAACGCGCCGTGCGCCGTCACACCTGCATGTTCATGATGTCGTGATAAGCCGACACCAGCTTGTTGCGCACCTGCACCGTGGCCTGGAAGCCGATGCTGGCCTTCTGGCTGGCGATCATCACGTCCGACAGGTTCACGCTGTCGTCGCCCAGCGCAAAGCGCTGCCCCAGGTCCTCGGCCTTGCGCTGGGCGCCATTGACCTGGTCGAGCGAGCTGCGCAGCGCCTCGCCGAAGTCGAGCCGTCTGGCCGCGCCGGCCTGCTCCGCCTCGCCTGCTTCCGAAGGCGCCGTCACCGGGCCGGCGGCGCGCGCGGCGGCGTTGCGCAGCCGCGCCACCATCGCCTCGATCCTGCTGCTGTCTATTCCGTTGATGCTCATGTCGCGCTCCATGCCGCTATTTCACGCCGCTACCTTAACAGCGCCGCCCCTGGCCAGCCCTTGGATCAGCGGCCGAAATCGGGCTCTTTTCCCCGGATTGATTCTGGCGCGCCGGACGACAATCACCCATGCGAAAAAAATTGATTCAGTGCAATATTCACTGATCAGCACAAGGCGGATAGATTCATGCGAAAGCACACATGGAAGCGATAGAAGCAAGCCCGGTCATCCTGCCCCAGCCAGCGGGCGTGATGGGCTTTGTCCAGAGCCCCACCGGCAAGAAGGTGCTGGCCGCCATCGGCGCGGCGGCGGTGCTGGCCGTCATGGCCGGCATCTGGATGTGGAGCCAGAAGACCGAATACAAGGTCCTGTTCTCCAACTTCACCGACAAGGACGGCGGCGCCATCGTCGCTTCGCTGCAGCAGTTGAACGTGCCCTACAAATATGCCGACGGCGGCGGCGCCATCCTGGTGCCGGCCGAGCAGGTGCATGACGTGCGCCTGAAGCTGGCGGCGCAGGGCCTGCCCAAGGGCGGCGGCGTTGGCTTCGAGCTGATGGAAAACCAGAAGCTGGGCGTGTCGCAGTTTCATGAGCAGGTCAATTTCCAGCGCGCGCTGGAAGGCGAGATGGCGCGCTCGATCCAGTCGATCGCCGCGGTGCAGGCTGCCCGCGTGCATCTGGCCATGCCCAAGAACACCGTGTTCGTGCGCGAGCAGCAGAAGCCCACCGCTTCCGTGCTGCTGAACCTGCACCCCGGCCGCACGCTGGACGCGCAGCAGGTCAGCGCCATCGTGCACCTGGTGGCGTCCAGCGTGCCCGACCTGCCGGCCAAGAACGTCACCGTGGTCGACCAGGACGGCAACCTGCTGTCCAACAACGACAAGCCGGCCAATGCCAACACGCTCGACGCCACCCAGCTGAAATACGTGCAGGAGCTGCAGCAGGGCATCGCGCGCCGCATCGAGTCCATCATCACGCCCATCGTCGGCGCCAACAACGTGCGGGCCGAGGCGACCGCCGACGTCGACTTCTCGCGCATCGAGCAGGCCGCCGAAACCTACAAGCCCAACGGCACGCCGGACAATGCATCGATCCGCAGCCAGCAGAGCAGCGAGGCCAGCGGCCCGGCCGGCGCTGGCGCGGGCGGCGTGCCGGGCGCGCTGTCGAACCAGCCGCAGGCCAACGCCACCGCGCCCATCAATGGCCAGCCGGCCGCGCCCGGCCAGCCAGGCGCGGCGCCGGCCCAGGCCGGCAATACCCGGCGCGACAGCACCATCAACTACGAGGTCGACAAGACCATCCGCTACACGCAGCAGCCCATGGGCGGACTGCGCCGGCTGTCGGTGGCGGTGGTGCTGAACTACCGCACCGAGATGGACAAGAGCGGCAAGCCTTCCACCCGCGCCCTGACCGATGCCGAGAAGGCCCAGATCACCGACCTGATCAAGGAAGCGATGGGCTTCAACAAGGAGCGTGGCGATTCGCTCAACGTGCTCAACAGCCCGTTCGTGACGCCAGAGAAGGAAGTGCAGGTCGAGCCGGTGTACTGGAAGAACCCGGAGTACATCGCCCTGGCCAAGGAAGGCGGACGCTACCTGCTGATCGGCCTGGCGCTGCTGTTCCTGTACTTCAGGATGCTGCGGCCGCTGCTGCGCACCGTGTCGCCGCCACCGCCGCCGCCGGCCCTGCCGGACAACAGCGGCGATACGGCCGCGCTGGAAAACGACATGGAAGAGGATGGCGCCGTGGTCGAGCTGAGCAGCGATGCACTGCCGGCGCCCAAGCAGCGCAGCTACCAGGAAAATCTGGAAGCGGCCAAGGCGCTGGCGCGGCAGGACCCGCGCATGGTGGCCAATATCGTCAAGAACTGGGTGGATGGCAATGAGTGATGCAGGCGTACAGAAAGGCGCGATTCTGATGCTCGCGCTGGGCGAGGATGAAGCCGCCGAAGTGATGAAATACCTGGGTCCGCGCGAGGTGCAGAAGCTGGGCGCGGCGATGTCGTCGATGAAGGCGGTGCAGAACGACGAGTTGGAAAAGGTGCTGTCGACATTCATCGAGAAGACCGAGGAGAACACCTCCATCGGCCTGGACTCGGACGAATACATCCGCACCGTGCTGACCAAGGCGCTGGGCGACGACAAGGCTTCGTCGCTGCTCAACCGCATCCTCGGGCAGCGCGACGCCAGCGGCATCGAAAGCCTGAAATGGATGGACTCGGAATCGGTGGCGGACCTGATCCGTTTCGAGCATCCGCAGATCATCGCCACCATCCTGGTCCACCTGGAGCGCTACCACGCCTGCGAGGTGCTGGACCGCTTCACCGAGCGGCTGCGCAACGACGTGGTGCTGCGCATCGCCACGCTGGACGGCGTGCAGCCGGCCGCGCTGCGCGAGTTGAATGAAGTGCTGACCAAGCTGTTGTCGGGCAACGAGAGCGTGAAGAAGAAGCCCATGGGCGGCATACGCACCGCGGCCGAGATCCTGAACTTCATGTCGGGCGAAGGCGAGACGTCGGTGATGGCCAACCTGCGCACCTATGACGAGACCATGGCGCAAAAGATCATGGACGAGATGTTCGTCTTCGACAACATCATGGAGATCGACGACCGCGGCATCCAGGTGATCCTGCGCGAGGTGCAGTCCGAGTCGCTGATCATTGCGCTCAAGGGCACGTCGGACGAGATGCGGGAAAAGATCTTCAAGAACATGTCGCAGCGCGCCGCCGAGATGATGCGCGAGGACCTGGAATCGAAGGGACCGGTGCGGCTGTCGGAGGTCGAGGCGCAGCAGAAGGAAATCCTGCAGGTGGTGCGCCGCCTGGCCGACGAGGGCCAGATCCAGCTGGGCGCGAAGGGCGAGGACGCCTATGTCTGACGCCTTGCCGAAAGAGCGGCAGACCGCTTACCAGCGCTGGGAGATGGCTTCCTTCGGCGAGCCCGAGGCGCCGCCGCCGCCGGCCGAGCCGGAGCAGCCGCAGATCGATACCGAAGCCCTGCTGGCCGAGGCGCGCGAGCAGATCGCCGCGGCGCGCGAGCAGGCCCGGCGCGAAGGCCTGGCCGAGGGATTGGCGCAGGGTTACCAGACCGGCATGGAACAGGGCCGCGCCCAGGCCCTGGAAGAAAACACCCTGCTGCAGCAACTGAGCCAGGCCTTCGGCGCCGAGATCGCGCATGCCAAGGAACTGGTGGCGCAGGACCTGCTGGACCTGGCGCTGGACCTGGCCAAGGCCATGCTGAAGACCACGCTGGCCATCCAGCCGGAACGGGTGCTGCCCATCGTCAACGATGCAATCGGCTACCTGCCCACGCTGCAGCAGCCGGCGCTGCTGTTCCTGCATCCGGACGATGCGCTGCTGGTGCGCGAGCGCATGGGCGCCGAGCTGGCCAGCGCCGGCTGGCGGGTGCTGGATGAAGCCACGATGGAACGCGGCGGCTGCCGCATCGAGACCGCCAGCAACCAGATCGATGCAGCCACCTCCAGCCGCTGGCAGCGCATCGCCGCCTCGCTGGGCAAGGACGGGCAATGGCTGGCATGAACCACGAACTCGGCCCGGCCGGCGAGCGCTGGCGCGCCTATCTGCGCGACTGCCGCGAACTGCTGACCATCGCCGAGCCGCTGCAGGTGTCGGGCCGGGTCACGCGGGTGGCCGGCCTGGTGATGGAAGCGGTGGGCCTGAAGCTGGCCGTGGGCAGCGCCTGCACGATACCGCTGCCCAACGGCACCCGCATCGAAGCCGAGGTGGTGGGCTTCGACAATGACCGCCTGTTCCTGATGCCGCAGAGCGACGTGGACGGCGTGGTGCCGGGCAGCCGGGTGTTCCCGGTGGAAGTGGTGCAGTCCCTGCCCCGCCCCGGCGCGGTCAATCATCCGCGCCGTCGGCCGAGCGACCGTACCCGCCACCTGCCGGTTGGCATCGAACTGCTGGGCCGGGTGGTCGACGGCGCCGGCCGGCCGCTCGACAACCTCGGCCCGCTCAATGCCAGCCACGCCGCGCCGCTGTCGGTGCGCGCCGCCAACCCGCTGGGCCGGGCCCCGATCTCCGAAGTGCTCGACACGGGCGTACGCGCCATCAACAGCCTGCTGACCGTCGGACGCGGCCAGCGCATGGGTTTGTTCGCCGGCTCCGGCGTGGGCAAGAGCATGTTGCTGGGCATGATGGCGCGCTATACCAGCGCCGACGTGATCGTGGTCGGCCTGATCGGCGAACGCGGCCGCGAGGTCAAGGAATTCATCGAACAGATTTTGGGCGACGAAGGCCTGAAGCGCTCGGTGGTGGTGGCCGCGCCGGCAGACAATCCGCCGCTGATGCGGCTGCAGGCGGCCGCCTACACCACCGCGATCGCAGAGCATTTCCGCGACCAGAACCAGAACGTGCTCTTGATTATGGACTCGCTGACCCGCTACGCGATGGCGCAGCGCGAGATTGCGCTGGCCATCGGCGAGCCGCCCGCAACCAAGGGTTATCCGCCCTCGGTGTTCGCCAAGCTGCCGGCGCTGGTCGAGCGCACCGGCAACGGCCGCGAAGGCGGCGGCTCCATCACCGCCTTCTACACCGTGCTGACCGAAGGCGACGACCAGCAGGACCCGATCGCCGACTCGGCGCGTGCGATTCTCGACGGCCACATCGTGCTCAATCGCACGCTGGCCGAGGCCGGCCACTATCCCGCCATCGACATCGAGCAGTCGATCTCGCGCGTGATGCACAGCATCACCACGCCCGAGCAGCAGGCCCTGGCGCGGCGCCTGAAGCAGCTGACCTCGCGCTACCAGCGCAGCCGCGACCTGATCGCGGTCGGCGCCTACAGCGCCGGCAGCGACGCCATGCTGGATGAAGCCATCGCGCTGCAGCCGCGCATTTCCAGCTTCCTGCAGCAGGGCATCCATGAACAGTCGACCATGCCCGAGAGTTGCGGCCAACTTTCCGCTTTGTTCGGCTGATGGGCGCAGGTTTGCCGCATCGATAATGGCGCATGGCTGATATTTCCGCACTGACCACACTGATCGAACTGGCAACCAAGGATGTCGACGAGGCTGCCAAGCGGCTGGGCCGCGCGGTGCGCGCGGTGGAGGATGCGCAGCAGAAGCTGGCGCTGCTCTCCGGCTACCGCGACGACTATGCCAGCCGCTTCCAGGTCACGATGACCACCGGCTTCACGCCCATGGCCTATCGCAATTTCCAGGGATTCATGGACAAGCTGGACCAGGCCATCACCGGCCAGCAGCAGGTGGTGCGCGATGCCGAATGGCGGGTGGAGCAGGAACGCAACGGCTGGCGCGAATCGGAGCGCAAGCGCATATCCTACGACGCGCTGTGCAGCCGCGCCCAGAAGGCCGAAAACCTGAAGGTCGCCAAGCGGGAACAGAAAGAAACCGATGAACAGGCAGCCCGCAAGCTGCTCTACAAACGCTAACCACGGATGGGCCGCACATGAATCTTCCCTCGATCGTCAATACCCTGGCTGGCCTGGGCAGCGGCAACGCGGCCGCTCCCAAGGCTGGCCAGCAGCAGCCGTCCACGCCGTTCAACCAGCTGCTCTCGCGCGAGGTGGCGCAGCGGCCGCCGTCGCAAGCGAACGCCGCGCCGCCGCCCTCGCCCCGCCCGCCGCAGCAGCAGGCGCGCGCGCCGGAAGCGGCGCGGCAGCAGGCGGGCAAGGCCGAGCCTGCCCCGCAGAGCGGCCGCGCCGAAGCCGCCGAGCAGGCGCCGGCGCAGCCGGCTGCCGCTGCACCGGCGGCTGCGCAAGCCAGTGAAGGCGCGCAGGCCGAGCAGCCGGCCGCCGAGGACAGCGCAGCCAGCCTGGCCGACATTCCCGGCGCGCCGCAGGCGGCGCTGATGATGCAGCTCATGGCCAGCGCCACCGCGGCCGCCAGCACCACGCCGGCGCAGGAGGCTGGCACCGCGGCGGAACCCGCGGCAGGCGTTGCCGTTGGCCGGGGCGGCAAGGATGCCGGGCCACAGGGTCCGCTGGAGCTGCGCGCGCAGGCAGGCGCAGTGCAGGAAGGCGACACCGCGCTGGCCGGCAAGGGCGAAGGCCAGGCCGCGCCCGACCTGCATGCCGCCTTCGGCAAGGCGATGGCCGCGGCCGATGCCGGCAGCCAGCGCCCGCTGCCCATCCAGGCCGCCACGCAGGCCGATGCCGCCGCCCCGGCGACCGCGCTGGCCACGCTGCAGGCCGCCAGCCAGGCCGTGCATGCGCCGACGACGCATGTCGACAAGCTCACCCCGGCAGTCGGCACGCCGGCCTGGGACCAGGCCCTGGGCCAGAAGATCGTCTGGATGGCGCAGGGCGGCGAGCAAAGCGCCTCGCTGACGATGAATCCGCCCGACCTCGGACCGATGCAGGTGGTGCTCAGCGTCAGCAACAACCAGGCGACGGTGGACTTCATGGCGGCGCAGCCCGAGGTAAGGCAGGCGCTGGAAGCCGCGCTGCCGCGGCTGCGCGACATGATGGGCGAATCCGGCATCCAGCTCGGCCAGGCCAATGTCAGCGCCGGCGGCCAGCAGCAGTTTGCCGGCTTCGAAGGCGGCAACCGATCCGGTGGCCGCGACGCCGCCGACCATGCCGGCGCGGAAGCGCCGCAGCTGCGCCAGGGCGTGGTGAGAATTGCCCGCGACGGCGCGGTCGACACTTTCGCCTGACGGCATCGGTTAAAGCGCAGGCTGGCCACGCCAGCCTGCGGCAGTGCTTCCGGCCCGGCTGGCCGGTCTCGACAAGCCGGCTACGCTGCAACTGCTCTAGAATGCCGCCTCCTCCACTTCCCTGCCACGCCGCCCATGCCTGATACCCATTCCCCTGCGCTTCCCCGCCGCCGCCTGCTGCTGCGGGCCGCCGCCCTGCCCCTTCTCGCCGGTTGCCAGGGCATTGCGCCGACGCCGCGCGACACGGCGGCACTGGCGCGGCTGCAGGCACTAGAACACAGTTTTGAAGGCCGGCTCGGCCTGTGCGCCATCGATACCGGCAGCGGCAGGACGCTTGCCTGGCGCGCCGCGGAACGCTTCCCCCTGTGCAGCACGTTCAAGGCGGTGCTCGCCGCTGCCGTGCTGGCGGAGAGCAGCCGCCGCCCGGGCTTGCTGCAGCAGCGCATCCGCTATACCCGGCAGGACCTGGTCACCTACTCTCCCGTGACCCAGGCCCACGTCGGCGACGGCATGACGGTGGAGGCACTGTGCGCGGCCGCCGTCCAGCATAGCGACAACACCGCCGGCAACCTGCTGCTGCAGCTGGTCGGCGGCCCTGCCGGGCTGACCGCCTATGCCCGTTCCGTAGGCGACACGGCGTTTCGCCTGGACCGCTGGGAAACCGCGCTGAACTCGGCGCTGCCGGGCGACGAGCGCGACACCACAACCCCGGCGGCGATGAGCGCCACGCTGAAGCGGCTGGTGCTCGATGACGCACTGGCCGCGCCGCAGCGCGCGCAGCTACAGGACTGGCTGGTGGGAAACACTACCGGCGACGCCCGCATCCGGGCCGGCGTGCCAGCCGGCTGGCGGGTCGGCGACAAGACCGGCACCGGCGACTACGGCAGCACCAACGACGTGGCCGTGCTGTGGCCGTCGCAACGCGCACCGGTCACGCTGGCAATCTACCTGACCGGCACGGCGCCCGACGCCAAGCCGCGCAACGAGATCGTGGCGCAGGCGGCGCGGGTGGCAGCAGACTGGCTCGCCTGATCAGCGTGGATGGAAATGAACGCGAGCCTTGCCGCGCAGGCTCCTAGACTTCCGGCTCATGCACATCGGAAGGACGCACCGGTTCCTTCGCGATCTTTTCATCGGCAATCTGTTTGTCGTCGGCGTCGGCGGTTAGGCCGTGCTGCCGGGCGCCGGCGGCGGCATCATGCACCAGTTCCACCAGCACAGGAAAATGATCGGAGCCGACACTCGGCAGCCGCTGCATGAACGACAGCGTGAAATGACGGCTGTGAAACAGATGGTCCAGCGGCCAGCGGATGAACCAGTGTCCGGCATGAAAAGTATTGAACATGCCGCGCCCGACGCGCGGATCGAGCAGGCCGCTGATCTTGCGGAACAGCCGGGTGGTGGCAGACCAGCCGACATCGTTCAGGTCGCCGGCGACGACCAGCGGGCCGGGCACCGTCACCACGCTCTTTGCCACCACCAGCAGCTCGGCGTCGCGCTCGGTCGATTCGTCGTTCTCGGTAGGGCTCGGCGGGGCCGGATGCAGGAAGTGCATGCGCACCGGCTGGCCGGAACGCAGGATCGCCATCGCGTGCATCGATGGCACGTCCGGCTGCACCAGGAACTGGGTCTCGGCATCCTCCAGCGGCAGTTTCGAATAGACATGCATGCCGTAGGTATTTTCCAGCGGACATTTGATGGTATGCGGATAGTCGCTTTCCAGCACGTCGAGCCGGCTCTGCCACCAGGCATCGGTTTCCAGCGTGACCAGGATGTCGGGCTGATGCTGCCGCACCAGCGCGATCAGTGCGTCGGCATTGCGGTTGGTCATCAGCACGTTGGACGACAGGATGCGCACCCGGTCGCTGTCGGCAGGCGCCGGCGTCATCCTGACTTCGTTGGGATAGGGTCGCAGGTAAGGCAGGATCCACCACGCCTGGTAGATCAGGCAGGCAACTGTTGCCACCGGCATTAGCTGTTCGGGAAATTCGCTCAGGTCGAGCAGGCTCAGTTGCACGACGAGCAACAGGAGACCGGCTGCGCAGATCTGCAGGCGGGGAAAGTCGAGGCCGCGTATCCACCAGCGCGAGGAACGCGACAGTGGCGCCACGGTCATTAGGACGATGATGGCGGTGAAACCGGCAATGACGAGTTCGGACATGCGTCATTGTAGAAAAAACTGTCAGAGCGACAATGACGACAGACAAGAACAATGGCAAAGCATGGCTGGAATGACGATCCGGGTTACGGCCCCCCGGGGATGCTGGCACACGCCCGGCAGGGTTTGCTCCTGGTCACACCAACAAGGCTTTCAGGCAGCGCAGAGGCTGGCTACCTGACGCAAAGACTCGTCAGGCTGCCAGCCTTTGCGGTGCGTATTGCATCGCGATACGCGTGATGGCTTGCTGGGCCAGTTCGATTTTTTGCACTGCGGCATCGCACAGGCGCTGGAACTCGCCCTTGGTCACGGTGCGGCTGCGCAGCGCGGTTTCGACCTTCTCAACCATGTCGCGGCGCATCAGGCGCAGGGCGCTGCGATGTTTTTCCGCTTCCGCCAGGATCTGCTCATACAGCGCCGAAGGGGCTGCTGCGCCCTGGGCGAGCTGTTTTGCCACGTAGGCAAAAGAGCGGACGGTCAGATCGGCGTCGAATCGGTTTTGGGTCGTCATGAAGAAAATCTCCGTACGGATTGTTGATTTAGGACACATAACGGCCGACCCCCGCTTTTGGAAGACAAGATAACAATTATTTACATTTGTATTTTTCTCCGAAACATTTACCCGCTGTTTTACCCTGACGCGCCACCCGTTTCCCATCGGGAAAAACGGCCGCCTTCTCTATAATCGGGCTTCCCAATCGAAAAGGAATTGTCATGGCAGGCCGAAGACTGCGGGTAGGACAAGCGATCACGCCGGAGGAATTCGAGGAACTGAGCGAGGAAGAACTGGCGCGGCTGGTGCCGCGGCAGTACCGGGATTATTTCCCGGGCAAGGACGCCTGCGGCGACGGCTTCTTCTATTTGCACGATGGCACGGCGTGGAGTTTTTACAAAGGGGGGTTTCTGGACGATTAGGTGGTTGGCGAGTTCAAGCCGAACTGCCGCGCAGAAGAGGAAAACGGCAGGCCTGAAGCCCTGCTGTGCCTGCGGGCCAGATACATTGCAAGTGGTTCAAGTAATTGCACCGAGCATTAGCTGCACCGTCTCCCGCGAGGCATGCTATTCGAAAGGCATTGCATTATGCGTTGCCGCCTGGACCGCAAATGCTGCTCTTCCTGAGCGACGATTGGTGCATTGTTCCTTCGAGGTATTGCACCCGACGGTACTGGGTGGTGGACGATGCAGACTCGTCGTCGACTACCCCTACACCTTTATCTCCGGAATATAAACGCTACTATTTGAACCTTGAGTGAAAAGACGTCGCGGAATTTGGTCTTGCAAATGGCTCTATTCACAATGGCTATGCATCTGGGCGTGGGTACGACAGATGTTCGTGCCGCAACGGCCGCTTGGTGATATCGTCGTGCTGGACAATCTTGGCTCACATAAGGTGGCTGGCGTTGCTGAAGTGCGATCCAGGCCGCAAGAGCCCAATTGCGTGACCTGCCACCTTACAGCCCTGGCTTTATACCCAACAAAGCAGGTCTTTGCCAAGCTGAGAACGCTGCCCAGAAAAGCGGCTAAGCGGACTGTCGACACACCATTGGCTGCTATCGGCGAGTTGCTCGACCAGTTTCCCGCTACGAATGCGAGCACTACATCCGCCATGCCGGCTATGGCAAGTAAGCGTTGAAAACGCTCTAGTGGCTATGGCGGCAGGCGACGCTGGCTGGCGGCGATGCGGCCTTGCGCCGCCCAGTACTGGTCGGATGAAACCGACCGCTGCCCGCTCATATGCCCCCCGTCGCGTCAGTTCAGTCGGAATCCGCTCTAGCGAAGGGAGAATGAGTCAAGGGCAATTCCTCTCTTGCGCCGGTCCGTTTCGGTGCCGTGCGCATTGGGGCAATCTATCCGAATCACATTTTCCCCTTCTAGGAGAAGGGATGCCGGGAACACGATATTGACCTGGCTGCTCGTGGAAACCACGCCGGAATGAACCAGCTTGCCATTGATGAAAACGTCGGTCTGCTGCCTGTCCAAGGGCGTTATCTTCAGCGACAGAGTGCGCATGCCCTGTCTGTCCAACCCGGGATGTAGCAGGAACACGATTTTGGAGGACCGGCCCGCACTCCAGCGGTATCCGCCTTCCGCGGCATGCCAGCCGTCGTATCCGACCCGCTGGTCCACATAGGAAATTTCCATGTTCGCGTGGATAGGTTGCAGCGCCTTTCTTTCCCTTATGGTCAGGTCGGAATCGCGCGTGATGTAATAGGATTTGTAGGCCGTGCTGACGTTCGGATGCACGATGAGATAGGCGATGCTGATATAGAACACCACAAGGAGAAGAATCAGGGAAGTGTGCACCTTCCTCATATCACGAACCCCTTTCCCGAGAACCAGGAGAAATACATGAACCATAGCCCCGCAAGTGCCGCGGGAATGGCCAGGAAGGCGCTGCGGGATCTGTGCAGGAGTTCGGCGACCAGCAGCAGCAGCGGCGCCTGCCACCAGATATAGCGCGGCAGGCTCCATAAGCCGGTCATCAGGGGAACGACGGAGCAGATCAGCGAAAACACCATGAGCGCATGGCGGCGCTGCAGCAACAGCGCCAGCAATGCTAATAGTGCGGCCAGTGCAGTCACAGTTGAATAAACGTCGAATGCCGATCCGCGCAATCCCTTGTCGATAATCCATAAAGGGTTTTGCGGGGCTCTTCCCCATGCTCGCTGCACGTTGGAGAAGGCTAGGCTATCTCCCACCACCAGGTAGAGCATCAGCATGAAAATAGCCAACCCCAGCGGAATGAGCAGCAAACCGAGCAGGATAGCCGAACGGGAATCGGCCTTGGAATGGAATTGCTTGATCGCGCCGATGGCATAGGAAAAGATCGCGGCCAGCCCGACGAATCTTGTCGAGGTGAGAAAGGCGCCGCATAGGCCGCTTGCGACATACTCTTTCCTTTTCAAGAAGCAAAAAAAGCTGCATGTGGAAAGAAGGAAAAGCGGCTCTGTATAGCCGACGTTGCCATAGATGGCGTATGGGCTGAAGGCGACGGTCACGCCTGCCAGCCAAGCAGGAACGTCCGGGCTGTAAAGCCTCACGAGTTTCATGAACCAGTAGATGGACAAGAAGAAGAATACTTTTCCTGTGATGATCAGCGCGCCTGCGGCAGAAAAGCCAAACAGGTGGAACAAGGCTTTTGCAATCAGTGGCAGAGCGGGAAAAAATGCCCAGTTCGCCGCGTCCCCCTTGCTATGGCCGTGCGGCTCGATATCGTAGCCGTGCTCCACGATCGTCGTATACCAGCCGCAGTCCCATTTGCACAAGCTCAGGTAATTCTTGTCATAACTGAGAGAAGCAAGAATTCGATTGCCTGTCCTGCGGCAAAGATCAATGCCGCTATAAGAAGCATAGTCCAGTCTGCCTTGGCGTCAACCTGCAATGCCACGACGCGCCCATTGATCCTCTCCAGATGGCTACTCATGGATTTGTCTGTGCGTCCTTCGATTAATATTTCTGTTCGGCTAAGCTATTTATTTAATGCCGAACCCATACTTAACATTTTGATACGGGGTAAATAAAGGACTGTTTTGATGAAGCTTCTTGCGGCAGCACCGCGGCGCTGCGCGCCCGTGATGAGCTATGCGTGATGCAGCCGACACGACTGACAAGGGCATGATGGACTTCAAACGACGTGCCGGGAAAGCGGGGCATGACAACTCTTTTCGTGCAGATTGCGATCGCATGGCACACGCTCACTGGGGAAGCGGATATAACTGACTGCAACTTGGGCGCCCTGGACCCGAAGGCCATGTCGGATCCCAAGGACCTGTCCAGGCAGAACGGCGACCAGCCCTAACAGCGCGATACAGGCGACAGCGCGCCACCCCGCGTCAGCACCGCGCTTTCATCCGGCAAGCCGCTCGACGAGGTAGGCGGCGCCAGCCTCGGCCACCGCCCGGTGGCGGCGACCATAGCGACGCCAGCGCCCCGTAAAGCCAGGAAAAGACCGCTGCGGGGCCCATAGTATCGGCGCAACAGGTCCTGAGCTGGCCGGCGCAAGCGGCGCCGCCGCGGAGCCGTCGCTTGCCTCCCCCCTTTACTACACGTATCACAATCCGCGCTTGTCGACGGCAGCGGCGCTTTGCTTATTTGCGGGACGCCACACTAGTTGCTTGATTGTCGCTTGAGGTATGTCCCATGAATCGCAGTTCGCTGGCGGTCTTGCCCTTACGATACAGCCGCGCATCCGTATCGGTCTTCGATGCATGGATCTCGTTGCTGCGGGGCTGTCCCTTGAAGTCGCCATCGTCGTCGCGCTGTCGTCGTGGTCGTCCTCCGCCTTGCGCACGAAGCTCTTGTGGCCGGCCCAGGCTCCAATGAGCGTGCCGTCCACGCTGAAGTGTTCGCCCGATAACCAGCCTTTCTCGTCGGCCATGGTCACCACTTCGTTGAAGAACGCGATGATGGCATCGTGCTCGGCCAAGCGTTCACGATTCTTCGTGAGCACAGTTGGCACCCACACCGTATCGTCCATGGACAAGCCAACGAATCAGCGAAACAGCATGTTGTACTGCACCTGCTCCATCAGCTGCCGCTCCGAGCGCACACTGTAGAGCACCTGCAGCAGCATCGCGCGCAGTAGCTTCTCGCATGCGATGCCGGGTCGTCCACGCTTGATATCGGCGTCGTACATGCGAGTGCGCAAGCCCTCCATCTTCGCCAGTGCCGCGTTGGCCATCCGGCAGCCTGCAGTACACGGCCCACTTCTGCAAACAAACGCTCGGCCGGCTTGTGCTGTTCCAGCAGGCGGCGGAATTTGAGCAGTGTGGTCGCATCCGGCACCGGCTCGCTGCCCAGGTCGATGCCGGCAAAGCGTCGCAGGCTGGCACTGTCGTAGAGCGCTTCCTCGTACGCCAGATCCGCCAGGTTGAACCAGTACTGCAGGAAATGAATGCACAGCATTCGCTCCAGCCCAATAGGCGGCAGCCCATTTCCTTTCTTTGGATAATGCGGCTAGACGACCGCGCACAGTGCATACCAGGGAATGATCCGGTTCATCCTCTCCAGAAACACATTGCACCTGGTCGGCTTGCGATGCTGTTCAATACCGTGGTCTGCTGCCATCGCTAGAGTCTGCTGTTTCATCGGCCGTTGCCGCGATCTTTGTTATTGCCCTCTATAACGCTCTTCTTTTGTGATCCGCTTACTTCTTCAGCGCAGCCTTAAGTGTCAAAGCCCGGGCAGCCTCTGCCCGCTTTTGGTGCTTGCTCTCCTGCTTTGACTTTGCCGGGCTGATGCCTGCAGCCAGCAATGACCCAGCTTCGTCTCGCCGCTTCCTGGCATCAGCCAGAAGGCAGTACCTCCACATACAAGCCATCTTTATCAGACTTCTTGAAAGGTTTGGTTCTCGGTTTGAGTGCCTGCAGTTGTGTATAGGTCAACGCCATAGACGGCCTTACAGAGCCATGACTTGCCTAGCAAAGTCAGTATGGCTCTAATTATGGCTGCGTTTTGAGTTGACGCGAAAGAACTTCTCAGTACAACTACGTTGCATAAGGCATTGATACTGAACAGGATTCGCCGAGCAAATGAACGTCAAAGACCACCTTAGTCATTCCTAAACCTTCATCCCCGGCAGATTCAGCGACGCCGTATTCCCGCCATCCACCGGCAACGCCTGGCCCGTCACATAACTTGCATCGTCGCTGGCCAAAAAGGCAATCACCGCGGCCACTTCCTGCGGACGGCCGTAGCGCCGCAGTTCGCAGCGGGAGCCCAGCCTGTCTTCCTTGTCGGCGGCGCGGGCGCGCTCGAAGACCGGGGCGGTCATGCCGGTTTCGATCAGGCCGGGACAGACCGCATTGACCCGCACCGCATACTGGCCGAGGTCGCAGGCCGACGTCATCGTCAGGTTGATCACGGCTGCCTTGGAGGCGCTGTAGGCATTGCCGCCGGCGCCCGAGCGCACGCCCGCCACCGAGGCGGTGTTGACGATGGCGCCGCCCTTCTGGTCGCGCATGATGCGCGACGCATACTTGGTGAAGTTGACCGCGCCCATCACATTGACCTGCAGGATGCGCTGCCAGACTTCGGTGTCGGTCTCGCTGATGGGCGAGTAGTCGCCGCCGGCGATGCCGGCGTTGTTGCACAGCACGTCGACATGGCCATAACGGGCGTGCACGTCGGCGACGAAGCGTTCCACCTCGGCCTCGCTGCCGATGTCGAAGGCGCGCAACAGCACCCGCTGCGGGTCCGGCATCGTCGCCGCCAGCGTGGCCAGCGCCTCCTCGTTGCGGTCCACCAGCGCCAGCGCGGCGCCCTCCTCGTACAACCGCTGCGCGGTGGCGCGGCCGATGCCGCTGGCCGCGCCGGTGACGATGGCTACCTTGTCCTTGAATCGCATGCCTGTCTCCTCCTTGTTTGCATTGTGTGCATGGTCTGCAACGTGCTAGCCGGCGGCCTTGGCGGCCGCCGTGGCCTGTTCCTGCATCTCGCGCCACATCACCTTGCCCGAGCCAGACTTGGGCAAGGCGTCGCGGAACTCGACGATGCGCGGGCTCTTGTAGGCCGCCATGTTCTCATGCGCCCAGTCGATGATGTCCTGCTCGCTGACCTTGCCACGGTAGGCTTCCTTCAACACCACCACCGCCTTGACGGTCTCGCCGCGCTTGGCGTCGGGCGCGGCGATGATGCAGGCTTCCTGGATGGCCGGATGGTGGTACATCAGCGCCTCCACCTCGGCTGGCCAGACCTTGAAGCCGGATGCGTTGATCATGCGTTTCAGGCGGTCGACCATGAAGAAGTAGCCGTCCTCGTCGATCATGCCAATGTCGCCGGTGCGCAGGAAACGCTTGCCGTCGCGTTCGATGAAGGCGTCCTGGGTCGCGCCCGGATTGTTCCAGTAGCCCTGCATTACCTGCGGCCCGCTGACGATGATCTCGCCCGACTCGCCCTGCGCCACTTCGAGCAGCGTGTGGGCGTCGATCACCCGCGAGTCAACGTCGTACAGCGGCATGCCCAGGCATTGCTTCTTGGGCCGCTGCATCGGGTTCAGGTGGGTGGCGGCCATGGTCTCGGACATGCCGTAGCCTTCCACATACGGGATGCCCAGCATGTCGTTGAGCTTCTGGGCTATTGCTTCCGGCATCGCCGCGCCGCCGCCGCTGATGCGGTTGATCGACGACAGGTCGTACTCGCCGATGCCGGGATGCGACAGCAGGTCCACCACCATCGCCGAGATCAGCTGCACGCCGTTGATGCGGTAGCGCTGTATCAGGCGCGCCGCCACGTCGCGGTCCCAGCGCGGCAGCATCACCAGCGTGGCGCCGGCATACAGCGGCGTGTTCATGCTGCCCTGCATGCCGGTCACATGGAAGAACGGCAGCACCGACAGCAGCACCGAGTCGGGCAAGGTGCCGACCCAGGTCATGCCGGCCACCGCGTTGTACATCACGCTGCGATGGGTATGCATGCAGCCCTTGGGATGGCCGGTGGTGCCCGAGGTATACGGCATCACCGCCAGGTCGTCCGGGCCGGCCGTCATCGGGCCTGGCTGCAGGCCGTGCGCCAGCATGTCGGTCCAGGCGGTCAGGCCGGTGCCCGCCACCGGCTCGCGCGGCGCGGTGATGTATGCCGGCGCCGGATAGTCATGCCCGGTGCGGATGTAATCCGAATAGGCCGCCACCACGATGTGCTTCAGACCCTCGCCCAGCAGCGGCGCGATGTTGGACAGCAGGTCCTGCGGCGCGAAGGCCACCGTGGCGCCGGTATCGCTGACGTAATGACGCAGTTCCTCGGTCATGTTCATCGGGTTGACCGGCACCACCACCGCATCGGCGCGCAGGATGCCGTAATAGGCCAGCACGAACTGCGGGCTGTTCTGCATGTACAGCAGCACCCTGTCCCCCTTCTTCACGCCGCATTCCTGCTGCAGGAAGCCGGCGATGCGCTCGGCCTCCTCCTTGAACTGCAGGAAGGTCACAGGCGTGTCGTAGTACACCAGATAAGGCTTGTCCGGGTAACGCGCCGCCGACACTTCGGCGTTGAAGAACAGATTGGTCCGCGGCAGCGTCAGGTGCCGCGGCTGATTCTTGGGCCAGAAGGCCAGGTGACGGTCCGACATGGATACGGCTTCCTTTAACACTTTCTTCGATCAGCGCTCTTTATAGCGCGCCAGTTCCAGCTTGGCGATGGCGTTGCGGTGCACTTCGTCCGGGCCGTCGGCCAGGCGCAGGGTGCGCGAGCTGGCATAGGCGCGCGCCAGGCCGAAGTCCTCGCTGACGCCGCCGCCGCCATGGGCCTGGATGGCCCAGTCGATCACCTGGCAGGCCATGTTGGGCGCTGCCACCTTGATCATCGCGATTTCCTTGGCGGCTGCCTTGTTGCCCACGGTGTCCATCATGTAGGCGGCGTTCAACACCAGGAAACGGGCCTGGTCTATCAGGATGCGCGAGTTGGCGATGCGCTCGCGGGTCACGCCCTGGTCGGCCACCGGGCGGCCGAAGGCGACGCGCTTGAGCGAACGGCGGCACATCTTCTCCAGCGCGCGCTCGGCACGGCCAATCAGGCGCATGCAGTGGTGGATGCGGCCCGGTCCCAGGCGGCCCTGGGCAATTTCAAAGCCGCGGCCCTCGCCCAGCAGGATGTTGGAAGCAGGCACCCGCACATTCTCGAAGCGCACCTCGGCATGGCCGTGCGGCGCATCGTCGTAGCCAAACACCGGCAGGTGGCGCAGCACGGTCACGCCCGGCGCATCCATCGGCACCAGGATCATCGACTGCTGCTTGTGCCGGTTCGGATTGTCGGGGTCGGTCTTGCCCATGAAGATCAGGATCTTGCAGCGCGGATCGTTGGCGCCGGAGGTCCACCATTTCTGGCCGTTGATCACGTATTCGTCGCCATCGCGCTCGATGCGCGCCTCGATGTTGGTCGCGTCGGACGATGCCACGTCGGGCTCGGTCATCGCGAAGGCGGAGCGGATCTCGCCGGCCAGAAGCGGCTTCATCCACTGCTCCTGCTGCTCCTTCGTGCCATAACGCGCCAGGGTCTCCATGTTGCCGGTGTCGGGCGCGGAGCAGTTGAAGGCTTCCGGCCCGATATGGGAGCGGCCCATGATCTCGCACAGCGGCGCATATTCCAGGTTGGTCAGGCCAGCGCCCATGTCGGACTCGGGCAGGAACAGGTTCCACAGGCCGGCGGCGCGCGCCTTTTCCTTCAGCGCTTCCACGGTCTTGGTCGGCACCCAGGGATTGCCGTTCTTGCGGGCGGCATCCATCTCGGCTTCGAAGGCTTCCTCGGCCGGGTACACATGCTCGTCCATGAATGCGGTGACCCGCTTCTGCAGGTCGATGACCTTGTCGGAATAGCTGAATTGCATCGTTGTCTCCTGTTGTCTCGATTAACTTGCGCGTTGCTGATTGCGTTCCACCAGTTGCCAGGCCAGCTCGGCCAGCGGACGGGCGCGCTTGCCGGCCACCATCGCCTCGGCGCTGGACGCATTGCCCTGCAGCGCCCGCGCCATGATGCCCTGCAGGATGCCGGTCAGGCGGAACATGTTGAACACCATGTAGTACTCCCAGTCGCTCCTGGAAATGTCGGCGCGGCCTGTGCGGCGGCAGTAGGCTTCCAGGTACTGCTCCTCGGTCGGGATGCCCAGCGCCGGCAGGTCCAGCCCGGCCATGCCGCGCGATGGCCCGGGCGGCATGCGCCAGGTCATGCAGTGGTAGGCGAAGTCGGCCAGCGGATGGCCCAGCGTCGACAGCTCCCAGTCCAGCACCGCCAGGATCTTCGGCTCGGTCGGATGGAAGATCACATTGTCGATGCGGTAGTCGCCGTGCACGATGCGGGTCTCGTCGCCGGCCGGGATGTTGGCCGGCAGCCAGGCGATCAGGTTTTCCACCGCCTCGATCTTTTCGGTCTCGGAAGCGCGGTATTGCTTGGTCCAGCGCGCCACCTGGCGTTCCAGGTAGTTGCCCGGCTTGCCATAGCCTTCCAGGCCAACGGCCTGGTAGTCCACGCTGTGCAGCGCGGCGATCACGCGGTTCATCTCGTCGAACAGCGCGGCCCGCTCGGCCGGCGCATGGTCGGGCAGCGCCGAATTCCACAGGATGCGGCCCTGCACGTAATCCATGATGTAGAAAGCGGTGCCGATGACGCTTTCGTCCTCGCACAGCGCATAGGCCCTGGCGACCGGCACGTCGGTATCGGCCAGCGCGCTGATGACGCGGTATTCGCGATCCACCGCATGGGCCGAGGGCAGCAGCGTGCCGGGCGGCTTGCGCCGCAATACATATTTCTTGCCGCCGGCAGACAGCAGGAAGGTCGGGTTGGACTGGCCACCCTTGAACTGCTCCACCTGCAGCTCACCGCTGTAGCCCTCGACGTGGTCGCGCATGAAGGCGGCCAGTTTCGCGGTGTCGAAGGCATGCTGCGGCGCCACCGGCCGGGTGCCTGTAAAACGGTCTTGCGGATCTGAACTCATGGAATGCAACGACGCGGGCGCCGTCCCTTTGTAGCGTGAGATAAAAATCAGACGGCGCTGACGCCGCCATCCACCGCCAGCGCCTGGCCGGTGATGTGACGCGAGGCCTCGCTGGCCAGGAAGACCACCGAGCCCTTCAGGTCCTCGTCGCCGCCGATGCGGTGCAGCGGCGCCCGGGCGATGATGCCCTCGCCCACCTTTTCCAGCAGGCCGGCCGACATCTTCGATGGAAAGAATCCGGGGCAGATCGCATTGACGTTGATGTTGTACTTGCCCCATTCGGACGCCAGCGCGCGGGTCATGTTGACCGCCGCCGCCTTGGAGGTGTGATAGGCCACCGTGGTGACGTTGGTGGCGCTGCCGCGCAGGCCCGCGACCGAGGCGATGTTGATGATCTTGCCCGACTGCCGTGGGATCATGCAGCGCCGCGCGACTTCGCGGGCGACGAAGAACAGCGCGTCCACGTTCAGGTTCATCACCTTGTGCCAGGCATGGTCGGGATAGTCTTCGGCGGGCGCGTTCCAGGTGGCGCCGGCATTGTTGACCAGGATGTCGATGGCGCCATAGCGCTGCACCACCTGCTCCACCATGGCCGGAATGCCGGCGGTGTCGGACAGGTCGCTGGCAATGGTCAGCACTTCGGCGCCCTGTGCTTCGAGATGCCGTTTCGCTTCCTGCAGCTCGTCGTCCTTGCGCGCGGTGATGGCAAGACGGCAGCCCATCTCGGCCAGCGCTTCGGCCATCTGCAGGCCCAGGCCGCGGGAGCCGCCGGTAATCAGTGCGACCTTGCCGTCCAGGTTAAATAGCGCTTTTACACTCATTTTCTTGTCTCCTCGAACTCCAGGTTTCCGGTCACGGATCAGGGCAACATCACCCTCGCCGGATTGTTCTGCACAGCAAAACATTGTTTCATTATCGGCCAATGGTATCAGCCGAGCAGAGGCAAGTAAAGTCAATCAAAGTTAGCGTTTTGTACAGAATGTAAACATTATTGAATAAAATGTTTAATAATCGCACACAGTCTTTCCCCGTTTGCAGTAGAGTAGCGGCGGCCCAGTTGTTAAGGGGCAAGACTGCTTGCCGATCGAATCACCAGCTGCCGCATGTTTCCTCTCAACAAACCGTTTTCCGCCCGGCATGCGCCGGCGCTGCCGCCGCAGCCGCGGCTTTGCATTGCCGCCATCGCGCTGCTGGCGGTCATGGTGCTTGGTACCGCGCTGTCGCTGACGGCGAGCTACCACGACACCCTGCGGCAGGAACAGAACAATCTGCGCAACCTGGCCACGGCCTTCTCGGCACAGACCGCCAGCGCCGCCTATGCGCTGGACCGGCTGCTGGACAATGCCCGCGAGGATTACCTGGAAAGCACCGCCCGCGCCGCATCCGGCGACAGCCAGCGCCCGGCGATGCGCCTGCCGCCCCTGCCGCGCGATGTGCTGGGCATTTCGCTGCTGGACCAGGACGGCCACCTGCTGGCAGGCAGCCCGCTGCCGCCCGACATGCCGGCGAACACGGTTCCCGGCCCGGACGACACCCTCGCCATCACCATCAGCGGCATCGATGCCGCCAGCGGACGCGGCATCCTGACCCTGGGCCGGCCGCTGCTCGACGACAGCGGCAAGCGCATCGGCGCCATGGTGGCGCGCATCGACTCGGTCTACTTCGTCAACCTCTATGCCCAGGTGGCCCTGGGCGATGGCGGCTCGATCACGCTGATGCACGCCGACGGCACCATGCTGGCGCGCGGGCCGGCGGCGGCGGGCGTGGTCGGCCGCTCGTTTGCCGGCACGCCGCTGTTCCAGAGCCAGTTGCCGGTCTCGGCCTTCGGCACGTTCGAAGCCATCAGCCCGACCCATGGCGTGCGCCGCATTTATGGCTACAGCAAGGTGCGCAGCTATCCGCTGGTGATGATTGCCGGCATGGACAAGGAGGACGCGCTGGCGTTCTGGCATGAACGGGTGGCGATCGCTGCCGGCCTGCTGGGACTGGCGACGCTCTCGCTGTGCGTGATGGCCTGGCGCATCTCGCGCGATGCGGCGCGCCGTTCCGCGCTGATCGAGCGGCTGGGCGCCAGCGAGGCGCGGCTGGCCAGGAGCGCCGATTACCTGGGCAGCATCCTCGGCGCCATCGCCAGCCCGGTGTACGTGCTCAACAGCCAGCGCCGCTTCGTGCTGGTCAACGATGCCTATTGCCGTTTCGCCGGCAAGCGGCGCGAGGAACTGCTGGGCCGCCTGGAGCAGGAAACGCCGGATGCGCACGGCGCCGGCGAACGCGAACAGACTTATGCCCGGGTGCTGGCGGGCGGCGGCGACATGGTCGATGAAACCGAGGTAGTGGACAGCGCCGGGCAGATGCGCACCTTCATCAGCACCACGTCGCGCCTGATCAGCGACACCGGCGAAGCCCAGATCGTCTGCGTGCGCACCGACATCTCCGAACGCAAGATGGCTGAAGTGCGGCTGGCCTACCTGGCCGACTTCGACCTGCCAACCGAGCTGCCCAATCAGGCGCGCTTCCTGCGCACCCTGGACGCGGAAATCCATGCCGCCGGCGGCGGCGAATGCGTGGGCGTGATGGCGCTGTCGCTGGAACGGCTGCAGGAAATCATCGACCTGATGGGCCATGCCGCCGGCGACACCGTGCTGAGGCAGGCGGCGCAGCTGCTGCGCCAGGCCGCGCCGGATGCCTCGGTGGCGCGCACCATGGGCAACCAGTTCGCGCTTTCGATCCGCTGCGACGGCGAACGCGGCAGCCTGGCCGCCCTCGCCGCCAGGCTGCACGGCGCGCTGTCGGACGCGGTGGCGGTCGGCCAGCGCGACTTCTATCTCGGCCCGGCGATCGGCATCGCTTCCTTCCCCGACGACGGCAGCGCGGCTGGGGAGCTGCTGCGCCGCGCCGACGTGGCGCGTCACCGCGCCGCCGGCGAAGGGCAGGATGCGGTCCAGTTCTTTTCCGAGAGCAGCCACCTGGTGCTGGACGAGCGGCTGGCGATGGAAAGCCAGCTGCGCCAGGCGCTGCAGCGCGGCGAACTGCGGCTGGCCTACCAGCCCAAGGTCGACATCCCGAGCGGCCGCATCACCGGCTTCGAAGCCCTGCTGCGCTGGACCAGCCCGGTGCTGGGCGAAGTGCCGCCGACCCGCTTCATTCCGATCGCTGAGGCCAGCGGCGCGATCGTCAGCATCGGCGCCTGGGTAGTGGCCGAAGCCTGCCGCCACATGCGCGCCTGGCAGGACAGCCTGGGACGCCAGGTGAAGGTGGCGGTCAACCTGTCGCCGCGACAGTTCCAGCGCGACGCACTGATCCCGATGCTGCGCCAGTGCCTGGCCGCCAACAGCATCGCGCCCGGCAGCCTGGAACTGGAGATCACCGAGAGCACGGTGATGGCCAGCCATGAGGACATCGACGTGCTGCTGCAGGACATCCGCTCGCTGGGCGTGGACATCGCCATCGACGACTTCGGCACCGGCTATTCCAGCCTCGCCTACCTGAAGCGCCTCCCGGCCCAGTGCCTGAAAATCGATCGCGCCTTCATCCGCGACCTCGGCCACGACGAGGAAAGCCTGGCCATCGTGCGCACCATCGTCAACCTGTGCCAGGGACTGAAGATGACGGTGGTGGCCGAAGGGGTGGAGACGCCGCGGCAACTGGAGCTGCTGCGCGAACTCGGCTGCCATGCCTACCAGGGCTTCCTGTTCAGCCGCCCGCTGGAAGCCGAGGCGGTGCTCTCGCTGCTGCGCGCCCAGGACGCCGGCGACGCACCGGCCGGAAGTTCGGCGCCGGAGGCCAACGCGATCAACGGCTGACACGCCGAATGCGGTAGCATGTCACCCGTTTGATGCACGCAGGCCCTTTCCGATTTGCAAGGCCGCTCCCTGCATTGCCCTTCCCGAGGACTGCGCTTGGATTTGCTCCTTTTTCATTTCGCCGAGATCACCCGCTGCCGCGAGCATGAGCCGCTGGATATCGCACTGGCTTCCGCCCTGCTCCAGTTGACCGGCGCGCTGTCGGTGGCCACGCTGGCCGTACTGCAGGCCGCGGATGACTTCTTCCTGCAGGCCAGGGTCACGATGCACGGCGACGGCCGCATCCGCTCCGAGTTCGAAGCGCCGGCCGACCCGGAAAAATCGGTGCGCGTGGTTCCCTGCGATGCCGCGCTGTCCGATGCCATCCGGCGCAAGGCGGTCGAACTGGAACAGACCGATGGCAGCGGCCATTGCCTGCTCTGGCTGCCGGTCTGCCTCGGCGACCGGGTCTGCTGCTGCGTCAGGCTGGAATACGCCGCGCCCTGCGCCCCTGACACCAGGGCGCTGATCAGGGGCATCGTCCAGGTCTATGCCAACCACAAGAACCTGATCGACTACAGCGAGCGCGACGCCCTGACCGGCCTGCTCAACCGCCGCACCTTCGATACCCGCTTCGCCCGCATGACGGCGCAGGGCGGCCATGCCCGCCAGCCGCAGCTGCCGGGCCGGGCCGAGCGGCGGCACAGCGCGCAGGCTAGGGAAAACTGGCTGGCCGTGGTCGACATCGACCGCTTCAAGAACATCAATGACCGCTTCGGCCATGTCTATGGCGACGAGGTGCTGATCCTGGTGGCCAACATGCTCAAGGCCTCCTTCCGCGCCAACGAGCGCATCTTCCGCTTTGGCGGCGAGGAGTTCGTGGTGCTGCTGCGCGCGGTCACGCTGAAGAACGCGTCGCTGGCCTTCGAGCGCTTCCGCAAGACCGTGGAGGAGCATGAGTTTCCACAGGTGGGCCGGGTCACGGTCAGCGTGGGCTATGCCAGCATCAGCAGCGACACCCCGGTGGTGATCCTGGGCCATGCCGACCAGGCGCTCTACTACGCCAAGCAGCATGGCCGCAATCAGATCCAGCTGTACGACCAGCTGGTCGCCGCGCGGCTGCTGCAGGTGCAGTCGCCAAGCGGCAGCGTGGAGATCTTCTAGGCGCCTGCGCGGCAGAAGGCGCCTAGGCTGCGCTCAGGTGCTCGTACAGGATCAGCGAGCCGATGCCGATCAGGATGATGCCGCCGATGATTTCGGCGCGCTTGCCGGCGATGCGTCCCAGCACGCGCCCCAGCATCACGCCCAGCGTCACCATCACGAAGGTGGAAAAGCCGATCGCGGCGGCAGTGATGGCGATGTCGGCGTCCATGATGGCCAGGCCCACGCCCACCACCATGGCGTCGATGCTGGTGGCCACGCCGGTGATGGCCAGCAGCCAGAAGGAATGCCGGCCCGGCTTTTCCGCCTCTTCCTCTTCCTCGTCGCCCGACCAGCCTTCCCGTATCATGCGCAGCCCCAGGCCGCCCAGCAGCACGAAGGCAATCCAGTGGTCGAAGGCGGACACATAGGGCGCCGCCACCTGCCCCAGCAGCCAGCCGATCACCGGGGTCAGGCCTTCGATGACGCCGAAGATCAGGCCGGTGCGCAGCGCTTCGCGCAGATGGGGACGATGCAACGCGGCGCCCTTGCCGACCGCGGCGGCGAAGGCGTCGGTGGACATGGCTAGGGCAAGCAGGAAGGTAGCGGCAAAATTCATAGGGATATTCCGGGTCGGGCACGAAAAAAGGCATGCGGCGCGGCCCGACCTGGGCGCGCCGTCATGCCATTAGTCTCGCCAACCTGAAAGGAGCCTGCGTGCAGGCTCCTGGGCTGCCAGCGCCACGGGATGGAACATCGCCGAGTATGTTGACGCGGGCGCTTCCGGGGGACGGAAGCAGGCTACTCCCCAAAGGACGCGGGAATATAACATGATCGGCGCAATTGTTTAAGCGGCGACGGCGCTGGGGCCGGGTCTGATGCGCTTGCCGTGGCCGGTTCGCTTGCCATTCCACCAGGCGCCCTGCGCAGCAAAACCGCCCATGAAGCTAGCGGCCGCAAACACCCAGCAGCCACAGCGGAATCAGCGTCCAGCCCATGCCCATCACGGCCAGGCCGGCGCCGCACAGCGCCGCCAGGTCGCGCAGCCGCCCCGGCGCCGGGCCGTTGATGCGGCGCCAGGGCCGCACCGCCATCGCTACCGCGGCGGCCAGCGCCAGCGCGGTGGCCGCCAGCAGCAACGCCTTCAACGTCGTCCCGCCGATGCCCGCCGTGCAGCCGATGGCGATGAAGGCATAGCACAGGAAGAAATGCGCGCCCCAGACCAGCAGCGGCGCGCTGGCGCGCAACAGGATAGCCATCAGGTGGTCGTCGCCGCGCATCGTCGTCATCCCATCAGGCGCGGCAGCCAGTTGACCGCTGCCGCGAACACCAGGCCCTGCAGCGTCGTGTAATGCCAGATCAGGGCGCAGTTGTCGATGGTGGCGCGGCTGGCGGCGCCCAGGCGGCCGCTCCAGGAACGGGCCAGCAGGTAAGGCGCAATCAGCAGCAGCAACAGCACATGCAGGCCCTGGTAGCTGAGCATCGCGGCCACGGTCGCGCTCCATGCCTGCGAGGAAGGCGCCAGGCCCGCCTGCACCTGGCCATGCCATTCGGCGGCGAAGGCGGCGGTGGCGCAGACGGCCGCCGCCGCCACCGCGATCCGCAACCCGCGCTGCGACGCCTGCGCCGTCACCGCCCGCCGCGCCCATGCGATCAGCAGCGAGCCCGCCGCCAGCAGCCCGGAAGACAGCAGCGGCCAGAGCGGCTGCGGCAAGGCGGCGCCCGCCGGCGGGCAGATGTCCAGCCGCATCGACAGGTGGATGAAGGCAAACAGGAAGGAAGCGAACACCATGGCGTCGACCACCAGCATGATCAGCGTTGCCCACCACGACTGCGACGCCGGGCCGGTTGCATTGACCGGCAGCCAGAGCCGGTCCGACACCCTGGCCGTGGCTTGCGGCGGCGGCTGGTCGGACTGCCACAGCCAGGCCAGCACGCCGGCGATGGCGGTCAGGCCGCACAGCCACGCGACGACATGCAGCTTCATCGTCAGCAGCAGGAAAAAGCCGGCGGTGCCGGCAGCGGCGACCAGCGGCCACCAGCTGTCGCCCGGCAGCACCATCAGGTAGCGCGGGCGCGCGGCAATGGGCGAGGTGGCGATGGTTTCGCGCAGCCCGGTCGCCGTGCCCGGCAGCCAGTGGCGGCCGGCTTCCACCTCCTCCATCAGCGCGGGCCGGTCCCACAGCGGATCGGCGCTGTCGACCTGCGGGATGCTGCGGGTGGCGTAGTCTTCCGAGGGCAGCCATTCCAGCGTGGATGCGCGCCAGGGATTGCCGGCGTCGCCCGCGGGCCGGCGCAGCGCCCGCACCGCATCGACGATGAACAGCAGCACGCCGCCGGCGAACAGGAAGGCGCCGACGGTGGAGACCATGTTGAGCAGTCCCCAGCCCTGCTCCGCGCCATAGGTATAGACCCGGCGCGGCATACCCAAAAGGCCGGTCAGGTGCATCGGAAAGAAGGCGATGTTGAAGCCGCCGAACATCAGCCCGAAGATCCAGCGCGCGAGCCGCTCCGACAGCAGGTTGCCATTGACCAGCGGCAGCCAGTAATACATCGCGGCAAACACCGGAAACACCATGCCGCCGATCAGCACGTAGTGAAAGTGCGCGACGATGAAGTAGGTGTCGTGCACCTGCCAGTCGAACGGCAGCACCGCCACCATCACGCCGGTCAGGCCGCCCAGCACGAAGATGAACATGAAGCCGAGCAGGAACAGCGCCGGTGCGTTGATGCGTATCGTGCCGCGCCACAGCGTGGCGATCCATGCGAACACCTGGATCGAGGTCGGCACCGCCACCGCCATGCTGGCCACGGACACGAAGCTCATCGACATCAGGCCCAGGCCGGCGGTGAACATGTGATGCGCCCACAGCGCGAAGCTGAAGAAGCCCACCCCCACCAGCGCCGCGATCACCATGCTGCGCCCGACCAGCGGCTGGCCGGCAATGGTGGGGATCATGGTCGAGACCATGC
The DNA here is from genome assembly GCF_047237965.1 of Noviherbaspirillum phoenicis. Taxonomy (NCBI): domain Bacteria; kingdom Pseudomonadati; phylum Pseudomonadota; class Betaproteobacteria; order Burkholderiales; family Oxalobacteraceae; genus Noviherbaspirillum; species Noviherbaspirillum phoenicis. The sequence goes on along the minus strand of NZ_JBDFLX010000001.1, from coordinate 525,138 downwards.
CGGCCGCCGGCAGGAAGATGATGTAGACCTCCGGGTGACCGAAGAACCAGAACAGATGCTGCCACAGCAAAGGGTCGCCGCCGCGCTCGGCAATGAAGAAGGGCCAGTCGAAGGCGCGCTCCATTTCCAGCAGCGCGGTGCTGGCGATGATGGCGGGAAAGGCGAAGACGATCATCACGCCCACCACCAGCATGGCCCAGGCATAGACCGGCATGCGCGAGAGCGTCATGCCCGGCGCGCGGGTGAACAGGATGCCCACGATCAGCTCGATCGCGCCGGCAATCGCGGAGATCTCGATGAAGCCGATGCCCAGCAGCCAGAAGTCGGCATTCATGCCCGGCGAATATTTCGTGCCGGTCAGCGGCGGATACATGAACCAGCCGCCGTCCGGCGACAGGCCGACGAACAGCGTGCAGAAGAAGGCCAGGCCGCCGAAGGCGTAGGCCCAGTAGGCATAGGCCGACAGCCGCGGAAACGGCAGGTCGCGCGCGCCCAGCATGCCGGGCAGCAGGTACACCGCGATCGCCTCCACCACGGGAATGGCGAACAGGAACATCATCACCGTGCCGTGCATGGTGAAGACCTGGTTGTAGGCCGCCGGCCCGAGCAGGGTGTTGTCGGGCACGGCCAGCTGCAGCCGGATCAGCAGGCCCAGGATGCCGGCCAGCAGGAAGAACAGCAGCGCGGTGCCGATGTAAAGCAGGCCGATGTTGGTGTTGTTGACGCTCTTGAAGAAGCGCCAGCCGCGCGGGGTTTCCCAGATTGCCTTCAGCTGCGCCAGTTCGCCGTCGGGGCGCGGCAGGGCGCTGGGCAGGCCGTCGGCGCAGGCAGGTGCGCGCTGGTTCATTTCAGGTGCTCCAGGTAGGCCGCCAGCGCCGACAGGCTGGCGCCGTCGATGCGCTCGAACGACGGCATGTGCGCGCCAGGCTTGACCGCCTGCGCGCCGGCGATCCATCCCGCCAGCGCGCCGGCATGGTTGGGCAGCGCGCCCGCGGCCAGGTAGCGGCGGCTGCCGACATGGGTCAGGTCCGGGCCCAGCGTGCCCTCGCCGGCGTTGTCGGTGCCTTCGGTCACGCCGCGTATGGCGTGGCAGGCATTGCAGCGCTGCGCCAGGAAGGCGGCGCGGCCGCGCTCGGTCAGCGCATTGCCGGCCGGCGCCGCCGGCCGCGCCTGGGCGGCCAGCCAGGCATCGAACTCCTGCTGGCTTTCGGCCACCACGTGCAGCGCCATCTTCGCGTGCTGCTCGCCGCAGTATTCGGCGCACTGGCCGCGGTGGATGCCGGGCCGGTCGGCGTGCAGCACCAGGCCGTTGACGCGGCCCGGTATCGCATCCATCTTGCCGCCCAGCGCCGGCACCCAGAAGCTGTGGATCACGTCGGCCGCGGACAGGCCGACGTAGACCTTGCGCCCGACCGGCACATGCAGTTCATTGGCCAGCACGATGTCGCGGCCGCTGGCCGGATCGCGGTAGCGCACTTCCCACCACCACATGCGCGCCGTCACCGACACATGCAGCGCATCCTGCGAGGTGCGGGTGCTGAGCTGGCCGCTGCGCCAGGTGGAAAACAGCAGAAGCGCCGACAGCACCGCCACCGGCAGCGCAATGCCGCCGCCGGCGATCCATAACAGCGTACCGGCCGGCCGTCCGCCGCGCAGCGACAGCGCCAGCAGCAGCATCACGCCGAGAAAGACGATCAGGCCGCCGCCGAACAGCAGCCAGGTCAGCTGCGTGATGATGGCCGCATCCGGGCCGGCGGGATGCAGCACCGACTGCGACAGCTGCGCGCCGCAGCCCGAGAGCAGCGGCGCAGGCAGCATGGCCAGGCGATGGCGGGCGCGCCGTCTCATCGCAGGGTGTACAGCGCGGCCGCGATATGGCGCGCATCATTTTCCGACACGCCCATCACGGGCATGCGGGTGCCGGGCACCAGGGCCGGCGGGTCGACGATCCATGCCACCAGCCGGTCCGGCATGTTGGGCAGGCGCCCGGCGATATAGCTGCGACGCCCGAAGTTTTCCAGCGACGGGCCGCCCTCGCCGCCCGCCGCCTGCACCCCGGGGATCGCATGGCAGGCGCCGCACTGGTATTGCGCCATCAGCGCCATGCCGCGCACGGCGTCGCCGCCGGCCACCCGCGGCGCCTTTTCCTCGTCGCGGCCGCAGGCAGCCAGCAACAGCAGGCACAGCGCCGTTCCGACAGCGCGGACAGCGCCGGCATGGCCGCGTCGCGCCATGCTCAGGCCCCGCCCCACGCCGCGGCCCGACCCAAGGCCTGGCAGGGAAAAGGAAAAGGGCGAGGAAAACGATGCGGGTTCATGGCGGCTGTTTCAAAAAGCGTCCGGAAGGAAGTCTGCGCAGTACGCGATGGCAAATTCTGCCAAGTTTTCCTCCGCCGCCGCTACGGTCCGCACAAGAACAATGGAAATTGCCGAGTTCGGAGCGCCTGCGCTTGCGCGGACGCGTCGACAGCCGGCGCAGGCCGTGCAGAATAGGCGGCATTCGGGTTCAAGCGGCGTATTGCTTTCATCACATCATCGTTCTCATGACTTCCAACAAGCGACTGGTCCTGCTGACAGTGGCCGCCACGCTGGCGGCGGGCATCGTGCTCTCCGCACTTGCCGGCACGCTGCTGCTCTTTTCCGGCTGGTACAACATCGGCGCCACCAAGCAGCACTGGCAGCCTGTCTATACCGTGCTGGAAAGAGGCATGCATTATTCGGTGCGCCATCATGCCCGCGACATCACGCCGCCCGACCTGTCGGCGCCGCGCATGGTGCGCCAGGGCGCATCGATCTACGCCGCGCGCTGCGTGCAGTGCCACGGCGCGCCGGGGGTGTCGCAGCATGACATCGGCAAGAGCATGCAGCCGATTCCGGGCCCCCTGGTCGACGCGGCCAGGCGCTGGAAGCCGGGCGAGATGTACTGGATCACCCGGCACGGCATCAAGATGAGCGGCATGCCGGCCTGGGAATTCCGGCTGGCGGACGAGGACATCTGGGCCGTGGTGGCCTTCATGGCGCAGTTGCCGGCCTTGTCGCCGCGCGACTATGCAACGATGGCGGAGGCTGCACGATGAGCTGGCGCACAGGATGCATGCTGGCGCTGGCGGGCATGCTCGCCGCCTGCGGCCAGCCACCGGCGCCCCCCGGCGTCGCCGGCGACCCGGCACGCGGCAGGCTGGCCCTGACCCAGTATGCCTGCCATGCCTGCCACCAGATTCCGGGCATCACTGGCTCCGAGGTGTATGTCGGTCCGACCCTGAAGGGCTTCGCGACCCGGCGCATCATCGTGCGCAACCTGCCCAGCACGCCGGAGAACCTGGCGCGCTGGATACGCCAGCCGCAGGAAATCGATCCGCACACCGCCATGCCGGCGCTCGGCGTGAGCGAGGAGGATGCGCGGGATATGGTGGCTTACCTGCTGACGCTGGACTGACGGCCGGGCGCCGCCTTGGCGCGGCGTCAGCCTGATCGCTGGCGCTGGCAACGGCATGAACCGCATGGCGACGTTGCGCCACACCCATGATGAGCGTCGCCGCCCTCCGGGCATGCCGATACAAGCCCCGCCTTACTTGGCGTCCAGCGCCCTTGCCGGTTTTGCGCCCGAGAATGGATGCCTTCCCGCCAGCACCGCCGCATGCAGCCGCCCTGCCCAGGTGCGCGGGCCGCCTGCCGCCAGCGCCTGTTCATAGGCGCGGTAGAACAATGCCGGCAGGGTCAGGGTGGCCAGCACCGCCGCCGTATAGAGAAAGTTCACGCTGTAGCCAAACCAGTAGGCGACACGCCAGGACAGCGGTTCGAGCAGATAGACCAGCAGGATATGAAAGGAGAACACCGGCAGCGAATACCTGCCGAGCAGACGGAACCACGGCAGGCCGCGGCTGGCCGGCACCAGCCGGATCAGCCAGCAGAACAGCACCACCTGGCTTGCGATGTTGGCCACCCGCAGGATGCGCAGGTCTTCCTTTTCCACGTGGGCCAGAAAGGCATCGCTGACCGGCAGCAGCTGGTGCCGCACCAGGAAGAAGCCGGCCGCGATGGCGAGCGCCATCCATAAAAGAGCGCGATGATGGAAGAACGCCGTCTGGCGTCGCACCTTGTGCAGGAAACCGGCATAGAGGCCGGTCACCCACAGCAGTTGCCAGGCAAGCAGGTTGAATGAACCGGTGCTGACGCCCGTGCCGAGGCTGGCTTCCAGCCACTCCTGGGGGTCGAGCACCTGGCCCAGGAACCAGCATGCGACGCTGCCCCCGATCACGAGCCAGTCATGCCCCCTGTGCAGCGCCGCCAGCAGCGGCGGGCTGAGCAGCAGGAACAGAAAATACATCGGCAGGATGTCCATGTAGGACGGCTGGTGCAGTAGCAGCGCGCCATAGGCCAGCATGCCCAGCGCGCCGCCACGCTCCGGATAGAGCGGCGTGGGACGCTGCAGATAGGCGGTCATGAACACGGCAAGGGCGAGCAGCGCCAGCAGCAGCACGAAGTGATAGCGGTAGACCCGCGATGCGCGCTTCCACGCCTGGCGCAGCAGCGCGCGCAGGCCGGGATAAGCAGCGGGCGAAGTAAAGGCATTCATGTAGCCCGACAGCATCACGAACGCCGCCGCTGCCGACACGAAACCGAAGGGCTGATAAGTGAACTCGGCCATCCGCGTACCGAGATGGTCGATCATCATAATTGCAAGAAAGACACCACGAAGAGTGTCCAGGCGGAAATCGCGGGTTGCCATAATTTGTTAAATGCCTGTTTTTCATTTAACAATGCAATTTCCGGGCCAAAATTGCCATTCACTTTTCAATCAAAGACTTAAGGCTATCCTTTTCCTGGCATCTGTTAACTTGTGTAATAAAAGCCGACAATGAACAAACCAGGAATTGACAATTACACTTAATTAATGGTTTTCAGTAAGGCAAGAATGTCGGCGGTATCCACCGGCTTGACGAAGTGATGATCGAAGCCCGCCGCCATCGCCTCGCGCCGGTCACGCTCCTGGCCATAGCCGGTTACCGCAATGAGCAATGCCGATGCCGTCCGGGGCTGTGCACGCAATGCCCGTGCCAGCGCATTGCCATCCAGGCCCGGCAGGCCGATGTCGAGCAGGCACGCGTCCGGCGCTTCGCGGCCGGCCCGTTCCAGGGCGGCATGGGAATCATGCTCGACAAGCACCCTGTGCCCGCAGCCTTCCAGGAACATCGCCAGCATGGCGGCGGCGTCGGCGTTGTCATCGACGATCAGGATCGTCAGCGCGCGCTGACGCACCGGGACAATCGCATGTTCCTGCCATGCGCCCGCGGGCCGCAACGGCTCGCCAAGCCGGGGCAGCGATACCGTGAAGCGGCTGCCCAGCCCCCTGCCCGCGCTCTGCGCGCAGACCGTGCCGCGATGCAGCTCCACCAGGCTGCGCACCAGCGCCAGGCCGATGCCCAGGCCGCCCTGCGACCGGTCCAGGCTGCGCTCGGCCTGGGTGAACAGGTCGAAGGCGCTGGAGATCAGCTCGGCCGACATGCCTATGCCATTGTCCTGCACGGCAAACAGCACCCGCTCCGGCTGCACGTCGATGGACACGACGATGCTGCCTTCTTCCGGCGTGTACTTCACGGCGTTGTGCAGCAGGTTCACCAGCACCTGCACCATCCGCTTGCGGTCGGTCCAAACCAGTGCGGATTCGGGCGCGAGCTGCACCGTCAGGTGATGTCGCCGCGCTTCGATGGCCGCGCGCACCTGTTCCACCGCGTCCGACACGATGGTCCTGACATCGAGGTTGACGGGACTGAGCTTGACCAGGCCGCGGGTCACGCGCGACACATCCAGCAGGTCGTCGATCAGGCCTGTCATGTGCCTGACCTGCCTGGAAATGATGGCGCTGGTCTGGGCCAGGCGGGCTTCGTCGAGCTGCGTCAGGCGCAGCAGGTCGGCCGCCGCGCCGATCGGGGCCAGCGGATTGCGCAGTTCATGGGCCAGCATCGCCAGGAACTCGTCCTTGCGCCGGTCGGCCTCCTTCAGTTTTTCCTCGGCCCGCTTGCGCTCGGTGATATCGAGCACCACCGCCAGCGCGATATCGCCGGAGGCGCTGCCGCTGTCGCGGATCAGGCTCACCGCGGTATTGGCCCACACCGCCGCGCCGTCCGCGCGCAGGTAGCGCTTCTCGATCTCGAATGGCTTGCCGTCCCGGACCAGTTCCTGGAACTGCAGCGCCGTCAGCGCCAGGTCGTCCGGATGGGTGAGCTCTTCGATCGACCGTCCGATCAGTTCGGCGCGGCTGCGTCCCAGCATCCGGCAATAGCGTTCGTTGGCGTTGACGATGCGACCCGCCAGGTCCGATTCGGCAATGCCGGCTGCCGTCTGCTCGAACAGCGACAGCAGGTGGGTTTCATTGCGGCGCAACGCCTCGTTGCTGCGCACCCGCTCGATGTGGGCCCAGGAGCGGTCCACCAGCGCTTCCACCAGCGCGATCTCGTCGGCCGTCCAGTTGCGCGGCAACGCATGATGCACCGCCATCATCGCCGCCAGCTTCCCGGCCTTGACCAGCGGACAGCAGATGATGGCCTTGATGCCGATTACATTGAACATTGCGGCGCCGTCGCCGATGGCAAGTTCCGCGTCCACATTCCTGATCACCAGCGTCCGCCCGGAGCGCATGTCCTGCGCAGCGCGCTGGCCGAACAGGTTCAGCGAGTAGACGCCGGCCGTGCTGGCCGCGCCCGCGGCGGTCCAGTCGTGGCGTATCGTGAACTGGTCGTTGTCGGCTTCGACGTCGGCATAGGCGCAACGGGTCACATCCAGGCTCACGCCGACCAGCCGCGTCACATCCGCCATGATGGTCCGGGCGTCCAGCGCATTGCGGGTTGCCTGGCTGATGGTATCGAGCAGGCTCAGCCGCTGTTCGACGCGCTTGCTTTCGGTGATGTCCACCGCGGTCGGCGCAACGAAGAGGACTTGCCCGGCATCGTCTGTGACCGGCGAGAGCACCAGGTCGGCCATGCGCTGGCTGCCGTCGGCGATGAAATACCGCGTCTCGAACCGGACCGTATGCCCTTCCGCCGCTTCCAGCGCACCGGCGCGCACCTGTTTCATCAGCGCGTCCGACCGGCTCCACCATCCGCCTTCCCAGAACTTCCGGCCTATCATGTCCTCGCGCCGGAAGCCGCAGCCCTCGACGGAAAGACGGTTGGCCTCGATCAGGGTGCCGTCGGGCAGCATCACGCAGGCAAAGTAATTGTCCTGCTCGAAGAAGGTGCGGTACTTTGCATTGGCTTCGGCGGCCGCGATCGCAGACCGGATCGCCTGCCGCTCCTTCCACTCGATCTGCTTTTGCTCGGTGATGTCACGGATCTCGATCACGGTAGCCACCGGCACGCCCCTGCGGAATATGGGGCTGGCGGCGCACAGCACATGAAACGTACTGCCATCCTTGCGGAAGAACAGGTCTTCATGGGCGCGGACATCGAAGCGCTCCGGCAGCGCGCGGTCGATCGGGCAGGCCTCCATCGGATAAGGCCGGCCATCCGGGTAGTGATGATGCACCAGGTCATGCAGCGGCCTGGACCGGATTTCCTCCACCGTGTAACCCGTCATCTCCAGCCAGGCGCGGTTGGCGTAGAGGCAATAGCCGCGCTGGTCCATCATCGCAAAACCCTGCGTCGAGTTCTCGGCGATCGTCAGCGCCAGTTCGGCATGGTCGAACAGTTCGACCGATGCCGCCTCGCCTTCGGTCTGGAATGCCAGGCCGGCGTGCTCGAGCAATTCGTCGTGCCAGGCCAGCACCTGCTGCGGCGTCACGCCAAAGCGCAGGGCCAGCGCTTCCGCGCTCTGGTCTCCCTTGTGCGCGGCAAGCGCAACGGCGGCGCGGAACGTGGGCGGATGATCGAAATTGGGTTGACCTTGCTGGTCGGAAGAAGCCATGGAGGGACAGGTTGAAATTAGAAAGGACGAATGCAAGCCGGATGTTGGCCGGGCAACTTCGCCAAGCCCGGACAATATCAGATCGCAAACCCACTGCTGTTTGCAATCGCACTCCCGTCCCTTCTGCCGCGCAGGCTCCTGGGCATTTGCCATCGCTGCGTTCAGCCGGATGCCTGTTGAGTGACGCCCATCCGCACGAGTGAAAAAGCCGGTATGCACCATGATCGATGATGCATACCGGCTTTCACGAAAGGCCGATAAGACCTGGCGTCAGCAATCGGGCGGTTAGCCCCTGCATCAGCCCACAATGAAACCTGCAGTCAGAGTTCCGGCGGCATGCGCGCCACAGCCCTGAATTTTTCAAAGCTGCTTTCCCGCAGCGCTTCGATGCGGTAATGCAGATTGCGCAATCGCCCGATCAGCGCGTCATATACCTGCTCGCTCTCGGCGCCGATGATGCGATACACCTCGCCATCGCCATTTTCTATGCCGAACTGGCGCACGCTCCCAGCGGTGATCGCTTCCACCTCCGGCACACCCAGAAATGCAATCAATGCATGATCGAATTTCGGAACCGCCTTGCCTTTTAACAGTATGGTTTCCATGAAATTTCCTTAATGCGAACAATCAGGACCGGTCGTTTTCACCAGTATTCCGGCGCGTTCGAAACGGCATTTTCCATTGATACAACAACATCGCTCCGCCATCGAAAAGGTCTTGCCCCCACGTCCGCCTGGATGGCGGCCATGCCCGCTGAAATGCGCTATGCAAATTGAAAAGCCGGGCTATTCAGGTAATTGCACAAAACGGGCCAGCCTGGCAAAGGCGTATCGATTCAGGTATTTAGTGCGAATTGAAAAAGGCACCGGCATGAATGTGTAAATTAAGCCGACATTGATTTATTTACATTTCAGCAGCATGGGATTGGCATCCCTTGCGGCCCTTGCGGCCATCCCGGTTTTTCCCTGCATCCGCGGCGGACCCGGGCAGGCTGGCGGGACGGCAACTTCCGTCCCCGAAACGAAGCGATTGGAAAAGTTATCAGGCCGGCTCACAAGGCTTGCGGGCCGGCATGCTGCTTGCTTATAAGGAAGCAAAGATTTTTCCGGGCGCGTATCATACGCGGCTGTTTTTTATCAACGGATTGCCTGCCTCATGACACGCCCTAGTTACTTCCCGGACAACTTCACGCTGGCCATTGCGTTCACTGTGATTCTTGCGAGCGTGCTGCCCTGTTCCGGCCGCGTGGCCGATGTCGCGCATGACGTGACCAGTGTCGCCATTGCGCTGCTGTTCTTCCTGCACGGCGCCAAGCTGCCGCGCGAAGCCATCGTCGCCGGCGCCACCCACTGGCGACTGCACCTAGTGATTCTGGCCAGCACCTTCATCGTCTTCCCGCTGCTGGGCTGGCTGATGAAGCCGCTGGCCCTGACGCTGATCACGCCGGAGCTCTACACCGGGCTGCTGTTCCTGTGCATGCTCCCCTCCACGGTGCAGTCGTCGATCGCCCTGGTGGCGGTGGCGCGCGGCAATGTGCCTGCCGCCATCTGCAGCGCCTCGGCGTCCAACCTGATCGGCATGTTCATCACCCCGGTGCTGGTGGGCCTGTTCGTGGTGCATGGCATTTCGGCCAGCGCCTCTTTCGATTCCATCCTCAAGATCATCGTGCAGCTGCTCCTGCCCTTCGCCGCCGGCCAGATGCTGCGGCCGCGCATCGGCGGCTTCGTCGACCGCCACAAGCCGTCGCTGCGCCTGATCGACCAGGGCTCGATCCTGCTGGTGGTCTACACCGCCTTCAGCGAAGCGGTGATCCAGGGCCTGTGGCAGCAACTGCCGCCTTCGGCGCTGGCCGGCCTGGTGGTCATCAACCTGCTGCTGCTCGGCGCCGCGCTGGGGATCTCGACCCTGATCAGCCGCCGCATGGGCCTGTCGCGCGAGGATGAAATCACGCTGGTGTTCTGCGGCTCCAAGAAAAGCCTCGCCAGCGGCGTGCCGATGGCCAAGGTGCTGTTCGCCAGCCATGCCGTGGGCATGATCGTGCTGCCGCTGATGCTGTTCCACCAGATCCAGCTGATGCTGTGCGCGATGCTGGCGCAGCGCTATGCGCGCCGGCAGCAGGTTCTGATTCCCCTGAAACGATGAGGCCACGGAGCGCCAAATGATGAATGCATCCCCCAACCCGGCGCGCGGCCGGCATGGAATGGCAACCGCCCCCAATGCGCTGGCGGCGCAGAGCGCGATGGCGGTGCTGCGCGAGGGCGGCAATGCGGTCGAGGCGATGATTGCCGCCGCCGCCACGATCGCCGTGGTCTATCCGCACATGAACAGCATAGGCGGCGATGGCTTCTGGCTGATTGCCCGGCCGGGCGAGGCGCCGCGCGGGCTGGAAGCCTGCGGCGCCGCGGCAGGCGCGGCCAGCATTGCCTCCTACCGTGAGCGTGGCCTGTCCGCCATTCCGTTTCGCGGCGGCGTCGCGGCCAACACGGTCGCCGGCACCATTTCCGGCTGGGATGCGGCACAGGGCTATTCGCGCGAGGCACTGGGCGGACGCCTGCCGCTGGCGCGGCTGCTGCAGGATGCGATCGACTATGCCCGCCACGGCATCCCGGTGACGCTGAGCCAGGCGCGCTGCACCGCCGGCAAGCGCGACGAACTGGTCGGCATCGCCGGCTTTGCCGACACCTTCCTGCCCGGCGGCGCCGTGCCCGACGCCGGCAGCCTGTTCCTGCAGCCGCGGCTGGCCGCCACGCTGGAACAGCTGGCCCGCGCCGGCCTGGACGACTTCTACCGCGGCGACCTGGCCCGGTCCATGGCCGCCGACCTGGCGCGGCTGGACAGCCCGCTGGCGCTGGACGACCTGACCCGCCACCGCGCCGAATGGAAAACCTCGCTGGCGCTGCGGCACAGCCTGGGCACGGTCTACAACATGCCGCCGCCGACGCAGGGCCTGGTGTCGCTGCTGATCCTGGGCCAGATCGACCGGCTGCTGCAGGCCGGCATGGACCCGGCCGGCGCGCCCTTCGTGCATGCCTGCGTCGAGGCGACCAAGCGCGCCTTCGCCATTCGCGACCGCGACATCACCGACCCGGCCTACATGACGGTCGACCCGCAAAGCCTGCTGGCGCCCGACGCGCTGGACCGGATGGCTGCCGCCATCGACCCGCTGCATGCCGCGCCCTGGGGCAAGGGCATGGGTCCGGCCGACACGATCTGGATGGGCGTGATCGACCGTGACGGCGTGGCGGTCAGCTTCATCCAGAGCATCTACCATGAGTTCGGCAGCGGCATCGTGCTGCCCGCCTCGGGCGTGAACTGGCAGAACCGCGGCTGCAGCTTCAGCCTCGACCCGGCGGCGCGCAACCCGCTGACACCGGGCCGCAAGCCCTTCCACACCCTGAACCCGGCGCTGGCGCGCTTCGACGACGGCCGCACCCTGGTCTACGGCAACATGGGCGGCGATGGCCAGCCGCAGTCGCAGAGCGCGGTGTTTTCGCGCATCGCGCTGTTCGGCATGAACCCGCAGGCCGCCATCAGCGCGCCACGCTGGCTGCTGGGCCGCACCTGGGGCCAGACCACCGACTCCCTGAAACTGGAAGCGCGTTTTTCCGGCGAGACGGTGGCTGCGTTGCGGGCCATGGGACATGAGGTGGATGTGCTGGACGCCTGGGATGAAACCATGGGCCATGCGGGCGCGATCATCCGCCATCCGAATGGCTTGCTGGAGGGCGGTTCGGATCCGCGCAGCGATGGTGCTGCGGCGGGCTGGTGAGGGAGAGGCAGTAGCGCGGCGGCCTCTGTCGCTGACCTTGCTTTCGTAGGAAGACATGGTTCGCAGGGGCGTGGCGCCGGTGGGCGCGTGACCATGCCGGTTGACCGGGTCTTTGCAGTTTGCGATCGTGGCGCGATGGCGTCTGGGACTTGGGTGGAAGCGGTAATGGTTGGCTTCAACGTGTGCGCAGTTGCAGTTGCAGTTGCAGTTGCAGTTGCAGTTGCAGTTGCAGTTGCAGTTGCAGTTGCAGTTGCAGTTGCAGTTGCAGTTGCAGTTGCAGTTGCAGTTGCCGTTGCCGTTGCCGTTGCCGTTGCCGTTGCCGTTGCCGTTGCCGTTGCCGTTGCCGTTGCAGTTGCCGTTGCCGTTGCCGTTGCAGTTGCAGTTGCAGTTGCAGTTGCAGTTGCAGTTGCAGTTGCAGTTGCTTGTGAAGTTGCCGTTGCTTGTGAAGTTGCCGTTGCTTTTAAATCCCGTTGAGCGCGCCGTGACGTCGGTGCATGGAGCGGGAAAAGGTGCGGCGTCTGTCTGAGCCAAGCTTTAGCTTGGCGAGTTTAGCCGCGCCCCGCTCCATGCATCGACGGCACGGGAACCCTCGCGCAGCGAGGGCGCGATCACCGGGTCGCCTTTTCTTGCCTACTTCTTTTGGCGAAGCAAAAGAAGTAGGTCGCCTGCCGGGGCGAACTCCCGGCCTGGTCATGACGATAGTGAGGTCGTGTTGTTTCACCCGCCGTAAAGACGTCACTGCGAAGCAGCAGTTAGCTTTTGACGTTAAAGGTTTAATGTCCAAAACCTTTTGAACAACAACTACGACAGTGCTTCCCGTGCGTTGCCGGGTGACGCAAGACGGCTGCACTGCCGTGGAGACAAGCCGGGAGTCCGTCCCGGCAGCCGGGTCACTTTTTTTGCTTCGCCAAAAAAGTAACCAAAAAAAGGCGACCCGGTGATCGCGCCCCGCTGCGCGGGGTGCCCGTGCCAGCGGTACCCGAAGCGGGGCGCGGCTAAACTCGCCAAGCTTCGCTTGACTCAGACAGACGCCGCACCTTTTCCCGCTCCGGGCACCGCTGACACGGCGCGCTCAACGGGATTTCACTGCAACTGCCACCGCAACTTCAAAAGCAACTGCAACTGCAACGGCAACGGCAACGGCAACCGCAACCGTTATCTGTCGGATGCAATGTGGCCACGCGTCACTACATATGACAAGCTATCTTCGTTACGGCTTGCTCCCTTCCTGCGCATCACGCGCCGCCAGTTGCCGGTTCTTCTCTTCCAGCGTATGGATCAGCCCATCGATCCCCCCCTTGTTCACTTCCGAAGCAAAGGTGGTGCGGTAGGTCTCGCTGAGCCAGGCGCCCATCACATTGACGTCGTAGATCTTCCAGCCGCTGGTGGACTTGTGCAGCCGATAGCTCACCTCCACCGGCTCCGGCCGACGCGGCAAACGTACCTCCGAACGCACTTCGACATCGGTGTCGGTCGGGTCCATGCGCAGCGGCTTGAAGGTCATGGTCTGGTCCTTGATCTGCGACATCGCGCCGGCATAGGTGTGCAGCAGCAGGTTGCGGAATTCCTCCGACAATTTCTGGCGCTGCTCGGGCGTGGCCTGGCGCCAGTTGCGGCCCATGGTCAGCGCGGTGCCGCGCTGGAAATCCAGGTGCGGCAGGATGCGCGACTCGACCACCGCATAGATGCGCCTGCGGTCGCCGGCCTGGATGGCCGGATCGTTGCGGGCGAGATCCATGACTTCCTGGCTGACGCGGCGTATCAGCGCGTCGGGCGCTTCCTGGGCCTGGGCCAGTCCGCAGACGGACAGAAACAGCATCGCAAACAAAAGGAAAAAACGGTTCAGCGCAAGGATCGAAGGCATGGCGGGACGGTGGAGAGGTGAACTGGAAGGATGGCGGACAACAACAGAAAGGCAGGAATGGTAACAGCAAATGCGGACACGCCCCGCCTTGCAGAGAAGCAAGACATGCCCGCATGTGGAACCGCAGAAGGCATCCCTATCCCGCCGCCGGCTGCCAGCGCAGACCGGCGCTGTGCCAGTGCCGGCCCGCCTTGTCGATGGCCAGCAGGTCGACGCCCTCGATGCCGGCCGCCAGGGCCAGCGAGCGCCGGGCGCCCATCACCATGCAGGCGGTCGAGAGGCCGTCGGCCAGGATGCCGGTGGGCGCGGCAACCGTCACGGCGGCGAGTTCGGCCGGCGAGGCGCCGGTGGCAGGGTCGAAGATATGGTGACGGCGGAAGTCGGCGCTGAAGGCGCTCGCGTAGTCCCCCGAAGTCGCGACGCAGCGGCCGTCGAGCGCGAGCGCGCCGGCATAGCCCTCCGCCCGGCGCGGGTCGCGCACGCCGAGAGTCCAGGCCCTGCCCTGTTCAGCCTGGCCCAGCGCGCCGAATTCGCCGGTGTCGATCAGCGCATGGCGGATGCCGCGCGCCGCCAGCGCGGCGCGCGCGAGGTCCAGCGCATAGCCCTGCGCGATGCCGTTCAGGGTGATCGCCATGCCGGGCTGCAAAATGACGCCGCTGGCGTCCGCGCTGATGCGCCGCCAGCCTATCAGCGACAGCGCCGGCGCGCCGTCTTGCCCCTGCCGCGCCAGGTCCCACAGCGGCTGCACGGTGATGTCGAACGCGCCGTCGCTCAGGGCCGACAGCCGGGCCGCTTCCTGCAGCACCGCCAGCAGATGCGGGCTGGGCTGCGCCAGGCAGCCGTCGCGGTTCAGCGTATGTACCTGGCTGCCGGGCCGGTAGATGCTCATGAGCGCATCCACCGTGCGCGCCTGGGCCAGCGCATCGGCAATCGCCAGCTCGGCAACGCGGGCATCGTCGTGCAGCACCCTGACGCTGATCTCGGTGCCGAAGGCGAGGTCGGCGCCGGCATGCATGCGCAGCCGCGCCCGCGGCCCGCGCGCAAGCTCGCCGGCCGCGGGCCGCAACAGGCCCCAGCCCAGCGCGCCGGCCGTGCCCAGGCCCATTGCGGCGGAGAGGAAGGTACGGCGTTGCATCGCGGCTCCTTGCAGGTCAGGAAGACAGGGAATGCACGGGAATGACGCGGGCGCGCTTCTTTTCCAGGATCAGCGGCGCGCACAGCGCGTCGCTCTGGTGGATCACCACGCAGTCCATGCACTGAAAGCAGTCGTCGTAGCGTATGCCGCCATCCGGGCGGATCGCTTCGTATTCGCAGCGGTGGCGGCAGGTCTGGCACGGCTTGCCGCATTCCTTGCGGCGCGGCAGCCAGTCGAACAGCCGGAGCCGGCCGAGCACGGCCAGGCCGGCGCCGAACGGGCACAGGTAGCGGCAGAAGAACTTGTAGACCACTGCGCTGCCCAGCAACAGGCCGCCGGCATACAGCACGAAGGGCCAGGAGCGCACGAAGTTCAGCGTGATCGCGGTCTTGAACGGTTCGGCTTCCACCAGCGCGTCGGTCCATGCCGGCGCCAGGAAAACGCTGGCCAGGATGGTCGCCAGCGCCAGGTAGTTCAGCAGCTTCAACCGGGCGTCGGTGGCGCGCCGCAGCCTGATCTGCGGCACCCGCAGCAGGCGCGCCGCCTTGCCGACGAATTCCTGCAGCGCGCCGAACGGGCACAGCCAGCCGCAGAAGGTGCCGCGTCCCCAGACCAGCAGCGACACCAGCACGAAGGCCCACAGCGACACCGTCATCGGGTCGTACAGGAAAAAGGACAGGTCGCGGCCGTCGCGCATCGCCTGCAGCAGGCCGGTCAGGTTGACGATGGAGAGCTGGCCCTGCGCATGCCAGCCGATGAACAAGGCGGTGAACAACAGATAGCCCTGGCGGAACCAGGCAAAGCGGCGCCGGCTGGACGTCAGCGCTTTCTGCCGCGCCAGCGCCACCGTCAGCACCAGTAGCCCGGCCGCCAGCAGCGCCAGGTCGGGCCAGCGCTGCTTCCATACCGCCACCCAGGTCTTGTCGGCGGCAACCGGCGCATCGTAAAAGCGCGCCGGCAGCGCCAGCCGGCTGGCAAACTCGCGCTGGAAGCGCTCCGGATAGATGATGCCCTTGGCACGCCTGACCACCAGCGCCAGTTCGAGCGGATGCGCCAGGTCCAGCCCCGACTGGGCAATGATGCGGAACACCCGCAGCGACCTGCCGCGCAGCGCCGGCTCCGTGGTTTTCAGATCCAGGTCGAGGTCACGCATTTCGATGGCCAGCCCGTTCTGCTTCAGCAGCAGGCGGTCGGGCGCGGTGCCGGCCACGAAGTCGTCGCCGGTGATGCCGTAGCGCCCTTCATACAGCACCAGCAGCGCATGGTCGCCGGGGTCCAGCCGGCCTGCCAGCTTGTTCCAGGATGCCGGCGTCAGCAGGTTGCGCCCGACGCTGGGCACCGAGGCCAGCGCGACGTAGAAGTCGCTCATCACCGCATCCGGCCTGGCCAGCGCCTCGGCATCGATGCCGGCCGCGTCGCTGTCGGCAAAGGCCGCTTCGGCCTGGCGGTTGGTCAGCGTCACATGCTTGACCAGGCCCTCCTTCTGCAATGCCTCGAAGGACAGGCTCTCGAACACATCCGGCTTCAGGCGAGCGATCTGATCGGGGTCGGCCGCGCCGGCAAAGCCCAGCCGGGCGCGCGCCAGCTTCAGCGCCGACGACAGCACGCTCTGGTTGATGATGCGCACCGAGGCGGTGGCCTTGGCCACGCCGTCGATATGGACCACATTGCCATCCTGCTTCGGTCCGGCGCGCGGCGCGGTGTCGATGGCGATGCTCTGGTGCAGCGCCAGGCCGCGGTACTGGCTGGCAAAGCGCGCCATCGGCGCCTCGCCCAGGCCTTCGAGGAACACCGGCTCATGGTGGGACACCACCCGTACGTCCAGAAACTGTCCCTTCGGATCGATGGCCACCAGCAGGTTGATCGGCACGCCGGAAAAGCCGGGCACCGGCGCGAAGTCGATGGATTCGAAGGCATAGCCCACCAGCTCGGTGGCGGTGGCGTTCTGGCGCAGCAGCGGCCAGACCGGCAGCGTGGCGTCGCGCTCGCCCACCATCAGCGGCGACGGGAAATAGCGCGCCAGCGCTTCGCGCGTGAGCGCGCCGGCCAGCGCCGGCCCGGCGGTGAAGCAGGCCAGCAGCAGCCAGGCTAATGCCGCCCGCAGCACGGCCAGCCGCGCGGCCCTAGGGCGTGACAGGCTGGACGCCATGCCTGGCGAAGATGCGGCCCATTTCGCCCGAGGCGGTCAGCTCGGCCAGCGCCTGCTGCAGCGCCTGCGCCAGGTCGCGCGCCTCCTTTTTCACCGCCATGCCGACCGCCCAGCCCTGCGCCGGCAGCCGCTGGAACGCCACCTGCTGGATGCCGAAACGGGCATCGTCGCGCAGCACCGATTCGATCTCGGAGCGGTGGGCCAGCACGCCGGCCAGCTTGCCGGCCTTCAGGTCCTGCAGCGCCTCGACCGCGGTCGGATAGATGCGCACCTTGTCGCGGAACTTGCCGTCGCCCTCGCCCAGCAGCAGCACGGCGGCGATGGACACCTTTTCCACGCCGATCTCGCGTCCCTGCAGCGAATCCAGGCCGTCGAAGCGCGGCACCGCGTCCTTGCTGTAGGCCAGGCGCACGGTCTCGCGGTAGTACGGCGCGAAGATCTCTACCTTGTCATTGCGGGCGACCAGGAAGCGGTCCACCGGCACATGCAGCATCACGTCGGCCGGCCCGTAGCCGAGGTAATGGCCCTTCCACACCATGTTGCGCAGGTCGTCGCCCACTTCCTCGCCGGCGGGAAAGGGCAGCAGCGCCAGTTTCAGGCCGAGCTTTTTCGCCAGCGCGTCGGCGATGTCGACATCGATGCCGCCATCGTCCGAGGAAAACGGCGCCATGTCCTTGTAGACCGCCACCTTGAGGGAGCCGGACTGGCGGATCTTGTCCATGTCGGCGCTGGCCGGCGCCGACATCGTCAGCGCAAGGCAGGCCAGCATCAGCGTGGCCGCGCAGCGTATGAGGGGAAAAAACATGAGGTCTCCAATATTTTTATACGGCCGCCATCGTTGCATGGCGGCCTGGTGGGTACGAGGTAAGGCGTTACTTCACCTCGCGCCGGGTTTCCAGATAAGCCTTGATGGCCCACACCGCTTCCTGGTTCAGCACGCCCTCGAACGGCGGCATGTAGACCGCGCCGTTGCGCACCTTGCCCTTGCGCACGCTGCTGCTGAAGTATTCGTCGTTGTCCTTGATGCAGGCCTTGCGCTTGGCTTCGATTTTCTGCGTCATGCAGTCGCGGTCCAGCAGCCGCAGGTCGGGCGCGATGCCGCCCGAGATCGCCTCGATGCCGTGGCAGCGTGCGCAATTGGCGCCAAAAGCCGAGGCGCCGACCTTCTGCGCTTCCTTGTTGTCGCGGTAAGGATTCTCGGCGGCCCACTTGTCGCCCAGCGGCGGCAGCGTCTTGGTATCGACCACCTGCGGCGTCACGTCGCCGTGGGCATGCGCCGCCGGCGAAAGAAAGGCGGAAGCCGCCAGGACCAGGGTGCAGAGGAAGGATGTCTTGCGCATGAAATGTCTCCTGTGTATGAAAAGCGAATGCCCTCCCTACCGCAATTGCCGTGCCAGCCGGCTTCCCACCTTGCCTTACGCGCTGTTCGGTAAACGGTTGCGCCATTTCTCAACAGGTGTACCATTGCGAAAAAATAGCTACTTAAAGTGCATCACGCCCTCAAACCAAGAAGGAGCGGTTATGGCAGGAGACAACACCGGCGAAGCCGGTTCCGGCGTTCGCGCAGCGGCAGGAAGAGATGGCATGCTTTCTGCAATCTGCTCGAACATCATGCTTAATGAATCCCATCAGCGTTGCGCATCCTACGGCCTCTCCGAGACCGAGCATCCCGACTTCAGCCCCCTCGGCCGCAGCGACCTGAGCCTGCTGGTCGAGCAGAACCGGGTGCTGCACACCCATGCGCTGCCGGTGATGGAGACGCTCTACGAGCAGATCGTCAACACCCACAACATGGTGGTGCTGACCGATGCCAACGGCGTGATCGTCCATGCGCTGGGCGACGCCGACTTCCTGGAAAAAGCCAACCGCGTGGCGCTGCAGCCGGGCGTTTCCTGGTCTGAGGAGGGCAAGGGCACCAATGCGATCGGCACCGCCATCGTCGAGAAGAAGCCGACCCTGGTGCATGCCAACCAGCACTACCTGGTGGCCAATCACTTCCTGACCTGCTCGGCCTCGCCCATCTTCAATCACCAGGGCAACGTGATCGGCGTGCTCGACGTGACCGGCGACCAGCGCAGCTACCATCAGCACACGATGGCGCTGGTGCGCATGTCGGCGCAGATGATAGAGAACAACCTGTTCGCCGCCGCCTTCGACGAAGCCATCACCCTGCACTTCCACAGCCGCCCGGAATTCATCGGCACGCTGATGGAAGGCATTGCATCGTTCTCGCCGAGCGGCCGCTTCCTGTCGGCCAGCCGCAGCGGCCTGTTCCAGCTCGGCCTGCCGCTGTCGGCGCTGCAGACGCATACCTTCAGCTCCCTGTTCGGCCTGCCGGTGTCGTCGCTGTTCGACCATTACCGTACCGCCGCGCCGTCGCTCCTGAACCTGTGCCTGCATAACGGCGTGCGGGTCTATGCCCGTGCCGAGATGCGCCGCACGAACATGGTGTTCCATAACATGACACCACTGTCGGCCGAGCAGGAAGCGCCAGCCCAGCAAGCCAGGCCGGTCGCGCCGGCACGGGCCGAATCCTTCGACAATGCCGCGCGCCGCCTGTCCAGCCTGCGCTACCTCAACACGGGCGATGCGCAGGTGCAGCGGCTCATCGACAAGGTCGGCAAGGTGCTGGGCCGGGACATCTCAATACTCGTCACCGGCGAGACCGGCACCGGCAAGGACCTGCTGGCACAGGCCATCCACAACGATTCGCCGCGCAGCGGCGGGCCCTTCGTCGCGGTGAACTGCGCATCGATACCCGAAACCCTGATCGAGTCCGAACTGTTCGGCTATGAAGACGGCGCCTTCACCGGCGCGCGCAAGAAAGGCAGCATCGGCAAGATCCTGCAGGCCAATGGCGGCACCCTGTTCCTCGACGAGATCGGCGACATGCCGGTCAGCCTGCAGGTGCGGCTGCTGCGGGTGCTGCAGGACCGCATGGTCACGCCGCTGGGCAGCACCAAGTCGATCCCGGTGAATGTCGCGCTGATCTGCGCCACCAACCGCAACCTGCGCGACATGATCGCCCAGGGCACCTTCCGCGAAGACCTGTATTACCGGCTCAACGGTTTGGTGGTGAAGCTGCCGCCGCTGCGCGAGCGCACCGACCTCGAAGTGGTGATCAACCGTCTGCTGGCAAGCGAATCCGACGGCCATCCGTGCAAGGTGTCGGCCGAAGTCATGCGCATGTTCAAGGAGCACAACTGGCCGGGCAATTTCCGCCAGCTGACCAACCTGCTGCGCACCGCCATCGTGATGCTGGGCGACGATGCCGAGATCGGCATCGACCATCTGCCTGACGACTTCCTGGAAGACATCAGCCACGCCCGTCGCCGGGAAGTGGCCGACACCGTCACCCGCGTGGTCAGCGACATGACCACGCTGGAAGACGTGGAAACCTCGGTGATCCGCAAGTCGCTGGAAGCGCACGGCGGCAATGTGTCGGCCACCGCGCGCGCGCTGGGCGTATCGCGCAACACCATCTACCGCAAGCTGCATCACTAGCCCCCTGCCCGGCTGTCCCAATTTGCAACAGCATTGTTTCCTGCTGGAGCAGCGCGGACGCCGGGCCGGCGGTCTTCCATGTTCATGCCGCGGGGCATGGAAATTGCCTCCGTCCTCCATCACAAGAACGATGGAGACACCATGCAGCGCGACGCCGCTTCCGCCGACACGCTTTTCCTGACCTGGCTGGCCTTCGCCGGCGTGCTGCTGTTTGCGGCAGTTCTGCTGTGGCAGTACGGCGTCTGGCGCATGCTGCTGGATGCCGACCCGACCGGCATCACCATGACCATCGTCGCCATCTTCGCCGTGGCCACGCTGTGGTGCGGCCGGCGCAGCCAGCGGCTGTGCGCCGAGCGCGCCAGCATGGAAGGCTGGCGTCGCGGCATGCGCGGCCGGCCGCACAGCCATATCGATGATTACTTCCGCAACCTGCTGGCGCAGCAGCCGGCCGATGCCGGCGCGCGCGGCCGCCTGGCCGACGTGCTGGCCGAGCGGCTGCACGGCCCCAATGACGGCGCCTGGTGGGTCAACGGCATCCAGATCAAGCTGGGCCTCCTGGGAAAGG
Source organism: Noviherbaspirillum phoenicis (assembly GCF_047237965.1). Taxonomy (NCBI): domain Bacteria; kingdom Pseudomonadati; phylum Pseudomonadota; class Betaproteobacteria; order Burkholderiales; family Oxalobacteraceae; genus Noviherbaspirillum; species Noviherbaspirillum phoenicis. Next base: position 504,251 of record NZ_JBDFLX010000001.1, on the reverse strand, counting down.
TGATCGGCTTTTCCATCCTCGCGATCCAGATCTCGCGGCTGGAAAGCTTCGATCCGAGCCAGACACAGGACTTGCTGAAGACCCTGACCGGCGGCCTCGGCATCGCGCTGCTGACCACCGCGGTCGGCCTGGTGGCCAACATGCTGCTGGGCCTGCAGCTGACCCGGCTCGACCGCTGCGCCGATGAACTGCTGGCCGACGCGATGCAGTACGCCGAGACCGCGCTCGGACAGGCTGCCTGATGCCAAGGCGGCGCAGCCGGCGCGACAGCGATGTCGACCCGTTCTACGACATGCTGTTCAACATTCTGATCGCCTTCGTGTTCTGCTTCATCATCGCGGTGCTGGCGATGAACCCGAAGGCGAAGAAGGCGGGCGACGTGCCGGCCAAGGCGGAGTTCATCATCACGGTCAGCTGGCCCGACAACGACCCCAACGACATCGACACCTGGGTGCAGGACCCGGCCGGCAACCTGGCCTGGTTCCGCCAGCGCGAAGGCGGCCTGATGCACCTGGACCGCGACGACCGCGGCACCGTCGGCGACACCCTGCTGGTCAATGGCCGCGAAGTGATCAATCCGCTGAACCAGGAAGTGGTGACGCTGCGCGGCTTCGCGCCCGGCGAATACACCGTCAACGTGCAGTACTACGAAAGCCGCAACCAGTCGCCGGTGGACGTAACCGTGTCCGTGGTCAAGGTCAATCCGCGCGCCGACGTCGTCTATTACGGCAGCGTCAGGCTTCCGGCCAAAGGCGCGGAGCGCACCGCGGTTCGCTTCACCGTCACCGCCGACGGCAACGTCGCCGACATCAACACCCTGCCCAAAACCATCGTCCAATCGCCATGACCGATCATTCCCTGCTGCTGACCCTGCTCTACGTCGCCCTGGCCTTCCTGCTGCTCTTGCTATGTCTGGCAACGCGCTGGCCGCTATGGGTCAAGGCAGGCATGGTGTTGCTGGTGACCGCTTCCTATTTCGTCGCGCAGGCGGCGTTCCAGGGCATGCTGGGCTGGCCGGCGCCGAACACCCCGCCGGAAAAGTTCGTGCTGCTGGCGGTGGTGGTGGAAGAGCCCGACAAGGAAAGAAAGCAGCAGGGCGCGCTCTACATCTGGGTCAATGCGCTGCGCGACAACAAGCCGGCGCAGGAACCGAGGGCCTACAAGCTGCCGTATGCGCGCGACCTGCATGCGCTGCTCGGCGAGGCGATGAAGAAGAACCGCCAGGGCGTAAGCCAGATCGGTTCGACCGAGCCGCCGGCGCTGGGCGCAAGCAACTCATGGCTGCGCAACGCGGCGGACCCCAAGATCAAGATCCGCATCAGCGACGCGCCCTCCCCTCAACTGCCGGAGAAATGAGCATGCGCGCAACCACCCTGCTCACCTTCCTGGCGTTGTCCGGCTGCGGCGCCAGGGACAGCACGTCCTACTTCCCGCTGCAGCCCGGCGCGCGCTGGACCTATGCGGTGGAGACCGAAAGCGACGGCGCCACCAGCCGAAGCCAGCAGACCATACGGGTGCTGGACGAACGCGTCTACGACGGCAAGCCGCTGTTCATCCGGCGCAGCGAGACGCCCGACAACATCGGCATCGAATACTGGCTGCGCGAACGGCCGGACGGCATCGTGCGCATTGCCCAGCGCCTGGACCTGCAGGAACAGGCCAGCCTGGATGAAGCGCCGCGCACGGTGCTGAAGCTGCCGCTGAAGCTTGGCGACAGCTGGCGCACGCCGACCGTGGCCTACACGGTGCTGCGCAAGAATGAATACCCGCGTGAGATCAAGTATGGCCGACCTTTGCTGATGACCTACACGGTCGAGGCGGTAGATGAGAAGCTGACGGTTGCCGCCGGCAGCTTCGACCATTGCGCCCGGGTCGCCGGCCATGCCGAGATGACGCTCTTCACTGACCCGGTGCGCGGCTTCAACAAGGTGCCCGTGACCACCACCGAATGGTATTGCCGTGGCGTCGGCCTGGTGAAGCTGGAACGGGTCGAGCGTCTTTCCACCACCTTCTACAGCGGCGGCCGGGTGGCAATGGAACTGGTGGAGTACAAGCCGCGTTGACGGCGCGCTGTGACGGGGAAGGGAAAAGCAAAAGGCCCGCGATTGCGGGCCTTTTGCTTTGAAACCTTGGTTGCGGGGGCAGGATTTGAACCTACGACCTTCGGGTTATGAGCCCGACGAGCTGCCAGACTGCTCCACCCCGCGTCTGAGAGGTCGCATTGTACACAGGGCAGGAGCAAAGTGCAAATCGCGCAGCGGCAGCGGCTTTTGCAGTTGCAGTTGCAGTTGCAGTTGCAGTTGCAGTTGCAGTTGCAGTTGCAGTTGCAGTTGCAGTTGCAGTTGCAGTTGCAGTTGCAGTTGCAGTTGCAGTTGCAGTTGCAGTTGCAGTTGCAGTTGCAGTTGCAGTTGCAGTTGCAGTTGCAGTTGCAGTTGCAGTTGCAGTTGCAGTTGCAGTTGCAGTTGCAGTTGCTTGTGAAGTTGCCGTTGCTTTTAAATCCCGTTGAGCGCGCCGTGACGTCGGTGCGTGGAGCGGGAAAAGGTGCGGCGTCTGTCTGAGTCAAGCGCAGCTTGGCGAGTTTAGCCGCGCCCCGCTCCATGCATCGACGGCACGGGGACCCTCGCGCAGCGAGGGCGCGATCACCGGGTCGCCTTTTCTTGCCTACTTCTTTTGGCGAAGCAAAAGAAGTAGGTCGCCTGCCGGGGCGAACTCCCGGCCTGGTCATGACGATAGTGAGGTCGTGTTGTTTCACCCGCCGTAAAGACGTCACTGCGAAGCAGCAGTTAGCTTTTGACGTTAAAGGTTTAATGTTCAAAGCCTTTTGAACAACAACACCGACAGTGCTGCCCGTGCGTTGCCGGGTGACGCAACACGGCTGCACTGCCATGGAGACAAGCCGGGAGTCCGTCCCGGCGGCCGGGTTACTTTTTTGCTTCGCCAAAAAAGTAACCAAAAAAGGCGACCCGATGATCGCGCCCCGCTGCGCGGGGTTCCCGTGTCAGCGGTACCCGGAGCGGGGCGCGGCTAAACTCGCCAAGCTTCGCTTGACTCAGACAGACGCCGCACCTTTTCCCGCTCCGGGCACCGCTGACACGGCGCGCTCAACGGGATTTCACTGCCACTTCAAAAGCAACGGCAACTACAACGGCAACGGCAACTTCAAAAACAACCTCAACCGCAGAAGCAACTGCAACTGCACCATTTCCCCCTCGCCCTGCCGCAGGCCAAAAAAAACCGGCAACCACATCATGGTCACCGGCAAGTCTGCCTGAAGGCAGCGGGAGAGCCTACAACGAAACGTCTTTACAGCGATGACAGCTTGAACACCCAGACCGAGCCGCCCTGCTCCAGGAAATTGACCTTCTTGGCCACTTCGCCGCCCCACAGCGGCACTGCGCCGCCCCAGCCCGACACCACGGCCACATATTGCGTACCGCCTTCCTGCCAGGTGATCGGCGGCGCCACGACGCCGGAGCCGGTCTGGAACTTCCACATCTCCTTGCCCGTCTTCGCGTCCAGCGCCTTCAGATAGCCTTCAGGCGTGCCATAGAACACCAGGTCGCCGGCGGTCGCCAGCACGCCACCCCACAGCGGCGCATTGTTCTTGACTTCCCAGGCGATCTTGCCGGTCTTGGGGTCGATGGCGCGCAACGCGCCGATGTAGTCGTCGTTCAAGGGCTTGATGGTGAAGCCCGCGCCAAGGAAGGCCGCGCCCTTCTTGTAGGTGATCGGCTCGTTCCAGATCTCCATGCCCCACTCGTTGGCCGGCACGTAGAACAGGCTGGTCTTCGGGCTGTAGGCCATCGGCATCTGGTTCTTGCCGCCCAGGAAGGACGGCGCGGCAAACACCGACTGGCCCTTCTTGCCGTCGGCACCCTTGGTCGGGTCGCCGGGACGGCCCTCGGGCGTGTAGTTCGGCCGGCCGGTCTTGAGGTCGATACCGGTAGCCCAGGTGATCTTCTTGACGAAGGGGAAGGCGTTTTCCAGCTTGCCGTTGTTGGCGTCGACCACGTAGAAGAAGCCGTTGCGGTCGGCCTTGCCGCCCAGGCGCTTGCCGCCCTGGTCGAAGGTCACGAACTCGTTGACGCCGTCGAAGTCCCAGCCGTCATGCGGCGTGGTCTGGTAGTGCCACTTGATCTGACCGGTGGTCACGTCGATTGCCACGGTGGACGAGGAATACAGGTTGTCGCCGGGACGCAGATGGCTGTTCCATGGCGAAGGGTTGCCGGTGCCGAAGTAGGCCAGGCCGGTCTTGGGATCGTAGGTGCCGCCCAGCCAGGTGGCCGCGCCGCCGGTCTTCCAGAGGTCGCCCGGCCAGGTCTTGTTGGTGGTGCCGGAAATGCCATTCTCGATGGCCTTGCCGTCGGCATCGTACTTGTAACCCATGTGGCCTTCGACCATCGGGCGCGACCAGACCAGCTGGCCCGTCTTCGGATCGCGCGCCTCGACGCGTCCCACCACGCCGAACTCGCCGCCCGACACACCGGTCAGCAGCAGGCCCTTGGCAATCAGCGGCGCGGCGGTGTTGGAATAGCCAGCGGCGTAGTCGTCGACCTTCTCCTTCCACACCACTTCGCCGGTGTCCTGGTTCAGCGCGATCAGCTGCGCATCCAGGGTGCTGAAGATCACCAGGTTGTCGTACAGCGCGGCCCCGCGGTTGACCACGTCGCAGCACGGCATGATGCCGTCCGGCAGGCGGTGCTCGTACTTCCACAGCTTGTTGCCGGTCTTGGCGTCCAGCGCAAAGATGCGCGAATACGACGCCGTAACGAACATCTTGCCGTTATAGATCAGCGGCTGCGACTCCTGGCCGCGCTGCTTCTCGCCGCCAAACGAGAACGACCAGGCCGGCACCAGCTTGGATACGTTCTTGGCATTGACCTGGGTCAGCGGCGAAAAGCGCTGGCCGTCCTGGCTGATGCCCCAGTTCAGCACGCTTGCATTGTCCTTGCCGGTGCTCTCCAGCATGGCGTTGGTCACGCCTGCCGCCTGCGCGCCAAACGACGCGGACAGGGCCAGGGCAACGAAAATGGCTAAGCTCTTCTTCTGCATTACAGTCTCCTCGGAAATTACTGCGATTGTTCTGCCTGATGCGATGGATGTCCCGACTGCCCGTCACGCAGGCTGTCGCCGTGGGTGCGCTTGCCTTCCAGCTGCGCCGACTCCTCGTCGGTATAGATGCGCGAACGGGTCAGGAAGCGCTTGCCTGTCCCGTTATCCAGCGAGAACATGCCGCCCATGCCATTGACCACATCGATGATCAATTGTGTGTGCTGCCAGTACTCGAACTGGTCGGCGCCGATGTAGAACGGCACGCCATCCAGGTTGCCGAGATAGACGTCTTCGTCGCCCACGTTGAATTCGCCGGCGGCGTAGCACATCGGCGAGCTGCCGTCGCAGCAGCCGCCCGACTGGAAGAACATCAGCGGGCCATGCTTCTGCCGCAACTGCGCGATCAGTTCCAGTGCGGCCGGCGTGGCGGTGACGCGGGGTACCAGTGCTTCCATGACGCCATCCCATCTCGTTATCACATCGATGCCAGGCGCATGCCGCGGCATGCGCCTGCCTGTACGCCGGCTCAGAAGAAGCCGAGCGCGTTCGGGCTGTAGCTGACCAGGAGGTTCTTGGTCTGCTGATAGTGCTCCAGCATCATCTTGTGATTTTCGCGGCCGATGCCGGACTGCTTGTAGCCGCCGAACGCGGCATGGGCCGGGTACAGGTGATAGCAGTTGGTCCAGACACGGCCAGCCTGGATCTCGCGGCCGACGCGGAAGGCACGCGCATTGTCGCGGGTCCAGAGGCCGGCGCCCAGGCCATACAGCGTGTCGTTGGCGATCTCCAGCGCCTCGGCTTCATCCTTGAACTTCGTCACCGACACCACCGGTCCGAAGATCTCTTCCTGGAAGATGCGCATCTTGTTGTGGCCTTCGAAGATGGTCGGCTTGACGTAGTAGCCGCTGGCGAAGTCGCCGTCGAGCATGTTCTGCGCGCCGCCCGTCAGCACCTTGGCGCCTTCCTGGCGGCCGATGTCGAGATAGGACAGGATCTTTTCCAGCTGCTCCTGCGAAGCCTGGGCGCCGATCATGGTCGACGAATCGAGCGGGTTGCCCTGCTTGATCGCCTCGACCCGCTTGACCGCGCGCTCCATGAAGCGGTCATAGATCGATTCCTGCACCAGCACGCGCGACGGGCAGGTGCAGACCTCGCCCTGGTTCAGCGCGAACATCGCGAAGCCTTCCAGGCACTTGTCGAAGAAGGCGTCGTCCTTGTCCATCACGTCTTCAAAGAAGATGTTGGGCGACTTGCCGCCCAGCTCCAGCGTCACCGGGATGATGTTCTGCGAGGCGTACTGCATGATCAGGCGGCCGGTGCCGGTCTCGCCGGTGAAGGCGATCTTGGCGATGCGCTTGGAAGACGCCAGCGGCTTGCCGCACTCCAGGCCGAAGCCATTGACGATGTTGATCACGCCAGGCGGCAGCAGGTCGCCGATCAGCTCGATCAGCACCATGATGGAGGCAGGCGTCTGCTCGGCCGGCTTCAGCACCACGCAGTTGCCCGCGGCCAGCGCCGGCGCCAGCTTCCACACTGCCATCAGGATAGGGAAGTTCCACGGAATGATCTGGCCAACCACGCCCAGCGGCTCATGGAAGTGATAGGCATAGGTCTCGGAATCGATTTGCGCAATCGAGCCTTCCTGGGCACGGATCACGCCGCCAAAATAGCGGAAGTGATCAATCGCCAGAGGAATGTCGGCAGCCATGGTTTCGCGGATCGGCTTGCCGTTGTCGATGGTTTCGGCGGTCGCCAGCAGTTGCAGGTTGGCTTCCATGCGGTCGGCGATGCGGTTCAGGATCAGCGAACGCTCGGTCAGCGAGGTCTTGCCCCAGGCCTTCTTGGCGGCATGGGCGGCGTCCAGCGCCAGCTCCACGTCCTCGGCGGTGGAACGCGCCACTTCGCAGAAGGTCTTGCCGATCACGGGGCTGATGTTTTCGAAGTACTGGCCCTTCACTGGCGGGACGAATTTGCCGCCGATGAAGTTGTCGTAGCGCTCCTTGAACGGATTCTTGATACCGAGCTTGCTGATGTCTGCGAGATTCATGGTGTCTTCCTCTTTATCTGTCATGGGATGGTTGGAGCGATGGTTCGCCTGCTGCCATCGCTATTAACGCAATCCGTGTGCCAGCCTGCCGGCGCTGCCGCCGGTCGGGAAAATTTGCCCTTTTCCCCATGGGGAGGCCATGCATCGCCGCTGATGGCGGGCGCCGTGCCTGTCCTGTCGAGGCGATTGCCTGGACGGCTGCTCCCTTTTGCAACAACACTGTCCCAAGTTGTAATAAGAGCTTCAATGCAGCAGCAAGCAGCAGAGTCCTTCAGGATGCCGGCCGGGCCCGGCCAAGAAAAAACCGGCGCGCGGCCGGTTCTGGAAGTGGAGGAGATCGTCGGTGCGGTCAGGATCTGCGCCCGCCCGGCATCATGCGCTGGAATACCTGGTCGCGGTCGATCAGCAAGTGCTTCAGCGCCGCCAGCACATGGATGGCGATCAGCACTGCCAGCGTGAACCCGACCGCTTCATGCACTTCCCCGAAAAAGCCGCGCAGCGCCTTGTCTTCCCAGCCCCAGTTGGGCAGTTCGATACCGAAGAACTTCACGCCGTACTTGCCGAACGAGGATCCCAGATAGCCCGACAGCGGCTGCAGCAGGATGCACAGATACAGCAGCCCGTGGCTCCAGGCGGCCGCGACCGCCTGCCAGCGCGGCATGCCGGGCGCCGTCGGCGGCGGCTTGTGGCTGAAACGCCAGCCCAGCCGCACCAGCACCAGCACCAGGGCCAGCACGCCAAAGGACTTGTGCAGGTTCACATAGAAGCCGCGCGCAGGCGTATTGCGCGGGATGTCTTCCAGCGAATAGCCGAGCACCAGCATGCCGATGATCAGCACCGCCAGCAGCCAGTGCAGCACAATGGCTTGCCAGGTGTACCGTGCTGCCGGCCTGACCTGCGCCTGCAGCGCGTTTCCTTCGACGATGGCGTTCATTGGATCACGACTCCCCATGGCAATTCTCCGACGCTGATTTCCTTGCTGACCGTATTGCTGGCGGTGTCGATCACCGACACCGAATTGGAGCGGCCGTTGGCCACATAAAGCTTGCTGCCATCCGGCGTGATCGCCATGTTCCAGGGGCGTTTTCCGACCGCAATCGTGGCCACGACCGCATTGCTGGCGGTGTCGATCACCGACACGCTGCCATCCTTGCCATTGGAGACGTAGACCCGCTTGCCATCGGGCGACATGGTTACCCCATTCGAAAAATTGCCGGCCTTGATTTCCTTGATCACCTTGCGGCCGGGCACATCGATCGCATACACCGTGCTGGCCAGTTCGCAGGCGACATAGGCGACAGCGCCGTCAGGCCGGAAGGCAATGCCGCGCGGGCGCATGCCGACCTTGATCGACGCCACCTGCTTGCGCTGCGCCACATCCACCACGTCCACGCTGTCGGCTTCCTCGGCGCTCACCAGCAGCAGCTTGCCGTCGGGACTGAACACCGCATGCTCCGGATTCTTGCCTTCCGTGGTGACGGAAAACGCCTTTTGCCCGCTGGCGACATCGATGAAGCTGACCGCATTGCTGACCTCGCTGGCCGCAACGATCCATTTCCCGTCCGCCGAAGCCGACACGCCTTCCGGCGACTCGCCGAGCGCAACCGTTCCGCCTGGCTTGCGGCTGGCCAGGTCGATCACCACCAGCGCGTTGGCCGGCTGGTCGCTGACATACAGCCGGTTTCCGGCGATGGCCAGGCCGCGCGGCTTGCTGCCGGCCTTGATGTCGGTGACCACGCTGTCATTGGCAACATCGATGACCGATACCGTACCCGACTTCTCATTGGGCACATAGGCGAATGGACTGGCAAGCGAAAGGCCGGGGAGAAGCAAGGCGCTTCCCAGCAGGCGCAAGACAATGGAAGACTTCGCAGGGCGCTGATTCATTACATCTCCTGGTTTTTTTATTGATGAGGCCGGTACGGCAGCGGAAGGCTAGGAGCCTGCGCGGCAGAAGGCGGCGTAGCGAAACGTGCGAAAAACGAGGACAGTTTGGTAGTACCAACAAGCCCAGGGGGCAAAGCACTGCTTTGCCGAACCCCTGGGAGCAGGTGGTGATACCGAACTGGACCGTTTTCTCGCGCGTTGCAGCCGCCGAACCTTCTGCCGCGCAGGCTCCTAGGCCTGGATGGCAGGACTGTGCAAGCACCATGCCATGGGACCAGGCCATGAGCGCCTGTGTTCCGCGTCGGGACGCAGGCTGGAAGCCACCATCCGGATCCATGTCCGTCGCCAGGCAGCGCGACAATCGCGCTACATGCCGCGACAGTGTACTGCCTTCAGGGAAAAGGGATCAACAACGGCCGCCTGCAGTTAGCTGCGGGACATTCAGAGGGGAAATGAAGGGTGCGCGGTATTTGTCGGTCTGACTGCGGTGATGGCGCTGCGCTTGCCAGTTGTATCGGCCAGCCGGCATCCGGCTTGATGGCCGGGCTTGCGGCGCCAGGGCTTCGCCTTGGGAATCTGTCGAGCCTGGCCGGCTGAACGGTCATTCGTCCTTGTTGCCTTTGGGCTCCACGCCCAGAACCCTGCCGGCGGCGGCAAGCCATTCCAGGTCGGCGTCCGACAGCGTGTTGGTCTCCGCCTGCATGCGGCGCTTCAGCTTTTCCAGCCCATCCCGCGGCGGCGCGGTACGGGCATAGGATGCTGCCAGATCTGCCAGCAGGTGGTCGAGTTTGGATTCCTTGTCGTTCATGTTGATGTCCTTGGTAAAGTCGGTGAAAACGGGTGTATTCGACAGGTTGAGCAACTGCGGTCGGCATTTCGTTCCGCCTCCCGCCGCCGTGACCCGACTACAAATGACGCCCCATGTCTTCCATCAACTTGGTCTTGGCGCGCGACAGCCGGCTTTTCACCGTTCCGGAAGGAATGCCCAGCATGCTGGCGACATCCTCAAGCAGCATGCCCTCCAGCTTGACCATCACCATGACTTCCCGCATGTCCTCGGGTAATCGGTCGATGGATTGCTGCAGCGCGATCATCGCCTGCTTGCGCTGGTATTGCGACTCCGGTTCGATATCATGCCCACCCGGCCGTTCCAGGTAAAGCGACTCGTCCAGTTCCACATCGTTCAGGCGCTTTTTCACCACCCGGTTGTGATGGTTGCGTGCCAGGTTGAGCGCAATGCCCAGCAGCCAGGTGGAAAACTGCGACCCCGCCCGGTAGCCAGGCAGCGCGCGCCAAGCCGCCAGAAAGGTTTCTTGCGTCAGTTCCTCGGCGTCGTCGCGGTTCTTCACCCACTTGAGAAGGAAGCGCCACACCCTGCTGTAATAGGCTTCCATCAGCTTGTTGAACGCGTCCTGGTTGCCGTTGCGGGCCTGGTCGACCCATTTATCGCCTTCAGCCAGCAGCAGCTTGCTCATATGAGTTGCCTTTCAGCCAGTGTTTTAAAACGCCCGTTTAGTGTCATTAATTCTTGGTAAGTCCCGCTCTCCACAATGCGTCCTCGCTCGATAAAGAAAATACGGTCGGCCCCGGCGATCGTCGAAAGACGGTGGGCAACGACAATCCTGGTGGCTTTCAGCTTGGCAATACTGCTTGTCACAATCGCCTGTGTGCGGTTATCGAGAGCACTGGTTGCCTCATCCAGCAAAAGGATGGCCGGCTTGCCGACAATGGCCCGCGCAATCATCATGCGCTGACGTTGTCCTCCGGAAATTGTGGTTGCGCCGTCGTTGATCATCGTATGCATGCCCATGGGCATGGCCTTGATATCCTCCTCCAGCCCGGCCATCCGGGCAGCTTCCCAGGCGTCTTCCATGGCCAGGGGGGCGGTGCCGACAATGTTGGTGAACATGTCGCCCGCTATCAGCTTCCCGCTCTGCAGCACGGTGCCGATCTGGCGCCGTATCGCCACCTTGTCCAGGCCGGACAGATCCTGGCCGTCGTAGTAAATCGCGCCCGAGCGCGGTGTTTCGAAGCCGAGCAACAGGCGCAGCAACGTGGACTTGCCGCAGCCCGACGCGCCAACCAGAGCGATGAATTCGCCGGGGCGGATGGTGATGCTGATATCGCTGAGCACATCCGGCCCATTGGCTTCATAGCCGAACGACAGTCCACTGATGTCGATTGCGCCATTGAGCCTGCCGGGTAAATGCGCGCTTGCGACGGCTTCGGGGATGGCCTGCAGTATCGGCCGCGCCCTTTCGTATAGCGGTATCACGCTGAGGCTGCTGGTCAGCGCGCTGCCCAAGGCCATGGTTGCGCCGAGGAACTGCGCAAAAGCGGCGCTGAAGGACAGGAATTCACCCGCGCGCATGTCGGGCAACAGAAACGCGACCGAACCGAACAGCAGGATGCTGCATAACAGCCCGAAACCGGCGTCGAAAGTGGCATTGGCGTTGCCGATTCCATGGATGCGCATATCCAGCGCCTTCTGCTGCGCGAACAGCCCGGCCCAGATTGAAAACGCACGCCGCTCCGCGCCATGGGCGCGCAGTTTTGCAATGCCGGTGAGCAGCTGGAAAACCTGGCTGGCGATACGCCCGGACAACGCAGCGCTCTGACGCTCGATCAGCAAGGCCCGATAGTTCATGACCAGCGTCCAGGCCAACTGCACGCCAACCAGCAGGATGGCCAAAACGGCAAGCCGCAGGTCCAGGAAGAACAGATAGAACAGGCTGAACAGGCCGAACAGCCAGCCGAAAATGGCGCTTTCCACCGTATTGCTGATGATCTGGAGAGCCGCATCGATTCCCATGGCCCGCTGCGCCAGATCGCCCGCCTCATGATCGCGGAAGAAAGCGACCGGAAGCCCCAGCAGCCGCTGGATCACACCGCATTGGACGCTGTTGCCGAGACGCGTGCGGATGCGCATCGTTGCCAGGACGCGGCAGAAGGTAAACGCCGTCATGCAGATGCCTGTCATGAACAGCAGCGCAATCAATTGCCCCAGCTCGTCGCGTTCGGCGGAGGGCAGCACGGAATCGGTCAGCACCTGCATGGCGATGGGGGAAACCATGCCAGCGGCCCCGCCCGCCAGGCCGAAGGTGATCAGTCGCAGGCGGTCGCGGCGGCTGCCGGTCAGGCCGAACCACACCAGGTCCTTGAACCGAAGCGCGGCGCCGGGCAGGCTGGGAAAGAACTGGACTGCATGGGTCGTCAGGGTGCTGGCGACTGCGGCATCCACGCTGCACGTCGTTCCGGTTTCCGGGTCGCTCAGCACATAGCCGCTGGCATTTGGAAGCAATGCAACCGGCTTTTCGTCGGAGGCACGAAAGGCCAGCAGCGCACCGTGATCCTGGCGCCACCAGAGCGGGCCGTTGAGCTTTACCCGCCGTTGTATCAGCTGATGTTCACGGCAAAAGCTTTCCAGCCACGGCTCGCTTCTCGATGCAGTCAAGGCAATCGCCTTCAGGCCGCGGTCAGAGATGCCGGAGGCGCGCAGCACCAGGGTGCAGGCCGCCTGTAGCGGGTTGCCAGCCGCTGCAGGCAGCCGGGTCTCCGAAGTCGACAGCACCTGAGCCACCTCGGACAGCGCATGCCGCATCTGCTGCAGCTCCGCCAGCGCGCCCTGCCGAAGCTGTGCATGCTCCCGCACCTGCGCCTGGCCCGCTTGCTCGTCCAGCACGTTCAGCAGCGCGACATGACCGGCCCTTGCCTGAACCGCTTCGGCAGGCAAGCCGGGTATGGCACGCAATAGCGTGCGATGCCAATTCTCTTTCAGCTCTTGCAGAGCCTGTTCCGCAACCCGGTCGCCTGCCACGCCTTCGCCGGCGTTTTCCAGGCGGATCCACGCGGTGCGGGAAAGGGCGACTGCCATCAATGCGGAATCAGGCGACCCGGGTCGGTCGAAAATGACTTCGCCCGGCTTGATCCGGCATACATGACGCCGCGCGCCCGTTGGCACCCCGCCGGCAATGGCCACATGGAACAGGTCGACGCCGCCCTGCTCCACCAGCCATACCGTGTTGCTGACACCCAGCACCACCGGCTCCAGAGCCAGCGGAAATTGTCTTTGGCCATAGTGCGCGAGCAACTGCACCGAGTGTGCGGCCACGCCGGCGCTATCGGTGGCCATCATGCTGCGATCTCCCCAACCAGTGCTGCATAGGCGCCCGCGCGCCGCAGCAGCGTGTCATGGGTGCCGCGCTCGACAATGCGGCCATGGTCCATCACGATGATTTCATCGCAGTCGCGTATCGTGGAGAGGCGGTGCGCAACGATCAGGCAGGTGCAGCCCCGACGGCGGAGGCTGTCGTCGATTTCCTTCTCGGTGGCCGTGTCGAGCGCCGCGGTCGCTTCGTCCAGCACCAGGATGCGCGGATTGCCCGTGAGGGCGCGGCCGATCTCAAGACGCTGCCGCTGGCCTCCGGAAAAATTGCTGGCGCCTTCCGTCACCAGCGTGTCGTAACCGCCGGCGCGGCTGGCGATCGTGTCGTGAATTGCCGCATCATGCCCGGCGCGCACGAGGTCCGGCTCGGCCACACTGCTGTCCCATAGCGTGAAGTTGTCGCGAATGCAGCCGGAGAACAGATAGATGTCCTGATCCACGCCGGCCAGGCTGGCGCTGAGTACGCGTGGGCTGATGTCGCCACGGCGACGCCCGTCGAACAGGATTTCACCCGACCACGGCTGATGCAGGCCCATGACCAGTTTCGCCACCGTGCTCTTGCCGCTTCCCGATGCGCCGACCAGCGCCACGCGCTGCCCTGGCGCGAGACGCAGGCTGAAGTCTTCCAGCAGTGGCGGTTCCAGCCTGCTGTAGCCGAAGCTGACATGACGCAGCTCCAGGGCACCCTGAAGCTTTTCCTCTGGCGCATGCGTATCCTGCGCCGACCCGTTTGCCGGCGCGTCGGATGCCGCGAATCGTGGATCAACCTGGTAACGCAGCGTGTCGTCTAGGCGCTTGAGGTCGGCATCGGCTTCCTGCAACCTGCCGGCCAGGCCCATGAGATTGTTGACCGGGCTGGAAAAGGAAGCCATCAGACTCTGAAATGCGATCAGCATGCCGATCGTGATTTCCCCCGACATGACGCGCAAACCGCCAAGGCCCAGAATGCAGGCGGTGATGGCTGCCGATACCAGCACAGGCAGGGTGCCAAGCAGCTGGGTGTAGAACAGAAGGTCCTGCTCGGTATTGTTGACGCCCGCCTTGAGGCCAGACCAGCGGCCAAAGAAATCGGCCTCGCCGCCGCCCGCCTTGATGGTTTCAATGGTCTGGATGCCGCCAACCAGCGTGGCGCCAAGCTTGCCTCGCTGCTGCTGCAGGCGCATGGTGCGATCGCGCCGCTTTCGCGAGATCACGGCCAGCAGCAGCACATTGAGCATGGTCAGCGAGACGCCGATCACTGTCAGCAGCACATCATAGGAAAGCATGATGGCCAGGTAGAACACCAGCGTGACCAGGCTTACCACATTGACCGCAAGCTCCCCGGAAACCAGGCGTGCAATGCCATCGTTGATGCTTACCCTCTGGCCAATGCTGGCGGCGTGCCGCTGGCTGAAGAACTCGATGGGCAGACGCAGCAGATGCCAGAAGTAATTGGCCGACGCCGTCAGGGAGAGGCGGGTTTCCAGCCTGAGCAGATAGGACAGTTGAAGCCAGGTCAGCAAAGCGCGGAGCACGGCGGTCAGCGCCATGCCCAGCAGCAGCGGCTTGACCCAGCCCTGCAGCCTGCCGATCAGGTAGCTATCGACAAAGACCTGGGAAAACACGGGGATGGCAAGGCCGGGTATGACCATGCCCAGGCCGGCAAGCAGCACATAGGCAGCCGCGCCCCGCACGTTGCGCAGCCGGCGGCCCAGTGCGACGACAATGCCGTTGGGATCGGGCGAACGTTCAAAATGGGGCTCCGGCTCGAACAGCAGCACCACGCCGGTATAGGATCGATTGAATTCATCCATGGTCACGGCGCGCGGGCCGGTCGCCGGATCGTTGATCCAGGCTTTTTTGTCATTCAGTCCTTCCAGGACCAGGAAGTGGTTGAAGTTCCAGAACAGGATCATCGGGCAGGCATAGTGATGCAGCGCGTCGATTTCAAGCCGCATGCCCTGGGCCTTGAGCCCATGCGCGCGTGCGGCACGCACCACGCTGCTGGCCTTGCTGCCATCGCGCGAAACGCCGCAGGCAATGCGCAGTTCCTCCAGCGAGACGTAGCGGCCATAATGCTGCAGCACGATGCTGAGGGCGGCCGCGCCGCATTCCACCGCCTCCATCTGCAGCACCGTCGGCGTCTTTACCCTGCAGCCGTTGAGGCGGCGCAGCAACGTGTTCCACTTGCCCATGGTCAGGTCCCGGTCAGTTCGCGCAACAATGGGATAAGCAGACTGATCGGGCGTTTCTTTTCCACGACAAACGTGCCCGTTGCCAGGGTCCCGCTGGAAAGCTCAACCTTGGCTCCTGCGTTGGAGGACCAGTGATAGCCGCTGCGGGTGCCGGCATCCCTGGTCAACTGGACCTGGACCGAAATAGGCGGCCCGTTGCGTGTCAGCTCGCGCACCAGGGTGGCATTGTTAAACAGCGACAGCATGCCCAATTCGGTCGCCGGATATTGCGCCACCGCCGTCACGGTGCCGACCAGGTAGCCGAACCGTTCCTTCTTGGCGGTTGCCGGCGAAATCTGGGCGGGCATGCCCGCCTTGAGCAGCTTGGCGTTGGAATTCGGCGGCAGGTAGACAACCGCTTCCAGCAGGCCTTCATTAATTTCAACACTGACGATGGGTTGGCCGTTCTTGACGACGTCGCCCTGCATCGCCATCGTCTCGACCACGACGCCGTCATGCGGACTGACGATGCGGGAAGCGAGATCATGCTGCAGCAGCAGGTCCTCGAGCCGGCTCTGTGCCTGCAACAGGCGGTTGCCCACTTCGCGCAAACGGTTTTCGCGCGCTGCCGCGCCCTCGATCTGCTCGACGGAAAGCTTTTGCAGCATGGTGCGGGCATTGTCGATATCGCTTTCAGCGCCAAGAGCCTGCTGCCGGGTCTGCTCGTAGCGCTGGCGGGTGATCAGGCCATCGCCCAGCAATTCCCGCTGCCCCTGAAGAATGGTCCGGAGGGATTGCAGTTGCTCCTCCCGGGTTGCGATGGTATGGAGAAGCATCGCCTGCTGAAGCTTGACCGACTTTTCCTGCACGGGCCGTAATGCATCGGTGCGGCTGATCAGGTCATTTTGCTCATCGCCCAGTTGCCTGACCACCTTGCGCTGCGCCGCGACCTGCTGCTCCATTTCAGGCTGGGCGATCCGGCCCAGTACCTGCCCCCTATGGACCGGGTCGCCGATATTGAGATCGGCCAGTTCCGTTACCACGCCGGTCCCGAAGGAGACGACGTTGAATGTGCCGCCCTCGCGGATGATGATGCCCTGCCCCTCCACGCTGGCGGGCAGCGTGCCGAAAATGCTCCAGACCAGGCTGGAGACGAGGATCAACAGAATGGCGCCCAGGGCCACCCAGGCGCGCGGACGGGTAATCCGCATGGCCTCATCCAGCCGGTCGGGCGTGGCGAGGTTCTCCAGCGCCGACTTGCGAAACATTTCCTGCTTCATGGCAGCTCCGGAAGAGTCGTCAATGATTCCATGGTGATGCGCTGCTCGTCGCCATCGGCCCCAAGCAGGGTGGCAGTCTCGAAACGGTAGCTTGCCAGGGCTTGCGCAAGACGCCGGCGCGCGTCGATCACGCCAAGTTCGTCGGCGGTAAGCCTTGCCTCGGCGGTAAGCAGATCCAGTACGGTGGCCAGGCCAAGACGGTACTTCTTGCGCTCGTCGGCAAACACCTGTGTCTGCAGCCTTACCTGCTGCCGCGCCTGCTCCAACTGGAGGGCTGCGCTGGAAACGCTGGCGCGCTGCACGCTGACAGTGGCACGCGCGGCCTGCATCAGGCCATCAAGTTCAAGGCGCGCCTGCTCGGCAAGCGCCGCGCGCTGCCGGACCAGGCCAGCCTGGGCATTGCCCTGCACCGGCAGCACGTAGACCATGCCGATCGACGCGTTCAAGCCAGCCGCCGGCGCGTTCAGGGCCTGCCAGGCGGCGAGCGCGGACCGGTTTTCACGCAGGCCGCTATAGCCGACCGACAGGGTCAGGTCGAGCTGCGAAACGGGGTCACGCCGCGTTGCCTCATACAGAATCTCGGCAGCGTCAACGCGGCGCTGCTGCGCCCTGACGTCAAAGCGCGCAGCCAGCGCCGAATGGGGCCATGGCCGGGACAGGGTCTCCATGACGACGGCGGGCAACTCGGGAAAATCGTCGCTGGGCGCCGGCATCGACGTTTCGGGCTGACCGGCTATGCCCATGGCCAGCACCAGCGTCGTGCGCGCTTCCACCAGCGATTGCTCCGCGGCGATACGCAGGCCACGGTCGCGCGCCACTTGCGCCTCGTATTGCAGCACATCGGCCTGCGGGATTTCATCGCCCTTGGCCAGCCGGCGAGCATCATCGAGCAACAGCAGCGAGCGGTTTTCGGAGAGCCGGCGGATCTCCAGCGCCTGCAGTGCGGCCAGGTAATCCCAGTAGGCATTGACGCTGCGGCTGATCCGGGACGCAATGGTGTGCCGCAGGTTCATGTCTGCCGAAGCCAGCACCTGCTCCGCTGCCCGTTCCGCGGCGGTATTGAAGCGGGCGCCGCTGCCCTTCTGGAGGGGCACGGTGAAATTGAGCGCGACGGTGCTGGTGGCCGGCGAAGTCAGCGAACTGATGTTGTCGCGCACCCGGTTGATCCTGATGCTGGGCGCCACCGTCACACCCGAACGCAGACGGGTCGTCGCGCCCAGCAGATAGGCAGCCGTGTTGCTGTCAACCTGGCTTGCTGCAGGGCTTTGCAGCGCCTGCAGCAAGGGAGAGCGCGCCTGCGCCAGTTCCACGCCGGTACTGAGCGCCGTGTCGAATTCACCGCGGGTGGCCTGGAGCTGGCCTTCGCTGAGCATCAACTGCCGGTTGGCAGCGCCTATCTGCGGCTCGTGCAATAAGGTCAGCCTGACCGCATCCATCAGCCTGCCGTTGAATTGCTGGCCTGATGCGGGACCGCATGCGACGAACATGCCCAATATGGCGAAAGGCCGGGCCCAAAAGCGCACGCCGGCAAGGTGACATGAAATGCTCCGCAGAACACCCAATGAATGAATTTTTATCGTTGAGCCGGCTAGTAGCATTCGGGAAGGACTGGACGTTGCAAACCGGACTTTTTCGGAGGTTTTTTTGCTTGAACAGTGCGTTGAGTAACGCGGAAGCACCCCCTGTTCCCGAATTAAGCCGGCAACAGATCTTTTGTTCGAACGACGGAAACTAACAACGCCCCACAAAAACGCAGGGGCCGCCGGCAAGGCATGCCCGTGCTGCCCATGCGAGCAGCACCGGGAGCTGGCGCACGGGTGCCGGAGTACGTTTTTTCAGGTGGATCGAGAGGAACGGCGGGAGCCGTAGCGGTGGGCGTATACCCAGGTGAATTCGGCGCCCAGCAGGAAAATCTGCGCCGAGTAGTACACCCATACCAGGATCACAACCAGCGAGCCGGCGGCGCCGAAGGTGGAACTGACACCGCTGGTGCCGATATACAGGCCAATTGCATACTTCCCTGCCGTAAAGAGCAGAGAAGTGATCGCCGCACCAGTCCAGACGTCGCGCCAGGCGATGCGAACGCGCGGCATGATCTTGTAGATCATCGCAAACATCACGGTGATCATCAGATAGCTCAAGCCGATGTTGAGTGCGCTGGCCAGCAGCGCACGGGCGCCGAACAGCGTACCCCACCATTTTTCAAGCACCGCCAGCATGGCGCTGGCAAGCAGCGAGGCGATCAGCAGCAGGCCTATGCCAATGATCATGGCGAAGGAGACCAGGCGAGTGCGGAGCAGCTTCCACAGCCCGCCGGATTTTTCCTGTTCCGGGACGTGCCATATCCTGTCCAGCGCGCTCTGCAGTTCGCCAAACACCGAACTTGCGCCGACGACGAGCAGCGCCACGCCGATGACAGCCGCAACGATGCCCTCGGCCGGCTTGCGCGCGCTGGCCAGGAGCCCTTGCAGCGCGACGGCGGCGCCGTCGCCCATCAGGTCCCTGACCTGATAGAACACGGCGCCGCGTGCCGCTTCCTCGCCATAGAACATGCCGGCGATGGAAATGACGATCAGCAGCAGCGGGGCAATCGAAAAGATCGTGTAATACGACAGCGCAGCCCCCATGCTGGGCGCATAGTCACGACTCCAGGCCGACACCGCGTCTCGTACCAGTTCCAGCATGGCGCGCAGCCCGGGACGGCCCTGCGCCACTGGCCCGGGACCTTGCGCGGCAGAACGGTCGTCGGCTGCAATGCGCGGGAAAACGGTGCGCTTTGACATCACCACCCTCGCCCAGGGGGTCGGCAAAGCAGCGCCTTACCCCCCGGGCGTTTCGCTGCTACCAAGTCGCCCTCGTTTTTCGAACGTCTCGCATCAAGGCCTTCTGCCACGCAGGCTCCTAGTCAAGGTGCTGGACGATGCGACCACCGCTGGTCTGCGCAAAATCGCTCGCATAATCGACTGCGGCTTCCATCTCCGCAAAGGAAGCCAGCGGTTCGGTCAGGCCTACCTGATTGACCTGCCAATGGCCGCTTTCGGCCTGCTGCATCTGGATCAGCGGAATGTTTTCGGAAGGGTTTTGCATTTTCATTCTCCACAACGGATGACTCGCCGGCTTTTCGTCTGAAAAGCCGGCCGCCGACCAACATACTGGCCCGGCTTGCCGGTGTCGGTTAGCTGGCGCACCGATGCCACGCTGATGCCGCGACTCAGCCGCCACGCAGCGGCTGGATGCCCGCCGCGCCGCGCTCGAGCCGGTCTTCCAGTTCCCCGATATAGGCGGAAAGCGTGGTGGTTTCCTGAGCGAGGGCGGCGCGCAGGTTCTGCTCGAGCGCATCGATGCGGGCGTGGGTAGCCAGGCGGTTTTCCTGCGTCTGCTGATCCATCTTCTGCAGCGTGGCGGTGAGCAGCTGATGCAGTTCGGAAATGCGCGATGCCTCGGCCTGGTCGGCCAGCTTGCGCTGCGCCTGCAGTTCCTTGGCCTGCTGTCGCGCCTCGAGCAGAATCGCGGTCTGGTGGACACCGGCGAAAACGACAAATGCACCGGTCAGCAAGAGCAGCATGCCAAGCATGATCAAGCCCAGGGGCGCCTCCACCGTCGTCACCAGCAGCGACAGGGTGGTCGGCGCAATGATGACCGGCCAGTTCAATGCGACGAACAGGGTAATGGCCAGCAATAGCAGCAACAGCAGCAGCGTACGTAATTTCATGAGCGCTCCATCGGGAATCGTTACTGCGCATGCTACGCCAGACCTTGTGTTGACTGCTTGTGTTGAGTCCAAAGGACAGCATCGAGCCTGCGCATGCATGCCGCCGGGACCGCTCAGCCCCCGGTCTTGTTTCCGTTCAGGTCCGCCCTGCCCCAATCGGCGATGATGCCGGCGCTGTCATCCAAAGAAGCTGCCGCATACGCGGGCGTGGCCGGGGGTGTATGGCTGAAGCGTGGCGCAGGCGCCGGCTGCAGCACGCCGTCCACCGTCACGAAAGTCTGCCGTGCCTGGTTATGGGGATGCAGCGGCGCTTCGTCCCAGTCCAGCACCGGCGCGAAGCAGGCATCGCTGCCTTCCAGCAGCGCACACCACTCGGCCCGGGTCCTGGTGAGAAAGATCTGCGCCAGGCGTTCCCTGAGCTGCGGCCAGTGCCGCAGGGCATTCTGGTCGGCAAACGCGGCATCGGCAATGCCTGCCTTGTCCAGCAGCAGCGTGTAGAACTGCGGCTCTATCGCGCCAACCGATACGTATTTCCCGTCGGCGCAGGCATAAGTGCCGTAGAAATGGGCGCCGCCGTCGAGCATGTTTTCACCGCGCCGGTTGCTCCAGACACCGGCCGCATGCATGCCGTACATCATTGCCGACAGCAACGCGGCGCCATCCGTCATGGCGGCATCGACCACCTGCCCCTGCCCGGTGAGCCGGGCATGATGCAACGCGCAGAGCAGGCCGAAGGCCAGCATCATGGCGCCGCCGCCAAAGTCGCCGACGTAATTCAGCGGCACTACCGGCGGTTCGCCTGCCCTGCCTATCGCGTGCAGTGCGCCGCTCAGGGCGATGTAATTGATGTCATGCCCGGCGGCATGGGCCAACGGACCGGTCTGCCCCCAGCCTGTCATGCGACCATACACAAGAGAGGGGCGACGCGAGAGGCAGATCTCCGGCCCGAGCCCCAGGCGTTCCATCACGCCCGGCCGGAATCCCTCGATGAGAATGTCGGCCCGCTCCACCAGCGCCAGCACGCTTTCCAGTGCGGCGTCCTCTTTCAGGTTCAGCTTCAGGATGCGGCGGTTGCGCGACAGGACATCGTATGCGCCGTTCGTGCCGGTGACGCTGGTGGCGCCGGGACGCTCGATGCGCACCACGTCGGCACCCATGTCGGCCAGCATCATCGCGCAAAACGGCGCAGGGCCGAGACCGGCCATTTCAATCACTTTCAATCCATCCAGCGGGCCTGCCATCTGCTTGCTCTCCCTTGTCGGTGCCGCAGCATGAGGACCAGCCGCGATTTACCGCACATTCTAGCCCGCCGCCCTGCGACCGGTTGCCCAGTCAGTCGGAACCAGCTGCTCCGCGCCGGATCATTCGACCAGCTTCTGCAGGAACACCTGATACAGCGGCGCTGAAACCATGCGCAGCCGGTTGAAATGACAGTTGATAAAGGCATCGATCGCCATCTTCGGCACCGCCAGGGGGTCCCTGTTTCCCGCCAGCGTCTCATGCCAGAGATAGTCGTCCAGGACCATGATGCCGCCGACCCTGAGCAGCCGGAATGCCATGCTGGCGTCAAGCAGCACGTCGGCTGCCTGGTGCGAGCCATCGACGTAAATGAAATCGAATTGCGGCTTGGGCTGCCGGCTCAGCAAGGCGCCGAGGCAGCTTTCCGAACTGCCCTTGTGGATATGCATGTCGACCGGGAATGCGCCATTAGCGATCGAGATGGCGGTATTACGAAGGAAACGCTGCTCGACCTGGGCCATGTCGACGGCAGCGGTTTGATGTTCGATGCCGCCTTTCCAGTGATCGATGCAGTGGATTTCCAGGGGCGCTTTCTGGCTTAGCACATCGATCAGGTAGCACGCGCTCGCCCCTTCATAAGAACCGATCTCCAGTACCAGCCGCGCATCCAATTGCGGCAACAGCCTGTCCCATACGGGACGGGCGGCATTAAACCATTCGGCGGTGTATTCGGGTGCTTCCGCGGAGAGGTTCCGATGAGGCAGGTTTGAATCCATTTGTCTTTCCAGAAAAGGGCGATCAAGGAAGGGGTTCCAAACACTAAGCATGGCCGACCGCTTGATTGATGTTGAGCAACATTCGGCACGGCGTTACTCAACTAGTAACCTTGAAGGCGAGCAAGTTCTATCCTCAGCACCCACTCGCCCACCACTTCACATAAGGCGACTTCTCTATGGAATGCCATTACATCAACCTGGACAATGCCGTCGAGCGTCGGTCTACTCTGGAAGCCAACTTCGCAAGGTGCCGCCGTGAAGGCTGGGAATTGAAGCGATTTGCCGCTCTTGACGAAGCGACGGCCGAAAAAAATGCGATCCCTGGCAAACGCAGCTGGCGTGAAAAAGGCTGTTTCCTGAGTCATCAACGCGTCATAGAACGTCAGCCGGACGATGGCCGATCATTCATGGTGCTGGAGGACGATGCGCAATTCGGGCTGACCAGCATGGAAGTCATTGAAGGCGTTCTGGCTGAAAACGGCAGTGCGCAATGGGACCTGCTCTTTACCGATATCAACCCTCTGCAAATGGACATCATGATGATGCTTGCGCTTAATCGGAGTCAGTTAATGGAAAAACGCATGGTCATCCCGCTGGATCTGTCCAGGATTTCGTTTGTCGGGACGACTGCATACGTGGTCAACGGTGCCTCCCGGGGCAAACTGCTGGCCTATCTGGAAGCAGGAATCCCGGTGGACACGGAATATGATATCTATCTGAACCAGGGCATGGTCAATGGCGAGTTAAAGGCGGCCGCGCTCTTCCCCTTCGTCACCACTCTGTCCAAGCATTCGACAAAAACCCAGATCCAGTCACCGAATACAAGCACCGCAAACAGGGCGCGCGCCGTCTTCCGCCGCATGATGTGGCTTGAAAGCAGTGAAGAAAGCTACAAGGCTGATTTGGCGACGATAGAAAGTCACTTGCAAGGCACGCTGCATGGGAGGGTTGCCATGCTGGCCGGCGCCCAGTATGTTGAAGATTGATACCTCTTAGATTGTTCCTTTCCCCAAATGAAAAAACGCGTATTCCTGCATACGACGGCCGCCGCAGCGGCCGCGGTTCTTTCTCCATTTACGCATGCAAAGCCAAGCGCGACACAGTCCGGCGGCCCTGCGCTGCTAACCGTGACCGGCGCAATCACCAGAGCCAATCGGGGCGCCCTTGATCCCGCGCTCGACCAGTTAATGGTCAAGCAGAAGCTGAGCTTCGACCGGGCATGGACCTTTGACTTCGCAGCGCTCGACAGACTCCCGCGGCACACCATTTCCCCGGTCATCGAATACGATGAAAAGGCTCACCGACTCTCAGGCCCGGCGATGGTGGACGTGCTGAAGGCCGCCGGAGCGGCCGCCGATGCGAGCGTGTTGTTGCGGGCAATCGATGGCTATGCAGTGAGGGTCGAGGCAAGCGATCTGCGCAAGTACCGCTTCATCGTCGCCACCCGGCTCGATGAGCAGCCCATGGCATTGGGCGGGCTGGGTCCGCTGTGGGCTGTCTATGACGCCGACCGCTTTCCCGAGATGGCCGCAAAGCCGCTGAACCAGCGTTTTGGCCTATGTCCGTGGGGCCTTTATCACATTCATGTGGCGCCGCAGTAAATTGGCGCTGCGGCGCCGTTGCGGGTTTAGCGCTCCACGCAACTCAGGTAAAGATAGCTGGTGGTCAGAACTAGCAGCACGATGCAGGCGAACGCAAAGGCAATGCCGGCTCCCATGCATAGCAGCGTGGCACACAGGTGATCCGTGCTTTGGGCCGCATTGCTCAGCATGAGTCCGGACAGCAGTTCGGTCATCTTCATCAGGCACAGGGCGATGCCTGCCCACTTGAGCATGAAAAAGGGAAGGATGTTGCGCATTTCACGGTTGAACCGGTAATTTGCTATCCGCTGTTCGATCGTGCCCCGGTTGGCGTCCCGAAATTTCCACAAGGGAATAGCCAGCCGCCACAGGTACCGAAGCCTGTTTGCCACGCGTTCCTTGAAAGAGACATCACGACTGTTCATGGTTTTCGAAATGTACCTGTGTTTCGGCGAACGGCACCTGACTTTGAACAATTGACGCCAACTACCGATTCCAACGAAAAAGGCCCGCACCTGGTGCGGGCCAAATCCATCCAGGGGGACGGAGGAGGAGACGAATCCATAGTAGACAATATCGACCGGAGGTTCAGTCAGAAAAACACTTCAAAGCCTGTAGGAGTGTGCCGGCGATTGCGGAGAGGCAAAGGAACAGACACAACGCGGGCTGGTACTTGGTTGCAGAAGAATCCGGCGCGGAAAAACAAAAGCCCCGCTCGGCGGGGCTTGTTCAGTGCGACTTTCTTGATCCTTGGCGGAAAGGGTGGGACTTTGCGAATGGGAAACAAGATACCCATATTCGTCAATAAGTTATTGAATTTAATTGCTTTCCAAAAGACAACGTGTGTGGTAAATGTGTGTGGTTAATACTTTCCCCGATTGCCACATGACACTTCCCAAGTATCTTCAGAAGCGCCGACAAGGATTCTATGCAGTCCTTGAAATCCCTAAAGCACTACGCCAAATCTTTGATAACAAGGCACGGTTCATCCAGTCCTTGGAGACTAGAGAACAGCGAGTGGCTGAGAAACGTCTCCCTATTGTCATTGCACGATGGAAAGACCAGCTAGAGCAAGCCAAGGGGACCTATGATCCAGCCAACGGGATTCTCTGGGAGGTCATAGAGTGGCGCAAGGCTATCGAGACGACTACGGATGAGATAAGCAAAGAGGTAGCTGAGGGCCTTGCTTATGAATGGGTTGAGAAGCTGGCGGTCAAGGAGGGAGTTCAAGCGGCGCAAGAGGCTGTAGGGGTGATCTTCCATAATGTGCAGCCTCTCACGGCTAACTTCGATGACTGGACAGAAACAATCAAGCACCTGAATCCCAAGACTCAGGCTCTCCAGAAGAACGCTGTGAAGGATCTCTGCGAGAAGTTCAAGACCACTGCAGACATTGACAAGAACAGTGTGAAGACTTACCTCTCCATGCTGAGGACGGAGAAGGAACTCTCAGACAAGACTATTTCCCTGCGGCTCACATTCATCCGTAGCTTTATCAGTTACATGGATGACAAGTACGGGACTGACCTGCTCCCTCTGTTCACAGTCAAGAACCTCGCTAGGACATCCACGGCTAAGACCGTCAAACAGAGAGCATGGGTTCCATTTGCTGCTGAGGAAGTCTCCAGGCTGCATCAGGCTGCACTCGACAAGAAAGACCAACCTCTCGCTGATCTCATTGCCTGTGCTGCCTATACCGGCTGTCGGATTGAGGAACTGGGACAGGTCAAGACTGAGCATGTATCAGAGCAAGGCCTCAGGATCGTTGATAGTAAGACTGCTGCCGGTATCCGTGAGGTTCCTCTCCACCCTGCCCTAAAGCCTCTCATGGACCGTCTGAGGGCCTCTAGCAAGGATGGATTCATTATCCCCGGCACAGATGAAGGATCTTTTGGAAAACGCAGTGCTGCTTTGGGAAAACGCTTTGGGCATCTGAAAACCAAGCTGGGCTTCGGAGAGCAGCATGTCTTCCACTCCATCAGGAAAACCGTAGTCAGCCAGCTAGAGCAAGCAGGAGTCAACGAGAACACCACGGCGGACATCGTAGGCCATGACAAACCACGGATTACCTATGGGCTTTATTCCTCAGGAGCCAGCGTCAAGCAGAAAGCTGAGGCCCTCTCTCAGGTAACCTATGGAGGATCTCTGGGGATTCCCGTATAGAGTCAACGCGTTGCAGAGACTACAAAAACTCTGCTTTAGCTTAAAACCTGCTGATCTTTGAAGTGTCTAATAGATGGACGCTTTGCATGAGGAGCATAATATGCCGCTAGTCAACAAATTCTCTGTCAAAAAGCCGTTCATAAACAGGCTAAAGCAAGCTATTGAAGAAAAGACTGTACCGAAGATTTTTTCGACAGCCGATGTTCGCAGGACATTTCCTGACAAAGAAGCCGGAAATTTGTCGAATTATGACAAAGGGAACGCAGGTAGCAGCAACAAGAACCGGAAACGATTGTCCTCTCGCCCAATCAATGGGCGGAAATATTATGTTTTTGATGAATAACTATTTCCAATTTACAACTTAAACAGGCCGGCCTTAGCGGCTTCCTTCAGAGCCGTCCAGATTCCATTGATCCGTACTTCCGATTGTTCTCCCAGAGTACGGCTCTGGGAGGCTCGCGTCTAGAGAAACTGGAGGCTGATCTCCTATTTTTTCATTTCAGACTGCATCGAGCAAAAGTCTAATGCCATTTGAAGTTCAATACACTTTTCCTGAGGACTTAACTCAACCAAGCCAATCAAATCCATAAGGCGATAGCGAAAAATAGCTGCTCGTTCTGATGGTGCCGTCTCAGGATAACAATCAGAGGAGGCATTGATATGGTTTGCCAAGTTCTGTACTTGCACAATGCCGTACTGATACTGCCGAACCTCGTTTTGCTCTAGTTCCATTATTTGCTCATCTCCAAGGCACCATGTCGTTTCTTTGCGAAACCTGAATACACTAGCTCCAAAAGAATCTCGGCAAGTCCTTCCTGCACGGACGACTTGTTCAGCACCTGTTTAGCCATCTCCTGATACTTGTCCAAGCCATCGACTACGGATTCCATCATCACAGCCTTGTAGTCGGGACTCGCACCAAACTGTTCCTTGGAGTTCGCAGCCGCCTGCTGTTCAAGCATTTCGCTTTCCATCATCTTGCCGCCCACGTGATTCGCCAATGCAAGTAGATCGTTGTCCGTCAGATCGCCTTCAAACAGGTCATTCATCTTGGCGATTATCTCTCCTAGCAGGACAACGTCTGGATCATGAGGTTGGCCTGAACCTACGCTGGTGAGTGGCTGGAGCTTGTACTCATCGCTGTTTTGCTCCAGCTTGATCGCCTGCTTGCCCTTTTCACTCAGCTTGTAATGGGTGAGCTTGACCCCGGAGAGATCAATCGACTTCCGGCTGCGCTCGTCCTTCAGCCACGGCAGGAGGTGCTTGAAGAAGATCGAACGCTTCTCCAAGTCAGTATCGGCGTAATCAACAATCTGGGACAAGAAGTCATAGGCGCGGATAAAGCCCCCAACGTCCTTACGGAAAATCAGCAGCTCATCGATAGCTTCCTTGTCGTCGGCTTCAACAGCCTCTTCGAAGCGAACCCGATAGCGGTCAACGGCAGGGGCGACCTTGGCTTGCATGTCCTTCTGGTTCTTTTTGAAAAACGCAAGCACCAACCCATCGACTTCTTCCGGCGTATAGATTTTGGAAGCGTCGAGCTTGCTTTGGAGGTCATGGATCAAGTTAGGATCGGAGACATCCATTAGCTCGGCTGTCTCGTAGTAGGGCTGAAATGCTGCCTTGATCTCTTCTGGGTCGTTCACGAAGTCGATCACGAAGGTCTGATCTTTGCCGGGATAGGTTCGGTTCAACCTTGAGAGGGTCTGCACGGCAGCGACACTTGCCAGCTTCTTATCGACGTACATAGAAACCAATTTGGGCTGGTCAAAGCCGGTCTGATACTTGTTGGCTACCAGTAGAATTTGGAACTCCTCTGTATCGAAGGCTTCCCGAAGATCACGCCCCTTGAGTCCAGTGTTCATGTTTGGCTCAGTGAAGGGACTAGGTCTGCTCTCTGGGTCGATGACCTCTCCAGAGAACGCCACCAGCGTATCTAAGTCCTTATAGCCTTTGGACTTGATGTACTTGTCGATTGCCAGCTTGTAGCGGACGGCTTCCTTGCGGGAGGACGCGACGACCATTGCCTTCGCCTTGCCTTCGAGTCTCCATGCCACATGCGCCCTGAAGTGTTCAACAATGATCTGAACCTTCTGAGAGATGTTGTAGGGATGGAGCTTTACCCAGCCCATCAGTGACTTCATGGCCTGGCTTTGATCGACTTCCTCGCTGTCGTAGTCTTTGCCGTTGTGGGCCAGCTTAAAAGCTACCTTGTAGGGTGTGTAGTTCTTCAGCACATCCAGAATGAAGCCCTCGTCAATGGCCTGACGCATGGAATAGACGTGGAATGGAGCAGGAAGATTGGATTCGGAGGGAGGCTTGGATGGATCAGGAACGCGCCCGAACAACTCCAGGGTTTTCGCCTTGGGTGTCGCCGTAAATGCAAAATAGCTAAGGGTCTTGGGTTGAGGACGTGCCGCCATTTCTGCGACCAGCAGATCATCCACGCCAACTTCTTCACCCTCTGCGATCTGTTCTGCGGTCAGTACCTGTTTCAGCTTCTTTGCTGTCGCGCCCGTCTGGGATGAATGGGCTTCGTCGGCAATGATTGCATACGTCCGGTTCTTCAATGAGGTATCGGCTTGGATCGCTTCCAGGACAAATGGGAAGGTCTGGATTGTCACGATGATAATCGGAACACCATCCTTCAGTGCCTGGGCCAATTGAGCTGACTTCACACCCTCATTGGTAACCCGGCAGACAACCCCTTGCTTGTGCTCGAACTGGTAAATGGCATCTTGAAGCTGCTGGTCGAGGACTGTCCTATCGGTGATAACGACTACCGAGGAGAACACTTTGGCATTCGAATCGCCGTGCAGGTTCGATAGCTGATGTGCCAGCCATGCTATCGAGTTCGTCTTGCCCGATCCGGCAGAATGCTGAATGAGGTACTTCTGTCCAGCCTTCTCATCCTTGGCGGTCTCCAGGAGTTTTGTAACGGCTTCCCATTGATGAAACCGAGGGAAGATCAGTCGCTCCGTGACGATTTTCTTGCCTTCGTCATTCTTTTTCTCTTCACGGGACAGATGGACGAACCTTCCAACAATGTTGAGCCAGGCATCGCGCTGCAACGTCCGCTCCCACCAGTACGCCGTCCGGTAACCCGAAGGATTAGCAGGATTGCCAGCTCCGCCGTTATTCCCAAGGTTGAAGGGCAGGAAGTAAGTGCTCTTCCCTCTGAGTTCCGTAGCCATCCAGATTTCATCTGTGGATACCGCAAAATGAACCAATGCTCGCCGCTTGAATGCCAATAACGGCTCCTCACGCTTGGCTCCTGGCTCGCGGGGAATCCGGTCAAACCGGTACTGGTTCTTGGCATCCTCGATGGACTGGGTGAAGTCAGTCTTCAGTTCAGCCGTGGCAACCGGGATGCCGTTGATGAAAAAGACCAAGTCGATGGAGTTTTCGTTCGACAGGCTGTACCGGACCTGACGAACGACACGGCACCGCACGTGCTGGTACTTCTCTAGTGTCTCTGGATTGATCGCCTGGGCTGGCTGGAACTGGCACATGTCGATCTTGCCCGAACTGATGTCCTTGAATCCTTGCCGCAAGACCGCCAACGAGCCTTCCTTGTCCAGAACCTGAGTCAGGCGATTGAGCAGCGTCTTCTCAGTGGAGCCGTTGTTCGCCGTCTTGAGTTTCTCCCAAGTCTTCGGCTGTGAATCCTTGATCCATCCGATGACATCCTCGGGGTACAGAGCCAACTCGCGGTCGTACTTCGCGGGATCGCCTTCGAGCCAACCATGAGAGGCAAGATGCTTGACAATGTCGGTCTCGAAGTGGATTTCCTTGTGCGGACTGCTCATTGATGCTGACCTACCATAGTTATTGTTCTCGTCGTCATGGTCAAGCGGCTTGTTGGAGGTCTGTAATAGCTTCCATTACGTTAATTTTTCCAGTCACAACGGCATTAATTAACGCTGAGCGGTGCTCCATTTGAAGGCGAATCGCTTGCTCTGACTTGGCAATTAGCACATCAATTTTATTAAGCTCACTGTCTATGTAATGCACGATGCTCTCTTGTTCTTGGGAGCTTGGGTAAGGGACGACTTGTGCACTCAATTTTCCCATTGGAATACGCATCCGGATAGTGTTTAACTTTCCTGATGACTCAGCCTCCTTCATCATTATTCCATTTCCCAATCCGAGCAAGCTTCGCTGAAAACTTTGGCATTGAAAAATATTGCTAAAATATTCGACTTTGTCTTCCTTTTGCCTTGGGAAAAGCATGTAGTAAACAGGGCTTACAGCACCGAAGAATTTCGATAAACCAGCCGATCCTGCAACCACGTTCATGCTGTTTATCACAATGTCATTCGGATATGCTAACTTGTAAGCGGTCAGATCCTCCTTTGCCTTATTCCCACCACCCGATCTTTCCGAATAGGGGATCACTCCCTGCTCCATCGTAAGAGATAAGATAAAAGTTGTTTTTACTGGATCATTTTTCTCAATTCTCTCGCATAGAATCGACTTGATTGACCGAATTTCCCAGTGTGCAGGTACATCTCCTATCCAATCCACGCCGCTGGGCTTCATTGGTACTGTTGGATTTGTTCCTTTTGTAACAGCGCGTAGGATGACGGCTTGCCGCTTTTCTTTCAACAGTTCGATCAGCTTTTCCTGCTTGGAAATCAAGGTGTCAATCTTAGCGGTTTCACGATCAAGGAAAGCAGAGATGGCAATTTGCTCTTCAACTTCTGGTAATGGAAGGAGAAAAGCGTTGAACTGGTCTGTTGGCAACCTCCATCTTCCTAGATGTGAGCTCCCTTGTCCGAACGGATAAAAAATTTTATTTTTGTACGCAATTTGAAATAGGTAGAGAAAATATTGCTTGAAACAGATAGTTAAATCTCTTGCAGTAAATACTCTGTAATCGGGACTGGTCACTCCATGGAACTTAGAAATATCAACGTACCCTGTCAACAAGTCCATGTGATTCATAGCGAAATCGCCAATTTCTACGAACTGGTATTTCGAGTAATCCATTGAAAGCTGCCCGTCTCCGCTTTCTGTATCTTTTACCTTAATCCCCTGTTGGGTTATTGACAATACGTCGTAGCCTAGAGTGCCAGCTATCCGTTTTTGTATTTGAAAGAGCCATTTAATTTTTCTAATTTTCCAGTGCGCTGGCACTTCGCCAAGCCATTCAATTCCTGACTTTTTATACTTTGAATACGGCTTGAACCTCATGCTGTCACCTGTTGCAGCAAATTAAGGATTTCACCTGTCACTGCCTTTAATTCCGTATCAATTTCCTCAAGTGACCGTGGTGGCGTATATTGGTAAAAGAAACGATTAAATGGAATTTCGTACCCTACCTTAGTCTTGCCGTGGTCAATCCATGCGTCCGGCACATGCGGCAGGACTTCTCGTTTGAAGTACGAATCGATGTCATCTTTCAGCGGCACATTTTCGGTATCACGCAGCTTTGCATCAGCTTTGGGTTTGCCCTTCTTGTCCGTCTCGATTTTGCCCTGCTCATTCTTCAGCGGACGTTCGACAGTGATTGTGCTGAAGCCAAAATCGGCATTGTCGAAGATGCGTGACACCATAAAGGATTCCACCCTGCCGCCTTCAGGAGAACTCGAGATCGGCGTGTCGGCTGGCTCCAATGACTCGCTGACTACCTTACCTTCGCCATCTAGTACCTTCACATGGCGCAGCTCCTCGAATCGCCCATGGACTTCAACAAGTCTAGCAATGTCATTCTCGCCTAGCTCCTTCCGCTTGCTTCCAAGCGACTTGCGCATTTTTCGGTAATACTCCGCACCATTGATGAGTTGGACTTTACCCTTGCGCTGCTCGTCCTTCTTGTTCGTCACCATCCAGACGTAAGTGGCGATGCCCGTGTTGTAAAACATGTCGGTAGGCAAGGCTATGATGGCTTCCAGCCAGTCGTTTTCAATGATCCAGCGGCGAATCTCGGACTCACCTGACCCAGCTCCACCTGTGAACAAGGGAGAGCCGTTCAGGACGATGGCAAAGCGTGAGCCACCTTCGTTTTTTGTCTTGTCATAGGGACGCATCTTCGAGCAGAGGTGCATCAGAAACAGCAGACTGCCGTCCGACACCCGTGGAAGACCAGCACCGAATCGACCAGCAAATCCCTTTTGCTCGTGTTCCTTGAGGACTTCCTTTTCGACCTTCTTCCATTCAACACCGAAAGGAGGATTGGACAGCATGTAGTCGAACTCTTTGCCAGAGTGGCCATCATCCGAAAGAGTATTTCCCATGATGATGTTGCTGACATCCTGGCCTTTGATCAGCATGTCGGCCTTGCAGATTGCATAGGACTCGCCGTTCAACTCCTGTCCAAACATGACCATCCGCGCCTTGGGGTTCAACCCGTGGAGATGCTCTCCAGCGATAGACAACATGCCACCTGTACCGGCAGTTGGGTCATACACAGAGCGAACAATACCTGGCTTGGTCAAGGCTTCGTCATCGGCGGTGAAAAGCAGATCGACCATCAAGCGGATTACTTCCCGTGGCGTGTAATGTTCACCGGCGGTCTCGTTAGACAATTCAGCAAACCGACGGATCAAGTCCTCAAAGACTAGCCCCATATCGGCATTGCTGACCACCTCTGGATGGAAGTCAATGGCGGCGAACTTCTGAACGATTAGGAACAGGAGATTGCAGTCGTCGAGCTTCTCGATCTGCTTGTGAAAGTCATACCGCTCAAAGATGTCCCTAGCATTCTCGGAGAACCCATTGATGTAGGAGACCAAATTGGCCTTGATCTGCGCTGGATCGCCAAGGAGCCTCCCAAAGTCAAACGGGGAAGTGTTGAAGAACGACTGTTCCGCCTTTTTGGTCAGGAACATAGTCAGGTCGATTCCAAGGCTCTTCTTGGCTTCGTGTTCCGCTAAGACAGCCGGCTTGGTTCTTTCCAAGACGCAGTCCAAGCGTCTGAGGAGCGTGAACGGCAGGATCACCTTGCCGTAGTCGGACTGTTTGTAGTCGCCTCTGAGAAGGTCTGCAACAGACCAGACAAATGATGCTAATTGGTTAAAGTTCTTCGCCACAGTGATTCCTTAGAGTTGCCTTCTGGTTATTCCAAGGATTGTACGGGGAGATGCTGTTGCGGTGAAGCATCTGGACGGTGAATACCACAAAGGGATATAGCTGCCCCTTCAATTAGGGGACATGCTCCTATAAGATCTATTAGGAAGATGTCCCTTAAATGAAGACCTACTAGAACACAGAAGCCTTCCGCCTCATTGAGCGACCATCCTGAATCCACTCCTCGCTTAGTCGAAGAACAGATTCAATAGCCCTTGAGAATGCCTTCTTGGCTGCTTCGTCATTGGACTTTATTCCAATTGCCTTCTTGATAACGACAGAAGAGACCTTTTCGGTAGTCTCAGGGACGCTTTCAAGGTATTGATGAATTTGTAACGCCAGTGCGTCTTTGATCGAGGTCTTTACGGAGACCGTGTACTTCGGCTCCCACGTCTTCCAGGCAGCTCCGGGCATCACTTTCGCAAGCTCCTCCCGGATGTTTGAGTCTTTGTGGATGAAATACAGATTCATTGACTTGGCTTGTCCGTCTTCGATGATCCGGCATGAGCCACGAGACGCACCTTGGTAGACCAAATGGGCAACTTCGGAATCCAGCATGACTTTGATTGTCTTGTTGTCGATCTCTGCCGATAGATCGTCCTGCTGACCCACCATCATGGCGGCGATGTCGAGCTGGCTTCTCTGCATGACTCCTACCATGATGACCACATCGCAGTGGACGAAGTCGTTGAGGCTGGTCTCGCTACCCCAGGTCAGGAGATTGATCCGCTTCCTGCCGTCCGAGAATCGCTCCTCGGTATCGATCCCCGCGCCTCGCATGTCCTCCAGCAGCCGCCTTCCAATGTCGATGCCGTGGCTTTTGTACGTGAACAGCAGAATGCCCTTCGAGTCGGAATGGCTCTTCACGACTGCCACGATCTCTTTGCTGATGTCTCGATTCTGACGTTCAGCCTTGAACGATTGTGTGATCGCCGTCCTGCTTCCCGAAGCCAGTAGCTGATGAACAGTGACGTTGTTATACCGCTTTACGTCGAACTCTTTGAACGACCATCCTTCGGTCAGTGTGTCGTCGAGCTGGACGATCTTCCTGATGTGATATGACGCATCAAGAACGATGACATTGTGGAGTTCACGTGGAATTGCCAATTCGTGCCAGATGACTCCGGCTCCTTGTCCTGTTGATACCACTCGCAGAGGCTTCTGGGACACCTCCAAGAGGCTTTTCAAGGGATCAATGTTCACCATTCTCACCATCGCCTGATCCAGCAGACCATGGAATCCGTTCAGTTCTGTCGGATGCAGTTCTGGGAGGCGGATGACCGACTCCGAGCTTCCCGCATTCAGCTCGTTCACCCGTGCCTCAATCAAGCCTCGGCAACGCTCCAGATACGACACTAAGGGTGCATAGGAGCTTCCCATGGGATCGACATGTTCCACAAAACCCTTGAGTGCAACCGAGAGATCACGCAGAGACACAGATGACGTATTGGAGCGGAAGAAGGTCTCGTCGTAGATCATGAGTTTTCGCTTCTTCTCGCCATGCCTGCACAACAAGTCAACGACAGTTCCCCCACGAACTCTCGCATGAGTCACAAGTTGAAACCGGTGGTCTTCCTTTCCCGTGGATGGCTCCGAAGCGAGTTGGCTGTGCTTGAGACCGATGAGCGACTCAGGGACTCCATGGCGGATGAGGCTACGCTTGATCCCGCAAAGAGCCTCCACCTGTCCCGCAGCAATTGATACCGCAACGTCTTCCATTCCAAGCCGGTGAACCGCCGTGATCCATGCAACGATTGCGGAGGTCTTCCCACATCCCGTTGGGAGGCCAAACGCCTTGCGGCCGAACTCATTATCGAACGCATACTGCGTCATTACGTCTACAAGCTCAAGCAAGGCAGCCCTATGCGCTCCTCCAGGACTGTTCCTATGGATCTCAAGTTCTGCTATAAGAATCTTGAACGCTTCTTGAGTTACCGTCAGCGGACCCACAGTCATACCAACTCGCTTAAAGCGTTATGCAGAGATCGCTGCTCATTCTGCTTTTGGGCGGCCTCCTGCTGTTCCAACTTCGCCACAGTCAAACCAGCGACTCCAAAGGTCTCCTGTAGCATCCTCGCCAAGATCTCCACGGTTCTGGGCTTGAGATCCCTATAGACCCGCTTTGCCTTGTTCGTCCTGAAGTCCTGATAGGTAGCGATGCTGGTAGGAGCAAGATTGCGGACCCTACGCACAAGCTGGCCACTGAACGCTTCATCAGACTTGAACCGATATGGATTCTCTTCCTGCATAAGGTACATGGCGAGGACAATCTCAATGATGTCCATGGTTTGTGCCGCTGCTCCCAGCGTAGCGACATTGGCCCATGCTTCGCGCTGGTGGAGATTGTAAGGAACCCCCGTTCCATACTGTTCCACATGGCCCTTTGCAATGCCCTCCAGAGCTTCCCAGCGATCGCGCAGGAGTTTCCATGTAGGGTTGCTAGCATTCTTCTCGATACGAGCCTTTACGCGCTTCCTGAACGGTTCCAGCTCATAGGAAGTAACGGATCTTTGCTCAGGATGTCCATGCCTCCTATTGCGTCGCTTGTGGTTATCGCAGAGGGTGCTGTAGCCCATAGTTGGCAGGCTACATCCCAGCATTCTGCAAGTGCTCATTGATTCTTTCGCAAGTTATTTGTTGACCCCGTGGTTGGCCACGAACAGGCAAAGAACATAACATAAGAAAGTGCCAGCAGGAAAGTAAATTCATACTACGAAGTGCAATAGATGATTAATGTCGCAGTTCGACCCAAAGCGATTAGCGTTTTTTTGCGGCAAGGTGATTAATTGGACCTTCAGACTAGCATTACGTTACTGCTCTACAATCTGGAATTTAATAACCATTTTTTAGGTATGAACAAACGGACCGTGGTTATCCCTCAACCTAGTAGCTTTCTGGAACAGTACAAAACCTTTAGCCTTCGGCGCGCGCGTGATCAATTACTTAAACTGGAGTGGGACATAGCGCAACTCCAAACAATTCCATCTCATACCATTGAGCATCATTATCAAGCGATCAATTGCGCAATTGCAGCTTGGCAAATGTGCGACTGGGTGTATGCCGAACTCAACCAATCCATGCGGCTTGAATTCCCGAGAGAAAGGAAGTTTCGGGATCATATAAAAGCGCAGTGTCATTGGCTGAAGATTTGTCGCGAATTAGCTGACGCATCGAAGCATCGCCATTTGACAGACTCTCCGTCACCAGATATCAGCACGCTAACGGTTGACGTATATGTCACGCCAAGCGGCGAGGAAATCACGCAGATGTTTGTTTATGATGGCCAAGCCATTTATTCAACCGAACAGGTAATGTGGGGAGCACATGATTTTTGGGAGCAATATTGCGACGAACTGGTGATCTGATCTGGTATGCATCTGCGCCATATCCTCTGCAAGATCTGCTTGACTTCGGCGCACAACTTATCTGAATAATCCTCAGGACCCGTTATTAAAAATATTTTTCACGGGGTAGTGTTTTTTAACCTCTGCCCCAATCTCGATAGGGTAGACCGGCTGCATCCAGTAGCAGCAATGATCTGATTCCAGCTAGTCCCCTGAGCGAGCATCTTCATGATTGCCTCATTGCGCTCAGTGTCTTCTTGCCGGCCCTTGTAGCCTCCCTCAGCCTTGAGCTTCTCAATTCCCTGCTGCTGCCTCCTACGGCGGTCTGTGTAGTCCTTACGAGCTATGGCTGCCAGCATGTCGAGCATCATCCCGTTGAGAGCTTCCAGCATCCTAGAGGTAGTCTCATCGGTATTGGTTGCCATCATCCATGAGGTAGGAAGATCCAGAGCCACCACCTTGATTCGTCTAGCTTGGATCTCAGTCTTGAGCCTGGTCCAGTCCTCAGCATTCAGACGAGACAGGCGGTCTACCTGCTCAATCAAGAGGATGTCCCCAGGTTGGCTATCAGAGAGCAGACGGAACAACTCTGGACGCTTCAGGGAGGCTCCAGACTCATTCTCAGGGTAGTAGCTAGCAATTCTCAGTCCTCGTTCATCAGCGAAGGACTGAAGATCCTCCTTAGCACGCTGTGCATCTTGTTCTTTGGTCGAGGCTCTGAGGTAAGCACGGACTAACATTGAGAACTCCCAGTTCGTTTTGGATAGTTCGTAATGTACCAGTTCGCTTTGGGTAGTGTAAAGAACTATATCGAACCAGTTTTATTGATGAGTTCAACAGTTCCCTTGAGGTATACCTAAAAAGAACCTACGAACTGACATGTGTATGGCACTAGCCCTCTGGAAAACGACATCCCGGTGTCAGCTATCCGTCAGCACTTCGTCAAAAGGATGTCAGGCAAATAACTCATCATCACTTCACTACTCAACCAATAGAACAAAGATGAAGCTGCTTATAGCCCTCACAGTCGTGGCTTGCGTAGTTGCGGTGCTAGTAACTCGCTTCGCTATAACTGAGAGAGACATGGAAGGGTATTAGCCCTTGGCATAACCCAGAGCGGCCCTAGAGGCACCACCTGAACTCTTTACACCAAGCAAGATAGGATCATTCATGATGACCGCACACCATCAAGACCTTGGACGACTTACGCAAAGCATCGAAGTCCTGCAAATACGGCTGACTGCCCTAAATGCACTCCTGCATAACTCAGGACCAAGTAGTTATGGAAGGAAGCATGAGCTGATCCGTGAACAGCGCGAAATCTTAAAGAGAAGTCTTGAGGTACTTCGCAAGCGGCAAGCCATAAGGCAAGGAGCTTGGGATGACGATAGGTAGGCCCCAGGATATCCTCTAGGTAGACCAGCATACCCCACCGGGGGGAAGGGCCGCGCTCGTATCACGAGGTGGGCTCTCAGATTTTAGCGCCAAATTATTTCTGGTTGATAAAATGCAATAGTCCTTATCAACGAAAGAACCTGATGAAAATAGCCGGATCAATTGTTATTGGGTGTTGCATTATCGCCAGTGCGATTGTCTTCGGGCTTACTAGCGATAAACGGGCATTCATGGAAACATGCCTTTCGCAGATGGTAACAATGCAGTCTGAAACAGAGGCTCAGTTTTACTGTGAGATGCGGTACAAACGCTAACAGCTTCGCTATACAGAGCTTTAACAGGTGCGGCGACCGGCGCTAATCCCGATCTTATTACGGCTGGCGGCAGAGGTGCGTCGTACCGTAATCCCAACCCTTTCAGTGCCTCAGCAAGCACACCGCAGCGGGATTGTAGACGAAGTACTGTACAAAAAACCAGTAAACGATGATTTATTAGCCCCTTCAGTGGTGCTCTCGTCGATCCATAGCTGGGCAGTCGGAACCATAACAGCACAGTGCTTTCCCAAGACTTAGATTATGCGGAGAGGGATATGGCTGGGTCATTGGTTTATCAAATAAACGTCTATAGACTTGCACGGGACATAGCTAACTCGGAGGATCGTATCCGGGTCATGTCAGAAATACTAGCGAGTATTCCCACAGACACCGCTAGGACTAGGCATGATCTGTTCCGTGTACAGATAGAGATGCTGGAGGACAGGGTGAAGATCCTGCGGCTACGCTATGCGAGGGAAGTCAGCCGAATACGCTGAGTATGTTCCCGAATCTTCCCCAGGCAGACCAATGGATACCATGGGGTAAAGACTATGCCCACAGAACGGGGTGGGCTTACAGATATTTTGGCAAATTCTTTTCCAGGCAGCCCTAAGTTGCTCTCGCAAACTTAGAGCCGGCTTCGGACTTCAGCGAATGTAAATCTTGCTGCTTATGCCGGAATGAAGGTATCCCGAGCGATGTTGCCGATTGTGTTTGTTGCAACTGAATCGAATGCAGCTCCTACTAATCCACCTGCTAAGGGGACAGCTTTCGCGATATTTATCATTCCGGTTTGCCCGAATTTGGTCAGCAGCCTGAAGCCAACAGCTTGGTTAATTTTTATAATCAGTTGGCTTGATATCTTTTCTATTGCCTTCTCAGTTATCTTTGTTCCTACCTTGATTCCGATGTCCCGAATGATCTCTGTAGCAGCACTGCCGCAAAGGCAAGCGTAGACTAAAGACTTTACTCGATCATCTTTCAAATCATACCCACCCATATGCGCGATTGCAGCAATCATCCGTATTTGGACATATAGGACACTTGTTATATTGGCAGGAATCGTTATAGGCATCGTCACAACACCTCCGAGACCAGTTAAGAATCCCGAGGTCGCAGCCTTAGTGTTCTGCCAACGAATCAAAGAATTTGCTTTGTCTGTTAACGGCTCTTCTCCTTTGAGATAATCGGTCGCCATTTCTTGTGCTGAATCGAGGCCAGGGACGCCGTTGACAGCCTTCTCATACGCCCAGTCAAGGGCATTCATGATCGCGTTTTGGTTCAAAGCCATTTTGATTTGTGGTATGGAAAAGTGTGAGAAGACAAAGTGAAAATTCGGAGCAGTAATTTCCGATAGGAAACATATTACCGTGTTGCCGTACCGTTGTCTATTACAAACATGAGGAGGTAGGAACACGATTTGATGCCATGCTGGGAACCACAATTGTCGTCTACAGACGGGTCCAGTTTGCTCCGCTGGTGCTCGAAGCGGTTTCGTTGCTGCATTGGTTACCTGGGTTGTGTCTTTGGCTTTAAAAGCCATCGAAGATTATCTCACCGAACTATTTGAGAACCTTTTGAACGTGTAACATTATGGTTTTCATCTTTGGAACCAAACATGCGGAAAATATCGGTCGCGTCAGTTGCGCTAATAGCTGGATGTGCTGCAAATTCCGGAGTTATACCCATCGGTCAAGACACCTATATGGTGTCCCGCCAAGCCGCAACTGGGTTTTCTGGCTCTGGCACATTGAAGGCAGAAGCATTTCAAGAAGCTAACCAATACTGTGTTAGCCAAAATAAGATGCTTCAAGTAGTGAATACAAATGAAGCACAGCCTCCCTACGTTTTTGGGAACTACCCCAAGGCTGAGGTGCAGTTTATGTGCTTGACTTCGGCTGATGCTGAACTGCGGCGTCCTAAATTAAGCAAAGAACCAGATACTGTTATTCAAATTCGCAAGTAGTCTTTTAAGGTACCTATTGAGAATGGCCCGGTAAAGTCTTATGGCAAATATCAGGGTAACGCCGGGAATGTCGCTCTCATATCACGAGATATCGCTTCAGATTTTTCTACATATTATCTTGACTGGCTTTTTAGGACTCTATACCTAAAGGCAAGATCAAAGACTCCATGCCGATTCATTCATAGGACAAATGTGGATATCGTAAAGAATAATTGCTTTGCCTTTGTCATTATGCCATTTAGCGATGATTTTAATGATACTTATAAGCTTGGCATTAAACAGGTTGCAACCGAATGCGGCGTCAAGGCTGAAAGATTAGATGAGCAGATATTCGACGAGGGAATGTTAGATAGGATCTTTAGGCAAATTGATATGTCCGATTTCATTATCGCTGATCTTTCGACGCGGAATGCAAATGTATTCTATGAACTCGGATATGCACACGCAAAGGAAAAAATTTGCCTTCTTCTTACTAAAGATCCTAATGATATTCCATTCGACCTAAAGCATAAGCGGCACATTGTCTACGGTAGCTCAATATCCTACTTGCAAACCGAACTTCGGAAAAATATCGAATGGGCAAAAGAAGAGGCGCGCGCCCGTTCCCAAAACAAAATACAAGTGGTGGCTAGGACCCCTGAGGCCAAGTTAACAAAAACATCTGACTATGCAACAGCCACTTTAGACTTCGTTTTTGATCTACATAATAAGACCGATCGTGTATCGCCGGATATATCGGCGGTCTATCTCTATGCAGGGAATAAATGGAAATTGTCTGCAGGAGGGAGGGAGTGCCCATACCACGACTCCGACATTAAGCCCTATAATTATCGATATTTTATTCCCTCTCCTACCACTAGGATAGGAAAAGATGGATGGGCGCAGGTAAGTGTTTCAGCTCAAAGAACTTTGGCATTTGCTTGGCGAGGGGACGAAATTAAAGACAAATATCCTTTATCCGGCCATGGAATGCTTCGTTTGGAAACCAGCGAAGGAAATATTGATCAAAAATTTGATTTTAATGTGGTTGCAGAAGACTTTCCGTTCTAAGGGGCTATTTCAAGGGCTACACATGTAGTCGAACACGGGAAATATCGACCAGCGAATACTAAATAAAATGAGTCCCTATCTCCATCTCACGCCACACTACTTTCTGAGCCAATCTAAGAGATAGAAAGTGTGCAGTTAATCCAAGCGTGTATTACGCCGATGCTTGATCACCTAAGATTCATACAAGCTCGTATAGAAAGTTGCAAAAAACAAAAGTAACGATTACATTTCGGGAAGACAACTATCTCGGGGAATATCAAGTGCCACCAGAAGAACTGCTAAGGTCCATTGAGGGGCAACTACGGATGTTCAAAATCTTCCGGGACATGGACCCGCATATAACTGCAGGAGAGATTTGCTTCTTCTTGGCGGCAGCGACGAATAAAGATTTCTGCATGAGGGAGATTGGAGATTCCCTGGGGCTGAAAGTCAGTACCACATCTAGGTACCTCAAGACTCTTTCCATCAGCAAAGGCGAAAACTCTGGCGGGCTAGGACTATTGCGGTCACGCAGAGATCCAGAAAACAACAGGAAAGTTGCTATCTTGCTAACTCCAAAAGGCAGAGATGTTTTGCGTCAAATAGCAGAGCATTCAACTGCACCTACAACAGTCGAGGAGCACACTTGCCGAGTCCATACTCCCGTGTATAGGGTGAGACCTGCTGGAGTAAGGACCAGACGGTAGCCTGATCCCCGCTCTAAGACGTTCGGGAGGGGAAGCAGAAGAAAACCCGCAGACCTTTCGGAGTGCGGGTTGAATCCAAACCTAATGGGTTCAGAGGAGACTCTCTTAATGTAGAGCTATCTCCAGAGATTTCAAGAGTGAAACTGGTCTCGCCCCTATATTCCCGTACCACCGGCGTTAGTTAATCAAAGCCTGTTTCTCTCTAAACATGCGTGGCGGCAGGTACTTTAGGGCGCTATGCGGGTGCTTCGTATTGTAGTGCTCAAACCAGTCCACCAATTGTTGCATCACAGTTTTGGCATCCGGACGCAATGCCAGCTTGGCGTAATCGCGCTTGATGGTTTTGACCAGACTCTCGGCCATCCCGTTGCTCTGCGGGCTGGAAACCGGCGTGGTCACCGGCTTGAGACCAAGTGCACGCGCAAATGATCGTGTCTCAGCAGCGGTATAGCAACTGCCATTGTCGGTCAGCCATTCAATCTCCGATGGCGCCGTGCTGTTTGGACCAAATCGTGACTCGATCGCTTGCATCATCAAGTCGCCCACCAGCCCGGCGTCAATGCCTTTTGTTGTCGCCACCCAGCTCATGACTTCCCGATCGCAGCAGTCCAGCGCAAAGGCTACCCGTACCCGTTCGCCATTGTCGCAAGCCACTTCAAAGCCATCCGAGCACCAGCGGGTATTGCTGCTGTCGACGGCTACCTTGCCATCGTGTCTGCGGGTAGAGACCGGTCGCTGACCATGACGATAGAGCAGCAGGCCATGGTCCCGCATGACCCGATAGACGCGTTTGTGGTTAGGAGACTGTCCGTTCGGCCTGGGATGCTGATGTCGCAATACGCCCCAGACCCGTCGATAGCCATAGGTGCCGAGGCCGTGAATGACGTGCCGAACGTCTTCCAGCAGTAACGTGTCATCCATCCGGCTGCGTGCCGTGCGGCGGTCAGTCCAGTCGTCAGAACGGTTGAGCAGTGCCACGAGATGACTGCGCGCCACGCCAAGGGTCGAACACACCAGTCTCATTGGTCGTCCCCGGGCAACAGCGGCGAGCGCGCAATCCACTTTTTTGCTTTGGCAAGGTCCACCGCTTCCTTGAGGATGTCATTCTCCAGGGTCTTGCGTCCCAATGCCGCTTCCAGTTGCTTGATGCGCTTCATTGCATCCTGCAGTTCAGACGCTGGCACGACGGGCTCATTGGCACGCACGGCAACCAGCGATCCTTCTGTATAGGCCTTGCGCCACTGGAACAGCTGGCTGGCGGTGATACCCGCTTCCCGAGCCACCAGGGACACCGACATCCCCGGTTCCATACTGCGCTTGACCCATTCCAGCTTCTGTTCCGGGGTCCAGCGTCTGCGCCGCTGGACCCCGGTAATGACTTCCACTTGCTGATTTCTTCCCGAAGGCATAGGCATATCCATAGCAGTATTCCTAATCGTTAGTTTAAGGAATACCGACGGTCCGGAGAATCACGGGGCTACTTCAGAAACCAACAGAGTTGTTCGGAATCTTAGCTTGATCCGGTGTAGACCCTAGGTTAATCAAGAGAGTCCCAAAGGTCCTTCAAGACGGATAGCCAAAACTATTGGTCCATGCTCCGAGAGTTAGTGGTTCCTTATGGAAGGCTTCTGCCCACTGTTCTTCAAAAAACACGGGTACTACAACGGTCAAATATGTAAGCGCAGGCAGGTCACCTATAGCACGCAACTCAAGACGATCCCTAACCGAAAGGCCGTACGCTAACAGCGCATTAGTAACTTCTTTTTCATCAGCACTGTTCAACCCGACTAGGATCACTCCGGCCTCATAACTCGGTCTTGGGTCGGCGGGGGTACATATCGCGTCTACGGGCAAAGAGCCGCATTCGTAGATTCCAGGGGGACGCTCGTAGCGGACACCCTTGACTATCAAGGTCGTGCCTTCATAGAGGGATGGGCTATCATTTTGAGAACCATCACCACAGCCTGCTAAAAGCAGTGCAAGTCCTACCGAAGCATATAACCGAAGTATAGACCGCACCATTGCTCGTCTTTCCAAAAAGAATTGTTGCGAATATTACAGGAAATAGGACAGTGGTTAAGAAAGAAGCTTGCGCACATCTCGATGCGCAAGGGTTTATGTGGAAGACCGAAGGTCGACCATGTTCGGAAGGAGAGGACTAAAAAGCTAATTTTTATAAAAC
Organism: Noviherbaspirillum phoenicis; assembly: GCF_047237965.1. Lineage (NCBI taxonomy): Bacteria > Pseudomonadati > Pseudomonadota > Betaproteobacteria > Burkholderiales > Oxalobacteraceae > Noviherbaspirillum > Noviherbaspirillum phoenicis. The sequence continues at coordinate 460,189 of NZ_JBDFLX010000001.1, read as the reverse complement.
TGAAAATAGTACGGCGGGAAGATGCGTCTTGGACTGGACGTAAGCCCATCTGTGCAGATGTGAGAATGATTTGTGGGACAACTTGTGAGACGGTGTAAACGGTCCAGATCTACTGTTCAGTAACTTGTAAGATTTGAGACACAAAATACGGATGAGACGGAACGATTTTTGGTTGCCTTCTTCAAAGCGACAGGGAGTCACCTTCTTATGGAGGCGACATGGGCACCAGAACAACCCGAGAACGCCTACTTGATGGCATAGAAGAGAACATCGTCTCAACAAAGAAGCAGATAGACATGCTGAAGGTAAAGTCTTCTCTGCTGTTGAGTAGTGGTCTGCAGGCAGAGCGCCGGAAAGTCCTGCAACAGATCTGTATGCTTCAAGATACCTTGGAGCTTCTAGAGCAGCGCAAGGCTTATGCATCAGAGCTGGTGCATTAGAGGCCCCAGATTATCCCCAGGTAGACCAGCGGACACCCACGGGGGGAAAGACCCACGCCCATGTCACGAGGTGGGCTCTGAGATTTTTGAGGTAAAACTTTCCCCCCGGTCAGGTCGGGGGTAATCTGCGCCAAAGACCAGAGTAGGGAAACTGAGACATCAATAGTCCTCGCTATGTTTGCCCACCATTACAACGCTAATCACAACGAAGAAAAGGCTCAACACTAAGCCGATATAAAGAATTGACACAATCCACGAGTAGGCCGCTAACAGTGCTGCGAAGCCAAGGTTACTAAGAGACAATCCTATGTATTGGAGCGCCCCGCGAACTCCACTTACCTCTCGTTTTTGGACAACCGAAACAATATGATCAACAAGAAGATAAGCACCAAGGAAGGGGAGAGATAGCATCCAAAGAGATAGCATCCAGCCTTGTGTTGTAAATTTTCCATCGTTTGCTATCGCGCCAACTACTGCCGCCGCAATAAATGCTATATACGCGCCGAAAAGCTTTGTTCTTCTCTCGTGGTCGTGCGCAAGGATGTCTGGACTCTTCATAGGTATAGATTCTTGGCTTGTCTCAACCATCTGATCGTCCTTCATGCCAAAGACAAATAACAGAAACACAAAAGGCTCCATCTCTGGAGCCTCGCTAGTCGCCACAACGTGTGTGGTAAATGTGTGTGGTTATGAGTCGTTTCCTAGCAGCTAGGCCTTTGATTCTTAACGCTTTTTGTGTCCTGGCGGAAAGGGTGGGATTCGAACCCACGGTACAGCATAACTGTACACTGGATTTCGAGTCCAGCGCATTCGACCACTCTGCCACCTTTCCTGGTCTGATTCCTTGCGGCACCGCAGTCCCGCAAGGCGCTGAATTATAGCAGAGGGGTTTCCAGAATTGGAATAGGGAAAATGCGCTTTATTTCAAATCCGCTTACGCGGCCGGCGCCAGTCTTTCCAGACCGCCCATATAGGGCTGCAGCACCGCCGGGATGAGCACGCTGCCGTCGGCCTGCTGATTATTCTCCAGCAGCGCAACCAGGGTGCGGCCCACTGCCAGGCCGGAGCCGTTCAGGGTATGCAGCAGTTCCGGCTTGCCCTGGGCATTCCTGAATCTTGCCTGCATGCGCCGCGCCTGGAATGCCTCGCAGTTCGATACCGAGGAAATTTCCCTGTATGTTCCCTGCGCCGGCACCCAGACTTCGATGTCATAGGTCTTGGCGGCGCCGAAGCCCATGTCGCCGGTGCAGAGCGTGATGACGCGGTAGGGCAAGCCCAGCTTCTTCAGGATGTTCTCGGCATGGCCCAGCATTTCCTCCAGCGCGTCGTAGGAATGCTCCGGCTCGACGATCTGCACCATTTCCACCTTGTCGAACTGATGCTGACGGATCAGGCCGCGGGTATCCCGACCATATGCCCCGGCCTCGGAGCGGAAGCATGGTGAATGCGCGGTCAGGCGAATCGGCAGGCTGTCGCGGGCGACGATCTCGTCCCGCACCATATTGGTCAGCGGCACCTCCGCGGTCGGTATCAGGTACAGCGCCTCGCCCTCGCCTTCCTGGCCGCCCTTCTTCGCCGCAAACAGGTCGGCTTCGAACTTGGGCAGCTGACCGGTGCCGCGCAGGGAATCGGCATTGACGATATAGGGTGTATAGCACTCGGTATAGCCGTGCTCCTCGACATGGGTGTCCAGCATGAACTGGGCCAGCGCGCGGTGCAGACGGGCGATGCCGCCCTTCATCACGGCAAAACGCGAGCCGCTCAGCTTGGCCGCGGTGTCGAAGTCCAGGCCCAGGCGCGCGCCGATGTCCACATGATCCTTGACCTCGAAGTCGAAGGCGGGAGGCTGGCCGACTTTCCTGACTTCGACATTGCCCGACTCATCGGCGCCAAGCGGCACCGAGGGATGCGGCAGGTTGGGCACCGCTTCCAGGAAGCGGCCCATCGCCGCCTGCACGTCATCAAGCCGGGCGGCGGACGCCTTCAGTTCGTCGCCTATGCCGGACACTTCGGCCATGACTGCGGAGGCATCCTCGCCCTTGCCCTTCAATATGCCGATCTGCTTGGACAGGCTGTTGCGACGGCCCTGCAATTCCTCGGTGCGGGTCTGGATCTGCTTGCGCTCGGATTCCAGTTCGTTGAAGGCGCTTACATCAAGCTGGAACTTGCGCGCTGCCAGGCGCTCGGCAACGGCGGCGATATCTTTGCGTAGTAGTTGGATGTCTATCATGACGGACGGCTGGCTGTTTCGAAAGCCGCCATTGTAACAAGGCTGTCCTGGCAACCATGCCTGCGCCGCGGCGAAAAGCCGGCCAGGAGCTTAAACAGCGCGCAGCATGGAGCGCGCCACGCTAATCGGCCTTGCCGGCGTCCCGGTCCAGCTGGCGCAGCCAGGCCAGCTTGTCGGCGATCTTGGCTTCCATGCCACGCGGCACCGGCTGATACCAGCCCGGCTCAGGCATGCCTTCCGGCAGATAGGTCTCGCCGGCGGCATAGGCGTTCGGCTCGTCATGGGCGTAGCGGTAGGCGTGGCCGTAGCCGAGTTCCTTCATCAGCCTGGTCGGCGCATTGCGCAGGTGCACCGGCACTTCGCGCGACTTGTCTTTCTTCACAAAGGCCATCGCCTGGTTGAAGGCGTTATAGCCGGCATTGCTCTTGGCCGCGATGGCCAGGTAGATCACGGCCTGGCCCAGCGCCAGCTCGCCTTCGGGCGAGCCCAGGCGTTCGTAAGTTTCGGCTGCATCGTTGACCACCTGCATCGCGCGCGGGTCGGCCAGGCCGATGTCTTCCCACGCCATGCGCACGATGCGGCGCGCCAGGTAGCGCGGGTCGGCGCCGCCGTCGATCATGCGGCAGAACCAGTACAGCGCCGCATCGGGATGCGAGCCACGCACCGACTTGTGCAGCGCCGAGATCTGGTCGTAGAAGTTGTCGCCGCCCTTGTCGAAGCGGCGCGCATTGAGCGTCATCGCATTCTCGACGAAGGCGGCGTCGATCGTGCGCACACCCTGCGTGTGGGCTGCCACTTCCGCCTGCTCCAGCAGGTTGAGGAAGCGGCGGGCGTCGCCGTCCGCATAGCCGGCCAGCGCGTCGATGGCGACATCCTCGAACGCCAGGTCGACCAGGCCGCTGGCCTGCGCCCGCTGCAGCAACTGCCGCATCTCCTCGTCGGTCAGGGACTTGAGCACATAGACCTGGGCGCGCGACAGCAGCGCCGAGTTGACCTCAAAGCTGGGGTTTTCGGTGGTGGCGCCGATGAAGGTCACCAGGCCCGATTCAACGAACGGCAGCAGCGCGTCCTGCTGTGACTTGTTGAAGCGATGGATCTCGTCGACGAACAGGATGGTGTGGCGACCATGCTGGTCAAGGTTCTGCTGCGCCTGCTCCATCGCGGCGCGGATATCCTTGACGCCCGAGAACACCGCCGACAGGGCAATGAACGCGCTGTTGAAGGCATCGGCCATCAGCCGCGCCAGCGTGGTCTTGCCCACGCCCGGCGGACCCCACAGGATCATCGAATGCACCTTGCCGGACTCGAAGGCCAGCCGCAGCGGCTTGCCCTCGCCCAGCAGGTGGCGCTGGCCCACCACCTCATCCAGGCTGCGCGGCCGCAAGGCCTCGGCCAGCGGCTGGCGCGGCGCGGTGCTGAACAGGTCGGTCATGGCGCGCTGCCCGCGGTGCCGGGATGGTTCACTGCTCGAACACGTCCGCGCCTTTGGGCGGCGTGAAGCGGAACTGGCTGTCCGGCAGCGCCGGGTTCTTCTCGAACCGGGTGAAGGTCAGCAGCGATACCTGGCCGAAGGAGTCGCGCAGTTCCATCGCCACCGGCACGCCGTCGCGCAGGCCGATGCCGATCTGGTCGAAGGTGGTGTCCTTGGCTTTCGGTATGGCCTGCAGCCATTCCATGCCGTCGCGCTCGCCGGCATCCTTCAGCGTGAAGTTCTTTTCCAGGTCGTTGCTGCCAAACAGGATGGCCGCCGGCGACGAGCCGAGCGCATTGCCGAGCTTGCGCACGGTAACCTGGTTCAGGTCCTTGTCGTAGATGTAGAGCTTTTCGCCGTCGGCCTGCAACTGCTGCTCGTACGGCTTCTTGTAGATCCAGATGAATTTGCCTGGACGGGAAAACTCGAAGGTGCCGGTGGACGTATTGGACACCTTGGCAGCGCCGCCCTCGTTCTTCACCAGGCGTTGCGTGAATTCGCCGCGCGCGGTTTTCGTGCTGCCGACAAAGGATTTGAACTGGTCCAGCGCGGCGGCCTGCGCCAGCGCGGGCAGGGCCAGCGCGAGGGCCAGCAACGGTTTGATTCGGGCTTTGAAGGTCAAGTGCTGTCCTATTCTGCAGTATTGCCGGCCGGGACCAGGATGTCGCGGTTGCCGTTGGATTGCATGCTGGATACGACGCCGCTCTGTTCCATTTGTTCCAGCAGGCGGGCGGCGCGATTGTAACCAATTCGTAAGTGTCGTTGCACGAGCGAGATCGATGCGCGCCGGTTCTTCAGCACGACCTGCACTGCCTGGTCGTACAGCGCATCGCTTTCGCCGCCGCCCTCGCCCGTCGCCGCGCCGGCTTCGCCGCCTTCCTCGGCAACGCCGCCTTCGAGGATGCCCTCGATGTAGTTCGGCTCGCCCTGTTCCTTCAGGTGGTCGACTACCCGGTGCACTTCCTCGTCGGACACGAAGGCGCCGTGCACCCGCACCGGCAGGCCGGTGCCGGGCGGCATGTAGAGCATGTCGCCCATGCCGAGCAATGCCTCGGCGCCCATCTGGTCGAGGATGGTGCGCGAATCGATCTTGCTGCTGACCTGGAACGCGATGCGGGTCGGGATATTGGCCTTGATCAGGCCGGTGATCACGTCCACCGATGGCCGCTGGGTTGCCAGGATCAGGTGGATGCCGGCCGCGCGCGCCTTCTGCGCGATGCGGGCGATCAGTTCCTCGATCTTCTTGCCAACCACCATCATCAGGTCGGCCAGCTCGTCGATGATGATGACAATGGTGGGCAGCTTCTCCAGCGGCTCGGGCGCGTCCGGCGTCAGGCTGAACGGATTCGGTATCTTCTGCTCGCTCTTCTCGGCGTCGGCGATCTTCTGGTTGTAGCCGGCCAGGTTGCGCACGCCCAGCTTGGACATCAGCTTGTAGCGCCGCTCCATTTCATTGACGGCCCAGTTCAGCGCATGGCCGGCCTGCTTCATGTCGGTCACCACCGGCGCCAGCAGATGCGGAATGCCTTCGTAGATCGACAGTTCCAGCATCTTCGGGTCGATCAGGATCAGGCGCACCTGCTTGGGGTCGGCCTTGTAGAGCAGCGACAGGATGGTGGCGTTGATGCCGACCGACTTGCCCGAGCCGGTGGTGCCGGCCACCAGCAAGTGCGGCATCTTGGCCAGGTCGGCGACGACCGGATGGCCGGCGATATCCTTGCCTAGGGCCACGGTCAGGCTGGAGACGCCGTCGTTGTAGACCTTGGAGCCGAGGATCTCGGTCAGGCGGACGATCTGCCGTTTCGGATTCGGCAGTTCCAGGCCCATGTAATTCTTGCCGGGGATGGTTTCGACCACGCGGATCGAGGTCAGCGACAGCGCCCGCGCCAGGTCGCGCGCCAGGTTGACGATCTGGCTGCCCTTGACGCCGGTGGCGGGTTCGATCTCATAGCGGGTGATCACCGGCCCCGGATAGGCCGCCACCACCTTCACGTCGACGCCGAAGTCCGACAGCTTCTTCTCGATCAGGCGGCTGGTGAATTCCAGGGTTTCGACGCTGACCGTCTCCTGCGCCGGCGGCGCCTCGTCCAGCAGCGACAGCGGCGGCAGGTTGGTATCGCGATTATCGACGCCGAACAGGCTGGCCTGCCGGTCCTTGTGGACCACGCGCTCGGCCTTGGGCACGGTGACGATCTGCGGCTCGATGCGCACCGGCGGCGCCTCGACGATCTTGGCGCGCTCCTGCACTACCGCCACGTCGCGCTTGACGGCCGCGACCTGGCCCAGCTTGCGGTCGACATGGGCCGCGTACAGCTTCTGCGCCAACGCCACCGAATTTTCCAGCAAGCCGCCGATGCGCTCGGCCAGGGTCAGCCAGGACACCTGGAAGAACAGCGAAAAGCCCAGGCCGAACAGCAGCACCAGCAGCAGCGTGGCGCCGGTGAAGCCGAGCGCATTCTGGGCGCTGCCGCCGATCAGGGCGCCCAGCACGCCGCCCGGCGCCCGCGGCAGCGCCACCTTCAGGCTGTACATGCGCACATGCTCCAGGCCGACGCTGCCGGCCAGCATCATCACGAAACCGATGGCACGGATGATCTTTTCCTGCCGGTAGATGGCTTCCGGCTCCTCGATGCCGCCGTCGGCCAGCCGGCGGTAACCCAGCCAGACCGCCTTGAACAGCAACACGCAGAACCACCAGGCCGACAGGCCGAAAATGAACAGCGCCAGGTCGGCGATATAGGCGCCGATGCGCCCGCCCCAGTTGTGCAGCCGCGGCACCATGCTGGCATGCGACCAGCCGGGGTCGGCCTTGGCATAAGTCAGCAGGATCAGCACCAGATACGTGGTCAGCACCGTCAGCACCAGCCACTTCGCTTCCGACAACAGGCGCACCAGACGGCTGGGCAACTGCGGTTGCGGGCTGGTGTCGCGGGTATAGGTTTGGCTCGTTCTTGTCATAAATCGGAGGCGTGCAACAAACGGCTGGGGGCTGGGTATTGCTACGTGGAATGTTTCTGGGGATCAAGCCAGACTGTCGGATGGCTTGGTCTATAATCTTAACCATTTTCAGGCTGCAACACTGTACGAAATCCGCACTGGTTGAATTCGGCCCGACCGGCATGATATACGACAGGACCGCTGCCCCGCAGCTTTCCTTTGTCGGCATTGCCAGTCTTGCCACTCCCGTTTCTTTCCATTTCACATATCGCCATGTCCACTCCCAAACACGCTCACGTCCTGATCCTCGGTTCCGGCCCCGCCGGTTACAGCGCCGCCGTCTATGCCGCCCGCGCCAATCTCAAGCCGGTGCTGATCACCGGCATCGAGCAGGGTGGACAGCTGATGACCACCACCGACGTCGAGAACTGGCCGGGCGACCCGATGGGCGTGCAGGGGCCGGAGCTGATGCAGCGTCTGCTGCAGCATGCCGAGCGTTTCGACACGGAAATCGTGTTCGACCACATCCACACCACCAAGCTGAGCGAAAAGCCGATCCGCCTGATCGGCAACGCCGGCGAATACACCTGCGACGCGCTGATCATCGCCACCGGCGCCTCGGCCCAATACCTGGGCCTGCCGTCGGAAGAAGCCTTCATGGGCAAGGGCGTGTCGGCCTGCGCCACCTGCGACGGCTTTTTCTACAAGAACCAGGAAGTGGCCGTGGTCGGCGGCGGCAATACGGCGGTCGAGGAAGCGCTGTATCTGTCCAATATCGCCAAGAAGGTCACTGTGGTGCATCGCCGCGACAAGTTCCGCGCCGAGGCGATCCTGATCGACCGCCTGATGGCCAAGGTCGCCGAAGGCAAGATCGAGATCAAGTGGAACCATACGCTCGATGAAGTGGTGGGCGACGACAGCGGCGTGACCGGCATCCGCATCAAGTCCACCCAGGACGGCAACGTCACCGAAGTGCCCTTGCACGGCGTGTTCATTGCAATCGGCCACAAGCCCAACACCGGCATCTTCGAAGGCCAGCTGGAAATGAAGAACGGCTACATCGTCACCAAGACCGGCCTGGAAGGCATGGCCACTGCCACCACCGCACCGGGCGTGTTCGCCGCCGGCGACGTGCAGGACCACGTCTACCGCCAGGCCATCACCAGTTCCGGCACCGGCTGCATGGCGGCGCTGGACGCCCAGCGCTACCTGGAAAGCCAGGAAGCGTAGTCATCGTCATTCACCGGATGAAGCAGTCATGGCGGGCATCAAGGACTTCGCGGCGCTGCAATCGCTGCGCGACCGGCTGAAGGAACAGGAAGAAGCGCGCGCGCGGGCCGAAGCCAGGCGGCGCGAGGAGGAAGCGCTGGCGCAGCGCGAGGCCAACCTGTTCCGGCACAGCATAGGCAATGTGGCGCCGCTGCGCGCCAGCGAGAAGGCGCCGCACGCCCCGCCGCTGCCCGAGCCGGTGGCGCGTCAGCATCTGGCCGACGAGCAGGCGGCGCTGGCGCAGTCGCTATCGGACGAGTTCAGTATCGAGTCGCTACTGGAAACCGACGAGGGGCTCAGCTATGCCCGCACGGGGATAGGCCAGGAAGTGGTGCGCAAGCTGCGGCGCGGGCACTGGGTCACGCAAAGCCAGCTCGACCTGCATGGCCTGCGCACCGACGAGGCGCGCGAGGCGCTGGCCGAGTTTCTGCGGCTCGCCACCCGCCGCGGCCTGCGCTGCGTGCGGGTGATCCATGGCAAGGGACTGGGTTCGGTCAACCGCGAACCGGTGCTGAAGAAAAAGGTGCGGAACTGGCTGGTGCAAAAGGATGAGGTGCTGGCGTTCTGCCAGGCGCGCGCCGCCGATGGCGGCGCCGGCGCGGTGATGGTGCTGCTGAAGGCGCAGAGCTAGCCGGGCCTCGGGACCGCATCGGGAAACGGCCGGCGCCGCTTCCGCCATCGTTATTCCCTGCTGTCAGACCGCGTCCGGGCCCGTCTCGCCGGTGCGGATGCGGATCACCTGCTCGACCGCGCGCACGAAGATCTTGCCGTCGCCGATCTTGCCGGTGCGGGCGGCCTTGATCACGGCGTCGACCGCCGCATCCACCACGCCATCGTCCACCACCGCTTCGACCTTGACCTTGGGCAGGAAATCGACCACGTATTCGGCGCCGCGATAGAGTTCGGTATGGCCTTTCTGCCGTCCGAAGCCCTTGACTTCGGTCACCGTCAAGCCGCTCACGCCGACTTCGGCCAGCGCTTCGCGCACTTCGTCGAGCTTGAACGGTTTGATAATCGCAGTAATCTGTTTCACGAAAAGCTCCTTCTGTTGGATTGCACAGTGTCTGTCAGTCGTCCCGGAACCGGGAAGCAAGATGGTGCGGATCAGTAGCTAACATCTGCACCATCATTACGGTAACCGGCCGGGAGTATAGCCGACGGCTTGCAATTTTCTCCGATAAATAGGCCTGGCGGCGCAACTGAACCGCTTATTGTTCCGGAATATTTTTCAATTCCTCCATCCAGACCGAGGCTTCGGAGTCGCTGGGCGCGCGCCAGTCGCCGCGTGGCGACAGCGATCCGCCCGAGCCGACCTTGGGTCCGTTTGGAACGCATGAACGCTTGAACTGGCTGGTCTTGAAGAAGCGATACAGGAAAATGCCGAGGTTTTTCTTGATGTCGGCCAGCGTGTACTGGTTGCGCGCCACATGCGGCCCTTCCGGCCAGCTTCCCGCGTTGCGGTCGCCCCAGGCCGACAGCGCCAGGAAAGCCACCTTGGTCGGGGTAAGGCCGAAACGCAGGGTGTAATAGAGATTGAAATCCTGCAGTTCGTAAGGGCCGATCACGTTCTCGGTCTTCTGGTCGGGCACGTCGGCCGACTTGCCGGGCACCAGTTCCGGGCTGATGTCGGTTTCCAGCACCTTGATCAGCACATCCGAACCGGAGGCGCCGATCTGGTGGGTTTCCGCCACCCAGCGCACCAGATGGACGATCAGCGTTTTCGGTACGCTGGCATTGACGTTGTAGTGCGACATGTGGTCGCCCACGCCATAGGTGCACCAGCCCAGCGCCAGTTCGCTCAGGTCGCCGGTGCCCAGCACGATGCCATTGTGGAAATTGGCGAGGCGGAACAGGTGGCTGGTGCGCTCGCCCGCCTGCACATTCTCGAAGGTAACGTCGTAGTCTTCCTGGCCTTCCGCGTAGGGATGGCCGATGTCCTTCAGCATTTGCAGGCAGCTCGGCCGGATGTCGATTTCGCTGGCCGAACAGCCGACGACTTCCATCAGCTTCCTGGCCTGCTCCAGGGTGCGGCCGCTGGTGGCGAAACCCGGCATGGTCACGCCGAGAATGTTTGTGCGGGGCAAGCCCAGCCTGTCCATCGCCTTGGCGCAGACCAGCAGCGCATGGGTGGAATCGAGACCGCCCGACACGCCAATCACTACCTTCCTGATGCCGGAAGCCGACAGCCGCTGCACCAGCGCCTGCACCTGGATGTTGTAGACCTCCATGCAGCGCTCGTCGCGCAGCCGGTGGTCCGACGGCACATAGGGAAAGCGCTCGACATGCCGCTCCAATTTCAGCGTCCCGGACACGGGCACATTCACTTCGAAGGAAATCGTGCGGAATTCGGCCACTTGGTCGCGATGGCGACGGGCGCTGTCGCCGAAGGTCGTCACATGCATGCGCTCGCGCGACAGCCGCTCCAGGTCGATGTCTGCGCAGATCAGGTGCGACGCATCGGAAAACCGCTCCGATTGCGCCAGCAGTTCGCCATTCTCGTAGATCAGCGCCTGGCCATCCCAGCCCATGTCGGTGGAGGATTCGCCGCGTCCGGCCGATGAGTACAAGTACGCCGACAGGCAGCGCGCCGACTGCTGGCCCACCAGCTGGTGGCGATAGCGCGACTTGCCGACCACGATATTGGAGGCTGACAGGTTCACCAGCACGGTGGCGCCGGCCAGCGAGGCATAGGAGGACGGCGGAATCGGCGTCCACAGGTCTTCGCAGATCTCCACGTGGAAGCGCAGCAGCGGCATGTTGGCCACTTCGAACAGCAAGGTCGCGCCGAACGGCACGCTCTGGCCCAGCAGCTCGATCTGGTCGCTGATGGCGGCGTCGGCCTCGCTGAACTGCCGGGCTTCGTAAAACTCGCCGTAGTTGGGCAGATAGGTCTTGGGCACCACGCCCTGTATGCGGCCGTCGGCAACCACCGCGGCGCAGTTGAACAGCATATGGTCCACCTGCAGCGGCAAGCCGACCACCAGCGCCGCCGGCAGCGTCCGAGATGCCTCGACGATGCTTGCCAGCGCCGCCTTGCAGGCATCGAGCAACGCGCGCTGGTGGAACAGGTCGTCACAGGTGTAAGCGGACAAGCCCAGTTCCGGAAAGGCGATCAGTACCGCGCCGCGATTGGCCGCTTCGGTTGCCAGTGCAATCGTTTCCTTCGCATTGAATGCCGGATCGGCGACGCGGCAATACGGGATGGCGACCGATACGCGGGCAAAATCGTGGGAATAGAGATTGAAGAATTCCTTGTTATTCATGTGCTCTGCCTTGGAATGCCCAGTGGGCGGTTGATGACATGCTCGGTGCTTGTGCTTCTGCCGGAAACGCTTGGACCGGGAAGTGTTCCATGCATTCCCGCCACTGTCGCCGTCGGCCGGGTGGCGCAAACGCGGCGACGGATTTTGCGTAGAATGGGCTGCTCGCGCCGGGCCAAGCAACAGCCCAGCCCCGCGCCGGCCATCGGCAACCCAGGAGTCCGGCAAACCCGGAGCACCAATGTACCGGTCGGCGCCCTGGCGATTCTTCCATCAATCATGCTTGAATGAGGCTGACCCTGAATTATCGCACGCGCATTATTGCTTCCCTGGCCGAGGCCGGTCAGGCGCAATGGACTTCCCTGCTATCGCTGCAGGCGGACGCCAACCCGTTTCTGTCCTATGCCTTCCTCGACGCGCTGCATGCCTCCGGCAGCGCCGCGCGCAAGTCCGGCTGGCAACCCCAGTTCCTGACCCTGTGGCAGGACGACACGCTGGCGGCGGCCATGCCGCTGTACGTGAAAAGCCATTCCTATGGCGAATATGTATTCGACTGGGCCTGGGCGGACGCCTACCGGCGCAATGGCCTGGAGTACTACCCCAAGCTGCTGTCGGCGATTCCCTTCACGCCGGTCACTGGCGGCCGGCTGCTGGCGCGCGATGAAACCGCCAGGTCGGCGCTGGTCAAGGCGCTGCTGGCCCTGCAGCAGCAGGCGGACGTGTCGTCCACTCATGTGCTGTATCCGCCGCCCCAGCAGGCCGAAGCGCTGGAGCGGGCCGGTTTCCTGCTGCGCAACGGCGTGCAGTTTCACTGGCTCAATGACGGCTACGACGATTTCGAGCAGTTCCTGTCCACGCTGGAACAGAAGAAGCGCAAGAACATCCGCGCCGAACGGCGCAAGGTGCGGGACGCCGGCATTACCTTCCGTCGCCTGGAAGGCGCGCAGATCGGCGAAGCCGACTGGCGTTTCTTCAAGCGCTGCTACGACCACACCTATGCGGCGCATTATTCCTCGCCCTACCTGAATCTCGACTTTTTCCTGCGCATCGGCGCGTCCATGCCGGACAACCTGCTGCTGGTGATCGCCGAGCGCGACGGCAAACCAATCGCCTCATCGCTGGTGGTGCATGACAGCCAGACCCTGTACGGCCGCTACTGGGGCGCGCTGGAGCAGCATGCCTGCCTGCATTTCGAGACGGCCTACTACCAGCCGCTGGAATTCTGCATCGAGCGCGGCCTGGCCGCTTTCGAAGGCGGCGCGCAGGGCGAACACAAGATGGCGCGCGGTTTCCTGCCGCAGAAAACCTGGTCGGCCCACTGGCTGGCGCATCCAGCCTTCAGCGATGCGGTGGAGCGTTTCCTGGAGCAGGAGAGCGGCGGGATTGCTGCCTACATGGATGAACTGGACGAGCGTAATCCGTTCAGGAAGGCCAGGTAGGGGATGGGGGGAGGACGCTCGCCTCGCAGGGAGGGGATGGTGAGGCGGTAGGGGCGGCGTCTGTGGTTGCCGTTGCCGTTGCCGTTGCCGTTGCCTTTGCCTTTGCCGTTGCCGTTAGGCGCAGCAATGCTCCCTCCCCCTACCCTCCCACCAGCGCCGTCACCTTGATGGTCTTGGTGTCCGGTATCTCCGCATGCGACAGCAGCTTCAACTGCGGCAGGCTGCGGCGCAGGAAGCGCGACAGTACCGCGCGCAACTGGCCCGGCACCAGCAGCACGGGCGTGATGCCCATCTGCTCCTGGCGCTGCACCGCCTCGGCGGTCTGCATCACGAGCGTGTCGGCCAGGCCCGGCTCGATGCCGGCGCCATCGGGGCCGCTGGTCTGCAATGCCTGCATCAGCAGCCGCTCCAGCCGGTTGTCCAGCGCCATCACGGTCAGCTCGCCGCCGTTCGGGAACAACTGCTGGACGATGGCGCGGCCAAGGGCGATGCGCACCAGCGCGGTCAGGTCGCCGGCATCCTGGAAATGGCCGGCATTTTCGGCCAGCGTTTCGACGATGGTCCGCATGTCGCGGATATGGATGCCTTCGGTCAGCAGGTTCTGCAGCACCTTCTGCAAGGTCGACAACGGCAGCATCTTGGGCACCAGGTCGTCCAGCAGCTTGGGCGACTCCTTGTTCAGGTGGTCGATCAGCTGCTGCAGCTCGCCGCGACCCAGCAGCTCGGCCGCATGCATCGTGATCAAATGGTTCAGATGGGTGGCCACCACGGTGCCGGCATCCACCACGGTATAACCCATGGCCTGGGCCTCGTCGCGCAGGCTGGCGTCGATCCAGGTGGCAGGCAGGCCGAAGGCCGGGTCGCTGGTGACGGTGCCGGGCAGCGTGCCGGTGACCATGCCGGGGTTGATCGCCAGGAACTGGCCCGCATGCGCCTCGCCCGCGCCGATTTCGACACCCTTCAACGCAATGCGGTAGCCGGAAGGCTTCAGCTCCAGGTTGTCGCGGATATGCACCGGCGGCGAGAGGAAACCCACTTCCTGCGCAAACTTCTTCCGGATGCCCTTGATGCGCTTCAACAGCTCGCCGCCCTGCGTCTTGTCCACCAGCGGAATCAGGCGGTAACCCACTTCCAGGCCCAGGGTGTCGACCGGCACGATGTCCTGCCAGGTGGCTTCCTCGGTTTCCGGCGCCGGCAGCACGGGCGCGGCTTCCACCACCGGCGCCGCGGCGGCTTCCGCGGCCCGCTTCTTGAGCAGGTAGGCGCCGCCGCCCAGCACGCCGGCCAGGAACAGGAAAGGCACGTGCGGCATGCCGGGAATGATGCCCATGCCGCCCAGGATGCCGGCGGTGATCATCAGCACCTGCGGCTTGGCGAACAGCTGGTTCATCAGCTGGCTGCCGATGTCATGCTCGGATGCGACGCGCGAGACGATCACGCCGGCCGCGGTGGAGATGATCAGCGATGGCAGCTGCGCCACCAGGCCGTCGCCGATGGCCAGCAGGGTGTAGTTCTTGATCGCCGCGTCGAAGGCCATGTCGTGCTGCACCATGCCCACCACCAGGCCGCCAACCACGTTGATCAGGGTCACCATGATGCCGGCGATGGCATCGCCGCGCACGTACTTGGAGGCGCCGTCCATGGCGCCATAGAACTCGGCTTCCTGGGCCACTTCGGTGCGGCGGCGGCGCGCTTCGGCTTCGGCGATCAGGCCGGCGTTCAGGTCGGCGTCGATCGCCATCTGCTTGCCCGGCATCGCGTCAAGGGCGAAACGCGCGCCCACTTCCGCGATGCGGCCAGCGCCCTTGGTGACGACGGTGAAGTTGATGATGGTCAGGATGATGAACACCACGATACCGACGGTGTAATTGCCGCCGATCAGGAAGTGCCCGAACGCCTCGACCACCTTGCCGGCCGCGTCGGGGCCAGTGTGGCCCTCGGTCAGCACCACGCGGGTGGAAGCCACGTTGAGCGACAGCCGCAGCATGGTCGACACCAGCAGCACCGCCGGGAACGCCATGAAGTCCAGCGGCTTGATGGTGTACAGGCTGGTCAGCAGGATGATCACCGACAGCGCGATATTGAAGCTGAAGAACATGTCCAGCACGATGGCCGGCAGCGGCAGCACCATCATCGCCAGCATCATGATGATGATGGCCGGCGCCGCCAGGGCCTTGGAATTGGCGTTGCGCAGCCAGGCCGGCAGGGTCAGGCCGTTCATTGGGCGGCTCCGGGCGGGCAGAACAGTCCCTTTTCCACCGACAAGTCAGTGTTTGCATGAATACCGGTATTAGCCAATGCTGCTCCTGGAGTGCGCCCCGTCGCCACCATGGCGCCACAGAGGCATTTCTGGAGACATTATTGGCGATACAAAGGGAGTTGCATCCAGCGAACAAAGGGTGGTTATGGCGCTTTTTTGCTTGCGCGATGCGTTAGGAAGATTCCTCCTTTTCTTCCGGTTTCCGGCTGTGCCCCGCGCGGCCGGATGCCTTTGGCAAGCTTTTGCCGCGTCGATAGCTGCGGGATTATCCTGGTTTAATTAACTTGGAAAACGAAAATGTTCATTTAAAAACAAGACCATGCCGTTCCAGTAAGTCTGCTGAGTTATATGGCCTTTTCCCAGATGATCGAGGAGAAGCTTTTCATGCGCGTCATAGGATGGGCGCAGATTCCCGGGCAACTGTTTGACTAGTTGCTTGCGGGCTTCGACACTAAACTCACCGTCGACCCTGAATTTCATGAGCTGGTCGTTGGCATGCGTTGAATTTTTCGTTTTCAAGTAAGCCGATTTTGCCTCACAAACCGGCTGCAAACTGAAATCGTCGTGGTGGCTATTCACGAATCCCCCCCAGCACATGATTAAGGCTTCCAAGGTGTCGTTTTTTTTATTGTTCGATCTGATACTTTTTTGCAATGCATCAGTAACAATTTTTTCCAGATGAGGTGCGTTTAACACCGACTCATCGAAAGCGCTGCTTGCCGCGCCGCGAACGGGATGTCTATCATCTTTTACGGGGGCAATTAGCCCTAACAGATAAGTATCCCTGCTCTCGTAATATCCTGCTTGCTCTATGAACCCCTTTTGCAGCAACTCATCAATGACTTTCACATGCTGCGCATGCGCTTTGGAAATCGATTCCGGCAAAGCCTGCAGCAATCGGCTTTTCGCCGCCGTTACAAATTCGGCATACTTCTCCTGGCTGGTTTTTAGGACGCTCGGCTTCGAGTCCACATAAGCAAAAGCAGCACCCAGGAACTTTTGATAAATGCCTTGCACTTTTCCTTTAGCTTGCAAGTCATCATAGAATAAATGATAGTGATTATTGTAGGCCCCGTTTTCTTTAATTAAATTAACCAAAATCTCACGACACTCCGCAACATTTTTCCCGCTCAATGCCTTTTTTAATCCTTCTTGCAGAGGACGCTTGACTATCCATCCCAACACGGAACTCCGATAACTATCGTAATCAATGCGACCCTGGCTTAAATTTTCTCGCTGTTGTTTTTCAAACTTGAAGTATTCGGTCCTGTCTGGCTCAGGTAGTCGGTTTGCCAGCTTTTCCCTTGCTTTTTCAATGAAATTTCTTCGAAAAGCCAGCCTTTTTTCACTCTCCGGATCACCAAATTTTTTATTATTCAAAATTTCAGACAAAACATTGTCAAATTCCCGCATCTGTTTCATTAAGTCGCTATTTATATTTCCTTTAAATAGGTAAACCAGCCCATCAACCACATTTTCTTTTTCATTACCTATCAAACTCAAGGCATTCACTACCTCAGTTTCCAGATAGTAGGCTTCCGGATCCATTACCTCGCGCATGAAATGGACCATTTCCTGGTTGTACATATATTTAGTGGAAGTGCCGTTCTGTAACGCTCGACTCAACTCCTGGGCTTTTCCACAATAGAACAAGCGCGCCCTTCCGCTTAACCTTTGAACCAGCAGGTTAATGACCTTGCCGTCAAACTCAGTGGTTAAATTCGCCTTGTCTGCCGTCCCAGCCTATTTCAGATATTTTTGCCGTGCATCCGTCATCATTTGCGACACGTTCTCCTGGACGTGACTGGTTTCCCGCTCTCCGTGCATGCTTAGCAGAGCAGTCAGGGCCGCCTTCGAAACAGATGCAGGAAATTCAGCATAAGCTGCATAACTGCTTTCACTAGAAACGGAATCTTCTCCTGTTAATTCCTTCACCAGCTTCTTTGCAGCGTCGTCAATTGAAATTTCCTGGGGAGACGATCATCCAAAATACTCCAAGCACTCCTCCCTGCAAAGCGAGCCTTATCCATATTTTTCCTCTCGATTCTGGTGGTATAAGAAAGGGACCCCGGATGAGACAGACCGGACCTGCCGCTCTGGCAAATGCGTGGTCTCAAAGCTGCGAATCCGGCTTTGCCGAGGCCGCATTTGGCTCGACAACCTTGGCCTTTATTTCAACCAAAGCAATTCGGAATTCGCACAATGTTGGATTTTGGTGCGCTTTTTTCAGATGAATGTTCCGCTTACAGAACCGACTGCTTGCCACATGACGTGTGTAAGGACTGCTAAAAACACGACAAACCGGTCGTGCTGATCAAGACGGCGCGAAAGGCGCACAAAGATAAACAGATGCGCTTGCATGGGGAAACTGCCAGGGAGATGCGGGAGCGCTCTTCAAAGCCATCACTGTCACAAGGTGAATTCACATGGACCAGCCAGCCGCCGTAAGGCCCGGACTACGCGACAGCCTGTTGGCAGGTTTGCTGTGCTATTGCCCGGGACTGTCTTCCAACGGATCCATCCCTGGCGGCACCTCCAGCGCCGTCGGCGCCGTCGGCTTCAGGCCGCCATGGCTGGCATGGGCCTTCAACTGGAACACATAGGCCAGCACTTCCGCCACCGCGGTGTACAGCGCTTCCGGGATCTCGTCGCCCAGTTCGGCATGGCGGAACAGCGCGCGCGCCAGGGGCGGCGCTTCGAGCAGAGGCACATGATGCTCGGCCGCCAATTCGCGGATCTTGGCAGCGACTTCGTCGGCGCCCTTGGCCACCACCTTGGGCGCGCGCATCTTGCCGTCGGTGTATTTGAGCGCCACCGCGAAGTGGGTCGGGTTGGTCACCACCACGTCGGCGGTCGGGATCTCGGACATCATGCGGCGCCGCGCCATCTCGCGCTGGGTGGCGCGGATCTTGGCCTTGATCTCCGGATTGCCTTCGGATTCCTTGGCTTCCTGGCGCAGCTCCTCGCGCGTCATCTTCAGCTGGCTGGCGTGGTGCCAGAGCTGGTACGGCACGTCGATGGCGGCGATGGCCACCAGCGCGGCAACGATCAGCATGAAAGACTGCAGCAGCAGCTGGCCCAGATGGGCGCTGCCGACGTTGAGCGGCTCCAGCGCCAGCGCCATGACCGCGTCCTGCTTGCCGCGCACCACGATCCAGGCCACGATGCCAACCAGGACGGTCTTGCCGACCGCCTTGCCCAATTCCACCAGCGCGTTCGACGACACCAGGTTGCCCAGGCCGCTCAGGGGGTTCAGCTTGCCGAAGTTGGGCATGAAAGCCTTGGTGCTGAAGTTCCAGCCGCCGATCAGCAGCGGCGCGCCGACCGCCACCAGCATCAGCGCTGCCGCCACCGGCGCGAATGCCAGCAGCACATCGATGAGGAGCGAGGCGGCGCGCGAGACCAGCAGGTCCATGTCGAACGCCTGGCTGCGCTCGAAGGTCAGGCTGTTGGCCAGCAGGCTGCCCAGTTGCGCGGCCAGCCGGCCGCCCAGCATCCACAGTGCGCAACCGGCGACCAGCAGCACGCTGCAGGTCGCCAGTTCGCGCGAGCGCGGGACATTGCCCTGCTCGCGCGCTTCATCGAGGCGCTTCTGTGAGGCTGGTTCGGTTTTTTCGAGTTCGCTGTCTTCGGCCATGCGGCGCTCCGGCTGCGGGCATGAAGCTGGCGCAAATGCCCAAGGTGAGCCCGCATTATCGCGTCATGGCTTCCATGGCCATCGCTGGAACAGCGGGGCAAACGGCGTGCTGCTCGCCGAAGCGGGCGGCCTGGCGGCAGAGCCGGCCTGCCAGCAGCCGGCGCCTGCCATGTCGCGCGGTTCAGGGCAGTGAACTCAGAGCAGCGAGCATGCCGGATCGAAATGGGTGCGCAAGCGGCTTGTCAGTTCCTGCTTCATCGTCTCAGGCAAGCTGCTGCCGCGCACGGTGGAACAGTAGGTGCGAAGCGCCCGGCTCATGCGCAGGAACTGGGAACGGTCCGGAAAATCCAGCCGGAGCACGTCGCGTTTGGCCGTGTCAGGCAGGGAGGAGGCCAGGATCTTTTGCATGTACGCCTTCATCCTGGCGCCCAGCCAGTCGCAGAAGAGAGAGTCGATGGCGGACAGCCCATTAAAGGGCATGGCACGCTGCGGCCCAATCGAAAAGTCGGGGAAAGCATTCGACCTCGCCTCGAGGTCTTTGCATTCCGCATTCGACTTGCGTTCAAAGTGGCTGCGCAACAGTTTGACCGTGTCAGCCTCCGGCAAGCCGGCTTCATTAATCAGGATGTCCATGCAGTCCAATGCCCCCTTCATGATGCCGGTCTGGACACCCCGGCATACCAGCAACGACAGCATGGAGGCAGGTTGAGGATGGCGATTGTCCACAGTCGCCGTGCGAATCCATACTCTTCTTCCCGCCGACCAGCTCATCGGCAGCAGTAATACGCTGTACTCCGGCTGTCTGCTGTGAAGCCGGGAGCGCCGCTGGGGTGGGGTTCAGGAGGAGGCGGTTGATCTACATCGAAGAAATGCTGCACGGCGTCATGCGCGGCAGTGGCTGCACGGGAAGAATCCATGACAGGCTCTTTCATCGACAAGGTTGGACGGCAAGGTAACCGGCCAAGCCTTCGGCCTGACGCGCAAGGCGAAAATATAGCAGCGACGGATGGCGAAAGCCAAGAAGCCGCTCCGACGCTGCTGCATAGGACCGTCTACAGCTTCAGGTTCTGCGCCCAGGCCAGCGCCGCCAGATGGGCGCGGTTGACTTGCTCGGCCGACAGGAACAGCGCGTCGGCCTGCGCCGCGCTGTCGCCGTCCGGCTGCTCGCAGCTTTCCGCCAGCGCCAGGAAAGGACCATAGATGCCCTGGCGCGATAGCAGCGCCTGGCACAGCGCTTCGGACAGCGGTATCTGCGCCAGCGCCTCGTCCATCGTCATGCCCAGCAGGCGGTCCAGCATCGAGAACATGCCGGCCACGAACAGGTTTTCAGCTTCATTGCGGGGCAGCAGGTACAGGCCCAGCAGCTCGGCGAAGCGGCCGCGGATGATGGCGGTCTTCATCAGCGGCGCGGCATATTCACTGGCGCTGGCGGTGGCCAGCAGCAGCGCCAGCCAGCGGTTCAGCGTGGCGTAGCCCAGCAGCGTCACCGCATGGCGGATCGAGTTGATTTCCGCGCCCAGGCCGAAGCCGACCGAATTGATATACCTGAACAGCTTGTAGGAAATGGCCGGGTCGCGCTTGAGCACGGCTTCCAGCTCGCGCAGGTCGGCATTGCGGTTGACCAGTTCCATCAGCTGCAGGATGACGGTCTGCGATGCATTCAGGCCGCGTGCGTCCTGCGGCGGCGCAGGCGCGCGCAGCAGCTGGTCGGCATAGACATGCAGGCCCGCCTTGGCGCAGGTGTCGTAATGCGCCCAGACACCGATGCCGGGCAGTGCGATGCGGGTCGATGGGCGGCGCATGGCGGCGACGCGTTTCAAGCGGGCGGAAAGCCCCGCCGCGGCGCCATCAAGTTCGAGCTGGGTGGCATGGCCGCACAGTGCGGCGTCGATACCGTCGGCATCGGCGTCGCGCAGCGCCAGGCCATAGCCCTTGCGGCGCAGTTCGGCGGCGCAGCCCTGCCCTTGCGGCCCCTGCAGCGTTGCGGCGTCAAGCGACAGCGTGAGCGCCGCCGGCGGCAGCGGCGTGGCGACGATTGCCTCCAGGGCCGCCGGCGTGGCAGGCAAAATCAGGTGGCCATCGGCCAGCAGCCACCCCTTGTCTTCATCATGCAGGCCGGCCGCGAGCTGCAGCGCGAGCGCGTCGTCCGACGCACCGGGCGCATTGCGCTGCCAGGCGAATCGATGCGCGACCACCTTGCGCGCCGGGTCGAGCAAAGCGGTGCGCACCAGGAAATGGGATAGGGACATCGGTCGGCTGCGAGGCTGGTTGAAAAAAGACGTGGAACGGATAGCGTCCGGCTAGAAGCCCAGGCTCTCCAGAAGATCGTCGACCTGCGCCTGGTCCGCCACCACGTCGGGGCTGGCGGTCGGGTTGATTTGCGGGCCATTGAGCAGGCCGGTATTGGTTTCACGCCGGACGTCGCCCGGCGCATAGTCCACCAGCAGCTGCACCAGTTGCTGCTCCAGGCCATGCGCCAGTTCGGTGACCTTGCGTATCACCTGCCCGGTCAGGTCCTGGAAGTCCTGCGCCATCATGATGTCCATCAGATGGGCGCGCGTGGTGTCGCTGTCCGCTCTTGCCTGCGCCAGATAGCCCAGGGTGCGCTCGGCCAGTGCGCGGCTGGCGGCCGGCATGCTGCCATCCGCCAGCGCGGCGCGCCAGTCGCTGGCCAGCGCATCGGCGCCGCTGGCCAGGCCGTCCTGCAGCGGACTGGCCAGCTCGGTGGCGTTCAACACCTTCTGCGCCGCCTGCTCGGTGAGGCGGGCGACATAATCGAGCCGGTCGCGCGCGTCCGGGATGTCGTAGGCGGCGCGTTCGATCAGCTTGTCGAAGTCGAGGCCGCGCAGGCTGTCGTGCAGGCTGCGCGTCATCTGGCCGACCCGCGCCAGCAACGCTTCCTGCAACTGCCCTTCTCCGCCCTGCGCCGTCAGGTCCGGCCGCGCGGCTTCCATGTCAGGCTCCGACCTTTTCGAGTTTTTCGAAGATCTTCGCCAGCTTCTCGTCCAGCGTGGCCGCGGTGAACGGCTTGACCACGTAGCCGTTGGCGCCGGCCTGGGCGGCAGCGATGATGTTTTCCTTCTTCGCCTCGGCCGTCACCATCAGCACCGGCAGCTTGGCCAGCGCGGCGTCGGCGCGGATGCTCTTCAACATGTCCAGCCCGTTCATCACCGGCATGTTCCAGTCGGAGATCACGAAGTCGAACTGTTCGTTCTTGAGCTTGGACAGGGCCATCGCGCCGTCTTCCGCCTCGTCCACGTTGCTGTAGCCCAGTTCCTTCAACAGGTTGCGCACGATGCGGCGCATGGTCGAGAAATCGTCTACCACCAGAAACTTCATTTTCGGATCAGCCATCATTGCTCCATTCAATCCTTAAACCGATATCTGCATATCGGCAGGTCACGTCAAAAACTTGAGCCCCGGCGCACCAGCGGCGGGCATTTTTTTTACATCGTCGATCCGACGCATTTCACACTCTCAGCGCGCGGCCGCCCTGGCGGGTCAGCTGCGCCAGCACCATGCCCGGCAATTCCTTCAGCGGGCCGGTTTCATGGGTCGCGCCCACTGCGATCGCCTCGCGCGGCATGCCGAACACCACGCAACTGGCCTCGTCCTGCGCCACGTTCCAGGCGCCGGCGTGCCGCATTTCCAGCATGCCGGCGGCGCCGTCGCGGCCCATGCCGGTCAGGATCACGCCGACCGCGTTCTTGCCGGCATGGAGCGCCGCCGAGCGGAACAGCACGTCCACCGAAGGCCGGTGGCGGTTGACCGGCGGCCCCTGGTCGAGCTGGGTCACATAGTTGGCGCCGCTGCGCGCCAGCAGCAGGTGCGAATGGCCGGGCGCGAGATAGGCATGGCCAGGCAGCACCCGCTCGCCATGCACCGCTTCGGCTACCGCGATGCGGCACAGCTTGTCCAGCCGCTCGGCGAAGGAACGGGTGAAGCCTTCCGGCATGTGCTGCACGATCAGGATGCCGGGACAATCCGGCGGCATCTGCAGCAGGAATTCCTTGATGGCCTCGGTGCCGCCGGTGGAGGCGCCGATGATGATCAGCTTTTCGCTGCTGGCAAGCGGATTGCCCAATGCCGGCAGCGGCCTGGCGGCGCTGGCCGCGGTCGCGGCCGCACCGGCCGGCGCCGCCACGTGCCGGCGAATGCGGGCACGGGCGGCGGCGCGGATCTTGTCGGCGATGGTGTCGGCATATTCCTGCATGCCGTGCTGGATCGAGATCTTGGGCTTGGTGACGAAGTCGACCGCGCCCAGCTCCAGCGCCCGCATCGTGATCTCGGAGCCGCGCTCGGTCAGCGTCGACACCATCACCACCGGCATTGGCCGCAGCCGCATTAGCTTTTCGAGGAAATCGAGGCCGTCCATCTTGGGCATTTCCACGTCCAGCGTCAGCACGTCCGGGTCCAGCCTGCGTATCATCTCGCGCGCCACGATCGGGTCGGGCGCCACGCCTGCCACTTCCATGTCCGGCTGGCTGTCGATGATTTCACGCAGCACGCTGCGGATCAGCGCCGAGTCGTCCACCACCACGACCCTGATCTTCGCACCCGTCGCCGGCGCCACGCCTGTTGTTTGTCCGTGCATCATGCCGCCTGCAAAACCTTGTTTGCCCAGAGCAGCGCCTGGCCCTGGCTGTGATTGATGGTGAGCGCGGCGCGCGAGGCATTGGCGGTAATGTATTCGCGCACGATGCTGTCGTCATCGCTCTCCAGCGCCTGCGCCAGGCGCAGCAGCTGGCCTATCGGCCCCGTGCGCTCGAGCAGCGCCGCGCGGATGTCATCGGCCAGCCCAAGGGTGTCGACCACCTGCCGCAGCGGCTGGCCAAGCAGTACGTCCATCACGGATACGATGCCGGTGACGAAGGCGCTGTCGGCCAGCGAAGGCTGTTCGGCCTGCATCAGCAGCTCCATCAGCCTGCCGCGGGTGGCGGCCAGATGCAGCAGGGCCGAAGCGCCCGACTGGCCTGCGTCCGCGCTGGCCAGCATCAGCAGCAGCAGCCAGCGCTGCAACTGGCGCCGGCCCAGCACCACGATGGCATTGGCCACCGAGCGCAGCGGCTGGCGCTGCCCCATCGCCGCGGAATTGGCCAGGCGCAGCAGGTTCACGGCCAGCGCCGGATGTTCCTTGAATACGTTCTCGATCTGGCGGATGTCGGCGTCCTGCTGCAGCATCGCCAGAAGACGCAGCAGCGCCGCATGGGAAGACGACAGCCGGCGGCCGCTGACCATTTCGGGATGGGCGAAGTGATAGCCCTGGAACAGGTGATAGCCCAGGTCGCGGCAATGCTGGAACTGGGCCAGGGTTTCCACCTTTTCCGCCAGCCTGGTTGCATTCAGCGTGCGCACATCGCGCGACACCCGCTCAAGCGCGTCGCCCGAAAGGCCGGCGATGTCGACCTTGATCATGTCCATCATCGGCAGCAGCGCGCGGTTGCTGTCGGTTGCGCCCTGGAAGTCGTCGAGCGCAAGCCGGAAGCCCAGCGCCTTCAGTTCCAGGCAGCGTCGCTGCACGTCGGTGTTGGAGACCGTCGTCTCCAGGATTTCCAGCACTACCTTGTCATGCGGCAGCAGCGAAATCACATCGCTCATCAGGAAACCGATATCGCAGTTGATGAAGCCGGTGCAGCCGCCGAGCACGCTGTCAATGCCGAATTCGGACAGGGTATGCACGATCACCGAGGACGTTGCCGCCGCATCATTGACCACCATGGCCCGGTTCTGCAGGCTGTTGCGAAACAGCAGTTCGAAGCCCTGCAATTGCTGCGCGCGGTCGACGATGGGCTGACGCCCCAGATAAATGTCTTCCGCCGCTTCCTGCGTTGTTGCCTGCGCCATTTCTGTCATCTTCAATGCCTTGCATGGGCCGGCATCCCGGCCCGGTTATCAGAACTCTTCCCAGTCAGCGTCGCTGCCTGCCGTCGCCGCCACCCGCTTGGGCGCTGCCGGCGCAACCGCGCGGCTGGCGCCGGCGGCAGGCCGGGGCGCAGGCAACGGCGATGCGGACGGCGCGGTGCGCTGCCTGGAAGCCGCCGGCACGGCTGCTGCCACGTGGCCCGACACACGGAAGACGCTCACCACCTGCGACAGCGTGGCGGCCTGGTCCTGCATCGAACCGGCGGCCGCCGCTGCTTCCTCCACCAGCGCCGCATTCTGCTGCGTCACCTGGTCCATCTGCGCAATGGCCTGGTTCACCTGCTCGATGCCCGCGCTCTGCTCATTACTAGCCGCGGTGATCTCAGCCATGATGTCGGTCACCCGCTGCACGCTGGCCACCACTTCCTGGATCGTGCCGCCGGCCTGCGCCACCAGCCGGCCGCCGGCCTCGACCTTTTCCACCGAGTCGCCGATCAGGCCCTTGATCTCGCGCGCCGCCGCCGCGCTCTTCTGCGCCAGGCTGCGCACTTCGGTGGCCACCACCGCGAAGCCGCGGCCCTGCTCGCCGGCGCGGGCCGCTTCCACCGCCGCGTTCAGCGCCAGGATGTTGGTCTGGAAGGCGATGCCGTCGATCACGCCGATGATGTCGACGATCTTCTTCGAGGAGCTGTCGATGGCGGCCATGGTGTCGACCACCTGGGCCACCACTTCGCCGCCCTGGGTGGCCACGCTTGATGCGGTGAGCGCCAGCTGGTTGGCCTGGCGGGCGTTGTCGGCATTCTGCTTCACGGTGGAGGTCAGTTCCTCCATCGACGAGGCGGTTTCCTCCAGCGAGGAAGCCTGCTGCTCGGTGCGCGAGGACAGGTCCATGTTGCCCGAGGCGATCTGGCCCGAGGCAGTGGCAATGGTGTCGGTGCCGGCACGGACCTGGGTCACGATGGCGGCGAGGTCGTCGCGCATCTTCTTCAATGCACACAGCATGCTGTCGGTGTCGCCGGCGCGCAGGCGGATGTCGGTGGCGAGGTCGCCGGCGGCGATGCGGCTCGCGATGGCGACGGCTTCGTCCGGTTCGCCGCCGAGCTGCCGGGTCAGCGAGCGCGTGATCAGCCAGCCGGCCGCAACCGCGATGGCAATCGCCAGCGCACTAATGGCCAGCATCAGGTTGCGGGCGAAGGCGTAGCTGGCCCCGGCTTCCGCCATGGCCTCGGAGGACAGCTTGTCTTCCAAGTCGGCCAGTTGGGTCAGCTTTTCCATCCAGGTGCGTTGCACCGGACGCAATTCCTTGATCAGGATGCGGGTAGCGCCTTCATTGTCATTGGCCAGGCCTGCCTTGGCGGCACGCTCCATGATGGGCGCAGCAGCCTGCGCAGCTTCCATGATGCTGGCCATCAGCTCCTTTTCCTTCGCCAGGGTGCTGGCTTCGGACGCGAACAGCGCGTTGAGCTTTTCCACATGGCCGTTGTATTTCCTGGTCTGGGCTTCGATGCGCTCGACTTCCGGCCGCATCTCCGCGTCTTCAGTCAGCAATACCAGATTGCGCAGCGCGATCATGCGATCGGCTACGGTGGCGCGCATCGATGTGACATGGTTCGATTCGGCGTTATTGACATGCACGATGTCTTCCAGCCGCTTTTCGATCTGCGCCATGCTGCGTACACCGAGGCCGGCGACGACGATCAGAAACAGCGTCAGCGCGCCGAAGCCGATCGCCAGGCGGGTTCTTACCTTCATGCTTGTCTTGTTCATCATGGCTCTCTGGAAAAGGTCAGGCCTGCTGTATCAGGCCCATTTCGGCGGAGGACATCAGGCATTCGATATCGAGCAGGATCAGCATGCGTTCTTCCAGCGTGCCCAGGCCCACCAGGTAATCGGTATTGAGCGCCGTGCCCATCTCCGGCGCCGGGCGGATCTGCTCGGGCTGCAGCGTCGTCACATCCGACACGCTGTCGACCACCATGCCCACCACCCGGCCGGCGATGGACAGGATGATCACCACCGTGAACTGGTCATAGCGCGGCTCGCCGAGGTTGAACTTGATGCGCATGTCCACGATCGGCACGATGATGCCGCGCAGGTTGATCACGCCCTTGATGAACTCCGGCGCATTGGCGATGCGGGTGACGCTTTCGTAGCCGCGGATTTCCTGCACTTTCAGGATGTCGATGCCGTACTCTTCCTGGCCCAGCTTGAAAGCCAGGTATTCGTTGCCGGCGGAGGCGTCGGCGCCGGTCATGGGCGCGGCTGCATGGATGCTGCTGGGGGAGGAAATGCTGGCTTGCATGAGAGGATCCTATCTGATGACGGATGCGAAAAAGTTGCATCTGGTAAATTTAACGACAGCTTAAACGCAGTCTTTAGCCGCCAGCATTGAAATCAGAAAGGTATTTGCAGTCCAGTTCGTGTTGCGGGCCGGGCTTGTCGCGGCGATGCGACAAGCCTTGTTGAAGCGTCAATACATCAGGCCGCCGCGCGATCGATCAGGCCCATTTCGGCGGAGGACATCAGGCGTTCGATGTCGAGCAGGATCAGCATGCGTTCTTCCAGCGTGCCCAGGCCCACCAGGTAATCGGTATTGAGCGCCGTGCCCATCTCCGGCGCCGGGCGGATCTGCTCGGGCTGCAGCGTCGTCACATCCGACACGCTGTCGACCACCATGCCCACCACCCGGCCGGCGATGGACAGGATGATCACCACCGTGAACTGGTCATAGCGCGGCTCGCCGAGGTTGAACTTGATGCGCATGTCCACGATCGGCACGATGATGCCGCGCAGGTTGATCACGCCCTTGATGAACTCCGGCGCATTGGCGATGCGGGTGACGCTTTCGTAGCCGCGGATTTCCTGCACTTTCAGGATGTCGATGCCGTACTCTTCCTGGCCCAGCTTGAAAGCCAGGTATTCGTTGCCGGCGGAGGCGTCGGCGCCGGTCATGGGCGCGGCTGCATGGATGCTGCTGGGGGAGGAAATGCTGGCTTGCATGAGAGGATCCTATCTGATGACGGATGCGAAAAAGTTGCATCTGGTAAATTTAACGACAGCTTAAACGCAGTCTTTAGCCGCCAGCATTGAAATCAGAAAGGTATTTGCAGTCCAGTTCGTGTTGCGGGCCGGGCTTGTCGCGGCGATGCGACAAGCCTTGTTGAAGCGTCAATACATCAGGCCGCCGCGCGATCGATCAGGCCCATTTCGGCGGAGGACATCAGGCGTTCGATGTCGAGCAGGATCAGCATGCGTTCTTCCAGCGTGCCCAGGCCCACCAGGTAATCGGTATTGAGCGCCGTGCCCATCTCCGGCGCCGGGCGGATCTGCTCGGGCTGCAGCGTCGTCACATCCGACACGCTGTCGACCACCATGCCCACCACCCGGCCGGCGATGGACAGGATGATCACCACCGTGAACTGGTCATAGCGCGGCTCGCCGAGGTTGAACTTGATGCGCATGTCCACGATCGGCACGATGATGCCGCGCAGGTTGATCACGCCCTTGATGAACTCCGGTGCATTGGCGATGCGGGTGACGCTTTCGTAGCCGCGGATTTCCTGCACTTTCAGGATGTCGATGCCGTACTCTTCCTGGCCCAGCTTGAAAGCCAGGTATTCGTTGCCGGCGGAGGCGTCGGCGCGGTGGCCAGAAGGGAGAGCGGAAATCTGGGCGCTTGCTTGCATGGGGAATCCTTATTGATCGATGTTGGCGCGGACGGTGCGGCCGATAGTGGTTTATCGGCGGGGAGTGGCGGGACTTTAGGGTGGAGGTGGATTCGGTGGGGGCGGCCGTTGCGGTGGTCTTGCGCGCAGCGGCAGTTGTGGTTGCCTTTGACGTACGCGCAGCGACAGTTGCGGTTGCTTTTGACGTTGCCGTTGAAGTGGCCGTTGAAGTGGCCGTTGAAGTGGCCGTTGCAGTGGCCGTTGCAGTGGCCGTTGCTTTTGAAGTGGCAGTGAAGCCCCGTTGAGCGCGCCGTGTCAGCGGTGCCCGGAGCGGGAAAAGGTGCGGCGTCTGTCTGAGCCAAGCGTAGCTTGGCGAGTTTAGCCGCGCCCCGCTCCGGGTACCGCTGACACGGGAACCCCCGCGCAGCGGGGGCGCGATCACCGGGTCGCCTTTTTTTGGTTACTTTTTTTGGCGAAGCAAAAAAAGTGACCCGGCCGCCGGGACGGATTCCCGGCTTGTCTCCACGGCAGTGCAGCCGCATTGCGTCACCCGGCAACGCCTGGGCAGCACTGGCGATGTTGCCCTTAGCAGTGATCGCAGCGCACTGCTAAAGGCAACTGCAACTGCTGCTTCGCAGTGACGTTTTTACGCCTGGTGAAACAAGCCGACTGCACTGTCGTCATGACCAGGCCGGGTGTTCGCCCCGGCAGGCGACCTACTTCTTTTGCTTCGCCAAAAGCTGGACTTTGTCCATTCAAGCGGCGTAACTGAGCGTATCAGTCAGGCGCAGAAACAAATCCGTCGGGATTTTTATCATGTCTGGTGGTTTTTCAGAGATCGCTAAATGATCGGCTTGCCACAGCCATCGCCGTACCATGGCAATGGTGTCGGAGAAGGTGGCGCACTCCTTGCGATACCAGGCTGCCTGACGAACCGTGATGACTTGTGATGTCAGCAGTTGACTTGCCAGCAACGTCACCACCGAGTACAGGCCCAGGATGGCGGGCGTAGCCCGGGCAATGGCGCGGTCAGACCATTGCCGCTGGGTTTGCACGCCCAGATGGGCACGTGCTTCTTCGAAGGTCACTTCGATCTGCCAGCGCTTGACGAACCAGTTCAGGATCTGCGGCGCACTGGCCTTCTGGTCGGTGCAGAGAAAGGCCTGGGTCTTGAGTTGCTTCATAGGGTCGCGTACCAGCACCCAGCGCAGGGGCACTGCCGGCGCGCCACCGTGGTACCACAGGGCGGTGCCGGTGGCCACGTCAAGCCGCTTGTGCGTGTGCCCGTACCAATAAGCCAGCGTGATGGCTTTCCATTGCGTATCTGCGGCATCCAGCACCTGCTGCAACTTCGGCAGTGCATGGCCGACGAGCCGTGGCCGCCCGCGCGTGCCGGGCACCCGCGCAGGCGCCGGTTCGTACAAGGCTGCATCAAGTCGCAGGCGCGTGACCATGGTCACGTCGCGCCGCACCGCGGCAAGCAGATGAAGCACCGAGAAGCTGTTGTCGGCCACAACCACGATGCGCCGATCGGGCAGCCAGCGATGCACCTGGCGCAGCATCTGACGGGCTCGGTCCGTCAGCGTGACCGGCTGGCGACGGCGGTTGGCGTAGTAGCGCGCCGAGGGCGTCAGAGCGCAACAGAAGGGCAAGGCCCAATGACGCTGTGCCCAGGGAATGGGCACCACCAGCATCAGGCAAAGCCATCGCAGGCCGCTGGTCTTGACGACATTGCTGTGGCTGGACCAGACCGGGTCGCGGTAGATGCCACGAGCGGCAATCCTGGCGCCGCGCCGGCGCTCGATGGTATCGTCCAGCGCCATGACCAGAGGGCCCAAGGGAGCGAAGGCGTCGATGAGTGCCATGAGCAAACGCCGGCTTGCCTGCAGGGTCGACCATGTGTTGCGATTGAGCACCCGATGGAAGCGTTGGAACTGTTGGTCTTCAGACAGGCCCATGACGCGCAGGATGGCCGTCACGGTGCGCGAACCCACAGCAAGGATGGCCCCCTTGATCAGGATCTGAACGGAGTGCCATACCCGCTTGGAAAACAGGGGACGGAATACTAAACTGCAATCGGTAAGCTCGGGAACGATGGCATGATGCACCTCTCGTTGCGGAGTCGGTGCTTCATGGTAGAACTCTTCGGGCTTACCCGCTGTGGAAAAATGGACAAAGTCCAGCAAAAGAAGTAGGCAAGAAAAGGCGACCCCGACTGTGCCGCCCCGCTGCGCGGGGTTCCCGTGCCGTCGATGCCCGGAGCGGGGCGCGGCTAAACTCGCCAAGCTGCGCTTGACTCAGACAGACGCCGCACCTTTTCCCGCTCCGGACATCGATGGCACGGCGGTACACAGACGGGGACCCTAACTGCAACTGCAACTGCAACTGCAACTGCAACTGCAACTGCAACTGCGCCCCTAGTGTCCCGGCGCCGCCGTCATATACCAAACGGGCGCGCCGCCCCTTCCGGATCGGCGCGCCCGCTCGTCAGGCGATCAGGACTGGAATCAGGCCTGGCCCTGGGCTTCCAGTTTGTTGTAGGCCTCAATGCCGTTCAGGATTTCCTGCTTGGCTTCCTCCGGGCCAACCCAGCCTTCGACCTTGACCCACTTGCCTTTTTCCAGGTCCTTGTAGTGCTCGAAGAAATGCTGGATCTGCTGCAGGCGCAGTTCGTTCAGGTCTTCCGGCTTTTGCCAGTGGCTGTAGATCGACAGCACTTTATCAACCGGCACCGCCAGCACTTTGGCGTCGCCGCCGGCTTCGTCGCTCATCTTCAGCATGCCCAGCGGACGGCAGCGCACCACCACGCCCGGGATCAGCGGGAACGGCGTGATCACCAGCACGTCGACCGGGTCGCCGTCGTCGGAGATGGTCTTCGGCACATAGCCGTAGTTGCACGGATAGTGCATGGCCGTGCCCATGAAGCGGTCCACGAAAATCGCGCCGGAATCCTTGTCCACTTCATACTTGATCGGATCGGCATTCATCGGAATTTCAATAATGACATTGAAATCATTGGGCACGTCGCGGCCCGAATTGACGTCGTTAAGACTCATGGTGTGCTTTCCAGAAGTGGTAAGAATTTTAAGTCGGCAGATTATAACGGCTTTGCCGCTCAGCGCACGAGACGCGGATCAAGCCGGCCATCAGATCAGGTTGGTCAGCGCGCACTGCCGGTAATGGGCGGCGGCCTGCTCGGGATGGTTCAGCGCCTCATGCAACTGCGCCAGTTTCAGGTGGATTTCGCGCACGGTGTCGGAATCGATCGCATCCGACAGCGCCTGCTCCAGATAGTGCTGCGCCTTGCCCCACAATTTCTGCTTCAGGCACAGCGTGCCCAGCGTCAGGCCCAGCTCGGCATCGCCCGGATGGCTGCGCGCCCATTGCTCGCAGCGCTCGATCTGGGCCAGCAGGGCCGGCGATCCTTCCGGCGCGGCGGCGCGGCGGTAGGCGCAGACCAGCCTGTCGTCCCAAGCCTCGGCCAGCGCCTTCTCCACCACGCCGGCCGCTTCCTCATGCAGGCCGTGGGTGTTGAAGGCATCGGCGGCGCGCACGGCAATCGCCGGCTTGATGCGGTCCGCGGCGGGCACCTCCGCCCAGACCCGGCGTACCGACTCGGCGTCGTGGCTGCGAGCCGACAGCAGGTCGTCGTAGGCGAGTTCACGCAGGCGCTGCGACAGCGCCGGATGCAGCGCATTGTTCTTGTCCAGCGAACGGGTCAGGCGCAGCACCTCCGGCCAGTTCTTTGCGCGCTGGTTGGCTTTCAGCGCCAGCCGCAGCGCGTGGATATGGCGGGTGCCGGTCGAGTTGAGTTCGCGCACATGGTCGAGCGCGGCTTCCGGCTTGTCCTCGTCGACCAGCAATTCGATGGCCGTCATCAGCCGGGCGGCCTTCAGTGCCGGTTCGGCTTCGGCCTTGGCCAGCCAGGCGTCGCGCCGCGCCGTCTGGCGCATCCGGTGCGCCGCGCGCGCGCCGATCAGCGCCGCCAGGGCCCGGTTCTCCTCCAGGTCTTCCGCCCGCACCGCCGCCTTTTCCGAATGGCCGAAACGGCCCTCGAACAAGGCCTTCAGCGCTTCGCGGAAGGCGCGGTTGCCTTCCCGCTCGCGCCGGCTGCGGCGATATTGCGCTACCCGGGCCGGCATCTTCTGTGCGGTGCGGATGGCATTGAGCACGCCATAGCTCAGCAGGAACAGCAGCAGCAGCAGGAGCAGGAAGAAGTTCAGCGACAGATCGACCCGGTACGGCGGATAGAACAGCACCACGTTGCCGGCATTGAAGCGGGCCATCACCGCGAGTCCGATCGCGGTGGCCAGCAGTGCGACGAGCCAGAGAAAGATGCGCATGAGGTTCAGGGCTTGGACTTGTAGTTGCGCACGGCGCCGAGGCTTTCGTTCAGGGTCGGCATCTCGATCGTCAGGTCGCTCGCCTGCACCTGCTTCAGCAGGGTCTGCGCCGACTGGGTCTGGCGGGCGCGGGTGTCGAAGTAGCGGTTGATCGTATCCTGCGCCGCCATCAGGTCGCTGCGGAACGCGTTTTCATTGCGGGACAGCAAGGCCAAGCGGGCGCTGAGCAGGCGCAGCTTCAGGTTTTCGCGCACATAGTAGGCCTGGCTGGGCGAGAGCATCAGCGCGTCCGGCGTGTCGACGGTGCGCACCCGCAGCAGCTGGCGGATTTCGGTCCACATCTCGCTGGAGAAACTCTGCCATTTGTCGCTCAGCGCACCGATCCAGGCCGGGCCCTGCGCCGGCGTGCCGTCGGCCGCTGCGGCGTGGTTCTTCGCCGGCGTTGCCGGCAGCGCCGGCTTTTCATCGGCCAGCAGCGGCAGCCGGTCGACCTGGCTGATCAGGCTGTCGAGCCGCAATGCGATGCCGGTCACGTCGACCGAAGGCAGCGCCTTGAGCTTTTCCATGTCACGCGCCAGGGCGCGCCGTATCGTGATGAACTGCGGCTTGTCGGAGCGGGACAGCCGGGTATCGGCGTTCTGCAGCGCGATCAGCGCACCCTGCACATTACCGGCCAGTTGCAGCTGCTGGCTGGCGGTCGACAGCACCTGCTCGATTTCCGCCAGCGCCCAGTCGTCGCTGTTGCGCGACAGCTCCTGGTACAGCTGCTCCAGCGCCAGTTGCTGGCTCTGCCCTTCCACCTGCTTGTTTTCGAGTACCGAGACCTTGGCCTGCAATTCCTTGACATCATCCTGCACCGTTCTTGCGATCGCACGGCTCTCGGTGGCCATGGTGTCGCCGGTCTGCAGCCGCTGCGCCATCTCGCGCCGCAGCTGGCGCAGCTCGGAGCGGTTGCTCCACCATTGCAATGCCAGCAGCAGGGCCAGCACAGCCAGCAGCACATAACCGATACGTCCGTTGCGATTGCGTAGATAAGGCGCCATGGGGTCCGCTGTTCCCGCTGCAAGGTGCGGCGGCTGGGGAAGGTCAGGGTTGTAAGGCGGTTCGTTCATCCGCGGAATTGTAACGCGGCAAGCAGCGCTTCGTCGCCTGATCCGGTCAGCGCCACAGAGGAGAAACCCAGTTCCCGCGCGGTTTCCTCGATCCGCTCGTGCGGAACCAGCAGGCGCATTTGTTGCAATTTTACAACGCAATCCCTGCCGCCGGCCTGGGTCGCCATCCCGATCAGGCCGCGCAAGGCTTCCGAGCTGGTAATGATCCAGATGCTGTCGGCATCAAGCAGACGCAGCAGCTGCCGGCGGCGGCCATCATCCAGCGGGGGAATGCTGCGCCGGTAAGCAGCTAGCTGCTGCACTTGCATCCCGGCGCCGCGCAATGCATCGCCCAGCAGTTCGCGTCCGGTTTCGCCGCGCACGATCAGCGCCCGGCCGCCGCGCAGGCGGTCGAGATCCAGGGTTTCCAGCAGGGTCTGGGAGTCGGTGCGCCGGGTGTTTGCCGGGCTGACGATGGTGGCATTGGCGTCGGTGATGCCGTGCCGGGCCAGCGCGGCGCGGCTGCCCTCGCCCACCACCGCCAGCGTCACCTCGCGCGGCCATTCGCTGCGGATGGCGCAGGCGGCGTCGATCGCATTCGGACTGACGAAGGCCACCAGCGCATAGGGAGAGACATCGGCCAGGGCGGCGCGCAGGGCCGACTGGTCAGGCAGCGGATCGATCGCCAGCAGCGGAAAGACGATGGCCTCGTGGCCCGCCGCAGCTACCCGCTGCGCCAGCGCGGCGGCCTGCGCCGCCGGCCGGGTGATGACGACGGTATCAGGCATCCGCCTTGCACGCCGCCAGGATGGCGGCGGCATCCTGGGTGTTGAGCGCCGCCGCGATCTGTTCGCCCAGCGCTTCGGGCGCGTCGACCGGGCCGCTGGCCTCGGCCCGGGCGATGCGCTGCCCGTCGGGCGTGCCGACCATGGCGCGCATGTGCAATAGGTCGCCGCTGACGGTGGCGTAAGCCGCGAGCGGCACCTGGCAGCTGCCGCCGAATACCCGCGACAGGGTGCGTTCGGCGCGCACCGCGGCCGAAGTGTCGGCATGGTTCAGCGGCGCCAGCAGCGCGCGCAGGTCTTCGCGGCCGGCGGGAATCTCGATTGCCATCGCGCCCTGCCCCGGCGCCGGCAGGCTTTGCTCGGGCTCCAGCAGGCTGCGGATGCGCTGCGGCAGGCCGAGGCGCTTCAGGCCGGCGGCGGCCAGGATGATGGCGGCATAGTCGCCGCGGTCGAGCTTGGCAAGCCGGGTGTCGAGATTGCCGCGCAGCGGCTGGATCACCAGGTGCGGGAAGCGGGCGGCGATCAGCGCCTGGCGGCGCAGGCTGCTGGTGCCGACCACGGCGCCGGCCGGCAGGTCGGCCAGGCTGTCGTAGTCGTTGGAGACGAAGGCGTCGCGCGCATCCTCGCGCTCCAGCACCGCGGCCAGCTCGAATTCCGGCGGCAGCTCCATCGGCACATCCTTCAGCGAATGCACCGCCAGGTGGGCATGGCCTTCCAGCATGGCGATTTCCAGTTCCTTCACGAACAGGCCCTTGCCGCCAACCTTGGACAGCGTGCGATCGAGAATCTGGTCGCCGCGGGTGGTCATTCCCAGAATTTCAACTGAACTGTGCGGATATAATTCGCGCAACTGGGCGCGTACCGTTTCGGCCTGCCACATCGCCAGCCGGCTTTCGCGTGAGGCAATGACAAGTTTTCCGGTAAAAGGATTCAAGGCAGCAGCATTCAAGACAGTCTCTTTTCAGGGGCGGAAGGCGGCCGATTTTAGCATGCCGACTTTCGCCCGCTGACCCCATTCCCCCTCTATGGAGCGCGCAACCCCATCATGGCAAAGCAGGTAAAGACATCCACCCGGCCCGCATCTTCCACCATCGCCAAGGACGAACCGCTGAAGGAGGACATTCGCCTCCTGGGCCGCCTGCTGGGCGAGGTGCTGCGGGCACAGGAAGGCGACGCCGTCTACGACGTGGTGGAGACCGTGCGCCAGACCGCGGTGCGCTTCCGGCGCGAGGCCGATTCCGCGGCCGGGGCCGAGCTGAACCGCATGCTCAAAAAGCTCACGCGCGAGCAGACCATCTCGGTGGTGCGCGCCTTTTCCTACTTTTCCCACCTGGCCAACATCGCCGAGGACCAGCACCACAACCGGCGCCGCCGCGCCCACCTGCTGGCCGGCTCGGCCGCGCAGCCGGGCAGCATTCCGTATGCGCTGTCGAAGCTGGACGACGCCGGCGTGCCCGGCGCGGCGATCCGGGAATTCTTCGACGGCGCCCTGGTGTCGCCGGTGCTGACCGCCCATCCGACCGAAGTGCAGCGCAAGAGCATCCTGGATGCGGAACATGAAATCGCCCGCCTGCTGGCCGAGCGCGACCTGCCGCTGACGCCGCGCGAGCGCACCCGCAACGGCGAACTGCTGCATGCCCAGGTCGCCACGCTGTGGCAGACCCGGATGCTGCGCTACACCAAGCTGACCGTGGCCGACGAGATCGAGAACGCGCTCTCCTATTACCGCATCACCTTCCTGCGCGAACTGCCGGCGCTGTACGAGGACATGGAAGTCGAGTTCGCCGCCCAGTTCCCGCAACTGCGCAACAAGAGCCCCAGCCCCAAGCTGCCGCCGTTCGTGCAGATGGGCAGCTGGATCGGCGGCGACCGCGACGGCAACCCGAACGTGAACGCCGCCACGATGCAGCATGCGCTGGTGCGGCAGTCCACCACCATCCTCGACTTCTATCTGCAGGAAGTGCATGCGCTGGGCGCGGAGCTGTCGATTTCCACGCTGCTGGTGGGCGTCAGCCCGGAACTGCAGGCGCTGGCCGATGCCTCGCCCGACCTGTCGGACCATCGCAACGACGAGCCCTACCGGCGCGCGCTGATCTACATCTATGCCAGGCTGGCCGCCAGCGCCCGGACGCTGGGCGCGACCAACATCCTGCGCAAGGAAGTCGGCCATGCCGAACCGTATGCCAGCGCCATCGAGTTCACGCTGGACCTGCAGACCATCGTCGACTCGCTGACCAGCCATTTCGGCGCGGCCATGGTGCGGCCGCGCCTGGCGTCGCTGCTGCGGGCCTCCGAGATCTTCGGCTTCCACCTGGCCACGCTGGACATGCGCCAGAGTTCGGACGTGCATGAGCGGGTGCTGTCGGAACTGTTCGCCTGCGCGCGGGTCGAGTCCGACTATGCCGCGCTGGACGAGGAAGCCAAGGTGGCGCTGCTGCTGGCCGAACTGGCGCGGCCCGGGCTGCTGTACTCGCCCTACATCAGCTACAGCGACGAGACCCGGTCCGAGCTGGCGGTGCTGGGCACGGCGCGCGAGATCCGCGAGCGCTACGGCGTCAAGGCGATCCGCAACTACATCATTTCCCATACCGAGGAAGTATCCGACTTGCTGGAAGTCTTCCTGCTGCAGAAGGAAACCGGCCTGTTGCGCAGCCGCTGGCACGAGGCCGGCGCGGCCGAGCCGGAAAGCGACCTGGAGCTGATGGTGATCCCGCTGTTCGAAACCATTCCCGACCTGCGCCGCGCGGCCGAGATCATGGAAAACCTGATGGCCATTCCCGTGGTGCGGCGGCTCATCGCCAAGCAGGGCGAGCTGCAGGAAGTGATGCTGGGCTATTCCGACTCCAACAAGGACGGCGGCTTCCTGACCTCGAACTGGGAACTGTACAAGGCCGAGACCAGGCTGGTGGAAGTGTTCAAGCGCGCCGGCGTCACGCTGCGCCTGTTCCATGGACGCGGCGGCACCGTCGGCCGCGGCGGCGGCCCCAGCTACGATGCGATCCTGGCCCAGCCCAGCGGCACGGTGAACGGCCAGATCAGGCTGACGGAACAGGGCGAGATCATTGCATCGAAATTCTCCAATCCGGAAATCGGCCGGCGCAACCTGGAACTACTGGTGTCGGCCACGCTGGAAGCGAGCCTGATGCCGCCCTCCGACAACCGCCGCGAAGCCGGCCGCCTGGCCGAGTTCGAGCGCGTGATGGACGAACTCTCCGAGCTGGCCTATCACGCCTATCGCGACCTGGTGTACGGCACGCCGGGCTTCACCGACTACTTCTTTGCCGCCACGCCGATCGCCGAGATCGCCGAACTCAACATCGGCTCGCGCCCGGCCTCGCGCAAGGCCAGCCGCCGCATCGAGGACCTGCGGGCGATACCGTGGGGCTTTTCCTGGGGCCAGTGCCGGCTGCTGCTGCCGGGCTGGTACGGCTTTGGCAGCGCGATCTCGGCCTGGCTGGACGCGGGCAGCAAGCGCGAGCGCAGCGCCCGCCTGTCGCTGCTCAAGTCCATGTTCCGCGACTGGCCCTTTTTCGCCACCCTGCTGTCGAACATGGACATGGTGCTGTCCAAGACCGACCTGGCAGTGGCCTCACGTTATGCCGAACTGGTGCCCGACAAGCGCCTACGCAATGCGATCTTCAGGCGCATCAGCGCCGAGCATGAGCAGACCGTGGCCTGCCTGGCGCAGATCACGGGAACGAAGGAAAGGCTGGCGGCCAATCCGCTTCTGGCGCGCTCGATCAAGAACCGCTTCGCCTATCTCGACCCGCTGAACCATCTGCAGGTGGAACTGATCAAGCGCAACCGCGCCAATGCCGCGGAGGACAAGCCGCGGGATGGCCGGGTCAACCGCGGCATCCACCTGTCGATCAACGGCATCGCGGCCGGACTGCGCAACACCGGCTGACCACCCTTAACCCACCACCGGAGGACGCATCATGACCAAAGCTGTCTGGAACCAGGCCGTCATTGCCGAGGCTGCGCAGGAAGACATCGTCGTCGTCGAGGGCAACCGCTATTTCCCCGCCGCATCCGTCAACAGCGCGATGCTGCGTCCGAGCGCGACGCACACCACCTGCCCGTGGAAGGGCGTGGCCAGCTATTACGACGTGGTGGTCGACGGCCAGGTCAACAAGGACGCGGCCTGGTACTACCCCGAGCCCAAGGATGCTGCGAAGGAAATCGCCGGGCGCGTCGCGTTCTGGCGCGGGGTGACAGTGGCGGACTAGCGCTTGTCCCGGGCCTGGGTTCGCTTCATGGTGTGAACCCGGGCCGGAATCAGGAAACTCAGGCGGCGCCTTTCAGGTAGCCGGCCATGCTGCATGGTCGGGCAGACGCCTCAAACCTGTTTCTCCACCGGGACCCGACCATGAATGAAACCACGCTAGGCAGCCAGCCCATTGCCGGACAGCGGCATCTTCCGCAGTCTTTTCGGGACACCGACGCAGTAGTGAAGGCCAGGGCAAGCCAGCCCGTTCCGCAGATGCTTGCCATGCCGCTGCTTACCAGGCAGCAGGACAAGGCAGGGTTCGCCCTGCTCGACATGCCAGGTCACCAGGCCCGCACGCCTTCACAAGCTGGCCCCGAACGAATCACCTCAGGGCCGCGACTTCCACCCCCGAAAGCTGAAGAGAAACCCGATGACCCGTCGCGCTTGCCGGCAAAACAATCTTCCGACGAGCGCGATGGAGAATGTGTTGCCAGCAACAAGGGCTCGCAAGAGAGTTCTGGGGAAGCTGACGAGGCGTCCGTTAGTTTGTCGGAATGGCTGGTGCCAGTGTCTCCCGATCAGCTAGAGCAAATATATCAAGCCGTCGGTGGCTCACCCAAGGACCCTATCCAGACCATCGCTGCCAGGGAATGTGTTGGCGCCGGAGACGGTGCGGAAGAGAGTTCTGGCGAGGCTGAAACGGAGTCCGATAGCCTGCCGGAATGGCTGGCGGAATTGTCTCCCAATGCACGTGACCGAAAATGGCTTCGCGCCGCTGGCGGCTTGGACGAGAGTCTCATTCAGACCATGCTTGCCAGCAAGCTGGTCGATGTGGATGCCAGGAACGCAGACGGAAAAACAGTGTTGCACCTTGCCATCCAGGAAGGCGATTCCGACACCATCAGGCTTCTACTAGGCAATACTCGGATCGATATCAACGCCAGGGATGCCAATCGCCGCACGGCACTGCATCTGGCGGTCATGGACTACGCCTATGAAAGCGTGTTCGACCTGGCCGCCTGCGGCAGGACCGATGTCAACGCCGAGGACGCGCAGGGCTGGACGGCATTGCGCTGGGCCGCCAGGCATGGTCGAAAAAGCCTGGTGAAGGTATTGCTCACGGCGCCGGCCATTGCCGTCAATGCCAGGGACGCCCAAGGCTGGACTGCCTTGCGCCATGCTGTGGAGGGCCAGCACGTCGAGGTGATACGGATGCTGCTGTCGCATCCAACCATCCGAATTCCTTCCCAGGCAAAGGATGGCTGGAGCATGCTGCAGTGGGCATTCGACGGCAACCATTGCGGTCTTGTGCTGGAACTGATCCGAAGCCATGACGTCGAGCCGACACTCGGCGAAAAAGAGCCTAAGCATGTGTTTCTGGTCGCCGCCGAACGGGGCAACACCGAGATGGTGCGGGCGCTCCTGGCCTTGCCTGGCCTGGACGCGAACATGGTGGCATCCGAGGAGGTCGATAGCTATGGCGATTTCAGCGCATTGGTACTGGCTGCCATGAACGGGCATCTCGACACGGTACAGGCGCTGCTGGAGGTGCCCGACACGAACCTGAACTTCGGCTATAGGCGTGGCGGGACCGCGCTCAGCTTTGCCGCGGGCAATAATCATTTGCCGGTCGTTTTGAGGCTGTTGGCCGAGCCGCACATTCTCCTGGCAAACAGTGATGATGACGACTATTGGGACTTGTTGCATTGGGTGGTTGAAGAGGGCCACGTAGACGTGTTGCGCGCAGCGCTTGCTACGGAGGATGCAGCCAACATGCTGATCCGCGCAGGAGTGGCCAACGAAAATTGGACTCCATTCACACACGCTGTTCTCAATTACTCCGAGTCAACTGGCATCATCGAAGCCTTCCTGGCTGCAAGGGAGATCGAACGGGACAGTGAAGGATGCGCCCATGCACTGACTTGGGCCGCCAAAGAAAATCACTTGATGGCTGCAGAAAGATTGCTGTCTTTCGATAAATTACACTGGGATACCGAGGCCATTGGCCCTGCACTCGAAGTAGCCGCAAAAAACCGCCACATGGCAATTGTCCATGCCCTGCTAAGCGTACCTGGCATCGACCTTAAGGAAGCGTACGCCGAGTTTCCGCTGATGTCATACGCCACTGACGATGACAAGATCGAGTTGGCCCATACCCTGGCGGCCTACCACACATTCGACCTCTCCCACATCGACATGAAGGAGGTTGTGGAGATGGGGTGCTTTTCCGTACTCCAAGCGCTGTTGAGCGGACCGGTTGCCACAGCGCATGACAGACACAAAGCCGCCTGGAAAGCGCTGCGCACCGCGGTTGCCAAGAATTGCGCGGATGAAGCCCTGAGCGCGATTCTGGATGCCGGCTGCGATCCGATTGCCATGCTCGACGCCATCGATGCCAGCGACGACGACGACGACGACGACGACGACGACAATACCAAGAATGAGAACTGGGAATTGACAGCCCGGGAAACCTTGCATCATTGGCTGCTGCAGCGCGCCGCGCGGCCTGGTTTGTCCAATGCATGCCTGCATGCGGCGCTGCGGCCGGCATCGTCCGTGGAACTGGAAAACACCAGCAAGGCGCTGATCGCCGGCGAGCATGACCTCGACACCCTGACACTGCCAGCCGGCGCCTTTTCATCGCGGCTGTTTGCGGCCACCCGCCTTGCCGACGCGATGGCACTTGGCTTTGCCATGGGCCACTACCGTTCGTCTGTCGATGAAAACGCGCTCGCCAGCGAAGCGCAGCGCATGCTCGAGCGCGAGGCACTCCTGCCCTTGTTCCTTACGGCCTTGCAGGAATTCCAGATATTGCAGGACAACATCGACCGCTATACCGGCGACGGCCATACCCTGCTGAGCAGCGCTGCCCAGGCTGGCGACCTCGCGTTAATGGAGGTTCTGATCGGACTAGGCGCGCGGCTCAACATGCCGGCGGCTAACGGCGACATGCCGCTGATGGCAGCGGTCAAGGCCAGACAATGGGATGCCGCGATCAAGCTTTTGAACCTGGGCGCAAGGCATGCGCTGGCCGACCGCCAGGCCCGTTCGCTTGCGTTTCATGTCTGCCAGGGTTTTGCGCAGCTGACCGGTTCACGGCAGGCCGACCGCGCCGCCATGCTGATTGAAATGCTGCTGGACCGGAACGTCGCATTCGACCAGGTCAATCCCGACCCGCAAAGCCGCGCGCGCTTTCCCACATTGGCCGACCTGCTGGCGAGCAATCCGCAGAGCCTGGTTTATCTGGCCACCTTTCAGGGCACCTCCGTGCCATCCGGCGCCAATCCCGCGAGAACGGAAAGGCTGCTGAGGGCAATCGTGGACAACACCGGCCGGCGCGGCACACGGCACGCAGACCGTCGCCTGGACCCGCAAGCGGCCAGCTAGCGCGGCGCCGCCTGCGCACCGCGCACAGCCTTCGCCACCTCTGCGCTCATTGCCGACAGCGCCTTTCCATAGGCGGCGGCAATGGCGTCATAACCGCCCGGCCCGGTCGGCTCGGTGGCGGCGAAGCGGCCGCTGCCCAGTTCCTTGCCGCCCTCCTGGCGCAGGGTCCACAAAGCCTGCACGGCCACGCTGTCATTGAGCGTCGCATCGAAACGCTCGATGTCGACCGCCACCCGGTAAGCCGCATTGCGGCCCGCCTGGCCGTCATGCACGCTGACCTGGGCCTCGGGCAACTGTGCGCCGACGCCGGCGGCAAGCGCCCGCGCGATCTCGCTCCTGAGCGAACCCGCCCAGCGGTGCTGGTCGAGGATCTCGACCCGGTTCGGGCCTTCCCTGACCACCATCTGCGTGCGGTCCAGCGCTTCCGGTACCCGCACCGGACCGATGGCTACGCCGTAGCGCGCCGGCGCGGACGCCGTGGCTGCGGTTGCGGGCGCCATCACGCTGGCCGGCGCCAGCGTGTAGAACTTGTCCTTGGGCGCGCTGCCGCACGCCGCCAGCACGATGGTCAATGCAATGCAGCCGATGGCGGCGCGGGCTTTTCTTCTCATGTCAATCGCCTTTCTTGCCGCGTATCAGCGACTCCGGATGCCGGCTCAGGTAGTCGGCCAGGTCCTGCAGGGTGCGCGCGGCGCGGCTGACTTCGGTCAGCGTGTCGCGCAGGTCGGATTGCACCGGCGCATCCGACGCCAGGGTGCGTTCGGCATTGCCCAGCGCCTTGCGCGCCGATTCCAGCGTGCCGCGCAGTTCCGGCACGACGCTGCTGTCGACCTGCTTCAGGGTGCTGTTGGCGCTCTTGAGCGTAGTGTCCAGGGTCTTCAGCGCGCGGCTCAAGTCGTTGCCTATCGTGTCGAACGGCACCTTCTCCAGCTTGCCCGCGATGTTGCCCAGGGTCTGCTGTATGTCTTCCAGCGCGCCCGGTGCGGTCGGCAGCTCCACCGGCTTCTTGTTCCAGTCGATCTTGGCCTTCGGCGCCTTGGGGAAGAAGTCCAGCGCCACGTAGAGCTGGCCGGTCAGCAGGTTGGCGCTCTTGAGCTGTGCGCGGAAGCCGCGCGCCACCATGCGGTCCAGAAGCTGCTGCGGATTGCGCTCCATCGCCGACATCTCCGGCGCGCCGGGACGGTAGCGAGCGCGCATGCGCTCTGGATAGATATCAATTTCCACCGGGAAGCGCACCACCTTGTCTTCACGGTCGTACTCGATGCTGACCGACTTCACCTCGCCCAGCGGTATGCCGCGGAAGTCCACCTGCGCGCCGGGCGCCAGGCCGCGCAGCGACTCGTCGAAGTACAGCACATAGCTATGCACTTCCCGGCTGATCAGCTTCAACGCCGCTGCCTTGTTGTCGTACAGCGTGAACAAGGCATCGGCCGGAGCCGCATCGCCGGCCGCGGTTTCCTCCGGCGCCTGGAAGGAAATGCCGCCGACGATGATGGACGTCAGCGACTCGGTATTGAGCTTCACGCCCGAGGATTCGATCGACACGTCGATGCCGCTGGCATGCCAGAAGCGGGCATTGGTGGTGACCAGGCGGTCGTGCGGCGCATTGACGAACACTTCCAGCGTGATGCCCTTGCCGTTTTCATCGAGCTTGTAGGCGGTGATGCTGCCCACTTCCACCCGCCGGTAGTACACCGGCGCGCCGACGTACAGCGAGCCGATGTCGTCGGCATGCAGCTTGAAGCGCCGCCCCGGCAGGTCGGACGGAATCGGCGGCGGCGTTTCCAGGCCCTTGAAGTCCCACTTCCCTTCCTCCGACTTGCCGGCATCGAGGCCGATATAGGCGCCCGACAGCAGCGTGCCCAGGCCGCTGATGCTGTTCAGGGTCACCCGCGGACGCACCACCCAGAACTTGGTGTCGGTCACAAGCAGGTCCTCGGCCTGCTTGGCCATCTTGGCGGTGACGATCACATGGCTGCGGTCCTTGGCGATGGCGATCGCCGACACGGTGCCAATGTCGACTTCCTTGTAGCGCACCTTGGTCTTGCCGGCTTCCAGGCCGTCGGCATTGGCGAATTCAATGGTCACGGTGGGACCGCGCTGCATCAGGTAATGGATCGCGACCCAGCCGCCCACCAGCGCCGCCACCAGCGGAATCAGCCAGACGATGTTGACTGCCCAGCGCCGCTTGGGCACCGGCAGCGCGTCGGGAATCGGGGATGCGCCTTGCGGCAGCTTGTCTTCACTCACGGGCATCTCCAGCGGCGTCCCAGATCAGGCGCGGGTCGAAAGTATGGGCGGCCACCATGGTCACCACGACCACCGCGCCGAAGGCCAGTGCGCCGGGTCCGACCTCGATCGAGGCCAGCGTGCCGACCTGCACCAGCGTCACCGTCAGCGCCACGACATAGATATCCAGCATCGACCAGCGGCCGACGAACTCCACCAGCCGGAACAGCTGGGTGCGCTGCAGCGCGCGGCGCCGGCTCTTCAGCTGCACCGACACCAGGAGCCAGGTCAGCGCCAGCAG
Organism: Noviherbaspirillum phoenicis; assembly: GCF_047237965.1. Taxonomy (NCBI): domain Bacteria; kingdom Pseudomonadati; phylum Pseudomonadota; class Betaproteobacteria; order Burkholderiales; family Oxalobacteraceae; genus Noviherbaspirillum; species Noviherbaspirillum phoenicis. The sequence goes on along the minus strand of NZ_JBDFLX010000001.1, from coordinate 415,373 downwards.
CTTGGTCAGCGGCACCACGATGCTGGCGATGAATACCAGGCCGGCGATCATCCATGAGCCGCTCTCCCAGAACATCAGGATGCCGCTCATGATGGTGTCGCTCTCGGCAGTAAGCAGCGCCCGGCTCTCGAGGATGGGCAGCAGGTTGGCCGGGATGTAGAGGATATAGGCGAGGATGACCAGCGCCCAGGTGCGGGAAAGGCTGTCGGGCTTGCGCGCATGCAGCCGCGCATGGCATCGCGGGCAATGGCCGCGCGCATGCGCCGGCAGGCGCGACAGCATGCCGCAGCTGTGGCAGGAAGCCAGGCCCTGCTGCAGGGCGGAAGGCATCAGGCGCTCCCATCGCGCGCCGGTTGTACGGGTGTTTTCATTGCAGGCTTTCCTTCATGTCCAGCGCCGTCTCGCGCTCTTCCACCCAACTCCAGAAATCGCGCACGCTGAAGGCCGATGCCGCCATGGTGAAGAACACGATCAGTGCACAGAACGACCACAGGGACACGCCCGGAATGATGTTGGCGAAGTCGGTCAGCTTGACCAGGGTGACCAGCACGCCCAGCAGCATGATTTCCATCATGCTCCACGGATGAATGGCCAGCACCAGCCGGAACACCGCCGGCGTATCCGGCGCGATGCGGCCCAGCGCCAGCGGCACCAGCAGGTACAGCATGCAGACGATCTCGATGGCCGGCAGAACGATGGTGGTCAGCAGCACCAGCGTGGCCACCAGTTCGCGCCCCTGGTTATAGACGGTGACCACGGTGTTGATCAGGGTTGCCTCGACATGGGCGCCCTGCACTTCCAGCACCGCGATCGGAAACAGGTTGGAGACCACCAGCAGGACCGCGCAGCTCGCCATCAGCGCCAGCATCAGCGGCAGGCTGGCGCGGGTGCCGCGGTAGAGCACGCTGTTGCAGCGGCTGCAGTGGGCATCGGCATGATTGCCCAGCGCTACTTCATATTGCAGCAGGTCGCACTCCCGGCAGGCGATCAGCCGCGCCCCGCTGGCCAGTACGGGCGCCGGCAAGGTCGGGGTCGGGTCGTTTCCAGGGTCAGGGTTCACGCGTCGGGCTGAATGAAAAGGTGGCCAATGGCAATAGAGTCAACAGGCTATCCTATGAGACGCAGCTGAACAATAGGCGGCGCGCCCCATGCGCACGAGCGTTATCCCAACGCAATCCATGCGATTCCGGTCATGGCGCCGGCTCAACGCACCAGGGCCTTGACCACTGGCCATTGCCTTCGGGAAATGGGCAGGCGTTCAGCGACATCGCGCAGGATGACCTGCCATGCTTCCTGCCCGCGCTCGCTCTCGCCGTCGGCGCCCACCACGCCGCGCTCGACGCCCATGATGGCCTTGCGCGCCACGAGGGTGTTGCGGTGGACGCGTACGAACACATCGTCCAGTTCTTCCTCGATGGAAGACAGCGAGTCCTCGATCAGGTAGTCGCGGGTGCGGGTGCGCAGGGTCACGTATTTCAGCTCCGCCTTCAGGTACAGCACATCGGTCACCGGCACCAGCAGCAGCCGGTCGCGTTCGTGCACGGTGAAATGCGCCCGTCGCGGCGTCGCTTCGGCGGTACCGCTGCTGCGGCCGCGCAAGGTGGCGACGCGCTTCAAGGCCTGCGCCAGCCGCGCCGCCCGTACCGGCTTGACCAGATAGTCCAGCGCATGCACGTCGAAGGCATTGAGCGCATAGTCCTCGTGGGCGCTGACGAACACCACCGCCGGCATTTCCTCCCCTTCCCGCGCCAGCCGCGCGGCCAGGTCCAGGCCGTTCATGCCGGGCATCTGGATATCCAGCAGCACGATGTCCGGCCGGGTGTCGACGATGCCCTGCAGCGCGCCGGCGGCGTCGCTGGCCTGGCCGACCAGCTCATTCGGACATTCTTCCGCGATATCCGCCAGCAGGATGGCCAGCCGCGACCTGGCATGCTCCTCATCGTCCACAATGAATATGCGTTGACTCATTAACTCTCCTTGACATAGGGAAAGCGCAGGCGCACTTCGAAAAAGCCGCGCGCAATCGTCGTCACCAGCTGTGCCTCGACGTCATACAGCAGCGCCAGGCGTTCCCGGATGTTGTCCAGCGCCATATGGTTGCCGGGCGAACTGCGGTCAGGATGATGCGGATTGATCACGGCAATGTCCAGCCTGTCGCCCCATCGGCTCAGGTGGATCTGCACCAGCATCGGCTCGCGCGCCGGTTCGACGCCATGATGCACCGCATTCTCCAGCAGCGGCTGCAGCAGCAGCGACGGGATCTGGGCGCTGTGCAGCACTTCGTCGCTCATGTTGGTCAGTTCCCATTCCACCTGCAGCCGCTCGCCAAGACGGATTTTCTCGATGGAAAGATATTGTTCGCACAGCCGCAGTTCCTGCTCCAGCGTGGTCAGGTCGCGCGCATCGCGCAGCAGGGCGCGGAACAGTTCGGCCAGGTCTTCCAGCGTCGCCTCGGCCTGGCGCGGCGCGGTGCGGATCAGGGAAAGCACCGCATTGAGGCTGTTGAACAGGAAATGCGGCCGGATGCGCGCCTGCAGCGCCTGCAGGCGCGCCTCGGCCAGCGCCGGCGAGAAGGCGCGGGTGCGCAGTTCGAAGTAATGCTGCAGCACCGTGCCCAGCAGCGCCGCAGTCACCACGCCCTGGATCATCGCCAGGCCAGCCGGGTCGACCACATACAGGTTGAGCGTGGCCAGGAAACGGATGATCACGGCGGTGACCGAGGCCGGCACCGCCATGCAGGCCGGGCGCTGCAGCCAGGGCGGGAAACGGGCCAACGGCTTCCTGGCCGCGCAAAGGATGAGCAGGGAAGCCAGGCTGGCGAGCTCGACCAGCACCGAGGCCTCGATGAAGGACAGGATGGCCGCGCCAAGGGTGGGCGCCTGCGCCAGGATGGCCACCATCACCGCGCCGTTCACCGCCACCAGCGTGCGCAGGATCACGCCGAGGTTACAGCAGTCGGGCAGAACGGATACGGGCGCGGCGGCCGGAACGGTTGCGGACATGGATAAGATCGAGAACGAGACGCTACGGGTCCAAGCGGTCCCTGCCAGTCGGAAGGCCTACCCGCTTGCTCTATAATCCCGTAATTCTCCGGGACACAATTATGACAGCACAACTCTCCAAAAAAAGTGAAGCGTGGTCGGCACGCTTTTCCGAACCCGTTTCCGACCTCGTCAAGCGTTACACCGCATCGGTGTTCTTCGACAAGCGCCTGGCCGAGTTCGATATCCAGGGCTCGCTCGCCCACGCCGACATGCTGGCCGAACAGGGCATCATCAGCCGCCAGGACCTGCAGGATATCCAGCGCGGCATGGCGCAGATCCAGTCGGAAATCGCCGCCGGCCAGTTCGAATGGCTGCTCGACCTGGAAGACGTCCACCTGAATATCGAAAAGCGCCTGACCGAACTGGTCGGCGACGCCGGCAAGCGGCTGCACACCGGCCGTTCACGCAACGACCAGGTTGCCACCGACATCCGGCTCTACCTGCGCCATGCGATCGACGACATCAGCGGCCTGCTGCGCGAACTGCGCCTCGCGCTGACCGACCTGGCCGAACAGCATGCCGACACCATCCTTCCCGGCTTCACCCATATGCAGGTGGCGCAGCCGGTCACTTTCGGCCATCACATGCTGGCTTACGTGGAAATGTTCGGCCGCGACGCCGAACGCATGGCGGATTGCCGCAAGCGCGTCAACCGCCTGCCGCTGGGCGCGGCGGCGCTGGCCGGCACCACCTTCCCGATCGACCGCGAACGGGTCGCCGCCACGCTGGGCTTCGACGATGTCTGCCGCAACTCCTTGGACGCGGTGTCCGACCGCGATTTCGCCATCGAGTTCTGCGCCGCCGCCGCGCTGGTAATGACCCATGTGTCGCGCATGTCCGAGGAACTGGTGATCTGGATGAGCCCGCGCGTGGGCTTCATCGACATCGCCGACCGCTTCTGCACCGGCTCGTCCATCATGCCGCAGAAGAAGAACCCGGACGTGCCGGAACTGGCGCGTGGCAAGACCGGACGCGTCAACGGCCACCTGATCGCGCTGCTGACCCTGATGAAGGGCCAGCCGCTGGCCTACAACAAGGACAACCAGGAAGACAAGGAACCGCTGTTCGACACCGTCGACACCGTCACCGACACGCTGCGCATCTTCGCCGACATGGCGCGCGGCATCACGGTGCGCCCGGAAGCGATGCGCGCCGCCGCCTTCCAGGGCTATGCCACCGCGACCGACCTGGCCGATTACCTGGTCAAGAAAGGCCTGCCCTTCCGCGACGCACATGAAGCGGTCGCCCATGCGGTGCGCGCCTGCGTCGACCGCGGCTGCGACCTGGCCGACCTGTCGCTGGACGACCTGCGCCAGTTCAGCAACCTGGTTGCCGACGATGTGTTCGAGGTGCTGACACTGGAAGGCTCGGTCGCCGCACGCGACCATGTGGGCGGCACCGCGCCCAATCAGGTACGGGCGGCCATCGCCAGGGTACGCGCGGAACTGGGCTGAAGATTGTTGCCAGGCCGGCGGTTTCAACAGGACCTGTTACGCCGGCCTGATCATGTGATGACGTATTTTCACGACTTCACCAACCATCTTCCGCACGTGCTGCCGTTGACCGAATCAATTTTGGCAAACCGGCAAAACTTTTTTTGGCGTGCATGGATTTTTTTTCCATCGACAGGCATTTTTTTCTATACTCCGTCGACGTTGCGCTCCAAGGCCAGGATCATCGCGGCTTAACACTCCTGCATATCCACACAAAGTCCCCGCAATGCCGTCCTGGCGGCGTTGCGGGTTTTTATGCCGAAACGCTTGTTCCTTATCAGAAATGTCATATACTCCCACCCGCTCACGCAGGAACAAGCCCGTACCAGACGTACCGCCACGCCACTCGAGGGCAACCCCCCATATCTGAAAATCAAGACGGAGACAAACCATGTCTTTACTGCTTTCGCTTGCGCGTCTGATCGACGCGATCAATGAAAAGATCGGCCTCGCGGTCAGTTGGGCGCTTCTGCTGGCAGTGCTGATCTGCGCCGGCAATGCGATCATCCGCTACAGCCTGAACATGAGTTCGAATGCCTGGCTCGAGATCCAGTGGTACCTGTTTGCCTCGATGTTCATGCTGGCCAGCGCCTATACCCTGAAGCGCAATGAACATGTGCGCATCGATGTCGTCGTGGGCCGTTTTTCGCGCCGTACCCAGGCCATCATCGACATCCTCGGCTTCCTGTTCTTCCTGCTGCCGGTGTCGCTGCTGATCCTCTATTTCTCCATTCCCTACGCGATGGAATCGATCCGCAACCAGGAAGTGTCGAGCAATGCCGGCGGCCTGATCCTGTGGCCGGCCAAACTGCTGATCCCGGTCGGCTTCGTGATGATGATCCTGCAGGGCGTCTCCGAACTGATCAAGCGCCTTGGCTTCCTCGCCGGCCTGGTGGATGCGCGCGAGTTCGAGAAGCACGCGGCCAATCCGGAAGACGAAATCGCCGCCATCAAGGCCGCCAACAAGCTCGACTAGGACAGAAAATCATGAGCGCATTCCTGATTGCAAATATGGCGCCGATCATGTTCGGCGCACTGGTGTTGTTCCTGCTGTCGGGCTTCCCGGTCGCATTCGCCCTGGCGGCCAACGGCCTGCTGTTCGGCCTGCTGGGCATCGAACTGGGCCTGTTGAAGCCGGAACTGCTGCAAGCCCTGCCCAACCGGCTGTTCGGCATCATGGCCAACGACACCCTGCTGGCGATTCCCTTCTTTACCTTCATGGGCCTGATCCTGGAGCGATCCGGCATGGCGGAAGACCTGCTCGACACCATCGGCCAGCTGTTCGGGCCGATCCGCGGCGGCGTCGCGTACGCGGTGATCTTCGTCGGCGCGCTGCTGGCGGCTACCACCGGCGTGGTGGCCGCATCGGTGATCTCGATGGGCCTGATCTCGCTGCCGGTGATGCTGCGCTACGGTTACGACAAGCGCCTGGCCACCGGCGTGATCGCCGCTTCCGGCACGCTGGCGCAGATCATCCCGCCCTCGCTGGTGCTGATCGTGATGGCCGACCAGCTCGGCCGGTCGGTTGGCGACATGTACAAGGCGGCATTCCTGCCGGGCCTGATTCTCACCTCCATGTATGCCGGCTATGTGATGTCGGTATCGATCTTCCGCCCGAGCGCGACGCCGGCCCTGCCGCTGGAGGCACGCAACCTGCGCCAGCCGGACGGATCGAGCGGCGTCAAGTCGCTGGCGGTGCTGCTCGTCGTGGCAATAGGCATTACTTACCTGTTCGACGGCTGGTTCGGCGCACGCCATCCGAACAAGCCCGCCGATGAGGTGATGATCTACGGCGCTTCCCTGGCCACCGCAGTCTGCTTCCTGTTCGCTTACCTCAATCGCAAGCTGGGCCTGAACATGCTCTCGCGCATGGCCGAGCGCGTGGTGTTCGTGCTGATCCCGCCGCTGGCGCTGATCTTCCTGGTGCTCGGCACGATTTTCGTGGGCATCGCCACGCCGACCGAGGGCGGCGGCATGGGCGCGCTGGGCGCACTGATCCTGGCCATCATGAACCGGCGCCTGAGCTGGAGCCTGTTGAAGCAGGCGATGGATTCCACCACCCGCCTGTCCTGCTTCGTGATCTTCATCCTGATCGGCTCCAGCGTATTCTCGCTGGTGTTCCGCGGCGTGAATGGCGACCTGTGGGTGGAGCACCTGCTGACCTCCCTGCCGGGCGGCAAGGCCGGCTTCCTGATCGTGGTAAACATCCTGTTCTTCGGACTTGCCTTCTTCCTCGACTTCTTCGAGCTGGCATTCATCCTGGTGCCGCTGGTGGGTCCGGTCGCCGAAAAGATGGGCATCGACCTGATCTGGTTTGGCGTGCTGCTGGGCGTGAACATGCAGACCTCCTTCATGCACCCGCCGTTCGGCTTTGCGCTGTTCTATCTGCGCTCGGTGGCGCCCAAGGAGGTCAAGACCTCGGACATCTATTGGGGCTCGGTGCCCTTCGTGCTGATACAGGTGGTGATGGTGTCGCTCATCATCGCCTTCCCGCAGCTGGTGTCGGTGGAGAAGCATGCCGACATGAAGGAGCAGCTTGAACTGCGCATCGAGACGCCGTCCGAGAACAGCCAGCCCGAGACTCAGCCCAACCTGGATTTCTCCACCAGCGAGGAACAGAAGCCAGCCGACGGCGGCGAGCCGCAGTTGAACTTCTCGACCGAGGGCGAGAAGAAGTAGCATCCTGCAAGCCCGGCGATCAAATACAGGTCGCCATGCAACAAGAACAAAGGCCCCGCTCGATGGCGGGGCCTTTTCTTTGGGTTTCCCTCTTACGGAGCGGGCACCTGTTTGCGTGCCGGCCCAAGCTGGGCCTCAGAATGACGCCGCATCGCGACGTCTCTCAGGCTGGATCAATGCCTTGCAAAAATCAGCGTGCGCTGTTCATATAGTTTTGCAGGGTTGCCTCGGCTACCGAGAACCACTGGTTTTCGTCCTGGCGGAAACGCTTCCACGGTTCATAAACCTTCTTGAACTTGGCATTCTTCGACGCTTCCTCTTCCATCACCTCCTGGGCCGCCTTGTAACAGGCGTCCATGATGCTGCGGGAGAAGCTGCGCAGCTTGACGCCGCTCTTGAGCAGGCGCGCCAGCGCACTCGGATTGCGCGCATCGTACTGTGCCTGCATGACCACGTGGGCCTCGTAGGAAGCCGCTTCGAATTCCGCCTGATAGACCTTGGGCAGCTTCTCCCATTCCTTTGCATTCACATAGAAGGAGATCTGCGGGCCGCTCTCCCACCAGCCGGGCGCATAGTAGAAAGGCGCCACCTTGTTGAAGCCCAGCTTTTCATCGTCGTAGGGCCCGATCCACTCGGCCGCATCGATGGTGCCCTTTTCCAGCGCGGGATAGATGTCGCCGCCTGCGAGCTGCTGCGGCACCAGGCCCAGGCGCTGCATCACCCGTCCGGCAAAGCCGCCGATGCGCATCTTCAACCCATTCAGGTCCTCGACCGTCTTGATCTCCTTGCGGAACCAGCCGCCCATCTGGGTGCCGGTATTGCCGCCCATGAAGTTGACGATGTCGTAGTCGCGCAGGAAGTCGCGCATCAGCTCACGGCCGCCGCCCTGATCGAACCAGGCAGTCTGCTGGCGTGAGTTCAAGCCAAACGGCACGGCGCAGTCGAATGCAAAGGTGGGGTCCTTGCCAAAATAATAGTAGGAGCAGGTATGGCCCACTTCTACGGTATTGGCCTGGACCGCATCCGCCACCTGCAGCGCCGGCACGATCTCGCCGCCGGGGAAGGCGCGGATAGCGAACTTGCCATCGGTGAGCGCGGCTACACGCCTGGCAAGGGTTTCGGCGCCGCCGTAGATGGTATCGAGGGATTTCGGGAAACTGGAGGCAAGGCGCCAGTTGATGGAAGGCAGGGTTTGCGCCACGGATGGGGTGGCAATCGAGGCAAGGCTTCCGGCGAGTGCGCCGGCGCCGGCGGTGCGGATGAACGAACGACGTTCCATATTTTCTCCTGGGTGAATGATGCTGACTTGGCTTACTGCTCCTTTGCTGCGGCTACGACACTAGAAAAAAGCCCGTAGGACTTGCGTGCTACGGGCGCTTTGAAACAACTGCAGGACGGCGGATCCGCCGACCTGTGATTTGCTGTGATTTACTTGCGGCTGACCATGAAGTTGGCGATCGGCGCTTCCGACACCGAGTACCACTGGTTCTGGTTCTGGCGGAACTGCTTCCACGGCTCGTAGATCTTCTTGAACTTCGCGTTCTTCGCTGCTTCTTCCTCCATCACTTCGGTCGACGCCTTGTAAGCGGCTTCCATGATGTCGCGCGAGAAGGTGCGCAGCTTGACGCCTGCCTTCAGCAGACGGGCCAGCGCGGCCGGATTGCGGTGGTCGAAGTCGGCCTGCATGAACAGGTGCGCTTCATGGCTGGCGACTTCGAAGGCATGCTGATATTCCTTCGGCAGCTTTTCCCATTCCTTGATGCCGACCATGAAGTTGAGCTGCGCGCTCGCTTCCCACCAGCCCGGCGCGTAGTAGAACGGCGCCACGCGGTTGAAGCCCAGCTTTTCATCGTCGTACGGACCAACCCATTCCGCCGCGTTGATCGTGCCCTTTTCCAGCGCCGGGTAGATGTCGCCGCCGCCGATCTGCTGCGGCACCACGCCCAGGCGCTGCACCACGCGGCCGGCCAGGCCGCTGATGCGCATCTTCAGGCCTTCCATGTCCTTCAGGGTCTTGATCTCCTTGCGGTACCAGCCGCCCATCTGGGTGCCGGTGTTGCCGCCCATGAAGTTCAGGATGCCGTAGTCCTTGTAGAACTCGCGCATCAGTTCCTTGCCGCCGCCGAACTCGAACCAGGAAGTCTGCTGGCGCGAGGTCAGGCCGAAAGGCACCGCGGTGTCGAAGCAGAATGCCGGGTCCTTGCCGAAATAGTAATAGCCCGCGCTGTGGCCCATTTCCACCGTGCCGGCCTGCACTGCATCCACCACCTGGAGCGCCGGAACGATTTCACCCGCGGCGAACACGCGGATGTTGAATTTGCCGCCGGTCAGTTCGGCTACCCGCTTGGACATGCGCTCGGCAGCGCCATAGATGACGTCCAGCGATTTCGGGAAGCTCGACGCCAGGCGCCAGTTGACGGTGGGCTGCGACTGCGCCAGCGCTGGCGCTGCAATCGCGCCTACCGATGCGCCAACCGCGGCTTTTTTCAAAAAGGAACGTCGTTCCATGATGTTGTTATCTCCAGAGACTTTGTGATGTATAGGAATGGCGGCAGCCCGGCACGTGAAAAGTTGCCGGGCTAACGGCGTTGCAGATTGTAGGGGCGGCAACGAAACGCCGCAATACAAATAGCTGCGGCGATGCAAAAGTTCATTCAGCCAGCGACGCGTCGTGCCGTCAAGGCCCGCGCTGCGCTCAACTGCCGGCGACGGTCATGCTTTCGATCAGGATGGAACCGGTCTCACGGGTGCCGCGCACCAGCGTGTCGGTGCCGATGCCGACGATTTGCTCGAACATCGATTTCATGTTGCCGGCAATCGTGATTTCCTCGACCGGGTACTGGATCACGCCGTTCTCGACCCAGTAACCCGACGCGCCGCGCGAGTAATCGCCGGTCACGTAATTGACGCCCTGCCCCATCAGTTCGGTCACCAGAAGGCCAGTGCCCATTTTCCTGAGCATGCCGGCGAAGTCATCCCCGGCGGTGGTGCGGCTGGAAGTGATGTTGAGGTTATGCGCGCCGCCGGCGTTGCCCGTGGTCTTCAGGCCCAGCTTGCGGGCCGAATAAGTGGACAGGAAATAGCCCTGCACCACGCCGTCGCGCACCACGTCGCGGCGAACGGTCTTCACGCCTTCCTCGTCGAACGGCGCCGAGCCGACCGCGCCGGGCCGGTGCGGGTCTTCGACGATCTGGATGTGGTCGGCGAAGACCCGGCTGCCGACCGAGTCATGCAGGAAAGTGGACTTGCGATACAGCGCGCCGCCCGATACCGCCTGCACAAAGGCCCCCAGCAGGCCGGCGGCCAGCGGCGCCTCGAACAGCACCGGGCACTTGCGGGTGTCGAGCTTGCGCGCATTCAGGCGCGCCAGCGCGCGCTCGGCGGCGTATCGGCCGATCGCCTCGGGCGCAGCCAGCCTGGCCGGGTCGCGTACCGAGGAATACCAACTGTCGCGCTGCATATTGCCGCCGCGGCCGGCGATCGGCACGACCGACATCGTGTGGCGGGAATAGGGGTAGCCGCCGATGAAGCCGCGGGTATTGGCGCTGACGAAATGCGACTGCTGCGCATGCACGCTGGCGCCTTCGCTGTTTGCCACCCGAGGATCGACCGCGAAGGCGGCCGCCTCGGCACGGGTGGCCAGGGCGATCGCCTCCTCGGCGCTGATGGTCCAGGGATAGCAGAGCTGCAGGTCGCGCGGCTGGAATTCCAGCGTGTCCTCGTCCGGCAGGCCGGCGCAATCGTCCTCGGCGGTGAAGCGGGCGATATTGCAGGCCGCGTCCACCGTGTCCTTCAGCGACTTCTGCGCGAAGTCCGAGGTACTGGCGCTGCCGCGCCGCACGGCGCCCTGCTTGCCCATGTAGATCGTGACCGAGATGCCCTTGTCCTTGTTCTGCTCGATGGTCTCCACATCCCCCCGCCGCACCGTGACCGACAGGCCGCTGCCTTCGCTGATCTGCACCGCGGCATCGGAGGCGCCGGCTTCCCTGGCGTAACGCAGCACATCCTCGGCAAGCGCACGCAACTGGTCCTGGCTGTGGATAAACAAGGTATCGTTCATAGCGGATTTTAGGGGGCCGTGTAAAAGAGTTATCATAGCAGCCGTTTACCGAATGGCTCATGCCGCATCCCTATCATGCCTAATTCCAACCGGGGCTCCACCGGATTCCAGTCGAACGAGTTCGAGCAGGATTACGACCGCCCATCCAAATCCCAGCTCAAGCGTGAAATGACCGCCTTGCAGAAGCTGGGCGCAGAACTGATTGCCGAACCGCGCGAACGCGTCAAGCGCGTGCCGATGCCGGAAGACGTGCGCGACGCCATCCTCGAATGCCAGACCATCAAGGACCACGAAGGCCGCCGCCGCCAGCTGCAGTACGTCGGCAAGAAAATGCGCACCCTCGAGGACGAGGAAGTCGCGCTGATCCGCAAGACCATCGACAGCTGGAAGCAGCCGTCGCGCGCCGAAACCGCCGCGATGCATGCCATGGAACGCCGCCGCGACAAGCTGCTGGCAGACGACGGCGCGCTGACCGAATTGCGCGCACAGTATCCCGAACTCGATGTGCAGCAGATGCGCACCCTGATCCGCAATGCCCGCCGCGAACAGGCCGAACAGAAGCCGCCCAAGGCCTACCGCGAAATTTTCCAGGTGCTGAAGCAGCTGCAGGGCGGCGCCGCCAAGCCGGCCGAAACCGATCAGGAAAACGAAGGAGAAAACGATGAGGAATGACGGCGCCGCGCGCATCGGCCTGGTGTCGGTGTCTGACCGCGCATCGGGCGGTGTCTACCAGGACCAGGGCATACCCGCCCTGAATGAATGGCTGGCCAGCGCCCTGGCCAGCCCGTTCGAGGTGGAAACCCGCCTGGTTGCCGATGAACGCGACCAGATCGAGGCCGCGCTGATCGAGCTGGTGGACCAGCTGCAATGCGACCTGGTGATCACCACCGGCGGCACCGGCCCGGCCCGGCGCGACGTGACGCCGGAAGCCACGCTGGCCGTGGGCACCAAGGAAATGCCGGGCTTTGGCGAACAGATGCGCCAGATCAGCCTGCATTTCGTGCCCACCGCCATCCTGTCGCGCCAGGTTGCGGTGATCCGCGAGGCCGATGGCCATGCGGCGCTGATCATCAACCTGCCCGGCCAGCCCAAGTCGATCCGCGAAACCCTGGAAGGCCTGAAGGACGCCGAGGGCAAGCAGCTGGTGGCAGGCATCTTCGCCGCCGTGCCCTACTGCATCGACCTGATCGGCGGTCCGTACATCGAGGCCAACGAGTCGGTATGCAAGGTCTTCCGGCCGAAATCGGCAATCCGTCCCAAAACCGCATGAGGCTTCCCACAGATGACTTCCGCAGCGCTTGAAACCATAGAAATAGAAACCGGCCCCAATCCCACCGCCTCCGTGATCTGGCTGCACGGCCTGGGCGCCAGCGGCGACGACTTCGTGCCCATCGTGCGCGAACTGGACCTGGCCGGCATGCAGGACATCCGCTTCGTCTTTCCGCATGCGCCCACCATGCCGGTCACCATCAACAACGGTTATGTGATGCGGGCCTGGTACGACATCATTGGCGCCGACCTGTCGCGCCGCGAGGATGAAAAAGGCTTGCGGGCGTCGCAGGCGATGGTGGAACAGCTGATCGCCCAGGAAAAGGCGCGCGGCATCCCCGCCGAGCGCATCGTGCTGGCCGGTTTTTCCCAGGGCTGCGCGATGACCATACAGACCGGCCTGCGCCATCCGGAGAAACTGGCCGGCCTGCTCTGCCTGTCGGGCTACGTGCCGCTGCACACCACGATTGCCGAGGAACGGCATTTGTCCAACCAGGCCACGCCGATCTTCATGGCGCATGGCCGCGGCGACCAGGTGATTCCCATCATCCGCGCCGAGCAGTCCCGCGATCTGCTGCGCTCGCTGGGATACGAGGTGGAATGGCATGAGTACCTGATGCCGCACTCGGTCTGCCAGGAGGAAGTGGACGACATCAGCGCCTGGTTCCGGCGCGTGCTGGGCTGACGGCGCCACCCTGGCGAAACGCGGCCGCGCAATAAAAAACAGGCAGGAAAACCTGCCTGTTTTGCTGATCCGGCGATCTGAATCTTGTTGCTTACCTGAACACGACCGTCTTGTGGCCATTCAGCAGGATCCGGTGTTCCACGAACCACTTGACTGCCCGCGCCAGCACCACGCATTCGACGTCGCGGCCAATGGCGGTCAGGGTGTCCGGACCCATCGCGTGGTCCACACGCTCCACATCCTGCTCGATGATCGGGCCTTCGTCGAGGTCGCTGGTGACGAAGTGCGCCGTCGCGCCGATCAGCTTCACGCCGCGGTCATGGGCCTGGTAATACGGCTTGGCGCCCTTGAAGCTGGGCAGGAAGGAATGGTGGATGTTGATCGCACGACCTCTTAACGCCTCGCACATCTGCGGCGACAGGATCTGCATGTAGCGGGCCAGCACCACCAGGTCGATATCATGCTCGCGCACGATGTTGAGCACCTTCTCTTCCTGGGTGCGCTTGGCCTCGGCGGATGCGCCCGTCGCCAGCGGCAGGTGGTGGAACGGGATGTTGTAGCTGGCCGAGAGCTGGTAGAAATCGGTGTGGTTGGACACGATGGCCGGAATTTCCACCGGCAGCAGCCCGCTCTTGTAGCGGAACAGCAGGTCGTTCAGGCAATGGCCGATCTTCGATACCATGATCAGCATGCGCGGCTTCTTGTGCGCGTCGTTCAACTGCCAGTTCATCTGCATGCTGTCGCCCAGCACGGCGAAGTCGCTGCGCAGCAATGCGTCGCCGATGCCGCTGTCTTCCAGCGAAAAATGCACGCGCATGAAGAACAGTTTGGACTGGGCGTCGCCGAACTGCGCGGAATCGATGATGTTGCAGCCATGCTCGGCCAGGAAGCCCGATACGCGATGGACGATGCCACGCTGATCCAGGCAGGAAAGGGTAAGGATGTATTCCGGGTGCGTCATGTTGTTGGTGTTCGGATGCGGCAAAGCCGGGTATTGTCGCACGAGCCGGGGTTTCGGAAGATAAACCCCTGAAACAAAAATGCCGGCGCCCTTATGGGCGCCGGCATCGTTACGGTCTAGCGCTGAATCGGTATGCGATCAGACGGCTGCCTTGGCCACGGACAGGCCGGAACGAGCGCCTTCCGAACCAACTTGGGTATCGCCGGCCAGTTCGCCGCCTTCTTCGATCACGATCTTGCCATAACGCACCGTGCCGATGACCTTGCCGGTCGAATAGATGACCAGCTTCTGGCGGGCCGTCAGGTTGCCGTCGAAGGTGCCGCGCACATGGGCGACGTCGATTTCAGCGGAGCCGCTGAAGGAACCCTGCTCGGCGATCTGGATTTCACGCGCTTCCATGGTTGCCTCGACCGTGCCTTCCACCACCAGGGTGTCGCAGTCGGTGATCTGGCCGCCGGTCAGCTTGATCTTCGGGCCGACGATGAGCTTGCTGCCACCTTCGGACGAAGCCGGGGCCGGTGCGGCCGGTGCAGGCGCAGCGCCGCTGGCGCCGCCCGGTCCCATGCCGGCCGGGCTGGGCGCCGGTTTGACAGCGCTGGACATGCCACCCGGCTGGGTGCCAGGGGTGGATGCGTTCAGCGGTGAATTGGGGGTGGTGGAATTGGGTTCGCGCTTGCCAAAAAGGGTTTCGGAACGAAGCATGGGATCTCCTGGAAATAACTAGAACAAGGGCCGGTTTAGGGACGCAGGGCCGCGTCGGTGGCGCGTTTCAACCTGCGGGTAAGTCGCTGTTGGCTTGCCGGAACCGGCAGATCATCGAGTTTATGCTCTGGCGCAACAATATTGAGCTTGCGGAACGCAAAGCTCCCGGCTTGGTCTGATGAACGAACAGAAAGTTCCTGTTTTCTTACAAAAGGTGAAAAAAGCACGACCGTTTCAATCTGCGGTATAGTGCCTCACCCAACTCAACAGGAGACCACGATGACAACCACCCTCACCAACCAGCAGTTCCGCCTTGCCGCCCGCCCGGTCGGCACGCCCAAGGACAGCGACTGGCAGAATACGTCCGAACCGGTACGCGAACTGGTCGACGGCGAGATCCTGGTCAAGGTCATCTATCTCTCCCTCGATCCCGCCATGCGCGGCTGGATGAATGAAGGCAAATCCTATATCCGCCCGGTTGGCATCGGCGAAGTGATGCGCGCCGGCGGCATTGGCCGCGTGGTCGCGTCGAAGTCGCCGAAATTCGCCGTGGGCGACTACGTCTCCGGCGCCACCGGCGTGCAGCAATACTGGATCGGCGCCGCCGATGACAAGGCAGCGGCCTTCTACAAGGTCGATCCGTCGGCCGCGCCGCTGCCCAAGTACCTGAATGCGCTGGGCATGCCCGGCATGACCGCCTATTTCGGCCTGCTGGAAGTCGGCCAGCCCAAGGCGGGCGAAACCGTGGTGGTGTCCGGCGCCGCCGGCGCGGTCGGGCAAACGGTGGGACAAGTCGCCAGGCAGCGCGGCTGCCGCGTCGTCGGCATTGCCGGCGGCAAGGAGAAATGCGATTTCGTGGTCAATGAACTGGGCTTCGATGCCTGCATCGACTACAAGACCGGCTCGGTGAAGGACGGCCTGAAGCAGCATTGCCCGAACGGCGTGGACGTCTATTTCGACAATGTCGGCGGCGATATCCTGGACGCGGTGCTGACCCGCATCAACATGAAGGCGCGCATCATCATCTGCGGCGCGATCTCCCAGTACAACAACACCACGCCGGTCAAGGGCCCGGCAAACTACCTGTCGCTGCTGGTCAACCGGGCGCGCATGGAAGGCATCGTGGTGTTCGACTGGGCCGACCGCTACCCGGAGGCGGCGGCGAAGATGGCGCAATGGATGAAGGACGGCAGCTTCAAGTCGCGCGAGGACATCGTCGACGGCCTGGAAAACTTCCCGCAGACGCTGCTGATGCTGTTCGAGGGCCGCAATTTCGGCAAGCTGATCCTGAAAGTGGCCGAGGAACAGGGCTGACCCTGCTTCACCCTCGCTAATAATTTTTATCATTGATTGACAATTTCCTGGAGGCAGGCAATCTGCGTGCTTCCTTCACCTCCAGGAACCTCGATGTCCGCCATCCTTCCCGCAACCGATACGCCCTTCCCCGACGGCCAGCTGGTCATGGTCGAGCCCGTCAGTTTCACCGGCACTGGCGCCGAGTACTTTCGCATCTGGATCACCAACACCTTCCTGTCCATCATCACGCTGGGTATTTACTCGGCCTGGGCCAAGGTCCGGCGCACCCGCTACTTCTACGGCAACACCCGCCTGGCAGGCGCGAGCTTCGACTACCATGGCGAGCCGAAAGCCATACTCAAGGGTCGCGCGGTGGCGCTGCTGCTGCTCGTTGCCTATCAACTGTTCTCCGAAATGCCAGGCCTGCTGGCTGGCGCGCTGGCCTTGCTGCTGATTGCGGCACTGCCCTGGCTGATCTGGCGAAGCCTGCAGTTCAAGCTCTATAACACCAGCTACCGGAGCATCCGTTTCGGGTTTGGCGGCAGCGTCTCGGGCGCCTATGTCGCCTATCTGCTGTGGCCCGCGATTGCCTCGCTGACGGCCTTCCTGCTGGCGCCGATGGCGCACCAGCGCATCAAGCGCTTTCAGCACAGCGAAAGCCGTTATGGCGCCAGCCGCTTTTGCTTCGATGCCAGGGTCGGACGGTTCTATATGCTGTACCTGAAAGCGTTCCTGGTGTTCATGGCGGGTGTCATCGTACTGGGCCTGCTGTTGTTCGGCCTGCAGGTCGCCCTGGGCAAACGCGGCATGGCGCTCGAAGCCTATGGCGGCACGCTGGTATTCATGGCGGTTCTCTATGCATGGGTCATGCTGATGTATCCGGTATTTAACGCGATGCTGCAGAACCTGGTCTGGAACCACACTGCCATCGGCCCACACCGTTTCGAAAGCCGGGTCGCGCCCGGTCGGGTTGCCTTCATCACGCTGACCAACCTGCTGGCGATCGTCTGCACGCTGGGCCTGTACATGCCTTTCGCAAAGATGCGCCTGATGAAATACCAACTCGAATCGGTCGCGCTGCTGGTCGATGGAAGCCTCGACGATTTCGTCGCCGATGCACAGGCCCGGGCCGGCGCCACCGGCGAAGGCGTGGCCGACCTGCTGGATTTTGACTTGTCCCTATGAGGCCTGCTCGATGAGCATTCATGCCGCCTATTTCGATGGCAAGACGTCGCGTCGCTACCGCGTGGTTCTGACGGTGGAAGGCGATGTGGCAAGCATCAGCGGCGAGGCCAGCCGGTGCTGTCCGCTGTCCCAGTTGCGGGTATCGGAAGCAAGCCGGCACGGCACGCGCCTCGTCACCTTCCCGGACGGCGCCTATCTCGAGATCGAGGACCGGGAAGGCTTCGCCCGCATGCTGGCTGCAACCGGCCACACCGATGGCCTGGTCAGCCGGCTGCAGCAAAGCTGGCGAGCCACGCTGCTGGCGGCGCTGGCGATGGCCGCCATCATCGCCCTGCTGTGGCGTTTCGCGCTACCGGTGGCGGCGGACCTGGTCGCAACCATGCTGCCGTCGTCGGTGGAAAGTCGGCTGGGGGACGCGACCATGCAGGCGCTGGACGCCAGGTTGCTCGATGCCAGCCGCTTACCGGAAGAGCAACAGCAGCACATAAGAACCCGCTTCAGCACGCTGGCCGCAAGCACGGCCGATACGCCGCATTTCGAACTGCTGTTCCGCAAGAGCCGCATCGGCCCGAACGCGCTTGCGCTGCCGGCAGGCCGCATCGTGCTGACCGACGAACTCGTCTTGCTGCTGGCTGACGATGAAGATGCGCTGATGGCAGTGCTGGCCCATGAACTGGGCCACCTGCACCACCGGCACATGGTGCACCGGCTGGTGCATGGCGCAGCGGTGGGCGCGGCCGGGATGGCGCTGTTCGGCGACGCTTCCGGCCTGGTAGCCGCCCTGCCGCCGCTGATGCTGGACCTGCACTATTCACGCAACGCGGAACGCGAAGCCGACCTGTATGCCGCGCACTGGCTCAAGGCCGGCGGCCTGAGCGCTGCCAGCCTGGCAGCGGCGCTGGAGCGCCTGAACGGCGCGAAGGATGACAAGCCAGCCTATCTGTCCACCCATCCCGCCACGGCGGAACGCATTGCCCGTCTGTGCAAACTGCGCTGACCGCGACGCCCAATGAAAAAGGGGCTGCAGCAACGCTGCAGCCCCTTTTCTTCCTGACGATGGATTACTTCGCGCGGCTGCGGTATTCGCCGGTGCGGGTATCGATTTCGATCTTGTCGCCCTGGCCCACGAACAGCGGCACGTTGACGTTGAAGCCAGTGGAGATCTTGGCAGGCTTTAAGACCTTGCCCGACGTGTCGCCCTTGACGGCCGGCTCGGTGTAGGTCACTTCGCGCACGACGGTGGTGGGCAGTTCGACCGAGATTGCCTTCTCGTTGTAGAACACCACTTCGCACGGCATGCCGTCTTCGAGGTAGTTGATGGCTTCGCCGAGGTTCTCGCCTTCGACTTCGTACTGGTTGTAGTCGCTGTCCATGAACACATACAGCGGGTCGGCGAAATAGGAATAGGTGGCTTCCTTGCGGTCGAGCGTGACGACGTCGAACTTGTCGTCTGCGCGGTAGACGGCTTCCTGGCCGGCGTCGGTCAGCAGGTTCTTCATCTTCATCTTGCAGACGGAAGAGTTGCGGCCGGACTTGGTGTATTCGGTTTTCAGAACCACCATCGGCTCGCCCGAGACCATCACGACATTGCCGACGCGGATTTCTTGTGCGGTTTTCATAGCTGAATTTAAAAATGGGAAAAACGTTGGGAAAGATACGCGGCGGGCTGCCCGGCAGTGCCGCGCGCGGCCTGTTATGCGGCCGCTCGCGAAAATAAAGCCTGCTATTCTAACCGATTTTCAGGACGGCCCGCTAGAAGCCTGCAGCGTGGCAACTTCGGCACGGCACCATCTAGCTTAGCGCCCGCCTTGCGATGAAATCGAGCAGATTGCCGGCCAGGTCGCCAAGGCCGCGCAGCCGTCCGCACCAGCCGGCCATGTGCGCCTGCAAGGCCGGCAGGGACGCGCGCAGCGCGGGCCAGCCGGCGCCGATGTCGCCGTCACCGTTCCATGCATGCCAGGCGTTGCGGCAGGCCTGCGCCGCCTCCGGCGCCATGCCGGCGCAGTACAGCGCCAGGAAGGCATCGAGCTTGACGCGATGAGCGTCTTCCTGCTGCGGATAGATCTGCCATACCAGCGGCCGCTGCGCCCACTGGGCGCGCACCATGCTGTCCTCGCCGCGCACGAAATTGAGGTCGCAGCACCAGAGCAGCCGGTCGTAATCGGGCTGGTCCAGGAACGGCACCTGCTGCAACGACAGGCTGCCCGCCCGCAGCACCTCGCCCGGCGCCGGCAGCCTGCCGGCCCAGGCGGCGAGCTGTGCGCTGGCCACGCCTTGCGGCACCAGCAGCAGGCTCGGCTGCGCATCGTCGCGCAACGCGTCGAGCAGCGCCGGCAGCGGCGCCTGCGGATAGCAAAACAGGGAGACAAGAAGCGCACCAGGCGGCGGGCGCACGCCGAGGCTGGCCAGAAAATCCGTCCGCTGCGTGGCGTCGGCGGCAAGCGCGTCGCGGCGCGCTTCCAGGCCGGCTTCGCGCAGCAGGCCGCCGGTGCCGGCTTCAAAGCCGGGAAAGAAGAAATATTTGGTCAGCGGCAGCCGCGGATGTGGCGACGGCAGGCCATGGCAGCCGGTCACCCAGTCTTCCGCGCTCAGGTATTCGAGGTTGATCCAGACCGGCGGCGCCGGCCGCTGCGCCATCGCCTGCTCGAAGGCAGGCGGCAACATGCAGCCGAAGGCTTCGACCACCGCGTCGCCGATGTCGGCCGGCGCGGGCAGCGCCATTGCCTCGTGCCAGCGACGCACCACCACGCCCTGCCGCCACTGTTCCTCCGCGGCGGGGTCGACTTCGGCGCAGATGCGCCGGAAGCTTGCCAGGTCGTCCACCCACAGCCTGACCGCGACGCGATGTTCGCCGGCCAGCTGGCGCGCCAGCCGCCAGCACACGCCGATGTCGCCGAAATTATCGACCACCCGGCAGAACAGTTCCAGCGAACGCGGACCGGCCATGGGACGTGCCGCTTACCAGGAAGTGATCACCGAGTCCTTGAACTTGGTGTTGATGAACTGCTTCACTTCGGCGCTGTGATACGCCTTGACCAGCTTGGCAACCCAGGGCTTGTCCTTGTCCTCGGTGCGCACGGCGATCACGTTGGCATACGGTCCCTTGGCGTCTTCCACGGCGATGGCGTCGCGGGTCGGGCTCAGGCCAGCGGATTCGGCATAGTTGCCGTTGATGGCGGCGGCGTCGAGGTCATCCAGCGAGCGCGGCAGCTGGGCGGCGTCGAGTTCGGCGATCTTCAGCTTCTTCGGGTTGGAGACGATGTCCAGCGCGGTCGCCTTCAGGCCGGCTTCGGGCTTCAACTTGATCAGGCCCTGCGATTGCAGCAGCAGCAGGCCGCGGCCGCCGTTGGTGGGGTCGTTCGGCACGCCGAAACGGGCGCCGTCCTTCAGGTCCTTCAGCGACTTGATCTTCTTCGAGTAGATGCCCATCGGGAAGGTGATGGTGTAGCCCACCGAGGTGAACTTGTAGCCGCGGTCCTTGATCTGGGCTTCCAGGTAAGGCAGGTGCTGGTAGCTGTTGGCATCGAGGTCGCCGGCGGCCAGCGCGGCATTGGGCTGGACGTAATCGGAAAACTCGACGATCTGCAGCTTCACGCCATCCTTCTCGACCACCTTCTTCACGGCTTCCATGATCTGGGCATGCGGGCCGGCGGTGACGCCGATCTTGATCGGCTTGTCCTGCGCCTGCAGCGGCGCGGCGTAGACGGCGGCGACGAGGCCGGCGAGCGCGGCGGTTTTCAACAGTTGACGACGTTTCATGGATTTTCCTTTTGTAGTTGAGGACTGCAAGAAATCAGCGGTGGCGCAGGCGGCGCACCAGCCAGTCGCCGAGCGACTGCACCAGTTGCACGAAGACGATCAGGATCAGCACCACCATCAGCATCACTTCCGGCAGGAAGCGCTGGTAGCCGTAGCGGATGCCGACGTCGCCCAGCCCGCCGCCGCCGATCGCGCCGGCCATTGCCGAATAGCCGACCAGGCTGACGAAGGTGATCGTCAGGCCGGCGACGATGCCGGGGAAGGCTTCGGGCACCAGCACCTTGAACACGATCTGGCGGGTGGTGGCGCCCATCGCCTGCGCCGCCTCGATCAGGCCGCGGTCGACTTCGGCCAGCGCCGTTTCCACCAGCCGCGCGACGAAGGGCGCGGCGGCGATGGTCAGCGGCACGATGGCGGCGGCCGTGCCGATCGACGAGCCGACGAAGAAGCGGGTCAGCGGAATCACCGCCACCAGCAGGATGATAAAAGGCGTCGAACGCACCGCGTTCACCACCAGGCCGGCCACCCGGTTGAAGGCCGGATTGGGCAGGGTGCCGCGGCTGTCGGTGAGGTACAGCAGGATGCCCAGCGGCACCCCGATCAGCCCGCCCAGCAGGCCGGACACGCCCACCATCAGCAGGGTTTCGCCGAAAGCGCTAATAAACAGGTCGAGCATTTCAGATGACATGGTTCAGCTCCTCCACCACCACGCCGTGGGTGCGGAAAAATTGCACGGCTTCGGCCACCTGGGCCGGCTCGCCGCTGGCCAGCACGGCCAGCGAGCCGAACGCCTGGCCCTGGATCTCGTCGATCTGGCCGTGCAGGATGTTGAAATCGAGCCCGAAGCGGCGCACCGCTTCCGACAGCAGCGGCTGGTCCACGCCCGAGCCGGTGAAGGCAAAGCGGAACAGGTGGTCGCGGCCGGTGCCGGCGCGGGTCTCGGCCAGGCGCGCGCGCACCCGCTCCAGCACGCCGCGCGGCAATTCCTGGGAAATCACGTCGCCGATCAGGGCGCGGGTGACTTCATGCTGCGGCTGGCGGAACACGTCGATGACTGCGCCATGCTCGATCACGCGGCCGGCATCCATCACCGCCATGCGGTCGCAGACCGCCTTGATCACTTCCATCTGGTGGGTGATGAGCACGATGGTCAGGCCAAGCTCGCGGTTGATCCGGCGCAGCAGTTCGAGGATGGAGCGGGTGGTTTCCGGGTCCAGCGCCGAAGTGGCCTCGTCCGACAGCAGCACCTTGGGCTGGTTGGCCAGCGCGCGGGCGATGCCGACCCGCTGCTTCTGGCCGCCGCTGATCTGGGCCGGGTAGCGGTCCTGCTGCTGGGTAAGGCCAACCAGTTCGAGCAGCGGGCCGACCCGCTTGTCGATGTCGGCGGCGGACATCCCGGCCAGTTCCAGCGGCAGCGCCACGTTCTGGCGCACGGTGCGCGAGGACAGCAGGTTGAAGTGCTGGAAGATCATGCCGATCTCGCGGCGAGCGGCGCGCAGATCGCTCGCGTTCAGCGCGGTCATGTCGCGGCCGTCGACCAGGATGCGGCCTTCGCTGGGCCGGTTCAGCATATTGAGGGTGCGCACCAGCGTGCTCTTGCCTGCGCCGCTGCGGCCGATGATGCCAAAAATTTCGCCTCGGGCGATCTGCAGGCTGACATCGCGCACCGCGTCGACCGGACCGTGGGCGCCGGCGAAGCGCTGGGAAACGGATTCTATCTGGATCATGTGATTATCGGGCCGCATCGCTTGCGCCCATGGACGCGGCAAACAGCGCTGCGGCGTCGCGTTTTGCAAAGGCGGCAATTTTAGGGCTATTGACAGCCAAGCGGAAATACATTTTTTCAAGTCCGCTATGCGAATGGCGTATAAGAGCCGCTGATGGATTTCGGACGGGGACTGAAGACCAATGGCGCCGGCTCATGGTCATGACAGGCGCCGCGGCCGCCCCAGGGCGGCGGCAGGCGGGTCTCAGGCCGGCAGCGCCAGCGCAAAACGGCTCTTGCCGCCCTTCTTGGCCTCGTACATCGCGGCATCCGCCCGGCACAGCAGGGTATCGGCCTGCTCGCTGGAGCCAGGCTCATGCATGGCGATGCCGATCGAGCCGCTCAGCTGCACCGTGGCCGCCTCCAGCGGGAACGGCTCGGCCAGCACCACCAGCAGCTTGCGGGCCACCTCCAGCGCATCGTCGCGTGCGCTAAGCATATCCAGCAGCACCACGAATTCATCGCCTGCCAAGCGCGCCACGGTGTCGGTGCGGCGCACGGTGGAAACGATGCGCTGCGCCAGGATGCGCAGCAGTTCATCGCCGGCGTCGTGGCCGTGCCGGTCGTTGATTCCCTTGAAGCCGTCCAGGTCGAGAAAGAACACCGCCAGCGGCTTGCCGGTGCGTCCGGCCCGCGCAACGGCCTCCGGCAGCCTGTGCATCAGCGCGCGCCGGTTCGGCAGGTCGGTAAGCATGTCCTTCATGGCCATTCTTTCCAGCGATTCGTGCAGGGTGCGGCGGGCGCTGATGTCATGCATGAAGGCGATGAACAGGTGCCCCGCGCGGCGCGGCACATGGGCCACCGACACTTCCACCGGCACGCCGACGCCATCGCGCCGCAGCACCTCGATTTCCACCCGCTGGTTGACCATGGCCGAGTCGCCTTCCTCAAGGAACTGCCTCATGCCGGCCTTGCGCGCCGCGCGCATCGGCGGCGCCAGTATCGCTTCCACCAGCGATTGCCCCAGCATTTCCGAACGGGTCCATCCCAGCAGGCGTTCCGCCTGGCCGTTCCATTCCTGCACGTTGAAATGCTCGTCGAAGGCAATGAAGGCGTCGTTGGCGTGATGCAGCGTTGCCCGCAGTTCCGCTTCGCTTTCCTGCAGCTTCGCCTGGATCTGGCCCTGCTTTTCCAGCGCCTGCTCCAGCTGGCGCGCCTTGGTCTCGATCTCGCGGGTGCGCTCCTTCACCGTCTGCTCCAGGTTTTCATTGAGCCGCTGCAGCGATGCGAGGTGACGTTCCTCGCGCCGCACCATGTCGCCCAGTGTGGACGAGAGCAGATGCACTTCATGAAACTGGCTGACCACGGGCACCGGCGTTGGACGGTCCGGCTCGTAATGTTCCAGCGCGTCGGCCAGGCGGATCAATGGCGCCGATACCCTGCGCGCAAACAGCAGGCCGGCGCCGCCAAGCAGCAGCGCCAGCGCTGCGCCGACCAGGATGATGCGGCTTTGCAGCACCGCGAAGTCGGCCATGGCGTCGTGGTAGGGCTGGCGCACCAGGACCGCCCACTTCAACGCGTTGAAACCGATGTCCTGCCCGGTCAACGCAAAGCCGGTCAGGTAACGCTTTCCGTCCGCCATTTCATCCACGGCGCCGCTGGTGCCGCGGCGCGCCTGTTCCACCGCCGGCGAGGCGAGCATCTTCTCTTCCATGGACTTAGGGCCAAGCAACACCGTGCCGTCATTGCGCACGATCAGGATCTGCAGGCCGTATTGCTGGCTGGTCGGGGCCAGCAGGTTTTTCGCGATTTCGCGCGCCCAGCCCCAGCTCAAATGGGCGCCCATGATGCCGCGCACCGAGCCGTCGCGACGCAGAACGGGAACCGATACATCGACGAAGCGCCAGGGGTCGGCGCTTTGCGGCAGCTTTTTTTCCAGCAGCACAGCGGGGTGGTAATCGACCGCGGTAACGCCGGACCGCGCATTCTGGAACCACAGCCGGCTGCTGACGTCCCTGCCTTCGAGAAGCTTCTGGGTGGCGGCATAGACCGTGCCATCCGGATTGGCCATGCCTATCCACGCGTAATTGGGCGACATGCGCTGCATGTGCTCCATGGCGCGCCGCATGTCGGCCGGCTCGTGTGCCTCCCTCACTTCGGCCAGCTCGGACAGCAGGCTCACATCGGAAAACGCATCCTGCATGCCGCGGTTGAGGGAATCGCGCATCTGCCAGGCAAGCTGCTGCAGCCGGACGCCGGCCTGGCGCTGCGCGTAATTGCGTGCGAATTCATCGACCAGCACCACCAGGACGAACACCGTCATCAGCACGGTGCCGCAGATGCCCATGGTGATCATCGTGGAAAGACGTGGACGGGAGGATGGTGTGGAAGAGGTCATCGAGGAAATGAAAGAGGCGTTCCGGCAATTGCCGGAAAAGCGGAAGAATAACAAAAGCAGGTTGCCGCAAGCCTACGCACAGCGACTGAAAAGCACGCCATTTCCTCGCTTTGCGGCTGTCGCGCCCTTGGCCATCACAATCTGGCGGCACTGAGCGCTGCCGCCGGGAACCTGCAAAGGGGATGTTGCAACTCAAAGTTTAACAATCCGCTCACCGCACTAACCTTTTTCGTTATAATTTGCTAAGTTCTTGTCTCACGAGAACATGAGTCCGGCAGGCAATCATTTAACATTGTTTTAAATAATTCATCATTTCCACGAGGACGGACCATGAGTCGTCTATTTTCCCAACTGGAAAATATTGGCCACGACCGAACGGATGTGGAGAGGCCAGCCGCACACGAGGCAGTCGGGACCGCGGGTGCCGTGCCGCCTGCCACGCAAGCCAAGCCGCAAGGGCCGTCCGCCGCGCCGTTGCCTGCGGCAGGCGCTCCGCTCAGGCCGAATTACAGTCCCCCTTCGACCGCACCGTCGCAGATACCGGGCTATGCGATCGCCTCGCAACTCTCGCTGTCCTCCAGGCCTGTCGCGCCTGCTGCGCCGTCACGCGCCAGTTGGCCGGTACGGCTGTGGTTCATTTCGCTGCTGGCGCTGACCGGCCTTTCGCTAGCCATGCTGCTCTCGCCGCGCGATGACACCACGGCGGCACAGCGCGCCGCGCCACGGTCGGCCGGCGTGGCGCCGGAGCCGACCGACGATGACACGCCGTCGCTGCCATCCCCTGCCCCGCCTGCCCCTTCATCGCCGCCGGCGAAGGCGCAGGCAGCCGTCGAAAGCCTGCCCGCAACAGCCGCGGCGTCCGTCGCCAAGCCGGCCGAGAAGCCCGCCGACAAGCCCGTCATCCGACGCCAGCTTCCCCAGCCCTCCGCGCCGCCTGCCGACCCGCCCGCCGCCGCACCGCGCGCGTCGGCAAGCGACCCCGCCTGCAGCGCGGCCATGGCGGCAATGAATCTTTGCAGCGCATCCCATCCATAACGACAGAACCAGGAGCCGACATGAGACGCCTTATTTCCCTGCTGCTGACGCTCAGTCTGCTTCCCGCCGTTGCACAGGCGAAAGCCGAATTCAAGATCGTCACGGCATCCGAGCGCGGCACCTATATCCAGATCGGACGCGACCTGGCCAAGTACATCGCCGAGCCGGCCGACATCAGCCTGGAAGTGCTGCCCTCGAAGGGGTCGGCCGACAATGTGGCGCGCCTGCGCGACGAGCCGGGCGTGAAATTCGCGCTGGTGCAGTCCGACGTCTACCAGGCCTTCCTGGACCAGGCGGCCAGCGGCAACCGTTCCGCCGGCCGCATCATCCGGCCGCTGCGCGTGGTGATGCCGCTCTATAACGAGGAAATCTACTTCGTCGCCCGCGCCGATTCGCCGCTCAATTACATCCATGAAATCAAGGACAAGAAGCTCAGCATCGGACCGGTGGGCAGCGGCACCGCGCTGTCGGCCACCACCCTGTACCGCCTGATGTTCAACCAGCCGCTGCCGGAAGCCAATGCGACCTACGTCAGCAACGAAGAAGCCCTGATCAAGCTGACCACCGACAAGTCGGTGGATGTCGCAGTCATCGTCGCCGGCCAGCCGGCCAAGCTGTTTGCCGACATGAAGCCGGAAGCGCGCCAGTTCATCAAGCTGCTCAAGCTGGACGACAAGGCGGCGGAAACCCGGCGCGCGGTGGAAACCTACTATCCGGCGGCGATCCGCCCGTCCAGCTATCCGAACTGGATCACCGAGGAAGTGCCGACGCTGACGGTCAAGGCCTTCCTGGTCACCTATGACTACAACCTGCAGCACACCACGCGCTACCTGAATGCCTTTGCCGAGTCGCTGTGCCAGAACTTCGATCAGTTGCAGGCGCAGGGACATGCGAAGTGGAAGGAAGTGAAACTGGAGTTGCCGGCGCTGGGCAAGGGCTGGAGCTATTACCCGCCCATGGAGCGAACCATGCGCAACTGCATCGCACAGCGTACCGCGCAGACCGGCAGCAGGCCGGTGGCGGCGCCCGGAGCTGCCACGCCGGCCCGGGCCTGCACCCAGCAGGAAAAAGTGCTGGGCCTGTGCGGAAGCTGACGTGGCGGCCTTTTCCTGGACATCCGCGCCATCGCTCATCCTCGCCGGCATTGACCTGACCGGGCTGTGCATGCTGACCGGCGTGCTGGCCGCCAGCGCCTGGTACTGCCTGTCGCCGCCGCCGGTGCTGCGCCACACTGCCCCGTCGGCGGGGCAACGGCACGGCGTCCTCCTTGCGCTGTGCGCGCTGGCCGCGCCCCTGCTGCTGTTTGCCAGCATGGCCGGCGCCCTGGCGCTGGCGCAGCAGGCCGGCACGGCGCTGCCGGCATCGCACCCGGCGCGGCTGCTGGCCTGGGGCCTGTATGCAGCCATCGGCCTGGCGCAGCTGTTTGCGCTGCAGCGCCTTGCCTACTGGCCCGCGCCACGGCTGCCGCGCATGATGCCGCTCGCCGCCAGCGCACTGCTCTTGCTGCCGCTGGCCACTGGCACGGCGCTTCTGGCGCTGGAGCACCGCCTTCTGGCGCCGGGCAGCATGCCGGGCATGGCCATCGCTATTGCGGCCGGGGCCGCGGTCAGCGGCATCCTGCTGTGGCTGCCGGTGCAATGGCGCAACTGCATTCCGGCTGACGCCGACGGCGGCAGGTCCGAACCGGCGATGGCATCTGCCGAAACGGCGGCAGCACCGCTGCCAGCCGCGGATGACGACGCCGCCGAACGAGGCCAGGCCGTGCGCAGCGCCGCGCAGGAAATGGAAAGCCGGCTGCAGGAAATCGCGGCCATGCTGGAACAGGAGAACAGCGCGCTCGACGAGGAACGGCATGCCCGGGATGAAATCCAGTATGCGTCCGCCATGAAGCAGCAGGTCAATTCCCAGAAATTCCTGTTCGAGAGCGGCCTGCCCTGCAACCTCGCGATGCTGGTCAATGGCCTGATCATTCTCGACCTGCCGCTCGACATGCACGACCATGTGCGCGGCGACACACTGCTGCATGCGGCCGTTCGCGAGGGCGATGCCGCACTGGTGCGGCAACTGCTGGACCACGGCGTCAGCGTCTCCGCCCCGAACTGGGCCGGGCTCAGCGCACGCGCCAGTGCCGAGGACGCAGAGATACAGGCCCTGCTGGAGGCCGCGGAAACGACTGCCCGCTGAGCCGGCCATCGGCCTGGGCTTGCGCGCTGTCGCGAACGCCGGCGCGCAAGCCCAGGCCGCAAAAAAACATGCCCGCGATGAAGCATCGCGGGCATGTTGCTTTCGCTGCCTGCCCCGCTCGGCCCGTCAGGCCAGGCGAGGCGCCGGCATCAGATCAACGGCGCTGGCCGGTAACCCGCTCCCAGCCGTGGCGCACCGCGGCCTTGAAGCGCTCCCAGTCGCTGCCGGGGTACTTGGTCTGCCAGTCGCTGCGGGCATTGGTCTCGATGTCGTCCCAGGAACGGCCCTTGTAGCGGGTGTCCGAGCCCAGTGTCGAGCCATAGCGGTAGGCCGGCGCATAGTCGTCGTAGCTGCCGCCCATCGATGCGTAGCGGGTGTTCCAGTCGCTACGGAAGTCATCGTCGTAGTCAGCCGAGGTGCGGGTGGCCGCCATGTTGTCGGCGGTCGTGCCCATCATGCTGCCGGTGGCGCCGGTGGCGCTGGCGGTCGCGCCGGTCGTGGTGCGGCCGTCGTTCTGCACATCCACCACGGTGTTGCGGACCGTGTCGCTCACCTGCTCGGTACGCTCGGACGCGGTCTTGCCGACCACCACTTCCTCCACCACGCGCGCGCTCTTGCTCACCACGGCCTTTTCCGCGGTTTCACGCACTTCGATGCTCTGGTCGCGCAGCGCATTCAGGTCGGCCTCGGATGCCGGACGATCGACCGGGCGGCGCTCGATGCTGGCATGCTCCTCGCGCAGCGTGACCGACTCCTTGACCGGGGTTTCCACCATGCGCGAGACCACGCGCACCGCGCCCAGGTCGACCTGGCGCTTGCCCACTTCCAGTTCTTCCTGCACCACCGGAATCACGCGGGCACGTTCCTTCTCGATCTCGTCGCGGGTATAGGGCGCCGCATCGCTGCGATAGCCCTCGTAGCCGCTGGCGCGCCATTCCGCGACACGCTTTTCGATATCGACCGCGCCGGTGGCGGCCAGCGCCTCGCGGGCACTCTCGACACGGCTTTCGTCCGATACCGTGACAGCCACCACGGCGCCGCCGCGGCGCACCGCTTCGGAGTAATGGCCGGCATCGTCCTGGTCCGGCCCGAACAGGTCGGCAAAGAAATTGCGCACGCTGTCCATGAAGCCGACATCATCGTCGCGCGTGGTCGTGGTAGTGCCCGTCGTACCTGTCGTGCCGATGTCGGCGCCGTGGGCGCGGACCTGCACGTCATTGGCCGAGAAACCGCGGGTAATCAATTGCTGCTTGGCCCGCTCGGCGTGGTCATACGTATCGAATACGCCTATCACTGTCTGGTCCATGTCTTTGCTCCTTCAGTTGGCTGCTTGGTTTTGTGACAAGTGGCTAACGCTATCGCGCAGCGTCGGGCTTCCAGATTCCGCTCTCTGCGTCATAGCGCTCCACCACCGCTTCTTCCCGCTTCACGCTGACTTGCTGCGCACTCTGTTCGACATGTCGTCGCGTCGTGATGCGCACTTCTTCCAGCAACACCAGGTGCCTGGTGATGACTTCCTTGAATACCGGAATCACCAGCGTGTCGCCTTCCTGCCGGGAGTGGAATTTATCTTCCACGATCCGGTTCACCGGCACCCTCGTAATGCTCACCTCTTCCTGCGTCAGCGGCATGTCGATGGTGCGGCTTTCCTCATGCACGATCTTTCTGACGCGCACGGCGCCGGTTTCCACCGTCACCTTGCGCACATCCAGCTTTTCCTCGATGACGGGCAGCACCCGCTGCTCGTCGTTGTGCAGCGTGCCGGAAACGGATTGCGGATCGGCGTGTGGCGGCGGATTGCCTGGCTGCTGGTTCATTGGATGCCTCGGAAAGAATCGGGTGTTGTATTCTTGGCCAAAGACCGGATATTAGGAATCAGACATCCACGCTTAAGGGTGTAAGCGCTTTCTGACGCCCGGCGTTACAAACCCATGATGCCGAAGATACATCTTGTAACGACGCTTACCGCTGCACAGCGCCTGCGCGGCGACTTTGGCGCTTTAATGAACGCCTACGAATGGAGATCGCAATGAAGCTCATTTCTTCCGCAATCCTGTCCCTGCTGGCCGGCGCCGCGCTGCTGGCTGCCGCGCCGGCGATGGCGCGGGTGGATGTGGACATCAATGTCGGCGTTCCCGGCGCCTATGTCGCTCCCTCGCCCTATGGACCGCCGCCCCGCTACATCGCGCCGCCGCCGCGATACGTTGCCCCGCCGCCGGTGTATGGCGCGCCGAGCTACGGCTATGTGCAGCCCGGCGCAGTCTACGTCCAGCCGGGCCCGGTGTATGTGCAGCCGCGTCCGCTGTACCGCGACGAATGGCGCGAACGGCGCTGGCACGATCATCGCCATGGTCCGCGCTGGGACCGCGACGGCGACGGCGTGCCCAACCGCCATGACCGGCGCCCCGACAATCCCTGGCGTTATTGAACGACGCCGCATCACCACCAAAGCCGGCCCCGTCTTCTTCGGGGCCGGCTTTTTTGTCGGGTGAAATATCCCGTAAGGGCATTCGACCTTTCGTTGAAAAGGGTGGGCTCTGGAAGCCGCAGCCCGCGTGGAGCGTAGCGCAACCCGCGATTGCACCGGTTGCACAAGACGCCCTCCACAGTGAATTTGAAGGCGGGCCATTGCCCCTCCTCCAGTTGCCTCCCTCACAAGATTGCTGTAAAACAGCGAGTGCCTTGCGCACCCCTATTCAGAGCGGCGTTTCCTCGGGAATGCAGCCGCCAGCCACTTGGAGAATATCTTGAAGAAAACCCTGTTCGCCGCGGCAATCGCTGCCGCATTCGCCGTATCCATGCCTGCCTTCGCGCAGCAGAAATACCAGCCCGAATACCGCCTTTCCACCGTGCTGGGCACGGCTTTCCCGTGGGGCAAGGGCGGCGAGCGCTGGGCCGAACTGGTGAAGGAAAAGACCCAGGGCCGCATCAACATCAAGATGTATCCCGGCACCTCGCTGGTGGCAGGCGACCAGACCCGTGAATTCACCGCGATCCGCCAGGGCGTGATCGATCTCGCCGTGGGTTCGTCGATCAACTGGTCGCCGCAGGTGAAGGAACTGAACCTGTTCTCGCTGCCCTTCCTGCTGCCCGACTACAAGGCGCTGGACGCGCTGACCCAGGGCCAGACCGGCAAGGAACTGTTCAAGGTGCTGGAAAAGAACGGCGTGGTGCCGCTGGCATGGGGTGAAAATGGCTATCGCGAGATCAGCAATTCCAAGCACGAGATCCGCACGCCGGCCGACATGAAGGGCATGAAGTTCCGCGTGGTCGGCTCGCCGCTGTTCAACGATACCTTCACCGCGCTGGGCGCGAACCCGACGCAGATGAGCTGGGCCGATGCGCAGCCGGCGCTGGCTTCGGGCGCGGTCGATGGCCAGGAGAACCCGGTGTCGGTCTTCACCGGCGCCAAGATCCATGCGGTCGGCCAGAAATACATGACGGTCTGGGGCTATGTCGCCGACCCGCTGATCTTCGTGGTCAACAAGAAGGTCTGGGAGAGCTGGAGCAAGGCTGACCAGGACGCGGTGCGCGAAGCGGCCGTGCAGGCAGGCAAGGAGGAAACCGCGATGGCGCGCAAGGGCCTGACCGCTTCCGACAGCAGCGCCTACAAGGAAGTCGAGGCCACCGGCGTCAAGGTGACCCGCCTGTCCGAAGCCGAACTGGCGCCGTTCCGCCAGATGACCCGGCCGGTGTATGACAAGTGGGCCAAGACCATCGGCCCCAACCTGGTGAAGCAGGCCGAAGCCGACATCGCCGCCCGCAAATAAGCCTTTCGCATTACGTCCGCCGCCTGCCTACCCGCCGGCGGCGTTTTTCTTACGCGGTCCCTGGCCGTTCCCTGCCTACAAACCATGAGTGAATTGCCTGAAAAAGACGACGCCCCGGAAGACCATCCGCGGGTGCCGCTCAGGATAGAGGAAGCCTGCGCCGCCCTGGCCATGGCCCTGATCTGCATCATTACCTTCGCCAATGTGCTGGTGCGCTATTTCACCAGCGTATCCTTCGCCTTTACCGAGGAATTCTCGATCTTCCTGATGGTGGTGCTGACCCTGTTCGGCGCGGCCGCCGCCTTTGCCCGCGACCGCCATATCAAGATGACCTTCATCACCGACCGGCTGCCGCGCCCGATGGCGCGCCTCTTCGACATGGTGTCGATGGCGCTGGGCATCGTGATGTTTGCCGTGATGGCCTGGTACGGCTATTTCCTGTTTCTCGATGACTGGCAGTACGACACCACTTCGCCCGGCATCGGCATACCGCAATGGATCTACAGCCTCTGGCTGCCCCTGCTGTCGGTGCTGATCTGCCTGCGCATCCTGGGACGCCTGATCCGCGTGGCGCGCGCCGGAGGCCGCCCATGATCGCCGAAGGCAGCCTGATCCTCTTTCTCGGCTTTGCGCTGCTGATGGCCATCGGCGCGCCGCTGGCGGTGGCGCTGGGCATCAGCGGCACCGCGGTCATTCTGATCGAGGGCCTGGGCATCATGTCGGTGCCGACCAATGCCTACAACGGCATCGCCAAATATCCCCTGCTGGCGCTGCCGGTGTTCATCCTGGCCGGCATGATGTTCGAGCGCGCCGGCGTGGCGCTGCGCATCGTGCGCTTTGCGTCCGCCGTGGTGGGCAGGCGGCGCGGCGCGCAGGGCATCGTCGCGATCCTGGTATGCATGTTCCTGGGCGGCATTTCCGGCTCCGGGCCGGCCGACGCCGCCGCGGTGGCGATGGTGATGATTCCCGCAATGTTCAAGCAGGGCTATCCGAAACCCTTCTCGGCCACGCTGATCGCTGCCGCCGGCTCCACCGCCATCCTCATTCCGCCTTCGGTCGCGCTGATTCTCTACAGCGTGCTGGTACCGTCGGCCTCGGTGCCGGCGCTGTTCGCCGGCGGCGTGGTGCCCGGCGTGCTGGCAGGCTTGTCGCTGATTATCCCCACCCTGTACTTCTCCTACAGGAACGGCTGGGGCACCGCGTCGGACGAGCCGACGCCGCGCTTCTGGGACAGCTTCAAGGAAGCGATCTGGGGCCTGCTGGCGCCGGTGATCATCCTCGGCGGCCTGCGCACCGGCCTCTTTACGCCAACCGAGGCGGCGGTGGTGGCGGCTTTCTACGGCCTCTTCGTCGGCCTCTTCGTGTACCGCACGCTGACCATGAGGAAGGTGTACGAGGTGCTGGTGGAATCGGCCGAGATCTCGGCTGTCGTCTTGCTGATCATCTCGCTGGCCGGGGTGTTCGCCCATGCCGGCTCCACGCTGGGCGCCTTCGATGCCTTCGCCAAGCTGCTGCTGGGCTTCACCTCGAACGAGGCGCTGATGCTGCTGATGATCACCATCATGATGCTGATCGCCGGCATGCTGCTCGACGCGGTGTCGATCTTCCTGGTGTTCCTGCCCATCCTGCTGCCCATCGTAGCGGCCTACAAGTGGGACCCGGTCTGGTTCGGCATCGTCCTGACGATGAACATGGCCATCGGCCAGTTCACGCCGCCGATGGCGGTCAATCTGATGGTCACCACCCGCATCGCCGGCGTGACCATGGAGTCCACCGTGCGCTGGGCCCTGTGGATGGTAGGCTCGATGCTGGTGGCGCTGCTGCTTGTTACCGCCTTCCCGCAACTGGCGCTGTGGCTGCCGCAATCACTGGGGTACTGACAATGAACGACGATCTCTGTTTTCTTTCCGCCGTCGAGATGGCGGCGCAGATCCGCGCCGGCCGGCTGTCGGCGCGCGAGGTGATGCAAGCGCATCTGGCGCGCATCGAGGCGGTCAACCCCAAGGTCAATGCGATCGTCACCCTGCATGCCGAGCAGGCGATGGCCGCGGCCCTGGCGGCCGACGAGGCGCAGGCGCGCGGCGAGCCGCTCGGCCCGTTGCACGGCCTGCCGGTGGTGCACAAGGACCTGATCATGACCCGCGGCATGCGCACCACCTATGGCTCGAAGGTGCATGAGGACTATGTGCCGACCCGCAGCGCGCTGCTGGTGGAGCGGCAGCAGGCAGCCGGCGCGATCAGCATCGGCAAGACCAACACGCCCGAGTTCGGCGCCGGCTCGCAGACCTTTAACGCCGTCTTCGGCGCCACCCGCAATCCCTATGACCTGGGCAAGACCTGCGGCGGCTCGTCCGGCGGTTCGGCGGTGGCGCTGGCAACCGGCATGGCGCCGCTGGCCGACGGCACCGACATGGGCGGCTCGCTGCGCTGCCCGGCCAATTACTGCAATGTGGTCGGCATGCGGCCCTCGGTCGGCCGGGTGCCGGACTTTCCCTCGCAGAACGGCTGGAGCAACCTGTCGGTGCATGGCCCGATGGCGCGCAGCGTGGCGGACCTGGCGCTGCATCTGTCGGTGATGGCGGGCCACGATGCGCGCGACCCGATGGCCATCAGCCAGGGCGGCGAGCAGTTCCGCGCGCCGCTGGAAAGCGATTTGCGCGGCAAGCGCATCGCCTGGAGCATGGACCTGGGCGGCCTGCCGGTCGATCCGCGGGTGACGAAAGTGCTGGATGCACAGCGCAGGACGTTCGAGGACCTCGGCTGCATCGTCGAGGAGGACTGCCCCGACTTCCGCGATGCGCACGACATCTTCATGGCGCTGCGCGCCTATGCCTTCGAGCTGCATTACGGCGCCATCATGGACCGTCACCCGGGCGTGCTGAAGGACACCATCGTCTGGAATATCGAGGCCGGCCGCAAGCTGAGCGCTTCCCAGCTGGCGCGTGCCGAAAAGCTGCGCACGGCGCTGTTCATGCGCATGCACCGCTTCATGAAGAAATACGATTTCCTGGTGGCGCCAGTGAACCAGGTGCCGCCGTTCGACATCGACCAGCCCTATGTGGACGAGATCGCCGGCGTGAAGATGGACAACTACATCGACTGGATGCGCTCCTGCTACACCATCACCGCCACCACCCATCCCGCGATGTCGGTGCCGGCCGGCTTCACCGCGGAAGGCCTGCCGGTGGGCCTGCAGATCATCGGCAGGCACCAGGGCGAACTGGCGCTGCTGCAGTTGGCGCATGGGTTCGAGGCCGTCACCGGCGCCGGCAGGCGCCGGCCCGTGCTCTAGCGGTCGGACCGCCCCGCGATAGCCATCATTCACTCTCGCCGACGTCGTCCACCCAGCCGCCATCCGTGCCCAGCGATTCGATGCCGGCCCGGATGGCCTTGGAAGAAAAGCCGCGGTAGGCCAGGAAGCGATAGATCTTCAGCTTCAGCTCCTGGCTCATGCCGTCGCGCTTGACCTGGGCCTGGAATTTCGCCACCGCATGCAGCACCCGCTCCTCCTCCGGCGCTAGCTGCTGCACCTGCGTCTTGGCCAGGTCGGCGTCGATCCCCTTCTGCCGCAAGGTCATTTCGATGCGCCGGTTGCCGGCGCGGTTCTCGATGCCGCGTGAACGCTGCTCGGCGAAACGGCCGTCATCCTGATAGCGGTTGCCGATGACGAAGGCCATCGCGTCTTCCACTTCCGTCTCGTCATAGCCCTTGGAGCCCAGCTTGCGGCGCAGTGCGGCAGCGCTGTAATCCTGCCGCGCCAGCAGCCAGACGGCATAGGCCTTGGCCGACTGCGCCGGCTTTTCCGGCGGCGCGCCGGGTTCGCGCGGCGTGGCCGGCTTGCGCTTGCGGTCCGAGGTGCGGGTGTATTCGCACGGGCTGGCGCTGGCGCGTGCCGGCCGCTTGCGGTCGGAGGTGCGGGTAAATTCGCCGGGAATGGGTTCCGGCTTGCGGCGGCCGAAACTGCCGGCCTCGCGTCGCGGTTTGTCCGGCTTGCCGGCGCCTGAAGGCGGGTCGCCAGCCTCGTCTTCCGGCAGCGGTTCGGGCACGCCGGTTTTCTTGTTGATCAGATACATGGCTGCGCAGGAGGCGATGGAAACCCTTCGATGATACTGGATCGCCCACGCATCCGCCGCTGCCCTGCCGCCAGCCTGCAGCGTCAGGCCAGCATGCGGCTGTAGATGCGGGTGGCCATCAGCCCAGCGGGCGTATGGTGGCTGGCCGGCGCCATCAGCTGCACCAGCAGTTCCATCGCCTGCTCGCGGCTTTCCTGCGCCGCCAGGGTTTCTTCCAGGGTACGCAGTTCGAGGTTGAAGTCGTTCTGCCCGTCCGCCGCGCTGCGCTGCGCCGGGTTGCGCAGCACGCCGCGCACGCCATGCCAGTCGCTCGGCGCCGGCTGTCCCAGCGTATCCATCAGCCGCTGCCGCGCCCGGAAGCTGATCTGGCGGCGCTGCGCGCCTTCCCAGCCGGCCGCGATCCAGTCGTGGATCACCTGCTGCTCATAAGCGGAAAAGACGCCGAACATCTCGGCCCGCTCGCCCTGCAGCAGGCGCCAGAAGCGGCTGTTCTGCGGATCGTCGCCGCGCCGGATCCAGTCGCGCTCGACCAGCGCATCAAGGAAGGCGGGAATCTGCGCCGGGTCCGACAGCCAGTCATTGACGGCGCGGCCGCCGATGCGGCAATAGTCGGAGTGGGCCTCCTTGCCGGTTGCGCTCTTGGCGGTAAAGACAGCGACGATTTCCCGGTCGATGTCGAACTCGGCGATCACGGAATTGGTGCCGGCGCCCAGCATGTTGAGCTTGTAGCCGCGCGCCACGCGCTGCATGAACGCCCGCCGGTCGCCTACCCGCGGCATGGTTTCCACCAGGCCTTCGAGCGCCTTGCGGGCGTGGCCGGTGTCGGCATTGTCGACCGTGACATGCAGCGTGAAGTAGGTCGGGTCGATGCCGAGTTCGTTGAGTTCATAGGCGCAGATCAGCAGGTGCAGCGGCAGCTGCTCATAGCCGAGGTTGAAGCCGATGACTTCCGGCAAAAAGTCGCCGGCATGGCGCGCCAGCGCCAGCTGGATCACGCCCTGCACGTAATGGTCTTCGCTCAGGTTTTCCCAGTGCTCGCAGCCATGGGCGGCCAGCAGCCGCTTGAACAGCAGGACGTGGTTGCGCTCGGGCACGCCGTCGCCCAGCTCCTCGAGGTAGATGCGGATCAGCGCGGTGAAGCGGGCATCGTTCCAGTAAGGCGTCAGGCCATACAGCCAGGCGCCGTCGACCAGCTTGGTCGGCGCAACCGATTTCAGGAAATACAGCGCATGCGACTTGCTGGTGAAGTACTGGCGCGGGCCGCCGGCCTTGCGCGCTTCCAGGTAATGGCGGTAGCGCTGGCCGACCAGGGCGGTGCTGGCGGCGATCCAGTCGCCGATGTCGTCGATGTCCTCGGGCAGGTCCGACTCCAGCCGGTCGGTCGCCGTCAGTTGCTGCCGCAGCCATTCCTCGCCACGCTGCAGCGCCGATGGCTCGGGCTGGTCGCGCATCAGTTCGCGGTACAGCCGGCGCAGGGGCGTCGCCGCCCGCGCCGACGCCGCGGGGGCACTAGCCGGGCGTGCCGGCTGGATGTAGTGAATGTCGTCCGTCAGGTTTTGCATGATGTCTTCTGTTGGCTGCCCGCTGCTGGAAAGCTGCCGGCGTGCATGGTGGCCTTGGCCAAAAAGTGGTTCGATTATCGGAAGCGCATGGCGGACCAACAATCAGCGAACAGGAGAAAAGCGGGTCGGACGATGCCTACAAGCCGCGTAGGCAATCTGCACTGCACATTATTTCAAACAACTTGCACATACGTTCAAAGCGGCGTATATTGACAGTTGTTCACACGCTCGGCACAAACGTTCATGACATTTCCTTCCCAAGTTGACTTGTTGATCATCGGCGGCGGCATCAACGGCGCCGGCATCGCCCGCGACGCCGCGGGCCGCGGTCTGTCGGTTGCGCTATGCGAGCAGAATGACTTCGCCAGCGCAACGTCGTCGGCCAGCACGAAGCTGATCCATGGCGGCCTGCGCTATCTGGAACATTATGAATTCCGTCTGGTGGGCGAAGCGCTCGCCGAGCGCGAAGTGCTGCTGCGCATTGCGCCGCACATCGCCTGGCCGCTGCGTTTCGTGATGCCGCATGCCAAGGGTCTGCGGCCGGGCTGGATGATACGGCTGGGCCTCTTGATGTATGACCGCCTCGGCGGCAAGACCACCCTGCCGCGCTCCTCCGGCATCAGCCTGCTGCGCACGCCCTACGGCGCCGGCCTGAAGACAGAATTCCACAAGGGATATATCTATTCCGACGCCTGGGTCGACGATGCCCGCCTGGTGCTGCTGAACCTACGCTCGGCGGCCGAGCATGGGGCCGCGATTTTGCCCCGCACCCGATTCCTTTCCGCCCGCCGCGAGAACGGCCTCTGGCATGCCGAACTGGAAGACCTGCGCACCGGCCAGCGTCATACGGTGCGTTCGCGCATGCTGGTCAACGCGGCCGGACCGTGGGTCAGCAAGGTGGCAGGCAGCATGGGCACGGCCAAAACCAAGGCCGGCGTGCGGCTGGTCAAGGGCAGCCATATCGTGGTGCCCAAGCTGTATGAAGGCGAGCATGCGTACATCGTGCAGGACAGCGGCAAGCGCATCATCTTCATGATTCCCTACGAGCGCGATTTCACGCTGATCGGCACCACCGACATGGTGGTCAACGACATCAGCGAAGGCGGGAAGATCAGCCAGCAGGAACTGGATTACCTGTGCAACCAGGTCAGCCGCTATTCCGCCCGCCCGGTCACGCCCGACCAGGTGGTCTGGAGCTACAGCGGCATCCGTCCGCTGTACGACGATGGCACCGAGGACCCGTCTGCGGTCACCCGCGACTACACGCTGGTGCTGGAAGACGGCGATGTCAACGTGCCGCAGCTGTCGGTGTATGGCGGCAAGATCACCACCTATCGCAAGCTGGCCGAGGCCGCGCTGGACAAGCTCGCGCCCTGGATGGAAAAGGCCGGCGGCAAGTGGACCGGCACCGAACCCCTGCCCGGCGGCGACCTCGGGCCGGCCGGACAGGCTGGCTTTCTGCCGCGGCTCGCCGCGCGCTATCCCGGCATGCCCGAGACCCTGCTGGCCGCGCTGATGCAGCGCCACGGCAGCAAGGCCGAAGCGATCCTGGGCGATGCCGCAACGCCGTCGGACCTCGGCCAATATTTCGGCGGCAACCTGTACGAACGCGAAGTGCGCTACCTGATCGAGCACGAATGGGCGCAGCAGGCCGACGACGTCCTGTGGCGCCGCACCAAGGCCGGCCTGCACATGAGCCCGGAACAACGGGCGCGCTTTGCTCTCTACATGGAAGGCGTGGTCCCGCAGCTGCCGGCATGAATCTTCTTTACGAAAACATCCTGCTTCACCTCCTCACCGCGCTGGTGGCGGGCGGCCTGATCGGCCTGGAGCGCAGCTACCATGGCCGCCCCGCCGGCTTTCGCACCCATGTGCTGGTGTGCGTCTCGTCGAGCATGCTGATGCTGGTCACGCTGTACCAGTCGAGCTGGTATATCGCGCCGCTGGCCGACAGCGTGCGTACCGACCCCACCCGCATGGCGCAGGGCATCATGACCGGCATCGGCTTTTTGGGCGCCGGCGTGATCATGAAGGACGGCCTGTCGGTGCGCGGCCTGACCACCGCGGCCTCGATCTGGATGACGGCCGCCATCGGCATCCTGGCCGGCATCGGCTTCTATTTCCCGGTGCTGATGGTCACGACGCTGACCGTGGCGGCGCTGTCCATCTTCCGCTGGGTGGAGCGCATCCTGCCGGCCTATTACTATGCGCAGCACGTGGTGCGCTTCCAGTCGGAAAGCGTGATGGGGGAAGAGGCGCTGCGCGAACTGATCGCCGCGCACGGCTTTTCCATCGCCAACATGAGCTACAGCATGGAAGACTCGGGCCGCATCTTCGAATACCGCATGGTGATCCGCTCGCGCGACCGCGATAATGCCACCCGGCTGGCCGAAACCTGGCACCGCGCCAATGGCAGCGTGCTGGGGTTTCGCATCGAGCCAGCCTGACGCCGGCTGGCAACCGGCCTGGAACAGGAGAGCGCCTGATGAATCTGATTACCTGGAACATCCAGTGGGGCCGCGGCAGCGACGGCGTGGTGGATCTGCGCCGCATCGTCAACCATGCGCGCGCGCTGGCCGACTTCGACGTGCTATGCCTGCAGGAAGTGGCGGACAACTTCCCGGCCCTGAAGGGCAACAACGACGCCAATCAGTTCGCCGCGCTGGCCGCGCTGCTGCCGGGCTATACGGCGATCGAGGGCGTGGCGGTCGACCTGCCGGGCCAGCAGGGCCGCCGGCGCCGCTTCGGCAACATGATCCTGTCGCGGCTGCCGGTGCGCCAGGTATTGCGCCACCTGCTGCCCGCGCCGCCTGACCCGAGCGTGAAGAGCATGCGCCGCATGGCCCTGGAGGCGGTGCTGGAAACGCCGTTCGGCCTGACTCGGGTAGTCACCACCCACCTCGAATACTATTCGGCGCCGCAGCGCGCAGCACAAGTAGAAGCCTTGCGCGGCCTGCATGCCGAGGCCTGCGCCGAAGCGCGCGCCTTCGTCGAGACCGACAGCAGCGAGGGCACCTTCCGCAGCCTGCCGCGTCCGGCGTCGGCCATCTATACCGCCGACTTCAACTACCAGCCCGACGATGCCTTGCATGCCCGCATGCAGCAGGCCCATGCCGACGGCAGCCCCGCGCTGCACGATGCCTGGTCGTCCCGCTGGCCGGGCGTGCCGCATTCGCTGACGCTGGGCCTGTACGACAGGGAGCAATGGCCATCGGCCATGACCACCGATTTCATCTACGTGACCGACGACCTGGCGCCGCGGATTGCGGATGTCCGGGTCGACGGCCTCACCCAGGCATCCGACCACCAGCCGGTGCTGATCACACTGCAACAAGACTAGGAAAGAAAAAAACCGCATGCTGCCCCTGCAAGACCTGCCAGACGCCACCCTGTCCCGCATCACCGGCCTGTTTCTGGACATCGACGACACCCTGACCACGGAAGGCAAGCTACCGGCCGACGCCTATGCCGCGCTGGAAGCGCTGCAGCAGAGCGGCCTGCGGGTGATTCCGATCACGGGCCGGCCGGCCGGCTGGTGCGACCACATCGCCCGCATGTGGCCGGTGGATGCGGTGGTGGGCGAGAACGGCGCCTTCTACTTCTGGCACGATGCCCAGAGCCGCAAGCTGCGCCAGCGCTTCCTGGCCGACGAAGCGACCCGCGCCGCCAATGCGGCGCGCCTGAAGGACATTGCCGCCGCGATACTGGAAGCGGTGCCGGGCTGCGCGCTGGCGTCGGACCAGTTCTGCCGCATCGCCGACATCGCAATCGACTTCTGCGAGGACGTGCCGGCGCTGCCCAGCGGCGAGGTCGACCGCATCGCCGCGCTGATGCGCGACGCCGGCATGACGGCCAAGATCAGCTCCATCCATGTCAACGGCTGGTTCGGCGACTACGACAAGCTGGGCATGGCGCGCACGCTGATGCGGGAACGCTACGGCGTGGACCTGGACGCAGAGCGGGAACGTTACCTGTTCATCGGCGACTCGCCGAACGACGAGCCGATGTTTGCCTACTTTCCCCATGCGGTGGGGGTGGCCAACGTGGCCGACTTCACCGACCGCATGCGCCATGCGCCGGCCTATGTAACCGGGGCGCGCTGCGGCGCGGGCTTCGTGGAGCTGGCCAGGCGCCTGCTGGCGGCGCACGCCTGACGCCGCAAAGCGGCCTCAGAGCCGCGGATCGTAGATGAACTGGCGCGCTACCGCGGCCCGGATCAGGCCGGCATCCGCATGGGCCGGATTGATCAGCAAATTGCTTTCTTCCGGCACGATCACCGACGGCACTTCCAGCACCGCCGCCGCGGCGCTGTCTAGCCACTGGTCGCCGAGGAAGACCGTAACCGAGCCTGCCGGCTCGGCCAGCCAGGCCGGATCGAGGCTGGCCGGTTCGATGCGGTTGCGCCGTTCCCAGACCGGCAGCGGAATATCGATGCGCACCAGAAAAGCATTGCGCACCGCGATGCTGTCGCCAAGGTGCGCCAGGGTTTCCAGCGTGGCCAGCGCAATGCTGGCCGAGGCATAGGCGGCCGCCCGCCCCTTGCTGTTCCAGCGCCCGCCCGTCTTCCTTGCGCCGCCGCCGCTCAGGTCCGCCGCGGAAAATTCAAGCGTGTGCTTGGCGATGCGCCAGACCGTGACGCCGGCCGCCATCAGGACAGCACGCCGTATTCGATCCGGCAGAGGGTGTCCTGCACCAGCTCATAGCCGGCCTCGGTGTCGAGCAGCGCCAGCGGCGCCTCGCCGCCCAGCGCGCGGTTCTCCCGGTTGATCCAGGCGATGGCGGCCGCCTCGTCTTCCAGCACCGCCTGGGCGCGCTCCAGCACCCGGTGAACCCGGTACATCCGGTCCTGCTCCACCGCTGCCAGCGGCTGGCCCTTGCTGACGCGGCTCTTGAGCGTGCTGCGGGGAAGGCGCAGGCTTTCGTACAACCTGTCCTGGCTGATGCCCAGCCGGCTGGCGGTGTCGGCAACGATCTGGGCCGGCATGCCGGCCCGCATCGCGCCGACCATGTCGATGGCGCTGGCGGTGAATCCGGCGCCGTAGGGTGCGACGTTCTGCGCGACCGTCAACTGCCGCCCGGCTTCATGCGGAGGGTATTTGACAGGCTTCTTGGGTGCAGGAGGTTTGCTGGGCGTCATGACGATCCAGGAATGGATGGAATTTCATCCAATTCTATACCAAACCGTGCTTTTTCCAGCACGCTGCCTTAGACCATCCCCGTCCGGCGTATGCAGCCTTAACCGGCGAAGTCCGGTCCGATCAGGTCGATCCGGTCGGTGCAGAACGCATCCACGCCCCAGTCCAGCAGCCGCCTGGCCGCTTCCGGGTCGTCGACGGTATAGCAGAAGAGGCCATAACCGGCGGCCTTGATCGCCTGCGCCTGTTCCTGCTTCAGGTTCTTGTGGTTGGTATGCAGCGCCATCGCGCCGACCTGCTCCAGCCTGGCCTGCCAGTCGTCCGGCACATGGCCGATCAGCAGGCCGCGTGGGATGTCCGGCGCGATGTCGCGGGCCGCCATCAGCGCTTCCGGCGAAAACGAGGAAAACAGCGGCAGCGGCATCGATGCATCATCGGCCAGCCTGGCGTCGGCCTGCTGCGCCAGCATCTGCTTCAGCAGCGCGGCGGCGGCGCGCCCGGTCTCGGCAGCGAAGCCGGGCGAAGGCTTGATCTCGACGTTCATCCAGATGCCCTCGCGGTGGCAGAAACCGACTACCTGCGCAAAGTCGGGCACCGGCTCGCCCGCGAACTGCGGGCCGAACCAGCTGCCGGCATCCATGCCCGCCAGCAGCGCGGCGCTGGTTTCGGCGACGTTGCCGATGCCGGGCACGGTGCGACCGAAGGCGGGATCATGCATCAGCACCGGCACGCCGTCGGCGGCCAGCATCACATCGAACTCCACGGCGCGATAGCCGTGCGCCAGACCGCAGCGCAGGCCGGCAAGGGTGTTTTCCGGCGCAAGCGTGCCGCC
Source organism: Noviherbaspirillum phoenicis (assembly GCF_047237965.1). Lineage (NCBI taxonomy): Bacteria > Pseudomonadati > Pseudomonadota > Betaproteobacteria > Burkholderiales > Oxalobacteraceae > Noviherbaspirillum > Noviherbaspirillum phoenicis. The sequence continues at coordinate 371,546 of NZ_JBDFLX010000001.1, read as the reverse complement.
ACCGCGATGCGCGATGACACGGGGAAAAGGCCACATCGTGTATTACTCCTTCAGGCTGGGGGATCAGGCGGGATCGATGCGAAACTCGATCACGCCGTGGCGCATGCTGCGCCAGGAATCGACAAGACGGCTGGCATTGGCGCGGTCGCGCGAGCGGATCACCATGCGGTATTCGAAGGTGCGGCCGGCGTCATGCATGCCGTAACTCAGGTTGGCGATGGAAAAGCCATGCTCGGCGATCAGTTCGCGCAGCGCCTGTTCCTCCATCACGCTGCCGGACTGGAAGCGCACCACGTGCTGCGCGTAGTAATAGGACGGCAGCACGCCTTCGAGCCAGCGGAAGAAGGACAGCGCCGATACCGTCAGCACCGTCACCACCACCACTGGGAAATAGAAGCCGATGCCGGCCAGGATGCCGATCGCAGCGGTCATCCAGATCGAGGCCGCGGTGGTCAGGCCGCGCACCGAAAAGCCATCCTTCATGATCACGCCAGCGCCCAGAAAGCCGATGCCGGTCATGATGCCCTGCGCCATGCGCGTCGGGTCGGTGCTGGTGGGCGCATGCCCTGCTTCCATGCCGTACCAGACCGACTGGTACAGCGTGACCAGCATCAGCATGCTGGCCGACACGCACACCAGCACATGGGTGCGAAAGCCCGCCGGTCGCCCCTGGTAACTGCGCTCCAGGCCGATCATGCCGCCGGCAATCAGGGCCACCACCAGATGCTGGATGATCTTGTATTGAATCGACTCCGTCATCGCTGCGCTCCCGCCGCGCCGGCCTGCGGCGCGTCCGGCGGACTGCTCTCCAGCAGCAGCCTGGCGGTGGGCTCATCGATGATCAGTTCATTGACGAAGCCGCCGCGCAGCGCGGCGCGCAGGCCTTCCACCTTGCCGCGGCCGGACGCCACGCAGATCGAATGCCTGACGCGCTTGAACAGGTCGAGGTCGGGGCCGCTGGTGCGGCTGTTGAGCGCAATGTCGCGATAGCTGCCGTCGGCGCGGAAGAACACGGTGGCGATGTCGCCCACCGCCCCGGCTTCGGTCACGGCCTGCAGGTCCTGCGGATCGAGGTAGCCGCCGCTGTGGATCTGGCTCGGCACTTCGGCCGCCAGCGCACCCACGCTGTAGACCAGGATGTCGCAGCGCTGTTGCAGCTCGACTTGCCGCCGCACGCTGCGCTCGCGCCACAACGCGGTCTTGGTCTCGGCATAGTCGAAGAAGGCCGGCACCGGGAACGGCTGCGGCCGCGCGCCGTAGTTGGTGGCGAAGCGCATGATGATCTCGCTGGAAAACGCGTTCGACATGCTGTGCGTGGTGCCCGAGCCGTTCAACTGCACCACTTCCACGTTGACGGTGGACTTGGGCGTGAGGCGCGAGACGATTTCATTGACCGTGTTGCCCCAGGCCAGGCCGATCACCATGTTGGACTGCACCAGCCGGTTCAGGTAGCTGGCGGCATGGCTGGCCACCCGCTCCAGCCATTCCCGCTCGCCGCCGGACTCGCGCACCGACACCACATGCGCCTGCGGCAGGCCGAAGCGCTGCTTCAGCTCCGCCTCGATCTGCTGCGGATGGTCGCGCGGATCGTTGATATGGATTTCCACCAGGCCGTTGTCGCGCGCAAAGCTCAGCAGGCGCGACACCTTGGAGCGCGACAGATTCAGTTCGCGCGCGATGTCGGTGGTGGTCATATCCTGGTAGTAGTACAGGCGCGCCACCGTGATGGCATTGATGTACTGGGCCGAATCCTCGGTGGAAGGGACGATCTGCTTATCCTGATGCATGGCGGCGTTTCCATAGGGGCGGCCCTGTGGCCGGCCTCGTTGATAGTCAATTGACAAGCATGATACTGCAGGCATCCCCTCGCGCGGCTCAGCGCAGCCGCGCCGGATCGACGGAGAACAGCACCGGATAGGAATGCGACCAGCGCGACCAGCGCAGCGTGCCCGCTTCCGACACCGTCCACAGGCGGCCCTGCGCATCGAAGGAAATGTCTTCGATGCCGATCACCATGTCGTGGGAAGCCAGCACCGCGCCGCTGGCGGCATCGAGCTTCTTCAGCGCGCCAGCCTTGCTGTTGGAAAAGGTCATCCACAGCGCGCCGTCGCGGTCGAAGGCGGCGCCCTGCGCCAGCGCCGGCACCGCGAAGATGCGGCTGGCATCGGCCGGCGTCAGCACCGCGCCGTTGTGGGTGTCGAACAGCGACAGCGGCAGGAAGAAGCCGCGCGCCTTCTCCGCATCCTTTTCCGATGAGGCGATGAAGATGGATGTGCCGTCGAAGCTAGCCAGCGAGCCTTTCATGTCGCCGCCCAGCGCCAGCGTGGCGACCACGAAATCGCCCTGCCCGGCAAGGGCGCGCGCGAGGTCGATCTTGTAGAGCTTGCGGGTATCGGCCACCAGCAGCATGCCCTGGCCCAGGTAGGCCAGGCCGCCGGCATGGCCGCAGGTGCCCGGCATGTCGAACTGGCCGGTGGTGCGGCCGCTGGCCGGATCGATCCGCGCCACCCGGCACGGCCCGCTGCCCACCTTGGGATCGGCGCTGCGGTAGCTCGACACCAGCAGCGCGCCGTCGGCGATGGTCACGCCCTGCGGCACATAGCCTTCATCGATGTCGGGCGCCCAGATGCGGGTCAGGATCGCCGCGTCGTTCGGCACCGCCGGCAATTCGCCGGAAAGATGCGCCGGCCGCGTGCCCAGCACGTCTGCAGCGCCGGCATGGCCGAGCGCCATCAGCAGCATGGCAGACGCCGCGAGCGCATTTGCAAATCGGATCATGAGGCTTCCTCTTTCGCGCAGCCACGCCGCGCAATGGCGTCAGTTGAGGCGCTGGGTCGTGGCAGCGTCGAACCAGTGGACAGAGCTGGCATCGAAGCCGGCGCTGACCCGCTGCCCGGCTTCGACCGGCGTGCCGGCCGGGGCGCGGATCACCAGCGACTGGCTGCCGGCGCGGGTATGCACCAGCAGGTCGGCGCCGAGCGACTCCACCATCTCGACTTCCATGTCCAGGCCGGGCCGGCCCAGTTGCAGGTGCTCGGGCCGTATGCCCAGGATGCAGTCGGCCTGCGTCGGCAGGACAACGCCGGCCGGCAGCGACACCGCGCCATTGCCTTCGAGCTGGAAGCCGCCCGCGGCCGCCTTGCCATGCAGCAGGTTCATCGGCGGCGAACCGATGAAGCTGGCCACGAAGGTGGTGGCTGGCCGGCCATAGACTTCGGCCGGCGTGCCGATCTGCTCCGCGCGGCCGCCGTTCATCACGATCATGCGCTGGCCCAGGGTCATCGCCTCGACCTGGTCATGGGTCACGTACAGGCTGGTGGTGCCGAGGGCGCGATGCATCTTCTGGATTTCCAGGCGCATCTGCACCCGCAGCTTGGCGTCGAGATTGGACAGCGGCTCGTCGAACAGAAACACCGCCGGCTCGCGCACGATGGCGCGGCCCATCGCCACCCGCTGGCGCTGGCCGCCGGAGAGCTGGCGCGGCGTGCGCTGCAGCAGCGCGCCCAGCTCCAGGATGCCGGCCGCCTTCTGTACCCGCTGGTCGATGTCTTCCTTGGAAAAGCGCCGGATCTTCAGGCCATAGGCCATGTTCTCGTAGACGCTCATGTGCGGATACAGCGCGTAGTTCTGAAACACCATCGCGATGTCGCGGTCCTTGGGCTCCAGGTTGTTGACCACGCGGTCGCCGATCACGATGTCGCCGCCGGTGATCTCTTCCAGGCCGGCCACCATGCGCAGCAGCGTCGACTTGCCGCAGCCGGACGGGCCGACCATCACGATGAATTCGCCATCCTCGATATCGATCGAAATGCCGTGGATGACGGCAACCGACTTGGCGCCGCTGCCGTAGGTCTTGGTGATGTCTTTCAGATGTACTTGTGCCATGTCTCTTTCCTGTGCCGCGACCGTAATGGCGCGGCGGTTTCCTCTGGGAGCGCCTTCGGCCGCGAGGCCAGCGCCTTATTTCTCCGAATCGACCAGTCCCTTGACGAACCATTTCTGCATGATCACCACGACCAGGCCGGGCGGCAGCATTGCCATGATCAGCGTGGCCATCACCATGTTCCATTCCACCGCCGCGTCGCCGCCGGCGATCAGGCGCTTGATGCCGATGCCGATCGGGTACATGTCCTGATCGGTGGCGATCAGGAGCGGCCACAGGTACTGGTTCCAGCCATAGATGAACATGATCACGAACAGCGCCAGCACGTTGGTGCGCGACAGCGGCCAGATCACGTCCTTGAAGAAGCGCAGCGGCCCTGCCCCGTCGATGCGCGCCGCCTCCGCCAGTTCGTCCGGCACGGTCAGGAAGAACTGCCGGAACAGGAAGGTCGCGGTGGCCGAGGCCATCAGCGGTATCGTCAGGCCGGCATAGGTGTTGAGCATGCCGAGGTCGGACACCACCTTGTAGGTCGGCGTGATGCGCACCTCCACCGGCAGCATCAGCGTCAGGAAGATCATCCAGAAGAACAGGCCACGGCCTGGGAAGCGGAAGTACACCAGCGCGAAGGCCGACAGCATCGAGATCGCGATCTTGCCAATCGCAATCGCCAGCGCCGACACCAGGCTGACCCACATCATGCGGCCCACCGGCGCCACCGCGGTGCGGGTGGTGCCGGCGCCCAGCACCTGGCTGTAGTTCTCGATCATGTGGCTGCCCGGCACCAGCGAGATCGGCGACATCGCCGACTGCTCCACGGTCTGGGTACTGGCGACGAAGGCCACGTAGACCGGGAAGGCAACGATCAGCACGCCCAGGATCAGCACCAGGTGGCTGATCATGTCGAGTATTGGTCTGCGCTCGATCATGAGTAATTCACTTTCTTTTCAACGTAACGGAACTGCACCACGGTCAGCGTGATGACGATGAACATCAGCACCACCGACTGCGCCGCCGAGCTGCCGAGGTCGCCGCCCTTGAAGCCGTCGGTGAAGACCTTGAACACCAGGATCTCGGTATCCTTGCCCGGCCCGCCCGACGTGGTCGCCTCGATGATGCCGAAGGTGTCGAAGAAGGCATAGACGATGTTGATCACCAAGAGGAAGAAGGTGGTCGGCGAGAGCAGCGGAAAGACGATGGAGAAGAAGCGCCGCACCGGGCCGGCGCCGTCGATCGCGGCCGCCTCGATCAGCGACTTCGGTATCGACTGCAGGCCGGCAAGGAAGAACAGGAAGTTGTAGCTGATCTGCTTCCAGACCGCGGCAATGACGATCAGGATCATCGCGTGGGTGCCGTTCAAGGTATGGTTCCAGTCGATGCCCAGCGGCCGCAGCGCATGCGCGATGATGCCCAGGGTCGGGCTGAGCAGGAACATCCACAGCACGCCCACCACCACCGGCGCCACCGCATAGGGCCAGATCAGGAAGGTGCGGTAGATCGCGGTGCCGCGCACCACGCGGTCGGCGAAGACCGCCAGGATCAGCGATATCGTCAGGCCCAGCACCGCAACCGATACCGAGAAGATCGCGGTGGTCTTGAACGACTCCAGGTAGCTCGGGTCGTTCCACAGCGCCTCGAAGTTCTCGAACCAGACGAACTGCACGCTGCTGCCGAAGGCGTCCTGCAGCAGCACCGACTGGTACAGCGCCTGCACCGCGGGCCAGAAGAAGAACAGCACGGAGACGATCAGCTGCGGCGCAACCAGCACGAAAGGTAGCCAGGCGGATTTATAGCGGGCGCGTTTTTCCATGATTTCCCTTGTATTGCCGCGACTAGCGGTTGGCCTTCTCGAACCGGACCAGCTGCTCGTCGCCGCGCTTGACCGCCGCGTCCAGCGCTTCCTTCGCCGTCTTCTTGCCCGACCAGACGTTTTCCAGTTCCTCGTCGATGATGTTGCGGATCTGGACGAAATTGCCGAGGCGGATGCCGCGCGACTTGTCGGTGGTCTTGACGATCATCTGCTGCACGGCGATGTCGGTGCCGGGGTTCTTCTGGTAGAAATCCGACTTGCGGGTCAGATCGTAAGCCACCTTGGTGGTGGGCAGATAGTTGGTGTCCTGGTGCCACTTGGCCTGCACCTCGGGCTGCGACAGGAACTTGAAGAAGCGCGCCACACCCTTGTTCTCGTCGGCGCTCTTGCCGCTCATGGCCCACAGCGAGGCGCCGCCCAGCACGGTGTTCTGCGGCGCGCCCGGCACGTCGCTGTAATACGGCAACGCCGCCACCGCGAACTTGAACTTGGCGTTCTTGGCGATGTTGGCGTAGGTGGCGCTGGACGACGTGAGCATTGCGCATTCGCCTGAGAAGAACTTGGCGTCCGGCTCGCTCTTGCGGCCGCCGTAATTGAAGTAGCCCTGCTTGATCCAGTTCGCCAGGTTCTCGACATGGCGCACATGCAGCGGACTGTTGAACTTCAGGCGGGTGTCGAGGCCGCCCAGGCCATTGCCCTTGCTGGCGAATTCCACGTTATGCCAGGCCGAGAAGCTTTCCAGGTGCACCCACGACTGCCAGCCCGTGGTATAGGCGCAGCGCTCGCCGCTGGCCTTCAGCTTGGCGGCGGCGGACACCACGTCCTGCCATGTCACCGGCGGCTTTTCCGGGTCCAGCCCGGCCTTGGCGAACTTGTCCTTGTTGTAGTAGAAGACCGTGGTCGAGGCATTGAACGGCAGCGATTGCATCTCGCCGCGGGCCGACGTGTAATAGCCGGCTACTGCAGGCACATAAGCGGACGGATCGAAGCTCTCGCCCGCCTTCTTCATCAGATCTGCCACCGGCACCACCGCGCCCTTGGCATGCATCATGGTGGCGGTGCCGACTTCGAATACCTGCAGGATGTTGGGTGCATTGCCGGCGCGATAGGCGGCGATCGCGGCTGCCATCGCCTCGTCGTAACCGCCCTTGTAGGTGGCGACGATTCTGTAATCGGACTGGCTCTTGTTGAACTGGTCAGCCAGTTCGAGCACACGGTCGCTCAGCGCGCCGGTCATCGAATACCACCATTGGATATCGGTAGCGGCATGCGCCGGGCTCAGGAATGCGGCGCAAAGGCCGGTGGCGCACAAGGCCTTTTTGGCGTGAAACATACGGGTCTCCTGTCAGTATTCTGTTCCGCTGAAGTAGTCTGGCGTGCGGAAAAGGCTGGCGAGGCAGCCTTGCCAGCCTGAAAGCTGGCGAGAATATAACTGATGTTGAACGTATGTGCAATTAATTTGAAATTATGTGCAGACGCCGTCACCAACAGTAGATGGCCATGTGCGTCTGCCGGGTCACCAGGCGCCAAAACGGTCGTCCTGCACCAGGCTCGGAGGAGATGCCCGGCAGGCTGGCCGCCGCGCCAACAGCGCGCTGGCGCCCTGCCGGCCCCGGCGAAAACCTGCAGTCGCTTTTACTTGCGCTTGACCAGCTTCTTGCCCAGGCCAACGACCATGAACACGATGGCGCCCGCCACCACGCCCGCCACCGCGCCGCCGGCAGCGCTGGCCAGCCAGCCCAGCACGCCACCCACGCCAGGCACGGCATGCGCGGCCTCTTCCAGATGATGCAGCCACTCTCCCAGCGCCGGTATGCCATGCACCAGGATGCCGCCGCCGACCATGAACATCGCGGCGGTGCCGACGATGGACAGCAGCTTCATCAGCTTGGGCGCGCCAGCCAGGATCACCCGTCCCAGCGCCCGCTGAAAACCCGCTCCCGGCCCCGGGCGCTGGCTCAGGTAAAGGCCGCCGTCATCGAGCTTGACGATGCCGGCGACCAGGCCGTACACGCCAATGGTCATGACCACCGCGATGCCCGACAGCACCAGCACCTGGGTGGCAAGCGGCGCGTTGGCCACCACGCCCAGCGTGATCGCAATGATCTCGGCCGAGAGGATGAAGTCGGTGCGCACGGCGCCCTTGATCTTGTCCTTTTCCATCGCAACCATGTCCACCTTCGGATCGGCCAGCGCATGCGCCAGCGCTTCGTGCCCGGCATCGCCGCCATGCGGCCAGAACCGGTGCGCCAGCTTCTCGAAGCCTTCGTAGCACAGGAAGGCGCCGCCTATCATCAGCAGCGGCGTGACCAGCCATGGCGCGAAGGCGCTGATGGCCAGCGCGGCCGGCACCAGGATCGCCTTGTTGATCATTGATCCCTTGGCCACGGCCCATACCACCGGCAGTTCGCGGTCGGCATTGACGCCGGTGACCTGCTGCGCATTCAGCGCCAGGTCGTCGCCCAGGACACCGGTGGTCTTCTTTGCGGCGACCTTGGCCATCACCGAGACATCGTCGAGGATGCTGGCAATATCGTCGATCAGCGCCAACAGGTTGCTAGCTGCCATATACGTTCCTTGTCAATCGTTGGAAATATCGTTTGCCGTCCTTGGCGCCGCATCCCGGTCCAGGTCGAGCGCAATCACGTTCACCGGCATGAAGTGCCGTGTCTGGTGCTGGTAGTCCCAGCGCTCCACGGCGCACGACAGCGGCGAGCGCTTGCCGTCGCTGCCGGCGTCGCCATAGCGAATCAGGTTGACCGAATTGCCGGCGCCATGCCGCACCCGCGACGACACCGCGGTGCCAGCCTGCACGGCCCACAATCGCCGCGCCACCTTGTCATGCCGCTCATGCAACGCGCAGACATAAGGCAGATGGATATGGCCGCCCAGAATCAGGTCGGCGCCCGCCTCCGCCCAGCGTCGCACCGCGGCGGCGCTGCCATGCAGCACGTTGCATTCGTCCTCCGGCAACAGCGCGCAGATGGGCTGATGCGTCACCACGATGCGCAATTGCGCCGCCGGCGAGGCCTCCAGCCTGGCGGCCACGCGCTGTATCTGGGCCGGCGAGACTTCGCCGTCGGCATGCTTGTAGGACCGCGTGGTATTGACGGTCACCACCAGCAGTTGCGGCTGCTCGAATTCCGGCTCGAGCTCCTCGCCGAAGGCGCGCCGGTAATTGGCATACGGCGCCAGCAGGCGCAGGCCGACGTTGAGCAGCGGTATGTCGTGGTTGCCCGGAATGGCCACCAGCGGCGTCGGCGCAAGGCGGTCGACAAAGGCGCGCGCGGCGGCGAACTGGCTGCGCCGGGCGCGTTGGGTGATGTCGCCGGACAGCACCACCAGGTCGGGCGCCTGTTCCCGGACCAGGCGCACCAGCGCCTCCACCACGTCGGCCTGCTCGGTGCCGAAATGCGTGTCGGAAATCTGGATCACCAGGCTCATGCCGCCTCACCCGCCGGCGCGCCGCTTTTGAGCAGATAGAGCGGCTGCGGCGACACCCGGAAGCGCAGCGGTTCGGCCATCTGCATGATTTCGCCGTCGACCGCCACCTTAATGCTGCGTGCGCGCCGTCCGGCCCGCATCACTTCCAGTTCGCGCAGCAGGAAGCTGCGCACATGTTTGGCATCGCCCAGGTTGCCGAGCGCGCCGCGCAGCGCCAGCCAGAGCAGCGACAGGGTGCCAACCGGCTGCGGCGCAATCGCCACCAGAAAGCCCTGGTCGAGCGCATCGGCTTCCTCCATGCCTATGCGCTCGAGTTGCAGCCGGTTATTGCCGACAAACAGCGTCGGCGTACGCCAGCCAGCGACTTCGCCATCCTTTTCCAGCCGCAAGCGCAGCTGGCGCCGGGTGCGCAGCACGCTGGCCAGTCCGGCCCATAAGGCCACCAACCGGCTGCGGCCATATTGCTGCTTCCACGCTTCCCTGTCCTCCAGCAGCTTGGGATACAGCCCCAGGCTGGCATTGACCAGGAATGCCCTGTCGTTGACCATTCCCACCTGCACCGCACGCGGCGTGGCGGTCAGCAGCATGCGCACCGCCTGCTCCGGATCTTCCGGTATCCCATGGGTGCGGCCGAAGTAATTGAAGGTGCCGTGCGGCAGCACACCCAGCGGACATGCGCTGGCCAGCACCGCATTGGCCACCGTGTTGATGGTGCCATCGCCGCCGGCCACCACCACGGCGCCGCCGACATGATTGGCCTCGAGCACGGCGGCCCGCGCCACCTCGGCAAGATCGGCAGGATCCTCCACCAGGCGCAGGTGATGCTCGCGCCCCGCTTCCTGCATCACGCGGGCAATGATTCCCCGCGTGACGTCGGACTCCCGGTGGCCGGATGCGGCGTTGAGGATGATGAAGAACGGCATTTCAGGTTGCATTGCGGACATGGGAGCATCATGGGTCGGGAATCGGTGGAAGCAGGCATTTCAGCAAACAGCAGGGAGTATAGGAATGGCGGGTCCGGCCCATCGGTCTGTTAGCTCACACCAGGCTGCAGAAAATGCAGGCAGGCTGCGCAAGCTGCCCGGGTCAACGCGCGACTCTTCGCGCCGCTGCACTGATTTCCCGCTGCCAGACAAACCATCGTCACGATACAGCGAAATTGTTCCCGGCCCAGGCCCGGCAGGCAAGGCGTCCACGCCGTGAGCAAAAAAAATCCGGGGCAAGCCCCGGATTTTTCAGATGCAACAGAAAAGCGCTTTTGCCTTACTCCGGAGCGGCTTCCGCAGCCACGGCCTTCATCGACAGCTTCAGGCGGCCGCGGTCGTCGGTTTCCAGAACCTTGACGCGAACCTGCTGGCCTTCCTTCAGGTAGTCGGCTACCGCGTTGACGCGCTCGTTGGCGATCTGGCTGATATGCAGCAGGCCGTCCTTGCCCGGCATCACCTGCACGATGGCGCCGAAATCCAGCAGCTTCAGCACGGTGCCTTCATAGGTCTTGCCCACTTCCACCGATGCGGTCAGTTCCTCGATGCGGCGCTTGGCTTCCTGGCCGGCAGCGGCGTCGACCGAAGCGATGGTGACCACGCCCTCATCGCTGATGTCGATCTGGGTGCCGGTTTCCTCGGTCAGCGCACGGATCACCGCGCCGCCCTTGCCGATCACGTCGCGGATCTTTTCCGGGTTGATGCGGACGGTGATCAGGCGCGGCGCGAAGTTCGACAGTTCAGCCTTGCCATGCGGCACGGCTTCCTGCATCTTGGCCAGGATATGCACGCGGCCTTCCTTGGCCTGCGCCAGCGCGACCTGCATGATTTCCTTGGTGATGCCCTGGATCTTGATGTCCATCTGCAGCGCGGTGATGCCCTGCGCGGTGCCGGCCACCTTGAAGTCCATGTCGCCCAGGTGATCTTCGTCGCCCAGGATATCGGTCAGGACGGCGAACTTGCTGCCTTCCTTGATCAAACCCATCGCGATGCCGGCCACGTGCGACTTCATCGGCACGCCGGCATCCATCAGCGCCAGGCAGCCGCCGCAGACCGACGCCATCGACGACGAGCCGTTGGACTCGGTGATTTCCGATACCAGGCGCACCGAGTAGCTGAAGTCTTCCGGCGCGGGCAGCGCTGCCAGCAGCGCGCGCTTGGCCAGGCGGCCATGGCCGATCTCGCGGCGCTTGGGCGTGCCCACGCGGCCGGTTTCGCCGGTGGCGAACGGCGGCATGTTGTAGTGGAGCATGAAGCGGTCGCTGTATTCGCCCATCAGCGCGTCGATCTTCTGCTCGTCGCGCGCGGTGCCCAGCGTGGCGATGACCAGCGCCTGGGTTTCGCCGCGGGTGAACAGGGCCGAACCGTGGGTACGCGGCAGCACGCCGGTACGGATCGAGATCGGACGCACGGTGCGGGTGTCGCGGCCATCGATGCGCGGCTCGCCTTCCAGGATCTGGGAACGAACGATCTTCGCTTCCAGATCGAACAGGATGTTGCCCACTTCGACGCTGTCGGCGGACACGCCATCGGCGGCCAGCGCGGCGGCGACCTGGGACGAGACGTCCTTGAGCTTGCCGGTACGGGCCTGCTTGTCGCGCACCTGGTAAGCCTCGCGCAGCGGGCCTTCGGCCAGCGACGTCACGCGGGAGATCAGCTCTTCATTCTTTGCAGCGGGCTGCCAGTCGAGTTCCGGCTTGCCGCCGTCGCGCACCAGCTCGTGGATCGCATCGATCACGGCCTTCATCTGGTCGTGGCCATACACCACCGCGCCCAGCATCACTTCCTCGGACAGTTCCTGCGCTTCCGATTCCACCATCAGCACGGCGGTCTCGGTGCCGGCCACCACCAGGTCGAGCTGGGTATTGGCCAGTTGCGACACGGTCGGGTTGAGCACGTACTCACCGTTGACGTAGCCGACGCGCGCCGCGCCGATCGGGCCGTTGAACGGAATGCCGGACACGCACAGCGCGGCCGAGGCGCCGATCATCGCAGCGATGTCGGGGTCGATTTCCGGATTGACCGACAGCACGTGGATGATGATCTGCACTTCGTTCAGATAACCTTCCGGGAACAGCGGACGGATCGGACGATCGATCAGGCGCGAGGTCAGGGTTTCCTTCTCCGAAGGACGGCCTTCGCGCTTGAAGAAACCGCCGGGGATACGGCCGGCGGCATAGCTTTTCTCGATGTAATCAACGGTCAGCGGGAAAAAGTCCTGGCCCGGCTTCACATCCTTCTTGGCCACGACGGTCGCCAGCACGACGGTGTCCTCGATCGACACCATGACTGCGCCGGAAGCCTGGCGAGCGATTTCGCCGGTTTCCAGGGTGACCTGGTGCTGACCGTACTGGAAGGTCTTGCTTACTTTATTGAACACGGTGATTCCTTTCTATTTTGCCGACAGATTTTCAGGAGCTGTCGTTCCACCTCACCACGGACGACGCGACATCATCGCGCCGTCATCATGCATCCAGCAGACTGCGAAAGAACCGCAAAACGAAAAATGCCCGCATCAGCATCACTGACGCAGGCATTTCACATGGTTCTTGGATCTGGCAATGATTACTTGCGCAGGCCGAGCTTTTCGATCAGGGCGCGATAGCGGGTTGCGTCCTTGCCCTTCAGGTAGGACAGCAGGCTCTTGCGGCGGTTAACCATCATGATCAGGCCGCGGCGGGAGTGGTGATCCTTGGTGTGGGCCTTGAAATGGCTGTTGAGTTCGTTGATGCGGGCCGTCAGCAGTGCGACTTGCACTTCCGGGGAACCAGTATCATTCTGGCCGCGCGCGTTGTCCGCGATGATCGCTGCCTTGCTGCTTTTTTCTACCGACATGATGTACCTTTCACATGCGGTGCCTGGAGAGATTACCCCGGACACCGTGAACAAAGTGTTAATAAAATACCAGCCCGAATGGACAGGATCGGCGAGTATAGCGGATTACCGCCCGTGATTCAAACCCTATATGCCGCCCAGAGGAGAACAGAAATGATCACTTGCCGGACCGCCGCGCTTGCGGCCCTGTTTGCGCTCGCCAGCCTGAGCGGCTGCGGCAGCATCTATCTCGCGCCGCCGCAGCCGGGCGAGTCGGAAGCCAGCATCGTGGCCCGGCTGGGCGAGCCGACTCACCGTTACGGCGAGGGCAATACCCACCTGCTGGAATACATGACCGGCCCGTGGGGCCAGTCCACTTTCATGGCGCGCATCGGCGCCGACGGCCGGCTGATCTCCTATGAGCAGGTGCTCGATAACGCGCATTTCAGCAGGATCGTGCCCGGCAAGTCGGACAAGCAGGAAGTGCTGCACCTGGTCGGCGCGCCCAGCGCCACGTCCTACCTGACGCTGCCGCAACTGGAGGTCTGGTCCTACCCCTACCGGGAAAGCAATGCCTGGGACTCGGTGATGCACGTCCATTTCGACAATGCCGGCATCGTGCGCATGCTGCAAAACGGCCCGGACCGGCGCCGCACGCCCGACATGGCATGGCCGATGGGCGGCGGACTCTGAACGTTTCCCTCCTACGCAATTCGCCATTTTCGGACTCTTGAAATCGGTCTGGCGCGCCTTATTTACGGACCATCGGAGCGAGGCTCCAGACCACTTCAGGAGAAAAAGAAATGAATGTCATTCTGCGTAACCGTGCTTTTCCCGTCCTTAATAACCGCGCCTTCGACAGCAGCTTCGAGCGCCTGGTCGGCAACCTGCTCGACAACGCGCCGCTGGCGCCGCGCGTGAACGTAGTGGAAACCGCCGCCGCGTACCGCATCGAGGCGGAACTGCCAGGCATCGTCCGCGAAGACGTCAAGATTTCCGTCGACAAGAAGCGCGTGTCGATCGAAGCCGAATCCAGGGTGACGAATGAGGTTGCCGAAGGCCAGAAAGCGCTGCTGACCGAACGCACCGCACGTAAATTCGGCCGCGTGTTCACGCTGCCGACCGAAGTCGACGATGCCGCCGCAGTGGCGAAGCTGGAAAACGGCGTGCTGAGCCTGACCCTGCCGAAGAAGGCAGCGGACCAGCCGAAGCAGATCACCGTCCAGTAAGCGCCGAAGCCCGGGTTTCCGGGCTCAGGCAAACCGGCGCGGGCTGCGTGCCGGACTCTTTCGAGGCTTGCTGCCTGACGTCAGTGGGAAGCACAAAAGAAAAGGGCCGGATCTTCGATCCGGCCCTTCCTGTTACTGGCGTCCCCAAGGGGATTCGCCTACATCCTGCAGGCCGCCGACCGGGCTTGCAAGCCCGGTCGCTTCGAATCCCCCGGAATGCGCTCAAGCGCATTCCTATTGGGGACTTAACAAATGGAAAAAGCTCCTTGCGGAGCTTTTTCTGTTTACTGGCGTCCCCAAGGGGATTCGCCTACATCCTGCAGGCCGCCGACCGGGCTTGCAAGCCCGGTCGCTTCGAATCCCCGGAATGCGCTCAAGCGCATTCCTATTGGGGACTTAACAAATGGAAAAAGCTCCTTGCGGAGCTTTTTCTGTTTACTGGCGTCCCCAAGGGGATTCGAACCCCTGTACTCACCGTGAAAGGGTGATGTCCTAGGCCTCTAGACGATGGGGACAAAAACTGTCCGACTACTTTTGGCAACCACGCTGCCTAAAATCAAGGGCCGCTTCGCGGCCCCGTCTGTGATGTGGGCATCGCTGCCCGGATAATGCTGGCGTCCCCAAGGGGATTCGAACCCCTGTACTCACCGTGAAAGGGTGATGTCCTAGGCCTCTAGACGATGGGGACAGAAAACTGCCCGTACTGCCGGCCTTTGCTGCTGTACTACTGAACTGCGTTCCTGCTTCTCCTGCGGTGGTGGAGGTAAGCGGGATCGAACCGCTGACCTCTTGCATGCCATGCAAGCGCTCTCCCAGCTGAGCTATACCCCCCTGTGCGAAGAAGCGAGATTATAGCCTAGCAATACTATGCTGTAAATCGCCTTTGCTAAAACTTTGCGACCACCGCACTATGTAACCTGAGCGTCTTCAAACAAAGACCCGCCAGCCTTTTGCGTCGGCTGGCGGGCCTGTCCTGGCGTCCCCAAGGGGATTCGAACCCCTGTACTCACCGTGAAAGGGTGATGTCCTAGGCCTCTAGACGATGGGGACAGAAAACTGCCCGTACTGCTGGCCACACACGATATTGCCAAACCATTTGCTGTTGGTGGAGGTAAGCGGGATCGAACCGCTGACCTCTTGCATGCCATGCAAGCGCTCTCCCAGCTGAGCTATACCCCCGAACAGGCGGCGAATTATAGCAAAGGGTTTTCCGCAATACAAATATCCTCGTTGAACTTTTTTCACACGGACTGGAATCGATTCAGGCGGCCCATTGCGCCAGCAGCGACATCAGGCTGCCGGTATCCACTGGCTTCACGAAATACTGGTCGAAGCCGGCCTGCAACGCGCGGGCGCGATCCCGTTCGTGGCCGTAGCCGCTCAGGCCCAGCAGCCGGCAATCCTGCCCGCCCGGCAGTGCGCGCACGCGGCGCGCCAGGCTGTAGCCGTCGACATCCGGCAGACCGATATCGAAGATGCAGATTTCCGGCATGCCGGCTTCCAGCGCGTCCAGCGCGCCACTGACGTCATGCCTCACCGTCACCTGGTGTCCGGCGTCCTTCAGGAAGGCGGCCAGGGTATCGGCAGCATCGACGTTGTCATCCACCAGCAGGATACGCAGTGGATGGGCCGGCGCATGCGCCAGCAGTTCGGGCTGCATCTGGCCGGGCGCCATGTCCGGCAGGAACAGGCGCGGCAGGCGCACGGCGAAACGGCTGCCCTGCCCGACCCCGGCGCTGCTGGCGCATACCGTACCCCGATGCAACTCCGTCAGGCTCTTGACCAGCGCAAGCCCGAGCCCCAGCCCGCCCTGCGACCGGTCGGGCGAGCGCTCGGCCTGGGTAAACAGATCGAATACCTGCGACAGCAGCGTCGGCGCGATACCGATGCCATTGTCGCTGACGGCCAGTTCGACATGCTCCGGCTGCAGGCTGATCGTGAGGCTGATGGCGCCGCCTTCCGGCGTGTATTTGGCGGCGTTGTTGAGCAGGTTGGCGACAATCTGGACCATCCGGGACCGGTCGGCGGAAACGCAGGCCGGTCCTTCGGATGGCGTGACCGTCAGAATGTGGCGGCGCGCATCGAGCAGCGGACGCACCTGTTCGACTGCATCGATCAGGAGCATGTTCAGGTCCAGCGCATGCGGCTCCAGAACCACCAGGCCACGGGTAACGCGGGACACGTCCAGCAAGTCGTCCACCAGGCCAACCATATGGCCGACCTGGCGCGCAATGACCTGGCTCAGCTGGTCCACGCGGGCGGCATCGCCCGGCGCGCCCATCAGCAACTGCGCCGCCATGCTGATCGGCGCGATCGGGTTGCGCAGTTCATGCGCCAGCATCGCCAGGAACTCGTCCTTGCGGCGGTCGGCTTCGCGCAGCGCGGCGGCGGCGCGGTTGCGCTCGGTGACATCGCGCACGATTGCGATCAGCACTTCCTCGCCATGGATTTCAACAATGTTGGCGGAGGCCTCGACCTCGATCACGCGACCATCGGCGCAGCGCAGATAACCGGGATAATCGCGCACGGCCCGTTCCTGGAGCAGTTTCCTGGAGTAGGCCAGGCGCTGGTCCGCGCCGAATTCAGGCCAGATGCCGACTTCGTAGGAAGTCCTGCCGATGACATCCTCGCGCCGGAAGCCAAGCAGGCGCTCGAAACCGGGATTGACGTCGATGAAGCAGCCGTCCGACAAGCGGCTGAAGGCAATATAGTCGGGCGACGCATAGAAAATGCGCCGGTAGATTTCCAGCTCGCTGGCGCTGGTCAGCCTGGCCAGCGCGTCGACTTCTGTCTCCATCCTGTGCGTTTCCATTGAACGCCCTTTTTGTCCGGATTCCGGGGTCGGACGGCGGCATCAAACGCCGCGACATTTCCGGTCGGTATTGTTCTTAGCCACCCCCATGGCGCGTACTCTGCCATAAAACCGATGCAGTTTATTAACTTCCGCCAAATTTTTTAACTGACGGCGCGATGCCAGCCGATCGCATCGCGCCTCACCGTGCCTATTGGCACAAACGCGCCAGCACCACGTCGCGACCGAAAAGCTCGATCACCGCATCGATCGACGGCGTCTGAAGTTGGCCGGTCAGCAGCAGGCGCAGCGGCATTGCCAGCTGGGGCATTTTCAGCTTGTGGGCCGCCAGGACTTCCTTGAGCATGGCCGACAGCGAGGCCTTGTCCCAGGCAACCGCCCTGAGCCGCTCGGCGTAGTCGGCCAGCGCCGGCCGCACCGCGTCGGTCAGGTGCTGGGCCAGCAATGCCGGATCGGGACGTGGCTGGCGATAGAACAGCATCGCCGCGTCGGCCAGCTCCACGATCGTGGCGGCGCGTTCCTTCATCAGCGCAATCACCGCCGGCAAGGGCGGCGCGCCATCGAAACCGGCGCCATCCCGCTCCAGTTGCGGCAGGGCCAGGGCGGCCAGCCGCTCGTTGTCGGCCGCCTTGATGTAGTGATTGTTCAGCCAGGCCAGCTTTTCGGGATTGAACTGGGCGGGCGACCGGGACAGGTGATCCAGGTCGAACCAGCTGCAGAACTGTTCCATGGTGAAGACTTCCTCGTCGCCGTGGCTCCAGCCCAGCCGTGCCAGGTAGTTCAGCATGGCTTCCGGCAGGTAACCCTGGGCCGGGTATTCCATCACGCTGACCGCGCCGTGCCGCTTGGACAGCTTCTCGCCGTCGGCGCCGAGGATCATCGGCACATGCCCGTAGATCGGCGGCGTGGCGCCCAGGGCCTTCAGGATATTGATCTGGCGCGGCGTGTTGTTGACATGGTCGTCGCCACGAATCACATGGGTGATGCGCATGTCCCAGTCGTCGACCACCACGCAGAAGTTATAGGTGGGCGTGCCGTCCGGGCGTGCGATGATCAGGTCGTCCATCTCGCGGTTGGCGATGGTGATGGGGCCCTTGACCGCATCCTCCCAGGTGACCTCGCCGTCCAGCGGATTACGGAAACGCACCACCGGCTTGCGGCCTTCCGGCACCGGCGGCAGCGTCTTGCCCGGCTCCGGGCGCCAGGTGCCGTCGTAGCGCGGCTTTTCGCCGAGCGCCCGCTGGCGCTCGCGCATCGCCTCCACCTCTTCCGGCGTGCAGTAGCAGTAATAGGCAGTATCCGCCTCCAGCATCTGGGCGATCACCTCGCGGTAGCGGTCCATGCGCTGCATCTGGTAGAACGGGCCTTCGTCGTGATGCAGGCCCAGCCACTGCATGCCGTCGATGATGGCCTGCACCGCTTCCGGCGTGGACCGTTCCAGATCGGTGTCCTCGATGCGCAGGATGAACACGCCTTCGAAGCGGCGGGCATAGGCCCAGGCGAACAGCGCGGTGCGGGCGCCGCCGAGGTGGAGAAAGCCGGTCGGGCTGGGAGCGAAGCGGGTGCGTACGGTCATGGCGGAATGTGTGTGGGCGGCCGCTCTGTGGGCCGGCCTGTGCTGGGAAAACCGCCATTCTAGCGCCTGCGCCGCCCGGCATCCATGCGGCCGCGGCCCGGGTCAGGGCGCGGCAACCGCGCCTGGACTGCTAGAATTGACCCTTTATCCAGTTCGCCACTCTCTTTTACCCGAACGCATTTCCCTATGAGCCAGCCACAGCCGCGCAAGCTATTCGTCACGACCGCCCTGCCCTACGCCAACGGCGCATTCCATATCGGCCACATCATGGAGTACATCCAGGCCGACATCTGGGTGCGTTTCCAGCGCATGCAGGGCAACGAAGTCAACTTCGTCGGCGCCGACGACGCGCATGGCGCGCCCATCATGATCGCCGCCGAAAAGGCGGGCGTGACGCCGCAGGAATTTGTCGCCCGCATCGCCGCCGGCCGCAAGCAATACCTGGATGGCTTCCATATCGCCTTCGACAACTGGCATTCCACCGACGGCCAGGAAAACCACCAGCTGTCACAGGACATCTATCGCCGGCTGCGCGACGACGCCAAGCTGATTTCAGTGAAGACCGTCGAGCAGTTCTTCGATCCGGTCAAGAGCATGTTCCTGCCCGACCGCTACATCAAGGGCGAATGCCCGAAGTGCCATGCGAAAGACCAGTACGGCGATTCCTGCGAAGTCTGCGGCGCGGTCTACGCGGCCACCGAGCTGATCAACCCGTATTCCACCCTGACCGGCGCGACGCCGGTGATGAAGTCGTCCGAGCACTATTTCTTCCGCCTGTCCGACCCGAAGTGCCGCGACTTCCTGCGCGAATGGGCGCTGGACGACAAGCGGCTGCAGCCGGAAGTGGCCAACAAGGCGCGCGAATGGCTGGAAGGCGATGACGGCCTGGGCGACTGGGACATCAGCCGCGACGCGCCCTACTTCGGCATCGAGATCCCGGACGCGCCGGGCAAGTATTTCTATGTCTGGCTGGATGCACCAATCGGCTACCTGGCCTCGCTGAAGAACTACTTCGCCAAAACCGGCCGCGACTACGACGCCTTCATGGCCGACCCGTCCACCGAGCAATATCATTTCATCGGCAAGGACATCACCTATTTCCACACCCTGTTCTGGCCGGCGATGCTGCATTTCGCCGGCCTGAAGGTGCCCAACAATGTGTTCGTGCACGGCTTCATCACGGTCAGCGGCGAGAAGATGTCGAAGTCGCGCGGCACCGGCATCTCGCCGCTGCGCTACCTGGAAGTCGGCATGAACCCGGAATGGCTGCGCTACTACATCGCGGCCAAGCTGTCGGCCAAGGTGGAGGACGTGGACTTCAATCCGGAAGACTTCATCGCCCGCGTCAACAGCGACCTGATCGGCAAGTACGTCAACATAGCCAGCCGCGCCGCCGGCTTCATCACCAAGCGCTTCGACGGCCGCGTGACTTCGGACTGGGCCAATGCGGCAGACCCGTTCCTGGCGCGCCTGCGCGAGGCCGGCGCCACGATACAGGCGCTGTATGAAGGCCGCGAGTACGGCAAGGCGCTGCGCGCGGTGATGGAGGAAGCCGACGCGGTGAATGCCTATGTCGACGCCAACAAGCCCTGGGAACTGGCGAAGAATCCGGAAAACGGCGCGCTGCTGCAGGAAGTCTGCAGCCGCCTGATCGAGGCGTTCCGCATCCTGACCATCTATCTGAAGCCGGTGCTGCCGGCGCTGGCGCAGCAGGTCGAAACCCTGCTCAATGTCGGGCCGCTGCAATGGTCCGACGTCGGCACGCCGCTGCCGACCGGCCATCAAATCAACACGTATTCCCATCTGATGACACGGGTCGAGCCCAAGATGCTGGACGCACTGTTCGACGCCCCCGCCGCCCCCGCCGCCCCCGCCGCACCGGCCGCAGCGCCGGCCGACGAAGCGCCGGCCGCTGCCGGCATCGAGCCGCTGGCGCCCGAGATCAAGATCGACGACTTCGCCAAGATCGATCTGCGCATTGCGCTGATCGTCGACTGCGCCGCCGTGGACGGCTCGGACAAGCTGCTGCGCCTGACGCTGGATGTCGGCGAAGGCCGCATGCGCAATGTATTCTCGGGCATCAAGTCGTCCTACGATCCGGCGCAGTTGGTTGGCAAGCTGACGGTGCTGGTGGCCAATCTGGCGCCGCGCAAGATGAAGTTCGGCATTTCCGAAGGCATGGTGCTGGCGGCATCGGCGGCCGACGAGAAGGCCGATCCCGGCATCTACATCCTCAATCCGTGGCCGGGCGCCAAGCCCGGCATGCGCATCCGCTAAGCCATGGGCCTGGTGCTGCGCGAAGCCACGCTGGCGGACGCCACGCTGCTCGCTGAACTGACGCGGGCCGCGTGGCGCCAGACCGTGGCCGTGACGTCGAGCGGCCATCGCGAGACCGCTGTGCAGGTGGCGGAGCATCTACAGCGTGGCGGCGGCTTCATCCTGCTGATCGACGAGCAGCCGGCCGGCGCGGTGCGCTGGCTGCCGGTGGACGGCGATGCCGACGTGTGGGAAATCCTGCGCATGGGCGTGCTGCCCCGCTACCGCGGACAGAACCTGTCGCAGCATCTGCTGGAAGCGGTAGTGCACCATGCCCAGTCATGCGGCGTTGAAGAGCTGAGGCTCGCGGTGCGGTCGGACCAGGCCCGCCTGCTCGACCTGTATGCCGCCTACGGCTTCGAACTTGCGCCCGAGCTCGAATACGGGCATGCCAACCCGGTGGAGCCGGCGCCCACGGTCATGCGGCGCCGCCTGAAGCGCTGACGGCGGAGCGTCCCGGGTTTCCCGGCCGCACCGCCGCGCAGGCTCTTAATAATTCGCCTGCGGGTCGGGCGATGCCGAGGTGCCGGTCACACGGCCGGTCGCGCGGTCGAAATGCACATTGAACATGCGGGTTTTCTGCGTGGCGTCGAGGTAGCGCCAGTCCCACACTTCCTCGTTCTTCAGCTTGAATTCCGCCACGCTCTTGGGTTTGCCCAGCAGGCGCCGGACCGCGTCCCGGCTCATGCCGGGTTTGATTTTCCCGAAGGTCTCCTCGGTCAGCACCTGTCGGTAATCCACCAGCTTGCCGCTGCGGTCGATCTCGAACATCCAGGTGCGGCTGCCTTCCGGCCCTTTCGGATATTCCAGCGTGCGCGCGCCGCTTTCCTCTTCCCACACCGTATCGGGTTGTCCCATCACGCCGCGCACGTCGGCCTCGGTGGAAATGCCTTTCGCCAGTTTATCCAAGCCAAACTCCTGTATCGGACGTCCTTCCCGGTCGCAGGCGCCGAGCGACAGCAGGCAGGCCAGCGCCAGCAGTCCCGCAAGCAATGTTTTCATAGACTCTCCCGTGACGAAATCCTGCAACACTCAGGGTAGAATAGCGCCTGTTTCCATCCCACACCTTGTTTAAAACCCCATGAAACCCAGCAAGAAGCAGCAAGGCTACCAATCCGAACTGACCCAGTTCCTGTCCACCCTCAAACAGCAGAACCCGAATCTGGAAGCGTCGCAGCGCGAAGGCCGCGCCCGCCTGTGGGACCAGCCGGCGCTCGACCTCGACACCCAGGACCGCCTGAATGCGTCCCGCGTGCGCCAGAAGCCTTACGTCTACCAGAACACCTGATCGTTCTGTGATGAGCGTCGACACCGCCCTGGCGCCCGACAGCATCGCGGCGGACCCGGCGCACGACGACCTGCCGCTGGCACGGCTGTACGGCGAGCCGCTGCTCAAGCTGCCCAACGACCTGTACATCCCGCCGGATGCGCTGGCCATCTTCCTCGATGCCTTCGAGGGGCCACTGGACCTGCTGCTCTACCTGATCCGCAAGCAGAACTTCAACATCCTCGACATCCCGATGGCGCAGGTCACCCGCCAGTATCTGGGCTACATCGAGCAGGTGCGGCTGCATAATCTGGAGCTGGCGGCTGAATACCTGCTGATGGCGGCCATGCTCATCGAGATCAAGTCGCGCATGCTGCTGCCGGTGAAGAAGGCCGACGACGAGGAAGCCGCCGACCCGCGCGCGGAACTGGTGCGGCGACTGCTCGAATACGAGCAGATGAAACTGGCCGCGCGCCAGATCGATGAACTGCCGCAGATCGGCCGCGACACCGTGGCGGCCCAGATCCACATCGAGCAGAACCTGGTGCTGCGCTGGCCGGAAGTGAATGCGGCGGACCTGCAGGCAGCCTGGGCCGACCTGCAAAAGCGCGCCCGGCTGGTAGCGCATCACACGATCAATCGCGAAACGCTGTCGGTACGCGCCCATATGACGGGCATCCTGCGGCGCCTGCAGTCGGCGCGCTTCGTCGAGTTTTCCGATTTGTTTCAGCCGGAAATGGGCGTGCCGGTGCTGGTCGTCAATTTCATTGCATTGCTGGAGCTGGCCAAGGAAACCCTGATCGAAATCACCCAGGCCGAGGCGTTCGCGCCTATCTATGTGCGGCTATCCTATACACCAAGCTGAAATCTTTCCGGCCGCGGATCGCGGCGCATTCAAGAAGGCCGATTCATGAAAATCATTTCCTCCATCGACGAGTTGCGCGACCAGATGCGCGGCCAGCTGCGCACCGCCTTCGTGCCCACCATGGGCAATCTGCATGAAGGCCATCTGTCGCTGATGCGGCTGGCGCGCAAGCATGGCGACCCCATCGTCGCCTCCATCTTCGTCAACCGGCTGCAGTTCGGGCCGAACGAGGACTTCGACAAATATCCGCGCACTTTCCATGCCGACGTCGAGAAGCTGGAAAAGGAAGGCGTCTATGTGCTGTTCGCGCCGACTGAAAAGGATCTGTACCCCGAGCCGCAGCAGTTCCGCGTCAGCCCGCCGAACGACCTTGGCGGCATCCTGGAAGGCGAATTCCGGCCGGGCTTCTTCGTCGGCGTCACCACGGTAGTGCTGAAGCTGTTTTCCTGCGTGCAGCCCAGGGTGGCCGTGTTCGGCAAGAAGGATTACCAGCAGTTGATGATCGTGCGTAATATGTGTCGCCAGTTCGCGCTGCCGACCGAGATCGTCGCCGCCGAAACCTACCGGGCCGAGGATGGCCTGGCGCTGTCGTCGCGCAATGTCTACCTGTCGGAGCCGGAGCGGACCGAAGCGCCGGCGCTGTACCGGACCCTGAATGAAGTGGCGGCGGAAGTGCGCAAGGGGCAGCCGGACATCTTCACGCTGGAACGCGACGCGATGGCCCGCCTGGCCGACCGTGGCTGGAAGCCCGACTACATCTCCATCCGCAAGCGCATCGACCTGCAGCCGCCTTCGGCTGGCGATATCGCCCAGGGCGAGCCGCTGGTGGTACTGGCCGCCGCCAAGCTGGGTGCAACCCGCCTGATCGACAATCTCGAAATCTGAGCCTGCCGGCAACGCCGGAGGTCGTTCAGAGCCAGGCCTTGCGGGGCAGTGAACGACCTCCAGCTGCGTTTCCCTTCCTGCCGCCCCCTGCCCACTCGTCCCTCCTACTGCCTTTTTTCCGAAGGCGAAAAATTTTCATTGCATATCAACCACTTGGGATTTTGACACCCTGCTTATCAACAGGGTAGCCCACACATTCTGTGGAAAACTCGGGCCTTTTCCCCATGCTGGCTGGTGTGCTGGCTGCGTCGCTTGCCGACGGCATCGCGCCTGATGCCAGCCGGCTCGCTGCGCCGAACTGACCATTTTCTCGCCTGCACGGATTAGTCCTTGTCTATCAATGACTTGCATTTTTTGCATCCGGCTTATCCACAAACTAGCCCACATATTTTGTGGAAAAAACTTCTGCAAATCGGGAACAAAGTTATGCACCGCTCAATAAATATTCGTGCCGATGGCAAAAAAATATTTCCCATATGAATCAGCAACTTGCCAACTAGCCCACAGACTTACTCACAGAGTTAATCACATAAATTGTGGATAAGTATCTCCCATAAAAAAGCCCGCCTCCGGAGAGGCGGGCTTGCTGGGTGAGCCAGTTCAGGCGGCGGCTTTGTCGAAACTCAGTTCGCCATTGCTGACGTTGACGTCGATGACATCCTTCGGTCCGAACTTGCCCTGCAGGATCGCCTTGGACAGCGGATTTTCGATTTCCTGCTGAATTGCCCGCTTCAACGGCCGGGCGCCATACACCGGATCGAACCCGGCCTCTGCGATCTTCTGCAATGCCGCGTCGCTCATGTGCAGCCCCATGTCCATCTTCGCAAGGCGCTGTTCCAGCACTGCCAGCTGGATCTTGGCGATGGCGCCGATGTTCTTCTCGTCCAGCGCATGGAACACCACGATCTCGTCGATCCGGTTGATGAACTCCGGCCGGAAATGGCCGCGCACCTCGGCCATCACCGCCAGCTTCACCAGCGCCGGGTCGCTGTCTTCCATCGACTGGATCTTGTGCGAACCCAGGTTGGAGGTCATTACCACTACGGTGTTCTTGAAGTCCACCGTGCGGCCCTGGCCATCGGTCATGCGGCCGTCGTCCAGCACCTGCAGCAGCACGTTGAACACGTCCGGATGCGCCTTCTCGATCTCGTCGAGCAGGATCACGCTGTAGGGCTTGCGCCGCACCGCCTCGGTCAGGTAGCCGCCTTCCTCGTAGCCGACATAGCCCGGCGGCGCGCCGATCAGGCGGGCCACCGAATGCTTCTCCATGAATTCGCTCATGTCGATGCGGATCAGCGCCTCTTCGGTGTCGAACAGGAAGCTGGCCAGCGCCTTGCACAGCTCGGTCTTGCCGACGCCGGTCGGGCCCAGGAACATGAAGGAACCATACGGCCGTCCCGGATCGCCCAGGCCGGCGCGCGAGCGGCGGATGGCGTCCGACACCGCGACGATGGCCTCGTGCTGGCCGATCACCCGCTTGTGCAGCTCATCTTCCATGTGCACCAGCTTGTCGCGCTCGCCCTGCATCATCTTCGACACGGGGATGCCGGTCGCGCGCGACACCACTTCGGCGATTTCCTCGGCGCCCACCTGGGTGCGCACCAGCTGCGGCTTGCCCGGGGTGACTTCGTCGGCATCGGCCTGCTTCAATTGCGCTTCCAGCTCGGGCAGGCGGCCGTACTGCAGCTCGGAGACTTTCTGCCAGTCGCTCTTGCGCTTGGCCTCCTCCATCTGCAGGCGCACCTTTTCCAGCTCTTCCTTGATGTGCTTGCTGCCCTGCACCGCCGCCTTTTCCGACTTCCAGATTTCCTCCAGGTCGGCATATTCCCGCTCCAGCCGGCCGATCTCCTCCTCGATCAGGCCGAAGCGGCGCTGCGATGCCTCGTCGGCTTCCTTGCGCACCGCCTCGCGCTCGATCTTCAGCTGGATCAGGCGACGGTCGAGCTTGTCCATCACTTCCGGCTTGGAATCGATCTCGATCTTGATCTTGGAAGCGGCTTCGTCGATCAGGTCGATCGCCTTGTCGGGCAGGAAGCGGTCGGTGATATAGCGGTGCGACAGCTCGGCCGCGGCGACGATGGCCGGGTCGGTGATGTCCACGCCATGATGCACCTCGTAGCGCTCCTGCAGGCCACGCAGGATGGCGATGGTGGCTTCCACGCTGGGCTCGTCCACCATGATCTTCTGGAAGCGCCGCTCCAGCGCGGCATCCTTCTCGACGTACTTGCGGTATTCGTCCAGCGTGGTGGCGCCGACGCAGTGCAGCTCGCCACGGGCCAGCGCCGGCTTGAGCATGTTGCCGGCGTCCATCGCGCCTTCGGCCTTGCCGGCGCCCACCATGGTGTGCAGCTCATCGATGAAGACGATGGTCTGGCCTTCGTCCTGCGCCAGCTCCTTCAGCACCGCCTTGAGCCGTTCCTCGAATTCGCCGCGGTACTTGGCGCCGGCCAGCAAGGCCGCCATGTCCAGCGACAGGACCCGCTTGCCCTTCAGGCTGTCGGGCACCTCGCCATTGACGATGCGCTGGGCAAGGCCTTCGACGATGGCGGTCTTGCCCACGCCCGGCTCGCCGATCAGCACCGGATTGTTCTTGCTGCGCCGCTGCAGCACCTGGATGGCGCGGCGGATCTCGTCGTCACGCCCGATCACCGGGTCAAGCTTGCCCTGGCGGGCGCGCTCGGTCAGGTCCATCGTGTATTTCTTCAGCGATTCGCGCTGCCCTTCGGCATCCTGCGAATTGACGTTGCCGCCGCCGCGCACCGCGGTGATCGCGGCTTCCAGCGCATTGCGGGTCAGGCCGTTTTCACGGGCCAGGCGGCCGGCCTCGGACTTGTCCTCGGTGAGGGCCAACAGCACCATTTCGCTGGCGATGAACTGGTCGCCATGCTTCTGGGCTTCCTTGTCGGCCAGGTTCAGCAGCGACAGCAGTTCGCGGCCGATCTGCACCTCGCCGCCGGTGCCGCTGACCTTGGGCAGGCGCTGCAGGGCGCTCTTGAGGCCGCTGGTCAGGCCGCCGATATTGGCGCCGGCCCTTTGCAGCAGCGAACGGCTGCCGCCGTCATCCTGGTTCAAGAGGGCGATCAGCAGATGCACCGGGTCGATATATTGATTGTCATTGCCCACGGCCTGGCTTTGCGCGTCGGCCAGGGCTTCCTGGAGTTTGGTAGTGAGTTTGTCGAGTCGCATCGTAATGCTCCTGATAGTTTTAATCTAAGCGACAAATTGGGCTGTTGATTCGCTTTTCAAGCGTGTGCCGCAAGCGCCGGCTGCAGTCACTGTAGCGGCTGCCCGGTGACTGCCTGGTTGATATAGGTCAAGCGCCACGGTATGACGCGCGGCTGACCGCTACCGCGACCCGGTCTTTAAAGAGAGAAATTTGGAGGCGGAAAACAGGCTGCATCGACAGGGGCCATGCCCTGCGGATTCAGCCCGCCAATGCGCGGTATGCGGCGAACCCGGCGATGCAGCAGGCGATCGAGCCGACCAGGTGGAGCGCGATATGACCCAGCGCCCAGCCGTACTGGCCGCGCTGGAGCAGGATCATCGATTCAGCGGAGAAGGTGGAAAAGGTCGTCAGGCCGCCAAGGAAGCCGGTGACGGCGAACAGCCGCCATTCAATCGGCAAGCCGGGGAAGCGCTCGAAGAACGCGACGGCGATGCCGATCAGAAAACCGCCGGCCAGGTTGGCCACCAGCGTGCCGTAGGGCAGGATGGCATGTACGGTATTGAGCGCGATGCCGAGCAGCCAGCGCAGCCAGGCACCGAGCGCGGCGCCTATTCCGACCGCAAGCCAGCTCACGCGGCCGGCTCCGACCACCTGCGCAGCGCGGCTTCGTCGCTGCTGCGGGCGTCCACCCAGCGCGCGCCGTCGGGCGTCTGCTCCTTCTTCCAGAACGGCGCTTCGCTCTTCAGGTAGTCCATGATGAATTCGCAAGCGGCAAACGCCTCGCCGCGATGGGCGGACAAAGTCACCACCAGCACGATCTGCTCCTGCGGCAGCAAGGGTCCGACGCGGTGGATCAC
Source organism: Noviherbaspirillum phoenicis (assembly GCF_047237965.1). NCBI lineage: Bacteria > Pseudomonadati > Pseudomonadota > Betaproteobacteria > Burkholderiales > Oxalobacteraceae > Noviherbaspirillum > Noviherbaspirillum phoenicis. The sequence continues at coordinate 343,642 of NZ_JBDFLX010000001.1, read as the reverse complement.
CAGCGCATCGGCCAGGTTGAAACGCACCCTGGCGCGCGCGACGATGTCTTCCAGCGCCTTCTCGGTCATGCCGGGATAATGCTCCAGCTCCATCTCGGCCACGCTGGCGCCTTCGTTGATGTCGCGCACGGTGCCAATGAAGGTGGCCACCGCGCCCACGTCGGGCCGGCCTGCGCGCAGCTGGCGCACCTCGGTGGACAAATCGAAATCCTCGGTCTGCACGCGTACCGGCATGGTTTGCTCCGCTTGAATCAGCCGCCGGTCACTGGCGGAAAGAAAGCCACTTCACAGCCTTCGGACAGCGGCGTGGCCTCGTCCGCCATCTGCTGGTTGCAGGCCATGCGCAGCGCGCGACCCGGCGCCAGCGCCGCCGCCCACGCCTCGCCGCGCTCGCGCAGGTGGCTGCGCAATGCGCCCACGGTATCGACCTCCCGCGGCAGCTCCAGCGTTTCCTGCGACGTGCCAAGCGCCTCGCGAATGCTGGCAAAAAAGCGCAACTGTATCTTCATGACAGGTAGAGCATCTGGTTGAACGGAACGAAGCGCACCAGGTCGCCGGGCGCAATGGTCTGGCCGGGCGGATTGTCGATCAGGCCATCGCCCCAGACGGTGGAGGTGAGCACACCTGAACCCTGGTTGGGGAACAGGTCCAGGCCGCCATTGGCGTTGATTCTGGCGCGCAGGAATTCATTGCGGCGGTCGGCCCTGGGCCAGGCGAAGTCGGCACGCAGCATGAAGCCGGCCGGCGCCGCATCGGCCATGCCGGCCAGGCGCCGGATGAAGGGCCGCACGAACAGCAGGAAGGTCACGAAGGAAGACACCGGATTGCCCGGCAGGCCGAGGAAGAAGGCGCTGTCTCCGGCATTGCCGTTGCGGCTGACTTCGCCGAAGGCCAGCGGCTTGCCCGGCTTGACCGCGATCTGCCACATGTTGAGCCTGCCTTCCGCCTCCACCGCCGGCTTGATATGGTCTTCCTCGCCGACCGACACGCCACCGGAGGTGATGATCAGGTCATTGCCTGCGGCCGCCGCGCGCAGCGTATCGCGGGTGGCCTGCAGCGTATCCGGCACGATGCCGTAGTCGGTGATCTCGCAGCCGAGATTTTCCAGAAGGCCGCGCAAGGTGTAGCGGTTGGAGTTGTAGATCGCGCCCGGCGCCAGCGGCTCGCCCGGCATCGCCAGTTCGTCGCCGGTGAAGAACACCGCCACCCGCGGCCGGCGCAGTACCGGCAGTTCGGCCAGGCCCACCGAGGCCGCCAGTCCCATTTCCTGCGCCCGCAGCAGCGTGCCCGCGGGCAGGATTACGCTGCCGGCGCGGATGTCCTCGCCGGCGCGGCGGATCCAGGCGCCGGCTTGCGGCGCCGCATTGACCTGCACCAGGTCGCCATCGGCCTCGCAGGCTTCCTGCATCACCACCGCATCGGCGCCGGGCGGAATCATCGCGCCGGTGAAGATGCGGGCAGCGGTACCGGGCTGCAATGGCTGGCCGACATGGCCAGCCGGGATGCGCTGCGATACCGGCAGCCGCGCCGCGCCGCTGGCGCAGTCGGCGGCGCGCACCGCATAGCCATCCATCTGGGTATTGTCGGCCGGCGGCACGTCGAGCTGCGAGTACTGGTCGGCCGCCAGCACGCGGCCGTTGGCCTGCAGCGTGGACACGGTTTCGGTGTCGGTCAGCGGGCGCGCCGCGCCCATCAGAAAATCGAGCGCCTCGCGCACGGTCAGCATGGGTCTGGCATTCATGGTCGCTTCCTAGAGTCCGGTATGGACGGCGATGTACTGCTTGACCTGGGCGGCGTCGGCCGGCATCACCACGAAGCGCTGCGGTAGCGACTCGATGTTCTCGAAGCCGTGCGGGCGTTCCGCGTCATGGCCCAGCGCTTCCTGGATGGTCTCGTTGAACTTGGCCGGCAGCGCGGTCTCGAGCACGATCATGGGCACGCCCGGCTTGATGCACTCCCGCGCCACCTTCACGCCGTCGGCGGTGTGGGTGTCGATGGTCACGCCGTAGCGCGCATGCACGTCGCGTATCGTCGCCAGCCTGTCCTGGTGGATGGACTTGCCGGACACGAAGCCGTACTGCGCCACTTTGGCGAATTCGTCGCCGTCGCTGCCCGGGCCGCCCGACAGGTCGAAGCCGCCGTGGGTTTCCACCTTCCGGAACAGCGCCGCCACCCGCTCGCCATCGCGGCCCAGCAGGTCGTAGATGAAGCGCTCGAAGTTGGACGCCTTGCTGATGTCCATGCTGGGGCTGGTGGTGTGATAGGTCTCGGACGACTTGCGCACACGGTAGATGCCGGTGCGGAAGAATTCATCCAGCACATCGTTCTCGTTGGTGGCCACCACCAGCTGGTCGATCGGCAGGCCCATCATGCGCGCGATGTGGCCGGCGCAGACATTGCCGAAATTCCCGGATGGCACGGTGAACGACACCTTCTGCTCGTTCGACGTGGTGGCCAGCAGGTAGCCGCGGAAGTAGTACACCACCTGCGCCACGACGCGCGCCCAGTTGATCGAATTGACGGTGCCGATCTTCTGCGCGCCCTTGTAGGCCAGGTCGTTGGACACCGCCTTGACGATGTCCTGGCAGTCGTCGAACACGCCTTCGACCGCGATGTTAAAGATGTTCTCGTCCTGCAGGCTGAACATCTGGGCGGTCTGGAAGGCGCTCATCTTGCGGTGCGGCGACAGCATGAACACCCGTATGCCCTTCTTGCCGCGCATCGCATATTCGGCCGCGCTGCCGGTGTCGCCCGAGGTCGCGCCGAGGATGTTGAGCTCGGCATTCTGGCGGCTCAGGGTGTATTCGAACAGGTTGCCCAGCAGCTGCATGGCCATGTCCTTGAAGGCCAGCGTCGGGCCATTGGACAGCGCCTGCAGCATCAGCTTGCCGCCATCCTTTTCCTCCAGCGTGCACAGCGGCGTGATCAGCGCGGCATCCTCGCCCTCCCGGCCGTTGCAGTACACCTCGGCGGTATAGGTTTTCTTCACCAGCGCGCGCAGGTCCTCGGCCGGGATGTCGGTGGCGAAGCGCGACAGGATCTCGAAGGCCAGGTCGGCATATGACAGCTTGCGCCAGGCATCGAGTTCGGCGCCGCTGACCTGCGGATAGGTGTCCGGCAGATACAGGCCGCCGTCCGGCGCCAGGCCGGCCAGCAGGATTTCGGAAAAGTTCTGGGCTGCGGCATGGCCGCGGGTGGAGATGTAATGCATCGGCTGTCTGGTGGCGTATAGCGTGGGGATGGCGAATTATACGGCCTTGCCCCGGCGGACGCGGGGCAAGGCCGGGGCGGCATGCGCGGACATGCCGCGCGGACTCAGGCCAGTTGCTCGAGCCGGATCCGGGTGACCCGGCCTTCCACCGTCGGCAGCGCCTCGATGCGGGCAATCGCCGCATCGACATGCTTTTCCTGGGTCTGGTGCGTCAGCAGGATGATGTCGGTCTGGGTCTCGCCCTCGCCCGGCTCCTTCTGCAGCATCGCGTCAATGGAGATGGTGGCATCGGCCAGGATGCGGGTGATATCGGCCAGCACGCCGAGCTTGTCGGCCACGCAGATGCGCAGGTAGTAGCTGGTGGTGACTTCCGACATCGGCAGCACCGGCGTGTCCGACATCGCATCCGGCTGGAAGGCCAGGTGCGGCACCCGGTGTCCGGGGTCGGCGGTGGCCAGGCGGGTGATGTCGACCAGGTCGGCGATCACGGCAGAGGCGGTCGGCTCGGCGCCGGCACCCTTGCCGTAGTAGAGCGTCGCGCCCACCGCGTCGCCCTGCACCAGCACCGCGTTCATCGCGCCTTCGACGTTGGCGATCAGGCGCTTGGACGGGATCAGCGTCGGATGCACCCGCAGCTCGATGCCGGCATCGGTGCGGCGGGCAATGCCCAGCAGCTTGATGCGGTAGCCCAGCTGCTCGGCATAGCGGATGTCGGTGGCGCTGAGCTTGGTGATGCCTTCCACGTGCGCGCGGTCGAACTGCACCGGGATGCCAAAGGCAATCGCCGACATCAGGGTTGCCTTGTGGGCCGCGTCCACGCCTTCGATGTCGAAGGTCGGGTCGGCTTCGGCATAGCCCAGGCGCTGCGCTTCCTTCAGCACGGTGTCGAAGTCCAGTCCCTTGTCGCGCATCTCGGACAGGATGAAGTTGGTGGTGCCGTTGATGATGCCGGCCACCCATTCGATGCGGTTGGCCGACAGGCCTTCGCGCAAGGCCTTGATGATGGGAATGCCGCCGGCCACTGCCGCTTCGAAGGCAACCATCACGCCCTTGTCCTGCGCGGCGCGGAAGATCTCGGTACCGTGGATGGCGAGCAGCGCCTTGTTGGCCGTGACCACGTGCTTGCCATTGGCGATGGCCTTCAACACCAGCTCCTTGGCAATGCCATAGCCGCCGATCAGCTCGACCACGATGTCGATGTCGGGATGGTTCACCACGAGGTTCGCATCGTCGACCACTTCGCACTGGCCATGGGTCAGCTCGGTGGCGCGGGCCGTGTTCAGGTCCGCCACCATCACAATCTCGATGCCGCGGCCGGCGCGGCGGCGAATCTCTTCCTGATTGCGTTTGAGGACGTCAAAGGTGCCGCCGCCGACGGTGCCTATGCCTAACAAGCCTACTTTGATGGGTTTCATGGTGATTCCGGACTCTGGTGACAAATGATTGGGGATGGGAATGGCGCCGGCATCGGCCGGCTACCTGCAGCAAGCGCGGACCGCCGGCCCGCCTTGCCTGTGCGCTCGTTATGCGATGCTGTGGCGCCGCCGGTAGCCGTCGAGGAAGCGCGCAATGCGGCCGACCGCTTCGGTCAGGTCGTCGGTGTTGGGCAGGAACACGACGCGGAAATGGTCCGTGGTCGGACAGTTGAAGCCGGTGCCCTGCACGATCAGCACCCGCTCCTCCGCTAGAAGTTCATAGGCGAATTGCTGGTCGTCCGCGATCGGGTACATCTTCGGATCGAGCCGCGGGAACATGTACAGCGCTGACTTCGGCTTGACGCAGGTGACGCCCGGGATGTCGGTCAGGAGCTTGTGCGCCAGATCGCGCTGGCGCAGCAGCCGGCCGCCCGGACGCACCAGGTCGTCGATGCTCTGATAGCCACCGAGCGCGGTCTGGATGGCGAACTGGCCGGGCGCATTCGCGCACAGCCGCATCGACGCCAGCATGTTCAGGCCCTCGATGTAGTCCTTCGCATGCTTCTTCTCGCCCGACACCACCATCCAGCCGGCGCGATAGCCGCAGGAGCGGTAATTCTTCGACAAGCCGTTCAGGGTGATGAACAGCACGTCGTCGGCCAGCGAGGCCAGCGAGGTATGGGTGTTGCCGTCGTACAGGACCTTGTCGTAGATCTCGTCGGCAAACACCACCAGCTGGTGCTTGCGTGCCAGTTCGACAATTTCCTTCAGCAGGTCGACGGAGTACAGCGCGCCGGTCGGGTTATTCGGATTGATCACCACGATGGCCCGGGTATTGGGCGTGATCTTCTTCTTGATGTCCTCGATATCGGGCATCCACTCCGACTGCTCGTCGCAGACATAGTGGACCGGCGTGCCGCCGGACAGGCTGACCGCCGCGGTCCACAACGGATAATCGGGCGCCGGCACCAGCACTTCGTCGCCGGTGTTGAGCAGCGCATTCATGCTCATCACGATCAGCTCGGAGGCGCCATTGCCCAGGTAGATGTCGTCGATGGTGACGCCGGTAATGTTCTTCTGCTGGGTGTAGTGCATCACCGCCTTGCGCGGCGCGAACAGGCCCTTGGAATCGGTGTAGCCGGAAGCATTGCCCATGTTGCGGATCATGTCCTGCACGATCTCGTCCGGCGCGTCGAATCCGAAGGCGGCCAGGTTGCCGATGTTGAGCTTGATGATCTTGTGACCATCCTCTTCCATCTGACGTGCCTTTTCCAGCACGGGACCACGGATGTCGTAACAGACGTCTGCCAGTTTCCTGGATTTCTGAATCGGTCGCACGGGGCGCTTCCTTGAAAGGTGGGGCGGTCAGGCTGATTGCTGCGCCGCGATAAAAGGGCCATTTTGCCGAAAGCAACTGGTTTTATCAATCGATACCGAAAGTCCGGAGATCGAAAACCGTTACAATGCCCCTCATTTCCGCCTGTGTGCCGGCACCCGACATGGCCGGCCCATTCATCTCATGAAGCTACACGCCACCTCCACCCAGCAATACCAGACCGTCACCGCCTACGACGAGAGCGGCGTCGAGATCAATGCCGTCCAATTTCACAGCAGCCTAGTTGTCATGCCCGAAATGGCGCCGGTCGACTGGCCGGTCAGGTCCTTCGATGCCCTCACCGCTGAAGATTTCCAGCGCATCGACGCCCTTTCGCCCGATGTCGTGATCCTCGGCACCGGCGCCCGCCAGCGCTTCATCCATCCGAAACTGATCGCGTCGCTCAATACGCGCCGGGTCGGCGTCGAAACCATGGACAACCAGGCGGCATGCCGGACTTACAACATCCTGATGGCCGAGGGCCGGAAAGTGGCGCTGGCCCTGATCCTGGAAACATCGCAGGGCTGAAAATCCGCTCACCTGCACAGGCCCGTCCGCATGCCGATGGCTGCCGGAACCGCCTGAACGATGTTGAACTTGAAACCCGGAAATCCGGCCCAACATGGCCTGCATTCCCGGGCGGCCGCCACCCGGCGACGATCGCCCGAACGGTGAACGTTCTCCCTGCTGGCCCGCTCTATGGCTTTGACCGACGCCCATCGGCCGGCAAACATCGACGTAACAACAGGAGAACACTGTGGTAGAGAGCCCACCTGCGCTGCACGATATCGTGCCTGATTTTTCTGCCGCCATGACCAGCGGCCAGACTTTTCACCTTGCAGACTATCGGGGCAAGAACATCGTTCTGTACTTCTATCCCAAGGACAATACGCCAGGCTGCACGACGGAAGGCATCCGTTTCCGCGAACTGTATCCGGAGTTCCAGCAGGCCAATGCCGAGATCTTCGGCGTCAGCCGCGACAGCCTGCGCTCCCACGAGAGCTTTCGCAGCAAGCTTGCGATGCCCTTTCAACTGATTTCGGATCCCGATGAAGCCGTCTGCAATCTGTTCAATGTGATCAGAAGCAAGACCATGTATGGAAAAGCCGTGCGCGGCATTGATCGCAGCACATTCATCATTGACGCTTCCGGGCGATTAGTGAAAGAATGGCGTGGAGTGAAAGTGCCCGGGCATGTTGATGAAGTGCTCGAATTCGTGAAGGCTATCCATTAATTCGCTCGATACGTTGAAGCCTAAAAGAAACCTCAGTCCAGAGCCGTTTGAAGAAAAGGAGCCTTCCTTTTCCAAAACGGCTTTTTGCATTCTGCGGTACCGCAGCCATTCCATGCACTACCCCGCCAACCGTCCCTCCTGTCCGTTCGCCCACCCGGCTGACGGGCTGCGGACATCCTAGATTGAGGTCCTGATGCCCCTTCCGAAACTACCTACCAAGCCTGCAACGCTGCTATCCCCGAGCGATTATCCCAAGGCGGAAAAAGGCAAGACCGTCAAGCCATCGATCAAGCTGCTTGAACCTGCCGCCACGCCTGCCAAGCCTGAACCCGCGCCTGTCACCCGCGCCAAGCTGCCCGAACCCGCCGCGGCCAAATCGCGCCCGAAGGTATTGAAGGCGGTCGAAACCCGCGCCAAGTCCAGCACCAGCCGCGCCGCCGACAAGGCTGGCAGCACCAAGCTGTTCGTGCTCGACACCAATGTGCTGATGCATGATCCGACCTCGCTGTTCCGCTTCGAGGAACACGATGTCTATCTGCCGATGATGACATTGGAAGAACTGGACAACCACAAGAAGGGCATGTCCGAAGTGGCGCGCAATGCGCGCCAGGTGTCGCGCTCGCTCGACGCGCTGGTTGCCGACATCGATGACAATGCGATCGACGATGGCATCCCGCTGGCAAAGCTGGGCAACAAGGATGCCCGCGGCCGCCTGTTCTTCCAGACCAAGCTGCAGAATATCGAGCTGCCCGAAGGCCTGCCGGTGGGCAAGGCCGACAACCAGATTCTCGGCGTGGTGCGCGCGCTCGAAGCGCAGTATCCGGGGCGCGCGATCGTGCTGGTGTCCAAGGACATCAACATGCGCATCAAGGCGCGTGCGATGGGCCTGCCGGCGGAAGAGTATTTCAACGACCATGTGCTGGAAGACACCGACCTGCTGTACTCCGGCATCCTGCAATTGCCGGACGACTTCTGGACCAAGCATGGCAAGGGCATGGAGTCCTGGCAGGAGAGCAAGAACGGCACCGGCTATACCTATTACAGGCTGACCGGTCCGCTGGTGCCGGCGATGCTGGTCAACCAGTTCGTCTACATGGAGCCCAGCAATGGCGAGGCGTCGTTCTATGGCAATGTCACGCAGATCAACGGCAAGACCGCCGTCATCCGCACCCTGCGCGACTACAGCCACAACAAGAACAGCGTCTGGGGCATCACTGCACGCAACCGCGAGCAGAACTTCGCGCTGAACCTCTTGATGGATCCGGAATGCGATTTCGTTTCGCTGCTGGGACAGGCCGGCACCGGCAAGACCCTGCTGGCATTGGCCGCCGGCCTGACGCAGGTGCTGGAGACCAAGACCTACAACGAAATCATCGTGACCAGGGTCACCGTGCCGGTCGGCGAAGACATCGGCTTCCTGCCTGGCACCGAAGAGGAAAAGATGTCGCCCTGGATGGGCGCCTTCGACGACAACCTGGAAGTGCTCAACAAGTCGGATAACGATGCCGGCGAATGGGGCCGTGCCGCCACCCAGGACCTGATCCGTTCACGCATCAAAATCAAGTCGCTCAACTTCATGCGCGGCCGCACCTTCGTCAACAAGTACCTGATCATCGACGAGGCGCAGAACCTAACGCCCAAGCAGATGAAGACCCTGATGACGCGCGCGGGTCCTGGCACCAAGATCGTCTGCCTGGGTAACATCGCGCAGATCGATACGCCTTACCTGACCGAAGGCTCGAGTGGACTGACCTATGTGGTGGACCGATTCAAGGGCTGGTCGCACGGCGGCCATGTGACGCTGGCACGCGGCGAGCGGTCGCGCCTGGCAGACCATGCGAGCGAGGTGCTGTAGCCGCAATGAAGGCGGGACTTGCTCCCGCATCCAAAGAAGTCACTGACTACTCAACGTCAACCGGGCCGGCGAATTGCATTCGAAGGCCCGGTTTTTTTTCAGGGCTGCGGTTGCCAGATCATTGAAGACCACAATGACCGTATCGCCATGCGCTTCCCATGCACGCACGGCCTTTGTGACTTCGTCGGCCGGTAGGTATCAAGCGCATTGGCCGTCACGCCGGAAAGTGCGGCAAGCTTATTCCAGCCAGGTCACAGAGGCATTGTGCCGATTGCGATGCATCGACCTGACCGCCGAGGACGGTCATGATATCCGCACCGCCAGTTGAGGATGAATGTGCCGAGCTTGGCTGCATAAGGATTTTCCCCGGAAAATGACATAAAAAATGCGCCAGGCAAGTGGCGCATTTTTCATCTTGTTCCCGCGTAGGCCTGCTACCGGATGCACGCAGTTTAAAGAATCAGCGTGCCTATCCACCATGCAATCGCCGCCATGAAGGCCGAAGCCGGGATCGTGAAGATCCAGGCCCAGACGATGTTGCCGGCCACGCCCCAGCGCACCGCCGACATCTTCCTGGAAGCGCCGACACCGACGATGGCGCCGGTAATGGTGTGCGTGGTCGATACGGGCACGCCCAGTGCGGTTGCCAGGAACAGCGTGATCGCGCCCCCCGTCTCGGCGCAAAAGCCGCCGACAGGCTTTAACTTGGTGATCTTCTGGCCCATGGTCTTGACGATGCGCCAGCCGCCGAACAGCGTGCCCAAGCTAATGGCGGTGTAGCAGGAGATCACGACCCACCATGGCAAGTGCTCATCCGGCGAGGAGGCACCGGCGGCGATCAGCAGCATCCAGATGATGCCCATGGTCTTTTGCGCGTCGTTGCCGCCATGCCCCAGGCTGTACATCGAGGCAGACAGCAGCTGCATGCGGCGGAACCACTTGTCGACCCGGCGCGGCGTTGCCCGCACGAACAGCCAGGACACCAGCACCATCATCAGCGAGCCGAAGATGAAACCCAGCAGTGGCGACAGTACGATGAACAGAATGGTCTTGAGCAGTCCGCCGGCGATCAGGGAACCGGTGCCAGCCTTCGCGACAGCGGCGCCCACCAGGCCACCGATCAGCGCATGTGACGAGGACGAAGGAATACCGTAATACCAGGTGATCAGATTCCATACGATGGCGCCAACCAGCGCGCCGAACACCACATAGTGGTCGACTACGGCGGGATCGATCGTGCCCTTCCCCACCGTCGTCGCCACTTTCAGCTGAAACACCAGAATCGCGACGAAGTTGAAGGCGGCGGCCATGGCCACTGCAGTCTGCGGCTTGAGCACGCCGGTCGATACCACGGTGGCGATTGCATTGGCGGCATCATGGAAGCCGTTCATGAAATCGAATATCAGCGCCAGCGCAACAAGGAATGCGAGAGCATAAATGCTGATCTGTAGAGTTTGCATAATTGTTCTTGGGATTCTATTGAGGCAGGCGAACGCCAGGGGATGGCGCTCGCCGGAGGGGGCGGCATGCAGCCGCCGGCGCCTGAAAACGTCAGGCGTTTTCGACGATGATGCCTTCCAGGATATTGGCCACGTCCTCGCAGCGGTCGGTCACGGTTTCGAGGATCTCGTAAATGGCCTTGAGCTTGATCAGGTTGCGAACGTCGGGCTCGTCGCGGAACAGCTTGGACATGGCGGCGCGCATCACATGATCGGCATCCGATTCCAGGCGGTCGATCTCGGCGCAGATGGCGAGAATTTCGCGCGAATTGTCCATGTTGTGCAGCAGCGCGACGCCGGCGCGGACCTTTTCCGTGCAGGCCAGGCACAGTTCGGCCAGGCGCTTGGCTTCCGGCGTGGTGTTCTTGATGTCGTACAGGGAGATCGTCTGCGCCGCATCTTCGAGCAGGTCGAGGATGTCGTCCATGCGGGTAATGAGCTGATGGATGTCATCGCGGTCCAGCGGCGTGATGAAGGTCTTGTGCAGCATTTCCAGCGTGTTGTGGGTGACCTTGTCAGCCTGCTTCTCGATGCCTTCAATGGCATGCACCCGGTTTTCCAGGTCATCGAAGCTGGTCATCAGCGCCACCATCTCGCGCGCGCCCTTGACGCACAGGTCGGCATGCTGAATGAACAGCTCAAAAAATTTGCCCTCGTTGGGCATCAGACGTCCAAACATGATTGTTTCTCCAGATAAAAAGGGGGGACAGCGTCCTTGGGCTGGCGCGAACGGCGTTTATTCGCTGCTGTACATCGGCGCATTGCCAACGTAGTTGTCAAACTTGGTGAACTGGCCAAGGAAAGTCAGCCGAACCGCCCCGATGGGGCCGTTACGCTGCTTGCCGATAATGATCTCGGCAGTGCCCTTGTCCTGGGAATCGGGGTTATACACTTCATCGCGGTAAATGAACAGAATGACGTCGGCATCCTGCTCGATAGCGCCGGATTCGCGCAGGTCGGACATTACCGGGCGCTTGTTCGGCCGCTGTTCCAGCGAGCGGTTCAGCTGCGACAGCGCGATGACCGGGCAGTTGAGCTCCTTGGCCAGGCCCTTCAGGTTACGGGAAATTTCCGAAATTTCCGTTGCCCGGTTTTCGCCGGCGGAGTTGGCCGACATCAGCTGCAGGTAGTCGACGATGATCAGGCCCAGCTTGCCGCACTGCCGGGACAGGCGACGCGAACGGGCGCGCAGCTCGATCGAACTCAGCGCCGGCGTCTCGTCGATGTAGAGCTGGGCATCGTTCATCTTCTGGATCGCATGCGTCAGGCGCGGCCAGTCCTCGTCGGCCAGCCGGCCGGTGCGCAGCCTGTGCTGGTCGAGCTTGCCCACCGAGCCCAGCATACGCATGGCCAGCTGTGCGCCGCCCATTTCCATCGAAAACACAGCCACCGGCAGGCCGCTGTCGATCGCCACGTTTTCGCCGATGTTGATCGAGAATGCCGTCTTGCCCATCGAAGGACGTCCGGCGACGATGACAAGGTCGCCCGGCTGCAGGCCGGACGTCATGCGGTCCAGGTCGACAAAACCGGTCGGCACGCCGGTGATGTCATTCTGGCTGTCGCGGTTGTAGAGCTCATCGATGCGTTCGACGACCTGGGTCAACAGCGGCTGGATTTCCTGGAAACCCTGGGCGCCGCGCGCACCCTCTTCGGCAATGGCGAAAATCTTGGATTCCGCCTCGTCCAGCATCTGCTTGACTTCCTTGCCCTGCGGGTTGAAGGCGTCGCCGGAAATCTCGTCCGCGACCGTGATCAACTTGCGCAGCACGCCGCGGTCACGCACGATTTCGGCATAGCGGCGGATATTGGCGGCAGATGGGGTGTTCTGCGCCAGCGCATTCAGATAGCTGAGGCCACCGACCTCCTCGGCCTTGCCGGACGAGGAAAGCGCCTCATAGACGGTAATCACGTCCGCCGGGCGGGAATTGTTGATTAATTTGACAATATGCTGGAAGATCAAGCGGTGATCGAACCGATAGAAATCTTCCTGGCTAACGAAATCGGCGATGCGGTCCCAGGCAGCATTATCCAGAAGCAGGCCGCCCAGCACGGACTGTTCTGCTTCGATGGAGTGTGGCGGGACGCGTAGGGAATCGACTTGCGGATCGGGACGGCTATTCATGGCGCGCATTATACCTGCTCGCCGCTGGCCAAAGCAGCAGGCCAGAAATTCGCTGACCGAACTGTTTACCGTGCGATACGGTACTTGATAATTGGATGCACCCTGTTTACATTGGCTGCTCCTTTCACCTGACGCCGCCCATGAGCCAACCTTACCGACTGGACAACTACACCCCGGACGAGAGCATCGGCTACCTGCTCAAACGCGCCGGCGGGCAATTGAGCACGACGATAGACCGCGCGCTTGCCGAGTTCGACATGACCCATGCCCAGCTCGGCATTTTTCTGCGCCTGCTGCACGGCCACGCAGACACCGCAGCCGACCTGGCACGGGAAATGGCCATCGATACGGGCGCCATGACGCGTGCGCTGGACCGGCTCGAAGAAAAGGGTTTCATACGACGCCTGCGCAGTCATGCCGATCGGCGCATGGTGCAGGTCAGCCTGACCGACAAGGGCAAGAGCCTGGCCGACCAGATGACGCTGGTGGCCATCAATGCGCTGAACCATCATCTGCGTGACTTCACGCCCGAGGAAGTCGCGCAGTTCAAGATCTTCCTGCGTCGGATGATAGGCAACAGCTGAATCGGTGGGCGCTGCGCCGCTGCGGCGCAGCAGCTGCCCGAGAGGCGGAACGCGCAAAAAAAATGCCGGGAATCCCCGGCATTTTTTATCGGATGAGTATCCGTATATCAGGCGTGCTCGCCCTGCACTGCAACCGTCAGTTCGACGGCCACGTCGGTGTGCAGCGAAACGGTGACAGGATGCTCGCCGGTGGTCTTGATCGGACCTTGGGGCATGCGAACCTGTACCTTTTCAACGGCAAAGCCCTGCTTGCTCAGTGCTTCGGCAACGTCTGCATTGGTGACGGAACCGAACAGGCGGCCGTCAACGCCAGCCTTTTGCGAAATCTGGACGGTCAGGCCGCTCATCTTTTCACCCTGGGCCTGGGCAGCTGCCAGCTTCTCGGCGGCAGCCTTTTCCAGGTCGGCGCGCTTGACTTCGAACTCGGCCACGGCGGCCTGGGTTGCACGGCGTGCCATGCGGTTAGGGATCAGGAAGTTACGGGCGTAACCGTCCTTGACGCGAACGACGTCGCCCAGATTGCCCAGGTTGACGACTTTATCCAACAGAATGACTTGCATGTTTTTCTCCTATTCCAGTCGTCGATTACGCGTTGTGCAGGTCGGTGTACGGCAGCAGCGCGAGATAGCGTGCGCGCTTGATCGCGGTGTCGACCTGACGCTGGTAGTGGGCACGAGTGCCGGTCAGGCGTGCCGGCATGATCTTGCCGTTTTCCTGGACGAAGTCCTTCAGGGTGTCGACGTCCTTGTAGTCCACCTGCTCGACCTTGGCGGCGGTGAAGCGGCAGAACTTCTTGCGCTTGAACAGGGGGTTTTGCTGCTTGCGCTTTTCCTTGAGCTTGCTCTTGTCGAATTTTTTACCGAATGCCATTTTAGGCTCCTGTATCTATATCACTATGTTGGTTGACTGCCTCGAAATCGCTGACATGAAACACGAGGCTTTTACTGTTGCGACTCTTGCGAGAGAGAAAGCCGGAAAACCGGTAGGTTCCGCCCAAGTCGGCATTGTGGAATCTTCCTGAAATCTCGCCGGCGGCAACCGCGGCGATTTCAAATTCCACCCGTCTGTCTATTCTTGCCTCGGTCTGCTGCGAGACATGCAGCAAACGGGCGGAAACGATCGGGATGCCTGCCGGGGTGTAGCGCAGAACCTCGCGCTCGGCAATTGTTGCAACAAACTGAAACTGGTTCACGCTCCGGGAATATCCCTCGCCTTAGGCGGCGCTGGCTTCAGCGCGGTGGCTCTTGGCGGCGTCTTCCTTCTGCACTGCCTTCATCATCGGCGACGGGCTGGTTTCAGCGCGCTTCATCTTGACGGTCAGGTGGCGCAGGACGGCGTCGTTGAACTTGAAGCCGGTTTCGATTTCGGCCAGGGTCTCGCTGTCGCATTCGATGTTCAGGCAAACATAGTGTGCCTTGGCAAGCTTCTGGATCATGTAAGCCATCTGGCGACGGCCCCAGTCTTCAACGCGGTGAACGACGCCGCCGCGGGTGGTAACGATGCCCTTGTAGCGCTCGATCATCGCCGGAACCTGCTCGCTCTGGTCCGGGTGAACGATAAATACGATTTCATAATGACGCATGAAAACTCCTTTTGGACTGATTGAAGAATCGCCCACCCCGGCGTCAAGACGAGTGTGGGAAGAGGAAAACCCGCGATCATACTAGAAAGCCGGAATCGACTCAAGCCAATTCACTGCTTCGGCAATATTTTCCTTTAAAAGCGCTTAATTAACAGGGTACACGCTTGCTTTTACACAGCCACTGTATAAAAATACAGGCTGTCATTCCACACAGCTTTACATTTCGGCACCCCGCTTCTTACATTCCAGGTGTTTCCATGATCAAACTTACCGCCCGCCAGGAACAGATCCTCAAGCTGATCCAGGATGCCATCGAAAACACCGGCTTTCCGCCTACGCGCGCTGAAATTGCCCAGATACTGGGCTTTCGTTCCGCCAATGCCGCCGAAGAACATCTGCAGGCCCTTGCCCGCAAGGGCGCGATTGAAATATCGCCGGGCACGTCGCGCGGCATCCGCCTGGTGGACGCCTCCCACGACAGAACCGGCTTGCGCGGCATGGTTCCGGCGCCGCACCCGGCAGTCATGCACCTGAGCCTGCCCCTGGTCGGCCGGGTGGCTGCCGGCTCCCCCATCCTGGCGCAGGAGCATATCGATGCTACCTACAGCGTTGACCCGTCGCTGTTTCGCAGCAAGCCCGACTACCTGCTGAAGGTGCGAGGCATGTCGATGCGCGACGCCGGCATCATGGATGGCGATCTGCTGGCGGTGAAGAAGGCTGACAGCGCCAAGAATGGCGAGATCGTCGTTGCCCGGCTGGGCGATGATGTCACTGTGAAGCGCTACAAGAAGTCTGGCTCGGTGATCGAGCTTCTTCCGGAAAATCCGGACTTTGAAACCATCCGTGTACATCCGGGGCGCGAAGAATTCGCACTGGAAGGCCTGGCGGTGGGTTTGCTGCGGGCCTGGAGTTAAGGCAAGGATCACGGGGCGGGTACCAGCTTTCGGTTTTGCGATGGCCGGCCCGGCCCCGGCATCCCCGCTTGTCTCATCCTCGCTTGTCTCATCCTCGCTTGTCTCATCCTCGCTTGCTGCAGTTTCGGCGCTTCGTTACTGATTGCCAGATCATTATCGTTGCATCAGCAGACCAGCAATCAACCATGCTTACCGGCACCCGATCCAGCGCGTGCCACATGGTTGACGCGCGTTATAGCTGGCATGCCGGCTCAGGTAACCGATTTAGCCTGCAGTACAAGGTTGCATAGGGTATGCGCCGCCCCCATGGGCGTTTTGTGCTGATGCGCTATGCGATCGGGTCAATGGCCCGGCAGCATACCCGGCTCGCCGCCTATTACTCCTCCTGGCCTCCATGCCGCCCGCCGCTTTCCTTCGACGGCGCTTCACCTTGCTGCCCAACATCCGCCACACCCCGACCCTGCCCTCTCTTTCCTGGCTCGGCCTGGAGAATCAGGCGGGCAACGCCACGCAGGATATTGACCTCCTCGGTTTCAAGACCGCCGCGCGCGAACATGCGCTTGATGCGCGGCATCAGCTTTTTAGGACTGGCCGGGTTCAGAAAACCCAGATGAATCAGGGCCTCCTCCAGATGGCCATACATGCCGTCGGTCTGCACCCTGTCGGCCGATTCGCCGCGGAATCCGACGCCTGCCTCCGGCAACGCGTCGCCCACCGAGGCCAACCTGCATTCATAGGCCAGCACCTGCACGGCCTGCGCCAGATTGAGCGACGAATAGTCGGGATTGGCCGGGATATTGATCAGCACATTGCAGCGCTGCACTACCTCGTTAGGCAGCCCGAAACGCTCATTACCGAACAGGACCGCCGCATGCCGGCTTTCATCCCCCGCCAGATGCGCCGCCATGCCGCGCGGCGTGAGTACCGGCGGCGAGTATTCCCTCAGGCGGGCGCTGACCGCGGCCGCAAAATTGCATCCAGCCAGCGCCTCATCGACCGTCTCGACAACCCGTGCACCACTCAGAATATCCTGGGCGCCGCTGGCGAATGCGACCGCCTCTTCCTCCTGCAGCGCATCGTCGCGCCGTGGACGTACCAGCACGAGTTCGGAGAAGCCCATGGTTTTCATGGCGCGGGCAGCAGCGCCGATATTGCCGGGACGACTGGTTTCGACCAGCACAAAGCGAACGCGGTGGAAAAGAGACATACTGATTTTCAAGGCTTCATTTAAAATAGCGGGAATTTCGCGGACGGGCTGGCAAGCAGTACGAACCAAGCCAACCGGACCGCATCGCTCATTAATATTCTTTCCATGCGGTCCATTGCCTCGCGAGGCATGCGCCATTTTAACGGAACCACTATGCATCCCATGATCAATACGGCGGTCAAAGCCGCCCGCCGCGCGTCCGCCATCATCAACCGCGCCTCCTTCGACCTCGACCGACTGCAGGTCACGGAGAAAAACCACAACGACTTCGTGACGGAAGTCGACCAGGCCGCCGAACAGGCAATCATCGAGGTGCTGCGTAGTGCCTACCCGGATCACGCGATCCTGGCGGAAGAATCTGGCGCATCGGCCAACCTGCATGACGAGAATGAAAACGTGTGGATCATCGATCCGCTCGACGGCACCACCAACTTCATCCATGGCTTTCCCCAGTACTGCGTATCCATCGCGCTGCAGCAGCGCGGCCAGATCACGCAGGCAGTGGTCTATGACCCGAGCCGCAACGACCTGTTCACCGCATCCAAGGGCGCTGGCGCCTACCTGAATGAAAAGCGTATCCGCGTCACCCGCCGCGACAGGCTGGCAGACGCCCTGGTCGGCACCGGCTTCCCGTTCTCCAACCTGGACGCGCTGGATGAATACCTGAAGATGTTCAAGATCATGACCGAGAAAACCGCCGGACTGCGCCGTCCTGGCGCGGCGGCGCTGGACCTGGCCTATGTCGCCTGCGGCCGCCTCGACGGCTTCTTCGAAAAGAACCTGAAGCCCTGGGACGCCGCCGCCGGCTCGCTGCTCATCACCGAAGCGGGCGGCATCGTCGGCACCTTCGCCGGCGAATCCGACTATCTGTACAAGGGCGACATCATCGCCGGCAATCCGAAGATCTTCGCCCAGATGGTCGCGCACCTGTCGCCATTCTCCCGCTGATCCAGCACGCCAACGCACTGCTTCGGCGCGCCACTCTGGCGCGCCTGTTATACTGCGCCCCGCGGCACACTGCCAGTATGCTGCCGCTGTCGACTCCGACCCCTACTTCCCGATCCGTCTGCCGGCTACTGGCGCTCATGGCGGGCCGATCCATCCAATAGAGCTTTATGTCATTTAAAGAACTCGGCTTGTCCGAAGCAATTGTTCGCGCCGTTACAGAACAGGGTTACAACACCCCCACCCCCATCCAGAAGCAAGCGATTCCCGCCGTCCTCGCCGGCGGCGATCTGCTGGCCGGCGCGCAGACCGGCACCGGCAAGACCGCCGGCTTCACGCTGCCCATCCTGCACCGGCTTTCCGGCGCGGGTACCCAGCCTGCCTCGGCCGCACGGCCGATTCGCGCGCTGATCCTAACCCCTACCCGCGAACTCGCTGCGCAGGTGGAAGAAAGCGTGCGCATCTACGGCAAATACCTGAAGCTGACGTCGGCCGTGATCTTCGGCGGCGTCGGCATCCATCCGCAGATCAAGACGCTGAAACAGGGCGTCGACATCCTGGTCGCCACCCCCGGCCGCCTGCTCGACCATATGCAGCAAGGCACGATCGACCTGAAGAAAATTGAAATCCTGGTGCTCGACGAAGCCGACCGCATGCTGGACATGGGCTTCATCCGCGACATCCGCAAGGTGCTGGCCGCATTGCCGCCCAAGCGCCAGAACCTGCTGTTTTCCGCCACCTTCTCCGACGAGATCAAGGCGCTGGCCGACGGCCTGCTGGATTCGCCGGCGATGATCGAGGTGGCACGCCGCAATTCGACCGTGGAGGTCATTGCGCAGAAAATTCACCCGGTGGACCGCGACCGCAAGCATCCGCTGCTGGCCCATCTGATCAAGGCCCATGACTGGCGTCAGGTGCTGGTGTTTACCCGTACCAAGCATGGCGCGAACCGCCTGGTGGAGCAGTTGGGCAAGGATGGCATCACCGGCATGGCCATTCATGGCAACAAGAGCCAGTCGGCGCGCACGCGGGCGCTGGCCGAGTTCAAGGACGGCAGCCTGCAGGTGCTGGTAGCGACCGATATCGCGGCGCGCGGCATCGATATCGACCAGTTGCCGCATGTGGTCAATTACGATCTGCCGAACGTGCCCGAAGACTATGTGCACCGCATTGGCCGCACTGGCCGCGCGGGCGCCACGGGCGAAGCGGTTTCACTGGTATGCGTGGATGAGCACATCATGCTGCGCGACATCGAGCGCCTGATCAAGCGTGAGCTGCCGAGGGAAGTGATTGCCGGTTTCGAGCCGGATCCGACTGCACGGCCGCAGCCTATCCAGCTGCGCAGTGGTAACGGCGGCGGCAGAAACAATGCGCCGCGCGCCAATGCACAGCCGCGTGGACGGACAGCGGCGGCGCCGTCGGGCAGGACAGCCGGCAGCGGCACGGGTAATCGCGGCGCCGGGTCGGAAAACCGGCGTGGCGACAACCGCTCCCGCAAATTTGGCTAGTCCTTCAAGCCTCAAAACAGCGCCGCGACAGCGGCGCTGTTGCATTGCCTACTCCGCGTTGCGCGAGCTACGGCGCTTCCTGGCCGGCAGCGGCGCGATCGGGCTATAAACGACATTCTTCAGCGTCCTGCCTTCGCGTGGCTGCGGAATCGGCAAACCCAGCATGGTCCTGACCTTGTTGATCGACATGCCGGTGACATCATGAATCCGCACCAGGAGGCCTGCCGAAACGCCGATCTTGTTGTTGCGCAGCTTGCTGATCACCGGCGGCGGCACCATCAGCTTGCGCGACAGCGCAGCGTCACTCGTCACTTTCAGGTTGGCCATCAGCGCATCCAGCATCGGTCCATGGTTGCAGCTGGCAGATGAACCAGCTACCGATTCCAAGTCATTCATCGTTTCTTCCTTATCCATTTTTTCAGGTGTCATTGCGCACAACGTTGCTGCTGCGTCCGGCATACGCGAACGCGACGTAAAAGATGAGAACCATGATTGACGGAAAACTGTTGTTTTCGACAAATAGCCTTGCGACTTCATAAATATGTCCTCATGGAAACGACATCATAGGCCAAAATTTCGATAAATACAATAATTTGACATATTTGGTATTTTTTATGAGAATTAACAAAATCATGAAAGCGGAGTCAAAAATGACTGAAGGTGTATGCACTACCCAGCAGGCAGCAACGTTGCTCGGCATGTCGGTTACTTCTGTGCAGCATCTGGTGGAGTCGGGTGAAATCGAAGCATGGAAGACGCGCGGCGGCCATCGCCGCATCCCACTCTCCGCCGTACATGCCTACAAGGCGACCATCGGCAAGACGCCGCCCCCGAACGATGAGCGTTTCACCGTGCTGATCGTTGAGGACAATCCGGTCCAGCGCGGCATTTATGAAGCACAGCTCACCTCATGGAAGATGCCGATCGAGGTGAGGATGTGCGAAAACGGTTACAAGGCCCTGATCGATATCGCCGGCGTGAGGCCCGACATACTCCTCCTGGATATCGTAATGCGCGGCATCGACGGCTACGAGGTAATGCAGACCGTGATGTCCTATTCAGAGCTGGCGGACATCAATATTGCGGTGCTGACCAGTCTCAGCATTGAGGAGTTGGAGGCAAGGGGCGGTCTGCCCAGAGGCGTCACCTACTTTCCCAAGCCCATCGTCTATGAGGAATTGAAGGGATACATCCGCGCCTGCCATGCGCAGAAGGCCAAGCGCGCGGCAAATCGCCCACTGGTCTAGCGTCCCGGGAGGATGTCAGGCAACCGCTGACCCGGTTGACTTGGTGGCTGCGGGCCAGTCTTCGACGATAGCGGCGACGAATGGAAAAGCAGGAAATTTTGCCCACCATCATCACTTTCCAGGTTCATGGAGCCGCTTCAATCGGTGCATATATCAAAAGTTAATGTATATTAACTTTTGATTCCTACTCAATTTCCATACAATTCCAACGCGGCTTCAGCAGCGAATCACGACCATGCATGCAGCATTACACCATCTGGGCCGACTGATGCGCCACCATCGCGTAGCCAGGCGCAAGCCTTCGACCAGCATGGTGGCAGCCCTGTTTGTGGTTACGGCTTGCCTGCTGGTATTGGGCATCAATGGCTGGCGCAGCATGAGCACTCGCCAGCAGCAGCTGGCCGAAACGAGAACGTCGGCATCCAACCTGGCGCGCGCCGTTTCCCGGCATGCCAACGACACCTTGCGGATTGCCGATACCGCTCTGATCAGCATCGTCCAGCAAGCGGAGGCCGACGGCCTCGGGACAGACCACAGGCAGTCGATGCATCAGCTCCTGGTGCGGCTGACGCAGGAAGTCGCCCTTCTGGACAAGCTTACGGTCATGGACAATCAGGGACGGTGGCTGGTCAATTCCCAGCAATTCATGCGAAACGATCTGACCAGCGAATTTCGCGAATATTTCATTTATCACCGCGACAATCCCGGCGCCGCCGCCGTCGTCGGGCCGCCGTTCAGAGACCGCACCACGGGCGCCTGGGTTGTCACTCTGTCGCGCCGCATCAATAGCCCGTCGGGACAGTTTGCCGGCGTTGCCGTTGCTGCAATCCGCCTGACCTATCTCCAGCATTTCCACCAGCGCATCGATATCGGCAAGGACGGCGCCATCATTCTGATGATGGCGGACGGCAAGGTGCTCACGCGCTGGCCAGCCGCGGAAAACCTGATCGGCAAGAACGTCTCCGACCGGCCCCTGTACCGCGACCATCTGTCCAAAGGCAGCGAAGGCAATGCCCTGCTGACCGCGCGGCAGGACGGCGTGGAGCGCATTTATGGCTACGTAGGGCTCGCGGATTTCCCGCTGATCGCCGTGGCGGCACTGGGCAAGGAAGAGGTGCTGGAACCCTGGCGGTCTGACACGTTCGTCAATACCGTTGCGGTGACCGGCCTGGTGCTGCTGCTTGAATTGCTCGGATTCCGCCTGGTGCGCCAGATCCGGCTGCAGGCAAAGACTGAATCGGCGCTGGTGGCCAGCGAATTCCGATGGAAGACCGCACTGGAGAGCGCCGGCGATATCGTCTGGGATCTCGACCATCGCAGCGGCGCGGTGAAGATGTCGAAGGAATGGGCCATGCTGATGGGTTATCCGACAGTCAATCCGGACCGAAGCATCGACAAGTTCGAAAGTCTGGTGCATCCGGACGACAAGCCGGCCGTCATCGACAAATTTGAACGGTATCTGCGCGGCGAGACCCCGGAGTTCGTCAACACCCAGCGGGTGCAGGCCAGGGACGGCCAATGGAAATGGCTGCTGACACGCGGCATGGTGGTTGCGCGCGATGCCGACGGCCAGCCATTGCGCACCCTGGGCACCCATACCGATATCAGCGAACAGAAGGTCCAGGAAGAAAAGCTGCGCACCGCGCGCGATGTGCTGGAAACACGGGTGGACCAGCGCACCAGGGAACTGCGTCACAACAATGCCCTGCTGCTCAACGAGATCACGGAACGAAAGCGCGCGGAGCAGGCGCTGCAGGAAAGCGAACTGCGCTGGAAGTTCGCCCTTGAAGGCGCAGGCGACGGCATATGGGACTGGGATATTCCGGGCCGCCTGGTGCATATATCCCGCCGCTGGCGCGCCATGCTGGGCTACGGCGACGGGGAAGCGACCGAAACCGTTGAAACATGGCGCGAGCATATTCATCCGGACGATGTCGAGCGCGTCAGCCGCATGGCGCTGGACGCGGCAAAGGGTCGCGTTCCGGCTTACCACGCGGAACTGCGGCGGCGCGGCAGGAACGGCGCCTGGACCTGGGTGCTGGACCGCGGCACCATCGTCAGCCGCGATGCGCATGGCAAACCGCTGCGCATGATAGGCACCACGATCGACATCACCGAACGCAAGGAAGCGGCGCTGGAACTGAGCCACACCAATCGTGCGCTGAAAATGCTGGGACGCTGCAATGAAGCGCTGCTGCGCTCTTCCGACGAAGCCACCCTGCTGCAGCAGGTATGCAACGTGATCCGCGAGGTCGGCGGCTACCGGATGGCATGGGTCGGCCAGGCGGAACAGGATGGCAGGCGCAGCGTCGTGCCGGTCGCGCATGCCGGCGACGACCGTGACAGGGAATATCTGAAACAGCTGAGAATGAGCTGGTCGGAGCAGCATCCGGGAGGCCGCGGCCCGGCCGGCAAGGCCATACGCAGCGCCCAGCCTTCGATCTCCGGCGACCTTCTGCATGACCCCGACTATGCCGGCGACCCGGTGTTCTCACCCTGGCTGGAATGGGTGGCGCAACGCGGCTACCGCTCGGTGTTCTGCCTGCCGCTGCGCGACCAGGGCCGCGCATTCGGCGTGCTGGCGATGTATTCCGACGCCGTCCAGGATGCCACCGTCGAAGAAACACGTCTGCTGCAGGAGCTGGCCGACAACCTTGCCTACGGCCTGCTCACATTGCGTGCCCAGCAAGAGCAGCGGCGCATGCAGGCGGCAGTGCTGAAGATTGCGGCCGGGGTGTCGTCCAGCACGGGCAAGCAGTTCTTCGAGCAGCTCTGCCGCAACATCACCGATGCGCTGCAGGCCCGGGCCGCGCTGGCGATCCGCCTGCATCCCGAACAGCCTGGCGAAGCCGCGACGGTGGCGGCCATCGTGCATGGCGAGCTGATCGCCAACGGCAGCTTCGCGATTGCGGGATCGCCTTGCGACAGCCTGCTGCGGCAAGGCGCCGCGGCTGGCGGCATGCGGCTGGAAGGCCGCTTCCCCGCCGGCTCGCCGCTGGAACAGCTCAACGGCCAGTCCTGCATGGGCGCGTTGCTGCAAAACGGCGCCGGCGAGCCGATCGGCATGCTGCTGGTCATGAGCGGACAGGCGTCGCCCGCCTCCGACTTCGGCATCTCGACGCTGCGCATCTTCGCGGCCCGCGCCGCCATGGAAATGGAGCGCGAGGAAGCGGCCCAGCGCATCGGCGCCCAGGCATCCCTGCTGGACAAGGCACAGGATGCGATCATCGTGCGCGACCTCAACCATGGCATCCATTTCTGGAATGACGGCGCGGCGCGGCTGTACGGCTGGCGCGCCGACGAAGCGGTTGGCAAGTCGATCGCCACCCTGCTCTACGCCGACCCGCAGCAGTTCTATGCCGCTACCGGGCAGGTCATCCGCAATGGCGAATGGCGCGGCGAGATCGTGCAGCGGCGCAAGGACGGCAGCAGCATCGCCGTCGAAGGACACTGGACGCTGGTGCGGGACGATGCCGGCCAGCCCAAGTCCATCCTGGCGATCAACACCGATGTCACCGAACGCAATGCGGCCCAGGAAAAGATACATCGGCTCGCCTACTACGACCCGCTGACCGGACTGCCCAACCGGGCGCTGCTGCGGGAACGCCTGCAGGCGCTGCTGTCGACCCACGACTTCAGCCAGGGCCTGGCTGCACTGTTCTTCGTCGACCTCGACAACTTCAAGACCCTGAACGATTCGGTCGGCCACGACCAGGGCGACCTGCTGCTGCAGCAGGTAGGGCAGCGGCTTTCCGGCTGCATGGATGCCGATGCCACCGTTGCCAGGCTGGGCGGCGACGAGTTCGTGATTCTGCTGCCGGGCCTGGTGGCGGATGAGCCGGGTGCCGAGCGCCAGGCAGCCGAGGCGGCAACACACATGATCGACGCGCTCAACGCGCCCTACCGCCTGGCCACGCTGCTGCATCACAGCACCGTGAGCATCGGCATCGCCCTGATCAGGCAGCAGAGCGACACCGTGACCGAATTGCTCAAGCGCGCCGACCTTGCCATGTACCGTGCCAAGAACGCGGGCAAGAATACCCTGCGCCTGTTCACGCCCGACATGCAGCAGGCCGTGACGGCGCGCGCCGCGCTCGAGGCCGACCTGCGCCAGGCGCTGGCGCAAGAGGAGTTCCTGCTGCATTACCAGCCGCAAGTCGATGCGGCATCCCGGGTGATGGGCGCGGAAGCGCTGGTGCGCTGGCGCAGCCCGGCGCGCGGCCTGGTCAGCCCGGCGCTGTTCATTCCGCTGGCCGAGGAATCCGGCCTGATCCTGGCGCTTGGCCGCATGGTGCTGGAGGCCGCCTGCGCGACGCTGGCGCGCTGGGCGCAAGTGCCGGCCATGGCGCACCTGTCCGTCGCCGTCAACGTCAGCGCGCGCCAGTTCCTGCATCCCGATTTCGTCGCGCAGGTACTGGACGCGCTCATGCGCAGCGGCGCCGATCCCCGCCGCCTGAAACTGGAACTGACGGAGAGCGTGATCATCGAGGAAATCGACACGGTGATCGACAGGATGAGCCTGCTGAAGTCGCACGGCGTGATGTTTTCCCTTGACGACTTCGGCACCGGTTACTCTTCGCTGGCCTACCTGAAGCGGCTGCCGCTGGATCAGCTCAAGATCGACCAGTCGTTCGTGCGCGATGTGCTGGACGACCCGAATGACGCGGCGATCGTGCGCTCCATCATCGCGCTCGGCCAGAGCCTGGGCCTGACGCTGATCGCCGAAGGCGTGGAAACGGCGCCGCAACGCGACTTCCTGGCCGCGCAGGGCTGTCCGGCCTGCCAGGGCTACCTGTTCAGCAAGCCGCTGCCGCTGCCGGAATTCGAAGCGTATTGCGCCAGCCAGGGCATGCCTGAACCGCACTTTGCCTGAAGCTCCGGTCCCCCTTTGACGTAGCCGGTCGCATACAATCCTGTCTTTGGCCTGCCGCGTAATGGCAGTGCCAGCCCGACACCCTCATTTTATTGCGTGTAAGCATGCGTTCGGCATCAGGCCGTAGCGCAACAGGCAAGCAATCGGACGGACACAGCGTTGAAACCCACTGAAAACACCAGCTTTCTGCAAAACATCGATAAACAGACGCCCATGATGCAGCAGTACCTGCGCATCAAGGCCGCCTATCCGCACATCCTGCTGTTCTACCGCATGGGTGACTTCTACGAACTGTTCTTCGACGACGCCGAGAAGGCGGCCCGGCTGCTCGGCATCACGCTGACGCAGCGCGGCACCTCCAATGGCGCGCCGATCAAGATGGCCGGCGTGCCGTTCCATTCGGTGGACCAGTACCTGGCGCGGCTGGTGCGGGCCGGCGAGTCGGTCGCGATCTGCGAACAGATCGGCGACCCCGCCACCAGCAAGGGCCCGGTGGAACGCAAGGTGGTGCGCATCATCACGCCCGGCACCCTGACCGATGCCGACCTGCTGCCGGAAAAGGCGGAGCGCCCGCTGCTGGCGCTGTGCCGCCATGCCCAGCGCAAGACCATGTCGATAGGCCTGGCCTGGCTGTCCATGGCCAGCGGCGCGCTGCGCCTGATGGAGTTTTCCGGCGAACCCGGCTTCGTGCAGGCGCGGCTGCGGCATGAACTGGAACGCATCGCGCCGGCAGAAATCCTGCTGGGCGAAGACTGCGATGCCGATGCCGAGTGGGTGGCGCATGCAACCACGGTGCCGGCCTGGCATTACGACGTGCCGGCCGGCGAAAAGGCCTTGCTGGCGCAACTGTCGTCGGCCACGCTATCCGGTTACGGCGCCGATGGCCTGCATGCCGCGCTGGGCGCGGCCGGTGCGCTGCTGCGCTATGCGCAGTCGACGCAAAGCCAGAGCCTGCAGCATGTGCGCTCGCTGACGGTGGAAAGGGAAAACGAATTCATCGGCCTGGACGCGGCCACCCGACGCAACCTGGAACTGTCGGAGTCGCTGCGCAGCCAGGACCCCGGCCCCACCCTGTTCTCGCTGCTTGATCACTGCCGCACCACCATGGGTTCGCGCATGCTGCGCCACTGGCTGCATCATCCGCTGCGCGAACGCCAGATCGCGCAGCGGCGCCATGCCGCAATCAATGCGCTGCTGCGCGCCGACGGCTGCGCCGGCCTGTCCGACAGCCTGTGCGACGTGCCCGACATCGAGCGCATCACCACCCGCATCGCCCTGCTGTCGGCGCGGCCGCGCGACCTGGCCGGCCTGGCGCGCGGCCTGCAGCAACTGCCCGCCATCCGCGGCTGCCTCGACAGCTGCCTGCGCGATGCGGACGCATCGCTGCTGGTGGGCCTGGGAAACCGGCTGGCCACGCCGGATGCCTGCCTGGACCTGCTGACGCGCGCCATCATGCCCGAGCCGGCCGCCATGGTGCGCGACGGTGGCGTGATCGCGGCCGGCTTCGACGCGGAACTCGACGAGCTGCGCGGCCTGTCGCAGAATGCGGGCCAGTTCCTGCTCGACCTCGAAACCCGTGAACGGGCGCGCACCGGCATCGCCAACCTGCGGGTCGAATACAACAAGGTGCATGGCTTCTACATCGAAGTCACCCACGGCCAGACCGACAAGGTGCCCGAAGACTACCGGCGCCGCCAGACTCTGAAGAACGCCGAGCGCTACATCACGCCCGAACTGAAGGCATTTGAAGACAAGGCGCTGTCGGCGCAGGAGCGCGCGCTGTCGCGGGAAAAGCAGCTGTACGAACAGCTGCTGCGCGACCTGGCCGGGCATATCGACACCCTGCAGTCGGTGGCCCGTGCAATCGCCGAAACCGACGTGCTGATGTCCCTGGCCAGCCATGCGCTGCGCCATGGCTGGTGCGCGCCGCTGCTGGTCGACGCGCCCATGCTCGCCATCGAGCAGGGCCGCCACCCGGTGGTGGAAAACACGATCGAGCGCTTCATCGCCAATGACTGCGTGCTCGGCGACGACAAGCGGCTGCTGCTCATCACCGGCCCCAATATGGGCGGCAAGTCGACCTACATGCGCCAGGTTGCGCTGATCACGCTGCTGGCCTACGTCGGCAGCTTCGTTCCCGCGGCCAGCGCCACCATCGGGCCGATCGACCGCATCTATACCCGCATCGGCGCGGCCGACGACCTCGCCGGCGGACGCTCCACCTTCATGGTCGAGATGACCGAGTCGGCGGCCATCCTCAACGGCGCGACCGCGCAGTCGCTGGTGCTGATGGACGAAGTCGGCCGCGGCACCTCGACCTTCGACGGCCTGGCGCTGGCCTGGGCGATTGCCCGGCACCTGATCGAAACCACCCGCAGCTTCACCCTGTTCGCCACCCACTACTTCGAGCTGACGCAGTTGCCGGAGGCTTATCCGTCCGCGGCGAATGTGCACCTGTCGGCGGTGGAGCACAAGGACAGCATCGTCTTCCTGCATGCGGTGCAGCCCGGCCCGGCCTCGCAGAGCTATGGCCTGCAGGTGGCACAGCTGGCCGGCGTGCCGCCGGCGGTGATCCGCGCCGCCCGCCGCCACCTGGCCGAACTGGAAGCGCATTCGATGCAGCCGTCGCCGCAGTTCGACCTGTTCTCCGCCGCCCCTGCCGCTTCTCCGGTCGAACCGGAAGACGAGGCGCCGCCCGCGCCGGGCGCGCTGGCGCAGGCCGTGGCCGAACTCGATCCGGACGCCATGGCGCCGCGCGAGGCGCTGGAAGCCTTGTACCGTTTGAAAGCCCTGCTGCAGCAAGAAGGCGAATGACTGCGCTGCATGCGCGCTGCCTGGGGCTGATGCTGGCGCTGGCCCTGCCCGCGTCACCAGCATCGGCCCAGCCCATGCCATTCAGCTTCGGCGCCATCGGCCATGTGTTTCGCGGCGCGGCCGACGACGGCGTGATGCGCAAGGCCATCATCGAGAGCGATGCGGACAACCTGGCGTTCGTGGTGGTCAATGGCGTGAAGGCGGTGGACGAACCCTGCAGCGATGCGCTGTACGACCAGCGGCTGGCCCTGCTGTCGCAGGCCAAGAACGGCGTGGTGCTGTCGCTGGCCGGAAGCGACTGGGCCGACTGCAAGCGCAGCAATGGCCGTCCGGCCGCGATGGAACGGCTGACCCGGGTCAGGGACGTGTATTTTCAGGATGAAATGAGTTTTGGCGCGACGCGGCTTCCGCTGTCGCGCCAGTCGACCTCGAGCAAATTCCGCAGCTATGCCGAAAACGCGCGCTGGGAAGTGGGCAATATCGTGTTTGCCACCGTCAACCTGCCGGCGCCCAATAATCATTACCTGACCGATGCCGGCCGCAACGGCGAATTCGAAGACAGGCTGATTGCCAACCGTTACTGGCTGCAGCGCACCTTTACCTTCGCCCAGCGGGAAAAGCGGGATGGCATCGTGCTGTTCTGCGACGGCAACCCGGCGCTGCTGTCCGGGCGCACCGGCGTGCGTAGCCCGGACGGCGCGCGGGACGGCTTCGCTGAAGTGCGGCGCCAGATCCTGGCGCTGGCCGGCAGCTACGGCGGCAAGGTGTTGGTGGTGCATGGGAGCGCCCGCCTGCCGGCGCCGAAGAGCATCCGCTGGCGCGGCAATCTCGGCGAACTGGCGCTGCCGGCGGGATGGCTCAAGGTCAACGTCAGGCCGGAGGACGCAACGCTGTTTTCGCTGAGCGAGCGCTGATCCAAAGGAAACGGCCCCGCTGCCAGTGTCGTTCGCACGAACCGACTGGGCGGGGCCGCCTGGGCGCCTGGCGTGGATGCCGGCTTAGTGGACCTGTATCGTGCGGAAGGCGTCGCCTTCGTCGTCATCATCGTCATGATGACCGTGGCCATGGGCGCCATGCACGTGGCCATGCGCGATTTCCTCGTCCGTCGCAGGGCGGACTTCAGTCACATTGAGTTCGAAACGCAGCGCCATGCCCGCCAGCGGATGATTGCCATCCAGCACGACCTTGTCGTCGGCAATATCGGTGACGGTGAAGATCATTGCTTCCTCGTCGCTGCCCGAGTCGGGCATGCCCTCGAACTGCATGCCAACCTGGGTGTCTTCGGGAAAGCGGTTGCGCGGCTCCACCTTGACCAGTTCGGCGTCGTATTCGCCAAATGCATCTTCCGGCTCGACCTGGATCTGGCCCTGGTAGCCCTGCTCCTTGCCGTCCAGCGCGGCTTCGATTGCCGGCAGCGTGTTTTCGTAGTCGCCATGCAGATACACCATGGGCTCGCTGCTTTCCTCGATCAGATTGCCCTGGGCATCCGATAATTTGTAGTGGACTGTCACTACGGTGTTCTTGGCAATCTTCATGACCCTTCCTTTCAGTGAATATGACGGCGATTATACGCGGCGCGTCGGATGCGATCGGGGCGACCTGCTGCCGCCCGTTTCCGGGATAATACCGCCATGAAAAAAATGACTCTGTTAGGCGATATCACGCCGGCCCAGTTCCTCCGCGATTACTGGCACAAGAAACCCCTTTTGATCCGGCAAGCGCTGCCGGGTTTCCAGGCTTTGCTGCCGCGGGACGATTTGTTTGCGCTGGCCGCACGGGACGACGTCGAATCCCGCCTGATCACGCGCGCCGGCGGCAAGTGGGACCTGCAGTCCGGGCCGCAGACCACGCTGCCCGATCCGGCGCGCAGGGACTGGACGCTGCTGGTGCAGGGCGTAAACCTGCATGACGATGCGGCCGACGCCCTGCTGCGGCAATTCCGCTTCATTCCCGATGTGCGGCTTGACGACCTGATGATCAGCTATGCCAGCGATGGCGGCGGCGTCGGACCGCATTTCGACTCCTACGACGTATTCCTGCTGCAGGCGCACGGCCAGCGCCGCTGGCGCATCAGCGCCCAGAAAGACCTGTCGCTGGTGGAAGGCATGCCGCTGAAGATCCTGGCCAAATTCGAGGCGGAAGAGGAGTTCTTGCTGGAACCGGGCGACATGCTGTACCTGCCGCCGCATTACGCGCACGACGGCACGGCGGTCGGCGAATGCATGACCTATTCGATCGGGTTTCGTGCGCCGGCGTACCAGGAACTCGGGGAAGCCTTTTTGCAGTTCATGGCCGACAGCATCGACCTGCCCGGCCGCTATGCCGATCCGGACCTGTCGCCCGCGAAACACCCGGCGGAAATCGGCAAGCCGATGCTCGACGCCGTGGCCGCGGAACTGGCCAAGGTGCGCTTCACCGAAGACGACATCGCGATTTTCCTCGGCGAATACATGTCCGAGCCCAAGGCGAGCGTGGTCTTCGATACTCCCGGTTCCATGCTGCAACCCGGCAAGTTCCGCCAGCGCGTGCTGAAAAAAGGCGTGAAGCTGTCGCGCAAGACCAGCATGCTGTATGCCGGCAAGCACTTGTTCATCAACGGCGAGTCATTCGCCATCGGCCGGGCCGATCGCAAGGCGCTGCTGCTGCTGGCCAATGAGCGCTCGCTGAGCGGCGAGGACGTGGCGGCAAGTTCCGATGATGTCCAGGAAGCCTTGTACACGTGGTACGAGGATGGATGGTTGTTACCGGGATAATGCCACTCGTAAACTTTTGTTACATAAAAGGCGAAGCAAAACCGGGTTTTAAGGCCGCCGGTGAAGTTGGCTTTATCCCAATGGCAAATGATTCCGCTATAATGGCTGGCTTAGGAAAGCTGGCTTGTGCGGTGCATCATTGACCACCCGGCACGGGCTCTGTATGCCTATCGAGCGATACCACCGGTAACCATTCGTCGTAAATTGCTAATCTACTGAGGAAATTCCATGAAAAAAACATATCTGATCGCTACCCTGCTGGCTGCTGTTGCTCTGTCGGCTTGCGGCAAGAAAGAAGAAGCTGCTGCTCCTGCCGCCGCACCGGCTGTTGAAGCGCCTGCCGCTGCTCCGGCTGCCGCACCTGCTGCACCGGCTGCTGAAGCCCCTGCCGCCGCGCCGGCTGCTGACGCTGCTGCTGCACAAGCCGCTTCCGCCGCATCCGACGCTGCTGCCGCCGCTTCCGCTGCTGCTTCCGCAGCTTCCGAAGCCGCCAGCGCCGCTGCTGCAGCCAAGTAATCAGCATAGCGATCTCAAACCGGCCTTCTGGCCGGTTTTTTTTCGTCTTGTGAAAGCGTTGGAAACCGTGTGGGAACAGGAATGCGGCACAGGCTGCGGATCGGCCCATAGGCACGGGTCACGCCTTCAGAGCGGCCCTGGACTCAGGCTTCGATGCCGGTCCAGCCGAAGCCCTCTGCCTGGCAGGCGATCATGATGTCGGGCCCGCCGCCCATAAGCACGCTTTCGAGCGCCTGGCGGGCCAGTTCGGGGGTATTGTTCTGCTGGCTCAGATGCGCGCCGACAATGCGCTGCAGCCGGCTGCGGTCGAGCGCGGCGAGGATCTCGGCCGCGGTGTCATTCGACAGGTGACCGTAGGCGCCGCCGATGCGCTGCTTGAGCGACCAGGGGTAGCGCGAGTTGGCAAGCATGTCGCGGTCGTGATTGCATTCCAGCACCAGCGCATCGCAGCCGCCCAGCGCCTGCACCAGGTGCGGTGTGGACTGGCCGGCATCGGTCAGCACGCCCAAGCGGGCCTTGCCGTCGTTGATCACATACTGCACCGGTTCACGGGCGTCATGCGGCACCGTATAGGGCGTCAGTTCGAGTTCGCCTATGTGCAGTGCGTCGCCATCGCGGCAGATATGGATGGCCACGTCATGGCAGTCGCGCTGCACGGCCTGCCAGGTGCCGTAACTGAGCCAGACCGGCACCCGGTGACGGCGGGCGAACTTGAACACGCCGCCGACATGGTCCGAATGTTCGTGAGTGACCACGATGCCGTTCAGCTCGCCCGGCAGCATGCCCAGGCGCGCCAGGCGGCGCTCGGTTTCGCGGATGCCGAAGCCGCAGTCCAGCATGACGCTGGTACGGGCGGCGCCGGGGCCGGAACCGCCCGATATCAGCAGTGCATTGCCTTCGCTGCCGCTGCCCAGACTGGCAAATCTCAAACCCTTACCCGTCCTTACTTCAGCTGCTCGGTCAGCAAGGCCAGGATGCGATCGCCGGTCTTGGAGGTTTCCGGATTGCCTTCGTTATTGAGCACGCTGACCTGGCTGACCTCGCCGGCCGGCTTGACGGCGATCTGGTAGCGCTGCGCCTGCTTGGACTTGTCATCCTTGGAGCTGGAGAAGAGCCGGCTCAGGAAGCCCTTCTGGGCAACCTTGCCATTGGCGTCCTGGTTCTGGTCCACGTAGCGGACGTAATACACGCCCTGCGAACGGTTGCGGTCTTCGACCGTGAAGCCGACCCGGTCCAGCGCCAGTCCCACGCGGCGCCAGGCGCGCTCGAAGCTTTCGTCGACCTGGACCACGCCGCCGTTGGCTGCGCGCACCAGCTTGGCTCGCGACTGATCGACCGGCGGCGCATTGGCGACCATCGCCTTGGCCCGGGTGTTCTCGACGCCCAGGCGCGCCAAGAGGCGCGACAGGAATTCGGCTTCCAGTTCGGGATCGGCGGGTCGCGGCGTCCAGACGGTTCTTTCCTTTTCCACGCCGGTCAGCACTTCCTGGGCGCCGCGATGGCTGATATAGACCTCGGTACTGCCGTCGGCAGTGCGCTCGAACCGGGTGCGGAACTTGTCGCGCTCGCCGGTGGAGTAGAAGGAATCCAGCGCCTTGCCCAGCGTATTGCGCAGGAAGCCTTCCGGTATCTTGGCGCGGTTTTCCGCCCAGTCGGTTTCCATTACGCCCGCTTCCTGATTCTCAGAGGCGATCAGAAAGCCGGAATCCTGCCAGAACTCCTTGACCTGCGGCCACAGCACTTCCGGCGCCATCTTCACCACCAGCCAGCGCTGGCTGCCGTCGCGCTCCACCCTCGCCTGCTCCGTCACGCGCGGCGCCACCGGCGTCGCCGTGGCGGACGCCGCGGGTGCAGCAGCTGCCGTGGCGCTTTGCGCCATGTTGAAACCGGATGCGGTGGCGGTGCCGCGGTTGGTCGACTCGGGCAGTGCGTAACGGTTGTCACGCTGCAGCTGGGTCAGGTCGGGAGGCACTTCCAGCGACTTGCCCTTGCTGGCGGCGGTCGACGCGCTCTTGTAGTCGATGCGTTCCGGTTCGAGCAGAGTGCCGAAAGAGGAATTGATGGAGCCGCAGCCAGCGAGGCTGGCCAGGGCGAGCGCATAAGCGATGCTGCGCTGCACGGTGCTGCGTTCTGCCATAGGGGTGATCTTCCGAGAGGTCATGGTCGTGCTGAATCAGAAAGGACGAGCGGCATGGCCGCCCCGGACCAGCAAAGCTGGCTATTGTAATACACCGGACTCGCGCAGCGCCGCGCGGACCGTCTCGCGCAGGCCGTCGGCCAGCGGCACCAGCGGCAGCCGGATGCCATGGTCCATCAGGCCCATTTCCGCCATCGCCCATTTCACCGGCACCGGGTTGGGTTCGACGAACAGCTTGTTATGCAGCGGCAGCAGGCGGTTGTTGATGCGCACTGCCTCGGCGATATTGCCGGCCATGGCGGCGACGCACAGTTCATGCATGGCGCGCGGCGCGACGTTGGCGGTGACGGAGATGTTGCCCTTGCCGCCGCACAGCATCAGCGCCATCGCGGTCGGGTCGTCGCCCGAATACACGGCAAAGGACGCCGGCGCCAGGCGGATCAGGTCGGTGTCGCGGCCGATGTTGCCGGTGGCTTCCTTGACGCCCACCACGCCCGGCACTTCGGCCAGGCGCAGGATGGTTTCGTTGGACATGTCGGCCACGGTGCGGCCCGGCACGTTGTACAGGATGACCGGCAGGTCGACCGATTCGGCGATCTTCCTGAAATGCTGGTACATGCCTTCCTGGGTCGGGCGGTTGTAATACGGCACCACCTGCAGCGACGCGTCGGCGCCGACTTCCTTGGCGTAGCGCGTCAGTTCGATCGCTTCCGCGGTGGAATTGCCGCCGGTGCCGGCGATGATGGGAATGCGGCGGGCAGTATGCTCGACCGCCACCTTGATCAGCTCGCAATGCTCTTCCACCGACACCGTCGGCGACTCGCCGGTGGTGCCGACGATGACGATGCCATCGGTGCCTTCGGCAATGTGCCAGTCGATCAGCTTGCGCAGGCCGGGCAGGTCGAGACTGCCGTCGGCATGCATGGGAGTGACGATTGCTACGATGCTGCCCTGGATCATGATGTTGTATGAGGGAAAATTGTTTAAGGGGACGATTGTAGCGGATAGCTTTGGACGGCGGTACCGCCATCCACAATCGGTTACAAGGCCAGCGCCCGCGCCGGATCGGCCTCGGGTTCATGGCGCAGCGCGCAGATGCGCTGCACCAGCGCCGGCTTGGGCTGGGCCAGGTAGCCATCCTCGTAAGCCAGCACCCGCATGCCATTGTCATGCAGCCTGACCTGTTCGAGCAGTTCGCCTGGCTGCAGCAGGAAATCCGGGCTGGACGGCCTGCCATATTGGCCATTGCCCGCCGCAAAAGTTTCATAAATCAGCACGCCGCCCGGCGCCAGCGCGTCCAGCAACGGCGCCAGCAGCGGCCGGTGCAGATAATTGGTCACCACGATCCCGGCGAACCGGCGCCCGGCATAGGGCCACGGCGCGCCGCTTTCCAGGTCATGCCGCTCGCAGCGGATGCCGGGCGCGGCGCAGGCAGCCAGCGCCTGCTCATCCCGGTCCACCGCCAGCACCGGATGGCCCAGTTCGGCCAGCAGACGAGCGTGGCGCCCGCTGCCGCAGGCCAGGTCCAGCACCTCGCCTGCCGGAATCAGCGGGGCAAAGCGCCGCACCCAGGGCGAGGCGGCTGCCACGGGAGCATGCGCGGCCATCAGTTGTAGGACAGGCCCATGACTTCGCGCACGTCGCGCATGGTTTCCTGCGCCATGCGACGCGCCTTCTCGCAGCCGTCGGCGATGATGGCGCGCACCAGCGTTGGGTCGTCCAGGTATTGCTGGGCGCGCTCGCGCATCGGCTCCTGCTCCTTCAGCACCGCGTCGATCACGGGCTGCTTGCATTCCAGGCAGCCGATGCCGGCGCTGCGGCAGCCAGTGGCTGCCCATTCTTTGGTCGCCTCGTCGGAATAGACCTTGTGCAGCTGCCAGACCGGGCAACGCTCGGGCTCGCCCGGGTCGGTGCGGCGCACGCGGGCGGGGTCGGTCGGCATGGTGCGCATTTTCTTGGTGACCGATTCACGGTCTTCCCGCAGGCCGATGGAGTTGCCATAGCTCTTGGACATTTTCTGGCCATCCAGGCCCGGCAGACGGGAGGCCTCGGTCAGCAAGGCGCGGGGCTCCACCAGGATCAGCTTGCGGCTGCCTTCGAGATAGCCGAACAGGCGCTCGCGGTCGATCATGGACAGGTTCTGCGCCTCGTCCAGCATCGCCCGCGCCTGCTCGATCGCGTCGGCGCTGCCCTTTTCCTGAAACTCGGTGCGCAGCTCGGTATAGAGACGGGCGCGCTTGCCGCCCAGCTTCTTCACCGCTTCCTTGGCCTTCTCCTCGAAGTCCTTTTCCTTGCCGTAGATGTGATTGAAGCGGCGCGCCAGTTCTCGCATCATTTCAATGTGCGGCACCTGGTCCTCGCCCACCGGCACCATGCTGGCGCGGTAGATCAGCACGTCGGCCGCCTGCAGCAGCGGATAGCCGAGGAAGCCATAGGTGGCCAGGTCGCGGTCGGCCAGCTTTTCCTGCTGGTCCTTGTAGGTCGGCACCCGCTCCAGCCAGCCCAGCGGCGTGGTCATCGACAGCAGCAGGTGCAGCTCGGCATGCTCGGGCACCTTGGACTGGATGAACAGGGTGGACTGCGCCGGGTCGATGCCGGCGGCCAGCCAGTCGATCACCATGTCCCAGGTGCTTCTTTCAATGATGCTCGGATCGTCGTAGTGCGTGGTCAGGGCATGCCAGTCAGCGACGAAAAACAGGCATTCATGCTCGGACTGCAGCTTCACCCAGTTCTTCAGGGCGCCGTGGAAATGGCCAAGGTGCATTACGCCGGTGGGGCGCATGCCGGAGACTACGCGATCAGGGTACATGTTGGTTCAGCTCAAAAGAAAAGTCAGGGGGGAAATCAGCGCCATCAGCGCGTTATTGGCAACCATCATCACCGGCGCCATCCAGTACTTCAGAAAGCCCAGCATGGCCAGGCCCAGCACGATGAAAAAGCCATAGTTTTCCAGCTGCGCATACTTGTAGGCATAGGGCGCGGGCAGGATGCTGGTCAGCACCCGGCCGCCGTCCAGCGGCGGCACCGGGAACAGGTTGAATGCGAAGATCACGAGGTTGGTCAGGATGCCGGCCTGCGCCATGCGCATGAAGTAGTCGCCGGCATCCATGAACATGCTCAGGACGATCACGGCGATCATCCACAGCAAGGCCATCAGCAGGTTCGCGCCCGGCCCCGCCAGCGCCACCCAGGCCATGTCGCGCTTGGGATTGCGCAGGTTGCGGTATTCCACGGGCACCGGCTTGGCATAGCCGAACAGGAAGGGACTGCCGACGAAGAACAGCACGATGGGAATGAGCAGCGTGCCGACCGGGTCGATATGCTTGGCTGGATTCAGACTCATGCGGCCTTCCATGAAGGCGGTATTGTCGCCGAAGTAGCGCGCGGCATAGGCATGCGCGGCCTCGTGCAGCGTGATCGCAAACAGGATGGGCAGCGCGTAGACGGCAAAGGTCTGGATCAGATTGTTCATCGCACGGATTTTAACAGAGGCAAATTGCGGGCCTGGCCAGCTCAGAGCCCGAACGGTGCGGCGTCGCCCAGGCCCTGGCGCACCAGGATGGGCTCGCTGCCGCTCAGATCGATGATGGTGGTGGGTTCAAGCTGGCAGGCGCCACCGTCGATGATGAGATCGATCACCTTTTCCAGTCCGTCGCGTATCTCTTCCGGGTCGGACAGCGGATGCTCTCCGTCCGGCAGGATCAGGGTGGTGCCCAGAAGCGGCTCGCCCAGTTCTTCCAGCAGGGCCTGGGCAATGGCGTTGTCCGGCACCCGCAGGCCGATGGTCTTGCGCGACGGGTGACTCAGGCGGCGCGGCACTTCCTTGGTGGCTTCCAGGATGAAGGTATAGGCGCCGGGCGTGGCGGCCTTCAGCAGCCGGTACTGGCGGTTGTCTACCCGCGAATACTGGGCGATCTCGCTCAGGTCGCGGCAGAGCAGCGTCAGGTGATGCTTGTCGTCGATGCCGCGGATGCGGCGCAGGCGGTCGACCGCGTTCTTGTCGTCGAGCCGCGCCACCAGCGCGTAACAGGCGTCGGTCGGCAGCGCGACGATGCCGCCGGACTGGATGATCTGCGCTGCCTGCCTGATCAGGCGCAGCTGGGGATTATCTGGATGGATCTGGAAAAATTGGCTCATCGAATAAAAAAGGCGGAAGCTTCACGCCGCCGCCCTCCTGAAATGAAATTGACTACCGCCTCAGCGCATCCCGCGCAGCGCGGCAATGCGCTGCTCGATCGGCGGATGGGTCGAGAACAGGTCGAGGAAACCGGGCTTGTCATGGATGCCCAGCGTGGCAACCGATTCCGGCAGGTGGCTGGGCTCGACGCCGCCGAGGCGGGCCAATGCCTTGACCATGGGCTGCGGACTGCCCAGCAGCTGTGCCGAGCCGGCGTCGGCGCGGAACTCGCGATGGCGCGAGAACCAGGCCACGATCATCGACGCGGCAATGCCGAACACGACCTGGCACACCATCACCGTGACCATGTAGCCGATGCCAGGGCCGCTGTTGTTGTCGCGCGAGATCGCACGGTCGACCACATACCCGACCACCCGCGACAGGAAGACCACGAAGGTGTTGACCACGCCCTGCACCAGCGTCATGGTCACCATGTCGCCGTTGGCGATATGCGCGATCTCGTGACCCAGCACGGCCTCGACCTCGTCGCGCGTCATGCCCTGCAGCAGGCCGGTGGAGACGGCCACCAGCGCCGAATTCTTGAAGGCGCCGGTGGCGAAGGCATTCGGCTCGCCTTCGTAGACGGCGACCTCGGGCATGCGGATGCCGGCCCGGTCGGACAGCTTCTGCACGGTGTCGAGCAGCCATAGCTCGGTGGAATTGGCGGGCGCATCGATCACCTGGGCGCCGGTCGACCATTTCGCCATCGGCTTGCTGATCAGCAGCGAAATGATGGAACCAGTGAAGCCCACCACCGCCGAGAACACCAGCAGCATCGGCAGGTTGAGCCCGGAACCGGTCAGGAAGCGGTTCACACCCAGCAGCGACAGGACGACGGACAGCACAACGAGCACCGCGATGTTCGTCGCCAGGAACAGGAAAATTCGTTTCATTGCTTTGTCTCCCTTTCAAACGCCCTGCATATGCGGCCGGGCGCCAAGCTCTTCAAGAGCCCGCGCCCGGCCAAAAGCCATCTTCAGATAACCCAGTCGTGCCAGACCGGCGTGACGCTGGACGGCAGCGGCGGCAGCGCGCCGAGGTCCACGCGGGACTCGCCTGGGCCGTGAAAGTCCGAGCCGCGCGAGGCCAGGAAGCCGTAGCGCTGCGCGACCCTGGCATATTCGTCGTACTGGTCGGGCGTGTGGCTGCCGGTAATGACCTCGATGGCGGTGCCGCCCAGGTCCCTGAACTCGGAGAACAGCGCATCGTAGGCCATAGCGTCGAAATTGTAGCGGCCGGGATGGGCGATCACGGCGGTGCCGCCGGCCGCCCTGATCCATTCGACCGACTGCTGCAGCGTGGCCCAGCGATGCGGCACGTAACCGGGCTTGCCTTCGATCAGGTAATTGCGAAACACGGACGGCACGTCGCGGCAGACGCCGCGGTCGATGAGGTAGCGCGCGAAATGGGTGCGGGAAATCAGGTCCGGGTTGCCGGCATACGCCAGCGCACCCTCGTAGGCATCGGGTATGCCGGCCGCCGCCAGCTGATCGGCCATTTCGCGGGCGCGCAGCTCGCGGCCCGAGCGGGTGCGGGCCAGGCCGGCCAGCAGCACCGGGTTGCGCTCATCGACATGCAGGCCGACGATATGCACCGTCTGGCCGGCCCAGGTGATGGAGATTTCCACGCCGGGCACGAAAGACAGGCCCAGCGACGCGGCGGCGGCGCGCGCTTCGGCGATGCCGCCGACCTCGTCGTGGTCCGTCAGGGCCCAGACATCGACGCCGCGCGCCTTGGCGCGCGCCGCCAGCGATGCGGGCGCGAGCACGCCGTCGGACACATTGGAATGACAGTGAAGATCAAAGTTGCGCATGCGGTATCGGGGCCGGGTTCTGCTTGGGAAAACATGATTGTACGCTGGCCGTTCCGCAGGCTCCTAGGCCAAAAAGCCCTCGATGATGTCGGCCAGGATCTCGGGCTGGTCATGATGCAGCATGTGGCCGGCGTTTTCTATCATGCGGGACGTCACCTTCGGTATGGTGGCGATGCGACGGTCGATTTCAAGCCTGGCCTCTTCCCGCGCGCCCATCCAGCGCCACAGGTCGGTATCGCTGGCTTCCATGTACAGCGTGGGCGCCTCGATGCGCGCCCAGCAGGCCATGGTCTCGTCGCGCTGATACAGCAGCGGGCTGATTCCCTTGTGGGCCGGGTCGCCCAGGATTTCCCAGACGCCGGGCGCGGTTTCGCGCGCCCAGTGGCCCGACAGGAAGGCGGCGCGCTCGTCGGACAGCCGCGGATTGGTTTTCTGCAGCCGCGCCGCCACTTCGGCCTGGGAGCCGTAGGAGCGCATCGCCGGCGGCGTGCGCAGTTCATTGAGCCACTTCTCGATGCGACGCGGCGCCTGTTCCGGGCGGCTGGCCGGCATACCCACGCCTTCCAGGTTGATCAGCCGCGCAATGCGCTGCGGCCGCACGCCGGCATATGTCGTCACCACGTTGCCGCCCATGCTGTGGCCGAGCAGGTTGATCGCTTCGTTGGGCGCATAGTGGTCGAGTATCGCGTCGAGGTCGCCCAGGTAATCGTTGAACCAGTAGGTGTCGGAATGGGCCGACTCGGTCAGGCCGAAGCCGCGCCAGTCGGGCGCGATCACATGCCAGTCCTTTTTCAGGCAGTCGACCATGAACTGGAACGAGGCGGACACGTCCATCCAGCCGTGCACCATGAAAAGCTTGGGTGCGCCGGCGTCGCCCCAGTGCCTAATGTGGTAGCGCAGGCGGCGGATGGTCAGGAATTCGGAGCGGGATGGTTTCATGGTGATCCGGTGTCTGGTAACTGGTGAGGAAAGAGGCGCCAAGCGATAATACGGGCGCTATTCGGCCACTTTGCCGAAAAGCAGCTTAAAAAGAACGATCGTTCGATAATTATAATGGAGACAGCATGATATCCGCCAGCAACAACGCTGCGCCCGCGACTGACGACTACGACGCGCTGTATCAGGGCTTTTACTGGCATGTGCCGCCCGACTTCAACATTGCGCAGCTGTGCTGCATCCGCTGGGCAAACGATCCGCAGCGCATCGCCATCCATTACGAGGACGATGCCGGCAATGCCGCGAGCCTCACCTATGCCGACCTGCACCGCGACGCCAAACTACTGGCGCAGGTTATGCGCCGGCATGGCGTGACCCGCGGCGACCGGGTCGCCATCGTGCTGCCGCAGAGGCCGGAAACCGCCGTGGCGCATATTGCCTGCCACCTGATCGGCGCGGTCGCGATGCCGCTGTCCATCCTGTTCGGCCCGGAAGCGCTGGCTTACCGGCTGCAGGACAGCGCCGCGGCGATGGCGATTGTCGACCAGGCCGCGATTGCGGCGTTGAACGAGGTGCGCCGCGACTGCCCGGCGCTCAGGCGGCTGCTCGGCATACAGTGCGACGGCGAACTCGACTGGGCATCGGAACTGGCGGCCTCCGACGGCAACCTGGATGCGGTGGAGACCGCCGCGCACGATCCGGCCATCCTGATCTACACCAGCGGCACCACCGGCGCGCCCAAGGGCGCCCTGCTGCCGCAGTCGGCCCTGCTGGGCAACCTGACCGGCTTCGTCGCCTCGCAGAACTGGTTTCCGCAGCAGGGCGACGTGTTCTGGTCGCCGGCCGACTGGGCCTGGACCGGCGGCCTGATGGACGCCCTGCTGCCATCGCTGTATTTCGGCATGCCCATCGTCGGTTACCGCGGCCGCTTCTCTGCGGAAACGGCCTTCCGCCTGATGGAGAAGTACGGCGTCACCAACACCTTCCTGTTCCCCACCGCGCTGAAGATGATGATGAAGGCGATCCCGGCGCCGCGCGAACATTACCGGCTGCGGCTGCGCGCGATCATGAGCGCCGGCGAAGCGGTTGGCGACGCGGTCTTCCACTGGGTGCAGGATGCGCTGGGCGTGACCGTCAATGAAATGTTCGGCCAGACCGAGATGAACTACATCGTGGGCAATAGCGCCGGTCGCTGGCCAGCGCGGCCGGGCAGCATGGGCCGGCCCTACCCCGGCCACCAGGTGGCGGTGATCGACGACGACGGCAATCCGGTGGCGCCCGGCGCGGTGGGCGAGGTGGCGCTGCACCGCACTGACATCCACGGCCATCCCGACCCGGTGTTCTTCCTGGGCTACTGGAATAATCCGCAGGCGACCGCGGCCAAGTACAGCGGCGACTGGTGCCGCACCGGCGATCTGGCCAGCAGCGATGCCGATGGTTATCTGTGGTATCAGGGCCGGGCGGACGACATGTTCAAGGCCGCCGGCTACCGCATCGGTCCATCGGAGATCGAGAACTGCCTGGTCAAGCATCCGGCGGTGGGGAATGCGGCGGTGGTGCCCAGGCCGGACCCGGAGCGCGGCAATATCGTCAAGGCCTTCATCGTGCTGGCCGAGAATGCCGGCATTGCCGATGAGGCCGCCCGCCAGCGCCTCGTGGCGGAACTGCAGGAACATGTGCGGGGCAAGCTTGCGCCTTATGAATACCCGAAGGAAATCGAGTTTCTCGATGCGCTGCCCATGACCACCACCGGCAAGGTGCAGCGCAGGATACTGCGCGAGCGGGAAGCGCAGCAGGCGACGCCGGCCGGCTGACGTTCCGTTCCCTGGAACCAGCCGGCGCGGCGGGAATCATTTCTTCTCGCCGTTCTTGGCCTGGGCCTGTTCGGCTTCCCTGCGTATGTTTTCGCCCGCCTTTTCCATGCCGGCGCCGGCCTTCTCGGCCAGCTTGTTGATGCCTTCGGTGGCCTTGACCGCGGCCTGGTCGATCTTCTGGCCTACCTGCTCGGCCGGCCCTTCGGTGCGCGCCGTATCGTTGCGCTGGCAGCCTGCCAGCGCGGCCAGCAGCATGCCCAGCGCGATCGCCGAGGTAACTGGTGTCTTCATGTTGAACTCCCGATGATGGTCCGTTGATTTGTGATTCCAGTGTAGCGTTGCCGCCGCAGCCCGCAATCCGCTATCAGCAGCCCAATTGCGCAAGCTCCAATTCGGAAAATCCGGCGGCGCGGCGCGCTTCCATGTTGAACGGCCCGCGCAGCGGCGGCGCCTTGTAGCGGCCAGCCAGCTCGGCGTAGGTCGCCACCGGCTCCAGCCCGCGCGCGCGGCACAGATGGCCGTACCAGCGGTTGCCGATGGCCACATGGCCGATTTCGTCGCGCAGGATGATGTCGAGGATGGCGGCCGCTTCCAGGTCGCCGGCCTGGGCCAGCTTGGCCCGCACCGGCGGCGACGCATCCAGCCCGCGGGCTTCGAGCGTGCGCGGCACCAGCGCCATGCGGGCCAGCACATCGCCGGCGGTTTTTTCGGCCATGTCCCACAGGCTGTTGTGGGCGCTGAAGTCGCCATAGGCATGGCCCTGCGTGGCCAG
This sequence comes from Noviherbaspirillum phoenicis, assembly GCF_047237965.1. Taxonomy (NCBI): domain Bacteria; kingdom Pseudomonadati; phylum Pseudomonadota; class Betaproteobacteria; order Burkholderiales; family Oxalobacteraceae; genus Noviherbaspirillum; species Noviherbaspirillum phoenicis. The sequence continues at coordinate 300,339 of NZ_JBDFLX010000001.1, read as the reverse complement.
GTGCGCCGCCAGCAGCGAGAAGTGATACGCCTCCTCGGCCGCCACCTGCAGCCAGTCGGCGTAGTAATCGGCCGGCATGCCGGCATAGCGCCAGAGAGCGTCCAGCGCCAGGTTGATCGCATTGAACTCGATATGCGCCAGCGCATGCAGCAGCGCCGCCCTGCCCTCCACCGTGCGCATCGAGCGCCGCTGCACGGAGAGCGGCGGCACCAGTTCCGGTCGCGCCGGCCGGCCCGGCACGCCCGCCGGCGCGGCCAGTTCAAGCTCAGGCGCAAGGCGGACGGCGCCCTGCAGCCAGCGCTGGCGCAATGCGGTGACGCCTGCCGCCTTGCTGGCCGGATCGGCTTCCAGCAGCCAGTGCAGGGCGGCGGCGCGCAATTCATCGTTGATGGCTTGTTCGGTGGTCGGTGAATTCATGGAGGCGGCGTTAAAATACGGCTCGTCAAAAACCTTCCATTCTACGAAAAATCCATGGCCATCTACCAACTGGGCGACCTCGTCCCCGACGTTCATCCGACCGCTTACGTTGCGGAAACCGCGACCGTGATCGGGCGCGTCAAGCTCGAAGCGCATACCAGCGTCTGGTCCAACGTCACGATCCGCGGCGACAACGACCAGATCACCATCGGCGAGAACAGCAACATCCAGGAATCGGCGGTGCTGCATACCGATCCCGGCTTTCTGCTGACGCTGGGACGCGGCGTGACCGTCGGCCACCAGGCGATGCTGCATGGCTGCACCGTCGGCGACAACACGCTGATCGGGATTCAGGCGGTGGTCTTGAATAACGCGAAGATAGGCCGCAATTGCCTGGTTGGCGCCGGTGCGCTGGTCACGGAAAACAAGGAGTTTCCGGACAATGCGCTCATCATCGGTTCGCCTGCCAAAGTGGCGCGGATACTTTCGGACGAGGAAGTCGCCGGCCTTCAACGCCCCAGCGCCGGTTATGTACAGCGGGCGCAGGACTTCAAGACTAGCCTGAAGCGAATCGATTGATGACAGATACCCTGCAGAAATTCATGTTTGAAGACACGCCGGTGCGCGGCGAGCTGGTAGAACTCTCCGACACCTGGCGCGAGATCCTTTCCCGGCGCGACTATCCGCGCCCGGTGCGCGCGCTGCTGGGCGAGATGCTGGCGGCGGCGGCGCTGCTGTCGGCCAACCTGAAGTTCAATGGCGCGCTGGTGATGCAGATCCACGGCGACGGCCCGCTGCATCTGCTGGTGGTGGAATGCGATGCCGAGCTGAAGATGCGCGCCACTGCCAAGCTGGCGCCGGATGCGGTGGTGGCGGACGACATCACGCTGACCGAGCTGGTCAACCGCAACGGCAACGGCCGCTTCGCCATCACGCTCGACCCCAAGGACAAGTTGCCCGGCCAGCAGCCCTACCAGGGCATCGTGCCGCTGGACGGCGGCTCGGTGGCGGTGATCATCGAGAACTACATGATGCGTTCCGAGCAGCTCGACACCAGGATGTGGCTGGCGGCCGACGACCAAGTCTCGCGCGGCCTGCTGCTGCAGAAGCTGCCGACCCAGGGCGGCGTGGGCGCGCCTTCCTCCGACGATGCGCTGGAAGCCTGGGATCGCACGGTGATGCTGGCCTCGACGCTGCGTCCGGACGAACTGCTGAGCACCGATATCCAGACGGTGATGCGGCGCCTGTTCTGGGAAGAGACGATACGGGTGTTCGACCCGCTGAGCCCGGCCTTTCATTGCACCTGCAACCGGGAACGGGTGGGCAACATGCTGAAGATGCTGGGCCAGGAGGAAGTCGAGGCCGCGATCGCCGAGGTCGGCCATCTGGCCATCGACTGCGACTTCTGCGGCCAGCATTACGACTTCGACAAGGTGGACTGCGCGCAGCTGTTTGCGGCGGATACCACGCTGGATGCGTTGCAGACGCCGGGGCCGAGCAGGCATTGAGGGGCCGTTGCGGTTGCGGTGCAGTTGCGGTTGCAGTTGGCGTTGCCGTTGCGGTTGCCGTTGCCTCTGAAGTTGCAGTTGCCGTTGCTTTTAAGTCCCGTTGAGCGCGCCGTGACGTCGGTGCGTGGAGCGGGAAAAGGTGCGGCGTCTGTCTGAGTCAAGCGCAGCTTGGCGAGTTTAGCCGCGCCCCGCTCCATGCACCGACGGCACGGGGACCCTCGCGCAGCGAGGGCGCGATCACCGGGTCGCCTTTTTTTGCCTACTTTTTTTGGCGAAGCAAAAAAAGTAGGTCGCCCGCCGGGGCGAACTCCCGGCCTAGTCATGACGATAGTGAGGTCGTGCTGTTTCACCCGCCGTAAAGACGTCACTGCGAAGCAGCAGTTGCTTTTGACGTTAAGCCATGTTCAACCAACACGTCAAAGACAACACCGACAGTGCTGCCCGGGCGTTGCCGGGTGACGCAAGACGGGTGCACTGCCGTGGAGACAAGCCGGGAGTCCGCCCCGGCGGCCGGGTTACTTTTTTGCTTCGCCAAAAAAGTAACCAAAAAAGGCGACCCGATGATCGCGCCCCGCTGCGCGGGGTGCCCGTGCCAGCGGTACCCGGAGCGGGGCGCGGCTAAACTCGCCAAGCTAAAGCTTGGCTCAGACAGACGCCGCACCTTTTCCCGCTCCGGGCACCGCTGACACGGCGCGCTCAACGGGACTTCACTGCCACTTCAAAAGCAACGGCAACGGCAACGGCAACTTCAAAAGCAACGGCAACTTAAGAGGCAACGACCAATTCAAAAACAACGGCAACTTAAGAGGCAACGACCAATTCAAAAACAACGGCGGCTGTCGCTGCGCGAAACGCAACCGCAACCGCAACCGCAACTGTTTCGGAACTTGCATTCTTGCTTGCCTCCCCGACGCATTCACCTTCAGGTATGAACCTGAAAGGCGATGACGACCTTTCAGTTCCAGTGCCCCAATCTGCATCGACCATAAAAAAAGCGCCATTGCATGGCGCTTTTTTTATTGCTGCTTCTTGCGCGGCGGCGGCTTCTTCACCGGCTTGACCGGCGCGGCCACTTCCTGCAGCGGCGGACTGGTGTTCGGGTCAAGAATCTGCACGAAGATCTCGTTTTCCTTGATCATGCCAAGCTCATAACGCGCCCGCTCCTCGATCGCGCCGGTGCCTTCCTTCAGGTCCTGTACTTCCGAAGCAAGCTTGCCATTGCGTGCCCGCAGTTCGTCGTTCTTTCTCTGCGCGGCGAACACTTGCTGGTCCAGGTCCCAAACCCTGAGCCATCCGCCCTTGCCCAACCAAAGCGGAAACTGAACCAGGATGAGCAAGGCCGCAAGACTAAACAGAATCAGACGCATGGACGCACTTCGCAAGTATCAGCCGGCGGCACGCACCGCCGGCGGGGGCGGGTTACTTCAGGTTGTAAAACGCTTCGCGGCCTGGGTAGGTGGCGATGTCGCCCAGGTCTTCCTCGATGCGCAGCAGCTGGTTGTACTTGGCCATGCGGTCCGAACGGGACATCGAGCCGGTCTTGATCTGCAGCGCGTTGGTGCCGACGGCGATGTCGGCAATGGTCGAGTCCTCGGTCTCGCCGGAACGGTGCGAGATCACCGCGGTGTAGCCGGCGCGCTTGGCCATTTCGATCGCGGCGAAGGTCTCGGTCAGGGTGCCGATCTGGTTGATCTTGATCAGGATCGAGTTGGCAATGTCCTTCTGGATGCCTTCACGCAGGATCTTGGTGTTGGTGACGAACAGGTCGTCGCCCACCAGCTGGATCCGCTTGCCAAGGGTCCTGGTCAGCGTGGCCCAGCCTTCCCAGTCGTTCTCGGCCATGCCGTCCTCGATCGAGATGATCGGGTACTTGTCGCACCAGGTCGCCAGCAGGTTGGTGAAGTCCGACGACGACAGCGCCAGGCCTTCGCCGTCCAGGCGGTACTTGCCATCCTTGTAGAACTCGGAAGCGGCGCAGTCCAGGCCCAGCGCGATCTGGGTGCCCGGCTCGTAGCCGGCCTGCTCGATGGCCTGCAGGATCAGCTTGATCGCCGCCTCATGGTTGGCCACCGACGGCGCGAAGCCGCCTTCGTCGCCGACCGCGGTCGTCAGCTTGTTCTCGTGCAGGATCTTCTTCAGGGTGTGGAACACCTCGGCGCCGTAGCGGATCGCTTCGCGGAAGCTGGGCGCGCCGACCGGGATGATCATGAATTCCTGCAGGTCCAGGTTGTTGTCGGCATGGGCGCCGCCATTGATCACGTTCATCATCGGCACCGGCATCTGCATCGCACCCGAACCGCCGAAGTAGCGGTACAGCGGAAGGCCGGCTTCCTCGGCGGCCGCCTTGGCCACGGCCATCGACACGGCCAGGGTGGCGTTGGCGCCCAGGCGGGCCTTGTTCTCGGTGCCGTCGAGGTCGATCAGGGTGCGGTCCAGGAAGGCCTGCTCATTGGCGTCCAGGCCCATGATGGCTTCGGAGATCTCGGTGTTGATGTTCTCGCAGGCCTTCAACACACCCTTGCCGAAGTAGCGGCTCTTGTCGCCGTCGCGCAGCTCGATGGCTTCCCGCGAACCGGTCGATGCGCCCGACGGCACGGCGGCGCGGCCCATCACGCCGGATTCCAGCAGCACATCGCATTCAACGGTCGGGTTGCCACGGGAATCGATTACTTCGCGGCCGATAATGTCAACAATAGCGCTCATTCAAGTCTCTCCAATGTGTACGAAAAAGGTGCGGGCCGCCGTGCCGGGCCCGTTGTTCTTTGGCTGCCTGACGCCTTAAGCGAAGCCGTTTTCCAGGAAACCGCCGCGCTTGACCACGCGGTCCAGGTCCTGCAGGGTCGCCAGCAATTCCTTCATGCGTCCCAGGGGCACCGCGTTGGGGCCGTCGGACTTGGCTTCGGCCGGGTTCGGATGGGTTTCCATGAACAGGCCGGCGATGCCGACCGCCACCGCGGCGCGCGCCAGCACCGGCACGAATTCGCGCTGGCCGCCGGAAGACGTGCCCTGCCCGCCCGGCAGCTGCACCGAATGGGTGGCGTCGAACACCACCGGGCAGTTGGTCTCGCGCATGATCGCCAGCGAGCGCATGTCCGACACCAGGTTGTTGTAGCCGAAGGACACGCCGCGCTCGCAGGCCATGAAATTGTCTTCGTTCAAGCCGGCTTCGCGGGCCGCATCGCGCGCCTTGTCGATGACGTTCTTCATGTCATGCGGCGCCAGGAACTGGCCCTTCTTGATGTTGACCGGCTTGCCGGAACGGCCGCAGGCCTGGATGAAGTCGGTCTGGCGGCACAGGAAGGCCGGCGTCTGCAGCACGTCGACCACAGAGGCAACGGGCGCGATTTCCTCGATCGCGTGGATGTCGGTCAGCACCGGCACGCCCAGCGTCTTCTTCACGTCCGCCAGGATGTCCAGGCCCTGCTCCATGCCCAGCCCGCGAAACGAGGTGCCGGACGAACGGTTGGCCTTGTCGAAGGACGACTTGTAGATGAAGGGGATGCCCAGCGCGGCCGTGATTTCCTTCAACTGGCCGGCGGTGTCATGCGCCATCTGGCGCGATTCGATCACGCAGGGGCCGGCGATCAGGAAAAACGGCTGCTCCAGGCCAACATCGAATCCGCACAGCTTCATGCTGCTTTCCTTTCAGACAGCGCCTGCTTGTGCGCCAGCGCGGCCTTGATGAACGAGATGAACAGCGGATGGCCGTCGCGCGGCGTGGACTTGAACTCCGGGTGATATTGCACGCCCATGTACCACGGGTGGGCATTCTCGCCGCTGCGCGGCAGTTCCATGATCTCGCACAGCGACTCGGTCGGCGTGCGCGCCGCCACGATCAGGCCGGCTTCTTCCACTCGGCCCAGGTAATGGTTGTTGGCTTCATAGCGATGACGATGGCGCTCGGTCACCACGGCGCCATAGATCTCGGCGGCCAGCGTGCCCGGCTTGACCTCGCAGGTCTGCGCGCCCAGGCGCATGGTGCCTCCGAGGTCGGAATTGATGTCGCGCTTCTCGACCTTGCCGTCGTGGTTCTGCCATTCATTGATCAGCGCCACCACCGGATGCTCGGTGCTGTCGTCGAACTCGGTCGAATTGGCATGCACGAGGCCGGCCTTGTTGCGCGCATATTCGATCAGCGCGACCTGCATGCCCAGGCAGATGCCCAGATACGGGATCTTGTTTTCGCGGGCGAAGCGGGCGGCGGCGATCTTGCCTTCCACGCCGCGCTTGCCGAAGCCGCCCGGCACCAGGATGGCGTCGAACTTCTGCAGCTGGCCGGTGCCATGCTGCTCGATCTCTTCCGAATCCACGTACTCGATATTGACCCGGCTCTCGGTATGGATGCCGGCATGGCGCAGCGCCTCGGTCAGCGACTTGTAGGACTCGGTCAGGTCGACGTACTTGCCGACCATGCCGATGGTGACGTCGGCCTTCGGGTTTTCCAGCGCATGCACCAGGCGGGTCCACATCGACAGATCGGCCGGCTTGGGCGACAGCGCCAGGCATTCGCAGACGATCGCGTCCAGGCCCTGGTCATGCAGCATCTGCGGGATCTTGTAGATGGTGTCGGCGTCCCATACCGAGATCACGCCGGCTTCCTGCACATTGGAAAACAGGGAGATCTTGGCGCGCTCGTCGTCCGGAATGCGGCGGTCGGCGCGGCACAGCAGCGCGTCCGGCGAAATGCCGATCTCGCGCAGCTTCTGCACGCTGTGCTGGGTCGGCTTGGTTTTCAGTTCGCCGGCCGAAGCAAGGTAAGGCACCAGCGTCAGGTGGACGAAGGCGGTGGAATTGCGGCCGGCGCGCAGCGCCAGCTGGCGTGCCGCTTCCAGGAAGGGCAGCGATTCGATGTCGCCGACCGTGCCGCCGATCTCGACGATGGCCACGTCATGCCCTTCGGCGCCGCGGTGAATGTATTCCTGGATTTCGTTGGTGATGTGCGGAATCACCTGCACCGTCTTGCCGAGGTACTCGCCGCGGCGTTCCTTGCGGATGACCGACTCGTAGATCTGGCCGGTGGTGAAATTGTTCACCTTCTTCATCTTCGGCGTGATGAAGCGCTCGTAGTGGCCGAGGTCGAGGTCGGTTTCGGCGCCGTCATCGGTGACGAACACTTCGCCGTGCTGGAACGGGCTCATGGTGCCGGGATCGACGTTGATGTACGGATCCAGCTTCAGGAGGGTGACTTTGAGGCCGCGGGATTCGAGGATCGCAGCCAGGGAGGCGGCGGCGATTCCCTTGCCCAGGGAAGACACGACGCCGCCAGTGACGAATACAAACTTGGTCATTACAGATGGTGCCGAACGGCACGTGCGGGAAATGGAAATTATACCGCAAACCCTTTTGGTTCCAGCCGTCGCAGGCAGGGTCATTGATTCCGCTAAAGCCGGAATGTTGCAGGCGCGCAATTCAGGCGTGCAGCAGCGCCTGCACCATCTGGTGCACCGCGCCGGCGGCGGCCGCCGGATGTTCCATCGGGAAAAGGTGGCCGCCGGGTATCCTGCGGAAATGCCGGCCGACCAGGCGCCGGGTGGCGCGCAGCCCGGCCTGGCGGCACTCCACCGAGTCGGCGCCGCCGATGAAGCCCACCGGCACCGGGAAATTGCCCTTGAGCAGCGAACCGAGGTGATGCGGCAGACTCCGGTAGACCGCGGTTTCCGCTTCGCGGGTGAAGCGCAGCGTCAGGCCCTCGTCGGCCGCCACGGTGCCGTGTTCGACGTAGTCGCGCAGCACGGCGGGCGGCCAGGCGGCAAACAGCGGCTTGGCGGCGTAGTGCTGGTAAGCCGCTTCGCGGTCGGGAAACCGGTTGCGGCGCTTTTCGGAAAACCGCGCCGGCGACAGCTTGCGGTCCAGACCCACCGCCTTGGCGATGCGCAGCAGCAAGGCGCGCCAGCCGGCCACGACCGGCGCATCCAGCAGCACCACCGCCCGCACCAGATCGGGCCGGGCGCGCGCCGCCATCAGGCTCAGCATGCCGCCCATCGAATGCCCGACCAGGATGGCCGGATGGCGCGGGTCGAGCGCATCCACCAGTTCCTCCACCAGCGCCGCCCAGCCGTTCTCGATCGGATAGTCGGGATTGTGGGCATGCAGCGGCAAGGCGGAAATCGTGTAGTGCGCCTTCAGGTGGCTGAAAAACACACGGTAGGTATCGGCTGGGAAACTGTTGGCGTGGACGAACTGGATCAGCTGCTGGGTCATGGACTGCTGCGGCGAGGCGTTGATGTCGGAGAGGGCATTCTACGGGAATGCCGGGCCACGCCTTTGCGCGAGGGCGGAAAGCGATATCAGGCGAAGTTTTTACTCACGACTCTTCCGACCAGATCATTGATCGGTTTGGCGACCGGTTCGGGTTCGATGTCGGTCGGCACGGCATTGCTCCCACCGCCCGTGATCGCATCAAGCATATCGTCGGAAAGCTCGGCATCCGTTCCGGCCTGCGGGTCGCTTGCGCTGGCTTGTCCATTCTGGTTCTGGCTATGCTTCATGGCATGCTCCCTGGCATCGATCGGTTCTCGTCGCAAATATCGTTCTGACGACAAGTTCTTTAATCGCACATTTGCGCGACATTTCTTTCGTGATCAAATTCGATGCCGGTATCCATGAAACGGTGAATCGATGACCGAATAAATCAAGCCCGGCGCGGTTTCGGCCCGGGCATGCGGGTAATACCTGCCCGGGACGCAGCCTGCGTCCGTTGGAAAACCAGCCCGGCACTCATCCCTGCCGCGGCCTGGCCTTTCCCAATATGACCAGCGCCAGGCCACCCAGAATCGCCACGGCCGAATACAGCAGACGCCAGGAAAGCGGTTCCGACAGCAGCAGCACGCCGCCCAGCGTGGCCAGCACCGGCACGCACAGCTGCACGCTGGCAGCCGTCGTCGCATTCAGGCCGCGCAAGGCCTGGTACCAGATCACATAACCCAGGCCGGAAGCCAGCGCGCCCGAAGCGAGCGCATAGGCGATGCCGGCGCTTCCGATGCGCGACCACGGCAGCCAGGCCAGCCCGAGCGCCAGCGCCATGGGCGCCGCCCGCAGGAAATTGCCGGCGGTGGCATTGGCCGGATCGCCGGCGCCCTTGGCCCGCAGGGAATACACGCCCCAGGCGACGCCGGCAATGGCCATCAGCAGCGCATGCGGCAAGGACGGCGCCGCGAGACCGGGCAACAGCAAGGCTGTCAGGCCGGCCGCCGCGATCGCCAGCCCGGCCACCTGCCGCGCCGTCATTCTTTCGCCGGCATACAGGCCGTAGCCAATCATGGTTGCCTGCACCGCGCCGAACAGCACCAGGGCGCCGGTCGCGGCGGACAGCCCGAGGTAGGCAGTGGAAAAGCCGGCGGCATAGACGAACAGCGCCCAGGCCGAACGCCAGTTGCCGGCGGCGAGCGGCCGCGCGCCGCGCGCGCGGATGACCAGCGCCAGCACCAGCGCGCCCGAACCGATGCGCAAGGCGGTGAAGCTGGCTGCATCGATATGCCCGTCCTTCAGAGCCAGCCGGCACAGCAGGGAGTTGGCGGCGAAGGCCAGCATGGCGAGGATGGTCAGGCAGGCGGTGCGCATCGTCATTGTTTTTCTTTCGTATGGTTCAAAGCTTGCGGAACGTATCCGCCGGCATGACATTGCACCTGACAGGGAAAGCTGGTGATGCCTCAAAAGAAAGCCAGCCTTCCCCTCCCACCACCTCGTTCCAGCAGGCGATGATCCATGCGGAAGCCAGCGCTGATGACGCCATTAGCCCAGCCGGCGAGTCATCCCGCCCGGAAAGAATTGATGAATACCGGATTATGTTTGAGCGATCAACGCACGAAAGCTAGGTCACCAAATATTCGTTCATCGAATGATTGTGACAAAAATATAAACCGCTTGCTGAGGATCCGGATTGTGAGCGATGAACCCAAAAACAGTCGGCCGGCACTGGCAAAGCAGATTTCGGCAGCATTGACACTGGCAGTGCCGCCTCCGAAAGTTCCAGCGACAATCAGACCTTATCGGAAAGCAGTCTTGATGCAGTGGCCGGCGGCGCTGATTGCGAGAATCCCAGCCACCGCAATTTGCCCGACTACCACGGCCACGAGGGCGATGCGCTTAGCGCAACAAATTCCACGAATACCATCATCATGTCTAACGACCGGACTCGGGGCCAGTAGGCGATAAACGAATTGAGCCCTGACTGGAGAGGCCGGAGATGGCAGGCGTCTCCAGGTTTATTTCCCCACCTCCGCGAACATCGGGTGCAGCCGCTGACATGCGCAACGCCGGGGCGATACCGCCTGGAATGTCCTTGCTGCGCTTCTTCCGCTACCTGCCAAACCAGTAGCGCTTTTGCGTCAGCCTGCGGGTTTCGACGCCGACGGCTGCCGGCACTTCGCCACCCCCGCTGGCGGCGAAGTCCAGCATCACGGCGCCATCCAGATCCGAACGCAGCCGCCTGATGCCGCGCGCCGCATAGCGCTGCTCCACCTCCGCCTTCGGATGCCGGTAGCGATTGCGGTACCCGACCTGGAATACCGCGATCTGCGGCGCCACCGCATCCAGAAAATCCGACGTGGACGAGGTGCCGCTGCCGTGGTGCGGCGCCAGCAGCACGGTCGATGGCAAACGCTGCGGCATGCCCGACAGCAGCAGCGATTCCTGCGGCGCCTCGATGTCGCCGGCCAGCAGCATCGAGACGCCGCCGGCGCTGACCTTTAACGTGCAGCTGCGGCCATTGGGCTTCTGGCCGGGAATGTCGTAGATGGAGGGCGTCGGATGCAGCATCTCGAAACGCACGCCGTCCCAGGTCCAGTTCTGCCCGGCCAGGCAGCGGCTGTGGCGGCTGGCCTGGTTGATGATCTCGTGGTCCGGTTCGAGCGAGGAGCCGACCCAGCCGACGTCGATTTCGTCCAGCACCGACAAGGCGCCGCCGGCATGGTCGATGTCGCTGTGGGAGACCAGCATCGCATCCAGCCGGCTGATGCCGCGATAGCGCAAGTACGGCAGGATCACGCGGCTGCCGCCATCCGAATCGGGCGTATAGGCCGGCCCGGTGTCATACAGCAGGCGATGGCTTGCGGTTTCCACCAGCAGCGCATTGCCCTGCCCCACATCGAAGGCCGTCACGCGAAACCCATGCTCCGGCGCATCGGACGCATTCAGCAGCAGCGGCAGCCACAGCAGCAGGCCCAGCCAACGTGCCGGCCAGCCGCGTGGCGCGAGCAGCCACAGCATGCCGGCCAGGCCCAGCGCAAACATCCACCATTGCGGTATCGGCGCTGTCCACACCGCCAGCGCGAAGCCGCTAAGCCATTCCAGCAGCAGCGCCAGCTGCGCCACCAGCCAGTGCGCCGCCAGAAGCAGCCAGGCCGACAGCGGCGCCGGCGCGACGCTGCCGGCCAGCGCTAGCGGCGTGACCGCGAAGCTCACCAGCGGAATGGCAATCGCATTGGCCAGCGGACTGACCAGCGAGATCTGGCCGAACAGCAGCAGCGTCAATGGCACCAGGCCGACCGTCACCGCATACTGGGTGCGTGCGGCGTCGGACAGCGCCTGCATGCGCGATGCCGCGCCATCCTGGCACGCCGGGCGCGCGCGTCCGACCGAGACATACAGGATCACCGCCACCGCGCTGAACGACAGCCAGAAACCGGGCCACAGCACCGCCCACGGGTCCAGCAGCAGCACCACCGCCAGCGCGGTGCACAGCACATGCGACACGCTGGCGATGCGCCCGGTCCACAGCGCCATGCCGAGCACGGCAATCATGTAGAGCGTGCGCTGGGCCGGCACGCCGAAGCCCGCCAGCAGCACATAGACCAGCGCCGCCGCCGTGCCGGCCAGCGCGGCCACCTTCTGCGCCGGCAGCAGGAGCGGCAATTGGGCGCGGGTGTGGAAGGAGCGTCGCCACAAGGCCTGCACCAGCGCCGCGAACAGGCCGGCGACCATGGTGATATGCAGGCCCGAGATCGACACCAGGTGGCCAATGCCGGTGCGGGTGAAGACCTTCCAGTCGTCCTGGCCTATGTCACGCTGGTCGCCAATGACCAGCGCAATGATCACGCCCGCATAGCGCTGCCCGGCCAGCACCTTCGCCATCCGCTCGCGCAGCCAGCCGCGGCAACGTTCGACCATGGCCGTCGGGCTGAAGACAAAGGCGGCTAGCCTGCGATTGCCGCTGTCAGGACCCAGCCCGCGTACGCTGCCGGTGGCGCGCAGGCCCTGCTCCAGCAGCCAGACCTCGTAGTCGAATCCGCCCGGGTTGGCATTGCCATGCGGCCGCTTCAGTTTCACCGACAGCTGCCAGCGCTCTCCCGGACGCAGGACCGGCGGCGACAGTTTCGCGCGCGGATCGTCATACCAGGACAGCGCGATCCGCGACGGCAGCGTCAGCGCGCCGCCCCCGGCACTTGCCGCCTGCTCGACCGCGAAGTGAAAGCGCAGGCCGCGCTCGAAGCGATATGGCAGGTTGGCGATTACGCCGGTCACCGTGATTTCCTGTCCTTCCAGCGCGACGGGCAGTTCCTCGGCAAGGTAGTGCGTGGCCAGCAGCGCGGCCCACAAAAAACCGGCGATGGCGCCGCTTGCGGTGCGGGCCAGCACGCGCGTCGAAGCGCGCCGCATGCGGCAGGCCAGCACGGCCGCCAGCAACAGGGCAGCAAGCAGCAAAACGGTTTGCATGACGCCGGGCAGCGCGGGCCGGGTCTGCAGCAGGCCGACGCCGGATGCGAATCCGAGCAGCAGGCTGCGCACGGCGATTAGGCGGGTAGCTGCAGCCGCGGCAGCGCGGCATGCGCGTTCGCGGTGGTGAGGGAGGCGATCTCGTCGACCGGCATGCTTCGCAGCTCGGCCAGCACCGCGCCGATGCGCGGCAGTTGTTCGGGAGTGTTGCGCTGCGGGTGCAGCCATACCGGAGAAATGTCCGGCGCATCGGTTTCCAGCACCAGCGCCGGGGCCGGCACCGTGGAGGCCAGCCGGCGTATCTGCAGCGCGCGCGGAAAGGTCATTGCGCCGCCAAAGCCGAGCTTGAATCCGAGTGCGATAAAGGTTTCCGCCTGCTGAAAGCTGCCGTTGAAGGCATGGGCGATGCCGCCCGGCAGGCTGATGCGGCGCAGGTATTTCAGGATGATGTCCTGCGAGCGGCGCACATGGAGCAGCACCGGCAGGCCGACGTCGCGCGCCAGCTTGAGCTGCTCCTGATAAAAGTATTCCTGCTTCTGCCGCATCGCCGGCTCGCACAGATTGGGCAGGAAGAAGTCCAGGCCGATCTCGCCGATCGCCACCAGGTTCGGATCGTCCATCGCGCCCAGCACGGTCTGTCGCAGCAGGTCGAGGTCTTCCTCGCCGGCGCCCGGCACGCAGATCGGGTGGATGCCCAGCGCATAGCGGCAATTCGGCTGGCGGGCAGACAGGTCGCGCACCAGGCCGAAGTTGTGCCGGTCCACTGCCGGGATCACGATCTGGCCGACGCCCTGTTCCCCGGCCTGCCGCGCAATCGCATCGGAGGCGCCGCCGAATTCGCCGGCGTCAAGGTGGCAGTGGGTGTCTATCCACATCGCGGTTTGTCCTCAGTCCACGTAGGGTTCCAAGCCATTGTCGGAAAGCCGCAGCACCCGGTCGCAATGGCGCGCCAGCTCGATGTCATGCGTGACGATCACGAAGGACGTGCCCAGCGTGCGCGACAGCTCCAGCATCAGGTCGAAGGTCTTCTGCGCGGTCTGGCGGTCGAGGTTGCCGGTGGGCTCGTCGGCCAGCACGCAGGCCGGCTGCGTGACCAGCGCCCGCGCCAGCGCCACCCGCTGGCGCTCGCCGCCGGACAGCTCGCCCGGCACATGGGTGATGCGCTTTTCCAGGCCGACGCGGGCCAGGATGGCGGCGGCGATCTCGTGCGCCTGGCTGCGCGGCATGCGACGTATCAGGAGCGGCATGGCCACGTTGTCGAGCGCCGAAAACTCGGGCAGCAGGTGATGGAACTGGTAGACGAAGCCCAGCGATTCATTGCGCAGCCGGCCGCGGGTCTTTTCATCGAGCGAGGCGAAGTCGCGGCCCTGCAGCTGGACCTTGCCGCTGCTGGGCACGTCCAGCCCGCCCAGCAGGTGCAGCAGCGTGGATTTGCCGGAGCCGGACGCGCCGACGATGGCCACCCGCTCGCCGCGATGCACCTCGAAGCTGATGCCCGACAGCACGTCCACCGAATACTTGCCCTGGGTATAGGTCTTGCCCAGGCCCTGGCAGGCCAGCACCGCCTGGCCGGCCGGCGGCTGGCTTGCCGCCTTCTGCTCTGCTTTTTGCTGATTCATTACGCTATTCATGGTTGTCATTTCCGGATCATTCATAGCGCAGCGCCTCTGCCGGGCGCACCCGCGCCGCCCGCCAGCTCGGATACAGCGTCGCCACGAAGGCCAAGACCACCGCCACCAGGCCGATGGTCCAGACATCCGGCCAGCGCAGGTCGGACGGCAAGGCGCTGATCAGGTAGATGTCGCGCGGCAGGAACTGCACGCCCAGCAGGTGCTCGATGAAGGGCACGATCACATCCACGTTCAGCGCCACCAGCACGCCGCCGCCCACGCCCAGCGCGGTGCCGATCAGCCCCACCAGCGCGCCCTGGATCATGAAGATCTTCATGATCGAGCCCGGCGAGGAGCCCAGCGTGCGCAGGATCGCGATGTCGGCCTGCTTGTCGGTCACCGTCATCACCAGGGTCGACACCAGGTTGAAGGCGGCCACCGCGATGATCAGGGTCAGGATGATGAACATCATGCGCTTTTCGGTCTGCACCGCGGCGAACCAGTTGCGGTTCTGCTGCGACCAGTCGCGGATCAGCACGTCGCCGGACAGGATGCGCGACAGGTCCTGCGCCACCTGCGGCGCCTGCTGCATGTCGGCGATGCGCAAGCGCAGGCCGGACGGGGCCGACAGGCGGAACATCTTTTCCGCGTCTTCCAGATGCATGAAGGCCAGCGAGGAATCGAACTCGAAATGGCCGGCCTCGAAAATGCCGACCACGGTGAACTGCTTCAGGCGCGGTATCACGCCGGCCGGCGTGACCTGGCCCTGCGGCGCGATCAGCGTGACCCGGTCGCCGACCCGCGCCTGCATGCTGCGCGCCAGTTCCAGCCCCAGCACGATATTGAATTCGCCCGGCCGCAGGTCATTGAAGCTGCCCTGCTTCACCTGCGCCGCCACATCCGACACCTTGGGCTCTTCCTGCGGCAGCACGCCGCGCACCACCACGCCGCGCACGGTGTCGTCGCGGGTCATCATCGCCTGTCCGGCGACATAGGGCGCCGCGCCCTTGACCTCGCGGTCCATGAAGGCTTCCTTGGCGGTCTGCTGCCAGTCGGGCAAGGCGCCGGTGGGATCGAACACCTCGATATGGGCCAGCACCGACAACATGCGGTCGCGCACCTCCTTCTGGAAGCCGTTCATCACCGACAGCACCACGATCAGCGCGGCCACGCCCAGCGCGATGCCGGCCATCGAGATCATGGAAATGAAGGAAATGAAACTGTTGCGCGCGCTGCGCTTGCCGGCGCGGGTATAGCGCAGGCCGACCAGCCATTCGAATGGCAAGTTCTTGAGACTCAAATGAAAACTCCTGAAGGCGAAAAGCAGTGGAGCGGTTGGCGACGGGACATGGCCGCGGAATGCGGCCAGCGGCAACCGCCTCGCGATGCCGCCCGCAGTTTGCCATAGTCCGGGTTTCATTTCAGGACATTGCGCAAAAGAATGACAGGATGACAATGGTTTGCCCGCCCGGGACCGATCCCGTATATCCGGCGCAATCCCCTTTGTCGCTTTGCCTTTACAATCCCGGCATGCCGCAACTCGATATCCTGCTTCCCTTCAGTTTCCCCTCTCCGGAACTTGCCGCCGACCTGCTGCGCGCCCTGCGCCTGCCCGCGTTTGCCCTGCTCGCCGCGCGCGGCACGCCCGGCGCGCTGCAGGCCAGCGAGGATTTTTCCCATGCGCTGCCGCATGAAGCCTGGCTGGCGCGCCGCTTCGGACTGCAGGCCGGCATGGAGCAAGGCGGCAGTCCGCCGGTGGCGCCGGCCGCGATGGCGGCGGCCGGCCTCGCGCCTGACGCCGGCGAATGGTTCATGCTGCAGCCGGCGCATCTGCACGTGGCGCGCGACCATCTGGTGCTGACCGACCGCCGCCACCTGGCGCTGGACGAGGCCGAGTCGCGTGCGCTATTCGACAGCGCCTACGCCCTGTTCGAGGAAGCCGGCCTGCCGCTGCGCTATGGCGACGCGCACACCTGGTTCCTGCGCTCGGACGACTGGCGCGACCTGAAAACCGCCACCATGGACGCCGCCTGCGGCCGCAACATCGATATCTGGATGCCCAGGGGCGCCGGGGAACGCGCCTGGCGCAAATTGCAGAATGAAGTGCAGATGGAATGGCATGCCCACCCGGTCAACGAAGCGCGCGCCGCACGCGGCGCCAAACCGGTCAATTCCGTCTGGCTGTGGGGCGGCGGCGCCGCCGGCCAGGCCATGCCGCAGCCGGCCTACAGCCATGTCTGGGCATCGGGCTGGCCCCGCGCGCTGGCCGCCGGCAAGGGAAACAGCCTGCCGGCCGACGCCGGCGCACTGCTGGCTGCCGCGCCCGAGCGCGGCCTGCTGCTGATCGACGACCTGAGCGCGCCGGCGCTGGCCGGCGACTGGTCCGCCTGGCTGGAAGCCTTCCATGCAATCGACGAAGCCTGGCTCGCGCCGCTGCTTGCCGGGCTGCGCGCCGGCAAGCTTGGCGGGCTTAAACTCGTCACCAGCGACGGCAACCGGCTGCGCGAAACCGACGTCAGCCGCCTGGCCCTGAAAAAATTCTGGCTCCAACCTTCTCTCGCCCGACTCGTTCCATGACCCGCATCGCCACCCGCCCCTATTCCTTCCGCCACGCGGAGATGCTGCGCCAGAGCGGCGTGCACCCGGTGCTGGCGCGGCTGTTCGCGGCACGCGGCCTGGTCGATGCCAGCGAGCTGTCGTCCGAATTTTCCGCGCTGATCGCGCCATCCGGCCTGCTGCACGTGGACGCCGCCGCCGTCTTCCTGGCCGACGCGATCGCCGCGCAGAAGAGGATGACCATCGTTGCCGACTATGACTGCGACGGCGCCACCGCCTGCGCGGTTGCGCTGCGCGGCCTGAAGGCGATGGGCGCGAAAATCGATTACATCGTGCCCAACCGCTTCGAATACGGCTACGGCCTGACGCCTGAAATCGTGGAACTGGCGGTACGGGAAAAGTCGCCGGACATCATCGTCACCGTGGACAACGGCATCGCCAGCATCGATGGCGTGGCCGAAGCCAACCGGCGCGGCATCGAGGTGGTGGTAACCGACCACCACCTGCCGGCCGACACCCTGCCGGCGGCGCGGGTGATCGTGAACCCGAACCAGCCGGCCTGCGGCTTTCCGAGCAAGAACCTGGCTGGCGTCGGCGTGATGTTCTATGTGCTGCTTGCGCTGCGGGCCGAGTTGCGCCGGCGCGGCGTGTTCACGGCAGAGAACCAGCCGCGGCTGGATGCGCTGCTGGACCTGGTGGCGCTGGGCACCGTGGCCGACGTGGTCAAGCTCGACGCCAACAACCGGGTGCTGGTGGCGCAGGGCTTGAAGCGCATGCGCGCCGGCCGCATGCATGTCGGCATTGCGGCGCTATTTCGCGTGGCCGGCCGGGAAGCCCGCCGCGCCAGTCCCTTCGACCTCGGCTTTGCGGTCGGGCCGCGCCTGAACGCCGCCGGCCGGCTGGCCGACATGTCGCTCGGCATCGAATGCCTGACCACCGACGATGCCGGCCGCGCCTGGGAAATCGCGCAGCAGCTCGACACCATCAACCGCGAGCGGCGGGTGATCGAGGCGCAGATGCAGGACAGCGCGCTGGCTTCGCTTGACCATATCGACCCGCGCGACAACACCACCATCAGCATCTACGACGACAGCTGGCACCAGGGCGTGATCGGCATCGTCGCCTCGCGCCTGAAGGACAAGTTCTACCGCCCCACCATCACCTTCGCGCCGGCCGGCGACGGCCTGATCAAGGGCTCGGGCCGGTCCATTGCCGGCTTCCACCTGCGCGACGGCCTGGACCTGGTGTCCAAGCATGCGCCGACGCTGATCGAAAAATTTGGCGGCCACTCGATGGCCGCCGGCCTGACGCTGCGCGCCGACAACCTCGAAGGCTTCACCCATGCGTTCGAGGAAGTCGGTCGAGCCTCACTCACGAAGGCGCAGCTGGAACGCGTGCTGGAAACCGACGGACCATTGGAAGACGCCTACTTCTCCACCGCCTTCATCGAGCTGATCGACGGCCACGTCTGGGGACAGGGCTTCGCGCCGCCGGTGTTCTGCGATGAATTCCGGGTGGTGAGCCAGCGCGTGCTGAAGGAACGGCACCTGAAGCTGCTGCTGGAAAAGAATGGGCAGCAATACGACGCAATCTGGTTCGGTCATGCGGATGGATTGCCGGAACGGGTGAATGTGGCGTTCCGGCTGGATGCGAACGAGTTCAATGGCAGGACCAGGGTGCAGCTGCTGGTGGAGCATGCGGAGCCGGCTTGAGTGAACCGAATGTTCTTCGTGGCATGCGGCCTTCGCTGTCGACTGGCCGGGAATCAGGGGTTCAGGCTGGCGAAGCGAGGCTTGCCCAGGAAGAAAGCAGACGGTTATCTAGGCGGAAAGACGGTTTTCGCTTTGGATAGCACATCCCACATCCCTATCTGACAGCTAGACCGCAAGGAACGATGGCAAAACCCAGCCATGGCGAAGGTGGCTGGTTTCTGCAATTTCAACAGTGTCTGCTCCAAGGTCTGCAAAAAGCATTTGGCATAGCAGTTCCTGAAAATGGAACATCTTTAAAGTTAGCTGTTCTTGCCAGTCTTACTGCCATGACGCATGTAATTGACAGCCTTTTCCGAGACAGCAGGCCTGTCTATGGCCTGCCATAAAATCAACCTCTTTCAGTAATCAGTTTGCCAATCTTCGCCAGAGCGGCTTTGTAAGCGCCTGCCTCGTCGGAATAAGACACACCGGGCATGATGCTTTTCATGCCAGTACGCTCCCTCAGAAACTGAAGCGGTCCTGGCTCCTCCTTAGCATTCGGTCGCGCCAGTTCTGAAATTGCCTGTTGAAGCCCAACAGCCTCACTCGGCTTCAGCCGATCCAGGAATCCATCCAATACTGCCTTTGCCATTTGTTTTTTTTGCGCAGCGGATGAATTCTTGAGGTTGCCAATGTATGTCAGCTCGTCAATAAAGAAATTTGTGTCAAGTGCTATTCCTTTGCTGGTGCCGAACAAATCTTTTGTGTAGGACGAGCCATAGCCACAAGTAACTTCCACGAATTTTTTGACTTCATGCAGTTTTTCTATATGGACAACGGCTTCGTATTCTCCGAACTTATCGCCGCTCGCACCCTCGTAAAAAGCAATTGAAGAATATCCTGAATTTTTCAATCCATGAAAGAACCGTTCAGCATATTCCTTATTGGGGAATTTCAAGTCCAAGCCTTTTTGGGAAAAATCTAGGCCAGCAATATTCTCGAGCTTTTCAGCCTGCGCTCTGCCCATCCAACTTTTATCAAGCAACAAACAACTTGTTGCGCCAATTGATGCTCGTACGCCCTTTGCCTGAATGGGCTTTATACGGAGAAACTTTTCTTTTTCGAAGAACATATCCTTCGATTGTTGAATTTTATTTTTCATTTCTTCAAAGGCATCTTCCCTGGGCAAAGTGGGCGCCAGAAACGGACCCAGATTGCATAGCACATTAAGCGGCAACATTCCCAATGAGTTATTTTCAGGATCCCTCATTGCCTGAGCCACAAAAGGAGCAGCGCTGTAAATCTCACTTGCGGCCGCTGCACGAATTATCTTTTTTGCCTCTAGCACTGGAATGTAAATAAGCGCGTTATAAGCCGGCCGGCTATGTCTGGAAAGGCCTCCTACCGTTTGAACTTCGCTTTTCAAGCCTATGTTCAGTCTGGCCATATCTTCCGAAAAATCTTTTATGAATTTTTCGGCATCCTAAAGAGATGAAAAATCGTTCGAGCAGAATCCGAGTTCGCCAAAGTGCTCTATTTTCCAGGCTCCATTTTTACCAGTTTTCCTTTCAAGTATTTCTTTGACTGCCGGCATATCTTTCCATTCCACAGTCACACGTGTTGGCTTGCCAAGGTCAATTAGCTCATGAATTTCCTGCAAGGTTTTATCAGCGGGATAGGATATTCCATCAAACTTCAAGCCCAAGACATTTTCGGAACCAAAATTTAAGCAAAATGCATGTTCATACAGTTCAATCGCCAAAATAATTTCCGAGCATTTAGCTGCAGGAAGACTTTCAGGCAGAACAGGAAACTCACGCTCTTCACCATACAAATTCACATAATTAATTGATGCCGGAAATACGGACTTAGTTGGACTATTGCCAATGTCTGCCGCACCGATCGCGGCATTTTTCGAGTTGGCTCTCGTAGAACATTCTTTCGCAGGAATCATTTTTTACTCTCTTTACTATATTAGGAACAAGATAGTGATTTATGTACTTCATTTTCGGATGTTGGAAATATCGCAGCCATCATTAACCGCGTTTTCGGAGTTAATGATGGCTGCGAGAAAATTCCACCAGCCACGCGTTTTTAGTTCGTAAGCATTTCTTTCGAACGCGTTCCATAGTCAATCGCTGTAATAAACCGTTGGAACCGGCAAGCACGACAAGCGAAGCCAATTTCCCTCAAAGCTCGCAGCGTTCCGGTTCATGGGCATGTACGACCGTTCCGCCGCCTCAACCCCACCCTTCCCTTCAGTTATAATCGCCGGTTTCCCCCGCACGAGACGCACACACCATGGAAGCAGAACGCCTCAATTCCCTGTCGGCCTTGCTGGCCGACCTGACCACCCGGGAAGCTGAACTTCGGAGGTATCTTTGACTTCGATAACAAGTCAGAGAAACTAGAGCAGGTCAACCAGGAACTCGAAGATCCCACCGTCTGGAACGACCAGAAACGCGCGCTGGCCCTCGGCCAGGAAAAGAAGGCGCTGGAAGGCGTGGTCCATTCCCTCACCGAAATCGATGCCGGACTGCGCGATGCCCGCGACCTGTTCGACATGGCCCGCGAAGAGCAGGACGACGACACGCTCGAAGCCATCGAGGCCGACGCGGCCGGCTTGCAGAAGCAGGTGGAAACCCTGGAATTCCGCCGTATGTTCGCCAACCCGATGGACCCCAACAACTGCTTCATCGACATCCAGGCCGGCGCCGGCGGCACCGAGGCCCAGGACTGGGCGTCGATGCTGCTGCGCCAGTACCTGCGCTATTGCGAGCGCAAGGGCTTCAAGGTCGAGATCCTGGAACAGTCCGAGGGCGAAGTTGCCGGCATCAAGACCGCCACGCTGAAGGTCGAAGGCGAATACGCCTATGGCTTCCTGCGCACCGAGACAGGCGTGCATCGCCTGGTGCGCAAGTCGCCGTTCGACTCCGCCGGCGGCCGCCATACCTCGTTTGCCAGCGTGTTCGTGTATCCGGAAGTGGATGAGTCGATCGACATTGACGTCAACCCGGCCGATGTGCGCGTCGATACCTACCGCGCCTCCGGCGCTGGCGGCCAGCACATCAACAAGACCGACTCCGCGGTGCGCCTGACCCATGCGCCGTCCGGCATCGTGGTGCAGTGCCAGAACGACCGCAGCCAGCACCGCAACCGGGCCGAGGCCTGGGAAATGCTGAAGTCGCGGCTGTATGAACTGGAACTGCGCAAGCGCATGAGCGAGCAGCAAAAGCTGGAAGACTCCAAGACCGATGTGGGCTGGGGCCACCAGATCCGCTCCTACGTGCTGGACCAGTCCCGCATCAAGGACCTGCGCACCAGCTTCGAAACCGGCAACACCAAGTCGGTGCTCGACGGCGACCTCGACGGCTTTATTGCCGCCTCCCTGAAACAAGGCGTTTAAGCATGATGACTGACAAATACACCGCGCTGACGGAAGAAAAGGACGAGAACTCCATCATCGCCGAGCGGCGCGGCAAGCTGGCGGCGCTGCGCGAGCAGGGACCGGCCTTTCCCAATGACTTCCGTCCGCAGCACCAGGCCGCGGCGCTGCAGGCCGAATACGGCAATGTCGACCGCGATCTGCTGGAAAGCCAGCCGGTCACGGTGGTCGTCGCCGGACGCATGATGTTGAAGCGGGTGATGGGCAAGGCGTCGTTCGCCACCATCCAGGACGCTTCCGGCCCGCGCGCCGATGGCCGCATCCAGCTCTATATCAGCAACGAGCTGACGAGCGAAGAAGCGCATGAAGCCTTCAAGCATTACGACATGGGCGACATCCTCGGCGCCGAGGGCACGCTGTTCAAGACCAAGACCGGCGAGCTGTCGGTCAAGGTCAGCACGCTGCGCCTCATTACCAAGTCGCTGCGGCCGCTGCCGGACAAGTTCCACGGTCTGGCCGACCAGGAAACCAAGTACCGCCAGCGCTATGTCGACCTGATCATGAGCGAGGACACCCGGCGCACCTTCAAGGCGCGCACCGCGGCCATGTCCTCGATCCGCCGCTTCATGGCCGACAACGGCTTCATGGAAGTCGAGACGCCGATGCTGCACGCCATTCCCGGCGGCGCGGCGGCCAAGCCCTTCATCACCCATCACAATGCGCTGGACATGGAAATGTTCCTGCGCATCGCGCCCGAGCTGTACCTGAAGCGGCTGGTGGTCGGCGGTTTCGACCGGGTGTTCGAAGTCAATCGCAACTTCCGCAATGAGGGCGTGTCGCCGCGCCACAATCCGGAATTCACGATGATGGAGTTCTACGCCGCCTACACCGACTACAAGTGGCTGATGGACTTCACCGAAGCCGTGATCCGCCAGGCCGCGGTCGATGCACACGGCACCGCGCAGCTGACCTACCAGGGCCGCGAGCTCGACCTGTCCAAGCCCTTCCACCGCATGACCATCGTGGAAGCGATCAACAAGTACGCGCCGCACTACACCGCCGAGCAGTTGCAGGATGCCGACTTCCTGCGGGCGGAATTGCTGAAGTTCGGCGTCAAGCCCCATGCGATTTCCGGGCTGGGTGCGCTGCAGCTTTCATTGTTCGAAGAGACGGCGGAAGCGCAGCTGTGGGAGCCGACCTACATCATCGACTATCCGGTCGAAGTGTCGCCGCTGGCACGCGCCTCGGACACGGTACCGGGCATCACCGAGCGCTTCGAGCTGTTCATCACCGGCCGCGAAATCGCCAACGGTTTCTCCGAGTTGAATGACGCGGAAGACCAGGCGACGCGCTTCCAGGCCCAGGTGGCGGCGAAGAATGCCGGCGACGAGGAAGCGATGTACTACGACGCCGACTATATCCGGGCGCTGGAATACGGCATGCCGCCGGCCGGCGGTTGCGGCATCGGCATCGACCGGCTGATGATGCTGATCACCGATTCGCCGAATATCCGCGACGTGATCCTGTTCCCGCACCTGCGGCGCGAAGACTGATACGCCTCTTCGCCGCGTTTCCTGCCTCCCTCCTGGCCCGCCTGCGCGCAAACGCAGGCGGGCCAGTTTTCATTGGCCCCTGGGCGTTACATCCCCTTACACCTGACACACCTTCAGTCTGTTAATCGCACAGTTGTTTGCAGATAATAAAAAGCAAACAACAGGAGCCGATGATGGATACCTATAACAAGCCAGGCAGCAAGCCCAACCGACTTCATCCGCTGGTCGCCGGCGCGGCCATTTCCGTGATGCTTGCCAGCCTCACCGGCGTGGCCGCGATGGCCGGCCTGCTGCCCAATTCCCACAGTGAAAGCAAGGCGGCCGCGGAAGCGGCGCAGCCGCAACCGGCCCAGTCAGCGACGACAAAACCGGCTGCGGTGGCAAAAACGCCCAAGGCCGTCGGCAGCGACCGGCTGGCCCTGAAGGAAGAAGACCAGGCGCCGGCGCCTCGCCAGCAACAGGCCGCTTCCCTGTCCGCATCGCAAAGCGGCCATCGCTCGCCGGATTATTCGCAGGACATGTTGCGCGTGGCCCAGCCGGCCCGTGCCTGCGGCAATTGCGGCCGGGTGGAATCGGTGCATGCAGTGCAATCGCAGGCCGATCCCAGCGGCGTCGGCGTGGTGGGCGGCGCGGTGGTCGGCGGCCTGCTGGGCAACCAGATCGGCGGCGGCAGCGGCAAGACCCTGGCGACAATAGCCGGCGCGGTCGGCGGCGGCTATGCCGGCAATGAAGTCGAGAAGCGCACTCGCACCGCGACCAGCTATCAGGTCAGGGTGCGCATGGAAAACGGCCAGGTACGCAACTTCCCGTACAACAACCAGCCAGCCTGGCATCAGGGCGACCGGGTGCGGGTGGTCGATGGCTATCTGCAGCCAGACCGTTAAGACGACGCATCAAGGCAGTCTGCATCGAACGCCCCTGTTCCAGCCGGAACAGGGGCGTTTTCTATCGGGCTCCCAGTTGCTGCTGGGCTTGCCAACACCCGTTGCTGAAGGCTTCCACGGCATCGGTCTGGCTGTCGATCCTGAACAGGCTGAGCCAGCGGTTTTCCACCAGCTGGCGTACCACCGCATGCCTGTCCATCACCGCCTCGATGCGCTCGCGCGGCGCCTCGATGAACACCGACAGGCGCAGCGGCGTATGCATCCACTGCCGTCCATCGTGCAGCGACTGCATCGGCAGCCCGATGCGCAGGTCGCCGCCATTGCCTTCGAACACGCCGATGTGGCCGCCGACGACGTTGTGCAGCACCTTGTTGCCGCTGCCGTAGCGGCCATTGTCGACAGTGGATGCGTAGTACTGCATGTTGATCCAGTGCGCCACGACCATGGGCGCGGTCATGATCAGTTCCAGGATGCTGTTGTCGGCATCCTGGGTCCACTGGTAATCATGCAGGAAGCTGCGTCCCTGCAGGTTGATGCCGAGGGTGCGCACGCGCGGCGCCGCGATGAAGGCGGCATTGTTGGCCAGCCCCCACTCCGGCCGGGTCTGCGCCCAGTCGTTGGCGCGCAGCGCCAGCGCATTGCGCAGGGCCTGCGGCCGCGCCTCGAAGTGCGCCATACCCAGTGCCGGCGCGCGCTCCCGGCGCGCCTGGTCGCCAGCCCGCGCCAGCCAGTCGCGCAATGCCGCCAGTTCCTGCCGGTGGCTGGCTGGCGCGGCATCGGTGTCGAACAACGTCACCTCGTCCGTGGTGGTGTTGTGCAGGCCGGCGACGAACAGGGTGTCGGCCGGAATCGGCGTGCCGCGCATGGCGAGCAGATCGCGCACGCCCTGCTGGTTCAACAGCCCGGCCAGGGCGCGCGCATTGACCTCGCCGGTCTGTCCGCAGCAGGCGCCGCAATCCAGGCCGGCGGCATGCGGATTGTTTGCACTCTGGCTGCCATGTCCGGCAAGCAGCACGATGCGGGCAAAGCCGTCGCGCAGGCCCATGGCCTTGAGCACCTTCTCTGCCAGATCGACCTGCTGCGCCAGCGCGTCGCTGCCTTCGAACACCAGCACCGGACGCAGGCCCGGATGAGCCGCCAGGCCCTGTCTGCCAGGATCTGCCGACGCATCCCTCGCCGGCAGGCTGCGCCTGACCAGCTTGGCAAGATAGGAAAGCCCCAGGGTTTCCACCAGCGCGAACGAAGAACCGGGCAGGCGCTGAAACGGCTGCCACGACTTGACGGCGGCCAGCCTGGCGCGCTGCGAAGCGGCCAGCGCCCGATCCTGGTCGGGCAAGCCGCAGCTGTCCGTCACATACAGGCTGGGCGGCAGCAGGCCGGGCAACTGCGGCCGGGCGACATCGCTGCCCAGCGCCCGGTAACTGACGGGCAGACCAAAGAAGCCTGCGAATCCCATGGTCTGCACCTGCGGCGAAACGGCCTCGAGCGCGCGGCGCAGCACCTCGGAACGGACGTCGATACAGAACACGGCCTGCACGGCAGCGGCGACGGCAGGCTGCGCAGGCCTGCGCATCAGCGACGCACACAGCTTTTCCTGATAGGCGATCTCCAGGCCTCTTTGCAGCAATGCATCGACATCCGGCTCTCCGGCATCGGTGCCCGGCATGCCGCCCCAGCCCTGGCGCCAGGCTGCCGCGTCGGCGCCGGCCGTTTCTTCATGCAGCAGGTACTCCCAGCACAGGCGTATGGCCAGAAGATCGACGATATGCTGGTCGTCCCTGCCTTCCAGCCGGGCTTGCCAGCGCAGATAGGCGCACCATGCGGCCCAGCCATTGATGCGCAGCAGGCAGGCGGTCATCAAATCCTTGCTGCCGGCGGCCTTCATGCCCAGCCCTTCGATGGCCATGCCGATTGCTTCCATCGCTGTGCCAGGCAGGGCCGCAACGCGGGTGCGTAGTTGCGGCGCATTCATCAGCATGCCAATGCCATAGTCATGCAGGATATTGGCTCGCCAGCCCGCATACAGCGTGGCTTCATGCGGCAGATGCCAGTCTGCCTGTTCGGCATCGAAATACGCGGCGCAGAACTGGCTTACCTGATGCGTGATGGCGGTGCGCCAGGCCGGCTCGCGGGACAGGTCGCGTGACGCGTCGAGCAGGTCCGAAGGCAATGGCAGCGCAGCAGGAAGCGGCGCCGGCTGCCTCATGGCTTCGATCACGCTGTCGACACTGAATGCCGCGCCGGCCTCCTTGACCGCAAGCGCCAGATGCGCGCGCGTCAGCTGTCCTTTGTCCCACGCGTCCTGGTAAAAGCTGCGCGGCATCCACATCCGGCTGCCTGCAAGGCGGCCGAGCTGCTGCGCGGCGGCATTGAAAGGCTGGTTCACCCAGCTCCAGTAAGGATTGACGGCGATGAAACGGTCCAGCGGCCAGGTGGGCGCAATCGCCTGGCAGGCTGCTTCCAGCGACTCGACGATGCTCTCCTGTCCGGGGCGAAATACGGCGTCTGCGATCTTCATGCTTGTTCTCCGGCGACGATAGGGAATGGATGTGGTGCGCGCTGAGGCAACTGCACCGGCCAGATGCGGAAGGCCAGCCTGGTGAAGCGCTCATCGAGATAAAAGCCGGCATAGGCCCAGGGATACAGGGCAACCGAGAGGCGTCCGCCGGGAAAGGCAAGCAGCCAGGCCTGCACGCCATACAGCAGCACGAAGCAGGCGGCCACCCAGGCCACCAGGGGCGCGGCAACCTGGCTGTCTGGCAAGGACAGCAGCGCGGAAAACGCCAGATGCCATCCGACATAGAGCTGGGCCAGCAGCAGCACGGCCAGCACGCCGCGCAGCATGCGCGACAAGGTGTCCTGCCACAGCAGCGGGGCAAGTCCGAGTCCGATGATGAGCACCGCGATGGCAGGCACTTGCGCATGCGGCGATACTGCCTGCCACGCCGTCGTGGAAAGCCAGACGGCAGCCATGGCGAGCGGCGCGGCGGCAAGACGCCCGGCCAGGCGCTGTGGCGCAGAAACTGCGGCGCTGTCGGGAAACAACTGGCGGCGACGGGTATGCGTCACCGCTTCGCCAGCCGCCAGGAAGGCATGAGCCTTGTACAGCGAATGCGCAAGCAGATGCAGCAGGGCCAGCTCATACAGGCCCAGACCGCATTCCAGCAGCATGAAGCCCATCTGCGCGCAGGTCGACCATGCGAGCCGCACCTTGATGCTGATGCGCGTCATCATCACCAGCCCGGCCAGCACCGCGGTCAGGCTGCCGACCACCACCAGCATCGCCTGCGCCACCGGGGCCGCCGACAGCAGCGCCGCCAGCCTGATGAGCACAAGACCACCGAGGTTGACCACGCCCGCATGCAGCAGCGCCGACACCGGCGTCGGCGCTTCCATGACCTGGATCAGCCATCCATGCACCGGCAGTTGCGCCGACTTGAAGATCGCCGCCAGCGCCACCAGCGCCATGGCGGCGTGCATGCCGGGCGCCAGGCTTGCCGAGGCATCCACATGCGCGGCGATGCCCTGCATGGAAAGCGTGCCGGCCTCGGCATGGATGAGCCACAGCGCCAGCGCGAGGCTGACATCCGCCAGGCGGCTGGCCAGGAATTTCTTGTGCGCGACCACGCAGGCGACAGGACGATCGGCATAGAACATCAGCAGACGGTGCAGGCCCAGGCTGCTGGAAAGCCACGCCAGCGCCAGCACGCCAAGATGATCGGTGATGCATACCACGCTGACCGATGCGAGCGTGAACAGCATGGCGGCGATGTAGCCGCGCTGGCCCGGCTCGCCCTGCAGATAGCGGTGAGAAAAGCACAGGATGACCCAGCCGAGCAGGCCGATCAGGCAAGCCATCGCCAGGCCCGGCGCATCGATGGCGGCGGCGCCGGCGCGCGCCTCCCAGGCCGCCACGGCCAGAACGCTCAAAACCAGGCCAAGGACCGCTGCCGCGCTGCCTTTCGCGATCCGCCATGCATGGCGCTCGCCAACGCCGGCGAGTGCGGGAACGAAGGCAGAGGCATAGGCCAGCGGCATAAGCCACAGCCATGCGGTGATACCAGGATTTATCATTGTTGACTCCCACGAAAAAGATGCGCTACTTTGCCGCCCCTCACAGCTTAAGTAAAATATATAATTAACCATTAGTTCATCAGTAAAACAGAACGATGCCTTTCACACGCCTGAATTACCGCCATCTCTACTATTTCTGGATGGTCGCCAAGGAAGGCCACCTGACACGGGTTGCGGAACAGATGCACGTGTCGCAGTCGGCGCTGTCGATGCAGATCCGCCAGCTTGAGGAGCAGCTCGGTTACGCGCTGTTCGTGCGCGAGGGCCGCGCGCTCAAGCTCACCGAACTCGGGCATGTGGTGCTGGACTACGCCGACAATATTTTCGCAATGGGCAATGAGCTTATCGAGGTCGTGGCGGCCGGGCGTGGCCAGAGATCGCAGCGCCTGCGAGTGGGCGCGGTTGCCACGCTGTCACGCAACTTCCAGGAAAATTTCCTGCGTCCCGTGATGGGCATGGCGGACGTGAAGCTGGTGCTGGAGTCGGGCACGCTGGACGAACTGCTCGGCCGGCTTGCGGTGCACAAGCTCGACATCGTGCTGTCGAACCGGCCCGTCAGTGCCGATGAGGAACAGGCGTGGCGCTGTCGCCGGATAGCCCGGCAGCCGGTCTGCCTGGTTGGCAAGCCGTTGGCGAGCAACAGGCCATTCCGTTTTCCCGCCGACCTGAAGGGCATGAAACTGCTGTTGCCTGGCCACAGCAGCGACATCCGCACCGAGTTCAACATGCTGTGCGAAGCCAGGGGCATTGCCGTGGACATCTTCGCCGAGGTCGACGACATGGCCATGCTGCGCCTGCTGGCGCGCGACTCGGGCGGCGTGGCGCTGGTGCCTGCCGTGGTGGTGCAGGATGAATTGAAGACGGGTCTGCTGCAGCAATACTGCGTGGTGCCGGAGGTGTTCGAAAACTTTTATGCGATTACGACGGAAAGGCAGTTTCAGACCAAGGTGCTGGAGGCGCTGCTGACGCAGAGTCTGTCCTGAACGGAGGCAGGCGGCAGGGCCGGACCGTCTGGATGCGTTCTAGCCTGCCTTGCTGACAAACTGCAACAGGCTGGCTGCGGCGGAAATCAAAAAGCCCTGGCGCCAGTCATGGCGGCAGGGCTTTGAGCGGTGCGCAAGGCTGACGCCCTACTCCTACTCCGCTTCCTCTATCCAGGCCATCTGGATGGCTTCCAGTATCTTTTCATTCGAACGCGACGGCTCGTCATCGAAGCCGTCAAGCTCGCAGACCCAGCGATGCAGATCGGTGAAGCGCACCGTCAGCGGATTGACTTCCGGGTGCTTCTCGAACAGCTCTTCCGCAATGCGTATGGTGTCGGTCCACTTCATGGTCGCCTCCTCGCTCAGTGATTTTCACGCGCATGGTTGATGGTGTATTTCGGTATTTCCACCACCAGGTCGTCCTCGTCCACTACCGCCTGGCAGGACAGCCGCGAATTGGCTTCCAGGCCCCATGCCATGTCCAGCAGGTCTTCTTCCTTTTCCAGTGGCTCGTTGAGCGAATCGAAGCCTTCCCGCACGATCACGTGACAGGTGGTGCAGGCGCAGGACATCTCGCAGGCATGCTCGATCTCGATATCGTTTTCCAGCAGCGCATTGCAGACCGTCATGCCCTTGGGCGCTTCGATCACGGCGCCTTCCGGGCACAGGGTGGGATGGGGTAACACGACGATTTGTGGCACGTGGCTTTCCTTCAAAAATCCTGTTGTTCAATGCGCCCGTTCAGGCAATCTCGTCCAGCTTGCGGCCGGCCAGCGCGGCACGCACGCTGCGGTCCATGCGCCGCGCGGCGAATTCCTCGGTGCCACGGGCCAGCGCTTCCACCGCTTCCTTGATGGCCTGGTGGTCGCTGCCCTGCGCGGTGCTGCGCAGCGACTCGATCAGCCCGGCAATCTCGGTGCGTTCCTGGTCCGACAGCAAGGCGGCATCGGCATCCAGCGCCGATTGCGTGGCCAGCAGGATGCGCTCGGCTTCCACCTGCTCCTCGCGCAATGCGCGCAGCTGCATGTCGGTGTCGGCGGAAGAAAACGATTCCTGCAGCATGCGGGCGATGTCGTCGTCGCCCAGGCCATAGGACGGCTTGACGGTGATCGCGGCTTCCACGCCCGAGTGCAGTTCGCGCGCCGACACCGACAGCAGGCCATCGGCATCGACCTGGTAGGTAATGCGGATGCGGGCGGCGCCGGCCGCCATCGGCGGTATGCCGCGCAGCTCGAAGCGCGCCAGCGAGCGGCAGTCCGACACCAGTTCGCGCTCGCCCTGCACCACGTGGATCGCCATCGCGGTCTGGCCATCCTTGAAGGTGGTGAATTCCTGCGCCCGCGCGCAGGGGATGGTGGAGTTGCGCGGAATGACCTTCTCGGCCAGGCCGCCCATGGTTTCCACGCCCAGCGAAAGGGGAATCACGTCCAGCAGCAGCCAGTCGTCGCCCGGCGCGCGGTTGCCCGCCAGCAGGTTGGCCTGCACCGCGGCGCCCAGCGCCACCACCTTGTCGGGATCGATGTTGGCCAGCGGCAGGGTTTGGAAGAAATCGCCGACAGCCTTGCGGATATGCGGCATCCGGGTCGCGCCGCCCACCAGCACCACGCCGTCGACATCATCCACCGCCAGGCTGGCGTCGCGCAGCGCCTTGCGCGAGGCGGCAATGGTCTTGGCAACGAGGTGCTGGGTGATGTCGAAGAAGGTGGATGCGGTCAGCGTCAGGTGCACTTCCTCGCCCGAGCCCAGCACCGCGTCGATATGGGTTTCCGCATTGGTCGACAGCAGTTCCTTGGCTTCGCGCGCCTTCACCATCAGCACCCGTGTGTCTTCATCCGACAGCGGCGACAGGTGGGAATGCTCGACGATCCAGCAGAAGATCCTGTGGTCGAAGTCGTCGCCGCCGAGCGCGGAGTCGCCGCCGGTGGCCAGCACTTCGAACACGCCCTTGGACAGGCGCAGGATGGAAATGTCGAAGGTGCCCCCGCCGAGGTCGTACACCGCGTACACGCCCTCCGAGGCATGGTCCAGGCCATAGGCGATCGCGGCGGCGGTGGGCTCGTTGAGCAGGCGCAGCACGTTCAGGCCGGCCAGCTTGGCCGCGTCCTTGGTCGCCTGGCGCTGGGCATCGTCGAAATAGGCCGGCACGGTAATCACCGCGCCCACCAGATCGTCGCCCAGCGCATCCTCGGCGCGCTGGCGCAGCGTCGCCAGGATCTGGGCCGAGATCTCGACCGGGCTCTTGACGCCGGCGACGGTGCGCAACTGCACCATGCCTGGCTGGTCAACGAAGTCATACGGCATGTTCTCCGCATGGGCAATGTCCTTCAGGCCCCGCCCCATGAAACGCTTGACCGACACCACGGTATTGCGCGGGTCGGTGGTCTGCGCCGCCTGCGCCTTGTAGCCGATGTTGGCGTGGCCGTTGGGCAGGTAGCGCACCACCGACGGCAGCAGCGCATGGCCTTCCTCGTCGTCCAGCACTTCGGGAATGCTGTTGCGCACGGTGGCGACCAGCGAGTTGGTGGTGCCAAGGTCGATGCCTACCGCCAGCCGGTGCTGGTGCGGTGCGGTCGACATGCCGGGTTCTGAAATCTGCAGTAATGCCATGGTGTGGTCTTAATCCGTCAAGCGGTCAAAGGCGGCGGCGACTTCGTCGCCGAATTTTTCCAGGAACATCAGCTGGCGCACGCCCTGCGCGGCGGTGGCGAAGTCGCGGCCGTCCAGCGCGGCGCCGATTTGGCCCAGCTCCTGGCGGCGCACCGCGCCGAGATCCTGGTCCAGGCGCTCCAGCGCATCGAGGTCGCGGCCGGCGCGTGCGTCGTCCAGCGCCTCGCGCCACTCCATCTGCTGCATCAAGAAGGCCGGGGCCATCGCGGTGTTGGACTCGGCCTGCAGGTCCACGCCGTTGAGTTCGCACAGGTAGGTGGCGCGCCTGAGCGGCGACTTCAGCGTCTGGTAGGCTTCGTTGGCGCGGGTGGCCCATTGCATCGCGACGCGCTTCTCGGCGTCGGGGCTGCTGGCGAACTTGTCCGGATGCACCTGGTTCTGCACTTCACGATAAGCCTGGTCCAGCGCCTTCATGTCGACGTCAAACTGCTGCGGCAGGTGGAACAGCTCAAAGTGATTTTGCATGGTCATCTAAAACAAAAGCCTGTCCGACTTCAACAGGCTGGGTCAACACAGGCGCGACGCCTGTTGCCGGAGCAAGGCAGGTATCGCGGCTCAGATGCGGAAGCTTTCGCCGCAGCCGCACTCGTCCTTGACGTTCGGGTTATGGAACTTGAAGCCCTCGTTCAGGCCTTCGCGCGCGAAGTCCAGTTCGGTGC
Source organism: Noviherbaspirillum phoenicis (assembly GCF_047237965.1). Taxonomy (NCBI): domain Bacteria; kingdom Pseudomonadati; phylum Pseudomonadota; class Betaproteobacteria; order Burkholderiales; family Oxalobacteraceae; genus Noviherbaspirillum; species Noviherbaspirillum phoenicis. The sequence continues at coordinate 267,699 of NZ_JBDFLX010000001.1, read as the reverse complement.
CGTCGATATACGGCAGGCTCTTCGGGTCGACGAAGACCTTCACGCCATGCGACTCGAACACATTGTCTTCCGCCGTCGCCTCGTCCACATACTCCAGCTTGTAGGCCAGGCCGGAACAGCCGGTGGTGCGCACGCCGAAGCGCAGGCCCAGGCCCTTGCCGCGCCGGTCTATGTAGCGGGTGATATGCTTTGCCGCTTTTTCAGTCAGTGTGATTGCCATCGTTACACTCTCTCCATGAAGCTGGCGGACGTCATTGCCGTCCGCCCATGCCGCCCTGCCCTCAGGCGACTTCGCTGCTTGCGCCGTGCTTGGCCTTGTAGTCCTGCACCGCGGCCTTGATCGCGTCTTCCGCCAGGATCGAGCAGTGGATCTTCACCGGCGGCAGCGCTAGTTCTTCCGCGATCTGGGTGTTCTTGATCGACATCGCCTGGTCCAGGGTCTTGCCCTTGACCCATTCCGTGATCAGCGACGACGACGCAATCGCCGAGCCGCAGCCATAGGTCTTGAACTTCGCATCCTCGATCACGCCGTCGGCGCCGACCTTGATCTGCAGCTTCATCACGTCGCCGCAGGCCGGCGCGCCGACCATGCCGGTGCCGACGCTCTCGTCGCCCTTTTCAAACGCGCCCACATTGCGCGGGTTTTCATAGTGGTCCAGTACCTTGTCCGAATAAGCCATGGTGTTGCTCCTTGAATGCAGTAATTAGTGTGCCGCCCATTGGATCGAATTGATGTCGATCCCTTCCTTGTACATGTCCCACAGTGGCGACAGTTCGCGCAGCTTGGTCACCTTGTCCTTGATCAGCTGGATCGTGAAGTCCACGTCTTCCTCGGTGGTGAAGCGGCCGAAGGTGAAGCGGATCGAGCTGTGCGCCAGCTCGTCGCTGCGACCCAGCGCCCTCAGCACATAAGATGGTTCCAGACTGGCCGAAGTACAAGCCGAACCGGACGACACCGCGATGTCCTTGATCGCCATGATCAGCGATTCGCCTTCCACATAGTTGAAGCTGACATTCAGGTTGTGCGGCACACGATGCTCCATGTCGCCGTTCACATAAACTTCTTCCATTTGTGTGAGGCCAGCGGCCAGGCGGTCGCGCAGCGCGCGGATGCGCTCGATCTCGCTGTCCATCTCTTCCTTGGCGATGCGGAAGGCTTCGCCCATGCCGACGATCTGGTGGACCGGCAGCGTGCCCGAACGCAGGCCGCGCTCATGTCCGCCGCCATGCATCTGCGGCTCGATCCGCACGCGCGGCTTGCGGCGCACGAACAGCGCGCCGATGCCTTTCGGGCCATAAGTCTTGTGCGCGGTGAACGTCATCAGGTCGACCTTGGTCTTCTGCAGGTCGATCGGCATCTTGCCGGTCGCCTGGGCAGCGTCGCAATGGAAGATGATGCCCTTCTTGCGGCACAGTTCGCCAATCTCGTCGATCGGCTGGATCACGCCGATCTCGTTATTGACCAGCATCACCGAGACCAGGATGGTGTCCGGGCGGATTGCCTCTTCCAGCTGGGCGATGGTGATCAGGCCATTGTCCTGCGGCTGCAGGTAAGTGGCCTCGAAGCCCTGGCGCTCCAGTTCACGCACGGTGTCCAGCACGGCCTTGTGCTCGGTCTTGACCGTGATGATGTGCTTGCCCTTGGTCTTGTAGAAATGCGCGGCGCCCTTCAGCGCCAGATTGTTGCCTTCGGTCGCGCCGGAGGTCCAGATGATTTCGCGCGGGTCGGCATTGACCAGCGCCGCCACCTGTTCACGCGCCTGCTCCACCGCCTGCTCCGCGGTCCAGCCATACATGTGGCTGCGCGACGCCGGATTGCCGAACTGCTCGCGCAGGTAGGGAATCATCTTGTCGGCCACGCGCGGATCGATCGGCGTCGTCGCCGAATAGTCCATGTAGATGGGGAAATGCGGCGCTTTCAGGGTGTCGATCAGGTTTTTGGTCAAAGGTGCATTCATAGTATTCAACTCCGTTCGGATCAGGCGGCCGCTTGGGGACGATGTACGACGACCACGTTGTGTTCATTCATTTTTTGCTTCTGCTGGTCCACCAGGTCCTTCAGGGAAACCGAGTCCAGGTAATCGACCATCTTGGCATTGAGCGTCGCCCACAGGTCGTGCGTCATGCAGCGGGTGCCGTTTTCCGGGGTATGGCCATGGCAGTTTTCCTTGCCGCCGCACTGGGTGGCGTCCAGCGGCTCGTCGACGGCGATGATGATGTCGGCCACCGTCACGTCTTCCGCCTTGCGCGCCAGGTGATAACCGCCGCCGGGACCACGCACGGATTCGACGATTTCATGGCGGCGCAGCTTGCCGAACAGCTGCTCGAGGTAAGACAGGGAAATTTCCTGACGCTGGCTGATGCCGGAGAGCGTAACCGGACCCTTGTCCTGGCGCAGCGCCAGGTCAATCATCGCGGTGACGGCAAAACGGCCTTTGGTTGTTAAACGCATGCATCCGGCTCCAAGTACACGGAAAAGACATTCCCGAACATTTCAGTCAAGTATATCAAACTTGAGTAATCTTGTCAGGTATTGGTTTCGGATGGAACCTTCTGAATTTCTGCGGCGGGCAGCATTATTTCACAGCTAGGCGATTAACGTATCATCTGTGCAATAGGTCCATGGGACCGAACAGGGCCTGCATGCCAGCGTTATCGATGAAGGTCAGGTTGTAAGGATGTTCGGATACGGCCTTGGGGAAGAGCGCATTTTCCGGCAGGCCGCTCAGCAGTTCCGCCGCCTTGCCCCACAGCACCATGGTTGGCAATGCCGCCTTCTCCGTTTCAGCCTGCGCAGCCAGCGCGGACAACACTGCCCGCATCAGCGGCTGCCAAGCCTTTGCCTCTTTCAGCGGCGGCACATGGGGCCGGAAAACCAGTGCCGCATTCAGCAGCAGGAAACCATGCCCCAGCAGCTTGTCCTGCAATTCTTCGCGGGTCTGGATCCATGGCGAACCGGCAGCGCTGGCCTGGGCCGCGATTGGCTCCAGCGCGGCGCCGCTGGTCTGGCCCTTTTTCAGGTGGCCGCTGGTCACCAGCAGCATTTTCATGAAGTTGCGCAGGGAAGTCGCGCGATTGACTGGCTTGGACAAGCCCTTTTCCGACCAGAGCGCATGCACTGCGCCATCCATGAAACAATAACCCGTGGCGCTTTCAGCCCGTGGATAAGGCCCCTCGCCCACCAGCACGTAGCGAACCGACGGCAGAGGCTGGGAAAACGCCGCGAAAATGCGGCCTTCGGTAGGTAAAAAGGTATCCGCGGCCAGCTCGGGCAGATAATTCGGACTGGTCCGCGAAACCGCGGCCAGCCCGTCATGCAGCACTGGCCGCCAGGAGGAATGCGCCAGCTTCAGCGCATCGGTGAACAAGGAAGGAATCGCGTCGGACATCGGCTGCACCCGGTAGCAAAAACGCGATTTTACGTTGTTCGGTGATTAACTGCGGGCGATGGGCACGACATTGTCGGAACCGCCGGCGCCAAACAATTGCTCCTTCAGGATCCGCAACTGGTCGCGCACCTGGGCCGCCTTTTCGAATTCCAGGTTCTTGGCATGGTCGATCATCGCCTTCTCCAGCCGCTTGATCTCCTTGCTGACCTGTTTTTCGCTCATCGACTCATACTTTGCCTGCTCCTGCGCCACTTGCAGTTCGGCGCGTGCTTCCTGCGGACTATAGACGCCATCGATCAGGTCGCGGATTTCCTTGCGGATACCCATCGGCGTGATGTTGTTGGCGGTATTGAACGCCACCTGCTTGGCGCGGCGCCGCTCGGTTTCCTCTATCGCCCGCTTCATTGAGTCCGTCACCTTGTCGCCGTACAGAATGGCCATGCCGTTCAGGTTACGTGCGGCGCGGCCTATGGTCTGGATCAGGCTGCGCTCGGAACGCAGGAAGCCTTCCTTGTCCGCATCCAGGATCGCCACCAGCGACACCTCCGGAATATCCAGACCTTCGCGCAGCAGGTTGATGCCGATCAGCACGTCGAAAGTACCGATACGCAGGTCGCGGATGATTTCCACCCGCTCGACGGTATCGATATCGCTGTGCAGGTAGCGCACCTTGACGCCGTTGTCGCTCAGGAATTCGGTCAGCTGCTCGGCCATGCGCTTGGTCAGGGTAGTCACCAGCACGCGCTCGTTCTTCGCCACCCGCTCGGTAATTTCCGACATCAGGTCATCGACCTGGGTGCTTGCCGGACGCACCGAGATGAGGGGGTCCACCAGGCCAGTCGGACGCACCACCTGCTCGACGACCTGGTCGGCATGCGAACCTTCATATTCGGAAGGCGTTGCCGAGACGAAGATCGTCTGCCGCATCTTGGTTTCAAACTCGTCGAAACGCAGCGGACGATTATCAAGTGCCGATGGCAGCCGGAAGCCATAATCCACCAGATTGGTCTTGCGCGCCCGGTCGCCGTTATACATGCCGCTCAACTGTCCGATCAGCACATGGGATTCGTCCAGGAACATCAGCGCATCACGCGGCAGATAATCGACCAGCGTCGGCGGCGGGTCACCCGGCTTGGCGCCGCTCAGGTGGCGGGAATAGTTCTCGATGCCCTTGGTGAAGCCGATTTCCTGCATCATCTCCAGGTCGAAGCGGGTGCGCTGCTCCAGCCGCTGCTCCTCGATCAGCTTGTTCTCCTTGCGGAAGAAATCCAGCCGTTCGCGCAACTCTTCCTTGATCGACTCGATCGCCCGCAGAACGGTGCCGCGCGGCGTGACGTAATGCGAGCCGGGATACACGGTAAAGCGCGGGATCTTTTGCCGGATGCGGCCGGTCAGCGGATCGAACAGCTGCAGGCTTTCGATCTCGTCATCGAACGTCTCGACCCGGATGGCCAGTTCCGCATGTTCCGCCGGGAAAATATCGACGGTATCGCCGCGCACGCGGAAGGTACCGCGGCCAAAGTCGACTTCATTGCGGGTGTACTGCATCTGGATCAGGCGGGCGATCAGATCGCGCTGGCTGACCTTGTCCTTGGCACGCAGCGTCAGGATCATCTGGTGGTATTCATTCGGATTACCGATACCGTAGATCGCCGACACCGTGGCGACGATCACCACGTCGCGCCGCTCCATCAGCGACTTGGTGCAGGACAGGCGCATCTGCTCGATATGTTCGTTGATCGAAGAATCTTTTTCGATGAACAGATCGCGCTGGGGCACATAGGCTTCCGGCTGATAGTAGTCGTAATAGCTGACGAAATACTCCACCGCATTGCGCGGGAAGAACTCGCGGAATTCGCTGTAGAGCTGCGCCGCCAGGGTCTTGTTGGGCGCAAAGACGATGGCCGGACGGCCCGAACGGGCGATCACATTGGCCATCGTGTAGGTCTTGCCGGAGCCAGTCACCCCGAGCAGGGTCTGGTAGAACAAACCATCGTCTATGCCCTCGACCAGCTTGCCAATCGCATCCGGCTGATCGCCCGCAGGCGGAAACGGCTGGTAGAGCTGGTAGGCGGAGTTGGGGAAAGTGATGATTTTCGATTCGTCGATCGTGCTGGAAACCTCGGATAATTCAGCCATTGTCATCAGACCTTTGGTAAAATATCAGGCTGCATATTTACGCAAGGCAACACTACCCTCCGCGCAGTATCCAACCCGACTGTAATCGATTTTGCGGTCAACTTTTCATTCAACCACAATGAACGCACCTGCTCCTGCATCCCTCTTTGCCGCCATCGAGATGGCGCCCCGCGACCCGATTCTGGGCATTACCGAAGCCTTTGTTGCGGACAAGAATCCCAACAAGATCAACCTCGGCGTCGGCGTATATTACGATGACAACGGCAAGGTGCCTTTGCTGGAATGCGTGCGCAAGGCGGAAGCGCTGTTGATGGAGAAAGCCGCGCCGCGTACCTATCTTCCGATCGACGGCCTGGCTGCTTATGACAAAGCGGTGCAAGAACTCGTATTTGGGGCTGATAGCGCTGTAATTCAAGAAAAACGTGCGATTACCGTCCAAGCTTTGGGCGGCACCGGCGGCCTGAAACTGGGCGCGGATTTCCTGAAGCGCTTCTCCCCGGATGCGCAGGTCTGGATCAGCGATCCGAGCTGGGAAAATCATCGTGCGCTGTTCGAATCGGCTGGCTTCACTGTTAACAGCTATCCCTACTACGACCCGGCCACCCGCGGCGTGAACTTTGACGGCATGCTCAATGCGCTGCAAACCATGCCGGCCGGCTCCGTCGTCGTGCTGCATGCCTGCTGCCACAATCCGACGGGCGCCGACCTGACCGATGCCCAGTGGGACCAGGTGATCGACGTCGTCGGCCAGCGCGGCTTGCTGCCTTTCCTGGACATGGCGTACCAGGGCTTTGGCGACGGTATCGAGCAGGATGGCAACGTGGTGCATCGCTTCGCCGCGACCGGCGGCCCGCTGTTCGTATCGAACTCCTTCTCCAAGTCGTTCTCGCTGTACGGTGAGCGCGTTGGCGCGTTGAGCATTGTGGCCGTCAGCGCCGAGGAAGCCGCCCGCGTGCTGTCGCAGTTGAAGCGCGTGATCCGCACCAACTATTCCAACCCGCCCATCCATGGCGGCCAGGTGGTTGCCACCGTGCTGTCGACGCCGGAACTGCGTCAGAAGTGGGAAGAGGAACTGGCTGGCATGCGTTTGCGCATCCGCGAGATGCGCAAGCTGCTGGTGGAAAAGCTGGCTGAAAATGGCGCGTCGCAGGACTTCGGTTTCGTGGTCCGCCAGCGCGGCATGTTTTCCTATTCCGGCCTGACCAAGGCACAGGTCGAGCGCCTGCGCACCGAGCATTCCATCTATGCGATCGACACCGGCCGCATCTGCGTTGCCGCCCTGAACAGCAAGAACATTGACCTGGTTGCGAAGGCAATCGCCAGCGTTCTCTGATACCAGTTACCAGCCGGGCAGCCGCCCGACTGACAGCAGTCTTTATTTGTTGCAATGCTTTGACAAAGTAAGAACGGCAAGACTATAATCTTGCCTCCTTTCCCTGATAGCTCAGTCGGTAGAGCGACGGACTGTTAATCCGCAGGTCCCTGGTTCGAGTCCAGGTCGGGGAGCCAGAACAAGAGGGCCTGATTGCAAAATCAGGCCCTCTTTCTCTTTAGTGAGAGCACTGTATTACCGAGGTAAGTTTTTTCAAATGCGCTCTTGGCGAACTGCAATATCCCGCCTATAATAGCGCCTCTTTTCCCTGATAGCTCAGTCGGTAGAGCGACGGACTGTTAATCCGCAGGTCCCTGGTTCGAGTCCAGGTCGGGGAGCCAGAATACAAAAGGCCACGTTCATACGTGGCCTTTTTCATTGCCGACGCCATCACGCGTTGCCGGCATCATGAAAACTTTGCCGGTCCTTTTTTACCAGGATTGCTTTTTTTTCAATGTGCTGTCGTCGTAATTTTTTCCCAACATCAACACAAAAGCTCCGTTGCCGAGGCATGGCGCCGGTAAACGAGGGATTTCCCCGCCCTCCTTCCTCATCCACTCTCTGGCATGCCGATTGCATAACACTTCCCAATCAAGAGTGTGTACAGGCATAGCCGCATCCAAGGAGAACGAGGGCCATGAAACGATCCGACGAGATGATAGAAATGCTGGTTTCTTCCGTTAGGGATGACACCAGCGAGAGAGACAAGGCGGTTCTCAGACGCGTGCTGTGCGAACTGGTCCGGGTTGCTCAGGCTGAATCGGTCCAGTCCATCGAGGCGGACCTGCGGGTCGTGGAAATGGCCATCAGCAGCAAGTACCGCCATTAGGAACACTACACAGCCGGAAAGGCGTTAGTAAGTACTCCTGTATTCCCTGCCCTGATCAAAGCGGTCCTGCCAATGCTTGAGATAAGACAGGGCAAGATCGGGGTTATTCCAGATAACCACCACGTTTTCGCTGTTCGATTTAGCCGCTGCCTTGCTGTAATTGAAGGAGCCGGTCTGCACGGTGGATTTATCCACCACCATATATTTGTCGTGATGAATCGCGTAACGCGAAATCGTGCGGGTAGGAATGCCCGCGCCCACCAGCAGATTCAGTGCCGCCAGGCTGGCCTTGGATTTGTTCCCGTTCTCATCCACCACCACCCGCACGTCAACGCCTCGTCTTTTGGCGTTGAGCAGCGCCTTGGCAATGACCGGGGAGGTAAACGAGTACGCCGCCACGCCTATGCTGCTCCGCGCCGACCCGATGGCCTTGACGACCAGATCCTCGCTTCCCTCATTCGGCGAGAAGGCAACCTCGATGAGCTGATTGCCCGGCGCCTGTACCGAAGCACCGCCGCGCACTCCCGCGCCACGCAGCAGGTCGCCCGTTTTTTCCAGGACCTGATCGACCAGCATCTCCACGGCATCACCGCTTTTCGCAGAGACACCGAAGTAGGCCGTAGCCAGGATGAGGGTAAGAAGAATCTTTTTCATGTGCCGCTATTGATGACTTCGTCCGTTTTCACGGCGAAAGCGGCTGGAATTGTACTGTATATTTATACAGAATAATAATCGTTTATCGGCTTCATGTTCATTTTATGTTTCCAAATCGTCGGTAAGCCTGTTTCGTTGCAGCCAGCCAGACCCGCCCAGTAAAGTTGTCAGAAAAATCACTTACCTCTTGCTAAAACCTGTTCAAAGCCGACATCGCGCAAAACAAGCGCAAATATCTGACGTGTAGGGGGCGAAAAGCAGTATTTTCCTGCAACCAGCTATAAAAAACGCAGTCGTACTCCTACCTCCGACACGAGACGCCAGTAAACCTGCCTCGCTGTCCTCCTCTTCGCCCCGCCCGAGAAACGCGAAAAAGTCGCGGGACTTCATCTTTTCCTACAACGCAACAAGTGCCTGTCCTATACCGGCCGCGTTTTCATTTCGACATACTTCTTCCTGAGACTGCCGCACAGAAATGCTGATGCTTAAAAGATGCGGCGCTAATCGATTCAAACTTAACCCATCACAGGAGATCACCATGTCGTGTGCGCAAACTATCGAAAGCAACACTGCTCCGACCACTACACCGACGCGGTCTGCGGGATCGGGCAGTCGCACGCATAAAATCTGGTCCAATATGCATGATGTCTGTAATCTCCTTCGCATTCCGTCAGGCACATTCGTCGGCGACGACGACCAGCATTTCCAGCACGTCCAGTTCAAGGCCGGTCAACGCATCCATACCGCGGGCCAGCCGTTCGACATGCTCTACATCGTTAATTGCGGCTTCCTGAAGTCGGTCATGATCGATGAATTCGGCAATGAACAGATCCTCAGCTTCCCGATGAAGGGCGACCTGTTCGGCATCGATGGCATTCACACCAAGAAATACACGTCCGAGGCAGTGGCACTGTCGAGCTGCGACATCATCCTGATCCCGTTCGCAAAATTTGCCGCGCTTGGCCGCACCAACCCGGTTCTGGAAACCGCACTGTACGGCCTGATGAGCCGCGAGCTGATCCGTGAACAGGGCATGATCACCATGCTCGGCTCCCTGACGGTCGAAGCCCGTGTCGCACGTTTTCTGGTGTCGCTGTCCGAGCGTTTCTCTGCAATCGGCTACTCTGGCAAGGCATTCAACCTGCCGATGACGCGCCGTGAAATCGGTAATTACCTGGGCGTCACCCTGGAAACCGCCAGCCGCACGCTGTCGGCATTCAACGAGTTGGGCCTGATTTCGGTCGATCAGCGTTCGATCTATATTCACGACATCAACGCATTGAAAACCCTGCGCCGCCTGCCGCCATCCCGCGCAAGGATCGAGCAGCAGGAGAAGAAGGCTGCAGCTGCTGCTGCGGCGGCTTCCTCCAGCAGCGAATTCATCCAGGTAGCGCCGACCACCGCCATGCGCGAACAGATGGCAGTCGTATAAGCCTTGCCGTGGGCGCAGCGGGAACGGAAAGCAGCATCACTTCGTTCCACGCCCACCAAAAAACGCCGGATCAGCGACTTGGTTGTCATAATGACACCCAGCCGTGGTTCGGCGTTGTCATGCCCGCCCCCGGCACAGCAGTCTGCTATCCTGGACCGCAGGCTATCGTTACCGATCAACAACTATTACTCACGAGTGAATATATGAAAGCAATGATACTCGCCGCTGGCAAGGGGACGCGCGTACGGCCACTGACCTACGATGTGCCCAAGCCCATGATCCCGGTGTTGGGCAAGCCCGTGATGGCCTACCTGATCGAGCATCTGGCGCGTTGCGGCGTAGACGAGATCATGGTCAATGTCAGTCACCTGCACGAAAAGATTGAAGAGTATTTCGGCGAAGGCCAGCAATTCGGCGTGCGTATCGGCTATTCCTTCGAAGGCTATACGGACGACAAGGGCGAAGTCGTGCCGGTCCCGCTGGGATCGGCCGGCGGCATGAAGAAAATCCAGGAATTCGGCGGCTTCTTTGATGAAACGACGATCGTCCTGTGCGGCGATGCACTGATCGACCTGGATATCAAGGCTGCTGTTGAAGAGCACAAGCGCAAGGGCGCAATGGCGACCGTGATTACCAAGGAAGTGCCTTGGGACAAGGTATCGAGCTATGGCGTGGTGGTGACCGACGCCGATGGCCGCATCCAGCGTTTCCAGGAAAAGCCGGCACAGGAAGAGGCACTGTCCAACTTCGCCAGCACCGGCATTTATATCTTCGAGCCGGAAGTGATCGACCTGATTCCGTCAGGCACCGAGTTCGACATCGGTTCCGACCTGTTCCCGCTGCTGGCGGAAAAAGGCCTGCCGTTCTACGCCCAGGGTCGCCCCTTCGAATGGATCGATATCGGCAGCATCACCGACTTCTGGACCGTGCTGCAAAGCGTGATGCAGGGCGAGGTGGAAAGCCTCAAATTGCCGGGCAAGCAGGTGGCCGACGGCGTCTGGGTCGGACTCAACGCGCGCATCGACTGGGAAGGCACCACCATCGAAGGCCCGGTGTACATCGGTTCCGGTGCGCATATCGAAGCCGGCTGCCACATCGTCGGGCCGACGTGGATCGGGCATGGCAGCCACATCGTCGGCGGCGCCGAAGTGGTTCGCAGCATGATTTTCGAGTACACCCGGATTGCCCATGACGTCGAGATCGAGGACATGATCGTCTTCAAGGACTATTGTGTCAGCCGGGACGGCGAAATGCGCCATATCAGCGACTGCACCGACACCATCTGGGGCAATGCCCGCGACCGCCGCATTGCGCGGCGCGCCTGAAGCAGCGTCATCCATCACAGCGGGGCGTCAGCGACGCGCCCGCTGCCCGTACTCCACCATGCGCCGCAGGCCCAGCCATTGCTGGCGCCAGAAGCCCCGGCCATAATCCCTGCCCTTGCCCTGCGGCGGCGGCAACTGGTCCCGGATCCCGGTCAGCGCAAATCCATCGCCGAAGCGCGCGGTACCGAACAGCAAATCCCATACCGGAAACAATACGGCAAAGTTGTGGCCGCCAAGGCTGCCGCGGCCGCGGCTCTCATGGCCGATGCCGATCGCATGGTGCAGACGATGAAAACGCGGTGAAACCAGCAGGCGTTCCCCGACCGAGCCGAAATGCAGCCGGATGTTCGCATGCTGAACGCTCTGCAGAATGCGCGACAGGGCAACCAGCAGCACATATTGTCCGGGCTGCACGCCGATGAACAGCGCGATAACCGCCAAGAACAGATCGCGCAGCAGGTCATCCAGCAAATGATTCCGGTCATCGCTCCAGAGGTTCATGTTCTGCTGGCTGTGATGCAGGCTGTGCAGGCCCCACCACCAGCCGATATTGTGCTGCGCGCGGTGATACCAGTAATCGAAAAAGTCCAGCACGAGCAGGTAGAGAAAGAATGACACTAGCGGCAGGTCGGTGACGCCGGGCCAGATCTTGTCGAGATCGAACTGATGGATGCCGTGCAGATGCAGGAAGGCTGTGAACTGGTCGATCAGCGGGTCCAGCAAAAAGAAGATCACCAGGGTGAAGGCGCCCAGGCGATGCACCACGGTGTAGATGAAGTCATTCCAGCGCGCACGGCGATCATCGAACGCATGTACGGGGATCATTGCCTCCAACGGACGCAGCACCAGCCATAGCAGCACCAGTTCACAGACGCCGATCAGAAACCATTCGGTGCCTTCGAAGGCATTCTCGGTGAACTCCCCGAGGCCGGACCAGAACAGCAGCGGCTGCACAACGGTTTCGAACAGCCACGCCTGGGCAATGGCAAAAGAATCAGACAGCGACGCGATCACGGACGATTTCCTTTCACGGCGACGCCGGACCGCAGCCGCTTGCCGATGTCAGGATGCTCGCGCAGCGTCGCAAAACAAAAGCCCTTCTGTTCCAGCCCCGCAAGCAATGGTTCCAGCACCGCCGGCGCCCATGCTTCCTTGCGGGACCAGATACCCAGATGCGCCATGAAGATATCGCCGTCGCGCAGTCCGTTCAGCGCACGCGCCAGTAATTCCTGATTCGATACACGCTCGCTCGGCAGTTCATCTCCCGAAAACCCGGCCGGTGCCCAGCCGGCGTGGGCCAGTCCACAGGCCTGGCCAGCGGCCTGGCTGACCCGGGTCAGCTTGCCGCCCGGCGCGCGCCAGAAGGGGTCCAGCCCGGCGCCGGTGAGTTCGCGGAACCGGCTGTCCACCCGGCGCAGTTCATCGCAATACTGCTGCTGAGTCCAGATCAGCTTCCTGCCGGCCTGCGGGCCGAACTGCGGCCGTACTTCCAGCTTGCCATCGGCCGCATCGCGTAGCGCATAGACATGGTCAAAGGTATGGCTGCCGAAAGCATGGCCATCGTCGCGCAGGGCTTTCCAGTACGACGCCCAGGACGGATCCAGCGAATAATCGCCGCGCACGGTCTTTTCATTGGCCAGGAAGAAGGTGGCCTTGGCATGATGACGGCGCAGCGTGTCGGCAACCAGCTGCGCCTGCGACTGGCTGCCGGTGTCGAAGGTCAGGTAGATGGTGCCGCGGCAATCGCCGGCCTGCGCGGCGGGCGCAGCAGACAGGACGATGCAGAACGTAGCGACAAGGCGTCGCACCCGCTTACCTCGGAGAATGATTGATGAAATAGACGCCATGCGGAGAGCGACCCACCGGAATCATCTGTATGACTTTCTTGCTGGGCACGTCGATCACCGCCACCTTCTTGATCCAGCGCAGCGTGACCCACAGCGTCTTGCCGTCGTCGGTCAGTTCCATGCAGTCCGGGCCGCCCGGAACGTCGATCGTGCCGACGTTCTCCAGTTTTTCCTGGTCGATGATGTTGATCGTATTGGAAACGCGGTTGGAAACGAAGATGAAACGCTTGTCGCCGGTCAGGCGAAAATTATGTGCGCCCGCCCCTGCCTTGATGCGCTTGACGGTTTGCTGCGTGCGCCAGTCGATCACTTCGACATAATCGCTGCCCATGATGCCGACCAGCAGATATTTTTCGTCCGGCGTCATCGCGATCCCGGCCGGCAGCTTTCCGACCGGCATGGTCCACTTGACTGTCTGGGTCGTCAGGTCGATGGCGCTGACCTGGTCGCTGCCCTGCAAGGTGATGAACACCATCTTGCTGTCTTTGGTGAACGCCATGTGGCTGGGCATCTTGGCCAGCGGTACCCGCTTGCTGAGCTTCATGTCCTTGCCGTCATAGGCATAGATGTCCACCCGGTCCAGGCGCAGCGCATTGGAGACGAACCACTTGCTGTCGGGCGAAAAGCCGATCTGGTAGGGATCGATGATGTCCGGAATGCGGCGCTGCATCTGGCCGGTGCGCGGGTCCAGGAAAATCAGTTCATTGCTGACGGCACTGGCGACGATGAGCGACTTGTTGTCCGGCGTCGCCATCAGATGATGCGGCTCCTTGCCAACTGGAAGAGAACCGATTTCCTGATGCGTCGTCTGGTCCAGCAGGCTGACGGTGGCATCCCGGGAATTCAGGACCACGACCACATTGGCGTGGGCTGCAGCGGCTGTCAAAGCAAAGGCCAGGCAAAGGCCGCGACGAAGAAGATGAAGCATGGTGACCATTCAAACAGACAATTAACAGAGACTTTCCTTGACGCCGGCCGCGTTGCCCTGAAGCTGAAGATCATCCTGGATCGCCATGCCGGCCGGAGAGTCGGACCCGGCAGGTTCAGTATCACTCACCCCGGTAAACGTTCTCTCACATTAGGTCGCTGACCGAGCATCACTATAACTGAATCGACTTGCGCACCCGGAATAATTTCCGAAACGACCACGGGGTTTTTACCTATGGCGTTTCATCGCGCCGACAACGGGCGCTTGTCTTTGAACCGCCGGCCCGTTGCATGAATTTCTTAAAATCAATACAAATATTGCCTGTGAGCATGCATTTTTCTGATACATTCGGATTGCCGTCAAGATTGCCCAAAGGCTACTCATGTTTTCCTTATCCAACCGCCTTGCCCGCAGCGTCGCCTCCCTGCTGCTGGTCCTGTCACCCATGGTCTGCCTCGCCGAAACCGGCGTCAGCGCCAATCGCATCCTGCTGGGCCAGTCAGCCGCGTTCACCGGCCCCGCTGCCCAGCTGGGCATAGACCTCAATGCCGGCGCACGGCTGTATTTTGACCAGGTCAACAGACAGGGCGGAATCCACGGCAGAAAGATCGAGATCGTCACGGCCGATGACAAGTACGAACCGGCGCTGACCGTCGAGAATACCCGGCGCCTGATACAGAATGACCAGGTGTTCGCCCTGTTCGGCTACGTCGGCACGCCGACCAGCAACGCGGCACTGCCCGTCTTTACCAGCGCCAAAGTGCCATTTTTCGCGCCTTTCACCGGCGCCCTGTCCCTGCGGGAGCCATTCAACCGGCAGATATTCCACATCCGGGCCGGCTATGTAGAGGAGACCGAACATCTGGTCGATCAACTGGCACGCGTCGGCGTCCGCCATATCGCTGCGTTCCACCAGAATGACGCCTACGGCCAGGCCGGCCTGGATGGCGTCAGGCGCGCGCTCGACAAGCGCAACATGACACTCGTGGACAGCGCGACGGTCGAGCGCAACAGCAACAACGTCAGCCAGGCGGCGCAGCGCCTGCTGGCCAAGCGCCCCGATGCGATCATCCAGATCAGCACGTATGCGGCGTCGGCCGCCCTGGTGAAGCAGATGCGGACCGCGGGCTATACCGGCCAGTTCCATAATGTGTCTTTCGTCGGCAGCCAGCCGCTGGCGCAGGCGCTCGGCGCCGATGGCCAGGGTGTAGGCGTATCGCAGGTCGTGCCGTTTCCCTGGAAGGCTTCGAACCCCGTGGTGGCGGAATACACCCGCGCGCTCAAGAACGAGGGCAAGGGCGAACCCAACTTTTCCAGCCTGGAGGGCTATATCGCCGCCAAGGTCTTTGCCGAGGGACTGCGGCGCGCCGGCGCAGACCTGAGCCGCGAGAAATTCATCGCCGCGCTCGAAACGATCACGCTGAAAAATTACGACATTGGCTTTCCGGTGGAATTTTCGCCAACACGCCACACCGGCTCGACCTTCGTCGACATGACCGTCATTACCAGAAACGAGAAATTCCTCAACTGACTCCACCGGCTGCCACGCCCGGTTCCTGCCGTGCCAGGCGACGCTTCCCTCACACGACCCACCTTGCCCGCCATGTCCAACCACTGCACCCTGCTCTACGCTGAATCCGATGCCCTGCGCGCACGCGACGTCCAGCGCCGCCTGGAACCGCACGGCATCGACGCCATACTGGTCAGCAGCGACATGGCAGGCATCACCGCGCTGTCGCAGCACCGTATCGATCTCCTCGTGGCGAATTTCCGGCTTGGCGGCGGCAACGGGCTGGACATCCTGCGCGCTGCCCGCAAGTCCCGTCCCGACCTGCCCGTCCTGCTGCTGGTGGAACCGGCCGACCTTGGCCAGGCAGCGCCGGCCTTGCGCCAGGAAGGCCTGGATTACCTGGTCAAGGACAGCGAGGAACTGTACATCGACCAGCTGCCCCGCCTGGCCAGGCGCCTGGTCCCGGCGCCCGAAGCGGACAACGAGACACGTCGGAACACCATCGAAGCCGCGCTGGCAAGGGAGCGCAGCCTTGCGCTTGCAATCGCAAACAGCCAGGAAAACGGCCTGGCCGTGTTCGACCCGGAATACCGCCTGCGGCTATGCAATACGCGCTTTTCCGCCATGCTGGACCTGCCGGAAAACCTGGCCGGCGACGGCAGCCAGCTAGCCGACATCCTCCGGTACCGCGCCGAGCGCGGCGACTTTGGCGCCCTTCCTCCCGCCGAAGCCGTCGCACAGCAAATTCGCCGGCTGATATCCGAACCAAGCTTTTGCTTTGAACAGGAATACCCGGCCAGGCCTGCGTGCCAGGTCAGCGGCAGCCGGCTCGACGATGGCAGCCTGATGCTGAAATTGGCCGAACTGGGCAATACCGGTCAGGCAGAACAGCACAACTGGCGCAATGCCAACTTTGACAGCCTGACCGGCTTGCCTGGCAGGGCGTTGTTCATGGAACTGCTGAAGCACCAGGTGCAGCGCGGCAGCCGTTGCGGCTACAACGGCGCGGCGCTCCTGCTGCTGGACCTTGACGGTTTCAGGCAACTCAACCAGGCCTATGGCAATCGCCACTGCGACCAGTTGCTGGCTGAAGTGGCGCGACGGCTCATGCGCGCAGTACGGGAATCGGATGTCGTCGGCAGGCTCGACGGCGACCAGTTCGGCATCCTGGTGGTCGACGTAAACACCTCCGAAAACGCCGAGATCGTCGCAGGCAAGCTGCTGGCGGCAATCGCCAGGCCGTTCAGGATAAACGGCATGGAGATCAGGATAACGGCCAGCATCGGCATCTGCTTTCATCCAGCCGAACTGCACAGCGCCGCAGCTCTGACCGAGATGGTCGAGGAGGCTGTCGGCAAGGCAAAGACCGCCGGTAAAAACCGCTATATCTTTGCGTGAAATCATACGTAATGCGCACAGCCGCAAAACCTGATGTAACATGCCGACTTCGGTGATTTTCGTGCAAATAACAAAAAGATAATGATTATTTGCAAGAAGATAACGGAATGCAGCTTTTTAAGCACACTCGCCGCGCCGAATCACCCTTTCATAAATCCTGGTAAGAAATTTACTTGGGGAAACTTTTGTTTGTCGCGATAATGTGTTGATCCTGTCGCCACTTCCCCGCTCATCAAGGTTTTTCATGAACAACCAGTCCAAACCCAATAAATCCCGATTCCTCTCCGCTTTTTCGAAGAACTACTCCGGCCCGCTGAGCCACGTCGCCCTGTCGGCGCTGAGCGCCTGGATGATGGTCCAGGGCTTGAAGGGCCTGGCAGGCTTCACTGTCAGCACCCAGAGCGCAATGGCCGATCTGGTCGGCATCCTCGTCATCGTCGGCATCGCCCGCTGGATGCGAGTCAAGCCGGACGCCAAATGAGCGAAGCGGCGTGATGCCGCTGCATGAAGTCCCGCAACTGGTCGACGGATAAGGGCTGGCTCAGGTAATAGCCCTGGATTGCATCGCAGTCGTGACGCTGCAAGAAATTCAGTTGATCGGCTGTTTCAACGCCTTCGGCGATGACTTTCAGATTGAGTGCATGCCCCATCGCGATGATGGCCTTGACGATGGCGGCGTCGTTCGGCTCGCCCGGAATGTCCTGCACGAAGGATCGGTCTATCTTCAGGCTGTCCACCGGAAAGCGTTTCAGTTGCGCCAATGACGAATAGCCGGTGCCGAAGTCATCGACCGCGATCCGGACGCCAATCGCCTGCAGCGCAGACAGGATTTTCATCGCCCGCGCCGGGTCCTCGATCACCAGGCTTTCCGTCACCTCGAGTTCAAGCAGTTCACCGTCGAGCTCGTAGTGCCGGAGGGCCGATTCGATATTGGCCGCCAGCGCCGGGTCGGCAAACTGGCGCGCCGACAAATTGATGGCGACCGGCAGCACGGTCTGGCCCGCCGCGCGCCAGGCCGCCATCTGCCGGCAAGCTTCGTGCATTACCCAATTGCCGATATGCATGATGTCGCCGGAGGTTTCGGCGATGGGAATGAACATGGCCGGCGACAGCACGCCATAGTGCGGATGCGCCCAGCGCACCAGCGCTTCCGCGCCTGTCACCTCGCCGGATCGCAGATCGAGCTTGGGCTGGTACAGCAGGCGCAGTTCGTTGCGCTGCGCCGCGCCGGGGAGATCCGCCCTCAGTGCCAGCCGCTGCACCGAAGCGGCCAGCATGTCGGCAGCGTAATGGCAGACGGCATTGCCGCCCTGCGCCTTGGCCTGGCTCATTGCCAGGTCGGCGCCCCGCATCAGGGCCTGCGCATCGTCGCCATCGTCCGGAAACAGGCATAAGCCTATGCTGGCCGTCTGGCGAAACACCCGCAGGTCGACTTCGACCGGTTCAGCCAGGGCCAGCGCCAGTTCACGCGCCATGGACCGCAGGCTTTCCAGCGAGGACGGATTACGCACCAGCACGACGAACTCATCGGCGCCCAGCCGGGCAGTTTCGTCCGTTGCGCCGGCAACCTGGCGCAGGCGCCGCGCCGTCTGCCGCAGCACCGCGTCGCCGGCCTTCTGCCCCAGGCTTTCGTTGACCAGCCTGAAGCGGTCCAGGTCGATGCACAGCAGGCCCGCCGCCTGGCCTCGCCGACGCGCCTGGCGCAACTCCTCCTCAAGCAGTTGCCGGAAACGATCGCGGTTGGGCAGGCCCGTCAATGCGTCATAGCTTGAAAGATCGCGTATCTGACGCTCGGCGATGTAGGCGGTGACGGCAACGCCGGCGAGGTCGGCCGCGGCGGCCAGCATCTGCATGTCGAACTTGTCCGGCGCGCCCGGTACGCGATGATAGATTGCCACGGTGCCCAGCACCTGGCCCGACCTGCCAAAGAACGGCCTGGAGCAGCAAGCCGCCAATCCATGGGGCACCGACAGACTCTGGTAATTGCGCCACAGCGGATCGCTGGCGGTATCGGCGGTAATGACCGGTTCGCGCCGGTAGGCGGCAGCGCCGCAGGAACCGGTGGCCGGGTCCACCGTCAGCTGCAAAATAGCCTGATGAAACGACGATGGCAGCGACGGCGCGGCGGAACGAATGAAATGCTCGCCATCCTCGCTCAGAAGCAGCACCGAGCACAGCGCCTGCGGCGCCAGTTGCTCGACCATGCGCGCGATGTCGTCGAGGATGGCCTGCAGATCGTCGCCATGCAGGACCATTTTCATCACCCGTGCCTGGGCTGCGAGAAATTTGGACAATGCGCGCGCTTCCGGAAGCGGAAAGCCGGCTGCCTGCGGCAGATCGCCGAGCGCGGGCAGCTTCGCGCCTTTCCCTGGCGGCAGATCGCCGCCAGGGAATGCCTGCAACGGCGTTCCACTGGCAATCGGATGGAACATGGCCACGATGCGGGTAATGTGGCCACCTTCGTCAAACGCCGTGCCGCGCATGCGTGCTGTACACGCCAGCCATCCTTCAGGCGTACGGATGCGCAGATCGACGGTAACGATAGGCATGCTTCTCGACAGGCAGCGGCTGAGCGCCGCATTGAGTTCGCCGTGATCGTTGGGATGAAGCAGTGCACGCGCAGCCATCGAGTCAAGGTAAACCGGGGCGGTGTCAGCCTGTTCCGATGCTGCGGCGGGGCGCAGTATACAGACCAGATCGTCTTCGATCTGCCATATGACGGACGTGGTTTCAAGCGCGTTGCCGACGAGTTCAAGCACGGAAGCAGTTATTTCCCTGCCCGAGTCGTCACTCAAGTCTCCTTTTCTTCCTGACCCGACGTGGTCCATAGCCACCCCTGTTGTCTACCGATCTATCGTTAACGGCACCGCGCGCGATTACCAAAAAGCACTTCCATCACAAGAAATTAAGCTTATCGTCGCACTTGGCTTAATCGACCTGTATGCGCAGAATCAGCATTTGGCCAATATTTACAAATAATTGCTCATTTGTCATGTATCTGCATTCTGACGCCTGCATACCAGAAGTTGCCTATGAAACGTTCAAGTTCGGAATTGACGGCGCTAATCAAGTTGCCCGCATCATCGGTACTTATCAAAAACACTGCATGGGCTAGGCGTACCCGCCCAACCTATCTATACTTTCGCAAGCAATGGACATGCACGTCAGGCAACAACCGATCGTGCTCAAGATTTCAAACAAGGAATTTGCCGAAGGCAAGCCGACTATGATTCGCATCGTAATTGCAGATGACCACACCATCATGCGCGAGGGACTCAAGCGCATTCTCGATGGCGCAGACGACATTGAAGTGGTGGGTGAAGCAGTGGATGGGTTCGAAGTTCTGGCGCAGGTGCGCAAGGGCGGATTCGATCTGCTGATGCTGGACCTGTCGATGCCAGGCCGCAGCGGCGTCGAGCTGATCCGTCAGATCAAGGACGAGATGCCAAAGCTCAACATACTGATCCTGACGATGCATGAAGAAGAACAGTATGCGGTGCGAGCCATCCGGGCAGGTGCCCGTGGCTATCTGACCAAGGAGAGCGCAGGCACCCAGCTGGTCAGCGCTATCCGCCGGGTGGCGTCCGGAAGGCCGTATATCAGCATCGAGGTAGCCGAGCAGTTGGCCATGGAAGCCATGCCGTCGGTCGAGGAGTTGCCGCACAAATACCTTTCCGACCGCGAATTCGAGGTGTTCAGCCTGCTTGTGATCGGCAAATCAATTACGGAAATTGCCGAACTGCTGCACCTGAGCGTCAAAACCGTTAGCACCCACAAGACCCGTATCCTGCACAAGATGGGCATGCCCTCGCTGGCTGAATTGGTGCAGTACGCGGTAGCGCATCGGCTGCTGATGCCGATGCGACTATAATTTTCGCTCGTCGTTAATTCTCTATCCCTACCCTTAGGCTTTTCAGCCTTTAAAACCATCACATCGATCTTTCAGCGCACCAATTGTCTGACAGAGAACATGTAGGACAAGGGTAGGAAAATCCCTACACCCTCATTCAGCGCATCCCGATAGTCAGTAACCGCCAGTATTGGGATACTGCCCATGTGTTTCACGCGCCTTGCTTCTAACAGTTACAAATCTGGCTGCCGAACTCGAAGACGCAAAAACCGTGCGTCGTCTTTCTGGCAGGCAAGGCACGCAAGACATTGACGTCATGCAAGACCATTGCCGGGAACAGGTTTTCGTCCCCTTTCCGGCCCGACGCTGTATCTATGCACTGATTTGGGAGATCGCTATGGGTGCCACGCAAGTTCAAGAAAACCGTTCCGAGGCCGGTGCGATGTCGCTGCGCTTGCCACCGATGGAAGCCGGCTGGCAACGCCAGGGAAAACTCTGGTCCAATCTGAAGGAGTTGTGCGCCCTGCTGCGGATTCCAGCGACATCCACGATGAACGATGACGACTTGCTGTTCCAGCATGTGCAATTCAAGACCGGGCAACGCATTCACACCATCGGCCAGCCGTTCGACACGCTGTATATCGTCCACTCGGGTTTCCTGAAAACCGTGCTGATCGATGAATACGGCAACGAACAGGTATTGAGCTTCCCGATGAAAGGCGATCTGTTCGGCGTGGATGGCATTCATACCCGGCGTTACGCCTCGGAAGCGGTTGCCTTGTCCAATTGCGACCTGGTTCTGCTGCCGTTCAAGAAATTTACCGCGCTTGGCCGTACGCATATCGAACTCGAACATGCGATGTACAGCGTGATGAGCCGGGAACTGGTGCGCGAGCAGGCCATGGTCAGCATGCTCGGCGCGCTCAGTGCCGAGGCCAGGGTGGCGCGTTTCCTGGTGTCGCTGTCGGAACGCTTTGCCGACATGGGCTATTCCAGCAAGCTGTTCAACCTGCGCATGACGCGCCACGAGATCGGCAGCTACCTCGGCCTCACGCTGGAGACAGTGAGCCGCACGCTGTCGGCGTTCAATGAAATCGGCCTGATCACCGTCGACCAGCGCTCGATTGGCATTTGCGATGCCGATGCCTTGCGCACCCTGCGCCGCCTGCCGCCGTCGACCACCCGCAACCGCCAGGCCGCCGGCCGCAAGAACCGGACGGCGCCGGTATCGGACGAGCCATCGGGCCCCGAGCCTGCCACCTGGGATCAATTGATGAGCGCCTGACGAGCGCTGCCTCTTTTGACAGCCGGCACGGACGGGGCCTACCATGAGCCTCGCCCGTGCCGGCCGTTCATGGCCATGATGTTTTGCACGGCCTTCCAGTTCAAACCGAAAGCCACATGCCATCTGACGGACTGTCTTCAGCCATGGATTCCGGACGCCGTGTTCCCGGCGCGATGGCGCGCCGCATTCTCGTCGCGGATGACAGTCCGGTCAACTGCATCGTGGCCCAGCGCATGCTGCACAGCCTGGGCTTTTCTTCCGAGATGGCGACCACTGGCCTTCAGGCCCTCGAACGGCACAGGAAACGTCCCTATGACCTGATCCTGATGGACAGCCAGATGGCAGGCACGAACGGGTTTGAAGCAACCACGCGCCTTCGCGCCATGCAGCGGCATGGCGCGGTGCCGTTGATTGCCTGCACGACGGCATCGTCGGATGAGCAACGCAACGCCTGCCTGCGCGCGGGCATGGATGATGTCTGCGTCAAGCCTCTGCAGCCCGTGCCGCTGCGCAACCTGCTTCTGCTCTGGCTGCCGCCGCATACCGTGGAAGAAGCCAGCCGGCGCGATGCGCTGACCAGGGCCGAACTGCTGTCCCTGGCCAGCCTGTTCGGCGCCGGCTTTGACGATGTCGTGCTGACTTTCCGGAACGATACGGAAGCGCGCCTGACGGCATTGCGGCAGGCGGCTGCGGGAAGCGACATGCCGCAACTGCGCAAGGTGGCGCATGCGCTTGCCGGCAGCTGCGCCTCGATCGCCGGATGGCGGATGGCGGGACTGTGCCGGGTACTGGAATTGAAGTGCCAGGCCGGACAGCGCGCCGGCCTGGCCCGTCTTCTGGCCGAGATCGGCAAGGCCTACTGCAGTTTCAATCTGCAGCTCGACCATGTACTGCGTTGCCAGCAGTTGAGCCAGGCCAATGAGCATTCATCGCCGACGCGATACTAATACGCCCGTTCCGTCATTTGGGAGTTCACGCATGGAGATTTCAACGCCGCTCGTTCAACCTGCGCCTTCCCGCCGTGCGCTTGTGATCGATGACAGCTCCGTGGAACGGATGCTGGCAACGGCCGTTTTGCAGAAGCTGGGTTTCGCCGTGCATTGCGCCGGCACAGCCGAGGAAGCGCTGGCGCTGCTGGCGCATCGGAGGGTGGACCTGGTGATGTGCGACCTCGCCCTCCCCGGCATGGATGGCCTGGCGCTGCTCACAGCACTATGCGCTCGTGCTGCGCCGCCTCCCTGCATCGTCCTCTCCGCGCATGACGATCCGCGTCATGCGCAGGCCGCCATGCGCGCCGGTGCGCGCGCCTATCTGGTCAAGCCCCTGCGCCTGGCCGACATGCGCGAGGCGGTGGCCGCGGTCTGTACGGCGCAGCAGCCGGAAACCGCGGCGGAACCGGTCGCCGCCGCCGCGGCAGGCGCCAGACCGGCAGATGCCAGCGCCGTCAGCCGTAGTGCGCGACGGACGGCCGCCGCAGTTGTGAAACCAGTTCGATCAGCCTTGGCCTTACTTCTTCCAGCAGGAATTCGCGTGACAGGTTGAAGGCCGGTCCACCGCAATTGATGCTGAGCGGGGCCGCGTTTTCCGTAGGCCTGAAGGCCACCGCAATCGCGTTCACGTCCGGCTGCCAGTCGCCGAACGAGGTGCAGCAACCCAGCGTGTGATACTCGTCGACTGCCCGCATCACCCGGTCGCGCAGCGCCGGCCAGGCCAGCTCGTCAAGGTCGCGCACCCGCTCCAGGATGTCGTTGCGCTCATTGGCGGAGACTTCCGCCAGGTAGGCACGGCCCATCGCGGTGCTGGCCACCGGAATGCGCGCGCCCACGTCCAGGCGCAGGGTCAGCGCTGCCTGGCTGCGGCAGTTTTCAACGTAGATCATGCTCAGCCGGTCACGCATGCCGAGCGACACCATCGTGTGCGAGAAATCGGCCAGCTCCTGCATCAGGGGCCGCGCCATCTGCCGTATGTCCAGCCGCGACAGCATCGCGCTTCCCAGCGCCAGGGTCGCGGTGCCGAGCCGGTACTTGCCGGCCTGCTCGTCGTATTGCAGGTAGCCCAGCTTGGTCAGCGTGTAGGTCAGGCGCGAGACAGTGGACTTGGGCAGCCTGCTGCGCTCGGCAAGTTCCTGATTGCCAAGGAGCTTGTCTCCCGAGCGGAAGCAGGCCAGCAGCTCCAGGCCCCGCGCCAGGGCGGTGACGAAATGCCGGTCTTCCTTGATATTGGGCCGGCTCAGGACGGCATCGGGCGACGTCATCAATTGTTGCGTCATGGTCTTGCTCCCCTGGTTATCGATGTCAATGCCGTGGTCAGTAGCCGGCAGAGGCCATGCGCTGCAATTCCTTCTTGAGGATCTTGCCCGTCGCCGCCGCCGGCAGGTGTTCCATGATCACGATCCGGCTTGGCACCTTATAAGGCGACAGCCGCTCCCTGGCATAGGCACGCAGCGCCTCCTCGTCGATCTGCGCGTCGTCCACGACCTCGACAAAGGCCATCACTTCCTCGTTGCCTTCGACGGCGCGGCCGACCACGGCCGACTGCACCACGTCGGGATGCGCATTGAGCACCTGCTCGACTTCGATCGGATAGACATTGAAGCCGGAACGTATGATCAGCTCCTTGCTGCGTCCGACGACGTGAAAGGCGCCGTCGGCATCCATGCGCGCGAGGTCGCCGGTGCGCAGCCAGCCATCCTCGATGATGATTTCGGCGGTCAGCTCGCTCGCCTGGTAATAGCCCAGCATCACGTTCGGTCCGCGTACCTGGATCTCGCCCACGCCCTGCGCATCCTGCTCAGCGGCGTAGAGCCGCACTTCCACGCCGGGAATCGCCTGTCCGACCGAGCAGTCGGTGCGCGGCGCATCGAGCCGGGTCTGGCAGATCGAGGGAGCGGCCTCGGTCATGCCGTAGCCATTCTGCAGAGGCAGATGGAAGGCCTTTTCAAATGCCGACTTCAGGGCCGGCGTCAGCGGCGCGCCGCCGGACTGGGCTACCCGCAGGTGCGGCGCCGGCAGCGGATTGCCGCTGCTCTCGCTCCAGGCCAGCAGCTTGGCATACATCGCCGGCGCGCCATGCATCACGGTCACGCCACGCATGGCCAGCGCATGCGCCAGGGCCGCTTCCGAGAAGCGCGGCACCAGCATCAGGCTGGCGCCGCTGATCATCGACGCCACCAGCAGCGCCGACAAGCCGTACACATGGGACAGCGGCAGCACGCCGTAGACCGTGTCGCCCGGCGCCAGATTGCGCATGCGGCGATTGTTGTTGCCGATGAAAAGCAGGTTGGCATGGCTCAGCATCACCGCCTTGGGCGCGCCGGTGGTGCCGGAGGTATAGACCAGCACGGCGGGCTGGCGCCGAGCAGCATCGAACACCGGTTCAGGCTCGGTGCGTATGTTGAGGGGGCCCATGGCGACCTGCCCGATCACGGGCCATTGCTGCAATTCCGCTCCGCGGGCCTGGCCGTGCGCCTGCGCCGAAGCCGATCCGGCGCCGAAATACAGCGTGCGCCGCGCGCCGGAATGGGCAATGAAATTGTCGATCTCGCGGGCCGACAGGCGTGCATTCACCGTCGCGGACCAGGCGTCAAGCTGGCTCACCGCCAGGATGCACACCGCAAGGGCCACCGAATTCTCGGCAACCAGCAATACCCTGTCGCCGGCGCGCACGCCGGCTGCCGCCAGCTGCGCCGCCACCGCGCCGACCGCATCGGGCATCTCGCGGTAGCGCAAGGTCAGATGGTCGTCCGTCAGGGCAATATTGTCGGGATGGCTTGCAACCCACGGCAGAAAAGCCTCGTGGATGCGGCGCGGCAAAGCCGGTTCGGCCGAGTGGTTCAGCATATTGTCTCCTCGCATGCTGTCGTACATGCATTCTGTTTCAGGCGATACTGTCATAATGGAACCCAAAAATCAATTTGGTTCAGAATTGAATTCTGCACTGCAAAACCGTCATTCTAGTGTGAATTGGCGTAGCGCGGTAAACGGCCTGCATTCGCCAGCATTGCCTCCGATCAATCAGTCCGCGGCGGGGCGGCAATTCTTGACATCTCTATGGCACTCACATAGAGTTCCGCATGCCCAAACAGCATTCCACCGTGCAGAATAAAAATTTGCACTGAAAAACTCCCGACCTGGCGTCGCGGCGAAACAAGAGAACATCCCAGGAGAACAAGCATGCAATCCAGTTACCTTCCTGAGCCAAGCTCCCCCGAACTGGTCGTCGGCATCGTCGGCTGCGGCGTGATGGGGCGCGGCATTGCCCAGATTGCCGCGCTGGCCGGCGCCACGGTCTGGCTCAACGACACCCGCGCCGGCGCCGCCGAGGCCGCCAGGCAGGCGCTGGCCGGCACCTTCAATATGCTGACCGAGAAAGGCAAACTGCAGCGCGACGCCGCCGACAGCGCGATCGCCCGCCTGCATGCCGGCGACGACCTGAAGCAGCTGGCCGGCTGCCATGTGGTCGTCGAAGCCATCATCGAACAGCTCGAAGCGAAGAAGACCTTGTTTCGCACGCTGGAAGAGATCGTCAATCCGGGCGCCATCCTGGCGACCAATACGTCTTCCCTGTCGGTGACCTCGATCGCCGCCGGCCTGAAGCGGCCGGAACAGGTGGCCGGCTTCCACTTCTTCAACCCAGTGCCGCTGATGAAGATCGTCGAAGCGATCGGCGGCCTGATGACGGCGCCGGAAATCGTCGACTACATGCTGGCGCTGGGCCGCCACTGGGGCCACACCGCAGTGCGCGCCAAGGACACGCCGGGCTTCATCGTCAATCACGCCGGCCGCGGCTTCGGCACCGAGGGCCTGCGCATCCTGGCCGAGAACGTGACCGACATCCCGACCCTGGACCGCATCCTGCGCGACGGCCCCGGCTTCAAGCTGGGCCCGTGCGAACTGATGGACCTGACCGGCCTGGACGTGTCTCACCCGGTAATGGAATCGATCTACCACCAATACTACGAAGAGCCGCGCTTCCGTCCGCAGAATCTGACGCGCCAGATGCTCGACGCCGGCGCGGTCGGCCGCAAGGTCGGCCATGGCTTTTACCGCTACAGCGCCGAAGGCAAGAAGGACGTCGCCGCCGAGCCGGCGCCCTCCTCCGCGCTGCCGCCCTCCGTCTGGCTGTCGCAGGCGCGGCCGGAACTGGCGGCGCGCATCGCGCCCTTCCTGCAGGCAGCCGGCGTGACCGTGGAAGACGGCGACAAGCCGAGCGAGCGCGCGCTGTGCCTCGTTACGCCGCTGGGCGACGATGCCACCCGCTGCTGCGTGGCGCAGGGCCTGGACCCGCGCCGCACGGTCGGCGTGGAAACCCTGTTCGACCTGACCCGCCGCCGCGTGGCCATGACCACGCCGGCGACCGATGCCGCCTATGCCGAGATGGCGCGCGGCCTCTTGGGCGCGGATGGCGTGCCGGTCAGCCTGGTGCGCGACAGCAGCGGCCTGGTGTCGCAGCGCGTTGTGGCGCATATCATCAATATCGCCGCCGAGATTGCGCAGCAGAATATCGCCGAGCCGGCCGATATCGACCGTGCCGTCACGCTGGGCCTGGGCTATCCGCGCGGGCCGCTGGCCTGGGGCGACGAGCTGGGCACACGCACCGTGCTGACCATCTTGAACAACCTGCTGCAGGAAACCGGCGATCCGCGCTATCGCGCCAGCCAGTGGCTGCGGCGCCGCGCCGAACTCGGCCTGTCGCTGCTGCAGCGGGAAGTCTGATCCGAACCGGCCTGCGCCCTGTCGCGCCGGCCGACCCTTGTCTTAGAACGAACATTCAATCTGGAGAACGCCATGCAAGCCAAAGCACAATTCCACTGGGACGATCCGCTGCTGCTGGACCAGCAGCTTACTGACGAAGAGCGCATGGTGCGCGATGCCGCGGCTGCCTACTGCCAGGACAAGCTGCAGCCGCGCGTGCTGGACGCCTTCCGCAATGAAACCACCGATCCGGCCATCTTCCGTGAAATGGGCGAACTCGGCCTGCTCGGCCCAACCATTCCCGAACAGTACGGCGGCCCCGGCCTGAACTATGTCAGCTACGGCCTGATCGCTCGCGAAGTCGAGCGCGTCGATTCCGGCTACCGTTCCATGATGAGCGTGCAGTCCTCGCTGGTGATGGTGCCGATCTATGAATTCGGCACCGAAGAGCAGAAGCAGAAGTTCCTGCCCAAGCTGGCCCGCGGCGAATGGATAGGCTGCTTTGGCCTGACCGAACCCAACCACGGCTCCGACCCCGGCTCCATGGTCACCCGCGCCAGGAAGGTCGACGGCGGCTATGAGCTGTCCGGCGCGAAGATGTGGATTTCCAACTCCCCGATCGCCGACGTGTTCGTGGTCTGGGCCAAGGACGACGAAGGCGCGATCCGCGGCTTCATCCTGGAAAAAGGCATGCAGGGCCTGTCGGCCCCGGCCATCCACGGCAAGTTCGGCCTGCGCGCCTCGATCACCGGCGAGATCGTGATGGATGGCGTGTTCTGCCCGGAAGAGAATGCCTTCCCGGACGTGCGCGGCCTGAAGGGCCCGTTCACCTGCCTGAACTCGGCCCGCTACGGCATCGCCTGGGGCGCGCTGGGCGCGGCCGAAGCCTGCTGGCACACCGCGCGCCAGTATGTGCTGGACCGCAAGCAGTTCGGCAAGCCGCTGGCGGCCAACCAGCTGATCCAGAAGAAGCTGGCCGACATGCAGACCGAGATCACGCTGGGCCTGCAGGGCTGCCTGCGGCTGGGCCGGATGAAGGACGAAGGCACGGCGGCGACCTCGATCACTTCGATCATGAAGCGCAATTCCTGCGGCAAGGCGCTGGACGTGGCCCGCATCGCGCGCGACATGCTGGGCGGCAACGGCATCTCGGACGAGTTCGGCGTGATCCGCCACATGGTGAACCTGGAGGTGGTCAACACCTATGAAGGCACCCACGACATCCATGCGCTGATCCTGGGCCGCGAACAAACCGGCATCGCCGCGTTCTAAGAGCGGCGTCGGAGACTGATATGGACTTGAATTTCACAGCGGAAGAAACCGCATTCCGGGAACAGGTGCGCAGCTTCATGCAGGAAAAGCTGCCGGCCGACATCCGGAAAAAAGTGCTGGGCGGTTTGATCGTCGAGCGTGACGACTACGTGCGCTGGCAGCGCATCCTGCATGAGCAGGGCTGGGCTGCGCCGGCCTGGCCGCAGCAGTTCGGCGGCACCGGCTGGAACGCCACCCAGCAGTACATCTTCGAGGAAGAGTCGGCCGCGGCCGGCGCGCCGCGCGCGGTGCCGTTCGGCCTGAAGATGGTGGCGCCGGTCATCATGGCCTTCGGCTCGCCAGCACAGCAGCAGCGCTTCCTGCCCAAGATCCTGGCGGCCGAGGAATGGTGGTGCCAGGGTTATTCCGAGCCGGGCGCCGGCTCGGACCTGGCCTCGCTGAAGATGCGCGCGGTACGGGAAGGCAATGAATACGTGCTCAATGGCCAGAAAACCTGGACCACGCTGGGACAGTATGCCGACTGGATCTTCTGCCTGGTGCGCACCGACTTCGAAGCCAAGGCGCAGCGCGGCATTTCCTTCCTGCTGGTGAAGATGGACACGCCCGGCATCACGGTGCGCCCCATCATCACGATGGACGGCGCCCACGAGGTCAACGAAGTCTATTTCGAGAACGTGCGGGTGCCGGTGGAAAACCTGATCGGCGAGGAGAACAAGGGCTGGACCTATGCCAAGTTCCTGCTCGGCCACGAGCGCACCAACATCGCCGGCATCGGCATCGCCAAGCGCGAGCTCGGACGCCTGAAGCGGGTTGCGCTGCAGGAGCAGAAGAATGGCAAGCCGCTGCTGAAGGACCCGCTGTTCGCCGCCCGCGTGGCGCAGGTGGAAGTCGACCTGACCGCATTGGAGATCACCAACCTGCGCGTGCTGTCGGCGGAAGCGGAGCATCGCGCGCCGGGGCCGGAAGCCTCGATCCTGAAGATCAAGGGCACCGAGATCCAGCAGGCCATCACCGAACTGCTGACGCAGGCTGTCGGTCCTTATGCGCTGCAGTTGCGGCGCGAGGCGATGGCCGCCGGCTACCAGGGCGAGCATATCGGCCCCGACTACGCCACGCCGCTGGCCGCCGGCTATCTCAACATGCGCAAGCTGTCGATCTATGGCGGCTCCAACGAGATTCAGAAGAACATCATCTCGCAAATGATCCTGGGACTGTAAGACATGGACTTCACATTCACTGAAGAGCAGCAGATGCTGCAGGACACCACGCGGCGCTTCATCGCCCGGGATTACAGCTTCGAAACCCGTCGCGAGCGCGCCAAGGCGGCGCGTGAAGGCCATGCCGACCGCAAGGTCTGGCAGGGTCTGGCCGACCTCGGCCTGACGGCGCTGAACGTGCCGGAAGAAGACGGCGGCCTGGGCGGCAACGCGATCGACACCATGCTGGTGATGACGGCGCTGGGCGAAGGCCTGGTGCTGGAGCCTTTCCTCTCCAGCGCGGTCATGGCGGCCAGGGCGCTGGCCACGCTGGGCAGCCCGGCGCAGAAGGAAGCGATGCTGCCTGCACTGGCCGGCGGCGAAATGATCGCGGTGTTTGCCCATGACGAGGCGGCCAGCCGCTTCGACTGGAAAGCCATCGAGACCAGCGCCCGCGAGGACGACGACAGCTATGTGCTCAACGGCCGCAAGAGCATGATTGCGTATGCGCCCCAGGCCGACGTGCTGCTGGTGACGGCCCGCATCCAGGGTCCGGACCAGCCCGGCGCAATGGCCGTGTTCGCCGTGCCCAGGGATGCGGCCGGCCTGCGCATCACGCCCTTTACCATGGTCGATGGCGCGATCGGCGGCGAAGTCCTGCTCGATAACGTGAGCCTGCCGGCGCAGGCCCTGCTGGGCGAGTCCAGCGACGATGCGGAAGGCCGCATCGGCGAGGTGCTCGATGTCGGCCTGGCCGCGATCTGCGCCGAAGCCGTCGGCGCGCTCGACAAGCTGCTGGCTGCCACGGTGGAATACGCTCGCACCCGCAAGCAGTTCGGCGTGCCGATCGGCAAATTCCAGGCCCTGCAGCACAGGATGGCCGACATGGTGCTGCATATCGAGCAGGCGCGGTCGATGGCTTACCTGGCCTCGGTGCGCTGCACCGATACCGACCCGGCGCGCCGCCGGCGCGACCTGTCGGCCGCCAAGGTGGTGGTCGGCCAGGCCTGCCGCTTCGTCGGCCAGCAGGCGGTGCAGCTGCACGGCGGCATGGGCGTCACCGACGAACTCGACGTAAGCCATTACTTCAAGCGCCTGATGGCCATCGAGATGCAGTTCGGCAGCACCGATACGCATCTGGAGCAGGTGGCGGCGGCGCTGGCGTAAGCACCGCCACGCAGGCTGCAGGCAAAGGCCGCGGGAATCCGCGGCCTTTGCGCTTCAGGGCGAGCAGTGCCAGGCCGCCACGGTTCAGTTCATATCCCGCAGCATCTGGTAAAGCGCCATCGCCGGGACGGCCCCGCTGTTGTCTCCAATGCCGTCCAGCACCTGCTGTTGTCGCTGCGCGTTTCCGCCCAGCCCTTTGAGCCATGCCATCACCTCCCGCCGCAATGCCAGCCGCGGACGGGTTTGCACGTCCAGTTCCGTCAGGAACTCGACAGGCGCACCGGCGGCAGGGTGGGACGCGCAGGCCGGCACATCCGGGCCGATCAGTTCGGGACTCCATGCCATCAGGGCACGGGCAAGTTCCGATACCGTCTGCTCAAATTGCCTGTTGGCAGCCACTTCCTCTTCAGAACAGGATTCGGTGCTCTCGGTGTCGTCGTGCCTGCCTGCGTCACGAAAAGCAGCCGGCACGAAGCGATTGACTGGGTTCATGCGAATTGTCTCCTCGAAAAAATTCGCTTTGTAACCTTTATGCCGGACTCATCGCTTCTGCCGCCCTGTCAGCAAGCAGGAAAAACGATTTTCAGCTCGCTTTATGTCGCCAGAGGAAGAAGAAAGCAGAACGGTTGACGTTATAATGGCCGCCGGACTGCAAGCGGTTACAAGCACCCTTGCAAGTGGGCCGCCGGATCGCGGCCCGTTTTATTGAGTGCCTGCAATATCCGTTCTGGCGCGACAAGTCCGCCGGTCCGGAAATCTCTTGTCTTCATCCCTGGTTTCTTATGTCCAATACCCAAGTGCGCAAGCCCATCGAAATCAAGATTTCCACTGTCGTCGCGGTCGCAGCCATCCTCGGCGATACCAGCATGCCGGTACTGCAGGCGGCGATGACGGAAATGACGGGCGGCGCCGCCGACTACTTCGATGGCGAATTCGCCATCCTCGACCTTGGTTCGATGGCGCCCGCGCCTGCGACCGTCGACTGGCCGGGTCTGATTGCGCTGTTCAAGTCGCATGGCCTCAATCCGGTTGCGGTGCGCAATGCGCCGCCGCCGCTGGAAGCGGAAATACTGGCGCATGGCCTGTCGCTGGATGTGGTTGCCAAGCCGCGCGGCACACCGCGCGCGGTACCGGAGCCTGCACCTGCAGCACCCGCCGCCGCCCCTGTGCCGCAGGCTGCGCCGGCACAGCCAGCGCCTGCGGCACAGCCGCCTGTGGCGCGCGGCGCCATGATCATCGATACGCCGGTGCGTGCCGGCCAGCGGGTCTATGCCCATGGCTGCGACCTGATCGTCACCGCCGCGGTCAATAATGGCGCTGAACTGATTGCCGACGGCAGCATCCATGTTTACGCGCCGCTGCGCGGCCGGGCGCTGGCCGGCGCCTCCGGCGACAGCAATGCCCGGATTTTCGCCATGAGCATGGAGCCGGAACTGGTGTCGATTGCCGGCTACTACCGCACATTCGATGATGGACTGCCCAAGGACCTCGCGCATGCGCCTGGTCAGGTGCGGCTGCTGGGCGACCGCATAGAAATCATCGCAATGACGAGCGCATTGCATCGTTAAACGTTGTCAACACCGTTTTCTAATAAAGGAGTTTGTTTGTGGCAAAGATAATCGTCGTAACGTCCGGCAAGGGCGGCGTTGGCAAAACCACTTCCAGCGCCAGCTTCGCGTCCGGCCTGGCTCTGCGCGGCCACAAGACCGCCGTGCTCGATTTCGACGTCGGTCTGCGCAACCTCGACCTGATCATGGGCTGTGAACGGCGCGTGGTATACGACCTGATCAACGTGATCAACCAGGAAGCCACCCTGAACCAGGCGCTGATCAAGGACAAGCATTGCGAAAACCTGTTCGTGCTGCCGGCATCGCAAACCCGCGACAAGGACGCGCTGACCGAAGAAGGCGTGGAGCGGGTGCTGAAAGACCTGGCCGCGATGGACTTCGAATACGTGATCTGCGATTCCCCGGCCGGCATCGAGCGCGGCGCCGTGATGGCGCTGACCTTCGCCGACGAGGCAGTGATCGTCACCAATCCGGAAGTCTCCTCGGTGCGCGACTCCGACCGCATCCTGGGCATCATCCAGGCCAAGTCGCGCCGTGCCCAGTCGGGCGGCGAACCGGTCAAGGAACACCTGCTGATCACGCGCTATGTGCCCAAGCGCGTCGAAGCCGGCGAGATGCTGTCCTATACCGACGTCCAGGAGATCCTGCGCATTCCGCTGATCGGCATCATTCCCGAGTCGGAATCGGTCCTGCATGCTTCCAACCAGGGCAATCCTGCCATCCACATCGAAGGCAGCGACGTGTCGCAGGCTTACAAGGATGTGGTGTCGCGCTTCCTCGGCGAAGATGTGCCGATGCGCTTCACCACCTATGAAAAACCCGGGCTGTTCCAGAGAATCTTTAGAGGCAAGTGATATGGCCCTGCTCTCTTTCCTGTTCAGCAACAAACCCAAGTCCGCCAACGCGGCCAAGGAACGGCTGCAGATCATCATCGCGCGGGAGCGCAATGGCACCGCGGGACCTGACTTCCTGCCGGCCCTGCACAAGGAACTGATCGACGTCATTTCCAAGTACACCAAGGTCAATGCCGACGACATCAAGATTTCGCTTGATCGTCAGGGCAACCTGGAGGTGCTGGATGTGAACGTGGTGCTGCCGGATGCCGCGCCACGCTGATGCCGGCCTGGCTACGTTGATGAAGCAACACCGCATGATGGTCAACGCCAGCAATGATCTCCAAAACCGCCAGAATCGCCAGGCGCCGCAAGGCCTTTCGCGACTCTGGCGGTTGTTTCATTCCATGAGCAGCCTTGCGCTGCCGGCCCGCTGCAGCACAAGCGGACCCGGGACAGGCATCGCTTAATCTTCCTTCGTGCCTTTGCTAACCTTGGCCGGCGTCTTCTCCCTCTTCCCTGTCCTTACCTCCTTCGCCTCGCCTTTCTCCTTGCCGCCTTTCCGGGGCTTGTCGCCTTCTTCGATTTTCGGGCCATCGACGCGTCCTTCCTGATCAGCCTGCGTTGCCCTGGATATCGCCTTTTTCTTTTCCGCCGCCCGGGCCGGCCCGGCATCCTGCTGCGTCACTTCGAGCGTTGCTGACTTTTGCTTCGGTGTGGAGCCGCCTTTTGGACTGGTCGGCTGGCTCGTTCGCGAAAGTCCGCTGTCAGGCAAGCTCTCGGCTGCGGGCGACTTCTTCCGGGCGCGCGCTCCTTCCTGCATCGCCACGCCGTCCATGTCCGCCGCCATTTTTACCGAAGGCTTTTCGCCCGCGACCTTGTCCCGCGGCTGGGCTTCCTTCGCAATTTTTTTCCGCGGCGACAGGCCAATCGCATCGGTATCCCGGGTGCCGGAAGGCTGTGCTGCCCTTTTCGTCTTGCTTGGCATCAGGAAATCCATCGACCGGCCTTTCCGGCGCCGCTCCTTTGCCCGCTCGGCCTTTTGCTTGGCCCGGGCATCCTCATCCTGCCGGCGCATGAGCTCATCGGCCTGCCGCATCGCTTTCACCAGGGCGTCGTAAGCGATTTCACAGTTGGCCAGGGTCTGGGTCATGTCAGGCGAGTCGGTGATTGCCGTTTCCCGATTGTCGCGCCTGAAATCCATCAGATCACTGACCTTGCCAAAAAAGTCGAGCCACATCTGGCAATAGCGTTTGTCTTCCGGCGTTGCGCCCGAGTCGGGTCTGACGACGGCCTTGAGCTTTTCACGAAGGATCAATATCTCGTTGACATAGCCCAGTTCATTCGCCGTCGCCTCGACCAGCGCTTCGCCGATGCCTATCCCCCGGGTCGATTCGGCAAAGACGATGGAAGCGAGAAATTTGTACGCGATGCAATGAAGGGCGGGCCAGTCCGTGGAGATGGTCCCAAGCGATCGCTCGAAGAACTGCAACAGGGAGCGGCTGACATCCTGTTTGTCAAACTGCCTGTCGGCTTTCCTCCTCCAGGCAAGCAGCGCTTCTTCCTTGGAATCAAAACCTTCGATATTTTCCTCGGGAAGCTGCGGAGGCATTTTTTTCCCGCCGCCAGGCGATGGGAAAGGAAGCAAGGCCGTCATGGAACCAGTGCGCCGGTGCTTGTCGGGCGCGGGAGAGGCATGCGATCCGCTGGACGCGTTCCCTGTCCCGCCCAGCCAGCTGGTGTCCTGGCTGGACAGATCCCCGAGATGGATGCGAGCCAGGTTCCTGCGCATCCCATCGATCGGATTACGCAACTTGGCGAGCTTCCCGGCCGGGTCCGGCCAGTCGGCCTGGCCCTCGTCCTTGTGCAACGCCTTTGCCGCCATCAACGCATATTGGAAAAGCTTGATCCACACGCTCAGCTTTTCCTGCTGCGCCGATGGTACCCGCTTCTGGTGGTCGATCCAGCACTGCTGCTCTTTTTCCAGGTCTGCAATGCCTTTTTCGGAAGCAAAAGTTCCGTGCACTACCTCAATGAAGCCGTCGATAAAGGCATCATCAGCAGGATAAAAATTTGTCGTGCACGGTATGCGCCCTATCTGCCTGACCAGTTCAGTGCCGCAGGCATCGTTCATACGTATGCCATGGATCGGCGTGGCGCACTCGGTATAGTGGTCCCATACCGGAGAGACGAAGTCGCCGTCATGGCTCAATAGCGTGACACGCTGCTGCGGCACCGTTGTCGTGTTGGTGACGGTCGTGCTTGTTACGGTCGTGGCAGTGGAATTCGTGGTGGTGGTAATCGTCGGGCGGCTGGCATTCACCGCTGTCGTGATGGAAGGACGGTCCATGTTCGCCACGCGGTCCGCCGGCGGGAACGCCGCGTTCAGTAGGCTTGCCGGATTGCTGCCGCGGCCCTGGACCACCGGTGCGCCGGCTCCCTGGCCCCGGTGAGGAACGTCGGGCTTATTTCCTCCTGTCTGCCCAGTAGCAAGCGCGAGGTTTTTCCTTGGCGATCTGTTTTTTGGTACTGACTTATTCGAATTCGAGGCCATCGAAACACTCCTTTTTACGGTGACAAACAGCAAGCGGCCTGAGTCCACGCGACACAGGAAGAGTTCCAACCTGCCCACTGGTTTCGCTCTGTGCGCCATCGCACTGCCGATTGCAAGAAAGTCACGTAATAATCCAGCCATTACCGCCAGTTATTTCGCCAATTGCCATGAATCCCAGGCTCCGACTCCTCTACTGTCTGCTCGCCCTCTTCGCCGTACTGGGCCTGTGCGCCTACGCTGCCTCGGCACTGCTGGGCTGGATGCCGGGCGCCCACGGCCTGCCGCCGGATATCGCCGCGATACAGGCTCCGGCGGGAGGATTCTGATGTGCCGACCGTTGGCGGCATGCGCTCTGGCATGAAACTGCACGGCATCGACTACACCTCGGCGCCGAGCCGGCGCAAGGGCGTCACCATTGCCAGCGGCGAGCTGCAGGGCGATGTCTATGTGCTCTCGTCGCTGGTTTCCCTGCCTGACCATGCGGCTTTCGATGCCTGGCTGCGCCAGCCGGGTCCATGGCTGGGCGCCTTTGACTTTCCCTTCTCGCTGCCGCGCGAACTGGTGGAGCACCTGGGCTGGCCCACCGACTGGGAAGCGCTGATGCGCCATCTCGGCACATTGAGCCGTGCCGACCTGCGCACCACCTTCAAGGCCTTCTGCGATGCGCGTCCCGTGGGCGGCAAGTTTGCACACCGGGCAACCGACTATCCCGCCGGTTCGTCGCCGTCGATGAAATGGGTCAATCCGCCGGTGGCCTACATGCTGCATGCGGGCGTGCCGCAGCTGCTGGCGTCGGGCGTGACGATCTACCACCTGCACCCAGGCGACCCGGACCGGGTTGCGCTGGAGGGTTACCCCGGCATGGTGGCGCGTGACATCACCCGCGACTCCTACAAGAACGACCAGCCCAGCAAGCAGACGCCGGCGCGCCGCGATGCCCGCGAACGCATCGTCGCGGCGCTTGAAGCCGGCCAGCACCGATGGGCCGTGAAGCTCGACGCCGGCCGCTTCAGGTCTGCGCTGATCGACGACGGCAGCGCAGACCTGCTCGACGCGGTGCTATGCGGGATTCTTGCCGCCTGGGCTTGGCAGAGACGGGAGGCGCGCTACGGCCTGCCCCCGTTCGATGCGCTGGAAGGCTGGATCGTTGGCGCTTAGGCGCCTGCCATCCGCACCCCGGCAACGCCACGTCGCTAGTTGGACAACTGCCCGCCGTGCGGGTCCGCCGGCGTGATGGCTGCGCCGGACGCCAATGCGCCGCTGGCTAGCTGGCCGGACGGTGGCCGGGCAGTGGCCGGCGATGCGCCCGCCTCTTTGGTGGAGGCGCTTGCCACCCATGCCTTGAATGGCAGTTCGGCCATCCTGGGTTTGCGTTTCAGAGGGGGTGTATTCCATGAAAGGCTGCGCGACCCGACCGGAGTGCGCTTGCCTTCCAGGGGGGGCGAGCGCTCGGCGTTGTCGTCCGCATCTGGCGTGCGCAGCCCATCCTGGCAGGGCGAACCCGGCGCTTGCAGCGCGAAAGCCGCTTGACCCTTGCTGTCGGCCGTGGAAGCGTCCCGGTCATGACCCGTCTTCTGCCTTTTACGAGGCGACATGTCGCCCTGCCCCAGCGCATCGGCCAGGCTGCGCCTGCCGGAAGCCTGCATGCGCGCAGGCTCGGCGGCTTGCCAATACGCTTGCGGCGCATGGGTTTCGACATGGCCGGACAGGACGTTGAAATCCGTTTCCAGCCATTCCTGCCTCAAGGTTTCAATGAGGCGCTCGTTGTCCGCATTTCCCACCTGGTTCCCAAGCGCAATCAGCACGCTGAAAAAACGGCTGAAAAAATCCGCCTGTTTCTTCAATAAGCCGTCAGCCTGGCGACTGACCGCCACGGCGTTGCGGAACAAGGTTTCAAACGCACTGGAACGGCCTTCGCTTGCAGCGTCTTCCACCAGCACCATCAGCGTGTGGTATAAGCTCAGCGGCTTCCAGATGCCGCCTCTCAACAGGGCATGCATGGGCGTCTCGACAGGCTGCCCCAGCGAGCTGATCGCTTCATGGAGCGGATAGACCTGCCGGAACACGCGATGCAGAGGATGCGACTGCATCCATTGGGCATAGCCAAGGTTGTTGGCGCCTGGGCCGGGGTAGGTGAAAAAGGCTTCGGTGGGTGTCAGCTCGCGCCGCGGCGGCAGCTGCGGCACCTCCAGTACCGGAAAGACGCATTTCCCTTCCGCCGACAGAGTGCAGCCCGGCGGCGGCGTGGCCCTGCTGAGTTCGCCTGAGGCGACCGAATCATCCACCGAGACGAGCCAGTTGATCTTGAGCGGCGCCAGCATGTCATCGACATGGCCGGTATCGCTGCCGTGCAGCCTGAGCAGGGAACGTTTGCTTTTCTCCTCCTCGTCCCCGGTCAGGCGCTCTATCTTGCGTATCAGCTTGGCCGACAGCGGAGAGTGCAGCCGGGAAGCGTCGGATAGCGACCGGCTGGCTTGCCCCATCTTGCGATTGCCCGGGCTGCCGGCTGCGATTGAATTGCGCTGATTGGCCGCGGCGTTACACAGCAGCGGCGGCGCTGGCTGACGTTCCGATAGCGACCTGATGGCGATGCCGGAAGCAGGCGGCTGCGATGCCGGCCGGCTGGCTTCGGTGTTTGTTGCAGGGTTTTCGACGCGGGACTTGTCGCGCACCTGCTCCGTGAAATTGATGGCCATTTTCTTTCCTCCATAAGAAGTGTGGGAAGGCTTTCAAAGCCGCCCTCTTTGTCCAAGTCAGGCCGGTCTTGTTCCTTGCCGCAGCCCGCTTCATGGCGCTCGTCTTCGCGCAGTCCTCCAGAATCTGGCTGAACACGACTGTTGACGGATTGCCGATGTGACGGCCGTTGTCAACTGAACAAGAGCGCTATGTGCCTACAATGCAGGCTTGCAGCGTGCCCTGATCAATCGACCCTAAGGAATCTGTATGGCTGGCTGGCGCGGCAAGGCGTTCGGAATCGCAATGCTGGCAGCGGCAGTGCTGGGCAGCGCAATCCTTGCCGCCCACCTGCTGTTGGATCAGCAGGCCCTCATCGTGATGGCGCAGGACCGGGTACATGCCGCTACCGGGCGCCAGCTGCGCATCGACACGCTATCGGTGCGCTGGCTGCCGGTGCCGTCCCTGCGCGCCACCGGTGTTGCCCTATCTAATCCGGACTGGGCGCAACACCGCGACATGGTCCAGGCTGATCAGGTCGATGTGCGACTGTCGTGGCGGGCACTGCTGTCAGCCAGGCTGGCGCCCGGCGCGATCCTGGTACGACAGGCAGCCATCCATCTCGAAACCGCCGACGACGGCAAACACAGCTGGCACATCAGCCCCGATGGCAACGCCTCCGGCGCGCACTGGAAGGACCTGGGAGAACTGCGCGCCGACAAGGTCGACCTTGTCTACCGCAGTCCGGCTGGCGAACATCCATGGACCATCCAGTCGCTGGACGCCCGTTCGGCGCCGGGCTGGCGCAATGCGCAGCTGCACGCCGAACTGCTGCGGGGATCGCAGCAAATGCGCCTGGAGGCGGAGATGGCGGACCTGTCGCAAGCCGGCCAGGCCGGCGCATCGAGCAAGGGGCGCATCGTGCTGCGCCTGCCGGCCGCCTCGGCGACCCTGGCCGGCATCTTGCCGCTGTCGGCACAGGGCAGTGCCGCCACGGCGGCCGACCTGTCGGTGCAGGCGGATTCGGTGGCGCAGGCCGTCGGCTTCTTCAGCGCCGACGATCCAGCCGATACGCCCCCGGCGGCGCTCTCGCTGCAGGCGCGGCTGCGCGGCGCCGATCAGGCGCTTCTGTTCGAGATCCGGGAACTGAAGCTGGGCACCACCGAAGCCAGCGGCAACCTCGCATTGCGCCACGAGAATGGCAAGCCGCGGCTGGAAGGCCATCTCGCGCTACCCAACCTTGACTGGGCGACATTGCGGCGCGATGCCGGCAGGCCGCCGCCAGCGCCGCTTGTTCAGGGCGAGATATTCCGACGCGCGCCCCTGCCCTGGAAAACGCTGGAGACGCTGGCCGGCGTTGACAGCAAAGTGACGCTTAAGGTAGACAAACTGCGCCTGCCTTCGGGCATACGCATGGACCAGCTGGAAGCCAGCCTGCGCGGCGGCGGCGGCCGCATCGATGTGGCGCCCTTCTCCATGGCCCTGCTGGGCGGCAGCGCCAGCGGCAAGCTCAAGCTGGATGCAACGCGGCATGGCGCCGACCTGACGCTGGACGCCAGCGGCGTGACGCTGGAACGCTGGTTCGGCGAACGCGGACGCAAGGTGCCCGTCACCGGCGGCCCGATGCGCATCCACGCCGCCCTTCAGGCCAGGGGCGATACCCAGCGCGACCTCGCCGCCAGCGCCGACGGCCTGGTCACCGTGCGCGGCGGCGCCGCGCTGATCCGCTCGGAAAAGGCAGGCAACGCGGAAAGCCTGCTGACCGATCTGTTTCCGCTGTTTTCCGAGCGCGACGCCAGCCAGCTGCGGCTGCAGTGCTTCTCCGCCCGGCTGCCGCTGCGCCATGGCCAGGCGGATGGCGCTCTGGTGGGCGCCCGCAGCGATGCCAGCCAGCTGCTCACGCGAGGCAGCGTCGATCTGCGGCAGCAGGATGTGGACCTGCGCGGCAGGGTGCGCGCCCGCAACGGCATCAGCCTGGGCGTGGCGCTGGTCAGCGGCGATGTGGCGATCGCCGGCCCGCTGGCCAAGCCGAAAATGGCGCTCGATCCTTCCAGCCCGGGAGCGCTGGCGCGGCTCGGCGCAGCGGTGCTGACCGGCGGCCTGAGCGTGGTCGCCACCGCCGCCTGGGATGCGGTCAATCCGGCGGCCAATCCATGCGAGGCGGCGCTGCAGGAACGGCGCGCCGCGGCCAGGTAACGCGGGCGCCAGCCTTCACGCCAGGCCGTCAGCCTATGCGCCGGCAGCGCCGGCACTGCGCTGCCGGGCCAGCGCCATGTAGTAGTCCAGGCTGTCCGGGTTGGCCATTGCATCGCGGTTGGCGACCTGCTCCACCGGCATGCCCAGGAACAGTTTCTTGACCGGCAGCTCCATCTTCTTGCCGGTCAGGGTGCGCGGCACCTGCTCGACCTGGTAGATGTCGTTGGGCACATGGCGCGCCGACAGTTCGGTGCGGATGCGCTCGCGGATGCGCTGTTCCAGCGCCGCGTCCAGCCTCACGCCCTCGCGCAGCACCACGAACAGCGGCATCCAGGAGTCGCGGCCCAGGTATTCCAGGTCCACCACCAGGCTGTCCAGCACGTCCGGCAGGTCCTCCACCACGCGGTAGATCTCGGCCGTGCCCATCCGTATGCCATGGCGGTTGATGGTGGTGTCGGAGCGGCCATAGATGATGGCGCCGCCGCGCGGCGTGATGCGCAGCCAGTCGCCATGGCGCCACAGGCCCGGATAGGTTTCGAAGTAGCTTTCCAGGTAGCGCTTGTTGCCGGCATCGTTCCAGAAGTAGAGCGGCATCGACGGCATCGGCTCGGTGACCACCAGCTCGCCGACCGCATCGTCGAGCTTGTTGCCCTGATCGTCCAGGGCGTAGACGGCGATGCCGAGGCTGCGCGCCTGCATCTCGCCGGCATACACCGGCAGGATCGGGCAGGCGCCGACGAAGGAAGCGGCGATATCGGTGCCGCCGCTGATCACGGCCAGCAGCAGGTCGTCCTTCACATGGCGGTAGATCCATTCATAGCCTTCGACCGACAGCGGCGAGCCGGTGACGCCGACCGCGCGCAGCGGCGTCAGGTCGGCGATCTGCGCCGGCTCCAGGCCGGCCTTCATGCAGTTGGCGAAATAGGCGGCGCCGGCGCCGATGAAGGTCAGGCCGGTCTCGCCGGCGAAGCGCCACAGCGTACCCAGGTCCGGATAGCCGGGATTGCCGTCGTAGATGCAGATCGTGGCTCCCACCAGCAGGCCCGTGACCTGGGAATTCCACATGATCCAGCCGGTGGTGGAAAACCACAGGAAGCGGTCGCGCTCGCCCAGGTCGAGCTGGAGCGCATGGCCCTTGACGCTCTCGATCAGCGCGCCGCCATGGCCATGCACGATGGGCTTGGGCATGCCGGTGGTGCCGGAGGAATACAGGATCCACAGCGGATGATCGAACGGCAGCTGTTCGAAACGGATAGGCTGCGACCGGGCAGCCGGATGGTCCAGCAGCGCCTGCCACGGCATGGCGCCTTCCAGCGCGGCGCTTTGGTTCAGGTAAGGCAGCAGCACGGTATGTTCCAGTGTCGGCAGCGCCTCGCGCAGCGTGCCCACGACTTCCATGCGGTCGAAGTCGCGGCCGCCGTAGCGGTAGCCATCGACCGCCAGCAGCAGCTTGGGGTCGATCTGGCGAAAGCGGTCGAGCACGCTGGCATGGCCCATGTCGGGCGAGCAGCTGGACCAGATGGCGCCGATGCTGGCGCAGGCATAGAAGGCGATCGCCGTTTCCGGGATGTTGGGCAGATACGCCACCACCCGGTCGCCCGGGCCGATGCCGAGCGCGCGCAGTGCATTGGCGACCGCCGTAATCTGGTTGCGCAGCTCGCGCCAGGACAGCTGCGACAAGCCGCGCAGTTCGGAACGGGAAATGATGGCGGGCGCATCGGCTGCCGCGTCGTCGGTGTGGAAGCGAAATACCTGCTCGGCGAAATTGAGCCGGACGCCTTCGAACCATGTCGCGCCGGGCATCCTGCGCTCGCCCAGCACCCGGGTGTAGGGGGCCGAACTCCTGAGGTCGAAGTACTGCCAGATCGATTCCCAGAAATCTTCGAGATGGCTGACCGACCACTGCCAGCAGGCGTCGTAACTGGAAAACGGCAGCTGCTTTTCGCGCGCCAGCCACTGCAGGTAATCATTGAGCCGGCTGCCGGCAATGCGTTCGGGGGATGGCGACCAGAGGGGTGTTGGCTGCTCGATGGACATCAGGTGTGCTCCGTCTCGTTATTGTCGTGAAAGGTTTGCGAAAGAGTAACGCAAAAATGGCAGGTAGGCGGCTATCGCCCGACGGGGTGGCGCTTTAATTCGGCGCAA
Organism: Noviherbaspirillum phoenicis; assembly: GCF_047237965.1. NCBI lineage: Bacteria > Pseudomonadati > Pseudomonadota > Betaproteobacteria > Burkholderiales > Oxalobacteraceae > Noviherbaspirillum > Noviherbaspirillum phoenicis. Next base: position 224,444 of record NZ_JBDFLX010000001.1, on the reverse strand, counting down.
TGCCATGCCGGCGTGTGGATGATAGATAGTGAGATGGCCTTGCCATTTCAATAAACGTCAGGATTGTGTTCGGTAGCGAACCGAATCCACAGGCGTAAATGTTTTATCTTTATTTCAATGAATGGCAAAGCTGTATGCTTCGGCGTGCCGGCATTTCAGCAAACGGTGCGTCGGCTCGCCTTGCCTTATACCCCGGTCCGCATAGCGGATGTTTGATCGTCGAATTTTATAAAGGAAAGCATCATGGTGGATACCAGCAAGAATATGCCAGGCAGCAGCACCGGTTCGACCTCCGGCTCCACGGGCGGCTCGTCCAGTTCCACCAGCGGCAGCACGACGCAGAAGCCGTCGACCACGAGCGGCAGCAGCTTCCCGACTTCCGGCGCCAGCACCAGCGGCACGTCGACGCCGGGTTCGGCAGGCACCTCCGGCTCGGGCACCTCGATGGGTTCGACCGGTTCCACCGCATCCACCGGCTCCAGCGGCACGACCGGATCGACGGGTTCCACCACCGGCAGCGGCGTCGCCGGCTCGACCACTGCCAAACCCGCGACCAGTTCGACCGGATCGACGGGCTCCAGCGGATCGACGGGCTCCACGGGTTCTACCGGTTCGACCGGTTCGACCGGTTCGACCGGCTCCACCGGCACATCGTCGTCCAGCACCCCGTCAACCGGCACCGCTTCCAGCACCACGCCGGCGCCGGGTTCGATGGGCGGTTCCGCCACCGCGGTGAAGGAGCGTGTGGACGAGGTCAAGACCACGGCCCATGACACGATAGACAAGGCAGCTGAAGCCGCCCGTCCGACCGTTGAAAAGCTGTCCAGCACGGCTCATGTTGCCGTCGACAAGATGTCGACCGCTGCATCGCAGGCGGCCAGCAAGATGACGGAAAAGGCAGGCCAGATGAAGGACCTGCAGGACCAGGTCATTGCCGACACCCGCGTGCGCGTGCGTGAGAAGCCGATGACGGCACTGGCGATCGCCGCCGGCGCCGGCTACATCATCAGCCGACTGCTGCGTCGTTAATCCCTGCCCGACCAGGGCGGACCCAGCGTCCGCCCTGTTTCCTTCGCTTCCAAATCTCTCGATAGTTGCATCCTTGCGTACTCATGCGACGCAAGGCGTCTGCCCGCACGCCACACAGGAGAAACACACATGACAAGAACGCTGACCCTGACGGCTTGCCTGATGGCGCTGGTGCTTACCGGCTGCAACCGCAGCGATGCGCCCAAGCCGACGACCACGGCAACGGCGGTGAGCCAGCCCGGTGCTGCCACCGTAGAAAGCAAGGGCAGCTCCGTCGCCTTGCCGCCATCCGCGCTACCGCAGCAGGATGCCGCCATGGCGCCGCAGGCGCCATCGGCCGCCGCCACCATTCCCGACTCCGCCAGCCCGTCGCAAGCCAATCCGCAGACGCTGGACAAGCAGCAGGAATCAACCGCGATGCCCATGCCCGGACAGGTCAACAATCATTCCACGCCCGAGTCTATCGACAAGCCTGGCGCGCCGCCCAAATAAGCACGGCTCCTGGGGATATCAGATGTCCCGGCTGAACACCCTGCCGGGACGCAGCGAAAAGCGGCACAGCGCATCCATGGCTTCAAAATCCAGGCTGGTAGCCCGGCCGCCGTACACATGCGTCTTGAGCCAGGCGATCTCGTCCGCCATCAACTCCCCCGCCAGCGTGCGGTGCCAGCAGCGGCGTTCGCCATCCCAACGGTAGGAACGCGCCTTGAGCATGTCCTTGCTGTCGAACGGCGCACGCAGCGCATAGACACGGAAATCGCGCACATGGGCCTGTTCCAGCATGCAGGCCAGGCCGAGGCGGCCGGACACCGGCAGAGGTTTTTGCAGCAATTCCAGCAAGGCCAGGCAGTCCGCCTGCGCCCGGTGAGCGTCGAAGAAGAAGCCGAGGCGGTAAGCCAGATATTCGAGCTTGGCCGAGGCCATGCTTTCCTCCGCCCAGGACACCTGCTGCAGCGAGCAGGCCCACGGCAGGGTTTCGAAGACAGGCAGGCGCGCTTCCAGGAACGGACGGTCGAAGCGCGCATTGTGCGCAATCACCAGTTCCACCCCGTCCAACAAGGCAGCCACCCGCGCATCGTCGATGCGCTTGCCAGCCACCATGTCATCGGTAATGCCATGCACCGCGGTCGACGCCGGCGGTATCGGCCGGCCCGGATCTTCCAGTTCGTCGAGGATGTCCAATATCCGGTAGACCTGCCCGCTTTCCCGGTCGAATTCGAACACCACCATGGCAAATTCAATGATCGCATCCACTTCCAGCGACAATCCGGTGGTTTCCGTATCCACCACCACGCCACGGGCCAGCGGCCTGCCGTCCGGCTCGGCATAGCAGCGGCGCTCGGCCAGCCTGCGCAAGACGCGGTAATCGGCATGGCCTTCCAGCTGTTGCGCCAGGCGCTCGACATCGATGGCGGGGAGAAAATCGGATTCGGACATACGGTTGGGCGGTGATAGAACAGGCGGCGAGTATAAGATGTTTTATCTTCGCCAACGAGGCAGGAAGGCAACACTGTGCGCCATTTCGCCGGCTTGACTTCCCGGCTTTTTGGCGGTATCCGGCCAGTTTTCGATAAAGCTGTCATACTCTCGCCTTCCCCGAAATTCCACCTACCCGCATCGCCAGCCGCGGCGCATGCGCTTACCTTCATTGGCCCCATGGAAGCACCGAAAAACATCCGTTCCTATCCGCGTTATCGTCCCGACTATGTCAAGCCGGCGGCTTTCCTGCCCACCACCCGGGCGGAAATGGATGCGCTGGGCTGGGACAGCTGCGACGTGATCCTGGTCACCGGCGACGCCTACATCGACCATCCCAGCTTCGGCATGGCGCTGGTCGGGCGGCTGCTGGAAGCGCAGGGCTTCCGCGTCGGCATCATCACCCAGCCAAACTGGCTGTCGGTGGACGACTTCCGGGCGCTGGGCCGGCCTAATCTGTATTTCGGCATCACCGCCGGCAATATGGACTCGATGATCAACCGCTACACCTCCGACCGGAAGATCCGCTCCGAGGATGCCTACACGCCCAATGGCGAACCGGACAAGCGCCCGGACCGTGCGGTGGTGGTCTACGCACAGCGGGTGCGCGAAGCTTATCCGGAAGTCGGCGTGGTGATCGGCAGCATCGAGGCCAGCCTGCGCCGGATCGCCCATTACGACTACTGGTCGGACAAGGTCAAGCGCTCGGTGCTGCCGGACTCCAAGGCCGACATCCTGATCTTCGGCAATGCCGAACGGGCGCTGATCGCATTGACGCACCGCGTCGCCGCCGGCGAAAGCCTCAAGTCCATCCGCGACCTGCGCGGCACCGCCTTCATGGTGCCGCATGGCTGGAAGCCGGCGCCGGACTGGAGCGAGGCGAACTCGACCCGCATCGACACGCCGGGCCGAGTCGATGCGCATCCGGACCCGTACGAAATGAAATCCAAGGAAGACGCGTCCTGCAAGACCGAGGCGGCGCCGGAAGCGCCCAAGCCGGTGCTGATCCTGTCGCGCGAGGAGCGCATGGCGGCGCTGAAGGAAGTGCGCAGCAAGACCGTGGTGCGCCTGCCCTCCTTCGAGCAGGTCAAGGATGACGCGGTGATGTATGCCCATGCATCGCGGGTGTTTCACCTGGAATCGAATCCCGGCAATGCCCGCGCCCTGGTGCAGCAGCATGGCGAGCGCGACGTCTGGCTGAATGCGCCGCCGCTGCCGCTGGCCATGGATGAAATGGACTTCGTCTTCGACATGCCCTATGCGCGCTCGCCGCATCCGCGTTACGGCAAGGCCCGCATTCCGGCCTGGGAAATGATCCGCTTCTCGGTCAACATCATGCGCGGCTGCTTTGGCGGTTGCACCTTCTGCTCGATCACGGAGCATGAGGGACGCATCATCCAGAGCCGGTCGGAGCCGTCCATCCTGCGCGAGATCGAACTGATACGCGACAAGACCAAGGGCTTCACCGGCACCATTTCCGACCTCGGCGGCCCCACCGCCAACATGTACCGTCTGGCCTGCAAGGACAAGAAGATCGAGGAATCCTGCCGGCGCCTGTCCTGCGTGTATCCGACCATCTGCTCCAACCTCGGCACTGACCACGGCAAGCTGATCCAGCTGTACCGAAAGGCGCGCGCCATTCCGGGCATCAAGAAGATTCTGGTGAGTTCCGGCCTGCGCTACGACCTGGCGGTGCGCTCGCCCGAATATGTGAAGGAACTGGTCACCCATCATGTGGGCGGCCTGCTGAAGATCGCGCCCGAGCATTCGGAAACCGGCCCGCTGTCGAAGATGATGAAGCCCGGCATGGGCGCCTACCATGCGTTCAAGGAAATGTTCGAGCGCTTCTCCAAGGAAGCAGGCAAGGAGCAATACCTGATCCCCTACTTCATCGCCGCCCACCCGGGCACGACGGACGAGGACATGCTAAACCTGGCGCTATGGCTGAAGAAGAACGATTTCCGCCTGGACCAGGTGCAGACCTTCCTGCCCACGCCGATGGCGCTGGCCACCGCGATGTACCACACCCGCAAGAACCCGCTGCACAAGGTGACGGACGAGTCGGAAATCGTGGAGACGGTGCGGGCCGGCAAGGTCCGCAAGCTGCACAAGGCTTTCCTGCGCTATCACGACCCGGCCAACTGGGAAATCCTGCGGGAAGGCCTGCATCGCATGGGCCGTTCCGACCTGATCGGCAACGGTCCGCAGCACCTGGTGCCGCGCAGCGCCCCGACGCTTGGCCTGCAAGCCATCGAACGCAAGCGCGAAACGCCGGGACCGGACAAGCTGGCGCGCAAGTTCGGCCAGAACCGGCCCCGTCCGGGCGCGGCCGTGCAGCGGCAGCCGGTGCGCGCCGGCGTCGCGGCCAAGGGGGCGCGCAAGTCGGGGCGGACCGTGTAATCAGGATTGTGCGGAAATGCCGGCAGTGGCCAGGCAATGCCGGCGGCGCTGCTGGGCCCGCGCTGCCGGTCTGGTATTGCCGATGGCATGATGCCGACCCGATAGGCAGAAGTGTTTTGCTGCGGAATCAGGCGAATGGGAACCCACTCTCCCCCATACGCCAGCGGTCAGCGCTCGTTGACCGCCATCGCATGCGGCAGGCCGACCACTTCGCCCGCCGGCACCGGCCGCCCGAAATAGAAGCCCTGCACCACGTCGCAGCCGAGTTCCTGCAGCGCTTCCACCTGCTCGCCGGTCTCCACGCCTTCGGCAATCACCTGCATGCCCAGGTTGTGGCCAAGCTGGATGATGGACCGGGCAATGGCTTCGTCCTTCTTCGAGGTGGTCAAATGATCGATGAACTGCTTGTCGATCTTCAGCGCGTCCAGCGAAAACTGCTTCAGATAGGCCAGCGACGAATAACCGGTGCCGAAATCGTCCACGGACAGCTTCAGCCCGAGCCGCTTCAATGAGCGAAGAACGTCCCGCGTATGCTCGGTATTGGACATGAGCATGCTTTCGGTGAGCTCGATTTCCAGCTGATAGGCGGGCAGTTCGTTCGTCTCCAGAACCTGCTGGATCTGCGACACCAGCTTCTTGTCGACGAACTGCCGCGGCGACAGGTTGACCGACAGCACGCACTGTTCCGGCAGCACGCCATCCCAGGCATGCCGCTGGCGGCAGCCGGTGGAAAACACCCACTGCCCCATCGGTATGATCAGCCCGGTCTCTTCCAGCATGGGCACGAAGGTGCTCGGCGCCACGCGCCCTATCTGCTCATGCTGCCAGCGCAGCAGCGCCTCGTATCCCACCACGTTGCCGCTGGCAATATCGACCTGCGGCTGGTAGTGCAGCGAGAATTCATCGTCCTTGACTGCCAGCCGCAGCGCCTGTTCCAGCATCAGCCGCTGGCGCGCCTTGGCATTCATTTCGGGCATGTAGAAGTGGTAGAGGTTGCGGCCGTCGCTCTTGGCCTGGTACATCGCGACGCCGGCAGCCTGCATCAGCAGGTCGACATCCTCCGCGCATTCCGGAAAGGTAGCGATGCCTATGCTGGCGCTGATGGCCACCTGCATGCCGTCCTCCAGCCGGAAAGGCTGGCGCAGCGCCGTCAGGATCTTGGCTGCGACATGGGCGGCGCTGGCGCCATGGTCGAGCTCGTCGAGCACCACCGAGAACTCATCGCCGCCAATGCGCGAGACGATGTCATAGGAACGCACGCATTCGCGCAGCCGCTGCGCGGTAGCGGCCAGCAGGTGATCGCCCGCGCCATGGCCCAGCGTGTCGTTGATGCGCTTGAAATGGTCGAGGTCGATGAACATCAGCGCCACGCTTTTCCTGGCGCGACGGGCGCGTTCCAGCACGGTGCGGAAAGCCGCCTTGAAACCGCTGCGGTTGTGCAGGCCCGTCAGGCTGTCGGTCACGGCCTGGCGCCGCAGCTGCTCTTCCAGCGCCTTGCGGCCGGTGATGTCCTGGAACACCAGCACCAGGCCGTCGGCGTGTCCGGACAGGGGCGAAATATGCAGGCTGACCGGGAAGCGGCTGCCGTCGCGTCGCATGAAACTGGCTTCATCCATCGTGCTTTCGATGCCCTGGCGCAGGCTATGGAAAAACGGCGACTCCTCCCAGCAGGCGCCGGATGAAGCGGGCATCGGATAAAAGGACATGAAGTCGGCGCCGACGATCTGGTCGCGCTCGGCGCCCAGCATTGCCCGGGCGGCAGGGTTGGCGAAACGGACCCGTCCGGCCCGGTCCATGCCGATCACGCCGTCGCCGGCGGCGTTGAGCATGGATTCGTAATACGCCTTGGTGCTGTCGATATGCGCCACCGCTTCCCTGAGCCTGCGGCGGTTGCGGTCCAGTTCCAGAAGCACCGTGATCTTGCTCGCCAGCACGTTGCTGCCCACCGGCTTGCCGAGGTAGTCGATCGCGCCGGCGTCGTAGGCGGTTGCGATTGCCGCCTCATCCCATACGCCGTTGGCAAGCATGATCACCGGAATGTGCCGCGTGCGGGAGTTTTCGCGTATCCAGCGGGTAAGCTCGAAACCGTTCATTGCCGGCTGTTCGGTATCTACCAGCGCCAGTGCCACGTCATGGGTGAGCAGCAGTTCCAGCGCTTCCTCCGCACTTTCTGCCCGCAGCAGGCGCACCTGCTCTGCCCCCATCAGCGGCGCCAGGTGCGCCTCGGTCTGGGTTTGCGGATCCACCAGCAGTACGATCTGGCTGTTGGAGGAATCGTTCGGTTTGGTCAATAAGGAATCCATAGCGGCGTGAGTGGCGCATAACGACTTGCGCGCTGCATCGTTCGATGCGGTTTTTTATTCATTTTCGAGGTTACGGTTTCAATCGATCGATATCGAAATGCAAAGTTCCGGATTCAAGTGTCGACAATTTCTGCCAGATCAACAAAATCGGATTAACATTGCGCGTTTCGGCCTCTTCACTGCTCATGCCATTGCCCAGGATCACTTTTATTGTCGCCATGGACCGCCAGCGCGGCATTGGCATCAACAACCAGCTGCCGTGGCGCCTGCCGGAAGACTTGGCGCATTTCAAGCGCACCACGACCGGCCATCCCATCATCATGGGTCGCAAGACCTACGAATCGATCGGCCGGCCCCTGCCGAACCGCCGCAACATCGTGGTGACCCGCAATCCCGCCTGGCAGGCGGCAGGCGTCGAAACTGCCATTTCCCCGGACGCTGCCTGCGCGCTCATCCCGGAAGGCGAACAGGCGTTCATCATTGGCGGCGCCGAACTGTTTGCGCAAACGTTTCCCCTGGCGGACTGCCTGATCGTCACGGAAATCGATGCCGACTACCCCTGCGACACTTTTTTTCCGGAAATCAATAATGGCGACTGGAAAGTAACTGACAGGCAGGCGTATCATTCGGCCGCAAGCGGGCTGGGGTATGCCATCGTCACTTATACCCGCACACGGTAAATTTTTTCAGGAGCAGCAATGTCAGGAGGCGGGTTTCATGTCCACGGACCGCATGACCATGCGGTCGAACATGCGGCGCATGGCGGCGACAGCTTTTCAAGCCGGATCGCCGTGGTGACCGCGGTGCTGGCCACCATCGGCGCCACCTTCGGCTACCTCGGCGGCGCAACCCAGAATGACGCCGCGATGTACAAGAACGATGCGGCCATCAAGAAAACCGCCGCGTCGAACCAGTGGAATTACTACCAGGCCAAGTCGAACAAGCAAAACCTGGCGGAACTGGCCATGTCGCTGCCCGGCGTCGACCAGCAGCGTTACAAGGCCGAGGTCGAGCGTTACAAGGCGGAGAAGGAAGAGATCAAGCGCGACGCCGAGAAGCTGGAAACGCAGTCGACCGAATTCGACAAGCGTTCGGCGGAGTCCATGCACCAGCATCATCGCTGGGCGCTGGCCACCACCACCGAGCAGGTAGCCATCTCGCTGGCGGCAATCACGCTGCTCACGCGCAGGCGCTGGCTGGAAATTGCGTCCTATGGCGTGGCGCTGGCCGGCATCGCCGTGGGCGGCATGGCCTGGCTGCACCTGTAGGCAGTCATCCTGTTTATCATGCAGCCGGCTGTTACTGGCGGCCGGCCTCGTGCCGCTGCTTGACGAATCGGCACTGCCCTTACGCGAGATCGCGAAAATCACAAGTCCTGTCACCGGCATTTACCCCGCGTGCCAGCCATATCTGAGAAAATTCGGCTTTCGCATTTTTAGCGCGGCCTTTGCCGGGCGCATACGGCGCCCCGCCCGCCAGGAGATTTCATGAAATTCCGCTTCCCCATCGTCATCATCGACGAAGACTTCCGCTCCGAAAACACCTCCGGCCTGGGCATACGCGCACTGGCCGACGCGATGGAAAAGGAAGGCATGGAAGTCGTCGGCGTTACCAGCTATGGCGACCTGTCACAGTTCGCGCAGCAGCAGTCGCGCGCCTCGGCCTTCATCCTGTCCATCGACGACGAGGAATTCGGCGGCGGCTCCACCGAGGAAACCGACAGCGCGCTCAAGGCGCTGCGCGCCTTCGTCGAGGAGATCCGCTACAAGAACGCCGACATCCCGATCTATCTGTACGGCGAAACCCGCACCTCGCGCCACATCCCCAACGACATCCTACGCGAGCTGCACGGCTTCATCCACATGTTCGAGGACACGCCGGAATTCGTCGCGCGCCACATCATCCGCGAAGCCAAGTCCTATCTGGACGGCCTGTCGCCGCCCTTCTTCCGGGCGCTGGTGCATTATGCGCAGGACGGCTCCTATTCCTGGCACTGCCCCGGCCACTCCGGCGGCGTGGCCTTCCTGAAGTCCCCGATCGGCCAGATGTTCCACCAGTTCTTCGGCGAGAACATGCTGCGCGCCGACGTCTGCAACGCGGTCGAGGAACTGGGCCAGCTGCTCGACCATACCGGCCCGGTGGCGGCGTCGGAGCGCAATGCGGCGCGCATCTTCAATGCCGACCACTGCTACTTCGTCACCAACGGCACCTCCACCTCCAACAAGATGGTCTGGCATTCGACCGTGGCGCCGGGCGACATCGTGGTGGTGGACCGCAACTGCCACAAGTCCATCCTGCACTCCATCATCATGACCGGCGCGATCCCGGTGTTCCTGATGCCGACCCGCAATCACCTCGGCATCATCGGCCCGATCCCGCTGGAAGAATTCAAGATGGAAAACATCATGAAGAAGGTGGAGGCCAACCCGTTCGCCCGCGAGGCGGTCAACAAGAAGCCGCGCATCCTGACCATCACCCAGTCGACCTATGACGGCGTGCTGTACAACGTCGAGACCTTGAAGAGCATGCTCGACGGCGAGATCGACACCCTGCACTTCGACGAGGCCTGGCTGCCGCATGCGACCTTCCACGACTTCTATCGCAACATGCATGCGATCGGCAAGGACCGGCCGCGCGCGAAGGAGTCGATGATCTTCTCGACCCAATCCACGCACAAGCTGCTGGCCGGCCTGTCGCAAGCGTCGCAGATCCTGGTGCGGGAATCCGAATCGGTGAAGCTGGACCAGGACGCCTTCAATGAAGCCTACCTGATGCACACGTCCACCTCGCCGCAGTACGCGATCATCGCGTCCTGCGACGTGGCCGCTGCGATGATGGAGCCGCCGGGCGGCACTGCGCTGGTTGAGGAAAGCATCCTGGAAGCGCTGGACTTCCGCCGCGCGATGCGCAAGATCGACCAGGAGTGGGGCCAGGACTGGTGGTTCCAGGTCTGGGGTCCGGACGACTTCGCCGAGAACGGCATCGGCTCGCGCGAGGACTGGATGATCCGCGCCGAGGACGACTGGCACGGCTTCGGCAAGCTCGCGCCCGGCTTCAACATGCTGGACCCGATCAAGGCCACCATCGTCACGCCCGGCCTGTCGCTGGACGGCCAGTTCGGCGAGACCGGCATCCCGGCCTCCATCGTCACCAAGTACCTGGCCGAGCATGGCGTGATTGTGGAAAAGGCGGGCCTGTATTCCTTCTTCATCATGTTCACCATCGGCATCACCAAGGGCCGCTGGAACACGCTGCTGACCGCGCTGCAGCAGTTCAAGGACGACTACGACAAGAACCAGCCGATGTGGCGCATCCTGCCCGAGTTCGCGGCGGCCAACATGCGCTACGAGCGGGTTGGCCTGCGCGACCTGTGCCAGCAGATCCATGGCTTCTACAAGCTGTACGACGTGGCGCGCCTGACCACCGAGATGTACCTGTCGGACATGCAGCCGGCGATGAAGCCGTCGGACGCGTTCTCGCGCATGGCGCACCGCGAGATCGACCGTGTGCCCATCGATGAACTGGAAGGCCGCGTGACATCCATTCTGCTGACGCCCTACCCGCCCGGCATTCCGCTGCTGATTCCGGGCGAGCGCTTCAACAAGACCATCGTCGACTACCTGAAATTCGCACGCGACTTCAACGAGCGCTTCCCGGGTTTCGAGACCGACGTGCATGGCCTGGTGACGCGTGAGGTGGATGGCAAGCGCGGCTACTTCGTCGACTGCGTGCGGCAGGACTGAGCGCGCTGCTGTGCCTGCGTTAAAGCCTGGTCTGCGGAAGCAGGCCAGGCTTTTTTCATGGGCATCTATGGGTTGATTTGAGCCGGCCTGGATTGGGTAGGCTTTGGTTGGGGTTAGGGGGCGTTGCGGAGTGGGGTGCTGGTGCAGTTGCAGTTGCAGTTGCAGTTGTTTTTAAGTCCCGTTGAGCGCGCCGTGACGTCGGTGCGTGGAGCGGGAAAAGGTGCGGCGTCTGTCTGAGCCAAGCGCAGCTTGGCGAGTTTAGCCGCGCCCCGCTCCATGCACCGACGGCACGGGAACCCTCGCGCAGCGAGGGCGCGATCACCGGGTCGCCTTTTTTTGCCTACTTTTTTTGGCGAAGCAAAAAAAGTAGGTCGCCTGCCGGGGCGAACTCCCGGCCTGGTCATGACGACAGAGTGATCGTGTTGCTTCACCAGCCGTAAAGACGTCACCGCGAAGCAGCAGTTGGCTTTTGAAGTTGAAGTTGAAGTTTGCCGACAAACGTCAAAAGCAAAGACGACAGTGCTGCCCGTGCCTTGCCGGGTGACGCAAGGTGGCTGCACTGCCGTGGAGACAAGCCGGGAGTCCGTCCCGGCGGCCGGGTTACTTTTTTGCTTCGCCAAAAAAGTAACCAAAAAAGGCGACCCGATGATCGCGCCCCGCTGCGCGGGGTTCCCGTGTCAGCGGTACCCGGAGCGGGGCGCGGCTAAACTCGCCAAGCTGCGCTTGGCTCAGACAGACGCCGCACCTTTTCCCGCTCCGGGCACCGCTGACACGGCGCGCTCAACGGGATTTCACTGCAACGGCAACGGCAACGGCAACGGCAACGGCAACGGCCACTGCAACTACAACTACAACTACAACTACAACTGTCGCTGCGCGTACGTTAAAAGCAACCGCAACTGCAACTCCACTGTCTGTCCCCTTGCCCCTGCCTGATATAACACCAGGCTGTCTTCCAATGCACCCTACCTGCTGCCGCTGATCAGCAGATACCCCCTGGTCCAGCTCGGCGACTGCCCATTGATCTGTCCGACACCATGAACGCGCTCCCCCGATAGCCCCAACCCATAGCGCGGATCGAACAGCAGCGTGTTGATAAAGGTCCCGTTGGCGCAGGCGTCCTGGGCGAAGCCCGATGTGCCGCCCTGCGCCGGCGCGACCTTCAGGCTCCAGGCATCGCTGCCGCCGCATTGTCGCTGCAGTTCTTGCGACAGCATGGACGGACGCTCCAACACATGCCAGTTGTTCAACGCATGGTAGACGGACGAGATGCCGATGAAGTCACGGGTGTCGAAGTCGACGGCAATCGCCTTGTCGCGCACCCGGAATGCCGATAGCACGGTCTGGTAGAGATCCTCGCAGCGGTCGTAACGGTAGTTGCCAGACACGATGGCGCCGGCATCGAAGCCGCCGGGCGGGCTGTTCTTCTCGTTGTTGGGATAGCAGGGGTTGTCCTTCGGACCGGAGGCCAGCACCATCGCCTTGCGCGCCTCATTCTGGCCCAGCCCCAGGAAGCTTACGCTCAACACGGTGTAGGACGTGCCGCCGATCTTGACCGCATGGGCCTGGGTATGGTCGCGCTGGCTGGTTTCATAGGCCACTTGCGCCGATGCGCCGCCGACTTCGACCAGGCCGGCAGTCCTGTAACCCTGACGGAAATTGCCATGCAGGTAGTTCACGTCGGCCCAGGCATACAAACCTTCCTCGTCGCCGGAAATGGTGCGCAGTTCGCCAGCCGGGTAACCATTGTCCTGGATGGCGCGGCGCACGCTGCGGTAGATGGCCTGGGCCGCCGGCGCATCGTCCTGCTCGAGCAGTCGCATGCCGGCCGTGGCGAGCACGTCGACCTGTACCGAGTCGCGCCCGATCTGCCGCGCCTGCAGCCAGCCGTTCAGTGCCTGCAGCAAGGGCTGCATGCCCCGCTGTCCGGCCTGTTCCGATTGCGCCTGGTAGCTCGATAGCCCATCTCCGCCGGCCGACGCCAGTTGCGCGACATCGGTGATGGTGATGTCCTCGTCGGGGCGGCCTATCCGATAGAGGTGAATCCGCGAGCCGCTGCTGCCGGCGTCCACCACCGCATGGTAGGACAAGGTCGGCGCCGGGCCGGCGCAGGCCGACAGCAGCACGGAGGCAATGACGATGAGATGGTGGTGTGGTCTGGTCAATTGAATGCTCTTCCTGGAAGGCCGCGCCGGCTAAGCCGCGGCCGCGCATTGGCGGCCACTTTTAGCAGAGCCGCCCGCGCCTGTCCAGCGGCAGCCAGGATAGGCAGGGCGTACGGCAGCGGCCTCCATTCAAAACCCCGGGCGCTGCTGGTATGATGCTGCCCCATGATCGATCCCGTAGACGACCTCACCCGCCCGCTTCCAGTGGACACCGCCTGCCCGATCCGCATGCAGTTCGCCGAGCCCGACCGGCTCCATACCGTGGTGCTGATGCAGGACCTGTTCGAGCAATGGGTCATCATCCAGGGCTGGGCCGGACGGGCCGGCAGGCGCGGCCGCTGCAGCGGCAAGAGCTGGCCGATCGACAGTCTGGAAGCCGGCATCGCGGCGTTGAAGGACATCGCGCAACGCCATCGGCAACAGGGCCGGACGCTGGTTTCCTGAGCCCCGACGGCCATTTCTCTTTAAAGGACTTCGGCAGTGCAATTCAAGGAACAGGGCGGCAAGGTGCAGGTGCTGCTGTACACCGGTTTCGACGAGGCCAAGAATGCGCCCATCGTGCGCATCGTCGGCTCATTCGACAAGTACACCTACAAGCCTTCGCCCGGCCTCCTCGACAAGCTCTCGCTCGAGCAGCGCGATGAGCTCGACGCAGAATGCAACCGGCGCCGCCATGCCGCGCTGGCATTGAACCGCCAGCATTACATCAATTCCCTGGCCGGCAATATCCGCGGCGCCTGCGACAGCCTGGACAACAATGCCGCGTTGACGCCGCAGCAGAGCGACGAGATCTGGGACGCGATGGCCGACCTGGTGCGCGCGATGCGGGAAGCCGGCTATCCGCGCCCGAGCCGGGACAGGAAGCCCGGGGCGGAAGCGGGCCAGGGCAGCTTGTTCGACTGAAAGGTCGCTGGCGACCCCATGGCCGCTGTCTGCGGCCATGCAAGCACGTCACGTCACATTCAGGTCTGTTTGGCGCCATCCTGCAATGCTTGAAGCAGCGTGCGCAAGGTGGGGGTCGTCAGCATCCTGTCGGGGTCGCTCCGCCCTGCCCTTTTCGCGGATTCATTGAGCTTCACCACAGCAATAGCCGACAGGGCAGGCTGTTGCGCCTTGATGAAATGCTTGATCAACATATCCTCGTAATAGCCGCGAATAATCTGTTCCGGCCCCATTCCCGTTGCGCCGCTATCGAGCCATAACTGGGCCTTGTTCAGAAATTCATTCTTCAGAGTGTCGTCGGCGAGGTCCACCTGGGTTGCCGGATCGCTCAGCACCCGGTCGATCATGGCTTCCGCCATACGGATATTGATATTGGAGACGATCGCCAGCGCCGGCTTTGCGCAAACCATGGTGCGCCAGATGAAGGACATTTCCTCAGGCTTGGGGCTTTCCCAGCCATTCGTCTTGGAAGGCCATTCCTCGCAGGCCTTCTTCAGTTTTTCAAAATCGGCATCGGTCACTGCCTGCCGTAACCGCATGGCATCGAAAAAGAGTCGCACGACCAGGTCGTCGAATATTTTCTGCAGGGCGAGCGCCGGATTTCCACCTGTTCCTTCGTTGCACCATGCGAGGAACTCCTGTTTCAGTGGTGCCTCCAGCGCAGGAAAGCGCTCAAGATAGGCGCGGCGCCGCCTGTCACGCAGCAAGGTTTCCACTGACTTTGACTGCACCTCGTTCAGCGCCGTCAATCCCTTCGCGGCTTTGGCGACCTTCTTTTTCTTTTTCGGAGTCAAGTCAGTTTCTGCCGTCTCCCGTGCCTGGCTTGCATGCGGCGATGAAACAGTCTGTTGAGCCTTGCCGGAATCAACAATGTTTGGCGCGGCAGTCTTCGATGAAGCGGTCGCATTGCGCTCGACTTCCTTCCGGGCCTGCTTGTAAAGCGCCGCCAGTTTTTCCTTGAACGCGGGCTCATCAAGCTGCTCTTCCTTCTTGCGCCATTTGCGCAGGCGTTTCGTGAACTCCAGATCAAGGGCCGGCATCGCCTTGAAAGAGTCTCCATGCTCCTTTCGGAAGCCCTCGATCCAACGTCTCTGGGCGGCCCTGCTTCTGGCGCTTGCGGCGAATGGGTCCTTCCCTGCGTCCTGTTCGGCCAGACTTTTTTCCTTTTCCATCAACTCGGCAAAGTCTTTACCCTGCAACAGCGTGGGAGCGCTTGCGCGCACCCTTTTGGGCGCAAGCTTCTTGTCGCTCGCACCACTGGCCTTTTTCGTCTTGCTGGCCTTTTCGAGCCACTGCTCCTTACTTTCGAGCCGCTTTTCCCTGGCTTCGAGCGAACGTAATTCCGTAGCTTCCTGCTCGGGCAGGAAACGGTCGGAATAGTCAATGAAGTCTTCGCGGAACACCTTGTAACGTTGCGCGAATATCTTGTTGGCCGCAGCGCTCGCTTTTACCAACGCCTTATAGGCATCGCTTTCCGGCGCGATGCCATCTCCGGGCACCAGGAAAGGACTGATGCAACGCGTGAAGAGTATGCCCTTGAAAAAATTCAGGCGGCACTCCCTGATGTAACTGGCCGTGATCCCCTTGCTCGTCAGAAGCGTGGAATAGAATTCGACCATCCAGCCATAGCGCTTGCGGAGTTCACTGAACTTCCCGGGTTTGAGATTTCCTTTATCGTCACAGTTACTTTTGTTCGACTTCAGCTTTTCAATTTCGCCCTTCATTCCATTGCGCACCAGTTTCTGGCCTTCGTGCCAGTGAAGCATGGCCTTGACCAGATTCCGGTCCAGGGCGAGGAACAGCGACTTGAGCGATCCGGGCAAGCCGCAGTCCTCATAAGCTTGCCTGTCGCCACAGATCAGGTTGAATAGTGGCTGCAGGAGCGTCATCCCGTAGTCGCAATCGACTGATTTGGATTGTCCGGTTGCGTCATCCACCGCGCCCGTGGTCTTGCTAAGCTTTCTGAGATGCCTGGCGGGGTCGGCCAATATGGTTTCCCGAACCTCATCGATGGTCTTCGAGAATTCCTGGCCTTCTATCTGCTTCATGAAGTAATCGGCCAGGTTGACATATACCTTCTCCCCGCCGTATGTAGGATTCATCGTGCGCCCTATCGTGGCAAGAACAAAACCCTGCGTAGCCTCCGCCAATATGCACCGGCGCGCGGTTTCCTCGATGCCACCTTTCTGCACCCCTAGCGGCAGCAGGACCTCCGGCGGAACGTAGATGGACGCGCTTGCCCGCGGCGATAGCGGCGCCTGGCTCGGCAAGGCCTGCTGTTGGCGCGGCGACAATGGCGGCGCATCGGTTGGCGGCGGCGGTCCTGGCTGGTCGGCTGGCGGAGGTGGGCCTGGCTGGCCGGACAACGCTGTAATGACCATGGCTGGCGCTGACGGACGCGACGGCAAAGGCGGCAAATCCCTCATGAAGCCCAAGCTGGCGCTGGATGAACCAGAAGCCTGGCCCGACGTTTGCGATGGCAATGCAACCATGCCCGAAACCATGCTCGACGCCCTTCTTGTCGTTCGGCCCGCGTTTGTTGGATTGCTATTCGCACTTCCGCTTGCCCTCGATACAGGCAGCCCGTTCCCCGAAAGCGATGTTGAATTGCTGCCGGATGAAGGACGAGGCGAAGTGTGTAGCGCAGAACTGTTGCCAAGGGAAGGCGTTAACGGCCCGAGTGAAGTCAAGGAGGGATAGCTTGCTGTACTGCCGCCAGGCGAAGACATTGATGAAGCCGGCGAGCCGAGTGGGGCCAGCGTGGCCAGCAAGGCCAGCGCAGGCGGCGTGACCGGCGGGATACTTGCCCCGGCATTGCCTTTTGCCGAAGGGGTGTGAAGCAATGCACTGGAAGTATTGCCGGAAAGCGCAAGGTTGGGCAGGAATGGCGGCGGCGTGGAAGGCGGTGGAGGACGATAGCTTACCGATGGCATACCGGTCTGCTGGGCCTGCTGGCCCTGCTGGAATTGGGACGGCCCGCTGCGCGCAGCCAGTACGACAGCCGTATTGCCAGTGTTGCCGGTTTTATCTGGTTCGTCCTGTTGGTTTGCGTTGTTGAAGGTCTTGCCAACCTGATGTTTGTTGCCGCCCGACACACTCGTCGAACTTGTCTGCTCAGCCATGAATTTTCCGCCGTATCAAAGAAATAGCGGCCTACGCTTGCGCGTAAGCCACCGGATCGTGAAATGTGATGCGGGTTTCTGGGTAACAGTAACAGTTCGGCTGTTCACGCTGTCGGCGCCTTCAGCAGCGGAGCCGACAACAGGCCTGTCGCGGTCAATCACGAGCGCCTGCTGCCGCAGGGGACGGGTGCAGCAGGCGCCTTTCCTTACGTCATCAGGCTCACATGCGCAGCCACCACCTTCCAGCCATCGGCGAAGCGCACCCAGGTTTGCGACTGCCGACCGATGCGGTCGCTGCCGGGACGGCTGAACTCGATGTTGGCCACGCCGTGATCGGTGCCGAAGGTGGTGATGGCGGTGCGCAGCACGCTGCGCTCCAGGTTCTTCGCCGGCCGGCTGTTGCGGAAGGCCTGTATCTCGTCAAAGCCATACAGGTTTTCGCCGGCGCCGTAGCGCAGCGTATGCGGCGAGTTCCAGAACAGCCGGTCCAGTGTCGGCACGTCATTGCTGACCAGCGCCTGTTCGTATTCGGCAAAGGCCTTCTGCAACTGGGCCAGGGTTTCAGGGTCATTGATCAGCATGCGGCAGCTTCCTTCTTGTTGATTGGTCGATGGCTCATTTGCCGCCCCAGTGCACGAAGCGCCGCTCCGCCACGATGAACAGCAGGTTGAACAGATAGCCCAGCGCGCCGGCGGCGAAGATGGAGGCATACATGTCGGGCATGTCGAACACCATCTGCGACTTCAGAATACGCTGGCCGAGGCCGTCAGTGGAGCCGATGAACATTTCGGCGACGATCACGATCACCAGCGCCAGCGACACGCCCGAGCGCATGCCGACGAAGGTCTGCGGCAGGCTCTCCCAGATCGTCACGTCCGACAGCACCTGCAGCCGCGATGCGCCCATCACCCGCGCCGCCAGCTGGCGCTGCTTGCGCGCATTCATCACGCCGTAGGCGGTGGCGAACAGGATGGCCAGCGCCGCGCCGAAGGCGGCCACCGCGATCTTGGTGCTTTCGCCGCTGCCGAACAGGATCAAGAACAGCGGGAACATGGCCGAGGCCGGCGTCGAGCGGAAGAAGTCGATCGGGAATTCCAGCGCGCGATAGACCTTGTCGGACGAACCCAGCAAAATGCCCAGCGGCACCGCGATCACCAGCGCGATGGCAAAGGAGATGCCGGTGCGCGCCACCGTGCGCCGCAGGTCGGCCCACAGCGAGCCCTCTTCCAGGCCATGCCAGAAGGCCTGGAACGACTGCGCGGGCGAAGGCAGCAGCACCGGGTCGACCAGGCGCATCTCGAAGGCCAGCTCCCAGAACACCACCAGCAGAAACAGGCCCAGCACCGGCTGCAGCTTGCTCATCAGTTCCTCGCTGCTTTTCATTTCCTTACCTCCCGTTGAAAGATTTCCAGGCTGTGGCCCTTGACCCGCAGGAAGTCCGGCGTCAGCGTGGTTTCGGCGCTGCGCGGACGCGGCGCGTCGAACGGCACGAAGTCGGCGATGCGGGTCGGATTGCGCGACAGCAGCAGCACGTAGTCGGCCAGGTAGACCGCCTCGTCGAGGTCGTGCGACACCAGCAGCGTGGTGACCGGGCGCTCGATGAAGACCTTCTGCAGCCGGTCGCGCAGGAACTGGGTCATCTCGTAATCCAGGGCCGAGAACGGCTCGTCCAGGAACAGCACTTCCGGGTCGACCACCAGCGCGCGCATGATGGACACCATCTGCTGCTGGCCGCCCGACATCTGGTACGGGTACTTGTTCAGGTCGATCTTCACGTCGAAGCTCTCCACCAGCCGGTCGATGCGGGCTTCCTTCTCGCCTTTGGACAGGTCGAGGTATTTCAGCGGATAGCGGATGTTGTCGATCGCCCGCATCCACGGGAACACCGCCTCGCGGTAGTTCTGGAACACGTAGCCGATGCGGGTGTCGTGCACGTCCTTGCCGTCGAACAGGATCTGCCCTTTGTCATACGGCAGGATGCCGGCGATCATGTTGATCAGCGTGCTCTTGCCGCAGCCGTTGGGGCCGAAGATGGAAATGATCTTGCCTTTCGGGATGTCGAGGTCGAAGCCGTCGTACAGCGTGTGGGCGCCGAAGGTCTTGTGCAGGCCGCGTATCGTGATATGGGTGCCCGGCGCGTACCAGCGGTGGCCGAGATCCATGCCGGCGATCTCGCCGGCGCCGGGCGGACGCGCCGCCTGCGGTGCTTCCATGTGCTTGAGCGCCTGCATCACATCCCCCTGATCATCGCGCCGGTGTCGACCGCGCCCTTGACCACGCCAAGGCCAACGCCGATGTCGACGAATTTCTGGAAGTCGGTCTTCTGCGCCGGCGTCATGTCCTTGACCATCACGAAGTTCGCCAGCGGCACGGTGGCGGCGAGCGCGGCCGGCACGTTCATGTCCTTGGCCAGCAGCTCGCGCGTGCTGGCGTCGCTGTTGGCGGCGGCGACCGCCTTGGCCCAGGCCCTGGCGAAACGGGCAGCGACATCGGGCCGCTCGGCGAGGAGCTTGTTGGACAGCGCGCCGCCGGCGGCGAAAGCCTGGGCGGACGGATTGCCCAGCAGGTGGGTGGAGATCACGCCGGCTTCGAGCCGGCGCGCCACGCCCTGCTTGATCATGGTGGAAGCCACCGGCTCCAGCGTATAGCCGGCGTCGAAGGTGCCGGCCTGCAGCGCGCCCAGGTGCACCGACAGCTGCTGTTCCTGCATCGTGTAGTCCTTGTTCTCTTCCAGGCCGATGGCCTTGAGCACGGCCTTGGCGGTACCGACATTGGCCGGGCCGGGCGCGGAAAACAGCTTGGCGCCCTTCAGGTCCTTCAGGGTCTTGGCCTGCGA
Organism: Noviherbaspirillum phoenicis; assembly: GCF_047237965.1. NCBI lineage: Bacteria > Pseudomonadati > Pseudomonadota > Betaproteobacteria > Burkholderiales > Oxalobacteraceae > Noviherbaspirillum > Noviherbaspirillum phoenicis. The sequence continues at coordinate 204,428 of NZ_JBDFLX010000001.1, read as the reverse complement.
GCCGGCCTTGACCACGAACTGCTCGGTGATGTACTGCGCGTTCTGACCGTTGAGCGAGATATAGGTCAGCGTGTTGGGACGGCGCTGGCTGATGTTGGCGCCTTCCAGCGTGACCAGGTTGGACGCGGCGTCGATGTCGCCGCTGACCATGGACTGCACGATCAGCGGAGCCGACGCCAGCGTGACGGTTTCGACCGCGATGCCGGCTTCCTTGAAATAGCCGCGCTCGACGCCGACGAAATACGGCAGCGCGGAACTGGAGGCGAATACGCCGACGCGCACCTTGTCCTCGGCATGGGCGACGGCGACGGTGGCAAGGCCGGCGGCAACGGTGAAGGCGATCTTGCAGAGTGTGGAGAGGGTCATAACAGTCCTTCAGGGTTGGATCAGGGAATAGGTGGAGGGATCGAAGAAGCCGGCGCCGGCGATATAGCGGCGCGCGTCGGACAGGTCGGGCGGCGGTCCGGCCTCGGCCTCGGCCTCGCCGTTGAAGGTCAGTTCCAGCTGCACGCCGCTGGGGTCGTAGACGAACAGCTGCCACAGCGCGGTGCCCGGCACCACGAACTCGCGCCAGTCCAGGCCATGCGCGATGAAGCGGGCCTTGAAGGCGGCATAGCCGCTGCACGCCAGCGACAGGTGATCGATCGCGGCGCTGCCCTTGGGCGCGTGGCCGTCGGCGCCCAGCGCCGGCCCGCCGGCATAGATATGGATGATGGCGGCGCCGCCCGGATGCGGGCAGGCCAGCCAGGCGCCGGGATAGCCGAAGTCGGGACGCGCTATTTCAAGCAGTCCCAGTACGTCGACATAGAAGCGCCGCGTCGCATTCAGGTCGGCGGTCTTGATCGCCGCATGGAACAGGCCATGCACCACCGCGGCCGTCACGATGCCGCTCCGGCCGGCGCCACGTCGCGGTACAGGCGGCGCAGCTTTTCCTGGAACGGCGGCTGCATCTTCTTCAGCGAGCCGGCTACGGGATCGGCCCCGGCGAACAGGGTGTCGCTGGCTTCCAGCGAGAAGTCCATCACGAAGCGGATGCGCTCGTGGCGCGCCGTGTCGAAGGCGGCCAGCCATTCCCGCACGTTGGCGCTGCCCGCCGCCAGCCGCTGCGCGATCAGCCCGGCCGCCACGCAGCCATCCTCGATCGCCTGGGTGGCGCCCTGCCCCAGCGTCGGCACCATGCCGTGGGCGGCGTCGCCCAGATAGAGAATGGGTGCGTCGGCATCCAGATAGCCGGCCTCGGTTTCCTGCAGGCGCGCCCAGTGGATCTGGTCGACATGGCTGCACAGGGTGTCGGTCAGCCAGGCGGCCTGCGCGCCGGCCGGGCCATGGGCCGGCGTGTAATAGCGGCGCAGCGCCGCGGCCGACTTGTGCTGCGCGGCGATCTCGTTGCCGGCTTCCAGCGGGAAGGTGCCCGCCATGTAGATGTGGCCGGGCGGCACGCGGAAGGCCAGCAGCCGGTGCGGGCCGTTGAACCACTGCTCGTAGTCGTCGATCAGCCCGCCCGAGGTATCCGGCACCAGCAGGCGGAAGATCGCCACGCCGACCTGGCGCATCGCCGGCGCGCCGGACAGCGCGCGGCGGGTGTCGGAATAGCGGCCGTCGGCGCCGATCAGCAGGTCGATGTCGTCCAGCACACGCGTTTGGCCATCGGCCTCGTAGCGCAGGCGGCAGCGGCCATCCGCCTGGCGCGCCACGTCCTTGATCGTCACGCCATAGCGCACCGCATCGCCGGCGCCCTCGCGCAGCACGCGGTACAGCTCGGACCAGCGGATGCGCACGCCGTCGTTGTCGGCCACCTGCGACAGTGGCAGCGAGAACAGCTCGGTGCCGTCGGTGAGCGAGGTGCGCCAGCTTTTCCAGGGCAGGCTCGCGGCCTGCACCGCATCGGCCAGCGCCGGGTCGTGCGCACGCAGCAGCTTGATGGCGTTGGGCCCGATGTTCAGGCCGGTGCCGGCTTCGCTGTGGTCATCGCGCGCAACCCGCTCCAGGCAGGTCAGTTCGACATCCTGCCGCTGCGCCAGGTGGCGCGCGACGATGCAGCCGGCCACGCCGGCGCCGACGATGGCGATGCGCAGCTTGCGGGTCTGGTCATTGGTGTGTTGATGGCTCATGTTTCCTCCCTAGCGGATTGCATGCCAGTCCCGCATGCACCGGCATCGTGCATGGTCTGGCGTTCCCAAAGCGGCGCGAACGGATGCGCCCTTTCCAGTTGCTGGCCGATGGCGCACAGCCAGCCGTCGGCGCCATGGCGGCCCACCAGCTGTATGCCCAGCGGCATGCCGGTGGCGCCCAGCCCAGCCGGCAGGGCCAGCGCCGGCAGGCCGGCGGCATTGGCGAATGCGGTGAAGACCGCGTGGCCGCGCGGGCCGGCCGGGCGGCCGGCTATCAGGGGCGGATGCGGCTGATGCACCGGCCAGGGCTGGGCGGCGGCCGAGGGCAGCAGCAGGAAGTCGATGTCCTGCATCAGCAGCGAGAGCGCATCGCGCAGCCGCGCAACGGCGTGCAGCGCGCCCATCAGGTCAGCGCCGCTGCGCTGCCTGCCCTGCTCCAGCATGGCCGCCAGCGGCGGCGACAAGTCCTGTTCCCGGCCTGCATGATGGGTGGCCATCAGCCAGGCCAGCCCGCTGCCGCTCAGCACCGGCCAGGCGACATCGTTGATGTCGGCCAGTGCCTGCACCAGCGTGGCGCGCTGAGCCGGACTGAGCGCCACCGGCGCATGCCCCAGCCTGGACAGCGCCTCCCACGACGCCTCGGCGGCATCGGCGCTGTCGGCATCGACCGGCGCTTCGCCCAGGCCGGCAAGCAGCGCGATGCGTGCCGGCGCCGGCTGTTCCGGGACGCAGAACGGCAGCGCCTGGAATGGCGCGGAGCGGCTGTCGGCGGCCGACCAGGGCGAGAGTTCGCGCATGGCCAGCACCAGGTCGTCCACGCTGCGGGCAATCGGCCCGGCCACTTCGAAGTCATGCAGGAAGACCGGAAAGCCGCGGCTGCGCGGCACGCGGCCCGTGGAAGGCCTCAGGCCGAAGCAGCCGGTATGGGCGCACGGCCGGCGGATCGAGCCGCCGCCGTCGGTGGCCAGCGCCAGCGGCGCGATGCCGGACGCCACCGCGGCTACCGCGCCGCCGCTGGAGCCGCCCGGCGTCAATGCCGGGTTCCACGGGTTGCGGGTGAGGCCGAACAGCGCGTTGTCGGTGGTGCCGGAAACGGTCAGCTCCGGCACATTGGTCTTGCCGATCAGGACCGCGCCGCCCTGGCGCAGCCGCGCCACCGGCAGTTCGTCGGCGTCCGGAATGTAATCGGCATACAGCGCGCTGCCGAAGGTCGAGCGCAGGCCGCCGGTCAAAAGGTTGTCCTTGACGGTGAAGGGCACGCCGTCCAGCGCCGACAGCGCGCAGCCCGAGCGCCAGCGCCGGGCGCTGGCCTCGGCCGCCGCATGGGCGGCCTGACGGTCGCTGCTGACGACGGCGTTGATGCGCGGATTAACCTGGTCCATGCGCGCCAGCACCGATGCCAGCGCTTCGACCGGGTCGAGCGTGCCGCGCCGGTAAGCCTGCGCCAGCGAGCGGGCCGACAGCATCCAGGGGTGGGCTTGCATCATGCGTCCTGCGCACCGGACGCGATCACCGCGATCAGTCCGCCGCCGTCCGGCCCCTGGTGCTCGGCGCCGCCGGAGACGAAGATGCGGCCGTCGCCGATCACGCCGGCCACCATGCCGCCCACCGCGCCGCGGATATGGCGCTGGGCGTTGATGTCGGTGTCGTCCAGCATGGTGTGGCGGCTGGCGCGCACCCTGCCGTTGCGCTGCGGCTCGCATTTGACGAATACGCCGGCGATGCGGCCCAGCGCGTCCTGGCCCAGCTGCGGCGAAGCTGCCAGCCCGAGGTCGGACAGCGCGCCCGCCACCGCGCCGATGTCGAGCGCATCGCGCATCGGCCGGTGCGCGATGCGGTACGGTCCGCGCCAGCGCGGGCTGTTGCCCAGCACGATGACTTCATTGCAGCTGATCTCCACACCCGACGACACGCTGGCGCGTTCCGAATACAGCGCCATGTCCGACAGCAGCGCCGCGTCCGTCAATGCCGCCTCGTCGATCTCGCCCAGCGCCAGCGCCACGCCGAGCGCGCCGGCGGCGCGGGCATGGGCCATGGCCTTGTTGGGGTCGCCGCTGACAGGCTCCAGGCCACAGGCGCGCGCCTGCTCGGCCCGGGCCACGGTGATGCAGGGCGTCTTGATCTGCACGAAATGCACATCGGCGGGATCGTCCAGGCCGGCGTCGTCCATCGCGGCCCTGACCGCCCGGGCAACCTGGTGCGCATGGCTGGCGCGGCCGATCTGCTCGACTGCGGTCGGCGCCGAGAACGCCAGCCCGATCGCCAGCGCGCCGCCCTTGCCCTCATTCCCGTTTGCCGCCTGCGCCGGCGCGCGGCAGAACACCACGTAATGCGGACTGAGCACGCCTTCGGTGCCGCCGGACAGGATGCAGGGAATGCGCGCCGCCAGTTCGGCCGGGCTAGCTTGCAGGTGTCCGGACAGCATCTGCATCAGCGACTGGGTGAAGTAACCGCGGGTGAAATCGTTGACGCCGCCATTGCCTTCGGTCTTGCCGATCACGGCGACGATCCGGCCGGCGTCGACGGCGCCGCTGTTGATCAGAGCATCGAGGGCGGAAACGTCGCCCGGATGCGCCATGGTGAGGAGGTGAACTTGGGTTTGCATGGCTGCATCTTGCGGCAGCCAAAGCGCGATGCGGTAGCGCTTAATTTCGACCGGGGCGAGCGCAAATTGTGTGCGGTCTGGGAGCAGTGGTGGTTGCGGTTGCGGTTGCAGTTGCCGTGGCCGTGGCCGTGGCCGTGGCCGTTGTCGTTGCCGTTGCCGTTGCCGTTGCAGTGGCTTTTGAAGTTGCCGTTGCTTTTAAATCCCGTTGAGCGCGCCGTGACGTCGGTGCGTGGAGCGGGAAAAGGTGCGGCGTCTGTCTGAGCCAAGCGCAGCTTGGCGAGTTTAGCCGCGCCCCGCTCCATGCATCGACGGCACGGGAACCCTCGCGCAGCGAGGGCGCGATCACCGGGTCGCCTTCTCTTGCCTACTTCTTTTGGCGAAGCAAAAGAAGTAGGTCGCCTGCCGGGGCGAACTCCCGGCCTGGTCATGACGACAGTGCAGTCGGCTTGTTTTACCTGGCGTAAAGGCGTGACTGCGAAGCAGCAGTTGCTTTTGACGTTTGAAGTTTGACGTTTGATGTCTCAATACGAACGTCAACAACAACACCGACAGTGCTGCCCGGGCGTTGCCGGGTGACGCAATGCGATTGCACTGCCGTGGAGACAAGCCGGGAGTCCGTCCCGGCGGCCGGGTCACTTTTTTGCTTCGCCAAAAAAGTAACCAAAAAAGGCGACCCGATGATCGCGCCCCGCTGCGCGGGGTGCCCGTGTCAGCGGTACCCGGAGCGGGGCGCGGCTAAACTCGCCAAGCTAAAGCTTGGCTCAGACAGACGCCGCACCTTTTCCCGCTCCGGGCACCGCTGACACGGCGCGCTCAACGGGACTTCACGGCAACTGCAAAAACAACGGCAACGGCAAAAACAACATCAACGGCAACGGCAACGGCAACGTCAACTGCCGCTGCCGCCTCAAAGGCCATCAGCCGCAGCCACGCCTTTATTCAGCCCCTGTCATCACGGCGCGCCATCCGGGATGCACGCCATCGCCGCTCCACAAGGCCAGGTGCAGCCGCGACAGCAGCCGCGGATCGTTCAGCAGGGACCACTTCTCGACCTCGGACAACTGCGCCGGGTCGGTATGCAATACCTTCTGCAGCATGCGCTCGCGCTTTTCGGAAAGCCGGCGGACCGCATCGCGCGGCCGCACGCTGGCGCAGGCCAGCGCATTGACCAGCGGGTCCACCGCCGCCTCGATGAAGCCGGGCTGCTCGGGCGTCGCCGCCGCATGCGCCCTGGCGTCCACCAGCTCGCGGGGCGGCTGCGCCTCTTCCGGAATGACGAACAGCTTCATGCGGCGCAGCAGCCGGCCCAGCGACACCCTTGAGGACAGCACCGAGATCGGGATCGACAGCACCAGCGCGCCCGCAATTGGCAGCAGCCAGGGCAGATAGGACGGGTCCAGCAGGTAGACGCCGCCGCCCCACACCAGGCCCAGCAGCGTATGCATGCCATGCTTCCTGACGCCCTCGTCCCAGTGGGTTTCGGAGTCCTGCCGCGGCGGCGACTTCCAGGTCATTTCCAGGCCCAGGAAGGCGGCCGTCACGAAGCGGCTGTGGAACAGCATGCGCACCGGCGCCAGCAGCATCGAGAAGATCAGCTCGATCAACATGCTGATGGCCACGCGGATGCGTCCGCCATAGCCGCGCGCGCCCTGCAGCCAGATCAGCAAGACGCTCAGGATCTTGGGCAGGAACAGCAGCAGCGCGGTGGCGCCGAACAGCGCCAGCGCCTTTTCCGGATGCCATTGCGGCCAGATCGGAAACAGCTGGCGCGGCTCGACGAAGTATTGCGGCTCGGTCAGCGCATGCCAGGCCAGGAGGCCCGTGGAAAGCACCAGGAACATGAACCACAGCGGCGCGGAGATGTAGGCCATCACGCCGGTGACGAACACGGCCCGGTGCACCGGATGCATGCCGCGCGCGGCGAACAGCCGGAAGTTCATCAGGTTGCCGTGGCACCAGCGACGGTCGCGCTTGAGCTCATCCAGCAGGTTGGGCGGCATTTCCTCGTAGCTGCCGTCGAGGTCGTAGGCGATCCAGACGCCCCAGCCGGCGCGCCGCATCAGCGCCGCCTCGACGAAGTCGTGCGACAGGATCTCGCCGGCCAGCGAGCCTTCGCCCGGCAGCGGCGCCAGCGCGCAGTGGCGCACGAAGGGATCGAGCCGGATGATGGCGTTGTGGCCCCAGTAATGCGACTCGCCGAGCTGCCAGTAATGCAGGCCGGCGGTAAACAGCGGGCCATAGACGCGGGTGGAGAACTGCTGGATGCGGGCATACAGCGTGTCGCGTCCGGCCGCGCGCGGCGCGGTCTGGATGATGCCGGCGCTGGGCTGGCTTTCCATCAGGCGCACCAGCGTGGTCAGGCATTCGCCGCTCATCACGCTGTCGGCGTCGAGCACGATCATGTAGCGATAATCCTTGGCCCAGCGGCGGCAGAAGTCGTCGATGTTGCCGCTCTTGCGCTTGACGCGGCGAAAGCGCCGGCGATAGAAGATCTTGCCGAAGCCGCCGACCGCCTTGCACAGCCGCGACCAGGCCGCCACCTCGGCGGCGCAGATGTCGCTCTGGTAGCTGTCGCTCAACACAAAGAAGTCGAAACGGTCCAGTTCGCCGGTGCGCTGCACCGATTCGAAGGTGGCGCGCAGGCCGGCGAATACTGCCGTCACGTCCTCATTGCAGATCGGCATTACGATGGCGGTGCGGGCATTGGCCGCGATCGGCGTGCGGTCCGCAGCGTTGCGCGAAATCAGGTAGCGGTCGCTGCCGCGCAGCAGCACCAGGAAGCCGGTCATCGCGGTCCAGAAGCCGGCCGAGACCCAGCAGAACAGCACCGCGAAAAACGCCATCGTCACCATTTCCATCGGCCGCGTGCCCTGGTAGGGCAATACCCGCGACATGAACCAGGTGGCGATCGCCGTCTGCGACAGCATCAGGAGCAGCAGCACGCCGCGCCGCAGGCTGCCGTGCGGCTGCCGTTCCGCGCTGGCGTCCGGCGCGTTGCCGCCGGCCTGCGGCGAATCTGCCGGCCACGGTTCGCGGGTGCGGGTGGGGCGACGCTCGATCCAGTCGCGCGGCCGGCGCAGCACCGACTCGCTCCAGCGGGTGATGGCATTCAGGGTGCCCCACGGGTGCGGCGTCATCGAGACGCGGTTCAGCGGCGGCATGCTGTGCAGGCGGGCATGGCCGTTGTCGGCCGGCGCGGCGTCGGGCGCGGCATCGGCCAGCGCCAGGCGCGCCGCCACCGAGCCATAGGCCGGCTCGGCCGGCTGCGCGGCCTCAGCCGCCAGCGCGTGATGCAGGCTGGCCATCGCGTCCTTCTCGGTCGCGCCGGGGTCCAGCGCCATGCGCGCTTCGACCGCGGCGCGCTGCTCGGGCGTCAGGCCGAGGCGGTCGAGGTACTGCGCGACCGTGGCCGCCGCCTGCGGCATGGGGGAGACGGGCAATCCTTCGTTTGCGCGCATCAGTCCGGGCTCAGTATGTAGCTCCACGTTTCCGACAGAGTGAGGTTGTTGTTACGCAGGAAGCCGCGCAGCTCGACCGGCTTGGACGTGTCGTTGCGGCTCATTCTCATCGTCATGCGCCATCCGCCAGTGACATCGTTGTGGATGGTATTGGTTTCCAGCAGCTTGCCATTGCTGTCGACGCTGATCACCGCTTCCGGCTTGGCATCGGCCGGCAGCTTGGACAGGCCCGGGCCTTCGAAGTCGACCGCCAGGGTGATGCTGTCGTCGGTGCGACGCGGATAGCCCTGGCCGCGCCGGGTCTGCGTCACCCAGGCCATGGGTGGCTTGCGTTCCTTTTCCTTCTGCCATAGCAGGCGGTATTCGAAGTCGAACGGCGTGCCGGGCTTGGGCGGCGCGTCCGGCACCCAGTACGCCACGATGTTGTCATTGGTTTCGTCGGGGGTGGGAATCTGCACCAGTTCCACCCGGCCCGATCCCCACTTGCCCTTCGGTTCGACCCAGCCGCTGGGCCGCAGTTCAAAGCGCGACTCCAGGTCTTCGTAGCTGGTGTATTCGCGGTCGCGCTGCATCAGGCCGAAACCGCCCGGGTTGGACAGCGCATAGGAGGTCACCAGCAGCTTCTTCGGATTCGTCAGCGGCCGCCAGATCCATTCGCCCGTGCCGGACTGCACCGACAGGCCGTCGGAGTCATGCACTTCCGGCCGGAAATCTTCCTGCGGCGAACGCTGGTTTTCACCGGAGAAGAACATCGAGGTCAATGGCGCCAGGCCGACCTTGGTGATGTTTTCGCGCGCGAACAGGCGCGACTTCACATCGATGGCGGTATCGACGCCGGGACGCAGCAGGAAGCGGTAGGCGCCGGTCATGCGGCGCGAGTTGAGTAGCGCATAGATCACCAGTTCCTTCGCGCCCGGCTCGGGGCGCTCGATCCAGAACTCGGTGAACAAGGGGAATTCCTCGCCCGAATTGAGCGCGGTGTCCAGCGCCAGGGCGCGCGCCGACAGGCCGTAGCGCTGGTCCTTGCCGACTGCCCTGAAATAGCTGGCGCCGAGAAACACCAGCACCTCGTCCTTGTACTTCGGCGTATTGACCGGGTAATGGACCCGGAAGCCGGCGAAATCCAGACCGTTCAGGTCCTTGGGATTGATCTTGTTGGCGCCATAGTTGAAAAGCTGCGGGTCGAACTTGATCGGCCGCACCGCCTTGCCGGCGACTTCATTGATGCGCACCGGCGTGTCGAAAATGCGGCCGGGGTGAAAGAAGGCCAGTTCGAACGGCAGCTTGGCGTCGCGCCAGTAGGCCTTGTCGGGATTGAAGCGGATGTCGCGGTACTGGTCGTAGGTCAGGTCCTGCAGCGACTTTGGCAGTTCGCTCTTGGGTCGCTTGTAGGGCGACGCGGCCAGCGTCTTGGCCTGGGCCGCGACGTCCTCGAAATTGAATGCCCAGACGCTGCCCGGCATGGCCAGCGCGCATGCCGCGACGGCTGCCGGCAGCAGCGAAGCAATCGGTGAAAAAAGGGAAAACAGCTTGTTGCCAGGCATGGCGCTCCTATCTGATGTTGCCCAGCACGCCGGTTCTCATAACCAGCGCGCAATATTGTTAAATTCAGAACGGGCAGTACTTTGCCAATCTGGAGGGAATTTGTCGAGCCGGGACGGGAGGGAAGAATCGCGGTGCTTCATGCTAATGGATTCTTAAGACCCAGGCAGAGCTCGACAGTTCCATCCGCGCCGGCCGCGCCGCGGCGCCATGCGATGGCATCATCGCGGCGCCCCGACGTCAGCCGCCATCCGGCTCCCGCTTCGGCACCGTCTGACCACGTGGTTGCCTGGCGGGAAAAAACAGCCCGGCGGCCAAAGGCGCCGGGCTCAAATCCCGTACAGGTTCAGGCTACGGGAAGCGGAGGAAACCTCCGCTGTCGGAACCTGCATCGTAGCCCGCACTGAAACATTGACTGTGAGATAAATCACAAAACATGCAAGTTTTGCAAGCTCATTTTCATTTGTGATATCTGTTATCAGCAATGTCTTTCAAAGCTGGCAAACTCGACAATAATCCGACTCAGACATAACGATCCCTGATAGTAGTTATGGTCACTTGAAATTGGAATACCACTATTACCGTCCATATACTCCTTCCATACAGAAATTTTCAGGAGTAAATCATGTCTTCGATCGCCCTTCCCCAACATTCCGGCAACAACGGCCTGAGCTATGGCGCCAATGTCGGCCGCGCTTTCCGTTCCCTGCTGGCCGCCCTGCTGGCTGTGAAGCCGTCCGAGCAGGCGGCGCCGGCTGCGAAGCTGCGCGACCAGCTGGCGCTGTTTCGCATGGCGCGCGACTACGAGGCGCTGTCGCCCAACCTGGCCGCGGAACTGCGCTTCATCGCCGCGCGCGGCTGAACCCTGCCGCAAGGAGCGCATCATGACCGCCATGGACATCAGGCTGCTGCTCGCCGGCGGCGTTGCCATCTTCACGCTGATCGCAGCGGTGTCGATGGTGCTGGCGATGAGCCGGCGCCACGGCGGACACGAACGCGCCTGAGCCTGGCCGCAGCAATAAAAAAACGCCCCTCGGGGCGTTTTTTTATTGACCGTCGCCCTCGCTCGCGCAACGGCACGCGGAAGGCAGGTCAGTGCGCGCCGCGGTGCGCCCAGCCCGTGGTGCGCTTTTCCACCACCGAGAACAATTCATACATCGTCATCGCCATTGCGCCGATCACTACCAGGCCGGCAAAGGCCAGCGGCATGCGCATCGACGAGCCGGCCGACACGAGCAGATAGCCGATACCTTCGTTGGACGCCGTCATTTCCGACACCGTGGTGCCGACGAAGGCCAGCGTGATCGCCACCTTCAGCGACGCGAAGAAATACGGCAGCGAGCGCGGCAGGCCGACCTTGAGCAGCACATCCAGCCGGCGCGCGCCCAGCACCCGCAGCACATCCTCCATCTCCGGCTCCAGTGTCGCCAGACCAGTGGCGATATTGACCATGATCGGGAAGAAGGAAATCAGGAAGGCGGTCAGGATGGCCGGGCCGGCGCCGATGCCGAACCACACCACCAGGATGGGCACGAAGGCCGCCTTGGGCAGCGCATTGAACGCCGTCATCAGCGGGTAGGCCGCCGAATACAGGAAAGGCGACGAGCCGACGATCATGCCCAGCACCACGCCCACCACCACGGCAATCGCGAAGCCCGCCATCGTGACCCAGAAGGTGCGCCAGGCATGCAGCGCTATGGCGCCGGCGAATTCCACCAGCGACTGCACGATCGCGGCCGGGCTGGGGAAGATGAATTCCGACACATCGAACAGGCTGCAGATGGCCTGCCAGACGACCAGCACCAGCGCCAGCAGCAGCCACGGCGCGCTCTTTTGCAACAGGGATTTCTTCATCGTCATTCCTTTCAGGCAGTGCGCACGCGGCCGATATGCTCGCGCAGCTCATGCACCAGCGCGCTGAAGGCCTCGGTATAGGTCAGCTCCAGATCGCGTGGGCCGGGCAGCGGGTTTTCGCGACGGGCGACGATGCGTCCCGGGCGGCGGCTCATCACGTAGATGGTGTCGGCCAGGAAGGCGGCTTCCCGCAGGTCGTGCGTGACCAGGATCACATTGAATTTCTGCGCCGCCTGCAGGTCGCGCAGGATGCACCACAGCTCTTCGCGGGTGAAGGCGTCGAGCGCGCCGAACGGCTCGTCGAGCAGCAGCATCTTGGGCTCATGGATCAGCGCGCGGCAGATCGAGGCGCGCTGCTGCATGCCGCCGGACAGCTGCCACGGGTACTGCCGCGCGTAGCCGTCGAGGCCGACCGCCTTCAGCAGCTTCAGCGCGCGTTCCTCATATTCGGCGCGATGCTGGCGGAAGCGGCTGCGGTGCGGCTCGACGATTTCCAGCGGCAGCAGCACATTGTCCAGCGTGGTGCGCCATGGCAGCAGGGTCGGCGCCTGGAAGGCCATGCCGACGATCTTCAACGGGCCGGTGACGGGCACGCCATCGATGGTGACGCTGCCGCGGGTCGGCGCCTTCAGGCCGGTGGCCAGCTTCATGAAGGTCGATTTGCCGCAGCCGGACGGGCCGACGATGGCGATGAATTCGCCCTGGCGGGTGGTAAGGGAAATATCTTCCACGGCGAAGTCGCCGCTGTCGTTGTAGGCGAGGAAGACGTTCTTGAAATTGACGAAGGTGGCGGACATGACGGCTCGGATACGCCCTCGCCGGAATCGGCGAGGGCCGGTGGCAACGGATGAGAACTTGCTTGCGGCTTATTTCGGGAAGACGTTGAGCTCTGCCTTCGACGGCAGGAAGGACGCATTCCAGACCGCGTTCGGATCGACCCGGGTCTTGGTGCCATAGGCGTCCGACACCTGCGACGCCATCAGCGACAGGCGCGGCGCCGACACCTGGCCATAGCCTTCCGCCCTTGCATTGGGCGTGGCGATCGAACTGGCGATGGCAAGCTTCAGGCGGCGCGCTTCCAGCTTTTCATCCACCAGCGCATCGCGCGCCTTGATCGCGGCGACCGCCGCATCCGGATTGGCCATCACATCCTTCGACGCCTTGGCAAAGGCGCGCAGGAAGGCCCTGATCGCTTCCGGGTTCTGCTTGACCAGGTTGTCGGAGGCGATGATGGCATTGCCGTACAGTTTCACGCCATGGTTCGGATAGGACAGCACCACGATGTCCTCGTCCTTCACGCCGCGCGCATTCAAGTTAAGCAGCGAGGTGAAGTAAAAGCCGGTGATGGCATCGATGTCGCCGCGCGCCAGCATGGTTTCGCGCAGCTGCGGGTCCATGCTGACCCAGGTCGCCTTGCTCACGTCCAGGCCATTGGCCTTGGCGAAGATCGGGTAGGCGCGGCGGCCGGCGTCGAACACCGGCGCGCCCAGCTTCTTGCCGCCGAGGTCGGCCGGGCTCCTGATGCCGGACTTCTTCAGGGCCATCACAGCGGCCGGCGTATCGTTGTAGACCATCATCACCGCCACCGGCTTGGATGGCGCGGTCGGGTTGTTGGCGCTGAACTCCATCAGCGCGGCCATGTCGGCAAAGCCCATGTCATAGCTGCCCGACGCCACCCGGTTGACCGCATTGCCGGAGCCATTGCCGGCATCGATGGTGACATCCAGCTTTTCCTGCGCGAAGTAGCCCTTGCTCTTGGCGACCAGGAACAGCGCGGACGGTCCTTCGAAGCGCCAGTCGAGCTGGAACTTGATCTTGGTCTCTTGCGCGGTGGCGGCGACCGACGCGGCGCACAGTATCAGTGCGGCGCTCAAATGAAATGGCTTGAAACGGGGCATGGTTGTCCTATTAATGTTGCATGACTCAAAATGGTGCGCACCTGATTCGAGCAGTGCATCATCGAATCCGCGTCTTTCCATCAATCAGCAATATCCGTACCCGTTCGATGTATTCCATATGGTGCAAAAACCGCGTGGCAGGAAACTTGCAACAGCGCCTGCTTCGGCGCTTGCCCTTTGATAACGGCTTATTTCATGACCCAGGCTTCCCAGACATCCCTGCTGATCTCCAACGCCCACAGCATCCTGACCGGCCGCGCCGACGACGGCGGCCGCGCGGCCGGCCCCGATATCCGCATCGTCGACGGCCGCATCCAGGCCATCGGCAAGCTGACCGCCCTGCCCGGCGAACGCGTGCTCGACGCGACCGACTGCGTGGTCTACCCGGCCTGGGTGAATACCCATCACCACCTGTTCCAGTCGCTGCTCAAGGGCGACCCCGGCGGCCTGAACCTGTCCCTGACCGAATGGCTGGCCGCCACGCCCTACCGCTACCGCGCCAGTTTCGACGAGAAGCTGTTCCGGCTGGCGGCGCGCATAGGCCTGGTGGAGCTGGCGCGCTCCGGTTGCGCCACTGTGGCTGATCATCATTATCTGTATTACCCCGGCATGCCCTATGACAGCTCGGCCATCCTGTTCGAGGAAGCCGAGGCGCTGGGCCTGCGCTTCGTGCTGTGCCGCGGCGGCGCCACCCAGACCCGCCAGCTGGAAGCCGACCTGCCGAGCGCATTGCGGCCCGAGTCGCTGCAGGCCTACCAGGACGACGTGGCGCGGCTGGCTGCGCGCTATCACGATGTCGCGCCGGACGCGATGCGGCGCATCGTGATGGCCCCCACCACGCCGCTGTATTCGGTGCAGCCGGCCGAGCTGCGCGAACTGGCCGCCTTTGGCCGCAGCCTGGGCCTGCGCCTGCACAGCCACCTGTCGGAGACGGTGGAATACCAGCAGGCCGCGCGCGGCAAGTTCGGCTGCTCGCCGGTGGCATTCGTCGCCGAGCATGACTGGCTGGGGCCGGATGTCTGGTACGCCCACCTGGTCAAGCTCGATGCGGAGGAAATCGCATTGCTGGGCCAGACCGGCACCGGCATAGCCCACTGCCCGCAAAGCAATGGACGCCTGGGCAGCGGCATCGCGCCGGTGCGCCAGCTGGAAGCGGCCGGTGTGACGGTGTCGATCGGCGTCGACGGCGCCGCATCGAATGAAGCAGCCGACATGATCTCGGAAACCCATGCGGCCTGGCTGATGCAGCGCGCCCGCGGCGGACAGGACGCCCTGCCCGGCTATGCCGGCGGCACGTCCGAGGGCGGCGCCGACGCCGCCAGCATCGAGGACGTGGTGCGCTGGGGCAGCACCGGCGGCGCCCGCGTACTCGGCATCGACGGACTGCAGGGCATCGCGGTGGGCGGCTGCGCCGACATCGCCGTCTATGCACTGGACGACCCGCGCTACTTCGGCCTGCATGACCCGGCCATCGGGCCGGTGGCCTGCGGCGGACGGCCGCACCTGAAGTGGCTGCTGGTCCAGGGTCGCGCGGTGGTGGACAACGACAGCCTGCCAGGCGTGGATCTGGTGCAGCTGGGGCGCGAAGCGCGAGCGGCGGTGAAGGCGCTGCTGGCGTAGGCCTGATCCGGCAGGCGACTCTGCCGGGATCCGGCAATTCGGCTAGGGCGCCTCAAGCAGCGGCCGCGCCCGCAGATAATCCGCCGGCGTATCCACATCCCACAATGCCGGCATCTCGATCCAGTCCAGACCAATGCGCCAGCCATTTTCCCGCAGCCGCTCACGCGTTTGCGCCATCACCTGCGCGGTGCTCCACGCCATCTCGCTAAAACAGCGTTCCTCCAGCCCGCCACGGCGCGCACCGACCAGCACATAGCCGCCGTCCTCGGCTGGCGTGAACACCATGCGCGCCGTATCCAGCGCCAATGCTGCCGACTGCAACGCTTCGACATCGAAAGCCGGGCAGTCGGTGCCGATCAGCAGCGCCTTGCGATGCGTGGCAAGAACGGTCTGCAGGCAGTGCGCCATGCGCAGGCCAAGATCGCCGTCCGACTGCGGCAGGCAGGGCACACCGAAATTGCTGGCGCATTCACGTAGAAAGGGATGCGCGATATCACCGGCGCACCAGAGGGAAACCTGCGCGTCCGGCAGCGCGCAGGCCGTGCCCAGCGTGCGCCAGGTCATCTGCCGCTGCACGCGGGCCGCGCCCTCCGCGCCCAGCAGGGGAATCAGCCGGGTCTTGGCCGTGCCCGGCGCCGGCGCGCGGGTGAAGATGGCGATATGCAGATCGTTCATGCCTGCTTGCGGTAGCCGTACTGCTGCGCCAGCCGCCGCGGGTCCGCACCCAGGAAGTAAGCCAGGCGCAGCCGCCACATCAGCCATATCGTGCGCCAGATGCCATGCTTTTCCCATCGGCGCGACGAGGTCAGCACCCGCTGGCGCAGACAGGCGGGCCGGGCCAGCCGCCGCGCGCGCTTGCAGAAGGCGATGTCTTCCATCAGCGCGATCTGGGGGAAACCGCCGGCCTGCAGATAGAAGGCGCGGTGCATGAAAAGCGCCTGGTCGCCAGTGGCGATCGACGTCACTCTGGAACGCCAATTCATCATGGCTGCAATCACCCGGAACATCGGATGCGCGCCGTCCAGGGCCACATCGAAGCGGCCCCACGGCCGGCTGCGCAATGCCGCCCCGATCAGCTCATCAACGTCGGGCGGCAGCAGCGTATCGGCATGCAGGAACAGCAGCGCATCGCCGACCGCCGCCAGCGCGCCGGCATGCATCTGGCTGGCCCGTCCGCGCGGCGCCGTGATGAGCTGGTCCGCATGCGGACGAGCCAGCGCCAGGGTGGCATCGCTGCTGCCGCCATCGACCACCACTAGCTGCGCGCCGCGCGCGCGCAGGGGCGCCAGGCGCAACAGCAGCGGCTCGATGCCGGCTGCTTCATTCAGCACCGGGATGATGATGGACAGGCGCATCGTCTGTTTCCTCCCCGTCAGCCGCGCTGCCACGCATGGAAGCGCTGCACCCAGTCCAGCAGCTTCTCGGGCGCATGGGCGCGCTTCCAGTTGCCGGCGGCATACTTGTTGGCTTCGGCCAGGGTGGGATAGATATGGATGGTGCCCAGCAGCTTGTTCATGCCCAGGCCATGCTTCATCGCCAGCACGAATTCGGCGATCAGGTCGCCGGCATGTTCTCCGACGATGGTGGCGCCCAGTATCCTGTCCTTGCCCGGCACCGTCAGCACCTTGACCCAGCCATGGGCGATGCCATCGGCGATGGCGCGGTCGAGATCATCGATGCCGTAGCGCGTGACTTCGAAGGCGATGCCCTTCTCCTTCGCCTCCTGTTCGTTCAGGCCGACCCGCGCCACCTCGGGTTCGATGAACGTGGCCCAGGGAATCACCGAATAGTCGGCGCGGAAGCGCCGGAAGCGGCCGAACAGGCCATTGACCGCGGCATACCAGGCCTGATGCGCGGCCACATGGGTGAACTGGTAAGGCCCGGCGACGTCGCCGGCGGCGAGGATGTTGGGATACAGCGTCTGCAGGTAGTCGTCGGTCTCGACGGTGCGCGCGGCCGTCACCGGGATGCCCAGTTCCTCCAGGCCATAGCCGGCGGTATTGGCCACGCGGCCGAGCGCGCAGATCACAACGTCGAAGCCGATGCGCAGCTCGCCGCCGGCATGGCGGGCGACCAGCATCTTCTCCCCGCCCTCGGCCAGGAAACGTTCGGCCTTGTGCCCGGTCAGCACCCGTATGCCTTCGGCACGAAAGCGATTGGCTACCAGCTCGGACACATCGGCGTCTTCGCGCGCCATCAGGCGTTCGGCCATTTCAACCTGCGTCACTTCCGACCCCAGCCGGGCAAAGGCCTGCGCCAGTTCGCAGCCTATCGGCCCGCCGCCCAGCACCAGCAGGCGGCGCGGCAGTTCGTTCAGTTCCCACAGCGTGTCCGACGTCAGGCAGCCGACCTGGTCCAGGCCGGGGATGGGCGGCACGAACGGACGGGCGCCGGCGGCAATCACGATGCTGCGCGTGGTGAGGCGCCGCGTCGCGCCGTCCGCCTGCCTCACCTCGACTTCGAATGGCGAGACGATGCGCGCTTCGCCGATCACGGGCTCCACCCCCAGCCCGGTATAGCGCTCGACCGAGTCATGCGGCTCGATGTCCGCGATCACCCGCCGCACCCGCGCCATCACTGCGGCGAAATCGACACGGGCATCGGCGCCGGCCAGGCCGTAGTCGCCGGCATGCCGGATCTGCGACATCAGGCGGGCGCTCTTGATCAATGCCTTGGACGGCACGCAGCCGGTGTTCAGGCAGTCGCCGCCCATGCGGTGCTTTTCCACCAGCGCGACTTTGGCCTTGACCGCGCTGGCGATATAGGCCGACACCAGCCCGGCCGAGCCGGCGCCGATCACCACCATGTTGTAGTCGACGCGGCGCGGCCTTGGCCAGCGGGCATACACGCGGCGCGCCTTGTACGCCGAGATTGCCTTCTTCGCCAGCAGCGGGAAGATGCCCAGCAGCGTAAATGAGAGCAGCAGTCCGGGCGACAGGATGCCGCGCAGCGAGGAGAGCTGCGCCAGCTGTGTGCCGGCGTTCACATAGACCGCGGTGCCGGCCAGCATGCCGATCTGGCTGACCCAGTAGAAGGTGCGCGCCGGCAGCGCGGTCAGGCCCATCAGCAGGTTGATCAGGAAGAACGGAAACAGCGGCACCAGGCGCAGCGTGAACAGGTAGAAGGCGCCGTCGCGGGCAATGCCTTGGTCGATGGCCTTTGCGCGCTCGCCGAAGCGGCGCTTGACGACGTCGCGCAGCAGGAAGCGCGACGCGAGAAAGGCCAGCGTGGCGCCGATAGTGGAGGCGAAGGAGACGATCAAGAGGCCCAGCCAGAAGCCGAACACTGCCCCCGCGCCCAGGGTCAGGATGGCCGCGCCGGGAATCGACAGCGCGGTGGCCGCGGTATAGATGGCAAAGAACAGCGCCGCGCTGCGCCCCGGATGCAGCGCGGCATAGGCCGTCAGCGCTTCCTGCCGCGCCTTCAGCGCTTCCAGGCTCAGGTAGCGGCCCAGGTCAAAGGCAAAGAAGGCGGCGATCGCGGCGGCGACCAGCAGGAGCAGCAACAGGCGTCTGGTTTTCATCGGGGTCCGGGTGAAGTTGGCGGCCTGCCCTGCTGCGGCAGGGCGGTGTGGCTCATCGGTAGGCATCGCGCGGAGTGTACGCGGGTCCCTGCTCGATGCGCCGGAAATAGGAACGATGGGCCGGCGAGCCAGGTGGCCAGTCGGCCAGGAAACGGGCGCGCCAGCCCTCATGGTCGTAGCGCACCGCCAGCGCGGCCACATGCAGCATGCGGCCCGCCACCGGCCAGGCCGCTTCATGCAGCACGGGCAGCGAGGCCGGCGCCGGCGTTGAGGCGATGCGGCTGATCACGCCATGCCGCGCACCCTCGAAGTTGGGCATGCCGGCCGCGCCGTTGTTGATCACGGCATGCGTGCGGCCGCCGGCATCGAAGCGGCGCAATGCCGGCAGGCAGGTATGGCTGCTTGCGAAGACGTCAATGCCGGACTGGCTGAACTGGCGCAGCAGCGCCTCGCGCTGGCCGCGATCGTCGAGGCTGGACTGCGCAAAGCCCCAGCCGGCCAGCGCCTGCGCATCGCCATGCACGATGCCGATGCGCGCGCCCGCAACAAGCGCCACGGCGTGCATGGGCAAGGCGCCCATCAGCAGGCGCTGATGCGGATGGCGCATCGCGGTAGCGCGCAGGCGCAGCAGGATCTGGTTGGAGCGCTCGACCTCGTCGTCGCCGACATCGTCCGGATAGCCGCAGCCGCAGCCAAAGCCCGCGTCATCGGCGGCCAGCTCGGTCTCGACGTTGCCGCGCAGCGCGATATGGCGCAGCACCCGGCGCTGGATGTCGGCGAACGCGGCATCGCTGGCGTCGAACCAGTGGAAGTCGCCATTGAAGGCCAGTGTTGGCGGCGCCTGCGCCTGCCCTGCTTCCAGCGCCGCCATCGCCTCTACTGCATCCAGCGCCTCGGGGTTGCCGTACAGGCCGCCGATTACGTACAGCGTGTCGCAGGCGAAGTCCGGCGCGCGCCGGAACACGCCGGCGCCATAGCCATAACTGGCCGGGCAGCTGCGGCCCGCGACACTGGCGAATTCTTCCGGCGCGTTCACGCCAGCGCGCCGCCGCAGCTGCTGCCAGCGCCGGCGGTGCAGGCCCAGCAATGGTCCGCCACCGCCACCCGCTTGCCCTGCAGGCCGCCTTCGAGCATGTCGGCCAGGTGCATGCGGCGGCTGCCGTCATGCCGCATCGGCATGCCCAGCATCTGGTTGAAGTCGCAGTCGTACAGGTAGCCCTGGTAGTCCACCGACACCAGCGAGCGGCACATCACCTGCTTCAGATTGGCGTCCTGGTGGGACTCGCGCAGCAGTTGCATGTAGCCGTTGAACTGGCCCTTGGACAGCAGCATGCTGCCGAAGCGCTGGATCGGCATGTTGGTGATGGTGAAGAGCTGGTTGAAGCGGATGCCGAACTGCTCGCCGAGGAAGCGGTCGTAATCGGCTTTCAGGCGCGCCTGCGGCGGCGGCAGCGACGGACCCTGCGGGTTGTAGACCAGGTGCAGCTGCAGCGCCGGGTTGATGCCATAGCCCAGCGTATTGAGCAGCTGCAGCATGCGGATGCTGGTTTCGAAGGTGCCGCGTCCGCGCTGGCGGTCGACATTGTCTTCCAGGTAGCAGGGCAGCGAGGCCACGATCTGCACCTGCTGGTCGGCCAGGAAGCGAGCCGTATCTTTGTAGCCCGGCTCGTCGAGGATGGTCAGGTTGCAGCGGTCCATCACCGTCACGCCGAGCGCGCGCGCCGACTCGACCAGGTAGCGGAAATGCGGATTCATCTCCGGCGCGCCGCCGGTCAGGTCGAGCGTGGCGATGCCGCCGCGGCGCAGCACGTCCAGCACCTGCTCCACGGTGGCGCGGTCCATCTGCTCGGTGCGGTTGGGGCCGGCGTTGACGTGGCAATGCACGCAGGTCTGGTTGCAGGTGTAGCCCAGGTTGACCTGGAGCGTGTCCGGCTGCCGGCGCTGGATGGCGGGGAAGTCGGTATCGACCAGCAGGGGAAAGGTAGCGCGCATGGAAAGTTGTCCGGAGAAAAACGAGTGCAAAGCATAAACCGAAACCGGCTTGCACGTTGCCGGCCCGGCGGCGGATAAGCTCAGTGACGCAGCGCCAGTTCGGCCCTGACCCGCCGGCTGACCCGGTCGAACACGGTGACCAGCAGCACGATGGCCAGCAGCAGCGTCGCCAGCCGTCCCCACTGGAACAGCGAGACCGCTTCCGACACCAGCAGCCCGAGGCCGCCGACGCCGATCAGGCCCAGCACGGTGGAGTCGCGCACGTTGAATTCCCAGATATACAGGTGGATCGCCAGCGCCTGCGGCAGCATGGTGCGCGGCAGCGCATGGACCAGCGTCTGCAGCGGCGTCATGCCGAGCACCAGGCCGGCGTCGATCAGGCGCCGGTCGATGGTCTCGATCGCATCCGCATACAGCTTGCCGTAGCTGCCGAAGGAATGAAAGGCGATCGCCAGGATGCCGGCCATCGGTCCGAGCCCGATGATGCCCACCAGCAGCAGGCCGAACACCAATGCATGGATCGCCCGCGCCGCATCCAGCAGCAGCCGCGCCGGCGCCGCAAGCCAGCGCGGCGCCAGCATGTTGCGGGCAGCCAGCACGCCGAACGGCAGCGCGGCCAGCGCGGCGGCCAGCGAGCCGAGCGTGGCCACCTTGATCGTAGTCCATACCGCTTCCAGCAGGCCCAGCAGATAAGCCCGTTCCAGCGCCCGCCTGTCCTCGGTGCGCACCACCTGCCCGGCGTCATCGCGGTAGACGAACGCACGCTCGCCCAGCCAGGCGTCGACCAGGCTGGGCCGCGACAGTTCGTGCAGCGTGCGCGTCAGGTTTTGCCACGGCTTGCGGCCGAACTGGAAGTCGCCGGCGCGTACGAAGCTGGCCACGCTGGCAGCGATCAGCAGACCGTACAGCAGCGCGAACAGCCACAAGCGCGCCGGACGGCGGCTGGCCAGGGTCATGGGCGCGGCTGCAGCTTGCCGGTGGCCAGGCCGGCGTCGCGGATCGGCTTGTACAGCGCATCGTCGCTGGCCACGAAACCGGTGTAATGCGCCGGCAGCAGCCCGGGGCTGGCCTTCGCCGCCGCGCCGGCCTGTTCCAGCGCCGCCTTCAGCCTGTCCACCAGGGCCTTGTCGCGCGCCAGGTCGGCGCTGACGGCAAAGGCGTCATTGGGCAGCGGCGCCGAGGTCCAGATGATCTTGCTGTCGGCGGCCCTGATCAGGCCCTGCTCGATCATGGCGTTGCGGTTGCGGTCGTAGTCCGCGCCGGCATCGAGTTCGCCGCGGGTCACTTGTGTTTCGATCGCCTGATGCCTGGTGTAGACCACCTTGCCGAAGAACTTCTCCGGGTCCGGGATGCCCATGGTCAGGAACTGGTAGGTCGGGATCAGGTAGCCCGAGGTGGAGCCCTTGTCGCCGAAGGCGAAGTGCTTGCCCTTGAGGTCGGCCAGGGTCTGGATGCCGCTGTCGGGCCGCGTCACGATCAGCGCATGGTAGGTTGGCTTGCCGTCGTAGAGGATGGTAGCCACCGCCTGCGCGCCGGCATTGCGGTTGGCCAGCACATACCCCCACGGCCCCAGCAGCGCGATGTCGGTCTCGCCGCTGGCCAGTGACTTGGCCAGTCCTTCCCAGCTATCCACGGTACGCAGCTGCACCTTACGGCCCAGCTTCGTTGCCAGGTAGTCGGCCAGCGGCCGGTAGGTGGCGTCATTCTTTTCCCTGTCCGGCTGGAACAGGCCGACGCCGAAGCGCAGCGTATCGTCGGCCAGCGCGGGGAGCGACGATGCCAGCAGCATGACAAGAACAGCGCGGCGCAGTGTGGACAGGGACATGGAGTAGCTCCATCAGGTCGGTGGGCGGGAGGCGGCATTGTAATCGTGATGGAGGTATGCCGTACTGGGTCTTGCCGGAGTCGGGAGGAAACAAGGCTATTGGCGGTGATTGCCGCTGTCTTTGACGCACGCGCAGCGACAGTTGCAGTTGCTTTTGACGTAGCAGTTGCTTTTGACGTAGCAGTTGCTTTTGACGTAGCAGTTGCTTTTGACGTAGCAGTTGCTTCTGCGGTTGCCGTTGCTTTTGAAGTGGCAGTGAAATCCCGTTGAGCGCGCCGTGTCAGCGGTGCGCGGAGCGGGAAAAGGTGCGGCGTCTGTCTGAGCCAAGCGCAGCTTGGCGAGTTTAGCCGCGCCCCGCTCCGGGTACCGCTGGCACGGGGACCCTCGCGCAGCGAGGGCGCGATCACCGGGTCGCCTTTTTTTGGTTACTTTTTTTGGCGAAGTGTATAGACCGGGGACATAGGTTACACATGTGCCGGGACATGGGTAACAGATTTAATCGTGCTTTTCGGCATCGCGCAAGTCGATTTGGCCAAATCGCTGATGCGCAAAGTACAGGTCATAGATGCCGTCCTGGCCTGACAGGGCGCGGGCCGCAATACGATGCCTGTGCAAGGCGCTGGAGACGCGAAAGCTGCGCTTGTGGAACTTCACATGCCCGTTCCACCCGACGGTCTCCACCAGGTCTTCCTGCGGATAAACAATCTCTGGCAATCGCTCGGGATAGGCCAGACGGCTTTGCCGGAACCGGGTTACCGGCGTGGCCATGCCGATGGCTTCATGCGGCCGCTCGTTGTTGTAGATCATTCGCCAGCGGTCGAATGCGTTCTGGACCTCCTCAAGGTCAACGAAGTGACGCCCGTGCAGCACATCTGCCTTGAGCGTGCGATGGAAACGTTCGTCCTTGCCATTGGTCTGTGGATGAGCCGGACGACTGTGACTGATGCGAATGCCCAACTGAATCAACCAGATGGTGAGCTTGGTGATGCCGTGTTCGTGCTGCGACGGACTGCCCCATGGAGAACCGTTGTCAGCGTTGATCCGTACTGGCATGCCGTGATGGCGAAAGGCAGTTTCCAGAGCTGCCTGCACAGTGGCAGTGTCCGGGTTCAGGCAAGCCTGCAGGACGATGTTGTAGCGTGAATGATCATCCAGCACGGTCAGTGGATGACACGTGGCCTGGCCGGTCTGGAAATGGCCCTTGAAGTCGATCTGCCAGAGATCATTGGGCTGGGCATGCTCGAAGCGCTGCCAGGCGGTGCTGTTTGCGCTTGCCTTTTCTGAGATCAAGCCATGTCGATGCAGAATCCGGGTAATGGTGCTGGGGGTTGGCACCTGGATGTGACCCTGATTGAGCAGGCTGCGATGAATCTTGCGGCCGCCCCAGGTGGGATGTTTCAGACGCACCTTCACTACCAGCTCTTCGTTTGCCTGGCTGGTACGCAGTGGCGTATTGCAGGGTCTGCGCGAGCAGTCCTGCAGGCCAGCAGGGCCCTGCGTCATGCTGCGTTCACGCCATTTGTATCCTGTCTTGCGACTGATTCCAAAACGCGTGCATAGGGCACTGAAGTTCACGCCATCCTGCTGCGCTAGCGCCGTAAATTCTTGTCGAAGGGTCATCATGTCAACGTCTTTCCAGGGCATGGTTAGAGAATCCTTTGGCTTGATATGGAATACGCCAAAGTGTTACCCATGTCCCGGCACAGTTGTTACCCATGTCCCCGGTCTATACAGCGAAGCAAAAAAAGTGACCCGGCCGCCGGGACGGATTCCCGGCTTGTCTCCACGGCAGTGCAGCCGCATTGCGTCACCCGGCAAGGCACGGGCAGCACTGTCGTAGTTGCTGTTCAACAGGTTTTGAAGCCTAAACCTTTAACTTCTTTAAATTCAAAAGCAACTGCTGCTTCGCAGTGACGTCTTTACGTCGGGTGAAACAACTCCACTGCACTGTCGTCATGACCAGGCCGGGTGTTCGCCCCGGCGGGCGAGTCACTTTTTTGCTTCGCCAAAAAAGTAACCAAAAAAGGCGACCCCGACTGTGCCGCCCCGCTGCGCGGGGTTCCCGCGCCGTCGATGCCCGGAGCGGGGCGCGGCTAAACTCGCTCCGCTGCGCGGCGCTCAGACAGACGCCGCACCTTTTCCCGCTCCGGGCATCGCCGTCACGGCGGTACACAGACGGGGACCCTAACTGCAACGGCAACCGCAACGGCAATGGCCACGTCAAAAGCAACTGCAACGGCACAATACCGCCACGCCTCTCATAACCATCACCCTCAATTCCCAGCAGCAAAAAGCCTTCCCGCAATCAAGCGCCCGGCGCAACGCTAGCCCCCTACCCCACGGGATGCACAGCCCCCGCCTCCTGCTCCTCCTGCGCCAGCGCAAAGCTGACCGAGAACACGGTGCCGCGACCGCCGCCGCCCGGTGACACCTTCAGTTCGGCATTATGGTCAGTGACAATGTCGCGCACGATGGCCAGTCCCAAGCCGCTGCCGGCGACGTCATTGTTGAGCCGATAAAACCGGCTGAAGATCAGGTCGAGTTCGCCCCCCGGTATGCCCGGCCCGTCGTCCTCCACCTGCAGCAGGCCGCGGCCGTCGGCCTCGTGGCAGCTCACCGTGACCCGGCCGCCCGGCTGGGTATAGCGGATCGCATTGTCGACCAGGTTATCGATCAGGTCGCGCAGCAGGAAACGGTCGCCGGCGATGGTCAGCGGCGCCAGTTCGAAGCCGAGGTCGATCTGCTTCTTGTCGGCTTCCTCGACGAAATGCTGGATCGAGTCCTGCACCAGCCGGTCGAGCTGCACCGGGTATAGCCGGGTTTTCTGGAACTGGCTGGGCTCGGCCCGCGCCAGCGCCAGCAACTGGTTGGTCTGTCGGATCATGCGCTCGGTGGAGGCCAGCATCATCGCCACCGAACGGGCGCTGTCGGGGTCGCTGGCATGGCGCCGGTCCATCCATTCCAGCTGGGTCTTGAGCCCGGCCAGCGGCGTACGCAGCTGGTGCGCGGCGTTGGCCAGAAAATCCTGCTGGCTGCGGGCCGCCCGGCGCACCCTTTCCAGCAGGCCATTGAAGGCGGCGGCCACCGGCTTGAGTTCCAGCGCCATCGGGTCGTCCGGCAGGTTGGCCAGGTCGTCGTCGGCGCGGCCGTGCAGGTTGGACTGCATCGCCCGCAACGGCGCCAGGCCGCGCGTCACGGCAATCCAGACGATCGCAACAGACAGCAGCGTCAGCAGCAGTTCATGGACCAGCAGGCCGGCGAAGTTCGAGCCCGAGCGCACGCTGATGCGCTTCCACAAGGTTTCGGCGACGCAAATCGTCACGGGCTCGCTGCCGACCAGCGTGGACAAGGTGATCACGCGGATGGCCACGCCGCGCATGCGGCCGTCGCGCGCCTCGGGCTCGTTCATCGCCTTGGGCTCCGGCATTTCCGGAAAATCGGCATCGCCGGCGACGATCTCGCCCTTGTGGTTGCGCACGACGAAATACACCGCATCGACATGGTCCAGCCGCAATACCTGCTCGGCTTGCCGCGACAGGTCGACCACGATGCCGCCGTCGCGCTGCGTCACATAAGGCAAGAGCGCCCAGGCCACGTCGGCCAGGCTCTGGTCGAAGGCGATCTGGGTCGGGCGCCAGGCCAGCAGGTAGGTGCCGGCCGCGCCGATCAGGTTAAGCAGGAGCAGCGGCAACAGCAGCCACTTGAGCAGGCTCAGCCGTATGCTGCGCATCCTAGCGCTCGGATTCCAGCATGTAGCCGAAGCCGCGTATCGTGCGCAGCGCCAGGCCGGCGTCGCCGAGCTTGATGCGGATGCGCGAGACATAGACTTCCACCGCGTTGAGCGTCAGTTCCTCGCCCCATGGCAGGATGGCATCGATGATCTGCTGCTTCGAGACAACCCGGCCGCTGTGCCGGATCAGGTACTCCAGGATGCCCCATTCGCGCACCGACAACTCGATCGGCCGGCCGCGAACCATGGCCCGGCGCGCGGCGGTGTCCAGCGTCAGTTCGCCCATCTTGACGCTGGTCTGGGCCGGGCTGGCCCGGCGCAGCAGCGCCCTGACCCTGGCCACCAGTTCCGGCGTGGCGAACGGCTTGGCCAGATAGTCGTCGGCGCCCAGCTCCAGGCCGAATACCCGGTCTTCCACCGCGTCGCGCGCGGTCAGGAGCAACACCGGGGTGGTGCTGCCGCGGGCACGCAGCCGGCGCACCACCTCGAAACCGTCGATGCCGGGCAGGCCGATGTCGAGCACCACCACGGCGATGTCTCGCCGCTGCAGCGCCAGGTCGGCATCGCGGCCGTTGGACACCACGTCCACCACCATCCCATGGTTGGTCAGGTTGCGGGCGATGCCATCGGACAGGACGGCGTCGTCTTCGACTAAAAGCACATGCATTGCGTAGGGAAAAAGCGGCGTGATTCGGGAGGCCCATTGTAGGGGAAATCCGCAATGGCCGGCCGTCAGCGTTTTGTCAGCAAATCCTCAGTTACCTGACAGGAAGAAACTCTAGGATGACTCCGCCGGCGAGGTCTTGCGCCTGTTTTGCAATGACCGTCCGCCACCCGCGGGATAGGACGTTGTTTCACTGATCACGTAACTGTACATGAAGAAGTTTATTTTGCTGCTCGCCTGCGCATTGTCATTGCCGGGTCCGAGCACCGCCGCGGCCCAGGACAGCGGCATGGCCCTGAGGCTGGACGATGCGCAACGCATTGCCCTGGACAGTAACCACGACCTCAGGCTGGCGCTGACGGCATTGCGCAATGCGCAGGCTGGCGTGCGCTCCGCCGACGTCGGCCCCAATCCGCTGCTGACCCTGCAGACCATCAACATCAATCCGTCCCAGGGCGTGGGCAGCGGGTCGCTGCGCAACAAGGCGGTCGACACCACGGTGCGCATCGACCAGCAGATCGAACGCGGCGGCAAGCGTGCGCTGCGGGTTGAAAACGCGCAATTGCTGGAACAGGCCGCGCGCAACGACCTCGGCGACGTGCGGCGCCAGATGCGGCTGGCGGTGGCGCAGGCCTACTACGACCTGCTGGAAGCGCAGGAGCGGCGCGACATCGTGCGCGAGACCGCGAGCCTGTACGACAGGACCCGGGAAGCGGCCGTGCAGCGCCGCAAGGCCGGCGACATCGCCGGCGCCGACGTAGCCCGCGTCGAAGTCGATGCGCTGCGCGCCGCCAACGATGTGAACCAGGTCGAAGCCGAGGTGCGGCGGGCGCAGCAGACGCTGTCCCTGGCGCTGGGCGGCCTGGCCGGCACGACCGACCTGCGCGCCACCGATGCCTGGCCGGTGGCGGACCCCGACCTCGCCTACGAGGCAATGGCCGACGCGGCCATCGGCAACCGCGCCGACATCCGCGCCGCCGAAGCCCGGGTCCGTGCCGCCGATGCCGCGCTGCGTCTGGCCCTGTCCCTGCGCACCCGCGACGTGACGGTCGGCGTGCAGGCTGAACACTGGCCGCAGAACGGCGCCAATAACCAGGGCAGCGGCAATAGCGTCGGCATCTCGATCCAGATTCCGCTGTTCCTGCAGAACCAGTTCACGGGCGAGATCCGCAGCGCCCAGGCGGCGGCCGACAATGCCGCGGTGGCGCTGGAAAGGATCCGGGCCGCGGCGCGCGGCGAACTCATCGTCAGCGCCAGCGACGCGCGCCAGGCCGCCATCCGCCTGCGCCGCTACGACACCGAACTCCTTGCAGCGTCCGCCAAGTCGGCGGATGCTGCTGAATACGCATTCCGCAATGGCGCGGCCGGCGTGATGGATGTGCTCGATGCGCGCCGCACCCGCCGCGCCACGCTGCTCGAAGCGGCCGCCGCCCGCGCAGACCACGCAAAAGCACTGGCCGCCTGGGAAGCCGCCAAATCCAACGCCTCCGGAGACCAGCCATGACTTTCAAAAAACCCATCCAGACCGCCCTGGTCGTCGCCGTGGCGGCCGCGCTGGCGCTGGGCGCCATCAGCCTCACCCGCCATCTGCAGGCCGCCAACCAGCCGGTCGTCGCCGAGCCGGAGCAGGTCGCCAGCCCGGTCAACCAGAACGGCGTGCTGCAGTATCCCGCCAATGCGCCGCAACTGTCGACGCTGCGCACCGAAACCGCCGCCGCCCTGCCGCTGCCGGTGTCGGAGCCGCTCAACGGCCGCCTGGCGCTGGATGAAAACCGCACTGCCCGCATCTCCAGCCCGATCGCCGGCCGGGTGCTGGCGGTGCGTGCCGAGGTGGGCGACCGCGTCGCGCGCGACGCCGTGCTGCTCCAGGCCGATGCACCGGAACTGGCCGCCGCCGATGCCGACAACCAGAAGGCCGTGGCCGACGAGCGCCGCAAGAAACTGGCCTACGACCGCGCCCGCACATTGCTGTCGCACGAAGTGGTGCCGCAGAAGGAAGTCGAGGCCGCCGAGGCGGATTACCGCCAGGCAGTGGCCGAGAGCCGGCGCAGCGCATTGCGAATGAAGAACCTGCATGCCTCCGGCGCCGACAACGGCCGGTTCAACCTGCGTTCGCCGCTGGCGGGCGTGGTGGTCGACCGCCAGGTCACGCCCGGCATGGAACTGCGGCCCGACCAGGCCGCGCCGCTGTTCGTGGTCAGCGATCCGTCGCGTTTGTGGCTGCTGGTGGACGTGCCCGAGCGCAGCCTGGGCCGGGTCCAGCCCGGCCAGAAGGTCGGCATCGAGACCGAAGCGTATCCCGGCGTGCAGTTCGCCGGCACGGTCGAGAAGGTCGGCTTCGGACTGGACCCGGCAACCCGCCGGGTCCAGGTGCGCTGCACCGTTGACAATGCCGACGGCCGCCTGCGGCCGGAAATGTTTGCCCGCGTCTCCTTCCTGGCCGACAACAACCGGCGCGCGATCGCGCTGCCCAACGGCGGCCTGGTGACCGAGGGCATCCATACCTACGCCTTCGTCGAAAAGGCGCCCGGCGCCTTCGAGAAGCGGCAGGTCAGCCTGGCGCTGCGCGGCCGCGATGTCAGCTTTGTTGAAAGCGGCCTGTCGGCCGGTGAAAAGGTGGTGGTGGAAGGTGCGCTGCTGCTGAATGCGGAAATGGCGTCCCATGCTCGATAAGCTGATTCGTTTCGTCCTCAACCAGCGGGTATTCGTGCTGGTCCTCACCGCCGCCCTGGCGGTATTTGGCTACCGCTCCCTGACCAATCTGCCGATCGAGGCCTTCCCTGACGTGCAGGACGTGCAGGTGCAGATCGTCACCCAGTACCCCGGCCAGGCGCCGGAGGAAATCGAGCGCACCGTCACGCTGCCGATCGAGCGCGAGATGAGCGGCGTGCCGCGCCAGACCCAGTTGCGCTCGGTCACCATCAGCGGCCTGTCCATCGTCACCCTGACCTTCGAGGATGGCACCAACGACTATTTCGCCCGCCAGCAGGTGCTGGAAAAGCTGCAGGGCGTGAACCTGCCGCCCGGCCTCCAGCCCACGCTGGCGCCGCTGACCACCGCCGTCGGCGAGGTGTACCGCTATATCGTCGAGGCGCCGTCCTCGATGCCGGAATCCGAAGTGCGGGCGCTGCAGGACTGGGTGATCCGCCCGGCGCTGCGCAGCGTGTCCGGCGTGGCCGACGTGGTCAGCTTCGGCGGCGCGGTGCGGGAATACCAGGTCCGCATCGACCCGCAGGCATTGAAGCGCTACGGCATCACGATGGACCAGGTCAGCCAGGCGCTGACCAACAACAGCGCCAACGTCGGCGGCGGCTATGTCAAGCGCGGCGACGAGGGCCTGATCGTGCGCGGCATCGGCCTGTTTTCCAGCGTCGACGACATCGGCCGCGTGATCGTCAGCGCCAAGGCCGGCAAGACCGTGCTGGTGTCCGACCTGGCCGAAGTGGCCATCGGCATCCGGCCCAAGTCCGGCATCGTCGCCTTCAACCGCAGCGACAGCGTGGTCCAGGGCGTGGTGCAGATGGTTCGCGGCGGCAATGCCGCCAAGGTCGTGGAAGACATCAAGGAGCGCATCGAGCAGGTGCATACCAGGCTGCCCAAGGGCGTCAAGCTGCACCCGATCTACGACCGCACCAAGCTGATCGACCATACGGTGCACACCGTGGCCGAGAACCTGCTGGTGGGCGCGGCGCTGGTGATCGCGATCCTGGTCATCTTCCTGCGCGACTGGCGCGCCGCGCTGGTGGTGGCGGCGGTGATCCCGCTGTCGCTGCTGTTCGCCTTCATCATGCTGGACCTGAAAGGCGTGCCGGCCAACCTGATCTCGCTCGGCGCGGTCGACTTCGGCATCATCATCGACAGCGCCGTGGTGCTGGTCGAGGCGCTGATGGTCAGGCTGGCGGCGCACAAGTTCGACCCGACCCATGCCGACGCCGACTACCTCTGGCGCAAGGACGTGCTGCGCGGCACGCTGGTCGAGCTGGGCCATCCAATCCTGTTCGCCAAGGCCATCATCATCGTGGCGTTCATTCCGATCTTCACGTTCCAGCGGGTCGAGGGCAAGATCTTCACGCCGGTGGCGCTGACCCTGAGCTTCGCCATGCTGGGCGCGATCCTGCTGACCATGACGCTGGTGCCGACCCTGCTGGCGCTGCTGATGAAGCGCCACACCATGGCCGAGCGCCACAGCCCGTGGATGCATGCGCTGCAGGAACGCTATCGCCGCTTCCTGCACAAGGCCCATGCGCGCCGCTTCACGGTCTTCGGCGTCTCCGCCGCCGCGCTGGCCGTCACGCTGGCGCTGGCGCCGCGCCTGGGCAGCGAGTTCCTGCCCAAGCTCGACGAAGGCAACATCTGGCTCACCATCACGCTGGCGCCGTCGAGCTCGCTGGAGCAGACCAAGCGCATCGAGGGCCAGGTGCGGGCCATCCTGCTGACCTATCCGGAAGTGGGCAACATCATCACCCAGGTCGGCCGGCCGGACGACGGCACCGATCCCAAGGGCCCCAACAATCTCGAGGTGCTGGCCGACCTCAAGCCGCGCGACGCCTGGCGCTTCGCAAGCAAGGAAAGCATGATCGCCGACATGTCGGCCCGCATCCGGCGCCTGCCGGGCGTGCCCACCAATTTCTCGCAGGTGATCCAGGACAACGTCGAGGAATCGCTGTCCGGCGTCAAGGGCGAGATCGCGGTCAAGATCTTCGGGCCCGACCTGGAAGTGCTGACGCAGAAGAGCGAGCAGGTGGCGTCCATCCTGAGCGGCATCCGGGGCTCGGCCGACGTCGCCGCCATCCGCATCGGCGGCCAGAGTGAACTCGACATCGTGATCGACCGCGACCGTATCGCCCGCCTGGGCATGAACGTCTCCGACGTCAACGCCGCGATCCAGACCGCGCTGGCCGGCAACGCGGTCAACCAGTTCTACGAGGGCGACCGCCGCTTCGACATCACGGTGCGCCTGCGCGCCGAGGCGCGCGAGTCGGTCGACGACATCGCGGCGATTCCGGTGCCGCTGCCGGGCGGCGGCACGATCAACCTGGGCGACGTGGCCAAGGTGCAGACGCGCCAGGGCGCGGCGCGCATCAGCCGCGAGGCGGGCGGCCGCAATGCCTCGATCAAGGCCAACCTGATCGGGCGCGACCAGGGCAGCTTCGTCGCCGAGGCACAGCGCAAGGTCAGGGAACAGGTGGTGCTGCCTGCCGGCTACACCATGACCTGGGGCGGCCAGTTCGAGAACCAGCAGCGCGCGGTGCGCCGGCTGACGGTGATCGTGCCGGTGACGGCGCTCCTGATCTTCTCGCTGCTGTTCTGGGCCTTCCGCTCGGTCGGCAAGGCCACGCTGGTGCTGTCCATCGTGCCGTTCGCCCTGATCGGCGGCATTGCCGGCCTGGCCGCGGCCGGCCTGCACTTCTCGGTGTCGGCGGCGGTCGGCTTCATCGCCGTGGCCGGCATCTCGGTGCAGAACGGCGTGATCATGGTCGAGCAGATCATGGAACTGGCGGGCAATGGCGCGGCTTCGCTGCAAAGCGCGGTCGAAGGCGCGGTGGCGCGCCTGCGTCCGATCCTGATGACGGCGCTGATGGCCGGCCTGGGACTGCTGCCGGCGGCGCTGTCGCATGGCGTCGGTTCGGAAACGCAGCGGCCGTTCGCGGTGGTGATCGTCGGCGGCATCGTGTCGGCCACCTTCTTCACCCTGCTGCTGCCGCTGGCCTACGGCTACTTCGCGCGCACGCCGCAGGAATAAGCCGCTGGAGCATTAACGGCGCTGGGAACACTAATAAAAATCGATAAGTGTATGAGAGACGATACATGTACGCCCTTCTTGACACGATGCTGCTGTGGACCGTGCGTGCTCTGGCGGGCGGCGCGGCCGCGCAGCGGATAGGCACTGCCGCGGAATGGCTCTACCCGGCGGCTGACCCCGGCACCGCGCGTTACCGGCGCAGCAAGATGCTGATGCGCTCGCTTGCCCAGCTCGGCCCGACGACGCGGGTGCTGGATTGCCTCTGGAACAGCAAGCCGCTGCTGGCACTGTTGCGGCAGCATCCCTACCTTGCCGAGAAAATCCACCGTCCCTATGGCTACAAAAGCCTCGGCGCCAGCGCCCGCGCCGGCCAGCTGATATCGCATTACCAGTTCCTGCTGCGCCAGCCCGGGGCCCGGCTGCTGCTCGCGGCCATGCAGGCCGATGTCGTTCTGGCCGAGTTCGCCGGCAAGAGCGGGGCCAGCTACCGGCTGGTACTGTGCTCGGCGCGCGACCTGCCCAAGGAAGGCGAGTTGATGCTGCGCCTGGAAGGCGACGGCTTCACCCTGCTCAAGACCGCATTTTCCTGCGGCGACAGAAATGGGCTGCCCAGCCTGATCATCGGCTGCTGGCAAGGCAACAATTGCCCGACCAGCCGCGACAGGATCCGGGATGCCACCCGCGACCTGTGGGGCCTGCGCCCGCGCGACCTGCTCTTCGCCGGCATGCAGGCCATGGCCTCAGCATGTGCGCTGCCGGGCATGGCGGGCGTCGGCGACACGCAGCACATCTACCGCCATTGGCGCAAGCGCCGCTGCATCGTGCAGTCCTATGACGCGATCTGGACCGACATGGGCGGCATCGAGGCGCCGGACGGCCTGTTCAGCCTGCCGCTTTCGCATCAGCGTCGGCCACTCAATGCCTATCCCTCGAACAAGCGCGGCGCGGCAGCACGCCGCCACGCGCTGGAAGACCAGGTGAAGGCGCAACTGCTGGCCTCTTTCGCGGCATCGCAACTGGACAAGCAGCCATCCATGCAAGGCCCTGCGGTCGGGAAGCACGACGCCATCCCCCGCCGCGGCTGGAAGACAGTGACGCACTAGGAGCCTGCGCGGCTGTTATTGACCTGGCAATGCCAGTCAGGCAAGCACAAAATATTTTCGCGACGGAGGTCAACCGCAGGGCTTTTCGTCCGCTAATGAATGATCCTTCTGACGGACGAAACAATGCCCCTGGATCTGCCCTCCGATATCGAATCTGCAAGCCTGGAATTTTCCTTCGATGCGTTGCAAAACCAGCAGCGGCCTTCCCTGCTGATGGGTTTGCAACGGCCGGATTTGCTTCGCGACGAAATCCTCGCCGACCTGCTGGAAGCCACTGCCCGGCAAATGCCGGACAAGACTGCGCTGGTCGACGGCGCGCAGTCGCTGACCTATGCGGAACTCGATGACGCCGCCAGCCTGGCCGCATCGCGCCTGATCGAGGCCGGCGTCGGCCCCGGCCAGATCGTGGGCCTGTGGCTGCCGCGCGGCGTGAACCTGCTGGTGATGCAGGCGGCCATCGCCAAGACCGGCGCGGCCTGGCTGCCGTTCGATGCAGACACGCCGCTGGCCCGCATCCGCACCTGCCTCGAAGACGCGCAATCGCCCGGCCTGGTCAGTTGCAGCGACGCGGCCGGCCAGCTGGCAGCGCTGCCCTTGCCCGCCTGGCTGGCCGAGGATCTGCTGCGGCCGGCAACGGCGCCGCTGCGCCGGCGCGGCCAGGTGCTTCCCACCGATCCGGCCTATGTGATCTATACCTCCGGCTCCACCGGCAAGCCCAAGGGCATCGAGATCAGCCAGGGCGCGATCTGCCACTTCCTGCGCAGCGAGAACAGCGTGCTGGGCGTGCGCGAGAGCGACCGCGTCTACCAGGGCTTTTCCGTGGCCTTCGACATGTCGTTCGAGGAAATCTGGATCAGCTACCTGGTCGGCGCCACGCTCTGGATCGCGCCGCGCACGGTGGCCGCCGACCCCGAGGCGCTGCCGCGCGCGCTGGCCGCCAGCGGCGTCACCGTGCTGCACGCTGTTCCCACCCTGCTGGCCTTGTTCGAGCAGGACGTGCCGGGCCTGCGCATCATCAATCTGGGCGGCGAGATGTGTCCGCAGGCCCTGGTGGCGCGCTGGGCGCGGGAAGGCCGGCAGGTCTTCAACAGCTACGGCCCGACCGAGGCGACGGTCTCGGCCAGCATGACGGTGCTGCGCCCGGGCGAGCCGGTCACCATCGGTGCGCCCCTGCCCAACTATGGCCTGCTGGTGCTGGAGACGGGCAGCGGCGACGCGCCGCGGCTGGCGCCGCGCGGCGAGGCCGGCGAACTCTGCATCACCGGACCCGGCGTGGCCCGCGGCTATCTCGGCCGCGCCGAACTCACCGCCGAAAAATTCATCGCCAATCCCTGGGCCGCCAGCGCCGCCCATGCCCGCATGTACCGCACCGGCGACCTGGCGCGCATCGACGGGAATGGCCAGGTGCAATGCCTGGGCCGCACCGATGACCAGGTCAAGATCCGCGGCTTCCGGGTGGAACTTGGCGAGATCGAGGCTGTGCTGACGCGTCAGCCCGGCGTAGGCACGGCAGCGGTGGTGCTGCGCAGCGAGGAAGGCATCGAACAGCTGGTGGCCTTCTATGTCGCCGAGAGCGGCCAGGCGACCGGCCATGTTGCGCTGCGCGCCGCCCTGGCCGCCAGCCTGCCGCCCTACATGGTGCCGGGCCATATCGAGGCGCTGGCGCAGATGCCACGCCTGATTTCCGGCAAGATCGACCGCAATGCGCTGCGCGCGCTGCCGCTCGCGGTTGCCGCGCCCGCCGGCGGCGACCTGCCCGGCACGCCGGCAGAGGCTGCGCTGTTCGACGCGCTGCGCGTGCTGTTTCCCGGCCAGGCGATACGGCGCGATGCCGATTTCTTTTCCGACCTGGGCGGCCATTCCCTGTTCGCGGCGCGCCTGGCTTCGGCGCTGCGCGCCATGCCGGGCTACGCGCATGTGACCGTGCGCGACATCTACCAGCATCGCAGCGTGTCAGGCATTGCCGCGGCCATCGCCGCCAGCCAGCCGCACGCCACGGCAGCGCCGGCCATGCAGCAGCCGGCGCTGCGCATCGCGGCCTGGCGCCGCTGGCGCTGCGGCGCGGCGCAGGCCATCGCCGCGCCGGCGCTGATGACGCTGCGCATGGCGCAATGGCTGGCGCCCTTCTTCACCTACCACTTCTATACCGGCGATCCGGGCGACTCGATCGCGCTGGCGGTGGCCGCCTCGGCCGGCGTCTTCCTGCTGATGACCCTGCTGGCCTTCGCCATGTCCGCGGCCGGCGTGCGCCTGGTCGCCAGCAATCTGAAGCCCGGCAGTTACCCGCTCTGGGGCCTGACCTACTTCCGCTGGTGGCTGGGCGACCGCCTGGCCGAAGCGGCGCCCACCTATCTGCTGGCCGGCTCCTCGCTCTATGTCCACTGGCTGCGCTCGCTCGGCGCCCGGGTCGGCCACGACGCGCTGATCGGCTCGATCACGCTGCGCGTGCCATCGCTGCTGACCATCGGCGACGGCGCCAGCATAGGCAATGCGGTCAACCTGGAAAACGCCCATGTGCAGGGCGGCCGGCTGCACCTCGGGCGCATCGACATCGGCGCGGGCGCCTTCGTCGGTTCCTATGCGGTGCTGGAAGGCGATACCGCGCTCGGGGCCGACGGCCATCTCGACGGCCAGTCCGCGCTGACGGCCGGCATGCGGGTGCCCGCCGGCCGCTGCTGGACCGGCTCCCCGGCGCGCGACGCCGGCGCCTTCGACCGCGCGTCGCAGCCGCCGCGGCCCGCCGTGTCGCAGCGCCGCCTGGCCCTCGAAACCGCGTTCTTCGGCGGCGGCGCGCTGCTGGTGGCGCTGCTGTTCTTCCTGCCGGTGTTCCCCGCCTTCATGCTGATCGACTGGCTGGGCGAGCCCGGCCGCTTCGGCTGGCTGCAGTCGGAAAACGTGCCGACCCAACTGGCGCGCTACTTCCTGCTGGCGCTGCCGGCCTCGGCGCTCTTGATCGTCTGCACCGTGCTGCTGTCGGTCGGCATCCGCTGGACCGTGCTGCCGCGCCTGAAGCCGGGTTCGTGGCCGGTGCACAGCATCGTCTATTGCCGCAAGTGGCTGGTGAACCAGATCCAGGAAGCCAGCCTGCATGTGCTGCACGGCGTTTATGCCACCGTCTATTCAGGGCTGTGGTACCGGCTGCTCGGCGCCAAGGTGGGCCGGGATGCGGAGATCTCTTCCGCGCTGGGCGTGGTGCCCGACATGCTGACCCTGGGCGACGAGACCTTCATTGCGGACGCGGTGATGCTGGGCGACGAGCATATCGACGGCGGCTGGATGACCATGCAGCCCACCGTGATTTCGCGCCGCAGCTTCGTCGGCAACGGCGCCTATGTGCCGGACGGCACGGTATTGCCGGAAAACACCCTGATCGGCGTCCATAGCCGCGCGCCGGCTAACAGCCAGATGCAGCCGGGCGATACCTGGCTGGGCACGCCGCCGATCAACCTGCCGGCACGCGAAGGCACCACCGGCTTTCCGGAGTCGCTGACCTTCCGGCCGTCCCGCCTGCGCCGCCTGTGCCGCGGCGGCGTCGAGGCATTCCGGATCGCCTCGCCGCACGCCATCATGACCGCGGTCGGCTACGTGGTCGTGCTCGACCTGATGCCGGCGGCAGAAGCCGGCCGCTGGGGCGACGTGACGCGCGGCCTGGCGCTGGCCGGCCTGTCCTATGGCATCGGCACCCTGCTCTTCGTGGCCGCGCTGAAGTGGCTATTCATGGGCCGCTACCGCGCCCGCACCGTGCCGATGTGGACGCCCTTCGTCTGGCTGTCCGAAGCGGTAACCAGCATGTATGAAGGCATTACCGTGCCCAACTTCCTGCGCTACCTGCGCGGCACGCCCTGGCTGCCGCTGGCGCTGCGGCTACTGGGCAGCCGGATCGGCGCCGGCGTGTACATGGACACCACCGACATCACCGAATTCGACTGCGTGACCATCGGCGCGCACAGCGAGATCAATGCGCTGGCCTGCCCGCAAACCCATCTCTTCGAAGACCGGGTGATGAAGATCGACCATGTGCAGATCGGCGCGGGCGTCTGCATGGGCCCGCGCAGCGCGGTGCTGTATGGCGCCCGCATCGGGGACGGCGCGCGGTTGAACGCGCTGACCCTGGTGATGAAAGGCGAAGCCATTCCCGCCGGCAGCGCCTGGCATGGCTGTCCGGCGGCGCCGGTCAACGCATGAGAGGCAACGGCGCCTCCAGCGCCGCGCTGGCGCCGCACTGGTGGGCTGGCCCGGGCATGCCGCTGCCCGCGCACGACGGCAGCCCTTACCTCATTGCGGTGCCGACGCCGCATACCAGCTTGCGCGGCCAGGCGCGTGAACTGGTGCGCACAGCCTTGCGGAAAGCGCTGGGAAGCCTGCTCGGCTGCGCGCCTGAAGCGGTGCCGCTGGATACCAAGCCGGGCCAGGCGCCGGCGCTGACGGCAGCGGCGCCGCCGATTCATCTCTCCATCAGCCACGAGGCTGGGCTGTCGCTGGCAGCCATCCGCGCTGACGGCCCGGTCGGCATCGACCTGATGGCCCTGACCGATGCCGCCCTGCCCGACCTGGAAGCCCTGGCGCGGGACTATCTGGGCCCGCGCACGGCGGCAGCCCTCCAGGCGATGGATGATGCGCAGCGGCAAGCTGCATTCGCCCGCGCATGGACTGCGCATGAAGCCTGCCTGAAATGCCTGGGCCTGGCGCTGCAGGAATGGTCGCCTGCCCTGGCCGGGCGTATCGGCCGCTGCCGCATCGTCGAACTGGACCTGCCGGCGCAATACATCGGCGCCGCGGCGCTGCTGGACGAAAGCGCCTGACGACACCGCCGCCGCATCGCGCCGGGCCGAGGCCGCCCTGAGCCGATTCCTCCAGTCAGCCTTTCTATGAACCTTTGATGCGTTGCATGCCACGGACTAGGGATGCGGTTCACGACGGCGCCCCTTACAAGCAGGCAAACCTCATGGATCGCCGGAAACCGGCCCCGTGCTGCAACAACATCCATGCGTGAGGAAAAATGAACATGACTATCAAGACCAGGCTGACCGAACTACTGCAACTGGCACCACATGATGCGACGCTGGGGGAGACGCCCGGCAAGGCCACGACTGTCGGGAACAGGACTGACGCCCTGCAGGAGTCTTCCGCGCAAAATGCCATCCTGCTGGATTGCGCCGACCTTGCCGCCGGCGGCAAGGCGCTGATCGACGACAGCATGCTCGTCCTTTCGGACGAAGACATCCATGGCATCGTCGGCGGTTCGATCGCATTGGAAAGCGCAAACGACATGACGTCTGCGTTTTATGAGCAGGAGGCGCGTACACAAGCGATTAACCGCATGCGAAGCCAGGGTTACAGCGAAGAAGTGATCAACTCGCTCGTCAATGGCCCAGACAATCCACCCAAGGGACTGGTGCTCACCTCCAACAACATCGATGCCAGCCTGATCAACAAGCGCCGTTGATTTCCTGATTCACCGATATTTGCGCAGCAACGGCAGCAGCTTCTCCCTGGTCGCCTCCGGCATCGCGGCCGGCGGCGTCACCAGTGCCTGCTTCAACGCATCATGCGCCTTCGACGCCGGCGCATTGGCCGCCAGCCGGCGCACGCAGGCGCGCAGCACATTCTGTGCGTTGGCGGCGTTATGCATCAGGTTGGCGATCGCGATCTCGGCCGTCACCGCGTCATGTCCTTCATGCCAGCAGTCGTAGTCCGTCACCAGCGCCAGCGTGGCATAGGCAATCTCGGCTTCGCGCGCCAGCCGCGCTTCGGGCATGTTGGTCATGCCGATCACCGAGGCATCCCACGAGCGGTACAGCCGCGACTCGGCCAGCGTCGAGAACTGCGGTCCCTCGATGCAGACATAGGTGCCGCCGCGATGCAGCGCCGCCGCGGGCAGCCCGCAGTCCGCATGGGACTCGGCCAGCACTTCCGACAGCGCCGCGCATACCGGATGGGCCATGCTGACGTGGGCCACCGCGCCATCGCCGAAGAAGGTGCCGGCGCGGTGCCGCGTCAGGTCGATGAACTGGTCCGGCAGCACCATGTGGCGCGGCGCCATCACTTCCTTGAGCGAGCCGACCGCCGATACGGAGATCAGGTAATCGACGCCCAGCGACTTCATCGCCCAGATATTGGCCCGGTACGGCAGGTCGCCCGGCAGCGTCGAATGGCCACGGCCATGGCGCGCAAGGAAGGCGACCGGCACGCCGTCGAGCAGGCCGGTGACGATGGCATCGGACGGCTTGCCGAACGGCGTATCGAGCAGGACTTCACGCGTCTCCGACAGGCCCTCCATCTTGTACAGCCCGCTGCCGCCGATGATGCCAAAACGTATCGCTTCCATAGTGCTCCGTGTCAAAGTTGCAGTCATGCCGGCCACAGTGGCGGCTCGGCCATCAGCGCCACCTGCTCCCGCAGTTCGAGGATGCGGTCCTGCCAGTAGCGCTGGGTATTAAACCAGGGAAAGGCTGCCGGAAACGCCGGGTCGTCCCAGCGCCTTGCCAGCCAGCCCGAATAATGAATCAGCCGCAGCGTGCGCAGCGCCTCGATCAGATGCAGCTCGCGCGGATCGAATTCGCAGAAGTCCTCATAGCCTGCCAGCAGGTCCGACAATTGCCGCACCATGTCGGCCCGTTCGCCGGAGAGCAGCATCCACAGGTCCTGCACCGCCGGACCGTTGCGGCTGTCGTCGAAGTCGACGAAG
Source organism: Noviherbaspirillum phoenicis (assembly GCF_047237965.1). Taxonomy (NCBI): domain Bacteria; kingdom Pseudomonadati; phylum Pseudomonadota; class Betaproteobacteria; order Burkholderiales; family Oxalobacteraceae; genus Noviherbaspirillum; species Noviherbaspirillum phoenicis. Next base: position 164,072 of record NZ_JBDFLX010000001.1, on the reverse strand, counting down.
TGCGGACCATCCGGGGTCCACAGCACATTGCCGACATGGCAGTCGCCATGCAGCCGCAGCAGGCGCGCCTCGCCGGCCCGTTCATAGCAGCCGCGCACGCCGTCCAGCGCCTGGTCGACCACGCTGCGCCAGGCCGACAGCAGTTCGGGCGGGATGAAGTCGTGGGCCAGCAGGAAGTCGCGCGGCTCGATGCCAAAGGTATCCTGGTTCAGCGCCGGCCGCAGCTGGTAGGGTTCGAGCGCGCCCACCGCATGGATGCGGCCCAGGAAGCGGCCCATCCATTCCAGCGTGTCGCGGTCGTCGAGTTCCGGCGCGCGGCCGCCGTGGCGCGGAAACACCGCAAACGCAAAGCCGCCGTGGTGATGCAGCGTGGCGCCGTTGATGCGCGATGCCGGCACCACCGGAATTTCCCGCGCAGCCAGTTCGTCGACGAAGGCATGCTCTTCCAGTATCTGCGCATCGCTCCAGCGATGGGGCCGGTAGAACTTGGCCACCACCGGCGGACCGTCTTCCATGCCGATCTGGTAGACCCGGTTTTCATAGCTGTTCAGGGCCAGCAGGCGGCCATCGCTGTACAAGCCCAGCGTATCGAGCGCATCGAGCACGAGGTCGGGCGACAGCGTGGCGTAGGAGGTGGCGGAGGGATTCATCCGCGCATTCTACGTTGGTCACGCGCGAACGGTTAAACTAGGCGCCCCGCTTCTCTCTCATTTCAAACGCCATGCATCTGGATGAACCGCTTTCCGACAAGGAATTCAACGAACTCGACACCTTCCTGCTCTCGGACCGCTGCGGCGACGACTGCATGACCATGGATGCGCTGCACGGCTACCTGACCGCCCTCGCCATCGGCCCGCAGGAAGTGCCGTTTGCCGAATGGCTGCCGCGGGTCTGGGGCGCCACGCCCGAGGATGCGCCCGACTTCAAGAACGACAAGGAAGCCCAGCGCATCACCACGCTGATCGCGCGCTTCATGAACGAAGTGGCGATGACCTTCGAGGTGGCGCCCAAGGAATTCGAGCCGCTGTTCTGCGAGCACCAGTGGAATGGCCGCACGGTGCTGGATGGCGAGGCCTGGGCCTGGGGCTTCTGGGAAGGCATGCAGCTGCGCGCCGACGCCTGGCAGCCCATCTATGAATCGCCGCTGGCGCCGCTGCTGCGGCCGATCTACCTGCTGGGCGCGGAAGAGATCGAGGAAGAGGAACTGGCGCTGGTCGACGATCCGGGCAAGTGCCACAAGCTCACCATCGAGATCGAAGCGGCGATACCGCACATCCACAAATTCTGGGCGCCGCTGCGCAAGTCGGCAGTGACCACGGTCAGGCACGAGACCGCCGCGCCGGGCCGCAATGACGTCTGTCCCTGCGGCAGCGGCAAGAAATACAAGAAGTGCTGCGGCGCTGCTTCGGGGCCGGACAAGGCCGGGCAAGCCGACAAGGATTGATTGAAAACAAACGCCGGACGGGTCGCGAAAAATAGTTGAATCCGATCGGCCGACCCTTGCATACAAGTCATCACAGCGTTCCGTTGTGCCGAACCCGTTCGGCTCCATCCAACCGAGGAGATGACCATGCGACTTGCCCTGCCCTTGCTGAAAACCACCTTATTGGCCGCTGCCGTGGCCGGCGCATTTGCGGTGCCGGCCGTCGCGTCCAGCCACCGCGAAGGCCCCTACATTACCGGCGCGCCCAAGGTGGACGGCACCGACTTCTACATGTTTCGCAGCTACGAGAGCGGGCGGCAGGACTACGTGACGCTGCTGGCCAATTACATTCCGTTCCAGGATCCGCAGGGCGGCCCGAACTTCAACCAGTTCGATCCCAACGCGCTGTATGAGATCCACATCGACAACAATGGCGACGCCAAGGAAGACATCACCTTCCAGTTCCGCTTCAAGAGCACCTCCAAGCGCACCGCGCTGCCGGTCGGCGACAAGCAGGTGCTGATACCGCTGATCAATTCCGGCCCCGTCAATGGCATCAACCCGGCCAGCCTGAACGTGCGGGAAACCTATACGGTGGACATGGTGCGCGGCGACCGCCGCAGCGGCCAGCGCAGCAGCCTGACCAACCTGTCCGCCGGCGGCATGGAATTCGACAAGCCAGTCGACAACATCGGCGAGAAGTCCTTCCCGGGCGGCTATGCGGCCTATGCCAACCAGCACATCTACAACGTCGCCATCCCCGGCTGCGGCAATGGCCGCGTGTTCGTCGGCCAGCGCAAGGAACCGTTCTATATAGCGGTCGGCAAGATCTTCGACCTGGTCAACCTGAACCCGCTCGGACCGGAAGTCGGCGGCAACCGGAATGACCTCGAACAGAAGAACGTCAGCACCATCGCAATGGAAGTGCCGGCAGCCTGCCTGGCCGCCGCCGGCGACCCGGTGATCGGCGGCTACACCACCGCCAGCGTGCGCCAGGGACGCCTCGCCAATCCGGCCCCGGCCTCCGGCCTGGCCAATGCCAGCAAGGAAGGCGGCGCCTGGACCCAGGTATCGCGCCTGGGCATGCCGCTGGTCAATGAAGTCGTGATCGGCCTGGAAGACAAGGACCGCTTCAATGCCTCGAAGCCGCAGAACGACGCGCAGTTCGCCAACTATGTGACCAACCCGACGCTGCCCACGCTGATCCAGTCCCTGTTCCCGGCAGCCAAGGCGCCTACCAACTTTCCGCGCACCGACCTGGTAACCGTCTTCCTCAAGGGCATCAAGGGCGTGAACCAGCCGGCCAACGTGACCGCCTCGGAAATGCTGCGCCTGAATACCTCGATCGCCGCTACGCCGGCGGCCTCGCAAAGCCCGCTGGGCGTAGCCGCGGGCGACAACGCCGGCTTCCCCAACGGCCGCCGCCCGGCCGACGACGTGACCGACCTGTCGCTGCGGGTGGCAATGGGCGCGCTGTGCGTGCTGACCGGCGCGAATGATGCGCTGCAGGTGGGCTGCAAGCCGGCGGATGCGCCTGCCGGCGGCCTGGCGCTGACCGATGGCGTGCGCAAGACCGCGGCCGACTACCAGGCCACCTTCCCTTACCTGACGACGCCGCTGTCGGGTTCGTCCAACAACTAAGGAGCAGGCGATGATGAACAAGCGATCCTATGCCGCGCTGGCGCTGCTGCTGGCGCTGGCCGCCTGCGGCGGCTCCAGCAACGACCATGGCAGCGACAACGACGGCGGCCAGGCCGCCAATCCCGGCCCGACCGATGCCTTCGTTGCAAAGGTGCAGGCGATCATAGGCACCAGTTCGGACAACACCGAGCCGGAGTCGATCGACGCCATTGCCGTTACCACGCCGGAAACGACGGAGCCGGCGCCGCTGTAGCCGGCCGCAGTCCTCGGTGGACTCCGGCAAAAAAATGGCGCACTGCCTTATGCAGTGCGCCATTGCATGTCCGCCCGCTTATCCGGGCAATCGAGTTACACCCGCTCCAGCACGATCGCAATGCCCTGCCCCACGCCGATGCACATCGTGCACAACGCGAACCGGCCCCTGGTGCGATGCAGTTGCCGCACCGCCGTCATCACCAGCCGCGCGCCCGACGCACCCAGCGGATGGCCCAGCGCGATGGCGCCGCCATTCTGGTTCACCCGCGGATCGTCGTCCTGCAGTCCCCAGTCGCGCAGCACCGCCAGCGCCTGCGCGGCAAAGGCCTCGTTGAGTTCGATCACATCCATCTGGTCCATCGTCAGGCCCACCTGCACCAGCACCCGGCGCGCCGCCGGCGCCGGCCCCATGCCCATGACCCGCGGCGGCACGCCGGCGGTGGCCATGCCGAGCACGCGGGCGCGCGGCATCAGGGTGTACTTGTAAGCGGCCTTCTCGCAGGCCAGCAGCAGCGCGCAGGCGCCGTCGTTGACGCCCGACGCATTGCCTGCAGTGACGGTTCCTTCCGGCCCCAGCAGCGGCGGCAGCGCGGCCAGCGCCTCCAGCGTGGTGACGCGCGGATGCTCGTCTTCCGTCGCGATCAGCGGGTCGCCCTTCTTCTGCGCCAGCGTCACCGGCGTGATTTCCTCGCTGAAGAAACCGTCGTGCCGTGCGCGCACCACCTTCTGCTGGGAAGCCAGCGCAAAGCGGTCCTGGGCCTCGCGCTCGATGTTGAATTCGCGGGCGACGTTTTCCGCCGTCTGCGGCATCGATTCGGTGCCGTATTCCGCCTGCAGCAGGCGGTTGACGAAGCGCCAGCCGAGCGTGGTGTCATGGATTTCGGCATGCCGTGAAAACGGCGACTCGGCCTTGGGCATCACGAACGGCGCGCGGCTCATGGCCTCGACGCCGCCGGCAATCATCATGGTCGCTTCGCCGGCCCGAATCGCGCGCGCAGCCATGCCAACCGCATCCATGCCCGATCCACACAGCCGGTTGATGGTGGCGCCGGGCACGCCCACCGGCAGGCCTGCCAGCAGCGTGGCCATGCGGGCGACATTGCGGTTATCCTCGCCGGCCTGGTTGGCGCAGCCCAGCAGCACATCGTTCAGCTGCTCCCAGTCGACGCCAGGGTTGCGCACCATCAGCGCCGCCAGCGGAATGGCGGCCAGGTCGTCAGCGCGCAGCGTGGAAAGAATGCCGCCGTAGCGGCCGAAAGGCGTGCGGATCGCATCGCAGATGAAGGCAGGGGTAATCATGGCGCTCCAAAAAAATAGTGACTGTCGATAAGTTCCTATTCCCGGGCATGACGCATGTGCTGCTTCGGATGGACTGATGGGCGGGCCGCGGCCCGCCAGGGCTCATGCCTTGATGAAATGCTCGCGGTAGTAACGCAGTTCCTCGATGGACTCGATGATGTCGGCCAGCGCGGTGTGTTTCTGGTGCTTCTTGAAGCCCGCAATCAGTTCGGGCTTCCAGCGCCGGCAAAGTTCCTTCAATGTCGACACATCGAGATTGCGGTAGTGAAAGAAGTTTTCCAGCCTGGGCATGCCGCGCGCCATGAAGCGGCGGTCCTGGCAGATGGTGTTGCCGCACATCGGCGATTTGCCGGCCGGCACGAAGTGCTTCAGGAAATCGATCAGCGCGGTCTCGGCATCGCTTTCGCTGACGGTGGAAGCCTTGACACGGTCGATCAGGCCGGAGCGGCCGTGCGTGCCCTTGTTCCAGGCATCCATGCCGTCGAGGATTTCGTCGCTCTGGTGGATCGCAAACACCGGGCCTTCGGCCAGGATGTTGAGAAGGGGATCGGTGACGACCACGGCGACTTCGATGATGCGGTCGGTGTCGGGATTGAGTCCGGTCATTTCCATATCGACCCAGACCAGATTGAATTCATTGGGCCGTGCCGGAACGGCGGCCCGCCCGTCGACTTGGGTGGCTTGTGACATAATTTGTTTTTCCTCCGGTTTGTCCGCATTTTCTCACAGGCATAGCATGTCCACACACGGCTTTTCCATTTTGTTCATTGCGTTTCTGCTGGCCACGCTGGTAGTGCGCTGCTGGCTGCTGTGGCGCCATGTCCGCCATGTGCAAGGCCATCGCGGCGCGGTGCCGTCGCAGTTTGCCGAAAAGATACCGCTGGCCGCGCATCAGAAAGCGGCCGACTACACGGTGGCGCGCAGCCGCTTTGGCCTGATCACCCTGTTCGTCAACACCGCGGTGCTGGTTGGCTTCACGCTGCTGGGCGGGCTGCAATGGCTGTCGGTGGCCATCCTCAACCTCACCGGCCCCGGCATGACTTACCAGATCGCGCTGCTGGCCGCCTTCGCCGCCATCTCCGGCATCATCGACCTGCCCTTCGAGTACTACCGCAAGTTCGTGCTGGAAGCGAAGTTCGGCTTCAACCGCATGACGCCGGCGCTGTTCTTCTCGGACATGATGAAGAGCGCGGCGCTGGGCGTGCTGATCGGCCTGCCGCTGGTGTGGGTGATCCTGATGCTGATGGACAAGGCGGGCGACCTGTGGTGGCTGTATGCCTGGTTCGTCTGGAGCGGCTTCCAGCTGCTGATGCTGGTGCTCTACCCGACCGTGATCGCGCCGATGTTCAACAAGTTTACGCCGCTGTCCGACGACAGCCTGCGCGCGCGCATCGAAAACCTGATGCAGCGCGTCGGCTTCGCGTCCAAGGGCCTGTTCGTGATGGATGGCAGCAAGCGCAGCGCCCACGGCAATGCCTATTTCTCCGGCTTCGGCGCGGCCAAGCGCATCGTGTTCTTCGACACCCTGCTGGCGCGCCTGGCGCCGCAGGAAATCGAGGCGGTGCTGGCGCACGAGCTGGGCCATTTCAAGTTGAAGCACATCGTCAAGCGCATCGTCGTGATGTTTGCGCTATCGCTGGCGCTGCTGGCCCTCTTGGGCTACCTGAAGACGCAGGTATGGTTCTATTCCGGCCTGGGCGTGGACCCGATTCCCGGCGTACCCAATGATGCAATGGCGCTGCTGCTGTTCATGCTGGCGCTGCCGGTATTTACCTTCCTGTTCTCGCCGCTGACCTCGATCAGCTCGCGCAAGCATGAATTCGAGGCCGATGCCTTCGCCGCCAGGCACAGCAATGCGCAGGACCTGGTGTCGGCGCTGGTCAAGCTGTACGAGGACAATGCTTCCACACTTACGCCCGACCCGCTGCATTCGGCGTTTTACGATTCCCATCCACCGGCCACCGTGCGCATCAACCGGCTGCTGGCCAACGCAAGGACCGCATGAGCGCCGCCAGCGGAGTCATCATTGCGGCACATGGCCGCCATTACGTGGCGCAGGCAGGTTCGCAAAGGCTGCATTGCGTTACCCGCGGCAAGAAGAGCGATGTGGCGGTGGGCGACACCGTCACGCTGAAAATGACCTCGTCGGATCAGGCGGTGATCGAAGGCATAGAGGAGCGCCGCACCCTGCTCTATCGCTCCGACCAGTACAAGTCCAAGCTGCTGGCGGCCAACGTGACGCGCCTTTTGATCGTGGTGGCGACCGAGCCGGCGTTTTCCGACGACCTGATCTCGCGCGCGCTGGTGGCGGCCGAATCGGCGGGAGTCGAAGCCCACATCATCCTGAACAAGATCGACGTCACCGCCGCGCTGGAGAAGACCCGCGAGCGCCTGGCGCTGTATGCGGGCCTGGGCTACCCGGTGCACGAAGTCTCGGCCCGCACCGCGCCGGAGGAGGCGGTGGCGAAGCTCATGCCCGTCCTGCAGGGCCAGTCGAGCATCTTCATCGGCCAGTCCGGCATGGGCAAATCCTCGCTGATCAACCTGCTGGTGCCGGACGCCGACATCGCGGTGCGCGAAATTTCCGCCGCGCTCGATACCGGCAAGCACACCACCACCTTTACCCGACTCTATGCGATCGACGACGCCACCTCCGTGATCGATTCTCCCGGCTTCCAGGAATTCGGCCTGCACCAGTTGACCGAAGGCATGCTGGAGCGCGCCTTCCCGGAATTCGCGCCCTGCCTGGGCCATTGCCGGTTCTATAACTGCCATCACATCAGCGAGCCCGACTGCGCGGTGCTGGCCGGCGTGAAGGAAGGCCGTATCGCGCCGATGCGGCATGCGCTCTATGCGCAGCTGCGGCATGAGTCAATGCAGACAATCGGTTACTGACCTGCCAAAACACGGGAGTGCTGGCGCGCAGACAAGTGTCTTTTCGCAAAAAACTCACCTATAATCAGCAAATTGACGAACTCCGGCGGCAGGCGCCACCCTCGCCGCCGTTTTCATTTATGGCAATCAAACACTTTCTGCAATTCTCCGACTTCACGCTGGACGAGTTCGAGTACGTTCTTGAACGCGCTCGGCTGATCAAGCACAAGTTCAAGAATTACGAGCCCTACCATCCGCTGGAAGACCGCACCCTGGTCATGGTGTTCGAGAAGAGTTCCACCCGCACAAGGCTGTCCTTCGAAGCCGGCATGCACCAGCTGGGCGGCGCGGCCATTTACCTCAACACCCGCGACAGCCAGCTCGGCCGCGGCGAGCCGGTGGAAGACGCGGCGCAGGTGATGTCCCGCATGTGCGACATCATCATGATCCGCACCTTCGGCCAGGACATCATCGAGCGTTTCGCCGCCAATTCGCGCGTGCCGGTGATCAATGGCCTGACCAACGAGCATCATCCCTGCCAGGTGCTGGCCGACATCCTCACTTATATCGAACACCGCGGCAGCATCGCCGGCAAGACGGTGGCCTGGATCGGCGACGCCAACAACATGCTGTATTCCTGGCTGCAGGCGGCGCAGGTATTCGGCTTCCACCTGAACGTGTCCACGCCAGCCGGCTACGACATCGACCAGACCCTGGTGGCGCAGGACAACGACCGCTATACCGTATTCGCCAACCCATCCGACGCCTGCCAGGATGCCGACCTCGTCACCACCGACGTCTGGACCAGCATGGGCTTCGAGGAAGAGAATGCCGAGCGCCTGAAGGCCTTTGACGGCTGGATCGTCGACAGCGCCAAGATGCAGCGCGCCCGTCCGGATGCGCTGTTCATGCATTGCCTGCCGGCCCACCGTGGCGAGGAAGTGTCGGCCGAAGTCATCGACGGTCCGCAGTCGGTGGTCTGGGATGAAGCGGAAAACCGGCTGCATGTGCAGAAAGCCCTGCTCGAATACCTGGTGCTGGGCCGCGTGTCTGCGCAGTAATTTATTGATACCCCTGTTTTAAAGAAAGCACTCCAATGAGCGACATCAACAAAGTCGTGCTGGCCTACTCTGGCGGCCTCGATACCTCGGTCATCCTGAAATGGCTGCAGGACAACTACCACTGCGAAATCGTCACCTTCACCGCCGACCTCGGCCAGGGCGAAGAGCTGGAGCCGGCGCGCCAGAAGGCGCTGAAGTTCGGCATCAAGCCGGAAAACATCTACATCGACGACGTGCGCGAAGAGTTCGTGCGCGACTTCGTGTTCCCGATGTTCCGCGCCAACACCGTCTACGAAGGCGAATACCTGCTGGGCACCTCCATCGCCCGCCCGCTGATCGCCAAGCGCCTGATCGAGATCGCCAAGGAAACCGGCGCCGACGCCATTTCCCACGGCGCCACCGGCAAGGGCAATGACCAGGTCCGCTTCGAGCTGGGCGCCTATGCGCTGATGCCTAACGTGAAGATCATCGCGCCGTGGCGCGAATGGGACCTGCTGTCGCGCGAGAAGCTGCTGAAGTACGCGGAAGACGCCGGCATCGAAGTCGACATGAAGCACAAGAACGGCGGCGCGCCCTACTCGATGGACGCCAACCTGCTGCACATCAGCTTCGAAGGCCGCCACCTGGAAAACCCAGCGGCGGAAGCCGAGGAGTCGATGTGGCGCTGGACCGTCAGCCCGGAAGCGGCGCCCGACCAGGCCGAATATCTCGACATCGAATTCGAGAAGGGCGACATCGTCGCGCTGAACGGCAAGCGCCTGTCGCCGGCCGCGGTGCTGACCGAGCTCAACCGCCTCGGCGGCAAGCACGGCATCGGCCGCCTGGACCTGGTGGAAAACCGCTACGTCGGCATGAAGTCGCGCGGCTGCTATGAAACCCCGGGCGGCACCATCATGCTGCGCGCGCACCGCGCCATCGAATCGATCACGCTGGACCGCGAAGTCGCGCACCTCAAGGACGACCTGATGCCGCGCTATGCGCAGATGATCTACAGCGGCTACTGGTGGTCGCCGGAGCGCGTCGCGCTGCAGACCCTGATCGACCATACCCAGCAAAGCGTCAACGGCTGGGTGCGCGTCAAGCTGTACAAGGGCAACGTGATCGTGGTGTCGCGCGACTCCAAGACCGACTCGCTGTTCGACATGAACATCGCCACCTTCGACGAAGACGGCGGCGCCTACAACCAGGCCGATGCCGGCGGCTTCATCAAGCTCAATGCGCTGCGCATGCGCATCGCCGCCATGGCGCGAGCCAAGCGCGGCCAGTAATCGTCAGACGGACGTCAAAGGGACCCATGCCGGGTCCCTTTCATTTTTACGGAAGGAAGCACCATGAGCGAGCAATTCGACAACGTGTCGGTCACCAAGAAGGCCAATATCTACTTCGACGGCAAGTGCGTCTCGCACAACGTCGTGATGGCCGATGGCAGCAAGAAATCGGTCGGCGTGATTTTCCCGTCCAACCTGGTGTTCAACACCGGCGCGCCGGAAATCATGGAACTCAATGCCGGCAAATGCCGCATCCGCCTGCAGGGCGAGGATGAGTGGAAGGAATATGAAGGCGGCCAGCAGTTCAACGTGCCGGGCAATTCCAGCTTCGACATCGTGACGCTGGAGACGCTGGACTACGTCTGCCATTTCGGCTGAACGGCAGCATCCAGCAAAAAGGCAGGGCGCGCCAAGCGCCCTGCCTTGAAGCATCAGACGAACACCGGCTCCGGCTCCAGCATCACGCCGAACCGGCGCTCGACATCCTGCCGTATCGCCATCGCCAGCGCGACCACATCGGCACCACGCGCTTCCCCCCGGTTCACCAGCACCAGCGCCTGCTTCTCGTACACGCCGGCCGCCCCCAGGGTCCTGCCCTTCCAGCCGCACTGGTCGATCAACCATCCCGCCGCCAGCTTGTAGCTGCCATCGCCCTGCGCGTAGCTCACCAGTTGCGGATGCGTTGCCAGCAGGGCATCGCGCCGGGCGGATGACACCACTGGGTTCTTGAAGAAGCTGCCGGCATTGCCGATGACGGCCGGGTCGGGCAGCTTGCGCCGCCGGATCGCGATCACCGCCTCGCCGATGTCGGCCGGCTGCGGCGCAGCCAGCCCGCGCGCCGCGACTTCCTGCGCCAGTTCGGCATAGCGCAAGTTGGGCTGCCAGGCCCTGGGCAGCGCAAAGGTTACGTCCAGGATCACCGCACGGTCGCGCAGTCGGTGCTTGAACACGCTGTCGCGGTAGCCAAATTCGCATGCTGCGCGATCCAGGGTCAATAGCTCGCCGGTCTCGAAATCGAATGCGGTCAGGGAATGGAAGCAGTCCTTGAGTTCGCTGCCGTAGGCGCCGATGTTCTGTATCGGCGAGGCGCCGACGCTGCCCGGTATCAGCGACAGGTTTTCCATGCCGCCCAGGCCATGGGCCAATGTCCATTGCACCAGGCCATGCCAGTTCTCGCCAGCGGCGGCGCGCACCAGCGTGGCCCCGGCATTTTCGCCGACGATGGCGATGCCCTGCCCGCGCATGTGCAGCACCAGACCGGGAAAATCGCCAGTCAGCAGCAGGTTGCTGCCGCCGCCCAGCACCAGCCGCGGCAGGCCGCGCAGCGTCGGGTCTTCGCGCACGGCGCGCAGGTCGTCGGCGCCATACACCGACAGCAGCAGCCTGGCACGGGCATCGATGCCAAAGGTATTGAAGGGGCGCAGCGATACGCCGGATTGCAAGTCGGGAACGGAAGCCATAGGCCGGGGATTATAGCCGGGCCAATTCTAGCCACCCGGTTTTTTGTCCGCTAGAATGACCGCCCGCATATCAATGCAGCAACCCATACGGCGCCGCCAGGCGCGCCAGCAAAGGACATTCCATGCCATCGTTCGACGTAGTATCCGAAGCCAACCTGGTGGAAGTGCGCAATGCGCTCGACCAGGCCAACAAGGAAATCTCGACCCGTTTTGACTTCAAGGGCAGCGACGCCCGCATCGAGCAGAAGGAACATGAACTGACCGCCTATGCCGACAGCGACTTCCAGCTGGGCCAGGTGCGCGACGTGCTCACCGCCAAGCTGACCAAGCGCAACGTGGACGTGCGCTTCCTCGACATCGGCAAGGTCGAGAAGATCGGCGGCGACAAGGTCAAGCAGATCATCAAGATCCGCAAGGGCATCGAGTCCGACGCCGCCAAGAAGATCGTGCGCCTGATCAAGGACAGCAAGATGAAGGTGCAGGCCAGCATCCAGGGCGAAGCGGTGCGCGTGACCGGCGCCAAGCGCGACGACCTGCAGGCCAGCATGGCGCTGCTGCGCAAGGAAGTGGCCGACCTGCCGCTCGAATTCAACAACTTCCGTGACTGAAGGCGCAACCAGGCCGTTGCGCGCGGCCTTGCTGACGCTGCTGTGCGCGCTGCCGGCGGCGCGGGCAGCCGACATCAGCGTGGTCGGCCTGTTTCCGGGCAAGGCGGTGCTGGTGGTCGACGGCGCCGGTCCGCGCACCTATGCGGTGGGCAGCAATATCGCATCGGGCGTGCGGCTGGTGGCGGCCGACCAGAATGGCGCGACGCTGGAAACCAATGGCCGGCGCGAGACGATCGCGCTGGGTAGCCACGTCAATCGCCAACCCGTCGCCGCGCAGGCCAGCACAGTGCTGCAGGCCGACGGCCGCGGCCATTTCTTTGCCGAGACCGTGGTCAATGGCAAGCCAGTGCGCATGCTGGTCGACACCGGCGCATCGCTGATTGCGTTGCCCGCGTCGGACGCGCAGCGCATGGGCATCGATTACCGGCGCGGCCAGCCGGCCATGGTCAGCACCGCCAACGGCATGGCCCCGGCCTACCGCGTGCGGCTCGATACGGTGCGCGTTGGCGACCTGGAACTGAACCAGGTCGATGCGCTGGTGCAGGAACAGGGCCTGCCGCTGGCATTGCTGGGCATGTCTTTTTTGAACCGGACGGAAATGCGTCGCAGCGGCGAGCAGATGACACTGCAGAAGCGCTACTGAGCACCTGGCAAGGTTGGTCAAACGCCCACAAAAAAGGCCGGTTGCCCGGCCTTGTTCAATGCATCGCGTCAGTCCTTATTCTTCTTCCACGTGCAGCCGGCGCTGACGTACCGCCTCGGCCAGGCCTTCCAGCACACGCACGCTGCTATCCCAGTCGATGCAGCCGTCGGTAATCGACTGGCCATAGGTCAGTTCCTTGCCCGGCACCAGGTCCTGGCGACCGGCCACCAGATGGGATTCCACCATTACGCCGACGATGCGGGTATCGCCGCGGGCTACCTGGGAGGCGATGTCGGCGCACACCGGCACCTGGTTCTCCGGCTTCTTCGAACTGTTGGCATGGGAGGCGTCGATCATCACCCGCGCCGCCAGGCCATTGGCGGCGATCGCCTTGCAGGCTTCCTCCACGCTGGCCGCGTCGTAATTGGGCGCCTTGCCGCCGCGCAGGATGATGTGGCAGTCCTCATTGCCGCCGGTGGAGACGATGGCCGAGTGGCCGCCCTTGGTCACCGACAGGAAATGGTGCGGCTGCGACGCGGCCTTGATTGCGTCGACGGCGATCTTGATGTTGCCGTCGGTGCCGTTCTTGAAGCCCACCGGGCACGACAGGCCGGACGCCAGTTCCCGGTGCACCTGCGACTCGGTGGTGCGGGCGCCGATCGCGCCCCAGCTGATCAGGTCGGCCACATACTGCGGACTGATCATGTCGAGGAATTCGGTGCCGGCCGGCAGGCCCAGTTCGTTGATGTTCAGCAGCAGTTCACGGGCCATGCGCAGGCCGTCGTTGATGCGGAAGCTGTTGTCCATGTAGGGGTCGTTGATCAGGCCCTTCCAGCCCACCGTGGTGCGCGGCTTTTCGAAGTAGACCCGCATCACGATTTCCAGGTCGCCTTTGAATCGCTCACGCTCGGCGGCCAGGCGGTGCGCATATTCCATGGCGGCATCGGTGTCATGGATCGAGCAGGGTCCGACCACGACCATCATGCGGTCGTCCTGGCCGTGCAGGATGCGATGCAGCGCGTTGCGCGACTCGGCGACCACGGTAGCGGCCTTGTCCGAACACGCGAATTCGCGGATCAGATGGGATGGGGGAAGCAGTTCTTTCAATTCTCGTATGCGTAAGTCATCGGTGCGCGGCATGGTTTCTCCAGTCCAGGTTCTTCAGTCTGTAAAACGAAAAAACCGCCATCGCTGGCGGTTTTGTCAGAATCTCGGTTTGTCTCGTTCGTCTTGCTTTTACGTGAACTTACCGCTTTTCCACCGCCTTGGGGCTGGAATAGCTAAAGTAAAAGTAAAAGTGAAAACGGGCGAAGGTCATGAGTAAAGCGCTTGCTGTGAAAAATTCCGGGTCAATAGTGCAGCAAATCTTCCGGTTTGGCAAGCGCCTGTCGATCAGGCGGTGCCGCCGACGGTAACGCCGTCGATCCGCAGCGTCGGCTGCCCAACGCCCACCGGCACGCTCTGCCCTTCCTTGCCGCACACGCCGATGCCGGAATCGAGCCGCATGTCGTTGCCGATCATCGAAACCCGGTTCAGCACATCCGGGCCGTTGCCGATCAGCGTCGCACCCTTGACCGGGTAGGTCACCTTGCCGTCCTCGATCATGTAGGCCTCGCTGGCCGAGAACACGAACTTGCCGTTGGTGATGTCGACCTGGCCGCCGCCAAAGTTGACCGCGTACAGGCCGTTCTTCACCGATGCGATGATTTCCCGCGGATCGCGGTCGCCGCCCAGCATGTAGGTGTTGGTCATGCGCGGCATCGGCAGGTGGGCGAAGGATTCGCGCCGGGCGTTGCCGGTGACCGGCATCTTCATCAGGCGGGCATTCATGGTGTCCTGGATATAGCCCTTCAGAATGCCGTCCTCGATCAGCGTGGTGCACTGGGTCGGGTTGCCCTCGTCGTCGATGTTGAGCGAGCCGCGGCGGTCGGCCAGTGTGCCGTCGTCGACCACGGTGACGCCCTTTGCGGCGACCCGGTCGCCGATGCGGCCGGAAAACGCGCTCGATCCCTTGCGGTTGAAATCGCCCTCCAGCCCGTGGCCGATGGCTTCATGCAGCAGCACGCCGGGCCAGCCTGGGCCGAGCACGACCGTCATCGGGCCGGCCGGCGCCGGACGGGAATCGAGGTTGACCAGGGCCGACGCCACCGCCTCGGAGGCATAGGTTTCCAGCATCTGGTCGGTGAAATAGGCATAGCTGTAGCGGCCGCCACCGCCGGAACTGCCTATCTCGCGCCGGCCGTTCTGCTCGGCGATCACGGTGACGGACAGGCGCACCAGGGGACGGATGTCGGCGGCCAGCACGCCGTCGCTGCGCACCACCAGCACCACGTCGTATTCGCCGGCCAGGCCAGCCATCACCTGCACCACGCGCGGATCCTTGGCACGGGCGATGCGCTCGACCCGCTCCAGCAGCCTGACCTTTTCGGTCGCGTCCAGCGAACTCAGCGGATCATGCGGCAGATACAGCGAGCGGCCGCCGGACGGCTGAACCCTGGCGGCGACCTTGACCCGGCCGGCGCCCTGGCGGGCAATGGTCCGGGTGGCGGCCGCCGCTTCCAGCAGCGCCGGTTCGGAGATGTCATCGGAATAGGAAAACGCGGTGCGCTCGCCGGAAATGGCGCGTACGCCGACGCCCTGGTCGATGGAAAAGCTGCCGGTCTTGACGATGCCCTCTTCCAGGCTCCAGCCCTCGCTCTTGGTGAACTGGAAATACAGGTCGGCATAATCCACCTTGTGGGTGAACATGGTGCCCAGCACATGGATCAGCCGCGATTCATCGAGGCCGAACGGCGTCAGCAGCACGTCGCGGGCGAGAGACAGGGTCTGGATGTTGGGTTCGAATGGTTTCATGGTGTGGAAAGTGAACTGGACTGGGCTGAACTGGACCGGACTGGCTGAACCGGACGGGAAACGTCGTCGAAATTTCCCACACAGATTAACCGATTGCCGCGCTTTATGTAGCCAAGAGCATCAGTGGATCAAAGCACCCGATGGTTCAGCGCCGGCAGGTTGGCGCGCACGGTGTCGAGTGCGCCGGCATCGAAGTCGCCGCAGACCACGCCCTCGCCTTCCGGCAGCACGGCCTTCACCTCGCCCCAGGGATCGATCAGCATGCTGTGGCCCCAGGTACGGCGGCCATTGGGATGGCGACCGCCCTGGGCGGCGGCCAGCACGTAGCACTGGTTTTCGATCGCGCGGGCGCGCAACAGGATTTCCCAGTGCGCCTGGCCGGTGGTCCAGGTGAAGGCGGACGGCACCACGATCAGGTTGCATCGTCCCATGGCCCGGTAGAGTTCCGGGAAGCGCAGGTCATAACAGACCGACAGCCCGACCCGGCCCAGCGGCGTCTCCAGGGTCTGTATTTCCCGCCCCGGTGCGATGGTGCGGGATTCGTTATAGCTCTCCTCGCCGCGGGTGAAGCCGAACAGGTGGATCTTGTCGTAGCGGGCGGCGCAGCCGCCGTCCGGCCCGTAGGCCAGCAGCGTGTTGAGCACCTTGCCCGGCTCCGGGGCGACCAGCGGCATGGTGCCGCCGACGAGCCAGATGCCGAACTCGCGCGCCATCGACGCCATTGCCTCCTGGATCGGGCCAGCGCCTGGCTGTTCGGCCACTGCCAGCTTGTCATTCTCATGCATGCCGAAAATCGGCCAGTATTCCGGCAGCAGCACCAGGCCGGCGCCTTCCTGCGCGGCGCGGCTCACCAGGCAGCGCGCGGTGGCCGTATTTTCCGCCACGTCGGGCGTGGAAATCATCTGTATCGCGGCGATCTTGTTCATCTTGCCTGCTTCCCCTGATTGTCTGCGGCGGCGCCGGCCATCGCATTCGGTTTGCGATTGTGACGGTCGACCTTGCTGATGGCCGGATCTTTCCAGGAACCGGCGATCTGGTACTCCATTGTAAAGGCGGCGGTCAGCGGGTCGCGCAGCACCAGCTGCGCGAGGAAGGTGCCCAGACCGATCACCGGGTTGACCATCAGGCCATAAGCGACGGAGGCGGCGCCCACGTTGATCTCGGGCAGCACCACCACGTTCAGGTTCTGGGTTTCCTTGACGATGTCGACCGAGCCGTCGATCAGCACCGCCGCCGTCACGCTGCGCATCTTGAAGTTGTCGGTGTACATCACGCCGTGGCTGATGCTGGCATTGGCCACCACGCCATCGAAGGCGAATCCCTCGGAAAACAGGTCGCGGAAGTCCAGGGTCAGGCGCCGCGGCAGGGATTGCAGGCTCAAGACGCCAAGCAGCTTGGCAGCACCCGGGTCCACCTTCAGGAACTGGCCGGCCGCCATGTTGAGTTCCATCTGGCCAGACAGGCTGGCCATGTCGATCGAGAACGGCAGGCCGGCCCAGTTCAGGTCACCCTGCATGGTGCCGCGGCCGCCACGCAGCACATTGGCAAAGCCGAAGCGTTCCAGCAGCCGGCCGGCATCCGCGACGTCGAGCTTGTAATTCAGGCTGGACGCGTTCTGGCCATTGCGGATGATCCATTTGCCGGTGGCATTGAGCGCACCGTCGGGATTGGCGATCGACAGCCTGCTGATCTGCCATTCGCGCTGTCCATTGACCCGGGCATTGTTGGCGGCCAGTTCCAGCCTGCCCATCTTCTTGCCGCCCAGCTCGAACCGGTCGGCGATGATGTCGAGCGCAGGAATCTGCGTGGTGGCGCTTTTTTCTTCGGTCAGATCCGACACGTCGGATGCCGACGCCTGTGGAATGATCAGCGACGCCAGCCGGGCGCTCACCTTGCCCAGGCCCCGCCCCGAACGCGACTCGTTCCAGGAGACATGGCCGCTGGCCTGGGCCGAATCGATGTTGGCCTGCCAGGCGTTGTCGTCATGGGATGCGCCAACCACCACGTTTTCCAGCTTCCTGCCCATGATGATCAGTTCGGTCGCGCGCGCAGCCAGGATGTCGGGGTCGACATACTGGCCCATGTCGCCGTCGCCTGCGCGCCTGCCGCCGTCTCCGCTATCGCTGCCCTTTTCGCCGACGATGGAAGAGGCGGTGGCGCGCCAGGCGTCGGCGTCCAGCCGGTCGACCGCCAGGTTGGCGACCAGTCCGCCGTCCGGCTGCGGCGCGGGCGCATTGACGCCGATGCCGCCGCGCACCACCTGCCATGCCGCCTGCCTGTCGTCCGGCTTGCGGC
Organism: Noviherbaspirillum phoenicis; assembly: GCF_047237965.1. Taxonomy (NCBI): domain Bacteria; kingdom Pseudomonadati; phylum Pseudomonadota; class Betaproteobacteria; order Burkholderiales; family Oxalobacteraceae; genus Noviherbaspirillum; species Noviherbaspirillum phoenicis. Next base: position 146,392 of record NZ_JBDFLX010000001.1, on the reverse strand, counting down.
GGCTGTAGCGGGCTTCCATCATCCGGCCCAGCGTCAGCCTGAGCTCATCCCGCAGTTCGACGCCCGGAGTGGACGGGGCTGCGGCCATGTCGAACCGCAACGGCAAGGCATCTGCGCCGGCCTTTTTCAGCGGCGCCGGAAAGTCCAGGCCCAGGCCCTGCAGGCTGGACTCCACCACGATTTCAGGGCGCTTGTTCTTCACGTTGATCTGGGCGCTGTAGCGGCTGCCGCCGCTCACATGCGCCAGCAGCCGCTGCATGGTCGGCGCCGGATAGGTAGCGCGCAGGCCGTCCGCCGTCATCGCTCCCTCGGCGCGGATGGCGATCGTGCCGTCGCGCTGGCTGCCGCCAGTCACGCTGGCCTGGCCGCCCAGGAAAGCCGTGCGTATGCCGTTGAGCGAAAAGCCTTTTTCATGAAACTTCAGTTCGCCGGCGGTTTGCAGCAGCGGCGGAATCGCCGGCTCCAGCACGATGTCATTGTTCTGGAACTGCAGCGCGCCCTGCACCTTGGTCTCCTTCATCTGCGCCAGCGGCAGCTGCAGCTTGAGCGCCAGCCTGGCGTCGCCGCTGGCTTGGCTTTCCTCGGTGAAGTGGCCTATCCATTCCGCCACCGGGCTGTTCCTGGTGAACTGCAGGAAGTCCTGCAACGCGCCGCTGGCCGCGCCCCGTATGTCCAGCACGTGCGCATGATCGGCCAGGTCGGCAACCACCGCATCGACATTGCTCAGCCTGACCTTGCTGGTCTGGGCGCTGTCCGCGTGGATTTCCATGCGGCTGCGCTCGAACGTGAACTTGCCGTTGATCTTTTCCAGTAGCGGCCACAACGGGCGGGAAGCATCGTCGGCGAGGTCGCCGGGCGTGTAGTTGAGACGGCCTTCCTCGATCTTTCCGGTGACCAGGAACTGGCCTTTCTGGCGCTGGTTGCCGGCAAAGGGAAAATGCGCCAGGTCGCCTTTCAGTACCAGCGCGACATCGCGGGCATGGCCCGCTTCCAGCGCGCCGGTCAGCCAGCCCCGCAGCTTGGGCGGAGTGGCAAGCGGCAGGAAACGACCGATCTCCGCCACATCGAAGCCGTCGAGCTTGCCGGTCAGGTCCGCGGTGCCCGGCCCGGCGAGATGGCCATCGACCAGGCTGGCCTGGTACTTGCCGCTCAACTGGCCCGCCATGCGCTGCCGGCTGAACTGCAGATAGCCGACATCGATCTGCAACTGCTGCTGGCGCCTTGTCCAGTTGGCCTGCATCCCCAGGGTGTCGAACGGCAGCGCCGCTTCCGACAGCAGACCCGGCAGGTGCAGGCTGGCATCGCTCGATGCCAGCGTGATGCCGCCGCCGCGTTCGCTGGCATCGATGCTACCAGTGAGATTGGCAAAACCCGGCGTGGCCGGCTGCTCGTCTTTCGCGGGCCGCGGCGCGATCGACAGGCCGCTGAACCGGCCCTTGACCTGGTAGGTGGAAATTTCCGGGAACTCGCCCTGCCAGCTGGCCGTGAAATCCTGCAGCCTGCCGCGCGGCGCGATGTCGGCCAGCAGATGGCGCCGGGTTTCGTCCAGCGGCAGGCGTCCGACGAAGCTGGCGATGGTCTGCAGATCGAGCAGCGTGGCCCGCACTTCGGTGCGCGCCGGCGTCTTTTCGGTCGCCGCGATATGGGTTTCGCTGATGGTGGTGGGCGGCAGGATCAGGCCATCGTCGGTTTCCATCGAAAAATCGCTGAGCGCAATGGCGTGACCGAAGGCCCCCAGCGTGGGCACGCCGTCTTCCCCGCCGCCCAGCACTTCGCTGGCGGAAATGCGGCCCTGCGCCTGTTTCAGGCTGAGCGGCTCGAGTTCGGGCGCAAGTCGGGCCCATAGCCGGGTCAGCGCCAGGTCGGCAGTGAAACCGGCCACCCTGGCCTGATCGAACTCCAGCCAGGCGCGAACCGCGCCCTTGCCCTCGCGCAGTTCGACCGGGTAATCGATGTAGGGACGCCAGCGCGCCAGCTCAGTGTCGCGCCAGTCGGCATAGACGGTGCCGGTCCAGCGCCGCACATCCGAGACGCGGCGCGCAAACGACGGGTGGCTGAAGTCGGCGCGCACGTCCACCGGCGCGCCCAGCTCGGCCGGCGGCGTTGCCTTGAACGCGAAACGATGATGCCGCCACTGGTTGCGCAACAGGAAATCCACCTTTTCCAGCCGCAGTTCGGGTGCGCCGCGCTGCGCGTCGCGCCAGCGGATCCAGCCGTTGCGCACCACGATCTCGCGCTGCGACAGCAACCATTCCAGCCCCCTGCCGTCGTCCGCGCCGCCCGGTTCGATGTCGACGCCGCCAACCGACAGGACGCCCTCGGCGCTGCGCTCCACTTCCACGTCCGGACGGTCGACCTGCAGGAAGTTCAGGCGCAGGTCGGCCACCATCAGCGACGTCCAGGACAGGGTGGCAGACACCTGCGGCAGGCTGAGCGCCGCCTGGCCATGGCGGTTATGCACCACGACATCATTGAGCACCAGATGCGGATTCAGGCCGTGCCAGGAGGCGTGGATGGTGGCAATACTGACCGGCCGCGACAATGCCTTGCTGGCCATCTGTTCGACATTCGGCTTATAGCGGTCGATATTCGGCAGGACAACGTAGCGCAGCACCAGCACCGTGCCGCAAAACAGGAAATACAGCACCAGCAACCCGGTGAATGCCAAGCTCAATGCATGGTGCGTCACCCGGTTCAATATCCGGTATCCAAAGCGGATGCGGCGCCCGGCATGGGATGCCCAGCTGGCGATGCGATGGAAGAAGGCGCGTTGAGTAGACATCGGAACCGGGGGAAAACGGACAGGCATGCAAAAAAGACAGCGCATGTTCTCATGGATGGCGCCGATGCGCCGCCGGAAACCGCAAACCGCCCTAAAATAGCGGGTCCATTTTCCCAGCGAGATTTCCCTTGGTCAACACCACCGCTTCCCGTTTCCTTGCCCGCTGGCTTCAGGCCGAAAACAGCCGGCCGGCGCAACTCCAGCAAGCCGCAGTCGCACCGCTGAACGCTGACCGGTTCGCGCAGCTGCTGCAGGCAGAAACCGACGCCGGCATGCCGTTGCCGCGCGCGATGCGGCGCGTGCGCAACCTGGTGATCGCCACTTTGATCACCCGCGACCTTGGCGGCCAGGCGGATCTTGCGGAAGTCGTGGAAACCATGTCGCGCTTCGCCGACTTCGCAGTGAACACCCATTTGCAGGCCCTGACCCGCGATATGCGGGCGCTGTACGGCACGCCGGTCGGCGATGAATCCGGCAGGGTGCAGGAACTGATCGTGCTGGGCATGGGCAAGCTGGGCGGTGACGAACTCAATGTGTCGTCCGATATCGACCTGATCTTTGTCTACCCCGAAGACGGCGAAACGGTGACCGACCAACCCGACCAGCGGCAACTGTCGAATCATGAATTTTTCATTCGACTGGGCAAGAAGCTGATCGGCGACCTGTCCGAGATCACCGAAGATGGCTTCACCTTCCGGGTCGACATGGCGTTGCGGCCGAATGGCGCCTCCGGGCCGCTGGTGGCCAGCTTCAACATGGTGGAGGAATACCTGATCGTGCAGGGCCGGGAATGGGAACGCTATGCCTGGGTCAAGGCCCGTGCGATCACCGGCAATGCGGACGATATCGCGACGCTGGACAATATCGTGCAGCCCTTTGTCTACAGGCGCTACCTGGACTTCAGTTCGATCGATGCGATGCGCAATATGCATGCCCAGATCCGCGCGGAAGTGCGGCGCCAGGAAGCGCGCCATCCGGAGCGCAGCCACAATGTGAAGCTGGGCCGCGGCGGCATACGGGAAATCGAATTCCTGGCCCAGGTTTTCCAGCTGATACGCGGCGGGCGCGAGCTGGAATTGCGTGATCGTTCCACCCGCAGGACGCTGGACGTACTGGCCCAGAAACGCCTGCTGGGCGAACAGGAAGTCGAGCAGCTGCAGCATGCCTATGCTTTCCTGCGCAACCTGGAACACCGGCTGCAATACCTCGACGATGCCCAGACCCACACCCTCCCGGCCAATGAAGAAGACCGGCTGACGATCGCAAGGATGGCGGGGTTTGATGACATCCCCGCGCTGATGGCCGAATTGCAAATCCAGCGTTCGATCGTCGCCAAGCAATTCGATGATATGTTCAGCGAAAAGAAGCCGGCGCAGGCGGAGGAAGACAGCACCGTCTCCGGCCCCGACCTGTCTGCTGCATTGACAGATGGCGATACCGAAGAAACGATTGCCGCCCACCTGACTGCGCTCCAGTATGACAACCCGCTGATTGCGGCGCGTCGCCTGAATAACCTCTGGACCTCGCCGCGCTTGCAGGCCATGCCGGAAAGCAGCCGCAACCTGATGGTTTCGCTGGTCAACAGTGCGCTGCCGGCGATTGCCGCGATTGCCGACGACAAATCGGCCACGCTGGGCCGCCTGCTCGATTTCTTCGACACGATTGCCCGCCGCGCATCGTATCTCGCACTGCTGACAGAATATCCGCAAGCCCTGCAAAGGGTGATCCGGATGATGGCTGCCAGCGAGTGGGCAGCCGGCTACCTGACAAGGCATCCCCTGCTGCTGGATGAGCTGCTGGATGACCAAACCTTGCGGTCGCCGCCCGACTGGGCGGCATTCGCTGCCGAATGCCAGCGGCAACTGGATGCGGTGCCGGGCGACACCGAGCGACAGATGGATGTGCTGCGGGAGTTGCATCATGCCCAGCTGCTGCGCCTGCTGGCGCAGGACCTGGAAGGCGACCTGACCGTTGAACGGCTGGCCGACCATCTTTCCAGCCTGGCCGATGTGCTGGTCAGCGCCACTGTCACGGCGGCCTGGCAGACGGTGCGCACGCGCCATCGGGACGTGCCGCGGTTTGCGGTGATCGCCTATGGCAAGCTGGGCGGCAAGGAACTGGGTTATGCGTCCGACCTGGACGTGGTGTTCCTGTACGACGATGACGACCCGGAAGCGCCGGGCAACTATGCCCGCCTGGCCCAGCGCTTCATCACCTGGATGACCAGCCACACGCCGGCCGGCATCCTGTTCGATGTCGATATCGCGTTGCGGCCGGATGGCGCCAGCGGCCTGATCTGTTCCTCCATCGCCTCGTTCGAAAAATACCAGCTGTCTTCCGCCTGGGTCTGGGAGCACCAGGCCCTGACGCGCGCCCGATTCTGCGCCGGCGATGAAGAGATAGGCCAGCGCTTCGAACAGCTGCGCGAACGGGTGTTGCGGCTGCCGCGCGACCCGGACAAGCTCAGGCAGGAAATCCTGTCCATGCGCAGGAAAATGCACGATGCCCATCCGAACCGCTCGCCCATGTTCGACCTGAAGCACGACGAAGGCGGCATGATCGACATCGAGTTCATGGTGCAGTTCCTGGTGCTGCGCCATGCCGCGCAACATCCCGAACTGACGGCGGATATCGGCAACATCGCCCTGCTGAAACTGTGCGGACAGCTTGGTCTGATCGATAGCGCGCTGGCGCAGCAAGTGGCGGACGCATACAGGAAGTTCCGGCGCCTGCAGCACCAGATCCGGCTTCAGGGCGAAGAACGGGCCAGGGCCGCACCGGAGCGTATCGCCCAGGAACGCAGCGACGTCGAAGCCTTGTATCGGCAGGTGTTTGCCTGAGTCAGTATCGGACGTTGGGTAAATAGCCGTTTATCGGCACTTTCAACGCTTTAATCGGATCAGCAAGGTATTGATGAGATAGATAGCCACACATTGGACATTGACGCTTCGTGATAACGCCGGATGGCTACTTCTACCTGTTAAGTGAGTTGAAGGCCTTTTATGCCACGTCGCTCTCCGGCACAACAGAGCCTCCTTCATAAGGAGGCCGATGCCGGACAACTCCCGGCCTCGTGTTGCCGGAACGCTTCAAATAGAGGATAATGCCCGCTGCGTTGCCGAGATGGCGGAATAGGTAGACGCACGGGACTCAAAATCCCGCGCTGGAAACAGCGTGCCGGTTCGATTCCGGCTCTCGGCACCAATCATTGAACGGCCTCTAGCGATATGGGCCGTTTTTTTATTGCGCGGCCGGTCGTGCAACCGCACTGCTCTCCTGCATCGGGCATGGGGCAGATCGATGGCAGGCTCCGCCGGGAAAATAGGCCGACGTCTACAAGCCATCACCCCTGCTTCCAACATCCCTTGCCCTCTCCACCCGAAGCAGCCGGGGCGCGATAAGACATCGCGCCCCTTCTTTTTCATGCCTACTGCGTCATGCTGGAATAAGAGCAGTACTTGGTCACGCCATACACCGGGTCGCCAAAAACCCAGTTCGCGCAGGCCGTCGAGCCGTTGACGACCTTGGTGGCGTAGATGCCGTTGGCGCCGTAGCGCACGGTGCGGGTGCCGGTGAAGGTGCAGTTGGCGCCTTCGACCGCGCAGTTGGTCCAGGTCTCGACGACCGGCGCCGGTGCCGGTGCCGGTGCCGGCGCTGTGGTAGTGGTGATGGCGTCGCCGTAATCGCAGGTCTTGGCAACGCCATACACCGGGTCGCCGAACACGCCGTTGGAGCAGGCAACCGTGCTGGTTGCGGTGACGTAGGCATAGGTATTGTTGGCGCCGTAGCGTACCTGGCGGGTGCCGCTGAAATTGCAGGCATTGCCTTCGTAAGCGCACCGGGTCCAGTTGCTTGCGACCTTGACGGCATTGGCCACGTTCACCGCAACCGACGGCGATGCGCCGGCATTGCCTGCGGCGTCATAGGCCACCACCGCCAGCGTCGCCGTGCCATTGGCCACGCCGGCGCTGTCCCAGCTAAAGCCGAAAGGCGCGGACGTATCGGTTGCCACCACGGTGCCGTTCACCTTGAGGTCGGCGCGTATCACCCCGACGTTGTCGCTGGCAGCCATATTGACGGCGACCAGGCCCGATACGGTGTCGCCGGCCAGTGGCGCGGTCAGCGCGGCGGATGGCGCCTGGGTGTCGATCCTGACCAGGCGGCTCACGGCGGCCTGCACGCCGGCGGCGGCATTGACGCGGCCGTAACCGTAGTAGGGATCGCGCCCGGCCGCACCGCGGTCGACCGCGGTGGAGTACAGCAGGCTTTCGACGGTGAGATTGTCCAGCGATGCATTGGCCGACATCATCAGTGCGGCGACGCCGGCAACCAGCGGGCTGGCAAACGAGGTGCCGTTCCACTGGCCATAGCGGCCACCGGTGCTGGTGGTCCAGATATTGGTGCCCGGCGCGGACAGGGTCACGAAACTGCCATAGCTGGACCAGCCAGCCAGATTGTCGTTTTCATCCGTCGCCGACACCACCGTCATGGCGGCCGTGGGCGTGACGCCTTCATCGCGGCCATTGTTGCCGGCTGAAGTAAACAGTAAGCCACCCTTGCTCCTCAGGTACTGCGCCGCATTAAGCACGGCCTGGCTGGCTGCCACGCCGCTGTAGCTGACGTTGACGACACGGGCGCCGTTGTCCGCCGCGAAGTTGATGCCGCTGACCACGGTGCTGTAATAGGCATAGCAGCCGCTGGTGCTGGTGTTGTAGAAGGCCACCTTGACCGGCATGATCTTGGCCTTGCCTGCAATGCCGGCCACGCCCGCGCTGTTATTGCTGACCGCCGCGGCAGTGCCGGCGACTGCGGTGCCATGCCCGCAGGTGTCGTTGGTGTCGCCGTTGCCGTCAACGAAGTTGTAGCCCGAGACCAGGTTGCCCACGAGATCAGGATGGCTGGCGTCGACGCCGGAATCCAGGATCGCGATCTTGACCCCCTCGCCCATGCCGACGGCGCTGTCCCAGGCCGTGGCTGCGCCGACCTTGCCAACATGCCACTGGCTGCCCAGGTAGGGGTCATTCGGCAATGCCGAACTGACGACCACGCGGTCCAGTTCCACCATTTTCAGGTGCGGATGGTGTTCCAGGATCTTGGCCACGGCATTGGCCGTGCCGTTGGGCAGGTCCACCACGAAGACGTCGCCCCTGCCGATGCGGCGCGCCAGGCCACGATGCACCTTCAGTAGCTTGGCCAGCTCGTCGTTCGACAGGCCGGCACGCGGCTGGATCAAAAGGCGGTTGGGTGCATAGAGCGGCAGACCAGCCGCAGCTGCGGCTGCGGCGCGGACTTCATTGGCTGCCGCTGCATGGGCGGAAACAGCCGGAAGGGACATGGCCGCGGCAAGCGCCAGCGCGAGCATGGTGGGGGCCGGAGCAGAGGAGAAGAAGGCAACAGGGTTATGGGTCATCACAATTCCAGAGAATGAAAGTCATGCCGTTCAGGACACGGCTCCTATTCTACTGAAAATTTCTTGCAGGAAATAAATTCATGCCTATGCAGCAACATTTTATGCTGCTTTTAAGCAACCAAACTGGCTTGACTGAACGCGAAGATCCTGAAGTTTTCCATATATTTGCATCGGCGCAACAGGGTCAAGCGACAGCGCAGGTAGGCAAGGCCGCATCTCTTTTCGGCAAGTTTCGGGCTGATCCCGGCAGAACAATGTAACCGTCGATTACATAGGCAAAAGCAGTCGCTGCCGACCTGGCAGCCGCAAACGATGGCCAGCCTACGCCCGTAAATACATGTTTCATAAACATAATTTCTGGAATTTCCAAATGGAAATAAAGGTCATTTCCTTTCTTTATCAAAAGAAACTTTTCTTGTAAGCAAAGGTATTTTTCAGTACCATTGGTTAAAAATTGTTATCGATAGTTACTTTTTCATCTTGAAAAGAATCATCGCAAGTCATCCCAACTAAAACGGGGCAACTTTTTTCCCAATCGAATCTCAAGCTTGGCCAACTGCAATGAACCCTCATGTCCCGGACCGCACATGCCACGTCGTTTCCTTCACCTGCACGCTGGGCGCAGGGCATGCAAAGGCCCTCGCCCGCACGCAGTTGCCTGGTGCAAGCGCCGCCGGCACGCTGATCATCAAGGGATAGCATGGCCGCCGCTAAAGCCCGCCTCGGCGATATCCTGGTCGAACAGGGACTGCTCAACGCAGACCAGCTGCAGTGGTGCCTGCAGGAACAAAAGCGCTCGGGCCGCAAACTGGGCCAGGTCATCGTCGACCAGGGCCTGGTCGCGGCAGACGATATCTGCATGGCGCTGAGCCGGCAGTTCCGTATCCCCTACATCAACCTCAAGACCTTCAACATCGATCCGTCGGGCGTGCGCGTGCTGCCGGAAATCCGTGCCCGCCGTTTCCGGGCAATGGTGCTGGAAGACCGTGGCGACAGCCTGCTGCTCGGCCTGGCCGACCCGACCGACATCTACGCCTACGACGAACTGCACCGTATCCTGGGCAAAAGGCTGGAGCTCGCCGTGGTGTCGGAAGCCCTGCTGTTCGAGGCGATCAACCGCCTGTACCGCAAGACCGGGGAAATCACCGACGCGGCCCGCGAACTCGGCCAGGAAGTGGGCGACGCGCAGGTCGACTTCGGCTTCACCGACAGCGCAGCCAGCCTGGAAGACGCGCCGGTGGTGCGGCTGCTGCAGAGCATCTTCGATGACGCGGCGCAAGTGCAGGCGTCGGATATCCACATCGAGCCGCAGGAAGAGAGCCTGCAGATCCGCTTTCGCATCGACGGCGTGATGAACTTCCAGACCGAGGCCAGCCCCAGGATCGCGGCCTCGCTGGCGCTGCGCCTGAAGATCATGTCCAACCTCGACATCTCGGAGAAGCGCCTGCCACAGGATGGCCGTTTTGCAATGAAGGTTGGCCAGCAAAGAATCGACGTCCGTCTGTCGACGATGCCCACGCAGTTCGGCGAATCCATCGTGATGCGCTTGCTGAACCAGTCGCGCGGCGCCATCAGCCTGGATTCGATCGGCATGCCGCCCGACATGCTCAAGCGCTTTCGCAGCGTGCTGGCCCGTCCCAACGGCCTGGTACTGGTAACGGGCCCAACCGGCAGCGGCAAGACCACTACCCTGTATGGCGCGCTGGCCGAGCTCAACACGCCGGACCGCAAGCTCATCACGATTGAAGACCCGGTCGAGTACAAGCTGCAGGGCGTCAACCAGGTGCAGGTGAACGACAAGATCGAACTCGACTTCGCCCGTGTGCTGCGCGCCTCGCTGCGCCAGGACCCCGACGTGGTGCTGGTTGGCGAGATGCGCGACCAGGAGACCGCGCAGATCGGCATGCGCGCCGCGCTGACCGGACACCTGGTGTTCTCCACGCTGCATACCAATGACGCCGTCAGCACGCCGAACCGCCTGCTCGACATGGGCGTGCCGCCCTACATCATGGCCTCGGCATTGCAGCTGGTGCTGGCGCAGCGCCTGGTGCGCGTGATCTGCGACGTCTGCGACGAGCCGCATGCGCTCTCGCTGTCGGAACGGGAATGGCTCAAGGCGGAGCTGGGCAACCGGGTCGACGAGCACAGCTTCCGGCATGGCCGCGGATGCAGCCATTGCAACAGCAGCGGCTACCGCGGCCGGGTGGGCGTGTATGAAATGCTGGAAATGACCCAGTCGCTGGCCGACATCGCCTCGGAAAACAATCCGCAGGCCTTCCTGCGCGAAGCCGAGCGCCAGATGGGTGGCTGGACGCTGCGACGCCATGCAGTGCAGCTGGCCGTTGAAGGCAAGACCACCGTGGCCGAGGCCATGGCGGTGAGCAATCAGTCAGCGGCGTAATTGACCATGGCCTACTACGACTACAAGGCACGCAACAGCCGGGGCGAACTGCTGCAGGGCACGCTGGAAGGCGCTGACCAGGCCGCGGTGGCATCCTATCTGCTGGGCACGGGCGCCACGCCCATCGACATCCGGCCGAGCAGTAATGAGTCGGGTGCCGCCCCTGCCAGCCTGCTGGAGCGGCTCATGTCGCCGCCGGTCACCAGCCTGGACGTGCAACTGTTCAGCCGGCAGATGCATACCATGCTGCGGGCAAACGTGCCCATCATGCAGGGACTGAAGGGACTGGAAGACTCCGCCTCCAACAAGAGCTTTGCCCGGGTGCTCAGGTCGCTGCGCGCCGCGCTCGACGCCGGCCGCGAACTCTCCGCGGCAATGCGCGACCATCCGAAAGTGTTCAGCCAGTATTACGTCAGCATGGTCCAGGTCGGCGAGATGACGGGCCGGCTGGGCGCGATCTTCCCGCGGCTGCATGACTACCTGCAGCTCGATCGAAGGATGCAGGAACAGATCAAGGCTGCATTGCGCTATCCGAAGTTCGTGGTGTTTGCCATCGTCGGCGCCATCGGCGTGGTGAGCGCTTTCGTGATCCCGCAGTTCGCGAAGATTTTCATGAAGGCCAATTTTGAATTGCCCTTCATGACCCGCATGCTGATTGCTGCGTCTTCGTTCACGCTGAATTACTGGCAACTGATGCTCGCGGCTGCGGCGGCGGCGGCCTACCTGTTTCGCCGCTGGACTGGCGGCAAGGACGGCAGATACGCCTGGGACAAGCAGAAGCTCAAGCTGCCCATCGCCGGCCCCATCATCTTGAAGGGCACCATGGCGCGCTTTGCCCGCAGCTATGCGCTGGCCGAGGAAAGCGGCGTACCCATCAGCCGCGCGCTAAGCGTGGTGGCCCGCACCGTGGACAACGCCTACATTGCGTCGGCCGTCGAACAGATGCGCGACGGCGTCGAGCGCGGCGAGAGCCTGCTGCGAACCGCCACCACCACCGGCGTGTTCATGCCACGGGTGCTGCAGATGATAGGCGTGGGCGAGGAGACCGGCGAGATCGGCAGGCTGATGAGCGAGATCGCGGACATGTATGAAGAGGACGTGGAATACGAACTCAAGACGCTGGTCGCCCGGATCGAGCCGATCCTGATTTTTTTCATTGGCATTCTGGTGCTCATCCTGGCGCTGGGCGTCTTCGTGCCGATGTGGGACATGGGGCAGGTGCAGACCAGGCGCGTCCATTGACCAGCGAGCGTTGCTGCGAGCACCGCGCAACCTGCTGAACGGGCAAAAACAGAGTTTTTTTGCAGTAACAACGGGTAGTACTTTTTCAAACTTCCAAAGGGCATAAACATCATGAAACCAAGAAAACTCAACAAGGCAGTCCAGTCCGGCTTCACGCTCGTCGAACTGATCATCGTTATCGTCATCCTGGGCATACTGGCGGCGGTCGCGATTCCCAAGCTGACCAGCACTTCCACGGCCGCCTATGAAGGCGTGCAGGACGCAACGCTGGGCGCATTGAAGTCGGCATGGTCGGTTGCTTACGCCAAGGCGAAAACATCGCCGACGCCGGTGCAGATCGCGGCCGAAATGGCCGACCCGCTCTGCCCCACCGTCACCGGCAACGTCATCAAATGCACGGGTGTGACACTCAATGACGGCACCTCCCAGGCCGAATTCACCGCTGCCTCCACTGGCGGCGTCGTTGCCTCCCCTTCCCTGATCAGCGTCACCAAGCGCAATCCGTAATCGCCGACATATTTACTGATGAAGCTGCGCACCGGGAAAAGGGCACGATCCTTGCCGGTGCGCGACGCTCCGACTATCAAAATGCGCCAACCGATCAGCACGCCCACTCACGGCTACACCATGCTTGAAATGATTGCCGCACTGGTGTTGATCGGCATACTTGCCGGCACCGCGCTGGTCAGGATCAGGGCGTCTTCCCAAGTGGATGCGCTTGAACACGCTGACGCGTTAAGGCGCGGCATTGCCCGCCTTCAGGCGATCGCCATGAAAACAGGCATTCCGCTTCGTCTGAATGTCGGCATCGAGATGACGGATGTGTGCAATAACGTTGCCACATCGAGTTACACCACCAACGCCGCGACGCTTCCGGCGCTTGGCTCATCCTGCAAGCGCTTCGTCCGCCCTGCCTGGTGGGTGAGTTGCCCCAGGGTGATCGCCAACACGCTTTGCCTCAATACCACGGCGCCGATCAAGGACCCGGTCACCGGTGCAGACTTCAAATTTCCAACAGAAGCCTATAACTTCGGCGTCTACGAACAGGTCGCCATCAGCGCCGTCGATGCCTCTTCCACGAGCGCAAGCACCGTTGACTTCGACAGCATCGGCAGGCCCTGGTCCGGAACCAGCCTGATCGCCAGCAATCCGGCGCGCACCTTCACCCTCTCCGCCGCGTCGAAAAGTGCGACGGTCATCCTGCGGCCCATTACCGGCTTCGCGGAAGTGAGCTACTGAGATGCGAGCAAGCGCCGGATTCACCCTGCTCGAACTGGTGGCCCTGATAGTCATGATCAGCGTCGCCATGCTGGGTACGGCCAGGCTCTGGGGCAACGCCAACGGCAGCCTTGAGCGGGCCGCCGATGCGCAAGTGCTTTCCCGCTATGCGCAGGAATGCGCGGAACGCGTGATCCAGACCCGCAAGGATTTCGGCTTCACGTCCAACCTGATCAACAGCACGATATGCGACCCGGCGCCGGCCTCATTCATCCGCACCGTCACCGTGCCGGCCGCCTCGACCGGCACCGCGACCACCGCCTGCCCGAATGGCGCGACCTGCCGCGATATCGTCGTCAAGGTATGCGCCGGCGCCAGCGGCGCCTCGTGCCCCACCACCGCCGTCACGGCCAGCGTGACCCTGATGCTGGTGAGCTATTGATGCGCCGCCTGCCTGCATGCCGCGGCTTCACGCTGCTGGAACTGGTGCTGGTGACAGCCATCATCGGCATTCTGGTCAAGGCCGGCACGCCCGTGATCGTCGCGAGCCTGAAAGCCTATGGCATGACGACTGACCTTGCCGCAACCAGCGACAGGCTGCGCTATGCCAGCGACCGCATGGCCTTCGAGATCCGTGAACTGAGCGCCGGCAGCATCACCGCCCTGAGCGCAAGCGCGCTGACATTCAGCCGGGTCGACTATGCCGGCGCCACGACCAGCCGCACGGTCACGATAGACCAGAGCGCGCCAGGCAGCGGGCAGTGCAACGGCACGGTAAGGCTGTCTTACAACACGCCTGCAATGACCCCGGTAGCAGGCTATCTCCCCGTCCTGACCGACAACCTGTGCTCTCTGGCATTCGCCTATTACGACCAGTCCGGCCTTTCAACGCTGGTAGCGGCGAACGTGCGCCAGGTCGAGTACACCCTGTCGGTCAAGTCCACCGCCACCGGACAAACCTACAGCCAGCGCACGCGCATCGCCTTGCGGAACCGGTGACATGAAAAAGACCATCTCCAGGCCATCAAGAAGGCAGCGCGGCGTCGCCAGCCTGGGCATCGTCGCCCTGCTGTTTGCGATCGTTTTCCTGGCGCTGCTGCGCAACCAGGAGCTGACCAGTTCCGTCGTGCGCGACGCAGCCGGCTCCGACCAGCGGGTGCAGTCGCTCTATCTTGCAGAGAGCGGGCTCGAGCGCGCGGCCCAGCGCTTCGCGGCCGGCGCCGCCTGTGCCTCCACCTCCAATGAAACCCTGACGATGCCGGGCGTCGGCAGCTTCGGCCTCAGCTATCTCGGCGCCTCGGATTTCGACGGCACCGCTTGCTCGCCAACCGTCTGCGGCACCACTTACTGCAGGGTGCAGAGCACCGGCAAGTCCCTTGCAGCGGATAGCCAGACTGCGGTCGACACCAGGACGCTGGAAGTGCTGCTGGTGCAGAAGGCGCTGAACGCCTCCGGCACCAAGGCACTGACTACGGTTACCGTGAACGGCAACCCGCACTACACCATCACCAATACCGTCAGCGCCAGCGAAAAGCCGCTGTATGTGCTGACCGTCTTCTGGACCATCGCGGCGAACCGGCCGGCCAGGATCCTCAGTGTGAAGTACGGCTCATCGACGATGTCGACGCCATTCAGCACCGCACCCAGCACCGCGCCCGCGGCGCCCGCCATCAATACGAGCGACGCCTATGCCGTGCAGATCTACTACCTGGTCAACCCGCCCGTCGGCACGAACACCGTGGATATCACCTTCGACGCCAGCCCTGCAGGCATTGCGGTGGGCAATGTGAACCTCAACGGCGTCGACCAGAGCAGCCCGATTGCCAGCTCCGATTCGATCGCCTCAACCACCCCGGTGAGCGCGATTTCGCGCAATGTCACGCTGCCGGCGAATGGCGTGGTGATCGATGCGCTCTCCCGTAACAACGGCGGCGCCGCCAACGGCCCTTCGTGCAGCACCCTTTCCACAACCAACCTGTACAGCAGCAACGCCAACAACGTGTCCGGCGAGTCGTGGTTCTGCGGCCCGGCCGGCGCCAGCGGCGCCAGCTTCAGCATGGGCTACACCTTTACGCAGAAGGCCGCAGCCTACGCGCTTGTCACGGTCAGGCCGGACAGCACCAGTGGCGGCGGATCGCGGGTCCGCTTCCCGGGCGCAGGGGTGGTCAAGTGGCATGAAGTAACGACGTCGCCATGAAACCCCTGCCCGGCAAGCATCTCAACCCATTACCTGAATACGCATGTTCCGATTACGAAAAACCAAAGAAACCGACGGCTGGCGCGCAGTCACCTTCCAGGCAGGCGAGATCCGTGCCGCCCATGTCTGCAGGCCGGCCGGCACGGCGCCGGTCGTTGCCATGGTTGCCTTCGAGGCGGACCAGGACAATGCCCCGGCCGAAGCGCTGGCCCGCCTGGCGAGGAACTGGCAAGGCCAGCGCCATGCCTTCACCACGGCGTTGCATGCAGCGGATTATCACTTCCTGCCAGTGGATGCACCCAACGTGCCGGCGACGGAGCTCAAGTCGGCCATCGCCTGGACGGTGGCCAGCATGATCGATATCAACAAGGAAGAGAACACCATCGACGTGCTGAGCATCCCGCATGGCAAGGACAGCGCGCAGCGCGTGCGCGGCATGTATGCGGTGGTGGCACGCACCGAACTGGCCAATGACTATCATCGTCGCTTCCAGGCGGCGCGCCTGACGCTCAAGGCCATCGACATTCCCGAAATGGCGCAACGCAACCTGGCCGCATTGCTGGAAACCGAAGGGCATGCAGTCGGCCTGATCAGCTTTGATGCAGGCGGAAGCCTGCTGACGATTACCAGCGGCGGCGAGCTGTGCCTGGCGCGCCGGCTGGACCTGACGGCCGCACAGATGGGCCACCCGGACCCGGCTGTGCGCGCTGGCCATCATGAACGGGTGGCCCTTGAGATCCAGCGCTCGCTCGATCATTTCAACCGCCAGTTCACCTGGACCACCGTTTCGCTGCTGGCAGTCGCCCCCTTCGGCGACAACGATGGCGGCCTGGTCGCCTTCCTGGCCGACAACCTTGAGACCAGGGTGGAGCCGTTCCTCCTGGACAAGGTGCTCGACATATCCCGGGCGCCCGAACTGAAGGATCCGTCAGCGCAGCACCGGTTTCTGCTGCCGCTGGGCCTGGCGCTGCGGCATGAGGAGAAGGCGCTGTGAGCCAGCAGATCAACCTGTTCAACCCGGTTTTCCTGCAACGGGAAAAGCAGTTTTCGGCGCTGGCAATGGCGCAGGGACTGGGAGCGATTCTGGTGGCGGTAATCGCATTCACAAGCTATTCCGCCTATCAGGCGGCAAACACCGGCCGGGAGGCGCAGGCAGCCGCGGCCAGATTGAAGGCAGCCCAGGAAAGGCTAGTCGCCATGGTGGAAAAAACACGCCCCCGCCCGGCCGACAAGGCCGTGGAAGAAGCGATTGGGCTGGCCACCGCAAGACTGGCTGCAAGCCAGCAGATCCTGGGCTTCGTGCAGAAGGGCCAGCTCGGCAACGAGGCATCCTATGCTGCCGTCATGCGCGCGTTGGCCAGGCGGACCATGCCAGGAGTCTGGCTGACCGGCGTGAGCCTCGCCGATGGCGGGCATGACCTGGAAATCATGGGACGCGCGCTGGCGCCTGACCTGCTGCCTGCCTACATCCGTGCACTGGGACAGGAAAGCGCGCTGGCCGGCAAGTCGCTGGGCAGCATGACGCTGCGTGCGCCCTCGCTGCCTTCTTCCTCCGTCCCCGCCGTCAACGCACAAGCCGGCGAGGTGACTGGCTATGTCAGCTTTTCGCTTGGGTCGGCCGACGCAGTCGCCAATGCCAGCCAGAACATGAACGGAAACGGGAACGAACGATGAAGATATTGAGTGCGCAAGCCAGCAGGCAGCTCAGGCAGCGCTGGGCCAGCATGTCCGCGTGGATCGACGCGCGCAGCCTGGGCGAGCGCCTTGCGCTGTTCTGCTCCGGCGCCGCCTTGCTGGTCATCGTGTCGAACCAGCTATTCCTGAATGCAGCCTCCGCCAGGGCGGCCGCGCAGGGCAAGCAGATGGCCAGCGACATCGCCGCCGCCAGGAAGCTGCAGGTCGAGATCGACAAGCTTGCTGCGGAGCCAGTGGTCGATCCGGATGTCGAGAACAAGGAACGACTGACAAGCCTGCAGCGCCAGGAAGCAGCGGCGCAGGAAGCGATTGCGGCGCTGAGCCATGACCTGGTGCCGCCAGACCAGATGGCTGCCATGCTGGAATCGATGCTGGCACGGCAGGAGAACCTCCGTCTCGTGTCGCTTGCCAAGCTGCCGATACAAAGCCTTGACACCAGCGCGGGACAGGCGAAGCCGACGCCCTCTTCCCCATCGGCCGGCGTGCCGCCGCAGGCCAGCGCCATGGTCTACAAGCATGGCGTGGAAATTGTCCTGCAGGGCCAATACCTGGACCTGATGAACTACCTGGCCCAACTGGAAAAGCTTCCGGTGCGCGTGGTCTGGGGCAAGCTCGCCCTGCGCGTCAACGCCTATCCCACAGCCACCCTTTCACTTACGCTCTACACCCTGAGCCTGGAGAAGCAATGGCTCAGCATCTGATCCGTTTTACCGGTATGCGTCATGGTTGCCTTGCCCTGCTGCTGGCATGTTTCCCGGCTGCCGCGGCGCTGGCCCAGTCGCTGCCCGACCCCACCCGGCCGCCGCAGGCCCGCGACCTCGCCATGTCGGCCTCTGGCGCGGCATCCAGGCTCGGCGTGCTGCAGTCCGTGATGATCGCGGACGGCGTGCGTGAAGCCATCATCAGCGGCCACGTGGTGCATGTGGGCGACCGCCACGAAGATGCCCAGGTGCTGAAGATCACCGAAGGGGAAGTCGTGCTGCGCACTGCAGAAGGCCTGCAAGCATTGAAGCTGTATCCCGGAATGGAAACCCGCTACATGGACGGCAGGCTGCCCGCCGCGTCCGTCTCTCCCAAGCAAAGCAAAAGCAAATGATCAAGACAACCCTCATCGCCGCAACCGCCCTCGGCCTCCTCGGCTGCTCCACGCCGCCGACGCAACGCCAGACCTACGACATGATCAGGCAGGAAATCGAGAAGGCAACCGCCGCCGCCGCGGCCCGCCCGGCAGCGCCGGTGCCGCCCGCCGTATCGGAGGCGCTGCTGCCGCCGCTCAAGCCTGCCGCGCCGGCGCCGCAGAAGGCCGAGGAACGTTTCAGCGTGGCATTCAATGAAGTCAATGCCCGCCAGTTCTTCGCCGCAGTCGGCGCCCACAGCCGCTTCAACGTGCTGGTCCACCCGGACGTGACCGGCACCATTTCCGCGAACCTGAAGAACGTCACGCTGTTCGAAGCGCTGGATGCGATCCGCGAAATCTATGGCTACGACTACACGGTCGAAGGCAACCGGGTGGTGATCAAGCCACTGACCCTGCAGACACGGGTGTTCCAGGTCAATTACCTCAATGCGATCCGCATGGGCTCGTCCGATACCCGGGTGGCGGCCAGCGCGGGCGGCGCCGCGCAGCCCAACACCGGCGTCACCGGCACCGGCCTCCTGCCGGCCAGCAGCGTCAACCCGAGCGCCGCGCCCGGCATGACCAACACCACCACGCCAGGCCTGGTCAACAACCAGATCGCGCCCAGCAGCCGCGTCAGCTCCACCGCTAACAACGACTTCTGGACCGAACTGCGCGACTCGATCAAGGCCATCGCCAACATCGACGAACGCGACAAGAACGTCGGCAAGGACGGCCGCAGCGTGGTGGTGAGCCGCCAGTCCGGCGTGATCGTGGTGCGCGCGATGCCGGAAGAACTGCGCGCCGTGGCGCAATACCTGAAAGCCTCGCAGCTGGCGATCGAACGCCAGGTGATCCTGGAAGCGAAGATCCTGGAAGTGCAGCTCAATGACAGCTTCCAGCAGGGCATCAACTGGGCTTCGTTCGCGTCGGTGCTCGGCAATCCGCTCGGCCTGGGCTTTGCCGCCCCCGGCACCACGCTGATGAACCGCAACTATGTGCCTGCGCCCACTTCCACCGGGCAGGCAGTGGCAAACGGCCTCTACACCGCTGCCGACACCATCAATCCGCTGACGGGGTTGCGCGGCACCACCAGCTACAACACCGCGCCGGGCAGCATCGTGCAGGCGGCCGGCAATGCCGCCGGCTCCATCTTCGGGGTGGCGATCCAGAGCTCCAATTTTGCGGCGCTGCTGACCTTCCTCGAAACCCAGGGCAACGTGCACGTGCTGTCCAGCCCGCGCATCGCCACCCTGAACAACCAGAAGGCGATCCTGAAGGTGGGCACCGACGACTTCTTCGTCACCAAGGTGTCCTCCACCGTGAACGTCAGCAATGGCAACACCTCCACCACCCCGGACGTGACGCTGCAGCAATTCTTCTCCGGCGTGGTGCTCGACGTGACGCCGCAGATCGACGACCAGGAGAACATCATCCTGCACGTGCATCCATCAGTGACCGAAGTCACCACGCTGAACCGGCAGGTCAATCTCGGCCAGCTGGGCAATCTGACCCTGCCGCTGGCCTCCAGCAATACCTCGGAAACCGACAGCGTGGTGCGCGGCCAGAATGGCCAGATCATCGCGATCGGCGGCCTGATGCGGCAGGCCAGCACCGGCGACCAGTCGCAGGTGCCGGGCGCGGGCAATGCGCCCGTCGTCGGCGGCCTGTTCCGCAACAACAGCCGGGTGAACCAGAAGCGCGAGCTGGTCATTCTGATCAAGCCCACCATCGTCGACAGCGGCGCCGCATGGGGCGGTTCGCTGGCTGACAGCCAGAGCCGCATCCAGCAGATGGAGCCGCCGGTACCCGCCGCGCGCAACTGACATGTACACCGGCCACTTCGGATTGCGTGAGCCGCCCTTTGGCATCACGCCGGATACCAGCTTCTTCTTTGGCTGCAGGAGCTATCAGGAGGCGCTCAACACGCTCCTGATCGCGGCGCAGAACGGCGAAGGTTTCATCAAGATCACGGGCGAGGTCGGCACCGGCAAGACGCTGCTGTGCCGCAAGTTCATGGCAACGCTGGATGAGCGCTTCTACACGGCCTACCTGCCCAATCCGGCGCTGGAGCCGCGTGCGCTGATCATGGCGCTGGCAGAGGAACTGGAGATCGCGCTGGAACCGGGCATCGAGCAACATCAGCTGATCAGGCAGATCAACCTGCGGCTGCTGGACCTGGCGCGGGAAGACCGGCAAGTTCTGCTGTGCATCGATGAAGCCCAGGCAATGCCGGTGGAGAGCCTGGAGGCGCTGCGCCTCCTGACCAACCTCGAAACCGAGAAGCGCAAGCTGCTGCAGATCGTGATGTTTGGCCAGCCGGAACTGGACCGCAAGCTCGAGATCAACGAGATCCGCCAGTTGAAGCAGCGCATCACCTTTCAGTACCGCCTGAGCCCGCTGGACCGCGACGAGCTTCAGTTCTATCTGTCGCACCGCCTGAGCGTGGCCGGCTATGCCGGCGGCCGCCTGTTCGGCCCGGGCGCGGTGCGGGCGCTGCACCGGGCATTGAGCGGCTATCCGCGCCTGGTCAATATCCTGGGCCACAAGGCCCTGATGCTGGCCTATGGCGAAGGCAGGCAGCAGGTTGGCACGCGCCACGTGCAGGCGGCCGCCGGCGACACCGGCAGCGCGGGAAAACCACGCCGGACCTGGCTTTACGCCACGGCGTCCCTTATTTTTGCCGCGCTGTGCGGCGCAGGATGGATGTATCTGCAATGAGCCTGATAAATAGCATGTTGAGGGATCTGGAAGCGCGGCGCAGCGATGGCGCGGCCGCCGCGCCGTTCCAGGGGCAGGTGCGCGCGGTGCCGGTCAAGTCTGCGGCGGCCGCAAAGTTCAGGGTGGCCGCGGCGGCCGGCGGCGTGGTGCTGCTGGCCGTGGCGACGGTTGCGGGCCAGCGGTTATGGCAGGCGCCGACGGCGACACCCGCGGCAGCACCTGCTGCAACATCCACGGCAGCGCCGCCGGGCGGGGTCGCGGCATCGGCAGCAGCGCAGCAGGAGACAGTGGCGGCCATTCCCCCGGCGGCCACCAATGCGCCGGCTGCCAGAACCCAAGCGGTCAGCGACGCCACGGTCAATGCCATGCCGGCGGTGGCAAATAATCCAGCTGCCATGCAGGCGCCGGCAAGGACGGCCGCGCCGGCCCCGTTATCCACAGCGCCGACCTCGACCGCTGCGACTGCACCAGCCAAGCCGGCCAGGCAGCCCACGCCGGCCACATCGACCGCAGCGGCACTCCAGTCGGCCAGCGCAAGCAACCAGCCCGTCGCCGCGCTGGCAAGGCACCAGCCCATGCCCGCCAATCCGGCATCGCCCGCACAACCCCGCAATGAAGAAAGGCCGATGCAGCCTGCGGTCGCTTCGCCATCACCCGCGGCAGAACCCCTGAAGATCGTGCGCGAGTCCATGCCGCCACCGGACATGGCGATGCAACTGGCGCGCCAGCAGTTGCAGGACAATGCGCTGCGTGAGGCCATCGACACCCTCCAGCGCGCGCTGCCGCAGGCCGGCGGCCGCGCCGACTACCATGCCTTCCTCGCCGCACTGCTGCAACGCGACGACCAGCACCGGGCCGCCGCGGAGCACTACGCCGCCGCGCTGCGCAGCACGCCCGACAATGGGGTGTGGTGGATGGGCCTGGGCATTTCCTACCAGGCCCTGCAGATGGCGACGCAGGCGCAGCAGGCCTACCACAGCGCGCAGTCCAGCCGCACGCTCAGCCCGGAACTGGCGGCCTTTGTCGAAGCCCGCCTGGGCCAGCTGCAGCGGCCCTGAAGCCTGGGAAGCGCCAAAAGGCTCCTAATGCCCGGTACGGTCCGGGTTGCGGTCCGCTTCGAACAGGAACCAGGTGCGCTCCTCGGTCTCGTCTATCCAGTTCTCGATCAGGCTGGCGGTGGCAATGTCGCGGTTGTCATCGCAGACTTCATGGGCTTCGCGCAGGCTGGATACCAGCGCGCGGTTGTTGTCGCATAGCTCGGAGAGCATTTTCGATGGCTCGACAAAGTCCTCGTCATTATCCGGAATGCGCTGCAGCCGCGACACATGGCCGATCGAGCGCAGTGTCTTGCCGCCCAGCTTGCGGATGCGTTCGGCCAGCGGGTCGGTCATGGCGAACAGTTCGGTTGCCTGGTCATCCAGCATCAGGTGATAGTCGCGGAAATGCGGGCCGCTCATGTGCCAGTGGAAGTTCTTGGTCTTCATGTAGAGCGCGAACACGTCGGCCAGCACGGCATTGAGCGCTTCGGCCACTTCGGTGGTGGCCTGCGGCCTGAGGTCGGTCGGGGTCTTGAGCGCCGGCGCGGCGTTGCCATCGTCACCTTGCTGCTTGTCTGCTTTTTTTGCGTCCATGGTGAATTCCTGAAAAAGGAGTGAAAGGAAGACTCCCCGCCTTGCCATGGCGGGAGCGGAGGTATCCGTTTCTCGGATTCCGGTTTGGCCGCCATGTTCCGGAAACGCCCGGTTAAACGCAGCAGTATTGCGAATAATCAGGGCCGGCGGCCCAGGCCGCGCCAGGAGCCTGCGCCACAAAAGAATCACCGGCCGCAGCGCGCCAGAGAACGATACGGTCCGGTTCCCATCGCCCCTTCCGCCGCGCGGCCTGCCTGGCCATGCGGGCATGCAGCACGCTTAACCTTTGACGATTGACAAGGCCGGCGATGTATGCTTGCGCTGGCCTTCTTCTTGCATTGCACCTGGCAGACAGTCGTACACACCAGCACAGGACCCCCATGAAAAAAGCGTACAAGGAACCCGGCCTCACCACCGAAGGCGTGGTGTTCTCCGTTGAAGTCGATTCGGTCGAACGTGAATTCCTGATCCTCAAGAGCGCCCTCACCTACCTCTGCAAGCTGCAGGGCTTCACGATGGACTTCATGAATACCTACCGCGCCTGCGAAGCCCGCATACACAGCGTGGCGCGGCGCCTGGCCGCCGGCGCTCCGAGGGGCGGACCACTGGTGCTCAATACCGCCTGCTTCGTTTGAGTGCACGGCACTGCGGCGCGGCTGCACCGTTCTGAACCGACCCGCGCCCATGCCGGCCCCATGCTGCATGCGGGCCAGCGACTCATTGCATGAAGGAAATACATGGCACGCGCATTGCTTGAATGAATGGTCTCCTCCAAGCAGGGCCAGTGCATGCAGAACTACCTATCGCGCCTGATCGGCGGGCTGAGCGTCGGCCGCAAGCTGGCGCTGATCTATTTCCTCGACCTGACGGCGGTGATTTTCGTCTCGGGCATCCTGATCAGCGAAAAGTACATCGCCATCGATTTCACCGACAAGGAAATCGCCGGCGCCCATTACATCGCCGCGGTGAGCCGCAGCCTGGTGCCTTTGGCGCAGGGTCGGCCAGCCGCATCGTCCGCCGCCACGCTGGCGACGATGTCCAGCCTGG
The DNA here is from genome assembly GCF_047237965.1 of Noviherbaspirillum phoenicis. Lineage (NCBI taxonomy): Bacteria > Pseudomonadati > Pseudomonadota > Betaproteobacteria > Burkholderiales > Oxalobacteraceae > Noviherbaspirillum > Noviherbaspirillum phoenicis. Next base: position 122,931 of record NZ_JBDFLX010000001.1, on the reverse strand, counting down.
ATGACGCCCAATCCCGCTATGGCGCATCGCTGGGCGCCGAGGGCCTGGGCCGGGCCTACAGCGAAGCGCTCGCCGCCGGCGCCAGCGACCATGCATTCGACGCCGGCCGCGCCCTGCTCACCCGCATCGGCAACCAGTCCAACCTGATACTCGACCCCGACCTCGACAGCTATTACACGATGTCGCTGGTGATGCTGCGCTTTCCCGAACTGCTGGGCCTGCTGCGCGAAGCCGGGCAACTGGCCCAGGGTCTTGCGGCGCGGCCGGATGCGGAAGGCCGCACCCGGCTGCTCCTGCTGGAAGGCAGGCTGGACGCCACGATGCACGGCATCGCCAGCGACTACGAGGAGGCATTCGCCGCCAGCAGGCCGGCGCTGCGGGAGCGGCTCTCGGCCAGCCGCGCCGCGCTGCTCGACGCCGTGGCCGTATTCCGCGCCGCCAGCCACGACCTGGACCGCCGGAGCGGCACCATCCTGGAGCAGCATCGCATTGCGGCGGTGCAGGCGCTGGCCAACGCATGGCATGCCGCCCAGGAAGACCTGCAGCGCCTGCTGGCCCTGCGCAACGCCGAGGCCTACTCCCGGATGTGGACCCACCTGGGCACGGCGGCGCTGCTGCTGATCGTGATCCTGAATGTGGTGTTCTTCGTGGCCAGCCAGATCGTGCGGCCGATCTCGCGGCTGGCGCAGGTGGCGGCCAGGGTCAGCGACTCGGGCGACTACACGCTGCGCGCCGAATGGCGCAGCGGCGACGAGATCGGCCGGCTGGTGAGCGGCTTCAACGCCATGCTGGAACAGCTGGACCATCAGCGCATGAGCCAGCAGGAACTGGTGGCGCGCCACCGCGCAGCCGACGCCCAGCGCGAACTGGTGGAAGCCATCCCCATCCCGATGATGGTCACGTCGATTCCGACCCATGAGGTGCTGCATGCCAACCAGGCAGCGCAGTCCTGGCTGGATGGCTGCCGCAGCGATCCGTGGAAGGCCGGCATGCCGGGCCCGACCCGGGCCCGCTTCTTCCAGGCGCTGACCGACATGGAAGCGGTGGACCAGTTCGAAGTCTGCTGGCGCGGCGGCCAGTCGCCTTCCTGGGCGCTGGTGTCGGCCCGCTGCATCGTTTATCAGGGCCAGCGCGCCGTGCTGACGACCTTCACGCCGATCAACCAGATGAAGCTGATGGAGCAGCGGCTGGAACTGTGGGCCAAGGTGTTCGAGGCATCGTCGGAAGGCATCGTCATCGTCGACCCGCAGGGCCGCATCCTTGACGTGAACCGCGCCTTCTGCCGCAGCGCCAACCTCGATCTTGCCGATTTCCTCCGCACCAATCCGCGCGCACTGCTGGACGAGCGCAATCCGCCGCATTTCTTCGCCGACATCACCGCCGCCGCGCAGAATCTTGGCAGCTGGCAGGGCGAGGCCTGGGTCAGGCGCAAGGGACGCGACCCCTACCCGGCATGGCTGGCGCTCAACGCGGTGCGCGACGCCCACGGCGAGGTCAGCCATTACATCGCGATCTCGCTCGACATCAGCGAGCGCAAGAAGAATGAAGAGCGTATCGCCTACATGGCGCAGCATGACGCACTGACCGGCTTGCCCAACCGCAGCCTGTGCCAGGAGCGGTTGCAGCTGTCGCTGGCGCAGGCGCGCCGCACCGGGCAGAAGGTGGCGCTGCTGTTCATCGACCTGGACCGCTTCAAGAACATCAACGACTCGCTCGGCCACCATGTCGGCGACGGCCTGCTGCGCTCCATCGCCAGCCGCCTGACCGCGGCAGTGCGCGAGGGCGACACGGTGTGCCGGCTGGGCGGCGACGAATTCGTGGTGATCCTGAACGGCATCGGCGATGTCGCCGAGATCGGCCGCATCGTCGACCAGCGCCTGATCGCGCTGGTGCGCCAGCCGCATCAGGTCAATGGCGCGGAACTGCATATCTCGTGCAGCGTCGGCGTGGCGGTGTTTCCGGACGACGGCCATGACATCGACCAGTTGATGCGGCATGCCGACGTGGCGATGTACCAGGCCAAGAACAGCGGGCGCGACAACCTGCAGTTCTTCACGGAAGAGCTGAACCACAAGGTCGTGCGCCGCCTGCAGCTGGAAAACGACCTGCGCCACGCGGTCGAACGCGGCGAGCTGCTGCTGCACTACCAGCCCAGGATCCATGCGCAAAGCGGCGCGCTGGCGGGCGTGGAAAGCCTGGTGCGCTGGATGCATCCGTCCCGCGGCATGATATCGCCGGCCGACTTCATCCCGATCGCGGAAGAAACCGGGCTGATCGTCGGCATCGGCGCCTGGATCATCGGCGAGGCATGCCGCCAGCATCGGGCCTGGCAACGGCAGGGCCTGGGCGCGGTGCCGATCTCCATCAACCTGTCAGCGCTGCAGCTGCGCGAGCCCGGCCTGTGCGCGACGCTGGCCGAAGCGATGCGGCGCCACGCGGTGGACCCCGCGCAGATCGAACTGGAGCTGACCGAATCCCTGCTGATGGACAACGTGTCGGCCACAATCGCCGTGCTGCGCGACATCAAGGCATTGGGCTGCGCCATTTCCATCGACGACTTCGGCTCGGGCTATTCCAGCCTGAATTACCTCTACCGCTTCCCGATCGACAGGCTGAAGATAGACCGTTCCTTCATCCAGAGCATGCACAGCGCGCCGAAGAACCTGGCGGTGATCAATGCCATCATCGGGCTGGGGCATACGCTGGGGCTGAAGGTGGTGGCCGAAGGCGTGGAACACCTGCCGGAGGCCGAGCAGCTGTGCGCGGCCGGCTGCGATGAACTGCAGGGCTTCCATTACAGCCGGCCGCTCCCTGCGGAGCAGGCCCAGCAATGGATCAGCGCGCGTGGCAGCGCGCTGGAAGCGAGCCGCGTGCTGCGGCTGGCATGAGCGCCAGACCGCTGCCACTTCAGCTCAGGCCGCCCTGCTCCGGATCGACTCCGGCGCCGCTCCATACCATTTCCAGTTCGAACGCCAGCGAGCGCGCCAGGCCGTCGAGGTCGGGAAACAGCGAGGCATGGGTGATGTTCATGCGATACAGCGTATGCATGGCCTCGTCGCGGATTGACGGCGGCAGCAGCAGCTTTTGCATCAGCGACGCGTCGGTGGCGTAGCCGTCCAGGATCTGGTCGATCGGACGGTCCAAGAGGCCCGGCACCGCGAACATGCCCGACTGCGCCACCAGCCGCCGGTCCATCTGCATCGGCTCGCCGACCCAGACCACCTCGTGGATGTTCTGCATGAAGTAATACTCGAACTTGCCGGGCAGCCGCGGGTCGATCGTTTCGCGGGTCAGCTCCGGCCGCTCGCGCGGCACCGCGTGCCAGAGCGCCGGCGTGTTGAGCGCATACACGGCCGAAGTGCCGCTGGCGCGCTCCAGCGCGAAGAAGGCGGCCACGAACGGCGACTTGGTAAAGTCCAGCAGCCTCGTCGGCGCGCCGTGATGCTGCATCAGCGCCACCGTGCGCAGTTCTTCCTGCAGCGCAGCCTCGTTGCTGAGGTAGTTATGCGCCTTGCGCCGGAAGATGCGCAGGGCGCGCTTCTCGCGCTCGGTCCAGGAAGCGGCGTCCGGCACGAATTCGTTGAAATAGCGAGACAGCGACGAGGAAAGCTGCGCCCGCGCATGCCGCTCGCCGCGAAATGCCCAGCCGTCGAGCGCGGCCGTGCGGTCGATGAATTCCTGCCAGGTGTGGATGGGGATTTCTTCCATGGTGGAGTGGGATGCGATGCGGTTGAGGCTTATGGTCGCACCGCATGCCGGGCAATGGCAGCGAATTGATCAAATGATGTCAGCATGGCTGTGCGCAATTGCGCACTGGCGCAGCAGCATGGGAGGCGGGTACCACGCCACCCGGTGCTGCCGAAGCCGGCGATGATTACCAGATGGAGTCAGAGAATCCGGTTGGCTGCCGGGCAGGCACTGCTTCTGCTTGTTTGACGTTCTTGCAGTAGCTTTGAAGCAATATAACCTGGCGTTCTAGCAGTTGCTTGTAAAGCGCCTGATTGGTGTTTTCCCCCTTTGCGTGAGAACGCTTTTTACTCAATGCGCGCACCTTATTCTCCAAGCAAACCGTGAAGATTTCTTTCCTACGCTCACCCGTCGCTGACAGCCAATCCGGGTTTCCGCGTCCCAAGTTAACGGCTTCCACCACGCAGGCTATGAGCAAGTCGCACAGACCAGCGTTTCGGAGACGGCGCTCAATCTCCCAGGGGGTAGTCCACAGATCGGTGAATTCGGTGCTGGTCAGACTGCCCAGCACGCCGTATATGTCATCAGACTTGGATGCTTCCAGCGCCAGGCCAACCTCCCTGAACTTATCGCTGTTGGCGTGAAGCTGGTCGGCCACATTGTTCGTTTGAGGCAGTGAGACCATAAGGCTCTCTTGCCGATCAACAGTTTGAGGCGGTTCGAATGCCGCCAGATAGCTTGCCGTGAACAAGCCAGCCTGTGCTGTGCTCATGGGTTTTCCGCCGTTCAACTCTTTTGCCAGATCCTCGGACCTCGATAGGATGGATGCGACATCTGGCAGGAGAATTTTGAAGGATGCCACGATGTCTTCATACACAGGCTTGTCCATTATGCCCTGCTGATGTGGAGCCGTTTCCTCTGCAATCTTGCGCCCGCCGCTTGAGCCCTGTGTGATCGCCGCTATGCCATCTGAATCGCGCTTGCGATCCGGGGCATGGCGTTCCATGAGCATGGCCACGATCTCAGTGTTCTGCTGCCCCGCTGCGTTTGCCCCTGCCTTTGACAGTGCGGTATCGCCGTGTCTATCCCGAGCCGCCAAGTCAGCTCCTCTTTCAATAAGAAGCCGGACGGTTTCCGTATTTCCCGATGCCACTGCGGCGTGCAATAGCGGCACATTTCCCATAGCCTGGTTGACCAGCCGTTTGGCGGCGCCAGCGGCAAAGAGTTCAGCCACCCAGCGATGCAACGCATTGAAGAACCAGTCAATGCCGGAAAGGCGATTATCAAGAGGAGGAATGCCGAGCCTTGCATCCAGCTCCTTGAGAAGCTCGGCAGGATTGCCGGCAGCAGCAGCGTCATAGATGGGAAGCTCACCCTGTTGCCTGGTTCTTATAAAGTCGTTTTTGTACTCGAACAGCGCCGTGATGAGTGGATGTTTTCCCTGTTTACGGGCTTCCGCAACCAGTTGCTCGAATTGTTGCACTGGAAAGTCGGCATCTGGAAGCAAGGCGTTAAGCAGTTCGGACATTTTCGATTGGTCGTTGTGCTTGAAGCGTGCCTTCTCAACCAATTCGAGTTGCATTGCTATTGGAATAGCGGCCGCTTTTCCAGGAACACTTTTCTGGATCAAAACGGCAACCATGCTTGAACGCCTTTTGTCAACTGCTTGTAGCAGCAGTTTGCCCAATTCCTCAGCGGTGATTGCTGACCAATCCCCAGGTTGTTGTTGAATCAGGGCCTGAAGGTGCTCGGTCTGGTTATTAACGATGCATAGGTCCAGCTGATATGGAAAATCATTCTTTTCGCCTGACTTGCCATAGCCTGGAAAAGGATCATCGGAAAAACTGGTTTCGTTTGTGAATATGGACGAATTTCCGAGGGGTGTAAGAGCACTGCCTTTGTGGGTTAGCCGGTTCATGCTATTCAGTAGAAGTTGGAAAAGTAGCCCAGTTGCTCGCTCATCGTTAGGCAAACGTGATAAACCGCACTGAGCAAAAGGTTCCAGAAGACTGACGCAATGACGTCTCGACACCTGTCAACCAGTAATCCGGCGTGGTTGGATAAACATAGGGTGCAATACCCGAAGGGCATTGCGCCGCCGCTGGCGCAACGACGGCCCGACGCAAGGTCTTGAATCACGATCCGTTGCGATGCGAATGGGGATTGCACCTTGCGCTAGCCGAATCAATTGCAGGCGGGTGCGATGCCAAGAGACGCTCAACATCACCTTGATCGACGGCCTGGTGCAATACCCCGAAGGGGCATTGCACCCTACGAACCTGCTACTGCGCCACGCTCCCTTACTTGACCCCCAACGCCGCCGTCTCCTTGTCCACCGCGACCAGCACTTCCTTCCCGACCCGGCCTTCGACTTCCTTCCTGACCGGCAGCAAGGCCTTGCGCCATTCCGCCTTCTCGGCATCGTTGAGCGTGTATACCTCGGTCTTGCCCGCCTTCCTGATCGCTTCCAGCGCATCGCGGTTCTCCTGCTCGGCGATGGCGTTGGTGTACTTGGTGGCGTCCTTCATCGCGCTCTCCAGCTGGGTGCGCACGTCCACCGGCAGGCCGTCCCAGAACTTCTTGTTGACGATGACGGCATAGCCGATATAGCCGTGGTTCGAAATCGTCAGGTGCTTCTGCACTTCATGCATCTTCTGGGTATAGATATTGGACGGCGTATTCTCGGTGCCGTCCACCACGCCGGTCTGCAGCGCCTGGTAGGCTTCCGAGAACGCCATCACCTGCGGGTTCGCGCCCAGTGCGCGGAACTGGGCGTCCAGCACCTTGGACGACTGGATGCGCATCTTCATGCCCTTGAAGTCGGCCGGCTTGCGCAGCGGCTTGTTGGCGGTCATCACCTTGAAGCCGTTGTCCCAATAGGCCAGGCCGGTGATGCCCTTGGGTTCGAGCTTCTTGAACAGATCCTTGCCGACCGGGCCTTCGGTGACGCGGTACAGCACCTCCCTGGTCGGGAAGATGTAGGGAATGTCGAAGGCTTCGAATTCCTTCACGCCCAGCGGGCCGAACTTGGCCAGCGACGGCGCCAGCATCTGCACCGCGCCCAGCTGCAGCGCCTCCATCTCTTCCTTGTCCTTGTACAGCGTGCTGTTGGGATAGACCTCGACCTTGACGCGGCCGTTGGTGGCCTTTTCGGCCAGCTCCTTGAAACGCTCCGCGCCCTTGCCCTTGGGCGTGTCGTTCGCCACCACGTGGCTGAACTTGATCACGATCGGCGCCTGCTGCGCATGGGCGCCGGCGGAAAACAGCATGGCCGCGGCCATGGCGAAAGCGAGGGGTTTGAATGTCATGATGGTCTCCTTTTCGTTTTGGGGCCGCCGTCGACGACAGCGGCGTGAACCGGGCGCTGCTGCGCCCCGGCATGGACTCATGCCGCTGTGTTGCGGCTTGCTTCATCCCTGATCGCCCGTGCCTTCAACAGGACCGGACGATCGATCATCTTTCCGTCCAATGCCACCGCGGTGCCATTGGTCGTTTCCACGGCCTGCAATACCCGTTCGGCCCACGCCACTTCCTCGGCCGTGGGCGCAAAGGCTGCATGCACATGCGCCAGCTGCTTCGGATGGATGCAGAGCTTGCCGCCGAAACCGTTGCGCCGCGCGCGGCGGGCGTCCTCCAAGATCCGGGCGGCGTCATCCAGCGCGGTGGTGACGCCGTCCACCGGCGGCAGGATGCCTGCCACCCGCGACGCCAGCACCAGGTGGGAGCGGAAATACTGCAGCTCTTCCACGCCTTCATGCAGACCCAGGTCCAGGCTGAAATCGATGCTGCCGAACAGCAGCCGCTCCACGCCCGGCTGCTGCGCCAGCGCCAGCGCCTGGTGCAGGCCCAGAGCGGTCTCGATCAGCGGCAGCACCGCAGGCGCGCCCCTTTCCCGCAGCAGCGCAATGTCGGCGCCCTGCTCGGCCTTGGGCAGCACCATGCCGGCCACGCCGGGCAGGCCGGCCAGCGCGACGTCATCGGCAAACCAGGCCGTGTCGGCGCTGTTGATGCGCACCAGCACCGGATGCTGCGGATTCAGCCAGGCGCGCACCGCATCGCGCGCGGCAGGCTTGTCGGCGGGCGCCACCGCATCTTCCAGGTCGATGATGACGGCGTCAGCGCCCGCCGCCAGCGCCTTGGCAAAACGCTCGGGCCGGTTGCCCGGCACGAACAGATAGGAACGGTTCATGGCAGCAGTCTGCCCACCCGCTCGGCGCGGGCGATGTTCCACAGCCGCTCGAAGGCGGCGCGCATCTCGGCTTCGCTGGCGGATTGGCTGAACTCGGCCAGGCGCAGCGCCTTCTGCTCCAGTTCCTCGCGCGACAGCGTGTTGCCGGGGTCGCCCTTGGGTTCGTCGACACGGCCTTCGTAGCGCTGGCCATCCACCGTTTCCACAGTGACCTTGCCGATCCAGCGCGCCGGATACGCCTGGTCGACTTCCTGGTCCAGCACCATCTTCACCTTGTCGCGGAAGGCGCGAATACCGATGTCGTTGAACGACTGGTCGAACTCCTTCATGCCGGCGCTGTGGAACTGGCCGATCAGGCCGAGCACCGTGCCCATCGAGAACTTGGCCTGATGCACGGTCTGCGGATCGACCACAGGCCCGAGCACGTCGATTGCGCCCTGATGCACATGCGCAGTGACACGGCCGATCTGTTCGGGGCGCAGGTGGTGCTCGCTGATCACCTGGAGCAGCGCATCGGCGGCCGGATGGGTATGGCGGCAGGATGCATGAAACTTGAACGAGGTCTCGGCCAGGGTCCAGCGCTGGCCGAGACGATCGGTCAGGCGGGCCGGGTCGGCATCGGTCGACATGCCGGCCGCCATGCCCTGCGCGCCTTCCAGGATGCGCTGCGCGCCGGTGAAACCTTCCTGCGCCAGGTAAGCCGACATCAGGCCATCGGCGGCCGCCTTGGCGGTATGCAGCTGCTTGGAGTCGGCGGCGTCGCGCAGGAATTCCCACAGCCCGGCGGCCTGGGTGCCGGCCGAACCGAAGGCATGCAGCATCTGCTCCGGCGACAGCTTCAGCAGCCGGCCTACCGCCGCCGCGGCGGCGATGGTGCCGGCGGTGCCGGTGGTATGGAAGATGCGGTAATGCGAGCGGCCCAGAAATTCGCCGACGCGGATGCCTACCTCGTAGCCTGCCACCGAAGCCGTCAGCAGTTCCCGGCCGGAGGCGCCTATGGCCTGGGCCACTGCCAGCGCAGCCGGGAACACCACGGCGGCCGGATGGAAGACCGAGCCGTTGTGCACGTCGTCCTGCTCGGCGAAATGCGAGGACGCGGCATTGACCATGGCGGCGAACAGGGGCGTGCTGCTGGTACGCGAGATCAGGATTTCACAGGGACCATCGGCCGGGCCCATCTGGCGGGCAAAGCTGGCAATGGTCTGCACGGGGCGGCCGATCTTGCCGGCCAGTGCCGAACCGAACCAGTCCAGCAGCAGGTCTTCGGCGCGCCGCATCACGGATTCGGGGATGCTGTCGAACTGCAGCTGGGCGGCGAAGGTGGCCAGGGTCTTGCTTGGGTGGGTACTTGTCTCTTCCATATCGGGTCTCCTTTTATTCATCGCGCGCCGGCTGGCCGGCGCAGTTTTCATGCGGTGTAACAACTGGCAGGAGCATCATGCCAGCGACGGCTGTTCAAATGCAGTGCGCGGTGCGGGCAAGGCATCAACGCGTTGATTGCGTGAGCTTTCGGTTTTGCAGACATGGCGTAGTGCGCGTCGAGGTCGATCCCATCGGAAGCCACGGTTGCAGTTGCCGTTGCTTCTACCATTGCCGTTGCCGTTGCCGTTGCTTCTGCCGTTGCCGTTGCTTCTGCCGTTGCCGTTGCTTCTGCCGTTGCCGTTGCTTCTGCCGTTGCCGTTGCTTCTGCCGTTGCCGTTGCTTCTGCCGTTGCCGTGAAGTCCCGTTGAGCGCGCCGTGTCAGCGGTGCCCGGAGCGGGAAAAGGTGCGGCGTCTGTCTGAGCCAAGCGCAGCTTGGCGAGTTTAGCCGCGCCCCGCTCCGGGTACCGCTGGCACGGGCACCCCGCGTTAGCGGGGCGCGATCACCGGGTCGCCTTTTTTTGGTTACTTTTTTTGGCGAAGCAAAAAAAGTGACCCGGCCGCCGGGACGGATTCCCGGCTTGTCTCCACGGCAGTGCACCCGTCTTGCGTTACCCGGCAAGGCACGGGCAGCACTGTCGCTGTTGCCTTTAGCAGTGATCGCAGCGTACTGCTGAAGGCAACTGCAACTGCTGCTTCGCAGTGACGCCTTACCCCTGGTGAAACAACGCCATTGCACTGTCGTCATGACCAGGCCGGGTGTTCGCCCCGGCAGGCGACCTACTTTTTTTGCTTCGCCAAAAAAAGTAGGCAAAAAAAGGCGACCCGGTGATCGCGCCCTCGCTGCGCGAGGGTCCCCGTGCCGTCGATGCATGGAGCGGGGCGCGGCTAAACTCGCCAAGCTGCGCTTGGCTCAGACAGACGCCGCACCTTTTCCCGCTCCACGCACCGACGTCACGGCGCGCTCAACGGGACCAACTGCAACGGCAACTTCAAAAGCAAGGTCAAAGACAACCGCAACCGCAACCGCAACCGCAACGACAACCGCAACTGCAACCGCAACCGCAACCGCAACCGCAACGACAACCGCAACCGCAACTGCAACTGCAACTGCAACTGCAACTGCAACTGCAACTGCAACTGCCATTACATCTACCACTCTCCTACTGAGTCACGCCAAAAAACCTACACTGCCCTTTCCGCACGCAGCCTGCCAATCCGCTCCGCCTCAAACCCAAGTTCAGCCAAAATCGCATCCGTATGCTGTCCCAAGGCCGGCACCGGGTCCATCCGCGGCGCATAGCCGTTGGGCATGCCGGGCGGCAGCAGCGCCGGCACCGGGCCGGCCGGGGTAGCCACTTCGGTCCAGCGATGGCGCGCCTTCAGCTGCGCATGCTCCCACAGGTCGTGCATGGTGTTCATGTGGGCATTGGCGATCTGCGCCTCTTCCAGCCGTTCGATCACCTGCTCGGCGGTCAGGCCGGCAAACACGCCGACGATCAGCGCATACAGTTCCTTGCGGGACGCGCTGCGCAAGGCATTGGTCCTGAAGCGCGCATCGGTGGCGAGCTCGGGCTGCTGCAGCACCTTGCTGCAGAACACCGTCCATTCGCGCTCGTTCTGCAGGCCCAGCATTACCACCTTGCCATCGCCGGCCGGGAACGGGCCATACGGGTAGATGGTGGCATGCGAGGCGGCGGCGCGCGGTGGCGGCTCGGCGCCGTCCATTGCGTAGTACAGCGGATAGCTCATCCATTCGGCCATGCTCTCCAGCATCGACACGTCGATGTTGCAGCCCTGCCCGGTCTTGCCGCGCTGGATCAGCGCCGCAAGGATATTGGTATAGGCATACATGCCGGCGGCGATGTCAGCCACCGAGCAGCCCGCCTTCGCCGGCTCATCCGGCGAGCCGGTGATGGACAGGAAACCCGATTCGCTCTGGATCAGCAGGTCATAGGCCTTCTTGTCCCGATACGGGCCATCGGCGCCATAGCCGGAAATGTCGCAGACGATCAGGCCCGGATATTGCGCCTTCAGCGCTTCATATGACAGGCCCAGCCGTGCGGCGGCGCCGGGCGCCAGGTTCTGCACCAGCACATCGGCTTTCTCCAGCAACTGGTGCAGGATGGGCACAGCTTCCTCGTGCTTCACATCCAGCGTGAGGCTTTCCTTGGAGCGATTGGTCCATACGAAATGCGAGGCCAGCCCGCGCACCCGCTCGTCGTAGGCGCGCGCGAAGTCGCCCACGCCGGGGCGCTCGATCTTGATCACGCGGGCGCCAAGGTCGGCCAGCTGGCGGGTGCAGAACGGCGCGGCGATCGCGTGTTCCAGGGTAACGACGGTGATGCCATCAAGGGGTCGCATGGCGTTTCCTCAGAACGAACGTGGCAGTCCGAGCATGTGCTCGGCCACGTAGGACAGGATCAGGTTGGTCGAGATCGGCGCAACCTGGTAGAGCCGGGTTTCGCGGAACTTGCGCTCGACATCGTATTCGGCGGCGAAGCCGAAGCCGCCGTGGAACTGCAGGCAGGCATTGGCCGCTTCCCAGGAAGCATCGGCCGCCAGCATCTTGGCCATGTTGGCTTCGGCGCCGCAGGGCTGGTGCGCATCGAACAGCTCGCAGGCCTTGTAGCGCATCAGGTTGGCCGCCTCGATGTTGACGAAGGCCTTGGCGATCGGGAACTGCACGCCCTGGTTCTGGCCGATCGGCCGGCCAAACACTTCGCGTTCGGAAACATATCTGGTGACCTTGTCGATGAACCAGTAGCCGTCGCCGATGCATTCGGCGGCAATCAGGGTGCGCTCGGCATTGAGACCGTCGAGAATGTACTTGAAGCCCTTGCCTTCCTCGCCGATCAGGTTTCCCGCCGGAATCTCCAGGTTCTCGAAGAACAGCTCGTTGGTCTCGTGGTTGACCATGTTCGGAATCGGCCGCACGCTCAGACCCTTGCCCACCGCTTCGCGCAGGTCGACCACGAAGATCGACATGCCTTCGGACTTCTTCTTCACCTCGGCCAGCGGCGTGGTGCGCGCCAGCAGGATCATCAGGTCGGAATGCTGCACCCGCGAGATCCATACCTTCTGGCCATTGACCACGTATTTGTCGCCCTTCCTGACCGCGGTGGTCTTGAGCTTGGTGGTGTCGGTGCCGGTGGAAGGCTCGGTCACGGCCATCGACTGCAGCCGCAGTTCGCCGCTGGCGATCTTGGGCAGGTAGAACTGTTTTTGCTGCTCCGAGCCATGGCGCAGCAGCGTGCCCATGTTGTACATCTGGCCGTGGCAGGCGCCGGAATTGCCGCCGGAGCGGTTGATCTCTTCCATGATCACCGAAGCCTCGGTCAGGCCCAGTCCGGAGCCGCCGTATTCCTGCGGTATCAGCGCGGCCAGCCAGCCGGCCTTGGTCAGCGCATTGACGAAGGCTTCCGGATAGCCGCGCTCCTCGTCGATCTTGCGGAAGTACTCGGCAGGAAATTCCGCGCACAGCGCGCGCACCGCGTCTCGGATGTCCTGGTAGGGGTCGTTATGTTTGTGCATGATGGATTCCTGTTGTCGTTATCGACGCCAACGCGCGGTGCCGATGCGCGGTGGGGCTGCGGCGGGAGCGGCGCATTGCGCTGCGCGCAATGCGCCCTGCGATGCTTGCCGGGCTTATGCGCTGATGACTGCTTCGGCCTGCATCGCCAGTTCGCCGCGCTGGTTCTTTGCCCACAGCTTCACGCGGCCGTCCGCGCCGGGCTGGCCGCATACCGTGAAGGGCTCGATGTCAAACAGCGGGCCCACTGCCCTGAAGCTGAATTCCTTCACCACCGCTTCGGGCATATTGCGGCGCAGCAGGTCCAGCAGCAGCGTGGCAATCAGCGGGCCATGCACGATCAGGCCCGGATAGCCCTCGACGCCGGTCACATAACTGCGGTCATAGTGGATACGGTGGCCGTTGAAGGTCAGCGCGGAATAGCGAAACAGCAGCACCGGGTCGGGCACGATCTCGCGCGTCCAGGCAGCCTCCTGCGGCGCGGGCTTGCCGGCCGGCGCAGCGGCGCCGGGCTGCGGCAGGTCGCGGTAGACGATGTCATGCTCTTCGGTGACGGCAATGCGACCGTCCTGCGCGATCTCGTGGCGCACCGTGACGAAGGCCAGCTGCCCGCTGGCGCCGGCCTTGGCCTCGACATTGAGGATGCGCGAGGTACGGGTCGCCTCACGGCCGATGGCCAGCGGCGCGGTGAAGGTCAGGCGGCCGCCGGCCCACATGCGGCGCGGCAGCGGCACCGGCGGCAGGAAGCCGCCGCGTTGCGGATGGCCGTCGGCGCCCACTTCGGAGGCCGGCGCCACGGTCCAGAAATAGATCCAGTGCCACAGCGGCGGCAGTTCGGCGGCCGGAGCGGCCTGGTCCAGCGTGGCGGCCAGCGCCGACGCCATGGCCGGCTGGATCAGGTCTTCCTTCACCTCGGTTCTGCCCACCCATTGCTGCAGCAGGGGCAGGTCGAAAGCATGGTCTGTCATTGCGTTCCCTGTCATATCGGAATGGCGGCCAGTGTGCTGTCTGATGCCGTCTTGCGCAATCTGCAATTTTCTAAGGGGGGCTATCATTTTCGTGAAGCATTGCCGCGCGCCGTAAAATATCGGCCTGCCCCACCTGGAAGCCATCATGCTGTTCGACCTGACCGACCTGCGTTTGTTCATCCACATTGCCCAACAGAAGAGCCTGACCCGCGCGGCCGAACGCAGCCACATGTCGCTGGCCGCTGCCAGCAACCGCATCAAGGAGCTGGAATCGCGCTTCGGCATGCGCCTGCTCTACCGCGAGAACAAGGGCGTGCAGCTGTCGCCAGCCGGCGAGACGCTGCTGGCCCATGCGCAACAGTTCATGCAGCAGGTGGAACGGTTGAAGAGCGACATGCAGCAGTACAACAATGGCATCAAGGGCCATATCCGCATCTTCGCCAACACCACCGCCGTTACCGAGTTCATGCCCGAAGTGCTGGGCGCCTTTCTGGCCCGCCATCCGCAGGTCAATGTGGCGCTGGAGGAAAGGCTGAACCAGGACATCGTGCGCGGCATACAGGAAGGCACGGCCGACATCGGCATCGCCGCCGGGCCGGTGCAGGGCCAGGGGTTGGAGATCATCAATTTCTCCACCGACAGGCTGGTGCTGGCGACCGCGCCGGACCATCCGCTGGCCGATGCCGGCAGCGTGGCCTTTGCCGACACCCTGGCCTATCCCCACATCGGCCTGCATGAAGGCAGCACGCTGTGGCATTTCCTGAACCGCATCGTGTCGGAGGCAGGCCAGCGGCTGGAATTGCGCATCCAGGTGCGCGGCTTCGAGGCGATGTGCCGCATGGTCGAGGCCCGGGTCGGCATCGGCATCCTGCCGCAGTCGGCGGCGCTGCGGCACAGCCGCACCATGCGGCTGTCGCTGTTGGAGCTGACCGAGCCGTGGGCGCTGCGCGAGCGCAGCGTGGTGGTGCAGACGCTGGAGGGCCTGCCGCACTATGCGCGTGAGTTGGTGGATGTGATCCGCGGCATCGTCCCGGACAGCAAGGAGTGAGCATGCTGCATGCACCGCCGATACCGGAAAGCGAAGTCGAGATCACCGCAGTGCGGGCGCAGGGCGCCGGCGGGCAGAACGTCAACAAGGTGTCCAGCGCCATTCACCTGCGCTTCGACATCCGCGCCTCGTCGCTGCCCGAAGCCATCAAGGAAAGGCTGCTGGCATCAAGCGACCAGCGCATCACGCGCGACGGCGTGCTGGTGCTCAAGGCGCAGGCCCATCGCAGCCAGGAACAGAACCGCGAGGATGCGCTGCGGCGGCTGCAGGACATTGTCGAGGCGATGGCAGTGCCGCAACGGGTGCGGCGGCCAACGCGCCCGACCCGCAGCTCGCAAAGGAAACGGCTGGAAACCAAGTCCAGCCGCGGCCAGATCAAGGCGCTGCGCGGCAAGGTGACGGATTAAGGCGATGCAGCCCGGGCCATAGCGCCGCACGCCCTTGCCCGCCGGTCAGAACGTCAGCTTCTCGCCGGGGCTGATTGGAAACACCTTGGCCTGGCCCTGCCCCAGCGCGCCGATGTACTCGGCTGTGGTGCCCTTCAGCTGCGGCGTGGTGCCGTAATGAATCGGAATGGCGAAGCGCGGCTTGATCATTTCCTTGGTCGCATAGGCTGCGTCCCTGGGCGACATCACGAAGTGCCCGCCGATCGGGATCATCACCAGGTCCGGCTTGTAGTACGAGCCGATCATGGCCATGTCGCCGAACAGGCCGGTGTCGCCCATGTGGTAGATCTTGAAGCCGTTTTCCAGCTCGATGATGAAGCCGGCCGGCTCGCCGCCGACATGCACCTCGTCCTTGCCGGTGGCGGCATTCTTGTGGGCCAGCTCCGAACTGTGCTCGGCGTGGACCTGGGTGATCTTGATGTCGGCGCCGATCGGCGTCACCGTGCCGCCCTTGCCGAAGCGCACTGCCTGGCTGGCCGGCAGAATGCCCAGCGCCGCCACCGATTGCATCAGTCCCGCCGGACCGTAGACGGGTGCATTGGTCAGCTTCGACAATGCCGGCGCATCGGCGAAATGGTCGAAGTGACCGTGGGTCACCAGGATCAGGTCGACCTTGCCCATGGCCTCCAGCGACTTGAACTGCTCGGGCGTCTTCGGATTGCTGGTGACCCAGGGATCGATCACGATGACCTTGCCGCCCGGCGTGGTGATGCGGGTGGTGGCCTGGCCCAGCCACTGGATCTCCGTCTTGCCTTCGGCCTTGCTCTCCGCCTTGTCCTGCGCATGCAGATGGGGAGCGGCTGCCAGCAGCGCGGCAAGCGCGGCGGCGGCGTGGAATGCGGTTTGTCTCATGAATTTTCCTTGTTATCGCAAGTCACAGAAAAACGGCGCCTTCAATGAAGGCGCCGTATGGCGATGCCGGCCGTCAGGCCAGCGCTTCCTTTGCCGCTTCCTCGGGCGTCAGGCCATCGTAGAACTGGTCGGTAAACCACTCGATCTGTTCCTCGATATGCTCCTGCGCCTCTTCCACCGTGGCGCCGCCCTTCACCAGAAACCCTTCCACTTCGATGCACCAGTGAATCAGCGCCAGGGTTTCCTCGTCGAGTTCCTCTTTCTTGGCCATAGCGTCACCTTTCATCAAGTCGGCACGCCTGTCTTATAGCATGGCTGTGCGCCTTGCAGCAGCGGAACCAAACGCCGGTGCGGCTCTGCGCAAAAGCGCGGCGATGGTGCAGCGCAACCGCCAAGCCCGGCGTCGGCGCGGTTCAGACTGCGTAGGCGCGCAAACCTTGCGCAGCGGCTGCCGGCGGCTGGATTGCCGCGGCGCGGTTGCGCGCAGCGGCTTCCGGATCGATCGCCAGCCAGGCGCCGCGCAGGTCGCCCAGCAGGCGCTGCGCCTCCTCGATGTCTTCCGTGCGGTTTTCCAGGTTGGCCCGCAGCAGGCGGCCAGAAATGTATTCGTACAGCGAATCCAGGCTGCCCGCGATGGCGCCGCCTGCCGACTTGTCCAGGCTGGCGCGCAAGCCTTCCTCGATGATGCGTATCGCCTTGGAAATGGCGCGGCCCTTGGCTGCCACGTTGTTGGCGCGCATTTCAATCAGCGCGATATTGAGCGAAGTGAGCGCGCCGTCGAACAGCATCACGATCAGCTTGTGCGGGCTGGCTGCGGCCACGCCGGTTTCCAGTCCCACACTCGCGTAGGCGTTTGCGCCCTTGTTCATCGAACCAAACATTGCTTTCTCCTTGAAGTCCCTGCGCCATGAAGCCATGGCCAGCCGTGCCGCCTGCGCTCGCCTGCATCGTTGCCTTGCCGGCGCGGTCTGTTTGCAATTTCACTTTCTTTATCGGCACATCCGCATTAATCATTAGCGTTTGCGTAGAGGAATTCTGATAAAAATTTTGCTTTGGGAAGGGGAGGAAAGAAAGCATGGGCAAGCCAGCGCAGAGTCGGTGGCCTCATGCAGAACACCCGCCATGGCAGCGGGCCGTCATGGAAAATTGCGTTAGCCGTAAGCCTTGGCAATGCGCCGGGCCGAGTCGACGCTGTCGAGCAGTGCGCCGACGCTTGCGCGCCACTCCAGCGCCAGCTCGCGGCGCTTGCTCTGGTTGTCCAGTATCTGCTGGATCAATGCCTGCTGCCTGCGCAGCACGTCGGCCGGACGCCGCTGTCCGGCATCGGCCCGCTGCAGGATCGCAAACAGCGCATCCTGCTGCCGCTCCTGCTCGTCCAGCGCCTCCCATTCCCGTTCGCCTGTGGCGGCCAGCATCCTGGCCGACAGGTCGGCCATCTGCTGGTAGGCATCCAGCAGCTGGTTGTCGTCGAGCATGGGCTGATCGTGGTGCATCATGTTCAGTTGGACGAACTGGACAGCGACGCAATCTGCGCCAGCTGCTGGGTCAGGTAGGAACTCACCGAATTGAGCTTGCTGATCTGTGTATCGAGCGCGGTGAACTGCTTGCGCAGGGCGGCCTCGCGGTTGGTCAGCCGGTTCTGCTCCGCCTCCTGCTGCTTGCGCAGGCTGGTGATCGAGGAATTGAGGCCCTTGGTGCGCGCATCCAGGCTGCCGTTCTCGCCGATGATGGTGCCCACCAGCGCGCTGAACTGCGACGCATAGCCGCGCGAGAAATTGACGGTGCCGCGGTCTCCCGTGGTGCCGCCGGTGATGGAGACCTGCAGTCCTTCGGCATCGCCCGTGCCTGCGGTCAGCATGCGGCCCTTGCCGGTGGCGCTGGCGCCATTGATGGTGCCGGCCACGTCCTGCCCCGCCACCGATACCGGGCTGCCGCCGAACACCTGTGCCGCGGCGGCGCCCGACACCGAGAACATCGAGCCGCTGCCATAGGCGTCGGACGTGATCGCAATCTTGCCGTCGACCACCGCCACCTTCACCGGCGAACCGGCATAGGCCTTGCTGGCATTCATCTTCGACTGCAGGTCCAGTGCCAGCGCACCGGCGTCGGCATAGCTGTCATTGAGCGCGATCTCGCTTTGCACGCCGTTCAGGCCCAGTGACAGCTTGTTGTCCGGGGCGGCGAACGTCAGCTGCGTCGGTACGCCTGCGCCGGTGACCGTGCTCTGGCTGGCCATCTGGCTGATGTTCAGGCCATAGGCGCCGGCCTTGGTCGCTGCGGTCGAGGTGGTATAGGACACCAGGCTGTCGCTGGCCTTGCCGGCCGCGGCGAACAGGCCGGCGACGTCATTGAAGTTGGTCTCCAGCGCTTTGGTCAGCTTGGTGGTGTCGAGTTCCAGCGTGCCGTTCTTCTGCATCGTCACGCCAATATCTGACAGCCGGCTGTAAGCGCCATAGCCGCCGCCGATCGAGCTCGACAGCAGGCCGCGCAACTGGTTCTGCGCGCCGCGTATCGAGGAATCGCCATTCAGGATGGCGCCGGTCTTGGTGGTGGCGTTGTAGGCCGAGGCATCGGTGAGCGTCTTGGCGATGGCGTTGTAGGCGCTGACGAACTTGTTCACCGCCGACACCACCGAGGCGCTGTCGCGTGCCACCGTCAGCGTGGTCGGGCTGCCGGCATTGGTCTTGGTCAGGTTGAGCGTCACGCCGGCGATGGCGTCGGTCACGGTGTTGGATGGCTTCTTCACCTTCAGGCCATCGAGCGTGAATTCGGCATCCTGCGCGGCCACCGTCTCCTTCAGGTTCTGCGTTGCCGTTGCGGGATCGTGGTTGAGCAGCCCCGACAGGCCGCCGTCCGGATCGTCCGACACCGAGATCCTCATGCTGCTGGCTTCGCCGGTGGCGCTATTGGTCAGCACCAGCCGGTTGGGCTGGGCGCCGCCGTCGTTGACGATGGTGGCGGTCACGCCGATCTTGGCGCCGTTGATGGCATCGCGTATGCCTGCCAGGGAATTGTTGCTGGCGCCGATGGTGACGGTCTTGCTTTCGGCGGTGCCGGGCTTGAAGGTCGCGCCGGTATAGGTGCCGTCGGCATTTCTGGCCGGCGCGGGATAGATGCCGGAACCGGCTGGGGTTTCAACGGTGCCGGCAATGGTGCCGAACTGGAAGGTGATGGTGCCGGTGCCGACCGTCGTGGTGGTCGACGCCTGGCCTGCCGTCGCCAGTTTCTGCGCCTGCGCCAGCTTGCTCACTTCCAGCGCATAGGCGCCGGGCGTGGCCGTGGAGGTGGCCTTGGCCGACAGCACGGCCGTGTCGGACGCCGTGGCGGTGGCGGCCTGGAACTGCTGCACCGTGGACAGCGAATTGACCGCGGTCTGGAAGCTCGAAAATGCGCTCTGCACCTGCCCGAAGGCCGACACCTTGGACTGGTAGGACGCTTCCTGCGTCTGCAGCGTGGTCAGCTTGCGTCCTTCCACCGACATCAGCTGAGTGACGATGGTATTGATATCCAGGTTGGAACCGATGCCGGGAGCGGACAAGCCCATTTGCGATACTCCTTGCGTGTTATGCCTGCGTCTTGATGAACATGCCCTGGAACTTGTCGATCTGCTTCGATATCGCCAGCAGTTCCTTGGACGGATATTGCCGCAGCACGGTATCGGTATCGGTATCGACCACCTTGACGATGGTGCGTCCGGATTCCTCGTCGATGGAGAACAGGATGCTGCTGGCATGCTGCTTCATCGCGGCATTGAGTTCTTCCACACGCTGCTTGACTTCCTTCGGATCGGCCTCGGCCGCCTCGGCGCCAAGGCTCCCCGCTTCCTGCTGCTTCACAGCCTCCGGCTGCCGTGCTGCGCGCAGCTGCATATCCGCCTGACTGTTGTTGACTCCCTGCGCGGCGAGCGGCGATAAACCGGCGCCTGATACTGGAGCGATGTTCATGATGCACCCTTTCTGCTAATGACAAAACGGAAAACAGTCGCCCGTTTTCCGTTTTATTCGAGAGAACGTCCTGAAACGTTACCGGGCGAGTCCGGGTATTAACCCCTCAGCAGCGACATCACGCTGTTGGGCAGCTGGTTTGCCTGGGCCAGCATCGCGGTACCGGCCTGCTGCAGGATCTGGCTGCGGGTCATGTTCGCGGTCTCCGAAGCGAAGTCGGTGTCGGTGATGCGGCTACGCGATGCCGACAGGTTCTCGGTCGTGGTCGCCAGGCCGGAGACCACGGAGCCGAAACGGTTCTGCAGGGCGCCGAGGTCGGAGCGGCTGTCGTTGATCGACTTCAGCGCGCCGTCGATGGCTTCCAGGGCTTTCTGGGCGCCGGCGGCGGTGGAGATGTCGATGCTCTCGACACTGTTCACCTCGGACACCATGTCTGCGTCATAGGTTCCGGTTGGATCCAGGCCGGTCGCGGCTGCGGCGTTACCCCCCGAAATAACGATCCCATCCTTATTGGTGCTGGTCAGATTAATGGTGCCCTGGGTGGTCACAGGTGCCGATTTGGCGTTTGTGGCGCTATCTGCCTGCGTACCTACGGTCAGACCTGTGACCGATGCAACCGCTGCTGCAGAAGCTACTTTTGTTGCGTCAGTGTCAGCAGCATCGCCAGAAATCCCCAATTGGATATCGCGGCCGTCGGCAGCAGTCAGTGTCAGCTTGCCGGTCTTAGCATCTGCGGTCGCAGTCACACCCGTTTCGGTACTTTTCTTGTTAATAGCTGCCGCCGTGTTTGCACCCTGCCCAATTTCGTCACCACCGTCGGCTATGTCGCCAATGTCAACGCCATTGATCATCAGACTTGCGCCAGCCACAAGAGCGCCTGCGGTAACGCCAGTCTCATCGCTCTCAACCTTTGCTGGCTGTGCAGTTGCGGTTACACCACTTTGTGCAGACACGGCATTGATTGCAGCTGCCTTTGCCCAGGCGCTGGTCGCGCTCTGGCCAGGGGCGGCGCCAGCTTGGGCTGCTCCAACTTGCACGCCATTCAGCGTCAGGTCACCGGCAGCAAGCTTTGTATCGTCGGTCATTGCTCCGCCTTTTGCTTCCGCCTTGAACGTCGCACCGGCACTGCCGAGTTGGGAAGCTCTGGCGCTGCCAATCTTGTCGACAGTGATGCGGTCGTTTTCAGTATTGTTTGCGCCGATCTGGAAGGTTTGCGCACTGAACGAGCCATCCAGCAGCTTCACGCCGTTGAACGAGGAGTTCTTTGCAACGCGATCGATCTCGCTCTTCAGTGCGGTGACTTCGGTCTGCAGCGCGGCGCGGTCGGAATCGCTGTTGGAAGCATTGGCTGCCTGCACTGACAGTTCGCGCATGCGCTGCAGGTTGTTGGAGATCGAGCCGAGGTCGCCTTCGGCGGTCTGCGCCAGCGAGATACCGTCGTTGGCGTTGCGGGCTGCCTGGTTGGAGCCGCGGATCTGGGCGGTCATGCGCTCCGAGATCGCCATGCCGGCAGCGTCGTCCTTGGCGCTGTTGATGCGCAGGCCGGAAGACAGGCGCTGCAGGGAGGTCGTCAGGCCAGCCGACGAGCTGCTCAGGTTACGTTGTGCATTCAGGGAAGCGACGTTGGTATTGATAACGGACATGCTGTTCTCCTAAGAAACTGGTTAAGAAATCTGGCCGCTCAGCCAGCCCGTTCGGTGCCCTGTTCGGCGTTCCCTGCGGGTTACAAGTTACTTAACGGAGGGCCCTGAAAAACCTTGAGGAACTTTTTGAAGTTTTTTTGAAAAAGACTTGACAGCAGACTCGATGACCTTGGTGGCCCGGCTTTAACGGCAAGCGATGCCAAATCTTTAATTTTTTTGGCCATGATCGGCAGGTCTGGGCGCAGTGCAAGCAAAAGCCTTGCTTGCGCTCTTCACCGGACGCCGCAGACTGCGTAGTGTTGAGGCTTTGTGTTTGATGGCGCCCGTCGCCCTGCAATTCCATGAACTGGATACTCCTCATCATCGCCGGCCTGTTCGAAGTGGCCTGGGCCATCGGCCTGAAATACACCGAGGGCTTCACCCGCCTCTGGCCCAGCCTCGGCACCGCCGCCGCGATGCTGGTCAGCATAGGATTGCTTGGCATTGCGATGCGTGGGCTGCCGGTGGGGACGGCTTATGCGGTCTGGGTCGGGGTGGGTGCGGTCGGCACGGTGTTACTCGGCATTGTGCTGTTCGGCGAGTCGGCCAGCGCGGCACGGCTGGTCAGCGTGGGGTTGATTGTGGCGGGGATCATTGGCTTGAAGCTGGCTGGCGAATGAGGCGGACGCGGTTACCGTTACTGTTGAAACCGCCTTTGAAGTACCCGTAGCGACAGCTGATGTGTTTACAGCTGCTTTTGAAGTGACCGTTGCCGTTGCCGTTGCCGTTGCCGTTGCCGTTGCCGTTGCCGTTGCCGTTGCAGTGAAGTCCCGTTGAGCGCGCCGTGTCAGCGGTGCCCGGAGCGGGAAAAGGTGCGGCGTCTGTCTGAGTCAAGCGCAGCTTGGCGAGTTTAGCCGCGCCCCGCTCCGGGTACCGCTGACACGGGAACCCCCGCGCAGCGGGGGCGCGATCATCGGGTCGCCTTTTTTGGTTACTTTTTTGGCGAAGCAAAAAAGTAACCCGGCTGCCGGGACGGACTCCCGGCTTGTCTCCACGGTAGTGCAGCCGTATTGCGTCACCCGGCAAGGCACGGGCAGTACTGTCGGGGTTGTTGTTGACGTTCGTATTGAAACTTCAAACGTCAAAAGCAACTGCTGCTTCGCAGTGACGCCTTACCCCTGGTGAAACAAGCCGACTGCACTATCGTCATGACCAGGCCGGGAGTTCGCCCCGGCGGGCGACCTACTTTTTTTGCTTCGCCAAAAAAAGTAGGCAAAAAAAGGCGACCCGGTGATCGCGCCCTCGCTGCGCGAGGGTCCCCGTGCCGTCGGTGCATGGAGCGGGGCGCGGCTAAACTCGCCAAGCTGCGCTTGACTCAGACAGACGCCGCACCTTTTCCCGCTCCACGCACCGACGTCACGGCGCGCTCAACGGGACTTAAAGGCAACTTCAGAAGCAACCGCAACGGCAACTGCAACTGCAACCGCAACGGCAACTGCAACCGCCACAGCAATTACCGACCGCCCTCCTCCCCAAATAAATCGACCCGAAAAAAAACCGCTGCCATCAGCAGCGGTTTTTAATCAAAGCTTAAAGCGCTCAGCGCTGATACACCGCATCTACCACACACAGCGCCGTCATGTTGACGATGCGTCGCACGGTCGCTGACGGCGTCAGGATGTGTACCGGCTTGGCGCAGCCCAGCAGCACCGGCCCGATCGCAATGCCGTTGCCGGCCGTGGTCTTGAGCAGGTTGTAGGCAATGTTGGCGGCGTCGATATTGGGCATCACCAGCAGGTTGGCTTCGCCGCTCAGGCTGCTGTCGGGCATGGTGCGCTTCAACAGCGCCGGGTTCAGCGCGGTGTCGCCATGCATTTCGCCATCGACTTCCAGTTGCGGGTCCAGCTCGCGCAGCAGCGCGAGCGCCTGGCGCATCTTCCTGGCCGATTCGCTGTTGCTGGTGCCGAAGTTGGAATGCGACAGCAGCGCCACCCGCGGCATCAGGCCAAAGCGGCGCATCTCCTCGGCGGCCAGCAGCGTGATCTCGGCGATCTGCTCGGCGCTCGGGTTCTCGTTGACATGGGTGTCGACGATCATGATCTGGCGGTCCTGCAGCAGCAGCGCATTCATCGCCGCATAGACATTGACGCCTTCACGCTTGCCCAGCACATGGTCGATGTAGCGCAGATGCACGTCGGTAGTGCCGTAGGTGCCGCAGATCATGCCGTCGGCATCGCCCTTGTGGACCATCATGGCGCCGATCAGGGTGTGACGACGGCGCATTTCCAGCTTGGCGTACTGCTGGCTGATGCCCTTCCTGATCGTCATCTGCAGGTAGGTCTCCCAGTAGCTGCGGAAACGCTCGTCAAACTCGGGATTGATCACCTCGAAGTCCACGCCCGGACGCAGGCGCAGGCCGAACTTCTCGATGCGCTGCGCCAGCACGGCAGGACGACCAACCAGGATAGGCTTGGCCAGGGTCTCGTCGACCACCACCTGCACCGCGCGCAGCACTTTCTCTTCCTCACCCTCGGCATAGACGATGCGCTTCAGTTCCGCAGGCGCCTTCTTGGCCACCGCGAAGATCGGCTTCATGAAAGTGCCGCTGCGGTAGACGAATTGCTGCAGGCGCTCGGTATAGGCCTGCACATCCTGGATCGGACGCGCGGCAACGCCGCCCGCTTCGGCCGCCTTGGCCACCGCCAGCGCGATGCGCTCCATCAGGCGCGGATCGAAAGGCTTGGGGATGATGTATTCCGGGCCGAACGACAGATTGGTGATGCCGTAGGTGGTGGCGACGATGTCGGACTGCTCTTCCTGGGCAAGGCCGGCGATCGCATGCACCGAGGCGATTTCCATGTCGCGGGTGATGGTGGTGGCGCCGCAGTCGAGCGCGCCGCGGAAGATGTAGGGGAAGCACAGCACATTGTTGACCTGGTTCGGATAGTCCGAACGGCCGGTCGCGATCACGGCGTCGCTGCGCACCGCCTTCACGTCTTCCGGCGTGATTTCCGGATTCGGGTTGGCCAGCGCCAGGATCAGCGGACGCGGCGCCATCTTCATGACCATGTCCTGCTTCAGCACGCCGCCGGCCGACAGGCCGAGGAAGATGTCGGCATCGGCGATCACGTCGTTCAGGCTGCGGGCCTCGGTCGGCTGCGCAAAGCGCGCCTTGTCCGGGTCCATCAGTTCGACGCGTCCGGAATACACCACGCCTGCCAGGTCGGTTACCCAGATGTTCTCGATCGGGAAGCCAAGGTCGACCATCAGGTCCAGGCAGGCCAGCGCGGCCGCACCGGCGCCGCTGACCACCATCTTGCATTCCTTCATGCCCTTGCCGACCACCTTCAGGCCATTCAGGATGGCGGCGCCGACGATGATGGCGGTGCCATGCTGGTCATCGTGGAAAACCGGGATCTTCATCTTCTCGCGCAGCTTGCGCTCGATGTAGAAGCACTCGGGCGCCTTGATGTCTTCCAGGTTGACGCCGCCAAAGGTCGGCTCCAGCGCGGCAATGATGTCGCACAGCTTGTCGGGATCGGTTTCGTTGACTTCGATATCGAACACGTCGATGCCGGCGAATTTCTTGAACAGCACGCCCTTGCCTTCCATCACCGGCTTGGATGCCAGCGCGCCGATATTGCCCAGGCCGAGAACGGCGGTACCGTTGGAAATGACGGCAACCAGGTTGCCGCGTGCGGTGTAGCGGAAGGCATTGGCAGGGTCGACCACGATTTCCTCGCAGGCGGCCGCAACGCCAGGGGAATAGGCCAGCGACAGGTCGCGCTGGTTGGTCAGTTGCTTGGTGGGAGTAACGCTAATTTTTCCGGGTGTCGGAAATTCATGGTATTCAAGCGCCGCCTGGCGCAATTGTTGGCGAATTTCTTCTTTCTGGTCGTTCGGCGTATCCATTGCAACCTTCCTGTGAATTCTTACGGAAAGCTGACGATTCTAGCAGACGCTTGACATTGAACTAATAGGTATTTTCACGAATCAAGAGTTGGTTAATAAGGTTCAATATATTTCTACCAAGAATATTCTTGAAAGCTATCCCTTCGATAACTACAATCAATTTCGCAGATCGATTTAGTTTCGCTATGATTCACTCCATTCTGATTTGCCAATTTAATTTTCCAAGGGAGTACATCATGGCTGACCACAATTCCGTTACCGTCCAAAACCTCGAAGCCGCCTTCGCTGGCGAGTCGATGGCGCATATCAAGTACCGTTATTTCGCCAAGCTGGCGCGCGCTGCCGGCGCCGAAGATGTCGCGCAAGCCTTCGAAGCCACCGCCGATCAGGAAGTGATGCATGCCTTCGGCCATCTCGACCTGCTCTATCCAAAG
Organism: Noviherbaspirillum phoenicis; assembly: GCF_047237965.1. NCBI lineage: Bacteria > Pseudomonadati > Pseudomonadota > Betaproteobacteria > Burkholderiales > Oxalobacteraceae > Noviherbaspirillum > Noviherbaspirillum phoenicis. Next base: position 96,938 of record NZ_JBDFLX010000001.1, on the reverse strand, counting down.
GCGAAGATGACCCCTGCGAAGGCGCTGGAAATCGCGATCGAGGGCGAAACCTACGAGTACACCGAGATGTATCCGAAGTTCCGCCACCTCGCCGTGGAAGAAGGCAACCAGGCGGCCGTGGCGGAGTTCGACGAGCAGATTGCCGAATCCAAGGAACATGCCGAGAATTTCCGTCGCACCCTGGAAATGGCGGCCAAGCGCTTCGCCGCGCTGGCCAAGGTCGAGGAGCGCCACGCCAACCACTATCGCGACGTGCTGAACGCGCTCGACAAGGCCGCCTGACGGCATACCGAATTTAATCTCAAGAAAGGGAATCCAATGAAAACTTATCAATGCGTCGTTTGCGGCTTTGTCTACGATGAAAGCATCGGCATGCCGGAAGAAGGCATCCCCGCCGGCACCCGCTGGAACGACATTCCCGACAACTGGGAATGCCCGGACTGCGGCGTCTCCAAGGCCGACTTCGAAATGGTGGAAATCTGACGCCAGCCGGACGCAGGCCGCCATCAGCCTGCCCAGCCACAGTGCGTGGCCTGCCAGGCTGAAGCCAGCCCCTGACGCAGCCGCTATACTGGCGCTCCGGAACACGCAGGTTGCCGGTTGCCGAACCTGCGTTCTCGCTGCGAAACAATAAGATACTGAAGCGCGCCATCCCGGCTACCGGCATGGCGCGCATTTTTTGCAAGGATGCTCATGAAACCCATCATCATCATTGGCGCCGGCATGGCTGGCTATACCGCCGCCCGCGAACTGCGCAAGCTCGACAAGGAAGTGCCGATCACCATCATCACCGCGGACGATGGCGGCTTCTATTCCAAGCCCATGCTGTCCAACGCCTATGCCCAGAAAAAGCTGCCGGCCCAGCTGGTGACGCAGAGCGCCACCCAGCTCGCCACGCAGATAGGCGCCACCATCCTTACTTCCACCAAGGTGGACGGCATCGACACCGCCGCGAAGACCCTTTCCACCAGCGCCGGCGTTCTGGACTATGACAAGCTGATCTTTGCCATCGGCGCCCAGCCGATCCGGCTGCCGCTGCAGGGCGACGCCGCCGAACAGGTCATGTCGGTCAATCACGTGGAAGACTATGCCCGCTTCCGCGCGCTGCTGGATGCGACCGAAGCCGGACGCCAGGCGCGGGTGATGATCCTGGGAGCCGGCTTGATCGGCTGCGAGTTCGCAGACGACCTGGCCAGCGGCGGCCACGCCGTCACCCTGATCGACCCCAATCCGCTGCCCCTGGCGGCGCTGGCCGCGCCGGCATTGTCCGAAGGCTTGCAGGCGGCGCTGCTAGACCGCGGCGTGCGGCTGTGCCTGGGCACCACGGCAAGCCGGATCGATCGCGGCGAAAAAGGCATCACAGCCACGCTGGCCAATGGCGAGACGGTGGAAGCCGACATCGTGCTTTCCGCTGTCGGCCTGCGGCCCAGCACCGCGCTGGCCCAGGCTGCCGGCCTGAAGATCAATCGCGGCATCGTGGTCGATGCCTACGGCCAGACCAGCGCGCCGGATGTCTATGCACTGGGCGATTGCGCCGAGTACACGGAAGCCGATGGCGCCACCCGCATCCTGCCGTATATCGCACCGCTGCTCAACGCCGGGCGCGCCATTGCCAAAACGCTGACCGGCACCCCGACCGCAATCGATCTCAAGCCGGCGGCTGTCATCGTCAAGACGCCCTGCTACCCGCTGGCACTGGTGCCGCCGCCGCAAAAGGCGCTGCAGGACGGCAAATGGCATACCACCGAGGAAAGCGGTCGCACCGTATGCCGCTTCATCGATGCGGAAGGCGTGGTGGCGGGATTCGGCCTGTCGCATCACGAGGCCGCGAGCCGCCAGGTGTTAATGGCAGAACTCGGCAAGACGTTGGCAACCGGTAACGCTGGCTGACAGCCGGCTTCAGCACCCTCAGCCCCACTACGGTCAACAGGGCCACCATCGCAGGCAAGAATGTGTCCTGACCTTTACTCCGCGGGGCCTGCAGCGTGGTCTTGCGGGGTATGCCCTGATCGATTTTCGCTGATTAGTGCGGTGCTGTAATCGTTTTTTGCTTAGGGGCGGCGAAGCGGTCTCCGCTCGATTTCTTCATGACTACCGGAGGCATTGACGCCGACGATGGATTCTGACTGCCGTGGCGCCGTCGCATCGCGTTGCCCTGCTTGTGCCCAAGCTCGTCCCGCCACGCCCGCGTGAACCACTTGGCTGGCATCGTTTCAGCCTTGCTGCATAGCCTGGCCGGAAGCAGCTCAAGTACAATCCGGCATGCTTTCCGAATTCAGCCTCATCTCCCGTTACTTCACATGCGCGCCGTCTGCAGGCAGCGGCGTCGATCTCGGCGTAGGCGACGACTGCGCGCTGCTGGCGCCCGCGCCGGGCATGCAGTTGGCCATTTCGTCCGACATGTTGGTGGAAGGACGCCATTTTTTCCCGGGCGCCGATGCGAAACTGCTTGGACACAAGAGCCTGGCAGTCAACCTGTCTGATCTGGCCGCCATGGGCGCAAAGCCAGTCGGCTTCACCCTGGCACTGGCCCTGCCCACCCTGGATGAATCCTGGCTGGCCGGGTACTCGGCCGGCCTGTTTGCACTGGCCGAAGAACATGGCTGCCAACTGATTGGCGGCGACACCACCAAGGGCCCGCTTACCCTGTGCATCACCGTATTCGGCCATGTCCCGCCCGGCCTCGCGCTGCGCCGTGACCAGGCCCGGGAAGGCGACGACATCTGGATCTCCGGCACCCTGGGCGAAGCACGCCTGGCCCTGGCTGGCTACCGCAAGGAATGCAACCTGTCGGATGCCGACCTTGCAGCAGCCGGACTTCGCATGCATGCGCCCACGCCGCGCATTCCGCTTGGCCTGGCGCTGCGGGGCATCGCCCATGCCGCCATCGATATTTCCGATGGCCTTGTCGGCGACCTCGGGCATATCCTGCAACGTTCCGGCGTTGGCGCAACCGTGAACGTGGATGCAGTCCCCGCCGGCCCTGTGCTGCGCACGCAGGCAAGCGCCATACGTAGAAATTACGTCATGGCGGGTGGGGACGACTATGAACTATGCTTCACCGCGCCACCGGCGGCACGCGCTGAAGTCCACGCGGCCGCGCAACGCGCAGCGTGCGAAGTCACACGGATCGGCGCCATCGAGGACGTGCCAGGGCTGCGACTTACTGATCACTCGGGCATGCCGCTGTCCTTGCAGCTCCAGTCCTTCGACCATTTTTCCACCCCATGACTGCACCGTTGCGCTCGCCAGTCGGATCGCAGTCCACCGCCGCTCTGACGCAATTCATGCTCGCCCATCCCGCGCACTGGCTGGCCCAGGGATTCGGCAGCGGCTTGTCGCCGGTGATGCCTGGCACGGCAGGCACCTTGATGGGCTGGGCTCTGTTCGCCGTACCGACCGGTCTCTGGCCCGCCATCTTTACACCGTTATTCTGGGTAGTCGCCATACTCGCGGGTTTCGCGGTCGGTATCTGGGCCTGCGACCGGACCGGGCGCGACATGGGTGTCGCCGACCACGGCAGCATGGTATGGGATGAAATAATCGCATTCTGGCTGGTTATGCTTTTCCTGACGCCAGCCGACTTTTCTACCCAGTGCGCGGCCTTCCTGTGGTTCCGTTTCTTCGACATGGTCAAGCCTCCACCTATCCGTTTCTTCGACAGGCATGTCAAGGGCGGCTTTGGCGTGATGTGGGATGACATCGTGGCAGCGTTCTACACATTGCTGCTATTTGCTTTTTGGCGTGCTGCTTAAACTGGTGTCGCGGGATAGCGATTGCTTTAATTTTGCAGAGCGGAAACACCTGACCCAAAAACTTTGTCAGGTGGCTCTATCGCCCGCCGCCACTTGACTTGCCGGCTAGAAGCCGGTGGAAGCAAAACAAGATAAAACGAGCAAACCGAGGCTGCCTAAACAAATTCTTCATTCTTCAAATCAGTTACCAGCATCTTCCCCGGTGAATGAGTGATACAGAAAGGTAGCTTGCTCAACTCGGCAATATACTGCGGGGTGACACCGCATGCCCAAAATACTGGCAGCTCATCATCCATCAGGGGCACGGGGTCGCCAAAATCTGGTTTGGATAAATCGGCAATTCCCAACCCCTGCGGAAAACCAATATGGACAGGGGCACCGTGCACGCGAGGATAACGGGCAGTAATCTGGACCGCACGCGACACATCCGCAGCTTTTATAGGGCGCATGCTTACGACCATATTCCCTCGCATGCATCCCGCTGAATGACATGCGAGATTGGTTTTATACATTGCAACGTTTGTCTTTTGATCGACATGGCGCAGTGCAATGCCTTCACGCATCAACGCATTTTCAAATGAAAAGCTGCATCCCAGCATGAAGCCAACCAGATCGTCTCGCCAATAGGCGCGGATATCTTCTGGTTGTTCGGTAAGCACGCCATTCCTGTACACGCAATAGCCAGGCACATCCGTGCGCAAGTCAGCACCTTTTGCGCAGGCAGGCGCAAAACAGCCTGGCTCCAGTACTTCAACTAGCGGGCACGGCTGCGGATTGCGCTGGCAAAACAAAAGAAAATCGAATGCATACTCGGCAGGCACAATCATCAGATTCGTTTGAACGTAGCCATTTGCCAGACCTGCGGTTTGCCCCGCAAACGCGCCGGTGCGACATAGCGCCCGTATTTCAGCAGGCTCGGCGCTTTGAATAGAAATGTTCATAATCCGAGATACGCTTTCTTGATATCAGGGTCATTCAGCAATTCTGTCCCGGTGCCCTCCATGACAATGCGGCCGGTCTGGATAACATAACCGTAATGCGCGATTGCAAGCGCCTTATGCAAACTCTGCTCTACCAGCAATATCGAAACGCCCTGGGCATTAATCAACTGGATTGTGTCGAGCACCTTGGTGACAAACTTGGGCGCAATACCCCATGAGGGCTCGTCTAGCAGCAGCATCTCCGGTTTCGCCATGAGTCCGCGACTAATGGCAAGCATTTGTTGCTCGCCTCCGCTCATTGTGCCGGCTAGCTGTTTTCGCCGCTGCTTGAGAATCGGAAACAGGTTATACATCGTGTCGATGGACTCTGCGATTTCTTCCTTGTTGCTGCGGCTGTAAGCGCCCAGTTCCAAATTGCGCTCAACGGTCAGTCTCGCAAAGATGCGCCGCCCTTCCGGAACGAGCGACAAGCCAAGTCCTACGCGCTTGTGGGCAGGAACTTTTGAAATGTCTTCGCCTTTGAAAAAAATCGAGCCTTGGTCAACGGCGTTCAAGCCAGCGACTGCTCTCAGCGTTGTCGATTTTCCGTTTCCATTGCCCCCTACGAGCGCAACGATGCTACCTGCACGTACATCTAGATCCACCTTGGAAACAGCAAGAACCCCGTCATAACTGACTTTCAAATTCCGAAGCTGGAGCATTATTCGTCTCCCAGATAAGCCGCGATCACCACGGGATCATTTGAAACGACCTGCGGCGGGCCTTCGGCGATTTTTCTTCCATAATCAAGAACAACGATTTTGTCAGCAATGGGCATGATCCCCTCAAGAACATGTTCGACGATCAGGCAAGATATGCCCTGATTGCGGATCTTCTTTACCGTATCCACCATTTCCTTTACTTCGGACGGATTAAGGCCAGCCATGACTTCGTCCATTAACAGAAGACGGGGCTTGATCGCCAAAGACCGGGCTACGGCTAATCGGCGCTGTTCGCTGATCGTCATGCTTGCGGCCGGTTTATCAGCAAATTTTGCAAGGCTAACCAATTCGAGTAATTGCCAGCCATATTCACGTGCAGTTGGGATGCTCCTGTTTCCTAGTACCGCGCCGACCATCACGTTCTCCAGTGCGCTCATACTGTGAAAAGTGCGTGCCACCTGGAAAGTCCGGCCTATTCCAATGCGAGCACATTGGTCCGGTCGCAAGCCACTGACCTCCTTCCCGTCGAGCCAGATATTCCCGCAACTAGGGTGAGAATAGCCGGCAATGCAATTGAACATCGTCGTTTTTCCTGCGCCATTCGGACCTATTAATCCAACTATCTGTCCCGCATCCAGTTCAAATGAAATATCTTCATTGGCGCAGATCCCGCCGAAATGCTTGGATACGTTTTCCACCCGAAGAAGAGTCATGCGCTTCTCCCTTCCAATCGCATCTGGCGAATCGCAGTCCGCCTGGACAAGTATCCGCGGATCCAGCCGACAACCCCGGCCGGATAATAGACGGCAATTACTACGATCAGGGCGGCATAAATGACCAGGTCCGTGCCTTTTCCGGATCCGCCGAATAGCATGCGCGTACCTTCCTCGATAAACGTCAGCACGGCCGCACCAATGACAGGCCCTGATAACGTGCCGACACCGCCGAGAATAGATACGAGAGCCATTTTTATCGAGAGGCCTGTATGTAGAACTGACCCGGGATCGATGTAAAGCTCTTTATGCGCATATAGGCTGCCACCCAATGCCGTGAAAAAGCTGCTGATGGCGAAGGCAATCTGTTTATAGAGACTAAGATTAACACCCAGACTTTGGGCAGCATCAGGCTCATCCTTTATTGCTCTAAGATAATATCCAAAATAACTTTTTTCAATCGCGTAATTGACTCCCAATGTCAGCAATAACAATCCAAGAGCGAGATAATAATATGGCTCTTTGTCTGCAAAGATAAGAAATTTCCAGCCGCCTTCCATAGGAAGGTTGAGACCAACTGCACCGCCTGCGAAATCCCAGTTAGTGAAGACAATTTGGATAATTTCAGCAACGGCTATAGTGGCCATTGCAAAATAATGTCCTTTCAGACGAAAACAGGACCAGCCAACAGCCAGACTAATACAGGCAGCAAGCAGTCCACCGATAGGAATGGCAAACCAGGGATTAATACCAAATTTTGTAAACAAAAGAGTCGAAGTATAGGCACCCAGCCCATAAAACGCCACCTGCCCCAATGATATCTGCCCAGCATATCCACCAATAATATTCCATGCCACGCCAAGCTGCGCGGCCATGAGTACAAGAATTACAAAGTTCTGATGCGATGGAGATTTTTCAAAAAATGGAAAAAAAATGACAACGGCGAGCAAAACGACGAAGAAAAGGCGGGTAGGCCATTTATATCCTGCCGATCCATACGAGGCGCTGACGACCGGTTGTTGATTCAACTGATTCATAATTCTCCCTGAGGCCTTTATTAACGGTTTAAACTTTTCCCATCAGACCCTGTGGTCGGAACATCAATACTGCAAGGAAGAGACAAAGCACTATCCCCATTTTGTATTGCGGACCAAGAAAAAACCCGCCCATTACTTCAATTACTCCAACCAAAATGCCAGCTAGCAAAGCACCTACGACGCTACCAAATCCACCAAGATTTACTACAACAAAGGCAGTTAAAATAAAATTGGCACCAATTTCAGGAAAGATGGGGAAAAAAGTGGATAGTAATCCGCCGGCGACGCCTGCACAGGCCGCGCCTACACCCCATGCCAACGTAAACATGCGCTGTGAATCTATTCCCATCAGACGCGCGGCTTCTTTGTCTGCTGCAGTAGCCTCCAAGGCTGCGCCGGTTCTTGTTTTGGTTAAAAACAAGTAAATCCCGAGGGTTACCAATATTGCACCTACCCCGGCGGTAAGCTGGGGCAATCCGATTTGAATTCCCGACAGGGAAACCGTGCCGCTGACGACTGAATTCCCTACCGTCCTGAAGTCAGGTTTCCATAGAAATTGAGCCAGACCTCTAAACAGGATCATCAAGCCAAATGTAGTAAAAATCTGAGCAAGCATGGGAGCATCTATAATCTTCTTGATAACTACCCGATAGACCATGGCGCCGACGCCAAAAAGAAGTACAGCCGTAAGAGGAAGGGTGTAAATCGGATCCAAGTGATAAATCGCATAGAGCCAGAAACTGGAATACATCCCTAGCATCAAGAACTCGCCATGTGAAAAGTTCACGATATCCATAACACCGAAAATCAGCGTTAGTCCTATGGCAATCAATGCGTAAATTAGGCCAATTAGTAGCCCCGAGGCGAGAGTCTGGATGATAATTTCTGACGTCATTTATACTCCTGGCAAAAATCTATAACAGCTTTTCTGTACAAGTGGCGCCTTGGTTTTTTTAAATGCCAAGGCGCCACTGTTAGACTTAAAAGATCAATAATTTATCACTGCACCCACTTTGGCATGGGCCAAATCACTTCACGTGTAGCCAAATTAAAGGGCCAGATCGTGTGATATTTTCCGTTGACAATCTGCACCAGAATTCCCGAACCCAAAGCATTCTGACCTTGCTGGTCAAACTTTATGCCCTTCCACGGCATAATAGTGTTTTTGCCGTCAATATTGGTTTCTGAAAGGGCTTTCCTGATCGCTTCCGGCTCAGTGGAGCCTGCACGGTTTATAGCATCAGCAAGCGTTAGCAATCCTGTAAATGTACGTGAAGAATTACCAGTGAAATTAACTTTATAACGGCTGCGGAATAGTTCATTAACTTGTCCAATAATAGGCTTGTTCTTCGCCAGATCTAATGACCATACTTCTCGCGTGATGATATGGTCGGCGTCTTGACCTAAAGTCCGAATGAACTCGGTATCCGTGAAGCCGGCATTATTGGCCAAAATCATATCGGGTGAAAAATTAAGCTCCTTATATGTTTTCATTGCCAGAATCGCATCTCCCAAATAGGAAGATTGCAGTACGACTTGTGGCTTCCCGGATTTCAAGGATTGAATTTCCGATGTCAGCTGAGTGCTTTTTGCAGGATAAGATATTGACTTTACGACAGTTACGCCACGCTCTTCTGCAAGTTTACTTTCTAGTTTAGAAGTTTCATTACCCCACAGGGTATTCTCGTTAAACAGTGCGACCTGCCCCACTTTTATTCCTTTTTTGGCCTCCAGATCTTTGAAGAACTCAAAAAAGTTATGAACAAATAAATCATCATGCGGCGTGATGCGGTAAAACCATTTGAAGTTTCTTGCGGTTAAGGATGTTGATGATGAGTCTGGGTTCAGGTAAGGAATCTTGTATCGCTCCGCGACTTGGCTCGAGGTTGCGGTCACATTGCTGAAATACGCCCCAACCACTGCAGCAACTTTTTCCTGCGTTATCAACCGTTCTGTCTCTGTAGCGCCGATTTGAGGATTGCCCTGATGATCCGCAAATACCAACTTGATTTTTGCGCCCTTGAGGTTAGGTAATCCGCCTCCGCCGGAGAAAGGGAGGTCTGGTATATCTTTGGCTCCGTTGTTCACGATGTCAGCGGCTAATTCGAGTGCACCTTTAAGTTCCGCGCCAGTCGATGCCGCAGCTCCGGTAAGCGGATAAAGAACACCGATCTTGATTTCCTGCTGCGCCATGGCCGCGCCACTGAGAGTGAATGCGGTCAGAAAAAAGGTCGTTCGTTTTAACGCTTTCAATGGAAACCGCATTGGGCATCTCCTTTAAGTGTGGGGAATGCGCTCCATGCAAGATGCATAAAGAGCAATATTTCAACCAAGTTTGCTTGTACAACGACAGCCGAACCAGTTAAGACGAATGACTATTTCATGCCAAACCTGCGTCACGCGACGCCCAATTGGACCCTTCTTGGGGCAAATGCTGACCCAAATTCCATTACCGTCTTGCCTGAGGTTTAGCCTGAATTTCAAGACGCATCACGCAAACGGCAGATCCTTTAGTCATTCGCAAAGTCGACAAATAACTATGACTACCGTGTGTCCAGCAGAGCGACTAATGCCGCCATTGAGAGTGTTTATGTGGTTACGCTGACTTATTTAATCGATCTGTCTGTCGTGTATTTCAGAAGCACCTGCAGTTCGGTAACACCGGCCTTCTTTAGCCATTCGCGCGCAACAATTTCGCCTATCCGGTCAAGATAGCTGCGGATCATGAAATCCATGCCGAATACCTTTACGTGATTGGCGCTCAACTGCTTTTCGTAAATCTGATCGCTTTCCTGGCTGAGCTGCCACCCTCTTGCCTCTGCTACACGGGCGGCATCCATCAACACCTTGCGGTCGGCCTCAGCTATCCGCGAGAGCGTGTCTGCCCTGATGAAGACCATGTTCTTGGGAAGCCAGGCATTTACTTTGTAGTAATAGTTCATCGCCCGCCAGGATTTGGTATCTACCCCTGTCCAGCTTGAGGTCAGCATTAACTCCACCCGCCTTGCGGAAATGGCTTTGGCAAGATCAAGGACCTGCACCGTTACTGGCCTTGCACCGATCAACTCTGCAATACGCTGTGTAGTTGGGTTGTAGACCCGCATCGCACGTCCGCTGAAATCACGAATCGTGTTGACCTCATCGGACGAGTAAAGATTTTGAGGAGGCCATGGAACAGCATACAAAACAGCTAATCCGCGTTTTTCCAGTGCCTTCTCGACTGCCGGCCGCGAGGCTTGCCACATACGCCTAGCATCCTCGTAGCCCGAAACAATGAAAGGGAGCGAGTCCAGCCCAAACAGCAGTTCTTCCTTTTCCAGACTGGACATGATGACTTCACCTGCTTCTGCCCTGCCTTCACGCACCCCCGCAAAGATTTCCGCCGGCTTTAGGAGACGTCCGCCCGAATGCACACGGATGTTGACGCGCCCGTCCGTTGCTACCTTCACATCTTCCGCAAATTGCTGGATGTTACGAGTTTGAAAGTTATCCGCCGCATAACCAGTCGCTAGGTCAATGTCAATCGCTGGCGCAGCCGCATGAACAAAAAGAAGCTGTCCTGTAAACACAATGCAAACCAAGCTCATCGCAACCAGCACGATCACGCGGCGAAGATGAGGCAACAGGAATACTGTTAGCTTGGTCATTGGCTCGCAAAGGTTAAATTTCATGTTAACCAAAAGTTACAGAAGCCTCGAATTATAGAAGCTTTTATCGAGATTACAACCATGTTTTTAAAACAATTTAGTAACAATTCAGCGCAGTGACGAACATGCCCGAATGTGATGACATCGCATCACGCCTGTGGATGCTTGTTCCCCTGGGTGGTAAAGTAAGTCTAGGTATAAGTCCGGGACGGAACCGCTGTTCAAACAAATTTAACGAGAGGAGACGCCATGAGAGATATCAATGATTTGGCAACGCAGGTCGGTAGTGTGCTCAAGTCGCAGGGCCTCATTCTGGCTACGGCCGAGTCTTGTACCGGAGGCGGCGTCGCTCAAGCCATCACCGAAGTTGCCGGCTCGTCGGAGTGGTTCGAATGCGGATTCATCACCTACTCGAATGCATCCAAGTCAGACATGCTGGACGTTCCGGAAGCGCTAATCGTACGTTATGGTGCGGTGAGCGACGAAGTCGCTCAAGCAATGGCGGAAGGTGCCCTGGCTAACAGCAATGCGACGATTACCTTGTCCACCACTGGCATCGCCGGTCCAGGCGGTGCAGTCCCTGGCAAACCGGTGGGGACCATCTGTTTCGCATGGGCGATGGCGCACCGCACTTTCAGCGAAAGGCTGGTATTTCAGGGAGACCGGCACGCGGTGAGACAACAGACAGTTGCGCACTCACTGGCAGGCCTCCTGCGTTTTCTTGAACAGTAAGACCAAGACGGTATGGCGCTCAGCCTGCAAGGCCGCGATGGCTGTTGATCGCGTCGCGCGTTTCGCAGGCTACCCTGCGCGCTGCTTCGATATGCGTTTCGGCTTCACCTTGCGGTTGTGCATACAGAATGGCACGCGATGAATTGATCATCATGCCGGTGCCGTCGATGCTACGCCCGGCAGCCACAGTCGCGGCGATGTCACCGCCCTGCGCGCCGATGCCCGGCACCAGCAATGGCATATCGCCGACAATGGCTCTTACCTGCGCCAGCTCTTCCGGGAATGTCGCGCCAACCACCAATCCGCACTGTCCGTTGCGATTCCATTTTTCGGCAACCAGTCTTGCCACATGGCGGTACAGCGGCACGCCGTCGACCTGCATGAATTGCAGGTCGGAGCCGCCGGGATTGGAAGTTCGGCAAAGCACAATCACGCCCTTGTCCTGCCACTCCGTGTAAGGCGCGATCGAGTCCGATCCCATATAGGGATTGACCGTTACTGCATCGGCGCCGTAACGCTCATAGGCTTCCCGCGCGTATTGCTCGGCAGTGGCGCCGATGTCGCCACGTTTGGCATCCAGCACGATGGGCAGCGCGGGATAGGTATTGCGGATATAGGCGCACAGGGCCTCCAGCTGGTCTTCGGCACGCAGGGCGGCGAAGTAGGCAATCTGCGGTTTAAAGCAACACGCAGCCTCGGCAGTGGCGTCGACAATGGCTTTGCAGAATGTAAAGATGCCATCCGGCTGGGACTGGAGATGCGGTGGAAACCGCGAGACGTCGGGATCCAGGCCTACACATAACAGGGATTGTTGGGTGCGCCATGCGGACGCCAGCTTTGCTGTGAAACTCACGGGGAAACCTTGTGGAAAGAGAAAAAATGTGTGCGATCAAGCTTTAATGCATCAGGCGAACATATTGTAACTTGCCATGTTATGTTTCAGGCATCGCTGCTCGCGCCTGCGTCGGTACTGGTCGGATTGCACCTTGCCGGCATCGGCTGCATCTCCGGAGAATGCGCTGCATATCAATGTGAGCCAGCAAGCCGAACGGCGGATCAAACTTATATGGAAGGGAAAGATAATGAAAAAATGGTTATCGTGGATGACGCTCGGCCTGCTGAGCCTGCTGCTGTCGGGCTGCGGTTATAACCAGTTCCAGGCCAGGGACGAAGCGGTCAAGGCCGCTTGGGGCGAAGTGGTCAACCAGTACCAGCGACGCGCCGACCTGGTGCCCAATCTGGTCAATACGGTCAAGGGCTACGCCTCGCATGAAAGGGAAACCCTGGAAGCCGTCACCAAGGCGCGCGCCGCTGCCACCAGCATCCAGGTAACGCCTGAGGTGCTGAACGATCCGCAGGCATTCCAGCGCTTCCAGCAGGCGCAGGGCCAGCTGACGCAGGCTCTTTCACGTTTGCTGGCCGTGTCGGAAAACTATCCGCAGCTCAAGGCTGACGGCCTGTTCCGCGATCTGCAATCGCAACTGGAAGGCACGGAAAACCGCATCACCGTGGCGCGCCAGCGTTATATCAAGTCGGTGGAAGAGTACAACGTGCTGGCGCGGAGTTTCCCGACCAACCTGACCGCCATGATGTTCGGCTATCCGGTCAGGCCGTCGTTTACCGTGGACAATGAAAAAGCCATTTCCAATGCGCCTGCCGTCAATTTTGGCAAATAGCGTTGTGCGAGCGCTGCGCTGGCTGCTCGCCCTGCTGCTCCTGGCCGGCGCGCTGCAGGCAAGCGCGCAGGATTTCACGCCGGTTCCACTGCTGAAAAGCCGTGTCACCGACACCATCGGCATGTTGACGCCGGATCAGCGAAATGCGCTGGAAAATGTGCTGAAGGAGCATGAGGACCGTACCGGCAACCAGATTGCGATTCTGCTGGTGGCATCGACCGCGCCGGAAGCGATCGAACAGTACAGCATCCGTGTGGCCGACGCCTGGAAGCTCGGGCGCAAGGGCATCGACGACGGCGTGATACTCCTGGTCGCGCGCGACAACTCCAGTTCGCTGCGGCGCCTGCGCATCGAAGCCGGCCGCGGCGTTCAGGGTTCGCTGACGGATGCGCAGTCCAAGCGCATCCTGCAGGACGTGATTGCGCCGCACTTCCGCCAGAACGACTTCTATGGCGGACTTGCTGCCGGCGTCTCCGCCATCGCCGCCCTGATCGACAAGGAAAATTTGCCGGCGCCAACGGCTCGCCCATCGGGCCAGCAGGAGGACGACCTGGGATCATGGCTGCCTTTCCTGTTTTTCGCGCTGTTCATCCTGCTGCCCATGTTCACGCGCCGCGGCCGTCGTCGCAGCCGGCTCGGCGGCAATGACTGGGGCCGCAATGCCGGCATCATCCTTGGCAGCGGCTTAGGCAGCCGGGGCGGCTTCGGCGGCGGGGGGTTCGGCGGTGGCGGATTTGGCGGAGGCGGAGGCGGCGGATTTTCAGGTGGCGGTGGCGGCTTTGACGGCGGCGGTGCCTCGGGGAACTGGTAATGAATAAGCTTAAACGATTCTGGCGGCACCTGACCACGACCCGCGCATCCGGCCAGCGCGCTTTCCCCAGGAAGGTTCTCGACGAGATACAGAAAACCATCGCCCAAGGCGAAACCCTGCATCGCGCGGAAGTCCGCATGATCATTGAACCGGCGCTTTCGCTTGGCGACATTCTCGATGGCATGCATCCCCGCGCCCGCGCCCGCGAGCTGTTCTCCGACTATCGCCTGTGGGACACCGAGGAAAACTCGGGCGTGCTGATCTATCTCGACTTGGCCGACCACCAGGTCGAAATCATCGCGGACCGCGGCGTCGGGCGACTGGTGCAGGCTGGCGAATGGCAGGCAATCTGCGACACCATGATTGGCCAATTGCAGCGCGGCGCCTACCGCGATGGCGCCATCGCCGCATTGGAACAACTGAATGCGCTGCTCCATATGAAGCTGCCGGCAAACGGCCAGCGCCCGAACCAGCTGTCGGACAAGCCCATCATCCTGTAGCAGGACTCAGCCGTTTTCGTAAATCCACTGCACCAGCTGGTCCAGCGCCGGGCCGGCCGCCGCTGCCTTGGGATGGTTCACCATGCAGACCACCGCATACCACTTGCCTGAGGCTGCCATCACATAGCCGGCCGATGCCCGTACGCCTTCCAGGCTGCCGGTCTTGATATGGGCCCGTCCCGCAACCGACTTTTCACGGAGGCGGTTGCGCATGGTGCCGTCATAGGCGGCCAGGGGCAAGGAAGCGATGAATTCGGGCATCACCGGCGAGTTGTACGCTGCCAGCAGCACACGCGCCATCGTCAGCGCGGCAATGCGCGTGCTGCGCGAGAGGCCGGAGCCATTGTCGAGCACCATCTCCTGCGCATCGATGCCGCGTTCCCGCATCCATGAACGCACTACCGCTTCGCCGTCTTCGGGCGTGGCCGGCACGCCCGGACTCTGGCTGGCCAGCGTCAGCAGCAATTGCCTGGCCATCACGTTATTGCTGAATTTATTGATGTCCTGGATCGCCTGCGTCAGCGGCGCGGACTGCCACTGTGCCAGCAGGCGCGCCTGCTCGGGCAGCGCACCGTCACGCACCTGCCCTTTCAACGTGCCGCCCAGTTCACCCCACAGGCGCCGAAACACGGCGCCGAAATAAGCGGCGCGGCTCATCTGGTACGGATGCACGTACAGGGTGTTCTCGCCGCAGGCATACGGATAATTGCCAGCCACAACGATGCCGTTATCGGTAATATCGGGTGCCAGCCCGGCCTTCCAGTCGCCGCACTCGCCGTCCACCAGTGCAGGCCCCTGCACCGCAAGGCCTGCTACCGGCGGCTCGACGCTGACGCGGGCCGTGCCGCTCGACTGGTCGGGTGCCAGCCGCAAGGCGAAGGCATGATAGTTCAGCAGCAGCGCATCGGGCCCGGCGTTGTAGGGCTTTTGCGGCGCGCCGTCGAATAGCGAAGCATCGAATGCGCGCGCGGCAAACAGGCTGCGGTCCAGCACCAGGTCGCCGTTGATCTGCCTGATTCCCTTCTCCCTGATCTGCCGCAGGAACAGCCACAGGCTTTCCATGGTCAGACGCGGATCGCCGCCGCCGCGCAGAACCAGGTCGCCGTTGAGCACATCGCCGGACTGGCTGCCGCTTGCGTACGCGGCCGTTTTCCAGGTGTAGGTCGGCCCCAGCACCTGCAGCGCCGCCTGGGTGGTGACGAGCTTGATGGTTGAAGCGGGGCTGAATGCCACCAGCGCATTAATCGACACCAGCGTGCGGCCGGCAATGACTTCCTGCGCATAGGCCCCTACCGCGCTGGCGGGGATGCCGGCCTGCCGCAAGGAGCGACTTACGCTGGCCGGCAATTCCTGCGCCCAGCAGACGGCGCTCGTGGCAAGGAGAAGGATACTGACTTGGAGTCTGAGGATAATTCGCATACGATCGATAGCTAATGAATATGACAACGCTGACATCGCAGGCGGTGGCTGGCGCCCGCCTCCTGTCTGACGTTCAACCCAAGGAATCAAGATGTCTAGATCTTCCACCAGCTCGGACAAGATGCTGGCCCTGGATAACCAGTTCTGCTTCGCACTTTACTCGGCCTCGCTGGCCATGACAAAGGCCTACAAGCCGCTTCTCGACAATCTTGGCCTGACCTATCCACAATATCTGGCCATGCTGGTGCTGTGGCAGGAAGATGACCTGCTGGTCAAGGATATCGGCGAGAAGCTGTTTCTCGACTCGGGCACGCTGACCCCGCTGCTCAAGCGTCTGGAAGGAGCGGGGCTGGTGGCCCGTACCCGCGACGAAAGGGACGAGCGCCAGGTCCGCATTACCCTGACCCCGGAAGGCCGCGCCCTCAAGCGCCGCGCGCGAGACATTCCTCGTCAGGTCATGTGTGCGAGCGGGCAATCGGCGCAGGCCCTGGGCACGCTGCGCAATCAGCTTGTGCAGCTGAGGGCCAGCCTGGCAGGTGCAGACGAAGCGGACGAGGTGGACGAGGCGGACGAATAGGCAGGCATGCCCGCATCCCACCTTGCCATCGCACGAAAATCAATCGGGATTGTAGAAAAATTAAATTGCACGCAATTTAATTCTGACTTATCGTGATGGCCTTGGAGTCGCGCCGCGATCCGCCAACTTTTTTAAGGATGAACGACATGCAGATACTCTACACAGCCCATGCCACGGCAACCGGCGGCCGCGACGGTCGTGCCGCCAGCGATGACAATCGCCTGGACGTGCCATTGAACACCCCTAAGGAACTGGGCGGCGCCGGCGGCGCGGGTACCAACCCGGAACAGCTGTTCGCAGCAGGCTATGCAGCATGCTTCCTGTCAGCGTTGAAGTTCGTCGCAGCACACACCAAGGCCCAGCTCCCGGCCGACACCAGCGTCAGTGCCGAAGTCGGCATCGGACCGAATGACCGCGGCGGTTTCGGGCTGGCTGTCAGCCTGAACGTCGCCTTGCCGGGCATGGAAGCTGGCGCGGCACAGGCACTGGTCAACAAGGCGCATGAAGTCTGCCCTTACTCCAACGCCACCCGCAACAATATCGACGTCGGCCTGCGTATCGCCTGACGGCCGGGGGCCTGTGTCGAATTGACGGCAGGCGGCCTCTTGCTTACCCTGTTGCCTCCATCAAGCAGGAGGCAGCATGGTTCCGTTTCTGAATGCCGGGCAGATCAGTGCTGCCCTTCCCTACCCAACGCTAGTCGAATCACTCCGCCTTGCATTCCGCACCGGCGCGCAAGCCCCGCGGCGTCATGTTCATCCCATTTCTCCGGACAACGACGCAGTACTGCTGCTGATGCCGGTATGGCAGCCCGAACGCCATACCGGCGTCAAGATCGTCACGGTGGCGCCGCGTAATCCGCAGCGCGGCCTGCCCTCGGTGCACTCCATTTTCATGCTGCTCGACAGCGCCACCGGCGCCCCGATTTGCCTGATGGATGGCGAGGAACTGACTTTGCGGCGCACAGCGGCAGCCTCGGCGCTGGCGTCGGAATATCTCTCGCGTCCCGACAGCAGCCACCTGCTGGTCGTCGGAACCGGTTCGCTGGCGCCTTACATGGCAGCCGCGCACTGCGCGGTACGTCCGATAAGCACAGTCACCATGTGGGGACGTTCGGCGGACAAGGCGGCGCACGCCGCTGCTTTATTGCGGCAACAACTGGAAGCAAACGGCAGCCAGGCGGAAGTAAGCATCACGACCGACCTGGAAGCCGGCGTACGGAGCGCCGACATCATTACCTGCGCCACCACGAGTACCACCCCCATCGTCCAGGGCGGCTGGGTCAGGCCGGGCACGCACGTCGACCTGGTCGGCGGCTTCCGTCCCAACATGCGCGAAGCCGATGACGCCTTGATGTGCAGCGCAGCCGTGTTCGTCGACACCTGGAATGGCGCACTCGCGGAAGCTGGCGACCTGGTGCAGCCGATGGAAGCCGGCAAGCTGGAACGGGCCGCGCTGCGGGCCGAGTTGGCTGACCTGTGCGCAGGACGACATCCCGGACGCAGCGACGCACGGCAGGTAACCCTGTTCAAGTCGGTTGGCGTCGCGCTGGAAGACCTGTGCGCCGCCGACCTGGCCTGGGATCACCACTGCCGCCATGCCACTGCGCGGCCGCATGGCGACACCGCGGCTTAAATCACCTTGTCCAGCGTGATCGGCAGTTCGCGCACCCGCTTGCCAGTGGCGTGAAACACCGCGTTGCCGATCGCCGCGGCAACGCCGACGATGCCAATCTCGCCCATGCCCTTGGCGCCCAGCGGGTTGACGATGTCGTCATGTTCCTCGACAAAAATCACGTCGATGTCATGGATGTCCGCATTGACCGGGATGTGGTACTCCGCCAGGCTGTGATTCATGAACCGGCCCATCGCATGGTCGGCCATGGTTTCCTCATGCAGCGCCATGCCTATGCCCCAGACCACGCCGCCGATGATCTGGCTGCGGGCGGCTTTCGGGTTGATCACGCGGCCGCCTGCGATGGCGCTGACCACTCTCTTGACCGCCACCGTGCCGAAGTCCTCGTCCACCTCGACCTCGACGAACACCGCGGAATGGGTATGCATGGTGTACTTCTTCTGCTTGCTCTCGGGCTTCTGGTCCACCGCATGTTCGATGCTGTGCAAGCCCTTGCTGCGCATGATGTCGGCAATTTCCAGCGATGCCGCCGGCTGACCGACGCGCTGCACCCGGCCCTCGGTCCACTCGACGTCTTCCGCGCTGGCGCCGGCCAGAGGCGAATCCGGCATGGCGCGTGCGATTGAAAGCAATTCATCCCTGATGGCCTCGCATGCCATCTTGACCGCTGAACCGACGGAAGAAACAGTCCACGAGCCGCCTTCCAGCGGCGCCTGCGGCAACGACGAGTCGCCCAGCGTGAAGTTCACGTCCTCGATTGCCAGCCCCAGCACATCGGCCGCGATGATGGTCATCGCGGTGTAAGTGCCGGTGCCGATGTCGGCGGTGGCGGACGACACCTGCAGCTTGCCGTCCACCGAAAGCACTGCCTTGGCGCTGGCCGGTTGCTGCATTGCATCCCAGAACCCGGTCGCCATGCCCCAGCCCACCAGGGTCTTGCCGCGCCGCATCGAGCGTGGCGCCGGATTGCGCTTGTCCCAGCCGAACTTTGCAGCGCCCTGTTCATAACAGGCCTTCAACTCCTTGCTGGAAAAGGGCTTGCCGGTATTCTGGTCCTGCTCGGCATAGTTCAGGATGCGCAGCGCCAGCGGATCCACGCCGGTGGCATGGGCCAGTTCGTCCATCGCCGACTCCAGCACATAGACGCCAAGGGTGGCGCCCGGTGCCCGCATGTCCAGAGGGGTATAGACATCCAGCGCCGCCACCTTGTAATCAAGCGTGACGTTATCGCACTGATAGGCCGAGCCGGACCAGTTGACCACCACTTCGATATAGTCTTCAAAGCGCGATGTTTCCGATACGGTCTGATGCTTGATGGCCAGCAGCTTGCCGCTCTTGTCGGCGCCCAGCGCGATCTGGTGCCGCGTGGCAGGACGATGGCCGAAGCTGAACATCTGCTGGCGCGTCAATACCACGCGCACCGAACGCTTCAGTTCCTGCGCCGCCATCACGGCCAGGAACAGCTGGTACTGTGGCCGCAGGCCGGAACCGAAGGCGCCGCCCACAAACGGCGAACGCACCCGCACCTGCTCCTGCTTCAGGCCGAAGACACCGGTCACGTACTGCTGGGTATTGAGCACGCCCTGGGTCTTGTCATAGATCGTCAGGTTGCCGTCAACATCGCGCAGCACCGTGGTGGCGTGCATTTCCATCGGATTGTGGTGTTCAACCGGCGTCGCATAGTCGGCCAGCACATTGATCTCGGCCTTCTTCAGGGCCGCATCGGCATCGCCGCGCGGCTTGGGCGGCGGCTCGAAGCCGTCCTTGCCTTGCTTGGGCGCATAGGCTGCGTCGCGCTCGGCATCGAGGTCGGTCTGGTGCTTGTCGGCCTTGTAGCGGATGTCGACCAGAGCCGATGCGTGGCGGGCCGCCTCGAAGCTGCTTGCCACCACCAGCGCGACCGGCTGCCCGCTGAAGATGATGCTGGCATCGTAGAGCGGCCGGAACGGCGAACCGGAAGGCGAATCGTCGTCCTGGTAGCTGCGGTCGAACCACGGCAGGCTGGGCCGGTTTTCATGGGTCAGCACATGGATCACGCCTGGCACCGCCAGCGCGCGCGCGGTATCGATGCTGCTGATGCTGCCGCGCGCGATGCCGCTGGAAACCACCACGCCATACAGCAGGTCCTCGGCCGGAAATTCGGCCGCATAGCGCGCCTGGCCGGTGACTTTCAATTTGCCGTCGACACGGCTGGTCGCCTTGCCGATGCGGCCCTGTTGTTTGCCCTGTTGTTTGTTCTGCACTGTACTCATGATTGTTCTTCCATGGCGACAGCCCGGCTCAATGCACGGACGATGGTGCGCTTGGCTAGACCGATTTTGAAGGCATTGTGGGCAAGCGGCTGCGCCGGCTGCAGCAGCGCGTCGGCAAAGGCGGTAAAGGATGCTTCGTTCGCCGGCTTGCCGATCAGCAGTTGCTCTGCCTGGCGGTCGCGCCACGGCTTGTGGGCGACTCCGCCCAGCGCCACGGCCGCGCTGCCGATCGTCTCGCCATCCAGCACCAGGCCGGCCGCCACCGATACCAGCGCGAAGGCATACGAGGCGCGGTCGCGGACCTTGATGTAGCTGTAATGGCTGCTGTAACCCTCTGCCGGCAATTCGACCGCGGTGATGATTTCATCCGGCGCCAGGCTGGTATCGATATCGGGCGTATCCCCTGGCAACTGGTGAAAGTGATCGAATTGAATTGCGCGGTCGCCGGCCGGCCCGCTGACATGCACGGTCGCGTCGAGCGCGGCCAGGGCCACGCACATGTCCGAGGGGTGCACCGCAACGCATTGTTCGCTTGCGCCAAGAATGGCGTGGATGCGGTTGACGCCTTCCCGCGCCGGACAGCCCGAACCCGGCTCGCGCTTGTTGCACGGCATCGCGGCATCATAGAAGTAATAGCAGCGGGTGCGCTGCAACAGGTTGCCGCCGGTCGAAGCCATGTTGCGCAGCTGTGGCGAGGCGCCCGCGAGTATGGCCTGGGACAGCAGGGGGTAGCGGCTTTCCACTTCGCCGTGATAGGCCAGGTCCGCATTCGACACCAGTGCGCCGATGCGCAGTCCGCCTTCCTTGCCGGCCTCCACGGCTGCCAGCGGGAGATGGGTAATGTCGATCAGGCGCGTCGGACGGGCGACGTCTTCCTTCATCAGGTCCAGCAGATTGGTGCCGCCGGCGATGAAGCGGGCCTGGCTGTCGCCGGCAAGCATGGCAAGAGCATCGGCCACGCTGGAAGCGCGCGACAATTCGAACTGGTTCATGGCTGGCCGCCTTTCCCGTCCGTTGGCATTGCCTGGCGTACGGCGGCGACGATGTTGGGATAACAGCCGCAGCGGCACAGGTTGCCGCTCATCAGTTCGCGGATGTCGTCATCGCTCTTCGCCCGGCCTTCGCCGATCAGCCCAACCGCCGAGCAGATCTGCCCTGGGGTGCAATAGCCGCACTGGAATGCATCCTGGTCAATGAATGCCTGCTGCACCGGATGCAGCGCCTCGCCCTGCGCCAGCCCTTCCACGGTCGTGATCTCGCAGCCGTCCTTCATTGCCGCCAGCGTCAGGCAGGCATTGACGCGCTTTCCGTCCACCAGCACCGTGCAGGCGCCGCATTGGCCGTGGTCGCAACCCTTCTTGGTGCCGGTAAGCTGCAATTCCTCACGCAGCAGGTCGAGCAGCGTGGTCCAGGGCGCCGTCCGAATTTCACGCGGGACGCCATTGAGGGTCAGGCTGATTGTGCAAGATTGCGCATAGGACGCCTTCTGCGCCGACCTGGCGCGGTCATCGGGACTATTCATGGTGCTTGGCTCCGGAAAGGAAAAGGTACGCTGTCCGCGGTTTCTGCAGAACAGGGCAGTAAAGCATTTCATCGTAATCATTGCCGGGCTGGGGTACAGGTCGGAGAACAGCTTGAAAGACTGTAGGAATCCCGGCAGTTATGCGATCGAATTGATGAAATCGGTCTTTGAACGGTCGACTCGCCGGCCTCTCCGACCCCGAGTCTTCCATTTTCGACAATTGCCGGTCTTGAAAAGGGGTGTAACCGCCCCTATACTTAGCACTCGCCGACGGAGAGTGCTAATAATTTCCTCGGACCGTCGAATCCCCGCGGTTGAAAGCAGCCGAAAAACGCTGAAGTCAACCGTTTTTATATTAATTACTGACAACATTTAGGAGTTTGTATGGCACTTCGTCCTTTGCACGATCGCGTCATCGTCAAGCGCCTCGACCAGGAAACCAAAACTGCGTCCGGCATCGTTCTCCCTGAAACCGCGGCTGAGAAGCCGGATCAGGGTGAAGTCCTGGCTGTGGGCAACGGCAAAATCCTCGAAGGCGGCCAGGTGCGTCCTCTGGACGTCAAGGTTGGCGACCGCGTGCTGTTTGGCAAGTATTCCGGCCAGACGGTCAAAATGAATGGCGAAGAACTGCTGGTCATGCGCGAGGAAGACATTCTCGCCATCGTTCAGCAGTAATGCGGACCGCCATGCGCCGCGCAAGCCGCAGGCCATGGCGATAGGCCCTCCCCTGCAATCCTATCCAAGAATACTCAAGGAGTAATGAACATGGCTGCTAAAGAAGTCGTATTTGGCGACAGCGCTCGCCACAAGATGGTCGAAGGCGTCAACATCCTGGCCAACGCGGTCAAGGTGACCCTGGGCCCGAAAGGCCGCAACGTGGTTCTGGAGCGCTCCTTCGGCTCCCCGACCGTGACCAAGGACGGCGTGTCGGTCGCGAAAGAGATCGAACTGAAAGACAAGCTCATGAACATGGGCGCCCAGATGGTCAAGGAAGTGGCTTCCCGCACCAGCGACAACGCCGGCGACGGCACCACCACCGCAACCGTTCTGGCCCAGGCCATCGTGCGCGAAGGCATGAAGTACGTTGCCGCCGGCATGAACCCGATGGACTTGAAGCGCGGCATCGACAAGGCTGTCACCGCCCTGGTCGATGAAGTGCGCCAGCTGGCACGTCCCTGCACCACCACCCGCGAGATCGCCCAGGTCGGCTCCATCTCCGCCAACAGCGACAGCTCCATTGGCGACCGCATCGCCGAAGCGATGGAAAAAGTCGGCAAGGAAGGCGTGATCACCGTGGAAGACGGCAAGTCGCTGAACGACGAGCTGGACATCGTGGAAGGCATGCAGTTCGACCGCGGCTACCTGTCCCCGTACTTCATCAACAATCCGGACAAGCAAAGCGTCATCCTGGAAAGCCCGTTCATCCTGCTGTTCGACAAGAAAATCTCGAACATCCGTGACCTGCTGCCGGTGCTGGAGCAAGTCGCCAAGGCTGGCCGTCCGCTGCTGATCATCGCCGAAGACATCGAAGGCGAAGCGCTTGCAACCCTGGTGGTGAACAACATCCGCGGCATCCTGAAGACCTGCGCAGTCAAGGCCCCTGGCTTCGGCGACCGTCGCAAGGCCATGCTGGAAGACATCGCCATCCTGACCGGCGGCCAAGTCATCGCTGAAGAAGTCGGCCTGACCCTGGAAAAGGTCACGCTGAACGACCTCGGCCAAGCCAAGCGCGTCGAAGTGGGCAAGGAAAACACCACCGTGATCGACGGCGCAGGCCAGACCGCTTCCATCGAAGCCCGCGTCAAGCAGGTTCGCGTGCAGATCGAAGAAGCGACTTCCGACTACGACCGTGAAAAGCTGCAGGAGCGCGTTGCCAAGCTGGCAGGCGGTGTTGCAGTGATCAAGGTTGGCGCCGCCACCGAAGTCGAGATGAAAGAGAAGAAGGCACGCGTGGAAGATGCGCTGCACGCTACCCGCGCCGCAGTGGAAGAAGGCATCGTTCCTGGCGGCGGCGTAGCTCTGCTGCGCGCCCGCGCCAACCTGAACATCAAGGGCGACAACAGCGACCAGGACGCAGGCATCAAGATCGTTCTGCGCGCCATCGAAGAGCCGCTCCGCATGATCGTTCAGAACGCCGGCGAGGAAGCATCGGTGGTGGTTGCCAAGGTGCTGGAAGGCACCGGCAACTTCGGCTACAACGCCGCCAACGACACCTACGGCGACCTGGTTGAGCAAGGCGTGCTGGATCCGGCCAAGGTAACCCGCACCGCGCTGCAAAACGCGGCATCGATCGCCAGCCTGATGCTGACCACCGACTGCACTGTCACCGAACTGGCTGAAGACAAGCCGGCCGGCGGCCCGGGCATGGGCGGTATGGGCGGCATGGGCGGCATGGGTGGCATGGACGGCATGATGTAATTGCTGTCGACCTTGTACTGAATGCGTCAGCAGATTTTGGTGACGCACTCGACAAAAAGCCCTCGATATTTTCGAGGGCTTTTTTATGGGTTGGATTAAGAGTAATTAATAAATACCGATTCGTAACCCAATCAACTTTTCGATCACAGCAGCATTCCCCGATTCGCCTTTAGGAAGCAATTTCATCACATTGATGTCGTCGTCGGTTAGACCCAAAGACGTCAACAAAACTTCGATTTGACCACCATCCCCAGCGCTCGCGTCAGCGACAGAATCAATGCATTCTTTATTGAACTGCTTCGCCAAACACCATGCCATGAAATACTTGTTTTGGTAAGCATCATCCAATCCGATTGAACCTGGAACATGGTCAGCGTCATTATCATTCGGATTATCCAAACTTGTTAGATTGCGAAATATAACGGCATTACCAAAATTCGACTTTAGATTTTCCGCCGCGGCTTTTTCAGCTTTATTCGCCTCAGCCTGACCAATATCCCTATTAATACGAAGCACTATTCCAACGAAATACAACGCAGAGGATATCCCGCCGGCAATGGCAGCCACAAAACCTGCATTCCCCACGCTCGCGACCAAGGCAGCAATTCCGACAACAGCAACCACAATTCCAACTACGCCTCTTATAACACGCGAAACGGCACTCGCTAAACTGACATTGGCATTTTCAATTTTACGCGAAAAAAAATTACTTAATCCCGCCTTGAAGCCTTCTGAGAGATTGGCAAAATTTTCTGAAATTTCTAATCTCGCTTTAATTTCAGAAAATTTTGAACGCTCTTTAGTTGCACTCTCTATTGCTGTAAAGCCCTGAACGATCTCATAAGAACTGAATACAACGCCTATCCCAAGCGTCAATCCTGCAGCAACTGTCCCAGCAACCGCTGCGCCAGCGCCGGTAGCAAGAACGGGAACCCAGCCTTGCAAGGAGCGAAAAATATTACTTAATGAGGAAACGAGTGACATGACGTCTTTTGCGTTTCCCAATTTATTAATTAAGTCTTGGCCTTTGTCTGACGGTGAGTACTTTGCAAGTTTTTCCAATGCCTCACGAGATTCGACATATCCGTTAATTTCGTCCAGCAAAGTGGCTTCGGTAGTCGTTGAATTCAAGGCTCCACTTAAAATCAAGGTTCCACCCAAAGCCGAAGCCGCATTATTGCGAGGTTTAATACGGTCGAGCGCACGTGATGCTTTTTCGATAGAATCTTCAAGTTGCTTTCTATAAAAATCCTGATTCCTCTCAAATTTTTCAGTGACGTGGACACCATTGGCCAAGTCATAAGTTGACAGAAATAAGCCGAGCGCTACTTTAGCAAGGTTTAACGCAAACCTGACATCACTATCTATTCCGTCGACCTCATTAAGGACAGTGCTTACTGTGCGGAGCACATTAATTGCTGCCTGGCTTCCTCCCCAAATCTGCCTTGATGCAGTTTTGTCGAAAATGCTGGGGTTACTCGTAGTGGTTTTTACCGTCTCCGTAGAGGCGTTTACCCCGGAATAGGTATCAACAGACTGCAATCCTTCCTCTACTTCCGATCCTGTTGTCCTCTTCATACAATTATCAGGATTCAGGCCGCGTTGAATTTCTGAATCTCCCTGCTCCAAAGGCAGTTCCGAAAGGCGTTTGAAATTTTCTAAGTCTTTCTCATTGCGTTCGCTATAACCGCCGTACTGAGGCCCACAACCTATGCCATTTTTCAAAAAAGCAATATTTGGAGTTCCCAATTTTCATTCCTTACGCAAAATTAAAACTTACCAAGGCTTTTCCCATTTCATCCAAAAACTTACCTTCGTGCTCTAAGCGTTTTCGCCAAGCTGCAATAACAGGCAATAATTGCTGATCAAGAATAAAATACAAGCTTATTTCTTCACGCAGAATAGAGAGGGAAATGTGCAGCATTAACAGCACATGGCCGTTTTTTTCGCTAATACCAAAGAAAGGAAGATATTTTGATTTGCTGGAGCAATTCGACTCCAGCATCATTTTTCCAAGTCTGGGAGAAATGCCGTCGGCAGGCATGCCAAGATCGATTACGATCCTGCACAAGTCAGCGATTTCGATAAACCACAACCAAGTGGGACACTGATGGATGATGAACGGTTTGCCGGCAAGAATCGATTCATGATCTTGCAAGCAAGCGTCCTTACAAAAGCTTTTTACAATCTGCTGAAATTCGGATGCCGCCATGGTGTCTCCATTTTTCAATCCAATACTGATTGCTGGTAAATCGGCGTATTGTTTGAAAAATGAGTATCGATGGCTTTATGTTCGTTCCTTAACAACCCCAAAACCAAACCTTAACTCGACAGCGGAATGAATGTAAATTAAATAGCCCTAAGATTAATTTACATTTCGTCCGTAATGTCTGGATCGTCTTGTGCCTCACCCAGCGACAGGGAAGGCGGCGGCTGATAGGAAGCCAGCAATTCCACCCTGCTCTGCGGCGTCTCCAGGCTGACTCTGCCCAACGCGCCGCTGCGGTAATCCTGCAGCAAGGTATGCGCCGCCTTTTCCAAATCCGGCTCGCCGCCTTTCAGGCGATAAGCCCGACGCTTGGCAATACCCTCGATCACGGCAACGCCATCAATGCCCTCGGTTGGAAAGCCATACCGGGCGCTCACCAGCGCCGGATAACGGGCCAGCAACATCTCCGCGAGGAAAGTGGCTACCTCCTCCTCGATCAGCGCATTGCTGCCGATCGCATGGCTGGCGGCCAGCATCAGGCCATCGCTCGGATGCTCGATTTTTGGCCACATCATGCCGGGCGTGTCGATCAGCACGATGTTGTTGCCCAAGTAAAGCCGCTGCTGGGTCTTGGTGACCGCCGGCTCGTCGCCGACCTTGGCGACGCGTTTTTTCAGCAGCGCATTCATCAACGTCGACTTGCCGACGTTCGGTATGCCCATGATCATGATGCGCAGCGGCTTCAACGCAGTGCCGCGGTTGGGCACCAGCTTGATGCACAGTTGCGGGATTTTCGCGACGTCGGATGGCTTCTTGCAGCTCAGGGCCACCGCATTGACGTCCTTCTGCTGGTTGTAATGCTTGATCCAGGCGCTGGTGGCGGCCGGGTCGGCCAGGTCGGCCTTGTTCAGGATTTTCAGGCAGGGCCGCTGCCGGAACAGGCGCAGTCTTTCGATCATGGGATTGCTGCTGGCCTGGGGTATGCGCCCGTCCAGCACTTCGATCACCATGTCGACCTTCTCCATGGATTCTTCCGCCTTCTTGCGGGCGGCGTTCATGTGACCGGGGAACCATTGAATAGACATAGGGCGCTTCTCTGAAAATGAAGGCCGTATTCTACCCGCAGCGACTCTGCCGGCCGCGCTTACTCAAGTTCGGCAAGCGCCTTCAGGTGCGCCACCACGCTGCGGCCCAGCGCCGACAGGTTGTAGCCGCCTTCCAGGCAACTGACGATCCGGCCTTCTGCATGTTCTTTGGCCACTTCCATGATCTGGCGCGTGATCCAGGCGTAATCCGCCTCGACCAGGCCCATCTGCCCCATGTCGTCTTCCCGGTGGGCGTCGAAGCCGGCGGAAATAAAGATCATCTGCGGCCGAAAAGCGCGCAGCGCCGGCAGCCATAGCTCGGTGACCAGTTGCCTGACCTTTTCGCCGCCGCTGTAGGCAGCGACCGGCACATTGACCATGTTGGGATTGAATTGCGACTCGCCGCCAACGCCGCTGTACGGGTAGAACGGATGCTGGAAAAAGCTCACCATCATCACCCGCGGCTCGTAGACGAAGGCTTCCTCGGTGCCATTGCCGTGATGGACGTCGAAGTCGACGATCGCCACCCGCTCCAGGCCATGCATTTCCAGCGCATGGCGGGCGGCAATGGCGACATTGTTGAACAGGCAGAAGCCCATGGGTTCAGACGGCCTGGCATGGTGGCCGGGCGGACGCACGGCGCAGAAGGCATTGTCGAGGTCGCCTGCGATCACCGCGTCGGTGGCGGCGATCGCGGCGCCGGCGGCGCGCAGCGCCGCTTTCCAGCTGTGCGCATTGAGCAGGGTGTCGCCGTCGATCGGGTAATAGGCGTCGGCGGGGCTGCCGGGCGGCGGCACGTTGTCGCGTACCCTGGCGATGGCGTCCTGGTGATGCACCCGGGCGATGGCCTCGACGTCGGCCAGCGGCGCATCGCGGTGGTCGATGCAGCTGTCGATACGGCTGGCGATGAGCTGGTCTTCGATCGCCTGCAACCTGGCTGGAGACTCGGGATGCCAGCCGCCCATTTCATGGGCCAGGCAGTCGGTGTGACAGTAAATGGCAGTGGTCATGTTGAGGAACGCTGCACGCACGTTCTCGCATAGAATGCCCCTAGTTTAACGAAAAACCGGTTTTTGCATGCCATTTTATTCACTGCTGCGGGAACAAATGGTTTATTCAAAGCAATAAAACAGGGCGTTGCCATACTACAATAAGGTCCTGCATCCCGTTTTCCATTTCGCCTCACCTCCCAACAGGAACACTATGTATTCCAGAATTCATGCCGTTGCCGCGCAGGTCGGAGAAGTCATCGTTGGCAAGGAAATGCAGATACGGCAGGCGCTGGTCTGTTTGTTGGCGGGTGGGCATCTGCTGATCGAGGATGTGCCGGGCGTGGGCAAGACCACGCTGGCGCATGCGCTGGCAACGTCGCTGGGGCTCAAGTTCAACCGGGTACAGTTCACCAGCGACCTGCTGCCGGCCGACGTGGTGGGCATCTCGGTGTTCGACCGCGAAAAGAACGGTTTCTCCTTCCACCCCGGCCCGGTATTCACCCAGGTGCTGCTGGCCGATGAAATCAACCGCGCCACGCCCAAGACCCAGTCAGCCTTGCTGGAGGCGATGGAAGAACGCCAGGTGTCGGCCGACGGCATGACCCGCGAGCTGCCCGACCCCTTCTTCGTCATCGCCACCCAGAATCCCACCCACCAGATCGGCACCTTCCAGTTGCCCGAGTCGCAACTGGACCGTTTCCTGATGTGCCTGTCGCTTGGCTATCCGGATGCGGCGGCGGAGCGGGCGCTGCTGATGGGCGAGGACCGGCGCGCGATGGTCAAGGCCATGCGTCCCGCGATGACGCCGGGCGAACTGGCCGATGCCCGTGCCGGGCTGCGCGATGTGCATGCATCGGCGGCGCTGGTGAGCTACGTGCAGTCGCTGGTGCAGGCGTCGCGCCAGGGCGGCCTGTTCGCCGAAGGCCTCAGCCCGCGTGCGGCCATCGCACTGCTGCAGGCGGCACGCGCCTGGGCGGCGCTGGAAGGCCGCAACCATGTGCTGCCCGAGGATGTGCAGGCAGTGCTGCTGCCGGTTGCGGCGCACCGGCTGCGGCCGCTGCGCTCGGCCGGCGGCAGCGCCGCGTCCAGCCGCGACCTCGTGCTGCAACTGATGAAAACCGTTCCCGTCTGACGGTTCGCATGCGCATGACGATGACGCAAACCTTGCGCGGCGCCACCGAGCGCTGGCTGTTCAGGCTGCACGGCGCCGAACGCGGCGAAGTGGTGCTGAACCAGCGCCGGGTCTTCATCCTGCCAACCAGGCCTGGCCTGGCGTTCGCAGTGCTGCTGATGCTGCTGTTCGTCGGATCGCTGAACTACAACCTGGCCATGGGCTATGGCCTGACTTTCCTGCTGCTCAGTTGTGCATTGATCGCCATGCACCTGAGCTTTCGCAACCTGGCCTATCTGCATCTGAACCCCGGGCGCGCCAGCCCGGTGTTCGCCGGAGAAGAAGCGCAGTTCGAATTGCACCTGTCCAACCGCCGCCCCTACTGGCGCCATGCGATCTGGATCGGCTTTACCGGCGACGGCCTGCCGGCGCGCGAACAGCCCTGCGACATCCCGGCCAAGGGCGACTGCGTGATCGCACTGCAGGCGCCGGCCACCCATCGCGGCTGGCTGGCCGCGCCGCGCATGCGGCTGCACACCAGCTTTCCGCTCGGGCTGCTGCGCGCCTGGAGCTACTGGCAGCCGGAACAGAAGGTGCTGGTCTATCCGCGCCCGGAAGACCATGCGCCGCCGCTGCCGCTTGCCGAAGCCTTATTGAACGAGGGCCATGGCGTCGGCGGCGAGGACGATTTTGCCGGCGTGCGCGCCTACCAGACCGGCGACTCGATGAAGCGGCTGGCATGGCGCCAGATTGCCCGCCTGGGCAATGACGGCGCACTGGTCAGCAAGCATTTCGAAGGCGGCGCCGCCAGCGAGATGCGCATCGACTTCGCCGCCCTGCCCGTTGCCATGGATACCGAGGCCAGGCTTTCCCGCATGACGCGCTGGGTGCTGGAAGCCGAGGCACGCGGCCTGCCCTACGCATTTCGCCTGGGAGCGGCAAGCCATCCGTCCGCGCTGGGCGGCGCGCACCGCGAAAGCTGCCTGCGCGCGCTTGCGCTGTACGGGCAGGAATCATGAACCGCCCCGCTGCGCGCATGGGCACATGGCACGAACGCCTGATGCGCGGCCTGCCGCGCGAAAAGTCCGACACCCTGCTGCTGCTCGGCGCCTGCGCGCTGGTGATGATGCCGCATGCCTGGCACCTGCCGGCCTGGGCCAGCCTGGCGGCGGCTGCGTTGCTGCTGTGGCGCGGCTGGATCACCTTCCACGGCAACCGCATGCCGCCGCGCCTCCTGCTGCTGCCGGTGGTGGCGCTGCTGATGCTGGGCGTGTATGGCAGCTACGGCACCTATCTAGGGCGCGAGGCGGGCGTGTGCATGCTGGTGCTGCTGCTGGCGCTGAAACTGTTGGAGATGCGGGCGCGGCGCGATCTGTTCGTGGTCACCTTCCTCAGCTTTTTCGTGCTGCTGACCACCTTCTTCTATTCGCAGACCATCGCCAGCGCACTGCTGGCCAGCGCCGGCGTGATTGCAATCCTGATGGCGCTGATGTCCTTCCAGTACACGGGCGTTCATCCACCGCTGCGCAAGCGCCTGGCGGCCGCATCCCAGCTGTTCCTGCTGGCCGCGCCGCTGGCCGTGGTGCTGTTCGTGTTTTTCCCGCGCATACAGGGGCCGCTCTGGGGCATGCCGCAGGATGCGGTGCGCAACGGAACCGGCCTTTCCGACAGCATGGAGCCGGGCAGCATTTCCGAACTGACGCTGTCGCCGGAAATCGCCTTTCGCGTACGCTTCGACGACGCCGCACCGCCTCCGTCCGCGCTGTACTGGCGCGGTCCGGTGCTGGGCCAGTACGACGGACGCCGCTGGACGCCGCTGACGAACGCATCACCCTCCTCGCGCCAGGTGCTTGGCCGCGGCAAGCCGGTGCGTTACCAGGTCACCCTGGAAGCCAGCGGCCGGCGTTCGCTGTTCGCGCTCGACCTGCCGGCCGGACCGCCGCAACTGGAAAACAATCCGGTACGGATACAGCCGGACTTCCAACTGCTGGCCAGCCAGCCGATCGGCCAGCGCGTACGCTACGACGCCGTTTCCTCACTGACCTACCGGCTGCAGGCCAATGAATCGCCGGTGACGCTGCGCGACTGGATGGATCTGCCGCCAGGCTACAACCCCCAAACCCATGAATTCGCTACCCGTCTGCGGGCACGGTCCTCCAGCGACATGGAAATGGTCAACGCGGTGCTGCAGATGTTTCGCGAGCAGAATTTCCGCTATACCCTGCGTCCGCCCACGCTGGGCCGGCATGCGGTGGATGAATTCCTGTTTGCCACCCGGGCTGGATTCTGCGAACACTATGCCGGCGCCTTCGTGGTGCTGATGCGTATCCTCGACATCCCGGCGCGGGTCGTCACGGGTTACCAGGGCGGGGAACTGAACAAGGTCGATGGCTATCTGACTGTTCGACAATCGGACGCGCATGCCTGGACCGAAGTCTGGCTGGCCGGACGCGGCTGGGTTCGCGTGGACCCTACCGCCGCCGTGGCGCCGGACCGCGTCGAGCGCAATCTGTCGGCGGCGCTGGCGCCGGGAGCATTCGGCAATTTCTGGTCCCTGCAAGGGCCGCAGGGTCCCTGGCTGACGGCGCTGCGCAAGCTGCGCGACAACCGGGACGCGATCGATAATGCCTGGAACCAGTGGGTGCTGAACTACACCCCGGCGAAGCAGCGCGGTTTCCTGCAGTCGCTGGGCATCGACAACCCCGACTGGAGCACGCTGGCAATCCTGGTGCTGACTTTGGGCGCGGCAGTGACCGCGCTGGTTGCGCTGCCCCTGATCCGCCACCGTGAAAAGACTGACCCGGCCGACATGCTGTATCGCAGGCTGTGCGAGGAAATGGCGCGCCAGGGCTTGCCGCGCGCAGCCCACGAAGGGCCACTGGCATACCGCAAACGCCTGCAGCAGAGCGGATTGTCGGCGGAGCGCCGGCTTGCCGTGCTGGCCTTCCTCGAACTTTACGAGACAATACGTTACGGCTCTCCAGCCACGGTCGATGCGCTGCGTCGCACTGGCTATGGCACACCGATCCAACAACTCAAGAACTTACTGATTCAATCCAGATGACTTGCACCCGGCTTTTTCTTTCCCTGTTTCTTGCTTCCACTTTTCTCAGCGGCTGCCACACCATGGCTGCAGAACCCGCGCAGCGCGCGGCCAAGGCGCGCAAGCCGGCCGTCGCAGCGGACGACGCCGGCGAGTTCGCCAGCTTTGCCCAATGGCGCGAAGTCAGCGCCTTCATCGACGACATGGTGGCCCGGCACGGCTACTCCCGCGCCGAGCTGGAAGGCACGCTGTCGAAAGTGCGCTTCGTCGATAGCGCCATCCAGCTGATGAAGCCGGCGCCGGCCAGCAAGCCGAAGAACTGGGCGGCCTACCGCGCCCGCTTCGTCGAACCGGTGCGCATCAATGCCGGCGTCAGTTTCTGGAACGAGCATGCCGACGCGCTGCAGCGCGCGGAAGAACAGTTCGGCGTGCCGGCCGAGATCATCGTCGGCATCCTTGGCGTGGAAACCGTCTATGGCCGCAACACTGGCAATTTCCGCGTGATGGACGCCATCACCACGTTGGCCTTTGCCTATCCGGACACGCCCACCCGGCAAGCCCGCATGGACTATTTCCGCGGCGAGCTCGCCAACACCCTGCTGTTTGCACGCGACAGCGGCATCGATCCGTTTTCGCTGCGCGGCTCCTATGCCGGCGCCGTAGGCTGGCCGCAGTTCATGCCGGGCAGCATCCGGAGGTACGCGGTCGATTTCGATGGCGACGGCAGAATCGATCTGCGCAATTCACCCGTCGACGCCATCGGCAGCATTGCCAACTTCCTGGTCCAGCATGGCTGGAAGCGGGGCGAACCCACCGTGTTCCCGGCCGCGCTCGACGCATCATCGGGAAGCGGCTGGGAAATGTTCCTGAACCAGGGACTGCAGGCCAAGTTCCGCCTGGATGAGATTCGCGCGGCCGGCGTCCAGACGCCGGTGGAGCCGCCCAGCGACATGCTGTTCGGCCTGGTCGATCTGCAAAATGGCGCCGCGCCTACCGAATACTGGCTGGGCGCCAACAATTTCTTTGCCATTACCCAGTACAACCGCAGCTTCTTTTACGCGATGTCGGTCATCGACTTGGGGCGGGCAGTCCGCACCGCGCGCGGTATTTGAACAGCGTCGCCAGGGCCGTCACCAAAGAAATTGCTTCAAAAGAATTTCCTGTACATACGTGCGAAATTTTAATTATCTGAAGCGATAAGCGGTATTGCGCGGTGCCTCAAGATCGCAAACGCACGGGCTTACGCAAGCTTCCTTGCGCTTTGGCGCAATGCGCCGCGCTCCAGCAATTACAATACCGGCGTTGCCCGATCCTGGATCGGCCGCAACATGTCCATGTCGTCATTTCAAGGTGGAGAGTGTTATGCAGGGTGATACAGCAATCATCGGTATCCTGAACAGTTTGCTCACCGGCGAACTCACCGCGGTCGATCAATACCTGATCCATGGCGAGATCTACCGGCATCTCGGCCTGAACCGCCTGGCCGACATGAGCCTGCATGAGTCCGACCATGAACGCCAGCATGCGCGCGCGCTGATCCAGCGCATCCTGTTTCTCAACGGCACGCCCGACCTGAGCAAGCGCGACCCGCTCAACATCGGCCGCACCGTGCCCGACATGCTGCAGGCCGATCTCGACCTGGAATACCATGTCGCCGACGCACTGAGGAAGGCCATCGCCGCCTGCGAAAGCGTGAAGGACTACGTCACCCGCGACATGCTTCTGGTGCAACTCGAAGACACCGAGATGGACCATGCCTACTGGCTGGAACAGCATATGGAACTGATCAGGCTGGTCGGCCTGCAGAATTACCAGCAGAGCCAGATGGATGCGTCCTCCCCCACTTAAACAGGAGAAAAGAACATGAAAGGCAATCCCCAGGTCCTGAGCACGCTCAACCAGGTCCTCAAGAACGAACTCACCGCCATCAACCAGTACTTCCTGCATGCGCGCATGTTCCGCAACTGGGGGCTGGAGCGGCTGGACAAGTATGAATACAAGCAGTCGATCCGGGTGATGAAGGAAGCCGACAAGCTCATCGAGCGCATCCTGTTCCTCGATGGCCTGCCCAACCTGCAGGACCTGGGCAAGCTGCTGATCGGCGAGGACCCGGCCGAATGCCTCAATTGCGACCTGCAATACGGGCGCAGCTTCCATCCGGTGCTGACCCAGGCGATCGCCCTGTGCGAATCCACCCAGGACTACGTGACCCGCGACCTGCTGGAAGAACTGCTGGAACACTGCGAATACGCGATCGACTGGCTGGAAACCCAGGAACGCCTGATGCAGGACATCGGGCTGCAGAACTACCTGCAATCGCAGATGGGCGAGAAGGAAGATTGATATCGATGCCGCCTTGCCGGCGCCGCGGAGACGACACCGGCAAGGCAAATACTGAAACACACCAAGCCCGCCCCGCCATGGATTGCCATGGCGGGGCGGATTCACATGAGCGATCAGAAATCGATCGTCGCCGACACCGTCAGCGTGCGCGGCGCGCCCAGCACCAGGTAACCCTGGCCCGGATAGCCGCCGGCCGATGCCCAGTAATCCCGGTCGGTCAGGTTCTCGATCTGGCCGCGCAGCGTGACTGCCTGCTTGCCCCAGTTCGTCACATAGCGCACGCCGGCATCGAAACGGTTCCAGGACGGCAGCTTCTGCGTATTGGCCGCATCGGCGTATTGCGAAGCGGTATGCAGCATGCGGCCATTCAGCGCCAGGCCACGCACGCCGGGCACATCCCATTCCGCGCCCAGGTTGGCCTGCAGCTTGGGCGCGCCGATCACGTCGCGGCCATCATTGACGCCGTCGGCGGTCTTTCTCTGTTCCGCGTCGAGCAGGGTAAGGCCACCCAGCAGGCGCAGGCCGCGCATCGGCGCGCCATATACCGTCAGTTCGGCGCCGCGGTTACGCTGCTCGCCATCGATGCCGAACAGGTTGGTGGCGTTGTTGATCATGCCCATCGGCTGCGAGGTGGAGAACAGCGCCAGGGTCACGCCATACTGGCCGGCATCGTATTTCGCGCCGATTTCCTTTTGCCGCGAACGGTACGGGGAAAACACTTCACCGGCGTTGCGCACGGAGCCGCCCGCCACCGCGCCGCGCGTCAGGGCTTCCACATAGTTCGCATACAGCGACAGGTTCTGCATCGGCTTGACCACCAGGCCGGCGATTGGCGTCACCGCGCTCTTGTCGTAGCTGCCGTTCTGCGCGCCGGTGGCGTAGTCGTAGGTGCGTTCCTTGATGTTCTGGTGACGTGCGCCGACGGTGACCAGCACCCGCTCCTGCGCGAACGACATCGTGTCGGCCAGCGCAACGCTGGACAACTCGGTGCGCTGCGTGAGCAAGGGATTGCCGAACGCACCAGCGGTAGGCAGGTTCAATGCCGGCGCTCCGACTGCTACCGGTGCATACAGGCTGGATGCAAAGCCGCTGAAGTCGCTCAGGCCATAGGCATTGCGCGCCTTCTGGTCGAAGCTAGAGGCGGTGGCGCTCAGCGTATGGCCGATGTCGCCGGTACGCAGCTTGCCGCGGATACCGATTTCACCGGTGCGCACCGTGTCGCGCCGGGCATTGTCGAAACGGTAGGTGCTGGTGTCGCCGGCGGCGTTGATCACCGTGGGATTGGCCAGGCTGTTGCGCTCGGTGCCGTGGCGTGCGCCGGCGGCGGCCCACGCGGTGACATCCGGCGACAGGTCGAATTCGCCGCGCACCGTGCCAAAGGTGTCACGTTCGTTCGAATAAGACCATGGCTGTGCGAAGTTGGACGAGGCATTCGGTGCGTCCGGCACCGGCACGCCGGCGTCCAGCCGCACGCTGGGGCGCGCCTGCTTCAGGTTGTGTTCCTGGAAGCCGACATCGGCGGACAGGCGGAAATCCCGGCCGCGGTGATCCAGGCCCAGCGAAGCCACGCTCAGTTCACGCTTTTCCCGTTCGATCGCGGTATTGCCGTCGCGGCGCACCAGGTTCAGGCGGACCCCAGTGGCATTGTCCTCGCCGAACCGGCGGGCAAGGTCGGTTGCCAGGTAGCCCTGGCCGCCGCTGTCGACGCCGGCAGTGACCTGGGTCAG
The DNA here is from genome assembly GCF_047237965.1 of Noviherbaspirillum phoenicis. NCBI lineage: Bacteria > Pseudomonadati > Pseudomonadota > Betaproteobacteria > Burkholderiales > Oxalobacteraceae > Noviherbaspirillum > Noviherbaspirillum phoenicis. The sequence continues at coordinate 60,092 of NZ_JBDFLX010000001.1, read as the reverse complement.
GGGCGTGTTCGGTGCGCGCTTGGGCACCAGGTTGATCACGCCGCCAATGCCGCCGCCGCCCGGCGTTGCGCCATTGATGAAGGTGTTCGCGCCACGCAGGACTTCCACCCGCTCCAGCAGTTCGGTCGCCACGAACTGGCGCGGCAACAGGCCATACAGTCCGTTGTAGGCCAGGTCATCGGAATTGACCGGGAAGCCGCGGATCATGTACAGCTCCTGGTAGTTGCCGAAACCGCGCGCTACCCGCACCGTCGGATCATTTTGCAGCACGTCCGCCACGCTGCGCGCCTGCTGGTCCTGGATCAGCGCCTGGGTGTAGGCAGTGCTGCTGAACGGCGCGTTCATCTGGTCGACGTTGCCCAAAAGGCCCAGACGCGCGCCGCGCGCCACCTGGCCGCCGGCGTACTCGGCCGGCAGGCCGCCGGCGGATGCATCGGCGGAGGCATTGACATTGACCGTGGGCAGGGTCTGCGTCGCGGCGGTTTCCTGCGATTGGGCATGCGCGCTGGCACACAGCGTCATCAATACGGCCAGGCTGATTCTGGAACGTTGGAATTGAAAAGCGGACATGAAAAGTTGACCTGGTTAATAATGCAACAATTGTAAATGTAAATGAGAATGATTATTATTGCATGAACGCATTTGATGTTGGCAATCACTTTCTATCGCCAATGTTGCGGTGAACGCACATAAAATTTCCAAAACCCAATGACACCCACCGCCATCCGCCGCTGGTCCTGGATCCATAAATGGAGCAGCCTGATCTGCACCCTGTTCATGCTCCTGCTCTGCCTGACGGGCCTGCCGCTGATCTTCCATCATGAAATCGGCCATCTGCTGGGCACGGAGGTCGAAGCGCCTGAACTGCCGGCAGCCACGCCGCGCATCAGCCTGGACCGGGTAATGGAAACGGCGATTGCCCGCCATCCCGGCAAGCAGGGCATGTTTGTTTCCCAGGAGCCCGACGATGACCGGGTCTGGTATGTGACGCTGGCCGATACGCCCACTTCGGACAAGGACCTGAAACAGGTGGCGGTTGACGCCCGCACCGGCCAGCCGCTGGCCGAACCCAAGCTGGACGAAGGCTTCATGCACGTCATGCACAGCCTGCATGTGGACCTGTTCGCCGGACTGCCCGGCACCCTGTTTCTCGGATTCATGGGCGTGCTGCTGATGGTGGCCATCGTGTCCGGCGTGGTGCTGTACGCGCCTTTCATGCGCAAGCTGGACTTCGGCACGGTCCGGCGCGACCGCACGCCGCGCACGCGCTGGCTGGACATGCACAACATGCTGGGCATCGTGACGCTGGCGTGGGCATCGGTGGTCACGCTGACCGGCATCATCAACACCCTGGCCGACCCGCTGATCGACCTGTGGCGTTCCGACCAGGTCAGCGAGATGACCTCGCAGTACAAGGGGCTGCCGCCGCCGGCGCGCATGGGTTCGCTGCAGACGGCGGTCGATGCGGCGATGGCGCTGGAGCCGGAAATGAAGATCCGCTTCATCGCCTTCCCCGGCACCTCGTTTTCCAGCCCGCACCATTACGGCGTTTTCCTGCGCGGCGAATCGCCGCTGACCGCACGCCTGTTCAAGCCGGTACTGGTGGATGCCCAGACCGCGCAGGTGACGGACAGCCGCGCACTGCCGTGGTACGTGACGGCCCTGCTGCTGTCCCAGCCGCTGCACTTCGGCGACTATGGCGGCACGACTATGCAGATACTCTGGGCGCTGCTCGATCTCGCCACCATCATCGTGCTCGGCAGCGGGCTGTATCTCTGGCTGCGCCGCGGCACCCGTACGGCAGAAAACAGCAGGCAAGCACAGCCGGGGAGCATGCCGCGCGGCGCGCCGGCGCAATCGCCGCTGCTTTCCAGGGAAAGCCGATGAAGCGCTCGTTCCTGCAAATGTGGGGTTGGCCGATTGCGATCGCGGTCTCGACGCTCGCAGGCCTGATCGCAGGCCTGGTCGGCGATGGCGGCTGGGATCTGCTGGCCGCCATCGCGCTCGGGGTTCCGGCGCTGTCCTGCATCTGGCTCGGCACCAGGCGGCGCGGGCAAGCTAGCCGGGCGCCTTGAGCAGCGTGAAGTCGACCTGCAGCGGCTCGCTGCCGTTGCTGATCCAGATCTGGCCATCCTGTACCGTGCACTGCAACTGCATGCTGCGGCTGGCCATGGCCTCCAGCGCCAGGCTGGTTTCGCTGGCCAGGTTGTAGACCGACAGATTGCGCGCCCGCTCCACGCGGCTACCCATCTGTCCCCACCATATCGCGCTGGTGCTGCTGTAGCTGTACACCACCACCTGGCTGGCGCGGCCGCAGGCCTTGAGCATGCGACGTTCATCCGGCTGGCCAACGTCGATCCAGAGGTCGATCGCGCCGGTCAGGTCCTTCTGCCACAGATCCGGCTCATCGACATCGGACAATCCCTTTGCAAACATCAGCGATTCGCTGGCGTGCCTCACAAAGGCAAGCAGCCTGACCATCAGGCGTTCATCGGTTTCGGATGGATGCCGCGCCAATGTCAGGCTGTGATCCTGGTAGTAATGCCGATCCATGTCTGCAATCTGCAGGTCGGCTTTATAAATCGTTGACTTCAAGGCCATAATTCAGGTCCAAACATTTTCCAAGGAGCGCAAGAATAGCCGATCAGCGCGATGCGAAAGCACGCACGGCTGTTCTTGCATGAAAAAAACATGACGACCACTCATTCCGGCTCGCATCAGGACGTAATCAATGCGGTTTCAACCTGGCTGGAACGCGCCGTGATCGGGCTCAACCTCTGTCCCTTTGCCAAGGCAGTTCACAACCGGGGCCAGATCCGCTACGCCGTCAGCGAAGCGACGGAACCGGAGCAACTGGTTCGTGACCTGACGCAGGCACTGCAGCACCTGCATGACTGCGACCCGGCTGTCACCGACACCACCTTGCTGATCCATCCGTGGATACTGCAGGATTTCACCGAATACAATGAATTTCTTGGCATTGCCGAACTGATCCTGTCCAGCCTGGGGATGGAGGGAGAAATCCAGATCGCCAGTTTCCACCCCGATTACCAGTTTGCCGATGCCCACAGGGACGACATCGCCAACTTTACCAACCGCTCGCCCTATCCGATCCTGCATTTGCTGCGTGAAGACAGCATCACGCGCGCTGTCGCGGCCTATCCGGATCCGGATGATATTTACAAGAGAAACATCGCCACGCTGGAGAAGCTCGGCCGCAGCGGTTGGGATGCCTTATTCAACAAAAACGAACAAACCTAAAAAAACGCGCGTGTTTGTTCGATGATAGGTGAGATATTTCTCATATTTATCAATACCTTGCAATTGCCTCAGCAATTGCAAAATACTTAGCCGCTTTTCGTGACAAGGATTAAAGCCTTGGATAAAATCCCGGCCAGAACCCATCCTGACTCATCAGTAAGCCAGCAGTTGGTTTCTTTAAGGAAAATTATTTCTTTTTTTCTATTTTTTTGAGAAACTTGGCGTTTGCACGAAATTATCCGTCGGCATATTGCACTAACGAATTGTCAGTTTATTAAATACTGGCGCCTTGTGGACCAGAAAGACATTCCGCGTCACTAACGCCTTTCCCGTCCTTGACCTAGTACCATGGAAGTCATACCGACCATGAATAATCCTCATGAACAACCAGCCAACCTGCTCAATGAGCCCGCCGGTTACGATCCGAACAACCTGCTGGACTCGCTGATTGAAAGGCTGAACCTGAAAAATGACGCCGCCCTTTCCCGGGCTCTCGAAGTTGCACCGCCCGTGATCAGCAAGATCCGGCATCGCCGCCTGCCGGTAGGCGCATCGCTCCTGATCCGCATGCATGAAGTCAGCGATCTCACCATCCGTGAACTGCGCATTCTGATGGGCGATCGCCGCGAGAAATTCCGCATCAGCGACAAACAGTTCAAGCCCAAGAACGCCGCTTCCGATACCGCGTCGGACGACTGACGCTGCGTTGAAAATCAGAGCCTGTTACGGATCCCGGCTTCCACGCTTCCGCCTGAAGTCCATAACAGGCTCAAGCTTCCAGCCTCAGGCAGGAAACACGCCGGTAGAGAGGTAACGATCGCCTCGGTCGCAGACGATGAACACGATCGTGGCGTTTTCAACTGTCTGGGAAAGGCGCAAGGCTACCTCGCAAGCGCCGGCAGCCGAAATTCCGCAGAAAATTCCTTCTTCAATCGCCATGCGGCGCGCCATGTGCTCCGCTGCCGCCTGGCTGACGTTTTCCACCTGATCAACCCTTGAACGGTCGAAGATTTTCGGCAGATAGGCTTCCGGCCATTTCCGGATTCCGGGAATCTGGGAACCTTCCTCGGGCTGGGCGCCGATGATGCGAACCTCCGGGTTCATTTCCTTCAGATAGTGCGATACGCCCATGATGGTGCCGGTGGTGCCCATGGCACTGACAAAATGGGTGATCTCTCCCTTAGTGTCGCGCCAGATTTCCGGGCCAGTCGTTTCATAGTGCGAGCGCGGATTATCCGGATTCGCGAACTGGTCGAGAATGATGCCCTGCCCTTCCTTTTGCATCTGCTCTGCAAGGTCGCGAGCGTATTCCATGCCGCCGGTCTTGGGCGTCAGGATGATCTGCGCCCCATATGCCGCCATGCTCTGGCGACGCTCAAGACTGAGATTCTCGGGCATCAGGAGCACCATCTTGTACCCGCGCATCGAGGCGGCCATTGCCAGCGCAATGCCGGTGTTGCCGCTGGTCGCTTCAATCAGCGTGTCGCCAGGCTTGATCTCGCCGCGCTCCTCGGCGCCCTTGATCATCGCGAGTGCTGGCCTGTCCTTCACGGAGCCTGCGGGGTTATTGCCTTCCAGCTTGCCCAGAATGACATTGTTGCGCCGGGCAGCCTCTTCTCCTGGTATGCGCTTCAACTGGACCAGGGGGGTATTGCCTACGGTGTCTTCGATGGTGGGATAGTGCATGGTGGTGTGCATCCACGTTAAATAAAACACCATTTTAATCGGAGACGCCACCGACCGCAGAAAGCCTGTGCGAGCCGGAAAGGATGCCTACCCATAAAAAAACCCCGCATGCGCGGGGCTGGTACATCATTCACTGCTTCGATCAGGATTTCTTGGCCTCTTCCTTCTTGACCGTCTTGCCGGCCGGCGCTGCCGTACTTTTCCCAATTGCCTGCCCGTTGACGCGCAGCCCGGCTTCGGAGAGTTTTACAGCCTTTTTCTCCTTCACGCCCTTGACCCGCTTTTCAACGTCGGACCAGTCCTTGAAATCACCCTTCTTGCGCTCCTCCACAATAGCCTTGGAGAGCGATGGACCGATCCCTTTAACACCATCCAGCGCGGCTTGATCGGCCTTGTTGATGTCCACGTCGGCCGCGAAAGCGGCGCTCATGGCTGACAGGCAGAAAACGAGAGACAGCAGGATTTTTTTGAACATAACGATACTCCGAAAGCACTTCATACGACCAATGTGATTCGGACATGATCCATGTCTGCCCGCCTTAACGGCTCAAGCTGCTTGCGGTTGACAGTGCCGCAGTCAGAACCCGAACAATTCTTCCCGGGTGACAGTCGCCGTACCCAGCTTGCCCACCACGATACCGCCTGCCCGGTTAGCGATCTCCACCGCATCTTCCAGCGGCACCTGAGCACCGAGCATGCTGGCCAGCGTGGCAATGACGGTGTCGCCCGCGCCGGACACGTCATACACTTCGCGCGCCATGGCGGGGAAATGCCTGACGCTGGCGGCGGTGTAGAGCGTCATGCCCTCTTCCGAACGGGTTACCAGCAGGGCTTCCAGGGCAAGCTCTTCCCGCAGGTTCTGCGCCTTGACGGTCAGTTGCTCCTCGGTCTTCCAGCTGCCCACGATATGCTGCAGTTCGGCCCGGTTGGGCGTGAGCAGCGAAGCGCCGGCATACGGCGAGAAATCATCTCCCTTGGGGTCGACCAGCACCTTCTTTCCCTGGCTGCGCGCCGCCTTGATCATGGCCGCCACATTGACCAGGGCGCCTTTGGCATAGTCGGACAGCACCACGATGTCGTACTCGGGCAAGAGCGCGTTGAACTTGCTGAGCTTGTCGCGCAGAACGATGTCGCTCGGCGCCTCTTCGAAGTCGATGCGCAGCAACTGCTGCTGCCGCCCGATGACACGCAGCTTGATGATGGTAGAGATCGCCGGGTCGTGGTTCAGGTAGCTCGCCGTGCCTGTTTCTTTCAGCATGCGTTCGACAATCGCAGCGGCCTCGTCGTCACCGACCACGCCCATCAGGCCGGTCTGCGCGCCAAGCGCACTTGCATTGCGCGCCACATTGGCTGCCCCGCCCAGGCGCTCTTCCCGTCGCTGCACGCGCACGACCGGAACCGGCGCCTCGGGCGAAATGCGGCTGACTTCACCGAACCAGTAACGGTCCAGCATGATGTCGCCGGCAATGAGCAGGCGGGCGGAATGGAGGGCGGCCGGGGCCGGTATATATTCGGACGGCGTGAGCGATGAAGGGTTCATGGAATTGTCGGCTTCAGTTCATTACATTCAATTCTTCGGTGCGGCGCGGCGGATAGGTTTCCCATTGGCTGCAACCCGGGCACTGCCAGTAGAACTGGCGCGCCTTGAAACCGCAATGGCTGCACTGGTATCGCGCCAGTTTCTGGGCATAGCCATGGACGAGATTGCGCACCAGTGCCAGATCCGATTGGTATTCGGCCGGGGCGCTCATCATCCGCGCCTCCAGCATCTTGTCCAGCCCCAGCAAGGTCGGGGTACGCTTCAGTTCGTCGCGCACCAGCTGATTGGCCGCATCCACGCCGTTCAGTTCCAGAACCGCCTTGTAGACCACTTCCAGCAAATCGATCGACGATGCTTCGGTCAGATAAAACTTCAACAGGCTGACACCTTCCTGTGGCCGACCCAATGAGCGATAACCGTCCATTAAGCGTTGCGCAACCAGGGCCACATGCGGCACGCTTTGCTGCTCCACCCGCCGCCATGCCAGCAACGCCGCCTCGGTGTCGCCGCGCGCCAGATGCACATCCCCTATCAGCATGGTGGCGCGCACATTCTTGCGATCCGCGGCAACGGCATTTTCCAGCATCAGCAGTGCCGCATCGGGATGGGTGTGCACCAGTTCGTCCTGCGCGAGTTCGCAATAGAACTGCGCAATTTCCTTTTGCCGGCTGCCGGCGCCGGATTCCTGCAGGCCGCGGGCTGCCTCAATGGCGCGGGTCCACTCCTTTTCACGCTGATAGATTTCCAGCAGCGCACGGCGGGCCTGCACCGAATAGTTGGTGGCCACGAGCTTGTTGAACGCCTCTTCCGCGCGGTCCAGCAAGCCCGCCTTCAGGTAATCCTGCCCCAGTTCATACTGGGCTTGCGCCTGGTGTTCCAGCGGCAGATCCGGCCGGGCCAGCAGGTTCTGGTGGACCCGGATGGCGCGCTCGGTTTCCCCCCGGCGGCGGAACAGGTTGCCCAGTGCGTAATGCAGTTCGATGCTCTCGGGATCCAGCTTCATGATCTCGATGAAAGCGTCGATGGCCTTGTCCGGCTGATCATTGAGAAGAAAGTTCAGGCCCCTGAAATATCCCGTCGGTAATGTTCGCGATTCAGACACCAGTTCGCGGATATCGACGCGGGCGGCGATCCAGCCCAAGGCAAAGAAGATCGGGATGCCAAGCAGCCACCAGGTTTCAAATTCCATGCGGATTCATCTGTTGTTATTCGGAGGCGGCTCGGCGGCCGGCTCTCGTTGAAAGTCGCTCAATAGGCGTCGGGACGCGCTGGTTGAGCAGCGGCTTGAGGCTCGTGGACTGCCGGTGCGCCGGGAGCGGCACTCTGGTGGCGGGGCTGACTACGCCGGTAACGCAGCAGCGTCGGCACCATTGCCAGCACGCCCAGCACCGCGCCGCCGCCAAAGAAGGCCAGTAGCATCAGCACCAGCGGCGCATGGACCTCGTAGCCAAGAAAAAAACGCAGCGCGACTTCCTGGGTGTTTTTCAGTGCGAAGCCGAAAAACAGAATGAACAGGACAATGCCAACGATGCGGGATAAAAACTTCATGTCCGGTATTCCTCGTCTTCCGGGCTAAAAACAGCCGAAATTGTACGCGAAAAAAAACGGCATCCGAGAATGCCGTTTTCTTGTGCCGCAAATGACTCAGTCTTCCTTGATCGGCTGCCCAACCATGGCGTCAACCCGCTCCCGCAACTCCTTGCCTGGCTTGAAGTGCGGCACCCGTTTCTCGGGCACCATCACCTTGTCGCCTGACTTCGGATTGCGGCCGGTGCGCGGCGGCCGGATATTCAGCGCAAAGCTGCCGAACCCCCGGATTTCAATGCGCTGCCCGGTGGCAAGCGCATCGGCCATCGCATCCAGCAGCGTCTTGACCACGTAGTCCGCATCCTTGGCAACCAGCTGCGGATAACGTTCGGCCAGACGGGCAATCAGTTCCGACTTAGTCATCGATTACGACCTTATTGCTTGTTGTCGAGCTTCGCTTTCAGCAGCGCGCCCAGGCTGGTGGTGCCCGAAGCCGCGTTGGAATCGACAGCCATCTTCTGCATGGCTTCCTGGGTCTCGGCATTGTCTTTCGCCTTGATCGACAGCTGGATGCTGCGAGCCTTGCGATCGATGTTGATGACCAGGGCTTCGACCTTGTCGCCGACTTTCAGGTGGGTACCGGCATCTTCCACGCGGTCGCGGGAGATTTCGGATGCACGCAGATAGCCTTCAACTTCCTCGGACAGCTGGATCACGGCGCCTTTCGGCTCCACCGATTTCACGGTGCCGGTGACCAGCGAACCCTTGTCGTTCATGGCAGCGAAGTTGTTGAACGGGTCGCCTTCCAGCTGCTTCACGCCCAGCGAAACACGCTCGCGCTCGACGTCGATGGCCAGAACCACGGCTTCCAGTTCGTCGCCCTTCTTGAAGCGACGCACGGCTTCCTCGCCGCTTTCGGTCCAGGACAGGTCGGACAGGTGCACCAGGCCGTCGATGTTGCCAGGCAGGCCGATGAACACGCCGAAGTCGGTGATCGACTTGATCGCGCCGGAGACGCGGTCGCCCTTCTTGTGGGTCATCGCGAAGTCGTCCCATGGGTTCGGCTTGCACTGCTTCATGCCCAGGCTGATACGACGACGCTCTTCGTCGATTTCCAGAACCATGACTTCGACTTCGTCGCCCAGCTGGACAACCTTGTTCGGTGCCACGTTCTTGTTGGTCCAGTCCATTTCGGAAACGTGCACCAGGCCTTCGATGCCCTGCTCGACTTCCACGAACGCGCCGTAGTCGGTCAGGTTGGTGACCTTGCCGAACAGACGGGTGCCCTGCGGGTAACGACGGGACAGACCGGTCCAAGGATCGTCGCCCAGCTGCTTGACGCCCAGCGAAACGCGGTTCTTTTCCTGATCGTACTTGAGGACCTTGGCGGTGATTTCCTGGCCAACCGACAGCACTTCCGACGGATGACGCACACGACGCCATGCCAGGTCGGTGATGTGCAGCAGGCCGTCGATGCCACCCAGGTCAACGAACGCGCCGTAGTCGGTGATGTTCTTGACGATACCGGTGACGACGGTGCCTTCCTTCAGGGTTTCCATCAGCTTCTGGCGCTCTTCGCCCATCGATGCCTCGATGACGGCGCGGCGCGACAGCACGACGTTGTTGCGCTTGCGGTCCAGCTTGATGACCTTGAATTCCAGGGTCTTGCCTTCGAAAGGCGTGGTGTCCTTGACCGGACGGGTGTCGACCAGCGAACCCGGCAGGAAGGCGCGGATGCCGTTGGTCAGAACGGTCAGGCCGCCCTTGACCTTGCCGTTGACGGTGCCGGTGACGATTTCGCCGGATTCCATCGCTTTTTCCAGCGACAGCCAGGATGCCAGGCGCTTGGCCTTGTCACGCGACAGGATGGTGTCGCCGAAACCGTTTTCCAGGGACTCGATGGCAACGGAGATGAAGTCACCAACATTGACTTCCAACTCGCCGTTGTCATTCTTGAATTCTTCGATGGGGATGAACGCTTCGGATTTCAGGCCGGCGTTGACGATCACGAAATTGTGGTCGAGGCGCACGACTTCAGCGGAAATCACTTCACCCGAGCGCATGTCTTGACGCGACAGCGATTCCTCGAACAGAGCTGCGAAGCTGTCTGCTCCAGGAGTTCCGGACGCAGGGGACATTAATACTGTAGACATAGGTTAGATTGGGGTTAGCCAGTGCAACGCGACATGCGAGACATCTGGGTTAAGGTTTTTCAACACCGCGCAGGGCTTGGGTCATGCGCGGCACCAGGTACTGCCAGAACTTCCTAAATGCCGCCGGAATGTGCGATTTTCAACCGGCTTCATGCCTTTTCTTTACAGCCGCGTACCAGTTAAGAACCTGACTGACGGCCTCATCGGCGCTCATGTCGGAAGTATCCAGCAGGTATGCCCCTTCGGCAGGTTTGAGGGGTGCTATCGAACGGTTGGCGTCGCGCGCGTCGCGTTCAGTCAAATCTTGAAGAAGGTCGGCCATGTTAGCAGCAAAACCTTTTTCAATCAATTGCTTATAACGCCTCTGCGCACGAGCTTCCACACTTGCAGTGAGGAAAACCTTGAGTTGTGCATTCGGAAAGATCACCGTGCCCATGTCGCGCCCGTCGGCTACCAGTCCGGGCGGCTTGCGAAAGCCCAGCTGCAGGCCGGCCAGCGCATGCCGGACCGTGGGCAGCACGGCGATGCGGGAAGCGGTGTTGCCGACTTCTTCCTTGCGGATGGCCTGGCTGACGTCTTCCTTGCCGAGATAGATATGTTCGCCCACAAAGGAGCACGGCAGGTGTTCGGCCAGCTTGGCCAGCGCATGCTCGTCTTTGAGCGACGTATCCTGGCGCAGCGCGCACAGCGCCGTCAGCCGGTACAGCGCGCCGGAATCCAGGTAGTGAAAGCCCAGACGGTCGGCGACGCGGTGCGCCACGGTGCCCTTGCCGGAGGCAGTCGGGCCATCGATGGCGATAACGGGAATGGGATGGCCAGCCATTAGAACAGTTCGTCCTTGGTGATCGATGCGAAGGCGTCGAAATAATCGGGGAAGGTCTTGGCCACGCATTTCGGATCATTGATGCGGATGCGGCTGCCGCGCCGTGCCTGGCCGGTCAGCGAAGCCAGTGAAAAGCACATGGCCATGCGGTGGTCGTCGTAGGTATCGATGGCCGCCGGCAGGATGGTGGCCGGCGGCGTCACGCGCAGGTAGTCGGCGCCCTCTTCCACCTCGGCCCCCAGCTTGCGCAGTTCGGTGGCCATGGCCGTCAGGCGGTCGGTTTCCTTGACCCGCCAGCTGCCGATATTGCGCAGCGTCGACGGGCCGTCGGCGTACAGCGCAGCCACCGCGATGGTCATTGCCGCATCCGGTATGTGGTTGAAGTCGGCGTCGATCGCCTTGAGCGCGCCGTTGGAACGCGCCTCCACCCAGTTCTCGCCCATGCTGATCGAGGCGCCCATCCGCTCAAGCGCCTCGACGAAGCGCAGGTCGCCCTGGATGCTGTCGCGCCCCACGCCTTCCACCCTGACCGGGCCGCCTGCGATCGCGCCGGCGGCCAGGAAGTAGGAGGCAGAGGAGGCGTCGCCCTCGACATGGATGCTCCCCGGGCTGGCATAGTGCGCGCCGGCCGGCACCGTGAAAGACTGCCAGCCATCGCGCTCGACCTCGACGCCGAAGCGGCGCATCAGGTTCAGCGTGATTTCGATATAGGGCTTGGAGATCAGTTCGCCGACCACGTTGATCGTGACCGGCTGCTCGCGCGCCATCAGCGGCGCGGCCATCAGCAACGCCGTCAGGAACTGGCTCGACACATTGCCGCGCACCGCCATCCGGTGGGTATGGATCATGCCGCGCTGGATATGCAGCGGCGGATAGCCGACCTCGCCGGTATAGGCGATCCGCGCGCCGACCGCGTTGAGCGCGTCGACCAGGTCGCCGATCGGCCTTTCATGCATGCGCGCCACCCCATGCAGCGTGTAGTCGCCACCGGTGACGGCCAGCGCCGCCGTCAGCGGCCGGATCGCGGTGCCGGCATTGCCCATGAACAGGTCGGCCTGGTGGGTCGGGAATGCGCCGGCCACGCCCTGCACCGTGTAGTCCTGGCTCTCGCCCGCCTGCTCCCAGCGCACGCCCAGCTTTTGCAGGGCCATCAGCATCACGTGGGTATCGTCGGACGCCAGCAATTCGCGGATATCGGTCGTGCCTTCGGCCAGCGCGGCCAGCAGCAGCGTGCGGTTGGAAATGCTTTTCGAGCCCGGCAGCCTGACCGTGCCGGCGGCATGGATGGCCGGCTGCAGGTCGAGTGTATGTGGATAGCGCTTCATCAGTCACCGCCTTGTCTTGTTTGCTTTTCCGCCGCTTCGATGGTGCTGATCCAGTCGTGCCGCGCTTTCTGTGCGTTGGCATACACCGACTCCAGCGCAACGCCGTCGGCGGCAGCCAGCATGGCGCGCAGCCGCTGGAGCTGTGCCAGGTAGGCATCGAGCTCGACCAGCATCGCATCCTGGTTGGCCAGCGTAATGTCGCGCCACATTTCCGGCGAGGAGCCGGCGATGCGGGTGAAATCCCGGAAGCCGCTGGCGGCATACTGGAACAGCAGGTCGGCATGCGGCTTTCTGGCGATGTCATCCACCAGCGCATAGGCCAGCAGATGCGGCAGATGGCTGACGGCGGCAAAGACGCGGTCATGCTCCTCCGCGGTCAGGGCATGGATCACCGCGCCGCACTGCCGCCAGGCCTGGGCTACCCGCTCGACATCTCCGTCGGCGTTTTCCGGCAGGGCGGCCAGCACCACCTTCTTGCCGACATACAGGTCGGCAAGCGCGGCATCCGGGCCGTTCTGTTCGCGTCCCGCGATCGGATGGCCGGGCACGAAACAGGCAATCTTGCTGCCCAGCGCGGCGCGCGCCGCCGCCACCACGTCGGTCTTGGTACTGCCGGCGTCGGTGACCACCGTACCAGCACCCAGATGGGGCTGGATGGAGGCCAGAATCGCGCCGGTCTGCGCCACGGGCGCTGCGATCAGCACCAGGTCGGCGCCATCGACCGCTTCGGCCGGCGAGGTGGTGTAGGCATCGATGATGCCCAGTTCGCGCGCCCGTTCCAGAGAGTGCCGGGTACGTCCGGCGCCGACGATCTGCCCGACGGCGCCGGCCTTTTTCAGGGCCAGCGCGAAGGAGCCGCCGATCAGGCCAACGCCAAAAATGGCGATCTTGCGAAACAGTGGCGTCGTCATGCCGTGCTCCCGCTGCGAACCGGTCACGCGGCCAACGCCTTCTTCAGCGCATTGAGGAACGCCGCATTCTCCTGCGGCAGGCCGATGGAAATCCGCAGCCACTGTGGCAGGCCGTAGTTGTTGACCGGCCGCACGATCACGCCCTGCTTCAGCAGGGCCAGATTGACGCGGCTGCCGGCGGCGTCGTCATTGCCTGCCTTCATCAGCACGAAGTTGCCGTAGGACGGCACATACTCGATGCCCATGTCATCGAACGCCTCGGTCAGCTGGACATAGCCGGCCGCATTCATCTGCGCGCTCTTGTGCAGGAATTCCTTGTCGTTCAGGGCCGCGATTGCCGCCGCCTGCGCCAGGCTGTTGACGTTGAACGGCTGGCGTATCCGGTTCAGCAGATCGGTCAGCTGCGGCTGGGCGATCGCAAAGCCAACGCGCAGTCCGGCCAGGCCGTAAGCCTTGGACATGGTGCGCGACACCAGCAGGTTGGGGAAACGCCTCACCCATTCAACCGACTCGTACTGCAGCTGTGGCGCCAGGTATTCGTTGTAGGCCTCGTCCAGCACCACCACGACTTCGGGCGGCACCGCGACCAGGAATTTCTCGATCTCGGCAGCGGGAACGAAGGTGCCGGTCGGATTGTTGGGATTGGCAATGAAGACCAGCCGCGTGTCCGCCTCGATGGCGCGCGCCATGGCGCCCAGATCATGGCCGTAGTTCACCGACGGCACCACGATGGCGCGCGCGCCCACGCCCTGGGTTGCCAGCGCATAGACGGCGAACGAATACTCGGAATAGACGATGGACTGCTGCGGCTGCACGAAGGCATGCGCGGCCAGCTCAAGGATGTCGTTGCTGCCATTGCCCAGCGTGATCCAGTCTTCGGGCACCTGGTATTTCGCGCTGATGGCCTTCTTCAGCTCGAAGCCGTTGGCGTCGGGATAGCGGCCGATGTCAGCTACCGCCGCCAGCATGGCCTGGCGCGCCGATTCCGGCATGCCCAGCGGGTTTTCATTGGAGGCCAGCTTGACGATGCCCGCCTCGTCCAGGCCGAATTCACGGGCTACTTCGGAAATCGGCTTGCCGGCCTGATAAGGCGCCAGGCGGCGTACATATTCGGGTCCAAATTCTGTAGGCATGATGATCTGTAATTCAGTGGTTGACTTGACAGCAGCGGGAAGCAGGCGTCAGGCGGCGAACAAGCGCCGCCGGCGCGCTAGGACAGACTGCAGGGATAGGAACCCAGCACCTTGAAGAAGGCGGCGTTTTCCTTCAGTTCGGCCAGGGCTTTTGCCATGCGCTCGTCGTCGCGATGGCCCTCGACATCGACGTAGAAATAATATTCCCAGGTTCCCATGCGGGCAGGCCGGGATTCAAAGCGCGTCATGGACACGCCATGCTTGGCCAGCGGGGCCAGCAGGTTGTAGACCGCGCCCGCCTTGTTGGCCACCGACAGCACCAGCGAGGTATGGTCATGCCCGCTTGGCGCCGTGCGCAGCCGGCCGATCACGGCAAAACGGGTACGGTTGTGCGGATCGTCCTGGATATGCGCATTGACCACCTGAAGGCCATGCTTTTCGCCGGCGATCTCGCCGGCAATTGCCGCCACCGCCGGGTTCTCGGCAGCCATGCGCGCCGCTTCGCCATTGGACGATACCGGGTTGCGCTGGATGGATGGATAGTGCTGGTTCAGCCAGGCCTGGCACTGCGCCAGCGCCTGCGGATGCGCGCAGATCTGGCTCACGCCTTCCATCGCGCCGCTCTTCGTCATCAGGCTGTGATGCACCGGCAGCGAGACCTCGCCGCTGATGGTCAGCGGCGTCTGCAGCAGCAGGTCGAGCGTGCGATTGATCGCGCCCTCGGTGGAATTCTCTACGGGCACCACACCGAAGTCGGCGGTGCCGGCCTCCGCCGCGCGAAACACTTCATCGATTGACGCGCACGGCATGCCTTCCACCGCATGGCCGAACTGCTGATACACGGCCTGCTCGCTGAAGGTGCCGACCGGACCAAGATAAGCCACCGTTACCCGCTTCTCCAACGCCCGGCAGGCCGACATGATCTCGCGGAAGATGGTCTGCACATCGCCATCTGCCAGCGGGCCGGGGTTGCGCTGCGCCGCATTGCGCAGCACCTGCAGTTCCCGTTCCGGCCGGAACACCGGCGCATTCGTTTCCGCCTTCACATGCCCGACTTCCTGGGCCACGCCGGCACGCTGATTCAACAGCTCAAGAATCTGTCTGTCGATTGCGTCGATGCGTTCGCGCAGCGGGGTCAGCTTGTCATCACTCATGTCCTGGTTCCTTGCGACCGCCTGGTTTATTCCTGTTCCGCCACCGGAGCATCGGGGGCGTCGGGGGCGTCGGGATTGTCTTCATCCGCCTCGGCCACATCCGATTCCACGATACGCTGCAAGCCCGACAGATGGGTGCCGTCTTCCACCGCAATCAGGGTCACGCCCTGGGTGGCGCGGCCCATCTCACGGATTTCGGCAACCCGGGTACGGATCAGCACGCCGCCGGTGGTGATGAGCAGGATCTCGTCGCTGACATCGACCAGCGTCGCCGCCACCACCTTGCCATTGCGCTCGCTGGTCTGGATCGCGATCATGCCCTTGGTGCCGCGGCCATGACGGGTGTATTCCGTGATCGGCGTGCGCTTGCCATAGCCGTTCTCGGTCGCCGTCAGCACCGATTGCTGCTCGTTTTCCGCCACCAGCAGGGCGATGACCTGCTGCCCTTCTTCCAGGCTCATGCCACGCACGCCGCGTGCGGTGCGGCCCATCGGACGCACATCGTTCTCGTCGAAGCGCACCGCCTTGCCGGAGTCGGAGAACAGCATCACGTCATGCTCGCCATCGGTCAGCGCCGCGCCGATCAGGAAGTCGCCCTCATCAAGGTCGACGGCAATGATGCCGGCCTTGCGCGGGTTGCTGAAGTCGGACAGCGGCGTCTTCTTGACCGTGCCCAGGCTGGTCGCCATGAAGATGTAATGATCTTCGGGGAAGGTGCGGTTCTCGCCCGACAGCGGCAGCACGACGGTAATTTTCTCGCCATCCTGCAGCGGGAACATGTTGACGATAGGCCGGCCGCGCGAATTGCGCGAACCCTGCGGCACTTCCCACACCTTGAGCCAGTACAGCCGCCCGCGGTTGGAGAAGCACAATATATAGTCGTGGGTGTTGGCGATGAAGATCTGGTCGATCCAGTCGTCATCCTTGGTCGCCATCGCCTGCTTGCCGCGACCGCCGCGCTTCTGGGCGCGGTATTCAGAGACTGGCTGCGACTTCATGTAACCGGTGTGCGACAGCGTCACCACCATGTCCTGCGGCGTGATCAAGTCTTCGGTGCCGAGGTCGGTGGCATTGTTTTCGATGGTCGAGCGACGCGGGTCCTTGCCGCCGCCGTATTCGTTGCGGGCGGCGGTCATCTCGTCGGTAATGATCGAAGTCACCCGCTCCGGCCGCGCCAGGATATCCAGTAGGTCGGCGATGGTTTCCATCACTTCGCGGTACTCGTTGACGATCTTGTCCTGCTCCAGGCCGGTCAGGCGCTGCAAGCGCATCTGCAGGATTTCCTGCGCCTGGTCGTCCGACAGCTTGTACATGCCATCGGGCTGGATGCCGTAGTGGCGCGGCAGGTTGGCCGGACGGAAGGCGTCGATGCCGCCAACATTGCTCTCGCCGGTGCGGGCCAGCATTTCACGGACCATGGACGAGTCCCAGGCCCGCGCCATCAGCTCGCCCTTGGCCACCGGCGGCGTCGGCGCCGCCTTGATGATGGCGATGAAGTCGTCGATATTGGCCAGCGCAACGGCCAGGCCTTCGAGCAGGTGGCCGCGCTCGCGCGCCTTGCGCAATTCGAACACGGTGCGCCGCGTCACCACTTCGCGGCGGTGCGAGAGGAAGGATTCCAGCAGCTGCTTCAGGTTCAGCAGCTTGGGCTGACCGTCCACCAGCGCGACCATGTTCATGCCGAAGGTGTCCTGCAGCTGGGTCTGCTTGTACAGATTGTTGAGCACCACCTCGGCGACTTCGCCGCGCTTGAGCTCGATCACCACGCGCATGCCGGATTTGTCCGACTCGTCGCGGATGTCGGAGATACCTTCCAGCTTCTTGTCGCGCACCAGCTCGGCGATTCTTTCCAGCAGCGACTTCTTGTTTACCTGATAAGGCAGCTCGTCGACGATGATCGCGGTGCGATGTTCCTTGCCGAATTCCTCGAAATGCGTCTTCGCGCGCATCACAACGCGGCCGCGGCCGGTACGATAGCCGTCGCGCACGCCAGAGATGCCATAAATGATGCCACCGGTGGGGAAATCGGGCGCCGGGATACGCTCGATCAGTTCATCCACCGTGGCGTCGGGGTTGTGCAGCACATGCAGCGCACCGTCGATGACTTCCGTGATGTTATGCGGTGGAATATTGGTGGCCATGCCCACTGCGATACCGGACGAGCCGTTGATCAGCAGATTGGGAATACGGGTTGGCAATACCGACGGCTCTTTTTCCTTGCCGTCGTAGTTGGGCACGAAGTCGACGGTTTCCTTGTCGATGTCGGCCAGCATCTCGCCGGCGATCTTGTCCAGCCGGCACTCGGTATAACGCATCGCCGCAGCGCCGTCGCCATCGACCGAGCCAAAGTTACCCTGCCCATCCACCAGCATGTAGCGCAGGGAGAATGGCTGGGCCATTCGGACCAGCGTGTCATAAATCGACGCATCGCCATGCGGATGGTATTTACCCATGGTCTCGCCAACGACGCGCGCGCATTTCACGTAAGGCCGGTTCCACACATTATTCATTTCATGCATGGAAAAGAGCACCCGCCTGTGCACCGGCTTCAAACCGTCCCGCACATCCGGAAGCGCGCGTCCAACGATTACGCTCATCGCGTATTCGATATAGCTCTTGCGCATTTCTTCTTCCAAAGAAATGGGAATAGTTTCTTTTGCGAATAAATCCATGGGATGTTCAGCTCAACTGATTCAGGTTGGAAGCGAGGCAAGCGTGAGGGAATAACCCAGCCTCAAAACTCATCATTTTATCATGGCGTTGCAACTGGCAGGCGTTGCAGCAGGGGAAAGACCTTACTCGCGGAATAAGGTTGCCTGTAGGTAATAATATAAAATATACAATTCCATCGCCTTGCCTAACACCACCCGAAAAGTCTACAAATGACAACAGTTTGCTATTTTGCAATACCGCAAAAGTCAGACAGGGCAGAATACTGGGAAGTTGGACGTCGGAAGAAAGCAGCCATTCCCTGGCCTGCCCCAAAGACGTTGCATAAAAACTACAAAGTATCAAAATCGTGGTTTAGGCTATTTGACAAGCCCCGTTTGGGCCATCAGCCTGTGGCAAAATGTAGGTTAGTTAAGATCATTGCATATGGTCAATTCTCTATATGTAATGGCCTAAACCGCATGGTATTATCCGTTCACCAACTATTTTGATGTGTCGATTTGTTGCGCAGTTCATCTGCGGATATCTCACCCGAGAGGAGAAACATGAATAAATTAGGAAAACTCGTCTTCGCTGCGTCCGCAGTCGTGGCTTTTTCTGCATCCGCGCAAGTGGTTACCGATATCAAGGCCAAGACCCCGAACAGCGCATATGTGCAGGACTCCCGTGGCGTGATCGTACGCGATCCGTTCGGTCTGTGCTGGCGCACTGGCCAATGGACTCCTGCTGACGCAGTTCCAGGTTGCGATGGCCCTCTGGTTCAAGCTCAGGCACCTGCCCCGGCACCTGTTGCCCCGGCACCTGCTCCGGCACCAGCCCCCGCGCCTGCTCCTACCTCCGAGAAAGTCACCTTCGCTGCCGACACCTTCTTCGACTTTGACAAGTCCGTTCTGAAGCCGGACGGCAAGGCCAAGCTGGACGACCTGACCTCCAAGCTGAAAGGCATGAACCTGGAAGTCATCATCGCTGTTGGTCACACCGACTCCATCGGCACCGATGCTTACAACCAGCGTCTGTCGGTCCGTCGCGCTGAAGCTGTCAAGGCCTACCTGGTTTCCAAGGGCATTGAAGCAAACCGCGTCTACACCGAAGGCAAGGGCGAGAAGCAACCAGTTGCAGACAACAAGACCGCTGCTGGCCGCGCCAAGAACCGTCGCGTTGAAATCGAAGTGGTTGGTACCCGCAACAAGTAATCGCATCTGTTCTGACAACCCCGCTTCGGCGGGGTTTTTTTATGCCTGGCTAGTTTGCGCCTCTTCCTTGCCGCAGTCGGACTGCAAGGTCCCTGCTTTCCCGCTATCATTCCCGCCATGAATGCCGACCCTTTAGAACTCCAGAAATTCAGTGACCTCGCCCATCGCTGGTGGGATCCGACGTCCGAATTCCGTCCTCTCCACGAAATCAATCCATTGCGCCTGGAATGGATCAACAACATTGCCCCGTTGGCTGGCAGGAACGTGCTCGACATCGGTTGCGGTGGCGGCATCCTTGCCGAATCCATGGCGCGCAAGGGCGCCAACGTCACCGGGATCGACCTCTCGGAAAAGGCATTGAAGGTTGCCGACCTGCACAGCCTGGAAAGCGGCGTGCAGGTCCGGTATGAACTGATTTCCGCCGAAGCCATGGCTGCCCGCGAGCCGGGCGCCTACGATGTGGTTACCTGCATGGAAATGCTGGAACACGTGCCGGATCCGGCGGCGGTCGTCCATGCCTGCGCTACCCTGGTCAAACCCGGCGGCCATGTATTTTTCTCGACCATTAACCGCAATCCGAAGTCCTACCTGTTCGCGGTGCTGGGCGCGGAATACATCCTGCGCCTTCTGCCGAAAGGAACCCATGACTATGCCAAGTTCATCAAGCCGGCTGAACTGGCGCAGTACATCCGCAACGCGATGCTGGACCTGAAAGGCCTGAAGGGCATGACCTACAATCCGCTGACCAAGGTGTACTCCCTGAACCAGGATACCAGCGTCAATTACATGGTTGCGGCAACGCGCCCGGCCAAATCGTAGGGCAGCAGATGCTTTCTTCCGACCTGACGCGGCAGCCTCAAGCCATACTTTTCGATCTGGACGGCACGCTTGCCGACACCGCGCCCGACCTGGCGCAGGCGCTGAACAGGCTGCGGCTTGAGCGGGGCATGGAGGCTGCGCCCTATGAGAGCCTGCGTCCCTACGCATCGGCCGGTGCGCGCGGCCTGATAAGGGCAGGACTGGGCCTGACGCCCGAAGCTGCCGAATACGAGGCCTTGCGGATCGCGTTCCTGAACAATTACGAAGCGGCGATCGCAGTGCATAGCCGCTTGTTTGATGGCGTACCGGAGTTGCTCGCCCAGCTGGACAGTTCCGGGATTGCCTGGGGCATCGTCACGAACAAGGCCATGCGCTTCACCGATCCGCTGGTTCCGCTGCTCGGCTTGGGACATGCGGCCTGCGTGGTATCGGGCGACACTACGCCGCATGCCAAGCCGCATCCGGCGCCGCTGCTGGAAGCGGCGCAGCGCCTGGGCAAGGCACCTGAATATTGCTGGTATGTGGGCGACGACATGCGCGACATCCAGGCCGGACGCGCGGCCGGCATGCTCACCATCGCCGCCGCCTGGGGTTATTGCGGCAGCGACGGGCCGACCCAATGGAACGCGCATGCCATCGCACAGGAGCCGCTGGAACTGCTTCGATTGATTTCGCACATTCCCTCTTGAAAGACCGGAAGGCAGCCACATCTTCTGCGGTACAATCTCGTTCTGCTTATGGGGGCGACCTGGTTTCGACAGGGGTTGCAAAGCAGCGCAGGGCATACCGAGGGCTGGTCACCTCGTAAATCCAACCGGAATTGCTTAACTGCAAACGACGAAGTTTACGCACCAGCAATGGCAGCGTAATACCCCTAGCGGCTTAAAAACCCGCTAGCTCTGCACCATCTCGTCCCTGGGGTGGGTTGGCAACAACGGCAGAGTCATATACAGGGAATCGCGACATGTCGGGTTACTTGGCATGAAGTTAAATTTAGGTGACTCGTCCAGCCGTAGCGTGCCCGTCCGCGGCGTCTGGGTTAAATCAAATGGCAAGGCTAAGTATGTAGAACTGTCTGTAGAGTGCCTTTGGACGCGGGTTCGATTCCCGCCGCCTCCACCATCAATAAAAACGCCACCGCAAGGTGGCTTTTTTATTGATGCTTCAGACCATGGCGTCGCACCCGCGGGGCGTGAGGCGCCCAAGGGTTGCGGCGAGCATGCTCGCTTTCTGCCGAATGTCGATGCGCCTGCAAGGGCGCGGGCCGGTAGATTCCCGCCATGACAAGCGGGACCAGCGTCCCGAGATCGTTAATGCGATAGCCCGTTGCATTCGGTCATGGCGCTTGCCGGGCAATGTGATGGCGCAGGAAGACGCCACCGCGCTTCCCGATTGTTCACTGGTCAGAACACCATGCCCGGAAACGCATCCTTCAGGTCCATGACCACGCCGGTCGTGCTTGCATCGTAGCCGGGCAACTTGCTGACCTCCGCCTTGAACTGCATGGTCTTCAGGAAGGCAAGCACTTCCAGAAAGCGTGGATCGGTCAAGGTCGCCTTCTCGCACACGAAGAAATACCGCTCGGTCAGCAGCGGCACGAAGTCCAAGTCAAACTGCCGTGCCGCGGTTTCCACGCCGAGACCCACATCCGCCTTGCCGCTTGCCACATAGGCCGCGACCGCCGCATGGGTCAATTCGACGCTTTCGAATCCAGCGATTCCCTGCCCGGTCTCGCCTTCCTGCCTCAGCAAAAGGTCGAGTATCACTCGTGTACCCGATCCCTGCTGGCGGTTGACGATCACGATGCCGGGACCGAGAAGGTCGCGCACGGTCCAGATGTTCTTCGGATTTCCCTTTTGGACCATCAAGCCCTGACGCCGGGTCGCCACGTTGATGATCACTTGCGAGGGCTTGAACAGGTCCCTGAACTGGTTGAAGACCGCGGCCTCGAAGTCACCGACGGGAACATGGAAGCCGGCAATGTCGCAGGCGCCGCGGTGCAGCGCGCGCAGGGCTTCGACGCTGCCCCGGTAGCTCAGTTCGACCGGCGCGGCAATCTGCTCCAGGTGCGCATTCAGGGCAGCCACGGCAAAGCCATGGCTGGCGTAGATTTTCAGGTGGCTCCGTACCCGGCTGATGGCGCTCTGCAGTTCGGAATCGATCTCCATCGCCATCGAGTTCAGCAGCGGATCGAAGCGCGCATGGGTCAGCTTTTCAGCCCATACCAGCCGCCTTCCCAGTTCGGTCAGCGTCGAGCCCTTCCCTCGTGCCATTTCCACCACCGCGCCACCCAGGATGCGCTCCAGTTCAGCCAGCAAATCCCACGCGCCGCGGTAGGACACCGCTACGGCGGCGCAAGCGGCGCGCAGGTTGCCGGTGTTTTCTATTTCACGCAGCAAGGAAAGGGCGCGTTCCAGCGGATACGGCCTGGCGCCGTCCTGCTCGACGAAAAAACTGGGGCGGATACGTAGTTTCATGTCATTAAATATGCAATTTTATGCCACTTTAATTCTCAGAATTCCAGCGTAAAAATGCGTATTCGCTTCATATTGCGCTGGATGAGCCCGGCGCATAGGATACCAACAAACCAGCCGCCGTCGCGCAAATATGCTACGCCGACCCATTATCAACTTCCGAGCGGCAATGGAAATAGGAGACTACATCTTGAACGATCTTTCCGACCATATGCAGCAGGCGGTCAACGCTGCGCTGACCGCCCACGCCGGCCGTCCCGGTGCCCTGCTGCCGATCCTGCACGATGTGCAGCACGCGCTGCGGCACATTCCGCCCGCCGCCGTGTCCGCCATTGCCGATGCGCTCAACCTTTCACGCGCCGAGGTGCATGGCGTGATCACCTTCTACCGCCATTTCCGCCTGTCCGCGCCCGGCAGGCGTCTGGTGCAGGTATGCCGGGCCGAAGCTTGCCAGGCGGTGGGCGCGGACCAGTTGCTGGAGCATGCGCAAAGGTCGCTGGGCTGCAGCCTGCACCAGACCAGCAGCGACGGCGCTGTCACGCTGGAGCCGGTCTACTGCCTGGGCCAGTGCGCCGTCGGGCCGGCCGTGATGATGGACGACGCGCTATACGGCAGGGTCGATGCAGCGCGCTTCGATGCACTCATCGCCCTGCAGGAGGCGCAGCAATGAGCACGACGATCCATGTTCCCTGCGATTCCACCGCTCTGGCCTTGGGCGCAGACGCGGTCGCCGCTGCCGTCACCCGCCATGCCAGGCTGCGCGGCATTGATGCCAAGCTAGTGCGCAATGGCTCGCGCGGCATGTTCTGGCTTGAGCCGCTGGTGGAAATCACCACGCCGGCGGGGCGTTTTGCCTACGGCCCCGCGACGCCGCAGGATGTCGCCGGCATCCTGGATGCGCATTTCGACGGCGATCCCACCCATCCGCTCTACCTCGGCCTGACCGACAACATCCCTTTCCTGAAAAAGCAGGAACGCCTGACCTTTGCACGGGTCGGCATCACCGATCCGCTGTCCCTGGCCGACTATCTCCAGCATGACGGGTTCGCCGGCCTGCGCAAGGCGCTTCGCATGGCGCCCGCTGATATCGTGCAGCAGGTCACCGAGTCCGGCCTGCGCGGCCGCGGCGGCGCGGGCTTTCCGACCGGGATCAAGTGGAAGACGGTGCAGCAGGCCGAGGTCCGGCAGAAGTACGTCGTCTGCAATGCGGACGAAGGCGATTCCGGCACCTTTTCCGACCGCATGGTGATGGAAGGCGATCCCTTCATGCTGATCGAGGGCATGGTCATCGCCGGCCTGGCGGTCGGCGCCAGCCACGGCTACATCTACGTCCGCTCGGAATATCCGCATGCCGTCGCCACGTTGAACAAGGCGGTGCGGCTGGCAGCCGATGCCGCCTACCTTGGCGACGACGTGCTCGGATCGGGCCGCCGCTTCCATATCGAGGTACGCATGGGCGCCGGCTCCTATGTCTGCGGCGAGGAAACCGCGCTGCTGGAAAGCCTGGAAGGCAAGCGCGGCATGGTGCGCCCGAAGCCGCCGCTGCCGGCGCTGCAGGGTTTGTTCGGCAAGCCCACCGTGATCAACAACGTGATGTCGCTGGCCGCCGTGCCGCTGATCCTCTCGCGCGGCGCCGCCTGCTACCGCGACTACGGCATGGGCCGATCGCGCGGCACGCTGCCGCTGCAACTGGCAGGCAACATCCTGCGCGGCGGCCTGGTGGAAAAGGCCTTCGGCGTCACCCTCAGGGAATTGATCGAGGATTTCGGCGGCGGCACCCGCAGCGGCCGGCCTGTCCGCGCGGTGCAGGTCGGCGGCCCGGTGGGCGCTTATCTTCCCGTCTCGCTGCTCGATACGCCGGTCGATTACGAAGCCCTTGCCGCCATCGGCGGCGTGCTGGGACACGGCGGCATCGTTGTGTTCGACGACACGGTGGACATGTCGCATCAGGCGCGCTACGCGATGCAATTCTGCGCCGCCGAGTCATGCGGCAAATGCACGCCCTGCCGCATCGGCTCCACCCGCGGCGTCGAGGTGGTCGACAGGATCATCCGCAACCAGAACCGCCCGCAGCAGATCCACCTTCTGCGCGACCTGTGCGACACCATGCTGCACGGATCGTTGTGCGCCATGGGCGGCATGACGCCCTACCCTGTCCTGTCGGCCCTGGACCATTTCCCTGAGGATTTCGGCGGCGCAAAAATCGGCGAGCAGGCAGCCTGAATCCCACCCTACGAACCAGAAAAGGAACTCCCATGAACCTGCCCCGGCAACCGGATTGCGGAACCCCCAGGCGCGACGGCGACGCTGTCGTCACGCTGGAAATCGATGGCCAGGAAGTCAGCGTGCCGGCCGGCACCTCGGTGATGCGCGCCGCCATCGAGGCCGGCCTGTCCGTGCCCAAGCTGTGCGCGACCGACAGCCTGGAGCCTTTTGGTTCCTGCCGGCTGTGCCTGGTGGAAGTCGAAGGCCGGCGCGGCTATCCGGCATCCTGCACCACGCCATGCGAACCGGGCATGAAGGTAAAGACCCAGTCGCCCAGGCTCGCCGACATACGCAAGGGCATGATGGAGCTGTATATCTCCGACCATCCGCTGGATTGCCTGACCTGCCCGACCAATGGCAACTGCGAGCTGCAGGACATGGCCGGCGTGGTCGGCCTGCGCGAGGTGCGCTATGGCGGCGAAGGCAGGAATCACCTCGCGCTGGAGAAGGATGAATCGAATCCCTATTTCAGCTACGACCCGTCCAAGTGCATCGTGTGCAACCGCTGCGTGCGCGCCTGTGAGGAAACCCAGGGCACGTTCGCGCTGACGATAGACGGGCGCGGTTTCGACTCGCGCGTCTCGGCGGGCCAGAATCAGTCCTTCATGGAATCGGAATGCGTTTCCTGCGGCGCCTGCGTCGACGCCTGCCCGACCGCGACACTGACCGAGAAGACCGTGATCATGATGGGCCAGGCGGAACACAGCAAGGTCACCACCTGCGCCTATTGCGGCGTCGGCTGCTCGTTCCGGGCCGAGATGAAGGGCAACGAGGTGGTGCGCATGGTGCCGAACCCGGACGGCCATGCCAACCATGGTCATGCATGCGTCAAGGGCCGCTTCGCCTGGGGCTACGCGACGCACCAGGACCGCATCACCACGCCCATGATCCGCAAGAACATCGCCAATCCGTGGCAGGAAGTCTCGTGGGAGGAAGCGATCGGCTACGCCGCCTCCGAATTCCGCCGCATACAAGCCAGGTATGGCAAGGACGCCATCGGCGGCATCACTTCCTCGCGCTGCACCAACGAGGAAACCTACCTGGTGCAGAAGCTGGTGCGCGCGGCATTCGGCAACAACAATGTCGATACCTGCGCCCGCGTCTGCCATTCGCCGACCGGCTATGGCCTGAAGCAGACGCTGGGCGAATCGGCCGGCACCCAGAGCTTCGATTCCGTGATGAAGGCCGACGTCATCATGATCATCGGCGCCAACCCGGCCGCGGCGCATCCGGTGTTCGCGTCGCAGATGAAGCGCCGGCTGCGCCAGGGCGCGAGGCTGATCGTGATCGACCCGCGCACCACCGAGATGGTGAAGTCGCCGCATGTAGAGGCCGACTACCACCTGAAGCTGCGGCCCGGCACCAATGTCGCCGTCGTCAACGCCATCGCGCACGTGATCCTTGCCGAAGGCCTGTTCGACGCCGCCTTCATTGCCGAACGCTGCGAGGCGCAGTCGTTCCGCGACTGGCAAGAATTCGCGCTGCGGCCCGAGCATGCGCCGGAAGCGGTGGAAGACCTGACCGGCGTGCCTGCGCAGGACTTGCGCGGCGCGGCCCGCCTGTACGCCAGCGGCGGCAACAGCGCCATCTACTACGGCCTGGGCGTCACCGAGCATGCCCAGGGTTCGACCACGGTGATCGGCATCGCCAATCTCGCCATGGCCACCGGCAATGTCGGGCGCGAAGGCGTGGGCGTCAATCCGCTGCGCGGCCAGAACAATGTGCAGGGCTCCTGCGACATGGGCTCCTTTCCGCACGAGCTGCCGGGCTACCGGCATGTGTCCGACAGCACGGTGCGCGCCGAATTCGAGCAGGCCTGGAACTGCACGCTGGATCCGGAGCCCGGCCTGCGCATTCCGAACATGTTCGACGCGGCGCTCGACGGCAGCTTCATGGGCCTGTATTGCGAAGGCGAGGATATCGTCCAGTCCGACCCCGATACCCAGCATGTCACCGCCGCGCTTGCGGCCATGGAATGCATCGTGGTGCAGGACCTGTTCCTCAACGAGACGGCGAAGTACGCCCACGTGTTCCTGCCCGGCTCCTCCTTCCTGGAAAAGGATGGCACCTTCACCAACGCGGAACGCCGCATCTCCCGGGTGCGCAAGGTGATGCCGCCCAAGGCGGGCAAGTCGGACTGGGAAGTCACGGTAGCGCTGGCCAATGCGCTCGGCTATCCGATGCATTACCGGCATCCGTCCGAGATCATGGACGAGATCGCGGCGCTGACGCCGAGCTTTCGCGGCGTCAGTTACCGCAGGCTGAATGAACTGGGCAGCATACAGTGGCCGTGCAACGAGGAAGCGCCCAACGGCACGCCGACCATGCATATCGGCAGCTTCGTGCGCGGCAAGGGCCGGTTCATCAACACGCAGTTCTACGCGACGAAGGAAAAGGTCACGCGCAAGTTTCCGCTGATCCTGACCACCGGCCGCATCCTGTCGCAGTACAACGTCGGCGCGCAGACGCGCCGGACCGACAACGTGCGGTGGCACAGCGAGGACAGGCTCGAAATCCATCCGCACGATGCCGAGGAACGCGGCATCCGGCAGGACGACTGGGTCGGCGTCGAATCGCGCGCCGGGCAGACGGTGTTGCGCGCATCGATCACGCAGAAGGTGCAGCCGGGCGTGGTGTACACGACCTTCCACTTCCCCGAATCGGGCGCGAATGTGATTACGACCGACAATTCGGACTGGGCCACCAACTGCCCGGAATACAAGGTCACCGCGGTCCAGGTCATGCCGGTGACGCAGCCGTCCGAATGGCAGCGGCAGTACCGCAGCTTCACCAATGAGCAGCAGCGCCTGCTGCATGGCGCCGGGGCGGCGGAGGGAGAAACGCAGTCATCCGGGAGCCATGCATGAACGCGCCGATGGCAGGGGAGTACGCCGCGCTGGCAACGGTCGCCGTGCATCGCTGGAACGGCGCCTCGGGGCATAGCCAGTACGACGACGTGGCGGAAGAGGTGCCGGTGGCGCTGGAATACAACGGCATCGCGCATGCCGTGATGCTGGCCTCGCCCACCGACCTGGAGGATTTCGCGCTCGGCTTCTCCCTCAGCGAGGGCATCATCGCGGACAGGAGCGAACTCTATGACTGCGACGTCATGCCTGGGCCGGACGGCATCCGTGTCGCGCTGCGCATCGCCGCGGCCCGCCTCGCTGCGCTGAAGGACCGGCGCCGCAACCTGACCGGCCGCACGGGTTGCGGGCTGTGCGGCACCGAATCGCTGCAGCATGCGGTGCGCATCCCTCCAATGGTGTCCAGCAGCGCCTGCTTCAGCGCCGCTGAACTGGAAGCCGCCTTCCGGCAGATGGAAAGCATGCAAAGGCTGCAGCACCGCACTGGCGCGACCCATGCGGCGGCATGGCTGGGGCCTGGCGCCGCCATCGAGCATGTGCGTGAAGACGTGGGCCGGCACAATGCGCTGGACAAGCTGCTGGGCGCCCTGGCCAGCCGGCGCGCCGATTTCTCCCGCGGCGCAGTCCTGGTCACCAGCCGCGCCAGCTACGAGATGGTGCAGAAGGCGGCCACGCTGGGCATCGGCATGCTGGCCGCGGTGTCGGCGCCTACGGCCCTGGCGGTGCGGCTGGCCGAGACAGCCGGCATCAGCCTGGCCGGCTTCGTGCGGCGCCAGGGGCATGTGGTGTATGCCCATGGGCACCGGATTACCCAACCCTGACAGCAGCGGAGCATCAATGAAGACCCATACCCTGATAGCGATGTCGAACCAGATCGGCGACTTCTTCGACTCCATGCCCGACCGCGACCAGGCCACCCTGGATATCGCCATGCACCTGAAGCGCTTCTGGGCGCCTTCGATGCGGCGCCAGTTGCTGGAGCAGGCGGGCGAGCAAGGAGAAGAACAAGGCGCGGCGCCCCTGCGCCAGATCGTCAGGGATGCGATCAGCCGGCATGCCGATCTCATCCGTTAGCTTCCGGCTTCCGGCATGGGGGGATGGCAGGCAGGCTGCGCGTTTTACCCAGGCCTTGGCGCAGAGGGCCGGGAAGCCGCTGGCCAGCTCGGCGATGCCTGCGGGAGGCCGCCAGCCACCTGACCGGTTGCCAACCTTGCTTCAGACGGGCAGCAGCAGCCGATACCCCACTGCCGGCTCGGTCACGATATGCCGCGGCCGGGTCGGATCGTTCTCCAGCTTCTGGCGCAAGTGGCCCATGTAGATGCGCACGTAATGCCCGTTTTCCGCATGCGCCGGCCCCCACACTTCCCGCAGCAGCTGGGCATTGGTGACCACGCGCCCGGCATGGTTGACCAGCACCATCAGCAGCCGATATTCAGTCGGCGTCAGATGCACCGTGTCCGCCCCCTTGCAGACCAGGCGCGCCTGCGGGTCCACGCGGACATCGCCGAATTCGATCATGCTTCCCGCCTCCCCTTCCGGCCGGTGCTGGCGGCGCAGCGCCGCGCGCACCCGCGCCAGCAGCTCGCCCAGGCCGAACGGCTTGGCGAGGTAATCGTCGGCGCCGGCATCCAGCCCGCGGATCTTGTCCTGCTCGCTGTTGCGCGCCGACAGGATGATGATGGGCACCGGCGACCATTGCCGGATGCTGGAAATGAAGCCGATGCCGTCGCCGTCCGGCAGGCCCAGGTCGAGGATGACCAGGTCGGGGCGGCGGCTGCCGGCATCGATCAGGCCGCGCTTCATGGTGTCGGACTCGAACACCCGCCAGCCTTCCGCTTCCAGCGCAGTACGCACGAAATGCCGTACCTGCGGCTCGTCCTCCACCAGCAGGGCGACAGGCTGCACTTCACTCATGATCGTCTCCCGCCGCCTCGGCTTCCGCCTCCGGCAAGGGCGGCGGCACACCCAGCGGGAGAGCGATGATGAATGCAGCACCGCCCTCACCGGCGCGGCCGGCATGGATGCTGCCGCCATGGGCCTCGACGATGGCACGGCAGATCGCCAGTCCCAGCCCGACGCCGGGAATCGCGGACTCCCGCTCGCCGCGGGAGAACTTGTCGAAGATGGCTTCCTCGCGGCCTGGCGGTATGCCGGGGCCGTTGTCGGAAACGGTCAGCCGCATGCTGTCCCCGTGCGCCTCGGCCGCGATGGTGATGGCGGCGCCGGCGGCGGTGTATTTCACGGCGTTCTCGATCAGGTTGCACAGCACCCGCTCGACCAGCACCGCGTCGATCTGCACGATGGGCAGGTCCGGCGCCAGGCGGGTCGCCACGCGATGCGCGCCCAGGAGCGGCTCGCTGGCGCGCAGCGCGCAGCCGATCACGTCATCGATGGGCTGCCATTCCCGGTTCAGGCGGATTTCGCCGCTGGTGATGCGCGCCATGTCGAGCAGGTTGGCCACCAGCGTGCTCATGCGCAGCGCCTGCTGGTGCAGCGCCTCCGCCATGCCTTTCTGCGCCGGCGGCAGCGCAGGCCGGGACAGGGCCAGCGACTCGGAGAGCCCGACCAGCGACGTCAGCGGCGTGCGCAGGTCATGCGACAGGGCCGACAGCAGGGAGTTGCGCAGCCGCTCCGACTCCATGCGGACCTCCACCCGCTGCGCCACCTCGATGTAGTGCACCCGTTCCAGCGCAATGGCGGCCAGCATGGCAAAGGTGTCGAGCTGCCGTCGCTGCTCCGGCGGCAGGGGCCAGCGGCCTGCCTCCAGCGACATCGCCAGTATCCCGCGCGCCCGCATCGGGGCCAGAAGCGGCAGGTAGAACAGCCGGCTGCCGGGAAAGGGGCCATGGCCCATGCCCGCCGGCATGGCATGGTCAAACGCCCATTGCGCCACGGCGATATCGAGCCAGGCCGGCGGCGGCTCGTCGTCGTCGCCGTATGCCGGCGGCTGCAGCCGTCCCACCGCGTCTGGCAGCAGCATCACGGCCTGCGCGTCGAATGTCCTGCGGATGAAGGAAGGGGTGATGTCCAGGATCTGCCCGGACTGCAGCACCCCCGACAATTCCCGCGCGAATTCATACAGCGCCCTGGCCTGCGCTTCGCCGTGCGCAGCGGCGGTGGCCTGGAATCGCAGCCGGGCGGTCATCTCGCCCGCGATCAGCCCGACCGCCAGCATGACGGCGAACACTACCAGGTATTGCAGGTCGCCGATGGCGAAGGTGAAGCGCGGCGGCACGAAAAAGAAGTCGAACAGCGCCACGCCCAGCACGGAAGCGAGGACGGCCGGGCCACGTCCCAGGCGGACTGCCACCAGCACCACGTTGAGCAGGAACAGCATGACGATATTGGCGGCTTCCAGGCGGCCATACATCGGCATGGCCAGGAGCGCCGTGGCGGCACAGGCGGCCAGGGACCAGAGATAGGCACGCACCCCGGCCGCGTGAAGCGGCGCGGGCATGGTGTTGCGGTCCCTTATGCCGGAAAGACCGGCGGCGGATATCTCGGGCTTGCAGGCTGGCATGGGCGCTCAACGGGAGGCGGTGGGATGCGGCATTTTAATGCCGCGCTCAGATTTCCAGCTTGGTGCCCAGTTCGATCACCCGATTGGCCGGCACCCGGAAATAATCGGCCGCATCGCGGGCATTGCGGTACATGGCGGCGAACAGGAATTCGCGCCACAGGGCCATGCCAAGGCCGGCGGTCGGCACCACGGTCTGGCGCGAGATGAAGAAGGACGTCTCCATCATGCAAAAGTCCAGTCCATGGGACCTGCACAGTGCCAGCGCGCCCGGGATATCCCGCTCATCCTTGAAACCGTAGGTGACGTCGACTTCGTAGCATGCGTTGCCCAGCGGCCTGACCTTGATCCGGTCGGCGGCGCGCACCGTGGGAACGGACGCGTGGATGACGGTCAGGAAGACGATGCGCTGGTGCAGCACCTTGTTGTGCGCAAGGTTGTGCAGCATCGCATGCGGCACGCCCTCGCCCAGCGGGCGGAAGAACACGGCCGTGCCTTCCACGCGCGGCGGCGGCGACAGGAACAGCGAATGCAGGAAGTCCTCGATGGGGACGGCATGGCCTTCCAGGCTCCTGAACACGATCTCGCGTCCGGTCTGCCAGGTCAGCATCACGGTGATGATCACCGCGCCCATCAGCAGCGGGAACCAGCCGCCGGACATGAACTTCAGGGTATTGGCGGCGAACAGGGTGATGTCGATGACCAGGAAAAAGCCGGTGGCCATCCAGCACAACAGCAGATTGTATTTCCAGCCATGGCGGATCACGAAGAAGGTCAGCACGGTGGTGGCGAGCATGGTTGCCGTCACCGCGATGCCATAGGCCGCGCCCAGCCGGTCGGACGAACCGAAGCCGACCACCGCCAGCATGACCGCGGCCATCTGCATCCAGTTCACCAGCGGGATATAGATCTGGCCGACCTCGTGCTCCGACGTGTGCACCACCCGCATGCGCGGCAATACGCCGAGCGAAATGGCCTGGTGGGTCATGGAGAAGGTGCCGGATATCGTGGCCTGCGAGGCGATCACCGTGGCCATGGTGGACAGCAGCACGAGCGGATACACGCTCCACGGTCCGAGCTGCTGGTAGAACGGATTGGAGAGGGCTTCCGGCTGGTGGAGCAGCAGTGCGCCCTGTCCGAAGTAATTCAGGGTCAGCGCCGGCGCCACGATGGCGCCCCAGGCGATGCGTATCGGCCGCTTGCCGAAATGCCCCATGTCGGCGTAGAGCGCTTCGGCGCCGGTAAAGGCAAGCACGACCGCGCCCAGCGCCACGAACGCCACCCAGCCGTGCCGGAACAGGAAGGCCGCGGCATGCAGGGGGTTCAGCGCCGCGAGAATGGCCGGCGCCTGCACGATATTGATCACGCCCATCACCGCCAGCACTGCGAACCAGAGCAGCGTGATGGGCCCGAACCACTTGCCGATGCCGGCCGTGCCACGGCTCTGGACCATGTAGAGGGCAAGCAGCACCGCCAGGGTGAGAGGGACGATATAGGGTTTGAAGGCCGGCGTGGCCACTTCCAGGCCTTCGATGGCGGACAGCACCGAGATCGCCGGCGTGATCACCCCGTCGCCATAGAACAGCGCCGCACCAACCAGCCCGACCAGCAGCAATGGGTGATACCAGCGCGACGCCTTGCCTACCGAGGACAGGGCCAGCGCCATCAGCGCCATGATCCCGCCCTCGCCCTGGTTGTCGGCGCGCAGCACCAGGGTGACGTATTTGAGCGAGACGATGATCATCAGCCCCCAGAAGATCAGCGAGATCACGCCCAGCAGGTTGGCGTGATCGAGCTGCAGTCCATGCTCGGGCGAAAAGACTGTCTTCAGGGTGTACAGCGGACTGGTGCCGATGTCGCCGTACACGATGCCGATGGCCCCGAGCGTGAGGGCAGCGAGCCGGCTGCGGGTGGCGGACGAAACCGGAACGACGGCGGCATCGAATTGCATTGCGGATTCTGTTTGCTTGGCGGGGACTGTACTCATGGAGAAAATAGGGCTGGAATCCAAGGGAAAAACACCACTAGCCCGAAAAATGGGGGTGGCCCGTTCACACCTTTGCAGGGTAGCGGGCCAGCCATAAAATTTTTGTAAAAAGACGGCAGCCGCCCACCTCGCCGATCGCTGCGCCCGGACTCATGGCCCTGATCGTGCGGCATGCGATCGGCGAGCCTCGCTCAGCGCTCTTTCTCCGGCTTGCCCCGCAAGCCGAGGCTGATCACCACCGGATCATGGTCGGACGAACGATAAGGCGTGGCGCTGTACAGGTCCTGCGGCTTGAACTCGGTGTTGTAGTCGATCACGGACGGCTCGTCGGCGTTGATGTGCCACTCCGCCGCACCCAGCACCTGGGACTGCAATGGCGCGCTGGCCAGCGCATGGTCGAGATAGCCGGCTTCACCGTCGAACACATAGGAATACGGGATCGCGCCGCGCCGCACGAAACGTTCGATCTGGTTCTTGAAGCCATAGTCGCCCAGCAGGCGGATCGGATCCTCGGCGCCGTAGGCATTGAAGTCGCCCATCAGCAGCACGTCGGGATCCTGCGCTGCCGCGCGCACCTGCGGCACGAACGCCTCGGCCAGGCGGCGCGCCTGCTGCAGGCGGGTGGCATTCCAGCAGCCCTGGCCGTCGCCGCGGTCGGCGTCCGGGCTGCCGGCGTCCGGGCAGCTGCCCTTGGACTTGAAATGGTTGACGATCAGCGAAAAGCTGCCGCCATTGGCGGCGATGAAGGTCTGCGCCATCGGCGGACGGCTATGCACCGGGTCGGGGTCGGACAGCGCCGGCCCGGCCAGCCTCAGGCGCGACGGCTGGTAGATCATCGCCACCCGGATCGCATCGCTGCCGGTCTGCTCCGGACGCGGCACCACCGCATAGCGCTGCGCGCCGGCAGCGGCGTTGAGCGCCTCGACCAGACTGGCGACGGCGACGTCGCCATTGTTCTGGATTTCCATCAGGCCGAACACGTCGGCGTCGATGGCCAGCATGGCGGCGACGATCTTGGCGCGCTGGCGCCGGAATTCGACGAGGTTGTCGGCGCCGCGGCAGTTCGATTTCGCCACCGATGCGCCAAGGCTGCAGCCCTGCCCGCTCTGGCCCGATGCGGTCGTGCCATCGCCGAAGGTGGTGAAAAAATTGAGGACGTTGAAGCTGGCCGCCTTGACGTTGCCGATGGGCAGGCGCGGCGGCGCCGTGCGCGGATTGTCGCGGGAAAACACCGGCATGGCGCCGGGCTGCAGCTTGTAGCCCGACGGCCCCGGATTGGAGGCGGTGATCAGGCCGAAGTCGATCACGCCGGTCAGGCCGGTCACGGTGTCGCCGGCGCGCAGCGTGCTGTCGGCGCCGATATAGGGAACCGGCACCGGGTTCTGGCTGGTCCTGCCGTCATCCAGCACGATCATGCTGGCGGCATTGGCGGCGGCCGCGGCCAGCGCCTGGGCAGAGCCGGCCGGATAGCGATTGGTTGGCTTTTCCAGGCGGCCTGCCGACAGCGTGACCTGGCCATAGCGGCCCTGGAAATAATTCTGGCTGACTGTCAGCGGCGCGCTGAACTGCACCAGCATGCCTTCATGCCGCTCGAAGTCGGCGGCGCTCATCGGCAGGGCCAGGGCCGTAGGCGCCACCCGGTTGTTTTTCGACAGCAGCAGCATACCGCGCACGCCGGTCAGCTGGGTCACGGTACGGCCGGCGTCGCCGGCATTGAACTCGGCGACGGTGGCGGCCAGGCGCAGGCGGTCGCCCACGGCCACTGACGGCGGCGCGCCGGTGAAGACGAAGATGCCGTCCGAGGTGGCGGGGTCGCCGTCGCCTTCCGGGTCCTGCAGGTAGAAGCCGTTGGCAACGAGCAGCGTCACCACGCCTTCGGTGGTCTGCATGGTGCCGGCATACGGACTGGCGGGGCCAGTGCCCTGGATCTGCGGAATGGTGCGGGAAGTCGCCAGCGCGGCCTGCACCGTCAGCTTCACCAGGCAGCTGGCAGTCTGCGCCTGGTTGTTGCCAAAGCCCAGCGTCAGGAGATGCTCGCCGGCAGGCACTGTGGACGACACGTTAAGCAGGAAGGATGCCGCGCCGCCCGGCGCCGCTGCCAGGCCTTGCGGCGTCAGCGTGATGCCGTCGACCGCGCCCGACAGCAGCGAGGCGGCGTTGACGATGCCGTCGGCGTCACTGGCCGACACCACGGTGGCGCCGCCGCTGCCGGCGGGAACGCTGTAGGCGTCCGGACAGGCGGCGAGGATGGGCGCGCCGGCCGCCGCCTGGCAGACATGGAAAGCGGTCACGCCATTGCGCGGCGTGGGTGCGGCGGCGGCGAAGTCGGCCGCATTGTTGTTGCTGTCGCCGCAGCCGCCGGCCGCGCGCAGGATGGCGGTAGTGTTCGATGGCGCGGGCGCCGGCGCGATGCCTTCAAAGGCGCTGGCGCCCGTGCCGAAGCCGACCAGGTCCACCACCGACGGCGCACCGGCCGCGGCGATCGCGGCGGTGCCGCTGACCAGCGCCACCTTGCCGGCGCTGGCCGCCAGGGCCAGGTTGCCGCTGGCATCAAGTGCAGGCAGCGCCGCGCCCGCGCCGGCGCCTGCGGCCTGCTGCACCAGCAGGTACTGGCCGGGCTGCAGCGTCAGGTCCGGCAGGGGCGCCACCTGCCAGGCGCTGCCGGCGGCCGATGCATATTGCACGCTCCAGCCGCGCAGGCTGACCGGCATTGCGTCGCGGTTGAACAGTTCGATGTAGTCGTTACGGTAAGGCGCGCCGCTGTTGCCGCCGCCGCCGTAGATCTGGCTGATCACGATGGCCGGCGCGGCCGCGGCCGGCACCGATGCAAGGACGAGGGACAGGAAAGCCGACTGCAGGATCGGATGGGACATGCGCTGCTCCGCAAAGGATGGCGCAGCGCCGGGGCGACTGCGCAACGGGTTCAAAGACCGGGAGGCTACAAGCCGCGCATGACACCGGCATGACGCCGCCACGGCAAGCGATCGCGATGGCGTGCACGGCAGGATACGGAGCGGGATGGCATGCGCGTCGCGCATGGCTTGGTGCTGCGTGGAAGGCGGGATGAGTAACTGGGCGCGGCGGCAGGTGCGCTGCGCCGCGCGGTATTTTTATTTCCGGGAAGGTAGATGGGACAAGGGAAGTGCGAGACAACATCGGCCGGACTGACGCCGGCCGATGGGAACATCAGCCGCCCAGTTCGTCCTCGATATGGCTGCGGATCACGCTCTCGAAATCGGCGTCGCCTTCCAGCCCGAGGGCGCGGGCGCGGCTGACGTCCCAGGCGCCGGGCCAGCTCTGCACGATGCGCTCCACCGCCGGATCGGGCGCGAAGCGGATGCGCGCAACCAAGTCCTTGCCCGCCACCCTTTCCAGCGCGGCCACCATCTCGGCCACGCTGACCGACAGGCCCGGCAGGTTGATGGTGCGGCTGTTGCCGAGCTTTTCGGCCGACAGCTCATGGCCGGCGATCAGCGCCGCAATCGCGCGGCGCGGCGACAGCAGCCAGAGCCGCAGCGATGGCGCCACCGGGCAGATCGCTTCCTGCCCGGCCAGCGGTTCGCGGATGATGCCGCTGGCAAACGATGAGGCCGCCTTGTTCGGCTTGCCCGGACGCACGCTGATGGTGGGCAGGCGCAGCACCCGGCCATCGACAAAGCCCTTGCGGCTGAAGTCGTTGAGCAGCAGTTCGCCGATGGCTTTCTGGGCGCCGTAGGACGACTGCGGATTGAGCGCGGTGTCATCCCGCACCACGTCCGGCAACTGGCCGCCATACACCGCCACCGAGCTGGTGAACACCACACGCGGCTTGTGGCCGACAGTGCGGCAGGTTTCCAGCAGCAGGCGCGAGGCATCGAGGTTGATGCGCATGCCAAGGTCGAAGTCGGCTTCGGCCTGGCCGCTGACCACCGCCGCCAGGTGGAATACCGACGTGGTGTCGGCATCGATCAGGCGCGACAGCAGCGCCGGGTCGGTGATGTCGCCGGTGACGGCTTCAACCCGCGCGTCGCCGAAATCATGGGCCGGCGCGACGTCGACCAGCACCAGCCGGTCGATCTTCTGCTGGCTGCCGTCCGGTCCGGACAGGGTGCCGCGCTGCAGCAGCGCACGTGCCAGTTTCTGGCCAAGGAAGCCGGCGCCGCCGGTAACGAGTACTTTCATCAGTTGTCCTTATTGGTTGTAGGCAGCCAGCCAGGCCAGGCCGTCCTCGGTGCGTCCGCGCGGACGATATTCGCAGCCTATCCAGCCGTCGTAGCCCTGTTCGTCGAGCAGGCGGAACAGGTAGGGATAATTCACTTCGCCGTCGTCCGGCTCGTTCCGGGCCGGCACGCTGGCGATCTGCACATGGCCTATGTCGCTGAACCAGCGTTTGAACTTCATCGCCAGGTCGCCTTCCATGATCTGCGCATGATAGAAGTCCATCTGCACCTTCACGTTCGGCTCTCCGCATTCCTCGCGCAGCGCATGGGCCTGGGCCTGGGTCTGCAGGAAGTAGCCGGGCATGTCGCGGCCGTTGATGGGCTCGAGCAGCACGCTGATGCCGTGCAGGCCGCATTCACGGGCGGCGAAGCGCAGGTTGGACAGATAGGTGGCGCGGTAGCTGTCGGCATCGGCGCCGGCCGGCACCAGGCCGGCCATCATGTGCAGCCGCTTGGTTCCGAGCGCCTGCGCATACTCGATGGCGCGGGCCACGCCGGCGCGGAACTCCTCTTCCCTGCCCGGCAGCGCGGCAATGCCGCGCTCGCCGGCCGCCCAGTCCCCGGGCGGCATGTTGAACAGCGCGTTTTCCAGCTGGTTCTCGCGCAGCCATCCGGCCACTTCGGCCGGCGTATGGTCATACGGGAACAGGAATTCCACGCCCTTGAAGCCCGCCGCGGCGGCGGCGGCGAAGCGCTGGGGAAACGGCACTTCGTTGAACATCATGGACAGGTTGGCGGCAAATTTGGGCATGGCGTCTCCAGGTAGGGGTCTGCAGATTGGGTTCAGATATCGAGCGAAAAGGCCGACTTCAGTTCGTCTATCTGCTGCGCATTGAGCGGATTGACCGGCACGTCGCGCAGCAGCAGGAACAGCTTGGCGGTCTCTTCCAGTTCCTCGGCGGCGTACACCGCCGCTTCCAGGCTGGAACCGGACACTACCGGCCCATGGTTGGCCAGCAGCACCGCCGAATGCTTCTGCGCCAGGCCGCGGATGGCGCCGGCCAGCGCCGGGTCGCCCGGCCGATGGTAGGGCACCAATGGCAGGCGGCCGATCTTCATCACGAAATAGGGTGTGAGCGGCGGTATGCAGTCGTCATGGTTCAGGCCGCACATGCAGGACACCGCGGCCGAATGGGTGGAATGCAGATGCACGATGGCGCGCGCCTGCGGCCGCTCCTGGTACATCGCGCGATGCAGGAAGGCTTCCTTGGACGCCGGGTCGCCGTCCTGCAGCCGGCCGTCCCAGTCCAGCTTGGACAGCCGCGCCGGGTCGAGCCGGCCGAGGCTGGCGTTGGTGGGCGTGAGCAGCCAGCCGTCGTCGGTGCGCACGCTCAGGTTGCCGCTGCTGCCGGCGGTCAGGCCGCGTGCGAACAGCGAGGCGCCGAATTCCACGATCTGCTCGCGCAGCCGCGACTCTTCCGGCCGGGCATGGATGGCCGGGCTCATGGCAGCCGGCTCCAGGCCTTGGTGAAGAAGTCGACGCTGCCGAAGTTGCCGGACTTGAGCGCCAGCGCCAGCGGCTGCCCGTCGCCCTGCTCCTGCAGCGCCGCGGTCCAGGGCACGCCCGGGTCGATCTCGGGGCCGATGCGCAGGCCGGTCACGCCGAGCGCCTTGACCACCGCGCCCGAGGTTTCGCCGCCGGCCACGATCAGCTGGCCCACGCCCAGCCGCACCAGGCCGCGGGCAATCGCGGCCAGCGCCCGCTCGACCAGTTCGCCGGCCTCGGCCACGCCGAGCTGCGCCTGCACCGCCTTCACCTGTTCCGGGCTGGAGGTGGCATAGACCAGCACCGGCCCCTGCTTGAGCAGCGGTTCGGCCCAGGCCAGCGCCGCGCCGGCCACGTCCTCGCCGCGCGCCAGCGCCAATGGGTCGATCGCAAACGAGGGTGCGCTCTCCTGCATCGCCGCCACCTGCTTGCGGGTCGCCACCGAGCAGCTGCCGGCGATCACGGCGCGCAGGCCGCCGGTGGCAGGCAACTGGTCGGCCACGTCGTTGTCGGCCAGCAGGCCGCGGCGGCGGAAGTTTTCCGGCAGGCCCAGCGCAATGCCGGAGCCCCCGGTGACCAGCGGCAGATCGGCGCAGGCCGCGCCCAGGGTCATCAGGTCATCGTTGGAAATCGCATCCGTGATCGCCAGCGCGCAGCCGTCGGCGCGCAGCGCGGCGAAGCGCGCGGCTACGGCTTCCGCGCCTTGAGCAACAGTGCGATGTTCGACCAGGCCAACCTTGCCCTTGCTCTGCGCCTGCAGCACCCGCACCAGGCTGGGGTCGGTCATTGGCGTGAGCGGATGGTTGCGCATGCCGGACTCGGACAGCAGTTCGTCGCCGACGAACAGATAGCCCTTGTAGATGGTGCGGCCATTGGCCGGAAAGGCCGGGCAGGCAATCGTGAAGTCGGTGCCCAGGGCCGCCATCAGCGCCTCGGCCACCGGGCCGATATTGCCTTCGGGCGTGGAGTCGAAAGTGGAGCAGTACTTGAAGTAGAACTGGCTGCAGCCGGCCTGCTGCAGCCAGCGCAGCGCGGCCAGCGAATCGGCGATGGCTTCCGCGGCGGGCACGGTGCGCGACTTGAGCGCGATCACCACCGCATCCACATCCTGCGGCGGCGGGCCGTCGGGCACGCCGATCAGCTGTACCGTGCGCATGCCGGCCTTGACCAGCATGCCGGCCAGGTCGGTGGCGCCGGTGAAATCGTCGGCGATGCAGCCGAGCAGGACCGTCATTTCTTGTCTCCTTCCGACGCCTGCCCGGCCTTGCGGGCGGCCGGCAGCGTAATGCCGGGGAACAGCTTGATCACCGCCGAGTCGTCCTC
Organism: Noviherbaspirillum phoenicis; assembly: GCF_047237965.1. Lineage (NCBI taxonomy): Bacteria > Pseudomonadati > Pseudomonadota > Betaproteobacteria > Burkholderiales > Oxalobacteraceae > Noviherbaspirillum > Noviherbaspirillum phoenicis. The sequence continues at coordinate 19,782 of NZ_JBDFLX010000001.1, read as the reverse complement.
GCCGCCGTGGCCGGCGGCCGAGGCCTGCATGAACATCTGGTGCGCGGTGGACGACAGCGGCAGCGGGAACACGGTTTTCTTCGCATAGTCCAGCACGATGCCCAGGTCCTTGACGAAGATGTTGACCGCCGACAGCGGCGTGTAATCGCCCGCCAGGATATGCGGCACCCGGTTCTGGAACATCCAGGAACTGCCGGCGCTGTTGGAAATGACTTCATACAGCGCATCCGGATCGCAGCCGGCGCGCAGGCCCAGGGCCATCGCCTCGGCGGCGGCGGCAATGTGCACGCCGGCCAGCAGCTGGTTGATCATCTTCACCTTGGAGCCCTGGCCCGGCTGTTCGCCGAGGCGGTAGAGCTTGCCGGCGATCGCATCGAAGATGCGCTCGCAGCTGGCGAAGGCATCCGGCGCGCCGGCCGCCATCACCGACATCTCGCCGGCCGCAGCCTTGGCGGCGCCGCCGGAAATCGGCGCATCGATGAAGCGCAGGCCCATGGCAAGCAGCCGCGCGCCCAGCGCCTCGGCAAATTCCGGGGCGACGGTGGCGCAGGCAATCACCACCGATCCGGGCGCCAGCGCCGCTGCCGCACCCTGTTCGCCAAACAGCACCGCTTCGGTCTGCTGCGCATTGACCACCACGATGATCAACGCATCGACCCTGGCGGCCAGCTCGGCCGGGCTGGCGGCGGCCTGTGCGCCGGCGTCGACCAGCGTCTGCACCGCTTCCGGGCGGACATCGCAGGCATGGACTTCCAGGCCGGCACGCAATAGCGACTTGCCTATGCCCATGCCCATTGCGCCCAGGCCCACAAGGCCGACGCGGCTGATCTGATCTGCCATGTTTCAGGTGCTCCCTCAGGATGTGTTCGCGCCAGCCGGGCATGGCTGCGGGAAACGGCGGCTGGCCGTGGCTGGCGCGGGTGGGTTGTCTCGACTGTTATTGCTGTTTTGAAACTGGCGCGGAAGCGGCGCCAAAGTTGTATGACAACATGGTATGCAGCGGTTTTCAGACTGTCAAGGGATAGTTCGGTGATCAGCCTGGGGCTATCGCCGCCATGATGAAGTTGACCCGCGACGCAGCGTCCGGCTACCTACTACTGTCCGGCCGCCTGCTGCAGGGCTGCCCGCTCCCGCTTGCCGCGCGCCAGCTTTTCCTGCGCGGCATGGCACTTCGGTCCGGCAAATTCTTCCGCCATCGCATCCAGGAATGCGCGAGTGCGGCTGGGCATGAGCCGGCGGCCGGGAAACACCGCCCAGGCGGTATGCGATGGCGCATTCCAGTCCGGCAGCACCTGCACCAGTTGTCCGCTTGCCAGATAGGGCTCGGCGAAATGATCGACCAGCATCGCGATGCCGGCATCGGCGCAGGCCAGGCGCAGCAGCACTTCCGGCGAATTGATGGTGGCCCGGCCGGGCGGCACTGCCTGCCACACCGCCTCGCCACGCGTCAGGCGCCATGGCGCCGGCTCGCCGCTGCGCGACAGCAGGCGCAGGGTGTCATGCCGCATCAGCTCATCCGGGTGGGCCGGCGTGCCGCGCTGGCGCAGATAGGCCGGCGACGCATACAGGCCGTTGGAAAACACGGCCAGCTGGCGCGCCGCCAGCGTGGCGTCGTCCGGCAGGCTGCCCATGCGGATGGCGACATCGAAGTTTTCCCCGACCAGATCGACCCGGCGCGGCGTCAGGTCCACTTCCAGCGTGATGGCGGGATAGCTGGCCATGAAGCGCGCCAGCATCGGCCCCAGCATCACGTTGGCGATGTCGTTGGGCATGGACACCCGCAGCCGGCCGCCCGGCTCGGCCTGCCGGTGCTGGGCCAGCGCCGACACCGCTTCCACTTCCGCCAGCACCGAGCGCGCATGTTCCAGCATGTCGGCGCCGAAATCGGTCACCGTGAGCTTGCGGGTGGTACGTAGCAGCAGCCGTTCGCCGAGCTGCGCCTCGAGCAGCGCGATGCGGCGCGACACGGTGGACTTGGGCAGGCCGGCGCGCTCGGCGGCCCGGCTGAAGCTCCCTGCAGCCACGACCTGGGCAAACAGCAGGAGGTCGTTCGGTTCGATATGCATTGCGTGACTCACTTCCCGGATATTGTTCCACCAACGGCACAATGTAACCCATATTCATGGCTTCCGTGATGGTTTTTGGGTCACTAGAATGTCTCCATACCGCTTTCTCACAGAGGAAAACACCATGAACATTCTGCAGATCAACTCCAGCGCCCGCAGCGAGGGTTCCCAGTCCAGCCGCCTGGCCGGCAGCATCGTCGAACGCCTGAAGGCCGCCCAGCCGGACGCCAGCATCACCGTGCGCGACCTGGCCGCCCAGCCGCATCCGGCACTGGACGAGGCCGCCCTCGGCGCGCTGTTCACACCTGCCGAACAACGCACCCCGGAACAGACTGCCCGCGTGGCGCTGGACGATGCATTGATTGCGCAGATCCAGGCTGCGGATGTGGTGGTGCTGGGTGTGCCGATGTACAACTTTGGCGTGCCGACCCAGCTGAAGAACTGGATCGACGCGATTGCCCGCGCCAAGGTGACGTTCCAGTACACCGCCAACGGTCCGGAAGGCCTGCTGAAGGGCAAGAAAGTGTATGTCGCGCTGACCCGTGGCGGCTTCTACCGCGATACCGAAGCCGACAGCCAGGTGCCTTACCTGAAAATGGTGCTGGGCTTCCTCGGCATGAGGGATGTGGAATTCGTCTATGCCGAAGGCATGGCCATGGGCCCGGAAGCCGAGCAGAAGGCCATTGCCTCGGCGCTGCAGCAGATCGAGGAAGTGGTCGCCGCCTGATTCCCTGCTGATGCATCGCAAGCCCTGCGCGGGCCGGCCTGCCGCCGGCCCGCGCCGCTTTCTATGATGGAAAGCACAGCAGCCTTGCAGGAGCACTTGCGATGGAACTCATACTCTGGCGCCATGCCGAAGCCGCGCCCGGCACACCGGATGAAGCACGCCCACTGACCGAGGCCGGCCGGCGCCATGCCCAGGGCATGGCGCACTGGCTGCAGCCACGCCTGCCGGCCAATCTCCACATCCTCTGCAGCCCCGCGCTGCGCGCCCGCGAGACGGTAGCGCCGCTGGCGCTGCCGCACGACATCGACGAGGCCATTGCCAAGGACAGGCCCGCCACCGACCTGCTCAAGGCAGCAGACTGGCCGGCCAATCTCCACAACGTGATGCTGGTCGGCCACCAGCCCGCTTTCGGCGAACTGATCGCCATCATCCTCGGCACGTCGGTGACCTGGTGGGACATGGCCAAGGGCGGCGTCTGGTGGTTCAGCGATACCCAGGAAGAAGAGAAGACGGAAGTCTATGTGAAGGCAGTGATGGCGCCGTGGATGCTGGATGGTCGGCAGTAGGCGGCGCTATCGCGGCTAGCGTTAGCGCGGACAGCTTGGGCCGGATTGCCCGGCCGGGACTTGAGGCCTGGAGGCGGCCTGATTGCCGGTCTCCTTCGGCAACCGGCGCGCGAGTGCGGCCTGTGGCCAGGGGATGACGCGGTAATCCGCGCGACAGGCACGCATGAATTCTGCGAAGCCAGCATAGGCGATTGCCAGGCCATCCGCGGTCGGAAACACCGTCCACCGCGTTGACTCGCTGGACATTTTCTTCGAGGCTTCAGTCATGCCGCCAGGGTCGGACTTGTCGTTCCTGTTACCGCCATCGACGAAGCCAGTTTCTTTTCCCCAGCATCCCAGCCCCTGATCCCAATAAGACGTCTTCTGATCTGAAAAGAAAGCGGTCTGACGCTGCGCCCGCGCCTGTTCCATCAGGCTCAGCGCGGCTGTTTTCTCTCCCTGGCGTGCAAAGGGGTGGATGTGGTAGCGCCTGCCGATGTCGACCGGCTGCCCGGTTTTCAGGTCAAACGTGGCGGCGAAAAAGGCGAAGTTGTCGTGTGCGCCGCCTGAATACGAACTGACGCTCTGAACGACGGCAAAGTACTGCGTACCCGTCACGAATGCCTTGTTGTCATAGTCGGCCTCGCCATTGCGCCGGGCGGTATTGAACAGCGCATCCTTGATTTGTCGCTGGAAAAGCTTCTCCAGGCTTGCATTGATCCGGCGCAGTGCCGCAAGCGAAGGCGCCCGGGTGAGGAAAGGCATGCTTACCTTGGACCTGGGTTCCGCCACCATGTGCCAGCGCACCGCGCCCTGCCCCTGCTCGTGCCCTGCCAGCCTTGGCCCTGCCAGGCGCAGCGCATCGATCTGCGCGTCCAGGTCGACGGCGCCGGGAACCGGGTCGGACCTGGTCAATACCGTGTGCTGCGGCGGATCATCGGGCCTGGACTGCCATTCGACCACTGCGGCATTGCGCGTCAGCTGCACAGTCCAGTAAGCACCCGGCTCGCTACAACCCTGAACGGTTTCCTCTTCCTGCCAGGTCGGCACACATTCCATGAACCGGCCCTGTGCAGGATCGTGAAACAGCACGATGTCCTTGCCCGTGTCGCGGTAAAAGAAGCCCGCTTCGAATGGTTTGCCCTGCGCATCGGACCTGAAATGCGCGACCACCTCGCGCCCGGCAAGCTTGCCGACATAGGGGCCATGTTCAACAATTTTTTCCTGTGCCAGCGCGCTTTCACCGCTAAGCGGAACGAGCAAGCACAAAAGGCTGAGAAGAGCCATGCGGCCAAGGCGGGCAATCTGTTTCATGGTGGGGCTTCTGGTGTCGCAGGCTGGTCGCAGTGCAGTTTGATCAAGCCAGGCAGGCTCCCTGCGCTGCGGGTCCAGGGCCTGCCTGGTTGAGTGGACATGCAAGGAGAGCCTGTGGAACGTCGGCAGGCGCGGAGTTCAGGTATTCCGTCCATCCGGAACGGCCAAGACTTTTCCGCTAGCGCGGCATCCCCGGCGCATGCCGCCACGCTTCCTCGATCAGGCGCAGGCCCTGCAAGGCGCCGATCGCCAAACCCACATCCGCGCCCTGCGGCGCACGCGGATTGATGCGCACCAGCGGCGCGCCGATCTGCTCGGCCTGGCGCCGCACCGAGGGCACATCGACGCCTGCGCCCAGTTCAACCACCACCGGCCTGCGCGCACGCTGCAGCCAGCGCGCGAACCTGTCGAGTTGCCGCTCGCTGCGCTGCTCCAGCCATGCGCCGTCATTGAACATCAGGATATTGGGCCGCGCCACCTCGCCGCAATGCGGGCAGCGCGGCAGCGGCGACAGCAGCCGGCACTGCGTCCTATCGACTTGCGGCACGAAGCCGTCGGCCGGCCAGACGGCGTCGGTGCAGGGCTGGTTGCATTGCAGGAAATGGATGGCGCCATGGCACTCGGCCACCTGTTCGTCGGCAAATCCGGCCTTCTGGAACTGGCCATCGACATTACTGGTAAACACGAAGCCGCCGTGCGGCATGCGTGCCGCCATCTGCCGCAGCAGGCCGAAGCCCGCATGCGGCACGGTAGCCCGGTACAGCGCGAGCCGATGGCCATAAAAGCCCCAGGCCAGGCGCGGGTCGTCACGGAAGGCCGCCGGGTTGGCGATCTCGACGAAGCGGATGCCAGCCTTGGCCAGCGGCGGATAGGCCTGCCAGAAACCCTGGTCACCGCGAAAATCCGGCAGGCCGGAATCCACGCCCATGCCAGCGCCGGCAGCGATCACGATGCTGTCCGCGTTCCGCAGCAGCGCTGCCGCACTTGCGATGTCCTTCTCCATGTTTGCTCCTGGTTGCCGTTGCAGTTGCCGTTGCAGTTGCAGTTGCCGTTGCAGTTGCAGTTGCCGTTGCAGTTGCCGTTGCCGTTGCCGTTGCAGTTGCCGTTGCCGTTGCCGTTGCCGTTGCCGTTGCCGTTGCCGTTGCCGTTGCCGTTGCCGTTGCCGTTGCAGTTGCAGTGAAATCCCGTTGAGCGCGCCGTGTCAGCGGTGCCCGGAGCGGGAAAAGGTGCGGCGTCTGTCTGAGTCAAGCGCAGCTTGGCGAGTTTAGCCGCGCCCCGCTCCGGGTACCGCTGGCACGGGGACCCCGCGCAGCGGGGCGCGATCATCGGGTCGCCTTTTTTGGTTACTTTTTTGGCGAAGCAAAAAAGTAACCCGGCTGCCGGGACGGACTCCCGGCTTGTCTCCACGGCAGTGCAGCCGCATTGCGTCACCCGGCAACGCCCGGGCAGCACTGTCGTCTTCGCTTTTGACGTTTGTCGGCAAACTTCAGACTTCAAACTTCAACTTCAAAAGCAACTGCTGCTTCGCAGTGACGTCTTTCCGCCGGGTGAAACAACGCGAAAGCACTATCGTCATGACCAAGCCGGGAGTTCGCCCCGGCGGGCGACCTACTTCTTTTGCTTCGCCAAAAGAAGTAGGCAAGAAAAGGCGACCCGGTGATCGCGCCCTCGCTGCGCGAGGGTCCCCGTGCCGTCGATGCATGGAGCGGGGCGCGGCTAAACTCGCCAAGCTTCGCTTGACTCAAACAGACGCCGCACCTTTTCCCGCTCCACGCACCGACGTCACGGCGCGCTCAACGGGACTTAAAAGCAACGGCAACTTCAAAAGCAACCGCAACCGCAACCGCAACCGCAACTGTCGCTGCGCGTACGTCAAAAGCAGCCGCAACGACAGAGCCCCTATACCCCGCCCTAACTTATCCGCCGATACAACCCCGAATCCGCATGTATCGCCCTGAAATCCACATCATTCGGCAAATGATTCAGCGCATCGGCCGGATGCACGCTAAGGTAGCCAAACACCGCCAGGCTTTCATGGAACAGCCGCAGCGCGCGCTGCCGCAGTACTGGCTGCAGGTCGGACAGCGCGCCACGGCAGATGATCAGCTGGAATTCGTTGAAGGTGGCGTCGGTGGCCAGGTTGTACTGCGCCCAGATGATGTTCCTGCCCAGCTCGGGACGGAAGGACAGGTTGCCCTCCGCATCCGGCTCGCCGCTGACCAGGTAATCGGCAAGCGTGTGGCGGCCGCCGCTGCGCAGGTAGTTCTGCTGGTAACGGCCCAGTTCGCTGGCCGGGAAGCGGCCGGTGCGGGCGGCGTCGAGCATGGCTTCGCTGGCGGCGGTGGCGAACAGCAGGGTCTTGTCGTAGAAGCCCTCTTCCCGCAGCAAAATGGCCAGGGTGTAAACATCCTCGGCGCCGCTGCATTCGGACACCCAGACCCGCGCCACCGGACAGGAACGGAGCCACGGCCCCAGCGTCTGGCGCAGCAGCGCAATCCGGGCCGGGTCATCGAACAGGGCGGCCGGACGCAGGCACAGGCAGCGCAGCAGTTCGACGCCGAGCGCCTGGTCATGCAGCACCTCGGCCTGCACCGCCGACAGCGAGGCCAGGCCGCGGCGGCGCATGAAGGCCACCAGGCGCGGGCGCAAGGCCGCGTGCTCCATCTCGCGCAGGTCGGTGCCGTACATCCGGTACAGCGCCTCGAGCAGCAGTTCGGTCTCGATCTCCTGTACCGTGCTGACCGCGGCCGGCACGGTGCTCACCGGGACAGCCATACACGCATCAGCGACAGCAGCTGGGAGACGTCGACCGGCTTGGTGATGTAGTCGGACGCGCCGGCGGCAATGCACTTGTCGCGGTCGCCCTTCATCGCCTTGGCGGTCAGGGTGATGATGGGCAGCGACTTGAACTGCGGGATGTTGCGGATCGCGCGCATGGTGTCGTAGCCATCCATCTCCGGCATCATGATGTCCATCAGCACGATCTCGATCGACGGGTCCTGGCGCAGCAGCTCGATGCCGTCACGGCCGTTCTCGGCGAACGACACCGCCATGTCCTGCCGCTCCAGCGCCGTGGTCAGCGCAAAGATGTTGCGCAGGTCGTCGTCGACGATCAGTACCTTGCGCCCGGCCAGGCCGCTCTGCGCCGCATGCACCTCTTCCAGCATCTTGCGCTGGAACTCCGGCAGCCGGGCCGGCGAGCGATGCAGGAACAGCGCGGTCTCGTCCAGCAGGCGCTCGGGCGAACGGGCGTCCTTGATCACGATGGTCTTGGCTACCCGGCGCAGCCGCGCCACTTCCTTGCGGTTCAGGTCGCGCGCGGTGTAGATCACGATGGGCGTGCGCCGCATGTCCTCGTCCTGGCTGACCGCGTCGAGCAGCGAGAAGCCGTCGATGTCGGGCAGCGTCAGGTCCAGCACCGCGCAGTCGAAGCGGGCATTCTTCAGCGCCGCCAGCGCCTTTTCGCCCGAGTCCACCGCGGTGATGTCGAGGTCTGCATCGCCGATCAGCTCGACGATGCGCTGGCGCTGCACAGCGTCGTCTTCCACCACCAGCAGGCTGGGCTTGCTGCGCACCAGGAACTGCTGGATGCGGGTGAATTCCTCGTCCAGCCGCTCCGCCGGCACCGGCTTGACCAGGTAGGAAATGGCGCCCTGGCGCAGGCCGCGCTCGCGCTCGTTGATGTGCGACAGGATGTGCACCGGGATATGCCGGGTGGACGGGTCGCGCTTTAAGCGTTCCAGCACGGTGAAGCCATCGGTGTCGGGCAGGTCGATGTCGAGCATGATGGCGGTGGGCAGGTAGTCGCGCGCCAGCGTCAGCGCCGAGTCGCCGTGATAGGTGACGATGCCCTTGAAGCCCTTTTCTCGGGCAAGGTCGAGCAGCTGCTTGGCGTAGTGGATGTCGTCCTCCACGATCAGCACGGCGGCGTCGCCCGGCGCGACGGTGTTCCTGTCGTCGCCCGATTCATGGCCGAGATACAGCGCCGGATTGTCCGCCGCCTGCACCGCCTCGAGCAGCTGCGCCGCCATGCGCGCAGCCTGCGTGCTGGCCTGGCTGCTGGCGTCCGCAGGCTCGGCCGGCAGTTGCCTGAACTCGGTATAGCCCTTGCGGTGGTAAGGCAGGTAGAGCGTGAAGGTGCTGCCCGCGCCCACCGTGCTGGTGACGCGGATCTCGCCGCCCAGCAGGCGAGACAGTTCGCGGCTGATCGACAGGCCCAGGCCGGTGCCGCCGTACTTGCGGGCGGTGCTGCCGTCGGCCTGCTGGAAGGCTTCGAAGATCAGCTGCAGCTTGTCAGCCGGGATGCCCACGCCGGTATCGGTGACGGCGAATGCCAGCACCGCGTCGGCGGTGCGCAGCAATGCATGGTCGGCGCTCCAGCCCGATGCCACCAGGCCGATATGCAGCGTGACCTGGCCGCGCGCGGTGAACTTGAACGCGTTCGACAGCAGGTTCTTCAGGATCTGCTGCAGGCGCGTGGTATCGGTCATCAGCGAGGATGGCAGCTGCTCGTCGAGCTTGATCTCGAAGCTGATCTGCTTGGCCTCGGCCATGTGGCGGAAGGTACGCTCGACGAAATTGGCCAGCTGCGGGAAGCGGAATTCGCTCATCTCCAGCGTCACCGTGCCGGACTCGATCTTGGACAGGTCGAGAATGTCGTTGATCAGGGTCAGCAGGTCGGTGCCCGAGCCGTGGATGGTGCGGGCATATTCGACCTCGCTCAACGACAGGTTGCCGTTCGGGTTGTCGCGCAGCTGCTGCGCCAGGATCAGCAGGCTGTTCAACGGCGTGCGCAGCTCGTGCGACATGTTGGCCAGGAACTCGGACTTGTACTTCGATGACAGCGCCAGCTGGGTCGCCTTCTCCTCCAGCGCCAGCTTGGCCTGCTCCACCTCGCGGTTCTTGCGTTCCACCTCGATGTTCTGTTCCGACAGCAGCCGCGCCTTCTCCGCCAGCTCCATATTGGTCTGCTGCAGCTCCTGCGCCAGGCGCTGCGACTGGGTCAGCAGCGACTCGGTGCGGCTGTTGGCCTCGATGGTGTTGAGCACCACGCCGATCGATTCCATCAGCTGGTCGAGGAAGGACAGATGGGTGTCGGTGAAGCGGTCCAGCGAGGCGATCTCCACCACCGCTTTCACCTGCTGCTCGAACAGGATGGGCAGCACCACGATATTGCTCGGCGGCGCCGCGCCCAGGCCGGACGAGATCTGGATATAGTCGCGCGGCACGTTGGTGAGCCAGATGCGGCGCTTCTCGATGGCGCACTGCCCCACCAGGCCTTCGCCCGGCCCGAAGGACGTGGGCAGCTTGCGGCTGGAACGGTAGCCATAGCTGGCAATCATCTGCAGGCGCGGCGGCTCGGTCTGCGCATCCATCATGTAGAACACGCCATGGTGGGCCGACACCAGCGGCGCCAGTTCGGACAGGATCAGCCGGGTCACGGCTTCCAGGTCGCGCTGGCCCTGCAGCAGGCGGGTGAACTGGGCCAGGTTGGTTTTCAGCCAGTCCTGCTCGGCATTCTTCTGCGTGGTCTCCTTCAGGTTGCGGATCATCTCGTTGATGTTGTCCTTCAGGTCCGACACCTCGCCGCGCGCTTCCACCTGGATCGAGCGCGACAGGTCGCCGCGGGTCACCGCGGTGGCCACCTCGGCAATCGCGCGCACCTGGGTGGTGAGGTTCGCCGCGAGCTGGTTGACGTTCTCGGTCAGGTCCTTCCAGGTGCCGGAAGCGCCCGGCACGCTGGCCTGGCCGCCCAGCTTGCCTTCCACGCCGACCTCGCGGGCCACCGTCGTCACCTGGTCGGCGAACACCGCCAGGGTGTCGGTCATTTCATTGATGGTGTTGGCCAGCGCCGCGATCTCGCCCTGCGCCGCCACCGTCAGTTTCTTCTTCAGGTCGCCGTTGGCCACCGCGGTCACCACGCCGGCGATGCCGCGCACCTGGGCGGTCAGGTTGGCCGCCATGAAGTTCACGTTCTCGGTCAGGTCCTTCCAGGTGCCGCCCACGCCCTTGACCTGCGCCTGGCCGCCCAGCTTGCCCTCGGTGCCCACTTCACGCGCCACGCGGGTCACTTCCGATGCAAAGGAACTGAGCTGGTCCACCATCACGTTGATGGTGTCCTTCAGCTCCAGGATCTCGCCCTTCACGTCCACCGTGATCTTCTTCGACAGGTCGCCGTTGGCCACCGCCGTGGTCACCTCGGCGATGTTCCTCACCTGGCCCGTCAGGTTCGACGCCATGAAGTTCACGTTGTCGGTCAGGTCCTTCCAGGTACCGGAGGCGCCCGGCACATTGGCCTGTCCGCCCAGCCTGCCCTCGGTGCCCACTTCGCGCGCCACCCGGGTCACTTCGGAGGCGAAGGAACGCAGCTGGTCCACCATGGTGTTGATGGTGTCCTTCAACTGCAGGATCTCGCCGCGCACGTCCACCGTGATCTTCTTCGACAGGTCGCCGTTGGCCACCGCCGTGGTCACGTCGGCGATGTTACGCACCTGCGAGGTCAGGTTGCCGGCCATGGAGTTGACCGAGTCGGTCAGGTCCTTCCAGGTGCCGGCCACGCCGGGCACGTTGGCCTGGCCGCCGAGCTTGCCCTCGGTGCCCACCTCGCGCGCCACGCGGGTCACCTCGGAAGCAAACGAGCTCAACTGGTCCACCATCACGTTGATGGTGTCCTTCAGTTCAAGGATCTCGCCCTTCACGTCTGCGGTGATCTTCTTCGACAGGTCGCCGTTTGCAACAGCCGTGGTCACCTCGGCGATGTTCCGCACCTGGCCCGTCAGGTTCGATGCCATGAAGTTCACGTTGTCGGTCAGGTCCTTCCAGGTGCCGCCCACGCCCTTCACCTGGGCCTGTCCGCCCAGCTTGCCTTCGGTGCCCACTTCACGGGCCACACGGGTCACTTCGGATGCGAACGAGCTGAGCTGGTCCACCATCACGTTGATCGTATTCTTCAGCTGCAGGATCTCGCCCTTGGCATCGGCGGTGATCTTCTTGGACAGGTCGCCGTTCGCCACGGCGGTCGTCACGTCAGCGATGTTCCTCACCTGTCCCGTCAGGTTACCGGCCATCGAGTTGACCGAGTCGGTCAGGTCCTTCCACGTTCCCGCCACGCCCGGCACATTCGCCTGGCCGCCGAGCTCGCCTTCGGTGCCCACTTCACGCGCCACGCGGGTCACCTCCGAGGCGAAGGAACGCAGCTGGTCCACCATCACGTTGATGGTGTCCTTCAGCTCCAGGATCTCGCCCTTGGCATCGGCGGTGATCTTCTTGGACAGGTCGCCATTCGCCACCGCAGTCGTCACGTCGGCGATGTTACGCACCTGGCCCGTCAGGTTGCCGGCCATGGAGTTCACGTTGTCGGTCAGGTCCTTCCAGGTGCCTGCCACGCCGGGCACGTTGGCCTGACCGCCGAGCTTGCCTTCGGTGCCGACCTCGCGCGCCACGCGGGTCACTTCCGATGCGAACGAACTCAGCTGGTCCACCATCACGTTGATGGTGTTCTTCAGCTCCAGGATCTCGCCTTTCGCGTCGGCGGTGATCTTCTTGGACAGGTCGCCGTTCGCAACCGCCGTGGTCACGTCGGCGATGTTACGCACCTGGCCCGTCAGGTTGCCGGCCATCGAGTTCACCGAGTCGGTCAGGTCTTTCCAGGTGCCCGCCACGCCCGGCACATTGGCCTGCCCGCCGAGTTCGCCTTCAGTGCCGACCTCGCGCGCCACGCGGGTCACTTCGGAAGCAAACGAGCTGAGCTGATCCACCATCACGTTGATGGTGTCCTTCAGTTCAAGAATCTCGCCCTTCACGTCCACCGTGATCTTCTTCGACAGGTCGCCGTTCGCAACAGCCGTGGTCACCTCGGCGATATTACGCACCTGGCCCGTCAGGTTCGATGCCATGAAGTTCACGTTCTCGGTCAGGTCCTTCCAGGTGCCGCCCACGCCCTTCACCTGTGCCTGTCCGCCGAGCTTGCCCTCGGTACCCACTTCACGCGCCACGCGGGTCACCTCGGAAGCAAAGGAACTGAGCTGGTCCACCATCACGTTGATCGTGTTCTTCAGTTCCAGGATCTCGCCTTTTGCGTCGGCGGTGATCTTCTTCGACAGGTCGCCGTTGGCAACGGCAGTGGTCACGTCGGCGATGTTACGCACCTGGCCCGTCAGGTTGCCCGCCATCGAGTTGACCGAGTCGGTCAGGTCTTTCCAGGTGCCCGCCACGCCGGGCACGTTGGCCTGGCCGCCGAGCTTGCCCTCGGTGCCCACTTCACGGGCCACGCGCGTCACCTCGGATGCAAAGGAGCTGAGCTGGTCCACCATCACGTTGATGGTGTCCTTCAGTTCCAGGATCTCGCCTTTCGCGTCCGCAGTGATCTTCTTGGACAGGTCGCCATTCGCAACCGCGGTGGTCACGTCGGCGATGTTACGCACCTGGCCCGTCAGGTTGCCGGCCATCGAGTTGACCGAGTCGGTCAGGTCCTTCCAGGTGCCGGCCACGCCCTTCACCTGCGCCTGGCCGCCCAGCTTGCCCTCGGTGCCGACCTCACGCGCCACGCGGGTCACTTCCGATGCAAAGGAACTGAGCTGGTCCACCATCACGTTGATGGTTTCCTTCAGCTGCAGGATCTCGCCGCGCGCATCGGCCGCGATCTTCTTCGACAGGTCGCCGTTGGCCACGGCGGTGGTCACCTCGGCGATGTTCCTCACCTGGCCCGTCAGGTTCGACGCCATGAAGTTCACGTTATCGGTCAGGTCCTTCCAGGTGCCGCCCACGCCCGGCACATAGGCCTGTCCGCCCAGCTTGCCCTCGGTGCCCACCTCGCGCGCCACCCGGGTCACCTCGGAAGCGAAGGAGCGCAGCTGGTCCACCATGGTGTTGATGGTGTCCTTCAACTGCAGGATCTCGCCGCGCACGTCCACCGTGATCTTCTTCGACAGGTCGCCGTTGGCCACCGCCGTGGTCACGTCGGCGATGTTACGCACCTGCGAGGTCAGGTTGCCGGCCATGGAGTTGACCGAGTCGGTCAGGTCCTTCCAGGTGCCGGCCACGCCGGGCACGTTGGCCTGGCCGCCCAGCTTGCCCTCGGTGCCTACCTCACGCGCCACGCGGGTCACTTCGGAAGCAAACGAGCTCAACTGGTCAACCATCGTGTTGGCGGTGGCCGCCGCGCGCAGGAACTGGCCTTCCAGCGGCCGGCCGTCCACATCCAGCGACATGGTCTGCGACAGGTCGCCCTTGGCCACCGCGCCGATGACGCGCGCCATTTCCGTGGTCGGCCGCACCAGGTCGTCGATCAGGGTGTTGACCGAATTGACGATCGTGCCCCAGCCGCCCGATACATTGGCCGCAGTTGCGCGCTGCAGCAGCCGTCCCTCACGGCCCACTGTCTGGCTGACGCTGGCGATCTCCTGCGCCATCAGACCGCTGTTCTCGATAATGTCATTCAGCGTATCGGCAATCTTGCCATCCAGGCCCGTCAGGTCGGTCGGCATACGCACCGAGAAATCGCCTTTCTTCAGGGCCGTCAGGGCGGCCAGCAACATCTTGCGGTCGAGGTCGTGCGGGAAATCGGTAATGGCATGCATGTGGGTTTGTCTCCAATGAACTTTGACATTCTCCATTGGCGCTGATAGCCTTGCAAGCTGTTTTGTTGCCTAAAGAAAACTTACTGTTATGACCGTTTGAATACCGGTGGTAATTAACAAGAAGAAACAATATCGGCAGGATTCATTGCATTGGGATAAACCGCGTTCATGCAGTACGGGCAAAATGAACCCCCGACACTCTCAGCCATTCCGGTCTATCAGGGCCGCTCCCTATCCAGGCATTTTCATTTCACCAGGGCAAACCCGTGCAAAAACCCGATAAGCCCAAGATCCTGATCGTCAACGATGACCCGGCCAGCCTGTTCGCCCTGGACAGCCTGCTGGCGCGCTGGTCGGAGGATAACGGCTGCGAGGTGCATACCGCGCGTTCGGGCGAGGAAGCATTGCGCCAGGTGCTGCAGCACGATTTCGCCGTCATCCTGCTCGACGTCAACATGCCTGGCATGGATGGCTTCGAAACCGCGGAGGCCATCCATTCCCGCCCGCGCTCGGCAGCCGTGCCCATTATCTTCATTACCGCTTACCTGGCCGACGAGATGCACCGGCTCAAGGGCTACGAAAAAGGCGCGGTCGACTACCTGTTTACGCCGGTGATCCCGCAAATGCTGCAGGCCAAGGTGGGCGTGTTCGTGGCGATGGCGAAGAAGACGCTGGAACTGCAGAGCCAGACCGCGGAACTGCGCAAGCGCACCCATGAACTGTCCGCCGTGAACAAGCGCCTGGAACTGGAAAAGCGCGAACGCGAGGCTGCGGTCATGCAGAACAAGGCCAAGGACGAGTTCCTGGCGATGCTGGGCCACGAGTTGCGCAATCCGCTGTCGGCCATCAGCAGCGCGGCCACCCTGATCGGCCTGGAAGGCGTGAGCATCGAGGCGGCGCAGCGGGCGCGGCAGATCATCGGCCGCCAGTGCCAGCACCTGAGCCACATCGTCGACGACCTGCTCGACCTCGGCCGGGTGATGTCGGGCAAGATCCTGCTCGAGCGCAAGCAGTTCGAACTGGCCGCAATGCTGCATACCTGCATGGAAACCCTGGCAGCCACCGGCCGCACCCGCGGCTACGAAGTGAACATACAGTCCGATCCGGTCTGGATCGATGCCGACCCGACGCGGGTGGAGCAGATCATCACCAACCTGCTCGACAACGCGCTGAAATACACGGCGCCGGGCGGCAGGATCGATGTCTTGGTCGGCGCACAGCGGCACCAGGCCATGCTGGAAGTGCGCGATACCGGCGTGGGCATCGGCCCTGACCTGCTGCCGCATGTGTTCGACGTATTCGTCCAGGGCGAAAGCTCGCTCGACCGGGCGCAGGGCGGCATGGGCATCGGCCTGGCGCTGGTCAGCCAGCTGGTCAGGCTGCATGACGGCAACATCGAAGCCCATAGCGAGGGCGCTGGCTGCGGCAGCCGTTTCACGCTGCGCCTGCCAAGGGTGGAGGCGCCCTCGGACATGCTGGCGCCAGCCGGCGCAAAACAGGCGGCGCAGGCCGAATGCAGCGCCCTGATCGTGGAAGACAATGCCGATGGCCGTGAAATGATGGCCATGCTGCTCGACTCCTTCGGCACCCGCGTGCTGCAGGCGGCCGACGGCGCCGAAGGCCTGGAACTGGCGCTGGCGCACCGGCCCGACATTGCGCTGGTCGACATCGGCCTGCCCGGCATGGATGGCTATGAAGTCGCGCGCCGCATGCGCGCCAACCCGGCAACCTGCCACATCAGGCTGGTTGCCCTCACCGGCTACGGCCTGCATGAAGACCAGCAGCGCGCGCTGCAGGCGGGCTTCGACCTGCACCTGGTCAAGCCGGTGCCGCCGGAACGGCTGCGCGAGGCGATTGCCTCCTGCATGAACATTGTTGTGAACGGATGAAGCAGGAAGTACTGACAGACGACCTCCGGCGGTTCATCTTTTCGATCCCGTCGATTCCGCACCTGGAAGCGATCCTGCTGATGCGTCGCGAGGCCGGGCGCTGGGACGCCGCCCGGCTGGCGCAGCGGCTGTACCTGCCCACCGAGCGCGCGGCCGCCCTGCTGGCCGACCTGGCGGCGGCGCACATCTGCCCCCAGGCCGACGCCGCCGCGCCGGCCTGGCGCTACCAGCCCGCCACCGATGAACTCGATGCGCTGGTGGGCAGCCTGGAGCGTTACTACAGCCAGAACCTGATTGAAGTCACCAACATGATCCACGCAGGCAGCCGGCGCCATTCCCGGATCCAGGAATTTGCCGATGCCTTCAAGTGGGGAAAGAAAAAGCCATGATCCAGACGATCATCTATGGTTTGTGCGGCCTGACTTCGCTGCTGTCGGCCGTGCTGCTGTGGCGCGGCTACCGCGCCAGCCGCTATCGACTGCTGATGTGGAGCGCGCTGTGCTTTACGGGCCTGACGCTGGCGAATGTCGCGCTGATGATGGACAAGCTGTTCTTTCCCAGTATCGACCTGCTCCCGCTGCGCCTGGGTTCCGGGCTGGTCGCGCTGCTGCCGCTGCTCTACGGACTGATTACGGATGAATGAATACACCAGCACCAGCCTGATGACCATCGGCGCCATCGCGGCGCTGTCGTTCGTGATCGGCTGCTTCTTCCTGCGCTTCTGGCGCGTCACCCGCGACCGCTTCTTCCTGCTGTTCGGCCTGTCGTTCTGGATCGAGGCGGTCAACCGGCTGCTGCAGGGCGCCGTGCCGGCCTGGCGCGAGGACACGCCGGCCTACTATCTGGTGCGCCTGCTGGCCTATGGCCTGATCCTGTACGCGATCATCGACAAGAACCGGCGCCGCGACTGAGACCGGGACCGGCGCCGGCCCAGCGCGTGCGCTGTCCTGTTACAAGTTTTCACAGATGAAACAGTCGCTGCCTAGCAACTGAGTTCGCTCAACGTTAATCTGTGCTCATACCGAACTTCGGTGCAGACCAGGAGCGATGATGCAGACAGTACAGACCACCAACAAGATCCACCCCCTGATGGCCGGCGCCGCTGCGTCGGTCATGCTGGTGAGCCTGGTGGGCGTGGCCGCGATGACCGGCCTGCTGCCCGACTCGCACGGCGAGGCCAAGCAGCTTGCCAGCGCCGCGCCCGTGGTGGAAAAGGCCGTGGCGCCCGAGCCGGAAACCCGGCCTGCGCCGCAGCCGGTGGCGAAAAAGACCGTGGTCAAGCCGGCCGTGCAGCACGCCAGCACCCAGCGCTACGCCCAGGCCGGCAGCTACCAGCAACCGGCGTATCAGCAGCCTACCTACCAGCCGGCCTATCAGCCAGCTCCGCCGCAGCAGCCTTCGTACCAGCAGTCTGCGCCGCAGATCAGCCCGGTCGGCATTGCGGCCGGCGCCGTGCTCGGCGGCGTGCTGGGCAACCAGGTGGGCGGCGGCAACGGCAAGAAACTGGCGACCGTCGCCGGCGTGATCGGCGGCGGCTATGTCGGCAACGAAGTGGCCAAGCGCTACGGCTACTGATCCCTGACGCCGCAAGCCAACAAGCGTTCAGTGCCGCGGCTTGCGGTGTTCCAGCATGTGCACCACGGCCTTGACCACCGCGTACATCAGCGCATGCTGGCGGTCCGGATAGTCGTCCGGATGCACCGACACCGGCCCCGCATGCACGCAATGCGCATGTGAAGCGCCGGCCTCGCGGTCGAAGCGGATATCGATCTCGTATTCGGCGATCAGCGGCGCGCAGGCGGCCCAGTCGCGGGTCCATTTCGGCATGGCGGTGGTGCCGTCCCACAGCGTGCCGGCATCCTCGTAAAACTCTTCCACCTTGTGGCCCAGCAGATGGGCCAGTTGCCGCTCCCTGGCAACGCAGCTGCGGAAGTATTCCTCATCGCTCATCAGCATCGTGGTCTCCTTGATCGGCCTGCGGATCTGTCCATGCGTATTGCTCTCATTGTAGGAGCGGCCGGTCGCATCCACCCCGCGCGCCGCGAACCCAAGCGACCTGCGTCAATGCCGCGGGAGCCCTCCGCCCGGCAATATCGAACCAGGCGGCCGGGTCCGCGACTAATGGCGCTTGTCCTTGACCAGAGAGCGCCCATGCACACCTCCCCTGCCTCATCAGCCATCCGGACTGCCACGCCGAGTCCGCTGGAAGAGATGCCGCCAGACATCTTCCGCCGGATCGTGGTGACCCATATTTCCCTGCGTGAAGGCCGTGCCATCACCAGCCTTGCCTGCGTGAGCCGCGCCTTCGCGCAACGAATGACGCCGCATATGGCGCCGCTAGCGCTCAGGCTCTATCGCACGCTGGGGAACGCCATCCAGGGCTCGCGGGCGGCGGCGCTTCACGACTGCATGGGCACGCTGTACGAACTGCCCCAGGTCAATCCGGCGCATCGGCTGGAACTGTTTCTGCTCGTGAGCGCCACGCTGAATCACCACTTTCCCGGTACGGCGATCACGCCGCATATAGGCACGATGCTGGCCAGCCTGCAGCACCTGGAAAGCAAGAATCAGGCAGAAGCATTGCTCAGTCTTGTTCAGACCCATCACACTAGCCTGTTTTGCGGCACGAAACAGCAGTTCGCGGACATGGCCAGCCGGGTCGGCGCATTGCAGCCATGCCTGGCGCAGTACAAATTAGCCATCATTCTGGAACCCGAGATCTCCGGCCATATCGGCCCGGAGTTTCCGGAACGAGTGCAGGCTTTCCTCTCCATGTGCATGCGGCTGCAGCCTGGCTACAGGACCAAGGCCCTATGCCATACCCTGTGGGGCATCGCCCTCTGCGGAAGAGAAAAGGCTTATCCGGGCAGGTATGGCTTTCCCGACGATGACCAACAGATGAAGCACAACAAGGGCGCGCTTTTATGGGGCCTGCATGGCTGCCTGCAGTCCCTGCCGATGCGGGACATGCCGGTCGAAAAGCAGGTACTGCTATTGGGAAAGGCCTTGATCATGCCCGTTCTTCTCGATGATGTGGCAGAGGGCGACAAGATGGCGATCAGCCTGCTGCGGATGATTCCATCGGAGTACGGCGAGTTTTACTGGAAGCGCAACGCGGAGTACCGGGAGGTTTTCGGTGACCTTGTCGAAAGCATGCTGAAACAGGTATTCGAACGCGACCCCAGGCACAGCATCCACCGCTTCCAGAGCCTCTACCAGGCCATGGCGCATCTGCCATCGACATCGCAGATTTACTGGATGCGCGACATCGTCCTTGACCGCGCCAGGCGGGGCGAGGATGGCGTCACACTCGCCCTGATCGTCGCCACCGCGCAGGCAGCCCTGCAACTGAGCCCGGCCCAACCAGAACTCAAGCCGCTCTACGACCTGTTCGCCTTATGCCTTAACCCGGCGCCGCTTTGCAAGTCCCATTCTTACCCGCCGGTGAAACCCCCGGCGGTCGATCCCTCCGCACAGGCTGCCTACATTCAGCGCTTCGATGCCAGGTGCAGCGAACTGATGGAGCTCCTGCAGAATGTCGCTCCCGATACGGCCGGCAAGCTGCTTGCCGGCATCAACGGCGCCTATCAGGAATACAGCCCCCTGCGCGAGATGCTTCCGTCCCCGGGCGCGCTCAAGGAGGAACTGTACGGATGCTTTCTG